>OY762007.1:0-4800000 GCA_963665115.1 uncultured Rivularia sp. | reverse complement strand
AATTAACATAGTAGGAAACGCCATCAAGTTTACCGATTCTGGTAGCGTCGAGTTACGAGTAGGCATTTTTGAAAACGAGATAAATGGAGCAGAAAATACAGAAAATTCTTCCTCCCCTTCTACGCTAAGTTTGCAATTCCAAATTACAGATACCGGAAGAGGTATCGCACCGGAAGAATTAAACAATATCTTTGATGCATTTGTGCAAAGCAATCCGACTTATCAAGTTGAAGATGGAACGGGTTTGGGTTTGGCAATTTGCAAGCGTTTTGTGCGATTAATGGGTGGTAATATCAATATTGAAAGTACTTTACAACAAGGAACTATAGTTAAATTTGATATTCTTTCTGGTTCCGCAAACCATCAGCAAGTAAATCAATCTTTACCAAAAGGGCGTGTAACTGGTTTAGTTGCTAATCAAACAGAATTTTGTATTCTTTTAGTTGAAGATAATTGGGATAATCGTCAATTATTAATACAAATTCTTTCTCCCATTGGATTTAAGTTAATAGAAGCTAGTAATGGTCAAGAAGCAATTGATTTATGGGAAAAATACCATCCACAACTAATACTGATGGATATGCGAATGCCAGTTATGGATGGATATCAAGCTACCAAAATAATTAAGCAACAAGAAAAAGAAGAAAAAATAAATACTGAAAGTAGCACGCCAATTATTGCTTTAACTGCAACAGCATTTAACGAAAACAAACAATTGATGTTGGCGATTGGCTGCGATGATTTTATTCCTAAACCGTTTCAAGAAGAACTTCTTTTACAAAAAATAGCCCTATATACAGGAGCTAAATATACTTACGAGTCTGAATAAAATATTTCTTACTTTGAAAGCAATATTAACTTAGAGCAATTCACTGTTCCAAGTAGGGGCTGTTGATTCTTTAACTAAACCATTTGAGCTTGAAGAAGTGCTAGCGAGATTGAAAAATCAAGTTACTATCTATAGTTTGAAACTCTAATTAGATCAAAAAAATCAAGAGTTAAGCGAATTGAAATTGAAAATACCATCCATCTGAAGCTCTATTGGTTGAATTATCTGCTTGTCTTGAAATTAACGGATCTTCCTTGCTCCTACTGCTAACTAAATAGTCGTATAGGATAAAATCGAGAATAGGGAAGACCTGGATAAAATGTATTTTTTCTGGGTTAGAGTTATGTGAAGCCAGAATCTAAACGAATACAGATAGATCGGAAAAACCCCTACTTCCTCGATTCGGTATTCTTATTATCAGATAGAAATAGTTACAAAAGTTATAAAACTACTTGATTATTCTGGTATAATAAGTAAAACTGATAGTTAAATACTACCTGGAATAGTTGACAACAAGTGAATATTGGGAAAAATAATCAAAAATAAAGTTCAAAAATCCCCATTGCAACTTGTTGAATAAGTAACAAGTGGAATTCCCCTTCAGAAGAGGAATTCCATTGCGAAATCCATGACTCGTGAAATGAAGTCTTTATAAGTCAATATTCGTGCCGTCGATAGTCAATATAAAAATCAACTGTTGATAGCGTAAATATTGATTAGACGACAGCCATAGGACGGCTACCCGCAGCGTGACGGTCTATCACTTGGTCAATTAAGCCATAATCTTTGGCTTCCGAGGGCGACATGAAGAAATCTCTTTCAGTATCTTCTGCAATGCGTTCAATGGGTTGACCAGTGTTCTCAGCCAAATAATTATTTAGCTGTTGCTTGTGATAGAGAATCTCTTTCGCTTGAATTTCGATATCGGTTGCTTGCCCTTGTGCCCCACCTAAAGGTTGGTGAATCATAATTCGAGAATGAGGTAAACTCATCCGCTTACCTTTAGTGCCAGCAGTAAGCAAGAAAGCACCCATACTAGCAGCGAGTCCGGTGCAAATAGTACAAATATCCGGACGGATATGTCTCATGGTATCAAAAATGCCCATGCCAGCAGTTACCGAACCACCAGGAGAATTGATATACATATAAATATCTTTCTCCGCATCTTCAGCATCTAATAGCAACATTTGGGCAACTATTAAGTTGGCTACGTTGCTATCGATAGGTTGTCCTAAGAAGATGATGCGATCGCGCAGTAGTCGCGAGTAGATATCAAAGGCGCGTTCGCCGCGACCCGATTGCTCAATAACGATAGGAATCATGCAGCCTAGTTCATAGTTAGTTTACATACATTTTATCGATTACTAAGCGGTTTGTTGTCATCAACAGTACGTTTGCAACAATATTGATTCTTAAGCATATATTTATTTGCAAAATAGTTAAGTGATAAAACTTAGGAAGAATAGTAAACAATGTAACATAAGCTATATTTATGTGGTTGGGTGTCCGGATAAAAGTATCATTCTAGGTAAAACAATAATACGAGAGGCATATTCGCCATTCTATTTAAACTTCAAATGCCATTAATTTAGAGCTACAGGAAAACGTCATGTTAAGAAGATTAGTACAAGCAACAATTATAACTTTGTTACTCAATTTAATATTTGGATTAAGCGACCATACCAACCAAGTTTTAATTTCAAAAAATAAATCTCCTATAGATACATACTCAGAACCAATAGTCAGCGTACTAGTACGTTCTTTGAAATAGATTAGCCGTATTGACAATTAGTAGTAAGGTAGCCATAATTAGTATCGATCGAAACATAGATATAAATAAGTAAAAAACTTGTGCACAATTAGCTTTTTGCTTAATAACGGTTAATATCACCGTATATTTCTTAAACAATTTCACTAATATAGCTTACCTTTTTGTTGTGCGATTACAGCAGAATATTTTGCAGCAAAATTCACTAATTTTAGCGAATTTTCCGGTTATACATACTTATCCATCTACATTTTATCGTCCTAAATCACAGTCTTATTTTATACTTAATTATTCTTCTGACAAACCCAGCTTTTAAGCAAAGATGGGTTTGTTCATTTTTTAAATTTATAGTATTTATAGTCGTTTTAATCAATCTCTGTAGTGGTAGCCGAACATCTTCCTGGTAGCTAGTCTCCCGAAGGTTACGGGAAAAACGAACCCTTCAGAATTTATGCAATCGACTACCACTGCAAATGAATTGAAATGATTGTAAAAGCGTGTGGGATCGTATTTAAACGATAAACTAGGTGAAAAGAACGCTTCTCATCTTTTTGGAATTATGACTAATCGCCTCGCTTCATCTCAAAGTCTTTACCTCCGCAAACACGCCGAAAATCCAATTGATTGGTGGAGTTGGTGTTCGGATGCTCACGAAACTGCCAAGTCGCAAAATAAACCTATATTTCTCTCCATTGGTTATTCAAGTTGCCATTGGTGTACGGTGATGGAAGGGGAAGCTTTTTCAGATTTGGAAATAGCTGAATATATGAATGCCAATTTTATTCCGATTAAAGTTGATAGGGAAGAAAGACCTGATATTGACAGCATTTATATGCAATCTTTGCAGATGATGAGCGGGCAAGGAGGTTGGCCTTTAAATGTGTTTCTTTCTCCCGATGACTTGGTACCATTCTATGCGGGAACTTATTTCCCTTTAGAAGAACATTACGGCCGTCCGGGTTTTCTACAGGTACTGCAAGCAATTCGTCATTATTACGATACAGAAAAACAAGATTTGCAAAAACGTAAAGCAGTTATTTTAGAATCGCTGCTCGAATCTGCTGTATTGCAAACCGAAACTAACGCAGAAACAGAAGATAATCAATTATTGAATAAAGGTTGGGAAACTTTTACCGGAATCATCACTCGCAACCAGCAGGGCAATAGTTTTCCTACAATCCCTTACGCACAGATGGCACTGCAAGGCAGCAGATTTGATTTCAAATCGAGTAAGAAGGGCAAACAAATTTGTACCCAGCGAGGTTTGGATTTAGCACTTGGCGGAATTTTTGACCATGTTGCCGGTGGTTTCCATCGCTATACCGTCGATCCTACCTGGACGGTACCTCATTTTGAAAAGATGCTCTACGATAACGGTCAGATAGTAGAGTATTTGGCTAACCTGTGGAGTGCGGGGATCGAAGAACCACAATTTAAAAGTGCGATCGCCAAAACCGTACAGTGGCTGCAAAGAGAAATGACAGCACCCAATGGTTATTTCTATGCCGCTCAAGATGCCGATAGTTTTATTACCCAAGAGGATGTTGAACCCGAAGAAGGTGCATTTTACGTTTGGAGTTACAGTGAATTAGAAGAACTGTTAACTTCAGAAGAACTCACCCAACTGCAACAAACTTTTACAGTTACCCCCAACGGTAACTTTGAAAATCAAAATGTTTTGCAAAAGCTTAACTCCGAGAAATTAAGCGATTCGGTTGAAGCTATCTTAGAGAAATTATTTGTTGCTCGTTACGGTAAAAATAATAGCGAAATTAAAACCTTTGCTCCCGCTCGCGACAACACCGAAGCAAAATCTCATAATTGGCAAGGTCGTATTCCACCAGTTACAGATACCAAAATGATTGTAGCTTGGAATAGTTTAATGATTTCGGGTTTGGCAAAAGCTTATGCAGTATTTTCACAGCCAGAATATCTCGAACTAGCAATTCAAGCAACTAAGTTTATCTTAGAAAATCAATTTGTTAATGGAAGATTTCACAGATTGAACTACGAAGGTAAACCGAGTGTATTGGCACAATCGGAGGATTATGCTTTATTTATCAAAGCTTTGCTCGATTTACATCAAGCTTCCTTGAAAACTGATAACGAATCTTCTTTATGGTTAGAAAAAGCAGTGTCCCTTCAAGAAGAATTCAACGAATATTTATGGAGTATCGAATTTCGTGGTTATTTTAATACAGCAAGCGATGCCAGCCAAGAATTGATTGTCAGAGAACGCAATTATATTGATAGTGCTACACCTTCTGCCAACGGAATAGCTTTATCCAATTTGGTACGACTAACTTTGATTACAGATAATCTTCAATACTTGAATTTAGCAGAGCAGGGATTAAAAGCATTTCGCAACGTCATGAATAACGCTACTCAAGCTTGTCCCAGTTTATTTATCGCTTTAGATTGGTATAGAAACTGTACTTTAATTCGTACCAAAAAAGAGCGGATAAACTCGCTTATATCTGGATTTTTACCTGTTGCAATGTTTGTCGAACAATCCAATTTACCTCAAAATAGCATCGGCTTAGTTTGCCAAGGATTAAAATGTCTAGCACCTGCCCAAAGTGAAGAGAAATTATTGGAGCAAGTAGTTTCTAGTTATAAGAGAGGGAGTTGAGGAGATAGCGGGATAGTGAGACAAGGGGATAAGGAGATGGGGAGAAAATTACTAACTTATAACTCCTGACTCAAATCCAAAATCCCGGACACTTACTATAACGGAGGAAACCTCCGCAACGTAGTGTCCTCAAAATCTAAAATCCGTAGCCCTTTGACACACGTCCCCCCAAACCTATAACCTAACAGAACAATTATTTACTGCCAACTGGTCACTGGTGACTGGTCACTGCTCACTGATGAAACATACGCTTTCGGTACTAGTAGAAGATGAAGCGGGAGTTCTCTCGCGAATTTCCAGTTTATTTGCACGTCGTGGCTTTAATATAGAAAGTCTTGCGGTAGGGCCCCAGCCGAACAACAGGGAATTTCCAGAATTACGATGGTTGTACCTGGTGATGACCGTATTATTGAACAACTTACGAAGCAATTATATAAGTTAATTAACGTTCTCAAGGTTCAAGACATCACAGAAATTCCCTGTGTGGAACGAGAATTAATGTTGATTAAAGTGAATGCTACTAGCAGTAATCGTTCGGAGGTTGTTGAATTAGCTCAGATTTTCCGAGCGCGAGTGGTAGATGTCGCAGAAGATTCCTTAACTGTGGAAGTTGTTGGAGATCCAGGAAAAATCGTGGCGATTGTGCAGGTGTTGCAAAAATTTGGTTTGCGAGAAATCGCGCGTACCGGAAGAATTTCGTTAACTCGTGAGTCTGGTGTGAATACCGAATGGCTCAAGTCTTTGCAAGCAAAAGTGTAGTTGGAGTAGGGAAAAGCTGGGAATTGGGGACTTTTAGTAGCAGTGCTTCCTTTTTAA
This sequence comes from uncultured Rivularia sp., assembly GCA_963665115.1. Lineage (GTDB taxonomy): Bacteria > Cyanobacteriota > Cyanobacteriia > Cyanobacteriales > Nostocaceae > Rivularia. The sequence continues at coordinate 4,793,955 of OY762007.1, read as the reverse complement.
GCATTTCCGAATTAAAAAATATCCAATTACGGTAGTGCGAGCAAGATGAATGTCAAAGGCGGACACACGCTCGCCGTAGTGCGTTAACGTTCACGCACTACGGTTGTTTTTGATCGATGATTTTTTGGCAGTCCCTTAAATAATTTAATTAAAAAAAATGCTGTTCGGGAAGTAAGTCGTTAGACTAAACCCCAGGGATGAAAGTTGTCCCCTTATCTCCCCATCCCCTCATCTCATACTCGATAAAAAAGCCTAATTATTTACGAAGGCATTAAATTAATGCCAAATTGGCATGACTCAGTTCGCGAAAACTGTTACATATTATATTGAGATTAAAAAGCAGATAAATCAGTTACAGTAAGTTTTCATTTTTTTGTTATTGTTACTTGCCGTATCTTTTTATGGTGCTTGTGAAGAGCGTAAGGTTTTACCTATTTTGTTAGTTACCGCTAAATAATATGCGGTGGTAAAATTGCTGATTTTTATAAAAGCGTAGAAATTAGATGCAAAGGAAGTAATAAATGTAAAACTTGTTATCTCTGTAAGTTATAACGAGCAAGCTTGTAATGCGGGCATATTTTTGTTTGATGATGATGAGATATTGGTTTTAAACGAAGATGCCATAGTAGAATAAGTTCGGCAATTCCTAACTTTGATACTATAAAAAGAAATCAGATAAAAATTACTCAGAACATTTTATTTAAAATAATTACTGGCTGCAAGGGCGCTTTTATATTAGTAGATTGGAGCGGATAATTAATAGCTGATAATGTTTATTATTGAAGGAGAGGGAATGCATCTGCGAGATTAAATAGATCGGATTTTAATAATTGACTAAGCCCATTTTTACAAAACAAATGTTCTTCTTGGGTCAGTGTCAGTGCGATAATTGAGTCAATTAAAAAGTTGTTTTATTTGCCTAATTTTTATTCGATCTATCTCTGGTTTACTGATAGAGACTTTCAATGTTGCGTGCGAATAATTAAAATTAATTGTATTACTCATCAACGCTCTGATGATTGAACTCAAGGGTGTGCTTGTTGCTGATTTCCCAGGAGGTATTTAGAACTATGAATGGTTTATTCATGGTTTCACATTGGCTGCTTGATAAATCGATAAAGGTTTTATTAAGGAATCTATTAAAGCTGAGAAACCGTCATTTACTGATATTCGATATTATTGTTTTCACTATTACACCGCTTTTAGCGTTGATACTGCGTTTAGATGGCAATTTAGCTCTTCAAGCATATGCATCTGATTTAGTAACGGCAACATTACTTTTTTTAGCCGTTAAGATTGGGGTGTTCTATAGTTTAGGTTTTTACCGCCGTTATTGGCGATATGCGGGTGTAGAAGAATTGACCTATGTCGCTATGTTAGTAGTGGCTGCGGTGGTAATCCAAACTTTGTTATTCGATGTTGTAGATTTCACCTTACCTTGGGCTGTAGATACGTTACCACAGTCACTACCATTTATTGATGGATTGCTCTCATGTATTTTCATTGGTGGATTACGTTTTAGCGTTCGGGTTGTTGAAAGAAGTAAACATTCCCGTATGGCTTTTAGCCCTGGGTTTCATCATCAGGGAGAACGAGTACTTATTGTTGGTGCGGGAAGTGCTGGAGTAAGTCTTGTTGAAGAAATGCAGAAAAACTATCATTTAGGTTTTCGTGCTGTTGGATTTATTGACGATGATAGAACCAAACTAAACGCACGCATTCGCGGAATTCAGGTTTTTGGCGATCGCCATTCGATTCCCGATCTTTTAGAACCTTTAAATGTAGATAAGGTAATTATCGCAATGCCCTCGGTAGCAGGGGAAGTGATTCGGGAAATCGTCGATATCTGTAAATCGAATGGAATACAAGCCTGTACCTTACCTGGGATAAATGAAATCCTCAATGGAAAAGTCAGCTTAAACAGTATCCGAGATGTAAGAATCGAAGACTTACTCAGACGAGAACCCGTACAGACAGAGATTGAAAAAGTTGCCGAATTTATCAATGGAAAAAGAGTTTTAATTACGGGTGCGGGTGGTTCGATTGGTAGCGAACTTTGCCGTCAAATTTGCTCTTGCCATCCTAAAGAAATCATGTTGGTGGGACACGGTGAAAATTCCGTCTTCAATATTCAGCAAGAATTAAATCTACTCGTACAAATTTTAAAAGACGAGAACAGAAGTACGGGAAATGCAACTCGAATTCATGGATTTATCGCCGATATCCGATTTAAGGATAGACTCAGACACGCTTTCGATAAATTCCAACCTGACGTAGTTTTCCATGCAGCAGCACATAAGCACGTGCCCTTGATGGAAATGAATTCCCCAGAAGCAATTACTAATAATGTAATTGGCACCAAAAACTTAGTTGAAGAAGCATTGCGATGCAACGTCAAACACTTCGTGATGATTTCCACCGATAAAGCGGTAAATCCTACCAACATCATGGGTGCGAGTAAGAGAGTTGCGGAAATGGTAGTACTGCAAACGGCAAAACAAAGCGGTAAATCTTACCTTGTTGTACGTTTTGGAAACGTTTTAGGCAGTCGCGGTAGCGTTGTCCCCACCTTTAAAAGACAAATTGCCGCAGGTGGCCCGATAACAGTAACTCATCCAGATATCTGTCGTTACTTTATGACTATACCCGAAGCGGTACAGCTAGTTTTACAGGCAGCAGTTTTGGGTAGAGGCGGAGAAGTACTGATGCTTAATATGGGCGAACCTGTAAAAATTGTTGATTTAGCCTCGGAATTGATTAGACTTTCTGGTTACAGAGTAAATCAGGATATAGATATAGTTTTTACAGGCTTGCGGCCGGGAGAGAAATTGTTTGAAGAGTTGTTTATAGAAGGAGAAGAATACGACCCAACAGAACATGAAAAGCTGTTTATGGTGAAGAATTCGAGCCGGATTATACCTGCAAGTTTGAATGTGACCGTAGAAGCACTTTGTCAGGCTGCGGATAAAAATGATACTAATTCAATTAAGTTTTTGTTGGAGCAATTAGTGCCCGGTTATAAGCCGAAATATTTGGATACAGAAGTAAGACATTCTTCTAATTTACAGGTTAAAACCTCAACAAATGTGGAATCCAAGAAATTGAGAAAACCTTATACAAGCAGTACGTAGAAAAAAGACATCACTTGATTATTTATAATTTGGTGGAAACAATATGTAAGACTGATTTCTTATTTAGGGAAAAATAGATGGAAGATGAGAAGTTAGGAGAATCTAAACGAAGTATAGTTTTAGGAAGAGCTTTATCTTTTTGGAGAAAGCTGACAACTGGTTCTGTGAATAGACAAATTTTTGGTGCAGCATTTACTGTGGCAACATTTGCAGCTATGGTAAAATCAGTTTCTTTTATTAAGGAATTAGTTATTGCTTGGAGATTTGGAACGAGTGACCAGTTAGATGCTTTTTTGATTGCTTTAGTTGTTCCTAGTTTGTTGATGAATGTAATCGGGGGTTCTTTAGCATCTGCTTTTATTCCCATCTATATTAGCGTCAAGGAGAGGGAAGGAGTAGAAGCGTCTCAAAAACTATTTTCTGGTTTTATGACCTACAGTCTTTTTATAATATTAATTACAACTATCTTAATGGTTGTAAGTTCACTCATATATTTACCTTGGATTGCTTCAGGTTTTAGTAAGGAGAAGCTAGATTTAACTTTTAAACTACTTTGCTCTGTATCTCCTTTTGTTGTCATTTCTGGAATACTATATGTTTGGGAAGCTGTCTTAAATGCACGTGAAAAATTTGCGGTTGCTGCTTTAGCTCCAATTTCTGTACCAATAATAACTATTGTCCTACTGATGTTATTGAAATCGTTGGGGATATATATACTACCTATAGCTTTGTTCATTGGTACATCTATACAAATAATTGTATTAAGAGCTTTGCTTCGCAAACAAGGTATTTTACTGTTGCCCAAATGGTATGGATTTAGTAAGGATTTACGCCAAGTCAATTATCAATATGCACCAATGGTTGCAGGAGCTTTTCTACTATGTAGTGCTATTCCTGTAGATCAGGCAATGGCAGCTATGCTTTCTCCGGGAAGTGTAGCATCATTAAATTATGGAAATAGAATTATTGCTGCTCCCATGAGTCTAATAACTACTGCGTTAACAGCAGCAATCATGCCATATTGTTCAAAAATGTTTGCTATTGGAGACTGGGTAGGACTTCAAAAAACTATCCGACGCTACTTGCAGTTGATTGCTATTAGTACAGTGCCCCTAGCTTTAATTTTATTCTTATTCTCTGAGCCTATAGTTAGCTTAGCTTTTCAAAGAGGTTCTTTCACAAGAGAAGATACATATTTAGTTGCACAGATACAATCTTTATACTCTTTACAAATACCTTTTTACATTGGTAATCTTTTGTTAATTAGAATTATTAGTTCCATCCAAAAGAACAATGTTTTGATGTGGGCTTCTGGATGCAATTTGTTCATTAACATATTTTTGAACTATTTGTTCATAAATTTTCTCGGCATAAGAGGTATTGCTTTATCAACAAGTTGTGTATATATATTCTCATTTCTTTTTCTATTTATATTTTTAAACAGGTATATTAATAAAAATTCTCTTTATCAATCTAATTCATAGACAGTAATTTTCTAGGCAAAATAGTTACTTTAATCGCTATTATAATTATATAAAAATGTTAAAACCTATTGCTTTTTTCCTTCCTACTTTACATGGTGGCGGTGCAGAGCGAGTAGTGATTAATTTACTCAAAGGATTTTATGAAAAAGATAGCAGCATACCTTTAGATTTAGTTGTAGGAAGTGCGGAAGGACCATATTTAAAGCAGTTACATAAGCAAGTACGTATTATTGACTTTTCAGCAGATAGGGTTCTCAAATCGATTATTCCTTTAAAAAACTATTTGCAAGAAGTTAAACCGTTTGCTTTAGTGTCTCACATGAATCACGCTAACGTTATGGCTGTAATCGCAAGATATTTATCTCAAACTGAAACCAAATTACTACTTGTAGAGCATGATACTTTATCTGCTGGTAGAACCAAACTGTTTAGAGGAAAATTTCTACCATTTTTTATGAGGCGATTGTATCCTTATGCAGATGAGATTATCGGAGTTTCTCAAGCAGTTTCTAGAGATTTAGAACATCAATTGAATTTGCCGGAAGGAAGAGTTAAAAGTATATACAATCCAGTTCTTGACAATGATTTAATATCTTTAGCTAATTTACCTATTAAGCATCCTTGGTTCCAGCAAAAAGCCTGTCCTATTATTCTAGCTGTTGGTAGGCTAACCGAGCAAAAAGATTTCGCAACTCTAATCGAAGCCTTTGCAATTTTGAGAAAGAAGATGACAATTCGCTTAGTAATTTTAGGTGAAGGGGAATTGAAAAGTGATTTAATAAAATTAATTAACGAACTAGAAATTACCCAAGATGTTAGTATGCCGGGTTTTGTTGACAATCCCTATCAATACATGAAAAATGCCAGTGTATTTGTTCTTTCCTCCCAATGGGAAGGTCTAGGAAATGTTTTAATAGAAGCGATGGGTTGTGGTTGCCCTGTAGTTTCTACTGATTGTCAGAGCGGTCCTAAAGAAATTTTAGCATCTGGAAAATATGGACCTCTAGTACCTATAAAAAATCCACAAGCGCTTTCACAGGCAATACTTCAAGTATTAAATAGCCCCTTAAAAAAAGATATTTTGCAGCATAGAGCAGGATATTTTTCAGTTAAAAATTCTGTATCGGATTACTGTAAAATAATAGGTATTTGAGAATAATTAATATGTTTATGTTGTCGATACTGTATATATCATTAATTATTTTTATCACGCTATTTGAATGTTTTAGATATAAGCAAAGAAATTTTGACTATCTTACATTCTTTAATTTTGTATTCTGTATTTCTTACCCTTTACCAGGATTTATATTATCGGCAACATCAAATAACAATTTAATTTCATCTATGCTGTTAGGAACTACTATTGATTTGAATAATGCTCAAGTTCCTTTAGCAATTTTTGTGACATATTTTTTAGTAACGATAGGTTTTTATTCTAAGTCCTCTCAAAGATTTGCAAAAACTATACTTATTGAAACTAACGATCGGAACCGGAGAATTATTATATTTTCTATACTATTACTATTACTTTCTTCAATTTCAATATATTTATATAGTTCGGAATTTGGAGGTGTAGTGTCAGCTATTTCTAATGCTGCATTAATACGTTCAACCGTTATAGATGCAGGATCAATGTCCTTCCTTAAGCGCTTTGTATTCTTTTCATTATTTGCTGCTTATTTATTAGCTTCACTTTTATTTGTTAAAAATATAAAAAAATATAAATATGTTCTAGGGATTGTTTTTATTATATCTATAATAAATTTTATAGTTTCGTTTCTGATTATAGCTACCCGAGCAGTATTAGTAAGGACTATAGTTACATTCTACTTAGCCTATATTATTCGTAAAGGAAAAGTATCTATCAGCTTTATGCTGATTTTCATAGCCTTTAGTAGCATATTCGTATTCTACGGTAAAGAAATATTTGGTAGTTTAACAGCTTTACCTGATGGTATAGATGCAGTTTTTGACAAGTTTCACTATTTTTTAGATACAAAAGATAAAGAGGAATTCAACTTGAATGAATTAAGTGGTGAAATTTCTTTCCCACTTTCATCTATATATGCTGCTGTAAACACTCCTTACGAAATTCGTTTTTTTAATGATTGGGTATATGGTTTTGCTTCTTTTTTCCCCGATAGGTTGTTAGAAGATTTATTGCATTATCAAGTCCCGCAAACAATATCATTTTACAACACATACTATTTAGTAAAATCTAATGAATACGAAATACCATCAGGATTTATATCTTCTTGTCTTTATAGTTATTCTTGGGCTGGAGTAATTATATTTAGTTTTATCTATGGATGGCTCGGTAGATGTATAGATAATGTTTTGAATAGGCAAATTATCATTATATACTGGATGCCCTTTATTTATGTTGCTGCTGGATTAGTTTGGGCTGATTTTATACCGTATGCCGATCCTAAAATTATCTTGCATACGCATTTTTGGTTTTTTAGTTCAACTTTAATATTACTTTGTATTGGAACAAAGATATCTTTTGTAAAGGTTAAATATCATGATAAGAAATGAAAGATTGCCGAAAATTAATTATCAGAAAAAAGGTAATTTAGTAATACTTCACATTATTACAGGACTATCAACAGGTGGTGCAGAGTGGATGCTATATCACTTACTTAATAAAACGAATAGAAGTAAAATCACTCCTGTAGTAGTTTCTCTTATGGATCGTGGCAGCTTAGGCGATCGCATCGCAGAACTGAACATTTCTATATATACACTTGATATGCAACAAGGTATGCTAGATATAAGTGCAATATGGAAACTAAGGAATATAGTTTCTCAGGTTAAGCCGGATATAATTCAAGGTTGGATGTATCACGGAAATCTAGCAGCGCAGATTGGAAATTTTTTAACTCTGAATCGCACTTATACTATCTGGGGAATTCATCATTCAATTAGTTCATTGTCATCAGAGAAGAAAACTACCCAGTTGATTATCAAACTAGGTTCTATTTTATCTAAATATGCCAGTAAAGTCGCTTTTGTTTCACAAAACAGTCAAAGACAGCATCATTCATTAGGATATACATATGAGAATAGCTGTACGATCCCAAATGGTTTTAATACATCCTTGTTCAAACCTTCAGATGAATTAAAACTCAAGCTTAGAAGAGATTTAGGATTGTCAGCAGATAGTATTGTGATAGGATCTATAGCTCGCTATCATCCTATGAAAGACCATGCTAATTTTGTGAAATCTGCTGCTTTATTGATACAGGAACTTCCAGATGTGTATTTCCTCATGGTGGGTACTGATATTAATCAAGATAATTATGAACTATACAAATTAATTCAAGATTTAGGGATGGAGGAGCGAATCCATCTCATGGGGGAAAGGAACGATATGTCTAGTATTATTCCCTCTTTAGATATCCTTTCTTCTTCTTCTGCTTATGGTGAAGCTTTTCCTTTAATACTCGGAGAAGCAATGTGCTGCGGTGTCCCGTGCGCCGTTACAGATGTTGGTGATTCTGCATGGATTGTAGGTGAGACAGGGAAAGTGGTGCAACCACGAAGTTCTCAAGAGCTAGCTAATGCCTGGAAAGAATTAATTCTTTTAGGTGTAGAAGGTAGGGTAAAACTAGGTGCTATTGCACGTAACAGAATTGTTGAACATTTTTCTTTAGATACAGTTGTAGCCCAATATGAGGATTTGTATGAGAAGGCTTTGGCGAACTAATTCAGTACAGCTATTATCCTTATTTTTAGTAGCTTTAACGACTACATTTATGCTTATGTTTCCAAACCAAAGCTCAGCTTCTGAAGATCCTGCCGTACAACAACAGAGCGAAGATGATTGGTGGCTGCCTTCATGGGTTCAGCCACTTCCAGATGTTATTGGATTTTATGGTCCAAATCCGCAAGATGCTTCAAACCAAACTTTGAAGCTAGTAACTTTTCGGTGGCGCGATGTAAATCCTCGAGAAGATGTTTATGACTGGAGTATTTTGGAAAATGCTCTAAAAGGTGATAACAATATATACTTGCGCTTGGAAAATTCTGATGTTGAACATTGTCCCCTATGGTTATCTGAAAAATATCCTGATCTGGAACGCTTAAAACTATCCTCCTATAAGGACAATTTTGGTAATTATAGTGAAGGTTATTTTTATCCCATGTGGCATCCAGGATTCAAACAAGAACTGGAAAAACTATTGCAAAGCTTTAAAGAAAAAGAATTTGCTTCCAATCCGCGTCTGAAATTTGCCTATATACCAGGTGCATGGAAATGGGGCGAATTTGACTTAGTCTTTATTGACTATATGAAAAGTCAGGGGATGACTCCCAAGGATTATTTTGAATGGTTCAAAGAATTAATTGATACATATATAGATGCTTTTGGTGAAGAAAATGCTCATAAGCTGATGTATACAGATCAAGATGTTATTTCCTTAGCGGATGGAGATTTGGAGTGGCGAAAGTTTTTGGACAGAAAACTTACTGGCTATGCATTTGAGAGAGGTTTGAGTACTCGTTTTGGTTTACTTGAAAAATATAACTTTGTAGCAACTGATATGCCAAACTATGGCATTTCAGTAGTTAATATTGATGGTAATAATTACATGGTGGTTAACGAAAGTTCTCCTTTGATAGCCGATGCAAAACGTTTTATTGGTAGTGAAGCTGAAGAAATCAATAATGCCAATATCCCCGTAGACAATTATTTGCAGTTAAAAATGACCGCACTCAAGAATCTGCAAGTACGTGCGAATGTCGTATTTATGAACAAAAATATTTGGAATAAAGCGCCTAAGTTACATAATTATATAATGAAAACTTTAGGCAAACACTACTATGATTCTCCAGATGCATGGTGTGCCTTGCGTGAAGCTAAAGATGATTATATAAAATGGTCTCAGTTGGACACTAGCAATAACTCTGAATTTTGGATCGGAAATTTTGAACGCTGGTTAGTTCAAAGAGAAGTAAATCCGGATGGTAAAACAAAGAGAAATTATTATGTTAGAACTCCAGTAAAACATAATGAGGAAAGCTACGAAGCGCGGAGTACAGATAGTTTAAATGGTAGTAATTATATCTATTTTGGAGTTGACGATAGATTTATTTACGGCGGTAGCAATCAAATCCAAATTAAAGTTACTTATTTAGATAATACAAGTAGTCAGTGGTGGTTAGAATACGATGCTTCTGACGAAAATATTTACAAACAATCTTCCACTGTAGAAAATAAAAACGATTACCAGTGGAAAACTGTGACTTTCTCTATCGACGATGCAGCTTTTCTGAATCGTCAAAACGGTAATATGGATTTTCGGATATTTAATGGAGGAGAAGATGATATTACAGTCAGATTTGTCAGGCTTATCAAACTAAATGCACCATCTTAAAAACTATTAGGACTTACGTAGCAATCACGCGGAATATAGTGTTCCGATTAATCGGAAAATAAAATGAAAATCTTACATATTTGTGCAATTGGAGGCACTGCTTCCATCCTTTTGCTACCTCAAATTAATTACTTGTTATCCCAAGGGTTTGAAGTTGGCATAGCTTGTTCTTGGGATGAAGATGCTCAACGATTGCAAGATAGGGGATATACAGTACATGGAGTTCAAATTGACCGGAAAGTTTCTCCAGTACCCAATTTTAAAAGCATTTCTGGTTTAATAAAAATTATCAGAGAAAATAACTACGACCTAGTTCACGTTCATACTCCTATCGCTGCTGTATTAGGACGGATTGCAGCTAAATTAGCAGGAGTAAAAGCAATTGTGTACACTGCTCATGGTTTTCCATTTCACGATTTATCATCTCCAAGGCAATATTTTTTATACTCTAATATCGAAAAATATGCTGCTACTATTACAGATTTAATCCTGACTCAAAATCACGAAGATATTACCACTGCTAAGAAAATAGGTCTTTGTCAGCCTGAAAAAATAGCCTACTTGGGTAATGGTGTAGATATCGAACGTTTCAAACGTTCGCAATTGAATTCAGAATCACAATCACAATTACGTCATTCATTAGGTATACCTAATGACAGTTTTGTTATTGGCACAATTGGACGTATAACCCGTAAAAAAGGCAGTGGGTATCTAATTGAAGCTGCAGGTGAGTTAATTTGTGAATTTCCTAACTTACACGTTGTAGTCATTGGTTCTCAACTTAGCACCGACCCCGAACCTTTTCAAATTGAACTCAATCAAAGAATTAAAACTCTCGGGCTTGAGAAACACGTCACCCTTACAGGAGAACGTCAAGATATCCCAGAACTTTTAGGTCTTTTAGATATCTTTACCCTCCCAACTTTCTCGCATGAAGGATTACCCCGCTCTATTGTTGAAGCAATGGCAATGAGCTTACCGATTGTTGCTACTGATGTTCGCGGTTGTCGAGAAGCGGTAGTTAATGAAAAAAATGGTTTTATCGTACCATCTCAAAATAGTATGAAGCTCGCCGAAGCTTTACGAATGCTAGTTTCTAATCCCAAATTACGACAAGATTACGGCAAAGCAAGTCGCGAACGTGTAGAAGCTGAATATAGCGAAGAATTGGTTTTTCATAGACTTACAAAATATTATAAAGGATTGCAAGTTGACTCATCTCGAAGCTACGAAAAAAGTCATATTTGTAAGTAATTTATCAAACAGCGAATACCATTATTTTTAAGTATTGAAAGCAGTAAAAGAATTGATTCACTATTACTGGCTTATCGTTTAATACCGAAATACAGTTATACCTGGGATGTATCTTAAAAAAACTTTTTGGATGTTTGGCGAGGAATAATAAACCAGTTATCAACAAATTACTGCCAAATTGGCAACAAAAATCAACCCCGTTTAGTTATATTTATCATGGATTGAAGATTTAATTTTCAATTTTAATTACGTAATTATCCATATCTAACAGTAACACAAAGGTAAACAAACACCTTCCAGAATAAGGAAAGCCAACGAAGTAATGCTTTTCCTGTTTTATGTGCGTGCCTATTTGTAATGCATAGTAACTTATTGGAGTTTATTCAGTTTGATTCCGATGTAGTTATTAGAAAGGTTTATTAGTTAATTGCGGCAAAAAGTTTTGAATTACATCTGAAGTAAAGGGATATATTGAATGATTGCTCAAGAGTTACAGGGTGAGCGTAGTAAAAATAGTCGCCTCATCAAATCCTTATTAGATAGAGTTTTCGCAGCGATCGCTCTATTAATGTTTTCTCCTCTGATATTAATAGTGGCGATCGCAATTTATTTTCGTATGGGTAGTCCGTTGATTTTCAGTCAGCCTCGTCCTGGTAAGGATGGAAAGATTTTTCGATTCTACAAGTTTCGTACCATGACGGATGAGCGCGATGCAAAGGGTAATTTATTAGATGACGAACAGCGTTTGACTGCTTTTGGTGAATTTCTACGAGAAAGCAGTTTGGATGAAATTCCACAGTTGTGGAACATTCTTAAAGGAGATATGAGTTTGGTGGGTCCGCGTCCTTTATTAGTAAGATATTTGGAACGCTACAGTTCTCAACAAGCGCGTCGTCATGAAGTCAAACCGGGTATCACGGGATTAGCGCAAGTAAAAGGTCGCAATGCGATTACCTGGGAAGAAAAATTTCAACTGGACGTTTGGTATATCGATAATTGGAGTTTATGGCTTGACCTGAAAATTCTTGTGATGACATTTGTTAAAGTCTTGCGAAAAGAGGGCATCGATGAAGAAGGACAGGTTTCATCTTCAGAATTCTTAGGGAAAATTCAAGACAAACAAAAAGTTATGGAGCTTTCTTAGATGAGCCAGATTTCAACAGTGCATATAACGCGGGAACAGTTAGAACTCTTACCCACTGAGAAAGATGTCGCATTCTATGAGGAACACGGCTGGTATATCTCGAAAAAAGTTATCCCCGAAGAACTGATTGATGAAGCGATTGAAGCTAGTTTCAGATTCTATCAAGGAGAAAGAGATGCAACTCTGCCTACCGATACAGGTTATGGCAACTGGAAACCGGGCGATGGCGATGAAATTCGCAACAACGAATTTACCACATTACAAAATAATGTATTAAGAAAGTTCGCACTCCAACCAATTATCGGAGCGATCGCAGCCAAGCTGACAAGAAGTAAAAGCATTCGGCTTTTTGAAGACCAACTCGTTTATAAAGCACCCAGTAGCTCGGATAAAAAAGGTGTAGTTGGTTGGCATACCGATCGCGCTTACTGCTCTAACTGTACTTCGGAAAAGTTGCTGGCGGCCTGGATACCTTTCCATGATTCCGATGTAGATAGAGCGCCGTTAGTAGTTATCGATGGTAGCAATAAATGGTCTGGGAACGACCACTTACGGTGCTTTAACCAACCAAATCTTCGAGAGACGGCAAAGGAATTTACTAAACAAGGGCGAGAAATCATCGAAGTACCTATGGTTATGGAAAAGGGGCAGATGAGTTTTCATAATACCTGGGCGATTCATGGAAGTTATCCCAACCGTAGCGATTCTTATCGCTTAGCAATGGCAGTGCATATGCAGAATTTTGAAAATCGCTATCAGCCTTATTGCAATGCCCAAGGAAAACAGATTCATCACTATCTTGATACTCTGTGCCGAAAATCACCAAATGGACTTCCAGATTATACCGATCCGGCAATATTTCCTACCTTATGGTCGGAATAATCTCAATTAAAAATTAAAAATTAAAAATAACGTACGGGTGATTCCCCCAACCCCGTTTTCTATTTCCTACTCTCTACTTTCTACTCCCTACTTTCTACTCCCTACTCCCTATTCCCTACTCTCTACTTTCTACTCCCTACTCCCTACTCCCTACTCCCCGTTCCCTTTTTAATGAAAAAATCACCTTGAGAAAAAATCATGAATACTCAAATCATAGATTTATCCAATCCTTTATGGATGGAAACTTTAGATAAAGTCAAACATGATGTTTATCAATTGCCAGATTATATATCTTTAGAAGCCAGTCGGAATAAACAAATACCGGAAGCGATTTTAATTACCGATGGAGATAAGATATTTTTTGCTCCTTATCTGATATCAAAGTGCGAAAACGTCGTAGATTCGGGATCGATTTTAGAAGAAGTATTTGATGTTAAATCTCCCTACGGTTATCCGGGGATTTTATTAAACGAAGCAGCAGCAAATACACCCGGTTTCCCCGATGCTGCAATGGCTGAATTTAAACAGGTATTAGCTAACAAAGGTGTATGCTCGGCGTTTTTTAGAATGCATCCCATACTCAATGAAAACTTTAACGAAATTTTTGAGCCAGGATTATTTACGGAAAATGGAGAAACAGTTTCCGTCGATTTAAGAATTCCCGAAGCTCAATTATGGTCTCATACAAGAAAAGGACATAAAAGCACAATTAACAAGTGCAAACGTTTGGGAATGGAAGCAAAATTCGTTCCTATTGACGAAAATTTAGATGAGTTTACTGCGATCTATCAAGAAACAATGGGAAGGGTAGAAGCAGCAGATAGATACTATTCCTTCGATCTAACATACTACGAAGAGATGCGAACAGCTTTAGGCGATAAACTGCATCTTTGTATTGTTGAATATGAAAACGAAGTAGCTTGTGCAGGATTATACACGGAAGTCTGCGGTATAGTGCAAAGCACATTGGGTGGAACTAAAGACAAATTTGTAGATTTATCTCCAAGTAGTTTGGAAACTGATTGCGCTCGATATTGGGCGCATCAGCGTGGAAATCAATTCCTGCATTTGGGTGGAGGAGTTGGTGCTTCAAAAGACCCAGTTTATAATTTTAAAGCCGGATTTTCCAAGTTAAGACATAGCTTTTATACCCTAAGACTGATAGTCGATGAACAAAAATATCGTTATCTTGTGGAAATGAAAGCAAAATCTTTAGATGTTCCTGTAGAAGACTTGCTTAACTCTAAGTTTTTCCCCGCATATCGCTCACCTCAAGCACCATTAAAATGACAAAACAAATTCTACTTTCCACACCCCACATGGGTGAACAAGAATTAAAGTTCGTCACAGAAGCTTTTGAGACTAATTGGATAGCCCCTGTGGGGGCCCTCATGTAGATGCTTTTGAAGAAGAATTTTGCCTTTCTACTGGTGCGGGTTATGCAGCTGCGGTAAGTTCTGGTACTGCTGCAATTCATTTGGCTTTGCGATTGCTTGATGTTGGGCGTGGAGACGAAATCTTTTGCTCGACTTTAACATTTATCGCTAGCGCCAATCCGATTATCTATCAAGGTGCAAAGCCAGTTTTCATCGATAGCGATCGCACTTCTTGGAATATGAATCCGGAACTGTTACGCGAAGCGATGGAAAAGCGTGCCAAAATCGGTAAATTGCCCAAAGCAGTATTGTTAGTGCATCTTTATGGACAATGTGCCGATATCGATCCGATTGTGGAAGTTTGTCAAAAGTATGATGTTCCATTAATCGAAGATGCTGCTGAAGCGTTAGGAGCTAGTTATAAAGGGCGCTGTCCTGGCACCTTTGGCACTATCGGAATTTACTCATTCAACGGTAACAAAATTATCACTACTTCTGGTGGTGGGATGTTAGTTTCGGATGATGAAATGTTAGTTAAAAAAGCTCGTTTTCTGGCAACTCAAGCCAGAGATCCCGCTCCTCACTATCAGCATTCGCAGATTGGCTATAATTACCGCCTGAGTAACGTTTTAGCTGGCATTGGTAGAGGACAGTTACAGGTTTTGAAAGAGCGAGTAGAAGCCAGAAGACGTAACTTTGAAATTTACGAGAAAGCTTTAGGCGATATTCCCGGAATTGAATTCATGCCGGAAGCCGAATTTGGACGCGCTACTCGTTGGTTAACTTGTTTAACAGTTAATCCCCAAGCCTTTGGCACGGATAGAGAGGAAATACGTCTTGGGTTAGCAGAAAGGAAAATAGAATCTCGTCCGGTATGGAAGCCACTGCATATGCAGCCGGTATTTGCCGAATGCGAAAGTATTGGTGGCGAGGTAGCAGAAGATCTATTTAAGCGGGGATTATGTTTACCTTCAGGTTCTAATCTTGCAGAAGAGGATTTAGAAAGAGTTATTGAAGAATTTAAGAAGGTTTATCGTAAGGTGAATTCTCGGAGTAGCTTATCTCTAGTGTGAGTAGTATATGAGTAAATTCAACTAAGAATCCATATATCATATATTATATTTTTATAGACAAAGAATAACGCTTGTCTGGGTTACTATATCTAGTCTGGTATAAATTCTGGTATAAATTAAATTATTTGCATTTACAGGCGATTGGAATCTGCTGTCATCGAGACAATCAATCTATTTGCTTTCTAAATTATCTATTGGTCGGTCAAAACTTAAAAATAAAGTAAAAATAGAATATTATTTATGGAATCTCAAGAATCTAGCTTATCGCTTGATAAATATTGGCAAGTTCTTAAACGTCGCTGGGTACCAGGTTTAGCGGCATTTTTTCCAGTATTCTTACTATCGCTATTATCTTCTTCTTTGAAAAAGCCTATTTTTGTTGCGGAAGGCAAATTACAGTTTCAAAGAACAAATGCCACTTCTTCTTTAACAGAGTTTGGCACCAATATTGGTAAATTAGAATCAGTTGCCCAGGATAATACATCGAATCCATTGCAAACGGAAGCTGAAATAATACGTTCTGTTCCAGTGGTACAAAAGACTATAAGACAACTCAATCTTCAAGATGAAGATGGAACTCTTCTAGACTATGAAGACTTTCTCGAAAAATTAACGGTAAGCGACATAAAGAAAACGGACGTTTTAACAGTCAGCTATAAAGATTCAGAACCTCAGAAAGCTGCAAAAGTGGTTAATACTTTAATGGCAGCTTACTTGGAACATAACGTATCTTCTCGTAGGAAAGCTGCAACATCAGCTAGGGAATTTATAGAAACGCAGCTTCCCAAAGCCGAAGCAGTTGTAAGTAAAGCAGAAGCACAACTAGCTAGGTTCAGGGAAAAGAACAAAGTATATGCTTTGCAGGAAGAAGCAAGTCAATCGTTACAAGTACTGGGTAATTTACAGAACCAAGTTGGGGAGATAAGGATTAGGTTAGCCGATATTAGCGCTCGGAGTCAACAAATTCGCAAGCAGTTAGATGTTAACTCTCAGCAAGCGTTGCAGATGACTTCTTTGAATCAAGCTGCTGGGGTACAAGATATTTTAAAAGAAGTTCAGCAGGTTGAAGCTCAGCTAGCATCAAGACGTACAGTTCTTACTAATACTCATCCAGAGATACTAGCTTTGGAGAGCAAATATAATGCTTTGAGAAACTTGCTGCAAAATAGAATTCGTCGAACGGTGGGAACTAATGCAGGGCAACTGGATAGTAGATTGCAAGAAGGAGAATTAAAACAACAGCTCGCTGGAGAATTAGTAAATCTAGAATCTACCTCTTTAGGATTAACTAATCAACTAGCAGTTTTATCGGAGTTGCAAACATCTTACAAACAAAGGCTGGAAAATCTGCCAAAACTAGAGCAACAACAGCGCGAGTTAGAACGTAAGGTAGAAGCTGCTCAGTCAACTTATTCGCTGCTATTGAAGAAATTACAAGAAACTAGCATTGCAGAAAATCAGAATATTGGCAATGCCAGTAGAGTTTCTGAAGCTTTAGTTCCTCAAGAACCAGTTTCTTCTCCATTAATTAATTATTTATCAGCCAGCTTGTTAGGAATGTTGGTTTCCTTGGCAACGATGTATCTTTTGGAATCACAAGATAAATCTATCAAAACTATAGAAGAAGCTAAGGAATTAACTGGATTAACTTTACTAGGAGTCATCCCCGACTTTAGTAAGCCGAAAAAGTCAATTCTAGGAAAGCAGGATTCAGAAGCCGTATATCCCACATTAATGGTGCGCGATGCTCCTCGTTCCCCCATCAGCGAAGCATTCCGGATGCTGCGAGCTAACTTAAAATTTATGAGCGCGGACAAAGAATTAAAAGTTATTGTTGTTACTAGTTCCGTACCTCAAGAAGGTAAATCGACTGTGGCTGCTAATTTAGCTACTTCGATGGCGCAAATGGAACGTAGAGTATTACTTATAGATGGAGACTTACACCGTCCATTCCAACATCATATATGGGAACTACCCAACGCCCAAGGTCTGAGCAACGTGATTGTGGGGGACAGGTAGAGGTGATGGCAGCCATCAAGAAAGGGATGGATAATTTAGACGTATTGACTTGTGGCGCAGTACCTCCTTCCCCCGCATCCTTATTAGATTCCAAGCGTATGGCTTCATTAATTGAGAGTTTTAGGTCATATTACGACTACGTAATTATTGACGCACCTTCATTAAACCTTGCCGCAGACGCTGCAACTTTAGGTCAAATGGCTGACGGCGTGTTATTAGTAGTACGTCCTGGAGTCGTAGATTCTGTCAACGCTGCTTTTGCTTGTGAAATGCTAGAAAAGTCCGGTCAGAAAGTATTAGGGCAAGTTGTTAATGGAGTCGTGCCCAAAAACGAACGTCATATCAATTACTACTTCCGAGAAGAATACCCAGAAGAAAAAATTACAACAATTGATGCGGTGAAGGTATGAGAATTGGGCATTGGGCAACAAACGTTAACTCTAGGTGCGGCGAGTGCGTAGTCGAATGCTACAGTCCGTCATAACATACTAAAACCCTTGAATAATTTTATATACGAGCAAAGTGAAACGACGCAACCGCAGGGTGTCGGGATGAGCCGCACCTGCGGTGAAGGCTGAATGCCTCACACAGCGAACAATGACTAGTAATGGTTCGTTTCATATGTTTAAAGGTTCCAAATCTAAACAAGCTGATGAAAGCAAGCGGAAGCAGATTCACGCTGAATTTCAGCAAGTAGTAGCCGAACAATTACCTGTATTTTTTCTAGTTAATCCCATATCTTTACAAGCAGTGCGGAATCGTGTGGAAAATGTAGAGTATTCCGCTGTAAGTAGGTTTTTGTTGAATGTTAGTGAGTTGAGGTTGAAGGGAAAAGGTTGGTGATTTTTGTCCCGCTAGATTATTTCCCTCTCGCTCTAAAATAATCTAATAATCTTGTGCTGGGTTGAGGAAATAAACCCAGCACTATACATTTTATATGTGGTACAACTATGTGTTAATTATTCAGCAAGCTAGCAAAACGAATTGTTAATCAGTTTTGTATATCTCGTAATACAGCTTATCGCGTTGGGCGATTTCAAACGGGAAATATTCTGCGCGTACTTGGGTAAATATTCCAGAATTTCTGATTATCTCGAAAGCTGTAGGATGGGTTACGGGATCTGTAATATACAAAATCCACATACTTCTAGGAGCTTTTTGGTAAGACTGTTTTATATTTTCGATTACTGATTGTAAAACGTCTTGTTTAAAAGGAGCGAAAAAATAAAAAATGCAATTATCTTCTGGTATCTCATAGTTTGCAGCGTCAGCGCAAACAGACTCTATCTCAGAACACTTTTGTTTAGAGTTTCTGTAATTCTTAATATTATCAACTGCAACTTCATGTAAATCGCTAGCAAACTCTACACCAACAATTTTACGGAAAGGATACTCTGCCCCAACGAACATAACTCGCCCTTTCCCCGAGCCGAAATCGATTAAGGTATAGTTATTCAAGTCTGAGGGAAGATATGAAAAAAGCTTTCTAACTGTTTGAGCCGGTGCTGGGTCATATATAGAAGCAGACTCGATATTGCCTTTATCTGGTATTGTTAGTTCATGCAAATGAATAGAACCGCAAGTATCGACACTGTACTTTTTATCAAAATTTTTATCAAAGTAAAGTGCTACAAATCTACGGAATAAAGGAAAACCGTTTTGAAAAATGTCTCTAGTCAACTGAAGAAGACTACGATCGCTAACGTATTGGTATACCTTTTTACTAAGAGATGCATACTCTTTAGAACTTTCCTGCTGAGAAAATGTCATAAATATTTAATTTGGTAGATGCATATTACATACCAATCTAACCATAAATTTACTTCATAAGTAATGCCATTTTGGCAGCGATTTATCTCAATGTTACCAAAGAAGGAAGGAGTTAGAAGGAAGGAGGAAGAAGGATGAATATAATTAAAAACTTCAGTTGTGGGTTTAAAGCCCACTTAAAATAAATATTTATTTCGAGACACGTAGTGCTATGAAATAATAAGTCCTTATTTCAATCCCACGTTTAAAAACGTGGGTTCATCTTCCTTCTTCCATCTTCCTTCTTACTTCGTGAAATACTGGAACTATGAATAATACATACTGAAATTGTAAATTTAGTTAATTATGTAAGCATCTACTTCTAGATGACATCTTTTTAAAAGATACGCTTTTTAAACATACCGCGCTTTTTAATTTCTTTTATAACTGTTGGGGGGAAGTCCCTCATAACCCGTTCTACACAAATTTTGGTTATGCACAAAATGCAATTTGTACTTCAAATCAGCAAAACCAATATTTTTATTTTGTTCACCAACTTAAGAAAAGCATTTTGGATTCATAAGCTACGAGAAAAGGTTAACGATCCTTATTTTTTATAATCCTCTTTTTAGCTCTTCTAATAGCCTCGGAAACAGTAGAAAAGCTCGGAGATACCGTTACCAAACTGAAAAATGGTAAATAAACTGTATTCCTAGATACCAAAAAAAGTATTATCTATGATCCCCTGGATAGATGATGCGAGAAACGAATAACCTGTAATTTGTAAATGTAGTTGCTTGATAGTAAATTGTTGATAATCTGAAATAATTTGGACTAGCTGTTCAAATTAGAGCGTAATGCCGAAGGCATCAAGCTTTGCTTATCGCCTTTTAGACTCTTTTGAGTCAATGCGGTTAATCAAATTTCAGATGGGTGAAGATTTTATTCTCTACCCAGTGAAAAACAAGTCCTACTTCAATATGGACTTTTTCAATTTCAGAAACATACAGAACCTATGAGAATCGCTCAAGTAGCCCCTTTAAGGGAACGAGTTCCGCCTCCTTCTTATGGAGGGATAGAGTTGGTAGTTAGTCACTTAACCGATGAATTAGTTCGTCGGGGTCATGAAGTTACTTTGTTTGCTTCTGGTGACTCGCTGACTCAGGCCAAGTTGGAAGCTGTTTGCGATCGCGCTTTGCGTTTGGATCCAAATGTAATCAATTGCGATGCCTACGAACTGCTTGAATTAAGTCAAGTTTACCAACGAGCAGCGGAATTCGATTTAATTCATTCCCATTTAGGTGTTTTAACTTTGGCAACGGCCGGGTTGGTGGCAACACCGACGGTACATACTTTGCACCACAGTTTTAATCCGGATACTACGAAGATATACACCCACCACTGTAAGCAGGCATACGTTAGTATCAGCGATGCTCAACGCAAGATAGACCTAAATTACGTTGGAACTGTTTATAACGGCATTGATGAAAGCGGCTATCCATTTATTGCCGAGCCTGAAAATCCACCCTATCTAGCATTTTTAGGAAGACTTTCTCCAGAGAAAGGACCCCACCATGCTATTTCAATTGCTAAACAAACAGGTTGGCGTTTGAAAATGGCAGGAAAGATTGATGAAATCGATAGGAAATTTTTTGAGCAAGAAGTAGCTCCTCATATTGATGGAACGCAGATTCAATACCTCGGTGAAGTTAATCACTCGGAGAAAGCCAAACTGCTTGGAAATGCTGCCGTCACTCTGTTTCCCATTACCTGGCAAGAACCTTTTGGTCTAGTAATGATTGAGTCAATGGCTACAGGTACGCCAGTAATTGCCACTAATATGGGTTCTGTTCCCGAAGTTGTTAACCACGGGGTAACTGGTTTTATCTGCGAAAGTCATGAAGACATGGCATCAATGATTCCTAAAGCTTTAGAACTCAAGCGTAATAGCTGTCGCAAATATGTAGAAGATAGATTTACCGTAAGCAAAATGGTAGATGGGTACGAAGCAATTTACAGAAAAATCTTGGAAAATCGCATTCAGAAAAATGGTTTCATTCACTCTACAAAGATCAAATGTTAATTCATCAATAAGAGTGCGTCTCGATCGATAACTTTTTTAACTTTTTGAGAGGAGGACAAAACTCGTGAGCATTAGAACTAACAGCTGTCTTTGTTGCGGTGGTTCTCTGCTATGCCACGTTCGTCATTCTGAACTTTACTGGTTCTGTCAAAATTGCTGGCAAGAAGTTCCACCTTTGAGTACCGTTAGCGTTCCTTCTGAAGCTAGAACTAAATCAAACGAACATCCCAAATTGTAAGATATTAGTTAGTTTCTCAAAAACCAAAACTAATTCACTTTTAAAAAGTTACCAACTCCACCCGAATCGGGTGGAGTTTGTTATTTACAACAGCGAGTAATTAGGAGTTAGGAGGTTGATAAAGGTTTGTAGTAAGTGATGGCAGCGCTCAAGTTTAGGACTAAAGTTCCAACTACGAACCGATCTTAATTATTCTTCTCCTTGTCTCCTTGTCTCCCCCATTTCCCCATCTCCCAATTTCTCACCCAGAACGTTAATTAATTGAAAAAAAGGGGAATTCTATATATAGAAACTTTCAAGACTGAAAAATGTTCAACAAATCTCTATTGCAAATTCTCATTTTACCTTTAGCATTCTTTATCTCTAATCATGGTGTGGCAAGGGCTTTACCCGGACAACCGATGGAAGATGTAGAAACTTGGATTAAAGCACATCCGACGTTAAGCCCTAGAAGTGGGGAACGCTTTTTGGTAACGAAAACCGATACCGCAGCGCAAAGATTCAGTTTCCAAGCGATGGTTTCAGCACCAGGTAGATTAACCTTTTCTAACAACCGCAGTCAAAGTCGCGCCGAGCGCATCTCTATGTATGATGCAATAAACGGTATGAGTTTGGATAGATTGAGGGAGTCTTTACGGAGAATTTATGGCTTAGATATTTATCAAGATTTTAGGGAAGCCAAGGTAATTTATGAATACCCCAATCAAAGCGCAATTAATGAAGCACGTTTTGCAAAAACTCCAGTTAGAGAGGCTTTGAAAGGAGAATTACGTGTAGGTTCGCGTTATGCTTATTGGGTAGAAGTTGCTCAAGCTAAAAACGGTAAAGCTTTTACCGGGCAAATGACGGTTTTTCTTAAATCCGATTTGGATAAGTTAGAAGAAGAATTGCGAAATCGTTAATTGGTAGATAGTTGTTAGTTGATCTTCCACACCCTCTGGCTAAACTATTCTGCTAGATTAATTTTGATTAGTAACTGACTTCTGGCACAATTCGGGTGGAAGCTCCTAAACCTGATATAAAAAGTACGTTGAAATTCACCTCTTGCATCAGTGTCAGAAACCCGGTTTATTTTCGGAGAAACACGAATATCTCGTTGTTCATTCAGCAAGAAACCGGGTTTATTCGGGCTTGTTGAGAATGGTGCTGTCTGGTCAGTTGTAACGTACTAAAAGCCTTGCCCAGTCTGGTTTATCAGACTTTATCGCAACTGGTGCAAGATGTAAATTAGTAATTTCTTTGTAGTGGGAGCGTCTTGCTCCCTGCTATTCAAAAGCGAAGGAGATACTGCCGCTATAAATGACAAATATTTTTAATAACAACTAACAACTATCTATTGATGAATATTATGCCATTCACCAGAAAAAATACTTTCGGTTGCATTTCCTATTCTTAATAAATCTTCTTTTAGCATTGGAGGCCAATCTACACCAGCTTTTAACCCTGCCGCAAATAATTGTTGAGCTTTTATAGTTAATAAATATAAGGCATAAATAAGTTCTCTCTCAAGGGTATTAGAATCTTTAAGAGCTTCAAATACTACTTTTAATGCCAGTAAAATTGAAGTGATTTGACCGGGAATTGGCGGTTTCCCTTGTCGCATTCGGGTTAGCAACGCATCTGAGTTTTTTTCGCTTACTATAGTTTGGTTTAAAAGGAATTGATGAGCGGTTTCGTAATTCATTACTGAGTGCGTGTGGTAGATATTGGATAAAAGCAAATCAACACTATAGCAAAGTTACGATAAGCAGTTAGAAGTTAGGAACTGCAAGTTAGAAGGTTTAGATTTGAAGGAAAATTCGCAGATCTAACTAATATTTAATATTTAAGTGTGAATCTACTGATTTTAGGCTACTAATCCCGAACGTAATGCTCTAACTGCTGCTTGAGTGCGATCGTCAGCACAAAGCTTGTTAAGAATATTGCGAACGTGGGTTTTTACGGTACCAACTGTGATATATAGCTGCTCGGCAATTTCTCCATTACTTTTCCCGGCTACAATTAATTCAAGAATTTCTAATTCTCTTTGAGTTAAGGGATAGGTTTCTAAAACTTGCTCGTATTCGGAAGAGAGCGCTTCAATTTTTACCGTTTTAGCCTGTACAGATTTTTGATTTTCGGAGATTTCTTGTCTTATCTGCTGTAACACTATGTTGGCGATCGCCGGATCAATCCAGGAGTTGCCGGAGTAAGTTGCATGAATTGCTTCGGTGAGCTTATCAATGCTTGTATCTTTCATGTAATATGAATCAGCCCCTGCTGCGAAAGCTGCAAGTACGGTATCATCCGTATGATTCATTGTCAAAACGAGGATTTTTGTAGAAGTATCTCCCGTATGACTTTGATATTCTCTAAATTTGCGAGTAAGTTCAATACCATCAATATCTGGTAAGCCAATGTCTACAAGTGCTACATCTGGCTTCATACTTTCTAAAATTTTCAACCCTCTGCTACCATTAGCTGCTTCTCCTACTACCTGTAATTCGCTGCTTGCCTGTAATGCAGTTCTGATCCCCATTCTGGTTAAATCATGGTCTTCAATTAATACAATGCTAATTTCACTCATCTTTACACTCATATTATTTATTTTTCAATATATCTCAAAAACATCCTTTAAGTTTAAGCTTTTCTTGTTTGCATCTAAATTGCACAGAAGCTAAAGATAGATATTATTATATCAACAATACATCCATCAACAGAAACAATTCTAAAGCTTTCATTTAGTCTTTAGATACAGGTTAAATCTAGCTTAAGATATATGCCAATATTGTAATTATAATATAACTATACATCGTAAAATACATCGTAAAAATTTTAGACCGATCTATTTATATATAAAATAAGATTGATTTTAGTTGAAATTAGTAAAGTATTGATTAATCAGATGTATTTGATAATTATTGATTATTCCATATACTTTTCTTAGTTCAAAACGAAGCTTAAATTCTTCTGACAATAAGCCGATAATTAAGCGGCAATATCCTAATTTTTGAGTTCAACTCATACCTTTTCAAGAAATCCTCTTCAAAGGCTTTGTTAAAATTATCATCTATCTAAATTAAGAGTTATTGTTCATAATTTATAAAAATCGAATATGCTTATCCTAATTAAATTCATACTAAAGACGGACGACGAATAAAATTATGTTTGCATAAAATAAATATATAGTTAAGTAAATGTATAAGCCTTAACACTCGAATTATTTTTTGTAATATCTCCGAATTGTTTTTGGCTTTTATATCACCTTCATATTACTCTTAAAGTTAACGGCACAAAATTTATACTTTATCGTCAATTTTCATATGTTTATAAAGAGTGTTAGATACATCAATGTATAAAAAGCTATCTGCGGCGATAGAAGATAGAATTCAAGCAAGGGTAGTGTGAACGTTATTAGTTAATCATAAAATATCTCATAAAAATAAAAATTAATTATTTTTACTATCGGCTCAAAATATTTGAATAAAAGAATACAAAATAACCTTTATAGACAAGTTTATACTATAAATACTATCGCCAAGTTAATAAAGCAAAATATAATGCACATGAACTATTGATTATTAATAATTATTGCTTAATATAATTACAGCCTATGATTATATAATAACGTTAAATTATAAATAAAAACTAGCCTTATTCAAGATATTTAGGAGTTACACAGGAATGACGGGAAGTATCGTGTTCTAAACATTGATAACGCCCAACTTCCACTAATTTGCGGAGCTTTATGTAAATCCTAATATTATAATTTTGATTAATAAAGATAGGTATAAAAATTCTTGAAAGAAATGTTGCCTAAGTAATATCTGATAGCCTAAGCAGCGATTGAGGCAAAACAGCAATGGATAAAAAGTTGAAGATTCTAATTATTGAAGATGACGAAGTAGATCGGATGAGTGTGTACCATGCTTTCAATAAAGATTGTCTAAATCGAAAACAGCTACAAGTCGTTGAGAGTAAGGAAGCCATCGATACTTTTAAGAATAATTGCTATGACTTTGTATTCTTAGGCAATTGTGCATCCAATGCTGAAGCCATAAATTTATTAAAACAAATACATAGTTGGAAAAATCTAGTTCCTGTAGTAGTTATCATCAAAAAAAGTGATGAAGGCAAAGCTGAAGAATTCATCAAAGCTGGGGCTACAGACTATATTTACAAATCGAAATTGTCACCAGATATTTTAGATTTAGCGCTACGGAATGCTATGCGAATTTACCAAATGCAAGCACAATTAGCTGACATTCATCTACAAGTCCAAGAAAAAAACGCATTGCTTTTCCAGCGAAATCAACAAATAGAGCAGCAAAAACAACAAATCGAACTACAAAATCTGAAGTTGATTGAACTATTACAGTTAAAATCACAATTTTTGGCAACTATATCTCACGAATTACGCACTCCCATGAATGCAATTATTGGGTTTTCTCAATTATTGTTACGCCCAAAGTGCGGTATAATCACTAAACCGCAAAAGGATATGGTAGAACGTATTCTTAATAATGGTAAAAATTTATTAATGCTAGTAAATGAAATTTTAGATTATTCTAAGCTACAAGCAGGAAAGCTAGATTTAAAACCAAAAGTATTCGATGTTGCGAAACTGGTAAAAATTACCGTTGCGGATATGCAATATGAAGCAGATGCGAAAAAGCTGCCCATGAAAGTTGATATCAACTTACAAAATCCTATTTTATATAACGATTCGCTGCGCGTGCGACAGATTTTAAGTAAGTTGCTTTCAAACGCGATTAAATTTACGCATAATGGGAGCATTCAGGTAAAAATAACGGAAAATTCGAGCAATACTGTTGAATTAGCAGTCGAAGATACGGGGATTGGAATTGCCGATGATAATATGCCACATATTTTTGAACCTTTCAGGCAACTCGATCGAGGTACCAACCGTAAATTTGATGGTACGGGTTTGGGTTTATCTACAGTTCAAGCTCTGGTAAATATGATGAACGGTCACATTAGTGTTGAAAGTGAATTAGGAAAAGGTGCGCTGTTTCGTATAAAATTACCACGTCAAGTGTCATCTTCAGATCGAGATATTGCCGAAGCAAGTTATGATTTTTCATCGAAAATACTTATGAATGACAATAAGCAAGCAGATTACAGATGAAAACTGTATGCTAAAAAGCAGCAGCAAAAATTATCTTAATTTAAAGAATATTTGATTTTAGTTTCTAACTATGTCTATCAAAAAATAAACTATGACCTTTTTTAACGTCAGTATTTGTAAAAATTATTATGTCACTTGAAGAATCGCAGATGGCAGACCGTATATTAGCAGTTGACGATATACCTGACAATCTGTTTTTAGTACAGGCACTTTTAGAAAGCGAAGGATATGAAGTTAAGTTAGTCACCGATGGTGAATCAGCACTAAAAGAAGTTGAGGAATTACCACCGAGTTTAATACTTTTAGATGTCATGATGCCGGAAATAGATGGCTATGAAGTGACCCGTCGTATCCGTAATATTACTGACAATAATTATATTCCAATATTATTAGTTACAGCCTTCGACGATGCTAGCGTTGTTGAAGGTTTAGATGCAGGGGCAGATGATTTTATCCGCAAACCTTTTGACACGGATGAGTTACTTGCAAGAGTACGAAGTCTTTTGCGTCTTAAGCACAGCATCGACGCGCAGAAAACAATGGCCCGTCAGCGTGAAGACTTTGTATCGCGTTTAACCCACGATTTACGAACCCCTTTGGTAGCTGCCGATAGAATGTTAAACCTGTTTTTACAAGAAACATTCTGCAAAATTTCACCAGAAATGAAAAAGGCGATCGCCGCAATGGTTCGCAGTAACAATAATTTACTGGAAATGGTAAATACCCTGCTAGAAGTATCGCGCATTGAAGCGGGGAAAAAAACCATGAATTTTGAAAGCTGTAGTATGCATTCCGTAGTTGAGGAAGTAGTTCAAGAGTTGAGTCCGTTGGCGCAAGAAAGAGACTTAAACCTTGAATTTAAAATTATTTCTTCGCAAGAAAACGAAGACGTTACTACAGTCAATGGCGATCGATTAGAATTGCGACGTGTTATTAGTAATTTGATTGGAAATGCGATTAAGTTTACCGATGAAGGTAAAATTGAAATACGTCTATCAGAATTTACAGATGAAACTCAAGACTGGGTAAAATTAGACGTAGAAGATACTGGCTATGGCATTGCACAAGAAGACCAAAAAACTATATTTGAGCGTTTTCGTTCCGGTAAGAATAAACGTTCTGGTAGCGGTTTGGGACTTCATCTATCTAAGTGGATTGCAAAAACACATCATGGAAAAATCGAATTTTCTTCCGAATTAGGGAAAGGTAGTTTATTTACCTTTTTACTACCACGGGGATAAAATAATTATGATTCTTCCGTTCCTAGTATGCGCCGTTAAATAGTCGAAAAGAGGGAATAGGGAATAAGAGAAAAAATTTGAATAATATTAGTCAACAAGCATATTAGAAAATAAAGTAACATTTTATTCATACTTTGCGACTAGAAGTCACGGCTACACAGGCAAAACCTACCTGCGCGGGTTATTTAAAGAAAAATATGAAAGAATAATTAACACTACTTAAGGGTTGCTTTTGCTTTAAGACTATAAATAAGCTAATTAATAAAAACTATCTTGCCCTACGGTAATATTCGATGAATAATTTAATTTATCGCTAATATAAGGCTTAACCATTTCCTCTAAGTCTTCAATTAAATAAGGTTTAATAATATAATCATTAAATCCTGCTCGAATAATATCTTCGCGATTTGCTTCAGTGGCTAAAGCTGTTACTGCAATTACAGGAACATCACAAGTCAAAGGTTCTTTCCTTAAAGATTTCAAAATTTCAATACCGCTGACTTCTGGTAAAACGATATCAAGCAGTATCAAATCGGGATGATGTTCTTTCGCTAAAATTACTGTTGTCTCACCCCCACTTTTACGAGCAATTAATCTGCAACCTAAAGATTCAAGTATATAAGTTATTAGTAGTAAATTATCTTCATTATCTTCTACTACTAAAACTAAAGGTGCCTCAAAAGTTTGATTCTTATTCATTGAAAATGTATCTGCCAGTCTCATGTATTTTCCAGAAGGTTTTATGCTAATTAAGCCGTACAGGTAAAATAATCAAGAAGCATTAAGCAAGTGGTAGGCAACAGGTACACTTAGCACTTATTCAAAACTGGCTCATACATCTACTCTATCAAGTTGATATTCTTTGCTCGTAGATTCTTGACGAGGAGAAGACTTTGCAAGCTGATAGATTTTCTATGTACTTTCTGATTATAAGCAAAATAGAAGTTAAATATGAGAAATTAGTTAAAAGTGCTTAACATCTTTACGAAAAACTTGACTTTATAACGATAAGAATATAGTGCTTTTCTTTTATATAAACAAATATTTAATAGTTATATTAAAGAGTATTTTGTTTTACATGAATATTTTTTATACAAGTACTAAGTTTGTTCCATTCAGATATAAATATTAGTGCAGATAAGCCTTCTTTACTATACGAAAGACAACAATTAGAGCATTTAAAAAAAACAGATGTTACTTATAATACCTATTGTAAAGTGACACTCGTAAGTATGTCAATGCCTTATATCATTTTCCTTATTTTCGCTGAAAACACAGTTAATAAACTCAAGCCCGCCCACAGACTGTAAGCCTTCTCTGGTTTTAATCCCTGATAGGGATTACTGTGATTTTCAACAACAAGCTAGCAAAAAGCCACTCCATCAATGATTGGTTTCAATCCCTGATAGGGATTAATGTGAATTTCAACAAGAAGGAGGAGAAGGAAATGATGTTTTAGAAGGAGTTTCAATCCCTAATAGGGATTAATGTGAATTTCAACTCTGGATGTTCTAATATTGATTCAGCAATGTCTGAGTTTCAATCCCTAATAGGGATTAATGTGAATTTCAACCTTTCAAGTTTCCCTCTGCATCTTACATTTGTAAGTTTCAATCCCTAATAGGGATTAATGTGATTTTCAAATTATAGGTAGCTGTAATACCTACCTATAATTTAAGTTTCAATCCCTGATAGGGATTAATGTGAATTTCAACTTGCTGTTGGTATTGACCCTTGCGTCTTCGCTTAAGTTTCAATCCCTGATAGGGATTAATGTGAATTTCAACTCTGCTTCAATTTCATTTAACCCAGCTTGACTATACTGTTTCAATCCCTGATAGGGATTAATGTGAATTTCAACTACCTTTAACTTTTACTCCTGGGGAGGAGATTCTGTTTCAATCCCTGATAGGGATTAATGTGAATTTCAACCAAACAACCGCTCAACTTCCACCAAATCTTCCTCGTTTCAATCCCTGATAGGGATTAATGTGAATTTCAACTCATTGCATTTTGCACCACAATCAATTAATGAAAAGTTTCAATCCCTGATAGGGATTAATGTGAATTTCAACAAGTATTTCTTGTAAAGTCCATAAATTGTTAGTCAGTTTCAATCCCTGATAGGGATTAATGTGAATTTCAACTTCGATATAGCGCATTAACGATTTGATATCTTTGTGTTTCAATCCCTGATAGGGATTAATGTGAATTTCAACAAGCTTGGCTTTATCAACCGGGGAATAAAATATGGGTTTCAATCCCTGATAGGGATTAATGTGAATTTCAACTATGACCCAGTTAAACCCGGAGATGTCCCAGAATACGTTTCAATCCCTGATAGGGATTAATGTGAATTTCAACAATGCCATGAACCAGCGCAATACCGACCAACTACAGGTTTCAATCCCTGATAGGGATTAATGTGAATTTCAACTTGTTTCCGGTCAGTCTACACAGCCAATTGCAAGCGTTTCAATCCCTGATAGGGATTAATGTGAATTTCAACATTATAGCTTTATAATTGGATAAGTCTTCTATTGCGTTTCAATCCCTGATAGGGATTAATGTGAATTTCAACTGCAACGATACTAGCCGAAGCCGAAGTTTTTGGTGTTTCAATCCCTGATAGGGATTAATGTGAATTTCAACTGCGGGCATCTGGAAGCCTTTAAATATAAGGTTTTCAAGGTTCGGATTCACGGATGAATTAATGATAACACGTGAGAATGAAAATGAGAAGGGAATAAATGGCTGAAATCCTTTGTGGGTAAGCATCGCGGATGGGTTGGGAATGTTTTTAGCCTCAAAGGCTTATCAACTCTGGGATTCAGCCATTTTTTTTAAGTCTTGTTTTTCAACACCTACCCATCCGTGAATTCAGCAAAGAAAATGCTGTCATCGCGAGGCTTTTCTCCACCGATACGTTCCACTTTACCAAAACAGCAGGCACATAAAAAATAAAAGCGGATGCTATCGGTGTCGGATTTAATTAACTTATTCAAACGACTTCTCAATTTGGCATATTGAGTATCGGTGAGTTGACATTCAAAAATACTGTACTGTACCCATTGTCCGTAAGATTTAAGGATCTTATGGATTTTTGTGCGGCGTTTATCTTCGGAAATATCGTAACTGACAACAACGTTCATTGATTGTTAGAGATGATTTTTTTACTTGATTACCAACGTACCAATGGTGGATATTTATCGGTTTCACCCATCAGATATTTTCCTAATAATCTGGCTTGAATTTCAAAAGCCTCTTGGTAACTGCATTTGCGTTTCATTACTGGATGGGTAAATCGAGTTTGTTTCTTCTGGGTATACAGTTTGAGAAATGTTTTTCGTCCTTCTTTAGTCAGAGAAACAGCATTGCTTACGGGTTCGCTTTGAAAATCTTCGGGTTTCAACAATTCCTTATTCAAAGTAGATAACACCATCGCATCCACAACCAAAGGGCGAAATTCCTCCATCAAATCCAATGCTAAAGAAGGTCTTCCATAGCGATCGCAATGTAGATATCCTAGATATGGATCGAATCCGACAATATTTACTGCACCTTGGACATCGTGACGTAGCAGCGAATAGCCAAAACTAAGTAAAGAATTTACGGGATCTGTTGGCGGACGACGAACTCGACGAGTAAATTTAAACTCTGTAGCGCGAATCATTTGGTCAAAACCACCGAAGTAAGCAGCACTACCCGCACCTTCTAAACCTCGCAAAGAATCAATATTTTGAGTGATATCGATGGGTGTAATGGCATTTTCTAAACGGGTAATATTTTTAGATAAATCGAGTTCGGCAGATTCCCTTTGACGACGAACCATAATATTGCGGTAATTCTTGAGTTTACCTCTGACAAAACTTTGTACCGCACCAACAGCTAACTGAGAATTATCGGAAGCTTGCCATTGAGCTTTGCGGAGAAAAAGATTTTTACTAACTTCTGGTTCTAATCTGCCTAAATAACGACCAGTTTCTGTAAGAAAGGTGAGAGGAATATGGCGTTCTAATAGTTCGTAAACGACCGCAGGCGATATAGTTGCTCGTCCTAAAACAACGATGCCATCAACTTTGAGTAAAGGAACATCTAAAATATTCTTTTTTTCAAATTTAACGGTAAGACGCTCGTCAACTTTTCCCACAAAAGAATCCATTTGTGTAACGTAAACTGTACCCATGATTAATCAGTTATCAATGAACAATGAACAATGAACAATGAAAAAATATTAAATTTCTTGATAGCGTTTCACTTTATCAACAGCCATTGGTAAACATTGTGAATAAAGACTGCATCCTTTACAGCGTTTGCTATAAACTGCTGGTGGCATTTTTCCGGTTTCTAACAACTTCGTAACCTCAGCAATCGTGGCAATAGTTTCATTTCTCAAATCATCATTAATTTCTATCAATTGACGTTTATTAGTTTGAGCATAATAAACATAGCCAGTAGTAATATTTTTTCCCGTCATTTCCTCCAAACACAAAGCTTGAGCGCAAACTTGTAATTCATCATTATCCCATTCACCTTTTTTTCCTCGTTTATATTCCACCGGATACCATTCACCATTTTCTAACTCAATCAAATCTGATTTTCCGATTAACTTATATTTCTCCGACTTCAACCAAATAGCGCGAACTTGCCAAATATCTTCTTTATTTACATCACCAACAGTGTGAACTCGTTCGTGTAAACTTGTTCCTTCAATAGTGTATTGATTATCAGTAAACTCACACAAACAAAACATCCTCCAGCAACGATGGTGACAATAGGAATATTGATTTAAAGAAGCGATAGTTATGTAATCTGTGTTGTTCATATTTTTGATTAAATGTTGATTAAAATTCAAAGTTCGTAGTAAGGGCTTCAGCCTTCAATTCTTTAAAGACAGGGCTAAAGCCCTTACTACAAACTCCTAACTCTTCTCCCCATTCCCATTCCCATCGTGGTTTTTCTACCAATTCCGGCATATAAAGCAAAGTCAGCTAAAGCGTTAATTTGCTTTATTTGAACTGCTTCAACATCACCCATGATTCGATAGCTAACTTCACCAACAACACCGATGAATTTACTACGAGAATCGGGAACTATTTCGGTATGGATGTTGATAAAGCTGGGAAAAATTGCATCAAAATTTATTCCTTCAAGCTCAATACCGCTATATTTATTCCACCGAGAAAGCAAAGATTTAAACACAGATTCCCTTGTCGGTAACGTACTATCGTATTTCCCCTGTCTCCAAGCCGTGGGAGTTGCGAAATTAAGTGAAATAATCCGCTCCGAATCGCTGGCTTGTTCGTAAAGTTGTGTATAGGTGCAAGCATTAGCCCAAGGTTGCGTAGATTGGGGAGTACCTTGAATGCTGGTAATATACAAGTCGGCAGAGCCTAAATGCCAAGGCTGTTGTGGATTAAGGTTTAGCCAAAGTTGAGTTAGCTTGCCAAATAGTGCATCATCGAGTAAAGAAATTCTCCACCAACAAGGCGTACCCGTCGGAATCATTTCTTGATGTTGGGATTTTAATTTATATCCTTTATGAATAGGAGAATTTTTGATTATTTGCAAAGGGGAAAGCGTAAAAGCTTTATCGGCTTGAGAGTCGTGTAAATAGGCTCCTAATTCTTTGTCAACGGAACTTACAAGGGTGAGGAATAAAGCGTGTAAGTGTCTTCCGGTGAGGTATTGGGGGTAGATGGGGGATTTTGGGGTGAGGTTGAGGATTAGACTGTGAGGCATTTTACAGTTAACAGTTATCAGTGAACAGTTATAAAGTAAGCCATCAAATCTAATTTATTTTTAGTAGTTGCAATATTTATTTGTGCCATACACCCATCGTATCTCTACTTACTCAGTTATCAAATTTGAAGGTAACATTTGTATATGAATTTTTTCCTCTATCTTTCGGAAGCTTTTCCGGCTTAATTTACTAATTAAAACATCTAAAGGTAATGTGAGAGAAGTAAGATTGACATCACTTATTGAAAATGCTTCACCGGGTAGTGGCTCGGTAACATTATTTACTATTACAACTTTAATTTTATATAATTCTTTCTGCAAACAGTAAAAAAATCTGGTGTTTCCTTCAATTACTACAAGTTTTTTTGAATTTATTTCTACTATTGGTGGCGTAATAATTGAATATGTACTGTCTTCAAAAGTCAGTTTCAAAGGTTGAAATAGTTCAAAGTTATTATCATTATATAAATCATTAACTAGTTGGCTGATTTGAATAAATTTATATTCTTTAATATAATGTTGTAAAAGCATTACATTTCTAACATCAATCGTTTCTATAGAAAATTGTGCATTTCGATATTGTTCTACATTACGTAATTTATCAAAAAGTTTTTTTTGAGAGCAAGTTTCAAAGAGAAACTCTTTTCGTTGCATACTAGAAAGTTTAATTTGCCAAAAGTTTAATAAATTCCAAAAATTACATATAGCTGAATAATCTAATTTTTCTGTATATAATCTTACTTTTCGCTCAGTATATTCTACACTATTGTTATCAAATTTTATATTATCATCTATTAACGCTAACTTTGTATTCCCATATTGTTCAAATAAAAAACCATAAAAAGGCAGAGAATCTATAGTGTATACATGGCAACCAATCTGTTTGAGAAGCCATCGTCTATAGTTTTCCTTGTTGTCCGCACAAGGATTTGTGAGTAGACAAATTTTTACTCCTCGAATCGCCGCAGTCCAAATACTAGGAAATATATAATATAACCAATATGTATTTCGGTCACATATCCATATATAATTATTACATTCCGAAATCAATTGTACTAGTAATAAAAGTTTTTGATCAAAGCCTTTATATATTTTCCGAAACACTTTGAATAACCTGTTTAATATAAAATATTTTTCTCAATCAGTTATATCTTTAAGCATAGTTATACAATTTTGACGTAGATGCTGAGGACAGTACAACAGTAGATTGTTTTTTTGATTAGTAATTTCCACATCACTATTACATATCATTCTAATAAAATTATGAACCTCTAATTTTAAGGAGAATTTAAATTTTGCTGAATATATAAGAGCGCGTGCAACTTGAATTTCT
Organism: uncultured Rivularia sp.; assembly: GCA_963665115.1. Lineage (GTDB taxonomy): Bacteria > Cyanobacteriota > Cyanobacteriia > Cyanobacteriales > Nostocaceae > Rivularia. The sequence continues at coordinate 4,758,700 of OY762007.1, read as the reverse complement.
GGAAGTGGAATATAAGTAGACTGAAAATCTATAACTTTATTTACTAAAGCATCAACACAACCTAAATCAAAGATGTCAGGTTTTGACCAAAATTGTTGAGGCTTAAATATTATAGAATTGATACGAAAAACGGTTGTTTCTGGTAGCTGATTAAACTTTACATCTAAATTCAAACGTTTAATCAAGTACGTATCTTTTAATAACCAAATATCTATTTTAATTTTTGAAGTTTCAATTAAAAAACCACCAAAGATATTGATTTTCGTGTTTGATGGTAGAAATTTCTGAAGTTGATTAAAATTTAAGCCATTTACAACTATATCAATGTCACGAGGCTTATAATTTTGCTGTTGTAAATAGTTACAAGTATAGTCTCTAACCCATCCACCAAATATAACTGCTTTGACAAGATTATTGCTAAGATTATTAATTATATTAGATAATTCTTCATCATCCTTTATTAATTGATTAAAATTGACTTGGATATTTTCACTAAGAGATATTTGTAAATCTTTGGATAAAGCTTTACGTGCCTTTTCCTGATATATATCGATAATTTCTTCTAAAAGTATATGCATTTTTTATACCAACTATTATGTCTTATTTAACTTCTGTTTGGTTATATTACACCTTCTGCGCGTAAATAATTTTTTAAATACTGATAAGCCTTATTTAAGGCTATAAAATCTTCATGCCTACCTCCTTTATCTGGATGTAACTTCAATGCTTTACTCTTATACGAACGCTTCAAATCCTGTGAATAAAAAGGAACGTCTAACTCCAATAAATTCAAACTCTTTTGCAGTGGAGTAAGTGGTTGATATAATAGTTGGTTTGCCTGTTGCTCTTCGATTTTATATTTAGCCCATCCAGGCTTATAACCTAGCAAGTTCGCAATATAGTATAATTCCGCTTCCGAGAATGGGGCTGATTGGCTTTTGATTTCATACCATACCCAAGCAGTTTTATAACCCTTGCTACGTTGAGTTTCTAATAAGCTATCAAGCTCGTCAATTAATGTTTGACGAATTATCATATTTTAACTCCCTTAAATGACTAAGTTGTTTCAGAAGCTATTGCTGCTTGTGTAAACACTGTCGCTTTGGGGGTATACCCTAATGCAATAGTTACCATAAAATTTCTAAAACTTGCTCAATAGCAAGGTAAATTTAGTTTAGGGTAGGTATTTTATGTATCGGTACCCTAAACTTTTTTATTACCCTAAACTAATTGAAAAGCTGTTCGTTTCACTGATGCCAAATATTAGCCACGGTCCAGTACCTGAGAAAAGAACAAGATATCTGCTTGAAGCAATTTTGGACTTCAAGGAAAATGGCTTAACTATGTATGAGAATTTGGAATTAGTTTGTGAGTGGAAAGAAGAAGAGAATAAAAATCACAAGCTTTTAGTGAAAACGACTTGTAAAGATTTGGTCAAACTTACTTCCCAATACCAAACTCAAGAAAAGTTTACTTCTACAAGAGTTAGGGAAGCAGTTCATCTTATGAAAGATTTTCTAGGAATTTTGGACGACCATCGGGTGCCACCAAAACAAGGTAGAAAAGAATTACATTTTACTTTGAGCCTTTGGTCAAGGAATAAAACAATTATTTTAGAAAAATTTTCTCAGAAGTGGGCGGATAAGTGGAATGAAAAACACTCTAAAAAATTAAACCAACAATTAGAATTTAAAAATACATCTGAGATTACAAGTATATCTCAAAGTAATGTTACTCCTATTCCGCCGGAAAATTATCTAAAATCTAAGGCAGGGAGCAGTGGGCAGGTGGCAGGGAGAGAAGAAACTATATCGGTAATCTTAGAGCGGGAAGGGAGTAATACTGACGGTATAATAAACGATATTTGCTCAGATCCACGTATTGAAGTAATTTATGAAGCTATTTCGCTTTTCAAAAATTCTGGTGATGTAAGTAAAGCTCAAATCCTCGGTAATTTGTTGTTAGAACAAGGGAATTTGGATTCAGCAATACGCCAATCAGTGATGAATCAACTAATTCATCCAGACCAATCATGGCGTATAGTAGTCGAACAATCTTGTCAAAAAAAAGAACCTTTCAGATTGTTTTATAAAAATTCTCAACAAGAGTATATTGCATTTACAGTTCGTTATGCAGAAACTTCTTTTGAAGAGGAGAAGGGATTTTACCTAAATATCTGGTGCGATGAAACTGAAGATATAAAAAATCCTGAATACCCAGAACTCATACATAATAGGTGTTTACGTTTTGATCGAGTGAAAACAATTTTACCTGTCAAAGGACAATGGCGAGACGAAGGTCTAGATTATTTGGAAGTACACTTACACTTTTGCAAAGGAATGGTAAAAGCATATAAACCTAAAGCATCTTCCGTTAATAAAGATATCAGCAACGAAAAAGTTGGAGATATACGCGAAGTAGTGCGAAAAGTAGCAAATCCCTTCTGGCTAATCCGAGAAGTCTTCCGCTACGGCAAAGACTGCGAAATCATCTCCCCCCCAGAAGTGCGATCGCGCTTCCGAGAAAACCTAAAATCCCTCTGCCAAGCCTACGATTTAGAAATTAAAGACTAAATCTTCTTATTACAATTTAGCCCACGCAGGTGGGCTTCGCTCCTGTAGCCCCACCCTTGGAGGGTGAGGATTATTTATTGCTCAAAATCCTCCCAATCATCCCATTCGCTTGAGAACCATACCCACCACCAAACAAATTAAAATGATTCAAAATATGATACAGATTATACAAAGTCTTCCGCCGTTCATACCCATCATCCAGCGGAAACGCTTCGTTATAACCTTGATAAAAAGCAGCCGGAAAACCACCAAAAACTTCTGTCATCGCAATATCAACTTCCCTATCGCCGAAATAAGTTGCCGGATCGAAAATTATTGGCTCCCCTTCGTGAGTAAATCCAGCATTCCCTCCCCATAGATCGCCATGTACCAAAGATGACTGCACTTCATGCCCTGCTAATAACTCGGGAATGGCATTTAGTAAATCATCAGCTTGAGGAAAACTACCACCACGACGCTTTGCTAATTCAAACTGATATCCCAAACGATGTTTAGTCCAAAACTCTACCCAATCATCAGTGCGAGTATTAATTTGTGGAGTCGAACCGATGGTATTGTTCATATTCCAGCCAAATGTTTCGCTCAGAGATGCTTTATGCATTTGACCTAACTTCCTACCCATCTCCTGGTAAGCTTTACTGTCACCCCTATCCATATCCAACCATTCCAAAACGATATAGCAGGAATTTCCCGCAACACCATAACAAATAGGTTCCGGTACGCGGATGGTATCTGTATAGCACATATGTGTTAAACCCAAAGCTTCCGCTTCAAACATCGCCACTTGGGAAGCTTGATTTAACTTCATAAAATAAGTCCGCGCACCATCATTTAAACAATAACCTTGATTAATACACCCACCAGAAACACTTCGCCGCTGCTGGGTTTTGAATTTTTCCCCAGTAGCTTGGCTAATTTGAGCATCAATTTCAGTCCACATTTTTAGAAAGAGTTAAGAGTTAGGAGTTATGAGTTATGAGTTGAAAGTTAGTAATTAGAAGTTGAGAATTTAAAGTATTTTACAACCAAATTAAACACAACATTTCATCAAAAGTGTTGTGATACGGACATCAAGGCACGTCCAATTTTACTAAATTAATATCAGAAATTAGGAATAACTTGTAACTCCTAATTCCTAACTCCTAATTTTCTTTCGGTTTCATCACCACTACCCCATAAGCATCTGGGGAAAGATATGTTCTAGCAGCTTCAATCAAAGTATCTCTATCCTGACTCTGAATATGATGGGGGAAATCAAAGGCTGGTTCTAAGTCGCCGATTAAAGTTTGATAGTAGCCGTATAAATTAGCGCGATCGCTAGGTCTTTCGTTGGCAAAAATAAACCTATTGGCTACACGTTTGCGAATTCGGGTAATTTCTGATTCTTCTATTTCTGTTTGAACTTTACGTATGTGTTCAACTATTGCTTGTTCTACAGCAGCTAATTTTTCTACTTCACAATGAGCAGCAATCAAAAAAGTGCCCTGTAGCTGATTGGTCATATTGCTTACAGAGATATAGTTAACCAGTTCGCGTTCTTCCCTTAAATCCCGCCACAATCTAGAAGTACGCCCGTGCCCTAAAATGGCTGAAAGTACGTCCAGCGCATAAGTTTGATTTAGCTGCATCAAACCAGGCACTCGCCACAGCATAATTAATCTTGCTTGCTGAAGGCTTTCGTCAACAGATTCTTTACGAACAATTTCTGTGAAAGGTGGTTCTAATTGTAGAGAATTTATATCTTGGGTTTCTACTTTGCCTAAGTTTCGCGTTTCAACATTAGCAAACCCCTCTGCAATAATTTCAATCAACTCTTCTTCAGGTAAATTACCAACAGCAACCGCAGTAACAGACTTTGGTTGGTAATTTTGAGCATGAAAAGAGCGCATTTGCTCTACTTGAAGTTGAGAAATTACGGCTTCTGGCCCTAATACCGGACGGCGATATGGTAATTTTTCAAAAGCAGTTTCCATTGCACTGGCAAAAGTACGGCGTTGGGGGTTATCATCGCTGCGTCTAATTTCTTCAAGCACCACCATACGTTCCCGTTCAAAAGCATCATCGGGAATACCAGCATTCATTACTATATCGATTTGTAATGGTGCAAGTTTTGCAAAATCCTTGGGAGCCGCAGTTACGTAATAATGAGTATAGTCTTGGCTAGTCGCGGCATTCGTCACCGCACCACGTTCTTCAATTCTACGTTCAAACTCTCCGCTTGCCAGTCGCTTGGTTCCTTTGAAAATCATATGTTCCAAAAAGTGAGCCATCCCGTTAATAGCATCACTTTCGGCTGTTGAACCCACGTCAATCCATAAATTTAGGTTAACAGCTTCTACTGGCATTTGCTCTACAACTATCGTCAACCCATTGGGTAATTGTCGTAGCTTCGGCGCATTTAGACGAGGAAATTCTAGCAGAGTTGAGGACATTTGTAGTTATCGATCGGAGCGTCTTACATCTTTATCATAACTAGGTCTTATTTATTTACCGAAAATAATGCTCGATCGCGGGCTTTTAGGGGGAATTTCGATTAAATCTCATATATAGCAATGCTAATGTCACGGCGTAGTTCAAGTCAGTTGCCATACAAAAATAGAATTTAGGACTTACGCCCGATCTATTTCATTTGCTTTTGTCAGAGAAATTACTGTTTTCCAACCTATACAGATAAATTTCGTTTGTTTAACTAAGTGTTGTTTTAACTTTTCTTTAAATAGTCTGTAAAAGTAATTTTAAATTGATTATTTAGCTGACCAAATGAAGTATATTTTATGAAGAAACAGTTAGACAAAGCGATCTATCTGGAATTTGGTTTCTATTAAGGGTAGCTATCTCCATCACTTAATGATTAAACCAAAATATAAATGAAATTTTTACCTATTCTTACGACTATTGCAAGTCTATCGCTAGCAACTTCAGCTACTGCTCAACTAATTCAACCTACTCCCATAAAAATCGAAAATCGCAGCCTTCTAACAGTGCGTGTTGTCGGAAATGGAACCAAACTAAGAATTTACGATGGAAAAATAATTAAAACCATTCAAGCTAATAGTTTAAAAGTCAGAGTATTAGACTCGTTAACTTGTGAAGGAAAACTAGTTGAACGCCGAACTTTATCCGGTAAAAAATTCTCTCCCGAAGCAATAAAAATAGACAATAAAACTGGTAATTTAGCTGTTGGAGTATTATTGCAAGATTGTTTTAAACAAAATATAAGTGCAGCATTTATCCTTCAGCCCCAACCCAATTGGAATAATTATCTGATTCACCGCGTAGCAGTTCCCGGAAAAAGGCAAATTAATAATAGATTTTCTACATACCCTCTGGGAAAAATTAAAAGTATCGGATTTATAGATGGTAATTTATTGATTAAACATACAAATTTTCAGGATTCAGAAGCATTGCTGGTTTATACCACATCGAACAAGACAGCAGTAAAATACGCTGGCTGTGTTGTAACACAACTAAATAAAAGCGATAGTATTTGTCCATATAAAGATTAATCATGCTGTTTTTAATTGGGTTGCAAATTACTTTGAGGAAGCATCTTAAATGTTTAATTTAGTTATTTATATTAATGCGGGTATAATTGCCCGCTTTATTTATTCTATAGCTTTCAATACTTTTATTTACATTTACGAACAATAAAAGAATGTTTAAAATACTATAATAATAATTATCTAATTTTCTTTATCGGAAGCAACTTTCAGTGGTAAAGACATTTTCAAAGCCTTTAACTTTAGAAGAATTTCTCAATTCTCCAGAAACCAAACCCGTTAGAGAATATATTAACGGTGAAATTATTCAAAAACCTATGCCCAAAACTCGCCACTCCAGACTTCAGGCAAAATTTACTACTAAAATTAATCATGTTACTGAAGAAAAACAGATAGCTTATGCATTTCCTGAATTGCGATGCACTTTTGGAGGACGTTCGATTGTTCCCGACGTGGCAATTCTTCGCTGGAATCAAATTGAATTAGATGAAGAAGGAGAACCTGTAGATGATGTGCTTGTTGCTCCAGATTGGACTATAGAAATTCTTTCCCCAGAACAAAGTTCTAACAGAGTTACAGGGAATATTCTTCATTGCCTCAGCCACGGTTGTCAACTTGGATGGTTAGTCGATCCCGATGATAAATCTATTTTAGTTTTTCTACCCAATCAACAACCAAAATTATTTCAAGGTAGCGATAAATTAACTGTCTTGGATGGTATCGATCTTGAATTAACAGCACAGCAAGTCTTCGATTGGTTGAAGATGCGTGTAGAGACGTAGCATTGCTACGTCTCCAAAATATCGCGGAATAACCCAAAATTATACAGCCTCTACTTATCCCCAAATCCCCCACAACACCCCGAAAGTTATAAAATAATAAATATATATTAAGAAACATAAACAAAATATCAATGTTAAATGGGAAGGGGAAATCCCGTGCAGTTGTTGTCGGGGCTGGGATTGGCGGGCTTACTGCTGGCGCTTTACTTGCAAATAGAAATTACGAAGTATTAATTTTAGACCAAGCTCTCGTGCCGGGAGGTTGTGCTTCCACTTTCAAACGCAAAGGTTTTACTTTTGATGTCGGTGCTACTCAGGTAGCAGGTTTGGAGCCAGGAGGAATTCATCATCGAATTTTTTCTGAGTTAGAAATAGAACTACCACGAGCTACACCTTGCGACCCTGCTTGTGCGGTATACTTACCCGGAGAAACTACTCCTATCAACGTTTGGCGTAACCCAGAGAAGTGGCAGGAAGAACGTTTAAGACAGTTTCCCGGTAGCGAACCTTTTTGGAATTTACTATCAACTTTATTCAAAGCAAGCTGGAAATTTCAAGCCCGCGACCCCCGTATTACCACCGCGTAACTGGTGGGATTTACTACAGCTAACTACAGCGGTGCGTCCGGATACTTTGGTAACGGTTCCCTATACTTTATCTACGGTTGGCGATGCTTTACGCTTTACCGGACAAGGTAAAAACCATCGTTTGCGAACGTTTTTAGATTTACAATTAAAGCTGTATTCCCAGGTGAATGCAGAGGAAACAGCGTTACTTTATGCGGCAACTGCATTGAGCGTATCTCAAGAACCGCAAGGATTGTACCATCTCGAAGCAAGTATGCAGGTATTGAGCGATCGCCTTGTAGAATCTTTGCAAAGAGATGGCGGTAAATTATTAATGCGTCATACGGTAGAACAGATCGAGGTAGAGAATAATCGAGTTAGCGCTGTTACCATTCGTAACCAGAAAACTGGTGAGACTTGGACTGAATCTACGAACCATGTAGTTGCTAATGTCACAGTTCAAAACTTGATGCAGTTGTTGGGAGAAAAAGCTCCTAAAGGTTACAAAAAGCGAGTTGAAAAGTTACCTCCTTCATCCGGTGCATTTGTAATTTATTTAGGCGTTGATGAAAGTGCGATTCCTCCCGAATGTCCGCCACACCTCCAGTTTCTCTACGATGTAAATGGCCCAATTGGCGAAAATAATTCTTTATTTGTTTCAGTAAGTCGTCCTCATGATGGGCGTGCCCCTGCGGGAAAGGCAACAATTATTGCTTCTTCTTTTGTAGATGCAGACAAGTGGTGGGATGCAGAAACTTACGATGATTTAAAACAGCAGTTTACGCAAGAAGCTTTGACAAATCTGAGCAAATTTTTCTACTTAAAACCAGAAACTATCATTCATGTAGAAGCAGCAACACCGCGTACTTTTTACACTTTTACCGCTAGAGATAAAGGAATTGTCGGCGGTATAGGGCAAAGAGTCCCAACTTTCGGTCCTTTTGGTTTTGCCAATCGTACACCAATAGATAATTTATGGTTGGTAGGTGATTCAACACATCCGGGTGAAGGTACTGCGGGAGTAAGTTATTCAGCCTTGACAGTTGTAAGGCAGATTGACAGTTAGAACAGTGTTAGCGAAGCGTGTCCCGAAAGGGACATACAGTTATCAGTTATCAATTATCAATTATCAAAATGCTTGTTCTTGAAAAATAACCATTTTGGTAAGCTAAAAATCTTTTAATTTGTATATTGGAATTTTTGAAAGTTTTGTAGTGCAGGCATCTTGCCCGCTACGATAATAAAGAGTGAGGGAGTGAGGGAGTGAGGGAGGGAGAGGTAATTGAATGGGGTTTTTAGCCCCAACCAATTACTAGCACCGTATAGACGGTGGGGTTTTTGACCCAAAAGTCTCGATAAAAATTAGATGTGCAGCAGCTTAGTTGCTGTAAATACAAAAAAACCCTCTAAAAAAGAGGGCTTCACCTGTAATTGTAATAAGCAGTAAAAGAAATATTTTCTAATCTTCTACAAAAAAATCATTCCTACCTGATAACTGTTAACTGATAATTGATAACTGATTACAAAGTATTACCAGTTATTGGTAGAGGTTCGGGGGCTGATGGCTCAACTACCTGTGGTTGTGGTTCTGGCTCTGGTTCCGGCTCTGGCTCTGGTTCGGGGGGATTGAGATAATCGCGCCAGGTACCAATTTGCTGCTGCGCTGAACTGTAAGCTTGAGTACCTCTAGGAACCAATTTAGCTGTTTCAATGGCGCGAACAATATCGGATTGACTTTGAGTACGAGCAATATCAAATAACTGCTGACTCCATTGATCCATTGCAACCCTAGCATCGGAACGAAACCCAGTACCTCTAGGTACTCGCCGAGCTAACCTAATTGCTTGCGACAAGGCATTTGGAGTTCCACCTAATGCGACTTCTCGCGCTTTCCTCCAATTGTTTGTAGCAGAGACTTCAGCTTGCCACTCATTAATGTCTCTTTGAGCTTGTCGCGACAGTACTCTTCCCGATCTAATCTGTTTTGCGGTGCTAATTGCTGCACTCAAGTCTCCGCTATTTGCTAACGAGCGTGCTTGGTCTAAATAAGGCTGGTCTTCTACTCTCTGCACCTTAGCGCTCCAAGCGGCGATCTTTTTCCGTGCTTCTCTATACAAAGAACGTCCGCGACGAATTCTACTTGCTTCGGCGATCGCAGCTTTTAAGGAAGAAGTATCACCAAATAGTGCAAGTTCTTCGGCACGTTCTAAATATGGTCTGTCTTCAATTGTCTGTACTTGAGAAGCCCAGGAATTAATTTCTTTTCTGGCTTCTTTAGCGCGGGGATTGTTTTTCGGAATCATTTTTGCTTCGGCGATCGCTGCGGATAAATCGCCGATCGAACCTTGAGAAGCAAGGGTTCGCGCTCTTTCTAAACGAGACACGTCCTCTATTTCTAATTGCCAACTAGCAATCAGTTTTTGCGCTTTTTGATAAATTGGTCGATTGGAATCAATTTGCTGTGCGGAAGCAACTGCGGCTTCTAAACCGGAAATTGTCCCCGTCCAAGCGTTTCTTTGCGCTTCAGCTAAATATATAAAATCTGTAGTTTCCGGTTCTATTGAAGAAATTGGTGGAATTTTTTGAGCAATGTATATAGCTTCATCTGCATCCCTTTGCTCCAATTTGTTTTCAGCTAATTCCAGCATCTTCAGTCCAAAATCTGGAATTGCTTCTTGAGCTTTCTGATAAACGTAGCTATTTTTTCCGATCGATTGCGCCAGCTTAATCCCTTTGAGTATTTTATCTACATTTTTACTCTTTGATAAACTTTCAGCTTCTGCTAACTTCTCGCCATCTTCTCTGGCCCCAATAATCAGGTTATTTAACTCTTCGTACTTCGTACTAGCCCAAAATCTATTATTTAAACGTAGCAACTTTGCCGAACGCATGAAAGCCGATTGCCAGCGCTGCTCGCGCATTTCACCTTCTGCTTCCTTATAAATATCCTGAGCCTTTGCCCAAATTAATTTCCAACTGTCAATTTGATCTTCGACTAATTTAAAAGCAGAAACATCTTCAGGTAGCTTGCGAGCAATTTCAATCGCTTCCTCTAATCTACCTGCTTGGAAACTCTCGTCGGCGAGCTGCAATACACTACGGGACCAATCTTCCACATTACGGTCAATCTCAGAGCGCAATGGATGATTTGGAGGCAATTTCTTGACTAAATCAATTGCTTCGAGTAAATCTTTTACCGTTTCTTTGGAAGCCGCTACCTGAGCGCAGTGTATCCGTACAGAGGCACTAGCTAAGGGCCAGAAAATAGAAGGGCAGTTGGGTGCTGTAGGCAACTTTAGCAAAATCGCCATTGCCATGAACCCGATCGTACCGGGTACGAAAGCGAGCAAAAACGCCCATAAAACCCAACTTGTAAGCCAGCGCGGTAATTTTTTAGAACTACCCTTTGCCTGCAAATTTTCTTTTGAATGACTTTTTAAAGTCGATTTTTTTGAATTGCTTTTGTTTTTACTTGACACCGATTTAGAGCTAGAACCAGTTGCCGGGACACCATACTTATGATTAGCGGATTGTTCCGTGTTGAATAATCGAGCCATTTCATCTGACTGAGTTCTTCTAGCTGATGACCAGCCATCTGGAATATCCCGTTCTGCCATCTCTCACACCAAATTATATTAACAGGGGTTTGTTGACTTGAGGAAGCGGTAAGCTGTTACTATAGCAATTTTATCTAAATAGAAAAAGCTATTTTTACAGCATTATATCTCCATAGATACCATTACTTTACAGCTTCTATCAGTATTATTTTATACGGCTATTGAGAAACCGAAGACTCAGCTTGCAGATCGGCAATTAGCTGGGCTAATTGGTCGCTACTGGCTTGGTATACCTCGCCACAAAATTCACATTTAGCTTCCGCACCATTATCTTTAGCAATCATATCTTGCAGTTCAGTTTCCCCAAATATTTTTAAAGCTCCTAACATTCTGTCAAAAGAACAGCCACAATTAAACCGTAAAATTTGGGATTCCGGAAAAATATGCAGCCCCATGTCTCCTAATAAATCTTGAAAGATTTCGGTGAGATTTTTTCCGGCTTGCAACAAAGGTGTAAATCCTTGAAGGGCTGATACACGCGATTCTAATATTTCTACTAAAGCTTCATCTCTAGCGGCTTTAGGTAAAACTTGAACTAGCAAACCTCCTGATGCAGTAACTCCTTGCGCTCCTACAAATACACCTAAAACAATAGCCGAAGGTGTTTGCTCGGAACTTACTAAGTAATGAGCTATATCCTCTCCCACTTCCCCAGAAACTAGTTCTACGGTACTCGAATAAGGATAGCCAAAACCAACATCGCGAACTAGATATAGAAAACCTTTACCAACAGCACCCCCAACATCTAATTTACCGTATCGGTTAGGAGGCAATTCTACATTAGGGTTTCCGACGTAGCCGCGTACAGTTCCATCTAATCCTGCATCAACCAAAATACCGCCCAAAGGACCATCACCTTTTATTCGGACGTTAACCCTTGAACCGACTCGCTTCATGCTAGAAGCCATTAACAAGCCTGCCGTCATTGTCCGACCTAAAGCCGCTGTCGCCACATAGGAAAGTTTGTGACGTTCTCGGGCAACAGAGGTCAACTTTGTAGTAATAGCACCTACTGCACGAATTCCACCGTCCGCTGCTGTGGCGCGAATTAATTGATCCGCCATTAATCAACCTTACACTTCTTAATATACAAACTTTCTATATTGTAAGATGTTTATTTTCTGAAGATGGGATATTATCGAAACGCTCATCAAACACAAAATAAAACTCTATTTCGTCAAGCGTAATTTTTTTCAATATCAAAGCATTAACTAAGTTTTTGCGCCGAGATATGCTTGTATTTGCCATACTATATTAATAATTCAAATAATTAAGTTGAAGCAGTATCTTGAGGTTTCCCCTTCAGAGAATAACTGCTGAACTCGGAGGAACGAAAAATGCTCGGTAATTTTCAAACAAGTCAACTGCGGATAGAAGTAGATGCATCCCAGCAAGCAATCGGTGAAAGCCTGTTGCATCCAATGCAGTTAGGAAAATGGTTGCCTAGCGGTAAATTTCCTACTGGAATGCCAGAACAACTAGATTCTGGATTTGAGTTTACCACCCATATCGGACCTATTACAATTCTAAGCCAAGTAGAAGTAGCTTCTTCTAACAGCTTGCGTTTACTACTGAGTCAGGGAATTGACGGCTTCCATGAGTGGTATTGGGGAGAAGGTTGGGTGCAGTCTCGTTTAGAAGGAATATCTCTTTTACCGCTTTCTTTAGGTCAAACAGCAAGTTTGTTTAGTTTGCGTCAGTATTTAAAATCAAAGCAAAATTAGTGGTTAATTGTTAGTTGTTAGTTGTTGGTTGTTGGTTGTTAGTTGTGAATTTTTCTACTAATCACTATCTACTAACCACCATCAGTTTTTCTTTGCTTCTTGTGCAACTGCTTCAACTTGATCATTCGCCAAACTTTCTAAAATAGGTTTAGTTTCAGGAGTACCCAACCGATTCAAAGCCTGAGCCACTCTGTAACGAATTTGCCAATCGGAATCTGAAGCATAGGGAGCTAAAATCGATACTGCTTCGGTATTTCCTAATTCTCCCATAGAGCTAATTGCAGCAGTTTTCACCAAATCGTTATCTTCCGTGAGCGCTTGCTTAAGTATTTCAAAACCCCGTGGTTCACCTAACTCACCTAAAGCAGCAACTACGCTTAATTTGATAATCCAATCACCTGTAGTTTGATAAAGTTGTTGCAAATCGTCAAAAGCGGCGACTAATTTCAGCCCTCCCAAACAGTCTGCTGCTGCTGCTTTGACATCAGCTTCAGGATCTTGAAGCAATCCCCGTAACAAATTTAGAGATTTATCTAAATCTTGCGTACCCAAAGTATCGAACTGACTTACAGCAGAATATCGCACGCGAGCGTTTTGATCTGTAATTGCACTTTGAATTAATTCAAAACCAATTGCTGGTTCCAATTCCCGGATTTCATTCACTCCCCGCAATCGATCGCCCAAATCTTCGCTTTCTAGCTGTTTCTTTACGGAATCTGGAGTAATACTCATATTAGTTATTCTTGGTTATTAAATTATTCGTTATTAATTGTTAGTTGTTAGTTGTTAGTTGTTAATTATTAGAAGTTAAATTTCAACTATCCACTAACCACTATCTACTAACTATGCTTGAGATTGTGCCATATCACGAATAATGTCGCTTAATGACAACATTCCGATTACTTTCTCAGAATCATCGACAACTGGGAGACGATGAATTTTGCGATCGCGCATTATTTTCGCAGCTTCTCTCAAAGGTTTGTCGGGTGAAATAGTAACGGGTTTTTCACTCATGACTTCCCCAACGGTTTGTCCCCAAAGCTTTATGTAACTCGCGTTCGTATTCAACAGGATTTTTTAAATAAATAACGCTATCAAAAATCATAAAGTATGCCGGTGGGGTAACACCAGCTTGTTGCCACATCAAGTCCGTTTCCGAAATAATGCCTATTAAATTACCTGCATCATCCACAACAGGTAAGCCGCTAATCCGTTTTTCGGCAAGAATTTTAATTGCTTCGCGCAAAGGAGTTTCAGCCTTAACCGTTATTGGCTCGCGAGTCATCACTTCAGCAATGCTTTTCAACATATAAAAATGTTTGTTCTAATTTTCTCTGTATTAATTGTAGATAATTGCGGCTCTGAAGCTCAGAGGGTTAATACATTGTTACTTAATTAGTTGTTGGTTGTATTTGTTTTTTTCTACTATCCACTAACCACTAACCACTAACCACTATTTACTAACAACTATCCAAATTCCACTATCCATACTCAGTTTCACAAAATTCTTTTAATAAATCGATACAGTTGGCGATCGCCCCTAAATGTGCAATTTCATATCCGTGGGTGTTTTGAGTTGGAAAGCTTAAACAAGCACCACGGGGAACATGACCGAATTTCATGGCAATGGAAGCGTCGCTACCAAATTGGCTCAAAGTTGCTAACTGTACGGACATATCTATTTTTTTCGCACAATCGCGAAGTTGTCCGTTGAGATTTTCATCGTAAATTCCGTAACTGTCTTGGGAAAGTATCACCGGGTTTTCACCGTCTTCTATCGGGTATTCGTTACTAAGCGGACAAATTTCTAAAGCAATCATTGCATCTAATCGCTGATTTTGAGAAAAATAAAGCGCTCCAATTGCTCCGACTTCTTCTTTTGCGGAAGCTACTAAATATACATCTACTGCTGGCTGTTTTATGTTTTCTGCTAAAGCTAATAGTATAGTCACCGAAGCTTTATTATCTAAAGTGTAGCTAGCAATATAATCTTTTAAACGAATGGGATGCTTGCGGTGCTTACTTATAACCATTCGAGTTCCCGGACGAATCCCGGCATTTTCTAACTCTAAAGTGCTGCATTTAGTTTCAATCCAAGCATCTTCCCATTTCAATGCAACATCTTGGTGAAACTTTTTTTGTGGTGATTCGTGAGATACGTGACGGGAACCAAAACTAAGAACACCGTGAATGGTTTCTTTATCGCCTAATAAATCTACGACACCTTCACCGTAAACCCAGGGAAAAGCACCTCCTAATTTACGAACTTCAACTCTACCTGCTTCACCAACAGTTTTGACAATTGCGCCAATTTCATCTTTATGAGCGGTAATTGCAATCGGATATTCGCTTGTTTTTCCCGGAATTTTGGCAATAATATTATCGGCTCTATCTTGCCATACTTCTACCCCTAAAGCCGTAAATCGCTGCATTAAATATTGATTAATTTCAGTTTCTGCACCACTAGGAGAATGATGCATTACTAATTCTTCAATTGTTTTAAATAATTGGTCGTAATCTGGCATTAATTAATTTTTGATTGGTAGATTGGGTTAGACGCGAAAAATAAATTTTAGTTGTAACGACAATATATAATATCGTGTCGTAACCCACCGATGTATTAACCCTCAAAATTATCGTGACTACTAAATACTTATAAAATACAAAAATTGCAATGTTGGGTTACGGCGCTTCAACTAAATATTTGTAAAAAGCCATACTTATAAATACGCCGCAAAGCCAACCTAATATCTAAAATTTCGTCGGCATTAATACACATTATCGCAATAATTTTGTGCGTTTGCGCTTCAATACTCCTACCGTACCTATAGCACCAATAGCTAACATACTTAATATTGTGGAAGGTTCGGGTACAGTTTCATGCTTGATTGCACTCAGCGTTGCATCTGCTACTAAGCGATGACTTTTTGAACTTGGATGCACTGCATCGAAGAAGATAAATTCATCAGGATTATCGCATACGCTACTAATATTATTGAAGTCTCCTACGACACAAGGAATAGCTGGATTTTGTGTAAAACCAAATTCTCCTGGATTGGCTACTGCTCGATTCAGTAGAGAATTGATGTTAACAGGAATAATATTAACATCTGGATTAGCACTCAAATTTTTCAAAGCTTTCTCTAAGGCTGCGTTATGAGCGTTGGTAAGTTGAGACAATTGTGCGAAAGAGTTGTTGGCGATAAGCCCAGGGCTTGACGCTTCGCGTATCGCAAATGGAGTTTTACCTAAATCTGGTAAGTTAAATACCGCAATATTCTTAGCACCTGCTTGAGTCAAGGCTCCAACCGCATTTGATAAATTGCTGACTGTTTGATTGGGGTCTGTTTCACCACCAAATAAGTAATCATTGGCACCTCCCCACACGGTATAAAGTGCATTTGGGTCTGCTTTTTGATTATTTGCTTGTAAGGTTTGGGTAAATAAGCCGACTTGTCCTAAAACTCCCGGTAAAGGTAAATCTGGGAAAAAAGCGTTATTTAAACCAGAAGAAGAACCACCAACAGCGAAGTTAACACCATCTGTAGGAATATTTGTTTGCGGTGGTATGAATGTAGTTGGAGTTAATCCTATCTCGTCTCCAACAAAATTTACCCATATATCACCATTAGAAAAACGTCCTTCAGAGTAAGGAGGGCTGGGAGGAAATGCACTTTCGGGATTTTCTAAACCTCCCGTAGCATTAAATAAATTACCTGTATCTGAAAGGCTATCGCCAAATACGTAGAATTGACTAAAATTGCTAGCCATTGCTTTGCAAGGCAGCATAAATGAGAAGAGAACAAATCCTGCCGTTGCGAATGCTTTTTTCATAGTATTACTGTTGATTAGGATATTACGCAAACCACTGCAAGCAAAAGAGGAATTTTAAAGCCTATTCTGTCAACACTTTTACGCAGTTATAGATTTTTTATTAATATTATATAGATAACCGTATAATTACTCAGCAATTATATCCTTATAAGGTTTTTATAATTAACAAATATTTTATGAAGATATAGTTAAATATTTATATTTTTTGCATAATTGCGGAATATTACTAACGCTCTAAGTATATTCCGATATTTACAACTTTAATTGAAATAGCTTTTTATTGATATTCTGGCGTTGCTATTAACAATTACAAATTACCTATTCCCCATTCCCCTGACTTAATTTCAAAGCTTCTTTTGCCGATATTCCTTCACCTTCTGTACCGAAATACCATAAAGCAGCAGCAGATTCAGCGCGAGTTACAGCTTTTTTTGGTTGAAATAATGTTGTGTAGCCGAATACTCTACGAATGTTTGAATTTTCGCCATTTTGATAATCTGCAATTACTGCTCGTAAGGCTTTGGGGTCGATTTTTCCTGTATCTTGAAAACCCCAAGTTTGTTTAACTGTATCTATGGAAGCATTCGGTAAACCTTGACGGGTATCCAAAGGAATTTTCCACAAAAGCATTTGTTCTCGGGTTAAAGGTGCATCGGGACGAAATAATACTTGGGTAGAATCACCGGATAAGGCACTAGGAATTAATCCAGCTTCGGCTAATCCTTGAATTGCACCAAAATCTGGATCTGTATTTTTCACATCGCTAAAAGCACTTTTATTATTTTCACTAGCTAAGCGAATTTGCTTGGAAGGTGAATTGGCGTGTATTGCGTTATTAGCAGTAGCTAACCAACGAGCATATTCCCGACGAGTAATATTTGTATTGGGTTGAAATTGGTTTGCAGGATTATTAGTTTTAGCAGTATTAGTTGGAGCAGTAACAACACCTAATGTTGCTAAATCCTGAATATATGGCTGTAATTGTTGAGGTGCTTTGTTTATATCGTCAAATTCCTTCGACTCAATTGTTTGAGGGGTAGTTTGTGGTGGTAGATTCGCTGTATTTTCAGGCTGTATGGGGCCGATAAAATCCGGGTTTGTTGTGTTTGAAGCAGTTGGAGTTGATGTAGTTTGCGCTGTGGTACTAGGTGAATACTCAATTACCAATTCAGTAGTTGTTTGGGGTTGGTTTGGTTGTGGGTTTGTGACAGTTTTCGGTTCGATAGCAACTTTAATTTCTGAATTATTACGCTCTGCTTCAAATTCTCCTTGCCCATCAGTAGGTGATTTTATAACTTCCCATTTATTCGATCTAAATTCTTTGCGATAAAAATCAGCTATAAAATTACTAGGATCTGAACTAGAGAAGCGAGCAGATGTTTTACCAGTATTATTGCTACTTGGGTTAACTGATTGTAATTGTGCGTTGGGATATATAGGAATTTCTTTAGGAAAATCAGCAGGTAAAGTTTTTGCAGACGGTGAGGGAGTGCTGCTTACTTGTTTCGCACCGAAAATAGCTGGGTTATCTTCGAGTCTAGAATCAGCTTGCAAAGATTGCTCAAGATTTTTTGCAAAGGGAGCATTTGCACAACCCGTTAAGGTTGAGAGTAAGACAGCCAAACTTAAAAATACACCTGGATATTTACAGTGCAGCACGGGAAATTATTTATAAGACTTCAACTATTACAGTAGCGCAGACTGAGAGTTAGTTGTTAGTTGTTAATGATTTCGTAGGTTGGGTTAGGCGCACCAAAAGGTAAAGTTTTTAATAGATAATTTTTACTTGCGCCGTAACCCAACATCTAATCCGAGTTATTTTACAAGATTTTAGATTCTCATCCTAAATTGACAACTGTAATGTTGGGTTACGATACGATTAAGATAAATTCTCGTTACAAGTTAAATTGGCTTCCGTGTCTAACCCAACCTACTAACTACAAACTACAAACTTAATCAAGTTTTAGCTAACTTTCTTCTCCTAAGTCTTCATCTAAAATAGCATTAATATCTCTTCGACCATGTAGAACTCTCAAAATTTCTATATCAGTATCTCTTGTCCGATAAAAGACTAAATAATTTCTAAAACCCTTAATTGGTTGTTGACGAACATTAGCTAAATTGGGATTATCAAACTCGCGTACCCTGCCCATTTTTGGCGTTTGAGCTAACAGTTTAAAAGTTTCTTCAGCAGCAGCCAAGAATTTATCCGAAACATCCATATTATCAGCAGCAATATAAGTCGCTAAATCAATTAAGTCACGGATAACCTGGGGATGTTTATAAACATTACCCATTGGTATTTAAACCTTTGTCCCCTTGAACTTTTGATTGCACCGCTTGACGAATATCATCCCAATCTTGTTCAGTTAATGGTGTTGCACTTCCAGAATTTAATCCTTCTAGCAATAAAGTCTCTAAACGTTCCTTCTCTTGACGTTTTTGGTCTTGACGCACTAACTCACGGAAATATTCGCTAATAGTACTATAACCACCACCTGCAACCTGCTTCTCTATGTAAGCACGCATCGTATCCGGTAGAGAAATATTAATACTTTTCATGGTTAGCTCAAACTATTTAACTTTATTATGGCAGTTTATGCCATTTGCTGCCATGCTTGACTACAAACTGAAACCCAAACCTGAGAAAAACTACCACTGGGGAAGTAATACCATTTCACATTAATCATGATACATATAAACTGTGTAGAGACGTTGCACTGCAACGTCTCCATATATTTCCATTTGTATCAATAATTTCGTGAAACAGTATAAGTTGCTGCCAAAAGTAGCGAAGGGTAAGAGGAAGAATAAAACATTACCAGGAAAAATGCGACTACCTTGGGATGATTGGGAAGTTGTAGATAGCGAAGTGAGCCAGGTAGCTGAAAAGTTTGTGATGGCTAATTGTTATGACCCCAAAATTGCGGCTCAGTTTTTCGATGATGCTTGAGAACTGAACATTGATAATTGTTAATTGACTTTGGTGCCAGGTATCGGATTCTTGAAAAGCCTATGATTTCGTAAAAAAACTTCTATTTACAAATTTTAATAAAGAACTGGGACGCTTATATGTTACAGTTTACAAGTCGCAGCGCGAGAAAAGAACTCCCTCCCCCTCCTCCATCGCTTTGTAATCTTCGTCGCTTCCAGGTAGAGGTAGCCCTCCTCGTATCTTAGGGCTTAGAGGGTCATCTTTTACTGTCTTTATGTAGTCATTGTACCCCACAAAACCGGACTCTCTTTCATTCTTGTTTCCAATATTGTACCACCCAACAGCGTTAGCGAAACGCAAATAATTTATATAGTCGTTCTCATTCCAATCTGATGGCTTAACACCCAATCTATTTTTTGTCTTAACCCAAATTTCCTTTTGCACGCTGAAACCAAAATTTCCATTGGAATTTTTTACCCATAAGTCATCCATTTTTTTGAGTTCAGTACAGGAAAATTTCTCAATTTGTGGGATATCGAGATATCTTTCTTTTTCTCTATCAGCAATAAAGAGCATAAGTGTATCAGTTGTGATGTCGGCTGCTCTCCAATCTTTTGATTTCAAAGAGTTTTCTAATCTAGCATAAAAGTGTTCTTTGAGAGAATTCCAAACATCTTGATCGCGATTTGGCTGTAACTCAAGTAATCCTCGATGAACTGATTCGATATCTTCAGTTGTAATAATTTGATTGTTTTCAAAAGGGTTTGTTTCTTTGGGATGATTTTTTAGAGTTTTATATGCTGCTGTATAAGCATTTATTGCTTGTTGTTTATTGTTTTCTTGATTTGTAAGTAAATTGGCTTTTACCAAGGAAGCAAATACTTGAGTTTGTAAATTTTCTGCTTTGGATGGATTTGTTGACTCCAACAGATTAAAGCTTCGGTTAATGGCTTTTTCAGCCTTATCCCACTCTTCCAGTTGCTGATGTGCTGTACTAATAGAAGCAAACAGCAGTGCTTGCGTGAGTTCACGCTGTTTGAATTTTTCTTGAACTTGATAAGCTAAACCTACTTGTTCTCTTACCTTAGCTGCTTCATCTGATTTACCGTTAGCTCCAAGTTTTGCACCTAGTTCAGCAAGAGTTGAAAAATTTTCCTGCGATTTCTTGATATTTTCAATTTCTGTTCTAATGGTGTTAACCAAGTTAACACCATAAGTGACTGAAGCGATCGCTCCCAATACAGTCAAAACTAAAACTAAACTTCCACTCCGAATCCGTCGTTTAGCTTTCTTATTCGCTTCACTCAACACCAAATTTATCTTTTCTACTGCTTCCTTATCCTTTCTCTCCCTCTCCAATTGGGCTTCTTGTTTCTCAGCAGCGATTTTCTCTTGAATTTCCTTCTCTCTACTAGCAGCTAAAAACTGTTTATCTTCATAACCTAAACTTTTATCTTTAGCCCATTCTTCAGCATCTACTAAAGCCTTTCCTTGTAAAAGCCGAGATTCATCTTTACCTTTAGAAGCTACCCAAAATCTAAAATTTTCGGAATAAGGACGCAGATTTTTTAATTGAGTTTCAACCCAATTTTTATTAAAAACTTGTTGATAAACTCGATTATAAACCCTTAAATTACCTTCTCTTTGAACAACTAAACCGGATAATCTTAATTCACTCGATTCAAGATTTTTCTTAGCTGCTATTTCTCCTTGTTGTTGAATCTGCTGGTACAATTCCAACAAATATCCCGCTCGTTGCTCCGAGGAAAGAATCCTATCCCTGATAGTTCGTAAATGTTCTGGTTCGTCCTGAGATTCCCAATTTTCAATAATCCTCGATCTTACAACTTCTTTAACAGAATGGGGATTATCTTTCTCAGACTCCTCTAGCATAAACTTACACAACTTTTGAGTCAGAAATGGTTGTCCTCCTGTCCAATCTAGAATTGATCTCATTATCGGTTGAGGATTATCAAATATTCCTTCCAACCCATCAATTAACGGTTCAACTTCATCAAATTCAAAACCATGTAATTCTATTGCTTCCCCAATATTGAAAGGAGTTTGGGTTTTATTCTGAATCAAATCACCAGGAGTCGCTACCCCTAATAAAGCAAAAGTTAATCGTTGAAAAATGGGATTATCAACCCGTTGATTCTGAAAGAAGCGAATTAGTGCAAAAAAATCATCAGTGGAAAAATCTTGACTCAGCACCTTGTCAATTTCATCCACAAAAATGACTATTGGTTGCTGAATTTTGTCTAATAAAACCTTTTCAATAAATAAACTCAAACATTGCACTGGTGAAAGAATAGTTTGATGTTTTTGCCACCATTCCTGCCAATCAAAATCAAATTTATCTTCTAACTGACAGCTTTCCGATAAGTTGTAAACAATTCCCCCATACCACTGTTGTTGACTTACCTTACCAATTCCCGTCAAATCAATTGCAGCACAAACAGTTCCTTCTTTTTGTAATCGCTGCATAGTCTGCACCCGCAAGCTCGACTTACCCATTTGTCGCGAATTGAGGACGTAGCAAAATTTACCAGCCTGCAACTTTTGGTAAAATTCCTCATCTGCTTGACGCTTTACGTAACTGGGAGCATCAACCGGGAGACTCGCTCCTACTTGGTAGAAATTGGAATTGGTTGTGGTTGCTCTCATAATTACAATTACAAAAATATGTTTGTAGTTGCGCTTTAGCGCTCTCCTCATAGTGTTCAGCGCTGAAGCGCAACTACGAACAAGGCTTTTTACAACACCCGACGGAAATAATCGCGATATAGCTGACACCTTGGTGTAACGTGATTATTTTCACGAATCACCAATCCTAAACTGTATAATTTATAAATTTCCATAGAATCTAATTCCACCCCCGTAGTTGAGTTAACTACTCGTTGCAAAGCTCTTACTAAATCCGGTGCTGAACGTAATATATCTAATAAATAACGCAGGTGATTGCGATAAATTCCCGCTTCTGTTGTCGCTGACTGTAATAAATCCTCAAAAGTTGTTTTAGCGATCGCCACATCATACATTGCCAACCGTAACAAGTAAGGATGTCCTCCTACCATTCTCCTTAACTCTGAGATTAAACTATCTTGGGTATTGATACCATGTCTCGTCGCTAAATCTTCTACTTGCTGCCGATTAAACTCTTGTAATTCTATGGGAACACCAGCATTAAAAGGTGATTGATGGTAATCCAAGCGAATATAAACTTCGGTAGAATGAGCTAACACCAACCGCAGTCGTTTCCAAACTTCAGAAATCTTTCCTTTTTCATGCCAGGAGCGCAACATCCCCAAGAAATCTTCTACTACTTCGCCATAGGGAAATAATCGATCTACTTCATCTAACACGAGTACTAAAGGAGAATTGATTTGTTTTAATACGTGCTTTTTAAAATAAGCCGTACAGTTGTCGTTACTACCTAAAAATGAAGTATTCCAAGCACTATCGACTTGATTTTCAAGTTCAAGATCCAAAGAAACTTTACTACACAACCAGCGGAGAAATTTATCCAAATTGGTAATGAATTCCTTATTCACACCACCCAAATCCAAATACACTGCTTGATAATTCAGCTTTTCTCCTTGGGCAATAATCCGTCTCGCAAGAGTTGTTTTACCCATTAACTTTGGTGCTTTAATCCGAATTAAGGCAGCCGGTTTTTCTAAAGTTTGATAACAAAGAGATTCAATCCCATCCCTTTCTAAATAAAAAGGAGAATCAAGCGGTACAGCACCATCGGGATATTCCAACGACTCCATAAAAGTACTATTAATTATAGATTTTTGATTTTGCGATTGTGATTCTAAAGATTTTTCGTTGATAACATCCAAAATAATTCCGTCTTTTGCTCGCATAAAAAGTACTGGTGTAGCAAAATCCCGCTTATCTAATCCAACTTCCATCGAAATCGCATTGCGGGTTGATTGAATCGCTGCGTCTACCGGATAACCTAGCGCTAGAGTACGGTAAAATTCGTCTGTAAAAAGTTTGGCAGTAGAATCAAGTATCGTATATTGCATCGCTACAACTGCGGGAATTCCACGACGAACTAAGTTTGGTGCTGTGCCGCTCATAGCTTGACTTGAAGATACCGTCGCACCTTGACAGGAATTTAAAATAACTAAATCGACATGGCGATCGCCTAAGAAAAAATTAGCAAAACTCTCATCATTCAACAATTTGGATTTATTATTGCTATCCACAAGAGCAATAGAGCCTTTATTATTATCAAAGACACCGTGTCCGGTAAAGTGGAAAACATTGTAAGGTTTTTCTCGTAACTTCTGATTAATATTGCTGATAGTCGCTGCTTGCAATACATCTAATTCAATATTTCCAGCTTCTATATGCTTTGCCAGTGCGGAGCGAATCAGTTTTTCTTCACCAGCAGCGTCTAAGGAAGCTAAGTTAGTCGGAGTTGAAATAACTAACAATACCTTGAGCGGTAAACTCGCTGCTTTAATATCCCGCTTTTGTAAAGGAACATCAATATAACGAGAGACAACAGTTTCGGTGTTGTTTCCTAAAAAGGTATTGGTATCTTCATCGTAGAGAAATTCCCAGGGTAAGGAAGCTAATTCGGGAGATTCAAATATTAAACGCAAGCGGATGCTTTCTTGATTCGCTTGTGCGGCTGCTATTGTAGCGTGAAATCGAGCATTAATTTTATCGGGAAAAAGTGCTTGGTAAAGTTGACTTCCTAAAGCTTTGAATAATTCGCTATTTGTTTGTGCCGAGTCGATTAATTGT
This sequence comes from uncultured Rivularia sp., assembly GCA_963665115.1. Lineage (GTDB taxonomy): Bacteria > Cyanobacteriota > Cyanobacteriia > Cyanobacteriales > Nostocaceae > Rivularia. The sequence continues at coordinate 4,734,402 of OY762007.1, read as the reverse complement.
AAACTCAGTTTAATTTGGTTCCTTTCCCAACGCAATTCACCCGAAACCTCACCTTGTTCTGAAGAAGCGCGAATGTTGTTATTATTATCGACTAGTATTTGAAAATCTTGGTAATTCATTACGATTCGATTTGACATCACCACACCCAGCTACAACTTCTGTTTCTCACGCATTTACAAAGGCTTGCTTATTAGTATCAAATAATACGTTTTTATGGAACGGATATTAAGCTTAAAAAACATCCCTTCTCGTTAATAGTTTCATATTTCATCAACTTATGCACTTAGGGGATGAAATTAATTGACAATTGTTTGGTATATTTGACTGTACAAAAATAGATCGGGACTTACGCAAAGCCCCCCTTAAAAAGGGGGGTTGGGAGGATCTAAGCGTCTGAAATACCTAATACACCGTTGCGATTGCGTAAGTCCTATAGATGTTTTATTTCTTTTAGTTCCGCACTGATAGTATTTGAAACAACTAATAAGTTCTAAAATAAAGTATTTATACAGAGAATAATTTTATGTTTAATTATCAATATCTGTATACATAATTACAAGAATAAATATCCCATCTGAGGAATAGATAGAAGTATCAACCGCTACCCTACAGCAAATAATGCGGCGAAAGCGGAAGTCAAAAGTATTTACAATTCATTTCCCAATACAAAACTTACTAAAAATCCGATCTAAAACAGATTCTGTCGCTTCTTCTCCAGTAATTTCCCCTAAAGCGTTAATTGCAGCGCGTAAATCAATTGTCCAAAAATCAAAGGGTAATTCCTCTTCAATGGTGATTTGCACTTGTTCTAAAGATGTTTTTGCTTGGATTAATGCAGCCGCTTGACGTTGGTTAATTGCTATCTCAATATCTGCTGCTTCTATATTTCCTATTTCTACCTGTTCTAAAATCGCAATTTCTAATGCTTCAATACCTTCATTTTTAGCGGCTGCTGTGAATATTTTAGATTCTATCTTTAGAATTTCTGATGTAATATAATTTATTTTTTCTTCTTCAACTAAATCAATTTTATTAATTACTAATATCAAAGGACGATGCTTTACTTGTTCGTAAATTACTTCGTCATCTTTTGTCCATCCCGTTGTTGCATCAATTGTAAATAATACTAAATCAGCTGCTTGTGCGACACTTCGGGAACGCTCAACACCAATTTTTTCTACCCGATCTTCGGTATCGCGAATACCTGCTGTATCTAATACTTGTACGGGTATACCACCCACAACCAATTGGGATTCAACAACATCACGAGTGGTTCCCGGTAAATCGGTAACAATCGCTCTATCGCTACGACTCCAAGCATTTAACAAACTTGATTTTCCCACATTCGGACGACCAACAATAGCTACTTTTAAACCCGTGCGTAAAAGCTCGCCTTTATCGGCAGTTGTTAATAATTTTGCAATCTCTGCTAAAACATTTTTCACATCCGAGACTATTGCTTCACCATCCAAAGGGGGTAAGTCTTCCTCAAAATCAATCCGCGCTTCAATTTCGGCAACAATATCCAAACATTTAGCGCGTAACTGACGGATAGAATCAGCAAGTTTTCCTTGTAAACCAACAAGTGCTATTTGGGCAGCTTGAGGAGATTTTGCACCAACTAAATCGGAAATGCTCTCTGCTTGCGATAAATCAATACGTCCGTTCAAAAATGCTCTTAAGGTAAATTCCCCAGGTTGTGCGAGCCTTGCGCCGCCTTCCAGGCATAATTTTAATACTTGCTGCACCGCCATAATTCCCCCGTGACAGTGAAACTCTACAACATCTTCACGGGTATACGAGCGAGGGGCTTTCATGACTAACAACAACGCTTCATCTACCAACTTTTGCGTTTGAGGATGGCGAATATAACCGTAGAGAATCCGGTGAGATTCTACAACTTGTTTTCCCGGTGCGTGGAAAATCTGTTCGGCGATTTGTAAGGCTTCCGAACCGGAAATTCGCACAATTCCTACGCTACCCTGTTGGGGGACAACAGCAGTGGCGATCGCCGCGATAGTTCCAGTTGTAGCAAAGGTTTCAGGCATTTCTTAAATTGGGCATTGGGGATGGGGCATTGGGCATTGGGAGATGATAAAAAACTCTCTTACCTCAATTGCATCATCACACTATTCTATTACTTAACTCCTAACTCCTAACTCCTAATTCCTCATTCCTATTCCCTGCTTAATCCAAAATCGGATTGCGCGTTAATATTTATCCAGAAGCTAATATCTATTTTGTAAAAGTATTAGTTAAGAGGGGAGTCACGATGGAAGAACAAAAAATCAATTGCGCTGAAGCCTGCGTTAACGGCTGTGTTTTAGGGGACAAATGTCCGAATAAAGAGTATGGGCAAGAAGCATCACAATTTATTCAAGATACTTCTTTAGACAAAATGCTCGAAATGGCTGAAATCGCCAGAATGAAAAAATTGTCGGAGCCGCCTAAATGGGTGATTCCCGATGAAATTTGATTAAATTAAGTTTAATTATAGGACAGCCCAAAGTGGCTGTCTTAATTCAAAAATTTTAATTTTAAATTTTTTTCTATAAATCATCTATATCTATATTTAACTCTCTTAATTTTGCTGCTAAACGTTCGGCACGCTGAGCTTCTGTATCTGCTCGCTGTGTTTCTTGTTCGGCACGTTGGGCTTCTTGGTTTGCTCGCTGTGTTTCTTGTTCGGCACGCTGGGCTTCTTGGTTTGCTCGCTGTGTTTCTTGTTCGGCACGCTGGGCTTCTTGGTTTGCTCGCTGTGTTTCTTGTTCGGCACGCTGGGCTTCTTGGTTTGCTCGTTGGGTTTTTTGTTGTGCTAATTCTTCTGGAGTCGGAAGTAATTCACCTTCGGGTGTAAAATAACGTAACTGTTCTTGATGAATTCCTAAGAATAAGCTTAATTGCTCGCTCCATAACCAACCTTGCTCGTTTGGTTCGAGTGGCTGATATTCACCATCAACTAAATGAAATCCTTTGAATTCTAAACTTACAGGATCGAACCAGAAATAATCAGGAGTGCGAAAAGTATTTTGATAAATTTTCTTCTTTAATTCTCTGTCTGTTGCTGCGGTGGAATTAGAAAGTATTTCTACAATAATATTTGGATATTTACCGTCTTCTTCCCAAACTACCCAGCTTTTACGCGGCTTGCGTTCGGTTTCTAACACTGCAAAAAAATCTGGCCCGCGAAACTTTTCTGACTTAAGTTGACGATTACTGTAATAAATCGTCAAATTACCAGCAACATAAAAGTCATTACGGTTTTGCCAAAATAATTCTAAGCACTGTATCAGCAGAATCATCTGCTTTAAATGTAAATCGCTTTCCAAAGGTGGCTCATCGCTGTATATATCCCCTGGAGGAAATGTTACATCATTTGGGATGTCTAAATCTACGGTTTCTTCTATGGTTTCTAATTCTTTGGCGACAGACATATTAGCAAGTGTAGAAGTGCTATAAGTCTAGCTTAGCTTAGTAAAAGAAAATTAAATTACAGTAAGGTCAATCCAAGTGTAAAATTTATGATAGATATTATTTTTCAAATAATTTAATAAAAATGATTCGTTTAAAGCTATCAAAATTTTCCCAGATAATTTTCATCTTAGGAACCTGTATCGCTAGTGGAACTGTATTTGCTCAAACGCTTACTCTAACAGATAATTTGATTAGTTTTGATACAGATGAAGGAAAAAACTTACTACTTAAAAGTAAATCAACAGAAGATTTTTTCCCTTTAACTATGCAGTTTGTCACTCAAGACAATCAAGCATACTGTGGAGTCGCTAGTATTGTAATGGTATTAAATAGTTTAGGTATTCCCGCACCAGAATCTCCAGAATATAAACCCTATCGCGTATTTACTCAAGATAATTTTTTTAGCAATCAAGCCGCTGTCAAAGTAATAAGTCCTGGTGTTGTTTCTCGTCAAGGAATGACGCTGCAAGAGTTAGGAAAACTATTAGAAAGTTACCAAGTTAAAACACAAGTTTATCATGCAGGTAATACTAGCTTAGAAGAGTTTCGCAAGCTTGCAGCAGATAATTTAAAACAATCGGATAATTTCATTATTATCAACTATTTACGTAAAGCAATTGGTCAAAAAACAGGCGGACATATTTCTCCTTTAGCTGCTTACAACCAAGAAACAGATAGATTTTTAATCTTGGATGTTTCCCGTTACAAATATCCGCCAGTTTGGGTAAAAACGGAAGATTTATGGAAGGCGATGAATACTGTTGATTCGACTTCGGGTAAAACACGTGGCTTTGTATTTGTCAGCAAAAATTAGCGATTTATTAAAAGATGAAATATATAAAGAAAAACACAATATCCCATCCTAGCTTCAAAACTAGAAGATAGAATAATTGCGGCGTATCGCAAACTATTAAAATAATGGGAATATCAGCTATAGCCAGAGAAAAATTGCTTGCTCGCCAAAAACTACCGGATTTATTCGGTGTCGAAGCAGTTAAACCCAGCTACGACGGACTTGGTTTGAGTAATATTGCTTCTTTAGCGATTGACTGGCTGGCTCCCGATGCTCCGACTTTGAGCGAGGAAGCAGCAACACCCGCTTTCAATCCAGAATTATTAGCAGCATCTGAAGTATCGGAAGCTTGGAAATCTTGGCAAAATCAAGCTCCTATCAATCATGTGGTGCTGTTAATTTTGGATGGATTTGGTTACGAACAATTACAAACCCTTGCAAATTCTAAGGATGCTCCGAACATCGCCCAAGCGTGCGTTCGCCCTGAAGCTTTTTTCATGCCTGCAACTTCGGTTTACCCTAGCACTACCGTAACGGCTTTAACTTCGGCAGCGACTGGTTATGCTCCCGCACAACACGGGATGATGGCGACTAATCTTTATATGCGCGAACTTGGCACTATAGTTAATTTTATTGGTTTTCGTCCCCAAATTGCTGCGGGTAGAGGCTCTTTCCCCGATAACATATTCAATCCCGAAACTTTGCTTCCCATTCCAAATATATATTTACGCATGGAGAAAGCGGGAATAGATGTAGAAATTATCAATTTTGACCAGTTTAAACAAACAAGTATTAGCAGGTTTACCAGCGCTGGCTCGGAAGCTGGAAATGATGGTTTCAAAGGTTATCGCACACCTTCGGATGCTTTTGCTCAATTGCGCGAACGTTTATTAACAAAAACTAGTCAACAAAAAAGTTTTACCTATTTATACGTACCTACTATAGATTCAGTTTCTCACCGTTATGGGCCGCTGAGTTCTTCTTACAAAGCAGAAGTTGCGACGTTAGATTTTGCGATTAAAAAACAACTTCTCGAACCGTTAGCGGGTCGTAATGATACCGTTTTGTTACTAACAGCCGACCACGGGCAAAGGTATAATCCCTTAGAAAATACACTTTGGTTGGAAGAGCATCCCGAATTAACCCAAAATTTATTTGCTCCGATAACGGGTGAGGCGCGGGTTCGTTATTTACACGTTAAGCACGATAAACAAGCTGTTGTGGCAGATTATATAAAGCAGAATTTTAGCGAAAACTTTTTTACCATAACTAAATCAGAAGCAATGAAATTAGGTTTATTTGGACTTCCGGGAAAACCTTTGGGTAAGGAAGCTGAAGATAGAATTGGCGATTTACTGCTTATTTCTCACAAAGACTGGATATGTCGCCAGCATATTACAAATGAGGAGCGTTATAAGGGGCATTTTGGAGTTCATGCTGGTTTAAGTAGTGCTGAAATGTTAATTCCGTTTCTTGCTTATCGTTTTTGAGGAAAGGGATGGGGAGACAAGGGGGAAGTAAAAATAATGAATTCTAATGTCGTTCCCAGTCCGGAGGCTGGGAATGCCTATTTAGAAACTCTTTAAGATTTAGTCACAAGGTCTGACTCATTAAACACCTCACGCGATAGACGATGTACAAGGCTTGAAGAAACATATAACAACGTGAACCCAATCAGAGGATGGAGTATTTCTAGGTGGAGAGTCTTGAGATGAATGCTGCAAAATTGTATTCCAAGCAGCACGGGTAAACTGGCGGCGAGAGATCGGATTCTATCTGAGAATGGTGCTATTAATGACCCTCCCAGTAATATTAAAGACAGCCCACTATACCCTCGTACTAGCCAAACATGAACATCCCACCAAGTAGAATCATTGAAGTAGGCTATCCCAACTGTTAATAACTGAGCAATTAAGCAAAGATTAAAAACGATTGCAGTGGCATAAAAACCGATTTGCATCCAACGTGAGGGAGTGCGATTCTCCGAAGCAAAGGTTATTACCCGATCGGGCAGGGCTTCGCCAACGGCATCGCAATCAATTTCTAAATTTATTTCTAAATTTGGTTCTAAATTTGGTTCTAAATTTTTAGTCATGTCAAACCGCCTGTTTTACCTCTAAACCAAATGTCCCCGCAGCATATGCCATCGCCTTGTTGACCAACTCAGCCCCCGCTTTTTCGGGTGAGCCGACATCGAAGGGAGGGGCTGGATCGTACTCCATCAATAGTTGAGTAATTTTGGCGGCTTCCTCACCACAAAGTACTTCAGCAATCGTTAAAGCAAAATCAATGCCTGCCGTAACCCCTCCACCCGTTATACGATTTCGGTCAGTAACAACTCGCTCTGTCCCAACCTCAACACCTAGCGCTGCGAGTTGTTCGCGCATCATCCAGTGAGTTGCGGCTCGATAGCCTTGAAGCAGTCCTGCATTTGCCAAAAACTCAGAGCCACCGCACACAGAGGTGATGAACTTCGCAGTGCTGCCTTGTTTCTGGAAAAAATCAAGCACCTCTGGATCGTTTACTACTGCCGCCTGCCCCAAGCCACCACCGACACAAATAACGTCTAAGGGCGGGCAATCTTCAAAGGTCGTGTCAGGCAAAATTATCATTCCATCATCGGTTTTGATCGCGTCTAGCGTCTTCCAGATGCGATGGATTTGGATACCGGGAAGCCCACTAAAAACTTGCTGTGGTCCGACAATATCAAGTGCCGTCATGTCGGGATAAAATACCAAACCAATGATGTGCTTTTGTGAGTCAGTCATGAATTGATCTCCTTCTAGGGACTGCAATTAAATCTATCTTTATACTAGAAGTGGCAACCAACCCTGCCCAGTCCTCGATCGAGTACTCTTTTCGACACTATGACGACTTCCTTGCAACTTTTATTTGAAGCTATCGACCGGGATAGAGATGAAGATGACCTCCAATCTCATCTCGTGCCAAAAATAGGTGAGTATTTTGCAGCCAAGCGATCGGGAATTTTCTTCTTTGACAAACAGCCTTTAGGCAATCGCAAGCTTCAGGAAATACTGAACATCGCACTATCTACCAAACATAATCCAGTGGCGCGTTATGTTGCCGAGCGTCATACGCCTGCTCACGAAGGATTGGTGACATCGCCCAAGGCATGGGCTATCATTTGTCCCCGTCCCGATCATTGGCATGTGATGGCAGGACCTGTAATCGATCGCGGTCAATTAGTGGGTGTCATAGGCTGCACCCGTGACAAGTCAATGCCTGCCTTTGATACCAACAATTTAGCCGATCTAAGTGCGATCTGTTTGCACTTATCGGTTTGGACTACAACAGTGCGATTCGCGCAAAGTGCAAATCTAGAGGAAGTGAAAAACCGACCGTTTCGCACCAATTGCTTAACGTCTCGTGAGTTGCAGATTGCCGAATTGGTTGCTTTAGGGCGAACCAACGCAGAAATCGGGACTGAACTTTGGATTACCGAGAATTCTGTCAAGCAAGCTTTGAAGCGAATGTTCCGTAAGCTTGAAGTTTCATCTCGTGCAGAAATGGTTGCACAGCTTTCTAGGACACAGCACCATGTTCTAAGTACGAAACCAACTAATAAGGTGATTAGCTAGTAAGTCAAGCAAAATATAATTTTTACGTATGTTACCCAGAAATTAACAAATCTGAAACTGAATCGAAGTCTCGACGATTTACAAAGCGGTTAGGCTTAGCCTTCTTGTAATCAAATTTGTACTCAGCTAGAAGCTCATCATCTGAATTGTGTGATTCTTCAGCCATGAGTTTTGCTCATAATCGGTTAATATTAAAAAACCCCGTTTTTCCAAAAAACCGGGCTTATAGCAGTAACAATTATTCAAATTAAAATTCTTCATTACAACTGTTTTTTCAAAGATTGTAAAGAAGCCCAACGACTATCAATTGGTTTATCTTCTGTTTCAATTTCTTGTTGATTTTGCTCAATTCCGGGACATTTTTCTTCGCATAACTGACGCTGGGGAATTTCCAAACACATTTGTTCGTATAGCCAAGCACTAGGATGAAAGTATCCATGTGGTGAGACACTTTCTACCAATTCGTCTAAAGCAACTTCTCTTTCTGCCAAAAATTCTTCTTCAACGGCTTCTTCATCTAACCAAATAATTTCTGAAGCATTAAGTCGAACGCGATGGTTGTATTGCTGTAAACAACGGTTGCAACTCAAGGTCATAATTGCTTCAGCTTGTGCGGTTAATTGTAAGAAATTTCCGCGATGCTCAACGCGAATATTGCCGCGAACTGGCGTTAAAGTATTTAAACCTGGTAGAAACTCTTTAACAACTATATCTTCTATCGGTTTTGACGCTTGAGCAAGCTGGGGGATATAAATTGCGTCCATATTATTCACCGTTTATTTATTTCAAAGTTTATTTATTTTAAATAATATAAAAAGGAAGAAGGTAAGGGAATATATTTTTAGATATTTCTATATATCCCCAACCTTCAAATCTACTTATCATACTGCTGGACGTATAACCAGATGACGATGTGGTTCTTTACCTTGACTGAAGCTTTCTAAATCTTCAAAACCCTTTAACAAAGTGTGAACTTGACGACGTTCGGCCGAACTGAGGGATTTTACTTCCACTTCTTGTCCGGTGTTACGGACTCTATCAATTACTTCTTCTATCATGCCGCTAATCTCGGCTAACCGAGTAACGCGGTAGCCGTTTAATTCGACTGTATAAGATGCTTGTTCCTCGGTTTCTTGGTTCAAGTTAAGAATAGAATTTGCTAGATACTGAATTGCATCTAGCACTTTACCATCGCGTCCAATCAAATTTTGAATTTGATTTTCAGTTAATTTGGATTCCTCAATTGTCAACCAATAGCTATTAAGAGAAAGTGGGGTCTTTTTCTCCCAAGGTGTTTTCCTCTTTATCGCTTTTAATCTCCGCAGAGAACCCAGATAATTGCAGCAGTTCTTTTAACCACTGCTCCCCACGTTGCATCCGAGTGTCGCTCATCATCAGCTTGTTGCTTTCTTTTTAGTACTTTTTGGTTCAAACGGTAGCGCTTTTGCTTCTGCGCTTAAAGCTTCTTTTTCCTGCGCGTCCATAATCTTTTGCAAATCTTCCGATAAAGGTTCCTTGGAAAGGATGTAGGTTTGTAAGGTTTGGAATACGTTACCAATTACCATATACATCAATACCCCAGCAGGTAAGGGGAAGAATAAAAACATCCCGGAAAAAAGAATTGGAGTGAGTTTAGCTACAGTATTCTGCTGTGGATTATCAGTTGCATTGCCTTGTCCGGAAATTAACTGACTCACATAGAGCGAAACGCCAAACAGTCCAATCATCGAGACGATATCCCAACGAACCCCACCATCGTCATCAAATGCGCCTACTCTACCCAAAGCCTGAATAAACAAAAATCCCGTGTCTGCTGCTAATCCAGGAATATTTCCTTGAATAGTTACATCTCCGGGCTGTAAAGCTTCGATATTACCTTCAGTATCAATGCTTATTCGTTCTGCTCCTTTAGTTATTTTCCACTGAGGAAGTAACTTATTCTTATTTTCTGGGTGCTGCTCCAAAACCTCTTCAAACGGTTTACCCTCAACTGTTTGATATTGAAGCTTGGTGTGTTCTCCTACCGCTAGCTTATTTCCTCCAGGAAGAACGGCAGCAACTTTAATGCGATCGCCTTCATCGACATAAATACTGGAGGGTTTTGTAGCAAATGAAGCTGGTTGAATCCGTTCGATTTGTTCGCTAGGCAAAATCTGTAGGTTGACGTTGTAGTTTGCAGTAGCGAAAGGCGAACCCCGCAATGTTGCGAAAAGTGCTAGCAATACAGGCATTTGTAAAAGCAAAGGAGCGCAACCAGCAAGTGGGTTGCCAAACTCCTTTTGAGTATTCATCATCTCTTCTTGCTGCTTCTGCGGATCGTCTTTATATCTTTCTTTAACTTCCGCCATCCGCTTCTGCATCACCGGCTGCACAATCTTCATCTTCCGCATATTGCGTATCGATCCCGCACTCAAAGGATAGAGTGATAAGCGGATGATTAAAGTTAGAGCAATAATCGCCAATCCATAACTCGGCACAATGCTATAGAACAAGTCTATGATTGGCAGCATTACATTGTTCGAGAGGAACCCAATACCAAAGTCCATTATTTTGAATTCAACCCTATAAACACTAAATTAACTGAATCTAATTTATCTAAATCCCGATTCAAAATGCGACTAGCTATCCTACGGATAGCCGCACATTTTTTCAAGTACCGATATTGCAATCGGTGAAATAGATAGAGATGGCACCAATTCAAAACTAAAAACTAAAACTAAAAATTGGTTTGAATTATTTTGAATTTTTTAGTTTTTTAAAATTTGTATTTTGAATTGATTCATCTTTGTGCTGGCTACGAAAAACCCTGCTTTCATGCAACCAAAACTTACTTTTTCTGTGCATCGGCAAACTTAGGATTTCTAGCAGCTACCTGTTGAGAAATATAATTTTCAAGTTCCCGAAACTTAGGAAGCGCTCTTAATTCTAAACGGCTACCATCTCTAAGAGTTAGCACCATATCGCCCCACAAGCCAACACCACGGGGAACTGACGCTATTTTCACAACTTCCGAGTAAATTATGTCCGTGCGATCGCGTCCCATCCAACCACCAGTGACTGATATACGCTTATCGGAAATACGGTAACGCAGCCACAATGCTCTGACAAAAGCGCCAACAGCTAAGGGTATACCAACGATAGTAAGACCAATCAGTATACCTATAATTAAATCCCCAACATGAGGACCACCTTCATAATAAACTTCTTCACGGATGCCCATTAATGACCTCGGCTTTTAGCAACAACTGCTCTAATTCTTGCAGAAATTGTTTGCTTCCGCACTCTTGTTGTGCGGCTGTTGGTTTTACAACTACCACTAATCGCCATTCGGGGGCTAGTTTCGGTAATAATTCATATAAAACAGCTGCGATTTGCCGTTTCAATCGATTGCGAACTACAGCTTTTTTACTAACTTTGGTACTAATCGATATACCAATTCGCGGTGGAGTGAGGGTTGTTGCTGTGTTTTCTAGTTCATTTTCGCCGGGAGTATCCGAAGAAGGTAACTTCTCCTGGAGCGGTTGTAATGCTCTCAAGGTCATGTAATAACCATGACAGCGAAATCCTTCCCGGAAAACTGCCCTAAAATCGTGTCGGGACTTGAGTCGATTTGAAGACGGCAAAGCCAATATCAAATACTCCTAACCAAACAACATAAAGCGCTTAAACCTTTAAACGCTTAAACGATGGCGACCTTTCTTTCTTCTAGCTCTGATCACGTTTCTACCATCCGGTGTCCGCATTCTCGCACGAAATCCAGAAGTTCTCTTTCTCTTACGGCAAGTGCCGCCTAACGTTCTTTTCATAATTTTCCTTCCTGACCACTTTATAAAAAATTACAATCCGCTATTATACCATTTAGTTTTTAAATTTTAAAGTCAAATTAAATAATGAGAGAGGGGGGAGATGGGGGGATGAGGAAGAAAAAATAACTCTTAACGACTGACTACTTGCTACTCTTTACTTACTACTCATTCCTGACTCCCAACTATCCCCAATCCCCCATGCCCACTTTTCTTAATTAATCCCGATAATCCAAGTTCCTACATAGCGGGTTAACGCTGTTTTATCGCCAGGAGATTGAATTAAGCAGTTGAAGTAGAATGTTCCAGGAAAATCTGGGTTTTGCACGTTGGATAACTGCAATTCGACGCTCTTACCTGCGGGGATGGGTTCCTTGGGATAGATTTCAATTACTTTCCCTTCTTTATCCCATTTAACTTCAGAAACGGCTACTTTTTTGCCTTTTCCCCTTCCGACTTTGATTTCAACTTCGTCGGTATCGAATTCTCCATCGTAATAATCTGGATAAGCAATGACGAACTTTTCAGTCGCCATTTTCAGCTTTTTACCGGGAATTCTTAAACGGTATCGATCCCAGTCACGTGTTTGCCCGCCAAAGTCCAATCGGTATGATAGTTGATTTTCGCTCTTTACACCGCTAAACAAGGTTAATCCAGGTAAACCTTGAGCGGATGTTATAGCTGGCATTCCAGCAAGTAAAAAGCCAGTTACGGCTACAGCACCAAGTAAACGTCGCATAGTAATCACTCCTCTAGCAAAAATTAATTGTTGTATGAAGGCAGTACGAAGTTAAGGCTCGTAACTAAACTTTACTACTGAATCCCAAATACTAGACGTAAGTCACTTACAAAAAGTGTCTTTATCCGTATTCATATGCAATAATTGCAAAAAAACAAGTATCTAAAGCATCTAATCTAAAAGTATAATTTCTTATTTGAATCGAATTTAGTGGGTGTGAATATTTGGAAGCTTTTACTAGTTATTTCAAACGATAGATAATTTTCATTTTGAGGAAAGTAAATACAGCAATTAGATGCATCTTGATTGTGATGAAAATATGATAGTGTTTCTAAATATGTACAAGTATTTCGAGAATGAAGTATTTTGTTAAAAAAATTGAAATAGTTAATCCAACAATTATAGATTGAATTACGCTATCTTCAGAAAGACAAGTTTTCTGGCGGAGCTAATTCAACAATATGATTGCTGCTTATTTGCCAACTTTATGTTTACAAGATTGAAGATAGATAAAAATGTAGCAAAATTATTATTAAAATATTAAAGTTTGACGAATCATAGATATTGGTATAAGTAACTAAAGTTTTCTAAATGTAAGCAAGTAAAATTAGTATTGTTCAATCCCGAAAAAAAGTTAAAGATAAGATAGCAAGGTTTGGGAATCGACTTAGGATAAACAATACTTAAATCTTGTATGTAGCCTTCAAAGACCAAAATATTACATTTAGAGGCAAAGAAAGGTTTTCGTCATCAAATGCAATCCGAGTTTTAACCTATCCTGTTTGCTGTTGCCAGAAAACAAACAAGCATTACTTTGATTGCCTTAAAGTAATATTCAAGAATTACTGTTTCTAAAAAATAATTAACGATTAGGAGAATTCATGAGAATCGCAGTTGCTAAAGAAATAGAAGCTAGCGAGCGTCGTGTAGCATTAATTCCAGATGTTGTTTCAAAGTTGGTACAACAAGGCTTTGAAGTATCGATAGAATCGGGTGCTGGTGAAAAAGCATTGTTTAACGATTCCGATTATGAAGCAGCTGGAGCAACAATTATTTCTGATACTGCAAAGTTGTGGGGTGAAGCAGATATCCTGCTCAAAGTAAGTCCCCCGCAACAACGAGAAGATGGTAGCGCGGAAATTGATGCCTTAAAAGAAGGAAGCGTACTCATCGGATTTCTTAATCCTTTAGCAAATCCATCGCTTGCCGAGCAGCTAGCTCAACGAAAAGTAACTGCTTTCAGCATGGAAATGATCCCTCGCACCACCAGGGCGCAAAGTATGGATGCTTTATCTTCCCAAGCAAGCATTGCGGGTTACAAATCGGTATTAATCGCCGCAGAGGCATTACCAAAATATTTTCCCATGCTGACAACAGCAGCCGGTACCATCGCTCCTGCTAAAGTATTTGTCATGGGTGCGGGTGTTGCTGGTTTACAGGCGATCGCCACCGCGAGACGTTTGGGAGCAATGGTAGAAGCTTTTGATATTCGCCCCGCAGTTAAAGAAGAAGTACAAAGTTTGGGTGCGAAATTTGTCGAAGTTAAATTAGAAGAAGAAACAGCCACTGCTGGCGGTTACGCTAAAGAAATTTCCGAGGAAAGTAAAAAGCGTACTCAAGAAGCCGTTACGGAACGAGTTAGAAATGCAGATGTAGTAATTACAACTGCTCAAGTACCGGGTAGAAAAGCGCCTCGATTAGTCACCGAAGAAATGATTGCCCAAATGAAACCCGGTGCGGTAATTGTCGATTTAGCCGCAGATCAAGGTGGTAATGCAGCTTATACAGAACCCGGTGGAAATGTAGTTAAGAACGGCGTGACAATTATCGGGCCAGTCAACTTACCTTCATCAGTACCAGTCCACGCAAGCCAGTTGTATTCCAAGAATCTCGTTTCACTGATGAAATTACTGGTAAAAGACAACGACTTAAATCTAGATTTTGAAGACGATATTGTCAACGCCGCTTGCGTCACCCACGATGGCGAAATTCGCAATCAACGAGTTAAAGACGCTTTACAAGCTTTGACAGTTAACAGCTAACAATAATCAATGAACAATGAACAATTATCAATTGATAACTGTTCATTGATAATTGATAACTGATTTATACAGGAGATTTTTTGAAATGACAGAAGCATTAATTGCTGCTTTGTTTGTGTTTGTTTTGGCTTCTTTTATTGGATTTGAAGTTATTAACAAAGTTCCGCCTACTTTGCATACGCCTTTGATGTCTGGTTCCAATGCTATTTCTGGTATTGCCGTACTGGGGGCGATGGTTGCTGCTGGTGCAAAGGAATCAAATTTATCGGTAATTCTTGGTTTGATTGCCGTAACTCTTGCAACTATTAATGTTGTCGGTGGTTTCTTAGTTACTGACAGAATGCTGCAAATGTTTAAGAAGAAAGCGAGTTAGTTATTAGTTATTAGTGATTAGTTGTTAGTAGCTAATCAGCAATTTTGAAAAAATATATTGTTGTGGGAGTATCTTGCTCCCTAGATATACAAGGTAGAAATGCTTCTTCAAAAATTAGCAACTAACAACTAACAACTAAAAACTAACAACTAACAACTAACAACTATCAACTATCAACTATCAACTATCAAATTTTATGAGCGATTTTCTGCCAACTGGTATTCAGATAACGTATTTAGTTGCTTCGTCTTTATTTATTCTGGGCTTAAAGAAATTAGGTTCCCCAGCTACGGCGCGAAACGGTAACATAATGGCTGCTGTGGGGATGTTGTTGGCAATTGTCGCAACTCTCTTGAATCAGCAGGTGTTGAATTATCAAATGATTTTGCTCGGTTTGGCAATTGGTTCCGCTATTGGTGCGATCGCTGCTTATACGGTGCAGATGACGCAAATGCCCCAGATGGTAGGTTTACTTAATGGCTTGGGGGGTTCTGCTTCTGCCTTAGTAGCCGTTGCGGAGTTTTGGCGCTTGCTGGAATCGAATCAGCCGATTGGTTTGGATGTAAATATTTCGATGCTGCTGGATGTGTTTATCGGCGGTATCACTTTTACAGGTAGTACCATCGCCTTTGCCAAGCTACAAGGTATTCTCAAGGGTTCGCCGATTACTTATCCTTTGCAACAGCCGATTAATATTTTGCTGTTGGTTGCTTATATAGTCGGTAGTGGATTATTAATTGTTAATCCTTATAATCTACCCGTATTTTTAGGAATAGTCGGCGTTTCGTTGCTATTAGGTGTATTGTTCGTTATCCCTATCGGTGGTGGCGATATGCCGGTAGTAATTTCGCTGTTAAACTCGCTTTCTGGTTTAGCTGCTGCTGCTGCTGGTTTTGTGGTGATGAACAATATGTTAATCATCGCCGGTGCTTTGGTGGGAGCAAGTGGTTTAATCCTGACACAGATTATGTGTAAGGCAATGAACCGTTCTTTGTTTAGCGTGTTATTCGGCGCTTTTGGTGGAGCTACTGGTGGTGGTGGTGCTGGTGAGGGTACAACCGAAGGAACTGTTCGCAGCGTCGATCCCGAAGAATGCGCGATGATGTTGGGCTATGCTCGTTCCGTGGTAATTGTTCCTGGTTACGGTATGGCAGTTGCTCAAGCACAGCATGGCGTTCGCGAATTGGGGGATCAGTTGGAACGTATGGGTGTAGATGTTAAGTATGCGATTCATCCAGTCGCTGGAAGAATGCCGGGGACATATGAATGTATTGCTTGCTGAAGCAAACGTACCTTACGAACAGCTTCACGATATGGAAGATGTCAATCCCCAATTTGAGCAAACTGATGTTGCTTTAATTATTGGGGCAAATGATGTAGTGAATCCAGCTGCAAAAAGCGATAAGAATAGTCCGATTTATGGTATGCCCATTTTAGAAGTCGATCGGGCAAAGCAAGCGATTGTGATTAAGCGCGGTATGAGCAAGGGTTTTGCAGGCGTTGATAATGGCTTGTTCTACAAAGATAAAACTTCGATGCTTTTTGGTAGTGCTAAAGATATGGTAGGTAAGTTAGTAGCTGAAGTGAAGCAGTTGTAATATAGATTTAATTCCATAGCTCCAACTATTTTCAATAATCTACAAACCCGGTTTTTTCGACCGGGTTTTTTTGTAATACGATTTTGTTTAAATTATAAAAATTTGTAGTAAGAGTTACTCTCGTATAATCGTGTTATTTTTGCTTTTTTGCGAACTCATAAAAGTTTCTTATATTCATATTTTGCACCATTTTCAATAAATGCCTTGGAATAAATTCCCCTCTCTTATATGCAAAGTCTAATAAATCTGACATCTTGCAGCATTCTCCTGCACACCTTGAAATCAATTTCAAGGCGGGAATTTGGGTTTAATAGCAATTGTGCAAGATGTGAATTATTAGAAACTTTAGACCCTAAGTAGCAATACACATAACGTAGAATTAGTCAATACCTAAAAATAATGAAATTTTCATTTACATTAGATGAAGTTTATCGGGATATACAACTGATACGATAACGATAATTTATACTGGTATCTATAAGGGCTGTAATACTGTACAGAAGTTTCGGTATCAGAAAAGATAACTTGAGTATTTTTGTCTTTTGCTCAAGATCATTTTCAACTGATATTTTTTTTATATGCAAATGCATCCCAAAAATTAGAGAGTTTGAGTTTGTAAGTAGAAACAATGCGTGTTTAATTTCCCTATCGGCTAGTTTCTTTTTCATTAGTAAAAGTATGAATTCTAATTCTTGCATTTTGGAATTTAGCTTTCACACTTTAAGTAATTATATTTAAAAGCAAGCAATCTTGTTAAAACGTTTTTTTGTAAAAATAAAGAACGTAATTTTCGCGTCTATAATTTTCGCAGTTTAGTTTGTTGGAGTGTTACGAGTAGTTACTTGTCAAAATCATGTTGCAGCGAAAGTACGAAGAAAGGATTGATAGGGAAAAGTACACAGAAGAATTATTAGTTGAAATTATAAATAGTAAAAGTAATTCTACTAATGTGCTAATTCTTTACGGGCAACCAGGAATTGGAAAATCCAGTCTTTCTAAGTATTTGTACAAAAAGATAAGACAATATTACTCGAATAGCACAGTTGTTAATGGGGGAGAAATACTTAACGATTGTGTAATATCAAATCCAGTGAACGCGGCTTTACTTAAATTACGCGAGGATTTGGTTAAAAATGATTTTGATTTGAGTAGCTTTGATATTGCTTACCTGCTGTATGATGCTTTAGCAAATGCTTCTGAAGCGATACATTTATCAGAAGCAATAGTGCAAAAAATAGACATTTTACAAATTATTGAAATAGTCAAGAAAGGGCTATACCAATTTCCATTATTATTGGAAGCTACTAAGTGTTTAAATAACTATCAAACTCAGGATGAATGGAAGTCATTATCAGTTGGAAGTAAAATATTTGCTTGTTTGAACTGGTTTTTTATCCAGCAAACGGGAGAAATACGTAAATGGTGGAGGCTAAAAGGTAGTCATGATTTACAAGAGTTAAAAAAGTGTGCAAGTTTAAAAGATATTCAAGAATTACTACCTATCTTTTTAGCACGAGATTTACAGCTACACTTAGAAAAAACTCGTCAAAGAGTAGTAGTTTTCATTGATAATTACGATTTTTTACCTAATGTTGAAGCTGAGTGCAACTGGTTGAAGGATTTAATTCAACTCAATCCTTCTATATTATGGGTAATTTTTGCACAAAAGCCGGTTAATCTAACAAGTAATACCCAAAATATCCCGATCCAAAATTTGACTGATGCCGAATCTCAAGCAATTATACAAAAATTCAACGTTGAGAATTCGTATTCACCACTTATTATTCAAGCATCTGAAGGTATCCCTCTGTATCTACATTTAGGAGTAGAAACTTACCTAAATCTAGCAAAGCAAAAAGCTCCACAAGTAAAAAATTTTGCCCGCAATCTACAAGAAATTTTACCCAAACTCAATGCAGCTTGGGATTGGTATGAACGAAGAATTTGGCAGATTTTATCTAACTGTCGCAGTTGGGATGAAGTGCTGTTTGCAAAATTGATGAGTCAATTTGAAATCTCTAGCTGCAATTGGATATGCGATTGTTGGAGGAAACTGTTTCACAAAATTGTCAAATCGCCTTTTGTGGAATTAAATTCAGAAGGATTACGCTTGCATCCACTTGTGGAAGAGTATTTATCCAAAAATCAACCAGATAATTTACAGCAATCTGTTCATAGTTGGTTGTTTGAGTACTATCAAGCAAAATATCGGCAATCGCCATCACAGTTGAGTATGTTCGTAAAGTTAATCGAACATGGTTTCAAGAGTCAACAGCAGCAAAAATTAACTGATTGGCTTTTGGAACAAATAACACTAGTTTCTCAAGCAGGTAGACATGAGTTTAGTGTTTTTGCACTGCAATTTTTGCTTAAGTACCAACAAAATGCTTTGACTTTTAGTCTATTAGGCAAATCTTTATTAGCTTTGGGAGATTATCAACAAGCTGTGATTGCCTTACAAACAGCAGAAAAGTTAGGGCAAACTGAAAATCTTCAAGATATTGCATCAAGACTACATTTACAGCTTGCGGCTTGTTATTTAAAACTTCAACGCACTTCGGATGCCGAGAGCGCTGCAAAAAAAGCCTTAAATCTCAGCACTAATTATTTAAGTCACAATTCGATTGAAATAGCCGAAGCGTTAAATATCCAAACAGAAATTGCTGTTATTAAAGGAAGCTACTCTGAAGCATTAAAGTTGAGTCAAAAAGCCTTAGAGATATTTGAATCTCAACAAAATGCCCGAATTCAAATTGCTCAAACAAAGTTTACAATTGCTTGGTTAAATGCTCATCACAAAAATTATGATTTAGCGCAAAAGCTTTTTAAACAGACTTTAAAGGATATAGATTCTGCAACTCATCCTTTAACTATTTATTGTCATGGAATGCTAGGCAATATCTACCAAAACATGGGTTATCTCACATATCAGCAAGCCTATGAAGAGTACCAATTAGCTTTAGAAACTGCCGAAATTAACCTTGGTTTGACGCATCCTCAAACTCTACAACTGAATACTGCTATAATAAATTTCTCTCGCATCCGTGGCGAATACGATACAGTAGACTTTCTTAAACAAAGCCGCCATGCCAACATGGAAATTAGTAATTTTGAAGAAACCCCTGCTGCTGCCCAAAAGCTTAGTAAACTCGGCTCTTTACTTTATCAACAAGGTAATTTTGCTTTTTCAGAACAATTATTACAACAAGCCCTACAGATTAATTGTAAAGTTCTAAGCAAACAACATCCTCAAACCGCTGAGTGTTTCCACAACCTCGGACTAATTTACAAAACCCAAAAACGGTATTACACCTCAGAAGTGTATTTTAAACAAGCTCTCCAAATTCGTTCTCAAATATTTGGACAACAACACCCCATAACCGCTAATAGTCTTAATAGCTTGGCTGCCTTGTACTGCTGCATGGGAAAATACGAGAAAGCTAAGCCCCTTCTAGAGCAAGCATTAAAAATTTGTCAACAAAACTTTGGAGAAATGCATCCCCACACAGCAACAACTCTGAATAATTTAGCGCAAATGTATCAATGTCTTGAACAAAGCCAAAAAGCCGAACCGATTTTTCAACAAGCTTTAGATATTTGCCTTTCTGTTTTAGGGGAAGAACATTTTTACACTAAAACTGTGAAAAGTAATTTGAATCGATTGCTGGAGAGGGAGATGGGGTGATGGGGGATGGGGAGAAAAATTAACTTGTGACTGTTTTAATCTAAAATTTAGAAGACGTAGCGATGCTACGTCTCTACATTCTGATATGAGGGATTTTCGGAGGATAGCGTCTATTACCTGTGAAATTATCGCTGTTTCGTTGTACTGCGGCGCATTTCGCGTTTTTCTTGTTCTCGAAGACGGCGATCGCGCCATTCCATCAAAGTCAAATAAATTACGCCACCTGTAACAGCTACGAGTAATACTAAGGCAGATATTGCCAAAATGTTGAGAAAAGGACCTTCCACGATAATTTTATAGCCCGTTACGACCCCAAACTACCATCGAAATCGACCAAGTAAAAACTACCAATAGAGAAACCCAGCCTAAAGTCAAAATCGCCATGATACTACTTTTAAACTTCCTGTCTTAACAACTCCATATTTATCATACAATCATCAGTTACTAGTTGGAATAGGAAATAGGGCTTGGGGGATGGGGCATTAGGTATGGGGCATTGTAATGAAAGAAACTTATAACCCGAATTTAATGGCGGAGCGTTTGGAATCCCTCAAGGCTGGGATTGTATCTGCCGTATCGTTTTCTTTGGTATTTATTCCGAGTTCTATTTTTAATCAATTTCTATTGAAAGAGTATTTTATAGAACTATATAGTGACAGTATAATTACGCTTAATTGGCAATTGTTGATAAGCGCTATAATTGCCGGTTTTTCTGGTTTTCTATTTGGTGCTACCTATCGCTACATTATCCGTGAAGATAAAAATCCTCATTTGAAAGAAGGAGGCGTATTTGCTTTTGGATTAGTACGCGGTTTAGCTCAAGTAGATATCGGACTAAATTTTTCTACCTCAATTTTTCCTTTAATAGTACTTACATCAGAAAGTATTCTGGGGTTTGCTATGGCAGCTTTAATTCTCGATCGCGCCATCAAATTTGGCTGGGTTAAAGCTTTTCAAGGGAGTAGGGAGTAGGGAGTAGTAAGTAGGGAGTAGGGAGTAGGAAGTAGGAAGTAGGGAGTAGGGAGTAGGAAGTAGGGAGTAGGGAGTAGTAAGTAGGGAGTAGGGAGTAGGGAGTAGTGAGTAGATAATTGTTAACTGATAATTGATAATTGATAATTGATAATTGATAACTGTTAAATGTCCAGCTATTTTTTGATTGTAGATTTAGAAGCAACCTGTTGTGATGATGGTAGTATTTTCCGCGAGGAAATGGAAATCATTGAAATTGGTGCGGTAATGTTGAATCGTTCTACTTGGAAAATTGATTCAGAGTATCAGCAGTTTATCAAACCAGTAAGACATCCAATATTAACTAATTTTTGCACCGAATTAACGACTATTACTCAGCAAGATGTTGATACAGCAGCAAGTTTTACAGATGTGATTCCTCTGTTTAAACAATGGATTGATTCGTATCCTAAAAATACTTTTTGTTCTTGGGGAAATTACGATAAAACACAATTTATTCAAGATTGTAAATTTCATAATTTAGCTTATCCTTTTGGTGCGGAACATCGAAATATCAAAAAGGAATTTTCTATATATTTTGGAAATCCTAAAAAAAGCTTCGGGATGACAAAGGCTTTAAATTATTTAGGATTACAGTTACAAGGTACCCACCATCGCGGTATTGATGATGCTCGGAATATTGCCGCTATTTATAAGTATATGAATCAGAATAAGGTTAAAAGTTAAAGATCATAACTATCAACTATCAACTAACAACTATCAACTAAATATGTATTGGTACGATGGCGAATTAATTGAATCTGAAACTATCCAATTACCAATTAACGAACCGGGATTATTATTTGGTGCAACAATTTTTACAACTCTGCGGATTTACGATAACTCCCTCGATAGCCGTTTAACTCACTGGGAAGCTCATCAACAACGGTTGCTTTCTTCTGTAGAAAACCTTAATTTTCAACAACCATCATGGCAAAATATCCGTCGTGGTGCAGAAATTCTCATAAATAGTTATCCGATTCTGAGAATTACCCTGTTCCCCGATGGCAGGGAGTGGATAATTGGTAGGTTAATACCCGATGATTTGACAAGAAAGCAAAAAAATGGAATTAGCGTAACTATTGCCGAAACAGAACAATACCGCAGTTTACCTTTTTACAAAACGGGAAATTATTTAGCTCCTTGGTTGGCGAAAAAAAATGCTTTAAAACAAGATACCCAAGAAGCGATATTAACTGACATTGCCCAAAATTGGTTAGAAACGACTACTGGTAATCTTTGGGGATGGCGCGATCGCTGTTGGTTTACTCCCCCATTAAGTACGGGAATCTTACCAGGAATTATGAGAGAAAAAATTATAAATATGTTGCGAAGTAATCAATCTCAAGTTGAAGAAGAACCCTTTACCCCAGAATTAGTTCAAGGATTTGCAGCGCTAGCCTGCACTAATTGTGTAGTGGAAATACTACCAATACATCAAGTCATACACCCCGTGCTGAAGCTACAATACGATCCTAGCCACCATAGTTTTAAGGAATTACGAAGATATTTACTAGCATGATGTGTACGCATTCTGGTATACGTTAAGATAAGTTAACATAATTCTTAAAATTTCAATCTCTTTTAGAGACGCGACACGAAAACCAACAGGAGGATTGACCTCGGTGAATAATAAAAGATGGAGAAACGCGGGGCTGTATGCGCTGCTTTTTATTGTTGTTATCGCTTTAGGAACAGCATTATTTGATAACAGTCAAGCGCAAAATCGCGAAACATGGCGCTACAGTGAGTTTATCCAAAAAGTTGAAAAAGGCGAAGTACAAAAAGTTAGTTTGAGTTCGGATCGCTCTATTGCTAGGGTAACTACGACTAACGAAGAGAATAAAAAAGATGTCACTTTGGTAAACGATCCGGATTTAATTAATACTCTTACCAAAAACAACGTTGATATTTCTGTAATGCCTCAAACCGATGAAGGTTTTTGGTTTAAGGCACTCAGCAGTCTATTTTTCCCTATATTACTTTTAGTTGGTTTGTTCTTTTTGCTACGTCGCGCTCAAAGCGGCCCCGGCAGCCAAGCCATGAACTTTGGGAAGTCAAAAGCCAGAGTGCAAATGGAACCGCAAACCCAGGTAACATTCGGTGATGTTGCTGGCATCGATCAAGCCAAGCTTGAGTTAAACGAAGTCGTAGACTTTCTGAAAAACGCCGATCGCTTTACTGCTGTTGGTGCGAAAATTCCTAAAGGTGTACTTTTAGTAGGGCCTCCCGGAACAGGTAAAACCTTGTTGGCTCGTGCGGTAGCTGGTGAAGCTGGAGTTCCTTTCTTCTCCATCTCCGGTTCTGAATTCGTAGAAATGTTTGTGGGTGTGGGTG
The DNA here is from genome assembly GCA_963665115.1 of uncultured Rivularia sp. Classification (GTDB taxonomy): domain Bacteria; phylum Cyanobacteriota; class Cyanobacteriia; order Cyanobacteriales; family Nostocaceae; genus Rivularia. The sequence continues at coordinate 4,710,951 of OY762007.1, read as the reverse complement.
CTTCCCGCGTTCGCGATTTATTCGAGCAAGCTAAAGCCAATGCTCCTTGTATCGTATTTATCGATGAAATTGACGCGGTAGGTCGTCAGCGTGGTGCAGGTTTAGGTGGTGGTAACGACGAAAGGGAACAAACCCTTAACCAGTTACTTACCGAAATGGATGGTTTTGAAGGTAACACCGGAATCATCATTATTGCTGCTACAAACCGTCCAGACGTACTCGATGCAGCATTATTACGTCCCGGACGTTTTGACCGTCAGGTAGTAGTTGACCGTCCAGATTACGCAGGAAGAGTGGAAATTCTTAAAGTTCACGCTCGCGGTAAGACTTTAGGAAAAGATGTTGACTTAGATAGAATTGCTCGTCGTACTCCTGGTTTTACAGGTGCGGATTTATCCAACCTGCTGAACGAAGCCGCGATTTTAGCAGCACGACGCAACTTGACAGAGATTTCGATGGACGAAATCAACGATGCGATCGACCGCGTATTAGCTGGTCCCGAAAAGAAAGACCGGGTAATGAGCGAAAAACGCAAAGAATTGGTAGCATACCACGAAGCTGGTCACGCTTTAGTTGGTGCTTTAATGCCCGATTACGATCCAGTACAAAAAATCAGCATTATTCCTCGCGGACGTGCCGGTGGTTTAACCTGGTTTACTCCTAGCGAAGACCGCATGGACAGTGGTTTGTACAGTCGCTCTTATCTGGAAAACCAGATGGCTGTAGCTTTGGGTGGACGTATTTCTGAAGAATTAATTTACGGTCAAGAAGAAGTTACCACTGGTGCTTCCAATGACTTACAGCAAGTAGCCAATGTAGCTCGTCAAATGGTAACTCGCTTCGGTATGAGCGATAACCTTGGGCCAGTTGCGCTCGGTCGTCAGCAAGGTAATATGTTCCTTGGTCGTGACATCATGTCAGAACGCGACTTCTCCGAAGAAACCGCAGCTACCATTGATACTGAAGTCCGCGATTTAGTTGACGTTGCTTACAACCGCGCTAAACAAGTATTACAAGACAACCGTCAAATTCTTGATAAATTAGCAGAAATGTTAATTGATAAAGAAACCGTAGACGCTGAAGAATTGCAAGACTTATTAGCAAGCAATGATGTGAAAACAGCAGCGTTTGCTTAATTTAAGTTAGGAATTGTAGAGACGTAGTAATGCTACGTCTTCTTTAACTAATAACTAATATAAAGCGGGGTAGTTCTAGAATATTCTAGATTTACCTCGTTTTTTATTTTTCTCTTTATCTAAAAAATATCACCCCCAAGGGTACTTATTTTTATTCGGAATACTAGATGTAGTAATGGAAGTTAAATAACGTAATAAACTTTCAATATAGAGAAATTAATTTATGACTAATGCAGTTGATTGTCCTACTTTTAAACCTACTTTGAGAATTGGCGATCGCGGGCAAGATGTGAAGGAGATGCAAAAACGCTTGCAACAAAGATTTGCATCTATTTATACTTCTGCTTTTCAAATAGATGTTGATGGTATTTATGGTTCGCAAACTGAACTTGCGGTTAAATATCTTCAATGTTTGGCTTTCTTAGATACAACAGGAATTACAGATGCAGCTACTTGGAACTTTATCTGTGATGGGGTGAAAAGCTTGCCTGTTTTAGGACAAAATAGTACGGGAAATACAGTTAAGTTATTACAGCAAACTCTGAAAGATTACAGCTTTTATCATGGTGCAATAAATGGACGTTTTGATAGCAGTATGGAGATAGCTGTTAAAGCTTTTCAAAATGATTATTCTTTGCTTGCCGACGGTATAGTTGGTCCGAATGCCTGGGCTACCTTAATCCATTTAAATACCCACATCGATTCCTGCTATTGCAATTATTATGGTGGCTGCTAATTACTATAATTTTGACTTTTGGGGAAGATAGCCCCTCTCGAAGATGTGGCAAAGTTTACAGTAACCAGTAAGCAGTTATCAAAGTTTAATTAAATAACTGCTAATTCCTAACTCTTATTCCAACATTTCTGCATCAATCCCTAAATCTTGAAGCTGTTGGGGAGAAAGATTACGGAGTTTATCTACAAGTCTTTCTCGTTTGTCTCGTTCAATTTTTGCTCTTTCATCACCTGTTAATAATAAATTACCTTCCGCATCCCACCAGCGCAACCAAGGTAATTCGGCATTTTGATATAAACCCGACCAAATTCCTAATTCTACACCCATTGGTGTAATCGGATAATGTCCTCGTTCGTTGGGTGCGAGTATTTGATAAGTATTATCTACTAAATGATAGACTTCAACTTGTTCTTTTACAACTTCATAAATTGCATAATAAGGAACTCGAATTGCTTGCTCGTAAACCCAAAATTTACCTACTTTTTCTCCTTGAGATGGTGGGGTTTTATCTCGTTCCTCGCTAACGTCTCCCGACACAAATTCAATTACAATTAACGGCGCAACATATTCTTTCCACAATACATAAGAACGTCGCGTTTTGCCATCAAGAGTCGGCCGTACATTAGGTACGTAAAACCAATCTGGAGCTTCTGCACCTTTTTCTGGTGGTTCAGTTAAGCGCCAATAAATACCTAAATCTTGTCCGATACAAAAGTTACTGTTAGGATGTAATTGTTCTAAAATTGGCTCAATTGAATCGGTAAGTAAGATGCTTTGAGGGTGTTCTTGCCAATTTTTCACAAAACTTCCATCGGATTCAGGTAATTGAGTATGGTCTGGTAAAGTGAGTGATGACAGAGTAGTCATAGCTGGAAGTAGAACATATATCTAATATTGTAATGCTTCTAAGTAAATCAAAATTAAAAAATAATTCATCTACTTATAAATAAATCTTCAGTTTGGCAGTATAAGTCTATTAAAATTATCAATAAGTATAATTGTTATAGTATCTGATAATTTTCGGTTCTAATTTCATAACTATTTACTTTTTAGGTAAAAGAGATCGGTTAAATAAGAGCAAATTTGAGGAATTATCTGTGACAACTATTATAGAATATTACCCGATTGCACCAATTAAGTATCCTAAAGAGCAATCAGTTGCAAGACAAGAAGCTGAGAAAAAAGCACAAAAATTTGCGGATAAACTTAGGGAATTGAATATTGACCCCGATAGTTTATAAAGAGTTTCAACTATTCTCTTACAGAAGTAAAAACTTAGCAATTACGCCAATTATTCCTTCTCTTCCACACTCTCAACGAACTTTGAATTAAACTTGATTTTTCTTGATTTGAACCAAAAGTCATTTACTTCATTCCAAAGATTTCCTCGGTTGGGTGGATTGATTGGAAAATCTGTAGGAATGCTCGCCATTGAACTCAAATCGTCACCATTTGCAGAAACAAGATAACCAGTTTCCTCTTTCTCATCAATACCAACTATATAAGTAGGTGCGGGATATAAAGATAAACCAGTTATAGATTCTTGAGAAAATTTAACTTTCAAACGTTTATCTTTTTTCGTATATCCCGTTTTTGTGCTTTTCAACTGTATGAAACAAAAAGGAAGATAATCTTTTTGCCCAAGTAACTCCACAACACAATCTACATGAGGCAATATATCATCATCTAAAAATCGAACGTTAAAAATAGCCCCATCATCTGAATGAGCTTCCGTCATCAAAGCCACGAAAATATCTTTTACTGATTGTTCTAATTCATTCGCCATCTGTATCAATCCCCCAGTACAACAAGTAATATCGCTTCGATTCTCGCAAGAATTATATATGATACCAAAAAACTCTGCGTGAAGAAGCTGGAAAATCTATTTAAATCTTTCTATGTTAAAAATGTCAATACAAGTATTTCGGATATATTCAATATCTTCCAAATTATCAACATCAAACTTTTTATAGACAAGAAAAAATAAGAGCCAATTATACGTAAATCAAATGGTATCACATGAGTGGGAATATCAAACATCCATCCCGTACCAGCCCATGCTGTATTTTCTGAGTCTTGCCAAATTACTTGTGTATATCCATTATTTAAATGAAAAATTACTCTTACTATTTTCTTTTCAAGAATAAATTCCTCTTTCATTGATTTGTTTTGCCATTAAATAAAGGCAGGCAAGGATGCCTACCCCACAATCAATTAATCCAAAATCTAAAGCAAAAGCATCCGTTGTTAAAATCTAAATTCTAAATTGCGGCGTTGCTGAATTGAGTAATGAATTATGTTTGCTTACATTTTGTATTAAATATAAAACCTCTGTAGAGACGGGGCGCACTGCTACGTCTCTTTCAATGTGAAATCACATTTTCATATTTCTATTCAGCAACGCCAAAATTGCTATGCTCCTTCTCGCAATTTATCCAAGACGCTGATATCTTCCAACGTCGAAGTATCTCCAGATACCTCCTGCCCTGCTGCAAGATTCCTTAACAATCGCCGCATAATCTTACCAGAGCGAGTTTTGGGTAAAGAGTCGGTAAAACGAATTTCACCAGGGCGGGCGATCGCACCGATTTCTCCAACAACGTGCTTTTTCAGTTCTTTGTTTAATTCTTCACTAGCTTCGCGATCGCCTTCTAAGGTCACAAATGCTACTATTTCTTCGCCCTTAATTTCATCTGGTTTACCCACCACAGCAGCTTCTGCAACTGACGGATGGGAAACAAGGGCGGATTCAACTTCCATAGTACCCAGGCGATGACCGGATATATTCAATACGTCGTCTACCCGTCCCATTACCCAGAAATAACCATCTTCATCTTTCCTCGCACCATCGCCAGCAAAGTAGAGATATTTACCGTCTTTGGGCGCTATATGTTCCCAATAGGTGCGGCGGAAGCGGTCCGGATCGCCGTATACTGTTCTCATCATACCGGGCCACGGATGACGAACTACGAGATATCCACCTTCGTTATTTTCAACCGCATTGCCATCTAAATCGACGATATCTGCAAGGATACCTGGGAAAGGACGAGTTGCGGAACCGGGTTTGGTAGGAATCGCGCCGGGTAAAGGTGTAATCATCACTCCACCAGTTTCCGTTTGCCACCAAGTATCGACGATGGGACATTTTTCGCCACCGATTACCAGGTGATACCACATCCAAGCTTCCGGATTAATTGGTTCTCCCACAGTTCCCAACAATCGCAAAGATGATAAATCCCGTGCTTTGGGATGCTCGTCACCCATTTTGATAAAGGCGCGAATTGCTGTAGGTGCGGTGTAGAATATTGTTACGCCATATTTTTCCACCACATCCCAAAAACAGCCAGGATTCGATTTACGAGGCGCACCTTCGTACATTACCGTGGTTGCACCGTTGGAAAGCGGCCCGTAAACGATATAGCTATGTCCAGTAATCCAACCTACGTCAGCAGTACACCAATATACATCTGTATCTTGTAAATCGAAGATCCATTTGGTGGTCATGTGGCTATAAAGGTTGTAGCCACCAGTTGTGTGGACGACACCCTTGGGTTTGCCCGTGCTGCCGGAAGTGTATAAAACAAACAGTACATCTTCAGCATCCATTGGTTCAGCCGGACAATCAGCAGAAACTTCATGAAGCAAATCGTGCCACCAATAATCCCTTCCCGACTGCATTTCAACATCTTGCTTGGTACGCTGCACCACCAAAACATTTTCTACAGAAGGAGCCGCGTTATTTTCTAATGCCTTGTCAACTTGGGGCTTGAGAGGGACAATTGAATCCTTACGAAAGCCACCATCGGCAGTAATTACCACCTTCGCTTTGGCATCATTGAGCCTGTCTCGTAAAGCTTCCGCACTGAAACCACCAAATACAACATTATGCGGAGCGCCGATTCTGGCACAAGCTAACATGGCGATCGCCGCTTCGGGAATCATCGGCATATAAATGCCTACGGTGTCGCCTTTTTTTACGCCAAGTTGTTTGAGTGCATTGGCAAACTGACTAACTTCGCGGTGCAACTGTGCATAAGTGATGGTGCGCGAGTCACCCGGTTCACCTTCCCAAACAATCGCGGCTTTATTTTTGTTAGCAGTAGTGAGATGTCTGTCAAGGCAGTTGTGAGAAATATTAATCTTACCGTTAACAAACCATTTAGCAAAAGGTGGTTGCCAATCTAACACAGTGTCCCACTTTTGAAACCAGTCTAATTCCTTTTCGGCAAGTTCAGCCCAGAAGGCTTCGGGGTTAGCTTTTGCTTTGTCGTAGAGACGCTGATAGTCTTCTGCGCTTTTGATGTGGGCATTTTGCGAAAATTCCGCACTGGGGGGAAATAAACGCTTCTCTTGGAGAATTGATTCTATATTTGCTTCAGCCATGATGTGTATTCAATTCGTTATAGTTACAGTCTATTGTTAACTGATAAATGTCCGAGAAACTTTAGATTTTCCTTAAGCATATCTGTGGCGCATGATAGCAAGGAGTTAGCGAAAGACAAAGTTAACTGACACACATTGATACATTTAGAAAGAGAAGGGGAAGAGGGGGTAGAAGGGGAAGAGGGGGAGAATTTTATTATTTATAAGTTAGTAAAGCATCGTGAAGCAACTTTAAGCTGTAATAGTAATAATGATTTAAAAATATTAGCTATGACAATAATAGTAGAACCCAATGCTTTATTTTTAAATGACGTTCATCGTCTGTTGAAATTGCAAAAGCAGCCGAATGGTTTGTTTATCGATTATTTAACTTTAGAACCATTAACAGAATTTGAACAAGAAGATTTATCTCGTATTAGGAACGACTTTGAGCGTTATCTTGCAGCAGGTAAAATATCTGAAGGTATGGTTAAATTTTTTACGATTGCTCCTTTAAGGAATATTGGGAAAATTATGAAAGACGTGAAAGCAGCGACAAGTACTAGTTATAGAGAATCTCTCATTAATTCTCTCAAAGATTCCGAACACGAGAAAGGTTACATTGCGGTAATGTTGGAGTTAGATGAAGAAGGTTATGATGCTAAAATTTTTCGTTCCGCTTTAGAAGAAGTAGTAGAAGCAAGAAAACGCAGCGATAATTTATCCGAAACAGCGCAACAATATTACGAACAACTCGATAAAATACTGGCTGAAACTGGTGGTGCAGAAATTATTAAGTTAGTTGAATTTTTGGATGCTTTGGGTTATCGAATTAATTTGGTTGATAAGGATTAAAGGAAATAGAGGAGAGGGAACATAAAGCGTACTGAATTGTTTTCTAAAATCTAATTTTCTAGTAGTGCGAGCATCTTGCTCGCTGTATTCTACATCTTGCTCGCTGTATTCTACATCTTGCTCGCTGTATTCTACATCTTGCTCGCTGTATTCTACATCTTGCTCGCTGTATTCTATAAGTAATATGTCTCAAACTGCTAACCTAAAAGCTTAACTCAGAGAATACTTGAGTTATACGGTAATGCGCTCATAATAATGATAGTACTTTTGGGAGCGCTGTTAAATGTCTGGAGATTTATTAAAATCGTTTCAAGAAGCTTACCGTAATTTGGAATTACTTCCCCTAGTGGAAGAAAAAGATTTGCAGCAATTCCGGGTTGATTATGGTGAAGAAACAATCGAAGAATTAGAACAGTTAACCGAAGATAGTCCTAACAGTGACGGTAAGATTGTTTTTTCAGGACATCGGGGATGTGGTAAATCTACTTTGCTGGCTGAATTTAGCAAGCGGTTAAGAGATAGATATTTTGTAGTTTTATTTTCCATTGCCGAAACAATTGAGATGTCGGATGTAAATCACATCAATATCTTATTTTCGATTGGTGTCAATTTAATGTTAGAAGCAGAAGCGCGTCAAGTTGAAATCCCCCAATCTACAAAAGATACTTTAAATCGATGGTTTGCTAAACATACACGCACGGAAGCAGCAGGAATTCAAACGGAAACAGAAGCAAAAGGCTCAATATTTAAATCAATTACCACTAAGTTAAAAGTTGATTCGACGATTCGTTATGAAATTAAGCAAGAGTTTGAACGGAAAATTTCAGATTTAGTTGCTCAATTGAATATCATAGCTGCTGCAATTCAATATTCGGTAAATCAAGAGATTCTAGTTATTATTGATGATTTAGATAAACTAGATCTAGCTGTCGTCAATACAATTTATAAGGATAATATTAAAGCTCTTTGTTTGCCGGGATTTAGAATTATTTATACTATCCCAATTGCCGCGATGCGCGAAACGGTATTAAGAACAATTATTGTGACGGAAACTAACGATCTAATTGTAGTAATGCCTGTTTTGAAATTGTTTACTAAAGGTCAAAGTCGTATTGCGAATACTCAACCACGCGCTGAAACTTCGGGGATACTCTGCGAAATCCTCAAAAAGCGAATTGCATCGGAATTAATTATAGAAAAAACCGCAGAAAATATTGTTTTAAATAGCGGTGGTGTTTTACGTGAATTAATTCGTGTTGCTAATGAATGTTGTCGTATTTGCTTGCGCTTGATTAGACGCAAAGCTGGAAATAAAGTAGTAATTGACGATGCAATTTTAGAAACTGCAATTAATAATATCCGCAATGACTTTGCTTTGCCTTTAGGTAAATCAGATTATGAAATATTAAAAACCACATACGATAACTTTAAACCCGAAGACCCTAAACAACAAGAATTCTTAGATTTGCTGCACGGACTTTACGTTTTAGAATATCGCAACCGGCAAAACTGGTATGACGTGCATCCGATTGTTGTGGAATTGTTGCGCGAAGAAGGTTTAATTTAATGGTAACTAAATCATCAGTTAATCCAGACGAGCAAAATCAAGATGCTTACGACGATTTAATCGTTTCCATTGAAGCAGGAGAAGGAAAATTAAGTTTGTTGATTGCAGTTTGCGACAATGGAACCTTTCGCGATGAAATTATTGCCAAATACGAAGCCGAACTTCAGCCACACTTTCGTCATTATCGCACTACTTTAGCTCGTGGCGAACCAAGTTTAAATGCTGCAATTAATCAGTTAGTAGAGCAAGAAGAATATTTACGTAATTCTCAACCAGCAGTAATTACAGTAACTGGAGTACAGCAATTATTTTTTCTAAAATTCGGAGAAGAGCAATCGGAACAAGAGAAATTTTTTGGTTACTTACAGTGGACAAGAGAAGCACTGCGAGAATATCCGTTTGCAATTGTACTATGGGTGACAAATCAACTTTTAGTTAACTTAATAAAGAAAGCACCAGACTTTTGGAGTTGGCGCAGTGGTGTATTTCACTTTGTTTCAAAAGCGAAAAATTTTGTTGACGTTAGAGAATTAGAGCAGATACGTTTGAATTTTCAAGGTACGGAATTAGATGAATTTGATGATGATAAATCCTATTCTTTATCCGTTGAAGATTTGCAGAGGTTGATTGAGCAGATAGAAAGGGAAAATGGGAAGGAAGATAAGAAATTAGCGACTTTGTATGTTGAATTGGCGGATATTTATAAAAGAAGATTAGATAGAGGTGAAGCTGGGGATTATCAGAAAGAGCAGGGTTTAGCGGTTGAGTATTATTCTAAAGCGGTTGAATTGCAGACGGAATTAGGTTTAGAAGAAGAATTAGCTCGTAGCTTAAACAATTTAGCTAATCTCTACAATTCCCAAGGAAAGTACGAAAAACTTGAACCCCTTTATATCCAAGCTTTGGAGTTAAGAAAACAACTACTCGGAGAAAATCATCCCGACACTGCAACCAGTTTGAACAATTTAGCTTCTCTTTACTATCAGCAAGGAAAGTACGAAGAAGCTGAACCCCTTCATATCCAAGCTTTGGAGTTAAGAAAACAGCTACTCGGAGAAAATCATCCCCTCACTGCAAGGAGTTTGAACAATTTAGCTAATCTCTACGAACGCATCGGAAAGTGTAAAGAAGCTGAACTCCTTCATATTCAAGTTTTGGAGTTAAGAAAACAGCTACTCGGAGAAAATCATCCCGACACTGCAACCAGTTTGAACAATTTAGCTTCTCTCTACTATCACCAAGGAAAGTACGAAGAAGCTGAACCCCTTCATATCCAAGCTTTGGAGTTAAGAAAACAGCTACTCGGAGTTAATCATCCCCACACTGCAAGGAGTTTGAACAATTTAGCTAATCTCTACAAATCCCAAAGAAAGCACGAAGAAGCTGAACCCCTTTATATCCAAGCTTTGGAGTTAAGAAAACAGCTACTCGGAGAAAATCATCCCGAAACAGCAAGCAATTTGAATAATTTAGCATTACTCTACGATTCCCAAGGAAAGTACGAAGAGGCTGAACCCCTCTATATCCAAGCTTTGGAATTGAGAAAACGCATCTTAGGTGAAAATCATCCCGACACTAAAACAACTCGTAAAAGTCTAGAAATTATGCAGAAAAAAAAGAATAAGAAAAACCCTTTGTGGAAAAGACTTTTCGGTAAATAACAAATCTCTCTTCCTTCTCTTCCTCCGCGCTCTCTGCGCTCTCTGCGGTTTATCATTTATTAATTTAAAAATTAACAGATGGTGCGTGACGGTAATTTCAAATTGTTTCGTTAAAGTTGAAAAATCATCGTAACCGTCACAGCACCCTACAATAATTAATTACCAATTACCAATTACCCATTTTCTAAACCGGCAAACAAACGGTAAAAATACTTCCTTCACTCAACTTAGAACGTACCGAAACCTTACCACCCATTCCTTCAACCAGCGTCTTAACAATCGATAAACCCAAGCCAGTTCCACCGGCACGATTACGCGCTTCATCTACTCGGTAAAAGCGCTCGAATATCCGCGATTGATGTTGTAAAGGTATCCCATAACCCACATCGCAAACTTGCACGCATCCTTCATCTTCCTTGCGAGTTAACTTTAAAGTTATCGGCGTACCTGCTTCGGAATATTTAACAGCATTGTCAATTAAGTTAAGCAGTACTTGTTTGAGACGTTTATAGTCTGCTTTAACTTCAATTACCTCTCTTGAAGCATCAACTTTAATATCTCTTTCGCTGTATTTATCTGCCATTTCCACAACTTCGCTCACCACATCATTTAAGATGCAGTTTTCTATATTAAGATGTAAATTACCGTGGTCTGCTCTGGCTAACTCCAGTAAATCTTGTAATAAAGCAATAGTGCTTTCTGCTTCCGATGCCGCAGTTTCTAAAGCTTCTTTTTGAACTTCTGTTAAATTTTGCTGTCTTCTTAATACGCTTTGTAAGTAACCGTGAACAATTGCCAGCGGCGTGCGTAATTCGTGAGAGACATTACTAACAAATTGTCGCTCTTTCTCCCATGAATCGGAAAGACGAGCCAGCATCATATTACAAGTTTCAGCTAACTGTTTAACTTCAGTAGGTGCTTTCTCTAAATAAAGTTGTGCTTTTCCTAAATCGTCAGCAGAAATAACTTCTGTCATTTGACTTAGCTGTCGTAAAGGCTTTAAAGAGCGTTGAATATAAAAGGCGATCGCTCCAGCCATTACGACAATTACTAAAACGCTAGTAACACCTACACCTTGCATCATTGACACAAACATAGTTTGGTCGCGGGTGATGTCTTGAGCTACAGAAATATATCCGATTTGCTTGCCATTTATTTTTAAAGAATCGCTACAAAATACAAAATAGCGGTTATTAATTTGAACGACTTTAGGTTTAATTGGGATATTTTTTAAAGCAATTAATTGATTCTCTTGGGTTTGTGACGAGTTCATCAAAGTATTAGACTTCGCTAATATTGTATTTTCCGAACTTTCCACCCATAAAAACGTATTATTAGTATCTAAATTTTTAATTGCTTGAGAAAGTGCTTTTTCTCGCGAAGCCATTTTGCTATAAAGTTCGGCATCGCGGGGTATAGTTGTAGCGATTTCTTCAATATTTTTTTTATGACTCTCAATTAATATTTGCTGCATTCTCCAACCAGTCCAAGTAGCAAGGCTACCTAAACCAAGAATAGAAAAAGCAGCAACACCAGCCGTTAAACGTAATCTTAAAGAATTAAAGTCAAGTTTCATATAAAAGATAGTTGTTAGTTGATAGTAGTTAGTTTTTATAGAAGTTAAATAATTAAAAAGTAGTTAATTATCAGCTATCACTGTTCACTGATAACTGATAATTGATAACTGTTCACTGTTAAGAGCACGTTTTATTAACAAAGTCGCATTGAAAGACAAAAGGTTTCTGCCAACTTAAAGGAATTTCTAATAAATCTCTAACTCCTGTCATACCTTGTCCGATAAATAGCATTAGAGCGAAAGTATTAACTACTGTGTGAATAATGCGCCATTTATTAGTTTTGTCGCGATAAATTTCCGGTACAATTGCTAAAGAGAAAACCATCAGTAAAGATGCTACTATTCCATAATAATAGTGTGACCAGTACCATTCATTTGTACGCCGAAAAACACCATCTTGGCAACCCAATATAACTATTCCCATTCCCGTCAAGGTTGCAAAAATTGCTCTCCATTGCTTCTCTTTGGCTTTGTAGAGAAATACTAAAGAAGCAATTGTGGCAGCAAACAATAAAATAATAAAAACTACTTGAAACGGTGATTTACTCCACAACTCTTGTTTAATAATATTTTCTGCAATTGGATGCCCTACACCAAGTAAAGTTAGTCCGACAACCGAGCCAGTTAACCAATCTCCTAAACGCTTATGTTCTGCACCTGAAACTGCGGGAATTTTGCTTTTTACTTTGGCTTTGGTTTGCAAACGACGCTGACGTGCAGCCCATGCGAAGTTAACTACATTACCGATGAGGGGGAACACGAAAATAATTGCGATCGCCGGATGTATGAGTGTAATAAAATCTGTTAGTTCCATCTTCTTGTCTAAGCCTTGTATTATGAATTGTTGAAGAGAAGCGATTGTGAAATATTAGAATTCCATCAATTTGAAGAGGTTTGTAGCAAGGACTTTAGTCCTAAATTTGAGCGCTAAAGCACTGACTACGAACCTTTTTATCTATTAGAATTAATTATGCTTTCAAAACTGCATAACCGAAAGTTGCATTAAATTTACGACACCAAATAGCTACAGATTTGAAGTTCGCTACATCTACATTTTCAGGGATTTCATACTTTTGAGCGCCGTTTGTGCTTTTCAAAGGAGCGATACTTGTATAATCTGCTTCTTTAATTCCGGTAATTGGTAATTTATCGTCTTTGTGCAAAATTACGAATAAATCGGGGCCATTATCGGATTTAAACTTGTCATCAAATTGTATGTATTTCTTACCATTTTCAGTAATAATACTAGCGGTTCCCTTGGTTGGGTGTTCTGCGTCGATAAAAGCACCCGATGATTGTACCGAGCCAGCAGCAGGAGTTTCTGCAACTGTTTCTGCTTGGGGTTGAGTTTCTGATTGCTGTGATTCTACATTTGTACAACCTACGCTTAATAAAGCAACAATACCTAAAACGGCTACATACTTGAATTTCATTGCAGTCTCCTCTAATTCGTTTATAGCTACACTTTAGAGCTTTGTCTTAGTAGATAAATTAATAGAAGCTGAGAAGTTGTTGAAAATTAGACTAAATTTTTGATTTTATTTCTAATCTTGTTTTAATCCAGGAGTTTAGAAATAAATCTATAGTTAATCTTGGATTTGATTAAACCTTACTAGGCGCTGAGAGCGCTGAGAAAGAGAATAAAGAGATAATCTAAATTCAAAAATTAGTACGTCTACCAACTATCGGAGCAGTAAAATGACTATTACACCATCTGAAATTAAATATCGCCGTAATCTTCGTAAAAGTAAACTCAAAATTAGAACAGCAACTCTATTTTTATTAAGCATTGTCATATTATCGGCAGTTATTGTTGCAGCTTGGTTTGCTGGAGAAAATCAAATCAATGCAATTTTTGCTCAAATTAACTTTTTACAGCGAAATCCACCAATGTGGTTGGAAGCACCAATGGTGACGGGAAAATATTTATTAGCGCCGACTGTGGCATTATTATTAACTGTCTTAGCGGTGATGAAAGTTTCTCCCCAACCGCGTATTTGGTCGCGAAGATTGGTAGTTGGAATATTATTATTGTTAACTGGAAGATATATATTGTGGCGCTCTTTATCAACTCTAAATTTAGACACTCCTTTGAATGGAGCGTTTAGTTTGGGTTTATTTGGTTTGGAAATGATGGTGTTATTTAGTGCCACAATTCAGTTGTTTTTAATGCTGAATGTTAAAGAACGCCGTCACGACGCAGATCGAAAATCAATTGCGGTTATTGAAGGAGAATTTAATCCCAGCGTCGATGTTTTAATTCCAACTTATAACGAACCAGCTTTTATTTTGCGAAGGACGATCGTTGGTTGTCAAGCTTTGGAATATAAGAATAAAACTATTTATTTATTAGATGATACTCGCCGTCCGGAAATGAAGGCTTTAGCTGAAGAGTTGGGATGTGAATACATTTCTAGGATGCAAAATAATCATGCCAAAGCAGGTAATATAAATCATGCATTTACTCAAATCAACGGAGAATTAATCGTTGTCTTTGATGCCGATTTTATTCCTACCTCAAACTTTCTTACTCGTACAGTCGGCTTTTTCCAAGACGAGCAAGTTGCTTTAGTACAAACACCTCAAAGCTTTTATAATGCAGATCCCATCGCTCATAATTTAGGTTTAGAAAACGTCGTCACTCCCGAAGAAGAAGTTTTTTACAGACAAATTCAACCGATAAAAGATAGCGCCGGAAGTGTAGTTTGTGCGGGGACTTCCTTTGTTGTTCGACGCAGCGCTTTAGAAATAACTGGTGGTTTTGTCACTGAATCTCTCAGCGAAGATTACTTTACAGGAATCAATTTATCAGCTAAAGGGTACAAACTTATTTATTTAGATGAAAAACTTAGTGCGGGTTTAGCTGCTGAAAATATCGGCGCACACGCAACTCAACGCATCCGCTGGGCGCAAGGTACTTTACAAGCATTTTTTATTAAATCAAATCCCCTTACAATTAAAGGATTGCGACCATTACAAAGATTAGCTCATCTAGAAGGATTGCTCAACTGGTTTGCTAGCATTTCCCGCGTCGGATTTCTATTAATGCCTTTAGCTTACTCATTTTTAGGCATTATTCCCGTACAGGCAACCGTAGAAGAAGCACTTTATTTCCTTTTACCTTTTTATCTAACTCAATTAACAGTATTTTCCTGGTTAAATTCACGTTCTCGTTCTGCCATCCTATCAGAAATATACAGTATAGCCTTAGCTTTCCCCCTGGCATTAACGGTAATAAAAGTAATGTTAAATCCGTTTTCCAAAGGATTTAAAGTTACACCCAAAGGAAACGCCAGTAATAAATTTTATTTCAACTGGAATTTAGCTTTACCTTTAATTATTTTATTTATCGCCAATGCAATTAGTCTGTGGCGCAACTTAGGAATGTGTTTGGCGCTATTATGGCAGCAATCAAGCACTCCTCAAGTAGTAGAGCATTTTCAAGGTTTAGATTTAGGATGGATATGGAGTATTTATAACTTAATATTAATTGGTATCGCTCTATTAATATTACTTGATGCACCCAAAGCCGATGTTTACGAATGGTTTGACTTGAGACGGGTAGTACGTTTAGAAGTTGGCGAAAAAACAGCTTGGGGAGTCACCACAATGATTTCCGAAGTTGGTGCAGAAATTGCATTAACTCAACAAATACCAATGGAATTAACTCCCAATCAATCGGTAAAACTAGAAATAGCTGAAGAAAACTTGCAGCTAAACGCAGAGATTGTAAACACCGGCATCAAAGATGAATTTCCCACAATTCGAGTCAAATTTCCTCTTGTTGCCGTACCTCAGCATCGCCGTTTAGTACAAATGTTATTTTGTCGTCCCGGACAATGGAAGCGTAAATGTACCCCCGGAGAACTACAATCATTTATACTACTCTTCAAAATATTACTCAAACCACGAATCTTATTCGATCGCAAAGTTGATGTTAATGCAGTAGCAGTTTCCAAAATTTGAAAATTATTTAGTTCGTAGTAAGCAGCTCTAACCCTTATTGCGAGCATTTATTTATTAAGTTTTATATTTATTTTGATGAGATAGATTTTCGTGAATATGATTATTTATTGCCAATACATCAATATTTTATATAGTTGACCTAAAGGCAGAGTAAAATATTTCAGTAGTAATAACATTGTGTATAAAATTTATCGCACTTAACATATGCGTAGGTAATCGCATCTATTAAGTTGTTACGCACTTAATTTGTATAGTATTAGCGGGCAAGATGCCCGCACTACAATAATTACCAAATTTTGTTTTATACAATTTAGCTGCACATCAGCTTATGAAAGCGGAATTACGCAGTACGATAAATTAAAAACGCTTCTTATCCTATAACGGTTTTGATTAGGCTAAGTTGCGATTTAGTAATTATCAACGCGATCTAAACGGTTTCAACACCTAATTCTTATTAAAAGTAGATTGAAAAAAATTAGTTATTAAATAAACACTTTTAAATGTTTAGCATTGTTATTACTACTCAAAATCGTTTGTCCCTTTTAAAACAATCCGTTGAATCAGCGTTGAATCAGACTGTACCTTGCGAAGTCGTGATTGCTGATGATTATTCGAGTGATGGTACAGAAGAATATCTGAGAAGTTTAGGCGATCGCATCATTTATCATCGTAATTCTAGCAAAATGGGTCAATCCGAGGCAATAAATGCCGGAGTAAAAATAGCTAATGGAAGGTGGATTAAGCTATTAGATGATGATGATTATTTAGCCCCAAACTGTATTGAAACATTTATTAAAGCCGTGAATGCACATCCCCAAGCAGTAATTTGCTCTTGTCAAGCTACAAATGTAACAGCAGATGGCAAAATATTGAATCAAACTTCTACTATTGGTTCAAGTGCGGCAACTTATGTTCAACAAGAAGACATTCATTATGGAATGTTAATCGATCAACTACCATTTGGAACTCCCGTACAAGTGGCTTTTCAAAAAAAGGCATTTCTTCAAACAGGTGGTTGGCATTCACTTTTAAATGGCTACGGTAATGATATTGAATTTTGGATTAGAATTGCTCAATACGGTGATGCTATTTTCGTGAATAAATGTTTAGCATACCGAACTATATGGAATGGAGGCTATTCAAGAAAATTCTCTATTCAAAATAAATTAGAAAATCATATTTTGTTAAAGCAAAATATTTTACAGCTAGTGCATGAAAAATATCATAATTCTATACCTAGTATTTCAGAACTTTCTAGCTTTTTGAGCTTATATTGGGGAATAATTGAATTGAAAAATAAAAAAATAGACGGAATAAAACTTCTGTATCCGTCTTGTTTATTTCCTAAAAATTGGCAAACGTTGGTAAAATTTTTATATATAAAAAAAAACCAAGGTTTCCAACTTCCTATTTATAGAAATCTGAACCTTGAATCTTCCTTCTCTATTAAGTAGATTTTCTATATTAATGTTCGTTGTTACTAGTGAAACGGACTTCGCAGTGCTTCCCAGAGGTAGGGATTATCGCTGCAATTAAAAAAAACTTCCAATTTTACAAAATTTTGAAACTATATCGACTACAATTGTAGTATCAAAATAAAAAGTTTAAAGGAGGATTGAATATGAATGAACTTGCAGCCCAAGAGATTGTCACGCAACACAACCGACACAAAGCGCAAAGACTTTCATATTCGGTTTCCCTACGATTTCTCTTTAATAGATAATCTAAGAAACAAATTTAAAACTAAATCGTACTCAATCAAACCGAATTCCGGCGTTGCTGCGCTTTGTACAACACAAAAAGCACCAATCAAGGAAAACAATGAATTTAGAATATTTAGGTTGGAATGATTTTTTTGCTTCTAACTTTGAACCGTTGCATCAGCAAGGATTGACGGTAGCTAGAGTTGCGATAGAAACATCGTAATACCTACATTCTTCACAGCGAATTCGGTGAACTTTCAGGTGAAGTAACGGGTAAATTTCGTCATCAAGCAACCCAAGCAGAATTTCCAGCAGTGGGAGATTGGGTTGTAATTAGCCTTAGAGAATCAGAAAAAAGCGCCACAATCCACAGCATTTTACCTAGAAAAAGTAAATTTTCTCGTCAGAGTGCAGGTGGAATCACAAAAGAACAAATAGTTGCAGCTAATGTTGATACGGTATTCTTAGTTTCGGGATTGGATGGTGATTTCAATCCCAGAAGAATCGAACGCTATTTAATATTGGCTTGGGAAAGTGGTGCAAATCCAGTTATTTTATTGAATAAAGCAGACTTGTGTAAAAACTTAAAAGACTGCTTAAACCAAGTTGAAAATATTGCCTTGGGTGTACCAATCGTAACTATTAGTGCTGCAAATTCTCAAGGATTAGAAGCACTTCAACCCTTTTTACAACCAGGAAAAACCGTTGCTTTGTTGGGTTCATCGGGTGTGGGAAAATCAACAATTACCAATCAACTTAAAGGTGAAGCAATACAAGCAGTGAAAGCTGTACGTCAAGGAGATGATAGAGGCAGACATACTACAACCCATCGCGAATTGATTTTACTACCAAACGGTAGCTTAATTATAGATACTCCAGGAATGCGAGAAATTCAAATTTGGGCAAGTGAAGGTAGTTTAAACTCAACTTTTGAAGATATTGAAACTTTAGCCGAAGAATGTCGTTTTCGTAACTGTCAACACGCTCAAGAACCCGGTTGTGCAGTACAGCAAGCATTACAAGAAGGAAAACTAGATTATTCGAGGTTTCACAGTTATCAAAAGTTAAACAAAGAACTTGATTATCTCAGTCAAAAACAAGAACAAAAAGTTTATTTAGATACTAAAAAGCGATGGAAGACAATCACTAAATCTATGAGGAAACATCACAAACGAGATTAAAATTATTCTCTCTTCCTCTTCCTCGGCGCTCTCTGCGGTTTTTTCCATTTTTATGTAGCCTCAAATGATATCACATTCATTTTCGGTTTAACCAAAATTCATGGAGACGTAGCAATGCTACGTCTCTACATAAGTATCTTTATTTATTTTGTATTTCTTGTTGAATAGATGATTTAGCAAACTTGGGAAGAAAATCAACCGAATTCGGTACAACTGCTTGCCAGCTACTTAAAATTCCTACTAACAAACTTACACAATACACGCTTGCTAAAATTACTTTGGTTATCCGCTTGCTGTAAGAACAGTGGTATCGTTCAATCAAGTTTTTTACTACTAGGTATCTGCTGTTGAATGGCAAATAATGATAATCAAACTGCTGTAAAGATTGAAATATAGAATATAAGATATTTTCTTGGTTTGATGGTGGATTTGTTCTGAAAGACTTTTGTAATTTAGAATTTACTTTAGCAGCGCGATAGCTATATACAATATTCAAAAATAAGGGAATGATAAGCAAAAACAATGCCGGATGAGCAATTCCTAATAAACTAATAATAATTGCCCCAAATGCCTTAAAGACGACATCACTATAGGGAAAACGCGAAAATAGCAGAATATCGATTATTTGTCCGCCATCGAGGGGGTAAATCGGTAATAAATTAAATAAATTTAAGCAAATCAATATCCAACTTGCTTGCTTTATCCAAGTTGAATAGCTGGCATCTTTAAATATAATTGCTAAAACTAAACCTAAAATTAATCCCGGTAAAGGTCCAGCTAAAGAAACAAAAAACCTTTGAGTTATTGTAGCATCATCTTTACGGGCAGTAGCAACAGCACCAAGAAAAGGTAGGAAAAGTAAAGAAGCATCTCGATAGCCGCAAAGTTTCATTGCTAACAAATGTCCTCCTTCGTGAAGTATTAATGCAGCAATGAAAATAATTAAAGTTTGAGTGCCAAAATATTTTGTGGAAGTAATTACGAATAAAACAAAACTACCTAAGAATATCCAAGGACGTAATTTTTTATCAATAAGCCCTCGCTGCAATATTTCCATCCGTTGAAATCCCTCTACTTCCAATTCGATCGGAATTTCCACCGATAATTTAGACTTGCTTTTTGCTTGTTCTCGACGCTGTTTAATAATATTCGCGCTTTGATTATTTCCCTGAATTATTTTTTGTGTTAGTTTTAATGCCAATTTTCCATTTAAACGGAATAATACTTTTTTGGAAATTGGCAATATATATTTTAATTTGACTAAAGAATTAATATAATTTTGGAAATATACTTGGAGCCTTTCTGTAAAAGCTTCCGGTGATAAAAGTTTGGGAATTTTATGCGATTTTAATTGCCTCAATCTACCTTGATGATACTGCCATTGTGAGGATGTTTCAGCAGTATAATAATCTTGCATAATAAAGAAAGGAATTTTACCTATAACCGTATTCCCTTTACCATTTGTTGTTACTAAACAAGTTTTATCCTTAAAAAAAGTATAAAATTCAATATCGAATAAATCTAGGGGTTCTATCGGATGACGTATGCCAACTTTTGCATAACAGTTAAAAGCTTCGTTATATAGTAAAATCTCGCAAGCAGTATTAGGATAAACCTTTAACATCGGCTTTACCTGTAAATAGCAGCTTGGCACAAAACCAAACTCTTGAAGTTCTTGAATCGGGATCAAAAACAACTTTTGTAGATAAGACGGCATATTCTCAACTGCTTGCACGCTATAGCTGGGATATTGCACCGTCACCTTGCAAAGCTGTAAAAAGGTAACGAGATATGAGACAGCAACTAACAGCGCATAAATTACAACAGGGTAAAACAAATATTGCATACTATGTAACAAATAGAACCATACTTATCATTCCCAATCTCAAACTTTAATTATCATTCACCTACCCAGATAGTTTGTTTTACTTAAATCCCTCTATCTCTTCAGGAATATAACAACAAGACATAATTAACTTAAAATATTCTCTCAGTGAAGAAACGATTAAAACCACCACAATACGAAAGATGTCTAAGCAAACACTGGGATTAGAAAATCACATATATCATTATTTACTATCAGTATCTATACGGGAACCGGACGTTTTAACAAAACTACGTCAAGAAACCGCAAACCATCCCAGACATATCATGCAAATTTCCCCAGAGCAAGGACAGTTTATGGCTTTGCTGGTGCAATTAATGGGAGCCAAGAAAGCTTTAGAAATTGGTGTCTTTACAGGCTATAGTTCTTTGGTGGTTGCCTTAGCACTACCGCCAGAAGGTAAAATGGTTGCTTGCGATGTGAGTGAAGAATACACATCCATAGCCCGTCGTTACTGGGAACAAGCAGGAGTCGCCCATAAAATCGATTTACGTATAGCTCCGGCGATCGCCACTCTCGATAAATTAATCGCAGCAGGTGAAACGGATACCTTTGATTTTGCCTTCATCGACGCAGATAAAAGCAGCTACGATGATTATTACGAAAGAGCATTAAAATTAATTCGTCCCGGTGGATTGATTGCCATTGATAACGTATTATGGTCAGGACAAGTAGCAGATTCAAAAATTCAAGATAATAGAACTAAGAAAATTCGCGCCTTAAACGAAAAACTTCACAAAGACGAGCGAGTTACCCTCAGCATGGTACCGATTGCAGATGGTTTGACATTGGTTAGAAAAAGGTAATTGGTAATTGGTAATTGGGCATGGGGGGAAGAGGGATTCTTTAAGTAGTGAGTAACGAGTAGCAAGTAAGGAATGGATGGTTGAGCAGCCCGGTTGAGAATAAGAAGCAATAGTTGGTCATTTATTCACTACTCACTACTTGTTACTCCTAACTTATTCTCCCCATCTCCCCATCACTCCTGACGCTGCCGCTTCTTCTCCTGCATCTTGGCTTTCTTCTCTTCAGTAAGTTCGTCAAAACAGTGGGGACAGGAAATTCCTGATTCGTATTTGGGTGAAACTTTGTCATCTTCGGAAATCGGATGTCCGCAACTAGGGCACATATCGTAGCTACCGGATTCTAAGCCATGACGCACAGCTACACGCTCGTCAAAAACAAAACATTCACCTTCCCATAAACTTTCTTCTGATGGTACTTCTTCTAAATATTTGAGAATGCCGCCTTTGAGATGATAAACTTCTGCAAATCCTTGAGAAAGCAGGTAGGAAGTGGCTTTTTCGCAGCGAATTCCGCCAGTACAAAACATTGCTACTTTTTTATTTTGATCGGGATTTAAGTTTTTACTAGCATATTCGGGAAATTCGCGAAATGATTCAGTTTGCGGGTTTTCTGCTCGTTGGAAAGTACCAATACTTATTTCATAATCGTTGCGAGTGTCTATTACAGTTACTTCTGGATTAGAAATTATTTCATTCCAGTCTTTAGGGTTAACATAAGTTCCAACATTTTCGCTGGGATTAACTTCTGATAAACCCAAAGTTACGATTTCCTTTTTTAACCTAACCTTCATTCGTTGAAATGGCGGAGATTCGGCGGTAGATTCCTTGTATTCCAAATCTGTAAACCGGGAATCGGAAAGTAAAAAATCAATAACCGTATCAATCCCTTGACGACAACCTGCAATCGTACCGTTAATACCTTCTTGTGCCAGTAAAATAGTTCCCTTTATTCCTTGTGCTTCGCAAATAGATAATAAAGGTTGTTGTTTTTCAGCGAAATCTGGCAATTTGACAAATTTATATAATGTGGCAACTATTACAGACATGACGATTTTGGATTTTGGATTATTTGAAATAAGAATAGTGGCTAAAATAACAATTTTATCTAAAGCTGCGTCGAATAGTGCTTTTGTTAAACAAGAGCCAATTTTTAGAGCATAAATAAGGTCTGTTTCATTAATTATGACTGCTTGTAGAGACGTAGCAGTGCTACGTCTCCCGACGGTTCTGGGAAAACGAATCATTCAGAATTTATGCAATCAACTATTAGTATTCAAGCACATCAGTTTTGTGGGGTAACGCATTAATTCGTAGGTTGGGTTAAGCGAAGCGTGTCTGAAATGCATCGCTAACGCATTACACAAACCGACCGGAAATGCAATTCCCGGTCTAATAGCGAAAGTCCTCTTAAAAGGACTGAAGAAATAAAAATGTTTGCTACTACCCCACAGAATTAATGTGGTGGAATACTAAAAATATTAGGAAAAAGTTAATACAAGAAAAAAGCCTACTAAAGTAGACTTGTAAACTCAGATTAATTTTAAAATACTTGAAGACGCTAAAAGCTATTTTCCGATTGTCGTTGGCTAGCTAATGTTACTGCTCTATGACTTTCAGCAGCAGCAGCAATTCCAATAGCAATGCCTACAATCGTACTCACTTTTTCAACTTGTAGGTATTGTATTTAATTAACTAAACCCCTGCTAACAATACCGTCAAAGCTATTCCCAAAATAATCAAAAAACCACCGACAACGAAAGACCAAAAACGATGATAGCTATTAACAACCGTACCATTTTCACTTTTTAATTCAATTAAATCCATCCACGGTGCAATACCACGACGGAACCAACCTACGGAAGCAACATTCATATCAATTAAACTTTCTACTCGCTTCATTCCGAATAAGAAATTACCAAGGGAACCAAATCGAGAAGCATAACGCAAATAAAGCATTCCGCTAGGATCTTGTATTTTCAAATCGGAACCAAATTTATAGCCAGCGTCACCACGCCCGATTAATTTACCTTCAAGTTTTGCAGGTTGACCGCGTAAAGGACTAGCATAAGGATCTGACATTAAAGTGAGAACGTCTGTTTCAACTGCTTTGCTGTAATTGGGATACATTACAAGGGCTTTTATTAATACTCCGATTCCCAAACCAATTAACGGACAAGCAATAAATAAACCGGGATTTTGTACACCAGAACTTACAAGGATAACGCTAATGGCAATACCAACAAATAAACCAATAGTTTCCGCACCATAAAGGAAAATATCTTGGACAAAATTACCGTAAAGCTTCTTTTTATTTAAATGCTTGCCTTCCCCAACAACTTTCCCCATATCGAATTCGGTTTCTAAACCCAATTGCTCGGAATAAGTACTCAAAGCGCGGACTCTTTTACCCGTAAGAGGATGAGTTGAACTCAATTCCATCCACCAACCCCAAGGATTAAACATATCCCAGAGAAACACTCTACCAACTTTTTCTGGTTGGGAAGCGATGCGGTAAGCATTTCCTGTAGTTGCTGCGGCTTTAGCATCGTAAATACCCAAAGCACGAGTTCCTTCTATTAAGCGACTGGGTTCTTTTGCTCTCGAACCTTCTTCAACAATTCCGTAAGCTATCTTTACTAAAGCGCGAGATAAACCGTTAGGATTTCCCGTAACTTCTGCTGCAAAATGATCTGCAAAGTATTCTCTAGTGCGAGAAAGATACAGCAACAAGTAAGTACCAATAAAGTAAAAAATGTATGCGACTAATGAAGCCGTTTTCGCTGCGTCTGCAAGTTTGTTATCACCCATGCTACGCATTATTGTTCTAGCTGTGGTGTAAATCAAATAGCAGATTTGTACCAAAGTTGAAGCCACAGTCATCACCGCAAAGTCCCAATGGACAATATGTCCGAGTTCGTGAGCGTAAACTGTCGCAACTTCATCATCATCGAGATAAGTAAAAAGACCCCTACTTACCACCAATCGAGCGCTGTTAGGTAATGAACCGTAAGTAAATGCCGTAGGGTTTTGGTCTTCAATGATTCCCAAACGCGGTGTTTTGATTTTTTTCTGTTGACAAACCCGACGAATAACGTTAATCGTTTCCGGACTCAGATTTTCAATTTCTGCCAATTCAACCCAACGAGTTTTATACAGCCAATTTTGGGTTAAATCCATTAAAAACGGAGATAAGAAGAAAGCCGCAACGTTGAAAAGTATAGTAATCGCGATCGCAATACCCAAACCTAAAATTGGATTCTGGCTATCGGCAATCAATACTATACCCAGAGCCAATACCAGCACCATGCCAGACATTAAAGACATGGTTACGACAGACGCTAAAGCCAGATTTCCACCAACCCCTGCCATTGCTAGCTTCACCCCAGCAGCACCAACAGCTTTTTTATTAGCAACAGGATTTTGTGCAGTTTCAGTTGCTGGTGATGCCGATTCATTCAGCTTCTGGTACATTTTGCCAGCCCAGTCACTTACTTTCGTATGCTCGCTTTGCTTCAACCTTTGGCATAGAATCAAAGCTTTTTCAGTTTCTCCAGTAGCTTTATAACCCCTTACCAACCACATTTGCGCCGTACAGTATTCAGCGGAACTTTGTTCGGCACTATTACGACAATATTGTTCTAATAATGGAATCGCTTCTTGATAGCGCCCTTCTTTCGCAGCATCAAACCCAGCTTGGAGTGACATAAAATTTTATCTAAATCTAAAAAGTTATCTTTGTTCGATTGATACTAAATAGATTCAGTTCTTGTCACCGTTATTCCTTAAAAGTTAATGTAAACATACGTAAACCGGAATATATAACTATTCCAGGGCAAATCTTTATAATTTTGCGGGATATACATAAAAAAGAGATAGAAAGAAGTATAATTTTACCCATGTCAGGCAACTGTTATAGGTTCGTAGTAAGGGCTTTAGCCCTCCTCACTTAAAGGACTTAAGTCCTCACTACGAACCTTGTTGTCATTTACCCGACACTAATAGGCACCTTTTTCTCAGCCTTATTTTTAGCTTCCAAACTTAAAGACTCACCGCTGCGTCTAGCTTCCCAAGGGCCAGAATCCCAACTACCGATCGTCCATTGCCCTTGGATATAATCTTCATCTTCGGAAATTGTGCCAACGTATTCCACAGCATCCGGCGAACTAGTAAAATAACTTTTAATAAAGCTAATACGACGACCTACAACTTCACCACTTAACTTAGCTTCTCCTAAATAGCAATCATCCAAAACGCTGCCAGTCAAACTATTACCGCTTTGCAAAAGTACAATTTCAAAGCGAGTCGGATTTCCATATTGCCAGTAAGTTCCCAACCAAGTACCGTTTACATCAGCCATAATCAGTGAACAGTGAACAGTTATCAGTTATCAGTTATCAGTGAGCAGTTAGGAGTAGAGAGTAGAGAGTAGTAAGTAATAAGTGGTTAAGCATTTGAGGTTTTTTCTTCCCCCTCTACCCCCTCTCTTCTTTCCCATGCCCAAAATCGCCAATTCCAATTTCAAGAATGTTTGAAAACTACCGAAAGATTATTTGCTGGCATAGGTTCGGTTTTTTGTAGAATCAAATTATGGGTTTTGGCTAGTTCTACTACGTCTTCTAAGTTACGTACTCCCCATTCTGGGTTTTGTTCTTGTAAATACTCGCTAAAGGCTGCATTGGAAGGCGCTGTATGTTTCCCACCTTGTTTGTATGGACCGTATAAATACAGGACACCTTCGGATGAAAGTATACGACCTGCGGCTGCTATTAATCCCAAACAAGCAGACCACTTTGAAATGTGAATCATATTAATATTCACGATCGCGGTAATATCAGATATTTCAGATAATATTTCCTTTTCGACTTTCCAAACCGGCTGAGAAGCATCAATATCGAGGGGTTGATAAAGATTTTCGCTTTGTGAATGTTCAATCCATGCCACGATACTTTCACGCAGCGAAGCATCGGTGTCAGAAGGAATCCATTTTCTCGGTTTCAAACGTGGCGCAAAATATGCAGCATGTTCTCCCGTACCGCTGGCTATTTCTAAAATCGTGCCAGTGGGTGGCAAAACTTCTAAAAGTACTTGTAAAATCGGTTCGCGATTGCGCTCGGTTGCTAGGGCGCGTTTTCTTCCGTCCACTAATTTACTATTCTCTCCGATAACGCTTGCCTTGTTTAGCTTAGTTTATCATCTGTGGGAAGATGTGTTTATAAACTAACCAATTGCGCTTTTATACATTAGACATCTCCCGAAAAGAAAAAGATCCCTCTCCATGAACGCGAAGCGTTTTCTCGTAGAGAGGCTTAATTTACCCCCTTCCCTCGCAGGGAAGGGGGTAGGGGGGTTAGGTATTTGCGTAAATTTGAAACCATATAATGTTTTCCGGAGATGTCTATTACACCATTCCGGTATAAAATCGACACTATTTTCACAACTTACAGCACTTTGCAGGTATATGAGGTACATTTCCCTACTCCCTACTCCCTACTCCCTACTCCCTACTTCCTCTAGAAACGATGTGTACCTCACTTAAATGAAATCTGCTGTATAGGTGGTGCGTAATGCTAGAAATTTTGTAAGTAGGTACACAAATTATCAAAACGTTACACACAAGTTAATTAAGTGGCTGGATACTGGTCAAATTTTGCTGCTAATTCTAATAACTCTTCGCGACTGGGTTTTCGTCCATTTTTCCTTAATTCAGATAATCCGATAAAATATTGCTCCCGCGAATCTGCGGGACAAAACATAATCAAGAATTTTGATTGCTTTGTACTACGATTAGAAAAACCGTGTGGTGTGTTCTCCGGTACGCTCATCAAAGTTCCAGGGAAAGCAGTTATTTTCTCTTTCCTAAGTACCAATTCTAATTCCCCTTCAATAACATAAAATATCTCGGTCATTCGTTTATGTATGTGAGGGCTTGGACCTTCGGTTTCCGGTTCTAAGGTATATTCAAATAGTCCAAAGTGACCGTGAGTATCTTTTCCTGTTAACTTAAAAGTACAATTACTCGTACCAATTTTGACAGATTGTCCTTCTCCTGCATGAAGAATCATGGGTAATGTCATTTAATAACCTCCAAAAAATTAAGAATTGGCAACTACCGCAACAGCATCAATTTCAAATAACATTCCATCACTTGCCAATCTCGGTACGGGAATTATAGTACTGGTTGGTTTGTGATTTGACCAAAAAGACTTTCTTTGAGCAGAAATTAAACCTAATTTTTCTTCGTTATGTTCTACTGAAAGAATCGTGATTTTAACCACATTTTCTGGGGTTGCTCCGACTGCGGTAAGCGCTTTTTGCAAATTTACAAATGCTTGTTGCAATTGCTCGCTAAAAGTACCATAGTTGCCGTTTTCATCGGCTCCACTCTGTCCTGCGATATAAGCTAAACTCGATCCTGATGGTACAACAAC
The DNA here is from genome assembly GCA_963665115.1 of uncultured Rivularia sp. GTDB lineage: Bacteria > Cyanobacteriota > Cyanobacteriia > Cyanobacteriales > Nostocaceae > Rivularia. Next base: position 4,683,089 of record OY762007.1, on the reverse strand, counting down.
GATTTGCGTAAATCCATACTTTGATGAGTCTCCGAGTTCGGGGGGATTAATAAATTCCATGACTCCGCTTAATTGATTTTTAGATTGACAAAACAATTGTATGGCTTTGCTCGCGCTCTAATCTTTTACAGAATTTAGAAATTTTGTCTATTCTTTAGATTTATTTGTTTAAGCGCGAAAATTATTTATAAATAACCGCAGAGACGCAGAGAAAAGAAATAAAAAAGAGATTTTTGGTTTTGAAGCAGGATAAAAGTAATTACATAATGCTATTACTTTGCAATGACGGTAAATATTTTTACTAATCGAGTTATAGTTGCTTTTGATAATTCTTCGGGGTAGTTCCTACATATTTACGAAATAGTTTATTTAAATGACTTTGACTGGATAAGCCAGATTCTAATGCTATTTCTGCTATTGTATATTTATGCTCTTTGAGTAACTGTTTGGCTTTTTCTATTCGCTGCTGGTTAACATATTGATGTGGGGGAATTCCCATAGCTTGTTTAAATTGATCGGCAAAATAGGCATAACTCATCCCAACTTCTTTAGCCATTATTTTTAAGCTCAAATCTTGGTCTAAGTATTCATTAATATAATCAAGTATTTGACGCAGCTTAGAAGATGCTAATCCTTTACTCTGCTTGCGGAATATCGGTTCAAATACACAATAATTACGCAACAAATGAATTACTAAAACATTAGTAAGAGATTCTAAATACAGCTTTCCTCCCAAGCCATCGTTTTGCATTTCTGAAAATAATAACTTAGCTAGTTGCTCTATTTGCAAATCGTAATTTTTTAAAACTGGTAGCAGTTCGATTCTATCTGGATTAAGAGATTCAGTTTCTATCGCTACTTGACGTATTAACGATGGTTTAATAACTATATGCAAAGTTTCGTCAACTACTTCCCAACTAGTAAAACCAGAAACTTCTGCGGGGACAGAGATAAAATTCTCCTTGATTCATCTGTCCGTCATACTCTCCAGTACCATTAATATGTGTTATTTGTCTTTTATTATCAGTTATAAAAAAAGTTAGTAAGTGATGGCTTAATCCCAATGGTAATTCTAATTTCCCTGGCAAATCGTGGCGATAATTAACTATTAAATCTTCATTTACACAAACCGAGCTTTGAGATATTGTAGGTTTCTTTTCTAAAATATCTAATGGATTTACAAATTGATCTGAGGTGCTATCCTGCTTTCGGTTGTGCATTTTAGATTGTATTTATTCGCTTTTTCTCAATTCTTCTTTTACTTCTATTTTGGGCAATTAAGAAAAAAATATTCTTAGATACGTTAATCTACCTCTGAGAACGAGAAACGCATAAGTTTAATTTATGACGATTCGGGCGATCGCGCAAAATTAACTTATACATTTGTTTTTTAGTACATAGGTACTGTAAGAATCATGTAAGATGTTCTTGGTAATCACAGAGGTGCTTCTGATAATATGCGGACAGGATTTCTTCTTGTTCGCTTTTTCTACTGCAATTTTACCATTTGTGGAAATGACCTATCAATTTGCTGGAATATTTGTCAAAGAATTTCAGATTTCCGAAGAAGTACCTCTTGATATTCCTTATAGCGTTTCTCAATCTGGTGAAGTACAGCTTTCTTTATCTCCCCTCTCCTTAATAAGGAGAGGGGTTGGGGGTGAGGTTTTAAGATGTACCTCGATAGACCGGGAAGCGCTATATACAGTTAAAAAGGTAAATTCTCCATTTATCGGCTCTGCAATATCAATTCCACAATACGTAAGTAAAAATCCATCTATCGGAGAAGTAAATAATATTGCAAAGAAAATTGGAATAAAACAAGAGCATGAATGGATGTTTATTATTTACAAATGTTGGGCTGGTGAAATCGACGATTTATTCGGATACATCAAAAAACCAAAAAGGCAAATCGCTTCTATAATCGAATCCGATAAAAACAAGCTAGAAAATGCTTACATCTCTTTTATGGAAAAGTTTGGTGTTTCAAAAGATGAAGCATTAGATTTCGAGCCATTTAAAAGAGGTTTCTGGGAAGAGCAATAACGGTAATTTTGTAGGGTGCTGTCACGGCACAAATATGATAAATATTTAATTTAAATTACAATATCGAAAAAAAAGGTTTTTGAAAAACAATGGTGCGTTACGGCATTATTACAATAGTAATTTTTGAATCGAATTACCCCGAGCCGTAACACACCCTACAAATTATAACTGTTAACTGTTAACTGACTAATGCATTCCACAAAACGGATCTCTTTCGGCTTCAACATTAGTAGACTGTGGTTGTAAAGTATCCCGAAATATACATCCTTCTTGTTTGAGAAATTCTGGATTTGTAGATGTCCAATATGGTACTTCAAAGGGATGTACGCGCAATGTTCCTTTAAAGTCTAAAGTAACGTAATAACGACATGGATATTCACTGTTAACTGGTGGTTGTGGTAATTCTCCAATTAATTCCCATGTATTAGATTGGGGGTTGCGGAATTGGAAGTAAAATGTATGTTTTCCGCTGGCTGGAAATGGTGGAAGTTCGGCTATTAATCCGATGGTTTGCGGTTGGTTTGTGTCGTTATCATAGCGGAATACTCTTAATTCTTTGCTATAGTCTTTACCGGCTTTATATAATACTGTATGTGCGTCTGTTTTTAATGCGTTTGCTGCTTCGACGACGTTAACGGCTATGTCGCAAATTACTTGTGATTCATCGGTAATTAATTCTTGATTCCCAATTGCTTTTGCTGCGTCGATGTTGGGAATATTTGCAGGTATTAAATAATGAGGAATTCCGCGACAAAGTAATAAGTCAATGTCCAACTTTTGATTGATTTCAAATTGAACTTTGATATTATTTTTAAAGTCGTCTTCGGTGATTCCTAATTTTTTCATTAAAGCGTCACCGTTAAAACTTCCCCATAGCTGTAACTTCATTTTTTCAAAGTCTTGTCTTCTGATATTATTGGTTAACTGCATTCCCAACCAATTGCTGCGTAATTTCGCCATTCCTTCTTCGGCTTTGAGTTGGTAAAGTTCTTGTCCCGCGTGGAAAATTGGAACTGGACTTCCACCAATAACTTCTCTAACGAAGGAGCAAGGTAAAAAGTAAAATAAGTTTTTTACATCTATATAAAGTTGATTTGCGCCTTTCCGAAGTAAATCTTTTGACTCTTGGGGAGAGAAGCTTAATTGACGCAGCTTTTCAGCAAAGCAAGCTCCGGCTGATGTGGCTAATTTGGTATATTCTGGTTCAAAGGTAACTCTTTCTTCGTTCCAGACAAAGTAATCGGATTTACTAAATACTCGGTAAAGTTCCCGCTCTACCAATTCTAAATTACAGGTTTTGCCGGATAAAATTAACCAGTCTACTTGTTCTTTTTTAGTTTGCGCTTCGTCTTGTTGTATTTGTTCAATAAAACTAATTTCGCTGACGAACTTTGACTTAAAAGCATTTTCAATTAAGCCAGAAGCTATACCGATGGCTTCTTGAATTACCGGGGAAGCTGCTTTCTCGAATTGCTCTCCTGTTAAGGTGACGCTAATTTTATCAAGTACGTCTGTGGGTAGTTGAATATCGTTTTGGGAAAGTAATTCTGATATTTGCTGTCCGTTTAAAACAAATATTGCTTCTGGGATATCGTTTACCAGAAAACGTTTTTGTCCCAAGGCTAACTTGGCATTTTCAGCGTGTTCCCAAAGATCGTAAAATGTTTGAGAACGGGATGAACTATTTTTCCAACGGGTAGGTAAAACTTTTTCAGCGTCGTTTAATGCTTCTTTGTAGGTATCACCTTCGCGAATTTCTTTATCAACACAAGCTAACAGCGAACCTTTACGATATTTACCGTTATCTAAAAAGCGTTCGTTTAATTCTTCTGGCTGTACTTTCAATACTTCTTTAGCTAAAATATCATCCGCAACAGCACTTAATAGAGAATCGGCGATCGCCACTTTTAACAACAAGAATAATCGCAGCGAAATCAATTCCCCACCCAACTGTAAATGACCCGAAGATCCCAACAGTTTTGGTGTAAGTTTATAATATCGACCTCCATCACCTCTATCTTCGGTAGGTTCAAAAGGATCGATTTCTTCTAAAGTCAGTCGAATTAAGGCTAAATCGGTGGTTCCCCCACCAATATCTAAGACTAAAACATTTTGCCACCATTTATTGCCATCGTGACGACAACGGCTTTTAAAAGATTCTATTCCTAAATTTAAATCGCCACCAAATTCTTGCCATAAAAAGAAGATAGCTGCGGAAACGGCTTCATCGTAAGCCATTTGTACGTCTTCGATACCCAATTTCTTAACTAAACTTTCGATTTCTCGACGGATAAATGGTGAAGCAATTGTCGGATATGTCAAAACTGCGCGATAAAAGTTACCATCGCTGCATTTTCCGGGATAGCGCTGACGATATTTCTGGGTTAATTCAATCAACTCAGCGTAAGCAGCCTGCAAAAGTTGATTTACTTGAATAGTATCTTCCTTACCATCCAAACTTATATCAAAACTGCGCTCTTGACCAAAATAACGTTTGGGGGAATGCAAAAATCGTCCGTCAATTCCTTCACCTTGCTTAATCGCATCCAATCTATGCTGATAAGCTTGCTCTCCCAACATCACTTTTACCTTTCCTGGATCTTGAGATGGTAAAGAAGGCTCTAAATTAATCACCTCCAACTCCGAAGGAATTTCATTTAACCGTCTATCCTTATCCAACTCAACGGGTAACAAACTTTGCCACTCCAAAGCTGGAACCCGAAAAACCTGATGATAAATTTTATTTAATCTTTTACTAGCAGCACGACGGAACCAGCCCAAACGCTTGCTCAGACAGATTTCTATTTCGCGAATTGCTTCTAAAAGCTGTTCTCCGCGCAAAAGCTGTAAATTCGCCGGATTAAAATTATCCAAGTTTTTACTGAGGTGTGAGAATAACTTTTGCCACTCAGCATCCCAAACATCGCGACCGATCCCTGGTACCTCATCAACAGGGCGCTGCGTCAACCAAAAGGCTAATTTTTCGCTTAACTTTTCCTCTTGTTCGCTGGGTAAAGTATGGGGAGTGACAATCACCTTTGGATCGTAAAGCGTCACCGTAGAATTAGAAGTACCAAAATCAATCGCAAACCAACCGGGATAAGTTATCTCAGATTTTTCCTTTTGCGAAATAACCGACGAAGAGTGATTAAGAATAGGGGTTTCGCTAATCATATTTTGATTGGTAATTTCTTCTGTAAGTTCAGGATTTCTCCAGCGAGCATTTTCCTCAGCAAAAGTCCAAATATTGCAATCAGCAGCAGCAGTTTTTTTCACCGCTAAAATTGCCGTACCCGTATCATCGGAATCGAAATACTCAGCAGTCACCCGCAAAGTCAAATCAATTCCCTTGGGTAAAGGTGGAGTCCAAATACAATCATTTTGTCTCAACCGCTGGGGAGAAGTAAGTCGAAGTAATCTATCGGTACTAAAACTAACGCTTCTATAAGCCGATTCGATTTGTTTTGCTAACTCAGAACGCTGTCCTAAAACCTTAATTTCAATCGAAGAAATAAACGGAGAATTAGGACTATCAACTGGTTTTATTTCAACTACCGGCAATAATAAAAGCAGCGGATCGGTTTCTTTAGTACGTAATTGATAACGACTGAAAAGTTCTATTTTGACAGGCATTTTTTATCTGGGAGTTAGTTGTTAGTTGTTAGTGGCTATATCTCTGTAACTTCTTATCTCTGTTTCCTCTGCGTCTCTGCGGTTTTATTAATCAGTAATCTTCCGGTAAAAGAGTTAGGAATTAATAGTTTTAATGTAGAGACGTAGCAGTGCTACGTCTTCTTATAGTTATGAATTCCAACCTGTTAATTGATAATTGATAATTGATAATTGATAATTTTTCACTCCGGATAAGAAATAACAGTAATCCGCTTCATAGTATCCAGCCACTCTGGTGTAGAAGCAGAAGTTGTTTCCTCAGCAGAAGCTATATATCTCAATAAAGGCTCGTGTTTGGATTTTAAAAGTTCTTGTAAACTATCAACTATCTCCTTCAATGCCATTGAAAAGGAACCTTTAACTTGTTTGGTGATTTCGCTGACGTATTGAATCAAATGTAACCCAGCACTAGCAGTAATTTCATCCCGCAATCTCAACACGGCAATTTGATGATTAAATGGTCTTGGTGGTACTGAAAATTGTTTGTCAGGACTCCAATCGAATATCTGTCCTTTTTGATGTTGTGCATCTTTTCTTGCTAAAGGAAATAAACTATCGGCATTTATCGGTACTGCACTACTCGCCAATCCGCTGTGTTGAATAATTAAGTTTTGCCATTTATTAGTTGGATCGATCGCTCGTAAAAGATATCTATATAAACGAGTTTCTCTCTTGCCAAACTTCTCCTGAATTCGCTGCTCTAATTGCGGTTGGATAATTTCTTTAATTTTGTTTCTTTCTAACTGTACTTCTACGGCTAATTTGTTGAATAAATCTTTTACCGTTTCAGCAGTTCTTTCATGAGCAAAAGATTGCATTTCGTTAACGGTTTTAACGAAGGAATTATAAAAATCGTCGCTTTGAGTGGGAATTGCGTCTTCCTCTTCGTCTTCCTCAAAGATGCTGGCATTTTTAGTAAACGTAATTGTCCCGTTTTTAGTCCGATCGAATAATAAAGTCCACTCGCTCCACTCAAAAAATATTTTGTTGGTTAATTCATCTTTGACAACATCGCTCAAAGTAGATCCAGTGCGATTTTTTAACATCGGCTGTTTTTCTAAATCTTCCTGAAAATGCCGATATGTCGTTACTAAATTCTCAATTTTTTCCCGTAACTCCATAAAAGCCGGATTTTCCACCACCGGAATATAAGCCGGAATCTCTTCCAATACAGCTTTTAAATTATTTTGCTCCTTCATCACCGTTTCCGCAGCCCTTTGGGTATCTTCCAAAAGCTGCTTCATTCCATGCTGCCCCACATGATCTTTAAGTAGCGATCGCAATCGACTTATGCCACCATCTTCTGCATAATCGCTCAACTGTTTGTGCAAAGTACTTGACTGCGGTAACATCTCCCCCAACTTGCGCCATTTTTCCCGTAACTGAACTTCATCAGCTTGATTTGGCTTTTCTAAATCTGGTAAAAACTCTGGGGAACAAACTTGTATTAACGAAGAATACTGTGCTTGCTTTGTTAATCCGTAAAGCTGCGATAGCAAAACAATATTTTTCTTCTCAGTCGTCAAATTACTTGCACTAGCAAGAGTTAAATGCAGAATTCTCAGCTTTTCTAAAACAGCTTCTTCCGATAATAAAGGTTCCTCCAAAACCTCATCCATCGTCAAAATATCGCGACTTGTTAAAGGAAGCTGATTAAACCTTCCCATAGCAACAATAATCCGATCTCTTAAATCTTGTCCCTTATCCCGTTCCAACATACTGCGAATTTTTGCAGCAGTCACTCCCCCCGGATATCTACCGTTGAGTAACAGTAAAATAGTTTGTACCTCAGTCAATTCCCGCAGCGATAAAAAAGTATCTCTGATACCCGAATCAGCCGCACCCAAACCGGGAAAATCTAATAATACAAACTCATTCGTCCCCTGTAACCCTGATAAATCCCAGATTTGTTTTGCTACTTCAACCGTAATATCGATCCGTCGAATCAACGAGAAACTATTATTTAAATCCCTCGCTGAAGGCTGCGCGAAAGTCTCCCAACGCTTCGGAGATGCGGGTAATTCCCGAAATTTTAACTCCAAAATATTCATTGGGGGATCGGCCAATCTCAACCCCTTATTCGCCGTAAAATGGTCAATTTCGTAACTTCTACCGCAGATATCTTTCCCGTAAGCGCTATAAGTACGAACAAATACCACCACTTCCCGTAACAAAGCCCGTAATTCCAAACTTTGGGTTTGATTCCAAGCTTGTTCGCACCAAGTTAAAATTCCATTGGTATCGACAAAAGTTGTGGGGTACAAACTTTTTAAAGTGGCTAAAGGAGCTGCGGGTACTTCCGCCAGCTTTGCCCTACCTTCCACCACCTTGAGCATAAAACCCAAACATTCTTTTACCCCTTCATGGGAAAGATACTGTACCTTAAACTTATTAACCTTCGTCGTCTGTAACTGAGGTTGCTGCACCAAATGAATCGCGGTTACGTTCCCAGTAGAAGGAGTTTCGCTAACAGGTAAAGCATCCGCGAAACCAATTAAGCTACCAATTAGTAAAGTTTTACCGCTACTAAACTCCCCCATTACGCCAATTTTGACAGGAGAAGAAGCCAACTCTACCGTAGAGCGGGCAGACTGTACCAGACGCTGAATGTTTTCATGGATACTTGTCGGCACCCAATCCTCTTGAGGTGGTGGATTCTCCGAAACCAACTCCAGACTTTGAAGCACCGATTCCGCATACTCCTTATATCGGCGTAATTTCTCTACTGCTATATCACTTTTCATACTTGCTCCCCATTCACGCAGAGATTATTTTTCCACTTAAATTATTGGTAGATGGCAATGATAATGTGATGCCGGTAAATTACTTAGCTAAAATGCAAAATTTTGACCCTAAACCATGAATTTTGGCGTTAAATACCGCAATAATTACAGCGATTTTAGACTTTAAAAATAAAATTAACGTTTCAAATAAATTATTACCATTATTTGGTACTCAAATCATCAGCAATAAGTTTTTGTTTGATTTTAACAATATAAATTCATCAATTTTGGATTTTGGATTAACCTTGCGGAAATTTCTTTAAGAATTGGTGAAAAAAGCAGTTTAATGGTTATTGCTCCAAGATTTATCGATTACCGTACCCCGCAACATATTTTTATACATAACCGAATATATAGATAAGTAAAATAAATTTGACATTATAGGTTTAGTTAGGATTGACGATAACAATAAGTACTAAAGCGCAAATGCTATCATTATTTACACTAAATTAACTGCCAGATTGGCAAATATTTATTTATAAAAAGCTCATCAATCCGCTGGGGAATGAAATTTTCTGCGAAAAATAACTTTTAAATTGTAGCCCTCTTGTAGGTTGGGTTAGACGCACGAATTATATTTGTTGTTGACGAAGAGTATAGAAGCGTCGTAACCCAACATCCGGGTTTTGGTTGAAACGTATTATTTGGTTAAGTGTTAAATATTAAATTTGTTCTAATGGTTTTGTTTTGCTTTCTAAATAATGTTGGGTTTCTCTTCGTTCAACCCAACCTACGAGCTTTGGTTGAAAAGTATTATTTAGTTGGGTGTTGAATATTGAAGTTGTTTGAATTATTTTGTTTAGTTTTCGAGATTATGTTGGGTTATGTCCTCCGGGACACACTCCGTTAACGTTCCTCAACCCAACCTACGAACTCTCAACGCTTCCATCTTCCATAATAGTGTTTTTCAGAATAACCTCGTAGAAAATAACGTTATCCATGTCGGCTCCTCTGAAGTCAGCATGGCTCAAATCAGATCCTTGCAAATCAACACCTCTCAAGTCGGCTCCATGCAAATCGGCTCCAACCAAAGTGCAATTGCGGAGGCTAGCTCCGAACAAACAGGCTCCTTGGAGTTGAACTCCGTGCAAATTAGCACCATCCAAAATAGCTCCATCGAGAGAAGCTCCCCTCAAACGAGCGTTACTCAAGTTAGCACCAATCAAGGAAACGTAGCACAGATAAGCTCCTCTCAAAATGACTTTTCTCAAATTGATGCCATCAAGAACCTCGCCTTCTTTAACCCTAATCCCAGCAAAATACTTCTCCCTAGCAGCAGTTCTTATACGCAATTCTTCAGCAGTAATCTCCATAACTATTTACAAAAACTCTTAGTCCATTTTAATGGACTTTCACTATTAGACGGGGAATTGCATTCCCCGTCGGGTGAGCAATATAAACCCAAAAAAAACCGGACATCTTCACGACATCCGGTTCCAAACTAAATTTTATTTACCAATTACCAATTCCCCAAAATCAATGATGATGCTCGTGCTTATGAGCGCAACCTTGTAAATCCGTACTCATCAATTTTTGACTAACTTCCTGTAAAGTCTCATCTTTAGGAGTTAAGCCAATCCAACTTTCAATAACTTGGGTATCGAAACCGACTTCACCGCGATAACCGACTTGAATTAAAGGACGACGAATTAATAACGGTTCCTCTAACATTAAATCTAAAGCAGTTTCCGCATCTACTTGTTCGGGGTTTATTTCACCAGATTTGATTCTAGGTGATGAACGGTTAAACCAATCTGCTACGGGACGATTGTTGAAAAACCAGCGCAAACGCTCTTTAGTCCATTTTTCTTCTAAGATATTATGCGCTTCTACTTGATGTCCGGCTGCTGTTAATAATGTTTTCTGTTTAGTATTATTTCGACAGCCAGTTTTTTCGTAAAATATTACCTTTGCCACGATAAAAGCTCCTAATCAGTTATCAATTATCAATGACCAATTATCAATCATCAGTTATTAGTTACTAGTTATTATTTATAGTCGTTTAAACTAATTTTCGTAGTGCGTTAGCGCAGCGTGTCCGTCAGGACAAGCATCTTGCTCGCTAGTAAACAAGAAATAGCAACTGTTCATTGATAATTGATAATTGTTCATTGTTTAGAAATTCTTCGCAGTATGACGAACCGTGTCAAATGCAAAACGTTCTTTCGATCTAGTTTCGCCGTACAAGTTAAAAGTTACGGTTGGTTCGTCACTCATTGCTTCGACACTATGAATTGCACCCGGTACGAAACTAACAATATCCCCAGGATTTAAGATAATTTCTGCTACGGGTTCAATTTTTTCTGGATGTTCTGCGGTAGGATTTCGCTTCCAAATAATATTCTTTTCTTGTCCTTTTAATACTGCGACGATTCCCCAAATTCCGTGATTATGAATATTGGATTGCGTTCCTTTTGTAAAGGTAACGGTTTGTACTGTAAAAGGAAAACCCAACTCATCATATAAAAGTTTAACAGAAGTTCCGGTTTTAGTATCGGGTTCCGGATGTTGAGTTTTTATCCAATAAGAATTAACCAGCAATCGTCTTATTAATTGCCTAATTTCTGCTAGACAATCGCTTTCATCTAATTGTTTTTTAAGAATATCTTCTAATTCCGTAAGAAAGCGATAAAGCCGATAATTTTCAGTAATCAAATCCCATGCTCTTACAGATTTACAAACTTGATATTTACCATCTGCTGTTACAAGCCAGTCTTTACCTTCCATAGATCGGTTAACAGTTATCAGTGAACAGTGAATAAAATTAAATGTATAAATTCATCTTTATTATTAATTATTAACTCTTAACTCCTAACTCCTAACTCCTAACTCCTAACTCTTCATTGTCCTTTTCTGACGTTAGAGAGATCCAAAAAATAAAATATCGGGTTTTATCAGATACATTTCGGAGAAACAAGTGAGTGGTGGGAGTTCCGCCTTCGGAGCGGAACCCTTCCTCTAGATATTTTATTGCTTGAAAGTACCTAGTTCTGAAATATCAGCCAATATACCTGCGGTAAAGACATTTGCTCTATCTACGTCTTTGACTTTATCGGATATTTCTTGGGCTTTTTCTGCTTCTCCTAGTGCAGCGAAAATTATTCCTGTGGCAGAATAAGCATTTACATATACTTGGATAATTTGTTCTTCTTCACGCTGAAATAATATTGGCTTTTGATCTTCCCAGCCATCGGGCAATTTTGCGATTTCTTTAGCTTTCTCTTGAACTTTCTGTGCTGTTTCTAGCGCCATTTGGTATTTTTGCTTGTAATAAAAATATCTATAGGCTGCTATTAAAACATCTAGTTCATTGTCCGTTTTAGCTAAAGCTTGACTGATGTATTTTTCGCACTCTGAAGTATTGTCCGAATTGTCCGCTGCTTTTATTAATAGCTGCTTGATATCTTCGGGTACGTCGTACCAAGTGAATTGTTCTATCTGTGACATAGTTTTGACTTTCTTTGATGAAGTGATGAAGTGAGTAAATGAAGTGAACAAGGGAATAAGAAGATTTTGGATTAAAGATAAAATCCAATGAGGATATTAGTCATCTTCTTCTGGAGGACGTGTTAAAACATCAAACAATATTCCTGCGCCAAAGTCATTTTTGTCGTCTATCTCTTTGACTTTATGACATATTTCTTTGGCTTCTTGTTCTTTTCCTAATATAGCGAAAATTAGACCCGTTGCAGCATAAGAATTCAAATATAGTCGGATAATTTGTTCTTCTTTACGTTTAATTAATACTGGTTTTAGTTTTTCCCAATCATCGGGTAATTTTTCTGTTTGTTTAACTTCATTTTGAACTTTTTCTGCTGTTTCCAGCGCCATTTGATAATTCTGTTTGTAATAAAAATATCTATAAGCTGAGATTAAAACGTCTAAATTATTTCCCGTTTTAGCTAAAGCTTGATTAATGTATTTTTCGGACTCTGAGGTATTTTCCCAATTATCTGCCGCTAATACTAATAACTGCTTGACATCTTCGGGTACCTCGTACCAGGAGAATTCGTCTGTGTTTTGCATAGTTTTGATTTAAGGAGAGGGGGTAGAGGGGGTAGAGGGGGGGGACAAAGGGACAAGGGGAAATGTCAATTCCTCACTCCTAACTCCGTGAGCTATGCCCAATGCCCAATTCGCAATCCCCAATTCCCAATTCTTCAAAATTTAGTAAGAATATAAAGCAGCGTGAAGAGTACAATCCAGATGATATCTACAAAGTGCCAGTAGATTTCTGCCATCTCGATTCCGGTATGTTTGTGTTCGCTGTAATGTCCGGTGCGACGGGAACGCCACAATACACCTAAAATTAACAAGACTCCGATGAATACGTGTAAGCCGTGGAATCCTGTCATCAGGTAAAAACAGTTGGAGAATAAGTTGCTAGTCATTCCGTATCCTAATGTCAGATACTCGTAAACTTGACCTAGCAAGAAAATAATTCCCATGAATGCGGTAATTTTGTACCATTTTCGCATTCCTTTGACATCATTCTTTTTAATCGCTGAATCGCCGAAGTGAATGACGAAACTGCTTGACACTAGAATGATGGTGTTGATGGTTGGCAACAATAACTCTACTTCTGTTCCTTCGGGGGGCCAAGTTGCAGTGGTTCCTCGATAGAACAAATAGGTAGCAAAGAATCCACCAAACATTAAGGATTCCGAGATTAGGAAAGTTATTAATCCTATAACTCGTAAATCGGCGTGTTCTTCATGTTGCGCTGGTGAGTTTTCTGTGGCGATCGCCATATTGTATCCCCTATTAAATTTTGGATTTTAGATCTTAACAACAGATGTTTTTGTTTTGGATTTTGGATTGTGCTTGAACTACACACTTTGCAAATAAGTGAGGTACAGCCTCATATTACAAAACTCTTGTGGGATGGGCATCCCTGCCCGTCCGAATGTACCTTACAAAGATGAAATATGCTGTATGTAGTGCGAGCAAGATGCTCGTTTTAAACATCAGCGAGCAAGATGCTTGTTTTAAACATCAGCGAGCAAGATGCTCGTTTTAAACATCAGCGAGCAAGATGCTCGCACTACAATTCCACCTTTGACCTTTAACCTATAACCTTTGACCTACTTAAGCAGTGGCTTCTGCTTCTGCTGTGGGTTCTAAAGGTTCACCCTCAGTTACCACGCCGTAATCGTAAGGGGCCGTGAGTTACGACGGGTAATTCTTCCCAGTTTTCAATGGCTGGTGGTGAAGCGGTTGTCCATTCTAATGTCAAAGCATTCCAAGGATTATCGCCAGCTTTTGCTCCAGCCATCCAACTCCAAATAACATTGATGGTGAAAGGAATTACGGATACTGCTAACAGATAAGCACCATAAGTACAAAGCTGATTGATAGCTTCAAATTGTGGATCGTACATGGCAACTCGACGAGGCATTCCTTGTAAACCCAGTTCGTGCATGGGTAAAAAGGTTAAGTTGGTGCCGATGAAGGTAAGGACAAAGTGAATTTGACCTAATCTTTCATTCATCATTCTTCCGGTCATTTTAGGGAACCAATGGTATATCGCAGCGTAAATACCAAATACGGAACCGCCAAATAAGACGTAGTGGAAGTGAGCAACTACATAATATGTATCGTGAACGTGTCCGTCGAATGGTGCTGTACCCAAGGTAACGCCACCGATTCCACCTAAAACGAACATCATCAATAAGCCGATAGCGAACAGCATCGCGCTAGTATAGCGAATTTTTCCTTGCCAAAGAGTCGCCACCCAACTAAAGATTTTGATTCCGGTAGGAACTGCAACTATCAGGGTGGAGATGGTAAAAAACATCCGCATCCAGCCCGGTGTACCGCTGGTGAACATATGATGAACCATTAAAATCTTTAGATAGCAAAAGCTAAATGTTTATTTTAATTATTATTCTCTAAATATTCCTTAAATACATATTCAATTACTGCCCACAATTACATAAATCAAGTTATTTCTCATGTTTATATTCGCTATTTATTCCTTAAAAAAATATATTCATAATTTGAGTATCTATATAGACAATAAATAACTTGGAAACAATTATAATTTACTTCCAAGTTTGCTAAATTATGCCTCTTCTGAGTAAAATTTGCTTTGAACTATGTACTAACTGCTTGTAATTTATACTTTTCTAATTCTGCGGTTAAAAAATCCACCCTATTTTGTAGATAAATATTTTTCTCTTTAATTATTTCTAATTCTTCTTTTTCACTTAAAGCTGTATTAATTGCTCTCTTACGATTTTCTAATGAGAACCATTTTTGATAAACTTTCGTATGCATTTCTATGGAATGCCCTAAGTTGTCTGCTGCTGCTTTAATTGGTATGCCTTGTAAATGCGCTCTAATAGCACAAGCATGACGTAAATCATAAGGTTTAAATTCTAATCCAACTCTTTTAAACCATTGAGAATTTTTATCTACTATAATAGTTAATTGTGAAGAACATTTAATTTTTTCAGTTCTTTGTTTAAGTAAATTAAACGACTTTTTATTTTTTAAATCAAATAGTTCAATCCACTCCGGCATAAAGGGTAATACTTCCCTCGCTCCTGTTTTATTATCATTGTGAACTTTCCAAGTATTATCGATATTATCTTCACTCATAAACCAATCAATATCGGGTTGATTAAATACTTCTCTAGGGCGCAATCCATAAGTCGCTATTAAACCATAAGCCAATCTATATATTAAGTAAGTATTCCAATAAGGATTTTTTTTATGTTTGTTTAATTCACTGTATTTATCGAATGCATAAAAACCTTGAATAATCAAATTATCTTGAGGGATATCTCTTTTTTGTACTTTGATAGGAAGCTTGAGTGTTTTAAAGTCACAGTCTATTTCTAGGTATTTGCAAATGATGCTGGCAACTTTTAGCGCTTGAAATCTTTTGCTGCTTGAATCAACTTTTTTTAGAGAAATTTCGATATTGCTTTTATTTACAATTAAATTTGGTAAAAATTCTCTTTTAAAAACTTTTTTGTATTCAGTTAAAGTATGTTCGCTTTTGATATCTCTTTTTCTTGATTGAAAAAAAATATCTTCAAATTTTTCGTATATTTCACCAAAGGTTATATCAACATTATCAGAGGTTTTATGCCCTAAATATTTGTCATTCCACTCGAAACACTTTCTGGATATTAACTTACTTAATTCATAGGCTTCTTCTTCTGCTGTTTTTAATCCATCTAAGTTAGCTGGAATATTCAACGATATTTGATACTGCTTTGTATGTCTACCTTTTGTACTAATGTCACCTGGTTTAAGCGGTAACGTAGCTCGTAGCTGTACTGCATTACCTTTCCGAGTCAAGGAAACTTTCGCATTAATTTCTTTAAGTCGTAAATTAGCTTCTTTTAATTTTTCTTCTATCTTCATTTCCATATGTGCTTCTAACTCTAATCGTGCTTTATTTATACCCAAGTAGCTGCCGTCTGTTGTAGCTGATGATTCAAAGTCTTTAAATGCTTCTTGGTAGATGTCTGCTTCCATTGTGTTTATTCCCTATATATTCCTTAAAAACTGTTCATAACAAACAATGTTTATTGGCTACAGTGTTTGTTAGATACAATTTACAGCTTTTAGGGAATATTAATCAATAAGAAACATATGATGAACCCACACAAATAAACCTACAACGCAAATCGCCAAACTGGAATAGGCGATCGCCTTATATCCAAAAATTGGTTTACGTGCATGAACCGGAATTACTTCAGAAAGAATCCCGAAGATAGGCAGAATCATTAAATAAACTGCTGGATGAGAATAAAACCAGAATAGATGCTGGTAAATAACCACGTTACCGCCTTCATCTGGTTTAAAGAAGGAAGTACCGAAGTTAATATCAAATAGCAGCAATACCAAACCAGCAGCTAGTACTGGTGTAGAAACAAGTGCCAATAATGAAGTAGCCAAAATTGCCCAACAAAATAAGGGTAATTCATCCCACTTCATAGAAGGAACTTTCATCTTCCAGATGGTAACAACAAAGTTCAATGAACCCAAAATAGAGGAACTTCCGACCAAAACAATGGCGAGAATCCACATACTTTGAGCGGTATTCGCCGTTACCAAACTTAAGGGTGGATAGGCTGTCCAGCCAGATTGAGAACCACCGAAGTAGAAACTACCTATAACTAAAGCTCCGGCTGGCGGGTTTAACCAAAAGGCTACAGCATTCAGCTTCGGGAAAGCCATATCCCTAGCGCCAACCATCAGCGGTATTAAATAGTTACCGAAGCCACCAATTGCGCTGGGAACAATCCACAGAAAAATCATGATTGTTCCGTGGTTGGTCAGAAAAGCATTATACAGATTAGGATCGAGTAAATCTGCATCCGGTGTCGCCAATTCGGCACGCATGGCTACAGCCATCAATCCACCGATCAGATAAAAAATAAACGATGTCACTAGGTATTGGATTCCAATTACCTTG
Organism: uncultured Rivularia sp.; assembly: GCA_963665115.1. Lineage (GTDB taxonomy): Bacteria > Cyanobacteriota > Cyanobacteriia > Cyanobacteriales > Nostocaceae > Rivularia. Next base: position 4,666,154 of record OY762007.1, on the reverse strand, counting down.
TGGTCTACATTAAATGTGAAATATTGATACCACTTCCATGCTTCGGGATGAGCATGAGCAGCCACTTCAGTTGTACTTTGTGGATGTTCTAATTGAGTCATTCGATTTTGGATTTTCGCTAACAGGATTTTAGATTTTTTTGAGAAGATGGGGGATAAGGGAAAAGGAGATGGGGAGATAAGGTAGTTAAATAGCGAGCGAGACGTATGTCCTTACGGACACGCTACGCTAACCCACTCTTAAATATTTATTCTCAATGCCCAATGCCCAATGCCCTATCCCCAATTCCCTATTTATTAATTTGAGCAAGAGTTGCTGAGTTAATATCAATTTCCGAATTGTATGCAGCTAGATATTCGGATGATGATAATTGTGCGGGGTTAATTGCAACTGTTTGCGATTCTTGCTGTGCAACGCGGTTTTCTTGCAACCAGCCTTGATATTCTTCGGGAGTGTGAACGATTACTTTACTTCTCATTGCACCGTGATAAGCACCACATAATTCTGTACAAACCACGGGATAAGTTCCCGGTTTGGTGGCGACAAATCGCAATTCGGTATTCATTCCAGGAATCGCATCTTGCTTTAAACGAAATTGCGGTACCCAAAATGAGTGGATTACGTCTGTTGCTGCAATGTTCAACTGTATGTCAGCACCTACTGGTACGTGTAATTCACCGGATGTGACATTATCTTGTGGATAACTGAAAATCCAAGCGAACTGCATTCCGGTAACGTCTACAGTTACATCTGCTGCTTTACCTTGCTGTTCGGGTGAGCCTTTAATACCAACCTTTTGACTGGCTAAAGGTGCTGCTTCTGATGAAATTATCGGAGCTTCGCCGATCGTGGCTGCAATGGCACTTCCACTACCGTGATGATTTTGAGCCTCTATTACTGGAGTAGATGACGGAAATCCTCCCATTTGCTTGTAGACATCTACGCTGTAGATACCTAAAGCAAAAACTATTAGAGTCGGAATTGCAGTCCAAAATATTTCTAAAGGAACGTTTCCTTCAATTGGTGGGCCCATCTGTCTCGTCGCCTTTACGCTGACGAAAATGAATCGCGAAAAATAGGATTGTTCCTTCTACGATTAAGAATAAAGCAATGGCGATCGCGAACATGACGTTGAAGAATCCGTCTACCAATGGTGCTTGTTCGGATGCTTGTACTGGTAATAAATTATGAGTTTGACTAACCCATAAACCTATGATTGTGACTAAAGCTCCAGCAACCAAGGTTAGTAATGAAGCAGGAATTTGTTGCATGGCGACTTATGATATAAAGTTTCGTGTAATTTGGTGATGAATGTGCTTATTTTCAGATTTCGCTTTTAGTTTATTACATTCATCCGCCGATTGAATCTATACGGTATGAGGGTACGCGGTGCGATTTCCTTCATATACTTATGTAATTCCGTAAAAATTTCTTTGCTACATCTATTTGGCAAGAAAATGCATAAGTTTTAAGTTTGTTTCGCTACGCTTTTAATTCTTTTTTATAACTTTAAAACTTATGTACTTATTACACGACTTTCAGATTTTAGGATAATGTCTTGATGAGTAAATCTTGAAAGAGAAGCAGCTACTAATTTTAAGATTCATAAAACGCAGCAATTGAACATAATTTTTCTCTATGAGGGATAAGTTCGCAAGATATAAATACTGTCTAATTTAGACGGTTAATAATGCTTATTACATAATTCAGCTACACGAAGTTATCTAATAAGTGGAGGACACGTTTATTTTAGATTTACCTATATCTGTCTACTTGACTAAACCTTATTCCAGCATTGATTCCAAGATAGCTTAATTCAGCTAACTTGATTATGAATTAAAAATAAAGTTTACAAAATATAATTTATCTTTGATTAATAGTTTTGTGTAAAAAATATTATTCATCATACTATAGTATTTTCAAATTTACATTTGTTAATTTATGACTATTTTGATTTTAGTGATTTGTTCATGAATAACCTATTTTATGCAATCAATCAAAAAATAAATCTAGCAATACTTAGCAGATTTTTAACTTAGTATCCAAACTTTAAAATCACTATAGGATTAAATACTTAAAAATCTATTGTAAACAAAAACTAAATAAATATAAAGGTTACGTGAAGAATATGTTAAGATAAGAAATAGACGCAAGTAAAATCAAATAAATTTTCTGCAAAAAGATATTAGCAATTGAGTTGTTCTTTGAGAACAATTAAAATATTTTTGCAGGTCATTAAGTGATGATTTATCACTAAACCTGTAGAAATAGCATAAAAAATAGTCCTTAGCTCATTACGAACAAAACTTTTTAACAACTTTATGAAAACTATAAATAACGAAGTGTGAAATACAGGATCGGGTTAATACTACTAATTAACTTCCTGTAATTAATCGTAGAGTAAATTTATAGATGTGAGTCAGTAATTACGAGAAGTAAACCTTTTTCTTGTCGTAAAGTGTGGTAAATAAAATTTACGATGAAGACACATCTAGGTAGGACTTGAGCCAAAGTCGCAAGAAGTGAAGTGGCAATAAGCCTTATGCCTTATACAATATCTAACAATAGTTGTGCTGGATGCGACAAATGTCGTTTTCAGTGTCCAACAGGTGCTATCAAAATCGATAATGGTGAATATTGGATTGACCCTCATTTATGTAACAATTGCGAGGGTTATTATTCAGAACCCCAGTGCGTATCTGCCTGTCCGAGTAAGTCTCCAATACCATTACAAGTAAAAAAAGGGAGGTGCAAAATTGACGATAGAGAATTAACTAGTTCCGATTTATTTTTTAATGGTAAAAGTAATCCATTTGCATCGGGTATTCCGATTTGGGAAGCTTGTAATGTGTTATCTCAAAGAGCATCTTTGCCTTGGGAAATAGATGAAAACAACCAAGTACGTTACAGCAAAAAGATCAATCAAGGAAAGGGGAAAATTGCTTTTCATCTTAATTCTTATTCTGAAGCAAGCGAACTTGCCACAGATTTAGAAGCAGTAGAAGCTCTGGATATTCGATCTGCTTGCGTGCATTTAATTTTTGCAGCTTATGCGACTTTTTCGGAAAAATCTTGGGAGGAAGAGTTTGTTGTAGACGATAAGCAAATAGAGAAGTATTTAGGGTTAGAAAAACGCAAAGACTTGAACAAAACCACAAAATTGGCTTTGATGAAAAATTTAGTTCTCCAAGCTTGCTCCTTAATGCTTTCGATTGATTTGCCGCAACAGGGGCGTATCAAACCAATTTTCTTAGAAAAAAGTAAGCTTTGGGATTTAACAGGAATTCAGCATCATTTCCAACATGACGATCTAGGATGTAAATATTTGGTAGGTTTAACATTTAGAGTCAAAGCTGGTGATTGGGCAAAGTATTTTTTAAATAAAGATGCTTGCAAAGAGCGAACAGCCTTTTATCAGTATGGTAATTTGCCTAAATCTTTGCTGACTACAGTGATGAGTATTTGGCAGCAGCATGAAGGTGCGGCAAGACTTATGATGTGGTTAATGTTCAAAGCAAAAATGGGCAAACAACAGCGCATTACAGTACCTACATTAATGCGTGTTGCATATGGCGATCGCAAAGTCGCAATTGCTTGCAGACAAAGGGAAGAAAGAAAACGACTGCTGCGAACTTATGAAAGCGATTTAGAAACTTTATCGCATCATGGGATGAAACCCATTTTCGATCCAGTTAGTTATCCAGAACCGATTCAGCCGCTGTGGGCAAAGTTAGCAGATATTCCCGAAGATCCAGATGAAGCCTTGGAATTTTGGACTAATGATGGTGATGAAGGAAGAAGGTTAACCGATGTGAGTCCCCGTGGTAAGTGGAAAATGCTAATGAATGCCAGAATTTTAGCTTTTGAAATGTCACCAAAATGGGATCAGCCAAATCTTACAGCAAGGAAAAAACAGCAGAGGGTTGGCAACTCTAAAAAGAGAAGAAATATTAAAACAGCAGGTGGTTTACTTGGCGAACAAATACGTTTAGCGAGAAAAAACCTGAGCATTTCTCAAAGGGAATTAGCAAGACTGATGGGAAAAAGCCAAAGCTGGATTCGGGACATAGAAAACGGTCGTCTAAAAGTTAAAATAGAAGACCAATTAGTTTTACGTAAAGTGCTGAAAATAGCTTAGATATTTATAATTTTTTATTATTATTTACTCGATTTTTTTATGAATCGGGTTTTTTCTGTTTAACTGATAGAAGCAATATATAATGTATTAAAAGCAACTGTGAAGGATTTTTTACCAATTACCAATTACCAATTACCAATTACCAATTACCAATTACCAATTACCAATTACCCACAGTCTGCATTTCCATCACATAATCATCCATCACAAACCCACCTCCAATATCTGTAACAACATCATCAACAACCTTAAAACCAACATTTTGATAAAAAGTGATGCTGTGAGAATTATTTTTGTTTACAGTTAGTTGAATAACGGGATTGTCAAAATTGCTTTTAATAAACTTGATTGCCTGTTTCCCAATACCTTTTCCTCGAAAATATTTTTGAACATATAATTTACTCAAAAATAACTTTTCTGATTTATCCTTAACAGAAAAATACCCGGCTTCTACTTGGTTCTCAAGAATTATATAATATTTATATCCTTCTTTTATTTGCTGCTCGATAGCATCTTCACTTTGAAACTTATCGAGCATATATGAAACCTGATGGCTGCCAATCATTGGTAAATAATGCTCGTTCCAAATATCCTTTGCTAACTTGGCAACTTTAGAAATCGCTTCAGTATTATTAACAATTTTAAATTCAATCATAAATTCTTGTCGAGACGTAGCATTGCCACATCTCGGGCAATGTGAAATTATTAATTACATTCTCACATTCGGACGCATTAACCAAATATTTTCCTCATCTTTATGAACTAAATCATCAACGCTTTCATCCAAAATCATTGCTTTCTCAAATCTAGCTTGCGCGAAAGATACTTTACCCGAAGCTTGAAAATCACTTTTAACAGCAACCCGAGTATGTCCTCCATCTTGAGTGTGTCCTCCTTGATGGTCTACCATCAAGAAATCACCGGGTTGAATCAAAGCAAATAATTGATGAATTCGATTTCTTGCTTCGCTTTGAGGTAAAGAACTTGCAGCAACTTCAGCAATTAACTCGAAACGCACGGGATTTGCCTGTCTAAGAGCATATTTCTCAGTCCATTTATACCATTGATTGGCGTTAGGATATTCGCCTTTTCCATCATTCGTATTATCTTTGTAATAAGGAGGTTCGTAACCAGCTTTACGCAATACATTACCGCCAAATAGATTGCACTTCCAGCGATTTACAAGATAGTTAAAGTGGATATCTACAGGAACGTTATGCTTAGGATCGTTATTTATCCAAGGTTGAGGAACACCATAATATTGTGCGATTTCTCCACTACAAAGTTCTATCGCTGCATTAACTATATCCTTGGGAGTTGCAAATAAACTTCCCGGTACATTAGTCGTTTTGAGAGCTTTATCTAATAATTTAGCTGTATGAGCGTCAACTTTCCCGGTGATAGAAAGTGAATTCTTTTGCTGAAATGCTTTTATAGCTTTGGCTGTTTCTCCACCATAGATTCCATCTGCTCCATATTCGGGAAGCATATAATCTAATACTTGGGTACGACTTGCCAAAGCAATTAAACAGCGTTGAATATTACGAACCGATGGGTGTGTGCGTCCGGAATCGGGTATGGTTATTTGTCCGTTGAGTAATGCCGTATCCTCAGCGAGATTAACTATAGCTTCTGCGACTTTCACTCGACTGCCAAATTTACGTAATAGTTTATTTAACCAGTTTCCGACACCAGCTTCTAAAGTATCGGCATAATTTGTAGCGATAATTTCTGCTTCTTTTAAGTTTGTTTGTCTGCGCTGAATTTTCTTATCTAAGTTAACTAATTCAGCCGCTGTAAATCGAGCATTTTTGACTAAAATTTTCACACTATTTGATAAAACAGGCATCGTTTTGCTCCGAAATAATAATTATGTGTAGGTTATTTGTAAAATCTCTTTATGTTTATCACTACAAATATCCTTTGAAAGATTTCGGAAAATATCTTTAATTTTATAATTAACTTCAACTTGAGACTGTTGTCTATTCCCTATTGGTAAGAAGTTAAAATTTATTATTTCCTCATTTTCTGTATTCACGACATAAACGCTTGTAGTGATAGTAGAATTTTATAGTCAGAAATTTTAACAGAATATGAAGCTTGAAAATATTAGTGGTTTATTAAGCAAAGAACAAGTAAAAGCAGACGAACAATTAGTTACCGAAATCCAAATTAATCTTAAAAGCTTGGGTTTATATCCTGGTGGAAAATTAGTAGATGGTGATTATGGCCCAATGACTGAAGGTGCAATTAAACAGTTTTGTCAGGCTGTAGATTTACCAATACTTCGCTTTGATGAAAACTTTGCTTGGAAGCTGTTAATTACAAAGCAATTACCATTTATCTTACAAACAGCAAATCAAGAATCAATTTTTCATAAATTACTTGCTATAGCAAAAAAAACCAGACTTTCCGGTGATGATGTTGCAGCATTCTTACACCGAGATATTAAAAATTCGACTTATATTGCTCAAATCAACGAATATTCTAACCGTTTAGCTGCAAAATACGAAAATCAATCTATTAATTCAACATACAATAATTATCCCCAACGAGGAACAATACCAACTATTGAAAATACAAGTTTAAACTTTCTAGATTCAGTAATTACAGAAGCTTGTGTCTGTCTCGGTAAATTTGATAGTGGAGAAATTAAAACCCGGTGGTTGGGAAAAAATTATTTAACTAAAAATCAATTTTGGAGTGCGACAAAGATTATTCCGATTCTGAATACAGCTTGTGAAGCAAATTCAAAATTGGCTAACCTTGATATTGAAAGCTGCTATATTAACGATAAAAAATATAACTTTTTAGATATAGTCCTAGATATCATTAGTTATAGAAATAAAATAGCAAGTTCAAATTCAGCGGCTGCGATGTTAAAAAGATTTCAAACACCTTTTGGTTTAGAAAACTGGCTTAAAAGCATCACTGGAAATCAAAATTTAGAATTTCGTAGCGGATACGGTGAAACACCTTTTATTTCTCAACCATCTTTATTTGATAGGATTACCGGAAAGCAAATATTAAATGCTGCTGCTACAGGTTTGGAAATAGATAAAAATTATCTTTCCGCTTACGATTTAACCCGGTTGATGTCAATGTTAGGATGGCATTTACATCTTAATCAATCAGCACGTTTACCGGCAGCGCAATGGCACAGTCTTAAAGATATAATTTATGCAATGGCTTACGATAAAGCACGCTATGCAGAAGTAGCTTTAGAAACTTTAGGATTAGAAAAAACTATCGGCGCACCAGTAATTATTTCCAAGTTAGGTTATGGATATAGTAATAGTAGAAATACATTTGAAATTACTTACACCGCTTTCGTGCAGTTTATTGACGAGCGTTTCAAATCTAATACTCAATTAGGAAAATTAAGAACATTAGCCATGACACTTCGAGGAGTTACAAATCCCACTAACGGTAAATGGGCAGAGCTTGATGCACGTATGGCTGCCGATATAACTGAAATTATTCGTAGAGTTGTAACTGAGGAAATTTGAATCAAATTTTTGTACATTTATGATATTTCAGGGTTAAAAAATCAAAATCCTGTAATATCACTTTACGAACGCTCATTACTCTTTGAAAAGCTAATAAGTTATAAAAATATAGTTTAATTAACTTCTTACTCTCTTTTTCTTCCTCTGCGCCCGAGCGCGTCTCTGCGGTTTAAATAATCATGACAACCCACATCTTTGGTATCCGACATCACGGCCCCGGTTCAGCACGCAGCCTACGCCGAGCATTAGAAAAACTACAACCCGACACCATCTTAATCGAAGGGCCACCCGATGCCGAATCCTTGCTACCACTAGTCGCTTCATCGCAAATGCAGCCCCCCGTAGCACTACTAATTTACCTCCCAGACAACCCCAAAGAAAGCGTTTATTATCCCTTCGCCATCTTCTCACCAGAGTGGCAAGCAATACAATATGGACTAAGTAATAATATCCCCGTGCGGTTCATGGATTTACCCCTGACTCATCGGATGGCGATTACCTTCGGTAGAGCTTCGCTTAACGCCGAAGAACGAGATGAAGAGATGGGGGGACAAGGAGACAAGGAGACAGTACAACTAGAAAATTCCACCCCCTCTACCCCCTCTACCCCCTCTACCCCACAAGATCCTCTAGGCTTACTTGCCGAAGCAGCAGGTTACAGCGACGGCGAACGTTGGTGGGAACATATGGTAGAAACACGGGGAGATAGTGTTGATTTATTTACCGCTATCCTCGAAGCAATGACTGCCGTGCGTGAAGAAATGCCAGCACCGGAAAATCCCATCGAAGCCAAACGCGAAGCACATATGCGGAAAACCATCCGCGCAGCACAAAAAGAAGGATTTCAACGCATCGCCGTTGTCTGTGGAGCTTGGCACGCTCCCGCACTTTCCCAGATGCCACCAGCAAAAGAAGATACTGCATTACTCAAAGGTTTACCTAAAATAAAAGTACAGGCAACCTGGATACCTTGGACTTACGGACGTTTGTCATACAGCAGCGGTTATGGCGCGGGTATAGAATCACCAGGTTGGTATCATCATCTTTGGAATTCGGGCATGGGGAATTGGGCATTGGGGATTGGGGAGACAAGGGGAGAAGACAAACAAGAAATTTCTACCCCCTCCACCCCATGCCACTTTGCTCAACGGGGGGAACCCCCGCACGCAAGTGGCTCCTCCACCCCCTCTCCCCCTCCCCCCATCTCTATCACCTGGATGACACGAGTAGCACGTTTACTTCGAGAGCAAGATTTAGATGCTTCTTCAGCACACGTTATTGAAGCAGTGCGGTTGGCGGAATCTTTGGCGGCTTTGCGAAATCGTTCTTTGCCAGGTTTACCGGAGTTAAATGAAGCTACTCAAACGGTGATGTGTTTTGGTAGCGATTTACCGATGCAGCTAATTTTCGATAAATTGATTGTTGGTGAAAGTTTGGGCAAAGTTCCCGACGAAACGCCGATGGTGCCGTTGCAGCAAGATTTACAGCGACAGCAAAAGCGCTTGCGGATGCCTGCGGATGTTACAGAAAAGATGTACGATTTGGATTTGCGAAAAGAAAACGATTTAGCTCGCTCTCACTTGCTGCATCGTCTTAATCTTTTAGATATTCCTTGGGGACAATTTCAACAAACTCGCGGTAAGAAGGGTACTTTTCACGAATTTTGGCTGGTGCAATGGCATCCCGAATTTGCCGTCAATTTAATTGAAGCCGGAGTTTGGGGTAATACTATTGGTGATGCTGCTAATGTGAAAGCTTGTAGTGCTGCGGATACAACTGATGAGTTACCAATGCTGACAGGTTTGCTGGATAAAGTTATTTTGTCTGACTTACCTGATGCAGTAATTTATTTGATGTCGCGATTGCAAAATGCTGCGGCTTTAACTAGCGATGTCAGTCATTTAATGAATGCATTACCACCGCTCGCTAATGTGATGCGTTACGGTAACGTGCGTCAAACAGATACACAGATGATATCTCATGTTGTTGATGGTTTGGTAGCGCGAATCTGTATTAGTTTGCCGGGTGCCTGCGCTTCTTTGGATGACGATGCAGCATCGGCGATGTATGAGAATGTAGTCAAGGTAAATAATGCCATTGCTTTATTACAAAACGAAGAATATATTACCTCTTGGCGACTAGTTTTATCGCAAATTGCAGATAATTCCAACGTACATGGTTTAATTTCCGGGCGTTGCTGTCGTTTATTATTGGATGCTGAGGTGTTGGATGCAGCAGAAGCAGCACGTCGGATGGGGTTGGCTTTATCTACAGCTACGGAGCCATCTCAAGCAGGTGCATGGGTGGAAGGATTTTTAAAAGGTAGCGGTTTATTACTTTTACATGACGATAAGCTTTGGCAAGTTTTAGATAACTGGGTAAGTACCTTAAGTGAAGATTTTTTTGTTGCTTCGTTACCTTTATTACGGCGTACATTTGCAACTTTTTCTGAGCCAGAGCGGCGACAAATGGGTGAGAGAGTGAAGAATGGTGTGGATGGAAATGTGTCAAATGATGCCAATCATATTGATGAAGCGAATGCTGTTTTGGTATTGCCTATTTTGAAGCAGTTTTTGGGGGTTTGAAGGATTGCTTTTTTGCAAGATGTAATTTACTAGCGAGCAAGATTGGGTAAATTAGCGAGCAAGATGCTTGTCCTCGCGGACACGCTGCGCTAACGCACTACGGCTTGATTTATTTTAGATTCGATAAATTAACGAGCAATATTCGGTAAATTAGCGAGCAAGATTCGGTAAATTAGCGAGCAAGATTCGGTAAATTAGCGAGCAAGATTCGGTAAATTAGCGAGCAAGATTCGGTAAATTAACGAGCAATATTCGGTAAATTAACGAGCAATATTCGGTAAATTAGCGAGCAAGATTGGGTAAATTAGCGAGCAAGATGCTTGTCCTCGCGGACACGCTGCGCTAACGCACTACGGTTTGATTTATTTTAGATTCGGTAAATTAGATAAATTAGCAAACAAGATTTAATTTACTAGCGAGCAAGATGCTTGTCCTCGCGGACACGCTGCGCTAACGCACTACGGTTTGATTTATTTTAGATTCGATAAATTAACGAGCAAGATTCGGTAAATTAGCGAGCAAGATTCGGTAAATTAGCGAGCAAGATGCTTGTCCCTCGCGGACACGCTGCGCTAACGCACTACTATTGGAGGCAATGTTATAAAAAATCAAGAATATGTAGACGAATGATTGAGATAGATAATAATGAGCTTTAAAAAACAAATACCAAAGTTAGAGAAACCAGAAGGCAAATATTTTATTACTTTTGTAACTTATGAAAGATTGGAGTTAAATTCAGAAGCCCGACAAGTTGTATTAAATGCTTGTAAATTTTTTCATCAAAAAAGGTATAACCTTTTTATTGTTGTCATAATGCCAGATCATGTACATTTTATTATTCAACCTTTTATTAAATCAGAAAATGAATACTGGTCAATAGGAAGTATTTTACACAGCATTAAAAGTTATAGTTCCAAGCAAATTACTAAAGTGATGTTGCATATAGGAAAAGTTTGGCAGGATGGCAGATTTGACGAAATGATTCAAACCGAAAAAGAGTTTTGTAATCAATGGGAATATATTAGACAAAATCCAGTAAAAGCCGGTTTATCAGCTACACCAGAAGAATATCCTTTCCTATGGAAAATACATTAGCCCCGTAGTACGTTAGCGCAGCGTGTCCGCGAGGACAAGCATCTTGCTCGCTAATTAATTACCATCTTGCTCATTAACTAGTTACCATATTGCTCACTAACTAATTACCATTCGTTTACCCTGTAGTGCGAGCATCTTGCTCGCTAATTAACCACTATCTTGCTCGCTAATCAATTACCATATTGCTCGCTAATCAATTACCATATTGCTCGCTAATTAACCACTATCTTGCTCGCTAATTAATTACCATATTGCTCGCTAACTAATTACCATTTGTTTACCCTGTAGTGCGAGCATCTTGCTCGCTAATTAACCACTATCTTGCTCGCTAATCAATTACCATATTGCTCACTAACTAATTACCATATTGCTCGCTAAATATAAAATATAAAATCCAAAATCCAAAATCAATATGACAATTTACTTCTACACCACCAACGACAAATACGGTTGCTTCTCGAATTTCTCCCCCCACGGTGTTGAATTAGAGGGCTTTTGGTGGAAAACTACAGAACATTATTTTCAAGCCCAAAAGTTTATCAAAACTCATCATTTAGAAGAAATTCAGCAAGCTAAAACTGCCAAACAAGCTGCCACGATGGGAAGAGATCGAAAACGCCCTTTACGTGCTGATTGGGAGGAAGTTAAAGATGATGTAATGCGAAAGGCTGTTTTAAAAAAGTTTGAAACTCACGCCGAAATTCGCGAAATTCTGCTTTCAACTAATGATGAAGAAATAATCGAAAATGCTCCCGGAGATTATTACTGGGGTTGTGGTAAAGATGGTAGCGGAATGAATATGTTAGGACAAATATTAATGGAGGTACGGGAAAAATTACGTTAGATTTGCTTTTGAATTGAAACTAATTTTTCTTTTTCATAATTGGCATCCTGAGTACCTAAAAGTTTATCCCAAAATGTAAAATACAAACCGTAATGTAGCCTGTATTTACGATGGTGTATTAAATGGTGTTTTGAGCCAATAAACCATTTTCCCAACCAGTTTGAATAAAAAGACGATGGAAATAACTCGAATCCAATGTGATTAAAGACTGCCCATATTGTCATCACCATTAAAGCTGTAAGCAAGGGGATGTAATGAAGTGGTAACACAAAAACTATACAGATAAAGAAAAGAGCTTGTATAATTGCTTCGCTAGAGTCAAATGCAAACGATGTCCAAGGTGTGGGATCTCCAGAGCGATGATGCCCGTAATGTAATTTTTTAAACAGTAAGGGATGGTGAAATAATCGATGCATAAAGTAAAAATATGCATCCTGAAGGATAAGTAATACAACAAAACTAAACCCTAAATACCAGAATCCATATTTATCTACGGAAATATATAAACGTGTAAATCCTAAGTCGTATGCTGTTATAACCAACGCCGCACCAAATGCAAAAATTACCGCGCTACAAAGCGATAATTCCATATCTTTTTTTATTGTTTTCCACGACGGAGGCTTACGACTTAAAATAGGTTTGTCAAAAAAGTTGGCAAAAATGGAATAAAAAAATAAATGCGCTCCCCCACAGATGACAAAATATCTACTAATAATAATACCGAAAAAAGCAAGCCAGTCTAAGCAAAGCTTGTTTGAAATCGAAAATAAATTTGGTTGCAAACTAACTTCCTAGTTAAATAAAAATTTTGTTATTATCGATTAATTTTTATTTTACAACAGATTATTATGATGATACTTTAAATTTGTGCAGTTTTTTGTTTGGGATAACCTTTAACATCAACTAGTGCAGAAGCTGAAGATTCTTTAAGTTTCTTTATGACGCTAAAGCTACCATCTGTTTCTAAAATTACTGCTTCTGCGTCTTCTAATGCCGCCATTCCATTTGTACGTAACGCGGCTAAAACTTCACCTTTGCATACTCTTTGATGTCGCATAGCATTACTCTGTAATTCACCTTGGAAAAGCAGTAAGGTTGGTTCTGCTTTAATCCATCCCTGAAATATGTCAGAACGTACTGAAATCCAAGTAATAATAAATTGGAAAAGCACCAATAATCCAATTGCTAATACTCCCTGTGTTAAGGAAGTATCTTTTGATAGCATTAAACTTGCTAATATAGAACCGAATGCGATAGTAACAATGAAATCAAAAGAATTCCATTTAGATAAAGTCCGCTTTCCCGAAATACGCATCAGAAAAATTATAGCTATATAGCCCAATGTTCCGATTGTCAGCGTGTGTTGTAAAGAGTCCCAACTATTAAACAAAATTTTTTCTCCTAATTATAAATTTAAAAAAATTTGGGCAGAATTATTATACTGATAATTTCTGCCTTAAAAAGTTTATTTTTAGATAATCCGTAATATTCAGATTACCAGAAGTCTTGTAAAACCATAATTAGTTAGCAGGTGGTACAACCTTAACTTCTTCCATCTTCACACCTTTTACCCCTAAAATCTGTTTAGCCAAAGGTTCAATTGTGTCGTATTCCTTTTGATCGGGAACTGTACCTCCAATTGATACTACACCTTCTTCAGCTTCAATAACTAATTTTGCACGAGGAATATTAGCTTCTAATTTAGAACGTACTTCACTTGCTAAATCAGCATCTGCTCTTTCAGTTTGATCGCCAGCTATATCGTTACGTTGTTCTCTGGCTCTGATATCGGCATTCAACTGATCTTGACGAATTTCGCTGGCCGCATCTTCTTTTGTTTCTTCTACTGTTCCAGGTTGTTCTACACTACCGCTAACAGAATCGGGAGCATCAGCACTAGTCTTTGCGGTGTTATTATCACAAGCAGCTGCACTAAAAAGTAAAATACTACCTAATAATAATGTTGCTAATTTTTTCATTTTTCTCTCCTCACTATGTTCTTTTAACTAAATTTAATAATTTGATTGGTTAATTACAGATGGAAGATCGCAGACAGAGTATTTACGCTAATTATTTAATACTCTCTCTGCAATTTTAATTTCTTCCATTTAATTTTTATCTGTCTTTACGAATTCCTGGCTTACCATCAACATCGACATCTAATTCTTCGCGGCGAAGTGTTTCTTGCGCTTCTACAGTTTCGTGTTCAACTTCTTTACGAACTTTTACTTCTTCACGAACGAATGCTTCCTTACCAATTTCAGCAGTTTCTTCGTAAATATCCACATTAGCAACTTCTCCACCAGAGAAATCAGCAGTTCCTGGAGCTACTGCTCTTTCATTTGTAGGAGTGGTACGCTCAATTACTATTCTTTCTTTCTCAACGGGAACGGCTACTTTAGCTGTTTCTGTTTCTACGTGCTTGCCAATAGCAACTTCACCAGCTTTATGACGTTCTTTATCTGCTACCAAACGTTCTTCGTAAAGCTTGACGTTGTTACTATCTGCAACTTCTGCACGAGGATTGGGAGGTGTTGCTACTGGTTGTGGAGCCGGTGCTGGTGCATTTGGTGCGTCGTAAATACCAAATTCTTCAACACCGCAACGCTGCATGATTGTTTCGACACGTTCTACTTCAGCTTCGGTACCAGTTACCATTACTAAGAAGCTACCGCCAGAAACTCTGTCATTGTAGATTTTTGCTTTTTCTTCAGGAATTCCCAATCCAACCAAAGCACCTACCAATCCACCAGTTGCCGCACCGATTGCACCACCAGCTAAAGTAGTTGCGATCGCAGTTCCTTCAACACCAGCAAATATGATTGGCCCAATACCGGGAATTGCCAATGCTCCTAAGCCTACGAGCAAACCAGTAATTCCGCCCAATGCTCCACCAGTTAAAGCTCCAGCAGTAGCACCTTCATCAGCTTTATTACCAACATCTTGTGTTGATTGAACGCCTTCTACTTTGTCGGCATCACGCGCTATCACGGAGATTCTATCTTGGTTAAAACCTGCATCTTTCAATCCACGAACGGCTGCTTCTGCTTCGTCGCGGCTGTAAAATAAACCAGCGGCTCTTTTATAATCGACATTATTTGTATTTGTATATGTCATTCTTGACCTCCTAATTAACAATAGTATTTACGCTATAGGTGTATCTCTAAATCAAGATTTACACGTCTGGCATCTGCTGCAAAACTTTCTTCAACGTTTTGTTAGCGTACATCTAAATCATCTCAAGCTTTTCTAAATTTTGCTTCTACCGAAAGAACAGTGAATGAGTTAATCAAAAGATAGAAGTAATAATTTATTAGCTAATCAAATTCAAGTTTTAATCGTGACTTATTCTAAACTTCATACCGGAATAAACTTTAAAAATATCAAATCTTATAAATCCCTAACACCTGACAATTAAAAAAGTTCGGCTATTTTCTACTATGCAATACGATATCTATGTTTCGTGGCAGATTGAACCCTAAATAATTATTTATCGCATTTACGTCAATATTTTTAGACTTGATATATATAGTTTGCAATCTCGTTTATATAATGTGCTTCAAAATAATTAATCTAGCCTCAGATAGATTAAGTCAAAAAAATTATATAACTTACGATATTATTTTGTATTGATTACGATTTACGCATAAGTTCTAATATAAAAATTTTGTAAAATGTCAAATCGATATGACTGAAAAATCAAACAACGAACGTCTGCGCCGCTGGCGACTCATCCTTGGCAGCCAAAAAGCTGATGGTACTGGCTGCAAATTAACTGGTACTGATGCCAAAATTGATAAATCCTTAGATGCACTGTATGATTCCGAACGCTCTGGGGGCTTGGGTAGTTCCTCACCAAAGGTTGCGCGTTGGCTGGGAGATATTCGCAGTTATTTCCCTTCATCGGTGGTAAAAGTCATGCAGCAAGACGCACTCGAACGTCTCAACCTGCGTCAAATGTTACTCCAACCAGAAATGCTATCGGCAGTGGAACCAGACGTACATTTGGTTGCAGATTTGCTGTCTTTGAGCAATATCATGCCAGAAAAAACCAAAGATACTGCCCGTCAAGTGGTGCGTCGCGTCGTCGAAGAATTGCAGCGCAAACTGACAAACCCCACCCAGCAAGCCGTGATGGGAAGCCTCAACCGCGCTATCCGCAACCGTCGCCCCCGCCATAACGAAATCGACTGGAACCGCACCATCCGCGCTAATTTAAAACACTATCAACCAGAATACCGCACAATTATTCCTGAAACTCGCATTGGTTACGGACGCAAACGCAGCAATTTACGGAATATTATACTTTGCATTGACCAAAGCGGTTCGATGGCAACTTCTGTAGTTTATGCAGGAATTTTTGGAGCAGTTTTAGCATCTTTAGCCGCAATTCAAACACGGATAATTGTCTTCGATACGGCGGTTGCAGATTTAACCGATGAAGCCCAAGATCCAGTAGATTTACTGTTTGGCACTCAACTGGGTGGCGGTACCGACATTAATCAAGCGCTGGCTTATTGTCAAAGCTTTATTCAAAAACCCCAAGATACCATTCTTGTATTAATTAGCGACTTGTACGAAGGTGGCGATCGCCGCCAAATGTTAAAGCGTGTTGCAGCAATCGTTAATTCTGGCGTGCAGTTAGTAACTTTACTGGCATTAAATGACGAAGGCGCACCAATGTACGACCATAGAATAGCAGAAGAATTCGCCAAAATGGGCAGTCCAGCTTTTGCCTGTAGCCCGGATAAATTCCCCGACTTAATGGCAGCAGCGATTCAGAAGCAGGATATTGCTCAATGGGCGGCTGCGAATGATATTGTTACGACATGAGGGGATTGGTATTTGGTAATTGAGAGTATGTAGGTTGGGTTAGACACGAAGGAAAATTTGTGCAAGTCACTTCAATCTATTTAATCGTGTCGTAACCCAACATTACTTCTATGCCTTATAAATAACAATATATTTGCTTAAACGACGAATAATGATGTTGAGTTACGACGCTTCGATAAATTTTAGGAAGGCAACTATTATTTTTGGTGCGTCTAACCCAACCTACGAGCTTAAACGACTAATAATAAAGATGTTGGGTTACGACGCAAGACAAGAATTTTGAGTTGCCAACTATTATTCTGCGTGCGTCTAACCCAACCTACGAACTTTTCGCCACAAAATTGCATATTCCTTTAGTTAGAAGACTAATCAATCTTAAGGCTGATATTCTATAACTTATATTTATCGGGAAACTGTAGTTAGATAGCTGCTGGTTTTCTATAAGAATCCTATTAGTTACTTAAGTAATGAAAGTCAAATTAAGAAGGCGAAGATTCGGACAGTTAACCTTCGTCGGCGCATTAGCAACTGTAATTGGTAAATTTACAAAAAAGACTTTAGCGCAAACAACACCGCAGCCTTCACAAAGCGATACGGTTAACATCAAGCTGAAAATCAACGGTAAAGAGCAAAATTTACAAGTTGAACCGCGAGTGACTTTACTCGATGCTTTGCGTGAATATATTGGTTTAACTGGTACTAAAAAAGGTTGCGGACACGGGCAATGTGGCGCTTGTACGGTGTTAGTTAACGGAAGGCGAATTAATTCTTGTCTGACGCTAGCAATTATGAACGAAGGTGCAGAAATCACCACCATCGAAGGATTAGCGCAAGGAGACGAACTACATCCGGTACAGGCAGCCTTTATTAAACACGACGGTTTTCAGTGCGGATACTGTACCCCCGGTCAAATTTGTTCTGCGGTTGCGGCAATTGCAGAAGCTAAACAAGGTAGAGCCAGCGCGGTAACAACCGATGTAAGAAAAGAAGGGCAAATAGAATTTACCAATGCTGAAATCAGCGAAAGAATGAGCGGAAATCTTTGCCGTTGCGGAGCTTATCCCGGTATTGTTGCAGCTGTTAAGGAAGCGAGCGGTGAAGTGTAGGGAGATAGGGAGATAAGAAGAGAGGGGGAAGAGGGGGAAGAGGGGGTAGAAAATTGTTAATTCCTAACTACTAACAACTAACCACTAACAACTAACAACTAACTATTTTATGAATCCATTTACTTATATTCGTGCAGACAATCAAGATGCGGCTGTTAAAAGTGTTGCCGCAGCCAAAAAAACAAAGTTTATCGCGGGTGGAACTAATCTTCTGGATTTGATGAAGGAAGGTGTGGAGCAGCCTAATCAACTCGTAGATATTAATCGGTTGGAGTTGGAGAAAATTGAAGGGATAAATAATGGTTTGAGTGTCGGGGCTTTGGTAAAAAACAGCGATATGGCAAACCATCCCACGATTAGAAAACGTTATCCGCTGTTGTCGGAAGCTGTGCTTGCTGGTGCTTCGCCGCAATTACGAAATATGGCAACTACAGGGGGAAATTTGATGCAAAGGACTCGCTGTTATTACTTTTATAATACGGCGATGCCTTGTAATAAACGTTTACCTGGCTCTGGTTGTGCGGCGCTTGAAGGTTTTAACCGCATTCACGCTATTTTAGGTGCTTCTGAAGAGTGTATCGCGACTCATCCTTCCGATATGTGCGTCGCGCTGGCAGCTTTGGATGCTGTAGTTAAAGTTAAAGGTTCAAAAGGAGAGCGGTTGATCGAAGCTGCTGATTTTCATCGATTACCTGGAAATACCCCGCAAATTGAAACTGAGTTGCAGCCAGATGAATTAATAGTGGCAGTACTTTTACCAGAATCGCCATTTGCAGAAAACTCGCATTATTTGAAAGTTAGAGATAGACAATCCTATGCTTTTGCTTTAATTTCTGTAGCTGCTGCTTTAGAAATGGATAATAACGGTACTATTCGCATGGGAAGATTGGCGTTAGGTGGTGTAGCACACAAACCTTGGCGTGCAACCGAAGCAGAGAAAATTCTTGATAATGCCAAAGCTGACGAAAAGACATTTCAAGCAGCAGCAGAGGCAGCGGTAAAAGGCGCGAAAACCTACGAACATAATGCTTTTAAAGTGGAAATGACGAAGAGGGCGATCGTGCAAGCTTTGAGTGCAGCAGCGCAAGGAAACTGGGAATAGGGCATAGGGCATAGGGCATGGGGCAGAGAAATTCTTAAAGTAGCGAGTGGCAAGTAATAAGAAATATGAGGTTTGAAGAAGATTGAATAACAGATTTTGTAAAGACGGCTTTCAATCGCAATATTTAACTACTCCTTTCTAGCTAGTTGCCTTAATAGTTAATTTATTTCTCACTACCTCTACTCGCTACTTTCTACTCGCTACTCACTCCTAACTTTCAATCTAAAATCTAAAATCACAATAATGACTAATCCAATTGGTAAACCGCTAAGTAGAATAGATGGCAGACTGAAGGTAACTGGTAAGGCGCTTTATGCTGCTGAATATCCCTTACAAAATATGGCTCATGCTGTTGTCATTGAAAGCAAAATTGCTAAGGGAAGTATCCGCAATATTGATAGCAGTGCGGCGGAAAAGCTACCAGGCGTGATTGCGGTTATTACTCACCAAAATGCACCTAAAGTCGGACAAACAAATAATGAATCTGGCGGCAACCCTTTAGTTAAACCGCTTCCGGTATTGCAAGATAATAAAATTAATTTTTACGGACAGCATATAGGTGTCGTAATTGCACAAACATTAGAACAAGCTGAATATGCGGCTAAGTTAGTTAAAGTAACTTATCTCCCCGAAACCCCTACGCTAAGTTTAGAAAAAAATCTTAGTCTTGCCTACAAGCCGGAAAGATTGTTGGTTCCTTTGGAACCCGATTCTGGGCGCGGTGACGTTAACAAAGGTTTGCAAGCAGCAGAAGTAAAGTTAGACGAAAATTACTCAACACCGATCGAACATCATAATCCGATGGAACCTTCGGCAACTACCGCCGTTTGGCAAGGTAATAAACTGACGCTTTATGATGCATCGCAACACGTGATGGGGGCACAAAAAGCCGTAGCTAATACTTTTGGAATTCCGATTGAAAACGTACAGGTAATTTCGCGGTTTATTGGTGGTGGATTTGGCTGCAAATTCCCGGTGCGGGAACACGTTATTTTGGCTGCGATGGCGGCGCAGCAAGTCAAACGCCCGGTTAAACTTGCATTATCGCGTCAGCAAATGTTTAATTCGGTGGGCTGTCGTCCCTATTCTTTGCAAAAGATTCGTTTGGGTGCGACGAAAGACGGTAAACTAACGGCTATAGCGCACGAAATTACCACACAAACCAATATCGACAAAGAATTTGTCGAACACGTTGGTGGAGCTACTAACATGATATACAATGCCCCCAACGTGCTTGTTACCCATCGCGCCGTACCTTTAAATATGGTAGTACCAACCATCATGCGTGCCCCTGGCGAAACACCGGGAATGTACGCTTTGGAATCGGCGATGGATGAATTAGCTTATAAACTCAACATCGATCCGATTGAGTTGCGTATAATTAATGACCCGCCCCAAGACCCTTATAAAAACTTACCTTGGTCGAGTCGTTCCCTTGTGGAAAGTTTGCGAGAAGGTGCAAAACGCTTCGGCTGGGAAAAGCGCAATCCCAATCCAGGCTCAATGCGCGACGGTCGTTACTTAGTTGGTTATGGTGTAGCTACAGCCACTTATCCCACCAATAGACAAGCCGCTACAGCCCGCGCTCAAATTATGCCAAATGGTAATTTACTGGTGCAAATTGCAGCAACTGACATCGGTACAGGCACGTATACAATATTGGCGCAAGTAGCAGCAGAAGTATTACAAGTATCGCCAGATAAAGTAGCGGTAGAAATTGGCGATTCCGAATTACCACCTTCTCCCGGTTCCGGTGGCTCTTGGGGTGCGGCTTCTTACGGTAGCGCGGTATATGAAGCCTGTATGGCACTCCGCGATAAAATGGTGTCCTTAGTGCGAGAAGATAATCTTTCGGCACTGAAGAATTTGAAAGCAGCAGAATTAGAAGTTAGAGATGGTGGCGTTTTTGTTAAAGATGCATCGAAGGGAGAAACTTTTGCAGAAATTTTGAGTAGAAACAAGCTTAAAGAAGTATCCGTGCAAGTAGAATCTAAACCCGACGAAGCCAGAAAAAAATATTCCATGCATTCGTTTGGCGCACACTTTGCCGAAGTTAAGGTAGATCCAATCAACGGGATGGTAAAAGTTTCTCGGTTTTTAGGTGCATTTGGTGCAGGAAAAATACTTAACCAAAAGACAGCGCGATCGCAAATGATTGGCGGTATAGTTTGGGGTATATCTCAAGCGTTGCATGAAAAAAGCATTCTTGACGAGCGCTATGGAAACTTTGTTAATCACAACCTTGCCGAATATCTGATTCCCGTCAATGCTGATATTCCCGATATCGAAGTCGTTTTTATCGAAGAAAATGACCCATATATCAATCCTTTAGGAGTGAAAGGAGTCGGTGAAATTGGTATTGTTGGTGCTGGAGCGGCGGTAGCCAATGCGATTTATCATGCCACAGGTAAACGCATTCGCGATCTACCAATTACGCCAGATAAATTAATTTGATTTTTTGAGCAACATAAACACAAAACAGGAAATCTACCTATCATGTCAACATCACCAAAACTTTACACCATGTCAGGCACTTGCGCTTTAGCCCCTCATATAGCGCTTGAGTGGATTGGCGAACCTTACGAACTTGAAGTGATGAAGCACGGCGAACACCTCAAACCAGAGTATTTAAAGGTAAACCCAAAGGGTAAGGTACCTGCTTTAGTTATCGAAGATGGCAAGGTACTTACAGAAGCCGCCGCTATTTTAATGTATTTAATAGATCGATATCCTCAAGCCAATCTCGGTAGGGGCAATGATGCTTACGAGCGTTACCTACTTGAAGAATGGCTTTCCTATATGACTAGCGAAGTACACGCCGACTTTGCACCGCACTTTGCACCACAGAAGTTTATTGATGATGAAAGTCAGTATGATGCCTTGCGTCAGGCAACTTACAAGCGCCTCCGCGAACATTATAAAACCTTAAACGAGCGTTTAGATAAACATCCAATTGCTCATGGACGTACCGTAGCCGATCCTTATCTTTACGTTATCACGCGCTGGATCGACCAAACACCAATCGATATTAATGATTACCCAAACCTGAAGCGCTTCCGAGAAGAAATGTCCGCCGATGCAGGCGTTAAAAAAGCTTTAGAAATGCAAGGTATGTCTTGATTTTTTAAAGGGAGTAGGGAGTAGGGAATAGGGAGTAGGGAGTAGGGAGTAGGGAGTAGGGAGTAGGGAGTAGGGAGTAGGGAGTAGGGAATAGGAAACAACTATCAACTTTATTTGATTTATACAGGGGAATCCAAAAAAAATGAAAGTCTATAAATCCTTTACCAGATTGCTTGTTAACGATTGGAAAGCCTGCGTAAGTTTCTACAAAGACATCATGGAATTTAAAGTAACGCAAGAAGACGAACGAGGCGGATACGCGGAATTTAATGTTGCAGATATGAGACTTAGTATCTTCCGACGTTCGGAAATGGCGCAGATGATTCACAACCATGAAAAGCCCCCAACAGCAGAATGTCAAGACACCGTAGCCTTAATTTTTACAGTTAATGATTTAGAAGATGAATGTATAAAACTTAAACAAAAAGGAATCAAATTAACCACAGAACCAATGAACAATCCTATGTACGGGATTAAAACAGCTTACCTACGCGATCCAGATGAGAATTTGATTGGTCTTTATCAGATGCTCGTTTAACGAGAAGATGGGGAGACAAGGGGACAAGGAGACAAGGGGAGATGGGGAAAAGATGAGTTAATAATTATAAAATTAGAAATTTATTTGTAGTGGGAGCATCTTGCTCCCTTGTTGTTTTCCATATCAAAAAAATACCCAATCCCCAATCCCCAATCCCCCATCCCCAATCCCCAATCCCCAACTCTGCACTGTTCACTGATAACTGTTCACTGATAATTGATTATGAAGCCTGTAATTTTAACGGTTGATGACGATCCGCAAGTGTTGCAAGCGGTAGCGCGAGATTTACGGCAGCAATACGGCGATCGCTTTCGGATTATGCGTGCGGATTCTGGTAAGACTGCTTTAGAAACTCTGGAAAAGCTCAAGCTTCGCAATGAAACGGTAGCTTTGTTTTTAGCGGATCAAAGAATGCCGCAAATGTCTGGGGTGGAATTTTTGGAGAAGGGATTAGAAATGTATCCCAATGCCAAACGCGCTTTACTTACTGCTTATGCGGATACCGATGCGGCTATTAATGCGATTAATAAAACTCAAGTTGACTACTATTTAATGAAACCTTGGGACCCCACCTCAAGAAAAACTATTTCCGGTAATCGACGATCTAATTGACGATTGGATGGCGCATTTTCGTCCACCATTTGAAGGTATTCGCGTTATCGGTAATCGTTGGTCGCCGGATTCTCACCAGGTTAAAGATTTTTTGGCACGAAATCAAGTTCCTTATGAATGGTTGGATATTGAATCTTCGGAAGAAGCTCAAAAATTGGTTGAATATGCAGATTGCGATCGTTTAAATTTACCTTTGGTGCTTTTCTCCGATGGTGCTTCTATGTTGCAACCAAGCAACGTTCAACTTGCAGAAAAAATCGGTTTACAAACCCAAGCTGATAAACCCTTTTACGATTTAATTATTGTTGGTGGAGGTCCTGCGGGTTTAGCTGCTGCGGTGTATGGTGCTTCCGAAGGATTGCGAACGATAATGATCGAAAAAGAAGCGCCGGGAGGACAAGCTGGGACGAGTTCGCGTATTGAAAATTACTTGGGATTCCCCGTCGGTTTAAGCGGTGGAGATTTAGCGCGACGGGCTGTAACTCAAGCTAGAAGGTTTGGTGTAGAGATTCTTACGCCCCAAGAAGTAGAGGGAATTCGCGTACAAGACCAGTATCGAATCATTCAGCTAAAAGACGGTGGCGAAATTAGCTGTCATGCATTGATTTTAGCTTTAGGTGTAGCTTGGCGAAGGTTAAACGTACCGGGAATCGAGCGTTTGACTGGTGCAGGTGTTTACTACGGTGCAGCCCAGACAGAAGCCCGTTCCTGCGAAGGCGAGGAAGTATATATCATCGGTGCGGCGAATTCTGCCGGACAGGGAGCAATGTATTTTTCTAAATACGCCAGCAAAGTAATTATTTTGGTGCGCGGCGATTCCTTGACTAAAAGTATGTCTCAATATTTAATCGAGCAAATTGAAGCCACGCCGAATATTGAAGTCAAGATAAATACAAGTGTCGTTGAAGCAAAAGGCGAAACCAGCTTATCAGAACTGACTTTAGTTAATAATTTGACCGACGAACAAGAAACAGTACCCGCAAATTCGCTGTTTATATTTATCGGAGCAAAACCCAGTACCGAATGGCTGGATGGAGTTTTAGAAAAAGATGATCGCGGTTTTGTTCGTACTGGCCCAGATTTAAAACACAACGGTAACAATCGTCCCAAAGGATGGATTTTAGACCGCGACCCCCTTTTTATTAGAAACAAACGTCCCCGGTATATTTGCGGTAGGAGACGTGCGTCACGGTTCGGTAAAACGAGTAGCTTCCGGAGTCGGTGAAGGTTCAATTTGCGTGCAGTTTGTTCATAACTACTTGAGTAAAGTTTTGTAATTTGGGAATTGGGGATTGGGCATAGGGCATAGGGGATGGGAAGAAGAAGAGGGGGAAGAGGGGGAAGAGGGGGAAGAGGGGGAAGAAGAACTAACCCGCCACTTACCCCTATCAACTAACAACTAACCACTAACAACTAACAACTAACAATGACATTATGTTCTGAAGAATTGCAAACTCTGGAATTATTTAAAATACTTCCTCAGAGTCGGTTGGAATGGGTTTGCGATCGCGCTGAGGAAATCAAGCTCTCGCAAGGTAAAATCCTGGTTTATGAAAACGATCCACCGCGAGGTTTATTTATTTTGATGGCGGGTAAACTTGGTATCACTCGTCATTCCGATGGTGTGGAAATGCCTTTGGGACAGCATACAGCACCGGAATTTGTGGGGGAGATTCCTATCCTTACCGACGAACCAATTATGGTTCAGTTAAGGGCTTTAAATGACTGTCGCGTTTACGAACTTCCCGCAGAAGACTTTTTAGAATTGCTTCACCAATGTCGTGAATTTGAAACAACAATATTTCGTGCAGTTCAAACAAGATTGCGGGGACTAGAATCTTTTATCCGCAACCGCGAAAAAATGGCGGCTTTAGGTACGATGGCTGCGGGTTTAGCACACGAACTTAATAACCCTGCTGCTGCTTTAGTTCGGGCTTTGAAAGACGTCACCCCGGCATTGCTGGAATTGCAGCGCATGAACTTAGTTTACGGGCAGCATCGGGTAGAAGACGAACATACCGAGAAATGGACAAAAATTAGGGATGACGGCTACGACATCATTAATAATGACAAATTAGATCCGATGACAATAGCTGACAGGGAAGATGAGCTACTTGATTGGCTAGAAGATTATGGAGTAGAAAAGGCTTGGAATATTGCCGAGCCTTTAGCCGCAGGTGGAGTAGACGTAAAACTGCTGGATACAATGATGGAGCGCTGGCGAGATGATACCACCGAACTTAGAGACATGGGAATACGCTGGCTGGCGATTTCCTTTGATGTCATGTCTACGATTAAAAACGGTTTGCGCGGTGCCGAACGGATTTCGGATTTAGTACATTCGATGAAATCATACTCTCATTTAGATCGTGGCGCTCAACAGTGGGTAGACATTCATCAAGGTTTAGAAGATACGATAAAACTATTTTCTTTCAAGCTAAAACATGGAATTGAAATTCAGCGTTGCTATGGAGAAAACCTTCCTCAAATTCTTGCTTACGGTAGCGAACTGAACCAAGTTTGGACAAATTTAATCGATAATGCCATTGATGGAATGAACGAAAAAGGCATTTTAAAAATTACAACTTCTCACTTTGAAAACTCATTAAAAGTCGAAATTACCGACTCCGGTTCCGGAATTCCCGAAGATGTACAATCGCGTATTTTTGAACCATTTTTTACAACAAAAGGAGTAGGAAAAGGTAGCGGATTGGGATTAGATGCAGTGAGAAGAATTGTAGAAAACCGTCATAAAGGAGCTTTATATTTAG
The DNA here is from genome assembly GCA_963665115.1 of uncultured Rivularia sp. GTDB lineage: Bacteria > Cyanobacteriota > Cyanobacteriia > Cyanobacteriales > Nostocaceae > Rivularia. The sequence continues at coordinate 4,639,901 of OY762007.1, read as the reverse complement.
AATCAAAACCCGGAAAAACTACTTTTAAAATATGTTTACCGATAGCGGGTTGTAATCATGGATAATTGGTTCGTAGTTGCGCTTTAGCGCCAAAAATATTGAGTAATAATTAGTAATTGGTAATTGGGCGTGGGGCACTGGGGATTGGATAACAAGAAAGAAAGATATTGAATTACCAGGGAGCATTCTGGCTCCCACTACAAATGGTGGAATAATTTTTAACTCATAACTCATAACTCTTTCTCCTCATGGCAATCCTAATATCTTTCTACGCATTCATAGCAATCGGTATTGCCGAAGGTGGTTTGGGTGTTCTCATTCCCTCAATCGGTGAAACTTACAATCTAACTTCAGCCAACATTACCCTACTTTTTCTGAGTCAAGTTACGGGTTATATTTTTGCCGCTTTAGCTAGCAGTATCTTAAGCAGCCGCATCGGTTTAGCAAGGATGTTATTGTTAGCATCCACAAGCCTGACATTTGCTTTAATAGTCTACGCTTTTAGTCCGTTTTGGTGGTTGATGGTTGCTGCTGGCTCGTTGCTGGGTTTGGGAATTGGCTTAATTGATGCGGGGATTAACAGCTATATTGCCAACCGAAATCAAGCGGATTTGATGGGATGGCTGCACGGTTTTTATGGAATTGGGGCACTTTTAGGACCGGCGATCGCCACTACGTTATTAGCGGTAAACTTACCTTGGCGCAGTGTTTATCTGGTTTTTGCTGCGGTTGTCGGATTAATGGTATTTGGGATGTTATGGGCTGTGATATCCGATTTCAAACCATTAACTAAGAGAATTAAATCGGATAAAACTGCTTCTGCAAATTTGGGTGAAGCCTTGAAAACACATACAGTTTTACTAGCTGGTTTATTGTTAGCAGTTTACGTGGGAACAGAAGCATCTGTAGGAAACTGGGCTTATAGCGTTCAACATATTAGTAGAAATACCCCAACATTAATCGCAGGTTATAGCGTTAGTGCTTACTGGTTGGGATTAACTTTAGGACGTTTTATCAGCGGACGATTTGTTAAATTGTGGGGAGCAAATCGGACTTTGAATTATAGTTTAATATTATTAAGTTTAAGTTTGATTGCTTGGTGGTTATTGCCAAATCAATTATTTAGTTTGCCTTTAATTGGTATTGCTTTAGCGCCGATATTTCCGCTGACTATTTGGTTAACACCGCAATGGATTCCTACAGCGATTGTACCGGCTGCGATTGGTTTTATTACAAGTTCGGCAAGTTTGGGAGCAGCAGCAATTCCTTCTTTAGCTGGGTTTTTTGCATCTCGATTTGGATTGGAGGTTATTCCAGTTTTGATGATTCCTTTAGCTGGGGTGATGTTGGTTTTGCATCGGGGGATGGTTAATCAGTCAACAGTGAGCAGTGAGCAGTGAACAATGTTTATTCGGAGGATAGGATTTTTCTTTCAAAGAAATTGAACCTCAACCGTAGAAAAATGGATGGGATGTTTTTATCGGAAAATTTAGGCAAATATATCTAACTTTAAGACGAACTTCATAATCTGAAATTTCTGGAATAGCAAACCTTTCTCCGCGTCGTAAGAGGGATTTTAGCCAAAGTTGACAATCAAGGGGAGTACCCGTAGCTTTCGGATTCGTAACCATTCCCAAAGGTCCAGAATCGAGTAAAATCAAACGATTCATGGGAATAAGGGGCGATTAGATAACCTATCTTCATCCAAAGCAGTTTTCAAAAAATCCCAAGTTTGCTGATGTTCCGAGGCATCTTCAGTATCATCCAGCAAGGAATCTAGAAGCTCGATCGCTGCTTGATTTTTCTGCGCTTGCTCGGCATCGATAACGGGTGAAGCGGTTGATGGAATATTTTGTCGAAACTCGCGCAAAGTATCTAGTAAATCTGACCAATACTCTCTAGGAGTAGCTTCGATTTCATGAAGCAGCACTTCGAGAGTAGTTGGAGGTGAGCTAGACTGGTTCGTCATATTAATGAAGATTGCCGTTAAATATTACATCTCAATTTTAACTTTAATTGGTATTGCCTTAGCTCCGATATTTCCGCTGACAATTTGGTTAACACCGCAACCAATACCGAGTGCGATCGTACCAGCAGCCATTCCTTCTTTTGGCAGACTTTCTTGCTTCTCGCTTTGGATTGAAGATTATTGCGGTTTTGATGATTTCTTTAGCAGGGGGTGATGGTGGTGACGGCAATACCTTTGCAACACCACAAGTACTTTATGCAGTCCGCTGCACCAGGGTTATATGGCGCTACTGCAATGCACTTTTTCAACAACTTGACGAACTGCATCAATGACTAATTCTGGTTTGTCGAGGTGTATTGCATGCCCACTTTCGTGAGCAACAATGTGAACGCCTTGTGGCGAATCATTGGCTAGATCTGCATGTAACTCTTGCAACTTCTCAAGCACCTCTTGTGTGATGTCGAAGGCTGGTTTTCCAGCCGACAAAACAATAAGAGGAATATCTGGAAACGACTTTATTTGACGTGCTTGCTCAACCTGGCTCATGCTGATTGATACCGCAGCCGATTCTTGAGCAAAGGTTTTTCCAAACTGAGTTTGAGAATAGAGTGCTTTAGCAAGAGGGTCGTGTTGAAGGTGGAAATTTTTGGAATAAACCAGCCGCCATCGGCAGAGAATCAAAAGCGACAAGCAAACGAAGCAGACCAATACGAACTATAATTGGCACCAAGTGAGTTAACAGCCCTTCCAATCGTTTGTTTAATTCAACCCATTCGGTCTGTGTATCCTCATACATTCTCTCATGAGCGACATCCACTAAAACCATCCCAGCCACTTCTTCTGGATAGTCATAGGTAAATAAGCGACTAAATAAACCACCTAAAGACATTCCTACTAAGATATAGGGTGGCTCAACTTCAATCTCTCTCAAAAGCTGCCGCAATTCACCAACGACTTGTTCAGCAGTACGTTGTTCTGAACTTAAATCACTCCAGCCATAGCCTGCTCGATCGTAGGTCAAGATTCTTGTAAATTTGGCAACTTCGGGCTGCACTAATTGCCAATCTAGATGAGTACCTCCGGTTCCACTATCGACGATAACTGTTGGGCTACCTTCACCCATCACTTGATAATGCCAGTTTTTGCCGTTAATTTGAACTACCTTTCCAGGTGGCAGAAACCTTCGACGATCGCGATTTGTAGCAAGTGCTTGATAGATGGCTCCAAATCCAATTACTACAATCACTACCCCAAGAGACGCAACGAACCATAGCATTCAGTTAACCCTTAAGTTTAAGTACATTTGTGATTATCCGATATTTGAGGCACAATGCCGAATCAGGCAAGAGAGAAAACCCCACACAGGGAAGGTATTAAATCCGACTTTAAAAACATCCTCTAAAAAGCTGTAACACACCTTACTAATAAATTATTTTATAAACACTTAGATTAGGTTGTAAATTGAAAATATTTTTATGATAATCTCCTATTTAACTCATGCAATAACTATCTATTTCTGCACCTCCACGCTCTGTGTAGGGACTATTTTTGTAACGTACTGCATCGAAAATCAACTTGTAGTTAAACATTAGCTTACGTCTTGAAAGTGTAAGATTCGATTTGCTTAATCTTTCAAGTGCCCGTTTACCGATTACTAGAGGTACTTTTGAACTTTCGATAACAGCTTTGGCATTATTCAAAAAATCCTCATCAGTAACTGTATCCTGAAATCGCTTAAAATCTTCTTCATTTTCTTGGATAGGTTTATCCCAATGGCTAACAGCTTGACCTGAGTAATGAATTAATTGTGTAAAATCCCAAGGAAATTGTTTTCTTTGAAGAAAATTTACAACATGAGAGCCTATAGCAAAAACCATTACGTTACTAAAAGCAACTAAGTTCATTTCATGTAACAATAAAGGATACCAATTTTCGTATCTTTTTATCCTATTATTATCTGCATCTTTAACAAGCATCGCTCCTTTTGAAAGGTCGGTAATATGGTAAGTTTGATTGTCTTTACAAAGATAATTACGTATGGCGTAGTGCAATATCATTGTATTAAAGCCATCAAGAAAGTTCCTGAATCCATCTCTTAATTTGCTTTCTGCATCATCGCGATTTTTTGCCCATTCACCCAATGAAGGTTCCATACATATAAAAATATAATCTGCTGGACTTTCTGGAACTATATTAGGAACATATATTTCACCATTTTTCTTAGCGAAGTCTCCCATGCATACTTCTAGCTGATTGTATGCTCGTTTGAAATTTCGAGTAGTCATGCACCACCTGCGATCGCAACATTCACGATTCTATTCGATAAAAAATGTATCCGGTACTGCTCCATAATTGACCGTATTTCCCGCTGTATCTAATCTTGTAGTCAAACTACACCCACTTAAACCAACTTAATGATTAACCCGCGCAGGCGGGTTTTGCCTGTGTAGCCGCGATTTCAATCGCCAGCTTAAAATATCAACCCCTTCCCCAAAATCATCTAAACTCAAAGTGTCCGCTAACTCCCTACACCCCATGTCTCGCTGGTTTAATATTGCAGATCCCTGTAAAGCAGACAAACACTATATGCTTTCACCGACAAGTCGGCTACCCGATTTGTCAATGCTTATCGAACAAGAAAGCTATTTTGTCCTTCACGCACCCCGTCAAACTGGTAAAACTACGGCAATGTTGGCATTAGCGCAACAACTTACCGCAACCAGACGTTATGCAGCAGTGATGTTATCCGCAGAAGTGGGAAGTGCCTTTAACAATGACCCCAGCGCCGCAGAATTAGCAATTTTGGGGGCTTGGCGTGGTGCGATCGCCTAAAGGCTTTAAATTGTTAACTTTGCCTATCACCTGCCGGGTGCATTATCGCTTTATTATGCGGAGACTTGTTTTGACTCATAGGGTTGGATAAGAATTTCAGCCGGAATCTTTAATTCTTGATTTAACTTCCGAATCATCTCTAAAGTTAAGGTGCGTTTACGAGATAAAACCTCAGATACCCTTGCTCTACTGCCTAGACATGATTCCAAATCACGACGAGATAAACCACGAGTATCCATATAATAATGAATTGCCTCAATCGGATCGGGTAGTTCAATCGGAAAATGTGTTTTCTCATAAGCTTCTACGAGAGTACTAAGGATGTCTAGGCGATCGCCAGAAGGTGTATTCTCGGCAGCATCAAACAGCAACTCAATCTCTCGAAGAGCTTCTTGATGGTCAGTTTTAGTCCTAATTGGGCGTATTTCCATAGATTAACCTCTGTTTGGATTGTTTGCGGCATCTACTTTGTCATACTCAGCATGAGTGCAGCATATTCAATCGCCAGGTTAAAATATCAATCCCCTTCCCCAAAATCGTCTAAACTCAAAGTGTCCGCTAATTCTCTACACTCATGTCTCGCTGGTTTAACATTGCAGGTCCGTGTAAAGCAGACAAACACTATATGCTACCACCGACAAGTCGGCTACCTGATTTGTCAATGCTTATCGAACAAGAAAGCTATTTTGTCGTTCATGCACCCCGTCAAACTGGTAAAACTACGGCAATGTTAGCTTTAGCGCAACAGCTTACTGCAAGTGGACGCTACACAGCAGTAATGGTATCGGTGGAAGTGGGAAGTGCTTTTAATCACGATCCAGGTGCGGCAGAATTGGCTATTTTGGGAACTTGGTACGATACAATTTCGATTCGATTGCCCGATGAATTGCAACCACCCGTTCTCAATCAATGGCAAAAAGAAGAACCAGGACGCAGAATTCGAGCTTTTTGTCAAGCCTGGGCAAAATCTTCAACGAAACCTTTGGTAATATTTATTGATGAAATCGATTCCCTGCAAGATGATACTTTGATTTCAGTTTTACGCCAATTACGAGATGGTTTTCCCAATCGTCCAGAAAATTTTCCCTCTTCTGTAGGTTTAATAGGTTTAAGAGATGTGCGAGATTACAAAGTTGCATCCGGTGGGAGTGACAGATTAAATACATCCAGCCCTTTTAATATCAAAGTTAGTTCTATAACCCTAAGAAACTTTAACGCTGAAGAAGTCGCAGAATTATACCAACAACATACTGAAGATACCGGACAAATTTTCACACCAGAAGCCAGCGCAACAGCTTTTGATTTAACTCAGGGACAACCTTGGTTAGTTAATGCTTTAGCTAAAGAAGTTGTGGAAAAAATGGTTAAGGATAGAAATATTCCTATTACTAAAGAGCATATTTTACAAGCAAAAGAAATATTAATTGCTCGTCGAGATACCCATCTTGATAGTTTAGCTGAACGCTTGCGGGAACCAAGAATTAAAGCAATTATCGAACCAATTTTAGCTGGTTTGGAATTAGGAGATATTCCCAATGATGATATTCAATTTGTAATTGACTTGGGTTTGTGTATCATGCATCCCCAAGGTGGATTAACAATTGCAAACCCAATTTATCGCGAGGTTTTACCGAGAGTATTAACGGTAACACCAATGGCTTCTCTACCTATGATTGCACCGACTTGGCTAACTCCAGAAGGGGAATTAAATAAAAATGCTTTATTAGAAGCTTTTATTAAATTCTGGCGACAGCATGGAGAACCATTATTAGGTAGCACTGGCTATCACGAAATCGCACCTCATTTAGTATTAATGGCTTTCTTGCATCGCGTTGTTAATGGTGGTGGTACCTTAGAACGGGAATATGCAATCGGTAGTGACAGGATGGATTTATGTTTAAGGTATGGTTCTACTACTCTTGGAATTGAATTAAAAGTGTGGCGTGAAAAAAAACGTGACCCCCAAGCCGAAGGAATCGAACAATTAGAATCATATTTAGCACGTTTGGGATTAAATGAAGGTTGGTTACTCGTATTTGACAGACGTAAAAATGCATTACCAATAGAAGAACGTTTATCAACCAAGGTTGTGACTACTGAAAATCAACGGGCTATTACTGTGATTCGGGCGTGAACATACAAGCTGTTAACTCTCAGTTTTCTCAGATAACTCTTACCGCTACCTCAGTTATCATTCACTACCACCTCAGCTTCATCCCTCATATTAGTAATTAAGGACGGAGAAACAACCAACACGAGGTAACTACAAATGAAACTCAACAAATTAGCTGGATTCGGAATCGCATCAATCGTATTATTCGGTAGCGTCGGACAGTTAGCACTCAATGCACAACCAGTACAGGCACAAAGAGCGGGACGAAGTGTAATTGCAGCAAAATCACAATCACTGATTGCATCCGGTAGCTTTGTTACCACCGAACAAGACCACCCCACCAACGGTACGGCTAAAATTGTTGAGAAGAATGGTAAGCGCTATTTGGAATTCAGTAAAGGATTTACCACCGCACGCGGACCGAAAGTAAGAGTTGTTTTACACCGCAAAAGCACCGTACCCGTCAACTTACAAGAAAAAAATTATGTAACTCTGGCTAACTTACAACGCTTCGATGGCGCTCAACGTTATGAAATTCCAGCCAACTTTGATTTAGATGACTTCAAATCTGTAGCAATTTGGTGTGAAGAGTTTAACGTTACCTTTGGCTTCGCTAGATTACAAGGTGCTTAGTATTTAACGGTTGTCAGTTAACAGTTTTTTGCTCCTGACAACTGCTCCTACTTCGCCGATTTTAAATTCACTTTTATATTTAAGATTTATCAATAGAATCTTATCGCTCGCTTAACCATACACACCATTTTTTTCAGCAGGCGCACTCAAGGCGATACGCTTTTTCATTATTTTTGTTTTTAAACACGCCTAAATTTACTATTACATTAGAAACGCTTATTTTGCTATCTCTATTCCTAAATAATAGAAAATTTGGCGTTGCTGATTAAAAGTATGCCGAAGCCCCCCAATCCCCAATTCTGGGGGAGAAAAATAATTTAAAGTCCCCCAAAATTGGGAGATTTAGGGGGCTAGTAAATATGAGAAAAATAAATTCATATGTCAATTTAGCAACGCCACAAATATTATGTTAATAATTACAAAAAACTCATGTTTCAGTTATAAATAATTGTTTGAAAACAGTTCGCTGCTAACTGCTAATCGCTCGCTGATTTTCTCCACCTGCTTAGGTGATTCTATCTCCTTAAACAACCGAATAGCTTTATCAATATTGTCTCGACTTTCACTGTCACTACCAATATTATTATAAGTCAAACTCAACTGAAAATAAGCTTCAGCTAAATCGCATTTAGCGCCAATTTTATCTAATAATTCAATCGCTGCTAAATGATTCTCCAAAGCCAATTCAAATTCGTGATTTTTCCGACATATTTCAGCTAACCCATTCAAACTTTTTGCTTTAACCTGCGTATAGTGACTTTCTTCGGCAAATTTTAAAGCCATCAAAAACATTTCCTTGGCTTTACTAAAATCTGCTAAGTTCACATAAGTTTGACCAAGTATTTGAATAAAATAAGCAAATCTTGCCGTTTTTTCAATATTCGGCTCTGCGGTGATGTTGTTGTAACATTCATCCGCTAGTAAATAAGCAGATGGATATTGTTTTAAATAAGAATTAACTAAGGACAAACAAACGGCTGCTTTTTCTGCCCAAGGATGATGCGCGGTGTTTTGAGCTAAATTAATTACCTGTTGAAATAAATCGGCAGATTCTGATAATTCCCATAAATCAATTTTATAAAGTCCGATGCTTAATAAAGAATCAACTTCAAGCATCCGATAATAATAAAATGCCTGTTTGTTCTCTTCTTTATTAGCTATAGACTCAAGCGCTTGTCTTGCTAAATTAATTGTTTTATCTTGATATTCAATTGCAGCCTGTACTTTACCGCTTATCCAGTATAAATCGCCTAAAATATTATATAGTTCGCTAATTTTTGTATCGTCGTCAATACGATTGATAATATAATTAATGGCATCTAAAACAGGTTGAATCAAACCCATCCGATATAAAGTGCTTCCCAGAGGTAAAAATTGCCCCCATTGATTGTTTCTACTTTTAATAATCAGCTTCCCGGCTAATTCAAATTGATTAATTTCAATATAGTGATAATAAGCTTCCAACGCTTGTAAAGCATCTTGAAAAGTTTCGATTGTTTGTATGCTATCCGTCCAAAATTCTGCGGCTTTGTGATTGGCGATCGCCCAATCTTCACTCGATCGCAATCGCGAAATAGCTTCGGCTCGAATTACGGGATGCAGCCAATATTCACCTTTATTACACTCTATCAATGAGCGGTTTTTCAACGAAGCGATTATTTGACGATGCATTATTGCTTCAACATCCCATAATAAACTCAAAAGTGCTGAAGTTGGTACGGTAGAAACATCTTGGTAACGATAGCATCCCAAACGACACAGCAAACGATATGCTTGAGAATCAAGTTTTTGCAAGCGGTTAATTTGACTCGCAGCTAAATTTTTTAAATCTGTAACTGCTAAAGGATCTGCATGATTTTCTTGCCAATAAGCAGTAACATCACCATCAAAATCTTCCAGAATTGCACCGCAAAGAATTCCCATTGCCTTAGCATTGCCACCGTAAGCATGATGAATTTTTTGCAAAGTTGGTAATTCAATCTTTATTTCACGGTTAATAAAATATTTTTGCCAAGCTAATTTATCTAAACCGGGAAGTCGATAGTGAGTTACGTTTAATTCGGGTTCGCAAAGTCTATCTCTACTAGTAATTAAAGTTGTACAATTTATTCTCGCATCAGTTAAAATCCGCAATAATTCAATGTAGTTGCGATGAGGAGCAATAAAACGTCCTTTTCCATCCAGCGCGGGTTCTAAATTATCAATTAAAATTCCAATTTGCTTTGATTGGAGTTGTCGTTTTAATCTTCCTAAAGTTACTCCAAATTCCAAACCAGGCTCTTGTGCCAAATCATATTTTAACCATTCTTCCACCACCCGTTGCGCTGAAGTAATATTTTGAGTTTCCTTTGCCATCAACAATTCTAAAACTACATCAAACCCTTGAGAATGCAAATATTGTTGAGCCAAAGTAGTTTTTCCCAAACCACCTTCACCTTGAATCACAATAACTTTACTACCAAGATTTATTAAATCATCAATTCTATTTATCGCATCACTTCTCCCGATAAAATTGATATTTTCTGGTTTAAATGAGTTTTTTACGGTATCAGAAAAACCTTTCTGAGTATCGCAGAGAGGCTTTAAATTCTCATTCTCCCCATTCCCTGGTAGGGAAGGGGGCTGGGGGGTTAGGTTTTCCGTAATTTGATAATCAAACAAACCCGATATCGAACCAGCTTTACGAAAACACTTTTCTAAAACCCTACGACAGTTACTTTTAGTAATCTTCTGACGCATCACTTTAGACAGTAACTTCCATAACCGAGAACCCACATCCTTTGCGTGTCCCTCAGTACAGCCATAAAAATCAGCAATTTCCAAATACTTTCTTCCCAGCCAAACCTGCTGAAGAATAATTTTATCTAATTCGCTTAATTGTTCTCCAGTTTTAGAAGGTATTACGGTATCCAACCATACCAATACTGCCTCATCATCCATTGTTTAGCGACCAAGGTAGTTTAACTTACAAGTGAAAGGAGCAAAGCTCAATCCTAGTCTACAGTTGGGAACCAGTCTTTTTAGACAAGTTTATGTAAACTTGACTTTCTCCTTTACTTTTCAATTTTCAGTACTTGTATCTCTTAACTCACATCTTGCACTATTCTCAATAACCGCCTTGGAATAAATTCCCAGGCTTATAAAGCAAGTCATCTAAAGATGGCTGAGTAAGGCTTTTAGTGCGTTTTAACGTACTTTGTATATGCAGCCCTGAAATTGATTTCTCTGCGTTCACGCGGCTAGCGGAGCGTACCGTAGGTATTGCGTGCGGGCTAGAAAGCCTCCGGCTTACAAGGTGGTTGTGAAGGCGAGCAGGAGAATGATGGAAGATGTCAGTTAGAAAGAAATCACTTCAATAACTCCCAATAAATATCTCAACCATACTTTTTACCCTACTTTACCCGACTGACAAACCACTAGCACCACATTTAAACTGGTAGTCACGAAGCAAAAATAAATACTTAAATAAAAAAAAGATGATAGAAATACTTAGTGAATCCGAGCTAAATCGGGGAACTAAAACAAATTTACGCAACAACTTTCAAATTCAGCAAAAGATAAATTCTCTCATCAAACATTATCTTGCAAAGGAAGAATTACACGAGCGCTTGAAAGATTTACCATCACAGTTTAACCAACCACAACCGCGTGCTTGGAAACCCATTGACTGGCAAAGTATTAATCGCGAGCAGGTAAGTGGTATCGATTTGCAAGTATTTTTATCGGTTATAGTCGGTGCGATGGATACCGAAGCGCCTATCCGAGGATATACTCAAACGAGTCGGCAATATTTCCAAAAATTACATCCACAAATGGCTCAGTATGTAGGAGGAACGATTGATGAAAACGAAAAGCTGATAGAGCCGGGATTATGGGAAAAAGAAGAGCGTCAGCATACCCCTGCATTAATTAAGGTTTACCAGCAGTTGACGGGTGAAAAAATAACTCCAAAATTCCGCACTGTTAGAAGCTATCTACCTACCGATAATCCTTACGAAGATTTATATCGTCATGGTTTGCATCGGATAGCAACTGAATTGAGCGCGACTTGTCTTTATATATGGCTGATGGTTCACACAACTGGTTCGCTGCAAGACATTTTAGAGCAATTAGCAATTGACGAAATCAACCACATGACGAAATTCTGGGGATTTGGTGTTTGGGCTTATCCCGATACTTCTGCCATCAAAATAACTAAAACGTTAATAAAAACTCGCCATCGAAATTATCAGCGCAATAGTTTGATTAGAACTTTAAAACGGATGATGCAGATTCTCAAATGGGATTCTTGGAATTTTAGTAACAAATGCAGCTTGTTATATACCTTTTACTCTGCAATACATCAAATGTGGATTTGGAATAATACCCTGACACCAGCATATTTAAATGAACTATTTGGGGACACAGGAATTCAAAGTTCAAATCAAAGTTCAAAATTCCTCATAGTCAATACATAATTTTCTGTATAAAATCGAAGTTCTTAAATTTACAACCCTATGAATTCAAACTTACCCACAGATTTAAACTTACAAAACTTACCTTTGCATGTTGCCGTAATTATGGATGGTAACGGGAGGTGGGCTACTCAACAAAAATTACCGCGTATTGCCGGACATCGGCAAGGTGCAAAAACGCTTAAAGAACTCTTGCGATGCTGCAAAGATTGGGGAATTAAGATATTAACAGCTTACGCCTTTTCTACTGAAAATTGGCGACGACCAACTGAAGAAGTTGATTTTTTGATGATTTTGTTTGAAAAAATGTTGCGTCGCGAATTAGAAGAAATGCATAGGGAAGGTGTACGAATTAATTTTATTGGCGATTTATCTGCACTACCTAAATCATTACAAAATGAAATGCAGCGTTCAATGTTGGAAACATCAAATAACCAAGATGTTCAGTTTAATGTTGCAGTTAATTATGGTAGTCGCAAAGAAATTATCAGCGCTTGCCGTCAAGTAGCGGAGTTAGTTAAAAAAGGAGAAATTAAACCAGAAGATATCGATGAAAATTTAATTCAAAGCAATTTATATACGGCAGACATTCCCGCACCAGATTTACTTATCCGTACTAGTGGAGAAAAGCGATTAAGTAACTTTCTTCTATGGCAAATGGCATATACAGAAATGTATTTTACAGATACTTTATGGCCAGATTTTAACAGGACAGCTTTCCAAGAAGCATTATCAAGCTATCAAAATAGAGAGCGGCGGTTTGGAAAAGTTAAAGCTGTATTATCGGCTTAGTATTTTATATGACTTTCTTTATTGCACAAGATTACTGAATATAAAACCTTACTAGTACGCAGAGTACGCGGAGAAAATAAGTATAGAGAAAGTAATCTTGTGGCAAAGGTATTCTGCCCGTATTTTTATACATAAATTAGTCTATAAACCCGGTTTTTATAAAAAATCGGGTTTATTTTTATAGAGTGGGTTAGACATCTTTATCACATACAATTTTCTTACTTATTTTTAAGCTTTAGCATCATAATTTTATAGTAAAATTAAAAACTAATAATTATGTATAAATAAATTATGATAAATAATAATTACCATCAACTAGTATTAATTATCGGAGGTGGTCCCGCAGGATTCGCAACCGCACTGATGTTAGCTAAACGCGGTTGGCGGAATATTACAGTTTTAGAAAAACGCCCTACCGCAGATTATTATGAACCCGATAAATCATTTAATTATTTAATAGATGGGCGCGGTCAAAAATTTACAGATTATATTGGAATTACCGAGCAATTACCTACAAATGGCGTTGCCAGCACAGATTTTTATTTAACTAAAATTACGCCAGATGGAAATCGTAAAAGTTTAAAATTACCAATTGTAGATCCAAATCGAAAACCCGCTTATTGGATAACGCGCAAAACATTTGTTAATTTACTTTATCAAGAAATAGAACAAAATTGGCAAGACTCTATAACGGTTATATTTAATGCAAAATGCGTTGAAATTAATAAAATTATTAATCAAGAAAGTAAAGTTGAAGAAATAAAGGTCGCCATAATCGAAAACGATCAAAAAATAGAATTTCAGCCTTTTCTATTAGTAGGATGCGACGGAATCAACTCTATAGTCCGAAATACTCTCAAACAGTGGGATGACTCATCATCAAGCAAATTCGAGATGAAATATTTCCCTTCACCGAGTTCGGGATTAAGATACAAAATATTAACTTTACCGCCAAAATTTCCTTTAGATGATAAAGGCGAAGAACTAACTACCAGCGAAATGGCATATGCTGTTCGTAGCGCATTCAAAGATAGAAAAAAATCAATATCTCTGGGATTATTACCTGTAAAAAATCCAGATGAAGTACGTAGCGCAAATATTATAACCAAACCAAATCATAATATCTGGGAATTAAACAGCGGTGAGGAAATGCATGACTTTTTAACTAAATCCTTTCCGCAATTACCCATCAACAAAATAGTTTCTTCCCAAGAAGCCCAAAGATTTGCTCTAACCAAAGGTGGAGAATTCCCCATTCCTCAATACTGCGATGGATTCTACTCAAAATTAAATGATGAATCATTTGTAGTTTTGTTAGGAGATGCAATTCACAGCTTTCCTCCAGATTTAGGGCAAGGTGTCAACTCAGCATTAGAAGACGTATGTACGCTTAACGATGCATTAGAAAAAAGTAACAACAATTTTGTTGAAGCTTTACCCTTGTATGAATCCTTAAGACTCCCCGATACAAAAGCATTAATACGTTTGATGCAAGTAGGTTATCCTTGGCAATATAATCAAGCTCCGATTCGCAAAAAGTTGTGGAATATTAATTTTTTGTTGCGCCTTTCATTAAGCAAAATATTACCCTTCTTAATTACTCCACCAGCATTTTTTCTAATTCAAAATCATCAGCTTTCTTATAACGATATATTGAAAAAGGTTGAACGGACAACTCGGATATTGTATGCAATTTTGATGATGATTTTATTGGGATTGTTGCCTTTTGGATTGAGTAGGTTGGGTTAGACACGAAAATAAATTATTTAATTACGACAAGATTTATTAATTGTGTAGTAACCCAACATCAATATATTGAGAGCGTAATAAATATTTTTCTGGTTGTTTGAATATGTTCAATTAACCGCCAATTACAGGAGCATCCCAATTTTGGAAAAATATATCGTAGTGCGAGCATCTTGCTCGCTCGATACTACGAAGTTGAAAACTTGGGATTCTCTACAAATCACAATGTTGGGTTACGGCAGAATTCTAACTGATAAATTATAAATTTGTTGTCTGCCTAACGCAACCTACTACCAATTACCAATTACCAATTACCAATTACCAATATCACTTAAAAATCAAATCCAATCTTTGCTGGGATTCTTTCAAAGCTTCTTGCGGACTACTTTTACCTAACAAAACTGCTTCCATTGCTCTACCAATACTTTCCGAAACTCTAGTATAACCAGTAAAAACCGGACGACTGCGCCCATACTTTGCTTGCTTTAAAAATATGGCGGCTGTGGGATTATTTTCAATATAAGTCTGATATTTTTCGCTTTGACGCGACTTTAAATTTACAGGTAAATATCCAGTTCCTAAAGCCCATTCTGTTTGAAATCCCTCGCTTGCTACATATTCTGCAAACTCAAATGCTGCTTTTTCTCTCTTTGGCGTGGTTTTGAATAAAAATAGATTTTCTCCACCAATACTGGTAGCTTGACGTTCATCTTTAGGAATGGGAAATACGCCAAAATCACCATTTTTAATATCATTATTAATATAAGTCAAAGTCCAAGGTCCCGTCACCTGCATTGCTACTTTTCCAGACATAAAAGCATCTGTTTCAAAACCTCTTTCTGGTGCAGATAATATCACCGAACCATCTTTAACTAAATCTTGCCATAGTTGTAAAGCTGATATCGCGCCTTTATTTTCTGCTAAATCTACTTTTGCCGCTTCCAAAGCTAATTCTCCTCCACCACTCCACATAAACGGCAGCCATATAAATACTGTAAATTCACCTTTTCCTAAAGGTAAAAAGATACCGTGTTGGTCAACTTTATTATCTCCATTGGTATCGCGAGTTAATTTTTTGGCTGCTTGACGAAACTCTTCCCAAGTGCTTGGTAATTCTTCAATTCCCGCCGCTTTAAATAAACTTGGACGATAAAAAATTCCGACATTATTAGTTGCAAAAGGTACCGACCAAATTTTATTTTGATACTTCATTGAATCAAACAAAGCCGGATCGATTTCATCTTTAACCGGGGATTTATTAAGCATTTCATCCAGCGGTACCAAAGCATCTAATTCGACTAATTGTCCGGCAATTGTGGGATTAAACCATAATAAATCTGGAGGTGCATTTCCCACTACTGCCGCTAAAATTTTCGGCATTTGCTGATCTGGTTGCCCTACATACAGCGACTCTACTTGAATGTTAGGATGATTTTGATTAAATTTATCTACTAAGTCCTGTAAAACATCTCTATTAGACGGTGGGTTTACTCCCTGCCATAAAGTCAGATAGGTTATATTGCTTTTTTCACTCGATGAAGTCTGGCATCCCGTGATGAAAATTATAGAAACTATTACTAAAGCCAATAATTTTTGATAAAACATTCTTTTTCTTAAAATAATTCGAGTTGTTAACAAACCCACATAAAAAACTGGGTTTCTTAATTCTCTAAAATTTAATACACTGCATTTAAACATGAATGCTTAGAATAAAATTAATTTTAGAGAAAAATTCATATCTTTTAGCCGATCGGTTGATTTTATAGGTTTAAATTATGGCAGGACACAGTAAATGGGCAAATATTAAGCGTCAAAAAGCGCGGGTTGACGCTAAAAGAGGTAAAACCTTCACTCAGCTATCTCGTGCAATTATTGTTGCAGCTAGAAATGGTGTAGCAGATCCTAATGGTAACTTTCAACTACGTACCGCAATCGAGAAAGCCAAAGCAGCCGGTATTCCGTCGGATAATATCGAGCGGGCGATCGCCAAAGGTGCGGGTACTTTTGATGATGATGGTGCAAAGTTAGAGGAGATACGCTATGAAGGCTACGGGGCCGGGTGGTGTAGCGATTTTGATTGAAGCTTTAACGGACAATCGCAACCGCACGGTAGCATATTTACGAGAAGCTTTTACTAAAAATGGCGGCAATCTTGGGGAAACAGGTTGCGTTAGCTGGATGTTCTCCCAAAAAGGCGTTTGTACTGTAAAAGATGTTCCTAACGAAGAAAAACTTCTGGAAGCTTCCTTAGAAGGCGGTGCCGAATTTTACGAAATCACCGACGATGATATGGCTGAAGTTGTAGCCGAAGTTGTAGATTTAGAAAACCTCAATCAAACGCTTCAAGAACAATTTGATGTTACCGATGTAGAATTACGCTGGATTCCTAGCAATAATGTAGATGTTTCTGACTCAGAACAAGCACGGTTGCTCAATAAATTAATTGATACTCTTGAAGCTATAGACGATGTGCAAAATGTTACAGCTAACTTCGATATGTCTGATGATTTAATCGCTGTAAGCTTAGGTTAGTATCGAAACTGGGTGTATTCTTGTTACATATATGACATCAGATGATTTTCCCTTCAATCAAGCTATTGATTTTAAACCTGTCACAGTTCAGGTCGATCAATCGGTCAAAGATGTCGTTAACCTACTAAGTCAATCCAAAGCTAGCTGTGTTTTGGTTGTAGAACAGCAAAAACTAATCGGTATCTATACGGAAAGAGACGTAGTAAAAATGACGGCTAAGCGTCAGAATTTTGCTGGTTTAAACGTTGCTGATGTGATGTCAAAAAATATCATTTCCGTTACCGCATCTCAAGCTACCGATGTATATGTGGTATTAAATTTGATGCGTCGCCATCGAATTCGCCATTTACCAGTTGTAAACGAGCTTGAGCAGTTGGTTGGTATTGTCACTCCTAAAACAATTCGGCAAGTTTTTAAACCTGCCGATATGCTTCGGTCTAGATTGGTCTGCGAGTTGATGGAAACACAGGTAATTCAAGCTTCTCCCCTCACTAATATTTTGGATATCGCTCTCCTCATGGCTAAAAACAGAGTTAGCTGTGTGGCGATCGCAAAGGGAAATACGGAGTTAGGATATTATCCTGTTGGAATTATTACGGAAGTAGATATAGTAAGATTACGGGCACAAGGCTGGGACTTTTCCTCAACTATAGCTAAAGAAGTAATGAGTGCCCCCCTTAAACCTATTAGAAATAAAGATACTTTATGGTTTGCTCATCAAAAAATGGAGCAAGAAAATATTCGCAGGTTAGTTGTAATTGATGTCGAGGGAAAGTTATCTGGGATTATTACCCAAAGTAGCTTGCTGCGAGTTTTAGATCCATTAGAAATGCAAGCTTTAATAAAAATTTTGCAGCAAACAGTCAATGAACAAACGCTGCAACTCCAAAATCAAAATAAATTATTGGAGAAAGAAATACAGCAATGCCGAATAATGCAATCAATATTAACCCAAAATGAGACTGAATACCGCGAAATAGCAGAAAAATTGAATTTTGCGAATAAGCAATTACAAAAACTTGCAAATTCAGATGGTTTAACGGGATTAGCAAATCGTCGCTACTTTGATTATTATTTCCAGCAAGAATGGAAACGTTTATTAAGGGAACAAGGGCTAGTATCTTTGATTATGTGTGATGTCGATTATTTTAAAAATTACAACGACACTTACGGACATCAATTAGGAGATGAATGTTTGCGCCGAATCGCTACTGTTTTGAAAGAAGCTATTAAACGCCCTGCTGATTTAGCTGCTCGTTATGGTGGTGAAGAGTTTATTATCCTCTTACCAAATACCGATTTAGAGGGAGCAATTCATTTAACCAAAGAAATTCGTTCAACAATCAAATCTTTAGATATTCCCCACATTAATTCTCATGCAAGCAATTGTGTCACTGTTAGTTTTGGTATAGCTTCGACTCTTCCTAATTTCAATAACTCAACTCAAACTTTGATAGCTGCTGCGGACAAAACTTTGTACAACGCGAAATCATCTGGAAGAAACTGTGTAGCGTTTCCTTTGAAATAAAAATTAATTGTTCTGCCAATTTAGAAGAGGGAATAGGGAACAGGGAGTAAAAGTTAAAAGTTTCATTTCTCCCCATCTCCTTGTCCCCCCATCTCCCAATTCCCCCATCTCCTTGCATAATTCCTTCAAAATACGTCACAATATTAAAAACGCTGTGATTTATCTTAACAATGGCACAAGCGCAGCTCTCTAAAATTAGCTCTCCTTCCCAATCCCTTGCTCAGAAACGAGGGTATGATTACGATTTGGTAATTGTCGGTGGCGGAATTATCGGTTTAACCTTAGCCGCTGCATTAAATGATTCGGGACTAAAAATACTTTTAATCGAAGCCAGAGTTCAATCTGCGTCGGTAGCGAAAGGACAAGCCTACGCGATACATATGCTGTCGGCGTTGATTTATCAAGGAATTGGAATTTGGGACAAGATATTACCCCAAATCGAGACTTATAACCGCGTGCGTCTTTCCGATGCGGATTATTCCGAGGTAGTAGAATTTAACACGGACGATCTCGGCAGCAAAGATTTGGGTTACGTTGCCGAACATCAAGCGCTACTTTATCCTTTGCAAGAAGTTGTCAAAGACAGTGCCAACATCACTTATTTATGTCCTGCGGAAGTTATAAGTACCGAGTACCTCGAAGATGTTGCGACGGTAGAGGTTAAAGTCGCAGGAGAGATATGCACAATTCGCAGCCATTTAATAGTAGCTGCTGACGGAGGCAAATCTCGAATTCGTCAAGCTGCTGGAATAAAAACCAAAGGTTGGAAATATTGGCAATCATGCATTGTAGCATTTGTCAAACCAGAAAAATCTCACAACAATACAGCTTACGAAAAATTTCAATCCAGCGGACCTTTTGCAGTATTACCGCTACCGGGAAACCGCTGTCGGATTGTTTGGACAGCACCCCATGAAGAAGCAAAAGCTTTGTTGGAACTCGATGACGAGCAATTTCTCACACAATTAGAAAAACGTTTCGGCAACCAAATGGGTGAACTAGAATTACTTGGCGATCGCTTTATTTTCCAAGTGCAGTTAATGCAAAGCGATCGTTATGTATTGCATCGACTAGCTTTAATCGGCGATGCAGCACACAAATGTCATCCCGTCGGCGGACAAGGTTTAAATTTAGGCATTCGCGATGCAGCAGCTTTAGCCCAAGTCATCAAAGAAGCACATTCTGCTGGTAAAGATATTGGAAATATCAAAGTACTTAAAAACTACGAACGCTGGCGCAAACGAGAAAACCTAGCAATATTAGGTTTTACAGATTTATTAGATAGAGTATTTTCCAACAAATTCCTACCTGTAGTCATAGCCAGACGCTTTGGCTTATGGGTAATGCAGCGCGTACCTTTCATTAGAATATTGAATCTCAAATTGATGATTGGTTTATTAGGGAAAACTCCCGAATTGGCAAAGGGAGATTAGGGAGATGGGGAGATGGGGAGAGTAGTGCGAGCATCTTGCTCGCTTATTATTCCCAATCCTCAATTATCAATCCCCAATTACCAATTACCAATTACCAATTACCAATTACCAATTACCAATTACCAATTACCAATTACCAATTACCAATTACCAATTACCAATTACCAATTACCAATCCCCAATGCCCAATCCCCAATCCCCCATGCCCAACAACTAACCACTAACAACTATCAACTAACAACTTTTTGCAAATTATTTGATAAAAATTCCAAATTGGTAGCTAACGTAGGTTAATTTGACCACCAGTGATGCTACAGTGCAAGATATTCTTGTTAAATTCTCAGCGGGTATCAATGCTGAAGAAGCTACAGAAAAAACAAATTTCGCTTATTGCGGGTGCAGGAGTCTGCGCCTTTCTGGTTGGAGCTATGGTTTCAGCCCCTCAAATTGGTAAAAATTTGGGGCGGTTATTTAATGGCAATAATCAAGAGCAGGTTATTTCGGAAGCGAATATAGCCAAATCTGTTGTTTTGCCTTTAGTTAATCAGCCCCCGGAAGCACGTGCGGCTCAGTTGGCACAAATTGCCAAGGGTGGTTCGTCTTCAATCGAACAATATCGCGCTCGTTATCTTTTAGCGGATGATTTGCTTGTAAAAGACCAAGCTCAGGAAGCACTAGAATTACTTGATGGTCTGGAAAATGATTATCAAGCTTTAAAGCCTTATGTTTTGTTACAGCAGGCTCGTGCGTACCGTATTCTTGGTGAAGATGGCAAAGCTTCCGATAAAAGGCAGGCTGTTGTTAAAGAATATTCTAAAGAGCCAGTTGTTGCGAAAGCCTTGTATTTAATTGGACTCGAAGAATATCAAGATCGGGCGATCGCCGAGTTTCCTTCTCATCCTTTGACGTGGGACATTATTCGGGGACGTTTGGCAAAAAATCCCAATCAGCCTGAATTACAGTTAGTTTTAGCAAAGTACGCTTTTGAACAACCGGGAATTGTTCCGGTGTTAGATCGTCTTGTTAACGAACCAACCCTCAAACCGGAGGATTGGCAAGTAATTGGAAATGCGTATTGGGAAAGTAAGGAATTTGGCAAAGCAGCTACTGCTTACGAAAAAGCCACTCCTACGGCCCCAAAACATTTATCGTCATGGTAGAGGTTTGCAGCTAAGTGGAGAAAGAGAAAAGGCTCAATTAACTTATCGACAATTGCTAAACGAATTTCCTCAAGAAAGAGAAAGTGGTAAAGCATTGTTGCGTTTGGCTGAGTTAACCAGAACGGGTAGCGAAAGTTTACCTTTTCTCGACCAGGCAATTGCCAATTTCCCCGAACAAGCTGGGGAAGCGCTGATTCGTAAATCCAAAGTTTTGCAATCGCAAAACAATAATACGGGTGCTAGAGACGCTTTAAGGTTATTAATTACTAAATTTGGTAATAGCGAGCAAGCAGCAGAATACCGTTGGAAAGTCGCGTTGCAAAAAGCAAAAGCTAGAGATTATGAAGCCGCATGGGAATGGGCAGGCCCGATTCCGGTGAATAATCCCACTAGTATTTTGGCTCCTAGAGCCGCTTTTTGGGTCGGCAAATGGGCAACTAGACTTGGTAAGGAAGCAGAAGGAAAACAAGCTTATGAATATGCAGTTAGTAATTTTCCTTACTCTTATTACTCATGGCGTTCTGCCGTTACTTTAGGTTTGGACGTTGGTGATTTCAATAGCTTGCGTGACATGAGTCCGGAAATGAAAGATCGAATCCGTCCTTTACCACCAGCCGGTTCCGATACTTTTAAAGAACTGTATCTATTAGGACAAGAAAGAGACGCTTGGCTGCAATGGGAAACTGAATTTGAAAACAAGGCACAGCCAACAGTCGCCGAACAGTTTACTGAAGGTTTGATGCAGCTAGCAAGGGGAAATTATGTAGGTGGAATTTCGATAGTAGCTAAATTAGAAGATAGGGAAGAACCTGACGAGAAAGCTGCATATCAGGAATTGAGCCGGAAAAATATGTATTGGCAGGCTCGTTATCCATTCCCTTACTTCGATCTAATTAGCAAGTGGTCTAAAGAACGTAATCTTAATCCTTTCTTGGTGGTTTCCTTGATACGTCAAGAATCGAGATTTCAAGAAAAAATTAAATCTATTGCTAATGCTACAGGTTTAATGCAGGTGCTACCAACTACTGCCGAATGGATTGCACCACAAATCAACGTGGATTATAAAAGCACCAGCTTAGAAGATCCCAACGATAATATCATGTACGGTACGTGGTATTTAGACAGCACCCACAAGCAATATCAAGATAGCTCGCTGTTGGCAGTTGCTAGTTACAATGCAGGTCCTGGAAATGTTTCTAAATGGTTAAAAACCTTACCTATAGACGATCCAGATGAATTTGTAGAAGCAATTCCCTTTCCCGAAACTAAAAATTACGTCCGTCAGGTGCTTGGAAACTACTGGAATTATTTAAGGATTTATAATCCTCAAACATCTCAATTAGTAGGAGAATATTCTGCAAACCAATCTCAATTCCCTCAATATCAACAGCAACAAACGCCAGAAGCAACTACAAAGCCAACACCAGGGAGCAACTAATTAGGTCATAGGGTTGTAGAGACGTAAAATTTTACGTCTCCCGACGATTATGGGCAAAACAAACCCTTGATAATTTATTCAATCGCCACTATATACATAAAAGTTTCGTAGTAAGGACTTAAGTCCTTTTAAAAAAGCGATAAATCGCTTACTACGAACCTTTATTTAAGCAAAATTACAAGTATTAAAAGTATATATAATAAGCCAAAATTAAGTCATAGTACGTAGGCATGAAAGGTTTTTATAGTATAGATTAGTGTAATTTATACTGAAAAAACAGCAGAGAGCGCTTGCATGGCAGAAACTTTTTTACTCATACTATTTAAAGTTATTTGGCAGGATTTAGTAGAAAATATAGCTTATGATTCGACAAAACAAAGTTGGCAGGTTCTACAAGTAATCATTGATGAAATTAAAAATAATAAACAAGTTGCTCAAGATTTAGCTGTAGCACTAGAGAAATGTTGTTATTCTTCAGACAAGATTATTGCCGAAAAATGTCGGGAAGAATTAATCCAAAATTCTACTTACACTCAGTATCGCGGGGCAAAAAATTATAACCCTTTAGAAAATGATACGGGAATTAAAAAATTAGAAAATAAAATAAAATTTTTGGAAAAACAATTAAAACAATTTGGTAAAAAGCTATTTGCGAAGAAATCTTCTTTTAACCCTAGTAACCTTGAGGAATTAGTTAAAGAACTATCTCAATCAAATTATGAAGCTTCAGAACCAGCTAAAATAAGCGCACAAAATAAGTTATTGGAAGAACTAGAAAAGGATTGTGATGTAACTATTTACAAAGCTGCTCTTAGAGATCAACAAAACGGCTTGCGTAAATTATTTTTTCACAGTTTCTTAATAGAAATTGAACCTAACGAGAAATTGAACCGTATATTTAGTGCTAGAACATATTTAATTTTAAATAAGATACGTGAGAAAGTTTAAGCAAAGAAAGGTCACATTCTATTTTAGATTTTGGATTGTCTTCTCTAACTACTAATTTTTAACTTTGAATTTTTAACTCCTATCTCTTATCCAAACACAAATCATCTTCTTCCTTCCCATAATCTTGCAGCGCGTCGCAGCCTTTAATACGTAATTTTTCTAAGGTTAAATTATCTAAATCTCGTAAAATTATTGTCCCTCTGCTGGTACCGCTTAATAAAGTTTCACTATCTGGACTGAAGCTAATACTGGTAAACTCTTCTCGATCGGCTTTCAAAGTAATTAATAACGTACCGTCACGCTGCCAAAGATTTACTTTATCTTCGCTGGTAGCTGCTAATAATTTACCGTCGGGGCTAAATGTTACGCCAGTAAATTCTTCACCTTCTGCAATTAAAGTTTGCTGTAATTCGCCTTTTTGGTTCCACAATTTCACAGTACCATCAAGGCTGGCTGAAGCGAGAATATTACCTTTCTTAGACCAAGAAAGACCAAATACGGAACCTTTATGTCCCGTCAATGTATGTAATAAGTTACCGGATTTATGCCAAATTTTAACGGTATTATCGTCGCTAGCTGAAGCAATAAATTCACCATCGCTACTGAAACTAACCCAGTTTACAGCTTGCTGATGTCCCGACAAAGTTGTAATTAATTCGCCGTTTCTATGCCACAGTTTAACGGTTTTGTCTTTACTAGCAGAAGCTAAAATATTATCTTTATTAGACCAAGCAAGACTTAAAATTACGTTATTGTGAGCAGCAATAGTTTTAATTAATTTACCGTTATTTTGCCATAGTTTGATAGTTTTATCTTTACCCGCAGATGCAATAATTTTACCGTCGGGACTAAAACTGACATCCCAAATTTCCTCTTGATATGGCTGTAAAGTTTTGATTTGCGTACCGTTAGGAGTCCATAATTTAATAGTTTTATCGGTGCTTCCCGAAGCAATTAAATTACCATCTAGGGAAAAACTAACGCTGGTGACTGCTTTATTATGTGTTTTCAGATTTCCTAATAATAAATTCTGCCAAGACCAAAGTTTCACCGTTTTATCTCGACTAGCGGAAGCAAGAGTTTTGCTATCTGGGCTGAAACTAACATCATTTACCCAATCTTTGTGTCCTTTTAGGGTTCCTAATAGTATTCCATCTTGCCAGCGCCAAAGTTTAACGGTTCCGTCGGTGCTGACTGTAGCAATAACTTGATTGTCGGGGCTAAAGTTGACAGCAGTAATAGGTTCTGAATGTGCTTTAATAACTTTTAATAACTTGCCTTGAAGATTCCACAATTTGACAGTTTTATCCAAACTTGCCGAAGCAATAATTTTACCGTCTTTAGACCAAGCAATGCTAGTAATTGCATCCTGATGTCCGCTAATAGTACGAATATTTTTACCGTTTTGATTCCAAAGCTTAATAGTTTTATCGCTACTTACAGAAGCAAGGGTTTCACCATTAGGAGAAAAAGCAACTTGCAAAACTGCATCATCATGACCGAAAAGTGTTTTTAATAATTTGCCTGCACGATTCCAAAGCTTGAGTGTTTTATCGGTACTTCCAGAAGCAATTATTCTACCACTAGGACTAAAAGCAACACTATTAACAATATCAGTATGTCCTAATAAAGTTAAACTTGTACCATCTAAAGTCCAAAGCTTAACAGTTTTATCTTGAGAAGCAGAAGCAACTTTAGTACCGTCAGGACTAAAAGTGACGCTATTAACTACATCAGTATGTCCCGATAAAGTACGAAAAAATTTACCATCTGGATACCATAATTTAACTGTATTATCAGCACTGGCGGAAGCTATTAAAGAGTTAAGTTGGCTAAAAGCAACGCTATTAACACCTGATAAATGTCCGGATATTGTTTCTTTTTCTCTAATTTGTGGAACTACTTGATGTAAAGCCGTCATTACCTGAGCTTTTGTATAAGCATCCGGTAAAAATGCAGTCTTAAATTTATTTGCTGCTTTCAATCCTTGTCTCAAAGCATCGAAATCTTTACCCGAAGTTGCAAGTTCTTCTGCTGAAGCGCTGATGGCTTGAATTTCGCTGATTAAAGATTGTCTCCATAAATACACTGACATTATCGTCGAAGCTGTTAAAGCAAAAATAGCCGTAACAGAACCCGCAAGAGCAATTTTCAAAGAACGATTAACTTTGACTTCGCTGAGTTTTTGCTGCTGTTGACTTTCTGCTAGCTGCGCTTGTAACTTTTGCTGTTCTAATTCTGCTAATAGCCGCTCAATTTCAACTCGGCTAACTTCTTCACGTTTGCGAAGTTCTTTTAATTCTGTAAATCCATTTACGTTTTCATGGGGTTGATTATCAACTATTTTTGACTGCTTTTTCTTCCTTAATTCGCTATGGAGTCGAGTAATTTCTGTTTCTCTTTCCTGTACTTGATATCTTAATTCTTTTAATTGATTTTGAAAGTTTAACTCCTCTTGTTGTAATAAACGAATTAAATCAACTAAATAATCGTGAATTAACTGATAGCGTTCTGTAATATCAGCAAATAATACAACTAATCCCGAACGTACTAGAATTTCTAAGACTAGCTCTAATTTTTCTCCCGACTCAAACTCTGCTAATTCGGTTGTTAATTCAGCCTTAGTTTTAAAAGGTCTTTTATGATTTTCGTCAGTTAATAAATATAAAACCAGTAAAGCAGCTTGCTCGTTTTCCGAACCGCAATCTTTAATAATTTCCTTGATATATCGCTCAATTAATTTATTCGGTCGATAGGGTTCGTATTTAGCTAAAGTGGTAATTCTTTCATCTTGTAGTTGCGCTCCTACTACCTGTAACTCAATCGGACGTACTTCTCCTATTCCTGACGATAAATCTTCTACTAAAGTATCAATTAAAGCGGGTTCAATATTGTATTCAGAGCGTTCCGTTAACTTTTGAATTACCCTTTTAGCATTTTCCGAGGAAAGATTATTAACTTGATAGCGGATATCTTTATCTAAAATATTATTACTAATTGAATCTTGTTTCGCCAAACGTTTTAAATCTAGCAAATGATGTAAATAGTCTTCCCTTAGCGAAAATATTATTTTTACAAAAGCAATATTTAAACATTCACAGATAAAATTATCAAACTCTGCTTTTTGACTTCTATCGTTACAAACAAAGAAGAATTCTTCTAACTGGTCAAAAATCAACACAGTTATCAAATGGTTATTAGCATTTTCTCGTAACTGTTCTAAAATACTTGAGATTATAATCGGTGTGGCTGGATAAGGAGAAGCGTTTAATTCCTTACCAAAAGCATATCGAATCGGCGATTGATCGACAAACATCGCTTCACTCAAAGACTTACCCAACTCCCGCACCCAATCTGTATAAACCTGTAACACAACGGGTACCGCAATTTGGTCGCCAATTGGTCTATTTTGCAAAGCTGGAACCAAACCAGCATTAACAATAGAACTTTTGCCGACTCCCGATTCACCATGAATCAAAATTAACTTTTTATCGGAACGACTAATTTTTCCAATCAATAAATTAATATCTCGTTCCCTACCAGAAGCAGTAATTTCCAGAGCAACATCAGTATTTTTCGCAGGTGAAATTAACACCGGATTTTTTGCTTGTCTTTGGGGTTCCAACCTACCCGCACCAATGAAAGCACGCAAACCATACTGTTGCTCTACCGAACGTCGTTCGCGACGAATAAAAAAAGCTTCCAAATACTTGCCTGACTCGTAATAAAGCCATCGCAACCGCCGTAAAAGCCGAATGTAACGATGAACATCATAACGATAATCGCTATTTTCCATCATCATTGATAACTTCTGACTCGCATTTTCTAAATGCTGTTGCGCGGTTTTTTCCTCGCCCAAGAGTTGTAGAGCTTTCACCAAAACCAGCTGATAAATCTGCTCCAATAGCAACGGGAATAAAGCTTGATGTGCCTTATGGTTATTCTTTGCTTCTGCCAAATAAAACAGCGAAGCTTGAGCATATTTACTTGCTTGCTTCCATTTTGATTCTTGCAAAGCCACATCTGCTAAATAACCGCAATCGCAAGCAAGCTGAGTATAATTACCATGTATCTGGTGCAATTCCAAAGACTTTTGAGCGACTATCCGTAACTTATTCCAATCCTGAAGCTGCTGTAAAACCTCACATAATTGTCCGATAAACTGCGCCACCAAAACCGGACGCTCAGCCAACTCAAATACCTGCAAACACTGCTGGAAATAACTCACAGCAGATTGCCAATTACCATCTTGCTCGCCGCGATCGCGTTCGGCTAAACGGTGAAAACACAAACCCAGGTATAAGAGGATGACTCCTTGATGGAGGAGGTGGGAGGATGGGGAGAGGGGGAGAGAGGGAGAGGGGGTAGAAATTATTATCTTTTCTGTTTTATTTGTCTTTCGATAACCTATTATTAAAGACTGTTCGCTGTTAACTGTTAACTGATAACTGTCCCTCAAGTGGTTTATTGCTTTTTCTATAGAGTCTTTAACGTATTCGTCCAAACCAAACACAAATTGTAAACTAGCTTCTAGTTCTGGAGTTAAGTTAATTCCACGGGTTTGTAAGTCTTTAATTGCATGATGCAGTTCGTTTTTTTGCTGCCAAATTTGTTCTAAGGTACATTGACAATACTGTTCGGATGAGTTTTTTTGACTTTTTGCCAAACAGTTTTTACCGCATCGATTATTTTTGATAATTCTAGGTTCTTTTTCTCTGGCTGTGGCAATATTTAAAACTGTGGAGAATAATGAATCGGTTTCTTGTTGCAAAAACTGCTGCAATTGTATCGTTGTCATTTCAAGTTTTATCGGTGTGGCAGCCCAACTTGCAAAATCTGGGGCCAATCGCCGTAATTTGTGCAATACTTCTTCGTTTACCCAAATTACCATCGGGAAAGGATGTTGTTTGCGAAATTCATCGCGCACGTGATTGATAGTACTTAATAAGTCATCGAGTGCATCAACTGATTCTAAACCCAAAACCATTAATGCTATTTTGGGTAAGTTTTCACTTTTTTGCGAATCATCCGAATCAGTTTCAACTATTTTCGTATGAATTGTACTGTATAAACTCCTTGCCTGGGGAGGTAAACAGACCTTTTGTAATAGGTAGTTTTTCCCTAATTTTTCTTGCAAATGCTGTAATATTTGCTCTTGTAAAACTTGATAATTACAGCATACTAATGCGAGCGAGAATTCCCCGTTAGAAAGGGAAATTGCTCGCGTTAAACTTCTTAAAGCAGAAGCATTAGCAGCGACTAAATCCGATTGTTCTGTTGTTCCAACCACGACTTAAACTTCCTGGTTTCTGCTAATACTGGATTAATGGCAAACCAAACTCCTTGATGGTCGCGATACTCAAAAATAAATAAGCTTCGTAGCAAAGTATGATATTCGATATCGCCTCTAACTCGCTGTTGCTGTACGACTTGGAAAATTAAATCCCATTCGGGAGTATCAATAGCATTCGCTCGATAATCGCGATGTCTTTGAATTACCAACTCCACGCATTCATTACTAAAAGGTGGATCTTGTTCCCTTATACAATCAAACAGCAATCCAAGTAAGTCTCGCACGTGCCCGCCACTAATTAAACACAACCGATTCAAAGCTTCCGGAGTCTCGAATAGTTCTGTTATAAAATGTAACCTTTCTGCGGGATTAATAGTAGGAAAAGCTCTCGCTAAAACCATTTGTCGCAAACTATCTAAGCCAGGAGTAAAAATTTCACCAGTACGTTTACGCACGGGTATCATTGGTAAAACTTTTGGCGCAACACCACCACCCAAACGATGCTGTAATTGAGCGCTATCGTTGGAAAAAGTTAAACCCAAAGGAATTGTATAAACCATATGACAATTGAGTTTGCGTAACTGTTCTCCTCGATCGATAAATAAATACTCCGGTAGAGAACGTCCAGATGGTAAAGGACGAATTGCAACTCGATCTAAGTTATCAACAATTACCACTAATCCCTTTTTACCTCTAGCTTTAAGTTCTTGATTAGCACGAGCTAATAACTCATTATTGATAGAGTGCAAAATATTTAGAGTTCGCGGTTCTAAATAATCCCGTAATCTTCTTCTTAACTGAGGACTTTCCTTCGTTTTAGTCGTAATTTTCGCAATTCCCACCGATAGTTCACCTTCCAACTCCAAATCGATCGGAGTTTGGAGAAAATCAACAATTTCGCCAAACAGCTTCGTAAAATAAGAAGGCTTCAAACGGATTTTTATCGACTCCAAACTTTGAGAAACCTGTCCGGCGATCGCCAGAAAGATATCGGTAACATCTAAGTCCACCATTTCCAAAACATGGGTGGATTCAAAGTAAACTACATGAAAATTTTTAAGTTCTAATTCGGCTTTTAATCGCAATAATTCCGTAGATTTACCGCAACCAATATGTCCTGTAAAAAGTTGAGTTGTGGGTACATCCGGTGATATTCTAGTAATAGTCCTTTGTAACGCCTCAATAATTTTTCCGCCCCTTACCGCAGCGAAATCAATATAATATCGACGAGCATCAGCATCTCCCATGACTAGAGGTTGGCTCGGATTACAAGCTTGATAAAATCTTTCTAAGTTTAGAAGCATAAAAGACTGCTACTCGCTCTATTTTTAAAACGAGATTTATAACAATATGAGGATTTTTCTATCGAGTGAGCTTCACTCTGAATACAAATTAAAAATGCAGTATTCCGGATTTATAAATAATATTGATTCGCACGATGTTTGGATAAAATAGTTACAGAATTCTTCATTTTTTTTGGTACTAAAACAACTGCTATAAAAGTTATCCGGCGGTTGAAACATCTGCTACACAGTTAAAGCCTACCTGCGTGGACTAAGTAATTCATAACCCACCTGGCATAACCCACCTGGGCAGCTTATGTATGTGTAGATGCGAATTCCATCTGACAGGACAATGCTTATAGATGATAGCTATAGATATCTATGAATATCGCTATCTTTTATCCCAATTAGCTTTATTCAAATGTTCGCTACAATCTATACCGTAGATTTTGCTAAATTGGATTTAATGTTTAAAAGTAATCCACCAAGGATTTATTTTCATCACATCACCAATTAAATATCTTCCACAGATATATAAAAAATAACTACCAGCACAACTAATATCTATCTCGTAACAAAACAGCTACAAAATGATAAATTAGATACCAAAAAATGTTAACTATTACATCAGCAATATTTTCAGTTCATTTAAACTAACTGGCTCTATAAAATCGTAACTGCTTGAAAAGTGGCAGATTTTACTGCATTCTATCGATTTAGAATGATACTATTCTTACCCTTGTTTTTCCTGGTGCAAAATCAAAATGAAGCTTCTTAAATACTATTATATATAACTTAAAATCGGTAAAATTATCTAAGTGATATTTCGTATCTACAAATAAAAATAGCTAGATAAAGGAATAATTATAAAATTAATCCTAGAAATAATGATTTAAAATACAGTAACTAAGAATTAAAAACAATAATGCATCAATTCTTACAATTTCCCGAACGAAGACAATCTTTTATTCGGTCATCTCTAGCCGATAATTGAAATGGTGTTGAATACGATCCAACAACTATTTCACTACTAACAAAATCGGTAATTCTAAGTTCTTTGCTGTCAAAAGATTGTAAACCATTACTAGCAGCAAAGCTACCGAAAGCATTCCACCCAATAACAGGTAATGCCAACATGAGATAACAAACTGTACTATGCATCTTTAACCTCAAGTAGAATTGTAGGTTACGTCATAGTAGACTCCCTCTCAGACAAACGAACCTTTTACGTGCCGCGTAAATTGACAATCAACTTACACTTTTCTGATAACTTATCCAGCCCTTTTTTGGGAAAACCGGATAAAAATTAAAAACATAGAGTGGGGAGAGGGGGTAGAGTGGGGAAATAAAGCAGAGGAGGCAAGGGAAGCAATTGATTTTCTTTATCAATTTTTATTTTCTTTCTCCGCTTCCTCCACTCTCTTTAACTCCTAACTCCTAACTGTTCACTGATAACTGATTTAATATGTCTCGTTCTTCAGAAGCTGAAACTACTACCACAAAAGATGTTGACGTTGATACTACTTCGGAATCGGAATTTCTTTCGGAGTTACCCGGTGAAGTTGAAATGTCGCTTTTCGATCATTTAGAAGAATTGCGATCGCGGATTTTTTATTCGCTGATAGCCGTAGTGTTAAGTGCGATCGCCTGTTTCATTTTCGTTAAGCAAATTGTCCAACTGCTGGAAATACCAGCCCAAGGAGTCAAGTTTCTTCAACTTGCTCCCGGTGAATATTTTTTCGTATCTATCAAAGTAGCTGGTTATAGTGGCTTAGTTTTAGCTAGCCCATTTGTTTTATATCAACTCGTTCAATTTGTTCTACCGGGATTAACTCGAAGGGAACGTCGTTTACTTATACCCGTATTTATGGGTTCTACCGTACTATTTCTATCGGGATTGGTATTTGCTTACTTTGCGCTAATTCCCGCAGCTTTGAATTTTTTCATTAATTATGGTGCGGATGTAGTAGAGCAGAGTTGGTCAATTGATAAATATTTTGAATTCGTTTTATTATTGCTATTTAGTACGGGTTTAGCTTTCCAAATTCCCGTAATTCAATTGTTACTTGGTGCTTTGGGAATTGTTTCTTCCAAAGTAATGATTTCGGGCTGGCGTTATGTGATTATGGGAGCGGTAGTTCTAGGAGCCATTCTTACACCTTCCACAGATCCACTTACCCAAAGTCTTTTAGCAGGAGCAGTTTTAGGATTATACTTTGGTGGAATTGGTTTAGTTAAATTGATTGGTAAATGATAATAGGTAAATAATGCAAATTACCTACGAAGACTTTGAGAAAGTAGAAATTCGCGTCGGGAAAATAATCAAAGCCGAAGATTTCCCTAATGCAAGGAAACCTGCTTACAAATTGTGGATAGACTTTGGTAATTTGGGAGTTAAAAAATCTAGCGCTCAAATTACCAAACTTTACCAGCAAGAAGATTTAATCAATAAATCAATATTAGCCGTAACTAACTTTCCACCGCGCCAAATTGCCGATTTTATGTCTGAAGTTTTAGTGTTAGGTGTAGTACTTGATGATGGTGAGGTTGTATTAATTCAACCAGATAGAGAAGTTACTTTAGGTAAAAGAGTATTTTGATTTTTAATATTGTAGTGCGAGCATCTTGCTCGCTGACACTCCCGAGCGAGCAAGATGCTCTACCTGCGGATTTTTCAACAATTGGAATGCTCCTATTACCAATTATCAATTACCAATTACCTCTTTCAAATTCTATGTTGCATAATTTCATTCTCCGACTTCCATAAAGAAGCAGGGTTACGCCAGTACAAACTATTTTCTCTTCCCATAAGCTGATAGCCGATCAATTCCCTTCTCAAAGTTGCAAAATCTGAATGGTGGTTACTAATAATCTCATTTACTTGAGATTCTTGATAAATTAAATCTAGCTCAAACTTTCTTACCAACCATCGAAGTACTACAAAACGCTTTTTTCTAGATGCAGGAATTCTAATTATTCTAATACCATCAAGATAACTTTTGAGAACTTTGTTTTCCCAAGTTTCTAACTTATTATTTGTCATATATTTAAGGGGGTAGAGAGCAGGAAACGGAGAACGATATGAAAAAAAAATAATACATAATGATACCAATAATTATAAAAAAATCCGATAGATGGATTGACTAAACTATTACAATCTAAAATATTTCCATGCCAAAATCATAAAATTTCAACTATTTTATTTCTATTTATAAAAGTTATATTCTAACTTTGAAAAGCTTCGTATAAATTCTGTTCCCCGTTCCCCTTTCCCCGTTCCCTATACAAACTAGTATTTGTGGCTACGCCACGTTGTCACTAATAAAATTTCTCACAAAACTATCGCGTTTCTAATGAGAAATAATGCTGTAGCCTTATTAATTTGAAAAAGCTATAATATCCACTCGGAAGTACGCTCGCCTAAATCCAAAGGAACGCTAACAGCTTTACCAAGTCGCGGACGTTCTCGCGTTTCCTGAATAAATCCCTGTACCTGCTCAGTTCCACCCATTCCATCAAGATAACTCGCTACGCTATCCAAATGTTCGAGGTACTCGTTCTCATCCAAAGGAAACGAAGCTTGCTCCAAATATTTCCACATCACCTGTAGAAAAAGTTTGCCTTGTGTGCGACGCAACTGAACATCATAAGAACGTCCCCATTTCTCAATCAATATTTGACGTAATTCTTGTCCTGTCATAACTTTACTTTTGGTTTTATTTACATTTAGTAATGATGTGAAGTTCCGTAACTCCAGTATGATAGGAATATAAAGAAATGTAATGCTAAACAAAGAATGCCTTTGAATATCTGAAGATAGCAGAAGGCATTTATATAGGGCATGGGCAATCCAAGACTGGAGTTTCCCAATAATAAAGAACTCAGGTCAAAAAAAGTTAACAAAAATCAACCTCGAACCCGTAGATTATGGCTCAATTCTCTGAATCAATGGACGTACCCGATATGGGTCGTCGGCAATTCATGAATCTTCTGACTTTCGGAACTGTGTCCGGAGTCGCTCTGGGAGTATTGTATCCCGTTGTCAAGTATTTTCTTCCGCCTTCGAGTGGTGGTGCTGGTGGTGGTACCACAGCTAAAGATGAACTTGGTGATACTGTCAGCGTTTCTGATTTTTTAGGTAAGCACAACGAAGGCGATCGCACTTTGGTACAGGGACTAAAAGGCGACCCTACATACATTGTGGTAGATGGAAGCGAATCCATTCAAGATTATGGAATCAACGCTATCTGTACCCACTTGGGTTGCGTTGTACCTTGGAATATTGCTGAAAATAAATTTAAGTGTCCCTGTCACGGTTCCCAATATGATGCTACTGGTAAAGTAGTTCGCGGTCCTGCACCATTATCTTTAGCCTTGAGTCATGTCACGGTACAAGATGACCAAATGGTGATTACTCCTTGGACTGAAACTGATTTCCGTACCGACGAAGATCCTTGGTGGGCTTAAACCAGTTAACAGTGACCAGTAATTAGTTATCAGTATTTTACGGCTTCAATCGGTAACGCGAGCTATATTCCCGCCTAGAACGTTAATTTCTTCTTGAGGTCAATTCTAATAACTGCTGGCTGTTAGCTGTTGCTTATTTTAATCCTGCATTCCGAGTTCTTGAGACAAGAACTAATAACTAATAACTAACGACCAATTCCGAAGAAGAGATGAGAAACAATTGTACGACTCGGTTAAGTCGCGTATTTAAAGCGATTTCCAAAACATTGCTTGTGGCGATCGCCACGGTGACATTTTTGTTCGCCAGCGATTTAGCAGTTCCCCAAACTGCTGCTGCTTATCCTTTCTGGGCACAAGCTGCATATCCGGAGACACCAAGAGAACCTACAGGACGGATTGTTTGCGCTAACTGCCACTTAGCTGCAAAAAATACTGATGTAGAAGTACCTCAAGCAGTATTGCCGGATACCGTATTTAAAGCGGTAGTTAAAATTCCTTACGATACAAGCGTCCAGCAAGTAGGCGCTGACGGTTCCAAGGTTGGTTTAAATGTTGGTGCCGTATTAATGTTGCCCGAAGGGTTTAAACTGGCTCCTCCCGAACGCATATCCGAAGAGTTGAAAGAGGAAGTCGGCGATGTTTACTTCCAACCTTACAGCGAAGAGAAAGATAATATCTATTTAGTCGGTCCGCTTCCAGGAGAACAGTACCAAGAAATCGTTTTCCCAATTCTTTCTCCGAACCCCGCGACTGACAAAAATGTCCACTTCGGCAAATACGGCGTTTACGTTGGTGGAAACCGAGGACGCGGACAAGTTTATCCTACCGGCGAAAATAGCAATAATAACCTTTTCGTAACTAAATCTACTGGCACGATTACCAAAATTGCCAAAGAAGAAGACGATTTTGGTGGTACAAAGTATGCTGTGAACGTTCAAACTCCAGAAGGGGAAACCATCACTACTTCGATTCCCGCAGGACCCCAATTAATTGTTTCTGAAGGACAAGAAGTTGCAGCAGGTGAAGCTTTAACCAATAACCCTAATGTAGGCGGTTTTGGTCAGCATGACACAGAAATAGTACTGCAAAGCGCAGGCAGAGTCAGAGGACTGATGGCATTTGTAGCCCTGACAATGATGGCTCAAATCATGCTTGTCCTCAAGAAGAAGCAAGTTGAGAAAGTTCAAGCTGCTGAAATGAACTTTTAATCGCGTTATGCCTTTATGCATTAAGCTGAGCTGCACTTCGCGGTGTATCGCCGCCTTACGTCCTATCGGACACGCTCTGCTAACAGGCGACGCAAGCAACAGCGTGGCACGACTCCTTAGAGTAACGCTTATTGCCATCAAGCTGAATTATTAATCTAAAGACAGGTACCTTACCTGTCTTTTTTTTAGGTTTTTAGTAAATATTTATTTTTCCTATCTGCTGTTTCCTGTTCGCTTTGCTTTTAGATTAAATGTAATAAATAATACAACGTCATTTTTAATTAATCTAAAACTATGAATTTTTAGCTAAAAAAACTCCAATATTACTCTTATTTATCAAAAATAATCGTTTTAGTTCCACAACTATTCAGTATATAAATATAATACTCAGTTGTTTGTTTTACATTTAAACTGCCGGACTAATGTCCCTGAAAATAACTTAACTATAAATCTCAAGCAAGATTCACTGCGGCTAAATCTAAATAAAATCTGAATTATTTTAATATTCAAATCGCATTTAATATCAGTCTATAGTCTGATATAATCAATCCCTGGGACAGTTGAAATAATCCAATGCAAGTCGATTCTACTTCGACCGCAAAAAAAAATTTTTATTTTAAATAAAAAAATTAAACTTTTTATCAAATTTTTGATACAGTAAAAATTACCAACACAAGTAAAACATTCAACCTATCTTGACAAATCTTTCTATCTCCGGGGTAAGTTTTAGCATCTTGTATTGTTCCTATAGATTGCGGAACGATCTAAAATATCGAAAATTCGGTTTTGCAAACCGTATAGAACTGAGCGATACGGCTTCAATCTGAAGAACCGCTATTATCGTGTTTTACTCTGTCTGTAGTAGCGATTAATTTGTCTAGCAGCAGTTTGTGGATTATTGTTTGTTTAAACACTAACTAGTATTATCCAATCAAACGTGAGTGGAAGTACCCAACTGTGGAAGGCGGGTTAATTAAAGCATCCGAGATAAGCTCAGTTAATGTTCAGCTTCAGGATTCAAAAGGAATGTCCAAGTCTGCGATAATCAACAAGCCATCAGACCCTTCCTTGAATGTAAATCTAGGCTGCAATCTTAAGCATAAGCCTGGAGACTACCGAGAGGAGCTTTTTGCTACGGTAGAATTTCTGCGAAGTAGAAGCAGAAGACAAGTTCGGAGAACTTTCATAAATTGGCATAGGTAAAATTTGCGTTCCTTACGGGACGTAAATGATAAAGCTAGAATCTTTAACTGCTGTCCTGTTTGAGTAAAGGTACTTGATTCACAATAGACAGAATTCCATTTCAATACTGGCCGAATTCAGTATTAACAATTTAAATGTATTTGGCAACTCTAGAATGGCTAATTGTTGCGCTAAGCGACTGTCGCCGACAGTACGGCACTTAACCAACTCTCTTTATGCCGGATCTCAAATTATGGTATTCAAGTACGTGGAAGCAATCGCTCTTGACTTGAGATAGCTAAAATTTCTCATCTAAGAGATAGAAATTACCTTGATTGAAGAAGGTAAAAGAAAATTTGTCTTTATATTGGTTGTTAAATAAGGTGCAACGAATGGTACTGTAATAAAGTGGTCTATTTCTTTGTCAATTTAAGCGGTTAACCGAACTGCTTGACTGCTGGCTCATAATCCAGAATTAAAGTCACACAAGCCTTTTTTCCCGTAATTATAGTTTGTTAAACAGGGTTAAACCTAGAGGAACTGTATGTAATTATCCTGCTTTTCAATCGAAAGTCTTAAAAATTCGTCCAGATTTAAGGCTGTTTTTGGTTGGGTTAAATAAGTTTATGCACTGTTTCATTCTCCAACGTGAGCTTTCAACACCAAGAATGCCGGCTTCGGGTAGGCGATAGCTTTGGAAACGAAACACTTATCTTTACCATTAGCAGAAAGGTTGGTACATTACGTTTGCCTCTTTTTCTCCCTCTGCTTTCGAGACTCGTGACTGCTTTGAGAAGCTTGTTTTAAAAAGAAATTTCTCAATCAAACAGTACCCGAAAGTTAGCGACTGTAACAGATTGCGGCAAAATCTTACTAAATGCAGAGAGACTCTGCATAATCTACCGCTCAAGGTAGATTATCTAACGCACATTTACAAGTAAAAATTTCATTAACGGGGATTTCAACAGCTATGAGTATTGTTCAGTCAAAGTTAGAAGCTACTGAATCTGCTTTTCATATAGAAGCTTATGAAAAAATTGAGTATAGCCTCGTCTATGTTGATGGGATATTTGACATCAATAATCCAGAATTAGCAGAGTGCTATGAGAAATTTGGGCGATGCTTGGCTGTTGTAGATTCTAATGTCTACAAGCATTTCAGCAAGAAAATGCAGCAGTACTTCGAGCATTACAACATTGACGTAACAGCTTTTCCGGTAACTATCACCGAGCCTAATAAAACAATTCAAAGTTTCGAGAAGATTATAGATGCATTCGCTGATTTTAAGCTGGTTCGTAAAGAGCCTGTTTTGGTAATCGGTGGTGGATTGGTAACAGATGTTGCAGGTTTTGCCTGTTCTACTTATCGTCGTAGCAGTAATTATATTCGCATCCCTACTACTTTGATTGGTTTGATTGACGCTAGCGTTGCTATCAAGGTAGCAGTCAACCATAAGAAGCTGAAAAATCGTCTTGGTGCTTACCATGCTTCCTCTAAAGTATTCCTTGATTTCTCCTTCTTAGGCACCTTACCAACCGATCAAGTACGCAACGGTATGGCCGAATTAGTCAAAATTGCCGTAGTTGGGCACAAAGAAGTATTTGAATTGCTCGAAGAATACGGTGAAGAATTACTTCGCACTCACTTCGGTAACATTGATGCTACAGAGGAAATCAAAGAAGTCGCTCATAAGTTGACTTACAAAGCCATCAAGAAAATGTTGGAATATGAAGTACCCAACTTACACGAATTAGACCTAGATCGAGTTATAGCCTATGGTCATAGTTGGAGTCCTACTTTAGAATTAGCACCCCGCGTACCTATTTTCCACGGTCATGCAGTCAATATCGATATGGCTTTATCTGCGACTATTGCAGCGAAGAGAGGTTATATTAGCTCCGAAGATAGAGATCGTATTTTAGGCACAATGAGCCGAATTGGACTTTCTCTCGATCATCCTTTACTAGAAGCAGACCTTTTGTGGGATGCAACTGAATCTATTTCTTTAACAAGAGACGGTAAGCAAAGAGCCGCAATGCCCAAACCAATTGGCGAATGCTTCTTTGCTAACGATTTAACCCGCGAAGAATTAGCTGAAGCTTTAGCAGAACACAAAGAAATTTGTCAGAAATTCCCTCGCGGTGGTGAAGGGGTTGATATGTACCCAGTTTATTCTGAATCAGAAGCTGAACTTGTAGGGAGTGAAAGCTAATGACGGGTGTTGTACAGAAGCCAGTAGCCAGCAGACCTGTTACGCCTTTAGGGATATTGGCGCAGGAATTAGAAGCCGTTGTGCAAGCATTGGATAAAGAAACGTTGCCAGCACAAGTTAAAGAAAAGCTGCTAAAAGCTTCCGGTTTAGCATCGGGTTTAGATCCTTATTTAGAAGAATGCACCACCTCTGAATCGGCAGCTTTAACAGCCCTTGCCGATAAAACAGCGCGAGAGCAGTGGAACAATCGTTTTAATCGAGGGGAAACCGTTGTCGCTTTAGAACAGGAAATGCTTTCCGGTCATATAGAAGGACAAACATTGAAAATGTTTATCCATATGATCCAAGCCAAGCAAGTACTGGAAATCGGTATGTTTACGGGCTATTCTGCTCTAGCAATGGCAGAAGCATTACCCGCAGACGGGAAACTGATTGCTTGTGAAGTTGACCCTTATACAGCAGAGTTCGGTAAAGCTGCTTTTCGGGAATCTCCTCACGGCGAAAAAATCCAAGTTGAAATAGGCCCAGCAGGCGAAACTTTGGATAAACTCGCAGCATCGGGGGAGTCATTTGAATTCGTGTTTATTGATGCAGACAAAGCAGGGTACGTAGATTATTTCAACACCCTCTTAGAGAAAAACTTATTAGCCCCATCCGGGTTTATCTGCGTTGATAATACATTGCTTCAAGGACAGCCTTATCTACAGATAGCAGAACGTACTGCCAACGGAAAGGCGATCGCCGAATTTAACCGCACCGTAGCTGAAGATAAACGTGTCGAACAAGTGCTACTTCCGGTACGAGACGGTTTAACCATCATCCGGCGAGTAAAATAACAAGCTCTGTCAAACTTATAACTTTTGCCTTCTTTTCTTGAGGAGGGTAAAAGTTATAAATTACCTTTAAAAACACAGGTAACATTTTCTCTACTCTTACTCAAAAATGGCACAATCATCTATTTCTGTTTCTTCATCTCCACCAGCAACACCGCCTATTTCGATAGGTATGCGTTTTGTCGCGTTATTTCAAAATCTAGCAACTTTAACTTTACTTTTGCTAGCCTTACCAATTAACGCCACCATAGTTCTTATATCGTTACTCTTAAATATACTGACTTTCCCGTTTCAAAAAAAACAGACAACAACAACAGCTACCGAAAAGAAGAATATTCTTATTAGCGGTGGAAAAATGACCAAAGCACTACAGCTTGCGCGTTTTTTTCATGCCGCAGGACATCGGGTAGTGCTAAGTGAAACCCATAAATATTGGCTGTCGGGACATCGATTTTCTCAGGCTGTAGATAAATTTTATACAACTCCCGTTCCGCAAAAAGATTCACAAGTTTATACTCAAGCTTTAATAGATATTGTTAATAAAGAAAACATTGATATATATATTCCGGTAACAAGCCCAATTGCTAGCTACTATGATGCTTTAGCAAAACAAACTTTATCAGAACACTGCGAAGTATTTCATATAGATGCTGCTACCTGCGAAATGCTCGATGATAAATTTGCATTTAGCGAAAAAGCCCAAAGTTTTGGTTTATCGGTTCCTAAGTCTTTTAAAATAACTAATCCCGAACAAGTTTTAAATTTTGATTTTTCTCAAGAGACTCGCAAATACATTATTAAAAGCATTCCTTACGATTCAGTAAGACGTTTGGATTTAACAAAGCTTCCTTGCGACACTCCAGAAGAAACAGAAGCTTTTATACGAAGCTTACCAATTAGTTCTCAAAAGCCTTGGATAATGCAAGAATTTATTCCTGGCAAAGAATACTGTACTCATAGTACCATTCGAGACGGTGTGGTAAGACTGCATTGTTGTTGCGAATCTTCAGCTTTTCAAGTCAACTACGAAAACGTAGAGCATTCAAAAATTCGTGAATGGGTAACGCACTTTGTTAAAGAATTAGGAGTTACCGGGCAACTTTCTTTTGATTTTATCGAAGCCGAAGACGGAAATATCTATGCCATTGAATGTAATCCTCGCACTCATTCTGCAATTACTATATTTCACGATCAATTGCAACAAGCAGCCGATGCTTACTTGAGTAAAGAAGCTATCGCAGAACCTTTACAAGCTTTACCCAATAGCAAACCAACTTATTGGACTTACCATGAATTTTGGCGACTAAATGAAATTCGTTCTTTTTCTCAATTAGGCAATTGGATTAAGAATATGTTCCGAGGTACAGACGCTATTTACACATTCAACGATTCTCTACCATTCTTAATGGTGCATCATTGGCAAATTTCTTTGCTATTGCTGAAAAACTTATCCAAATTAAAAGGTTGGACAAGGATAGATTTTAATATAGGTAAACTTGTGGAATTAGGTGGAGATTAATTCTTTTTGATTATCTTCGTTAGAGTACGCAGATTTCTCTGCTCTATCGAAATATTAACTTATATCAAGTTCGCAATCGGGGCTTTAGCCTTAAATGCGAGCGATAAATCGCGGCACGTGGAACAATAAATTTATCTTCAATTTCAGTTCATACGCAATAACGCAAGGTGGAATACCCTACCTTACAAATCGGTTAACACACCTTTAGCTGGCTTATGGTTTTTTGTTACTTTTGTTTACATAAAGAAACAAAAATTTAATTTGAGGCAACAAGTAACATGATGACTATATTAATTTCACTATTTGCTGTAGCTTGGGTAGCCGCTGCATTAATAGGTAGTCAAGCATATTTCCGAGGAGAACAAAGCAAGCCCATCCATGAACGTAATTGGGGTTCTGAGTCTTTTGATTTTTTAGCTAAATCCTTTACTGGTAAGGAAACTGATTACATGGAGCGCGTACCTGCTTATGTTGTTGTTGATACTTATGCTGGTAAGCGAATCGGTAAATAGCAGAATAATGAAGTGCTTCTGTGACAGCATAAATTTCTATAAAGAAAGCCCTCAGTGTAACAATGTTGAGGGCTTTCTTGGTATAGTTTTTTTCTTCAAGCAATGCCCGAATTTCAAGAATCTTCATTAACCTTGCGTCGAATAGGCGACCTCTGTTCTTGCATCTGAGCTTCAGTTATTGGTGCAGGATATTTAGTTGAATTAGGATCGCGTTTGCTCATCAAAAAACGCAGTGCTTCAATATCATCGCGATTTTTAACCACGTAAGCTCTTAATTCTGTAAAAGTCATTTTTTCATAATTCTGCATCATTAATAAACTCCCATTCGCCATTTGGGTAAACAATTATTTGAAGATTCTCTCCAGCTAATAAGCTGATGTGCAGCTAAGTTGTATTTAAAAAAATTTGGAATTATTGTAGTGCGGGCATCTTGCCCGCTAGTACTATACAAATTAAGTGCGTAACAGCTTATGTAAACTTCTTGTGTTTTACGATCAAATTGGAATAGCTGAATGTCTTTATATCAATTTGACAACATTTGACAAACCCGTATGCAAGCTAAACCTTGCTTCTCCGTTGGTAAAATAAATTCTACTCCTTAATAATATAAATAAAATAAGGTGGACAATGCCCACCCTAGAAAATTTTGCGCCTTTTGATTACAAAGTTCGATATGCTCGATAATTGATACTTGGAAAAATATTATCTATGTATTCAACTTTCTCCAACCATCCGCTATCAATTTTTCCAATATTAATATCTTCGTAAAGCTTATTAAATCGCATCAAGTGAGAACGGGTTCTTCTTACAGCGTAAGGAACCATTGTTCCGGTTCGCATAATAAATGCCCAGTCGGAACTCTGTGCTAAAAGTAACTCTCTTGCAGCTTGATTGAGAGCTTTCCACTCCAACTCATCTTCTGCTTCCCGACTTGATAATTCAATCATCCGCTCGGCAGCTTTATGTAAATGTGGGTAAATCCACGTGTTAGTTTCGTTTAACCAATACTCATGAAATCCCTTATATCCCCAACTTGATTGAGAAGGACGACAAACTTGTTGAACCGGATTAGTTTTCAAATAATCTGACAAGTGAATCATGTCATAGGTATTTTGGTCAAACCAAGACTTACGGAAGAGATAATCAATAAACCAAGGACCTTCATACCACCAATGTCCGAACAATTCTGCATCGTAGGGAGAAACCACAATTGGAGGACGATGCATCATATTGTGGAGATGTTCAACTTGACGTTCGCGGTTAAATGCGAAGTTAGAAGCGTGTTCTGCGGTTTTTTCTCGCGCCCAATAAGGATCGTAAAGTTGCTTATCTCCAAGTCCTAAACCACGACCAGTAATTTTGTGATATTTGATGCCCGTATTCTTTCGCTGACCGTTAGGCATAATGAAAGGCTTAATATATTCGTATTCAGCCTCCCAACCCAAATCTTTATAAAATTCTCGATATTCCGCAGCACCGGGATAACCCACTTCGGAAGACCATACTTGTTGAGAAGATTCATGGTCCCGTCCAAAAGCTGCAACGCCACTTTCGGTAAAAATAGGTGCATAAGTACCAAAACGGGGACGAGGACGAGCATACAAAATACCATGTCCATCGGTAAGAAAATAACGCAATCCAGCATCCGCCACCATGCGCTCTAAACCTTCATAATAAGCGCATTCCGGCAGCCAAATACCTCTAGGGGGACGACCAAAATTTTCTTCATAATGCTCTGCTGCTACTTGAATCTGTGCCCAAACCGCTTGGGGATACATCTTCATTAACGGCAAGTAACCGTGAGTCGCACCACAGGTGATGATATCAATATTGTTAGAATCTTGGAATTCCTTGAAAGCAGTTACTAAATCGCCTTTATATCGTTCCCAAATTTCTCTAGTAGCGGCAAATTCGCTCTGGTAATGCTCGGCTAAATATTTAAGATGACCATTTTTAGCATTATGTTCAATTTCTAATTCTATGAGTTCCTGTAGTTTAGCCAGGTGTTCGTTATAACGTTCTTGCAATAGCGGATCTCGCAGCATTGAAACCAAAGGTGGTGTCATGCTCATGGTGATTTTAAAATCAACACCATCTTGCTTCAAACCTTCAAAAACACGTAGTAAAGGAATGTAAGTTTCCGTAATTGCTTCATAAAGCCATTCTTCCTCCAGCACATAGTCACTTTCTGGGTGACGAACGAAGGGCAGATGTGCGTGAAGTACGAGCGCAACGTAGCCAATAGCCATAGTATCAATTCCGAGATTATATCTATATATTGTGACTAAGCAGAAGAATTCGTTCGGAAAGCAAGCAAGAATCTATCGCACACTTTAAAAATGTGTGACTAAATAAACCAAGCCTGCGAGAGTTTTTACTCACCCAAGGAAAATTTCTAGTTAGTCAGAAGTTAACAATATTTTAAGACTTTATGGGAATGAGTAGACTATCGTTGCTAATTATTTATTTATGGAGTATAGGCATGGGGCATAGGGCATGGGCAAGAGTTAGGAATTAGGAGTTAAGAGTTCGGAGTTAGGAATTAATAATTTTTTATCTCCCTTATCCCTTATCCCCTATGCCCAATCCCCCATGCCCAATTATTTATTCTTCGCTTTCTTTGTACAATTCCT
This sequence comes from uncultured Rivularia sp., assembly GCA_963665115.1. Taxonomy (GTDB): domain Bacteria; phylum Cyanobacteriota; class Cyanobacteriia; order Cyanobacteriales; family Nostocaceae; genus Rivularia. The sequence continues at coordinate 4,595,181 of OY762007.1, read as the reverse complement.
GCAATTTTTGCTGTTGTTTTTTTCGAGAAACGCGGCGATATTTTTTGCTTTCTAATCTCGGCTCATATTCTTGCCGCCCTTTACCTTTACTTTTTAATTTAAGATTAGATTCTGGATCTGCTTGCTGTCTAAGCCAGGTTTGACGTTCTATTGCTTCTTCTAAAAATTCTAAATAATCTTCGTAACGTTCCCAATCTCCCCGCACTACGCAATCGGGTTCGTCTTTATGCAAACAGTTATTAAATCGACAGCTACCACTTTCTAACTTTTCTCTAGCTTCTGGAAAGTAACTAACTAGTTCTTCTGGGGTGCAATCTAAGTCTGGTTGATTGAAACCTGGAGTATCTGCTAGTAAACCTCCTCCAGGAATTTCAAATAATTCTACGTGACGAGTGGTATGTCTTCCGCGAGCTAGCTTACCGGAAACCTCGGCTACTCTTAAGTTGGCACTGGGAATCAAAGTGTTAATTAAACTGGATTTTCCCACACCGGAAGCTCCAGCAAGAACAGTGATTTTGCTTCCAAGAATCTCGTCTACAGCGTTCATATTTATACCTTTGTAAACACTGATAAACGTAGGTTGATAGCCCCAACTATTAAGACGTTCTTTTATTTCTGACTGTTCTTGAGAAGTTATCAAATCGCTTTTATTCAAACATAACACTACATCCAACCCCGTGGATTCACCTTTCACCAAAAAGCGACTCAGTTGATAAGGTTCCAAGGGAGGATCTGTAACAGCAAACACTAACAATATTTGGTTTACATTGGCGATCGCCGGACGATCGAGTTGAGAATTGCGGGGTAAGACATCGGCAATGGCACCCCTACCATCAGCCCAATCGGGTTCTTCTACCACAACGCGATCGCCAACTATTACTTGTTGACCAATTTTCTTTAAGCGTGTTCTGCGCGTGCATAAAAGGAGTGGTGGATTGGGAGAAGAAGCCGAGGCAGAAAATGCATTTATCTCCCCATCCTCTTCTCCTCTTCTCCCCTTCTCCCCTTCTCCATCCAATTGAACTCTGTAAAAGTTAGCCTGCACGGCAAGAACCGTACCTAATAACTGTCCCGATTTTATTGATGCTTCATCACTCATGAGTCAGTAACTGGACACCGTATCAATAAGGAAAAATAGCCGGAACAGTCGTTAATTTGTTCAACTTGATAACCTGCCATTGTCAAGCTATCGGGAACTTGCTCAATTGGCTCTCCCGGATCTAACCAGACTTCTAATAATTCTCCTGGCTGCATTTGCTGCAAACGAAGTTTTGTTCGCACAAAATTAATCGGACAAGGAGTTCCCCGTAAGTCAAGTTGAGCATCGGGAGATAAAAGTGAAGATACACTCATTATTTTAATTAAATAATTTTCCCAAAAAACCTTCTAAGCCGCCTTTACCAGTGCGTTCTCCCTTAATTTTAGCTAGCTTTTCGAGTAATTCTCTTTCGTCAGGTGTGACCTTGTTCGGAATATCAATCAATATCGTAATCATATGATCGCCCCTACTTACAGGATTTCCCAAACGCGGAACGCCGCGATTTTCCAACTTCATTACTGTATTAGGCTGAGTTTCCGGGCGGAATAATCATTTCTACCGGACCATCTACAGTTTCTACTTCCAATCGGCATCCTAAAATTGCCTGAAGATAGCTAACTTTTATTTCAGAAAGTACGTTAATTCCATCGCGCTGGAACTCTTCATCTTCATTTACGAATAAGTAAACGTATAAATCTCCGGGCGCACCACCCCGCATTCCGGCATCTCCTTCATTGGATATTCGTAAGCGCGTGCCGTTGTCAACCCCCGCAGGAATGGTAATTTTAAGTTTCTTAGTTACCTGATTTGCACCTTTACCTTCACAAGCGTCGCATTTATCTTCAACGACCATTCCTTGTCCGTTACAGGTAGGACAAGTGGATACTTGGGTAAAGCTACCAAAAGGCGTTCTAGTGACGCGGCGAACCTGACCGGAACCACTACAGGTAGAACAAACCCGAGGACGAGTCCCTGGTTTAGCACCAGAACCATTACAAACTTCGCAAGTTTCCAGGTGGGAGATACGAATTTCTTTTTCACCACCAAATACCGCTTCCCGAAAATCGAGTTTTAAGTCTAAGCGGAGATCGTCACCTCGAACTGGTCCGCTGCGCCGCCTTTGAGACTGACCTGCACCTCCAGCAAAGCCACTGAAAATGCTTTCAAAGATATCAGCAAAACCGCCCATATCGCCGAAATCTTGGAAGCCAGCAGCGCCAGCACCCGAAACTCCTTGTTCTCCAAAGCGGTCGTAACGAGCGCGAGTTTCAGGCTCCGAAAGCACTTCATAAGCGCGGTTGATTTCCTTAAACCGCTCCTCGGCTCCCGGCTCTTTGTTCACGTCTGGGTGATACTTCCGGGCTAAGCGGCGGTAAGCACTTTTCATTTCTTCTTTGTCGGTGTCGCGAGAGACACCCAGAATTTCATAATAGTCGCTAGCCATAAAACAAAGGTAAAAGTTAAAATGTGGGAAACTAATATGCAGTTATGCGGAAGGCAGAAGGCAAAAAGTTAAGTTTTATTATTAATAATTGATTTTACACTTTACTCTTCATAAAAATCATCCTTTAGGTATCTCCTTCGGACGTGCCTCGATGGGGCATTGCACGGGTTAATGAGTTTGATGGCACGGAAGCCGACTCCATCAACTGATTTACTGCTGAGTTGTCTCACCAGCAAATATTAAAGCGCGGGTGTAACTTGAGTAAGGACAAGATTCGTCTTCGTCGGCTTATCGCCGACTCTCTTACAATTGTGCTACGTAGATGTGCAATAAGCAGACTCATTACAGAAGGGCTAGCCGCACCTATTAGTGTGGAAAACCCGCCATAGGATATTTTATGTCATCCAAACCATTGTAATACCATGCACAAATGCTGCAATTTGCTGGCTTAATATCTAAACAAATTATTTAAGGTTGATTAGGGCTAAGCTGCTACGCATTTAATTTGTATAGTACTAGCGAGCAAGATGCTCGCACTACCATCTTTTCAGATTTTTGCATTATCCAATTTAGCTGCACATCAGCTTAGTAGCTGCGATCTAATTTATTCTACAGATAATGATTATACAAGCAGAAACCTTCCCCACTAAGGTAGGAAAGGTTTTCGTGTAAAAGTTCCAACTGTGCTGCACTATATATAAATTTGCAATTAATCTATAGCTTCGTAATCAGCTTGGACTGTACCGTCTTCTTCAAAATCAAAATTAAATTGTGGTGCAAAAGCTTCTTTTGATGCTTCGCTATCTTCTGCTTCTGGAATCGAAGGACTATCGGAATTATCGGATGCTTCAGGTTCAACTGTCTCTTCGTAGCTTCCAGTGTTAACGCGACTGTATGCCTCCGCACCAATGGCGAATACTGTTTGCTGAAACTCGTCCAAACATTGTTTGAATTCTGCGACGGGTATTTGTTGGTTAGCCATTGCAGCTTGCAATAGCGCTAATTTTTCATCAATAGAAGCTTTAAGCTGCTCGTCGATTAAGTCAGCATTATCTACCTTAGCCGATTCGTAACTGTGTAAGAGAGTGTTAGCTTGGTTTGTTAATTCGATTAACTCTAAGCGTCTTCTGTCTTGCTCGGCAAAGGTTTCGGCTTCCTGACGCATTTTTTCTACTTCATTCTGACTCAAACCGCCTGTATTGGTAATCCGAATGCTTTGTTCTCTACCAGTACCTTTATCTTGAGCGCCTACTTTGAGAATACCGTTAACATCGATTTCAAAAGAGACTTCAATCTGCGGTACGCCACGGGGAGCCGGAGGTATTCCATTCAACAGGAATTTACCCAAACTTTTGTTATCCCGCGCCATCGCTCTTTCACCTTGAAGAACGTGAATTTCTACCGAGTTTTGTCCGTCAACTGCTGTGGAAAATACCTGGGATTTACTAGTAGGAATTGTAGTATTACGCTCCATGATTTTGGTAAATACTTCCCCTAGAGTTTCGAGTCCCAAGGATAAAGGAGTGACATCCAAAAGCAGTAAATTATCAACTTCGCCACCCAATACTCCAGCTTGAATTGCAGCACCAAGAGCTACAGCTTCGTCGGGGTTAATGGAACGATCCGGGGCTTTCCCACCAAAAAAGTTCATTAAAGCATTCTGCACTGCCGGGATGCGAGTGGAGCCACCCACCAGAATAATTTTGTCCATCATATCTGGCTTTAGGTCTGCATCTTTGAGCGACTGAACCATTGGTTCAACAATAGCTTGAATCAAATCGCTGCTAACTTCTTCAAATTTGGAACGGCTAAGTTCCATTTCCAAATGTTTTGGCCCAGTTTCATTAGCGGTAATAAACGGCAAGTTGATTGAGGTAGTCGGCATCGTGGAAAGCTCAATCTTTGCCTTCTCGGCAGCTTCCCGCAACCGTTGCAGCGCCATCTTATCTTCGGAAAGATCGATTTTTTCTTGGTGGTAAAAAACCTCCATCATCCACTGGACGATACAGTTATCAAAATCGTCTCCACCAAGATGATTGTTGCCACAAGTTGCTTTTACTTCAAACACTCCATCTCCGAGTTGCAAGATAGAAACATCAAAAGTTCCACCTCCCAAGTCAAATACAAGAATCAACTGTTCTTCATCTTGTTTATCCAAACCAAATGCTAAAGCCGCAGCGGTTGGCTCGTTGATAATTCGCAGTACTTCTAATCCAGCAATTGTTCCCGCGTCTTTAGTCGCTTGTCTTTGAGCATCAGTAAAATACGCCGGAACTGTGATTACTGCTTCAGTTACATCTTCACCTAAGAAACTTTCCGCATCCTGCTTTAACTTCTGTAAAATCATTGCGGAGATTTCTTGAGGCGTGTAATTGCGTCCGCGAATTTGGACATCAACAGTATCGTCTCTACCTTTGTCACAGCTATATGGTACGCGAGCGCGTTCCTCTTGAGTATCATCCCAACGACGACCAATAAATCGCTTAATACTGTATATAGTGTTTTCCGCATTAGTTACTGCTTGCCGCTTTGCCAGAGGACCGACTAAGCGCTCGCCGCCTTTGCCAAATCCAACAATAGACGGAGTAGTACGTCCGCCTTCTGAATTAGCTATTACAAGGGGTTTCCCACCTTCCAAAACTGCGACACAACTATTGGTAGTGCCCAAGTCGATCCCAATAACTTTTCCCATAACTATCGGTATTTTTACTGATTATTTCTATAAGGCTGTAATTTAAACAACGATTTATGGGGAACAGTTTTCCTTAATAAAACAACGTAGTTTATAGAAAACTGTTCATCCCTAATCGTTGATAATAAAAAGCGCGGTAGTGGTAATCGTTGATAAATTGGGATGCGATGCTCGCCCGATTAGAATTAATCGTTCATCAGTTTTGGTTAGCTGTCAGTGGTTACAGATCTAAAGTACTTGCTTCCCCAGACTGCGAGTCCTCCCCAGAAGAAGTACCTTCATTCTGAGCAGCCACCTTCACCATTGCATGACGTAGCACGCGATCGCCAAGAAAGTATCCGCGTACTAACTCTTCTAACACTGTTCCTTCTGGATATTCATCCGTAGGTTCGCGCATAACTGCTTCATGTTCGTTAGGGTCGAACTCTTGACCTTCGGGACGCATTGGCGAAACACCCAAGCGTTTGAGACAGTCTACTAGCTGTTTGTAAACGCCTTGATAACTTTTGTGAATCGCCATTTCCCCATCATTTTGAGGTTTAATTTGCGCTCGCGCTCGTTCAAAATTATCAATTATTGGTAATAATTCTGTAATCGTGTTGCGCTTCACCTGTAGTTCCAAATCATCTTTTTCTTTAAGCGTGCGTTTGCGGAAATTCTCAAAATCTGCCGCAATCCGCATATACTGACTGCTGCGCTCATCCAACTGCGCTTTTAAAGACTTGATTTCAGCAGTATCTGAAACACCAGCATTACTTTGAGTAGTGGTTTGGGTTGCACTTGTTCCATCTTCTGCATTAACCGTAGCTGAGTCTGCTACGTTCGCCTCAATTGTGATTTGCTCGTTTACATCGCCGTTGGAATTTGTTTGTGGAGAGTCGCTGTTCATTACTTGATTTACCTCTGTTTGTTAGCCGTTGGGGCACTGCTGTGTTGTTTTCTTCTGATTGTTAACATCCAGCCATTATTTTCCAATCAATTAGGAATACTTTACAGGGTAGTTTTCACTACCTCATAAAACAACAGCTGAGAAATTTAATTACTGCAAGGGGAAGCGTCGGTGTATAAAGACCAACCGAAATGTTCTACCGAAGTGGTATTACCGTCATGATTATGACAAAAATGAGCCTCAAGATGACTTTTATTTGTAAGTTTGGTTGTAGAAATTTCTTTCCTTAAAGAAGTAGAGATTAGCTCATGCTGATTTTTCGAGGATTTATTCCCAAGCAATATCAAGATTATTTTTAGCCCTAATCCCATTATCTAAGCCAACGTTCCTTCTTGAAACACAGCCAAATACAGGAATTAGACAGCAATTAATCCGGTTAAAAAAAATTTTAACTAAGATTTCTTGGTTGAGATGAAAATTCTGCACCCCAGCTTGGGAATACTCAAATAGTACCTGTGGGTGGAGCATCCATCATCTCAATATATGACTTACTCGTCACAACAAAGACGTAGTACCGCTCTGAGCGTTAAATCGGAATTTTCGCCTTTCGGTAACAAACTTGTTCAATCTGGCTTCGTGGATAACGGGCAGATGAAGCAAGCGCTTATAGAAAGTCGCAAATCGGGTAGACCTTTAATCGAGGTCATCGAATCGATTGCAGGGCGGCAGCTATCACCAGAGCTACTTCGCGAATATAAAAAGCAACAGCTCTTTGAACTAAAAATTCTTTATGGAGTAGAATCCTTAGATCCTGAAGTTAGCGACGTAGGTGCAACTTCGGTGGGGGGCTTAATCGAGTCTCTGATCCCAGTGGATGTTTGTCGTCGCCATCGCTTAATCCCGTTATCAAAACATGAAGATGAAAATCCACCCTATGTTTTGATAGCGATGGTAGATCCAGATAATCTGGAGGCTTCCGACGACTTGAACCGGATTTTACGTCCGCAAGGCTTCAGTTTGCAAAGAATGGTAATCGCCAGCGAGGATTATCAGCAGCTAATCAACCAATTTTTGGATGAAATGGCTGTCAAACAGAAGCATATAGAAAAAGAACAATTTACCGATATCAATCAAGATTTAGAAAACCTTGATAATCTCGATCTCGAAGATGCTCCTGAAGAAGCAGAAGCTGACTTAGGTTCGGCGATGAAAGGTGCTGAAGGTGCGCCAATTATCAACTTGGTAAATAGAATTCTCGCCAAAGCGTTACACGAAGCAGTTTCGGATATTCATATCGAACCTCAAGAGGAAAATTTACGAATACGCTTTCGTAAGGATGGTGTATTGCGCGAGGCTTTTGATGCTTTACCGAAAAAAATCATTCCAGCAATTACAGCCCGTTTCAAAATTGTTGCCAACTTGGATATCGCCGAACGTCGTCTTCCCCAAGATGGACGCATTCGGCGGATGTTTGAAGGACGCAAAGTGGATTTCCGGGTAAATACATTACCAAGTCGTTACGGAGAAAAAGTAGTACTCCGAATTCTGGATAACTCCTCCACTCAATTGGGATTAGATAAATTAATTACCGACCCTGAAACATTGCAAATTGTTCAGGAGATGGTCAGCCGTCCCTTTGGCTTGATTCTTGTTACCGGACCGACTGGTTCTGGTAAAACAACGTCTCTGTATTCTGCCCTTGCCGAACGAAATTCTCCCGACATTAATATCAGTACTGTAGAAGATCCGGTGGAATATAGTTTACCGGGGATTACTCAGGTACAGGTAATTCGGGAAAAAGGACTAGATTTTGGTACCGCCTTACGGGCATTTTTGCGACAAGATCCCGACGTATTGCTCGTGGGAGAAACCCGAGATAAAGAAACGGCGAAAACAGCTATTGAAGCAGCATTAACGGGTCACTTGGTATTAACTACCCTGCACACCAACGATGCTCCCGGTGCGATCGCCCGTCTTGGAGAAATGGGTATTGAATCTTTTATGATTTCCAGTTCCCTACTCGGAGTTTTGGCACAACGTTTAATGCGTCGCGTATGTGACGAATGTCGTATTGAATACTCACCTACTCCGCAAGAACTCGCGCGTTACGGTTTGTCGGCATCTCAGGAAGCCGATGTAACTTTCTATAAAGCTAATACACTCAGCATCGAGCAGGTTCAAGAAGCGAAAGCTAATAACAATCTTTGTGAAAAATGCGGGGGTATTGGTTACAAAGGACGCTCCGGTGTTTACGAAGTAATGAGAATTACCGAACGCATCCAGGCTTTAATCAACGAAGAAGCACCAACAGAATTAATTAAAGAAGCAGCGGTAGAAGAAGGTATGAAAACCCTGCTTGCTTACAGTTTAGATTTGGTGCGTCAAGGAGCTACCACCCTCGAAGAAGTAGAGCGGGTAACGTTTACCGATACAGGTTTGGAAGCAGAGTTAAAAGCTAAGCGTAAAAGTGGTTTAACTTGTCGAAATTGTGAAGCTCAATTGCAGCCGGAATGGCTGGATTGTCCTTACTGTATGACATCTCGCTTTCAAGATTAACTAATACAAGTTAGGAGTTAAGAGTTATAAGTTTCGCTCATATTAACGACTAACAATTAACAACTATCAATAGTCAACAAATAAAAGGTGCAGAAAAATGGAAATGATGATCGAAGATTTGATGGAAACAATGATTGAAATGGGAGGTTCGGATATGCATTTATCCGCTGGTTTACCTCCTTATTTTCGTATCAGCGGTAAGTTAACACCCATTGGAGAAGAAGCTTTAAGCGCAGATCAATGTCAGAGACTAATTTTTAGTATGTTGAATAACTCTCAACGTAAAATCCTCGAACAAAATTGGGAGTTGGATTGTTCTTACGGTGTTAAAGGATTGGCGCGTTTCCGGGTAAACGTTTACAAAGAACGCGGTACTTATGCTGCTTGTTTAAGAGCATTAAGTTCCAAAATTCCTAACTTTGATAAATTGGGTTTACCAGATGTTGTTCGAGAAATGTGTGACAAACCCAAAGGAATGATATTGGTAACTGGTCCCACGGGTTCCGGTAAAACAACGACTTTGGCGGCAATGATTGACTTAATCAACCGGACAAAATCAGAACATATTCTCACAATTGAAGATCCGATTGAATTTGTTTACGAGCCAGTTAAAAGTCTCGTTCACCAACGTCAACTGGGTGAAGATACAAAGAGTTTTGCAAATGCTTTAAAAGGTTCTTTACGTGAAGATCCGGATATTATTTTGATTGGAGAAATGCGAGATTTAGACACAATAGCTCTGGCGATCTCCGCAGCAGAAACTGGTCACTTAGTATTTGGTACCTTGCACACTTCTTCAGCAGCACAAACTGTCGATAGAATCATCGACGTTTTCCCCGCTGACAGACAAACTCAGGTTCGCGTACAGTTATCAAACTCTTTAGTTGCCGTATTTAGCCAAACTTTAGTACCCAAGAAAAACCCCAAGCCGGATGAATTTGGTCGAGTAATGGCTCAAGAAATCATGATTATTACTCCCGCGATTTCCAACATGATTCGTGAAGGAAAAACGGCTCAGATTTATTCATCAATTCAAACTGGTGCGAAAGTAGGAATGCAAACTTTAGAGAAAGTTCTTGCTGATTATGTCAAAGCAGGAACCATTTCCTTTGAAGCCGCAATGTCAAAAACTTCCAAGCCGGATGAAATCCAGCGTCTAATTGGTGCTGCACCAACAAATGGTAAAGCTGCTGTAAGACGTTAGTTTGTAAGCAATCTACTAGTAGTTAGTTCTCAGTTTTATTTCAATTACTAACTACTAAGTATTTTTTCATCGAACAAATTAAGATTTTAATTTTTTGAATTTACACTATATAAATTATGCCAACTTTCGTTGCTAGCGTTCGGGATTCACAAGGGAAACCTAAACAAGAAAAAATTGTTGCAAACTCTTTATCAGATGCTCGCACTGAGTTAAGACAACAAGGCTTTGTAATCCAGGATTTAAAAGAATTTAAAGGTTTCGATCTTGCTGGAGCTCTTGATTTAACAAAACTGCAAAATAAGCTTGTTAAAGTTGAAGTTAAAGATAAAGCTATTTTTTCCCGTCAATTTGCTGCTTTAACAAATGCAGGGGTTGCAATTGTCAGAAGTTTGGGAGTACTTTCCGAACAATGTGGTAATCCAAAGTTAAAAGATGCACTATTAGATATTAGTAGTGAAGTACAAAATGGTGTTAATCTTTCCGATGCAATGCGGAAGCATCCCCAATGTTTTGATGGCTTGTATGTGAGTATGATTCAAGCTGGTGAAGTTGGGGGTGTTTTGGATGAAGTTCTTAACCGTTTAGCAAAATTATTAGAAGATACGGCTCGACTGCAAAACCAAATCAAATCGGCTATGTCTTATCCGACTGTTGTGGGTGCTTTGGCTGTAATAATCTTTCTAGCAATGACTATTTTTCTGATTCCAATTTTCGCCAATATATTCAAAGATTTGGGGACGGAATTACCAGCCTTAACGCAGTTTATGCTGTGGATAAGTGGTGTTCTTACAAGCTGGAGACTTTTTGTTCTTATTGGTATTGTTGTCGGAGCAAAAGTAGCTTTTGATATGTATTATAAGACTCCTGTAGGCACATTGAATATCGATGCTATTTCTTTAAAACTACCTTTATTTGGTGACTTAATTCAAAAATCAGCTATCGCTCGTTTTAGCCGTACCTTTGGTTCTTTAACTCGTTCCGGAGTACCAATCTTAACCTCTTTAGAAATTGTCCGAGATACATCAGGAAACCAGGTAATTGCTAACGCTATTGATTCTGCAAGGAACGAAGTACAGCAAGGGGGAATGATTAGTTTCGCTTTGCAAAAAGAAAATTGCTTTCCTCCTATGGCAATTCAAATGATGAGTATTGGAGAAGAAACGGGAGAATTAGATGGGATGTTGATGAAAGTTGCCGATTTTTATGAAGATGAAGTTGAACAAGCAGTAAAAGCTATGACTAGTGTTTTAGAACCAGTAATGATTGTAGTTATTGGTGGTATGGTTGCCGTAATTTTGCTGTCAATGTACCTACCAATGTTCGCTGTATTTGAAGAATTAGGCTAAACAGTTAACAGTGAACAGTTATCAATGATTAATCATCAAATAAAAAGTTAATTAATAACTCCTAATTCTTCACTGTTCTTTCTTAACTCCTAACTCCTAATTGTAGAGACGTAGCACTGCTACGTCTCTACACTCCTAACTCCTAACTCCTAACTTACTTTATGCCTGTACAAAAATCACAATACGAAATCAGCTTGGCGGAGTATAGCGATCGCTATAGTGCTGTTGCTCTTTTAAAACAGCATCGTCCCCTTATTTGGAAATGCTTCCGAGCTTGCGTCGTCCAGATGAAAGTCTTGTTACAATTCCTCTACCAATTATTCGTATTCGTAAAACTGAAAAAGATTTACCGCAGACAACTTGCTTACCCTGCGATTTAGCAATATTGATGTGCGATCCAGAATGGAAAATTAAAACGGGGATTGAAATTCTTGTATTTATTCATCGCCCCGATGAGGATTTTTCTGAATTGCTAGGAAGATGGCGACAAACTCAAGTTTGGTTGGATAAAGATTACGAGTGGTTTATGCCTCCTCGTTACAGCCATATTTTGAATGAAGGAATTAATACCATATATCCTTTGTTCGTAGTTTTTCCTGAAACTTCAGAACGAATTAAACGCGGTTTACTAGGTTCTGAGAGTCCGTTTATTATTCAAACTTCGGAATTAGTATTTGAGGAGGAAAGGAAAGAAGAAGAACAATTAGGCTATTAATAATTATCTCTCAGTTTACTTTCACAAATGGTTGAAAATATAGACATGATTGCAATCTAAAGCCTTTGTTATAGTTGTATGAAAATAGTTCATAATTAATTATTATTTATATTTCAGGTACAGATTAACTATTCAAAGAAATATTATTTAATATTTTTTAATGTCTATTGTTTTACGGACTACAGTTTCCATATCATTTAAGTCTGTCTCAAAAAGAGTGATGGTGTTTATCAAAGCTTGAAACATCACCACTCTCTTTTTATTTATGGTCTGGAGAACTATCTTAAAAGTTTTAGATAAATATTCGATAATTAAGCTTTTTACGACCTTTATATACATAAATCAATCATAATCATCGGTTTTATATCCATCTGTTCTATATATTTCTTTTATACCTTGAGGCATAGCCCAACTCTATGCCTTGCGAGATAATTGTATTAAAGAGCTTAATTTTCAGCTTGACTTATGTGCTTCATTAAGAGACACTTACATATAATTGATGTAAACACTACTAAACATAATAAGTTTTGTAACGCTTTTAAATAAAAATATTTCAGAGCAGAGAAAATTAGTTAATTAATGACTAAATTTCTCGTTAAGGAAAAATGTTGCGATTTGGAGCAGGATTTTATATTCGGTTTCATAGCAACATATAGAAACTTTAATCAACATGGTTGATAGAAAGCATGGAGACATTAGAATTTATAATTTATCCAGACGGTAGAGTACAAGAGAAAGTCACTGGAATAATAGGTGCTTCTTGCGCTGAAGTTACTGCTGCTATTGAAGCACAGCTAGGAATTGTGCTTACAAAAGAGCAAACCTCAGAATATTTCACCGCCAAGGTGTTTTCTCAGAATGATGTTGCGAATACTCAAGCAACATTCAGCAATTGGTAATTTTCAACCAACTTAATCATTTAATCTCACTGCTAACAAGATATTATGTCACATTTTAGCCAGATTAAGACTCAAATTCGTAATATTGAATCTTTGAAAAATGCTCTAACCGATTTAGGTGTGGCATGGAAAGGTGGTTCCCATTCTTTGCGCGGCTATCAAGGTATAAGCCATACTGCTGAGATTGCGATCGAGCAAGACAATGGCTACGATATTGGCTTTAAGTGGAATGGTAAAGAATACGAATTAGTAGCCGATCTACAGTACTGGGCACAAAATCTTTCTGTAGAAGGCTTCTTACGTCAAGTTACACAGCGTTATGCTTACCGCACGGTAGTTGAAGAGACTGCGAAAGCTGGCTTTCAAGTTAGCGAACAGAAACAGAATCAAGATGGTTCAATTCGCTTAGTAGTACAGCGCTGGAGTGCTTAATGTCTGATTTTTCGCCGCCAAACGATGATCGAGATAGTCGTTCTGGTTTTGAACCGGAATTAGGGGGTTTTTTAAGGGAAGACTCTCTACGTTCTGGTTTTGAACCGGAATTAGGCGGTGTGCTGCGTCAAAAGGGCGTGTATGTCGATGAGATTACTTGCATTGGCTGCAAACACTGTTCTCATGTTGCTCGTAACACTTTCTATATAGAATCCGATTACGGGCGTGCCCGCGTTATGCGTCAAGATGGAGACTCAGAAGAAGTAATTCAAGAAGCGATTGATACTTGTCCTGTAGATTGCATTCACTGGCTTGATTATAGATCGCTTAGAAAGTTTGAAGAAGAACGTAAATATCAGGTGATTCCGGTGGTAGGTTATCCACTCGATCGCGCAGTAGTTGCTACTCAAACTCGTCGAAGAAAACAAAAATTGAAAAAGAAAAAACCTGGTCAGTCTTAGAATTTGAAATTTTTATCTATTGAGAAAGGGTTGCCAATGCAACCCTTTACTTTTGTTAATAAGTGAGCAAACCATATGCTGATCATTTTTTGAATTCAAAATTCAAAATTCAAATAGAATTAATTTTGAATTGTTTAATTAAGGATACAAGCCTCTCTTTTAAGGAGAAAAATATAAAAGTATCCGCAATGCCGCTTCAAGCCTCTGACTTCAGGTAATGGTAATTTTGAGGGCGATTTAGCGCAGCCTCATCCAGAATTGGTATAAGTCCTGGTTGAAACAGACGTGCTACTCGTTATTAACATTTGGCTAGCACTAATAGAAAAACTAGGTTTATCTATTGAGCATCAGGCATTCCGATACTCAATAGATAATAAACCTAGTTTGTTGAATTTTTAAGTTAACTTAATTGATAAACTTCTATTTATCAATTTTTAAAGATACTTCTCTAAAGTATTGGCTAATGTAGTTTTGGGAACTGCGCCAACGACCATATCAACTTTTTGCCCACCTTTAAAAATCATTAATGTGGGAATACTGCGGATACCGTATTGAGAAGCAACGTTAGGATTCTCGTCTGTGTTAACTTTTACAACTTTAATTTGACCCTCGTATTGTGAGGAAATTTCGTCCACGACGGGGGCTACCATGCGACACGGACCACACCAGGGTGCCCAAAAGTCAACTAGCACAGGAACTTCGCTATCGAGTACTTCCTGCTTAAAACTGGAGTCTGTAACTTGTGTGGCTGATGACATGCCTTAAAACCTTATAATTCAGATGTTTTTGATTTTTGTGAAATTCTACCACAGCAAAAACCACTGCCTTGGCATTTGGAATATACATTTACAGAGTAGAGTGAAAATTTATTCCAAGACATAAGGAACCGCCCGAACAATAGTCCGGGCGGAGTGTGGTGTGAGGAGTGAACGGAAACATGCGTCTCCGCTATTTCTATTGTAGGCGACATATGCGATTTTTCCAGTCATAGTTTAAAAGTAAGGAAAAAATTCTTTAAGAATATGTTGGACATCTAGCTGTATTGAATTGAAAATAGTTAACGATTGATGGTTTTTTTGAATAATAGTCATATCCCAAGCAATCGTTAACTATTGCATATTTCTCATACCTTATATCTTTGAACTCAATTCCTTTATTTACCCATACCTAAATGTTGAGCTTTTTGATATACTTTGCCTTCTGTCAATAGTGATGGAGCAATAACAACTTCAACCTGCTGCATCTCTTTTAGATTTTTTGCTCCAAGGGTACCCATGCTTGTTTTTAAAGCGCCTAAAAGATTGTGAGTACCGTCATCAAGTTGTGCTGGGGCCAGTTAGTATTTGCTCTAAAGTACCAGTGGTGCCAACATTAATACGAGTACCGCGAGGCAATACAGCCGATGGGGTAGCCATGCCCCAGTGATAGCCCCGTCCAGGAGCTTCAGCACATCTTGCGAGCGGAGAACCAATCATTACACCATCTGCACCGCAAGCAATACATTTACAGATATCGCCGCCAGTGATTAAACCGCCATCAGCAATTACTGGTACGTAATTTCCAGTTTCCTGGTAATAGTCATCTCGGGCTGCCGCACAATCGGCGATCGCACTTGCTTGAGGAACACCTACTCCCAAGACTCCACGGGAAGTACAGGCGGCACCAGGTCCAATTCCGACTAATACCGCAGCAGCACCAGCTTTCATTAAGTTAAGAGTGACTTCGTAGCTGACACAGTTGCCTAAAGCTACGGGTATGGGCATTTCCCGGCAAAACTCAGCTAAATCCAAAGGAGTTATGGATTCAGGAGATAGATGTGCCGTAGAAACCACCGTAGCTTGCACAAAAAACAAATCTGCTCCAGCTTCGGCTACTAACGAACCATACTTACTAGCGGCAGCAGGAGTCGCGCTAACTGCGGCAATACCACCGCTCGATTTTATTTCTTGAATTCGCTGCCCGATCAATTCCGGCTTGATTGGTTCTGCATAAAGTTCTTGCATCAAGGGTACAAATTCATCTTTATTTACCCCAGCGATGCGGTCTAAAATTGGTTCTGGATTGTCATACCGCGTTTGGATTCCCTCTAAATTAAGTACTCCTAATGCTCCTATTTCTGATAAACATACAGCCATACGAACATCAACAACACCATCCATTGCACTGGCGATTATCGGAATTTCTCGCTCAATATTACCGATACGCCATGTCGTATTTGCTAATGCTGGGTCTAATGTTCTTGTACCTGGCACTAAAGCAATTTCATCTATGCCGTAAGCCCTACGGGCTGTTTTTCCCCGCCCAATTTGAATATCCACGCGCTTTTACTTATTCTCATGTATTTAAGCTAGAGTATCAAATTGTGGGAGTGTTTTGAGCGGTTTTTTTGAAACTAATTGTTTTAAGTAGAACAGAGAAAAAATCGCATTGAAAAGTCATTGATAAATATGTCAAACCATACTCTACGTCTTATTAGTTAACAGCAGTGTTTTTCTATTTATCCTGCATCAAGCTTATAAGTAGGCTTTTGCTTGTTTGATATTTTAATTTGGTCATCACTATCGAAGCAATTTTTGAACTCCCGTTCTAGCAACAATCAATTCAAACCAAAATCGTTTAAGATACCTTTATGTATAAGTTAATTCATTTTATTGCTTTTTAAATAGTCATATTTGATACAATTATTCTTATCAATACTCAAGATAATCCAAGTATTTATTCTCAACTAATTATTTGGAAAAGTATTATAAATTACAATTCTTTATTTTAGAGTTTGGAAAAGTATTATAAATCACAATTATAACAATATCTTGAAACTAACCCTTAGTTGTTTAGTTAGATATTTAGGACTAAAGCAAAAATAGATTATAATTGTTTACAACTTGAAGTACGCGAACTTTTTTAATAATTTTTTAATAAATATTACTTTGTTAGTTGTATATCTATCAATTCACAATTGTGATATAACAGCAATTTTATTAATTAACTTCTACGGCAGCTAGCATTTTTTACTGAAGATAAAGCTGGATTTGAAGGTATCAAAAAGTATAGGCAATGTTTATCGATAAAACAAAAGTAAATGAAGAATATATATAGCCAGGTTTAAAAATCTATGTATAAGTAAAAATTCTTAATCAAATATAGAAAATAGAGACATACGGTTCGCAAGCGTCTAGAATCGCTAACATTGTTAACATAACTTCCGCCATTATTATTTAAATAGCCTTGATCCAATCAGAAACACTCGAATTATTGGAATGGTCTCGCTTATGCCAGCATTTGTCCACTTTCGCGGCAACTAAGCTGGGGGCGATCGCCTCACGTAACATCGCTATACCTGAATCGAGAGCAGAAAGCGAATATTTATTAGAACAAACGAAACAAGTATACGAATTAGAAAATCGTTTAGATAATGGGATTTCTTTTGAAGGGATTCAAGATTTCGGCGATTCCTTAGAAAGAGCCGAACTCAAAGGTATTTTGGCGGGAGATGAGTTATTGGCGATCGCCACTACCTTAGCGGGAATTAGAAATTTACGTCGTCTAATCGACAACCACCCAGATTTAGAAATATTAAACGAATTAGTTGCCGATATAAGGACTTATCCAGAATTAGAAAAAGAAATCCATCGCTGTATTGACGAGCGGGGACAAGTAACAGACCGTGCTAGCGAGAAACTCGGCGATATTAGGAATTCATTGCGTCAAAACCGCAGTCAAATCACTCGCAAGCTGCAAAACATCATCCAGGTGAAGGCGAACGCCCTTCAAGAAACGTTAATAACTCAACGTGGCGACAGATATGTAATTCCGGTGAAAGCACCCCAAAAAGATGCAATTCCCGGTATCGTACATGACACTTCGACCTCCGGAGCCACCTTATATGTGGAACCCAATTCCGTTGTCCCTATGGGCAATCAACTGCGTCAATTATTGCGAAGAGAACAAGTAGAAGAAGAAGCAGTTCGCCGCAATTTATCAGAACAAGTAGCTGAAGTAAAACCAGATTTAGAAAAATTATTAGCAGTAGCAACTGCATTAGATTTAGCTGCTGCTAAAGCACGGTATAGCTTTTGGCTGAAAGCTAATCCGCCTCGTTTTGTCAATCCTGTAGAAGAAAATATCACCTTACGGGAATTGCGACATCCCTTGTTAGTGTGGCAGCAGCATCACGAAGAAGGACATCCAGTAGTTCCGGTAAACTTAGTTATAAATCCATATATTCGAGTTGTTACTATTACAGGACCAAACACTGGTGGTAAAACAGTAACTCTTAAAACCTTGGGTTTCGCAACATTAATGGCAAAGATCGGTTTATTCATACCAGCCCGAGAGCCGGTAGAATTGCCTTGGTTTGACCAAATATTAGCAGATATTGGTGATGAACAATCTTTAGAGCAAAGTTTATCAACCTTTTCTGGACATATCCGCCGGATTAGTCGGATTTTGGATGCAGTTTCGAGAGAAGGAACAGGACAAGGGGACAAGGAGACAAGGGGAGAAGGAGATAAGCAAGAAGATGAAATTACTTCCCCCACTCTCCCCCTCTCCCCCTCCCCCCATCCCTCTTCCTTAGTTCTTCTCGACGAAGTTGGAGCCGGTACCGATCCTGTAGAAGGTAGTGCTTTAGCGATTGCTTTGTTACGTTATCTTGCGGACAATTCAATGCTGACAATTGCTACCACTCACTTTGGCGAATTGAAAGCACTGAAATATCAAGACGAACGCTTTGAAAATGCTTCGGTAGAATTTGATGAAGCAACTTTGTCACCAACTTACCGTTTACTTTGGGGAATTCCCGGACGTTCTAATGCCTTAGCAATTGCTTCTCGCTTGGGATTAAAAGCAGAAGTAGTAGAAAAAGCAAAAGATGAAATGGGTGGTGCGACGGATGAAGTTAACCAAGTTATAGCCGGATTAGAAGCTCAACGTCGTCGTCAAGAAGAAAAAGCAGCACAAGCGCAAGACTTATTGCAGCAAGCAGAACGTTTTTATAAAGAAGTCTATGCAAAAGCCACAGACTTAGAAGAAAGGGAAAAATCTTTACGTGCTTCTCAGGAAATAGCAGTACAGCAAGCAATTGCTTCGGCAAAAGGTGAAATAGCAGCGGTAATTAAACGCTTGCAACAAGGTAAGCCAACTGCTCAAGATGCGAAAAAAGCGACCGACAATATAAATAAATTAGCAGACAGATTTATACCAAAAGCTGCGCCAAAAGAGAAAGTGGGTTTTATGCCCAAAGTTGGCGAACGGATTCGCATTCCCAGATTGGGGCAAACCGCAGAAGTGTTAACAACCCCTGATGAAGATGAGGAGTTTAACGTCCGCTTTGGAATTATGAAAATGACGGTAAAGTTGGAGGACGTAGAATCTCTAAGTGGAGAGAAAACGCAGCCACGGTCAAAAGCAAAACCAGCAGCGAAGTCAGCACCACCACCGCCTCCTGTAGAAAACACACCCTTAATTCAGACTTCCAAAAACACCGTAGATTTACGGGGAAGACGAGTAGCAGATAGTGAATTAATTTTGGATAAAGCAATTTCAGAAACTGAAAGAGCAATATGGATAATTCACGGACATGGAACCGGAAAACTGCGTTTAGGAGTTCACGCATTTTTAAAGCAGCATCCCAGAATTAGCAATTACGAAGCAGCACCGCAAAATGATGGTGGAACTGGAGTTACTATTGCTTACATTAAGTGATTAGTAGTAAGTAGTGAGTAGTTACCAATAGTAAATTCTTAATTCATAACTCCTAACTCCTAATTCTTAACTCTTCCCAATGCCCAATGCCCAATGCCCAATTACCAATTACCAATTACCAATTACCAATTCTAAAATTTCCCTTTGACAAAATGGAAATTGAATCTAAAGTAGGTTAAAGACGAATTGCTGTTGACTGAAATCAGGTAAAAAGCTTGCTGAATTGCGAGTTTTTTGCTATAGCTTGCGGAAACCAATATAAAATGTTGAGAGTCTGGTTTCAAAATGGGTAACAGCAACAGTCCCAAAAGGCCCGATCACCTATGCTTAAAGTTATGCACTCTGCTGGCGATTCACCCACTATTAGTTCCCAGTGGGAGGATTTAACTAATATTGCCGCCCCAACATCCATTCAATGGGACGATATAAAGGCCCAAATTGACTTGGTGCTGTTGGCGCTAGAAGCTTTGACTGGCATTGGTTCCGAGGCAATGCTCTCAGCGGCAATTAATCTTAATTTAGAATCAAGGGTACCAGACCGGGTGGCGCTATGGAGACTGCGCCAATCTAACCCCATACGTAAGGGTCAAGGAGGCAGAAAAAAATTAGATGTAGAGGAAGCGCGATCGTTAGTTTTGATTACTTGCTATCTTGCTAAGCAGCACCAAGAATTAATTCGCCGTGCTGTTGACTTGTTAGAGCAAAATGCTCAAAATAACCGCGAACCTCATTATTCTGCCTTATTGGGAGATTACATCGATGCTTTCTGCAACACTTATCAAGAACGGATGGAAGAGGATGAGAATATATCCACAAATATACTCACCAATTTGGCACTCAAACTACTGATAGATTTAGTTTTTTACAGTGGTCCCGGTGGACACCGCCGTCTCTGGCTAGCACTTATAGACCGTTCAACAAAATTTTGAAATGTCCAAGACGCATTTACTGCCATGCCTCTATCAAATTCAGTGATTCGTCGGTATACGCCGCCTACCTGCACGTTAGAAGTTGTGGCGCAAAGTTCTCCTTTGTCGCGTTGGATGGGTAAATCCGTTCTCAAGCAGGTTAGATTTAATCTTCGTTTTGACGATCCGCGACAACCAGAAAAAGAACTTATTGTAGTCCAAGGCGACCGGGATCGGTTGGAAGCTTTATCTACGGCAGTCTCAGGTTACGTACAGGAAATCTTGCAACAGCCACCAGAAAATTTCTGGGCTTCGAGAGTTGAAGCACATTCGACTAGTACAGCATCTAAGCCAACATCGGTAGAAGATGTTCCTAACTTAGAGTCAGATATTTCTAATGCTAGAAACGAATTTGCTTATAAGGGAAATATTTATTTACAACCAAGCAGCAACTTGACTCATCAACTGTTTCTTGGTTCCTTAGCGAACCAAGTCAGCGGGGCTTCAATTCAATTGGGTTTGCTGCAATTGTTTGATTTAGCAACAGCTTTAGATGAATATATGGCTGATGTAGTTGCTTTACCTACCGATATTCAACAACCGCGTAGCAGCCGCTTTGCAATACCTGCTTGGGCACCTGTTGCAGCGGTGCTGGTACTAGGCTTGGGTTTAATGCCACTTACTTTACAATATGCTAACCGTCTTCGAGAAGAAAATAAGACGGGTGAAACTGTGGCAACAGCGAACAAAGAAATTGGTAATGACGCTGCTTCTACATCTTTGTTAACTCCATTACCAACGCCACAAAGTTCGCTCACCCCTTTACCGAATATATCGCCATTACCAACTTTAGGTACGGGTTTAAATCTTCCTAATGCCTCTTCACCTGCGCCGGGGGCATCTCCCCTTCCAAACTTAGCAGCAACTCAAAAGCCTGGTACAACCTTTCCTTCAGCCTCTACAAATCCGTCAAGTAGTTTGTCGAACATTCCTTTACCGCCATTAGGTAGCAGTAGTTTTGGTAGTAGCACAGCGACAAAACCGCAATTGGGAAAACCAAATTTTACTATTTCCCCAAATTCTCCATCCGCGAAAACTAACGGGGGACTTGAATCGAAACCCAATCTTGGAGGAAATCTTTCTGCATCAACTCCTAAAAGTAAAACTAGCTTACCTTCATTGATTAATCCATCTACACCTATAATTCCCTCAAAACAAGCAGATGCAATTCCTCAAAGTGGAAATAGTCAAAAAGATTTGCTGACAAATTTGCCTAAATCTAATAACGATTTAGCAACACAATTAAGAGAAAATCGCTCTGCCCCAGCAAATAACGGTAGCAAATCACCTACAACAACAGCTGCTGCCAACAGCGAAACGTTATTCGATACCAATCAAGTTGCCCAAATCAGAAGTTATCTCAGCAAACGCTGGAAACCACCTAGCGGCTTATCACAGCCTTTGGAATACAGTATGACAGTAGGCGTTGATGGTGCCCTCGAACAACTTCTTCCTTTAGGAAAAGCTGCGAGAGATAATGTTGATAGAGCCGGTATTCCCAAAATTGGTCAACCTTTCGTTGACTCTAGTCGCAACGGACAGAATGTAAGAGTTCGTGCAGTTCTTAACCCTAATGGTAAAGTACAAGTATTTCCTGAAACTGATTAGGTATTCAAAATTTATTTCCGATCTCGTTAAATGCTCCTCGCCCTTTCTTGGACGAGGATTATCGCTTTAAATCCAACACTAATAATCAAGTGAATTTTAGGCAGCTTTCAATCAAACTTTTGTTTTGCTTGCATGGGTGATACAAAGTAAGTTAAGTTTAAAATGCAACTTTTGGAGCTATAAAATATTCGTATAGATACAGACGTACCAATATACGTCAGTTTTATATTTTAAATAAAAATCTATATTAATAAACGATTACTCCACTGGCAAAAGTTGACGACGGCAATCGTCACAAGAGCCTTGGTTTTATTAACCAGAGGTGGTTTTTAATGTTAAAAAGTAATCAAACTTTCCTTTTTCGACACAAATTCAGGTCTATTAATTTAATTGTGCGCTTATTCTTATAGCTTGAATGTTGCCGATTATCAATTAATAAGTAGAAATACCATCCCCTTTAAGGACCGATCGAGTTCAAAATAATAGATTGTGGACTATAAACCCCCGTAACGGGGCGGGAAACAGACTCTACACCAAATTGAGCGTAAATTGTAATGTTATTTTGGCATCAACTGTCATGACCTCCAATGATTTTTATA
This sequence comes from uncultured Rivularia sp., assembly GCA_963665115.1. Classification (GTDB taxonomy): domain Bacteria; phylum Cyanobacteriota; class Cyanobacteriia; order Cyanobacteriales; family Nostocaceae; genus Rivularia. The sequence continues at coordinate 4,572,626 of OY762007.1, read as the reverse complement.
TATCAGAGCATCTTCAAACGGATATCGTTGAGTTAATAGAAAAATTACCGAAGTTAAAAAATCGGAAATACATCGAGCAGGCTTTAAATACTGTATTACGGCTTTCCCAAGAAGAAGAAATCGACCGGCTAGATTGGAAAATATTATCGTCATCTTTGGCAGATATGGAACGGGGTTTCCAGTTGTTTCATTCTTACCGTCACGTTCGCAAAGTTACCATATTTGGTTCGGCACGGTTATCTCCAGAAACACCAGACTATAAAATGGCAAGGGATTTTGGGCGCTGCGTGTCTGAGTTAGGATTCATGGTAATTACAGGTGGCGGTGGTGGAATAATGCACGCCGGACATGAAGGTGCTGGAAGAGAAAATTCCTTTGGTTTGAATATAGAATTGCCGTTTGAACAAGAGGCGAACCCAATTATTGAGGGTGATGATAAACTAATCCACTTTAAATATTTCTTTACCCGCAAGCTCTTTTTGCTTAAAGAAAGCGATGCAGTAGCTTTATTTCCCGGTGGTTTTGGCACTCAAGACGAAGCATTCGAGTGCATGACTTTGAGTCAAACTGGTAAATTCGGCCCAGTGCCGTTGATTTTAATCGATCATCCCGGTGGCGATTATTGGAAATCCTGGAGCGAATATATTGATAAACAGTTAGTTGCAAAAGGTTTAGTAAGCCCTGAAGATCCGAGTTTGTATACCGTTACAGACAACTTACAGGTTGCTTGTGATGCTATAACTCAATTTTTCAAAGTTTATCATTCCAGTCGCTATGTGAGCGATCGCCTAGTGATTCGCTTAAAGTCAGAATTATCTGATGCTGAAGTAGATAAGCTAAATACTGAATTCAGCAGCATTTTGGTGAAAGGAAAAATTGAGAAAAGTCAGGCTTTACCACAAGAAGCAACTGACGAAGCTGTTGGACTTCCACGCTTGCTGTTGCACTTCAATCAAAAGGATTTGGGAAGATTGTATCAAATGATTGCAACGATTAACCAAATGGGACATCCTTCGGTTGAAGATACCAAACATCCGGAAAGGAAGTAAGTTTGGGCATGGGGGATTGGGGATGGGGCATTGCTTATTAAAGTAAATCTCAAATGTTCGTCCTCAATCTGCCCTCAGACTAGAAGTCTGGGGCTACAGAAACAAAGCCCGTCTTCACGGGCTAAGAGATAATATCTAATGACTCGTTCCCAGCCTCCGGGCTAGGAATGCTGTTTAAGGAGACTCTGCCCAATCAAGTTGTTTGCTACATCCTCATTAATTGGAATCATCAACTCAGGAAGTCTTTCGCTATATTCTAAAATTGCTTGTTCAATATTTTTGCCAAAGAAAGTACCAGGAAAAATTCCTCCGCCGTCGGTAGAGTAACAAGAACACTCCTCAAAATCCGATTCTCCATACCTAGCAAGAAATCTTCGATAATCTTTTGGGAGAACTGTTGCCAGTTCTAGTTCAATATTTTTAATTTCTGTTTCTGTCAGAGGACTCAAATATTTTTCTCAACATGGGCTTATACCAAGCTTATTAAGTTTTTCGTCTAAGTTAATATTCAATGTTTAATCTAAATATGGCGATTTTTTTAAGGCGAAAAAAGCAATTTTATCCTTCCTATCTGTAAATCATGCACAACAAAGCAAAATAAGATGCTATTTACAGCAAGATAGGTAGTTATATAAATTTGAAATAATTTAACGGTGGACAAATAAATGCCCACCACAAAAACTAATTAAACAGTTAGCTTGTAGGTTGGGTTAGACATTCCCGTGGCAAATTTCGTTTGTAACGCCTACTTTATAATTATCGTGTCGTAACCTAACATTAATAAGATTGCGATTAATTTAGATATTTAAGAATATCCGAGAAAGCCTAAAAAACTCGTGTGTGTAATTAGGCTTGCGGAAAAATCCTACAGAGCAAAGTCTACACATCTCTAAAAATAGTAGGTTTAGCGGCTTAGCTGCCAAACTTCCCCAATAATTTATTACGAAAGTGCAAGGATTTTGAGCTTGTTGGTGCTATAATCTTGCAGTTATAAAAAAAGGCTTGAAAACCTTATTTAATAAGGTTTATAATTTTATTTAGTAAGTCCTAATTAGTAGAGTAGCGATAGTACAGATGTAATCCTAAATATTAGGAAACAATTTTAAGTTTATTTTTGTCTAAAGAGTATGTACAGAACAAAAACTGCATATCCTTACTATCGATTTGTTAACTCCTTCTTTAACAAGCATTTGTATAGTTTGATAGTGCCAAAGTGATAGAACTTGCTTCACAAAGCTACTTTTAGGTTTTATTCCTATCTTAAGCATTAGTTATAGGTAACTTTCCAATGAAGCAGATTTCTGCAATTTTATTAAGTTTTTTGTTGATGGGTTCTTCTGCGCCTCCACCTCCTCAACTGTTAGAAGTGTTTCCTACAGAAAGCTCAGCACAGACTTCTGTACAGTTTGTTGGTGCTGCATTAAATTTTAATTTGGGAGAAGAAGCTGAACGTGGCTCGGTGCAACTATTTGTGAATGGAGTAGATGTCACCAAACAAGCTCGGATTGGTGGCACCCGTGACTGGCCTCAAAGTTATTACAAAATTTCTTATACTCCGAATTCTTTTCAGCTAGGGATTAATTGTGCTGAAATTCGGTTTCGGACTATAGACAATAAAACAAAATCTTATAGCTGGTCTTTTTCTGTTAAATTTCCTTAATATTAGCCGAATCGCAACTTAAGTCTTTTTGACTCGTTCCCAGTCTCTGGGCTGGGATAATATTTTAATAGTAATAAATTTGTTAGCATTAAATTTAGTGCAAATTTGATGCATAATTAATTCTATGTTAAATATCAGTCGAGATATTCATTCACTTTCAAGCTTTAAGCGAAATACGCCCTCATTTATCGAACAAATGAAGCACACAGGAGAACCTGTAGTGTTAACTGTTAATGGTAAAGCTGAATTAGTGGTTCAGGATGCAGAGTCTTACCAAAAATTGCTTGATGCATTGGAAAGATTAGAAGCCATCGTTGGAATTAAACAAGGGCTAGAAGATGTAGAGGCTGGTAGAACAATTTCTATGACAGAATTTGAGCGAGAAATGCAACAAAAATATGACATTTCAAGTTAGGTTTACTTAAACGGCAAAGGTTGAGATTGATACTGCTTATTCTTGGTTGAGAGCGCAAAACTCAGTATATGCAGATAGTTGGTTTAGGGATTTGATGGATACTGTTGCTACTTTACAAGAAATGCCTTTGCGTTGTGGTTTTGCTCCAGAAAATGACACATTTACTGAAGAAATTCATCAACTTATTTACGGGAAATCAAGAAATAAGTACCGAATTTTATTTACTCTTCGAGAAAATACTGTTTTTATACTTCATGTACGTCACAGTTCGCAAGCTCCTTTGATAGGTGATATTGATAAAGAAGAAGATATTTAAAGATGGTGCTGCTTGTTTTAGTCTAAATTTTATTACACAACCTATAGGCTTTTTTCTTGCCAGCTAAGTAAGTCGGCTCAAAAAAGCAGAACTACATTTAGTTTTGTAAACAAGCTTGAATTCCAGCTAAATAGGCTTTTTGAGTTAAGTTTATATTCTGTTACATAGCTTGGTTTATTTCCGCCAACTTACTTACTTATCCAACTTATCAACTAAAAATAAAAATTAAAGCCTTGGTTGTGTCAAATTTTAATTTATCAAAGCTTGTAGGTTGGGTTAGACATTCGCGTGGCAAATTCCGTTTGTAACGCCTACTTTATAATTATCGTGTCGTAACCCAACATTACTAGGATTGCGATCTATTGAGATATTTAAGAATACCCCAAAAAGAATTTGTTGGGTTAGAGCACTAACATAATTTATTGTTGAATATGATTATTCTTCGCGTGCTTAACCCAACCTACGAACTACGTTCCACTCGCTGCGGACATACCTTAATTTTTAACGCCGACTTACCTAATTCCCCTCACATCGTATTTTCGTTTCCAACCACGATATTTTCGATGCAGTTCTTTAGAGACTTTAGACCAGTAAGAAGCTTGGTTTTCGTCATTGTCAAGACCAAAGAGTCCTTCTGTATAAATATACTCCAAGAAGGAAGCAGCATTTTCAGCACCTATGTCCCAACGTCTACGAGATGCAGCCTTTTTAAGATAAAACAGTCCTCGGAAGATGTCAGGTTCTCCCCCTTCTCCATTTAGGTACATTGTGGACACATCCCACATGGCTTCGCAATGCCCTTTTTCAGCTGCTAACGTATAATAGTACCTTGCTCGCTCTTCACATTTGGGAAATCCTTCTTCACCCCAAATGTGAAGGCAACCAACATCTCGTTGTGCTTGCATATCGCCTTTGATTGCTTTTTCTAGTATTTTTTTTCCAGTACAAGTAAGGGATAAATACTCAAATTCTAAACACATATTTTATTAGCTAAATCCACTGTTTATTATTATCAGGAAAATAGTTTTTAAGAAATAATTACAGGTAAATCCTGATTAAGTTGTTTTTGTTATAGATAATTTTTATTTTATAAAAACTAAGTAGAAAGTTTTTGGAAATCTTTTATTTAAAAACAATAAGCCAATGTTGAAAGTTTCAGATTAAACCAATGGTGGGCATTTGCCCACCTCAAAAACTAATTAAACTATTAACTTAAAACCCAATTAACCAAAGTCCGCACGCCGAAACCAGTTGCACCAGAAGGATTATAACCGTTGTCCTTATCCGTCCAAACTGGTCCTGCAACGTCTAAATGCGCCCAAGCGGGGGTATCTTTAACAAATTGCTTCAAAAACAAAGATGCAGTAATCGAACCACCCGCACGAGGCCCCGGTATTCTTCATATCGGCAATACCAGATTTTAATCCTTCAAAATACTTCTCTTCCATCGGCATCCGCCAGAATTTCTCTCCAGCACTTTCGGAAGCTTTCTGTAATTCAGATGCTAATTCATCGCTGGGAGTAAACAACCCGGCGATTTCATTACCCAAAGCAACGATACAGGCTCCTGTCAAAGTTGCTAAATCCACGATGGCATCTACTCCTAACTTGTCAGCAAAGACTAACGCATCAGCTAAGGTTAAACGTCCTTCAGCGTCAGTGTTATTAACTTCGATAGTTTTACCGTTAGAAGCTTTAAGAATATCGCCGGGATGCATGGCGTGTCCGCTAATCATGTTTTCCGCAACGGCAGAAATAAAGTGAACTTCGGCATCAGGTTTGAGTTGAGCAATTGCTTTAGCAGCACCCAAGGTAGCCGCAGCACCACCCATATCCATTTTCATGGTTTCAATTCCGCTGCCAGCACCTTTAATATTTAATCCACCAGAATCGAAGGTTACACCTTTACCAATAATGGCTAGCTTACGTTTTGGCGTACCTTGAGGTTTATAAGTAAGGTGAATAAACTTCGGAGGCAAATCAGAAGCTTGCGCTACTCCCAAAAAGGCACCCATACCTAACTTTTCACACTCTTCTTTTTCCAGAATTTCTAATTCTAAATTATGTTCGGAGGCCATAGCTTGAGCGACTTCCGCCATAGTTATCGGGGTTACTTCATTAGCTGGCGCTGCAACTAATTGTCGTGCCAACATTACCCCCGAAGCTATTTGATTTGCAAGGGTAACGGCTGCTTCTTGTCCGCTCAAACCTAGTAAATCTACGGTTTCGACTTGTGTTTCTTTTTCTTCGGGTTCCGACTTGAAACGGTTATCTTGATAAAGTGCTAGTTGTACACCTTCAGCGATCGCCTGTGCAGTTTGCGCGGTGTCATCATTCCAAACTGGTAAGCTGATGCCCAAAGTCTTACACTTCTGCTTCTTAGCTAACTTTCCTACTGAAGCTGCTGCACGTCGTAAAGTTTCAGCATTCAAAGCATCGGCTTTACCCAAGCCAACTAACATAATTTTACGAATAGAAGTACCACCACTTAAGCGAGTGAAAGCAGTACTATTAGGCTTTCCTTTAAATTCTTCGTCTTCTATTAATTCTTTTAAGGCACCAGATAACTTTTTGTCCACAGCAGCTAAATCGCCACTTAAATCCAAGTTATCTTCAAATAATCCTATAGCTAAACCATCACCAGACCAATCTGAAAGCGGTGTATTACTCGCTCTAATTTCCATTTCGTATCCAAAAATTGACTTTACTTGTACCAGTATTGCTTAAAAATCGCGGTTTGTACTCAACAATTGGTGGTTAGTGGTTAGTTGTTAGTTGTTAGTGGTTAGGAGTTGGAAGTTGGGAGTGAGGAGTGAGTAATTTAGGTTAAAGGTTAAAGGTCAAAATTTTTCTTTCCCAATTACCAATTACCAATTACCAATTCCCAATGCCCAATCCCCTATGCCCATTTGATTATTTGATTATTGATAATTGATCATTGATTCTTAACTACCGACTCAATAGAATTCGCATCAACATCAAATTTGTTAGTAATAGCATTGATGATATTTTGTTCTACCGAGGTGGTTTCATCGTTTAATTTAGCAATTCTATAACATTGAGCTAATAAAGGTGCTGCAAAATCTCGATTTAATTTATTGAGCAGTGTATCCAAAGGCTGGGGAGATTTAATATTTTGCTCGATTGCTTCTAAGGAATTAGAACTAAGGTTTAAGTTTTCCAACTGCGGCTGTATTTCTGCCCAAGTTTGTTCTGGATGACTTGCAAGAATCATGTGTACTAAAATTTGATCCATTACTGCTTCTTGAACAATGGCAGTCTCTAGATAATTTTCGCTTTGTTGCTGTAGTTTGGCGATTGTTTCTTCGCTGCTTAAAGATTCTGATGCATCCAGTTTCGTTTCATAAAAACGACAAGCAGCATATCCCAAAGAAAAAATCATCGTGGCGTTAGCGCTCGCACCAATTACAGCACCAGCAAAAGGTATATTTCGCAGTAAACTTAGTCCTGCTGTTTTTAAAAGACGACCACCTCCCAATCCTAAGCCAAAAATTGCTAATACTTCACCTTTGCGGGCTGAGTCTTGCAAATCTAACCCATAAATAGATGCAATCTGATAAACCATTTCTGACTGTAATTCTGTTGTTGCGGCAAAATCAACTGCCAATAATGCCGCAGCAGCACCCGGTATAATACTTGTGGTTAAGCCAATTCCACCGGCTTTGACTGCTTTATCCATCATGATGCGATGGGCTAATTGACTTGGCGATTCAGTAGGATGCTTTTGTTTTAAATGCTTAACTGCGGCTTCTGCTTTTACGAAGTCAATATTATCGCTAGCACCTACAAGCCAATTTAAATTAACGACTCCAGCTAATCTGTGAATTAGCCAGTTATCGGAAATATGACTGACTACGTTTCCTGCGGTTTCGGTGGCTTGCTCGATCATTTTGTGAGTTTGTTTTGCCGCAACTTCCCCTACGGAGGCTACGGTGGAAACTACTGCCGAGCCTGCTTCTAGAGCGCCACCACCAACAATAGCTCCTACTCCTAATGCAGTATTGGTAATTGTTCCGCCTACTTCACTTACCGTTTTAGCCAAGGATTCTAAAGGGGATGTATTTGAATCTTCTTCTAATGGTATTTCTATATTTTTCTCTTTGGCTTGGGGTTGAATATGAACTTCTGTTTGTGAAGCCCGAGGATTTGGTTGAGATGATTTTTGTCCGGCTTTATCTGACATTTAAAGATACCCGATATACACATAAAATTATTTCTTATCTAAGATATAGCCGAGCAACTATTACCTTTACATCCATCTAAAAGCGCAATTGTACTGCGACTAAATGAATAAAAATGATGGCGAGAGCGGTACTTACTAAGTCAAAGTTATGGGAAATTAAACGTTTTAAAAAGTAATGAAAAACAGCCTCAAAAGACTTTCAAGGAATAATTTATTTTTGCCCAAAAATATAGTTTGTGTTATCCAGCGCAGCCTTTAGTCGTTTTTTTACAAAATTTAGCATAAAATATTTTTTAACCAGCGGTATCTTTATGTTGTAAATCTATTTTTTATGTAGAAAAGTTTAATTTGAAAACACACATAAACCCTTTTCTTCGCATTGAAAGTTATAGAATCATGATTCATTTTTAGATGTCAATTATGAAATTAATATTTATATGTAGCCGCAGATACTTGTATTTGTATAAACTTTAATAACTAGCCTTTTATATGAAATTTTGTTGAAAAAAGTATAATATGCTGGTTGAGTATGCGGACAACAAAATTTATGCCATGAATATTAAAACTGTAGATGCACCATGTTAGGACTCTGATTTGAAGTCAGGGTCTTTTTTTTGCAATTAATTTGGAAGATTTTGTAGTTTTGTTCGGATTAATAGCTTGCTGTTTGAGATATTTGCCAGCAACCCATCCAGTATTTTCTTGATATTCTATGAGATACCATTCTATTCCACCTCGATCGTATCTTTGTTTTCTATCTTGAATCCCAACTGCATTACATGGAATTAAAGTAATTACTTCTGTATTTAAACCTGCTTGTTTACGCATATTCAGGCCATCGGCATTCGGAGGACAATCTAATCTGTAAGGTTTTAGGCTATAGGGAAAAGGGAACAGGGAACTCTTGATTACAGCGATTTTAAATATCTAAGTGCGACCATTCCTAAATATTAGTTAATTTTGAAGCCCGGTAGTTAACAATACCGGGCATTTCAAAAGGTTTCAAGGTGTCGATTTAACTTCGCTACTGCATTCTAAGAAGTTATTATCGCGCATAATTTCGTAAAGATTGATATCTTTTTCTAACAAACAAGCGTGTCCGCTTTCTTTGAGTACTAGGATTGTAGCCTTGGGAAAAAGATTTCCTAGCCTTAAAGCTTCTGTGGTAGAAGGTAAAAGTCTATCATTAGCACCAGCAATTAATAAAATCGGTTGAGTTAATTGACTCAGTTTGGATTCGTCAATGTAAAACTCCCGAAGCAATGATATTCTCCAACGTATTGTTTCAGCTGGAACAGAGCGTATAGCTTGCAAAAGTTCTTGGCGATCGCTACTGCTCATTCTTGGTAAGGAAGCTAGAAAGGGTAGTAATCCAAAAGCACCTACGTCATAAAAAAAGTTAGGTACAAAGCCGGTAAACTGCGAACCCCAGTCAAAAAAAGGACGAATCCGAAAGCTGGAAGCAGGGTTTAAAAGTATTATCCGCTTGAACAGATGTGGTGCTGCAATTGCCACCTTCTGTGCCAAGCAACCCCCAAATGATTCTCCACAAAGATACACCGATCTTTCGGGTGTATTTTCGATTTCGGCGTGAATTAACTTCAACACGCTTGACACAAGTTCATCCCAGTTAGTCAAGTCATCTCGCGGTATTGCCAAACAACGCACGTCAAAGCCAGCTTCCAAACCTTCCGTTTGAGTTCGCAATAGTTGCCCCGAGCCATCCATTCCTGGCAAATATATAAATAGCGGATAATCTGAGTGTATTGTTCTTGGAGCAAGGAAACACGGCTGTAGTCCAACTTTTGATCTATTCATCGGTTAGTAGTTAATTGTCAATAGTCAATTGAAAAATTATAGATTCTGAAAGTTTTGAAAAAACGTTTGAGTTAATCTTCTTTGATATACATCGATAAGGCAACTTTAATAAATTTTGTTTGTGATTTTTGACTCACAATGAAAGTGTAAGTTCTTCTACTATAGTTCTTGCGTGTTTTTCCAGAAATATTTTTGGTGTTGCTGCGTTCTAATAAGGACAACTTATAGAGTAGTATGACTAAGACAACTATAGATTACCCATACTAACCAGATTGATTACCTTATAGGTACGGTATTTGTTTTAATTTCATAAGAAAGAAGCAATCGTAACTGGTATTTCATTGCACAACTTCTAACATTTGTTAGCAATACGCTCGAAAAGCAATCTTAACCGAAATAAATTTATAGAGTTTAGTTGAAATATTTTACAAGTTCTCGCATTATTAACGCTTGTCTTATTTTGCTATTAAAAACAAAGCAAATGCTATTGAATAATGTCGCCATAAAAATAGGTGCATTTACAACGAAGTGAATAGTTACTTACTAAAACACCCTTGCACCTTGATGTATCCAACTCTTATAATAATGAAGCTAAATTGAACGATAATAAATTTAGTCGTAACTTAGAAATTAGCATCGAATTATTTTAATTCATAAGTTTTCAATATCAATTCTATCAGAATATCGAAATTTAACTAAAGCAATTGTTTACATTTTTATATATAGATGTGGCTTGATTTAGACTGAAAAAATTAGCCTTATAAAGGATATATTTTTTCTCAGCAAAATAATTTGTATTTATAGTAACAAGAATTCAAAAAGTCTTTGTCAATAATAATTAGGCTATAAATAAGGGATTCAGACAATAATCAATTCTACTTATACTTATTTTTAAATAAACCGAAAGCAAATAAATTTGTTAACATTAAAATGTAGATTGAAAAAGCATGGCTAATATTGTATAATGATGTAGTTTTATCTGAAAAAGTTCGGATAAAAAACTGTTTTTTTTAAAAGTAATTTTATTTGTGCATTAGTCTAGTGGATAAAACGAAAAATACATTTGCTCTTACTACACCGTTATATTATGTAAACGATTTGCCTCATATCGGCAGTGCCTACACGACAATGGCGGCAGATGTGATGGCACGCTTCCAAAGGCTTATGGGTCGCTCGGTACTTTTAATTACGGGTACCGACGAACACGGGCAGAAAATTCAACGAACGGCAGAAAGTAAAGGTCTTGAACCCCAAGAATTTAGCGACCAAATGTCTGCGGGATTTGTCTCTCTGTGGGAATTGCTCAATATTCAATACGACCGCTTTATCCGTACTACCAATCCAAACCATGAAACGATAGTAAAAGAGTTTTTTGGAAGACTCTGGGAAAGCGGCGATATTTATCTTGGTCAGCAAAAAGGTTGGTATTGCGTTTCTTGCGAAGAATTCAAAGAAGAACGTGAATTGCTAGAAGGAAATCGTTGTCCCATCCATACTAATAAAGAAGTGGAATGGCGAGACGAGGAAAATTATTTCTTTAAGCTATCAAAATATCAAAGTCAACTCGAAGAATTGTATCAGTCTAGACCGGATTTTCTTCAACCAGAAAGTAGACGGAACGAAATTCTCAACTTTATTAAAGGAGGGTTGCAAGATTTTTCGATTTCGCGAGTGAATTTAGAATGGGGTTTTCCAGTACCTAACGATCCAAAGCATACTTTGTATGTTTGGTTTGACGCTTTGCTCGGATATGTAACTGCATTACTCGAACCGGACTCAGAGCCAACATTAGAAAACGCTTTGGCTAAATGGTGGCCAATCAATTTGCATTTAATTGGTAAAGATATTTTACGCTTTCATGCGGTTTCCTGGCCTGCATTGTTGATGAGTGCCAATTTACCAATACCTAAAAGAGTATTTGGACACGGTTTTTTGACCAAGGATGGTCAGAAAATGGGTAAAAGCCTTGGTAATACCATCGATCCTGTAGCCTTGGTAGAGAAATATGGTTCGGATGCAATTCGTTATTACTTTATTAAGGAAATCGGGTTTGGTAAAGATGGCGATTTTAATGAAGTTAGATTCGTTGAGGTTGTAAATGCAGATTTGGCGAAGAATTTAGGTAATTTGCTAAATCGCAATTTAAACATGGTCAAAAAATATTGTGGGGGAAACGTACCCTCAATTGCCAGCGAAAATGTCCCTGATGATAATCCTTTGAAAGCTATTGGCTTGCGATTAGGGGAACAGGTAAAAACTAACTACGAAGCCCTAGCCTTCGATCGAGCCTGCGAAGGAGTTCTGCGATTGTCTCAAGCTTGTAATAAATATATTGACGAACAAGCACCCTGGTCATTATACAAACAAGGAAAACAACAAGAGTTAGAACAGGTTTTGTATGTAGTCTTAGAATCGGTAAGGTTGGGAGCTTATCTGATTTCTCCCGTAATTCCAAATATTAGTAGCGATATATATCAGCAACTGGGTTTTGGAATTGACTTTAATAATCAAACTGATACTGCGAATTCCGCGCCCTTTGCCAGACATGGAAACTGGGGGCTGCTTAGTAGCGAACAGCAGTTAGGCAAAGCAAAGCCGATTTTTCAAATTATTGAACTGAATTAATTTAATTAGGGGATAGTAATTCAATATTTGATGCAGAATTTGATGCAAAAATTTTGGATTGTGTCTCTCGCAAGAAAATAAAAGCAAAAAGGAAGCAAATTATAAATCTAAAATCATGCTCGTGCTAGTTACAAAGGTTGATTTATCAAGGTGTAAGTATTAGCCTTGAATGATTATCATAAATAGCCGAAACTTACGTATCAATGTAACGCCTAAGTTTCAATTATTACAAGAATAACAAACATAATTGCAACAATAACAAATGAGGTATCAGAAAAATGTTGAATAATTTACAAGAAGAGTCAATATTTACGCCAGAACAAGTTTTAGAAAATAGAGGTCGTGTAGCGATATTTATTGATGGCTCAAATTTATTTTACGCAGCGTTACAGTTGGGCATTGAAATTGATTACACCAAATTGCTTTCCAGGTTGACAGGTGGTTCGAGATTGCTGCGTTCGTTTTTCTATACTGGTGTAGATCGGACAAATGAGAAACAGCAGGGATTTTTATTATGGATGCGGCGCAATGGTTACAGAGTAATAGCTAAAGATTTGGTGCAGCTACCGGATGGCTCCAAAAAAGCTAATTTGGATGTGGAAATAGCAGTAGACATGATGGCTTTAGTAGATTCCTACGATACTGCTGTTTTGGTCAGTGGCGATGGGGATTTAGCATATGCTGTGAATTCAGTTAGTTATCGCGGGGTTAGAGTAGAAGTAGTAAGTTTACGTTCTATGACTAGTGATAGTTTGATTAACGTTTCCGATCGCTACATTGATTTAGAAGCCGTTAAAGATGATATTCAAAAAACACCTCGTCAGGGATATCCTTACCGCCCATTACCCGAAATGAGTTTTCTAGAGCAATCACCTGCACCTGGTATGGTAGATCCTCGTTTGGAAGTTCAGGAATAAAGCATAAAAACAAGAGCGGGATAAGTTATTGGACATCTATTGCTGAATCATCCAAAATTTATCTTTATGTAAGATGCGTTAGTTAGCTGAATTCTTTCAATATTGAAGGATTTTTAGTACTGACGCATCTTAATTATGAGAACGTTTTTATGTTATTCAATGTTAATTAAGTAAGTCATTCCAATTAATTTCTGTAGTCGAAGCATCTTGTTCGCTCGCGACTAGTATTGCATTTCATTTGTTCTGACGGGTTGTAGAGACGTTATACATAACGTCTCCCAAGGTTTACCGAGAAAACGAATCAGTCAAAACAAATGAAAAGGACTACTAGTACTTGCCCACAATAATTCTGCTGGGTTCCGGGAGTGCGAGCGGGAAAGCTCGCTGATTGTCACGAGGGAGCGAGACGCTCCCACTACATTTTGATTACCCTGCAAAACTAATGTGGTGGAGTACTAGGGAGAATTTCGGCTCCCACTACCACCATAGGTTTTTTCCGCAGAAATTACTATAAATCGTACTCCGCTTGGTAACTCCGCGATTAACTATTTTAGAAAGTAGCGGTAAGACTTTGAAAATTATTTACTTAAGGCTAAAGCCTTTATTGCAAACAAAAAATAAAATAGAAAAATACGGATAATATTAATTTTTTCTACGTCTGTTAGTAGAGTATGGCGCAAAAAACTTTCTACAATATCCAGGATGAAAAGCTTAACTCACAGGGCTTTTAGCCTCTGCCTTCTGCCCTGCGCCTTCTCTCTTCTAACATTAGTTAGTTGTGGAAGCCAGAAGCCCACTATTGAAGACGAACCAGTCGAAGACGAATCCGTACAAGAAGACGAAAGTAACTTTACTTTCCAAGGTGTAGCTTTAGAACAATTTGATGAAAAAGGTCAACCAATTTGGAAAGTAAACGCTAAACAAGCTAAATATACCAAAGAAAAACAAATAGGTAATGCTGAGAATCCTTATGGTGAACTGTATCAAGACGGTAAAATAGTTTACAAAATTACAGCAGACAAAGCTGATATTAGGCAAGACGGAAAGCAATTATTTCTTAAAGGTAAAATTGTTGCAACCGATCCTGAAAATGGTGTGGTATTGCGAGGTAATGAATTAGAATGGCGACCCCAAAGAAGACTTAATGATTGTTCGCAATCAACTTAACGGCACTCACAAACAGTTACAAGCAGTAGCCCAAGAAGCAAGAGTTAAAACCCGCGAACAGCGGATTGATTTTTCTGGAGGAGTAGTAGCCAAATCATTCGATCCTCAACTGCAAATGCAAACCGAACAATTAACCTGGATGATTAAACAGGAAAAATTAATTGGCGATCGCACTATGCAAATTAGCCGTTTCAAGAATAATAAAGTCACCGATCGCGGTAGGGGAGATGCTGCTGAAATTTTCTTAAAAACAAAAATTATCAATATTACAAAAAATGCCTTTATCGAATTACTAGATCCTTTGGTACAAATAGCTAGTAATTCCATAACTTGGAATGTAAACGCTGAAAATATTAAAACAAATGCACCAGTGAAAGTGGTGCATCGTACTGAAAATATAACTGTAAGCGGGAATCGAGGTGAATTAAAAATACCTCAAGATACAGTTTTTGTTCAAGGAGACGTTAGAGGTATCGGAAAAAAAGGTCAATCGATTCAATCGAATAATTTAACTTGGTATTTAAGCAAACAATTAATAGAAGCCTCTGGAAACGTTACATACGCTCAAACGGACCCTCAATTGACTTTTAAAGGTGATAGTGCCACTGGTAATTTTAATACAGAAAATGTGGTCGTTAAGGGGGGTAGTTCGCGCGAGAGGGTAATTACAGAAATTATCCCGAACTTTGATAATTAACAATTACCAATTATCAATTACCAATTACCAATTACCAGTTCCCTAAATTTAGCTTTCATACAAAACATCATTACGACTAGCCTTACCTAACTCGGGTATGGCTTTTACCCCTTCAGTAGGACTCACACCACTTGAAGCGGTTGCTGGTACTTCTAAATCTTTGAGCATTTTTTGCAGTAATTTGTCTTGTTCGGAACGGAAACCCGGAACGTAAACACCTTTGTTAATAACTGCAAACCAAACCAAACCGCGATTTTTTGTCGGCATTACTCCTGCTAATGCGCTGACATCTCTTAAAGTACCAGTTTTGAAAGCAGTATATTTGGGAATGCGTCTGGCGTAAGTTGTGCCGCGATGATCTAAGCCGGAAGTGGGGAAAAAGTCAGCGACTGTAAGATTGTGAGGAGTTGCTAAACGTTGAATTGCCATTAACATCGCAGTCGCAGCCCTGGGAGAAATGCGATTTTCTTGTCCTAATCCGGAACCGTTAATTAATTGAATTTCTAATTGCGGGACTCTTGCTTCTTTAGCCGCAATTGATTGGACTACACTTGCTCCACCTACAGATTCTGCAAGCATTTCTGCCATTTTATTGTTGCTGAAAACGTTCATCTCATTAATTAACTGCACCATCGGTAATGAGCGATGACGTATTAATTGAATTTGAGAGATTTCAACCTTGTCTTTGACTTCAACTTTTCCTGTAATTACAACTTGAGGTTTTGGGGTACCTTTGGGCATTCGCGAATACTGAAAGGCTATCTGTCTGGGCCAAGTAGCAAAATTGAGCGCCCTTTTTAACGCTTGTCCTGCTAATGTGGGATTGCGTTGGAAATTCATCGCAAATTTACCAACAACAATTAAATTTCCATTGACGCGCTTTATACCCATTTTGTTGAGCGTATTGCCAATCGTTATTGCTTCTTCCCAAACAAATAAAGGATCGCCACTAGCATTAACTACTAAATTTCCTTCCAATACACCGTTTTTAATAGGTCCGGTAGCACTTATCAAAGTTTCAAATTTGTGGTCGTGACCCCATTTTTTGAGCGCAGCAAGTGAAGTAGCAATTTTAGTTAAAGAAGCAGCAGGTAAGGGTTTTGTACCTTGATGGTTAGCCATCAGTATCGGACCTGACTGCATCCAAATGCCTTGAAGTTGGGTTTGTTCGGGTTTTATTAATTTTAATGTTTGTAGTTCTTTAAGATATTCTCGTATCGTGTTACCTCTAGTTGGATTTGGGTCCGGGGCGAGAGCTAAGCCAGTACCAGCTTGCCAAGCTAAGTTATCAAAAGCCTGCATTGGCTTAACTTGTACTCCTGCCATGTCTAACCATAATGAAATTAAACCCGAACCAAACAATTCCAGCATTCTTTGCTCCTATACAAGTAACTGCTACCTTTTTTGCTGTAATATTACGCACAAAGCAAACCCATTAGCATTGAGTAATGATACCCGTTGATTTTTGCTTTCGGAAGAGAGCTATATAACA
This sequence comes from uncultured Rivularia sp., assembly GCA_963665115.1. Taxonomy (GTDB): domain Bacteria; phylum Cyanobacteriota; class Cyanobacteriia; order Cyanobacteriales; family Nostocaceae; genus Rivularia. The sequence goes on along the minus strand of OY762007.1, from coordinate 4,556,266 downwards.
AACTCTTGCAATCTGCCTCAACCATTATGCTTAAATTTTCAAGTAATGGATTTTATTATCACACTTCTCTGGGCGATCGCACCAAATTGATTGGGAAAAACCCTTATGGGAATTAACCTGGGTTTCGGTCCCAATTCAGGATAAATATAAATTTATAGTTGCTTTTATAAGTAATATGAAGAGTTTTTGTAAAGTTCATAAAATATTTAACAGACAATGCTTTGAGCAAAATTGAATGGGCCGGTTTCATAGATATCTAGCAGAGCAGTTGGTTCTCGAAGGGGTAAGAACAACGACAGCGACATAGTATTAATTACCAAATACACGTCGTGCTATCAACGGTACTGTTTACTAGCTACTAAAAACTAAAAACGCTCTTTTAAAACGGATGCGCCTTCGTAACTGTGAATATCTTCTAGATATTTAATCGCAAATCAGGGAAATTTCATTATTTTTTGAATTTTAGGTCGGAATTAGTAGTTTGCTTGAATCCAGAGCCAATATATTTACTGCTATTTTTTCAAAATTCTCATACGTAGTGCTACTTATCACTATTGATAGCAAACGAATCAACTAGCACTTTCAAATCCTTTTGCATTTCTTTCCACTGCGGAAGATGAATAAGGAGCATGGTTGAAATCAATATGCATATGCCTGTAAATAAAGCGATGATGACAAGATTTAGAATAGCACCCGATTAAATTTTGCCTTACAAAACATCAGCTTTCTTGACGGAAAATAGAATTACTGCTTTGTGCAATTTATGCAATAAGTCTTTATATCAAGATGCAATATTAGTCTGCTTTACGCTCAACAGCAATGTTGTTACGTATCGTTAGCACCGGAGGAATATTGCTCAAAACATTTACCTGTAAAGAGATGAGAGTGGAGTGATAGAGGTGAATTCATGTTATGTTGAGCGAAAGTCGAAGTGGATGCCTTACTTAGAAAAGCGAGATTTGGTAGTTAAAAATCTACTGCTACTAGTAGGGGCATCTGGTAAAATTTGTAAGGTTTCTGGAAGCTCTGAGCAATGGGATCGACTGGCGTAAGAATCGCTATTGATGCAATGGGAGGAGATAATGCACCTGGGGAAATCGTGGCTGGCGCACTGCGAGCCGTCGAAGAATTAGGTGTAAAAGTATTGTTGGTAGGCTCCCCCGAAGATATTGAACGAACACTGCCATCATCAGTTAAGTCAGAACAAGTTGAAATTGTCCCTGCCGAAGGGGCGATCGCGATGGATGAGGAACCTTTAAGCGGCATTAGACGCAAACCGAAGGCTTCCATTAACGTGGCGATGAGCTTGGTGAAAAAGGGAGAAGCTGATGCTGTAATTAGTGCCGGTCATTCTGGTGCAGCAATGGCAGCAGCTTTACTTCGCTTGGGAAGACTTCCGGGCATCGATCGTCCGGCAATTGGTGCAGTATTCCCTACGATGATGGCTAGCAAGCAAGTCTTAGTGCTTGACGTTGGCGCTAACGTAGACTGCCGTCCTAAATATTTGGAGCAATTTGCCGTTTTAGGTTCTGCCTATTCTCAGTATGTTTTGGGTGTGGCAGAACCCAAAGTTGGTTTATTAAATATTGGTGAGGAAGATTGTAAAGGTAACGATGTTGCCATACGCGCCCACCAAATGATTGCTGAAAATCCTTACATTACCTTTATTGGCAATGCCGAAGGGCGCGATGTGCTTTCTGGTGATTTTGATGTGATTGTATGCGATGGTTTTGTAGGCAATGTCTTATTAAAATTTGCTGAAGCAGTCGGGGAAATTTTGCTGCAAATTATGCGCGAGGAATTACCCCAAGGATTGCGCGGCCAACTTGGCTGTTCTATTTTAAAACCAAACCTGAAACGAATTAAGCAGCGGGTAGACTCAGCAGAACATGGCGGTGGTTTACTTTTAGGCGTAAACGGCATATGTGTAATTGGTCATGGTAGTTCCCAAGCTCCTTCAATTTTCGGTGCAATTCGTCTAGCGAAAGAAGCTGTGGACAATCAGGTACTACAACGCATTCACTCTCAAAATCTGAGCGAAAAAAGCGTTTTATGAATTAGCTAGGCAGGCAATTAATATTACTAGTCTATAGAACAGTTCTTTTTTATACTGCCTATAGATTAGTAATTATTATCGTAGAGATTTTTACAGTCCTTCTAGCGGATAGCTGCGGAGAGAATGAGTGCAAAATTTAGGAATAGCGATTACAGGAAGTGGCTCGGCTGTGCCAGGAACCTTTCTGGATAACCAGAGGCTGAGCGGGCTAGTTGAAACATCAGATGAATGGATAACCACCAGAACGGGAATTCGTCAACGAAGATTAGCGATGGCGACCGAATCTGTTACTTCTATTGGTACTGCTGCTAGTCTCAAGGCATTGGAAATGGCACAAATTGAAGCAAAAGATTTGGATTTGATTTTGCTGGCCACTTCCACTCCCGATGATTTGTTTGGTAGTGCCGCTGCAATTCAAGCTGAATTAGGAGCCACCAAAGCAGTAGCATTTGATTTGACTGCGGCTTGTTCTGGTTTTGTGTTTGGATTGGTAACTGCCGCCCAATATATAAGAACGGGTGTATTTCAAAATGTACTCTTGATTGGGGCGGATATCCTCTCTCGTTGGGTGGATTGGGAAGATAGACGCACCTGCATATTATTTGGTGATGGTGCTGGGGCTGCTGTATTGCAAGCCAATAAGGAAGACCATTTATTAGGGTTTGAAATAAAAAGTGATGGAACTCTCAATAGCTGTCTAAAGCTTGCCTATACACCTCAATCCCAAGAACTTACCAATGGTGTAAGTATCTCAAAAGGCAATTTTGGTAATGTTTCTATGAACGGCAAAGAAGTTTATCGTTTTGCCGTGAAGCGAGTACCAGAAGTTATTGACAAAGCTTTATTTCGTGCCAATTTGACTGTCGAGCAAGTGGATTGGCTGCTATTGCATCAAGCCAACCAACGCATTCTTGATGCAGTCGCAGAACGTCTTTCTATTCCACCAGAAAAAGTAATCAGTAATGTAGCTAATTATGGCAATACCTCTGCTGCTTCCATACCAATCGCATTAGATGAAGCAGTACGAGAAGGCAAAATTAAACAACAAGATACCATCGCTGCATCTGGTTTTGGGGCTGGATTAACTTGGGGCGCGGCGATTTTTCAGTGGGGAAGGTAAGAGAGCAGGGGGAGAGGGGGGAGGCAAGGGGACAAGGAGAGCAGGAGAGGCTCTTGAGGCAGGGGAAAAAAATTAATTTAAAATTGCTCCCTTTGCTCCCTCCGCTTTCTTCATCTCCTAATTACTAACTCCTAACTCCTGACTCTACGAACCACTAACCACTAACCACTAACTACTAACTACTAACTAAAAACTAATAGCTGATGAGTAAAACCGCATGGGTATTTCCCGGACAAGGTTCCCAAGTACTGGGAATGGGAATGGATTTACTGGAATTGTCAGAAACGAAGGAAAAGTTTGTTCAAGCTGAAGAGATTTTAGGCTGGAGCGTTAGCGACATTTGCCAGAATCACGAAGATAAGTTGGCTCGTACTCTTTATACTCAACCTTGCTTGTATGTGGTAGAAACTATTCTTGCCGATATTATCTGCAAAGAAGAAAAACCGGATTTAGTAGCCGGTCATAGCTTGGGAGAGTATATTGCTTTATATGTAGCAGGCGTATTTGAATGGTCTGCTGGTTTGCGTTTGGTAAAGCGTCGTGCCGAACTGATGGAGAATGCTGCTGGTGGTAAGATGGCAGCTTTAATTGGCTTCGATAGAGAACAATTAGATAAAATTCTGGCTGAAACAGACGATGCAGTTTTGGCGAATGACAACAGTTCCGCACAAGTAGTAATTTCCGGTACACCTGAAGCGATAGAAAGCGTCCTGAATCAAGTGAAAGCAAAACGCAAATTACCATTAAATGTATCGGGAGCCTTTCATTCACCGATGATGGCAGAAGCATCTGCTGAATTTAAAGATGTATTAGCAACCGTAGAATTTCATCAAGCTAACGTACCAGTTTTATCTAACGTTGAACCTGCACCCACGGTGGAAGCAGATGTTTTAAAGCAACGCTTAGTAAAACAAATGACCGGAAGCGTGCGCTGGCGAGAAATAGCACTAGCCTTACCAGAACAAGGAATTGAACGAGTAGTAGAAATTGGGCCCCTGGAAATGTATTAACAGGTTTAATCAAGCGAACAGCCTCCGGCTTAAAATTAGAAAACGTGCGCTCTGCGGCGGAAACGGAATTAGTTAAAAGTTAGGAGTTAGGAGTAGAGAGTAGGGAATAGTAAGTAGCAAGTAGGGAGTAGCAAGTAGGGAGTAGGAAGTAGCAAGTAGCAAGTAGAGAGTAAATTACTGATTCTTATTATTCTCATAAATGTCGCTGCCGTTTTACGTCTATTTTTACTCGCTACTCATTACTCATTACTCACTACTTTAATAATGTCCCCCATGCCCAATCCCCAATCCCCCATGCCCATTTTGCATTATGTCTCGAAATCGCGAACCTTTTGTTAGCCTCCTGCTTTACCAAGCTTTTAAATACTCGGTAGTAAATCCGATGCTTCTCGCTTACTTCCGAGGGCGTATTTATGGAGCGGAAAATGTCCCTCGGAATGGCCCATTAGTGATAGTAAGCAATCATGCGAGTAATTTTGACCCACCGATTGTTTCTAATAGCGTTTGCCGTCCCGTATCTTATATGGCGAAGGAAGAATTATTTAAAGTTCCCGTTTTGAAACAAGCGATTCAACTGTATGGTGCTTATCCTGTAAGTAGGGGAAGTGGCGATCGCAATGCAATTCGTAGTGCTTTGGAGTATCTAAAGGGCGGTTGGGCTGTAGGTATTTTCTTGCAAGGTACTCGCACGCCTAATGGACGAATTACAGACCCTAAAAGAGGCGCGGCGTTAATTGCAGCAAAAGCCAAAGCACCAATTATACCAGTATGTTTGTGGGGTACTCAGGATATTGAGCAGAAAGGTTCGGGTATTCCTCAAAGGGTTCCGGTAACTATCAGAATTGGCGAGTTGATTTCTGCTCCAATTTCCACCACTAAGGAAGATTTAGAAGCTGTAACCCAAAAATGCGCTGTAGAGATTAATAAAATGCACGATTTGGGACGTTGAAGCGGCAAAATTAGACAATATGTATTAAAAAGATGTATTAAGAATATGCTTTAAGCAAGTAACATTGGTAGCTAAATTTGCTTAAATTGATCTTCGGGTAATGTTGGCATACCGAATTTTATCTATTTAATTTGTCTCCCGCTTCCTTCCTTCTACTTACTTAATATTTTATGAATGATTCAGACGGTGAAAATTTTTTAACACGATTAAATAATTTTGCTTTAGTTCGCTTTTTACTTTTTGCTGCTTGCGGTTGGACAATCGTAAAATTATTCGCTTATTTTCAAGCAGTTATCGTTATTTTTACGTTTGCGGCAATTTTGGCTTTTTTACTTAGCTATCCAGTACAGTGGCTAAAACGCTTTGTACCTCATAGTGTAGCGGTTATATTTATTTTCTTAATCAGTATAGTTATTCTTGGCAGTTTAGCTATAGCGGCAGGTTTAGGACTTTTATCCCAGGGACAACAGTTAATTGATAGTGTAGCTACTTTTCTAAATTCTTTAGTGCCTTTGGTTGAGCGATTGGAAGAGATACTTAGGAACCGAAATCTTCAGATAGATTTAAGTTACTTAGAACAGGTATTAAGAGAACAAGCTATTGCGAGACTTAGTAATATTCTATTTTTATTCCAAGGTTTTATTACTAATTTTGCGACTTTCGTTTTAATTGCGGTTATCTCATTTTTTATGCTTCTCGAAGGAGAACAGCTTTGGAATTTTATTTTAAAAATAGTGCCGAGTACTCGACGTGAAAGGTTTGCAAAAATCATGAAACGTGCATTTCTAGGCTTTTTTCGGGGTCAATTATTATTAACACTGTTTCTCACTGTCACAACATTTCTGGTTTTTGTGGTGTTGGGGGTACCGTTTCCTTTAGTCTTATCTGTAATAGTCGGTTTTATTGATGTTATTCCAGGAATCGGTGCAACATTAGGAATTAGTGTAATTACTTTAATTGTATTATCTCAAGGTGTATGGTTGGCGCTTAAGGTATTGGGAGCTTGTATTTTACTCCAACAAATTCAAGATAATTTAATTGCACCTAGAGTTATGCAGGATGCACTGAATTTAAATCCAGTTGTAATATTTTTTGCTTTACTAATAGGTGCTAGAATTGCAGGCTTATTAGGTATTTTTATCTCAATTCCAATTGCAGGAGTCATTGTTTCATTGTTTGAGATTGATGCAATGAAAGCTGAGGTTTAATCAAAATTTATAAGTAATATAATCCAAACCATAATCTCGTGATGCATAATAATACGGCTTCTTTCAAGAAGCCGGCTTTGAATTTTCACAAATAATTTAAAATTGTTATATATTAATTATTGCAGAATAAATAATGACTGATGACAAATCAAGATTTAAGAGCGCAATTAGATGAAAACCTTGATGAAGCCGAATGGGAATGGTTGATTCCTCATGCACAAAGAGATTCTGTAATTATAGTAGCCTCTGAATTAGATTTATTAGAGGTAGGTGAAGCTATAGCTGGTGATAAAGCCTCAGAAGTCCAAAATTGGATTGATGAAGCGTTGATTGCTAAACCTTCAGCAGTACAAATCGGAGAATGGAATATGCAGCGAAAAAAACGCTTTAACACTTTGATTGTGCAGCCTTTTGTTTTGGTGCAAGAAAAAGCTGCGGCATAAGTTGCAATATTCAATGAGGTAGGAAATAGGAAACGGGGAAAAGGGAATAGCAAACAATAATTCTTCCTCGGCTTCCTCGGCTTCTATTTCTCCCCACCACCCAAACCTGTAGCAACCCACACAATCGATCTAACTCCGTCGCGGATAGACTTTTCGACTGGTTCGGAATTACTTTGTGAAGGCACAGATACTGTTTTAAAGTCAATTCCCCGACTACCTAAAACAATTTCGCCAACTACGCTCGCACGAGGCATATGGTAATCGGAAGTGACTAAATATAATTTCTTGATTCCTCTTTTTTTTAAATCATCTACTAACGTTGTAAAATTTTCGACTGTATTATTGGCTCGATAGTCTAAGTACAAACGCTCTTGATCGACACCAGCTTTGATAAATACCTTTTTTGTCGCACTTTCTGGACTACCTCCCGAAATCAAAATCGGCAGGTTAGGATATTGTTTTGCAAAATGAGCTGTAAATTTTTCTCGTTCTAATCTTTTAGTAGAGCCTCCTAAAACCAAAATTGCTTGTGGCTGTACAAATACAGCTTGAACTTTTTTGTAACCCCATAGTAAGGTTAGGGGTAAAACGAGAAGCATTAACCGAGAAGAGATTCCTTTGGAGAGCATTTTATTTAAGGGTTTATCGCTTAGACTATCTAGAAAGGAATTTATTCTAGAAAAATAAAAATAACGCAGCAAGATATACGCTGTTAACAATTAATATGTCCAACAAAATATAAATACTTTGTGAAAAAATGCACAGGGGGTAACACCCCTTAACGCCCAATTATTTCGAGCGAAACTATATTCACAAGTATTTGAAGAAGCGTTCTTGACTATTGTTTAAGTTGCGAGAACGTATGGTATTGGACGAGGCAGGACTAATTTATTTTGACGAATAGATGTCATTCAATGTTCGCGATGCTCTTTCAGAGCCGCTGAGCTAACGCGGCAAGAGAACCATCTACTAGTTTATATGCACTGCCTATTGCATTGCAGCAACAGAGAATACCAGACTTAATCAAAGATTGTATCTGTTTTGTAGATCAAATTAAAAGTCTATTTAATAACTTTATTCATTAATTTTCGGAAAACGGGACTGGCAAGGCTCGAACCTGCGACCTAGCGCTTAGGAGGCGCTCGCTCTATCCAACTGAGCTACAGCCCCAAATTGTTATAGTTATCTTTACAATAATAATAACATTTCTAATCACTATGCCAGGAACTATCCCAAGGTCCACCCCCTGTTTCTAATCCACATAGGTTGCTGGTTGCTTTCAGGATAATTCTGGATTCAGCACTATTTAATTCCCGCAATTCTAAAGTTAATTTTCCTTGCATGGTATCGCGACAAGCAAATATTAAACCATTTTCGGTTGGCGCACGCAATTCTGTACCAGGTAGATCGGTAGTTCCCGTTAAAGTAACTTCGTATTGCGAATTTCTCGCGTGCATTTCCCATTTTCCCCAAGGTTCGATATTCCAGCTAACTTGAGAATTCCAAGGTACAAATTCGTAAAATTTACCTTGATAATGTAAGCCAATCATTGCGACAGATTCCATCCACCACAAAACACCACGTCTACCTCCACCTGCGGTTAAAGCTAAATCGGGTTCGTCATCAAAACTATTGCAGTTGAGCCAAAACCATTTTTGAGGAAAAGCACCTCCCCAATTCTTTTCACTGTAAGCGGGTGCGTTGGTAAATTCGTAACGTTTACCATTCCAATCTATCCAACCGCTAGCAAAACCGTGGGCCATCAAAATTTGCCATCCCGGCTCAAAAATCTGCAAAAATGATATCCAGCCTGCGGTTGATTGTTGAATGCTGCCTTTATTTCCCCAATAATACACGGGCTGAATTTCATATTCCCAGCGACAGTAATTATTATTGCTTGGATCGTGAATTATCCCTTGATTTAAGGTTGTTGTAGCTTGATAACCTTCTTGAATGTAGCTTGCAAATTCTACAGGAAGCAGATAAAGGGGTTGACTTTCTATATTAGTTTTGCCCCAATGACCTAAAGCCAAAACATCAGACTTGGCCCAAAATTTATTGACATTAGGAAAAGTACGCCATAAATATTCATCGTTTGGTCCAAGAATTTGTGCTGCACCACCACTGTGAGGTTTTCCACCGATTGGATCTTCAATCGAATACATGAAAGCGAAAGTTTGATTTTCGGGGGCAGGTAGAGTTACTCGGTAATACCAACCTTCAAAAAAACGGCGATTGTCACCACCCCAGTGGTAGCCACTATGAGGAGTTTGTGTGAAGGAAAAGAGGTTTTGGGGAAGAGGCAGCATAAAAGATGAAATCAAAGATATTAAGAGAGTCTGAGCGATTATTTACACTTAATTAAAATTAACACTAACTGATATTAAAAAGTCATTTTATCTATCAATTTCATCATCTTAGATAAATAATTTTTAAATTGACGATAAAGTCGAAACTGTATGTATAAAAAAACGTCAAATATAACATTTTTTTTACGGGTTAAAAGTCATTCTTGTGGATAGTATGACTACCTTTCGGAAGATAGAACCACCCAGTTAATTAAGAAGTTATTCTGAGGATATAGCAAAATATGAGTTTCAAAAGCAACTACAGATATAGATTAAAAGATTGATTATAAAATTAACTATCTAATTTGTAAATGCTTTACTTTTTCATACTTTATTAATCAAAATAATTCCTTAAATACCTATGACTAACAACAACGAAAGAAGCTACAACAAAGAAGTCAAGCAGGATTCATATACTAACGCTGACGGTAGTATTCATACCAACGTTACAAGAACCAGTGAAACAGTTGAAAACGATCCTAATACTTATGAGGATGGCTACGCTTCCGGTAGGATTCAAGAACGAGATTACCAAAGAAGAAATTTAGCCGCACGAGATAGTAATAATACGACTGGAGGCTTAGTCTTAGGTGTAATGCTTGCGGCACTTGCAACTTTAGTAGGCGGTGCAATGTGGTATTTTAATCAAACTAAAGAAGCAGAAAACGCAACACCTACACCAATTGAAACTCCCGTAACCACAGAGAAGGAACCTGCTGAACCTGAAGCTTCCCAGCCTGCGGAAAATAATACAACTACAATCATCGAAAGAACTAGAGAAATAGCTGTTCCTGTTGAAGTTCCGGTTCCGGTTCCGGTTCCGCAACAGCAAGAACCAGCACAACAACCTCAACAACGCGACATTAACATTAATGTCCAACCTCAAGAAGGTGTTAATCAACCAGAACCTGCGAAACCACAACAAGCTGCTCCCAAGGAACCTCAAAATTCAAACGATAGTACCAATAATTCTTCTTCAGAAACAAAAAAGCAAACTAGTTCAACATCTACCAGCAATTCCTCTAACGATAGTGACAGCAACAGCAGCAGCAACTCCGCTGAATAAATTTTTATTTAACATTCGGTTGTGGAAAGTCTCCCGCTTACCCGTAAGGGAAGCGGTGAGATGAAAGCGACCTTATAGATTTGTGGTATTATCGAATTGGTAGGTGTAATCCAATTAAATGCGCGAAATGCAGCCTACTAATGAAAAACCAATCTGATAAAAAGTCCCTAGGGCGTAGGGCTTCAAAGCTCAGTCAATGTCGTCAAAGACGAGTCGCTGAGAAGCCTACATCATAATCTCAGATTTGATGTAGGTGCGTCACGGACTTCCAATATAACTAATTCGTTTCTAGAGACTTAGCTAAAGCTTCGTCTCTATATCTTTTTGTTAAGCAAAATATTTGTTCTCTCAACGAGCCTTTAGAAACCAGGTTTTTGAAAGCGGTGCAAGATGTGAGTTAGCGAAAGATAAAGTACTTTTCAAGGAAAAAACATGAGTAATTGCTATTGTCATGATTAAATAAATTAGACAAATATTGCGAAAGTTTACCAATAGTTACGGACTGTAACTATTGGTCATTTTTATAGAAAACGGATGCTAATTTTATAAGTAAGACACGAGCAAGTTACAACTCTTACAAATAAATCTTTCGATTAGAGTTAGTGTCTCCCGCTCTAATCCCATCGCAATAGTTTTTCGATTGTTACATCCGACAAAAAATAAATGCTGTGTTTTCGCCTTGAGTCTATTAATAAGTAAGTTTGGAGGTTTTCGGCAAGCAGACAAAAAATACTGCTTAGATAGTAAATTATTCAGGATGTACATTACGTAAAAAACTTTTCTGAAATTGCGATTCTGGTTCACCTATTTTAAAACTAAACTCTGATTTTCAACTCTTTTCAATCTACTAAATATTTAATAAGCCGCCTTTAATTACTGACATCTTTCGGTCATAACTAAAGGCGGTTTATTTAGTTAGTAGTAGGGAGTAGGGAGTTATGAGTTATGAGTAGGGAGTAGGGAGTAGTGAGTTAGGAGTAGTGAGTAGTGAGTTATGAGTTATGAGTTATGAGTAGGGAGTAGGGAGTAGTGAGTTAGGAGTAGTGAGTTAGGAGTTATGAGTTATGAGTTATGAGTAGGGAGTAGTGAGTAGGGAGTAGGGAGTAGTGAGTTAGGAGTTAGGAGTTAGGAGTTAAGAATTTAAGGTTTTTCTACCCCCTCTCCCCATCTCCTTGTCCGCTTGTCTCCCCATACCCCCATCTCCCCATCCCCTTACTCCAAGGTAATCGCAGTAACTTCCGGCGGACAAAACAAGCGTCCTGGAAAATAAGTTCCTAAGCCACGGTTGACGTATAGCTGATTTTTACCTACTTTGTGAAATCCCTGCGCCCATTCCCAATGACGGAGAACTTTTACATAATCTGGTCGTAGAAATGGAATTAATTGCCGCACTTCTTTGGGAATTATGCGAACTAATTCTTTGTAGTAAACTACTAAAGGTCCAATATCGGGTAATACAATTTGTCCTCCGTGACTGTGCCCTGATAATTGCAAATCTACTCGCCACTGCTGCAATATTTGGGCAGTATCGGGATTATGGGATAAAACAATACGCGGTGTTTCATCGTCTAACCGATTCATTACCGATGCAGGCTTAAATTCTTTTGACCAATATTCTGCTAATCCAACTAAGGGTAAATCTTTTCCTAAAGGATAAGCAATTTCATTCCAGAGAACTTTAATGTCAATACTTGTAAGTGCCGCTGTTACCTCTGCCTTTGCAGTACGGTAGCGAATATCATGATTGCCTAGTACGGCATATATACCAGCGCGAGATTTTAAATTCTTAAGTCTTTTAACTAACTTATATATTGGTGCGGGATCGTCAGTCACGTAGTCACCAGTTAAAACAACCAAATCCGGTTCAGCTTCATTGCTGGTGATAATGGCCCTGTTCTAACATTTCTTCCGATAACCTCAAACCGTCGTAGTGCAAATCCGAAAGCTGCACTATACGAGTACCCTTAGTAGATGCTGGCAAACCCTCTATCTTAACCGTGAGTTTTTCTAAACTTAAAGGACCAGTTAACAACCAATGCATAGCGCTAATATTGCCCCTTGTTCCAGCGCTTTTAGTCTATCACCAGTTTTCAGTGAACAGCGAGCAGTGAGTAGTTGGGAGTTGGGAGTGAGTAGTAAGTAGTGAGTAGAGAGTAGTGAGTAGTTGGGAGTGAGTTGTGAATAGTAAGTAGTTGGGAGTTTTATTTCTACCCTGTCTCCTTGTCTCCTTGTCCCCCCATCTCCCGCTCTCCTACCTCTCCCCCTCCTTCTACTCCAGGGTAATAACGGTGACTTCTGGGTTACAAAAAAGTCTTCCCGGTAAATAGGTTCCTAAGCCACGATTAACGTATAGTTGATTGCTGCCGACTTGATGAAATCCTTTTGCCCATTGCCAATTTCTGACTACTTTGAAAAATTCTGTTTTTACAAATGGCATTTTACGGCGCAATTTTCTGGGCATACTGCGAACAATATTGCTATAAGCTGCGATCGCAGGGCCAATACCGGGGATTACAATATGACCACCGTGGGTATGACCGGATAGTTGTAAGTCTACTCGCCACTGTCGTAATATATCGGCGGTATCGGGATTATGTGATAAAACTATGCGCGGTTTTGCTGGATTTAACTGGTTCATGACTAATTCTGGCTTAAAATCAGTAGACCAAAATTCACCAAGCCCTATTAGTGGTAATTCTTTTCCTAACGGATAAGCAATTTCGTTTTCGAGTACTTCAATTCCAACCCTGGTAAAAGCAGATGTAATTTTTGCTTTTGAATGAGCGTAATGTATATCGTGATTGCCAAGCACTGCATAGGTACCGCAGCGACTTTGTAAATGCTTGAGTTGAAGGACTAATTTATCGATCGGATTTGGATCGTCAGTTACATAATCACCAGTCAGAACTACTATATCGGGTTCCGCTTCGTTGCTAGCAATTATGGCTTTCTCTAACATTTTCTCTGATAAACGTAAGCCGTCATAGTGAAAATCTGTCATTTGCACTATGCGGATGCCTTTTAACGATGCTGGCAAATCTGGAATCCGAACTGTTATTTTTTCTACAGCTAATCGTCCGGTCAGTAACCAGTGCATAAATCAATTAAGCCCATTACTTCAATACTCCTAGCGTATCAAAATCAATATGAAAGCAACAGTATATTAAAAAACTAGTTATGTCTATTCGTAGATAAGATTATCACAGCATCACAGTTTTTTTTTTAACTAGCTTTAATTTAAATTGAAAAACTAAATTAATTTAAAATTAATTGATGAGAATTACTATCTGTTAAGTATTTCATTAGCAATAATATGTGCTTTGCATCTGTCTTAAGTCATAATACCTATTTATGTCGCAGACAGGGTTAATTCTCAGTTATGAATTTATTAAATATAAAAAGGCGGATTTTGATAATTGTCAATTGTTCATTGATTTGATCGTGTCGGCAGCTTTTTCAGCAATCATAATTGTAGGGGCATTTGTATTACCGCCAATGATATTAGGCATTATCGAAGCATCTACAACTCTTAGTCCTTTTAGTCCATGAACTTGTAGTTTTGAATTAACTACCGACATTGAGTCATTACCCATTTTACAAGTTCCGACTGGATGATATAAACTTTCTGCGGTATTACGAATAAAAGTATCAATATCTTCATTTGATTGAATTTGCGAACCGGGGACAATTTCTTCTCCTCTAAATTGGTCAAATGCTTGTTGTTGTAAAATTTTACGACTTATTTTCACTCCTGCCAATAGAGTTTCTAAATCTTGTTTATTTGCAAGAAAGTTAGGTTGAATAATTGGTGGCTCTAAAGGGTTTTTTGAGCGTAGAGTAATTTTACCTTTACTTTGAGGATATAGAAGAGTGGGACATAAAGTAAATCCGTGTTCTTTACGCTTCGTAAAACCGTGATTTATTAAACAACCGGGAGCGAAATGTAATTGGAGATTAACATTATTTAAATTTTCTGCGGTTTTTAAAAACCCGCCAGCTTCAGCTATATTTGAAGTTAATGCTCCTTTTTTGAAGAGTAAATACTTGAGAAGATTATGTGGTTTATCGCCATTAGCTAGGGTAATTGGCTTTGTACATTTATAGGCAATCGATACAAATAAATGGTCTTGTAAATTTTGCCCTACACCAGGTAAATCCATTAATACTGGAATATTCAATGATTTTAGATGTTTGGAACAGCCAATTCCAGAAATCATCAATAATTGAGGAGAATTAATTGCTCCGGCACTTAGTATAAGTTCTTTATTGATTTTAATTTCATGTTCTGTATTTTTATTTATATTTATATTTTTATAAATTAAACCAATAACTTGCTTTCCTGAGAATAATATACGTGTAACGTGCGAATTAGTTTTAACAGTTAAATTTTTTCTAGATAATACAGGTTTTAAATAAGCAGTAGCAGCACTGTGACGTTGCTGTTGTTTTTGATTAACTTGATAGAAGCCTACTCCTTCCTGCTGTATTCCATTAAAATCATTGTTGTGAATTAGTCCAAATTGCATTGCTGCTTGGAGAAAAATCTCAGATAGAATATTGCGATCGCGCAAATCGGTAACATGAAGAAGTCCTTTTATATTGTGATATTCGTTGGCACCTCTGGATTGGTTTTCGGCTTTTTTAAAATAGGTAAGTACTTCTTTACTACTCCATCCTTGATTGCCTAAATTCTGCCAGTTATCGTAGTCATCTGAATTGCCTCGAATATAAATCATGGCATTAATTGAACTACTTCCACCAAGAACTTTTCCCCGAGGAAAATAAAGTTGACGGTTATTCAAATTAGATTGTTTTTCTGTATAAAAAGCCCAATCATATTTAGTTTTAAATAAATCTGGATAACCCGCAGGAATTTTAAATTTTAGAGATTTATCCGGGCTACCAGCTTCCAAAAGCAATACTTTTACTTGAGGATTTTCTGTCAAACGATTGGCTAATACACAACCAGCAGAGCCTGCACCAACAATTACATAATCGTACATGGGAATATTGTTAGTAGTTAGTTGTTAGTTGTTAAAAGTAATATATCCCCATCTCCCCATCTCTCCTACCAAAGCGCAACTTGCTGTCTAACTTCTTCCATATTCAAATAATCGCTTGCAAAGGCAGTTCGTAATAATGGATGAGGAATATATTTATCGTATTTTTGTATTTCTGGTGCTTCTGCATCTGCAACTAAATGTTCGTTGACTATACGTTGTTCGCACAAAGATAAAATTTCGTCGTTAAGTTGTTCAAATTTACCTTTTCCTAATTTCAGTATCATAAAATAAGGATTAACTCCACCAAGAGATTTAATTTCTAATGATTCCCGACAAAAATTGTTTAATAATCTCTGGAAAGTGTTGTAAGCAACGGTACCCATCCAAGGTAAAATACAGCATTTCCCTTTTTCTAATTTGACTATATTGCGTTTATCTAACTCAAAGTCTGAAGCCAATTGACGTGCTTCTTGTAATCTTTTTTTAGCGTTTGTTTGCAAATAAGCATACTCTGTATCTTCTAATAAAACGCGACGCATACGTTCTAATATTTTGCTGTGAATTGCACCATTACCGCCGCGCCAAAATATACCGGCTTTCCCTTCTACTTGTTTAACAAATATTGTTTTTTTAGAAAAATCTACGTCTAAGACTTCCCAGGGTCTTTCCTGCTAACCCGAATTGGCTACCGACTTTTGGCACTATAACAATAGTACCGATATCTGTTGAATCATGTTTAACGCTAAACTCAATAGTTTCGGGAAATACAGCGTAAAATTGAAATCTTTTGACTATTTTCTCACCTGCTAAACCAAGTATTAATTTACCTGAATCAGTTTTATTGATATGGTCAATGCTAACTAAATAACGTAGCAATAATTTATAATTTTCTTGAGATATATATTGAAAAGATGATAGGTTAAACACCTTTTGGGCAAGAGCAGATGGTGAGATTTCTTTTGTTGCTGCCAAAATACTCATCGTTTGATGATAAAGCAGACTTAATGGGTATTTTATGGGTTCAATTGGTTCAATCCATTTGTCTTCTAAATAAAGTTGAATTGTTGCTATTGACTGTAAAAGTTGCCAAGGAATTTGTTTGGGAAGTGGTGCTTCTAAAGGTGGCTGCTTTTCCGGACAAACAAAGCGCATATCGGCAGGTTCTCCCCTTCTCCCGGTGCGCCCTAAACGCTGTAAAAAACTTGCTACAGAAGAGGGCGATTCTAACTGAATGACTCGCTGTAAATAGCCAATATCTACACCTACTTCTAAAGTCAACGTTGCAGCTGTTACCGCAGGTTGATGGGGTTCCCGCATGGCATTTTCGGCAATTTGTCGGAGTGAAGCCGATATACTGCCATGATGAACGTGATAAATATCTGGTTGTCTTTCACTTACAGCAATTTGACGTAAAGATGCAATTACAGATTCGGTTTGCGATTTATTGTTAGCGAAGATAAGACATTTGCGAGATTGACTTAAATTAAAAATATATTTGTCGCAGTCAGTAATTTCTGCATCGGCTTTTTCCGGAACATAAAAATGCTCTAAAGCTAATTTAATTTGTCGCTTTGCTGCCTCAATTTTTGGCGTAATTACTGATTTGTCAGTACCGGAACTTAACCAGTCTTCGGCAAGAGAATAATCGCCTAAAGTCGCCGACAATCCGATTCTACGATGCTGATTTTTAGTTAAATTTGCCAATCTTTCTAACTGACAAAGAATCTGACAACCTCTTTCGGTACCCATAAAAGCATGAATTTCATCGATGACTACAAAACGTACATCACCGAAAAGACGAATTAAATCTTCATGCTTATTAATTAATAAACTTTCAAAAGATTCTGGTGTTATTTGCAGAATACCCGACGGGCTTTTTAAAAGCTGCTTTTTTCTAGTTTGAGGAACATCTCCATGCCAATGATAAACTGGAATATCGGCTTCTCTTAATAAGTCGTTAAGACGTTCAAATTGATCGTTGATTAATGCTTTAATTGGACCTATATAAATTGCCCCTACAGTTTTAGAAGGATTTTCGTAAAGGTGAGTTAAAACAGGTAAAAAAGCTGCTTCCGTTTTGCCCGAAGCCGTACCTGCGGCTACCAATAAATGGGCATTAGTATCAAATATAACCTTGCAAGCAGCGGCTTGTACTGGTCTTAATTCCGTCCAGTTATGATTGTAAATATATTCCTGGATAAAAGGTGCGAGTCTATTATATGCATCGCTCATAATTTTGATGCTATAACCTTAATTGGTAATTGTTGATGCACTTAATACTTTAACTCGATTAGCAGTCACATATAAGTACATTTTTTCTTAACGCTGTAATTTTTGCCCATAACAGGCAGTTTATGAACTCTATTTCCCTCACATACGTAAAACATCAAAAAGTATAGTAGTATTTATTTTTACTTTAACTATTATTAATCACTGTTTTTTTGGTTGAAATGTATCAATTAATTTGACTATCATCAATGTTTTCAGTATTAATGGTAAGTAATATGGTTGGCAGACAAAAAGGCTTTGTACTTAGAAAATACTTTATAGTGGTTTAGTAATAAGGCAGACTATCTATAAAAACTGTATTAAAGACCAGGTTATACTTATTCAATGCTTTCAGCAATAAATTGTTTAAGGTATTAGAAAACACTATAAGTTCAAAACTTTTTTTTAGTAATTAGTAAAATTTTAAACAAGTGTGGGAATATGCTGAGACGTTGTAGAGACGCAATGATTTAGATTTTCGCGGATTATCGGTAATTTTATCTAGTAACTCATACCTTAAATATAGGAGATTTTTTGATGATGGAATTATTGTCGAATAATATTTTTTTTAGTGCCAAAATTCAACTAACATTTATTGTCGGAGTATTTAGCTTTATAGCATTTTTTACAGGTCGTGTCTTTCCTCAGATAACTAAGTTGTGCTTGGGTTTGTTTGTTTCTTCCGAAGCTGGTGAGAAAACAGAAAAATTATTGCAACCTTACAGACAATTAATTGGACTTGCTTTCGGATTAGGATTTATGGAGATTGTTGCTTTATTTGTCCCCGTACTAGATGATTATCCAGTAATAGAAAAAATCATTAGTTTAATTTTAACTATAGAAGCTTGCTGGTTATTTTCTCGCATATTTGGGAAGTATATTGATGAATATATTTTAGAATCTGCTTTAAAAAGCGGTCGTAAAGCTAACAGCGAACTACTAAATTTAGGAAAGTATACAGCTTACTTAGCAATTATTTTTGGCGGATTTATTTTCTTTGCTCAAACTCATAATATAAATATATTTAGTTTCTTAGCTAGTTTAGGGATTGGTGGTGTTGCAGTTGCTTTCGCTTCTAAAACAACAATAGAGCAGCTTCTTAGTGGTGTCGTATTATATATCGACCATCCCTTTTATATTGACGATTATATTGGCTTGCCAGACGGTACATTTGGGCGAGTTGAATCTATTGGATGGCGTTTCTACAAAAATTAGGACTTCTGGTAAAGGAACGGTGATAGTAATTCCGAATAATTCGCTAACTCAAATGAGTATCGAAAACTTTTCTGGTGCTAAAAAGGTAATTTCAATTCTTTCTTTGAACTTTACTCGTAAAATTGAACCCAAAGAGCAAGCATTAATCGAACAGGTTGTTTTAACAAGTACAAAAGATATTTTCGGACTTGATTCACGCAGTACTCGTATAGATTTTAGAACTCTAAATAAAAATAGCGAACCAAAGACTCAAGCTCAAGTTAGCTTATTCATATTAGGTTCTGGTAAAGTATCGATGGAATTGCGTCGGCAATTACTTGATGTGGCTACACAAACTATTAATCAGAAGTTGAAAGGATACGGTATCGATTTCAATATAGAAGAACCAACTATCTATGTAGATGCGCCAGTTACAATTTAGAGTTAATTATGAAAATTATGAATCAAATACTTGATTTTGTATTAAGAGAAGATATCCGCAACTTAGAAATATTTGTTTTATGCGTTATCGCTTCTTTGTTTATCGGAAGATACACTCCCTTACTAATTAAAGTAGCTGTCAACCGTTTCTTGCCTCCACAAGTAACTGATATCTATGAAAAATTAATCTATACAAACCGTCAAGCCTTAAAATGGGCTGGTACTTCAATCTTAATTTTATTATCTTTAGGTCTAATTTCTGAGTATAAAGGCTTCTATGAATTTTTAAAGGATGTATTCCAATTAGCAGTTATCCTCAGCATTGCTTTTTTAGCTTCCGGTGTTTTTCGGCAACTAATTAGAACATATGGTGTGACTATTATTCGTAAATTGGGCTATCAAGCTGACGATTTACTATTAATTGTTGAAACTATTGTTAATCTGACTATAGGATTTATTGCTGTTTTAGCTTTTGCTAACGATAGATTCAATTTAGTTGGTTTAATCACTGGTTTGGGAATTGGTGGATTAGCAGTTGCTTTTGCAGCGCAAAAAACTTTGGAACAGTTTTTAGGTACTATTGTTATATATTTAGATAGACCTTTTACTACAGGTGAATATATTCATTTACCGGCATCGAGTAGCTACGGAGCCGAAATTTATGGACGAGTTGAATCTATCGGATTTCGTTCTACAAAAATTCGTTCTTCTGGTAAAAGTACTTTGATGATTGTACCTAATTCTATATTAGCCAATGTAGAAATCGAAAATGTAACCCGTGGAAAAAAAGTCATGGTGTTGCTATACCTTGACTTCAATCAAAAGCTACTTGATAAAGGACAGGCTTTAGTAAGACAAGTAGTTGAAGACAGTATGGAATCACTTTTTGGGGTACAACCTGATAGCACAAAAGTAGTTTTTGAAGACTTCAACTCAACTCATACAACGAACGCTGATATTACTGATAAAATTGATGCATCAATGACCGATCTTACTACCGATAAAGATTTACAACCAGAACATACTAGAGCTAGAATTACTTTCTTTCTTTTAGGTTCAAACCAAAATTCTCTTGAATTGAGAAAACAATTATTAAATTTAGCAAATGAAAAGGTTTCTCAAAAATTGAATAATTTTGGTATCGAGTTTGTCATGCAGGAGCCGAATATTTATATTGAAGCTCCGGTGACAATTTAATATTGGGCATTGGGAATTGGGCATTGGGCATTGGGCATGGGTAATTGGTAATTGGTAATTGGGTATCTTTTTAGTTATATATTTATTTTTTGTAGTGCGGGCATCTTGCCTGCTAGCCTTTACGAATGTCGTTTATTGATATTGGAAATTATTTTATTTGCTGATGTATGATTATATTTGGTTCATTGGTATTTGAAAATATATTATTTACTGATACCTGAAAATATTTTATTTGTTAATTTTTTAGAATAGGGAGCAAGATGCTCCCACTACAGGTACTTTGGTAAAAATAAACAGAGCGAAATCAATTTTCAATCCCTAATTCCCAATTCTCTATGCCCCATTCCCATTTTTTCCGTTTTGTTGTACTGAATTTCGTAATAAGGCTTGTTCTATTTCTGGTGAAAGTTTGAGAGGTAATTCTCCGGTACGTAAATGTAAGTCTCTTTGTGGGAATGGAATTTCAATATTATATTCTTTCAAACTTGCTTCAATTCGGAAACATAAATCGCTTTTAATAGATACTTGATGGCTCGGTGCGTCTATCCATACTAATAGCTGAAAATCTAAAGAAACTGTCACCAAATCCGCTAAACAATACTTGGGGTTGAGGAACTGAAAGCACTTCAGGATGATTTTTTCCTGCTTCTAAAAGTGCTTTTTTTACTATTTTGACATCAGCACTGTAAGAAACTCCTACTGGTACGTGAATCCGAGAAATCGGATTGTGATGACTCCAATTAATTACTTCGTCTTCTAAAAAACGCGAGTTTGGTACAATTATCGAAACTCTGTCTAAAGTACGAATCGTTACACTACGGGCACCAATACTTTCTACAGTTCCCATATAGTTTGCAACTTCAATAAAATCACCCGCTTGAATAGGTCTTTCAAATAATAATACAAGTCCGCTACCAAAGTTTTTAGCTATGTCTTGAAAACCAAAACCGATACCAACACCCAAAGCACTGGCTAAAATAGCTAAAGAACTTAAATCAACTCCGAAGATTTGCAGAAGAACAACTGAACCTACTCCAATAAACGTATATTTAAAAACAATTGCAATAACTTCTTGCGCTCCTCGACTGATTCGCAGCACTCGCAAAATTCGCGATCGCAATATATTAGTTACAGCACCCGAAAGTACAATTAACCCTAAAAATAAACCGATTAAGATTAAAATGCCTGTAACTGAAAAGTCTTTAAAGATTGGTGAAGTCAGGCTTTTCTGTATACTACCGGCAATATCAAAACTCCATTTTCGCGTTAAAGGAAATAGATTAGTAATATAAAGAGCTACACCTACCCAAAGTGCCGTTCGCGCTAAAAACAACGTAGCTTTTGACAGTATGTTTAAGCTATTTTTTTGTTGATTTTGGTCGGATGAATCCTCAGAAGTTACCAGTGGAGAAACATTACGTAGCAATATTTCCCATACCTTCCCTAAAACAAAATGAAGCGCTATTGTTAGTACCAAAAGAATGGAGCTTAAAATTAATGTATTACGAATAAAATTTTCACTCCTTTCTTCTATGGCTTTGTTTATTGTTTGACGAATTGTGTCTGCCCAGACGTAAGCTTGCTTATTAGCATCTTCAGCAGAAAGCACGTCCTTATTTGTAACGGTAATAGGTTTACCATCAACTATTATTCTTGCATATTGTTCGCCTTCTTTAACCCTTATTTCTGGGATTTTTTGGGATTCTACAGCATCTTTAATAATCTGATTAATGTATTCAGCCCTTTTTTTTGCGGGTTCACTATTAGTATCGCTAACTCGGAAAAGTTGTTTACCATCAATAGCTACAGGAGCAAATTGATTAGACTGAGCCATTGCATGTGTAAACTGCAAGCTAAATACAAGCATCAATATTATTATTACTGCTTTTACTGGCTTGAAATACTTAAAGGTGAAGTTCTTTTGCTGGTTTTTCATATTTACTAGTGTTTGCTTAGATTAATAATAGTAATAGATAGAACAATAAATTACGTAACAATATCTACGGTTTAGAAAAGTCTTTTATATGTTAAGAGCATTAATGAGCCGTGCCATCAGTCATTAGGATAAGCTTGTATTTAGATTTTTTATGTATAAAAAAGAATTATTGAATAGCAGCATAAGAATAAGAATAAGAGTTTAGGTAAAACTTCAGGTATGCTTATATTTGATCGGGACAAGAACGCGGTAATCTGGATTTTGTTACCAATTACCAGTAATCAGTTAATAGTTATGTATTTATAACCTTTAACTACTAACTTCCTTTGTCCTCTCACCTCTCTCCTTTGTTCCCTTATAGGTAATTAACTATGTTGCAAGTTGATACAAATATCTGGGTTGCCGAACAAAAATTGAAATATTGGGGGCTGGAGGTTGGTACGAGAATGACCGTTATTCGGCTTGAGAATGGTGAAATTGTAGTGATTTCTCCAATTAACGCGGATCAAAAAACTATTACTAAAATCAACGAACTTGGTAAAGTTGGGACTATAATTGCTCCTAATCTTTACCATCATCTTTCTATATCTAATTTCAAATCTATTTATTCAGACGCAAAGATTTTTGCTGCTCCCGGTTTAGAATCTAAACGGCAGGATATAAAATTTGATAGAATTCTTACTCAAGGTAAACTTGGAACTCAAGATGAAATTGAATATTTTTTATTTGAGGGATTTAAAATTTTAGATTTTAAAGGAGCATTCCCATTAAACGAAATTGTTTTTTTTCATAGAGAAAGCCGAACTTTGATTTTAACCGATACAGCTTTTCATTTTGATGAGACTTTTCCTTTTATAACTCAGTTAACTATGAAGTTAATTGGAGGTTACAAAAAACTAGAACCTTCAATATTAGAAAAATTGGCGATACGAGAAAAACAAAAAGTAAAATATTCAATTCAAAAATTACTTGAGTGGGATTTTGAAAGAGTTATTGTAGCTCACGGCAGTATTCTTGAAAATCAAGTGAAAGAAAAACTGAAAAAAGGGTATGAGTGGGCTTTATCCAGTTAACAGTTATCAATTATCAATTAAAGGTTTATTCTTAATAACTTCTAACTCCTAACTCCTAATTCCTAACTCCTAACTTCTCTTCACAGTCTCCTCATGCTTCTTGTACAAAATTACTCTTGCTTGACATACGAGTGGAGTTAAACTATCACGTAAAGCTGTAACTCCATCCGTAAAAATGAGCCTCTGTATTAATCCTCTGTGTCAGAAGCCAGAAAATCCCGACAATACTTTATTTTGCTTTGGTTGCGGTTCGGAATTGCTACTAGAAGGACGTTATCGGGTAACAAAAGAACTTGGTGGTGGTGGCTTTGGTAAAACTTATGAGGTTAATGAAGCCCGAAGTAATACCAACAAGGTGTTGAAAGTTTTGATCAATAACCATCCTAAAGCTGTGGAATTGTTCCAACGGGAAGCGGAGGTTTTGAAGTCTTTAAATCATCCCGGAATTCCGAAAGTAGAATCCGACAGTTATTTTGTCTATTTTTCTAGAAGTAGTACCGAACCGCTTCATTGCTTGATAATGGAAAAAATTGAAGGCTTGGATTTATGGGAATATATTCGACAACGACAACAACGTCCTATAGATGAAAAATTAGCAATTCAATGGTTAAGCGAAGTTGTTGATATTCTACAAAAAGTCCACAGTCAAAACTTTTTTCATCGCGATATCAAGCCATCAAATATTATGTTAAGACCAAATGGTCGTTTGGCTTTGATTGATTTTGGTAGCGCCCGAGAAGTGACGCAAACTTATATAGCAAAACAGGTTCAAGGACAAGTTACGGGAATTATGACTGCTGGTTATAGTCCCCCTTCCGAACAAATGCACGGACAAGCAATTCAACAATCAGACTTTTTTGCTTTAGGACGTACTTTTGTTTTCCTGCTTACTGGAAGAGAACCGGGTGATTTTTATAATGTACAAACTGGTGAATTAAAATGGCAAGAAGGCACACTTGGTGTAAAACCAGAATTTGCATCGCTGCTCGACCAAATGATGGAAAATATCCCAAATTTTAGACCCGAAAATACTAAAATTATTTCACAAAGACTAACTGAAATTAATAGTCATAAATTAGCTAACCAATCAGTTAATCAACAATCAGTTATACCATCTACTATAATTAATAGGCAGAATACAGTTAAAGAAAATGATAATTATGCAAGTCTTATTAGACGATTTTTTGCTTACACAATTGATTTAATATTTTTATTAATTATAGGTACCTTTGTTGGTGGTTTTTTAAGTTCTTCACTTGGTTTCGATAATGAATTTATTGGAGAAAGTATTGCAGGAGGATGGTTTGGAGCATCAGGATGGTTACTTGGCAGTCTACTGTTTTTAACTCCTGATGTATCAGCGATCGCCAAAGCTTCTTTAATTATAAATTTGCTTATAAATTGGATTTATTTTACTGGCTTAGAAAGTTCTAAATTAAAAGCTACATTAGGCAAATTAATTTTAGGTGTTAAAGTCGCCGATTTACACGATAAACAAATATCTTTGATGAAAGCGAATATCAGATATTGGAGTAAATTAGTTTCAATTTTAATCTTAATGATTGGATTTATTATGATTCAGTTTACTTCTAAAAAGCAAGGTTTGCACGATAGGCTGGCTGGGACTACAGTTATCAAGAAGTAAGTTTTAAGTTATCATCTTTAAAGTAGCTTGCTTTAATAAAATGGTTCAAATTATCCAAGCCCAAAATATAAATCTTGCTTACCTAGAAGAAAATTTTCAATTACTTTCTTGAAACTAACAATGTCTGATGAATTTACATTATTCAGAAGGCAAAACGAACTATATCAAGTTTTGAGTATTCTGAAAAAGTTGGGCAGCTTTATCAGTCAACAGTCAAGAGTTAACTATTACCTATTACCTATTCCCCCGAATCCCATGTCTCAACGTCCCATCTACCTCGATTGCCACTCTACAACACCTGTTGATCAAAGAGTATTGAATGCAATGCTACCTTACTTTACCGAACACTTTGGTAATCCTTCAAGTATTAGTCATATTTACGGTTGGGAAGCGGAAGCTGCTGTAAAAAAAGCCCGAGAAATTATCGCAACAGCCATCAATGCAAGCCCCGAAGAAATCATTTTTACTAGCGGTGCTACGGAAGCAAATAATTTAGCTATTAAAGGCGTTGCAGAAGCTTATTTTTCTCAAGGGCAACATATTATTACCCTACAAACCGAACATAGTGCAGTCATCGATCCTTGTAACTATTTAAAAACTCTCGGTTTTGAAATTACTTTTCTTCCCGTACAAAAAGATGGAATTATTAATCTCGAAGACTTAGAAAAAGCCTTTCGCAACGACACCATCTTAGTTTCAGTCATGGCTGCAAATAACGAAATAGGGGTTTTGCAACCGCTCGCAGAAATTGGTGCAATGTGTAGGGAACGCAATATTATTTTTCATTCAGATAGCGCTCAGGCAATAGGTAAAATACCTTTAGACGTACAAGCAATGAATATTGACTTAATGTCATTAACAGCACATAAAGTCTACGGTTGTAAAGGAGTCGGAGCCTTGTACGTGCGTCGCCGTAATCCAAGAGTGAAGTTAGCTTCCCAGCAACATGGTGGGGGGCAAGAACGGGGTATCCGCTCGGGTACATTATATACACCGCAAATAGTTGGATTTGGTAAAGCTGTAGAAATTGCCATAGAAAATCAAGCTACAGAAAATGAATTTATTACCGAACTTAGACAAAGCTTATGGAAACAAATTTCTCAATTAAAAGCAATTCATCTTAACGGAGATATTAATCAAAGATTATCGGGAAATTTAAATATTAGCGTCGAAGGGGTTGATGGTTCGGCATTACTATTAGGATTGCAGCCAATAATGGCAGTTTCCTCTGGTTCGGCTTGTTCGTCAATAAGTACCGCACCTTCTCACGTTTTGACAGCATTAGGGCACTCAGAAAAATTAGCTTATGCTTCCGTGCGTTTTGGCATCGGAAGATTTAATACAGTTGAAGAAATTAATACGGTTGCAGAACATTTTATTTCTACAGTTGAAAGTTTGCGAAAACAAACCGTGATGATTTAGATGTTGATTGTTGAATTGAAATTAAGTTTTTAGTAAGAACTTTAGTCCTTGGAAGAGAAGGCTAAAGCCTCTACTACGAACCTATTAAAAAGATTATCTTAAATTATTGTCAAATAAACTGGTAGATACAGCTTTATTTTCCCCCGAAATCTCTCATAAAATATCATTTAATGCCTAAAAACGAAGAAAATTCGTAAAAAACCCAGGTTTATTGACAGCAGAAATTATTACAAATCATATAGGTTTGCAAATTAAGCAATCAACTCTGACGAATCGGAATTTCAATAATAAATTCTGTACCTGTTTCGGGTGAGGAATTACAAGATAAATTCCCGTGATGTTTATCTACTATAATTTGATAGCTAATAGATAAACCCAATCCCGTACCTTTGCCAACTTCTTTGGTTGTAAAGAAAGGATCGAATAATTTAGACTGAATTTTTGGGGGAATTCCCGAACCGTTATCAGCAATACGAATTTTAATATTGTAATTTCCAGATAATTCTGTAGAAACTCGAATTTGAGGGGTAAAAGTTGGATTTTTATTAATTTCATCATCTAATGCATCGATCGCATTAGCTAAAATATTCATAAATACCTGATTCAATTGTCCCGCATAACAATCTATTTTAGGTAAAGAAGAATATTCTTTAATCACCTCAATCTCCGGATGATTAGATGTTGGCTTCAAACGGTTATGTAAAATTAGTAGGGTGCTATCAATTCCCTCATGAATATCTACTTGCTTGAAATCAGCTTCATCAAGCCGGGAGAAATTTCGTAGGGATAAAACTATTTCTTTAATTCTTTCGGTTCCATTTTGCATGGAATCAAGCAGTTTTACGAAATCTTCCTTAAGAAAATCAAGTTCAACCGCTTCGATTTCTGTTTCTATTTCCTCTACTGGATTCGGATAATGTTTCTGGTAAAGTTCAATGATTCTAATTAAATCTTGAGCGTAAATACAAGCTGGTTCGAGATTACCATGTACAAAGCTCACCGGATTATTGATTTCATGGGCTACACCTGCAACCATTTGCCCCAATGAAGACATTTTCTCGCTTTGAATTACTTGAGCTTGGGTACGTTGTAATTCTTGCAAAGTTGCTTGAATATGTTTATTCTTTTCATTTAACTCTAAAGTTCTTAGCTCTACTCTATGCTCTAAAGTTTGATTAGATATTTCTAATTCCTCATTGATATTTTCCTGCTTTTCTAACAACAAAGCTACTTGCTCGCTCATATAGTTAAAGCTTTGAGCTAAAATGCTAATTTCATCATTACCATTGACATCTATACAGGTAGAGAAGTCACCGCGTGCTATTGTTTGTGTAGCTTTAGTTAAGTAGGTAATCCGATTAGTAAGAAAAGTTATAATTTTGAATACAACTAAGCTAAATAAAGTCGCTCCAATAACTGAATAAATAATGATACTAATCCACATTTGCTGTTGATTCTGCTCTAAAGCAGCGACAGGATTGAGTAATACTAATTTTGATTTTGCATCATTTAATCCAATGATTTCTAGAGCATAAGCAATATAATTTTTTCCTGTAATATTAACTTTTAGAGGCGGAGATTTGATTGTAGGTGCTTGCCATGAATTACTTTTAGCACTGGGTAGAGTGGATGCAGTTACTTGATTATTTTGGATTGTAACTAGATGTGGTTCTGTATTGGAGCGGATGCGAGTTAGTAAGCCATCATCAATTATAGTACCGACGATTACCCCACCCAAAATTGATTCAGTAGACTTTACCGAAGTTAAACCGATAAGCAGTGAAGCTGTATTATTTTCTGTCGCGATAATATCAAAATAATCTATTCCAATACTAGCCGCTTGATTAATCTCAGCATTATTAAACTGAACCAAAATAATTTTTTGCTGACGCGCTCGTGCGAGTATTTTACCGCTGGTATCTATAATTTGAATTAAATCCAGTTGCAAGGATTCCTTCAGAGGTAATAAAGTTCTTAATAATGCAGATCGATCTTTTTTAGCTACTAACTGAGAAACTTCTTTCGAGTCAGCAACCCATCTTGCTTTCAGAAATAGTAATTGTTTTTCGCGCTCCAAAGTACCAGTAACTAAAGAAGCAACTCCCTTTGTTTCGGCTTTGAGTTTTTCTTCTAGACGGTTAGTAAAAAAATAGCCGAAGCCGACAGTTCCTACCGTCCAGATACTCATAAAAACCAAAAGTAAAGGTACAAGAATTTTGGTTTTTAAAGGGAGTTTTGAATATGCTTTTTTCAACATCGGCTTGTATTTCTAAGTTGATGGTACAAAGCCAGAATTATTTAAAATGTCGGCTCCTTTTTTGCTAAAGACAAAATCCAAGTATTTCTGAGTCGCTTCTGACGGTTTTTTATCCCAAACAACCCCAATACTACGTACCATCTTATATTTACCAGACTTTATATTTTCTGGAGTAGGTTCTATACCATTAAGACTAAGGCGGTTAACTGGCAATTTATTTGAGATGGTGTAAGCAAGGGAAAAAGCACCAATACTATAGGGAGTATTTTGTAAAGCATTAATTAATTCTGGTTCATAACGCATAATTACTACCTTCGGAGCATTTTTTAGTTCTTTTCCTAAATAGTACTTGCGTAATAGCCTCTTAGCAGACTCGTCTTCGGGACGATCTAAAACTACAATCTCCTCGTTTGGGGCCACCTAATTCCTGCCAATTTGTCACAGCACCACTATAAATTGCTTTGAGTTGCTGTGTCGTTAAATTACTTATTCCCTTTACGCTCTCGTGAGTTGCTACCACTAATCCATCAGTTGCAAGTTGCCTGTATATCACAGAACCATCATCTTCCTCTGGTTTAAGTTTGCGACTGACACCAGCAATATCCCTTAATCCTTTTTTTACCCCAACAATACCACTTCCAGATTGACCTTTGGGTAAAAAAGTAAATTTAATGTTTTGATTTTGAACTGCGTAAGCATTACCTAAAATCTCTATGGCTGTATGAGTACTACTCGAACCACCAAGCTTGATTTCCTGCTGAGTTTTAACTTCTGCTTGGGTGGTGTTATTAGAAGTACAGCTTGTTGTCCCTAACAAAGCAGTCATCCCCAATACTACTTTAAATAAAAGGTTTCGCTTCATAATATAGTTGGATACAGGTTGTGTAAACTAGTACCTAAGTTGGTATAATCATATGTTTCCCAAATTTATAGAAATAATTGAGATAAGTAGGTGGGTGGGAAAATTTATAACTATGTCATTGCGAGTGGAACGGAGTGAAACGAAGCATTCACCGAAGGTGTGGATCATCACAAGCACTTCAATAGTTTTACATTCTGTTACATAGTTTTGTTTATTCTAGCCTACCTACTTATTAGTCTATATTTTAATATTGCTTTGATAATTATTCCATAACGGACTTACTACTCAATGTTGCTTTTTTATTATTAGATAATGGCTTACTTATTATTTTTGACAATTGGCTTTGCGATTATTTGGCTAGCGATAAAAATCAAAGAAGAAGTTCTTCGTATATCAGCCGCTATCATCGGAGCTTTAATTTCAATTTGGGGTTTTTCTTTAAGCCCTACATCTTTTCAAGTGGCAATTGAACTTGCAGGAGTGGTATCTGTTTTCTCTTTTTGCGTGCGCTGTTGGAGTAAGGATTAGGATTGGTAATGCTAATGGGACAATTCCCAATGGCAAATGTCCAATGCCCAATTCCCTAACTAACGAGTAATTTTAAAAATCAAAACGGATTCTTATAGATAATGTCAGTAATAGAAGAAATTGATAACGCAAATGCTTTAATTGTCGGTGCTAGTCAAGGGATTGGTTTGGGTTTTGTCAAGGTTTTATTGCAAGATCATAATATTGCTAAAATTTACGCGACTTATCGCAATATTGATTCTGCTACCGAATTAATTTCATTACAAAGCGAATATTCTCAAAAGTTAGTTTGTCTCTCAATGGATATTACTCAAGAATCCCAAATATCCGCAGTGGTGGAGAAGATAAGCGCAGAAACAGACAAGCTGCATTTAGTAATTAACTGTGTGGGAATTTTGCATGAAGGAGAAATACAGCCCGAAAAAAGTCTCCGACAAATTAATCCCGAAAATTTAATGCGCTATTTCCAGGTAAATAGTATCGGGGGAATTTTATTAGCTAAACATTTACAGCCTTTATTTAAACATAAAGAAAAAAATATATTTGCCTGTATTTCTGCCAAGATAGGTAGTATCGGCGACAACCGTTTGGGTGGATGGTACGGATATCGAGCATCGAAAGCAGCATTAAATATGTTCATGAGAACTACGGCAATAGAATATAGTCGAAGATGTCCTAAAACCATAGTTGTCACCTTGCATCCCGGTACTACAGATACCAATCTTTCACAACCATTTCAGCGCAATGTACCACCAGAAAAGTTATTCCCCGTCGAGCATACCGTTGATTTATTGCTCGGTGTAATATCTAACCTTAAACCAGAAGATAGCGGTGAGTTTTTCTCCTGGGATGGCAGTCGTTTGCCGTGGTGATGGGGTGATGGGGAGAGGGGGGAGAGGGCGGTAGAAAAAATCATTTTGTAGTGGGAGCATCTTGCTCCCTAGCTGCTCTCAATACCCAATCAACAATTACCAATTACCAATTACCAATTACCAATTACCAATTACCAATTACCAATTACCAATTACCAATTACCAATTACCAATTCCCGATGCCCTACTCCCAATTACCAATTACCAATTACCAATTACCAATTACCAATTACCAATTACCAATTACCAATTACCAATTACCAATTACCAATTACCAATTACCAATTACCAATTACCAATTACCAATTACCAATTACCAATTACCAATTACCAATTACCAATTACCAATTCCCAATTACCAATTCCCAATTACCAATTACCAATTACCAATTACCAATTACCAATTCCCAATTCCCAATTACCAATTCCCAATTACCAATTACCAATTACCAATCCCCTATTCGCTGTAAAGAATGTCCAAAGCTACTGTCGCTTCTACTGTTTGATTGCTGCCAATTATAGGTGTTGTTGCGTCTCTTGCTGCGCTTACTTCAAATTGGAGGGGTTGGGGAATCGGATTTGACGCGCCAATTGATAAAATTTCAATGCCAACTATTTCTTCTGAAACTAAATTCAAAGTCTCAAAAACTGTTTGAGCCTCGGTTTGAGCCTGTGCTACGGCTTGTTCGAGTGCTTGCAAACGTGCCTGCTGCAAGGCTTCATCTGTAGCTGAGAAACTGATATTTTGTACTAGATTTGCCCCTGCTTCGATAGCTGCATCTATAGCGGCTCCTGCTTCTTCGTTGGGCAACTCAAAGGAAAGGGTGTTTCTACCTTCAAAACCAGTTAACGTTCGAGTATCGTTTTCAAAGCTATAGACTGGAAACAATCTAACTGAGGTGGTTTGAAGTTCTTCAACATCGAGATTTTCTAACACATCTACCACAGCCGTTGCCTGCTGAGCCACTTGCTGTTGAACTTCAGCGGCTGTTGCTGCTTCTACTTGAATTCCTAACTCAACTGTAGTGATGCTGGTAGGAACGGTAACTTCTCCTTTACTACTTACCTGCAAGATATTGCGATCGTCGAAGGAGCGAGCGAAGCTATCGCCGTCTGCATTAGTAAGACTGATAGCACCAGTCAAAGGATCGCGATTTGTTTCAATAGCAGAATCATCGAGTCCGAGCAAAGAATCTTCTTCTGCAAGCATCTTGATTTGCCCCTGTTTTTATATTTTGATGCCATAGTATCATCTGAGCATAATCGCTCATCATGAAAATAGAATATATCTACCATAAGCAATAGCAGCAGGTAAATTTACAGCCGTGTATATACATAATTTTAGTTTCGGGTGAATTAGATTTATTCCATGTATATACATTTTATAATGCTTTATTTTTCTAATCCTTCTCCCCGTGCAAACATTTCAATAACTTCGCTGCGACTGAGTTGATTTGATTCGGCGATGGCAGCTAGTTTTTCCCAAGCTGTATCTGTGAGTCTCATGGAGCGCAAGCGTTTTTGCTCGGCTTTGTAATCTTGCTGGAATTTACCCGAATCGCTGCGGTTGCATCGGGAAGATTTATGTTTTGTAGTTGCATTGCTTTGATTGCTGGTTAGTAGGTGAATCAAGTTGTCTATTAACCTATCCCGTTCGATTGGCATAATGTCTTTACCGTGCAGCACTTCGCTAGTCATCACGAAATGCATAAATGTACCCATGTATATTCTGGCTGCGACTTCTGCATCGGGTAAATTGAGTTCGCTACGAGACTCGAATAATTGGGTTAAATCCTGTAAAGCCGATTTTTTAATGATAGTGACGAAAGCCCTTGCTAATTCAGGAAAACGTCCCGACTCTCCGATAATTATCCGTAATAATCCTAGCGCTTCTTCATTGCCCATCATCGCTTCTAACATACTGTTTGCTAAACGATGCAGCACAATGCTTACTTCTTCTTTGCTGGATTGAGCTTTCTGGGGATTAAATACTCTGTCATACCTCTGCTTTGTTAATCGCTCAGTTAAAGCTAAAAATAAGGTTTCCTTATCCTGAAAATAACTATATACCGTAGTTTTCGAGACTTTAGCTGTAGCTGCAACTCCATCCATCGTTGTAGCTGCAAAGCCGTGTACTAAAAATTCTTTTATTGCTCCTTGAAGAATTGCTTCGGCTTTTTCGGATAATTGTGTTTCTTTCATAAGTAATTAAATCGGAAATTCATTCTTTAGTTAGATACCCCTTGACGTTATTGTACTATACAGTTTAGTTTATAAATATAGCTAAACCGCTTAGTTCATTCTTTATCCTTATGGTATCCAGGAGGCACCCAATGGTGCGCGATACAGCAGCTAATAACAATATCTCGTTTAAACCTAGTTCTCGGCAACTGTTGATAATGGCGATCGCCGCAACAATTGCTGTGGGTGGTGTCACTACTTACAGGCAATTTAAAAGGGCGGAAATTAATGCAGCAAAAGAAGCTCTGGTTAGAGTACCTGAGATTACAAAAGTAACTGCTTTGGGAAGTTTAGAACCAAAGGGAGAAATTGTTAAAGTTTCCGCACCGACATCTAACCAAGAAAGTAGAGTCGAGCAATTGTTGGTTAAGGAAGGGGAGAAGATTAAGTCTGGACAAATTATTGCAGTTCTCGATAACAAAGATAGACTGCAAGCTGATGTTGTCAAAGCCGAGCAACAGGTAAAAATTGCTCAAGTTAATTTAGCGAAGGTGAAAGCGGGAGCGAAAAGCGGCGATATTGCGGCGCAAAAGGCGACAGTTGCCCGTTTGGAGGCTCAGTTAGAAGGTGACAGAGCGGCTCAAGCTGATGCAGTTATCCGCTTGAAAGCGCAGCTAGAGGGTGATATTGCGGCGCAACAGGCGACTATTGAGAGAATTGAGGCTGAACTGAGAAACGCAGAAGCTGAGTATCGACGCTATCAAAAGTTGTACAACGATGGTGCTATTTCTCGTTCGGTTTTTGATAGCAAGCGTTTGGCAATGGAAACAGCCCAAAAGCAACTCAGTGAAGCAAAAGCGGTTCTTAGAAGAACTGAAACGACAGGAATTAAACGAGTCAGCGAAGCCGAGACTGCTTTGAGACGGATTAACAATACTGGAAGCAAGCAGATTAGCGAAGCCAGAGCTACATTAGACAGCGTTTCTGAAGTGCGCCCTGTAGATGTACAAGCAGCAGAAGCACAAGTTAAGGATGCTGTAGCGTCGGTAAATCAGGCTAAAGAGAAGTTGAAGCAAGTTTACGTGCGGAGTCCCCAAGCTGGTGAGGTATTGGAAATACATACTCGTGCGGGGGAAGTGGTTTCGAGTAATGGGATTGTCGAGATTGGGCAAACCAGCCAGATGTATGCAGAAGCAGAAGTTTATCAAACAGATATTAGTAAAATAAAAGTCGGACAAAAGGCGATTATTACCAGTAATTCTTTGCCAACACAATTGCAGGGAGAAGTGGATTGGATTGGTTCAAAAATACGTCGTCAAAACGTAATAAATACCGATCCCAGCGAGAATATTGATGCAAAAGTTGTAGAAGTTCGCATCAATTTGGATGAGAAATCAAGCGAGATAGCGAGCAAGTTTACTAATTTGCAGGTTGAAGTGGAAATCAGCTATCGGTGAACAATTATCAATTAAGAATTCGTAGTGCGAGCATCTTGCTCGCTATTCCTCAATACTTATAAATTATACTCCCAGTTTTCTTACAGGCAGACTGCACTAACGCATTACGTAATTTAATTGAAACGATTCAAATCTAAAATCTAAAATCTAAAATTATGGTTGGGTTTATTGAACAGTTACGGCGGCGAACTCCTTTAGGATGGCTGCAATTAAGTCATGAAAAAAGTCGGTTATTAGTAGCGATTTCGGGTATTGCTTTTGCTGATGTTTTGATGTTTATGCAGCTCGGTTTTCAAGGAGCTTTATTTAGTAGTAATACTCGTCTTAATCGGACTTTGAATACGGATATTGTTTTGATTAGTCCCAAAGCGAAAAATATGCAGAGTTTATCTACATTTTCGCGGCGACGAATGTATCAAGCAAAAGATATAACTGGAGTAAAATCGGCAGAACCCATGTATGTCAGTATTGTGAAATGGAAAAATCCCCAAACTAAGCAAGAGACTTCGATTCAAGTTTTAGGAATTGAACCGGATGAACCAGCTTTAGATTTGCCAGAATTAAAGCAACAATTGCCATTACTCAAGCTCCCAGATACTTTCTTATTTGATAAAGGAACTAAGGGGGAATATACAGAAGCTATAGCTCAGATTGAGCAAGGAAAAACTGTTAATACGGAAATTGAAGGACGTACTGTAGATATTAGAGGACTATTCTTTTTAGGAACTTCTTTCGGTGCTGATGGTAACTTAATTACTAGCGGAGATAATTTTTTAAGGTTATTCGGTAAACGCCAAGCTAGCAGTATTAATTTAGCATTGATTAAGGTTGAAGAAGGTTACGATCCTGTAGAAGTTGCCAGAGATTTAAAATATAGATTTAGAGATTTTGACGACATAAAAGTTATTACCCACGAAGAATTTATTCAATTTGAAATAGACTTCTGGTCGAGAGAATCTCCCGTTGGTTTTATCTTTACCTTGGGTACGGCAATGGGATTTATTGTTGGGGTAATTATTGTTTATCAAGTTCTTTCAACTGATGTAAATGCTCATATGAAAGAATACGCCACATTTAAAGCAATGGGTTATCGCAATTTATATTTATTAGGTGTTGTATTTGAAGAAGCTTTGATTTTAGCTTTATTAGGATTTATTCCAGGTTCTATAGTACCTTTAGGGCTTTATCAATTAACAAGAAAAGCCACAAATTTACCGATTGCCATGACTGTAGGTAGAGCAGCTACGGTGTTTATTTTAACTGTAATTATGTGTGCGATTTCTGGAGTTATAGCAACTCGGAAAGTTCAGTCAGCAGATCCAGCAGATATGTTTTAACAGCGAGCAGTTAACATTCAACAGTGAACAAAAGATTGCTGCTAGGGAGCAAGATGCTCCCACTACACAAATCTATTGCAATAACTCCCAACTCCTAACCACTAACTACTAACTACTAACCACTATCTCTTCTTATGTCTTCTGTAATTTCTATTCAAAATCTTGACCATTTTTTTGGGAAAGGAAAACTTCGCAAGCAGGTATTATTTGATATCAGTTTGGAAATAAATGCTGGTGAAATTATCATTATGACGGGGGCCCTTCTGGTTCTGGTAAAACTACTTTGCTTACTTTAGCTGGAGGTTTGCGATCGCCACAATCTGGGAGCTTGAAAGTTTTGGGTGAAGAACTTATTGGTGCTAATGCGGGCAAGTTGACGCAGGCTAGACGCAGTAATGGTTACATCTTCCAAGCGCACAATTTACATGGCAGTTTAACGGCTTTGCAAAATGTCAGAATGGGTTTGGAAGTACACAAGAGTATTTCTACAGCACAAATGAAAAGCCGTTCGATTGCAATGCTCGAAGCAGTTGGATTGGGCGACCGTGTAAATTATTACCCAGATGATTTATCTGGGGGACAGAAGCAACGGGTTGCTATAGCTCGTGCTTTGGTTGCTGAACCAAAAATAGTCCTTGCTGATGAACCTACCGCAGCATTGGATAAAAAATCTGGGCGTGATGTGGTGGAATTAATGCAGAGTCTTGCGAAGGAGAAAGGCTGCACGATTTTGCTGGTAACGCACGATAACCGCATTCTTGATATCGCCGATCGGATTATATACATGGAAGATGGGCGTTTGGCAAAGAATCCCGATGTTGTTGCAAAGGTGGGTAATTTTGATTTTTATAAGTTGTAAAAATTTAATCTTCCCTATTCCCTATTAATGCAAAATTAATCAGATTTAACTACAGGTAAAATTCGACGTTGGAAAGGTAATTCTAAGCTATCACTCAGTTCTTTTAACAGCCATTCTAGTTCGGTTTGAGTCATTCCGGTAAGTTTATATTGTTTATTTCCAGCCCAAATAATAATTGCTGGTGAAATTTCTTTGTAAGAAACATTTCCCCTAGAATTTTTATTTTCTTGGAGATAAGAATTAGTGTATTCGAGCTTAATTATATCTTGCCGTAAAGATGGACGAGGTTTTTTAAATCTCAACCCAAAAATTTCATAATTTAAATAAATTCTCTTCTTACCTATAACTAGTCGAGTTTTTCCAAATATTTCAAATAGAAAATCTGCCCATTTAGCTACTCCTAACCAGATAAGCGTTAGCGAAATAAGCCACCCAACAAACGGGAATGACTTAAAAATCATTATGAAAACTAGTCCTACGAAAGTAGAAATTGTATTGTTGACTAACTTTGCAAAGGAACCAAAATTCCATCCTGCTTCTGGCTTAATAATCTGGATTTTATCAACATCTTTCTTTAATAAAATTTTGGTATCAACTGGTTTGATCGCAGCACCATCGGCAAAGCTAAAATTAACTATCTCTGGTTTTTGCAAGGCTTCTAAAGCTATTTGTGCCGAATGAAATCTTTTTTCTTGACTGGGTTCTAATACCTTTTTCAACCAGCGAGTAAAATGCTGACTTAATTGGGTTTTTTCTTCAAACTGAATTTGTAAATCTTTTTGAGGAAAATCCGCTGGATGCATTCCAGTAGCAAGATAAATTAAAGTTGCTCCCAAACTATATAAATCGGAAGTGGGAACAGCACGTCCACCAAAATGTTCTGGTGACATATAACCATAAGTTCCCACAACAGTTAAAGTCCCATTTTCCACAACGGTAATATTCTGTACCGAACCGAAATCTACTAAATAGACTTCACCAGCGCTATTTCCAGAACGGTTTGTCAGCAAAATATTGCTGGGTTTGATATCTCGATGAATAATTGCAGGTTTGCGTTCGTGTAAATGAATTAAGATATTTAAAATCTTCTCGGCTATTTCTTTTAACTCAGCTTCGCTAAAAGTGCGTCCATTTGAAACTTGTTCTTCTAAAGATTTTGCATCAATATAACTTTGAACTAAAGCAAAACCCTTGGTTTCAGGTGAATCAATGTCAAAGTAATCAAGATATTCCGGAATTGCTGGATGAGATAAATTTTGTAAGATTTGCGCTTCTCGTTCAAACAGTTTTAAGCTATCCCATTCAAAATCACTATCTAATTTAAGCAATTTGACGACGACTAAATTTTGAGTTTCTGCGTCTAACGCTAGATACGTATATCTTCCAGGTTTCTTACCAAGTTGTTCTTGGATCGAGTAACGGGAACCTAAAATGTCACTGTTCATATTTTTTACAGAAATTCCACAGTCTAAAACCCCTACTTTGATTCTAGCTTTTCCACAAAAGAGTGGGGATTTTTACAGCAGTAGCCTTTGTATATGTAGGCTTATACAAAGGCTGGTAATTAGATAATTTTTACGAATCGGATAATTATTTCTTTTGAAAGTTGGGTAAGTAAGTCCTAGTTGAATCACTTAAATTGTATAACTTGAGAAAAGACGATATCAACTTCAAACTCCTGTAGGACGGTATAATGAAAATTTAGGTGATGCTAAAATTGAACAAAATTAGTTGTATATGTTACTTTTATCCCAGTCATATATTTGAATAAACTAGTTTGTATATTTCTCTACTATTTATAAATTATCTAAACAGAATATGTAGTGAAAATCATTAATAATATCAGAATAAACCAACATAAATTAATATTGAATTATCTGAAGTAAATAACAGTTAAAAGTTATTTATAGCGATAGAATGGCGAGACGTTACTATCAACAATCAGTAGTAAAGTAAATAGAATTTTATAATATTTAAAATTATGCACCTGCAAGAAGAGATTGACAAAACAAGGCAAGAAATTCGTACTGATGGATACTCAATGTCTATTGGTGAGTGGATTAGCCTTTATCAAAATAATGAGATTGATATTCATCCAGATTTTCAAAGAATTTTTCGTTGGTCTGACCATCAAAAATCAACTTTTATAGAGTCAATTCTTCTAGGAATACCAATTCCACCAATTTTTGTTAGTCAAAGAGATGATGGTGTTTGGGATGTTGTTGATGGTGTCCAAAGATTGTCAACGATATATGAATTTGTAGGTATTTTAAAAACAGAGGAGCAACAAAATAAATCAAGTGTAGCCTTGCAAAAAACTACCTACTTACCTTCTTTAGAAGGCAAAAAATGGGACGATCCAAACGATAAAGAAAATTCTTTTAACCAAGCACAACGTTTATTGATAAAGCGAGCAAAAATAGCAGTTAATATCGTTGAAAAAGAAAGTGATGAAATGGTTAAATATGAACTGTTTCAGCGACTGAATACAGGAGGAGCAATTGCTACACCCCAAGAAGTAAGAAATTGTATTCTTTTAATGTTGAATAAAGATTTATATGAATTGATGGGTTCACTTGCTAATTATGAATCATTTAGAAGTTGTATTGCCTTAAGCGATAGGCTTTATGAAGAGCAGTATGATATGGAATTAGTATTACGTTTTATTCTTCTTTTCGATAAAGATGAGGAAAGTCTTAAACAGTTGGGTGGAGATGTTAGCGTTTTCCTTACAGACGGAATGCGTGAAATGTCTCTTAATAAAAAGTTAGATTATAGCCATATAGAAAAAGCTTTTAAAAAAACATTTGATATTCTTGATGATGCTTTAAGTGATGATAGCTTTAAGAGATACAAACGCGAGCAAGATAGATTTATTGGAGGCTTTTTATTATCAGCATATGAAGTCATAGCATTAGGAATTGGATACAACTATCAAAACCCACCTCAAGCGAACGAAATCTCTTCTAACATTAAAAACATTTGGACAAATTCAACTTATAAAAAATGGTCGGGAGCAGGAGTGAATGCAGCAAGACGTTTACCATATCTTATTCCTCTTGGTAGAGAGGTATTTTCTCACCAATGAAGCTCAGAAACTGCCGAACAACTAAGCGATAAACTATCTAATGAACTTGCTTGGCGAAAAAAAGAGCTTTCAGAAGTTAAATCATTGGTAGAAACTAAATTTTCTCTTTCTAAACACAATGCCTTAATTCGCAGTGGAATATGTCTTCTCTACGCTCATTGGGAAGGTTTCGTAAAATTAGCAGCAAATTCCTATCTGGAATATGTCAGAATGCAAAAACTTTGCTATAAAGACCTTTCTAGCAATTTTTTAGCTTTAGCAATGAAAGAAAGGCTTAACGAGGCAAGAGAGACAAATAAACCTTCATTATATATACCTGTTTGTGATTTTTTTTAAGACGAATTAAATCAAAGATGCGAGCTACCGAAAGACATAATTTCTACTGCATCAAACCTCTCTTCTGAAATATTAAAAGAAATAACTATTATTTTAGGAATTGACTTTTCACCCTACTCTACAAAGTCCGTATTAATAGATACTAAGCTTTTAAAGAAAAGAAACGAAATTGCACATGGTGAATATTCGATATCCGATCGAGAAGAGTATATAGAATTACACGCAGAAATAATTGCAATGCTCGATCTATTTCGTAACCAGATAGAAAATGCAGCTATTAATGAAGACTATATACGAAATTAAATGACATCTTATTTCCAAATCAATTTGATTACAATTACCGTAATAACCAGACATCACAACTCATTAGATGTTACCCGACGCTGATTAACAATAATCATGGCTTTTTCTAAAGCTTCTAAACGTGTATTTACTGGATTTTGTTCTAATACTCGTCGCAAGATTTTCAATCTTCTGAATCTGTCTTCTACTGCACCGCTGGCACCTACTAGATACACAGTACGCCGTTTTTCGTATGCTTCTTTGACCATATTTTCTATAGCTAAAGTCGCTGTTACCCCAAGATATGGTACTTCATTAAATTCTAAAATTAATACATCATAATTTTCTACAATCGACATTTGCTGCGAGATTGCTTTTGCAGCACCAAAACTCATTGGTCCGCCAAGGTGAAATAATAAAATCCGACCTTCCCCTCTGCTTAAAATCTGTTCTTCTGCTAAACTCAAACCCAATTTATGATGATTTCCATCAGGACTTGTTACTGCTCTAACTTCTTTAGCTTGTAAATCGGTTAAACGTTTGATAGTCAATAGATTGGCACAAAATACTCCGACGGCTACAGCAGTAATTAAATCTACAAAAACCGTAAGAAATAATACTGCGTACATCAATCCAGTAGCCTTCATGGATATTTTATGAGCGCGTTTAATGAAACTCCAATCGATAATATCTATACCAACTTTGATTAAAATACCTGCTAAAACTGCGTGAGGAATATTTTCTGTTAGTTTCCCTGCACCTAAAACAATTACTAATAATACTATTGCGTGAACCATTCCCGAAATCGGAGTTTTTCCACCGGCACGGACATTAATAACGGTTCGCATTGTTGCACCAGCACCCGGTAATCCCCCGAATAAACCAGCGAGTACATTACCGATTCCTTGTCCGATTAATTCTTTATCGGAATCATGATTTGTACGAGTAATATTGTCCGCAACTAAGGAAGTTAAAAGCGAATCGATAGATCCCAAAGTTCCTAACATCAAACCATACTCTACCATTATTCGCATTTGGCTAAAATCCAATCGCGGCAGTTGCGGTTTGGGTAAACCCATCGGAATTTCTCCGATGACTGGAATACCGCTATCGGGAAATACAAAAACCGAAATTAGCGTACAAATTACCAACGCTAATAAAGGTGAAGGAATAATTCGATTTATTTTTGGAGGGGAACCAAATACTATAACTAAAGTTAAAACAGACAATCCCACCGCTACCGGATTAGCAGTACTAACATATTCAGAAAATTTTTGCAGCGATTCGATGACATTTGGAGAACCTTGATGTCCAAAAAACGGTCCAATTTCCAGAAATAAGATAATAAATCCAATCCCCGACATAAAGCCAGAAATTACAGTGTAAGGAATTAAAGTGATATATTTCCCCAGCCGCAGCAATCCGAAAAGGATTTGAAATGCTCCTCCCATAATCACCACGGTAAAGGCGATCGCCACTCCTGTATTTGGATCTTTGCTAACGAAAGTACTAAATACAGTTGCCATTACCACCGTCATCGGACCTGTGGGGCCTGAAATTTGAGATGGAGTTCCACCAAACAATGCTGCAAAAAAGCCGATAAAAACAGCACCGTACAGCCCCATAATCGCACCATCTTCCGGTGAAACGGAAACCCCAAACGCTAGAGCTAACGGTAAAGCAACAATTGCAGCAGTTAAACCACCAAATAAATCTCCGCGCAGGTTCCTAAAATTCAATCCGTGAACAAGTTGCATAGAGATTACGAGTTATAAATTTAGAAGTGGGAATTGGGAATTGGGAATTGGGCATTGGGCATTGGGTGACAAGTATTTAAACCTTTTTATCCCAAATAAAAGTCTACACCCACATTACTTTAATTGTGTTGACCTTCGCAGATAAAGTTTTTCTATCTTATTTAGTCCCCTTTTGAAGCTTGGTAATCAAGATAATTACTCAAGACATGA
Source organism: uncultured Rivularia sp. (assembly GCA_963665115.1). Lineage (GTDB taxonomy): Bacteria > Cyanobacteriota > Cyanobacteriia > Cyanobacteriales > Nostocaceae > Rivularia. Next base: position 4,513,861 of record OY762007.1, on the reverse strand, counting down.
TTGTTTTTTTTGCAATCATAAAAGGTTTCTAAATCATTTGATATAAATCTATTCATTTATACAATAAAATCGTATTTCGCTATAAATTTGAATAAAGTCGATAGCGAACATATTTATTATCTATTTTTGTTGCAGAAAATACTTCAAAACTAAAAATTATCGCTTGTTAAAATCTGAAGCCTAGATAACCCGCCTTTTTCAAAAAATTAGGTTTATAAATTCTCATATAGAGTTATAAACTATATTTAATTTTTATGAAGCAGCCCGTTAAAATTACCAATTACCAATTACCAATTACCAATTACCAATTACCAATTACCAATCTACAAACTAAATTCCGCAACCCCATCTTCATCTACTTCTGTATTTGCTTTTATCGTGCTGGGTTTAAATTCGGAATCATGAATTATCTTGCTTAAAGTAATTTGCGGATTTTGATGCAAGATATTTAGCACGCTGATAAAATCGCGGACAATTTCGCCGGGAGTCAGTAAAGCTTCAGCTCCCAAACGATTAATAATCTCTTTGACAAACTCTTTCAAATCGTTATTTGTTAAAGCTTTTTTATAGTTGTAGTTCAGCGCGTGAATGTCAGCTAATTTTTGTAATAAATCTAGAATTTCTGATTCACTCAAAGGATTAAGCTTGATTGCAGGGCCCATTATATTCCTGTACTCCTGCTTTGGCTGCGAAACGGCTTTCTTTAGTACGTCTTCGCCAAGCTGAATCGGAAAATAATCCCCTATTTGGATCTTCTAAAAACTTGACCGTTCCACCGACGATCACCCCAAGATGTTCGGCTTTACACTGCATTACATCGTTAAAAATTGCCAGCAATCTGCTATAGTTCTTTTGCCGACTTGCTGTAGGCGATATCTGATATAAATGCACTGCTTCATCTAATAAAACTAAAAGCCCTTTGTAGCCAATTTCTGCAACAAATTTGGCTAACAACTTAACGTAGTCATACCAACTTTCATCGTCGATAATTACTCGTACTCCCAAAGCCGTTTTGGCTTCGGTTTTAGTATTAAATTCTCCCCGCAACCACTGTAATGCTGCATTTTTTAAATCGTCATCATCCAAACGATATCCGCGCCAATAAGCAACAATTACATTACCAAAATCAAAACCGTGGACTAAATCTTCTATCTGTTGAACTACTTCTCTAATTTTCTTTTCTACCGTATCGTCAAATCCCTCGTCATTAGGCTTCATTCCGCTTTCTTTAACTACTTCCTGCTGAATTTTATTAATCCATCCTTCCAAAATCGAAACAAAAGCACCACCATCGGGACGAGTTTTAGTAGCAAGACGACTCATCAATTCTCGATAAGTAGCCAAACCTTGATTACTACTTCCCGCTAATCGTCTTTCTAAAGATAAATCGGCATCAGTAACGACAAAACCCAACTCCATCGCTTGATTGCGAACAAGTTGCAGCATAAAGCTTTTTCCCGAACCATAATTACCAATGACAAACCGAAATGCAGCTACTCCTTGGGCAACATCCTCGATATTTTGCAAAAGGCTTGTTAGTTCTTTTTCCCTACCTACCGCGATATGTTCCAATCCAACCCTGGGTACTACCCCCGCAGCCAACGAGTTAATTAAAGCAGTAGATACTTTTTTAGAGATTTTAGGCTTTGTCATTCGATTTTAGATTTTGGATTATCAATTATCTGGTTGCATTATTGGATTATTAAATTAAATAATTGTAGGGTTTGTTGTCGCAGAGCGCAACGCACCATGATGGTAAAAACAATCTATTTTTTTTTGCAAACTCGCGATCTTATCAACATTTCGGTGCGTTAAGCTGAAGTCATAACGCACCCTACTAAAATTATTTATTATTAATTTTCCCCTACTCCCTACTCCCTTCACTTGGAAGAAGGCTGTTGACTTTCTACCTCTTCAGACATCGCAATCAAATTTTGAACATTCTCTTTATATTCCTCATAAATTTCAGGAATATCATTACTTGTTGAAATTATTAATTCGCCAATTGTATCTTGAGCGCGTTCGTTGATAGAATCAATTAGCAAATTTGGCATTGTAATATTTTTTTCGGCTATCTTTTTAATCGCACTTTTTACTTTAACCTGCTTTAAAATAATTTTTAATACCTGAATTTCATGCTCGGGTAAACTTTCTAAAAAATCCGCCCATTCTTTAGATAAACCTGGCGATTGACTCGGTGTTTTCTCCGCTGGCTCAATGGAGATAGTTTCTATCAACTCATCAAAAGGAAATTCTTCTGTTTCTTCCGCTTCTGCTTGAATAACAGGTGGCTGCGGATTCAGGTTTTCTAATTGTTGCAGTAATTCCCAAACTTGGTTTTGCAACACGTCTCTTTCTTCTTGGAGTAATGAAGCTTGTCCCTGCAACTGTTCTAATTGCTTGCTCTCTTCTGCTTTCTGAGCCTTTAATAATTTTATATCGGCTTTTAGTTTTTCTTGTTTTTCGTTTCTACTAGAAGATAACTCAAGATACTTTTTATTTTCACTTTCTAATTCTTGAACCTGTACCCGCAATTCATATAGTTTCTCTTCTAACTGAGGCTTTAATCTATTTAATAAAGTTAAATTATTTTCTAATTCTTCCTGCTCTTGCAGAAGTTCGCCGATTTTTGCGTGTAATTGAGTTATCTCAGATTTTGATACATTGCAATTTAATTCCAAACGCCGCTTTTCGGCTGCAATATTAGTAAAAGAATTGTTTGCTTCTTCTTTCTTCTTCTCTATGTTCTTTATTTCATTTTGTAAATGAATAACTTCCGATTCTAAATGTTTCTTCTGAAGCGCAAAGGTACTTAATTCTCGGTTGAGTGAATCTCTTTGATTGCGGCGATCGCCAACTTGATGTTGCAGTTGATTCGATTCAGTATGCAAAGCACGATGTGTAGCTTCTAATTGATGAACTTCTAAGTTAATCCCGTGCTGTATATTTTCTAGTTCATGAATTCGCTTATGAAAAGAATCTATTACCAGTGATTCATAATTTCTGCGTTTCTTTTCTGCTCTTTTATCTACAATAAATGTCGCCGTATACGTAGCAAGTATAGTGATGATACCTGTAACTATGGCACTATAAAAATTCCACCAGGTAAAAACTAAAGTCAACCCAAAGCTCACTACAAAGGCAACTATACCTATAATAAATCGATTGCTGGCCATATCTTGCGTGTTGCTTGTTTTTAGCATAGTTCATTTATCAAAATCTGGCGCTTAAGTATCAAAAGGTACATAAGATTTCGCAATACCAGGATGGAATGGTTTTAATTCTTCAACATAAACATGAGTATAAAAGATTAGCAAATAAGTCAATATATCTACCTAGAAATAATATATATTTACATTTCTATTTCTATTTCTCTGCCACCTTTTGAGCAATTGTTTTTTCTGCCCTCAAGAAATCTACAAATTGTCGTGCAGTTCTTCCGGAACGTCCGTTATGACGAGTTGCCCATTGCAAAGACTGAGATTCTAGTTCTTCAGTACTAATTTCAATGTTAGATGATTTAACCAAATGTCGGACAATTTGTAAATAGCATGATTGAGAAGCGGGTTCAAAAGTCAAAGTTAAACCAAAGCGATCGCTAAATGAAAGTTTTTCCTGTAGCGTATCCCAAGAGTTAACTTCATCCGCATCTTTGGGTTGAGGTCTGTCTGCAAAAAACTCTCGAATCAAATGACGACGATTAGAAGTTGCATAGACTACAACGTTGATGGGTCTTGCGGTTACGCTTCCTTCCAAGACAACTTTAAGGGCTTTGAAAGCATCGTCATCTTCCTCGAAGGAAAGGTCATCAACGAATATTATAAATTTTTGTGGCTTGTTCCGTAGGCGTTCTACGATTTTTGGTAGTTGTTTCAACTCAGATTTTGCAACTTCTATCAAGCGTAAATTGCGATCGCTATATTCGTTTAATAAAGCTTTGACTAAAGAAGATTTACCAGAACCGCGACTGCCATAAAGTAAAACGTGTAATGCTAACTGCCCTGACAATAAAATTTCCGTATTTTTGATTAAAGTTTCTTTTGCAGACTCATAAGCCACCAATTCATCCAACTTTACCCCGTCAGGATAGCGTATACCTTCTAATTCTCCCTGCTGCCAGCGAAAAGCTTTATATTCTGCGAAGATCCCCGTACCATATTGCCGATAAAACGCTGTCAAATCTTCTACAGCATCAGTCCAATCTGACAAAGTTCGTAATTTTTCGATTAGGGGTAATTGTTCGTTAGCTTCTATTTTCTGCTGTTCTACATACCATACCACCGGTAAAATCGGTAGATGGGCAACAGACTGCACCCATTCACCAAGAGTTGCAACGCTGCATTCATGAAAGCTCTGCAAAGCCTGTAAATCGTGTTTAGCTGCTGAAATTAAAGCCGGTGGTAAATCGAATTGAGCTTGATTGCTAAAAGGATTTTCCGAAATCAAGATTTGAGAAATCAGATATTCTTCCCAATTTTGATTTTTACTAGCCAAAATATTGAAAAAATCACCGTAAGCTTGAAGACAATCCCGTGCTTCAGCATTAGGGTAGCGTATAGCTTCCAATAAATTAAGAAAAGTTTTACCTACTTCCCCTTCAAACACAGACTGGTAAAGTAAAAGAGAAGCTGCTTGGCGCTGGAGAAATTGAACTGATTCGATCGCTTGATTGTTCATTAGGGAGTAAGGAATAGGGAATGGGGAAGAATATTATTGTTAATTTTCCGTCTACGCTGAGAATAATAGTTGGAAATCGACACAGGTTTTAACAAATGCAAAGCATAATAGCCGCTAGTTTATACGGTATTTTATCAATTATCGGTGGCATCATCGGTTACAAAAGTGCAGGCAGCAAAGTTTCTTTGATAAGTGGAACAATCAGCGGTTTATTGCTGATGGTTGCTGCTTACCTGCAATTACAAGGACAAAGTTGGGGTTTAACTTTAGCTGTAATTATTACGAGTCTTTTAGTAATTGTTTTTGCAATCAGACTCGCTAAAACACGTAAATTAATGCCAGCAGGGTTGATGGTTGTTTTAGGATTGATGACATTAATAGCGATGTTTTCTCAATTAGTTTTTGCTGTTTAATTGCGTTTTTTGGCATTAATTTTGATTCCCCCTCAGAATCAGTGCGATGAAGTGCTATTATTTTGCCTACTTCGCCACATTAATTTTGAGGGGTAACACATTTGTAGTGCGTTAGCGGAGCGTGTCTGAAAGACATACGTCTCGCTCGCTAGTGAATAAATTAAGCCATCATATTTAATGCAATCGACTATTAATAATTCTTGAAAAATGTCTACATACGATCTCATATACAAAACTGTTCGTCAAATTCCTGCTGGTAAAGTCGCTACCTATGGGCAAATAGCAGATTTAGCAGGAATTTATGGTAAAGCGCGTTTGGTTGGATACGCAATGTTTCAGGTAGATACAGTTTCTAATGATATTCCTTGGTATCGAGTAATTAATGCTAAAGGTGAAATTTCCTATTCAAACTTGCGCGAAGGAGGAGATTATTTACAAAAGCGTTTACTAGAAGAAGAAGGAATTGAGTTTAATTCAGCAGGAAAAATCAATCTCAGCCAGTTTCAATGGCAACCTAGATTCAAAGAAGAGACACAGACTTAAGAGTTAAGAGCTTTTAATGAGTAGCAAGTAGAAAGTGACAAGTAATTTTTATTTCTACAGGGCTGCTCAACACTTTTTTACCTACTCATTACTAACTGTTCCCTACTCCCTACTGCCCACTCCCTCAAATCGTTAATCGTAGAGTCAAGAAAGGTTTAATCAATTCCTTATTGCAAATAATTATAGGTATTGAGTTTATTTATAAATGTTTTATTGTTGAGTAGCATTGCCATGAGCCGTTTTTGATGAAGCTGCGATTAACTTATTAAGAATTTATTCCATAACAGTAAAAGTCTAAAATATCAAGTTTTTTGTTGCAGGTAAATTGTGTAGAAATGTTGCGAAATGAGAAATATATGCAGTTATGTCGCTATGGGTAATGGTCGAAAGTTGATGATTTTGCTTAGAATTTCGGGTATAGAGGGCTATTGATGGTTTCGTAAAAGAATTATTAGGCTACGCCAAAAGAAAAATAATTGTATTCTTCCGGAAAGTGTGTAAAAGTTCTTGTACTGAGTGAGTGTTAGCTGTTGTACTAGATAATTATATTAATGTTTGTTAATGGCACGGCTGTTCAAAAACGTAATCTTGGGAAACGAACAGGCATTAAAAGGTTAAAGCACAAATTTCTATATTCGCGTAAGTAAAAAACTTGAATAATATTAAAGATTTCACCATGCTTCAAAAGTGAAATTTAAAGTCAGAGTAAAGATAAAGGTGGCAATTTGGCAGGTATTTGTCAGGGGAATACGATATTAATGAAGCGTAGTCATCGTTTTTTTAAGATTCCCTAAAAAAGGGGCTTCGCTGGGAATTGCTGCCATAATCAAAGCCAAAACCAAAAAAAGCTAATTTTAAAGGAATCTAAGGAAGTAACAAATAAATGAAACTTTCACTGTCTTCTCAAAACGTTATCCAGTATCTGCAAGAAGCGGGGTCTGAGTAGCTCAGAAGATGGCGCAACCGCCGATGCAGATTTGCCACACAGTAGTAGCCGCAAAAATTTAAATATACTGGTTACTAAGAGTGGCGATCGCAAGCTTTTGGTAAAACAAGAACTAGCCCAAGAATTTAATGGTATCCCCCATGAATTCTACAATGAATGGCTGTTTCACCAGTTGCTTGAATCTTTACCTGTTCTCGGCAATATAAAAGCGTTATCTCCATTAGTAGTACATTACGATGAGGAAAATTCTATCCTCGTGCGTAATTACCTTTGGGAATACCAAGGGTTGGAAAGCTATTACAGGCATAACCTATATTTTCCCCCAGAATTAGCAAGTTCCATCGGTAATACTTTAGCAGCATTGCACCGTGCAACTTTTAAACGGCAAAAGTGTCGCGATTTTATGGCTACTGCTCCAGTTGGGCAGATTCGCTATCAGTATTTTAATCCGGCACAGGGTGTAGATTTCCTAGAACCCTCTATTTTTGGGAAAGTTAACAGTGCGGGGCTTTCGTTTTATTCTCATTATCAGAGTCACGACTTTCTAGAATCTGCGATTGCGGATTTAGCTGCTTCGTATAACCCTTGTTGTTTAACTCACAACGATTTGAAACTAGAGAACGTTTTAGTACATTCTCGTAGTTCCAATTTGGATAACGCACAAGTCAAGATGATTGACTGGGAAGCTTGTGGTTGGGGAGATCCCGCTTACGATTTGGGAACTTTGCTAGCTGGTTACTTAAAAATCTGGTTAGAAAGTTTAGTTGTAGATTCCACTTTGGATTTAGAAGAGTCTCTGGAATTAGCGGCTATTCCGCTGGAGATTGTTCAACCTTCAATGTTGGCTTTAACAGAAGCTTATCTTAAAGCTTTCCCGATGATTTTAGAGTACCGTAAAGATTTCATTCAGTCGATTGTCAAATTTGCCGGTTTAGCATTAATCAATCAAATTCAAGATAAGATTAACAGCCAGCAAAACTTGCATCATACTAGTTTAATCGCTCTAGAATTCGCTAAAAATATCTTAACTAGAACTCCCGAATATGTAATAGACATTTTTGGTAAATCAGAATTACAAATTCTCAAACCATTTGTAAAAACCGCCAAAGTTTCCGTAGCTGGGAAGGAGAATAATTTAATTCCCCTCTTCTACGAAAAAACCCGCCTGCGTGGGTGTTAATTATTTCGCAGTAAGCATTTACCAGTAAGCAGTTAACAGTAACCAGTCAAAAATGGTTGCTGTTAACTTTTCTTTTCTATCGAGGGTTGCATTTATTTTTCATAACTTATAATTCATAAATTTCGATAAAACCACCATGATAGCTTCTTCTAAAACATCTTTATCAAAGACTTTCTTACAAATTGCCAGTCAGATTGAAATAGAATCCAAATTTTCCATTTATCACCTGGACTATCAACCTTTTAGTTTGCCTGGGTTGATGGCAGAAACACTTGAGAAAAGTTCTACAGCATTACAAGACAAATATCTGACTTTACTGCTGCGAAACTTCTTATACGGTATTTATTACAACAACTCGCTGCAAAGTGTTTTAGCCGCAAATACCACTAATCCTAATCTTCTATTACATCAAGATTTAGAGAACAATTGTGTATTTGAAATCGATTGGCAGTTTTATAATCAATTACACCAACATAATCATGGAACGGGTTACTTAGATGCTGGCTGGCGGGTTTTGCGGCAAGAACCCGATGGAAGTTTGGCTGTAACCAAAGATGGTTTAACATTACACGTTGAAGAGAATTATTTAGAACCAGACGCATTATCTAGTAGAGTTGATGACTTAATTAATATCCGACTACCAAAAAATCGTTTAAATAACGGCTTCTATTTAGCGATGAGTAACTTAGGTAAACAGCAACAGGACGATCTACAAAATGCCTGGAGTGAATTAGAAGTTGTAAGTATATTTTTCAACTTAGATCCCCAAGGTGCCGTTGCTTTAATGAATAGTTTGACAGAGAAATTAAACGCCGTTGAAATACCCTTTAACTTTCAAGTTCCGCATCATCCATTAGGTTGCGATCGTTATGATTCGGGAATACTTAATTTTCAACGTCAGGATTACCCCGCCATCAAAGAATTGCTTAAGGGTATTTACGCAGAGAGTCAAGCTTATTTTCAGCCAGAAACACCATTATTCGCCAAATATTTAGCACCAGGCTTGAGTTTAGCCGAACAACCTTTAGAAAAACCCCTTAACAAGCAGAGCTTCGGTGTAAATCGCTGTCAAATTATTGCAAATGCTTTATTTGAAGCTTGGGAAAAAGACATCGATTCACCCGAAGAAAAATTAAACATTATTTGTCAGCACTTTGCTTGGAAGTCAATAGATTTAGAACATCCTTATGTTAATCCCAACTCGGAAGATATTTATAATTGGAATTGATGGGAATAGGGCATAGGGCATGGGGCATAGGTAGAAGGAAAGAAGTAAGAAGTAAAAGTTAAATTATCTATTACCCATTACCCATCACCTATTACCCATTACCTATTACCCATTACCTATTCGATGATGTCTTTCACATACAATCGCACGATTCGCTTTCAAGATACCGATGCTGCTGGTGTAGTTTATTTTGCGAATGTTTTAGCTATATGCCATGAAGCTTACGAAGCAGCTTTAGAATCATTAGGAATTGACATCAAGCAATTTTTTACAAATCCAACTACTGCTTTTCCCATCATTCACGCTGATGTTGATTTTATGCGCCCAATGTATTGCGGCGATAAATTATTTGTTAGCTTGACTCCTTTAAGAATCCGCACCGAGCAGTTTGAAATTGATTATCAAATTTCTATTAACGATAAGCTTGCAGCTAAAGCGATGACTCGTCATGTTTGTATTGATGCAGCAAGCAGAAAAAAGATTGGATTGTCAGCAGAAATTGTGAAATGTTTGGAGAGGTTACGTTAGGAAAAAATACTCCCCTCAACGCTTACCTAAAATTAAGCAAGCGTTTTTGAATCATAGATATCACATTCTAATTCATCTCGATTCAGCCCACGCAGGTGGGGCTTTGTCCCCGATAGCCCCACCCTTCGAGGGTGAGGGCGATTGTGCGGACAATTCTTCCCATTCCATAGCAATATCATAAAGCTTTTGCCGATTAATTTTACCTTGAGAATTACGAGGTAACGACTCAACACAAATCCAATTTTTAGGAATTTTATAGTTACTTATTCTCTGCTTAAGTAAAGCTTGAATTGGTATTATTTCGTCTTTATCTTGCCGTATTGCGGACATCTTGCCCACTTGATAATCAACATCTGATTTTTCTACATAAATAGCCGTTACAACTTGTCCCCAATCTCGATTGGCTATACCAATTACACAAACATCAGCCACCATCCCGGTTGCTCTAATTGCAGCTTCAACTTCTGCGGGATAAACGTTTTCTCCACCAGTAATTATTTTGTCGCTATTTCTGCCGACAATGTTTAGATAACCTTGTTCGTCTAAAAAAGCTAAATCATCTATTTGCAAACAAGTTTGTGTTGCACCACTAAGAGGATAATAACCAAGAGCTAATGATTCGGCTTGAATATTGATACTTCCGACACGATTAATTTGTAAATTCTTTCCTTTTTCGCCGCGAATTTGTACTGTTGCATGAGGAAGAACTTTACCGCAACCAACTTTACCTATTAAAAAATCTTCTGGTTTCATAGTCGCAATTTGAGAAGCTGTTTCTGTCATTCCGTAGGTGGGGGCTACTCTGATACGATGAAATCTGGCTTTATGTAATAATTCATCCCAAGCAGGGGCACCTCCTAAAAGTACAGTTTGGAATTTACTCAGCCATTGAGTTAAATCTGGTTTTTGCAATAAACGTTCTAATTGAGTAGGAACTAAAGATATAAAAAAATCAATATTATCAATTAAGTTTTCAAAATTATCTACTTGACCTAATTCAAGCTTTTTAAAAGGTAAATTAACTAACTTTCCACCAGTTAGAAAACAGCGCATAAACTGCATTAAACCGCTAACATGATACAGCGGCAAAACACAGAAAGAATTAATTTTATTAACTGCAAAATATTCTTGAAATCCTTTTACCGAAGCCGCCAAAGTATCCCAAGTATGAACGGCGAATTTTATTTTACCCGACGATCCACCCGTAGGAATCATGATGTGTGGGGATTGGGGATTGGGGATTGGGGATGGGGGATTGGGGATTGGGGATTGGGGATTGGGAATATCTGGTTTGACTAAATCAAATACTTGCTGCCATTCTTGTTTTCCCCAATCGGGATTGCATAAAAAAACGGGGCAATTTGCTTTACAAGCTGCAATAAAACTAGCTAAAAAATATACCGATCGACGTTCGTTTAAAATAATTTTCGGTAAATAAGAATACTCTTGTTTGAACTTAATAATATCTAAATCAAATTTTTCGATTAACTCAGTTAATAAATGACTATCTTCGCAAATTAAACAGTCATTATTTACAAAATATGTGAAGTATTCTTCCATAAATTATCCAAACAAATTTGCTCATTTTCAGTAAAGAAATGATTGACACCAAAACCAACCGCTCTTTTTTGTTGCGATAATTCTGCGGCTAATGATAATGCTGCTTCTCTGCCAATACTGGTTTCAAAAACTGATGAAAATACAGTATCAATTTTATGAGTAAGACAAAATTCGCGTAAGCGTGATGGGGAGCCGATGATACCGGCTTTGATAACGAAAATTCCTCGCCAACCGTTTCGATAACAGCTTTGAAGTTGTTCGAGTGTAGCTACAGATTCATCTAAGGCTATTTTCGTGGTGTAGTTACGACTCAATTCCAACATTTCTGGAAACCTCTCGACTGAAAGCGGTTGTTCAATGAATTCGATTTCTAAATCAATATCATTATTTATATTGATATCATCACATTTTTGCAGCCAAATTTCAGCTTCGCGGTAGTTTAACCCAGCATTCGCATCCAACCGGAGTTTTGTAAAAGCAGGTAATTCTCCAGCAAGTAAATCAAAAATAAATGTTTCTTCTGCAACGGGATAAACGCCGATTTTCCATTTGAAACTATGAGAACCAATATCCCATACATTTCGCCATTGACTTAAAGCTGCTTTTCCAGCAGGTAATAAAACGCTCTTAGTGAGATTTTGAGAAACCAAAGAAGCAGAAGAATTATTTTGTTCTATCATTTCTCGTGCTGACTCAAACCCAAATTGGCAAGTAGGCAATCTATCGGGAATCGAAAAAATCTCTTCATCGCTAATTTCGTTTGATAATTGGCGACAAAATGAAACCGCTTGTTGGACAGTTTCCGAACCAAACCAGCTAATCGGAGCAATTTCTCCCCATCCCACTTTCCCAGTTTCATTGTGAAGACGAAGAATAACACCATCCCGACTTTCCCAAATACCGTGAGATGTATTTAAAGGAGTTGCGAATTTGCGACGATAAGGGCGAAATTCAAATTGGTACATATTTATTTTTGAATCGAGAAAGAGAAGGGAAGAGGGGGAAAACAAGGTGACAAGGAGAAAAGGAGAGGTAAGAAGATTAATCGTTATTTCTTTGAGATATTTACCGGGAGCATCCCAAATTTACCCATTACCCATTACCTATTGCCCATTACCCATTACCTTTTACAACTCCTAACTCACTACTCACTACTCACTACTCCCAACTCCCTGGCTCATAAAACAAACCCCAATCCTAATAGCAAACAAGACCAAAATTGAACTGCGATCGCAATAAATTTGGAGTTATCTACCTTAAGGGGTTGGTTGTGATTTTGCGCGACGTGGTTACATAGTTTTGCAGCAAAAGGTAAACTAAACCAGCTTAAAAGCGTCCATAAGGGAAAAATTCCGCAAAGTATAAATATCAATATCAGCGCGTAAATACTGCCAGTTAACCAGTTTAAAACATAAGAACCTTTCTGAGTTCCCAAACGAACAATTGGCGAAAGTTTTCCTGCTGCTAAATCGTCTTTTACTTGATGAAAGTGGGAACAAAATAATATCAAAGTTGTGGCAATACCAACGATTAACGAAGCCGCCAAACTCGTTAAAGACCAACTTTGAGTTTGACTGTAATATCCTGCTGCTACTCCCAAAGGACCAAAGGCGAAAAAGCAAAGTATTTCCCCTAATCCTTGATAGCCTAAACGGAAAGGAGGTCCTTGATAAAGATATCCTAAACCGCAACACAGTAAAATTATTCCAATTAAAGTTAAGTCTTGTTGCCACCAACTAATTGCTAGTATTCCCAGCAATCCCAGACTTAGAAAGCAATTTCCCAGCCAAAAAATTAATTGTCTATTGCCCGTCAAATTTACTAAAGAATGATGTTTATTAATATCAATTCCCGTATCGGAATCGAACACATCATTGCTCAAATTTTCCCAAGCGAGAATCAAAATGGCAGCAGCTAAAAACGTGCAAAAAACTCCTGCATGAAGCACTTTTGTTTCTGCAAAAGCCACAGCAGTTCCTACCCAAATCGGCATAATCGCAACGCAATACATTGGCGGTTTAATTGCCGCCATCCATAGCTTTATGTTGGGATATAAAATCAGCTTTGTAGTCATAAGAAACACGCGGAAAGCGAGAAACTCTCAGGTTTTAGCCCTGGGAGGGAAGCGACACGAGCAAATTTATTTGCCGTGGACTTTGTGTTTTGAAGGGCTGATTTTTAAATGGATATAATCCCAGGAATCAGCAAACCCGTAATAGTCCCCTCGCCCACCTAATCTAAGATGACTTGGCTTTACCCAACGACTAAACAAATAGTCTTACAATGTGTCCGAACTGGGGAAGCATTCGGAAGTGTTTACCGAGATTAGGCTCACTGGGCTAGTCGCTGCTTGCGTTGCAAAGTTTGTTCTTTGCAAGCTCAATCCCTTAAGGGTTGAGTCAGTGACCAGTCGCAATCAATGAAATTGCCAAATTTTCTACCGGCAAAAAGCCGCAAGCGCACCCCTCATAGCTGTTATTTTGTCAGTTATCCCTCTTTGCTACATCCCTTGTCCAACAGGGCTGTATTTCGAGCGAAAGCTCCTGTAAAATCTACACTCGAAGCAGTTAAGGAGGTTTTTACCATTAAGGTTGATGAGCCTCCTTGGTTAGCTGGCAAAACAGCGTCTGAATGTGCTACCTGTAGAAATACGACCACGATTCATGATGCTTTAGGAAGAGAACTTCAAAAAAATTTACTATTTATAGATCCATGACAGTTTCACCATGTTCTGCCGAGTTTCTTGTATACCATAAGGGGCTATACCAATTTCTTGTAAAAAAACGAGCATATTGTATTAAGAATAATTGCACGCAAATAGCTAGTATTGCCTTAGAAATTGACTCGGTAGATCCTCTGGTTGTCTTCCAGAAACTAGCTACATTAGATCGGCTTAATTTCTACTGGGAAAGCCCCAGCAAAAAACAAGCTATTGCTGCGATTGGTGCGGTAACAAAATTTGAAGTTGAAGGCAAAGGACGTTTTTCTGATGCTGAGAAGTTCATAAAATACAATCTCAGCAAAATCATTAATTTTTGCAATGTAAATAATTTTTTTACGAATCCAGCATTTTTTTGCAGCTTTAGTTTTTTTGATACAAATCTTCAACAAAACTATCCTTTTTCTCCAGGTACCATTTTTTTACCTAAATGGCAAGTTACTCGTAAAGACGAACGCTGTGTATTAAGGGCAAATATTCAAATTGATGGAGATTTAAATATAGAAAATTATTTACAAAGTTTATGGGCTAAAATTGCAGATATTAATAATTTAAAATATGAATTTATTAGCTTAAATGATTCTAAACCTAAGTTTATTAAAAGCTCGATTACCAAATCTAGTAAATTCAAAAGATCGGTATTATCGGCTTTAGAAGATATTAGTAAAGGTCATTATAGTAAAATTGTCTTAGCGGATGCTCTTAATATTCAATCGATCGCTCCATTAAACTTATTTAAATCATTAAATAATCTCCGACAGCTACATCCTAATTGCTGTATATTTTCTACAAGCAATGGCAAAGGACAAAACTTTATTGGTGCTTCTCCAGAAACATTGATTGCCATTCATAATCAAAAATTAACCACCGATGCTTTAGCTGGAAGCGCAGCTAGGGGGAAAACACCAGCAGAAGACGCAAAAATAGCCAATATCTTACTCAGCAGCGACAAAGAAAGACACGAACATTCCTTAGTAATTGATTTTATAACTCAAAAGTTGCTCAGTTTAGGCTTATTACCTCAAGTTTCAACACCCAGATTGCGACAGCTATCAAATATTCAGCACTTGTGGACACCCATCGCCGCAAAAGTTCCTCGCAACGTGCATCCCTTGCAAATAGTTGCTCAACTGCATCCGACACCAGCAGTAGCCGGTGTTGCACCCGAAGTTGCTTGTCAGGAAATTCGCCGTTATGAAAGTTTTGAAAGGGGTTTATATGCAGCACCTTTAGGTTGGATAGATTCCGAAGGTAACTGTGAATTTGTCGTCGGAATTCGTTCCGCACTAATCGACAACAACAGTCAATCATCCCTGCTTTATGCTGGTGCTGGTATTGTACCCGGTTCAGACCCAGAAAAAGAATTTGCAGAAATCCAACTTAAATTACAGGCATTGTTAAAAGCATTAACTTGAATTACTCTCCTATCCCGCTCTAAAAGTACCGATCTCTCTTTACTTCTTTCCTCAACGCCCTCTGTGCCCTCTGCGGTTTTTATCCGATGTAATGATGAAGGCTAATCGCAAATGAAAATTTAGACAGCAAAAAACGCCTCCCGATTGCTCGGAAGGCGTTTTTATGATGTAGAGACGTAATACATTACGTCTCCACGTTTCTACAATATTAAATTTTTAACCGTTGATTGCGGGAGCGCTGATTGCTACAGGAGCGGTTTCGCCAGCAGCCAAATCAAGTGGGAAGTTGTGTGCATTTCTTTCGTGCATTACTTCCATACCCAAATTAGCTCTGTTCAATACATCAGCCCAGGTGTTTACAACTCTACCACTAGAATCAATTACAGACTGGTTGAAGTTGAAACCGTTCAAGTTGAACGCCATTGTGCTGATTCCCAAAGCGGTGAACCAGATTCCGACTACAGGCCATGCTGCTAAGAAGAAGTGCAAACTACGGCTGTTGTTGAAGGAAGCGTATTGGAAGATCAAACGACCAAAGTAACCGTGTGCAGCTACGATGTTGTAGGTTTCTTCTTCTTGACCGAATTTGTAACCGTAGTTCTGAGACTCGGTTTCGGTTGTTTCACGTACCAAGCTCGAAGTTACCAAAGAACCGTGCATTGCACTGAACAAGGAACCACCGAATACACCTGCAACACCTAACTGGTGGAAGGGGTGCATCAAAATGTTGTGTTCAGCTTGGAACACGAACATGAAGTTAAAGGTACCAGAAATACCTAAAGGCATACCGTCAGAGAAAGAACCTTGTCCAATTGGGTAGATCAAGAATACTGCGGTTGCTGCTGCTACTGGAGCACTGAATGCAACACAGATCCAAGGACGCATACCCAAGCGGTAAGATAATTCCCACTCACGACCTAAGTAGCAAAATACACCAATTAGGAAGTGGAAACATACCAACTGGTAAGGACCACCGTTATACAACCACTCATCTAGAGAAGCTGCTTCCCAAATTGGGTAGAAGTGCAAACCAATAGCGTTAGAAGAAGGAACAACAGCACCGGAGATGATGTTGTTTCCGTAGATCAACGAACCTGCAACAGGCTCGCGGATACCATCGATGTCTACAGGAGGTGCTGCAACGAATGCGATGATGAAACAGGTGGTAGCAGCTAAGAGGGTAGGAATCATCAACATACCAAACCAACCGATGTATAAACGGTTGTTGGTGCTGGTGATCCATCCGCAGAACTGTTCCCACGCACTGGCGCTCTCGCGTCTTTGTAATGTGGTTGTCATGGTTCGGATAATTGCGTTTGTTTTATGTATGTGTAAGCTGTTTTGCTTACCTATATTTATACATTAGAGCATATTTTACGTTTTGTAAAGCTTTTTTAAGAAAGTTTGTCTTATACGACTCATTAGTTTCTGTTATCAGCGAACAATTTCAGAATTGGTAATTGGTAATTGGTAATTGGTAATTGGTAATTGGTAATTGGTAATTGGTAATTGGATAAGGAGATTATGAGATGAAAATTCTTGTCCCCTTGTCTCCCCATCTCCCTCTCTCATTCAAAACCTACATTCTAATGTCAGCAGGATGTGAGTATTTCACGCAATTATGCCTCGCTACACTTTCTACACCTGCTCTTTATCGTTAAATTAATATCGCTTTGCCAAAGTGGCAACAGGTAAGAGTTTTTCCGATCTATTATTCAAATTAATAAGTCTACTTAGCTTAGTTCAGGGTGCTGAAAAAACTATCAAAGTCTGTCAATCGAAAATATGCTCAAGGTGATGTTTGAAGCGGGAAGTAAGAGTAATTTCACTTATTTCTCGCCTTTTTCTTTCTTAATTGGTAATTGGGTATGGGGCATAGGGCATTGGGGATTGGGCATTGAATAATTCCTAACTCCTAATTCCTGACTCCTAACTATAATAAATCTTTATGCAAAAACGGCTTTGCATCTTCTCCCGTATAACTGCTCGCTACATGACCGTTGCCTGTCATTTTATATTTATAGGTTACTAAGCCTTCTAAACCAACTGGCCCGCGAGGTGGTATCTTTTGGGTGCTGATTCCAACTTCTGCGCCGAAGCCGTAGCGGAAACCGTCTGCAAAACGGGTGGAACAATTATGGTAGACTCCTGCTGCATCCACTAAGGACGAAAAGTTTTCTGCTGCTTCTATATCTTCTGTGACTATTGCATCGGTATGTTTGGAACCGTATTCGTTGATATGGGTTATAGCTTCGGGTAAAGAATCAACAATTTTGATTGACAAAATTAAATCGCTGTATTCTGTTTCCCAATCTTCTTCTGTTGCAGGTACTATGTTGGATAAAATCGATTGAGTTGCTTCGTCTCCGCGCAATTCTACGTTTAATTTCTGTAATGCTTCTGCTACTTGCGGTAGAAAAGTTGATGCAATCTCTTGATGAACCAGCAATGTTTCGATTGCATTGCAAGCTGCTGGATAGTGAGTTTTTGAATCTACTGCAATATTTACCGCTTTGTGGATATCTGCGGCTTTATCAATATATAGATGACAAATTCCGTCAGCGTGTCCCAATACCGGAATCGTTGTATTTTGCTGGACAAACTGTACAAAAGAATTAGAACCTCTGGGAATAATCAAGTCTACATATTTATCTAACTTCAAAAGTTCTAAAGTTTCTTCTCTTGTAGTTAATAACTGTACCGCATCCGGATCGACTGTAGTTTGAGATAATCCTCGTTTAATAGCCTTAACTATCGCTTCACAAGAACGAATCGCTTCTTTTCCACCTTTGAGGATTACACCATTACCCGATTTTATCGCAAGAGTTGCTATTTGAATGGCCGCTTCCGGACGTGCTTCAAAAATTATCCCTAAAACTCCCAAAGGACAACTTACGCGCTTGAGAATCAAACCAGTATCTAGTTTACGGTGAATCTGAATGCTACCAACAGGGTCGGAAAGTTTACCTATATCCCTTACCCCGACAATATTATCTCTTAATTTATGTTCGTCCAACTGCAAGCGCTTGTAAAGTGGCTTGGCAATTCCCTCATTTTCAGCAGCTTCACAATCTGTAATATTTGCTTGAATTATTTCATCTCGTGCTGATTCCAAGGCAGTGGCGATCGCTTCAATAGCTTCATTTTTTGCAGCGCTAGATAAAACCGCTAGTTTCATAGCTGCAAGTCGAGTTTGTTTAGCAGTCAGTATTAAATCGGAATTATAAGTGAGAACTGTCATGGTAGTACCCAAAAACGCAGTCTTATCTTTTATCGTAACTGCGAACGGGAAATATTAAGAATGAAGTATGAAATATGAAAGATAAATGTTTTTAATGACTCGAAAGTAATGGTTGATTAGCGCTATATCATATAAATAGGTATTTTTTCTCTTTCAAAATATTGTACTCTCTATCCGGAATGCTCAAACTCGCTTCTGTAGCCTTCCATGTCGAAATAAATATTTTTTACAGTTAGCAGTTAACACTCAATCAAAGGATACGGTTTATTTTCAGGACGCTAAATTGAATTTCAGTTGACATTTTCGCAAACTGTGAAACCACAACCGATGAACAACTTGCCGATTAAAATCACAATTTTTTTTATATTTTATATTTAAGCTGTCGGCATAAGATACAGCAGAACTGACATCAACTAATCAACCACAAGTGACAAATATCATGACTTCTACTTCCAACTATCAGACTGCTGGAGTTCAATTTAATAAACCTATATTAAAGCAAGGTTCTACAGGGGAAACAGTAACAGAATTACAACAATTCTTAAAGCATTGGCGGTGCTACTTCGGTAAAGTTGATGGTATATTTGGGCCTCAAACTACAGCCGCTGTTAACTGCTTCGATTACTGGATGTTTTTAGCCGAAGACGGGATAGTTGATGAAAATACTTGGCAATGTTTATATAAAGGTGCCCCAGTAGATATGCCTATATTACAAAAACGAAGTGAAGGTGAATTAGTGGAAAAAATTCAAGAAAGGCTGTTGTGGTCGGGTTTCTTTCAATCTGCAATTACCGGATATTTTGGTATTGTTACCGAAAACGCTATCAAAGATTTGCAACAGCGTACTGGATTAGTTGCAGACGGAATAGTTGGTGATCGCACTTGGTTCGAGCTAAGTAAAATTCGTGAGTATGGCTATTAAATATGATTGTTCAAATCTAACAAATTTAATCTTATAAATTACAATCATGTTAAACTTCAAACTATCAAAAAATTTGGCAACTACTGTTATAGCTATTTGTGTTATTAGTTTATCCTTTGGCTGTGAGAAAGCACAAGAGCAAAGTAATCCTGATACTACTATTAATAATCCGAATAAAAAAGTAGATTTTAAGGTTAATGTAGCTTCTGGTTCTCAGGAAGGAAAAACTCTTAATGGCTGGTATACATATACATCTGATACTTTTGAATTAGCAGAAATTAATATTCAAGGGTTTGATAACAAGGATATTTCTAAATACTGTAACAAACTAAAAGTTGATACGGAAAAAGGTTTGGGGTTACATGGAACTTGTAACACTCCTACAACTACTTATATTTTTGGAAATGATTCATCAGGAAGGGGTCATGTTATTTACCCATTTGATTATTCGGTAAAAGCCGAAAAGACTGGTGATGGAGGTGGAATTGTCGAATATAAAGAAGATATAAAATCCCTAAAAAGCTAGTAACGATTAATAAAGACGGTATTTTTGAAAGAAAGCGGGTTACAGATTTATCAATTACCAATTATCAATTACCAATTACCAATTATCGGTTATGTATTAACTGTGCTCAACATAAAATATGCTTAGTTGATCGCAAAGGCAATAAACAGCTTTTTTACCAATAAAAGTTTATTTGTTAACTTTAAAAATTATCAAGGCAAATACATTAAACCGATTTCAACTATTTGTTAATGCTTAAAAGCTACTTTTACCAAGCAGTAAGATTTCTTTGCGTTAAACATATTTAGAGTTTGAGCAACGACTATTAATGATAATATGAATATAATCGCTTAATAAATTTTTCTTAACTTAAAGTTTTGGATTCATAGTAGTTGTAGTTTAGAAGCGACAACATCAAACGATTAAAAAAAAATAAAAGATGTAGCAGATGAAATTTAATTCGCTAAGAAGAATCTGCGGCAAATCCAGAAACAAGCAATTGGCAAAACATCAGAAAAATATCTGGAGAAGTGAGATTAATGACATCGTTAGAGGCGGATGTGGTGGTTTTTTATTCGGTATTCCCTTGCTTTACACGATGGAAGTATGGTGGATAGGTTCATCGGCAACACCACAGATGATGTTGATAGCACTGGTATTAACATTTATCGTTGTTTATCTTCTTATGCGTACTGAGGGTTTTCGTAAACCCAAACGTTTCAATCGTCGCTACCAAGCAATTACAGAAACAGTAGAAGCAATGGGAATTGGCTTAATTTGTTCTGCTTTTATGCTGTTGCTGTTGCAAGAATTATCACCTGGAGTTTCCCTTAAAGAAGCATTGGGTAAAACTGTTTATGAAAGCGTACCGTTTAGTTTGGGTGTTGCATTAGCCAATCAATTATTAGGCGAAAACGGTACTAATTCACCTGACAATAGAACCAGCAGACAAGATGATTCAGCGGAGAATAACCCGACTTTTACCGATTTAAGTGCAACCTTGATCGGTGCAATAGTCATAGGTTTTAACATTGCCCCAACCGATGAAATTGCAAAGCTTGCAGCAGCAGTATCCGAGCCTTGGCTTTTAGCAATTATTGCAACTTCTGTATTAATTTCCTACGCAATAGTATTTCAAGCGGGTTTCTCAGCACAAGAAAAACGCAGAAAACATAAAGGTATATTTCAACAACCCTTTAGCGAAACTATGATTTGCTATTTAGTATCGTTAATCGTAGCAGCCATAATGCTGTGGTTTTTTCAAAAATTGTCTTGGAACGATCCTTGGACAATTTGGTTGGAACATAGCATCATATTAGGATTGCCAACAACTATTGGTGGTGCTGCGGGAAGATTAGCAATATGAATCAACCTTTAGAAAACAAGCAACAGCAAAAACGAACAACTGCCGAATGGGTAACATTTAGCGTCGCGTCATCAATACTTATCGGAGTTATAGGTTTAGTAAGCTTCACTTGGATAAAACAACCGTCGCAGCAACCACCTCTTCTTATTATTACCAATAATCAACCCCTACGAAAAATCAACGGACAATATTACATCCCTTTTGAGGTAGTTAATAAAGGAGGAGAAACAGCAGCTTCCGTGCAGGTTATAGCTGAATTGCGTCTTAACGGAAAAGTCGAGGAAACAGGGGAACAGCAAATAGAATTTTTATCAAGAAGAGAGAAGGAGACAGGAGCATTTATCTTTAGTAAGAATCCCGAAGAAGGGGAATTGATTTTGAGAGTTGCGAGTTATAAATCACCGTAGGGTGGGTAATTACCAATTATCAATTACCAATTACCAATTACCCATTACCCTTCAACTCCTTCTTAGCTTGCTGCCAAAGCGCTTCCAACTCTAACAACCTATATTCCGAAAGCGGACGTTTGGCGAAAGCTTCCATCTTTTGAAATCGTTGAATAAATCGTTTATTTGTCCCTTGCAAAGCTTCGCTTGGATCTAAATTATTCCATCGCGCTAATTGAAGAACGCTAAATAGTAAATCGCCTAATTCCTCTTGCTGTCTTTCTGGTGATTCCTCAGCTAAAGCCTGTTTAAATTCGCCTAATTCTTCCTCATACTTTTCCCAGACACCATCGATATCATCCCATTCAAAACCAACATCAGCAGCTTTTTTAGAAATTTTCATCGTCGCCATTAATGGCGGTAATTTACGAGTATAACCACTAAGCTTATTGACAAGTTTTTGACTTTCCTCTATTGATTCGCCTTTCTCCGCAGCTTTAATTTCGTCCCAGTTTTGGTTTACCTCATCAACATTTTGTACCGAAACATCACCAAAAACATGAGGATGACGACGAATCAACTTTTGAGTAATACCTTCAGCGACTTCCTTAAGCGTAAAATCTCCAGATTCGCCAAAGAGTTGCGCTTGCATCACAACCTGTAAAAGTAAATCCCCCAATTCCTCAGCAACATGATTTTTATCGCCGCTTTTAATAGCATCAGCGACCTCATAAGCCTCCTCAATCGCATAAGGAGTCAAAGTTTCCGGCGTTTGTTCCAAATCCCAAGGACACCCACCATCTGGCGATCGCAATTTCGCAACCACATCAATCAATTCCTGCAAAGCCGTTAAAGTATCCATTAATCAGTCAACAGTTATCAGTGAACAGTTAGGAGTTAGTAAAGAGTAAAGAGTAGTGAGTAGCAAGTAATAAGTAGTTAAGAATTTAAAGTTTTTCTACCCCTTCTACCCCCTCCCCAATCTTCCCATCCTACTTCCTCCTTTTAACATTAGATTTGCTCCTACGAGTTGTGGTGGATTTGGTCATAGGTTTACGTTTTTTTGGCTTCTTCTTGGGTAGTAAGCTCGCGAAACCTTTTCTTTTAAAACGCTTGTAAGCGGAATTTGACCAGTCACTTATGGAATGACTCATTGCACCTAGTTCCAATCCCACAAACAACGCGAGAAATTCCGTTTTGTGAAGATTGATGATATCCAAAAGATGTTTAACAACTTCGTGCCAACTCAAAGTCATATTTAATAATTTCTCGGCAATAAATAAAATAATAATTACTGCGACTGTAATTAAGCCGCACAAATAGAGTACCCGCACGGTTGTTCCAATTAACGGGGCCGTGGGATAAAAAGGAACGATGACGAAGACTTTTCTGATACGGAAGCCAGATAAAGCGCAAGTAACCCCAGCGTTGAAACTGAATTGAATAAATGTCTAAGTCGGGGCCAAACATTAATCCCCCAAACATAAACCCACTAGCAATTATCAAAGTGATGCTGCTGCTGTGAGTCTGCCAAAAAGCGACACCAGCAATAAATGGTAAAGCCCAAATTGTAATGCGATCGTGAGTTTGACCGGAGGGCATAATAAAAATTAGCGAATGGGGAATTGGGCATAGGGAATTGAGTATTGGCAATTACCAACGAACAAAGCCTATAAATAAATTAAATGTCCCCTCTGTGGAAGGCTGGGGTTTCTCTAACGCCCGAATCATAACTAATAAGCTGACATGATACAAGGTACACTCAGACCTCACTGAATGTCCATCCCAGTTGTTACCAAACTATTTGGGAATTATCTCAGGTACGGAGCGGGTTTCAAGCGATGAGGAAAATTATCTTAAAAAAAAGTTTGCAAAAGACTAGCTTTATACAAAAAAGTTTGCTATATTTATTTTCTAGTGAGCCAACAAGGACGATTAGCTCAGTTGGTAGAGCGCCTGCCTTACAAGCAGGACGTCACTGGTTCGAGTCCAGTATCGTCCATTTTTAATTTTTAGGTGAATTTGGCGGTTTCAACCGCATCTACACGAGCAAAACCCGTTTGCGTGGGTTTAGATTTTTGTAGGGTGTGTTGTGATGTTAGCGCAATGCACAGTTATTAATCGAAAAGTCTTGTCAAAATCATTTAATTTAAATAATTTCAAATTTGAATAATTAAATATTGTCACCTTTGAGTCATAATATCCAAGATGGTTGCTATTATATCCGTCTTGTCATGCATGATTCAAACTTCTATAAATTTTAAACATCTTGAGAATCCAGTAAATCCAGTTTTCGCAAATCATGAAACTTTTCACCGTCGTTTTGGCTGGTTGAAAAAAAGGATTTGATGCAGTTACAAAAAACCAGGAATTGTCTTGCAGGATGATGCTCCTGTACGTTTAGGTGTTGGTAAAAATATGGTGCGCTCTATTCGCTACTGGTGTACTGCTTTCAAGATTATTGATAAGAATAATTCACCAACAATATTTGGGGATAAACTTTTAAGAATTGATTAAATGGAAAATCTTCTCCCAACTTTACTCAAAATTGGCGGAACCATTTTAGGGGTGGTAATATTCGCTGTATTTATCTTCTATTTTTGGGCTAGTTTCTAACGCTTATCCCCGTAACAAGTATGCGGAAATTGTAGATTACCCAACTTTTGCACCAACTAATAAAGATGAATTTACGCTAATTACTTACAATCTCGGTTATCTTTCTGGATTAACTAACAATCTAGCTGTCGATAGAGAGAAAAAGCTGTTTGATGAGAATTTAAAAACTGTTATCGATGCGCTCAAACCACTTAATCCTGATTTTATCGGTTTTCAAGAAATTGATTTAGGTTCCAAACGTTCTTTTAAAGTTAATCAAGTTTCTGAATTAGCAAAAGCGCTTTCTTTTAATCAAGCAGCAATAACAATTAATTGGGATAAAACTTACGTACCATTTCCCTACTTTCCATTTTCCGCTCATTTTAGGAGAATATTATCGGCACAAGCTGTATTAAGTCGCTATCCCATCACTAATAATAAACGTATTGTATTAGATAAAGTTGCTAGCAAACCTTTTTTTTACAACGCTTTTTATTTAGATAGAGTCGCACAGGTAAGCGAAATTAAAGTTAATAATCGTTCCGTTATTTTAATAAACGTACATTTAGAAGCCTTTGACGCACCAACCCGAAAGAAACAAACTGAATATATTCAAAAGCTGCTCTCAGAATACGTTGATGAACATCCGGTATTGTTAGTAGGTGATTTTAATAGTACCGTTCCTCCAATACCAGAAAATCCACAACCAACTGTTGATATTTTATTAAAAACTGCTTCAATTAAATCGGCTTTACCACCAGAAGCGTTAAATAATCCCGAAATTGCTACTTTTCCATCGGATAAACCTAAAGTCAAATTAGATTACGTTTTTTATACTCCTAATAATATAGAAGTAAGCGAATGGAGAATAGTTGATGAAGTGAAGCAAGCTTCAGATCATTTACCCGTATTAGTAAAATTTAGGTTTAAGGATTAGGAATTTATAAAAAAAGCAAAATAGAAAAGCTATTGAAACTCACATATAGATTCTGGCTTAATGGGACAAGTTGCGTTTTTAATCTGATTTTCCCGAAGCCTAAGTTTTGTTAAATTAGTTAATTGAGTAAGAGGTTTGATATTGCCTATTTGATTTTCTTCAAGCTCAAGCCAAATTAACTTATTCAATGCTGCAAGAGGCTTAGTATCGCTAATTTGATTTTTATTAAGGTAAAGTACAGTCAAATTAGGCAACTTAGTAAGAGGCTTAGTATCGCTAATTTGATTTTCATTAAGCCTAAGCGTATTCAAATTTGTCAACCCAGCAAGGGGTGATAGATCGCTAATTTGATTTTCATCAAGATCGAGCCAATCCAAATTAGTCAATTCAGCAAGCGGCGATAAGTCGCTAATTTTATTTCCTTTAAGGTGAAGTACAGGCACTTTAGTCAACCGGGAAAGAGGCTTAATGTCGCTAATTTTATTTTTACTAAGATAGAGCGAATTCAAATTAGTCAATTTAGAAAGGGGTTCGATGTCACCCACCTGATTTCCCCCAAGCCTAAGCGTATTCAAATTAGTCAATCCACCAAGAGGTTTAATGTCGCTAATTTTATTCCCTCCTAGGAAAAGTTGAGTCAAATTAGGCAACTTAGTAAGAGGTGTAATGTCGCTAACTTTATTTTTACTCAAATTAAGCAAATTTAAATTAGTTAATTTAGAAAGGGGTTTTATGTCGCTGATTTGATTATTTATAAGTACAATTGCTGTCAGATTAGTCAATTTAGCAATAGGTTTAATGTCGCTAATTTTATTATTATCAAGCATAAGTACGTTCAAATTAGTCAACTCAGCAAGCGGCTTAATATTGCTAATTTCATTTCCATTAAGCTGAAGCCAACTTAAATTAGTTAATCGGGCAAGTGGTGACAAATCGCGGATCTGATTTTCACCAAGATTGAGTTTAGTTAGTTTTTTCAACTTTTTCTCGGCTTTTACGCAATCTTGAGTAGCAGCTTTTTTTAACAAAACCTCAACTGTATGCTTCGTATCTTTGGGTAAAGTTAATTTCTGATTGCACCATTGAGCAAAGCTTTTTATCGATTCTTCATTCTGCTTTATTGGAGTTGCAGTAGCTTGTGTCGTTTTTACTACAGTAATCCAAACTAATATTGTACAAACTAAGCGTATAATTTTCATATTATTGACTGCTTTGATAACAGTAATATTATTGAAACAGTTCACATATTCTAAATCAAATATCTATTTTGGCTAGCATTTACGGAAAAATTTCTTCAGTTTTTTATCAAAATTATCTCTGTAACCGCATATCATACTTGTAAATATGAGAATTGACTCATCAATTAGTTAGTAAGTGAGAAATTAAAATAAACATAAAAAAATTCAAACCTATTCTCAATGCCCAATTTCCCATGCCCAACTTTAAAAAACTACTAAATACTCAAGATTCAAAGTTAGCTTGGTTACTGCGGTTAAAACTATTAGGATTGCGAACCGAGTTACAAGAAGCTTTGAAAACAGAAGTTTCTGACCCTGGAAGCGATGCTTGTCGGCAACTTTTGCAAGAATTAAATGTAATTTTAGAAGCTCAAAATCAAAGTAATAATACAGAGGAAATTCCCACCTGGGAAGATATCTTAGAGCCAGTATCAAAGCAACTTGAGAACAAACCACAATTACCGCAAACTCTTACCCAGGTTAAACTCAAACCAATTACTCAAAATTTAGTTTCTAACAAAGAACTATCGCAGTACATCGGCGAATATCAGTTTCACGGTACTGATGATGCTCAACTTTGGAATGAAATGCAGCGACTGCTTTTGCGGGTACCTGAAAAACAAGCTCAGATAGCGCGATCGCAAATTCTCAACCAAGCAATTATACTAGGTGCAACGGAAGATAAAGTTTCTTTACAGCAGCTTCCATTTCCGACTCCCCAACATATCTACTCAGGTTTAAAAGATAATATTCAAGCTTCAGGATTGTGCTTTTCCAATACAACTAATTTTGACGAGCGACTACAAACTCAAAGAAGCGGTAGCGAACTTGATATCCTTGCCGCCATTGTTTCTATATATCTTAAATTTATCGAACAAGACCCGCATTTATACCATGCTTTAAGAAGTGTGGATAGATTCGGCGTTCGCTCGCTAAACTCAACGGATAAACCTAAGTATATCGCCGCTCTTATAGAACGCTTCCACAGGGCTAAGGTAACTTTTAATACTGATAGATTAACAAGCTTGCGTGCCAGACTTGACTTAGACGAAGCGATACATTCATTAACTTATTTACCATGCGTCGATCGCTTTTCCTGGTGGGGAAAATTGCAACAAGAGGCACGTCGCACTTTAGAAACAGCAGCACAACAAGCGCGTCAAGCAGGAATAAGCGTCCAGATTCGTCCTTTATGGGGAACCTATGCAGATGTTTACCCCTTTTCAAAAGACGACTTACAAATAGAAAGCGGAGGTATACCCGGAGAAGTTTCCGCTTGTCTGCGAGTTTACGCCAAAATCAACGACGAAATTTTCCCCGGAAGAGTGTTATTTCGTTCATCATAGCTTCGTAGTCAGGGCTTTAGCCCTTCTTCCTTGAGGACTAAAGTCCTGACTACAAACCGGAGAATCTTTTATCAATACCCATGACAAAAGCAGCTTTCAGCATATTAGTCAGTACTAACACTGAGAAAGCTCATCATAACTTCAAACAAATCTACTTACTTATTGATAGAAGATTTGCTGTCAGTTTAACTACTGACAGTTGAAATCACTTATCACTGATATAGAAAAACAAATCTAATTAACTTATTCACCTTCGAGATAAAAAAACAGGATGCTAAATTTAAAGAAATTATCAATTTTATCTGCCGGAACTTTAATTGCTGCGTCAGGCACTTTCGGAAATAACTCCGCACAAGCAGCAAGTATGAAAAATGAATATGTAGAAGTTCACAAAGATGTGGTTGTTGATTTCGACGAACAGGTTGGTGTTGGTAAAAATCCTTTAACAGGTGGCCCTAAACTTGATAATCTTTGGGCCGACTATGGTTTAGAAATGGATTCGAGTGTTAAGGAATTATGGCTGTACGAAAGTAACTGTAGAGCTAAAGCCAACGGTAAGCGGCAAGGTGTATCGAAGAATGGATTTACTAATATTTGTACTGGTGATGACCCAGATTTAGCAACCGGGAAAGGTAAATACAGAGCAAGTAATAATAAGTTGATTAAATACGATTCTCCCGAGCAAGGAAAAGTATTGATAATTCAAGAAAATAAAAACGCACCAGACGATCAAGCTGGAGGAGGTGTGATTTCATTCAATTTTACCGATGAAAAAGGTGTTGATTTTAATAATATAGGTTTATTAGATTTTGATGACCCCGGTGTACCTATATTCAACTTCACTTTCCTGGATAATACTACTCAACAGTTTAAGTTCGGAGAAGATGCTGACGAAAAAGATCCGATGGTTACTTTGTTGAGTAAAGATTGGCGAGGTAAAGCTCTCAAAGGTAATAACTCCCTCAGAGAATACGAATTTGATTTTTCACAAAATATTAAACAGCTTGATATCACCTTACCTGGAAGTGGAGCGGTGACTTATTTAGATTACGAACGCACAATTAAGAAAAAAGTACCAGAACCAACTTCGATATTGAGCTTAATCTTCGGAAGCGTTGCTGTAGCTTCAATTAAACGCAAACGCTCGTCTAAATAAACCAAACTGATTTATAACAAAGTTTTTTAACAAAATCGCTTTTGTAATCTCCTTATCCACCCCTCATAAAGGGGTTTTTTCTTTGATAAAACAATCTCTACTAACTGATATCACTTAGATAATATTATGCATTAGCTTGGTTAACCTTAAATACTTAGATAAGTTTGGTCACATCTACTTTAATATTAGTATTTAAACCTAGCACCTTTACTTTAGCTTCAATTGAAATATCTATAACTTTGAACAATTGTTCATTCCTCCCTAACCTATTTACGAATTAAAACACTTATAACTGATTAAGTAATAGATTAGTATGCACATTAAAGAGAAGGTTTTAAATAAATGACATTTAGTAAGTCCTTAAATACTCATGGATTATCAGCTACTGCTGTAAAAGCTGTTGCAAATCCCGCTCAAGCATTAAAATCAACAACCGTAGACTTTGATCAAGTAAATGTTGGTGTAGCAACTGAGGATAATCAATTTTTAGACAATGGCATTGAAGAATCTCAAAAACTTAAAAAAGAAATTTCAAAATTTCAGAAAGATACAAGAAATATAAATACACAAATTCTAGAAGCTAAAAATAACGGAAACAACAAGGAGCAAAATCGACTTCTTCAGGAAAAAATATGTATACAAAATGAGATAAAGATTAAACAGGAGAAGCTTAACAAGCTAATAACACCTGATGGCAGTTTTAATCAAAATACTCAATTGAAAAATGATTTCTGCGATCGAAGAGTTACAGATTTTGGTGATAAGCCTACTTCTACCTTGGATTTAGCTGCTGTCAGTGGTTTTGTTAAAAACTTAGGAATTGCCACCGTTGGTTTAGTTGTGGGTTTTGGCGCACTTCAAGGACAAGCCCATGCGACATCTTTTAATATGATTAGCAATGGTGAATTTGAAGAGACAAGAAGTAATCTTCGAGGTCAAAATGGAAATGGTAGATATGATTATGCATCTTATCAGTTACAGTATTCAGACTGGGAAGTTAGTGACGCTTATACCCGTCATTCTTGGTTAAAGCAACAAGGATACAGTAATGTAGATACCATGGGTACTGATGGTTTAGGAACTGGTAATTTTTTCGCAGGGCATAGCACATCGGACGCGGCGGGTATTAGTCAGACTTTTACACTTGCAGAAAATATTGAAACAAATGCATTATTTTCCTTCGATTATGCTACCTTTAACATGAGTGATTGGTCTGGAATGCGTGTAAAAATAGATGGTACGGAATCAGGAAGCCTTTTGAATGAGGTTATTTATTCAACCGATACTTCTTGGACTGAGTATGAACGTGAGTTAGATGTGGTTGCAGGTGAGCAAATCACGGTTTCTTACTATAGTAAGGGTACAAATGGAATCGATGATGTTTCATTTTTAGTAGACAAAAAAGTAAAGACAGTCAAAAGAAAAGTACCCGAATCTGGTTCTATTTTAGGCTTAGTTGCGGTAAGCGGCTTGGTTGCTTCTTCATTAAAACGCAAGCGCAAATCTTCAAATATCGAATTAGTTTAATTCAAAAAGACTTTTTGATTAATATCATTTTCTAATAGACTTCATTTTCTCCCTTGATGGGAGATTTTTTTTGCTTGTTAAAGGTTCGTAGTAGCGCTTCAGCGCATCTTAATTTCAATTTCCGCATAACCAAGATCGTGATTTGTAGATAATGCAAGTATATTGAATTGATCGTAAAAAATGTTGGGTTACGACACTTCGGAATTTAAGTTATCTTAATAAACTCATTTATTTTCGTGTCTAACCCAACCTACAACCTACAAGCTACAAACTAGTCAAAGCCTCTCTCCTACTAAAAGAGAGGTTTGGAGAGAGGTCAAAATATGGTTTACTTACCCAACCGTAGCAACTTCTTTACCTAAATCTTGGAACATCGGGGTACTCAAATATCTTTCCCCAAAGGAAGGCTGAATCATCACAATCAAGCGTCCTTTATTTTCTGGGCGCTTACCTATTTCAATCGCCGCACATAATGCCGCACCGGAGGAAATACCAGATAATATTCCTTCCTCTTTCGCCAAACGTCTTCCCATCGCCATTGATTCTTCATCGGTGACGGTAACTATTTCATCAATCAAATCTTTACGTAGAACATCTGGGATAAATCCGGCACCTATACCTTGAATTTTATGTGGCCCCCGCTTGTCCACCACCCAAGACGGGACTGTTTTTAGGTTCTACCGCAACTACTTGAAAACTGGGTTTGCGCTCTTTGATTGCTTCGGCAATTCCGGTAATTGTTCCACCAGTACCAACACCAGCAATCAGAAAATCAACTTCTCCATCCGTATCTTCCCAAATCTCTTCTGCGGTAGTTTCGCGATGAATTTGGGGATTGGCTGGATTTTGGAATTGCTGCAACATAAAGGCATTTTCCGTATTAGCCACGATTTCTTCGGCTTTAGAAATTGCCCCGCGCATTCCTCCTTGGGCTGGGGTTAATTCCAAACTCGCACCATAAGCTTTAAGCATGGCTCGTCTTTCTAAACTCATGCTTTCAGGCATTGTCAAAATCAATTTATAGCCAAGTGCAGCAGCCACCATAGCCAATCCAATTCCCGTATTACCGGATGTTGGTTCCACTAAAATGCTTTTTCCAGGTTTAATTAAACCTTGTTCTTGTGCTGTTTTAACCATATTCGCAGCAATACGATCTTTTACCGAAGCTGCGGGGTTCATTCCTTCTAGTTTCACCACAATTCTGGCGAGACATCCTGCTTCTTGAGGAATTTTATTTAATTCAACTAATGGAGTTCTACCGATAAGTTGTGTGACATCACTGGCTATTCGCATTTCTTGCTACCCTTTGTGAATTGATTACTAATTATTTATCTATAAATAAATTATTGATCTTATACTTTTGGATAATTTTTATATTAAGAAGTTTAAAGCAAAAACCTAAATATTTTCACATTTTTTCTATCATCGTACCAAAATTTTTGAAAAACTTTATAACAAAACAAAGTATCTATAGTAATCCTACATTATTTTCAACAAGTTGAAACACTAAAAACCCAGTTTTTTAAAAAAATCGGGTTTCTAAATTCTTACTTCAACATTAAGGAGTGCTATATGCGATTAATTCAAGTTTTGATTAATTAAATATTATCAGAAGTTCTGTAAAAACCAATACATATCTATATTTTAGGTTAAAACATAACTATCAAAATTCCCGACTACAAAGAAATTGCAGCATTTTAAATGTCTAGTTATTTAATGAATAGTGAGTACAAAAATGCTAGAACCTCACTTCATGAGTACCAGCACCCCTACCTTAAAATACCAGAACCCGTACCCAAAAAAAATATTAAATCGTTATTATGATTGGATTACAGGTATTTGAGTACAACCGTAATTAGTTTAATAAATTCAAGGGCGATCGCCTTGAGTGATTACTCATTTGCTGACTGATATAACTTGTATAGGATTTACGCAGAGATTCCCCTCTACCCCCCCGTTTTTTCGGGGGGGCTTCTTAAAATCCTCTATTTAAAGCCGGATTCTGTATTGCTAAGCCCCCTTTACGTTGATAATCTTCTTGGGCGAACGCAATTATATTAATTAATTTATAGGATTTACAAAAGTCTACAAATTATTGCTATAGGCATACTTTTCACTGGCTTCGTGTGATGTAAGAAATAAAAGCCATGATGAATTCAAAGCTTGTCAATGTATGTGCTGTTTGTTTAATTACTTTAGCCTTACTCTTACCAGCGGCTACAGTATTTGGTGTGGTATGGGAAAAGCATTTAGAGTTTGTCAAAACGCAGCAGAATATTTCTTATAGCCAAACTATCAATAATGAATATTCTGCGTCTTCGCTACAAACTAGTTCTCTTATAAATAACGATTATTCAAAGCTGCATCTAAATTCAAACGAAAAAAAGCTAAATTTATCAGATAAATATCAAATTCGTAATTCATGGAGATGGATTTTTTTATTTGTACCATTCTGTATTGGAACAGCAATTTATCTTTACGATAGATATTTAGTTTATCGCGCTAACCTTTTTCAACAGCAAGTAGAAATGTTGGAAAAATTATGGCAGCAAAGTCTCGAAAAGTAGTAAATCTAAAAAAAATTATGTCTTCAGAAGAACGTCAGAATCAATACTATAGTTTGATAGACCAATTATTAAAATGTGAAAATGGTAAGGAACCCGAACTGATTCAAGCTAATTCTGAGTTAGTAGATGCGGATTTAATCAAATCAATTATGCAGGTTGCAACATCATTTGCACATAACGGAAATGAAGAAGGTGCAAAGTTTTTAATCCACGTTGCCAAAGAATTATCCAAAGAATTAGGATTTTACCCTGAAGTTACAAATAAGGAGTAAAAATGCAATTGACGGCGAATGAGGCAGAGAAAATTGCTGTAGAATTTATTCTTAACGAATGGAACATCGCAGACGAATATAGAGACTGGTTTACAGTCATTGATTGTCGCCTCATTGGTCAAAGTTGGTATATTATCGAAGTTGCTGTATCTGGTTTTCCCGATCGGTGGTACTTCCAAGTTTACGATACCGCAGAATGCGACCCTAACTATACATTTGCCTCGCCTATTCGCGGTTGTGAAGGATATACCGATCTTAGCGATTTACCAGAATCACTTGCAGAAGTTTTAGTTTGCGAACGCAATACTCGATAATAAAGGTTCGTAGTAAAATTGACTCTCCCCTTCAGAGGATTAAAATCCTCACTACAAACCAATAAAAACTAATGTGGTTAGGTAGTAGAAATAGAAAATATAGCTGTTTTGCACGTTTACGATGGTTTTCTTTTTAAAAGGAAACCATTTTTTTCTCTGACACTTATAATTATTAAGATAAATTCGACTTATAAGAACAATACTGTTAATTTTATTCATTATAATTGCTTATAAAAGAACAGGTCATAGCAGTTGTAAAACATTTTTTAAAATAGAAATAAATCAATAATAGTATTTATTTAAAAAAGAATATATGTTATATTGATAATGCCTTAAAATCTACAGATATATGTTGACAGATGATTAGCGAAGATACTCTTGCTAACGAATTTGTTCGAGTCATCAGCGAGTATTATCCAAAAGTAGGAGAGGTGCTTGATGGCTGCTATGTGAAAGTTGTCACAAACTACTGGGGAAGACCTCCTAAAAGCTTCCAGCACATAGTAATTTATTGTCCCGAGGAAATCATATCCTATGTAGAAAGTCACAAACAAAAGCTTACAGATGTCGCCGAAAATATGGGGCTAATTCAAATTGTATTTCGCAATGCTTCGCGTTTGTTAAGAGATCCAATGTCGAAGATCAAACAATCCGACCCACGTATGTGGTTAGATTTACAGTGGGTTTCAAGATAGGACAATTATTCAAGTTCGCAAATGTTGTTAATGACGTGGTTGAGCGCAGCAACGATGCAAAAACTGTAATTTATCAGGGCTTAGAGAATAAAACAGCAATTCTTTTCTAAGTTAATTGTTAGCAATATTCTAACGGATTAAATTAAACTTCTCTGCGTAGATTATGGATTTTATAAAGAGGATAAATCCAGAATCCAAAATTGAATAACACAGAGGGCTTATATTATTATGAATAAATCTTTCCTCCATGCGGATGATTTACCACCGACAGAAGTAACAAAACGCGACAAAATGTTACTTTTAGAATTAGAAAGAACTACCGGAAAATGCTTCTTCCAATCTTGTGACGCTATTACCCAAGCATTGATATCAAGTTGTTTTTGGTATCTTACTATTGATGCAGAATATCTGACATTAGTAATTCATGCTCCGGATATAGTAACTTACTGGCATATAGTCAGCAATATAGTCCAGATAGGAATGAAACTCGAACCCCTTGCTTCGAGTGCTAGAATTCGCGTAAATGCACCTCCTGGAAAAGCAACATCCTTTGAAATTGGTGTCGATGAAGTATCAGCTTTTCGGGATTGGCTGTAAACAAAGGCTGTTAACTTTATTGCGAACAAGTAATCGGGTTTCCTCCCGAAGCTTTATCAACTAATTCATCCAAACGAGATTGACTAAAACGTTCAATCGCTAACAAATTTTCCGACTCTCCAGCAAACTTTTCTTTCAAGTCATCCATAGCCAAAGCCGCGATATATCCAGCTTCCGAGACTAATTTTCTCACCCGCGAATCATTTTTACGGGTTGTATTCTATCCCGTCTGGGACTGCAAGTCCCAGTCTAATAGCTTAAGTCCTATAAATAGGACTGGGGAAAAAGCTGCCAAAACGGCTGGGGACAGAACACTACTGGTCGATTGCATAAATTATCAAGGGTTCGTTTTCCCCGCAAAGGTCGGGAGACGTAAAATTTTACGTCTCTACAACCCGTCAGAATAAATGAAATGAACTACTACTACTCCGCCACATTAAATTTAGTGTGTACTTCTTCAGTCCTCTTTAGAGGACTTTCGCTATGAGACAGGGACTTGCAGTCCCTGGCGGATTGGATACAAACTTTAAAAAATCTTCCAATCCCCAATTCCCAATTCACGGATACAACTTATCCCCACTAACCGAATCAAATAAAAATAATTTTTGCAAATCTAATTGTAAATTCAATTTATCGCCGACATGAAAACGTATATTTCCACTAATTTGTACGTTTAATATTATTCCAGTACCTAATACAGCTACGCGAATCAATGTTTCTCTTCCCAAAGGTTCGACTAATTTTACTTCTACCTGTAAATCTTCGGCTTGAGATTTGTCATTAATTTGTATATCTTCTGGACGAATGCCCAAATCAATTTTTTGTCCCTGAGATAAGCGCAATTTGTTTTTAATATTTTCAGCAACAGTTAATAATTGACCATCGACATCAAAACCCGCAGCCGCGTACTTTGCCGGTATAATATTCATCGGCGGATTTCCTAAGAAACTTGCCACCATACGATTAGCAGGATGAGCGTAAATACTTTGTGGTTCCCCAATCTGTTGAATTCGTCCGCCACTCAGCACCACAATTTTATCTGCCAAGGTCATTGCTTCTACTTGATCGTGGGTGACGTAAACCGTAGTAATACCAATGCTTTGATGTAGCTGTTTCAACTCAGCCCGCGTATCGTCTCGTAACTGTGCATCTAAGTTTGATAAAGGTTCATCTAATAAAAATACCTGTGGCTGTCGAGCGATCGCTCTTCCCAAAGCTACCCGTTGTTGCTGTCCCCCGGAAAGTTGTTTTGGTTTGCGTTCGAGCAAATTTTCTAAGGAAAGGGAATGCGCTACGGTTTCCACTCTTTCCCGAATCACTTTCGAGTCAACTTTTCGCATTTTCAACCCAAAAGCGATATTTTCCGCCACGCTCATATGGGGATACAGCGCATAATTTTGGAACACCATCGCCACATCTCGCTGTCTTGCGGGGATGTTGTTCATCAACTTGTCCCCGATAAAAAGTTGGCCAGAAGTAGCAGATTCCAAACCTGCAATAGTTCG
The DNA here is from genome assembly GCA_963665115.1 of uncultured Rivularia sp. Taxonomy (GTDB): domain Bacteria; phylum Cyanobacteriota; class Cyanobacteriia; order Cyanobacteriales; family Nostocaceae; genus Rivularia. The sequence continues at coordinate 4,477,483 of OY762007.1, read as the reverse complement.
TAAAATAGTAGATTTACCACATCCCGAAGGCCCCACCAAAACCCAAAACTCACCATCTGGAATGCTAAAAGTAATGTCATCTATGGCGGTGACGTTGTTAAATTTACGCTTGATGCTTTCTAAAGTAACGTTAGCCATGTCGATTTTGGATTTTAGATTTTGGATTTTGGATTAGGGATTGGGAATTGGGAAAGCTATTAGATTATTACTTATATTTTTTCTTCAAAGCAAAGTTCTATAACTTCTTTAATATTTTCTATCAACTCATCAATTGTTTTTCCTTGAGAATAACAAGCTTTGAGTTGCGGAACTTCTCCAACATAGTATCCATCTTGATCGCGTTCAATAATCACATTGAATTCTTTTTTGCTTAGATTTATCATTATTCCTTATTTACAATACAATGTTGCTGAATTATCAATATTAATTAAAATACTGGGAGACGTTGCATTGCAACGTCTCTACACGATGAATCTTTTACAGCGTTAACGTAAATTTTATAACTCCTAACTCCTTACTCCTAACTCCTTACTCCTAACTTTCTTTTTCCCAAGCCGGATGAGATAGCAAAGACGAAATAGTTCTAACTCCGCGCAATTGATTTGATAAAGGTAAATGACCTCTGGGTGCATCCAAATTCCAGATGAATTCGTTGGGATAGCGAGTCCAATTGTTGCCTTTTTTCCAACCAATTTTTACCCAGAGATTTTCCCAATTTTTTCTTAAACCGATCCACATTTCTCGCTGTATGGAAAAGCCAAATTTGCCTTCGGAATGAATTAACCACAGCTTGTCAATGGTTTGCAAATCGGTGATGGGAAATTTTTGCACTTCGGAAAAATACAGCCATTTTCTTTTTATGGCTTCCTCACCGGAAATTTCGCACATTTTTTGTAGCGTCAAACGGTCGGCTTCTTGAAATTCTTGGTTTGCTAATAGCTTTTGCAAATCGGTGTAATCAATATTACAGTCGGATTTTAACGGTACAATTCCTTGAGGAAAATTATTATTTAAAAATTCTTTAGTTTCAGTAAAATCTGACTGATAAAGAACTTGATAGACTTTGCCATCAACTATATTTGCTGGGATATCCCGACGCTTTGATAAAAAATCCATTAACACTTTTAATCCTGACATACCAGAAGTAGCCAGCTTTTCTACTAGCTGCTTTTGGTTTTTTTCAGACCCTTCGGTTAACTGGAGACTAAGGGATTCAATATCGCTGTTACTACCGTAGGAAATTGTGGGGGTCTGTCATGCTTTTATTCGTGAAACGCAATTCAATTAATAAACAAGTTTTAGGACAATTTTCTATAAAACAAAGACGGTTTTTAAACTTGCAGCCAATTAATGGAGTACAAATAGCCTCCATGAATACAAATTTGCTGCCATCGTGGAGGTGCGTCTGACCCGTCTAGAGGAATATTTTCTCACGAACCGATCAATTCTGCTCATTAGTTTTTTCCTTCTGCGGCTTTTTGCTAACTTTTTGTGAATTTTTTTTCTAGTTTTCCATCTCCCGATTGATTATTTTGCTGTATATTCAAGGTTAAAGCACTTTTCCACATCTCGGCATGGTGCTTAGAAGGGGAATTTAAAAACTGCAACTCCTTGTTTAATAAAACCAAGACGTGACAGAATTCTGAAAGTCTTGCTGCTTAACCTCGACGGAGTGTGTAATGTACGAAAAACTTAAAGCCCCTACAACCGGAGAAAAGATTACTTTTAAAAACGGTGAACCACAAGTTCCCGATAATCCTATTATTCCTTTTATTCGCGGTGACGGTACGGGGATAGATATTTGGCCTGCTACGCAACTCGTTTTAGATGCTGCTGTAACAAAGGCTTATAACGGTAAAAAGCAGATTAACTGGTTCAAGGTTTATGCAGGTGATGAAGCTTGCGACTTATACGGTACATATCAGTATTTACCACAGGATACTTTAACGGCAATTGAAGAGTATGGTGTTGCTATCAAAGGACCTTTGACAACTCCCGTTGGTGGAGGAATTCGTTCTTTGAATGTAGCATTAAGACAAATTTTTCAACTTTACGCTTGCGTGCGTCCCTGTCGCTACTATCCCGGTACTCCTTCACCTCACAAAAATCCTGAAAAGCTTAACGTTATAGTTTATCGGGAGAATACCGAAGATATTTATTTGGGGATTGAGTGGAAGCAAGGTGATGAAATTGGTCAAAAGCTGATCAAGTTGCTGAATGAGGAATTGATTCCCGCTACTCCCGAACATGGTAAAAAGCAAATTCCCTTAGACGCTGGTATTGGGATTAAGCCCATCAGTAAAACTGGTTCCCAGCGATTGGTACGTCGCGCCATTAAACAGGCTTTAGGGTTGCCCAAAGACAAACAGCAGGTGACTTTGGTGCATAAAGGCAACATTATGAAGTACACCGAAGGAGCCTTTCGCGATTGGGGTTACGAACTAGCAACAGCGGAATTTCGTGACGAGTGCGTTACCGAAAGAGAATCTTGGATTTTGGGTAACAAAGAAAGTAAATCCGATATTTCCAACGAAGATAATGCTCGCATGGTAGATCCAGGTTATGATTCCCTGACACCAGAGAAGCAAAAGGAAATTGTCGAGGAAGTAGAAAAGGTTCTTAACGCAATTTGGGAAACTCACGGCAACGGCAAATGGAAAGAAAAAATCATGGTAAACGATCGCATTGCCGATAGTATTTTCCAACAAATCCAAACCCGTCCCCGACGAGTATTCAATTTTGGCAACAATGAACCTTAACGGCGATTATTTGTCAGATGCTGCGGCTGCGATTGTTGGTGGTTTAGGAATGGGACCAGGAGCCAATATTGGCGATAATGCCGCAATATTTGAAGCAACTCACGGTACAGCACCCAAACACGCCGGATTAGACAGAATTAATCCCGGTTCCGTCATCTTATCTGGTGTCATGATGCTGGAATTTATGGGCTGGCAAGAAGCAGCAGACTTGATTAAAAAAGGATTAGGAGAGGCGATCGCCAATGGTGAAGTTACCTACGACTTAGCAAGATTAATGGAACCCAAAGTCGAACCTTTGAAATGTTCCGAATTTGCCGAAGCGATAATTAAAAGGTTTTAACTTTGTAGAGACGTAGCAATGCTACGTCTCCAGAAATTATTGGTATTAAACGAAATTTTTCGTAAGGTGTGTTGTCGTGTTAGCGCAACGCACCTTTTTTAGTAAAGATTAAGATTTTGATGATGCTGAGCTTTGCGACTTAGAAGCAGTATCGGATAATAAAAATAGTGGCTAAATTTTCGGGGTGTATTTACCATGAATATAGTAGGATTGCCAACAACGGAACAGCTAAAGACTTGTTTTGTTCTTAGTGCTTCCATAACTAGTATGTATAGAGCTATAAATTTTATTCGGATAGATGAAAGGACAAAAGTAATTTATTTTCTGGCTGGTGAAGAAATAGAATTAGTAATTTTAGAAAATGGCGAATGGAGTTTTGTATAATGGCTACCCAAGATTTTGACTCAATGAGCAGAGAAGAATTACGCCAATATATGTTAGACAATCGAGATGATAAAGCAGCTTTTGAATTTTATTTAGATAAATTTAGAAACCCAAATAGTACGATTTACCCAGCACCTCAATCATTAGAAGATATGAGTTATTTGCAAAAAATCATTCTTCAACATCAAGCAGATAAATAAAATTTTGTAATTATTTTCGTAGGGTGTGTTGTCGCAAAGCGCAACGCACCTTTTTTTTCCGATCTTATCTTTTTTCTGCTTCTGTGATGACTTATGCATAACTAATGAGAAAATTAATATTCTCAAGGTTTACTATAAAAGGTAAGGGAGCAGCGTAAATAAGTGGAACCCACAATTGAACAGTTAAATTCTTTCTACAGATTGTGTGTTAGAACAAGTAATCTGCTCAAAACGGTAGAATTAACCAGATTTGATACAAGAACAAAAAGAATAGTGGTGCTAATAGGAGAAACAATCCAAGTAGAAATTTTAACTAATGGAGAAATAATTTTACAATGAGCGATTTAGATTACAAACAATTAACCGAGTCAGAATTACGAAAATACATAAAATCTCATCCTCAAGACGAAAATGCATTTCAACATTACCTTTCAATTATGAGAGCAAAACCGGGGAGAGTTGTAGTTAGCACAGACGAACAATTAGAAGCTGAATTAAAAAAAAGATTGACAAGTTGAAACTTATAAATATAGCAATTTTTGGTTGAGTAGAATACATTTAAACCTCACCCTGTCCTCCGGACATCCCTCTCCTTATTAAGGAGAGGGAACGAGGGTGAGGTCGATTTGTATTGCACCTAAGTGAAAAGCGCTATATTCTATAGAAATTAACTTTCATTCTTAAACAAAATCAATTTCGTAGGGTGTGTTGTCGCAGAGCGCAACGCACCTTTTTTCATTTATACCGCTTAATTGCAAAACGCTTGAGATCGAAGCACTCTCAAACCAATGTCAAGAATTGAGAATTCAGGAATCCGCAAAATTAACACTGAAGTAAACAAACGATAAAGCTTGTGTAAACTATTGCAGTACTTTCTATTTAGACTGCTGCTTAATAGTATTATATTTTACTATTATCTATAGCTTATATTATGTAATTTTCTCGTATAAAAGAAATTATTGTCAGCTTTCTCGTCAATCCCAACTCCCCTTTATTCCCCAACAATGTTTAAATCTACCAGCATTAGAAGAAAGCTTTCCTTTTTTCTAGTTTTTACTTTTACATTTTTATTTATTTTTCAACTTTCTCTACCTTGGGTAAATACAAAAGAAGCAGCGAAACCGGAGCCAAAAGATTGGCAAATTAACGGAATTGTCGCAGCGGTGGATGATGTTTATCCGGAAGTACAAGGATTTGCTTTTTATAGGTTAGGAGAATACGAACTCAAAAATTTAAATCAACAGCAAGCAAAAAAGATAGCAAAGAAAGCCGCTAATGTGTTGAAGGATGAAAAGGTTGATTCAGATGTTCGCGGTGGTGCGGCAGTAGCGTTAGGGAATTTAGGGGATGTAGCTAAACCCTACGTTGAAGATATTCTCACTTTGCTCAAAGATGAAAAGGTTGATTCAGATGTTCGCAGTGGTGCAGCAGAAGCTTTAGGGAATTTAGGGGATGCAGCCAAACCCTACGCTGAAAATATTCTCACTTTGCTCAAAGATGAAAAGGTTGACTCATATGTTCGCGGTGGTGCAGCACAGGCTTTAGGGAATTTAGGAGATATAGCCAAACCCTATGTTGAAGATATTCTTGCTTTCCTTAAAGATGAAAAGGTTGAATCACATATTCGTGATAGTGCAGCAAAAGCTATAGGGAATTTAGGGGATGCAGCCAAACCCTACGTTAAAGATATTGCCGCTGTCCCTCGAAGATGAAAAAGTAGATTTATTTGTTCGTTACAGTGCAGCAAAAGCGTTAGGAAATTTAGGAGTCGTTGCCAAAGCCTACGTCGAAGATATTCTCGCTTTAATCAAAGATGAAAAGGTTGATTCATTGACTCGTGCTCATGCAGTACAAAAATTAAAAAATTTAGGGAATGCTGCTAAACCTTACGTTGAGGATATTGCTGCTGTCCTCAAAGATGAAAAGGTTAATTCATATGTTCGCGGTAGTGCAGCACAAGCGTTAGGGAATTTAGGGGATGCAGCCAAACCCTACGTTAAAGATATTCTTGCTTTCCTTAAAGATGAAAAAGTTGATTCATCTGCTCGCTATGGTGCAGCACGAGCTTTAGGGAATTTAGGGGATGCAGCCAAACCCTACGCTGAAGATATTCTCGCTTTGCTCAAAGATGAAAAGGTTGATTCAGATGTTCGCAGTGGTGCAGCAGAAGCTTTAGGGAATTTAGGGGATGCAGCCAAACCCTACGCTGAAGATATTCTCGCTTTGCTCAAAGACGAAAAGGTTGATTCATCCGTTCGCCGTAATGCAGCAGAAGCTTTAGGGAATTTAGGGGATGCAGCCAAACCCTACGCTGAAGATATTCTCGCTTTGCTCAAAGATGAAAAGTTTGATTTATATGTTCGCTACGGAGCAGCTTTGGCATTAGAGAAAATTGAAAAGTTTAGTTTAAATCAAGTTCTATTGGTTTTAAACAACTTCTATTACCCAGAGCAACCAAACTTATACTTTTGGCGCTTCCTAACCTATTTCCTCGCTGGTGGAACTGAAGATGTCAAAACTTTACTAAAATGGCTTGCACATTACGACAGCAAAAAAATCCCCACCAAACTCACCCACAAGGAAGCGAAAAAAACTTTACAACTCTTTGATAAAATTTGGCAGCCCAGCCAAGACTTAAGATTACGCAAAGACTTAGCTGATAAAATCGTTCAAGTTACCAAACTCGTTTCCTGGCAACCCCAAGACATCGTTTTACTGCAAACCCATTACAATAATCTCAAAAAAGCAGGATACAACGAAGCTGATTCCATCGAATCGGTAATCATAAAACTCAAAGGTTGGCGTTGGTTTTTCAATTTCAGAAATATCATCTTCATTCACGCTGCTTTTTGGCTTTTACTCATCTTTGCTTACCCGAAATCTCCCCAAATCCAAGCCATCTTTTTCTGGAATCCTTGGGTAAGAAAAATTTTCGGTATGGTTTACGTTGGCTTTCTCCTTACCTGGGTTCCTTTCCTTCGTCGTAAACTCTTTCAACCATTCCAACCTTCTTTACTCGCAGATGCTAAATTAGATAACTTTACCGAAAAATCCTACTTTTCATCATCAAGAATTATCAAAAATCCCAATTCTAAACAATTTCTCCCAATCACCGCAGCAATACCAAATATTAAAGGACAAACTGTCTTAATTGGTGATTCCGGCTTAGGAAAATCAATGTTTCTGCGACATCTAGCCAAAACTTCTCAACGAACAGTAGTATATTTACCTGCTAGCAAATGCGAAAAAGGTGTAATTGCAGCGATTCAAGCAAAGTTACACGGGCAAGCACAAGATGCTGGATTTCTGAAAAACTTGATTTATAGCGGTGCGATTGATATTTGTATCGATGGATTAAATGAAGTTACAGCAGATACGCGATCGCAAATTAAACAGTTTGTCGAAAGCTATTTCCGAGGTAATATCATCATGACTACTCAACCCTTGGAATGGGAACCCCCGACGACGGCTAAAATATTTTATTTAAAACCATTACAACAACAACAAATAGAAGAATTTTTAGTTTCTCGCCAATTACACAACAGTGAAGATATTACCGTACAAGGTGCTGCATACGAAAAAGCCTGCAAAAAATATCTCAAACAAGCTTTTAATAATAAACAACCACAAGAAGAATTAGACGCAATCGAACGGGTACTTTCTAACCCAATGGATTTAACTTTGGTTGCTCAAATGCTATCACAAGGCAAACAACCAGATTTATTTCGCTTGCAAGAACAGCAATATAATTTAATGGCTGCCGAATATAAACAAGAATGGGGACATTCATTTCCGTTGAAAAAGTTCTCATCATCGGTATACGATATGCGATTGAATGACGGTACAACTTTGGATGCCGAAGAATATCACCAAGAGTTACTCAGTTTGGAAGACGAAAAATATAAGATGGTTATCAGCCGTCAGTGGCAAAGTAAAAACGGCGAACCCATGAAAGAATGGTACTTCCGTCACGATAAAATCATGGATTTCTTCTTAGTACAAAACTTTCTTGGTGACAGCGATGAAATCCAAATCAGGTTAAACCAACATATAGGAGATCCGCGTTTTCGCGGAGTTTATTTTTTATTAGCAAACTTCCTTGAAGCAAATGCAGCATTTCAACTACGAGAAACTTTAATTTTATATGCTGCAAACACTAACGATCATACAGTCAGCGATACTTTTGTAAAATTGTTGCATTCTAGAGTTGCTACTCTGAAGAATGTATCGCAGGCAAGTAAGGTTTAAAACACATAAAAAAGGGAGTATCTTACTCCCTCATATTTATCTAAAAAACGAATCTTTTTCAGCCAATGTGCTTTCTATCTAAATCAACATGAAAATCTAATTCCGAATATAAATCTTTGATAATTTCATCTGTGTCATCAGTTTGTGGCAAGCTTCCAGTTAAATCATTAATACCTTCTGAATATTTTTGTTTATTAGATATTTGAGAAAACATTTCTAAAACTTGCTGATACTTATTATCTGTCTGCATAGCCAAGTTCTCAACAATAATTTTATCTGCTTAAACTTGAACTTTTAATTTACTAACTTCTACCAAACGCATTTGCAATTCACTCATGAATCCATCGAAAATTCTATCTGTATGTTTAACCTGTGCTTGAACTTGATTAATTTGATTGCTAGCTGATTCTATTTGCTGTTCCAATCTTTGAACAGTTTCTTTATCTCCTATTTCAGCTATCTTATTTAATACTTCTTCCCAATGCTGTATTTGTTCGCTTACATACATTACTTTTTCCACAGTAGGATTAAGTTCGGATTTTTGTAACTCAATTTATTGTTTTATTTGTTCGGCTTGTCTGACAACTTGATAAGCTTTATCTATTCCTTCCTGTATTTTTTCTGATAGTTTTTCAAGTTGCTCGGCAACTTCTCGATCCGAATTTATAGTTTCCGAATATATTGAATGTGTCATTGATTTATCTCTTGTTTTTCAAAAATGTTTTCAATTTGGGATGCAAACGCTTCGCATAATAGTGTTACCAAAGATTGAGAATTATCTGAGTTTTGACTTACTTCTTGCCAAAAAGGAAAATTACGTTGGAAATTATCTTCACCAAGACGCGCTTTTACCCGTGCAGCCTCATAAGTCAATCCTTTTTCTGTTAAATCCTCTGCAATACTCTTAAGCAAACGCTCGTACTCGTTAAAATCAATCTCTTGTAAATTGGTAGCTTCTATAACTGCCTGCCAGGAAAAATCCATTGCTCTCCATAACAAACACCTAAAAGAAACGTTTTGAATATGATTTAATTCTGATTTTAAATATTCATTGGAGTGTTTATTTAAACGAGATATTGCATCTTTCTCCCACTGGTATAACTCCGAACCCTCTATTCCTGCCAACTGCAAGGCTAAATAAGTATCCCAGTACAAATATCCGGTTTCACATCGTTTAAGCAAGCGCTGCTTGACATCAAAAATTTGACTAACAATTCCTTGACTCAAACTGCGTAAAATTTCATAGACTTTCTCGCAAGCAGAATAGGGAAGTCTCTGTATTTCCCGTAAGGCTGCTCTAATAATTTTTATCTGCGGCATACGATTCTAGCTATCCCCAATTTTTATATGAAAGGTATAGCTTTATTATTCCCACTTCAGAATTTATTATTTTGCTACTAAAGATAAAATCTCCCTCCGAGACATACCCGAAGGGAGAAACACTAACCTTATCGCTACTAAGCTGATGTGTAGCTAGATTGAATAAGGGGCACAGTTAGAGTTATTGTAGTGCGGGCATCCTGCCCGCTTGCAATATACAAATTAAATGCACAACAGCTTATTCTTACTTCTCAAAAGTTTTACCAATCAATTCATAGATTTCTTTAAGTTGCTCTACTTCCAAAGAAGCGATTAACTCTTCCGCTGCTTTCTTCGGATTACTACGAGGAATAGTTAACCATAAAGGTTCATTAACACTACCAGACGGCATATTTTCCGTCCATTGTTGTGCTTGTTTTCTTCCTTCATCTGTAACAGTGTAAATACCTCTTTTTTCTTCGGCAGCAGGTTCAATCCAACCCAAATCTAACCAGCGCTTTTTCCATTTGTATGCATTTTTTATATGAATGTTTAATATTTTTGCAATTTGATGCACGCTAATCGAATTACTATCTTCACAATCTTGAATAACTTTGGAGAATCTTTGCAAATACTGCTCTATATCTCCCCAAGTTCTACTTTTTTCTTCTTCAACTTCAACAATATTTTCGTTTTGCAATTCTAAATCCTTTAACTTTTGCTCGATGATTTCTGGAGCATAACCGAGTCCCCAAGGTTGTTTCGCATTACAAAATTCTGCATATGAGGAAAAAGTTTCGCCATCTTCATTTGTTAGCTGACTATATCCCGAATGTTCTTCTATTCCTTCAAGCCAACTTCGTAACTGCTTAACACCACCAGCATTGTCATTTAAAAAAGACTGTATTTGCAATCGCACGGCGATCGCCCAGGGCTGAGAAACCTGGAGGCGCTGCTAAATCACCAGTTTCGTCAAGCGTTAATGTTTGTACCTTAGAAGTATTTGCGTTCACATGCACTCCAGAAATCATCAAACTCCTAAACTTATTACATTATCAAATTTTTTTACCTTTAACTCATTCTTCCCTAAATAAAGCCAAGATAATTGATAGATACATTATATTATAGTAATAAAGTACTATAAAAATACGCTCCAATGAATTATGGCTATAGTCGTTGAAGAGGAAAAAGGGAACGGAGAACAGGGAATTACAGAGATTTTAAATATCTAAGTGCGTAAGTCCAAATAATATGAGTTTTTTTTAAACGGATAATCTTTGTATAGTAAAAATTACAGCCTTTTGCGCCAAGGTTTTAGCATATTAGGTAGTGAAGAACCTTAATTATTCTATTGAATATCGATCTGGTAATTTTTCTCAACCCATGCCCAAACATTTTTTAATTCTTATTCATGGTTACATCCCGTGGTTTACCCAATCATCAAGCAATAGCTCAATTAGCGCAACAATATCCTGAATTAGATATATCTTCGGTAGAAGCTTGTCTAACTTTTCTCGACACAACAACTGAGGTTCAGCAAGCCTTCGACGCTCATTTTGCCCGCTATAATCTATCGATGGGTAAATTCACGCTGTTAATACAGTTGTTTGTAGCTTCAGAGAAGGGATTAACACCATCCGAATTTGCCGAACGTTCTAGTGTTACTCGTGCTACAATTACGGGTTTACTTGATGGATTGGAACGAGAAGATTTAGTTAAACGCCAACCCTACCCCGAAGATAGGCGGAAGCTAACTATTGTTTTAACTGATAAAGGGCGCGAGTTAATCTCGAAAATGCTTCCAGACCATTTTTGTCGCACTACTAATATGATGTCCAATCTCACCGCTACGGAGAAGAAGACGTTTATTAAATTACTTGGTAAATTGAGCGCTGGAACTTCTGCGATGCGAGATTTTTAAAGATAAGAACTTGTATTTTCACCAACATGGCTTTATATTTTAGTTAGGTGCCTAACTATTAGTTGATTCTCATTCATAGTTATTTCAATTAACCTCCCTACAGGTTAGGGAGCAAGATGCTCCCACTAACAACCATTTTTTTTAACAGGGACTATACTTGCACCGGGTTTTCACCTACTCCCTACTTTCTACTCCCTACTTTCTACTCCCTACTCCCTACTTTCTACTCCCTACTTTCTACTCCCTACTCCTTACTTTCTACTCCCTACTCCCTACTTTCTACTTTCTACTCCCTACTCCCAACTCCCCGATCAAAATATGAAAAACCTAAATGCCAAACAGAAACAATGGTTAATAAGCCTTCACGTAGCATTTGCGGCAATGTGGTTTGGTACCGCTTTGTCAATGATTGCGATCGCGCTGATGAACCGCAATACTCCTAACGGCGACGAACTTTACGCTATTAACTCGGTGATGAAGCTATTAGATGACGTTGTAATTATTCCGAGTGCCTTTTTCTCTTTACTCAGCGGTGGTTTAATTTGCTGGCTGACGATTTGGGGATTTTTTAAACATTACTGGGTTATTGCAAAGTGGATTGGTACCGTAACGCTGATTGTGACTGGTAGCATATGGTTGGGGCCTTGGACGAATGCGATGACAGCAATTTCCGCAGAGGATAGGTTGCAAGCGTTGCAAAATCCGCTCTACGTATTCGATCAGAAAGGCGTTTTGATTGGTGCGATTATTCAAACTCTTTGCCTTTTATTTATTATTGCTATCTCGTTTGTAAAGCCTTGGGGAAAAAGAAATGTAAAAATCCAGAAACAAGCTTCAGCAAATTAGTAGATATTATATAAATATTATCTAAATATTATATTGAAATAATTGAACTATTGAGACACCCGGTTTTTTGAATGTAAGAAACTGGGTTTGTGTATTTTCGTATATGCTGCTAATTTACACAAAATAAATTTTCGTTGATTTAATTCAAAATTTATTACAAATGGTAAATTTAGTGGATAAGTTATTATAAAATTGATGAATACAGATAAATTTGACAATAATCAATCAAAAATAAAGGATGAAGATAAAAAACGTTTAACTTCATCCTTGATATTCAATGCTTAAGATAGATTGCTTAACGGAACATACTGCTTACAGAATTATCTTCGTGAATCCGCCAAATAGTTTCTCCTAAAAGGTTGGCAACTGAAAGCCTCTTTAATTGAGGAAAACATTGAGTGTTATCTAAAGGAATTGTATTGGTGACAATTACCTCTTCAAACAAACCTTTAGAAAGTCTTTCTATGGCAGGTGGAGAAAACACAGCATGAGTCGCACAGGCATATACCTGACGCGCCCCTTCTTTACGCAGTAAACGCGCTCCCTCACAAATGGTTCCGGCAGTATCAATCATGTCGTCAACCAATACGGCTGTTTTACCCTTAACGTCACCGATGACGTTTAAGACTTCAGCTACATTGTGTGCTTGACGGCGTTTGTCGATAATTGCCAAAGGTGCATCATTGAGTTTTTTCGCAAATGACCTAGCCCTTGCTACACCACCCACGTCGGGGGAAACAACCACAATATCTGACAACTCCTTACTCGCCAAATATTCCAGAATTACTGGGGTGCTGTAAACATGGTCTAAGGGAATATCGAAATAACCCTGTATTTGTGCAGAGTGTAAATCCATTGCCAAAATCCGGTTTGCACCTGCTTGAGTAATCAGGTTTGCAACCAGCTTGGCCGTAATTGACTCTCTTCCCGCCGTTTTTCTATCGGCACGAGCGTAACCATAATAAGGAATTACTGCTGTTACCTGTCGTGCAGATGCTCGACGACAAGCGTCAATCATGACTAGCAATTCCATTAGATTATCATTTACAGGATTGCAAGAGGGCTGGATTAAATAAACATCACAGCCCCGAATTGATTCCTGTATTTGAACGTAAAGCTCCCCATCTGCAAATCTTTTACGAATCATTGGCCCCAAATCCATGCCCAGATAACGGGCTACTTCTTGGGATAATTCCAAATTCGCAGAGCCAGAGAACAATCGCAGACGATGATTTTCTGTCAGCCCCGTTATAGCTGGTTTCACTTTTAAAGTGGCAGTACCTAGCACAGCAGACCCTCGTTGTGCATTCATTGCAATATTATCATGCGATTAATTTGATTTATTCGACTTAAATACTTGTGCATAATTAAATGTCGTTTGTTCCAAGGCTTTGACTTATTTGCTGAAACATTCCTCCATAGAACTATGCATTTATCTAAATTTTTATCACCCCAAACACCAACAAACCACTGTCAGCTTAACTGATATTAACTTTGCTGACCAGACCTATTATTTATTTTTTTGTTCCACAGAGAAAAATCATATATCAATATTAATTAAGCTTTAACCTCCTAATTTCAAGGGTTTTATACCAGTTTTAGAATCACGCTTTTAGTTAATTTAAGCGCAATACTATTTTCTTATAGGGTTCAACTTCATCCAATTTGCAAGGCATTATCGCTGAAAATTGCACAACAATATTTTTGATACTTGCACGCGTAATCACCGATTAGTAAGCAGTATATTGATTTATTTATATTGGTAAGTATAAGTACTTGTATTCTAAAAATTTTATAATAATTAAATATTTTATAATATTAATGCTCTAATTAATAATTTATTATGCTTTGTTTAAGAGAAGTCTGGCTTGATTGTTGTGATTGCTTTTGTCGCTTCATGAATCCTGTAGCAAATTTTTCCGTCTAATAATACATAAATACTGTCCTACTCGATTTAAGCAAATTTCTCAGCAAAATATACTGAGACAAAAAAAGATTAATAAAAGTGCTAGATATGACTCAGTAGGTAAATGTTTTTACCTTTCAACAGCAGTAACATTAATTTTTTTTTAAAAGTAACTTGTCTACCTTTTGACCCATTCATAAATTAAACAAAATGTAAAAATAAATAAGCAAGCTGTTTCATTGTTTGCGATACACTACTATTTCAACTGACTCGTTATTATCAGTTTGACCGATCTGTTCTAAGTAAAATCCTCTATTTGATCTGTTACACAAACTCGATTAATTATGCAACCACCAATTACTGCTGGTAATATATTACAAAACCGTTACAACATCATTAAAACTTTAGGTCAAGGGGGATTCGGTAGAACTTACTTAGCGGAAGACCAGAGGCGTTTTAACGAGCTTTGCGCTATTAAAGAATTAATTCCGAATACGACTGGAACTTCTGCTTGGGAAAAAGCACGGGAGCTTTTCGGACGAGAAGCGGCTATTTTGTATCAAATTAAGCATACCCAGGTACCTCAATTTCGGGAAAGATTTGAACAAGACCAACGGTTATTTCTAGTACAAGATTATGTAGAAGGTAAAACTTACTACGATTTACTTCAAGAGCGTAAAGAAATGGGTGGTGCTTTTACCGAAGGTGAAGTATTGCGCTTGATGCGTTCTTTGTTGCCGGTACTGGACTACATTCACGGTAAAGGAATCATCCACCGCGATATTTCACCGGACAATATTATGATGCGTGGAAGCGATAAATTGCCGGTATTAATTGATTTTGGCGTGGTCAAAGAATTGGCTACTAAGTTGCGTTCGCCTTCACAAACGCCTCCAACTTTTGTGGGTAAACCGGGTTATTCCCCCAGCGAACAAATTCAAACGGCGCAAGCCTATCCTAGTAGCGATTTATATGCTTTAGCGGTGAGTGGAATTGTATTACTTACCGCCAAAGAACCCGCAGAATTATTTGATGACAACTTATTGAGTTGGAATTGGCAGCGCTGGGTAACGGTAAATTCACGATTTGCTCAAATATTGAATCGAATGTTGAGTCACAAACCCGGAGGGCGCTATCAAAGTGCCAACGAAGTTTTAGAAGTATTAGACAGTTTGAATCAGCCTACCGTAGCAAAACCCGACGTATCAAGAATGCAAACAGTAGCTGTCGGTCGCAAACCCGACCCAGTACAGCCGCCACAATCAGCACCTCGTCGCCGAGTTGAGCCAGTAATTCCACCACCAAAAGATCCACTTATAGATAGTCCGATATCAGTAATAATAATAGGTGCGGGTGTAGTATTATTAGCGGGATTGGGTTCCTGGGCTTTAGTTACAACTATTCAAAATGCATCCAAATCGCCACCGGAGTCACCTCCACCACAAACATTTGCAACACCATTTCTTACGCCAACACCAACACCCAATCCAGGCGAACCAGATGTTTTTAGCAAGCGGCTCAACTTTGTACTTTCCGACACAGCTACCATCAGAGGAAATTTAAAAGAAAATCAAACGGTGCAGTATACCTTTAGAGCCGATGAAGGGCAGGTACTTACAGCAGTTTTGGTTGAAGAAAATGGTGTTTCGCTAACCGTATTAGGCCCTAACAAAGAAATTATTGATAACGTAGCGCGGCAGGTAAGCTCTTATCAAGGTAATTTGCCCTTTACTGGTAGATACATTATTGAATTAAATAATCTTCCAGAAATTAAGCAAGCCGAATATACCTTAAAAGTCTCTTTGAAAGATCCAGTCACTACACCAGACATTGAGCCGACAACTGCACCGGATATTGAACCTACAGAACCATCTGTAGAAGAGACACCAAAACCACAAAGAGAGAAACGCAAGCGACCTAATCTAACTATTCCAACAAGCCTTCCAACTAACTTTCCAACCAGCATTCCAACTAGAATTCCCGACGTGAAACTACCATCAGTCAAGTTTCCTCCCATAAAAAAACCAACCCCATCTCCAGAGGAAAGAAAACCGGAAGTGGAACCAGTGCCAGAAGCTGAATCTAATTAGGAAGAGGGAATTGGGCATGGGGGATAGGGCATGGGTTCAACGTTATTTTACGGCAAAAAAGTTTTTTCAATTATGGTTGAATGATTATACTCATAACGAGTATGATTTGAACATGATTGTTATAGAACATTTTGTTCGTAACCGGCGTAAAGTTTAGAGTCTCTTAGGAAAGATAGCCATGTTGCAAGAATCTAGGTTTATTAATCCAGTTGGTTTGTACGATCCAACCCCTAATGGCTATACCCATGTTGTTATTGCTCCCACTCAAGCAACTACTGTTTATATCGCGGGGCAAGGTGGTGAAGATAAGAATGGATTTCTTGCCTCGGACTTCGTTACTCAGTTAAAGCAAGCTTTTGTAAATCTTCGGATTGCTTTAGCCGCAGCAGATGCACGTCCAGAAGATGTTGTCAAAATTAGTACTTTTATCGTCGATCACTCGGAGTCTAAATTAGAGCATCTAACAACTGAGGTATTTGCAATGTGGGGAAATCAAACACCAGCACAAACACTCGTTCCTGTGCCAAGGTTAGCTCTTGATGGTATGTTGTTTGAGATTGATGCTATTGCGGTGATTCGGGCAGATTGAGGTCTGAATTAAGCTTAAAAAATGATCTAAAATCCAAAATTTAACATTTAAAATTGCTAAAAACATTATTTATAACTGGAACCGATACCGACGCGGGTAAGACAGTTTTCACTACAGCCCTAGCTGCTTATTTACAAAAATATCGCCCCCAACAGAGCTTGGGAATCATGAAACCGATTCAGTCGGGAGTCGGCGATCGCCAACTTTACCAAAAGTTATTTTCATTATCGCAATCTGAAACAGAAATTACGCCTTTATATTTTCAAGCACCTTTAGCACCTCCTTTAGCAGCAGCCAAAGAAAATCGAGAGATAGATTTAGGTATCGTTTGGCAAGCTTTTACTCAGTTACAGCAAAGCCGCGATATTCTGTTAGTGGAAGCCTTGGGAGGATTGGGATCTCCGGTAACAGATGAATTTACAGTAGCAGATTTAGCCGGAGAATGGCGTTTACCTACAGTATTAGTTGTACCCGTAAGATTGGGTGCAATTTCTCAAGTGGTGGCAAATGTGGCTTTAGCAAAACAAGCCAAAGTGCAGCTTTTAGGAATCATTTTAAACTGCTGCTCGCAAATGACACCAGAACAAATCGCCGATTGGGCACCAGTAGATACAATCGAATCCTTTACAAATATTCCCGTCTTAGGTTGTTTACCATATTTAGATAACCCCGAAGATTTAGATCGACTAGCCCAAATTGCATCCGATTTAGAATTAGAGAAACTGTTTAATTGAGTGGGCATGGAGCATGGGGCATGGGGCATGGGGCATGGGAGGATGAGGAGATAAGGAGAAAATTCTTAACTCCCAATTCCTGACTTCTAACCTTTGACCTTTAACCTTTAACCTTTTTTGTCATGGTTTCCACATTTCCAAATGCATCTGCCGATTTATCTCGGGTTCGACTTGATATTCGTTCGTTACATCCGCAAATTATAGAATGGCGCAGAATAATTCATCAAAAGCCTGAGTTAGCTTTTGAGGAAGAGATTACCAGTAAACTTGTTTCCCAGAAGTTGTCAGAATGGGGAATTGAACATCAAACTGGGATTGCTAAAACGGGTATTGCCGCAACTATCAAAGGTCGTAAAAAAGGCGAATCAAATAATCGGGTATTGGCAATTCGTGCGGATATGGATGCTTTACCAGTTCACGAAATGAACGAAGTGTCTTATAAATCGCAACATGAAGGAGTAATGCACGCTTGCGGACATGATGGACATACTGCGATCGCGCTGGGTACGGCTTATTATTTACAGCAGCATCGAGATAGTTTCAGCGGTACTGTTAAAATAATCTTTCAACCCGCAGAAGAAGGGCCAGGTGGTGCTAAACCAATGATTGAAGCAGGTGTATTAAAAAATCCTGACGTAAATGCAATTATTGGTCTTCACCTGTGGAACAATTTACCTTTAGGAACTGTAGGAGTTCGTGCTGGTGCCTTGATGGCGGCAGTTGAATCGTTTCGCTGTACAATTTTGGGTAAAGGCGGACATGGTGCAATGCCCCATCAAACCGTTGATTCGGTGGTAGTTGCGGCTCAAGTTGTCAATGCTTTACAAACCATTGTTTCTCGTAACGTTAGTCCAATTGATTCTGCCGTGGTGACTGTAGGAGAACTTCACGCGGGCACAAAGGGCAATATAATCGCCGATACAGCCAGAATGAGCGGTACCGTCAGATATTTTAATCCAGAATTTGAAGGGTTTATTCAGGAACGGATTAAAAAAGTAATTGCCGGGATCTGTGAAATTAACGGTGCGAATTACGACTTAGAATATTGGGGACTTTACCCACCCACAATAAATAATGCCGAAATGGCAGAATTAGTACGAAGCATAGCAGAAGAAGTTGTAGAAACGCCATTAGGAATAGTACCCGAATGTCAGACAATGGGTGGTGAAGATATGTCCTACTTTTTGCAACAAGTTCCCGGTTGTTACTTCTTCTTAGGCTCCGCAAATCCCCAAAAAGACTTAGCCTATCCCCACCACCATCCCCGCTTTAACTTCGACGAAACAGCATTAGCAATGGGTGTCGAAATATTTGTACGTTGCGTCGAAAAGTTTTTGAATTAGGGAATTGGGTATTGGGGATTGGGCATTGGGGATTGGGGATTGGTAATTGGTAATTGGTAATTGGTAATTGGTAATTGGTAATTTGTAGTGGGAGCTAGCTCCCCATCTCCCCAATGCCCCATGCCCCATCCCCATTACCCATTACGGAACCTTCATCCCCCGCTGCACTGCTGGACGATTTGACACGGTGTCATGCCATCTTTTTAAGTTGGGATGGTTATCGAGTGTCATTTCTTGGATTTCGTAGATTGTTATCCAGGGAAATGTTGCAATGTCGGCTATGGAGTAGTCACCACAAATATATTCTTTGTCTGCAAGCTGTTTGTCTAATACTCCGTAGAGTCGGATGGTTTCTTTTTTGTAACGTTCAATAGCGTAGGGAATCTTTTCGGAAGCGTGTTTGTTGAAGTGGTTGAATTGTCCGAACATCGGTCCTATGCTACCCATTTGCAGCATTAACCATTCTATTACTTGATAGCGGGCTTTTTGCTCTGTGGGTAATAATTTACCTGTTTTATCAGCTAAGTACATGAGGATTGCACCTGATTCAAATACAGTTATGTCAGTATCTTTATCGACGATGGCGGGTATTTTACTGTTGGGATTAATTGCTACGTATTCTGGTGTAAATTGGTCGTCTTTACGGATATCAATTGTATGAACGTTATAAGGAAGTTCAATCTCTTCCAACATTACGGAAGCTTTACGTCCGTTTGGTGTGGTAAATGTATAAAGGTCAATCATGCATATATATCCCGGTATCTACCGAGAAGAAAACTACTTCATATTTAATTAAAGTAGTATCTTTGCGGCTGTATGTATACAATTTTTTTCATATAACATAGATATACCTAAATTGTGTAGAGTCTAAAGATTAATCTTTAAAAAAAGAATAATAAGTATTTTTATTTAGTAAAAACTACGGACAAGACCTTTCAATTATGGAAAAGGTTATGTCAATATTGACAAATAATCAGCGAAATCTTTTAAAAAAGCGTTTACTTTACTTTGTTCAAAAATATTGTGGCGCAGGAAAAATCTCCCCTGACGGGGTTTCGATCGCCCAATTTAACATCATTTAGTAGATCTATAAATTTTCAAATTAGGAATTAATATGCGCTCTAGAATCCAAGCTCCCGGAACAAATATTTCTTTTTGGACTCCTAGTAGAATTGCATTTAGTACTGTAATTCTGACTTTATTTATAGTTTGTGGTTCTTGCACCGTAAACTCTATAGTATCTTTGTTTTTAAAACCTGCTTCAATATTTCCTACATCAATTCCTTGGATTCACAAAGAATCCGAATGCAAGCATACTAATAGAACCTGGGAAGATAATAAATGCTGGGATTACGAGCATGGCATAACTTTTTGAGAGTTAGGAGTAGTAAGTAATGAGTAATGAGTAGTGAGTAGTGAGTAGTGAGTAGTGAGTAGTGAGTAGTGAGTAGTAAGTAATGAGTAGTGAGTAGTGAGTAGTGAGTAGTGAGTTATTAGGAGTTAGCAATTCTTTTCCCAATGCCTAATCCCCAATACATTATCTTAATGAAGAGAAGCCTCAAAATAAAATCCGATTAATTTCGATTTCAAGAAGGTAAGCACGAATGGTGGCAAGCACCCTGGTAGTTAAAACGAATTAAACCTAAACGTAAGCGTCAAATGATGTTTTAAGAAGTGGTAGATGGATGCTGTTGATCGAAAACGATTAGCTCAATATTTGCCCATAGCCATTTTTTGCAATTGCGGTTGCATATTTTTGGCTCCTTTAAGGATTGTTCCTTCAAGGTTTACGTCGTAGCAGTCAGTTAAAGAAAGGTTTGCAGCTGTTAAATTAGCTCCACTAAGGTTAGTTTCATATAAAATGCATGACTGAAAATCGCTTCCCATGAGGTTTGCTCCTGAAAGATCGGTTTCTCTTAAGGAAGCTCCTGAGAAGTTAGCAAAAAATACTTCTGCTTGTTGAAGTTTAGCTGCATTAAGATTTGCTTGTCGCAAGTTGGCTCCATTAAGGTTGGCTTGCTGCAAATTGGCTCCAATTAAACCAGCTTCGTACATTTTTGCTTTGTCAAGCTTTGCAGACTGTAAGTTTGCCAGAAACAGTTTTGCTCCTGCTAAATTAGCTGCTTTGAGGTTAGCTCCCATCAAATTAGCTTTGTAAAGGTTAGCTCCCATCAAATTGGCTCCTCGTAATGAAGCTCCCACCAAGTTGGCATCTCGGAGATTTGCACCATAAAACAAACCTTTGTTAGCAATCGAACCCGCTAAATTGGCACGACGGAGGCTTGCTTCTTGTAGGTTAACTTGATAAAGATTGCACTGCGCGAGTTTAGCACCATCGAGATTGGCTTTCAAAAGATCGGTACCCTGCAAACAAGCTCCACACAAGTCCGAATTGCTTAAATTTGCTCGTTGTAGGTTCGCATTACTAAAATCTACTCCCCTAAGTTGAGCATTCCTTAAATCAATTTTCTTATCTAATGGATCGTGAGAAGTATCTCGTCTACCAATTACAGTTACTGCTGCTTGAATATCTGTAGGAACTTTAATTTCTTGTTGGGTGCCTGCCTGAGATTTTGTAAATTTCGGGATAACACCATTTTCTCTGACAAAAGCTGTCAGAATTTCCATAATTGTCCAATACTCTTGAGGAGAGTCTTGAGCAACTCTTTCTAAAACATAAATAGCTCCGGTGCGAGTCGCAACACTATCGTGCCCAAGTTGGGTAATTGCGCTCATTAAACGTTCAGCTACCAGCTTTTGCTCGTTGAGTTCTATATTTTTTTGATTTATTCGATTATCTTTCTGAGCTGCTAATAAGCTTTTTTCTAATAATACGGCACGCTTGCCCCCATAATAAGCATTGATAATTATTGCCAATCCAAGAAACAATCCAGCAGAAGTCATTAAGCCTTGACTTTTGTATTCGATTCTGTCTTCATTTGGCAATCCTTCTATTTTTGAAATCGCTGTGAAAATCAGAATTGGTGAAACAGAAAAAAAGATTGTTATTCCTATTAACCAATTCGTTAATGCGTCTGTGTTTTTAGCAGACATAGAATCAGTATTCCTCACAACACAGAATTATTACCGATATGATTGGGATTAAAGAGTATACCATTTGTCAAAAAAATGCAATATCTGTCGAAAGTTGCAGTTGCAATCTGTAATGCCCGTAGACAGCTAGTAGATTGTCTCTAATATAATGCTAAAGTTATATTCTACGGCACGGTACTATTACGTAGATGACCCCCAGAGAGTGATGTAGAAACACCCTCTTTTTATAATAAATGTAAATACTACGATTTTAATTTTAAGCTTCAGGAGTAGCCTTATTACCGCTAAATTCGGCTTCTCTTAAATTAGCTCCATCCAAGTTAGCACCCCTGAGATTTGCTTTCTGCAAATTCGCTAAAAACAAGTTAGCACAACGCAAATCAGTATGGGTAAGATTTGTTTCATAAAGATTTGCTGCATTCAATATAGCACCACATAAGTTAGCGTAAGCAAGATTTGCACCTTTTAAATTAGCTGCACTTAATACTGCACCATTTAAATTAGCATTTTCTAGGTTTGCGTCAATTAAGTTTGCTCGATAAAGAATCGATCGTTGTAGATTAATTTTTTTTAAATTTGCCCCACAAAGATTTGCACCTCTAATGTCTATATAACTTAAGTCAAACTTATCTCTACGCAAGTATCCATCGATATCCGGATTAGTTATGATATTTAAAGCAACTTGAATATCAAGATTAATTTCGCTTATGGGACTGATTTCAGAATCATTTAAGAATTCAAACGATCTTTTTTGTTTTATAAAGTTAGTAATAATTTGAATCAAATTATCGCATTCATCGGGATATTCAATAGCTATTTTTTCTAGATTTATGAGAGCTATTAATCTCTGTTCTATTTCAGATGCGTTTATTTGCTGTATGGCATTTTTGAGAAGTCTATTTAAATTTTCATGCTTGGAAAAATTCATTTTTATTGCTGAATAAATATACAATCGCAAAGTTTTCGTAACACGTTTGGCTTTTTTTATTGTTTTATAAACTACATAATAGGTCCGATGTTAGTTTTATATTTACTACAATAAACACTCTTATTACTTAATATATGTATTTTATAAAGCAAAATATATAAAGATTAGAAAGAGAAGGGAGATGGGGAGAGGGGGAAGAGGGGCAGAAGGGGACAAGGGGATGGTGAATCCACTTGCGTGCGGAGGTTCCCTCCGTTGAGCAAAGTGGTGTTAGCGTTCACGCGGAGCGTGCGGCTCAGCGTCTCCGTTAGCGCAGCTTGTCTGAAGGACATAGGAGATACCCGAAGGGGGAGACAAGGGGATGAAGAAATAACTTTTATTCCATCACTCCATCATCATTCTTTACTTACTACTTACTACTTACTACTCACTACTTGCTACTTGCTACTCTCGCTAATCCAAAATCTAAAAATCTAAAATCGCTAGATGCAAAATATACAGCCTTTTGTCAAAGACCTAGTGTTGGTTGGTGGGGGACATTCTCATGCCATCGCGCTGAAGATGTTTGGTATGAATTGTTTGCCGGGAGTCAGGATAACTTTAATTACGGCGAATGGAGATACTCCTTATTCAGGAATGCTACCAGGACATATTGCTGGATTTTATACTCATGATGATTGTCATATCGATTTGCGGAAGTTGGCTAATTTTGCTCAAGCACAACTATATATAGATTTTATAACTGGTATTGATTTGGAAAATAATCGAGTTATTTGTGCAAATCGTCCTGATGTCAGTTTTGATTTATTATCGATTGATATAGGCTCTACTCCAGCAACTATTTCTGTACCGGGTGCTACAAAATATGCCATTCCAGCAAAACCTGTGGGGGAGTTGCTGCAAAGTTGGTATGAATTGGTTGAGAAAATTTCATCTAATCCCCAAAAACCTGTAAATATCGGAATTGTTGGTGGTGGTGCTGGCGGTGTAGAGTTAGCCTTGTCAATGCAGGGGAATTTGCAGCAATATCATCCAAATTTAACAATTCATTTATTTGGAAAAGATAAGCGATTAATGCCTAATGCCAATCCTCTATTAGGAAATCTTTTGAGACGTATTCTAATTGAGCGCGGTATAATCGTGCATTTGGGTGAGACAGTATGCAAAGTTGCACCCGAAGGAGATATAGAAAATTATATTGTTATATGTGAATCGGGATTGAAAGTTGAGTGCAATTATATATTTTGGGTAACGCAAGCATCTGCACCGAAATGGTTGGAATCAACGGGAATTAGTACGGATGAGCGGGGATTTATTTTAGTAAACGACAATTTGCAATCGTTATCGCACCCACAGGTGTTTGCTGCTGGGGATATTGCGACGATGAAAAATCATCCCCGTGCGAAAGCTGGGGTATTTGCAGTACGTCAGGGGAAACCATTATTTGAGAATTTACAACGTAGCTTGCTAGGAAAAACTCTCAAAAAGTATGTGCCGCAGAAAGATTATTTGAGTTTGATAGGTACTGGAGATGGAAGTGCGATCGCAACTCGTGGATGGTTGACTTTACCACCTAGTAAGTTGTTGTGGCAATGGAAGGATCGGATTGACTGTAAGTTTATGGAGCGTTTTAGTAAACTTGGGGCATTGGGGATGGGGCATGGGGCATGGGAAGGCAGACAAATAATCCAAAATCCGTCTTGGAAAGTTTTGGGGGAAGAGAATCTACACCCCAAACTTTCCGCAAAATCCAAAATCCAAAATTTACAAATTCCTTGCTCTGGATGTGGTTCTAAAGTTGGTGGTAATGTTTTAGAAACGGTTTTAGGTAGAATTCGAGAATCGCAAACGATTACGGAAGGGGAAGATATTATTATCGGTTTGGATTCTCCGGATGATGCTGCTGTGGTGAAGCTACCCAGTGGTAAGGTGATGGTACAAACGATTGATTATTTTACTAGTTTAATTAATGACCCTTATATTTTTGCACAAATTGCTGTCAATCATTGTTTAAGCGATATTTTTGCAATGGGTGCTATTCCTACTAGCGTTTTGGCTTTGGCTACTATCCCCTATGGAAAAAGTTCCACAGTTGAGGAAACTTTATTTCAATTATTGTCTGGTGCGGTAAAACAGTTAAATCAAGCACGAGTATCTTTGATTGGCGGGCATACTATTCAAGGCGATAAATTAGCATTTGGCTTATCCTGTAACGGTTTGGCTGATGAAAATCAACTTTTACGTAAAAGCGGAATGCAGGTTGGTGAAGTTTTAATTTTGACTAAAGCATTGGGTACGGGGGTTTTATTTGCTGGTGAAATGCGCCGTCAAGTTAAAGGAAGTTGGATCGATAATGCGATAAAATCAATGTTGTTATCAAATCAAGCTGCTGCTGAATGTTTTTTGGAATTTAGTGCAACTGCTTGTACAGATATTACGGGTTTTGGTTTAATTGGGCATTTATCGGAAATGGTAAAAGCTTCTCAAATCGGAGTTGAGTTGAAGTTTAATAAAATTCCGATTTTGAATGGTGCTAGAGAAACTGTTGAGAAGGAGATTTTTAGTTCGCTTTATTCGGAGAATTTAAAAGCTTCGAGCTATATTACGAATTTAGAAGAATTTGAATCTTATAGTAATTATCCTTTATTATTCGATCCACAAACTTCCGGTGGTTTATTAGCTGCGGTTTCTATTGAGAAAGCTGATGATTGTTTGCAGAAATTGAAAGAGTTGGGTTATGAGGATGCTGAGATTATTGGAATTGTCGGGGGAGAGGGGATAAGGTTAGTTTAAGAGTTAACTTGATTCCATTCAAATCTATTTAAATTAAGAATGTAGTCGGTAGAGTTTTCAATATAGCCTTCTTGAGTACAAACTTTACCGCCAGTAATGTAGATTTGAGATGGTTGTTGATATTTTGCTTTATGCTGACTTATCCATCCGGGATTATCTCCGATGGTTTTTACGTTTTGTATTTGAAATGTATTGCAATCTAATCGATAAACGGGGGTTTGATTGGGAATTATTGCATCTTGATAACCATTACTTCCAATAATATAGACGTAATTTTCTACCAACGTTGCTGAATGGAAATCGGTTGGGGGGAAAACATCGCTGGGATAACCGTAAATTTTAAAATTACCTTTACCATCGAAGACAACTACATCATTATATATATGAAAATCTGGATCGTAATAATCCTCATGTTCCCCAGCAATTTCTAGAATTCTACCATCGGGTAACATTGTAGTTGTTCTTCCGAATCTTTGGTAACACCATATAGAAGTATATTCTAAATCGTTATTGCTTCTAGCTGTGGAAGCATCAACACCGCTACGCACCATCGCTTCCCAGAAATCGTTTCTTATAATTTCTGGATTTGTGATTCCGAATCGAGGAAATTTTGCGGTTTTATCTTTAATATGCTTTATTTCTTCCTGTAATTCTTCCTCACCAACACCTAACAGCGATACTCGTATCTCCGTGCTAATATCGCTAAAATCTTCACTTCCACAAAGAAGCATTTTGACGATTTCTAAATTAGCAGCTTTACTTATTGCATTTTCATTAAAATTATCGACTTTACTTATATCAGCACCAGCTTCAAGTAAAATTCTGACACAATCTGTAGCACCATATTCAGCAGCTGTAATTAAAGGAGTATTCAAACAGTCATCAGTTACTTGAATATCAAATCCTTCTAAAATTAACCATTCTAGGATTTTGCTGTAATTAAATTGTATTGGGTAGAAGATAGGAGATTTCCACCAAAATGAAGCATCATCGCTACTTGGTGTAAAGGATAATAAGATTTTAGCCTTTTCAATATCACCATTCTGCAAACTTAAGAAGAAAGCATTTCTACTCCAGCAATCGATATGATAAATATCAGCACCTTCTTCAAGTAATATTTTTACTTCTTCTACACTCCCGAAAGCCACCGCTTCCATTAAATGCGTCCATTGTAATTGTTTTTCCTCAGCACCAGCATCCAATAATAATTTAACAGCATCAAATCTTAGATTACGATAAGCAATTTTAAGAGCAGATTCGTTATAGCTACTTACACCGTCTACTTCTACACCTCTTTCAATAAGTAGATTTAAAATGGGGATAAGATTTTCATCTTGTTTAATATCTCTTCCACACATGGCATGAATTAAAACATCATAGCCATTAGATGTTCGATAATTAATATCAACACCAGCATCTAATAAAAATCGAATTTTATCGAGACTTCCTGCTTGAATTGCTAAATCTATGACTGTACTTTTATATTTACCTCCCACTGCATTGATATCGGCTCCATTTTCAACCAGGAAACGTACCATCTCAATATTTACATCCCGATTACTTACCGCTATCATCAACGGTGTTTGACATGAATGTTTATCAACATTATTAATATCAACACCTTTTTTTATTAATCGTGTAACTTCTTTGATATCTCTATTTTTCACATAGTCGTGGATTTTCATAATTATGCTGAATCACCATTTTACAGAATGCCAATTTATAACATTAATTTTGCAAGGTGTGTTAGTAGATAGTTGTAACGCACCAAAATCCGGAAATAGTAAAGGTTAGGAAATAAGGAAAATATAATGGTGTCGTACTCTATTACTCACAGCACCTTACAGTTACAGGAATTGAAGTTATAATGAGTTCCTTTATTTCAAGGGAAATTCTATGAATAAAATCGCGTCAATATTGCATCACAATCATGATGAAATATGTTTTAAAGTTGATGACGTAGAAGTTTTTAAAAACCTTTTACCGTTACAAACTTGTTTCAAACAGTTAGAAGAAAGATTGGATTCTAGTTTAATTGCTTTTAGTCACGGTGATAATTTTCAAGTTGTCGAGCAATCTAACGAGAATGACTTTGAAAGTACGCTTAATTTACATTCTCTTGTAAATGCAGTTCATCAAGCTTTTGCAGAGCATCGTCCTTTATTGCTGACTCCCGACGCTATCTGGATGGCGATCGCTCAGGGTTTTGCTCAACATATCAATAATAATGCAGAACGGTTACGATATCAATTCGTTAGTCATTCAAGCAAGAGAGAATTGAAAGTTGTGCTGGAGAAGCTTAATGATAATCAAGATTGGCAGCAAGCTGTGGAATTATGGTCTAAGAAGATTGATGAAAATGTGAAATCCGATATTGCCGATTTGATGGTGTGCGATTTTAGTACAACTACCCCAATTATTCGCACTGCCAGTCAAGTTGTGATGATGGATGCTTTAAAACAGTATTTCGATTATCAACTATATGCAATTTGCGGTATCCCTTGGATTATTGTACGGGGAAGCGTTGATGATTGGAAGAAGATTCGGAAACGTGTAGAAATCATAAGCGAATACGATCTGCATTGGTGGACTAAAAGATTATTACCAATTTGCGACGGGATTATTGAAACGGTTGCTGGTAAACCTAATTTAGAATTTTGGCAGCACATCTGTAAACCCAAAGCAATATATGGCGGAGAGGTGATTACTGGTTGGTTGGCGGATTTGTTTCCTTATTTAAAAGAGAAAATTACTAATTCTCCTACATATAAAAATCCAATTTTAGAAACACCCCGCGAAGAATTGACGATTGCTAACGGAATTTCACCACGAATGTTTCCCAATGGAATTTCTCAAGCTTCTTTTACGTTAAATACTCTTCAAGGAGAATCTCAATTAGAATTAATCGCGGGTTTTATTGGAGTTGCTCAAAATCAACAAACTGGTTGTCTTCATCCAGAGATTGGTTGGGGAGTCAGAAAGCAAAATAGTTTTGTGGGGATATTAAATCAATTAGAAAAAGAACACCAGCTTAATTTACCTTTTGATAAATATATCCAGAAAAGACCATTTTTTGGAATACCAGCAGAGTTAACTCAAATTTTAGAAAGATTTGACGGTGGTACTTTATTTGCTGATACCGAATATTCTTGGAACATTAAACCTCTTAAAAATTATATTCGCTGCAAAATTAAAATGACAGAAACTAATTCATTCTTTACCATTTTTATCAACCTGAAAGATAATCGCTGTATTGCATTTGGAAACGTAAAACGAAAAATTGGTAATTTTGGAGATGAAAATTATCAAACTTGGTATGAATGGTGGATTGTTGTCGGTAAACCTGTTTTAGTTGAAGATAGAAATAAATTATTTGAACAGAAAACTTGGATATTGAAACCAGAAGAAACCAAAGTTATTGCAAAAGGAATTCCACAACTGTTTGAAAGGATTATTCAAGCTGAGGGAAAATATTATTTTGATGCAGAGGATTTTATTGCTGATGAATCGGTGGTTGATTTATAAACATAGGTTAGTAGTAAGGACTTTAGTCCTTTTTATCCATGCTATAACCACTATACAGTACTTGTTATAATCCTATTTTTTTAAACTTACCTGGTTTAAGCAATTTTTTTTTAAATTACAAATCTTCAGGGCAAATTAGAAATATGTTAATGTCTACAATTCGATTTATAGGTATCGTCTCGTTTTTATTTCTTGCAGTTAACTTTTTATATATACGCAAAGTAACCGAAGATATAAAATCGGGAAATAGCCAACCAAAAATATTAGTTGAATTTCCAATTCATAAGACTTCGCAGCAGAAGTATCTAGCAACCAAGAAGAAGATTGAATATTTCTCTATAACAGCATTAGAGAATCAAGCTTCAACCTTAACCTTAAATGCTGATGATATCAATAATATATATACAAAGGGTATTAACTTAAATAAATTCACTCCGGGAAAATTCTTCTATTATCAAATTCAAGATAATCTAATCGTAGAAACTAGAATGGAATGGCCGTCTCTTGTTTTTATGTCAGTCGTTTCTACCGAAACAAGAACATTTAGCTTTAGTGTTAATAATGAAGTTGTTTTAGAAACATCGAAATTTATTAAGACAAATATCGGAGAAATTAATGATGATAAATATAATATCACGGCACCATTGATATACTCAAAAATAATATCATATATCTTTGGTGGAATAAAATCTCCCTCAGATGCACCTGGATTTAGTCAAGATGCAGCAGAATCCCAAAGAACTGTAAAATTAATAGGAAAAATTAAATCTATTGAAATCAAAGACGATTCTCTGATTATTAAAACATGATTGCTTAAAAGATTCTTGTCCCGGTAAAGTGATTTTGGATTGGCACTAGGGAATGGAGAGAAGTGAGTTAAAAATATTTAATTTTCTCCCCATCTCCCCATCTCCAATTACTTCTTCATCGGAATCCTTACTCTCTCCTTGCTAAAGTAAACCTCCGTCACACCCCCCAAACTATCTTGCTCATCACTTCCGGTATTCACCAAAATATGAGCAGGATTAATTTTAGGTAAGGGAGTAGGATGTTCTAAGTTAATTTTACCGTTGATGGATATTTTATTATCTTCTGCAACATCCCATTTTCTGATAGAGTGAACTGCTGCATTGCCGTCACCGTGACAGGGTTTACCCAAAGCCAAAGCCTTGGCATCGCTGGGAACTTCAACTAAATAAAAATTATCTGGACTTAACCATTCATCTTCCTTACCAATATATTTAATTGCCGATTGCGGAACTTTTGCCCATTTATTAACGTCTAACGCCTCCGGGTTTATAACTACTGATACCACGGGCTTGGATTTAAAAGAAACTTGATCGTAAAAAGTGCCTTCACTTTCTTTCAATCCGTTTCTATCGTATTTTTCCGCTTTATTTTGAGTTAGTGGCTTGATTTCGCTACATAAACCAGCCTTTTTCACTGCTTGAGCTTGATTATCATTAAATAGCTTCAAACTAGTTCCAATTACAGCAACTAATGTAGTTAATAATATTCCTTTAAAGATAAAACCAGACTTCATTTACTAATACAGCCATAGTAGTTATAAGTACGTTATAGCTTTATTGATGCGGTTGCGTGCAAGTATGTTTCATTACTTTTTATATTTTTTGTAGAAAATTTAAGGATTCACAGAATCGAAAATATTTAAGCACATCATATTGATATCTTCCCGTACCTTCCAACCCAACTTTTGCCAAAACTTCTTAGCTTCAATGTTCTCTACTATTTCTTAATTCACGAAAGCTGGTTTCCACAAGTTTTCTACCAATTCCTTAAGTGCGATCGCTATTAGAAACAGCTACATAGCTATTTGCAGCAATTTTAACAAATCATATTTATATAAACCCATGTTTTTCTCAATATAAATACGGTTTTTTTGTTATTAAAGTAAAATAATATACTTCTAAAGGTGAGTATATTAAAAAATTTACAGCATCTCTAAATCCCGAAGTCAAAATTAGAGAAGCCCGGTTTTTAGTGTCTTTAATTTCACTGCAAAATGAATTACTGTTTTTATTTAGATTATTTTTGCTCAGTTTAAATACGAGGATAATATTTTTTAAGTTATCTAAAATACTCGTATTACTTAGAAAACTTAACAAATAGATATATAAACACAAAAAAAGTTCAGTATTTCGTGATGACAATTAACAAAAATATACGCTTGTTTAAAATTATGCAGCCACTAATGAGAATATGTTCAATTACTCAACGCAATTTCGTTATTTTGATGGAGTGATATAAGTCACTTTTCGTGTAAAATTATTTTTGTATATAATCTGTTTGGACGTGTTTTGATTATTTAAATAAGAAAATTAAATTACTAAATCAAATTTACAATTAATTTTATTATCGAGCTATTTGATAAAATCATAGTTTACAAAAAATGACTGTGAATCAAACAACCCTAAATCTTATAGTAATTCGCGTCAAAGATTTAGAAGTAAGCAAGCGATGAGTTGAATTACAACCAGGGAGCGAGACGCTCCCACTACAGAAGGTAAATCTTAATTGATAATTGATAACTGATTAACATAAATCTTCCCCTTCACAGATGTAAACTACTTTTACAAAGGTTGATAAAGGTAGTGGGTTGTGGAGAAGTTACTAAAAGTATCGCGAATCATCGATGCCTTTAACGAAGTTATCGGTAAAATAACCACTTGGCTGGTATTAGTATTAGTTGTTGTGGGTGGATGGAATGTTGTCGGCAGATATCTAGGAAGGTTAATTGGCGCTAATCTGAGTTCTAATGTTTATATTGAAGCTCAATGGTATATTTTTGATTTAATATTTTTCTTTGCAGCGGCTTACGCGCTCAAATATAACGAACACGTGCGGGTTGATGTATTTTACAGTAAATGGAATCCCCGTCGAAAAGCGCTGATAGAAATTTTAGGTACTCTATTATTTTTAATTCCGTTTTGTGGTTTGATTATTTTCTATTCCTGGGAAACCATTGTTAATTCCTGGTCAATTTTAGAAAATTCTCCAGATCCAGATGGTTTACCAAGATATCCGATCAAAACTACAATAATTATTTCCTTTGCTCTGCTGATATTGCAGGGAATCTCTCAAATTATCAAAAACTTGGCAATTTTTAAAGGTTATTTACAACCCCAGGAGGAAAACAGTAATGATTGATTGGTTAGGGCCATTAATGTTTGCTGGTGCTTTGGCTTTATTATCCTTGGGGTATCCGGTAGCGTTTTCTTTGGGTGGGGTTTCGATTATCTTCGCTTTGATTGGAAGTGCATTAGGAATTATCGATCTGCAATTATTCGGATTAATGCCACTGCGGATTTTCGATATCATGAAGAACTATACCCTATTAGCAATACCCTACTTTATCTTCATGGGTTCGATGCTAGAAAAAACGGGTATCGCCGAACGACTTTTGGAAACGATGGGAATTCTCCTGGGAAGAATACGCGGTGGTTTGGCTTTAGCTGTGGTAATTGTGGGAGCTTTATTGGCAGCAACTACCGGAGTTGTAGCAGCGACAGTTGTGGCAATGGGTTTGATATCTTTACCAATTATGTTGCGCTACGGTTACGATAAAAAGTTAGCAACTGGTGTGATTGCAGCATCGGGGACATTAGGACAAATTATTCCCCCATCAGTCGTATTGATAGTACTTGCAGATCAATTAGGGATATCGGTAGGAGATTTATTTGTTGGTTCGATAATTCCCGGTTTGATGATGGCGGGTGCTTTTGCTTTATATGTATTGATAATCGCATTTTTAAAACCAGAAATTGCTCCAGCATTACCTCCAGAAGTTAGAAATATTGGTGTTTCGGCTTTAATAGCAAAGATTTTTCAGGTAATGTTACCGCCTTTGATTTTAATATTATTAGTATTAGGAAGCATCTTTTTTGGATTTGCAACACCCACCGAAGCGGGAGCAGTTGGCTGTGTGGCAACAATATTTCTTGCTGCTATATATCGTAAATTAACTTTAACAACCTTGAGTCAAGTTTGTAACGCCACCATGCGAATTACCAGCATGGTGATGTTTATATTAATTGGTTCAACTGCCTTTGCATTGGTGTTTAAAGGGTTGAATGGTAGCGTTTTTATGGAGAATGTTTTAAGTAATATTCCTGGCGGACAAGTAGGATTTATGATAGTAAGTATGACAGTAGTATTGCTGTTAGGCTTCTTTATCGACTTCTTCGAGATAGCCTTTATTGTCATACCCTTATTTGTTCCGGTAGCGCAACAGTTTGGAATTGATTTAGTTTGGTACGGGGTTATTTTAGGAGCGAATTTACAAACCTCGTTTTTAACACCTCCCTTTGGTTTTGCCTTATTTTATTTACGCAGCGTTGCACCAGAAGAAGTGAGTACGGCAGATATTTATCGTGGTGTGATTCCGTTTATTTTGATTCAGTTGTTGGTGTTGGGATTGATTATTGTATTTCCGGGAATTGTGGGTTTTTTACCTTCATTGATGAAGCCAGTGCCGAGTGAAGTTTTGAGTTCGTTCGTAGTTGCGCTTTAGCGCCAAAACAATTAACTATTAAATTGTAAAGTATCGGTTAGAATCATTACCCACTTAACAAGGAGAGGGGTGTCCGTCAGTACGGGGTGAGGTTTAAATGGTTGATTTACAGCATATTTCATCTTAATGAGGTACATTTGGACGGGCAGGGATGCCCATCCCACAAGAGTTTTAGTCTGTAGCCTTGTACTTTATTTTCCTGCAAAGTGCTGTAATTGATTTTAATTTTTGAATAATTCGGAATCAAAAAATGGTGCGTGACGGCAATATTAACAATTTTCGTTATTATTAATAATTTCTCGTAACCGTCACACACCCTACTAATTAAAATAAAAGAATCCATCATAATAGGATTTCTTAACCCTTTCCCCTCTCTATTCTTAAAACGCAGCTTAAAAACTTCATACCCAATTCCAGAAATCCGGTTTCCAGGTAATTCTCCTGCTTCAAGTTGTTCGATTACGGGTTGTACATCGTTGCGAATGCTGCGATATCTTTTAGCCAAAGTACGTAAATTCCGCTTAAATGTTAGTGCTGCTTCAACTTGAATAACTTCTTGCTCAGACATCCTCAATCCCATTTCAAATCTGAGAAGCAGGAATAGTTTTTCCGCTCCGAGCTTCATCCCAAGCTTGACGAAAATTTTCTTTAATTACCTCTAATGGTGTATCATCTTCATCCACTTCTGTAGCTTCTTTAATTAAAACAATTACTTCAACCCGACTATTTTTATCTGTAGCTATGGGACTATCTAAAGTAAGTTGTCCATCTTCATCAATGGTTCCCATCGCTTTAATTGCTTTCATCAGTTATCCCAAATATGACAAAGGAAAATACTTTTATATTATCCTGCGATAATTATAGATCCAGCTTCGAGCTTATAAAGTCAGGGAAGGCGAGAACCATTAATGTATACTTACGCTTGGCGATAGTATCGTTAGGCGATAATATAATAATATGATTGTTAATTTCAAATCGGAAGAAGTGAGGCTTATATTTGATGGCTTTAAATCTACCGATTATCCACAAGATATTCAAAGGGTTGCTCTACGAAAATTACTCTTACTTGATGCAGCAACATCAATTAATGATTTACGAGTGCCACCAGGTAACAAATTGGAAAAACTAAGTGGTGACAGAAAAGGGCAATATAGCATCCGCATCAACGATAAATGGCGAATTTGCTTTATTTGGACAAATGAAAATAATGCAGATGAAGTTGAAATAGTAGACTACCATTAAAAATCATATGAACAACTGCTTACCAAATATCCACCCCGGTGAAATATTACAGCTAGAATTTCTTCAACCAATGAACATTAGCGCTTATCGTTTGAGTAAAGATATAGGTGTAACTCAAACCAGAATCAGCGAAATTTTATCCGGGAAACGCAGCATTACAGCCGATACAGCTTTGCGTTTATCGCGTTATTTCGGCAACAGCGCTCAATTTTGGCTCAATTTACAAACCCAATACGATTTACGTCAAGCGATTAATGAAAATGATCAAATTTACAATCAAATATCTTTAGTTAGGTTTAAAGAAGTTTGAAATTAATAGGAATAGCCGCAAATGTGACAAAACTCTGGTGGTGCGTGACACTGAAAGACCATTATTCTACATTCAAAATGATTCAAAGTGTCACAGCACCCTACAAGTTTTAGTTAACTTTAAAAAACTTGGAAATTGAGTTACAAATTCTACAATTGTAATTAAGTAGTTAAGCATTATTATTTATATATTTACTACTAAGATATATAACTGTTACCCGTTTCCTTTTCCCTATTCCCTGCCTATACGAAATGTTAAATTAATTTTGCACGGGTAACTACCAAATATCATCCTTCATCCACAACATTCCTCATCTTGCGTCTGCGTTTCCGCTTGGCGATAAACTTCAAAATCCGACGAACACTGTAAATTAACAGAAAAATAACCAGCAGCGTTGATAAAATAGGTAAACTAATTGCCAAAATCGAAATAATCGCCGATGAGATAGCTTCAACTAAACCAATAATTGGCCCTCCCATGCCAGCGGTTGAAACAGATGCAGTTAACCTGGTGACAGATGTTGTCAATTCGACAGTTTCGGCAGTAGCTCCCCCAGTAATAATCGTCAAAATCCATAAAAGAGTAGGATCGAAGTCTCCAGCCATTGATAAAGTTGATGCAGTCATAATCATTCCAGCTATGGGAGCAAGAAGTATTTCGATAGAATCAAGAAAGTTACTTACCCAAGGAATGAAGTAAGCAAATACTTCAACAGTTGCAGCAATACTTAAAGTAGTAATTGCACTCTCACTTCCCAACCATTCCCACTCAGAAGAAAGAGTAAGCATTCCACCGTGGGCTGCAATACTAAGGGCTAAAGGTGGAATAAACACCCGAAACCCACAAGCAGCGCTCAAACCAATACCCAAACACAATGCCGCAATAATATTCATGCTGCTGCTACCAATATCTTCATGTATTGTAATAATTCAACCTATGAATCGAGTCAATATTGAATCATCTTATTTTTAACCTAAGTTTTAGCAGATATTGCAAATTATTTAGGAGTTAGGAATTATTTCTTCTCATTACCCATTACCTACTACTAATCCCCAATGCCCAATCCCCAATTTTATTAATGCAAATTTCCCACAGCGTAATTATTCCCGACAGCGAAATCGAAATTAGTGCAATTCGTTCTCAAGGAGCGGGTGGACAAAATGTGAACAAGGTTGCGACAGCTATTCATTTACGTTTTGATATTCAAGCTTCCTCGCTACCAGGTTATTATAAAGAGCGGCTTTTGAAATTAAATGATAATCGGATTACCCAAGATGGAATTATTATAATTAAAGCTCAAGAATACAGAAGTCAATTAAAAAATCGAGAAGATGCGATATCTCGGTTAAAACAACTTATTAAAAGTGCGATGGTAGTTAAGAAGAAACGTAGAGCTACCAAACCTACAAAAGGTTCGCAAAGAAGGCGTGTTGAATCTAAAAGAAGGCGAAGTCAGGTTAAAAATAATCGGAAGAAGGTTAGTGATGAGTAGTTGTTGTGT
Source organism: uncultured Rivularia sp. (assembly GCA_963665115.1). Taxonomy (GTDB): domain Bacteria; phylum Cyanobacteriota; class Cyanobacteriia; order Cyanobacteriales; family Nostocaceae; genus Rivularia. The sequence continues at coordinate 4,440,940 of OY762007.1, read as the reverse complement.
AGTGCGAGATCAATTACAGCATATTTCATCTTTGTGTGGTACATTCGGACGGGCAGGGATGCCCATCCCACAAGAGTTTTGTAATATGAGGCTGTACCTCACTTGTTTGCAAAGTGCTGTAGATTGTAGGTTGGGTTAAAGGTGTAAAAATAAACTTACTTAAAAAAAGGTGAAATACACCTTTAACCCAACATCAAGGTTTTAGTTTGAGATAAGATTATTTAACAGTTGAGTTATTCGTTTTAGTTATCATGATGATGTTGGGATTCTCTTTATTCAACCCAACCTACAAACTACGTTGAAGCCAAACTACGAACCATGTTACCCTTTTAAATCGGATATGAATTATATTGAAATTAAATAAGCATTAAACTGATTATTTTATGGATATCACAGCTACCTTGAACGAAATAAACACTTTAAAAGTTGAAGATAGAATTCTTCTTGTACAAGCCATTTGGGATAGTATTGCAGCCGAACAAGCATATCCCGAACTTACAGACGAACAAAAACAAGAACTTGAGAATAGAATTGCCGATAGTGACGCGAATTCCGATAATGTAATGACATGGCAAGAGGTTAGAGAGTCTATCCGAAAAACATGAATTATGTATTAGTATTTCGTCCACAAGTCCGTGATGAACTAGACGAAGCGTATAATTGATATGAAAATCAGCAATCGGGGCTTGGTGAAGATTTTTTAGATTGCATTGATGAGAAACTAAATGCTATTTGCTTGCTTCCGGAATCGTATCCTATTGTTTACCGTGATGTGAGATGAGCAGTTGTAAAACGTTTTCCCTATGCAGTGTATTACAGAATTGTATCAAGTCGGATAATTATTACGGCCGTTTTTCATGGTAGCAAGAATCCTCAAGGGTGGCAGAAGCGGAGTTAGTAACTTTTAATTATATGTTAAATTATTTGGTTTACCTAAACCCATATTTCAATGATTCCCGTCATCTACTCCGATAAATTCCTGCTGCATAAAACCGGGTATATGCATCCAGAGCAACCCGAAAGATTAATAGAAATAGTAAATAAATTAAAAGCTTCAACGGTTGCTGATAAAATTGAATGGATCGAACCGTCTTCTAGAAATGCAGTGGAAGCAATCGAACAAATTCATTCAACTAGCTACATAGATTTAGTTCGTGCTTATTCTGCTAGAGGTTATGGTTGTTTTGAATCAACCCAGATTTTCCCACACAGCTTTGAGGTGGCTTGTCTGGCGGTGAATGCTTGGCTCGATGGAATTGATATAGTTTGCCAGCAAGAAAAACCTGCTTTTATTTTAGCAAGACCACCGGGGCATCATGCACTTCGAGATGAAGGTATGGGATTTTGCATTTTCTGTAATGTGGCGATCGCCGCTATTTACGCACTAAATAATCAAAATATTAAACGAGTTGGTATTTTAGATTGGGATGTTCATCATGGAAATGGAACCCAAGCTGCTGTCGAAAATAATTCCAATATTGCCTTCTGTTCAATTCATCAATCTCCCGGTTATCCACACACAGGGAAATCTGAAGAAACAGGCAAATTAAGCAATATATTAAATCTCCCCATCGCTCCCGGTAGCAATATACAAACTTATCATCAATTATTTGAAACTAAAGTTCTTCCCTTTTTCGATAACTTCCGTCCAGATTTGCTTATTGTCAGCGCTGGATACGATGCAAATAAAACTGATTTAATGTCTAAGATTGAGCTACATCCTCAAGATTATGCTGTGCTTACCAAATATTCTTTGAAAATCACATCCAAAGTTTTATTTGGTTTAGAAGGTGGATATGAATTAGAAAGTCTCTCTCAATCGGTTTTAGAAAGCATCAAGATATGTATAAACTATTAATAATAAATTTGGTTTCACTAAAAACAATGACCGCTATACTTAAGATATCATTTTCCTGCTACTCAATTACAGCCATTGTCTCTATTATATTTGGAATTATTTATCTAACCCGCTCAGAATTCATGCCTTATCATGCAGTAGCATTAGAGAGAGAATGGACGGAATTAGACATAAAAACTCAAACTTTAATTTTGGCATTAATGCGAGTTGCTGGGGGTGGCTTTCTTGCAACTGGTATGGCAGTAATTTTATTAATATATTTATATATAAAAACAACGGAAGAATGGATAATTTATATTATTCCAACTATAGGTTTTGTGACTTCATTATCTTCACTTTATGCCACACTTCTCGTGAAAAATCGTACAGCAGGATTACCTCCGGTTAACTTAACTTTACTGTCAATAGGTTTGATGCTAACCGGGTTTATCTTGTCGCTCAGCCCTTAAATTTTTGCTACTGCTGTACCTTATAAACCTGCAATATGCTGTATTTTTATTTTTGACTTAACTAAGGCTCAATCCCAGCATCCCGCAACTTTTGTTCTAACTCTTCCAACCGCTTCAAAGCATTTTCCTTAGCTTCTCTCTCCTGCACAACTAACTCAGTTCCCCACAACAGCAAATTACCGGCTTCATCCCACCACCGCAACCAGTAACCATCGCGGTTTTCTCGTCTTCCCTGCCAAACTCCGATAAATAGTTGCATCTCATTCAACCAGTAACGGTTATTTTCGTCGGAGGAGCGCAAATCATATCCCGATTCATCCAAATGATGCACTTCCAAACAACCGCTTTGTGGTTCAAAAATAATATAGTTAGGAATTTGTAAAATTTGCTCGTAGTAAAACCATTTTCCAGGGGGATAGGTGCGTTTGCTGGAATATTCTGTCCCTTCTGCATCCGAGAGAAATTCCATTACCACTACAGGAATATCACCTTGTAAATTAGGGGTGTAGCTGCGTTTTACTTCCTCTCTGGCTACGTTTACTTGCGGTACAAAAGCCCAATCGGGAGCTTTTACGACAATTTTGTCATTAACGGTGGCGCAGATGCCGTAATTCGTCGTAACCAAAGCAGTGGACGGCAATCTTCCCGCTAATTCTAAACTTTCAGTAAGTGCCGCCGCAATAGGCGGTTGATTGACATTATCCACTGGTTCATCGTCTAAAATGAAGTCTTCGGGTAATAATTCCCAAGTAATATTATAGGGACGAACGGTAGCAATCATAATAACTGCAAGCGAAAGGTTGAATTCTAGTATAGCGAAAGCGTTGCTTAATAGTTAAGAGTTAGGAGTTAGGAGTTATGAGTATACAGTTAGTAATTAGTAATAGTAATCTAAACTTTTCCTTGTCCCCTTGTCTCCCCCTCTTCCCTCTCTCCCCCCTCAAGAAAGCGCTTGCGGACGACTATACTCAGTATCCTCATCCGAGGGCAGCGGAATAAACTCTTCCTCCTGGGGCACTTGACTAAAATTCCCTTGCTTCCAATCCCGTTTTGCTTGATCAATCCTTTCGGGACGACTTGACACTAAATTCCACCATTTATAACGTTCTCCAACTGGCTCGCCGCCAAAAACGATACAGCGAGCTTCTGTATTTGCACTTATTTTAATTTCACTCCCAGAATTCAATACCGCTAACTGATGTTCTTCTAAAGCTTCTCCATCAATACTCAAACCGGGAGTAATGCTGTAAATTGCTCGTTCGCTATATAAATTTGGTAACGTAAACACTGTATTCGGTGATAGCTGCACGTCTAAGTAAAACATCGGCGAAACAGTTTCAACTTTGGAAGCACGATTGAAAGCATTTCCTACAACCAGGGTTATCGTCACACCGTTTTCATCCCACACGGGTAAATTATCTTTTGGATAATGACGAAACCAAGGTTCGGTTTCTTCGTGTTCGTTGGGCAGAGCAACCCAAATTTGAATAGCGTGCAAAGTAGCTTCGCGATTTCTCGATTCATCTGGCGATCGCTCTGAATGTACAATACCTTTACCTGCACTCATCCAGTTAACGGCACCGGGTTTAATTTCTTGAACAGTACCCAAACTATCGCGATGCATTAATTCCCCTTCCAGCAAATAAGTTACAGTTGCCAAATTTATGTGAGGATGAGGTCTTACATCGACACCTTTACCAGCAGGAAAAACAGCAGGCCCCAAATGATCGAAGAAAATAAAAGGGCCAACCATCTGACGCTTATCGTGAGGAAGACAGCGACGAGCTTCAAAACCACCTAAATCTTTGAGATGGGGCTTGATAATTTGATTAATACTAGACATAAAAATATTGCGATAGATGCTTCAAGTAAATTCTACGACGATGAGAAGCATTCGACTAATGGTTTCTGTTATTTAATTAATATATGTTGGTATTCTACCAGACCAATTCTCTTTTTTCTCTTCCTCAGCGTACTCTGCGTACTAGTAAGGTTTTTTAATCTAGCGCTCATAACCCATCAAAATTAATGAAAAGCACTAAGCAATTTGCTTTAAACATAGTTAAAGTTAACATTTATGCTGAACTAAAAATCAGTTTTTAATAATCCCCAAGCAAGCGTATCAAACAAACCATTTCGAGTTTTGGTATGTTGTTTCAAACGTCCTTCTAACTTAAATTTATTCTTCTCCAAAACTCTTGCTGAAGCCGTATTAAAATCAAGAGTATGAGCAGTAAGACGTGTTACTTGCAAACGATCGAATGCGTATTGAATAAAAACATCCAATCCATCACTTATTAAACCCTTTCTTCTATAAGCTGGTGCTAACCAATAACCAACTTCTGCTCGATGCGTTTCTCCTATACTCAAATCATCCACACCAATTGAACCAATTAAATAACCTTTAGAATTGCGAAGTGCAAAAGATATTTCCTTTTGGTTGCGATTCAAAAAATCCATGCGTCGCTGTATCCACCAATCTGCCATAGATTCTGTATAAGGGTATGGCAGAAGTGGAATTGTATCTGAGATAGTTTTATCGTTGAGATGTTCTAAATAAGCAGCTTTGTCATTTGTACGAATACTGCTCAAATAGAAACCATCACGAAGATTAAGTTTCATTTGAACGGGTTAAAACTTGATTGTAAAAAAATAATTAAGATATCTAATTTAATTCCAAATCTGAGATCTGTCTGAGAAAGTTTGGGGGAAGAAAATCTACACCCCCAACCTTCCGCAAAATCTAAAATCCAATATTCTTAACTCCCAACTTCTAATTCCTAATTCCTAACTCCATACAACTTCAGAACCTTGTCCCCAAAAGCCATCATACTTAGTAACTCGAATATCTCCTAATACTTTAGTTTGACAAGATAAACGGCGATCGCTATTAGCAGAATGAGGAGGAAGCCCCAATCTTGCCTTCTCTTTCCAACTTGCTTCTGATACTTCACCTTTTACTGCTACCGCACAAGTACCGCAAGTGCCAAGCCCCCTACAGTTAATGGTTTTTGCATTGCCGTTATAAACATCAATTCCGTTATTTAATAAGACTTGACGCAAATTACTACCGGATTCGCATTCAAAAGTTTTTCCCTGAGCAGTTACTTTAGGCATTGGTAAATGTCCCCGATTAAAAGATTTATTTTGATAAATTCATATCTATCATAAAGTAAACCATTATTTAAGGAATAGGGATACCGCTATAATCGCAACCCATAATTATTACAGTATATTTTTTCTGCAAGCCTTCAATTAATTGTCTTCGTTTTTCAACTATTTCTTCAGAGAATCCGGCACCTCCACAACTTTGGGGAGGATTAGAGAAGCGAATTTCTTTGCCTTGAGCATCTACAATGTACCGACTAATTTTTCGGGATTTTTAGTGAAAACTTGAAACCCGATCTGTTTGTTGTACCGAATAATCCCAACGCGCTCGATAATTTCCTAAGCTACTACGCATTTAATTTTTATAGTACTAGCGAGCAAGATGCTCGCACTACCCTTTTGGAATATAAATTCATCGATCGCGGCTTTATCAGTATTTGCATTTGCTTGTGCCATAGAAATTTTGCGGTACTTTAATTTTGTAAATAAATTAGGATTGCAAAAAAATATAATCGCCAGTGTTGCTTTAAGAAATACATTTGATTGGAAAGATATATTAGCTTATGCAATCGGTACAATAATAGTCTTATTTTTAGAAAATAGAACGAATCATAAATTTAGAAAATAAATTAGTGTTAATTCACAACTGCTTCCACCGCACGACGAACGTATTCTTCCCAAGATTCAGATATCGGTGGAAATATTAATCCATAAAGCATCATTCCACTCATCACGTCAAATACAAAATCAGCATCTAAATCCAATCGAACTTCATTTCTAATTTTCGCTCTCTTAATTACTACAGCAAAAGCTTCTCTCCTCGGCTGCAAATATTTCTCAGAATAAATCCCAGCAAATTCAGTGTTACTCGATGCGCTACTAATAATCATCGCTACAGCTTGTCTTCCCAAAGGGTTAAAAGTGATACGTGCAGCATTTTCAATCAAAGCATCGATATCATCCCAAATATTCCCCGTATCTGGAATTACAACTTCTTCCCTAACGCTTTCAATTGCATCGGCAACTAGTTCCTCTTTTCCCTTGTAGCGTCGGTAAATCGTAGTTTTCCCAACCTTAGCATTCTTGGCGATCGCCTCAATACTCATCCGCTCGTATCCCACTTCTGCAAGCAATTCTAAGGTTGCTTTCAATATAGCTTGATGCGATTGGATACTTCTAGGTCTTCCCTGTGGCTTATTGTCTTCTTTCATAGATACTACTATAATTTATGAAACGATTACGTATCGAAAACATTAAATAATGAAAAAGTATCCACATTACGCCAATAAAAATAGTAATCAAACAGTTCAACAAGGCTTAGAAGAATACTATAAAATTAATGCCTATTTAACAAATCATGCAACACAACCAGATGATTTCGGTAAAATTCTGTTGGCTCATGATGTTGCACATATTATATATGGCTGCGATACGGATATGTACGATGAATTGAAACTGCTACCTTTATCTTGGTGGACGAGTGAATGTACATTTAAAGAATATCTGAAAATGCGAAAAAATCCCGCCGTTGACGTGATGTATGAGGATCTAATTAAACGTCATGGGACAATTTGGCTGTATTTATCAATTTTTGCAGTTTTACCTAAATTGCTTCCTGAATTGATTTCAATCTGGTTTAAAACTCGTAATCTTCAGAATAAAGTTCCCTTTTTAGAATTTGAACCATTGCTGAATCGTTCGCTGTTAGATATTCGTCAGGAATTTGGTATTTTCGATTTTATGAAATGATAAGTTAGAGGTGAAGAATCGTTCTCCAGCAGTAGTGAGTCTTGAGAATTAAAATTTTTTAATGGTAGATGTTTAGTAAAAAGCGAATAATTGCCGATGGTAGCCCCTGAAATGATACTTTTTGCTTTTACCGATAACTGCTTGCTGAATATCTATGCGGCATAACAGATAGCTTTTTGCTGCTCAAGTTGAGCTATCTTATAAGCCATTTCTGCCGCTTGAATTCGATTATTTTGAATTTCTATAGCAGTTTCTAAGTTATCTTCACATTCTTGCAGGTAAAGTCTTTTTTTTGCAACTTCAATTTTTTTAACTTCAAAGTTTTCTTTTGCTTTTTCTGCATATTCTTTCGCTTGCAGTACCTGCTTTATCAAATATTTTTTTTCAATATTATTTTCTATTTGCTGTAGTTTTTTTACTGCTATAATTAACTTTGTGTTCCAATCTTCTTTTGCAGCTTCTGCTAACTCTTCAGCTTGATTAACTTTTTTAAGAGCGTCATTTTTAATGTTTTTAGCTTTGTTAATCGCTTTTACAACATCTACTTTCACAACATCAAGATTATTTTTGCTAGCCTTTACTTTGTTTAATGAATCTGCTGCTTTTTTTGCTGCGGTGGAGCTTTGAGTAGTTTTGATTAGAAGATTTAATTTTGAACGATTCAAACTAGCTTGTGCAGTGTCTGGGGTAACAAAGGTACCGCTTAAAGCGACTATTCCAGATACTACAGTCTTTTTGTTATCAAACATAATTAAAAATCCTTTTTTGATTGCACTAAGGTAAATAGATTTACTTAAGCTTCGGGAATTTGTATTCCGTTAAATCAATCATATGTCAGTAGTTTTGTCAGTGTCTATACTAATTATCCTTTTTTTTGCACTCTTTATATTTATCGAATTAAAGAAGTAAGAAAAGCGAATAATTAGGCTTTTCAAGCGTATTTATAGAAATATACTTCGGTAAACTCGTAGACTTAAACTTATGTTTACTAAAAATAGTTTAACGACTTAATTGTTCGCTCAGTATTCACTTAAGTAAAAAAACACTTTAGAGGTTCTAAATAATACGCTTTACTAGGATTAATACAGGCTAAATGTAGTGTTTAATACTATTAATTCCGTATAGATTTCCGTTAAGCTGATGTGCAGCTAAGTTGTATTTTCAAAAAAATTGGAATTATTGTAGTGCGGGCATCTTGCCCGCTAGTACTATACAAACTAAGTGCGTAACAGCTTACTACTCTGCATTTGCAGCGGCTGCCAAGGATGTATGGAAAAAGTTTTTCGGGAAGCCTATATTCACAACCAAACTTTCGACTAGTTTCTCATTGCTCTAAAAACGCGATATTGAGGATAACAACCAAGCAGATTAAGAGAGAAGAATATCATGAATTTCCCAATTATTGCAGCAGGTACTGCAAGTATCTTTGCATTGTTACAAGTTTTTCTAGCTCGCTTAGTTGTTTTTGCACGATTTAAGCATAAAGTTGGTATCGGAGACGGAGGAAGCGAAAAAGTAATTTGTGAATATAAATAATTAGGGAGCATCTTGCTCGCTAGTTACTACCAGGTAGCGAGATGCTCTCACTATAATATGTTTCTCAAAAATTGGGATGCTATATAGGTCATTATTTTTTCTACTAATAACGAATTTAGATTGGTAGTTTTAACGTTTCTTTATACCGAATCAACTCATAATTTGCTGCAACTTCATAGAAAAATCATCTGAGTTTATTTCAAGCATATATAAACATAAAGTATACATAATCTTCATAAAAATTCTATCAAACAAGTCGATTGATGTTGTTATAATCACTGATGTTATCCACTGTATCTAGTAATGGCTAAAAGAGCTTATCTATTTCTCTGAGAGAAGTATTTGAGTTGTTTTTTTTATAGTCACTAATTTTGTTTCTACAGACTATACACAGAGAAAAACAATTAAAACTAATTCCAGATGATTTTGAAATCAATCTCATGCAAAACCTACTCCTGAAAAAAGACATAACAGCAATATCTGACTTCAATATTCAATCTAATCATTATTAACTAAAAGATTGAACTGATACTTAATGATGATTAGCCAATTTGTTTTCATCAAACAACTATTTTTTATCTGTAAAAAACATGAATCAAAACGCTCTCAAAATTGTGACGATAGGAGATTCCATTACTCAAGCGGAGAATGGACAGAATTCTTACAGAAAAGAATTATGGGAACTACTAAACGAAGCTGGATATAACGTTGATTTTGTCGGTTCTGAAAATAGAAACAAAGATGGTGGTAATTTTGAAGACAGAAGTTTCGATCCAGATCATGAAGGTCATTGGGGATGGCGAATCGATGAGATTATTAATGGTAGAGGTGGAGAAGGTAAGCTATCGGATTGGTTGACTGTTTACACTCCAGATGTGGCTTTAATTCATCTCGGTAGTAATGATGCAATTCAAGGTAATTCTGCCATTAGCTCTGTAGGGGAACTCGAACAAGTTATAGATATCCTCAGACAAGATAACCCTAACGTTACTATTTTTCTAACTCAACTGATTCCCGCTGTTGATGGGGGTTTCAATAATAGAATACAGCAATTAAATAGCCTCATTCCCGGAATTGTTGCAGATAAAAACCAAAGCAATTCTCCTGTAATTTTAGTCGATCAAAGTTCTGGGTTTAATGCCAATACAGATACTTATGATGGGGTGCATCCTAATGATGCTGGTGAAGCCAAGATGGCTCAAAAGTGGTTTGATGCTCTGAAAAATTATTTTGATTCTGTAAATATTAATCCTGATGATGGGAATTCCCCGCCACTTCCCACTAATAATTCCCCCATTGCTGGAAATGACAGCTTTACTTTCAGCGAAAATTCTAGCAATAATCTGCTCAATGTTTTAGCAAACGACAGCGATAGTGATGGTGATACCCTTGCAGTCAGCATCGATACTCAACCAGCAAATGGCACCCTCAGCATCAATCAAAATAACCTTTTCTACACTCCCGATTCAGATTTTACTGGGGTAGATACTTTTACCTATGAAGTGGATGACGGTAAAGGAGGAACTGATATTGCAACAGTTAATCTTTCTGTCACCAATGTAAATGATATTCCCGTTGTTAGTAATGACAGTGCTACTACCAATGAAGATACAGCAGTAACTATTAATGTGTTGGTAAACGATAGCGATGCCGATGGAGATAATTTAACTATTGCTTCGGTTAACCCTGGAAATAATGGAGTTACCGCAATCGTTGATAATCAAGTTGTTTATACTCCCGACACTAATTTTAATGGAATAGATAGTTTTAGTTATGAAATTAGCGATGGTAATGGGGGAAGCGAAACCGCAACAGTTACAGTTAATGTAGCTGCCGTAAACGATAAACCTGCTGCTCAAAATGACGCTGCAACTACCAAGCAAGATACAGCAGTAACTATTAATGTCTTAGAAAATGACAGCGATGTCGATGGAGATAATTTAACTGTTGCTTCGGTTGCCTCCCCAACTAATGGATTCACGACAATAGTTGATAATCAAATTGTTTACACCCCCGACGCTAACTTTAATGGAGCAGATAGCTTTACCTACTCTATAGATGACGGCAGTGGAGTTAGCGAAACAGCACAGGTAAACGTAACAGTTAGTGCCGCAGATTCAAATAACCCTAGCGCTAGAGTCAACGACGGATTATTAACTTTGTATACCTTTGATGAAGGTAGCGGCGATACAGTTTTTGATGTCTCCGGAGTCGGCACTGCTTTAAATTTAGAGATAGATAATTTAAGCACTGCAACTTGGGGAAATGGAGTACTTAATATCAATGCTCCGAATTTAATTGCTTCAAATGGAGTAGCAAATAAATTAATTAACGGTATAACAGCTACTCAAGAAATCACAATGGAAGCTTGGGTAACTCCAGGTAACAGAAGCCAAAATGGGCCAGCTAGAATTGCAACTCTCTCAAGCAATATCGCAAATCGTAACTTTACATTAGGGCAAGCTGGCGACGACTATAACGTGCGTTTTCGTACTACAACCACTGGTAATAATGGCGTAGGAACTAGCGTTTCTTCTACAGGAGGATTGCTAAGTACCGAACTCACCCATCTTATCTACACCCGCGAAGCTGACGGAGATGCTTCTCTCTACATTAATAATCAGTTAGTAGCTAGCGAAAATATTGGTGGAAATTTATCCAACTGGGATGACAGCTATCGTTTTGCTTTAGGTAACGAATTCGGTGGAAATCGCCCTTGGTTAGGAAGCTTAGATTTATTCGCCGTATACAATCAAGCCTTTGACGCTGCTGAAGTTGAGCAAAATTTCTTGGCTGGTAGCGAAGATTCTCCAATTCCTCTTACTCCGACTCCATCGAATAACATACCTGTAGTTACTAATGACTCTGCAACTACCAATGAAGATACAGCAGTAACTATTAATGTGTTGGCAAACGATAGCGATGCTGATGGAGATAATTTAACTATTGCTTCGGTTGCTTCCCCAAATAATGGATTTACGAAAATAGTTGATAACGAGATTGTTTACACTCCCGCAGCTAACTTTAATGGAATAGATAGCTTCAGTTATGAAATTAGCGATGGCAATGGGGGAAGCGAAACCGCAACTGTTTCTATTAATGTTGCTCCAGTAAATGATTTACCTGTTGCTCAAAATGATGCTGCAACTACCAAACAAGATACAGCAGTAACTATAAACGTCTTAGCAAATGACAGCGATGTTGATGGAGATAATTTAACTATTGCCTCGGTAGCTTCGGCAAATAATGGAACTACTGCAATAGTTGATAATCAAATTGTTTACACACCCGGAGTTAACTTTAATGGAGAAGATAGTTTTACCTACTCTATAGATGACGGCAGTGGAGTTAACGAAACAGCACAAGTAAACGTAAAAGTTAGTGCAGCAGATTCAAATAACCGCTTCACTAGAGTTAACGACGGATTATTAACTTTGTACACCTTTGATGAAGGTAGTGGCGACACAGTTTTTGATGTCTCCGGAGTTGGTACTGCTTTAAATTTAGAGATAGATGATTTAACCAGAGCAACTTGGGGAGATGGAGTACTTAACATCAATACTCCGAATTTAATTGCTTCGGATGGAGTCGCCGATAAATTAATTGACGGTATTACTCAAACTCAAGAAATTACGATGGAAGCTTGGGTAACTCCAGGTAACAGAAGCCAAAATGGGCCAGCTAGAATTGCTAGCCTATCGAGCGACATCGGCAACCGTAACTTTACATTAGGTCAAGCAGGTGATGATTATAACGTTCGTTTGCGTACTACTACCACTGGTTACAACGGCGTAGGAACTACCGTTTCTTCCCAGGGAGGATTGCTAAATACAGAACTTACCCATGTAATCTACACCCGCTCTTCAGATGGAGACGCTTCCTTATATATTGATAATCAGTTAGTTGCCAGCGAAAATATTGACGGGGATTTCTCAAGCTGGGATGAAAACTATCGTCTTGGTATAGGAAATGAATTGAGTGGCGATCGCCCTTGGTTGGGAAGCTTAGATATGTTCGCCGTATACAACCAAGCCTTTGACGCTGCTGAAGTAGAACAGAATTTCCTAGTAGGTTCTGATTTTTAACAGTCTTGTTTCGATCGCAACCGTTGGGAGACGTAGCACTGCTACGTCTCTACATTATTATTTACTAATCCCCAATTCCCAATTATTTATTCCTTAGTGACAAAATTAGCAAAACTATACTCATTAACGCGATTCCAGTTGTAAAGCTTTTCTCTAAAACCTTTCCACTGTTCGTAGATTTTCTTAAAAGTTGGATCTTTACTGGCGCTAGCTTCTAATTCTTCGACGGTGGCTTTTTGTGCTGCTTGTAAAATCTCGTCGCTGTAGGCAACTAATTTAGTACCGCTATTTGTAAGCTTGGTTAATGCTTCACCATTTAAAGCTTCATACCTAGCAAGCATATCCATATTCGCTTCATAAGCGGCTGTTTTAAAGATTTGCTTGTATTCTTCCGGCAATTTTTCCCATGCACCACGGTTAACTAAAACATCCAAAGTTGAACCGGGTTCCCACCAACCGGGATAATAATAAAATGGAGCAGCTTTATTTAAACCCAATTTCTCATCATCATAAGGGGCCAATCCATTCTGCTGCATCGATCGCACCCCTTTCCAAGGCTAAATAAATTTCTCCTCCCGGTAACACTTGCACGTTAACGCCCAAACGTGCCATTACTTTCCCACCCAATCCGGGAATCCGCATTTTTAATCCTTTCAAATCCGCAACAGATTTAATTTCGCGTTTAAACCATCCTCCCATTTGAGTTCCGCTATTACCAGCAGGGAAATAAACGATATTAAATTTATCGTAAATTTCCTGTATCGCTTTTTGTCCACCACCGTGGTAAAGCCAAGCATTTTGCTGCTGTGGAGTTAAACCAAAAGGTACGGAAGTTGCAAACGCTAAAGCGGGGCTTTTTCCTATATAAAAATAGCTTGCCGTATGTCCGCACTGTATCGAACCAGTTTGTACAGCATCAAGAACTTCTGTAGCACCAGCTAACTCTCCAGCCGCAAAAGGAGTTATAGTAAAACGTCCGTCAGTCATCTCTTTGACGCGCTTGGCAATCGTCTCCGGGCCAGTGTAAATTATTAGAGACTTAGGCCAACTCGCCGCCATTTTCCAGCGCACGTTAGGTAAACTTGTGCCTGCGGCAGTTGTATTACTACTACCGCCACTACAGGAAACAATAGTCGCAGCAGTCGCGGTTGTAATCGCAGCTTTCTTGATAATTTCTCGACGTTTCATATGGTTTATGTAAAAAAGCGTTCCCAAAGTTATAGTTGTTGCATTCTAGAACAGATTCAGTGGGAAGATAAGCAATTTTTACACAAGGGGATTGGGGATTGGGGATTGGGGATTGGGGATTTATTCCAAGGCAGTTATTGCAACTGGTGCAAGAAGTAAGTTTATTTTACTTTGACCTTTAACCTTACTAAGCCAAAACTCATCAAACCTACTAAACCAAATATCAAACTTGGTTCGGGAACGGATTTACTTTGATTCATTGCAGAAGCAATCGGAAGCTGACGAATTGTAAAGGAATCGAAATTGCTTTCTCCTAAGTCATCGGGAAGCGCAATAGAAAAGCTGAAATCAACACTTTCACCTGGTGCAACAGTACCATCAAACCAGTTCAGATTAAAAGAACCATCGGCTTTGACTTGAGAAAACTTTGGCGAAGTAGGTTGAGCGTCAGAATCAAATGTAGGAATAGCAGTGCCATTAGGTAACAAAATTACCGCAGGAGATGCAAAGGTATCTTCACCAAAAGGATTATCGGATGAAAAACCAATTGCCATATTAAAGCCATTCCAAGTTGAATTAGTACTATTTACAACTGTTTCGTTAAGTAAGTACTCTGTAGTTCCACCAGAAGCTTCAACGAATAATTTTGTGTCAATGGGGGCTATTTCCTGGAAGGTTTTAGGAGTACAGGATAAACCGGGAAAGTTGTTAATTTGATTTCCATCGCTATTGGGAAAATCAGTATCCACGGTAGTTTGCACCTGCGTACAGAATACGTCTCCTTGACCTGAACCCCCCGGAGGGCTGATGCTAGTAATTATCCTGGCTTGTGCCGTGCTGGTAAAAGCTAGAGATATGCTTAAGGTTGTTGCCAGAGTTTTAATAATTTTTTTCATGAATTATGAAGTTTATCTTCAAAATCGGTTTGATTCTCATGGTATTCGCTGAACATAAAAAACACCAATAGATTCGGTATTTACTTAATAATTCGTTTTACAAACATTTTGTGGAAAAAACCTTATTAGACGCAGAGCAGAAGAAATGAATTTACAACAACCACTTACCGAAGAAACATTTACCCAGGGTTTAAAAGAACTTGCTCAACGCGATGAAGATTTTGCAGAGATACTTAATAAATGGGGAAATCCGCCCAGGTGGGAAGAAGATGCGGGTTTTTCGGGATTAGTGCGGACAATTTTAGGACAACAGGTTTCCGTTAACTCTGCGAGCGCTACTATGAAGCGTTTATGTGAAACCGTTATACCATTAACACCTGAAAACTTACTCGAATTTGATGATGCTCAATTAAAAGCTTGTGGCATCAGCCGTCAAAAAACAACTTATATAAAAGAGTTGGCGATCGCCATTTGTCGTGGAGATTTAGATTTACAAAAGTTAGCTGTTGCAAACGACACAACCATCAGAAACCAACTCAAGCCCATCAAAGGAATCGGCGATTGGACAGTTGACATATATTTATTAATGTCTTTACAACGCCCAGATGCTTTTCCCAAAGGCGATTTAGGGGTAATTCTTGCATATCAAAAGCTCAAAAAATTAGAAAAACGTCCCACAGCAGAAGAATTAGAAATTATATCGGAAAACTGGCGACCTTGGAGGGCGATCGCTGCTAGGATTTTATGGCACTATTATTTAAATGAATGAGAGGGGGAAGAGGGGGTAGAAGGGGTAGAGGGGGAAGAGGGGGAAGAAGGGGAAGAAAAATTCTCATCTTAACTCCTAACAACTAACAACTAACAACTAACAAACAGCCGATGATTATTAATCCTGAAGAAGTACCAATTCAAAATAGTACAGACTATCCCGATGAATTTAAATCGATAGTTGCGGGAAGATTTCGGCAGCGGTTGGGGAATTTTGCTGGTTTAAAAAACTTTGGTGTGAATTTAGTAAAACTATCACCTGGAAGTGCTTCTGCATTAAGACATTGGCATTCGTATCAAGATGAATTTGTTTATATTGTAGAAGGCGAAATTACATTAATTACCGATGCAGGGGAAGAAGTTTTGACACCGGGAATGGCTGCTGGATTTCCGGCAAATGAAGCTAACGGACATCATTTAGTAAATCGTTCCGATCGAGATGCAGTTTACTTAGAAGTTGGGGATAGAACACCAAATGATACTGTAAATTATCCCGATGAAGATTTAATTGCTAAATATGGTGATGATGGTAAATCGGTAGCTTTTACACGTAAGGATGGTACAAGTTATGATTAGTTATTATTTATTAATTTAACGTAGCTTCCCTAAAAATGTTTTTATTATCCCAGCTTTAATCAAAAATCAAAATGACTTATCCACCCGCACCTTGGACTCTCAAAGGTTATGCATTTCAAACCTTGCAGTTAGTTGATATCGAGCAAGCTTCTAAGTTTATTCCTCCAGAATTAGATATAGTTTCGCTTTTACCGGGAAAAACTCTGGGAAGTATGTATATATCTTCTTATGAAAGCGGTTCATTATTAAAGTACAACGAATTGATAGTGATTCCTGGTTTTGTACGCTATCAAGGAAAATTTGGTGGTTGGATTTCTCACATTTACGTTGATAATCAAGATTCGCTGGCTGGAGGTAGGGAAATTTGGGGATTACCAAAAGAAATGGCAGATTTTTCTTGGAATAACGGTAGCGTGAAAGTTAGTCAAAATAATAACGAATTATGCAGTTTGCGCTATCAAAAAGGTTTATTTAATCTTTCTACTTGGTGGAAACAGAAATTAAGCGCTGATAGCTTTGGTGGTTTGGGTTCTGAATTACTGTTTTTTGAAAATCAGCTTAAAACGCAAGTTGCTTTGATGCAGGGTAAATTAGAAATTCCTCAAGAAAGTCCCTTTGTATCTCTAAGCTTAGATAAACCGCTGTTTACTTTTAACTTACAACAATTAGAATTAACCGTAGGTGTCCCTAAAGTCGTAGGAGAAAAAGCACCTGAGTTAGGTTATAACCGATAATAAAACATATCTGTATTCGTTATCTGAAATTTCCATCAAACAAACCATGAAAGCAAAATACCCAATCAACTTACACAAAGCTACGACATTTATATTTGTTCTAACACTAATGGTAATTTATCAAAATTTTACTATTGGAGCTTGGGTTTATTTAGCGCTTCATGGTACTTATGGAATATTGTGGCTGTTGAAAGATAGAATTTACCCAGATAAGCAGTGGGAGCAAGAAATTCCTATTTGGGTAGGAATACTAGGCTTTTTCTTCATCAATTTATATTGGGTAGCACCATTTATCTTAATAAGTAGCGGTACAATTCCTTCTCCACCGTTGATTGCAGCAGCAATTTCTATCAACATATTGGGAGTATTCTTGCACTACAGTAGCGATGCTCAGAAATATTACACTCTTAAATACAAATCTGGGTTAATAACAGAAGGCTTTTTTGCTCGCTGTCGCAATACCAATTATTTAGGAGAAGTTTGTATTTATCTTGGTTTTGCTTTATTAGTTCAGCATTGGCTACCATTCGCGATTCTAGGATTATTTGCAGCAGTAATTTTCATTCCTAATATGCTTAAAAAGGATAAATCTTTATCTCGCTATTCTGAGTTTGAAGAATACAAAACAAATTCTGGATTATTATTACCTAAAGTTTGGGGAGATACTCCAACAGATACGGTAGAGGTTAAAGGTTAAAGGTTAGAATTAATTTACGCCAATCTCGTTATAAGGTTCTGCCTTGTAATGAGATTATCAGATGCTCTGTCCCGTTTTCAGTCTATTTAATTTAATTATTGAATAATTATTGAAACTTTTATGAATATACAAAATAGTTTCGATATTACTGTATCGGAATCTTTAATTCAGCGCTTACAACAAACTAAGGAAAATGTAGGGCAAAAGTTTAATTATCTTACCGATAAGGCACAAAAGACAAGCGATGATTGGCAGCAAACAGCAACTCAAAGTACTGAAAATGCTATCGATACATTTAATCATACCATAGAGCAAGCTAAAGGTTCTTTAGAAGAAAATTTACCGCAGATTGCGGTACAAAATGTTGTTAATTCTTCGGTAACAGATTGGTTTGAACAACATCCGGCTTTTTTAGGAATTCTCAGATCGTTCAATTGGGCTGTTAGTCATCCCATTATTAGTTTAATTGTTATTGTATTTAGTCTAGCTATATTATGGAGTTTAATAAAAGCAATTGGTCGTTTAATTGAAACGGCAAGTTTATCAATACTAAAAATACCTTTAAAATTGCTAAGATCTTTAATTAAATATTGTTGGCTATGGCTTGGGAAGTTTAGTAATTTCGCAACTAATAAATTTACAGATACAAAAACTATAAATAAGAATCCAGAATTAAAATTACATAATAATACTTATCAAATTATTTCTTCTAATAAGCAGCAAAGATTAAAATATATTTCCGCAAGACTAGAAGAAATTCAAGTGGAGCAACAAGAACTTTTAAAAGAAGCCGCTGATATTCTTGATGAACAAAAAAGTCATGGTTCATTAGATATAGGGCAGGAAGTTGGTAGTTGGGAGTAGGCTGTATATAAAGTGCGTTGCAACTGATATTCCGCACCATTTTCAACTTTCAGCAAGCCCTATTTATAGGAGTTTCGCTATAAGACGCGGGTTCGCAGCCCCCGGTGGTTTTAAGAATGATGAGCCGCACGCGCTCGCTGCGCGAACATCTCGTTGGGTTCCTAACGTCTTCTATTAAGTTTTGTAAACATTTCCGTTTTTCCCCGAAAACTCCAGATATAAAATTGTAGCCTTCGGGTATTAGCGGTTACGCATAGTTTCAGATCGGTTAAACCGTGAAATTACCGTAAAAATGGATGATATTCAACGGTAAGCAGATTTAAGATAACAGTTAAACTGCAAATATTGACGTTGACTTTAAAGTTGGATACAAACAAACAATGATGAACTTATTTGTAGTTGCTCTAATTGCAATTGCTATTGGTATATGTTGCGGTGCTGTTATCGTTTTGCTAATTATCATCCAGCGTCGCCGACAAAAGGTAGATAGTATGCGTTCTACTAATAATTTAGTTGGTCTTTATGGCACGGTAGAAGTTCCGTTTGATAGTACTTGTAAAGGAAAGATTCGAGTAAATATACCGGGACAAGGCTTGACAGTTGATTTTATAGCTTGTACTGATGACTCTAAAAGTTTTCAGCCAGGAGATAAGGTTTTTATCGTGCAAGTAAAGAAGAATCAATTATGGGTAATTGGTGAGGAATCAATGAACAATTATCAATGAGCAATTATCAATTATCAATTATCAATTAATCACTAAAAACTAACTTAGACAAATGTTTAAATCAGTCTTAAAACAAGATGTTAAAAGCTTACAAATAGCGCAAGTTGAATCAAACCGTCCGGTAGAAGTTCAGCAAAGTAATCTGGGTGGACTTTTTGGCACTAGTTTACTAATTGCTACAGGAATATTCAGTATCGTTGTGGTAGCCTGGTTTCTGCAATCATGCCTGTGTATTTGCAAACCGAATGAAGTACTGGTTATTTCTGGACGTAAGCGGAAGACGAAGGATGGGCAAGAGGTTGGATATCGCGTACTTGCTGGAGGGAGAGCAATTCGCATTCCCATTGTTGAGAAAGTTCGACGCATGGATGTAACTACTATGCCAGTTCCAGTGGAAGTTAAAAATGCTTATTCTAAGGGAGGTACGCCATTAAATATTCAGGCGATCGCCAATGTCAAACTTTCCAACAATCCGAATATTATTGGTAATGCGATTGAGAGATTTTTGAAAAGCGATAGAAACGAGATTTTGCGGGTAGCGAGGGAAACCCTTGAGGGTAATTTACGTGGTGTTGTTGCAACTTTAACCCCAGAGCAAGTTAACGAAGATAGACTGCAATTTGCCCAAAGTATTACTTCTGATGTCAGTCGCGATTTAATGAAGTTGGGTTTGCAAATCGATACTTTAAAAATTCAAAGTGTTTCCGATGATGTTGATTATTTAAGTTCGATTGGCAGAAAGCAGATTGCGGCAATTGTTAGAGATGCAGAAATTGCTGAATCCAACGCTTTGAGAGAAGCCGAAAGCATCGAATCGCAATGTCAGCAGGAATCAGAAGTTGCTAAAACCCAAAATCGCGTTACTATTTTAGAGAAAGAAAACGAACTCAGAGAAGTCAAAGCCAAATTAGAACAACAAGCACGCTCTGAAGAAGAAATTACCAACGCAACAGTCAAGGAAAAACAGGCTTTCTTCGAGCAAAAACTGCAACAACTGCGTGCAGAATTTGAACGTCTGCGTTTAGAAGCAGATCAAGTATTGCCAGCAAAAGCGCTACAGCAAGCCAAGGAATTGAAAGCAAAAGGAGAAGCATCTGTAATTGCCGAAAATGCCAAAGCTGCTGCTTTAGTTAACGAAATGCTCGCCCAAGTTTGGCAAGAAACCGATACTGATGTTTCCGAACTATTTTTGATTCAACAGTTAGAAACCATCTTAAACGAAGCCGTAGAAATTCCCAAACGGCTGTATTTAAATAAAATCACTGTAGTAGATAGCGGTGACGGTAAATCTTTAGCAAGTCTAGTCAAAGTTTATCCAGAAATCCTCAATCAGTATCTAGAAAGCATCAATCAAACTTTAGGAATTGATGTGTTAGGAACGCTTTCGGGGAAGAAGGAGTGAGGGGGGAGAGGGGGGAGATGGGGGAGAGGGGGTAGAGAGGGGAGAGGGGGTAGAGGGGGGAGAGGGGGGAGAGGGGGTAGAGGGGGGAGAGGGGGAGAGGGGGGAGATGGGGAGAATGAGAACAGGGAGCAAGATGCTCCCACTCCTAACTCCTACTTCTAACTATTCCCAATCCCCAATGCCCTATTCCCAATCCCCAATCCCCAATTACCAATTCCCAATCCCCAATGCCCTATTCCCAATCCCCAATCCCCAATTACCAATTACCAATTACCAATTACCATAAAAAATTATGTTACCTCTTATCGGTTTATTCTTAGGACTTTTAGGTTTCGGTTCGACTGCTGGCTATTGGATTATTCGCTATTTCTATCATATTTGTCAGCCTAGTGAAGTACTTATTTTTGCTGGCGGTACTCATAAAACTTCTGATGGCAGGGAAGTTGGATATCGTTTGGTGAAGGGTGGAAGCAGTATTCAAACTCCTTTGTTTGAACGTACTTTTCGGATGGATTTGGGTAACATTATTATTGACCTTGAGGTTCTTAATGCTTACTCTAAAGGTGGTATTCCTTTGAATGTTCAAGGGGTGGCGAATATCAAAGTTGCTGGTGAAGAACCTACTATTCATAATGCAATTGAAAGATTGTTGGGTAAAAGTCAACAGCAAATAAAACAGTTAGCGAAGGAAACATTGGAAGGAAATCTCCGGGGTGTTTTAGCTAGTTTAACTCCGGAAGAAGTTAATGAAGATAAAATTGCTTTTGCTAAAAACTTGTTAGAAGAAGCCGAAGACGATTTAGAAAAATTGGGTTTGATTTTAGATAGTTTACAAATTCAGCAGATTTCTAGCGAGACGAAATATCTACAAGCTATGGGAAGAAAACAACGTGCCGATCTTTTACGAGATTCCCGGATTGCTGAAGCCGAAGCTAATGCTAAATCGGAAATTTGCTCTTCTGAAAATGAAAAACTAGTGGCTTTAAAACGTACTGAAAGAGATTTACAAATTGCCAAGGCGGAAGCACAAAGAAGAGTTAGGGATGCTGTCACCAAACGGGTAGCAATGGTGGCTGAAGTGGAAGCCGAAGTTGGTGCTAATGTTGTGAAAACTCAAGCCGAAGTCGCAGTACAAAACGAACGCATCAAACAGGTGGAGCAGCAATTAATAGCTGATGTCGTTGCACCCGCAGAAGCCGAATGCAAAAGAGCGATCGCCAGTGCCAAGGGTAATGCGGCAAGTATCATTGAAGACGGTAAAGCTCAAGCTGAAGGTACTAAGAAGCTAGCCGAATCTTGGCAAAATGCTGGTAGTAATGCTAAGGAAATCTTCTTACTGCAAAAATTTGATGTGTTACTCAAGGCAATGGCTTCAAGTATTCCAGAGTTGGAAGTGGAGAAGGTAACTATAATTGATGGCAGTCAAGGCAACAATGCAACTAAGATGGCATCTTTTATCGAGCAACTCCGTCAAACTACTGGTTTAGATGTACCTGAAATTATTCAGGGTTTCATGGATAATCAAGCTATCAAGAATGCGGAAGTTCCTACCGAAGTAAATCATTTTCCCAAGGCGAGAATTAAGGAAGAAGGAAAGGGAAAAGAATGGTAGAAACAACCAATAGCTAGTAAAAATTTAAGTTGATTGGAAACCCGGTTTTTTGGATAAATCGGGTTTTTTAATATCTAAAATTATTCTAAATTCTCTATAGAAAACAAAATACGGGGAGACGTAGCAATGCTACGTCTCTACATTATTTGCGGTATTTTGTAAAAAATTCTTGTGGGATGGGCATCCTTGCCCGTCCATTTAATACTACAATAGTACTACATTATTTTATATGAAAAATCTATGGCAGAAATAACCTTTGAACAAATCAAAACAACTTGGGGTATACATCCAGCAAGAGGAATTCCTTTTGAAGAACTTTATCAAGGACTTTTAGTAAATGTCAAAGCAAGAAATATAGTTCGTGTTGTTGAAGGCGATTTAGAAATTTTTAACTATACGACTCACGCACAATACAAAGCGAATTGGAATATTTTTACGTTGATTAGCAGGGGATTAGTTCTTGATGTCAAAAAGCAAGCTGTAATTGCGACACCTTTTCCAAAGTTTTTTAATTTTGGTGAAGCAAAAGTTTGGGATGCTGACATATCTGGAGATATTTTAGTTTATCAAAAGTACGATGGTTCTTTGGGTGTAGTGTTTTTTGATGGTGAAAGATGGCGAGTTACGACGAGAGGTTCGTTTGATTCTGATGCAGCTATTTGGGGACAAAAATGGTTAGATGAAAATGTAGATACTGGTTTATTAGAAATTGGCAATACTTATCTTTTTGAAATTATTTATTTAGGAAATCGGGTTGTTGTACCTTACGATTTTCAAGGAATGGTTTTATTAAGTGCTTACGATTTAAATGGATGTGAATATACTCGTTCCAAAATTGAAATTTTAGCTGATAAACTTAAAATACGAGTTACGGAAATAGAAAAGTTTGAATCTATCGCTAATTTAGTTGAAGCATCAAAAACTCTAGATAGAAATAGCGAAGGATGGGTAATTAAGTTCGCTAACGGACATCGTTTGAAAATTAAAGGTGCAGAATATTGTCGTCTGCATCGTTTAACATCCCAAGTCACACCGTTGGCAATATGGGAAATGATGAAAGAGGGTGATGATTTAGAAGCAATACGGAAGGAGTTACCGGAAGAACATTTACAGGAGTTTGATAAAATTTGCTCAATTTTGGAGGCTAAGTTAGAATCTCTAATTAAAGATGTTGCAGAAATTTGTCAGCAAAAACAACATCTCTCTGATAAAGATATCGGTTTGGCTTTCAATAAGGGTGAGTGGTTGGATGGTACCTTAGTTAATCAACTAGAAAAAAAGTTTATATTTGCTGTTAGAAAACAAAATTTCTTAAATAACGTCCGTAAAGGGGGAGATGGCTGTCGTAGGATGGCTTTTGAAACCTTCCGCCCTGCTGGAAATTTATTAGATATTTAGCTATAACACTAAGCTGCAAAATTGTCAGAAAAACTAAGATATCTCCTGTTTACTGTTTCCTACTCCTCAATAATCATGATTCTCGCTTTTTCAGATATAAAAGGCGAATTTTTCTCTTTATGGTAATTTTGTGAAGTTTTTGGGAAACCTAAATATTAGGTTTCTTCTATGTAGTATGCATTTCCTTTGCTTATACAAGGTTCTTTAATTTACATCTAAGTCTAATTTCAATAATCTCTAATTATGAAGACGGATGATAAGCAAGTTATAGGTAAAGCGAATGAGTGATTTTCCCTTGTGTTCCCAGTTAAGGCAGTTAATGAATGATTCCTATTAATTTTCAGAAACTTTTAACTCAAAAAGATATCAAGTATCTTGTCAAAAATATTTTTGCCACTATAGAAACACCATCGTACCTTGTTAGTACCGACGGCAAAGTTCTGTTTGGTACTTTTACAGAAGGATTAACCGAGAAGTATCCGGTTGAATTATCTGATACTACTTATGCATGGGTAGTTGGAGATTCTAAAGCATTGGCAATTGCTGAACTAATTTCTTTTTTAATAAAGCAAGAATTTGAAAAAAAGTCTTTAGCAAACGAATTATTAGAAAGATATGAAGAAATAGATTTATTTGATGAATTATCGACACAAATAACTAATAGTTTGGATATAAATCAAATTGCTCAATTAGTTTTAGAAAGAATTAGCACAATAATTGAGTGTAATATTGGAGTATTTCTATTATTAGACGATCAAACAAATCAACTAAAATCTATTTCTAATTTTGGTGAATTTGGCTGCTTTGAATTTCCGATAACTTTAGGTAAAGGTATTTTAGGTGAGATTATAAGCAGAGGCAAAGGAGAGATTGTTAACAATATTTGCGAAAGCTTAAAATGCTACGATAACGATAAACCAATTCTTTCTTTAATTTGCGTTCCTTTAAAAAATAAAGATCGAGTAATTGCAGCTATTACTGTCGGTAGCCAAACCCAAGTAAGCTATACTACCGAAGAGTTAAAACTCCTCAATATCTTTGCCACCCAAGCGGCGATCGCCATTGAGAAAGCGTTGCTGTACGAACAAAGTTTAAATGCTGCAAAATCCGCTCAGCAACAAACTAAGGAGCTACAGCAAGCTTTAGATAAATTGCAGCAAGCTCAAGCTCAATTAATACACAGTGAAAAAATGTCTAGCTTGGGACAAATGGTAGCTGGGATTGCTCATGAAATCAATAATCCAGTCAATTTTATCAAAGGCAATATCGGTTACGGTTTTAATTATGCACAAGACTTAATTGAATTGATAAACCTATATCAAGAAAATTATCCACAACCAATATCAGAGATTGAAGAAAAAATAGAAGATATTAATCTTGATTTCATGAAAGATGATTTTCTCGATTTACTTAATTCTATGAAAGTAGGTGTTAACAGGATTAAAGATATTGTGCGTTCATTGGGCATTTTTTCGCATCTTGATAAAGCAGAAATTAAAGCGGTTAATATTCATGAAGGTATTGATGGGACTTTAATGATTCTAAGACATCGTTTAAGTGCTAATAAAGAACGAAAATCCATTGAAATAGTGAAAGAATACGGCGTTCTACCTTTAGTAAATTGTTATGCAGGGCAATTAAATCAAGTATTTATGAATATCCTTAGTAATGCGATCGATGCTTTACAAGAAAAGGGAGATTTGATTATAATTCGCACTCAAATGGTGAAAGATAATTGGGTCAACATTTCTATTATAGATAACGGTTCGGGAATAGCTGAAGATATTCAAAAGAAGCTATATGACCCATTTTTTACAACTAAAGAAATTGGGAAAGGAACGGGTTTGGGAATGGCAATTAGCTATCAGATTGTAGTAGAAAAGCATGGTGGAACTATTAAATGTGTATCGGAAATAAATAAAGGTACGGAATTTAAGATTCAGATACCAGTTGAACCAATTCAAGTTACATTGCAGGTTGATTCGGAAATTAAAAAATAACTTTTATGTTTCTCTGTTATTTATCGCAAAATAATGGGAAAACTATATTTTACCATTGCTGTATTTCTACCTTAAAACATGAGTTTAAATAGTTTATTAACTACAAAATCTATAAAAAAACCAAGCTATCAATGGTTAGGTAGCATGAAAGTTAATCAAAAAATAGCGATTGGATATGCTGTAGCTCTGGGAATTTCTGTTTTTGGAACTGTCTTAGGAGTAACAACTGGAAATTATTTAGAAGCAAAAGCGCTACAGCAAAAGGAACAGGCTTTAGCTGAAGTTAATGCTTTATATCGTTTGCAAACAGGAGTTTTACAAGTACGAACCCATCAACAACAGTTAATTCCTTTAAGTAAGCAGCCAGCAGATTTTGATGATGAGTATTCTCATATTATTCAACATTCAGAAACAATTCAAAAAGGTTGGTTGCAAATTAAATTAATCATGCAGGAAGAAGAAAAGCACTCGGAAGAAGAAATATTAAAATTACAATATTTTGTCAAAGCGTATGAAGGAATACCAGAAAATTATTTACAATCGCTGAACCAGCTAGTAAAAGAAGTTCGTCTTCTCAACTTAGATTCGAGTGATAAGATTACAGATGCCCAACTTAAACTTTTAGAATTTACCAATAGTGACTTAGCGATTAAATTTGATAATATTTCCGATGATTTGACAGAAATAGTTAAAGTATTTAATCAGGAAGCTAAAGAAGCTAAACTAAATGTCAGGCAAGCCATAATATTCCGTAATAATATTACTTTTAGCGGTATTTTTATATCTATTATAATTGCGATTATACTAGCTAGAAAAATAAGCAACGCGATATCATTTCCAATTCTTGAACTTAACAATGTTGCAAAAAAAGTAACTGATTCAGAAAATTTTGATTTACAAGTTCCCGTCACAACAGAAGATGAAGTTGGTAGTTTAGCATCTTCTTTTAACCATCTGATTAACCGAGTAAAGCAACTTTTAGAAGAACAAACAGCCAATACAGCACATTTGAGAGCAATTATTGATAACCTTGCAGATGGTTTATTGGTAAGCGATACCGATGGTAAGATAATCAACTATAATCCTGCTATTACAAGGATGTTCGGCTTGGGAGATGTAGATATTGAAGGACTTTATTGTCAGGAATTTATTCCTGAAGTAGTTGAATTAGTAAACAAAACTCAGGAAAATCCTACAGCAGTTTTGACAACAGAAATACAGCCAAACGATAACCAATTTGTGAAAGCATCTGTTACCGCTATTATAGAAGCTAATTGTATCGGTTCGTATTGTAGCTGTTTGGGTTCGGTGATTCTTCTCCGAGATATTACTCAGGAAAAAGAAGTCGATCGGATGAAAACAGATTTTATTTCAACTGTTTCTCATGAATTAAGAACTCCTCTAACTTCGGTATTAGGATTTGCATCGATTATTCAAGAAAAACTAGAAGAAGATGTTTTTCCTTTGTTACCTGATGACAATCGCAAAACTAAAAAAACCATTAGAAGAGTCAAGGATAATATTAATATTATTATCTCCGAAGCAGAACGTCTTACCACCTTAATTAATGACGTATTAGATATTGCCAAAATGGAAGCAGGAAAGTTTGATTGGAAGCAAGAAGAAATTAACATTCAAAAAGTAATTGAGCGTTCCTTAGCTGCTACATCTACTATATTTGATGCTAAAAATTTAGAACTAATTAAAAATATAGAACCAGCACTACCGAAAATTATTGGTGATGAAGATCGTCTGATTCAAGTATTAATTAATCTGATATCAAATGCTGTTAAATTTACTGATGAGGGTTCTATTATCTGTAGTGCTAAATTAATCAATAGCAATATTATCATCAGCGTTACCGATACAGGTAGCGGTATAT
This sequence comes from uncultured Rivularia sp., assembly GCA_963665115.1. Classification (GTDB taxonomy): domain Bacteria; phylum Cyanobacteriota; class Cyanobacteriia; order Cyanobacteriales; family Nostocaceae; genus Rivularia. Next base: position 4,413,413 of record OY762007.1, on the reverse strand, counting down.
CTCAAGAAGATTGTCTGCAAGTATTTGAGAAATTCAAACAAGTAGGAGAAATATTTACTGACAAACCTCAAGGTACGGGATTAGGATTACCAATTTGCAAACAAATTATTGAACATCACGGTGGTAAAATTTGGGTAGAAAGCGAATTAACTAAAGGCAGTACTTTCTCTTTTTCTATCCCGATTCAAATAATTAGTGAAGTAAACCAATTTAATCAAATTGTCAACTTAGATAGTCTTGTCAAACAGTTACAAGAACACTCTACTAACAATATTCCTACTTCCGATACTCAAAAAACAATTTTAGTAGTTGATGATGATGCAAATATTCGTGAATTACTCAGACAGTCTTTACAAAATCAAGGTTATGCAGTTCAAGAGGCTAAAGATGGTTTAGATGCAATTTATCAAATTAAAGTGAAGAAACCAGATTTAATTATTCTTGATGTGATGATGCCTCAAATTAATGGATTTGATACGGCTGCAATTATCAAAAATGACCCGACTAAAATGGATATTCCTATTATTATGCTATCTATATTTGAAGATAAAAAAAGAGGATATCAGTTGGGTGTTGATAAATATATGACTAAACCTATTGAAAGCAATAAATTAATGAAAGAAATTGGTTTTTTGCTATCTCAGGGAACGTCGGCTAAAAAAGTTTTAGTGGTAGATACAACTGCTTCAACTTTATTAACTTTATCCGAAATACTCAAAGCCCAAGGTTACAATGTTGTAGAAGCATCGAATGGTGAAGAATGTATCGAAAAAGCTATCTCTGTTAAACCCGACATGATTATCGTGGATTCAGTTTTGTCTCAAGAACACGATTTAGTTAAGACATTGCGTTTTGAAAAAGGATTAGAAAACTTCTTTTTTATATTGCTTGGTGACAGCGAAAAAAATTAACCTCACCTTTTCCTTTCTCCTTACTAAGGAGAGGGGAGCAGTACGGCGGGTTGAGATTTTCTAAAACTACATATTACAAATCATTATCAAATAGCTTAAAATAAGAGGAGATTATGAACTTGGATAAGAAAATTTTAATTGCAGACGACGAAGCAAACATTCGCATTTTAATGGAACAAGTTTTAGAAAAGTTAGAAGATGAAGGTGTTGAATTACTGATTGCGGAAAATGGAAAAGAAGCATTAGAAACTATCGAAGAGGAAAAGCCAGACTTAGTTTTTCTAGATATTATGATGCCGAAAATGAATGGTTTAGATGTATGTAAAGCCGTAAAACAAGAATTAAAAATTCAAGATATTTATATAATCATGTTGACAGCCAAAGGGCAAGAAGAAGATAAAGAAAAAGGTTTAAAAGTAGGTGCCGATTTATATATGACTAAACCTTTTCGTCCCAAAGCTGTGTTGCAAAAGTCGCGAGAAATATTAGGGATTTGATCTGAACAAAAGTTAGTAGTAAGGACTTTAGTCCTCTTAATCCAAGGAATAAATTCCTTACTACAAACCAGCAAACCTTTGCGGAGACAATCCAGCAATAATTTCATCTTCATTCCCGGCTAAATAGTTAGCGAAACGTCGTGCTAAAGGTGGAATAAATACTAAAGGATTGCTAAAACCCGAAAAAATATGAATATTATTGCTTTGAGTAACTGTACCAATCAAAGGTAAATTATCTTTACTAAAAGTGACTAAACAATGATGACAAGTTCCTTGAATATTTTCTAATTCAGGTAATATTTTACCGATATTTTCTCGTAATACAGCTTCACTTTTTTCAGCATCAAAATCGGCATCAGGATTCGTGTTGACAAAACTAATTTGTCCCAAGCATAAACTATTATCTTTAAATTGAACTGCACCTAGATCCAAAATCCAACCGAGTTTATTGGTTTCATCCCATAATTTATCGTTTTTACTAGTGTCAGCTTCTAATTGAGAACGTTTTAAATTCGCTGGCATTATTAATGTATTTAATTTCAAGTCTACGGGTGGAGTTTCTATAATTTCTGCATGAGTAAAATATACTTGGATGGGAATACTCGATGTTTGCAGCAACTTTCGGCTAAATCCACCAGCACAAACCACAACGTTTTTGCAGCTAAATGTATCGCTATTTGTTTTAACTAATAATTCTTGCTCTATTTCCAAAACTTCGGCAATAAGCATCTTTCCTCCAGTCAGCAAAAAAGCTTTGATATAAGCTTGCGCTGTTTTTTCTGGATGAATATGCCCGTGTTTTACTGTTAAAGCTCCAGATATTACATCTCTATTTAATAAAGGTTCCAATTCACAAGCTTGATTGACGCTTAATAATTGCGGAGGTGTTGCAAAGCGTTGGTAATTAGCAGCAATTTCTTCTGGATTATTCTCTTGAGGAATAGTTAATAATAAATCTAACTCGCGAAATTGAATATCGGTGTTTAATTCTTCTGACAGACTTTGATAAAGTTTTTTTGATTCCTCGCACAATTGACGAGTTAAAGAAGTTGTACCGCTCCAAAAAGCCAAGCCACCATAACTGTAGCGAGTCGCGTTTTGTGGTGTAGTATTTTGTTCAATTAAAAGTACCGAAAAGCCTTTTATAACTAATTCATAGCTAAGTGCAGCACCCGCAATACCAGCACCGATAACAATAATATCGTAGGTTTTCATTTAATAATTGGTAATTTGTAATTGAGACATTTTGTTTGTAGTAAGGAATTTATTCCTTATTCTTATCTTTTTACGCTCTTAAGATTACGGAGATAAAAACCGCACAGAGCGCTGAGGAAGAAAATATAGAGAGGTAGGAGCAAGAAAGCGATAAATCGCTTACTACGAACAAAAATGCTCCGTATTTATACTAATTGATGAATACAAGGTTGGTGAATAAATAGAAGATGGTGCGTGACGCTATTTTCAAACTTGTAATTACTAACAAAATTTGTCGCAGCGTCACACACCCTACAAAAAGAATTAAGTTCGTAGTAAGGAATTTATTCCTTATCAAAAGCGATTAATCGCTTACTACAAACTCATATTAATTAGTTAGGAATAACATCACATCGCCTTCTTTTACAACATAAGCTTTCCCTTCAGCGCGAACTAAGCCTTTTTCTTTTGCTGAACTTAACGAACCACAAGAAACTAAATCATCATAACTAACTGTTTCTGCACGAATAAATCCTTTTTCAAAGTCGCTATGAATTACTCCTGCTGCTTGCGGTGCTGACATTCCAGCTTTAATTGTCCAAGCTCGTGTTTCTTTTTCTCCTGATGTGAAATATGTCCGCAAACCTAATAAGTCATAAGTAGCGCGAATCAAAGATTTTAAACCACCTTCTTCTACACCCAAAGCTTCAAGAAAATCCTTTCTTTCTTCATCAGATAATTCCACTAATTCCGCTTCTACCTGTGCGGAAACTATCACTACCTGAGCATCTTCTTGCGCTGCAATTTCTCGCACTTGCTCTACATATTTATTCCCAGTAGATAAGTCATCTTCGGAAACATTGGCAGCATAAATAATCTTTTTTGCACTCAACAATGTCAAAGGTTTAATTAATTCTGCTTCTTCTTCGCTTAACTTCATCTGACGAACAGATTTACCTTCGTTTAAGTCTGCTGCAACTTTTTCTAATACCGTCATTTCGTACTGAGCATCTTTATTAGCTCTTGCTTGCTTGCGAGTACGATCCATGCGACGCTCAACTTGCGATAAATCCGCTAAAACAAGCTCCAAATTAATCACTTCAATATCTCTTGCTGGCCCCACCGAGCCAGAAACGTGAATTACGTCATCATCTTCAAAACAACGTACCACATGAACGATCGCATCAGTTTCCCGAATATTCGATAAAAACTGGTTTCCCAATCCCTCACCTTTACTTGCACCCTTCACCAAACCAGCAATATCCACAAATTCCACACGAGCGGGGACAATTTGCTTTGCAGAAGAAATCTTCGCTAAAACTTGCAGGCGATCGTCAGGTACCGAAACAATGCCGACATTCGGCTCAATGGTGCAAAAAGGAAAATTAGCAGCTTCAGCCTTAGCATTCGCCACCACAGCATTAAATAAAGTTGATTTTCCTACATTAGGAAGTCCGACAATCCCGGCTCTTAGCATTTTGGATTTTAGATTTTAAGTACACTGCGTTGCGGAGGTTCCCTCCGTTGTAGCAAGTGTACGAGATTTTGGATTTGTAATCACAGCATATCTTAAAGCTAAGAGCAAATTGTTTCAAATCGGTTTGGGCATCGGTTGGGGTTGCGGAGAAGGAACAGGTTGAGGAGTAGGATTCGGTGTTGGCGTTGGTGTAGGCTCGGGCATCGGAGGTGGTGCGGGTGCTGGTGTCGGATTTGGCCCTGGTATGGCAATTAGTTGGGGAGAAATCATTGATAATTCGTTGATAAATTATTCTGTTCCAACTTAAATAATAATTACTACTTTAAACATCCTCCTAACAGACTATATCGATTTGAGGAGAAAGTTAGGAGGACGAGATTTAAGAGTTAATCAGTTTTTTTCTTGTGAATATTGCTCCGACTAAAGCTGTCGTTAAGCCAAAAATGGTAGAAGGTTCGGGGATAGTTTTGCTTTTGTAAGTAACTTGAAGATTACTTGGCTTTAAAGAATCTCTTCCATCATTATTTACGAAAAACGACTTACTACTATCTGTAGGGTTGCTAAAATCAACTATTCCGTTAGACGTATCGCTGTCTCTACTAAAAACAAAACTTACTAAGTCTCCGTCTTCTGCAAAGTTCGCACTTGTAACATCAAATTCTTCTAAAATTGGAGGAACTGTTTGATTATTAAATTCCTCGATTGTGAAAGTAACATCACCTATTTTGAAAGGTTCTTTTTCAAAGTTAAATATTGCCGAACCGGAAAACGTATTACCTTCAACTAATGGATTTCTTTCGCCATTATCTAAAAATTCTATACCTTTAGCGTTCCAGTCAAAAGAACCATCCAATTCAATTGCCCGTGCGGAAACACTAGGTAAAGCAATTGCAATTAAAGAGCCTAGCATCAAAATATTTGTTATTCGCATAAAACTTACTTAGAATTAAAACCTTATACATAAATATATCAGTATATTCACTAATAGGGCAAAGATATTCTTAGAGCAAGAGAGTATTAGGTAGACTATGAAGAAAGTAAAAATGGCAACCAGTGATAGTTACCAAAATTATTTAGTAGAATCTCTCAAAGATAGTGAAGAAGCTGCTGCTTATATTGAAGCAATATTAGAAGTAGAAAACCCTGAGCCTCAATTGCTATCATCAGCACTTAATGATGTGATTGACGCACGATTAAGGATGAACAATCTTTCCGAAGCAGCACAACTTAATTGGGAAAGGCTTAAGCAAATATTGGTTTTGAGCGGTGGTGCGGAAATTTATCAGTTGGTAGCGCTATTAAATACACTCGGTTTTTCATTAACAGTAAATTTTTCAGAAGAAAATAAAGGTTAGTATGAACCAAAGAAATTAGAAGTGAGGAGTGAAGAGTTAAGAGTTATTCTACCTTTAACCTTTAACCTGACTTACACGATCGGTATGTTGTGCTTGTCTTATTTTGATTAATTCCTCATTTACCAAATCGTTTGTTTCTGCTACCACAACGCAATGCTGCAACTTTACACCCAAAGCTTCAGCAATTTCTATCACCGTATCAAAACTAGCATTTTGATAATCTTTTTGTTCGCATTCTTTTATCTGTTCTTCAGTCAATTTAGTCAGTATCGCTAGCTCTTTCTCTGTAATCTTTTTTGCAATCCTTACTTTGATTAAAATTCTACCTATATCATCTAAACGTACATCACTATTTGATAAGATTAAAGGCTTTTTATAATTGTGATTTATTAAATATTCATATTCCGAAATTTCATCTAATAAATTTTGGATCTGAGAAAAGTAAGAATCAAGAATCAATTTCCAACCATCTAGGTCTTTTTGTTTTTTTTCTTGATTACGATACAAACTAATTATTGATTGTTGAAACTTTTCTACCCAAGATTTAGTTGTTCGATATTGATGCTCGTTTTTAATCATAAATCCCACTCTAATAGATTTATAGCAATGATACCTTTGCGGTTTTCTTCTCTGTCTTGTTGAAAAAACTCAAATGAAGTTGTAGATTCGTTTACAGGTTGGTCTGATGGATAAATTTCACCCCCGTATCTAGCTTTTTGAGCATTACTATTGTACAAATTCAAGATTAGTGGAGCATTTTTTCTTAAATAATCTATGTTAACAACACCATTACCATCCCAACACAAATCAAAATCTTTCGGCTTTGTTTTTATTGTAACGAAACTTCCATTTAAATACGCAGTCCGACAGCCAGCATTTTTAAGTTGAGTTAAGACTTCCTCAATTCCACGTATTAATGTTTGACGACGAATATTGTACCCAAATCTCTCTTCAAACTCATTCCAATTGCAGAAATAAATACCGGGAGGTAAATTACCATTATTATCAAAATCCGGAATCATTATTTAGTTATGATGCACCTTAAATATCTATAAATAATATATAGTTTTTTCGTTACTAACTAAAATATTGGAGACGTAAAATAATAGTCTTTACATTGTTCCCTGATTTAAAATGAATCAAAACCAAACTCCTTTACTCGATGCAATAATATCCAACGCCAATCGTCCCCATGCACCTTTTTATACACCGGGACACAAGCAAGGAAAAGGAATTTCACCAAAACTTCTAGAATATTTCGGTAAAGCTGTATTTACCGCCGATTTAACCGAATTAACCCAACTAGATTGTCTTTTCGCACCCGAAGGCGTTATTCAACAAGCCCAACAACTCGCCGCTGAAGCATTTGGTAGTTCGCAAACTTGGTTTTTAGTTAATGGCTCCACCTGCGGAATAGAAGCGGCAATTCTGGCAACCTGCAACGACGGCGATAAAATCATCCTTCCCCGTAACATTCATTCTTCGGTAATTTCAGGCTTAATTCTTTGCGGTGCAATACCAATTTTTATCAACCCAGAATACGATGCAAATTTAGAAATTGCCCATAGCATCACCGTTGAAAGTTTAGAAAAAGCATTAGAAAAACATCCCGATGCAAAAGCCGTGATGATGGTTTATCCCACATATTACGGAGTATGCGGAGATATTAAGGCGATCGCCAAACTCACCCACGAATACAATATTCCCTTATTAGTAGACGAAGCCCACGGCGCACATTTTGCCTTCCATCCCGAATTCCCCATCTCAGCATTAAGTGCAGGAGCCGATTTAACCGTACAGTCAATTCACAAAACCCTCGGAGCCATGACTCAAGCATCGATGCTCCACGTACAAGGTGAAAGGATAAATATTAACCTCGTCAACAAAGCCCTACAACTCACTCAGTCAACAAGTCCCAGCTATATACTACTAGCTTCCTTAGACGCAGCACGGCAACAAATAGCACTCCAAGCCAAAGAATTACTCACCCAAACCTTACAACTATCAGAAGAAGCCAAAAACCGTATTGACAAAATTCCAGGATTATCAACTTTATCTTTCCCCCCCTCTACCCCCTCCACCCCCTCTTCCCCCTCTCCCCCATCTACCCCCTCTTCCCCCTCTTTAGACAAAACCCGCTTAACCGTAACAATTTCTGAATTAGGAATAACCGGGTTTGAAGCAGAAGAAATATTAGATGAGAAATTCAACGTAACCCCCGAATTCGCCTCATTGAAAACTGTCGCATTTATAATTAGCTTAGGAAACACCGCAGAAGATATAGCACAATTAATAAAAGCCTTCAAAACTCTAGCGAAAGAATATAGAAAACCCCTTCTCAAAAATAAGAAGAGGTTATTATGGAATAATTTTCCTGAATTAAATACTTTACAACTATCTCCTCGTCAAGCATTTTTTAGTTCAACAGAAACCATACCCATCAAACAAGCAATTAATCGTATCAGTGCTGAAACCGTTTGTCCCTATCCACCTGGAATTCCTTTGTTAATCCCCGGAGAAATCATAACTTCCGCAGTTGTGGAACATTTATTAAATGTAAAAGCGATGGGAGGGTTTATCAGTAATTGTGCGGATGCGAGTTTGTGTACTTTGCAAGTGGTAAGGGAGAGAGGGTAGAGGGGGTAGAGGGGGTAGAGGGGGTAGAGGAGGTAGAGGGGGTAGAGGGGGTAGAAGGGGTAGAGGAGGAGGAGCGATCAAACATTGTGTAGTGGGAGCATCTTGCTCCCTGATTATTTTTAATACCCATGCCCAATCCCCAATCCCCAATTACCAATTACCAATTACCAATTACCAATTACCAATTACCAACTACCAATTACCCATTACCTATTTAATTACCTTCTCAAAACCACTTGAAAAGAATTCAAATATCCTCGAATGCTTTTACCAAGATATTTTTCTTGTTCTCTGGTGGTGATTACCATTGCTTGATACAAACGCCCTTCAGCGAAAAACATCCGGTTTCTGGTAATTTTTCCGGCTGAGTTGACGTACTCGATTTCTTGCCCTGGCTGATTGTTGTAGCTACGAATGTTTTTTTGACTGACTAATCTGGATTTCGTGGTTTTTAGTGCCATATCCCGCGCATTATTCAGCACTACTTGAGGATCTGCCAGTTTACCGTAACTATGAGGAAAGTCATTGTAAGCGACGACGTATGCTACTTGCTGTTTGGGAGGTTTGGCAAGAAATATGTTTAAGTTAATTTCCCCCATAAATGTCTTTTTAGTTTCACTCATGGATTTAGGCATTCCCGGCATTAATACCTTGAAACTGCCATCAGGGGAATTAAAGACTTTCCATTGTGATTTCTTGGCTGCTTGCGCTGTAGCTGTTTGCTGTTGGTTAACTTCGACTGCTGCAAAGCTGCTGAATACCAAACCGGCGGCGATTAGGGGTAAGAAAGCTTTTTTTGTCATAGTTGTTGCTTAAGAAGATGCTGATATTACTTATCTAGTTCGCTCCCGTTATAACCTAGAAGCACTAATAGCAGCACCTATTAAACCAACTTGCGAATTAAGAATTATATGTACGGGTATGTTTTCCAAAATGCTTCGCATTCTACCCTTACTACTGAAGTTCAGCATAAAACTACCCTCTTGCATCAAAGGAAGTATTTTGGCTGCGATTCCACCAGCGACGTATAAACCACCGTAGGGTAATAGTTTTAACGCTAAGTTTCCGGCTTCGGCTCCGTATATTTCTACGAATAACTGCATAGTTTGTTCGGAAAGGCGATCGCTCTTTGCCACAGCAGCCGTACCAATTGCTGCACCTGGATCGACGCTTTTTTCTTTTCCTGCTTCTCTTTCCCAAGTCATTACCACTTGAGCAATTTCTGGCGATTCTACTGCAAATTTTCGATCTCGCAAAAATTCGTAAATTGATACAATTCCCATACCGGAAACTACTCTTTCTACCGATACCCGTTGGATATCGTGTTTATCCAGCAGATATTTCAACAGTTGAAATTCCAATTCTTTACGCGGTGCAAAGTCAGAATGTCCCCCTTCTGAAGGAAATATCTGATACATATCTCCGGCTTTAATTAAAAATCCCTGTCCCAAACCAGTACCCGCACCAAGAATACCAATAGGTGCTTCGGGGTTTAGTTTCCCTTCTTGCAAAGTTAGTACATCTTCCTTTTTCAAACCTAAAATACCATAACCAACCGCCGCGAAATCGTTGATTAAAGTAACGTGAGCAATACCCAATTGTTCTTCCAAACGCGAACTATCGAGAAACCAAGCTAAATTGGTCAATTTGGCAGTATTGTTGACTACAGGGCCAGCTATCGCAAAACAAGCCTTTTGAGGTGTCCCTGCATTTGCGGCTGCTAGAAACTGCTGTACTATCGGTACTAAATCGGGAAAATCTTTACTGGAATAACGTTCTTCATGCAAAGTACGCAATACAGGCTTTTCCGACGCTTCCACCAAGCGCAAAATAGTTTTCGTACCGCCGATATCTCCTGCTAATAGTAATGTCATTGTTAGTTGTTAGTGGTTAGTGGTTAGTGGTTAGTTGTTAGTTGCAGTAAGTATAAGCTGGTTCTAATTTCGTAGTGCGAGCGTCTCGCTCGCTATATATCTTAAGGGAGCGAGACGCTCCCACTACAATTAAAAATTAATTTTTTATCTCCTAACCAGCGAGCAAGATATATCATAATTAGCGAGCATATATCACAATCAGCGAGCATATATCACAATCAGCGAGCAAGATGCTCGCACTACAATTAAAAATTAATTTTTTACTTGCAAACAAGAAGATTGGGAACCCTTTCAAAAGTCATTCCCAATCCCCAATGCCCCATCCCTAATAATTAATTAAACCTCACCACTTCTTCAACTTCTGTCAAATGAGAAGTATCTCCCGTGAGTTCTAAAAACCATTCTGGCTCTTGACGGACTATTTTTACTAAGCTACAGAGGGAAGCTATGACTTTACCTATGGCGAAATCCCCTACAAATCCCATAGCCGCACCTAGTACCGATGCACCATGAGCGACTAATAAAATATTGTCTGGAGAATATTCTGTTGCCAAACATCTGGCAGTTTGTGCGGAGCGTCGGCGCATTTGTTGGCGAGTTTCGGGATATTTGACTGCTATTTGTGGCGTATAGCTAACGTCAATATAAGGATATAACTCTTTTAATTCTTTTATTGAAGCTCTTTCTGGCTCTTCAGTCATCCACTCAGGATTCAACCATTCACTCAATCCCGTTTCCAATTTTATCGGTAAATCTAGAACTTCGGCGATCGCACTTGCTGTTTGTACGGTACGTAAAAATGGAGAAGCAAAAATACGATCAATTTTTTCTGTCTTCAGACGATTCGCTAATTGCTGTGCCTGTACCATACCATCATCTGATAGCGGTGGATCGTAACGTCTTTCGGCTGTTAAAAACCAGTCGGGGTTTACAAAGTCAAGACGATTAGCGTGTCTGGCTATCCAGATGATTTGGGACATTGAGATAAAAGCTGAGATTGATCCAGAATCAATATTATCGCATCAATTGTAATATCTTTTAATATCCTTTAGGTAGGATCGATCGATTAGATCAGCTTTTAATCTCTATTCCCTACTCCCTACTCCCTACTCCATACTTACTCCCTACTTACTCCCTACTCCCTACTCCCTACTCCCTACTCCCTACTTCCTACTCCCTACTCCCTACTCCCTACTTCCTACTCCCTACTCCCTACTCCCTACTCCCTACTCCATACTTACTCCCTACTCCCTACTCCATACTTACTCCCTACTCCCTACTCCCTACTCCCTACTCCCTACTCCCTACTCCCTACTCCCTACTCCCTACTCCCTACTCCCTACTCCCTACTCCCTACTTCCTACTTCCTACTCCCTACTCCCTACTCCCTACTCCCTACTCCCTACTCCCTACTCCCTACTCCCTACTTACTCCCTACTTACTCCCCACTCCCTATTTTTGAATTTCACTCAAAAGTTTCTCCGCTTCACCAATTTTGAGATTTTGATTATAGAGAGGAGCATCGGGTTCAAAAAGAACGCCTTTGTTTAATCCACCTAAATCTTGAGGAGCAAAACCAATATCTTTTATAAGCTGCTTTACCGTTTCCTTTGCTTGCTCATCATCGCTACAAATTTGTACGGCAATTCTTTCATCACCTTCTAAAAAAGCTTTTTCGGCAAAGACTTTATAAAAAACAGAATTAAATGCTTTGACGGTTTTTGCTTTGGGAAATTGACTGGCAACATAACCCGTTGCGGTTTGAGAATCATCATCAATCACTTTCTGTGCAACATCACCGTCTCTTTGAGGATATGGATTACCTGCATCGACGAGAATTTTATTGTCTAAACTGCCGATTTGTTGAGCTAATTGAGGAACTTTACCAAAGGGAATTGCCAGTAAAATAACTTCGCCAAAATCAGCAGCTTCTTGAGGAGTTCCAGTTTTTGCACCTACCTCATCTGCCATTGATTTTAGTTTTTCGGGATTTCGAGAACTAAACATCACCTCATGTCCAGATGTAGCCCAATGTTTACCTAAATTCCCACCAATATTTCCCGATCCAATAATGCCGATTTTCATAATTTTACCTATGACACCTTTAATAATTAACTGAATTATTCAAGCAAGTAAGATGTAAATCTTCAGTGATTTCCTATGAGATAGCAATATTTAACAAATAACTTATTGTGCGATTCTAAAATAGCCCAAAAAAACCTAATTTTTACTGGTTTACCAACGTAAAAATCTTGTTTTAACGAAAAAAACTGGGTTTGTAAAAAGGTACGAGATGTAAGCAAATAAATTTTTTACAGCTAAAGAATTTCCATCCTTTAATCAATAAATAAGTACTATGCATCAATGAGTCGATAAATAAAGCGACACAAATCTTTTTTTCAATTAAATTGCGACTTTAAACTTATATCTGTAGACTAATGAAATTGGTCGTATTAGTCAAACAAATATCATAGATAATAGATATCGACGACATCGATGACAACATCTTCCTCTGTGAATATCGATTACACAAACTTGCGAAAACTCGATCTCAATCTACTGATTGCCCTCGATGTTTTGATTGAAGAAGCCAGCGTTACCAAAGCTGCCGAAAAGCTTAATATGAGTCAGTCTTCCATGAGCCATGCTTTAAAAAGACTGCGGACTGTTTTGGATGATGAAATCTTGATTAGAACCTCGCGAGATATGGAAGTAACTCCATTAGCTAGGGAAATCAGCTTCCGGGTACATCAAATTTTGGCGGAAATTCAGTCAACTTTATTAGACAAAGAAAGTTTCGAGCCAGCTACCGCTCGCGAAGATTTTAAAATTGCTGCTAGCGACTATATTGAAACCACTTTAGGAGTCAGCTTGCTGCAACAGCTAATCAATCATGCACCAAATATCCGCATTCGTATTTGTAATTTGAACAAAGAACAAGCAATGGATGCTTTAGATAATAACCAAATTGATTTGGTTGTTGATGCTGAATTACCTGTGAAACGCTGGCATCTTCGCGAGGATTTGTACGAGGAAGAATTTGTCTGTGTAGTCAAAAGTGATTGTCCTCTGACAGAATTATCTGTGGAAGATTATGTAGGGCGTTTCTGCTTGCAGCAGCGCTTCGCTATCGCACTTGCTAGTATCAATGCGAGATGATTTTCAAGGCTCTGGGGATAAAATTTTAGCTCAACTTCAGCTTCAACGACGAGTAATTTGGTCAACTCCTCATTTTATGCCGATCCCCTTTCTAATTGCTAATTCAGATTGCGTTACCTTGCTTCCTAACCGTATTGCTCAAAATTGCGCTAAAACATTAGGTTTAAAACTATTACAGCCACCGATTGAAATAAAAGGATTTACGGTTTCGATGGTATGGCATCAACGCAATACAAATAGTTTATCCCATCGGTGGTTGCGTACTCAGTTACTTGAAGCTGCACGAGATATTTAAACCATAATAAGTGTAAAATTACTAATTTTTTATTTGTTTAGATTATAGAGTGATTATTTGAAAATTTGCTTTTTAAATACTGAGAATTACTGTATCAAAACTAATCGGATAAAAAAGTATATCAAGATATTGCTATTTTGTGAAAATCTTGCTGAAAATTACGCAATCATAAAGAAATGTTTTCAGAAATAGCAAATTTCTGTTACAAAATACCAAAAGCTGGTATATTTACAAATTATTAGTTCGTATAATCTGTACATACAATTAGCCTTGATATTAGTAGGAGGTTAAAAAGATATGAATGCTATAGTTGAGGTTATAATCTTCAAGTAATTAAATAGCTGTAAAAAATAGCTGTAAAAAGATTATTTTAAATACTAAAGATAAGTAAAAATAATACTTGCTCTATTTAAAGCTTGATGATGAGCATTAATCGTAAAAAATGAGATTATAGAATAAACTTTCGTAATTGATGATTAAGTCAAAGTAATAATTTAAGCTTTACCAACATTCTCTGATGTTCGATCTTATTTATTAAATTAAAGGTCTTCTTTAAATGCTTAATGCAATAACTACAAACAGTTTGGAGCTATTAGATTTACCGATTACCTCCCTGTTGTACCCTGTACATAATTGCTTGTTAGCAGAAGCTAGTGGCTCTGGAGGAGAAGAAAAAGCCGCTATTGCCGCTTTAGTCGGTACTGCTGGAATTATTTTTATTTTTAGCCTTGTTTTAGGAGAAATTTGTACCCGTCTTAAACTACCTACTGTCTTAGGAGATTTGGTTGCGGGGATGTTGCTCGGAGGTTCAATATTAGGATTTTTAATCTTCTCCCCTGAAGGAATAGAAGCTAACGGTATTTTGCTTCGAGGTTTGGAATTAGTAACGGGTGCTTCTGCCGAAGTTGTTGAACAAGCTTACAAATTCCAGATGAGGGATTTTCTGGAAGCAAGCGCCAATATCGGACTTTTAACCCTGTTGTTTACCACCGGATTAGAATCGGATCTCAAAGAATTGATTCGGGTGGGTACTCAAGCTGCAACTGTGGCATTCACTGGGGTAGCAGTTCCTTTTGTTTTGGGAACTTTTGTACTGATTAAATTTTTTGGGATTGCAACTATACCCGCTTTATTTGCTGGTGCGGCTCTGACTGCGACAAGTATCGGTATTACAGCCAAAGTATTGCAAGATATTGGTAGTCTGAACTCTGATGAAGGACAAATAATTCTCGGAGCGGCAATTTTAGACGACATTCTCGGAATTGTAATATTAGCAGTCGTGCTGAGTTTAGTACAAACCGGGGAAGTTGAAATTGGCAACATCATCTATTTACTTACTAGCGCTACTTTATTTGTTCTCGGTGCAGTTTTTCTCAATCAGTTTTTCGGTTCTATTTTCGTAGCTGCAATCAATAAAATTAAGAATCCTGCGGCTTTGATGCTCTTAGCAGTTATATTTCTAAATTCCTGCGCTTTACTAGCAACCGCTGTCGGTTTAGAGGCAATTTTAGGAGCATTTGCAGCAGGTTTAGTTTTAGGAGAAACAGAATTTCAAGAAAAATTGCAGAGTTTATTTGAGCCGTTTATATTTGTTTACACAACGATATTTTTTGTCACAATTGGCGCAAAAGTTGACTTAAGCGTTTTAAATCCTACAGTTGCAGCCAATCAAAAAGGCTTGATAATTGCAGCTTGTTTAATTGTCATTGCAATACTTGGTAAAATCATCGCAGGCTTTGCAGTATTTACAGATAAACCGATAAATAGACTGGCAATTGGTACCGGAATGATTCCCAGAGGTGAGGTTGGATTAGTATTTGCTGGCTTAGGTGCGACAACAGGAGCTTTATCAAATTCTTTAGATGCAGCAATAATTATTATGGTGATTGTCACAACTTTAATTGCACCGATTATGCTCAGATTCGTATTTACAAGTTCTCCAAAAGTAGAGGAATCCGAAGAAAACTCCGAGACAGATTGCGTACCAATTTCTAAATTTAATTAATTGTTATCTCTTCCCTCTTAGCCATTACCCATTCCCTATTACCTAATACCAATGACTTCCTCCTCCCAAACTCCAGGCTCAGTTGTTGATGATTCTCAACCGTTAGAATCAGAAAAACCGCAAAAGAAAAGAAAATGGTTATGGTTATTAATTCTTCTAGCACTATTAACAGGTGGTGGATTAATTTGGTACTTTTTTCTACGCAATGATTCCGATTCCGCACCACCAGCACCTCAAGCTGTTAATGTCACCCTCCAACAGATAGAAACAGGGCAATTTGAGGATAGTTCTGATTATGTAGGGAATTTAACAGCAGAACAAAAAGTTACCCTCAGACCGGAAATACCCGGACGAATAGAGCAAATTTTGGCACGTTCGGGGCAGCAAGTGAGAGCGGGTACGCCGATAATGCAACTGCGTCTCGACCGTTCTAGAGCGCAGTTAAATGCAGCCACAGCAAATATTAATGTGCAAAGAGCGGCTCGCGCTAATGCCGAAGCAGCATTAAAAACATCCCAAGCTCGTTTGAGGGAATCCCAAGAAAGAAGAGAATCTGCTGCTGCTGGAGTTGAGCGTCAAAATGCCGAAGTTACCTTACAGCAAGCAGAATTCAAGCGCACGCAAACCTTAGTAAATCAAGGGGCACAAGCGCGACAAGCCTTAGACGTACAGAAGCGTAACTTAGATACCGCAATCGCCGCTCGGAATTCAGCACAAAAAGATTTGAATGCCGCTCAAGCTACCGTTATCGCAACTCAACAAGAGATAGAAGCAGCAAGAGCCAATTTAGATCGAGAAAACGCTGCACTAAGTCAAGCCCAGGCTCAAGCAAAGGTAGAAAGCGAGGATTTAGAAGATACCAGAGTTTTAGCTCCCGTAGCTGGAATAGTAGGAGATATTACCCTCAAAGTTGGAGACTATGTAAATACCGGAGATGCATTAACCACTTTGACATCAAATAGAGCCTTAGAAGTACGATTTTCGGTACCAGCAGAAAAAGCAACTCAACTTAGAATCGGACTTCCAGTGCAGTTGAGAGTTGACAAACAGGCACGCAAACCATTAGTTACAGGAAGAATCAGCTTTATTTCACCAGAAGCAAATCCCACAACCCAAGCAATTACAGCCAAAGCCATCTTTGACAATCCCGAAGGTAGATTGCGTTCCGACCAATTTGTTAGAGCTAGGGTGATTTGGGATTTAACCCCAGCAGTACTAGTTCCCACAGTTGCAATATCTAGAGTTGGCAATCAAGCATTTGTATTTGTCGCCGAAAACGAGAAAAATGCAGAATCTGGCGAAATGCAGCAAATTGTTAAGCAAAGACCAGTTCAATTAGGACAAATTCAAGGTAATAGTTATCGAGTTATTGAAGGATTGAAAGCCGGGGAAACAATCGCAACCACAGGTATTTTGAATTTATCAGATGGTGCGGCGATCGCACCGGAACAGTGAACAGTGAGCAGTTAGCAGTGAACAGTGAACAGTTAGCAGTAATAATTATGATATGCAAAAAACAAAATGTAAATCTCCTAACTACAAAACTTTTAGTCCTATTTATAGGACTTCTGCTATTAGCCTGGGGTTTGCAACCCCAGGTGGGTTAAAACGAAGTCAAATAAATATAAATAAATGGTTTTAGGGAATTATTTATATTTTTGATAATGAAAAAATATAAATATAAGTCTAAATCTAAACAACTAATTAGTTCATTTAAACTAATTCAAATTACATCTTGCACCATTCTCAAAACCACTTGGGATTGCAAATCCCAAGCTAATAGCAAAAGTCCTATGAATAGGACTAATAAAATATTTAAAGTTGAATATGTTTTTTTGTATTTTGAAAATGTATTTAAATAAGAAATTGATTTTATTGAAAATTGTGCGAGATATAAATTGAACTGAAACAGTAAGTTACAAATCCAAAATCTAAAATCTAAAATCCAAAATTGATATGACTGACTTTCCACAATTAACTAACAGAGATTCTCCCCAGCTTTTGGAAATACAAAAGCAATTAGATGAATTAAAAGCTCAGGTAGCGGAATTACAGCAACAAATCAATCAAAATAATCGCTCACCTGCACAAGAAACAAAAAATCAAAATCAAAATCAAAATGCATCTGACAAAATATCTAATATAGAAAACAGCCTTCAATTAGTCAGCGACATAGTACGCTACCAGCCATTAAGGGATATGCTTGCTGCTAAAAAATGGGAAGATGCTGATACAGAAACCATACGTTTAATAGCTGATATTGCCGGACATACTGATTTAGAAGATTTTCGTCCTGCTGAAGTACAGCATTTCCCTTGTGTTCAATTACAGGTAATCGATAACTTGTGGCTTACCTACAGCGATCGACGTTTTGGTTTTAGTATCCAAGCTCGTATTTATCAGGAAGTAGGGGGAAGCCTAGAAACCACCATCGAACAAGACAGCAAGATTATCCAGGAATGGGGAAAACGCTTGGGATGGCGTGAAAACAACCGTTGGAAAAAATGTGACGAACTCGATTGGAGTTTAAACGCTCCCCTCGGCAGTCATCCCGCTCGCTGGTGGAATTCCCCCTTCGGCTCCAAAATGACAAATTATTTTCTAGCTAGATTAATGAATTGCGAAATAAATTAAATGGGGAATGGGGAATTGGGGATTGGGGATTGGGCATTAGGTATTGTTTATTAAATAACCAGGGAGCAAGATGCTCCCACTACAAATAGTTTATTTAATCTACCCCCTCTTCCCCCTCTTCCCCCTCTCCCCCCTCTACCCCATCTTCCCGCTCTCCCCAACTCCTAACTCCTAACTCCTAACTTTAAAAAATGTTTGTAGAAAACTTTATCCGCAGACCAGTTTTAACAATTGTTTGCTCTATCATCATTTTGTTGGTGGGAGCGGTTAGTATTCCGACTTTGGCTGTTGAACAGTATCCCGATGTTAGTCCGGTGCAGGTAGTTGTTTCTGCTAACTATATTGGTGCTAGTGCTGAAGTTGTTGAAGATACCGTTACTACTGTTTTGGAAAGACAGATTAATGGTATCAAGGGTATGAGATACATCAGTTCTACTAGCAGCGATGATGGTTCTAGCAGTATTACGGTTACTTTTGAGCAGGGTTATGACCTTGATATTGCCGCTGTTGATGTTTTGAATCGGGTATCTATTGCTGAAGCTCAGTTACCGCAGGCTGTACAAAGAACTGGTGTTAATGTATTTAAGCAGTCGAGTAGTGTTGTTGTGGGAATGTCCATCTTCAGTGAAGAAGAAGGTCTTTATGATGACAACTTTGTGAGTAACTATGCAGATTTATACGTAGTCGATAGCATAAAGAGAATTGATGGTGTTAGCGATATGCAGCCATTTGGTGAGCGTCGTTATGCGATGCGGTTGTGGCTTGACCCCAGCCGTTTGGCGAGTCGGGGAGTGACTGCACGAGATGTTGTTGCTGCTTTACAAACCCAAAATGTTCAGATAGGTGCTGGACGTATCGGTCAACCACCAACGAATGATGGACAAAGGTATCAATTAACTATACGTGCTGCCGGTCGTTTAAGGGAAGTCGCTGAGTTTGAGGAAATTGTTCTCAAAACTGGGGAAGATGGAGCGCTGGTTAAGTTAAAGGATGTTGGTAGGGCTGAGTTGGGAGCAGAAAATTACGATACTTTTGCTCGGTATAGAGGTCAAGGAGCAATTGGTTATCGAGTATTGCAGACACCTGGTAGTAATGCTTTGGCTGCTGCTACAGCTGTGAAAGCGAGAATGAAGGAATTAGCAGAAGATTTTCCCCCTGGATTAAGTTATGCGGTACCTTATGACCCTACTTTGTTTGTTGAGGAATCAAGTAAGGAAGTAGTAACTACATTAATTCAAGCAATATTGCTGGTGGTTTTGGTACTGTTTTTGTTTTTGCAAAATTGGCGAGCTACTATTGTTCCAGCAGTGGTAATTCCAGTTGCTTTGGTGGGAACGTTTGCTTTTATTAAGGTATTTGATTTTTCAATTAATAGCTTGACTTTGTTCGGTTTGACATTAGCTACCGGAATGGTGGTTGATGATGCGATTGTGGTGGTTGAAGATATTGGGGGTAAGGTACAAGAACAAGGAATGCGTCCGCATTTAGCTGCAATTGAAGCGATGGGAGAACTTTCGGGAGCAGTAATTGCAACTTCTTTGGTGTTGTTAGCGGTGTTTATTCCTGTAGCGTTTTTTCCCGGAACTACCGGACAACTTTACCAGCAATTTGCATTAACTATTAGTTTTGCAGTTGTTATTTCGACTTTCAATGCTTTAACATTAACTCCCGCTCTTTCATCATTATTATTGCGTCCCGGACAAGAACCTACGGGATGGTTAGCGAAAATATTTGATGTAGTAAATCGCGGTATTGATTTGATGCGTTCGGGGTATAAAAGTGCCCTTGGGTTACTGACAAATTTTAAATTGATAGTTTTAGGAATATTTGCATTTTTACTTGCAATCACAGTTTGGATGTACCAAACAGTTCCCACAGCATTTCTTCCAGATGAAGACCAAGGTTATGTAATTAATTTAATTCAAGGTCCCGAAGGAACTTCTTTAGAATATACCGGGGAAGTTATGGAGCAGGTTGATAAACAATATCTTGATATTCCTGAAGTTAGGGGAACGTTTTCTTTGGGAGGATTTAGTTTTAGCGGAAGAGCAGCTAATTACGGCATTTCTTTTGTTCCCTTTGAACCTTGGGGAGAGCGAAAAGACCCCGAAAAATCGGCTGCAAGTATTTTGAATCGGGTAAGGGGAGGATTAGCAAATATTTCTCAAGCTAGGGTAATTGCTTTTAACCCTCCAGCAATTCAAGGTTTGGGTAGTATTGGTGGTTTTGTCTTTCAACTGCAAGATAAAGGAAATAGTGATATTGGAACTTTTATTAAAATTAAAGACGAGTTGATTCAAAAAGCCAATCAAAGACCGGAATTGCAAGGTGTTTTTAGTACTTATTCTGCTAACGCTCCGCAATTATTGCTAGAAGTTAATCGAGACAGAGCTAATTCATTACAAGTATCTGTTGATGATGTGCTGACAACTGTAGGAACTTTGATTGGTTCCAATTACGTTAATGATTTCAACGCTTTTGGACGCACTTATCGGGTATACGTCCAAGCAGACAAAGAATTTCGTTCCAATCCCAAAGATATTAATCAGTTCTACGTTCGTTCCCAACAAGGTACAATGATTCCCCTGGGTGACTTAGTAGAAGTCAAAAACCTTACCGGACCCCAAACAGTAAACCACTATAATTTGTTCCCTTCCATAGAAATCAACGGTTCCCCAGCAGACGGTTACAGTTCCGGACAAGCAATCGCAGCGATGGAGGAAATCGCTGAAGAAGTACTACCCCAAAACATGGACTTTGAATGGTCGGGGATTACTTTAGAAGAAATTCAATCTGGGGGACAAGCACCAATAATTTTTGGTTTGGGTATCTTATTTGTGTTCTTGGTTTTAGCAGCACAATACGAGAACTTCGTTGACCCGATTATTATTTTGTTAGCAGTTCCCCTAGCAATTTTAGGAGCATTATTAGCTCAATCAGTAAGGGGTTTACCCAATGATGTTTATTGTCAAGTTGGTTTAGTAATGTTGATTGGTTTGGCTAGTAAAAACGCCATTTTGATTGTTGAATTCGCCAACCAGCTAAGAGAACAGGGATTATCTATAACTAGAGCAGCAATTCAAGCATCCGAACAGCGTTTAAGACCAATTATCATGACAGCGATTTCCACATTATTGGGAATCTTCCCCCTAGTAATTGCAACTGGTGCGGGTGCTGCTTCTCGTCAATCCTTGGGTACAGCGGTATTCGGTGGAATGGTAGTTTCAACGGTATTGAGTTTGTTTATCGTTCCAGTGCTTTACATCGTAATTTCCACACTTTTCTGTAACTTTAAAAACGACTGTCAAAGCTTGTCTCCAGAAAAGCAACAAGCCAAAGAAGAAAGAGAAGCTGTTGCGGTTGGGAATGGGAGGAGATAGAGGGATAGGGAGATAGGGGATAAAATTATTAACTCCTATCTCTCTTTACCTCTTCCTCAGCGTTCTCTGCGGTTTTTTTTATCCGTAATTTTCCACCGGAAAAAAAGTAATTTCTTTCTTCGTAGGGTGCGTTATAAACGGAACGTTTTAACGCACCGCTTGTCTTTGGTGTACGGTGCGTTACTACAATTTTTTTTGTGCCAGGATGATAAACCTTCTAATTATTTATTCCAAAATCTTCACCATTTCTTCAGCGGTTTTAGTAGCAGAAGCAGGATTTTGTCCGGTGACGAGATTTCCGCTAACTACAACATGAGATTGAAAATTAGCGGCTTCGGTATGCTTTGCACCACGTTTAATTAATTTTGTTTCTAATAAAAACGGCATTTCTTCAGTTAACTTAACCGCTTCCTCTTCCTCATTCGTAAAAGCAGCAACTTCTTTACCAGCTACTAAATAATTTCCATTGCTTAATTTAACATTAACTAAACCAGCAGGACCGTGACAAACTGCACCTACAACTCCTCCTTTTTCATAAATCGCAGCAGTTATTTTTGATAATTCTTTGTTGTTTGGTAAATCCCACATCACACCATGTCCACCAGCAAAGAAAATTGCACTATATTTATTAGAATCAATTTCTTTGGGTGATAAAGTATCTTTGATTCGATTCATGATACTTTTATCATTGACAAACTGTTTATTTAATGGGTCATTAAGGTTATAACTTTTGGGGTCAATCGGTGCTTCTTCTCCAGTTGGACTAACAAAATCTACTTCAAATCCAGCTTTAGTAAAAACAGCATAGGGATGAGCAACTTCATCGAGATAAAAACCTGTTTTCTTACCAGTATTTCCCAATTTATTATGATTGGTTAGAACAATTAAAATTTTCTGGGAATTTTGAGTAGCTTGGGATTTGATAATTCGTGTTTCAGAAGAATTTTGGGTAATTTGCTTTGCTGAATCATCGATAAAAGAAGACTTTAAAATTCCGAAAGCGGGAGGAATGCAAGCAGAAGCAAGTAATCCCGCTAAAACGAAGAAGCTGATTTTACGATTTAACATTTGTTTAATACCTTTGATTACTTGTACAACCAGTTATTTTGAAGTTAAAACAGCTAATTTATCAAGAACTTTTTCTGCGACTAAACGCGATGAAGCTGGATTTTGACCCGTAATTAAATTTCGGTCTACTGTCACAAATGCTTGAAAGTTTTCGGTACTTTGAAAATCAGCACCAAGTTGACGAAGTTTTGTTTCTAATAGAAAAGGTACAGTTTCGCTCAAACCTACAATTTCTTCCTCAGAATTAGTAAACCCGCTCAATTTATACCCCTCAACAATCGGAGTCCCATCTGCTTTTTTCGCAGATACCAATCCTGCTGGTCCGTGACAAACAGCAGAAACAATTCGGTTCTGTTCTAAAGTCTCCGAGATAATTTGAGATAATTTTTGGTTATTTGGTAAATCCCACATTGTCCCATGACCACCTGGTAGAAAAATAGCATCGTATTCAGAAGAGTCTATTTCTTCGACTGAAACTGAATTCTTTATTGCTTCCACAGCTTGGGAATCTTTAAGGAATCGCTCAACGCTGGAAGAATTTTCCCCAGATGCTTTTTTACTCGTGGGGGTCTACAGGAATTTCACCACCTTTGATAGAAGCAATAGTCACCGATAATCCCGCATCAACAAATACATAATAAGGTGTTGTTAATTCTTCCAGCCATAAACCAGTTGCTTTGTTATTTGCTTCTATTTGAGCATGAGAAGTTGTGACGATTAATATTTTGGACATTGTTGTTATAGTGTCGTTTCGCTTTACATCTCTCAATATAATTGCGATGTAGCTATAAGAGAAGTATGTATTTATTAGTGCAGCCATAATATAATTTATAGCTAATGGTCTATTTGATTTATTCCGACGGATTGTAGAGACGTTATACATAACGTCTCCCAACGGTTCCGAGAACACGAATCCGTTAAATTTAATACAATCGACTACTAGTAGTCCTTTTCATTTGTTTTGATGGGTTGTAGAGACGTAGCAGTGCTACGTCTCCCGACGTTAGGTCGAAAACGAACCCGTCAGAATTTATGCAAAGGACTACTAGTAGTCTGTCACATTAATTCTGCGGGGTTCCGGGAGTGCGAGCCGGAAAGCTCACTGATTGTCACGAGGGAGCGAGACGCTCCCACTACATTTTGATTACCCTGCAAAACTTATGTGGTGGAGTACTAGTAGTCCTTTTCATTTGTTTTGATGGGTTGTAGAGACGTAGCAATGCTACGTCTCCCGACGTTAGGTCGAAAACGAACCCCTCAGAATTTATGCAAAGGACCACTAGTAGTCCTTTTCATAATTTTTGACGGGTCCGTTTTGTTCGGTAAACCCTGGGAGACGTTATGTATAACGTCTCTACACAGTTGCGGAACTCTTTACAAATCTAAAATCTAAAATCAAATGTCTTATTTAGCCCAACTACGGACATTTATAGAAGCTTATCGCTTGGGGGTCGCTGACAAAAGCAGCGGAAAGTCTTGGTATTACTCAACCTGCGGTATCGAGTCATATTCGGACTTTAGAAGTTCAACTCAAAAAAAAGCTGTTTACAAGACATGCAAGAGGAATTGACCCAACGGCGATCGCACATGATTTGGCTCGTTCTATCGGTTCTCATATTGATAGTATTGAAATTGGCTTTAATAAAGTACAGGCAAGAGCTTCTAGTATTGCAGGAACGATTCATATGGCTGCACCAGGAGAATTTTTAAATGCTCGTTTAGCTC
This sequence comes from uncultured Rivularia sp., assembly GCA_963665115.1. Taxonomy (GTDB): domain Bacteria; phylum Cyanobacteriota; class Cyanobacteriia; order Cyanobacteriales; family Nostocaceae; genus Rivularia. The sequence continues at coordinate 4,389,202 of OY762007.1, read as the reverse complement.
CTGCTTTGGCTGTTTTAATAAATCATGGTATAAAAGTTCGCATTCACCCTGGAGGAAAGGAAACAATTTACTCGCTTCTTGATGATGGTGCGATTGATTTAGCAATTACCGCTTCACAACCTTCAAGTCGTGCTTTAGGATATGCAGAAATTGAGAAAGAGACGTTTGTTTTGGTAGCAGCACCAAGTTGGGTAAAACGTCATTTAACTAAACCTATATTACCGACTCAATTATTAACTCAATCTTTGATAGCTTATGACGAAGATTTACCTTTGATTCGGCAATATTTTGAGCAAGTCTTCAGCATTCAAATTGATGTGCAACCAGCAGCAATAGTTGGAGACTTAAGAATGGTATTAGCTCTCATTTTAGAAGAACAGGGATATTCTGTATTACCAAAATATTTATGTAAAAATCAGTTGAAGGATGGCTCCTTAACATTGCTTCATCAACCTTTGAATCCACCAACTAATAAATTGTATCTGGTTTGGAATCGTGGTAATTTAAGACATCCACGTGTAGTTTTTGCACGAGAGTCTCTTTTAAAAGAATTTCATATAAGTTAGCAATTAGAAAGTACAGGAAGGATAAAAAATGGCTGTTTCTTCTGAAGATAATGTTCAAATCGTTGAGGCTTATTATCAAGCTAAAAGTACAGGTAATTTAGAAAATATTCTTGCTACTTTGCATCCTGAATTCAAGCTACATGAAGTTCAATCACTTCCGTACAAAGGAACTTGGGAAGGATACACCGGAGCGAAAGAATATTTTGATACTTTTATGAAAGTATGGAAGAATCCGCTTATGCAAGGTTTAGAATTCTTTGATATAGGTTCTGAAGTGGTGGCAAGATTCACCCTCAAAGCTACAGCCAGAAATACATCAAAAAAAATTGAAATGCCGATAACGGAATTCATCAAAGTTAAAGATGGCAAAGTAGTTGAAATCTTACCTTTTTATCAAGATACTGCGAAAGTTGCCGAAGTAATTAACTGATTCTAGAAGATAAAGAATGCTTCTTTAATTACCAATTACCAATTACCAATTACCAATTACCAATTACCAATTACCAATTACCAATTACCAATTACCAATTACCAATTACCAATTACCTAAATATGGTATGTGTTGACAAAAGCATAAGTTAATAACGATACCCATTATTCGGATACTGAATGGGGGTTTGTGGTGAATAGGTTGAATTAAACTGCTGCACGTTGGGTTGTTGGACTGTATTTATATTGTTATTTGGTGCTGTGTAATTATTACGAGTAGCTGCACCAGGAAAATCTCGATTAATTAATCGATTGTAAGCATTATTAATTCTTGTTTGTGTTTGCGGACTATATCCATTATTCCTTGTTTGAGTATTATTAAAATTGTTATAGGGATTTTGTACCTGATTTGCAGGTAGTTGATTCCGATTAAAGTTGCTGTAAGGATTTTGCTGTGGATTATTGTTGAAATTGTTGTTTCCAGGTAATTGATTATTGTTAAAGTTGCCGTAGGGATTTTGAGATTGATTATTTAATCCCGGTTGAGTGTAATTATTTCCAGGTAATTGATTATTGTTAAAGTTGCCGTAGGGATTTTGAGGTTGATTATTTAATCCCGGTTGAGTGTAATTATTCGCGGGTAATTGATTATTGTTAAAGTTGCCGTAGGGATTTTGAGGTTGATTATTTAATCCCGGTTGAGTGTAATTATTTGCGGGTAATTGATTATTGTTAAAGTTACCGTAGGGATTTTGAGATTGATTATTTAAAGGTTGATTAAAAAGATTTGTATTAACAAGGGAATCAGTTTGACTTTGCCGCAGATTTTGATTATTTGATGAATTAGATGAAGGTGCTTTTTGACCATTTTGGAGTAGTTGTCCAAAAGTATTTTTGTCAGTCGAACTATTTTCTGCTAAATTTTCTTGAATTTGTTTATTATTAGAGTCATTTATTGATTTTTGCAAAGCACTTTCAGGATTAACTGATTGACTCTTATTAATACCTAAATTAAATGAGTTTTGAGATGTTTGTAAATCAGTAGAAAATGGAGACAAGCTATTAACATTACCGTTAATATTACCAGTATCAAACTTGAAATTTAATAAATCTTTAGCTTGCTTTAAAAACGGATTTTGCTGCGATGTTGATGGAGTATTAGTTGTTTGTGATTTAGTCGTATTTGGCTTAATTTTGTTTGCTTTCTGATTCTTTTCAGCTAAATCTAATATCTTTGTTAGTTGAGTTTCGTTTTGCTGTTTAATTTTCTTACCATCATTAATATTTGTGGTTATAGGTATATTTGCCTGTTGTTTATCGAAATCAAGCACCGATAAATTATCAATATCGGCAGCAATAGCTCTATCTTCATCAGAAAGCGAGGAATCAGAACTTGATGATGTCTGTGACGGTGCTTCTTGATTTTGGGCAAATTTCAGAAAATCAGGATTAGTCCAGTATTCTTTAACTACAAATCCTAAACATGATAAAAAAACCAGCGCGGCTAAAAAACTAGGACGAGTAAAAATCGATAACCTAGCTCTCAAGTAGCGTAAACGGGGGGAACGGTAACGGAAACGTGACATGAGAAACCCAAAATTAGATTATTCCTTAATCCTAACGTTTTAAGAGTGCTGCGTCATAATTCCTATGTAGATTATTGTTAAATTTTTGACGAATGTCAGTATTTTTACACTGAAGTTTTTGGGAATTGGGCATGGGGCATGAGGAATTTTTTGCAGTACGGAAAACAACAAGGAAGCAAGATGCTCCCACTACAAATGATTTTATATTCCCAACTCCCAACTCCCAACTCTCTACTCTCTACTCCCAACTCCCAACTCTCTACTCACTCCTAACTCCTACCGTTTTGCAACCCTTCCTAATAAAAATAAACCGATTCCCAATCCTAAGAAGTTGGGAAACCAAGCACCAATAAAAGGAGAAAAAACACCAGCTTGCGCTAATCCACCACTAATAAAGCTGAATAAATAGTAGCCAAAAATAATTATTACGCTGATACCAAAACTTTTTGCGGAACCAGTTCTTCCAGGTACACTTCCCATTGTCGCACCAACTAAGCCAAAAACCACGCAAACGAATGGTAAAGCGAATTTTTGCTGAATCCTAACTTGAAGTTTGCGAATTTTTCGGTCGTCACCACGAAGCTTTTCTACTTCTAATTGTTCTAATGCTTGGAGAATATTCATTTCCCCGTAATCGCGGCTTTCTTTGGCTAAATCTAATGCAGTGCGGGGTAACTTTAACTGTTGACGTTCAAAGCGGACAATATTGCGATAAGAGCGGTCTGGAGCAACCAAATAAATGGTACCGTTGTAAAAATCCCAAACATTATCCTTAACGTTCCATTCTCCCGATTCGGCCTGAAGAATTTGACTAAAATCGTCTTGAGAACGGTCTATAATTGTTAGACCTCTCATCGTCTTACCATCAAATTTATCGGCATAAAATAGCCGCGATAAAACTTTTTCTTTACTTCCGTCTTCTCGTTTAACTTTTTTGAATTCAGGATAAATTAAATTTTCTCTTTTAAAAGAAGGCTGTTCGGTTTTTAAAGCTTTTCTCATCGTAAGAGTAGCTTCGTACTTTGCCGCTGGGGCAATTTGTTCGTTAAATACAAATGTTAATCCAGTTACCAGACAACTTAAACATATTGCTGTAGCCACCATTCGATAAACGCTAACCCCACAGCTACGCAATGCTGTCAGTTCGCTTTGACTAGAAAGACGACTGTAAGTCATCAAAGTAGCCAATAGCGTAGACATAGGAAAAGCTAAAACTATAAATTCGGGAAAATTTAAGACAAAAACTCTAGCAGCTATCCCTATAGGCAATCCAGATTCAACAACTTTACGTACTAATTCAAAAACCGCACCAATTGATACTCCCAGCGAAGAAAAAGCAGCAACACCAAATAAAAATGGCGGCACCATTTCCCTGGTGAGATAGCGATCCATAATTGACATTGGCATTTCAGTGAACAGTGAACGGTGAACAGTTAGGAGGAAGTAGGGAGTAGGGAGTAGGGAGTAGGGAGTAGGGAGTTAGGAGTAGGGAGTAGGGAGTTAGGAGTTATGGAATTTTAGATTTTAGATTTTTAATTTTGGATTAATAATCTTTTATGAATAGTTAGAAATTTTTATTTCCTCCCCATCTCCTTGTCCCCTTGTCCCCTTGTCTCCCCATCCCAAATGCCCAATGCCCAATGCCCAATTCCCCTTCATACTAAACTTGAAAATTATCACCCAAATAATATTGCCTTACAAGAGGATTATCGTAAAGTTCGTTGGAGGAACCGGAGGCTAGTATTTCTCCTTCGCGCATGATATAACCCCTATCGGTAATGTCAAGGGTTTCGCGCACGTTGTGATCTGTAATCAATATTCCCATGTTGCGATCGCGAAGCCCTGCAATAATTTCCTGAATTTCGTAAACTGCTATGGGATCGACTCCAGCAAAGGGTTCATCTAAAAATAAAAATGAGGGGCCATTCTTTCCAGATGCTAAGGCTCTAGCTAATTCGGTTCTGCGTCTTTCTCCTCCGGAAAGTTGAATTCCTTTGCTGTTAGCAACTTTCTCTAAACTGAATTCCTGTAATAGGTTATTAACGCGAATTCCCCATTCTGGGCGGGGTACGTTGGTTTGCTCGAATACTAATAAAATATTTTCGCGGACGGTTAATTGACGAAAAACACTTGCTTCTTGCGCTAAATAACCAACACCAAGACGTGCCCTTCCATGCATCGGAATACTAGTAATGTCGCGGTTATCAAGCCAAACGGTTCCTCTATCTGGTCTTTCTAAACCAGTAGCAATATAAAAAGTCGTCGTTTTACCAGCACCATTAGGCCCTAATAAACCGACGATTTCACCTTGAGATACTGTTAAGTTAACGCGATTCACAATAGTCCGCTTACCGTAAGACTTGTGAATATTTTCTAAAACAATTTTCACTTTTCTAATTAGAACGTCTTAATCTTGGTGTTGAAGGGGCTTGATTTGATTGAGCAGGAGCATCCTCTACAACGTATATAGACTCAACTTGACGACCACTTTTTGGTGTAGCAACAAATCGTCCTTCATCAATTAAGTAGGTAACAGTCTCTCCCTTAATGCTATTAGTACCACCTTGCAAAATATACACGCCACCACTGAGAATAATCCGGCGTTCCCGATTGAAAAATTGAGCTTGGGATGCTGTTGCTTTTATCTGACGAGCGGGATATGAAAGCTGCACGTTACCTCGCGCCGTAACAACCTGAGTATTGGAATTGTACTCTTGCACATCCGCACGAATACTGAGAGGACCATTATCTGCCGTCTGTGCGATCGCAGTTTGTAGCTGAGTAGGAAAAACTACCGCGCCACATAGTGCAACCGGCAACATTAAAGCGAAACCGAGGCGGCGCAATTGAAATTTAGGCAATCGGTAGTTGTATGTCATAGCAGTGTAGGAGTGATAATTTTGACTCGTACTTTAATTATCTCAAGTACTATATAAAAACGTTATAGATAGCTTATTGACTATTTGATTACAAATAATCTCCACAATACCTGACGCTTCAATAACTCCCAAAGTTTCGCTTAGCAGTGAGCAGTAATTAAGGTTAAAGGTTAAAGGTTAAAGGTTAAAGGTCAAATTTTGATTGTCTCTCCATCTCCTTATCTCCCCAATGCCCAATGCCCAATGCCCAATTCCCAATGCCCAATGCCCAATTCCCAATATCACTCTTCAACTCGCACAACTCTCGGCAGGGGTAAAGTATCTGCTTCAAAGGAAGAAGAATCGCTTTGTTCAAGTTGTTTTTGCTGTAGTGCTTTTAATAAAGCTATGCTTTGCTCTAATAATTGATCAACATCAACTTGACTATATATAGATGGGTAACTAGCGAGACGGTTGCTACCTTCACCAAGTAAAATTATCGCACCCTTTAAATTACCGTTACCCAAGTGATATAGCGCTACTGAAATTTGTAAAATTCCTTGATAAAAACTTTTGTCTGGCTCGGTGGATTCCATCCACAAAGCCTCTAATATATCGTGGCAGGCGTAGAATTGTCCTGTATTAAACAACTCTACACCTTGCCAAAATTCTGGGGGAATAGTTTCACTCATAAGAGATGCATTAACCCATGCTATCTCTTACTTCTTTAATCGTTTCTAAAGAAATTTCCTGCTGTTCCCCAGCAAATTCATTATCTGGAGTTAAAAACAGCATACAGTGACACTCCTTACGTTCGCGCATTGGTACGCAGGGGCAATTCCAAAAAGTGGCGCTGACTTCGGCTTCTTTGTCTTCATAATGACGACAGGGACACAAAGGGGCACCTAAATCATCTTTATGCTTGGCAAGTCCTTCGATCACAACGGCAGTCACGGAAGGTTCGGAGCAAAAGTAAGTTCCGGTACGCTTTGCGTATTGTTCCGAAAAATGCCGCATTGCTTCTAGATTTTTATCTGTAGATGTAGTATTTGCTTCTGATGAAATCATAAGGAACGGCTTGTTTAATTTAATATGTATGCATTGTACCGCACCATCTGTAAGCTATTACTGGGGGAATTTACCCTTAATTTAAACTTGGTATTAGTTAACAAACATTTACAATTGTTATTTGATGCCTTGAAAAGAAGGGAGTAGGGAGTAAAAAGTAGAAAGTAGAAAGTTGGGAGTATGAAACATTAATATTGTTAATCCATATCTTGCACCAGTGTCTCTATAAATATTGAACGTATAGCGCTATCCTTCCCTAATCCGCTTCGCTGAGATTAGGGAAGGATAGCGCGTCAATCAAGGGGATTCAATGTCCCTTTGATTGACAATTTTCTTATGATTTCACGAATAACATCGGATTGTGTTCTTTCCGTTATCTCGCAAAATCTAGATATATGTTCTTGTTCTCTATCCGAAATTCTTATACTAATTTGCTTCATCTTTTTTACCATAATGCTACCAATATGCTACTATATTAAAGTAACATACAGGTCGATTGTTATGGCTACCAAAAGAATTACTTTTAGACTTTACCCGTCAAAAATTCAAAACGATAAGATGCACAAAAGAGCGTAGATTACACAAAGATTTGTATAACGCTTGCGTAGAACATCGCAAAACTTCATATAAAAAGTTTGGCAAATCAATTAGTTATTATGACCAACAAAATTGTTTACCTGACTTTAAAGAAGAATGGGAAGAATATAAAGAACTTGGTAGCCATGCATTGCAAGACACAATAAAACGTGTTTATTTTGCTTTTAAGCGGTTTTTCAAACTAAAATCTGGATACCCAAAATTTAAAGCTAGTCGCAGATATAAAGGGTGGACTTATCCTTGTAAATCTGGTTGGAAAGCTTGCACTGAAGGTAAAAATGGTTATCTGAAAATTAGCAATTTAGGTAATATTAAAATGCGCGGTCAGGCGCGTGATTGGGGTACACCTAAAACTTGTACAATTATTTTCAAACAAGGTAAATGGTATGCCTCGATTACCGTTGATTGCGCTCCAACTAGACCAACTACCAATACTGGCGCTATTGGACTGGATTTTGGTATTCACCATGCAATCGCTGATTCTAGCGGTGATGTGGTAGACAATCCTAGATTTGTTAGGACTGCTCAATCCAAACTCAATAAAATTGCTAAAACTAGTCGCCGCAAACGTCCACCTAACTTTAGAAAAAAAGTTAAAGCCCCGACCCACTCTGAATGCATTCAGAGTGGAAAGCGGGGCGCATTCCGCGCTTCACGACGTTGGAAGAAAGTCAATAAAGCAATAGCCAAAATTCATTCAAAAGTTGCTCGTCAAAGACAAGATTGGCAACACAAAGTCTCTACACAAATAGTTAGCTGTAATAGCTTGGTAGCGACTGAAAAGTTAAACCTAAAAGGAATGACTCGCAAGTCAAAAGGTAAAAATAAACGTCAAAAGTCCGGTTTAAATCGGTCACTTCTTGACGTTGGGATTGGTAACTTAAAGGATTTAATCAAATATAAAGTTACCGAAGCCGGAGGATTTTATATTGAGGTTCCAACCAAGAAAGTAAAACCTTCCCAAACTTGCCCTAACTGTGGTCATCAGAAAAAGAAAACGTTAGCACAAAGGGAACACCATTGTGAGAAGTGCAGCTATCGATGTGGTAGAGATGTAGCCGCAGCAATGGTAATGCTGTCTTACGCAAGGGGTATGGAACGTGCCTCTACAGACGATGATGGGTCAACCTCTACTTGGTGCGGAAGCTTCAAGCAAGTTGCTTAGATGAAGCGTCAGAAACGTGTAGCTCAGTCATAGACGGCTACACGTAGTTCATAACTCCGTAGATTATGGAAATAAAACTTAGATAGGAAGCATCGCGAATCTTCAACTTCGTAGTGCGAGCATCTTGCTCGCTCGATACATATAGGAGCAAGATGCTTCCACTACGATATATTTTTCAAAATTGGGATGCTCCTCTTAGATATCGCTATCCCTATCCCCTTGCTCTTGTCAATTCAATGGTTTTTGCATCTGGGGTTGCAAAGTTTGTTCGGAGTCGATAACAATACCTGGTGTATCTCTATTAATCACAAATTGTGGCTGCGAGTCAGAAATATTTTGCCACAACATCCAACGACTGCTGTAAGGAAGAGAAGCAAAGGTTGATGGATTTTGAGTTAGCCAAATCAAAGGTTTGTCGGTAGGCTGCGGTTTAATTACTTCATCTTGGGGATGAATTGCCGCTAAGGCTTCGAGAACATCTCTTTTTTTGTTAATTAATCCTGTAGCAGCCGTCCATAACTGCACCTGCATATAATTTTTTTGTGAATAAAAGTACATTGAAGCTGCGGCAATTACTGCTTGCTCAAAGTTGTTTTCTTCCCACTCACCATTATCTAAAGCAATAATAATTTCCTGTCCGCTGGTAATCATTTCCAATTCACGTACTCGTAAATCTCCATAACGGGCGCTACTACGCCAGTGAATCAACCGCAACGGATCGCCCATCCGATAGGGACGTAGGGAACGTGTCAATCCTTGACTAGCAGTCTGTAAGGGATTGCCGCGAGGTTGTCCTTTGCTGCTATCTTCCTTGCCCATATCGTCTACTAAAGGACAAGATTTGAGCGGCAAGACTTTCGGATAAACAATTGCGATCGCGCTTAGTTGACGTTGACGGCGACTCCAAAATAATCCGAGAGGTGCGGCGGTAGCTAATTCTACATTCTGCCAACGGTAAATACCTCTACGTTCGGTAGGCTGATAATATACCCAGTTATAAGTTGTTTGTGGCGAGATAGTTTCAATGGGCTGTAAGCGTGGTTTATCTAAAATGAAAGGTAATTTATCTTCTACTTGTAATAAAGAAACCGGCTTCTTGGTTTGATTGAAAATTTCCAATTCAACAGTTAAATCGTCTCCAGCAGTAACTGGTTGAATATTCTTTCGTTTAAGTACCAAACCCCCCAGAGACTTGGGGGATAAAACAGCAGAATAACCCAGCAAAGCAAAACTCAACCCGCTGATAACATACAACCAGCCAGCCATAGTATTCATAGCTGCCCCAAAAAAGCAAATTGCAATTCCCGCTAAAACCAAACCACCATATGCAGGGGCACTAAAACGAGATTCAAACCAGTAACCGATGCGACTAACCATATTTCTGGAAAGGGTGTAAAAAGGTACCACGGTTTTAGCATTTTTTGCAAGTTGTTGGGGAATTATAAAAATACCCTCAGACTGGAAGTCTAGACGGCAGTTGCTCGTACTGCCTCGGCTACACAAACAAAGCCCACTTGTGTGGGCTGTTATTTCATCATGTTTTAATATGATTAACTCGCAACACCGATCTGGTGGAGTACTAATAGCCTACTCCCCAATTCCTACTCCCTTATTTCATTAAAATTTTCAAACCCAACCTACTTAGCAAATTATATTATCTGATTCCAAATATTTTAAATAAGTAAAAAGACTGTTGTTTGTGTAGAAATATTGTGACAGATTTATGTATGTATTATTCAAAAAAATACTTAAGATGGGTTTATTTACCTGTATTTAAATAACCAGGACACAACTATTTATCTGATAATTTAATATAAATAGTTTAGATAATTGTATAAACTAACTATAAAATTATTTATTTTGTAGCTTTTTAACTCTTTTTATTATCTAATCTAAGCTTAGATTGAGAAGATAAATTTTGACAAACAGAATTGACAATAAATAATTATGGAAATATTAGGTATTAGTACGTGGTACTTTTTAATGCCACTGTTCGCGATTTTTGCGGCGATATTATTAGTTTCATTCCGCGTAGTGATGCAGTTAGTAAATCGAGTATTGTTGCTTACTATCGAACTTGATTATTAACTTCTAACTTGCATTTCTAACCATTCATACCAATCTTTTAACCCATCTTCCGTGACTGCGGAAACTTGAAAAATCCGCATATCAGGATTAACTTGTCGTGCATATTCGATACATTTTTCTACATCAAATTGTACGTAAGGTAATAAATCTATTTTCGTAATTATCATTACATTACTAGCGCGGAAAATATGAGGATATTTGATTGGTTTATCTTCTCCTTCGGTAACGGAAAGAATGACCACTTTTGCTTGTTCTCCTAAATCAAATAAAGCCGGACAAACTAAATTTCCGACATTTTCGATCGCTACTACCGAATCAATGCTGGGATTAAGCTGTTGTAAACCTTTTTCTACCATCAATGCATCGAGATGACAGCCAGTTTCCGGTATTTATTTGTACAACTTTACAGCCAGTTGCTTCTATTTTTTTGGCATCGTTGATTGTTTCTTGATCGCCTTCAATTACACTAATAGTTAGTTTACTTTTTAAATCGTTAATAGTGCGAGTTAATAAAGTTGTTTTTCCAGAGCCGGGAGAACTCATCAAATTTAAAGCTAAAATATTTCTACCCTTAAACCATCCGCGATTTTGGGCTGCTATCAAATCATTTTTAGCTAAAATATTTTGTTCTAAAGATATCGTTGTATTATGTATTTTGGCGTGAATTGATGCATCGTTAAACTTCTCGTGGCTATGAGAATGATTGATTATCGTACCATCGGGTAAGGTATGAGTATGATGTCCATCATTATGAGAATTAACGGCTACAACTTCACCCGTTTGAGGATGAGTAATTTTAGCGCTATCATCCGAACAACCGCAGGTTACACACATAATTCTTCTACTTCTATTTCCTTGATTTTCAATTCTTCCCCAGCGATTAAATCTAACTGCTGACTGCCACAATTACATTTTCCAAAAGGTTTTTCCAAAGGAATTTTCGTACCGCATTGACGACAAACAGCCAAACCGGGAATTTCAATAATTTCTAACTTTGCCTTTTCTAAAACCGTTCCTTGAGAACAAATATCAAAACAAAATTCTACGGCATCCGGCATAATTGCCGATAATTTGCCAATTTCTAACAAAACTCGCTGGACTTTTTTACCTTCAGCGTGTTCGACAACAATTGATACTATATTTTGAGTAACTCCAAGTTCGTGCATTTTCAGTTACCAGTGAACAATTATCAATTATCAATTATCAATGCTCGAAAATATTTGTAGTGGGAGCATCTTGCTCCCTGGTTTTAATAGCAGAAAATCTTGCTCCCTAGTTTTAATAGCAGAAAATCTTACTCCCTAGTTTTAATAGCAGAAAATCTTACTCCCTGGTTTTAATAGCAGAAAATCTTACTCCCTGGTTTTAATAGCAGAAAATCTTACTCCCTGGTTTTAATAGCAGAAAATCTTACTCCCTGGTTTTAATAGCAGAAAATCTTACTCCCTGGTTTTAATAGCAGAAAATCTTACTCCCTGGTTTTAATAGCAGAAAATCTTACTCCCTGGTTTTAATAGCAGAAAATCTTACTCCCTAGTTTTAATAGCAGAAAATCTTACTCCCTGGTTTTAATAGCGGGCAAGATGCCCGCACTACAAAATTGCACTACCCATGCCCAATTACCAATGCCCAATGCCCAATCCCCAATTTATTAGCAAATTCTTGGTAATTGCTCGCCAACTAACATATCAATTATTCTTTCGGCACCGAAGCCGGTTTTTAAAGATACTATTCCTTGAGGTGAGTCGGTTACTTCTCCGATAATTGCAGCATTTTTTCCTGCTGGATGCGATTTCATTGCTGATAATACTTTGGATGCATTTTCGCTGGCTAAAACTACTACTAATTTACCTTCGTTTGCTAAATAATATGGTTCTAAACCTAAGATTTCGCAAACTCCTTTGACTTCTTCGCGAATGGGAATCGATTCTTCTTTAAGACGGATTCCTACATTTGAAGTTAAGGCAAATTCATTTAAAACAGTAGCTAAACCACCTCTGGTTGCATCTCGCATTGCATGAATATGGGGACAAACATCGAGTATTTTTGCAACTAAATCGTGCAATGGCTGACAATCGCTTTTAATCTCGGATTCTAACGCTAATTCCCCACGAGCAATTAAAATTGCCGTACCATGATTTCCTATTTCACCATTAATAATTATCGCATCTCCGGGTTTTATATTGCTAACAGAGATACAAATATTAGAACGAATAACGCCAATTCCAGTTGTGTTGATAAACAGTTTATCTACAGCACCTCGTTGAACAACTTTTGTATCTCCAGTGACAATTTGTACGTTTGCTTTTTGTGCTGCTGCTTGCATACTTTGAGCAACTTGCCGCAATGTTTCAACAGATAAACCTTCTTCTAAAATTACGCTACAGGTTAAATATAAAGGTTTAGCACCACCAACGGCTAAGTCATTGACAGTACCATTAATAGCTAATTCACCAATGTTGCTGCCGGGAAAAAATAAAGGATCTACAACATAAGAATCAGTTGTAAAAGCTAATTTATCTCCAAGCTGCATCAAGGTTGCTAAATAAAATTTTGCTTGATCTTCTAATTGAGATAAAGTGGGATTATTAAAAGTAGTAACAAAAATATCATCAATCAAATCCCGCATGGCTTTTCCACCGCTACCATGCGCCAGTGTGATATGAGTATCTGTTACTTTGGCTTTTCGTTGCCGGTTTTTTTCGAGATTTTTAAAAAATTTGTTTTGTGGAGAGGTTGGCATTTTTTATATTTGATAAGTTATAAATATTTGCTATACAAAATTATTGATATAAATTTAAACATAGGGAGGGAGACGTTGCACTGTCTACGCCGTCTCTACATTAGTAATAAATTGTTTATTACACACCTTTCTCTACGTGTCTTCCTTTATGTTTATCGGAATGTAAAGTACCTCCAACTGACCAATTATCGCGTTCAAATTCATCGATATGAATCGTTACCCATTCGGGTTTTGTACCCATTGTAGAAACCATTGCCTCGGTAATAGCTTTGGCTAATTCTCGTTTCTTTTCGATGGAATGTCCTTTTGCAATTTGAATAGTAATGAATGGCATAATTAGGTTAAAGGTTAAAGGTCAAAGGTGAATGAATGATAACTGTTCACTGTTCACTGCTCACTGTTCACTGATTTTTACCGTATTTGTAATAAGCTGCACAGGCACCTTCGGAAGAAACCATACAGGAACCAATTGGTTTTTCTGGGGTGCAAGCTGTTCCAAATACTTTGCATTCCCAAGGTTTTAAAACTCCTTTGAGGATTTCTCCACATTGACAGGCTTTATGATCGGATATTTTAAGATTGGGAATGGTAAATTTTGTTTCAGCGTCGAATTTGGCATATTCGGAACTAATTTTTAAGCCGGAGTATGGTATTTCGTCTAAACCTCTCCATTCAAAAGTTTTTCTTACTTCAAATACTTTATTTATAGCTTCGATTGCTTGTTGATTTCCTTCTGTTTCAACTAAACGGCTATATTGATTTTCAACTTCGCAGCGATTTTCTACAAGTTGCCACAATAGCATCCAAATCGATTGTAAAATATCTAAAGGTTCAAAGCCGGAAATCACGATTGGTTTTTTATATTCTTGGGAAATAAACTCATAAGGATTTGTCCCAATTACCATACTGACATGACCTGGTCCTACAAAACCATCTAACTGCAAGTCAGGATTATCTAATAATGCTTTTAATGCCGGAATCACTAAGACGTGATTGCAAAACATACTAAAATTATTAATGTTTTCTGCCGCTGCTTGCAATATTGTAAAAGCCGTACTTGGTGCGGTGGTTTCAAAGCCAATTGCAAAGAATACAACTTCTTTTTCGGGGTTATTTTTGGCAATTTGCAAACAATCTAATGGCGAATAAACCATGCGAATATCAGCACCACTTGCTCTGGCTTGCAGCAAGCTGAATTTTGAACCAGGAACCCGCATTGTATCGCCAAAAGTTGTTAAAATGACGTTTGGATTCTGGGCAATATAAATAGCATCATCTATTCTACCTTTTGGCATTACGCATACAGGACAACCGGGACCATGTATCAATTCAACTGAAGAGGGTAAAAGTTCTTCAATGCCATATTTGAAAATTGAATGCGTATGTCCCCCGCAAACTTCCATGATTTTGACGGGTTTTTTAAGTAAGTTTCCTAACTTTTGAATTTGCCATTCTAAGGCTTCGGCTTTGTAAATGTCTCGGAATTCGTCTACGTATTTCATCGCAGGGGTAATTGGTAATTGGTAATTGGGGAGACAAGGAGAATTATAATCTTTAACCTTTGACTTTTGACCTTTGACCTTTAAGCTTAGTAATCAACCATTAATTCGGCTATTTCTTGAAGTAGCTGTAGCGTTTCTTTTGCGTCTTTTTCGTTAATTCGATTCATTGCAAAACCAACGTGAACTAATACCCAATCTCCAATGCATGATTCGGGGGGATGTTGTTCGTCTACGATGCAGGCAATGTTAACTTGACGTTTTACTCCGCTAACTTCAACTGTTGCAAGTTTGTTTGTTACGTCGTTTATTTCTATTATTTTTCCTGGTATTCCTAGACACATATTTTATTGGTAATTGGTAATTGGTAATTGGTAATTGTTAATTGGGAATGGGGCATTGGGCATCGGGCATGGGGGATTGGGTATTGGGTATTGAGAGCAGCTAGGGAGCAAGATGCCCCCACTACAAAATGATTTTTTCTACCCCCTCTACCCCCTCTACCCCCTCTTCCCCCTCTTCCCTTCTCCCCATCTCGCTGCTGCAATTACGGCTTGCCCTAGTGATAATCCGCCGTCGTTGCAGGGAACTAAGCTGTGGGTGAGTACTTTGATTCCGGATGCTTGCAAGCGGTTGGTTACTTGTGTTAGCAAAATACGATTTTGAAATACTCCTCCGGTGAGGGCTACTTGCTTGATTGAGTGTTTTTTACGGAGAGTATTTACTGTTTCGACAATGGCGATCGCTAATCCTACATGAAATTTTTCAGCGATGATTTTTTTAGAGGTTTGTTGCTGTAAATCTTTAAGGAGTGCTTTCCACATGGGATGTGGGTCTATATAATGAATGCTATCTAAAAAGTTAAGTTTAAATGGATAAGTTAGCGTTTCTTTACGTTGATTTAATAGCTTTTCATCTATTAATGCTTCCATTTCTATTGCTGCTTGTCCTTCGTAGCTACATTGTTCTCGGCAAATTCCGATGGCTGCTGCTACTGCATCAAACAATCTTCCCGTGGATGATGTTAAGGGTGTATTTAATGATTTTTCTTTTAATTCTTTCAGAAGCTGAAGTGGTTTTTGCTCTAGGTATTTTACTATTTCTAAGTTGCCATATTTTTGTTTTATATCTAACCAATCAAATGCCGAACTCAATTGCGCGTAGGTATTACGCCAAGGTTGATTAGTAGCTTGTTCGCTTCCTATTAAAGGAACGGGTTTAAATGTAGCTAATCTGGTAAAGTTATGATAATCAGCTAATAAAAATTCTCCTCCCCACAGGGTATTATCTTCACCGTAACCCAAGCCGTCTAATCCAATACCTAAAACAGGCGCAGAGTCTAAAGGTAAGCTGTTTTCTAACATACAGGCTGCTATATGGGCGTGGTGATGTTGAATATTATAGAGTTTTATTTGATTTGCAACTGCTAATTCTTTACCCAATTTGGTTGATAAATATTCCGGATGTTTATCTACAGCGATAGCTTCCGGTTGATGTTCAAATAAATTTAAATATAAATTAAGCGTATCTTGATAGTTTTCAAAAACTGTAGAGCTTGCTAAATCTCCTAAGTGTTGAGATAAAATTGCTTTTCCATCTCGCAATAAACAAAAGGTATTTTTTAACTCGCTACCCATTGCTAAAATTTGCGGAATATTTTCAAAGCCTAATGGTAAATTAATTGGTGCTGGTGCGTATCCTCTAGCCCTGCGAATAATTTGTAATTTCTCTCCTACAACTCTTACCACCGAATCATCAACTTGGTTAATAATGTCTCTATTATGAAACAGAAAATAATCAGCGATTTTGCTTAATTTTTCTCGTGCTTCATTATTATCAATACATTGCGGCTCGTCGGAAATATTACCGCTAGTTAACACAATTGGACGATTCATTCTCCTGAGAATTAAGTGATGCAAAGGTGTATAAGGTAGCATGAACCCTAAAGTGTTTTGTCTTGGTGCGATTGAGGGGGAAAGAGGGGGAGAGGGGGAATTAATTAAGACAATTGGTGCGATCGCGCTTTCGAGTAGTTCTTTTTCTTTGGGTGTTGGTTTGCAGTATTTTTCGATTATTTCTATATCTCTTGCCATCAAGGCGAAGGGTTTATCGTCACGCTGCTTCCTTTGACGAAGTTTTTCTACAGCTTGATGATTGGTAGCATCGCAAGCAAGATGGAATCCACCTAAACCTTTAATTGCTACTATTTCACCTTTTTGTAATAAAGTACAGACAGCATCGACATCATCTAACATCGAAAACATCGCAGCTGTAATGGGTTTTCCATCAGCACGCTCTAACCATGCTTGAGGACCGCAAGTATAGCAAGCTACTGGTTGTGCGTGAAAGCGACGATTTTCTATGTCTGCGTATTCCTCGCTGCATTGCGGACACATTGCAAACATCCTCATGCTGGTGTTATGACGGTCGTAAGGAATAGCGTTAATGATACTAAGTCGGGGACCGCAATGAGTGCAGTTTGTAAAAGGGTAGCGATAATAACGACTTAAAGGGTCGAAAACTTCTTGTTTGCAATCCTCACAAGTAGCAGCATCGGGGACAATTTGTGTTTTTATTGCGGTATCAATACTATCAGAAATTACGAAATCATTAAATACTAATTCTTGTTGAAAATGAGTTCGCGTTAATCGATTTATATTTGCTAAACGAGGAGATTGTTGCTGTATTTTTTTGATAAATTCGTCTATAGATTCCTTATTACCACATACTCTTATTAATACACCTTCACCGTCATTACAAACATCACCGTTTAATTTTAAATCTTTAGCAATACGGTAAACTGTAGGACGAAAACCGACTCCTTGAACTGTACCGCGAATTCTAATTTCTTCAGTATACATGGTTGAAGCTTTTAGCAAAACGACAGCCATAGGGCTATAAGCCTGGGGCTACAATTACCAAGCCTGCTTCCACAGGCTAAAGAAGTTACAGCCTGCGAAGGCAGGCTTTGTTCATGTAGCGATACCCTTATAGGGTATTGCTAACTAATTTTCCACAATAAAACTCTATTATTTCCAGAATCGGCTATAACTGCTGTATTATTATGCACATTAACGCCATAAGACCAATTTAAACTATCACGGCTTGGTAATCCATAATCACGATTTTCTCCTTTGCTATGAAAATTATTTTGTCCAATTACTAAATCAGCATCAGCACCTTGTAACGATAAAATTGATGATGGTTTTTTCCAGGCTAATAAGCGAGAATTAGCTGTATCGCTAACTAATAACCAATCTTGAGTAGCAGCAACACCATAAGGCATACTTAAACTATCTGCTTTGGGAAAATAAACTCCTTGATTCATTTCTACTAAATCAAAAGTTTTTTGCCCTGTAACTACCGTACAAGGAGCATTGTTTTCTGTAGGTATTCCTTGCCAAATCATCACACGATTATTACCCGCATCGGTGACAACCAAATTATTATCCCAAACGGTAATATCGTGACACCAACGCATAGTAGAAGCAGTAGGATTACCACCACCGTTTTCATCGCGTGATTCCATATCGGTTTGTCCTAAAACCACATCCGCTGGCTGTCCGTTTTCTTCAGGTAACTGATGCCAAATTAGCAGACGACGATTTCCCGTATCGGCAACAAATAGCTTTTCTTGATGATAGAAAACTCCATAACACCAGTTTAAAGTATTTGCTGCTGCTGTTGAACTTCCGCGATTGGGTTGATTGTTGTTAAAATCAGCTTGTCCTAATACTAAATCTGCCGGAACATTACTATCTTCAGGTAAAGTCTTCCAAATTAAAACCCGGTGATTCCAAGCATCAGCAACAGCCAATCCTTCACCACAGCCACAGATTCCAGTGGGAACATTTAAAGTGTTTTTTCCAGTTTTACCTTTAGCATTTTGTCCTTCCGAATTAAAATTTGGTTGTCCAATTACCCAATCAGCAGGTTGACTATCTATAGTTGGTAAATTTCGCCATCCTAATAATCGATGATGTCCCGTATCTGATACCCATAAAGGGCCAGTTTCTGAAATTAAACAAGCAGCACGAGGACCAAACATTTCTATATTGCTTGGTGCTAGAGGTACAGCTAATTCATTTGGTTTTAGACTTTTTCCTAAAATAATTTCTGCATTTGCTTTCAATATTTTTGACATTGATGTTTAATAGTATTTTTTATAGCTTTGTAGTAAGGGCTAAAATCCTTAATACGAACTTTTAATAAATCAAATTTATTTGACTGATACAACCTGTTTGATTTCCGGACAATATTCTTTAATTGCGGTTTCAACGAGTTGGGATAAAGTTAATGTCGAAGATGGGCAATTACCACAAGTTCCAATTAACTTAACTTCTACAGTATCTGCTTCTTTAACACCTATTAATTCCACATCCCCGGAATGAGTTTGTAAGCTAGGGCGAATTGCATCGAGAGCAGTTTCAATTCGTTTTATTAAAGTTGGTGTCGGTGGTTTCACTAATTCGTGATATACAAGCAATCCATAAACAACTTCATCTTTAACGGCATTTTTTAAAGCTGACATCGAATCTTTTTTTAAGCTTTTGATCATCCGCGTTAAAGCTTCTTTATGTAAATCCTCAATTGCTCGCTTTAAACCTGCGGCAACACATCGCTGACTTTCATCCCATTCTGAGACTATTGCTTCAAAACGGTTGATTTCTTCTACTAATTCTTTTATGTTCATTAGAAGATAGTTCTTAGTTGTTAGTAGATAGTTGTTAGTGGATTTTTTTTAATAATATAGAAATGTTGAAGCAAAATTAAACGGGAGTATCCCAAATGAAATACGGGCTTGGAAATCAATTTGAATACAATATATTAATATATCGCTACCAACTAACAACTATCCACTAACAACTAACTCATTTCATTTTCAAATCTTTGAGTAAAAATGGCATAAATACACCACCGACGAAGCTAGATAATACTACCGGTACCCAAAAAGGAATGTTTGTTTGTGCGAGTACAAATAGTATTCCGAAAGTTATGCTAATGCCAATTGATGTTTGTCTTACATAATACATACCATCCCGCATTAGCTTTCCTTTTAAAAATAATTTTGCGGAAAACCAACCTATCTCTAACATAATTACACCTAGAAACTACTTAATAAATTTAAAACTATTAGCCCTAAAATTGCTCCGGGAATCACTCCAGCAGGACCAAATAATCCGCCTAAAATAGCAGCGAAATTATATCCTAATTCTTCTCCTGCTAACAGCATTCCCCCAATCGCACCACCAACCATTGATACAAGGGTTGCGATAATAAACCAGATAAAACCCGTCAGTAAATTTAAGTCACCAGCCATTAAACTATTTACCATTCCACTTAAGTCATAATTCGTTAAAATATCAGCCATTCTATTTTAGATTTTAGATTTTTGATTTTTTAGAAAACACTAATACAATTTAATTACTTTTCAATTACCAATCACTGTGAATAGTAAGAAAAAATACCTTTAATCTCTAACCTTTGACCTTTAACCTATTTCCAATTCTTCTAATACCTGAGATACAGCTTGTGCTTGTCCAATCTGTCCGTGTTGAGTAAATATATCTAAAGCTTGTTGATAGTAATCATGGGCTTTTAAGAGATTTTGCTGATTTCCAGCTTCCGGTCTGCGGAGTTTATCTGGTAGGTTAATTAAAGCGTTAGCTTTATTAGCGATAGTATTAGCGTATTCGATAGGTGTATCTCTGGGGTTACGTACTTTCAACGCTTCGTCATAAGCTATAACAGCCCGCGAATTGTTTTCAAAGGGATGAGAAGAAGGTAAATATTGCAATGCGTTTCCTAAGTTGTTTTGCAACATTGCATATTCCCTCGGATGTTCGATGAGGTTAATTCGCTTTAAAGCTACTTCAAATGACTGTACCGCTAAACCTTCAAATAAATACTGTTCTTGCGAACCCGCAGACATTGACAGATAAGCAATAGAAATATTATTGTGCAATATTGCGTATTCCTGCGGGTATTTGTCCCAATCAAACACCTGTAAAGCTTCTTGGTAAGTTTGAATGCAGTCAGTCATCCGCACCATATTAGACGATGCTAATGATTGCAGCACCAAACCCAAATTCATCTGTGCTTCCGCTATCTCTTCGGGTGAGGCTAATTCTTGAAGTATCGGTAGGGCTTGTTCGTATAGGCTTTTCGCTTGTAAAAGCAACTCTACGTTTTCTTCAGGAATCGCTTGTAATGCTCCACCCTTACCGACTTTAGCACGGGCTTGGTAGAGTGGAAAATCTTCACCATACAACTCTTGTGCCTTGTCGTACAGAAAAATAGCATTGTATAAATCTTGAGCAGTTTTAGGCTTTTTAAGAAAACCTTGTGCAACCTCAATCAGCATCTCTATTTTTTCTTGTGCTGTGGCTGAAGAGTCAGCAATTGCTTCCATCGCCGCTTTCACAGCAGAATCCGTGATGCTATTGTTCATTACCATCTATATCCTGGAATAGACTGCAAATAGATGCTTATTTCCTATTTTTAATACAAGAACCATTAAGCAGTATTATCTATAAGTTTGGATGGTAGATAAACCCTTCAACTGCAATTTTAATGGTTTATAGCCTGTCAACTTTTTTTTGAATATTCAACATTTACTACCCTATTGATTATATTATATTTCCAAGAAAGCAATACAAACAAAAATTATTTCATTTATTTATTTTTTAAAATAGTTTATTTGTAATATTTATCTACAATTAATAGAATACAAAGAGTTAATTTAATAACATCAAGCCACAATCTATTTGTCTTTAGAAAATAATTTTTGCTGTATAATATTGTCTATGTTATAAGTAGTTTACAAGTAATAACTTGTACAGACATTAAATTATATTCTGGTTTGAATCAATAAGTAACAAAGAAAAATATAAAATTACTTATATATTATTTACTAGATAATTTAAATTATTTTGTATTTAAAACAACCGTTTTATCGGTCTTAATAAAACAATTTTGCAGTAAGTAACAAAAAGTTATGTAAACAGACGAACAACTAAATAAAAAACTAATTGATATTAAGATTATTAGAGTGTGTAATAAAGGTAAAGGATTAGAAATCAAAGGTTAAACCCTTAGTGCTAATTCTCAATTAATGATATTTGATAACTAATAGATGGCTAATTTACTATGGTTACAAGGTGGTGCCTGTAGTGGCAACACCATGTCATTCCTAAACGCCGAAGAACCCACAGCAGTTGATTTAGTAACTGACTTTGGCGTTAACGTCCTATGGCATCCATCTCTAGGAATGGAGTTGGGTATTGATTTACAGACGATGCTATGGGAATGTCTTTTGGGTAAAAAGCCCCTCGATATTCTCGTATTTGAAGGCTCTGTAATTAATGCTCCCAACGGTACCGGCGAATGGAATAGATTTGCCGATCGCCCGATGAAAGATTGGTTAAGCGATTTGGCTCACGTTGCCAATTTTGTCGTAGCGGTGGGAGACTGTGCTTGCTGGGGAGGAATTCCCGCGATGGCACCAAACCCCACCGATTCAACCGGATTGCAATATCTCAAGCGAGAAGAAGGCGGATTTTTAGGTAAAGACTTTCGGTCGAAATCTGGTTTACCCGTAATTAATATTCCCGGCTGCCCAGCCCACCCGGACTGGATAACTCAAATATTGGTGGCGATCGCAACTGGCAGAATCGGCGATATTGTCCTCGATGACTTGCATCGTCCCCAAACTTTCTTCAACACGTTTACGCAAACTGGTTGTACTCGCAATATCCACTTTGCTTATAAAGCATCCACCACAGAATTTGCTCAACGTAAAGGATGCTTATTTTACGACATCGGATGTCGCGGGCCAATGACTCATTCTTCCTGCAATCGCATCTTATGGAATCGCGTCTCATCAAAAACACGCGCCGGAGTACCTTGTTTGGGATGCACCGAACCAGAATTTCCTTTTTACGACCTCAAACCAGGAACCGTGTTTAAGACTCAAGTTTTATGTACGATGTGGTATTTTAAGGAAATTGCAAATACTAACAACTTTCAAACTTATCTAATACAAGATGCAACATATAGGTAATCGTAATTTAAAAAGTAGTTATAGTAAGACTTTGGCTGTTTTCGGAGATGTCTAATACAGATAACTTTGGTGTCTCGAAAATACTAGGTTAAGTGCGTTAGACATGCAGGCAATTAGCGTTCGCGCAGCGTGTCCCCTTGGGACTCAGCTAAACGCACATAAGTCTTTCCTCTTTTACCCCCATATTCCCACTCGAAGTAAAGCTGTTTGACTGGTTTCTTGTTATTGCTATTAGCATGGGCGTAACTCAAGAAAATATTACCACTGCCCTCACCACGTTTACGATGGGAGAAGCGGGGAATTTAAATGTAATATGTTTTCCCCTAGCACTTGATCGTCATTACTTACTTGGGTATTTGAATCAGTTGATAATAATGAAGTGTCTTCATGGTTTTGGCTCTCACCTTCTAATTGGGTGCTAAGGGAAATCGGCAGTGATATATTTTCCCCTAGCACCTGGTTCTGATTACTTACTTTGGTATTTGAATCATCTGCCAAAAAGCGGGGATTGATTTGATTTTAGGAACGGGACTGATGGCTGCCCTACAATCACTACAAACGTTTGTTCTTATTCTTGATTTCAAAGCAAATATATTCTCTAGATAGCAAGCATATTTTCCTTTTTCACTGCATTCCCAAGTATTCAATGTAAAAATTAATAGGGATATCTTTAAGGTCAGAAATTGCATCTCCCACACTGGACCTTCTAAGTACTAGTGCAAAATTAATTGTATATTTAAAAAAATATTAAAATTATTACTTCGAGGTATAAAAAATCTTGTTATCTCCTACTTTGTGAAAAAATAGTATGAGAGAGTAATATAGATTTTTTAACAGATGAGATATATAAAAGGATTAAGTAAGGAAACATTAAAAATTTTAGATAGAATCTATCATCAAAGTAAATATTACCAAGTAAGACAAAGGGCGCATTGTATAAAATTAAGTTTTCAAGGATATAAAATATCAGAATTAATGAAATTATTTAAAGTTAGTCGTAACACAATTTATAACTGGTTTAATAATTGGGATTTGGAGAGTTTGGCAGGATTATATAATAATCCAGGTCGTGGTCGTAAAACAATCTTTAATATTAATCAACAAAAAGTGATTAAAGAATGGGTAAAAGAAACGCCAAAAAATTTAGAAAAGGTTCAAGATAGAATAGAAAAAGAATGGGGGATTTTAGCAAGCAAAGATACAATTAAGAGAGTGTTAAAAATCGCCTCTATGGGTTGGTATAGAATTAAGAGAATAGTTGGAGGTGTTCCCATTCCTGCATTTTACGATAAAAAATACCAGGAATTACAAAAATTAAAAGAACAAGAATCTATTGGAGAAATAGAAATTAGATATGTAGATGAAAGTGGCTTTTGTTTAATTCCATACATCCCTTATGCTTGGCAAGAAAGTAAACAAAAAACAACAGAAAAAAGTCAACAAAGTAAAAGATTAAACGTTTTAGGATTTTTAACTAGAAATAACGAATTAGAAGCATATGCTTTTGATTGTAGTATCAATAGTGATGTTGTTATAGCTTGTATCGATGATTTTTGTAAAAAGATTACAAAAAAAACAGTTTTAGTCATGGATAATTCATCGATACATCAAAACAATTTTTTGTGGGATAAAGAAGAAGAATGGTCAAAAAAAGGGTTGTATATTTTCTTTTTACCTACTTATTCCCCTCATTTGAATATTATAGAAATATTATGGCGATTTATTAAATACAAATGGCTGGAAGTGAATGCCTATGATAGTTATTCTACTTTAGTTGAAGCTGTCGAAAATATTCTTATAAATTTTGGTTCAGAATATACAATTAATTTTGCTTAGGCACTTATCGCTTGGAGATAGTGCATTAACTGGAGCCAATTTAGAACCAAACCAAATCGCCCTTTAGCGTTTTTGAGGTACACCGTAATCCGATGCTATGAGTAACCATTTCGATAGAATGTAGTGTTCTTCAATGAGGGCGATGCCGGGGCGTGAGCTTCGCTAACGCATTACCAGTGATGTTTTCAAACTTCTTCGACTTGATAGCAGGAATATAATTGCTTCATAATTATATTAATATTATTAGTTATTTTGATTGTTGAAATTATTCTCGTTTCTCATTAAAACTTGATTAATAGCTTCTTGTCTTCGCTGTTGATCTAAAGCAATACAATTCCATCTCCATCGTTCCGACCACATTGAATATTGTCGTAACCTTGTAATGTAGTAAGTATTTTGAGGATTAGCACAAATTGAAAATAGACCTACTCGTGAATTACCTGCTTCAAGTTCTCCATTACTTTTACGAAAAGCCTCAACCCTCGCCCATAAAATAGCTTCTTTACCCGTTAATCCTTTC
Organism: uncultured Rivularia sp.; assembly: GCA_963665115.1. GTDB lineage: Bacteria > Cyanobacteriota > Cyanobacteriia > Cyanobacteriales > Nostocaceae > Rivularia. The sequence continues at coordinate 4,364,185 of OY762007.1, read as the reverse complement.
TTCAAAGCATCAGCATATTTTTTTGCAAAAGCATCTGAGACACGAGGAGATGCTTGATTCCATTGGTCTAAATTATTAATAAATGCTTCAATATTTTTTTCGGGATTTATGCCAACATTTTTGAGTTTGTTAGCTAATCTAGGAATACGGCTTATAGTTCTCTTTAAACATACTGCATCAGCATTATCTAAATTATTACCTCCCCTACCTTGGTCGCTACACCAGCCTCTATTTAGAACCCCATTACCAGGGTCAACATGACCTGAATAAAGCTTTGTTCTGCTACCATCAAGCTGACAATTTCCTTCAGATGCACAGATTGCTAATACACCTATAGAAGAGTTGTTAGCAAATAAATCGTTTAACCTTCCAGAATATGAAGTAGGAGTTGGAGAGATACTTTTTACCCCATTTGAAATAAATTTAATTGCGGGTTTACTTAATGCAAAACTTGTAATCAAAAATAGTAATAGTATATTGAGTAAATCCCATTTGTATCCTAACTTTATTGAATCTCTCATTATCTACATAGAAATAAAACACCACTAAATAATTCTATTCATGCTCTTAAATAAAATATTATTAATAAACCACTAAACAACAAAAATAGTTGTTTCATAATTAGTGGTAAACTGCACCATAAATGCAAAGTTTTTTGAATAGCATTAGGTTGCCAAGGAGCTTTAGCTTTCATATGTCCACCATGAATTAACCAATGAGCAAACGGGCAAAGCGGAAGTACATCTTTACCTAATTCCTCATGTCCCAAATGTCGATAGCCAACCCCTGTATGATGTATGTTGTATTTACCATATTTTCTAGTAGCATATTTGCCTATTCTTATCCAAGGAAACATCGAACATCTATTGCTAGATTGTTTTAGCCAGTGATAGTGCTTACTTCTCCAAGCATCAGATTTAATGTACGAATAATAATCGCTTGGAGACAGATATTTTTTTGTTTTCATTCTCAATTTCCTGCTGGGCATAAAAGTTAAAATTTCAATTCTTTTGCTGAAATAAATGTAGTTGAAAATATGAAATTATTATTTGCTTGATAACCCACGTCTTTGTATAAATAACTCATAAATTCTTGATGTCCTTTAGATGTTCGTCCTACCGGACATCCAGCGCTTGCATTATCAACAAACTTTTGGTCGTTTCCACTATGTTGATTCGCTCCAATTATTGAATATTCCTTCTTATCATATTTATCAATTTTGCTATTACGGTTGAAGTCCCGGATTATGTTTACTGGTGCAACTTGAACTAATGCAATCTCACGACCCTTTGTGTTTTCCAATCCGCCAAGCTTTATACTGTCCGGGAACTTTTATCTGTGCAGCGCCCAAAGCATTCATAGGCTGCTTAGTATAATAATTACCCGGTTCAATAGACGCTTCCCAAGCACTAATCAGTCTGGGAGTGGGATTTACTTCTACTAAAAACCGGGAATCATTGAACTGGTTCGGTTTGTTATCATTTTTGATGCCTGATGGAAACATACCTTGAACATAAAAAATGTTGTAATGACGCTCCCCTGTTCGTACTTCCCACTTTTGTCTGCGTGCGTAGTTTACAAGTGCAACAGCAATTTTATCAGCTTGTTTTGGTTTATTGAGGCTTTTTGAAAAACTAATTACAGCAATACGGTTTAATTGAAGTTTAGTCTCAAACCATTGATTTATTGAAGGATGTAGAATGGCGATCGCCATAACCAAAGATAATCCAAAACAACAAATACGGCCTCTTGCTTGAGATAATCTAAATTTACGATATGCTTCCTCAGATGCCTTTATTTCTTGATACTGAATTTCTATTGGGAGATGTTTGAGTAATTCTTCAGGTTGAAATGACATTTAGCATTCTTGTTGTAAGCATCTAATAATGTTCGACAATTTTCATGTCCTAAAGGTTGTTGAATTTCTTGAGTAGAACTGGGTAAGGATTGTGAATGCGTCAACTTTTCATTTGCCGAACGAATATTGTTAGTCAGCGTTGCAATTAATGGTTGCATATTTGGGATTAAAGCAAACGAAGCATAGCCAGGACTTGCCATATCCAGAATTAATACAATAAACACGGAACTTGTAATTAAAAAACTCGACGTAGGAATCCTCACCCAGCAGGAGTGAGGGAGCGAAGGAGGGAGGGAGTGAGGGAATTTATCGGATTTTTTGAACATTTCTAATTTACCTTTAGTACTTTATTTTTCTCTCCCTCTCTCACTCCCTTCTACTTTCTCCTTACAGGTTGATATTGACCATCACCCGTCCAAGTAGTCAAAGGTAAGGTAGTTGTCTGTTTTGGCTGCTGCACACTGGCAGGTGATTGTTGCCAATTATTCGATTCAACAGTTTGGAAACGTACAGCTCTATCCAAACTATCTCCTGCTCCCGTTGCAACTTGACCAAATCCATTCCAAACACCGTTAGCGACAGGCTTACCAGCATTAATAACGCCGTGACCAAAACGGACTGGAGTGGAAGTATTCTGAGGTAATTGGCGAGGATTGCGAGTTGCAATTAGTCCACCTAAAAAGAATTGTGCCACCCAGGAGCCAACAACTAAAGTACCGATACTCATGCTCCAAAAGGCAAATGAACGCCAGGGTTTGAAAGGATTTGTATGATTAGCAACAGTGCCTAGAGTTCCAATCGCAGCGCCCGCTCCATTTTCCATTGCTGGGGTTACGCCACGGCTGCATTTTTGACCCCAATTGTAAGCACCCTTAGCGTAGCGTCCGGCATTATAGGCACGATTATGCCACTGATTGTTACGAGAATATTGGTCGTCATCAAATTCTTCATAACGTGTATCTACCACGTTGGTATCTAATTGATGGCTTGAAGCCAATTGTGGTAAATCTCTTCGGTACACTTGTTTTCTAGTCATTGTTACTCCTAATTAATGAATTAAAGTATTGGAATTGTATTATTCTCTTTCTCGTTAACGGTTCATGTTTTATCTCCATCGGAACCCCATATATCTTCTTGCTCCATTAGTTTTTGACGAAACTGTTCGGTATCTATGGGTATAGATGAAGTTTCTTCTGGTGGTGGTTTTTTGGCCTTCTCTGGAAGATACAGATACTGGGGGCAGTATTTTTGAACAAGTTGAATGTAGTTATACTTATCCTTTCCATCAATTCGAGTTGCAGGTGGTCCTTGCATCCAAGAAGGAATTTCAATTCTCGTCTTCTCTCTTTCACCTCCATCTGGACGAATTAAATAAGCCCAACCCGCACAACGTTTATTACCTTCTACGTTAGTATCGGTAATAGCTTGAGCATAAAGCCAAACTATGGCATCTTTGATAGTTTGCGATTTACCAGTTAGAGCCTTAGCTCCACCTAACATAGCTTGAGTATCACCATGACTTGCAAAAGAAACAGACATATTTGCTTGTCGTAAAAATTGCACTACCGCTTCCCAAAATTTAGGCATCACAGTAGAATCAATCGCATCGATTTCGCTGGAGTAGTTGGACATTTCATCGAGTGATAGATGCAGGTGATAATCTTCAAATGGCTCGTACTCTTTGGTTTCATCGCCAGCTTCTGCGATTCTCCAAAATGCAATACGAGTAAATTCGCGTATGGCATTAGTTGCTTCAACAAATTTATAACCGCGTCCAAAAACCTTAATACCTTTCCACTGCTGACCTTTGGCGAAGGGGTTTATCATCCAAACCAAATGACCAAGCTTAATATGTTCGGCAATTAAATAACCTAATTTTGAGGTTTTACCGCTGCCTTTTTCCTTGCCAACGATACCTACCGTGTTTTCGTAAACTAATGATTTAACTTCGGCATATTTATCCTCAGAACTGCTTTGTGGTTTCAAGTTGCTTAGTGTATCGTAATCATTTGATAGCGAGTCGGGTAATCCACCTGGAAAGTAGAAATTTGCAACTTCTTGTGGTGGAAACTCTTCAACTTCAGGAGAGACACTTGGTTTTTGAATCTGCTTAGGAATTTTAGTACTTGCTGGTGGCTCTTGATGATTTTGCACCGATGAAATTCCTTGAGGATGATTGACCAATTGAACTGTGTTTGGGACAAAGTTTTGACCCGCAGCTAATAAAAGTTGAGGTTTTGAGGAGCGATGTTTTTTACTCGCTAATTCCCAAAACACTAAACTTGATGTCCCCAATACTGCGATCGCACTACCACCAAATCGAAGAAAAGATTTTGCTGGTTCAGGCATTTCCACTTCTACAACTTGCTGCTGGGTGGAATATGGTGTTGCTGATTGTTGAATTGTGTTAGTGCCAAAACTACTGGTAAACATCCAACCTCCTATTAGCAGAGTTATGGGTGCGAATATTAGTTTACTGGGCATTTTTGCCCCCTATTGGTTTTGGTGAGGGTTTATTTTCATCAGATGATTCTTGTTTATTTAATGGAGTTGCGGGAGTCGGTTCTGCTTGGTAGGGCTGATAATCAGATATCTGGGCATCGGATGGGCTGGCTTTATTCCCGAACCAATCAGTCTTCTCAAGTTCCGATGCAACCGGACTTAACCCTTTGACACGCAAGGCTTCCAACATAGCGGCTTTTACCTCTGATAAGCGAAGTCGCGTATTTTGAGCAATTGTCACCAAATTAAATCGCTGTGTTGTCTCCCTTCTGCTATTAGAGATAATATTTAATTTGACCAAACCACTTGCAGCTAACTCGGCAGAATCTATTGGAATAGTGACCCAAGAGCCTGTACTAGGGTCAACATATCTAAGTTCCGCTTTTTTCCCAGATGCTCCGAGATTGATGCGTTTCAATGCTTCAATTTCAGAACCGTGATTAATTACTTCCTCGTGTTGGTTATAAGCTGGATTTTGGGGATTGTTTTGGTTGGCAATAACGGAGTTGCTATATCTTGCACTCGCTTCCAAAACTACTGCTTGTAATAAACCAGGGTTACTGACTAAGCCAGAACTGTAATCATTACGAGTCAAATATTCTCGGAAGTTGCTATCGGTTGCATTCAGTTTCTGGGATTTTTGCAAAAGTTCGGAGTATGCTTCTTGGGATGGGTTAATTTCTGTAGAACGTTGACCGGAGAGTATTGTTGCAATTGCAGCAATCACAACCAAAATTACTGTTGCAACGAAAATCGACATTAGCCAAGGGTTAGTTAACAACGAATCTAAGTTTCCGGATTTAATACCATTGATTAACCCATGCGTCGCAGCACTATCTTGTAATTGTCCATGAGGATTTGGCACCCATACTTCATCAAAATTATCTTTACTAAGTTGATTGTTTTGATGATTCTGCTGTTGATGTGAAGAAAGCATCGTTCCTTAAAACCTCCTTTCTATAGTGCCTTAAGATAAGTGCTGCAATAAGTCCTCCCAAAATAGTCCCGCTAATCCCACCAAGCATAATTTTGAAGAAAACTGGTTTTGGTGGAGAGGTAACACAAACAGCTATTGTTGCAACGGTAGTTGTTGTTGTGATTGCGGCAGTAGTTGCAACAAATCCCCCTTCCCTCATGAAATCAGCTATGGTTCGACGGTCGGTAGCTACAGCTTTATTAACTGTTGGTGCGATTGCTTTTACAGTTGCGGTTGCCAACTCTGGGACTACCTCAATTACTTCTTCGACGACGGGGATGTTAGTGTATTGATTTTCTGCGTTGAAGGTAGCGCTGTTTTTTGAGATGCTTTCAACATCGGATGTTGCTTTTCCTCCCAGTTGATTGAATTTCCTAAAAAATTTTGCTCAAATTGATTTTCAATACTCACAAAAGCTTTATCAAAACCAGCAACTGTTTGATTTTGATTGATAGATGATTCCTCGGTGCCATTCATAATTAAATCCTGTGTTTGACGTAAAAAAGCTTCTCGAAATAATGCGTAACCAACTTGAGATATTGATTGGGATTTCAACAGTAATTGATATAAATCATAATGGTAGCTGCCAGGATTTAATTCTTCTGGGGAGGTGCCGATACGTTGCTTGAAAAATTCGCCTAAGTTGAATCTTTCGCCTAAAGCTTTTTGTTGAGTTTTGGCTTCAAGAGATAATTCTTGTAGCTCTAATAGTCCTTGTTCTATGGTTATTTCTTGGTTTTTACACGCTCTGATAAACTCTTGAATCTTTTCTTTCTCATTTGGCGTAATTGCGTTTTTAACAATTTCAATTTTCAATACCTGACAAATTGATTTGAGTTGCTCTAAGGGAATTTCAAGCTGCTGTGCCACCAAAGTTAAATTCATCATCTTCAATTTCCTCTTCTAATTTATCAACTAAAATTTGCACTAAAAAGTTAGCTTTTTCTTCTATCGTTAAAAACTCCGTAACGAATTGATGTAAGCTCATACGGCGTACTGAGGTAATATACTTTTTTAAGCCACCCATACCTAAAACAGTATCTATGTAAGCATCTTGCTGTACGCGCAGAAATTTGTAGGCGATATAAAAGTCAGCTAAGGCTTCTAATTCATCACAACTGAAATAGGTTGCTTTTTTCGGTGGTGTAAGTCCAGCCCACAAACACCAGTTTTTAATTGTTTGAAGGCTAACTTTACACCGTTTAGCTAATGTACTTTGGGTATAAAGTAGCTGAATATTTTTCATGCCTTCTTTAGTTAGATTGCTTTTCAACTATCAATGAGGTGCAATTAAAACTCAAATATAATTGAATTGCACTTGCGCTTCAATTTACATGATCAATTTAGACACAAAATTAAAAGTGTTACAAGTAAGATAGTGAATAAACTTAAAGTTTATGGTTTTTGGTTAATAAGAATATTACCGATTAAATTACACAATTATTTTGTTTAATATAGTCATTAGCACTATGAAAGCATTTAACTTATTAGTATGCTTAGAGGCTCGTACCTAAAGTAATAGTGTTCAAACGGAGATTTCGTGCCGGATATAATCCCCGCAGAGGAATATTAATTACCATGTCCGTATTCTTTGCTCCTTGAGTAAATACGACTACATAATTCCATTAAGTCTTCAGTTTTTAAATTGAATTTATCTGCGACTCTTGCAATCTCAGAAAAACGAGGATAATCATCACCAGATAGCAAACTTATCAATTCTTGAGCTTCTTGCTCAAATAATTGCTTGGCTTTTTGTTCAACAAGCTTATTTAGTTGTTCCTGAAACGCTTGAAAACCTTGAGATAGTATAAATAGTTGCTCCTCGGGAGCTAGCGACTTTATCCATACAGTAGCTGCATCGGGAGAAAAATCTAATTGCTTGCTTGATTCAACATCCGAAGTTGAAGTTGGTTGAATTAACTCCTCCAAAGTGATGAAGCCATCTAAGTATGCATAAAAAGATTGGTAGGAACAACCAAGAAAATTTACCAACCTAGCTAAAGAAGCACTACTCAAATCTCCTTGTGCCCTTTCCCAAACGCCCCAAGCGGCGTAGCTAATACCTCCAAGTTCTTGGCTTCGCTTTTTGGTGAACGCACGTAGCGACTCTTCACCACGAAGTCGCTTACACAAAATAGAGAGGCGTAGCTTGCGTTCATCATCACCGCTTGGCATAAACGAATTTACTTTTTTTTCCAAGATACCACAAGCCTTTCAAGAGTTTCTAACTAAAAATATGTGAAAAGACATCACTATTTGTGTTGCCTTTCAAACCAAAAAGTATTAATATCTAATCAATAGCAAATTAACCGTAAAAATCGACTCTTGATAAAAATGCAAAAATACGAAATTTTACGTCACCCATCGCATCAAGCTAGAAAATGCAGTGATTTCTAGGTTATTGCTTAGAAATTAGCACTCTAACAACTGAGGAACCGTATTCCACCCGGAGATTTCCTGCTGGATATAATCTCCGTAGAGAAATATCAATTACCATGCCCAAATTGCTTGCTATCCCTCGTAAATACGATTGCATAATTCAATCAAGTCCTCAATTTTTAAATTTAATTTATCTGCTACTCTTGTAATCTCAGATAATGGGGGATAATCATCGGCAGATAGTAAATTTATCAGTAATTTGACTTTTTGCTCAATTGGTTCTAATCGTTCTTTTTCAACTAGCTCTTTAGCTCTTTTAGTGATGAGTTTCTTGAGCTTCTTGCTCAACTAATTCTTTGGCTTTTTGTTCAACAAGCTCGTCAAGTTGATCTTGGAATAATTGAAAGCCTTGAGAAGCAACAAGCAATTTGTCTTTTAGGGAAAGCGACTTCATCCATACAGCAGCGGCATCTGGAGAAAGAGCCGAAAGCGAGTCCTTGTTTACCTTAATATCACTCGTTGAAGTTGGTTGAAGCAATTCTCTTAAAGTTATGGAGCCGTCTAAGTACGCGAAAAGAGATTGATGCGAACAACCAATAAAACTTGCCAACCGATCCAAAGAGTCCGTACTAAGTCCTGCTCTCTTGCTTTCCCAAGAACTCCAAGAAGCATGACTAATACCTTTAAGCTCATGACTCCGCTTTTTGGTAAACGAACGCAGCGACTCATTACCACGAAGTCGCTTACATAAAACGGAAAGCCGTTGTCTGCGTTCGTTATCACCACTTGACATAAATTAATCTACGTTTACTTTAAAGATACCACAGGCATTTCAAGAGTTTACAAACTAATGCCTGGAACATATATTTACAAAATTGTATGGTGTTTTATGCAATACAGTATTAATATCTAATTAGTTGCAAATTATTCGTAAAACTGTAATGAGTAAAAAAATGCAAAACTACCAAATTTTCCAACACCTACCAACCGAAAGCATAGAGCCTAGAGAATTTCTACGTTATTGCTTCGGCATAGACAAATTAATGCCCGAAGCAATAATAGATGAGGAAATTAGGTTCGGATATAGTACAAGATGCATGAACCTGATTTCCAAATTGTTAGGGATGCAAAAAAAGACAGTGAGGGAGTGGGGTGATAATCCAAATTTTGAAGGTATGCCACAACACGCGAGAAAAACTTGTAGTTACGCACAGATTGCTCTATCCCCAGACGAATTGAGGAGAATCGCTTGCCGTGATTACACAGCGCCAAGAATAGCCGCAATGCAGTTCATCGAAGAGACACTTTTAAGGGGGTTATCGCATAGTGAAAAATTAAAAATAGTAACTTCTACCAAATTTCGGGGACAATACCTCACCTTACTATCTGAAACCTTAAAAATATCCAAACGCACAATATACGAATGGGGAAGAGACATCGAACTTCCGAAGATGCCTTTATATCACCAACATACTTTGGCATATGCACTCGCAGCACATCGCAAAAGGGAGCAGCAGAGTATCACAAAGCAAAGTGCTGCTTAGTATTCTATTTAGTCGAATAAATAAAAATTGGTCTTGAAAGAAGACCAAAGTCAAATAAAACGAGCTGACATAATATCATGCAATTAGTTGAAAAATCAACGTATCAAGAGACTCACAACATAGATGCCTCACCCGTAAAGCATCTTGAAACAAGCACCGTAGAATACCTTCATGCTAGTTTCTTGTTGTGGGAGTACAAGAGGTCTTACAGTAAGAAGGAATATCGAGAACTGCTCGATGATTACGCCTGGGATAAAGGCAGCACAGAAGAGAAACGAGCGCTCAAACTAGCAGAGAATTTTCAAGATTTCGCATATCGTCCCAATGCTCTAATTCAATTACCCGTGACAAAGCTACTAAGATTGTGTTCGGAAAAATATCAGCCAATAATTGAGCAGCTATCTGAAGTCGAAGAGGATTTAACTTGTGCTTACGTAGATTCACTAATTAAGGAAAGGCAAGCACAACTTAAAAAGGAAAGAGAGTCAGCACTACCAAGTAAGCCTTCTATATGGCGCAGAAATTGTAGAGGGGAGCGCTACGCACAATTCCCACCTATGTATGAATTTGACGAACAAACGGGCTTATTAACTCAGAAATTGATGGATAATTTCGGGCTAATACCTCAAGATATCATTAGAAGTGCGATCGCTGATTTATATCGAAAAGTCACAGAAGCAGAAGAGCTTGATGAAGTTGTTGACAGTGCTGACAAAAATGTAGATGATATAGAAGAAAATAGCACTCAAGAAGTGGACGACAGTTATAATCAACAAACCCCACCAACCGGCACAACTCAAACAGTCGAGCAGAAATGGGAAGAATTATCAGAGCAACTAATCACCTCGGTCATTGAAATTGGTAGAATCAGTCCCAATTGTGGTCAATTGATAGTAGAGAATTGCCAACGTTGGGAAGCAGCAGTTCCTCAAGATAAAAGATGGGATGCCATATCGAATATAGTTCGGCATGATACAACATCGCTCAAGCATCTTTCTAATTATGCTTTTAACCACAATCCACAATGGAGAGAAACTTGGGGTGCGACTCTTGCAAATTACCACAACTTTGAGCAAGAGTTAGCATGGGTAGACACCGATGTTCGTAACGATGCTCTGGTATCGATGGGCTTCGACATACCCGCTACGGTAGAAATAAAGACAGGGAATCTTCAAAATAAACAAGGTAAGGTAATCGGATTAAATGGCGAGAATATTAATCCCATTTTGGTCAAGATTGATGGATTCAATCATTATTTTCATTGGACTGAGTTGGAAGTAGTTAAAGAAACAACTAGGTCTAGGTTTTATACAAGTGCTGAAGAAGTAGAAGAACAATATTTAGAGGAGCCAGAAGAATCGGATTCAGAGTTGGAGCCGACACCACTTGACAAGGGAATCGATGTTTTAATACACGGAGATTGGGAAGATATTAGAAACATATTTAGCCAATACCCAGAAATTAAGGAACAAGCTTGGAATACGCTTTCTAAGGAGCAAAAGCGGAGGGTGATTGATATTACTCCGGATAGTATCAGGGTATTAAATAAGGCTAAGAAAGAGGGTGTAATAGAGGAGTATAAGGAGATAGCGAATGGGGTATATAAGATCAAGCTTCCAGGTACGTTAATATGGGAAAACCGAGCCTTCCACGAGATTGAAATATATCACCAGCTTCGTAAATGGCGAGAAAATATATCTTGCTCGGCTAACTAAACAAGTTTAAATGGGTGCAAAAGTTTCATAACAAATACAGATGGGAGAACAGGAGTGAAAGAAATTTCTCAGTCTGACCGTTGGAATCCGGCGCATTTTGGAGAAATGCCGCGTAAACTTGACTCGGATGGAAATCCTTTGATTTTTTGGGATGACAGTATTGAACCACCAGAACCGGATGATTATGACACCTTAGCTGAATACGAGGAGGCATGGGAGAAATGGGAACAAGAAAACTCCGAGTGCTTGACTTGTGCAGCGGAGTTGGAGCCGGTTTCCCCCTCTCGGGAATTATCACAGGAAAAGTCCAACTATGCGGACTCTGTGAAATCGACTCGTTTTGTAAAGAAATCTTGCAAAAACGATTCCCCGGTGTGCCAATCTACAACTCGGTGCGCGACCTCCGAATTCACAAGGGAGAAATCGACACGATTACCGCATCACCACCATGTCAACCGTTTAGCATTGAAGGGCATCGAAGGGGAGGAGCCGATGAACGAGACTGTATTCCCGCAGTTTTGCGACTTGTTGCTAGAATCCAACCCAAATTCTTCTGTCTCGAAAATGTACCCGGATTATTGTCGGCTCCCCAATACCCAGGAGACAAACCCGGATCATATTTTCAACAGATGCTCCAGCAGCTTTATGAATGTGGGTATGATTCGGAATGGATTGTTGTCGGAACATCGAGGTTTGGAACTAAATGGTCGGGAGAAAGGCTCTTGCTCGTTGCCGCGTCCAGGAGCTTTGAGTTGGAGTGGAAAAGGACGACCCTCCTGGAAATACCCGCGTCAGAAGCCAAAGCCAAGAAATTGGGGTTAATTGGCAAGAAGCAAGTGTTCAATCCAGAATGGCTAGAACTACAGTTCGGGCTGCCAATCAGATGGACATCCCCACAGGAACACCGAGCGGCAACGGAATTACTCGCACTCGTCGAGCAGCCCTTGGAAATTGTTTAGATGTACGGCTTGCTCAAATTGTTTGGGAGCGAGTACTTTACCTCTACTCACTCATCGAATAAGCGTAAATATTCTGATTGTTAGTACAATTTCCAAAGTTGTAATTCACCAACACTCATTGACAATATTTTGTAGTTCTACATTATTGACTTGGGAATAGCTCTAAAATTTCTGATGTTGGTGGATATATGAATAATTTATTTTAATTCTTCCGGTTCGCTATTACACGAGGGTTGAAAATAACCCTTATTAGTGTAACTGTACTAATACAAATTATTTACACAACTCCAAAATCTTGATTTCGACGATTAAATTTAATTAAAACTAAAACTGTTTTAAATTTTAGGGGATAGCACTTAAGAATACTGAGGAACTTACGGAGTGCAAAAGCTGTATATTTAATATATTTATTATTAGATTTAATTTTTAAGAACAACTTTAGAAATACTGATTTTTTGCAATGCCTTTTTTGGCAAATTATTCTTGACATAAGACTGCTTTATAAATTTTTTACAAAAATATCTTCTGCAATACCTATAATTTCATAAATTTAGCCTCTATCTGTATAATCAACAGCATGACAGTATAAAAAATTCCGGATACTATAGTTGATACCATGTGACTAGCCAAACCCATCAAGCTCATTTTAAAAAAAAATTTGCGAATTGGGTAAGGATATTTAAAAGTTACTGGATAGATATAGCTCTAAGTAAGTTTTTCTTACGCAGATATAATATTGCGATTACTGATAAAATTTAGCCGTATTTTTGCGCCTTATTTTACCTATTAGTCGCAGCTTTGATGTGCTGTTTTTAAGGTATAGGTCGGTGGAACAGGTCATTATTGAAAACCCAATTATTAATTCGCCATTTACTGAACCTCAACGGCATTTTCGCTTTGGTGATGATGGTATTACTAATGATATTATTGAACAAAGGCGTAAAAGCCAATATTTTATTCCTATTGCCCAGCCTAAGAAAAAAGATAAGCAGCTAGAGCTTGACTTTGGTTCATGGACGCAAGACCAAATAGAGGAAAATAAATTTATTAACGACATTCGCGATCGCGTTTCATTGTGGCGACGTGGTGGTTATCGGAGTGAAGTAAATATCACACCAATAACGCGGCGATTATTAGAGCATTGGACAAATCCAGAGCGAGAAAGACGGTTATTCTTTTGTCAGATTGAGGCTTTAGAAACAGCTATTTACATAGCTGAAGTGGCAAGAAAGTCTGGGGATACCTGGATTGAAAATAATCTGAACAAATTTAAAGATGATGCTAACCCGTTGCTATTTCGTCAAGCGTTGAAGATGGCAACTGGTACTGGTAAAACAGTTTTGATGTCGATGCTGATTGCTTGGCATTCGCTGAATAAAATTGCTAACCCGCAACGTCGAGAGTTTAGCGATACTTTTTTAGTCGTAGCACCAGGGATTACAATTCGCGATCGCCTGCGTGTAATTCAGCCTAATGACCCAGAAAATTATTATAAGAAGTTAGATTTAGTTCCTGCTGATTTATTGCCAGATTTAGAGAAAGCCAAGATTATTATCACTAACTATCATGCTTTTCAATTAAGAGAACATACTAATGTTGGTAAATTAACTAAAAGTATTTTAATTAAAGATAAGGAAAGTCCATTTACAGAAACCCCATCCCAAATGGTTAATAGGGTATGTCGGGGACTGGGGAAAAAGAAAAATATTATTGTCATTAATGATGAAGCACACCACTGTTACCGTCGTCGTGTTGGTGGTGATGAAGAAAAATATAAAGGTGATGATTTAAAAGAAGCTAAGAAGAATGAAGAGGAAGCTAGAATCTGGATTTCTGGGTTAGAAGCAATACAACAGAAGTTGGGGGTAAAGGTAGTTTATGACCTTTCTGCGACTCCATTTTTCTTGAAGGGTTCTGGTTACAAGGAAGGAACGTTATTTCCTTGGGTAGTATCTGATTTTTCTTTAATTGATGCTATTGAATCAGGTATTGTTAAAATTCCCCGCGTACCAGTTTCCGACGATAGTATGAAGGGTGAATTGCCTACTTATCGCAATATTTGGAATTTGATTCGCGACCATTTACCCAAAAAGGGGAGAAGTAAGAAAGAAAGCGAGCCATCTACACCAGAGCCTAAGTTACCTAAAGAATTAGAAGGAGCATTGAGGACGTTATATGGTAACTACGAAAAGGAATATCATCAGTGGTTGGAAAATACTGATGCACAGAGTAAGGGATTAACACCCCCGGTGTTTATCTTAGTTTGCAACAATACCAGTGTTTCCAAGATGGTTTATGACTATATCTCTGGTTGGGATACTGGTAAAGTTTACCCAGATAAAAGACCTGTTTTAGCTCCTGGACAATTAACTTTATTTAACAATGTCAAAGATGGCAATTGGACGGCTAAACCTAACACGATTTTGGTAGATAGCAAGCAGTTAGAGTCTGGGGAAGCTATGAGTGATGAGTTTAAGAAATTAGCTGCGCGGGAGATAGAAGAGTTTAAAGCTGATTATCGGGTAAGATACCCAGGTCAAGACCCGGATAAAATTACCAATGAAGACTTGTTACGTGAGGTGTTAAACACTGTTGGTAAATCCGGTAAATTAGGCGAACATATTCGTTGTGTTGTTTCAGTTTCGATGCTGACCGAAGGTTGGGATGCTAATACAGTTACCCACATTTTAGGGGTGAGAGCATTTGGTACTCAGCTTTTATGCGAACAAGTTGTAGGAAGAGGTTTAAGACGCATTAGTTATACTCCTACCGTTAATCAAATTAACGTCAATGGTAAGAGTATTGAAATTGAGTCTTTTACCCCAGAGTATGCGGAAGTCTACGGTGTTCCCTTTGCCTTTATTCCTTGTGCAGGTTCTAATAAACAACCAAAACGAGGAGCATTACCTACCCGCGTCCGCGCACTTCCAGAACGAATTGATTATGAGATAACTTTCCCTCGGTTGTTGGGCTACCGTTACGAAATAAAGAGCCAAAAACTGACACCAGATTTTAATAAACCTGGTTGTAAATATTCTTTGTCTACAGACAATTTACCTACCAAAACCGAAAATGCTCCAATTATTGGTAAATCAAGTATTCATACTCTGGATGACTTGAAAACACGCAGAGAACAAGAAGTCGCTTTTTTATTAGCGAAATTAACTTTAGAGAAATATTTTCGTCAAGACGGTACTCAAAAGCAGGAAAAGCTAGAAAATTATTCTCTTGATGATTCTGAGGTACAAGTTTGGTTATTCCCTCAAGTATTACAGATAGCTAAGCAATGGATAAAAGAATGCGTTACCTATAAATCTGGAACATATTCCCAATTATTACTGTTAAATGAATTTGCCCATGATGCTTCAGATTGTATTTATCAAGCTATAGTTGCTGGTGAAAAAGAAAAATCTTTAAAACCGATTTTACGTCCTTATGACCCGATGGGGTCTACTCGTTACGTAGACTTTAGTACCGCTCGTCCAACTTATATTACCGACCTTCATAAATGCCATATTTCTCATGTTGTTGCTGATACTAATAGTTGGGAACAGAAGATGGCACAGGTATTAGAAGACATGGAAGAAGTAGTTTGTTATGTCAAGAATCAAGGAGTTGGTTTCTTAATTCCCTATACCTTGAAAGGTCAACAAAAGAACTATATGCCTGATTTCATTGTGAAAGTTGATGACGATCAAGGTGACTTGTTGAATTTAATTGTAGAAGTATCTGGAGAAGCAAGAACAGACAAAGCAATTAAGGTTGCAACTACTCGTAATCTTTGGATACCTGCAATTAATCAGCACGGTGGTTTTGGTCGGTGGAATTTTATTGAAATTACCGACCCTTGGGATGCAGAAAATACGGTTCGGACTTTTATTAGTAAACAGTCTACTGTCGGCAATCTTCAAGCGGCTTAATGCTGATTACTAAGAACTTCTTTATCCATTTTTTTATTAATAAGTAGAGTAATTAACCATGTCTAAAAAAACTCAAATTAATACTGTTAAGCATAAAGAGAAAAGAGCAAATATTCCCACAGAAGAACTGCGCGATTTTTTATCAGAGGAAGAGAAAAAGGCAACAAATTTACTATACTCTCGCGATATATCTTTAGACCCTCAGTTAGTTTGGAATACGAAAGACGAACAGGATAAAGAAGATTTAGAAGTTTCCGCAGTTCCAATTTATATTCAAGAAAAGATTCATCCCCAAGCATTAATTGAAGACTTTCGTACTCAGGCTAAACAAGAGAAAGCAGAGCAATTAAGTTTGTTTGGTGATTTTAATGGTTTAGCATTTGAGAAATTAATTGATTTTTATCAACATAAAGAAGGGGTTAGTTGGACTAACCGCATGATTCTAGGTGACTCATTGTCGGTAATGGCTTCTTTAGCTGAGAAGGAGGGGTTAAAAGGTAAGGTGCAAACTATCTACATTGATCCCCCTTATGGGATTAAATTTGGATCAAACTGGCAGGTATCTACTCTTAAGCGAGATGTAAAAGATGGTAAAGCAGAAGAAGCAACCCGACAACCAGAACAAGTAAAAGCTTTTCGGGATACTTGGGAATTAGGAATACATTCCTATCTAAGTTATATGCGCGATCGCTTGATTGTAGCGAGAGAATTATTGACTGAAACTGGTAGCGTTTTTGTGCAGATTGGTGATGAAAATGTTCATTTAATTAGATGTTTAATGGATGAAATTTTTGGAAGTGAGAATTATGCTAGTATTATCACTTGCATTAGTTCAGCAGGTTTGGGTTCACGCTATCTTCAGTCAGCAGCAACATATATTATTTGGTACGCCAAGAACATCGATTTCTTAAAATACCGTCAGCTTTATAAACCCAGAGAAGTTGGTGTTGGAAAAGGAACAGGAATGCGATTTGACCAAATAGAGTCTCCTGATAAAATATTTAATCGCTCTCTGACAGCAGAAGAAAAAAATAATCCTAATTTAATTCCTAATAATTGGCGACCATATAAATTAAGTGGACTTTATTCTGGTTCAGCAAGTACAACAACAACTTTTACTTTTTCGTTTTTAGGACGCAAATTTCATCCAGGTTCTAGTCGATGCTGGAAAACAAATGCAGAAGGAATGAAACGTCTCGCTTTTGCTAATCGTTTACAAACTACTAAAAATTCTATCAACTATAAAAGATTTATTGATGATTTTCCAGCAATAGAACTATACAACGTATGGGATGACGTAAAAGCAGGAGAAGAAAAAGTATATGTAGTACAGTCCGTAAGAAAGATTGTAGAACGTTGTCTTCTTATGACTACCGACCCTGGCGATTTAGTCCTAGATCCAACTATGGGAAGTGCCACCACAGCCTACGTCGCTGAACAATGGGGAAGACGTTGGATTACCATCGACACTAGCCGCGTTGCTCTAGCGCTAGCCCGAACTCGTTTAATGTCAGCCCAATTCCCCTACTACCTACTTGCTGATTCCACAGAAGGTATCGAAAAAGAAATAGAAATTACCACAAAATTACCACCAACTAATATTAAAACTGAAAACGATATAAAAAAAGGCTTTGTTTACAAGCGCGTACCTCACATTACCTTAAAGGCGATCGCCAACAATCCAGAAATCGATACGATTCACGAAAAGTATCAACAAAAACTAGAACCTACTCGTACCCAGTTAAATAAACTGCTCAAGAAAAAGTGGGAAGAATGGGAAATACCTAGAGAACCAGAAAATAAATGGTCGCAGGAAGCCAAAGACCTATTACAGCAGTGGTGGAAGCTAAGACAAGAACGTCAGAAAAAAATTGATGAATCTATCGCTCTCAATTCGGATAGTGAAATCCTTTACGACCAACCCTACGAAGATAAAAAGCGGTTACGAGTAACAGGTCCGTTTACTGTAGAAAGTTTATCACCACACCGTGTCCTTTCTACTAACTCAGAACAACCAGCTTCAGAGGCAGAAGCCACACAGCAAGCATCTGACCAGTTTGAATTTAGGATTATTGAGAACTTAAGGAAAGCAGGAGTTCAAAATACTAAGAAAGGTGAACGACTGAAATTTGATTCCCTTGAACCTTATGCTAGTGAATGGATACAAGCAGAAGGAGAATATACCGAAAAAGATGGTACGGTAAAACGAGTTGCAGTTTCTATTGGTCCGGAATACGGTACAGTTGGCTCCGACCAAATCAAAGAAGCAGCCAAAGAAGCAGTACAAGGGATAAGCTATGATTTGCTGATTGTCTGTGGTTTTGCATTTGACCCTGGCGTATCCGAAGAATCTAAACGCTACGGTAAGTTACAAGTATTAGTTACTAAAATGAATCCCGATTTACTTCTAGGTGATGAAGTACTTAAAAAAACTGGTTCGGGTAACTTGTTCATGGTTTTTGGAGAACCAGATATTGAAGTCCAACATCTTGATGATGGCAAAATTACCGTAGAACTAAAGGGTTTAGATATTTACGACCCCACCACTGGCGAAATCCGCAGCAGTTCAATAAATGATATTGCTTGCTGGTTCATCGACACCAACTACAACGGTGAAAGTTTTTTTGTACGTCATGCTTATTTTACTGGAGCAAATAAACCCTATGAAAAGCTTAGGAAAACTCTGAAAGCAGAAGTTGATCAAGATGCATGGTTAGACCTTTATTCTGCTATTAGCCGTCCTTTTGACTCACCCCGAAATAAAAACGGTAAACCTGGGAAGATTGCGGTTAAGGTGATTAATCACTATGGTGATGAAATATTAAAGGTTTATCAGGTGTAGTAACGTGAGATGGGTAAAACTGATATTGGGATGGTGCGTCGCAATCGAGTTACCTAAAGAAAATTCTATTGTTACGAAGCGTAAGTCACTGTTTAGAAAAAAATCTTTTTTACTTATCACTAAACAACTATAAAAATTTTCTAACTGCTGGTATTTATTATCAGCAGTTTTCGTCTTACGGCTCACGCCGAGGGGAGGGTGAAGTCCGTAAAATCAAGGATTAAAAAATGAAAACTCCGCAAGAAATAGCCAGCGAGCTAAACCAATTTTATGGTTCAGCCACTCTCTACAAACACTGGCTCGGCTTGAAATATACAGAGGGTATACAATACCTAGCGCAAGAAGCAAATTGTTATTGGCTCCTAGATGCAATTGCCTCACATCAAACAAAGAATTTACTCTTAAATCCAAAACTAAGAGAATTTCAAATTTGGCATTTACGAGTTCAAGAAAATTCCGGCATTTTGATATGTGAGTGGGATACCAATCAAGAAGTATTACGGCAAGAAATTAAATATACAGATTTTCCATTGAGCCATATCAAGCTTTATTTGGTTGAAAAAGTTCTCATGCTTCCAAACGAATACTAACACGCATCAAAAATTGTTATTACAAGGAGAAAATCATGATTCAGGCAATTGGTTCAGAACAAGTATTCGTCACAAACCTCGAACAATTCATGACGAAAGCAGACAAATTTATCAAAATTTACTACTCAGGTGTTAGCGATGAAAATCATGTTCGAGAAATGATGCAAGAACTGAAAAATCTAGTATCTGATACAGACTTGCAACAGTTAGAAGTTGATTATCAGCACAACTGTGAAATGAAGGATTTAATGGCTGATTACCATGATTCAACTTGGTGGTAATTCGATTTCTATGATTTGTAATCTGACTCTGCCGCATAAGTCATCACAAATTTATAAATGGCAAAGTATATGTCTGTGTTCAAAAAAAAAACCTGTTTTACTTTGACTTTACCGTAATTAGATTTTTGAACTTTGAAATTGCCGTAATTTAAACATTTATTGCGGCATTTATCATCAATAAAAATTGAAACAAGCGGTAACGGTGATTTTAGCTTGCTTCGACTTTGACCAGAAAGGTCACGATCCAATTTTTGAAAATAAATGGGGCGTAAATAAGTTTTACACCATAACTTTGCCACTAACTTTTTGTACCATCACCTTGTCATCTTGGCAAAGTTAAATTACAAATCACATCCTCAAATACTGAAATACCAGTACATAAAGAGAGCTTACGCTCAAAGGAAAATGAAGTTAATTAAATATCCGTCTTATGGCTGCACGTAAATCCTCTACACCTAAGTTTCAAGCAATTGATGATTCTGTTCTTGGCGAGTATTCAGTTAGCGATTACTCAGAAAGACTTTACTCCAAAGTCTACTATTCCATACGTTCTTTATGCGGACTTCTTGCTAAAAATAGTTTCCAAGATTTCAATTGGGATGCATTTAAAGAACGCTTCGCAAGTGATTTTGGAAAAGTAGAAGAAAAGCGCTATTCTCTAGAACAACTACTTGAATTTGCTAATCGTAAATTTGGCAAGACGAAAGAAGATTTAGTAGTTCTAAACGAATTATCTTGGCAGCGGAGACGAGAATATGCTGCACGAGTAAATGCAAGCGTCAATCCTCAAATGAAAGCCGAGAATTAATACTGGCATTATAAACGAAATTAAAGGGGGATAAAGCAGATTTTATTCCCCTTTTTTCTGTCAGCAATTATTTACTGCTTCATCATCAATTCAAAATTTTTTCGCTTCACAAAAATCAAAATCATTTTCTGTTATTAATATGTTGAATAATAGTTACGTTGTTTGGGAAGGGGCATCTTTAATTGACGGTTCTCCTATAGTTCTAATTTTAACAGGCTTTGTTTCTACTAGTTCAAATCGCAAGACCGGAAGACTGATACAATCGTGGATTTTACAGCAAGAATTTGTTCCTACTTTTGCTGCTTCTAAAGGTTTGGATGAGGGTATTTGTGGCTTTTGCAGTTTAAAATTGAGTCAAACAGGTAGTTGCTACGTTAATCTTTTACCTGTTAATAATATTCACCGAAAATATCAAGAGGGTACTTATCCAAAATTTAGCGAAAACGAAATCGAAGTACTTAGAAGATATCGTTATCCTATCAGAATTGGTTCCTATGGCGACCCAACCGCAGTACCGTTTGATGTGTGGGAACCAATTATTTGTGCGTCAGGTAGATATACGGGCTATACACACCAGTGGTTTCGCAATGACTGTGATTTACGCTGGCAACAATATTTGATGGCTTCGGTGCAAAGCTTGGCAGAAGCACGTATTGCTCAAAGTCAAGGATGGAGAACTTTTAGAATTATCCCTCCCGATGCACCTTTAACTGAAAACGAAATTCTTTGTCGTCACACCGAAGATGACAGAATTCAATGTGAGAATTGTTTATTATGTGACGGTGCTTCCTCTAAACCAAATATTGCCGACAAAGTTCATGGCTTGAAATGGAAAGTATCGAATTTCGTAAAATATTCCGAGTCAATATCTAATTAGTCCTTCACGAAAGCTTGTGTCAAGGTACATCAATTTATTTATCACAAGCTTTCAAAAAAAATTAAAAAAATTTTAATTTCTAGTAATAATAATGGCAGAAGTTTTGAGCGAACCACAATTTCAAGTATTTACTCATCCAAAAACTGGGATTAAAACCGGGAGAATCTATTTTCCTGCGTTGTTCTTGGCTGATTATCACGAAAGTATTTCTCAATGGCTGCAAAGACGAGAAATAATGTTTGATGAACGTGACCTGAAGCGATACGGAGATGGTTCTTTTCGTCTGTATTTCAAAACAACAAATTCCTTATTAGCAGAATACTGGCAGTTAATAAGACCCCTCACGGGGAGAAAAATGTGAAATTGACTCTCTAAAATAAGGCGGAAGAAATAATGATATCAATGTATCGAAGCTTCATCCCTGATGCTAGCAACCAAGAAAAAGTTATCCCTAATTCTCAGCCAATAATTTCCCAAGTTCCGGAACCTGAGAAAATTAGACATACATTGATTGGTTCTAGTGAAGCAGTAATGGGAACAATTCAAGTTTTACATCAACTTGGTTACGCAAATATAGGTGATTGGAGTCCTTTATTACCAACTAAAAATCGGGGAGAAGTGATGAGCGTATTAATACGTTCAATTACTGGGAAATAGTAGTAAATATTAGTAAGTCAGATGCCCCTTAAAAGGGGCATTTATTTTTTAGTAAATCCTTCATTTAATTGCTATGTATTAATTTATAATAAGCATTAATATTTGAAATTGGTTAACATTTGTTATCTCAATAGGTGTAACCTAGAATAAATATTTCGCTAATTTAAACTATCTTATTTTATACTCAATTCAACTGGGCTAAAATCTTCCCTCGATACATATTCATTCCACAACTAAAAGTATATTCTCCCGGTTTTTCGGGAGTAAATTCTACAGTCGTCACTTGATTAAGAGTTAAATCCTGAGCAATATGAAAATCTGGAACTAATACTTTTTCTAAACAGCTACTAGCATCGCGACGAAAAAAGTTGAGTCGTACTAGTTGTCCCGCTTCTACAACAACTTGATTTGGTTCGTAACCGCCATCTACAGTAATGGTTATTTCTTGTATGTCTTGATTTCTATTAGCTTGGACGGTTTTAGATTTACTAAAAAGAAACCACCATAACTCCAGCCCAATCAAACCAATACCACCTACAGTCACGGCAGCTTTTAACCCTAAAGGTTGTTCAATCCGTCGAAATTGCACGTTTTCTTGTTCAGAAACTGGCATGGATACAGGTTTTTGAGCCAAAGCTGTTCCAGAAACAACTGATAGAAAAAATCCCACCCCAGCAAGATTCGCTAAAATCTTTTTTTTGTTTAACATTTATTAATTAACTTTCACCCTTTCAATTGAAAATTACGCAATCGTAAAGCATTAGTCACCACCGAAACCGAACTAAAAGCCATCGCACCACCAGCAATAATGGGGTTAAGCAACCATCCAAATATGGGAAACAAAATTCCCGCAGCGATGGGAATACCTAAAACATTATAGAAAAATGCAAAGAACAAATTCTGACGAATATTATTGATAGTAGCCCTCGAAAGTTTTATAGCCGTGACGATCGATCGCAAATCGCCTGAAATTAAAGTTATGTCACTAGCTGCGATCGCCACATCAGTTCCGGTACCAATTGCCATTCCCACATCGGCTTGTGCTAAAGCTGGGGCATCATTTATACCATCTCCCACCATCGCGACAATTTTGGCAACGGATGCTTTTGTTTCGTTCTGAGAACTTTTATTTGTACCTCTTTTCTTTATTCCTTCAGCCTGCAAAGACTTGACAACAGCCGCTTTCTGGTCTGGTCTGACTTCTGCAAACACGCGGTCAATACCAACTTCACCAGCAATCGCTTCAGCTGTCGGACGGTTATCTCCGGTCAACATTACTACTTCCAAACCCATCTTACGCATTACTCTTACCGCTTCGGTGGAGGTAGCTTTGAGAGTATCGGCAATTCCCATCAAACCTTCAACTTTCCCATCTACAGCAATCCAAATTACGGTTTGTCCAAGGGATTCCCAATCGTCTTTTTGCTCCCCGAATAAGTTGGTATCAATCCCAATCTCCGATAGCCAGCGCTTAGTCCCAATTTGCACAAAGTTATCTGCAACATATCCTTGAACGCCGCTTCCAGCAACAGCTTCAAAATCACTAGCGTCTAGTAATTCCACACCTTGACTTTCAGCATATCTAACTACGGCTTCTGCCAAAGGATGTTCTGAATTACGCTCTAATGCAGCCGCTAACTTAATAAGTTTAAACTCATTTTGATTTGCAGTACCGCGCACCGTCACGAAATTGGTAACTGTAGGTTTTCCTTCCGTTAACGTCCCGGTTTTATCCAAAACAATCGTCTTAATTTTGTGAGCGAGTTCTAAACTTTCCGCACCTTTAATCAAAATACCATTTTCAGCACCTTTACCCGTACCAACCATTACCGATGTTGGAGTTGCTAAACCCAAAGCACAGGGACAAGCAATAATCAAAACCCCAACAGTGGTAATTAAAGCGAGGCTGATATTACCCATAAAATCAAACCAGATGACAAAAGTAGAAATGGCGATCGCAATTACCACCGGGACAAACCATCCCGTCACTTGGTCTGCTAATCTTTGAATAGGAGCTTTACTTCCTTGGGCTTGTCTAACTAACTGTACAATTTGCGATAGTACAGTATCTTTTCCTACTCTTGTCGCTTTAAACTTAAAACTACCAGTTTTATTAATCGTCGCGCCGATAACTTCATCACCGGGCTGCTTTTTCACGGGTAAGCTTTCCCCCGTCACCATTGCTTCATCGATAGTGGAAGTACCATGCACGACTTCTCCATCTACGGGTATTTTCTCACCAGGACGTACTAAGATTATGTCATCAAGCTCAACTTCTTGAATGGGAACGTCTACTTCCCTTCCATTACGAATCACGCGAGCATCCCTAGCCTGCAAACCAATCAACTTGCGGATTGCTTCACTAGTTTGTCCTTTAGCGCGATTCTCAAACAATTGTCCTAACAGAATCAAGGTAATTACAACAGCAGCAGTTTCGTAATATACCTCCGGCATCAACCCTTGATTGAGAAAGAAATCGGGAAATATCGTTGCAAACAGTGAATAGAAAAATGCCGCCGAAGTACCCAAAGCAATCAGGGTATCCATTGTTGCCCCGTGGCGTTTAAAAGCTTTCCAAGCCCCGGTATAAAACCCATAACCACACCAAAACTGTACGGGTGCGGTAAATGCTAGCTGCAACCAAGCATTGTGTAACCATGCAGGAACAAAAGGTAATTCTAGCCCTGTCATCATTGGTAATGAACCAAAGATAAGGATAATACTTATTGCACCCCCCACAATTAGCTTGCGAATCAAATCGCGGGATTCGGCTTTACGAGCGGCTTTATCCTCATCATCTTCCCCGGTAATCATTTCTTGCTCTTGCAAGGGAGTTGCACTGTACCCAGCAGCATCTACCGCATCCTGAATTTTTTTGATATCGGTTTTTTGGGGATTATATTTTACAGTAGCTTGTTCGGCACCGAAGTTAACGTTACATTCGCTAACTCCCGGAACAGAATTAATAGTTTCTTCGATGCTGTTTGCACAGGAGGCACAACTCATACCTCGCAGTTTAAGGGTAGTAGTATCCATAATCGGAATGGGTTAATAAAGCGAGTTTTCTCGCTTTTTGTATGTATGAAATGAAATTTTGGCGGGTACTTCAAAAAATTAAGCAGCCGGGTAGCCAGCTTCAGCTATAATTTCTTTAATTTTGTCAACTGAATGTTGAGATTGAACATTAACTATTTTTGTTTTTGTATCAGCTTCTACAGTGGCATTGGCATCAACTGACTTAATCGCTTTAGTTACAGTATTTACACAAGCCGAACAAGCGATATCTGGAACTTTTAATTGAATAGTCATAGTCTTTGAATTTGAAATTAAAAACAACCAATTTGCTTTTGATGATATGCTAAACCCTCTAGTAAGCTAGAGAGTCAAGGGTAATAGAACAGAAAATCACTAAGCTAACTAACTAAAGTGGTAAGAATTTCTTGCCAATGGTTAAATATCAGCAAATGACCTTCATCGGGATAAAAACGAGCTTCACAGTTAGGGATCATGTTTGCAAGATATCGTCCTGCATTTGGAGGAACATTTTCATCTTTCTCGCCATGCCAAAGGTATACTTTACGAGAAATATTATTTAGCTGAAAGCCCCAAGATTGAACAAGGATTTTCATGTCTAACGTAAATCCACAAGCTCCTTGAAGAAAGGCTTGGGGTAAGTCTTCTAAAAACATTTCTCGCACCATAGGTTGAAATAAAACCTCTTTATCAGGTATAGGAAAATAATTTGTTAGCCCATAATCAAATAACTTCTGCGGTTCTTTACGTGCTGTGCGTACAATTGGACTTAACAAAGGATTTAGGAGAAACGGCGCATATTGTCCTACTCCAAATAAAACTCTGTTTATGAGGTTCATTCCTTCAGTGACATGGGAGACATCGAAAGGAGATATACTGCTGATAACCCCAGCCCGTGTTATCCGTTCGGGGATTTCGGATGTACAAGCCAGAGCATATGCTCCACCTCCAGAAACACCTGTAACTGCAAATTGTTCTATCTTTAAAGCATCAGCAAGTTCAATAATATCTTCAGTCCAATTCACTAACGTGTTATCTGGCACAAAGTCCGACAAACCATATCCCGGACGGTCAATGTTAATAATGCGAACTCCTAACAGAGTTGCAATAGATTCGTCAGGATAGCGAGTCAGTCTCGACCCTGGTGTACCGTGGAAAAACAGTACGGGCTTTCCATTCAAGTCGCCGAATTCGGCATATCCCATCTGACGACCATCTTTTAACTGAAGCGTTTGATTTGATTTATTTGATTTAGAAATCATGAGCATTTATTTTAAGGACAATAATCCTGACAATCCTTTGCTTCTTTGGTCATCACTTTTTCTGGTTGTACCGCGCACTTAATATAGGAATTATTGTTAAAGTAGCGGCATTTTGAACAAGGAGTTTTATGATTAATAGGAATCTTAGAAAAATCTTCTTGTGATGCCTTGCGAATATCGCACCACTTTATTAGAGCTATCATCAAAGTTAAAAATAATAAAAACCCCATGCCAGCTATCGTATCGTTATTACTGGGATTTTTATCATTTTTTGGCGCTTCAACTAAAGAAGTTTTTGGTGAAACAGTCTCGCTCAATCTCAGTTGATTGAAATTATCATAGGCATTCATCCCAATTCCCCTTAGCAAGAATAATGATTGAAATCACTTTTCATGCCTAAGATTACCGATTATAAAACCATAGAGACGCTTTTATGCAGGAAATGCAGCTTCTCGCAAAGTGGACGCTGAGGAAAGAATTAAACAGAGGTAAGTAGCTGGTTGCAATTAAATCTAAAATCCAAAATTTCTTAAGCCAACTTTGCCCGTCGCAACATCACAGCATTAATTGCTACAATCACCGTCGATAAACTCATCAATAATGCACCAATCGCCGGAGAAAGCAGAAATCCCCAAGCATACAGTACACCAGCTGCTAAAGGAATCGCAATTACGTTGTAACCTGTTGCCCAAAAAAGGTTTTGAATCATCTTGCTGTAGGTTTTCTGTGCCAAATTCAGCGCTTTCACAGCGTCTAAAGGGTCATCTTCAATCAAAACCAAATCAGCCGACTCAATCGCAACGTTAGTACCCGCACCAATGGCAATTCCAATATTAGCTTCTAATAACGCTGCTGCATCGTTAATTCCATCACCTACAAAAGCAGTCGGACCTTCCTGCTTTAACTGTTTGATAATGCTAACCTTATCTTCAGGCAATACGCGGGCATAGTAGCGTTCGATACCCAAATCTTCAGCAACCGTCCGAGCCACAGCTTCTGCATCGCCAGTAATCATTACTACTTGAATGCCTTTTGCTTGCAGTTGATTAACTGTTTCTCGCGCTCGTTCTCTTACTTGGTCTGCCATTGAAATCACAGCTACGGCGCTTTCCTCGGTCATCAATACTACCGGACTTTCTCCGCGTTCATTGACTATTTGCAGTCCCTGACGTAAAGACGAAGGAAAGGTAAGATTGTCTTCTTCCACCCATTCAGGTCGTCCGATGCGATACTTTTTACCGTTAACTTTACCTTCAACACCATGACCAGTTACAGTATTAAAATTGGTCATTTGAGGTAAATCTAGTTCGCGACGTTCGGCAGCTTGGACAACTGCTTTAGCTAAAGGATGTTCCGAGGAAGTTTCTAAAGCGGCTGCGATCGCAAGGGCTTCGTTATCGTCCAAACCTTCTGTATACATTCTCTGCACGCCAAATTTACCTTCTGTTAGTGTTCCAGTTTTATCAAACGCCATATTTTTAATATCTTTCGCACGTTCGAGAGAATCGCGATTTCTGACCAAAATTCCGTTTTTTGCCGCTAAAGCTGTAGAATTGGCAATTACCAAAGGAATAGCTAAACCAAGCGCGTGAGGACAGGTAATTACTAACACAGTTACCGTGCGATTTACCGCGAATACCAAATCACTCAAACCCAACCAGACAAAGAAAGTGATGCTACCAACAGTAATTGCAACTATAGTTAACCAATAAGCAGTTTTATCCGCTAAAGCCTGATATCGACTTCTAGAGCCTTGTGCTTCTTCTACCAAGCGCATAATCTGACTGATTGTGGTGTCTCCTCCGATACGAGAAACTTCGACTTTTACCGAACCCTCACCGTTTACAGAACCAGCAACTACTTCATCACCTTCATGTTTAGAAACTGGACGAGATTCACCTGTTAAAAAAGATTCATTTATATTAGTGTTTCCCTCTATCACAATTCCATCATTGGGAACCTGTTCCCCAGGACGAATCAAGATAACATCTTCGGCTCGAATTTCGCTTACCCGAACATCTTCGACTCTACCATTTATTAAACGATGCGCCGTTGAAGGTACCAATTGAGCGAGATTTTCTAACGCACGGCTAGCACCCTGTACCGAAGCCATTTCTACCCAATGTCCCAACAGCATAATATCTACTAAGGTTGCCAATTCCCAGTAGAAAGGCTTTCCCTGCAAACCGAAAGAAACCGCAAGACTGTAAACAAAGGCTACCGTAATCGCTAGCGCAATCAGAGTCATCATTCCGATTTTGCTATGCAGTTCGTTCCAAGCACCTTTTAAAAATACCCAACCACCATAAAAGTAGATAATAATTCCTAAAATCGGGTTAATCCATTCGGAACCAGGAAAAGTAATTGCTTGATAGTTTAACCAGGTTTGTAATTGAGTAGAAAAATAGAGAATTGGTAGGGTAAGAACTAAGCAAATAAAGAAGCGACGCTTGAATATTTCCGGGCTGTGTCCGGCGTGTTTACCGTGTCCTGCGTGTCCCCCATGTTCGAGATGTCCGGCTTGTTCGCTATGATTCTGACGTTCTTCACGTTCTCGAACTGCGTGATTATTTCTTGAGTGATGTTGCTTTGCCATTAGCTTATATTTTTACCTCGAACATGACTACAAAAATAATGAATATACTGAATTTCTTAAAAAAAAGAACAAAGAGAAATATTTTAATTACTTAATAATATTCGGACTATTTCATAAGTTCTTTCATGATTCTTATTTCCTCTTTCTGCGTCTGGACAATCTCCGTGCATAGCTCCTGAATACGCGCATCTGTCAGCGATGCTTGTTGACATACCAAAATAGCAGCAGCGTGATGTGGAATCATTGAGCGCAAAAATTGTTGATTTCCTACTGCTGCTTGGGTTCGCACAAGAGTCCAGAACAATAATATTGATGCTGTTCCACCGATGAGAAGTGCAATGTTTAATTTCTTGTTCTTGTACATGGAACCCATTGCGAACAGCATGATCAGCAGCATTGTCGATACCATGAGTCCTGACATATACACTTGGTTGAGGCTGATAAAGAAATTACCAAACTCGTTAACTCGTGAAAGCATCAGGACTAGCATTACGACATAAGAAATTATCAGTGCAATCAATAGGCTAATGTAAGAATTGTTTTTAGACTTGGATTCCATTTTAGATTTTTCCTTGTTAAATTAAATCAGTTATCAGTTAGTAATGAAGAGCTAACAGTTACTATTTATTTAACTAGTAACTGATAACTGAAAAGCCTTACAGTTAAACTGAATCAAATTTATCGAGCTGCGACAGCGGCAATTTTCTTATATTCTTCCACACTGTCACGACAAGCTTTTGCACACTTTTTACAGTGTTCTGCATCATGCTTTTCGCATTCAGTGGCACAGGCTTCACAAATCTCTGCACAAGCACGGGCTAAGTGAGAAATGTAGCGCGAACCTCTTACCATGTACGTTGCAGCAGTACGACAGATTTCTGCACAATCTAGACAGCTACGAGCGCATTGCACCATCTCTGACATACCCATGCAAGCTTCAGCACAGTGTTCGCATTCCACGACACAACGCATTGCCACATCAAAGCTAGACTGGTATTCTTCGTGAACTAAAAGCATAAATTTATTTCCTGTTTCAATATGGACGCTTACCTATTGATAGGTAATTGTTCCTTTCTTCTGCGTCTATCATTAGAGTTAAATAAAATGTATATCAGAAGGAAGACAGCCATTTCATCCTGATTTCATATTTGTATGCTCTTACGGTTTTATAGGGAATACAGCGATTTCATCATCTTCGGGATGTTGTTTATGTTCAAATAAATTAATATTTAAAACATCGCACGATATTTTTTCCCAAATAAAAGACATTCATTTGTATTGTAAAACTCAAATTTTTGATAGTCATAAAGACCCATAATCACTACGTAAAGAACATATATTCTAAGCAATTTCTATTTAATTAGAAATATGTATTCTACCAGAACCTACGTAAATCCCGTTACTCTTTTCATCCACTAGATAAGCGTTTAAGCATTGTTTTTGCTCCGCATTTTTATGCAGAAAAAAATATTGGTACTCCATTGGATTATTTTTAATGTTATCTCCAAAGGAATACCTTGTTTGAATTAAAATTTCTTCACTTCGGAATGCATTTAATGTCAGAATCACCATAAGTAGGTGGTGAATGTTTGGCAACGTATTCCTCAAATACTTGTTTCAATTTGGGTGAGCTACTGCAATCAAAACCTAGCTTCTCGGCAGTTTCAAAAGCTTCTTTTGGTGTCATTCCTTTATCTATGGCTAAATTCATCAATGCCATTGCTCCGGCTCGCATTCCACTGGCACAATGAATGAGTGCGGGTTTGGGTAGTTGGTCTATTTGTTCTAGTATTTCGTCGATAAGCTTATCATCGATTGTTTCTACTTTGAGAGGAATATTAGTGTAATTTAAACCAGCTGCTTCAGCTTGTTGTTGTTCATCTTTCATAAAACCTTTTTCGTCAGGTGCGCGTAAATTTAATACAGACTTTAAACCTGACTTGGCTGCTTGCTGTAACTGTTCTGGTGTTACTTGTCCGGTTACTGTGATATCGTCGTTAATTTTTTTTGTATTTTCCATATAAACTTCCCATTCTCTACATTTTGTGATTCATTTGCAATTATTTTTGTTGATTAGAGCTTCCTTTCATCTCACCACCTTCTCCCATGCGTTGGTTCATCTGTTCCATCATCTGATTCATTTGTTTCATATTTCCCATCATTTGTTGGTGATGCTGACGTATTTGTTCCGGAGTCATCTTTTTCATCATTTGCTGCATTTGTTCTGGAGTCATCTTTTTCATCATTTGTTGTTGGTGTTGACGCATTTGTTCGGGAGTCATCTTTTTCATCATTTGATGGTTCTGATGCATTTGCTGTTGGTTTGTTGGTTTTCCCCCAGTTGTTTGAGCTTGGGACGGTGCTGCACTCAATCCAATTAACGCTAAACCTGCAAAAGCTATACGGGCAAGAGTTTTATTACGTAAATTCATTTTATTGGTTCCTTTTTTGAAGTATCTAGGGGTCAGTTTAAAATTTCTAGCTGACTATAGAGTCAACTTACTTTTGTGAAAAGTATCTTGGGAATACTTTCTCTTCACTAATTTCATTTTTTCATTCATGAATGAAATTAGAATGAAATTCTTTAAATTCTTTGAAAATACTTTTTGTATTATTTATGCCAGTTACTAATTGTTATGATACTAATATCTGTTTTCTATTTCTTGACCTTATAGTTAGATATTTAGATATAAAGTTTATACTCAGGTAGAACTATAGACAAGATGTAGTGTTATTCCTGAGCCATTTGATGATATTTAAGAAAGAACCGCTCACCCAAAAAGGTCAGGAGCAACCCTAAGCCTGCGATCAATAGCAGCATAGGGTCAGAAGTTCCTTTCAGAATGAGGATAGCGCCAAGAACGATTATGTCAAGAACAGCAGCAGTAAAAACGATAGCACCATTGGCATTAATATCTTCTTTTAGGTTGCGAAAGACACCCCAATGTATAGCAATATCCGTAAATAGGTAGAAAATAGCTCCTAATGATGCAATTCGTGTCAGATCCGCTAATGATTGCCGCAGCTAAGAAAGCTAAGGGGAACAAGGCTCCTGCTAATTCTGCCACTTGCCCTGTTAGTGCAAAAATGCCTGCACCAATCATAACTCCTGTACCCATAGCGATCGCACCGAATAGGGATAAGCTTCCAGATTTGTATTCGGTTTCCATATTATTCATAATTGTGTTTTCCTTTATGGTTCTAGCCCTAGCTTCTGGACTGGCTGTTGAGACAAAATTTAAAGTTTGTTATTACGTTACTGAGATTAGACCCATTTGCAATATAATCCGATCATTAATGGCACGGTACAACCGTGCCAGTCATGTAAAGCCTGTTTTCAATAGTTAGAACAACAGTCGCACACCACCTAAAAGAGTGAAGTTATCAACACTTTCCCCTTCTTCTCGTGCTAAGTCAGCAGTATTGCCAAGTTTGCGCGTCCAAGAAGCTCCTACATAGGGAGCAAATTTTCTACTAATCTCGTAACGCAATCGTAATCCCAACTCAATATCGTTGATCCCCGAACCAACACCAAAATCTTCCACTTGTTGAATAGCAATATTCGTCTCGAATTCGGGCTGTAAGATTAACCGCTGAGAAAGAAGTAACTGGTATTCAGCTTGAAGTCGTGCAGAAACATCGCCATCTTGACTGACAAAAAGAGCAGCATCTACTTCAAATAAGTAAGGAGCTAAACCTTGAACGCCAATAACACCAAAAGCTCGTCCCGGTCCGCCGTCAGAACTATATAATTGGTCATAGCGTAAACCAACCTGTAAATCCCAGAAAGGAGCGATTAATTTACCATAAAGGAGTTGTAGCTCTGCTTCGCCATCAGCAGTTTCTAAACCAATATCTCCTTCAGTTTTAATCCAAAGTCGTTTATAGTCACCTCCAATCCAGCCTTGAGCATCCCAGTTGAAGGTAGCTTCCCCATCATTGTCCCGAAACTCTAATTGATCAACTAATAGCAACCAAAATATTTGATTATCATCTACAGGTTCGGGCCAGTCTTCTTCATTAGTGACTTGAGAAATGTTATTTTGCTTCTGTGATAATCGCCATTGTTTTTGGTTGGCAATTTCAACAGTAGGCAGAATAGATTCATCGGTAAGAATGCTTTGTCTAAATTTTGTCTTCTTCTGCTCTTGCGGTTTACCAGTATTTTCCTTCTTAAAGTCAATAGTTTCGATATTAAGTTCAGTTTTTAACTTTTGACTATCATCTAAGGGTTCGGGCCATTCTTTTTCGTTGATAATTTGAGGAACGTTATTTTGGCTCTGTGAGAATCGCAATTGTTCTTGATTGGCAATTTCAACAGTAGGGATAACGGATTCATCTGTAAGAATGCTTTGTCTAAATTTTGTCTCCTTCTCCTTTTGCGATCTGTCAGTATTTACCTCATTAAAGTCAATAGTTTCAATGTTGAATTCTGTTTTTAACTGTTTCCGTTCGTCCGCCCGTATTTCTGGAGCATAAACCAAAACGCCGATTAGACCTAGCAATCCGGCAATAGTAAAACGGTAATTTGTTTTGTGAATTTGCACTTAGCTTACCCCCGATTAACAACAGCTACTGTACGGAACATCCCTACTTTCATGTGATAAAGTAAATGACAATGAAATGCCCATTTACCGGGGGCATCTACATTAATCTCTACAGGTAGTCTTTCAGCAGGTTTGACATTAATTGTATGTTTGCGGGGCTTATATTCTCCTGCACCATTATCTAATTCCATCCACATTCCGTGTAGATGAATTGGATGTTCCATCATTGTGTCATTCACAAAAATTAGGCGCAGTCGTTCCCCATTATAAAAAGTGATTTCCTTGTCTTCGGAATATTTCTTACCATCAAATGACCACATATATCGTTCCATAATTCCGGTAAGATGTAGTTCTAGTTCTCGCTCTGGCTTTCTTTTGTCATATCCGGGTTTTAAACTACGTAAATCGGTATAAACTAAAACGCGATGTCCTGTATTTTCTAAACCAACACCAGGTTCATGCAACCGACTTTTTACCATCATTGGTACTGTTGCATTTCCTAAACCATGATCGTCAGGACCGTGGGGAACTCCTGCATCATTCTTGGACATATCATGATTCATTCCGGGCATATCTTTCATGGAGGAATCATCACCATTCATGCCTGACATATCGTGGTTCATGGAAGAATTATCATTCATTCCTGGCATATCTTTCATGGAGGAATTACTATTCATACCAGACATATCGTGGTTCATGGAAGAATTATTATTCATTCCTGGCATATCTTTCATGGAGGAGTCACCATTCATGCCTGACATATCGTGAGCCATCCCCATGTCTGCCATAGTACGTAAAGGACGTTCGCGACGTTCGGGAAGGGGTGCCCTAAGTCCCTCATGAACTGCTAATGTGCCGCGAGCATAACCACTACGATCCATTGTTTCTGCGAAAATCGTGTAGGCTTGCTCATCTTGAGGTTCTACAATCACATCATAAGTTTCTGCAACGCCAATACGGAATTCATCGACGCTTACTGGTTGTACATTTTGACCGTCTGCTTGCACTACGGTCATTTTGAGTCCAGGTATGCGAACATCAAAGAAAGTCATTGCCGAACCATTAATAAACCGAAGTCGTACTTTATTACCAGCTTGAAAAAGTCCAGTCCAGTTTGAGTCTGGGACTAAACCATTCATTAAGTAGGTGTAGGTTGCCCCAGTAACATCAGCGATATCTGCTGGGTCCATCCGCATACGTCTCCATGCCAAATCTTTGGACAAGTCGGCGATGGTTCGTCGCTGATAATTGTAGTAAGCGGGCATTTTTTTGAGATTGGCGAGAATATCGTGGGGATTATCAAACGTCCAATCGGAGAGCATAACGACATAATCTTGGTCATACTCGAAAGGTTCGGGTTCAATCGGGTCAATAATAAGCGCACCATAATGACCCCGTTGTTCTTGTAATCCGCTGTGACTGTGATACCAGTACGTGCCATTTTGAGCCACAGGAAACCGATAAGTGAAGGTTTGTCCCGGTTTAATCCCTGCAAAACTCACTCCAGGTACACCATCCATATTCGGGCGAAGAAGGATACCATGCCAGTGGATTGAAGTATCTTTTTTAAGTTCATTGGTTACATTAATGGTGACGTTTTGTCCTTCACGCAGACGGATTAAAGCACCAGGAACTGAGCCGTTAACTGTTAGGGCTTTGGCTTGCTTGTTTCCGATTTTAACTGCTGTTTCCTGAACTTTTAGATCGATAACATCGGGGTAATTACGTCCTTTTCCGGTTTCATTCGCAACTACTTGTCTGGCATATGCAGGTACAAGACTATCTAGCCCTACTGCTATGCCGATTCCGGTTGTGAAACGTAAAAAGTTGCGTCTGGTAAGTGCATTAGTCTTATAATTCACAATAATTACCTGTTAATAACGTGTTTGGATATAGCTAAATACGACGTTGCTAAATTTCGATAGATAGTATAATTATTTGAGCGATAACTTTACCTAGCTGTACTTATCCCTTCAAAAATAATCAGTCGTTAGGTATTCCGGGATGTGCTACAAAAATCCGCTATTAACGGCGTAGCAGAAATTATAGCGTTTACAGCAGATAATACGATAGTTACTTTTTGAATTAGTTGATTTACCATAGTTCGGTAGTTTCTTTAAAAACAAAATTGAGCGGTGTTTCTGCTGATTACTATTTTGACAAGGAGTTATGAAATCAGCATGAAATATTCTTGTTGTCATATTCTTTATTAAATTAAAATAAATTGTCATACTTTTTGAAAAAAGAGCTTATTATTTCATCCTGATTTCATAAGTATCCATCATACTTAGGAATGTAAGCATGAACGCTTCAGCACCCTTACCTAAAAAAAATGAAATCACAAATTCGTCAAATTATTTTTATCGGTTCAACACTAGTTGCAACTACATTAGTGCAAGCTTCACCCCTCAAAGCACATGAGAAAAAGTTCCACGGAGCCAAAAAAACAAGCGAACCAAAAACAGAAGTAATAGTAACCCCAGAGGCAAAAACACAGCCAGAATCTTCCAATTCATCCCGGATGTTGAATATGAAAAATCCGGAAACATCTGTAAAGCCTTCTTCTACTCCAATGAAAATGCACGCGGAAAAGAAAGGCATTAATTCAGTAAATTCATCTACAATAAACAATTCAAGCCTGATTCCACAGCCAGGAGAAATGGTTTTTTCACTACTTTTATTAGGAACTTTTTTACTTTATTATACTAAGCGACGAATGTATCAATGAAGTCTTTTTGATTTCTATTGATGCGATTTTTTTTAAGTCTAAATATATATTATTGAAGTAAAACTGCTAACTATGGCATTAAATAAAGCTCGCATCCGTCAACTGCACTCGTTGTTTGCCCCAATCATGTTGTTGCCTGCAATACTAAGTTTGATTACGGGTTCTTTGTTTCACATAGCAGTAATTAGTGGTAAAACTGAGGAGTTTCTCTGGCTTCTGGAATGGCATAGGGGTAAATTTGGTCGTATTAATCTAGAAATGATTTATCCATTCTTAAATGCTTTTGGTTTGCTGATGCTTGCCGTTACAGGAATTATTATGTGGTTTCAAACACGCCGACGTAATACTAAGTCTAAGACATCTAACATCTCAAGTTAGTGGATGAATATTAAATGATTACATTATTACTATTGTTGTAGCATTTTACTCTCTGAAAATATTTGAAAAAATAGTATTAATGTAATCTAAAAATTACTTTTAAAACCCTCTCAGAATGAAAAAAATATTATTTTATACTGCCGCTACTTTCACATTAGCCGTATCAATTGGTACTGCTATAGCACAACCAACAACAGCAGCTACCAATTTTGCTCGTATTACTAATTTTTCAGAATTTCCTAAAGGTATTCGCCATTGGAGCATTCTTAGACATACCTTAAAAATTGCCATTTCTGAACAAAGTAATGCTGTGTCAAAAATTATTATTGAAGCCCCAAATAATATAGTGCTAAGGGATAATATTGATGTCTCTAATCAATCGGGAGAAAAGATTAACGCCTCTGTTGCTATCGATGAGAAGAAAGCAGTATTAACATTTTCCGAACCCGTTCCTCCTAGAACAAAGCTTACTATAGAGATGAACAAAGTTAGAAAATTACGTGCTACCAGGGGCGAAATGCTGTACAAAGTGTTTGTTAATTTTGTTGATTCAAAACAAACAGTACCTGTAGGCATAGCCCGACTGCGTGTTAGTTAGGGCTTGCATAAAAAGGCGATCGCTAGTTATGAAAGTTTTACTCGAAGAAGACGAACCAGATTTTAGCGCCAGTTAAGTTTTTAAATAATTCTCCCAACCTTGATAAATTTCATCTTAATTTCATTTTTAGATAACATACTAGTAAGTGAACGTGAATATTTATATTGTTTACGTTTACATTGTGATTTCAAATAAATCACTCCTCACACACACACCACTTGGTTGTACTTAGCGAAACTCTGCTTTCAAAGTACAACCTCTTTCTTTTGATTCTTTGATTTATATAAATTTATCAAACATAATAAATTACAAAGGGTTTATCATCAAAAATACTTCTTATTTTCAAACTTAATACTTAAGCAAAACTTTTTTCAAGATTAACCAGCGTGCGTTCAGTAGAAGCTAATTATCTTATGTCTAACCCTATTTCTCAACCAAATAAGGACAGTAAAAAAACTTGTAAATCTTCAAAAGATACTGTCGGTAGTTATTTTCAAGATATAATTTGCATACCGCTGTTAACTTCCGAAGAAGAAATTAATTTGGCTAAAAAAGTTCAGCAACGGATGTCTTTGTTAGCGATTAAAGAAGAATTATCTAAGAAGTTACAGCGTCAACCAACTCTTCAAGAATGGTCAGACAAGGCTCAATTGAATGATACAGAACTACTCGAACAAATAGATCGGGGACAACGAGCTAAACAAAAAATGATTGCGGCTAATCTGCGTTTAGTAGTCACAATTGCTAAAAAATACCAGAAACGTAATCTGGATTTTCTCGACTTGATTCAAGAAGGAACTTTAGGATTAGAGCGAGCAGTTGATAAATTTCAACCAGCGTTGGGATACAAGTTTTCTACTTACGCTTACTGGTGGATTCGTCAGGGAATTACGCGAGCAATATCCCAGCAATCTCGCACAATTCGTTTACCGATTCATATCACGGAGAAACTAAATAAAATCAAACGAGTTCAACGAGAATTATCACAAAAACTTGGTCGCAATCCATCTGTGACTGAAATTGCTGAGGTAATGGAAGTGAAACCAAGTCAAATTCGAGATTACTTAAGTTTGGCTCGTAAACCGATGTCTTTAGATGTACGAGTGGGAGAAGAACAAAATACAGATTTAAAAGATTTGTTAGAAGACAATAGTTTTTCTCCAGAAGACTACGTTTTAAAAGAATCCCTCAACCAAACTATTAAAGACTTGTTATCCAAACTTTCTCCTCAACAGCAAGAAATATTAACCTTGCGTTATGGTTTAGAAGATGGACAAGAATTGACATTAAATCAAGTTAGTCAGCGAATGGGTATTTCTCGTCAAAGAGTGCTACAGCTACAGCGACAAGCTCTGGCTTTTCTACAACGATATGGAAAGAAATCGCGTATTTTTTTGAATAATTAGCCAAGCTAAAAAAGTGAGCAGTAACGCGACAAATTATTTATACGGTTGCCGATATTACCTCCAAAGTTATTTACGGTGCTATCTTGGGTTACATCAAGTCCGCATAATTAGTTATCATAAAGAGCATCTATTAAACTCACAGGAAAAATGCTGCAAGAGACTGACAGGTTTTGTATCAATCTCTTGCCTACATCTATGTGCAAAAAAACGATCCGAATATTATTACAACCTTCTATCGGACTAATGCATTGTCTTTGTAGCAAGTTCCCAAAAATCTATAACTAAAACTGAATTAGTCTACACTTATCAAGAAAGCCACGACGCATTATTACAGCCTTTAATTGGCTTCATTTGTTGCTATGGAACAATACTATTCATCTGCATAAGCATTCATTTCTCATCATCATAAAGATTCTTAATATATATAAAAATTTTTTTTGACTTGTTTTTTCGGTATTGTGGTATAGCTTAACTAAAGCATCAAGTTTTTTTGATGCAACGATAGATATGTTCCCTTGGAGTTAACAATGCTAGCAAAAACTATGGCAGTAATAGCAAAGAAAATCACATCTGTGTTGGGGTACTCGTTTAGAAGGTTAATTAACTCTCAACCTTTGAACAAAGTATAGTTTCAGCACAAAATTTCGCATCAAATGTAAATTAAGATGGAAAGGCAGCCCAATAATTTCAACTTACAGCAATGCAAGTTACTCATACAAACGATATCATCATTGCTGGCTTTCATGCTCTGTCTGAGCCACTGCGGATTCAAGTTTTGCAATTACTCAAAAAACAAGAAATGTGTGTTTGTGACTTATGCGATATTTTAGAGGTAAGTCAATCTAAGCTATCTTTTCATCTCAAAAATCTTAAAGAAGCTAAATTAGTTTATGCTCGTCAGGAAGGACGCTGGATTTATTACAGTCTCAACTCGGCTCAGTTTGAGGTTTTAGAGGATTACCTCGCACAATACCGGCTCATCAACCAAGTATTACCCGCACCTGCTTGTAAAGATTCTTAATACTCATATCAATTTTTTTTGATATGTTTTTCGGTATTGTGATATCGTTTACTTGAAACATCAATTTTTTTTGAAATGATAGAGATGTTCCCTTGAAGTCAATGTAAGTACGTACCATGAAAGCAACAGCAACGAAAATGGCTCTGATGCTAGGGGTATTAGTTCTGACGGCTAGCTGTACGAACACGTCTAACACTCCTAGCACTACTGTGTCCCAGGGAAAAGTATCTGAGGTTAGTAATTCTGAAACCACAATAAAAATTGATGGTTCGAGTACGGTATATCCAATTACACAGGCTGTAACTAAAGAATTTCAACAACAGAATCAAGCAGAAGTCAAAGTAGACGTTTCCGGTACTACAGGTGGCTTTGAAAGATTTTGCAAAGGAGAAACAGATATCAGTAACGCTTCACGTCCGATTCTGAAGCAGGAATTGAAAACCTGTACCGCCAACGGTGTAATATTTACCGAGCTACCTATAGCTTTTGATGCTTTGACTGTAGCGGTGAATCCCCAAAATACATGGGCAAAAGATATTACGGTAGCGGAATTAAAGAAAATTTGGGAGCCATCAGCCCAAGGAAAGATTACCAACTGGAAACAGGTACGCGCTTCTTTTCCCGATAAGCCGTTAAGTTTATATGGTGCTGGGGATAAATCGGGTACTTATGACTACTTTACAAAAGCGGTAGTCGGTGAATCTGGAGATAGTCGTAGTGACTATACAGCCAGCGAAGACGATGAGGTTCTAGTTTCTGGTGTCAGTAAAGACTCCAATGCTTTAGGTTATTTTGGTTATGCGTATTACGAACAAAACCAAGATAAATTAAAAGCTTTAGGAATAGATAACGGTAAGGGAGCAGTATTACCTTCAAGAGAAACGGTTGAAAAAGCAGAATATCAACCACTTTCTCGTCCTCTGTTTATCTATGTAAATATTAAGTCTGCTCAAAAGAAAGCAGGGGTGAGAGACTTTGTAAATTTCTATATTGAAAAAGCGCCCATAACAGTTAGTTCTGTGGGGTATGTACCTTTACCAGAAGATGCTTATAGCCTAGATAAGCTTCATTTTACCAGAGGTAAAGCAGGAACGGTATTTGAGGGACAAGCCCGTCTGGATTTAACTATCGATGAAGTATTGCGGAAACGAGCCGAATTTTAACACTTAACTATAGATATTTCGGGGTTTACAGATGAGTACGAATAATTCGCAAGCAAATAAAGCACCAGTTAAAGCTGGGAGCAATCTGAGCTTTTTTGAAAAATATCTTACAGTTTGGGTGTTTTTCTGCATTATTGCCGGGATTGCATTGGGAAGAACATTTCCTGGGATAGCAACGGCATTGGATGCTATGAGCGTGTTTCAGGTATCTATTCCTATCGCGGTGTGTTTATTTTTCATGATGTATCCCATCATGGTAAAAATTGACTTCAGCCAAGCTGTTCATGCTATCCGCGCTCCCAAACCTGTAATTCTTACTTTGGTGATTAACTGGTTGATTAAACCATTTACGATGGTGGCATTTGCTCAGTTTTTCTTAGGATGGTTATTTCGTCCTTTGATTGAGGGAAGCGAAATAATTCGCGGTAGCGAAGTTGCGCTGTCAAATTCTTACATTGCTGGTGCGATTTTGTTAGGAATTGCCCCTTGTACGGCAATGGTATTGATGTGGGGATATCTTTCTTACAGCAACCAAGGACATACCTTGGTGATGGTAGCGGTGAATTCCCTGGCAATGCTGTTTTTATACGCACCCTTGGGTAGATGGTTGTTAGCAGCTAATAATTTAACTGTTCCTTGGCAAACAATCGTGTTGTCGGTACTAATTTACGTGGGATTGCCCTTGATAGCTGGGATATTCAGCCGTTACTGGATTATGAAACATAAAGGTAGGGAATGGTTTGAGAGACGATTTTTAAAGTATTTAACTCCAATTTCCATCACTGCTTTACTATTAACTTTGGTACTATTGTTTGCATTTAAAGGCGAATTAATTGTAGAAAATCCCCTACACATCTTATTAATTGCCGTACCGCTTTTTATCCAAACCAATTTCATCTTCTTGATTGCATATGTAGCAGCGCTGAAGCTAAATTTATCTTACGAAGATGCCGCACCCGCTGCTTTAATTGGTGCTAGCAATCACTTTGAAGTCGCTATTGCTACAGCGGTGATGCTGTTTGGCTTGAATTCCGGTGCAGCCTTAGCAACAGTAGTAGGGGTTTTGATTGAAGTACCACTAATGTTGATGCTGGTTGAATTTTGCAAGCGTACCGCAGCTTGGT
The DNA here is from genome assembly GCA_963665115.1 of uncultured Rivularia sp. Classification (GTDB taxonomy): domain Bacteria; phylum Cyanobacteriota; class Cyanobacteriia; order Cyanobacteriales; family Nostocaceae; genus Rivularia. Next base: position 4,322,421 of record OY762007.1, on the reverse strand, counting down.
TTCCACGGGAACCGGAAAAGGCGACCCCTACGCGATCCGCGCCCAGCTTTAATGATACGGATGAATGACGATAGTTCTCTTAAGTAAATATAAAGTCATTCAAATAGCTGCTCAAGTTTGGTTAAAACAGCAGTCAAATCGTCTGTAGATTTCCGTTAATTCAATAATTATGACCGATTTCAATCATCCGCCCAGGATATTATTTTTATACGGCTCCTTACGAGAGCGTTCTTACAGTCGGCTTGCAGCAGAAGAAGCATCTCGAATCATTGAGGGATTTGGTGCGGAAGTAAAGTTTTTTCATCCCCATGAATTACCGATTCGGGGAAGCGTACCTGAATCCCATGCCAAAGTCCAAGAGCTACGGGAATTAAGCCAATGGTCAGAAGGTCAAGTTTGGTCATCTCCAGAAATGCACGGTAATCTTACTGGTATTCTCAAGAATCAAATTGACTGGATTCCTTTAAGTATAGGAGCAGTTAGACCAACTCAAGGTAGAACTTTGGCTGTAATGCAGGTGAGCGGTGGTTCTCAGTCTTTTAATGCCGTAAATTCGATGCGCCTTTTAGGACGTTGGATGCGGATGTTTACCATTCCCAATCAATCTTCCGTTGCCAAAGCTTACCAAGAGTTTAACGAAGACGGAACCATGAAAGATTCGCCTTATCGCGATCGCATTATTGATGTCATGGAAGAATTGTATAAATTTACTTTGCTGTTGCGCTCCGAAGCAGATTATCTTACGAACCGCTACAGCGAACGCAAACAAGAAGCAATCAAAGCAGGTATCAGTGTAGATAATTGTCTGCCTAAGTTTTAATGTCTTTGGTTATCTTAAAAGTTTTTCAACTCAACTGTTCATTAATTTCATAATAGGTAATACCATGAAAAAAGTTATGTTTGTCTGTAAGAAAAATTCTCGCCGTTCTCAAATGGCAGAAGCATTTGCTCGTACTTTAGGAGAAGGTAAAATAGGCGTTAGTAGTTCGGGTTTAGAATCGAGTTTTGTAGACCCTAAAACTATAGAAATTATGTCAGAAATTGGCATTGATATCAGTAATCAAAAATCCAAACCTTTAAGTGATTTTAATCCAGAAGATTACGATGCCGTGATTTCTTTATGTGGTTGCGGTGTAAATTTACCACCAGAATGGGTGACAAGAGATATATTTGAAGACTGGCAACTCGATGACCCCGAAGGTAAAGATATTGAAATATTCCGTCGTATCCGTGAGGAAGTTAAACAACGAGTAATAAAGTTAATTGAAACTTTAAGTTAGTTTCTCAGACTTTATTTTACGAAGTAGGTGGTTGTTAAATTGTCTATCTTCATTCAATGCTAATCTTGAAACCAATAATTTTGTAGAGACGTTGCAGTGCAACGTCTCTTTGTTATTTTTGAACGGAGTCAGTTCTATTTATACAAGTAAGTATATCCTCTCAAGATTGACACCGTATTGATTGTCAAACAAGGATTTTAAACATTTGAATATATTTGCTCAAAAGAAAATCATCTAAAAATTTCACCGATTTTTCATTTGGGTGTGAAAGAATTGGAAAAGAAAGTTAGTAGTGGCTCGTTGTACTTACAGGAGCATCTCAATCAGCAGAAAGATTGCATGAAGTCTAGTACTGCTTCTTTCAAAATGCCAATATTCCAGAGATAAGCTCACACGAGGAAGATAATGTTTATGCGAATTTCCAACCGTTTTCAAGGTTCTGCACCAGTTCTTAATTTTGTTTCTACTTTAGCTCTGAGTCTACTTTTGCTCAACACTCCGACATCTGTGTTAGCAGGTGCTGGTCACGACCATGGAAGTGGTGCGTTTCAAAGTGGAAGCGAATCAAGTGGAGAAGTCAAAGTAGATGAGCAAACTGCGAAACGGTTGGGGATTAAAGTTGAGAGTGTAAAACGTCAGCGTTTGGACGTTGGTATTAAGACGACGGGTAAAATTGAAACTTTACCCAGTCAGAAAGCGCAGGTAACAACCCCAATTCCTGGATCAAAGGTAGCTGAGTTGTTGGTAGAACCAGGTGCAAGGGTAAGAAAAGGTCAACCTGTTGCTGTGTTAACTAGCCCTGATTTCGTAAATTTGCGGGTTGAATCCCAGGAAAAATTAGCACAAGGTCAAGCCGATTTACAACAAGCTTTAGCGGATTTAAAGTTGGCTCAACAAAATTACAATCGCTATCAAAATATCGCTAAAGCAGAAATAGCTCAAGCGCAAAGTCAAGTAGCATTTGCTCAAGAAAAATATAATAAAGACAAGTCATTGGCGGTTAATGGCGCTTTACCGCGTCGCACTGCTTTAGAGTCTCAAACTCAATTAGCACAAGCCAAAGCGGAACTAGCCAAAGCCAATCGTCGCGGAAATGTTATTGAAGCAGAAAATCAAGTTCAACGCGCTCAAGCAGCAGTTAAGGTAGCAAAAGAACAAATTAACCTTAGTAATACTACTTATCAAACTCGATTGGCTCAACTAGGAGCTATTGCTAACAAAAAGGGGTTGATAACGGTGACGGCTCCTATCAGCGGTCAAGTTGCTGACAGACAAGTAAGCATCGGTCAATCCTTTGAGGAAGCTGGTAGTCAGTTGATGACCATTGTTAATGACCGCGAGGTTTTTGCTACAGCAAGTATTTATGAAAAAGATTTGGGTAAAGTACAAATTGGTCAACCAGTGAATGTAAAGGTTTCTAGCGTACCCAATCAAATTTTTAGGGGTAGAATTAAGCGCATTGGTTCCGTAGTGGAAGGGGAAACCCAAATAGTACCAGTACAAGCTGAAATTAATAACGCTAACGGTCAATTAAAACCAGGAATGTTTGCTGAGTTGGAAGTGGTTACGGATAAGACAAATGCCGCAGTTTTGGCAATTCCTACTTCTGCTATGGTGGATGCCAATGGTAAAAAATTAATTTATATCAAAAACGGTAACGCTTTTCAATCTGTTGAACCTGAATTCGGTCAAACTTCTGGAAATTTAATCGAAGTTACCAGTGGTTTATTTGAAGGTGATGCAGTAGTTACCCAACGTGCTACGCAACTTTACGCTCAATCTTTACGGGGTGGTAGCACAAAAGAAGACGACCACTCGGAAGATGAAGGTTCGCAATTGCAAGAAACTAATACTAATAATTTTCCCCTACCTTTATGGTTAATGGCTACCTTGGGAGGAACAATTGTTGCTGGTGGTGCTTTTGCAGCAGGAACCATGTCTGGTCGTCGCAGCCAAAACCACATGGTTGCAGCTTACGCAGGAGGGTTAGGTAATGAATATGTTACATCAACGGAATTAGAAGAAGATATTCAACATCAAAATTTTGATGACATTGAAAATAACCATCGCGAACCAACAACTCAAATTGGTCAGCTAGAATCCACCTCAAAAAATAATTCCGAATCATAAACTGCATCATGATTGATAACATTCTGAAATGGTCGATTGTACAGCGGTGGCTGGTGGTGATTGGAGCAATGATTGTCATGATGTTAGGAGTTTACAACCTAACTCAAATGCCTTTGGATGTTTTTCCTAACTTTGCTCCACCCCAAGTAGAAATTCAAACCGAAGCACCGGGATTAGCTCCCGAAGAAGTAGAATCTTTAATTAGTTTACCGATTGAAAGTGCTGTCAATGGTACTCCTGGTGTAGAAACCGTGCGCTCTTCTTCTGGGGTTGGTATTTCTGTTGTCAAAGTTATTTTTAATTGGGGTACAGATATTTATCAAGCTCGACAGTTAGTCACCGAGAGATTGCAGCAAGCGTCGCAAAAACTGCCAGATAATATTGAATCACCACAAATTTCTCCGATTAGTTCCCCCATCGGAACAGTACTTTCCTATGCTTTTACTATCGATTCAGAAGAAGGGAAAACGACAACTGACATGATGGAGGTAAGACGATTTGTTGACTTAGTTGTGACAAACCGTCTGCTCGCTGTTCCGGGTGTTTCTCAATTAATTACTTATGGGGGAGATATCCGCCAATATCAAGTTTTAGTTGACCCTGCTAAACTAAAGGCTTTTAATGTTTCTTTAGAAGATGTCACCACAGCTGCTGCTAAAGCTAATAGTAATGCGGCTGGTGGATTTTTAATTGACCCAGACCAAGAATTATTAATTCGCGGTATCGGAAGAGTTACTGAAATTGAGGATTTGCAGAAGTCAGTTGTTACCGCTCGTGATGGTACCCCTGTATTATTAAGAGATATTGCCGATGTGCAAATTGGTGCGGCATTAAAGCGGGGTGATGGTAGTTTTAATACCCAACCTGCGGTTGTAGTGATGGTTAACAAACAACCCCAAGCTGATACTCCTACGATAAGTCGGGCTGTAGAAGCGGCAATGGCAGAACTTGAGCCTAGCTTACCTGCCAATGTTAAATATACAGTTACTTTTCGCCAGCAAAATTTTATTGATGATGCTATAAAAAATGTTACTAGTTCTCTCAGGGATGGCACGATAATTGTTTCAATTATTTTGCTGATGTTTTTGATGAATTGGCGCACTGCAATTATTACTCTTAGCGCTATTCCTTTGTCGGTGTTAATTGGGATGATGATTCTCAATTTCTTTGGTCAAGGTATTAATACTATGACTTTGGGAGGATTGGTAGTAGCTATCGGTTCGGTAGTTGATGATTCTATTGTTGATATGGAAAATGCCTACCGGGGATTGCAGGAAAATCAGCAAGCAGAAAATCCCGTACATCCTTTCCAGGTGGTATTTGACACTTCAGTGCAGGTACGAACCAGCGTTATTTTTTCGACAGTAATTATAGCCGTAGTTTTCGCGCCAATTTTTACTTTAACTGGGGTAGAAGGTCGGATTTTTGCACCGATGGGTTGGGCTTATTTGGTGTCAATTTTATCTTCAACCTTGGTAGCAATGACTTTATCTCCAGCGTTGTGCGCCATACTGTTAACTAAAAAGAGACTGCGGGATGATGAAACCTGGTTAACTCGCTGGTCGCAAAAGCTATACCGTCCCCTATTGAATTTTTCTATAAAACGTTGCAACGTGGTGATTTTAACTGCTGTTGCGGCTTTTGTGGCATCAATGGTCATTTTTACAAGTTTGGGACGAGTATTTTTACCGGAATTTCAGGAGCGTACTTTAGTTAATTCCATGCTGCTTTATCCCGGTACATCCTTAGAAGTTACCAACCAAGCTGGAAATGCAATTGAAGCAGCACTCAAAGATGACCCCCCGGATTACATCAGTACAAATGCGTTCCGGACGCGCTCCTGGAGATGCGGATGCAGCACCCGTCAACTTATCGCACCTCGATATTGAGATTAGCGATGAAGGAATGAAAGATAGGGAAGCAACGGTAGAAAAAGTTAGAGAGGAATTCGCCAAAATACCTGGTTCAGTAGGGGTTATAGGAGGTTTTATTTCCCACCGCATGGATGAAATTTTGTCCGGTGTCAGAAGTGCGATCGCCGTGAAAATATTCGGTCCGGAACTCGAAGAGTTACGCGCTTTGGGGAAAGAAGTGGAAGGAGTAATGCAAGATATTCCCGGTTTAGTAGATTTGCAGTTAGAACCGCAAGTACCCATAAAACAGGTGCAAATTCAATTTGACCGCGATGCAGCAGCTCGTTACGGTCTTTCCGTGGGGGATTTATCATCAATCACCGAAACTGCATTAAATGGTCGGGTAGTATCTCAGGTATTAGAGAAACAGCAGCTTTTTGACTTATTAGTATGGTTAAAACCACAAGCACGAAACAACTTAGACACCATTCGCAATTTACTTGTCGATACTCCCAACGGACAGAAAATACCTTTAGCAGCAGTAGCAAAAATTGACTACGGAACTGGTCCCAATACCATTAACCGAGAAAACGTTTCCCGCTTAATAGTTGTTTCTACCAACGTTTCCGGTAGAGACTTAGGTTCTGCTGTGGATGAAATTCGCGCCAAAGTTAAAGAGCAAGTGCAAGTACCATCTGGTTATTTTATTCAGTATGGCGGTCAGTTTGAATCCGAACAACGAGCCTCCCAAAATTTCCTGATATTTGGCGGTTTATCAATGATTGTCATCGCTGTTTTGATGTACTTCGCAGTCAAATCAATACCAGCAACTTTAATGATTATGAGTAATCTACCTTTAGCGTTAGCTGGTGGAGTTTTTTCCGTGGCTTTGGGTGGTGGTATTCTTTCGGTAGCATCAATGGTGGGATTTATTACTTTATTCGGCGTAGCTACTCGTAACGGTTTGCTTTTAGTAGAAAACTATAACAGCAAGTTTGCAATGGGAATGCCTTTACGAGAAGTCATTTCTCAAGGTTCAATGGAAAGACTTGTTGCTATTTTAATGACAGCTTTAACATCTGCATTAGGTATGGTTCCTCTGGTAATCGGGACTGGTGCGGGTAAAGAAATTTTGCAGCCTTTAGCGATAGTTGTATTGGGTGGTTTGTTTACTTCTACAGCTTTAACTTTGTTGGTGCTTCCGGCTTTGTATAGTAAATTCGGCAAGTATTTAATACCCAAACAAAACTCAGCCGTAGTTCAGATGGAAACCGCTTCAGAAATTACTGCGAATCAAGATTTAACTATTCTCAATAATAGTAAGAGGAGATGAATAAAAAACTAAAAAACTAACACTTAAATTAGTTCTTAGCGCTTCTCTGCGAACCCCTCAGCGTTCCTTTGCGTTAATAAATTATATTCTGAAAAATCAAGGAATCAAAAAAATGAAATCTCTAAAACTAAGTGCGATTATTTTAGGTAGTATAGGATTAATTTTTGTAGGCGCTTGTAGTGATCAAACTGCAAATTCAGAAGATTCAGCGGCTAGCAAAACCGAAACCGTAGCACAGAAAGGTCACTCAGAAAATGACGGTCACGACCATTCTGACGGTGAAAAAGAAGGCGAACATTCTCATGGTGGACAAGTTATAGAATCGGGCCAATATCATTTGGAACTTGTAGCAGCACCAAATGATGAAGGAATCCATATGGATTTTTATCTAGAAAAAGGCGAAAAACACGAAAAAATTAGCAATGCTCAAGTAACGGCTCAAGTTCAGTTACCTGGTGGAGAACAAAAAACAATTCCCCTTGAATATGAAGCTGATGAAAAGCATTACCACGCTGTACTTCCAGAAAAAGCAGCAGGAGAATACAAAGTAGCTATTCTTTCCGAAGTTGATGGTGAAAAAGTTAACGGTCGCTTTAGCTTTAAAAGATAATTTATAGGTTAAACAGTTCTAAAAGTTTCTAAACCCTAAAGTTTGCCTACGGATACTCTCCTATTGGGCAAACTTTATATCGGGTTCAAATGGAATTTGGGTGATTTTTTTAAATTGGCTAAATTTTACGATTATTTCGTAAACTAAGTACCCTTCTCGTGTTAATTAAATTGTTTAATACTTTCCAAATATCCTCTCAAAGGCTTAAAAGTCAAAATTAAAAGCTATCTATTTTATCCAGTAAAGATTACGCTATTTTATATTAGTTTTTAGCATAGCAGATAATAAATACTATCAATCAACAATAATTCAACCATTTTCTCACCTTTTCTATTAAAAATTAAAGGTGAGTTTTATTATTGCTTAATTTGTTTGCGTTAAAAAATATCTAAATAAAATTTAAGATAATCAATCAATTTTGAAATATATATGATTTTTTCATCTTATTTTCATTTACATATTTCACAATAAATATATAGAGACAATTCAAAATAATTATTAGCTGATTAGGAGAATACAAGTGAAAAAAATCATCTATGCGGCTGCATTTACCTTCGCTATTTCATCTACAATTCCAGTATTTGCCAAAAGTCCAAGTGACGCAAAAATTACTCATTTAGGGAATAGTGCAGCCCTACCTGACAACGCTCAAGCTTATGATGCTACCCATAAATTTGATGTTCACGTTCAAGGTAAAGCTGTTTCTAAATTGATGATTGAGTCACCAGAAGATGTGAAAATTACTGAAGGAATTGAAGTGAACAATAAATCAGGTGAAAAAATTCCTGCCACAGTTTCTATTAATGGCAAAAAAGCCACCATTACATTTTCAGAAGCTGTCAACCCAGGAACTTCACTATCAATTCAAATGCAGGGAGTTATGACTCCAGGTTATGCCAATACTTGGCATTATTCTGTATCAGCCAAAAAAGTAGGAATTAAAGAAGAAATTCCGCTCGGTTTAGCAAGGGTTAACACTTACAGTGGCTAAATTATTCCTTCGTAAGTTCACTAAAGCGAATCAAAATGTAAGGGAGCAACGCGAAAAAGTGAAATACTAAAACTCCAAACAAATTGAGTCATAAATTCATCAAATAGTGTTGCTTTCTTATCTGTATGAAAATTTCATCGAATTTTCATTTCAGTTTGTAAAACTATTAAGTATACCCCGTGATTCACTAATGCAATTGTAGAAGTGAATCAACTTGTTGTGTAACAGAAAAAATGAAATGAAAAAATTATTGTTTACTACCGCCGCTATCCTTACATTGGGTGTATCAACTGGTACTGCCATCGCACAGACAACAACAGCTAGTAATTTTGCTCGTATTACTAGTTTTTCAGAATTTCCTCAACGCATTCGCTATTGGAGTACTCCTAGACACACTTTCAAAATCGCAATTTCTGAACGAAGTAATGCTGTGTCAAAAATTATTATTGAAGCCCCTGAGAACATAAAACTAGATGATAATATTGATATCTCTAACCAATCGGGAGAAAAGATTAATGCTGAAATTGCTATCGATGATAAGAAAAAAGCAACATTAACATTTTCCGAACCCGTTGCTCCGGGAACTAAGCTTACTATAGAAATGAATCAAGTTAGAAAACGAGGTGCTACTAGAGGTGAAATGCTCTACAAAGTATTTGCGAATTTTGTTAATTCAAATCAAGCAGTACCCATAGGTATAGCCCGACTGCGCGTTAGTTAATAGTTTGACTGATTTAAAAAGGCAACGCTAGTTATGAAAGTTTTACTGGTAGAAGATGAACCAGATTTGGGTGCATCAATTCAGCAGAAATTGAGCAAAGAAAGATATATTGTTGACTGGGTGTTAGATGGGGATGAAGCTTGGAGTTGCTTGCAAAATAACTCAAATCAATATACATTAGCAGTCTTTGACTGGTTATTACCGGGATTATCGGGTTTGGAATTATGCAAGCATTTACGGCTTCGGAACAATCCATTACCCGTACTGATATTAACAGCTAGGGATAGCATGGAAGATAAAGTTGCTGGTTTGGATGCTGGTGCGGATGATTACTTGGTAAAACCTTTCGGAATGGAAGAATTATTAGCACGGTTGCGGGCTTTGCAAAGGCGCGTACCGCAATTTCAGTCCCAGCATTTGGAAGTAGGTAATCTAACTTTAGACTACGGTAATTTTGCAGTTACTTGTCAGTATGCTAATGGCGAAACAAAAATAATTACTTTAACCAAAAAAGAGTTTCACTTATTAGAATACTTGATGAAACATCCTGACGTAATTGTTACCCGCGACCAAATTTTGAATCATCTTTATACATTTGATACGGAACGGGTGAGTAATGTAGTAGCGGCTCAAATGCGACTTTTACGACGCAAATTATCTAAGTATGGTTGGGATACTTTTATCGAAACTATTCCCTGTATGGGTTATCGCTTTAATCCTGCCAATGCAGATTAAAGTATTTAATAAAACTCGGTGGCGACTGGCGGCATGGTATGGGGTAGCTATGGGTTTGTTTTTGAGCCTGTGCGGTGTCGCTATCTACCAGGTAATGATTCGTGCTTACCTGCTTTCCATTGATAGGGAATTAGAAGCTGTCACGGGTACTTTACACAGCGTTATCGAACCGACTTTACAGCAACCCAAACGCTTGGAGCCGATTTTTCAAGTGGTTTTACCCAATCTATGCTTACCTGACTCCGATTGTTCAATTAATAATAAAATTCCTACCCACATTCGACTTGTTCATTCTCAACACGGCATTTTTAGTACCTTTTACCAAGATAAAATATATTACGTCCGTTTTATTGATAATTCTAAAAATTTGATTGCTGTGGCTGGCTTTCCTCCAAATGAATTACCTCAGAAGGTACAAACCAAAGGATGGCAAACACTCAAAGACACCAGAGGAATTCGTTACAGTCAAAAATCTTTGCCACTGCATACCCAAAATAATCAACTTTGGGGCTACATACAAGTAGGTCGCAGTCTTAAAGAACTAGATAATCGTTTGGCGGCTTTTAAATTGATTTTGGGATTTGGATTACCAATTACAATACTATTAGTTGGCGGTTCGAGTTGGTGGCTAGCTGGTTTGGCAATACAACCGATTAATCGCTCCTACAAACAAATGCAGCAGTTTACCTCTGATGTCTCTCATGAATTGCGGACTCCCCTAGCAGCAGTTAATGCCAAGGTAGAAACTATACTCGATAGTTCTGAACTGTCCGAACAACAAGCGCGAGATGTTCTAACATCGGTAAAACGTCAAAATATTCGCTTGGCTGAATTAGTACAAGATTTGCTATTACTTTCCCGATTGGAACAGCAAACTCTAATACCTACAAAGCAACCTTGCTCTCTTAATATATTGATTGAGGATTTAATCGAAGAATTTTCAGCTTTAGCAAATGCATCTTCTTTGCGATTAGAATACTCGATTTTATCTCATCAACCCTTATACGTTATGGGAGATGAAGACCAACTGTTACGCCTACTTTCTAATTTAATTGCCAATGCCATTCAATACACTCCTGCTGGTGGCAATATAAATCTTATTTTGAAAAAAAACAACGGCGATGCAGTTATAGAAGTAATTGATACAGGTATTGGCATTTCACCTCAAGAACAACAAGTAATTTTTGACCGCTTCTATCGCGTCAATACTTCTCGCTCTCGTCGCAGTGGTGGCTCGGGTTTGGGATTGGCGATCGCACAAGTTATCGCTCAAGCACATGGAGGAAAAATACTGGTACAAAGTCAATTGAGTAAAGGTAGTATTTTTAGCATTCGTCTACCTTTGAAAGTTATTCCCCCATCAAATATCTGAAGATAATTCTCCCAGCGTTGAGAAATTTCATCCTAATTTCATTTCAAGATGTCACACTAATTAAGTAAACATAAATAACTATATTATTCAAAACTTTCACACACACACCACTCGGTTGTACTTCGCGTTACTCTACGTTAAGAGTACAACCTTTTTCTTTTAATTTTTGAGTTTTATAAATTTATCCAAAATAATAAGTTACTAAGGGGTTTATCACAGAAAGTATTTTCTATTTTAATGCTTGAGATTTAAGCAATTTTTTATTTAACATTCACACCAATTAACCAGCGTGCGTTACTTCTGAGACTAACCTAACCATGTCTAACTATAACTCCCAACCAAATAATGACAGTAACAAAAATCGTAAATATTCAAAAGATGCTGTCGGTAGTTATTTTCAAGATATTGTCCGCATACCGCTATTAACTTCTGAAGAAGAAATTTTTCTAGCTAAACAAGTTCAGCAAAAAATTTCTTTGTTAGCATTAAAAGAAGAATTATCTGAAAAATTACAGCGTCAACCAACTTTACAAGAATGGTCAGATAAAGCTCAATTGAATGATTCGGAGCTACTTGAACAAATAGATCGGGGACAAAAAGCCAAACAAAAAATGATTGCGGCTAATCTACGTTTGGTTGTCACAATTGCTAAAAAATACCAAAAGCGCAACTTGGATTTTCCCGACTTAATTCAAGAAGGAACTTTAGGATTGGAGCGAGCAGTTGATAAATTTCAACCAGCATTAGGATACAAGTTTTCAACCTATGCTTACTGGTGGATTCGTCAGGGAATTACGCGAGCCATATCCCAACAATCTCGTACAATTCGCTTACCGATTCACATTACTGAGAAGTTGAATAAAATTAAACGAGTTCAGCGAGAATTATCTCAGAAACTTGGTCGCAATCCAACTGTGATTGAAATTGCTGAGGCTCTGGGTTTCAAACCAAATCAAGTCAGAGAATGCTTGAGATTAGCTTGTAAACCGATGTCTTTAGATGTAAAAGTAGGAACAGAACAAAATACGCAATTGCAAGATTTATTAGTTTCAGAAAATTATTCTCCATTCGACTATGTTGTAAAAGAATCCCTTAAGCAAACTGTTCAAAATTTATTATCTAAACTTTCTCCTCAACAGCAAGAAATATTGACCTTGCGATTCGGTTTAACGGGGGAAGAAGAACTTACGCTAAAACAAATTAGTCAGCGAACAGGTATTGCTCAAGATAGAGTGCTACTGCTACAGCGACAAGCTTTTACTTTTTTACGACGATATGGAACGAACTCACGCATTTATTTGAATAATTTTAATTAGGAGAGCGAAAGATGTTTTTTCGACAATTGTTTGACCGCGAATCCTGTACATATACATACTTAATTGCCGACCCGGATACACAAAAAGTAGTTTTGAAAAAAAAGCCAAAGCCTACTCCTGTGTTTCAGAAACTTCATAGCGAGTGCATTCATAAACCCCCTTTGCCGCATCAGCCAACAATTCGTCAGCCAAATTCATTAACGTAGCTACCCGTTCATCGCTAAGTTGGTAATAAACGAAATTACTTTTTTGGGAACGGGTTACTAAACCACAATCTCTGAGACAGGCTAAATGGTTAGAAGCATTCGACTGACTCAGACCAGTCACTTTAACAATCTCACCTACCTTGAGAGAACCTTTACGTAAAGCATTCAAAATAGATAGACGAGAAGAATCAGCAAAACCCCTAAAAAGCTTGGCTTTTAGAGCAATTATTTGAGACGAGGTAGGTGTTTGCATAAATTAACATATTTCAATATCACTATATCATTAATAGCTGATATACTAAATTCATCAACCATTAATATGTATGATGCCATAACTAAGTATGGTGATAGTTCAATTAATAACTTCTTAAATTAAGGAGTTTAAGATGAATCGACAATTACGACTTGGGATAATTTTATTCCTACTGACATTAAGTCTGGCTTTCACGGCAGGACAAATTACTCAAGCAACTCCAAGAATTGCCTGCCAAGGATGCATGATGGATGGTGACATGATGGGTGGCAATAGGCAAGACATGGGAATTGTTCATCAGTTATTTGCTAACCATAGCCTGATCCGCCGCACCGTTAAGGAAATCCCAGGTGGAGTTCGCACTGTCACAGAGTCGGATATTCCGCAAGTTACAGCTTTGATTCAAGCCCACGTTCAAAGTATGCACCGAAGAGTAGATGAAGGACGACGGTTTGCGATGATGAGCCGCACTTTACCGATTATGTTTCGCAATGCCAATCGCTACGAGCGCAAATTTGAACTTACTCCGAAAGGGATAGTTGTCACGAAAACTTCCGACGATCCTAATTTAGTAACCGTTCTTCGCGAACACAGCCGCGAGGTTAGTGGCTTTGTAGAAGGAGGCAAACCTTGGATGGGAGGTGGCAGAAGGAGATGGTGGTAAATACACGCTAAACACATCTATCAAAGGAATAAAAATTAGCGTATCTTTCAAAGATTGGTTTGTCCTAAATCCTATAAGCGCACAATTCTCGTGTAAGCATTTAGTCATGCAAGTAGAGGAGGTAACAAGAAAAATGCATATTGCTCCTAATATTACAGAATTAATTGGTCGTACTCCCTTAGTGCAACTAAACCGCGTTCCGCAAGCAGAAGGATGCGTGGCGAATATTGTCGTGAAATTAGAAAGCATGAATCCAGCAGCATCAGTCAAAGACCGTATTGGTGTGAGTATGATTAACGCTGCTGAAGCTGAAGGTTTGATTTCTCCTGGTAAAACGGTATTGGTAGAACCTACATCTGGAAATACTGGTATTGCTTTAGCAATGGTCGCAGCAGCGAGGGGATATGAATTAATTTTAACCATGCCAGAAACCATGAGTGCGGAAAGAAAGGCAATGTTGAAAGCCTATGGAGCCAAACTCGAACTGACACCGGGAATAAAAGGGATGACTGGAGCAATTCAACAGGCGCAACAAATAGTAGACACAACAGCTAATGCATTTATGCTGCAACAGTTTCGTAACCCAGCAAACCCAAAAATACACAGGGAAACAACTGCCGAAGAAATCTGGCAGGATACAGATGGAAAGGTGGATGCAATTGTCGCAGGTGTAGGAACTGGCGGAACAATTACAGGTATAGCAGAAGTCATAAAAGCCCGTAAACCCGGCTTTCAAGCGATTGCTGTTGAACCAGCCAGCAGTCAGATATTGTCAGGTGGTAGTCCTGGCTCGCATAAAATACAAGGAATTGGTGCGGGGTTTATTCCTCAAGTCTTAAATGTAAAATTAATCGATGAAGTAATCACTATTACTCATGAAGAAGCAATTCATTATGGCAGGTTGTTAGTAAGACAAGAAGGGTTACTATCCGGTATATCTAGCGGAGCGGCTTTATGTGCTGCGATTCGCGTAGCCCAACGCCCAGAAAACAAAGGAAATTTAATTGTGATGGTACAACCAAGTTTTGGAGAGAGGTATTTGAGTACACCACTATTCCAAGATTTGAATCCAAAGATAGATGAAGCGCAGATCCAAAGAAAATAATTTTAATTAGGAGAGCGAAAGATGTTTTTTCGACAATTGTTTGACCGCGAATCCTGTACATATACATACTTAATTGCCGACCCAAATACAAAAGAAGCAGTTCTGGTCGATCCAGTGTTAGAACAAGTTGAACGCGATCGCAATCTTCTCAAAGAACTTGGCTTTACACTGCGATATTGTCTGGAAACCCATATCCACGCAGACCACATTACAGGAACTGCAAAACTGCGGGAGTTGACTGGTTGTCGGGGAGTGCTACCACAAAAGACTCCGACTGATTGCGCTAATCAATTTATTCGAGATGGAGAAATGCTGCATATAGGAAGTATTTCTATCGAGGCGATCGCCACACCAGGTCACACTGGTAGCCATATGGCTTACTTAGTTCATGGTGTTAGCGATGAGACTTCCCGAAAACAGCTTAAGGTTCTTACCGGAGATGCTTTATTCATTCGAGGTTGTGGACGAACAGACTTTCAAGATGGTGATGCGGGAACTCTGTATGATTCGGTAACACAACGGCTATTTAGTTTACCAGATAACACTCAAGTGTATCCCGCTCATGATTATCAAGGTCGTACAGTTTCTACAATTGGAGAAGAGAAGCGATGGAACCCCCGATTTGTAGATGAATCTCCTGAGCCTGCTACGGAAGACATTTCCTGTCTACGTGACCGTGCAGGTTTTATTGAGTTGATGGACAATCTAGATTTACCGCAGCCTGAAAAGATTATGGAAGCTGTTCCCGCTAACCGGCGTTGTGGAAACCTCGCTTCCTCTAGTTAAATGTTCGGCTCAATATTTCATTTATAGCTTCAAGGGTGAGAAAAGTATCATGTCTACACAAGTTAAGCCCGTAGATAGCGAATCAGCTATTTCAACTGATACAGCTAGGGTACAGCACCAAGTTGTAGTTGTCGGAGGTGGAGCCGCAGGTATTACAGTCGCCGCACAACTACTGAAAACAAACAAGCAGCTTGATATTGCCATTATTGAACCCAGAGAGAAACATTACTACCAACCCGCTTGGACACTAGTTGGTGGTGGCGTTTACAAAGCTGAGGATACAGTTAAAGACGAAAAAGACTACATCCCTGATGGTGCTACTTGGCTTAAATACTCTGTAGCTCATTTAGACCCAGACAACAATACAGTTATTACTAAAGAGGGAAAACGTATTTGCTATGAATATCTGATTTTAGCTCCGGGTATTCAAATTGACTGGCATTTAATTAAAGGTCTTAAAGAAGCAATTGGGCAAAATGGCGTTTGCAGTAATTATGCTTACGAATACGCGCCTTATACTTGGGAAGCTATTAAAAATTTCAAAGGCGGTAACGCTATATTCACCTACCCTAGCACTCCGGTTAAATGTGGAGGGGCACCATTAAAGATTATGTATTTGGCTGATGATGCCTTTAGAAAACAAGGAGTTCGCAATCAGTCAAAAGTCATGTTTTGTACGGCGAAAGGAGCAATTTTTC
Organism: uncultured Rivularia sp.; assembly: GCA_963665115.1. Taxonomy (GTDB): domain Bacteria; phylum Cyanobacteriota; class Cyanobacteriia; order Cyanobacteriales; family Nostocaceae; genus Rivularia. The sequence goes on along the minus strand of OY762007.1, from coordinate 4,306,368 downwards.
CTGTAAAAGAATTCGCACAAACACTGCTTTGTGTAGTAGAGCGCAAACAGATAGATGTGGCATATAAACACAATCTCAAAGAAATTCAAGCTGATACCAAAACAGCGATTTTTGATGTATCAACAGGCTCAGGTGTTTCTGAGATAGCTATCCAATACGACTTACTTCACGTTACGCCACCCATGAGCGCACCTGACTTTATCAAACAAAGCAAATTAGCCGTATTTGACGGAGCCACACAAGGCTGGGTTGATGTAAACAAATACACGCTACAGCACAATATTTACCCCAACGTTTTTAGCTTGGGTGACGCGGCGAGTCTCCCGACATCAAAAACTGCTGCTGCTGTAAGAAAACAAGCGCCAGTTGTTGTTCATAACTTGCTGGCTTTAATGAACTCAAAAAATCTCGCTCAAGAATACTTTGGCTATACTTGCTGTCCAATAACTACGGGATACGGCAAAGTCGTACTTGCCGAATTTGGTTATGACAACGAGCTTTGCCCCACATTTCCAATAGATCCAACTAAGGAACGATATATTATGTGGCTGCTAAAAAAATATGGCTTTCCCTATATCTACTGGAATAGAATGCTCAAAGGTCAAGCTTTTGAGGGAAAGTTGTTAGGAATTAGCTCCTGAATCTTAGTTTTTTTACGATTCCATTTACAAGCGAGGGACTTTGACTGAAATCCTACCTCGCTTTAATTTAATTTTTATTAATTGATGTAGTTGCTGCTAACTCAGACAAATGAACAATTGTTCAAACTTGGCTACAATGATAATCAGTATCACTATTTCTTCTTAAAGTTGTCTTCCAAAACAGCGAAGAAATAGGCTCTGTCTGTTGTAGATGCAACTCCCATGACTAAATCAAAACCAAAAGAGCAACTATCAAATCTTGATTCACCCAGTTGTGATTCGAGTGAAATTCATCTAGATAATGTCCGCGAGGTACAGCCAGAAATTATACCCACAGAAAAAGCACAGCAGATGGCTGATTTCTTCGGAACCCTCGCAGATCCACATCGTTTGCGTTTGCTTTCGGCTTTAGCAAAACAAGAGTTGTGCGTTTGCGATTTAGCCGCATCTGTCAAGATGAGTGAATCCGCTGTCTCTCACCAACTGCGAATCCTGCGTACTATGCGTTTAGTTAAATACCGCCGCGAAGGACGCAACGTCTATTACAGTTTGAAAGATAGCCATGTCACAAATATCTACCGCGAAGTTGCGAAACACATTGATGAACCAGAAGTTTAATTAAAATTAATCATTAAACCTTGTATAAATAGCCTAACCTTTGATAATATATGAACAACTATTCAGATGTAAAAACGTTCATATATCGGAGCGGTAAATAATGGTATCACAGTCAACGGATTCTGGTTGTTGTGGAAATGACCACGGGCATAGTCATGGTGGAGAATTCAGCTTGAAGCGTGAAGCTATACCTGTTGGGGTGTCGATAATTTTGTTTGTCATGGGTTTGATTTTCTATGAACCTTTGCACAACACTCCTTTTTCTCTAGGTGAATATTTGGTTTTTGTCCCTGCTTATCTCATCAGCGGTTGGAGCGTTTTGACTACAGCCGGACGTAATATTTTGCGAGGTAAAATATTTGATGAAAACTTCCTGATGACAATAGCCACATTAGGTGCGATCGCCATTCACGAAATTCCTGAAGCTGTAGCGGTGATGCTGTTTTTCCAAGTTGGGGAATTATTTCAGGATTTTTCAGTAAGTCGCTCTCGTAGGTCGATAAAATCTTTGTTAGAAGTACGTCCAAATTCAGCTAATCTCAAGGTTAATGGTGAAATAAAACAGGTTTCCCCCGAGAGCGTGCAAGTTGGGGATGTAATTATCGTCAAGCCGGGTGAGAAAATCCCTTTAGACGGTGAAATTAATGAGGGTGCTTCTCAAGTAGATACTTCGGCATTAACGGGAGAATCGGTACCGCGAACAGTAAAACCTGGAGAAACTGTTTTAGCGGGAATGATAAATAAATCGGGCGTTTTAACCGTTCGAGTTACCAAGTTATTTGAAGAGTCTTCGATTGCCAAAATTCTTCATTTAGTAGAAAACGCTAGCAGTAAAAAAGCCGCTACAGAGAAATTTATTACCCGTTTTGCTCGGTATTACACTCCTGTTGTCGTTTTCTTATCCTTAGCAGTGGCAATACTTCCGCCATTAATTATACCGGGTGAAACATCAGAACAATGGGTTTATCGTGCTTTAGTTTTATTAGTAATTTCTTGTCCTTGCGGCTTAGTAATTAGCATTCCTTTAGGCTATTTCGGCGGTGTTGGAGGTGCCGCAAAAAGAGGTATTTTAGTTAAAGGTTCGACGTTTCTCGATACCCTGACAGAAGTTGAAACCGTTGTGTTTGATAAAACCGGAACTTTGACGCAAGGGGTTTTTAAGGTTACTCAAATAGTTACTAAAAACGGCTTTAGTGAAGCAGAATTATTACAATTAGCAGCAAAAATAGAATCTCAATCGAACCATCCAGTAGCAAAATCAATTTTAACAGCATACGGTGAATCTGTTGATACTTTTGATGTAGAAGATTATCAGGAAATTCCTGGACATGGTATTCAAGCCAGAGTAGGGAATCAAATCGCGATCGCAGGTAACGACCGTTTGCTGCATCGAGAGAATATCGAACATGATGTATGCTCGGTGGAGGGAACAGTGGTTCATTTGGCAGTAGACGGGGTTTATGCAGGAAGAATTATTATTGCTGATGAACTTAAAGACGATGCAGTTGAAGCGATTCGGAAGTTGAGAAGCGTTGGTGTTGAGCAGATTGTCATGCTTACTGGAGATAATCAAGCTGTTGCTCAAAGTATTGCACAGCAGTTAAATTTAGATGATTTTGAAGCAGAGTTACTGCCTGAAGATAAAGTAGAGGCAATTGAAAGATATTTAGGTAAAGCTGCTAAAAACAAGAAAGTTGTGTTTGTCGGTGATGGAATTAACGACGCACCTGTAATTGCTAGGGCTGACGTGGGTATGGCTATGGGAGCGTTGGGTTCGGATGCAGCAATTGAGACAGCGGATGTGGTGCTGATGACGGATGCTCCTTCTAAGATAGCTGAAGCAATTCAAGTTGGTAAAAAAACCCATAAAATTGTCTGGCAGAATATTATTCTGGCTATGGGAGTTAAGGGTTTATTTATTGTCTTGGGAATATTTGGTGTTGCAACCTTATGGGAAGCAGTATTTGCAGATGTCGGTGTAGCGTTGTTGGCTATTTTGAATGCAGGTAGGGTTTTGAGAGTTAATTAAATGAGTGAAATAAAGGTTCGCGCTCAGTACGAGCAACTTGCGGATATTTACGATTTACGTTGGCGCAAATATATCAATAATACTCTTACCTTCCTCTATAACTGGGAGCAAATAGACTCACAATCTACAATCTTAGATGTTGCTTGTGGTACTGGTGAATTTGAGCGGCTTTTGCTTGGTAAAAATCCTACGCAGAGAATTACTGGTGTTGATATATCAGAAAAGATGTTGGATATAGCCAGGAAAAAATATCGGGTTTATTCTAACGTTGAATTTCATCAAACCTCAGCTAATTCACTACCATTTGCCAGTCATACTTTTGATGTAGTTGTTTGTGCAAATGCTTTTCATTATTTTGATCTTCCTCAAGTCGCATTAGCAGAAATTAAACGAGTGCTTAAACCCAATGGTAAGGTAGTGATTCTTGACTGGAGTAAAGATTATCTTATCTGTAGAATTTGCGACTGGGTTTTACAAATTTTCGATTCCGCTCATCAACAATGTTATACCCAAGCACAATTGCATCAGTTATTGATATCTGCTGATTTCAAAATTCACCGTGCAGCTAAAGTTCGTTTTAGGTTTATTTGGGGACTGATGGTTGTTACAGCTTTACGATATAGCAATCCGAACTGAGACATGAGAAAATACGTAGACAACATTAGAGCTTTTAATGTTAAATTATATTCGCCAGATTGTGTTTAAACTTCTTATAAATCATTTAGGATTGCTATATGACGAATCAAAAGTTTAGTTGTGCTAGTGACAACTGAATATTTGTTGAGTAGACATCTAAAAAACAGGTTTTGAATTGAGGAATAAAAAACACAATTTATTGACTTAAATGCTCAAATAAAATCTTGCTACCTAGAAAAATTAAGATTAAACCACCAATTACTTCAATTCTATTTTTAAATAAATCGCCAAAACTGTGACCAACATAAACAGAAATAAGACATATACTAAATGTAATTAAGCCAACTAAAATAGCTGCCGAAATAATCTGAATTTGTAACGCTGATAAGCTAATGCCTACTGCTAATGCGTCAATACTAGTAGCTATTGACAATCCTAAAAGAGTGTAAAACTCTAGCGGATTAAAGGGTTTACGATTGGTGTCTACGTGCATGGATTCATAAATTAATTTGCCACCAAGAAAACTCAATAAGCCAAAAGCAATCCAATGGTCTACTCTTGATAGCAACTCTCTAAAACTAAGTCCAATTAACAAGCCTATTAAAAGCATTAAGCCTTGAGAAATACCAAAAGATAAAGCAATTTTTAAAGCTTTACTAAGTTTTATATGTTTAATTATCATTCCACTACTAAGAGAAACTGCACAAGCATCGGCAGCTAACCCTAATCCGATTAAAATGATTGCCACAAATTTTGTTAAGTAAAAGATAAACTATATGATTGCTTAGTATAACCGATCATAAATGACTTGCATTATCATAGTTTTTTCATTTTCTATTCACTTATCTTTCATTTTTGAAGTATTAGGTAATTACTGAAAAGCTTTGCAATAAATATAAGATATTTGCATTCTTTTTTAATATCTTACAGCAACAAGCGTAGACCGCTTAAAATTACCAAAACTGTAGAACCTTCATGTCCGATTACCCCCAAAGGCATATTAATATTACCTGTAAAGTTGGCTATAAGTAATAGGAAAATAAATGAAAGCGCAAAAGTAATATTTTGTTTGATAATACGATTGGCACGACGACCGAGGCTAATTGCCGTATGTAATTTTTCTAGGCGATCGCTCATCAAAATCACATCGGCAGTTTCTAAGGCGACATCATTTCCAGCACCACCCATAGCTATACCTACTGTTGCCATAGCAAGTGCAGGAGCATCGTTAATCCCATCTCCCACCATTGCCACATTCTTATATTTTTGCTGTAGCTGTCGAATAACTGTCAATTTATCTTCTGGCAGAAGTTCGGCATAAACTATTTCTATCCCCAGGGATTTAGCAACACTATTTGCTGTAACTTGATTGTCTCCCGTAAGTAAAACTATTTGTTCGATACCCAATTTTTTTAATTCCTTGATTGAAGCGGCTGCTTCCGATCGAATAGTGTCAGCAACAGCTATCAAGCCTATAACTTTTGCAGATTCAACCACCCAGACAACAGTTTTACCTTGTTTTTCTAGGCGATTATTTACTTGAATAAATTCGGGGTTCAAATCGGGGATTTCTTGACGAATAAAAGCAGTTTTTCCTACCATAACTGTTTTTCCTGCGACTTCACCAACAATTCCCAAACCCGTTTTTGCTTGTACTTGACTAGCATTTTGCAATGTTCGGTTTTTCTGTAAAGCAGCTTGGGTAATTGCTTCACCGATAGGATGTTCCGAACGCGATTCTAAGGCAGCAGCTACCTCCAAAACCCGATCGCCAGATTGCCCTACTACTGGAACAATCTTTGCCACCTCTAGTTTTCCGGTAGTCAAAGTACCAGTTTTATCAAAAGCGATCGCCTTTATTTTCCCGATTTTCTCTATCTGCGATCCATTCTTAAATAAAATTCCTGCCCTAGCACCACGAGCAATTCCTGATAGTAGAGTCGGCATAATTGCAGCCATTAACGCGCAGGGAGAAGCTACAACTAAAAATATTAATGCTCGATAAATTGTGGTTTCCCAGTCCCAACCGAATAAAAATGGCGGTAAAATTGCTAACAATAATCCCACCAACACGATAATTCGTGCATAGCTGCGCTCGAATCCTTCGATAAACTGCTGGGATGGAGGTGCTTCAGTTTGTGCTTTTTCTACTAACCGAATTACTCGTTGAATGAGATTGTTTTCTGGCGATCGATCTACTTTTAGTTTCAAAGCTCCATTGCCGTTGAGCGTACCAGCAAAGACTTCATCTCCAACATTTTTATCTACAGGAATCGACTCTCCAGTAATTGATGCTTGGTTAACACTCGTCCAACCATCTAAAATCACCCCATCAACAGGAATCAGTTCTCCTGGCTTGACTAGTACTAAATCTCCTAGCTGCAATTTAGCAATTTCAATTTCAATTTCTTGTTCATCTTGGATGACTATAGCTGTATTCGGTGCAGTTGCCATCAGAGAACGAATATTTCGCTCGGTGCGCTGCATGGCTATGCTTTCTAAAGCACCACTGACAGCAAAAATCAGAATCAGCATTCCTCCATCGACAATCAAATAATAATCACGTTGCCATAAACCTAAAATAGCTGCTCCCAAAGCAGCAACAATCATTAGTAAATCTACATCTAACTCTTTTTCCTTAAATAAAGTCGTCAACCCTTCTTTGGTGCTTTCGTAACCACCAATGACGTAAGCCGCTGGAAAAATTAACAAAGCAATACTAATCCAACCTAAATGAAGAAATAACCAACCCAAGACAATGAGAATTGCACAGGCAACAGCGGCTAAAGCGTCTGAATATTCCTTTATTCGGTTGAGAGAGAAGTTCGATAAATTAGATAAATGTCTTTGAGCCATTAACGCACGAAAATATGATGACTCGATCAACATTAACATAAACCTTGACATTGATCTTAAAGTCAAGAAAATAGATCGCCAGTTACGCTCATCAATCAACTACAGCAACATTATCATTCAATAATCCAGCAGCTAACTCGAAGAAAGCAAACCGCATTAGCTTCCTTAAGATTGTTGGGGCGATCGCTCTTGTCAAACTGTTTGAGCAGAAGCAATCCCCCAAATAAAGCTGTTGAATGCACGCTCGATTAAATGGTTAGAACGCCTCTCTCTCTACATCTAAATTCATAGTTAAATTCAGCAACGCCTTAAATCCTCTTGTCAACAGCCTAATCCAAAACATCTTGGCTTTTTTGAAAATTGGTTGCGAATGTAGTTTTTTTCTCAAACTATTTGAGTTGAGTAGTTTGGCTCGGAACTTGATTTACCTCGCTTGTCGTGGCATGACACGGACTTCCGAAAGCCATTCATCCAAATAAAGTTACGGCAATTACACTAGCAATAGCAGCATCTTTGAGGTTTTCTGAGCGTTGGTGAGCCTGAATTTGCTGGGCTTGAATTTGCTCTACAGCTTTATGGATAAACTCTGGGGGGATTTTTGCCTCTGTTCCAGCTTCTATCAATTCTGACAACGAATAAGTCTCATATTGATGTTGGGCATAGAGACGAGATGCCTTCTCAAAGACTTCTGGTGCCAATTCTGCGGGAATTCTGGTTTCTGGGTGATTCATAGTATGGATAGATATAAATCGTACAAAATATTTTTTATTGCTTCGTTATGTTCAAAAACGCTGCTTAAATAAACTTGCCGTCATTGACAAATTTTGTATAACTAGAATAATGTTAAATTCTCTAGTTAGGTATAGAGTCAAGTACTAGCAACATTTATTTACATAAACAATTGTTTAATCAATTTGCCTGACATTATTAATCAAAAACTGACTTTTCGGGATAGCTGGCATTGTTGAGAGGTTAATCTGCAAATCCTGTTCTGGCACATCATAGCGCATTGCACTCAGCAACTTTAGCGCCTCCTTCATAATTGCGATTGTAATCCATTTGCAGCATTTTGAGATGAAGTTGTAGCCATCCGACAGCAGTGCGAGCGTACTATCAAGACTTTTATCGCGAGGAATCTGTGGCATGGAATCTCCAATTTATGCTCATGATGGAATTATACAGAGATACTATTGCCTTTTTGTTGCTACCACGGATAGAGAAGGGGTTGTAATTTCATCTTGATTTCATTTTGAAATGCAATACTTATAAATGGAGCATAAAAACACCTGCTGCCATTTGTAGTTTTGAAAGATTAATTGAATTTCAAACGAAGAAACAATATGGAACGTCTGTTATTTGATTTTATTGGTAAAGATTGACTCTCTAGCTAACTAGAGAGTTTAAAATTAAGTCAAGTTTTAATCTTAAGAAAAAAATTATTGTGAGGTTTTATTAATGTTTAAATCTAATTCTAAATTGTTGGTTTCTTTAATCGCGGGTGTTGCTGTTGCAGGAGTAGCAGGGACATTCTGGTTTGGTGGGATGGGAAATAATACTCAAACCGTTGGTAGCAATTCTCAAGCTATGGCTATGACTAGCGTATGGGATAAGGAAACAGAACCCTCTTATTCCGGAGTCAAAGAAGTTACCGTTTATCGCAGTCCGAACTGTGGCTGTTGTGGTGAATGGGTGAAACACATGGAGAAGCACGGTTTTAAAATTACAGACATTAAAACCGATGATATGGAAGCAATCAAGCAGAAATATAACGTACCTCAAAACTTAGCATCTTGTCATACCTCAGTTATTGATGGTTATGTGATGGAAGGACATATTCCTGCTGATGATATTAAACGTTTTGTCGCTTCTAAACCAAAGCAAGCAGGATTAGCAGTACCCGCAATGCCATTAGGTACTCCAGGAATGGAAGCAGCAAAGAAACAACCATTTGCGATCGCATCTTTCAATAAAGATGGCGAAATCAAGATTTTCAAAGAATATCAAACTTACTAAGAAAGTTAGGAGTTGTAGAGACGTAGCACTGCTACGTCTCCATATCCGCACGATTAGCATTGAGAATTTAATCAAATGGTATGAGGAGTTAAATTCAAGAGTAATTAGAAAGTATGAAAAAAATTAATCGTCGTCAGTTTCTTGCTCTAGCTGGTGCTGGTGCGGGTGGTGCTATTGTTACCAGTTGCGTGAGAGGTAATTCTTCTCAACCATCACAAAAAGTTTCGCTAAAAGAGGCAGTTGATTTACCCAAATTGCACAAAAGTAGTAATGGTTTGTTATCCGTCGATTTAGAAGCTAGTTATCGTCCCGTAAAATTGGGAGATAAACAGGCATATCTATTAGCTTACAACGGACAAGTTCCCGCGCCGCGTTTGGAAGCTAATCCAGGGGATAAAGTTCGGATTCGTTTTACTAATAACCTTTCAAATCCAACAAATTTACATCAGCACGGACTGCATATTCCACCTACGGGAAATGCCGATAATGTTTTTCTCAACATTAAACCTGGAGAAACTTTTAATTACGAATTTACTATTCCTCAAAATCATCCTGCTGGTACTTTCTGGTATCATCCCCATCGTCACGGTTTAGTTGCAGATCAATTGTTTGGAGGTTTGGCGGGTTTATTTGTAGTGCGGGGTGATTTCGATGAAATTCCGGAAATTAAAGCCGCCAAAGAAGAATTTTTAGTATTACAAGATTTTGCTCTCGACGGTGAAGGAAAAATGATTGATTCTTCGGCTCATATGTCGCTGATGTCAGGAAGAGAAGGTGATTTAATTGCAGTTAACGGTAAAACCAACCCCAGTTTTTCAATTCCCGCAAATGGCTTATTACATTGGCGAATTGTCAATGCTTCTCCTTCCCGCTTTTATAAACTTTCTTTAGAAAATCATCCTTTTTATCTAATTGCTACCGATGGAGGTGCATTAGCCGAACCTGTAGAAACGAACGATTTATTATTAACTCCAGGGCAAAGAGTAGAAGTATTGATAAAAGGAGATAAAGAACCCGGACAATATCGCTTGCTCAATTTGCCTTACAATCGCGGTTCAATGGGAATGATGGGTGGTGGTGGCATGATGGGCGGTAGAGGTATGATGGGTGGAAGTAATAACGATAAAAACAACACATCAGCAGTATTAGCAACTGTTAACTACGATTCTGCTGTTGAAACAATTCCTTTACCAACTAAACTTTTATCAGTACCAGCTTTAAGAGAACCCCAACAAGTACGTAGCTTTAAATTAAATCACGGTATGCTCAGGAGTGTTGGTATGGCTTTTCTGATTAACGGTAAATCTTACGAGCGCGATCGCATTGATACGCAAGTTAAGTTAAATACAGTGGAAGATTGGGAAATTGTGAATACAGGGACGATGGATCATCCCTTTCATCTCCACGTTAATCACTTTCAAGTTATTAGCCGTAACGGTAAGCCAGAACCTTATCATGCTTGGAGAGATACAGTTTTGGTGCCTCAAGGGGAAACCGTTCGGATTCGGATTCCTTTCCGCGATTATGCAGGTAAAACAGTTTATCACTGTCATATTCTTGACCATGAAGATTTAGGGATGATGGGGAATTTAGAAATTGTAAACTAGTTGTATGTCAAATCATCAAAATCTTACCCGTAACCGGGGTTGGTTAAATTTACCCGAATTAAATATTGCTATTTTCGCGTTTCTGCTAAATTTTCTTTGGGAAGTTCAGCAAATGCCATTTTTTGAACTTTCCGATTTATCTTGCTGGGAAAGAACGAGAAACTGTACTTTAGCTACTTTTGGTGATGTTTTAATTGCACTAACAGGATTTTGGACTGTTGCATTTTTTTCTAAATCCCGTTACTGGTTTCGTCAATCGAAATGGTGGCAGTTAAGTATTTTTATTTTAGTAAGTCTTGTAATTACAATTATTTTTGAAGTGCTAGCTACTGGAGTTCTCAACAGATGGGAATACGCCAATATCATGCCGAGGCTTCCGGTATTAGGTACGGGTTTAACGCCGATACTTCAATGGATAATTTTACCTTTGATAATTGTTTGGTTTGTTAGGAGGCAAGTTTCATAAAGCTATTAATTAATCAGCATTTTTTTATTAGCAATCTGATTGAAAAAAGATAAATTAAGAATTTTTTAAATAATGTTTTTCATCTATTAGAGAAAATAAAAATAATTGAATTTGAATTTTTAAGTTAAAATACTTAAATTTAATATTACTTTTTATTGGTATACCTGTTACTTTATTGCCGCCTTACAATGGAATATAGAGCAAGAAAATGGAGCAGGTAACATGAACTATATCCGCATAGGATTCGCCATTGTCGGATTAACAGGTATACTTAGCGGAATACCTGTTGTAGTCAATGCCCAAGCACCGCGCACAAAACAAATTAATTTTCAGCAACAATTTAAGCAGGGGATGCAACAACTCGAACGAGGTAACTTCCAGGAAGCTATAAAAGATTTTGATAACGTAGTACAAACTAATCCTCAATTTTATGAAGGTTTCTGTCTGAGGGGTCTTGCTAAATCCCAATTAGGCAATCATCAAGCAGCGATAACAGATTTTAATCAAGCAATACGCCTTAATCCTAGCCATGCAGATGCTTATCACAGTCGAGGAAATGTCTATGCAACATTGGGAGATACCCCCTCAGCTGTGGCTGACTTTGAGAAGACGATAAAAATAGATCCAAAGTTTGTCGATGCTTACTATAATTTAGGACTCGCAAATTATAGACAAGGAAATCACAAACAAGCTATTACGGACTTGAATAAAGCATTAAAACTGAATCCAAACTTAGCCGAAGCTTATGGTAATCGGGGTTTGGCAGAATACGCTTTAGGAAATAAGCGTAGCGCTGTAGCGGATTTACAAAAAGCCGCAAGTCTTTTTCGTCAACAGAGAGATACCCAAAATTATCAACAAACTCAAGCTATAATTGAGCAAGTTAAAAAATAAATCAAAGTGAAAATTAGAATCATTATCGAGGGTAAGTAAAATTTACTTATCCTACTTTATAAACATAGATTGATAATATTAAGTATTGCTTTGACTTATAAGATACTTTGATACATAAAAATATTGACTTCTAACAAGTTATTAAATATCATTATCAGTCAGGTAAATGTTCTAAATAAAATTAATTTCATGAACAGGAAATTTATACTTTCGCTGCTTTCTAGTCAGATAATTTTTACATCTTTGATGTCCGTATTAGGAGTTGTGAATTCCCCAGCACAAGCTGCTCAAAGAGCATTTCAGACTTCAGATGGTCGTTCCTGTATCAGCCATCCACACGGCGGTATAAGTATTGTCTGTACGCGATCGCAAAATCAAAAAAACCTAGTTGCTAGTCGTCTAGAAGCAGACACAGAAGTGATTTCAGCAAAACCATCCGAGGCTGAAGGAATGATGCTCGATTTTACCGAAGAAGAAAGCAATGCGGCGATCGCACTTTTTACCTGCGACTGTCCCTACTGCATTAATGCTCTACGCGCTCTCCGCAATCAACAAGCGATGGTTTACTAGAGTTGATATTGACTTACCCCTCTTCAGGTTTCTGGTTTTATCTGGGATGATAACAGGGTAAACTACCGTTAACTGATACTATTTGTTCATATTTTTCGATTTTTTATTAACTCGCAAAAAATCTCTTAAGCGTCTTGAACTAGTAGGAATGCTTGAGAGATTTTGTATTTCAGAAGACAAATAATTATTTATTTCTACTCATCGCATTTTTACGCTTCTGAAGTTTGTACCTGCATATCTTTAATTAAGCCAGTTTTAACATTAATTACCCAACCATGAATGAAAGGTGCATTCTCTTCTCGCATACACTTACGTAAAATTAATGTTTGGTAGAGGTTTTTAACTTGCTTTCGGACATTCAATTCCGCAAGACGGTTTATTTTCTCTTCTCTTGTAGATAGAGAATCTATTTCTACTTGTTCTTGAAAATATAGCTCTTGGAATCGAAACTTCCCAGACAATTTCTCACGACGAGATTGGGAATGATTCTTGAGATTGAATTAACTCTTCAACGTTGGTAGATATCGCGTCACAAATTAGATGCAAAGGTAAATTATTCGGGGTCGCATCCAAAAGGATTTTCTAATTCAGAGCCGATATCCTCAATTCCAAACAAAACTATAGAAATAACAGCAATTACAGGAACTGTCCACCACTTTAAACTATCAACCATTTCAATAGGTAGACTTAGAAAATAAAGCACCAACAATTGTTTGAGTAAAATTGAAATCGCTAAAGGTGTTGGTGTTTTTAAAATACGCTCGCAGCCGCCCAAAATATCTACCAAGTCATCAACTAGTTTTTGTAAGGTAGTTAGTTGATATACATCAATAAGATTTTGGCGATACTGCTTCTGCAAGTATTCTCCAATCCAAAGAGCAACTTCTAATGGCAGGTGATTAGTATTTTGAAGTTTTGCATATCGAGATGAAGTCATCAGTACCATTAATTGCTTGTCTGCTGGTTGACGACGCAAATGTAACTTTATAGCTACGGTAAAAGCAACTATCAGCCTCAAGATTTCTTGTTTTTCTAGTCGATCTTGTTCTGAGCGAACCTCAATTATTACTGCAATCCCACGAGTCAAGTTACGAACTGAATTAACTAAAGCTCCCCACAATTTTCGACCTTCCCAATATCGGTCGTAAGCTGCATTTACCCGAAAAACTAGCAGCAAGCTTAAAACAAGATTGAAGCTCAAAATAATATTAGGAACACCAGCACTTATTTTTGGCAATGATAAATGTTTTTCATCATAATCAAGTAAGGCAATAATCAAACTATATCCAGTTGAAAATGCTACCCAAGGAATGATGCTTGCTAAATTTGAACTTTGAAGTCGTAAAATTATTTGAAACCAATTTAATCTTTCGCCAGTGTGGGAATGAAACTTTTGCTTCCAATTCCTTGAACCACTTTTTTGACTTAATAATTTCATTTAATTTCTTTATTTCTGAGGATGAACAAATGATGAGCATTTACCAGTTTGACTTCCCTACCACGATTCCCCAAAATTTGGAATACTCAAATAGAATAATCTCCTGTGTTCCTAAGAAATAAAATTGTTGCTCCTCCAAGGATGAAGGGTGTTCCTTTAAAGGAGTGAGTCGTCTATCTGCTTAAACGTATCACTCAGTTGAGTGACGCACTTTTTTTCTCTCCCTTCGTACCGAGAAGAATAATACAACTGCCAGCAGGATGAAGGCGATCGCAGAAGCATAGCCTCTCGGCAGCGATAAACCGCCATTTTTGATTGGTTTAGTAAGAAAATCTCCAAAGGTGGCTCCGAAAGGTCGTGTAAATATAAACGCGAGCCAGAATAACAGGATATCGCTCAGCTTTGATACATAGTGAAGGGCAATTACAACACCAATGACGCTGGCTGTCACGAATGCACCTTGGATATAGCTCAGTCCCAAGTTGCTTGTCAGAAAATCACCAAAAGCCGTTCCTAAACTGTTGGAAAACACGATAGCCAACCAATAGGTAGTTTCTGCGTCTTTCCTCACAATCGGATAAACACTTAGATCGCGATCGCGGTAATACCAGATAGCAAGAACGCTGAGGAGACAGGCTACTAAAATCAGCGAACCCACTGCGTAGCCTAGCCCTAGAGAACGATCCATCAAGTCTGAAACTTCAGTTCCGGCTGTAGTCGTGGCGATGATAGCCGCCCAATAAAGGGCTGGACGATATCTATCGGATTGAATTTGAAAAAACAGGAGAATGGCGAGGATGGCAACCGTTACGGCAAAGCCTACGTAATAACCCAGTCCGAGAGACATTGAGATGAAGTCACCTGCCGTCTCACCGAGTGTCGTGGCGATGATCTTCATAATCCAGAAGAAAATTGTCACTTGTGCAACTTTGTTCATTTCTGCTCCTGCTTGCTATGGGGCGATATATAATCTGAGCTTTCGGCTTTATAGTAGAGAGAAAATGTCAAGAAGTTGGCAAGAAACAGCAGGGAATAAAACCTTAATATTTATCGTAATTATTCAAACACAGTCTTCAAACATTTAGAAATTAAAATATTAGCTGTATAAACTAGCTTTTAAGGTTAAATTTTATTTCTAGTTTCAATACTTCTAATATATTCGATCAAATTCTTCTCAACTTCTTAACTATTTATATCTACAGTGTAAATAACAAACCAAGAACAAGAAATCACATCATGAATAGAACAACAAGAATCGCTTTAGCAGCAGCTTTAGTAGGTACTTTAGGTTTTGCTGGATTCACTCGCAACGTGTCTGCAAAACAAACCGAGTCGCAGTTACCAGGTGTGTCTCAATATCAAACTAGCGACGGTGATGGTGAAGCAAATGATGCTACTGAAGCACCTGAAAATAATCAACTTGGTCAAACCGTAGCAGTAAACAATAATAGTAAAACCATCAAAATAGCTCAAGCAAGCGATGGTGATGGTGAAACAAATGATGATGCAGAAGAAAAACAAGAAGCTGCAAAATATCAATCTTTAGCAAAAATTACTCCCGAACAAGCTGCTTCAGCAGCAGAAGCAGAGATAGGAGGAAAAGCCACAAAGGTGGAATTAGAAAACGAAGATGGTAATCTCGTGTATGACGTGGAGATTGGCAAAAAAGAAGTAATTGTTGATGCGGGTAACGGTAAAGTTCTCTATACAGAAGACGAAAATCAAGAAGACGACGAAGCTACAGAAGCCAATCGTCCCCGCAGCAGTATTCAAGTCCCCGATACTGATAATGAAAATGAAAAGCAATAGTCTGTAAGTATTCGTCACAGATAATTTTTCTCACTCACACCAATTAACGGGTTTTGAGGTAAGTAATTTATTTCTTGTTCTCAAAACCCTTTCTTAATTCTTGCTTTTATATCCCTCTCTGTTTTAACTAACGGTGAAAATCTCTGACATCTTAATATCACGTATCTACAAAGAGGTTGAGCTGATGATTTCTTATTACGCTCAACATAACTTACCAGCTTTTGTAAAACTCGAAGTTGATAGCTTTTCTGAATTTAGTTTGATTACACCATTAGATACGGTGTTAATAGTAGGTAGTGACCCGCATATACTGGTTCAATACTTTGGCACTGAAGAAATAATGTTCAAAAATTTACTCGATCCTTTCACCTTAGCAAATCAATTAGCGGAGAAAAAAGCAGATTTCAATAGAGCCTTGCTTGAAGCTAATTTCGGTACTGCGATTGTAGCGATTCAATATTGGACTAATATTAATGATTATACGCTTCTAGATCCAATATTTGTTCATAAACTATAACCCACATTCCGCTCCTCAACTGTCATATGTAGATCGAAGTTTTTGAACCCTCATAATATTACTTTCAAAAAATCAAGTAGGAAAAACATCATGACAAAAGTATTAAGCAGAGTTCCAGAAGTAACAATTTATTTCTGGATTATCAAGATTCTAGCAACAACGGTAGGTGAAACTGCGGCAGATTTTCTGTCAGTAACTCTAAACCTTGGTTTGACCCTAACATCTTATCTTATGAGCGGGGTATTACTGATTGCGCTTTTGAATCAGTTTAGGCTTAAAAAGTATGTTCCAGCAAGTTACTGGATTGTAGTAGTTTTTATGAGTATCACTGGCACGTTGATTACTGATAGTCTGGTAGACAATCTTGGCGTTAGTTTAGTCACAACAACTATAGCTTTTACTGTTGTCTTGCTGGTAGTTTTTGGGCTTTGGTATTCCAAAGAAAAGACATTAGCTATGCACTCCATTAACACAAATGAAAGAGAATTTTTCTACTGGATGGCTATTTTATTTACGTTTGCTTTAGGTACTGCAACTGGAGATTTATTAGCAGAAGCTTTGAAACTTGGTTATGCACAATCAGCATTAATATTTGGTGCTTTAATTGCAATTATAACGGGCTGTTATTATTACTTCGGAATGAATGGAGTATTGGCATTTTGGTTAGCTTACATCTTGACTCGTCCCCTGGGAGCATCTATCGGTGATTTACTATCTCAACCTGCTAAAAATGGTGGCTATGGTTTAGGTACAACTGGAACCAGTATACTTTTTCTTTGTATAATCCTGAGTTTGGTTATTTACTTCAGCTTTAAGCACAAGAAACCAGCTTCTCAACCAATTGATAGACAACATTGATAGCGATTTACAGAAAATTATTTGCCATGTTGCTTAAGAGTGGAGAGCCGATCTAATAGTTTTAGGTCGGCACAATCAATGTGCGATCGCACAGTTTTCACACTCAGTGGGCGATTAATAGATTAATAAAATTATTATACGCCTCTAACGTATCGTGATTTTTGTAATTTAAGCATAGTAATAGAAAACATCAACCACAGATAACCAACTCCATAACCAGCAATCACATCTGTTGGCCAATGTACCCCCAAGTACAGCCGACTTAAACCGATAGCACCAATTAATATAACCGCGAAAGTATAAATGATTTTGCTCTGTTTTGGATAATGGGATGCTAGCAAATAAGCTATAAAACCATAAAGCACCATCGAACCCAACGCATGACCGCTAGGATAACTATAGCTTGTTTCTGTAATTAGTTGCTGCCAAAGTTGCGGACGCGGTTTGCTGAAAGACAGTTTCAAACCATAACTAAGAATTGCACCTCCGAGGGCGTGAATACCAAAAATTGTTGCTTCTTTTCGATACCGTTTCCACCAAAGTATGCCGAAAGTGATGATAGTAATTGTCACTACCGTCGTAGGATTACCAATTTTTGTAATATTAAGCATGATATTATCCCATGTGGGATTCGCAAACTGATGTATCCACAGCAAAATAGTTTTATCAAAAGCAAAGGCTTCTTTTTCCCAAACTTCTTCTGAGAGCTTTGCTAAAAGGTAAATAATTAATAAACATATAACTAAACCAGTAACTTCAATAGTAGCAATTAGAGGAGCTATACGACGATGTACGCGAGAAAACCAGAAATTTTTTAATTCTTGGAGATGATTTTTCATAATTGTGTATGGTGAATGAAAATATTTATAATAAAGAGAGTTTGATATTATTCAGATGAATAATTTTATCTTCTTAAAATTAATCAACATCGCAAACAATATTAAATTAAGTGAAATTTATTCAAGGTAAGTGGGTAAAGTGACAGTAAAACAACTACCTACCCCTAACTCACTGGTAACAGTAATTGAACCTGAATGATTTTGGATAATTGCTTGAGAAATTGCTAAACCCAAACCAGAACAACCCGATTCATAAGAACGAGCTTGATCGGAACGCCAAAACCGCTCAAAAATTCGCTGTAAATTTTCTGTTGCAATACCTACACCTGTATCTTCTACCGTTACCTGATAGTAAGAATCTACACGATTTGCTTTTACTTCAACTGTTCCACCTTTGTGAGTATAATAAATCGCATTTTGAATAAGATTACCCAATGCTCGACTCAGTTGTTTTGCATCTCCAGGCAATAATAAATGGTTCTTAATTTCTGCTTTTAAATCGATTTTTTTAGCTTGTGCTTGAGGTTTATATAATTGTATTAAGTTATAAATAATTATACTTAAGTTAATAGTTTTTCGCTCGATATCGGCAATTTTATCCGTGCGTGCTAGAAGTAGTAAATCTTCGGTTAATTGAGTCATTTGATTGGTGGCGCTGGCAATAGCGGTAAATTTTTCCTCATCAATAGTTCTCATTCCTTCTGGATACTTCAAAGCGACTGCGACACTACTTTTAATTGCCATCAAAGGATTGCGTAATTCATGAGAAGCATCAGCAGTAAATTGCTTGAGACGTTCAAAACTTTCTTCAATTGGCTGCATTGATTGACGGTTAAGCCACAATCCCCCAAATCCGCTTAAAAATAAAGCAAAAATTACGCCAGAACCTAAACCAAAGTCTAATTTTTGGATAGTTTCATCAAACTCTTCTAAAGATTGACTGACTCTGATATAACCAATTTTTTGTTGAGTTTCATTATCCAAAACTGGTAAGGTTACTGCTTGAATTTTTCGTTCTTCTTCAGTTTGTTTTTGCACGGTTGTATTTGGATTCAAAGGTAAATTTAAAATGTATTTACCTTGCTGCTTGAGTAAATTACCTTGAGTATCAAACCATTGTATGCCACCTTGACGAGCATCTAAATCTCTAACTTGCCAATGTTCATCAACATCTAGTTTTCCTGCTTCTAATTCTGCATCTACAGTTACACCTTGTCCTAAAACTACAAGTTTATCTATGACTTGCTGATTGAGGCTGCGAACAAAAACAACTCGCACAACAATTGCAAATCCTCCTAGAACAATTGCAAAAACAATTAAGTTAGATAAAAGTAGGCGATCGCGAATTTTCTGAAACATTACTTGAAGGGTGTTGATAACATTTTCTAAACTTTTTTAATCATCAACCGCGCCTAAACGATAACCCACACCATAGACTGTTTCAATTAAATTATCTGGACTTCCAGCAGTTCTGAGTTTACTACGCAAGTTGGTAATATGAGTTTTCACCGTTCCTTCTCCAGAAAATTTGTCGAATTCCCAAAGTTTTTCAAGAATTGCCGAACGGGTTAAAACTTGCTGGGTATGGCGCAGAAAGTATTCTAAAATTAAGTATTCTTTGGGTGTCAAATAAAGAGCATTGCCTGCATAAAAAACTTCGCTACTATTGGGGTCAATTTGTAGTTTACCGTGAGTTAAAATTGGTGGTTTAAATTCTGGAGTTCTACGGGATAAAGCGCGAATTCGTGCGGCTAATTCTTCTAATTCAAAGGGCTTTATTAAATAGTCATCTGCTCCGACATCCAGTCCAATTACTTTATCAGTGGTAGTATCTTTGGATGTTAACATCAAAATTAGAGCATTACATCTATCTGCTCGCAATTTTTTGCAAAGACTAACACCATCTAAGCGCGGTAGCAACAAATCTAATAGTATTAAGTCATACTCAGTTGTTTGAGCATAATTCCATCCCTCAATTCCATCGGGAGCAATATCAACTACATGATGTTGATGTCTTAAATCTTCAGCCAGCGCTTTAGCTATTCGGCTATCATCTTCCACAATTAAGATTTTCATGGTTTCAGCTTTTACCTTCTTACCAATAAAATCAAGCATATTAGTTTATGGTAAAACAATTTTATAGTGTTGAATTCGGTTTGTTATTTCACAATAAAACTTAAATGTCAAGAAGTTGGGAAGATTTATATTCACATTTTGTAAATTTTTATAAAATGATATTAATAATCAAAAAAATATGATTTATAATCCATACTTTAGCCGCTTCCCATGAACTACCATAACCAGGATTTTACCAGTAATTTGTTTTTTCTACTTAAACAAGGCGATGTCAGTTATTCATTAAACATCTAATTAGAAATCATTCTGTTTCAAAGACATAACTTGTAACTTACTTCAGTTTTAGTCTCGACAAATTTCAGTTTCAAAAATAATTTAATTGCAAGGTGAAACAACACGAACATTAATCGTTAAAATGATTTTTTACTATTTTGGAACAAACTATGAATTAAAAAAACTGTTAGCATTCCGGTAAATATCCAGATGCAAACTATAATTATTGTGATAAATTTGCTGTTTGGTGTATTCTCAATTATTTTTGCCTTTTCACGAGATTCATCCATTACAGTTTTAGGTATTAGCTTCAAAAGTAAAAAAATTCCCAACGGTATTAATATCAAATCATCTAAATAACCCAGTATAGGAATTACATCCGGAATCAAATCAATCGGACTGAATAAATAAGCAACTACACATATAGCAAGAAATTTAGTATACCAAGGTGTTCTTGGGTCTTTGCTAGCATAATAAAGAGCAGAGGTTTCCCCTTTTAGCTGTCTAACTCTTTGTTTCCAATTTTGGAACGTGCTGTTTTTTTTCATAGATTAAAGAGTTACAAGTAAGGATAAATTAATAAAACTCCCATTGCTCTTCATTCCCCTTCAGTATTTTTTACTGACTAAGTTTTTCTTGGCAAACTGACTCTGCACGGAGTTTAACGTACAGAACAATATACTTATTTTTACTTCACAAGATCGGGTATTACGATGACTACTCTGACCTAATATTAAGGTTTTTTAAACTTTTAATCAGCAAGAGGATAGAGAATTTGATTGACACATTCATCAGATAATGTGACTTCATATTCGATAGGGAGTTCAGCTAAAAACGAACGGTCTTCAGTGATGTGGGGTAACTTGAGTTGAGAATCAGGCATACCTTTTTTTAACTGTCGCTGACGAACAATATTAAAACTGCCTTGTTTTAAAATTCTTAATATAGGTGGTGGTACTTGTCCCTCACGCACGGTTCCGTAAGGAGTATTTATCTGTTTGAGCCAATACTCAAAACGATTCAGGAACGCTTGGGGATTACTTAATGTTTCTCCCGCAGCCAGTTCGATATTAACTATATAATGAGCGGGAAATTCCTGCTCTGAAAGTGTGATGCAGAAATCATCTAAGCGCAGATTAAACTCTTGGTGGAGTGCTTGCATTACCCCAATTGCGTGACATTCAGTTGTCTTTTCGGTCGTGGAAGATAGCAGTCCACCCCGACGGTAGCGAAAGGCAATCAAGGGAGCTTGATTATAAAATCCTACTACTTCTACAACGTCGCCAATGTCATAACGGTAAAAACCACTGTAGCTTGTAACTAAAATGCGGTAAAGTTTTCCAGGCTGTACTTCTGTTGCCAGAAAAGTTTGAGGATTTTCGACTTCCCACTGTTCTTGGGGAATAAATTCAAAAAACCCGCTTTCAATTGCCAGGATGCCACTTTCGGAATTGAATTTATGATAAACGCTAAATGTAGCTTCCGCCGAACCGTAGACACCACCAAACACAGGAGTATCTCCAAAGTAATGCGGGAAATGCTGCAAATAAAAGTCCGATGTTCCTCCTTGAGCCGTGAGAATGTAGGATAAACCAGACCATACTTGCTTCGGCGTAAGTCTTCCCTCTGTTTCGAGGATTTGCCTTAGCTCTGCGGCTCTTTCTGATACTGGGAATAATTTACGCTCTAGCTTGGCGCGAATATGCGGTTCTAATTTTAACCAAGAGGCGATCGCACCAGTTTCTAGGTCATTAATTAAGTCTTCCCCGTAGCGTTCTAGATAGCCGCAGGTACGCAAAACCAACATCGGAAAATTAGCCGTAAATCCCCGCATATCTCGATTTCGCAGGGCAAATAGCAGGCAGACATAATGTCTAGCAAGACTATCGGCAATTTTGAGCGCTTCAAAGGGATGCACAAAAGCTTGCTCAAACAGAAACTTACCCTTGCGAATACTGCCCACACTCACCGGACCGTAAGGAATACCACCATTTGTAATTCCTTGTAAATTCGCCGAGTTAGGGAGCAGCGTTTTGCCAAACTCTAGCCCCCGCTGCTGTAGCAATTCGATTGCAAAGCCCATACTAGCTAAATCTGCCCGTCGTAAGGAAGCTTGAAAAGTGCGAGTCACAGGCACTTGCTTTTTGTTTCCAGTGGAACCACTGGTCAGATTAATATAGACTACTGGTTCAGGATTGAGAACATTTTTCTCTCCTTGGCTGATGCGTTTAACGTAAGGCTCGTAGCTTTCATAAGGCAGAATCGGAACTTGCTGGCGAAATTGACCAATAGTTTTAATGCTGCTTAATCCCAAGTTTCTCCCCATTTCAGTGTTTTGGTGGGCTTTGAGGAGATTAAGCAAAAACCGCTCTTGGACTGTATAGACCTGAAGAGTTTTACGAGTTAACTTAACTTTGTGATAGGAAGCATAAGCAGCCAGAACTGACAAAGAAAGGCTTGTCATTTGATTTTATAGTAAATTACCTGCTTATTAACTTACTTTTGAAGTGTCAAGAACTTGATAAGATTCCGCCTTTTAGAACTGTAACTAAATAAAGGCATTGTAATCTTTCCGAGTTCTTGACATTGTTTAACTAAAGTTACTTCTGCAAGAAAGCAGTTCATTCTCGTGTCTTTATTAAAGTCTTTTTAAATTCAAATTTTCAATATGTTGAAGCTTTTTTGCAGAATTAGTTCTTAACAATTTTCAATTCAAATGGTTTCTATTGCTCGCAAAAACCTGTTTGAAGACATTCCGCGCTTTTTAGTAGCTCAAGCGGGAATCATGTTTGCTGTCAGCTTAGTGACTATTCAAACTGGAGTCTTGAATGGGGTTATTCGTTCTACTGTAGCTTTAGTCGAAAATTCCCCAGCCGATATCTGGTTAGCATCGGATAAGATGATACAACTTGAACTGACGCGACCACTTCTGTTTGATTATGCCGTTAGAGCTAAAAAAGTTGATGGTGTAAAAAGAGCCGAAGCATTGCTTCAGGGTGCGGCTAATTGGAGTGTACCTGGTGGCAAAATCAATGTGGTTAAGATATACGGATTTTCGCCTACGGGAAAATTATTTGTACCTGGAAACACGGTTAATAATAACGTCAAATCTCTGGAAAATCCCTATACAGCAATAATTGATAAAAGTAATTTAAAGTCTCTCCAAATAAAAAAAATTGGAGATATGGGTCAAATTGGCTCATTACCAGTACAAGTAATCGGCTTAACCCAAGATACTCAATCAGTTGTTTCAAGTCCCTTTTTATTTACTTCTTTAGACACTGCAAATGCCTACCTTAATGCTAGCGTTACTACAAACGTTAACTGTACCTGGGTTGGAGAAGAACTTCAGTGTCGCAACGTTTACAAAAAAGATAAAGATGCTGATGCTAAGAAACAACAATCGCAGAACGAACCACCACCACAATTAAGCTTAAATTCGCCCATATCTTACGTATTGATTCAGGCACAGCCAGGTCAAAATATTCAACAATTAAAAAAACGCTTAGAAGCCACTTTCCCAGAAACTAAAGCATATACGACAGCAGAATTATCTGAAAAAATACAAATTTATTGGCAAAAATCCACGGGAATTGGATTTATTTTAGGTTTGGGTGCAGGAGTTGGTGTGGTTGTAGGAGTTGTGATTGTTAGTCAAATTCTATACTCAGCAGTCACCGACCATTTAAAAGAATTTGGCACGCTCAAAGCTATGGGGGCATCAAACAGGGTGATATATGGCGTAATCATTGAGCAAGCTCTATGGATGTCAATTCTTGGTTATATTCCAGGAATGTTGCTTTGCTTAGGGGTAGGTGCTTGGACTTCAGCAACTCAAGGTATTGTAATTTTAATTACTCCATTAACAGCTATTGGGGTTTTTGGCATAACTGTCTTGATGTGTATTGGTTCCGCCTTATTTGCAATTCAGAAAGTCAGCAAAGTAGACCCCGCAATTGTGTTTAGAGTATAGTCTTTTAAATGGTTAAAATTATCTATTTTTTAAGTTAATAATTTTATTTTTATACTAACCTTCTATTTTGACAGTTATTAGTAGCACTTGCATACTTTACAGACGCTATACAAAGCCTTCACGCTGCGTTGCATACCTCAAAAATTGCTGTGAGGGGGTGCATAATTATTTCTGCAAACCACGAACAAGAAATTTCATCCCAATTTCATAATTAGCTGGCATCATGGGCAAATGTAAGTGGATATGTAAACCGCAATTGCTCCTTAACCATGCCTTTCACAGCAACACCTGTAATTCTGTCCCAAATGAAACCGTCGGAAAGTCACGAGGGAATGAATCATGGTGGCGCACCCGATAACAATTTACTAACTCACACAACTTTGCTGGGTGGAGGAATTTTTCTAGTTGGTTTGTTAACAATTGTCGGTGGATTTTTACTTAAACGTTCTCGCAAGGAGGATAAAAAACCCGTGGAATCTTCGCTGCGTCCGGGGAAAACACTTTTAGGTATTGGCATTTTCGTCTTGCTTTCCGGAGGTATCTTAGCAGTTACCAATCAGTTAAAACCTGCTTCGTCAATGGCTGGGATGGAAGGACATGATATGTCGAATATGTCCCACGACGATATGATGCAGGTCAACGGCTCGTTTAATCCAACTCCCGTAACTGTGAAAGTAGTCAAACCGAGTTTACTTTCGGCTAGCGTTCAGTATACTGGTTCGATTCATCCTTACCAAGAAGTTACCGTGTATCCCCGGATAGCCGGACAGCTTACTAATTACTCAGTGTATCCTGGAGACAAAGTTACTTCCGGACAACCATTAGCGACACTCGATGCTGCTGAAAAATTAACTCAAGTAGCCGAAGCCGCCGCCCAAGCCGATTCGATGGAAACTGAATTAGAAGCATCGCAAATCGAAGTAAACGAGCAACGACAAGAGATTGCGCGACTAAAAGCCGAATTAGAATATCAAGAAAAGAAACGCGATCGCTATGCTTTGTTAGTCAAAGAAGGCGCAATTTCTCAAGACCAATACGATATTGAAAATACTAAAGCTAAAACCGCCCAAGCTGCGTTAAAAACAGCACAAGTAAAAATAAGACGGTTAGAAGCTCAGGTTCGCAGCGCTCGCAGTAATGTTAAGCAAGCCAGAGCAAAAAGTGCTACTGCCTCAATTATGAAAGGATATACCAAAATCCAGTCACCCATCGCCGGTATCGTTCAAGAAAGGATGGTAGATCCCGGTGTGGTAGTGCAGCCAAGTATGGGAATTCTTAAAATAGGCGACTATCAGCGTGTACGTCTGCGTGCTAACGTTTCCCAGCGAGATGCAGCGAAAATACAAGTCGGGACTCCCATCGTCGCCAAAGTTCCCGGTAGCAACGTTAAAGAAATTACAGCTTCAATTACCAGCATATTTCCGCAAACCAACGACAACACCCGCACCGTTACCATCGAAGCCGTTGTTAACAATCCCGGCAATCAATTGCTATCCGGGCAATTTCTGGAAATGCAAATTATTACCGAGCGTCAACCAAACGCTTTATCAGTACCCCAATCTGCTTTAACTCAATTTAAAGATAAAACAGCAGTTTGGGTAGTTGATGGAGAAACAGCTTTACGCAAAACAGTAAATACGGGATTAGTCAGCGGCGAACAAATTGAAATTACCAGCAGTTTAAAACCCGGTGACATGGTAATTACCTCCGGACATTCCAGACTAATCGAAAATCAAAAAGTATCTGTAGTTGACGAATCTGGAGAAACTCTAGCAAAGCGGAATAATACATCCCAAGGAAACGCACAAATCAAATTAATCAGTCCTAAAAACCCAGTTAAAAAAGGTAGCGCAGAATTAATTTTAGAAATTTTAGATAAAAAAACTAATAAATCCATAGCAGTAGAAAACCTAGACGTGAAAGTAACCATGCCCATGAAAAATATGGCTCCAATGACATCAATGGTAGAAGTCCAACCCGACTCACAACCCGGACGCTTCAAAGTCGATACCCACTTTGGGATGAAAGGGAAATGGGATGTCGTAGTTAAAATCAAAGACCCCCAAACATCAAGGGAAAGCAGAATTTGATTTTAATGTTGAGTAATGGGAATTGGGCATGGGGCCGAAGGGCATTGGGCATCGTTTATTAAGCAGCTAGGGAGCAAGATGCTCCCACTACAAATATTTCCTCACTTTCCCTCTACCTTCTCTCCCCATCTCTTTCTCAGCGTCCTCAGCGTCCTCTGCGGTTCATAAATCTTCAACTCACCTAATCACAAACAAAACAATGATTAAACTACTCCCCCTACTACTAACACTCAGCTTTTTCACAATCGCTTGCTCCACTCCAGAAGCACAAACAGAAACAACATCAACCACCGCATCCCAACAACAAATAGAAAGCGCCAAAATAAATCTAGTTAGTCCCAATTCTCAAGAAGCCGTAAAAATGGGCAACAATCAGCTAATTGTAGAAGTTATCGACCCCCAAACCCAGAAACCCGTTGCTGTAGAAACCTTAGACGTAAACGTTTCCATGCCAATGGAAGGTGAAGAAGATATGACCTCAATGGCAAAAGTAGAACCAGACACGCAACCAGGAAGATATAAAATCAAAACCAATTTTGGAATGAAGGGTAAATGGAATGTTATTACACAAGTAAAAGACCCCAAACTTAATGGTCAAGCGAATTATACATTTGATGTTAAATAGATAGAGAATTTAACCAAACCCCTCCGCGTACCTCCGCGCTTACCTCTGCGTAACTTTGCGTTAAAAAACTTCCCTCTCCTCAATGAAATACTTCCTCACTCGCTGGTCAATCAAAAATCCGGTAGTACTCGCGGCTTTATACATCGGTATCCTCGTCCTCGCTACCCTTACGTTATTCCTACTCCCGGTAAGGATGATGCCTTATGTCCAAAGTCCTTTGGTAGCAATTGTGACAATGGCTCCCGGTTCCTCACCCTATGAAGTGGAAACCTATATCAGTAAACCAATTGAGCAGCGTTTAACTGTTTTAGATGGCGTGCGGTTTATCCGTTCGAGTTCGCAACAGGATATGTCTTTAGTTTCTGTGCAGTTTGAATGGGGGGGAGATATTGAAAACTCGGTGCAGGAAGTACAAAGCGTGATGACTGCTGCGGAGGGAGATTTGACGCTTGATGGGATTAATACCCGTTCCTACTGGGTTTTACCCATCGACCCGCTCAACCGTCCTGTATTAACTCTGGCTTTACGGGGAGAAGGTTGGGACCCGGTACGTTTACGGGAGTTTGCTGACAACACTTTGGTTGATAGATTAACTCAGGTGCGGGATGTACAAGCGGTGTCAATTTTTGGCGGTTATCGGCGACAGTTGCAGATAATTATTGACCGTCAAAAGTTGGCTGCTTACGGTTTATCTATATTACAAGTACGAGATGCGATCGACGCAAATAATGTTAGTCAAGGTGCGGGGGTGCTGACGAGGGGAGATAGTGAAATTCTGGTACGTACCGACGAACGAGCGCTGAATGCTCGTGCGGTGATGGATTACCCGGTGTTGGAAAAGTCGGGACAGGTGGTTTATGTCAGAGATGTTGCTACTGTTAAAGATACTTATGAAGAACGTCGCAGTGGTTATCGCTACAATGGTGAAGCCGCATTAGCAGTAAACGTTATTCAAAAACCGGATTCTAGTTCGCCGCAAGTTATCGAACGGGTACGCGCTGAATTAACCAAAATACAGGCACAGTATCCGGGTTTAGAATTTGAGGTTGCTTATGATAATTCTTATTTGGTTAATTTAATTAAAGATAGTACCACCGGGGAATTACTGATTAGCGTTGTGCTTGCGGGTTTGGTAATTCTGGTTTTCTTAGAAAACTTCCGAGCCACAGCTATTGTAATGATTTCTATCCCCACATCCCTAGCGCTATCGATGCTTCCTTTTATCCCAATTGGAATGTCGCTTAATTCGTCAACTTTGATTGGGATGATGATGGCTATTGGTAAACTGGTGGATGACTCGATTATTGTAATTGATTCCATTGACCGGAAACTACAAGAAGGACATAAACCCCACGAAGCAGCAATTAAAGGAACGGGAGAGGTATTTTTAGCAAGTGCTGCTGCAAGCTGTGTAATGATTGCGGCTTTATTACCGACGATACTTGCTGGTGGATTAACTGGGCTGATGTTTGTCGGGTTGGTTTATCCGATGGTGTTTGCTTTTCTCTCTTCGCTGATTGTTTCAATTACTTTGATTCCTTTACTTGCAGCATTCTTCCTTAAACCACTACATCAAAAAGGCAGACGTAAAACCTGGTTGCAGAGATTGCTGACTCCGATACGTTACAGCTTTTATAAGTTAGAGCAAGGTTACGGTTGGTTGCTCGACATCTGCATGAAAAACCGTGAAATTACTTTAGCTTTGACAGGTGCTTCTATTGTTCTAGCATTTAGTTTATATCCGTTAATTGGGCAAGAAATGATGCCTTTGGGTGATTCCGGTCAAATTATGGCAACGATAGAATTTGAACCGGGGACATCTTTTAGTAAAACTGACCAGCTTGCTCAAAAGTTTGAAAAAATTCTGTTAGAACAGCCGGAAGTCGAAAAGGTTTCTTCACAAGTTGGTTTTGAACTAACGCGCAACAGTACTTACTTTAGTGGTTACAGCATGGGGGGAGTCAATACCGCTTCAGCGATTGTGACTCTCAAGGATGTTGGGGCACGAGAAAGGGATATTTGGCAAATTATTGATGAAGTCAAAACCGAAGCTCGCAGTACTATTCCCGGTTTGCGACGCATTGCGATGAAGGAAATGGGTGTAGACGTAATGGCTACATCGGCAGCGCCGGTACAGTTGGCGGTTTATGGTGAAGATTTGGACGAATTACATCGTTTAGCTCAGGGTGTGCTGGGTATCGCTGAAGACACCCCAGACTTAGTAATGCCACATACAAGTTCGGCAATGACTCAGCCAGAATTTCAGTTAAAAATTGACCGTCGTAGAGCCAAGGAACTAGGGTTAAATATCAAAGACATCGCCGAACAAGCTCGTTATGCTTTGAATGGGGGTTACACTCGCAGATATTATAATCGTCCCAATCTAAGACAAAATTCTATTTTAGTACGGTACGACGAACAAGACCGGGGAACTCAGCAAGACTTGTCATCAACCTATATTACTACCTCGGACAATCGGCAAGTTCCACTAAGTACCGTAGCAACATTACAACGGGAACAAGGACCGACGTTAATTGAACGAGTCAACGGAAAACGGGTGGTTTATGTCAACGGATATTATCGTAAAGATGGTCCCGCTTCTATGGACTTATCAATGGCGATCGCCATGAATGCGGGTAGTAAATTAGACTTTCCCCCCGGTTACGGTATCGATTCGATGGGGGACATGACGGATATGATGATTGAGTTTGAGCGACTTTTACAAGGCTTGGTGGTTTCTTTGTTACTGATTTATCTCATATTGGTAATTCAATTTGGTTCGTTTATCCAACCTTTGGTAATGATGCTGTCAATTCCTTTGCAGTTGGTAGGGGTATTTGGAGCGCTATTGCTTGCAGGACAAACTTTGTCTACAGTTTCGATTTTGGGAATTATTATTCTATCTGGTTTATCAGTTTCCGCAGCTATTTTATTACTAGAATTAATTTTGACAAAACGTCAGGAAGGAGAACCAAGAGACATTGCAATTCGGGAAGCCGGACCAGTTCGACTCAAAGCGATTGTGATGACCACCTTTACTACAATCATTGTAATTTTTCGACTCGCCTTTTTTCCAGAAACCGGGATGGACGCTTATTCACCTATCGCTACGGTAATTTTGGGTGGTTTGGTTATTTCCACACTGCTGACTTTAATTGTTGTACCTGTAGTTTATTCGCTTGTCGATGATATTACGAATGGGTTGTCTGGGATGAGGAAAAAATTAAGATGGCACGGTTAAGATGAAAAGCATTTTTAACTATATCAAAAAGACTTTATTATTCAGTAATTTCATCTTAATTTCATTTGTTTATGAGAAATTGGTTATTGGTTGAGTTAGTTCCTCATACTCGGCTCTCCATTAAATTAATTTAATGGATTTAATCTCGGACTTATAAATGCTCTAGGGGCACATTTATAAGTCCGTTTTTTTACTATGATTAAATAAATAAATTAAAAAAAATAATCTAACTAAAATATTTCATCCTAATTTCATTTTTATCTCGTATATTATTTATATATGCCTTCTTTGGCTTTTATCTAGATTTTATTCCATTAGCAAGTTTTTAGTCCTGTCAATAGGATTAAAAACTTGTTTTCTTGACTTTATAAAAACAAGTATATTCTTGTAATCTCATTCGCATTTATAAATAAAAATATATTATAATTAACGATAAAATTTCATGTCTATTTCATAACTAATAACCATACTTATAAATAGAACGATTCGTCTTATTAGTTGTAGAGGATAATAGTCATGAAATTAAAAAAAAATATTTACACTGCTGCCTTTACGTTATTATTGTCATCTCCGGTTACTGCTGTATTAGCAAGTGGCAAACCAAATGATTATCAAGCTTCTCATATAATTGATAGTGCTGCGTTTCCAAACGATGCAGAAGCAATGACTGCTACTTACGAAATAGAAGTCCATGTACAAGGGAAGCCTCTTGAGGGACTTTCAATAGATATACCTTCTGAAATAAAAATAGATGATGGGATAGAAGTAAAAAATGCTGAAGGTGAAAAAATAGCTACGGAAGTTTCTATAAATGAAAATAAAGCTCAAGTCATTTTCTCACAACCAGTAGCCCCTGAAACAAAGTTATCTATTTTGATGAAAGATGTTATTACTCCTGGTTATGCAGAAACTTGGCAATTCAAAGTTGATGCCAAAATAGCTGAGTTCACAGATAATATTCCACTTGGCATTACTCAAATTAATACATATGATGATTGATAAATTATTTGATTTATCTCTTACTATTCTATTGAATAGGATAATAAAGGATAAATTTCATCTTAATTTCATTTTTATCCGTCAAGATGAAAATAGCTCAATAGACTTATTGCTAACAGTTAACACTGTTACTCCTCTATATTTCACCATACCCAATTATCGCAATAAGTTCTACTAAGCTTTTCTTGTAATTACTTATAATTCAAATATGTATTGTCAATATTAACACCGAGGATTAAAGCTTTATATAGCTGAATAAAAATCAGAGATTGATAATAGTTTTATTCATTTTCGATATTGCAAAAAGTTTAAATGAAGCGAATAAAATGTTCTCAGAATTTGAAACTATAATCCGATACAGAGCTAATGTAAAGGGACGCTATCGATTAAAGGACAAACTTCTTCGAGTTTCAATGTCTTCTTTGATTTATTTTCCCAATTAGCACGATATTCTTCTAACTCCCTCTTAAACAAAGTCATTTGTTTAATTTGAATTGCCAACTGTTCGATTTTATTCTCTAATAAACTTTGTACTAAATCACAAGGAATTTCACCACCGTTGCGAACATCCAGAATTTGTTTGATTTCTTCTAAGGTAAATCCCAGAGCTTGAGCTTTCTTGATAAATTTTACTTGCTCGGACGCATTCGCGGCATAATATCGATAACCATTGTCTCCTCTCTGTGCGGGTTGCAAAAGTCCGATATCGCTGTAATAACGTAAAGTTCCTACGGTAAGTCCTGTTTGTTTCGCTAATTCTCCAATTTTTAGATAGGCTAATTTATTCATAGTTTTTTCACTGCCTATTTCTACGATTTCTTAATGATAAACTCTCTAGTTAACTAGAGAGTCAAGCTGATGATAGTTAGAAGTATCTGTATTCTCTGACTATCTTTTTGCATCTTGCATTTGAACAACCGCAGCAGGTTCAATTTCTTTAATCTTTGCAGATTCCACTTCTCCTGTAGCAGCAGAGTAAATCAACATTCCTCCCATAATTGCCATAATCGCATTTTCAGTAAAGCTAACAACCCCTAAAGGTGCTTTGGAATTTCCTCCAACACAAGCACAGTTGAGCGCAAGTTTATCAATATACACTGCTTTAAATACCGAAATACCACCGCTAACACCAACGAATAAAGAAGTGATTCCGGTTAATAGTGGTGCAATTCCGGAAAGATAACCCAAACCAATCGCTAATTCTGCGAATGGATATACTTTGGCATAGGGTTTAATTTTTTTGGTTATCAAATCATACTTCTCGAAACTCTCAGCAAAAGATTCGATATCCATCAGCTTTAAAGTAGCTAGCAAGGAAAGGGAGAAACCCATAAAGCCAGTCAACCCCATAGTCGTTGCTAAAGCCATCAATCCTGCGCTGGAAAATATGGCAATAACGGGAGTATAGGAATATTCTGCACCTTCTGCTTCAACGTCTAGCTTTTCGGCTAAATCGGTATAGCCACCAATTCTTTCGTCACCAGAGAAAATCTGTGGTGTGGTTTCGACATGATGTTTGGCTTTGAATTCATCTATTTCTTCACGAGATGTAAGTTTATGATCTTCAAAGTCAATTCCTTTTTCCTGAAGTAGATTAACTGCTTTTAATCCCCAAGGGACATTCGTGTTCTGGGGTAGACATCCGATATAGTCTAACTTTTTCTAAGGTTGTGCTATTCATATTCTTTATTCGAGCAACTATACATCAAAGGTAAAATCTCAAGTTAACTATAGAGTCAAGTGGTTTGAGAAAATATTTTAAATGTGAAAAGCATAATTACTAGCTGAGGGATAATGTAGCTTCAAAGGAACACGCTACACTAATATCCTGACAGCTAGACAGTAATAATTACTTATGCAGTCGCCATTTGACGACAAGACTCTGCACAACGACGGCAGGATTGGGCACAGCGTTGGCAGTGGTCGCTGTCGTGTTTGCTACATTCAGCGGCACAACGGTCGCAAGCTTCAGCACATACACCGCACATTTGAGCATGAATACCTGACTGACGCACCATCAAACGAGCGCACAGAGAGCAGGTATCCGAACAGTCTCGACATAATTTGATGCATTCCGACATCATTTGCACCATATCGCTGCTTAAACAAGCAGTGGCGCAATTTTCACAATCTTTCAAGCAATCTAGACAAACTTGAATACAAGAATCCAAATTGGAGGGCTGAGTTTGAGTAGTCGTCATAGCTTTTATTACTTACTATGTGTTCAGATTATTCGCTAATAAAGCACCGTTCCATCTAACAAAAGAAATAATATTATTTCTAACTATTGATGTAAGTCGATTTCATCTTGATTTCATACTTGTATGTTATGAAGATTGTTATTTGTACAATTTAACCTAGATTCATTAACAATATTTTTTATCCAAACAGTAGAATAATATTAAAAAGAATCCACCTTGAAAGCATTCAAATAGCGTAAATAAGAGATATCGCTTTAGTTTTCATCCTAATTTCATAATTTTATGTAAATCTATTTTTAGAGTGAAATTTATTAAACTCAAATTTTATGGGTGTTTTATGAGAATACTATTAGTAGAAGACGAACCGGATTTGGGTGCAGCGATTAAGCGAATTTTAACTCAACAAAGGTATTTAGTTGATTGGGTAATGGATGGTAATGAAGCATGGGAGCTTTTAGAAGATAAATGGACGGAATATAAAATAGGTATTTTCGATTGGCTGCTTCCAGGAATCTCGGGATTGGAATTATGTCAAAAACTGCGTCAGAATAAAAATGCGATGCCCGTTTTAATGTTAACAGCTAAAGATAGTATGGAAGATAAGGTAGCTGGTTTGGATGCTGGGGCAGATGATTATTTAGTGAAACCTTTTGGGATGGAGGAATTATTGGCAAGGTTACGAGCTTTGCAAAGAAGGGTACCTCAATTTCAACCCCCTCAAGTTACTATGGGTAATCTAACTTTGGACTATGGGAATAATACAATAATTAATAAAAATGCTTCATCAGATAAACAAGAAATGTCTTTGACTAACAAAGAATTTCAGTTACTAGAATATTTTATGAACCACCCCAACCAAATTCTCACAACCGAACAAATTCGCAATCAACTTTGGGAAGCAAGTGCAGAATCAAGTAGCAATGTAGTAGCCGCACAGGTACGTTTATTACGACGAAAATTAGCTGCTAGCGGCTGTGGAAATCCCATCGAAACTTTACATGGTATGGGATATCGTTTTAATTTTAAGAATTAATTATAAACATGAATCAAAATAAACTTTTTCAAAGAACTCGATTTCGATTAGCACTTTGGTATGCTATTGTTATGGGTTTAATTTTAACCGTTTGCGGCTCAGGTTTATACACCGCAGTATCTCATGCTCATTCGGAAGCTTTAGATAGAGAATTAGAATTTGTCGCTAGAAGTTTACATAATAATTTAGAATCCAAGCTAAAACAGCCCGAAAAAGTAGAACCAATTGTAAGAGAAGTTTTACCAAGTATTTGTGTAGTAGAAACGGGTTGCATATCGCAAAATTCTACTGCTCAACGACATATTCTAAACGCAATTCATCAAGGTTATTACGTGCGTTTGTTTGGTAATTCGGCACGTTTAATAGCAGTTGCAGGTTCTTTCCCACAAGCTGAATCTTCAGATTTTAATCAGAAACTTTGGCAAACAATTCAAGACGATACTGGTAATTTTTACCATCAAATGTCATTAGAATTACACACCAAAGATAATCGCGATTGGGGATATTTACAAGTTGGAAGAAATATAGCCGATGTTAACAGCTATATGGATGCAGTTAAATTAAGTCTGTTAGTAGGATTACCGACAGCGATGACAATGATTGCTTTTGCTAGTTGGTGGTTGGCAGGTTTAGCAATGCGACCAATTTATCAATCTTACAGACAAATTCAACAATTTACAGCCGACGCTGCTCATGAATTAAGAACACCGTTAGCCGCAATTCAAGCAACAATAGATTCAGTTTTATTAATGCCAGATTTAGACATTAAAGAAGCATGGGATATTCTCGGAACTATCAAGCGTCAAAATCAACGTCTTACTAGTTTAGTAGTAGATTTATTAATGCTTTCTCGCTTTGATAGACAATCCCTTTCTGTACAGCGGGAATTATGTTCTTTAAATGATATTATTGAGGACTTGATAGAAGAATTTGCAGCAATGGCAATTTCATCTGATGTTACCTTGAAATCGGAAATTCGTATTAACAAGGAAATAAATATTATTGGTAATACCGAACAGCTTTATCGCTTATTTTCTAATTTAATAGTAAATGCAATTCAGTATACTTTACCTGGTGGGGAAGTCACAGTTATTTTAGATAAGTATGAAACGGAAGCTGAAGTTCGAGTCAAAGATACGGGTATTGGTATTCCCAAGAATGAACTTTCTAACGTTTTTGACCGCTTTTATCGAGTTAATAGTGACCGTTCTCGTCATACTGGTGGTTCGGGTTTAGGATTAGCAATTGCAAAAGCTATTGTAGTATCTCATCACGGTAGTTTGGAAGTAGAAAGTGAAGTTGGAAAAGGTAGCACTTTCATTGTTATATTACCTTGTAATCAATCATCTCGTACTAAATTAATTAAAAGGGCATAGAGAGAATTAATTAAAATATTCTTCTCCTCAATATTTAAGACTTTAATTATTATCGCGATATCTCATATTCCGGTTATTACCGATTGGTATATCGGAAAGTATAGAGAGACTCAACGTTATCAGTGCTACCAAAAACAAACCAGCACGAGTAGCGTGTCCATACTCCCATTGATTGCGTATCTGCATCCAATCAATCGGAACTGTTAGTGCAGTATCAACTCTGAGGTTTGCTGGACCAACAAAGCTTAACCAAACTATTAGCGCTATAGCAATCAAGACTGAAGTAATCAATGTCAGTATAAAAGTTCTCCGTTGCTTGCGAACCAAAAACAGCACAAGTAAAGTTGTCGCTAAAGCACCATATTCTACTGGTCCCAGAATTTTGCCGAAGCCGTTATATAACACCTTCTGTACGTTGAGCCACATAGAAGCAGATAACGCCATTTTGTTGGGAAGTTCGAGTGCATGACATAAAGCTACCCCTGTGGCAATTGAAGTAAGCACAAGACTAAGTAATCGAGCAATGTTTAAAATCACAGCGTTCTCCAGTAATGCTTCCGAAACTATTTAATTCCCTGCAAGCAGATACAATATACAGGTTTCATCGCTTTAAACTTCAGTTGAATATCAATAAATCCCGCTACTTTAAGTTGCGCTTTGGTGTTTTGAGCGCTTTCGGTCAGCATGGCTTCCGTTTTTGCCCATCTCGGTTGCCAAGTAAGTACAATCAATCCACCCGGTTTCAAAACTCGACGTACTTCTTTTAAACTTTCAACCGGATTAATCCAAAAAAAATGGGAGTTGCTACTTATGGCTTTATCAAAGGTTTTATCCCCATAAGGCAAATGTGCAACTTCCCCATGTTTCAATTCAACCAATCCCCGTTCAATAGCCTGTCTATTTCGATTGCTTGCTTGATTTAACATAACTTCCGAACGGTCAATACCAGCAATAAATCCGCATTTAGTAATTCGAGACATTTTTTGGATTGCCACACCTGAGCCAAATCCGATTTCTAAGATATGGTCTTCGGGTTCAACGTTAAGCATCTTTATTGTCCAGTGATCTTTGGCTTGATTAGTTTGTGTCATTAGCAGACCAAAAAATCGCCCTAAGATTCCTCTAGGATTGCCAAACTGTGATGAAATATAGTTCATAACACGAATTCAATTACACTAGAATTATGACAACTAATTACCATTATGACAACTAGTTGTCATAAACAGTTAATGAAATTTGATTGGGAGTGTTGGCAATGAAAGACAAGCCCGTGGCCAGAACCCAGGCAGGAAAAGCGATGGAAGAACTTTTTATCGAGACAACCTACACTTATTTCTTGTTGCGGGAAGGAGGTAAACGTATGGGAACGATAAAATCATCGGGTAGTTATTGGGGAATGCTAAATAGTTTAAAAAACGAAGGAGCGCAGACAGTCGCTCAAATCGCTCGTTCTCGTCCTGTTTCCCGTCAAGGTATTCAGAAATTAGCCAATGAAATGATAAAAGAAGGTTTGATTGAGTCGGTTGATAATCCAGCGCATAAAACATCAAAGCTGTTAGTCATAACTGCGAAAGGAGAAACATTATTTGAGGACTTTACTTTTAAAAATGCTCAAGCAGCCGAAATACTTGCCGAAGATATGAACGCAGAAGAGTTACAGGTTGCGGTGAAAGTACTTAACCAACTGCGAGAAAAGCTCAAGCAAGCAATTTTAAGTTAACTACAAACTTTGTTAAATATGAATAGTTTAAGAGTACAAGTAAAAAAAGATATATTTTTCTGGCATTGTGAAAGGGTGGACTTATGGAAAAGCCCACCCAATGCATTAATTGTGCAGTAGTAAAGTAGTTGCAGCCGTTCGGAAAATATCTATAATTACAAAGACTGCTGAATTCCACCCGTAATTCTAAAATCTGGAGAATCATCACTTAATCCAACTCCAGCACCAACAGACCAAACTGTAATCGGTGTAGCTTGTTGACGAATACCGGCAGCTAAAATATAAGCATCAACACTATCTTCTTTTTCTTGTTCGTAAACAAAATCCGTCACCAATATAGTGGACGAACCCAAACGACGACTGTAACCTGCAACCGCTTTAACAACATTTCTTCTTTCATCATTCTTCTTTGCATCGTTAAAGGTATAACCAACATTGAGATGAAGTCTATCTAGATTAGCTCCAGCACCCAAGGTTTTGGTCATAATTAACTTAACTCTACACACAACTCCAGCACTACCTTCACAATAAGGAGCATTCGCACCAACAGAAACTGCTTTCTTCAGGAGTTTTCAAAGATTCGGCATTGAAGTTGTACAAAAATTCTATTCCCACATCACTAATACCATCATCTTCTGCGGAACCAAATTGAAAAGGAACCGAGATTGTAGCTTGAGTATTAGGAGCGATAGCGTATTCTACACGCGGTTCAATGACAAAACTATCTTTGCCGTTAATCCGGTCATATTTGGTGACTCCTTGTAATTCGATACCTTTGTAGGGTATGGGGTAAGCATCTTCAACTTCCGTTGGTAATCCTTCTTCTAAGTTTAAATGGTCGGCAGCTTGAGCAGTTTTAGGAAAAGAAATAATCGCTGTTAATCCTAAAAATAATCCAGCTATGATACCTGTACATTTCAATTTCTGTATATTCATAAATGTATAGATTGTGTAATTTAAGAAAAGAGATTTTACTTTTGGGTTTGTGCCAAAATATCTTGTGCAGAGGGTTCGGTATCCATTGATATAGATTCGATATCGGGCAAATTACCGTATTTTTCTTGCCAACCCTTGAGCATGGCTTCTACCATCATCGGATTAATTTTTCCTGGCTGCATTGCTTCCGCTGACATTTTCATATTTGGCATCAAAACTTTCATTGCATCCATCCAAGAGCCGGGAATTTCCCCTGACTGAATACCGGGAGTTAATTTCATTTTTAACTGCGCCATCATTTTTTGATGCATTTCTTGGCTCATTCCACCATTCATATTCCTCTGCATTGGCGATCGCATTCCCGAATTCATCGAAGCGTGCATCATTGGCATCATTTCTTGCATCATTTCCATCATCATCCGCGTTATTGAGCCATCAGCACTTTTAGCCCACTCATCGTAAGCTAAAGGATTAAAATTGGGTTTGGGTGTAGTAACTCGATGATGATGATTAACTCGATGATGTTGATAGCCTAGAGCTTTAAGCACGCGATAAAGTTCGGCTCGCTTTTGCTCAACTGTCCAACCGTCGTAGGCAAAGATATCGTAGGTAATACCGTGGAGCATATGTAGATTGTCGAAAACATTCGCAGTTTCTGGAGATAAACGGCTATAGCGCGGCGCACCTTCACGAGTCAGCAACATTCTCATTGGTGGATTAGGAATTACCTCCGACTGAAATACGTCTTCCATTTGGTTGAGCATTTTGTCTTGCTCTGAGTCATTTCCACCGATCATCATTGACTCATAAACCGCTGGATGCCACCAGTGAGCAGCATAAAAGAAGTTATTGTTTTTAGGGTAATAATTTCGAGTGAGAGTAAAATATGGTTTCATCATTACCCCAGCCCGACGCATGGTGACATCTAAAGGTGCGGGAGAAAGAGCAACGTCTTTGTATGAGGATGGATTAACAAAAGTCATCTGTGATATGTCGCGCTCGGATGAATTAATTAGAGAACGTGATGCTGAATCTACATTGCTCGTCGTTACAAACCAACCTTCTTCCACACCGAACAAAACCTAGCGCAACTTATACTTTCTCGTTTACATCAACCCATTAATCCCGACATTCCCCGTGTTCATACTTGGTTAGAACGTTTTAGCCAAAGCCGTAAAGTTTCGCTATCACCCGAACAACATCAAGCTGTTGAAACGGCTTGGTAGGTACGCGCAATCTTAACAACGTACTGCAAAAACTCATTAATCCTCCTAGTCCCCCAGAAGGTTGAAGTAACTAGAGGCGGAATAATTTTTCGAGTAGGGGATAGGGTAATTCAATTAACCTTCCTATTACCAACGGGAAGTTTTTAACGGTGATATGGATTTTATTATTCATATTGACACCGAAGAACAGGAAGTAATTGTCAAGTTCCAAGAACGCGAAGTTATTTACGATTATGCTGATTTAAACGAACTGGCTTTGGCTTGGAGCGTTAGCATTCACAAATCCCAGGGTTCGGAATATCCTGTTGTATTGTTGCCATTGTACTCGCAACATTTTGTTATGTTGAACAGGAATTTGCTTTATACAGGATTAACTCATGCTATATGTTGGCGATTATTGTTGGGAGTAAGAAAGCTATTGGTATGTGTGTCCGCTCAAGAAAATCTCAGGAAAGATATACGCAATTGAGGCAAAGGTTGATAAATGAAAAAAGATAGCTAATTAAGACCCAAAGCACCCGCTACTTTTGGATTGTAAGTTAATAATTTCAATATCACTACAACTGGAACTTTCGCTTCATTCATTGAAATAACTTGCTCGAAGAAGTGCGATCGCACATAAGTCTTTCCTCTTTTACCCCTATATTCCCACTCGAAATAAAGCTGTTTGACTGGTTTCTTTTTAGTGCTATTAGCATTTGCATAACCCCATGAAATATTACCGCTGCCCTCACCGCGTTTACGATAGGTGCTAGGGGGATTATTTAGTGATATATTTCCCCCTAGCACCTGGTCATCATTACTTAGTTGAGTATTTGCATGACTTAATTTTGATGAACTATTAACAAGGGTTTGACTTTCATCTTCTATCCGGGTGCTAGGGGAATTGTTAGGTAATATATTTCCCCCTAGCACCTGGTTATCATTACTTACTTGAGCATTTGAAAGATTTGATGTTGAAGAACTATTATCAAGGGTTTGGCTTCCATCTTCTATTCGGGTGCTAGGGGAATTGTTGAGTGATATATTTCCCCCTAGCACCTGATTATCATTACCTACTTGAGTATTTGAAAGATTTGATGTTGAAGAACTACTATCAAGGGTTTGGCTTCCATCTTCTATTCGGGTGCTAGGGGAATTGTTAGGTGATATGTTTTCCCGCTTCTCCTGGTTATCATTACTTACTTGAGTATTTGAAAGAATTGATGTTGATGAATTATTACCAAGGGTTTGGCTATTATCTTCTATTCGGTTGCTAGGGGAATTGTTAGGTGATATGTTTTCCCCTAGCACCTGGTCATCATTACTTATTTGAGTATTTAAAAGAATTGATGTCGATGAGCTATTATCAAGGGTTTGGCTCTTATCTTCCATCCGGGTGCTAGGGGAATTGTTAAGTGATATATTTCCCCCTAGCACCTGGTTATCATTACTTATTTGAGTATTTGAAAGAATTGATGTTGATGAACTACTATCAAGGGTTTGGCTGTTATCTTCTATCTGGGTGCTAGGGTAATTGTTAGGTGATATATTTCCCCCTAGCACCTGGTCATCATTACTTAGTTGAGCATTTGAAAGATTTGATGTTGATGAACTATTATCAAGGGTTTGGCTCTTATCTTCCATCCGGGTGCTAGGGGAATTGTTAAGTGATATGTTTTCCCCTAGCACCTCGTTATTATCAACAGGGGGAATTGGGAAATATACCACTCCATAGTCTTCAAATACTTCCCTAAATTTCTGCCAATTGTTACCCCAATAAACCAACACATGAGACTGTCTTGCAGATAATTTTGGTTGATAATCTTGACCTAAAAACTTAATTCTCCCCTTCCAAAAACATACAGGTTGAGTTTTCAAAACCGGAGATAACCAATTGGTATCGGTAGCAGCAGGTACAAGAGCAATTGCTTCATCCACATTACCCGTTTCAAATTCTAGTTGCAGCTTCTTCATCCAAAGACCAGGATGTGAGTACGGAGGGTTCATATAAACTTTCCCGTACCAAGGCTGCTTCAACCCATCGTCATCAAAGGTATAATGCTTTGCTGCTCTTATATGTCGTCCATCATCGGCGCAAGGGTCAAGAGTTATTTCTCCCAAAACCTGGATAACTAATTCAATAATATGAGGTGGGGTATACCAACAGTCTGTTTTCTTACTACGTGCTGTTTCTTTTGAAGAAGTTTTATGGTTAATTTGTGGAAAAGCAGAACCATCATCCCAAGCAGAATCGTACTTTACACCATCCCAGTCACCTTTGTGATGTTGTGAATCCCGATGGTGATATTGCTCGATATCAAAAAGCATTGTCATTTTACGCTAATCCGTTGTTATAGGTTGATACAAATTCAACGTTCGTCGCGTTCAATATCTTTAGTTATTTCAGCAGTCTTTCTCGGAGCAGGTAAATTCCGTCTATCAAATTTCTGTGTTTGGGGATTGTAAGTGGCGATCGCCTTTCCTTGAGCAGCGACAAAATCAATCATGCCAATGGTTTGAGTATTTTTTATCCCAATTACAATATCTGTTGGTTTCTTCATCAGTCCAATTGCATCTTCTACGGACGCACCACCTATAAAATCAA
Organism: uncultured Rivularia sp.; assembly: GCA_963665115.1. Classification (GTDB taxonomy): domain Bacteria; phylum Cyanobacteriota; class Cyanobacteriia; order Cyanobacteriales; family Nostocaceae; genus Rivularia. The sequence continues at coordinate 4,264,221 of OY762007.1, read as the reverse complement.
CTTTAATATCTTTGTGTTCAGCCGTAAGTTGTTCAACAGTTCTTAAAGCTGAAGACTCTGTGGTATTTGTAGAAACATCAACAAACTGTACCTTGGAGTAACCTAACTCCACCGCACGTTCAACAGCCCGTTTAAGCATATTAGCCATTATTTGCTCTGTTTTCTGTTGAAACTTACTATCTACAGATGCTTCAAAAAATAAAACAGTGCAAACAGGCTCATTACTTTCAATCAAGCTTTTATTATCCTGTTGTGAGCTAGTTTCAATTTGTGGAAATTTTACGGTCGAGGGGTCAATTATAATATCCGCATAGCTAGCAGGAGCATTTTTTAAAGTACCAGAAAACGTAAATCCCTGGATTGATTTACCAACAGCGTTAAGTTTTTCTTGTAAAAATTTGACTGATTTTTTATTAACGGTTCCTAATATTTTATTATCTACTTTTGCGAAAACAGTTGGTGCGCCCCTAGGGTTAGTTTGTCCTATAGCTAAAGCAATATTCGCTTCTTCATTCTGCCACTGATTAGATTTAAAAGCATATTTATTAACCTTATCAATCTGCAATTTATTATCGGGATTTTTTGAACTAGTAATAACTACGCTTTTACTGGAAAGAGAATTGATGCTAGCAATTGCTTCACACCCAGCAAGTAAATGAGGGGAAGAACCATTGATAGTACCGAGTTTTTTACCTTCTACTATTATCCAACGCGCAGTTTGATTGGGGGCACGAGGATTAATTCCATTTTCAAATTTTATTGGGACTTTTTCACCAGCAAAGTTTTGATTAGCATAATGATTGAACTGAGTACCAAGCACTCTCATTTGGGTAAACTGTAACTGATTTAATTGACCTATAACTTCGTCGATAAATATAGAAAACGCCACACCTGCCTTTTTTAGTCCTACATAATTTTTATTTTCTTCGGTATGACTAATATCATGAATTGCAGCTGCTAGCTGTAGCTTTTCATTATCCGGAGTGCTATTTCTAATTGACTCGACGTATTCAAGAGTTTGCTGCTTCAAAGCATCAATCATACTATGACTAATTCCAAAGTAAAATTCAACTTTACCTTGTTTTATTGTCATTCCAGGTTTAAGATTATTTTCTGCCATTGATTTCATACTAATTGTGCCAATGGGTTTAATTCTATTTACACCTTCAGGAGTCTGATATTGAATACAGGCAGATAAAGGATGGGGTAATTTTAAAGTAGGTTGTCTTGGTTTTATCGTGATACTAAGTTCTGTTGCATTCCAAAATTCAGTATCTTTGGATATGTCATATTTAATTAAATTAGTAACTTCTAATTTGCGTCCGCTTATTGGAGAACTAATAACTATATAAGCACCCGGTTCTATCTTTTTTCTTTCCTGTAATTCAATACGTTCTTTTATTAAAGAATTATATTTATGTCTAATATTTTGAGCTTGCTGTTTGTGTTCGGAGGTAAATTCAATTGTAGGATAAAGATTTCTAAATTGTTCAATAGGTCTAGCTATAATTTGGTTTTCTTCAAATATTCGATTTGTTTGTTGAATCATTAAATCAATTGGACTCAAACCATTTGTAGCCATACCTTTATTAGTAAAAGCTTCCGTATTTTTCTTATCAGCCAGCCATTCTACTTCTTTATAACTAGTTACTACTTGACAATGTTGAATAATATTATTATCAGGTCGCAATGCACTTTTAGCTCCGTCAGTAGCAACTTGTAATTCGTTACTAAGTTCTGAAACATAATCTTTTAATAATTTTTTAAAGGATTGAAGTTGTATATCAACTTGATTTGTATCTAAAGATGTATTACCAGTACGAGCAATTTGATATATTCTATTTAATCTGTCTTCTGGAAGTTGTAAAGTTGTATGACTATGCTTTGATAAAATATAATTTAAATGTGTTGAAACTTTTTGTATATATTCGACTTTTATGGATTGCGGTAATTCATCAATTTCACACCGAAGGGCAATATTTTTTTGAATTTCATTAGCAATAATCCCAATTTTATTTTCCATCGCAGAAACAGCAATTTCAGGAAAACTTCCTTGATAGGGAACTTTTTCTTTTTTGACAATATCAGGGTACTTATTTACAGGTAAATTCTTTTGTTTGACTTCTTCTGTCATTATTGGAAACTCTTCACTCGATGCAAAAGCTAGTAAATCACCATCGAAATCGCACTGCATATTATCCATTGCTGTTTTAGGATTTATATAAACGCATCCCGATAGCATTTTCGGTAAATGTTTATTATTTAAGGTAATTACGCCATTTGAATTAATTAAAGGCGAACGAGTTACTATAATTTCTAAACCTTCTTTCAAATATGGAATACAGATTTCATCTTCCTGTAAATCTAAATTAGGTTGAGCTAAACCCGACATAAACTTTATTGAACGTCCGGTAGCAATATCAACCCATTCTTTACGAGCGAATTCTTGCAGTTCGGCTACGATTTTAGGATGTTCAATTAGTTGACAAAAATTGTTTAAATCTACTTTTAATAAAGAATAGATTAATAAGTCTTTTTGCTCTGCGCTTAATTCTTCTTCTTGGTTAATTTCTTCATCTTCAGTATTACAACAAAAGCAATCTAATATAGCTAGTTTTTCTGATAATTTTTCATCTGTTTCCGTAATAGTTTCCTTCTTAATATCTTCTAAAAGTGCTTTGCGGTGTTCGTAGTTTTCAACGTATTTTTGGGCTAATTCCCTGGGACTTTTTTGTGATGATGCTAATTCTTCTGCTTGCTGCTTCAGAATTGGTAAGATTTCTTCTTTGACAGCGCGAGGATAATTAACTAAAATCTGGGTTCCTAAACTATGTTGTCTGTATTGAGCGACTGATTTAACACCTAAACCTATATCAAATAGGTATTCTCCAGGTTTGATAGCGTCTTCTCCTTTTCTACCTTTAAAAGAAGAAGTAGCCAGTACCATATCATATCCAGTTCTGGTTCTAATAGTACCTTTTCTAGCGCTACCGCTTATCTGTAATTTCGATTCTCCTAATTTATCTAGTCTTTCGGGTGCAAGCGTACCTTTAGCAATTCGCATCACATGGCTTTGTTTTTGAGGTCTGATACCAAGTCTGAATTGAAAAGCACGCGGTTCTATATTGTTCGAGGAGGCAAAATCTTTATCTATTAAGCCTTTACAATCACCAACTAATTTTTTGGCATCACTCGTAGCAATAATTCCACCTGAATCTCCCGTTACATCATCAATTACCAGTATCCTAATATTATGCAACTCGTGAAAACTTCGACAAGGTGTAAATGGTAGAGGATAAGCAGCACCATCAGAAGGGTTTGGGTAGAGTAATGAGCGTACATCTGGATCGTTTGCAAAATACATTCTTTTACGAGCCGAGAACTGTAGAGTCATTCCATTGTGTTCTTCTAAATCTTGTGGAATAGTGGCTTCAGGGTAAGCAGTGCCAATGCGAAACTCAACACCAGGAAATAAGTATTCTGCTAGCGTATTCTCTAATTTTTCCTCAATTCCGGTATCTTGCTTTGTCTTAGTATCGAAATGATTGAGTTTTATAACCATAGCGCTATAAAAAGAGGAAAGAACAATTGTTAACAATCAGAGCAATACACAATTTGTTTTTCACATTTAGAATAAATATTGTTATCAGTTAACAGGTTAGACAGATGAATCAACAGCCAATGAATCAGAAACCAAAAATAAGTAGATACCAGGTAATGGCATCGATGACCCCTGAAGAACTTCTGAGCGAGGGATATGCAAATTACGATGATTTTTATGACCCACAAGATGAGAAAGAGAAAGAGGCAATTGCTTTATATGAAAGAAAAATGCTAGAGACTCCTTGGACTGATGATGGTGAAGAGTTTTAGTCTGGGATTTAGTTATTACGCTTGTGGTAAATCTTCCATAAGCGTTTTTGCGATGATGATTTAAGCTCAAGGTGTGTAAGCAAACAATAAAGTTGTAAACTGACAAATATCCGAAAGCCTTGATATTACGTTGACATTTACAAAGAGCAAAAAAAGAAAGTTGTAAACTGTGTGGGTGTAAAACTGCTGGTTAGTAAGAAACTGCAAACAATAAAGTTCCAAACTGTCACATTGCTTGTTAATTTAAAGCACTCAAAGGTTTTACTAAAAAACGGTTAACAAGTCTCAAAAGTTATAGTTCAAGATTCTTTCTCCAAATCTAACCCCGATTCCTATATGTGACAGTTAGTTTATAACTTTACGACCTAGTTTACGAATTTACGTCTTAGTTTAGAACTTTATTGTTTGGGTTCAAGAACCAAATTTACGTTTACCTGCCGGAACCACCCAAATGGTACAAAATCCTGACTTTGCTTTGCGGTTGTATTGCGATAAAACTACACCCAATTTTTGAGCATCCTTGATACATTCCTTATTGTCTAAATAACCGCGATTCCAATCAATCAAATTTTTCGCAAATTTACCTTCACTCGACATTGCCCACTTCATCGCGTTCAACTCGTTCCAAGTCAAAGTATTTGATTTCACCAAGGTATATCCCTTCCCTAACACACCAACAATCCAAGGTGGTATCGTAACTCCACCAATGAAACCCGCCCCAAAAATCAGAAAGAATACAATAGCAGCTGGATAAATAGAATTGATGATATTTCGACCTTCACGCACCAAAGATTCATGAATCAAAGCCTGTGCTGCTCGGTTAATTGCTACTTTCTGTCTTTGAACAGCAACTTGTTCTACCTTCTCTAAATTATTTGCTAAATCTTGATTCCAAGTTTTAAAAAGTACTTTTAATGTTTCTGGTGCATCCTGCAACATTGCTTCCAATTGTCCCGTTGCAACCAGTACCAGAAATAATGGGTCATCTTTTGATAAGCCACTTCTAAAAGCGAAATCCACTACTCGTTGCTTAAACTCTTCACTCTTCCCCTTCAAAGCTTGAGCAAGTAAATCATCCGGAGTTTTTGGTTTTTCTTCTATATTTTTGGAACCATCATCCGTACTCATTCAATTAACTCCGTTGCAGCTAAAGAAGCATAAATCCTCCTGAGATAATTTTTTACCCGCTGCTTTGATACCGCTTTAAATTCAGGATGAGAAACTGCTCTTTCAAAAGTAATTTCTAAACGGTCTATCATATTGCGTTCCCAAAATGGAAATCTGGGAAATTCCATAACGATGAACTTGTATTTATCTTGAGCAGCAACGAACTCAGGCATTTGTTCAATGTAGTTCCACTCATCGCACAATCCCAAGTTTTTGACAAATACGTGAGTGATATCATCACCTAAATCCTCTAAAGATTTAAGGAAGAAATTGACCGAATCAACTCCGCCAGTACATACAAACCATTTAATAAATGAAATGGAATGTTCTTTACCCAATTCGGTTAAATTATTACGTTTAATCCAGTTAGTTACATTAGAGTAAACTTGGGCAGGTAAATTAACAATTACTGACTTTTCAAATGCTAAATCAAAGATTTTATCGGCATAGGAAGCCTTCTTTTCATCATCGCTAAAAAATGCTAATTCAACATCATCATAAAGTTTTGCAATATCTCTATTGCTCGTATCCGCATCTACAATTGCGACATCTAAATCTTTAAAGGCACAGTATTCAATAAAAGCTCTACTGAAAAATGATTTACCAGCACCACCTTTTTCTGAATCTACAATATGGATTTTTGTTTGTTGTTTAGAATTTTCTAGCAGATTATTAGTAATATGCGATTCAATCTGCGTAGAATCTGGTGAATTTAAATCAGTTGAAGTTAAATTACCATCAAGCTCACGTTCCCAGTCTTCTACTTCAAACTCTGAATTTTTAGTGGTTGATGATGTATCCGTTTCTACTTGCTCAGTCGGCGAATAATTAGTTTCTTGTATTGGTTGCACGGTTTCAGATACCACATTAAACGGTAGAGGATTCTTTCTAGGGTCTGCCTCGTTTTCTTTTAGGTTGTGGAAAAGCCATAATTATTAATTACCAACTACTAAATGAATCAATGTCATAATCAAATTGCCCAACAGCTTTTTTTTGCTCGTTGATGCTGGGTGAATTTTGAGTGGATTTATCCTTCGATTCCTCGGGAGGCGATTGTTTTACAAATTCTCCTTGATTAAGCATCGGTAGATAGTTGGGCAGCGAAAAGCCAACGGCAGCATAAATTTGATTGAGTTGGTTGAGCAACGTACAGCAAGCTTCGGTAACTATGCGTTCCTTAGTTGCTTTGTCTTCATATGGCGATCGCGCAACTGCAAGTGGAAGCCAAAACGCTCGTAACGACAGCAGCATCATTTCTGTGGTACTTCTAATTTCGCTCTTCATAATGTAATCGAGCATTAAAACATCCATCTTGTTACGCGGTTGATATCGCCAGCGAAAATTCTGGCGTTTAGACACGATTATTTACCTCACTTGAAATTACAATTCGCTGTTTAACCATTTCATCGAAGTACAAAAATGCACCGTAAACATCTGCTAAACGGCAACCGAGAGAATTATTGTCTATTGATAAAGGAATGTTAATGCCAGAAAAGATGCATGGCGTACTCCGATAGTACGAATTCAATTCTTTTTTCAAGTAGTCAGCAGTACCGCCACAAAACAATATTTCTTCGACATCTGCTGGAATTACTTGGTTAAACCAACTTGTTAAAGCGGTAAAGTATTCATGTCGGGAAAACTTAATTGCCCCCGTAAGTTGCGTCAATTCATTATTGCGTCCTTCTTGAGTAGTAGAACGTAGTAATTTTTGTAAAGGACGAGTATCAATTTCGCTTCCACAAATAGCAATTGCCGATGTCAATCGCTCCACAGTTTGTCCCGCAGTTGCAGCAACAACCTTTTCTACCATCCTTATCATTCCTAAATCTGACGTTTTACCCTCTCTTGAAACAACACCTCGATGAGAAATTAATAGCGATGCATTACGAAAACCAATCATTGCCACCGCACACACTTTCTGTTTTAGCGCATCCCCTACTTTCTTCTGATGCGATAGATATATTCCTGCACCCTCGGGTAAACAGTTAAACATCACACATTCAACTTGCATCGTGCCGCTAGGTGTTAAGTAGTCAGCACAACAGCCACGAATCAACTGTTCAAAGCTTGTTTTGTTTTCAAACTCTCCAGATGGAAACAATACACAAAGAGCAATTCTTAGCTTAGATGGAAGTTTGAGTTTTTCTTTAATTACCCAAATAGCAGCCAACGTTTTATGAACTGCTCGTTCGTACTTTAGTTCAACAAGTCCAGAATTTGCATAATACTTGTTCCTTGCTAAGTACCCGACAGCTTTCGTTTCGTTCTTTACAGACACCCAAGCTCTATTCTCAGGATGAGTTGTTCCCATCAGATTCTGTTCATAATTTTTGATAGACTCTAACGTTACCTTTATCACTTCTGGTTCCATAAATAGCGAGTGTGCTTCGGTGTTTTGATAAAGCGAATAAATCCCCTTTGTACCGCTTCCCCCAAAGTCCCAGGCTAATCACAATAAAAGGTGCATCGTCAAAATTATTTATTTTTGCAGTATTTTTTTTCATTTACCTGCTCAAATTTGGAGACAATTGGAGACATCTGGAGCCTAATTATTAGTAAGAGTTATAGAAATTGTATTTTTCTAGCGATAAAAGGTGGCTCCAAGATGGCTCCAGCTTAAAAAGAAAGGCGCGAATTCTTGTAAAATAACTCTACACAGAATTCCAGAACTTTGTACCTGCGGCTTCATCAAAGAAATACTTCCAACAATCGTCTCTTACAATCTTGTGTTTTCTCAAAACCCATATATTTTTTAGGTGGGTTGAGCATGAAATTTTTAACTTTAGTTTGTGCCGAATGTGAACACACTACACAATTTACTTATCGTAACGGAAAAAGATTACATTACAATTTTCGACTTTCCGGAACAAGAGCCGTATTTCTCCCTATGTAAAAACGACTGAGAAAATTAACATAGCTTTGCGATTAGCTCGACTTATGAGTAAATCGAAATCATTTGAAAAAAAACTGCTCGTAAGTTTAAAAAAGTTTTGCATAAACCAATATTCCGGTGTTCCTTCTCTACCTTGTTAGCGAATGAAAGCCCATTTATTCAATCAGACAAAAGATAGATTTCTTTAAAAGGGCAAATATGCTAAAAATAAATTGTATAAAATATATCTATTTAGAAGATAAATCGTTACTTCAGCTAAAATAGTACGAACTGCGGAATATACTGCTACATATTAATTTCAACTGTAAATATCTTAAAATAAATCTGTGTAAAAATACATTTATAAGAAGCTATCATCCGATCAATTATAACTTCAAATTAGTTTACAAATAGGGGTGTTTTACGTGTTAACACACAAATATAATTAAGAACAAATACCTGAAAAACTACTGTTCTACAAGCAAAAATTTAGCTAGAACAGAAGTTAATTAAAATTGATTACTATAGTAATAATCGCTACATAATTTCATATCAGCATGATGCCACTAGCTGTTTGCAGAATCCAAAAAATCAAAACCTGGGGAATGTTGCAAGGCAATGAAGCTCACGCCACAAGAAAAAGAGATACGCCAAATGCCAACCCAGAAGTCACTAATATACGAATTATTGGTGAAAAGGACGAGATAAATTTATCAACTTTGGTAAAAGACAAAATTGGTTTGCAGAAAATCCGTTCAAATGCTGTGCTTGCAGTAGAAATGCTGCTTAGTGCTAGTGCTTCCTATTTCCGTCCGCAAGCACCTCATGAAGCGGGAATTTATGACAAACAACGTTTAGATAAATTTGTGGAAGCAACAGTTAATTGGTTGCAGTCTTCTTGGGGAGAAACGAATAGTCAGAGCAGAGTTACACCTCGACGAAATTACACCTCATGTTCACGCTTATCTCGTACCAATAGATGAAAGAGGCAAGCTTAACTGTCGTGGATTATTTGGTGGAAAAATTAAATTATCTGAACTACAAGATAGTTTTGGAGATGCTGTTGCACATTTGGGGATATCTCGTGGGATTAAAGGCAGCACAGCTACCTATACAACACTCAAAAAATATTATTCTGCTGTCAATCAAGATTCTCAACTTCTAAATGTAGAACGCTTTTTTCCCAAAGCCCTGGTACATGAAACAGGTGAAGAATATCGACAGCGAGTTATTGAAATTCTAACTCCAGAGTTTGAGATAATTAATTACCAACTCAACGAACGCTCTCGCTTATTCAGACAAAAAGGACAATTAGAGCAAACTACACGTTGCGGCGAAACACTACGGCAACAGATAGAATCCGAATTAGAAATTCTTAAAACATCAATTCAACCTCAAAAATTACCTTTAGAATTAGTCGCTTACGAACTTGGATTAAATCAAGATAGGCAATTACACTCAAGTGACGCTATTGACTTAGTAATGCAAGTCAATCAATGTAAATTCGATGATGCACTTGTTTGGTTGTGCGATAGATTTGGCTCCGAGCGTATGTTAGCTGCGGTTAAAAATCAAGCAGTTGACAAAGCATTAAGCATTGCACATCAAAAGTCTCATACACAATTCGTACCACCGTCTCCTTCACCCAGTCATTGGCAGCAAGTTGAATACTATCTCAAACAAAAACATTCTATTCCTCAAAGCTTAGTTCAAATCTTATATAAACGAAAGTTGATATATGCAGATATCAAAGGTAATGCAGTTTTTTTGGCGCGGAGCTTAAGGGGTGAAGCAACAGGAGCTTATCTATATTCTCCTAATCAAAGTAGTAATGATTTTATTTTGCATTCAGGAAGCAAACGTTCAAAAGGTTGGTTCCATTTAAGTATGGGTGAAAGCTCTGAGACTGCTACGAAAAAAGCAGTATTGGTAGAGTCACCTATCAAAGCATTGCAGTTGACAGCAAGTAATGCTCCCCATAAATGTAGGACGCTATACCTTTCGGTTGATAGTGAATACGCTCCATTACCATTAGAATACCTACGAAATATGCCTACTATAGTCACTTTTATGCCCTTTGAAAGAATAGTCGCGGTACAAAAGTCTCTACCGCACGCTATGGAACTAAAGCCAAATGATTCAAGTCATGAGATGGAACCTTAAATGTAGGGGCAGGCTTTAAAACTAATTAACTCGTGTTGTATCCGATATCTATCTACACTAAGCCTGCCCCTGCATTTTGCGGAATTTCTAGGTCAAAACAATAAAGTTCGCCGAGCTATAGAAATTAAAAATTAAGTATACTCGGTTATAAAAAATACTCTGCTTGATAATTTATCAGCTATAAAAAAGAATTGTAGACTACAGATGGTTATAGAAAATTACTTCTAATAAGCATTGCAGGAATTATTAAATTTTACAGGTAGTGCTTAAATGCAGATAAACAAACATCTAGTAAGCTGTTATTAGCAAGCTACTAGATTGATTAAGGTTGATCATATATATATGAAAGTAACTAATTTTTGCGTGTTTTTATCCAAATATAGTTGCAGTCTGGTGTAAATATAATATCCAACTAATAATAATAAATATTTTACTCTCAATAAAGTATTTATATTAGCCTGTCAAGATTTTGTTATTGCAAATTTTTTAAGCTAATATGAACTCAATCAGCCAATTTTGAAGAATCAATAAAGTTCCATCAACTATCTATAAGCTTAGTAAGTTGAATCTACATAATCTTTGATGACGTTGTTATCTTCATTCAAAAAGATTATTAAGTTTAGGGTGTTTTTGCTTCAATTTATAACTAGGAGAACATAACCAGACATCATTGTCTGGTTTTTGTACAAAGACCGTATAAAAGTAATTCGCAATGGGTTGCTTGAATTTATTTTGCCATGCAATGATAATTTTTTTTTGCCCGTAAATAACTTGTGAAACATAAAAAGGAAGTTGGCAGTTTATGAATCGAAAAGAATCAATAGAAACCAACGCAAAGCTTGATACTGTTCGGCTAAATAGTTTAGAAACACCTAAAACAGTTATAGGTTATTGGCATTGGAAACAATATTCCTGGTCAGTTTATGAGTTGCCGAATGGTATGAAAGTCATGAGTGACCGACAGATGGGATTATTAGTTGGTCAGCCAAAAGTAGATGTTAGTAATTTTGTTAAATCAAATGATTTAGAGACAATAAGAGTTGAACTTGCGAATGGAAAACAAATTCAAGTTTATCCGTTATCGGTAGCTGCTATTTATTTACAAAAACTCTTAGATAAAGGTAAACTTAAGCTTCATCGGCTACTGCTTGATAACGATGAATGGCAGGATGTGATAACAGCATTATGTAATCCAGTACGAGATAAAGCTGTTACGCCAAATCCCTATTTTTTCACGGGTGACTATAGAGTAACAGTAGCCAAAGCACTTCCAATTAAATTGGACAATAATATAAATTTAGAAATTTTGGTGTTGCGTTCGGGAGAATATCGTATCGAGCATCGTGAAGGTTTAAAGTCCATTAGCTCAAATCCCGGTTGGTTGGTTCAATACTCACCCTCAAAAGCGAAGATTTTTTCTCGATTGAAGCTATCTACTGATACTGTTGAATGTCGGGTAATAACTCAAAATGAAATTAAAAGTATATACGCATTAAGCTTTGAAGATTGGTTATCGGTATGGGAATACTTTGCTAACAAAGGGAATAGACAAGCTACTGCAATTTTGAAAGCTTGCGCCAAGGAGAGTATTGCTTCGAGGATTTCTAGATTGATGAATGAGAATCAATGCGATTAGTTATCTTTCTAGTTACACCTTATGGGTAAAAAAAATGTAAGGATTCTTATGGTTTAATAAGAAACTTCTACTAGATAGTTACTGCTAAAAATAAGTAGTTGTTTACTATCGTTTTTCACAGCTAAGTGCTTGTTGTTGAACCCGCATGAGTTTGAGTCACTAAATCGATAATTTCATGCGGGGATTTTTCTTCAATTACTGCTAGTAGGTTTACAGCTTTTGTTATCAAGCGATTACTGTCTTCAAAAGTATTTTGGCTGGGTAATACAATTTGAATGGGATTTCCTTCATCGTCAGCAGCACCTTGAAATACAATTAAACGCGGATTTGGGTGTGTTATTGTTTGCCAACCATTTTGATAAAGATAAGATACTATATCGCTAACCTTAAGAGGATTAGTTTGCAATTCCTCTTGGAGAATTTGTTCTGTCATGACCACTCTCCCGTTTTTACTTTTTCTATTAAATCCAACAAAGATTCTGGAGTTAAGCGTTGCTTCCGGTGAATCCTAATTCTAACACTTTGACGGTTTGCTGTTGGTTTACCACCAAGATATTCCCAGTAACAACTGCCACGGAGTCGCATTTCTTCTTCATTGTATATTAACCACTCGGATGAGTTTGGAGGCAAAGCGAACAAGATAAGAATACAAGGTACAGCCATCCGGAAATTACGACGAATTACTAAGTCGTTGTAAGTCTTTGCTTCCAAATCGTAAATAACAGTATCATCGTTTCGCTGCCACTGTGTTGAAGCCTTTAATTGGAAGCTTAGAGAAAAGCCTGACTCGACACGTCGATTATTACGGATAGTTATTTCATCAAAGTTGCCGTCAACCCCGTAATCGTATTCACGGATAGAGAGATTCAAACCTGCTTTTCCTGCTACTGCTCGGATATAAGCTCGACTTAATGATTCAAGGATATGGGGTTCAGTCAACATAAAATTATAAAAATGAGATTCGGGGGCAGCATACACAACCCTATCTAATGGGCTTTAAATTAGCTTTAGATGTAATGTCAAACAGGCTTACAGTAGCCGCAAAACTGATAATTTAAAGTCTATCAGAATTTCAAGAAGAAACTTCTCCCCAAAAGCTAGTAATAGCGGGAGCAAAAACCGATGTATCCGGACTCGAAGCAGGCTGAGTAATATATTTTGCACGATTGGCGATCGCTAAAATTCTATCCGTATCTCTAACGTATAAAGGAACCATCATTTCTCGCTGCTCTAATAGTTCGTGCAACCCAATTTCCATCTTTTTACCTTGATGGAACTTGCTACGCGCAGCCTTCTGAACCATTTGTGCAAGTTCAGCGCCCGTACAATTAACAGTTTTATTAAGTACAATTCGCCATTCTTTCTCTGAAAGCACATCGCCATTTTTATAACGGTTATCAAATCTAGAAAGATGCATCATCAAAATTTCTTTCCGTTCGATAGCTTGGGGAAATCCCACATAAAATATTTCATCAAATCTTCCTACCCTGGTTAACTCCGGTGGTAATGCATCAAGTCGGTTTAGAGTTGCAACAACAAACACTGCACTTGTTTTATCTTGTAACCAAGTTAATAGTGTTCCCAAGATTTGGCGAGAACTAATGTCCTCTCCTGACTCATTTGACGCGGCAAAAAGTTTATCAAATTCATCAAAATACATCACCACAGGAGCGCAAGCTTCTACTCGCTCTAACAGACGTTTGAGGTAAATCGCACCATCGGTAATTATAAGAGCAGTATCTACACTAATTAAAGGAAACCCTAATATTTTAGCTATTACATTAGCTGATAAAGTCTTTCCCGTTCCCGGTGGTCCCTACCAGCAAGCAACCTTTAGGAAGAGAAATATTCGCAGTTCGTGCTTGAGGTGAAAAATCGTATTTGACATTTTCTATATACTTTTTGAGTAAATCCAAACCACCAAAATCAGGAATGTTTGGTTTGGCTATAAAGTTTAAATTGAAAGAACGGAAGCGATTTATCTTATATTCAAGTAAATGTTGGGTGAAAACATCATAACTTAATAGAGAACAAGAATTTAGTGCAATGTTTAGCCCATCACATATCTCCTCCTTTGTTAAACCAGCACAAGCACTTATTAACGGCTGTTTGTTTACTATAGGTAGTGATTCATATAAAAATTCTTCTATTAAAGTGGCAATTTCTTTATGACTAGGAAGTGGGTAAGAAATACTAGGAATCAAATTACTCAAGGATTGTGGTAACTCAACATCATCAGTTGATAAAATCACCAAACATTTCAATTTATCACTATTCTTAAACTCAAAGTAAATATTGATTAAATACGAAACAATTTGTGGAGAATCTATGCTGATTAATGATGATAGATTTTCAAATATAAAAATGCCTGCTTTATCACTATTTAATAAGTAATCAAAATTAGTAAAAATATTATTGTATTTAGGTTGTGGATTAATAAAGCTCCCAATTGAATGCGAATTATATTTTACTTGCTTAAAGCATCCCCAAGCAGCATTCCATACATGAAGGGGTATATTCCGCCTTTTAGAGCATTCAATGTAAATTTTATCTAATACGTTCATTCGTTCTGGTAAAGGGGCATTAACACAAACAATTGGAATACCAGAATCGATATATAAATTCAATTTATCGAACTTCATATAATAAAATTATCTTTCTAAGCTGTTATCGGTAGCTTGATTCGATTGAGATGTAATTACTTGTCTTTGACTTCTTGACTGCAAGTTAGGTAAAATTTGCTCAAAATAGATTAAATCGCGTTCGTTCATATTACTTGTTAACTGCCCTCCAGTTTTTTCTAGTAAAGTACTGCGTCCATCTTTTGCTTCAATTTGTACGTTACCATCAGGACTAGCTTTCCATTTGTAAGAAAATCGACCATCAATTTCTACATCTCGCTGTTGTGCAGCAGCATATTCTACAAGCGCATTTGTAACTATCTCAATACGAGCAAAGTATTCAGCTTCTTGTTTTCCGACTGGCGCAAAAGATGCAGGAATTGGTTCGTTTTTTTGTAGAGAACTTTGTAATGAGTTAATATCTTGAATATTTACATTTACTAAATCGCTTTCTTCTACCTGAACTCCCAAATTTGTGTCTCGAAACCGTATTATTTGCTTATCTGTCGCCGAATCTTTAACTTCATACAACGAACCATTGCGAGAGATTTGGTAATCACCAGCTTGATACTGGTTTTCTCCTGCTTGGGTTTGCAATTGAAATAAGTTTTTTATTGATGCTGCAAATTGATGTTGTTTTGAATTTTCTTTAAATTCACGTACTCCTATTTTTACGGCAGAAGTTACACTGCTTACGACAGTCGATGCATTATTAATAATTTGCTGCCACCATGAGGTATTTTGTGGCTGCTTTAACCTTTGCTCAATTAGCTCCTGATATAAACTACGTTCTTGGTGTAACGCTTTTATTTCTGCTTTTAATTGTTCAACCTCTGTAATTAATAATGTTTTCAAAGGACTATCTTCTAATACCGAAAGTGATTCTGCTACTCGTGTGGAACCCGAAACGGGAGGTGAGTTTGTATAAGAAGGTAGGGTCAGAAGGTGACAATAATTCTGGTTGATTAATTTGACTAGTATTACCTAGATTTTCCCAATATTCTAAATTTTGTGGCTTTTTACCTGTAACAGCTTCTTGCTCCAAAAAATTGTTAACGATTACCTTACCTTCCGAATCAGATTGTAAGACAACTTTCCCATCTAGTTCAACTTTCTTATTGGCAGCCCCATCTACAAATTCCCCAATTGAAGTAGAACGCAATTGTTGAAGTTGTGCGATTAATTGAGGATTTAATAGTTCCCCTGAGAAACCCGATACTTGATCACGAAATTGATTTTCATCACGTCCATAAACTAATTTATCCCCATCAAATATTTTCAATCCTTGTTTGTCCGAATTTTGTTCAACATCCAATACAGCTTTTAACAAGACTTCAATTAATTGCTCATACCTTTGCTGCATTGCTGTTGCATCGCTTTCGTTGACAGTAAATATGTTTGGCATTTCATTTACTCTCCTTTGCTAACTAAAGCTACTGCTTCCAAACGATTTACAATTAAGGAAGATCCAACATAAAATATGGCTAATTTTCCATCAAGCAGCCAAGCATTGAAATCACTTTTTTGTTGAATATCTCTAGTACATTCATAAGCGGATAATCCGTTGATTTTTCCAGCCAACAGACCATGCTGGTCAAATATTTCAATTACATGGGGACAATAATTTTTATCAAAAACTGGTTTTTCCTTTGCTTCATCGACCATTTCTAGCCATCTTGGATAGTGCGATAAAATTGAAAATACTTCTGGATTGGAATTAACTTGTTTTTGTGTCATTGTATTTGACTCTAAAATATATTGTTCAATTCTTCTGGTGAAGCCAAATCTTCACCTTCTTGAGGTAACGGAAATAATTTTTCCGCCAATGCTTTACGCTCTAAAAATTGTGCGGAACGTTCTTCCTCACTCACCTGTACGCCATTATTTTCAATCAATCGTTCCCTTACAAAATCCCATTTACTTTCCGACCAATTCATTTCTTCAATATCAGAGAGGGGAACCTTCAACTTATGCAACAAGGGAACGTATGCTTCTGTGCCGCGAGTGTAAGCTGGATTAATAATTACCGCTCTCCCAGTACCCATCTTTGCAAATTGCGCTGGTTCCAATAAATGCCGCTTTTGATGATGCTCGTTGCTGCTGTGAGAACCACCCCCTTTCCCCATACTTCGAGATTTAGAATTAAATTTTATTTCCATCTCCCCTAAATAATCGCTAAAAATCTTCGCAGATTCAGGATCTTGGGGATTGAAAATAAATTTTGTTGCAGTACCTCCTAATATTGCTCGTGATAATTCTTTTCCGTAAACTTTCTCTAATTGAGCAATATTTTGATAACCTAAAAGGCCGACGAAACCGTCTTCACGTCCTTCATTTAGCCAATTGACGAGTGCTGGTAAATAGAATGTTGGTAGTTCATCCAAAGCAACAATCAAAGGGTCACTACGGGGAATAGTGCGGGTGATGTTGCGGGTTACAATCATGTGTAAAATCGCAGCAAGCAGCGGACTAACAATGTCTCTGTTGTTTCTATCCAGACCAAAAATAATTAGTTGCTTCCCATCTAAATCAAGTGGTAGCGTTGTTTGACCGCAAAAAGCACCAACAAAATCACGCTTGAGAAAGCGCTGAAACATTCGCTGTGCGGTACCGATAATTGATGCAGCTGTTTTTTCTGAATCTTTGACGCTGATTAATTGTGATAATGGTCGAGAAGTCCAGACTTTTAATTTTTCGGAGGAAGCAGCTTCGAGTCTAGTCGCTAGATTTGGTAAAGACAAAATAGCTTGTGCCATCATTAAATCACAATATTTATCTTCGCCAGTTAAAGTTTTAATAGCTTTGGTTACAAGTAAAATCCCCTCAACCAAAGAATCTCCTGCTTCTTCAAAGAACTTATCACTGCTAGCATTCGCACCTCTGTCAAAGTTTCGAGAGATTACTTGAGTAAGTTGTCCTGCTGCGATCGCATCTTCTTCATCCCTCAATAAATCTAACGGATTGCAAGTTTCACTCTCAGCAAACCCCGGCGCAAACACCCTTACGCTGTAACCTCGCTTCATTGCATAAGCTACAGCTCGTTTCGTTTGCGCTGGAAACTTGAAATCGTAGAGCAGCATTGGAAAACCTTGGTCGAATGCGCTACGAATTAACGGGGTCTATTACAGAGAAAGTTTTACCCGAACCAGCTGCACCGATAACAGCTATTCCTCTTTGAGCATCTGGTACATACAAAGTTGAATTGGAAGAAAGAAATTTTTGTTTAAAAGTTGGTTTAGTTTTGATGAAACCGCCTTTGTACCACTGTTTTTGTAGAGCAGTTCTGATGTATGGGGGAGTTCCAACATATAATCCAACAGAATTACGAATCGGTTTAGATATCTGCTTCTTCGCTTTTCTGGCTGCTTGAGATTTTTCTCGGCTACCACCCCAGTAACTGGTAGCAACTTTACCTTTATAATTACTTCCAGAAATTAATTTTAAAATACCAATACTAGCAAAACACCCTAGCAGCACTAAGCCAGATTGTGATTTCATTAAATCAGCGAATTTTTCAATCTGAGAATTTTTTGGTATTGTTGATGGTTGTTGTATCAATATAAAATTGTTATTCATTTTTCTTTTGACTAATAAAACTTTTATTTAAGGCAATATACTTTCCCTGTTGATAACAAAATTCGGTTTGTGATAGTAATCCATCTGTATTTGTACTTTGAGTAATAGTTAGGCAAGGAAAACCTTGGTTAGCAGTTTCAGAAACCTTAATTAACTTTTCTCTATAAGGTAGCCCGGAATTAGCGATAAATTCTAAAAGTAGCTTACCCGACTTGTTATAAACTGAATACAAGCACCCAGCAGCACCACAAAGTTGAGAAGAAGCATAATCAAAAATGTATAAGTGACCAGCACCTTGAGATGGGATTCGTATAACTTTGATTGAGGAAATATCAAGATAGCGAGTTGATTTTTGAGATAAAACCTGTTTTAGAAGAGGTTGTGGTGTAACTGACTCTGCGCTTTTCCAGGTAGCTATACGATTATTATTAGATAAAATTGTATGTAAAGCCGATACAGTAAAAGTCATGATAACTATAAATAAAATCAAAGCAGCAGTTCGATTCTTCTTCAACTTAAACTGATAAATTTTATAAATATTTGGTTGCATAATTAATCTGATAAACAATTCATTGATTGCAAATTATGCTTGTATTTAGCTTTCGCTTTTTCTCCATATTCTTTGACTGTCATACCCTTACTCACATCACGAATTTGAGAATCAATAGGAATATTTACACCAGCGAAATGCATTTGAGTTGCACGTTCAACTAGTCTGTCTCCAGTAAAAGGTTTACCTGTGGTTGGGTCAGTTTGCTGCGATGCAATTGATAGTAAATCACTATTGTTTGATTCAATTAAAGATTGCTGTTCGGTCGGTGAAAAATTCTGTGTAATGTAACTACTTTCTACGTCTAATAATGCTCCACTTAAAGCATCAAGATTAGTATTAGATGAATGAATATTTCTGCAATCTCCCTTTGCAACAGGTATCAAGTTAAATACATTATTTTCCTTCTTTGAAGAAATAATTGGAGAATTATCAAAACTAAATCCGCTACTGTTTAAACCTGTAGGTACTGACATCGAATTTTTATTAGAATCAATCGTACCTAAGAATATGGGTTCCTTCTCCTTATAAGTCATAAACGGAACCGGACCAATAAAATAAGGTGTACATCCTAAGTCAACGAAATTATTTCGCATACAAACCCGGAAGAATAAAGATTGAGAAACTTTTCCATCTACTTCAGAAACATCCCACACAGCAACTTTAAAAGCATCACCAAATAGGTTTCTACCAGTGGGTTCTTTGCCACCATTTACCGAACCTAAGATTCCTCCTCCACCTTTAACCAACTGATACTTACCACTAACCCAAGCTTTACCCTTAACACTTGGAGAGCCAGATAGTTCAATATGGGCGCAATCTTTATCACAAGCTACTGCAAATCCTTCAAAGTTACTACCTGAAATAGTTCTATCTCGTTTTTGTTCGTTAGTTGCAAACGCAACATCTACTATTCCAACTTGCATTCCTATGGGGTTAGCAGGATTGGGGAATTGGGAAAATGGTACATTGCTTAATCCGGGTACCTCATCAATATAAACTCCTTGCCATTTGTCAAAGCTAGCAATTGGAGTTATTGATAATCCCGGAATTGAATCGATTTTGTAAGATGTTAAATCCGAAGATTCAAAATTTAATTTACCCAAATGTGAAGATATTTTGAGCAAATTACCTATAGTTTGATTCGAGTTAAATGGCTGGGATAAATTTTCTGAAAGTAAATCATATATTGGTTTTACATCTCCTATCTTCCATTCTTCTAAATCAGGTATTGCTTTAACTAAGCTTTCTATTGTTTGAAATTTGAATACACCAAAACGGGACAAGTCAACTTCTTGTATATCAGAGCTAGTAATTTGAGAAATATCCAAAAGTGAAAATTCTTGGAGTTTAAAAGAGTCCTGAAAATCACCCAGCATTGTAAACGAATCAGGCTTTTGTCCCGTATCCCAACTACGAGATGGGTCATATTCTAACTTTGAAATCACTATCTCAGGTGCTTGAAATGAACCAGGTTCAGTAATCGCTGGCATTTTAGAAAACGTAATTTGATTCCAATTTGGTAAACGAGTATTTTGCCATTTAATTGTAGGAATTTCCGAGTGTCTTGATGGAGAATTAGATATAGATTTCTGTTGCAACCCAACAATAATCGCACCAGAAATCAAAAGTGATAAACTCACCCCCCAAGCAAATATTAAATTCTGTTTTAGTAATTTCATAATATAAGTACCTATTTAAAAATTTCATTACTACAGTTTGATTTATGTAAAATACTTTCGCTTTATTCCCTCCCGCTGCCCCCTGCCTCTTAAACTTCCTAGTTCAATTAGGCGATTAACCAACCGCATCGAAATACCACTTCTACGAGCAGCACTGTCAACGGGTTCACCCATTCCTACTTTCACTAAGAAGTTTGCTATTCTTGACCACAAAAGGGATTCTCGATGAATCAAGCCTCTTTTGCTAACAAGTTTTAACCCTCGACTAATTTGCTTCAATTCGCCATTATTTTTAATGTTAGAGAATTGAGTCGTTTCGGGAGATATTTTGATATCAGGTATGATTTCTAGAGTATGGAAAGTAGGAGTTTTATCTCCCATTACCACTTTAAATAAATATACCTTTCTTCCCGATTTACCTTTTGAAATTACGGTTAATAAGCTGCTATTAGATAATGGTAATTGTTTTACTTTTAACGGCTTAATTCGTCTTAAATGTATTACCGTTGCCCCTTCTTTTTCACATTCTTTCCCCTCTGTTGATAAACAGCCATCCACGTCGAGTGATGCGAATACAGGATTATCTAACCATACTTTTTCTACTATTTCGTTACTTTTAATAAATGAAATGTTTACTCCATAACCGGGCGACAACTCAATTTTGGGTATATTTTGGGAATTATGACCAGTAGCAATTCCCTGGGGAATTTGTTTCACATTCTGTTTTATTTCACTTGCAATTACTGGCGATAAATTTGTCAGAGGTAATAATACACAGCAAGCAATTGTGGTTTTCCACTGCAAAATATTCATAACGGCTGCCCCTAGTTAAAATTGAAAAGATTCATTCACAAAGACTTGTACCTCAGTACCAGCTTTGACATACCAAACATCACCTTGTTTCTGTAGTTCTTGTAGTGCTTGCTGATTACGTTCGATAATTTGTTGAGTTAGCGGTTCAAATCCTCCCTCTAAAACCGCTCCTAAAATATTTTCTCGACTTCTTCTCGTAGAAGAGAAAGAGTTAGTACCACCAAATCCACTACTCGTTGATATTTGTTGTTCTTTGGGTTGATTAAGAACTTTACCGACTTTCGCTAAAGAACCAACAGCGAAGGTTTCTACGTCTCGTCTTGCAATTTCTCCTTTCTTACTGTTTAAACGAGATGCTACTAAAGGTTTTCCGGAATTACCACGAATGGCGATCGCACTTGGAGGGAGAATATATTCTTTACCATCAATCACAACTTGAGTTGCTTGAAGTTCAATTAGCCCCCCTTGATTAACGTTCTTAATTTGAGCTACAACTTGAGAACCGATAGGTATGACTACTTTTCCTTCTGGTGTATTTAATGGTTGTTCCAGTTCAATTACAAATTTTTCGCTTTTTGACTTATTTTTAGATTGTTGAGTTGAATTCTTGCTAGTAAAATGATTACTCCAGATTAAAGGGGTTAATAACTTTCCATCAACCGATTCCCCCACCTGTAATTGATAATTGTTTTCATATCTAATAATTGCCGCTTCTTCACTATAAAGCGGTTCTAGTTCATCACTGTTTAGTGTTTGTGCTGTCTGGACTGCTGAAATTAAAGTTGCATTTTGGATTGTTGGTTGTTGTTGATCTCGTATAGTGGTATCAAACGTATTTCCTTTCTGTTGCTGGTCATCAGTATTAGTCGTAATTTCGCTGCTGCCATAGCTTCCCAAACGACTAATTTTAGTCCATTCTTCCATCGGGTCAGTTTTTTCTTCAACTTTGGGATAAGAAGGTTTGCTAATTCTATTTGCAACTGGCTGAAATTGGCGGGACCCTTGAGGTACTGGTGGAGCGCTCGGAGTTTCATTATTATATCCTAAAGGTGATGATTGAGGTTGAAGACGAGGTATATATGGAGCTTGAGTCCTCGCTGGTGGTCTTGAAACTATTTGAGTCCGAATAGGTTTGGTTGGCTCTGTAGTTGGAGTTGTTCGAGTTGTGACTGGTCTAGAAGGCTCTTGCTCCCGTTTATCTTTAGGTTTATTCACAGTAGTTTTAGGACTTTTAGCACGTTCTACAGATTTGATTTTTTCAGCTTGGGTTGAGAGTGCTAATTCCGCTTTTAATTTTCCCGTTTCTCTTTCAATTGGATTATTGGCAATTTCTACCTTGGGTTTGGATTGTTTTGAGTATTCTTTTGTTGGTGCAGTTTTAAGACTACCTGACATAATGCTGTTTAAAACTGTCGCAGCAGAACCAAATACAACAAGCATTACTAAACCAACTGCACCGAATTTAGCGAAAGGATTGCTGTAAAAATGAGATTGAGTTTTACCTTCATGTGGAGAGTCAAATAATTCATATGTAGCAATTGGACTCGGTTCTGTTTGGTTCGGCACTTCTGAGGACTTACTATCTTGAATTTCAGTAAATTCCTTTTCCCTCGGTGGTTGGTTCTCATCATGAAATCCAAGCAGTTTCTCAAAACTTACTTCATTCCAATCACTATCGGATTTATCTAAATTTTTTAAGTCATTATCTTCAGACTGCGAATTCATTATAAATTCTCCGCTTGTAAGTCTCGAATTGCATAAATTTCTAATCCACTAGCACGCACTTGATAAACAACAGTAGCTAAATCACTGGTATTTATAGGTTCCGTTGGTGCAATAACTGCTCTAATAAATATCTCTTTATTAAACGGAATTATCTCTCCTAAATTATTACTTTGATTAAATACATTCAAATTAGCAATCATTTTGACTTTCCATTTTCCTTCACCAATTTTGGTAGGAGATTGAATTGATAGCGGGATTAAAACTACTTGAGTTGTACCTTTAAAAACTCCCTGCGGTGTCATTGAAGCAAGCTTCTTCAAAAACTCCTGACGAAAATCGGACGATAACGCATAAGATGCTTGCCATGCTCTAGATGCAACTTTATTTCCTCTTGCTCCACGCTCGACCACATCTACACCTTTGTCTTGTAGTGGTTTTGCGTTTTCTTCAACAGTGTTCGGTGGTAGTGTTCCCGACCAATTCATCATTAAAGTCATCGTATCGGAAACAAAACGAGATACTACTTGTGGAGTGCGTTCAACATTTCCTAACGGTGCTACTTTAATTGCTTTACCTGTTTCTAATTGAACCAATGAAGGAGGTGGCTTTTTATTTAATTGTGAATAAGAACCGTAGAGTAATATAAGCATAAAAAATGTTATCAGATGCAATCCAAAAGTTCCAACTGCAAACAAAGCTAAACTATCGCCAGTTGAAAAATTTTTAGATGCACGATTTAAAAATTTTAGTCTTTTATTTTGAGTTGATTCTGAACTAAAATTATTATCTAAGTTCGTCATATTTTTTCTATTTACTTACAATTCTAGTTACGAAGGTAGAAAGACCAAAACTCGCAATACTCGAAAAACTTCTAAAAACTGCTAATCCACCACCTGCTGCTAAAACTACAGATAAAATTGGGGCAAGAATACCAATTGCAAATGCAAAAATCATTGGGTCGTTATTGTCAGCATTCAAGACCATCGTGGCAACCAAACCAGAAATAATATTGAAGCAAAGTTTTATCATTCCCACCGAGAAGAAACCTGTTAACCATGCGAAAATAGCTTTTTGACCGACGGGAAGCAAGGAACCTCCAACAGCTAGCGGTCCTAGTAGTGCAGTCAACAACATACAAATCTCGATTATCCATTGAAAAGCTGCCGCAAGCGTTAGAAGCCAACCACGTACTGCTAACTGAAAAATATTGGTGTTGAAAAAATCGCTGGCATTCTTGAGCCAAGATGGACGGTTATCTTGGTCAGCTTCTGCTTCAATTTGCTCCGCTTGTCGGGCTGCATTTTGTAGACACTCAGTTTGTTGCGTTGGGTCGGCAATGGTATTACATTGGTTAATCAGCGACTCAATTGCGTCTGTTTTTCCTGTTTTGAGCATTACCTGTTGATAAGCTTCTTGCAATTGGATAGAAGCAGAGGTAGAAACTAAAAGAGTTTGATTAGTTTGGTTGATTATTCCTCTCAAGCCTTTGGTCACAGCTATTAATTGTTGACCGTTGTTTGCAAGTAGAACTATGACAACGATTGTCCAGATTAGTTCGGTGAATCCTTTGGAACTATCACCGTCAATCATTTCCTTTGTCCACTGAACGATGAAAATCAACAATGTACCAACTGCAAAGAAGATTCCGAGATTGGCGATCGCACTATATAAACCACCACCTAAAACGTCATCCCAAAGATTATCAATTGACTGTGCAACAGCTTCGCTCGCTGCGATTCCGTCCTCTGTAATTGTGGAAGCTGCTTGTCCCGGATTTTCTGGTTGAACTTGAGCGAGAATTAGTCCCCAAGGTAATAGTAGGAATGACATACTGTAGCAATCTTCTAAAACAATCGTGCCTGTGCAGCAGTTCTTAAATTGCTAAAACCTTGACCAACAACTTCTTTCTTGCGTGACTGATTTTGACCGTCTAAAGAACGAGATATATTAGTTAGGTTGAGATTCGCCAAATCTTGGGATTGTTTTGTTTTCAAGCCATCACTTCGCATTGCACCTAATATTCCTGTAATTTGAGTATTCTGCTGGGCAATACGCTTCATTACATTCTGGGTAACAACATCATTTTGAGCAGCATCAGAAAATATGGAAACTGTCTCAATTGATGTTTGAGTTTTTTCGACTTGTGCTTTCATATTTTCTTGTCCTTCTTTAGTCAACGTAAAACCAGAAGCACGAGTTATTTGGCGGTCAACTTCGTTAGTTGCTTTATCAACACTATTGACTGCATTGTTGCTATCGGATGCCATAACCTCAATTTCCTTTCTAACTTCTCCGGCATCCGGTAAGCCTAATATACCAGCAGCTTCTTGTACTACTGCCTGTAAATCTCCCTCTAAAGATTCGGATAAATCATCTAATTTACCGGAGATGGTTGAGGAAATATATTTATTCACAGAACCAGTTTGTTCTTGCAATTGCTCAATTACTGTTACCAAGGGATTTTGTATTTCTAAAGCATAGGCTCGGTTAATACTAATTGATGAGATTGTGCTAATTCCAACTAAAATAATGGTCAATTTATTGATTTTTTTCATAGTTTTATAGTCATGTAACTATTCAGTTTAAATTAATTGTTTAGAAAGTTCCGTCAGAGCAACAAATTTATCTGAATACTTTGACAAGTAAAGCGTTCTCTGTTCTTGTTCTTTTGGATTATTCCCTACTACAGCTAACAGAATAGGTGCTGGATAATAACGACAAAAAGTAAATATTCCGTTATCATCAAGCAACCATTGCGAGTACAAATCCTCCTTTTTAGGAAAAAAGCTTTCTGTAGCATTACGAGCAATAATTTCTTGAGGATATTTCAAAATTGTTGTAAAACTATCAACAGCAGTGGGTTGAATGCGACCAATCAATCTAGTAGTTAAATTTTGAAATATCTTTGAGCCAGATGGAGATTTTGCAATTGTATCTGGGTCTTGAGCGGATAAAATTACTCTAATTCCCGCTTTTGCACCATTCGCACACAACCTACCTACTAAAGCTGCAATTGAGTCATATTCAAATAGAATCGGGCTTTCATCAATGAAAAAGATACTCGCCGGAGCAGCTAATGCTCGACGTAACGCTGCACTATAAGCACTTAAACTTAAAACAGCCGCATCTTCATCATTGGATAGGTTTCGTAATGCAAAAATTAAAAGTCGAGCGTCGCTGCGGAAGGTTGAAGGCTGTGCTAAAGCTTGTCCAACTCGTGATGAAAGCCAAAATCGCAGACGCAGTTTTATTGTTTCTAGGGCTGCTTTAGTATCACCACTATTATCTTCAAGTTGCAAACGTTCGTGAGAACAAAAACTTAGAAAGTCATGCAATGTTGGAATTGCAGACCATTCATCCGAACCAAACCCATTGGTATAAGCAGCAGCATAACGGTCGCGAATTAAATCATCAGCAAAAAATGCTTTCAAGGTTAAAGCAATTATCGAACGAACTGCATCAACTTGTTGTTTGCTTTGAGTATTTCCTTTACTACCGACAACCATTGCCATAATTGCGGTAGCAAGGAAATCTTTATAGTCTTCAAAACGCTCTTGTTGCAATTTGGGAGAAAGGGAACGTAAGTTTGGTAATTCAAATAAATTGCTTGATTCTTTACCAATATCAAAATACGCTCCATCCTTCTCCATAAAACGGGTGTAGTCTGTAAAGGTGCTGGTTCCATCCGGCTTAGGATAATCCATTGCTACAACTGGCATTCCGTGCGCTAATGCCTGAGTTAGTATTCCAGAAGCTAAAACGCTTTTCCCGGCACGGGTTGTAGCAAATAGCCCTAAATTCTTATGCTGGCTGTATAAATCTAGTTCAACTGGGGTTCCTCCTTCTTCTGCGATTAACTCAAAACCGCTACCATCTCCGGTTTTAGTTTTTACCACAGGCATTAATCCTGGTACTTCACCACTTAAGTAGACTAACCTTCGATTAAAAGGAGCAGTCATTAAGCGTTCCCAAACTATAGGTAAAGTTTGTAACCAGATTCGCCAGGGATATTCGGTTTCTCTTACAACCCAAGCCGGACGTAGAAAGCAAGATTGTAAGTAACGACAAGCTTCGTCTAATTGCTCGCGAGTTTGACGATACATCAAAAACACCGTTGCGACGTGGACGGGAACAGAACCCTCATAGAGTTCTTCCTGGGCTGCAATGGATTTTTTGATATTTAGTAAAGACTTTACGTCAACCGAGTTTTTATCTTGAGCCAATGCAGCAGATGTGTTTGATTGTTTAGTTAAACGCTGCATATTGGTTTTAACTAAGGTTTCATTAGCCCGCATCAGCTGACAATATATTTCAGTATCGTAAACTCTTTCTCTTGATAAAACCTCCCATAAATAACGAAGCTGTTGTTGTTTATCAACCCAACCACCGGGTTTATCCGCGAAGGTGAGAGCTGCAATATATTTGTCTTTGAGATGCACCCAACGTCTATCAGCGATGGGAATTGAGGAAGAAGACTCCATGAGTAAAGATGTAGGAGCTACATCTGAATAAATTTCTTCTCGGAGTCCGTTTTCGTCATAAATTAAAAGTTGTGGTATTGGACGTGATGGTGTGGTGTTAAATCGCTGCCAAAGTTCTGACCATAATGTGTCAGCACTTAAGGGGCGGATATCTAGCCCCATTTTGTTTGATATCAACTGTTCCCATAATTGGAATCCGTCAGTGAATGATTTGTGGATTAACCGTTCGATGGCGATGAATTGAAGTTCGTTGATTTCTCCTGTAAATGATTTCCAAGAACGTTCTACTTTTGAGAGAATTTTCTCAATCGCATCGGTTGTACCCGTGCTACTAGTTTCAATGGTGTATGTGCAATAAAGGTGTAGTTTCTTTGGTTTGCGAACTCCTTTTTTAGTTAGTTGTTGTGTTCTGCATCGCTCTCCCATTAAGAGGAATTGCAATTCAATATTCGGTGCGGTTTGGCTTAGATTTTTTAATTGCTGCTGTCGGTTAGTGTCGTCAGTAAAAGAACTCAGACGGATAGTTAAACGTTCCCCAGGTGGTAAATCTTTTAATCCTGATTCAATTGCATTGAAAACCGGGGTCTATTTGCTCTGTCCGCAAAGTGGAATGAACACCCGTACATTCAAAACCAAACTGAACTAAATAATTGTCAACTCCTTTGCGTAAAATATAAGCCCCAACAGACTTTCCTTGTAGATTTATTTGCAACATGGTGACTAGTGCAAAAGAATCTTCAAGAGGTGTCAAGCGGACTTTCTGTTCTCCGTTATCAACAACTTTTTTACCTACTTTAGATTTGGAATTCACCTGTGGAACTTACTATTTTTTGATTTTTGAACTTGTGCCTGAATTCATAACTGGTTTGTATAAACAACGTACTCTCGTCCAATTTGGAGTTGCAACAAACTTAGACAAAATTCGCCAAGCGCCATTGGCAGTAAGAATCCACCACGTTGCTATTCCCCAAGCTGCTATAGAACAAGTCCAAACCCAATTTAATCTCAACAAACCATGAGCAAGATAATAGGAAATAGCGCTAATGATTGCCCAAGGTATTAATTGGTCTGCGGGGAACGGTCCTATTGATGGTTGTTTGCCTAAAGTAGCGTTAACTTTACGATATTTAGGTCTACCCTCCATGTCTTATCTATTTTCCTTTTTTAAACTCTAATGCCCGCTCCCTGCCTCTTATCCTCCAGGTGCAGCACCTCCTCCTCCAATAATTAAATTGGTTAGAATATCGCCTACTGTTACTGCAATCAAAATAATCATTGGTGTTCTGGCTAAATTCTGCCAATCTTCATTGTCTCTGGCAGCTTGAATTACTTTGACTAAAGAGATTCCTAAGTAAAGCAAGAATAATCCTCGTAGTACGTTAAATGATAAAACAATTGCTTCATCCGCACCTGTAAACTGCCCACTCATCCAGGTTTCTGCATTTTGGAAAAACTGTGCTTGCACCGGAGTTGAGAGAGCATCTAACAGTAAAAATGTGCCTAAAACTATTAGGGCAGAGGAAGTTACTTTGTATCGTTTAGAAAACTTTGTAATAGCTCTAAATAAAGCATCTAAATTTTGTCGCCAAGTAATTGCAACTACCCCAGATATTAAAAATGCTGACGTGATAAAGCTGACTAAACTCGGATAAATAATTGAATCTAGTAAAGCGATAAATAAGCCAGTTCGCATTAAAGTAGATGCACTAATTAAATGTTTGGGATAACAGTCTCCTTGGCGCGATTCAGAAAAATTAGACGCTTTATAAAGCATAGAGCAGGAAATTACATTGTTTTCTACTTACTTAATAACTCTAGCTATATCGTAATTTCATCATCCGATTGTTAGAGATGTTACTTGTATTTTTATTTATGAAAATAATATAATCTTTAGTAAAATTAATAACTTCTGTTTTGTGTATAGATAACTAAAAAATATTTATTCCGTATATTTTATTTCTCTAGTTAACGTATTAATGTGTAATTTTGAGATTAAAAATTACAATTTGATTCCCGTGGTATACGTAGAAAATAACTCTAAATAAATTATCGTTAATTCTGATTACAGTTACTCTTATTTATCTAAAATAATTAATAGTAACTAATGAAATATTGATGATTATAAGCTTTCACCCGTTTTTTTACGTAAGTTACTACAATTACTGTTCAAATAGTAAGTAATTATAAAAAAATATTCTCTGATAGCAAAATATTTATGAGTGAAAGTACTCATATTCAATGTTAATAATGAAATTTGGATACAGGAACACTACTTCCGTTTTTAATCGCAATAAGAAAGCTACTGTTAAACAATAAATAAGAAAAAAGTATCGCAGTTTTTCGGTATCAATATTTAATAATTCAATCTGACGACCATAAAGTAGACCGACTTCAATCCCGCACGGTGATAGTCCTTAAGCTTCCCTAAAGGCATCAGTGACGGTCATCCTTAGTTATTAGTCTTTTAAGAAGACGGAATATTTATTTGTATTGTAAACTCCCCTATCGCTTTAAACAATTAACCATCACTTTCGTAGGTAGGCACAAGCAAACCTAACGGGAGTAACGGAAAGTTAAATGCTCAAAACGATTGCGATGAGCCACACCTTTGTGGTGAATGCTTCGTTTCACTCCCAATTACGCAGTGATGAATTTTCCCACCCACCCACTTACTTAACCGCGATTCAAGATAAAACAAACAATATCCCTTATATGAGTATCAGGAATAATTACTTGAGACTTCGCTTGATTAATTACTAGGGAATTATTAGGGTTATTCCCGCAGAAGTAGTAACTGATAACTCATAAGCCCTCGAATGCTTATTCCATATGCAATGAAGCAGTTACCATCAATCATTTTTACTAGCCACTATTCACTCCACTCGAAGCAGTAACTGGTGTCTGACAATCTTCGATATTTTGCTCGAAGCCGGATTCAAAGCAAGATAATCGCTCTAAAATTAACTCTATAGGAATTTCCACACAACTACGAGTCACCATTTCTGGGGGCAAGGGCTGTAAAATCTCACCATCTACATCAGCTCTAACATTAATTTTTAACCGTTGGTAAGTAATCGAAGAATCCCTGTCACAGTGGAATTTTTGCTTGCTATAAGTCTTCCCTCCCGTTTTTTCTATCTGCTGTCGAATCATTTTTTGACTATAGGGAAGGTTATTTTTAAAGTAGCGAGACATCAACGACCAAACCCCATGCAGATAAACAGCCAAAGATTTATAATTTCCGTTTTCAGGATTCCCATGTTCGGTAATTAATCTACAGTTCCACTCACCGACTTCAGTTTGCGATCGCAATATCAAAAGCTTATCTACAAAGTCATCCAATGAAGCCTTCTTAGATTCATCTTCATTTGCTTCACCACACAATAAGCTTAAATAAGCCCAAACTTCTTCTGTTGAAACAACACCACTTAATTGAGCTACTTTTAAAGCATAGTAACCAATTAACGCTAAACTCGATGCTAACCTTGCATGAGCCGTTGGTAACTTGGCGATTAGCTGTGATTCTAAGTCTTTGATGCCTTTTTGGTCGTAACCAAGTTTAATTAGATTGGGTAGAGCAGACGAACATATACGCGACATTGCTCTCAATTCGGGGAAAGCCGCAGGGCTTGGGGTTCCACAAAATTCTAATCGAATCAACCGTGACAGAATTATTGGGTCATCATCACCAATCGAATAATTAGAAGCGACAATTAACGGACTATGGGGGGTCTTGATTATTTTCTCGCACCGAACGAGAACCCCCACCAAATTGAGATTTGATTTGCTGACAAACCCAAGAAATTTGAGTTTTATCTGGGTCATCAAGAAACTGAGTTAACCCACCCATAAGTTTAAATCGCTCGTGGTAAGCGCTTTCAGATGCTTTATTAATCTTGGCTCTATGGTCAAAACCCAACACTGAAAGTGCAGTAACTGCTGCAAGTGTTTTTCCTGTTCCCGCATCTCCGTAAAGTCCCAAAACTGGGAAAAATCCTTCCTCTTGTTGGATTTCATCGTAAAACAAACCAGCGACAGAAAATGCCGCTGTAAATAAAGCTGGCATAAAACCTTCTGCTCCGAAGAAGTTACGCATGGAATTTACCAAACGTGGTAATACATCTGGTTCTGCTTGAGTATTGATTTTAGGAACCGGAATTTTTTCTGTGGCTATTAATCTTTCATTGAGTACCCAACCTGATTCTTTTTCCGTAATTAAATCTCCATCTTTACTTATTTGACAATCATGAAATACCCAAGTCCCATCTGATTGCCGTCCTAAACGTTCTGATAATTTATAGGGCTTTCCGCCACGTTCTCGGTATGCGGACAATTCTTTATGCAAATACTTATGAAGTTCATCTACTTTCAATTTGTTAACAAAATACACTTTCCCCGTTGCACGCGATAAGCAATTAATAAAATCCGTTACCTTGTTAAATGCTTCGGCACTCACTACTACTCTATGCTGCTCTTGTGGTGGGTCATAAGTACGTTTTACTTGTAAAACTAATCCCCCATAATTGTCGTTTGTTCCAACTAACTCACGTTCCACAATGAAGCTAAAGCCTGCTTTGGGAATCCATTTCCACTCTGCATTCATTTTCTTCCAATAACCTAACTCTGACCTATATGGATGTTGCACTGGTGCCGACCAATCTGACGTGTTGAACTGTACTGATTTATATAGCAAATAGTTACGGATGTCATCTGACCATAGTTTCATCCATTCATCTATTGAAATATAAGTAATACTATGGCGCTTCCCCTGAAGAATCAAATCGTCAATGTCTAGGTCATCTTTACTAAATTGTCCCCACCAAGCAATACGTATTTTACATTCCCATTCCTGCAATAATTTGATTGTTTCGTGGTAACGGAGCATGATGTGTTGATTAGAGAGCATTCCCGCATCTACATACAAATCAATCACTAAGTTTGATAATGAAGTATTTTGCTCACTCGCAATTTTTTCTAAATAACGTTTGAATAATTTTGGACTGCAATCCCAGGCTGCTCCAGATGCTCCTATAATTATTTGCTTCAGGTTACAGGCAACCGACCAAGCTTTCAAAACTCCTTCAGCTAAACCAATTGATGGTAACTCAATCGATTCTGGACGACAGAATGCAAGCGGCATTTCTCCATTGTCCAAGCGAGGTCCATTACCACCAGATGGTGCAGAGGAACCCCACTTGTATTTGCCATTACTTGTATCATCCGGACGAATTTGAAAAGCTATGATTTGTCCTAATTCGTTATAAATTGGTAAAAATATTCCTGATTGCTTATACAAATACAATGAGTCGTCACGTTTGATTACTCCAGCGAGATAGGCGCTAACATTTTCTACTGGTTTTTCTGACCACGAACGAAAACCAATAAAGTCAATAAATTTTTCTAATCCGCGCACATCCGTTAAATGATTGCGGTGAGTTTCATTTAATGGAAGCTGATTTAATATTGAACAATATTGCTTATCTCTTTCTTCCTCGCTCAAAACTGACGGTGGTGGAAAATCTTCCTTATCTGTTGGAGGAGATTGATTATCTTGCTTACTAGCTTCAACGAACGTAGCATTCGGATGATTGTTAAATTTATTCCATTCAGGAAAGTACGATGAGTAAGCTTTTTGAACGGCGTAAGCCCACGAAGAAGGTCGCCCTGTTAAGCCAGCCATTTCTTTGCAGGTTGCTTTCTCTCCACAATTTTGGAGTTCTTTGGCTGCCATTAATAATTCATCAACTACGTAAGAAGAGATAAAAGAATGTCCCATACCATCCGATAATTCTCGAATATGGATGTAACCAGATGGTACGGAATTTGGTGTGGAGTGGAAGCAATAAATGCTACCATCATCATTTATCTTACAACTACCCGACGTGTTACCGCAAACAGAACAAGGCTGCTGCTTGTTTGAATGTCTTCCTTTTTTATATTTTCTCGACATGGAATTTGATTTTCATGAATGAATGATTATTGATGTCGCTCTTAATATCCGAACTATTCGGGGAAGCTATCTCTTTTAACTATTGATTCAAGAAAATCTTACCTTCAGATTGAAAAACAAATTCCAATGCTTCTTGCGGATAATTCCCAACAGTTCCATACATAGAATCAAAAACTTCCTCTTTACGCATTCCATTTTTACGACAGTAAGCAGATGCTTTTCTTCCTAAACTATTTGCTTGAGTTTTACCAAGCTTTATTTTATGAAGATTAGCGTAACCAACAACTGTAAAATAATGACCGGATGAAGATTCTATACGTTCTAATTCTGCATCTATCCCTTGCAACCATTTGTCGTGGGCTTCCAAGGACTCGGTTAAATGTTCGGTTTTAGCTAATAGTAAATGTTGTTGAAGCTCTAAATGACACTGAATCTCTAAAATTTTGGATAATTGCCGATTTATTTCTAATCCAAATTGCGGTATTGTCTGCTTTTGAGAACGCCATTGTTTTTCTAATTGTAAATACCACTTTCTTACCTCTCGACCTTTTTCCGTTCGTGCCATCATAGCGAATGATTTAGCACAGTCGATTGTCAGCATCAGTTTTTCTAACTGAACACCTCCTCCTTGAGAGCGTTTAACCATATTATCATTTCGGATAATATGGTCAAAGTCTTGCCCCATAATAAATCCAGTTTTTTCAAAAGCTCGTTTAGCATTGCCTTTACTGCTAAATTCCAACCATTGCCAATAGATATCAAAATCCACAGGAAACTGTTCTTCTGACTCTAGTTGACTCAGTATTTCTTGCTTTACAATATTATTCACTTGTGGATACCTCTGCTAACGTAACGCCATAATAAATCTGCAATACTGCTATCTGAGCAGTAAGCTTGTGTGATGATATTTGTTATTTACCGGAAAAAGCAGTCGGCAGGGAATCCGTGGCAGTGGTAAAAATAGTTTAGCCGCACTATGTAAAGCACAGACACGCTACGGTCTTCGTAGCTCGGTGATAGCCTTAGACCCAGAACGGAATGCCGGTTCGGAGGTTAAAAGGCACTACTATTTATAGAGTTATAACTGCCACTCATCTCGAAGAGATGCTTCTGTGCCTACTTTCTACTGCCTTTCACTAATGCACCCAGAAGGTTAAAACAAAAAAGAAAGTTTTTGGGTAATTTTATTGGTCGTGCTTGATACTCCCAATCAAATATTGAATGCATTGGAATCAAAACAAATCATCCAAAAGGAATAAAAAAGCATTAAAAGTTAAAGACTATTTCATTGGATAGATGTATAAATTTTATAGGTGTTAACGTCTTTAAAACATTTGATACAAATACTAGGTAATAAGTTCTCAATATAACTACATAGATTAAAACTTTCTAGTTTGGTGCAATCTAGCCATTAATAAATTTTGCCAACTTTCTATGGTTTGAGGACGTGTAAATGCTCTTTTTGCAAGAGAATTAGCGATTAAACTACCCCAAAGCGTTTTTGTTTCAATATGTGTCAAAATTAGTCAAAAAATCCAGTTATATAACTAGAGCAGAGAAATAAGCACGACTATTTTTAGTTGTAATAAATAGAACTTGCTCTGTTAAGCAAAATATTTCTATCTCTAGGTTTTTTCTTGACTAATATAATCTTTTATTTTTCTTACAATGTTTATCTCGCAATAACTTGAATAATTTGGGCTTACAACTGAAAAAATATTGTAAAAACTTCAGTATCTGAATATTGCCTGCTATTTTTTATACTTATGCTTTTTATTATCGATAATGCTTACGGTGCCTAATGCTCCTAACAGTAAGAATTTTAATCGATACGGAAGCTACCTTGACTAAGTATAAAAATTCTAATAAATTAAATAAAATTATACGACTTGATATTAGGCGTTAATCCTCTGACAAACTAAAAAAATAAAATTGTCAAAATGAAAACAATTGTGTATAAATAATTAAAGGTGTATGGTTTCGCTCCAAATTTATTTAGATTTGCTGTTTTGAGTCTGATTGTATTAATTAAAAATTATTTCTTCGTTGTTTCACGAAAATTTAATTTCAGCAGTTTGAGGGAAAATTGTTTTCAAGTCGATTAACGAGCGTGGTAATAATTACTTATCTGGATTACAACATTTTAGATATATGTTGGTGACAGGTATCTACAAAAGTTTTTTCTGAAAACAGACACTGTATTATTGACTTTTACCGTGAAAAGAAAAAGTTTCTTCTCTCCCTGCTCGCCCTTGCCTGCCCTTACTTGATAATTTTAGCTTGGTTGAGTACTAGGAGTTTTTATCTCCAATAATTTGACTATATGAGAAGTTTTTCATAATACATTCCTAATCCGGAGAAATCGAAGAGGCATAATACTTTTTGGTTAACCAGAATGTTGTGTATTTTAACTCTGTGTTCCTCAATAGCAGAATTAATTTATCAAACCCTCCAAAATAAATCACGTTTCAGGATAAACCAAGATGTTAGATAAAGATATATGGCAAAGCATCCGAGAGAAAGCAATTAACTATGGAAGGGAACTATCGAGTAAAAAGACTTCTATATCCCTTCCACCATTGAATACAACTCTTTCGATAAAACGTAAACAGATAACTTTAAACTCCGTATCAGATAAAGATTCCCAGAAGTCAGCTTGACCAAACGAGCGTAACATTAAATTATCTTCTTCTGTCCTGGCTTCACGAATATTACTTTGCTGCTCGTAATTTTTTATTTGTTGCTTTAGGGTCAGCGATCGCCGTTTCGATTGCCCGATTGCTAGGAAGTGACTGAAGTGTTTGCAGTTGGTGTTGTAGTGTAATTAACCTTTCATCGACTATCGTATCCGTTTGCGTTCGGTTGTTAACTTCCCGTACAACTTCGGAAGCATACTGAATGAGAACTTTTATCACTTCTTTTTTGACTATAGATTTAGCGATTGTCTTCCCGTTGCTGCATCCAGCTTTGCCAAACTGCTTGTATTGCGTACATTGAAACTGTTTTCCTGCCTTCGTTTTAGTCATAGCATGTCCGCAAACGCCACATTTGAATATTCCAGCAAGAATGTGGGGCTTAAATTTGCTTGGGTCTTTTTTATTTACATGAGCAGTTATTTTTGATATATCTTCATATTCTCGTTCAGATATTAATGCCTCATGCGTTCCGTAATGCCGTTCAAATTCACCTGATTTCAATTTATAAAATGTGTGACCTCGTATTGCAGGGTTGTGCAACCAATTACGAAAGCTCGAAGGATACATTTTGATTTCATAAGTTTCGACCAGCCAACGAGTAATAGAAGCAAAGGAATTAGTATAAAGTCTACGGATTGTTTCCTTAGCTATCGACCAATTAGTAGGGTGAGGGATACATCTACCGTCTTCATTCTTTGTATAGCCAAATGGTGGCTTCCCGAAATACTTAAGATTTGAGCGATAGTAATCAGTTCCGTGGGAGACACGCTCAGATAACAAACGACTCTCAAACTCTGCCAACCCGGCAATATTATTGATGGTTAGCCACCCGAAAGCGGAGTTTGTATCGCCTAAAGGAGAATCTAAAATGGTAAGTTTAACACCAGCTTTTTGAAGTATTTCTATTGTTTTATGGATGCTAATTACGTTGCGTCCAAGTCTATCTAGCCGCGTAACAATCACTTCTGTTGCGACTCCGTTTTTAGCTAAAGCAATTGTTTGATTAAAGTTTTTTCTAGTATCCTTCCTGCCTGATTCGATATCATAGAGGATTTTCTGTGCCCCAGCTTTTTCAAGTCGGCTAATTTGTTGGTCAAGCGCTTCCGTATCTGCTTGCTGACGAGTTGATACACGGGCATATCCTATTCGCATATATCGGTTAAAGCATTATTTTGTCTATAAGAATAATAGTACCACACCATACAGTAAACCCAGACAGTATTAGGAGTTCCAAAAGATTTGCCTACAGGAGTCAACAAAAAAGACTATGCCATTTTGACAATGGCAGCAAAAGACTCAATGCCAGCTTGGGCAGAAGAAGACTTTTTTACAGTCTAAAATTTAATAATAGGTAATTGGGAATAGTTAGGAGTGAGAAGTAAAAAGTAGAGAATATTCGCTTAGGAATTATTAATCCTTATTCCCATTACCTATTACCTATCTCTAACAGCTAACAAAATAATATTATGGGAATTCAAACATTAGACATTTCGCCGCTCGGTAGAGTTGAGGGCGATTTGGATGTAAGGGTAGATATCGATGATGGACAAGTCGTTAATGCTTGGACGCACGCAGAATTATTTCGCGGCTTTGAAGTAATTTTGCGCGGTAAAGATCCGCAAGCCGGATTAATTGTGACACCTCGCGTCTGCGGTATCTGCGGTGCTTCGCATTTAACTAGTGGAGCCTGGGCTTTAGATACTGCTTGGAAAACTGAAGTTCCGCGCAATGCTATTTTGGCGAGAAACATCGGTCAGATTGTCGAAACAATACAAAGTATTCCTCGCTATTTCTATGGACTGTTTGCGATTGACTTAACTAATAAAAAGT
The DNA here is from genome assembly GCA_963665115.1 of uncultured Rivularia sp. Taxonomy (GTDB): domain Bacteria; phylum Cyanobacteriota; class Cyanobacteriia; order Cyanobacteriales; family Nostocaceae; genus Rivularia. The sequence goes on along the minus strand of OY762007.1, from coordinate 4,226,583 downwards.
ATCAGCACAGTCATTTCTATCAAGAAGCTTGTCGTCGTTTTGCACCGTTTACAGGTAAGTCTTATGAAATTGGAATCACAATTTCTAGCAAACCTGTAGAGATATATGCTTTATTCGGCGGACAATGGCCCCATAGCAGTTATATGGTGATAGTTGGCTGAATTGTTTGTATATGAAGGGTTTGAGCATAAAGCAATGATGATTCCCTGGGTTTTCCTTAAATTAGGCGATCGCCGTAATTCCTTATCATCAGAAGATTTATAATTAATGGTTCGTAGTAGCGCTTTAGCGCATCCGATAAGATGCGCTAAAGCGCTACTACGAACATATTTTTATTCATAAGCGATTCAATACGAACTTGATATTAACAGTCATTTGAATTTATAAATCGTTACCTAAATTTTCCCTATAACATGACTATGGTAAATTTTTAATAGTGCCATCTGCTCGCCGCATCCTATCCACCATGAAAATCGAACGATTAGAGGAATTAAAGCAAATACTAACTTCAGAAAAAGACCTTTCTAAAATCTGGGACTTTTATATGGATCATTTTGCAGATCATCCGGAATTCACAGATTTGGGAAATCCTGCTAAAAACAAATATCTAGATACTGTTGTCCGCAAAACCTGTCAGGAAATGTTTGGTAATAAAATAAAGATTACGAACTCTTTATTAATTAAAATTGCAAAATACAAATTCTTTCACGGACCTTTTCAAGTTGACGGACGTATTGGTGGGGTAATTTATTTTGAGGATATAAATATTGGATTACTTGCAGTGTCGGCAGATTCTTCTAATAACGGTATGGTGAAGTATTCGCGTTTTTCTGAAATGGCTCGGTTATCGGAACCAAAAGGTTTTAGTCTTAATTAAGAGAATTACAACTTATAAGCAGGTTTGATGAGTTAATTCACCGAACACTCATATTTTTTCTAACTTTTAACGACTAAGAGAAAACGCCCAAATTGTAAAACCAACGGAAATCACCAATCCAGTTGCAATAACCAATAGCCGACTACCCGACTTTGTTGAATCTCGAATACTTAACAGTAAACTTATAGATAAAGGAATCAAAACACCTAATTCTATAAATATGTTTCGATAGAAAAAATAATTAGTTAATCGAATTCTTCCAGCACTAGGTAGTATTCCAAAAGGAAGCCTAAAGGCTTGCAAGCTGAATGGATAAAACAATGGCAGCGCAGAAACCCCAGTTAGCATATCTAGCAAAAGATGAGACAAACCTACTAAAATTACCTGCAAACTTTGAAATTTAAAACTTTTTCCTCGTTTACCTAATAACCAAAGCCCCAATATTGTACAACCGGGCATCAGAATTGCCCCCAAAAAAGAGTGAGTAATTCTTATGGTTTGATTATCTTGTTGTATTCTTAGTGCCCGAATTAGATAATCAATATCCGGTATCGAAGCAACTACAAGCAGCCAAAATAGCCATATCCAATTAAATTGCCTACTTTCAGTAAGGCGATGGGTTTGCAACTGCTGAGTTACTGCATAGGTAGTCAATCCTGCCAAACTATGACCAATAAATGATGACATTTTGGATATTCCTCAACGAGGCTTTGAGTTAGAAGTCTATAGAATTATATTTCAATAATAATTACTGAGTGACGTATATTTATTTTCTCTATATAGAAATAAAAAGCCGGGTTTTTCTCTATATAAATACTGAAATGAGATTATTTATGTTTTGATAGCTACCTACTATAATTCGATAACAGTATGCCGAAGTACCTCCAAAACTTGAATCGGATTGCAGCCGTATAAACCTGCTCCCCAAGCTGCATTTTGCTCAACAACAGCCCAACCTCGTCCTTTTATCATACCTACATCAATTACTGTCGCCGAGGGAATTTCTACTCTGTTATCAGATAATATAGTATGAATAAAATTCCGAACTTCAAATTCTTCTTCCCTAGTATGAATAAAATTGTTCTCCGACTGCAATTTTCCTTCTCTAAGATAAACAGAAAAAGTTTTCAAGCAACGATTTAAGATAAAACAGCGAAATTCCTTATCCCATTCCACAATCTCAGATACTAATACAGACATATTACCTGGGTAGTCAGTTGGTAAATCTGTAGCAGAATAAACGCGAGCCGGGAAACTTTTATCATTCGGTGGTTTGATAAAAGCAGTAATTGGCGTTAACCGAATTTTTCCCAGAGTAGTAAGATAATGAGGGCGTTTTCGATATTCTTCAGGAAGAGTAGTTAACCAGTCATCTGATGGATTAAGTAAACGGATTTTAAGTTGTTGAGCAATAGCTTCAGCCATCAAAGCTTCCAGATACAAAACTGGTTCGGAAGCTGACATGAGTTTATCGGATAATCGCCAATTTACCAATCTTTCTACTTCCCATCCCAAACCAGTAGCCACCCGCCACAGAATTTGAGAATCTTCGCTGTAACGTGGAGTTAGAATTAATGTTGGCATTGGTTTTAGCGGTAGTTTTAATATCTAGTTTTTCAAGTTTTGATATATCAATCAACATTACTGTAAATACTACCGTAGGGAAGAATCGTATTACCACAAATCACGTTCATAGAATAATCAGGAGTCTTCCGGTAATTTGGCTCTAGTTAAATTTGTATTCGTTAAGTTAACTCCTGACAAATCTAAATATTCCAGATTGCATTCGCTTAAATCTAAACCACTCAAATCTGAACCCTCACGGATTACAATTACTTGAGATGCGTCAACGCTTCTGGGAATTGTAATACTAGAATAACGACCAAAATAAAAAACCGTTCTGGTAAAATCAACATTGCTCCATTTTTCAATTTCATCACAATATCTTGGGTTGCAAATATCAAAAGTAGCTTTTTTAAAAGAAACGTTATTTAGTATCGAGTTTCTAAAACCGAAACCTAAAGAAGCACTCGAAAAATCTACATTAGTTAAATTACAATTATCAAAACTGACTTCGCTTAAATGAGAATTACTAAAATTAGCAGCAGTGAAATCACAATCTATAAAGGAATACTGTGATATAAAAGAACCAATAAAACTAGCACCTGTAAAATTTGATTTTTCGATTATGCCTTGATCTAATCCATCTCCCCTAAAATCGGCGTAGGAATAGTTTGTATTAATGCCATGATATTCAGAGGTTAATTCCGCATTTCTGAAGTTAGCACCTTGGCAATTTGCATTTTCTAAGTTGGTACCACACAAATTAGCCTCGCATAAATTAGCTCCTGATAAATCAGCATTGCTTAAGTCTGAGCCAGCCAGGTTTGCATAACTAAGATTCGCACCTGAAAAATTAATTCCTTTCAAATCGGCTTCATAAAGCATAAATCTGCCCAGATTAAGCTTTGAGAAGTTCCTTTCACCTTGCTCGTAACGTTTTAATAGCTCTGAAGATTTCATGATAAACCTTGATAATCAACATATACAGCAGATTGCTTTAATTAAAAGCTTTTTTATAAATCAAAATCATAACCCAATTTGTCTGGGGTTGGTAATTTTTAAGCGATGTATATTAATTTTCTTTAGCAAAAAAGAAAAAGCTAAGCTTTTCTCTATATAAATACGGAAAATTGATTATTTTAGTTTTTATAATTACAAATGAAATTGGATATTGTAGTGCAAATTGATTATTGAACGCTGTTTACTAAGTACGCGGATATCCGAATGAAAAGCGATTATCGTAATAATTCCTCTTCAAATACGCTAAATCAGTTTCCCAATCTTGAATTGCTTTACTAAAACTACGTCTGTTGCGTCTTTTGGCATTGCGGGTAAATGCAGCAATAGAGTCAACAATTTTTTGCAATCTTTTAGCGCTTTTAGGTTCACCCCATTCATTTAAATAAGCAGCGTTATCTATTTCTAATAAAGGTTGCGAAAAGACTCGATCGAGAATTTCCCAACGTTCTCTGTGTGATAAACCACTCCTACCAACTTTGTATCCATAATATTTGAGTAGCCCTTGCTCATATTTAAAAACATCATTTGATAAGTTTTGCGAACCAGGATTTGCTGTTGTTTTTGACCATTTAAATTGTGTTTCTGTTTCCTGCAATTGAATTAATCTGGTTGCGATACGTTTACGCAGTGCGAGGGCTTTCTTTCGAGAACGAAACTCTAACTCGTAATGAATCTGCTTCAAAACTTCTGTATTATCCCATTTTGAATCAACGATTGTTTCAAGCTCATTAGTACGGTATTTTAGATAAGAACGTTGCTTAACTTGATTGTTTGTATTCTTTGTTTGGGAAACTTGAGGTAACGGATACTGTAATGTAGGACTTGCTTTCACTTCGATATCAACATTAGGTGTTGTTATCACCTCATCAGAAGTCACCCGATTATAATTCTTTGTTTGGGAAACTTGAGGTAACGGAGATTGTAATGTAGGACTTGCTTTCACCTCGACATCAACATTAGGTGGTATTATCACCTCATCAGAAGTTACCTGTTGATAATTATTTTTTTGAGCAACTTCAGGAGACGGAGATTGTGATGCACGACTTATTTTCACCTCAAATTCGGGTGGTGTTATTACCTCTTGGGAAGTCACCTTTTCATAGTTTGCTTGACTTGCAGAAATAATCTTGATATCCCGCATACGCTTAATCGCGAAGTTTCTTTTCGCATTTCTCAGATAACAATAGCCTTCCAAGCATAGATTTTGAGTTTGCTTAACTGTTTTAAACGAAATCGGGGTGACGGTGCGATCGCTCTTCTCACCATGTTGTGTTTCGTAAATAAATTGTACTTTTTGACTGCTTTGAATTGCCCATTCCAGTAATTTAACTTGCTCAGAAACTAACTCAGTTTCTACTTTACTTGCTGGTTTCGAGAATGTTTCTGGAGGTACAGATGAGTCAGTCTGCTCGTTTCCTAGAGAAGGTAATGAAGTGCTGGGTTTTGTTTCTTGAAATCGTTGAGGTGATTGATATACAGTTTTTTTAGCATGAAATTCGGCTTTTTGGGCAGTTCTCTCTTGATGCCTTTCAATAACACTTACAGCATAAGAAACCCACTACTGCCATAGTCAGAAATACCCAAAAAAGGTGAGCAGTAAGTAATATCCCAAAAACTTGTAAATGTAAAAGTGGATTAAATATTTGAATAAAGCTTTGCTGTAAAAAACTCCATTCAATCGAGATAAATAAAATTGCATTCCCCAGGTAGCCTAAACCCCAGAGGACAGTAAATAAAAATTTTAACAGTTTCATAATTATCTATTTTACGCAGGCAGCTTACAGAAATTTTCTACACGTCGATCTAATACAATTTACGGAAGAACAAATTTGATTAGATGTTCTCTACCAAATTGTACGTATTATTACCAGATGATTCAGGACGCAATTAATATTTTTTTACTGATAATTACTTGTATGCGATCGCCTTCGTTGCCTTGAAGGCGATCGCACTTGTAAAAAAGACTTAACGTTCTGAGTCAGTCCATTGCACCAAGCTTGTTATGCTGCTTTGTGAAATAGATTAATAAATAATCCTTTGGTTGTTTCATAGCTTTGGGTATCAACATGAACTGCTGCAACTAATGCTTCAAATGTTTCTCCTAAAACCGAAGATTGCTTAAAAATTTCTTGGTTTTTCTCTCCTTTTCCCAAGCGAATAAATGATGCAATTCCAATCTCTTGAAACATCTTTGCCAAATTTTCTCGTTTTTCTAGAGCAATCTTCTCATTTGTAATGGACTTGCGGCTATCAAAACCGTTCTCAATCAGCATCTCAACTAAGATTGCCTTTAAAACAGCATCTCCAAGAATTCGGTAAATTTCTTGATCTTTACAATTTTTACCCTGTTGCATTTGTTCTAGTGCAAATGCTTTACGAGTTAGCGCCCGAACGAGTAAATCCTTATTTTTGAAGGTATAATCTAAACGCTGCTCAACATATAAAATATCTTCAGATTCCATTTCCAAATTTAACCTTTTTTCCAATACGTTAATAGCATTGGAATATCAGGCATAGTTGGCAAGTATCTCCGCTATCAAGGGAAATACTTGCCAACTATAGATAACCGTCTCAAGCGCACTATTTCTAAGCTTTAAACTATTGAATAGCCAATATTTTGAACTAGTATTTACCTTAAATGAAATCTTTCATTTAGGATAAACGCTAAACCAAGATATTAAATACGCATCAATCTAAAAAGTAGAGATAGTGCGCTTGAGACGAACATCTAGAGTTGATATTCGTTTGCATGAGTAAATAAAACCATGACCAACTTTCATTGTCAAGTCTTAATTTTATAAGGGGGCAAAAATTATACTGGTTTTTATTTTACTGCCTTTGAAAAAGCACCTTCAGCAACGGCATCCAAATCATACGTCAAGTGATACTTGACATTTAGTTTTACAAAGTTGTAAAGTATGACTTGACAGCGGACGGGCAAAACCATGAAAAACCGACTGAAGGAACTTCGGCAACTGCACCAACGATCGCAATCCGATCTGGCAAGAGAATTAGGAGTAAGTCGTCAAGCAGTAAATGGATTTGAATCTGGTAAGTTTGACCCCAGTTTAGAAATGGCTTTTAAAATTGCCAGCTTGTTTAATGTCGCGATCGAAGACGTTTTTATTTATGAGGCAAAGAATTCTATGCAGACACTAATTGAACGAGTTAAAAATTTTTTTGGTTTGGATTTTGGTTTCGAGCGGTTCACAGAAAAGGCAATTAATGCAATCAAGTTTGCTCAAAATCAAGCAGTACAGTTGGAGGACTCGCAAGTTAAGCCAGAACATTTGCTAGCTGGATTATTAGCCGATCCAACTACAGCTTCGGCTCAATTACTGCGAGCCAATGGCGCGACATCAGATATTGCAACTGACGAACATTCTTTTGAATCCGGCGAGAATTTGAAACTCGATCCACAGAGCAAGTTTATTCTAGAGCTTGCTTTGCAGGTTGTTCGGCTTCAGAGTAAAAAGTCGATAGGGACGGAACATATTTTATGGGGTTTAGTCCGATTGGCTGATACTGATAAGACTATTGTGAGTAACTTGTTTGAGCGTTACGGAATCAATCTCGAAACTTTGAGCGCTCAAGTTTCAGAAACGGTTTAGCTTAATCCAAAAACTAACTGAGACTATTAGTCGATTGCATTAATTTTAAGTGGTTTGTCTTCTTTCAAACGTCAGGAGACGTAGCACTGCTACGTCTCTACACCCAACGCATTATTACCTATTAGAACCCTGAAAATCTGGTGGGTAATTTCTTTACCCACTAATTCATCCAAACCTCAACCTCTCAACCTCCAACCTCAACTTTTCATTCTCCATCCGCAACGCCAATATTTCATTTTTCTGCAATTCAATCAGCGACTTCTGACTAACTACTTCACCAAAAGCTTTTTTACGATTCTCCATCCCGAACCAGCGCTGATAAGTTTTCGTATGTTCGTCAACTGTATGACCTAAGTTATCTGCTGCGGCTTTGATGGGTATTCCCTGTAAATGAGAACGAATCGCGCAAGCATGACGTAAGTCGTAGGGTTGAAATTCAATTCCTATTTTTCTAAACCATCTCGATATATCTCTCCGCATCCAATTAATATTTTGCACAGATGCTATTTTTGCAACTTTCTTGTCTAATATTTTTAAAGCTTGGAGATTTTTTAAATCGAATAATTCTATCCATTCGGGAACGAAAGGGATAACTTCGCGGTATCCGGTTTTGGTATTTTTATCAACTTTCCAGGTATTATCTGTATTTTGCTCGGATATCCACCAGTTAATATCTGGTTTTACAAATAACTCTCTGGGGCGTAATCCAAAGGTTGCTAGCATTCCATATACCCAGCGCCACATTTCCCAGGTTTCGGTTACATCGCAGATATTGGTATTTTTACGATTAAGGGCAAATTTCTCAAATAGTTTATAAGAATGAATGATTTTCTCGTCTTCGGGAATTTCTCGAAATTTAGGAGTAACGCGATCGCGCTTGACATCGAGGGTGAATTCCAGCTTAAATGTTTTGAGAAAAACGGAAGATACCGCAATCAGTTCGTTTTTCTTATTTCCTTTTGTTTGATTAATTACCGATTCAAAATTATTCTTTGTTGCTAAAGTTGTTAATGAAAAATTCCTTTTAATCACCGATACATAATTAGCAAAGGTATTTTGACTAGTTATAGTCTTTTCACGATTTTTATAATAATTATCCTCGAATTTATCTAATAATTCTCCAATAGTTTTTATCTTCTGCTTCTCTTGATTCTTTTCTCTAAACTTGATTCCTAAATACTTTTCATTCCATACAAAAGTATGACGAGCGATTAATTTACCCAACTCGTAACTTTCTTCAATGGCGGTTTTTAATCCTTCTAAATTTGCTGGAATACCCAAAGATAAATCGTACTGCTTTTTACTTTTAGTAGATTGGCGATCGCCTTCTTTCAACGGTAGTGTTGCCCGTAACTGTAGAGAATTCCCCGTTTGTTTGATGGTAACTCTAACTCTATCTCTTTTTAAATTAGAATTTGCTTCAGCTAACTTTTGCTTAAAAATTTCTTGATAATCTAATTCCGTCGCTTTGGTTTTCGCCATTCCCTATAGCTACCGTCTGTGGTGTTTAGTGGTACAAATTCGCAAATGTATTGGTAAACGATTCTTTGTATAGGTAGATGAAATAGAAACCTCACCCCGCCTTCGGGCACTCCTCTCCTGGCGGAAGGGCATAATGTTTTTCCCTAAATATTCCCTTATTTATAAGCTCAAACGCTCGAAAAAAACTGTTAGCGAATATCATCAAAGCCTTATCAATAAGTTATTTACGAACATTCTGAGCAAATCGCCCGTTCCCATAGCAGTTATATGGTGCCCGGTGGGGTGATGTGCGCTCCGACTTTAACCGACGTAACCCGCGCTTGGTCAATTCTGGAATATTTCCGTACTAATTGGCTCGAACCAGTTTGGTTGGGTTGTTCTTTGGAACGCTATGAAGAAATTCAAACCTATGAGGATTTTATGATTTGGCTGGATGAAAGTCCGAGTCATGCTAATTCCGATTTGGGTTTTTATTGGCGAATGGGTTTGGATATCGGTTTGCATAAATATGGTGCGGGCTTGGGTAAATATGTCACTTGGGGATATTTACCTCATGAAGTGAAATATCAAAAACCCACCGTTGAAGGGCGAAATGCCGCTATGATTATGAAAAGTGGAGTGTATGACAGCTACAGCGATACTCATACTCCCATGAATCATGGTTTTGTTCGGGAAAACACCACACATTCCTGGTATGACGAAGGTACGGGAGACGTTCACCCTTACGATCGCAATACTCGACCTACTCAAAACAATGCTAAAGATTTTGATGCGGCCTATTCTTGGGGAACTGCGGTAACTCACATCGATTACGGACGCTTGGAAGCTGGCCCCTTGGCGCGTCAATTGGTAGCAGGTGGCACTCACGGCGAAACTTGGCAACATTATGATGGATTTATCCTTGACGCTTTCAAGCAAATGGGTGGTGCTAGTATCCATCTACGACAGCTAGCAAGAGTCCATGAAGTTGTTAAGCTTTACCGTCAAGCCGAGCGTTGTCTCAGAGAATTTCGCTTAAACGATCCTTGGTACATCAAACCCAAAGAACAAGACGGACGCGGTTGGGGTGCTACCGAAGCATCGCGAGGAGCTTTGTGTCACTGGATAGATATCGAAGGTGGCAAAATTAAAAATTATCAAATTATGGCTCCTTCGACTTGGAATATTGGTCCTCGTGACGCTGAAGGAAAACGCGGCCCCATCGAAGAAGCTTTAATCGGTACACCTGTTTTTGACTCAACAGATCCAGTAGAAATAGGTCATGTAGCGCGTTCCTTTGATTCTTGTTTGGTATGTACCGTACACGCCCACGACGCAAAAACGGGTGAAGAATTAGCGCGTTTTCGGACTGCATAAAGATTGGGCATAGGGCATTGGGCATGGGAGATATAGAGAGTAGTGGGAGCATCTTGCTCCCTATCCTTAATTCTCAATCCTTAATCTTCAATTACCAATCCCCAATCCCCAATCCCCGATTACCAATCCCCAATTCCCAATCCCCAATCCCCAATCTTCAATCCCCAATCCCCAATCCCCAAATTCCCAATCCCCAATCCCCAATCCCCAATCCCCAATCCCCAATCCCCAAATTCAATTCATACAAAAACTAACTATGTCGAACAAAGCATTACACGAACATCTGGCCAATCTTCCTGAAGAAGCACTCCAAGAGTTTACTCAGTGGTGCGTTACTCAACAAGCTAGGGAAGCAGGATACGAATTTACTCCTAATGAAACAAAGTTAGGAGAATTACCAACAGCAGACTATATTCCGGAACTTGTTGGTCAATTTATGGATACGACAAGAAAGGATATCAGAACTGGATTGGTAGCGACATTTGCTGGAAAGCAAGCTGATAACCATTCTTTACCCGATCTACCAGCAATGGTTGATTTTGTTTCGCTTTACGTAAAGCATTTGTTTCCTTCTGAAGGAACCGACGAAACACAAGCGGAAGAGTTGATCGCTAAGGCTTCCGAGCAGCAGTTTGAAAAGCTTTCTCAAATTGCTCAAGAACATAACGTTAAATTGTCGGTATAAATACAGTAATTCTCTATTAAAAGAATTATCAACCCGGTTTTGGCATACAAAATCGGGTTTTTCTAATAAAATCAGTATCTTCAACTAATTAATAAAAATTCATAAAATATAATTAGTTAATTTCTACAGCTGTATGTATTGATTCATTTGTGTTAATCAATCGATAATATATATTAGTTAAACTAGTATATTTATAGACTTAGCATAGCGAAAGCCTTGCTCCCAAAGCATTTACAGTATATTTTTTTGTGAGTCCACTATCGTCTCAAAACGGTGATTCTCATCTATAATGCTGTTGGTAGAACTACTATAAGTAAATGTCTAAAGTTTTATTAAACCATTGACTATTTACGCTGAAGTCAGTTACAACAAATGAAGAAATCATCACATTTAGTTTGTTCTCTTTGAATCTATTCAAGTCACATAGTTTATTCTCTGGCTGAGTAGAAAATTAACAGAATTTGCGCTTCTTGAAACAAGAATAATTCTTTCCAAGAAGATAAATATAAATTTCGTCAATGCTTATTGTTAATAGCGTTGGCTTAGGTGTTAATGCTTATGAGCTATCGGCTTTAGCTTCGCTGTATCTACTTGTTCTATCTCAAACGAAAATTTCATCTATTGATTTACAGGGAGTAAATAAAAATGTTTAATTTAATTCAAAACGTACTAGACAGCCACGAAAAAAATAATTTGCGTGAATTTGCTAAGTTGTTGCGTCAATCCGAGAAGCGTTATCTACTCCGTAACGACGTTTTAATTGCTTTTTACAAATATTGCGATATTAACGAAGATAATAAGGATTTATACCGTAGTTCAGAATTGGGTAAGTTAATTTATTCAACTCAAGAAATTATTTTAGACAAAGAAAGTCTTTATTTAGTTATTCGTCCTAAAATCGCGACTCAAGAAGCTTATCGTCTGCTGGATGATATGACATTAGAACCTATAAATATTCAAGAGTTACTAAATTTACGAGATAAACTGGTTGATTCTAACCATTCTCAAGACAAGGAGGTATTGACAATTGACTTTCAGTCTTTTTATGATGTCTCTCCCAGTGTCCGTGACTCGAAAAAAATTGGTAATGGAGTTGATTATCTTAATCGCTATTTATCCAGTAAATTGTTTGATGACAACTGCGGTGCTTGGCAAGAAGCTTTGTTCAACTTTTTGAAGCTGCATAAATATAACCGTCAACAGTTATTAATTAACGAACGTATCAAGAGTAAATCTCAGCTATCTGAAAAGGTAAAACGAGTAATTGACCTTTTAGACAAATATCCCGATCGCACTTCTCATGAAAACTTTCGCTTTGAATTGCGGAGTTTTGGTTTTGAACCTGGTTGGGGAAATACCGCTCTTCGAGCTAGAGAAACCTTTTTATTGTTAGACCAATTAATTGATTCAGCCGACCATGAAATATTAGAAAAATTCATGGCTCGAATTCCGTTGATTTTGAAAGTTTTGGTAACTTCCCCTCACGGATGGTTCGGACAAGAAGGTGTTTTGGGAAGACCTGATACTGGCGGGCAAGTTGTTTGCATCCTCGATCGGGTAAAGCAATTAGAAAAACAGATTGAGGAAAATGCCAAACTTGGTGGACTTGATGTACTTGGTGCAATCGAACCAAAAATAATTGTACTTACACGTTTGATTCCTAATAGTGAAGATATCAGTTGCGATTTTCCTTCGGAAACGCTTCGCGAACGACGGTTAGAGAAAATATACGGCAGTAAAAATTGCTGGATTTTACGAGTTCCCTTCCGCGAATCTCAACCAGAAATCACCCAAAACTGGATTTCTCGCTTTGCTATTGATTCCGAACGGGAATTATTAACAGAATTTCAGGGAAAGCCAGATTTAGTTATTGGTAACTATACTGACGGAAACTTAGTGTTTTCAGCGACCTCAACCGGGAAGACCTTAAAAAGCAATACCATTTCTCATTTCAATTCACAGCCGATCTAATTGAAATGAATTCTGCTAATTTGGTTGTTAGCAGCACCGAACAAGAAATTATCGGACATTAGCAAGCGTCCTATCTTCATTCCACCTGCTTTACAAGCCCCGCGCTAATGCTTTGTTAGAACAACACACCATTAGGGTAGCTTAATCGGTAATTGGTAATTGGTAATGGGAACAACAAATTTTTTGGAAGAAAGGCTATACAGTAAGCAATCGACCGGATTTGATGTCATATCCATAATGTAGAGAGGTGATATATCGGGTCTCTACAATGTTTCCGGGGCAAACCGCTTCCCAATCCCCAATTCCAATTCCATTTTGTAAATCTGCATACAAAAGAATATCTCCATAGATGATAATCGAAATATTAACAAAATATTATTATTCTATTTTTATTTCAAAATAAAAAAATATTTTCCAAAAAGTATGTAGAATAGGAAAACAAAGAAAATATCTGAGAAGACGAAATTTTGCTTCTTAAGTGTTCTTTGTTTGATTCTGTGTAAATCTGGCTATCTTGCGCGTAAACCTGTTTTGTCACGCTATTAGTCTATATGTTCGCTTATTATTCTAACGGCGAAGAATTTACCGATCGGAACGATGAGATTTGGAAATAATAATTGTAGATGACCAGCGATCGAAAAAACCTCACAATTATTGGTTGTGGAAGCCTTAACCGCAATGATGATGCCGTAGGCGTAATTATAGCCCAACGCCTACAGCAGTATCTCGCCACATATCCTCATCCCCATGTGAAAGTTTATGACTGCGGAACCGCAGGGATGGAAGTTATGTTTAAAGCAAGAGGTAGCAAACACCTAATAATTATTGATGCGAGTTCGACTAATTCCGAACCAGGTGCTGTATTTAAAGTTCCAGGGAAAGAATTAGAAGCTCTACCAGAAGCCAGTTACAATTTACATGATTTTCGTTGGGATAATGCAATCGCTGCTGGAAAAAAAATCTTTAAAGACGATTTTCCCCTTGTTGTCACAGTCTATTTAATTGAAGCAGCAAATCTTGATTTTGGTTGGGAGTTGAGTCATGCTGTAAAGCATTCTGCCGATGTTGTATTTGAACAAATTAAGGCGATGGTTGAACAAAGCATAGAGTCCGATGAAACTTTTTCAAGCTGAGTCTTCCTGATAAACAGACAATTCGTCCACCCTCATTTCAAAAGGCATTCCTTCGCTACTGGGGGGACAAACGCGAATTTTCGCATTGCTAGTAATGTTGTCCAGCAATGATGCCATTGATACCATTTTTTGCAAAATCCGCCAGTTAGTAACTTGATCCGGACATTCAATTACCAGAGTCATTGCAGAGGTATGGGTACTAACATACCAGCGACAGACAGATAACAAATCTCTAATTTTGCGATCGCAGTTTTCATAGAAAAACTTACTTAAAGATTTTTCCAACTGCTGACGCAATATAATATCTGCCGATGAAGGTTGAAATGGTCCCAAATCATCATTCTGAAAGAAATACTTACTGTTCATTTGATAAGGCCTGTTTATTGATTCTTTCAAACTCAAATCACAATACCATAGATCGAATATTGAATTGTAGCCAAATATTCTATATTTTCAGTCTGCAAAAAACTGCTATATAAGCAATAATCAAAAACCAAAAAGTTAGCTAAATATATATTTAGCCACAGAATATTTACTCATTAATCGTAATTTCTACAATCTAATACTTCCTCAACTATTATAATCATATACAATCAATAAAGTTAGTATATGACATTAAAAAAAGAACCGTTACGGGTGAATAACCCATCCTTTAACGTTCAATTAACTTCCTTAACTAAACCCTTACTTTTATATAAAGTAGGGTTAGATTTTCCACATAGTTGATGATAGAAGTATTGTTAATTATTTTTTGTTCATTGTGTAAAATATATAAACAAATTGATGTCATAGATAAACGATTGCAGCAATGAGGGGTAATAAATTATAGGAAGAACAACCCTTCCGGTTATCAAGCAATCTTGAATAATCCTATTGCTTGGTGGATAGAAACATTTATCTGTAAGGGTTTTCCAATATCTGTTAAGAACAGATGCGAGCTTTGTTAGCGGTAATATTAATTACTACTAATCGCTTGCGTATGTCGGAATTTCGAGAGGATATTATTTTTTCACCTTTATCCGAGCAGTTAAACAATCTTGATTGGAATTGCCTAGATAATCGAAAATCAAATGAAAATACCTGTTCCGAACATAAATTGAAGTAGTAATTGTACTTAGATAATGTCAGCCATAAAAAAGCAATATCTCACGCTTAGGGAATCTATGTTTTGAGCTAGACCTATAATAAACACAACGAATAAAAAAAAAGAATCCACTGATACTATTTTTTTGTAACATATAAATGCGATCGACTTCATAAATGATTTTGTAAGCTAATATACGATAATAATTCGCAATACTTATAACTATTGTGGTGTGTTACCGTTTTCTTCTTACAAGGTGGAAACTTGTAACTTATTTTTTACGTGCGACAATGTGAAAAAGATGCCAATACTTTTCGTTTCCTAAAGCAGTTTTACCGGGGTGCTCCTCTTCCTTAAGTAATTCTATTTGAAAAGGTTGTAGAAGTAATCTGACATCCGATAAAGTATGATGATTCATAGTTGAATCAGTTGCCCAAGAATCCCTATTCCCAAATAAATGACCGCTGAAACGACTTCCAGGAATTAAATTAGAGACAATTTTATGCCATAAATCGGAAAAATTCTTTGGATTGCAAAAAGGAAGGCTAAAACTAGCATTGATTAAATCAACCTCCAATGGCAATTCAATATTTTCAAATTGATCGATGCGAGTTTGTAAAAGTTTGGTATCAATATCGGAACGCTGTAACAACCGGATAATAGCCTCTTGTTCGCCGTCAATAGCCGTAACATTCCAACCACGGCGCAGTAATTCCACAGTATCTCGTCCGTCTCCACAGCCCAAATCAATAGCTCTTTTCGATTCAGCTTTGGGAATATCGCGCTCAAAATTTGTTAACGCAGTGAGCAAAGTTTCTCTAGGTGGACGATTAGCAACAGCTTTGTAATAATTCGACCAATTGCGAGGAGCAATATCACTTATAGATTTAGAATCGTTTGGTTTTGACATTGTTTTTAAAGTTAATATCCGTGAATTACAGTGAAGAATGATTGATTAATCATGAATAAAAGTTGAAATAAATCATATGAATAATATAGTTTTGATAAGATAATAAAGTATTAAATTACTAAACAAAAATAAAACCATGAAAGTTAGCGCTCGCAATAACTTAAAAGGAACTGTAAAAAAGATTATACCTGGAGTTGTTAGTACTGAAGTAACTTTAGAAATCGCACCAGGAGTAGAAGTTGTTTCAGTTATTACTAAATCATCCGCAGATCAGATGCATCTTTCTTTAGGAAAAGAGGCTTACATTGTAGTTAAAGCAACAGACGTTATGGTTGGTGTAGATTAATAAAATTAGGGAGTAGGGAGTAGGGAGTAGGGAGTTAGGAACAATTACCAATGCCCAATGCCCAATTCCCAAATAAAAAAGCCATAGCTACTTAAAGCTATGACAAAAAATTAAACTATCTTGTAATTATTAAATCGAAACTCTATACCAAGTAAGGTTCTTGATGAGTTTTAATTGTGCAGTTGGAGCGGGGATAGGTGACGCAAAGTAGAGCGAATCCTTTGGACATTTGCTCGTCATCCAAAAAGATTTGGTCTGATTGGTCGATTTCGCCTTCAACTACTTTACCAACACAGCTTGAGCAAGAACCGCTAGAGCAACTGAAAGGTAATTCAATACCCGCTTCTTCTGCTCCTTCTAAGATGGTGGTTTCTTCGTCAATTTCTACTGTGGTATCTAAATTTTCCTTTTTGTTAATCAATCTAACTTCGTAACTTGCCATGTTTCTGTTCTCCTCAAACAAATATAAGTTTTGGTTGTTAGTTGTGAGTTATTAGTTGTTAGTTATTAGTTATTAGTTGTTAGCTATTTGTTAATTGAAAGTTTATGAAGGGCAAACTATCAGGCACAGCTTACAGTGAAGGAATTATAAGCAAGCTACTAACCACTAACTACTAACTACTAACCACTAACTACTAACAATTTATTGATTGCAAGGTGTACCGTTAGGGGTACCGTCACCAGTTTCAAATGACTTGCCACAACCGCAGGTGCTGGTTGCATTGGGATTAGTAAACTTAAAGCCGCTTTCCATCATGCCTTCGATAAAATCGATTACCATCCCATCCAACAACGGCGCACTTTTTGCATCAACATAAATAGTGATGTCGTCTTGTTTAACCACCAAATCATCCGCAGCAGGTTTACTGGTGGTGTTCATTGCATATTCGTAGCCGTTACAACCACCATCTTTAGCGGAGACTCGGATACCTTTAGGCTTTTCGTTTTCCGAAGTTGAAGTATCTTGTAAAAACGAACTTAAACGTTGTGCTGCTGTTTCTGTCAAACTAATGGTCATGGTGTTTCTCCGTACTTGTAGATGATGATTGTTTTGTTTAGGGAATGAAAAATTTTCTCTATTGGCAATGCTGGAATTGCGTTCCGTTTTAACTAAAGCTTCAAACTATGTAAAATCGGCTTGCATCGATATTGATGAGATGTAGAAGCTAGGATTTGATATTACCAGTGGCTTCAAGAGGTTGAGAGTGCGAATACCTCCAGGGAGCGCTATTACCGCATACCGGACATTCGCGATCGCGATAAGAACGACGTTTAGCGAAGTCCATTCTAATAAAATCTATCGTCAGTAATTGCGATAGTAGAGGCTGACTAAACCCGGTGATTAACTTGATAGCTTCCAAAGCTGTTAGACAAGCTAAAGTACCGGAAACTACACCCAACACTGAAAATGCACGTCTATCCCAATCAGGTTTCTCTGGAAATAGGCATGATAGACAGGGGGTTACACCAGGAATAATTGTAGTTAAATAAGCCTCCATTGAATCCATCGCGGCTTCTACCATTGGCTTTCGCCAACGCACGCAAGCTTCATTTAACAAATTACGCTCTGTAAAGTTATGAGCGCAGTCCAAAGCCATATCGGCTTGCTGTACTAATGAGTCTACGTTATCCGGATTGATGTAATCATGAATTGTTTCTATCTCAATGTCAGGATTGATAGCTTGTAGTGTTTCCTTGGCTTTGTTAACCCTTGGCTTTCCTACCCAATCGTGAGTCATGAGAATTTGACGATTCATATCATCAAGCCGCAAGTCACCTCCTCTAACGAGGATTAATCGTCCTACGCCTGCAACCGCAAGGTAAAGTGCAGCCGTACCGCCTAATCCTCCCACACCCGTAACCAGAACCGTAGCTGACTTCAAACGCTTTTGTGCTAATTCACCAAAATTAGGGAGTGACATTTGGCGACTATAGCGTTCCAACTCGGTAGGTGTTAGGTTTACCACTTTATTACCTCCTAATCCGAATCAATTTCTGTCAGCTTGACTACATTTTTTGGCTTCTGGTGAAACACTTTGAAAAGTTTTTGTTCTTGAGGCGTTGACTCTATAAATAGCTGATAAGCATTCTCTAATGCTTCACGATATTTACCTAATAATTCTGAGTCTTTAAGTCCGGAATTATTCTTATCAATCTCCTTAATATTTGCAGAAAACTTTTGCAAAATATGTAGCCGATTTACGTGTACGACTTTTTGGTCGTATTCCAATTCAAAAAACTTGAAATAATCTTCTGTATTAACTAGTTGATTGAATTCTTCTAAGGTTTGAGCCATAATGGTTACTCCATTGCTTTCAATTGCTGTTTAAGTTCATTTAATTGACAATATATTTTGTAAGTAGCCTCAGCTACTCCCATCAGGTTTTCGTAATCAGTAGGTAAACCTTCCGCCAGATCGTGCAAGTCCATTTTCATTTGACCTGCTTTACTATTAAGACGCTTTATCTTTTTTTTTAACTCTTCAATATTTGTTGTTTCTTTGGTCTGAGCCATAGACATCTCCTAATAGGTGTTAGTTGATAATTGATAATTGATAGTTGATAGTTGTTATACTAACCACTAACAACTAACAACTAACAACTAACTACAATTTAAAGTTCTCCTACTTCGCGAAAACGCTGAGCTAATTCAATGCCTTTCTGCACTAAAATATCTCCTTCTTCTGCTAGTTTTTCCAAAGAATTAAAACCAAATCTATGCACATCCCGCATAGTCTTTTTAACCAACAAAAGACGACCGGAAAATACTAATACCCATCCGAAACCTTCATGATTCAAATCGGCAACAACCTGCGATAGCAAACCAGTTTCCTGTTCGATGCGAATTGCTATAGCCCGGTAAAAAGCGTTAATCCGAGATATTGTCCTGGTGTCAACATCACCCTCGACAGAAACTTCGCGTTTCTGCTGTTTGCTAACAACGTAGGGTTTAAGAAGTAAATCATCCGACCACTTCTTATAAGTTCCGTAAGTATCTAAACCTCGAATTTGCTGCACTAATGCCTTAATAAAAGAAGAACTTAAGACATCGCTAGTTGCCGTACCGTTCACACTATTACTTGGGTTCATACAGTTGCATCCTCTTCTAATTCATCTTCAAAGTTACGGTCTTTTTTTTGTAGAGCTTTACGCAACCAAGGTGGAGGACTTCCTTTGAGAGTTTGCACCAATCTTTCTAAAAGTTCTTTGATTTCATCTTGTTCGGAACGCGCTTTAACTGGGGTGACACCCTTTTTAATTAAGCGAGCAGCAGCGCTACCTCCGATTGCTGTAACATAAACGATGGTGCAATCTTCTAAGGCTTTTAGTTTCGGTACTAATTTATCTTCATTTCCATCTTCTTTCAGTTCACCACCAAAAGAAAGAGTTTCTACAAAATGATAGCCATCGTCTGAGATTTCATAAACATCAATCGCTTTTGCTGAACCAAAATGAGCATTAATATGAACGTTATCGCTCGTGGTAAAGGCAATTTTCATGTGTATTACTCCTTTAAATTAGGTTAAAGGTTCAAGGTCAAAGGTCAAAGCTTTAATACTTATGACTCTTAACTTTTTACTCTTATTTCTTACTCCCAATTAATAATTCCTAACTCCTAATTTAATGAGCGTGTTTAACACTCATTTCCTCTTGCTCTAAAAACACGTTGCCAATGTCAAACAAAATTTGCATAGTTCCTCGATAGCCAACTTTATTAAATTGACCTATACCTAAACGGTCAAAAATGGGGATACCTTGGCGATAAAGAGGAATATTTAACTTGCGAGCAACTGTTTTAACGTTAGAGTTACCAATTAATAAGTCAGAACCCGTGGCAACTTGCTCAAAATCTTCTAAGTCACCAATGATAACTTTTTCGAGAGGAAGTTTTTCCAGTAAAGGAGAACGTGTAGTGGTGACTGCGGCTTGAATTTCTGCTCCCATTGATTGCATAAAATTAGCCGTTGTGTAAAGCTGATCGGGTTCTAAAGCTAAGGATACCCGCTTGCGACCAAAGAAAAAGTGAGTATCGAGCATCGCGTCTTGTAATTGACGGCGTTGCCGACGATATTTTTCTGGAACGCTAACACCACTAAGATCTGATAGCGCTTGTAAAAAGTTATCTACAGCATCTAATCCAGTTAGCTCTGTAAATAATTCGTAAGGAATTGCAAAGCGTTTATCTAAAATTTCCGCTGCACCCCGCATACTCTCGCCGATCGCAATAGTAAAAGCCGAACTGCCCATTTCACGCAGTTGCTTCAAAGTCGTACCACCGCCCGTTATCGGACTCCAAGAATCGTCTAGATGACCATCTAATGAGGCGGAAAGATCGGGTATAAGAATAGGAGTCAATCCAAAAGCACTAACAATTTCTTTGACTTCCTGTAAATCCCCTGGGGTAAAAGCGGAACTTATCAAGATATTAACTTGTGAACCTTTAATTTCACCTTTTTGAGGAAGTTCGCGAACCATGCTTTCTACAGCAGCAGCATATCCGTCTTGCAAGGCTCCTTTAAAATCTGGTGAAGAGACTAACAAAATCGGTAACTCGTTCAAATGAGGATGACTTTTACGAAAATCTCTGAGGATTTGTTCCATATCATCCCCCCTAGTTTCCGTCAGCCCCGTAGTACAAAGACCAATAATTTCAGGATTTACCTTTTCCACCAAAGTTAGAATTGCTTGCTCGACATTATCCTCTCCACCCAAAATAGTAGATACTTCCGTCATTGCCGTAGTAGAAAGAGGAATCGCCTCTCGAAAATGGCGTACTAATACAACTTTAGCGAAAGCCGTACATCCTTGTGAACCGTGGTGCGAAACTAAGGATAGCTAAAATATTACTGCTTCAAGCATTCTGGCATACAGCTATTAACTGTTGACTAAGAATTGACTAATTTTCATCACCTGAAAAAGATAAACGTCAGTTAAAACAGTAAATTAATTTAATTACTTGTTTACTGATTATTTACTAATTTGACAATAGATATTATATTAATTATTTTTTAGAAAATAAAAACAATCAAAATAGTTCATTCTGAGCAGTTTTTATAATAGATACATATCCACGTGCTTATTATTTTTACTACTTATAATAAATACAGTTTTAGCTATTAAAATCGTTGTAAGCACAAAAAAATAGGTGTTTTTCACCTACTTTTGAAATAGCTATATAGCGATTAGAGTTGCAGTTACACCATCTTTTCTAACTTAGTCCTAGCTAATTTTAACTTTAAATCGGCTATTTCTTGCTTAGCTCGCGTTAGTTCGTCTCTCAATCTATCTATCTCGTTTATGTCTTCAAACGTTTGTTCAAAAGCTTTTCTTCTGTTTTCAAGTCCAAACCACCGCTGATAAACTTTTGTGTGCATTTCAACCGAATGTCCTAGATTGTCAGCAGCGGCTTTAATCGGAACTCCTTGCAGGTGTGCGCGAATAGCGCAAGCGTGACGTAAATCGTAAGGCTTAAATGGTATCCCAACTTTTGAAAAATATTTACTTATTTCAGTAACTCTGGCGGTTAAAAGCTTTATATCTTGCCATTTAATAGCATTCCTTAAACTATTAATCAAATCACTGTCAGAATTAACATCAACCAGATCCAATAACTCAGGCATAAAAGGGAATACCTCTCTATAGCCAGTTTTGTTCGACTCATGAACTTTAAAAGTTTTTTGAGCATTATTTTTTGATACAAACCAATCAATATCGGGTTGATTTAAAATTTCTCTAGGTCTTAATCCATATGCACTCATTAATATATAAATTATTTTATGCAATTTATTTTTCTGAACACTTTGTTCTCTTTTTAGAGGTAATGCCGTAAAGTATTCATCAAAAAGTTTGAAAGATATCTTTATTTCCTCATCACTAGGAATATTCCTTTTTGATGGAATGAGCGGCAACTTTAGATCATTGAATGAATGTTCGATGTCTAATTGCTTGCATATAAAACAAGCAGCAACTATGGCCCTTTTCCTTACATATGGCTGTGTCGTGGTAAGTACTCTTTTCTTTATTGCATCTATAGTGATAATTTCACTACCAGAAAAATATTTTTTAAAAGGGTACTTGAAGCCATCAAATGTATTTTCACTTTTAAGAGTACGTTTTCTTTTCTCAAAGAATCTTTCTTCTAACTGTTCGCAAAATTTATCAAAAGTAATATTGTTTTTTTGAACAGCTTTTGTACCTAAATACTTGTCATTCCAAACAAACATTTTACGAGCAATCAATCTACCTAATTCATAAGCTTCCTCCTCGGCAGTTTTCAAGCCTTCAAAGTTAGCGGGGATTCCCAAGCTTATTTTATATTGCTTAGTCAATTTGCCTTGAGGATGAGTATCATCTGGCTTGAGTGGCAATGTAGCTCTAAGCTGTAATGCCCCTTTAGTCGATTCTATGCTTACCTTAGTTTTGCTAGAACGTAGTCGCTGATTAACTTTGACTAACTCTTCTTTAAACTTCATTTCATAATGTTTTTTAGATTCCTTGCTATGTTTTACCATCCCCAAGTAGCTACCGTCTGTATAAGAAGTAGGTTCAAAATCGTTAAAAACTTTACCCTGTATATCATCCATCTGTTGACTAAATATTGACTAATCTTGTAAATGTTCAGCTTAAACTATTAGTTAAACTAAATAGTTAGAGGCAAACAGTTTACGAGATATTAGGGTTTTAAGTCAACCTCGAATACCGTGGACGAGTGGTATCATACCTTTCAATCCTAGAAAGGCTAAAGTTGCACCCAAGGTTTGGCTTTGCTTGAGAGGATTGACTATAACTGGTTTATTTTGAGTTGCGACAATAGCCATAATTTAAAGGTTAGAGGTTAAAGGTTTTAAATTGGGAATTAAGAATAACGAATGGGCAATTAGAAACAATAAATAGGAAATATGGGGAATAGGGTTAGAGGTCAAAGATTTTAAATTGGGATTGGGAATTAGGAATTAAGAATAACGAATGGGCAATTGGAAACAATAAATAGGAAATATGGGGAATAGGGAGCGAGACGCTCCCACTACGAAAGTTCAACACAATTTCCTAAATCGGTTGCGATCAATTTTAAAAAAAATTCTTGGTAACTGGTAACTGATTACTGTTAACTGTTGACTGTTAACTGTTCACTGATTTCCCAAGGAGCAGGCTGACGTATTTGTTGCCAAACTGGGCTGTAGAGCGCTTCGTCTAATTCTCGGGCCATATTTACCATTCCGTCATAGCCTGCATAAGCGTGATGACGTTCTTGGTTGATGTCGAGGAAAGGAATTCTTGCTTTGAGAGCAGTGTATTGATTTCTACCGCCAGCAATCAGCATATCTGCTTTGGTTTCACCGATTACTCGGATCAATTCCTGGGGGTTGCCCTTGGACATGGTAATTCCGTCTTTACCCAGCAACTTCTGAATTTTGGCTTTATCTTCTTCCGTACTTTTTTTTGTACTGGTGGCAACAACTTCCATGCCCAAGTCTTTTGCAGCAGAAATAATTGACCAGCTCTTTACGCCTCCGGTATAAAGTACAACGCGCTTGCCTTTCAACCGGGCACGATAGGGAGCTAATTTTTCATCTAACTTTGCAGTTTCTTCGGCAATTAATTTTTCAGTCCGCTCCTGTAAATCTTTATCTCCCAACTTACTTGCTACAGTTCTCAAAAAGCGGTTCATATCAGCTACACCGTAAAAAGACTCTTCTATATAAGGAATTCCATAACGCTCCTCCATTTTCCGCGCCATATTGATCATGGCTTTGGAGCAAATCATTACGTTCAGCTTGGCACGGTGAGCATAAGAGACTTCTTTATAACGGGCATCACCTGTAATTTTACTTAAGACGCGAACGCCTAATTTTTCTAATACTGGTGTAACATTCCACATCTCGCCAGCGATGTTGTATTCGCCGATCAAATTAATATCGTATGGAGTGGTGTATTCCGGTTCAGAAGTACCGACAACATAGTCTAATAAAGTCTCTCCAGCCAGACGATTTCCAAGATTTTTACTACCAATAAAACCTGGTGCGTTGACAGGAATAACAGGAATACCAACTTTTTTTGCAGCAGCTTTGCAAACTGCATCTATATCTTCACCCGTTAAAGCTGTGACACAAGTGGAATAAACAAATATAGCTTCGGGATTATGATTCTGTTGTACGTGTTGGATAGCCTTGTAAAGCTTTTTCTCGCTACCGAAGATAACATCATTTTCGTTCAAGTCGGTAGTAAAGCCTGTTTTGTAAAGCATTGGGCCAGAAGAAAGGCTACCGCGACTACCCCAAGAATTACCAGCACAAGCAATAGGTCCGTGTACCAAATGAGCAGCATCGGTAATTGGAACCAGAGCAATCATTGCTCCATCAAAAGAACAACCTCCTTGGGCTGCTCCAGGTTGTGCTTGTTGCTTGCAGGCTTTATTTTTCTTCTCTCCATTTTTTTCGTGATTGTGTTCGCACCCTGGTTCGGTTAGCAGTTCGTTGATTTTGCTTTGAGTGATTTTCATTTTTAAGCCTAATAGTAAAGTATGAATTATTTATTTGAAAAAGTCTGCTTTAATTTGAATTCAGATGATTTTATAAAACATAATCCTATATTTTGGTACGATCAATTTTATATAAATTCAAAATAACTAAAATATACTTAAATAGCTGATTATACTAATATTTGTATTTTCCCAATGCCCAATTCCCAATGCCCAATGCCCAATGCCCAATGCCCTTTGAAAAAAGGAAAAGGTAAAAAAGGAAGTCAGAAGTATAAAGGATGAAGGATGAAAAATACAACTATTTCATACTTGAGCCTTTATACCTCATCCTTAATTACCATTACCTTTTTCTCAAAAGGCAAGCGACATTCGTGGGTTAACTTAATTTCTAACGAATTAAGTCGAAGGAAATATCTGTCTTAGAAGGAATGTTGGTGCTACGATCGATTTCTTCAAAGATAGCGTTTACAACCCAGGTAATTAGGTTGATTGTACCTTCATAACCAATGGTAGAGTAACGGTGTAGATTGTGACGATCCATGATAGGATAACCAACTCTGATTAAAGGAGTCTTGGTATCGCGCTCCAAGTACTTACCGTAGGAGTTACCGATCATGAAGTCTACAGGCTCGGTGAATAGTAAAGAACGCATATGCCACAAGTCTTTACCAGGCCAGAAGGTTGCACCTTTACCGTATTCGTTGCTAGAGCATAACTCTTCGATTTCGGTTTTGAACTTCTCGTTGGAGTTGTGAACCAAAACGTGAACGGGTTCTGCACCTAATTCCATTAAGAAGCTGGTCATACCATATACTAAATCGGGGTCGCCGAAGATAGCAAATTTCTTTCCGTGTAACCAAGCGTGAGAGTCAGTCATAGCGTCAACTGCACGGCCGCGCTCTTCTTCTAACTCTTGAGGAATGGGCTTACCAGTCAATTCGCTGAGTTTCATTAAGAACTCATCAGTTCCGCGAATACCCCAAGGGCGAATAACTGAAGTGGGTTGCTTCCACTCTTTCTCTATTAACTCGCGAGTCTTAGGAGTAGAATGTGCTTGCAAGCAAAGTGTAGCTTCAGCATTGCAAGAATCAGCAGCATCTTCCAATTTTGTACCTTTGGGGTACATATTGAACTTACCATCGTTGGGTGCATCAACGTAATCGGAGTTGTCAGCCAACAAGGTGTAGTCAATATCCATTAACTTAGCAATACGCTTAACTTCGCGCAAGTTGCCAACGTAGGTATCAAAACCAGGAATGATATTGATTTTGCCATTGGTTTTATCTTTCTTCTTACCTTGAGTCAGGTTTTGAAGAATACCCTTCATCATATTATCGTAGCCGGTAATATGAGAACCTACGAAGCTAGGAGTGTGAGCGAAAGGTACGGGTAAATCTTCAGGAATACCACCTTCATTTTTAGTATTACCGATAAATGAACCCAAGTCATCTCCAATTACCTCAGCCATACAGGTAGTGGAAACGGCAATCATTTTAGGCTTGTAAAGCTCGTAAGCATTAGTCAAACCATCAATCATATTCTTCAAACCACCGAATACCGCAGCATCTTCAGTCATTGAAGAAGAAACAGCAGAGAAAGGCTCTTTGAAGTGACGGGTTAAGTGGGAACGGAAGTATTCCACTTGAGTAAGAAGTCTAATTAAACCTAAAATGTTTACAGAGATCAAATGAAAGTTTGTTTACTTGTTTGTAGCGAACTGAAAATATTTTAGTGTACATCTAGTGTAAACATGGCAGATATACAGGGAAAGGTTTTTGAAGACTTTGAACCTCCAGCAACTACCGACGGTAGTTATTTAGGACTCAAAAGACACGTGAGTGAAACTCGTAAACACGTACAAGCCAAGTTCGGGCAAGAAATAACAGAAATTAATAAACGATTGAAAGCTGGTAAAACAAAAGTAAGCATAGAATCTAGGAGTGGAACTATTCAGTTACGGGCTACTCTCCCATTGAAACTCGGTGACACTGATTCAAAAGGTCAAGATAAAAAGCAGTACACTATATCGTTAGGTATTCCAGCTAATTTCGATGGCTTAAAAACTGCTGAAGAAGAAGCACAGGAATTAGGAAAGTTAATCGCTCGTAAAACTTTTATTTGGAATGATAAATATTTAGGAGTTCAAGCGAAGAAGAAAAAGACCATAACATTTGATGAGTTTTACGAACAGTTTGAGGAAAGATATTTTTCGGAGAGAAAAAGAACTATCAAAAGTGAAGGAACTTTACTTAGCTACAAAAGAAGATACAGAGCAGTTTTTTCTGGGAGTGAAGTAATTACAGAGTTTTCAGTTAGGGATAAAATTAAGAAAGTACCATATGATGCATCCAAAAGGACAATGGTTACTATGGGTAAGATAATTCTTAACTCATTAGGGATTAAAGCTAATTTATCAGACTTGATACCTAAAACAAAACCTCAACAAAGATTGATACCTACCGATAAAGAGATTGAAACAGGAATACTTTTTTTTGAAAAACATTTTAATGAAAAAGTCAAAGGTCAAAAAAAATATGAAAATAATTGGTTGAAGTATAAAACAGTTTATGCATTGTTAGCTGTTTATGGTTTACGTCCTAGAGAAGTGATGAATAATCCCGATCTGGATTGGCTTGTATCTCCCGAAAACGAACACAATACTTTTAAAGTACATGAATCAAATAAAACTGGATACAGGGAAGTTTTTCCGTTTGTACCTGAATGGATTGAACTTTTTGATGTAAAAAATCAAAAAGGATTACATATGTTAAAAGAGTATTCTTTTAGCAAGGGAACTGCAATTGAATTATCTAGCAAAGTAAATAAGATAGCAGGTAGCTTTAAAAGTTGCGGAATCTCTTTTTCTCCATATGATTTACGTCACGCTTGTGCTATTCGGGCACACCTGCAAGGAGTACCTATTAAAGCCGCAGCCGATAACTTAGGTCATTCTGTAGAGATGCATACTAAAGTTTATCAAAGATGGTTCGGTTTGGAGAATAGAAGAAAAGCTTTTAATCAAACTTTTAATCAGATGTCTAGACTTAATGAACTTGAAGTGGAAAATACAGGTCTTAAAAAGCGTATAGCTGAATTAGAAACTGAATTAGCTAGATTTAAATTTTCTCAGATGATGTGATTATTTGCTATCAAACTTAACACCCTTTTTTAAAGTAGGCTGAGAATGCCTACTTTTTGTTTTTTCGATGGTCATAAAAACTGCTTGCTATAATTTATAATCTACTAATTTATTCTTTGAATTCACTTAAAGACAATTTTAATTATACTTCCTATTTTCAATGATTTTGTTAAATTTAATAGTTAGGTGAAAAATAGTGTAATAATTGCAAGTAAGTTTGTTGTTTCTATTGAAGATTAGGTCTATCTAGCTAGTAATTATAGTGAAATAGTAGTGAGAAACAAAATATGATTTCTCAACGTTTTATTTTTAAATATTTCAAAGATTATTAAATTGAATCGGAAGTAAGCCACACAACCTTGACTGCCTTGGAACTATGGTTTGTTTAAAGCATTAAAAAGTCTATAATGTTTGCTATAAACTTATTTCAAATAATGTTAGTTCAAGTAGAACATTCCAATTTTTAAGCAATATTTAAGCAAATTTATGAAAGACATACAGGACAAGGTTTTTAGCGACTTTGAAGTTCCTAGCACTTCTGATGGAACCTATAGAGGTATGAAGAATATCTCAGACATGACAAAAAAACATTTTGATATGAAATTTGAAGAGGAATTGATCGAAGTTAATCAAAGACTAAAAGCTAGCAAGTGTAAGGTTACTTTGACTGCTACAGGAGGAGCAATACAATTACTCGCCACACTTCCACTCAAACCTGGTGATACTCACAAGCAAGCTAAAGACAAGAAGCAATATAAAATAAGTCTGGGGATACCAGCTAGTTTTGACGGGCTAAAGACGGCTGAAGAAGAAGCTTGTGAGTTAGGTAAGTTAATCGCTCGTCACATTTTTCAGTGGACTGATAAATATTTAGGGCAACAAGCTTTAAAAAATAAAAATATTACTTATGACGAATTTTACAATCAATTAGAAGATAGATACTTTAGCAAGAGAAAGAAAACTTTAAAAAGCGAACATACTTTCCATAGTTTAAGATACTCATTTCATAAAGCTTTGATGGGTGATGAAATGATAAACGCTGATACTTTAAAGCAAAGAATATTATCTATACAAGAACCATATACCCGGAATAAAACAATTAGGGCTGTTGATTATATTTGCCAGGAATTACAAATTGAAGCTAGTTTTAATAATTTAAAATTAAAGCAAAAGCCAAAACACAGAGATATACCTAGCGACAGTCTGATAGCTAAATCAATCTCATTGTTTGATGAAAGAATAAAAACAATATCTAGATATGGTAGTAAGACTATTCCTAAAAACAGAGCTATGAAGTTTATCTATAAACTATTAGCTATTTACGGTTTACGCCCTAGAGAAATAATTAATCATCCAGATTTAAACTGGTTAATGTCATCCGAGAATAATTACAATACTTTTAAAGTACATGAATCAAATAAAACTGGATACAGAGAAGTTTTTCCTTTCGTACCCGAGTGGATTCAACTTTTAAATTTAAAAAATGATTTTGAAGGTATAGATGCATTAAAATCATTTTCTATTTGGAATTCGGAGAGACAACTCACTGATAAAGTTAGCGTTATATCTAAATATTTCTCATCAACAAAAATACCCTTTGTACCTTACGATTTACGCCATGCTTGCGCTATTAGGGCACAATTACAAGGAGTCCCGATTAAAGCTGCTGCTGATAATTTAGGTCATACAGTGGAAGAGCATACTAAGACTTATCAGCGATGGTTTAGCTTAGAAAATAGACGTACAGCATTTAATCAAACCTTTGAAGAAATTGATCGGATTGATAAATTGAAAGATGAAATAGCAGCTTTACGTAAAAGAAACCTGGAATTAGAATTGGAATTAACTAAATTACGTTTAACTATACAGATGAATTAACCTAAGCGTAATATTTGTAGTTATTAACAGGTTATTCGACCTGTTTTTTTATTATTAGCCTAAATTTAGCTTCAATATTTATATATACATCCATAGTTGTTCTCAACGAACATGATAAAGATTATGTTTGTTTGTAATATTTACAATTTTAATTAAGCAAATTATAAGCAACTTAATAAAGCTTGATTTATATATTACAATTAGTACTTTTATCGATTTTTGGATTAAAAGAATAGTTAGTTAAGAAGCAAGATTAAAGCAACTGCTATCTTGAAAAGATTGAAACTTTTCTGATTATAAGTGTTTCAAGATTAGAAATTTATTGCCTTGGACGAAAGGTAATGTACCTTCAAAGCCAGCAGCAGCATAGATTGCTCCTAAAGGCTGACAAGCTTTAGCAGGGTTTACGGTCAAAGCTTCACGGCTGAAGTTCTTTTCGCGATATTCCCAAGATTTAGTCCATTCTGCAATTTTCTTAACTTCTTCGGGGGTCGTGTCCACCTTCAAACTTCTTCTTGCCCTCGAAAAGCTCTTGGTATTCAGGCTGGTGAAATAGCTCTACGTGATCTTGAATTTTATCTGGATTCTGTGGCATTATGTGTTCTCCAAGTTTGACGAGTATAATCGTCGTTTATAAATAAAAGTTAGTGGTTTGATTGGGAGATAAGAAATAGGGGGATGTTCCCCCGTCCTATTTCTTTAATCCCTAAACAGAAGCTTTAGCAGCTTGATTAGTAGCAGCAGCTTCTTCTTTCTTCCAAGGAGTTCCAATCAATTTCCAGGAAGGATTGTTGATTGCTAGATCCATGTCACGAGCGAAGATAGCGAAGCCATCATAACCGTGATAAGGACCGGAGTAATCCTTTTTATTATTTTTTAAAAATAAGTATTTTCATGTTTTTTAAGAACAATGTAAGCATTAAACATTGTTCTTTTGTTACATATTTATTTTACGATTTGCTTTAGCCTAAATAAAACGATGCATTTCTAGGATTGAGATTTTTTGTTCGTAGTAAGGGCTTTAACCCTATGAATACTAAAGTCTTTACTACAAACTAGTTCTATAACCGTAAAAATTACATATGAAAGAAAAACTCTTATTAGAATTAGAAAAAGTAAACCAGCGTTTCAAATTAGCCAAGACAAAAGTTACTATTAGAGAATCTAACGGCAGTTTACAATTGCGTGCTACTTTACCAAGTAAACCAGGAGATATAGATAAAAAAGGAACGAGTAAAAAGCAATACAATATTAGTTTAAATCTTCCGGCTAATTTAGATGGTTTAAAAACTGCTGAGGAGGAAGCATACGAGTTAGGTAAATTAATTGCTCGTAAAACTTTTGTATGGAATGATAAATATCTAGGAAGAGAAGCAAGAAATAAAGACTTTAAAACTATAGGTGAATTATTGGATAAATTTGAATTAGAATATTTTCAAACCCATCAACGCACTACTAAAAGCGAACATACTTTTTACTATTATTTTACTCGAACCAAACGATATACTAATTCTCAAGATTTGGCGATCGCCGAAAATCTGATCGGTGCAATTGAAAAAATCGATAAAGAATGGGCGAGATACAATGCAGCCAGAGCAATATCAGCATTTTGCACAACGTTCAAAATCGAGATTGATTTATCAAAATATTCCAAAATGCCGGAACATAATTCTCGTAAGATACCCACCGATGCAGAAATATCTACAGGATTTATCAAATTTGCAGATTACCTTAACATTAGAGGCAAACAAGTTAATCAAAATGTTAAAGATAGCTGGCAACTATGGCGCTGGATATATGGGATGCTTGCGGTGTACGGTTTGCGTCCGCGAGAATTGTTTATCAACCCCAACGTTGAGTGGTGGTTAAGCGAAGATAATGCAGATATGACCTGGAAGGTAGATAGAGATTGCAAAACGGGGGAAAGAGAAGCACTACCTTTATATAAACAATGGATTGCAGACTTTAATTTAAGAAATCCCAAATATTTAGAAATGCTGGTAGATGCAATCGATAAAAAAGATCAAAAAAATCATGCACAGATAACCGCATTAACGCAACGAGTTAGCTGGTGGTTTCGTAAAATTGGATTAGACTTTAAACCCTATGACTTACGTCATGCTTGGGCAATTCGAGCGCATATATTAGGAATTCCCATCAAAGCAGCAGCAGATAATTTGGGGTCACAGCGTACAGGTGCATACTCAAACTTATCAGCGTTGGTTTTCCTTGGATATGCGGAAGTTAGCTATTGATACGGCTTTGAGTAAAAGGAATGAAGTAGAGGTGATTAAAGAAGAAAATCAAAGATTGAAGTTGGAGGTTGAGAAATTGAGGATGGAGAAGGTTTATAGAGATTAGAAATATTCGCAACACAATTAACTGTTGGGTTACGGCGTAATTCAAGATTTTTCATTCAATATCAAAGTTAAAAATGCGCCTAACCCAACCTACAGTTGACTTTTATTTATGATAATTTATTAAGATCAATACAGCGCGATCGCCCCAGAATTTCGGCTGAATGCACCACATCACAACACATCACATATAACTATTTCTCATACCTTGACGGCAGGTACAATCGATGGGTAAATGAACTCGTGTAATGCGGAATACTAAAAATAGTAAATCGTTAATTTTAAACAGGAGTTAAATTATGGAACTCGTTCAACAATTAGTAAGCAATCTTGGCGTAGGGGAAGATCAAGCAAAAGGTGGGGCTGGTTTAATCTTGAAGCTTGCTCAGGATAAACTTGGTGGTGGGGAATTTGCAAAAGTTGCATCAGCTATTCCCGGTTCTGATGTGCTTTTAGGTTCTGCACCTACCGAAGAATCCGGCGGCGGTGGAATGATGGGTGCTTTAGGTGGCATGGCTGCTGGTATGATGGGTGGTGGTCAAGGTGCTGCTTTAGGAAATTTAATGAGTTTGGCTGGTGGTTTCTCTAAGTTGGGAATGGATGGCAATATGGTAACTAAATTCTTCCCTATAATTCTCAGTTTTGTGCAGCAGAAAGGTGGAGCGGATGTAGCGGGTATTTTATCAAAAGCTTTGCAGTAAATTTGTTATAGTATTTTCATGATTGGGTTGTCTAATTTTATATTGTTAGGCAACCTAATTATTTAAGTGAAAATCAGTTTTATCAAGTTTTTTAAAGGGAAAAAGCCCTATGATTAATATTAATTCTACCAACGTTCAAATTCCTAATAATGATTTATTAATCGATGCTTATTTAGCTCAACCAGAAGGTAATAAGAAGAAAGGTGCTGTTATCGTTTTTCAAGAAATTTTTGGCGTTAATAGAAATATTCGAGATATTACTGAATTAATAGCTCAACAAGGATATATAGCAATTGCACCGGCAATGTATCAACGCATTGCTCCTGGTTTTGAATTTGGATTTAGCGCGGAAGATATTGGGTATAGTCCAGAAGCATATCGTTTGGGTTTGGAATATTATCAACAAGTAAAGTATCAAGAAATATTCAGCGATATTCAAGCTACAATTGCTTATCTGAAAACTTTACCTAATGTAAAAGCTGATTCCATTAGCTGTATTGGTTTCTGTTTTGGCGGGCATATTGCTTATATGGCTGCAACATTACCAGATATCAAAGCAACAGCTTCGTTTTATGGTGGTGGAATTACTAATCCTAGTTATGGTGAAGAAGTTCCAACATTAAATCGTACTTCTGAAATTCAAGGTACTATTTATACGTTTTTCGGTACTAAAGATTCCTTAGTTTCCCAGGAAGATAATAAAAAAATAGAAGAAGAGTTAAAGAAATATAATATTAATCATCGGGTATTTAGATACGATGCAGGACATGGATTTTTTGCCGGTTTTTTTGTAGATAAGTATCCATTTTTAGCACAAAATCCAAGTGTAAATAGAGAAGCTGCTATTGATGCTTGGAATCATGTTATAGAATTGTTTGAAAATAACTTGTAAAAGCTTTAATTTTGTGCTTTGATTTGATATTTACTAACAATCACGGAATGGGCTATTATGATTTTATTTTCTCAATTATCCCAGAAATTTTGTGGGATTAGTTTTGCTGTATTAACTATTTTTCCTGTGGTTACTGTTTCGGTAAAATCGGAAGCGTATCAATTAATATTAAACCGCAGAGACGCGAAGGGGACGCTGAGGAAGAAGTTAAAGAGAATTTTAAATTAGAAGAGTTAAATTTTAATATTTCAGCAAATAGAGTTGACTTTGGGCGTGTTTTTCAAGATTTTGGTGTTAATGGTTCGATTCTAATTTACGATGCAAGTAAAAATAAAGTTTACGAACATAATTCTCCTCGTAATTCTCAAGCTTTTTTACCTGCTTCCACATTTAAGATTTTAAATACATTAATAGCTTTGGAAACTGGAGTTATTCAAGATGACGTATCTGTTCTAACTTGGGATGGTATCCAACGGGATTTTGACATATGGAATCAAGATACGAACCTTCGGCAAGCTTTTAAAAATTCAACGGTTTGGTTTTATCAAGTTTTAGCTCGTAAAATTGGCAGCGAGCGGATGCAACATTTTATTAGTCAAACAAGTTATGGCAATCAACAAATTGGTAAACCTGAAAATATTGATAATTTTTGGTTAGAAGGGGATTTACGAATTACACCCAAACAACAAATTGAGTTTTTAAAAAGGTTTCAGAGCGGTAAATTACCTTTCTCAAAGCGCAATTTGAATTTGCTCAAAGACATTATGATTGTCGAGAAGACACCCGATTATACCTTGCGAGCAAAGACTGGTTGGGTAGATAAAACAGGTTGGTTTGTTGGATATTTAGAGCAGAATAATAAAATATATTATTTCGCTACTAATATTGATATGCCAGATATTAAATTTGCTCCTGCTCGCATTAAAATTACTCGTCGCTGTCTGGAAATTTTACGGTTGTTATAGAAATCTAAAAATGCGTTGCAATTATTAATAAAATCTGTATTTAGATTATGATGTCCTATCTTATTCGTCCGCTTGAACCTAGCGATGAGCCTTTTTTATGGGAAATGTTATATCAAGCTATTTATATTCCACCAGGAACTACACCTTTACCAAAAAAGATAATTTATCAACCAGAATTTGCAAAATATGTTCAAAATTGGCAAACTTCAGATATTGGTTTGATTGCAGTGTTAGAGTCTAATCAAACTGCTATCGGAGCTACATGGATTCGCTTGCTTAATATTAATAATCCTGGTTATGGATATATTAATGATAAAACACCCGAACTCTCAATTGCTGTTTTACCAGAATATCGTAACCAAGGTATTGGGACAAAGTTAATTTTAGATTTATTGAAAAGAGTAAGAGATTTATATCCAGCAATTTCTTTAAGTGTATCTTCAGATAATCCAGCATTGCAGCTTTATCACCATTTAGGCTTTGAAGTTGTTAGTAAATCCGATAATTCTTTAACAATGAAAAAAATACTAAAAGGATAATTCCTTGGACAATAATTATTCAATCAACGAGCAAGTTCCTTTTTAATTGACAATACATCAGTAAACCCGGTTTTTCAAAAAACCGGGTTTATAAATTTTTATTTAAGCTCAAACGAATTTCTTCGCTGCTTCAAACCTTGTATTAACCTCATCCCAATTAATCGTATTCCACCAAGCGTCTAAATAATCCTTACGACGGTTTTGGTAATTAAGATAGTATGCATGCTCCCAAACGTCGTTACCCATGATAGGATATTTGCCTTCGCTAAAAGGACTATCTTGGTTAGCGGTACTCATAACTTCTAATTTGCCATCTTTATTAAATACCAACCAAGCCCAACCACTACCAAAACGCTTTCCTCCAGCTTCGTTAAATTGATTTTTTAAGTCATTGAAACTGCCAAAATTATCCTTGATAGCATTTGCGATCGCACCGTTGGGTTCCCCTCCACCATTGGATTTCATAATTTCCCAAAACATCGAGTGGTTTACGTGCCCACCGCCATTATTTTTTACAGTAGTACGAATGTCTTCGGGTACGCTATCAAGATTCCCCAATAATTCTTCCACACTTTGTTGTTTGAGTTGTGGATACTTTCCTAAAGCTGCATTTAAGTTTTTCACGTAACCAGCATGGTGCTTGTCATGATGAAACTTCATCGTTTTGGCATCTATGTGGGGTTCCAAAGCATTGTAATCGTAAGGCAAAGGAGGTAATTTGATATCACCAGAACCACTTTGAGCAATTTTGGAGTTATCTGCTAACGCACAACTCTCTAACGCAAATGTACTCGCACCAATTCCAAGTAAGTATAAGAAATGCCGACGTTTTAAAGTCATAATATTGACCGTAAGTATTTGATTCTTATTTTCTTAGATTTTGGTTAAAAATAGAGCTGTGTAGAAATAAACATTTTGCACCATCCTCGAAATCCTGATAACTTGCACCATTCTCAGTTAGCTTTTAAAACCACCTCGGTTGGGAATTCCAAGGCACATATACAAAGTAGTTAAAATGCACTAAAAACCATACCTAGTCGTCTTAAGACGACTTTGCTTGTTAGCCTGGGAATTGATTCCAAGGCGATATAGGGGATGGCGCTATCTGGTGAATTACAGCATATTTAGTTTTGGTGAAGTACATTCTGACGGGCAGGGATGCCCATCCCACAAGACTTTCTGAATATAGCTTTGTACCTCATTTAGCTGCAAAGGGCTGTAAATCCAATTAACAAACTAACCATTTTCAACCATCCAAACCAGAATTCCCAAAATTTCATTTACTGGTGGTAGAGGATAATCCATCAAATCAATGGTGACCCCTCCGGGTTCGCCACTTCGACGGGACAGAAACTGACACCGCCGAGTGGTCTCACAATATTTTCTTCTAACTTTAAAAATCGCCATTGAGTACCGCTGGTAATCGAACCATAGATTACGGAAACAGGACGATTTTTTGCAGCGTTAAATCTTTGTGCTGCAACCATTTCTGCCATACATTGTCCAAATCCGATTCTTAAGTCGGCTTTTTTGGCTTCTACAATTACAATTGCTGGAGCTTCAATTTCAAGCACCTCCGGGGAACGACTTAAAAGGAAATCGCATTTTCCATTTAATCCAATCGATTCATCAATAGTGAAATCTTCTCCCGAAAACAAACTAATTTCTCGATTTAATATCCGTCGAACTTCTAATAATACCGGGAAAATAATCCCTTCCGAGCGTGCTTTCTCACCCTCCGGGTTCACCACTTCGACGGGACAGAAACTGACACCGCCGAGTGGTCTCACTTGCGGAAGCAGCGAGGGGAAGACTTTCTTCAAGGTAAGCTGTTAGTGTCGCTGATGGTTCAATAGGTTCTGTAGGAAGAATAAATCTCCCGCCTTCTCTTGTTTTTAACCCGAAAGCTTCTTTAGCTTTACTAATATTTGTAAACTGACTATAAGGCATAATCGCTGTCTTCCCGTGCAAGTCTATATTTATGCTAAAGCAGCAGAGCGATTAGTTTACCTAAATTTTGGGAATTTGGTACTATTGTCAAAGTGGACGAGTGCAAAATCAGCCAGCAGATTAAATTATGGCAAAGCGTAAGAAAAGCAATCTGAAGTGGATTAAGGAAACGCTTGAACTAAAACCCGATCATCATTGGGAATCTCCACCGGAGCATAAGATATTTGTGGCGGGTAGGGGGGCTGTTCGTTTCAATGTCCCTCACGATTGGCATTTTGAACCGAAAGAGAATTCGTTTAGATTCTGCGATAAAAAACCACCAGATGATGATTGCGGTTTGGAGGTATCTTACAATCATTTACCTGATAGAGACTGGAGTTTATTTCCGATAAAGCGTACTTTAAGACAGATAATTGAAGATGACAGTCGCAATCCTTTTGAAGTCGGTGAAATTGTAACAGTAAAACGTCAAACTGCCAGAATAGTCTGGATTGAGATGAAATTTATCGACACTCAGGAAGAACCACGAGAAGCTTTTTCACGCACTTGTATTGCTATAGGTTCAAATATTCAGTGTTTAATTACATATGAGTTTTGGGCAGATCAAGCAGAACAATTAACACCCGTATGGGATGAAGTTATAAGAAGTCTTACTTTAGGATTGTATATCCGCGACCCCAGAAGTGGTTTAGCTTTTCCAGATTAATTAAATATCAATATGCGAAAACTTAAATATTACGTTGCTTCCAGTATTGATGGGTTTATTGCTAGAAAAGATGGTTCATTTAACGATTTTGTTTTTAAAGGTGAAGTCGTAAATGATTATATCGAGTCTTTTAAATTGTTTGATATCGTTTTGATGGGACGTAAAACTTATGAAGTGGGATTAAAAGAAGGTAAAACTAATCCTTATCCGATGATGAAAAGTTATGTTTTTTCACGTTCGATGAAACAAAGTCCGGATGAGAAAGTAGAATTTGTTTCGGAGAATGGAATTGAATTGGTAAAAAGTTTAAAAAATGAAGCGGGAAAAGATATTTATCTTTGTGGTGGTGCGAATTTAGCTACAAAATTGTTTACTGAAAATTTGATTGACGAAATCGTTTTGAAAGTGAATCCATTTGTTATGGGTTCGGGAATTCCGCTTTTTGGCGAAGTTATTAAACCGACTTTTTTAGAACTTACCGATAGTAAGATTTATGAAAATGGTGTTGTATTGGTTAATTACCGAGTGAAAAATTGAAATTCAACTCGTTTCTAGGCTCAGCCTGGAAACGCATATCTAAAGGCTCTGCCTTTTTATATCATGGGAGGCAGAGCCTTCATAAAATGCATTACAAGGTAGAACCTTGTAACGAGAAATATAAAAGTTCTTCTGCATTTGTAATAGATTCCACATCAATAGATATAAATCCCAGATGCTCAACTGATTCCATCATGCGTTTATTGTACAAAAGAGTACGATTGATAAACTTTTGAATTAGGTACTTTTCATCTTCACTTACACGATCAAAATTACTTTCGCTATAAATTCGGCTTTGAAAAAGTTCGTCGCTAGCTGTCAGCCAAATCGCTTTGACACTATTTTCATTAACTAAATTTTTTACCAATCCCGGATATAACGCCGAGCCTTCTATAATAAGATGTTCCTGAGAACAAACAATATCTTCTACTTGCGGGAAAACATTTTTCTCATAATGCGATAATACACCTAAAAAAAGAGCTTCGGTAGAAAGAGTCCGATAATGTTCTGCTACGTGTTCTGGGATAGTCTTTTTGTTTGCTTGTATCCAAGGTTTTCCGGGATGACGAGCTAGTTTATCTGTAGAACAATAATTCCAATTAAGTTTTGCAGCTAAATATTGAGCAAGAGTTGATTTCCCAGCATGAGACGAGCCACCGATTAGAATTACTTTTGTTTCATTGATGGATTTATTCATAAACTGCGATTTAACGAAGAATATTCTCAAATATTATTCAAGAATCCCGCATAATAACCTTAGCAACTCATCCTCATAATTGAAAACAATAAACTATCGAGCCGCAATTAATAACAGCGCTTCAGAACGCAATTTTTTATCTACCCACTCTAATTCTTCGGGATTATCCAAGGCTGCATCTGCAAGTAATTGAGGCAAATCAAAAAACCATTCTGAATGCTCTTCCCCCGAATATCCCTTCAATACCATTAAAGCTTTACTATTCCTACAAGTAATTTCAGCCAAAGTATTCCATTGCTCGGAAACAGGTTGAGAGGTACAGAAATTAATAATCGATGTTACTAATTCGGCTTCCTTAACTTGTGCTCTACCAAAATTGTTAAGATTTTCTACAGCGACAAATAATTGCTTGCTCAAAAATTCTACTGTCTCTTGATTTGTCGTTGGATTAAAAATGATGTCGTCTGAAAAAACAGCATAATTTTCCTGTGTTTCCGAATTATCTATTTCAAAACATAGCTCCGAATCGAAAATATCTTCATATACAACCTCTTGACTTTGATTATCTAAGAATTCATCGCTTTCTACAACTTCCGAAATTGTTACTTCAATATCCTCTGTTGCTTGATTCTGAGATTCAACATTTAAGCGCCCTTCTTTGATCCCTTGTCGCAACGCCAGTGCTTCTGCAACTATTTCTTGAGCAGTTAATCCTTCTTCATCCATCATTTGTTGCAGAGCAACCCCCGTCGTCTCGTCATGAATTGGGGGAACCTGACAATATCTTCCACCGTTTTTAGTGCGTCGCCAAATTGATGATTTTTCTGGCTTGATTGGCTTGGGTTTGCGCTGCTGATTGATTAATTCCCGTACTTTTTCTTGAGTAATGTAGCCGATATCGAGAATTTGCTCAATTACAGGAGCATATTTCTTGCTCTGATTGGATAGCATAAATAAAGTATTGGGTTCAATTTCGGCTAAATCCGAAGGAGAGAATTTCTCAAAGGTTCGAGCTAACTTGAGATACTTTTTATCTTCCTTCTGCCATCCCCATTCTTTAATTAGTTGTTTATATGCTTTGCGAGATAATTCTAGTTTCTGCTTTGCGATGTAGAAAGCATTGTGCAGAATATTTTGAGTTGCTTTACCTAAATTTTGGGCACAGTTTGAAGTTTGTAGTGATGCAGCAATGACCATTTGTAGATTCCCCTGAACATAATGAAGCGGACAAGTAATTGAAAATTTTTCTTGCTGATTAACGGAAGTTGATATCTAAAATTCGTTAGATGTACCTCGGTGGAAAGCTTCCCTCCAAGCGGAAATCTCGCCAAAGTCCTTGGTTTATAACAGTTTCAGGGGAATCTATTATTCTTTCTTTAGTTGAAATATCGCTTTGCCTTTCTCGGTTTTGCACGAAAAGCAGCTCACTATCAGCTTTACAGCTTCGCTGGAGTAGACAAGGGACGTTCGGTTGTACTATACTTAAATACAACATTTTGAATCTCGATTGAAAAAAGTTCAACGTTTTGAATCTGGATTGAAAAAAGTTCAACATTTTGAATTTTTGATTGAAAGAAAAAAGTTCGGCGTTTTGAATCTCGATTGGTTGAGATGATTTAACAGAAACAGACGTGGTAATTCTTGCCGGAATTGCGTCTGTTTTTTATTTTATCCTTTTTTGGCTACAAAATTCACACTAGTAGGTAAAAAGGTACAGTGTCAAGTAGTTTTTCAATATTTTTTTAACTGCGAGCCGGTTGTGTAGTGCTAAAATATCGTGTAGGAGAAGAACGGATTTTGGTATGTATAAAGCAAAAGACCCTGGAATAGTATTGGAGGATGTTACGGTATATACTCCACTACCTGATGTATTATCTTTCCGAGTCAGCTATAAAGAAAAAGTTTTTCGTTGTAGAGTGTATAACACCAGAGGTAACAAATACATCTACCTAGAAAGAAATCA
Organism: uncultured Rivularia sp.; assembly: GCA_963665115.1. GTDB lineage: Bacteria > Cyanobacteriota > Cyanobacteriia > Cyanobacteriales > Nostocaceae > Rivularia. The sequence goes on along the minus strand of OY762007.1, from coordinate 4,185,740 downwards.
TAGACAGAAAAAAGTCACTCAATATATTTGCAAGCCGGGAGAATTAGATGCGGTATTAATAAGAGAAGCCGCAAAAAAATTGCTCGTTACAATCGAAAAGCGTGAAGAAGAATATCAAGCACAGTTGAAGACCGAGAAAGACCTTCATACTATAGTTATGGAGTTACAGGAAGAAGTTGAACGTTTGAATAAGAAAGTTGATGCTATGCAAGCTGGATAAACAAGAAGCAATAATATCATAAGCTTTAATAAATACAAATATAATCAAAGGTTCTTTAGTTTTAAGTAAATCTTATTTCTAACTATTACCAATTACCAAACAAAAAAACTCCCGACTGACGAAGAGTCAGTCGGGAATTTTTAATTAAAAACTGAAAGTAAAAAATCAAATCACTTTGACAATTTACTTCTTAGCAGCAGCATCGCGTTCTTTCACTTCCTTAATAACTTCATCAGCGACATTTCTAGGACATGGTGCGTAGTGGTCAAATTCCATTGAGAACTGACCGCGACCGGAAGTCATGGTACGTAAATCGCCGATGTAACCAAACATTTCGCTTAGAGGAACTTCTGACTTGATGCGAACCCCTGTAGCACCTGGATCTTGGGATTTAATCATGCCACGACGACGGTTTAAGTCGCCAATTACATCACCAACGTGGTCGTCAGGTGTAAATACGTCTACGTTCATAACTGGCTCAAGCAACTGAGGACCGGCTTTTGGTAAAGTTTGACGATAACCGGATTTCGCTGCAATCTCAAACGCGATCGCGCTGGAGTCAACTGGGTGATAAGCACCGTCAGTTAAGGTAATTTTCACGTCTACCAAGGGGAATCCAGCTAAAACACCTTTGTCAATACTGCTTTCAAAACCCTTTTGAACTGCGGGCCAAAATTCTCTGGGTACGTTACCACCAGTTACTTTGGACTGGAACTCGAAGCCAGTACCGGGTTCGCCAGGTTCGATAATATATTCAATCTTACCGAATTGACCGGAACCACCGGATTGCTTTTTATGGATGTAGGTGTCTTCGATGCGCTTAGTAATAGATTCGCGGTATGCTACTTGGGGCTTACCAACTTCCACTTCAACGCCGTGAGTCCGCTTGAGGATATCAACTTTAATATCCAGGTGCAGTTCTCCCATCCCTTTGATAATCATTTCACCGCTGTCTTTGTCGGTTTCAACCTGGAAGGAAGGATCTTCTTGAACCATCTTGCTCAAAGCCATACCGAGTTTCTCGGAGCTTCCTTTCTTCGCAGGTGCTATCGCAATAGAGATTACGGGGTCTGGAAACACCATTGGTTCTAGGGTTGCGGGGTCCTTGGGGTCGCACAAGGTATGTCCGGTTTGGACGTTCTTCATACCCACAATCGCGACAATATCTCCAGCTTGGGCTGTATCGATTTCTTCGCGAGAATCGGCGTGCATTTCTACAAGACGACTGACACGCTCGGTTTTACCAGTATAGGTATTGAGGATGGTATCACCTTTTGAAAGGGTACCTGAATATATGCGAGTAAAGGTCAAAGCACCGAAGCGATCGTCCATGATTTTGAATGCTAGCGCCCGCAATGGTGCTTCTGAGTCAACTTCGGCAAATTCGCCAGTTTCGTTACCTTCAAGGTCAACTTCGGGCTGAGGCTTGACTTCTTTGGGGTTAGGCAAATAGTCAACAACTGCATTGAGTACTAATTGTACGCCCTTGTTTTTAAAGGAAGAACCACAGTAAGTAGGGAAGAATGCTAAGTCAATGGTGCCCTTGCGGATACAGCGCTTCAACTCATCTACGGATACCTCTTCACCTTCAAGGTATTTTTCCATCAACGCATCGTCTTGTTCCACAGCGATTTCAACTAGCTTTTCGCGCCAAGTTTCGACATCATCCTTCATGTTTTCCGGAACTTCCTTAATCTCGTAGTTCATAGGGTCGCCGGAATCATCCCACACCCATGCTTTACGAGTCAGCAAGTCAACAACGCCAGAAAATTCACTTTCGGTACCGATAGGTAGTACCATAACCAACGGCTTAGCAGCAAGCACATCTTCCACCTGTTTGATAACGCGGTAGTAATCTGCTCCTATGCGGTCGAGCTTGTTAACGTAAATAACACGCGCAACTTCCGAGTCGTTAGCATAGCGCCAGTTGGTTTCCGACTGGGGTTCCACACCACCAGAGCCACAAAATACGCCGATTCCGCCGTCCAGAACCTTGAGAGAACGATATACCTCAATCGTGAAATCAACGTGCCCAGGGGTATCGATGATATTCAATTGATGTTCGTTCCAGAAGCAGCTTGTAGCAGCGGATTGAATCGTAATACCGCGCTCCTGCTCCTGATCCATAAAGTCCGTTGTCGCCGCACCTTCATGAACCTCACCGATTTTGTGGATCTTACCAGTAAGCTTGAGAATTCTTTCAGTTGTGGTTGTTTTTCCTGCATCAACGTGAGCGAAGATGCCGATATTTCGATAACGAGTGAGGTCTTTCATATTTGACTATATAACTAGGTGCTAGAACGGTCGGTGACTACACTTAAGTATTACGATTCGGGGAATCGGCGTTGGTCTAAAAGTCAGCACGGGCTGGGACTATACCATCACAGACATTTTATGTCTTCCTGCTGATGGCGACTATACCATTTGTTAAGTAATTATAAATTATTTAGATGACATGATGAAACAGTTCTAAGTAGTGGTAGCCGACTTTTCCACCGAGGAAACACGAATCGGTTCATTATTTTTACTGTTGCTCGTAATTTATGTTCTAGCTGAACGTAATGTTCATGAGTATTTCTACTCGTTTTTTAGCTTAGACTACACAAATAAACGTACTCATTACCTCCGTGGTTGAGATAAAATAAATTGTGTCAAAACAAGAATTACTTAAACGTTACAAAGCTGGTGAATGCAAACAAGTTTGGCAAGAATTGAAAATCTGGGTGAAATTAGCGAGCAATCTTTAAAAAATGAAGCTTTAGGTGTTGCACGAGAAACAATGAAACGAGTTAAATACAATTTTCATGTTATCGCAAATAACTTGATAAATTCTAAGATTGACCAATGATTTCTAGTATTAATGAGTTAAAAACAAGGTTGTTGACGAGCGGAGTAGTAAGCTGATGTGCAGCTAAATTGAATAATGCAAGAATTTGAAAAGGTTGTAGTGCGAGCATCTTGCTCGCTAATGCTATACAAACTATATGCGTAGCAGCTTAACCAATGAATATGGATTCCGTGGATGTAAAGTTTCCGAAATTGAAAATATAGAGGCAAAATATGGAACCCTTCCATATGTATACAAACAAATTCTCCTTTTAGCTGGACATCGATCTGGAACTTTGATTAGCAAAAGTGAGTTTGAGTTTTACATTGACGAAGTTCTGTAATTAAATGAACGAGTGCTTCAAGATAGAGAAGAAGGAATAATTGATGGAGAAAATCCTATCAATCTACCCAAAAATGCTTTTTTCATTTTGTCCAGATACAATAATCAACCAAATTTCATACTAGCCAATGGGGAAGAAGACTCTCTTGTTTATGTATATGATTATGAGGATGAGAATAATGAAACAATTAAAGAATTCTACAAATCTATTTGGGAATGGATTGAGGATTTAGTTAAAGACGCGGAACATTGGGTAAAGGTACGTAGAAACCGCGAACATCTTAATTACTAACAAATAAATTTTTAATACTTAATCATGATCAATTATTTACAAGTCAAAGGAATTATCAAAAAAGGTTACGGTGTCGCATCGGGTAAAGGTGGAGATATACGTTTCCCCAACGGAACAATTGAAATGCAAAAGCCTTTCTTTCGTGAGTTAGGACTTGATTTACAACCGTATTTTTCAGGAACTTTGAATATTTCAATTTCTCCCCATCAATATTCTGTTAAACAAGCCAAATACACCTTTAAAAATCTCAAATGGGCGGAAAACGAACCAGCGGAAGACTTTTCATTTTTTGATTGCAGAATTTTGCTCACAAACGGTGAAGTCAAAGAAGGATTGATTTATTATCCCCATCCAGATACAAAACCAGAGCATTTTCAAGCTGCGGATATTTTAGAGATTATTACTTTTAAAATTGATGATTTGAAATATGATGATGAAGTAATTTTAGAAGTAGATAGTCAGCAGATTGAGATTAGATAAATAATTGAATTTGTAATCGTAGTTGTAGGTTGGGTTAGACGCACGACAAAATTAAATTATTCATCATAACTTATATTGCGTCGTAACCCAACATTTGATATCTAAGATAATTCAATTCAAATTTTTAAAATTATTTCTTATTTAATAAACACAGGACTTACGCATCTTGAATTGTCATTGCGACCGGAACGCATTGTAGGGAAGAAATTTCAGCGTCTGGGGAGATTATTTCGCGCAGCGAATAATAACGTAAATTCGTCCCTTTTACGTAAGTCCTAAAACAATAGAAATGTTGGGTTACGACGCTAATCAAATTGATTCGTTAATCATTAAATGTCTTTGCGCGTCTAACCCAACCTACGCATCTAAACAAAATCGAAAAAAGAATTTTACCGTAATATTTCGGTTAACGTTTATAAAAATTTCTAGATATCATCACTCGTTATACGGGTGTTTTTAGGATGGTATCGCATGAGTAAAGGTTCGCGTATAGCAATTGGAATATTTGCATTACTTGGTGCAGTGGGTTTCTTCATGACTGCATTAGATCCAGAGGGTTTACCTACGGGTGCTGCTGGATTTTACGCTATGGCTGCATTGTTCGTGATTATTGCAGTTGCTTGTTTTTTCCCAAAAACTCATCCGTTTACTTTACGAATGATTGGTACGGTTATTTTCTGTAGTTATGCTGCTTATGCCTATGACAGCTTCCAAACTCAGAATTTTTCACGAGCTATTAAAGGTTTTGTTTTCTGGGGTATTCCTTCGGGATATTTAGCAATCATGGGTAATTATCCGTCATGGGGAACAGCATCGGCTGGTTTGAATGGAAAGCAGGAAAAGAATGATAGGTGATAATTTTGATTTACAAAAATATTCCACAGTTGTGGAAGAATTTTCTCATCGGCATAGTAATCGCATTTTTACCAATTTTTTTTATAGATAACTGGCTTCCCTACGCTTTATTAAGCCACTATAACTATCCCGTTGATTCCCAACCGGCTATTTTTCAAGAATTTAATGCAAAAGTAGAAAATATCAACTTTACGATATCTGCTTTTGCCGACTTAAATAAGACTATTGCCAAACAAGTTCCTTGGCTTCCGTCTTTTTGGAGAAAGCGAGCAATTATCAAAGCAAAGGAGATTGCAAAGTTTAGTATTGCAGAAATTTCACCGATAAATCAGATAGCCATATAAAAATTATGTTTAGCCCCCCAACCCCTAATTTTGGAGGAGAAATCTATTTCAAATTCCCCCAAAATTGGGGGGACTTAGGGGGCTGCTTTTAGATACCTTTGTAAATTCATATCGTTATGAGGCAACACCATTTATTTTAATATGTATTAAATTATCATTTCAGATTTGCGAGTATATCCATTAAACTTTCTGCTAAGGCTTTCACGTCAGGTTCTCTTACCATGCTATTATGGTCGCCGGGGACTTTGACTTTTTCTATAACGTGTTTGTTCCAACCCATTAAAGGAAATAGCCGACGTAGAATTTTGTTATGGTTACGACGAACAACGGAAGTAACAAAAAACGTAATTTTGCCTTGATAGCCTTCCATTATGTACTTCGCTTTATTTTGCTCCATATAAGATATGGATTCTTTAATTTCTGGATTGTTTTGCTGTTTCTCGGAAATAGGATTGGAGTCAAGGTCGGATTTATGAGAAAAATTATTTATACGCAAAAGTTTTACAATAGTTTTGCTACCAATTTCTGCCAAATCTTCTTTTACTTTCCATATCGATAAACCAAAACGTTTAGTAAAACTTAGTAATGAACCACTAAATAGCTCCTGTGACATTTCAGCTATCCCTACCAATATTTTTTTTGTATACTGATAAGTTTTTGCCGAACCGGGAGTATCTAAGATTGCTAACAATGCAATTTTCTTTCCCTTTGCTTGCAATTGCTTAGCTATTTCATAGGTTACAAGTTTTCCAAAAGAATATCCGATCAAAAAATACGGTCCTTCTGGATTTATTAATAATATATCGCGGACGTGACGAGTAGCGATCGCCTTAATATCATCTCTAGGAGCCTTGTTTAATTGACCTTTCCGATCAAAAACAGCATAACCAGATTCTAGTAAATAAATTGGTTGCTCTTCATCTAGATACTGGGTAAGGGGACGTATTTCCCATGTAGCATTAGCGCAGAAAAATAAGGGAGGCTTTTTTCCTGTTTCACGAAATGCAACCATTAGAGAATCAGGTCTTGGTCGCGCTCCTTCCCTACCAGCGATTATAGTTAATAATGCACGAAAAATATCTGTGTCTATTGACGGTAAGTCCACTGATAAATTTGGATTGGTATCTGCAACTTCGTTTTGGATCAGATTGGCTAGTTCCGAGATTGTTGTAAATTTAAATAGAGCAGCTAATGGTAGTTTTTTCTGAGTTACTTGTTCTATTTGTGCTACTAAGCGCATAGCTAACAACGAATGACCGCCCAATTCAAAGAAGTTGTCATGAATTCCTACTTGCTCTACACCCAGAACATCTGCCCAAATAGTTGCTAAGATTTCTTCTGTATAATTACTGGGTTTAACAAAATTATTCTCTAAATTAATACTTAATGAATCTGGTGCGGGTAATGCTTTTCTATCTACTTTGCCGTTAGCTGTTAAAGGTATGTTCTCTAAGCTAACAAAGGTACTAGGCACCATATATTCTGGTAACTTATGCTTGACAAATTCACGTACTTCTTCGGTAGTAAGTGATTCATCTTGAACTAGATAGGCAACTAAGCGTTTGTCGTTACTGATATCTTCTCGGACAATAACTACAGCTTGTTGGATTTGGGGATGGGTATTAAGTAAAGATTCTATTTCTCCCAATTCGATGCGGAAGCCGCGAATCTTTACTTGGTTATCGATACGACCAAAAAATTCGATATTACCATTACTTAAATAGCGTCCTAAATCCCCAGTTTTATAAAGTTTATCTTCAGGATTTTTTGCGAAGGGATTAACAATAAACCTTTGATCCGTCAATTCTTCACTGTTGATATAGCCTTTAGTTAAGTAAGGGGTACGAACATAGATTTCTGCTAACTCTCCAATCCCAGCTAACTGCTGCTTAGAATTAAGAAGTAATAATTGTACATCGTCAATGCCTTTACCCAAAGGTACGGTATTCGATAGTAAGCAATCGCGGGGAATAATAAAATAGCCCATTGCTTGGGGAGTTTCAGTAGAACCGTAGAAATTAACTTGGGTAGCGTTTGGAGCAAATTTAGTAATTCCTTCTACGTCAATTTTTGTTAATACATCACCCCCAAAAAATAGATAACGAAGGTATTTTGTAGTAGTTTTAGTATCTGCACTCAACATTTGCCCCATTGCTGGTGTTAAATGAGCAATACTAATTTGCTGTTCTACCATCCAATTGGTTAATTTTGGTGGTGAATAAATATCTTCCTGTCTGGGGATATATAAAGTCGCACCTAACGACAATGGGGTGAAGATATCCCGTAACAATGGGTCATGGGACAGACCGCAGAGCATACTAAATTTGTCAGACTGATTTAAACCAAAGGTTTGATAATGCCATTGTAAAAAGTGGGATAGAGGTCTGTGAGTTCCTTTTATCCCTTTTGGTTTTCCCGTAGAACCAGAGGTAAACGCAACATATGCTAAATTATCTGGCTCAATTATTATTTCTGGAGTGTTAGTTGGATAATCTTTTAATTTTTCAGAAATTGCCGATGTTGAATCTTGGGGAAGATTAAGCTGACAATCAAAAGATAAAGAATTCACATACTCTTGCAAGTCAGTGGGAAGTTCCTCAGAATCAATTTGTAACCAGCCACGGGGTTTAACGAGTTGCAGACAATCAATTAAACGAAAAGTGGGATAAGCTGAATCGAGAATTACAAATGCAGCACCAGCTTTGAGAACTCCCAAAATTGCCCAAACTAGCCTAACCCTACGCTGAGCGTAAATAGCAACAATATCCTGCTGTTGTATATTATTTCCCAGTAGATAGTTTGCGAGTTGGTTAACACGTTTCTCTAGTTCGTCGTAAGTCCAAGCAACTTGGGCATCCACAACCGCTAGATGCTGTGGTACCCTTTGAGCTTGTTGAGAAAATAACTTAGGAATATCTCCTTCCCATTTACTAGAAAGTTGCTTTTGAGGATTTGGTAAGAATGATTTAGCTGACTGAGTTACTATAGACAGTTCGTTAATATTAACTTCTGGATTTTCAACTATCTGCAAAAGTAAATGGTGGTATTGATTGAGCATTTCCATCATCCGCTCGGTCGCAAACAAGTCATAATTATAGACTAATTTTAGTTTCAATCCATCTTCTTGCTCTGCCACATATAAAGTTAAATCAAACTTGGAAGCTGCTTCCCCCGCAGAAATAGATTCTACATTTATCCCCGGTAGTTCGAGTTGGATATCTTTCAAGTTGAGCATATTAAACCACACCTGAAATAAAGGGTTGCGGCTGGTATCTCGCTCAAGCTGGAATTCTTCTACCAGTTTCTCAAAAGGCATAGCTTGATGGTCATAAGCACCCAAGGTAACTTCTCTAACTTGAGCTAACAAAGAACGAAAACTATCTTGTTTGGTAAAACTAGTCCGCAAAACAACTGTGTTGACAAATAATCCGATTAATTGTTCAATCTCTCCCCGGTTGCGACCGGCAACGGGCGAACCAATCAGAATATCTTCTTGCCCGGTATAACGGTAGAGTAGAGTCCCAAATGCAGCCAATAAGGTCATGAATAATGTCACCCCTTCCTGACGACAAAGCTGTTGGAGTCTATAGTTCAAGCTTCGAGGTAGGATGAGAGTAGCAGTAGCACCATTATAAGTCTGCACTGGTGGACGTAGACTGTCTGTGGGTAATTCCAGTACTGGATTTGCACCTGCTAGTTGCTGTTTCCAATAATTTAGTTGCTTGTCTAGAACTTTATCTGTTAACCATTCTCTCTGGCAAACAGCAAAGTCAGCATATTGGATGGGTAATTCTGGTAGAGGAGATGGTTTACCCGTTGAGAAAGCTTGGTAAAGTTCTCCTACTTCCTTGAGTAGAACTCCCATAGACCAACCATCAAAGACAATATGATGCATTGTCAGCAAGAGTATATGTTTCTGCTCGTGGAGTCGTACCAATTTAGCTTTTATTAAAGGAACTTGAGTTAAATCAAAGGTCTGCTGTGCTTCTTCAGTCGCTAGTTTTTGAACTTCAATTTCTTTATTTTCATCATTTAAATTACTGAGGTCTACTATTGGTAGCTTTAAAGTTATATTCGGAGTGATTTTCTGAAAAGGTTGTCCGTTTACTTCCTCAAAGCTAGTACGTAAGACTTCGTGACGACGTATTATTTCGTTGAGAATTTTTTCCAATACTTGTACATTGATCGTACCAGTCAAACTAATATTTGCCGGACGATTATAAGCTGGATTTCCAGGTTCTAATTGGTCTAGCAACCACATTCTTTGCTGAGAAAACGATAAGGGAGTGTCTTGATATTGTTTTCTCGGAGAGATGTTGTTCTCTTGTTTAGTTTGTAATGCTTTTTTATGAAGTTGCTGTTCTAGAAGCGCTCGTTTTGCTGGTGAGAGATTTGCAATACGTTGGGTGATATCTTTCATGTTTATTAACAAAAATATAATTAGTTTTTAATAATTTTTCTTATTTGCAAGATTCTCATGTAAATGCGCGTTACACTCTCGTACACCCACACGTTGTTTTTGCAACCACCCGTCATTTTCTCTAAGCAATTTCATCTCGTCTTCAATCGCTGTTTGAACTGCAAATAGGCATGGTGTACTGTAATTAACAAGAGATACACCTGCTTTTTTCAAATCAGTTAAACTGCATTCAGGAGATTTTCCACCCGCTATTTGATTAAATACTAAAGGCTTATCAACTTGATTTTTAAGAGTTCTAATTACATCTAAATCATGAATTCCATCAGCCAATATGGCATCTGCTCCTACTTCTGCATAAGCTTTAGCTCTTTTAATAATTTCTGAGGTATCGCTTGCATCTGTCCGAGCCACTACAAAAATATCTTTACGAGCAGCTAAAACTTGTTTTAATTTATCTATAAATTCATCTAATTCCATCAATATTTTGCCATCAACATGACCGCATCTACGAGGTCGTTTTTGGTCTTCAATAATTATTCCAGCCGCACCAATAGATTCCAATAAAGAAACTACATGACAAGCAACTTCTGTATCTACATAGCCATCATCAATATCAACAATAATGTGGTGATTGGGAAGTAAATTTTTCACCCTTTGGACAAAAGCGACAATATCAGACCAAGAAATAAATCCAATATCTGGTAAGCCATAGTGGCTAGCTGCAAAACCAAAACCACTAATAAAAATACCTTTGTAATATTTAGCTGCTATTGAAGCTGAGAAAGCATCATAAACACCAATGAAAGGAATGATGTCTTTTGCTTTCAATTCTTCTCGTAAGTAATTTGGGGAATTATCCATAATCTAGTTGCAATTAATTGTAATAGGTATTATTTAACTACATCTGTCCTAACAGTTTTTCAACTTCTGACTCGCAAAGAGATTCTAAGTTGTTTAATACATCATCTAATTCTTCAGACATTACTTCTTCAGCCTGATTTTGAGTGATTTTGATTGCCATACTCGCAACAGTAGGTTGTTCAAAGAAGATTAGAAAAGATAACTCAACTTGCAAAACTTCGCGAACTCTATTGATAATTTGAGCCGCTAAGATAGAATCTCCTCCTAACCCGAAAAAGTTATCGTTAATTCCTACCTTTTCAACGCCTAATACCTTAGACCAAATTTGAACTAATTTTTCTTCTATAGCTGTTGTCGGAGGTGCATATTCTGTAGTTGCAGTAGGATCGGAAGCTGTTAATCCTAATTTTTGGGCTAAACCTATACGCTGTCTTTTACCTGTAGGACCTTTCGGTATTTCATCTACGAATAACACTACACGAGGAATTTTAAAATCAGCTAGTTTTAATGCTGCAAATTCCTTGATTTCTAGTTCTGTTAATGATGCACCTTGTTTTAAAACCACAGCAGCAGCAACATCTTCACCCAAAAGAGTATGAGGAGCCGCAAAGGTAACAACTTGGTCAATGTTTGGATGATCTAAAAGCACTTCATCAACTTCACGAGGAGAAATCTTTTCCCCACCACGGTTAATAATTTCTTTAATTCGACCCTTGAGGAATAGATAATTATCCTTATCTAAATAACCCAAATCACCCGTCCGAAACCAACCATTAGTAAAAGCAGTTTTGTTTGCTTGGGGATTATTTTCGTAACCTTGAGTAACATTGACTCCCCGAATTACTACTTCTCCAATTTCTCCAGATGACAATAATTTACCCGTATCATCCATAATTGCAACTTCTGGCCCTGCTGCAATCCCTACCGAACCAGGTTTACGTATAAAGGGAGGAAGAGGATTACTAGCCATTTGATGAGAGGCTTCTGTCATCCCATAAGATTCAATTACCGGAACATTAAAAACTTGTTCCAATTCTGTCATTATTCGAGGTGGTAAAGGAGCAGAAGAAGAACGAATTAAGCGGATTTGAGAACTAGCAATAATTTCACTATTCGTCTCTACCCGCGCCAAAATTGCTTGATGCATGGTGGGAACTGCTGAATACCAAGTAGGATGTAATTCCTCGACCCATTTAAAGAAATTAGGAGCGTAAAATCCTGGTGTACAAGCTATACTTGCTCCAACATTCAGCGATGAGAGTAAAGCTCCTATAAGTCCGTGAATGTGGAATAAAGGCATTACATTCAGACAACGGTCATTCTCTACTAAATTAAGTGTGGAGGAAATATTTTCAGCAGAGGTGCAAAGATTACTATGGGTGAGTGGAACCATTTTGGGACGAGAGGTGGTTCCGGAAGTATGCAATACCAAGGGCCACATCTTCTGATTGAGCAATACCGCTTTGAATTGGATTCTTCGCTTCCCCAACCGTCAATTGAAAAATACCCGATACGGCTTCTTTTTCTGTAGAAAGTTCTATTAAGGAAATACCTTTTTGTTTCGCTACTTCCACAGCAGCTTCAGCAATTCCCGACTGATAGACTAAGGCTTTAGCATCTAAATCGGAAAGATAAAAATCGTATTCCGATTCACGATAATTAGGATTGAGAGGGGCACAAGTCGCACAAGAAGCAATAGCTAAAAAAGTCACAGCCATCTCTGGGGAGTTAGGTAAAGCCACAGCTACTCGGTCATTACGACCTATACCCATTAGGTTTAACTTGCTTCGTACATCGTTTACAGCATTAAGCAAACTGCTGTAAGTGAGAGGAGACTTTTGAGTAGTTACAATAGCTATATTCTCGGGATTTTTTTTAGCACTACCTTCAAGCAGATCGTATATACTTAAGCTCGACTTGGCGAATGTCATAATTTATTTATACAATTAATAGTTTTTACTAAAAGCTCAAATTTTTAAGTACGCTAATCTTCGTAAATTCACCGATTAAGTATAGCTTTACAAGTTGCTTGGATCTAACCGTAAAAACACAGTGTTTCAGCGCCGATAGTTAGGTCAGTGTTACTACCACTGTCAGTAGATATTACATTTAATAGAAGTTGAGAGACTTTTAGCAATGACATTCAATATTACTTATTTAATCAAAATTCTGATGTTGGGTTACGATGCTCCCAGCGATTTACTAGTGAATAATTAAGCGTTGCTGAATTAAGCTATGAATTATATTTACCTACATTTTGTAGTAAGCATGAAACTTGTGTAAAAACAGGGGATATTACTACGTCTCTTTCAATATGAAAACGTAATTTCATATTTTTATTCAGCAACGCCAATAATTAAATATCTTTGTACGTCTAACCTAACCTACGCATTACTAACCATATAAATTAATTGATTAAATATCAGTTCGATTGGAGGTAAAGGATATTCTGTTAAATCAATAGTTGTAGGTTGGGTTATACGCACGACAAAATTAAATTATTCATCATAACTTATATTGCGTCGTAACCCAACATTCGATATCTAAGATAATTCAATTCAAATTTTAAAAAGTATTTCTTATTTAATTAACAATAGAAATGTTGGGTTACGACGCTAATCGAATTTGTTCGTTAATAATCAAATATTTTGCGCGTCTAACCCAACCTACGTAATTTATACTCAAAACCTCTCCTTATTAAGGAGAGGGGAAGGGATTCTATTTTCTAGCGAAATCCGAAATTTAACTTACCATTCTCCAACTTTGATAGATAATCTCTTGTCAAAACAACATACTTACCTTCCACAAGAATAAAATGCGGATATTTATCAATTTGTTGAAATCCCTGTTTCTGTAATTGGGATTTAAGAATTTTCATTGTAGAAGTTGTTTGATGATGCTGTTCTACTAATCTAATAATATGGGGAATCGCATAGGGAGGTAAAAGTTCTTTGAGTTGATTTAAAAAATTATCAATATTACCTTCAAAAAAAGATTCTATGGTTAAAAGAGATGCCATCCCAACTTTACCCGATGCTTTGGGAATCTCAACTCCATATACTACCGCTTCTTTAACTAAACCAGTTGACAAAATTGCTTCTTCTACTTCCTGACAAGCAACATTTTCTCCTTTCCAACGAAAGGTATCTCCCATACGATCGATAAATGCAAAAAAACCGTCAGCATTTCTAGATAACAAGTCTCCAGAACACCACCATAAATCCCCCGGTTTCCAATAAATTTTCCCAAATTTTACTTTCATCAAGTGAAGAGTCGAGATAACCTCGATAGCGATCGCCGGGAACCCGTAACAAAGCTTGTCCAATTTCTCCCATTGCAACGGGTTTTCCTTGTTCGTCAACCAACACTACATTTTCAGCATTGGGATGATTTGGAGGAATAAAACCACAATAACCAGGTTTTCCCGTCCAGTTTGTCAAAGCTGATGCTGGCATTTCTGTAGCACCAAAATGTTCTACAACTCTTTCAATCCCAAATCTTTCAATAGTATTTTCCCACAATCCAGATGACAAACCATTGCCAAAAATAACTTTTAAAGGATTATCTTTGTCATCCGGTTTTTGGGGACTATTAGCTAAATATCGCCAAAGTTCTCCTATATAAACAACGGAATCGCAATTATAATTACGCACATCATCTAGAAAAGCTCGTACCGAAAATTTCTCTCTAACTACAGCACAAGCTCCCGCTTCTACACAACTAGCAAAAGCTACTGCTAAACCGTTACCGTGATATAAAGGCAAAGTTATATAACAGTTACTTTCCTGTGTCATTTCAGTTCTTAAAGACCAAGCAATTCCCGCTCCAATCATGCGACGATGATTAAAAAGTGCTGGTTTACTACGTCCGCTGGTGCCGCTGGTGAAGATAATTACTACTGGATCTTCTATAGTAATGCGATCGCGATGCTCTTTGGAAATTCTTCCTTCCCATTCTGCTGACAGAATTAAATTCGGATCGAAGCTCTTTACTGATGGAATTGGTTTACCTATATTTATTTCAACTCCACAATCAGACGCTAAAGTTGATAATTTCTGCTCGGATTCTCTAACATTAAATAAAACTGCGGTAATTCCCGCTTTAGCTAATCCCAATACAGTTGCTAATAAAACAGCACTGTTACTTTGATGAACTCCGATATATTTTTTATTTTTATTTTTATTATTTTGATTTAAAGAAATAGCCCAAGTGGCAATTTTATTGGCTGCACGGTCAAGTTCTTGATAAGTCCAAGGTTTTGACGAACCCACTTCACGAACAATTGGTTTTTCGGGATATTTATCTACTGACTGTTGCCAAACATCAGCCCAGCTATTTACATTTTGCTCGGCTAATTCTTTAAATCTTTGATTTTCGTATTCTAAATATTTATTATATTTTTCACTAATATGATTGTTATTTTGCATGGTTTTTATTATATAAGATACGGTTTTTTACTATACAAGACGGAAGATACATTAATTTGTTTGTATGAAAATAAAGTAGATTATAAACCGCAGAGGACGCAGAGGAAAGAGAAGGAAGAGGAGGTAAAATAATTTTGATACAAACGGAAAAAGAGATTCAAAACTAAATAGTACGATTTAAAAAACTTTGACCTCTAACCTTTAACCTTTAACCTTTAACCTTTAACCTTTGACCTCTAACCTTTAACCTTTTTTAATTTTTCTGGAATCAGCGATTCAGAAGAATTATATTCAATTTCAACTGACGAATTATCATTATCCAAGCTAATACGACTTGCTTCTAAAATCGCTGTTGTTTGTAATGTTTTCCCAGCGGTTGCTATATCGTTATCAAAATCTTCTGGTTTTGCTCCTTCCTTAATACCAGCTACAGCATCAATAAATTTTTCAATGCTTTGATAACCATAAGCTCTTTGACCGGCAAATTTACCGTTGGAAGGTTCGTATTTCATAAATAAAGGATTGATACTAGCATATCCTCCGGAAACTGTTGCGGATGAATAACCCCTATGAGCTTGGTCAATTTGTAATTCACCTTGATGTCCCATATAAAAGAAACGTTGTTGGGAATGAACGTCAGATTTCGGAGCAATCCACGAAGCAGTATGAACGGAAATTCCTAAATTCCCACTTTGAATATTTTCCCATTGAATTGTAGTGGTAATAGTATCTTCGGTATTTATGTCAAACTCGTTTTTAGCAACTCCGGTAGCACCCAAACCAGTTACTTTAATTGGTCTAGCAAAATCGCTGACCATCCAATCCAATAGATCGATATGATGGGAATTCAGATAGTAGTTGATATCAGAAGATTTTCCAGCCCATTTACCAAAAGTGTGCAGCTGACTCCGAGGTTGGCTCATATAGCTATTCATATAGCTAAAATCTCCAAAACTACGAACGCGATCGCGAGCGTCGGAGTACATGGGGTCAAATCTTTTATGCATTTCGATTGCCACCAGTACGTTATGCTGTTTCCCAACTTCTATTAATTTCTGATGCTCTTCTAAAGTTTTCACCAAAGGCTTTACAACCAAAACGTGCAATCCATGACGAATAGCTGTCATCGCCATTTCAAAATGAGTATCATCGGGTGTGACGACAATCACCCCATCCCCAGGTTTCATTTTCTCGATCGCAGTTTGATAAGCTTGAGGATTATATTGATCGTCACCGGGAAAAGTATTTACGTTAATATCTATCCCTTCATATTGCTTGGCAATTTTCTCAGTAAAATGACCGCGAATACCCGGAAAAGTCTTGCCATCACGACCGCACAAAGCAATTTGATTTACCTTACCACGACTTCTCAAATCAAAAAGCACCAATCCGATTACACCAGCGCTTTTATCAGAATCAGCAGCCGCTCCCCGAACAAAACCCGTAACATATTCCCCCGTTCCGACAACTAAAATATCTGTCATTTGATTTTAGATTTTAGATTTTAGATTTTGGATTTTGGATTTTGGATTTTAAGTAAATCTCAAAGTTATTTTTATTCTCCCCCTCTACCCCCTCTACCCCCTCTACCCCCTCTACCCCAACACCCGATCGCTATAGGAATTACCAAAGCGATTTTCTGGATCGAGTTGATGGCGTACTTTTTGAAAATCCTTCCAATGGGGATATATTTGTGCTAATTTTTCTGCATCTGGGCCAAATCTTTTAGCCCAGTGGGGACGACCATCAAAACTAAGCATTATTTTTTCATAATCATCAAAATAATCTTGACAATCAATATATTTTCCGTATGGCATATAACCGATGATGCCGATGTAGCAGCTATCTCTTCCTTGACAAGGACTTAACCATATATCATCCCCTTTAACGAAACGTACTTCAATGGGAAGATGAGCTTTATAGTTTTTATTTTGAATCAAATTGCGAATTTCTTCTATAGCTTGAACGGTATATTCTATGGGAATAGCCCATTCATTTACCCGCTGTTTAAATAGACAATCAAAATTAAATTGACTTAAACTATCACCCCGTGAATGCTTCGGTTGACTAAACATTTGTTTAGCATACCAACGATTGATAGCAGGAATCAAATTTTGATTATAAGCAGCTAAATATAATAAAAATTCAAAAGCATAATAGCCAATAAGCTTTTGTTGATACCAGTTCCCCAAACGGCGTACAATATTGTTTTCTGTATCTGTAATATTTTCCGGTGATTTACGAGTTGCATTCCACTCCCAAGCCATATCTGCATGAGGTAAATACCAAAAACGATAGTGGTCGGATTTCAAAGACTCCGGTAACTTCTCAAATACGGCTTCTAAAGTTTGCGGTTGCTCTTTTACTTCTAAATCAAAACTTTCCGTGACTTTTAATTTATATTCTGTAATTAATCCCAAACTTCCTAAATGACATTGAACCGCTTTGAATAATTGAGAATTTTCATATTGGGAAATCTTGACAATTTCTCCTTTCCCATCTACCAAAGTTATTTCT
The DNA here is from genome assembly GCA_963665115.1 of uncultured Rivularia sp. GTDB lineage: Bacteria > Cyanobacteriota > Cyanobacteriia > Cyanobacteriales > Nostocaceae > Rivularia. The sequence goes on along the minus strand of OY762007.1, from coordinate 4,168,155 downwards.
TCAATAATTGTCGGCATTGTACCATAATTCAAACCCGTTCCATGAGTTGCAGTTGCCATTGCACCGGAAATTGTTTGAGCCGAAATAGAGCCTAAATTGGGTAATGCTAATCCATATTTGGCCAAACTTTGACTCAAATCATGAATCGTAACTCCCGCTTCAACCACAACGGTTTGATTTTCATAGTCAATATTTTTAATCGTATTTAAACCATCAAGACAAACTAATTCCTCATCACTCATCGCCATATCGCTAGGAGAATGGGCGCTACCAAATACTCGAATTTTGCTTCCCCGTTTGATAGCTTGACAAACAATATCCTTAACTTCTTCATCTGTTGCAGGGTGATGTACGTAATTAGGTATGCATTGGTACTCCCCCGACCAATTCACAAAACGTTCTTGATTCATGATTTACAAAACAGTAACGATTCCCCGTTGAATATTGGAGTATTTTAATTGTATTTCTGCTCGGGATAATTTTGAGGACATTTTCTGTTCGTGGTACTTTTTGCGTTTTAAATCCTTCCAATCGTTAATCCACTTTAGCTGTGATAAAGTCACTAATTTGGCATGAGCTTCATTTGGATAAAGCTGTTGCAGTAGCGAAATAGTTGTCACTTCTTCCATTCCTCCAGGTATATCTTTAAGAAGTCCGCTGGAAACTCCTAAAAATCCCGTTATATTCAATTTTGATAAATTCCACAAAGCCAAAGTATTCCAAGGTGAAGTCATTCCATCTATAGGTTTAACTCCAGCATCTCCTCCATGACTTAAAATCATCTTTGCTCCGGCTACTAATGTATCTGCGGTTAGATGCAAATCTAGTATTTTTATGTCTGCCGAATTAACGTAAACTTCTGGACTTTGCAGTAAAAGCTTGCTGCCACCCAAAGAAGTTGCTTCATAGACGATTGCATTTAAAGGATGAGCGAATCCTTTCCAAGGGTTAACCAAAAGGGAATGTACTCGGTTCCCGAAACCCAAAACATTATTGGCAATGTCGTTGAACAGGTGTTCGTCGGTCGCTATCACCACATAATCGGCGTACTCTAATACTTGATCGCACCATTTTTTTAATCGAGAAAAGTTAGGTGTATGGGTACCACCGCCACTATGAATCCTGGTTCCAATAATCAGAGACATCGATTTGGGTGTTATTAAGTTATGTAAATTAATCATATTAAACATTATAATTTGTCTTGTCAAAAATAAACATATTCATTCATTGACAAGAAAATCTTTCCCGATTGCTCAATACTTCTACTTTATTTAGCCTCAGATAAAGATTGCAGTATCAACCCAATGGAAGATAGTATTGATTAATTTATGATTTATTCTTGTTTGTTGTATTTGCTATTTGCTTGCTTGTCAGCATACTCTATTTAAATAAAATCTACCCACTTTTAATACCTCAGACTATTGCCAAATTTTAATTTATTGTTTATAATACAAAGCTTTAAAATTTAACAAGCTTAATTTATACGTGAAATCTACTAATTAATTGTTACGAAGTTTCTGATAGCTGAAAAAGAAGATTTAGGAAGAGCATAAACTATTAAAAATCACGAAGCCAATAAAAAATTAGTCTAAAAAATCGTAGTCAATAAAGGTTTACAATTTACAGTTTCCAGAACACGCAATATTAATTGATGCAAATAACTTGATAAAATAAACTTGTTATAGTGTCGGTCAAAAAATATCTTATTGTAATTAAAATCTAATATTTAATCTAAAGTCTAAAGTTAATCTACTTAATTTTATAACCCCTAAAAAGCTCACTCTGTATTACTTCTACTACCATTAGTAAGCTCGGAGTAATCCCAAGAGTGCATTTGACGGAAGGGAAGACCCATTTTCTGGAAGACATACTTCTCTTTAATACCAGCACCAACGATGTCGGGCTTAAGTCCTTTTACAAACTGCTCGAATTCGTAACCAGTTACGTCATCGTAAACGATGGTTCCGTTTTCAATGTAGTTGGTAGTACGCTTGTAGTCATCGTTATGACCGAATTCATAACCAGTACTTACAAGTTCCATTCCCAAGTCTGTGAATGCAGGTACTACGTGACGAGGACGTAAACCACCAACCATCAAAGCAACAGTCTTGCCTTTTAGACGAGCGCCGTATTTTTCAAGGATTGCATCAGCTGTAGGCTGGTACTTAGCAATAACCTTCTCAGCATTCTCTTGGATTTTCTCATCGAACTTAGCGGCGATCGCTCTCAAAGATTCAGCAATCTTGGTAGGTCCGAAGAAGTTGTATTCCATCCAGGGAATACCATAAGCTTCTTCCATATGACGAGAAATGTAGTTCATCGAACGGTAGCAGTGAATCAAGTTCATCTTCACCTTCGGTGTGAGCATCATCTCGTTGAGAGTACCATCACCAGACCACTGAGCGACTACGCGCAAGCCGATTTCTTCTAAGAGGATACGGCTAGACCAAGCGTCACCACCGATGTTGTAGTCACCGATGATTGATACATCGTAAGGACCTTGTTCGTAATCAAGGGTGTTTTCCTTGTGAGCTTTATCAGCAGCAGGGAATACCCAGTCACGAATAGCATCGTTAGCGATGTGGTGTCCTAAAGACTGAGACACACCACGGAAACCTTCACAACGAGCGGGGATAACTGGCTTACCAAGGTCTTTGGATGCCTTCTTAGCAACCGCTTCGATGTCATCACCAATCAAACCGATGGGACACTCAGATTGAACTGATACGCCTCTATTGAGGGGGAAGAGTTCTTCAATTTCGTTAATCATTTTGGCGAGCTTCTTATCTCCACCAAAAACGATGTCTCTTTCTTGGAAGTCAGAAGTAAAGTTCATTGTACCAAAGGAGTCAACACCTGTGGTTCCAATGTAGTAGTTACGACGACCAGACCAAGAGTAGAAACCACAACCGATAGGACCGTGGCTGATGTGGATCATGTCCTTAATCGTGATATTCTTCGACTGCTGAAAAATCTATATAACAGTAGTTTCGCAAACCTCCGCAGTCGAGTAACCTGAATTTACCCTAAACAAGCTCCCTAAAAATTAAAACAGTAAATCAAATTGCTAATTATGCTTGGGTTTGATGAATCCTAAATCTACCCTAATTGAAGAACTTTTAGCGAATATTTGATGAAATTTGCCGTAATTTATCCAATTGGTATTTCAGTTGTTGATTTTCTGCCATTAACCTGATATTTTCAGCTTCTAACTGTTCATCTGATTTTTTGTTGATTGCAGATTTCATAACTTTCTTGCGATTTTCTAAAGAGAACCAACGCTGATAGACTTTAGTATGCATTTCTACAGAATGCCCCAAATTATCTGCTGATGCTTTGATTGGTAAACCTTGAATATGCGCTCTAATCGCACAAGCGTGCCTTAAATCGTAAGGTTCAAACGGTAGATCTAGAATGCGTCTAAACCATCGAGCATTAGTTTGAACTAAGTGTGATAATTCATGAAAGCTTGTTATCTGTTCTATTTTTTGATTCAATAAATAAATAGCCTCTGGATTTTTTAATTCAAATAATTCTACCCATTCTGGTATAAAAGGCAAAACTTCTCTGTAACCTGTCTTATTTGACTTATGAACTTTCCAAGTACAATCGGTATTTTCATCACTTAAAAACCATTCTAAATCGGGTTGATTAAATACCTCACGCGGTCTTAAACCATAGGTAGCAATTAGTCCAAATACTAACCTGTGTAGCTTCCAAGAGTTTCGATAGTCTTTCCTTACTTTTGTATTATTGCCTTTTACCTTATATTTTCCAAAAGCTTCTGTAATTTCAATATCTGAAGGTATATACCTATCATTAGGGACTACAGGCAATTTTAAATTTTTGAAATTGACTTCTATTTGATGAATTTGAGAAAATACCCTAGCGACTCTGATTGCTTGGTCGCGAGATGTCGGGGAACCAATATTTCTAATAATTGTAATGATATTTTCACTGGTAACTGGTAAATTTGATTCAAAATATTGTTTATATCGTTTATACAAATGCCAAAAACTATGCTCGCTCTTAATAGTTCTTTTTCTAGTACTAAAATATTCATTTTCTAAAGTTTCTAATACTTGCTTAAAAGTTTTATACTCCTGTTTATTTGTATTTATACCTAGATATTTGTCATTCCATTCAAAGCATTTTCTTGCAATCAGCGTGCCTAATTCATTAGCTTCTTCTTCAGCTGTTTTTAATCCGTTCAAATTCGCTGGAATACTTAAAGAGATAAAGTATTGCTTTCTAGTTCTCCCCGATTTATTAGTATCGCCAGGTTTTAACGGAAGAGTAGCTCTTAACTGTAGAGTGTTTCCAACTTTTTTAATACTTACCTTGCTTTGACTCGCCTTGAGTCTTGCATTTATATTTGTAAGCTTCTCCTCAATTATTTTATCCATATATTCTTGCGTTGCTTTCACCTGAGCTTGTGTACCCATGTAGCTTCCATCGGTGCTTGCCGGAACTTCAAAATATTCAAATAAATCATCTAAATCTTCTTGATGCACCTTTTTCATCCTAAATATGCCCTAAAAAATAACTGCTTGTAAAGAACATTTAATTTGCTTAAAATTGTTCTCTACAAACAGTTTAGGGTATTTTATTTTAAAGATAAAACATATTTTTAATCGGACCCCAAACCACACCCTTGGAACCTGCATATGCACAACCACGAGCGGTCATTACACCAGGAAGAGACTTGACATTAGACTTTACGCCACAATCACTCTTACCTTCTTCGTGGACGTTGAGGTGCTTAGCACGTCTTTTTTTAGCTTTCTCAGGATAAGCGTCTAAAACTTCGTTAACTAGCTGCTTTCTTTCTTCGACGGTGTTCTTCTTATCTACGGGTGACATATTTCTCTGCCTTTTTTACTACTGGTAACTACTTGGGATTTGAGGAATAGTAAGAGTTGATTGAAGCATTTGGTAGAAGGTAAAGGGTAAAAGGTATAACGTTTAGTTGTACCTTTAGCTTTACCCTTTGTCGCTAAGACATCACTTACTACTAGGTAGCAGGAACTTCTTCAGCTTTTTTACCAATTACGTCTGCGTTCTTGGTATCATCATCCAAGATACCGAACTCAACGAGAAGTGCTTCTAACTCATCCATTTCTAGAGGTGTAGACCATACAAGGATATATTTTTTGGGAAGATGAGATTATTATCAATCGTAAAACAACACCAACCATCAGTTATTGGACTTGATATTTATCGCGATTTACCTGTAGAGCCAGCATTTAAGCAGCTAGTACAGGTTTTTGCATCCACACTAAGTTTATTCGGAATTTAGAAGATGACGGGTAGTGCTTCTAATTTCGTTAATCCACCACTAAAATTAAAAGAATTAGGACAGGTAAGTGCTTCTGATATAGTTGTAGACCAAGATGGTAGAGTCAGACGTAATCTATTATCTATTGAAGATAAAAACGGCGACATTATCTTGGGTTTGGGAACGCAGTTAGCTTTAAACTATCTTGAAAGCAAAGGCATTTATCCAGAATTTGTTGGAGAAGAAGTTTTATCGCTCAAACTCGGTAAAGGTTTTCTAATTGAATTAGATGCTTCGGATGGCGGCTATCTGCGAAATGATATAGGTGGTTATCAAGTATTAGCTAACTTTCGCAACCTCCGCTCTGGTTTCCCTACAATCTCAATGAATCAGGTATTAACAGGGAAAATGTCACCTGAATTTATTCGCGATCGCATTGTTTTAATTGGACCCTACAGCGGCAAGTTTAGATGACTATTTTTATACTCATTATCGCGATAGAGTCAGTGGAGTTTCTATTCACGCCGATATTGCCAGTCAATTAATTAGTACGGCGCTAGAAGCTCGTCCGCAAATTCAAATATGGCCGGATACCCACGAACATCTATGGATTGTTGCGTAGTCATTTATCGGAGCAATATTAAGCTGGAAGTAGCGTAACAGTAAACATTCCCAGTATAAGGGTAAATTGCTGAGTCCATACGGGACACGCTACACTTTCGTTCCGCAAAGCTGCCGTTAAGGCTACCGCTCGCAATCATATAATTTCGTAAAATTCCGCTGCGAATGCTGTGACAGTTGTAGTTGCATTATTTCTCTTCGAGTCGTGGTATTTGCGGATATAGAAACAAATGTTAGTGAAAATTACTAGAAAAAAATCAACAGCTTCATATTTTATTTAAAATAATCACTAATTAATTTACTTCTTTCTTATCAAGAATGTGGGAATAATTACATATATTAAATATCTTAAGCTAAGCAATCATATTTAATCAAAAAAAATTAAAAGCAAAGAATAACTATTACACCAACAATCAAGTTTTTTGCAAGGGCAAAAAACGGATATATCAACTTTTGTCAACTTTGATGAAAATGTTGGTTTATTCTTCAAAAAAGATATCAACTTTTGTTTATTTACACTGAGAGAAAAAACGTTTAGTATTGTTTACAGATGGAGGAACAGCAAAGCAAAACCTCAATCAAGGCTTAAAACAACTTAAAACCTTTTTTAAAACTTGGAGTTCAAACAATGTCTATTAACAAAAATCAAGAGCAATTATTTGAAGTATTGTCAGATGAAGCTTCTGAAAATTTGACTGGTGGAGAACAACTGTATGCAGAATCCAAAGATATTCAACCAACATATATTACAGACGAACCCCCATCATTTAATGAAATGTTTGGCAATACATTAAAGTCTTTTCCAAAATTTTTGAGAAATATTGTAAAACCAATGTTGCTCGCGCAATATAACTCAATGTTTGGTTAATTATAAAGCCGTTAAATACTTTGAGTGATTGAGGTGCAATCTTGTTGGAGATGTTATTTATAATATCTCTAACAAATCTAAAAAAACTCTATTTTTATGAAATTAAAGTAGAGTAGTACCCAATTTACGAAATAATTCAACTTCACTCAAGGTACAACTAACTCAAATCTTTGGTAAAAACTTGGATTTAAAATAATGTTTAGTAACAAAAATCAACAACATTTGTTTGAAGAATTGTCAGATGATGCTTCCGAACAGTTAACTGGTGGATTTATTACTGCTTCAATTTTAAATAAACTGTTTAGTAGTAGTTCGTGGTTAAATGAACTTAAAAAATTATTTAAGTTTGCCGATAATTATGACGGAGAAGGAACAGTGATCGGAGAAACAACAATAACTTCATCAGATGAACAAGAAGCTCAAGTAGACATAATATTAATCAAATCGTAAAGGTAAGAACCTAGATAAGCTTTTGAAGTAAGAAAATCAAAGCAAACTATACACTACCTAGATTACTAAATCTTTCAGCTTCACTCATAAACCAAAATTAAATAAAACCTTTTTCAAAACTTGGAGAAAATCGTCATGTCTATCAAAAAGAAGAAAAATATAGCTACTGAAGTTAAAAAAAAATATTTCAAGTGTTGTCAGATGAATCTTCTGAAAACTTAACTGGTGGATTTTTTCTTGCTTATAGCTTTGTACCGTCTACTTGGAGGATAAGTATTTAATAGTAAAAATTATGAGAATTTTCATCTAATTGCCTTAAAAAATATTCTCTTATACACTTTTTTTGGTAGAGATGTTAAATACAATATCTCTACCTTTTCTTTTCTTAAATTTACCTGTTTTCCTTTAACCATGACTAATGCCGATATTCCTTCAATATCAAATAATATAAATTCCTTCTCTGGGGTAGAAAAATCAATCGAAAAAGCAATACCATCACCCAAAGGAATTAATTTAGAATCTATAAATACTGCAAATCCAGAAGATTTTTTACCTCCTATTGGTAAATGGACTACGATTGGCGGTTTAGTACTTTTAGCTGCTTTTGGTGCGGGTGTTACTCTTACAAGTATCCTTAAATATAAGACTACAGTTAAAGTTCCCGCGACAATTCGTCCGGCTGGGGAATTGCGTTTGGTGCAAGCTGCGACGGAAGGAACGGTAAATAGTATTTTAGTTAAGGGAAATCAACAAGTTAAACAAGGAGATATCATTGCCGTACTTGATGATTCTCGTTTACAAACTAAGAAAAGTCACCTAGCAGGAAATATTCAACAAAGTACAATTCAATTAACTCAATTAACAGCACAAATTGTAGCATTAGATAATCAAATTAGAGCAGAAGCAGAACAAACCAACCGCGCAGTAGCTTCTGGATTAGCGGAATTGCAACGTACTCAAAGGGAGCATCAAAACCGTCAAATTAGCGCTATCTCCGATGTTGAAGAAGCGACGGCTAATGTTAGATTAATGCAAGAAGATTTACGAAGAAGTAAATCAGAATTAAAATCGGCTCAAGCTAATTTACGCTCTACCGCAGCTTCCTTAAAAACAGCAAAGAAAAAGCGCGATCGCTATAAATCAATTGTTGAATCGGGTGCGCTTTCCCGAGACAGATATGATGAAGCTATTCTCGCAGTCGAGCAACAACAACAAGCTCTAGAATCACAAAAAGCCATAGTTGAAGCTCATAAACAAACCGTTGCTAAGCAACAAAGAGCGATAGAAGTAGCGAATGCAAGATTAAAGAAGGTAAAAACTACTCTTAATCCTACTCCAGCAGAAATTGCGATCGCACGAGAAAGAATTGCACAAGAAAGAGCTAGGGGAGAAGCGACTTCATCCAGACTCAAGCAGCAAAAAGAACAATTGATGCAAAATCAAGCACAGTTACAGAATCAATTACAAACTTATAAAAAAGATTTACAACAAATAGAAACCGAACTAGAAGATATTAACATTCGAGCTTCCGCTTCTGGAATAATTGCCCAATTAAATTTGCGAAATACCTCCCAGGTGATTCGTGCTGGAGAAATGATTGCTCAAATTGCTCCTAGTGACACACCTTTAGAAATTAAAGCCAGCATACCCTCTGGGGAAATCAGTAAAGTTGAGCTTGGGCAAATAGTACATATGCGAGTATCAGCTTGTCCCTATCCCGATTATGGAACTCTTAAAGGAAGGGTTAGCAGTATTTCCCCCGATGCAATCAATCCTCAATCTAATTCAATTGCTTCTAACTCCGCTTCCCCAATGGGAATAGTTCCTCAAGGAGCAAGTTATCAAGTACAAATTAAACCCGATAATTTAATCTTAAATGTAGCTGGGAAACAATGTAATATTCAATTAGGTATGGAAGGTAGTGCAGATATTATTTCTAAGGAAGAAACAGTTTTAACATTTATGCTGAGAAAAGCGAGGTTATTAGTTAATTTATAAATATTTTTATAAAATTATATATAAGTCATTATTTTTTGGTGGGTAAAACTTATTGTGTTCTATTTTCTTTTCTTTTGGAGATGTTTAGTTTGACATCTCTATTTTTTTGTTCAACATCAAGTCCAGATAATTGAGCAGAAAGCATCCCTTCGGATGGCAAAAGCCCGCAGGCTATCAGCCGCAACCATAAACGGGTATCGGGTAAAGTATTAGTTTCAGCAATCAAACAGTATTTCAATATATTTTTCATTTTGAATAAAGTGAATTCATCTCGATTAATATACTTAAGATAAAAAAATATTACTTAATATATTCGCTAAATGTCAATAGTAATTAGAAAAAGCATTTACTTTTATCAACTATTATCAACTTTACATAAACCATTTATTTTCTACAACAAAATATCATCAATTTTCTATTTACGATTAGAAAAATAATAAATATGATGTTTAACAGATAGAGAAAAACTTCAACTCTCTATTCAAATAAGACAAACAAAATTTTAACAATTTTATAAATTTGAGAGAATTATCATGTCTGTAAATAACCATAAAAATTCAGCAGTTAAGAATAAAGAAAAATTGGAAAAAGTATTTTCAGATGAGTATTGGGAACAGTTAACAGATGGTGAATGGAAAGCGGGGTTTGTCGAATGGTGGATGCTTACCAACTATGGTGTAAGTGATTTATCTTTGACTGATGAGCAAATAAATAATCTGCAACAAGTTGTATCTGATAATAGCCAGTATGTAGCAGAAGTTAATAACATACTAAATACAAACAGCACAACTGTAGATGTAGAAAATGAGGTAAATAGCGCCAATATTTATAATAGCTTCAAAGAAGTTTTATCTCTTCTAAATAATTACAATTTACGAGAAGACTTTTTTGCAGATTTACCTAAAATCGTCAAGAAAACAACTGTTAATAATAAATCCAATCCAAATAAACCAGAAAAAGAAAAAGATTTTGATTTATCAAACTCGAATAATTCTGAAAATCTTTTCCAAGATAATCAAGACTTAGAAGAATCTGAGAACGGTCAAACCAACAATAGCCAGGTTCAAAATCAAACTGAAGCTGAAAATACCGAATCTGACAATAGTGTAAGTGAGAATAGCAATACTTCCAACTCAGAATCTGTAAATGAGGAATTTGTTGCTACAACCCAAGAAGTAATCAGAGTTGATGTAAGTTCTGAAGATGTTTTCACACCTCAATTTGACAGTGGCTATGATGCTGTTGGATTGGATGATTTTAATAACACTTTTGGCGCTAACGTTGATGGTTCTGGTTTTTCAATGGTTATCATTGATACCGGAATTGACTTAGACCATTCCGTTTTTGCCGATCGCATTGCTTATTCTTATGATTTTTATGGCAACAATGACAATAATGCTCAAGACTATAACGGACATGGTTCTCACGTTTCTAGCATCGCTGGGAACATTGCCTCTGGTGCCGATATCATTCACTTAAAAGTGTTTGATGATAGTGGCCTTAGCGCTTCTATGACTGATGTTTATGAAGCCTTACAATGGGTGACAAGTAACATCGATACCTATAATATTGCCAGCGTTAACTTATCCCTTGGTTCTGGTAATTACAATACTGAAGTAGTTAGTAGTTTTAGCAATGTATTTCAGACTTTAGCAAATAATGATGTCATAGTCGCTGCTGCTGCTGGTAACGATTTTTATGGCAATAGCAGCGAACAGGGAGTCAATGTCTTTGGCGCACATTCGGATGTTATTACCGTAGGTGCAGTATATGAAGAGAATGAAGGTGCAATTGGTTATGGCAGTGGTGCAACTGATTACAGCAGCGATGTAGATAGGATTGCTAGTTTTTCCCAAAGACACGAAACTTTACTCGATATTTTTGCTCCTGGAGCATTAATTACTGGTGCTAATGCTACTGGTGGATATATGGCATCGGCAGGTACCTCTCAAGCTTCACCTTTCATTGCTGGTATCGCTACTTTAGCCCAAGACTTAGCAGTACAAGAATTAGGACGCAGATTATCTGTAGAAGAATTCCGCGATTTAATGCAAGTTACTGGTGTGACTATTAATGACGGTGATGACGAAAATGATAACGTTACCAATACAGGGTTAGATTTCCAGAGAGTAGATGCTTATAACTTAGGCATGGCAATTACCGCTGCTGGTACCACGGGGGTTTTAGCCGGTTTTAATGATAACTTCCAAGCAGGTACGAACAGTAACGATACTCTAAATGGTTCAAATAGTATCGATTATATTTTTGGTAGCGATGGTGCAGATTTCATCAAAGGCTATAATGGCAACGACATCTTGGTAGGTGGTGACGGTAATGATACTATCTATGCTGGTGCTAACCACGATATTGTCTATGGTGGTTCCGGACAGGATAATCTACTTGGTAAAGCTGGTAACGATACTTTGTATGGTGGTGCCGGAAGAGATACTCTCAGTGGTAATAATGGTAGTGACTTGTTCGTCTTAGATGATTTTGGTAGTTATGACATAATTACTGACTTTAATTCTAGCCAGGGAGACAAAATCGGTATAGATGTTCAAGCTCTTGGAATTTCTGATGCTAGTTTGGATGACTTTAGTTATAGTTCTCAGACTATAAATATCGGATGGGGGCCCCATTCAAACAGACAATCACAGTTGGCGGTACTTTATCCTATGAAGGAAATACCGTTGCTTCCCTAAATGGATCTGGTTTTAATCTGGATAGCGATATTACCTTTGTTTAGGAATACTCATATAGCAATCCTAGATGAGTCGTAAAAAAGGTAGGTGCCACAAACCCGGTTTTTCCAAAAAACCGGGTTTCTAAAATCTCACAAATGATTTAGGAATGCTATTAATAGTCATCTCACCTTTGTTTAGGAATACTCATATATAGCAGTTTTCAATTGAGTCCATAAGTCGCAACCTTACCCCTTTCCTTCCACCCCTCTCCTTGACAAGGAGAGGGGATGGGGGTGAGGTTAATGTGTATTCCATCAACGGTGAAAAGCGCTATATTCTCAAGGTGTTAGAAAATCTAAATGTTTCCCTGGTTTTTGTAGTAATTCTTGAGGATTACCTGTAAGCTGCAATTCTCCTTTTTCCAACAGTACAATAAAGTTCGCACGTCCAATGACTCTAGGGCGATGACTAATCATAATCGTTGTTTTTCCTTGACGATATTCTAATAAGCTTTCTAATACTTTACTTTCCAAAACTGGATCTAAAGCACCAGTAGATTCATCTAAAATTAAAATCGGTGGGTTTGTGACAATTGCTCTGGCGATCGCTAATCTTTGTCTTTGTCCCCCAGAAAGGTTTGTACCAAATTCCCCTAAAATAGTATGGTATTTATCTGGTAATTCGCTGATAAATTCATCTGCATAAGCTATCTGACAAGCTTTAACAATTTGTTCAAAATCAACGCTAGGATAGGCAAAGCGGAAATTATCAACAATTGAGCGACTCCAAAAATGAGGCTCTTGGGGAACTAATACTATCTGCTGTCGGCGACATTCTAAGGAAATATCGTCTTGATTGTAAATATCGTAGCGGATATTTCCCGATTGCAATTCGTACAATCCGCCAATAATTTTAACTAAAGTACTTTTACCACAGCCAGATTGTCCAATCAAAGCTGTCACCTTTCCACCGGGAATAGTTAAAGAAAAATCCTTGAGCAGGTTAACTCTACCTTGATGGTGAAAATTAAGTTTGTCGCAGACGATATTGGCTTTTTCTGAAATTTCTACCCAAGGTTTTTCATTCCCGTTTTCATCTTCCTCTTTCGCATCTAAAACTTCAGTCAACCGTTTAATTACTACTTGAGCAGTAATAAATTCATCAATTAATCCCATCGCGACACCTAAAAAGCCTAAGAAATTACCGCTCATACCGTTAAAAGCAAGTAATTGTCCGATGCTGAGGGTGCGATTAATTACAAAATAACTGCCCAGCCAAAGTAAACCAACATTTGTCAGACTATTGAGCAAAGTTGTAAATGTGTTGCTATATAATCCCAACTTCATAGTACTCCAGTTGAGATTAGCAAGACGACTGTAATTAGCTTGATATTCCTCCCAAGCTTGGGGAGTTCCCTGAGTTGTTTTGAGAATTTGAATACCGCGAAATGTTTCTACCAAAAAACCTTGATTTTCCGTACCTAAAATAATCGTAGCGCGGGTTTTTTGGCGCAATGCGGGTAAAAATAAAAAGTTAACAGCTATAACTATAATAAAAGCGAGTATAGAAGCCAAAGCAAGCTGCCAACTGTAAAATAACATTATCCCTAAAGAGATGACAGCGATAAAAAATTGACTGGGTAAACTTAAAACAACTTGAGAAACCAGTTGATTGATTTTCCTAACATCACTAATACGGCTAACAACTTCTCCACTACGACGAGCTTCAAAATAAGATAAAGGTAAACGTAGCAGCTTATAGCCATAATCTAAAATCAAACCTAATTCTAACCGTTGAGCATATTGTCCTACAAGATGGGATTGCACAATACCAATTGCAGAGCGAAAAACATTCATCCCCATCACCGCAATACTGACAGTAGTTAAAAGCTGGATATCACCCCTAACCAATACATCATCCGTCAGTATTTGCATCATAAAAGGAGTTGCCAAAGCCAGCAAACCCACCACAATATTAATGGCGATCGCTTCTGCTAAAATATACCGATAAGGTAAAACCCGTTTCAAAAAACGACCAAAACCGTCTATCTTATCTGATTCTTGTTGGTAAAAACGGTTATCATCGGGGTTTAAGAGCAACATTACGCCATTTACCCAACCTTGCGTTAATTCCCGCTTGCTAAGGTTGCGTATACCCACAGCAGGATCTGCAATTACATATTTGTTTCCCTTTTGCTGGAATAATACTACCCAGTGATAGCCCTTCCAGTGAATAATTGCAGGCAAAGTTATTTGATCTAACGATTCGATCAGCTTAGGAGTAGCTCTGAGTGTACGAGCATTAAATCCTAAATTTTCTGCTCCCCGCTTCAACCCTAAAAGAGTAGTACCTTGACTACCCGTACCAACAAATTCTCGCATTCTGCTCAGAGTGAAAGTTCTACCGTAGTGTTTCGCAACAGTAGCCAAACAAGCAGCACCACAATCTTCTTCGCTGTGTTGTAAAACGGCTTTCATTACAGGATATTACTGAAATTGACTTTCTTATGTTTCCCAATTTTTTGAATTTTGTAACAATAGATTTTGTGTTAGTTTATGTCCTATCGGACACGCTTCGCTAACGTGGCTCAACCCAACCTACAATTTTCTCGTTAATTGTTAACCGTTAATTTTTCACAGCTTTAACCACAATTTACTGAATTGTTTCCAACAGGGACATTATCTTTAGGTAAATTAGCCACAAATTCGATAACTCCGTCTTCGTTTACAATCCAACCTTGAGCTTCAACAATTGGGGTAAATTTATTTTCTTCTTGTTGAATTTCTGCTTTATCAACAACTTCCCCAAGCGAAACTCTCCAATCTTCAACAACTACCTGAGAACGTAAAACTTCTTGAGGACTTTTTGGTAAACCACCTCTTCCTGTTTCAGCAAACTTATTTCCTCCATCAGCGGGACATCCCGCTGTAATTTGCGATGGGTTGGTAAATGTTTCTGGTAACTCTTCCAACGCAGAAGTAGGGGTCAATATCTGGGGTGTTAATTTCGACGACACCATTAAATTCTGCTCCCAACGCAGAAGTTGCAGTAATATCGCTTTGTGGAGTGATAAAATCTCTAAACGCAATCCCAAAAAGTGCTTCAGCATTGATAATTACTCTACCACCAAAATTATCTTCTGCATTAGCTGTAATATCGCTATTTTCTAAACCAACTAAAGTTAAGCTATCAATATCAATGTTACCTCCGGTAGCAGTTTGAGTCGCATTTGTTGTTAACCGACTACCTTGACGCAATCGAATATCTGCACCATTCAAATAAATACTTCCTTTATCTCCCGCTACAGTGTCAGCGCTGATTATTGCATTATCGAGATAAATTTGATTTGCTTGAATTTCCAAATTTCCTGCTGCACCAAGTTGTTGACTGCTGACTGAAATTTGAGCCTTATCTTCAAGAGTTAATTTACCCGTTTCTATTTCTAAATTACCTGCATCTCCTACTTGTAATGAACTGCTAAAAATTCCGCTCGGAAATAAATTCCCCGTGTCATCTGTGACAAATTCGGAAGTTCTAAAAGGCAATTTTTCAAGAGCTAATGTAGAACCGGCTATATTTATTTCATCAGCAAAGATATTAACGTTACCACTATTTCCCTTTCCTAAATTAGCAGCAGAAATTTGAGCGCCATTTTTTAAATTTATTATTCCAGTTTGAACTAAAATATCTCCTCCCGTTCCGCTACCATTTTTATCGACTTGAGATTGCAAACGGCTGGGAATACCTTCATATAATCCCCCTAAAAAAACCGATTCAGATGCTATAACAGTTAAATCTCCAGCTTGTCCAGAATTATTTGTACTAACATCAATTTCTGCTCCATTACTAACAATCAAATTCTTGGTTTCTAAAAAAAGATTACCCCCTTGTTTACCCGTGGAATTTTCCTGTAATGCTGTACCTATTTGACTGGTATACATATTTCTATCGTTTTGACTTCTACCAGTAACTTCAATTAATTCTGTAGCACGAATATTTATATCACCAGCATTTCCTCCTCCTCTACTACCCGCTACAACCAATGCTCCATCTTTTATAGTTAATCTTGTGGTTTCTAAACTAATTTTGCCACCATTTCCAGTACCTCGTGGACGTACATCTACAACAATTCCTCCCGGTGGTCCGGTTAAATTTGCAAATCGAGAATCGCTAATTTTATTACTGACTTCAATAAACTCAGATGACTTAATTAAAATTTCTCCAGCATTCCCTAAATTCGCTGTATTTGCTGATACAACTGCATTCTCAATGATTTTAAGGCGATCGCTTTCTATCAATATTTTCCCAGCATTTCCCAAACCACTGCTTCCGCTTTCAATACCGCCAATACCTGAAAGAGTAATATCCGGAGCTTTGACAGTAATATTACCACCATTCCCAGTGCCATTTCTTTCAACTCTGGAAAATATACCTTTTCTTCCTCTTATTCCTAAAGCTATGTTTTGGGGACTAGAAATAACTTCTAAATTATTCGCTGCTTCAATCGTGATATTTCCCGCATCACCAATACTACCAGTATTGGTTAATATATTTGAATCTTTAAGGAAAAAGTTATTTGTTTTGATATCAATTTTTCCTCCACTACCCAAAGAATTAAGTTCTAAAATATTCCTAATATTACTGTCTTGGTCAATATTAATATCTCCTGTAGCGTTAATAGAAATATCACCCGCAACTGCTTCTCTATCTCCCAATCTATCTTTAATTCCGGCTCGAAAACTACTGTTATTTAAAGAAAAATTATTCGCATTGACAAAAATATCTCCACCACCACTAGCTATAACTTCAATATTGGATTTATTAGTTAAAGAAACATCAGCAAGTTTTACGTTTTCTGGAAAGCTGAAGGATTTTAAATCATTTAAATTCACAGTTCCCGAAGCTAACAAACCACCTAATTGAATCGTTCCCCCCGGTGCTTTGAGAGTAGAATTTTCTAGATCAACATTTCCACCAATTAAACTTAAACTTTCACCAGGTTTTACTTGTAAATTAGCTTCTTTTAGTTGAATTGCTGCGGTATTTTTACCGTATTGCAAACCCAAAGGAACGTTTACTTTTAATAACGCTGGATTATTCGGTTCAACAGCACTAAAAATACTATCATCTGA
This sequence comes from uncultured Rivularia sp., assembly GCA_963665115.1. GTDB lineage: Bacteria > Cyanobacteriota > Cyanobacteriia > Cyanobacteriales > Nostocaceae > Rivularia. The sequence goes on along the minus strand of OY762007.1, from coordinate 4,151,124 downwards.
GAAGATTACGCTCTCAGCAGTCGCACCGATAAAAGAACCATTTACATCAAGACGAGAACCTTTACCAAAGATAATTCCGTTGGGATTAATAAAAAATAAATTTGCTAAACCGTTAACTCCTAAAACACCGTTGATATTTGAAGGGTTATTACCTGTAACGCGAGTGATTATATTGTTTATTCCTTGGGGATTTGCAAAAAAAACCTGCTGTCCGTTGTTTATGTTAAATTCTTGGAAACTGTGAAAAAGATTGCTTTGGTTTCTAACTCCACCTTCAATCAATAAATTATTCAAACCTTGAGAATTTACTTTAGAGGGAGAATTATCTAAAGTTGTATCGGGAGTGATTTGAGCCAAAACTGTGGAAATTGTCAGCGTGGAGATTGCGGTAGTAATGTTCCAGAGTAATGATAGGTAAAGAAATGTTGATTTTAATTTTTCCAGAGATAAAAGTACCTGTAATTGATTCCTATACCATAGGAATATTTGCTTGTGCTTGATTAGTAAATAATTGGGCATAACAGGTATAGCAATAGCTTATGGTAAATATAGCTAAATTTTGATAAATACAGTTATAAAGTGTACCTCACATAATCGAAAACCGCTATATTGCTATAAGTTATCAATTAATTAAGCGAAAAGTGATGATTATTTGAGTTAATTGGATATTAATTACCAACTATATAAAAAATGCAAATTAATTTATCCTGTATGCTCTTTTTTAGCTTTATTCTCCTACAGAAAACCGATAGGAAAAACCATTACTATTCAACTGAAAGTTGATAAAAGTTGATAAAAGTTGATAAAAATTGACAACTTTTTCTACCCTGCTTTGAAGGTAATATGCAATACCACTTAAAGGAATTTCCTGTGTAATCTTAATCGTAGATAGCTAATTTTGGTTTGATTTATTGAAATAATTTCTTAATATTTCACAATCAAAATTGGACTCGACTTTTCACGGGGTTGCACTTCATAACTGAAATAATCAGTTTTTGCTTATTTAAGCTAGAGGCTGAGACTCGTTAAGTATTGCATCTACCTAGAGCTACATTATTTGTATCTATGAATATATTACTTAGAACACAAATAAGGAAACAAAAATCATGGTGTAGATATCTTGATTTACAACAATTGGTTTTGAGCATTTACCGGAGGGTAATGACCTTGATTGTAGCGACTTGATTTTCAACTTTGACTTTAGGGGTTAAATAATCGGCGTTGATTATTTTCGGATTGTTGAGACGTAAAAGCTAACAAAATTACACGAAGGAATTAATAATCATGACACAAAGCTTGAAATTGTATAGCAATGGAGACTCAGAATATACTGAAGCTTTTGAGGTTGTCTCATTCGACGATGCTTTTGAATATATCTGGAACGGATTGATACTTGGGGAGAATGAAGAAGAAGTACAATTTACTCATTCATTTCTACCTTATGTTGAGAATTATTTAAGTCAATATTTAGAGTCTGAGGATAGAACTACTGATTATTTCGCTGCTGGTAATGGTAGTGGCAGTTACGTTAAATCTGAGTATAATTCAAACGATTATATTTCCGTGTTTGATTTGTATGACTATCAAACAATATTTGATTCAGATCAAGTTCTGGATATGGAGCTTGACTTCAGTGCTGGTCTTGACCATAATTTTGATGAGGAAGAGGAGGAAGCTCTTGAAGAAGATTACGGTGGTTCGTTAGATAACTATTCTTCATTTGACAACATATTAGACTATTTAGCAGACGATGTTGGTGAAGGTAAATATGTGGTTGCTAACTCTGATTACAATCGCGTAAGTCAGATAGAGCCTACAACATCCTTTAATGCTTTCTATGGTTATGGGACAACAGACACTACTTCATTTTATATTGAGTATCTAGAAGACTTAGCTCTGGGTTTTGCTGAATACGAAATTTCAGGTAACGATAAAATTATTGGAAGTGTATATAATGATGGTATCTGGGCAGGTCCTGGAGACGACGTTATTTCTGGTTCTAATACAACTTCACCATCTACTGCAGACGGTGACTACACTATTGTTGTAGAAGATAGCAGCAATAAAGATTCGATTACTATCGAATTTGAATCTGATGGTGCAGACTTTCTATTTGCTAACGAAGGTGACGACGTAGTTTACGGAGGTCAAGGAGATACAGTTATCTCTGGTGGTGATGGAAACGACGTAATCTATGAAAGCGTCTACGATGAGGACGAAAACCATATATTTGGTGGGGAAGGGATAGACACCTTTATTATTAATGCTAACCCAAATTCAGGCAGTGGAAGTGGTTCTGGAACTGGAAGTGATTTTCTTGATTATGCTTATGATAACATTTTAACAGATTTAAGCGACACAGTTTTCACTACACTCAAAGAACTTGCCCCTAGCGAAATTGGTTTTACTCTAAATTTAATTAAAGAAGTCGTTCCCATTGCCAAAGATATTTTAGATTACATTGTAGATGGAGCAGAAACGAGCGCCGCAGAACCTGTAGAAAGCACTCAAACAAGTACAGTTATTTACGATTTCGACCCTACAGAAGATTTCTTAGTTGTTTATCATGACGACGATGATACTGTTGCATTTGATACGGCTGGTGATATCTATGATGGACTACCCGGAATAACATTCAAAAATAATGATGATGAGTTCCTGGTTCATTTAGGTGGAGATTTTTTTAATGACGATGCAAATGCTAAAGATTATTTGTCAACTCAGTATACTAATAATGCCATTTATGTAGAAAAGGTAGGTGGTGAATATCAGATCCGTCAGGGAGGTGAGACTTATTCTGAGGATGAATTGGATAATTTTAGTTTCTCAGATTTAGGTATCACCGACTATGAAAGTGGGTTTTTCATTGTTGGAGCCTTTGGTCCTCAAACCGTTTATGGCACGGAGAATACAGATAAAATTTATGGAACCGAAGAGTATAGCGATGTTCTTTATGGCTATACTAAAGACAATGCTGATACGGACGATGAAGATGAAATCTTCGGTTATGGTGGCGATGACTGGCTTGATGGTGGTGAAGGTGATGACGAACTCTACGGTGGTGATGGTAGCGACACTGCATTTTTCATCGGTGCTACCCAAGGTGTTTATGTAGACCTTTCTAATGTATCTGTAGATACAGACGGTGAGGAGTATGCTACAGCCAATGATGGTTTACCCGAAAGTTCAACTAAAGAACAAGGTTTAGATAAACTTTACAGCATTGAAAATCTTTCGGGAAGTTCCTACAGTGATACCCTTATTGGTGATGATAACGACAATATTCTTCATGGTGTAGCTGGTGAGGATTTAATTTTTGGTGAGGGTGGCAGCGACACTGTTAGCTATATTAATGCAGAAGATGGTGTGACTGTAGATTTAATTAATCAGTCTGCGGACGATTATGATGATAGCTCCACCTACGAACCCTCTACCCAACAAGCAGTTACTAATGATGGCTATGGAGACCAAGATTATATCTCTGGTATTGAGAACGTAACTGGTTCTAGCTACGATGATAGTATTACGGGCGACGATAATAATAATATCCTTGAAGGCGGTGAAGGGAACGATACTCTCGAAGGTCGTGGAGGCGATGATACAATTTATGGCGGTACTGCCGATGATGGGGATACTGAAGATGACACCGACACCGTTAGCTACAGCACGGCAAGTAGTGGTATTAGCGTTGATTTAGAAGCGGGTACGGCTAGCGATGGAGATGGTGGTACCGATACTTTAGTTGATATTGACAATGTAATTGGCTCGGATTACGACGATACTTTTGTTAGTGACAGCAACGATAATACTTTTGATGGTGGAACCGGAAGCGATACCGTTGATTATAGCGATAGTGACAGTGCAGTTACTATTTATATCAATACCGATGCTAGCAGCATTACGGTAACTGATGGTTCGGGTAGCACTGACATTATCACCAATGTAGAAAACTTTATTGGTTCTAGCTCGGATAGCGATACAGTGGTGTTGAGTGGGAATACCAGCGCTGATTATTTCTCTTTCGAGAATATTGAAAACATCACGGACAATACTAGTTTCACTAACGCTGCAAATGTTACAGTTACGCTTTTAGAAGACGAATTAGACGGTAACTTCTCTGATAATGATTTATCGCTTCGAGAAGCGCTGATTCTTGTTGAAGATGGCGGAAATATTGAGTTTGATGCATCTTTAGATGGCGAGACTATCTACCTATTGGAACAGTTGGAGATTGAGCGCTCGGTTACAATCGACGGCTCTAATGTTGACTTAACCATCGATGCTCAAGAGAATAGCCGGGTGTTCTACATTTCTGATGGTGATTATTTCAATCAAGAGACAGTTGAAATCACTGGTTTAACAATTACAGGAGGAAATACAGGCTCATTTGTTTATACTGGTTACGATTCGGCTGTGGACGCAGTTAGCGGTGGTGGTATTTATAATTTAGAAACTCTTACTATCACCGATAGCACCATCTCTGGTAATACAGCCGAGTATGGTGGCGGTATTCATAACGATTTTCGAGCTAATTTATACCTAAATAACAGTACTATTTCTAATAACACGGCTATCTATCACGCAGGTGGTATTAAAATTTTAAGTAGTGATACAATCACCATCAGTAACAGTACAATTTCTGGTAACGAAGCAACTGAAAGTTATGGTGGTGGCATTGCTTTAATCGGCGGTACTCTTAACTTGAGTAACAGTACTGTTATAAATAATATCGCTGGGGATGATGGTGGTGGTTTATCCAGAGATTCGGGACAATTAAATATCACCAGTAGTTTAATTTCTGGCAATACAGCAGACGAAGATGGCAACGAAGTCTACTCTTCAACTTTCGGTGGTACAACTTCTTCGGATGGAAATAATTTATTCGGCGACGATAGCCAAACTGAAGCACAGGCATTGGTGAATGTTACTTTAGAAGACAGCGACATCACCGCTTTCAGCGACGGCACAAACCCAACAGCTTTAGAAGACATCCTCGACACAACCTTAGCTGATAACGGCGGTTCCACCTACACCCATGCTCTGCTAGATGATAGCCCTGCTCTTGATGCTGGTAATAACGACGACAATTTAGAAACCGACCAACGCGGTGACGGCTACGAGCGTTCAAGTGGTGATGCTACCGATATCGGGGCTTACGAAATCCAGTATTCTAGCGAATCAGGTACGGTATCCAACGGACCAGTAGAAACTTCTACCGTCTACTGGGATGCTAATTTCAACAATGAAATTGATGAAGAAGAACCCTTTACCGTTACCAATGCCGATGGCGAGTATGACCTAACGATCCCATTAAACATATTCGACACCAATAATAACGGTGAATTAGATTACGAAGAAGGACGACTGGTAGCAACTGGAGGAACCGATACCATTGGTGATGTGCCATTGCATTCCGACTTATGGGCAGTAGCAGGTAGTACAATGATTACCCCGTTGACGACAATGGTACAACGGTTGATGCAAACCGGGATGGAGCATGACAGCGCAGAAGCACAAATCAAGCAAGTGTTGGGTATTGATGAGTCGGTAGATATTCATACCTTCAACCCCGTTGAAGCTTTGGGGCAAGGTACCGATACAGAATTAGCTGCAACTACTTACCTTAGCCACATTCGAGTAGCTGCTTTACTGCATGGAGTGACCCATTTCTTGAGCGGTGCTACTGGTAAAGAATTTGCAGAAGTAGACGAGTTAAGCGTCGCTGTAACTGCAACTGGATTACTCAGTTTAAGTGAGTTGGATGCTGACTTAGATGATGAAGCAATACAAAAAGCGTTCCAAGAAGCTTTCAACAGTAATTTAGATGATTCGATTCTGTCGCTCATTGATAATAAAGATACCAGTTTCTTGGCTGATAGCTTTGGGTTGACGCTGCAATTTATCGATAGAGCATTATTACCTTTAGCAGAGGATGAAGAATCTTTATTAGAAAGAAGCGCGAGCATCAAACAAATTGCTTACAACCAAATTCCCGAATTATTGTATGAAGTTGGTGCCAATACTATCACACCAGAAGATGCTCAAACTCAATTGCAGCAGAAATTAGAACAGATTTTTACAGGAGAAATTAACCAAACTAATTCTGAATTAGCAATCTTTAATCTTTCTCAAGAAATTGGTAATCCCAAACTACAAGTAACTTTGAGTGGTAACGATTCCGATGCTGTAACCGAACTGGGAGTATTTGTAGTTGATGATGAGCAAGGTAGCATCAACGGTATTCTTCCCGATGAAGCTGGTTACACAAGTGCAGCACTTGAAAGAGCGCAAGTTATTTTCTCTGCACTAGCTAATTCTCCTAACAGTTTTGATGCTGAAACTAATACTCGCATTTTGGAATTTGCTAACGGTGAGAATATTAGATTTTATTTCGCTCAAGATAGTAATTCTACTGAACAAGTGATTTTCTCTAACACCACTAATTTACAGGTAGAATCGAATGGTGATTCAGGATTTTCTCTTGCTTGGAATGATGATTTGGTAGTAGATATTCAACCAAGTTCCCAAGATTTAGCGATAGGTACAAATCTTCAGAATTCTTCCCTTGAATTAATTGATTTAACTGGTGTTACCGGACAAGTAACTGCTGAGTTTTCTGTATTCCGAGAAGCTGCATTCGACAACGAAGTTTACTTCTATCAAGTTGATAATGTAGCGGGTGAAGTTGACGGATTCGCACCAAATACCGATAACTATCTGCAAGTTGCTTTAGATAACATTGTTAAAGATGCGGTTACAGGTGAAGTTGTTGAATTCAGTGCTGATAATCAAGGACTTGAAACCGGGGTTGCTCAAATGGAAGCTGGTTCGATTATTGCTCCGTTGATTATTGTTAACGGTAATCTTGACCAACTTAACGACGATGATACCAGCAACGACCCTTCAATTTACTTCCCATACTTGGGAGCGAATAGTGATGGTGTTGACCATATTAAGTTACTTGCTGACAATACCTTTGGTTTTGAGGATTTACCCAAGGGTGGTGACTTTGATTATAACGACTTGATTGTTAAGGTTGATTTTATCGGTTAACACAAATCTTGCACCATTATCAACAAGCACTAATAAACCCGGTTTCTTGCAAATGACCAAACGAGATAATCGTGTTTTTATAAAAAGAAACTGGGTTTCTTTAAAGTTGACAATAGCGGTTTACTTATAGCAGCAAATAAAAGAGACGTAGCATTGCTACGTCTCTACATTGTTTCAGGGAAAACGAACTATTCAAGAAGACACCGTTTTACATTTAGAGAGATTATCATTCCGTTCTAATAGTCTGAGAATTTCTAGAGTACTTTCAATAGAATCACTATGTTTTGGTTGACGAATATTTTGAGCATCATTTGTAATTCGTTGTTTCGGTTGTTTATTTTTAACAAAAATATAATTTTTATTTTTATTCATAGAAAAATATTGAGGAAATATGAAAATAAAACTTTATTGATTAAATGTATTTTAAAATACCAAGTAATGAAGAAACTCCCACTAAAGTTTTAAGCTTTAGCGGGAGAGGAGACTCAAACCTTTTAAGTTAAATCGACGAAGACTGCATTTATCTCACAGTTACGTCTAATTTAAAGACAATATCGTTGAAGTCCATATCACCACCACCGAGCATCTCTTCGACACCCCAGGTGTTACCACCTAAGTTACGAATGTGGTCTACTCCATCAGTATTTGCACTAATATGAGCAAAGTAGACTTGGGGGGTCGTTGTCGGGATTATCGTCTAATACTTCTTCAAGAGTTCCGTCGGCGATCGCAAAGGGAGCAAATATCTGACCTCCTTTGATTTCGCGGTTTCCACCGATTCCTTGTTCTCCCAGTTCAAATTTTGATAGTTTATAATCCGCAATTTTGGCTTGTAAAAAACGATTTGATATAGAGGAAATATTTAGATAATTTAAAACAGGCGGCTATAATTTGGAAGAGACAAATGTTAAAGATAAACGCTTTATTTGTTTAGTGTTGTTAATAGCAATTGCTTACACTAGCGCAACTATTCAAGGTCAAAAAATTAAACATAAAGGAGTACAAAAATATGTAGGTCGTGTCAAATAATATCCTCGTTTGGAGCGAAGACATAGCAGTTTTTATGTTGGTTTATACGGTCAAAATTGGGTTATTTTCAAGGATGATTGCATAGAATTAGTAATCAGATTAATCAGATTAAATCGCAACAAGCAAAAGTATTATCAAAAAGGTATAAGGGCTATGAAGCTTATAGAGTCTACGTTTTAAGTAATTTCATTGCTCCTTCAGTGTTTATTCTCTGATGCGCTTCTCTTTAATCATGAAAATGCTTAGTTTGGTTTATAGAGTACAGCGCAACAAAAAATTAAGTTTTATCTTAGTCTTTATCAATTTATTCCTTCATTTTTTACTGTAAATATAGTAAATAAGCAGATGAAAACCCTAGCCGAAGAACTACTAGAACAATTGATGCTGTTCAAACGCTTCAAACACCTTGATGATGAAACATTAAAAAAGATTATGAACAACCCAGAATTAGCCGAGAAATTCGATAAAGCTAACAGTGACAACCTCGCCGCTTAATATAGTCACTGACTTAATCAATTTCTTATACGTTTTATTTTTTACCGACTCTTTCATATTTTTATAGAGTCTGCTATCGGAGAACAACTCAACAAACTCCTTTACCTGTTCTGCTTTAAAAATAAAGCTATCGTTACTATGTTTTTGAAACTTTGCAATCTGTAATCTAATTTTTACTATTGCCTCCTCAATTGCTGCATTCGGGGGCAATTTCTGTAGATTTTCTAATGTGTTCCTTAGTTCTAATACTTCCGCTGTTTCTATCTCTTCATGAGATTGATTATTAATCGTATAATCTTTTAATGCCACTGCTTTTTCGGTTAAGGCTTTATCTACAGCTTCAATCACTGTAGCAAGATGGATAGTTTTCTTGTTTTTGCAGAAATCTGAACCATACATCCCCCGTTTCTTACAGTAGATGGGTGTATAAGGCTTATTATGAGCATACATCTTTCCTCCACAATCTCCGCAAAACATTTGACCCGATAGTAAGCCTTTACCTACTTTACTTTTATCTCCATTTCTCCCCCATCTACGGCTATTTTCAGCCAACAAAGCCAATATTTGCTCATAAGTTTTATGACTTATTAAGGGTTCATGGGTGTTGTGCCTGATATCCCAATTCTCAGGGTTTTTACGATTTGCTTTAACACCATACCTCGTGTGTCCCCCTCGCAGAGTAGGATTATGCAACCAGTTTGTAAGTCCAGTAGTAGAAAATTTGATATCATATTCGCTTAAAAAATACTGAATGGTGGCGCGAATAGATTTTTTATTAACTAATAAATATTCGATAATATCGTTGGCGATCGCCCATTTCGTTTTAGTTGATTTGTCAGGGAGTTGATGCACAGATAAATCAGGCTGATAAAATCCATCTACTCGCTTATAACCAAACGGAACTGGTGGGGAAGCTTTACCTTGTTCGCGGAGATGCTTAAAACCGTGCCTAACCCGATTTTGAATTAAATCTAATTCAAACTCTGCTAATGCTCCCATTTGATTCAAGGAAAACTTAGTAAAGGGATTCTCTAAATCATCAACAGGTGAATCTAAAATAACTAGCTTGATATTTAGTTCTTGGAATAATGCGATGGCTTTATTAATAGTGACGATTGAACGAGCTAATCGGTCAATTCGAGTAATAACAATTTCTGAAACATTCCCTTTTTGACAAGCTTCTAATAGTTTGTTAAATTCTTTTCTATCATTGGATCTACCAGACTTAACATCTGAGAAAATCATTGAAACACCAGCTCTTTTGATGCGGGAAGTTTGCTGAATCAATGCTTCCTCTTGCTCTCCAGTTGAAACCCGAACGTAGCCTACACGCATACCTAAAACCGCCTCTAGCCTTGACTACAAGAAGCATATCATGAAAAGTTAGCGTTGTTCGCTCCATCGGTGTAGGAATTGTTAGGTTTTTGTTGTTGATGATTTTGTCAGCTAAGGTAGCGTATTCTTTAGCTTGCTTGCTGTCAGGAGCGTACTCGTTAACAGTCATACGACGCAATTCAGCGTGCTGTACAATGTTGTCGCGAGGTACGAAGTGAATCATTTGGGTGTTCAAACGTGCAGCCAAAGTTTCGATCAAGTCGGTTTCTCTGTCAACGTTACGGCTGTTACAAATCAAGCCGCCCAAACGTACACCACCGGAGTGAGCATACTTAAGAACACCACGAGCGATGTTGTTAGCTGCATACATCGCCATCATTTCACCAGATGTAACGATGTAGATTTCTTGTGCTTTTCCTTCGCGGAACGGGAGAGTGATATATTCAATAATAATTTATTGCAATTAGTTTAAATTCAACTTTTGCAATACTTAAAATTGTTTTGAGTATACAGAATATGTACCTTGAATCAGATAATAGTAAAAAGAATATAAAACAAGTCACTATTGAAAATTTAAAAGGTAGATTTAGAGTTGTTTTTCCTAAACAGTATTTTGCAGGAAAGCAATTTAAGAAGTCTATTAATTTAGAAGCCATTTCTGATAATGAAGAATTAGCCATGAAAATTGCTCGGAGGTTGCAGCAAGAATTGGAATTAGGATGGCTTGTAGATACCAGCGGTGCATTTAACGAACAGAGGTATCAACAGGTTTTAGAGGAGTACGGATTGAAGGCACGTATCAGATTAGTTAGAATCGCTTCAGAAGATAAAAGTGGAGGTACAGTAAAACCCAATCCTTCAATTTTGGAAATTTGGCAAATGTATTGTGAATTTTCCGAACATAGACTAGCTAAAACAACTTTTATCAATAGTTATAAAGGTGCATTTCTTAATTATTTAAATTCTGCTATCAAAGAAGTAGGATATGACCCAAATCAAATATTTAATTGGTTAATTAAAAATCGTAACGCTCATGATGTAAAATCTCTTGTGAGCGCTTTAGAAAGAGCATACAGTTACGCTATAGCCAAAGATGTTTATATCGGTAAAAATCCTTTTTTAGGATTAAAAGAGACTTTAATTGCAAAAAAGAGAATAAAAGAAATAAATCAAGATAAATCAAATACAGAAGATAATGAATTATTAGATAAAAAGAAAGCTTTTAGTTGGGAAGAAGCTGAAATTATTATGGAAGCTTTTAAAACTCATCCCAAACTTTGTAAATATTATCCATTAATCGCATTTAAATTTTTAACTGGATGTAGAAATGGTGAGGCTTTAGCTTTATGGTGGCAAGATATAAGGTTTGATGAGGAAAGAATTATTATCAGAAAATCTTTTGATAGTAAATCACGTATATTCAAGCCTACTAAGAATGAAACAATAAGATTCTTTCCCATGAAAAGAGATAGTAAATTATGGAAAATATTAAGCAAATTAAAAAAAGGAGAAGACAATGATTGCGTGTTTTCAGTTAAAGGTAATGGTAAACCTATACATCAAGTAACTTTGAGCGAAAAATGGTATGGGAAAACCTCTAGAGGCGTTCATTATATAGGATTAGTTAAAGATTTAGTAGAGCAAGGAAAAGTATCAAAATATTTACCTGTTAATAATACTCGGCATACTTTTGTTTCTCATCAAATATATGATTTAGGTCGAGAAACCCATATTGTTAACGCATGGTGCGAGCATTCAGAAGAAGTAAGTCGTAAACATTACCGCGATGCATCAATGGTTGCTAGCGATATTAATCCAGAGTTATCTTGTATCAAAGAAAATACACAACAAAATAATTCTCAAGTTGATGAATTGAAAGCAATCATTGAGCAACAGCAAGCACAAATAAATCAACTCACAACATTATTATCAAAATTTACTAAGTAAAGGAATTTGGGAATTGGACATTGTAAATTCGGAATAATCATAAATAAATATTTTTGATTGATTAACAATAACTAAAAAACCCGCTTTTGTGAATAAAAGCAGGTCTTTTAATACCTAAATATTAATCCTATAGTTAAAATTAGATATTTTTTTTTGAAAGTTTTAAATTATAAAAAGTAGATTTATAATTCTAATTTTCCTTCGCGGATAGGCATAGCAAATCCACCACATACAACGTCACCAAGTACGTCGTAAGATACGAAATCTAAGTTTTCATTACTTACCCAGAAACGTTATACAATACTTTTGTTTAGCCTGAACTAATTACAGCTATGTAAAAGCTTGTGCTAAACAGCCAAAAAAGTAATGTAAAAGTAAGGTAAATATGATTGATAGAGATACAGGGTTTGCTGACTATCAGCCACTACCAAGCACAGATGGGTCATACTTCGGCATCAAACACCATGACGCGCATAGAGAAAAATATATGCAAGAAGAATTTGAAAAGCAGTTTGCTCAGTTAAAAGAACGATTAAAAGCAGCTAGGTGTAAAGCTAAGGTGACGAAGAACAACAATAGTTTGGCTTTACAGGCAACACTTCCCCTAAAACCAGGCGATAAAGATAAAAAAGGTACTGGTACTAAACAGTATTTGATTTCATTGGGAATACCAGCAAATTTAGATGGGTTAAAAACCGCTGAGGAAGAAGCTTACGAATTAGGTAAGTTAATAGCCAGAAAAAGTTTTGTATGGAATGATAAATACTTGGGAGTTAAGAGCAAGCAAAAACTAGAAGTCAAAACGTTTGGTGATTTATTAGAAAGATTTGAGAATGAGTACTTCAAAAACCACAAGCGCACAATCAAAAGCGAACACAGTTTTAATAACTACTTTAGAGAGTTAACAAGACGCATACCTTTAGAACAACTAGCAACATCAGATAATCTTTTACAAATACTCGATACTACCGAACCAGAAAGCTACCCTAGACGAAATTTGGCTATTTCTATATCAATATTCGCAAAGTATTTTGATATAGATATAAACGTAGCCGAATATCTGAAACGACCAAAGGCACAAAAAAGGAATATTCCTAGTGACAGCCAAATAGAAGCAGCATATTTGGGATACGAACAATATGCAAACGGTAGGCAGCAGCGAGGAATTAAGAATAGAAAATTTGAAGATAATTGGAAAATATATCGGTGGATATATGGGATGTTAGCAACATACGGGTTGAGGGCCCGCGTGAGTTATTTTTACGTCCTAATATCGAATGGTGGTTAAGTAAAGAGAATATTAACAGTACCTGGAAAGTAGATGAATTAGCTAAAACTGGAGAAAGAGAAGTTTTACCACTACACGAAAGATGGATTGAACTATTTGATTTAAAGAATCAAGAAGTATCTTCATCAGTTGCAGAATATTTTACAGATTCAATCTCCTACAAAAGGCTTAATTCTAACAAATTAGCTAATTGCAACTGGTTTAAAAAAGCAAAATGTGGTTTTACTCCCTACGATTTGCGTCATGCTTGGGCAATTAGAGCGCACTTAATGGGTATACCAATCAAAGCTGCATCAGATAATTTAGGTCATAGCGTGCAGATGCATACCAATACTTATCAAAAATGGTTCTCACTAGACAATCGTAAAAGTGCCATTGATACAGCAACTGCTAAACAAGGCATGATGAAAGTACTTGAAAGTAGAGTCAAGGAATTAGAGTTAGAGAATGAAACATTAAGGATAACGATTAAACGCTTGGAGATAGAAAAACAAGTAAAAACGTGATTTATAAAAGATATATAACGATACAATTTCTTTGTTTGCAATTATGTATTTTCGCTTAAAAGGATTGTAATTGAATTAAGTACAATCAACTTTACCAAAAAATATGATTGGGAAATAGATTAAAGTAAAAGCAATAAAAATAAGATAAAAATAAGTGTGGTTTATTTAAGTTATTTTGTTAAAATGCTTTACTAAACCACTTTTTTAATAGAATAATAGCAGTTATTTAATTTAAAAATAATGTAGAGTCCAGGTTAATCGTTCTAATGATTGCTATTTCAGAAAAGCACTGTTTCTATTATCAATTCTAAGTCTTGGTAAGCACCATTTTCTTCCAAGAAGTTAATGGAGGTGATAATACCACGACCTGCACAACCTACACCAGGCTCAGGACCACCGGATTCTACGCAGCGAACGCCACGGAAACCTTCGAGCATTACTTCTTCAAGTTCTAAATCTTCTACTGCACCGCGCTCAGCAGCCAATGAAAGTACGGTTGTTTGTGCTTTGGAGTGGAGCATCAAACGAGTGGAATCTGCCTTTGGATCGCAACCTACGATCATAATTCTTTTACCCATCTCAGCCATTGCTGCAAGAGTATTCTGAGATGTAGTGGACTTACCAATACCACCTTTTCCGTAAAATGCTATCTGTCTGATGTTTTCGTCAGTCATTTATTTTCTCCTGCAATTAATTGGTTTATCGAGTGGGTGCAGTGGTTGCTAGTTGTCACTCCTATGAGGTGGGTGACTTGCTTATAGAACGTCGCGGGTGGCGCACGCTCTACAACTATTTGCTGTAGATTCATAATTAGTTGATGGTTGTTAGTTGATAGTTGCTAGTTGCTAGTTGATATTCATAGATTTCTACTAACCACTAACTGCTAACTGATTCGACTGTAATACTATTGCTGATACGTTCTTTTAATTTAGCTTCGATGGCATTTTTGAGAGTAGCCAAGCTGCTAGAACATGAACCGCAAGCGCCTTGAAGCATAACTCTGACATTATCGCCTTCTACATCGTAAAGTTCTACGTCTCCCCCATCGGCGATTAGAATGGGTCTTACTTCTTCATCTAATACTTTTTGTATAAGTGCTATTTTTTGCACTGGTGTTAGCGGTTTTTCGCTAATCTTGCCGTTTGTATTACCGTTGCTGGATGTTTCCTGAGCGGTAAAGTGAGAACTTCTTTGGTTTTCGATGATGATGTCATCAATGGTTGCCAAACAAGTTCCACATCCGCCACCAGCTTTAATAAAGTTCGTAACTTCTTCTGCGGTTGTAAGCTTATTTTCTTTTACAATTCGTTGAATTTTAGGCTCGGTGATACCGAAGCAGGTACAGATAATAGCTCCTTCGTCATCTTCGTCGTGAGCGACAATTGGAATACCTTTATAGTTAGAAATTG
The DNA here is from genome assembly GCA_963665115.1 of uncultured Rivularia sp. GTDB lineage: Bacteria > Cyanobacteriota > Cyanobacteriia > Cyanobacteriales > Nostocaceae > Rivularia. Next base: position 4,136,062 of record OY762007.1, on the reverse strand, counting down.
CTGCTTCTAAGGCTTCTTGCCCCATTACCGAGCAGTGCATTTTTTCTTGAGGTAATCCGCCTAAAAACTCGGCAATCTCTTTGTTAGAAATATTGAGGGCTTCATCTATTGTCTTGCCCTTTACTAATTCTACCAGAGCTTCGGAAGATGCGATCGCACTTGTGCAACCAAATGTTTGAAATCGAGCGTCAAGGATTTTGTTTGTATCTTCGTCTACTTTTATATGCAGTCTTAGTGCGTCTCCGCAGGCGATACTACCTACTTCCCCAACAGCAACTTTAACTCCATTTTCGCCGTTATCTTCTAAAGTACCCTGATTTTTTGGGTTGTAGAAGAATTCTAATACTTTATCTGTGTAGTCCCACATAGCTTTATTTTCGTAATGAGTAGTGAATTATGAATAATTTTTCGTGAGGAGGTGGGAGTTTTGGGAAGAGTAGGATAAATTCTTTAACTCCTCACTCTTAACTCCTAATTCCTAACTTTTAGTGTTGAGCTAAAGCTTGTTCTTGGTCTTTTAGCCAAGCCGCATCATCGTTTTTGAAGGGTGATAGCTCGCGTAGACGGCGCACGATGGCGGGTAGTACTGCTAATACTGCATCAACATCAGCTTCAGTATTGTAACGAGAAAGACTAAAGCGAATGGAACCGTGCAAAGTTGTATAGGGTACTCCCATTGACCGTAAAATATGGGAAGGCTCTAAAGAACCGGAACTACAAGCGGAACCGCTGGATGCACAGATTCCGTGCTGATTGAGTAGTAGTAAAATTGCTTCGCCTTCGATATATTTGAAACCAATATTTGTAGTGTTAGGCAATCTCTGCGTTGCGCCACCATTGATTTCGCATTCTTCAACTGATTCTATTATAGCTTGTTCTAGGCGATCGCGTAAACTTTTTTGTCTTTTTCCTGCTTCTTCTAAATGTAGCAGTTCGAGTTCGGCAGCTTTACCTAAAGCTACGATTGCAGGCACGTTTTCGGTTCCCGCACGTCTGCCGCGTTCTTGCCCTCCACCGATTATCAAAGGACGGAATCTGACTCCTTTTCGCACGTATAATGCGCCAATCCCTTTGGGTGAATGCATTTTGTGGCCTGAGAGCGTCAGCATATCAATGGTGCTGTCTTTCATATTAAGGGGAATTTTCCCTACAGCCTGGACTCCATCAACATGAAACAGTGCGCCATGTTTTTTAGCTAGTTTGCCAACTTCTTCTACCGGGAATATCACGCCAGTTTCGTTATTAGCATACATAACGCTTACCAAAGCGGTTTCGTGAGTTAGTGCTTCTTCCAATTCATGTAAATCTAGCTGTCCCCCTGACGATTCACCGAAAGATAAGTAACTCTGTAGCCTTGCTTTTGCAGTTGTTTGCAAAGGTTAAGTACTGCGGGATGTTCTACCTGGGTGGTAATAATATGTTTTTTGTCAGGCTGTGCTTGGAGTGCAGCCCGAATAGCAGCGTTATCTCCTTCAGTTCCACCACTGTTAAAGACAATTTCAGAGGATTCTGCACCAAGCAAAGCTGCAATATTTTCTCTAGCTTGCTTTACTGCTTTACCGACTCCTCCTCCAAAGGTATGCATACTGGAAGGATTGCCGTAATTTTCGGTTAAGTAGGGCAACATTGCCTCTACAACTTGCGGATCTACTTTAGTAGTAGCGTTATTATCTAAATAAATACAGTCTTTTTTTTGCATAATTTTAATATCTCTAAGAATACTTCAGAATAAACGGTTTTCTCTTTTACTGTTTTTTTTATAACCAGGCAGTAGGAGAGAAGGAAATGGGGAGACAAGGGTATAAGGGGACAAGGTGAATAACCTTTAACCTCACTCACTGCTCACTGTCTACTACTAACTGTTCGGAGTATTTTTGCGAATAAATATTGAACCAGTTTTGCCAATAATCTGTTTTATTAGTGACTTGTGATATTACATTTTTGTAATTTTCAAACCAGTTTTGCCAATAATCGGATGTTATTTCCACGCAGCCGTCAAATGTAGGACAACCTGCTTTACATTGGGGTACTGAATAAATACTATCAACACAATTTGTACAAAGTTCGGGGTCAATCCAGGGACGTTGATCAACTATTTTGATAGCGTTCTCGGGACATATCGTTTTACACAAATCGCAGGAAATACATTTGTTAGTAATTTTGTAAGCCATTTTTTCTACCTTTATTTATGTTCTTGAATTGAGGTAATGGCACTGGGTAATGAATGATTCTGAATTTTGGATTTTGGATTTTGGATTTTAGATTTTGGATTGAATATAAATCCAAAATCTAAAACTATTAACTTTTACTGATTATTAATTGCTTCTTTGTAAAATTCTAGAGCAACTTTATCAATTACGTCGTAAGCTTCAACAGCTTTTATTCCTGCTTTTTGAAGTTCTTCTTTGGGACAATCCCCAATTTTGGAAACCAATACTGCTTGACAATCAGCAAGTGTTTTTATGATATTTTCTAAAGTGGCTTCCTCACCGTATCCATCTTGACAGAAATGGTCAACTTTGCGATGGCCGATGAATTCAACTTTTCTACCATCAACTTCGTATATTTGAAACTCTTTGGCATGTCCAAAGTGTTGGTTAACTATACCACCACCTTTGGTTGCTACTGCTAGCAACATTTTTTCGCCGCTAAGTTCTAAATCGAAGGTTTCAAGTCCTTTTTTGGCTGCTTCGAGTTCTTGTATATTTTTCTCGATGCCTTGATGAACTTCTTGACGCTGCTCCAGATTATATTCTGGAGTCATTTCCATGAATTTTTCTTTGCTAAATTCTTGGCTGCGGTCTTCTCCTAATAATCCTACTGCGTCTGCACGACACTGGCGACAATGACGCATCATTTTCATGTTACCAGAACATTTGTCTTGTACTTCTTTTAATTCTTTAGAAGTAGGACCTCTTTGTCCGTTCAATCCAAAGTGAGTACCGTGTTCTGGGGCGCTAATCAAGGGCATAATATTGTGAATAAATGCGCCTCGTTCGCGGACAGCTTTGTTTACTTCGGGAAGATGATGGTCGTTAACTCCTGGAATCAATACAGAGTTAATTTTGCATAGAATATCTGCTTCGCGAAGAAGTTCTAAGCCTTCCATCTGTCTTTCATGCAGAATTCTTGCTCCTTCAATTCCTCTGTAACGCTTGCGCTTATAGTGAACCCAAGGGTAGATTTTGGCTCCGATTTCAGGATCGACCATGTTGATTGTAATTGTTACATGGTCAACGTTTAATTCCTTAATCCGTTCTACATAATCCGGTAGCATCAAACCGTTGGTTGATAGACACAATTTAATGTCTGGTGCTTCTTTATTAATCTTCTCAAAGGTGCTGAAGGTCTTTTCCGGGTTTGCTAAGGGGTCGCCAGGACCAGCGATTCCTAACACTGTCATTTGAGGAATCTTACCTGCAACTACCAGAACTTTTTGTGCTGCTTCTTCTGGTGAGAGTAGTTCGCTAACTACTCCGGGACGACTTTCGTTCGCACAGTCATACTTTCGGTTGCAGTAGTTGCACTGAATGTTGCAGGCAGGAGCAACGGCAACGTGCATTCTTGCATAATGATGATGAGCTTCTTCGCTATAACAAGGGTGCTTTGCAATCCGCTCTTTTGTTCTCTCATCTATTTCGATGCTAGGGCTGCTATTATCGTCGCAGCCAGTTCCACAACCACCTTTTTTAGCTTTCGCTGGTGTAGCTGTAGATTCGCTTTCGGAAGGGGTGAAGATTCCTGTTGGAGTAGACGGTGATGTCATTTAGTTTCGCGTTCGTCGGTCACTGGACAAATTGCCTAGTGGGAGATGCCATCGCTTCTGCTTTTACCCAGGAATCGAAGTAGCGGCAGTTTACGCTTTAGTCGAAAAACTCGCCATCTTTATGGAGCGTGAGTTAATCGAGAGGTAAATTCCGGTTTCTCGGCTGGTGTGTATCAACGCTTGAGATAACTGGAATTACCTTTATTAAGCTCTGACCACCGCGACTTCTATTTACAGGGCATGGTGCTATCTCATTACTAAGCCAAGCAGTCAAAAGTCTTATATAGCAACGCTTTCACTTTTGGGCTTAATAAAATGGACTGAAAGTTGGCTAAATCAGCTTATTTTGTAACTCATCTATTTCAGCTAAATTGCTAATTTGATTTACAAAAGTAGTTGACTAAATATTTACTATTGACTCTCATAGAGGTTCGTAGTAAGGACTTTAGTCCTCTAATTAATGGTTAAAACCCTTACTACGAACCTTGATTATTCTTGTATATCAATTAATAAGCGAGTGAAGTGGCGATCGCCTAGTATTCCATCACATAAGTTATGCGAGGTTATGAGCGGATAAAAAAACCTTACTAGTAGTCCTTTTCATTTGTTTTAATGGGTTGTAGAGACGTAGCAGTGCTACGTCTCCCGACGTTAGGTCGAAAACGTACCCCTCAGAATTAATGCAAAGGACTACTAGTACTCCGCCACATAAGTTATGAGGGGTTAATAATTGTTCGTAGTTGCGCTTCAGCGCCTCCGGATACCGGAATATGAGGCGCTGAAGCGCAACTACGTACCCATCAAAACTAATGAAATGAACTACTAGTACGCAGAGGAAGAGGGAAAAGAGAATTAATTCGAGAGGAATAAAATTGCTGTTACCCTTACATAACCTGTGTGGCGATCGCCTGGTAGAGTAGAACTAATATTTTGCACCATTATTTACTATTGTTGCTTTGTTGCTTGATTACGAGTCATAAATGCACCTTTATTTTACTCTGTCTGCAATATTGAAAATGTTCAATGCAGATATGATTGTCAAATAATATACAATATCTGCAATAGTTTGTATATCTTGCTATCTTTTGTTGATGCTTGAAGCATTCAGAGGAGAGGCATAGTAGTTCGCTAGGTTATTTAGCTATAAATCATACTATTTTGCAGGCTTAATCGCGTGACTTCGGTTTCTAATTCAGCTATTCTCTTTCTGGCTTCAGCAAGCTGTTTTTCGCATTGTTCAAGCTTGCTTGACTCATCAAAAGCATTATCAAAAGCTTTTCTTCTGTTTTCAAGTCCGAACCATTGCTGATAAACTTTAGTATGTATCTCAACTGTGTGTCCTAGATTGTCAGCGGCTGCCTTAATCGGAATTCCTTGTAAGTGCGCTCTTATGGCGCAAGCGTGCCTCAAGTCATATGGCGTAAATAAAAGTTTATATGATTTAAAAAAATCTCCTAGCTTGCTAACTTTATAATGTAAGTCAATCGCGCTTTGCTCTTCTAAAATATACTTTTTAAGTAAATTGAGATTCTCTTGATTTTTCAGATCGAATAATTCGAGCCATTCAGGTACAAAAGGGAAAACTTCTCTGTATCCGGTTTTATTGGATTCATGAACTTTAAAAGTATTATGTTGATTTTCTGATGACATTAACCAATCTAGATCGGGTTGATTAAATATCTCTCTAGGACGCAAACCATAAACAGCTAATAATCCAAAAATAAGCTTATTGCGCTGGCAAACTTTTGATGATTTGTCTTTGTTGCACGGTTTTATCTGTTCTAAATAATAATCAATCAAGTTGATTGCATTAACTATTGTTTTATCTTCTGGTATATCTCTCTTTTTTACTTCTTTTTTAATTTTCAGGTCAGAAAAATCAGTTTTGATCTCAAGCGATTTGCAAATAAAATGAGCAATAATAATTGCAATACGTCTAGTGTTAAAGGTGTTCGTTTGCTTGATTTTTAGATTCAGAGATTCTGCTGTTACAACATCATTAGAGTAAAAATATCTTTTAAATTTTCTTTGATAATCCAGAAAACTGTGTTCGCTTCTAATTGTCCTTTTGCGAGTTTGAAAATATATTTTCTCGAACTGTTCATAAAACTCTTTAAAAGTAATGCTGTTTTTTCTTTTAGCTTGCTGCCCTAAATATTTTTCACTCCAAACGAAAGTTTTACGAGCTATTAGTTTTCCTAATTCGTAGGCTTCTTCTTCAGCAGTCTTTAAACCATCAAAATTTGCTGGGATACCCAAAGATATCTTGTATTGCTTTGTTTCTTTGCCTTGCTTATGAGTGTCATCTGGTTTAAGGGGCAGTGTAGCTCTAAGCTGTATTCCCCCTTTGCTTGCCTCAATAGATACTTTCGCTTTACTAGATTTGAGTCTCTGATTAACTTTTATTAGCTCTTGCTCAAATTTCATATTGTGATGTTCTTTAGTAGCGTCTACTATCTTCTTCCTACCCCAATAACTGCCATCAGAAGTAGCGGGAACATCAAAATCACTAAAAACCTTGCCCTGTATGTCTTGCATTAGTTGACTAAAAGTTGACTAATTTTCGTATTGTTTTGGATGAACAATTGGTTGAACCAAAGTGTTCGTATGAAACAATTTACGAGATATATAGGGTTTTTGTAAAGGTAGTAATATCTCATCCCTCCACTCACCAACCGTGTCTAAGGTTTATTTGACTCGTTTGGTGTTTGGCGATGTCTAAGTTATATCAGGCGCTTTTTCGCGAACTTTTAAATCCCGTCTGCTTGGGTTTATTAGTTTTATTAAATTTGCACTCAAATCCTGAAAGCTTTGCTGTAAAAGATTTATGAAGTTTTAAAAGTTTTTTTCCGGGTAGGGGTACTAGTATTATTTCACTGGGGGGCTGGTATTTATGTAACGAGGTACTAGTATTGCTGCACTCGGCTCAAAACAAGTTTTGGAAAGAGTCTCAGCCATTTTCGGCATTTTCGACATAACCCATTTTACTGTACTCGAAACCCGCTTAATTTCTATTTCAAACGCTTCTATATATATAAAGAACTGAAAACTGAAAATTAGAATGCCGCTACGGCGAAGAACTAGCCCACATTGTTTTTCTTATTCAATTCTGTAACTAACATATCACTTTTTTTTGAACAGAAAACGCAAATACTCTTTTCTTAACTTTTACTTCATAAACAAATAAAAAACGGCTGAAGTGTAGATTCAATAATGGCTAGAGGCAAATAATTATTTTCTGCTTAGTGAGAATTATTTGCTATTAGTTGGGATTTCCTCTTATATTCCCATAGTCTGCTTGTTATTGCAATCGCTGTCTGGGAATAAAAAATGTCAAACTGAATTTAGGGAAATATAGCTTGGGGTGGAGTGTGGGATTATGAAAGCAGTAGTCATCCGAGAATACGGCAGTGCTGATGTCTTGCGATATGAAGAAGTAGAAGCACCAACAATCAAAGCCGACGAGTTGTTAGTGAAAGTTCATGCTGCGGCAGTGAATCCGATTGATTGGAAGATTCGCAAAGGAATGCTCAAAATCATTAGTGGGAATAAATTTCCGATGATTCTGGGATTTGATTTGGCTGGAGTTGTTCTAGAAGTGGGTTCTCAAGTCACTGGTTTTCAAGTGGGAGATGAAATTTATGGCTCACTTGGTGTACCTGGAGGCGCTTATGCCGAAATCGCAGCAGTACCTCAAAAAGTCGCTGCGATTAAATCAAAAAATATCAGCTTTGAAGAAGCAGCAGCTTTACCCGTCGCAGCCCTTACCGCTTTACAGTCGCTACGAGACAAAGCCAACATTCAACCTTCACAAAGCGTACTTATTAATGGAGCTTCCGGTGGAGTAGGTATTTTTGCAGTTCAAATTGCCAAAGCTTTATCGACAGAAGTCACCGGAGTTTGTAGCGGTAAAAACCTAGACTTTATTAAGTCACTCGGAGCCGATTCTCTCATCGACTATACGACTCATGACTTTACTAAAAATCAGGTGCAGTACGATATTGTTTTTGATGCAGTTGGTAAGCAGACTTTTGATAACTGTAAGAAAGTCCTTAAACCCAATGGCATCTACATTACAACCCTGCCGAATCTGCAAAATATTGTGGCGATAGCCCGCAACGCTATCGCGTTGAACGCCCTAACAAGTTTATTCGGAAGTCAAAAAGCTAAATTCATTCTTGCTCAACCCAACACTGCCGATTTGCTTTATCTCAACGAATTGATTGAAGCGGGTAAACTGCGAGTGGTTATTGACTGCACCTATCCTTTACAAGAATTAGCAGCCGCTCATATATATAGTGAAAGCGAGAGAGCCAAAGGTAAAATTGCGATTCGTAATATTAATTGAAATAGTTAGAAAGCCACTTAGTAGGTTGGGTTAAAGACACGGATAAATTTTTTACTACACCATACATTTGCGTGCTTTTAACCTGATATCTTGCACTATTCTTAACGAGCTTTTATAAACCCGGTTTCTTTTTATGAAAACATGAATATTGCGTTGTGCAATCAAGAAGAAACCGGGTTTCTGAAACTGATGCAAAATGTGTCTTTAACCCAACCTACGAGTTCGCTTTTGTTAAAGGCAAAAAAATATAAAAAAAATATAAATAAGTGGTTTGCTCTTATATTCTTCGCAATACAATAAGACGGTAACTGCATATACAAAAACGTGCAATATTTCGCTTGATAATTCATTTTTGAGTACATTTTTATCGTTGCTTTTTAATTAAATATTTTTTCTATAAAATACTTAAAACTATTGCTGCTCAAGACTTTAACTGTGAGTACAAAAATAATTGTACCTTCTTCTAATAAATACTAGAACCCATTACCTATAAATACCAGTCCCTATACCCCTTAATAAATCTTGAAGCCTTACAACCGCAAAGGTTAGAGCCTAGTGAGTACAAAATTAATAAAATTCAATAAATTCAAGCGAGACTACGAAAGCTAACATTAACAATGTCATCTGATATAAGCAGAAAATAGCACATAGCTTAAATAATTTAGACATTACCGATGCCACAATCGGATGAAAAGCTCGGCAAATATCAATTCGCTAAAAACGCAGCTGGTGCAAACACCTCTGTAGGCGAAAATCAATCTGAAGTAAATTTTATAAAGCTTCTACGCCATGATTTTCGCATTATTTTTGAGCGAGATCCAGCAGCACGCAACTGGTTAGAAGTTTTATTCTGCTATCCCGGATTTCATGCTTTATGTTTGCACCGTCTAGCCCATTGGTTATACCATCGCAAAATTGGTTTGATTCCCCGCTTGATTTCCCATCTCGGACGATTCCTCTCTGGAATTGAAATTCATCCCGGCGCACAAATTGGCAAAGGTGTATTTATCGATCACGGTATGGGAGTAGTCATAGGTGAAACTGCTATCGTCGGAGACTACACGCTGATTTATCAAGGTGTTACTCTCGGTGGAACTGGAAAAGAATTGGGAAAACGCCATCCGACTATCGGTAAAAACGTTGTCGTCGGTGCTGGTGCTTTGGTTTTAGGCAATATTCAAATTGGCGATCGCGTTCGTGTAGGAGCGGCTTCGGTTGTCTTGCAAGATATTTCTTCAGACTGTACGGTTGTGGGAATACCAGGTCATCCAATTTCAAGAAGGCAGGATATTAGTCTTTCACCTTTGGAACATGGAAAGCTTCCAGATTTAGAGGCTACCGTAATTTGCTCGTTGCTGCAACGGGTAGAACAACTAGAGTCACGGTTGCAAAATTTAAACCAAAACCTGAATGTTGATGCACCTGAAAAAGAACTTTTAACCAAGGAAGGTTGATAATGTTACCGCCGCATGGTTTTAATGTTCTGCATCAAATAGTCCAGATTCCCTACGATCAACGCTGGCAAATTTACCATCGCTTACAAGAGCTAGATATTCCTTGTTCTTGTAGAGAGGATGGTTCATTGCAAGTACAAATAGATAATTGGATTGCGGCAATTCTGCTTCATTCTACCGTGATTCAATTAACAGCATCACGTCAGTCATTAATCAATTGGCTGGAAAGATGTTGGCATTTTTAATTACTTTTTACCTACCTGGTTTATACTGTGACAGAAAATATAAACAATCCAGGAAAACCAAATTTAGCGATGAGGGTTTCCTGAGATATAAAAGGTAGGTAACAAGGTTTCCATTTACGATAAAAATAGTCCGTTAAACTAAGCCGTGTTTCTTATTAATTATAGAGGTTTGTTGTTCTATGATCCTAACACCTCACAGCGATACCAAATTTATCAATTTCTTAAAAAAGGAACTTTTACTAACTAATTGTGATATTGCTGTGGCTGTGCGAAAAAGCAGGTTAGATAAAGGGGCCGCTACCAATGCTGCTTTGGCAGTATGGTTTAGTTGATATAGAGCAGCTAGAAAAAATTTTTGATTGGTTAGATTCCCAAAGTTAAGATATTTAATAGTGTATTTACCCCAAAGCAGAAATAGCTAAAAAAGAATTGAAAATAATTTATCTTTTAAGTACTTACTCACTCTTTTTTAAAAAAAGTTACATTCAACTGCAACTTGATTCAAAAACATAAGTATTTTAATTAATTAACTAATTTTTAGTAGCAGCATCTTTCTACCAATCCCCAATCCCCTATTCCCCATTCCCCAATCCCCTATTCCCAATTACCCATTACCTAACATTATGTTTATTACCTTAATTTCTGGAATTAGTCTATTAATTTTTACCACATTAACTACAAATTATTGTAGCTCGATGTTGCTGGAAAAAAATCAAAATCTTCCGGGTGAAGAAAATTGTTAGTTTATACCAAATTCTAGTTCTTTCTCATACAGAAAGACTCAGTTTATTGAGTAAGAATGATCGAGGATGAATGTGGAATGCTGAAAAATTGCAATAATTACAATCGTGGTTTTTCATAATTCATAATTTATCAAAATGATTCCTTGATTACCACTGCCGTTTACTAATATTTATTTTAAGTTAAAACCACAATCATTCAGGGGAGTTAAAAAAATCCCATAGAGGTATTTTTCACAGATGAATCAACCAGCTGTCTTAATTAATGACACAACACTGCGCGATGGCGAACAAGCTGCGGGTGTTGCTTTCAACTTACAAGAAAAAGTTGCGATCGCAAAGTTTCTTGATGCTGTTGGAGTACATGAAATAGAAGTCGGTATTCCAGCGATGGGTGAAGAAGAAACGCGGGCTATTAGAGCAATTGGTGAGTTGAATTTGCGAGCAAAACTTCTAGCTTGGAATCGTGCTGTAATCTCAGATATACAGGCTTCTATCGCTTGTGGATTAAAGCGCGTACATATTTGCATTCCGGTTTCTGGGGTTCAAATTAGCACTAAGTTTCAAGGGCAATGGCGCATTACTCTACAACAGCTTAGAGACAGCGTTAACTTCGCCTTAGATAATGGACTTTGGGTTTCAGTCGGTGGAGAAGATGCTTCAAGGGCGGATCAAAGTTTCCTTTTGGATGTAGCTTTATTTGCTCAGGAGTTAGGTGCTTCTAGGTTCCGCTTCTGCGATACAGTAGGAATTCTCGATCCTTTCGCTACCTATCATCGAGTTAAAAAGCTGGTAGAATCACTGTCGATTCCTGCGGAAATTCACACTCACAATGATTTTGGTTTGGCGACAGCTAACGCTCTTGCAGGTATTGAAGCAGGGTGTTTAACAGCGAATACAACAGTAAATGGCTTGGGAGAAAGGGCTGGAAATGCAGCTTTAGAAGAAGTCGTCATGGCTTTGAAGCGTATTTATGGCTTAGATGTAGGTATCGATACTCGAAAATTGCTCGATTTATCCCGATTGGTAGCAACTGCATCTTGTAGTAACGTACCACCTTGGAAAGCAATCGTCGGTGAAAATACTTTTGCACACGAATCTGGCATTCATGCTCATAGCGTATTGCAAAACCCAATGACTTACGAGCCATTCAGCCCCGAAGAGGTTGGTTGGGAAAGACGTGTAGTAGTAGGTAAACATTCTGGCAGACACGCGGTAACTCAAGTTTTAGGTGAGCATGGAATCAAGCTTAACTCAGAGGAAACCAAATCTGTTTTAGATGCAGTACGTCAAGAGTCAGTACAGAAAAAACGCAGCCTTACTACTCAAGAGGTATTAGATTTAGTACAAAGCGGTAGATATTCCCATGCCATCAGATGAAGAAGAATTAGAACTTGACTTACCACCGATTTACGAGCTTGGCGATAAAGTCAGAATTACCAGTCTAATTAAAAACGACGGTACTTATCCTGGTAAAAAATTAGGAGAAGTTTTGCTCGATGTCGGAGAAGTTGGTTATGTCGTAGAGATAGGTGATTATTTACAAAGAGCCTATGTTTATGCAATCCGCTTCATGGACAAAGATATTGTCATCGGTTGTCGAAAAGAAGAATTAGAACTTATAGAAAGAGGGGATCAAAATGAAAGTAATGCTACGTAAAAACGGTGCTGGAATTTTAGTAGTATATGTTCCGAAAAAAGACTTAGAAGAAGAAGTTGTCAAACAAGCTGATGGCGAATCTGGTAAAGTTTTAACTTTAGCAAACGGTTGGGAATTAGAATTCTCGGATATGCCAGAAATGCAAGATTTACCTAAAACTGTTGAAGCAAAAAAACTCTAATAAGCTTTTTTTGAGAACTAATTTGCAAGATAAGGAGATTAGGGAATCTGAGTTTGTAATATTAACTCCTAATTCCTATACTCCTGATTTTTTCTATAGATTTTTGATTTAATTCTAAAATCTACTCTCATGCTGTAAATCCTAACTAATTAAAATACATAATGCATAATCTAAAATCGAAATGGTTGATAATTACCGGACTTTATCCGAATTTAACTTGAAAGGTGAATTGATTGGTTTTGATGGAGATAATCTTAAAAAGCCTAAATATTTAAAATTGATAACTGAGAATGGAGAAATTAAGCTCAAAATTCCGAAACTTTTACGAGAATCAGCGGCTTCATTTTTAAACCCTGGAAAACAAATAAACGTTTTTGGAGTTAACAAGTTAAATTTACGTACAGGAAAAACTAAATTAAAAGTCTATGGCATAAAACCAATAGAAACTTGTCCTAAAGCCAACATGGAAGCCAAAAGTAAACCCAAAATATTAGTATGTAAAAAATCGGGTTGCCGTAAACGAAACAGTCAAAATGTATTGCCAGAATTAGAAAAGATTTTGCGCGAGAAAGGTCTTTATGACAAAGTTGCGATCGAGCATACTGGCTGTTTAAAATGTTGTAGTTCTTCCAACTGCGTATTGAAATTAGGTAAAAAAGAATATCGAAAGATTCAGCCTGAAGTTATTGCTCAGATGCTAGAAAATCATTTAGGCTAAATTTAATCTAAAATTTGTTTACAAATAAATAACCAATGTAGAGACGTTGCACTGCAACGTCTCTATCAGTGTTTAAACACAACTGTAATTGCTGTGATTTTAGAAGTTTTCTCATGCTGTAAAATATGTCATTGCGAGCGACAGCGGATCTTTCCCAATCACTCGCAATGACGGTTAATTTTCAAAAATTGCGGGGCATATACTACATTGACATACAGCAGATTAATCCAAAAATTTCATTACTCGTTCAAAGGTAGCAATGACTATTTTAGTGTCGCGCACCAACAAATAATTACAACAATATCGTAAGTCCTATTAATATTATTAGCTACTAAAAAATGCACAACCTGCGACTATAGTTTCTTTAGTTATAAAAATGGGTCATTAGAATATGAAACAGCTTTTTTACACAGCTATTTTAGGTGTATTTTGTTTCGTACTAAATCAACCTGGTTTTGCTCAAGAAAATCTCGCAAACAAAAAGATTAATCTCGATAAACAAGAAGCTTTGGTGTCTGAAAAAACTAGGAAGTTAGATTTCAATGCTTCTCAATTAGATGATAACAAAGTCCAAGCACAGATAATTGATTTAGAAGTAGCACTAACAGAACTGTTTGCAAACAGCCATCGCAATTTCTTTAACTTAGATTTCATCCCCGAAGTAGACATCGAACCTACTGTTACGGCACAAAAACTACCTCCATTGCAGGATCTACCCTTAAATTCAAGCGTGATTTCAGATAGGGAAATCAAAGAGATTCTAATCAACTATTTAGAAGATATCGCCAAAAAAATCGCTAAGTATAACTATTCACCAAAGTATGAGCGTGGGAATGAGTTAAGTAATTATATTATTATGCAGGGATTGAATGACCCCAAATTTCTGTTCCCTCAAGACAGAGTAGCCTTTTATATCGATGATATTCCAGTTGACTACAATAACTTCCTAGTTCTTTCTTCTACTGAATTGGACAGAATAGAAGTACTGGGAATCCCTCAAAGTACTCTAGTTGGTAAAAATAGTTCTTCTGGTGTGGTTAACGCTATTCCTCGGCAAGCAAGTTCGGAACCAGAAGTCATACTTGGCACAAGTTATGGTAAGTATAACAGTCGCGAACTGCAATTTTCTCTCAATGATGCTTTGGTTAAAGATAAACTAGCCTTGCGAATTGCTGGAGTTTACCAAGGTAGAGACGGATTTATTGAAAACATTGCTACAGACGAAAAAATAGGTGAAAAGGGAAAATTTGCAGCCCGAGGACAACTTTTATGGACACCTACACCCGATTGGCAAATATCTTTTAATAGCTACAACACCTTTATAGACGATGGTAATCCCCCTTTCAACAAACTCAATTCTTCCGAACCATTCGAGGTTGATCTAGATACAGAAGGCTATAATAGATACAATACAAATACTCAGGCTTTGAAAGTTGGTTATCAGGGTAAAGGTTTTCGAGCAACATCAATTACAGCACGTCGTTTTAGCCAGCAAGAATTTCTGTTTCCCGGAAGTACGGGAGCGACACAGACTATTGATGATTTTCAATTGAAATTATGGACGCAGGAATTACGTTTCCAATCTCCGGAAACTGCTAAGAAATTTCAATGGTTATTAGGTGCTTACTACGAACACAAAGATTATATCGTTGATGATGTTCAAATTAACCTTCCGGGATTTCCAAAAGTTCGACGCTTCGGAGACGATTTTCGCCAAACCTATGCGCTATTTGGACAGTTAGATTATAAACCCATCAATCCATTAACCCTGTCTGCCGGTTTGCGTTACGAATCTAGCGATGCATCTTTAGATAGTAGTTACGATTTAATAAATCCTGACGGTAGTTTAAGTCCAATTCGTCCGACAATTAAAGATGTAAAAGTCAGCGATAGTGAATTGATTCCCAGCTTCGGTTTGAAATATCAATTCAGTCCTAATTTAATAGGATACGCTAATATTGCCAAAGGTTATAGACCGAGTGGATTAAATTATGGTGCCGATATTGAAGATACCCTACAATTTGCAGAAGAAAAAACCTGGAGTTACGTGGCAGGGTTGCAATCAGTTTGGCTGGATGGTTATTTGATTGCTGGGTTGTCTTTCTTTCATAAAGATATACATGACTATCAAGTATTACAGTTTGACGAAAATGGAATATTAGGTGATATCAACAATATTGGTTTAAAAGCTACTGGAGTGCAATTTCAACTGAAAGCAAAACCAACACCAGGGCTTGATTTAATTGCATCAATTGGTTATGCGAACAGTAAATACGAAAACTATATAAATACTGAAACTGGTATAGATTTGAGCGACAATCAAGTTCCTTTAATACCGCAATTCACCTATAATTTAGCGGCTCAATATCGTACTCAGGGAGGTTTATACGCACGTGCAGAATTGCGCGGTTATGGTCTTACTTACTTTGATGATGATAATACAATCAAGCAAGAACCATACGCTCTCGTAAATGCTCGCATTGGCTATGAAGCTGAAAAATACGGTATTTATCTATATGCAAATAACTTGTTTGATACTCGTTACCTGACTTCGGGATATATATTCCCCGTACCAGATGGAACCGCAGAATTTGGCAACCCCGCGATGTATGGTATACAAGTTAAAGCGAAATTCTAGTTTTATTTTTGTCTTCTTAATCATCATGTCGGTAGTAATGTTACTGACTTTGATTCCTGTTTTTTTATACAAGTAAAATAATCATAAACCCAAAACATCAAACTTATTTAGGTCTTATTTTCAACCTTTTATTAGTTTTCTCTCTCGTCCACTAATAAAGGTGGAGATTGACAAACCGCAGATTCATCCAAGAATTCCATTACCTGTTCCGATGTCACAACATAAACATCAGATAACCGCGATTTTCGATATCCAGTTCTAATTCCTGCTTCTCGAAAACACATCCAAGGTAGCTTTTGATTTTTGATTTGTGCTTTAAAATTTTGTTCGATAAAATCAGTAATTAAAATATGTTTAAAACTTGGGATTATTTTCGTTTCAAGCTTTCCATCAATAAGTTCGTAACGGTTATCCGTACCATCATCGTAGGTAAGATATTCTTCAAATGAATATACAGTTTTTGTTGTAGTTTGGGTCATGGTTTACAAATATTTATTTGATAGTTAGTATTCTTAGAGTGTGTTATGGCTTTAGCCTAACGCACCGGAAGACTATTTCCAATTTATTCCAGAAGCGAATAAGCTCTACGAAGATGATTGCAAAAATATTCATATGACTCATCTTCCGGAGCAATATAAGCTGAAGCAAGAGTCAACCATGCTGCAAAAAATCCAGAACCTCCACAAATAGCACAACCACCATCACCACCTCTGATAATATTAGATTCGGCGCAAAATTCATAATTATAAGGATTGCTAGCAATATATAAACCAAAAGCATTTCTTTGACGATGAATATCCCACTCAGATTTATCAATCGGATAGCAATCTAAAGGACAATCATTTCCCCATCGGAAGATAGTACGAGAAGCAGCACTACAAGCATATTCCCATTCATCGGAAGTTGGAAAACGAAATCCATCTTGAGCAATTTGTTGCAGTAATTCGCTACGTTCACAATCTTGTTTAAACTCAGTTGCTGTTACTTGGATTAAAAAAGGTTTGATAGTTACTTTTCTTAAAGGAGTAAAGCAAATATTAATAAATTCATTTAATTCCAAACCATATTCTTCACGGGTATATTTCCAATTTTCAAGCTGTGCTTTATTGGGTATAAAAGGATTATCTCTGTCATAACCAAGAGTAACTTCACCACCTGGAATTAATGCAAATTCAATATTCTTCCAATCAAAAAACGCTACAAAATTCTTTTTTTCTCCTAATTCGCATAATTTAATTTCTGTAAACTCAAAATCGGGTAGAGATTCTGATAATTCCTGCGCTAATTCCTTGCGTTGTGCTGGTGAAATTTGATTCCAATCGGGTAGATTAAGAAATTGATATTTCATTTGTCAAGTATAAAATCACTCATTAAAAATCAAAGATTTATAAACCATCAAGCTAAAAGGGTGTCATACATAATTCAATGTATTACCATATGTAAATCACCTGACAATTATCAATGCAAAACTTATCTAAATACCACCAAAATATATGCGTTTCCCATATTGGCTTCCAAATGTTCGTTCCTGGTTTAATGGCGTAGCTCTAATTTTACTCATGATTGGCATAGGCTACTTAATGGATTATGCCTTAGATATTATCAGAATGTTGATGGATTCAGCACCTTGGTTAATAGGAGCATTCTTGTTTTCATTATTTGCATTTCCGATAGTATCAATCGCATTTTTGCACCATTGGTTACATACCTTTCTAGATGTGTTTTTCCCAGACAGTAGATTTCCCGAAGATGAATTACACGCAGGATGGTTTCCCAGTATTTTTAGCTGGTGGGAAGCAGTTTTTGGTTGGACAAGTTATGTATTATCTTCAGTTTTCGTGTTGTTTTTCTTAGGAATCTTTAGGTCATATTCTTGTAACTTGTTCAGTTTATTATCTATTTGGGTTCAAAACTTATCCACATACGATTTTTCTCTACCTTCTGCTCGCTTTACAATTTTACAAATTATTGTTGTAGCTTACTTGTATCAGCTTGAGTTTTTAGTTAGACAGCGGTTAATTGCAACAAGTAGACAGTAGTTTGGAATTTTTTTATTAATTAGGTTTATGAAAATAACCCAGCATTTCTTTTAGAGGTGTTGGTTTTTTTTTATTGCTCAGATTTGTTACGAAAATGCTTGATTAACTCAGGATTATTTTCTAAATCTTCCATAGATTGTAACGGGGGCATTTCAACCCAATTACCTTCTGCATTTAGCTTATCCACATAAGCGTGAAAAGCTTCTTTATCCTCGCGATTAGCAAGCACATAATTATGTAACTCTTTCTGGCTCATTGTTTGAAAATTCTGTTTGCTCATTTAATAAACTTTGATTATTTTTAAGGATTGTAAAAAAAAATATTTTCGTACTTAAAACCAATCCAATCACCTGTAGAAGTACAGCCAATATCATAGCCGCAACCAACATCCCAGAAACTTACTGTAAAACACTTACGATTTGTAAGATACCTATTCATAAATCTACCGATTCTTTGTCCATCTTTATACGAATTGCTATCGTCGGAAAAGCATTCATAAAGAGTAAATTGACCATTCATATCAAGCATACTACTTGCTCTAAGTGCAAGCTCAATTGATTTATACTTTGTTGAGGATGATGTACAAAAAAGCTGATGATAATAACTGTAGTAATAATCGCCAAAATAATGCCCGTAAATTTCTCTAGGCTTTATTTTGCGAATAATTTTGTTAATTTTCTCTACAATATCTCGTGTATCGGCATTTTTTGAACGATAAGCTGTTACTGAAGAGATATGTGGATCTTTATCGCTACGACAAAAATCCCAAACTTGATCAACCATTTTGGGAGCTAGACAAATCCAGTCTTTACTTTCTGTTTGACCTAAAATAATATAATGCTCGAATCTTTCTCTTATTCCGCAGGCATCCCAATTAGAAAAACCAATAATTACATATGCTTGTAGGTTTTGTAAGCTTTTTTTGAGGAAATAAGATAAAGCTTGATAATAATTTATTTTATCTTGTCTTATATAATTATTCCAATCATCATTTTCACGCTCTCGACGCAACGGCGCATATTGAATGTCGTTATATTTTTGATTAGTTATAGTACCCCAAAATTCAGTTTGTAGCCAATGCTTTATAGCTTTATCTGGTTCGGATAGTTTTGCAAATCCTTCAGAAATCAAAAGCTTCCAAATATTGAAATTACCTTTAATGCTCTTATCCCAGACAAACATTCTGCCGTGATTGTAAAATTCTAGAATACCAAGAAGTTTTTCTGTTTCGGAATTCATATTTCTTCTAACATCATATCTTGCAGCATTCTTAATATTATTCACACCCACCTTGGAATAAATTCCCAGGCTCATATTCAAAGTCTGACAAATCAGACTGGAAACATATTTTAGTGCGTTTTAACGTACTTTGTATATTAGCCTTGAAATTTATTTCAAGGTGAGATGTTGCACTTTACCAGGCAATTATCGCAAAAAATATTAATCTCTGATGGTGCGTTACGGCATGATTCAATTAATAACCAATAATCGAACTTTCCTAAGCCGTAACACACCCTACAAATTTTATTCCTAACCTACTATTCTCTTGTGGGATGGGCATCCCTGCCCGTCCTTTTTCATTTATACAAAAAACCTTAATCTCAGATGGTGCGTTACGGCATAATTTAATTAATAACCAATAATCAAAATTTATCAAGCCGTAACACACCCTACAACTAACTCCTAACTATTAACTAACTTCCCTACAAGCCCGATACAAATCTTTCCAATCATCTCTTTCTTTAACCACAGTTTCTAAATACTCTCTCCACACAACTTTATCCTGCACTGGATCTTTAATCACCGCTCCAATTATTCCGGAAGCGACATCTGATGCGCTCAAACTACCGTCGCCGAAATGCGCTGCTAATGCCATTCCACTATTTACCACGGAAATTGCTTCTGCTGTACTCAAGGTACTTGTCGGAGATTTAATCTTTGTTTTTCCATCTTCTGTTACTCCACTTCTTAATTCCCGAAATACCGTAACAATACGTCTTATCTCTTCTAAAGCTGGCGGCTCTGCTGGTAATTCTAATGCTTTTCCTAAACTTTCTACGCGCCTTTGCACAATATCTATTTCTTCTTCTACTGTCTTTGGTAATGGTAAAACTACTGTGTTAAAACGTCTTTTCAAGGCGCTGGATAAATCGTTAACTCCTTTATCTCTATCGTTAGCCGTTGCGATGACGCTAAAACCTTTATTTGCCTGCACTTCTTCTCCTAATTCGGGAATCGGCAGTGTTTTCTCGGATAGGATGGTAATTAATGTATCTTGAACGTCTGCCGGAATTCGGGTTAATTCTTCTACCCTTGCCACTTTTCCATCTTCCATCGCTCGCATCAACGGACTTGCTACTAATGCTCCCATAGAAGGGCCATCAGCTAGCAATTTGGCATAATTCCAACCGTAACGAATCGCTTCTTCACTGGTTCCCGCAGTACCTTGTATTAATAACTTGGAATCTCCTGAAATCGCTGCGGCTAAATGTTCGGAAACCCATGATTTTGCAGTACCTGGAACCCCTATCAACAATAAACCCCTGTCAGTTGTCAAAGTGGCGATCGCAATCTCAATAACTCTCCTCTCACCGATATACTTAGGCGACACCTCAAACCCGCTATCCAACTTGCCACCCATTAAATAAGTCATTACAGCCCAAGGCGACAAATTCCAATTTGGCGGGCGTTGACGCTTATCCACCTTTGCTAATTCTTCCAATTCTTCAGCAAACTGATATTCCGCGTGTTCCCTGAGTAAGTTTGTGTTTTTATTTACCTCTTTTTTCTTCATCTGCGTACTCTGCGCCTCTGCGGTTTTATTTTTTCCAACCATATTTCCTCCCTATGATTTAAATATTTAATTAATCTGTCTTATAACCTAAATTTTGGAGACGTAAAATTTTACGTCTCTACATGATGAATAATGCTTCTTTCATTTCATACCGAAATTGTAATTTAGTTAAAAATTTATCAATAGCATCAATTATAGGTTTATGGGTATTTTCAGATTCTTCAAATTTTAAAATCTCGGCTGCTTCATGATATATGGAAGGTGCAATTTTTAGAGAAAAACGTCCTAAAGCCGAGCCAACTTGCCAATCATTAACTTGATTATTGTTTTCGATACAGCCTTTTATACTTGATATTACTGCCCGACTAATTTCTTCATTCCAGATATGTGGAGTATGAATTAATAATGGAAAAGCTGGGCTGGTAGAGTTAAAAGGTGGCGTATTTGAAGATTGTTGCAGAGCCTCTAAAGTTAAAGTTTCAACCTGAGAACAAGGTAAAATCCTGATAAAATTTACAATCGAATTATCAATATGATTTAAATTTTTATATAAACTTACAGATGATTTAAGTAAAGCTTCAGCCCAAACTATATCTTTACTTTTAACTGTAGCCGTTGCCCAAGCTTCTAAAAGTAATTTTTTCCATTTACTATTTTCGATTATTTTTAATAATTCATCAGGAGTTTTTTTCCAATCATCACTCCATATACTCGGCGGTACGCAACTGAGCATTTGTAATAGTAAACTCGCTTTCTCTCCTAAAGAAGGTATATATTTTGATTCATCAATACCGTCTTGAGTCATTTCTAAGGTACATTTTTGAGGTAATACAACCTCTATACCTTTATTATTCAAACTTAATAAAGGGCGAACTCTTTCTATCATTCTTTGCACAAGCTTAGATTCTGGAATTTGTGCGAGCAATCTAGCAGCTACATCTCGCACTAGCTTGCTTCTATCTTCAAGCGCATCTTCTAAAAACGGCTCATCATCAACGCTCAAAGCAACTTCCAAGACTTCTAATAAACTTGCTCTTTCCTGCGCTCTTTCCTTACTCCAAATATTTTGTAATTGCGATAGCCCTTTTTCTGGTTCAGATTGACGCAATTCTTTTAACAACTTTATTCGAGCTTCTAAACTACCATTTTTCCAAATTTGATCGGCATCTTCACCAACAGCATAATTCCACTCTGGGTTTTGGGCTGCTAACCAAAATCCTCGCTTACCTAAAACAGGTAAGATATCTTTTCGTAAATGATTGTTCCTTTTTCCTAACGCCAACAATTCAGGTAAATACTTTGGCGAAATAACTTTTTTTGCTTCAGCTAATAATTTCAACCACTCAGGTAAAGCTCTGCTGTCTCCTCCGCTCAATATCATTCCCAAATGTTGTTCCGATAGTTGACTGCAATATGGTAAATCATCTAAATCGCAGGTTTCCAATGTTTTTTTATTATCAATTGCAGCTAATTTACCAGCTTTTTGATAAAGATAAATTGCCCCAGCAGCACTCAGCAAACTTCCTTCTTTATCATTACTATCAAGACGACTTAAAACTTCACCCAATTGATTCTCTTGTGAAAAGTTTTTCAATTGTTGTCTTTGAGTACCGACAACCGCAGTTTTTACTAAATCTTGCCAAATGTTCATTTATTAAAATAGGGAATTGGGAATTGTCAAGAGAGGGGGAAGAGGGGGTAGAGGGGGAAGAGGGGGAAGAGGGGGAAGAGTGGGTAGATGAGGTAAATTATATTTTCTAATCCGCTGCCAAAATCATCCGTTGCCAAAATCATCCGCTGTCAAAATCATCCGCTGCCAAAATCATCCGTTGCCAAAATCATCCGCTGCCAAAATCATCCGCTGCCAAAATCATCCGCTGCCAAAATCATCCGCTGCCAAAATCATCCGCTGCCAAAATCATCCGCTGTCAAAATCATCCGCTGCTAAAATTTATAAACCGATTTTCCACCCATACACTCAAGGGTAAAAAGTATTCTCCATCCCACTCACCAAAAATATCTATAGGATATCCACCGCTGAGTGCTAATAACTGCCAATTATTTTTAAATCTTGATTTCAAAGTCAGTAAACGTTTATCTTCATCACGTACAAACCAGCTATCGTTTTGTTTAATTGGAATTACTCCACGGATTGGGGCAGGAAATTGTTCTATCCAAGGATTTTTAGCTAAGGCTTGAGAATATTCAATAACCATACTTGAGATATTACTATATCCCGGCATTGTATCTATTTGAGTGACTGCATCTTGACGATTTTTAACTATTGCTCGTAAAGGATAAGCGCTCTCGAAAAACACTAATTCTGCATTTATACAGCTTCCGGGTACAAGACTGGTATCTAACGGCTGACTACCGTGAGCGAAGTTAAGAATTAATGCTTTTTGTTGCGTTTGTTTACCCCAAAGCCAAGTACGCTGTATTTTCAAACGGTCTTCTTCTGCCAAACTTTGCCCTAAAATTAACCAAGAATCATCTATTCCTTGTTGCGTTGATAATTCTTGTTGATTTTGAGAAAAACCGATTTGAGTACGAATATCTGTTTGCACTTGTTTAGGTAAAGTATCTAAGCGCTTGAAAGCTTCAGTTAAAAGATATACCCGCCCTAATTGCGATAATAATCTTTCTTGCCATCCCGTACCCGAATGAGAAATACTTGCCATTTCCTTTACCAAACGAGCCACACCTGGCGCTTGTGCGTCTACTAACCGCGAGAAAGCATCATCCCAAAAACTGTAGGGTTTTTCCTGCGCTGCTGCCAAACCATTACTTACCAAATCCCGCAGCCATACTTCTAAATCCTGCATTCCGGCAGTAACTTTATCTAAACGCTTGGCTGCACGTTTTGCTTGGGCTTCGGGATCTATTTCTTTCTTGGCTTTTTCTTCTGTTTTTACTTTTTCTTCCTTCTTAACTTGTCTTTGGCTGCGAGCTTCAAGCCACTGATTTACCCATTCCGGGGGAGAATTTTGAGCAAATAATTGTTTTTCGTTGATAAATAAAAGAAACAGTCCAATACCGTGCTTACACGGGAATTTTCGACTGGGACAACTGCATTTAAAAGCAGGTTCAGTCAAATCTATTTCTGTTAAATAAGGTTTTTTACCACTTCCTTGACATTCACCCCAAGTAGCTTTTTCGTTGTAACCTAATGATGACCACTTACGGGAAGTAGCTAAAGCTTTACCATTTTTGGCTGAACTTGCATCTGGGGCTAGTGCCAAAATTTGTTCCTGCGTCCAAGTTGCAGACATTAATGCAATTCTCAAGAAGGCAATTAAAACAATTAGATGGGAATTTAGATCCCAAACAATTGTACATAGGGAAGAGGGAACAGGGAAGAGGGAACGGGGAATATGGCATCCCGGAGCGTCTAAGCTTTATTTAAGTTACTTTCAAGCATGGTATTTTGTTCGAGCCGTTTCCTTTCTTTCTTCATAAAAACGGCAACCATCGCAGGGGGCCACTCGGATTAACAGCACATCTTATATAACCCGAACGAGCGTTGTATTCACAGGTAATGTCACCGACAAGATAACCCACTCCTTCCAAATAGTAGCGTTCGCCTTCGGCGCGGTTTTCGCCTTGGGTGCGGTTTTCGCCTTCGCCGGAACCAAGTTGAGCCGGATAATTTATTCTATGGTTATAATTTTGGCTTCTCGACTGTCTGGGATAACTTGTAACCGCAGCTCGTCGTAGAAGCGCACGGGTTTTAGCCTGGTTTCTACGCATTAACCACAGGGAAAACAGAGACGGTAAAAAACCAATGGCAATTACCACAAGTGTCTTTAACACGTTACTTTTAACCTCCGAATGTGTGAATAAGGCGTTAAAAAGGGTTTGACTCTCCGCAAATGAGCGGATAATTCACCCCAAAGCAATTATCTAATAATTGCCACACTATACTAAAACAGGATAGCTTCAATAACCAATTTGCGTAAATTTTACTTCTATTTTTATAATAATTTTTTGTATAAACTGCGTAATTCTCTCAGATTTTGTTTAGCGCAAACCAATTGATTTTATCCAAACCAGAAAATAAGTATAGCAAATAGAACTCTTGTACCAAACACGGTAAATTATTAATTTGTAATAATTCTTAGGTGTGGTTAAAGGTTTGTTTTGTCATTCTCCATTCTTCTAAATCCCTTATCGAAACTGATTTGGTAGTCACATTTATGTTATTTCCACGCCAGTCAATTTCGGGATCGGTTGTAAAAACACCGCACTCCAATTCTTCCACTTGAATATTCCAATATTGACCAAACCGATTTTTTAAAGTTATCACCTGCTCAAAAACTTTATTTCGATGCTTATTTCTTCTTTTTCTTTCCGTTGCTCCCGATGCTGTTGTATCAATAAATTTAGTCTCAATTAAAAACAGCTTTCTATCCGAAGTTAAATAGACAAAATCGCACTTACCTAAATCCGTATAATCAGCAATTGGAGACTTTTCAAACAACAATAACTCGGAACAACTTGGAAATAATCTTTTAATATTTAAATACAAATAAGCTTGTAACAGAAGTTCCTTATCATAAGGAAATCCTATCACACCCTCGAAAAACCTTTTTATGTCTTCTGGACTTTGGGGTTGAATCCTTTTGCAGTATGAAACAAACTGATCTAAACCCTCAAGCGTCATTAAATTTTTACTCCTCACCCTGCTTGCCGCTATAAAGAACATGGCATCAAAAGATACCACCTTTTAAAGCAAGATATCATCAGCAAAAGCAACCAAAAAGCCATGAATCCTTTGCAGCGATAGGCTAATATACTGTTGACGATTTGAAGAGTGCGAAGTAAAACAGTTAAACTACGAAGTCTGTCTTAATACATTAATACTTAGATAGGGAAGAGTGGGTAAAGAGAGCAGGGGAGGCAGGGGACATTATTAAAGTAGTGAGTAGTGAGTAGTGAGTAGTGAGTAATGAATAACAAGTAGCGAGTAAAAATAGACGTAATTAGTAGCGACATTTATGAAAATAAGAAAAAGTGATTTACTTTCTAAGCTGATGTGCAGCTAAATTGAATAATGCGAAAATTTGAAAAGGTTGTAGTGCTGCCTAAGACTATCGTCTCGCTCCGCTAACGCAGCGTGTCCGCCAGGGACAAGCATCTTGCTCGCTAGTACTATACAAATTAAATGCGTAGCAGCTTACTTCCTACTTTCTACTCTCTACTCTCTACTCCCTACTCCTTACTCCCTACTCCCTACTCCCTACTCCCTACTCCCTACTCCCTACTCCCTACTCACTGCTCACTGGTAACTGTAAGCGGTTGAATGCGA
Source organism: uncultured Rivularia sp. (assembly GCA_963665115.1). Lineage (GTDB taxonomy): Bacteria > Cyanobacteriota > Cyanobacteriia > Cyanobacteriales > Nostocaceae > Rivularia. The sequence continues at coordinate 4,110,171 of OY762007.1, read as the reverse complement.
GCATTGAATCTACCATTATGCAAAGCCATAATCGCGCTTCTGGAATCTTGCACCCAGTATTGTCTGCCAAAACGAACTAATTGACGCGAGTTTTCAGTCTTAATAATTCCAATAACGGGTATTTTCCCTTTCTCTTTTTCACCCGATTGCTCTTTTAAATCTTTTAAAATTGTTCTTAGACGATGATGTTCTTCGATAGTTGTTGCTTGTTGAGGAGTCATTTCGATGACGATTAATTCGATGTTTTCTACTGGCTCCGCATCGTCAACTAATAATTGAGCTTGATCGTCTTTCTTATCCACTTTTCCCCAAATAATTAATTTGGCATCTACTTGCAAAATTTCGTTAATTCTGTCGTAAGTTTTAGGAAAAACTACAGCTTCCCCGGTTGTAGTTAAATCTTCTATCTGTAATATTGCCATCGGATCGCCTTTTTTGGTTATCACCTTTTTCACATTATTAAGCATGACAACCACGCAAACCTTTGCTTCTTCTCGCTGAAACTTCAACTGCGTCATGTTGACTGGCGAAAGAATTCGCATAGATTTACCTATCGATTTGAGCGGATGATCCGATACATAAAAACCTAAAAGTTCTTTCTCCATTCGCAGCTTTTCATGAGGAGGAAAATCTTCAACTTCTTTGGCTTTCGGAGGGCTTAATACTGCTCCAGACATATTATTTGCATTTGCATCACCGCTCCAAGCACCACCCAATAAGTCAAATAGATTTCCTTGCCCGCTGGCTCTATCCCTAGCACGGGATTGTGCCCAATCGTATACAAACTCTAAATCTTGAGTTAACTGATTGCGATTATCGTTAATTTTGTCGAAAGCTCCACAATATATCAACGACTGCAAAGCTCGACGATTTACCGTACCCAAATCAACGCGATCGCAAAAGTCAGCCAGCGATTTAAAATTTTCTTCAACTCTTGCTTCTAAAATACAGTTTCTCGCGTTTTCTCCCACATTGCGTATTGCTGACAAACCAAATAAAATTTTCTCGTTTGCAGGAGTGAAATCAACTTCGGAAGAATTGATATCGGGTGATTCTATTTGAATACCCATATTCATACAGGTTGCAATATATTTTTGCACCTTATCTTTATCGCCGCTATTAGCTGTCAGCAGCGCCGCCATATACTCCAAGGGATAATTGGCTTTTAAATAAGCAGTTTGATATGTTACATACCCGTAGGCTGTAGAGTGAGATTTATTAAAGCAGTTAGAAGCAATCAAACCATCTTTAATTAAAAAATTATGGTCGCTTTCCAGCCCAATATCATATACATTTTGAGTTTTGAGAGCTTTTCGAGATACGACTTTAACCATAATTTCCACCCCACTCTTGTCAGCATTCGTTAGTTTAATCCATATATTTTGATTTACTGCAAATACTTTTTACATAAATTGATAAAGAATTTGGTAATTGGTAATTGGGCATAGGGATTGGGGATGGGGCATTGGTAATAGGTAATAGGTAATTGGGAAGAGAGACAAGGTGAAAAACAACTGACTCCTAACTCCTCACTCCCCATGCCCCATGCCCAATGCCCCAATTCCCAATTACCAATTACCAAATTTATTCAAGATGTACTAAAATCAAACATTTGAGTGAGTTAGTAAATAGGGAGCAGTGATGCATGGCATCCATACGCGAATTGCACAATCAGTTAGTTAATAAAGAACGCTCTGCGGTTGAAATCGCCCAGGAAGCTTTGAATCGGATTGAAAAATTGGAGCCGAAAGTTAATAGTTTCTTACACGTAACCCAAGAGAAAGCCTTGGAGCAAGCGCGACTTGTGGATGCCAAAATCGCCGCAGGGGAACAAATTGGTTTGCTCGCAGGAATTCCCATTGGTATCAAAGACAATATGTGTACCAAAGGAATTCCTACTACCTGTGCTTCAAAGTTTCTTGAAAATTTTATACCGCCCTACGAATCAACCGTTACGCAAAAACTCGCTTCGGCTGGCGCTGTCATGGTGGGTAAAACCAACTTAGATGAGTTTGCTATGGGTAGTTCTTGCGAAACTTCTGCCTACAAAACGACAGCTAATCCCTGGGACTTATCTAGGGTTCCCGGCGGTTCCTCCGGTGGCTCAGCAGCGGCTGTAGCGGCTCAAGAATGCACTGTTTCTCTTGGTTCCGATACCGGAGGTTCAATTCGTCTACCCGCATCTTTCTGCGGTGTAGTAGGAATGAAACCAACTTACGGACTGGTTTCTCGTTATGGTTTGGTAGCCTTTGCTTCCTCCTTAGACCAAATTGGTCCATTTTCTCGCACTGTAGAAGATGCAGCGATACTTCTAAGTGAAATTGCGGGATATGACCCCAAAGATTCTACCAGTTTAAAAGTTTCTATACCTAAATATACCCAAAGTTTAAAAAACAATTTAAAGCCTAGAGGCAAACTACGAATCGGTATTATTAAGGAGACATTTGGTGAAGGTTTAGACTCGCAAGTTGAAAAAGCAGTTACTAAAGCCATTGATACCTTACAAGAATTAGGTGCAGAAATTCACGTTATTTCCTGTCCCAGATTCCGTTACGGTTTACCTAGTTATTACATAATTGCTCCATCTGAAGCATCAGCAAACCTGGCTCGTTACGATGGAGTTAAATATGGTTATCGAGCAGAAGAAGCCGACGATCTTTTATCGATGTATACTCGCACCCGCTCCACAGGTTTTGGTGCAGAAGTAAAGCGCCGCATTATGATTGGTACTTATACCTTGAGTGCGGGTTATTATGACGCTTATTATTTAAAAGCTCAAAAAGTTCGTACATTAATTAAGCAAGACTTTGACAACGCCTTTAAACAAGTTGATGTATTAGTTTGTCCCACCGCACCAATAGCAGCATTTAAAACAGGGGAAAAAACTTCAGATCCTCTCAATATGTATTTAACTGACTTGATGACGATTCCCGTAAACTTAGCCGGTTTACCAGGTATAAGCATTCCCTGCGGTTTCAACGACGAAGGAATCCCAATCGGACTGCAATTAATCGGTAAACTACTGCGAGAAGATCAGCTATTTCAAGTAGCTTATGCATACGAACAAGCTACAGATTGGCATTTACGTACACCAGCTTTAATCAGTTAACACTCAGCAGTTAGAAGGGCGGAGGGAGCGGAGGAAGAAAATAAAAAAATTAATTCCTCCTCTGCGTCTCCTGCCTCCCCTGCTTTGTTTACCCCATCCCTTCGGGCTTAAGTTAGAAGTTAGAAGTTAGAAGTAAAAAGTAATAAATATTGCCCGAAGTATGGTATAAAGCCTCGTCTTTTAAAGACGATAAAAACCTGCATTCATTACTTGAATCCTCTACCATGAGTGGGAGAGGTGTTACTTATTACTTTTTACTTACTAATTATTACTTGTGAACCCATCTCCTCACTCCCCAAAGTCGGGTGTGTAAGTAACTGTCTTCGGCATATTAGGAGGACCTAACGGAACGGGTTTGTTTTGATTCACGGAAACAAGTACTGCACCTGGATTCCCAGAACGTATTTCTAATGTTTCTTTAGCATTAAAGTTTTTTTTGTCTCCTTTGAGCAATGTTCCTTCAAATACTTTTTTACCGTCGGTTATTACTCTTACCCAGGATTCATCTTTTAAGTCTAAACTAACTTCTACACCTTCAATGGGTTTTGGTGTTGGTGTTGGTGCTGGTTTTGGCTTTGATGTTACTGGTGAAGTTGAAGCTTTGGGTTTTGGCTGGTTTTTTTGTTCCGAAACGTTGGATGAATATTGATTTTGACTAACAGTTTGTTCTGCTGGTTTGGGACCTAATACGTAAAATAACCCCAAAGAAGCAGCAATTATTAATAAAACGTAAGGTACTGCTAAAGGTACGTATAAATTTCCTTTACTGCTTACATCATTATTGTCCCTGGGTATCGGCGGAGGACAAGCAATAGCCCCAAATTCTTGACCTATAGCTGTACCGTCAATTCCTATAGCGTCTCCATAGCGACGGACGAATCCTTGTATGTAGACTGCTTCGGGTAATTCCTCAAATCTTCCTTCCTCTAAAGCATTTAAAAAAACAGGTCGGACAAGTATTTTGGCTGCTATTTGCTCTATATCTATCCCTTTTTGTTCTCTTATTTGCTTTAATTTTTTGGTTATCTCCTTAAGTTTCTCCCCTTGTTCTTCGTTTAACAGATTCACTGTCGTCTCCCAGTAGTCTTTAATGTCTTATATTCAACAGAGAAATTACTGAAAAAGATGTACGGAATACAACTTTTCACCTAAAATTATCAAAAATTATTTTTCAATAATACATTTCGATCGCAACGCTACTTATTAAAAAGCACGCCACGATTGCCGCACCCCAATCTCATATATCAAGTTTCGCTCGTTTAGCTTTTATGTCTTATTAGTTAAAACACAGAGCCAAACTTTATGACTAAAATACACTAATATCGCGATCGCCTTTATGTAATAATTTTTCATCTTCAACCAAGAATAAACCAAAATTATTTACATTTGTTGCAGTTAGTTAAGAGATTATAGATAGTTTGACAACTAAAATCTAATGCAATTCTTAACAACTATAAAAATATATTAATACTAATAGTGGATGTAATCATAGCTTCTATGGGCTAGCTTTTAAAATTAATTCTCTTAGCAAAAAAAATTACATATTTTTTAATATTCCCGAATGTAAGTGTTGGTTGAATTTGTGGCTAACAATATAAACTAGATTATTCTCTAAGAAAAATTGTCATCCCTCTGAGGTAATACTTGTATCTAATATAAAACAATTTTATCGAATAAACAATTGAAATTACTATTTGATCTAACTGCTTAGCATAATTTAATAATCAATACTTGTCATAAATAATTCCGATGTTTGCTCAGTACATGGATAGAAACAAAATATACGCGGACTCTATCAATAAGATGGAGATAAGGCTCTTGCAATCGTAGCAATTGCAGTCATTGTGCAGAGATTGGGAACAAAAAAATACTTATGAAATCTAGATTACTAATTACGGATGATAGCAAAAAGCTTCTGCTCTAGACATTATCATTTTTTTCCCAAAAGGATATAGAGTTTATACGCAACAATCCGGAAATGTCAAGAAAAGTGAGAATAAATTACACAGGTAAAACTACGTTCTTGCTCAAGTACTCTTCATTTACTCACTGTAATTATGGTCATGACATCTATATATTCTCTATCCGTTCCCGGACAACCCACAATTGAAATTTCTCAAGATGAATTGCGATCGCTCTTAAGTGAAATAGAAACAGAATTACACAATAGCAAAGTTTACCGTCGTGCTATAGCGACAGTACAGAAGTTGCTCGGGCCCTTCATCGGAACAAGCAAAGCTTTTGTTTAAAGCAATCGGAAGAGAAGCGATTGGTGTCGCTTTTCGTCAGCTTTCCTTGCACAGTCAGGCAGCCGCAAATACCACCCCAGAAATTGAAGAAGATATTGAAATAGAAATAACTTCGGAGCCACCAAGTAGCGAATTATCTAAATGTTTGACAGCTGTTCAACCATCTGCAACTACCAATATTGTTAAACAAGAAGCATCAGCCCAAGAAACTGCAATAACACGGACAACAGCAGCCAATCCTCAAGATACCTCGAAAAATAGTAATCCTTTGAAATGGCTCAATTCTGGAAAACCTTCCAAAGCAGAAATTGCTAAGCAAGCAAGAGTTGAACAACGCTTAGAAAAGTTTCGCGAAATCGGTCAACAGTTGAAAAAAGGTAGAGAAGCCCGAGGGCTTTGTATGAACGATCTGCAAATGTATACTCACATTCCAGTACGTCAGATGGAAGCAGTGGAAAGAGGTGACATGGAATCCTTACCAGCAGAAGTATACGTTCGTGGTTTTATTCGAGTCATGGGTAATGCTTTAGGATTTAACGGTACTGCTTTAGCTGGATCTCTACCATCATCAGAAACACAAGAATCTCTAGTTCCTTCATTGTTTCAGTCCGATAAAAAGACTCCAAAATTGGGACTAGATATCAGCCCGATGCATCTGTACGTCGGTTATACAGCACTTGTAGCTGGTGCCGTTGGAGGATTATCTCTAGTACAGCAAACCAAAGCTGAGAAACCAGTAGATACCAATGAAGTAACTCCTGCTTCACAAGTCTCCAAATCATTCAAACACAAAGAAATCAGTGCAAAACCAGGAATTAAATCTAGCAATGCTGGAATAACCATTGGTTCTGATATTGCTCCACCAGAAGCACTTTAATAATTGGGAATTATAAGAATTTAATGGCGATTAACCGAAAAATGATTGCGTGTAATGGTAGTAATTCGCTCTATGATGCACGCAATCTAAAATCATCGCGCTTTTTGCTTAATCTTTATGGCTTGCTATGCGGCATCAAATAGTCGTTAAAGAGGGAATAGGGAACGGGGAACGGGGAACAGAGGAAAAAGACAATATTAGTTATTGTTATAGCGTTATTAAAGATCGCAACCGTTGTATAGTAAGCTTTACAACCGTTTGTCTTCGATACTTCAGCGTACCAGGTACTGCTATAAACTTATTTATTAATCTTAAAAAAATAGGACTTGCAATCTAAAGAAGTCAGCCAAAATAAACGATATGTTACAGAATTTAAATTGACATTGACTGCAAAGCCTTAGCTTTACTTCCTACTTCCTACTTCCTACTTTCTACTCCTTACTTCCTACTTCCTACTTCCTACTTTCTACTCCTTACTTCCTACTTCCTACTCCCTACTCCCTACTCCCTGTTCCCTTAATCTTAATTTATACCCGATTCGCCTAACTTCCCAACTTGTCATGCATCTTGGGAAGTATCATCGCGATTATTTTCGATTAAATTTACCAAAATATTAATAATGTCTCTGGGGTGATAAAATTTTTCGAGGAATGTTTAATAATAACTTTGTTTGTCAAGAACAATCCTCATGCAACAAGCACCACCAGATAGAAATACAACTGAAGAAGAACGTTTTCAAGATGACTATTATTCATATCTAGAGTCACCGGAAAATACACCAAGATATAAACCCACAGTTTGTTTTTTGAATGACGCATTTCCCCAAGAATCATTCTCTTTATTAGATTTGGGATGCGGAAATGCAGCTTTATGTAAATATCTGCCAGAGCGCTGCGATTATTTAGGTATCGACCATAGCGATTTAGCAATCGAACGTTGTAAAAAGCTTTTTTCTCAAAATAAGTTTGAAACCGGGGATTTATCGGTTATCATGCCTCAAATGGTTGAAAACAACCAAAAATTTGATGCAATTGTGATGGCGGGCTTGTTATTTCACAGCACCGATAAGAATACTTTAGAAAAAAAAGACGACCAAGAAATCATTAAATTCTGTTTGCAAAACTTAGTCAGCGATCGAGGCTATTTGGTTATTATTGTGCCTTTCGCTTACGGCAATCATCCGAATCACACTTTGTTTGCTCGCGCTGAATTATTACAAAATTCTGTCAATTCAATGGTAGAAAAGGCTGGCGGAAACATGGTGTATGGAAATATTTCATTACTTACTGGCTTAGATGAAAGAGTTAGACAGCAGCAAACTACACCTGACTGGTTTGTAAAAGATAGCAATGCTGACTATGCAAATCTCTATGCTGGAACATACATGGCAGCTTGGACATTAATTAGTTCGCTTCACCCCAGAGTAAGCCCTTATTCCTAATTCTTTAACTAATAATACGGAATATTGCAGCAAAGGAGAATCATTTAAAATGCATAGCAGTACTGCACTTCCAATTACTGACATCAAAACGAAAGTCGCGATTAACTACGATCAAACCGAAAAACAATTCATCGAACTACTGTTAACGGAAGATTTAGATAATCGTTTAGAGGAACTGCATTCGACAATAAATAACGTCAAAAAAACCATCGATTTTGCTTTAGAAGCAGCTTATCAAACAACATCGGGAGATAATGCCGCACATTTATTTTTGCAAAGGATACTTTATCGTGTCAATAGGTTAAAGCTGTTTTGGTACGATGATTTAAAAAACTACGTAAACGAAGATTCTTTTTATCTACAAAAGCTGCGGAATCGAATTGAATCAGTTTGGCAGAAATGGGAAATAGCTCAACTGCAAACAAAATCCTTTAAAGGAATAGATGTCAAAAAAGCATTAAGCCAAAGAGTTGCAGCCGATATCGAACCACCTTTATCTGAAGATAATTTATATTACAGCGATCGATTAACGATGGCTGGCTACCGTTGTTTGGTAGCAATTGGTTCTCTCGATGGATTAGTAGAAGCGAGTCAACTTTCTCGGACTTTAGGTGGTGTAGGAAATGAAATTCATTCGGTACTAACGCGGTTGTTAGTAGAAGAATACGGTGGCGGCCGTTTTAGTCGCAAGCATTCTTCACACTTTACAACAATGCTGGAAAAACTAGGAATGGATACCCAACCGGAAGCATACTTTGATTTGGTTCCTTGGGAATTATTAGCAATAATCAATCATAGCTTCGTACTTAGCGAACGAAAGCGCTATTTTCTGCGCTATATCGGCGGGCTTTTGTACGGAGAACTTTCCGTACCGTCAGGATTTCGTCCCTATCAAGCAGCCGGAAAGCGTCTCGGATTATCAACAGAAGAGATGAGTTATTGGGATATCCATATCAAAGTAGACGAACTACATGGAAAATGGATGTTAGATGATGTCGCATTACCTCTCGTCGATCAATATCCTTCAGATGCTTGGGAAATGTTGCTTGGCTACGAACAACAAAAGTTCTTAAGTTCTCGCGCTGGTAAAGCCGTGACTCAATTAGTCAAAGAAGCCGATATGCGTGAAAGGGATTAGGGAATTGGGGAGGCAGTCCGTTGCGGAGGTTCCCTCCGTTGTAGGAACTGCCGTCATGGGGCATGGGGAGATTGGGAGACAAGGGGACAAGGGGACAAGGGGAGATTGGGGGAAAGGGAGCGTCTCGCTCCCACTACAAGTTATGCCCTATGCCCAATTACCAATTACCAATTACCAATTACCAATTACCAATCCCCAATCCCCATTCCTTTTCACAAAGAAGTCATTACTTGAATTAGTTCGGAAGATAAATCGACTGTCATCTGATTCCGAGTAAATAAAACTCCGGCCAAAAGATAGATGTTATCTGAGTAAAAAGCCAGACCTTTTTTTTGCATTTCTAAAATAGTGTTTTTAACTTTTGGTTCTGAACTGTAATAACCAAACTTTAAAGGCGAAATCATAAAGTTCCCAGTAGAATAACCCTGGGATATAGCATATTCAATTAAGCTTTGCGGATTAGAATAGCTAGACACCATCAGCAATACATTTTCATAATTTAAAGATAAAAGCTTTCTGGCAATATCTGAACCATCGATACCACCATGCAATAATGGCTGATAAATTTTATTGTCTATTGCAGGAAGATATGGTGGGTTTGATATCAGGTACTCAGCATTCTTATTCAACGAACTAAAAAAGCTTTGATTCTTGACTATGTATTTACTGTCTAATTCGTGCTTACGAACGTTAGATTTAGCGACTTCGTAAGCTGATTCGTTTAATTCAAATCCATAAATTTTACCTTTGAATTTTGTTTCAAGTAAAGAATTAATGACTGGAGTACCATCACCAGAACCAAATTCGACAACAATTTCAGCGTTATTGCATTGTTTGAGTATTATCTCTTTGATGCATTGAGAGTAGAACTCAGATTCTTCTGGGCAATAAAAGACATCTTTTAAACTTTGTTGAGTTAGCATTATAGCTATGAAGAAGCAACACAATATAATTTAATTGTTCATTAGTTATACTCACATCTACCCTAAGTGTGTTGTGAGAGTAGATAGATAAATAAAAAATAGGAATAAATCGGATATTTTTCCTAAATATATTCAATAATGCTCTTGTTAAATTGCACTGAATGGTTTATGAATTTTGTTGCTTGATTAACAATAAAATATTTTAAACTTATAGAAATTTCTTAACTAAAATAAAAACTTTGTTCGCTTCAGTTTTGGTAATTTTAATTAGAAAATATTCTTTTCCTTTTGCTCCCCGTTACCTATTCCCTATTTCCTTTTTTCAAATCAACACTAAATTATCTCGATGTACAACCGTTTCCACACCTTGATAACCCAAAATTATGGGAATTTCACTCGAACGTTTTCCGCGTATTTTTTCCAGTTCGCTGCTACTGTAATTAACTAACCCTCGTGCGATTTCTTTACCATCGCGATCGCACAACTGTACGGCTTCATTTTGCTTGAATTCTCCTTCTACTGCTGTAATTCCGGCAGCTAACAAAGATTTTCCTCCACCAGAAATTGCAACCTCCGCACCTGCATCCAAATATAATTTACCTTCTGGAACTAAGCCGTATGCTATCCACCTTTTGCGGGCTGAAGTTGGTTCTGGTTGTGGTTCAAACTGCGTACCTATCGACTTTCCCTGGATGATTTTTTGAATATTGGAGGGCTGTTTACCTTCGGTAATTACTGTTCTAACCCCAGCAGCAGTGGCAATTCTGGCGGCAGAAATCTTTGTTGCCATTCCACCCGTACCCCATTGAGAACCCGAAGTTCCTGTTTCTACCTGTAATTTAGTTAATTCTTCAATGCTGCTTACTAAAGTTATCGGTTTTGCATCAGGTACAGAGCGAGGATCGGCAGAATAAAGTCTATCTACATCCGTGAGCAAAAACAGCCAATCTGCGCGTACTAAACTAGCAACTAAAGCTGAAAGAGTATCGTTATCGCCGAATTTTAGTTCTTCTACCGCAACAGTATCGTTTTCATTGACTACTGGGATAACGTCTAACTTCAATAATTCCTGAAAAGTATTGTAGACATTAAGATAGCGACTGCGCTGTACTAGATCGGTACGAGTAAGTAAAACTTGAGCGATAGGTTGTTGCAAGCTGGTAAATAAATCGTCATAAACCCGCATTAATCGTCCTTGCCCAACTGCTGCAACCGCTTGTTTAACACTAATTGCTTTAGGGGACGTTCGCTTAAACCCAGTCGCGCACAACCTACACCCACAGCACCAGAAGAAACCAAAATGACTTTATGATTATTTCGTCTCAAATTGCAAAGAGTTTCAGCCAAACTCGCAATTGTAGAAAGTGCTAATTGTCCGGTTTCGGGACGAGTTAAGCTAGAAGTGCCAATTTTAACAACAATTATTTGATTCATTTTTTATTTGTTATTTGTCAAGCAATGTCTTTCGTCTTAAAAAAGAAGATAAGCCTTTGCAATTGCCTTTGCAACAAATAACCAAAAATATAAAGCGCCAATCCCTCTAAAAAGTGAAGGTTGACGCTTTACAAATATGTTTATTCTTATTATGGGCAGAGTCTTTATATAGCTGACTCCGTTTTATCTATCTATATAATTACACCTGTAGATAGGTTACTTTTGATTTTTTATGATTTCTTTAGGTTTTGTATTCTCAACTTTTGTCAACATTTGTAACTCTCCGCTTTTTAGGAGTAATAGAGGCTCCCAAAATTTCGGATATCAAAACTTCAACATTACGTATAGGGTGAAAACGCATAGCAGTATCGGGATGAATAATTGGTTCAACCAAGATGGAAAACATATCCAAGCGATTCCCCACAACTACATCAGTAAAAAGGCGATCGCCAACCATTGCAACTTGATGTGCGGGTAAGTCCATTTGTTCAAGTGCTTGTCTAATCTTGCGTCGCGAGGGTTTAGCGGCACTGATATAGTAAGGTAAGTCAAGAGAACGAGCAATAGAACCGATGCGGTTTTCGCTGACGTTGTTACTTACCAGCCAAATTTTTACCAAAGGACGAATTTGATTTATCCATTCTTGTAGCTCGTTAGAAGCAAAAGCTACAGTTATGGGAACCAAAGTTTCATCTACGTCTAACACTAATCCTTTGAGTTCGTACTGCTGAATAATTTCTAGTGTCAGGTTTAAGATAGAACCTTCCAAAATCAAGTCGGGCTGCAAAAGTTTATTCCAATTCATAGCCAATATTTAAGATACCAATGGCAATTATAGGGAATAAGTAATTATAAATGATGAATTAGACATAAGAAACAAAAACCAAAAATTAAATAGTTATTACTCGCTGCTCACTCTTCCACAGGTAAACCCAATATCACCAGAAATTCTTCATCGTATATTGCCTTATCCCAATTAGCGGCTAACTTAACCTGTTCTTTGGTTAAATTTTGGGCATTAGTCAAATTAGTGCCATTAAGATTCGCATTTTTGATATTCACACCACCAAGGTTCGCATTGCTGAGGTTTGCGTTTCTTAAGTCGGCACTATTAAGTTTTGCGTTGGTTAAATCGGCATTACTCAGGTCTGCATCTCTAAGATTTGCGTATCTAAGATTGGCATCCTTGAGATCGGTATTAGGAGCAATTAAAAAAGTTTTGAAACCTGTCATAGAGAAATTTTGAGGAAACTTAGTTTTCTCATCGTACAAACAACCTTTAATGTATGCTCCTCTAAGGTCTGCGCGAATCAAATTTGTCCCCCTGAGATTCGCACTAACAAGATTAGCACCTCTAAGGTCTGCATCGCTAAGATTTGAACCTCGGAGGTTTGCACGAGCTAAGTTAGTATCTCTAAGATTGGCGATCGTTAAGTGGGCACCGCTAAGATGAGCATTCGCTAAGTCAGCATCTTGGAGATTAGCATTGGGAGAAATCAGGTACATCTGATGATTCCCAGGTGTAAAGTTTTTGGAAAACTTCGTTTTTTCGTTGTATAAACAACCTTTTAGTATCGCACCAGTGAGTTTAGCATCTCTAAGGTCTGCACCTCTAATATTGGCACCTGAAAGTTTGGCATCTTTTAAATCTACGCCTCTAAGGTCTGCTTTTCTCAAGTCGGAATTAGTTAAATCAGCACCTCTTAGATTTGCATTGCTAAGGTTGGTATCTCTAAGATTGGCATCTCTAAGCTTGGCATCAGCAGAAATGCGATACATTTGATAATTGTCAGGGTTGAAATCTTCCGGAAACTTAGTGTTTTCGTTATATAAACTACCTTTAAGGTCGGCATCTTTGAAAATCGCATTTTCTAAAAGAGCGCCCCTGAGACTAGTACTTCTAAGGTTGGCAAAACTGAAGCTTACACTTCTAAGGTCCGCATTATTCAAATTTGCACCTTCAAGGTTTGCATTGTTGAATTTAGCACCTTTAAAATTTGCATTACTTATATCAGCATCGCTAAGGTCAGCATAACTGAGATTAGCTCCTCTAAATTTAGCTTCTCTAAGGTCAGCGCAAGAGAGGTTAGCACTTTTCAAATTAACTTGACTCAGATTTATTTGTTGTAAATCTGTTTTTTCTAAATTCAATCTTTCTAAAGAAATCCCATAATCTTTTAAAAATTCTAAAGCTCGAATTCTTGCATAGCTAGTTGAAACCTTAGCTGCTGCGGCATTGTCAATTACTTGCCAAGCTTCGTATATTCTGGTTCTGATCCGCTCCGGGCTTTCTAAAACATACAAAAACGCTGCGGATAATATACTAAAACCTTGGACGTATTTTACTTGAACTACCGAAAATACTTGAGAACAAACCGATCGTGGATTATCACAATTAACAGCCTCCCAGTTTTCAAATCGGTAGACTAATAGCATTACTGCAAAAGCAATACTAAGAGCAAGTAATATACGCACGCAAACAGCTACAATCCTTCTTCCCCAAGAAAAAGATAATCCATCCATCCCTTAAAATTTCCCTACATTTCTACCCAGGCACTAAATAAAGGTAATATATATTTTTATATAATGTGTGTTGACTTACCTACAAATGCCCTTGCTGTTCGCAGTTTTATACTATTTATAAGGCTAAAGGTCAAAGGTTAAAGGTTAAAGGTCAAAGGTTAAAAAATAAATAACAGTTAAATTCTGATTGATTTTTGGTGTACGGCTATACCTCAATCGGGAGCATCCCAAATGTGTAAAAATACTATTTGTCATTGCGAGTGGAACAAAGTGGAACGACGCAATCGCAACATTTTGAGATTGCTTCACTTCGTTCGCAATGACAATCAAAATCTTAATTATGCAAAATTAAAATTGGGATGCTCCCCCTCAATCAGTTATCAGCTATTTATCAACGTAATATGAAAGTTTGATTTTCTTGCCATTAAACTACGAAAAAATATAATATTTTACCTACTACTTATTACCTTTAACCTTTGACCTATTCCCTTTAACCTATTACCTATTACCAACTTTTTCCCGATGATGCGGTTCTAAAAGATTAGAAATATCGGGACCAGAAGGAATTATACCCCCCGGATTAAGCGGAAACAAATTTCCGTAATAATCCTGCTTAACGCTTTCTAAATCACAAGTTTGGGCAACTGCAGAAAGCTGATATAAATCGCGTAAATAAGCTCCTAAATTTACATAATCCTGAATTCTACGGCGGTTACATTTGAACAAACTGTAATATACTACATCAAATCGAAACAAGGTAGTAAATAAACGCACGTCAGCTAAAGTTAACTGTTCGCCACATAAATATCTTTGATTTTCTAAAGTTTGATCGATCTCATCTAAAACCGTAAATAATTCATCGCAACATTCATTGTAAGCTTCTTGAGTTTGAGCAAAACCGCAGCGATAAACGCCATTATTTACAGCATGATATATTTTTTCATTCCACAATTCTATTGTTTCTTTTAATTCTTCTGGGTAAAGATTTAATTCGCGATTCGCAAACTGATTCAATTGAGAATTTAACATTACGATAATCTCGGCACTTTCGTTATTGACTATCGTATTTGTTTGCTTATCCCATAATACTGGAACCGTACAGCGTCCTTGATAACCCGGTTGTGCAACTTGATATAGTTCCGGAATAGTTCGACAATTTTCCTCTGGATTCTTTAAAACCCAGATTCCTTCATTGCTCGAAGGATAAACAATCGATATTTCCACAGCATCTTCAAGCCCTTTTAAAGCTCTAACTACTAAAGTTCGATGCGCCCAAGGACATCCCAAACCAACATATAAGCGATAACGTCCCGCAACAGGTTGATAAAGATTATTTTCTGAATCACCGATGGAATTACGAAACTGACTTGAAGGGCGGATATATTCACCTTTTTTGTTACTAGGTGCCAGCTTCGACATCATAATCTGCCACATAGTAGTCCAGACAAATTTTCCCAGCTTAATTATTAACCCTGAAGGCAGCGATTTACCTTTTTTCTTAACTTCAAAAGTAGAGTTTTGAGAGTTTTTCTGATTCACGTCTTCTTTTGGCGAAGTTATGGGCGCTGACATCGCAATATACCCTTAGTTAGATTTTATATTTTAATAATTTTCGCGAAGCTTAAACTTAAAAGGCAATGAAACACTATATTTTTTCATTTTAATTAACCGAAACTGCTCTTAAGAATTCTTTCTACAGGCATAGAAGCAAGTCTTATCTGCGATGGAGCTTAAAAGCTAGGAAATATAGTTATCTGGTATTAGATATTGATTGCTCAAAAATTGAGTTAATTAATCCGCACTCATAAATCACATCAGGTAAAAAATTTAATGACCGATTTCAAAAATTTATTCAAGCAATTAGGAGCAGCAGTTCTAAGCGGTTTACTAGTAATTACCGTTTGGATAGGAACCATACAGCAGGCACAAGCAGCTGGAAATTCAGTAGTACCTACCATTGAAAATAGCAAAAGAATTCAGGCGATCGCCAGTTGTTTACCCGCAAAATTAACCATTCAAGAACAAGACGCGGGCAATCGTATCGCCAATGCCCTATCAGAAATGAAAAACGACCAATTAGAAAGAATATATGACGTTACAGATAACCCCAAATTAAGTCAGTCAGAAATTGAATTCAAAAATTGTTTGCAGCAGAAAGGTTTTACACCCCAAGCAGAACTTCAAGATCGTTCGTATTATTAAAGCAGGATAGGGAGACAAGGAGACAAGGGGAATAACACCAACTCCCAACTCCTAACTCCTAACTCTTAACTATCCATACGCATCGCTTATCGCTACAATTTTTTGTGATGCAAAAATAAAAGGTTGAGTTCTGTTGCAGCAATTAACCAGACGAAATCATCATACAAACGCTCGTTTAACAGAAAATCTAGCTGGATATCTTTTCCTCGCACCAACTATTCTGGTTTTGGGAATTTTTGTGGTGCTACCCATACTTTATGCTGTATTTCTCTCTCTACAAAAAGTGCAGCTTCTGGGTGGTATTGAATATGAGTTTATTGGTTTTCGTAATTTCAGCCAGTTAGTTGAAGATGAACGGGTGTGGATTGCTCTGAAAAATACAGCAGAATACGTGGCAATTGTCGTACCTTCGCAAACTATATTAGCTTTATTCTTAGCTGTTACTCTTAATTCCGGCATTCAGGGTAAAAGCTGGTGGCGCGTTCTTTTCTTTCTACCTACAGTCACATCTTCTGCGGTATTGACACTGATATTCATGTGGATTTACAACACCAATGGACTGCTGAATGATTTTTTAAGCGCGATTGGATTTCCTACATATAACTGGTTGGGAGATCCCGCAGTTGCCCTCAAAGCCATCATGATTATGAATATTTGGTCAACTGCACCGTTTTTCATGGTCATTTATTTAGCTGGTTTACAAGACATACCCAAATATCTTTACGAAGCAGCAGAGTTAGACGGTGCAAATGAATGGCACAAATTTATCAATATCACTATTCCCATGCTCAATCCAGTTACCTTTTTTGTGGTAGCAATGGGAATAATCGGTACCTTTCAACTATTTGACCAATCTTATATCTTTTCCAAAGGTACGGGTGGCCCGAATAACGCCACATTAACTGTAGTCTTATTAATATATCAAGCCCTATTTCGTAACTTGCAAATGGGATATGCAGCGGCTATAGCTTTTGTTTTAGCAGTAGTAATCATAGCTATAACCTTAATTCAGCGGCGACTCTTTGGAGGCGGAAATTGAATAGAAACTGGAGTTTGTTGCTAAAGATACTGCTTTATTCAGTTTTAGCTCTGTATGCAATTATTACTTTGATTCCTTTTCTGTGGGCACTTTCAGCATCGTTTAAACCGCTAACAGAAATAGTCGCAGGAGAAGCAAATTTCTTACCTAAGAACTTTACCGTTACATAAAACTTACCCAAAACTATCCATAACTAGACATATAGCAATAAGCGTGTTTACTTCCTGCTTCAAACTGGGGTAGTCGGCTACTTCCCATCCACAGGCTGAAACTGTCTAACTGACAGCCTTACATAAATTGATTGCTGCATTCAGATCGCGATCAATTTTTGAGTTACAGTTCTCACAATCAAAAACTCTTTCACTTAAGAAGAGTATTTCTTTTTTATGACCACAATTAGAACAAGTTTTAGAGGATGGGAACCATCTATCTACTACAACTAAGTTAGAACCGTACAATTTACATTTGTATTCAAGTTGTCTTCTAACTTCGTAAAAACCCATGTCAGAAATTGCACCGGCTAATTTATGATTTTTCATCATCCCCGATACGTTTAAATCTTCTATCACTATCGTTCCGTGGTTCTTGGCTAATAATGAAGTCAATTTATGAATTGTATCTTTTCTTATATTAGAAATTCTTCTATGAAGTCGAGCTATTTTCAGTTGAGCCTTTTTCCAATTCTTAGAACCAATTATTTTATTGCGATTTAACCACTGCAATCGTGATAATTTCGTCTTATTTTTACGATATGCTTTCGCTCCTTCTATAACTTCACCTGTCGATAAAGTCGCCAGAGATTTGACACCTAAATCAACCCCTACAACAGTTGTATGATGATTTTCTTGAATTTGGGTATCAATTTTAAAACTAATAAACCACCTATCAGCTTGTCGGGATATCGTTACAGATTTTATTTTATCTAGTTGGGGCAATTTCTCATATGTTTTTAATTTACCTATTTTTGGAACTTGAATAGTAAAACTATCTATAATCTTACAAATTCCCTCTAAAGTAAATGAATCATTTTTTCCTTTCTTCTTAAATCTTGGTTGACCACTAATTTTTTTAAAGCATCGTTTCCACGCAGTAGATAAATCTCTCAATGCTGATTGCGGTGCAGACTTAGAACACTCATAGTACCAAAGGTTTTCTGGTTTGACTAAAGCTACTAAGTACTTATGTAAATCAATTGCACTTGGAAATTTTATTTTAGAATCGGGATTAATAAAATTGTTTTCTAATATTGCCCAGGTTAATGCTAATCCCCAATTCCAAGCATGTCTAGAAACTCCACAATGTTTGAGTAAAACAGTTCTTTGATTATTATTTAATTTTAATTCTGTTTTAAATCCGAGTAACATTGTATAAAATTTACGTTTTCAATTTTTATAAATATAAACTATCTATCTTTTAGGTTATTAGATATAAACATATCATCCTTACTACTATCATTAATAGTATAAATGTTAAAGTTATTAATTCTTAAAATTCAATTGGCAGCCGTTGGCAACCATTAGTAGAATAAACAACCTTTAACCATCGCTTTACTGTAAAGCTCGCCGTGGGGATACTCCCCACGGCAGACTTTACGTAAATACGTATTACACACTTAACACGATATCTGGACAATATGGGTAAATATGTCTATTTATGGGTATAAATTAGATAACAGTTACTACCCCTTCATGCGAATTAGCGCAGAAGACGGAGATATCACTCTTCCGTTTCAGGAGAACAGAGTGAGCCGGGGAACCTGTTAGATTAAAAGAATGGATAATATGGATATTCTAACTATTCCATATGAATCCCACTCCCTTTAGGAGTGTGGAGAGTCAAAAAAATTAGATTTCCTCTTGTCTTCTTGTCCCCTCGTCCCCCATCTCCCCCTCTCCCCATCTCCTAACTTCAAAAAGTACTTAAGGGAACAAATTGCACGCTTAGAGTGATAATTGTATTAAAGCAGCGATTATCTTATTGTCTGAGTTAACGACCATTATGGGTTTTACAAGCCGGTGGAATCGCGGAAATCACGGTCTATTACAGCTCAAAAAGGCTGAAACAGACTTTCTTTGTACGTCTAATGGGTAATAGTTTACAAATATTTATACAAATATTTATAAATTCCAGCGTAATGACGTTTGAGAATACCGCAATTTATTTATTTTCTAATTTTTGTCTGAAAAATTCCTGCTTAATCGGTGCTTAGCTTTAAATAAAACCGAAGTTACCAACAACAAGCGGGTTAATAGCAAAAAACACTTTTTGTGTTGACTTTAGCAATAAGAAAATAAGCATCGCTGTCCGAAGCTGTGTTGAGCATTAGAATCTTTGAGGGGAAACATGATAACAAGATTAATTAGCATTTTTATTGCTGGTGCGTTCCTGAGTTTTCAGTTATTTGTCGGTAGCGCTTCAGCAGTAGAACTTGATGAAGGTACTCGCACGGTGCCTTTGAACGAACAAGGCGATAACTATGTACTGAGCTTAAAAGAAGTTCAAAGAGGTAAACGTCTATTCAATGACACTTGTGCCCAGTGTCATGCTGGTGGCGTAACCAAAACAAACCAAAACGTCGGATTAGATCCTGAAACTTTGGCATTAGCAACTCCACCTCGCGATAACATCGAGGGTTTAGTGGACTATATGAAAAATCCCACTACCTATGATGGAGAAGTTGAGATTTCTGAATTGCATCCTAGCTTGAAAAGTGCAGATATTTACAAAGAAATGCGTAATTTAACTGAGGAAGATTTAGAGGCGATCGCCGGTCATGTTCTCCTGCAACCTAAGATTGTCGGTCAGAAATGGGGTGGTGGTAAGATTTACTACTAAACTTTCGATTATTTTGTAGTCAGTAAAGTCTAATCATTGGTCTCTAGTTGGTAAATCAAAATTAATGATTTGCTGACTATAGATCGATGATTATTTCATTTTTGCTTCCATTAACGATGCTGTATCAATTTATAACTCGTTTGTTCTTGGTTTCGACTGCTCTAATACTTACAGTTACAGCTAATTGTTTACCCGCCCAAGCTGGTGGAGTACTACTATTCCACCACATTACTTTTGCGGGGTAATCAAAATGTAGTGGGAGCGTCTCGCTCCCTCTTGACAACCAGCGAGCTTTCCGGCTCGCACTCCCAGAACCCCGCAGAATTATCGTGGTGGAGTACAATCTATCTTTTAAAGGTTTTCCAAACTGTTCCCCATTCCCTACTTCCTTCTTCAGCCATAAAGTTGACAGCCAAATTACGTCCTTTATTTACAAATAGTTACAAAAATTTTTATCTATGACATATTGTCGTATTTGGTCGCAATTTTATTTAAAATAGAAGAAAGATAATAAAAACTGTTGCTCACGGAGAATTCCATGAAATTGATTGCGTCCACTTTACGCCGTTTCGGCTTAGCTGCTTTGACTATGCTGTTAGTCGTCAGCAGTTTCGTGGCTTTTGCCCCTAATGCTGCGGCTGAAACATTTACTGTAAAGTTAGGTAGCGACAAAGGTATGCTGGCGTTTGAACCAGCTAAGTTATCAGTTAAAGCGGGCGACACAATTAAATGGGTGAACAACAAAGTTCCTCCCCACAACGTTGTATTCGATGCTGCTCAAAACCCTGCAAAGAGCGCGGATTTAGCTAAAGAACTTTCTCACAAGCAGTTGGTAATGAGTCCCGGACAAGAATTTACAAGCACTATTCCAGCAGATGCGCCTGCTGGTGAGTATACTTTCTACTGCGAACCTCACCGTGGTGCTGGTATGGTCGGTAAAGTTATTGTTGAATAGAAAGATTGAGCGTATTGCTCATTTAGAATTTTAATTTAGATGACGATGAAATTTTATCCTTGATGAAGTTGTAAGGGTTGAATTATTCGTCACCTATTTTAATGAATTTTGACAAGAAAAAAAGATCGAGACGTAGTACTGCTACGTCTCGATCTTTTTATTTATGCTTTAGTTGTCTGAGAATTTTTCCTTAATTGGAATTTTCTCTGCGCTCTTGAATTTTACGTAGTCGTTGAATTAGCTCCTTAGAATCATCAGAAGTTTTTTTAGAATTATCTTCAGATTCTTCTTTAAGATTTCTCAGCCTTGAAGAAAGTGATGGTTTAGAAGTAGCTTGCGGTGCGGGTTCCTTGACGTTAACTCGCGCCTGGGGCTTAGGCATTGATGGTACCTTGGGCATTTCCTGACTGTTTCTGAGTCGCACTTCTACAGGGTCGCTTATCGCTATTCTGCGCTCCAGATGTGGGCTTCTTGGTTCTTATCTGAACCTGTGGCTTGATCTTGGCTGGGGCTGTCTGAGTCGGAACAACTACCGCACCGGGAGACGGTTGTACATCAATTTTTACCGGAGCCGAACTTCTAGATAAATTTTCCGGCTTTTTCTGGGCTGGCTCATCTTTAGCATCACGCAAACGATCGACTAATTTATCTTGAGGCTTGGAAAATTCAACAGTATTAACTGCATCAGATTTAAAATCAAGGGTAAATGCGTATACTTTCGCTTTACCATTTTTACGAATGGGATTTTCCTTGAAATAGTTTCTGAAATAATTTCTAGTTTCTTTTTTTAATTTAGACGAAACTGAGCGATCGACGTACTTTAAATAATCAGCTTTGCCGTCAGAATCAATTACTAAAGTTCCCTCGACTTTACCTTCTCTTCCTGGCTTTATTTTAATTACCTCGGAAATCGGTTCTTTAGTTTCAAAATTTGGATACTTTTGCTTAACTTCGTCAAACTGTTTTGCAAGAGCTAAAGTTGTTGAATTCTGAGGTGATATTTTGCTATTTTGGGGCGCTGTAATTGTACTTGCATTTGCTGATGGTTGCTCTGGTAGCACAATCCTTCTACTGCCAGATGACTGCTGTCCCCATTGCTGCAAATTTTGTCCTGCTAAAGTTAGTTTATCACCAGGTTTAGGAATGTTTCTGTTGGTAGGGGCAATAAAATCTTCGGGGCTAACTCTCCTGGGTTGATTTACAGCATTATTATTAACGCCTGGATTACTTAGTGGATTAATCGCCACGCTATTACCTGTACTAATGCCGGGATTCCCCATAGGAGGAAGAGGTGGTGGTGCTGGAATATTCGCAAAATCTGGTACTGGTGCCGACTGTATTGGAGGTATGTTACGAGAAGCTGCCGATCTCGACGGCGTGCTTCTTTTAGAAATCAATGGTGTCGGGTTTCCTAAGTTGATTTTCTGATTGTAACGACGATACGAGCCGCCAGATTTCGCTTTAGCGTTAAATGAAGAGTTGAAGTTCGGCTGGGGAAGTATCGGTAAAGAACCACTTCTAGGTAAAGGTGAAATATTGGGATTCGTCCCGGACTTAGGTAAAGGTGGTAATATCACCTTTGTGGAGTCAGGACTTGCTGGTAGTTTATCTAACGGAGTCGGTCGAGTCGCAAAGTTAGGTAAAGTAATTCCAGGCTGTAAGGGAACCGTCGGTAAAGCTGAAATTTGAGGCCGCTTTGTTTGAGGTAATCTATTTTGTTCCGCCTGAGATAACTCCATTATTCCGACACTTTCCGTCTCTGCTTTTTGCTTTGGTTTGGAGTTGGAATCAACAGGCATTAAAGGCAGGATGAAAGCAATAGCTCCATGTATGCCGACGGATGCTATGGCTGCTATTCCAGCCGGTTGGCTAAGGAATTCGGGTATATTTTTGAGTACTGAGACGTAAGACATGGCTGTTATCGCTTACTTTACTTAGGTTGCGGTTGACTAGCAATTTAATATATCAGGCAGTAATTTCAGGCAATAATTATTTGATTGCGGCAAGCCCTTTAAGATGCGTCCCTCTAAAAATAATAGCTTTTTGTGGCAAGACTAATAATAACAATATTGCCAGTTGCAGGAACGGTTGATTCATGCAAGTCGTGATGTATTAAATAAATGCGAACTTATTCTCTTACAGGAGTAGTGCTTGCCGTATTAAAGGATGAAGAAAAATTATCATCTTAAAACTATTTAAAAAACAATATAAGTATATATACCATCTTCAAAAAAAATGCTTATATCTTTTTTTACAAAATCTATACTAGGCTCCGGAAGTTTTTGCTTATTTTTACGATCGATTGCGCCTAACTATTATCTGTTGAAGAAAATAAATAATCCAACAGGCACTGTTCTAGCTAATTTTTAGCCAAAACTGAAGAACTTAATATCTTCTACGGAACAGAAGTTTAAGCTGTATTTCAAAAAATACCTTTCAAGCAGTAAGGCTGAGACAATCATTAATTATAGGTTATCTCCATTCACTAGCAATGTTCGCATAACACTAATCTCTGTATCTACTTACGTATAAGTTATACATTTAGTTATTTTTTGGCAAGTATTGAGTCTTAAATTCCGCTAATATCGAAGAATAAAAGTACCACAATGTCTTTACCTACAGTTATTTTACCCGGATTTCTTGAAAGCGCTGAAGCTTACTATAAGTTAGAGAAATCATTGCAAAATTTAGGTTTTCCTACAATTACGGTACCGCTACAACGACGCGATTGGATAGCTACTTTAGGAGGAAGACCTGTATCTCCGATTTTGAAACAGTTAGACTGCACGGTAGAGCATATTTTACAGCAAAAAGGTGTTTCTCAAATTAATTTAATTGGTCACTCCGCAGGAGGTTGGATATCGCGTATCTATTTGGGAGATGTACCTTATGGCAAGCCCAACCTCAATTTATTGACGTGGAAAGCTCATCCAAAAGTTGCCACTCTTGTAACTTTGGGTACACCTCACACCAGCTTGGAACGTTGGACTCAGTGGAATTTGGATTTTGTCAATAATAATTACCCCGGTGCATTTCATCAAAATGTTGATTACACCTGTGTTGCAGGAAAAACAGTTTTTGGTAAAAGAAAGTTTGGAAACTGGCTGGCTTTCAGTAGCTATAAATTAACTTGCGGTAACGGGAACACTTGGGGAGATGGAATCACGCCTATCGAAGCCGCTCATCTAGAAGGAGCAAGGAATTTAGTTATTGAAAATGTGATGCATTCTCCTAGAAGTCCCAAAGCTTGGTATGGTTCGCAACAATCTTTATCAATTTGGTCGCAATACTTAGCATAAATGTATACTTCTTAATGAATATTTTAATATTTCTTAGCTAAGATCGTAATAATTGTAAATATTTTTTAAGAAAGGAAGATTCTATGCTTGCTCAAGAAAGCCGATTTGACATAGTGATGCGACGGACGGCGACGATTGTATCGGTAGTGATTTTGACTTTAAGTTTGATTGCTGCTAGTACGGGTATTCTGCTCTCGATCTATTACGAACCAGCTTCTGGTAGGGCTTATCAGTCATTGAAGATGATAACCGAACAAATACAGTACGGCTGGTTATTCCGTAAAGCTCACTATATTGCTGGTAATGGGATAATTGTTGCTGCTTTGATTCAGATTGTGGTGATGTTTTTAGGTAGAAAATTTACCAAAACCTGGTATACAGCCTGGGTTAGTGGAATATTTTTAACCTTGAGCGTAATCGGATTAAGCTGGACATCGATGATTTTGGGCTGGGATCAAGTTGGATTTTGGCGCTTTAATATCGAATTAGGAACCATTGAGGCAATTCCTTTTATCGGCCAGCAGTTAAGAGAAATTCTGACTGGTGGTAGTGGTGTTAGTACTTTGACAGTTCAGCGTCTGTACACCATACACAGCTACATTCTCTCAATTGCTGCGATTATTTTGTCAGTAGTGCATTTAGTCAGCGTACTATCGGTTGAAAAACAAGTCAGCACACCGCAAGAGCTAGTTCAAGGTGTTGGCGCATCAGTGGCAGAAAGTTGAGATAATTTTCCGATGGGAATTTCTTCTACTTCTGGTAAATTTTCTAAAGAAAGACGAGTAGATTGATTAGCACCAGACAAGCGTTTAAGCAAATCCGGTCTGGGATCGTGCAATAAGTAAATTAGGCGATCGCCAACTTGCCAAGTTTCACCAGCGGTAATCAGGTTGATTTTATCGTCTCTTTCTACAAATAACGGCAGTAAGTCCCCAGTCCGGATTAATGCTTGTAACTGAATTTTCTGTAAAGAAAAACCAGGATCTTTCAAAGTCATAGTTCCTAGTTTGACTTGCTCATCCGCCAGATGTTGATTCCAAATTTTTAGTTTGAAATCGGGAAGAAAAGCTTGAAGGACTTTACTGTTGTTTTTGGTGCGGGCTTGAGGGTCGCGAGGATAGACTGCTAAAACACGAGGCGGATCGAATTCTTCAGCGGCTCGTTGAGCTAAAACAAAATTAACTTCACCGTTATTGGTCATAGCCAGAAAAGTACCTACCGAATCAAGTCCAGCTTCTTCTAAAACATTGGCATCCAAAGCACTGCTAGTCAAAACCCTTAAATTTTGCGCTTGTGCCTGCTCGGAAGCTTCTGGATCTGTATCAATCATGACTACAGTTTCTCCACGCTCCTGAAAGAAGCGGGCAATCAAAATACTTAAAGGATTGCAACCGACAATTACCGCTCCAGTTGCTTGTTTTAAAGTAATTTGCAGCAATTTTGCAACCCATCCGGCCGTAAGCCCTTGACAAAAAACTGTCATCAATATTGTCAAAAACACCAAAGCTTTAATTGCGTCACCACCGTTGATACCGCGCTGCGTCAGTAAGATACCAAATAATGAAGCAACCGATGCCGAAACAATACCCCTTGGTGCAACCCAACTTAAAAATACCTTTTGTTTCCAGTTAAGATCGCTGTTCCAGGTACATAAGAGAATATTAATCGGTCGCACTACGAACATTAGCGCCAAGACGGTGAATAAACTACCCCAGCCCAAAGCGAATACGCTGGCGATAGATAGATCGGCCGCTAA
This sequence comes from uncultured Rivularia sp., assembly GCA_963665115.1. Lineage (GTDB taxonomy): Bacteria > Cyanobacteriota > Cyanobacteriia > Cyanobacteriales > Nostocaceae > Rivularia. Next base: position 4,084,391 of record OY762007.1, on the reverse strand, counting down.
TAAGACAAATAATACCGATATACACAGAATTGTTAGCTGACCTTTAAAGTGCCGTAACAAACGTTCTTCTGGTACCGATGAATTCGCGAAAACAGCTCCTGCCACTACCGTCGTCATTAATCCCGATTCGCTGCGAATCATCTGCGCCAAAGTAAACAAGCCCCATACAGAGGCAAGTACGACCAGATTTTTGAGTTCAAATGACAAGATATTGGCTCGCTTGAAAAATAACGATAGCAGCCAACCGCCGACTCCACCGATTGCCGCACCAATACCCAAACGCACAAACAAACCAGTGATGGCGTTTAAAGGGTCTGCATCGCCGTTCAAAATAGTATCGAGAACAACTACCGCAAGAATTGCTCCTACGGGATCGATGAGAATTCCCTCGCCTTCTAAAAGCGTCGAGACTTGCCGGTCTACTTTTATTTGTTTGAGCAGTGGAGTAACTACTGTAGGGCCTGTTACCACCACAATCGAAGCATAAAGAAAAGCAATTGGCCAAGGAAACTCTCCCAGCCAATGAGCCGCCATGCTCCCGCCCACTAATGTAATTAAGGTTCCTAACGTTACGAGCAATTGCAGGCTAGTAGAAACCCTGCCTAATTCTCGCAATTCTAAGTCTAGTCCGCCTTCAAACAGAATTATTGCCGTTGCTAGAGCAACAATTACTTCTAATCCAATGCCTAACAAATGGGGATGTAATAACCCAATGCCATCCGACCCTAAAAAGATACCAAACAGCAGTAAAAAAACGATGCTAGGCACTTTAACGTAGGCAGCCAGTACTTGGGCGCTGATGCCTGCAACGACAGCAATCACCATTTGTAGGGTGATGTCAAAAGATGCTTCCATATTGGAGATTTTGAGCCGTGTATTTCAAAATCTGTCGATCAGAATAGTAAATATTAAATTTGATTGATGAAAGGTTGTTGCCCCTCAATAGTTGTTGAATTAATAGTCTTTTCCTAGATTGGTTATAATACAGCATTTTCTTTGTCTTTGTACAATAGCCGCGAAATGCCTTCGCGTTTATTCAAGAAGACCAGCGGGAATTGTTGCAAAATTTTTGAAAAATAATAGCCCATTACCTATGTTACTTTCCACCACTTTAACCTGCTGCTCGCAATATGGGGGATTTCTGCAAGCGTTAATAATTTTTTTAAAGGCGGGTATTGACAAATTTCGGGAAAGTCGCTAAATTTATAAAAGTTAAGAACGCAGGCCCCCATCGTCTAGAGGCCTAGGACACCTCCCTTTCACGGAGGCGACAGGGATTCGAATTCCCTTGGGGGTATTAATTATCTAGATATTCTAGAGTTAATTTGAAATTAAAAAGGGTAGCACTTAGTAATAATAAGGCTACCCTTTCTAATTTTCTGTCAACTCTTCCACACGTTCGCGAACGGCTAAAAGATTTGACTGCATATCTTGAGAAAGACGAGGTTCGATAATTCTGATTGGCATGGTTAGCTTAGGCCAAACTTTTACCGTGTAGCAAAGTAAGGTACTTGTTTTATCGTCTAAGACGCAGTTGTTTAAACGCCAGCTACCTGAGAAATCCTTAAAATCTCCTTCCACCATTTGGAAGCTAATAAGATTGGGAAAAGACTCTTCTAAATCTAGAACTACTCGTGCCGAAAAATTCAGCCGCAGCAAGCGCTGCGAACCGATCTGTTCCAAGCGGATACCTCCGCTAGGATGTTCTAATTTCTTAGAAGAAGCTAGGCTGGGAACAAAATCAGATAAAGCTTGATAATCGGTTAGCACCTGCCAAACTTTTTCTACCGGGTGAGGAATTTGAATTTTAGCCGTAATTTGTCGTTGACGTTCTGTTATTTTCTCGACTTCGACACTTACAGCTTGTAAATTCGGATTTTTGCTATTATTCCCCGTGGAATTTAAATCTTCTTGGGGAAAGTTCTGTTGTTTAATCATGAAGGCTCCGAGGCTTCGCTATCATCAGAAAATTGTGGGAAAGTTAAAGTGAATCTTATGAGGCTTAACTCAGAATCTTCAATAGAACTACTTTCTACGCTTATTTCTCCATTGAGATGCTGTATTAAAGATTTAACCAAAGCTAATCCCAAGCCAGTACCAGGAGTCCATCTACCTTTACCTCGACGGAATTTGTCAAATATAAAGGTCGCTTCTTCTTCAGATATACCACGCCCAACGTTGATGACCTGGATTTGTAATTGGTTGGTTTTAGTCTCTGTTTCGTAAATCTGGGAAACTCGCAATTCTACAGCACTATCATGCTCGGAATACTTACAAGTATTTGTGAGCAACTCTTGGAGGATACGATCGAAACTTTCTACTTCAGTTTGCAGTTTGAGCTGTTCCGATGGTAACTCTAACGAAATACTCAATCCTTTTTCTGCTAATTTTTTATCAAAAGCTGCTGCTGTATCTTGAATTTTACTATTTAAATCAATTGTTTCAAACTGCGGACGTTCTTGGTGAGTTTCCAACTTCTGGAGTGTAAGTAAGTCATTAATCAAATTAATTTCTTTAGTACATTCCTGCTCCAGAATATCCATGTACCTTGCTTGGCGATCTGCATCGATTTGGGGTTGGCGTAAATTACGCAGCGCCATACGCATATTTGTCAAAGGATAACGCAGGCGATCGCTCATGTTGCTCAAAAATTCATCTTTGAGTTCGTTAAGTTCGCGTAACTGCTCGACGTATTGCCGCGTTCTTTCGTATAACTTAGCTTGAACTTCCAAACTACGCTGTAGTTGAGCGGTGCGTTCGTCTACAAGGGTTTGTACTTGCTTAAGAGTTTGCGTCTGAATAATCGCATTGCTGATTTGAGCGCAAACCATTTCAACGATATTTAATTCAGCTTGCTGCCAATTGCGGCGTTGCTTCTGCTGTAGTACCAAAAATCCTAAGACTTTACCTTGGCTTTCTAAAGGCATTAGCAGCGCTGCGGGTAATTTGTCTAAAACAAACACTGGAGCAATTGTAGAAGTATCTTTACGCCTATCTGAATTGTCATTTATGGTTACGGGCTTAGACGCTTTAAAGGCACGCTGGGATATACCGCAATCTGCAAGCGAGTAAGACTGTTCTAAGGATTTTAATTCCTCACAAAGCGTATATTCTGTTTCTTTACACCATTCACTAACAACAGTGGCTTTAGCTTTAGGAATTTGCGCTTTAGCACGAATTCTAAATAAAGGGTCTGAGTATTTTAATAAAATTAATAAACCACGGTCTGCCCCTAAAGCTTCTCCTGTAGAGGAAACCACCAACTGGAGCATTTGGTTAAACTCTAAGTTGCTGCGGTTGAGTATAGTTAATTGCTGAATCAAGCTTTGGTGCTGTTCGCTTTTTCGCACCTGCTGTTTTTGTGAAGAAATTATCCGTTCTTGTGCGACTTGAGCAAAAGCAATGGCGCAACAAGATTCTACAGCCCTTAAAAGTTGTTTCTCTGTATCGCTCCATTCATAAGGCTCGCATTTAATGAGACTAATTACGCCGTTATTTTCACCACCAAAGCGAGTCGGAATGGCTAATACAGCTTTTATTGGTAAAGGAAAATTCTGACAACCTATAACCAAACTTTCCTGAATTGTGGAAATATCCTCAATAGTAAATGGCTCCGCCGCGCATTCTACTACTGGTAATTCTAATTGTTCTATGGAAAACGCTTCCTGATGGTTGGATAAACCCAGATAATCTTTTTGGGCACCCCAACTAGCACTCAAGGCTTCTCCTTGATTATGGTCAGTTACTAAACAGCAGTAATCTACCTCTAAAGCGCTTCCCACTAGCCGAGCAATTTCTTGCAGCATAAGGTCGGGAGGCGTGCAAGAGGAAGCAATAATTTGATTGATTTCATATACCAATCGATGGGCAGGTGTTTCCTGATGCTGCATCAGCTTAAATTGGTATTTTACTAGGTCTTGTTGTTCATCCGGGCGCTGCTGCGGCGATGTTGTTATACGCTTTTTCATTTGTGGCACACTCTTGGATAATGACCTCATCGTCGTTTTACCCAACCTCCTGGTACTTTATTTACCTTTCTTTTTGTAATTGCACCCTGATGAACCGCAAAGGGTTCTACAAATAAATTCTTTCACCTGTTATAGCCCCTTTCTTTTAAAATGACTTTTGTCACTGGTATATAAAAAATTTTGCCACGAGCAAAGAAATATTATCAGTATACTCAATTGTTTCTAATACTCTAGTAAGTCGCTTCGGATGCCGGTCAGTATTTTTTGCTTTTCTCAGACCCAGAATATCCTCATCTACAACTTCAGACAAACCGTATTTTCTCTAGAGTAGAATCAAATACTCCGTGAATATTGTCCGCATTCCCACTTAGACTCAAAGCTACAATCGTACTATTTATTTCTACCCAAACAAGCTTTGTAAGAGTAATTTTCTATCGGTCGTCAGATAATTAAATTTTCGCTAGGGACAGGTAAAAAGAATAATCATGGGTGACTAGATGTTTTATTAATTTTTAACTCCTATTCTTATCGGTCACTTACTTCTTAGGCTCAAGGTTTGCATATGTCAAGTACTGTCATACCCCCTATAAATCAAAAAATGCTGCTCCCAACGGCTTTATAAGCTACATATACCTCTTGAATATAAAAATCCCATGCAAACCATTAAATATATCCTTATTGCTTTTTGTATTAAAGATTTTAATAATTATTCCTATAAAAATAAGGCAGCCCAATGATTGCTGAAAATGGAATCATTGGGCCGTGCTGTTTAAAGAAGGGGTTAGCCAGCTAAACTTTCTATACTTAAAGGAACCATATCCCCAGTTTTCGTAAGTCCTAGCAGCATTGGCTGTTGAGCTTGAATTACTTGGCCTGTGAGTACGCAGCGTTCTTCTTGCTGGGATGTTGCGGCTATACTTGCCCGAATATCAGCACGCGAAAATCGCGGCTTCCATTCACCTGATTTTTGCTGGACGTAATTCCATAAAATATCTCGAATTAACGCTTGATATCCCTGATTCCCTGATAGTTCTTTTAACTTGTCTTTTAGCTCCCGTTCCAAGCGGATGCTAGTTACTTCCATCTCGGTGGTAGGTGTGCGAGCAATTGTATGCATGATTTTTCTCCTTAAAACTATAGACAGGATAGTAATACAAGTGTAGTATGTTTATAGAAATGTTCAACAGGTGAAATTTTCCGTGATATTTATTCAGTCCAACTCCACTTCCCCATTTATTTCCAACCATCGAGCAGGTTGGGAATCAGCAGCGGCGGAAGTGGAGTATTTATTTATGGGCGGATGTAATTTAGATCGCGGGCAATTTAGACAAAGTAATCAAAATAGTGAATATACCAAAATTATTTATTTACTCAAACAACTAAAACCAGATAAAACAAGCGGGAGGTACTGGCATTACAGATGCCATGCCACACATTAAATAAAAGACTTCAAAGTCAACATTTAACCCCCGCTTTCTTGAAAAAAGAAGCGGGGGTTTTTCATGAGGAGCCAAGCTGCGATGAGCATAATGCAAGTACTAGAAAAATCCGTAGTTGTGTTTTCACAAAATTACTTACCGCTGTGTCGAGTGAATATTAAGCGGGCCGTCGTGCTTTTGGTAACTGAGAAAGCAGAACCATTGGATATTACCACGGAAAGTGGGTGGCATATCAGCTCGCCCAACTTGATAGTTTACGTACCCAAGCATATCCGTTTAAAAATTTCTTCTCGCGAGCGGATGTGGAAAGTACCACCCGTCAATCGTCGGGGAATTTTACGTCGCGATCGCAATAGTTGCCAATACTGCGGTAGTAACAAAAACTTAACATTAGATCATGTGATTCCCCGTTCTCGTGGTGGCCGTCATACCTGGGAGAACGTTGTAGCCGCTTGTTCTGAGTGTAACTCTCGCAAAAGTAACCGCACCCCCAAGGAAGCTGGGATGCCACTTCGTACAAAACCAAAATCACCCGTCCACCCAACTGTTTCTTTTGCAGAGCAGTTTTGGAAAGGTGTTGTGCAAGCAAACCTGGAGTAACAGGAGAGCATGAAGAATGCTGAAATTAACTTATACAGAAAACAGTTTTTACCTAGAGCTTTTAACTGAATCCGTAGAAGAATGGATACAAGCCCGAGTCATACTAACTTTACGAATCGGTCAAAGTTTGTGCGTTGAACCCAGCACGGCAACATTTTTGCTTCCTGTTGATTTACCAGGATTAGGGCAATTACATACCGAAGTAGAGCAAGATAATAACAGGGAAATTATAGATGTTTACGCTTGCGATACAGAATTTATAGAAGTTTCTTTACGGGGTTATTGGCTATCAATAAACGCGCAAAGTATCAGCGGTGGTTTTGTTACTACTATGACTCATAGCACTGAATGTTTCCTCCACAATCTCTGGTTGGAAGCCCGTAAAAGCGCTTCTCTTGCAATCGAATAAATGTTTAAATATGGGAATAATTAGGCAATCTAGACGAGCAAAAGTTCACTTATAGGTCTAGTTTGTCTTCTTACTTTATATTTTCAGTTTTACTTAATAGTGAAGTGCTGTATTGTTTGTCTGTTTTCAGTATTTATATTGCCAATAATTTAAACAATACAATATATCTTTTAAAAAACCCTTGACAATTTACATATTACATATGTAGTATAACTGTAGTTGGTTAATATACATGAGTATATAACTCAGTGAGTTTCCGTTTTACTGAATTGAAATAAATAAGTAATTCACCTCGCACCCTAATATAAAAAGCTTACATAATAGCTCACTGGTAGAGAATTCGGATATTAACCGACTGTTAACGGGTAAGACTTTTGTGTGTGAACAACAGCTTTTAGACTTGCGCGAGATGATTTAAAAATCTAAAGAAAGCTAGCCAATATTGGCTGAAGATGGAAGTGTATCATGTCTGTTCAAACTGTCGAAATTTTAGAAAAATTAAAGTCCTTAAGTTTAATTGAAACTACTGAGTTAATTAAATTAATAGAAGATACTTTTAATGTTGATGCTTCTCGCTCTCAAGTTAATTTGCCTGTCTTAATTAACTTAATTCCAGATAAAAAGCAGATTGAAACTCAACAAACGGAGTTTGATGTGGTTTTAGAGGAAGTTGCTCCTAATAAAAAGATTTCAATTCTTAAATTAGTACGAGAAATAAAGGGTTTAGGATTGAAAGAAGCAAAAGACTTTGTTGAGAACCTACCTCAAACGGTAAAAACTGGAATTGCAATTGCTGAAGCTGAAAATATTAAACAACAATTGGAAGCAGTGGAAGCAAAAGTGTCTCTGAAGTAATTGATGATGAGTGACGAAAGTGGCAATTACCAAGCAGAAGTCGATATTGAAAGTTTGATTGCTAAGTTTGAAAACTGCACTTTACCGCGTTCTGAGTGGAATCATACAGCGCATTTAACTGTTGCTGTATGGTATCTGAATCGCTATGACGAGCAAGAAGCTATAAATCGCATTCGTCAAGGTATTCGACGGTATAACACAGCTATAGGTATTAAAAATACTAAAGACGGCGGTTATCACGAAACTTTAACTCTGTTTTGGATTCAGATGGTGAGTCACTATTTATCAGTTAATCGGGAAGAAAGTTCGATTTTTAAAACGGCGATTGCCGTCTCACGTACCTACAACGACAAGTGTATACCGTTTCAATACTACAGCCGGGATTTACTAATGTCTTGGGAAGCGCGTAATCACTGGATAGAACCCGATTTAAAGTCTTTTGTTTAAACTAATTTTGCGATAAAATCCAAAATCTAAAATTGAATTATGGTGGACATAAATGCAACAATTGTCCAACAACTGCGCCAAAAAACTGGTGTGGGAATGATGGACTGTAAAAAAGCGCTGAAAGCAACTAATGGTGATGTTGAAGCAGCAATTATATGGTTACGGAGAACATCTATTGCTTTTACTCCTATTAATGAAAAGATTACAGCAGAAGGAATCATTTCAAGCTACATTCATACAGGTGGAAAAGTAGGAGTTTTGCTAGAGGTAAATTGCGAAACTGATTTTGTAGCTAAAACTGAAGCTTTTCAAGTGTTGGTGAAAGATATTGCAATGCAAATTGCAGCTTATTCTAATATTAAATATCTGAATGTAGAAGATATTCCAGCAGAAATTGTTGAGAAGGAAAAAGCGATCGAAATGGAGCGGGACGATTTGGCGAATAAACCAGATAATATCAAAGAAAAAATTGTTAAAGGACGTATTGAAAAGCGCCTCAAGGAAATGACTTTGATGAATCAACCTTTTATTCGCAATCAAAAAATCACCGTGGAAGAACAAATTAGGTACACAATTTCTGTGGTTGGTGAAAATATTCGAGTTCGTCGGTTTGTTCGATTTGTGCTTGGGGAAGATATCGATTAACCTCACCCCAACCCTCTCCTTGTCAAGAAGGAGCCATCAAAAGATAAGTTTTTATTAGAATTCATCCGAACTTAATATCAGATAATTGACAGGCTTTTATCTGCTGATTACACTTGTAATACGTAATCAAATCATTTTTATCCCAACACAGATTAAACATTTATCAATTACCTATAAATAGATTTATTTATAGCCTCGCGACTTTCCAACAGAGGTGAAATATGAGCATATTCAAAGTTGAAGTAGTAGAAATTAGTAGCGTCGATTCTCATCCTAATGCCGATAGATTAGATATTGTTTCTATGAACGGAATGGGATATCAAGTTATATCAGCGAAAGGCAATTTTAAAGTCGGTGATTTAGCTTTTTATTTTCCTATTGATAGCGTGATTCCTGATAAATATGTAGAAGAATTCGGAATAGGTTCATATTATTCCAAAAAATTGCGTGCTGCAAAATTGCGGGGTATTTTTTCAGAAGGTTTATTAATTCCTGTTGGTGAAAACTTTACTGGAAGTGTTGGAGACGATTATACAGAACATTTCAGAATTACTAAGTATGAATATCCAATTCCCAAAACAATGAATGGGGATATGGAAAATCATGTCGGACATTACAAATTCCCGGCTCCACAACACCTTAAACGCTATCCCGATATGTTTGTTGATGGAGAAGAAATAGTAATTACTGAGAAAATACACGGAACTAACTTTACTGTTTTAGTAGATGCTGATTCTACAGTAAAAATTGCTAGCCATAACTATTTTTGGAAAGATAACGAAACTAACAAAAACCTGGTTTACATTCGCGCTTACCACGAAAACGAAGCTTTACAAAAACTTCCAGCAGATACCCAAGTTTTTGGAGAAATCTATGGCGTACAAGACATTAAGTACGGTTTAAAAAACGGAAACATTGGTATTGCTTTATTCGCCGTGCGTCGCGGTAAAGATTTCCTTAATTACAATGATTTCGCAGCTTTCTGCCAAGAGTTTAATTTACCAACAGCACCTTTACTTTACTTCGGTGCTTACAGTAAAGAAATAGTCTCTACATTCAATAATAAAGATAGCGCACTTTCACCAGATTGCATGATGGAAGGTGTAGTTATTCAACCAGCGATAGAAAGAACTCACCCGCTTTTCGGAAGAGTAACTTTGAAATTAATTAGCGATCGATATCTACTTCGTAAAGGTGGAAGTGAGTTGCATTAATTAGGTAATAGGTAATTGGTAATAGGTAATTGGCTATTTATTAATTATCGTTTACCCTTATCTCTATCCCTCTCTGCTAACCTTTGCTAATCAGATCAATTTTGAGTTTACTGACATAATAAAATCGCAGAGACGCAGAGAAAGCAGAGGAAGAGGAAAACAGAGAAAGTCGTTAATAATATTAATTAAAAAATGAATAATCAACCAATCCTTTTTAATTTACTAAATCATCTATCCCTTCAGAATAAACTTTTTGTATTACGAAATAATGGTAAACAACCGGAATGGGATGATGAAGCTTTGCATCAACAAGCATACGATTACAATCCAGAATTGTACGCACTTTTTAGCGTTGTAGAAACAGTTGCACCACAACAGCGTTTACGCATCCTTTTCCAACTTTTAAGAGCTTCTCGTAAAGGGTTTTCTCACAATCTCCGTTTGACTTTAGAAAGTACTACAAACTTTCTGTTAACTATTCTCCATCCAGATGAAATATTAACCGTATTTCTCGCTTTGAAACGGGTGCGAGCAAATCATAAACATACAGCAAGAGTCATTATTAAATATATCTTCGAGCATTCAGAATGCTTAGATATGGCTATCTGTCGTCGCCCTGCTGTTAAAGATTGTTTGGAACACGCTTTGGGTAAAAATGTTGCTCGTGCTTGTGCAAAAATTGTTTCCTTGGGTGGAGATGAAACATACTTAAATCAAAGCTTATTGCGGTTTGTCAAAGATAAGCAACAGGTAATACTTATTTTGCAATTGCTTTACCGTCACGAAGCATTACAAACTGCAACTGGAGAATATCGAGAATTACACAAGAATTATACCCAAATTTTAGAGAATCACCAAAAAAGACCTAAAACCGTTACGGCAACTAATCGCGGTGATATTGCAGCAACTTTAGTTCATCTTTACCGTGGTGGCAAATCCGAGCAATTGATGGAAGCTACGGAGAATTATGTTAAGGAAACAGCAGCTAAATTACCTCGCTTTGATGGAACTTTAGCATTGGTTTTTGACGCTTCCGCTTCCACTCGCAGTTATGGCGATCGCCAGTTTTGCTGTTTGGCTCAATCGGTTGCTTTGAAGCTGGTTTTGGAGCAATGCTGTACAAAAGTCAAAGTTTATCAAGTCGGCGGTACGGTTGATAAATTACCTATGCCAGAAGGATATACCGACATTGCCACATCTTTATTAGATGCTCTCAAAGGCGAACCAGATTTAGTTGCAATAATCTCTGACGGTTACGAGAATATTTACCCTGGAGATTTAACCAGAGTCGTAGCAACATTATCTCAAATAGGTATTGAGACACCGATAATATTTTGCCACAGTAAGTTTACCAAACAAGATGACTTAGAATTACGCCGTCCTTCTACAAATCTTCCTCAATTAGAATTTTGGCATCAAGAAGATTTTACAGGTTTACTGTTATCTATGTTGTCAATAGTTGGCGAAAAAAGTGAAGCTGATTTACGCAAATTTTTATTAGTTAAACTTTCACAATTGGAAAATGAATTTACAAAAAATAAACCAAAATTAGAAGCTATTGTAGATTCAGAAAAAGCAATTGCTAAATAAAAAATCAGTTAATCTTTCAAAAAGATAGCGTAGTGTCCGCATCTTACTCTTTAGACATCAATATTTTTTCTCTTCACACACAACTTATGATGAATAATTATAAATTACCAATTACCAATTACCAAACATTTGATTTATCTACTTACCGTTTTGGTATTCCCCAAAAATCAGGCATCATGACAATTGTTCCTATTTTTGGCAGTAATTTAGGAAATAAACATAAATTTGCTCCACCGCTTTCGGGATTAAAATTAACCCAAATACGCGGTTACGGGAATATGGAAATCACCAATCATTCCCAAGGAATCGCGATCGTTCCGTTACATATGGGATACATCCAAGACAAAGCTCAAAATCACGCTTTGTGTCGTAGCGCTTTTATCGCTGAAGGACAAAAGCTGATGTTTGAAGATGCCTGCTGCGTACAATCTGGGCAAGGTGGATACTTAGAAGAACGCGAACAGTGGTTTTTTATTTTGCCATTGTTTCTACGTGAAGAAGCGCTTAAATTACAAGGTCAAAAAAGCTATAGTAAACTTTGGAATGCGATTAGCAAACTTAACCAACGCTTCGGTTTACAAAATCGCGGGCATTTAGAACAAATTCTTAGTGCTAAACGAGCATTTTTAACCCAATATCAAAGTCGTTTTGAATTACTTCAGGGACAAACTGGAGCGTTATTTATTCTCGGTGACAAGTTAGCTGGTATCGAAATTGCTCCGAATACAGCTTATTTTCAAGAAGTTTGGATGTCTTTGGTTTGCTTCTGCTATGGTGTTGCAGCTATGCATTTGGAAAAACAACAAGTTGCACAGCAGATAGCTCCATTTTCTGCGACAAATTTAGCCGAATTACGGCAGCAGCTGGTGGAAAGTCGTCAGCAAATGTACGCTCAAGTTCAAAGCAATTTGGCGAATACTCCACCAGAAAAATTTGAAGTTATCAAGCAAGAAAAGTTTTTGAATTTGCAATTGAGAACCATAGAAGGTAACAACTTTGCTGGTGAGTTTGTGAAAGAGGAAGGAAATTTAGTTTATGCTTCGGTATTTGCTAAGTCGGAGTATGCTTTGAGTGTTTAATGTTAATAATTTAAAGCTATTTCCGAAAATTCAGAAACCGGGTTTCTCTGTTTCCTATTAAATCCACAATTAGCTAAAAATCCCTTGACAAAATAAAAGTCGCTATACTACAATGTAATACATAAGGAACTGAGTTAGGCGAAGTATTCAGCCCCCCTGATTCCAAATTCGGGAAAAACTGCACATAGCGGTCATATGAATACTATTGCGCTAACCACCTGTCCTTTTTTAAGTTACTTTAATTTTTAATTTTTAATTCTTCCATTAGGAACTCAGTTATATTGCGTGCCTTAACAGCCAACAGCTTACGAACCATGTAGCATGGGAGAAGCGAGAAAGACACTAACCTAAAAGTAGCTATCCTTCAAAGAGTGTGTAGCAACTCACCAACGGAGTTTCTTTTGAGTGATAAACGCTTTGCTCTGACAACTTGCACGCAAGTGGTTATCTTATGGGAATTTTTGTATTATTTGATATTTTAAATCTTATTAACCAAACTTTTAAAGTTATAATTTATAAATTATAATTACCCATCCCTTTGTTTTTCGTTTTAAATTCAAAGTCTAAAATTTAGGAATCTAAAAAAGCGCATCCGTTGTTAAAATATAAAATCATAAAATGGTATAAGCTTTGTGAAAACTGAAAACTGAAAACTTCCCTAATCCTGAAAATATGGAATTTGACTATTTCGGGCAAGATAACTCTCGCGGTAACAACAATCGCCAAACTTTGCTTGCTAGCGGTTGGCGACCTTTTTATAGAGAATTAAATTGGGAATATTTATGGCAATTATTATCTAATGATTCTCAGGAATTAACTCAAAAAACATTAAATTTGACTAGCAGTCTAACTGAGACGTTAGGAAGAAATCATTATGCTTGGTGGGCAAATTTAATGAGCCTTACTTCTGAAGACACTCGTTACGAACTTGAGAAGTACTGGAATTATGTAACACCCGATCCGCTTACACCAGACCATCGATATAAAGACCTTTTAAGTACGGAAACGCCCATAGTTCAATTCGTTAGCCGCAGCAGCATTCCAATTGATTATCTTTTAAATAGACTCCAGGAAATTGCAGTTTTTCGGGTTCTCGGCTTATTAGATGTTCCCGATTTAATTACTCAATATTATCAAGAAAGAGATTTTTATTTACCTATAGAAAAGTTCAATAGTTGGGAACGTTTGGAAGTTATCAACACGGTTTATGCTTACTGGTCTAAATACGATGTTTGGCTGCAGATTGAACCTTATGAAAGAGGAAGAAGACAATATACTTTAATGGCAAAAAATTTAACGCCATTAATTAACAAATCGATTTACGATTTAGCCGTGATGTTAAGCGGATATCAAAGTCGGGTAGGGAAAGTTAATACTCAGTTTTCTGTAAATAGTTTTCCTGCGGATATTCAGAATTTTACTGATGACGTGCAGCAAGCGGTTTTAAATCAAACTCAATTAGCCGTATTAGTACATGGGGAACCTGGTACTGGTAAAACCGTATGGACTCAAGCAGTTGCTAAAGAGATTCTTGTACCTTTGGGATACGTAATTTTTATTTTGGATCGCGATGCTGTTTCTAACTTTGTTCCACCAACTTATTTAGAAAGGATTTGCATCATAATTAACGAAGCTGATAATTTAGCACAAGATAGGGCTAGTGAAGTAGCGCAATACAGCAACAAAACCGAACATATTTTAAGTTTGTTGGATGGAACCTTATATCAAAGCGTAATTGATGACTCTAGGTTTCAAATTCAGCAGCGACTAGTTATTTTAATGACTTGCAATACTACAGAAAGACTCGATCCAGCTATGTTGCGTAAAGGTAGAGTCGATCTGATGTATGAATTTAAGCATAAATATGTTTAAATCAAAGGTCAAGAGTCAAAGATAATCAATTTATTCGGAATCTTGCTTTTAACTACTGCTAAAATTCTGAAAGTAAATTGTTTCTATAATTCATGCGAAAAACAAAATCTTGTGGCGTTATGGTGATGAGAAAGCAACCCCAAATAAGCTTTCTTTTGATGCTTAAAAACCCTAGTTCCAAAAACATCTACGATATCCCCAAAGGTCATATTGAGTTTGGCGAAGATGAAGTTAGTTGTGCTTTAAGAGAATTAGCTGAAGAAACAGGAATTGCACTTCAAGATATAGATTTAGATACTAATTTCCGATATACCGACACTTATCATACTAAATATAAGCGGTTCAAGGGTGAAAAAGTAGAAAAAACATTAGTAATTTTTTTGGGATGGCTGAAGTACGAAGTTGATTTAAAACTTACTGAACATAGCGGTTATCGATGGGTTGATTGGAATCCACCACATATGATTCAGGAAAAAACAATTAATCCTTTATTGATGCAGTTAGATAATTATTTGTTTATTTAATTTTTCATTTGCTAATTTTATTTTAATTCAAATATATCAATTATGAAACTTCATCGCTTTGAAGATGCAAGTCTATTTTATAAAAAAGTAACAGATTATTTATTGAATGATGAAGTATTGCATAACTTGCAGTTGGGTATTAGCCATACTTTAATTAATCATCTAGAAAGATACAAAATTAAACCTTACTTAGCAGCAGTTGAGCAAGATGGAAATATTATTGCAGTGGCAATGATGACGCTTGCTCATAAATTACTACTGTCAAAAATCAAAGATTTAGCAGCAATAGATATTATTGCTGAAGATTTACAGCGGAATAACGAAATATTAACAGATATAAATGCTCCTATTGTTGAAGCACAAGCTTTTGCTGAAAAATGGTGTTTGTTAACAAATTCATCCTACAAGTTAAAGCTACCACTACGTATTTTCAAGTTAGAAAAAGTAGAGTTAGTTTCACGAGTCAAAGGTAATTTGAGATTAGCGACAGAAAATGACAAAGAACTTTTAACATCATGGCATGACGCTTTTAATTTAGAAGCATTAGGTAAAATTGAATCAGATAGCGAAAGCTGGGTTGAAAGAGTATTGCAAAAAGGTACTGCTTATTTTTGGCAAGATGAAATTCTGGTTTCAATGGCTTCTATTGCGCGTTTAACTCCAAATGGTGCTGGTATAAGTTTGGTTTATACGCCACCAGAATATCGCAAACAAGGTTATGCAGGTGCTTGTGTTGCGGCTTTAAGTCAATCTTTGCTCAAAAAAGGATATAAATTCTGTTTTCTATTTACCGATCTATCAAACCCGACTTCCAATAAAATATATCAAGAGATTGGTTATAAACCTGTAGCTGACTGGAATAATTACTCTTTCAATTGAATATTTGATTACGGCATTATTACAAATTTCGATATACCGTAAATAGTGCGTTACGGCATTTTGAATATGGTAATTTGTAATCCAATATATTAGAAGCCATAACATACCTTACATTTGTAATAAATATTACTTTGGTTCTTGGGGTATATTTAAACGTCTTCCGAATCTGTCGTAAACCAAAACATCCCACTGTCCGTTAAAAGTATACTCAAAGGCAATTCTGTTGCCATCGGCACTAATTGTAGGATTGCGAACTTCCGCTTGAAGATTCCCTGTCAAATTGCGCGACTGACGAGTTTCCTTATCGTACAAAAATATATTACTTCTTCCTTCGCGAGAAGCAGCAAACACAATATATTTAGCATCTTGAGAAACCGCAGGATGACTGGCGATCGCATCAAATGAATTCAGCCCAGGCAAGTTAATCAAATTGCGAGTCATCCGATCGAACATATAAACATCTTGGCTTCCCCGGCGATCGCTCGTATAAACAATATATCTATTAGAAATGTGTGGATTTAACTCCGAAGCACCAGAATTAAGACCCCTACCACTATTCTCAAAAGGGTAACTTAATATACGTGGAGAACTACAAGCAGTTAATAAACTAAAACTCGTAAATAAGCAAAATGAAATTAATTTGGGGATTGGGGATTGGGGATTGGGGATTGGGCATTGGGGATTGGGCATTGGTAATGGGTAATGGGTAATGGGTAATGGGTAATGGGTAATTGGTAATTGGTAATTGGTAATTGGTAATTTCTACCCCCTCTTCCCCCTCTTCCCCCTCTTCCCCCTCTCTCCTACTGCGGCGGCGCACTTACCGGCGCACCGTTGGGAATATCTAACTCTATATTCGCTCCTCGATCGAGTACTTCAATATCCCACTGACCGCGAATGGTTGTTTCAAATACAACATATCTACCATCGGGGCTGACGCTGGGATTTCTTACCCAGCCATTATAAGTTGGGGTGAGGATTTGCGACTGTCCGACGGCACGGTCATAAAGCCCGACTACTGGTCTTCCACGGTCGCTGGTGCTGTAAACTATGTAACGTCCGCTGTAGCTGAGGCTGGGACTTTCCGCGATTGCGTTACGTCGATTCAAACGCGGTGTAGGAATCAACTTTTGCTGCTCTAAATCGTACAATAATAATTGCTGAGTACTGCTACGATTTGATACAAAGGCTAAAAAGCGACCGTTTCCGCTTAAAGCTGGTTGTTCTTCGGTGTTACGAGTATTGAGGGAATTAGAACCAATGGGAAAATCGTCGTAACTACAAGATACAAGCAAACTAGCTAAGCTAAGACAAAGACTCCAACGAAATTGCAATTGGAGCCGAAATAAGCGGATAAATTGTTTCACCTTAATTAATTTTCTCTGCTGGCAACACCAATTTTTACCTATTCGTCGTCGAGTTTTACTGGTGGTAGTGGATCGTCTTTCTCGTCTTCTAAACGAACAATTGGGTTGTAATCTTCATAATCGGTGGGTATGACCTCACCAACTCCGCGTTCTCGTCTCGGATCTGAATCTCTCCTGGGACGACGTTTCTTTGAAGTTCTTGGTTGGATAATATCTTCGTCGCTTCTTCGAGAAGTAGGTCTGTCGCTATTCCGACGAGGTGTTCTTCTTTCTTCTGTACGGGAATTATCCCAATCATCTACTGGTGGAGGAGTTGAACCCCAATCGCTTTCTTCAAGTCTTGGTGTGCTACGGGTGTTAGTGCGTCTGCTGGAACTGGAACTGCGACGACGGGGTGGTCTGTCGTCTTCAATTCTTTCTATATCGTTGCGACGTTCCGGACGACGAGGGGCTGGATCTTCGTAGTATTCACTGCGAGATGGGCGACTGTCCCTACTTCCCCGAATTTGCGGACGTGGGGGTGGGGTTGGACGCTCATCTTCATAATACGGGTCGTAAGGTAAAGGCTCCCGGTCATAATCTTCTACCTCAGCACCATATTTACCGCGATCGTCATAGTCGTAGCGGTCGCTGACATCTCGCTCGCGGTCTACAATCGGAGTGCTGCGTTTGGCTTGCTGAGTCGCTATACCGCGCAGACGAATACTTTCATACGCAAAATATACAGTAGTTCCCACTAAAAGCAATTGACCGAATTGCAAGATTGGGTCTAATCGCCAACCTTGAAAAATAAAAATAAAACCGCACAATAAGCCGACAGCGGCAAAAAATATATCTTGGTCCCGCGAAAGTTCGGGACGTATAGTACGAAGACCATATAGTCCGGCTCCAGCAACAGCTAGAAAAATTCCTAGAATACTAGCTGGATTAGTTCCTATATTTACCTGAGCCAGAACGCTGGCTGAGTTCAGCCCATAAGTTAGCATTGTTCTTTATCCCGATATCAAATCTATGTTAGCGAGTCGTAATTAAAATCTCTACAGCAAGCAAATACAAATATAAAGACGCGAATTGCCTGACTCCGAACGGGAGCTATTCAATACCGCGTCTTTACATTGTTGCTTAAAGTTCACAAGACTGGGCGTTTCAGTTAAGTATAACTTGTCCTCTGTGAGAGAAATGGTTAAAACCCAGTCAAGTTAACAATCAGTAGATAAATTGTTGTTATCTTCAAGAAACGTAGTCTCCTACGCCTCCAAACGAATTCTAGAAACGTTGGATTTTATCTCTTTGACTAATGAAAATTAATGCCACTGTTGCGGGGATTACAAAAATCGCAGCACCCCAGGCTAAGCTCCAAAGAAAATTTGCTAAAGAGGGAGTCATGGTTACAACCTTTTTTTTTACATTCTTCCTTACTTAATTTTAATACCATGAAATGAATTTTAATAAAACGGCGGAATTCCCCATCTGTCTAAACGGTGGGGATGGATAGCCGCTTCATTGAAGGGGATTCGATGTCCCCTTTTTTGACAATCTCCCGCCGGACTGACCCTGTATGTATTGCTTGACCTTTTCTAATGGTGCGCCGCCACAAGAAACGATACATTTTGAGTCATGCCATAGTTTAGCTTTTCCCCAATAGTGCTTATCAACTTCTGGCTTATATTTTTCTCTTATCACTCTACTGCTAGCTGATTTGAGAGATGCTACCAAGTCAGAAATTTTATTGTCTGGATGCAAATCTACCAATAAATGTACGCGATCGGGTTCCCCATTGCAATCTTCAAGCTTTGATTTATTCGCCTCAAGTACTCTACTAAACACACCTTTCATGTCCTCAATCATTGCCTCGGTGAATACTTTTCTACGATATTTAGAGATATTAGACGAATTAGAACAAAAATTTATAGGTAGATATAAACCAAAACTCAATGGCATTTGGAATCAATATGACAGAAGATTTGAAGTTTTATTTGAGGATATTTTAGGAAAAGATTTATGGAAGATTTATTGTGAAAGTAAGCACTCAGCACAAAAAGAATTTGATGAAATTAAGGAATGGGTAAAGTATAGTTATTCGTCACGCAAATCAAGGAGGTGATATGTATATGGCGACTAGAAGACAAACATTTCGACTGTACCCAAAAAAAGCTCAAGAGCGTCAATTGTTCAAGGCAAGACGGATGCATCAATACCTCTACAATGCTTGTCTAGCTGGTCGCAAGTATGCGTGGGAAACAGAAAGTAGGAGTCTAAAATATTACGATCAGCAAAATAAATTACCTGAATTTAAGAAAGATAACCCAGAATTTGCGCCTTTAGGCTCTCAAGCCTTGCAATCTACAGTAAAACGTGTTGATTTGGCATTTCAAGCATTTTTCAAAGGATTGCGTAAACGTCCAAAATTCAAGCCACTACGTAACTACAGTGGTTGGACTTACCCTGGGTTCGCTGGTTGGAAAGTTTATACCAATGGTAAACATGGTTCGGTAGAACTAAGAGATTTAGGCTTATCAATAAGAATGCGCGGTAAAGCTAAACAATGGGGTACGCCTACTACATTGACCATTGTTTATCGTTCCAATTCTGACGAATGGTACGCATCTTTTACAGTTGATGTTCCAAGTATTGAGTCTAAATTCGGCTCTCCGAGCGAATTAGAGTACGAATCGATTATTGCATACGATTTAGGTACAACAACGGCTCTGACAACTTACGATGGTAAGGAGTATAGCGAACTATCAAATCCTCGTTTTATTCGTAATTCGGAACAAGAAATTAAACGTAAATCTAAAAAGATGCGGCGTAAAACCGCGCCAAACTCAAAGTTAAATATAAAACCTTCTAAGCGCTGGAGGAAAGCAAGAAAAGCTGTTTCTAAATTGCAGCGTAAAGTTTGTTACCAGCGCAAGAATTGGCAACATCAGATAACGTCAGATATTGCAAGTCGTTATGACATCGGCGTTACTGAAGAGTTACAGGTCAAAAACATGACTCGTAAAGCCAAGAAAGGAAATAAGCGTAAAAGACAAAAAGCAGGACTGAATAAATCCGTTTTAGATGTGGGGATGTCCGCTCTAAATAAAATGATTAGCTACAAAATTGAGGCTAAAGGCGGTTTATTGCTGATTCTCGATACCAAGAAATTGAAGCCATCTCAGCGTTGCCCTAATTGTGGAAAAGTTCATAAACAATGGGCAGATTTATCAAACCGTTATCATGTTTGTGATAGCTGCGGGTTTGAAATTGAGCGTGATAAAGGCTCTGCGCTGGTGATGTATCAAACAGCTGTCTCAGGGCAACCGGGGGATGGAATAGCCCTCGTAAACGTGGATGTTCGTAGCTCTACTTCTAAGAAGTGTAACCGTAAGGATACAGGTTCTTTCAAGCAACTACAGCAAAGGAAGCGTTCAAAACGGGCGTAAGTCCTCACCGGAGGTTAGGGTTTTAGAAACCCCGCCCTCCTATGAGGCGGGGTAGTTCATTAAGCCTTAATCTTCAATCGCTCACTTGTCAATTCAAATTTAGTGATTTTATAAATCGATACTAGCAAGCGCTAAACTCAGCAAACCCGGTTGATCGATGAATAAGCAGCCATTCATAATTCACCATGATTGTCAAAACTGGGTTTCTTTGTATGAGAATAAGACTGTATCGGAACTTGTTTACCGATAAAATAGTACAAAGACTTTACAAATCTTAAAGATTTTCTTCAGATAAACAGTAAATTCCAATCATGAGTACCCTTAACGTTACCAATTTGATTCTCAGCCTTTTACTAGGGTTGATGACGTTTTTATTTATTTTCCGAATTATTCTAACTTGGTATCCCCAAGCCGAACTGAATCGTTTTCCCTTTAATATCATTGCTTTTCCAACAGAACCGTTTTTAGTAGTGTTGCGAAAACTGGTACCTCCGATCGGTGGTGTGGATATTACACCGATTATTTGGGTAGGAATATTCAGTTTGGCACGAGAAATCCTATTAGGTCAGCAGGGATTGCTGACCATGCTGGCTCGCACCAATTAAAGTGAATTTTTGATTTCTTCGATGAAATTGGTATAGACATTACCTTCCAAAAACTGCGGAATATCCATCACTTTTTGATGAAAGCCAACGGTGGTAGTTAGTCCGGTAATGGCACATTCCCTGAGAGCGCGTTTCATCCGCTTGATTGCGGTAGGACGGTCGGGTGCCCAAACAATTAATTTTGCGATTAACGAATCGTAGTAAGGAGGTATCTGATAATCGGTGTAAATGTGGGAATCGATCCGAACACCGGGGCCTCCAGGGGGAAGATAGCCGCTGATACGTCCGGGACAAGGGCGAAAATCGTGGTCGGGGGTCTTCTGCATTGATGCGACATTCGATTGCATGACCCCGCAAAATAACTTCGTCTTGAGTGACGCTAAGTTTTTCTCCCATTGCAACGCGAATTTGTTCGACAACTAAATCAATCCCGGTAATCATTTCCGTGACGGGATGCTCCACCTGAATTCTGGTGTTCATTTCCATAAAGTAGAAATCGCCCTTATTGTCGAGCAAAAACTCTACCGTACCCGCACCAGTATAATTAATAAACTTTGCGGCTTTGACAGCAGCTTCTCCCATCTTAGAGCGCAATTCGTCATTAAGTGCCGGACTTGGGGCTTCTTCTAGAAGTTTTTGGTTACGTCGCTGAATCGAGCAATCGCGCTCGCCTAAATGAATTACATTGCCGTAATTATCAGCTAAAATCTGAAACTCAATATGACGGGGACGTTCGATAAATTTTTCGAGATAAACTCCTCCATTACCGAATGCAGCTTCCGCTTCCCCTTGAGCGGCTCGAAAAGACTTAGTGAATTCTTGAGGCGATCGCACTAATCGCATACCTCTTCCACCACCGCCAGCCGTGGCTTTAATCATCACTGGATAGCCGATTTCCTTGGCGCTTTTTAATCCTTCTTCCTCAGAAACGAGCAAACCATCGCTACCCGGTACCGTAGGGACACCTGCTTTTTGCATAGTTTCCTTAGCTGTGGATTTATCCCCCATCCTGCGAATTGCTTCAGGTGAGGCACCAATAAAAGCAATATGATGGTCAGCACAAATTTCAGCAAAACGGGCATTTTCCGCCAAAAACCCATAGCCAGGATGAATCGCGCTGGCATTGCGCGTTAAAGCAGCAGCAATAATATTAGGAATATTTAAATAGGATTTACTGCTTGCAGCATCACCAATACAAACCGCTTCATCAGCAAGCTGTACGTGAAGAGCATTACGGTCAATAGTAGAGTGTACTGCAACAGTCGCAATTCCCATTTCCTCACAAGCACGGAGAATGCGAAGTGCTATTTCCCCTCGATTAGCAATTAATATTTTGTCAAAATTCATGTTTGTAATTTCTATATCGTTGCTGTAGATTGACATTTCTCAACAGTCAAATTTAGAAAAAGACTTTTGCTTTGTTTCAAAATTTGACTAGAGATTTATACGTTTTGTTAGCAGAACCCTCGGCTATAACGAACCATCCATAAGGCATTTTAAATATATTGTTTGTCTAAGTTAACGCAACCAGTATTAAGAAATAACTCAGTCGGTTAACAATTATACGCATCTCCGGTTGGAAGGAAGACATTTTATTTGAGTTGCCATAGTCGCAATCGTTCTTAATATGACTTGTGTTCGATTAAATTTCTGTCTGCAAGTTATCTCGATCGGACAATTATATGCAACGAAGGCAATAATTTTTTCTACTATTTCGCAACTTCTTACTATATTTTTTTTGTTGTGCTATACTTCATTTCTAGATAAATAAAATATTCATGCGGATGTGGCGGAATTGGTATACGCGCACGCTTGAGGGGCGTGTGGCCTTGGCCTTGCGAGTTCGAGTCTCGCCATCCGCATTTTTTAATGGAAAATCACCAAAAATAGTAAGGAGTTAGCAATAAATTATTCTTCCCCTACTCACTACTCCCTACTCTCCACTCCCTACTCCCTACTCTCCACTCCTTACTCCCTACTCCCTACTCCAAATTTGTGCTTTCATAGAAGGGCGGTAAAGTATTGTAAAGAGCAGAGCATTGACTGCAACTTTTTCAGAGAAAGAAGATTTTATTTTACCTTGCTCGTGGCATAGATTAGATGCTATTTGGCAAGGTGGAGAAGAGGTAGTTCAACAAGGTTTACCTCATAGTAGGCTAGCTCCGAGTTGGCAGTTATTGCTGTTGGGTGATGGTTCTCCTACGCGACACTTGAAGTTATTGACAAGCGAACCAACGGAAGTAGACGTTATCGATATGTCATTAATTGGCATGGATTCCGATAATGCTCCTGATTTGATGCAGGTAGTACCGGGGCCGAGACTGCGGAGACAGGTTTGGTTGCGTACTGCTAGCGGTCAAATTTTGGCTTATGCAGCTTCATGGTGGGAAGCATCTCATGTGGATGAATATTTGCAAAACCGTTCGTTAACGATTTGGGCAAGTTTAGCGCGTCTGCGTACTGAATTATATCGAGATGTTCAAGGAATTTACTACGGTTATTCTCCTGCTTTGGAATTGGGGTTTAATCAAAAAGGTCCTTTCTGGGGACGACACTATTTATTTTGGCATCACGGACAGCCGTTGACGTTGATTTACGAGGTGTTTTCGCCTCATTTGACTAAATATTTAGGAAATAGCAAGGTTTAACGGTTTGCTTTCGTCTGGTATTTTCCGGTAATTTATTGAAAATATTCGCGTTCTACGTTTCTATTAACATATGATGAGCCGCACCTAATAGTTCATTTCATTAATTTTAAATGGTTTGTAGTAAGGAATGCCTGTCCTTTGATTAAAGGCTTCAGCCCTTACTACAGACTTTATTAATTATTTGTTTCAACTTCGGCTAATATCTCAATTGAGTAGGGGGTACCGCCCCTGATTAAATAGTTGTGAATCAGCAATAAAAAGATGACAGCCAATGTCTATCAAGCATAATTTTTTTTGTCAAAACAAGGTTATAGCTTTAAAGTGGGAGGAGCTAAAAGTCTTTGTACAAAAATTAATTATTTCAGATGTTAAAATGCCTGCAATCCTGCTTTTTTGGCGGAAGCTTGTATAATTCCTGAAATAGATAGAGAAGCAATGAAAATACTGGAATAATTATAAACTGTTGTATATAAATAGCAGTGTTTTCTGTAATCGATCGTATATTATCTAAATTCGTGCAAAGCACTATCTCCAGCATCAAAGTCTTTTACTTACTTCTTTGACTTTGATATTAAGATTATTTTTGATATTACCGAAAACAGCATTTCCCAATCGTTATAAACTGTGGCTCGGCATCAAAATAAATAATAAAGCAACTGTCTAAGTGAATCAATGTGGTAAGTATTTTTATCTGACATTTTTTCAATCGTGGTAGTGTTTGGTTTTATAGATAGTGTTAAACTTGCTGCGGAGGTCGATTAAAAGCATGGAACTACCACAGTTAAGGGAAATAATCAAAAATTGTAGTTCTTACTACATATTTGCAGTTGAACACAGATAAAGCGACTAAAACTGCCAATGGTAATTTAACTGTTAGATTAATTTTCTTAGTGTAATCGGCAACCCTAGATATAAAGAATAATTTTTGGTTAGCTGTATCAATAAAGTAATTGAAAAGTTCGGTTTTATGAGGTATTGGTTTCAATGACAGTGCCTGTCGTGTCTATTTCTGGTAAGAAAAAAAAGAAACCATCTTTAGTTTTAACGCTTTCCGGAGCGGGTTTACTAATTGGTGGTGGGATAGCAGCTTACTGGCTTTTGACTCAGGGAAAACCTTTGTCCAGAGATTTGCCTGTAGGTGCTAATATTATTCCCCAAGATACCCTATTTACGGTTTCTTTAAGTACGGATTCTAGTCAATGGGAAAAACTACGTTCTTTTGGAACTAAAGAAAGTCAAGCCGCATTAGATAAAAATTTAATCCAGTGGCGCGATCGCTTTCTAGCAAAAGATGGTTTTGATTTCAAGAAAGATGTCAGCCCTTGGGTTGGCGATCGAGTAACTATTGCATTTTTAGCTCCCAAGGTCCCAATAACTGCATCTAAACCAGTAGCTAGCGATGGGAAGTTAGCCACCGTGGAACAGTCGCTGGTAATGGTTTTTCCAATCAAGGATCGAAAAAAAATTCAAACAGCCTTTGCACAACCCAAAGCTCTCAAAGGAAAGTGGGTTGAGCGAGAGTATGAAGGTATTACGATTAAAGAAGCACAAACAAATTCGGGAGAAAAATTATCTACTGCTGTAATAGAAGAACGCTTCTTAGTTATTGCAGATAATCCCAAAGCTACAGAAAGAACTATTGAAGCGTACATTGGTAAAGCAACTCTGGCTAACAGTAACGGTTTTGCCAAACATTTGCCCAAAATAGCTACTTATCAGCCCCTTGCCCAATTTTACGTTAATGTTCCCTCTGCTGCCCAAATAGCAAGTACAACTTCTGCCAAACGTGGCTTACCAGCGCAAGTTTTAGCGCAACTGAAAAACAATCAAGGTTTAGCAGGAACTGTCAGCGTAGAATCGGAAGGATTGCGTTTAAAAGGAGTATCTTGGTTAAAACCTAGCAGCCGAAGAGTTTTAGCGGTGGAAAATAAAGCTACTACTATGACAACTCGTTTACCGACGGAAACTTTAATGATGTTCTCTGGTGGAAACCTGCGTAGAACTTGGGCTGATTACGTTTTAACTGCTCAGAAAAATCCCCTTTCACCCGTCAAGCCAGAAAAGTTAAGAGGTGGATTTAAGAACATCACTAGTCTCGATCTAGATCGAGATTTACTTAGCTGGATGGGAGGTGAATTTGTAGTCTCTGTTGTTCCTCAAATCCCAAATCAAGAATTTCCTCAAGACGTTCGCGCCGCTTTAGTCTTTATGGTACAGGCTAGCGATCGCCTTAAAGCGGAAGCATCTTTAAAACAGTTAGATGAAGCGATGAGAACTCAGTACCAGTTCAAAATTAAAGACGATAAAGTCGGCGAAATACCCGTTACGAGGTGGGTTGGGCCATCAGGAACATTAACTGCTACTCACGGTTGGTTAGATGGAGATATTGCTTTTTTAACCTTGGGAACTCCTATAACCGATAAAATTATTCCCAAACCAAAAAATATTTTAGCAAACGCTGCTTCATTTCAGAAAGCAGTACCATCAGAACTCGATCCTACAAATACTCAGTTTTTCTTAGATATGGAAGGAGCGGCTAAAAGTTTGTCTTTACCAGCTTTATTTCCAGATCAACAGAGTTTTCTCAATGCCTTAAATTCAGTTGGTGTAACAACTGCCGTTACCGATAGTCGCACTACTCGCTATGATATTTTACTGAAATTGAAGAAAGGTGAGAAACCAGTTGTGCTTCCGATTCCTAAAGAAAAAAGCGAATAGGAAAGTAGAAGACAAATTAAAGATAAGCTAGAAGAGGCGGAAATATTAAGTGATTGCTGCCTCTTCTAAGTAAAAGTTTGAAAGACAGTAAGATAAAAAATTATAGTAATTTTAATGGGGAGAACACTTTTATGGATTTAGTTGTACTCCAAAATTGGCTTGATAATGCTTCCTTCCTCGTCCTGTTTCTGACAATGTTGATTTATTGGGTAGGAGCAGCTTTCCCCAATATACCGATATTGGCTGGCTTGGGAACCGCTGGAATGGCGATCGCCAATTTGTGTATGGCAGCTTTACTTGGTGCAAGATGGTTGGAAGGTGGATATTTCCCTCTCAGCAATTTATATGAATCTTTGTTTTTCTTGGCTTGGGGAATCACCACGGTTCATTTAATTGCTGAATACAGTAGCCGCAGCCGTTTGGTAGGAGTTGCGACTTCTCCTGTCGCGATGGGAATCAGCGCTTTCGCTGCACTAACGCTTCCTTCAGAAATGCAAATTTCAGAACCATTAGTACCCGCACTCAAATCAAACTGGTTGATGATGCACGTCAGCGTGATGATGTTGAGTTATTCGGCTTTGATGGTAGGTTCTTTAATCGCAGTAGCATTTCTGATCGTTACAAAAGGACAACCTGTGCAGCTTCAAGGTAGTTCCGTTGGTAACGGTGGCTATCGCAGCAACGGTTATCGCTTGCACAAAGCCGGTGAATTAGTTACCGAACCCAATGCATTTGCTTTTGAAAACAACGGTTTTTCTCCCGTGCAAACCAACAGTAATGGTAAAACAGCGACAGCAGTTGCACAGCGTTTAGAAACTTCAGCATCAACTATCGATTCTGGAGAAACTCTTTCTCCTCAGAGATTAAGTCTTGCAGAAACTTTAGATAATATCAGCTACCGTATTATCGGGTTGGGTTTTCCCCTCTTGACAATTGGTATTATTGCTGGTGCAGTTTGGGCTAATGAAGCATGGGGTTCTTATTGGAGTTGGGACCCCAAAGAAACCTGGGCATTGATTTGCTGGTTGGTATTTGCAGCTTATCTTCACGCTCGGATTACTAAGGGTTGGCAAGGTCGTCGTCCGGCAATTTTGGCGGCTACGGGGTTTGTTGCAGTTTGGGTTTGTTATTTGGGAGTTAACTTGCTGGGTAAGGGATTGCATTCTTATGGGTGGTTTTTTTAGATTATCCAAGGGTTGATTAATTAATCTGGCGGTTGAAACCGCACGCCACTTGCTACAACGGGGGGAACCCCCGCAATGCAGTGGCTTGTCTACACAAAGCAAAACCCGCCTGAGCCGCACATAAAGGTGAACGCGGGTTGAATAAAATAATTTTAAATGCTCTTTTCCACTGGTTGGGAAGGAGTTCGTAGGTTGGGTTAAGCGCACGAAGAATAACAATGCTCAACAAGAAATTATATTGGCGCTGTAACCCAACAAATTCTTTCTAGGGTATTTTTAAATGTCTCAATAAAGTAATGTTGGGTTACGACACGATCATTAAAAATTTGCGTTATGAACGAAAGACGGTAAATCGTGTCTAACCCAACCTACAAGCCGATTAAATACCGTCATTAGATATAATCTGGCGGTTGAAACCGCACGCCACTTGCTACAACGGGGGGAACCCCCGCAACGCAGTGGCTTGTCTACACAGGCAAAACCCGCCTGAGCCGCAGCTTCGCTGAACGCGGGTTAAATAATTAATTTTAAAATTTTAAATAATTATATTTCTAGTTCGCGTAATTTCACAGATTGAAATAAATCTCGCCGCCATTTGGCGGCAATTGACTAATTTTTTATTACTGCATTAACACGGAATACTAAATCTATAAGCTATCCCTAGAAAGTTCGCTTATTAAGCGAACTTTCTAGCTCGTAAAGAAAGCAGCTTATAAAACAAGTAAGTCTTACCTGCAAGATATCGAGCTTGCTAGGAAAAATAAGGAAAACGCTTGGAAACAGAAAAAATTTAACTATGGTAAACAAGTCAAAAAAACTAAAAAACAACCTCTCTAGGCTTTCTATTCCCTTTGGAAGAATGCTTATATCCGTTGTTGGGATAATCTTAGCGATAAAGATAGTGCTGGAACTTTCAGGCTGTTCTCCTTTATCACTGCGGTTGAAGCTTTTAGGTGGTGAGCTTGACTTAAGAAAAGGTGAATGTCCTTTAGTTAAAGAAAATCGTAGGTTGGGTTGAACGGAGTGAAACCCAACAAAGTCTTCATAATGTTGGGTTTCGTTCCTCAACCCAACCTACTGCTACTTAACTATTTACTACTGGTCATAAAACAATTAATAAAACAAGCTAAATAGGACACAAATCATAATTCATTGCTCGAAATGAACACGTTACAATCTTACTAAATAATTCTTAAGTTTTTATGAGTAAAAATAATAAATCGGGCGATAATTTTGGGCTAAAATCAACTAAAAAGTCAGGTGATGATGTAGGGTTTAAATCAACGAAAAAGTCGGGTGATAATGTTGGATTTAGAAAATCAGATCAAAATTCGCAAGAGCTTATAAAAGAGCTACCTGCTCCTTTGCCAAATATTGATTTACCAAGAATAGATGACTAAATCTATATACGATTTTGATTTTTAGCCAATATTTTGTCATAACCGAAATCGAACAGCAATAACTAACCTCTAACCTTCCAAAATCATCTCCTTCACCATCTCAGCAGTAGCGGGAGCCAACAAAACCCCATTCCGATAATGAGCGCTAGCCAATATCACGTTGTCATATCCCGGCAATTTCTCGATAACAGGAGCCGGACGACCTTCCGGACGAGGACGCAAACCCGACCAGGTGCGGATGATTTCGGCTTTCGCTAACTCCGGACAAGTTGCGATCGCAGTTTTCAAAGTAGCATCCAAAAGTTCTTTGTCGGCAGATACTTCACCACCATCTTCAGAAAATTCCACCGTTGCACCAACCCAGTAATCGGTTGCTGGATAAACACCCGCGCCACAAGGAACTATATAGGTATCGTTACAGGTGATGGCTGGTTGAAATTCGGAATTAGCTAAAGGATGTCCCAAACGGAAATGAATTGCTTGTCCTAATACCGGGCGAATATCAACTTTTTGATTTAATTGTTCAGTGAGAAGAGAGGAACCCAAACCCGCAGAAATGATAAATTTATCTGCTGCGATCGCACCATCTGTTGTTTCTAATTCGGTAGCTGAAGAACCTCTCTCCAAACCTATCTCCTGCGAGGAGAAAGGCTTTGATGTCTCCCCATTCCCTCGCAGGGAAGGGGGCTGGGGGGTTAGGTTTTTTGACTTCATCCCCAATGCACTTACACCAAATTTGAAATTAACACCATTGTGTTTTGCTGCTTCTACTAAGGCTAATGTAAATGCTGTTGGATCGAGTTGTCTGTCTTGGGGAGAATGAATTGCTCCGATATATTCTTGCGATTTAACATCTACCTGGGGACATATCTTTCCAAGTTGAGCATTATCTAAAATTTCTAATTGCCAACCTTGATTTTGACGAGTTTGTTTAAGTTTTTCCCAAAAGGCTAAATCGTCAGTTGTTACTTGAGGTGATGGTAACAACATTAAAATTCCTTGACGATTGAAGGGGATTTTTTTATTTGTTATCGCTTCTAATTCTGGAATCAAAGTTTCATAACGCTGGATGCTTGTTTGCCGCATCCGCCAAGCTTTACCTTTAACTTTGTGGCTGATAATGCCCATCAAAACGCCTAAAGCAGCACCTGTAGCGGCTTGTGCTGGGGGTTGCTTGTCAACAACCGTAATTTTTAATCCTTCAATTAAACTCAGTTCGTAGGCTAAAGTTGCTCCAATAATACCGCAACCGATAATAACTATATGATTCATAAATTAATGTAGAGACGTTGCAATGCAACGTCTCCTTTTCATACAACGTCAGATTTTAACCGCTAAATCTCAACTAAATTGTTTACCAATGACTGCAAAAGCTTTTACGCTTCATCAGATACAGTCTTTGCTGGGATTAAATCCAAAAACTGGTTAATATCAGCGAAAGCCGCATCATAAGCACTCAGAGCTTTTTGGGCATTGGCTTCACCAGTCGCTTGGTCAATTTTTACGAGATTATTGAACATATCTCGTACAATTGTGCGTGCTTGTTTTTGTTGTTCCGGCAAAAGATTAGAAACAACATAGTTCATATTCAACCTTGCTTCTGCCATCGGGCCATGTATAAAAGTGTCAACATCCACCCAATCTTTATTTTGAATAAACTTTTGCAATTCAGAACCACGTTCTTGTACGGCTACGATGTCAGGTACGTATTCCTGAATTTTCTCTATTTGCGATTGAGTATAGCTTGGAGGTGCTACAGCGACATTAGGGCCGCCACAACTGATAAGTAATGTTGCTAAAGATACTAGTATTAACGAAAAAACGGGGCGTAGACGCGACATATCGAACTTATTTATCTGGCAATTAACACAGTAATTCTAGCTTGTTGAGGTAGTTAATCGTTACCGATTGCCAATAGATTTTGATAAATTTTTGTGCTGTTACCTGCTTTTTGATAAGAAGAAAGATTTTATTTATTGAAATTTTCTAAGTACAATTACTTTATTATCGATTCCGTTGCTCGTTATTTCCAGGGAGCGAGACGCTCCCACTACGAATAATTTTGCAGGGTAATCAAGGTTCTACCTGCCCGAATAGTTATTTCATTGCTCGTTATCTCCAGGGAGCGAGACGCTCCCACTACGAATAATTTTGCGGGGTAATCAAAGTTCTACCTGCCGAAATAGTAGTTAGCGAAGCGTGCCCGAAGGGCATAGTGTGTCCGTCAGGACATGCGTCTCGCTCGCTAGTAAATAAACAAAGCCATCATATTTAATGGCGGAGTAGTACTACTTCTAACTCTTAACTCCTAACTTCCAACTCCTAACTTCCAACTTCCAACTTCCAACTCCTAACTCCCGATATTTTAATAAAAAAGTTTGATTTATCGTTGCTTTAATCAAAAAAGGCTTGATAAGCTGAAACACTAATAACGTCAGCCTTTTGGCGTTTAGAAGCAATCGTAACCTTCTTGACATTAGCCTCTAGATAAGAAAGGGGAGTATTTTCGTGAACGCATCTGAAATGGCAACGAATCTTGAATTTGCTAGTAAAATTGCTGCGGTAGTTAATTTGTTTAAGCTTGAGTTTCCCGACGCAAAGTCAGACTTAAAGCCTTGGAGAAGTGATGAACAAACAATGGAATTAGTAGATCCAGATTCTATTGATATTGGGTTCCACTTTCCTGGTGTCAGTAAATCTTGGCAAAGTCGCAGTATCTTGACTCAAATTCGTTTTTATCAAGATCCTGTTAATGGGTTGCGTCGTGCAATTGGTGTGGAAGTCGCTGGATTCGATCATCGTGGGGAACAGTGGAAGGTTTCTACGGTGGAAAATTGGAATTTTGTAGGCAACCTCAAGCCTTCTGAAGAAAAGAGGGACAAATTAAAAGATTTTTGTCGCCAAATTTTAGAAGTGTTTAACAGCAATTCGGAAAATAAAAATAATTAATACAAAGTGAATTCTTAAGGAAACACGGTTTTTCTACACCGAAGAGTTGTAGAGACGTAGCATTGCTACGTCTCCCGACAATTGCGGAAAAAACGAACCATATTAGTAGCGGCAATTGCCATCGCTACAGTAAGAGGATTGATATGTACCGTCGCGCTTGCCAAAAATTGTGTAGCGGTTATCGCGAATTTGTTCATAAAATCTATCACCAGCCCATTTTAGTCCCGGCAGAGCCCGATAGGCATCAACAAATACTTTTCCCGCAGGTAATAATCGTCCTATTTCTTCTGCTGCCGCACTACCTTGCCAGCGTCTTTGAGGAGCATCTGCATCAATTAAAATCATTCCCAATTCGCAGTCAGTGGATGTAACGTTCCACTTTTGCAGTGTTTGCTCATCCTGCATGGGGATGTAGCTAAATATTTGACCTTTATCTAAATTTTCTAAAATTTGTACTAAAGTAACGCAAAGGTTGCAGTTGCCATCGTAGATAACTTGGTAGGTCATAAAATCGAATTGATAATTTGTAATACGTAAATAAATATTAAATCCTGTTTCTATTTTAGGACGCGCTCTGCAACAACATATTGGTGGATATAACCTTTATAAAATTCCGTTCCCTCTATCGATAGAGAGTTTTGTGTGTTAAATAACTAAGTCGATAGAAAGTTTTAAACATAAATGTAGAATTGTAAACTAAAAACATACCGTTCCTAAGAGAGATGCATTATCATGAGCGACAACGGAAAACTCGCTTCACGTCTTTATCCGTCTCATATTGATATTCCTGTTAACGTAAGAAGCCAGGTTGTTACGCTTCTCAACCAAAGCTTGGCTGCAACAGCAGATTTGAAAAGCCAAGTGAAGCAAGCGCACTGGAACGTTAAAGGAACTGACTTCTACCAGCTTCATGAGATGTTTGACGAAATCGCAGCCGAGATTGAAGAATACATCGATATGGTAGCCGAAAGAGTTACCGCTTTGGCTGGCTATGCTTGCGGTACTGTTCGTATGGCTGCTGCTGATTCCATATTGCCTGAATATCCCACCGATATTTTGAGCGGAATGGAACACGTAACTGCTTTAGTTGAGCGTTTTGCAGCATATGGCAAGCATTTAAGAGAAGCTATTGACAAAACTGACGAACTCAACGATCAAGACACAAACGACCTTTACGTTGAAATTTCTCGTACCATTGACAAGCGACTCTGGTTCCTAGAAGCTCATATCCAAGTTTCTGAAGTCAAAGCAGATGGTATGACCAAACAAAAAGCCAGTGTTAACTAAATTTTGTTAATTGCTGATTTTTGTTTTTTATAGTGTCCTGAAATCATTTTTTATATAACGATCGACCCGGTTTTGCAAAAAACTGGGTTTTTTAATATCTGAAAATTTTCATCTGATTGCCACAGGAACTTTTTGGTAAGTACCCCACTTTCAAGTACCTACTTTTCATTTTATGGATTCATACATTAACATTAAGTAGTAGCAACTTAAAAGATAAACTTAAATTCAACAATCTCTAAAAGGAAGTAGGGAAAAGGAAAAAAAGTTTTGAGTTTTAACTCTTAATTCCTAACTCCCAGTTTGTAATCAAAAATCAAAAATATAAAATTTAATTGAGGTACATCAATGACTCAAGCTACTAAAACCCATCTTATTCATGACAGAAATTCTCGCGGCCGCACTAAGATAGGTTGGCTCGATAGTTCTCATAGTTTTTCTTTCGGTGGTTTTTACGACCCCAACCGTTTGGGATTTCGTTCTTTACGAGTAATAAACGATGACAGAGTTATTGGTGGGGCTGGTTTTCCTACTCACGGTCATCGAGATATGGAAATCCTCACTTACGTTTTAGAAGGAGCGTTAGAACATAAGGATAGTTTGGGAACTGGTTCGGTAATTCGTCCTGGTGAAGCACAAATTATGAGTGCTGGTACTGGAATTATGCACAGCGAATTTAATCATTCCAAATCTGAACCCGTTCACTTTCTACAAATTTGGATTCTTCCAGACAAGAAAAATCTCAAGCCTAGATACGAACAAAAAGCTTTTTCCACTGAAGAAAGAACGGGACAATTACGTTTAATTGCCGCACATGATGCTAGAGATGGTGCTGTAAAAGTATATCAAGACGTAGATTTATATACTTCGATTTTGCAGCCTGAAGACAAGATTAATTATCACGCTCAACCTAATCGTTATACTTGGCTGCATATCGCTAAAGGTGTTGTAAATCTAAACGGTGAAGAATTAAGAGCAGGTGATGGAGTAGAAATCGATGGTGAAACAGAATTGGAAATGACTACCAATGTAGGAGGAGAAATTTTACTCTTTGATTTGGGTTGATTTAAATCCAAAATCTTTGTCAGAAACTGGCTTTATTACCAGTAGTTCGATTTAATAAACCCTTATGGTGCGTCAATATTTATTACGCACCATTTTTTTATCCAACAAACGCAACTTACATACCATAGTCTTGCTATTTATACAACTTCCATAAGGCTATTTGATACATCACTATTTTCTATGCCAGTATTATTTAAGATTTAACTAAGATACAAAGTTTGTCTCTAAAATTGAAAAGACACTCATAAAACTGTATTGTAAGTTGTTAATACTATTTATATAACGGTAGAATAAGCATTTATCGATCGGGGTGTATTTTAGATTGAACTAGATTAAAATACGAGTAAATGCTGAACCGAGTTGCGATGTATGCGATCTATCCTATT
Organism: uncultured Rivularia sp.; assembly: GCA_963665115.1. Classification (GTDB taxonomy): domain Bacteria; phylum Cyanobacteriota; class Cyanobacteriia; order Cyanobacteriales; family Nostocaceae; genus Rivularia. The sequence continues at coordinate 4,049,836 of OY762007.1, read as the reverse complement.
AACATCAGTTGAACCAAGAATTTAGTAAATTGACTCTTTAGGGAACGTAAAAACAATCTGTGAAGTAGTAAATATTTTTTTCGTTCCAAAGTACTAGTAAATAATGTGACTAGTACCCAACCACGATAATTCAGCGGGGTGTTGGGAGTGCGAGCCGGAAAGCTCGCTGGTTGTCACGAGGGAGCGAGACGCTCCCACTACATTTTGATTACCCCGCAAAATCAATGTGGTGAAGTACTAGAAGCCGGATGATTAAAGCTTTATTTACGGATTGTTTTCTTTGTATAATTCCGTAGTTAATCATGACATCTCTACCACCAAAATCTCTACCACCAGAATCTCTACCACCAGAAACCTGTAATTGTAGATGACGAGAACGAACCAGAAAAAATTCCCGAGCCACCTCGTAAAAAACGATGGTGGTTTTGGTTATTGCTTGCTGCACTACTGTTAGGCGGCGGTGGCATTTTAGCAGTTCGTATGATGTCTGGAGGAGAGCAAAAACCTGCCGGACAAAATCCTCAATCCCAAAAAGTCCCAGTCAAATTAGCCACAGTAGAATCTGGGATAATTGAAAATAGAGATGAATATATTGCTCGATTAGAATCGCGGCAATCGGTAACTCTTCAACCTCAAATACAAGGAAGAATTACGAAGATTTTCGTAAATTCAGGAGATGAGGTGCAAACGGGCAAGCCAGTAATGCAGATTGATTCGAGGCAACAACAAGCAGCAGTTAACAGTGTTGATGCAGCAGCACAAGCGGCTCGTTCTCAATTACAAAATGCGATCGCCACCTTGAAGTCTTTGCAAGCTGAGAGATTATCTAATGTTGCCGATGTAAATTTGAATCAGCAGGAATACGAAAGATATACAAGTTTGGCAGCCCAAGGAGCGGTATCGCAACAAACCAGGCAGCAATATGTGAATAGACTTGCGATAGCAAAGGCTAAGTTGAATGCAATTGATGCTCAAATACAAGCGCAACAAGCTTCAATTAATCAAGCCGAAAAATCATTAGAACAAGCTCAAGCAAATACCAAACAACAACAAGTCCAACTTCAGTACTATACTGTTTCCGCTCCGATTGCAGGTAAAGTTGGCGATTTGCTAGTTAAGCAAGGCGATGTTGTGAATACTTCTTCGCAACTAACTAGTATTACCCAAAATAATCCCTTACAAGTTGAAATTTCAATACCTCAAGAGCGTGCAGCAGAATTACGTAAAGGAATGCCCGTAGAGTTAGTTGACAATCAAGGAAAAATTTTGGGCAGGAGTCAGGTATTTTTTATCTCTCCCAATGTCAATCAAAATACTCAATCAATATTAATTAAAGCACTTTTTCAAAACTCTAATAATCAACTAAGAGCAGACGAATACGTTCGCGCCAGAGTTATTTGGCAGCGTCGTCCTGGTGTCTTAATTCCAGCAACATCAATAGTACGTTTAGCTGGAGAAACTTTTGTATATGTTGCCAAAAAACCAGATGATTCACAAGCAAATCCAGAATTTATAGCTAAACAAAAGCGCGTAAAATTAGGCAACATTCGCGGCAATAACTATCAAGTTTTAGAAGGATTAAGACAAGGAGAAAAAATTATAGTTTCCGGCATTCTTAATTTAAGAGATGGAGCGCCAATAGCGCCGGAATCTAAGTGAGTTAGTTGTTAGTGGTTAGTGGTTAGTAGAAATTAAAAATGGGAATTTACAAGTAACTAAGGTCAAGAATCTGCATATTAAAGGTAAATAACGAAAAACCGTCTTCATAACTTTTAACCCCACTCTTCTAACAGCTATCAACTAACAACTATCAAATATCAACTATCAACTAACAATTTTTATGTTTGCTGACTTTTTTATTAAGCGACCTGTTTTTACAAGTGTTTGCGCGATTATTGTTCTGTTGGTGGGAGCAATCAGTATTCCTACGCTACCTACAGCAAGGTATCCGGAGATTAGCCCGACTCAAATTAATGTAACTGCGAACTATGTTGGTGCTAATGCTGAAGTTGTTGAGAAAACCGTAACTACCGTTTTAGAGCAGCAGTTAAATGGTGTGGAAGGCTTGAAATATATGTCTTCGAGCAGCAGTAACAGCGGTACCAGTCAAATTACAGTTACGTTTGATTCATCCCGTAATAAAGATATTGCAGCAGTTGACGTACAAAATCGGGTTTCTCTAGCCGAACCTCAGTTACCGGAAGCTGTACAGCGCACGGGAGTTGTTGTTAGTAAGGAATCAAGTAACATTCTCTTGGCAATGGGTCTTTATAGTCAAAACCAAGAGTTTAACAACGTCTTTTTAAGTAATTATGCTGACCTTTATATAAGAGATAATTTACAGAAAATCAATGGTGTGAGTCGAGCGCAAATCTTTGGGGAACGTCGTTATGCTATGCGTTTGTGGCTCGATCCCAATCGTCTAGCAAGTCGCAATTTAACGGCTCAAGATGTAATTAATGCTCTTAACGAACAAAACGTGCAGGTAGGTGCGGGACAACTCGGACAGCAGCCGACACCGCCAGACCAAATGTATCAAATCGACTTACGCGCTGTTAGTAGACTGCAAAAAGCTTCGGAGTTTGAGGATATTATCGTCACCACTGGGGAGAATGGCGTTCTAGTTAAGTTGAAAGATGTGGGAAGAGCGGAGTTAGGAGCGGAAAATTATAATTCATTTTTAAGATTTAAGGGTAATGAAGGGGTAGGTGTGGGAATATTCCCCACTCCTGGAAGTAATGCTTTAGAAGTTGCTGCTGCTGTAAAAGCGGAAATGGCAAATTTAGCTAAAGATTTTCCACCGGGAATGCAGTATCAAGTTGCGTTTGACACTACTGCTTTTGTGGAAGAATCGCTTTCGGAAGTTATCAAAACGCTTTTGTTAGCTATTGGTTTGGTTGTTTTAGTAATCTTTATTTTCTTACAAGATTGGCGAACAACAATAGTTCCAGTTGTCACAATACCTTTAGCGTTAATTGGTACTTTTGGCTTTGTTAAACTTTTTGGATTTTCGATTAATACCTTAACTTTATTCGGTTTAACCTTAGCAACGGGGATGGTTGTCGATGACGCAATTGTAGTAGTTGAAGATATTTCTCGTCTGATTAATAAAAAGGAAATGTCGCCAAAAGAAGCTGCTTCTGCTGCGATGCGTGAATTGACTGGAGCCGTAATTGCGACCTCTCTAGTCTTGATGGCAGTATTTATTCCGGTAGCATTCTTTCCCGGTTCTACAGGTAAAATTTACCGACAATTTGCGCTGACAATTGCCTTTGCTGTAGTAATTTCCACTTTCTTAGCCTTAACTTTGACTCCTGCTTTATCGGGATTATTATTCAGAAGAAAAACGAGTAGTGGTGGTTTTCTGAATAAAATTTTTGATGCTATCAACTGGTTTCTAGATTCGTTGCGGGATGGATATTCATTTCTATTGGAACGTTTGACGCATTTTAAATTTTTAGTATTAGTAGTATTTGCGGCATTACTAGTAACAACAGGTTGGCTTTATACTATAGTTCCTCAAGCTTTTTTACCGGAAGAAGACCAAGGTTATTTTATTACGATTATTCAAGGACCAGAAGGAGTTTCGCTGAACTACACCAGTAAGGTGATGCAACAGGTAGAACAGCAAATCTTAGAATTACCGGAAGTAGTAGGAACTTTTGCGATCGGTGGTTTTGGTTTTAGCGGTAGCACTGCTAATAGCGGCGTAATTTTTACAACTTTGAAACCTTGGGGAGAGAGGACGGCAAAAGGACAGTCATCTCCGGAAATTATTGGTAGATTAATGCAAAAGTTTGGGAGTATTACCGATGCAAGAGTTTTTGCAGTTAATCCTCCATCTATTCAAGGATTAGGTAGTTTTAGCGGCTTTCAATTTCAGTTGCAGGATAGAAGAGGTAATAGTAGCTTAGCTAGAATGCTTGAAGAAATGGGAGAATTAATTGGAGCAGCTAGTCAAAGAGAAGAAATACAAGCTGCTTTCAGCACTTTTTCGGCTAATATGCCGCAATTGCTGATTGAAGTCAACCGCAATCGAGCCAAAGCATTACAAGTAGATATTGACGATATTTTTAGTACTTTGCAAACTTATATCGGTTCGAGGTACGTTAACGATTTCAATTTGGAACAGCGAACTTATCGAGTTTACGTACAAGCAGATGCTCAATATCGTTCCAATCCAGAAGATATTGATAAATTATATGTTCGCTCCCAAAATAATCAAATGATTCCCATGAGTAACTTAGTAACAGTTACTTCAACTACCGGAGCGCAAACTATTAACCATTACAACCTCTATCGTTCCATTGAAATCAATGGTCAAACAGCACCCGGTTACAGTTCCGGACAAGCTTTAGACGCAATGGAGGAAGTTGCTGCACAAGTTTTACCGAGAACTTTTGGTTACGAATGGGCTGGGATTTCAGCAGAAGAAAAGGAATCCGGGGGACAAGCACCCTTAATCTTTGGTTTGGGACTTGTTTTTGTATTTTTAGTATTAGCAGCACAATACGAAAACTATATTGACCCTTTAATTATTATGCTTTCAGTTCCCTTAGCTATTCTGGGAGCGCTATCGGCTCAATATTTTAGAGGTTTAGAAAATGATGTTTTTTGTCAAGTTGGTTTAGTAATGTTGATTGGTTTGGCTTCTAAAAATGCCATCTTGATTGTGGAATTTGCCAATCAATTAAGAGAAGAAGGACTTGCCATTAGTAAGGCAGCAGTCAGAGCAGCGCAAGAACGTTTACGACCAATTTTGATGACTGCTTTATCAACTTTGCTGGGGATTTTTCCTTTATTAATTGCAAAGGGTGCTGGTGCTGGTAGTCGTCAATCTTTAGGTACTGCCGTGTTTGGAGGAATGTTTGTTGCTACGTTCTTAAGTTTGTTTGTAGTACCCATTTTATATATTGTCATTGTGTCTTTGCGAGAGCAATTAATGCCTTCTAAAAGGGAAGATGAAAGAGTTGAAGCTTTGGAAGAAAATGGTAGGGTTCCAGCAAATCGTTAATTTTAGTTAGGAGTTGGGAGTTAGGAGTTAATAGTTAAGAATTATTATCCTTAACCCTTAACTTTATTTATATCCTTCAGATGAAATTCTCTAACTTTCCTTTTGTAACTGCGCTTGCAACGTAAGCACTCGCTCCAAAGTTAACCCAGTCAGTTGTACCGTAACTTCCACCATCATCCTTCTTTTTCATCCCAGGAAGTCACATCGGTAAAAACTTCCTGCGGTAAAAATTGAATCGAATCTCTATCAATATCTCTCGCAACTCACGGTAAGAATAATTCTAAAAATTCAATAAAAAATGTTGAAATTAATTCTTTAAACAAACGGTCGTGGTCAATTTTCATACACCCTTTTATTTAAAATGTCTGATTAAGAAAAACATTCTAAATTATTTACTTAGCTATAAATTTCTTCAAACAAATATTTTATTAAGAGCATTCAGAAATCTTTAGTATTGTTAAGCAACTTAAATATTTATCGCAAAGTTGTTAATTATTTGGGCAATTTGTGAAATACTTTTCTGTAATACGCAAAATTTTTATTTATCTCCATGACTAGTTGGGCAACGCTCGATTTATTTAATCTCAAATGGGTAAGGCATCACAGCGGAATGACTGCTAAAAATGAATCACAAGCAGCTTCATAGAGAATACTTTTGCAAAAACTGTTCCAGATTCATATTTGTACAAGTTCTAATAGATTTATGTCAAATTTTGTTACGAGTATGTAAGTTCTACAAACAAGTATTTACCGCTTTGGGCTTTAATGACAATAATGGTTTTGTGGAATATAAAACCTGCTTTATCTTATTCCGGGCAGGCAGTTGTCCAGCAAAACTCAACAATCATTACCATCATCATTTAGAGAAATCAATTTCTATACGTTCTCTAATCGCGATTGGTATTGCTGGAGGGATTGCACCATGTCTATCAGCGCGAATTTTACTGCTTGGTGCGATCGCTTTGCACTAAAAGGTTTACGGAATGCTGCTGAATGTGTGCTTTTAGTTTGGGATTGGCTTTGGTGCTGGGAACTTTAGCACTTTTAGCAATTTATGCCTATCAATGGCTCGAAGTTTCCCAACAAAAACGGAAACCACAAAACAAGCTTAGTATTATCGGCGCAATTTCAATTATTGCAATTGGTATTTTACTAAGTGCATCTGCTGTAAATTGAGGTTAAATTCATGAAAAGAACATTTTTTATTGTTGCACTAGCTATTTTCTTCACTTTCGATATATTTTTCGCGATATCAGCGGCTGTAGCGGAGAATATTAAAGGTTCGTCAAATGTGGAAATTGTACATCCGAGCAAAGGTACGGAAGTAATTTTTAGAGATACTACTTACGATAATAGTCAAACCGAAGCAGGAGTATTGATGCATAACTAATAGCCCTGCAAAGAGGGATAGTTCTTAATTCCCGATTTAAAGAAATTGATATTGTGTTTCTTGCAAAAGCATTAATTAGTTGATTAATTTATTATTTTGTGAAGACAACACCGTTCTTAACTAGCCATCATAAAATTTAAAAATACCACTATCGGTTTGGTTAATAAGGTTCTCGGTTATAAACTTGAACCTATTTGCCAAACCGATATTATTTATGAATTTATCGGAAATTACAGCGATTCAATATGGCGATCGCCCGCAAAGCTAACGCTTTGAACGTGATAGATTCGCAAAGACAAGGGGACAAGAGGAAAAGGGGGAAGAGAGTAGGGGAGGCAGGGGAGGCAAAAAAATTCTTTCTTACTCCGCTCCCTCCGCTCTCTTCAACTCCTAACTCTTCAATCCAAAATCTAAAATTTCCTTCTTCCCTACTGGTAGCCGCATTATGGTAGTTTAAATCCATATAATAATTATTTCTTATCCTTATGGCTGGAGCGAAATCTTGGGTGTAGAACTACGCAGTTTTGTATATCTCGATAATTTACAACCTCAACACGCAGCGTATATGGGAACGGTAGCCCAAGGTTTTTTACCACTACCTGGAGACACTTCTTTGTGGGTTGAAATCTCCCCCGGTATTGAAATTAATCGAATTACTGATGTAGCACTAAAATCTGCTTCGGTTCGTCCGGCAGTCCAGATGGTAGAAAGGCTGTATGGTTTGCTGGAAGTGCATTCTAGCTCTCAGGGCGAAACTCGTACTGCGGGACAGGCTATTTTAGAGGCTTTGGGAGTCAGAAGGGATGAAGGGCTTAAACCCAGGGTAGTTTCTAGTCAAATTATTCGCAATGTTGACGCTTATCAAACACAGCTGATTAATCGCACTCGACGAGGGACAGATGTTGTTAGCGGGACAAACTTTGTATGTATTGGAAGTTGAACCTGCTGCTTATGCTGCGTTAGCTGCAAATGAAGCCGAAAAAGCTGCATCGATAAATATTTTGGCTGTTAACGCTGTAGGTAGTTTTGGTCGGCTTTATTTAGGGGGACAAGAACAAGATATACTTGCAGGTGCAGATGGAGCGTTAGCGGCGATTGAAAACGTAGCTGGTAGGGTAAATTCCCCAAGCAAGCGTCAGCAATAAAGAATAATTATGGCAAATTTAGAACATCTGACTTTATTCAGAACTGGTACTTTCAAAGGGGATGAGTGGAGAAAGAAAAATCCTCAAGTTGAATTAGATTTAAGTTCGGCAAATTTATATGGATACAATCTTGCAGGTGCAAATCTCCAAGGTGTGAATTTGAGCCATGTAAACTTAGAAAATGCAATGCTAGCACGAGCAAATCTAACTAAAGCTGACTTTAATAGCGCAAATCTTAGCAATACAAATTTTCAAGAAGCTAATTTAATCAAAGCTAATTTTAGTTTGGCCAAACTAAGGAATGCGAATCTTACGAAAGCTAATTTAAGTCTCGCTAATTTGATTGGGGTTGATTTAAGTTCAGCGAATTTAAAAGATGCTTTTATGAGTAAAGCAAACTTGATTGGCACTAATTTAAAAGACGCGAATCTCAAAGGTGTAGATTTAGGGGGAGCAAAGCTAAACCGTGCCAATCTTTGGAAAGCAACGTTACATGATGCTAACCTGATTGGTGCTGAACTGATAAACGCCAATTTGCACGAAGTCGAAGCAATCGGCGCTTATTTTTATCAAGCAAATTTAAACAAAGCAAATTTAACTAAAGCTCACCTTGGTGGTGCATATTTATTGCAAGCCGATATGAGCGAAGCTGATTTAAGAGGTGCAGATTTAAGATGGGCAAACCTTAAAGGTGCTAATTTTGCAGGTGCAAATCTTACGAATGCAAAACTTCAAGGTGCTAATTTAATAGGCGCTAATTTTGATAAAGCTATAGTCGATAATTGGCAAAAACAGTAAAGGTTCAATCAGAATGCGACTTCTTTTGCTGTTGCTTTATTTTTCTTAACCTTTTATAGTAAAGCGTTAGCTTTTTGTGTTTTTTTTCAAAGCATATATATAGTTAATTCAAAACAATATATTTTGCTTTAAAATATAAATTGATCGAGTATAAATAAATTTAAATCAAGATGCAATTATTAGAACAGCGTAATTTCAATTGAGTTAATCTTGAACAATCCCCAAATTCATGAGATTGAAGCAGAATATATTGCATGATGCATAAAATCCGTACTAATACTATCAGTATATTTTACATATTTTGAATATAAATATTGCTATTATTTTTACTATTTTTTATTGAATCTTCACTGACTATTTATCATTTTTTGTTTAAAATAGCAGTGTCATTACTTTTAAGACAACTCAAACTAAGAGATAATTCTAATTATTCTGCTATTTGATTAATAGTATTTTCGTTTAGTCATAAGAATTTGCTTTATGCAATAAATCCTTAAAATATTGAGATACTTAGGCAGTCGTAAAACGGCATACTGTCCTCAAGCTAAGCTGAAATTTTGATTTTTGATATTTAACTAAAAGTCTTAAAAACCTTAAGGAATACATATTTTTTCTAAACACTAAACTAGTTGAGATTTGAACCGTTAGTGCTATTTCATTCTCTATTTATTAAAATTTACTTTTTAGAATGAAATTTAGGCAAATATTTTGGGAATACTAACTTTACCAATCATTATTCACAGAGAGCAAGCGGTCGATGCAAAAAAATAAATGGAATTCAAGTTTAAAAAATACACTACCCTTAAACGTACCGATAGAATTTCTAAAAAAAAATCAAGAAGACAGCGATAGCGGTATCCAAGAAGTTGATGAAGCTTTACAAACAGAGGTTCCGTTTAAGGATGAAGAAGAGTCATTTGAAGCATCTGAGTTATTGCAGCAGGGAATTCAACAGCAACAAGCTGGAGACTTCAATGCTGCAATCAAGGCTTTACAGCACTCCAGCGCTCTATTTCAAGCCTATGGAAATTCTCCAAAACAGGCTCAAGCGCTTTCTTATTTAGCACTAGTAGCTTATTGTTCTGGCGATTATAAAAGCGTTATATCCTACGCTCAACAATGCTTGTCTTTGGCTAAAGAAGCTCAGGAAGAGCGTTTGCAGATTCAAGCACTTTCACATTTAGGCAACGCTTATCGTCATTTAAAACAGCACTCCGAAGCTATAGAATTTTTACAAGAATGTTTGGAAAAAGCTCAAGAAATACAAGATAGTCGCTCTGAGATAGCAGCACTTAATAATTTGGGATTAGTTTATAAAGCCTTAAATAATCTTTCTAAGGCAATCGAGTATCAAGAAAAAAGTTTAAAATTAGTACGCGAACTTCAGGATAACTGGGGAGAAGAGCAAATATTAAAAAATTTAGGTAATGCTTGGTATGCTTTGATGAATTACTCTAAAGCGATCGATTACTACGAAGATTGTATCGTTGTATCTCGCATACTAAAAAACCGTCGTACTAGCATTCAAGTCTTAAAAAATCTTGGTAATGCTTGCTATGCTTTGGGTGAGTATAAAAAAACGATTATTTACTATGAAGAACGGTTTCAATTAGCAAAAGAAACTCAAGATACACGTGCCCAAGAACAATCTTTAGGTAGCTTGGGAGTTGCTTGTGAAGCTTTAGGGGATTACGAGGGTGCAATGTCCTATCATGAAGAACGTTTGCGGATAGCTAAAGAAATTAAAGACCGTCGCAGTCAAGATCAAGCTCGTGCTAGTCTAAAAACTGCTTGTTATGCTATGGGCGACTACGCTAGAGCAGTGAAATACGATTAATTAGGGAATAGGGAGTAGGGAGTAGGGAGTAGAGAGTAGGGAGTAGGGAGTAGGGAGTAGTAAGTAGGGAGTAGGGAGTAGGGAGTAGGGAGTAGTAAGTAGGGAGTAGGGAGTAGTAAGTAGGGAGTAGGGAGTAGGGAGTAGTAAGTAGGGAGTAGGGAGTAGGGAGTAGTAAGTAGGGAGTAGGGAGTAGGGAGTAGTAAGTAGGGAGTAGGGAAGAATGGGAAGAAGAAAAACTAATTTTTATGTAGATATTAGTTATTTCTTTAATGAAGCTCAATGAAATAGTATTATGAATCCCCATTCCCCATTACCAATTCCCCATTACCAATTACCAATTCCCAATTACCAATTCCCAATTCCCAATTCCCCATTACCAATTCCCAATTCCCCGTTCCCCGTTCCCCGTTCCCTCTTAGCTTTTAATCGATTGCTGTTGAAAATATTCTAAAGCTTCTTGGGTTTCGATTTGAGGAAATTCTACATAGAAATTACTTACGCTTAAAAACGATTCTGGTGCTGCTAAGGCAATAACCTGCTCGCCCCATTTATGCAGCCAAGGGATTAAATTTTTAGGTAAAACTGGAGTACACAGCCAAATTTGTGCGGGATTTAATTTTCTCAGAGCGGTTGCTGCTGCTGCTATAGTCATACCTGTTGCGATACCATCATCGACTAAGATAATAGTTGATCCCTCAACCTTTACTTGAGAACAAGCACGATTCAACTGTGTCTCTAAAGATTTAGCACAGTCTATTGCTGCATTTAAACTTGCCTGCCGTCTTTCTCGCGAATAAAATCTGAAGCGAAATATCCTATTGTCCGCCCAAATCACACTTCCTGAAGCAGTCACCGCACCAATAGCTAATTCCTCATTTTGCGGATGACTAATTTTTTTTGCAACTTCTATTTTTAAAGGACAATCAAGCAAACGCGCTACTGGCAAAGCAACTGGTAATCCCCCTCTAGGTAAAGCATAAACAATTGGGATTGGTTTTAATCCAGATTCAACCTGTTGTTTGTTCAACTGAGTACGAATTGCTTGGGCTAACTCCTCACCAGCAGCTTCGCGATTTTGAAAAAGTGGGTTGTATAACATGATTTACTAAACACTTTACAACGGCATTGGCTTGAATATTGCTGTCGTCTACTCGAAATAGCTGATATAATAAAGGGTTTATAGATACAAGTATTACGCAAAAAAAGCGTACCCGAACCAATATTTCTAAAGATTCTTTTGCCAAACGCAAGTTTAATTTCAAATGAGCAGCGAAAATCAGTTAAGTCTTTTCGAGGACTCAACTCTTAATCAAAAAGAAGATATTCCAAAAGATGCCAAAGTTGCTATTCCTCCGGGCACTTATCCAACCATGATGGACTTGGCACAACATTGCAATAATTGTCATCGTTGTCAGCTGGGAGAAACCCGTCAAAATGCTGTGGTTGGAAGAGGAAATCTTCAAGCATCAATTATGATTATTGGAGAAGCACCCGGTCAAAATGAAGATGAAACCGGGCTACCTTTTGTTGGAAGAGCGGGACAACTTCTGGAAAAAATTTTGGCTTCTGTAAAACTCGATAGCGAGAAAGATGTATATATAGCCAACATTAATAAATGTCGTCCTCCTGACAATCGCAATCCAACTGCTGAAGAAATCAAAGCTTGTAAACCATACCTTTTAGAACAAATTCGGCTAATCGATCCGAAAATCATCCTTTTGACAGGTGCGACGGCTCTCAAAGGTTTACTAGCAGAAAAACGCGGAATTACCAAAATTCGCGGACAGTGGATAGATTGGGAAGGCCGTTTATGTATGCCTATTTTTCATCCTTCTTACTTACTACGCAATTCATCTCGCGAAGTCGGTGGTCCCAAATGGTTGATGTGGCAGGATATTCAAGCTGTTAGGGCAAAATTTGACGAAATTGAGAAGAATTAGTTATTTATTAGATAACTATTATGTTTGTAGAGACGCGTTAGCGCAGCGTGCCCGGAGGGCATAATATCGCGTCTCTACATTTAAATACATATTAAAAATTCAAAATCCAAAATCCAAAATCTAAACCTTTGTGCGATCGGTTAAAATCTCATATCCAGTTTCTGTAACTAATACAGTATGCTCAAACTGTGCTGAATATGAATTATCTACAGTTACCGCAGTCCAACGATCGGATAAGGTTTTACAATGTTTGGAACCAGCATTTAAAATTGGTTCGATTGCTAAGGTCATTCCCTTACGCAATTTGACATTAGGCATTTCACGGGTGCGGTAATTAAAAACGGAAGGTTCTTCGTGCAAGTTTCTACCAACACCATGTCCGGTAAAGTCTTCAACTACGCTAAAACCATTGGCTTTTACATGGTCTTCAATCGCACCAGCAATATCCATTAAATAGTTACCAGCTTTGACTTGCTCAATACCTTTATAAAGAGATTCTTCGGCAACACGAATTAATTTAGCATCTTTATCCCTTACTTCTTCAACGGCGATTGTAATACAGGAATCACCGTGAAATCCCTCAAAGAAGGCACCAGTATCAACTTTTAAAACATCACCAGAACGAATCACTTTCTTAGCACTGGGAATACCGTGTACTACTTCATTATTGATGCTAGAACAAATAGAACCTGGAAAACCGTGATATCCCTTAAAGCTTGGTGTCGCGCCCATTTCGCGAATGCGCTTTTCAGCATGAGCATCCAAGTCTGCTGTACTCATTCCTGGCTTTACCAACTCAGAAATTTCTTTTAATACAGTGGCAACAATTTTCGCCGATTGACGCATAATTTCAATTTCACGCGGCGATTTGATTTCAATTCCCCTACGTTGTCTTTTAGGGCGACTTTCCGATCGTGGTTGAGAAAGCAGGTTACTTAAGATGTTCATAAGATAATAATGAATTGCGTGTTGCCGCTTAAATGTGAATTGATTTACTAGCCAAATTGAAGAACAATACTATATTTTAAGTTAACTTATTTTGTACCAATTGCCCCATCGGGGAGATGGGGAGAGGGAGTTAAGAGTTATGAGTTAGAAGTTATTAATTGATAATTAATAATTGTTCACTGTTCACTGTTCACTGTTCACTGTTCACTGTTCACTGTTCGCTGTTCGCTGTTCACTTTTCGCTGTTCGTTGCTTATTGACAACCGATTACTTCTTTTTCCTTGGTTTGCTAATACGGGAGGACCTGCGGTAACAACTACAATTTTGTCTGGATGAAGTAACTCGCGTGCTGCTTGATTTACTTGTTCGGAAGTGACTGTTTGAATTTTTTCGGTATAACTACGTAACTCTTCTGCATCTAAACCTAATACGTTATTTTTGATAATTCTATAGGTTAGTTCATCGGGGGAAGCAAGAGAAACGTTATAATTGCCGGTTAGATTACGCTTAGCAGTCTCAACCTCCGCAGCAGTTACACCCTTTCTGTGCAAGTCTTCTAATAATTGGCGCGTACTGGCGATCGCCTTTGTAGTATCTTCTGGACTGGTTTGCATTTCAATCAAAAATGTTCCAGAGTTTTTACCGGCGAGGAAGTTACTGAAAATACCATATGTCAAGCCCAAACGGTCGCGTACTTGAGAACCAAGTCTGCTCGATAAAGTATCGCCACCTAAAATATGATTTAAGACTTTTGCAGCATAATATCTAGGATCTTGACGATTAATCGCTTTGTTGCCCATGAAAGTGATTGCTTGGGCTTTACCGGGAACTACCGGGTTAACACGGACAATTGATTTGGGTAAATCTACGGGTGGATATTCTGCTTTGGGCATTTCACCCGAAACTTGCCAATCTCCAAATTCTTTTTCTATCAGCTTTTTGACTCGATCTGGTTGGAAATCACCAACTAATGCTAATACCGTGGTATCGGGACGATAATGTTTTTGCTGAAAGTCAACTAGATCGCGACGAGTAATTCGCTGCAAACTTTCTTGTGATGGAAAGCTATAAGAAGGATGTGTTTTGGGAAAAACCGCTTGTAAAAAAGTTTTTTGGGCAACTTCTTCTGGATCGTCCAAATCCTGCTTAAGCGCCGTCAAAGCTTGTTGACGTGTTAGCTGCAATTGCTTGCGAGGAAAAATCGGATTTTTAATTACATCTCCTAAAGTTTTTACTAACACCGATAAATCGTCCGACAAGCTGTTACCTTCAAAGTAAATGCCTTCGCGATAGGTTTTAATATCTAAACTTGCACCGCAATCTTCTAAAGTTTTAGCGATACTTAAAACATCTTTGTCTTTGGTACCGTTGATTAAATTATCTGCAACCAAAGATGCTAAACCTGCTTTGCCATTTGGGTCGAATTCTGTACCAGCTTTGATATAGCCACCCAGAGTTACCGTAGAAGTGCTTTTGTCTGGTAGCAGCAGAATTTCTAAACCGTTAGGTAAAGTAAATTTTTCGGGTATTATCCGACTTGTTGAAGCGATAGTCGAATCTACTGGTGGTAGGTACTTCACTACATCAGCGTTTCTAAGAGTACTTTTAGGAAAATGCTGGCTTTTTTCTACTGAAATTTCTTTATTCTCGGTTTTTTCTTTAACTTTTATATCAGTTGGTTTAAAAAAGCCTACTGTTTGGCTTTGCTGTTTTAAATATTTTTGAGCTACCTGCTGCACCTCTTGAACAGTTACTTTTTGTATGGCAGCTAAATAACGGTCTGTATAAGTATAATCGCCTGTAGTTGCTTCATCATTACCTAACTGCATTGCCAAAGAGGTAATATCGCGATTACTTAAAATGACTGATGCTTGCAACTGAGCTTTTGCTCTACTTAATTCTTCTGCTGTAATTTCCTTATCCGCTAAATTACTAATCTCGCGATTAATTATCGATTTAATTTTAGATAAATTAGCTGCGGAATTCGCTGTGACTAATAATTCGTACCAACCTGCATCTTGTAGGCTAACAACACTTGCCGACACATCACTAGCTTTTCCTGAATTGACTAAAGCTTGATAAAGACGCGAATTTCGTCCTTCAGCCAAAATATAATCCATTACATCCAAGGCTGGTATATCCTTATGTTTTGCTGAAGGGAGGGGATATACAGCTTGAAATAACGGTGCAGAGCCGGGTTGCTTTAATACAATCGGTTCGGATAAATTAGAAACGCCTTCTACAAAACTATTATCAACTACTTCACTTTTTGAGCCTGTATTTTTATTTCCTGGTATTTTCCCAAAAATTTCCTTTACTGCCGCAATAGTTTTATTAGTTTCAATATCACCTACAATCACTAACACTGCATTATCAGGGCTGTAAAAATTTTTGTAATATTCTTTTACCTGTTCTAACGTAAAATTCTCCACATCTTTTTCAGTACCACCAACGGGTAATCCATAAGGATGATTGGGAAAAGCAGCCCGCATAACCACCCGATTCAAACGATACTCTGGGCTATTCTCGTAACCATTTAACTCAGAAATTACAACCCGCTTTTCACTATTTAACTGCTTCGCGTCAATAACAGCATTCTGCATTCTGTCCGCTTCTAAAGTCAGAAGCGCTTTTAACTTATTGCGTTCGGCAGTACCGTAATATACTGTTTGATCGTGACTGGTGAAAGCATTTGAATCGCTACCCAAAGCACTAAAAAGTTTCCCAAACTGCACGGGACGGCTTTTTGTACCTTTGAACATCATATGTTCGAGCTGGTGAGCAATACCATTTACACCCAGTTTCTCATTGCGGGTTCCGACTTTGTACCATACCTGTACGCTTACCACTGGCGCGGTATGCACTTCTTTTGTTATGATGCTTAGACCATTGTCTAACGTAGTTTTACGAACATTTTCAGCTACCGTCAAGATCGTATTTTCTTTTGTCACCAATTCTTTGCGATTATTTACGCATTTTGAAGCAGCTAATAACTTGCTGCTATCCGATTCACCACCAAAAAATAGAACTAGGATCGGTACTAGCCCCAAAAGTAAAGACGGAAAACGACAAATACGCAAAAACGTAAAATATACAGACATTTATTTGCTTAATTTATCTGTGAGATTAACTACAGATTTTTATTTTGAATATAGTTTAATCTGCTGTCGGAATCTGTCGCCTCGGCAACACTACAGAGAATGTTTATTCTACAGATAAAAGTAATTAATTACAACTATATGAGTTTGTTTTAATTACTTAATAACTCGTAGGGGTTAGGGAACGGGCAATAGGGAACACAAAGGAGTAATTCTATAATTTACTTAATTGTCAAGTTGCGAATAAATTCCAACGGTAAATTATCAGTATCGGCGATGAAAGCAACTTCATAGATACAACTGCCTATTTGCTGCTGAGTTGGTTCTAAAAGTACTTTTAATGGCTTTATTATTTCTGGCTGCTTGCGGGATGCTTCGGCAAAATTTTCTTTTATGCTGCTCAACCAACTGGGTAAATCGGGCGCAGTCTCGGTGATATCGAAGGACAGATGGTAATATCCCACATAATGTTCGTCAGCAAATGCATCCGCAGCAGGTTTCGGCTCGGGGATTTGAATTAACTCAATTCTTCCTCCCAATCCTTCCATCCAACAAGCCAGAGTATAACCCGTCGTGAAGCGCTCGCATACTGTGAAACCCAATTGTTCGTAAAAGGCGATCGCAGAGTGAATATCCGCAGTACGAATAGAAGCGTGGTGCATTTTCGTTTTCTTTAATATTTTTGATATTTCTAATATTCGTGTATATTGCTCAAATGCTTGTAAACGAAGGTTAGGAGTAATGACACAGAAAACTCCTAACACAATTATGGATGATAGTTGTAACTATTCAAACAATCTAAAGTAAGGGTAGCGTACTGGAACACCGGGTTCTTTTTCTAAATCAAAATTTATTACTTCCCAGCAAGAATCGTCACTAGCTTCGGGACTAAAATCTACTGGTAAGCCGTACAATCGTGCAGAAGTAACTTCTGAATTTTGTCCTCCGCGCCACGGCGAACTACGTTCTAAGTAACCGCCCATTAATTCCCGATACCGGTAAGCAATAATCACTTTAGTAGCGCGATAGCCTTGAGTATAAAGCTTATCGAGCGCCTCGTGAATTTCAAACCTAATTCCATCAGGATGAGTATGCTGACGATACCATTCATCCTTCCACCTCCGCCAATGTCGCCCAGATTGGAGGTGAATTAATTCGCCTGTTTTCGGATTAGCTTCAAAAGCGCCGTGGCGGGGACATAAATAAGTATCAGTTAATGTCAGTGCCGGAATAGTTTGACGGCAATGGGGACACTGAATTTCTGGCCCAAATATAGGGTACTGCAAGCTTAGATTCATCATGAAGTGTATATAAACATCTTTATTGTTAACGTCATTATTTTGTTTAATTTTACACTTTCAATACAACTCATCTAAGTAGACGAACGCGCAAAATTTTAATTTATCGGACTTATAAATTGGTTTTACTTAAAAAGTATATTCATTAAGTAGAACATGAGTGAGATAAAACTACAGTTTTTTTTGGACATAAAAAGAGCAGTTAATATTTCAGTTTTTATATGCCAATGACCGTTGAAATGTAGAAAGATCGCGTCATGATACTCTAGGCTTAATAGTGTCAGAGCAAGTTCTTTGTTCAATATTTTTCATAGTAATATTCTATCGTGTCTAGCACTTCCTACTGGTCTTCTCCCGATATTTCAGCAGCAGCTTTCGTTGCAGCGAATGCTGTGGTGATGGGTTCGGTCTTGGTTGCAACGGGGGCAAGCATTTGGTATACCGCAGTCGTCAGAGGTGACGTAGAGCGCATTGAAATTGGTGAATGTACCAACATACAAGACGGAGCAATTCTCCACGGCGACCCCGGTCAACCTACTATTTTAGAAGACCACGTTACCATTGGACATCGAGCCGTAGTGCATTCCGCATACATCGAACGCGGAAGTTTAATCGGTATTGGTGCAATAGTACTTGATGGAGTACGTGTAGGAGCCGGAAGCATAATTGGTGCAGGTGCGGTAGTAACTAAAGACGTACCTCCTTCATCTTTAGTAATTGGAGTTCCTGGTAAAGTAATACGTCAAAATTCTCCCCAAGAAGTAGCAGAACTAATCGAACACGCCAAACGCTACGAGAAATTAGCTTTAGTTCACGCCGGGAAAGGTATGGATTTGGGGTTTGGTGATGGGTGAGGGGACAAGGGGACAAGGGGACAAGAGGACAAGGGGACAAGGGTACAAGGGGACAAGAGGACAAGAGGACAAGAGGACAAGGGGACAAGAGTTGGGAAATACAAGGGAGCAAGATGCTCCCACTACTTACTGTTCACTGTTCCTTACTCCTAACTGTTCATTGATAACTGTTCATTGATAACTGAAGAGCGTAAACATTCTTTACACGCAGGGGTAGCAAAATTCGCCAATTCAGCTAAAAATAAAAATGAGAGTAGTTGATAAAACTTAAAATTTACCTAAGAGAGGATTTCTAAATATGGATATGCGTGTAGCGATTGTTTTTGCACCTTTAGTTATTGCCGCTGGTTGGGCGTTATTTAATATCGGCGCTGCTGCAATACGACAATTGCAAACTTTTTTAAATAAAGAAGCGTAAATTTTTCACATTTATCGCGCTAGATACCGGCTGTTTTCCTTTAGGGTACAGTCGGTTTATTTAATTTTGGGAATTGGGCATGGAGCATGGGACATTGGGGAGAGAATTCCTAATTCCTACTCCTTACTCCCTACTCCCTACTCCCTATGGATATAGATTCTTTACTACAGCCTCGCAAGCGTTTTGGCGTTCATTTGGGGTTGGAACGCATTGAGAAGCTTTTGGCGAATCTTGGTAATCCACATTATCAAGTTCCGATTATTCACGTTGCTGGTACGAATGGCAAGGGTTCTGTTTGTGCTTATTTGTCTGCGGTTTTAACGCAGGCTGGATATACTACGGGACGCTATACTTCTCCTCATTTGATTGATTGGGTGGAGCGAATTTGCTTGAACGAACGGCAAATTTCTTCTAAGGAACTTGGTAATTTATTGCTTGAGGTACAGGAGGCAATCGATTCTCAAGAAGAATCACCTACTCAGTTTGAAGTATTTACTGCCGCAGCTTGGCTGTATTTTGCTCGTCATGCGGTTGACGTGGCTGTGGTCGAAGTTGGATTGGGAGGGCGTTTGGATGCTACTAATGTCTGTGCAAAACCGATGGTAACTATTATCACTTCTATTAGCCTCGACCATCTGCAACAATTAGGTTCTACAGAAGCGGCGATCGCCAAGGAAAAAGCGGGTATTCTCAAGGCTAAATGTCCGGTAGTTATTGGGCAATTACCACCAGAAGCAGAACAAGTAGTACGCGAATATGCGGATCAATTACAATGTCCCGTTATTAAACCCAAACCGGCAAGAGAAGTTGGTGATGGTTGGGCTTGTGTGGAGGTGGAGACAAAAGAGAAAACTAATTCCCAGTTACCAATTGCCAAATCTATCAAATATCCTTTACCCCTCAAAGGAAAAATACAGTTAGTTAATTCTGCTTTAGCCGTGACTGCTTTGGAAATTATCCAGCAGCAGGGTTGGCAAATACCTGAGAAAGCTATTGCTGAAGGTATGGCAAAAACTCAGTGGCTCGGAAGAATGCAGTGGACTACTTGGAATGGCCGCAAATTACTACTTGATGGCGCTCATAATCCAGCCGCAGCAGAAGCATTACGAAATTACGTTGATACGCTAGTTGCTGTGGAAAATCGATCTCAAGTTGGAGTTACCTGGGTGATGGGAATGCTTTCAACTAAAGAACACGATCGAGTTTTCCAAACTTTATTACGGCCAAACGATGAATTACATTTAGTACCCGTACCAGAACATAGTTCGGCTGACGAGCATCAATTAGCCAAATTAGCGAAGAATATTTGTCCGAGATTAAGTTTGTGCGATACGCATTCTGACTTATCAAAAGCGCTTTCAACGGCTTTTAGTTCGGATACTAATTTGGTTGTTCTATGTGGTTCGCTTTATTTAGTAGGGCATTTTTTGCAGAATCAACGCTTGGGAATATAGTACTCCACCAACCTAAAAATGCCAGGTGACGGTTGGGAGTAGGGAGTAGAGCAAAAAAGAAACCCAGGCAAGGTACTAGTACCGCTGCGCGGAAGTAAAAAGTCAAAAGTAAGAAGTAAAAAGTATTATATGATAAGGCTTTCAAACTTTATAAATGGGTGCTTTATTTACGCCGTACTGTACTAGTTGAAAGCTTTATAGAGAAAGTCTCCCTTCAAAGGGGGAACTCAGGGTAATCTTACGAGGTTCTTATTACTACTGCCTACTCCCAATTGCCTACTCCCTTATCGCGATCGCAATTTTCAATGCCAACCTACTTATCATCTTTTTCCTCTATTGCCTGTTCCCTCTTCTACTTATTAATTAGCATGACAAGTACGTAAGAACCATTTTTATTAATGAACTACTAGAAAATACGTAGGGAATAAAAAGATATTTCATCTAATTAGTAAAATTACTAATTCAGCCATGAATTGATAACAAATTGTAAACAAGTTACTTAATTATTTTTATTTTATTTAATTACTAAATAATTGTTTGGGGTTAATTATTAATAAGAACTCCGAGAAATTACTAACATATTTACAATATCTATTTTAAATTTTCATATTTCTAAAATTCAATAGTCAAACATACTGACTTCACTATCGCTGCAAACTTTGCTGTATATTTATTAATCCAGTGTTAGCACTGAGTACATTTATGATACATAATTGTTTTAATTAATCGATGTTATAACTAATTAACTGCATCATGAAATATTGGGATATGTCATATTTATCACTGAAAAAAGCATAATGTTCTTTACCTCTTTTTTAAGAGTAAGGATTGCTTAATTTGAGATTAAATCTTCTCTAGGTAAGCATTTTGCCCGACGATCGACCCTATTTACTTTTATGATGATGTTCATAACTGATATTTGTTTGAACAAATAAAATTGAATAACCATAGAAAAGAATATTTATCAAAAATCGGGGTGAGAAACGCTATGCAAATTTTTTAGAAGAGTTAAAACAACTAGTAAAATTAACAACTCAATTTATCTCCTGATATTAAGAGCAGTTTTTAGTCATATTTGGATTTTGATTTTTTAGTATTTCTACGAGCAAAACAGTGGTGAAAGGCTTAAGTAGTCTGTTTGGTAAATCCAAAAGCGGGGTTGGCATCGAGCTTGCACCACAACGAGTGAATGTAGCTCAGTTACGCAAGCAGCGCCAAGGTATGAAATTGGAAGTTTTAACATCAGTGCCGGTTCCAGAAGGCATTTTTGTTGATGGGCAAATCGCAGATCCGCCAACAATGGCGCAAATCATCCAAGAGGCGCTTTTGGAGAGCAAAATAAAAGCGAATCATGTTGTAACTGCGGTACCTGGACGAGGCTCTATTGTGCGTCTCATCCCCGTACCGGCAGAATTAGACGATAAAGAATTACGGGATATGGTACTAAACCATGAAGCAGGTTTATATCTTCCTTATCCCCGTGAAGAAGCGGATGTGGATTATCAAAAGTTAGGATACTTTGTTGATGAGGATGGCATCGAAAAGGTACAAGTACTTTTAGTTGCAACTCGTAAAGACATTACAGATACCTACATCAGTACTTTTGAACAGGCAGGATTGCAGGTTGATGTTTTAGAGATTAGTAGTTTTTCTTTAATTCGGACAATCCGCGATCAACTACGTCAGTTCGGGCCACAAGAGGCGGCGGTGCTGGTAAATATTGAATATGACAGTACCGAAATTGCCATTGTTGTTAACGGAGTTCCACAGTTTTCTCGTACCGTTCCCATCGGCACAGAGCAAATGCAAGCAGCTTTATCTAGAGCAATGAATTTACCTACATCTAGAGATATGGAACTATTGGAGGGAATGACTATTCCAGCCTCCCCGATGGAAGGTGGAAAAACAGGTGTTACAGAGGTCAATCCCGGTATGGCTGCGATGTTAAGAGTGTTAGGAGAACTTACCGATGAACTGCGTCGTTCGGTCGATTTCTATTTGAATCAGGCTGAAAATTTGGAAATAGCACAGATATTGCTGGCAGGTTCGGGAGGCGGACTTATACAGCTAGATGAGTTTTTTACACAGCGTCTGAGTTTACCTACTACTCAGATAGATCCGGTACAGGCTTTGTCGCTACAAGTAGACGATGAAGATTATCCCTTTGTACAACGTCCTGGTTTGGGTACGGTACTTGGTTTAGGAATGAGGGCTTAAGCAAAATGTACAGCTTAGATATCAACTTTCTTAAAGACCGTCCCGGTGGCCCCAGGGCAAGGAAAACAAGGCCAAAGCAAGAAAAAGCTTGCAATGCCTGTGGGAGATATGACACCGATTTATATTGGTGCTGCGGTAGCTGTTATTCTTCCCGCTCTGTTAGGATTAGGTTTGCTATACGTGCAAAGCCAGAATGCCAGTATTGACGAGCAAATTGGGGTACTAGAGGGCAAGAATCAAGAATTAGAGGCTAAATTAGGCGATATCAAGCAAAAAGAAGCAGAGATTGCCGCAATTAAAACAGAAACCCAAGCCTTGGTTAGCGTTTTTGACCAAATTCGACCTTGGTCGGCAATGTTGCAAGTTTTGCGCGATCGCATTCCTGCAAGAGTGCGAATTGAGAACGTCAAACAAACCCCACCTGAAACTGCGGCAGAGAATGGCTTAACAGCAAGTTCCGCTGGCGGTATAGAAATCAGCGGTTATGCTCGCTCTTTTAACGATGTCAATGATTTCTTACTTTCCTTGCAACAATCTCCCTTTTTCAAATCCTCAACAGGAAAAATAGTTACAGCTGAATTAATTGATGGGCCATTACCTCAAAACATTCCAGATGGAGTAACAATAGAGCCTCCAAAAATAGTCAAATACACTATTGTTTCTCAACTAAGCGATGTTCCAGCTTCTGAATTAATCCGAGAATTGGAACAAAAAGGCACGAAAGGATTAGTAGATAGAATTCGTAGTCTGCGAAGAACGGGAGTCTTTGAAAAATGACATTTAGCGATGAGATGAATTTTGAAGACTCGGAGTTTGAAGAAGAATCTTCAGCTTATCCCGTAGTTTTTGGCATAACTTTTACTCCCACCATCAGCGGTATTTTAATTGGGGTATTGGGAATAGCAGCATCAGCCTATATATTTTCGAGCTTCGTAAAGCCAGCTTGGGATAGCTATACAGAAAAACAAGGCACCAAGCAGCAGCTTGAAACAGACATTGAGGGTAAACAAGCTAGGCTGCAAAGCATCGACCAACTTAATGCAAAATTAGCACAATCCAAAAGACAACAGTCTCAAGTATGGGCTGTATTTGCTAACGAAAAAACTTTGGATACCTTGTTGATAGATTTAAACCGCTTAGTTGAAGCAGGAAACGCTCAATTAAGTAGCAATGCAGTCAAAGCCAAATTACAGAAATTTGCTCCAGATTCTCAGGGAACACAACCAGTAATTGATGGTTCTTTAGGTCCAGAAGTTGATGGAAAACTTAAACGTAGCACCACCGAAATAGTAATTCGCGGTACCTACGAACAAACTCAATCTATTCTGCGAAACATAGAGCGTTTGCAGCCTTTGTTGTTAGTTAAAGATTATCAATCAACATTGGTATCCGAAACCTTCGAGGAAGGCAAGCCCCCCAGAGTCGGGCCAACACCAATAACTACATCATTTAAGTTAGAAGCGTTAGTGCCGATGAATCCCGAAGAAGTTGCTGCTATTAAAAAAGAAGAATCTTCTGAGTAGTTAGGAGTTAGTAGTTAGGAATTAGGAGTTAATAATATAAAGCTCATTAACTAACAACTAATACACAGATGAATTTCAATTAGAAAATAAATAGTTGATAGTAGGAGCATCTTACTCGCTAGCATCAAGTTAATAGTGCGATTATCTTGCTCGCTGGTATATAACTAACGACTAACAACTAACGACTATCAGCTAATAATTAGTTCTCTAAAAAAATATTTAAAGTGAGGAATGGACTGTGAAACTTCACGGTAGTAGTTTTATATTTGGAACCGCTGTTTCTGTATTGTTGGTATCTCAGCCAGTTTGGGCGCAATCAACTACAAAAATTACAGAAGTAAAATTAAATCAAGCTGACGGTGGAGTTAATTTAGTTTTAAAAACTTCTGATGGCTCTCGTCCTCAAGTTTTTACTACTAAAAGAGGTAATGCTTTAGTCGCAGATATCATTAATACCCAGTTACGTTTACCACAAGGTAGTAGTTTCCGTCAGGATAATCCCACAGATGGAATTGCTTCGGTTTCCATCGGTCAACTTGATGCAAATAGCGTCCGGGTAGTAATCAAAGGAACGGGCAATGCTCCTGAAAGCAAACCCGTAGAGCGCAAGCAAAACGGACTTACCTTTGCTTTGATGCCTTCAATGGGAGGCAGTCCAGATACTGCTGCGACACCGCAACCGACTCAAGATAATCAAATAGCTCAATCTGCTCCCGCACCAAACCCCGACGTTAACCTTGAAGGTGCCCCTGCACCACCCGCTGGCCCCGGACAATCGATGAATCAGGCTCCACCTTTCTTACCCAGAGCAGTTGCTCCTCCGGTAGGAGATATCTCCATATCTAATACCGATGCTTCACCGAGCGTGATTGATTTAGGAACTCAGCAGCGCGTACCTCGCTTGGTTTTGAGAGATGCACCAGTACGGGAAGTTTTGTCACTTTTGGCACGGGCTGCTAATTTAAACTTGGCTTATACCGCAGGTGGTGGAACTGGAGAAGGTGCTGCTCCTGCTGCTGGCGATGGGCCGACAATTTCTTTAGATATTGAAAACGAGCCAGTCCAAGATGTATTTAACTACGTCTTGCGCTTGAGTGGTTTAGAAGCCAACCGCAGCGGAAGGACTATTTTTGTTGGGACTAAATTACCTAATTCTACCCGCGATACTGTAATGCGGAGCTTGCGACTTAATCAGGTTGATGTGGGTGTAGCTCTCAACTTTTTAGTTGGTTTGGGCGCAGAAACTGCCGTCAGTCGGGAACGCCAAGTTACCAACGTTAATGCTGTTGCTGTAGGTCAAGGAGCTGCTCCAATTACCCAGACTCAAACCACTACAGAAACTAAAGTAGAAACTCAACGCATTGACTATAAAGATTCTGCACCTTTACTCAGAGGTTTACAAGCATTAGGAGACGAGCGGACTAATTCTGTCACCTTAATTGGCGACCCCCAGAACAATAGAGATAGCGATGGCTCAGCTAACTCAGCTTGATATTCGCCGTCGTCAAGTTGCAGTTAATGTCAAAATTGTTGATGTCAACCTTTTAAAAACAAAAGACTTTAAAACTAGCTTCTCTTTTGGGGTTGCTGACAACTTCTTTAGCGTTGATGGTGGTGTAGCATCTGGAAATTTTGGTAGCTCAAGACCTCCTACGAGTGCTGAAAGCAGCAATAGTGTAACTTCCAGACCTGTTATTGAGAATCCAATTCAAGGATCGCCTTTCTTCGATCCAAATAATTCCGTAGGCATACCAGGAACTCTCCCCGGTACAATAGTCGTAGATCAAAACGGTAATACTGTTAGAACACAAAACTCAGGAAGTGGAAATTTTTATCAACCAACTGCCCCTCTTGGTAATGATGGAAATCCTTTAAATCCAGGCTTCTCTAGTATTACTCCTGCAACCGATAATATTGTTACTTTTGACGAGGATGGTAATGCAAGCGTTGCACAAGGAACACTTGGTACAGCTACAGCATCTCTACCAACTTTATTTCAATTCCCCAAACGTTTCCTCGCTTCTTTACAAACTCAAGTTACCAACGGTAACGCCAAGATTTTGACCGATCCTACTTTAATTGTGCAAGAAGGTCAGGAAGCTAGAGTTGATTTGACTCAGGAAGTACTTGGTAAAATAACAACTACATTTGTTGATACTCCTGGTGGCTCAAGAGAAGTGACAGAACCTGAGAAAGAAAAAGTGGGTTTGACTGTAGGAGTCAAAATTGAACGCATTGACGATAATGGTTTTGTTTCTTTATCGGTAGCTCCTTCTGTCAAAGCACCAGCAGGTCAACAAAATACAGGAAATGGATTTGTAACTTTAATTTCTGAACGCTCTCTTCAATCTGGCTTGGTTCGTATGCGCGATGGTCAGACCTTGATTCTCAGCGGTATTATTCAAGAGTCAGATCGGGTAAGTGTATCTAAAGTACCTATCTTGGGCGATATTCCGATTATTGGTTCTTTGTTTAGAAGCACAAATAAGAATAACCAGCGTAATGAGGTAATCGTATTGTTAACACCTCAAGTTATGGATGATTCGCAAAATTCTTCTTACGGGTATAACTACAAACCTAGCCCTGAAGTACGCAGAATGTTGCAGAAACGCGGGTTGAAGTTGCCTCAGAGATAATAAACGAGGATTTCACAACTTATTTTCACGTTTGTAGAGACGTAGCAGTGCTACGTCTCCAGACGTTTGCGAACAAATCGACATCCATAGTATTGACGGCGCAAGCAACGACCAAATTTATATGTTTGTTTGTGAATACAACTTAAACGAATTTCGCCGCTTTCACTAGGTACCGCTTCTTATACAATATTTTTGCGTGATTGCGGAAGATACGGAGACGTAGCAATGCTACGTCTCTACACAATTAATATTTTTCTGCGAATACAAAATATTATTTTAAATGAACTAGAGGGGCGAATATCGATGGCACAATAGTAAAAGAACTCAAAACTTTACAAAACTTATAACTAAAACTTTAGTTTTTTCATTAATTAGATAAATAATTTAAAACCTTTATTTGGCAACTATCAAAAGAAAAAGACAAATATTTGTCTAGGTAAAAAAATAATTGTATCAAGCTTATGAATATTATATTTATTGCCTCTATTGGCTCTCTAATCTTCTTATTCCCTATTTATCCTACCTTCTTTTATCCCCCCATTACTCAAGTAGGTTTTTTCGGCTGTTACCCTTGTGACAAGGTTTTGCAATTAAGTATTTTTTCCTTGGAGAAGAGTGTTTTTGGTGCAAAAATGAAGCTTTGGATATGAAAAAACCGGAAAACTATATAAAATAATCGTTTCATGTATCCACTTATGGCTACAACACCTTAGAATGATTCATTGAAAAGTCTAGCGGATGGGAGTTACAGCGCTTTTAAGCATAAATACTCAAAAAGCCAGACTTTTGTAAATCCCCGCATCCTTGGATTCAAGTAAGGATACATCAGGGGTGTCTGCACCCAACAAACAGTAAACCGACACGGAGTTTGACATGAATAAAGGTGAATTAGTTGATGCTGTATCTGAAAAGGCTAGCGTAACCAAAAAGCAAGCCGATGCAGTTTTGAGCGCTGCTTTGGAAACCATCGTTGAAGCAGTTTCTTCTGGTGATAAAGTAACGTTGGTAGGATTCGGTTCTTTTGAATCTCGCGAACGTAAAGCACGCGAAGGACGCAACCCCAAAACCAATGAAAAAATGGAGATTCCAGCAACTAAGGTTCCTGCTTTCTCCGCAGGGAAGCTCTTTAGAGAAAGAGTTGCTCCCCCAAAAGAGTAGGCTTTTTTGAATTACCAGTTTTTTCGATGCGGCAACCGAGACACGGGGGAAATTTAGCTTGGGCGGCAGCAATAGCTGGTTGTCCCCTCAGTGCTATTTTGGATTTTTCTGCCAGCATTAACCCCTTGGGACCGACCGATAGTACTGTTTCGGCTATCAAGTCACAGTTGGGTAATATACGGCACTATCCGGACCCAAATTACAGCGAACTAAAACAAGCTTTAGGTCGCTTTCACAAACTGCCATCTGAGTGGATTATGCCGGGTAACGGCTCGGCAGAATTACTGACTTGGGCGGGAAGGGAATTAGCAGAAGTTGCCGCAGCAATCCTCGTAACTCCAACCTTTGGCGATTATTATCGAGCCTTGGGGGCATTCAACGCTAAGGTGTTGGAGTTTCCTATGTCGTTAATCAATTCAATTGATCTAGATTTGTCAGTGATTTTTGACAAAGGATTCACGACAAAGGATAAAGGACTATTGTTGAATAATCCCCATAATCCTACGGGAAAATTATTAACGCGGGATGCGATATTACCTTACCTAAAAGAGTTTGCTTTGGTGGTAGTGGATGAAGCTTTTATGGACTTTCTGCATCCTTCGGAGGAACAAAGCCTAATTGATGTAGTGCAAGAATTTCCTAATTTGATAATATTGCGTTCTTTAACCAAGTTTTATAGTCTTCCCGGATTGCGCTTTGGGTACGCGATCGCTCATCCCCAGCGCGTACAAAAATGGCAAGCTTGGCGCGATCCTTGGGCGGTAAATTCTCTCGCAGCAGCAGCAGCAATTGCTGCCGTAGAGGACAAAAGATTTCAGCAGCAGACTTGGGAATGGCTACCAAAAGCAAGAAGTGACTTGTTTGAAGGTTTAGCCGACATTCCAGGCTTACAACCGCTCAAGGGCGCTGCTAATTTCTTATTAGTAGAGTCAAAGCATTCCACTTCCGACTTACAGCAGAAATTGCTTCAACATCATAAAATTTTCATCCGCGACTGTCTTAGCTTCCCCCAATTAGGCGATCGCTATTTTCGCGTAGCCGTGCGCTTGGAGTCGGAGAATCGGCGTTTGGTGGAAGCGATCGAGGAGGTGGGAGAGAGGGGGAAAAGGGGACAAGGGGACAAGGGGACAAGGGAACAAGGGGACAGAAGTTAGTGCGAGCATCTTGCTCGCTATCTATATGACCAGCGAGCAAGATGCTCGCACTACTTAATCTTGTTTCTCGATGCCCAATCCCCAATGCCCAATTACAAATGCTCAATTACCAATTATCCATGCCCAATGCCCAATGCCCAATGCCCAATGCCCAATGCCCAATGCCCAATTACCAATTACCAATTACCAATTACCAATTACCAATTACTAAATGTCAGTTGATTACGATATCGTGATTATTGGTGGCACTCTTACTGGACGAGATGCTGCTTTGAAGGCTGTTCAACAAAGGGCTAAAGTTGCTTTGGTTGAACCGCTATTTCGTCACGATTTGATTCAACTTCAGGGGATAGGGGAGGTTGCTAAGGTTGTTGGGAAGGTTAACGATCTAACTCAGTTTGGTATTTGTAATGGTGGCAATGGGGAAGAAAAAGTTCAAATTTCTTTAGAAAAAACGCTGTTATGGGGTTCTGCTGTTGCTGGAAATATTTACGAACAGCTTTCACCTGCTTTTTTGGCGGCTCAAGGTGTTGATGTAATTGTAGGCAAGGGCTGTTTTCAAGCTTCGCCAGATTTGAGTTTTGTTGTTAATAATCGTAAGTTACTAGCACGTAATTTTTTACTGGCTACGGGTTCAATTCCAGCAATTCCAAATATTGAGGGATTGCAGAAAACGGGGTTTTTGACTTTATCAAATATTTGGCAAGTTCTAAAAAGTTCTACACCGCCGAAAAGCTGGGTAATTCTTGGTGGTACGCCGCAAAGTGTAGAAATCGTTCAAGCTTTAACGAGACTGGGTTATAGCGTTACGTTGATAGTTAATAGCCCTTGTATTATTTCTCCTGTTGACTCAGAAATTGCTCGGTTGTTGCAAGCGCAGTTAGAAGTTGAAGGAATACGTGTTTTTACGCAATTAGCTGTAACTCAAATTCGATTAATCGAAGGTAAAAAGTGGCTGCAAGCGGGAAATATAGCGATTGAAACTGATGAAATATTAGTCGCGGTAGCAGAACAACCTTTTATAGAATCGTTGAATTTAGCTGCTGTAGGGGTAAAGTATCATTCCCGTGGTTTATCAGTTAATAAAAAATTACAAACAACCAATCCTCGGATTTACGCTTGTGGAGATGTAATTGGCGGTTACAATTTATCAAATATTGCTAATTACGAAGCTAAAATTGCCATAACAAACGCTTTGTTCTTCCCTAAACGTAAAATTAATTATCGGGCTATTCCCTGGGGAATTTTGACTCAACCAACATTAGCGCAGGTTGGTTTAACAGAAAGACAAGCCAAAAATCGATATGATAAAAATGAGATTTTAGTTTTACGGCAGTATTTTAAAACATTAGCATCTGCTCAAATTGCAGACGAAACTACAGGTATTTGCAAAATCATAGTTCGTCGTAATGGTGAGATACTAGGAGCATCTTTATTAGGAGCAGAAGCCAGAGAGTTAATAAATATAATCGCTTTAGCTATTGCCGAGAAAATAAAAATTAATAACTTAGCTAATTTAGCACCAGTTTATTCGAGCTTTTCAGAAATAATCGAACAAACAGCATGGGAATGGAACAAACAAAGATTTGAAAGTAGGCGTTTACAAGATTTTTGGGACGGGATGTTTTACTTTTTGCGAAATAGGTAAATCAATTGGGCATGGGGGATTGGGCATTGGGCATTGATAATTGGGCATTTGGGATTGGTAATGGGTAATTGGTAATTGGTAATTGGTAATTGGTAATTGGTAATTGGTAATAGCGAGGATTGGCTAGTTAATAATAATTTCTTCCCCATCTTCCCCCTCTCTCCATGTCACCCCATCACCCATCCCCAATGCCCAACGCCCTAATCCCGATTCCTCTTCCTTTCCGGCAAGGAGGCGCTACCGATTCCTTGAAGAACACCGCGAACAATTAAGCCGACTCCTCTACCAACTACTCGGGTAAGTACGAAAACTACACCGTTGCCTAGAAAGGATACTAGGGATTGTACGCGGGGTGTGGCTGCATCTCGGAGTTCTAATAGTAATGTAACTACTAATGGGATTCCTTCAAGTTGGGCTAATTCGTTGTTGCGGGATGCGTATACTAAGACTTTGGCTATACCGCGAGGTGCAAGGACAAATAGTTCGTGACGACTCTCAAATATTTCTTGGGCTTCTCCGACATAATTCTGCCAGCGATATTTCCACGATAAATTGTTTCTGAAGCGTTCGATTTCTCTAGTGGAAATAAATTGGCGATTGTAATAATCTTTTTTTATAACTTCAATATTTGCTAATCTATTTAATAACGGCTGCATGACGGCGTTAGCTATACTAACTAACATATTTTCCAAAATCATGGCAGCGTGTTCGTTGGCTTCGTCGCTGCCTGCTGAATAGGATGTATTATCTATGTATAGCTCTGTTTGATATATTAAATACGATAATAATTCGGTTGTTAAAACAATTTTACTCAGAATTTCTGTCTTGACGATTGCTGCATCTTGCAACAAGATATCTACAATTTCTACTTCAATATCTCCTACTTTTATCCGCGAAAACTTACCGAAGAATTCTTTGGTTGCGGCTTCCCAAACATCTGCTAATAATATATAGTTAACTTCATTTAATCGATTTGTTTCTACTTCTGAAGTACGTAATTCATCCAGAGAATCTGCGAATTTCTGTAGTAATAAATAAAGTAGTTCTCGCTTTTTATCTTCTCGTAAAATATCTATTTCTAAAGGAATATCAGTTACATTTTGTAAGCTAAATTGAAGTTTGTTAATACAAGATGTAAGTAATGTTGCTTGTAAAGCTCTTGGACTGAGTAAAGGTGGAGAGAGAGGGTTTTCCGTAGGGTTTGTTATGGTAAGAGCGCTATTTGCTGGTTTGGGTGATAGTGATTCTGGGAAAGAACTTAAAGGATTAGAGGGAGTTTGCTGTTGTTCTGGTAGTGAATCTACTAAATTATCTAAGAACCACTGTGCAGCAAGTAGTTCCCGTCGTCTTCCAGCTAAAATAGCTTTATTTAGCACCGTTAATCCGGGAATTTGCAGTTGTCTTGTAACTTTTGTCAAGTTAGGTTGTATATAAGTAGTTCCCGATTCGCGCAAATTGTTGCGTAACTTATTAATTAAAGTGTTCTGAGATTTGCGTTTTGGGAGTAATGTTTCTCCTAATGTTTCACCATCCCATTTTCTTAATTGTTGAAATTCTTGAACCCAATAAGAATTTCCTGCCGCAATTTGTTGCATGGCAATAATTAGTTCGGAAATGGGAGTACCCTTGGGACAGTAACCGTTAACTCCTTCAGCTTTTAAAGCTGCAAGCATTCCAGGTTGGAGGATGTGGCACAGAAGCAAAATCGGTAAATTCGGATATTGTTTTTTCAACTGTCTAATTAGTTGCAACCCAAATTCCTGACGATTTGCAGAACGATTATTGTCCGGTTCCAAAACTACCAAGTTGACTAAATTAGGATCTTGCTGCGCCAATTCTGCTAAAATTTGCAACGCTGTAGTGTAAGTTTCCGCTTCTGCTACAACTTGCAACTCCGGGAATTCTTCCAGAGTTTGACGCAATCCCAATCTAAAAATGGGATCGGAATCAATTAACAATAATTTTACAGGGCGATCGCTCATAGTTAGTTCACTAATGATTCCTTTTGTAGATGCAGCTTTTGGGAGAGAGGGGGAGAGGGGGTAGAGGGGGTAGAAAATTATTAATCCCTAACTCCTAACTCCTAACTCCTAACTCCCAGTTCCTAACTCCTAACTCCTAACTCCTGGAGACGTAGCATTGCTACGTCTCTACAATCCAAAATCTAAAATCTAAAATCTAAAATGAATAATAATTGCCGTATACAGCCCTTACTGAGTATTTAAATGAATTTGAGCATTCGGCATTGGTTGGTAGAAAATTATATCGAAATAAGTCAAATAAAAGAGTGTTCGCAGGGACAAATAACTGGTGTAGCCTTGCGAATGATTCGAGATATGGAAGTTAGAAACCCCTCAGCGTTTGATATATGTACTTTAGCAGAAGTTCTGGAACTTCCTTTAAGGTTTGTTTGGCATGAAGTTGGTGTATTTGCTCGGTTAACTGAAAGTATTTTAGGTTTATTAGGACAGAATAAGCCTTTTAATCGCAATGAAGCTACTTGGTTAGCTTTTCAAGTTGCTTATTTACAAGCTTTAGAAGAAGTTTTGATTGAGGAACAAAGTCTCTCCCGAGTTTGGCTGGAAAGATTGATGTATTTGGGAGATGAAAAGACGAGTAGACAAGGGGAAACTTCAAGCTTGTTTGCGAATGCTTCGGTGAAACCTCTTTGGGATGAGCGCTTACAAGCTTTAATCAAAATTCTACGAGAGGAAAAACTCAGTGACGTGCAAGCGGAAGAAGCGCTATTAACGGTTGCTGATTCTTATGCAGTGGAAGGAATTAATCGTATTGCTGTAGCTTGGTTGGTTGCTAATAGCGTTTTGGAAGCAGAAGCTGAGTTAATTATTCAGCGATTAAACAATAAACTTTTGGGACATTTGATTGTGCTTGTAAGTAAAAATGCAGCCACTTTGGTTCAGTTACAAAAATTTTTTAGATTGGGAAATTCAGTAGAATTTAAAACTAATGATGATATTAATTTTTATAGAGAAAAATATCGGGCAAGCTTAATTACAAAACTTGGGGAACCGCTGTTTATAGAATCTTTTTCTCTCAAGGATATATATATCCCGCCTACTGGTTTACCTGTAAAGGGAAATCATCAGCCAGTTGATTTAATGAAGTGGGTGGTTTCGCAGATAGATGATTTAGAAACCATTACGGTAATTGAATCGGAATCTGGTTACGGCAAAACTAGCTTCTGTGAAATCTTAGCAGCACGGATAGCGCACAAGCTATATCCAGAATGGATGCCTATAAATATTCGGCTCAGTGAAGTAAAGTGCGGCGATAATTTTCAAGAAACCCTTGAATCTGCTTTTGTAAATCATTCTCAAGCAAATTTATCTGGTTGGCTCAAAGAATCTAAAACCAAGTGTTTGCTAATATTAGATGGATTAAACGAACTACCCAACTGCGCCGAAAACAAAATGGCGATCGCCATTTTTTTACGACAATTACTTGAATTTCAATCGCGGTTTAATCATAAAATTATTTTAACGAGTCAAGGCTGGGCTTTAGAAGATATCGTCAATAAAGCATCAAATTTACGTCGAATTAAAATTCTACCTTGGGGACAAGATGAGTGGAAGCTATGGTTTGCAAATTGGGCAAAAGTCCAATCTATAACGGCTTCTCAAAACTTATTTACATTTTTTAAAAAAAAGAAGGCTTTTTCTCGAAAATCTCACTTTTTACTATCAGATTTAGTCCGTCAACCCTTGATGTTGTATTTACTAGCAGTATTGCATCGCGACGAATTACTTAATGATGAGATATTAGAATCTGCTACCAATCCTCAAATCACAAATACCGCTGTTGTATTGTGGAAAATTTACGAGCGTATCAATCAATGGTTATTAGGTTATCCAGTTCGCAGCGTTAGTCAAAAAATATTAGCATCATCCATTAATACCCATATTCATCGCACTCCAGAAGCCATTAATTTACTAAGTCAAAATCGCCATCCCCAAGAATTAATTAATCAAATGCAAGCAGTAGCACTGCAAATTTTATATTCGAGAAACAATATTAACTTAAAATTCAAAAGTGATTTATCTAAGCTACCAGCATTTTATTTTAGAAAAGAAATAGAAAGGGAAAAAGAATTTTTATCTCCCATGCCCAATGCCCCATGCCCAATTCCCACTTCTAATCTAAAATTTTCTCATGAAAAATTCGGCGAATACCTTTGTGCTGCATCGATTGTAAATCAACTAAAAGCTTTAACCGAATGCACTCGCAACGCATACGGAGAAATGATTTTTGCTTACGATTCGACCTTATCTATTGCCGAGCATCTTTATCAATTACTTGGTTACGGCATTCTTACAAAAGAAATTGAAGAACTTATTATCGAAGGATTACGACACTCTCAACATAAATTTTCCTTTCAATTATTGTGCGATCGCCTGCAACCTTTTTGGTACGCTTATAGTGCTGGTATGTGGTTGGATGAAGGAATAGCACATAAAGCTTTCAAATATTTTAAACAACTGCAAAACCCCCTAAATGTAGAACAGGTAAATGCAGCAGTCGGAATAAATGTATTCTTATTACTCAGTGCTTGCTACAAAGAAACAAAACGGACTTTCTCACCTTGTGGAAAACCATTTTCATTAACAGAATCCTATCCTCAAGCACTAATAAAGTTAATCGCGAAAACAGCAGTTTTTCATCCAGATTTTACCAGACAAAGAATTGGTGAAAAATCTTTAACATTCCTCAACTTAGTCAAAGCCGATTTAACGCAATCAATGTTAGCTGGAATCAATTTTACCAGCACAGATTTATCAAATGTCCAGTTAAAAGACGCTTGTTTAACAGGAGCAAATCTTGCAGATGTAAACCTGACTGGTGCTGACTTAACAGGAGCAAATTTAACAAACGCAAATCTAACAAACGCCAAACTAACAGGCGCTAATCTTACAGGAGCTAATCTTTTAGGAGTGAATCTCGATTTAGCCAATCTTTCCAACGCTTGCTTATTTCAAGCTATCATTGCAGAGGCTCAAAAAGAAACAGCCATAGCAAATGGTGCCGTATTTTCCTTAGACAAATTTGAGGAACTTAAACGTTTGCTGTCGTATCAATCACAAGCAGATGATACAGATGGAGGAGAAATAACAGAGATTGTACTTAATGAGAATCCTCCAATAGGGGAAATTGAAAGTGCAGAAGGCGAACCAATTATGCCTTTAGACTTAGAGAATGATTCCGAAGATGAAACCGTTTTGGGAACTACGGATTTTTAGGGAGTAGGGAGTAGAGAGTAGAGAGTTAGGAGTCCTTTTAAGAGTACTTTTGCTTTTAGCCTCTTAATTGCATTCTCTGGCGGTGTTGAGAATGGTGCAAAATGTAAGTTTAAAAGAATTTTCGCTTTTAGCCAGGAAATTGCATTCCCTAACGGGTATTAAGAGTAATACAAAATGATGAATAATAAAAATTAAAATCGAAATTAGTATTTATATTTACGTATTTTCAACACCTAACCTTTAACCTTTGACTTTAAATCCACTTTCTGCGTTATATTTTTATTTTTAAGCAAAATGATACGACTTTATCATGTATTGATAGGTTTCATATTAATTCCCATCGGAGTTACAACTGCTGCATCTTATTTCTCTGCTAACAAAAATTCACAAGCTTCGGTGAAAACACCGACTCCAACTGTAGTTGGGACAAAATCTAACCAAGATAATATTTGGAACAATTTATTAGAAGATACTCCGCTTCCGGCAGGTTGGAAAATTAATCCTTGTCAGGATAAAGACTCTTTGTTGTGTGTTTCTGCGAATGGGAAACTTTTAGGTACGGTGGAAATGGGAATTTTACCTTTGAAAACCCAGCCTAATTTTCAAAAAATGCTGTTGAATACTGGTATTCCTATCGATAAAAACATAAATTATCAGAGTCCTAAATATATTGCACAGGTAACAGCTGCACTTAACGCTTGGGTAAAAGATCGCTATGGTGTATTAGCTAAAAACGGTAAATATGTTTATGACGATAATTTAAAAACAGCTAAAACGGCTGATGGTGTCTTATTTTCTCCTTATCCACCACAGAATGCACGAGTCGGTAAACTTCAAGGAATACGTTACGGTTTTGCTGGAATCCAACAAAAAGGTGGTGTACGCGAGCAACATACAAGCTATGTCGCTTTTGATGGCGAAGCACTTTACTTAATTAACACTGCCTTCGATCCAGCTTCATCAATTGGTAAGTTTGAAAAATTGGAAAATTTATCGGTTTTTCAGCCTTATCTAAATGCAGTCGTGGAGAATTTGAAATTGCCAGATTAGGGAATTGGGCATAGGGGATAGGGAGAGGGGGGAGAGGGGGAGACAAGGGGACAAGGAGACAAGGGGTTAGTAGTGCGAGCATCTTGCTCGCTATTTATGACCGCTATTTATTACCAGCGAGCAAGATGCTCGCTCTACTTTCTACTTTCTACTTTCTACTCCCAATCCCCAATTCCCTATTTATAACTAACCTGATTCATAAAACCTGCCATTAAGTTGATTTCGGTGTGTACGCTGGAAAATTTATCTGCTAGTTCCTCGAAGGTGATTTCTTCGTTACCTTGAGTTCCTACTAATACTGCTTCGTCACCCCATATAACTGGCTCTGGAATGTCTGTAATATCTACTGTCGTGATGTTTAATGATACTCGTCCAACTACGGGGACAGCGATGACCTTTAATTAAAACAATACCTTTATTGAATAAAGATCGCGGATAACCTTCACCAAAACCTACTGGTAAGGATGCAATTAAACTATCCCGTTGGGTGGTAAATAAGCTGCCGTAACCGATGGTTTTGCCTTTGGGTATTTTTCTTACTTGGGCTACCCTGGTTTTTACTGACATTACTGGCTTTAGTTCGGGAGGATTATCAAAATCCTGGGAGGTTCGCACGCCGTAGCAAGCTGCTCCTACTCTGACTAAGCGGTTGTGTTCGTTAGCCACACGCACTGTTGCCGCACTGTTATGAGTGTGGGTAAGTACTTTATGGTCTACGTAGTCTTTGAGGACTTGACGGGCTTCGTAAAAGTCTTCTATTTGTTTATGAGTAAACCCTAAATCTTTGCCATCGGAACTCGCAAAGTGAGTCATTATACCGACAATATTTATACCTGGTAGTCCGCAAACCTGTTTAAGTTCTTCTATTTGATTGGGAAAAAAACCGCTTCTACCCATTCCGGTATCGATGTTGATATGCACGGGAATCTTTTTTGCTTGTTTTATTCCCGCTTCGGAAAGATAGTTAGCCGCTTCGATGGTTCCTATTTGTTCTTCGATGTTGAGGGAGTCGATGGATTCGTGCAATTCTTCAGGTAAAGCCATCCGCAAACGCAACAGTTTTACGTTTAAACCTAAATCGCGAATAATTGTTGCTTCTGGGTTAGTACAAATACCTATATAGTCTGCACCTGCTGCAACTGCGGTAGGGGCTAATTGCTTCAAACCATGCCCGTAAGCGTTGGCTTTCATGACTACGCACAGTTGAGAAGGCTTTACTCTATTGCGAATGTAGCTGATATTATTTTTGAACTTCGAGGCTGAAACGTTTACTTCGATATGATGCTGATTCATTGGGGCGAATTAAATTCTCTCCTACCGATGTTGAATCAAATAATCATATCTATTAACGGCTACATTTTTAGAGCATAAATCAAACAATTAACAGCTTCTTTAATGCTTATTTTTTACTTTTTGAAAAGAATTATATTTATATTGAGAATTATCTTTTGATAAAAAAATAATCGCTAATAAAAACTATTGCTAATTATCTAAAAATTATGAAAATAAAAAAGTTCGCAGTCAGGGCTTAAGCCTTTAATTAGAGGACTAAAGTCCTTACTACGAACCATGAGAATTAGATTTCTGCTTCAGCCCGCTCGATCAAGCGTTTTGTAAGGGTTTGCGTCCCTGTATGCTCAAAATAGTTGGTGCTGAGGTCGAGGAAAGCAGCGAGATAATCTAATTTATCATCGGCAAAATCAACGAAACTGCTCAACTTACTTGTGACTTTTTGAGGAGTTAAATCATTCTTAGATACAGTGTTGCTCATCCAGCCTTTTACTGAGTCAAAGCTGGAACCGATAAAGTTAAGTTTACCTTCAGAACTATCACCGGGAATTGCATCGTTCATCTGCTTGAATGTAGAGTTGTCTTCTAACTCTTTAGGACTCATTCCATTAAGTGCCGATTGAGCTTGTTGAATGAAATCGGGACCTAAAGGAACTAAACCATCAAGGCAGATTAATCCCACCATGCGGATATAGGATTCACCGCTGTATTCGCCCAAAGAAGCCACAAAATCGCCAATGCTATCTCCAGGAATACCGTTGATGCTGCAAAAAGCTAGCAATTCGGCAATTAGTTTCAAAGATAAATCAATAGTTTGTGCTTTATCAGCTTTGGGAGTAAATCTGTTTATTAAGCCTCCAAACAAAGGAATCTTACCGCTGACTTTATTCGCTAAAGCTGCCGCACCTAAAGCTTTATCAGTGCTGTCAACAGTTTGGTAGAGCCATAAACCTTTTTGGTATCCTTGAGAACGGTCATTGTAAAGATAAATTGCCCGTTCGCCAACAGCTTGTACCATATCTTCATCGTCTTCGCCAGTTACCTCTTTAATGGTATTGACAAAACCGACTGTATTTTTCCAATGCCCTGGGGTTATATTATCCAACGCATTTAGCACCGAAACGGTAATACCGCTAGTTGGTAGTTCATCAACCAATTCAAAAACTGGTTTACTCATAGTAGTAGGCTCCTTAAATATTTACTTTTTGCTGGGAAGGTTGATTTGAGTTAGAAATTGTAGAGACGTAGCACTGCTACGTCTGTACGGCAGTTAGGAGTTAGGAGTAGGTTAAAGGTTAAAGGTTAAACGTGTTTATTAGACATCTCCTTGTTCCCTATTCCCTGTGTTTCTTAGAATTGAAAAGTTAGGGTTATCAACTAACCACTAACCACTAACAACTAACTACTAATAACTACTAAGCTTTCACACGCGATAAACCACTAAGGTCAAATTTCTTCAGCCAAGCTTCTCGATCCGCTGCTGTAAATACAGATGGATCGCTGGAAATGATTTTTACTTGATAGCGATCGTCCACTAAAACCGCTGTTTGCTTTCCTAGCTCCACCGCTGGATAACCGGAGATTTTTTTAGGGCTATTCGCAAATTTAGCTGCTGCCGAAGGGTTGCTAATAGTATCGTTGATGGAAATTTTAGCTACTTCCTTGCCGTCTTTTTTCAGTTTCGCTTGAGCAAAGCCTTTTTTCTCTTGAGTAAAGACTCGCTGATAACCATCTGAAGCTGCGGGGAAAAATTTATTAAACTTGCTACCTTGAGTCGCATCTTTAGCAACCGCTTGTCCTTTCTTTTGCTGAGTACTTTCTGTCTGTACTTGATCGAAACGTCCGGGTGCTTTTTGAGCGCAAGCTGTTGTGAATAGTAATATCGAAAGTACTAAGGCAGCTAAAATACTGCGGGTACGAGCAAAATTCATCTTTGACTCCTAATTTAAGTTTGACCGAATAAAGTATAAAGGATTAACAATTTATACTTTATGACTCATCCTTTATACTTCATTTGTCGAACTACAAAAATCTTTTTTGATAACGTTTGAGTATGTTTACCAACAGTTAAACTTCTTAACGTTGAGGGTTAAGCAGTCAAAATCGATCGGGTTTTTTAACCTTTGACCTTTTTTATTAACTGTTAATTTCGATGAGCTATAACAGCATAAAATGGGTCGCCACCTCCCGCACCTAACCACTGGAGTAAATTTGGTGCTATTGATTGATTTTTTATTACCTCTGGAGGAGTAAATCCAGGAATCGATTGAAAATAACTTTTAACTAATTCGACTCTACCGGCTTCACTGCGATCGCGCCATGCTTGGATTGCTTTTTGGGAAAACATTCTGTTAGAAAAACTGAAAATCGCTATACCACCGGGTTTGAGGATGCGATGAATTTCGGTGAATATCGCTTCGGGATACTGCAAATACTGTACCGAAACACAATTGAGAACGGCATCAAAATCTTGGTCTTTCAGCGGTAATTTAGGATTTTCGTTAATATTTTGGACAAAGTAGTTATCAAATCGTGGATTGCGTGCTAATTCTTCTTGATTAAGTCCATGTCCTTCAACATGACTAAACTGCATTTCTTTCGGTAAATGAGAAACCCAGCTACTCATCATGTCAAAGATGCGAGTATTTGGTTTGAGACGTTGATGATACAAATCCGTAAGTTGTTGAATAAACCCATCATCCACATGAGTAACAAAACGCGGAAGCCCGTAAAACAACTTATCATCCGTATCATCTAATTTTGTGCGTTGATTTGGTCGAAGCACCATAAAATTCCCCTTAAAATCAGCGAGCAGTGAACAGTTAACAGTTATCAGTATGTAATAAATAGTCGATCGAATTGAGATTGAAAGGTGATAGAGATTTGTGGGAGTGTCTGGCTACGTAGGATTCCACCATATAAATTTTGCGGTGCAACACATTTGTAGTGGGAGCGTCTCGCTCCCTGGTGGCAGCTAGCAAGTATCTTGTTCCCAGTAGCTAGCGAGCATCTTGCTCGCACTACTTGTACCCATTACAATCTCTGTGGTGAAGTACTACGAATCCACCATTATTGACTGATGAAACCTTGTTCCAGGTGAAAACTGTTCACTGATAACTGTTCGCTGCTCGCTGTACAAATATGCTACATTTTGTATACCAATTTACAATTTTGAAACCTAGATTTAACAATTAATTAGTTAAGTCTGTCAAATGTAATTTTTATCGATCAAATGTCATCCAAAATCGACTTTTATCTTGTTAAACGAAAATTTGTAAGCTGGACTGGTTTTCCTTATTTAAGTTTATTAATCTGGATGCTTCCGCTATTGCTATTAGGTATAGGTGATAACAGCCTAATGGCACACGACGAGGGACTTTACGCTTGGCGATCGCGCTTTATGTATGATTCGGGTGACTGGATCAATCCTTGGGGAACTCCGCATCATAAAACGCCGGGTTTTTATTGGTCGATCGCCGCTTTTTACAGTTTATTTGGAATCAGTGAAATTAGCGTTCGTTTACCAAGTATGATTGTCGGTATTTTGAGCGTGTTGCTTGTATATGAAATTGGCAAAATATTATTAAATAAAAAAGTTGGTTGGTTAGCTGCTGCAATTTTGAGTGTAGAGTTTCTTTGGCTGCAATATTCTCGTTTGGGGACTCCAGATGTATCGATGGTTTTTCTAGTACTTCTAGGAATACTGTCTTTATTAAAAGCTGAATTAAATCCCAAGCATCGCTATATTTGGGGTTTAATTACTGGGTTTATTTTTTCACTTGGCTTCTTATTTAGAAGCTTCATGATTTTTCTACCAATAGTAGCTTTATTGCCTTATTTAATATTGCAGCATCGCCGCCACAATCATTTAGTAAACCCAATGTTATACGTGGGATTTTTATTAGGGTTAGCACCTACTCTAATTTGGTTGAGACTTAGTTACTTACGCTTTGGTGGCGATAGTTTTGCAAAGTTAATTAATTTTGTAACCAAGCTTAATTCTAGCGAACGTCATAATAATAACTGGATTTATTATTTTTGGAATGTCCCTATTATAGCTTTTCCTTGGTCGTTGTTTAGCTTATTCGGTACGGGGTTATTAATTCGCGAGTTGCTATCTAAATATAATTATCAAAGCGAGAGATATAGCAGTTCAAACAGCATTCGAGAGTCATACGCTATCTCTTTTGAAAACGCTTCATTAACAAGCACGCTCAGCAATCGCACTATAGAAAAAGAAGAATTAAAATATTTAAAATCTTTGAACCACTTTTCATTGATAATAGGATTTCCGCTAATTTTCTTGATCGAAATCAGTATTTTTTCAACTAGAACATCTCACTATAGTCTTTGCTTATATCCTTTTATTGCTTTACTTGCTGCGGTAGCTTTAAGTTGGTTGGGAGAAATTTGGAATCAACAAAATAAAGAATTTAAAATCAAAAATATACCTTTATTCTCTAAATTTTATCTTCATCCTTCATATATCTCCTCAACTCGTATTTTACAAACTTTAAACTATACTTTTGGTACCCTGGGAATTCTACTTTTGTTAATAGGTACGGTTGTTTTCCTTATTAGCGATAGCGATGGAGAAATTCGCAATTACGCAATAATTGGTTTAGTATTGGGTTTGGGCTGGTTAACTCTACCTTTGATTTGGATTGCTCGCTGTCGCTTTGGTAAAAATATAATTACTGCACGCTATTGGATAGGTGCTTGGTTAATTTCTACTTGGTTGAGTTTAGCGGTAACTGGTAGTTTGGGTTTATTGAGCAATTACAATCCTGATTTCCAAGCATTTTTACAACAGCCAGAAATAAATCAAACTTTAAAAAATCATCCGATAAATTTCGTTAACGTTGGCGGAAAAACTGGAGTTTTGATCAATTTTTATACTCCAAAACATGGGAAACGAATAAATATAAATGAAGTTGAGATTCCTGCTTCTGGTTACGCTTGGATTCCTCAAAAACAAGCTTCAGAAATATCGCAACCATATCGCGTTGTTGGTGAAGTGCAAAAATATCAGTTGATTAAATTGGAATGAGGGGATTGGGGATTAAACGCCCGCAGGCTAGAAGCCTGGGGCTACATTTACAAAGCCCACCTGCGTGGGCTGGGAATTTTCAAGCCTGCGGAGGCAGGCTTTGTAAATGTAGCTATACCCTTATAGGGTATTGCGACTTATTCAAACCTTTTCCTAAAGGCATCAATAACGCTTTCATCCTTCGTATTATCCAAAACAGCAAACACAACCTTTTCAAACAAACCGTAAAATTTCTGATTTTCTACAAGATGATAATGAAAATATCCTGCGACATCATCGGGATTGTTTTTGAATACACCACATCCCCAAGCACCTAAAACCAAAACTTTATAATCATTAACTGCTGCAACTGATAATAATTTTTCTGTACGTAGCAACATCGTACTTTCAATTTTATTTATTTCTTGTTTTTTACCATTCTTCCTTACCGCACCAGCATTAACAGCGGGTACCGTCAAAATCGAAATTAAAAAAGGTTTATCTAATAATTGATCGTTATCATCTCTAATAACCGGCACTTGCGGCGAATAAATCATATCATCCAGGTAGAGACACGAACTATAATTTCGATTTTTCTCATACATTTCCATCATTTGAGAAATACAGGGATAAAGCCCGGTTGCTCTAGCTAAACTTTCTTCCTGTGCTTGACTACCATTGAGAAATCCACCACCGGGATTTTTAGCTGAAGCAAAGTTTAAACATAATACTTTGTCAAAACCTTGGTGATTTACCAATCTACTTGCAGCATTCAGAGTAGTTTCATTGTTTATTTCAAACTGTATCGGATTTGGATTTTCTCTGAGTTGCTTTTTATTTAATTGAGAAAGTACTTGTGAAAAATCGTTTTCAGAATAATGAATTGATTTTTTTATTGCAGCTTGTAGATATTCTTGAATATAAATAGTTTCTTCTTGCTGATTTTGGTAAAAACCTTTCTCTAAAATACCAACAGTTTCATTGCCAATTTCTGCACGTTGATTTCTGTTTTTGCTCATAATCAATCAACTTTAATCAAAACTCTGTGTAAACCTCTGCGCGACTTTACGTTAAAATCTTAAATTCTACTTCACCAACCCACCCAAAGCCTCAACCAAAACCTGATTTTCCTCATCCGTACCCACAGCAATCCGTAACTTATCTTCCAAGCCTTCCTGCTTAAAATACCTAATCAAAATACCTTGCTCTTTCAACTTTAAATACAGATACTCAGCATTACCTTGCGGTGGTTGAGTTAATACAAAATTCGTCTGAGAATCCCAAACTTTAAACCCTAATTTTTCTAAATCTTCCGACAGCCTTCCCCGCGATATTTTAACTTTTTCTGCACAGCTATTTTTATAATTTTGGTCGCGCATCGCAGCAGCACCGATAGCGCAAGCAATAGCATCAATATTGTAGCTATCTTTGATTTTATATAAACCCTGCAATAACTTTGGATTGGCAATCCCAAAACCCAATCTAATCCCCGCTAGCGAATATCCCTTCGATAAAGTACGGATAGAAATTACATTTTCAAACTCTTTCACTACAGATAAAGCATCCCCAGTCGCAAAATCACAATAAGCTTCATCAATAACTATTACACCAGATAATCTTGTTGCTAATTCTC
Organism: uncultured Rivularia sp.; assembly: GCA_963665115.1. Lineage (GTDB taxonomy): Bacteria > Cyanobacteriota > Cyanobacteriia > Cyanobacteriales > Nostocaceae > Rivularia. The sequence continues at coordinate 4,005,049 of OY762007.1, read as the reverse complement.
GTAAATCTTCAACTGGTACAATATGTCCAGATGGGCTGTTAGGAGTTGCGATAAATGTTACCGCACCATCAACTTTTACTAATTCTTCTATCGGTAACTTATAATCTTCGGGATAATCAATTTCTACCGTTTCGGCTGCCTGCATTTCTACCAAGGTGCGGTAAAGTACGTAAGTAGGCATGGGATAAACAACTTTTCTACTAGCATCGGTGCAAGCCCGAATTACTAAATTCAAAACTTCATCGCTACCGTTACCGACAATTATCCAGTCACCTGGAATATTCAAAACCTCACTAACAGCATTACGAAAATCGCTAGCAGAAGCATCAGGATATCGTCGCAACCATTCCCAATCAAAGTTTTGCAATACATCTTTCACCGCAGAGGAAGGAGGATAAGGATTTTCGTTGCTATTAAGTTTAATAATTTTACTATCAGATTTTGGCTGCTCTCCAGGGATATAGCCAGTCATCGCATCAACTTCAGCACGGAATAAGCTAGTCATATCAGTTATCAATTATCAATTATCAGTGATCAATTAAAGGTAGTTGGAGGATCTTGCTCTCTATAACTCTTATCCTGCTTTAAAATTAGCTATATCTCTTTCTTTCTTTTTTTTCTCGGTAATCGTAGGAGCAGGAAGGAATTAATCACAATCTTGCTCGAATATTCCATAATACAATATTTCAAGCAAGTAAATATTTCCGAATAAATTCCACCATACCTTCACCTTCTTCCTTATTCGCTATCCAATCAGCTTTTGCTTTCACAGCATCTTCAGCATTTCCGACAGCAACTTTAAACCCACAAAAATCTAAACAATCTAAATCGTTTTCTGCATCACCCACAGCAATAACTCGATCGCTTGCAATATCAAAATGTAATAATGATTTTTTAAGCCTTTTTACGCTAAGTTTTTGGCATACTGAAGAACCATAAATATTAAAAATGGTGCGTTACGCTGAAGCGATAACGCACCCTACAAATTAAATATTTATCGCTATTTCCTTTTTCCTCTATTCCCTATAACCACATTCAAAATCAATTTTATTTTTTATTTGTCATCTGCTGCAATACTAATTGCGAAATTTGAGGAAATAAATCCCAATCAGATGCATAAGCTTTATCATCAGCAAATACTACTAAGATATAAGCCGCTTTTCCATCAGGTGTAGCGATGATTCCAGCATCGTTACGAGAATTAGAAGTCCATCCTGCTTTTCCGCTGAAATAAACATCATCTGGTAAAGATGCGCTTAAAAATCCTCTTACGGGATTGAATGAAATCGAATTTTTATCGTCTTTTTTTATATTTCTAGTTTTGGAATCTATTGTTAATAATTGTGCCATCTTTGGACTCGAAATTACCGATACGGATTGATTCTTGTAAATTTCATATAACAATCTGGCAACCTGCTGAGTTGAGATTTTATTGCGAATAGGCTTTTGAAGATTTTCTCGCAACTTTAGTTCTGAACCTTCTGGTTTAGAAAGCCCTAATGATGGAATTGGAAATGTTTTTTGACTTACGTTTATATCATCGTAGCCAGCTTGTTGAAAATATTGATTAATTTGCAATCTTTTATATTTCCAATTTTTATATTCTTCTTCTTGAATATTTTCTTGGTATTGCGTTTTAGTAATTTTATCAACAATTTTACTAGCAGCCTCATTATCAGACTTTTTAATCATTAAATCTAAATTTTTAGTAAAATCTGCTTCCGATAAAATACCTTTTTCTATTTGATCGTAAAGGTAAACCATCCAAAATAATTTAACTACGCTTGCCGGATATCTAAGTTTTTCTTGCTGATATCCTGCCGTTTCTCCGGTTTTTATATCAATTAATGTTATTGATAGTGGCTGAGTTGCAAATTTTTGCTCTTTAGCCAAATCAACAACTTCATCGACAATATTCTGTAGTTGTTCACTTTGAGTAAATCGAGGAGAAGTTGTTATATTATATGCTAATTTTGAAGTATCTATATTCTCTGATACTTTAACAGGTGAAGCTGATGCTGTAGGTGATGATACTGCCTGATTGGATTGATTTACTTTGGCAACTGTTTCGGTATTATTGGCATTTTGCTGTTTAATTAAAAGTAAACCAATTGAACTGATAGTTAGTGCAACTCCAGTTACTATACTAAAAAACTGCAAGCGAAGTAATTTAACTGAACGTTTTTTATCGCTTAATCTCATGTTGATATATTTATACTAAATTTTGACTATAATCTGCGATAAACTTAAAAAAAAATTAATGAATGCTAATCACATTGATAGTTTTGTAATCAGAAATTTTTAAATTTCCATCTTCTAACTGCAAAGAATATCTGACTAATCTAGTGTCAAATGAAGTATTTTCGCCGGTAACTATTTTTCCATTTTGATAAAATCTTCTATCTTCGGTAATTACAATATCGATTGTTGCTCTACTATTGCTAGCAATAAATTTTTCTACAGAGTCAATTTTTTGCACGCCATATCGATAATAAGAATCATTGTTTTCTAACCAATCCAATGAACTACCAGTACCTATATTTTTTCTATAGGCTTCCCCTGTAGTTAATTCTGCTCCAAGAGTGCGATCGAAAGGAGGTGCAAATAATTCTCGCTTTGCATCTTGCCATTTATTTAGTACAGAAATAGCTGCTTCTCTTGTTATCGATGATGCAGATGGTGAAAATGTATTTGGATTTGTAGTATTTGCAGAAGCATCAGCCCGAACATTCGCTGATGGTTTGTTAATTATTGAAATACCACCGATGGCACATAACCCAATTACACTGCCTATAATCGTAGCTTTTTGCCAGTCTTTCATTCCTGGATTAGCTACAACCGTTGGTGGCTGAGTTTGTACTTCTGGTGTTGGTACTGGTGCCGAAATTACAGTTGGAGGCTTCGTGTCTTGAGTCTCCGATGGTGCAGGAATGTAAGGTATTGTCGGTGGAAAAGGAACTGCTTGAGTCTGCAACACTTGTAACATTTCTTTGGCAGTAGAAAAGCGATCGCCTGGATAAGACTTAATCGCTTTATCTAAAACTGCGGCAAAGTTAGGGCTAATATTTGGAGCATATTCTCGCCAGATAATTTCACCTGTAGATGGATTATTAGGTAATTCTTGGGGCATTTTCCCCGTCAGTAAGTATATCGCAGTTAGTCCCAAACTATACAAATCGCTGGAATATACTGGCCTCCCGGCTGTTTGCTCGCTGGGCATAAATCCCGGTGTGCCAATTACGATCGATCTTGTGGATTCGGGAGCCACTACCGTTTGCATGGTTTCCTTAACCGCACCAAAGTCAATTAAAACAGGTTTGCGATCGCTATAACGAATTAAGATGTTATCGGGTTTAATATCTCGGTGGACAATACGTTTACTGTGAATGTATTCCAAGACGGGTAAGATATTAATTAAAATTTCTTTGACTGAGGTTTCGCTAATAGCTCCTTCTTGTCGCAGCTTTTTTGTTAAGGTTTCTCCTTCTATATATTCTTGAATTAAGTAAAATTGCTCGTCGTCGGTGAAATAAGCATACAGTTGAGGAATTTGATTTTTACCGTCACTTAGTTGTTCTAAAAGTGCGGCTTCCCGCTGAAATCTTTCTTGTACTAATTGATATATTTGCGGATTGTGTTCTACTGGTTTGAGTTGTTTTATTACACATTTACGCTTAGAAGGCATTTGGGTATCTTCAGCCAAAAAGGTTTCGCCGAATCCCCCGGAAGCTAGAACTTGAATTACTTTATAGCGATGATTTAATAGTGTTGGTGTCATCATAGGTTCACACCCAATGTTTATTAAACTATAGCCACAAAAAAAACAGGCATCCTCTATGTATTTACTTAAATACGATTGCCGATATTTTCATCAAAACTTTAATTTAGTTTGGTAGAGTCATCAATGTTCCAGTTTTGCTGCGTTGTATTCCATAGAAGTTGGAAGCGTTGAGCGTCGGGAATGACTCTTCCCGATTTCAAATAATATTTCATTTGTACTTCTACAGTTGCAGTATTGGAAGTTGTTGATAAAGTCTTTGCTTGTTCAACTTCAACTCTTTGAACTTTATTCCACCAATTAGTATATTCGGAGTACTTATTATTAGATTTGTTTCTTTGAAATTTTGGAGAAAGTAGATTCCAACTGGTTGTATAGTTCCGATTATTAATAGTTGCATAGTAATTTACAACTGCTTGACTTGCAGATGGTTTGTCATCTGTCTTTGGGATTTCTACCTGAGAACCGTAAAAATAATTTGGCGATGCATTTGCATTCTCGCTCGCTAAGGCACAATAAGCATTTTTATTGCGTTGAACGTAATTTTTTAGCGACTCAATACAGTTACTACGACTGCTAAATTTTGCAACATAAACTTGATGGTATGGATTATTAGACAAATTGGGATAATCTCGCAACCAAAATTTTCCAGCTTGGCTATAACCAGCATTTTTTAATTCTGTTATTTGATTGTTAGCATTATTAATTTCTTGAAAAGCCGAATCTGCCAGAAAATAAAACTTTTGAGGCTGTTGTTTGGCAGGGATTGTTGCGGGTTTGCTTGCTGCTACCGTCGGCTTTGGTTGAATGGGGGGATTAGTTTGTGGCGATCGCTGTCTTTCTTGAACAAACACAAAAGCTAACAGCACGCACCCACCGATTAAAGCACCCATTAACGCCGACTTAAGCCATCCTGTTTGACTGGTTGCAACTGGTGTTGATTTTAACGGTACCGTTTCTACTGTTGGCTGCGGTTGTAACGCATTAAGCATTTCTTTAGCAGAAGCAAAACGTTCTCTAACTTGAGAGCGAATTGCTTTATCTAAAACTAAGGCAAAATTTGGACTTATACCGTTTTTCTGCCAAAGAATTTCCCCGGTTTGGATATCTGTTTGTAATTCCTGGGGCAACTTAGCTGTCAACAAATAAATAGCTACCAACCCCAAACTATACAAGTCACTAGCAAAAATAGCTCTCCCCGCAGCTTGTTCGATTGACATAAATCCCGGCGTACCGATGACAATCGAACTAGTAATACCCCCACGAGAATTAACTTGTGCAGCCATTGTCTCGCGCACCGCACCAAAATCAATTAAAACTGGCCGATTATCGGAGGAGCGGAGAATAATATTTTCTGGTTTGATGTCGCGGTGAACGATGCCCTTACTATGAACGTAATCGAGTAAATTCAATAGACTAATTAATATTTCTCGCACCCCAGACTCATTCAAACGCCCGCGACTTCTAATAACTTCGCTCAAAGTCTGCCCTTGAATATACTCCTGAGCTAAATAAAATTGCTGCCCTTCGCTAAAATATGCATATAATCGGGGAATTTGAGGATTGCCATCACCCAATTCTTCCAAAATAGCCGCTTCTCGCGCAAACCTCTGCTGCACAAGTTGATAAGTTTGAGGATTATCTTGAATTACTCTTAACTGTTTGATTACGCATCGGCGAGTCGAAGGTATCTGAGTGTCTTTTGCTAGAAAAGTTTCTCCAAATCCACCGCTCCCCAAAGTCCGAAGTATCTGATAGCGGTTGTTGAGCAGCATTTATATAAATAAGTGACCTAGTAAGCTATAAGAAAAACTGTCATATATTTTACTCATAAATACTAGATAAATAACCGACACAATCAAAACCCGCCATTACAGCGGGTTAAGAATTGATTATTTTATTTGCTTTCTTGAGCTATCAACTTACCCAACTCCGAAAAGCTCTGTTGTAATGACTCAATGTATTCTTGTGTTTGCTGATACTTACTAGTAACACTCACAGTAATACTATCGGGCTTGATAATATAGCCAATACCATAGCCATTATCTGCCACTTGACCAAAACAAAATAATTCCATACCCATTCCTGCCGCTAAACTGCTTGTACAGATAGTTGATTCACCAAGAACTTTATAAGCTTTATCTTCGTAAATTTTCGGCATCATTCCCTGGGCACGCGCCAACCGTAATAGTGCTGATAAATGCCTGTCAACACCGTATCCTTGCTGACAATCTTTCTGGCGACAGACATGAGCCGCTACAGCTTTCTTAAGGGCTGCATATTTTGCTTCATCTGAATCTTTCTCAGTAAAAGTACGAATCAACTCTATTGACTCAGGAGTAACCGAACGCATTGCTTCTGTACGTCCGTATGCAAACCGTCGAGTATGTACAGATTCATATACACAGTCAATTTTTCCACGTAACTTCACATAAGCAAGTTGAATTGCTAATTGAACCACAGCATCTGGACTCAAACGGTAGTTCTTAATCAAATTTCGCCCAAATTCTTGGTAGTCCAAAACCTTTATTTCATGTTCGGAAATAAAATCTTCGACTTCTGCTTCTGCTTGCTTAATTTCGGCTAAAATTTCTTTAGTGAATTTCCAGTTTAATTGCGTCGGTGGCTCGAACTCAACAGATGTATTGTTCGCCAATTCCTGGTTTTGCTGCTGTCGTTCTTGATTAACTTCATACAGGTAGCGCATGATAACAAAACCATCAATTCCCACGTGTTCGACATTAATACCCGATAAGCCATTAGATGTAAAAATTAATTGTAAAGGCTTATCAAAACAACGATTTTTCCCATCTCCATGTAGTGCATTTTTACAAGCTGCTTCTATATTCGCGGGTGCTGCATCATCTAAGCAAACTACAAATAAAGCACTATCTAATAAATCTAAAAAATGAGCATTTTCTGAATTTAAAGCTGCCGTACCTTGACGAAACTACAGCCCAAGAAGCTCTTTTCACACCTGTCAATGCTCCCAAAGCTGGTTCATCGGAAGAAGTATTCTTTAAAATCCAATTAATTTGTTGCTCGATTTCTGAGGCTGGCGCAATTTTTTCTTCTTTGAGCGGTTGTAGCGAGTAAAATACATTCCGGTAAATAACTACAACATTTTCTTGCTCTGGACTATGACGCATTTCATCCCGTTTAATACCAGGAATCCGATTCCAACCAAATAAATTATCGTATTGAATCATACACATTGGTTGATTCCCATTACGTGGCGAATCTCTATCTGGTTCAAGTTCGCGTCGTTTAATTTTTAGGTAAAATTTTAAAGTATCAACAATCCAAGTTGCAGCAAGTTTAGCTTGAGGTAATTCTGGCTGGGAAATTGGCGTGAGTATTCCGCCAAAGTTTTTATTGATAACTAAAGCCCCGCGATATTCCGAAAAACTTTCTTCTCGGTAATCGTGAACGTAACTGGTTTTAGTCGCACGATTAATTATTTCTAACTGATGCTGTAATTTTTGACCGCTTTCTTGCTGAAATTCCTCAACTACTGCTTGGGTTTGTGCTATTTCTTGTTCGCTTAATAACGGTTTAACTATCTCAAGATATAGTTTACAAGTTTGTTCTAGCGTTGGTAAAGGTAGCTTGGGAAGAGAATTTTGGAATTGGTACGTCATCGGTTATTTAATAGTTTTAGTAATAAACAATGTGAGGCTGTGAAATTTTGATTTGATAGCCTTACATCTAAAGATTGGAGTAATCGTGTTGTTACTTTCTTCTCGTGCAAGATTATCTATATCTTCGACCTCTCTATCTTTTGCGTATCCGTGGCTTTATCATCTCGTTTCTTTGAATGGGATAGAAGTAGTCTTGAGTACAAAGTAACCTTGAAGACAATTTTTTTGATTTCATTGCTGTTTGCTATGATAATCGCTGTTTGAGAAGTCATTAGACACTCATTTTACAGGGAGCAACTCAAGTGTAAAAATAGCAGGTATATAGTGATTAATAAAAAACTTACAGAAGCGCCGCTAAAAATTGAAGAAATTATAAATTTGCAGCAGTATCCGATTGCAGAGCTATGTCAAAAAAAATCTTTAGATTTAATTGCTAATTGCCGCCAACAGTTGCAGCATCGCGGATGCTGTGTATTAAAGAACTTTTTAACTACTAAGGCACTTTTTTTTGCCCAACAAGAATCTTTATCGTTAGAACATGAAGCATATTATGCAACAAGAAAAACAAATATATTTAAAACAGATGACGATCCAAAACTCGCACCCGAACATCCAGCAAGATTTTTTATGGAACGAACCAATGCTTTTGTTCCGCAAAATAAATTTCAGCCCCAATCGCTTTTTCTAGCTCTTTACCATGCACCAATTTTTCAAAATTTTATTGCAGCTAGTTTGGCAACCGAAGTTATATATGAATATGATGACCCTTTAGCCAGATTGGTATTAAATATTTTACGAAATGATGCACAACATCCGTGGCATTATGATGACAATGATTTCAGTATTGTTCTGATGATTCAAGCTGCTAGTAAAGGGGGAATTTTTGAATATGCTCCTAATATTAGGACACCACAGAGTGAAAATTTTGAATTAGTCAGCCAAATTTTACATGGATGTTACGAAGGTGTTCAGCAAAATAATTTACAACCGGGAGACTTACAAATATTCCAGGGTAAATTGTCTCTACACCGCGTGACTAAAGTAGTAGGCAATCAACAACGTTGTACAGCGATATTTTCTTACACCAAAGAGCAGGATGTCATTGGAAAAATCAAAGATGATAACGAGTTATTATTTGGTCGATCGGCCCTAGAGCTTGCTAAGCAAACAGAACTTTAAGTAGACTGGGGAATGGTTATTTTAACGTCACGATCGAATAGCCCGTAAAGGTGTTTTTATACTATCAAATATGAATTAGGTTCTGAGTCAATCTCCCCGATTTCCGTATAGTAAGTAGCTAAGCCCGCATTGTTTATATAATTATTACTCAGTAATATAGCCGTTGCCTATTTTCTAGCTAGAAAAAACATTTAATTAATTTTGCATGGGTACTTATTATTGTGTCTAGAGAAAATATGAAGCAAAATATTCAAGCTGAGATTGCACTAAGGCATTAACTTTACCGTGTCAAGTCAGAACTGTTTTGTGTGGGTGATTTTTCCTCATCTAGCACAAAAAAAACTTTTTTCAGATATTTTTTTTGTAGCATCTTCATATTGACAAATTGGATGCTATATTAGTAAGGCTATTAGTGTGCGTACATATATAGATAGTTTTCTTAAAACCTGTGGCAAATTCTAGATCGGCTCTCAAGCGTGCTCAAGTTGCTGAACGCAACAGATTACGTAATAAATCCTATAAATCGGCATTAAGAACGTTGATGAAGAAATACTTCACGACGTTGGATAAATATACAGCCGAACCTTCGGAAGAATTAAAGGAACAAGTAGCAAAGGATATGTCTGCTGCTTATAAGAAGATAGATAAAGCAGTCAAACGTGGTGTTCTCCATCGCAATAATGGAGCCAGACAAAAATCTCGTTTAGCGAAAAAACTCAACGCTGTGACTCAAGCAGCAAGTTAGTTGGATTTGTAAAGTCAGTAGTAATTACGATTAGTCGCTGACTTTTAAAAAGGATGGTTCTAATGCAGTTGATTGACACCCACGTTCATCTTAACTTTGACCAATTCCAGCCCGACTTGGAAGCGGTGCGCTCACGATGGCAAGAAGCGGGTGTAGTGCGTCTGGTACATTCATGCGTTGAACCATCGGAATTTTCAGGAATCCAGGCATTAGCCCATAGATTTCCTGAAATTAGTTTTGCGGTGGGATTGCACCCCTTAGATGCCCAAAAGTGGACATCCCAAACGGCGAACAAAATCGAATCCTTGGCTAACGCCGGGGATAAAATTGTCGCCATTGGGGAAATGGGGCTGGATTTTTATAAAGCTGATAATAACGAGCAACAAATTCTAGTCTTGGAAAAGCAGTTGGAAATAGCAGTAAGGCTCGACTTGCCGGTAATTATCCACTGTAGAGATGCAGCATTGAAGATGCAGCAAGTGCTATCTCGTTTCAAACAGAGGTATGGAGAGAAGGTGCGGGGAGTAATGCACTGCTGGGGTGGAACCCCTGAAGAAACCCAATGGTTTTTAGACTTGGGATTTTACGTCAGCTTCAGCGGAACCGTTACTTTCAAGAATGCTCATGCAATTAAAGAGTCAGCAACGATGGTAAGAGGCGATCGCCTTCTAATTGAAACTGACTGTCCTTTTCTAGCCCCAGTTCCAAAACGAGGGCAAAAGCGAAACGAGCCATCCTATGTTCGTTTCGTAGCCGAGCAGGTAGCCAGCTTGCGAGGAGAAACCTTAGAGTCAATAGCACAAACTACTACAAAGAATGCCTGCGATTTATTTGGCTTAAAGCTGTAAAAATCATTTGGGTGTGGATATATTTCAAGCTAATCCAAAGTTCCTACTTTAGGAAGAGAGGAAATATGATATAATTCTTTCCTCCGATTATGTTTGCTTAGGTCATAATAGTTGAGTGACCTTGGCAATATAATTAGCTGAATTATTAAAAACGCTCAAATGAAAGCTGTTTCATGCATTTCTTGCAACGGAAATCCATAGTGGATTATTACGGTTTCAATAAAGCAATGTATGTGGCTTTAACTAGCTTACCTATTACGGCTGAATTATTTCATTTATAGAAAACTATTTAAGGTTCTGAGCTTGGGATAAGAAGAATCTACCTTGAAAACAAAGCCATTCACCGAAAAGCTATCTTCCCAGCGCCTTCAATTAATTCCTTTAGTAATAGGATATCATCACCGCGACGGTATTGTTGGCTGTTGGAATAGCGTTGATAAAACACGAAGACAGTATTGCTTGTTTGAGTTAAAGCGCCAAAACGGAGGGGGAATGAGTAAAGGAAAACAGTTTCTTCTGGATCGGAAAGCCAGCGAAAGCGCGAGCAAACTCAGGCAAATAATTAAGATGCCTTTTAATTTTACCTATCTGTAAGGAGAGGATTCATTTTTTGATGAAAGATGCCATGTATCGGCTGCTATCCTCTATTTATCCATAAAATTGCTTTCACTACGACAGCAATACAATCGGAATTTTCTCAACGCAAGACAAATTTAACCCCTTTATAGATTTGAATATGGGCATGAATTACGACTCAATGACAGAAACCGGGCTTCATGTTGCCCGACTTGATTGAAATTCAACGTTCTAGCTTCCGCTGGTTTTTGGAACAAGGGTTAATAGAAGAGCTTGATTCCTTCAGTCCCATCACAGATTACACCGGAAAATTAGAACTGCACTTTTTAGGAAAAAACTACAAGCTTAAAGAGCCTAAATATGGTGTAGATGAATCGAAGCGACGCGACAGCACCTATGCGGTGCAAATGTACGTACCTACACGTTTGATAAACAAAGAGACTGGGGAAATTAAAGAGCAAGAAGTATTTATTGGTGACTTGCCTTTGATGACCGAACGCGGCACATTTATTATTAACGGTGCAGAGCGAGTAATTGTCAACCAGATAGTTCGATCCCCAGGGGTTTATTACAAATCCGAAATCGATAAAAACGGTCGCCGTACTTATTCTGCTAGTTTAATTCCCAACCGGGGAGCATGGCTGAAATTTGAAACAGACCGTAACGATCTAGTTTGGGTGAGAATTGATAAAACGCGTAAATTGTCGGCTCAAGTCTTGCTCAAAGCTTTAGGGCTGACCAACAACGAAATTTTCGATGCGATGCGTCACCCGGAATACTTCCAAAAAACCATTGAAAAAGAAGGGGAGTTTTCCGAAGAAGAAGCCTTGATGGAATTGTATCGCAAGCTGCGTCCGGGCGAACCACCAACAGTTTTGGGCGGACAACAGCTTTTAGATTCGCGCTTTTTTGATGCGAAACGCTACGATTTAGGTCGGGTTGGACGCTACAAGCTGAATAAAAAATTACGCTTGCAAATTCCAGATACAACTAGGGTGTTGACGGCTCCGGATATCTTGGCAGCGGTCGATTACCTAATTAACTTAGAATTCGACCTCGGTAATATAGACGACATAGATCACCTGGGAAATCGCCGAGTCAGAAGTGTCGGTGAATTGCTGCAAAACCAGGTTCGGGTAGGTTTGAATCGTTTGGAGCGGATTATCCGCGAACGTATGACCGTATCCGATTCCGAGTCTTTAACTCCTGCATCCTTGGTTAACCCCAAACCGTTAGTAGCAGCAATCAAAGAATTCTTTGGTTCCTCACAGCTATCTCAGTTCATGGATCAAACCAATCCTTTGGCGGAACTGACTCACAAACGAAGATTGTCAGCGCTTGGCCCTGGTGGTTTAACTCGGGAACGTGCGGGGTTTGCAGTAAGAGATATTCATCCTTCTCACTACGGACGTATATGCCCGATTGAAACGCCAGAAGGTCCAAACGCGGGACTAATTGGTTCTTTAGCGACTCACGCTAAAGTAAATTCCTATGGCTTTTTAGAAACTCCTTTCCGTCCGGTAGAAAACGGCAAAGTCATGTTTGATAAGCAAGCTCTTTACATGACTGCTGACGAAGAAGATGATTTACGGGTTGCTCCGGGGGATACACCTCTCGATCAAAATGGCTATATTATTGGTACTCAAGTACCAGTACGCTACCGTCAAGATTGGGCAACTACGACACCAGAGCAGGTGGATTATGTAGCGGTTTCTCCGGTGCAGATTGTTTCGGTAGCAACAAGCTTGATTCCATTCTTGGAACATGACGATGCTAACCGAGCATTGATGGGGTCGAATATGCAACGGCAAGCAGTCCCATTGCTCAAACCAGAGCGTCCTTTAGTGGGAACTGGTTTAGAAGCCCAAGCTGCGAGAGACTCCGGGATGGTGATAGTATCCCGTACCGACGGTGACGTTACCTTTGTAGATGCCACAGAAATTCGCGTTCGTCCCGCACCCGATGCAACGGAGGAAAAATACGAAATTTCCAAGTATCAGCGTTCCAACCAAGATACTTGTTTGAACCAAAGACCTTTGGTAAGGATAGGAGAAAAAGTTATTGCAGGACAAGTACTTGCAGATGGTTCTTCTACTGAAGGTGGCGAATTAGCATTGGGACAAAACATCGTAGTAGCCTATATGCCTTGGGAAGGTTACAACTACGAGGATGCTATTCTCATTAGCGAACGCTTGGTGCAGGATGATGTTTATACCTCAATTCACATTGAGAAGTATGAAATTGAGGCAAGACAAACTAAGCTCGGTCCAGAAGAAATCACCAGAGAAATTCCTAACGTCGGTGAAGACGCGCTGCGAAATTTAGACGAGCAGGGAATTATCCGGGTTGGAGCTTGGGTGGAAGCCGGGGATATATTGGTAGGTAAAGTTACACCTAAAGGCGAATCCGACCAGCCACCAGAAGAGAAATTATTGCGAGCAATTTTTGGTGAGAAAGCCAGAGACGTAAGAGATAACTCGTTGCGAGTACCCAATGGTGAGAAAGGTAGAGTCGTAGATGTCCGGATATTTACCCGCGAACAAGGTGACGAGCTTCCACCAGGAGCAAACATGGTGGTGCGAGTTTACGTAGCTCAAAAGCGGAAAATTCAAGTCGGCGACAAAATGGCGGGAAGGCACGGTAATAAAGGAATTATTTCCAAGATATTACCTTTGGAAGATATGCCTTACTTGCCAGATGGTTCTTGTGTGGATATTGTACTCAATCCCTTGGGTGTACCGAGCCGAATGAACGTAGGGCAGGTATTCGAGTGCTTGTTAGGTTGGGCAGGTAATACCTTGGGAGTGAGATTTAAGATTACGCCTTTCGACGAAATGTATGGCGAAGAATCATCGCGGCAAATCGTTCACGGCAAGCTGCAAGAAGCAAGAGACGAAACTGGTAAAGACTGGGTATATAATCCCGATGATTCCGGAAAAATTCAAGTTTATGACGGTCGTACCGGCGAACCTTTTGACCGAGCAGTGACTATTGGCGTAGCTTATATGCTCAAATTAGTTCACTTAGTAGACGATAAAATCCACGCTCGTTCAACAGGACCTTACTCTTTGGTTACTCAACAGCCATTGGGTGGTAAAGCACAACAAGGCGGTCAGCGTTTCGGAGAAATGGAAGTATGGGCGCTCGAAGCATTCGGTGCTGCTTATACATTGCAAGAATTGCTTACCGTTAAATCCGACGATATGCAAGGACGTAACGAAGCCCTTAACGCCATTGTTAAAGGTAAAGCAATTCCTCGTCCGGGAACACCAGAATCATTCAAAGTATTGATGCGAGAGCTACAGTCTTTGGGACTTGATATAGCCGTTCACAAAGTAGAAACTCAAAACGACGGTAGTTCCTTGGATGTAGAAGTTGACCTCATGGCAGATCAAAACTCTCGTCGTACACCACCCCGTCCGACTTACGAATCTCTTACCCGCGAGTCGATAGAAGAAGAACATTAATTGGGGATTGGGGATTGGGGATTGGGAATTGGTAAAAAAGGAAAATTATTACCTATGCCCCATGCCCCATGTCCTATGCCCATTTCTATCAAATACCAACTAACAACTAACAACTAACAATCTTCGAGATGAGAAATTCTCAAAATAATCAGTTTGATTACGTAAAAATTGGCTTGGCTTCACCCGAACGGATTCGTCAGTGGGGAGAAAGGACTTTACCCAATTCTCAGGTAGTTGGAGAAGTCACTAAGCCGGAGACGATTAACTACCGGACTTTGAAGCCCGAAATGGATGGGCTGTTCTGCGAACGCATTTTTGGCCCTGCTAAAGACTGGGAATGTCATTGCGGTAAATATAAGAGAGTCCGCCATAGAGGTATTGTTTGCGAGCGCTGCGGTGTTGAAGTCACCGAATCGAGAGTGCGCCGTCACCGTATGGGCTATATCAAATTAGCTGCTCCAGTAGCTCATGTTTGGTATCTAAAAGGTATTCCCAGCTATATTTCTATTCTCTTAGATATGCCTTTAAGAGATGTAGAGCAAATAGTTTATTTCAATTCCTATGTTGTTCTGAGTGAAGGGAATGCGGATTTAACTTATAAGCAATTACTTACAGAAGACCAATGGCTGGAAATTGAAGACCAGATTTATAGTGAAGATTCCACCTTAGAAGGCGTAGAAGTTGGCATTGGTGCTGAAGCTTTGCTGCGATTGCTCGCGGATATCAACTTAGAACCAGAAGCTGAAACACTGCGAGAAGGCATTACTAACGCTAAAGGTCAAAAACGAGCCAAGTTAATTAAGCGATTGCGGGTGATAGATAATTTTATCGCTACTGGCTCCAAACCAGAATGGATGGTAATGACGGTGATTCCCGTGATTCCTCCGGATTTACGCCCGATGGTACAGCTTGATGGTGGTCGCTTTGCAACTAGTGATTTAAACGACCTTTATCGTCGAGTAATCAACCGTAACAATCGTTTGGCGAGATTGCAGGAAATTCTTGCACCAGAGATTATTGTCCGTAACGAAAAACGGATGTTGCAAGAAGCAGTAGACGCTTTAATTGATAACGGTCGTCGCGGACGTACCGTAGTAGGTGCAAATAACCGTCCGCTGAAATCCTTATCCGACATTATTGAAGGTAAACAAGGACGTTTCCGTCAGAACTTGTTGGGTAAACGGGTTGATTATTCAGGAAGAAGCGTAATCGTAGTTGGTCCCAAACTTCAGATTCACCAGTGCGGATTGCCTCGGGAAATGGCAATCGAATTATTTCAGCCTTTTGTAATTAATCGATTAATTAGAGGCGGCATGGTGAATAATATCAAAGCTGCCAAGAAATTAATCGCTAGATCGGACCCCCAAGTTTGGGATGTTCTCGAAGAGGTGATTGAAGGACACCCAGTCATGCTCAACCGTGCGCCAACCCTGCACCGTTTAGGTATTCAAGCTTTTGAGCCAATTTTGGTAGAAGGAAGAGCAATCCAACTGCATCCATTGGTATGTCCGGCATTTAACGCTGATTTCGACGGCGACCAAATGGCAGTACACGTACCTTTATCTTTGGAATCGCAATCAGAAGCAAGATTGTTAATGCTCGCTTCCAACAACATACTTTCCCCAGCTACTGGTAAGCCGATTATTACACCCAGCCAAGACATGGTATTGGGAGCATATTATTTAACCGCCGAAAACCCCGATGCTAGCAAAGGAGCAGGTGGTTATTATTATTCTTTAGAAGATGTAGTAATGGCTTACGAGCAAGAACAAGTTGCCTTGCACTCCTACGTTTACGTCCGGTATGACGGCGAAGTAGAACAAGATGTAGAAGATAAAAAGCCCGTAGAAGTCATAGACAACGAAGATGGTACCCGTACTCTACGCTACAAGTTCCGTCGCGTTAGAGAAGATGCAACAGGAAATTTACTTTCTCAGTATATATATACAACACCCGGTCGCGTTATTTACAACATGGCAATTCAAGAAGCATTAGCGAGTTAGGGAATTGGGAGGACGGAAAGTAAAATTTTCAACCCATTACCTATTACCCAAAATCTAAAATCTGTCTTAGAAAGTTTGATGGGAACGCCACTTTGCTCAACGGAGGTAAGCTCCGCACGCAAGTGGTTCCGGGAACCGAACCCATCAACTTTCCGCAAAATCTAAAATCTAAAATTGAAATGACTGACGAAAACATGATTTTCCGCAACCGCGTAGTTGATAAAAAACAACTAAGAAAGTTGATTGCGTGGGGTTTCACAAATTACGGTACCGCACGGACGGCGGTGATGGCCGATAAGTTAAAAGATTTGGGTTTCCGTTACGCTACAAAGGCTGGAGTTTCTATTAGTGTTGATGACCTAATGGTTCCACCTTCTAAGCGTTCGCTACTTGAAGCTGCTGAAGAAGAAATTCGTGCTACTGAGAAACGTTACCAACGTGGGGAGATTACTGAGGTAGAACGCTTTCAGAAGGTAATTGATACTTGGAACGGTACTTCTGAAGCTCTTAAAGATGAAGTGGTAAGTCACTTTAAGAGTAATAATCCCCTGAACTCGGTTTACATGATGGCGTTTAGCGGTGCTAGGGGTAATATTTCCCAGGTACGTCAGTTGGTGGGAATGCGGGGACTAATGGCAGATCCGCAAGGGGAAATCATTGACTTACCAATTAAAACTAATTTCCGCGAAGGACTTACCGTTACCGAATATATTATTTCCTCTTATGGTGCGCGTAAAGGATTGGTAGATACAGCACTGCGAACGGCTGATAGTGGTTATTTGACCAGACGTTTGGTGGATGTGTCCCAGGATGTGATTATCCGCGAAACCGACTGTGGAACATCCCGTGGTATTCCAGTTGTGGCGATGATGGAGGGAAATAAAACTTTAATTCCGATCTCTAATCGTCTTTTGGGAAGGGCTGTTAACGAAGATGTAGTGCATCCGGAAACTGGTGAAATACTCGCAACTCGCAATACTGCGATTACCGAAGAACTCGCAGACGAAATTGAAGCGGTTGGTATTACAAAAGTAGAAGTTCGTTCTCCGCTAACTTGCGAAGCCGCACGTAGTGTCTGTCAGCATTGCTATGGCTGGAGTTTGGCACACGCCAAAATGGTAGATTTGGGTGAAGCTGTAGGTATTATTGCTGCTCAAAGTATTGGCGAACCCGGAACTCAGTTGACCATGCGTACCTTCCACACCGGGGGTGTATTTACCGGGGAAGTCGCGCAACAGGTACGAGCTAAAGCCGATGGTACGGTTCGTTTCAAGGGTAAATTCCGCACCAGATCTTACCGTACTCGTCACGGTGAAGATGCTTTGTTTGTCGAAGCCAACGGCATAATGACTTTGGAACCCCAAGGCAGTCAAAAATCTGCGGCGATGGAAATTAGCGTCACCAAAGGTTCAACTTTATACGTAGCCAACGGCTCCAAAATTAAGCAGGGTCAATTGTTGGCTGAGGTTGCTTTGGGTGCGAGAACAACCAGAATTAATACTGAGAAAGCTGTAAAGGATGTAGCTTCTGATATTGCGGGACAAGTCAGATTTGCCGATGTCGTTGCAGAACAAAAAACTGACCGTCAAGGCAACACCACCACTACAGCGGTAAGGGGTGGTTTGATTTGGATTTTGTCGGGAGAGGTATACAATTTACCTCCTGGAGCAGAATTAGTAGTTGAAAACGGGGACAGTATCGAAAGCAATGGCGTAATTGCCGAAACCCAGTTGACTTCTCAGCATGGTGGTGGTGTACGTTTACCCGAAGCAACTCCCGGTAAAAGCACTCGGGAAATTGAGATTATGACTGCTTCGATAGTTTTGGATCGAGCTGCGGTGACGGTGCAGAGTTCTCAGGGCCGCAACAACTATTTAATTACTGCTGCAAACAATCAAGTATTCAACTTGAGAGCAACTCCCGGCACAAAAGTGCAAAACTCCCAAGTAGTAGCAGAATTAATTGACGATCGCTATCGTACTGAAACTGGAGGATTGTTGAAATTCTCTGGGGTAGAGGTGCAGAAGAAGGGTAAGGCAAAACAAGGTTATGAAGTTGTCCAGGGTGGTACCTTACTGTGGATACCCGAAGAAACTCATGAAGTTAACAAAGACATTTCCTTGTTAATTGTCGAAGACGGACAATTGGTAAATGTAGGCGATGAAGTCGTCAAAGATATCTACAGCCAGAGTACCGGGGTTGTAGAAGTCACCCAGAAAAACGACATTTTGCGAGAAGTGGTAATCAAACCGGGCGAACTGCTGATGGTTGACGATCCAGAAGCAGTGATGAGCAAAGACGGTACTTTTGTGCAAGCTGGTGAAGAACTTCTAGGTACTACCTTTACAGAACTACGCTATATCGAATATGTAGAGACACCAGAAGGTCCAGCAGTATTGAGCCGTCCCGTAGTTGAGTTTCCCATACCAACTAATCCTGACGTACCATCCACTACTTCAGGTACTGACGAAAATGGGCGTTCTATTCAATTAAAAGCAGTACAAAAAATATCCTATAAAGACTCCGAGCGTATCAAGTCTGTAGAAGGTGTTGAACTGCTGCGAACTCAATTAGTGTTGGAAATTGGGCAAGAAGGGGAAGAACATAGCACCTCTCCTCTTGCAGCCGATATCGAGCTTGTTGCGGATGAGAACGATCCAGAAATTCAGCGCTTGCAGTTGGTAATTTTAGAATCTTTGGTGATTCGTCGCGATATTGCCGCTGATGCGACTCAAGGTAGTACGAGTACTAACTTGGAAGTAGTAGATGGGCAAACCATAGAACCTGGTTCTGTAGTAGCTCGTACCCAAATCTTGTGTAAAGAAGGAGGTCGTATTCAAGGGGTAAAGGTAGGCACTGATGCACCTCGTCGCTGCTTGATATTACGAACTGCCGATACCTTTACCATTGACGTTAATGAAGCTCCTATCTGTAAAGCTGGTGACTTGCTAGTAGAAGGTGCGGAAATTGCTCCTGGAATATTCGCAGAACAATCCGGACAAGTAGTTAAGGTTGGGAGTAGGCAGCAGGGAGCAGGTAGTAGTGAAGGGGATGTTGCTATAGTACCAAGCAGTGAATCTTCAAGTCATTATATTACCTTGAGAATGGGTCGCCCCTATCGAGTCAGCCCCGGTGCCATACTGCAAGTTGACGATACCGATTTGGTACAGCGCGGCGATAACTTAGTACTGTTGGTATTTGAACGCGCTAAAACCGGGGATATCATCCAAGGTTTACCTAGAATTGAAGAACTACTAGAAGCTCGCAAACCAAAAGAAGGCTGTATATTAGCTCGTAGAACCGGGGAAGTTAAACCAGTTTACGGCGATGGTGACGAGGCGATCGCACTGAAGATTCTAGAAGCTGGAGGTGTAGTCACCGACTACGCTCTTGGTCCCGGACAAAATATGGTAGTTTCGGAAGGACAAACCGTAGAAACCGGACAACCCCTTACAGATGGACCATCCAATCCCCATGAAATCTTGGAAGTATTCTTTAACCAAGGTTCCGACGAAGGAGTTTATGCTTGTGCCAGCCATGCCTTGCAAAAAGTGCAGAGCTTCTTGGTGAATGAAGTGCAGTCGGTATATCAATCTCAAGGTATTGAGATTTCTGACAAACACATTGAAGTAATTGTGCGTCAGATGACATCTAAAGTACGGATCGAAGATGGCGGCGATACTACAATGCTTCCTGGGGAATTGATTGAATTGCGTCAAGTTGAGCAAGTAAATGAAGCAATGTCAATTACTGGTGGTGCTAAAGCGCAATATACTCCAGTATTGTTAGGGATTACCAAAGCATCATTGAATACTGATAGCTTTATCTCTGCCGCATCCTTCCAAGAAACAACTCGTGTCTTAACCGAAGCAGCGATTGAAGGTAAGTCCGACTGGTTGCGTGGTTTGAAAGAAAACGTAATTATCGGACGATTAATTCCTGCGGGTACGGGATTCAATGCTTTTGAAGAGATGGGTATAGTTGATGACTATGCTGCCGACATGAGCAACAGCGTACTAGATGAAGTTGACGACCCCTTGGATATGGTTTTAGATGACCGTACAGCTCGTACTTATAATTTGGATTCTCCAACCATGACTCCAGATTTTGGCAATAGAAATTCTTCGCCATCAATATTGGATGAACCATCAGAATTAATTGCTGATAACGAAGCTATTAAGGATTTAACCCCAATCCAAGATAATAATGATTCAAATGCAGACGACAACGATAGTGTTTTAGAAGACTTGAAAGAATTTGGGCTTGACACCAATTTCTCACCAGATACCAACTTCTCAGGTGATGAAGGATAGGTTTGGGCTAATAACATTTTGATTTTGAACAATCCCAGGTAATATCTGGGATTTTTTTTGTTTAGTTAAGAGGGTTGGGGAAACGGGGAATGGGAAATAGCTGCCTGCTGCTAAATAGCGATTGGGTTGTAGAGACGTTATATATAACGTTCTCCCTACGTTTGAGAGAAAACGAACCATCCAGAACTAAAGAAAAAGACCACTATCGATCCTTTTCATTAATTTCGACTGGTTGATTTTTTCTGCAACTGTCGGGAGACGTAAAATTTTACGTCTCTACAACCAGCTAAAACTAATAGGACAAACCACTTGAAGAAGGCAGGCTTGTTCCCGTTTCCTGCTTCTCGTTCTCCATAACTTGCAATTTAATTTGTTGAGGAGAATAATCAGAACCAAGCTTTTCACTACAAAATCCTACATCCCGGACTTGGTTGGGCTGTATAGTTTGCCCCCAATCATAAGGAGTAACGGTGTATTGACCAATACTTTGTTTAAAATCGGCATTCCAAGAGTTTTTAATTTTAGCTTGGTTCATATTAAATTGAAGTTGCCAATTTTGAACTGCTTCGTTGCTATGATTTTTAATTTTAAAACTGGTACAAAATCCCGTTTGCCAATCTGAATAAATTTCAGTCTTAACAATTAATTTTGCTTCGCTTGATATAGAAGTAGCTGACTGAATTTGTCTTTCTGCTTTTTTTGGCTTTTGTGGTTCTAATGGTTCTTTAATTGGTGTAGGAAGCTGCTGGGTAAATTTAACCGGAAGTAGTTGAGAAATTAATTGTTGTTTTGGTAAATCCACATTTTTCCAATCATCCAAAAGAATCCCTCCTGTATCCTCACTGTTAGGATTCCAACTCCAAACAGCAAAACTGAGATTTTTCTCCTTAATGTATTTAACAAACTTCTGTAGCCAAATCGCTTCTATCTTGCTATGAGTCAAACGTCCGCCAAATTCCCCTACAAAAATAGGAGCGCGGTTTTGACTAGAAATGTAGTGAAAGCCGATTTGCCAGCGATGCAGAAGATTTTGGGGAAAGTTCTTGTCAGAAAAATAAGGTTGATCGTACACCCCTGGGCCATACTCATGGGGAGAATAAACTAACTTATTTCTTTGCGATAGACGTACCGGATAGTGCAACACACCTTCTAAATTACCTCCTTGCCAATGGTTAGCTAACTTTTGTCCCGGAACATTATTTTCCACCCCTTCCACAACAATTAACCAATCAGGATTAATATTCCCGATGGCATTACCCGCACGTTCGGCTGCCAATCGCCAATCTGTAGCTAAATCGTCAGTACCCCAGCTAGCTTTACCATGGGGTTCGTTTTTTAAATCTGCACCAATTACGTTAGTTTGATTTTTATATCTTTGAGCTAGCTGCAACCAGGTATTAATCCAATCAGCTTCCGAATAACCATCTCCGTACCACAATTCGGGAATTCGTTTATCGTTGAGACGATGGGAGTCCAGCAAAATCAATAAGCCTTGACGTTGTGCTTCCTCAACGATTGCGTCCATTATTTCTATAGAAGTTTTATTTTCAAGTTCTCGATTGCTACCAATGCTGAAATCAATCCCACTAACTTCAGGCGATCGCAGTGCTTCCACAGAGTATGGCAAGCGAATCAAATTGTAGCCAAGATTCTTGATTTGCAGCAGCATATCTTTATAATCCCGCTTCCACAAACCGTGGGGAGCGTGAGTTTCGGTTTCCATACCAAACCAGTTGACACCTTGGAGTAGTACTGTATTCCCTTTGGCATCAACGATATTCGCTCCACGGGTTGAAAGTGGTAACTGCATGGTGGTTGTTGCTCTAGCAAGGTTCACTTGGTTAAAAAGTGACGTGTTTGTAAAATTACCATTCAAGCAAACCATCAAGGAGATGGTGAATATCAATATATTTTTGTACGGTTTAATTTGTTGATTTTTATTCAGGTATTTTTTACTTGGATCGAAACATCTAGGAGCAAACACCCCAAGTAAATTAATCAAAGACTTTTTAAAGATATTAAATAAGAATAAAAAGATGTGATAAATATGCATAATTACTCATGTCTAGTTTTATTTTATTGTTGTATGGCTTTGATACTTAACTAGTTTAATTACATATGATTTTGCATCTTTATAGCATAAAAATATAAATATTATGTAAGAAAAACGATTAATAAAACAAACAAATTAACACTTTAGATGGAGAATCGGCAAATATAACTTGCTACTTAAGTATGAGATGATTTTCTAGTCAGCTTGTTCCAGAAACGTTCAAACATAAGCTTAATAAGCTTAAAGGTGGTTGTTTAGAAAAAAGAAAGAAAACGAGTTTATAGAAAATTTACTAAATAAACCGATTTCTTTATGTTTAAAGCCTTGTGGTCTAAGTGTTTAGCGAATAGATTGGAAACACAGAAGAAAAAATGATTACTACTTTAATTGCTGTAAAGCATTCGTTATAAATGTAGTAATTGAAGCATCTACCGTTTACTTGAATAACTAAACTTTTTAATATGTCTCTATCTGCATTAGCCAAATTTATTTTGCCTCCAGTTCTAGCTTCTGCGGCTGTTTTTTCAGCCATGACAGTACCGCTGGCTGTAATAGGTGATAAACAAATTAATATTAACTTCCAAGAAGAAACACTTTTCTTTGGCAAGCTCAGAGATGTTGCTTTACCTTACGTAGTAGTTGCCACTGGACTCAGTTTAGGAGCCGGAATTTCTGCTATAGCTATTAGTGGATGGCGCAATTCGTCTCGTAAATCCACTGATATTCAACAACAAGTATCGGAATTAGAACTGCAATTACAGCAAAAAGAGGAATTACTCAAGGAATTTAAACTGTCAGAAACTCGACTGCAAGTTTCTGGGCTAAATAGTTTTTTGGAGGAACAAGCATCATCTCCAGCAAGCAAGGGTTATCCGACTTTAAACCGCTTAAGCGTATCTCAACCAGTTGAGGCACAAATTTCACCACAGCAAGCTCAAGTCAAAAGTCAGGATACAACTTCAGCTAATGCTGCCTCGGCATTTGCTTCCGCTCAAAACTTTCTCGGATATACTCAATCAAAAAACGATATCAAGCAAGAAATTGCCAATGTATCTCAAGCAAATCAAACCAGCATAACAGCAGCAGAGTTTGAACAATTACAAGCACAACTCAGAGATATGATGTTGCAAATGCAGGCAATGCAAAACAATTTACCATCAACGTCTCAACCTGCAAATACCGCTCAAACCCAAGATTCCGAAACGATTAGTATTCATTACGATAGTTATAACCCCCAACACGTGCAGTTTGGTTAAAAACTTAAGTGTTGTGGGAAGTTTGTAAATCTTAGAATCATCAAATATGTTTTTGTAGCAGTAGTTAATAAATTACTGCTACTTTTGATATTGTTATTAGATGGGATGGTGCATTGCCTCTCACACACCCTCGCATTCTAATCCTCAATATCAGAAAGAGTTAAAACTCTTACTACAAGCCTTTATTATCCTCTTTGCCTACAAATAATTAAGCCCGCTACTATAGCGGGCTTTGTAATTAATTATCGTAAAAACTCCGAGCTTAACGGAGGAGAATTAGTCTGCTGGGATTTAGCTAGGGGAGGTAAAGTCGCCGTAGCAGAATGCGATTGAGCTTTGAGTTGATATCGATTTCCCCAGCCATCATTAAAATTTTCTGATTGTCGAGGTGCTGATGTTTTACCTACAGGTAATGAGATAGAGCGATACTGGCTTGCCTGTACGTATTTTTCACCTTCATTCGTAAACCGAAGCGATTTTCCTTCAAGTTGTTGGTATTGCTGAGTTACTTCCTGGGAATTGTCTCTATCTGAAGCTGGTAATTGACCTACAGGATTGAAAGTGGCGATAAAGCTGACTTCACTTTCAGGGGTTAATTTTGTGTAGTCTTTATTTAACTGCCATACTTCTTCAAAATTACCATTAGGTGCTACTTGCCAAAGATTTAAGTCTGCTTCCCATTTTCCCTGTTTGACTTCTACGATTTGTCGAGCCAGAATTGAACGGTTTATATTTCTATTATTATCGCCGACTATTTCTTCTCCATTCACTTTGGCCGATCGCAAATAGCGAACTGCTGTAACGGCAATACGGCTCGATTCGGGTAAATTTGTAGTGCCTGCAACTTTGTATAAACCTTTGCTATCTTCTCGCTGTATACCCTGTATTTCTAGCTGTACTTTATTTTGCGATCTATTTACACAGCCAGAGCTTAAGAATAAAAGCACGCTAGCAGCTATAACGGTACGTGCTGCTATAGGTATTCTGGTTCTAAAGTTGGTAAAAAATCTAAAATGTTGCTGTTTCATAAAATTGGTGTTAATAAAAGCGGATTAAATCCGTAATCACTGCATTTTTATCTATTTTGCCCAAAATTATCTACAAATTGAGTACCTTTACGAATTCTTATTGTGATTTTACTGGCTTGACAAAATACGTATTATCCCGTCGATGATATGGTTTTTTTTTGTTAAAGTGGCGACATTATATGTTGAAAAATTTACTTATACATTAACTGGGGTAATGAAGTCTAAAATACTTAAGCGTGAAAAATATATTTTGATCGAAGAATTCCATAAACACAAACCTTGTGCCCTGTTTTGTGCTGTTTCTATCTCACTTTTATCAACTTTGAGTGTAAGTAGTAGTTCGCAAGCTCAAACAATATCTCCGCAGCAACAAGCAAATCAAACTTCGCGTTCGCTAAACTTGCTGCAAGTACCGCAATCGTCAATACCGAGCGGGAGAACAAAACTTAAATTAAAAGCAGTTCCACCGCCACCGAATGTTTCTAAGGTTGGTGCTAGTTTACCCAGTCAAAAAGTACAACAGTATTTACCCTTAGACAATATCAAGCAGTTAGAGAACAGTTTTATTCAGGAACAGATTACTGGTAAAACTAAAGGCACAATAGAGCAATCTATAGGTGGTCCTCAAACAGGGATTTACGAAGCAAGGCAATTGAGCGCTCAGGCTGTTCCATTGCCAGCGCCTCCCGGTAGCAGTTTAGAATTTACTTCTCCTGACTTTAATTCTCAAGCTACCGTTGCTCCTTTGCCACCACTCCCCGGTACCAGACCGCAGCAGCAGTTGAATACAGCTAATACACCAACATTCAATCAATTACTAAATTCTAGAACTAGCAATTCATCTCAATACCCTGCGGGTGTTGCTGTTTCAAATGCACCGACGTTTGAACAGATGCTTGATGCTTACCGGATGAAGCAACCATCAGTTTCTGTAACTTCAACACCTACTTTCAATACGCTACTGAATTCTCAAGGAGGGATGCGTCCATCTGTTCCACTAACTCCAGCCCCTTCGATGCGGGCACCTTCAAGAAGTTCGCAGGCTCCATTAGTTCCACAAAACAATCAGTTAAACCCCTTGAGAAGCAGTGCGGCTTTAAAGGAATCTTCCTTAAGAGTAGAAGGTGTTTATGTAACTCAAGGAGACAATACCTCGGCACGAGCGAGACTTTCCGGAACTTATCCGCTCACTCCTCAAGTGTTGTTTGGTGCAACTTTGGATTTGACCAGTGAAAATAGCTCGTTTGATGATTCCCGACGGGAAGGTTTGAATATCAACGAACTTTATCTAGCAACATCTCTGACGGGTTTACCTAATTTACGATTTGCAGTTGGTCAGTTAGATTTGACATCTTATTTCGATCGCAATAGTTTTGCTAAAGATGGAGCCAGCCAGTTTTTTAATCCGGTATTTCAAACCAATCCAGCTTTAGCATCGACAGGAATAGGTTCAAAACCTGGACTGTTAGTTAACTGGAGCGTGACCGACAACATTGATGCTAAAGCTGCTGTTTTTTCATCATCTGATGCTTTAAGCGAATTTAGTTTGGATGGATTTGCTGGTGAAGTTGGGGTTCGTTACGGTAATGCGATTATTCGCGGTACTTATAGTAGTGCTAGGGATGCCGGGAATCGCGATTCTTTTCCACAAAGTTTTCAAATAGATCGTGGAAACAATCAGTTTGGAGTTTTGGAGGACGATCGCGAGGAAGCATATGGTTTGAACGCTGAAGTTTTTATTCCCAAAATGAAACTAGGTCTATTTGGACGCTACGGACGTTACGAAAATAGAGATTTAGGAGAAGGTGCAGATACATATGTTTTCGGCGCTAGTTTCTTAGATTTATTCACCCCCGATGACAGATTGGGATTAGCTTACGGACGCGCTTTATCCAACGAAGATGAGCGTGAAGGAAAGCAACTCGATGTATTGGAGCTTTATTACGATTTTCAGTTTCTTGACAACCTACGATTGGGTTTTTCCGTGCAGGGAAGAGACGACTTTAACGAAACAGTTCTCGGTGTGAGGATTAAATCAGAGTTTGATGTAACTCCAAGGGGGAGAATGACTCGATGAATCACAAATTCAACTTGAGCCTGTTCTACAAAGCTAATTTATGGCAACGAAAACGAACGCAAAGTAAAACTATTGTAGGAATTACTTTGCTACCTTTTCACTTATTTGTTTTTACTTGCCCAATTGTATTGGCAACTTTAAACAATATAGAACCCGTGCAGGCTCAATCATCTGGAGCCACTCAGAAGGGTTACAACTTGCTAAAAAAAGGATGGGTAGATGATGCGATTAAAGCCTTTCAACAAGCTTTGAGAAGCAACCCGCAATCTTTACAAGCCAAGCTAGGTTTAGCTATTGCTTACAACCGTGCAGGGCAAATTGAAGATGCGTTCCAAGCTTATCAAGAAGTATTAGCGCTAGATCCCAGCAATCAGGCAGCCTTGAAAATTGTGGGCATGATGGGAACTTATCGTCCCGAATGGAACAAACCCGGTATCAAGGCTCTCAATACTTTGCTGGAATTAAATCCTGATGATGTGCAAAGTCGCTATTACCGTGCTTTACTTTTTTCCTATCAAGGACGATTTAGCGAATCTGTTGCCGACTTTGAAATAGTGTTGGCAAACAATCCCACCCCAGAAGCAATTATCGGAGCCGCTCAAACTTATAGTTACAGTGGCGATTATCCAAAAGCAAAGGAATTGTTCAACCGCTATAAAGCCAGTGGAAAACAAATAACGGATTATGCTGCGGTTGCTTACGCTCTTACTTTACGTAAAACTGGCAATCCTCAAGAAGCTATCGTAATATTACAAAACCAGCTACAGCGTTCTGAAACTTTAGATCAATTAGCCATACTTGCTCGCGCACAACTGTCTCAAGCATATATTGCAAATAAGCAAGAAGCCGAAGCTTTAGCGGTATTAGACCCCTTAGAAGGTGTAGAAGAAGCGATTTTACCTTTAGCTAGAGCGTTGAATGAAATTCGTAAAAATACGGACAACCCTTCCTTGACGCAACGAGTCGCCAATCTCTACCGCCAAGCTCTTGCTAACAAACCCAATCCTTCAACCAGTTTGCTGCGGGAAATCGCCAATGTATTTACTGGTTTGCCCCAAGGAGAGGAAACAGCATTACAAATTTATAGACGTTTAGCTTCTACCTTACCCAACGATAAAAGTTTGGTAGTGCGTCAGCTAGGTTTGGAATATAAATTGGGAATGGTTTCCAAGAGCAATCTGAAGCAGCGTTTGGCAGCAACATTGCAAAACTTACCTACAGAATCTGTACAGTTGCAAGAGTTAGCTTTAGCATTAGCCGATATAGATGCTCCTTCGCCCGATCTTCTACCTGCGTATCAGAATATTTTGCAAACAGGGGTTAATGTACCGTTTTTGAATTTTCGCGTAGCTCAAATGTATTTGCAACTCGAAAATACAATTCAAGCAAGACAGGCTTTAGCAGCTTATACAGCAACATCTCAAGGTGCTAATGACATGGCTACACAGTTGCTTGCAGCAGAAATAGAAAGAAGGGAAGGTAACTTAGAAGCCAGCGCTCAACGCTATTTTGCCGTACTAAACGAAAATCCTCAGAGCGAAATCTTTGATGGTGCTTTACGCGGATTGGTAGGTGTTAGAGTACAGCAAAAACGTTTTGACGAAGCTTTAGTAGTATACGAGCAAGTTATAAAACGCAATCCTCAAGATATTACCGCTCAATTGGGACGTACCAGCGTTGCGTATCAAGCCAAACGTATTTCCAAACCGGAAGCAGAATCCGTTCTAGATAATTGGTTAGCAACTCAAAAAGCAACCAATACTCCACCAGAACTATATAGCCTGGTAACACAATTACCTACCGACCCCAATCGCGAAGCTCTGTATAATTACTTAGTTGAAGTAGACCCTAGTAGCATTAGATTGCAGCAGCGTTTGCTGGAAACTATAGCGCAAAGGAATCCAGCAGAAGCACGTTTGCGAATGAAGCAGTTGATTGCCAATGCTC
This sequence comes from uncultured Rivularia sp., assembly GCA_963665115.1. GTDB lineage: Bacteria > Cyanobacteriota > Cyanobacteriia > Cyanobacteriales > Nostocaceae > Rivularia. The sequence continues at coordinate 3,976,138 of OY762007.1, read as the reverse complement.
CAAATAATGCTAGTTCACAACAGAGAGTAGCATTATTAGCTAAAGCTATTGGCGATTTAAAAATGGCTGGTGAAGCTTATGAAAATATTCTCAAAGAAGAACCAGATGATGTAGACGCTTTGGCTGCTTTAGGAGGAATTCGTTTTGAACAAAGACGATTTGAATCCGCAGAGCAAATTTATTCCGCAGTGCTGGAACAAAACCCGCAAGATACAGAAGCACGTCGCGCTCTGGCTGGGTTGAATACTATTTTTGACCGACCTTTAGCAGCAATGAAAGCCTTAGAACAACTGCAAATTGAGCAAATTGCCAGTGGTGAAAAAGACCCCGAGATTGCAAACCAGATGCAGCAGATACAAGAAGACTTTCTACAACGACGTGGTTTTCAACCACCTTGGGAAAGTTACGAACGTCGGGGCAAAAATTAATCTAGAAACAAATTTTTGATGAAGAAAAAATTTCTTAGTAATTACACCCACCCTTAAAGGGAATAGTAATACAAGAAGTTTCTCAAATATCATTTTGAGAAATTTTAAATAACTAGGAACAATTAATACAGGCGGTTCTTAAGATGAACTATCTTCCAAAAGTAGTGGCTATATTGAGCTTAATTACTTTATGCGGCTGTAAAGGGGGTTATTCGGCAACTAATATCGAACAACCCACAAATCAATCTTTGGAATCACCACCCAAGTCATCAGCTATTGATGATAATAACGTTCAATTTTCATCAACTCTTCCTGCATCAACTCCCAATAGAGAGTTATTGATGGAAAGCTGGGATAGTTATCGTCGTCGGTTTATCCAGAGAGATGGAAGAGTCATTGATTATGAAGCTAGCGACCGTTCGACCAGTGAAGGTCAAGCCTATGCAATGTTACGAGCAGTGCTGATCGATGACTCTGCAACCTTTGCTCTAACTTTAAATTGGGGAGAAAATAACTTACGAAGATTAGAAAATGGCAAACCCATAGATAATTTATGGGCTTGGAAGTGGGGACGTACATCTGATGGTAGTTGGGGTGCTATAGACAAAAACTTTGCTAGCGATGGGGATATAGATGCTATTACTGCTTTGATATTGGCATCAAGGCGCTGGAATCGTCCGGAATACCTCAAAATCGCAAAAACTAAACTGCAAGATTTGTGGAAGTATTCAACTGTAGTTGGATCTGAAAACAAACGCTATTTGCTACCGGGTCCTACGGCTGCATTCGTAAAAGATTCATCGATTATTCTCAACCCTTCCTACTTCGCTCCCTACGCTTTTCGCTTATTTGCTCAAGTTGACCCCGAACGAGATTGGTTGAGTTTGGTAGATACCAGCTATGAAGTCTTGGAAGATTCCACACAACTGAGTGCTGTAAATTTACCTAGTGACTGGGTTGCTCTGGATGCAGAAACGGGAAAATACCAACCTTTACCTGCTGATAGTCCGATCAAAAGCGTATACAGCTTTGATGCATATCGAGTTTGGTGGCGAATAGCATTAGATGCAAGCTGGTTTAATTCATCTCGGGCGCGAAGCTATCTGGAAACATCCATTCAGCATCCGCTCAAATTGTGGCGAGAACAATCGAGTATACCAGCGAGGATAAACCTTGAAGGTAAAGCTTTGGTAAATTACGAAGCCACATCTCAATATGCCATGCTCTATGCAGCAACTAAGCTGATACAGCCAGAATTGGCTCAGGAATTACTAGAGAAAAAACTGCTACCTCAATACCAGCAGGAAGTTTGGGATGATAACGAAGCTTATTACACTCAGAATCTAGCGTGGTTAGGGTTGCTATCTCCATCAGCAATTCCTCCAGAACTTTTGCAAAGTAATTAAGAAGTTATGGCGCTTTTCTCTGGAAAGCGAATAAAATGTTGACAGCAATACTTAAGTAATCAAGATAATACTTAGTTCAAGTATTTACCGCAATCAAATAAACATTTTTAAACCAAAAACATACTCAATTTACCTAATAATTTAAAAAACTGTGTTATGAAGCATCTATTTAAGTTTAAGACGCTTAATAAAGCATTTCTGATATCTTTTTGTTTGTTATCAGCTTTACCCGCTGCACAAGCAGTTAGTCAAAATCAATTACCAAGCTCTGAAGGAATTTTATTAGCACGAGCAGCTAAGAATTCAAAATCTACCTCAATAAAATACGACGAAAAATACATTTTAGAATTTAATCGCAGTCCGATAGTTGGTAATCGGATGCGTTTGCGAGGAGTCTATTCTGAAGGACGTTTGGCTTTTACTCGTCCTCGTGGCTGGGATGTAGGTACCGTAAAAGCCGAGATTCACTTTCAACATTCGCCAGCACTGTACGCGAATCGCTCTAACTTAACAGTATTAGTCAACGATAGGGCTGTAGGTAGCATTCCTCTAAATCGCAAACAATCCCAAGTCGGTCGAGTACTTTTAAACATTCCTCCAAAGCTGCTACAAGAATATAACGAACTTAAGATTGTAGCGCAGCAGAATAATTCAGAGGGATGTAGCGATCCGGGCGATCCAACTTTATGGACAGAGATTCTACCAGACTCAAAATTAATATTTAACTACAGCAGCAAAGAAATTCCGCTCAACTTCAGTAATTATCCTTATCCTTTCTTTGATAACCTCAATTTAGACACCAACCGCATCGTTTACTTAAAGCCTCAAAACACCAGTCAATCTTGGCTCGAAGGAGCAGCCCGCTTACAGGCTTCATTAGGTAGACAAGCAGACTTTCGTCCGATAGAGACAGATTTAATCTCCGATATCTCAGATCTGTCTGCCAATCAAAGATTAGTCATTATCGGTACTCCTGCCGAACAACCAGCCCTAGCCGATTTGGATTTACCTCGCAAAATTGTAAATTCTCAAATTTTAGATGCCAATCAGCAGGCAATACCAGAGGATACGGGAGTCTTAATCCTAACCACTACTAAAAAAGGTAAAGTCCCCGTCTTAGTTGCCACTGGAAATGGTGCAACAGGAGTAGCGAAAGCTGCCAGGTTATTATCACAGCCTTCTTCCCAGAAGATAGGCACTGGTCAAGTTGTTTTAGTCAATAAATTAGAAGAAGCTACCACACCACCGAAGAGGGAATGGCCGCGTTATTTACCTGAATCTAGTAACTTTCAGTTAAGCGAGATTAAAACTCAAGTTAACGGTGATGCCTTTAGAGATGTTAGCGTCCGTGGTTCTGCTGCCCCGCCAATCGAAATAGACTTCCGTGCATTACCAGATGACAGATTTGTACGCGGTAGCTCGATGAACCTGGTTTACAGCTACGGGCCGCAGATGAACCCCAGAACCTCTGCTGTAGAAGTCTTGCTAGATGGAGTATTTATTGGTGGAGCGCGTCTAGATTCAGACGAAGGAGAAATGCGGAAAAATCTCAAAGTAGATTTACCGGCCAAACTGGTTAAGCCTGATTCTAAGCTTCAGGTATTCTTCCGGATGAATCCCAAAGAACCCTTTGATAAAACAAACTGTATCAGTCCCCCAGACCAACAGCTTACAGGTACCGTTCATTCTGATACCAATTTTGATTTGAAACGGGAAAACTCCGTACAGCTACCTAATCTTCAATTAATGCAGTATGGATTCCCCTTTGCTGCACCTCAAGATTTATCTGAAACAGCAATTGTACTTCCACAAGAGCCTAGCAGTACAGACGTATTAACAATGCTGGCTTTTAGCGAACGTTTGGGAAGATTAAGCCGTGCAGATGCAGTCAAACTAGATGTCTATACTTCAAGCACATTACCCCCAGAAGTACGTAAAAAGGAACACTTAGTAGGAATTGGGACGCGAGATAATTTTCCACTACCAGACGTATTCAAATCTCCAGGTTTTAACTTAGGTGAATCATTCGGGCGCGGTTCGGCACAAGCAAGCGTTACAGTACCCCAAGACAAACAAGGAATGATTAAACAAATACTTTCTCCTTGGAATGGCGATCGCGTTGTCTTAGCTTTAACTGCTCAGACGGATACTGGGTTAGAAAGAGTACAGCAGGTATTAAGTAAAGACCCCTGGTTCTTCCAACTTAAGAAGGATACGGTATTAATTAGCAGTGACAAGAAAAATCCCGCAGCTTACGACCAAGACGGCTATCAACTAGCATTTTTTGACAATGCTCCTTCAACTCGTCGCATCGAAGATACCAATCCTCTGAGCAAAATGACGCGGATGCTACAGGAAAACTGGCTGTTAGTACCTGCGGGAATTGTTGGTTTATCTTTGATTCTCTACGGAATTGTTCAGCTTTATTTGAAGCGGATTTCTACTGCTAACAGAAGATAAGAATGATAGGGAATGGGAAATGGGTAATTAGGAGAAGAATAATTAACTCCCTACTCCCTACTCCCTACTCCCTACTCACTACTTTTCCAAAATCCCATCACCTTTAATAAAAAAAATTTAAAAACTGCCATGCCCTCCTCAGTAAAAAAGTCGCGAAGAAAAGGTCAGCGCTTTAACTTAAGCAGATGGTTGATTGACCTAACACCCAGCTTTTTTGATAAAACGTTAGAAAAAGTAGGAATAAAACATTTTAAATGGTTAATTTTACTGCTATTAGTATTATCAATACCATTGATTGTTACACCATTAGAAGTTTGGCAGCAAGGAGCCATCGCTGTTTTTCTGGTATTACTAGGTCAGCTAGTCTTAGGGGCAGAAGAACAGGAATCTTCTACAGAAGTTGGGCAATATTATCACCTGTTTATGGTGTGGCTGAGTCTGGTAACAACAATGCGGTATTTATATTACCGTCTTAGCTACACGCTCAACTTTGATGGATGGATAAATAGTATTGCTTGTTTGACACTGCTAGGGGCCGAATTATATGCAATTTTCAGCTTAGTATTAGCGTACTTTCAAACTTTAAAAATTAAAGAACGTCAACCCATTGATATTTCTACCATTCCTCAAGATGAATGGTTTAATGTTGATATTTATATTCCTACCTACAACGAAGATGTTGAGATTGTTCGTAAAACAGCATTAGCAGCTTTAACTTGCGATTATGCTCCTGGTAAAAAGAAGGTTTACGTTCTCGATGATGGTCGTCCTGAAAAGTACAAAGAAGACGATCCAAAAAGAGAAATTTTCCGCATCAGACGAGAAGAATTGCAGCAAATGTGCGAAGAACTCGGCTGCATCCATATGGGGCGAGATACCAACGACCATGCGAAAGCTGGTAACATCAACACTGCTTTTCATAAAACTGACGGCGATTTAGTCCTAATTTTAGACTGCGACCACGTTCCATCTCGGCAATTTCTTCTACATACAGTCGGTTTCTTTTACGACCCCAAAGTCTCCTTTGTACAAACACCCCACTGGTTTTATAACCCCGATCCCTTCGAGCGCAACTTACTTACCGACGGAAAAATCCCTGTAGGTAACGAACTGTTTTACAAAGTACTGCAAAAAGGAAATGATTTTTGGAACGCATCATTTTTCTGCGGTTCAGCGGCAGTTATTCGTAAAACCCATGCTTTAGAAGTTGGAGGGATTGCGGTTGAAACGGTAACGGAAGATTGTCATACAGCATTACGTTTACACTCAAAAGGTTATAAATCCGTTTACTACGACAAAATCATGGTCGCGGGGTTAGCACCAGATACCTTTTCAGCTTATGTCGGTCAGCAAGTACGCTGGGCTAGGGGAATGGCACAGATTCTCAGACTGGAAAACCCACTCTTTAATACCAAGTTAAATCTAAATTTTGCTCAACGAATTTGTTACTTAAGTGCGACTTCCCACTTTTTATATGGTTTCCCCAGATTAATATACGCAATCATTCCCACCTTGTTCTTATTATTCGGGATTAACCCCATCCAAGGTTTGGGTTTAGAAACTTTAGCATATGCTTTACCTCATATTCTTCTTTCCCTCGCTACCAACCATATTATTTACAAACACGTCCGATTTTCCTTCTGGAACGAAATTTTTGAATTCGTAATGTCTTTCCAGGCAGGTTGGGTAACATTATTAGCGCTGATTAACCCCAGAATGGGTTCCTTTAACGTTACCGATAAAGGGATAAACATTGCTAAACGTACCTTTGACTGGAGATCGATGCGGGGTTTAATAATAGTAACGTTGCTAGTAGTCAGTTCTTTGCTAGCAGTTCCTTATTGGTTATTACTAAGACCAGAAGATACAGAAGCAGTATTAGTTAACACCTTATGGTCTGGCTTTAACTTGATTTTGTTATCAGCAGCTTTACTTGTAGGATTTGAACAACCACAAATTCGTACCGCTCACCGTTTGCAAAGACAACTTCCTGCGGTCATTTCCAGCGACGATCAAACCATCATGGGAGAAACAGTTAACATTTCCGAAACTGGTGCTTTGATATCCTTAGAATCGTGGTCAAATTTACCAGATGAAGTACAGATTGAGGTGATGGGAGATTTTGACGCTCGCGTTGCGATCAATGCAAAAGTTGTACGAGCTACTCCTCTCAATGAAACAGAAACTCATTTAGCAGTAGATTTTATAAATCTCAATCGTACCCAGATGGATGATTTATCTCTGGTTATGTATTCCGATGTCAAAGAATGGTATTCACAAAACCGAGAAGACGCGGATAAACCAATTGCTTCTCTGGGTTTCTTAGCCACCAGCATTACCCGTTCTCTACGCGAACTCAAGCCAACTAAAAGCAAAAAAATACGCAGGCAGGTAAATACCAGCGCTCAAATATATTGGGATGGTCATTTCTTTAGTGGAGTTACTACCGAATTAGGAATAACGGGTTTACGTTTGGAACTAGATAGTAAAAAGGCAATATCAAGTGATAGTAGATTGCTTGGAAAGCAAGATTTAGAAAAAATGCAAGCAATGAAACCGCTAGTTGGTTTACTGTTGAGTCAAAAAGACGAAAATACTTCACCCACAAGATTTGTTGCTGAAATCAATCTAGTTGAAGAAGAACGCGGAAAAGTTGCTATAGAGCTTAGTTTCCCTGAAAAATTCCGTAACAGACAATCTCCCAAAATTAAGCAACTATTAAGAGAGAATTCAGACGATAATTTTGCTAGGAGCGATATAGCAGCTTAAATATTTAATTCTAAATCATTTGTAAAAATTTTAGATGCTTAGAAACCCGGTTTTTTGAAAAACCGGGTTTGTTCATATCTAGCATCTCCAGATTATTCTTAGTTTGTCTAACTTATTTAATTTTATATTTTGATTAAACTCTTCTTTAAAGAAAAGGCAAGGAGATTATTGATAAATATATTTCAGATTTTTATTGTCACCAAAGTTGGAATAGCAGTTCAATCCTAAATCTGTCTTGGAAAGTTTGGGGAAGAGAAGTTGCGTGCAGACGTTTCTCGCAGTACGAACAAACTAAGCCGCATCTTACGGTGAACGGGGAAAAAATTTACACCCCTAACTTTCCGCAAAATCTAAAATGCAAAATTATTTATTAGACTGCTGTATTTTCCAAAAAAAGCTAGAAACTAAATTAGTCACAACATGAGCAACTATCGGAACTAATAAATTACCGCTCAGTAAAGCACTATATCCTAAAATTACTCCAATAATAGTTGCCCAAACCACATAAGCCCATTGCCCAGAACCGCTAAGATGTAAAACACCAAAGCAAATACTTGATACGATGACGGCTAAATGATTAAAACCCAAAGCCGGAAGCATAACTCCCCGAAACAGTAATTCTTCACTCAAACCAGGTAACAACCCCAACCAAATTAGATCGGGTAATGCTAAAGGTTTTAATACAATTTGCAAATAATAGTTGGCGCTTTTACGGTACAAAGGCAAAAAGTGATAAGCCAAACTACTCAAGCCGGTAATAGTTAAACCTAAAGCAACTCCTATCAATAATTCTTGTTGATGCCAACGCCAAGACATCAAAGAAAAGTCACCAACTTGTAACCAAAGTTTGGCAATTATCCATAAAATAATAGCTGTCATTCCCATTGCCATCAGCACTTGGGTACGTGTCAGGTATGGAATTTCTGGCTCGTGCTTTTGCTGTTGCGTCATTCAATTTTGGATTTTAGATTTTGGATTTTGGATTGACTTTACTATGTCTAAGCGCAGCTTCACAACTAAACAATTAACATCTAAACTAACGCCTGTAAAGAAAATATTGTAGAACTTAAAACAGATGGGTTAACTCCTGCTTTATCAGCCGCTAATATTCCTATTGCTTCGAGATAAGAGCTTGCCGATATTGTTTTCATTCCCAAGGGTTGAGGAGGAACTTGCATCTGAGTTTGATTTTCCTCTACAGTAATTATCTGAGTGTTTCTTTGACTCAAACTCAGTAAAGCACTGCTACCGCAAGCATTGCGTGGCACTACCACTGCATCAACTTGATTCACCCATATATCGCTGTTGTGAGGGAATTGATTGGATTCCCTACTAACAAATTGGGGTGCGCGACTTAACCCCACAAGTACACTTGGTAAAAAAGTATAACCCAATTCTTCCGCAGCAGAGCGTGGTGATAAATTTGCATCTAAAGGTGGTGGAGAAAATGTTGGAGAATGAGCGCAGGGAATCTCAAATTCTCGCACTATCAAATGGCTGATTACCGCTTCCGCACCAGCAATTAAGTCTACTCCATTACCTTCACGGTAGTTTTGCTCTGCTTCTTCATCAAGGTTATCGGGGAAACGAGCAACAACTGCGATCGCGTTAGCACCTGCTTTATTTATCAACTTTTCCGCAGCCCTTAATAAACTATCTGGATTGCCTATAGTGCCCCAACTGGCACCAGATGCGGCAGAGCGTAATTCGACGTTTAACGGAGCATCGGTAACTACATAATCTGTTAAATTTAATCCCAGCGTTGCTCTAGCTGCATCTGCTGCTTGAATATTTCTTAAACGTAAATCTGGTTCAATTCCTCGATCAAAAATCAAACCAATTTTATTTTGATGTACCGGCTGTAAACCCCAACACCCTTCAGCAAATTTGTCAATACCAAAACCTTCTACATATAAAGCATTCGGTAGATTCCAGTACAAAGTTGCACCATTGAGGACATTAGGATGAGTAATCAAAACATCGCAAACCTCAGCCATAGCTTTAGCAACGGGTAATGCATCACCTGCATAACCTCCGATGGCTGCTCCAACTCCCGTGGGAATAATTAAGATAGCGGTATATGGACGCATTAATTCAGTTATCAATGAACAATTATCAATTATCTAATCATTTGGCTTATTAATAATTAACAAAATGGGAGCGAGCAATGCTATGTTGCTATGGTTAAACTAAATAATTAAAGATATTTTTCTCTTAATTATCTATCTCTCTTTATCTCTTCCCTCTGCGCTCTCCGCGTTTAGTAAGGTTTTTTATCTTATTCATACAGTCTGATATAATATTCCTAATATATTCGTAATCTCCTTAATATAATAATTATTCAAATCAATAAACAAATTACTTCCTTCTAATTTAATGAACTTCCAAATATCTCCTGTAGTTACCGCTCCATAAATAGTTTTAATATCATTATTTTGCTGCTGATTAAATATCTGTGCTGCTAGCATTGCTCCCGCACATTGTCCCAATCCGTTTTTAATATTTTCATTTTTAGCTTCAATAATAATTAAAACAGGTGCATTAATAAGCAATTGTTCTTTTGAACGACTAATAATAAAATCGCAATACCCATTTAAACCTTTCTCTATATCAACATCAAAATTCGTACCGGAAAATAAACTTATCTGATAATTAGTTCTACGTCTAATTTCTAGCAAAATAGGCAGAATAATCATTTCCGAACGTGCTTTCTCGGTATTAATTGCTAAAGCGAGTTCGGCAGTTTCTTTTAAATCGCTTTTTAATTTATCGCTAGCTTCTAAAGGTTCAACATTTGCAAATAAATCGGCAACTTCGTGTATATGAATATCAAAATTATTTTTAAACTTACTTAACGTTAAATCGCTGTAAGCCATATAACCTATTCCTTGAATAATATAAAAAATGAAATAATAAATTTAAAAAGGATGAGAACAAGTTATTTATTTCTTATAGTTAACTTTCTTCTATCGTCACAACCGCTTCTAAAGTCACTTTTCCTTTCTCAGAATCCACAGCAGTAATAGCCCAACGTAAAGGTTTACCATATTTTTGTAATTCAAATTCTACAGACTTTTGTAACTCAGCTATATCTTTTTGTAAATCAATTTCTAAGCTAATAAAATCAGTAATCATTATTTATTCTTTTCCCCTACTTACTGTTCCCTGTTCCCTTTTTTATAAAACCCATAACAATCGACTGCCATTCAATAACAGTCGATCGCTAAACTAAAAGTAATAATTAATCTTTACCAAACTGATTTTGATAGACAGTATCTTCCTGCTCGGTTTCAATCTTCAAATCGGAACGAGGATAGGAAACGCAAAGCAGCGCAAAACCTTGCTCCTGTAAATCTGGACTAACTCCCATGCCCTCGCTTTGATCTACGCTACCACCATTAGTGATTTTACCGGCACAGGTAGTACAAACACCAGCATTACATGAAGAAGGTAATTCTAAACCCGCCTCCTCAGCAACAGATAGAATAGTTTTGTCTTCGGGTACCTGTAAAGTGTGTGTTTTACCCTGATGGATGAATTCAACAGTATAAGTTGTAGTCATATACAATATATGGTATGCGTCCGTATAATACTGAATATTTTATATTATTAATAACGATAAAATTCAACCATTAAGCAATATATAAGAATTATTTTCAATTAGATAAATTTGCCACCATTGCCTGTAGAGTGATAATAATAAGAATTATAAAACGGCTGTATAAGTAAGTTTGCTTACAATGCTAATTGTCAGAATATCATAATTTGATTTCGCAAAAACAAAAGTGGCTATCTACACATGAAAAATATTGTTTGTAAATGCAAACCGAACAATGCTTTTGATTGATAATAGTAACTGCTTCGCAAAAACTATTTTCGGAAGTGATTTACAAGATAATTTGTATCGCATAAAACAAGATAATTACGATAAATACTGACAACTCTATCTGTGGGAGAATCGAAGACTTTTCAATAAAAGTTACTCTAAAAAGTAGATCGAACAATAAACATTCAATTATAAGTTTTAAATTGTATTCGTGGAGATGAAAATGCTTGAATCATATCGCGATCGCGCTAAAGAAAGAACTGCATTAGGGATTCCTCCCTTACCATTAGATGCAAAGCAAACCTCTGAACTGTGTGAATTACTGAAAAATCCACCAGAAGGTGAAGCAGAATTTTTACTGCATTTGCTGCGAGATCGAGTTTCCCCCGGAGTAGATCCGGCAGCTTATGTAAAGGCTGGATTTCTTACCGGGATTGCTAAAGAAGAAATAGAGTGCCCTTTGATTTCACCTATCGAAGCAGTACAGTTACTGGGTACTATGGTGGGTGGTTACAACGTTCAGTCTTTGATTGAACTGTTACAAACTGCGACTGTATCGGTATCCGACTCTTCCGAAACTCCTTTGGTTATGGGTGGTGAAGGAAAGGAACCCATTGCAGCCCACGCAGTAACGGCTTTGAGTAAAACGGTGTTGGTTTACGATGCCTTTCACGATATTTTAGAACTTGCTGAAACTAACCCCTTCGCCAAACGAGTGGTAGATTCTTGGGCGGAAGCGGAATGGTTTACAATTCGTCCGGAAGTACCCGAATCGATCGCCGTTACTGTTTTCAAAGTTCCCGGTGAAACCAATACTGACGACTTATCACCCGCAACCCACGCTACCACGCGCCCAGATATTCCCCTTCACGCTTTGGCAATGTTGGAAAGTTCCATGCCCGATGGCTTAGAAACTATTGCGAAGTTGAAAGAAAAAGGGCATCCCGTGGCATATGTTGGGGATGTAGTCGGAACTGGCTCATCGCGCAAATCGGCGATTAATTCGGTATTGTGGCATTTGGGAGAGGATATTCCTTACGTACCAAATAAGCGTGCGGGAGGATATATTTTAGGCAGCAGTATCGCGCCAATATTCTTCAACACTGCCGAAGATGCGGGTGCTTTACCCATCGAGTGCGATGTCAGCAAGATGGAAACGGGTATGGTAATTACGATTCATCCCTACAAAGGGGAAATTACCAACGAAGACGGCGAAGTTATTTCCACATTTAAGCTAAAACCCGAAACTATTTTTGATGAAGTACGCGCTGGTGGCAGAATTCCGTTACTTATCGGACGTGCGCTTACTGATAAAATCCGCGAAGCTTTAAATTTAGAACCCAGTACCTTATTTATTCGTCCCCAAGCACCTCAAGATAGCGGAAAAGGCTTTACCTTAGCGCAGAAAATGGTCGGGAAAGCCTGCGGATTACCAGGAGTACTCCCCGGTATGTCTTGCGAGCCGCTGATGACTACCGTTGGTTCTCAGGATACCACCGGACCGATGACTCGCGACGAATTAAAAGAACTTGCTTGTCTGGGCTTTTCCGCTGACTTGGTAATGCAAAGCTTCTGTCACACCGCAGCTTATCCCAAACCCGTTGACGTAGAAACTCACAAACAATTACCAGACTTTTTCGCTCAACGTGGCGGTGTGGCTTTGCGTCCCGGTGATGGTATTATTCACTCGTGGTTAAACCGAATGCTTTTACCAGATACCGTGGGAACTGGTGGTGACTCCCATACTCGTTTCCCCTTGGGAATATCCTTCCCCGCAGGTTCCGGTTTAGTAGCATTTGCCGCAGCTTTGGGTGTAATGCCTTTGGATATGCCCGAATCGGTTTTGGTAAGATTTAAAGGTGAATTGCAACCCGGTGTTACTTTACGAGACGTTGTTAACGCAATTCCCTACGTCGCAATTCAACAAGGTTTGCTGACAGTAGAGAAGAAAAACAAGAAAAACGTCTTCGCTGGAAGAATCATGGAAATCGAAGGCTTACCAGATTTGAAAGTAGAGCAAGCGTTTGAATTAACAGATGCCAGCGCCGAACGTTCCTGTGCTGGCTGTACGATTAAATTAAGCGAATCAACAGTTGCCGAATATCTGCGTTCCAACGTCGCTTTGTTGAAAAATATGGCAGCCCGTGGTTATCAAGACGCTCGTACAATATTGCGTCGAGTAGCCAAAATGGAAGAATGGTTAGCAAATCCCGAATTAATGTCAGGTGATGAAAATGCCGAATATGCAGAAGTAATCGAAATTGATTTGAACGAAATTAAAGAACCAATAGTAGCAGCACCCAACGATCCCGATAACGTAAAATTACTATCGGAAGTAGTCGGTAATAAAGTTGACGAAGTATTTATTGGTTCCTGTATGACCAATATTGGACACTATAGAGCAGCTTCCAAAGTATTAGAAAATGCCGGAAAAGTTACTACTCAATTGTGGATTTGTCCCCCTACCCGCATGGATGAAAAGCAACTGAAAGAAGAAGGTATTTACGAAGTATTTGACGGCGCAAATGCAAGAACAGAAATGCCAGGTTGTAGCCTATGTATGGGGAATCAAGCAAGAGTAGAAGATGGCGCTACGGTGTTTTCAACATCTACAAGAAACTTTAACAATCGTATGGGTAAAGGAGCGCAAGTTTACCTTGGTTCGGCAGAGTTAGCAGCCGTTTGTGGATTGTTAGGAAAACTGCCTTCCGTGCAAGAGTATATGGATATTGTGGCGAAGAAAATTCATCCTTTTGCTGATGATTTGTACAAATATTTGAACTTTGACCAAATTCAAGGTTTTGAGGATGAAGGTAGGGTGATTGCGTTGGAAGATATGCCGAAGATTGAGGATATTTTAGGAATGCCGACTGGGGCTGGGAATTAGTTGATTTGTTGATTGCCCGCAGCTTGAAATGTGGGGTTGTGTTAGTGAAGCCCGCACCAGCGGGCTTTTTTTTGTATTTACTTATTTAATACAATCTTGTGATGTGGACAAGATTATATATAGACATTTACCAACAGCTTCACGATAATTAATATAATCCTCTTTATTTACTCCCCTGAATTACTTGAAAAAGTCGGTTTAGCAGAAAAAGCAGATGTTTATCCGGCAAAACTTTCGGGAGGGCAAAAGCAACGCGATAGTTACTCAGGAAATGGGTTTTTTAAGGGAAGTCACAAGTCGAATCATATGTCTTGATAACCGATGTTTAGCAGAAGACGCTTCACCAAAGGATTTCTTCGGAAGTCCAAAGTGCGATCGCGCTAAACAATTTCGAGAAAAAATGCTTTAATTTTATTTTTCTCCCATCAGAGTTAATCTACATATAAATTTTATATTTTGGTAACATATACTTCATACTTGATAAGTATAATTGGTTATAGACAGCATACAACAACATTCCTCACACCACACACTATAAGCTCTCTTTCCTTGCAAACGGTTAGAGAGTTTTTTATTATGTGAAGCGATAAAAGCTACTCATCATTGTTGATTTTATTGCGTATTTTCGATTTAACTTTCGTAATCTAATCTAAAATCTAAAATTTTATAGCTCAAGGATTGCAATACATACATTGAGCGGGGTTAGCAAACTGTTTACCGTCAGGGAATAATTGTTCTTTCCTAAAATTACATTTTTGGCATTTATATATTGCAGAGCTAGTTAAGCTAGTTGGAGCGCTACACCATTCACAAGGTAATCCCGGAATTCGTTGAATAATATCAAAACCGGGTGTTGAACATTTCGGACAAAGACAATTGATTTTTGCTATCAGATTGTAAGTTGCTTTTTCTATATTTTTCATCCGTGTTGGATTGTACATCGCTCGCATATCAGTTTCGAGATGTACTTTACGATTTGGCGATTTTGTCAAACTATTATTTACTGCTGCAATCAATGTTTCTTGTGTATTGATTCCTTTGATTATCTCGTCGCTATTTTCAGGATAATCGTTCAGCATCACAACCAAACCATGTTCGGGAAAACCGACTTTTTCAGCAAAATCGATAGCTTGCTGTATATCGCTGACTTTTAAATGACTGTGATTGGTATCTGTCGATAACTCTTCTCCAATAATTTCTAAATCATTTTCTTTATCTATAAGAATTACAATTTCTCGATTGCAAGGAATATAAGGTAAAGAAGGGTGAGGAGCAAAACTTCCTTCGCTGGCAACTCCCAAACTTTCACCAGTTAATGAAAGTGCTTGCTGTGCTTTCAATCTTGCAGCTTCTATTTGACTGCCGGAGCGCTCTATTTCCCTTGTAAAAGAACCAAATTTATCGGTATCTAATTGCGGTACCGTTACTTTAATACTTAATTCTCGATCAAAAAGGGGAGCAATAACCCTCTCCTTTTTATGCATAGTAGCGAGTACGGCAATTCTATTGTTAAAGAATGTCTGACTATCCATAACCAGTTAATTTAGTCAATAAACATATTCGTCAAGCTGCACCAAAACTTAAACAAATTGTAATTGATGCCTGCCCTTATAGGTTATTATTAGATAATAAAATTACCGACTAAGAAAAGGGTGTATTAAGGGCGATCGCCATGAGATTCTATTTTTCCATACCGGCATTATTAAAATCAAAGCGACGTGATTCAAGATAATCCACTCAAGATGATTCCATCTTTGGCTCGCATATAAAGTACTGGTGTGGCAAAGTCGCGCTGATTAAGTCCGATTTCCATCGAAATGGCATTGCGGGTTTTTTGAATCGCTGCATCTACGGGCAAGCCTATTGCTAATTTACGGTAGAATTCCGAAGCAAAAAGTTTGGCACTGCTGTCTAAGATATTGTATTGCATGGCTACTACTGCGGGTATTCCACGGCGTACTAAATTAGGTGCTGTTTCCCCTCATAACTTGATGAGAAGATAGTTTTGCTCCCTGACAGGAATTTAGTACGACTAAGCTTATATTGTTATTGCCTAAAAAAAAGTTGGCGAAACTCTCATCATCTACCAATTTGGATTTACCAAGGTTATCTATGAGAGCAATAGAGCCTTTATTATTTTCAAAGACACCATGACCGATAAAATGAAAGATATTATAAGATTTTTCATCCAGTTTTTGATTGATATTACGGATGCTAGCTTCTCGTAATACATCTAATTCAATTTCACCAGCTTGTATCTGTTGTGCTAGTGCTTCGCGGATGAGATTTTCTTCGCTACTCGTGTCTAAATTAGCTAAGTTGCTAGGGCTGGATATAACTAGCAAGATTTTTAGGGGTAAGGTAGCGGTTTTGATTTCGCGAGGTTTTAGGGGGATATCAATGTAGCGAGAGAGTACTGTTTGAATGTTGTTTCCTAGAAAGGTGTTGGTTTCTTTGTCGTAGAGAAATTCCCAGGGTAAGGAAGCTAATTCTGGAGATTCAAACACTAAGCGTAGGCGCACGTTGTCTTGATTCGCTTGTGCCCCAGCCATTGTTGCATGAAATCGAGCGTTGATTTGATTGGGAAAAAGGGCTTGGTAAAGTTCGTTGCCTAGTGCTTTGAGCAATTCGGTATCTGTTTGATTCTGCTCAATAAGTTTTAATGTCAGATTGATTTTATTTGTATCTAGTAATAATGCGCTTGTTACTTCACCTTGCTCTGAGGAAGCGCGAATATTTTTGTTGTTGCTGACTAATATTTGAAAATCTTGATAATTCATTGGACTTTGATTTGCCAATAATTCTTGATTTTTGGGGTTTGAATTATCTACGGTAGAAATTAAATCTTTAACCCATTTCTTAAATAAGCAAGAGCCTAATATATAGTATTCGTCATCCGATGAGCGGATTACACCAGTACCAGCTATAACTTCTAAAGCTTCTGATGTTTTGACTCGGCTGAAGTTTGTATAATTTGCTAAATCTTGGGGGGTGGCTTGGCGTTTCTGAACTAGGGCAGAATAGATTTTGCGCTCGTCTTCGCTAAAGCAACCAGAAAGATGTTCCGCATTCCACCAGGAGGAGAAATCTTTGTCGTGATGCTGTAATAATTTATTGATAAGATTACCTTTTGACTCCTGTTGCTGGGAGTCAAAATTCATGTTGAGTAATTGTTGGGTAAGGTAAGGATGGCATCCCGACAATTCGATGATTTCGGCGATTTTATTTTCACTTAAGGATATATTCTCTTTTTCTGCGCGATCGCAGATCAGTTTTTTTGTATCTTCGTCGCTTAAGGTGGCTAACCATTCGATTTCGGCGATGTTTAATAATGGGGAGCCAACGCGCTGCTGATATTCTTTTAAGTCTCGGTAGCCGGAGAGTAGTAAACCTAATGCTGATTTAATTGCAATATCGGTATCTTTTAAGCCGCGTAAGTAAGACCAAGCGTCAGTAGCCCAATTTTGGCGAACAATGTATTCAGCACCATCAATCAGGAAGCAAACGCCTTGAAATTTTATCTGGCGTAGTTCTTCTGTAGTTTTTAAGAATGCGGTTCTAAAGCTATCGTTATTTAAACGCTTTTCGGAGTCGGAATTATTAGTGTTTAATTTAATACTATTTTCTGCAAAGAATTTTTCAGTATTTCCAGTCCCTGGAATTTGCCTGAGAAATTCGCGGTACATTTGACGAATTTCTGTAACGGGGACTTTTCGCCAAGATTCTATAGCTTCTCGGAGTCTGGCAATGAGGAGGTAGCGCAGATTGTCTAAGTCTTTTGGTTGTTCTAATTGGAGGTTAATTAATACGGGAAAAGCGCGACGTAAATATTTCGTGTTGGGATTGAGTAAATTCCATTCTACGGCACGTAAAGCACTGGTTTTACCCAAACGCCTTCCACCTAACAATATCCGCACCTGAAAGGGGGATTTGAGCATGGTATTAATTAATTGACTGCGCCCGAAGAAGTCGGAGGGTTCTGTAATAGCGACGCGGTAGTTATCAAATGGACGCTCTCCTACAAAATCCGGCATTGCTCAATTTCCTCATCTGTCATCTGCATTTGAATCCACTGTGATAAAAGAGGAACTCGGATATAGTATAAATCCTCATGTTCGATTTCCTCTTGATACAACAATCCAACATTTATCAGCCAATTACAAGCATCTAAGCACTGGTTGGCTGTAAAACGGCTTTTTAGCTGGTTAATTAAAGCTGGTTGGGTGATTCTGTGGTGGAATGTTTCGTTACAAGCAATGATGCGAAGAACAGAAATAGCAACTTGGAAATTACGTTTTTCTAAATCTTCCCAAATGCTTTTTTCTAAGTAATTTTTGAGTTCGCCTTTTTGAGTTAAGGTTTTTGTTAAATATTTTTCTACCATTGCCCATTCAATTAAGGTGTTGCCATTTTGAGCAAGTTTTGGATGATTATCTTTATCTTTGATTTTATCTGTGAGAAAGCGGGCAATTTGGCGAGAAACAAAGGGATGTCCGCCGCTTAGATCGTGAATTTTTTGAGGTGTGGCTCTGTCAAAGTCTAAGCCCATTAATTTACCAATATTTACCAGCATTTCTTGGGTTTCTTGTTCTGAGAAAGGTGGTAAAAAGATTTCTTTAAAGAAGCTAAATACGGGATTTGTGGCAACTCCTGTTTGTGTCCAGGAATTAATTCGGTTGCAGTCGGGATGTACGTCAGCAACAAGCAGTGATATTTCCTTTTGTTGTTGAGATAATACCCGCAACGCTCCAAAACAAGCATTAAATTCTTCCGCTTTTTCGCGGTTGTCTTCTGCTGTGGGAATAATTCTTTCTACTTCATCTAGAAAGCACAGAATGGGTAATTTCTTTTGATGACTTTTTTGAATTATGCGGGCAAATTCATTGACTCGTTGTATAAATTCCGCAGTTAATTCTGTGGCTGGTTTATCTAAAGGAAACGGGACAAATTGAGGGAGTGGAATTTCACTTTCTAAAGTAGCTAGACTATGGAGAATTTTATTAAATAAAGCTGCACCATAACGAGAACCGCTATAGGTTTGTAAATCAATATGGATAATTGGATGTTCGCGCAACATAAAGCCCAATTGCAGCAGCACTGAGGTTTTACCTGACTTACGCAATCCAAATAGTCCTACTCCTTGATGTCGGAGTAATTCTTCTGCTAAACGTTGCAATATTTCTGTACGACCAAAAAATGATAAGGTGTCGCTGATGGCGTTTCTATCATCAAAGAAATCGGCATGTTGGAGATATCTATCAATATAATCTTCCAGTAATCCAATACATTCATGTTTATCAGCCAAGGCTGTTTCTACTGATGTGATGGGAATGGGAATTAATAAGAAATTGTCTCTCAAGCGTACCTTCGCAATTTCCATTCTGGCTGTGGTATCTGGGGGAATTTTATAGATTAACAAACCAGCTTTTTGAGGAAGTGCTGTTGTTAACTGTTGAGAAAGTCTTACCAGTTCAATGATATCTTTATCC
Source organism: uncultured Rivularia sp. (assembly GCA_963665115.1). GTDB lineage: Bacteria > Cyanobacteriota > Cyanobacteriia > Cyanobacteriales > Nostocaceae > Rivularia. The sequence goes on along the minus strand of OY762007.1, from coordinate 3,956,873 downwards.
GTTGGCGTATCAACAGTTATTAACACGGGAAACGGCGCGTAATCACTCAAACTGCCGAGAATATATTCAATTGTAATATGTCCTTCTTGCTCGCGTTTTATTTTTGCATCAACTTGATCTATAAATTTTGCGACTAAATCTAAATATTTAGTTTTTTGTTCGTGCTGTTGTAATACCGATTTGATGTTTACACCTTGCGTCCACTTTTGCGGTAAACGTAACTGTAATAACTGGATAAATTTATCGCTTAAAGTATGATCTTTGCACTCAGAAGCATATTCGATGATTCTTTCTCGCAATACTAAAGCATCATCTAAAGCAAGTAAATTAGCTAATAATAAATATACACCGCGAAACCTGGGGTCATTAATGTGTTGAATAATTCTTTCTTGTACAGCTTCCCCTTTACCGCGAAAGTTTTGCACCAGGAAGAATTCCATAATTTTATCGTGGCGGAAATACCAAATTTTCTGGACTTCTCCTCGATCGCTCTCCCACTGACGGCTGATGACTATCTTATATTTTTCATCTTCTAAGCTGGTTAATTCTGCTTGGAATTCCTCGTTGGGTATGGTGGTTTCGTCATTCAACCGCATTTGGTAAACTGCGGTTGAAAATCTTTTTAAAGGAAATTCTCGTTGCCATTCTCTTTGGTATTCTGCCGCCATTAGCTGATATTGCTGTTCTTGGAGACGAAATAAATTTGGTTGCTGCCCTTGTAATAGCATCAGCGCCACCAAAGTTAAATCCATCGGGTTGGAAAGAATGCGCTTAGTTGCGGCTAAATCTTCTGGAGATTGTTGCTCGTTGAAAGCTTCGGTGAGGTAGCGGGAGCAGGCTTGTTGGTATTCAGAGGTGGAACCTAACCCCCCAGCCCCCTTCCCTATGAGGGAAGGGGGAGAATTTAAAGCCTCTCTCCTTGTAGGAGAGAGGTTTGGAGAGAGGTTTGGAGAGAGGTTTTCATCCCCTGAAATCTTAGAAAACTGCTGACGAGAACGCAAAAACTGCTGAATTTGCTCGCGCTCTAACGGCTGCAATTCATATTTCTTTGCTGTAGAAGGCGGTATCCACTCCAGGGGCTGAGTTGTCATAATCATATTGCCCTGCAAATAGCTTTCGGCAAACTGAGAAATTTTTGCTCGCGTATCCGCTGTAACCTCGTTGAGTCCGTCGATGCATATATCTAAGGCTCCACTGTAAATTAGGCTTTTGAGGAATTTGGCATCTTCTATTTGTCCCTGTAGCTTGGCACAAATTGCTTCAATAACCCCTTTGTCGCACTTTTGAGCCGGGAGATAAACAAAGATGCTCTGGGAATTATTCGCCAAATGACGGAGAAACATTGATTTACCTAAACCAGATTCCCCCTCTAAAACAATTTGCCCTTGGAGAGTTGGTATTGCTTGGGTAATTGGTTGAATTTCTGAGGTGATGTTGTTTGGGGAATTTGTATTTTGCTCGACTCGCGATCGCCTTCGTAAAAATCTATTTGTCATTGCGAGTGGAGCGACAGCGTAGCGCAGCAATCGCAACATCCTGGGATTACCAAAAAATCTATTTGTCATTGCGAGTGGAGCGACAGCATAACGTGGCAATCGCAACATCTTGGGATTACCACGCTCCACTACGTTACCCTCCCAATGACTATTTATAAACCTGGCTTGAATCTTTTGACTAATTGCCAACGGAACTTTAACAAAAGACTCCGCAAAATAACTTTGCTCAACGAAATTATTCAATCCCGCATCTGCCAGTAGCAAAGGTTGAAATGGTTGTAATAATCTACGACGCAACCAAGGAACACAAGTTAACAGTATGCCGATGTAACCAAAGCCAAGAATTTTTCTTCGCCAGGGATTCCAGAATAAAGGTGCGAGAATTTGGGTAAATTTGGGATAAAGCAGGATGATGCTGAGCCAAATGGCAAAGTGAACGAGAAGAATTTGACTGGCAAGGAAAAACCACTTCCAAAATTCCAGATTATTAATTACATCCCGTAAGGTATAAGCTTGGTTATTCCCGATTTTTTTTAAATTATCGTAGTGCTTTTGCAGTAAAGTAATATCTTCGAGTTTCCAAGTCACACCTTTGTTGTTGGCAACTGTTGCTATTTTCTGTGCCAAATCGTTTCTTACTCTTCTTAATTCCTCAGTGGGTTGCCATACTTTCAAGAATACTTCGAGTGTTTTCTTGGCTTCATCGTAGTTTAATTGCTGGGGAATTGTTCGAGGAAGAGGATAACCCAACCATGTCAGTAGGATTTTGACATCCTCAGTACCCCCACCTGTGAAATAAGTAAGGAAGCGCCATTTTTTAAACTCAGAATGACTCAGATCGTAAAGATTATTCAGGATAACAACAACTTGTTCTAACTTTAGTTGTTGTCCAAAATCACCCAACGCGTATGCTGCATCTCTACGAACGCTAGAATCCACCTTTTCATCCTTGAGGATATTGAGGATATCGGGGATGTATTTGGCTGCCGCTTCTCCAAAATTACCCAACGCCTGTGCTGCATCTCTACGAACGCTAGAATCCACCTTTTCATCCTTGAGGAAATTGAGGATATCGGGGATGTATTTGGCTGCCGCTTCTCCAAAATTACCCAACGCCTCTGCTGCATCTCCACGAAGGTTAGAATCCACCTTTTCATCCTTGAGGATGTTGAGGATATCGGGGATGTATTTGGCTGCCGCTTCTCCAAAATTAGCCAACGCCTGTGCTGCACCATAACGAACCCTGGCATCCACCTTTTCATCCTTGAGGAAGTTGAGGATATCGGGGATGTATTTGGCTGCCGGTTGTCCAAAATTACCCAACGCCTCTGCTGCACCATAACGAACCCTGGCATCCACCTTTTCATCCTTGAGGAAGTTGAGGATATCGGGGATGTATTTGGCTGCCGGTTGTCCAAAATTACCCAACGCCTCTGCTGCACCATAACGAACCCTGGCATCCACCTTTTCATCCTTGAGGAAGTTGAGGATATCGGGGATGTATTTGGCTGCCGGTTGTCCAAAATTACCCAACGCCTCTGCTGCACCATAACGAACCCTGGCATCCACCTTTTCATCCTTAAGGAAGTTGAGGATATCGGGGATGTATTTGGCTGCCGCTTCTCCAAAATTACCCAACGCCTCTGCTGCACCATAACGAACGTTATAATTCAGCTTTTCATCTTTAAGGAAGTTGAGGATATCGGGGATGTATTTGGCTGCCGCTTCTCCAAATTTAGCCAACGCCTCTGCTGCACCATAACGAACGTTATAATTCAGCTTTTCATCTTTAAGGAAGTTGAGGATATCGGGGATGTATTTGGCTGCCGCTTCTCCAAATTTAGCCAACGCCTCTGCTGCACCATAACGAACGATAGAATCCACCTTTTCATCCTTGAGGATATTGAGGATATCGGGGATGTATTTGGCTGCCGCTTCTCCAAATTTAGCCAACGCCTCTGCTGCACCATAACGAACGATAGAATCCACCTTTTCATCCTTGAGGATTGTGACGATATCGGGGATGTATTTGGCTGCGGCTTCTCCAAAATTACCCAACGCCTGTGCTGCACGAGAACGAACGTTAGAATCCACCTTTTCATCCTTGAGGATATTGACGATATCGGGGATGTATTTGGCTGCCGGTTTCTCCAAATTTACCCAACGCCTGTGCTGCAAAAGAACGAAAGTTAGAATTCAGCTTTTCATCTTTGAGGAAGTTGAGGATATCGGGGATGTATTTGGCTGCCGGTTCTCCAAAATTACCCAAGGTATATGCTGCATAAGAACGAACGTAAGAATTCACCTTTTCATCCTTGAGGATATTGGCAATTTTCTCAATAATCTTGTTCTTTTCGGGTTTATTTATCTCTTTGCTGTCATATTTCTTTAATTTATCCAAAGCATATCCCTTAACTTCGTCATAGCCGTCATCTAAAGCAGCGACAATGCCGTTAATCTGCCACTGTTGCGGCTTTGGCTTAGTTTTTTCCTCAGCACTAACCCAAGGTAGGGATAAAAAGAGAATTAATAAAAAGGTGATAAAAAAAACCAAAATGGGAGCAAGCTTGCGGCTGTGGCTGGAAGTTGCATTCATGATGGGGATTAAAAATTAGGAGTTAAAGAAATAATATTTATAAATTTGTCGCAGTCAAGACAAATAGAACTTGGGAGCATCCCAATTTTGCAAAAAGCCCGCAGGCTATAAGCCTGGGGCTAATACTACAAAGCCTACCTGCGTGGGCTATGAGAGTTTCCAAGCCCACGCAGGTGGGCTTTGTTTTTGTAGCCGCACCCTTCTAGGGTGTCGGATAAAGTATTTATTCAAAATTGGGATGCTCATTAGAACTTTGCTGTAGTATTGGATTCAAGGGAAGACTTTTATAATACAAGGTTGGACTAGGAAAATTACTTAAAAAAAACAATCAGTAATAAAAGCCAGTTGAGGTCAATTACTGATTGCTAATAATAAATAATTCAAAATTTGAAAGAAACAGAACTTCACACTTTTTGATTCTTGAACCTTGCTACTGGGTAACTTGAGAAATTTCTGCTGACAACTTCTCTTTATCTTGACGACGTTTTTTAGCGTAAAGCTGAATTGTTGCAGCCATCGCAATTACCAACCCAAAAATACCCCAAGCTGTAATATCGGTAGGAAGATTATTTTTGAATACTGCCAATAATACAATTACTACCAACATTACCGTAGGTGCTTCATTCAAAGCGCGTAATTGCTGACTACCCCATTTGCATTCACCTGCTGCTAACTGCTTCATTAAACGCTTGCAGTAATGATGATAGCCAATCAATAACACCACGAAAGCCAGTTTAACGTGTAACCAAGGTTGTTTGAGAACTTCTGGTTCCGTCCAAAGCAAACCAATCGCCATCGCTACCGTTACCAACATTCCTGGCGTGGTAATAATGCTGTAGAGACGTTTCTCCATAATTTGATATTGATTTTTCAATATCGTGCGTGCGGGTTCGGTTTCTTGCTCGGCTTCTACATGATAGATAAACAAACGTACTAGGTAAAACAACCCAGCAAACCAAACTACAATACCGACAATGTGAAATGCTTTAAACCAGGAATAAGCCATAAATCGTAGCCTTTATAAACTTCTTTAAAAGGGGCGATATAAATATCAGGTTACGATAAAAAGCCCTCAGACAAATGCTCACACAGGCTTATTAAGTGAAGAAATACGAACTTTAACGTTGTCTGGATTAACTTTGGGATAATGTGTTTTTTTGTGTAGATATCTATTGTACCGCTGGCTTTTTCTAAAATGCAATCTGAATTCAACTTCTTTCAGCATTGGTATCCGGTTTCTCCCGTCGAAGATATCGACCCCCAAAAACCTACTCCAGTAACGGTTTTAGGGATTCGCTTAGTTATCTGGAAGCCAAAATCATCCGATTACCGAGTGTTTTTAGATAAATGTCCCCATCGTCTCGCACCTTTGAGCGAGGGAAGGGTTGATGAAAAAACGGGTAATTTGATGTGCAGCTATCACGGTTGGGAATTTGATGCAGAAGGAATTTGTACCCGCATTCCCCAAGCTGAGAATCCACAACTACTTAGCAAAAATCAAAAAAATCTTTGTGCTGTTACGTTACCAGTACGGCAAGAGAATGATTTATTGTGGGTTTGGCTCGATGCGAATTCACCACAACTAGCTACCGATACCCCACTACCTCTTTCACCTCAAGTCGATGCGAGTAAAGGTTTTGTTTGGTCTTCTTACGTCCGCGATTTAGAATATGATTGGCAAACTCTTGTAGAAAATGTTGCAGATCCCAGTCATGTTCCTTTTACTCATCATGGAGTACAAGGTAATCGCGAACAAGCTTCACCCTTAGCTCTAAAAATTATTAAATCAACAGCTAATTTAATCGAAGCGAATTCAGAAGGAAGGTTTAACACTACCATTACTTTTGAACCACCTTGCCGTTTGGAGTATACAATCCGTGTGGGTAAAGAAGGCAAGCAACTCGGACTTATTACCTACTGCATACCAACTTACCCAGGTAAATCAAGAATTGTCGCTCAATTTAGCCGTAACTTCGCTACAAATCTGAATAACTTCATACCCCGGTGGTGGAGTCATATCAAAATCCGCAATCAAGTCCTCGATGGTGATATGATCCTTCTGCATCAGCAAGAACATTTTCTCCAAGAAAGACAATCGCAAGAAACTTGGAAAACAGCTTACCAACTACCAACTAAGGCAGATCGTTTAATCATTGAATTCCGTAACTGGTTTGATAAATATTCGCAAGGGAAACTACCTTGGGATAAAGTTGGAATCGAAGTTCCACAAAATTATACATTAACAATAAATGATAACCGTCAAGAACTACTCGACCGTTATACCCAACACACTCAAAATTGCAGTAGCTGTCGAAAAGCTTTGAAAAATTTCCAGCGCTTGCAAATATTTTTCGTGGCGTATTTTGCCATCAGTATTTCAGTTGTTGCAACTCTTCCCGATGCATTTAGAATCAAAATTGGTTTACCTTTGATGCTGACGGGATTATTAAGTTTAGCAGCTTTTTCTTGGCTTAAATTCTGGCTCATTCCTCAATTTTATTTCCAGGATTACCTGCATCCTGAGAAAGATTAAATTCCAACAATTCTTTCAACTAACAAATTAAATTATTTCTTGATTTAGCCGGTTTTATTGCCTATAAACAAATTACAAAATTAAAAAAAATATATCCTAAACTATACTTAATAATCTTATATGTAATTCTAAAGATAACTACATCAAATGAGACTCATACTTAAATCTTAGATACTTGTAGAGACTGCTACAGCTTATGTGCGGTATCAAACTGAGCATAAATACTTAATAAAATGCATATCTTATCGTTAACGTTAATTTTTGCACTTTTATTGCCGGAAAAATTATGCTTATATGAAAAATAAGAATAAAATATATCTTAAAGTCCTGACATATTTAACTAAAGTTAGAACTACAGACCTGTACTGTAAAAAATGAATATAGCTCTTGCTACGTTTACCTTTTCGTGTATTTTTTATTCGACAATATTATACAATAATAATATTCATTAACAAAAAAATCATACTGATGATTTAAGATTTTTTTTGTAAATTCAGTCTTGAGGAAAGTGACCTTTGGGTAGTGCTGTCATAGTATGAAATATAGGAGTACTGGATGGGAGGTAATTTATATCGATAGTACTCAGTCAAGCCAAGAACTAAAGTTAAAAAGTTTAAGGGGTGTAAGGTCTATGCCCTCCAAAATCCTAGTAGTGGATGATGATTTAGGTACTCGTCTGTCAATCGGCGATTATTTAGAATTATCTGGCTATGAAGTAATCGCAGCTAACGATGGTCAACAAGGTTTGGTTATGGTGAACAAGCACCATCCAGATTTAATTGTTACCGATATTATTATGCCGCAAATGAATGGGTACGAACTAGTGCGTCAGGTGCGTCAACAATTGCATTTTCGCTTGTTACCCGTGATTCTGTTAACCGCAAGAACCCAAACACAAGAAAGAATTTTAGGTTATCAATCTGGGTGCGATTTGTATTTACCTAAGCCTTTTGAGCTTGAAGAATTAGCAGCCGCTATCAACAATCTTTTAGAACGAAGTCAAATTATTCAAACTGAATATAAATTATCTTTACAAGAAAATCTCAAGAATGCGGATTCTATTAGTCAAACAGATTGGAACGACGATCGAAAAAATAAATTATATGAATCTCTAACAACTAGAGAACAAGAAGTTTTAGAAATTTTGACTCATGGACTTTCCAATGCTGAAATTGGCGATCGCCTTTATTTGAGTCCGCGAACTGTAGAAAAATATGTCAGTAGCTTACTAAGAAAAACCAGCACCAGTAACCGAGCAGAATTAGTACGTTTTGCAATGGAACATAATTTAGTGGAATAGCAAATTTTGATGTAAATACGATCGTGATGTAGAGACGTAAAATTTTACGTCTCTAATTTTGTGTATCTAAGAGAGACGTATCTACAATTTTGTAACTATTAAACCGCTTACCAGTTTGCAGTTGGTTGAGGAGAAGTATTTATTGGATTTACTTGATTTTTGGGTAATGGCTTCCAGTAGCTGGCAACTAAACCAACCATCAACCACCATAAAGTATTTACTTGGGGACGATACCATACAGTATCAACTAAACCATGACCGAGCATACCTACTAAAGCCACAATTCCGGCAATTAACCACAAACCTTGTACATTTCGTTGCTGTCTCAAACGTCGTAACTGCACGAAACCAGAATTAAACGTGACAATTAACAGCCAAATAAAACAAACAAAACCAATTAAACCTGTTTCAACTGCAATTTCTAAAAATACCGAATAAGCACTCAAAGCTGTGAAATTAGGGCGTTGATAAAGAGGGTAAATCTTATTAAATGCGCTATTACCAGGGCCAATACCAATTACCGGACGATCTTTAATCATTTCAATCGCAGCCATCCAAACATTAATTCGGAAGTTATTACTGCTATCACCTCTACCGGCAAAAATACTTAAAACCCTTTCGCGCACGGGTGGGACAAATAATACTGCTAAAACAGATACTATCCCTAAACTGACTAACAGAATTGGCAGCGACCAAGTACGCCAAAAAGGAGGCATATCGATACTCCACCAATACAATAATAATACTAAAAGGACTAACAATGATGCTACTAAACCAATCCAACCACCGCGACTAAATGTAAGTATTAAACAAGCACTATTAACAATAAACATAGTGAGCGCTAAAGCTTTAGTAAACCCACTGCGCCATGCAAAAATAGCGATAAAACTTAAAATTACAGCAGGAAGAATATAGCCAGCAAGTAAGTTTGGATTACCTAAATAACTGTATATCCTTGTAGTTTTAGATAAAGAAGATTCTGGATCTACCCAAGTTGCTAATGCTTTTGCACCAAAAAACCATTGTCGCAATCCATTGACGCTAACAATTAAAGATATATGTAGGTAAACAGCAATCAGCCAAGAACGAATCCGAGAAGATTTGAGCAACCTTGCACAAAGAGCAAACAGCAATAAATATAAAGTTAGTTTTGTCCAACCTGTAAATGCTGCTTTTTTTACTGGTGATAGTGCCGTTGCTACAGTCGCGACTCCCCAGTAAAGGAAAATCAGTAAATGTATTGGTGTAATCCCCTCCGCATTAGAATTAGCTGGTTCGTCTGAAATAGTCAGCAGCAACCAGAATCCGACACAGGCTACAAGTAGTAAACCAATTAATCCATTGGAAACGAAAGGAGCCAGAATATATACAAGACTTAATAATGCAACCGCAATTGCATCTCCCCAGCGAAGTAAAATGCTAGTCTGCCGCCAAGAGCTTAAAAGCCCAACTAGAAGACGGTGTAGGTAGCTAGAAGTAATATACTGCTTCAGGGGAACAGAAGATAAAGTTAACTGTTGCCAAAAGAAATCCATACAATTCGGGCCTTAGTCAATTAGCATCGAGCGAAAATCATGGACTAATAATAATGTGCTTAGTCCGAAAAAAGTAATAATCTAGACTGCATTTAGGAAATTATTAATCAAATTATTAATCAATCCGGCAATGCTCTGGTGGTAACAGTTTTGTCTTTAACTATTACCACTTACCCATCAATCATTACAACGTACCTATTATCAATCCGAAAATTTTCCTGCGATGCTAATTAAAGATTGTTGGGAAAGCAACAAATAAACCACATGGATTTTGTGAGATGTAACTTTATGCATCTGAGACTGCTTCAGTATTACCTTGATTTAAAGGTAAAGAAAGTACATAGCGATATCCCGATTCTTGGGAACCTTGAATTGTGATGTCTCCTCCGTGTAACTCCGCTAATTGGCAACTGAGTAATAAGCCCAAGGTTTCGCGGGATACGCCACCAGATTGTGAATTACTTTCGTTGCTTGATGAATCAACAGCAATTCCACCAGAAGAAATATTCTCCGTAATTGGAATACCACTCTTTGAAGCCATACCGTTGAGTGTTTCTCTGCTTTCGGGATGAGTGCTAAAAGCTGACTTGATATCGGATGCGAGTTCCATCGAAGATATTTGAGAAAGGCGGAAATAGGGATCTACTTCGGTTATTCCTTCTCCCAACCAAGGATGAGAAACCCAAATCGTAAGTAAGAGGGCATCTTCTTTATAAGAAACATGAATCCTCACAACGCTACCAGTTGCAGAAAGTTGAATCACGCTGAAAATCAGGTGATACAAAATTTGCCGCACTTTATCTTTGTCTAATGGCAAAATACGATTTCGTCCGGGTTCTATAGATAGACGAATATCTTGCTCGCGGCGAGCAGCTGCTTCTTCTAATGTATTGATAGCTTGCTGGCAAAGCATTTCAATATCTACGGGAGCCAAATTTAGTTCGGTATTCGTATCATCCATTGCTCCCAACTCAGAAATTTCGTTGACTAAGGAAAGCAAATATCTACCGCTATGCTGAATAATTTCTAGATATTCTCTTTGCTTGGTTGTCAAAGGACCGTATATTTCCCGTCCTAAAACACTAGCCATACCTAAAACTGATGTTAAAGGAGTACGTAACTCCTGAGTCAACTGTCCTAAAAGCTGCAATTTCAGCTGACTGGTGAAAACCGAGTCTTGAAAAGCTGGCGCACTGATTTTGATTTCCGAGGCAGTAGCTTCTTCAAAGTTATTTGTTTTTTTAGAAGAAATACTTTTTGCTGTGCCTTCTTGGAGCAATCGGTTGCGTTCAAATTCACTCATGCTCCAGCGAGCAATGATTTGCAAAAACTCAATATCCCTAGTGGAGAAATTGCGCGGCATTAAATCCATTACCGCTAGTGCGCCCAAACAATACCCTTGGGCATCAATCAGTGGCACTCCTACATAGGCACGAATTCCATAATCCTTGACTAGCTTACCGGCAACTAGTTCCGCTCGATCCAGCTGATTCGTATCGTTAATTACTACCATTTGCATACTTTCTACTACCTGGGTACAGAAAGATTCTTGCCTTGATAGTTGACGGGTTTGTGCGAGCTGATTCATTAGTCCCAAGCGGGACAAACCCACCGCTGACTTAAACCAGTGGCGCTCGTTATCTACAAACCCCAGAATCGAAATAGGTGCTTCGAGGAAGTGGGCCGCAGTTTGGGTGGCTTCTTCAAAAACCGGAATTGTTTCTGGCTGCCGCAAACCCAACCTCAATATAGCTTGAAGCCGTTGCTGCTCTTTGTTCTCAGGCGTTGCCCAACCATCTTTGTGGGCAAACATTTTGTTTTCAGGCTCTACCATTACCGCTGCTACCTTAATTTTTCTTGGAAACTATATTTCATTTACTTATCTATCGTCTTTACTATTCTTAAGCATTCCCCAAATTCACCTCAGACAAACAGCTTGCTCGTATTTTTTTTTCTAAATCAGAAATTTATGTCACTTACAAGCATCTAAAGGGGTAGTTTCACGGTCAATTAGTCGATGCTGTAAATAGCAGTTATATCTGTCTTGTCTTATGGTCGAGAAATAAAATAATTACCATCAAACAAAAGCTGAAAGATTGTTTGTTCGCATATCAAATTATGCCCGTGGGTCTACTGAATTTTCTATATTTGGTGTTTTTTTATCGTAAATACACTGTTGTCATTAGGATTGGAAAAACCATCAATGGTAATTAGATAAACAATCGAATAAAGTCAATCTTATTCATAGATACTCGAAATGTTTTGAGTATTTTCATCTAGTTTCTTGTCGAAATTTAATTATTAAATCAAGAAATAGCCACAAATTAGATCAAATTGCTGTTTCTTGTATAATAGATTGCATATTTCAAGATCAATTTCATTGATTGAATAAAGTTTCTATTTATAAATTACTCGGCAATAAAGCTTTAGAGAATTTGCAATATTGAAAAGCGCAATTAATTAACTAATGAAAAAACATCTTAGATAATTGTCATAAAGATAAGACAAAATCAGAGAAAGAATAGCAAAAAGTTAATGAATTATTGAAGGTCGCTCAAGATAAAATAAAAGCATTAGGACATGAATATAAAATTTACAGAACCTTCATAATATTTGTTTGCTGATTTCTAAGTAGTTAGTCATAAATAGATAAGGCGCGTATTAAAAAATGATATTTACTAAAAGAGGCTGCGGATTATATGAGTGATATAAATGTGAAAATTCCCTTTGTAGACTTAAGTTTGCAGCATCAACCAATTCAGAAACGAATACGGCAAGCAATTGAAGATGTATTGGAACGGGGAGATTTTATTTTAGGTAAAGCGCTCAGCGATTTTGAAACAGAATTTGCTGTCTCTTCAGGTGCAGAATATGGCGTTGGAGTTGCTAGCGGAACTGATGCGATCGCGCTAGGTTTGCAAGCTTGTAATATAGGTGCTGACTCCGAGGTGATTCTCCCTGCAAATACATTTGTAGCAACGTTGATTGGTGTTTTGCGTGCAGGTGCTAAACCAATTTTTGTCGATTGCGACCCGAACACTGCTTTAATAGATTTAGCGGCAGCAGAAAATGCAATTACACCGAAAACTAAAGCTATTGTTCCAGTGCATTTGTACGGTCAAGTAGTGTCTCCTAAAAAATTAATAGATTTTGCCGAAAGACATAACCTATTGATTTTTGAGGATGCGGCACAAGCACACTTAGCCCACAGAGATGGATATAAAGCCGGTTCAATCGGAATCGCAGCAGCTTATAGTTTTTATCCTAGTAAGAATTTGGGTGCATTTGGTGATGGTGGAATATTAGTTACTTCAGATCGGGAAGTAGCACAGAAAATGGTGCGCTTGCGGAATTATGGTGCATCGAAAAAATATTACCACGTCGAGTTGGGCACAAATAGCCGCTTGGACACTTTGCAAGCAGCAGTACTGCATCAAAAGTTGCCCCATTTAGCAGGATGGAATGCTAGCCGTTTGAAAATAGCTCAGCAGTACGATCGCGAACTAGCACCTTTGGAGCCATTGGGAATTAATCCCATGCAAAATCAAAGTGGTAACGGACACGTCTATCACCTTTATGTAATTAAAGTAGATGAATCCTGTCCTTTACAAAGAGAGGAAATTCAAGAAAAACTTACCCAGAAGGGAATTCAAACTGGAATTCACTATCCAATTCCCTGCCATCTCCAGCCTGCTTTTAAGGATTTAGGCTATGAAATGGGAGACTTCCCTCATTCTGAAAAGTTAGCAGAACAAATATTATCCTTACCCATGTACCCCGGTTTAACTAGCAATCAAGTCAAGGAAGTGGCGACAGCAATTGCATCAGTAGTTAGCGAGCGGCAATATAAATTGCTCCATATTTAACAGAGTTTAAAGTTATCAGCTATCTATCAGCAAAAACCAATTTAAAATTGAAATTTCACTAAAGTTTCAATTTTAGATTTAATTAAGAATAAATGTTTTTTTAACAGTATAAAATCTGGGATATTTTTATTTATGGAACTTTTTATGTCATCATTAATCTTAAATAATAATCCATAATTTCAAGTCAAAATATAAAATAAAAATAGATTAACTGCGGAAAGTTTTTGATCGATTTTCAAATATAAATACAAGATGAATTAACTAAAATTATGTTAACTCAGCAACAAGTAAGACGTTCGATTCCACCACAAATATTAAATTATGCAATATTAGGTATATTAGTTCTACTGTATGCTCCCTTAGTACTTTTTTGGTACGATGGCTGGATAAACAAAAATATTAGTATCGAACACGAATATTTTAGCCACGGTATTATTGGTTTTCCATTTGCGGCTTATCTAACTTGGATGAATCGCAAACAATGGGTGAGATTACCGGATAACACTAATGTCTTCGGTGCCATACTATTAGCAATCGGAGGAGTTTTTTATCTTAGCGGTGTCGGTGAATGGGTAAACCTATCTTTTCCCGTAATATTAACCGGATTATGTTTGTGGTTAAAGGGAATTAAAGGTTTGAAATTACAGGGTTTTCCTTTATTATTAATTCTGCTGGCAACTCCTAATTCTGTACCTTACTTGATAGCACCTTTTACTTTGCCTTTGCAAAGCTTTATTGCCGGAACTGCTGGCTTTATTCTCAATCAATTTGGTCTACCTATAGTTGTAGATGGAATTAATATCTACGCAAAAGGACGCATTGTAGAAGTTGCGCCTTATTGTGCTGGCTTAAAAATGTTGTTTACTACTATGTATGTCGGTTTAATACTGCTTTATTGGACGGATACTTTATCTTCCCGACGCAAAAGCATTTGGTTTTTATCAATTGCTGCGATTGTCAGCGTTACCGCAAATATAATTCGTAATACTTTACTTACCTTTTTTCACGCAACTGGACAAGATGGTGCTTTCCATTGGCTACATGATAGTTGGGGTGGAGATCTTTATTCTGCTTGTATGTTACTAGTATTAATACCAGTGATTAACTGGATTGATAGTTATTTTTCAGAAGATTCGGTTGAGAACTCAGGGGATGAAATTCAGTAAATAATCTGTTGCCAACACCGCACAATCGGTAAAGCACTGTTGAAATTACTGAACTCAAAATGCCAGTATAAAAAGTACAATTTTGTCTTTCGTAGTTAATAGTTCATTCAATGATTTCCCTTTCCCGATTTTTTAAGGAACGTCAGTTTTTGCAGATAGCAGCACTTTTACTATTGGTGCTGCTACTGGCGATCGGGGCACTACCAGGATACTTTCGAGGTAATTGGCAATGGAAACAACCACCACCCATCACTAACCTTGGAGAGATAAAGCAGTTGCGTGAAACAGGTTTAACATTACCTGGTTGGAAAATTACTCAACAGCAAGAGCAGAAACTCGGTTCCGGTAAATGGTCTGTACAAGTTATGGAAAAAGAGGATTCCCCCGCAACAGCTATGTTGCTGTTGTTACCTCAAAATGGGCCTAAAAGCCAACCCCAGGTTGAATGGACAGAAATTAATAGCTGGGGAAGAATGCAGTGGGGAGAGTGGCAGGTTGCTCAATATAGAGAAGCCCAGTTCGCAGTTGAACAGCCACAACCAAAAGACAAAATTGAGCTAAAAGCAAGATTTTTCCGTGCATCTAGCAAAAAACAAACTTTCGCTGTTTTGCAATGGTACGCAATGCCAAACGGAGGGCATTTTTCGCCTTTACATTGGTTCTGGGCTGACCAGTTAGCACAGTGGCATAAGCAGCGCGTTCCTTGGGTTGCCGTTAGTTTATTTATTCCAATGGAGCCTTTAGGAGAAGTAGAAACAACCTGGGAACAAATAAAGTCTATTGGTCAAACGGTGCAAACTAAATTATTTAATTTCAGTTCTTAATAGAGATTTAAATATTTTTTTCTTAACAGTATTTTCGCAGGTAAGAGGATAAGCAGAGTATAAAAAAATGTCTAGTAATTAAATATTTTAACTGTTTTTTATAAAGCACGGTATTTTGCCGTTTTATGCTTTAAATCAGTTTATGAAGCACAGATGTTTAGAACTCGATTACGTCATATGCGTGGATTCAACGCCTTTTGTGTTGCTAGTCTTCAAATAAGTCTTTTTTTTGCAACAGCTTCCCAACCTATTTATGCTCAGATACCTCAAGAACAACCGCCTTTACAACAAAACCCTGTAGGACCGCTTCCTGCACCTCCACCTGACGTGGAGTTTTTAGCTCCGCTTCCCTCGAACGATGATGGGGAGATATCACCTCAATTTACTAGATATCTTCTAGGCACTGATGATGTAATCGGCATATTTGTGGAAGCACCCGAGGGTCGTTATCGTTTGGGAGCAGGAGATGGAATTACTGTAATAGTGCAGCGTTTCCCAGATTTGAGCTTCCAAGCATTGATAAATCGAGAGGGTAATGTTGTAGTGCCTTTAGCCGGAACTGTATCCCTCCAAGGTTTAACCTTAGAGCAAGCCCAAGCAAAAATTCGTGCTGTCTTGAATCGTTTTGTAGTCGAACCAAGCGTTACCGTAGCATTAGCCGCGCAACGTCCTCCTCTAAATTTTCAGACGAGAATAGACGTAGAAGGTAATATTGCAGTACCCCGACTGGGAAAAATTTCGGTAAAAGGTTTAACTCTTGAAGAAGCCCAAGAAAAAATTCGTTTGGGTTTACAGCGCACTCAAGTAGACCCAGTTGTCACGATTTCTTTATTATCACCGCGACCAATTCAAGTAAATGTCGCTGGAGAAATAACTAGACCTGGGGTTTATCCCGTGAATCCGGCATTACCCCGCATTCTTGATGTTCTGCGAACGGCCGGGGGTTCAACAAAAACGGCTGATTTACGGCAAATTCAAGTGCGTCGCAAACTAATAGATGGTTCGGTAGTCACGCAAAGTATTGACTTGTACACTCCGTTGTTAAATGGCGGTACTTTCCCGTCTTTACGGTTACAGGATGGCGATTCACTAGTCATTCCGCGCCGTGAAGTTGCGATGGATGATGGTTATGATACGAATGTGGTCGCGCGTTCATCTTTAGCACAGCCAATAATTAGAGTACGTGTATTAAATTACGCTTCTGGAGGAATAGTTACTCAAACTTTACCTAATGGCAGTAATTTTATTGATGCTTTAGGAAGTGTAAGTATTCCTCGCTCCGATTTAAAAAACATTGCCTTGATACGCTTTGACTCGGAACAAGGAAAAGCAGTTACCCAAAAACTAAATGCGAAAACCGCACTTAGAGGAGATGCATCTCAAAACGTACCGTTGCAAGACAACGATGTTATTGTTGTTGGTCGAAATCTAATTGGTAAAATTACCAACGTTCTTTCAAATGTTACTAGACCTTTCCTTGATGTTCAGTCTTTTGTCCGCTTTTTTGAAGCCTTCACGTTTTAGATATCAATATAAGTCAACTGATATTACCTATGTCCGCCGCCAATTCTGTTTGTACCTACCTTTGCCATGACTCCACCAATTGTTAAGCGCTATCTAATTGCTTTTGATAAATACAAATGGATAGGATTAGCGAGTTTTGGTTTAGTTGTTGCAGGTTCAACTATATTAGCCGTACAACCAGAACCACCACGAAAATTTATTGCCACTGGAGCCTTAAAATATAACCTTCCGCCAGTTAGTTTTTCCGCAACTGGTAGTGAAATTCAGCAAAGAGGTTTGGCATTATCAGAAAAATTTTTAGTAGCAAACACAATAATTCCTGTAGCAAAAAAAGTCAATGAAGACCCAAAAAAAGTTGCTAAAAATCTTAAAGTTAGCGTACCTAAAATAGGGGAAGATGGTCAGTTAAGTGCTGGCATTATTACTATTAGATATCAAGATACAGAGCCTAAAAGAGCCGAACGGGTAGTGTCTGCCTTTAGGCAAGCAATGATACAGTTGAGCGGCGATGATAATACCGAAAAATTACAAGCAATTATTGATAAAATTGAGGAAAGACTGCCAAAAGTTACGACTGAATTAGAAGAGGCTGAAAAGAAATTAGAGCAATACGATCGCATAGAACGTCCGGCAATTCTAGCCGCCGAAAATGGCAGTTTGCTCAACACCATCACGGGTAGCCAAAACCAACAAAGGCAAATTAAACTGACCGTTTCTGGTATTGATGCTCAAATTCGCAGTTTGCAACAAAGGTTAGGTTTGAGCGCTCAACAAGCATATACTTCTTCGGCTTTAAGTGCCGATCCGATTATTGGTAATTTACGCAACCAAATTTATCAAGTTGAATCGCAGATGGAGGTTTTGAGAAAAGACGTGCGTTCTACTTATCCAGCAATGATTACTTTACAGCGTCAAAAAGATGCTTATGAACGACTGCTGCAACAACGTGCAGCTGAGGTAGTCGGTGGAGTCGGAAATACTGCTCCTCTTCCCAACGTTTCCGGTGTCCGCGCCCAAAGTAATTTAGACCCCGCACGGCAGCAGTTAGCAAATCAATTAGTAGCTTTACAAACTCAACGGGAAACTTTGCAAAGACAGTTCCTTGATTTAGCACAAGAACAAACTAGATTACAGCGAGATTATGCTCTCATCCCCAACAAGCAATTAGAACGTTCGCGCCTAGTACAGCAGGTAGGTTTAAAAAAAGCCGTGTACGACCAGATGCAAGCAAAATTAGCCGATGCTAGAACAGCAGAAGCAGAAACTGTAAGTACTTTGGTTATTGCTGGTGGGGCCACCAAGAGTTGAACCTCAAGAATCAACTGCTCAAAGCGTACCCGTGACTTTGGGTATAGGTGGTTTCTTAGGACTGTTAATTGGTGGTGGTGTAATCTTTTTATTAGGTTCTCTCGAAGGTACTCTCAAAACAAAAGAAGATATTCGCAACGCACTCAAGCAGCGAGAAGTTTTGCTGCTGGCAGAATTGCCTATAATGCCAGTTGAAGACCTAGAAGGGCTTGTGCCGGTGGTGCTTTCTGCCGAGTCTCCCTACATGGAGATTTTAGAAAAATTCCGCTCTAATGTACGTCGATCTGGCGGTAAAAAAGTCAAAGTTGTACTTGTTACTAGTACGGGTAGTTCAGAAGGCAAAACCACAAGCGCTTACAACTTAGGGATAGCCTCCGCTCGTGCTGGAAAAAGAACATTAATTATCGAAACAGATTTGCGATCGCCATCTTGTTGTGAATCGTTAAATGTAAATATCTATTCAGATGCCAACATTGAACCTCTGCGCTACTACGGCAGCAGTGAATGCATCCACCTTGTTCCTGACGTGGAAAACTTATACATCGTACCTAGCCCCGGTCCGTTACGGCAATCAGCCGCAGTTCTTGAATCGAGCGAATTACGGCGACTAATGGAAGATGCTAGAGAACGATTTGACTTAGTAATTTTAGACACAACTCCTTTAGGCTTATCAAACGATGCCTTACTAATTCATCCTTACAGCGACGGTATGGTTATGGTAACTCGACCAAATTACACCCAAGAAAATATATTCGGTGAAGCCATTGATGAATTGGTAGAATCTGAAATGGGATTATTGGGAGTAGTTATTGATGGTGCCGATGTAACCATTACTGTTGAGGAACCTATTTCACGCTTTGAAGAAGAATCAGATATCATACATCCGGAGGAGTATTCAGGGGTGCATCGGAATTAAGAAGATGGGGAGATAGGGGACAAGGGGACTAAATAATTACCTCCTAACCCCTAATTACTCACTACTTACTACTTACTACTCACTACTCACTACTTACTCCTAACTCTTATCAATAATCGTCGTTAAATAAACCAAGCAAGGGACCTAAAATTAATCCAAATGCAAACCCGCCAATGTGCGCCCAATAAGCGACTCCACCTGTTTCCATAGTCATATTAGCGGCTCTTTGCAAATCGGCAACACCAGATATAACATTCTGGACAATATAAACCCCTATTAGTACCCAAGCTGGAACTTTAAGGGTAGTTATAAAAATACCTAGAAAAACAAATGTATTGACTAATGTTCGAGGAAACCGGATTAAATAAGCACCTAAAATTCCAGAAATCGCACCAGAAGCGCCTAATGAAGGGATAGCAGAATCCATACCAATAAACCACTGACATAAAGCAGCTAAAGCGCCGCAAGCCAAGTAAAAAATTATATATTTAAAATGACCTAAACGGTCTTCAATATTATTACCAAAAACCCAAAGAAACACCATATTAGAAATTAGGTGCCACCAACCGCCGTGCAAAAATTGTGATGAAAACAAAGTTGCCCATTCTGGTACTGGCTGATTGATCGCCTCACCAGCAAAGCTAGCAGTTAATTGTTGCGGTACCACTGCATACAATTGCAAAAACTGATTTAATTGTGCATCTGACAAAGACAATTGGTGAAGAAACACTAAAACATTCATGCCAATCAAACCGTAGGTAATATAAGGAGTGATTCGCGTTGGGTTTTCGTCGTATAAAGGGAACACTGGTGTTTTTGTTATTTTTTGAGTAACAACTGCACTATAACCTGTAGGGCTTACAGTTGCGAAGTATAGAGCATTTCACCTTACAAATAGTTTTATTAAATATAAGAATTTGGGAATGGGGAATAGGGAATAGAAAAAATCACAATCTGTTGCGCTTCTACACCCATGCCCAATGCCCAATGCCCTATTACCAATTACCAATTACCAATTACCAGTTACCAAGATTCGTCGGGCGATTTATCGCTAAATAAACCTAATAATGGGGCAATAACTGCTCCAACGACAAACCCACCAGCGTGCGCCCAATAGGCAATTCCACCGCTTTCCATGCCAATATTAGTAGGCATTCCTAAACTAGAAACACCATAAAAAGCTTGTTGAATAAACCAAAATCCTAAAAAGAAGTAAGCGGGAACTCGGAAGGTAGGGAAAAAGATGCCCAAAGGTACCACGCCAAGAACCTCTGCTTTCGGAAACCTGATGATATATGCTCCCATCACACCGGCGATCGCACCACTAGCACCTAAAGAAGGAATTGCGGAACCTTGGGAAAAATACCACTGAGCCAAGGATGCTAATACACCGCAAGCCAAGTAAAAAATTAAATATTTGATATAGCCTAGTTTTTCTTCAACATTGTTACCAAAAATCCATAAAAATAACATATTACCCCCCAGGTGCAACAAACCACCGTGTAAAAACTGGGAAGTAATTAAAGTCAACCACTCAGGGACGGGTTGATTTACTGCAATTCCACCAAAACTAGAGCTTAATTCTCGGGGTACTACAGCAAATAAATGGAGAAACCCGTCTAGAAACTGGGGTGGTAAACTCGATTCGTACAGAAAAGCCAGGACATTGACGGCAATCAGTCCATAAGTAACATAAGGTGTTATGGAAATCGGATTATTGTCTCTAATTGGAACCACGGCAGTTTTCCTCATTTTGAAGCACAAGCATTACATTACCGAATTTTGACAATGAGCGCTTCTAACTTGCGATTGACATATTTATAGAGAATTTTCGTAATTAGGTCAGATGTTTTACTGCTTTGATTCGATTACATGAGTATTGTTATCAAGTTGATGTTTAAAATTTTTATTTTGTCCAATCTTAGAGATGCATCACTTTTTATGGGGAACGGGGAATAGGCAATAGGCAACAGAAAGATATTTCAATTTGCATAGATTTAAAGCTTTTTCTTTAAAGTTTTAAAGAAGTTTTTCTTAATTAGTCACCGTTCCCCGTTCCCTCTCTTGGTCAGCATTCCCTTGCGCGGGGGTCTGACCGCTATTCCCTGTTCCCCCTTCAAAATATGAAAACAATTCAAATTGATACCCGTAGAACTGAACGTATAAATGCGATTATTCAACAACGGCAAAGATTTGCGAGTAGAATCGAACGCGATCGAGCAAATTTAGAAGCTTGCAAGTTAGCACTGGTTAATTTAAGACAGTACCAATCTGAATTTCAAGAAAATGATGTTGACGCTGCATCTGCTAAACGTTTGAGAGAAATTGATTTTGGAGTAATTAATGAAATTGATAATCTTTTAAATTTGCTGGACAAATTGCGCTCCCGGTGTAGTCGCAACACGATAAATATTGCAGTTGTTGGTTATGCTCGACAAGGTAAAAGTCGCTTGTTACAAAGTTTGACAGGACTTAGTAACCAAGTAATTCCTGATGGTGGTGAGGGATACTGTACGGGTACGTTAAGCAAAATTGTTCATCAACCAAAATTACCTGCATCTGTAGCTAAGGTACATTTTTATTCAGCTTCGGAATTCCAAAACCAAGTGCTTGCTCCTTATTACGAAACTTTGGGTTTGGGTAAAAAACCTATAACTGTGGAAGAATTTGCTCGCACTCCTCCACCTGCTCTACCTTTAGAAAAAAAAGATAGCGAATTTGACAAAGCTAGATACGGACATCTGCGTAAGGATTATTATTCTAATATTGCAAAATTTCGGCATTTACTTAATTCTCCGACGATAGAAATTGCTGAATCACAAATTCCGCAATATGTTACTCAAGATGCAAAAAATGACAACGCCGAAAAAATCGTTAATTATTTAGCAGTTAAAGAGGTTGAAATATCTTGTTCTTTTCCTTACGAAGATATTGGTCAGATTTGCTTATTAGATTTACCAGGATTGGGAGATACAAATTTAATCGAAGCAGAACGATTAATTAAAATTCTCTCTGAAGAAGCCGATTTTATTTTATTTGTTCGCAGACCGGAAGCTAATGCTGTTTGGGGAGAAGCACACCTAAAGCTATATCAAATTGCTCGTAATGCTTTATCGAATTTTCCTCTTTCTAAATGTTCTTTCATGATTCTTAACCGCACCAAACATGGTGTCGAAGGTGGTGATAATAGTTACCGTTGTCAGAAATTGCAAGCAGAACTAAAAGAAATACCAATTCGGGTTGCAAAGTGTATTATTGCCGATTGTTCCGATTCTCAAGAGGCTTTTGCTGAAGTTTTAGAGCCGATTCTCGATTATTTAGTTGAGAACGTGGAGTCAATTGAAACAGAATATAGACGGGAGTGCGAACAACAATTATATATACTTCATCAAAATATCAGTATTGAGTTAGACAAAGCTAGTTTGGCTTTAACTAGGTACGGTGATGGAGATTTATTATTTGAACAACTATTTGAACAGTTTTGGCGTAAATTAACGAACGATTTAGAAAAATTATTAGCAGAGTTAAAAGAAAATCGGAATAGCTTAGATAGCGAATTTGAAGAAAGAGTCAAAAATGCAGTTCAAAGATGTAAAACTGATGTGGGAATTCCTACAAGCAGGGAAGAAGTTGTAGAACGTCGTCATCTGTTTGGGTCTTACAATACTGCTTATAACGAGTTTTTACATGAAATACGTACTAATTTTTTAGAACATTTCCTATCTTTGGATAAAGCAATGCAGCTTTCATTAGAAAGCCGAAAATATCTAGTTATAAAAATCCTTAAATCTGATCTAGGAGAACTTGTAAATTCTCAGGAGATCGATTTTCTGCAAATTATACATAACCTACTTCCCGATAATGCCAGCAATCTTAAACTAGGTTTTCAAAAGCTGTATGAATTCGATGTTTCCAATGCTGGAAGAATAATCCGCCTTCTCAGACTTAATCTCGATCGACTCAAGCCAGATAACAACCAATTTGCTTTACAAGAGCGCATCAATCAAATTGAAGAAGCTACTTCCGAATTACATATTGAAGAACAAATATTAAACACACTACAGAAACTACATCAAGAAGCTACCGATACATCCGAACAAGCTTTAAATCAAATACTTGGCGAACCTTCTACAGATGCTTACTTTATGGTAGAAGAATTTGTAGATAGAGTGATTCGTGCTAAAAACGTACAGTTAGAATGGCGAATTTTTCTTCGTAAAGAATCTTATCAAGTTTGGTCGGAATTTGGACAGATAGAACAGCGCGTTCAACAGCAAAAAGTTTGGAGAGCATTGGTTGAACGTGCCAAAGAAGTTAATGGTTTGATTGGGGGAGTAGGGAGTAGGGAGTAGGGAGTTGGGAGTAGAGAGTAGGGAGTAGAGAGTAGGGAGTTGGGAGTAGGGAGTAGAGAGTAGGGAGTAGGGAGTAGAGAGTAGGGAGTTGGGAGTAGAGAGTAGAGAGTAGAGAGTAGGGAGTAGAGAGTAGGGAGTTAGGAGTTGGAAGTTGGGAGTTGGGAGTAGAAAATACTTATATACTTCTTTTATTTAAATTTTCAAATTCTGACTGGGCAAGGACTTCAAAATATGTTCTTTGAAAGTAAACCCACAGATGCCAAAAAACGTCCCTTGAGGGCATAAACACATTTATTTTATTTTCCCTACTCCCAATATCAGTAAAAACTAAAAAGTTAAGAGTTATAACTGATAACTCTTAACTATGAATTGAGAATTAATTTTGAATTCTTACATTTTGAATTCTTACAAATTTACTTGAGCAGTGCGTTAGCTAAGGGTGTCTGAAGCAGAAACATCTTCTAAAAGACCTCCACAAGCATCAACAAGCAAATTTACAACTCTCTCAAAGCCTTCCGTTCCGCCGTAATAGGGGTCTGGAACTTCTTTCAGAGAGTGAGTGCGGCAATAATCACACATCAAACGCACTTTGTCTTGATATTCCCCGCTCGAATCCATAGAAAGAATATCGCGATAATTCTCCTTATCCATTGCCAAAATCAAATCGAAATTTTCAAAATCCGATGATTTAAAGGCTCGTGCATTTCCGCGAAGTTTAAATCCTAAAAGATGATTCGCAGCAGCACTCATACGAGAATCTGGGGAACTACCGATGTGATAACTTGAGGTTCCGGCAGAATCACACTGGATAGAATCACTTAAACCAGCTTTTTCTACCAGGTGATTCATGACATTTTCTGCGGTTGGCGAACGACAAATGTTACCCAAGCAGACAAATAACAGCTTATAAGCCATAATCCAATGAGTATTCCCGTTCAAAGTTTTGCAATTTCTAGCATTTTAGAATGCCGATGCAAGCTTTAACTTTCCTATTAAATATTAAAATCCAGGAAGTTCTAGTCCGCTGGTCAAATCTTCCATGCGATCGCGCATTGTAGCAGTGGACTTATTGTAAGCATCTGTCATTGCTGCTGTCACTAAATCGGAAAGTACTTCTGCTCCTTCATTCATCGCATCGGGAGAAATTTCTACTCGTTTGGGTTCTTGGTTTCCACTAAGAATAACTTTCACCATTCCACCACCAGATTCTCCCTGGATTTCCATTTGCTCCAATTCTTCTTGGAGTTGTTTGGCTCCTTCTTGAACTTGCTGGGCTTTTTTGAAGGCTTCAGCTAGTTCCTTCATTTTTCCTAAACCAAAGCCGAATCCTTGTCCTTTTCCCGTCATAATAAATAGTAAGCGTGTGCTTTCAATAACAAATCAAATTCAATTATAGATGCGTCGTGTTATTTGATAGTTTTTTATCTTGATGTAATACACCCTTGGTGTCGTAGAAATCGGATATTCAAGATTTTTTGACTCAAGTTTAAATCAATAATCCATATTTTTCCAACCATTTACTAGCAATTAGTTAAATTAAGCAGCTTGAAACTCTCCCAACATTTTGACTTCTGGATGTAATTTAATTGACCAGCGCTCTTGTACTTGCTGCTGGACGTGATGAATGAGATTGTAAACATCGTTGGCAGTAGCTCCACCACAATTAACAATAAAATTAGCATGGAGTTCTGCTACTTGCGCTTGCCCAATTTGGAAGCCTTTAAGACCAGCTTCTTCGATTAATTTACCTGCGGAATGAGGTTTAGGATTGCGGAACACGCTGCCACAACTAGGTAAATGATAAGGTTGGGTAGCTAGCCGATGTTTTTTGTGTTGCTTTGTTCTTGCCGTAACTAATGCTGGATCGGCACCGGGTTGAAGCTGCAAAGTTGCTTGAGTAACTATTAAATTGCTTCCTTGCAGTACAGAAGTACGGTAGCTGTAGTTTAATTCTTCGCGAGTGAGAGTTTTTAAAGTCCCGTCGGGAATTAGGACCTCAGCGCTGACTAAGATATCTGCGATACAGCTATTATGCGCTCCAGCATTCATGACTACGGCACCACCGATGGTTCCTGGAATGCCAACCGCCCATTCAAAACCTTCCCAACCACGTTCTGCGACTGCCGATGCTAAAGCAGGAATTGATTCTCCGGCAGCAAATGTTACCCTACCAGTTTCGGATTCAAAATTGCTATAACGCATATGGCGAGTAGCGATAACCAAACCCGGTAAACCCTTATCGCTAACTAATAAGTTAGAACCAGCACCAAGTACTGTTATTAATAGCTCGTGTTCTTTTGCATATTCGACGCTAGCTTGCAAAGATTCTAACGAACGGGGGGCAACATACCATTCTGCTGGGCCACCAACTCTATAGGATGTGTAGGAAGATAAAGAAACGGAGGGCTTGATAATGCAGTCACTACCGTTCAAAGCAATTCCTTCTTTCTTACCTTCCACTTTTATTTCTCTTTGATTGGTAGTATCATCGGAAATTTTACGAACATTCGCAGCCGCCTGGGAAATGGTCATATTTGCCAGTATTGAATAGATTTTAATGCGGGACTACCGTAATCATACGGATTTAGATTGAGCAATTAAGCGCTTGTCCGACACAGAGAATATTTAAGGTAAGAGCTCCGATGTCGGCTAGTCTTTCTTGTTAGGATGTCGCTTGTGCTGGTTGCCGAAGAGAGTCTAGAACCAGGGGAATTGTTTGGTTTAAGTTTCCAGCACCTAAGAATAGCGCTAAATCTCCCGGACGCAAATTTTTCTCCAAGTACTCGCGAACATCGGCTAAAGTTGGCTGATATTCTACATGAGAGTGATTTTTAGCGACTTCTGCGGTTAGTTTTCCGCCACTGATTAAGCCAGTATCTGGTTCTCCCGCGCTGTAGATATCGGTCAAGACGACTACATCCGCATGGCTGAAAGATGTTGCAAATTCATTTAAAAATGTATGCGTGCGGCTATAACGGTGAGGTTGGAATATTGCAACTACTCGTTGTCCCGGTCTTGCTTGCAATCTTGCAGCAGCTAATGTGGCGCTGAGTTCGCTGGGGTGATGCGCGTAATCATCTATAAAAGTAATTCCGTCAACTTCTCCTCGAAACTCGAAGCGTCGTCTTGCGCCTTCAAAAGTAGCTAAACCTCTAGCAATTTCGCCAAACTGCAAACCTAACTTTCTGCCTATAGCTACTGCTGCTAAAGCGTTACTTAGATTGTGATGACCTAATACACATAAGTTCAACACTCCGAGGGCGACACCTTTTTCCCAAACTAAAGCTGTAGTACCGTCGGCACGATAATCAATATTTGTTACATAGTAATCGGCACCGCTATCTGGCGAGAGGCTGTAGCTGATATGAGGTTGGAAGCGATCGCGCACTGTTTCGCAATCAATACAAGCTACTAAAGTTTTGCACTGGCTAGTAAATGTTTTAAAGATATCTACTACTTCATCCAATGTATCGTAGTGGTCTGGATGATCTAATTCTATATTAGTAATAATGCCAATCTCTGGAGAATGCTTAACTAAAGAACCATCCGATTCATCCGCTTCCGCAACTAAATAAGGGCTTTGTCCCAGACGAGCATTACCAGACCAAGCTTTTACTTCACCACCGACAATAATTGTTGGGTCAACTCCTGCTTGCAGCAACATATAACCAATCATGCTACTGGTGGTTGTTTTACCATGAGTTCCCGCAACAGCAATACTATTGTACTGGGATATTAGGGCTGCCAATATATCAGAACGATGAAAAATTGGGCAGCCATTTTCTAGCGCTGCTTTATATTCTGAATTATTCGCATTAATCGCGGTAGAACAAACTACTTGGGGTGTTGTCTCTTTGTCCCCATTTGTTAATTCTGCCGATACAAATTCTCTCTTAAAAAATTCCAGATTGCTTGGTTCTTGTTTACCAAAAAAATTAACTCCAATCGATTCGAGCTTGTGAGTAATATGATTTGGACGAACATCTGAACCACTAACACGGAAGCCCTTTTGAGCAAGTATATATGCCAAAGCTGACATACCTATACCGCCTACACCAATGAAATGAAATGGTCTACCGTTAAAATCTACTGCATTTACCATCTTATTTTCCTCTGACACCACACCACACCATTAACACTTTTAACACGCGCATCGTACCAACAATTGTACTTGTACTGATAATAACCCTGTATATTTTATTTCATATTTAAAGAATAGATTTGTTGCACTCATTTTAGTTGTTCCGCAAAGATTTTAACCCCGGATGGCATTTTTTCTCTTTCCAAACTATTATTATGTTTCTTCTGAGAATAGAAGCATAATCTGGAAATAAACAATTGTAATTCACAATACATCTTTGTCAATTAGAAAAGGCAATTGTTTACAATACTACCCCAGTCGTGAAAGAAGACTTGCATCTAGATAAAATTCATATGCATGAATTTTAAAAATTGGCTTTAACGAAAATACGAATGAAAGACATTGCTTTTATGTAGTCGAAACAACTTTGTTTTGGTCTACAGAGCAAAAAGGTAATTTAGGTATCCGAATCTTCATTAATTTATAACCTGCGCCATAGTTGAGCAAATATTCGGATATAGATTTTGCTTCTTATAAGCGACTAAAATCATAGTGCCTTTCTTGTATTTCGTTACTGATAGCAAACAATTAATTGAAAATCTACTGCTACTATCATGCCAAGCCAACAGATAGTTCTTTGTATCTAAATACAGATATCATCAAACTGCTGGTAGTAGTATTTTTCTAGCCTTTCTTTGTGATATTCAGGCGCTTGTAATTAACTCAATTGTGTAATTTGCTTAGTGCAGTTCTATCCTCAAGTGGTGTGAATATAACTCAATCCGACTCAATCTGCAAGCGACTAGAGCAACAACTGGATAATTGCGTGCATACCACGTACTGCCAATTAATACATACCTCTCAAGAAAGAGTTTCGTCAAGTGGTATTCGTAACTTACGTTTAATTTACTAGTTTGTTCTTGGGTTTAGTTGCGGAATTTGTCAAAACCCATATCGCTAATCTCGGTGTTCGCAACAGCTAATCGGGATAATTTATCAAGTTTTTTATGAATATAACGCTGCATAGTTATTAATACTCCCCCCTTTGCGATATGATCGAGGTCATAAATAAGCACTGTTTAGACATAAATACAGAGGGCAAGACCTGTGGTTAGAGTTGCAATTAATGGTTTCGGTCGCATCGGACGTAACTTTATGCGCTGTTGGATGACGAGAGAAAATAGTAACCTTGAAGTTGTTGCTATTAACGATACCTCAGACCCCAGAACGAATGCTCATTTGCTGACGTATGACACGATGCTAGGCAATTTAAAAAATGCTGACATTTCAGCGGATGATAATTCGATTACAGTAAACGGTAAAACAATAAAATGTGTATCTGACCGTAATCCAGAAAACTTGCCCTGGAAAGAGTGGGATATTGACCTTGTGATCGAATCAACAGGGGTGTTTGTCACTGAAGAAGGGGCAAGAAAGCATATTAAGGCTGGAGCTAAAAAGGTTGTAATTACCGCTCCTGGAAAGGGCGGTAACGTTGGAACTTTCGTAATGGGAGTAAATCATCAAGATTACGATCCTTCCAAGTATGACGTGGTTAGTAACGCTAGCTGTACCACTAACTGCTTGGCTCCTATAGCTAAAGTGTTGGATGAAAAGTTTGGCATCATCAAAGGTACGATGACTACTACTCACAGCTACACGGGAGATCAACGCTTACTTGACGCTTCTCACCGAGACGTGCGACGTGCAAGAGCGGCAGCAATGAATATTGTACCGACTTCTACTGGTGCGGCAAAAGCAGTAGCGTTAGTGCTACCATCGCTTAAAGGAAAACTCAATGGTGTTGCATTACGAGTTCCTACTCCCAACGTTTCGATGGTAGATTTCGTAGTCCAAGTTGAGAAACCTACCATTGCTGAAGAACTTAACCAAGCTTTCAAAAATGCTTCTGAAAACGAATTAAAAGGGTTTTTGGGTTATAGCGATTTACCTTTAGTTTCATCTGACTATAAAGGTAGCGATACCTCTTCGATTGTAGATGCCAGCTTGACGATGGTTATGGGTGGCGACATGGTTAAGGTTATGGCTTGGTACGACAACGAATGGGGTTACTCTCAGCGCGTTGTTGATTTGGCTGAATTAGTTGCTCAGAAGTGGAATAGCTAAAAATGTACAGACGTAGCAGTACTTGACCTCATAAGTTATAAGGGGTTCGGGGAGTGCGAGCCGGAAAGCTCGCTGCTTGTCACGAGGGAGCGAGACGCTCCCACTACGAATGTGTTACCCCTCATAATTAATGTGGCGGAGTAGTGCTACGTCTGTTATTGAGTTAGGAATTATGAGTTTTAGATTCAAAACTTTATATCTCTTCCTCTTAGCTAATACTCTTAGTTGTTAATTGGTAAAATGTTGAAATCCCCGATTTAAGTTCAAAACTTGGTCGGGAATTTTCTGGTATTTATCGTGCAATAACACTCGATCGCTATCGGTAATCATTCCAATTACCGCCGCACCATTACCGAGCCTTTGTACTAATTCAGTTGCCGCTTGTTGGGGTAAGCAAAGTAGCAACTCAAAATCTTCGCCACCATAGAGAGCATATTGTAAAGCAAGTTCAGGTGTTAACCAATTTTCAAAAGCCTTATGTAAGGGAATCTGAGACGCTTCAACAACTGCACCAACTTGACTGCATTGGCAAACTTGTAAAACTGCATCTGCTAAACCGTCGCTGCTATCCATTCCACAGATATCTACGACGTTGGAGGAATCAACAATTTTCCAGAGAATTGGTAAAACATCCAAACGTGGTTTTGGTCGTTGATGTGCTTTAATTAAAGCCTCCCTATCGTATGCGCCCAAACTTGTTTTTAAATCGGGATTGAGCAGCAATTCCAAACCTCCGCGAGAAGCCCCATGACAACCCGTAACGACAATTACGTCTCCCACCTTGGCTTTATTGCGACGAATAGTAAGCTGCTCAGAAACTTGTCCGAAAGCCGTAATCGCTACAGTTGTAACTGGCGATCGCACTATGTCACCGCCAACAATCGGTGTATTATATTCTTGTAAGCATTGGGTCATACCTTGGTATAAATCTTCTACCCAATTTACGGCAGTATCTCCGGGAAGCCCTAAGCCAACGGTAATTCCTAACGGTGAAGCTCCCATTGCAGCTAGATCGGAAAGATTCGCAGCCGCTGCTCGCCAACCAACATCTGACGGGGAAGTAGTAGTTTCGCTGAAGTGAACTTTATCAATTAATACATCTGTCGTTACTACCAAAAATTTTCCGGCAGCGGTTGGTAATACTGCTCCATCATCTCCGACAATATCTGGAGGACAGAAGCGCTGCAATATTTTTAAAAGTCCTTGCTCGCCAATTTCTTTTATTTGCATAGAATCAGTTTTCAGTTTTCAGTGAACAGTTTTCAGTGAAGAAGGAGATTGAGGGATAGGGAGACAAGGAGACAAGGAGACAAGGAGACAAGGAGACAAGGGGTATATAATTTTTAATTTCTAACTCATAGATTAAAAATCTTTTTAGATTGATTATTTTGTTTTCATGAAAAGCTTGTAGTGCGGGCATCTTACCCACTAGCAACATAAAAACTAAATACGCTACAACTTACTTATAACTCCTTGTTTCTAATTCCTAAATACGAATTTTTAATTTTTAATTTTTAATTTTTAATTCATAACTCTGTAAGCAACTAACTTCTAACTCAAATGGTAAGACTGGTTTTAACGATAATTTTGTTGGCCTTATTAACAGCTTGTAGTTTTGGTACGCCATCACCGAATAAAAATTTAGTGAAAAAGGCGATCGCTCTTTCGATGCAGGAAACGCAACAGCAACTGAGGCAAAGCTTAAATTTGGATTTTCGCGAACTTGAAATCAATCATTTATCAATTAAGCAGCGGAAGCTGATGACGGTTGAGCATTTACCAGCTTTCCGAATGCAGGGAATTTACGATTTAAATTTGAAGTTGCCAAAACGAAGTATAGAGCAACCACAAAAAACTTTTGACATTTACTTACAACTTCAAAGAGAAGGCAAAACCTGGAGATTACTGCTTCCTCCCGGAAGTAATGAAAATACCTCAACTTGGCATAGCTATCTAGTAGAATAGCTCGACCAATTTTGGATTTTGGATTTTAGATTAAGACTTAAAAGCCGCTAACCAACAAGCTGGGATAATTCCTGCATTGTGAAATTATCCCTATTACCCATTACCCATTCCCTACCTTAATAATTTTTCATTGCACGTTGCATTTCACGCTGATCTTGACGTTTCTTGATGGTTTCTCGCTTGTCGTGGATTTTCTTACCTTTACCAAGGGCTATACTGATTTTTACCCAACCATTTTTTAAGTACATTTTTAAAGGTACTAAAGTTAAACCTTGCTGTTCGGTTTTTCCAATCAGCTTGCGAATCTCGTCGCGATGAAGTAGAAGTTTGCGGCTTCTACGGGGTTCGTGATTAAAGTATTGTCCGCTAGTGTTGTGGGGTGAAATATGTACGTTTAAAAGCCATGCTTCGTTATCACGAATTGATGCATAGCCGTCTTGAAGGTTAGCTTTACCAGCCCGAATAGACTTGACTTCGGTTCCCGTTAGCTGAATTCCAGCTTCGTAGGTTTCCAGAATTTCATATAAATAACGGGCTTGACGGTTGTCAGCAATTACCTTGAAACCTTGAGTGTTTTTATCTTTGCTCATTGATGATTTTTTAGGACTCCAATTCGTTTAAATAAATTTTTGGGCAATTTTGGACAAATATTATCAATTTTAATCGGTGGTTATTAATCCCCGATAGAGTTCTATTAAATATATCGCTTCCTCAGCTTCCTCCGCTTCCTCTGCTTCCTCTGCTTCCTGTACTGTGGGAAGATTGTTGATAGGTTACGACGAAATCTAAAAAAATTGATGTTGCATTCTTAGATTCCATGTTCAACTTATTAAAATCTTCTTTGAAGAATAGTCTAATTACATTGCTACTGGTAGCGCTATTTATAGGAATAAGTACAACTGGATGGACTTCTTCCAGTATTGCTGCTTTACCGGCAGGAAATGCGATTACCGATGGTAAAGCTTTATTACGGTATGCACTTCCAATAGATAACGAACCAGTGCGGAAATTGCAGAAAAGTTTGGAAGATATTGCTACCCAGTTACGTGCTAACAGACGTTGGGGAGCTATTAAGAATGACTTAAAAACGGCTTCCCGCACTCTTAGTAAACCAGAGAAAATACTCGCAAGCGTTCCCGAAGAAAATCAACAGCAAGCTTCTATTTGGATTAACGAATTGCAAACTGGTGTAGAAAAGCTCCAAGAAGTAGCAAAAACTAAAGATAAAGAAGAAACTTGGATAGAGCGAGCCAAGCTTTTGGATTTGGTAAGCCAGCTTGAAGAATCTATGGTGACGGGTTTTCCCTATGAAGTACCCGCAGAATATAGTAACTTACCTCAATTAAAAGGACGTGCCACAGTAGAAGTCAAAACTAGCAAAGGAGACGTTGAAGTTGTTTTAGATGGTTACAGCGCTCCTGTAACTGCTGGCAACTTTTTAGATTTAGTGCAACGAGGATTTTACGACGGCTTAGAATTCTTACGTGCTGAAGATTTTTATGTACTGCAAGCTGGAGATCCACCAGGTAAAGATGTCGGTTTTGTTGACCCAAAAACTGGCGAATATCGTGCCATACCGATGGAAGTGCTTGTAGAGGGCGATAAAGAGCCTATTTACGGCACTACTCTCGAAGAAGCTGGACTTTACACTGAAATGCCAGTTCTACCTTTCTCTTCTTATGGTGCAGTAGCAATGGCTCGTCCAGAAACCGAAGTTAACGGAGGTTCTTCCCAATTTTTCTTCTTTCTGTTTGAACCCGAACTTACTCCAGCTGGACGTAACTTGCTAGATGGACGTTATTCCGTCTTTGGTTATGTGACTGAAGGGAAAGAAATTTTGGAAAAAATCAAACAAGGGGACAAAATCGAATCAGCCAAAGTTGTTCAAGGAATTGAGAATTTGGTAGAACCCTCTAATGCATAGATAATTAGTTTTGAAGGCTTTGTTACGGTTTTTGTAACCGGGCGACTTTTTACCGCAACCATGCTGCAAACGATAACTCGAACAATGGTTGCGGTTTTTTAATGGAACTTCTGCTTCTGCTTTATTAATATTTTGCCTTTCTTACTGCCTTTAAAGACAGAACTTAGGGCACCCTCGCTAACAGATTTATACTAAGTAACCCTATATTTCAGTATTTATACCCCAGTTATTATCACCTTTGAGAGACAAAAATATGAAAAGGGGTTTTGCTAAAACGACTCTCCCAAAGAAATATTGTCAGAACTATTTTCTTATAAATTTATGCAAACTGCCTCACCAGCTTTCTCTTTACTACCTTTAGAAGACTTAATTGATTACACTCCACCAACTGTAGGAATAGAAGCAACTATTTGGGATGCCATTGCATTGATGAATCAATATCAACCACTGGCACAATATATTTTGGTCGTTGAAAGCTGGCGGGTTGTAGGTTCGTTTTCATGGGAAGATGTGTTGCAGGTTGTGAAGTCGCAAGTTGATTTAAGAAGCAGTAAAATTACTGAAGTCATGAGGTTTCCAGCAATTAAGATTAAATATTCTCAACTTCAAGATACTAAGTCAATATTGCAACTTGTTGCCGATCAAAAAGAGCCAATATTAGTTGAAGATGAAAAAGAGCAACTAATAGGTTCTATTACACCTGAAACAATTACTTATTTGTTACTCAAAGATTATCAGTCAAAAATAACGGAAGCGGAACAAGTAAGCGACAAAAAACAAAAAAAGTTATATTCAAAAAATAAAATTAAAGATAAAAAGAATATCGAGAAAATTACCGATTTTCAGCAAGTTATAGAAAGTAGTATAGAGGGTATTGTTATTACAGATATAGCAGGTAATATAACTTGTTTAAATTCAAGCTTTACTAAAATATTTAACTATACCAGTGACAAATTAAATGCATCAGGAGGATTGTCATTCCTATGGAAAGATCCGGCACAATATCAAGAACTATTCGCAACGATAGAAACAGGTGAATCGTGGCATAACGAATTAGAATTTACAAACTATAAAGGTGATGTACTCTATATTAATGTACGAATAAATGCAATCCAAAATGCTATGGGTAAAACTATTGGCACATTCGGCATTTATACCAATATTACCGAAAAAGTAAAAAGACAAGAAGCTTTACGATTAAAAAATAGAGCTTTTAATGCTAGTAGGAATGGTATAGCAATTTATGATGTTCGGCTAGCTTCTAAACCAATTGTTTATGCTAATCCAGAATTTGAACGCATCTGTAGTGATAGTATATTGGATGGCTCTGAATCTAAAAATTATTTTATTAAAAATTTAAATTCAGAAATTAATCAACTATTGAAGTCACAATATAACCTTTCTTCAAAGCACTGCAACCTAACCTTAAATAATTACTGTCGAGATGGTAGAGAATTGTGGTCACAATTGAGTATTTCTCCAGTTTTTAATCGGGATAACAGAGTAACTCATTATATCTGTATGCAAACTGATGTTACTAAGCGCAAGCAAATGGAAATGTCGCTTTTAATAACACAAGAGAAATTACAATATATGCTCTTTTCCAGCACCGGGGTAATATATAGTTCAGAAATTCATGAAAACTATGCAGTTACTTTTATCACTGATAATATCGTTGAGATAACGGGTTTCCACGCGGAAGATATTCTCTGCGATTCTAATTTCTGGATAAGTCATATTCATCCAGAAGACATACAGCTATTCATTGCAGGGGTAGCAAAAATATTTATTCATGAAAAAGTCAGCCTAGAGTACCGTTTTTTGCATAAAAATGGTCATTATATTTGGATATACGAACAATCAAAATTAGTAAAAGATGACGCAGATAATCTTTTAGAAATTATTGGTTATCGTATTGATATTAGCGAACGCAAACAACTAGAAGAAGATTTAAAACTAGCTTTAGATAAAGAAAAGGAAGTTAACGAACTTAAAAATAGTTTTGTTTCCATGACTTCTCATGAATTTCGCACTCCTTTAAGTACTATTCTTTCTTCAGCAGAGTTGCTGGAAAACTACCGTAATAAGTGGGACGAAGAAAAGCAGATAAAGCATTTTAATCGAATTAAGAATGCAGTTGAACACATGATTAATTTATTAAATGATGTGTTATTTTTCGGCAAAGCTGAAGCAGATAAACTTGATTTTAATCCCGAAAAGTTAGACCTAGTTGAATATACCCGCCAATTAATAGAGGATGTGCAAATTAATCAAGATACAAAAAAAATAGATCAATCTAACAAAAATATCCAGTTTATTACGAACGAAACTAAACTTAGTGGATACTTTGATGAAAAAATATTATCACATATTTTAAATAATTTACTCTCTAATGCAATTAAATATTCTAAACCCAATACGACTGTTAAGTTTACTCTTTATTCTCAAGAATCGCAAGCAGTATTTGAAATTCAAGATGAAGGTATAGGTATTCCTTCTGAAGATTTACCATCTTTATTTGATTCCTTTCATAGATGTAAAAATGTAGGTAATATTCAGGGGACAGGATTGGGATTGTCGATTGTTAAAAAGTGCGTAGAGATGCTTCAAGGTGAGATTAATGTTACAAGTGAAGTTGGAGTGGGCACAAAGTTTATCGTCTCAATTCCGTTAAAGAGTTCTTGTTAAGATATATAGACTAAAACATAAGTATATTAGATTATTCTCTAAATATTATTTACCAATATAATCAATACATCTATGATTATTTTTCAGTATAAATACTATGGCAAGTTTAAAAAAAAATGAAATATAAATACGGATAAGCCGAGATTATCATTATATAATTGCCAAATAAAAGATTGTGCCATAATGTATTCAAATATTTATTTATCGTGAGTATAAAGATTTTTCTGAGAAGCTATTACCTAATAAATATCAACAATAAAATAATCCAAAATTAATTAAGATTGAATTTAAATGCTATGACTAAAATATTGGTAATTGAAGACGAAGAATTAGTACGCGAGAATATTTTGGACTTATTAGAAGCTGAAAATTTTGAAACTCTGGCTGCTGCTAACGGAAAAATTGGTTTAGATTTAGCTGTTTCTGAAGTTCCAGATGTGATTTTATGCGACTTAATGATGCCAAATATTGATGGCTATGAAGTTCTAAAATTGCTAAATTCACAAGCGATTACGGCAACTATTCCATTTATTTTTCTTACGGCTAGAACTGCTAAGGCTGATGTACGTCAAGGTATGGAATTGGGTGCTGATGACTATCTTACTAAGCCATTTACCCGCTCCGAACTGTTAAACGCAATCATGAGTCGATTGGAAAAGCAAACAGAGGATATAAAATATATATCAAAAAGCAATAAAACTTCTGCTAGATTTTTGCCAGAACTTCAGATTTTAAAAAGCAGCTTGCTTAGGACTTTAGCAAAGAGAAAGTTAAGAGAATTCCAAGTTCATTATCAGCCAATTGTTGAAACCAAATTTGGTTCAATAGTTGGTGCTGAAAGTTTAGTTCGTTGGCAAAGTTCAGAATTAGGTTTAATCTCTCCTGCTGAATTAATTCCTTTAGCCGAATCGACTGGTTTAATTATTCCAATTGGAGAATGGTTAATTCATAATGTTTGTAACCAAACGAAAATATGGCAAGATGCTGGTTATAAAGATTTCTATGCTACGATCAATATCTCAATTAATCAATTAATTCAGCCAGATTTCGTTGCAAAATTACTTAAATCATTGGCAGAAAATGATTTGCATCCGTCTTCCCTTGAACTAGAAATTACAGAAGGGGCGATCGAACAGGATGTGAATACAGCAATCAATAGAATGCAGGAATTGCGATCGCACGGCTTGAAACTTTCTATTGATGATTTTGGTACTGGTCGTTCCTCTCTTATTTATTTAAAGCAACTGCCAATAGATACTTTAAAAATAGATCATTACTTTGTCCATAATATTGATAAAGATAGACAAAAGTCAGCAATAACTAAGGGGATTATTGAAATGGCTCATAACCTTAACCTACAAGTAGTTGCTGAAGGTGTAGAAACTAAAGCAGAATTAAATATTGTAAAAGCACTTAAATGCGATAAAGCGCAAGGTTATTTGTTAAGTCATCCTTTACCAGTATCGGAATTTGAAGAATTATTACTTACTGATATACGCTTGATAGCATAAATACTTGTAAAGCAAATTCCGCAAAATATAATTTGCAAAGCTTATAAGTGTTCCCTGACTAAATACTGTATTAAATATAAAATTTTAATGAAGAAATCTAAAATACTTCCTCAGTAAACTTGACATATCTCCATAACATAGTTTAAGCAAAGCTTCAGAGTTTTATTAAGTTCTGAGGCTTTTCTATATTGCTAGAAAAACTTGATTTTATGTAATAATACATACTGATGATTGTACTATTTAGGCTGGAGGACTAGATAAAAGTTAACAAAAATCATGTTATCGAAGCAATATAAAGCCAGTGTCAAGTAATCTCACCTAAAAGTAAATTTTTTGCGAATTCAAGGCTTTACTGGGTTTATGTTTTAAAAAATATGTAATTGTATATTTGATTTAACCAAAATATTTTATACACATATAGCTTTGAATAATTGTTAACGTTTGCGTTATTTCTATGCCGTAATTCTGAGTAAAATATGTATAAAAAAATTGTCTACAAGATTCGGAACGAAATGTCGCTAAATACTCGTCAACTTCCGTTTTTGTGTACTCAAGGTGAGCTTAATTATCAATTAGCACGGAAGAGACATTTTGAGAATTTACCAATTATTTCGGATTATGAGCAAGATTTGATAGATACATTGAGAACTGAAGGAGTTGCAATGACTTCACTCAAAGCTCTGTCCATTCCTTCTACCGAAATAATGCTTCAAGCAGCCAAAAACTTAATGTTAAAGATACCGCAAAGCATTTCTCAAAATAAAAACGAATATGTAGTTCATGCAACTCCACAACAAATTTTAGAACATAAAGAAATTTTTCTTTGGGGTTTAGAACAACGTTTAATCAATATAATCGAGAATTATATTGGCTTACCAGTGGCTTATCATGGAGCATACTTTCGTCGGGATAAGGCTAACCCGGTTCAAGCAAAATCAAGATTCTGGCATATAGATCCCGAAGATAGAAAAGTTTTAAAAGTAGTAATTTATCTGAATAATGTAGATGAGAATAGTGGGGCTTTTGAATATATTCCCCTACCTTTGAATTCTGAAATAATTTCTTCTTTAAAATATACGCATGGTTACGTTCAAGATAAAACAATGGAGAAATTAATATCTCCATCGCGTTTTAAAATCTGTACGGGAATCGCTGGAACAGTTGTTTTAGCTGCGACTGGTGGCATATTTCATAGGGGCAAAATACCCGTATCTTCAGATAGATATGCAGTCTTTTTTGATTACACCTCTAGAAAACCGATAGTACACAATCATTACGGTGCGTCTTTCCTTAATCATGAACAATTGCAATTGTTAGCAAAAAATCTTAACCCCTCACAAAGAGAGTGTCTTTTTTGGAAAGATAATTTTTGGTAAATGTTGAATTGAGGTAATTGCTAATAAGTAATTGATAGTTTGTAATGATGTATGTGTTTTATGAACAGCACATACATTTTCGATTTAAAAAAATATTCTAATGAATTTATAATTAGTACAATCAAATGTAACTTTTAACTTTTGAAGCTATGGAGCGATTGAAGAAGATTAATTATTAAATATAAAATAATAGTGCGATTCCTATAATAGAAACGAAAACACCTAAAATCGCTCGAATACTGACTTTTTCTCCCATCAAAATCGCAAAAGGTATGACGAAAATTGGGCTAGTCTGTAAAAGAGTCGAAGCAATTCCCACTGATGTCAATTTAATCGCTGTTTGTTGCAGCCAAATTCCTAAATAAGTTCCGCAAAAAGCTGCAAACAAAATTCCTGCAATTACTTTGGAATTTCGCAAGTTGCCCAGACTAAGGTTAGTTTGTTGTCTAGACGATGCCCATACAAGCAGAATTAATGTCCCAGCACTCAACCTTAATAAAGCAGCCCATAAAGGACTAATTTGATTGTCGGCGATGGCACTTCGCGAAAGTACCGCACCAACCGCACCAGCAAGCGCCGTCAACAACCCACAAACTATACCTCGTCGGAATTCTGCCGTTGAAATATGCTTGACATCGGTAGTACGCTCGGTAACAACCCAAGCCACACCTAATATTGTGAGCAAAATACCAAACCAAGCAAAAATATTTAACTTTTCCTGAAGAAAAATTAACCCCAAAACTGCTGTAATTGGCGAAGTCAGGGTTTGCATCAATAATGCTCGACGCGCCCCCAAACTGTTTATAGTAATAAAGAATCCCGTATCACCTAAACTAATACCAATGACACCGCTGAGTAGTAACAGGCACATTGGTAAAGTCGCGATAGAAGGAAATATTTCGCCAGTAAAAAGAATAGTAAAGATAAAAAGCGCGATCGCAATTATTCCTTTGATCAGATTTAACTGTAAAGGTGGAATACGCGCACCCAATTTACCATAAGCTACAGACGCTACAGCCCACAAACAAGCAGCAGATAATGCCGCGATTTCCCCAATAAAATCTGTCATTATAAATATTAAGAAATATTAAAAAGAGTCGTTTACCCTTTTCAATTAGTGAAAAACTTTAATATTTTAATATAAATAGCGTTATAAATATTCTTCTCTCTATGAAGCTATCTGCTAATTTTTCACGAGACAAATACTAGCACTCTCGATTATCAACTGCTAACTTTGTACGAGGGTAATTATAGCACTTTTTATGTATTTTGCTAGTTTTTCTGTAAAGAATAACAACCAGAATCTAGATTGTATTTAATAATTTGTCTGTATAGCGCTAGAACATATTTTTAAAAATCAAAAGTTTTTCAAAACCTGGAGGAATCCGATGAAATATACTTTCGATATTGTAGGTGTATCTCCAATCTTGCACTTTTTTAATCATCAGCAACAGAACGAAGAAAATCCTCAAAGTCAAGGTGTAGAGTACTTAGGAACCCATAAATGTACCCTAGATGCATTTCTTGAAACAGTCGAACCAGTACCTTTAAAGTGGGGCTGGAATATGGATGAAGTAGTAGATACCGTAGTTAAATTTTGGATGAATAATTCTGAGAGCATTGGTTACTGGAAATCCCGTTTAACTGATGCAGGTGAAGATAATTTGCTGGTTGCGAGAGTCGCGGATATGAAATCATTGAAATCGGAATTTAATTCTTTGTTGGGAGAGGCTTGATAATAACTCGACAAACATAATACCCTCACCCTCCTTATAGTGGGGCTACAATTACAAAGCCCCTCCGGGTATCTCCCAAGGGGAGACGCTGAGCCGCACGCGGAGCGTGAACGCTAACGGCAGTCCCATCATACTGCGGGATGAAACACCCACGGGGCTGCTCTCACCACCTGCGTGGGCTGATAATTCTTATTTTTTGTGTAAGAAGATAATTTCAGAAAATATTTTATTTGTAGGTTGGGTTAGACGCACGGGAATTTTTGACATGAAATGATAATCGCCAAAAATAATATTAATTGCCAGTAAGCTGCTACGCATTTAATTTGTATAGTACTAGCGAGCAAGATGCTCGCACTACAACCTTTTCAAATTTTCGCATTATTCAATTTAGCTGCACATCAGCTTATTACCGTAAATAATAATCTGCGTTTCTTCATTAGTGAAAGTATAGATACCTACAATTAAACAAAGTACCCGTTAGTGTACCTTGTTAATCTACGGAATCCCCAAGCATCGACTTGATGTTCTATGACAGTAAAGAATTCAAGGAGAGATTCATGATTCTAAGTCCCGTTCAAATTAAACAACCTACCTTAAAATTCGGCGCGAATGGAGATTGTGTAAAACAATTGCAAAAATTCTTAATTAAAAGAGTTCCTGACGTTCCAAGTCTGGTAATTGATGGTGAATTCGGGGAAATAACTTTATTAGCAGTAGAAGTCTTTCAGTATCGCACCTTTTTAAAGCAAGATGGTATTGTTGGGGTTGTGACTTGGGAAGCGCTTTACATAGGTCAACGTCCCGATTTACCTTTGCTATATCCTGGTAGTTACTGCGATGATGTTGCTAAAATCCAAAGCCTTCTAACATTTTCTCCCTTCATTCAAGAAACTTTAGGCTTCGACGGGTATTACTTTGGAAAGATTGATGGTGTATTTGGATATCAAACTCAAAAAGCAGTTCAGTCTTTTCAAAATGATAAAAAACTGGTTGTAGATGGAGTCATTGGTTCTCAAACTTGGGATTATCTCATGGAAACTTGCAGCATTAATTAGTCATTTAGGTTTGTAATTATTTTTTCAATATTGTGATGCCAATAAAAAAATAGGGAAATGCGTAATCCATGTAGAGACGTAGCAGTGCTACGTCTTCAGCAATTTGAAATTATCACTTTAGGTTTTAATATGGGTTAGGTTTAAAAATATAATCCAAAATCTCAAATCCGATGATATCTTCTCAACTTCCTGATTCTTGGAAAACTGCACTTGCTGAAGAATTTAATAAACCCTATTTAAAAAAACTGCAAAATTTTATCGAAGAAGAACGAAAATCCAAAATTATTTATCCTCCACAAGAAGACGTATTTTCAGCTTTTGAACTTACACCATTTGAACAAGTAAATGTTTTAATACTCGGACAAGATCCTTATCATGGTGAAAATCAAGCACATGGATTGTGCTTTTCGGTAAAACCAGGCATAAAAACTCCACCGTCGCTGGTTAATATTTATAAGGAGCTCAAAGACGATCTAGGGTTTGAGATTCCCGATAGTGGATATCTTGTACCCTGGGCAAAACAAGGTATTTTAATGATTAATGCTGTACTAACCGTCGAAGCACATACAGCCAATTCTCATAAAAACAAAGGTTGGGAAACTTTCACCGATGCAGTTATTAGTAAAGTTAACCAAAAGCAAGAACCCGTAATTTTTGTGCTTTGGGGTGGTTATGCAAAAAAGAAGCTGAAATTAATAGACACCAATCGTCACACCGTTATTCAATCGGCGCATCCCTCTCCACTATCTGCCCGAAACGGCTTTTTTGGTAGCAAACCTTTTTCAAAAATCAATTCTGCATTGCGTCAAGCAGGGAAATCAATTATCAATTATCAGTTAACAGTGAGCAGTGAGCATTAACCAGTACCATTAACCAGTTAGAAATTAGAAATTTTGACTTTATAGCGGCTCTCATATTGCACCATTGTCAGTAAGCCCAAATTCTCGCCTTGTAAGCTGGAGGCTTTCTAGCCCGCACGCTCCGCGTGAACGCAGAGAAATTTATTTCAAGGCTGACATATAAAGTGCGTTAAAACGCACTAAAAGTTTCTCCCAGTCGTCTTTAGACGACTTTGTTTGTGAGCCTGGGAATTTATTCCAAGGCGGTGTTAAGAATGGTGCAAGATATTAGTAGTTCCTAGCTCCTAATTCTTAAAATGGTGTGGACTCCTTTACATGCAAACATACATCGTACTATCCGCTCCCGCGATCTGTTGAAGCGCAATCAAAGGTTGTTAATCGCAGTATCTGGGGGACAAGATTCCCTATGCTTAACTAAATTAATCTTAGATTTGCAACCTAAATGGGGATGGCATCTTGGTATTGCTCATTGCGACCATTGTTGGCGGGATGACTCGCAAGCAAACGCTAATTATGTGGAACAGCTTGTAGGTGAATGGGGTATCCCTTTTTACTTGGAAACAGCTACTCAATCGCTGACGAGTGAAGCCGCAGCACGAGATTGGCGCTATCAAATTTTACAGCAAATTGCCAATAAAAATAATTATCAATGCATAATTACGGGACATACTGCAACAGATAGGGCGGAAACTTTAGTTTATAATTTGATGCGCGGTAGCGGTGCGGATGGTTTACAGGCTCTAACTTGGCAGCGTCCGCTAAATGATGAGATTATGCTGGTACGCCCACTTTTGGAAGTTACTCGCAGCCAAACAGGTCAATTTTGTCAAGATTTTCAATTGCAAGTTTGGGAAGATTCTACAAATCAAGATTTGAAATATGCTCGCAATCGTATTCGTCAAGAGTTGATACCATACCTACAAGAAAAATTTAACCCGAAAGTAGAGTCAAATTTAGCTCGAACAGCAGAACTTTTACAAGCGGAAGTTGAATATTTGGAGCAAGCTGCTGAGGAATTGCGGAAAGAGGCTGAAGTTATAGATTATGTTGAAGATTCGTTAACCCTGTTACGCTTGCATCGTCAAGTATTGCAAAAAGCTCCATTAGCATTGCAGCGTCGTGCTATACGTCAAGTGTTACAAAAAATAATGCTTATTGCTCCTAATTTCGAGCATATTGAAAAAATGGTGGGTTTAATTGTTGCCCCGAACCGATCGCAAACCGATCCATTTCCTGGAGGTACTGTAGCTTTGGTTTCGGGTGAATATATTTGTTTGCAAAAAAAAAGATGAAGGATAAAGGATAAAACCATAGTTCATCCTTGATGCTTCATCTTTTTACTGGGCAATCAAGCTCTCAATCGAAGAACGCATATCTGTAATCGCTTGGAGCTGATAATCGCCAGTTTCCTGTACTTGCGTTAAAGCATCACTGGTACCTTGCAGTTTGTGCCGCAAGCTTTCCAAGGAATCCTGTATTGGCTGAAGTGTTTCTTCATAAAGATTGACTCTAGCCCAAAGTTGAGAGCTTGCAGTTTGCAGCGCGGACAAGTTTTCTTGCATCGCTTGCAATGCTTGACGTTTAGTTACAATTTCTTCGGTTTGAACTGTAATCCTTTCCTGCGCTTGGTCAATTTCATTACGCATTTGCTGGATTTGGGCTTCTAAGTTTTCCAATTGTTCGGAATACTTTTGTCGTCTTTGTTCAACTTGCTCTACTATCAGACTTAAATCGACTTTGTTGTGTGAGGCAGCTTGTTGTTTTCGCTTAGCCAGAACAGTTTTATGTTGTTCGAGCGATTCCTGACGTTCTACCAAACTGCGACGCTGGCCGACTAAAGTTTCATTGAGCATCTGGTAGCTGTCTTTTTCATCTGTAAGCTCTTCTTCTAATTCGCTACGTTCTTCCTCAGAAACTGAGCCGATCTTTTCTTC
Organism: uncultured Rivularia sp.; assembly: GCA_963665115.1. Classification (GTDB taxonomy): domain Bacteria; phylum Cyanobacteriota; class Cyanobacteriia; order Cyanobacteriales; family Nostocaceae; genus Rivularia. The sequence continues at coordinate 3,912,200 of OY762007.1, read as the reverse complement.
CAGTTCTTCTATCGTTCGTTGCTTGTAGTTAAGTTCTTGTTCTTGTTCCTCAACAAAGCCCGAATCGATTTTTAACTTTTGCTGCAAGTCTTCAACTGTTTTTTGCAGTTCTTCTGTAGAAACAGATTTTAAAGCTTCCGCATCAAAGTCTAAAGTGAATTCTTCTTCAGCAGAACTATTAGAAGTTTTATTAAAAGAGTTCACCTGTTCGTGTAACTGGCGTTGATACTGCAATTGTTCTTGCAGCATCTCCACATAATTTTGCTTTTCAACAAAACTAGCAGTGTTTAATTTCAACTCTGCTTTCTGTTCGGATAGCGAATCTTCAGCTTGCTGTAAAGAAGAATTAGCTTCTTGAAGTTCGTCAGACAAACGCTCAACTTGGGCTTGCTGCTCGTTAGCTTCGGCTTTTTGCTTTTCGAGTTGTTCCCAATGAGGACTAAGAACAGCTTGCTGATTGTCAACCATCTCGAATGCAAGATCGAGATGTTCGCGAACGCTTGAGGGTTGAGCAACATTACTAGAAAGTTTTTCTAATAAATCGCTAATTACCTTAGCTTGTTCTTCATCTAAAACCGCTCCCTGCTTAACTTCTGCCTGAAATTCTTCCAAGCGACGCTGTTCGCCTCGTAATTGCTCCCAAGCGCCTTCAAGCTCTTCACGGCTGCGCGAGATTTCCTCCTGCAAGCCTTGAATTTCCTGATGGGAACTTTCAACTTCCTGGATTTTTGCGTCTATGTGTTGCGCTTCTTCTTGGATTTGTCGGGCTTCTTCTTCCCGCGCTTCCAACTCCATTTCACGACGGCTGATTTCCTGCCCTTGAAATGTTAGCGACTCTTTCCACTGGTCTATTTCTTCCTCTTTGAGTTTGAATTTTTCCAGTTGACGGGAAAAATTCTGCAAAATAGTTACCAGCGGACGACTAGCTTCTTGCAGTCGCTGTACCTGACGATTTGCGTTAAGTTCAGCTAATACAAGTGCGCCATCATTTAATTTACTAGCTTCTTCAGCAGTAATTACTTCTTCACTTACCGTATTCCAACTCTGGTCATTGCGTTGACAAGCCAACAGTTTTAATTCGGTTTTGGCTCCACTACCGAGCAAGCCACCTTTCTGTTTTTGTACTTCAGCTAAATACAGCACACCGCAAATCCTTATTGATGTACTTGAATAAGTGTTAATTTATACGATAGATTAAGACATTAATTTGCTTCATTTAACTTTGATTAGAAAAATCAAGCAATTAAAAATGTCCCATGCGCCCTGAATAATCGCATAGAGATTTTTTATAATAGGCTTCCATCGCGTCTCTACATTTTGTACTTGTGAAGCTGGGGATGGCTACCGTATTATTACCAACACTTCAGGAATCTTGGGAGTAGGGAGTGGGGAGTGGGGAGTAGCAAGTAGTGAGTAGTAAGTAGGGAGTAAGGAGTGGGGAGTGGGGAGTAGTAAGTAGTGAGTGGGGAGTAGGGAGTAGCAAGTAGTGAGTAGTAAGTAGGGAGTAAGGAGTAAGGAGTGGGGAGTGGGGAGTGGGGAGTAGTGAGTGGGGAGTCAAGCAGAATTTTTTGTATATTTACTGCTGAGTTTTATTACCGTTCGCTATTGGCTATTGGCTATTGGCTATTGGCTATTGGCTACTTCCTAGTGAGAAATAAAAAAATAATAAATCAGTAAAAGCCTTATCCCGACTGCATTTATCTTTATTTTGAATTAATAATTTCATGAGGGAGTGTTAACTGTTGAAAAACTTGGGCACAATGAACAAAGAATGTAAACTGGATAACAAGGAGTGCCGAATTGCTAAATGCGGGGAAATTTAAGTGAGATTGATATATGCAGCATCCTGCAATTGATTGAGTTAGGACAGCGAACGGGGTTACTGTTTGTTGAAGCTTATACTGAGGAATCACTACCTCGGACTTGGTTTATCTTTTTTCTCAACGGTCAAATAGTTTACTCTCAAGAAGCCAATAGCAGTGTATTTCGTCTTCGCGATTATTTGCGATATTACCGAATTAATCTGCAAGGAGAGGAAACACTCCCAACCATAGATTCCGATAAATCGCTTTCTGCTCCGGAGTATAGTTATTTATGGAGACTGTTGGAGCAAGATATTATTAATCCGATTCAGGCTCGTAGTATCATCCAAGGCTTGGTGCATGAAACTCTTTTCGATTTATTGAGTTTACGTGAAGGCAATTTTATTTTTGAGTTGGACAAACCATTAACTCCGCAACTGACTACTTTAGAAATTGCTCCTCTAGTCAACAAAGTTTTCAAACAGGTGCAAGAGTGGAAACTGCTATATCCCTATATTCAGTCTCCGGATCAATGTCCTGTATTGACCGATGTTCAGCGTCTGCGTTCTTCCTTGGCTTCTTCCACGGTGGAAAAATTACAGCATTGGGCAGATGGTAAAACTTCCCTGCGTCAGCTTGCTCGTTTTCTTAATCGAGATGTTTTGACACTGGCGAAAGCTATATATCCTTACGTACAGCAGGGTTTGATACATATAGTATCAATTGAAAACAAGTACGCTTTGACACATAACCATTCGAGCTTGGAGCATTCCCAAGAAAATAAATCGGTAAAAGCCATAGTATGTATTGATGATGCAATAGCTATTTGCGAGACGGTGCAGTCTATTTTGCAACCGCAAGGCTATAATGCAATCGCCTTTACTAATCCTTTGGAGGCACTCAACCGAGTTTTTCAACTCCAACCGCATTTAATTTTATGCGATATTGTAATGCCCGATTTGGATGGCTACCAACTTTGTGCAATGTTGCGACACACCAGCGCATTCCGGCTCGTGCCGATTATTATGCTTAGTGCTAAAAATAGTTATATCGATAGAGCTAAGGCGAATATGGTCGGAGCTACGGATTACTTAACAAAGCCTTTCGACTCAACTGAATTGCTGTTGTTAATTCAAAAATATCTCAATAAACAGTCGGGGCGATCGCCAATAAATGAAATGCGGTACTTGTTGATTTAAGCAAATATAGGGTAAAAAATATTATCACGAACTGGGATTTAAACAAATATCAAAATACTTAGTAATTCTGTGAATAAATAGTTTTTTTATACGACATTATTCGGGGAGACAAGGGAATGTTCCTTCAAGGGACATCTACATCGGGAGGTAATGAGACATATATGAGTACAGTTCTGATTGTGGAAGATTCGATCGCGCAGAGGGAAATGATTACAGACCCTCCTAAAAGCAAGTGGCTTGTCAGTCACTCATGCTTCGGATGGACTGGAGGCACTACAGACAATTCAAAGTATTTGTCCCGATTTAGTCGTCTTAGATATCGTCATGCCCCGAATGAATGGTTATGAAGTTTGCAGGAGGCTCAAGTCCGACCCAAAAACTCAAAATGTGCCGGTAGTAATGTGTTCTTCTAAAGGAGAAGAATTTGACCGCTACTGGGGAATGAAGCAAGGGGCTGATGCTTATATCGCCAAACCTTTTCAGCCGACTGAGTTAGTCGGGACAGTCAAACAACTGCTGCGAGGATAAGGATGATTTAGATATGCATAGCAAACCGGACTTTTTAGGAAGTGGCGGAGAAGATCAGTTCCGTCCTGAATTGGAAGTAGAAAGTAAGGACGGTGAGTTACATTTAAGGTTTTTCATCCCCTCGCATCAGGAGTTTGCACTACCGGCAACTGGCATCAAGGAGGTAATTGAGTTAAGTCCCGATCGAATTACCCCGATTCCGAATGCTTCTCCCTTACTTTTGGGTACCCTAAATCTACGAGGACGAGTAATTTGGGTCGCCGACTTGGGTCAGTTTCTTGGAGAAATAACTCCATTAAATACCGATAGAGCAGAAATTTCAGTGATTGCAATTGAAGAACAAGACACAATAGTGGGCTTGGCAGTTGAAGAAATCGGGGGTATGGATTGGCTTGATGTACAGCATTTAAGCGCACCTACCAACGTGCCGGATACTATGGCTCCTTTCTTAAGGGGAGAGTGGTCAAAAGATGCCGAATTAGAGCGGTGTTTGCGACTACTCGACCAGATGGCAATTTTACGGAGTGCCCGGTGGGCTGGATAACCGAAGGGAGGCAATAAATGGCACCTAGCATAGACTACGGACAGATGTATCAGCAGGCTTACAAAGCCTACGTTAATCAAAAATATGAAGAGGCTGCTAAACTTATTGACCAGGTAGTGCAGCATTTGACACAAGACCCAAACGCTCTTTTACTAAAGGGTCATGTGTATTATGTATTACAAAATTTTGATATAGCTAAAGAAGCCTATCAAACAGTATTAAATTTAACTAGCGACCAAGAACTTGTTGATTTTGCTCGCAACGGTTTAGAAAATATCAGTCATTATCAAGTTGAACCAGATGCTCAAAGTTTTGAAGTTGATGATGGAAGCAATGATACAGGTGATATAAATTTATCGGATTCTGCTTCTGAGGAAGTAGCCCCTATTGAAAATTTATTTGATTCGAGTGGTAACGGTAATTCCGATAGCAGCAACTTTGCTTTTTCTTCTGATTCTTCTTCTGAAAATAATTCGGAAAATGAAGAACCTACGGAATTGTTAAAGGAATCATCTTCAAAAAGTCCATTTGATATAGGTTCTGATAGTCAGATATTTGATGCTATACCGAATTTTGAAGAAGAGGATCTCAGTTTAGATAATCCTTTTGATCAAAATGTTGGTTCAGAAGTAGATATTCATCAAAACGATGAAGGAGTCTCGAAACCCGAACTTGAGCTACCTTCTTTCTGGCAAGAGGATATTTCGGACACTCATTCCAAACAGCCGACACAAGCATCGAATTTATCTTCTGGTGAAGAATACTCTCCTTTTGCAAACGGGGAAGCTGAGGATAATCCTAAGCCAAATCAATTTGCACAAACTGAACTTCCACCTAGCAGCAGTTTGCAAGAGGAAGATTTATTCTTCGAGGATAATGCCCTCGATGATAGTGAAAGCTTTAGTTTGCCAAGCAACTTTTTTAGCGATGATTTTTCAGTAGATGAGAGCGTTGCAAAAAGTTTTTCATCTGAAGCTAGGGGTTTAGAAAATACGAGCGAGAGTTTTCCTGAAGCGTCTTCGATTAAAGAAGATTTTTCTCAATTAGAATCTTCAGAATCTTCAGATTTTGTAGAGTCTTCACAATTATCCGAAGAATCTGCGGTATCTGGGCAAAACAAGCCAAGCGATGACAGTTTTGACTTGGATGCATTTGAAGAGGTTTTCGGTGCTGAAGATTTTTCTAATAACAATGAAGATACCAAGAGTATTATTAAAGATGTTAATAGCAGCAACAGCAATAACATCGAGTATTTAGATGACTTCGATGAATTTGATGATTTAGGAAATATTTCGGCGTTTGATTTATCGAATGGAAGTCCAGCATTTTCCGAAGTGATGCCCAATTCTGGCTCGCTACAAACTAACGGTGCTTTGAGCGGCGAACACATAGAAAGTTCCCAGCCTAGTGAAATTAGTACTGGTATTTCTGATGATGAATTTGGAGAGAGTATAGATGATGCTCCCGCAAGAGAAAGGGATGCAGAACTCTTTAGTATTACAAATTCCCAAGAAGCGGTTCCAGTTTTTACTCAGAATGACGACAGCAAAGTTGAAGCGCAAGTAAATGTAGAGCAAGGAGTTTTTGCTGCTTTAGAAAATGCTCCGTTAAAAACTAAGCAATGGTTAACCGCTGGGATAGTAGGTGTTGTCTCTTCTGTAGTAGTAGCAGGAGTCAGTTTTGGAGCAACAAGTGTATCTCCGGAAAATCAACGGGAATCCATACGCAACACTGGTTGGATGATGGCGTTAGCCGCAGGAGCAGCCGGTTTTGTGACTACCGGAGCAATGGGGCATCTTACTCTGGGGCAAGTTCGCCGCACTACAAAGGATTTGGAAACACAGTTTAATTCCGTGCGTAAGGGTAATTTGAGCGCTCAAGCCACAGTTTATTCTGAAGATGAATTCGGACAATTAGCTGCTGGCTTTAATGAAATGGCGCGGGTAATTTTTACTACAACCCATGAAGCTACACGCAAAGCGGCTGAGCAGGAAGAAGCCAAAGAGAATTTACAGCGTCAGGTAATTCGTTTGCTTGATGATGTGGAAGGAGCAGCTAGAGGAGACTTGACGGTGCAGGCTGAGGTAACGGCAGACGTACTTGGAGCCGTAGCCGATGCTTTCAACTTAACGATTCAAAACCTCCGGGATATCGTTCAGCAGGTTAAGGTAGCTGCAAGAGAAGTTACCAAAGGAGCGACAAATTCTGAAACTTTTGCTCGGGCTCTATCTAGCGATGCTTTGCGACAAGCAGAAGAATTAGCGGTAACGCTGAATTCCGTACAGGTGATGACTGATTCGATTCAAAGGGTAGCCGAAGCAGCCAGAGAAGCCGAAGCAGTAGCCCGCGATGCCAGCGAAATTGCTCTCAAAGGTGGCGAAGCGGTGGAAAATACTGTGGCAGGTATTCTAGAAATTAGAGAAACTGTTGCTGAAACAACTCGAAAAGTAAAGCGATTGGCGGAATCTTCCCAGGAAATTTCCAAAATTGTGGCATTAATTTCTCAGATTGCTTCGCGAACCAACTTATTAGCCCTTAATGCCAGCATTGAAGCTGCACGTGCGGGAGAATCGGGGCGGGGATTTGCTATTGTCGCCGACGAAGTACGTCAGCTTGCCGATAAGTCTGCCAAGTCTTTGAAAGAAATCGAACAAATTGTAATGCAAATTCAGAGCGAAACTGGCTCTGTAATGACTGCAATGGAAGAAGGTACGCAACAGGTGATCAAAGGTACGAAGTTAGCTGAAGAAGCAAAACGTTCCTTGGAAAACATTATTCAAGTTGCGAATCGGATCGATATACTTGTACGTTCGATTACTACAGATACTGTGGAACAAACGGAAACATCCCGTGCTGTTGCTCAGGTAATGCAATCGGTAGAATTAACCGCACAAGAAACTTCCCAAGAAGCGCAACGAGTATCTGGAGCCTTGCAGCACTTAGTTGGTGTATCCCGCGACTTGATTTCCTCAGTGGAACGTTTCCGAGTCGAAACTGCCGAATCAAGATAAAAAAGTTAGCAGTGAGGGGTGATGAGTGAAAAATAAAAATTACAGTTCATAACTCATAACTCACAACTCATAACTCACAACTCATAACTCACAACTTACAAAGACGGACGATTATGCTACCGGAACAACAACAGCGCATTTTAGGATACTTTATTGAGGAAGCCACAGACCACCTGAATACTATCGAGCAGGGGTTGTTAAATCTCCAAAGTACTCTTAATGACCCGGATTTAATTAACGAAGTTTTCCGGGCTGCTCACTCTATTAAGGGAGGAGCGGCGATGCTTGGTTTGAGTAGCATTCAACGTACCTCCCACCGTCTTGAAGACTGCTTCAAGGTTCTTAAAGACAATCCAGTTAAAATTGATCAAAAGCTGGAATCTTTGTTTCTTGGGGTGTCCGATACTCTCAAAGCGCTATTAGAGCATTTAAGCGGCCCATTTGGTTTGACGGAAGAAGCCGCAGAAACTTTGATGGCTGAAGCCGAACCAGTTTTTGGCTGGCTCAACGAACATTTGGATAAGCTGGTCAAAAAGTCTCCTGGTGAGGGTGGGACATCTTTGGCTGCTGGTAAGAAACCAGTGCAAGCAAGGATGCAAAAAGCCGCATCAGTCGATAAAAATAATAGTCAACTGCAAGCAGAAGTATTGAATAAGCTGCGGCAGATATTGCAATTATTTAAGCAGCCTGCCACACCTGAAAATCGGCAAAGTATAGTGGAATGTATTGACTATTTAGCCGAGTTAGGAGATAACCGCAATTTACCTTGCTGGAGTCACTTGTGTCGTTCGGCTACAAGCGCGATCGCCAACTTAGAAAATACTTATTTGACTTTAGCCAAAATTGTTATTACTGAAATTAAACAAGCGCTAGAGTTGGTTTTAGCTAACAGAGAAAGCGAAATTGTTATCAGCGAGCAATTGAATAGTTTATTACCAGTAGCAGAAATTGAGTTATTAGAAATAGGCGATTTAGAAGATAACCTTGAAGAATCCGAAGAGCCTGATACAGAATTACTTTTAGAGCCAGAAGTCAACTATCAAGAAGCTGCTGCTGCTGAAGCTTTGTTTTTAACGGATGTAGATGATGATATTAATAATGAAGCCGATAATGTTGAAGCAGAAAATAATATTGCAGCTTTATTTGAAATATCCGACCAAATTGATGATAACGTTGACCGCGATGAAGCTACTGTAATTCACGATTTAGATATTCACGGGCCAGAAGTTGGTATATCTGAGTTAAATACTCTTGCGGATTTATTTGAAGGTGAGTCTCCCGAACTCGATCAAAGTTGGCAACAAGAGGAAATTCTTGATTTAAAAGCGAATAAACCAGAGAAAAATGATGTAGAAGCCAATATCGAAAAATCTAAAACTACTGATAGCGAGTTTGAAGATTTTCTCTTGTTTGAAGAAGAAAATGACCAAACAGTTGTCAAAGAAGAAATGACAATAATGCAGTTGTTTGGCGAAGATTTTTCCGAGTCAGATTTAGAAAATTTAAAAGATACTGCAAGCAACAAGTTTGATCATTCAGAGGAAGATAGCGACGAAGAAAATATTAACGATTTACTCGAACTTGGTGTAGATGAGGATAAGAATTCGGGTGAAGTTGAATTAGATTCGCTGTTTGGTGAAACTATTTCTGAGAATGACCAATCTAATAGTTATATCGGTGGTTTTGAAGATTTAAATCAGACGGGTAGTTTTGAGCATTTGTTTGGAGAATCTACTGAAGATAAGGGAGAAGAAAATGCAGAGCAGCAGGATCAATTAAATTTACCCAACTTTGAGGATGTCGGCTTAGATACCTTATTTGGAGAATTTGAAGATCCGCAACCGGACGATAATGACAGCGCTTTATTCAATGATTCCTCAGATACACCAGTAGAAGATTCGGATAATATCTGGGAAAAAACGAAAATCATACCTCATGAAGATGTCGCAAAAGCATTAGAGCAAAATTTAATTGAGGTTACGAATTCTGAAGATATTTTTGCTGAAAATAACTCTTCTAAAGCCGAACTTGCAAATCTTGAATTGGAAGATTTAGATACTAATTCAGATTTAGCACCAGAGATGCAGTTAGATGATGTTTTCTCTGGGGATGCTGTAGATAATTTATTGGAATCAGGGCTGAGTGGTGATGAAAACGTTTTTGACAATACGAATGATGATGAATTGTTTTCTACTGAGTTAGAAGATTCTAAGGAAGAAGGATCGTCAGAAGATTTATTTGCAATTTCTCCTGAAGCGGATAATTTACCCGAATTAACAACAGAAGACTCACAGCAAGTATCCGAAGAAGAAGATTTATTTGCAATTTCTCCTGAAGCGGATAATTTACCCGAATTAACAACAGAAGACTCACAGCAAGCATCCGAAGAAGAAGATTTATTTGCAATTTCTCCTGAAGCGGATGATTTACCCGAATTAACAACAGAAGATTCACAGCAAGCATCCGAAGAAGATTTATTTGCAATTTATCCTGAAGCGGATGATTTACCCGAATTAACAACAGAAGATTCACAGCAAGCATCCGAAGAAGATTTATTTACAATTTCTCCTGAAGCGGATGATTTACCCGAATTAACAACAGAAGATTCACAGCAAGCATCCGAAGAAGATTTATTTGCAATTTATCCTGAAGCGGATGATTTACCCGAATTAACAACAGAAGATTCACAGCAAGCATCCGAAGAAGATTTATTTGCAATTTATCCTGAAGCGGATGATTTACCCGAATTAACAACAGAAGACTCACAGCAAGCATCCGAAGAAGATTTATTTGCAATTTATCCTGAAGCGGATGATTTACCCGAATTAACAACAGAAGATTCACAGCAAGCATCCGAAGAAGATTTATTTGCAATTTATCCTGAAGCGGATGATTTACCCGAATTAACAACAGAAGACTCACAGCAAGTATCCGAAGAAGAAGATTTATTTGCAATTTATCCTGAAGCGGATAATTTACCCGAATTAACTACAGAAGATTCCGAACTTGAAATATCAGATAATCCTTTTGCAGAAGAAAGTTTAGATATAGATTCTACTGATTCTTCTCAACCCCTAGAATTTGACTCAGAAGCAGAACAAGAAAGCGCAAATATTAGCAATCTACAAGAAGATTTAGAAGATATAACGTCTAATTTCCAAGCGCAATTAGTTGATGATTTGTTTGCTCAAGATATTCCTTTGGATGAAGAAATTAGTTTACAAGCAACATCAAAAGAAAAAGAAATAACATTTTTACCTTTTGTTTATCAAGCCAAAGAACAGGTTTCAGAAGAAAATATCGCAGCGGCTGAAAACGAATTTCAGCAAGAATCTGAAGACATTTTAGATGATTTTTCTCAGTTGGAATCTTTATTAGGAGAACAACTTCCCGCACAAGTAGATGACGAATTTGCAGCTTTAGAAGATTTACTCATTTCCGATAGCCCTCAAGAAGCAGCAAGCGATGCACCCGCTACAGAAAATGCTGAAGCTGAGCCAAGTATAGGTGATGAATTCGGCGATTTAGAAAAACTACTAGAGCAAGCTAATACATCAATACCTCGTAAAAATACATCGAAAGCAACTTCTCCCAAAACAACTCGTAGTGCCAAAGGCGAACAGTTGATGCGGGTTCCAGTCAAGCATCTGGATAATTTGAGTAACTTGGTTGGGGAATTGGTGGTAAATCGTAACACCTTGGAACAAGATCAAGAACGGATGCGACAATCCCTTGATAACCTGCTTCATCAAGTACAAAATCTTTCCGATGTAGGTGCCAGAATGCAGGAGCTTTACGAGCGTTCCTTATTGGAAGCATCTTTGTTAGCCAGTCGTAAAGATAGCGGATTTCACTTTTCTAGTTCAAGCTCAAGCTCTAATTCCATTTCTGACATGGGTTTCAGCGAATTAGAAATGGATAGATTTACCCCTTTCCATACTCTGTCCCAAGAAATGATTGAATTGATTGTAAGGGTAAGAGAATCAGCGAGTGATATTGACTTTGTTGTTGAAGACAATGAACGAGTTGCGCGTCAATTCCGTCAAGTAACTTCACAACTGCAAGAAGGAATAACGCGATCGCGAATGGAAGCGTTTTCTCAGGTAACGACTCGTTTGGAGCGAGGAGTGCGGGATAATTCGATTAAGTGCGGTAAGCAAGTGCAGTTATTTATTGAAGGGCAAGATACTTTAATCGATAAAATGATTCTTCAACACTTAACCGATCCATTGACTCATATACTTAATAATGCGATCGCTCACGGTATTGAAACTCCCGAAGAAAGAGAATCAAGGAGTAAACCTCCCCAAGGAACTATTAAAATTCGGGCTTTCCACCAAGGTAATCAAACTATTATTTCTGTGAGCGATGACGGTGCTGGTATTGATGCCCAGAAAGTTAAAAATAAGGCAGTCAAGGTTGGCTTAATTACGCAGGAAGAAGCAAACATAATGTCTCGAATGGAAGTCTACGAACTGTTATTCCATTCCGGTTTTAGTACTAAAGATCAAGCCGATCAACTAGCTGGACGCGGTGTCGGAATGGACGTAGTTCAAACTTCTATCAGTGAAATCCGAGGAACGATTACTACGGATTCTGCTTTGGGTAAGGGAACTACATTTACTATCCGCTTACCGCTGACGTTGAGTATTTGTAAAGCATTATCTTGCGTATCGGATAAAGCCAGAATTGCCTTTGCTATGGATGGTGTGGAAGATACTCTGGATATGCCCCTTAAAGAAATCCAGGAAGATAAAAATGGTCAAAAATATATATTCTGGCGCGATACAAAACTACCTTTCCGCCCTCTCTCCGAGTTATTAACCTTTAACCGTTTGCTGAGTCGCGGTAATGTTTATGCCGGTAACAGAGATGACGATATGGTTTCGGTAATTATAGTGCGTTCGGCAAATACTATGATTGCCTTACAAATTGACCAAGTACTCAGCGAACAAGAAATCGTAATTAAACAATTTGAAGGCCCCGCACCCAAGCCCATAGGTGTAGCAGGTGCTACAGTGCTTGGTGATGGTCGAATCATGCCGATTGTTGACGTATTAGAATTAATTGACATCTTCGAGGGACGTACATCCAGACAAAGCAGCGTTAGTCTCTGGGATCAAAAAGATACACTTACACCCGCAGAACCTGCCGAAGCAAAAATTGATCCTACAGTACTCATTGTTGATGACTCAATCACAGTCCGCGAATTGCTTTCCCTCACCTTTAGTAAAGCAGGTTATCGCGTAGAACAAGCCCGCGACGGACAAGAAGCCTGGGATAAATTGCGTTCCGGTTTACCTTGCGACATCGTATTTTGTGACATCGAAATGCCCCGTTGCGACGGTTTAGAATTGCTATCGCGCATCCAGAAAAACCCCGACTTAAACGACTTACCGATAGCCATGTTGACTTCCCGTGGTGCCGATAAACACAGACAAATGGCAATTCAATTAGGTGCAAGCGGGTACTTTACCAAGCCGTATTTAGAAGAAGCTTTACTGGAAGCTGCCGTAAGGATGTTAAAAGGCGAGAAATTAGTTGCTAGTGCTGGAGCTTAGGAAGGAAAACCTCACTCCGTCTTAACGGACACCCCTCTGCTTACCAAGGCTATCGTGTACACACAAGCGATCAAATTTAGCCAAGCCTCACGAAGCCGCCCCCTAGCCCCCAATTATGGGGGACAAGAATTTTCCGCCGTCCCCCATAATTGGGGGATTTAGGGGGCAATCATAGGCTGAAACGAAGACAGACACGACTTCTGTGTACACCGTAGCCTTACCAAGGAGAGGGCAAGGGGGTGAGGTTAATTTCATGTAACGAGAAATACCTGTTCTCCGTTCCGCAAAAAGAATTCAGTTAGAAGCTGTTTTCACCGGAGCTTGTAAAATTTCGATATCTTTGAGCCAAAACACTCCTCCGCTTTGGAATTCTACGCTGACGGTAAGCGATTCAGAAAATCCTTCTTTCTTGTAATGAAATGGTACTTTGCAAAGATGCCAAACAGTTGTCCCCTCAGCCGATGCATATTGATTGGAAGTCCATCCAGCAGAATTACGACCACTTAAAGTCAGTTTGGCTGGTTTACACAAATGCGCTGTCTTAACCTGAGCCTGACAAAGCAGCAAGCATTCGGGTACGTCGGGTTCGGCAATCTCAAATAGCAGGACTTTCTTTTCACCGTAAGATTCTAGTTTCCAACTATCTTCTTCAATCGTGATACTATCTATAGAAATTGTTTGAGTCATTGAAGGGTGGACAGTACGAATCGATTGAAACGGTCCATCCGGTTCTGGAACTTTGAAAAATTCTTCAAGTCCATTCATGAATGATTGGGCTAAACCCAAAACGCTCGATTCAATACCTGACTTGATTCCTGCTTCAACACTGGCTTTGAATTCATCAAACCAATCGAACATAATCAACCTCTCCTCAATCAACGAAAATACAAGACTCTACGTAGTTTTAAAGTACCCAAATATTTAACTTCTCTATCTCACAACACTAATTATTGATATTTGTGCAAAATACAACGAAAATAGTCCAAAATAGACTCTTATGTATATCATTGAGAAACGTTATGAACCTTAACGTACCTTATGCGCGTGCTTGATACTCAACGCAACTTCTGAATGGACAAAGTGTTTAAGCCTCTACCTAAATTTTTAGTTATTTTCTTGACAACTGTTCTTGTTTGTACATTTTTGTACCATGTAAATGTACCTTCTTCCCAAAAACACATGAGTACTGAAAAAATTAACTATCCAGCAACTCGTAAAGGCGAACAAGTTGATAATTACCACGGTACCAAAGTAGCAGATCCTTATCGTTGGTTGGAAAATCCCGATTCAGAGGAAACTGAGGCTTGGGTAAAAGCACAAAATAAAGTTACTTTTAATTATCTGGAGCAAATCCCGGCAAGAGATGATATTAAGAAAAGGTTAACTAAACTATGGGATTATGAAAAATATGGCGTTCCTTATCAAGAGGGCGATCGCTATTTTTATTTTAAGAATGATGGTTTACAAAATCAAAGCGTCTTATATACTCTGAAAAATCTCGACGATAAACCAACAGTTTTACTAAACCCAAATAAACTTTCTGAAGATGGTACCGTTGCACTTTCAGGTATATCTGTCAGCGATGATGGTAAATATTTAGCTTATGGTATATCAATTGCTGGTTCTGATTGGCAAGAATGGAAGGTAAGAAATATTGAAACAGGTGAAGATTTAGAAGACAATTTGAAGTGGATTAAATTTTCCGGCGCTTCTTGGACAGATGATAGCAAAGGATTTTTCTACAGTCGCTACGATCAACCAAACGAAGAAACTAAATTAGAAGACGTTAATTACTATCAAAAGCTTTATTATCACCAATTAGGTCAACCTCAATCGGAAGACACTTTAATTTACGAACGCTCTGACGAGAAAGAATGGGGATTTAATGGCGGCGTTACCGAAGATGGAAAATATTTAATTATTTCAGTTTGGTTGGGAACTGATTCTAAAAACTTAGTGTTTTACAAGGATTTAACTAATCCATCAAGTGAAGTTGTTGAATTGATAAGTGAATTTGAATCAGCTTACAGTTTAATTGATAACGATGAAAATATTCTTTATTTTCAGACAGATTTAAATGCACCACGAGGCAGAGTTATCGCCATTGATATTAAAAAACCAGAGTCTAAAAATTGGCAAGAAATAATTCCTCAATTTGAAGAAACATTAGAAAGTGTTGGCACTCTTAACAATCAATTTGTTGCCGAATATCTTAAAGATGCTCGCAGTCAAATTAAAATTTTTGAAACTAATGGTAATTTTGTCCGAGAAGTTGAATTACCAGGTATTGGTTCCGTAGGTGGTTTTGATGGCAAAAAAACCGACACCGAAACTTTTTATATATTTACTAGCTATACCACACCCGGAACTATCTATCGTTACGATATGGTGACAGGTAAAAGTACAGTTTTTCGAGAACCAAAAGTAGATTTTAATGCCGATAATTACGAAACAAAACAGATTTTTTACAAAAGCAAAGACGGTACTCAAGTACCGATGTTTATCGTCCATAAAAAGGGAATTAAATTAGATGGAAATAACCCCACATACCTTTACGGTTACGGTGGTTTTAACGTCTCCCTAACGCCGAGCTTCTCAGTTAGCAGCTTGATATGGATGGAAATGGGTGGAGTTTATGTAGTCGCGAATATACGTGGTGGTGGTGAATACGGCGAAGAATGGCATCAAGCCGGAATGAAAGACAAAAAACAAAACGTCTTTGATGACTTTATCAGTGCGGCAGAATGGTTGATAGATAACGGTTATACCAAATCCGAGAAATTGGCGATCGCCGGAGGTAGTAATGGCGGATTGTTAGTTGGTGCCTGCATGACACAGCGTCCAGATTTATTCGGTGCAGCCCTACCAGCAGTAGGGGTTTTAGATATGTTGCGCTTCCATAAATTTACCATCGGCTGGGCATGGGTTCCCGAATTCGGTTCCTCGGAAAAACCCGAAGAATTCAAAACCCTTTATGCTTATTCACCACTGCATAACTTGAAACCAGGTACAGCTTATCCAGCAACTTTAATTACCACAGCAGATCATGACGATAGAGTAGTACCCGCACATAGCTTCAAATTTGCCGCAGCATTGCAAGCAGCCCATGATGGTGATGCACCAGTATTAATAAGAATTGAAACAAAAGCTGGACATGGAGCAGGGAAACCTACTGCAAAAATTATTGAAGAGGTTGCGGATAAGTGGGCATTTTTGGTTAAGACATTGGGAGTAGAAAATATAGGTTTGTAGTAAGGAATTTATTCCTTTTTAGGGTGCGTTATGGACGTTTTTCCTCACGTACCCGTTTTACTTGAAGATTATGGATTTGAAAAACCTTACTAGACGCTGAGAGCGCAGAAAAAAGAAGTAAAGAGAATTGGTAGGTTGGCTTCACGGCACTTTGAAGATAATAATTTAAATGAGTAAAGCGCTTATTGTACCGTAATCCAACATTTATTATCGGTATATCGCAATATCTTAAATCCAGCAAATATCGTTTCCCTACATACATTCCGGTTGGGTTACGACACGATGAAAATGATTTTTTTACTGACAAAATTTGTTTTCGTGTCTAACCCAACCTACTGACTCAATTAGGAATGCAATATTCAACAGAGCGTGGATTTTCCACCTGTTTAGAAGCATCTAATATCTCTAATCCCACAATATTTCCATTTTCGTCATAATCAAATATAATTCCTGGCTTTTCTTCATCACTTTCTTCTATTTGTGTATCGCTAAATATAATTCTCAAAATATCCACTTCTTGGTCATATGTAATCTTCATTCTGCTCTCCAATATTTATCTATCTTGCTAGTATTATGTGATAAGGCTTTCAAACTTTTTAAATGGGTGCTTTATTTACGCCGTACTGTACTAGATTAAAACTGCCTCACAACAACCCCGCAGACTCATACAACCGCTTCACCAAAGCGACAATCTTATCCCCATACTGCAAATCTGCCTCCCATCTCCCCGATAAATCTGTCACCAATGGCGCTATTCCCCGCGTCACAAACCGGAATCTTGGATCTACAGTTTCCTGAGCTAAAGGTTCTAAACTCGCATAAGCTTTTAAATGTTGAATATGAGCGCGAACTCCAATTCTAGCGCTAGGAAATGTTGCAATTTCATTTCCCCCACCGATAGTTGCTAATCCTGCAAAGTTGTTTTGTTGCGGTGCAATATCATCACCAAAACGTAAAAATCCGGTTTCTAAACACATCTGACAAAAAGCAATATCGTGATTCACTCCTTCAATTGCTGCTTCTTCTCGATATAGTTTTGGTATATCGGGAAACTTAACTAAAGCATCTTGATTGTTATCTCTTAAAAATATTTGTAACTGTACTTCAGAAGTTGTACCACGAGACATTATTTGAGTAATTTGACCGGGACAAATTACTAAATTTGAGCGTAAAACTACGGTACGAGTTGCAGCATCCCAACCGATTGATACATTAAATTCTCGCAATTCTATCGCTTTGACATAAACTACTCTGCGGTAGCTAATACGACGCACATTCTTGTCTTTTGATAAATCAATTCTTAATCTGTCTACTAAATCAATGGGGATATAAGCATTACCGTTAACTACTATTCCTTGCTCTGGATAAGTTTGCCCGTTAATTTTAATATTTACTGAGGGATAAACTGGTTGGGGTGCGGGAGTAGGAGTAGGGCTGGGGCTGGGGCTAGGTGAACTTGGATCGATTGCCCGCGCCCAAGCTGTAATTCCATCGGCGATTCCCACGGCAAATTCTCGACGACGGTTTTGTAATAAATTACGATCTTCGGGGCTGCTCAAGAAAATTACCTGCATTAACAGAGAGGCGATCGCCACTTCGCGGGTAAACATTAATCGTCCCATACCAGTTGATGTATCCGGCTTCACCCCCCGACTATTTATTTGCGGTACTCGACGTAAAAGCCCCATCAACAGCATTTCGGCATTGCCCTTACGTACTTCGTTATTGGCAATATAGTAGACGCTAGCGCCGTTTACCGCAGGGCTAGCAGCAGAATCCGCATGAATTTCCACAGCCACATCATTACGACGAGCGCGGGAATTTATCCATTGAATGCTTGCTCTAGCACTCAAAGAATCGGGAACCGAAAGAACTTCAAACCCACGCGCCCTTAATTCCGTTAAAATTAAATCCCGGAGGAAAATCATTTCCTTAGCTTCAGTCGTGCCCCCAGCAATAGAAACCCGGATCGATACCACCAGCTTCTTTACCTCCGTGCCCCGCCGAAATAAAAATACGTCCCATTATAAGTATTTCCTCTGAATAAAAGTTATCGTAAAAGATTGTTTACAACATTTTCGGTGCTGGCGACAAGCATATAATATTTATCCAAACGAAATTGTTAGATATAGGAATTGGGGATGGGGCATAGGGCATTGGGCATTGGGCATTGGGCATTGGTAATTATTAACTCCTAACTCTTAACTCTTAACTCCTAACTATTAACCACTAACCACTAACAACTAACCACTAACAACTAACTACTAGTTATGCAAATCCCTCGCTTGCACCAAGATACGATTGATGAAGTGAAACAACGAGCCGATATTGTTGATGTGATTTCGGAACGAGTTGTTTTACGCAAGCGTGGTAAGGATTTTTTGGGGTTATGTCCTTTCCATAATGAAAAAACTCCTAGTTTCAGTGTCAGCCCTAGCAAGCAGATGTATTACTGTTTTGGCTGTCAGGCTGGGGGAAATGCGTTTAAGTTCATTATGGAGTTGGATAAGCGTTCTTTTGCTGAAGTTGTATTGGATTTAGCACGACGTTATCAGGTACCCGTACAAACTTTAGAGCCGGAGCAGCGACAGGAATTACAGCGCAAAATATCGGAACGCAATCAAGTATACGAAATACTTGAAGTGGCTTCGCGTTTTTATCAACACGCTTTATGGCAATCAAATGGAGAAGCTGCGCTACTATATCTTCAGCAACAGCGTAAGTTAAAGGATGAAACTATTAAAGAGTTTCAATTAGGTTATGCTCCGGTTGGTTGGGATATTTTGTATAGTTATTTGGTGGGAGATAAAGGTTATCCGGTACAGTTATTAGAAAAGGCTGGTTTAATAAAATCTCGCTCTGAAGGTAGGGGTTATTATGATGCTTTTCGCAACCGTTTAATGATTCCTATTCACGATATTGCAGGAAAAGTAATTGGTTTCGGCGGTAGAACTTTAGGGGAAGATAAACCTAAATATTTAAATTCACCGGAAACAGAAGTTTTTAGCAAAGGTAAAACTTTATTCGGATTGGATAAAGCGAAAGATGGTATTTCTCAATTTGACCAAGCTGTAGTGGTGGAGGGATATTTTGATGTTATCGCTCTCCATGCTGTAGGAATTAAAAATGTTGTGGCTTCTTTGGGCACTGCTTTAGGTATTGAACAAGTACGTTTGGCGATGCGTTACAGCGATTCTAAACAGTTAATTCTCAATTTTGATGCCGATAAAGCTGGAACTATCGCCGCAGAAAGAGCAATTGGTGAAGTGGCGGATTTGGCTTATAAAGGTGAAGTTCAGCTTAAAATTTTAAATATTCCTGATGGTAAAGATGCTGATGAATATTTATTTAAAAATACTTCAGAAGATTATCAGCAATTATTAGCAAATGCGCCTTTATGGTTGGATTGGCAAATAGAACAAATTACTAAAGATGCTGATTTGAAGCAAGCGACAGATTTTCAAAAAGTCTGTCAGGAAATGGTTAAGTTATTAAAAAATATAGCTAATACCGATACAAGAAGTTATTACGTTTCTCGCTGTGCGGAAATATTAAGTTTAGGGGATACTACACTTGCTCCGTTACGAGCGGAAAATCTATTAACTCAAATTGCTCCCTCAACTAATAAACAGTGGGGAGGTAATTATCAAAAGAAAAGCTATAAAAGGAATTATCATTCAGCATCTTCAAACAGCTATGATAATCATCAAGAAGATAGTTCGGTTAATGTAGTTAATCCAATTGGAAAAACAGAACACAGCCTGTTAGAAGAAGCAGAAAGTTTGTTACTATTAATTTATTTACACTCCCCAGAATTTCGTAAATCTATCGGCGATACCTTAGAAGAAAGAGATTTGCAGTTTAGCTTATCCCACCACAGATTTTTGTGGCAGCAAATTATAGATATTTCAGATAATAATTCATCAGCAGAATTAATTTCTACTTTGCAAGATAGATATTTAGAATTTCCCGAACAAATGGAAATGATATCGCATTTATTCCATTTAAACGAAACAGCCCAAAAGCAGATAATTCGTACTCCTCAAGTTATTTTAAGAGCAACTTTGGGCATGGAAAGAGTATTACGAGAAAAGCGCTACCGTCATTTTCGCGAACTTTGGGAAAGAACAGATTCGGAAACTCAACCGAAACAATGGCAATCCTATTTTCAAGCTTTTATGGCTGAAAAACAACGACTCAGCGAATTAGATAAACAGCGATGTTTTAATGTGGGAGAGTTTTAAGAGTTAGGAATTGGGAGTTAAGAGTTAAGAATTTTCTTCCCCCTCTTCCCCCACGCCACTTTGCTCAACGGAGAGAAACCCCCCGCAAGTAGCTGCTCTCCCCCCTCACTCAACGCCGGTAATCATAAAGCCGGGAAGTGAGTAATTAGTAGGTAAACTCTATATCATAAATATTTAACTACAATACAAAGTATCGCGGGTATCTCTTCCTGTAGTCGGATTGGTACCTTTGGCTAATTTACACAATTTATCTTGTTCGTCGGCACGTAACAACACATCGGTAAAGTCAGCACCGTCAATAATTGCACCGTCAAATCTAGCGTTAGATGCAAAGGCACCTTCTAAAACTGCATTTGTTAAATCTGCTTTGACTAAACGTGCAGAATCTAAAGTTGCAAATCTCAGATTCGCATTTGTCAAATTAGCTGACTCCAAATTAGTTGCGAAAAATCTGACACCTTGCAAATTAGAATTGCTAAAGTTGCTATCGCGAAGATTTGCTTTGGTAAAACTCGAATCGGTTAAATCTTGATTGGAGAAATCAGCTTCGATTAATATTTCTTTGTTGTAATCCAGTGCAAAAGCTTGGGGAGTTAGACTTAATGGCAATATAGAAGCCATTCCCCAAAACAATAAACTAACTATACTTACAATTATCCAATTGCTTTTAGTAAAAATCATGATAATTTAACTGCTCATGGCAAACCATCCTTCCTCAGATTATCCCGATATCGGCACTTTAGGTGAAGACCTAGTAATCCAATGGCTGGAATCTACTGATTGGCTGATTTTGCATCGTCGCTGGCGCTGTCGTTGGGGAGAAATTGATATTATTGCCCAAAGGGAAGATGATTCGGGCACGATGATACTAGTATTCGTCGAAGTTAAAACCCGCTCTCCGGGTAACTGGGATGCTGGTGGAAGAATGGCGATCGCACTTCCAAAGCAAATTAAACTTTGTCGCACTGCTGCGATGTTTCTGGCAAAATATCCTGAAAAAGCTGACTATCCCTGTCGATTTGATGTCGCCATTGTTTGCTGTCAGAGAAAAATCACTAAAACAAATGCAATAGCGAGTTTATCGTCATCGGGATACTATTTAACGTTACAAGAATACATTCGAGCAGCATTTGAATATTTAATTGACAACTAGCAATATTAGTGATATATAGAAAAACATTAATTACTGACTATCAATTAATAATTATTCAATTGTGATAGCAAGATATAGCAGTAATTATTACGCCAGGGTTTCCGGACAGTAACCCAATCCTCTAACGAATTGTTGTCGAAATGCTTCAATTTCTTCTTTGTCAGGGCTACCGTGAGAAACAATGGCCACTTGATAGCGACGCATAACTTCAACCGGATTCTGTTGGGCTTCTAAACTCCACAGCGCCATTTGCACACGCATTGGAGGTTCGTAGCGAATTCCTAGTTCGTTTAAGAAAGCGCGAACATCCCCATCTTCATTATTGCTAATCGGATAATCAAGCTTAACTCTAACTACCCAACCATCTATCTGATGAATTACGGTGATGAAGGAAACAGGTATCCGGGGTCTACCATGCAAATATTGAACTACCCTTAAAGTTAAACTGGCATTAGCCAGGTAATACAAGTATTCCATGTTGGTGCTTGGGATTAAAACCAATTCTACATCTCTATTATTGATATATAGACCCATGCATTCGGTAGGGTAAAAGCCCCCGTTTTTCGATGGGGAGGTTTACCCAATTTTTATCGTAGATTTTGCGTATTACTTAAAATTCGTGCAGATGTAATATGCTTAATCTTACTTAGGGCTGATAGTCGAGATTTCTTTTATAAACTATAATCTATATTTTTTTAATTATCAAACCAATCATGGGAATGCAGCAAATACCGGACATCGGAAAATCTAATCCTTCCAACTCGCAAACTGACACCGACAGCAGTTCTTACTCTTCAAATACAGATAATACCGCTATCAATTTAGACCGTTCTCTAGATGGATACGACTACAATCTACCTCCCGAACTGGTTGCTCAAAACCCTGCCGTTCCTAGAGATAGTTCGCGATTATTGGTAGTAGATTCTCTAGACACTGGTATAAAAAATATACCAACCCATTGTATTTTTAGAGATTTACCAGTAGTTCTTCGTCCGGGAGATTTATTAGTGATGAATGATACAAAAGTCATACCAGCGAGACTTTACGGACGTAAATCTACGGGAGCGCAGGTAGAAGTTTTGTTATTGGAAGAAAAGCAGCAGAATTGTTGGTTGGCTTTGGTGAAACCGGGAAAGCGATTTAAAAAAGGTAGCGAGATAGTTTTTGCAGCCAAGGAAGATAGTTTAAAGACTGTTAAAGAATTAGTAGCTACGGTTTTAGAGACAGACGAAGCTACCGGAGGAAGGTTATTACAATTTGACGTACCTCCGGGAATGTCATTAATACAGCTATTAGAAGAATTTGGTGAAGTACCTTTACCGCCTTACATTACAGCGAGTGAAGCACAAAGCCAGCAATATCAGACAGTTTACGCCGAAAATCCGGGAGCAGTTGCAGCACCGACAGCGGGATTGCATTTTACTCCTGAGCTATTAGAAAAGTTGCAAGAAACCGGGATTAATCGAGCTTTCGTCACCTTACACGTCGGAGTGGGAAACCTTTCGCCCTGTGGAAGTAAAAGACGTAACCACCCATGAAATGCATGGAGAGTGGATTGAAGTACCAGCGGAGACAGTAGAGAAAATCCGCGAAACTAAAGCCAAAGGTGGAAGAATTATAGCCGTGGGAACGACAGTTGTAAGAACATTAGAAGGAGCCGCGACTGGGGAAGGGGGATTGCAGCCATTTTGCGGCGAAACCAACTTATTTATATATCCGGGGTATCGGTGGAAAGTTGTACAAGGTTTGATTACCAACTTTCATTTACCACGCTCAAGTTTGTTGATGTTAGTCAGCGCTTTAATTGGTAGAGAAAGACTGTTGAATATATACCAAGAAGCAATTGCATCCCGATATCGTTTTTATTCTTTTGGTGATGCGATGTTGATATTGCCAGAAGCAGTTGTCAATGAACAATGAACAATTATCAATTATCAATTATCAATTGGGGATTGGTAATTGGGCATGGAGGATAGTGAGGAGTTAGGAGTTATTATTTTCCCCTTGTCTCCCCATCATCCCATCTCCCCATCCCCCATCTCCTTAAAAAAAAATTATTAAAAAAGTTCAATTTTCCCCTTCACATTGGGCATTCTAACTTAAATAGCATCTAATAATAAGTGCGGGGAAAGCTTAGAATGTCTCAAAAATTTTCACAAATTAAGCGTATTATTCGCGCTTCTGTTCCTTTAATATTTTGTTCCTGTGCTACGTTGATTGGCTTAACTATTGCTGAGTTACCTGGAAATAAAGTTTCGGCGCAAACTGCTGTTACTCAAGATTTGGAAGCTGCTGGTTTGTTTCAGCAAGGGGTTATGCGCTACAACAGCGGTGACTTCCAAGGGGCTGAGTTGGCTTTACGGGCTGCTTTGAGTCGCGATTCTAATCTTGGCTCGGCGCGAAATTATTTAGGCAATATCTTTTTAAAGCAAAATCGTTTGGATGCAGCCGTACAGGAGTATGGGGAAGCGATTCGTCTCAATCCTAATTTGGCTGAGGCTTACTATAATTTGGGTTTAGCTCTGCATAAGCAAGGACAAAATGAAGCTGCAATTACTGCTTACCGTCAAGCATTGGTAGTTGAGCCAACAATGGCTAATGCAAACTATAATTTAGGTTTGGCATTATATCAACAAGGGCAAAACGAAGAAGCGATCGCCGCTTATCAGCAATCAATTAATCTAGATAAAAGCAATCCTAATGCTTATTTTAATTTAGGTTTAGCTTTACAAGAACAAGGAGATACAGGTAAAGCTATTCTTGCCTACCGCGAAGTTTTGCAGTTAAGTCCTAAAAATGTTGCAGCATACAATAATTTAGGTAATTTATTAGCAGCTAGAGGGCAAACTCCGGAAGCGATTGACACTTATATTCAAGCGATTCGTAAAGTTCCAGATAATCCTTCTGCTTATTACAAATTGGGAGTAGCTTTCTACAAGCAAGGTGAATATAAGAAAGCACAGCAAGTTCTCAAACGCGCTCACAAACAATATCGCAAGCAAGGTAATGTTGAGCAAACGGAAGTAATTGAAGAGTTGATGGAAGAAATTATTTCATCTAAAAAACAGCAGCCAGAAACACAAGAAACAACAGTTGAAGCTGCTCCCGAATCGGATGTTATTATTCCTAGCAATAATCAAACGGAGCAACCTTCAGAGAATCGTGAATTTGAGTTTACTCCAGAAGCACCTTCCGAGAATACAGAAGAATCACCTTCGGAGTCAGAAACATCAGCGACAGCAGAAGACAATTTCAATTAAAGAATAATGATAGTTAAACAATAATTTTCGGGATTTCAGAATTGATATAACAATATTAATAAACTCGGTTTTTTGAACAAACCGGGTTTTTTTGTTTTTATAGCCGCGAGTAGTGCGTGTGACGTACTATTTTATCTTACTGCCAAAGATAGATATTTTCTGCAATCATTTCATCATCTTATTTAATAAATATTTATTTTATACAGATTAAGTGTTTTACCGCTCAACTAATTACAACAAATTTAATATAATATAGAATTATTAAGAATCTATCGAAAAACTTGCTTAGATCGACAAGTTGTTCGTTGCACAAGAGTATTGGCGTTTTTTCGAGGGTATGCTCTCAAAATATCCGAGTTTTGAACTCGCATAGGAATTGAGTTACCGATTTTTTTCTCTTTCTAAAATTAGTTTTTCAAAAAATTATTTTTGAAGAGACAGAGTATAGGTTTAAATTAAAATTAAAATTAGATTTATATCTAAATACATTAATTATCAAAAATCTCGTAGCGTAACGTCTTCAACTCTTCTGCTGTTGCATTATAAACTTTAATAGTTACATTCAAGCTATTTTCGACAGTATTCGCAGATACGTAGCAGTTTAGATGAAGTGAAGACATTACCTTTAAAATCGATTATGTCCCAAAATCAGCACCGGATTGTGCTTATTGTAGATGACAGTCTCGAAGACAGAGAGATTTATCGACGATACCTTGGACAAGATAATAAGTACAGTTACACCATATTAGAAGCCGAAACAGGGGAAGAGGGTTTAGAGTTATCAACGCAAAATCCAGATGCAATTTTACTAGATTTTATGCTACCAGACTTTAATGGTTTGGAACTTTTAGCAGAATTAAAAGCGAAGCCTTATTTAAAGCATTTACCTATTATCCTTCTTACAGGTCACGGCGATGAAACAATAGCTGTAAAAGCGATTAAAGGAGGAGCGCAAGATTATCTTGTGAAAGGTAGAATTACATCTGAAGGTTTGCGATTCGCTGTAGATACCGCAATTCAAACGGCTAATTTACGGGCTAAAATCGAACAGCAAGCCCAACGCGAACGTTTAATATTGCAAATCACTCAACAAATTCGTCAGTCTCTGGAATTAGATCGAGTTCTTGATACTACTGTTTCGGAAGTTAGAAAATTTTTGCAAACCGATAGAGTAGTAATTTTCCGCTTTAATAAAGATTGGAGTGGTGAAGCAATTAGTGAATCTGTAGCTCCCGAATATATTTCCATATTATCAAAAGAAATATACGACCCCTGCTTTGGGGAAAGTTACGTTCAACATTATCAAAAAGGACGTGTAAGAGTTGTATCAGACATTGATAACAAAAAACTCAGTCAATGTTACGTTGATATGTTGACTCAGTTTCAGGTAAAAGCCAATTTAGTCGTACCGATTTTATTAGATAAAGGTTTGTGGGGTTTATTAATTGCTCATCATTGTTCGACATCTCGAAAATGGCAGCAATTAGAAATAGAATTGCTCGAACAATTAGCAACTCAAATTAGTATAGCCATTCATCAATCAGAATTATATCATCAAGTTCAGCAAGAACTAGCAGAGCGCAAGCGTAAAGAAGCGGCATTACGTGAAAGTGAAGAGAATTTGCTACAAACGAATGCTAGCTTATTAGAAATGACCAATCAATATAAGCAGCGCAATCAAGAACTTGACCAGTTTGCCTATATAGTTTCTCACGATTTGAAAGCACCATTACGAGCAATAGGCAATATCTCGTCTTGGATTGAAGATGATTTGGGCGATAAAGTCGAACCAGAAACCCGAACTCATATTGATATGTTGCGATCGCGATTGCACCATATGCAAAATTTAATAG
Organism: uncultured Rivularia sp.; assembly: GCA_963665115.1. Classification (GTDB taxonomy): domain Bacteria; phylum Cyanobacteriota; class Cyanobacteriia; order Cyanobacteriales; family Nostocaceae; genus Rivularia. Next base: position 3,885,793 of record OY762007.1, on the reverse strand, counting down.
ATAGTCTTTTAAATTACTCTAGAGTCGGAAGAACTCAGATAGCGATAGAAAGCATATCTGTAGCGGATTTGCTATCAGAAATAATTAGTTCTCTTCATCCATCATCGGAATTTAAGATAGTGATTAGTCCAATGATGCCTAATTTGCAAGGTAGAAAAATACTTTTACAACAGGTATTTGCAAACTTAATTAGTAATGCAATCAAGCATCATCATCGTTCCGATGGAAAAATAGAAATATCAGTTCAAGATTCAGAAAGATTTTATGAATTTAGTGTAACAGATGATGGCCCCGGCATTCCCCTCGAATATCACGATACAATTTTTGCTATCTTCCAAACTCTCGAATCAAAAGATAAAAATGATAGTACCGGAATTGGTTTAGCAATTGTTAAAAAGATTATTGAAACAGAAGGCGGCAAAATTAAACTAGAATCCCAACTTAATCGAGGTACCACATTCCGTTTTACTTGGTTAAAGCAGAGTTGTAATTATAAAGAGGGTAATAGTAATAGGTAATAAGTAATGGGTAATAGAAGAAAGAGAGTTATTTTTATATGCACCTAAATTATAAATATTAATCGCAATATTAATCGCAAATATTCTTCTGTTCCCCGTTTACTGTTGCCTATTCTCTTCAAATAAAAAAGGCGAGCAAAGCCCACCTCAAAAATTTATTCGTTAAATCTACTTGATTATAGAATCAACTTTAAATTAATCTATTTCGGAAAACTATTGATATTATTTTATGTGTTAAAAACAACATTTAGCTATTTACAATTATAAAAACACTACTCCCTACTCCCTACTTTCTACTCCCTACTCCCTACTTTCTACTCCCTACTCCCTACTCCCTCTTCAAACCATCGCAATACATTCAATTTCCACTAAAACATCTTTTGGTAAACGAGAAACCTCAACACAAGCCCGTGCTGGAGCGGTTGCTTCATCAAAGTATTTTGCATAAACTGCATTCACCGCAGCAAAATCACCCATGTCTTTTAAAAATACGGTAGTCTTTACGACATTCTCAAAAGTAGCGCCAGCTTCAGTTAAAATAGCTTCTAAATTAGTCATTACCTGTTCAGTTTGCTTCGTCACATCGTCAGTGTAGACAACATTACCCGCTCTAGGATCGATAGCAATTTGTCCAGCAACGAAAAGCATTTGTCCCGAAGCCATCACAGCTTGATTGTAAGGCCCTACGGGTGCGGGTGCATTATTAGTTTTAATAACTTTACGAGTCATAGATTCCACCTGAGAACTTTCTGGTTGATAGGATTCCATCTGTGCTTGATAGATTTCCCCATCTGGCATTATCGCACCAGTTAGGTCTGCATTTTCAAATGTCGCACCATAAATATTCGCGTTGGTTAAATCTGCTTTTTTTAGGTTGGCGTTATTTAAGTTGGCTTTGGTGAGGTTGGTGTTTTGTAAATCGGCTCTTTCTAAATTTGCTTTTTGAAGGCAGGCTTTATTTAGCTTTGCGCTGTTTAGGTTTGCTGCTGCTAAATCTGCTCCATCCTCTGAGGTTTAATTCTTTAAAAGTTCGCTCACCAGCTTTATATTTTTCTAAAAGTTCTTCAGCGTTCATCATGCACCTTTGAATACAATTTACCCAGTATAATCGCGTTTTTTTGTGTTAAAGGTGACTCAATATAGGATTTTGGGTTTCACTTTGTAACTGGTTCCTAGCCTCTGGCTGGGAACCCATTCTGGGAGGCTCTGCCTCCAGATAAAAAAGAGGCAGAGCCTCTGAAATGCATTCCCAGCCGGAGTCTGGGAACGAGATGAACCGCCAGTTAAAATAAACTCTATTACGAAAATCCAAAATCCAAAATCTAAAATCTAAAATCTTAAACCCTTGGACGTATCCCATAATGCCGATATCGCCAATAATCGCGCAAAATCCGATCGTGATCGAAACATAAGTTACCAGGTACATTCCAAGATTCAAAAATCGCTGCATCTTTGGCATCATCACCTGCTTTCGGCTCGCCTTTTGCAGTGGCAATAAACACAATACTTATCGTATGCTTGCGCGGATCTCGTTTGGGATCGGAATATACGTGAAACTGCTCTACTAACTCTACTTCCAAACCAATTTCTTCTAAAGCTTCCCTTTTTGCTGCCGTTTCTACAGCTTCCCCATAATCGACAAAACCTCCAGGAATAGCCCAACCGAATGGTTCGTTATGACGTTCGATTAATACTATTGGTCGATGTGGTTTATCAATTAACTCGATGATGATATCTACTGTTGGAGCGGGATTTCGGTAAGTCATAATTTATTTGGGCATGGGGGAGAGGGGGAAGAGGGGGGAGAGGGGGGAGACAAGGGGACAAGGATAAATAATTTTAAACTGGTAACAACTAAGTGCTAACAATTAACAACTAACAACTAACCACTAACAACTAACAACTATTATGATAAATTCGATTGGATATGCTTTTTTTATAGTCAGGATTATTTATGTCTTTTCCTAGAAGCAGCGGTATTTTACTTCATCCTACTAGTTTTCCCAGCCGTTTCGGTGTTGGCGATTTGGGGCATGAAGCTTACCGTTTTATTGATTTTCTCAACGATGGTTCTCAAAAGTATTGGCAAATTCTACCTTTAGGGGCCTACTGGTTTTGGTAATTCTCCTTATATGTGCTATTCAGCTTTAGCGGGTAATCCGCTGTTGATTAGCCCGGATAAGTTGCACGGTGCAGGTTTATTGAGTGATGATGATTTTGCTAATTTACCTGAATTTCCGCTGGATAATGTGGATTATCAGCAGGTAGAATCGACTAAAACTCCTTTGTTGAAAAAAGCTTGTTCTAATTTCAAAGCTAATCATACAAAAGAACAACTCAAAGAATTTGAAGAATTTTGCGATTCCAAGGCTTATTGGCTGGATGATTATAGTTTATTTATGGCGCTCAAGGATAGTACCGGGGGCGCAAGCTGGAATAGTTGGGATGAAGGTATTGCCAAGCGCAAACCTGAAGCGATAGAAAAGGCGAAAAAAGATTTAGATTCGGAAGTTTTTTATCACAAGTTTCTTCAGTTCCAATTTTATAGTCAGTGGTCGGAATTGAGAAAATACGCTAACGATCGCAATGTTGAAATTGTCGGTGATATTCCAATTTATGTAGCTCACGATAGCGCCGATGTTTGGGGAAATCCTGATAATTTTTCTTTGGATAAGGAAACTGGAGAAGCTGCGTTAATGGCTGGTGTACCACCGGATTACTTTAGCGCAACTGGTCAATTGTGGGGAAATCCGGTTTACGATTGGGAGCAGTTGGAAAAGCAAAAGTTTAAGTGGTGGGTGCAGCGTTTTGAAGCGATGCTCGATTATGTTGATATTATTCGTATCGACCATTTTCGGGGATTTGAAGCTTATTGGGCTGTACCTTTGGGTGAAGAAACTGCAATCAATGGAGAATGGTTAAAGGCTCCCGGAGACAAGTTGTTTGAAACTATTAAACAGCAGCTTGGTGTTTTACCAGTATTAGCAGAAGACTTGGGAACTATCACCCCAGAAGTTGAAGCTTTACGCGATAAATTCGAGTTTCCCGGTATGAAGGTTTTGCAGTTTGCTTTTGGTGGAGATGCCAGCAATCCTTATTTACCTTTCAACGTACAAGATACTAATTGTGTAATTTATACGGGTACTCACGATAACGACACTACCGTCGGTTGGTACGAAAAAGCCAACGATACGGAAAAACACAACTTAAATTTCTATCTAGGTTCTATAAGCCCGGATGGAGTGCATTGGGATTTGATTCGTTTGGCAATGGGTTCGGTTGCAAATGTAGCGATTTTCCCCTTGCAGGATATTTTGGGATTGGGTTCCGATGCTCGAATGAATATTCCTAGTCAAGGAGAAGGTAACTGGGATTGGCGCTATCGAAGTGAAGCGATGAATTCCGAATTATCCCAACGCATGAAGAATTTTGTGGAATTTTTCGGGCGATCGCCGATCGGTTAAGAAGATGGGGAGAGAGGGGGAAGAGGGGGAAGAGTGGGAAGAGGGGGTAGAATTACTAGTTCATAACTGTTAACTCCTAACTCCTAATTCCTAACTCCTAACTCCTAACTTAATTCAAAGCTACTCGAAGCTGTTCAACTTTTCCAGGTTGACCCATTTTTTTGGCTTCTTGTTGATTGACGCTGACTAAAACTCCTCCAGCGTTTCCTGCCTTGACAGTAAGTTCCTTGTGTGCTGTCCAGGTACGTTTGCTTCCTTCTTCTAAGGTTCCCTCGAAAGTGGTTTTACCATCGGCTATTACCTGAATCCAAGATGATTCTTTTAAAGTGACTCCAACTTGAACTTCTTTTTGATTTTGAGAAAAGCTGTTAGTTTGAATTTCTGATTGTGGTTTGCTTGGATTAGGTTTCTTTTCAGAGGCAATATTATTTGACTTCACAGCAGGTTTATTCTCGCTGCCAATGATTGTTGAACCATTCAACCAAGCTGATAAACCACTCACAGAACCCGCAGTTAACAGTACATATAATAAATAAAAATGAATGGGACGCAGTTTAAAGAATGAAGGATTTTTCCAAACTGGTTTGAGAACTACTCTGCTCGTACCTATAGGAAATGTACTGGCAAATTCGGCTCCGTTGTAGCCTATTGCATGGGCATACTGTCTGATTAAACCCTGAATGTAAACTGGTTCTGGTAAATGTTCAAAGTTACCTTCTTCTATACCTACTACCTGTCGTCGGGGAATTTTGGTGTAGGAAACCACGTCTTCCACCGTAAAGCCATGCTGTTCGCGTGTAGCTTTTAGTTGTGCCCCCATTTGTGCCAACTTCTCGGCTCTTTGTTCTTCTATAGAAGTTGTGGGAGTTACTTTTTCTACATCCTTCCTTTTAAACCACTTCATCTTTTTCTGCGCTCCTTCAGCCAGCTGAATCATTAATAGGAATTTCCTGCAACTGTTTGTTCAAATAGAGAATTTCATCCTCTGTTAGGTAGCGAAAACTACCTGATGATAAATATTCTTTTTTGGATTCTTTTTTAGGTAATTCTAGTTTTATAGAACCAATCGCGGTACGATGCAGCTGAATTACCGGATAACCGAGTTGTTCGGCTACACGGCGAATTTGGCGGTTTCTTCCTTCCTTGAGAACTATTTCTAAACAGCTTTCTCGGGCTGTTCTTTCTACTAACCGCACAATTGCCGCTCGCGTTTTTCTTTTGTCTAAAAAAACACCCTTCCGCCACATCTGTAGCATTTCTTCTGGTGGATGCCCTTTAACCAAAACGCGATAAGTCTTCTTGATGTTATGGCGGGGATGTGTCAGCTTAAATGTCAGATCCCCATCATTTGTTAATATCAATGCTCCCGTAGAGTCTGCATCTAAACGACCAACTGGGTGAATGCCCTTACCAGAACGTAAGTCTTCTGGTAACAAATCTAATACTGTTGGTCTTGCGTGAGGATCGTAACAGGTAGAAACGACCCCTGGTGGTTTATTAATTAACAAATAAATAGAAGTCGGACGCTTGTTTTCAGAAATGTTTTTCCCATCAACGGTAATAGTGTCCGTTTCAGGATTTACTTTCTGCCCTAAGTGCGCCAATACACCATTTACCCTTACCCGCTCAAGCTTAATCAATTCTTCTGCTTGACGACGTGAGGCAATACCCCATTGTGAAATAATTTTTTGTAACCGAACCCCCATGTATTTTTACTGATATCCCATCAGTTCATATCTAAGTAAGAATATAGTATTGATGTTTTGTAAATGAAAAGCTGTTTTGATACAGTTAGTATTTATTTCTTTGCTTGTTGCTTTGCACTTACCCCCACTACATTTATAACTCTCAAATGCTAAAAAAAAATAAATTTAGATTAATTACAAATGTCCTGGCCAAAGCAATTAAATTGTGGTTAAGAACACAAGTCAGCGATCTAGAGCAACTTCAACTTGATATTCAGGCTGGCGATCGCCAGCTTATTTCTGGATGCATACCCAGTGTATCAATTGTTGCTAAAAGTGCTGTTTATCAAGGTCTGCATTTATCGTTTGTTGATTTAGTTGCAAAAAATATTCGCATTAATATCGGTTCTGTTCTCAAAGGACAACAGCTACGATTGTTAGAAAAAGTACCAGTTTTTGGCGAATTGAGTCAACTTGAAGAAGACTTATCAGCTTCTTTGTCTAGTACATTATTATCAACTGCTTTAAATGATATTCTGATTAAACTTTTACCAGAATTGCGACCAAATTCCAAATCAAATAGTTGGCAACAGGTGCAAATTAAAGACAATTGTCTTGTAATAAGCGTCACCATCCATAAGGACAATAATTATGAACCTTTAGATATTTGTATAGGATTAAACTTACTCAGCCCCCACGAGTTACGCATCGCACCCATTTTTGTTACAAGCAATACAAAAACCCTGCTTGAAAATAGCGATGGCGAATATCTTGACTTGGGACCAGACGTAGAAATTCAAGACCTACAATTGATCCCTGGAAAAATTATTTGTCGAGGAATGATTAATGTAAATCCATGATAAGCGAGCAGTGGATTATATGGCGTGAAAAATTATTTATTTTTAACGATATTTTATTTTGTTGGGAATTGGGGATTGGGTATGGGGGAATTGGGGATTGGGTATTGGGGGATTGAGGGTTTAAAAGAAAAAGGGAGCAAGATGCTCCCACTACGGATGTTTTATAACTCCTAATTGCTTAGCTCTCTCCCCATCTCCTTGCCTCCTTGTCTCTTCAATTAAGCAATGGCAACAACAGAGTGATAAAGTAATAAACCAACGGTGCGGTAAAAATATAACTGTCGGTACGGTCTAAAATTCCTCCGTGCCCGGGTATTATATCTCCGGAATCTTTTACTCCTGCATCGCGTTTGAGCATGGATTCGGTTAAGTCACCTAAAAGACTGGCTATACCAATTAGCGAACCTAGTGCGGCTCCTGTAAGATAAAAATCTGGTAAATTGATGTAGTAAGCAACTGCAATTCCGACAGCAATACTTGCAGTAATCCCAAAAATTGCTCCCTCTACGGTTTTCTTTGGGCTTATACCCGATAGAGGTGTTTTACCAAAATATTTGCCAACAAAATAAGCGCCAATATCGGCTGCCCATATACACATAAAAGTCAGTAAAGTGGCACCCAATCCTAAAGGTAAAGCTGAAAAGTTGTCTCTACCTATAAATGCTGTAATCGAAGGTGGGAAGTAACCTCCCAAGGGTAAATTGCTGAAGCCAGCAGTATCAATTGCTCGCAATCGCACCCAATAGCTGGGCAAATATCCGGTGTAGAACAAGCCGAGAATTGAAGCGGAAATATCGGCGATAGATGCCATTTTCGGCTGAAATAGCAGGTAAAAACAAATAAATGTTCCAGCTAATGGCATTACTGCATCAGCTAAGTTGCTATCGAAGGTACAAATTGCCAGCAAAACTTGACTGACAACCATTGTAATTTTACCTGCCGGAGCTATACCTTTGGCTCGTACTAAATTAAAATATTCTCGTTGCCCTAGAAAGATGATGATTACATAGAAAAAAGTAAAATACCATCCTCCCAAAAGAGTGCCACCCAAAGCTAAGGCGATCGCAATAATTCCACTTAGAATCCGAGACAAAGACATAGAATTTTGGATTTTAGATTTTATATTTTAGATTGAGCATTGGGAATTGGGGATTGGAAATAGTTAGGAGTTAGGAGTAAAGATTAGTAAGTAGTGAGTTAGTTATTCTTCCCCTTGTCCCCTTGTCCCCTTGTCTCCCCATCCCCCGTCAGTCCAACTTTTCGCCGCTGAGAATAAAAATGGGGTCTACGGCTTTGAAGGTTCGGTTAAAGCCCCGCGTTTCCAGGCGATTCACGGCAGATTGAACAACTTCAACGTTTCTTGCTTGTAAAGTCGCGAAGCTTTGGGAAACAGCATACAGACTTTCTAGGTTAGCAGCTGTTGCTACGACTCGACCGTTTGAGGGCAAGTACTTCCAAACTGCTTGTAAGATTTCTGCGACAAGACGACCCCCTTCAATACAAACCCGTTGAGGTGTATCTTGAATATGGTGCAAGCATTCTGGAGCGCTACCTTCAATCACTTCTACGTTTTTGACTTCAAACCGCTCGCAGTTATGACGAATTAAGTTGGCTACTTCTTCATCTCTTTCAACGGCGATAATCCTTCCTTGGGGACATAATAATCCCACTTCGATAGCGATAGTACCCGTACCCGCACCAATATCCCATAGTACGTCATTGGGTTGCAATCGTAGCTGGGAAATTAATAATAGTCGGATTTCTCGCTTACTCATGGGAATTCCTGGTAAACGCTCAAATAATTCATCTGGAATCCCTGGAGTAACATAAGGCCACAGCTTATTAGTCATAATAATAATGTTAGTTAGATATAATTATTTGTTTAAGGTCGCAAAACCTAAAACTGTTTCAGCCGTCTATAGCGCATAAAAATAAATATTAATTCTTCGGCGGGGTGCGTCAAAATGATTGGTAAAATATTGAATAATCGCTATAAAGTACTTTCTCAATTAGGAAAGAAGGCTGGACGAAGAACTTTCAAGGTTCGCGATTTACACTCCCTCGAACTGGTTGTAGTTAAGTTCCTGTCTTTTAAGGACGATTTTGAATGGGACGATCTTAAGTTATTTGAGCGGGAAGCCCAGACGTTAAAAAAATTATCACATCCCTCAATTCCGGGCTATATAGATTATTTTGAAGTCGAAACACCCATGAAGGGATTTGCTTTAGTACAAACTTATATCCCCACACAAACTTTAGAACAATATATAAAATCTGGACGTATTTTTACGGAATCAGAAGTAAAGCAAATAGCTACAAAGCTTTTAGATATCTTAGTTTATCTACATTCTCTTTCCCCACCAGTTATTCATCGCGATATCAAACCCAGTAATATTTTGTTGGCAGATAGAACCGGAAATCATGTTGGAGATGTTTATTTAATTGATTTTGGTTCGGTACAAAACGCCGTTGTTCAAGAATTTGGTACCCGTACTGTAGTGGGAACTTATGGATATATGCCCCTCGAACAGTTTGGCGATCGCACGGTACCGGCTTCGGATATTTACAGTTTGGGTGCAACTTTAATTTATTTGGTAACGGGTAGCCATCCGGCAGATTTACCCATTCGTGATGGACGCATTCAGTTTGAAGATTTAACCAGTTTGAGTGCTGAATTTACTCAGTGGTTGAGAGCTACTACCGAACCAATAGAAACTAGAATCAAATCTGCTTCGGAAGCAAAGGCATTTATACAACAGCTAAAACTAAATAAAAATTACTTTTCTAATTCATTTTCTCAAATTATTAAAGGTGATTGGTATTGGGATGGTAAAAACTGGATTTCCAAAGATCGGCACTTATTAGTAAATCAATTTCAGCACAAATTCAAATCTAATTCACTCAAACTTACCAAACCATCTGGAAGCAAAGTTACGCTTGCTAAAGACGAAGATAATTTAGAAATATTGATTCCACCAATAGGTTTTCAGCCATCTTTGATATTTTTGGGTTTATTTGCGGCTGCTTGGAATGCACTCACCATTATATGGACTATTGGTGCTTTTAGTAGCAGCACTTTTCCGATCAATTTACTGTTTGCCGCTCTTTCTCTACCTTTTTGGGGATCTGGATTATTTTTAACCTATAGTTTCATCTTTTCACTATTTGGAAAGGTGCGATTGTGTTTGAGTAAAGAGCGGATTACTAAATTTTACGAGATATTAGGGTTTGGTTTTCAACGTCCGGGTTCATCTTATAAAAAAGATGTTAATAAGTTAACTTATATTCCCAGACACTTTGTCAAAAACTCTGACGGTGAAAAAACAGAAGTTTTTGCTCAATTAGTTATTAGTACTGGTGTACGCAAATATAAACTTCAAGATGGTGGTGCGATCGCCAATGAATCCGAACTTAAATGGTTGGCTTCGGAGTTGAGTGACTGGTTGAATTTGCCCGTTACTTTGGAGTAGTTGTTTTGAGATTCTGAATAAAATTGCTGAGCAAATTAAATTTCTACACCTGTATTTTTATTCTCTTTAAAAATAATAAATATCAGATTTTTGTGCGTATCAATTAGGCAGATCATGTATATATTTTGAAAGATGTTTCTAAACAGATTCAATTGACAACAAAAGCCGAAAAACGAAAACACAAGACTCATGCTATTACTTTTATTAGAAGGGAAGACACTTTAGGTAAAAATATTTTTAAGCATTTATAATTTTGGTTAAAATTTTATATTCCATTATTTTTATCGAGAACAATTACTTTTACTTTTATAACGATATGTTGGATCTTTTTTAATCCAGCTAATTACAATAATGCTATAAAATTCTTGCAAATTAAATCGAATTGATTTCTATGACTGGTATAAAAGAACTCCACAAATCATCTCGAAATATAATCCAGAAGTAATGGTGGTGATTTTTGGTGGTAATGACGATCAAGATATTTTAGATAAAAATGGCGTTTATAGAGGCGAATTAACACCGGAATGGGAAAAAGCCTATCAAGAGCGCGTGCAAAGATATGCTAAATTAATCCAAGAATCTTCTGTAAAAAAAGTTTATTGGGTTGGTCATCCAATGTCTAATTTACCAAGATATAATAAATTTTTTCCTATTTTCAACAAAATCTATCAACAAGTAGCCAAGTCTTACCCAAAAATCGAATTTATTGACTCTTGGGATGTGTTTGCTAACAACGGTAAATTTAACGCCGTAGTTGCCAATAAATCGGGCAAGAAAAGGCAGGTTAGAACTAGAGATGGAATACACTTTACTCAACATGGTGCAAATATTATTGCCGATGTTGTAATTAATAAGATGATTGAAGATGACGTTTTGCAGCTTCAAAAAAAATTAGAGTCTCAAGAAGAAGTTATATCTGATCAATAGGGAATAGGGAATAGGGAATAGGGAATAGGGAATAGGGATAAAAGTAATTCTTTATGGCGAAAATTAATTGATAACGCTAATTTTTTTAAGTATAGTGAGGATTTCAAGCTTTTAATTCAAATTTTTAGTATACTATGTACGCCTATAACCATCAATTATAAAATAGCTATTTAAATAAAATGTCGAAAAAAATCTTCTTTCGATTGTTTCCATTCGTTACGATAGGTTTAATCTTAATCGCAACAATTGTATCTGGTAAATATTTCGACAATAGCAGTAGCACATCTGCAAAAATAGGTAATCAAGCAAATTATCAACTTTCTCGCAACATTGTTTATCACAAAGTTAATAACTCTCAATTAAAACTCGATCTTTATCAAAACGAAAATCCCGGTTTACACCCAATATTGATAAATATTCATGGAGGAGGTTGGATAAAACAATCAAAAGAAGGGTTAAAACCTTTTTTCGATCCTTATTTAAATTGGGGTTTTTCTGTAATAAATATCAATTATCGATTGGCAAGTACTGCTCTGGCTCCAGCCGCCGTGGAAGACTCTCGCTGTGCTTTGGCTTGGGTAATTAACAACGCACAAAAATATAATTTTGATACGAGTAAAATTATTACAACTGGATTTTCTGCTGGGGGACATTTGTCTTTAACTACAGGAATCATGTCTTCTGAAGCCGGATTTGATCAACAATGTCCCGGTAATAATTTAGATAATAAAAAAAATCAAGTTGCCGCTATTATAAATTGGTCGGGAATTACAGATGTTGCGGATTTGATTGCAGGCGCTAACGAGAAGTATTATGCAGTCGAATGGTTGGGAAATAAGATAACCGATGCAGAAATTGAATTAGCGAAAACGGTTTCTCCAGTCAATTATGTTCGTTCCGATTTACCACCAATTTTAACTATACATGGTGACAAAGATACTTTTGTTCCTTATGCTCATGCAGTTAGATTGCATGAAAAACTTGATAAAGTTGGCGTTTCAAATCAACTCTACAGCGTTAGAGGAGCCGCACACGGTGGTTTTAGCAACCAACAAAAACAACAAATTTATACCACTATCAAAAAATTCTTGATAAAGCATCAATTAATTGGGATTTCACTACACACATAAATTTAAAATTAAAACAATTGCGCTCTACTATATATATAAGAATTTTTATTTAAAGAGGCGCTATGTTTGGATTGGGTTTTCCGGAAATGGCTGTGATTGGGGTTGTGGCAATTTTAATTTTTGGACCAAAAAAAATTCCCGAGTTAGGAAGCGCTTTGGGAAAAACTCTCCGGGGCTTTAAGGAAGAACTTAAAAATAATGACGATGATTCGGAGAATGAAAATGAAAACGAGCAAGAATATCGATAAATGTGTGTGATGGGTAAAAAGTTATAAATTAAAGCCGTTAAACGCAATCTATAACTCTTTACTCATCTTCCCTTCACAAGGAATTTAACACCGAAGACGGAACTCCGACTTCTTTATCTTTTGGAGTTGCGCTATCAAACTTTGGGGATTCTTCCTCGATTACACCCCTAGCTTTAATTAACTTAATGGCACGACTGACGCTTTCTGGTAAAATAACCACCAAACTGTCATCGGTAGCTAAATCTAAAGCTTTATTAATGGCTTCAGTTTCATCCAAAACCGTTTCATGCAAACAGTTCGGATTTACTTCCCTAATACCTTGAGTAATTAACTCGGCAGCAGAACCCCGCTTTCTTCCTCTGGTGTCATCATCTTCCTTAATAATGATGCAGTCGAAGATTTCAGAAGCTAGTTTACCCAACATTACAAAATCTTCGTCGCGGCGATCGCCAGGGCCACCAACTACACCAACTCGCTGCCCAGATGTCCAATTACGCACGAATCCACCTAATGCTTCGTAGGAGGCTGGATTGTGAGCATAATCGATTAAAGCGTGATGTTTACCCAAATTAAATAAATTCATCCGTCCCGGTGTTTGATTCACCGAAGCCCGGAAGGTATTTAAACCAGCCCGAATTTCTTCTATAGAAACGTTTTGCACGAAAGCCGCTAAAGATGCCGCTAAAGCGTTAGCAATCATAAACGGGGCACGCCCGCCCATTGTCAAAGGAATATTCTCCACTTTTTCTATACGGTGAGTCCAATCCCCTTTAAAAATCGACAAAAAGCCGTTTTCGTAAATCGCCGCTACTCCACCTTTTTCAATATGTCCTTTGACTAATTCCGATTCCGGATTCATGGTGAAGTAAGCAATATTCGCCTTTGTCCTTTCAGCCATTGCAGCAACTCTTGCATCGTCGGCATTTAATACCGCATAGCCATCGGGATAAACTGCTTCAGCAACCACACTCTTCAAATGTGACAGCTGATCGATGGTATCAATATCACCCAATCCTAAATGGTCGGCAGCAACATTAAGCACTACACCTACATTCGATGCTTCAAAAGCTAATCCCGAACGCAGAATACCTCCCCGTGCTGTTTCTAACACGGCAACTTCTACCGTCGGATCTTGCAATATCAACTGAGCGCTTTGCGGTCCGGTGTTATCTCCAGATTCTACTAAGTATTCTCCGATATAGGTTCCATCTGTAGTTGTATATCCAATGACTTTATTAGTCTGCTTGAAAATATGGGCAAGTAATCTAGTAGTAGTTGTTTTACCGTTGGTGCCGGTAACGCTGAGAATGGGGACGCGAGTCGTTTTATCGGCAGGGAACAGCATATCTATTACAGCCCCAGCAACATTGCGGGCAATCCCTTGAGAGGGAGCAACGTGCATCCGGAATCCCGGCGCTGCATTTACTTCTACAACTACGGCATCGGTTTCTCTTAAAGGACGACTAATATCGGTAGTAACGATATCAATTCCGGCGATATCCAATCCAATTATTTTAACTATTCGCTGAGCTAACCAAACATTTTGGGGATGAATTTCATCGGTACGGTCTACAGCAATACCACCCGTGGATAAATTCGCCGTTGCTCGTAAATAACAAATTTCATTTTTATTTAAAATGCTATCAAGGGTAAAACCCTGCCTTTCCATCAAAGCATAGCTATTACGGTCTAAAATTATCCGAGTCAGAACATTATCATGCCCGTCACCGCGATTAGGGTCTTTGTTGGTTTGTTCAACCAAATCGGCAATAGTTGACCTACCGTTACCAACCACATGAGCCGGTACTCGTTCGGAAACTGCAACAAGTTTTCCATCGACTACTAATACACGATGGTCGCGTCCGAGGTAGTATTTCTCAACAATTACCGAGCGAGAAACAGCCCTTGCAGCATCATAAGCCGCTTCAGCTTCTTCCCAACTTCTGATATCAATAGTAATACCGCGTCCGTGGTTGCCATCAAGGGGTTTTATGACAATGGGATAGCCACCAATATAATCAACTGCATCTTCTAAATCGTCGAAGAAATTAATTACAGTACCTTTGGGTACGGGTACACCACAAGATTCGAGAACGCGCTTAGTAGCTTCTTTATCGCAAGCAAGTTCTACACCTAAAATGCCGGTATTAGCCGTCATAGTAGCTTGAATCCGCTTTTGCTGCGCTCCGTAACCGAGTTGAATCAAAAACCTTGCACTCAAAGGCATCCAGGGGATACCTCTTTTTTTGGCTTCATTGACAATTGATTCAGTAGAAGGCCCTAAAGAAGCATCGCGCCAATGGTCTTTAATATCTTGTAAATCTTGTTCTAATTCAGCCTGGGGATAGCGACCTCTATCCACAATACTTTGACAAAGCCGTACAGCAGCTCTTGCAGCATACCGTCCAGCTTCCTCATTTAAATACTCGAAAACTACCTGATAAATTCCCGGAGTCGCAGTTTCGCGGGTGCGACCGAAGCCCGCTTGCATTCCGGCTAATTCCTGAAGCTCTAGCGCCACGTGTTCGGCAATGTGACCCATCATAGTGCCTTCTCGCACCCGCATCAGAAAACCACCACGACAGCCTGGGGAGCAGTAATGACCTTCCAAAGAAGGTAATGCTTCGACCAATCCTTCATAGAAACCGGGGATTTCATTAGAAGGCGTTTCAGCGAGGTTTTCTAAATCGAGGCGCATGACGATTAACTTGTGGCGTCGAATGCTCCAGTAGTTTGGGCCGCGTAAAGTTTGGATCTTGAGGATTCTCATGATTAAGGGTAGATGGAGATTCGGAACCAAAATTCTAGTTTCTTACTGGAATTGACCGCAAAACTGTTCGTGAATAACAGTTTTTTTATTATTTATTCCTATTATTGTGATTTTCCTTGCTTTTATGCAGCAACAAAAATCGCGGTCAACCCAGTGTAACCACATATACCTATTCCCGTCAGCTGGATATTCGCCCCACAGATGGTATCGCAGTACGTCCATAAAGATGATAGCGATCGCCATGAGAAAGAACGTGAACTCGTAAATTATGAAGACTCAGGGGTTCGGTTGCTCCGACACGAGGTTCGTTGGTATGAGTAAGTTCGCTTGAATCGATAATTGTCACCGCTCCTTTACCCATAACTTCGAGCCAACCGTCTTTTTCAAACATGGCACAAGTGTCTTCATCAATGCCAATTCCCAAACGATCTGGATGGGATGATATAGCACTCATTAAACGCACGATGCGGTTACGGTTGTGAAAATGCTGGTCAACAATCAGTTCGGGAATAAAACCCAAGCCAGTTGCCATATCAACTAAAGAGCGATTGGGAGATTCTCCACTACCGCCTCCAGCAATCATATGATGTCCCATCACCGCAGCACCGGCACTAGTACCAGCTAAAGTTAATTCTCCGGTTTTGACTCGCTCTCGGATTATATCCATAACCGGCGTATCAGCTAAGACACCGCAAAGACGTAATTGGTCGCCACCAGTCAAAAAAACTCCGGTACATTGTTCGAGGGATTCCTTATAGTAACGGTCGTGACAGTGGTCGCGCTCTCGAATATCTAAAATTTCAACCTTTTTAACTCCCATATCTTCAAAAATATTTACGTAGCGAGCGCCAATAATACTCGGTTCCCGAGAAGCAGAGGGAATAATAGTAATATGGGCATCTCTTGCACCAGCACGGTCTATAAAAGTTCGCAGAATTTCTCGTCCGTGAACCTTATCTTCTGCGCCTCCAATAACCAGAACGGCGGTTTTAGTTGCTTGGGATGTGGTCATTTCCAGCCATTTAGCTTTTAGTTGCCGCATAATTGTCTCCTGTCAACAACCGTCTCGGGTGAATTTTACTTCGCGGACAGTTCGCGTTCGTATTATAATCGGCAGGACATTTTCTGTTTTTGTCGTTTATTTTTCACCGGAATGTCCGTTCGGCTGCCAGTTTTATTGCAATTGCGACGTTTTTCGTGTTTTCGCGAACTATGGCTTTTAGCTTTTTCGCTTTTTAGCTCAAAGCCCGAACGAGCAGACACGGCCGAATATCTATAACGCCCCATTATCTCTTCTTTTCGCCAGCCGAAACAAGGTATTTCACCAGTTCCTTTTTAGTTTCCCTTACCTGCCACCAAGGCAAAGTGGTTGGGATAAAGCATAGAGAAAGGACAACAACCGTCGCAATGCAGGATACAATCATGCTGCGTTGTTGTTCGCGCCGAGATGAATCTTTAATTTAAATTTAGATGTGACAATATTTAAACATAAATTAAGTAATTAGAAAAACTTTCGTTTTAACAGAAAATATCCTATCCTAAGTACTTTTATATACTTTAAATAAAGTTTAAATGTAATCTAGTAAACATTGCTTCTGCACCTGAGCCGAGCGAGTTTAATTCAAGAATAGTGTCCTCCAATACGAATTACTGTGCGTTTTGATATAGTTACGCTATTTCCCGATTGTTTTACTTCCATTCTAAATTCCGGGCTGATTGGTAAAGCTTTAGCAAAACAGATTGCCAGCGTGCATTTTGTCAATCCGCGAGACTTTACCACCGACAAGCACCGGAAAGTTGATGATGAACCTTATGGTGGGGGAGTAGGGATGTTAATGAAGCCCGGCCCCATTTTCTCCGCCGTCGAATCGCTACCAATGTTGCAACGACGAGAGGTAATTATGATGAGTCCTCAAGGAGAAACCATAAATCAGCCTTTATTAAGAGAATTATCTGGAAATTACGACCAAATAGTTATAATTTGCGGCCATTACGAAGGAGTTGATGAGAGAGTATTAGAATTAGTCACCCGTGAAGTTTCTTTAGGAGACTTTATTTTGACAGGTGGTGAAATACCGTCAATGGCATTAGTTAATGGAGTAGTACGTTTGCTTCCTGGAACCGTAGGTAAAGCAGAATCTTTAAAATTAGAAAGTTTTGAAGAAGGATTATTAGATTATCCCCAATACACCCGCCCCGCCATCTTTCGCGATCGCAAAGTCCCCGATGTATTATTATCCGGAAACCATGCAGCAATAGCCCAATGGCGTTACGAGCAACAAATAGCCAGAACCCGCAAACGTCGTCCCGATTTGTATGAAGCATGGCTTGAGGAGAAGGAGAGAGGGGGAGAGGGGGTAGAGGGGGAGATGGGGTGATGGAGAGGGGGACAAGGAGACAAGGAGAAAGGTAGTACGAGCATCTTGCTCGCTATATATAACCAGCGAGCAAGATGCATATCCTTACGGACACGCTGCGCTAACGCACTACCATTACTTATTACCTCCTAACTCCTAACTATTACCTTTGACCTTTAACCTTTAACCTTTAACCTTTAACCTGATTATGAATGTTCGTATTGGAAACGGTTACGATATCCATCGCTTGACTACCGATCGCCGGTTGATTTTGGGTGGTGTGGAAATTTCTCATTCTTTGGGTTTGTTAGGACATAGCGATGCTGATGTTCTAACTCATGCGATTATGGACGCGATGTTGGGTGCGCTTTCTTTGGGCGATATTGGACATTATTTCCCCCCCAGCGATGATAAATGGGCTGGTGCTGATAGTTTGATGCTTTTAGATAATGTTAATAATTTGATTAAAGAACAAAATTGGCGCGTAGGAAATATTGATTCGGTAGTAGTAGCAGAGCGTCCTAAACTAAAACCCCACATTGAAAAAATGCGCGAAAAGTTGGCGGGGGTTTTACAAATTGAACCCAATCAAGTTGGTGTCAAAGCTACTACTAATGAAAAATTAGGCCCCGTAGGTGAAGAAAAAGGGATTTGTGCTTATGCTGTGGTTTTGTTGATTAGGTAATTGGTAATTGGTAATGGGGCATTGGGATTTACAACTCCTAACTCCTAACTAATCTCTGTATTCGCTACAATCGCAATCAATATCATCAACTACTCGTATATCTACCTAAATGCTAAGAATTCGTTCTTTAATTCCTAACTTTCGGCGTTTGCGTTTACCAGTTATTCTGGCAGCGATAAGTGCACTCACGGTTGCTGCTTGCAATCCAGCTAATTTTAGAAGCGAAGCAGCAGAAAAACCAGCGTTAATACTTAGTACTCTCAGCGATCCGAAAACATTTAACTACGCTCTTTCTCAAGAGTCTCCTAATATTTTTCCCTATACTTTTGTCGGGTTAACTACTCAAAACCCTATAACTGGAGAAACAGAGCCAGAATTAGCTGAATCCTGGACAATTTCCGATGATGGTTTGCGGTTTGTGTTTACTCTACGTGAAAATTTGAAATGGTCTGACGGTAAACCTTTAACAGCAGAAGATGTCGTATTTA
Organism: uncultured Rivularia sp.; assembly: GCA_963665115.1. Taxonomy (GTDB): domain Bacteria; phylum Cyanobacteriota; class Cyanobacteriia; order Cyanobacteriales; family Nostocaceae; genus Rivularia. Next base: position 3,867,191 of record OY762007.1, on the reverse strand, counting down.
GTTACAACAACATTTACTTTAATAAAGAAATTCCGAGTGATGTTAAAGATGGTTTAAAAATTGGGGAAAGCGGTCAATTACCAAAAGTTAGAAAACTCAGCGATCGCCAAGTTGAATTTACTTTACCCGAACCTTTTCGACCTTTTTTACAAAATATGGGAACTCCGATTTTACCGGCTCATGCTCTACGAGAATCGGTAGAAAAGAAAGATTCGGAAGGGAAACCGTTATTTCTACAAAAATGGAGTGTTGATACTCCCGTTGATGAGATTGTTACCAATGGTCCCTACAAATTAGGACGTTACAATACTACTCAACGTGTTGTATTTCAACGCAATCCTAATTACTGGAAAAAAGATAAACCATTCATTGATAGAGTAAATTGGGAAATTGTTGAATCTCAAGATACTTCCTTATTACAATTCCGTTCCGGTAGCTTGGATTATATAGGGGTAACACCAGACTATTTTTCTTTACTTAAGAAAGAAGAAAAGCGGGGTAACTTTAAAATAGAGAATGGTGGCCCGGCTACTGGTACATCTTTTGTCTTTTTTAATTTGAATAAAGGCAGCAGAAACGGTAAGCCTTTAGTTAACCCAGTAAAATCAAAATGGTTTAATTCTAAAGAATTCCGCCAAGCTGTAGCATACGCTATCGATCGCGAAACCATGATTAACAACACATTTCGTGGTTTGGGGCAAAAACAAAATTCTCCAATTTCCGTACAAAGCCCTTATTACCTACCTCCAGAAGAAGGCTTAAAAGTTTATGATTACAATTTAGATAAAGCCAGAGAATTACTCAAGAAAGCCGGATTTAAATCTAACTCTCAAGGTCAATTATTAGACAAAGATGGAAATCGCGTCCGCTTCACTTTACTAACTAATTCCGGTAACAAAATTCGCGAAGCTATGGGAGCGCAAATCAAATCAGATTTGAGTAAAATCGGCATTCAAGTTGATTTTACACCTCTTGCTTGGAATACTTATTTAGATAAAATTTCCAATAGCTTAGACTTTGAAATGGCATTGATTGGTTTAACGGGTGGCTTAGAACCAAACGATGGTGCCAACGTATGGAAACCCGAAGGTGGATTGCATATGTTTAATCAGAAACCACAAGCCGGACAAAAACCAATTGAAGGCTGGGAAGTTGAACCTTGGGAAGCAGAAATTGCCAGACTTTACGTCAAAGCTACACAGGAATTAGACGAAGAAAAAGTCAAAGAAATATACGGCGAAACCCAAAAAATCACCCAGGAAAATCTACCTTTTATCTACCTAGTCAATCCCCTCTCACTAGGAGCCATCCGCAACAATATTGAAGGCACTAAATTCAATGCCATAGGCGGTGCTTTCTGGAATATTGACGAAGTTAAATTAACGAAAGAATAAAAAATGGGAATGGGGCATGGGGGATTGGGCGTGGAGAATAGTTAGGAGTTAGGAGTTAGGAGTTAGGAGTTAAGAATTAATATTATTGGTAGTGGGAGCATCTTGCTCCCTTCTTATTTTGCACGTAGAAAAAATTTCCCAATCCCCAATCCCTAATCCCCAATCCCCAATCCCAAATCCCCAATCCCCAATCCCTAATCCCCAATCCCCAATCCCAAATCCCCAATCCCCAATCCCCAATCCCCAATTCCCAATCCCCAATCCCCAATCCCCAATCCCCAATTACCAATTACCAATTACCAATCCCCAATTACCAATTCCCAATCCCCAATCCCCAATCCCCAAATAAATTATGACTGATGAAAAATCTCTACAATCTCTATTAAATGCTGTTGCTAACGGTAACGTAACGGCGGATGCTGCATTTTCTCAACTCAAAAATTTAGCTTACGAATCTGTAGAAGATTTTGCCAAAATTGACCATCACCGCTCTTTAAGAACTGGTTTCCCTGAAGTCATTTGGGGCCAAGATAAAACTGCCGAACAAATTGCTCGGATTATGGAGGTGATGCGTTTACAGAATCAAGTTGTGATGGCAACTCGTATTACTCAGGAAGTTTTCGTTACCCTGCAACCGAAAGTAAGGGGTTTGCGTTATTACGAATCTGCTCAAATCTGCGCGATCGCACCTCCTCAAGTCAAAGTTCGATATTCCGGTACAATTGGTATACTTACTGCTGGAACAGCTGATTTACCAGTTGCTGAAGAAGCCGCAGTTACCGCAGAGCTTTTTGGTTTCGAGGTACAAAGGCTGTGGGATGTGGGAGTTGCGGGAATTCATCGCTTGTTAAGTAATCGCCATGTCATCGAGTCGGCATCTGTATTAATTGTTGTCGCGGGTATGGAAGGAGCTTTACCAAGTGTTGTAGCAGGTTTAGCAGACTCCCCAGTAATTGCCGTACCGACCAGTATCGGTTACGGAGCAAGTTTTGGTGGACTGGCACCTTTACTAACAATGCTTAACTCATGTGCTGCGGGTATAGGAGTTGTAAATATTGATAATGGATTTGGTGCAGCCGTTTTAGCAGGACAAATTTTGAGGTCTGCCGAGAAATTACGGATGGCATAGTTTACATCTTTGAGCTATCACGGTGATGCTAACCAATAGGTAAGTTAAAAATGAAACTAGCGTCGATCTTGGGTGGATTTGCTATTAGTTTGTGGACAACAATTTTATTATCAAATACTGTTAATGCTCAGAACCGAATACCTGTAAACTGGAGTGTATTAGCTCAAAACGTCACCGACCCCGACCTTATAGGTCAAGTACAAAAAGCTTGGAATAACTTTGTCGAAACAGGTCAAATTTGGGCGCTTTTAATTGGATTAGTAGTTGGTTATTTAATTCGCAATTTAACAAGCTACGGTTAATAAGGTCAAAGTTTAAAGTTTAGGAGTTAGGAGTAGTAAGTAGCAAGTAGCAAGTAAATTACTTTCTCCCCCATTATTGTCATGAGGCTGTTAAAGGGGTGGTTCGCTACTCATTTACTCACTACTCGCTCTCCATCTCCCCATCTCCCCAATTCCCAATCTATGACACAAACACAACAGCAAACTTGGAGCCAGCGGTTTGAATCAGCATTGCATCCTACTATCGCTCGCTTTAATGCCAGCATCCATTTCGATATTGAATTAATTGAATACGATTTAACTGGTTCGGTTGCTCATGCGAAAATGTTGGCGAAGTGCGGCATTATTTCTTCGGAGGAAGGGGAACAGTTAGTTGCTGGCTTAGAACAAATTCGTCAGGAATACCGGAATAGTAATTTTAATCCGGATGTTGATTCAGAAGATGTACATTTTGCTGTCGAACATCGTTTGGTAGAGATTGTTGGCGATGTGGGTAAAAAGCTGCATACCGGACGTTCTCGGAACGACCAAGTTGGTACGGATACGAGACTTTATTTACGCGAACAAATTCAGCAAATTCGTCAATTGTTACGAGAATTTCAAGCTGTTTTAGTTGATATTGCCGAAAAAAACGTTGAAACTTTGATTCCTGGCTACACTCATCTACAACGCGCTCAACCTTTAAGTCTTGCTCATCATCTCTTAGCTTATTTCCAAATGTCGCAACGAGATTGGGAACGTTTGGGAGATGTTTATAAGCGTGTAAATATTTCACCTTTGGGTTGCGGTGCTTTAGCGGGAACTACTTTTCCTATAGATAGACATTACAGCGCCAAACTATTAAATTTTGACAAGGTTTACGACAACAGCCTTGATGGAGTAAGTGACAGAGATTTTGCCATTGAATTTTTGAGTGCAGCTAGTTTGATAATGGTTCACCTCAGCCGTTTGTCGGAAGAGGTGATTTTATGGTCTTCCGAGGAATTCGGCTTTGTCACGCTTAAAGATAGTTGTGCAACTGGTTCGAGCATTATGCCGCAAAAGAAAAATCCCGACGTACCGGAATTAGTGCGGGGTAAAACTGGCAGGGTGTTCGGTCATCTGCAAGCAATGTTGGTAATGATGAAGGGATTACCACTGGCTTACAACAAAGACTTGCAAGAAGACAAAGAAGGTTTATTCGATGGGGTAAATACCGTCAAAGCTTGTTTGTCAGCAATGACAATTTTGCTCAGAGAAGGTTTGGAATTTCGCACTCAACGGTTAGCAGAAGCCGTAGCGGAAGACTTTTCTAATGCCACCGATGTAGCAGATTATCTCGCGGCGCGGGGTGTTCCCTTCCGAGAAGCTTATAACCTGGTTGGTAAGGTAGTAAAAACCAGTATTGCTGCTGGTAAACTTTTAAAAGATTTGAGTTTAGAAGAATGGAAACAGCTACATCCGAAATTTGACAAGGATATTTATGAAGCGATATCACCTCGTCAAGTTGTAGCTGCACGTAATAGCTATGGCGGAACGGGCTTCGAGCAGGTAAATCAAGCGTTACAGGTTGCCCGCGATCAAATTGATGGGAAGGGGGAAGGGAGTAATAAGTAATGAGTAGGGAGTAGGGAGTAGGGAGTTATGAGTTATGAGTAGGGAGTAGGGAGTAGGGAGTAATGAGTAGGGAGTAATAAGTTATGAGTAGGGAGTAGGGAGTAGGGAGTAATAAGTTATGAGTAATGAGTTGATAATTTTTTACCCCCTCTTCCCCCTCTTCCCCCTCTTCCCCCTCTTCCTACACTTCCCCCTCTTCCCCCTTTACCTACACTCCCTGCTCCCTTAAGAATAAGTATTGAACGGGAAAACTAGCTAACTGGTAACTGAAAAAAGCAATTGCGGAGCGTTTATATACACGCTCCGCAATTCAGAACTTACAAAAGTAAAAATTGAAATTAGAAGATTAGTCAGTAGCAGTGGTAGCGCCGTTATTATCATCATTATTATTTGATGAATTCTCTTCTTCTGATTTAGGCGGCCCCTTGCTGGTACCTTCTTTGATAGCGTCCTGTATTTGTCCGTTTACGAAACTTGCGGGCATATGCCTGGTTCCGTAACGCCTTTTCTTTCTTTAGGTTACGGCGCTTAGCCATATTCACCTCTAAATAAACAACGTTTAAGTTCCCGATCGGCATTAGATAGACATTTTTTTACTATCTAATTGATGTTAATAACATTCTAGCCTAAACCAGTTACTAGCATATTTTAAACAGCAATACAGTCTATCCCATTTATTTTTATAATGTCAATGGCTCTTACTAAGTTTATACCATTCTAAATTTTATATCTAATATTTTGTTAAAAATTAGGGGATTATCGAAAATTATTAGTGTAACAAAAGATAGGCTATCGCACTTTTAAAAAAATAAAAGTCTTACGGAAAGTGACTTATCCCTTAATTTTATATAGAAGCGTGACCCTAATTATAAGTTAAATATTTGAATTGATCTTTTAATCTTTAACTACTTATTAGCAATTATATCAGTTAGATGTAGTTGGTCTAAACTATAAAAAGCTATATTTTTAAAATATTTTTGCTTGATAAACTATAATTTAATTTATCGCAATAGCGATTTTAATCTTAACAAAAAGATCGAATTCCAATTATTAAATCTTAAAAAGCGATTGCTCTGACGTAAAATTTTGCTCGGAATTAACTATATGCTTAATTGCTGACAGAAGAATATTTTCGACAAATAGCAGTAATTGTAACACCGATTACAAACTGATAATTTTTTATAAAATATTGCGCCTGAAAGTATAGTTATACACAATAAATATTAAGTCTTTGGATGGTAAAATTAATCTGTTCTATGACTACCGTTTTACAAAATGGTAATTGTTAGAATAAAGCCTGACACACAAATATTTTTGTATCAAAGCTGCCATACAAAATGGTGGTTGTATGAATGAGTGTGAGTCAGAGTAAGTGAGTACAACACATAAACTTGAACATTGAACGTTGCTGCTTTATTTGGTGCAGCCGTACAGTCCACACGGACTTTATGGCGCTATGGACAAACAATACTGGGTATTATCTTCCGTCATCCGATAACGGGGACAAGTATCATTCCGATATTACCCGATGGACGGATTGTATTAATTCGGCGAAGAGACAACGGTCTATGGTCTTTGCCCGGTGGGATGGTAGATTGGGGAGAAGATGTTCCCACCACAATTCAACGTGAATTAATGGAAGAAACCGGATTAGAGTTAGTGAAAATTCGGCGTTTGGTTGGAGTTTACTCAGCACCAGATAGGGACCCCAGAATCCATTCAATCTGTGTTGTCGCGGAGGCGGAAGTTAGAGGGGAAATGGAAATTCAAGACACTTTAGAAGCAAGTGAAATTCAAGCTTTTCCTCGCAACTCTTTACCCAAAGAACCAATGTCTCACGACCACTATCGCCAGTTGCAAGACTACTTAAATGACTTGACAATATTGGCATAAAACTATGTACTAACATCTAAATTTTAGGCTTTATATTTAGTTTAAAATTTATGCCTGTAGACGTACCAATTTGTGCTAAATAAATGGTCAAAAGAAGAGAGTAGGAAACGCTATTAACAGAAAAAACGATTAAAAATAATCGGTAATAGTCGTTTTATACGATAATTTCAGCATCAAAGTAACTAAAGAATCAAACTTGTTAAATTTAACTGCTAAATTAAATTCAATATGGATACGATGTTATTCCGTAACTCTCGGAGAAAGCTTTCTCAAGGGTTATTATTCTGGCGTGAAGTTGGTTATGGTATTCCGGTAGTTTTTGTGCATGGTGCTTGGTGCGATAGCAGTGAATGGGTATCGATAATGGAATTGATATCCCGAGATTTTCATTGTTTTGCACCAGATATGTTGGGATTCGGCGAGTCAGAATATCCCGACGTTCATCATACAATTGATTTGCACGTTGATTCTTTAGTTGAGTTTTTACAAGCTTTAAAATTAGAGAAAGTGTATTTAGCAGGAAATTCTTTAGGAGCATGGATTGCTGCTAGTTGTACTTTAAAATATCCAGAGAAAGTTCAAGGTTTAGTATTACTATCTCCAGAAGGTGTAGAAATCGATGGATTTCAAAAACGTTGGCAAAAAATGCGGCGTTTAATACAGAAGCCATCATTTATATTTAGGCTTTTACAAATATTTCGTCCTTTCGCGAAAATGCTTGGTTGGGAAACCAAAATAAAAGAAGATTTACAGCAAAGACGAATATTATTAGAAAATCCAACGGGAAGTCAATTATTGTATCAGCGTCAGTTTCCAGAAATTGAAGCGGAATTATTACAGGAAAAATTGGATTTAATCCAAATTCCGGTTTTGATATTGCAAGGTGGAAAAGATACGCCAGATGCTTTAAAAAGGAGTCAAATTTACGCCAAACTTACTCCTCAAGGTAAGTTGAAAATAATCGATCGTGGAGAAGATAATTTACCTCAATCATGCGCTTCTGATGTAGCTAAAGAAATTAGAGCTTTTATTAAAAAGGCTCAATAGTTAATTGATATATAGCGAGCAAGATACTCCCACTACAAATTAAAATAAATTACTTTGCTATATTTATAGCGCTTCCCGGTCTATCAAGGTACATATCAAAACCTCACCCCTAACCCCTCTCCTTATTAAGGAGAGGGGAGATAAAGAAAGCTGTGCTTCACCAGATTGAGAAACGCTATATCTCAAATGTATGGGGAGACTGTTTTTTGTATTCCCCATAAAACTAAATTTTTTTCTACAATTATCCGTTGTGATATTTTTGGATATTGTGATTTTAGATGATTAAATAATAAATTTCTATCTCCGCCAGTAATAGCAATTTTACTTTCAGGAAAATCTTGTAACCATGCTGCAATAAAATCTTTGATTCCTGCGAGTATCGTGTAAATAATTCCGCTTTGAATTGCTTCTGAAGTATTGATTGCATATCTTTTTGGAAGCAGTTGCGGTAATTCGACGTTTGGTAACTGCCCGGTTTTATTGGTAAGAGTTGAAAATTGTAAACTCAATCCCGGTAATATTGCGCCACCAATTAAATTACGGTGATTATCGGCACCTGTAAAAGTAAGTGCAGTTCCCGCATCAATTACTAGCATGGGAAAACCCCAAGTTTCACCAGCACCAAGTAAAGATAAGGCGCGATCGATTCCTAATGTGGGATATAAGTTGTTGAGAGGGATTTCGTTTAAGGTGATAAATTTTGCATTTGGGTAATTTTGCCAAAGTTTTGTTTGAGAAGGAACTACGGAAGCTATGAAGAGAGGAGAGGGGGAGAGGGGGAGAGGGGGAGAGGGGGTAGATAAATAATTGGTGTCCCAAGCTTTTGTGAGGTTTTCTCCGGTGAATAAGCCCCAGTGTAAGCGTGAGTTACCGATTATTAATGCTAGCCAGGTTTTTGGGGGATTAGATAACACTTTTTTAAACTTTTGAATTAACAACTATCTCTCTACAACCTCTTCACTCTGTGCCCTCTGCGTCTAGTAAGGTTTTTTTTAATCAGTAATTAGAGTTTTGCAAATAACTGAAGCTTTTTCCAAGAAAAGGTAGGCGCACTCAGTTTAGTTATTAGATAATAATATTATGGTTTGTGGCGACAATATTAATGTCGTTATTTAAATGCAATTAGAAAAAAATTATCAATCTTTGATTTCCCAGCTTTCCCAATTAAGTGATGAGCAGCTTAAAAGAAATTATCTCAATCATCTGGAATGGACGCAACCTATCGCTTCAATGTTGCCGTTAATTGATGATTTAGAAGCTTTGCGGGTGGTATGTTTAGCTTTGGATGTTGATTTGATGTTGGGTGCTTTTTTGGCTGGTAAAGTTAAGTCGGAGTTGCAGGAAGAGACTGTGCGTTGGGTTGGTGAGTTAGAAATTTCTGACGAATTGAAATTAAAGTTGTTGACGAAGACGAAATCAAAAGTAGCAGTTTATTTTTTAGAAGATTTTATCAAAAATATTCCTGAGACAACACATTCATTTTATTTATACGAAAACCTTGTTTCGCAAGCAATAGAAGAGTTAGAAATTGTTGATGCAGAATTATATACAAGAATGCTGCTGAAATTATTACAAGATGAACATCATTGGGTTCGTAAGATTTCAATCGTAGTATTTGGAGAGTATATTGATAAATCAGAAATCACCATACTTATAAAGTTGTTGAAAGATGAAGATATACATATTCGTTATAAAGCTATTTTAACTTTAGGAAAAATTGCTGATGATTCATTGTTGGAAATTATGATTGAAGCTTTAGACGATGAATTTCCTGCTGTTCGTGGAATTGCTGTTGCTATTTTAGGACGGATTGGTGGAAAGTCTATACTGAATAGAATAATTAATTTTATTGATGATGAAGACCGTAGTGTTAGAATTCAAACTGTTAAAGCTTTAAGAATAATTGGTGGAGAGTTAGCAGAAGAGTTAATAATTCATGCTTTTTTAGATAAAGAAGATTTTATGAGTAAAAATGTCTTTGATAATTTATTGAAGATTGACAAAAATAAAGGAATTCAATTCATATTCTTAGCTTCCCAATCTGATGATGCTGAAGTCCGCAGAAAAGCTGCTTTATTTTTAGGAGCAATTGTAAAAAAATCGGATAGGGTTTCCAATTTACCTTTGTTCGTTAATCTGTTGAATGATGAAAATCCAAAAGTTCGTAGAACAGCAGCTAAAGAGTTAACAGTACCTAAAAACGGAATGGAATCATCAGAGTTTGAAGCATTGAGGGATGAGTATAAGGAATTATATTGGGAAGCAAAAATAGATGTTGAAGAAATTATTGATGAATCCGATTTAATTACTTTGCTTATTAAGTCTCAAGATTGTAACTATCATATCCGTAGTGCAGCGAATAAAGCCATAGAAATTCAAATATCTAAAGCTGAAAATATCGAAAAGACCAAAGAAGATTTGATTACAGCTTTACAATATGAAAATCATAATATACGTCAGTTAGCAACTTTTTATCTAGGAAGAATTAATGACAAATCTATTATTCCTATTTTATTGAAGATATTACAAGACGAACATCCAGAGGTACGCTTTAGTGCAGCTATCGTATTAGGAAAAATAGGAAACAAATCTGTAGTTCCAACTTTGCTTGAAGCATTACAGGATAAAAATTATCAAGTACGGGAGAGAGCAGCTTATTTATTGGCAGAAATCGGAGATAATTCAACTATTCCGGCTTTAATTAAAACTTTAGAAGATGAAAATCATCGAGTACGTGCAGCAGCAGCTTATGCATTAAGTTTGATTCCAGATAATTCTACGCTTCCTGTACTAATTAAGCTATTAGAAGATAAAAATTTTAACGTTAGACAAATGGCTATTTTAGCTTTAGAAAAAAATGGTAGCGAGCAAGCAATAGAAGCAATTTTAATATCATTACCTCATAATAATTATCTTGTTGATAAAGTAGCTGCAGAAATATTGATGGAAGATGGAAAACTAGAACATATTCCTCTTCTGTGGAAAGCATTATTAACTGCTAGATATATTGAAATTGCTTCTGCTACGAATAACTTGTATTCTGCTATCGAAAAAATCCAACAGCAACATCAACTTTATAATCCAGAGTTTTGTTAATTATTCTCTTAAAAAATGCAGTCAAATAAAAATAATCAATCTCTTATTTCTCAAATTTCACAATTAAGTGATGAGCAATTTCAAAGAGATTATCTCAATCATCTTGAGTGGACGGAATCTATCGCTTCAATATTACCACTAATTGATGATTCAGAAGCTTTACGGGTAGTAGAGTTGGCTTTAGATATTGATTTAATATTGGGTGCTTTTTTAGCTGGTAAAGTTAAACAAAAATTAGAAAAAGAAACTGTGGGTTGGATTGAGAATTTACAAATACTGAATAATTTGAAAGTTGAGTTATTAGGTAGAACAAAGTCTGAATTTGCGATTCCTTTTTTAACAAGAATGTTAAACCAGGAAAAAGAATTGATTCGTGCGAGACTTGAGATAGATTTATATTTTAAAGGTGAAATTGAAGAAGCTCCAGAAGAGGAATTATTTCATCAAGCTTACCATTATGAAAGTTTAAGTACACAAACGGCTGATGTTCTAGGAAGATTTGGTGGAGAATCGGCGACAAAGTTGTTAATTACAGCTTTATCAGATGAGCGTAAATCTGTTCGAGAAAATGCTGTCATAGCTTTGAGAAATATTCATAGTGAAGTTGCTATAACTGCATTAATTGAAGCATCAAAGGATGAAGATGAAGAAATTTGCAGCACAGCAATTTATGGTTTAGCAGAAATTGCTTCGGATTTAGGTTTAGAAGTCTTAATTACTGCTTTAGCTGATGAAAAAAAATTGATTGCTCAAGATGCTGCTCGTGCTTTGGGAAAAATTGGTGGAGAAGTCGCGGTAGAAGCGTTAATTCATTTTTTACTTGATGAAGATGAATGGATTAGTAAAAGCTGTGCTGCTGGGTTGGTTGAAATTGGAAATGAAAGAGGAATTAGTATTTTGTTTTCATTTTTAAACCATGATCACGCTAATGTACGTCAAGCTGCTGTTTATGGATTGAAAAATATCCGCGACCAGCATACTTTATCAGCTTTACTTCCACTGTTGCAGGATGAAGATGTTCGAGTTAGAGAGGAAGCTGTTTTTGCAGTAGGACAAATTATTTCACCATCGGATGAAGTAGAAGAAACCGTCAATAAATTTACAGAAAACGAAATTAACCATATCGCGATCGCAATCTCGAAAACTCTCTGTGACGAAGATGAGGAAGTACGTCGGAGAGTAGTTTTAGTTTTGGAAAGAATTGCCGATGAATCAATTGCACCTCAATTAATTAAAGCATTACAGCATCATAATCCAGAAGTAAGAGCTTGTGCAGCAAGGTTATTAGGAATTATCGGATATCAAGATGCTGCTAAGAAACTATTTCCACTATTACAAGACGAAAACCCTAGTGCTAGAGTAAACGCTGCTCGTGCTTTAGCAAAACTTGGTGACGAATCTGTAATTCCCCATTTAACGAAAATGCTTGCTGATGAACAAAACTCTAGTGCTAGGAAAATTTTGATTCTTGGATTGGGAGAAACTCGAAATTCGATAGTTATTCCAACAATCATCGAAATTCTCAAAGATGAAAAAAACCCTAGTGCTAGGGTAAATGCAATTCGTGCTTTACAGAATATCGGTGGTGAATCAGCCGAAGTTGCAATAATTGATGTTTTATTGAAAGACGAAGATTATATAGTTTGCGATAAAGCTGCTTATGCTTTAGGTGTGATAGGTGGAGAAAAATCTGTAGTCGCGTTGCGGCAAGCTTTATTAAACCCTAGCGGTGGTTGTGCTTTTGACCCAGTTTTAGACACAATCGTTGAAGCTCTGGGAAAAATTGGTAGCGATTGTGCAATAGAGGCGATTTTAGAACCTTTACCAACGGATACCTGTTTGGATAGTTTCGCTACTTTGACATTGTTCAGGTTTGGAAGTTTGAAAATTGTTCCGCAGTTGTGGAACATTCAAATCAAAGCTAGAGATAAAGCTATATTTTGTGATGCAATTGAAGAAATTCAACAACGACATCAACTTTATAATCCCGAATTTATCTAATTAATTACTATCTCTCTATAACCTCTTCCCTCTGCGCTCTCCGTGTCTAGTAAGGTTTTTATTCTTTTAAAAAAATAATGATTGAAATTAATAAATGCCAACATTGTGCAACTAATCTCGAACATAGAATTAAAGGTAGTACTCAAGGTTTATTCTGCAATCAATGCGATAAATGGGTTATTGTCACGACCTATATTCCAGAAATTAGGCAGGATAAAACTAAATACAAAATTTATTTGCTTTCAGCCGATTCTCAAAATAAACAGCACATCAAAGCTTTAGCTGAAGCAGCAAATATCAATTTTTTACAAGCAAGAAAAATGATTCAAGAAGATAAAACTCTAATTTTGGAAGATGAAGCTGTTGTTGTAGATAGAGTCAGGAAGACTTTTAAAGATTTATCAATAAAGTACGATATAGAACCATTATTTCCATATTAGTAGTGGTTTGTCCCATTAGTTTTCATGGAATGTAGAGACGTAAAATTTTACGTCTCCCGAAATTTGCGAGAAAACAAACCCTGCGAAATAAATTTCATTAATTATTCTGTTTTCACAGTAATTTCAGATGGTGCGTTAGACGAATAACAATATTTATCATTTGAAGCCTTATATAGTCGTGCGTCTAACACACCCTACAAAACCAATGCCCTATGCCCCATCCCCTATTCCCAATCCCTAAATCCAAACTCTACCCATAGATATATTGATAAAAATTTACAATTAACTCGTGTCACAATAGAAGCTGAGGCATAAATACTCAATTATTAAAAATCTATTAAGGAGACGAGTTATGGTAGCAGTTACCGATAAAGTAGCGAAAAAACTCACCATGCAGACTGCTGAGATTGCTGAAGATACAACAGCAATTCGCTCTCTGGATTGGGATCGAGATAGATTTGATATCGAGTTTGGTTTGGAAAATGGCACCACCTATAACTCGTTTATCATTCGCGGCGAAAAGACTGCTTTAGTTGATACTTCTCACGAAAAGTTCCGCAAGCTCTACTTAGACACACTTAACGGACTTGTCAATCCAGCGGAAATCGATTATTTAATTATCAGTCATACCGAACCCGATCACAGCGGTTTGGTTAAAGATTTTTTACAGTTAGCGCCGGAAGTTACTGTTGTTGGTTCCAAAGTTGCGATTCAGTTTTTGGAAAATCTGGTACACCAACCTTTTAAAAATCAAGTTGTAAAGAACAGCGATCGCCTTGATTTAGGAAACGGGCACGAGCTTGAATTTGTTATTGCTCCTAACCTACACTGGCCCGATACCATTTTCACATACGACCACAAAACCCAAATACTTTTCACCTGCGATGCTTTTGGGATGCATTATTGTTCGGATGCCACTTTTGACGAAGATTTAAACGCCATTAGTGCCGAATACAAATATTATTACGAATGTTTGATGGCTCCAAATGCCCGCTCTGTAATGTCTGCTCTCAAACGCATGGGTGAATTGGAAACCGTGGGCATGGTAGCAACCGGACATGGCCCACTTTTATCTCATAATGTAGATGAGTTAATCGGAAGATATCGCAATTGGAGTAAAAACAAAGCCAAGGCTGAGAAAATCGTTGGTATTTTCTACGTTTCCAAATACGGTGATAGTAATAAACTTGCTCAAGCAGTTGCTAGCGGTGTTTCCAAAACCGAAGTCGCTGTAGAAATGGTTGATTTAAGCGAAGAAATTGACTTACAGGAATTAAGAGAGCAAGCAAGCCGGTTTACTGGAATAATATTAGGAATGCCACCAGCATCCGATCAAAAGTTGCAAACTGCTTTCAGTACTATTTTAGGTTCGGTACATGACAAGCAAGCAGTAGGATTATTTGAAACTGGTGGTGGTGATGATGAACCAATCGATCCAGTTTTGACTAAATTCCGCGAATTGGGTTTAAAACCAGCCTTCGGTGCAATCAAAATTAAAGAAACTCCCACCGAGAATACTTATAAACAGTGCGAAGAAGCGGGAACTGACTTAGGGCAATTATTAAACCGCGCTAAAAGCATCAAAAACATGAAGTCTCTTGATGCTGACTTGGATAAAGCTTTGGGAAGATTGAGTGGTGGATTGTATATTATTACCGCTCAACAAGGTGACGTGAAAAGTGCGATGTTAGCATCCTGGGTAAATCAAGCTAGTTTTAAACCTTTGGGATTAACAATTGCAGTCGCAAAAGATAGAGCAATTGAATCCTTGATGCAGGTTGGCGATAAATTCGTTTTAAATACTCTCGAAGAAGGCAATTATCAAAAGTTGATGAAACACTTTCTTAAGCGATTCCGCCCTGGTGCAGATCGCTTTGAAGGAGTGAAAACCCAACCAGCCGAAAACGGTGCGCCAATATTAACTGATGCATTGTCATATGTAGAGTGTGAAGTTGCCAGCAGAATGGACGCTGGAGATCATTGGATTGTATACAGCACAGTGTACGCAGGTAAAGTCAGCAAACCCGATGCCTTAACCGCCGTGCATCACAGAAAAGTTGGAAACCATTATTAGTCAGTTAACAGTGAACAGTTATCAGTGAGCAGTGGGGAGTTAGGAGTTAGGAATTAATCATCATCTTCCCCCTCTCCCCCCTCTTCCCCCTCTACCCCCTCTTGCCCCTCTTCCCCCTCTCAGCCATGAATTCAACAAAACCCCGCGACGTTCAAATTCTCCCGATTGCTACAGATACAACTATCATCCGTTCCCGCAGTTGGACGCAGTTACGGTTTGAGATCGAGTACGCTTTAAGTAAAGGTACTACTGCTAATTCTTATTTAATTCAAGCCGATAAAATTGCACTTATCGATCCTCCTGGGGAAACTTTTACAGAAAAATATTTAGATGCGTTGCAGCAAAGATACGATCTTAAGACGGTTGATTACATAATTATTGGTCATGTAAACCCCAACCGTGCGGCAACTTTAAAGGCTTTATTGGAAATTGCTCCTCAAATAAAATTTGTTTGTTCTAATCCCGGTGCAATCAATTTACGCAAAGCTTTGGAAAACGAAGATTTACCGATTATGGTGATGAAGGGTGAAGAAACCCTCGATTTAGGAAAAGGGCATAATTTAGAATTTATTCCCACACCTAATCCACGCTATCCCGATCATCTTTGCACTTACGACCCCCAAACGGAAATTCTCTACACCGATAAATTATTTGGCGCACATATCTGTGGCGACCAAGTTTTTGATGAAGGTTGGAAAATATTTGTTGAAGATAGACGTTATTATTATGACTGCTTGATGGCACCCCACGCCCGTCAGGTGGAAACTGCTTTAGAAAAAATTGATGACTTTGCAGTGCGGCTGTACGCTCCAAATCACGGTCCTTTGGTGCGCGAAGGTTTAATTGATTTAACAGATGCTTACCACGAATGGAGCAAACAGCAAACAAAACAAGATACTAACGTTGCATTAATTTATGCTTCCGCCTACGGGAATACCGCAACTTTAGCCCAGGCGATCGCACGAGGCATAACTAAAGCTGGAGTGGCAGTAGAATCGATTAATTGCGAAGCTGTTGAACCAGAAGAAATTAAAGCAGCAGTAGAAAAAGCATCTGGTTTTGTAATTGGCTCCCCGACTCTGGGAGGGCACGCACCAACCCAAATTCAAACAGCTTTGGGTATTATCCTTTCTACAGCAGCCAAAAGTAAACCTGCTGGTGTATTTGGTTCCTTTGGTTGGAGTGGAGAAGCTGTAGATATTCTTGAAAGCAAACTCAAAGATGCTGGATTCCGTTTCGGCTTCGATCCAATTCGCGTTAAATTCAAACCCGATGAAAAGACTTTGCAAATGTGCGAAGAAGCTGGAGTTGATTTTGCTCAAGCATTGAAAAAAGCCAAGAAAGTGAAAGCACCTTCTCAACCTTCTACCAGCGTAGAACAAGCTGTAGGAAGAATCATCGGTTCTTTATGTGTGGTGACAGCGAAACGAGGTGATGTTTCCAGCGCCATGTTAGCTTCCTGGGTATCTCAAGCCAGCTTCAACCCACCCGGTTTAACTATCGCCGTAGCTAAAGATAGAGCCTTAGAATCCTTGATGCATTCGGGTAGCGGATTTGTGTTGAATGTATTGAAAGAAGGCGGTCATTTAGGGATGATGAAACATTTTCTCAAACCCTTTAGTCCTGGTGAAGATAGATTTGCAGGAGTTGAGACGGAAGAAGCAGAGAATGGCTCTCCCGCCCTTACTGATGCCTTAGCATATGTTGAATGCTCAGTAAATTCACGCATGGAATGTGGCGACCACTGGTTAGTTTATGCCACCGTCGATAACGGCAAAGTATTTAATAACGAAGGTGTAAGCGCAGTACATTATCGGAAAACGGGAACGCATTATTAACTTGTAGAGACGTAGCAGTGCTACGTCTGTTTGTAGGATGTGTTACGGTACGAGGTTATTCAATTAATAGGTTATACGTTTGAATATGCCGTAACGCACCATCATGTGTGGAAAATTATCAGTTTGTAGGTTGGCTTCACGGTGCAAAAACAACGAATTAAATTGACAATTTTAATGCTAAGAATCTATTTGTAGAAATTTTTCAAGCCTACCTAAATCGTCCATTTCATACAAATCATCACAACCACCAAAAGGGCGATCGTTGACAAAAATTTGAGGTAAGGAATACCTACCGTTAGCTCGCTCTGCCATAGCAGCCCGTGCTATCTTATCTCCATCAACGCTATATTCAATAAACTCAACACCTTTTTTCTTTAGTAAAGCCTTGGCTTGACGGCAATACGAGCAAGCCTGACTCGTATAAATTTCAACTTTGGCAGTCATTTAAAAGCCCTTAGTAGTTTAAAGTTTAAAAAATTCGTCTTTTTAATTCCAAGCGCGTACAATTTTTCCGTTTTGGCACAATCTTGCAATAGACGAAACCAAGATCTCAAGGGTGTATCGTACTTTATTTATCGGTATAATCCAACTTTTCCTAACTATTATTAACAAAAAAATTCTTTTAAATGAAAGTTTTAATAACTGGCTTTGAGCCGAATGACGATGGCTTAAATGCGTCAGAGTTGTTAGTAAAATCTTTGCGCGATCGCCCTCCTTCAAAGCTGAGTCAATATATCGATTGCATTGACTTCAAGATTATGCCCGGTAACACTAATACTCTCGAACATACAGTTAATGAAACTCTTAAGACATTATTACCCGATATTTGTATTGGTATCGGACAAGCACGCGGTTATAACAAAATAACTCTTGAGAGAATGGCAAAGAATCTAAGATATTTTGTGACTTTGGACAAAGCAGGAAATGCACCCAAGGGAACATTAATTATCAAAGATGCTCCTGTGGCTTATTGGAATTCTTTACCAAACCAAGAAGGTTTAGTTTCCCTACTAGAAAACCATAATATTCCAGCTAAAATTTCAAACGATTGTGGAACTCATTTGTGTAATCAAGTTTTTTATCATTTTCTTTATTGGAGAGAAGTTAATAATTCTAAGATGAAGGTTGGTTTTGTTCATATTCCGGTATTGCCAGAACAAGTTATTAAATACTACCCAAAAGCACCATTTATGACGATAGATATGATTCGTGAAGCCCTGTCGCTAATAATTTGCAAGTCTGCCTTTGAGAAAACCGATAGTTTTTCGTAGGTTGGGTTTCGTTCCTCAACCCAACTTATTGACCTTAAATTCAAATTTTCAATCTTCATCAGTAACTACTCTAAGTAGGTAGGCTAGAATAAACAAAACTATGTAACAGAATGTAAAACTCTTGAAGTGCTTGTGATTGCTTCGTTTCACTCCGTTCCACTCGCAATGACATAGTTATAAATTTTCCCACCCACCTACTTACCATCTGGCGAAATGGTATTGTTCCAGCAACACATACTCCAATCAATTTCTTCGATGCAAGAGAAAGTTATCAAATATCCAAATATGATAATTTGAGAATACTCTGCTTTTCAATCATTTAATTAGTGAAAACCGATAGCATATTCTACCGTCTTTTGTAGTGCGAGCGTCTCGCTCGTTACCACCAGCGAACATCAATTAAAACCAACATTTGTGACACTTGTATGAATAGCGATTTGAAGCAAACAAAAGTATATCAGCAAGCTTTCGCAGAAGGTGAACTTAGAGGAAAGCTATTAGCAATACCACCAATGTTGGCTGCTGGATTGACTGTGGAACAAGCAGCACAAGCTTTAGATTTAACAGTCGATGAGGTGAGAAAAGCCTCGCAAGAACAAACTGCTAAATAAGCGAATTTGTTAAATATAATATCTTGTTTTATATTCAATTATTTTTTTCAAACAAAATTAAAAAAAGCCCCCCTTAAAAAGGGGGGTTGGGGGGATCGAGATGTATGGAATACTAAAAATTAAGCACTCTCCACACTCAAATTGAAAGTCAAATCCGTAAAATCTTTATCTCCTCCACCATATAAATCCTCAAAACCAAAGTCGCTATCTGAAGATTTGAGATGCTCTATTCCATCTGGATTAGCATTTCCAAAAGCAAAGTAGGCATTTAATCCGCTTCCAGACTTTTCATTTGTGGGGTTTTTGTCGATAAATTCTTCTGCGGTACCGTTGGCAATCAAGTATGGTGCTAAAAATATTCCCCCATCAACTTCTGCGGTTAAACTACGATCATTTTTATCAAATTCTAATTCAGGAATACTTTGATTAAGTGCTGCTGTTTCATATCCTTGTTCTCCCGGTTTAATCTGCTGATTTGTAACTGGATCGACTACAGTACCATCTGAGTCTAAGACTTGATAAAAACCTGCTGAATTACTATAGGATGCTGTACTGTTAATATCATCCAAAATCAACGAAACCCGTTCGTCAGTTGTGCCATCTCCATCAAAATCAACTTTACTCAGATTTACTATTCCACTAATAACTGTATCCTCTTCTCCTCCTACTTCCTGCTCCCTACTCCCTGCTGCCTCCATAGGAGTTTGAGGAGTTGCTGCGGAAGTTGGCTTGGGAGAAAATTCAATGTAATCGAAGCGAGCAAATTCACCTTTGTTACTAATTCCTTCGATTTTGAAGGTATCTCCAGACTCTAATTGCACTGACTCTATGGCAATACGACTAGTTTTTGAAGCAGGTTTTGCCCAGCCATCGGGTAAATCTTTGTCAAAAGTAAAGCTTGTACTCTCTTCCCCTACAGTAACTTTAGCTTTAGATTGACCATCGTTTTCGTCGAAATAACCAACTTTTACTTGATAAGTTCCTGTTTCACCCTCAAATGTACCTGTAGCAGAGCCTTTATTCTGAGTATTCCCTTTCAGAGAGATATGCTTTCCACCTGAAGCACCAGAGTTTTTTACAGTCTCTACTTTATAACCATCTAGGGTAAGTTCTTCGGCTTCATAACGTAAAAGTTCGGGTTGGGGATTTCCTGTATCCATAGGCGGTTCAGACACTGGATTGCGAACAGGATTATCGTCATTTTGAGGAACTGGATTTACACTTAATTGCAAATCATCAACCAACTTCGCTCCAGGAATACCTGAATCTGTACCGTCTATATTTTGAACGACGTTCCCACCGCCATTAGTTACTTTGTAATTAACTGTATTCTCTAATTCTTTATTGCTCGAACGGTTGTCTGCAAACTCAGACTTGCTGATGGTGAGGTTTTTTGCCTGTTGTTTCCCAGCAATCCAGATACTTCCGGCTTGATCTCCAGCATAGTTGTCAACAAACGTTGAGTTGATAATTTTCGATTTAGCTGGACTTTTATAATTGAGGACAATTGCTCCACCGATTCCACTTCCTTTAGAATTCTCGATGCGGTTGCCAGAGAAGGTTGAGTCTTCAATTGTGACTCCACCTTTAACATCCGTCCATAAACCTCCTCCCTGTGATGTGGAGGTATTGTCGGCAATTGTGGAATCGCGAATTACTAACGAAGCAGGATTTTCTTCATCTCGATAAGATTGAACGGCTAAGCCTCCACCTCTTCTAGCTTTATTGTTAATGATTTTACTGTTTTCAATCACAATCTTGTCTTTGGAGTATCCGCTGAGGAAAAAAGCTCCACCATAATCTCCACCGCCGATATTATCCTCTGCCACAACGTTGCGAATCAGGGTTGTTCCCCCGAAATTATCGCGTTTCTCGGTTCCGTTGGCTCCATCGGTGAAGATAGCTCCGCTTCCGTCAACACCCTCATTATTCTTAAAGATTGAATCCTCAACTTTGAGATTAGTTAATAAGGTATAGACAGCCCCGTAGGTTCCTTTGTTATTTGTAAAAGTAGAGCCGCGAATTTCTAGAGAAGCATCTCCACCAACATTGCGATCGCCATTGCTATTAACAACGGTTGCTCTGTCTCCACCTCCATAGGTAGAGATTGCACCTGCACTAAAGCCGTCACCAGCAACCGAACCGTCGTTTCCATCAAAAACACTGTTTATAACTTTGGCTTTAGCACCGTAGCCAACAAAAATTGCACCACTTCGTTCGCCTACATTGTCGATAAAGCGCGAATTTTCGACTACCAAGTTATTAGAGTCTACAAGTTCAATTGCTCCACCCCGCATTTTTTTGGAGTCTTTATCGACTGCTCTACCATTCGCAAAGGTGAGGTTTCGCAGTACTACATCCGAGTAGTCATAGCTAACACGTAGAATGCGCGTTTTATTCTCACCGCTGATAGTTAAATTGGATGCATCAGCCCCATCAATAGTAAGACTTTTATCAACGACAAGCTGCTCGTTCAGTTTAATAGTTTTGTTAGCAAGAGATGAATTGAAGCGAATCGTATCCCCTGAATTTGCCTGTAAAATAGCTTCTCTAAGCGTTCCTTTTCCACTATCTGCCGCGCTAGAAACTGTGATAATTGCCATATTTTCCAATGTTAAATTACATCAACTGGTAGAATACACTGGTAAATATAATCACGAAAAAGCCACCTCGATACTAACAACCTTTTTTTGATTTTGCAAACTAAATCTGTATAAATAAAAAATAAAACTAGTAAGTATAATTACTAGTTTTTAACAAATAAGAACTATTTTTTGATTTCAAAATTAAAAATTAAAAACTAAAAATTCAAGAAGAATGAATTTGTAATTATTTAATTAATGATACAAATCTCTCCTTTCCAGGATAAACAGATAAAAACATCTTCTTTACTTCAAGCCTCAGACTTTAGGGGATGGTATTTTTTAATTTTGAATTGATAATTTTGAATTGTTTTGACCTATTTTCATATCTTAGTCTAAATTAGCTTTGTTAGGAACTGGTCTGTTGGGAACAGCATTAGGAACGGGATTATTAGCAGGAGTACCAGTTGTCAAGAGTAATGTTTTTCCCTGACGATCAAAACCATTTCTTCCTGGTGATAATCTTACTCTTGTTAATTTGTATCCACTACCGATAATTTTGTCGAATTTAACCAATGGATGATTTACTCTACGTCGGAAACAACGGCGCAAACGACGTGTACCTTTTGCTGCTAAGTAAGCTTTACGGTTGTTAATATTGAAATCAACGCCACGATTTGTTCTGTTTACGATGGTATAGGAATAGCAGCGTCCATGTCTACTTGAGGATGGTTTTTGTGCAACCGCACTATCTACAAATATCATTCCTCCGAACATTGAAGCCAAAGCTGCACCGCCAAACAAAGTACTGAGTAATTTGGTTCTTGTTGTTTTAAAGTTCATCTTTTTCACCTTTGAATATAGAATTGAAATGAATAGAACTAAGGTTTAGCTGATGTATTAAGCTTTCCCTTATTTCTTAATATCAATTTATCCTGTAAATCTAAGTTTGTTTATTAATTATTTGTAGGAGTTAAAGGAAAATATAGTTAACTATTTGTAGATATTTTTGATTTTTATCGAGTTATAGCGAATAGGATTTTATAATGTTACATATTAAAAAAAAGCAGTAAGCTACTGTTTAAAGCATCACTACTGCAAGAATTAAAATATAGTCAAACTCTTTTTGAAAAGAGCCGCCCAGCAATAAAAGATTGATTTCACTAGTTATAACCCTTTGAGCTTTGTATTTACTTTTAAGCTACTAAACAACGCTGTGTTTCTCTCCAAGCACCGGGAGTATTTTTATAGTAGTTACGAAACTGATAGTAGAAGTGATTCATATTCTGATAGCCTACATTAAAAGCAATCCGTTCAATAGAGTCGTTGGTTTCTAAAAGCAAGCGCTTTGCTTCCGCTATTCGGCGTTCGATAATCCAATTATTGACAGTTTTCCCGGTAAGTCTTCGCACTAAGTTGGTTAAGTAAGCTGAAGAATAACCTACTGCTTGAGCTACTTGTTTTAGTCCAATATTTTGATCGTAATTCAATTCAATGAACTCAAAAACTTCATGCAGTCGGGGAATAGATGGAAATATAGATCCAGGAATATTGGATTCCTTCTCGGTGGTAGTAGAAAATTCCCTAAGTGCCAGCCGAAAGCTAATCAGACCATTTTTTTTGCTAACAACCTCAAATCCTGCTGTTTGCAAGCATTTAATTAAAAGGTTTTTTATTTCAGGATTCTCATCACTAATCGAAACGTTAATCATTTTCTCTTCAATTATTTAAAAAGATTAGGGTTTGTTCTAATATTTACTTCCCTAATAACAAGCTTGGTTATCTAAAAAATCACAGAGTTTTAATAAAACTTTATAACAGCTTATAATTTGATTGGATTACTATTATTGGCACTCATTTATATAAAATTTTATTACCCCTATGGGTACTTTTTTTGAGGAGATAATGAGAAGAATAATTACTATTTAATGCCTTTTATAACGCAATTCGGAGGGGCTAAAGCCCTTACTACGAATCTTTATATTTAATGCTTGTATATACATTTAAAAATAAACCTAATAGTGTTGCACTATTAGGTTAAATTAATTTTATTAAATTGTAAAAAAATACTACTACCAATCAACAAACACTATCCATACCACTTAGACACCCGTTAAACAACTATAAACGAAGCAATAACTAATAAGATTCGTACTACTAGATTAAATAATATCTGTAAAACTATATAGATTAAAAATATCAGAAACAGTGTTGAGTTTAAATTCTCCACGTTGGCAATTAAGCAGCAGCAATTAACAATACAAACTTTAACCTATCAATGAAGCTAAAGTTTGAACTGCCATATTATTCTTCAATCCGCTTTTCTAAATACTGCCCAATCATTACCTGCTCTCCAGCACGGGAAATTACAGATTGACGGGTACGGTATTTTTCACCAATAAATTTAAGTTCTTCCTCAAACACCGAGCCGTTATACTCGGTACGCAAACACAAAGTTTTCTCAGCAGGGAAATGATACTCTGCGGTGATTGGTTTCGACGTTGCAAAACCGCGATCGCGATACAATATATTTCCTAAAGCACCGAATAATGTTAAACCTTGGGGGGACTCTTTTGCTTTGGTTACGGCGTTGGTACTTTCCCAAGAAACTTCAGCACCGCAAGTCATGATGGTAGACTCATCTAATTCGTGCATCCGTGCGAGTTTTTGCAATTCATCGCATCCCGCTTCTAAAAACCGAATGGTAATGACACTCGCAACTTCTTTGGTTTTTCCATCCGGTAAAGTGTAGTAACGTCTTTCCGAATTCCATTTACCAACTGATTCTCGAAAAAATTCTGCAATCAAGGTAGCTTCAGCTATTTGTAAAAGTTTGATGGGAGATGTCACTGGTTGTTTCCTCATTAAGTTGAGATTGAATACACTATATACCCTGCAAATACCAGATTTTGTAATATATATTAAGGTTAACTACATATTTTGTAAAATACTGGTATGTTCGATACAATATAGCGCATCGAAATTGTCTTTAGATTGAATAGTGTTAACAACTACTTAGTTATGCAGCGCTGTTTAGAAGAGAAAATCGGAAAACAAAAATTTTTATATCTTTAGACAGATTATCGGTTGAATCAGAGATTAACTTTCTAACGCTCGGTTTATAATGACACCTAGTGTATAAAATAAATGACTGACCATGAGCGATGAGAAATCATTGTCAAGTGTTTTCTAATACTTATTTAAAAATATTTATTAGATGACCATTTTTTTTAATTCAAAATTAAAAATGTAAAATTAAAAATTAATTCTATTTTAATTATTTCATTAAGCATACAAGCCTCTCCTTAAAAGGAGAAAATTATCGAAACATTCCACACGCCGTTTCAAACCTCAGACTTCAGGCAATGGTAATTTTGAATTGTTTTGATCCTGAATTGGCGTTTGGTTAGCTTTTTAGATTAGATAAACTTTCCCTTCTCCTACTACCGTGTTTTTTACAAGCTTTTAGGAACAAGGAATGCAAGTTGAGTCATATTACAAATTATAAACAAATGTACAATCAACAACAGCATTTCCATGTAGGAAAAAAGGCGAGAAAAAGATGTTTTAAAAAAGACGCATTTGTAAAGCAACTATTTATCAAAATAAAGAGTAATTTATTGCGCTCTACCTCGATTTTATTTGGATTTTATTTGGTTAGCGGTTTACTGATTACAAGTTGTAATTCAGCACCCAAAGAAACTGCTCAAGCCACATCGAAACGTCGGGGAGGTGCGGCTGCTGTAGATGCAGCCATTGCTCGAAAAGGGCAGTTAAACGAAAAATTATCTTATACCGGAAGTACCGTGCCATTTCGGAAAATTTCAGTGCGATCGCGCCTTGTTGGGCAGTTATTAGCGCTGAATGTGGATCTAGGCGATAAAGTCACTAAAGGGTATGTTGTTGGATTAATTGATGATACTTTGCTCAAAACCTCATTAAATCAAACACAAGCAGAGCTTGCGGCGCTTAAGTCAGAAGTAGCAAGAGCTAATAGCCGAGTAGGTAACGCTTTAACAGAAGTAGAGAGAGCGCGATTAGAATTACAGCAAGAAGAAGCAGATGCTCAGAGACAGGAAAAATTGTTGTCTGAAGGTGCGATCGCCCGCGCAATAGCCGAGCAAACGCGCACCACAGCCCAAGCAGCAGCAAAAGCGGTTGAGGCAGCACAAAAACAAGTGCAAATAGAGCAGCAAGCCGTCATTGCAGCAAAAGCAAGAGTAGTAGCACAGCAAGCAGTAGTTGCTCAAGCAAAAGAGCGTAGGAGCTACGCGAAATTAACATCTCCGATTGCAGGTGTAGTTTTAGAAAAGACAATCGAGCCGGGTAACTTAATACAACCCGGTAATGAAATATTAAAAATCGGCGATTTTAGTAGAGTAAAAATAGAAGTTCAAGTTTCAGAATTAGAGCTAGGAAAACTTGAAATAGGACAATCTGTAAAGATTTTATTAGATGCTTTTCCCAATCAAGAATATATCGGTACTTTAAAACGCATTTCACCAGCAGCAAATACAACGGCTCGTTTAATACCCGTAGAAGTAGTAATGCCGAATATTGACGGCAAAATTGGTAGCGGCTTATTAGCGCGAGTCAATTTTCAGAATACAACCGCACAGAAAGTTATAGTACCATTCAGAGCAATTCAAACAGAAGCAGATGTTAAAAGAACTGCATTTCAATTAAATACAAATATTCAAGGTACGGTATTTATTGTTGTAGAAGACGAGAAAACAAAGAAAGTACGGGCAAGAAGGGTAATTTTAGGGGAAAAAACTGACGGTAAAGTAGAAATTGTATCGGGTTTAAAATCGGGAGAATCTTATGTAGTACGGAGTAACAAACCCTTAAAAGATGGCGAGAATGTACGTCTATCGATTCTTTCGGAAATAAATGAGGAGTGAGAGGTTAGTTGTTAATTGTTAGTGGTAACTATTCCCTGTTGTCTCCCACCCTAATGTACGGAAAAGCCAAAAACAAAAGTGAAAAAAGTCACGGATTAGTAGTGTAAATTTTATAACTTGCGATATAGTGATAATTGTTTAAAAATACTTATAATATTTAATAACTGCATAAATAAATTTCATACATAAGCGTAAATTGTTAGATAAGCGTTTGTACTATAAATACAAACATTTTGAACGTAAATACTAATTTAGCGTCTTAAACAACCTTGTTGTAAAGAACAGTGCTTCCGATCTCTTGTACCATTCTCATTTAGCCCTCAAAACCACCTCGGAATCAATTCCCAGACTAATAGCGAAAGTCTACTTAAGCAGACTGAAAATCTTAACTAGTACCGCTGCGCGGAAGTAAAAAGTCAAAAGTAAGAAGTAAAAAGTATTATATGATAAGGCTTTCAAACTTTTTAAATGGGTGCTTTATTTACGCCGTACTGTACTAGTTGTCTTTAGACAACTTGCGCTATTAACTTACGGTTTGCAAGATGTAAAGTGCTTTCAATATTATCGAAATCTTATTTCATGCTGACTCGAATTAACAGAATTAATAATTCTCAAAATCAGACATAATTTCTATTTATAACCTCGTTTTTTCGTTGGTTATATCTGTTAATAATTATTATTAAAAAAATTGTATTAGTTCAAAAATAAATAATTTACAGACAAAATATAAACAAAAATATGCGGTACAAAAAGGAGACAAATAGACAAAAGAATAATAATTTTTTATTCAATACGTATCGCTTTTTTGCTTCATCTAACGGATTGATTGTAATCATTTTAGGCGTAGGAATTTTAAGTACAAGTTGCGCTTCACTTCCCAAGGATTCAGCCGAGGCTCAATCTCAGCGTCAGGGTAGGGGAGGAAAAAAAGGTGGTGCAACGGCTGTAGATGTAGCGATCGCTCGCACGGGTTCATTACAACAAGAACAATCACTAACGGGTACTACTACACCATTTCGTACAGTCTCATTACGTTCGCAAGTTGAAGGAAGACTTTTAGCATTAAATGTTGATATAGGAGATACGGTTAACAAAGGGCAAATCATTGGACAAATTGATGATGCTCTATTGAAAACGGCAATAAATCAAGCAGAAGCAGAATTAGCATCTCTGAAATCGGAAGTTGCACGCATCAACGCTCAGATAAGCAATGCTCGTGTAGAAGTAGAAAGAACGCGGTTGCAACTCCAACAAAAACAAGCAGATTCCCAAAGACAGCAGAAACTCGCACAGCAAGGGGCGATCGCCAAACAAGCAGCCGAACAAGCACTTACAGAAGCGCAAACTGCGGCTCAAGTACTTCGTGCTGCTCAAGAAAGCGTTCAAGTCGAACAGCAATCCCTAGCTGCGGCTCAAGGTAGAATTGTAGCTCAACAAGCGGTAGTTGCAGAAGCTGTAGAAAAACGCTCTTATGCAAGATTAATATCGCCAATTTCTGGGGTAATTCTGGCGAGAGTAACGGAACCGGGGAATCTTCTCCAACCTGGGAATGAACTATTAAAAATAGGTGACTTCAATCGCGTCAAAGTCGAAGTTCAAGTTTCGGAATTAGAATTAGCAAAAATCCGAGTTGGGCAATCCGTACAAGTGCGTTTAGATGCTTTCCCCAACCAAACATACTCCGGAACAGTTTCTCGTATTTCTCCAGCCGCCGATCCAACAGCTCGACTTGTACCAGTAGAAGTAATTATTCCCAATCAAGATGGGATTGGTAGCGGTTTATTAGCAAGAGTTAATTTCACATCCCAAGAACAAGCAAATATAGTAATACCTGAATCAGCCTTACAAAAAGACAGAAAAAGTAGTAGCGAAGAAAATTCCCAGCCAAACGATCGAGGTAAAATATTTGTTTTAAATTCCTCAGAAAAACCTACAGTGTCAGCTAGAGAAGTAAAAATTGGCAAAAATGTTGATGGCAAAGTAGAAATTTTATCTGGATTGCAAGCTGGGGAAAGATTTGTGGCTCGTAGCGGAGAGCCGTTAAAAGATGGTGCAACTGTACGTCTTTCGATACTTTCAGAAAAAACCGAATAAGCAGTTATCAATTATCAATTACCAATTATCAATTATCAATTCCCTTTTGAAAATATGCAGCAGGTTAAGCAAAACGGATTTAGTATAAGTGGTGTTTCGATCCGCCAGCATATTGGTACGCTGATGCTGACGCTGACGGTAGTAATTTTAGGTGTCTTTTTCATCCTGAGATTACCAGTTGATTTACTCCCATCAATTACCTATCCCCGAATTGGCGCACGTTTGGAAGCACCGGGAATTTCTCCACAGGTAGGAGTTGATGAAATTACCAGACCATTGGAATCAGCTTTTGCAGCTACAGAAGGTGTGATTCAGGTATTTTCTCAAACTCGTGAAGGAAGAATAAGTGTAGATTTATACTTTAAGCCGGGGGGGAATATTGACCAAGCCCTTAATGATGCGACAGCTGCATATAACAGAGCCAGAAGCCGTCTACCAGATACTCTGGAAGCACCGCGTATTTTCAAGTTTGACCCTTCCCAATTACCAGTTTACGAATTTGCTTTAACTTCGCCTTCCTTAAAAGGTGTTGATTTGCGTGTATTTGCCGAAGAAGAACTTGCTCGCGAACTCGGTGTCGTGCCTGGAGTCGCGTCTGTAGATGTATCGGGAGGTGTTCAAGAAGAAGTTAGGGTAAATATTGACTTAAATAGACTGCAAGCTTTGGGTGTAGGTTTAAATGACGTACTTGATGAGTTAAGAAACCGTAACCAAGACGTTTCTGGGGGAAGAATTATTGGTGAAAATTCCGAACCGTTAATTCGTACTGTCGGACGTTTTAAAGATGCTGAAGAACTGAAAAATCTTTCCTTTGAAGTTTCTTCTACCGATACCACATCACCAACTCAACGAGTTTATCTGCGAGATTTTGCTCAAGTTATAGATGGTGCTGAAGAACAGCGAGTGTTCGTTTTGCTCAATGGTAAAGAAGCAGTAAAACTCAGCGTCCAGAAACAACCGGATGCCAATACAATCAACGTTGTAGATGATGTCAAAAAGCGTTTAGAACAGCTAAAACAATCCGGTGTAGTTCCAGAAGGAACAGTAATTACCACGACTTCGGATGAATCAAAATTTATCCGTAACTCTATATCTAACGTGACAACTTCCGGTTTAATTGGCACCTTGCTCGCGGCGATCGCTGTCTTATTATTCCTTGGTTCGATCCGTCAAACGATTATTATCGTGCTGGCAATTCCTTTGGCTACTCTGGCTGCAATTATTTTGATGGGAATATTTGGCTTATCCCTCAACGTTTTTAGTTTGGGTGGTTTGGCTTTGGGTGTGGGGATTGTTGTTGATAACTCTATCGTCATGTTGGAGAATATTGCCGAGGGTGCGCTTCTGACTCCCGGTAAAAATACAAAAACCCGTTTGAGTCCCCATCAACTTATTACTCAAGCCGAAAAAAGTAGTCGGGAAGTCGAATCAGCATTGATTGCTTCCACAAGTACAAACTTAGTTGCAGTATTGCCATTTGTATTGATTGGTGGCTTTATTTCCCTGCTATTCAACGAATTAATTCTGACAATTAGCTTTTCGATTGCGGCTTCTATTTTAATTGCAATCACAGTTGTACCGATGATGACATCTCGGTTATTAGCTTGGAAATGGTCGAGTAATTTGCATGAATTTTGGCTGCTACGCCAGTTTAATCGCCGTTTTGAAGCCGCTACGAGAGGATACGCTAATTTTTTAGGGAAAGTGCTGCGTTTTCGATTGTTAGCAATTGGGTTGGCTATCCTGATTTTTGGTGGAAGTAGTTTGTGGATGATTCCCCAAATACCTCAAGAAATTTTACCGCGTATCAGTACCGGACAAGCCAGATTATTTGCTCAGTTTCCTCCCGGTACACCATTAGAAACAAACCAAAAAGTTATGGCTGCGGTAGATGATATTCTGCTCAAACAGCCAGAAACCGAATACGTTTTCACCACATCTGGCGGTTTTCTATTTGGTACTAGCACTAGCGAAAACCCATTACGGGGTTCGAGTACGATTACCTTAAAACCCGGTACCGATATAGAAGCTTATGTCGAAAAAGTTGATGCCGAATTTGAGAAGCTCAACTTAGCCGGAATTCGTCTGCGTATCAGTCCCGGTGCAGTGCGGGGTTTGATACTAAGTAACTCTCCCGTGCGCGGTGCAGATGTTGATATTATTTTGCAAGGTAACGATTCTCAATCTTTAGAAGAAGCCGGAAAACAAGTATTGGCAGCAGTGGAAGAGCAAGTTCCTTTAGCTAGATTTCGTCCCGATGCCGATCCCCGTCAACCAGAAATTCAAATTCTTCCTAATTGGGAAAGAGTTGCAGCCGTAGGATTAACCGCTCAACAAATTGGCGACACAATTCAAACAGCTATTGAAGGTAGTATTCCCACTCAGTTACAGCGCGATAACCGTTTGGTAGATATACGAGTGCAGTTGAGTGAAGACTCGATAAAATCTTCTTCAGAACTGGCAAGATTACCTTTGTTTGTTGATAATAATCGTCAAGTACGTTTGAGTGATGTTGCCGAAATTGTAGACGGTGAAGCACCTGGAGAAATTCAGCGGATTAACCAGCGTCAAGTTTATATTATTGCCGGAAATTTAAGTGAAGGAGTCAGCCTTAGCGAAGCGACAAAACAGGTGAATTCGGTACTCGCTACTTTGGATTTACCGTCAGGTGTGTCAGTATTGCCAAGTTCGGCATCACAAGCTAACGAGCAACTGCAAGATTCTTTGAAACTGTTAGGAGGATTAGCCGCATTTCTAGTATTTGTGGTTATGGCTGTACAGTACAATTCCCTCGTAGATCCGTTAGTAATTATGTTTACAATTCCCTTGGCATTAGCTGGGGGTATTCTCGGACTTTATATTACTCAAACAGCCATTGGTGCAACGGTTATAGTTGGTGCTGTATTGCTGGTGGGAATTGTCGTGAACAACGCCATCATTATGGTAGAGTTAGCAAATCAAATTAAAGAACAAAAAGGTATTGACCGTAAAAGCGCAATTTTGCAAGCCGCACCTCAACGCTTGCGTCCGGTATTAATGACAACCATCACTACAGTTTTAGGTATGTTTCCCTTGGCATTAGGAATCGGAGAAGGTTCTGAATTTCTGCAACCTTTGGGTGTAGTAGTGTTTTCTGGGTTATCTTTAGCAACACTATTAACCTTATTTGTTATTCCTTGTTTTTATATTTTGTTACACGATTTGTTTGCTGGAAAATTGATCCGGGTAATGGGTAATAGGTAATTGGGATTGGGCATTGGGGATTGGGCATTGGGGATGAGATATAGAGATGTAGAAAATAATAAGGGATCAAGATGCGAACACTACAAATATTTTTTAATAACTATTAACTATTAACTCAGTTGGTACAAATATAACCAACTATGTAAAGAAATTTAAAAAGCTTAAAACGGTTGGGATTGCAACCGAATACCTCGTCGCAATGACAAAATACACTTACATTTAATTACGCTCACCTACTTACCAATTACCAATTACCAATTACCAATTACCAATTACCAATTACCAATTACCAATTACCAATTACCAATCCCCAATCCCCAATTACCAATTACCAATTACCAATTACCAATTACCAATTACCATAAATATGATTTTTAAAATAAACATAAATAACCGAAAATAAATTCAGTCTTTTTTAGATGATTCAATTAAGACAATTTTACGTAAATTTGGACTGTTTAAGTTTCCGCGACGTGCTAAGGCTGAAGCGAGTAGAAGTCTCCAAGCAGTTAAAGATAAAACAGAAATGTCGGCTAATTTGAGAAAGTTTTTCACCTTTTTCTGCTTTAATGCTACTAACGCCCAATGCAGTTTCAAGTAACCTTTGATATCGTCTAAAGCTGGAATTTCGGAGCGGTGCTGTTCGTTAACTAAAGCGTAAATCTTCTCTTTCATTGAGATATTAGTATTTAAACGCTTTTTTAGATAGATTTTTTGATCGTATCCTCCAGACCAAATTGTTCGGTAAGCTAAACATTGATTTAAGAAAATAGCATCTCCAAACTGGGCAATACGAATCCAAGAATCAATATCATCGCAGCCAGTTAATTTTGTATCCCATCCACCGCTTTTTAAGAAAGCTTCGCGAGTACAAGCTACTTGAACTGGCGTACCAAATGGTAATCTTTCCAGAAGCATACCGTAATGGATATCCGCTTGAGGAATATAAAAAGCTTCACCGGGACCTAATACAGATGTACGACTGACTTCAACCTCTGAATCATTAACCTGAGCCGCCACACAAGAACAGATTGCGGCATTTTCACGAAGTGCGATCGCGCAAAGCATTTCCTCCAGACAATTGGGAGCCAGATAATCGTCATCATCTAAAAATTTAATCCACTCCCCTTTAGCTTTAGAAACCCCAGCATTTACCGTCGCAGCATGACCGGAATTGGTACAATTGCAAAGGTAAACTAATCGCTGCTGTTGTTCTACTGGTAGCTGTTTCTTAAAACTCGTTACGTATTCATCAGTACCGTCAGAAGAACAATCATCAGCAACAATCACTTCGCACTCAAGAGTTTGGTTAAGGGCAGAGTTAATTGCTCGTTTAAGTAAATCTAAACGGTTATAGGTTGTAATCACAACGCTAAATTTCATACACTCAATACTCTAAATACGGCCCTACGAACTACCGAACATAAAAATAAATTCTGCTTCATACAGAAAATTCTGGCAATATCTAAAATAATTGTCTTAAATAAGTGGACTAAAACATCTATATTGATTTATTATTAGCGATTGTGAGATTTGAATACAACCCATAACGACTAGCACTAAAATCGGCGACTCGTTTCTTAATCCCTGACTTTAAAGTATGGGGCTTGCAAACTTTTAGAGAATTTGACATGAACGTACAGCAGATAATCCGTGATATAGAAACGGAACAACTCAAAACAGACCTACCATTAATTTACGTAGGTGATACCGTTAGAGTTGGAGTAAAAATCAAAGAAGGTGAAAAATTTCGCGTTCAACCCTACGAAGGAGTTGTAATCGCCATGCGTAATGGTGGCATTAATGAAACTATTACGGTTCGCAAAGTCTTTCAAGGCGTTGGCGTTGAACGGGTTTTTCTCGTCCATTCTCCCCGAATTGATACCATTAAAGTAATGCGTCGCGGTAAAGTACGACGCGCTAAACTTTATTATCTACGCAAGCGCATCGGTAAAGCTACTCGTATTCAACAGCGTTTTGACCGCTCATTATGATTTAAATGACTATTCACCCTAAACGTGAAAATCATTGTAATAGCGGCATCTATCGCCGCTGTTCATTAATTTATATAAAAAATGGATCTCAAATGTCACTCCATACGTTAGACTATATAAGACTGAGATAAAACAGTCATTAAAAAAGCTTGTGCGCTCTTAGTTCAGTTGGTAGAACGTAGGTCTCCAAAACCTAATGTCGGGGGTTCGAGTCCTCCAGGGCGCGCTCTAAAATAAAATTCAGCCCGAAAGCTTTGCAGTTATAACTGTAAAATCAGTTTTACTGATAGTTTCGGGTTGATTTTGTTTTTATAGCAGCTTTAACTTTATATATTTTACTTATAAATATTGGTTCTATTTAAAGCTGTTACTATTAATGGAGAACAACGCCAATACAAGTAAGGATAGGGGGAGAGTTTCATACCGTGGCCAAAAAGAACGAAGCACAAATACAAGAATTAAATAGCGGGTTTAGTCTCAGCAACTTCTTTAAAGGGACTAGAGAAGAGTTTGAAAAAGTCGTTTGGCCAAGTCGCAAACAGCTCGTCAGTGAATCCGCAGCGGTGCTGTTGATGGTAACTCTTTCCGCTACATTAATATTTTTCGTAGATAAATTCTTTGCTTGGGCAGCAACAGTAATATTCAAATGAATTCTGCAACAGACGAAGATCGTAATTCGCCGTTGCAGTCAGAGGAAGTAGATGCACCATCAAACGATGGCGGCGTGCGCTCAGCCCGCTGGTTTGCAGTGCAAGTAGCCTCTGGCTGCGAGAAGCGTGTAAAAACCAACTTGGAGCAGCGTATTCAAACTTTTGATGTCGCTGATAAAATTATCCAAGTCGAAATTCCACACACGCCAACAGTTAAGATTCGTAAAGACGGCAGTCGCTATAGTACAGACGAGAAGGTATTTCCTGGCTATGTACTCGTAAAAATGCAAATGGAAGATGATATCTGGCAGGTAGTGAGAAACACTCCCCATGTAATCAACTTCGTAGGAGCAGAACAAAAGCGCGGTACTGGTAGAGGGCGCGGACACGTAAAACCGTTGCCGCTTTCTCATAGTGAAGTAGAAAGAATCTTCAAACAACAGGCTGCCGAACAAGAGCCAGTAGTGAAAATTGATATGGCGACTGGTGATAAGATAGTCGTGCTTTCAGGTCCGTTTAAAGATTTTGAAGGTGAAGTTATCGAAGTCAGTCCAGAAAGAAGTAAACTCAAAGCATCGCTTTCGATTTTCGGAAGAGACACGCCAGTAGAATTGGAATTTGATCAAGTACAGAAACAAAGCTAGTAAGAAATGGCGAAGAAAGTAACAGCGATTATTAAACTGGCTCTGCAAGCTGGAAAAGCCAACCCAGCACCGCCAGTGGGACCTGCTCTAGGTCAGCACGGCGTTAATATCATGATGTTCTGTAAGGAGTACAACGCCAAGACAGCAGATAAAGCTGGAACGGTGATTCCTGTAGAAATTTCGGTTTTTGAAGACCGGAGTTTTACATTTATCTTAAAAACTCCTCCTGCATCGGTCTTAATTACCAAAGCAGCCAAAATTGAAAAAGGTTCGGCCGAACCGAGAAAAGTTAAAGTTGGTTCGATCACAAAAGACCAATTGCGAGAAATCGCTGAAACAAAAATGCCCGATTTGAACGCCAACGACATCGAAGCGGCGATGAAAATCATTGCGGGTACCGCTCGTAATATGGGCGTAACGGTAAGTGACTAATTCAGTTATGAGTTATGAGTTATGAGTTAAGAATTAACAACTAACAACTAACAACTAATAACTAACAACCAACAACCAACAACCAACAAAAATTAATTGGGGGAGAGAATCAATCTCGTCAATTACCCCAGGAGAAAACATGGCAAATAATAAATTATCGCGTCGCATGAAGACGCTGCTGGAAAAAGTCGAAGATAAAGACTACGAACCGATAGAAGCTTTAGGTTTGCTCAAAGATACGGCAACAGCAAAGTTTCCCGAAGCAGCAGAAGCGCATATTCGTTTGGGAATTGACCCCAAGTATACAGACCAGCAATTGCGGACAACAGTAGTACTGCCAAAGGGAACCGGACAAACCATTAGAGTGGCAGTAATTGCACGAGGCGAAAAAGTAGCAGAAGCAACTAACGCCGGTGCTGATGTAGTAGGTTCGGAAGAATTAATTACCGAAATTCAGCAAGGAAGAATGGATTTCGACAAATTGATCGCTACACCCGATGTGATGCCGCAGGTAGCAAAGCTCGGTAAATTATTAGGTCCTCGTGGTTTGATGCCATCGCCTAAAGGTGGAACCGTGACAACCGACCTCGCAGGAGCAATTGAGCAATTCAAAGCTGGTAAATTAGAATACCGAGCCGACCGTACAGGAATAGTTCATATAATGTTTGGTAAGGCTTCTTTCTCCCCGGAAGACTTATTGATCAATTTGAAGGCGTTACAGGAAAGCATTGACCGTAACCGTCCTTCCGGAGCAAAAGGTCGCTACTGGCGTACTGTTTATGTATCTGCCACGATGGGGCCATCCATCCGAGTTGATACAAACGCTTTACGCGACATGAAGATGGTTTAGGCTATTAAGCTCGAACTAAAAAAATAATAGTTGACTTTGACCAATTTTGAGTTATGATTTGTGAGTTATGAGTTATCAACTTTTAACTCTTAATTATTAACTTAATTAAAAACTAAATAACTAACAGCCAGAGACAGTAGGTGCTTTCACAAAAGCTTAATTTCCTGCTTAGGTTTACTCCTCAATTGTTTTCATTTCTGACCGAAATGGTGAAGATATGATTCCAAAGGGATTTTTTTAAAGACGTAGAGAAACGTTTTTATAGATATTAATCCTTGGAAAAACCTAGATAAAACCCTGGCTGTTGCAGTCAGGGTTTCATTGTTTTTAAGGTTAATAAAGATCGTGAAGGAGGTGATATAAAATGGGTAGAACGCTAGCAAATAAGAAGGAAATAGTTTCCGATCTTAAAGGACTTTTGAGCGAGTCTTCCCTAGCAATAGTAATTGAATACGAAGGTCTAAGCGTATCGCAAATTAGCGATTTACGTAATCGGATGCGTCCAACTGGTACGGTTTGTAAAAGAACCAAAAATACCTTGATGCGGATTGCTGTTGAAGAAGATCAACAATGGCAGCCAATGACGCAGTATCTTCAAGACTCTTCGGTTTTCTTACTAGTTAAAGAAGACTTAAAAGACGCTATCACGGCTTACGAAGACTTCCAAAAAGCCACCAAGAAAACAAAGATTCGCGGTGGAGTGCTTGAAGGGCAAGCTTTAACAGTAGATCAAGTCAAAGCACTCAAGGATTTACCTTCCAAGCAAGAACTAATGGCTCGTATTGCTGGTGGTTTGAATTCTATCGCTACCAAATTGGCAGTGGGAATCAACCAGGTACCAACCAAATTGGCTACAGGTATCAACGAAGTACCAAATTCTTTGGCACGGGCAATTCAAGCAGTATCTCAAAAAGAAGGTTCTTCAGAAGATTCTGCGGAATCCTAGAATTTTTTGTTTGTAGTAAGGGCTTCAGCCCTCTCCAATAAGGATTAAAATCCTTACTACGAACCTAAGTTTAGAAAAATACCAACAACAACAACAGGAATAGAATTATGTCTGCAAAAACTGATGAAATCATGGAAAGCTTGAAGACTTTGAGCTTGCTCGAAGCTTCCGAATTAGTTAAGCAAATCGAAGAAGTATTTGAAGTAGATGCTTCCGCTTCCGGTGGTGGTGGCATGATGATGATGCCCGGAATGATGCCTGGAGCCGCTGGTGGTGGTGAAGCTGAAGCTGCCGAAGAGAAAACTGAGTTTGACGTAGTACTAGAAGACGTACCTGCTGATAAGAAGATTGCTATCCTCAAGGTTGTACGCGGTATTACCGGCTTAGGCTTGAAAGAAGCTAAAGAAATGGTAGAATCCGCACCTAAAGCAATCAAAGAAGCTATGGCTAAAGAAGCTGCTGAAGATGCGAAGAAGCAACTCGAAGAAGCTGGTGCGAAAGTAACTGTTAAATAATAACTGGTTCCCAGTCTCTGGCTGGGAAACCATATTTGGAGGCTCTGCCTGCACTATGTAGGGAAGGCAGAGCCTTCTTGAAATGCATTACAAGGTAGAACCTTGTAACGAGAGCTAACCCCCTCTACCCCCTCTCACAATTCCTGATGCCCCTTTTTTAGTGCAAATCCGCTTCCCAAACGGCAATATAAATGCGCCCTTGGTTGTTGCGCTGTATTGTTCCTTTTAAATTTCCTGTTTGAAAAGAATATTGATTACTTTGGCGCTGATACACTCGCTGCAATCCTTGTTGAATGTCGCCGTTAATATTACCTTTTAACATTCCTTGTAAAGTATTTTGCATGGTGTTTGCTCCTACAGATTGAGCAAGCGATGCTTCTGTTTGTCGTAATCTTCCAGATTGGCGATCGAATAATAAACCTAAGTCTACATCTGGCTGTAATTTATAAAGATAGGCGCGGGTATTCCATAAACCTCTAGAAACTTTTGTTGGTTGTCCTAAATTTGCTTTAACGTCGCTTTCGGAGCTACCTGTAGGAAATACTGGAAACGCTGATATTTGAAGTATTATTTTGACTATTGTCGGGAACTGGTTTTGGGGTTTGTTGTGGTTGGGAATTAGCTGTAGGTTGAGGCTTGGGAGTAGAAAATATTTGTGGTTTCGGTTGCGGTGTAAAAATAGGTGCTGGTTGCCTATTTTCTGTTGTTGCTTCTGGTGGTGGTTCGATTGTTTGCTCTTGTTGCTGCGGTGGAGCAATTTGTGGTGGAATTTTAATTCGGGGTTTTGCGGTTGGTTGAATTTCGGCGAAAGTTGGTTCGGGAGAAGGAATTATATTAGTGCGATCGCTATTATCAGTAGGCTCTGGTGGCGGAGTTTGGGATATAACAATATCTTCTTCGGGTTGCTGGTTATTAAAGTTAGCAATTGCGATTCCTCCAATTAATCCAGCAGCGAGTATACCACCGAAAATTAAACCGGGCTTTAACCTATTTGTAGAATTTGTGGAATTTGGAGAATTAATATTTTTTCGAGGAATTCGGGCACCGGGAGATACTGCAACTGTTTTTTGAGTTTGTTGATTATTTTGAGTTTTTTGATTATTTATTATGGGTGTAGTAGCTGTAGAAGTAGATTGTAAAGCATAAAGCATTTTGCCCGCAGTGCTGTAACGACTACCTATATTTGGATCGATAGCTCGATTGAGAACTGTTTTTAAAGAAGTAGAAATTTCATTAACGTCATCTTCCCATACTATTTTTCCTGTTTCTGGGTTTGTTTGCAATTCTTGGGGATGTTTCCCAGTTAATAAATAAATTGCCGTCAAACCTAAACTATAAATATCGGTAGCAAAAACCGCACGCCTTAACATTTGTTCGCTAGGCATATATCCCGGCGTACCAATTACCATTGACTGGGTAGGGTTTCCTGAAGAATTGATTGCAGTACGAACGGTTTCTTTTACCGCACCGAAATCAATTAAAACTGGCTTGTTATTAGAATTACGCAGAATAATATTGTCGGGTTTAATATCGCGGTGAATAATTCCTTTCGAGTGGACATATTCTAAAACTGGTAGCAAACTTTGTAGAATATCTTTAACAGCTTGCTCGTTTAAACATCCGTTAGTTTCAACGATATTAGTTAAAGTTTGTCCTTGAATCCATTCTTGAACTAAATAAAATAACCCGTTTTCCGAAAAATAAGCAAAAAGATTGGGAATTTGATCGCTACCTTCACCGAGAAATTCTAAAGTTGTTGCTTCTCTTTCAAAAAGTTGCTGAACCTTTTGATAGGTTTTTGGATCGTCTGCTAATGGTTTTAGCTGCTTGATAACACAACGTCGGCGAGAAGGAAGATGAGTATCTTCCGCTAAAAAGGTTTCGCCAAACCCACCAGCACCTAACACCTGGATAACTTGATAACGATTATTCAGTAATTTTGTCATCTGCTTTAAACGAGGGAATACTCCAATCGATGCCGCGAGCCAGTATTTAATTTATCTTAATTGTTGCGACGATGTTGGTATGGAATATATCCCGCTTAAAATTTATCTGTAATAATCAGGAAATTATCGTTCTTAATTATACTTATACCATGAGATTGAGTACTAATAATCCCGATAATTTAACATTTTTTGAAATTTCTATGGGGAAATAGCGATTTTTTCCTAAAGCTTGTTAACAATCACCTCCTGCATCGCCGCTATCACAACTACCTTTATCAATATTTGTCGAGTTGTGGGTGTGGAATGGAAGGAAATTGCTGATTCGGAAACTGTAAATAACACCACAAATTTTCAGTTTTCACAGCCGAATGCAATCAAAGATTGGGGTGAGGCTCCTGATGTGGGAGTTTTCTACGGACGTATTCAAGAACTTGCAACTTTAGAACAATGGATTTTGCACGATTGCTGCCGCGTGGTAACGCTATTAGGTATGGGAGGAATTGGTAAAACTGCTACTTCAGTCAAGTTAGTAGAACAAATTCAAGGGAATTTTGATTATTTTATTTGGCGCAGTCTTCGAGATGCTCCACCTTATGAATCTGTTTTAACTAACTTAATCTCAGCATTAACTCCAGAGCAACAAACTCATGTAGATGTATCACAATTAATTAACTTTTTATGCCAGCATCGCTGTTTAGTGATATTAGATCGAGTAGATGCTATTCTGTGCAGCGGTAATTTTGCGGGACATTTTAGTTCTGGATACGAAGGCTATAAAGATTTAATTAGACAAGTTGGAGAAACACGGGAATTGCAAAGTTGCTTAGTGTTAATTGGTCGAGAAAAACCACACGAAGTTGCCTTGCTTGAAGACGAGACACTCAGAGTTCGCTCGCTATTGATCGCAGGTTTGGGGGAAGCAGCAAACCAAATTTTCCAGGAAAAAAAATTATTGTATCAAGAAGAAAGTTGGCAGGAATTAATTCAAATGTATGGTGGAAATCCTTTAGCACTGAAAATGATTTCTACTACTATTAAAGAAGTATTTGCAGGTAATGTTAAGGAATATTTAAAAGAAAATACTATAGTTATCGGCGATAAGTTTTTGCAAATATTAGAGCAACAGTTTATACGTTTGGATGATTTAGAAAAAAGGATTATGTATGAAATGGCAAGTTATGGCGAGCCAATATCATATGTAGAATTACAGAATAACCTTTCTGTAACAGTACCAAAGTCAGAAATAATCAAAGCCATGCAATCTCTGGGATGGCGATCGCTGATTGAGAAGATTACCCAAACGGCTGGGACATTTTTTACTTTGCAGCCTGTTATAGGTAAGTATATTAAGCGAATGTATCCCCAAGGTATGTGATGCATCTCTGGGATATAGCACTATGCTTATCTGGCAATTTTTAGAGAAGTAACCATTATGAGCTACTGCATCAACCCCGAGTGCTATCACCAAAATACTTCAAATTATTGCCCAGATTGCGGCACTCCGATGTGTATAAAAGATCGGTATAGCTTAGTTCGTCCTTTGCGCGAGCTGAATAAATCGCCTTACATAGAAGTTTTTGAAGTTGATGACAAAGGAACGCCGAAAGTTCTTAAAGTTCTCAAAAGTCGCGATGATACTTTACTACGTCTATTTAAGCGAGAAGCTGAAGTATTGATTTCACTCAAACATCAGGGAATTCCGAAAATAGATCCCGAAGGATATTTTACGTTTAAAATTGGTCAAACTCAACGGCAATTGCACTGCTTGATTATCGAGAAAATTGAAGGGCAGGATTTAGAGCAGTTTTTGGGACAACATCAGCGGATATCTGAAGAATTCGCAATTGATTGGCTCAAACAGCTAACAAATATTTTACATCGGGTACACCAAAAGAAGCTTTTCCACCGGGATATTAAACCCTCCAATATCATGCTTAAACCCGATGGGCAATTGGTGTTAATTGACTTTGGTGCGGCTAGATGGGTGACGGAAACAGTATTCGATCCCAAGCGTGATGTTACGGGAGTTTTGACTCCTGGATATGCAGCTCCAGAGCAAGAGAAATTTAAAGCCTTACCACAATCCGATTTTTTTGCTTTGGGACGTACTTTTGTTCATTTATTTACGGGTAAACATCCCTACGAGATTTCTAAAAATAGCCCTACAAACCAATTTATTTGGCGCGATTCTGCACCACAGATTTCCCAGCCTTTAGCCAATTTTATCGATGAATTAATGGCACCAGAGGTTGAAAATCGACCTCAAAATACTAAAGAAATATTGCAGCGTCTTGATGTTATTGAATTATTACAGCAAGAGGCTTCACCACCACCATCACCTTCTTTCTTTAAACTTTATCGGTGGGTTTTTATGCTGGGATTTCCCATCACCTTATTGATCGGTATAGCTATCGGGTGGAGAATGAATAACCTGGCATTGCTACCTGCGCCAGTTTCAACAGCTTGCGATTCACCTGCTTTAGATACAAGTCAGATTGCTTTTAGTCCCGATGGTAAGTATTTTGCCCAAGTAAGTTTGGATAAAACATTACGAGTATTTGATGCAACCATACTGCCAGATGAAACGCCCAAGCAGATTGATTGTCAACTACACGGAGATGGTGTAGTCGCGCTCAAATTTAGTTCCGATAGTAAGAAAATAGCTACAGCGAGTTTGGATGCAACCGCCGGTTTGTGGACGATGAATCTCGATGGTAAAATCGAATTCAAAAAGCTATCCCACGAGTATTCCGATATCCCAAACTTTAAACCTCCCGTAATCGCATTAGATTTCAGTCGCGATGGAAAGTATTTAGCATCAGCTAGTGCTGACGGTATTGCCAGAGTTTGGGACACAAGCAACAGTCAGCGACAGGCAATTCTGAATAGTAAAACTTACATTAGGGCTATTAGCTTCAGCCAGGATACAAAATATTTAGCTACAGCTAGCTTAAACAACCTTGGAAGATTGTGGAAACTGGCAAGCCGACAAAGAAACACAAAAAGCTATATCTCTGGGTTCCGATAACCTAGTAGCCGTTGCCTTTAGTCCAACAAATGGAAAGTATTTAGCATCAGCCAATGCTGCTGGCATTGCTCAAATTTGGGACACAACCACCTTCAAGCAAGTTGCACAAGTAAATCTCCAAACTTATCCAATGGAAATCGCATTTAGTCCAAATGGAAAACATTTGGTTGCTATCGGTTTAGAAGATAACAAAGCGGTGGTGTGGAATTGGGAAAACCATAAAAGCGACAATTTCACAATATCCCTCAGACATAATGATGAAGATAATCTAGTAGCAGTTGATTTTCCCGATAATAAAAACTATGTCGCGACAGCAAGTACTAATGGGACTATAAATCTGTGGAACATCGATAACGGCGATCGCTTGAGTACCTGCAATAGTGGTAAAGGTTTGGTAGCAATTGCTTTTAGTCCAAAAAATACAAACCTTTTGGCTTCTGCGAATGCAGACGGCAAGGTAAATATGTTTCGTTGTAAACCTTAATCATTACCAATTACCAATTACCAATTACCAATTACCAACCCTCACAGAAAAGTATTCTCCCTGCGATGATATTATTCGCAATTTGATTTCCCCGTCTTTAATAGCTGTCTAGTTTCCTCTGCTGCTTTCTTCATCGCCTCTTGAGGAGTAGGATTTGTTTTTGCAGTTAGCGCAGCATGAAGATGTTTCTGTAGAATACAGGATGCTGCTGCATATTGAGGAATGCTCGGACGAGAAACCAATTTAACAGATTTGTTCTCAATTTTATTATCAATAATATTTAGCAACTTTGGATAATGATTATATTTTGCAACAATTTTCGGTTCAAAAAATAATTGACGACGAGTTGGTACGGAGCCATATTTTAGGGTAAACTGCCGTTGAATTGCCGCACTTGTGAAAAATTTAATCGCTTCAATGGCTTCTTTTTTATGTTTCGTAGTTTTAGCAATTCCAAAACCCCAGCCACCCTTGGATGCACCACCGCTTTTTCCCGGTACGCTTACCATTGGTTGAATGGCAATCTTACCGCGAATGCAGCAGCCTAAATGATTAGCGTCTAGCCAGACATTAGGCCAGTTTCGCATAAAAACGGCTTTTCCCAAGCGGAATTTTTTACGTGTGTCGTTTTCATTGTCAGTGGTAACACTCTTGGGAGATACTTTTTTATCGATTGTATTGCGTAGAAACTCGACTGCGGCGATCGCCTCACTTTTGTCTAATCCAACTTGGTTATCTTCGGTATTAATCCAGAATCCACCGTAACCCTCAAGCACTTCCACAAACATCGCCGCTATTGCTTCGGTTTTTCGCCCCTGCCAAAGATAACCATATTCAATATCTTGCTGTTGTTGCTTAACTTTTTGAGAAATCCGTAACAAATCATCAAATGTTTCGGGTGGCTTTTCCTTTACTGCTTCTAGCAAATCTTTACGGTAGTAAAGCACTCCCATATCAGTACGGAAGGGAACGCGATACATTTTATTATCATAAATTCCATCGTCTACTTCACTCGCCAAAAATTCTTTTTTTAAATCTTGGGATGGAAAATCCTTAGTTATATCCAACAAATTCTCATTCTCAGCAAATTCAGGTACCCAAATAATATCTAGGTAAATCAAGTCATAACGGGGTAATTTCTCTTTAAAATCAGCTTGATAAATTTCTTTAAGTTGATCGCTGTCGTTTGCTTTTAAACTATTTTCTGCTAATTCAATCTTAATATTTGGGTTTCTATCATTAAACTGCTCAATTAGCGGTTCAAAATATTTAATTTCTTCTTGCGACACAACAAAAGATAAAGTAGTTGCTGAATTATTGGTACAAGCAGAAAGCAGTTTTATGCTTACAAGCAAAACCAAAATTAATACCAAGCGATATAAATTACCTCGCTGTATTGATTTTTTAAATTTAGGTTTCATAAAATTTGTAGCGCGAAATCGGTTTGTTTATGAATGTTTGTAATTACTCGCTGCAAGAAAAAGCTTTTCGGTATACTGGAGTAGACTTCAACTATTAGCCGCATCAATTGATTTCAAGCCGGGAAATGTAGCTTAACTAGATTAAACGCACGCTTTGGCGTGAATGCTGCAAGATGTGAATTAAAATGAACTGATAATTTAATTAACTACAAACGAGCATGAGTGCTGAAGAATTGTTAC
This sequence comes from uncultured Rivularia sp., assembly GCA_963665115.1. Classification (GTDB taxonomy): domain Bacteria; phylum Cyanobacteriota; class Cyanobacteriia; order Cyanobacteriales; family Nostocaceae; genus Rivularia. The sequence continues at coordinate 3,822,547 of OY762007.1, read as the reverse complement.
GGCGGTACGCTGCTGGGGAAAGAAATTTTTTTGGCATTGTGCTGGAACCTGGTGCTAAATTGAGTGGTGCTAACTTGAATAATGTTAACTTGAGTGATGCCAATTTAGCGGAAGCTGATTTTTATGAAGCCAGTTTAGAAGCAGCTAATTTGCAAAATGCTAACTTATCTTTCTCTACTTTAATAAAAGCTAATTTTAGACGAGCCAACCTGAAAGGAGCTTTGCTACAGAAAACCACTTTAGTCGATGCGATTTTTGAAGAAGCTAACTTTACAAATGCCGAACTTGCTATGTGTTCTATTGTAGGCAGCAATTTTAGAGGAGCAATTTTTGATAATACCTCTTTTATTGAATGCGTATGTCGAGATACTATCTGGTGTGATGGAAAAATCATTGATGATTCTATGATTTAAAATTCAGGCGTTGCACAATCGCAATATAAACATATGATTTCACATTGCACGAGACGTAACACTGTGTCTCAACTATATTTTCTCTCTACCTCTTTCCTCCGCGCCCTCTGCGCTCTCTGCGGTTTATCAAAACCAGCAATTTAAACACCAACTAGAACTGAAATACTACTGGAATGGAGGCAGAGCCTCGCTAACTACATTCCCAGGTAGAACCTGGGAACAAGAAAAAAACAAAAAAAACGGTAGAGAAACTAAATTCCCTACCGCTTCCTAATTTTCAAAATTCCAGATAATTACTATCTAAAACTCTATTACCCCTCAACAGCTTGAGGTAAAGCATCATCTTGCTCACCGCTGCTATCTTCTTCACTCTTTTCGGAGCTAACAAGGATATTTCCACCTTCGTCCACATCAACTAGGGCTGTATCGCCTTCGCCAACACGTCCGGAAAGAATTTCTTCTGCAAGACTATCTTCTAGCAAGCGCATAATTGCCCTACGTAAAGGTCTTGCACCATAGCTCGGATTATAGCCCTCTTGCAACAATCGCTCTTTAAAGCGATCGCTCACTTCTAATCTGATACCTTTTTCGGTGAGTCGTCCGAATACTTCCTTGAGCATAATGTCGGCAATCAACATTACCTCTTGTCTATTCAACTGACGGAAGACGATGATTTCATCCAGACGGTTGAGGAATTCAGGACGGAAGTACTGTTTAAGTTCTTCGTTAACCAAAGACTTAATCCGGTTGTACTGAGACTCGCCAGCATCTTCGGCAAACTCGAAACCGATTCCGCCACCACCTTTTTCAATTACCTTAGAACCAATATTAGAAGTTAATATCAGCAAGGTATTTTTGAAATCTACAGTACGTCCCTTAGCATCAGTTAATCTACCGTCTTCAAGAATTTGAAGCAGCATATTAAATACATCGGGGTGCGCTTTCTCGATTTCGTCGAACAGCACTACCGTATAAGGTCTGCGTCTTACAGCCTCAGTTAGCTGACCGCCTTCGTTGTATCCGACATAACCAGGAGGCGAACCAATCAGCTTGCTGACGGTGTGACGCTCCATGAATTCGGACATATCCAGACGAATCATTGCTTCTTCCGAACCGAAGAAATAAGATGCCAATGATTTAGCTAATTCAGTTTTACCAACACCAGTAGGCCCGGAGAAGACAAAACTAGCAATCGGTCGGTTGGGATTTTTCAAACCAACACGAGCGCGACGAATTGCACGCGAAACTGCTCTTACAGCTTCTTCTTGACCAATCAAACGCTGGTGCAAGGTGTCTTCCATGTGCAGCAATTTCTCGGATTCCGATTCGGTGAGTTTATTCACCGGAACGCCAGTCCAAGAAGCCACAATGTGAGCAATATCTTCTTCGGTAACTACAGGCTCTTCACCATTACCACCAGAAGTACCAGCTTTGCTTTGAGCGATCGCGCGGATTTCTGCTTTGATCTCCATTTCGCGATCGCGCAGTTCGCCAGCTTTATCAAAGTCTTGGGAACGTACCGCATCATCCTTTTCTTTAAGGATTTTACGCAGTTCCTTGTCTAACTCTTTAGCTGCGGGTGGCAGTTGGGAGTTAATCAAACGAACCCGAGAACCAGCTTCATCAATTAAGTCAATTGCTTTATCTGGAAGATAGCGATCGCTAATATAACGGTCAGATAATTTAGCCGCCGCTAGCACCGCTTCATCAGAAATTTTCAATTTATGATGTTGTTCGTAACGGTCGCGTAAACCGTATAAAATTTCAATAGTTTCATCTACTGAAGGCTCACCTACCATTACTGGTTGGAAACGACGCTCAAGCGCTGCATCCCGCTCGATGTGTTTGCGGTATTCATCGAGCGTTGTCGCACCGATACACTGCAATTCACCACGAGCTAAAGCTGGCTTAAGAATGTTGGCCGCATCAATTGCGCCTTCCGCCGCACCAGCACCAATTAAGGTGTGAACTTCGTCGATTACTAAAATTACATTTCCCGCCTGACGGATTTCATCCATAATTTTTTTCAGGCGTTCTTCAAATTCACCCCGATATTTGGTTCCTGCTACAAGCAAGCCAATATCAAGAGTTACTACACGTTTGTCTTCTAAGATATCAGGTATATCTTTGTTTCCAATACGTTGCGCTAGTCCTTCAGCAATAGCTGTTTTACCAACACCAGGTTCCCCAATTAATACGGGGTTATTTTTTGTTCTACGACCTAAAATTTGGATTACCCGCTCAATCTCCTTAGCACGTCCGACCACGGGGTCAAGCTTGCCATCCAGTGCCATTTGGGTCAAATTAGAACCAAATTCATCCAGAGTTGGAGTTTTATTGCGTCCAGATTGACCTGTAGAAGTAACTTCAGCGGTTTCACCAAGCATACGAATAACTTGGGTTCTGACCTTAGATAGGTCTACACCAAGATTTTCGAGTACTCTAGCTGCTACACCTTCTCCTTCGCGGATCAAGCCTAACAGTAGATGCTCGGTACCAATATAGTTATGACCTAACTGGCGAGCTTCTTCTAAAGATAGTTCCAGAACTCGCTTTGCCCGTGGGGTAAACGGAATTTCCACAGCGACAAAACCCGAGCCTCGGCCGATGATTTTTTCGACCTCGATTCTGGCATCTTTAAGGTTAACGCCCATTGATTTGAGCACCTTAGCCGCCACGCCAGTTCCCTCGCCTATCAAACCCAAGAGGATTTGTTCGGTGCCAACAAAATTATGCCCAAGGCGGCGAGCCTCTTCTTGAGCAAGCATTATTACCTTGATGGCTTTTTCTGTGAAGCGTTCAAACATAAGGCATTATTCCCATCGCCTGCGTCGTGCCGGTACGCTGATTTTAGCACAGGCAAATCCGATGGGTGTCTGTGGAACTTGTTAGACATCCAAATGCTAGGAACCTACTTCCGCAGTTGAAGTTACATATTATTTGTTACTTTTTTGTAGTCAGCGTACTGAGGAGCGATTATTGAGTGCGTTATTTAGCTTGACTACAACCCATACACACTTAGATTCGGGTCATTGCTAAGCCATTAGCCAACAACCACTAATATCAACTTTATTCCTTTCCGTCAAGTTGATTATGAACTTTATAAAAATACTTTATAGTTTGGTTAAATATCATTTGATTATTAGTAGTAATAATTTTTAAACAATTATATTTGGGAATTGGGCATGGGGGATTGGTAATTGGTAATTGGGGATAGGTCAAAGGTCAACCAATTCCTAACTCCTAACTCCTAACTCCCAGCCCGAGTTACTCAAGCTTTGAGCAACACTGCTTTCCCAGTTGGCTAAGGTTTCGGAGAATTCTGGCTTGTGTATGCCTCCAAGCCACAGAATTAATGCGTCTTCACCGTTTTTGTAGTAGCGTCTTCTTCTTCCTGCTGTCTTAAAGCCAAATTTTTCGTATAGGGAAATTGCCTTTATGTTGGAAGCCCGCACTTCTAAAGTCGCTCTTTCTAAATGGCGATCGCGTGCTGTCTTTAGAAGAGAGTAAAGTAACGCTGCGCCCATTCCTTGACGCTGAGATTGAACATCTATTGCCAAAATTGTAATATGGGCTTCTTCTAAGATTGACCAAAAACAACCCATTCCTAGAAGTTTTTCGCCGGTTTTCTGAGAAAATAAACCTTGTATCTCACTATTTGGACTATCAAGCTCTCTTTGATAGCCTTCTTTTGACCATAAGCCGCCAAAGCTAGATTTATCTAGTTCTAATATTGCGGATAGATGTTCATGAGAAAGAGATTGAATTTTTAGCTCAAATAGATTCACTTTTATTGGTTATAGTACATCGCCCTTTGTACACTGGGTAAAGTCAGACAAATGTTGCCCAGAATTCAATTCACACACTTTATATCGTTATGGTATCGACTTACCCTACTGGGGTTCAAAATATTGGTAGTAAATATATACTATCAAATAGCAGCCAAAAAGAAAGCGTTTCGCCGAATCAGTCGCTTTTACCTTTGACTGCCTCTGTTAACAAGAATGACAATTTGGAAGTAGGTGGTTGTGATGTAATTACCTTAGTAAACCAGTTTGGTTCTCCACTATACATTCTGGATGAAGAAAGCTTGCGAACTGCTTGCCGTCAGTATCGCGATAGTTTTAAGCAATACTATAAAGGTGAATCCAAAGTATTGTACGCTTCTAAAGCATGGAATTGTTTGGCAGTGTGCGCGATTGTTGCATCTGAAGATTTGGGAATAGATGTAGCTTCTGGTGGTGAATTATATACAGCAATACAAAGTGGTGCGGATGCCGGCTATATTTACCTACACAGTAATAATAAGTCTCGTGATGAACTGATTTTTGCTGTGGAATCCGGTTGTACTGTTGTGGTGGATAACTGGTACGAATTGAATACTTTGGTGGAGCTAGCCTCAGAAAATAGTTTCGATAGCCATGCACCGTACCGGATTATGTTGCGTTTGACTCCCGGTATTGATTGTCATACCCACGATTACATCCGCACGGGACAGTTAGATAGCAAATTTGGTTTCGATCCTAATGCTCTTGACGATCTGTTTACATTTGTCAGCAAGCAAAAATCTTTAAACTGCGTTGGCGTACACGCTCACATTGGCTCGCAAATCTTTGAGCGTCAACCCCACCAAGACTTAGCTGCTCTTATGGTAGAGTGGTTAAAAAAAGCTGCTACTTATGGTATCAACATTACCGAATTAAATGTTGGTGGTGGTTTGGGAATAAGATATATAGAATCCGACGATCCACCGAGCATAGAAGAGTGGGTAAAGCCGATCTGCGAGGTAGTTGAAAAAGCCTGTTCTACCGCGAATATTCCCTTACCAAAATTATTATGCGAACCGGGGCGTTCTTTAATTGGTACAACCTGCGTTACAGCATATAGTATTGGTGCATCTAAAGAAATTCCCGGAATACGTAAATATATTGCTGTAGACGGAGGAATGTCGGACAATCCTCGTCCGATTACTTATCAGTCAATTTATCGAGCGGTGGTAGCGAATAAAATGTCCGTGCCATCTACCGAAAAAGTCACAATTGCTGGTAAACATTGCGAATCGGGAGATATTCTAATTAATGATGCCCAACTTCCACCCACAGAAGCGGGAGATACTCTCGTAGTAATGGGAACTGGTGCATATAATTACAGTATGTCATCCAATTACAACCGTTTGCCTCGACCGGCAGCAGTTTTAGTTGCAAATGGTGAAGCAAGTTTAATATTGCAACGCGAATCATATCAAGATTTGATTCGTCAAGATTGCTTACCAGAACGGCTCAAAAAAAGCGAATAATAAAGTATGATGTCGGCAAAGCATTAGGGTAGCATAAAGGCTGAAAACAAATCAGCTATTTTATGCTCTGTACTTCATGCTACTATGCCCTTAAGTTGCCCGGAGGGCATCTATATTATTTATACTTTGAGCTTTATATCCTTCAAACAAAGCGCGTAATCCAGATGTCATGGGGAATTTATGGAAACAAGTGCTGGCAAACCTGGGATGGTCGCAGCCCTTGTTAAAGACTCTGGATATCATGTTAGTGCTGGCGCTAACATACATGATGCTAGTAATTATCAGCGAACGTCGCACGCTATGGATGGTGCGGGGGTTTATTGTTTTAATGCTAGCTTCAGCAGTAAGTGATTTCTTTGGGCTACAACTGTTAAATTTTGTTTTGCAAAGCCTTGTATATGGTTGTGCTGTAGCGATGGCGATAACTCTTCAGTCAGAGTTTCGCCGTTTTCTAGAACAGTTGGGACGTGGTGAATTTCGGCAGTTATTTCAAACTTCTAGCTTAGCGGTACCGAAATCGTATAGTGTAATTGATGAAATTGTTGATGCGGTTAGAGAACTCTCAAAAAATAGAATTGGAGCTTTGGTGATTATAGAAACCACTGGTCCAATTGACGAGCGTGATTTTTCCGTGCCGGGAGTGAAGCTGAATGCTGAAGTTTCTAAGGAACTACTGCAAACAATTTTTCAGCCAAAAACTCTTTTGCATGATGGTGCAACATTAATACGTGGTTCTCGGATTGTATCCAGTGGTATAATTTTACCGCTTTCGGGACGTACTGCCTCTCGCCAGTTGGGAACGCGCCATCGAGCGGCGATGGGAATTACCGAGCGTGTCGAAAATTGTATTTGTGTCGTTGTATCGGAAGAAACAGGTTCTATTTCTCTTGCAGAAAGGGGAACTCTAAATAGACCGCTAACCATCACGAAATTGAGAGATTCCTTGGAGACTCATTTTTCTCCGGCAGTGGATCGGGAAGCTGTAGCCCCCGGTTTATTCAGCTTGGGTCGTCAAATTCGTGGTAAATTCACCGCATTAATTTCACGTTTACTCGGTTTACCATCGACCGCTTCTCGGGACAAAAAATGACAGCACAATCAACAAATTTAGAATATTTGCCAAGCGATTTAAAAAAAGAACTATTACCACTACACGTTGCGGTAATCATGGATGGCAATGGTCGATGGGCTAAACATAGGGGTTTGCCTCGAATTATGGGGCACAAGCGCGGAGTTGATATTCTTAAGGATTTGCTCCGCTGCTGCAAGGATTGGGGAATAAAAGCGCTAACTGCTTATGCTTTTTCTACCGAAAACTGGGGTAGACCGCAAGAAGAAGTTGAATTTTTGATGACTTTGTTCCAGCGAGTGTTGCGTCAAGAACTGCGAGAAATGCTCAAAGAGAACGTCAGAATTGGCTTTGTAGGCAATTTAAAAGCTTTGCCAAATGCCTTACAAGCAGAAATTAGCCGTTCGATGGAAGAAACCAAAGACAATCGCGGAATTGATTTTAACGTTGCTACTAACTATGGAGGTAGACAAGAAATTCTTCAAGCTTGTCGGGCGATCGCCGAAAAAGTAGACAAAGGATTGCTCCAACCACATGAAATTGATGAAGCGGCATTTGAACATCATCTCTATACTGCTGGAAACTGCGATCCAGATTTAATTATTCGTACCAGCGGGGAAATGCGCTTGAGTAATTTTCTCTTATGGCAAGCAGCATACTCAGAAATATATTTTACCGATACATTGTGGCCCGATTTCGACCGCAACGAATTCCGCAAAGCATTATCAGCCTATCAGCAAAGAGACAGAAGGTTTGGCAAAGTTTAATTTGGGAATGGGTATGGGGGATTGGGCATTGGGCATTGATAATATTATTTATTCTCCCGCCTCTTCCCCCTCTCTCCCTTTCTCCTTGTCCCCCATCTCCTCATGGCCCGCAGAAAATGGCTTCTTCTACATCTTGACGACTAAGAGAATATTTAAACGAGCGCTGAATGTCTTCTTTAGTTTCTCCTGCACTAAGATATCGAACGATGATTTCTTCCACATCAAGCCAGATTTCCGCTTCCCAAGCAGGTTTGTTTATGCGCCATAAGTGTAATAGTTTTGAGTCTTGCTGACAGCCTCTGTTTTCCAACCATTGCTCAATTTGAGGAAGCGGATGATTGTACAGTGGAGTTTCTGAGTTTAAAAGATACATGAAAATTAGTTGTTAGTTGTTAGTTGTTAGTTGTTAGTTGTTAGAAATTGTTTAACCTTTAACCTTTAACCTCTGACCTTTGACCTTTAACCTCTAACCTGAAAAATTTTAATTATTAAATTTATTTACGATATTTGCTTGATTGGAATTGATTGCTTGCTGCTGTATTATAATACTTGGCTGCTCTATAGTTGTTTGAAAAGCGGCTTCACCTCTGGTTAAACCTACGGCGATTACTAGCAGCAAACATCCTAAGAAAGTTAACCCTAGAATAAATAAGGCGAAAATCTCACCGGGTGAGAGGGGGCGATCGGTTGGATCGAGGTAAGCCGATTTGGATGTATGTCGATTTTCAGAAACTGGTTGGTTTAAGTCGGAGGGTGCTTGAATTACTCCAAACCGAGAATAGCCAATTTTCAGGTCGTAAGTTAAACGCTTTTGGGGGTTGCTAAGGGTTGCGTAAGCTTCGTTGAGCTTTTGAAATTTAACAATAGCAAGTGCTGTGGGTAAATTTGTAGTATCGGGATGGTAGCGTTTGCTAAGTTCTCGGTAAGCACGGCGGATTTCGATTACCGAAGCTGCTGGATGCAAACCTAGTAAGGAATAATAGGTTGCTTCTCCTCGGCTGAGTTTTGTCCCATTTTGATTCACGGCTGTATTCCTTACCTTGCAAACAGTTTTTCCTCATATTTTAAAACTATCTTTTTGTAGCAAGGTATGAAAATCTTATTTTCATCAATATTTGAATATTTGTAAATCTAACTTTAGATGCTGTTTTGGCTTTCTATAAGGCTATGCAGCTATTTAATCAAAAATCATCTCAGCAAATCTTTACGAGGCTTAAAAGTTTCTATCTCGCGTAACTTTTCGTAAAGTTCGCGTTCCTCAGAGCTAATATTTTTAGACGCAGGAGTAATTATTTGAATTTCTACGAGTTGGTTTCCTCGCTTGCCTTTTTCGTTGGGATAGCCTTTACCTTCTAAACGCAATCTTTGCCCGGATCTGACTCCTGGAGGAATAGTCATTTTTACTAATCCATCTAAAGTTGGTGCTTCTACTTGTCCTCCTAAGACTGCTTCGCAAGGAGTAATAGGCACTTGGCAGAATATATCAGTACCGTCAACTTTAAAAATATGATGTTGCTGTACGGTAATTTTTAGGTATAAATCGCCGCCACCAATACCTTGATTACGCAATCGAATAGTTTGTCCTGTTACCATTCCTGGGGGCATATTTACTTCTAAAGAACGTCCATCTTCAAGACGAATTCTTTCTAAGCCACCTTGATAAGCCTTCTCTAAAGGTAAAGTTAATCTTGCTTCTATATCCCGGCGATTTGGACGCGCACTTGGAGTATAGGAAACTTTTGTTCTGGGAGTCCGAAATGGATCGGTTTTTGCAGTGTTTGTGGAACTACCAGGGGCATTGCCTTTGTTTTTGACACCAAATACTTGGTCAATAAAAGTATCAAAATTATCGTATTTAGCGGGATTAACATCGGCAGAAGTAGAAGTGCGATCGCCGTTTCCTTTATTCCAGCCTTTGCGTGGGGACGATTTTGAACCAGGAAAGCCATTTTGCTTCCAAAATACGCTGAATTGGTCGTACTGAGCGCGTTTACTGGGGGTCGCTTAAAACCTCGTAGGCTTCATTTACGTCTTTAAATTTTTCCTCTGCGGCTTTATTTCCAGGATTTAAGTCTGGATGGAATTGTCGGGCTAATCGGCGATAACTTTTTTTAATTTCATCATTAGGAGCATCTTTAGATACTGCTAAAATCTCGTAGTAGTCGCGAAAATTCTGCAAATTCTGCATAGTAAGTTGTTTATGGGAAGGAATAAGGAGTAAATAAGATTAATCAATAATTTTAATTTTGGATGAGCAATTTTATTTATATAGCAAGCTTTTCGGGCTTTTTGACATGATATTGAGCATAAAAGGTCATAAATAAAGAAGCGGATTTTCTTTATGTTGATGATTTACGTTTAAATTTATGATTTTGGTCAATAAATAAAGGTAAAACTATTTTTTGAAGACTTAAGAAAAAGCCTTTATATGTCTAGCTTTTACGCTTGTCTAATATTTAAAGCCGGATTATTTCATAAGTATATTGTTAACAGGACTGGGAGCGGGGTTAACCGCCCGTATATTAGCCTATATTTGCTTGTAAAAAGCTAATTTAAACTACTTTATAGCCAATCGTCATCGTCATCATCCCAGTTATCCTGGTAGCTAGGTTTGGCTGGTTTGCGCGGAGAATAATCTTTGTCATAGTTCGGATAGCTGTTATCTCTTCCATAACCCCTATCGGCATCTCTTCCCCGATCGTTTCTTGCGTAACCCCTGGAATCATCGCTATAACCTCGATCGGCATCCCTTCCGTAACCCCTATCGCCGGGTTCTCTATAACCACGGTCGGGTTCTCTGCCGTAACCTCGATCGGCATCTCTTCCGTAAGCTGCTCCTCGGTTGTAATCTTGACCGTAACCCCGGTCATAATCCCTGTTACCACCCCGGTCGGCATCTCTACCGTAACCCCTGTCATATCCCCTACCGTAGCCTTTATCGTAGAAATCATCATCATCTTTGTCGCCGATAAAGATGTCGCGGATAGTACCAAATAGATCGTCTTCTTCGTCATCGGCATAGTACTGACGAACTTCTTTATTTAAATCGGATAATGCGTCTTGTAAATCGGCGTAAGTTTGGTCAATTCCTCTGTCGTCATCTGCCTTCAAACTATCTTTCAAATCGCGGCAAATATTATCAATACGCTGGCGACGATTGCGAGCAAACTGCATTCCGAAATCTAACGCTACTTCTCGTAACTGTCTTTCGGCTTGATTAATTAATGCTTCGGCACGGGAGCGTTTTTCAATTTTTTCTTTGCGCTGTCTGTCTACGTCGGCAAATTTTTCCGCATCTTGAATTGCTCTCTTGATATCGGCTTCGCTTAAATTGGAAGCACCTTGAACTGTAATACTTTGTTCTCTTCCGGTGGTTCTATCTAATGCCGTTACCTGTAATATTCCGTTGGCATCAATATCGAAACTCACTTGAATTTGCGGAATTCCCCGAGGTGCGGGAGGTATACCGTAAAGTTTAAATCGTCCCAGGGATTTGTTATCGGCGGCCATTTCCCGCTCGCCCTGGGCTACGTGAACTTCTACGGTGTTTTGATTATTTTCAGAAGTGGAGAAAATATCGGAACGACGTACTGGGATTGTAGTGTTGCGAGGAATTAACTTTTTCATTACTCCACCAATGGTTTCCAAACCAATTGATAGGGGAGTGACATCAAGCAGCAATACATCTTTGAGTTCGCCAGCCAAAATACCAGCTTGCACCGCAGCACCAACGGCTACAACTTCATCAGGGTTAACATTTTGGTTCGGCTGCAAACCAATCATTGCTTCTACCAATTTTTCCACAATTGGCATTCTGGTTGAACCACCCACGAGTACAACTTCCTCAATATCTCGCGGTGTCATCCCAGCATCTCGCAACGCTCTTTTAACAGGAACTCGTAATTTACCTAACAAATCGTCGCACATCGCTTCAAATTGCGATCGCGTTAAACGAGTTTCGAGATGTTTCGGACCATCTTGATCGGCAGTAATAAAAGGTAAATTAATATCGGTAACGCTCACAGCCGAAAGTTCGATTTTCGCCTTTTCCGCAGCTTCCATCAAACGTTGTAAAGCTTGTCTGTCTCTTCTTAAATCTATACCTTCATCTTCTAAAAACTTCTGGGCTAACCAATCGACAATCCTTTTATCAAAATCGTTTCCACCCAATTGAGTGTCGCCGGATGTGGCTTTGACTTCAAATACACCATCGCCAATTTCCAAGATGGATACGTCGAAAGTTCCACCACCCAAGTCAAATACCAAAATTACTTCGCTATCTGCCTTATCCAAACCGTAAGCTAAAGCAGCAGCAGTAGGTTCGTTAAGAATTCGCAATACTTCCAAACCAGCGATTCTACCCGCATCTCTGGTAGCTTGTCGCTGGGCATCATTAAAATAAGCAGGAACGGTAATTACTGTACCCGTTACTTGCTCTCCTAAATATTTACTCGCATCATCGGCTAATTTTCTGAGAATCATCGCCGAAACTTCTTCCGGTGCAAAATTCTTCTTTACACGGGGACATACAATATTAATTTCGCCAATTTCGCCTTTACGTACCGTATAAGGCACCCGCTTCGATTCCGGAGTTAACTCCGAATATTTACGCCCCATAAACCGCTTGATAGCAAAAAAGGTATTCTGAGGATTGAGGACAGTTTGTCTTCTTGCCATCTGTCCGACAACCTTTTCGCCGTCTTTACTAAAGCCAACAACCGACGGAGTGGTTCGCATTCCTTCCGCATTGGCAATAACCACCGGCTTGCCACCTTCCATAACGGCGACTACAGAGTTTGTTGTACCCAAGTCGATGCCTACTACCTTGCCCATGCCCTACGCTTCTCCTAGTATGTCTTATAAATATATGTTTAGAAGTAATGCTTGATTTATTGTATCTTGCAGTTGAGAAATACTTTGTCAAGCTTCGTTATCAATAATCAATCAAGTTTGAAATAATTTAATTAATCCATCAAACAAGCCACTAACAGTTAAAATCCATTTTTGCCTTTGACGGGTAATAAATGTACTCGAAAAAACAAATCATTTTTCATCGCTTATTTAAGTTTTATCCTTTATCCTTCATAGTTCCTAGTTAATCCGTGGATTTAAAAAAACAACTCGCAACCCATCTTATCCAGATAGCACGAGAGCGCGATGCTTATTTAGCAACAGCAGGACATTTCTTTGTCCAAGAATACATTCGTGCTGATTTTTCACAATGGGGAAGTGTGGAAATCCACACCTTTGAAGTTGGTAGCAAAGTCTGTGAAAATCTAATCTTGAATTTACCTTCAGATTTAAAATCTGGAAAGGACAATTTATCACCAATTTTAATTGCTGCTCATTACGACGGCGTTCCAGGAAGTCCAGGAGCCGATGATAATGCTACCGGAGTTGCAGTTTTATTAGAATTAGCAAGAATTTTTGCCACGCAGCCAACAAGGTATCCTTTGCGACTCGTTGCTTTTGATATGGAAGAAGCTGGTTGTTTGGGTAGTAAGGAATATGTAAATGAATTGCTAAGGGAAAAGCAGAAATTGCGTTTGATGATGTCTTTAGAAATGTTAGGTTATTGTAATTCAAATCCGGGGACGCAAGAATATCCGGCTTCGATATTAAAAAAGTTTTATCCGAGTACGGGTGATTATATTGCTTTGATTGGTAATTTGAAAACGCTTCCCGATTTATTTCGACTCCGCAACATTATTCGTAAATCGGGGACTAAGAGTGAATTTTTACCAGTTCCGAATAAAGGCAAAATAGTTCCTGCGGTAAGACGGAGCGATCATTCCCCATTTTGGGATGCAGGTTATCCGGCGATGATGGTGACAGATACTTCATTTATGCGGAATCCTCATTACCATAAGCCTAGCGACAAGATTGAAACTTTGGATTTGGATTTTTTGACTGGGGTTTGTCGGGGGTTGGAAGTGGGGATAAGGAAACTGATGTGATGTAGAGACGTAGCAGTGCTACGTCTCCCGGTATTTAGGTTAGTAACGAGATATTTTGGTGTTATTTAACCGCAGAGGCGCAGAGAGCGCGGAGGAAGAGGTTGGAGAGAGGTTATCATCAGGTATCCGGCGGTTGAAACCGCACGCCACTTGCTTCAACGGAGGGAACCTCCGCAACGCAGTGGCTTGTCTACACAAGTGAAACCCACCTGCGTGGGTTAAATATCTAAGGATTGTAATGATAATCTCTAGATATTTTGATACCTACATAATCTTGATGAGGTGTTTCTCCAAGAATATAAGTGTAATCAATATCGTATAAAGCTAAATGATAGATTTTGGTTTCAGGAAATGTAGCTTTAAAAAATCGAGAAAGAATTTGTTCTCTTTTGCGACGTAAGCTTTCATAGTAATGAGAGCCATCAGTTTCCGATAAAAAATCTTGAAATTTATTAATTTTGAATAATCCCGATTTAAGTAAAGATTGAGTAATTGCTGATTCCTTTGTCGTAGATACAGCACAACAAAGTTGATAAATATAGCTATAGCTGTATCCAGCAGGATAGCAAACGGCTAATTTCAAAGGAGTTAGTTCTGCTAAAATTTGTTTTACTTGAGATTGTAAATTAAAACTATTTTCTCCCTGACTTTGATTTATAGGAATTTGGTAGTCGGAAGCTGCTATCTCTTCGGGTAAAGTATGTCTAGTTGGTATTGTTGGTGAAATTGAAATCCAACTGTCATCAAAAGTTTTACCAATTAAACCACAAATAAAGTCTTTATGAGGATATATACCTTCATAAGTTTCATCTAACCACCAAAAATCTTCGTCGTATCCAGGAAACTGAAATTTAAATGCTTCGATATGTTCTAAATTTGATTTGAGTAGGTTTAACAGGAATTGATATTTCTTTTCTCTTGATAATTTAGTTGTACCATCTAAAAATTTATCCGGTTTTGGCTCTTCCCCTGGATATTCGTGAGGTGATAATAAGTGATGTACTTGTTCTTCTTGAATCCATTTTTCAATAGCTGCTTCAGGAGTCACAGGTTCTACTAGTTTTTCAAATTTAATTAAATTCCAAACGTTAAATTCACCTTGAGTTGAAGCATCCCAAAAGAAGGTTTTATATAAATGCTCGTTTAATACTTCTAAAGTTCCTAAAAGTTGTTCGGTTTCGAGTTTCATGTTATTAGTAATTGGAATATTATCAGCTTAATGGTGCGTGACGCTATGAATATCATTATTTCGTGAATTGTTAAAGTTTTTTGAGAGCGTCACACACTCTACAAAAAATTATTCTTATAAACATCTTCAGCAGCAGCTTTAACAAGATAATTGCAATCTTCTGTTAATTTTTCCAGAATTTCTAAAGGTGTAGAAAAATTAATAGCAATAGCATATCGTTCCCACCATAATAAAGATTGGGAATATTGCTCAAGAAATTTATCTGGAATTAAAGGATGCATTAAAGAGATGAATCTGACAAAAGGTACTGATGATTGAATATATTCTGATAACAAGGTTGGTAAATCATTGTCAGGTTTATATAAACGTGTGATTCCTTTTAAAGTCGGATTTTCGTTTACTCGAAGTCTTTCTTGCAAAGTGCATTTTAGATTAAGCGGTGTTTTGGGATTTTTGATAATTGCTTGGGATATTTCTTTATTATTATCTATTGCTAGTTGATCTAATAAATATATTGATGTATTTGGATGTTTTGCGACAGCTTGACGAACGTTAGGAGAAATATCACGAGATAATCTTTCGAGAATGTTGATACAAATATTTTGATTGCGGGATATTAATTTTTCTCGAACTTTTGGTGATTCATCTGAAGCGAGTAATTCGATAATTGTAGCTGAAATAGTGATATTAGAAGCGACAGCAAGACGTACTTTAGTTTCAGAATCTGTAGCTAATTCTAGCCAAACTTCAAGGGGAAGATTTGGATGTTTGATTATTCTAATTACTATATCGTGATAATCATCGAATTTAGGCGAAGGACGATATATCTTTACGTTAATATTTGAAAATATTGCTATTTTTTCACGAACTTCTGCTGATTCATCTCTTGCTAATTGAATTAATGTTTTAAATGAAAGGTGAGAAGATTCTATAGCGTATAGACGAGCTTTGGTATTTGGATTTTTTGCCAATAAATCTACTATTTCGTGATTAAGATTGGGATTATCGGTTAAGTATTTCAAAATAGATTCATGAGTTTCTTCCATCGCAAATCTTTTCAAAATTGATAAAGGTGTTTTCGGATTTACTGCAACATTTACACGAATTTCTGAATATGAACTATTTGCTAAGTGTTTCAGAATACTAGCTGGTGAATTTTTATTCCAAGCAAGATGACGACAAAGTTCTGAATCATACTTTCCATTACAATATTGCCACTTTTTAAAAAGAAGTTTTAGTAAGCGAGGAGGTGTGTTAGGGTTTAATGCTAATCTCCAATGAGTTACACAATATTCTTCATTTACTAACTTTTCTAAAGCGCTAACTGGTGTATTGGGATGTTCAGCTACATCACAACGAATTAAGTTCTTTCTATGTGATGCTAATTTTTCTAAACTACTAGCAGGTACATTGTGATAAGTTCCAAAATGACCGTCTAAAATTTGTCTCAAAACCTCACTATCATAAGTTTCAGCTATTTTTTCTCCAACAATATGGCTGGGTGTGTTGTAATTTTTAAGAGAAAATATTTTATCTTCTCTCCATAATTTTTCTAAAATATCTACTGGGGTTTTAGAATTTTCGGCTATTTTTTGTTTAACTTCACTGCTAGAGTTATTTGAAAGGTAAATTAAAATATCTATTGGAGTAATTGGATTTTCGGCTATTGCTTGTTTAACTTTATCACTTGAATCTTTTGCAAGTTGATATAAAATATCAACTGGATTTTTCTCATTTCTGGCTAGTGATAACTTAATTTCTTCCGCTTCATCATGCTTGAGTATTTCTAAAATTTCAGCAGGTGTTTCTTCATCAGAGCTAATTAACTTTCTTCTTATCCGCACATCTGAATGTCTACTAAGTTTTAGTAAAATAGGAAGGTTATTCTTAAATCTACTTAAATCTATTTTTAGACGAACTTCAACATCATCGTCTTCAACTAACTGTTCTAGAATATGGATAGGTGTATTTGTTCTTAAAGCAAGTTGTCTTCGATGTTTTACATGACCATGTTTAGCTATATAAGTTATAAATTGAGTAACTTGATTGATTTTATGTAGTATGTATTCTTCTGTTTGACTAAACTCAAATTCAAATTCTTTCTTTAATTGGATGCGATACAATTCTATAATCGGCATATTGGGATATTTAAACCAAAATAGACCCCAATCTTCTGAATTATGAGTTCTATGATTATAAGTTCTTGGTGCTTCAATACCTTCTTCTGTAAAAGTTAGTTCTAAAATTATCTCGGGAGGGGTTGAAGAATTTTTAGCAACATCCTGACGAATCGATTCCCGCTCATGCTTGCTTAATTCACATAAAATATCTACAGGAGTACTCGGATTTTGAGCTACTGCATATGTTATACATATATCTTTTGCTAAATCTTCCAAAATATGAGGTGGTGTTTTGGAATTATAAGCTAAATGTTCAATCCCTCTATAATCACCACTATCAATAATTAACTGAAAATACTCTTCTCTTTGTTCTTCTGGAATTGCTGAATTAAGAGCTAAAGCTAAATATATTTTCCAATTAAGAATATTTTCTTCTGGATTCGAGATTGATTTAAGTTCCTCTGTCAGTTTTTCTCGAATTGATACTGGTGTATTGGGATTACCTATCAAAGCGATCGCTATTGCAATATTTTCCCCAAGATTATTTTCCCAATCCAAATCTACTAAATCAGCCAATTTTTCTAAAACCGAAGCAGAAGTATTTTCCGATTCAGCTATACCTTTCCAAATACTTTCAGATGTAACTTTATTATTCCATTCTTTAGCTAAAAATTGATTCTTGTCAAAGTTAAAAAACTCTTCTAAAAGCTGATTTCTAAGATTTTCCGGTGTTTTCGGATTCTGATAAACAGCAAGTCGTACTGAAGGAGAAGAATCTTGAGCAAGTTGTTCTAATGTACTAACTAATATATTCGGATGATTAGCAATTTTACGTTTTTCGCCAGCAATATCGCGTATATCGTATCCAGGTGAATCAAGAATTTTAGCTAAAGTCGAACCGGGAGAGTTAGAATTCTCAATAATGAACTCTCTATATCTATCACATTTTTCCTCCTCGTAGTTTATTAACTCTGCTAAAACTCCAGCAGGTAGATTTGGTCTTTGATAAATGCAAAAGTTGTATTGAGGAAGCAATTTAATTAAAGCATCCTCCGAAGCATTAGGATGCTTAGCAATAGTTTCTGTTATTTCTCCGTAATAATGATTTACCAATAAATCAAGCACATCTCCGGGTGTAGCAAGATTAAAAGCAACAGCAAACTGAACTTTCTCCTCTTCATCCCCTGCTAACTCCCTCAACACCTCTACGGGAGCATTAAAATTCCTCGCAACCGCTTGTCGTATCCAACTCCACTTACTCCCAGCTAATTCCATTAACTCTAGCGCTAGGGTTTCCCAGTCGGATGCTATTTCATGCTGACTTTCAATAATTGCGATCGCATGATCAAAACAATCATCCCGATACTTCACAGCTATCCGAATCGGTAATTCTAAATCACCCGCTAATATTTCTAATGTTTCTCTGGGTGTATCTGGATGTGCTGCTGCTTTCAATCGTTCTTCAATTATTGTCGATTTACCCAATCTTTCCAGTAATCTAACTTTGTCTTCTTTGGCTAAATAAGGATTTTCTAAACCCTCTATTAATCGATGTCCCGGTATCCATTCGCTTATCAAACATTCTGGTACTGGTGCAATTTTCAATAGCTCTGCAACTAATCTATCGTTTTGTTCTAACGGTGCATTTTTGATTGCTACTTCTACAACTTCTCGCCAGTTTTCTCCTATTTCTCCCGCTAAGTTAACGTGTAATTTTGCAGCTTCTACAACTTGTGGATAAGGGCTTTGATTCGCTAATATCTCCAAAAGTTGACGCGGGGTTTGTAAATAGTTTGCTATAGCAAGTTGAAATTCTAAAGTTTGATTTATTAAACTTTCTGAACGATCAATAAAAGGTTGCAAATCACCGGGTTGAAGCAATTCGGAATACATATAATTACGATCGAATTATTCTTTTGAGAATAACAATATTATATAGTATTTATGTTCTATTTGAATCATTATGATTTACGCAACCGGAACGAGAAAACTAGTATCCCTGGATTCAGATCCTTAGATCCCCCAACCCCCCTAAAAAGGGGCTTTGCGTAAGTCCCTAGTGGGTACCGATAAGTTTTAGCACATTGATTCAATCTTCACGATTTGCTATTTCGTACAAAAATTCTACCCACAGAGAAATTAAAGGATTGCGTATTGCAACACTAACAGCCTAAACGCAATCGTAAATATGTTTAAATTTTTACATTAAAAAAACAGTTTGTGTAACAATAGCGGTATTCTTTCTGACATAGGTTGTAAGGAGTTTAATTACTATGGCTGACTATAAATTGGATAATGTAGTCGCTTCGATGGGATTGACGGAAGATCAGAAGAAACACATTATTGAGCAATCGATTAGAGAAGAAAGGGAAGAGATTGTTAACCAAGCTTTGAGTTTTATTGAGAATATATACGTTCATTTACCTTTGAAACGAGCTAGAAATGCGATAGATCCAGTACAGCGTTTGAAGCTGCTGAAGTATCGTTTGGTAAAGATGAACGAACTTGATTTTCAGCAGGAAATGATTGGCATATTTACAGAGTTGAGAGACTTGCATACAGTTTATGTGCCTCCGATGCCTTATCAATCGATCAATTTTATTTTACCTTTTACGATTGAGGAGTTTTATGAAAACGATCAAAGGTATTACATTGTTTCTCATGTAAATGAAGATTTTGAACACGAAAGTTTGGAAAAAGGAGTCATAGTAACTCATTGGAATGGTGTACCAATTGAACGTGCTATTGAGTTAAATGGGTTACGAACTTATGTAAGTAATGAAAACACCCGGAGGATTCATGGTTTAAATTCTCTAACGTTGCGATCGGGAAGTAAATATTTGATTCCTGATGAAGAATGGCTGTATATTTCTTATATTACGAAAAACCAAGAACATTACGAACATCGTTTTCAATGGCAAACCTGGAATTTACCGGAAACTCAAGCTCAAACAAATAATCAAACTGTTTCTAATTTAAAGGCTTATGGTTCTTTAGGTATTGATTTTGAAGCTGCAAAACTACAAAAAATTAAGAAGGGTTTGTTTGCTTCAAATTCTAAACAGGATAATCAAACATTTTATGAAACTGATTTTCAATGGAGTATTTGTAATACTTCTCATGGTGAATTTGGCTATATCCGAATTCACAGCTTTATGATTTACGATAGACAAAAATTTATTCAAGATTTGATTCGTGTTTTAGAACAGCTACCTAGAGATGGTTTAATATTTGATGTTCGCGGTAATAGTGGTGGATATATTGAAGCTGGCGAAATGATGCTTCAGCTATTTAGTGCTGATAGAATTCAACCAGAATTATTTCAGTTTATTAATACTCCGACAACTCTAAAATTAGCTCAGGAGCCTTGGAAAAGTTCGATTGAGGGTTCTATCGATACTGGTACTGTTTATTCTTCGGGACATCCGATTGGTGGACATTCTTATTATATTGATGAGATTAATCAATACGGAAGAAAGTATTTAGGCCCCACTATTTTGATAACCGATGCTTTGTGTTATGGCACTACAGATATTTTTGCAGCAGGATTCCAAGATAATAATATAGGACCAATTCTTGGGACTAGTGAAAGTACTGGTGCTGGTGGTGCAAATGTTTGGGAATATTACGATCTATTCCATCCTTTAGGTTTTTCTCCTTTACCTAGAAATGCCCAAATAAGAATGGCTGTTAAACGTTCAATTCGTGTAGGAAATAAAAGTGGTTTACCGTTGGAAGATTCTGGAGTAATTCCCGATTATATTCACAATATGACTCACAATGATGTTTTAAATGGCAATGTCGATTTGATTGAAAAAGCTGCGAGTATTTTGGCAAATATGAAAGGATTGCATCATTTGCCTTTGGAAGTATTTTGAACCGCGAGCAGTTAGCAGTTAACAGTTATCAATTATTTTTTAAGTGATAACTAATAAATTATAAATAGGTTAACGTAATTTGTAGAGACGTAGCAGTGCTACGTCTTTTTATCTATTAGAATAACGTAATATTTTTGTATGATTAGTAAGGTGTGTTAAACGCACGATTATTTATCCCTTTAACGCACCATCTCAGATGAGTGGTTGATTGCATTTTTTTCATCTATCTACAGAATGATGTCTGTAGGATGATGATTTTTTTGCTACCGTACTTAAAATATGTATGTAAGAAAATTGCAATATAAATCATAGAAATCAGATGAGCGAAGAATTAAAAAAAGGCGATAAAGTCGAATGGAATACCGCCCAAGGTAAAACAACTGGTGAAGTAAAAAAGAAGTTGACTTCTGAAACAGATATTAAAGGACATCATGTTGCAGCTTCAAAAGATAATCCTGAATATTTAGTTGAAAGCGAAAAAAGTGGGAAGGAAGCTGCTCACAAGCCTGAGTCTTTAGATAAAGTTGACGATTAATAGATATAAATTAATGAATAATGAGTAAGGATAAAGAAACAGTAATTAAAGAGTTTGATGATGCTGTTAATATGACGGCTAAACAATTGGAATCTTGGTTGAAAACTGAGGATTCTAAATCGGTTGGACAAAAAGATGACGGCGATGATGAATCAAAAGGACATAAATCTGGTAAGCGCATCATCGATATTTTGCAAAAGAAAAAAGATGATTATACAGATGATGATGTATCTCACATGAGGAAAGTTGTTAGTTACGTTCATCGTCATTCCGCACAAAAGCCAGATGGTGATATTGAAGATACTCCTTGGCGTTTTTCTTTAATGAATTGGGGACACGATCCAATGAAATAAACTTAGATTATAAGGTGTTTTAAACGCACGATTGTTTATTAATTTAAATGATAATTTTTATAGGTTTAACCCACCATCCGAGATTAATTAATTATTATTATCTCAATATAACCCGATATGAAAATGGTGCGTTACGACTTGCGCTATATTTCTCTTAACCCGAATAGGTATCGAAGCCGTAACACACCCTACAAAAAATCTTTATTTTTACAGCGTATTTTCAATCAAACTGTATCTGCTATCTTACCCACTACTCATTACTGTCTTTCACAAAAACCAAACTGCTATATAGCTGAAAAGCTTTATCCCAACTAGTTTTTTCTCTACGAAATATGTGAATGTGTGATTCAATTTTATGTAAGACTTCGGTTTGATCGAGCATTGTTTCGGCAAAGCAGGTAAAATCAGACCAAATTTTTACTTGTGGTAATTTAGTCTTGAGAAAATTTACTAAATTATTCCAGTTGATTCTAATAGTGTTTTGACTAGTTTGAGGAGATAGTGCAACTCCTTTGTGGAACTTATAACCGTTGTCGTAAAGTCGTAAAATACAGTTTCGACTGGGTATATGTAAATCGCAAAAGTGGAAGTAATCTTGAGTTTGGGTTTTGCGTTGTAATTTACCTCGTGCGTTCAAATCTACAACTTCTTCAAAAATTGGCAACAATCCTTGAACTTGCGCTGTAACTTCCGACCATTCAAATACTAAGGAACCAAGTTGCTTATCTTTATTTTCACATACAGCAGTGGCCTTAGTGGCAAAATCCTTTAAATAATGAACGTGAAAAATTTCTATTTGGTTAACTTTAGTTAATGGTGTCCAAAAACAGGGAATACCGGAATTAGATAACTGCTCTCCATAAAATTTTAATTCTCCCAAAGCACCGCTACGATACAACCGCCAACCCCGACTGGGTAACGATAATCTGGCGGTATAAGCGTCTATTCCTACGATTTGAGCCAATTTTTGCGCTGCTTCTTTCTTTAATTCCGATGCAATGGGTTGCAAAATTAATACGGCAGCTTCTTGATTTTCGGGGTTTGATTTGGCTTGAGAAATCGCATCTTTTCGCTGTTGCTCTTCTATTTGCTCTAACCGTTGCAAACCTTGACGTGCCTGGGTAATTATCTTGTTATTATTACTATCACGCAAGAGTTGACGATAAACTTTTTCGGCTTTTTCATGCTTCCCAGACACTTCATGCAGTTTTCCTACATAAAGCTGTACTTCATGATTATCGGGAGACTCTTTTAATAACTGTTTTAATAAATTTGCCGCTGTACGATAATCTTTTTTTTCAAATGCAGATGCAACTTTGTCAATCATCATCATCGAATTTTAGATTTTAGATTTTAGATTTTAGATTAAAAAAATTAGGAATTGAGGTTAAAGGTTAAAATTTTCCCAATTACCAATTACCAATTACCAACTACCCATTCCCAATTCCTTTATACTTCACTTACTGCGGAAATTAGGGACATGACGACAATTGGTGCTGTAACTGCGCGGAGGATACGACGACCTAACGAAGCTGTTTTGAAGCCATTTTGTAGCGCAATTTCAACTTCTTTTTCCGTCCATCCACCTTCCGCACCCGTAGCAATTACAACTTGTCTATTGTCTTGATTTTGCAAGCAGTGGAGTAAATGAGGGGAATCTCCACGAGCAACACAGATATATTTTTCAAAGTTAGTAAATGATACAACGCTTTTACTAAAAGCAACTGGTTCTAATATTTGGGGTACCTTAGTTCTTTCCGATTGCTCCGCTGCTTCTCGGGCTATTCTTCCCCAACGTTCAAGCTTTTGGGAACTGGGTTTTAATAAAGTGCGATCGCTAATTACTGGAGCAATACAGGTAACACCTAATTCAGTACAACAACGGACTATATCATCAAATCCGTTTCCTTTGGGTAACGCCACTATCAAGGTAACTGCTATTGGTAATTCGGTTTCAACTGTTAATTGCTGTAATATTAGTGCGTTAGTATTATCAAGTTGAGATAACCACCATTTACCCATTCCATCCATCGCAATAAAATTATCACCTTTTTGCAGCCGTAATACTCGATACAAATAATGCTGTTGTTGTGAAGTGAGGGTTATTTGCTTATCTTGAATTTGATTGGGGGTAATAGTGATTCGTTGCACGATCTAATCAGCAGTATATTGCTGAGTGGGAATAACTTTTACGTTCAAAGTTAGCGGCTTTTTCAAATCATCTTGTAAGATTTTTTGAACTAACTGCACCTGTTGCTGTGTAAACGAATTTAATGGAGCGGCTATTTCCATATCAACTATCAACTTTTCACCTTCTTGTTCAACTTCAATTCTTCTAATATCCGAACGTGAAAACGCATCGGTTTGACGGAAAAGTAAATACTCAACACTACGACGAGTATGTTCCTTAACTAAAAACGTTTCCAAAGAAAAGCCTAATGGTAAAGCAAGTATTATCAAGGAGAAAATTGATATTACTAAACCATGACGGGCTTTTTCAAAAGAACCGTAATTGTGAGCTAAAAATACTAGCGCACCACTAAAGATAATACCAGCTAAGTTGGCCATAAATAAAAGTCCCGAACCCATTGCGACGGAGTTTGAACCCATACCTATACCAATTCCCAGTACGCTCAAAGGTGGAACTAAAGCAACAGAAATGGCTACTCCCGGCAAAGCATTGGCAATACTGCGTCTAGTTAAAGCAAAACCACCAGCTGCACCTGCTGCTAATGCTACCCCTAAATCTAATAATGTCGGGCTAGTACGTCCCCATGATTTCAGAGCCGAAAGTTCTGATACCAACTAACCTAGTAATAACGATAGAAATAACAACTGTCAGCAATATACCTTTAATCAGCGTAAAGCTCGAACGCTTTAACAGCCGCTGATTTGCTGATACAATACTGTAGGCGATCGCAATTATCGGCCCCATCAAAGGAGCAATAATCATCGCACCAATTATAGTGGCTGCACTATTTGCTAATAATCCAAAAGTTGAGATAACCCCCGACAAAGCCAGCAAAGTATAGAAGGTTAAAGAAGGTACCGCACCCCTCCATAGCTTGCGGTTAATCCCCGCTATAGGCATCGGCTTTTCAGATAACCAATGCCAATCACCGCTATTGCTGTTCCATAGTTCGTTTAACTTTACCTTACCCCAACGACCAAAACTTTTAATAAATAGCAGCATCTTAATTTCACCATTGGTGTAATATGAAAGCAAGACTTTTATTATAAAGAAAGTTAATAAATATTTAAGCTGTACTTGAGAGATAATTAATTTTAACTTAAGGGTTAATAATTCAGTCTTTAGGTAGGGACTTTTAGTTAAAAGCTTTAATTACTTAGTAAAGAGATAAAGTTTCGGATTTTATTTGCTGAAGATTTTATTTTTTTAGCAGATTTTAAGTAATTAGCATCTGAGGTACTCAGAGGAATTTTTTTGGCAGAAGCGAGAGTAATGGTAATTCGATAAAGATTACTTTTATGTTTTTCCCACTCTACTTGCACGTCTTTAATATCTAACAGTGAATATTTAGTAGTTTTGGTAAATAGAAATAGCCAACGTCGTTTTTTGTCATGTAACCGCTACTAAGGTCAAACTCACAAATACTAACTTCACCCATAATAGTTATTATCAATATACTATTAAAAGTAGACACTAATATAATCCATCTCGGTGTAGTCATACCAAACCAGTAGTTTTCAGTTTTAAAGATTGCTGGTTGGGATTATTTAATATGCTGTACAATTACACCGGAAATAATTGCACCACTGCCAAAGCCGATACCGAGAGTATGTATTATAGTGTTGAGATTGCGTTCAGCTTCAAGGCTGCGGCGATCGCGTTTGGTTTGTTCGATTTCGACGATACCGCGAATAGATGCTGTTGCTTGCTCTAATAAGTTTGAGCCTTGCTCGAATTATCCAATATCGGCATTGATTTGTTTGTAGAATATCTCGCAATTTTGTTTGTAGAAAGTTTCGAGAATACTTAAATTCTCGTCTTGAGTTGCAGCGCTGATTTTTCTGAGTTTTTCTTGATAAGCTGACGTGCAGCTAAATTGTATAAGGTAAAGAATTTGAACGATTGTAGTGCGGGCATCTTGCCCGCTTCTCATATACAAATTGAATACGCAACAGCTTAGTTATTGCGGTTAATGTCAATCGTATTTTGATAGTCTTTTAAGTTTCTCAATAAACGTGTATATGTTAATGATTTTTGCGGTAATTCTTTTAATTTATTAGTCAACTGATTTAATATTTTGGTTGTTATTTGTTCTGATTCGGCGATTGATTAAATTTCTTCGATGATTTTTTCAATTTCATCGTAAGCAGTAGCGATATTTTGATAAATTATCCGGCTATCTTGAAAGGCTTTGACAATCTTGCTGCGGAAGAAGAATAAATCTAATAATGTTTGGTAGCATTGACTAAAACTGCAAAAGCTCGGTTTGCCTAACAAACCCAGCTTTTGCAGTTGAAAATACTTATCAAGAATTACGGGCATATCAAAAACATAACTTGCAAGCTTCTTAGTAAATTCTTGCATTAAATGTTATCCAGTTCACATGGTATTAACGTTAACTATCTCCGATGTCAGAATTTCTACTTGCTCTCTAGGACCAAAATGCTTGTCCATAACAGTAGATACTTGTTCTGCCTGAATTTTAGTGTAACGAGTCTTATCTGGCATGATCAAATTAGGACCTGCTTTACATTTCTTCATGCAGCCGGTACCTTTAATAGCAACTCGATCTTCTAATCCACGTTCGCTGATAGAAGCTGCTATTGCCTGACATAGCTTTTTGCCACCACGCTTCATGCAACTAGATTTTTGGCACACTAATATACTATTACTTTTAGCAGGTTTTTCTTGCTTATTTTCTTTAGGTTTTTCGGCAATTGCAGGAAGTACTTCTTCTTTTCTTTCCACTTCCTTAAGACAAGCCATAACTCGCTCGGCTTTTAACTTAACTTCACCATTTTTGGTGTCATATTGCTTTTCACCCACAATCTGTAACCAAGTACCGGGTGGTAGACGTAAATCAAAAGCCTCTCTTAAATGCTTTGCTAATTTGATATAGCGATCGCCTTCAGAAGTACCTATGAGTAAAGCTTTGAGTTTATAACCATCTTTGATTACAAATTCTAAAAATCGTCCCTCAAGACAAAATTCTGACGTTTCTTTACGGTGAGATTTTCCCATTATTTTTAAACCTGTACAACAACTGATCCAAAGTAGCTATTCTGCAAGGATTTACATCTAGACAACCCTCTAATTAGAACGACAATATCTAATTAATTACAGGTGCCGAGGACGATAATTCAAACACTCCATGAGACTACAGATTAAGTCTTGACGGGAGGCATTTAGCTGCCGCATAACGCTCCAAAGTTGGATAGCAGCTTCGGTGTTAGCAATTTCAACTGTTAAAGGTTGATTACTACTACACCAAGAAGGAATGTGTAGCTCCTGCAACCGCTGATAAACTTGCCAACGGTCTGCCCAACTCACCTCAACAACGTGTTTTGTCTGCGATCGCGAATCAAACGATTTCAAGATAAATACCCTCAAAGTGCAATAAACTCGCAGCATTCGTTACAACAACACTGCTTTAACTTTGCAATCCAGATTCTCTAACAATTATATGTTAGATGCAAACATTTCTCAGTAACTTTTAAAAAAAAATAAAAACTTAAATTTTAAATCAAGAGTTAAAAGTTAGAAGTTAGGAGTAATTAATTCTTCTCCCTGTCCCCTTGTCTCCCCCTACCCTTCGGGAACACCTCCGGTGAACGGGTAAGGCTAACGCCTCGCTGCGCTAACGCCACTCCCCTCATTTCCCATCTCCCCATAGAATCTGCCAATTTGGCTTGAAAAAAGAAAAATACTGGCTATCTTGGAATAAGTTTTTCACAAGTTCGTTTTATTTATAAGTATTTCTATTAGATGTGTTTATACGGTTTATTTGCAGAAGTAAGCCGAGATTGTTCGCGTCAATTGTTCTTCGTTTTGATAAATACAAGTTTTAAGATGCGGAAGGATAAAAAGCTGTTTTGCACAAATTAGTGGCGCGATTTAGAAAAAAGATGTCAATAACGAGTATAAAAATGGGTTTGTAACTAGTAATTATTAAATAAAAGTTGAATAAAATCTTTCAAAATATAAAATATTTGACAGAAAAAAATTATGTTTTATGATGTTAAGATATAAAAGATTAACCAGTTAGCAAAATAGACTGTTAATCAGCGATAATAAGCGAGGAGAACAATGGCTGACACACAAACTTTATTACAAAATTTTGGACAGGTTTACGATAATCCTGTGTTACTTGACAAAAGCGTTACAGAACCAGTCTGTGAAGGTTTTAACGTTGTATTAGCTAGTTTTCAAGCACTCTACATTCAGTACCAAAAACATCATTTTGTTGTAGAAGGTTCGGAATTCTATTCTTTGCATGACTTTTTTAACGATTGCTATGGAGAAGTACAAGGACATATCCATGAAATTGGAGAACGCTTAAATGGACTTGGCGGTGTACCCGTTGCTTCTTTCAGCAAATTAGCGGAATTATGCTGCTTTGAGCAAGAATCCGATGGTATCTATTCTTGCCGTCAAATGATCGAAAACGATTTGAAAGCAGAGCAAGCAATGATTGGAGTCATTCGTCGTCAAGCTACTCAGGCTGAGAGTTTGGGCGATAGAGCTACACGTCTTTTGTACGAGCAAATGCTTCTCAAAACTGAGGAACGTGCTTATCATTTATCTCACTTCCTAGCTAAAGACAGCTTAACTTTGGGATTTGTTCAGTCAAGTAGTAATTAATGTTCTTTTTAGAATAGATTTCTCCACTTTCTTCAGTAAGAAAGTTTCTCATATAACTTAAAATTTTAATTCATGACAGAGGATGCATAGCTATTTCTCTGTCATTTTTAATTGGATAGCAAATTAATTTCTTATTCTTACTCTAATTATTTATTATAAATATTTTTGTAACGTTTTTATTTTTAGTGAGAATGATTCTTATCTATCAATATTTAATCAATCTAAATACAAGTTAATTTTTTCGATTCAGTTATTAATTAAGATTATTTCTCAATTTATAAAAGCTAAAATTTGTAACTTGGTTAATTTGAATTAAATTAAAGGTATTTAGTTATTTACAGCATTTTTCGATTTAGGTATAAATGGTTTGCCAAAATAAAGAAACCCGGCTTTTTGAACAAAGCAGGTTTCCTAGTACTCAACCACGATAATTCTGCGGAGTTTCCGGGAGTGCAAGCCGGAAAGCTCGCTGGTTGTCACGAGGGAGCGAGACGCTCCCACTACATTTTTATTACCTTGCAAAACTGATGTGGCGGAGTACTAGAATTTCAAATTCTGACGAACTGTTGGGTTTTGCCCGCTTCTCCGGCTTTATTAAACTGAACCATATTGCTGTCTTCTAAGCGGGTTCAACAGCATTTACCCGTAAATTTTCGTCATGAAAACAACAAACCTTGAGAATAAATAGCATAAGTGGTCAATAAAGAACTTAAAATGATCGGGATTCATATTCTTGTATTTAAAGGCAACAACTATGCCCCGTCGCGAAGACCTTCAAAAAATTTTATTATTAGGTTCTGGTCCAATTATTATTGGACAAGCCTGTGAGTTTGATTATTCTGGAACCCAAGCCTGTAAATCTTTGCAGGAAGAAGGTTACGAAGTTGTGCTGGTAAATTCTAACCCAGCTACGATTATGACCGATCCGGAAACTGCCGACAGGACTTATATTGAGCCATTAACGCCAGAAATGGTAGAAAAAGTCATCGAGAAAGAACGTCCCGATGCTTTATTACCCACGATGGGAGGACAAACTGCGCTCAATATCGCTGTTGCTTTGGCAAAAAATGGTGTTTTAGATAAGTATGGTGTCGAACTAATTGGAGCTAAGTTACCAGCAATTGAAAAAGCTGAAGACAGAAAATTGTTTAGCGATGCAATGGCGCGAATTGATGTCGCAATTTGTCCTAGCGGTACTGCTTCATCTTTGGAAGAAGCTAGAGTTATAGGAAGAGATATCGGCAGCTATCCCTTAATTATTCGCCCAGGTTTTACTATGGGCGGTACTGGTGGCGGTATTGCTTACAATCAAGAAGAATTTGAAGAAATGGCGCAAGCGGGTATTGATGCTTCACCTGTATCGCAAATTCTTATCGATCAGTCTTTGTTGGGTTGGAAAGAATACGAACTGGAAGTGATGCGCGATTTGGCGGATAATGTGGTGATTATCTGTTCGATTGAAAATATTGACCCGATGGGTATTCATACGGGAGATTCGATTACGGTTGCTCCCGCTCAAACGCTTACCGATAAAGAATATCAACGCTTGCGAGATATCGCAATTAAAATTATCCGCGAGATTGGTGTAGAAACTGGCGGTTCTAATATTCAATTTGCCGTCAATCCCATGACAGGGGAAGTCGTTGTAATTGAAATGAACCCCCGCGTTTCTCGTAGTTCGGCTTTAGCTAGTAAAGCCACGGGTTTTCCTATAGCCAAAATGGCGGCTAAGTTAGCTGTCGGCTACAGCTTAGATGAAATTAAAAACGATATTACAAAGGAAACTCCTGCATCCTTTGAACCAACTATTGATTACGTTGTCACCAAAGTTCCTCGCTTTGCTTTTGAAAAATTTCCCGGTTCTTCCTCGGTACTGACAACTCAAATGAAGTCCGTAGGGGAAGCAATGGCAATCGGTCGTACTTTTAACGAATCCTTCCAAAAAGCCTTGCGTTCTCTAGAAACCGGACGGGCTGGCTGGGGTTGCGATCGCCATGAAAAATTACCTTCTGGAGAACAAATCCGCGCTCAATTACGAACCCCAAATCCAGAGCGGATTTACGCCGTGCGTCACGCGATGCAGTTAAAAATTAGCATTGACGAAATCTACGAACTGACTGGAATTGACCATTGGTTTTTAGACAAGATGCAGCAATTGCTGGAGGTTGAAAAATTCATCAAGCGAACTCCTTTAACAGAATTGACAAAAGAACAGTTATATGAAATTAAGCAATATGGTTTTAGCGACAAACAAATTGCTTTTGCAACCAAAACCACCGAAGATGCAGTTCGAGAAAAACGCAAGCAATTAGAAGTTATTCCAGTTTATAAAACAGTAGATACTTGTGCGGCTGAATTTGAAGCATTTACTCCCTACCATTACTCTACTTACGAAGAAGAAAGCGAAGTAATACCAAGCGACAAACCCAAGGTAATGATTTTAGGTGGAGGCCCCAACCGTATCGGACAGGGAATTGAATTTGACTATTGTTGCTGTCACGCTGCTTACGCTCTCAAGGATGCGGGTTACGAGACGATAATGGTCAACTCAAATCCAGAAACAGTTTCTACGGATTATGACACCAGCGATCGCCTTTATTTTGAACCGCTAACCTTAGAAGATGTCCTTAATATCATTGAAGCTGAGAATCCGGTAGGGATAATCGTGCAATTTGGAGGACAAACACCTTTAAAATTAGCTTTACCTTTGCAAAAATATTTACAAACCTCAAGTCCACAAACAAAAATTTGGGGAACTTCTCCTGATTCCATCGACGCTGCTGAAGACAGGGAAAAATTTGAAAAAATTCTTCAGGAACTGAATATAACCCAACCGCCTAACGGAATTGCTAGAACTTACGAAGATGCAATGATAGTAGCTAAACGCATTGGTTATCCAGTAGTAGTGCGTCCTAGTTACGTGCTGGGTGGAAGAGCAATGGAAATCGTTTACTCGGATGCCGAATTAGAACGGTATATGACTTTTGCCGTACAGGTAGAACCAGAACATCCCATATTAGTAGATAAGTTTTTGGAAAACGCTACAGAAGTAGATGTAGATGCGATTGCCGATAGCACGGGTAAAGTCGTAATTGGCGGCATTATGGAACATATTGAACAAGCAGGAATTCACTCGGGAGACTCGGCTTGTGCGCTACCCACAATTTCCTTACCTCAAGCAATTCTCCAAGAAATTCGTACTTCTACTATTAAGTTGGCCCAAGCTTTAAAAGTTGTCGGATTAATGAACGTCCAATTTGCTATCGTAGGCGTTCAAACTTATTCTCCTCAAGTTTACATTTTAGAAGCCAATCCCCGCGCTTCTCGTACCGTACCCTTCGTTTCCAAAGCAACAGGCGTACCGATCGCCAAACTAGCATCCTTGGCTATGTCGGGCAAGACTTTGGAAGAACTTGGATTTACTCAAGAAGTCATACCATCTCACATTGCCGTTAAAGAAGCAGTATTGCCGTTCAATAAATTCCCAGGCACCGACACCATTCTAGGGCCTGAAATGCGTTCGACTGGCGAAGTAATGGGCATAGATAGTGACTTTGGCAGGGCATATGCAAAAGCCGAAATGGGTGCAGGAGAGCATTTACCTTTAAGCGGTACGGTGTTTGTATCTATGAACGACCGCGATAAAGCTGCTGCGATTCCCGTAGTCAAAGAATTTATTCAATTGGGATTTTCTGTAATGGCAACAAGCGGTACCCAGCGAGTACTTAAAGAAAATGGGTTAAATGTAGAGCAAGTACTCAAACTACATGAAGGTCGTCCCCATGTTATCGATGCCATAAAAAATCGTCAAATACAACTAATTATTAACACCCCTTCAGGTCAAGAAGCCCAAAGCGATGGTAGATTAATTCGACGCACGGCATTATCTTACAAAATACCCATGCTAACCACAATTGCCGGTGCAAAAGCAACCCTTGCCGCCATTCGTTCTTTGCAAAATACCAATTTGGATGTGAAGCTGATTCAGGATTACTGTTTAGTCCGGTAAGGGGATGGGGGATGAGGAGATGGGGAGACAAGGGGACAAGGGGACAAGGGGACAAGGGAATTTTAACCTTTAACCCTTAACCTTTAACCTTTAACCTTTAACCCTAACTACTCCTAACTCCGTGAGCTATCCCCCATGCCTTATTAAAATGAACAAATTGAAAAACTAATAGTTACCATTTTTATACTTGATTGTGTAGCTTAAATTAAGAAAAAACTTTCTAATTTTAAATTTCCGAAGATATTCTTTAGGAAAAATTTAAGTTTATTTACCAGTAATACAGGCGACAATAGAGAAAAGAATTTAATGGTTGTCTGAAAGTTTTCATAAATGTTACAATTATTTACAATATAAAGAATTGAGGAAATGTTTAATTAGTTACCTTATATCTAACTGTAGGTACTTGTGAGGCAGGGTTACAAACTGCAAATATTAGCAATTAATAATCAAATTTAAAATTACTCTTATGCCGAGTTTCTAAGGTGCCTTAATAGCACTTTAATGGATCTGGGTTCTCTACTTTTTTAAGGTATACCCGGTTTATGCGTCTACCTAATTGTAAATTTACCGTCAATACTTATTTTCATTACCCTTTATGCCTAGCGCTATGAAGACCGTTCAGACACCTAAAGACCTCGTGCGGACTTATCTGCGTGAGATTGGTCGCGTACCACTTTTAACTCACGAGGAGGAGATTTTGCTCGGCAAGCAGGTGCATCTTGCAACAGCTTTGCAATCGGTGAAACAATCTCTAACGACCGAATTAAAACGTCAGCCGACGTTGGATGAATGGGCAGAGCGTGCGAAGTTAAAACCCCAAGAGTTAGAAGAAACTATAGAGAAAGGCGAAGTTGCTAAACGCAAAATGGTAGAAGCCAACTTGCGACTTGTAGTTTCGGTTGCTAAAAAATATATTAAACGTAATGTCGATCTACTCGATCTAATTCAAGAAGGTAGTATCGGAATGCAGCGCGGTGTAGAAAAGTTTGACCCCAGTAAGGGTTATAGGTTTTCTACCTATGCTTATTGGTGGATTCGTCAAGCTATTACTCGCGCGATTGCAGAAAAAGGTCGTACAATTCGTCTACCAATTCACATTACAGAAAAACTGAATAAAATTAAGAAAGCACAACGTCAATTATCACAAAAATATGGGCGTGCTGCGACAGTCTCGGAATTGGCACAAGAATTGGATTTGACTCCCAAGCAGGTGCGAGAGTATTTAGAAAAAGCTCGCGTTCCATTATCATTAGATTTGCGTTTGGGGGACAATTACGATACCGAGCTTGGAGAAATGTTGGAAGATCCCGGCGCTTCTCCAGAAGATTTTGTCATGCAATCTTCATTGTCATATGAATTGGAGTCTTTGATAGCCGATCTGACACCCCAGCAGCAGCAAGTTATTACTTTGCGCTTTGGTTTAAATGATGGAAAAGCAATGACGCTTGTGAAAATAGGCGAGCAGCTTAATATTAGTCGGGAACGAGTGCGTCAAATTGAGCGAGAAGCTTTAAATAAGCTCCGCAAGTCCAAAGGTGATATGAATGAATATTTGGCTAGCTAACAAGCTTAGCTTCAGTACTCGTCACTCGTTTGAGTTCAAGTTAATACCACTGGGTAGAGGCAGGCAGGGGAAGAAAATAAAATTACTTTAGCTTGTCCATATACCCTTTAAAGTGGCTTTAACGAGCAACAAGGTGAAGACGCGGAAACTTTCTATATGTAATTTTAAAAACGGATTTAGTAAGGGGAAGAAACAAATATCTTCCTCTTTTTTATTGAGTATCCTTATTAATAGCTTAAAAGAACACTGAAGTTGGGCATTTTCCTTTAGCGTTTTTCCATCAGCTTCTTAGAAAAATACTATGCTTATAGTACGGTTAAACTTTCTTCTAATGCACAATAAATTTGTTACATTGGATGTACGCAGAAGGCTAAGACAGATTTGAGCTTCAGCAAAGCATACGGCGCACAAAATGAAAGTTACTTATTATACTGTTATATCAAAAATATAAGGAGGAAAAACGTGAGTAATCCATCCAATCGAGTTTCGGATTTTTTTAATGGCGAATCCCAAAGTGCCAACTTATTATGGCAATATGTTAGCTCTTTAAGTCCTGAAACAGTTAGCCAATTATCTAAACCAGAATCTTCTGAAGTCTTAGGGGTTATAGAGCGTAATATTATAGGACTACTAGGGAGTTTGCCTCCAGAACACTTTAATATCAATATCAATACTAATCGTGAAAGTTTGGGTAAATTATTAGCATCGGCAATGATTAGCGGTTATTTTTTACGCAATGCAGAACAAAGAATGAACTTTGAAACAGCTTTGCAAGATATTGAAGTAACTGAAGAAAAAACTGACATCTAAATCGCAACAAACAGGATGCAACCCATATTTTTAAATCAGCAGAAAAAATAAATGCTATCCTGCCCGAATACCCAGCCAAGACAACACAAGATTAATAATTAGGGAGAGAGGAGTAGAGAGAATAGATAATTTTCAAGTAACTCCTAACTCCTAACTCCTAATTCACTCTTCTTTTTGTACTCTTCGTCTTATCGAGTCCGCATGGGATGTTAACCCTTCAGCAGTGGCTAATACATCTATTGCACCAGCGACTTTATCTAATGCTGTTTGCGAATACTGAATAATACTAGAGTGCTTTAAGAAAGTTTCAACACCTAATGCTGAAGCATATCTAGCTGCACCGGAAGTTGGTAAAGTATGATTGGGACCTGCTAAATAGTCTCCCACGGCTTCTGGGGTAGAATGACCCAAAAAGATTGCCCCAGCATGACGAATTTTCGGTAATAACGCCCAAGGGTCGGATACTTCCAACTCTAAATGTTCTGGAGCAAACTCGTTAGAGAATTGTGCGGCAACTTCTAACGACTCTACTATTACTACCAAACCGTAATGAGCAATAGCTTTTTCTGTATTTAACCGCCTTGGATGGTCAACTAATTGTCTTTCTAAGGCGACCTGTACATCCTTCGCCAAAGCAGCATCGGTAGTTAACAATATCGCTGCTGCCATTGGGTCATGTTCTGCCTGGGCTAATAAGTCGGCAGCAACATGATTGGGATTTGCTGTTTCATCGGCAATAATTAATACTTCGCTTGGCCCTGCCAGTGAATCAATACCAACTGTTCCGTAAACTAACTTTTTCGCCAAGGTAACGTAAATGTTTCCCGGTCCGGTAATAACGTTTACTTTAGGAATAGTTTGAGTACCGTAAGCTAAAGCGGCAATTGCTTGCGCTCCTCCAATACGATAAATTTCGTCGATTCCAGCTTCTTTAGCTGCCACTAATACAGCTGGACTGATTCCCTTTTCGCTTCCTGGTGGTGTGACCATCACCCGACGTGGAACTCCCGCCACCTTGGCTGGAATGGCGTTCATCAATACAGTACTTGGGTATGAAGCTCGACCTCCCGGTACGTATAAACCCGCAATATCTACGGGAGTATACCTTTTACCCAAAACAACTTCATCATCACCAAAGTTGACCCAGCTTTTAGGAACTCGCTGTCGATGAAATGCTTCTATTTTTGAGCGGGCCAATTTAATTGCTTCTAACAAATCCTTAGAGATATTTTTGTAAGCTCGATCGAATTCCGACTTAGTTACTCGTAATTCTTCAGCATTCAGGATTTGATTATCAAATTCGGCAGTGTAATGTAATACTGCTTTATCGCCTTGGCGCTTCACCGCTTGGAGTACTTCTCGCACCGTCGCTTCTTTGTGAAGCACCTGTTCGTCATTAGTGCGATCGCAGATACGTTGCAATTCTGCTATAACGTCTGCCTGCTGATTAATAATTCGCAGCATGGAGTAAGGACAATGCTTTCCTAGAGACAATTCGGGCATTTGAGGAATGGGAGTATTGCTCCTTGCCATACCTAGATTTAGGCAAAGTAGGTTAACTCTCTCCTCTAGCTTAACCTGTGTTTTTTAAATACTCCCACGGTTGATTGTGGGATGAAAAATAATTTAATTACTTAGCAACTTTTAATCTCGATCCTATCTAGGCTAGGACTGACACTGTTAATAGATTTTGTTAAATCTGACGAGATGCAATTTATTATAATGCTTCCCAAGATTCGACTCTCATTTTAACTTGTTGCCAGCAATGGGGGCTGCCCGTGCATATACACTTCTATAACCCTCCTTTTTTGTTACTTTGTATGGACTAAGTATAATTTTTGTTTCTTTTCTGGTTTACTGACTATTACTGGTATAGACACAATATAGCCTCAAGCCTCTACATTTACATTACGAGAACTATATTTAACTAATAGCTTTTGCTAATCACTAAACATATAGGCGGCATAGTAGTAGATTACTTTGTATATATGGTACTTAATTTTAACGCATTTCTAGGTTGGAACGCACTTTTTAAGATTTTGGATTTTGACAACGGATGCTTTTGTTTTGGATTGGGAGTAGGGAGTAAGTTATTGATCTCCTTGTCCCTTTGTCCCTTTGTCCCCTTGTCTCCCCATCTCCAATTAACTTCGATGGTATGAATTGGGGCTTGAGAAAAATTGCACTTTACTGTCATACTTCATTGTCGTAACTGAATGCTGCAAAAATTACATATGAAAAATCCGTCTTACAGGGTAATTCCTACTTGCGCTTGGAGTCGTGCTATTGGTTTGGATTGGGATAAACCCTATACCGTGCGTAAAGCTAGTAATATTGATGACGGTCCTTGGCACGGAATGCCTCTGGGTGGCTTTGGTGCTGGCTGTATCGGGCGTTCTTCACGGGGAGATTTTAACTTCTGGCATATCGATGGTGGGGAACATACATTTCAAAATATCCCCGCTTGTCAGTTTAGCGTGTTTGAAAGTAGCAAAAATCAAAGTGTTGCTTATGCATTATCTACAGAACCAAGTAATGATAGTACTTTGTCAGCTTGGAATTTTTATCCTCAATCCAAATCTAAAGCCAATTCTAGCGGAACCTATCATGCGTTATATCCCCGCAGTTGGTTTATATATGAAGTCTTTCAAGCACATTTAAGTTGCGAGCAATTCTCTCCGATTTGGGCTGATAATTACCAAGAATCCAGCTACCCGGTGGCGATGTTTGTTTGGAATGCTAATAATCCGACTTCGGAGCCGATTACTATAAGTATTATGCTGACTTGGCAGAATATGGTGGGGTGGTTTACTAATACTGTAAAGTCTCCTGAAGTGGAAATGCGAGATGATGGTAGTCCGGTTTATGATTACCAACCCAATTTAGGTGAAAGTAAAAATAATTTTAATCGGTTAATCGAGAATTCTGAATACGTTGGTTGTGTTTTAGATCAAGTAGGTACCGCAGAACCAGTAGAGGGTGAAGGTACTTGGTGTATTGCTACTGCTAAAAATCCAAAATTAGAAATTTTTCACCACAATCGGTGGAATCCAACTTGTACTGGTGAAGATATCTGGCAAAGCTTCGCTGAAAATGGTTCTTTAGCTAATATTAATGATGAAACTTCCGCAGTTGAAAACGAACAAATAGGGGCAGCAATTGCCGTGCGTTTTACTCTGCAACCGGGAGAAACTTTAGAAATACCTTTTGCTGTCGCTTGGGATTTTCCGGTAACAGAATTTGTATCGGGGATTACATATAAGCGCAGATATACTGATTTTTTTGGCGGTAATGGTAAGAATGCCCTTAATATTGCTGCCACTGCTCTCCAAGAATATCAAAATTGGCTTTCTCAAATTCAAGTTTGGCAACAACCAATTATTGAACGGTCGGATTTGCCCGACTGGTTCAAAATGGCTTTGTTTAACGAACTTTATGACCTAACTGCTGGCGGTACTTTGTGGAGTGCGGCTTCACCTCGCGATCCAGTCGGTCAATTTGCCGTACTTGAATGTTTGGACTATCGCTGGTATGAAAGTTTAGACGTGCGGCTTTACGGTTCTTTCGGCTTATTAATGTTGTTTCCGGAATTAGAAAAAGCTGTAATTCGGGCTTTTGCACGAGCAATCCCCGATAGCGATAAAAATACTCGTGTCATCGGCTACTACTATACTATCGGTGCAGAAAGTCATGAAGCTGTCCGTAAAGCTAAGGGTGCAACACCTCACGATTTAGGCGCACCCAACGAACACGTTTGGGAAAAGACAAATTACACCAGCTATCAAGATTGCAACCAGTGGAAAGATTTGGGTTGTGATTTTGTATTACAGGTGTATCGGGATTTTGTTTTTACAGGTAGTAATGATATTGATTTTCTCGAAGATTGTTGGAATGCGATTGTTGAAACTTTAAACTATCTCAAAGCTTTTGATAAAGATAACGACGGGATTCCAGAGAATTCTGGTGCCCCGGATCAAACCTTTGATGATTGGCGGTTGCTGGGCGTGAGTGCTTATTGCGGCGGGTTATGGTTGGCAGCCTTGGAAGCGGCGATCGCCATCAGCGAAGTTTTGTTAACCAAAGAAGTACAAATCGAGAATTTAGCGTCAGAAAAATCCATTTACGAAGCTTGGTTAGAAAAATCTCGTCCCGTTTATCAAGAAAAGCTATGGAACGGTAAATTTTATCGTCTCGATAGTGAAAGCGGTTCTGATGTCGTAATGGCGGATCAATTATGCGGGCAATTCTACGCTCGTTTGTTGCAGCTACCCGATATTGTACCTCCGGAATGCGCTATTTCAGCTTTAAATACCGTTTATGATGCTTGTTTCCTTAACTTCAACGACGGCAAACTTGGTGCTGCTAATGGTTTACGTCCCGATGGTTCTCCGGAAAATCCCGATGCAACTCATCCCTTAGAAGTATGGACGGGAATCAACTTCGGAATCGCCGCTTTTCTAGTACAAATGGGAAAGAAATCGGAAGCATTTAAGTTGACAGAAGCTGTAGTAAATCAAATTTATGACAACGGCTTACAGTTCCGTACCCCCGAAGCCATTACCGCTGCTGGAACCTTCCGTGCCTGCGTTTACCTCAGAGCGATGGCTATTTGGGCGATTTATTTGATGGTTGATTAATTTGGGAGAAGGGGGGAGAGGGGGAGATGGGGAGACAAGGAGACAACGGGTAATTTAAAATTCCTAACTCCTTAATACTTATTACTTACTACTTGCTACTCACTACTCACTCCTAACTCCTAACTCTTAACAATTCCCCATTCCCCATGCCCAATTCCCTATTCAAAAAAATTAAATATTTATTTTTAAAATGCAAATGATATTAGCTCTAATTATAACCACAGCTAATCAATTGCACTATATGTTCGCAATGAACAAGTTTTATGTCAATAAATTTGATTTTTATAAAGATTTGTTGTCTAAAAATTAGTAATTATGCCGTTTATGTGACAAGTTTTAATCCTAAAAGTATCTAATTGTAAATTATTTACTAATTAGAGTTTGTACCCAAACATACATTATTATTTTACTTGCAACAATGAACACAAATTGAAGTAAAATTAAAACTTCGATAAAGTATAAGATGTTTATTGACGGTAGGGGCTGAAATTTAATAAGAATGCATTTAATGGTAATTAATGCTCTGGTATAATCAAGAATTGGGTTTGGCTAGCTAAATGTGTTGTTTTCAATTTTCACTGTACGAAAAGCCACTAACTATTTATAAAATAAAAATGAAAGAATAACTAGTAATTTTTAATACGGGTGCCAAGAGCTAATAAGTGGTTAACAATTAGGATAAAAGCCTATATTGATCGTATTTAGAGCTTCTTTTAAACTACCGCTACAAGTTTTAACTAGAGTCAATAAAGTTACTTTAATTAGAGATTAAACGATGGACTCGTACCCAAGTTTGGGAGTTCAGAAAGCGGATAATGATACAACAAATACTCCGTCATTAACTGCTTCCGAAGCTATTTACCAGCTTTGGAAGCAGGTTATTGGTGATACTAATTTTCCATCTGAGTTTAAAGAAGCTTGGATAAATCGTAAGTTTGAATTAGGTGATGAACTAACTCAGTACAATTGCGTCGGGCGCTCCGGAGTTAGCGGTGGTGTTATTTACTTGATCTCTCAAGGTAAAGTCCGATTGTTAGGGTTTGATGAATCCTTGGGAAAGGAAGTTTCAATTCAATTGCTTCATCCAAATCAATTTTTTGGCGGGGATGATGCATTTTGCACTAGTACTTATCAAGAATATCGAGCTGTGGCATCTAGTAGTGGAATGCTTTTTCAAATTTCTTTACAGCATCTCGATATTTGGTTGCAGCGCTACCCTGCTTTGTTCGATTATTTTTCACGAGTTACTCAAGAGCGTCAAAAGTTAATCTTTTTCAAGACGCTGACAGAATTGCGTTCGGCTAAGCTCTATCTATCGCAAAATACTCCTACTCTGCAAAAACTACTTCTTTCTTTTCTCAACATCAATCTTAATGAAGGTTCTCTTTTGGCAGCAGCATCTCCAACGGAGGGGCGTTTTTGGCTTGTAAGTGGGGAAATAGGCAGCATTTCCGATCAAAATAGACCGCCATTAGTGGGAGAAAGCTGGGGATATCCGAATACAATCCCAGGGGATTTTATATCTAGAACCGATTTATCGCTATTTTATCTACCGAAACAAAACTTTGATTCAGTTGCGGAGATTGTACCGGAGTTAAGTTTTCTTGAAGATGATTCTCGCTTTGAGCTTAACAGTGATGAAGTTGCGGAAGAAGAGGTTGAGCCGACAAATTTTCAGCAGGAAGCTCCCAAGCGAGAATTAATTACTCAACACCTGCAATTCAATAATCAACATCCCCTTCGACGCTGGTTTAGAATTTATCCTTTTGTTCAACAGCAAAGTTCTACAGATTGCGGTGCGGCAAGTCTGGCAACGATTAGTCAATACTGGGGTAAACGCTTTAATTTAAATACCCTACGTTCTATTGCACACATAAATTCTATGGGTGCGGAGTTCAACGATTTAACTGTTGCGGCTCGAAGCTTGGGATATCAGGCTTTAGGAGTAAGAGCTTCTTTGAATGAATTGGAGTCGCAACCATTACCTTGGATAGCTCATTATCAGGGAAATCACTACATAGTTGTATGGCGGTTTAAAAGTAAATCTGTATTTATCTCAGATCCAGCTATAGGTAAAAGATGGGTTTCTCGTGAAGAATTTGAATTAAATTTTACAGGATATGCCTTACTTTTATCTCCTACTGAGAATTTCTATAGCAAGAAGAGTGAGTTTGTTTCTTTTGCAAGATTCTATAAGTTTTTTGCAGATAATCGACTTTTATTAGCAAAAATAATTGTTGTTTCCATACTGTTACCCATTTTAGGTGTAGTTCCAGCAATACTAGCCCAAGCCGTAGTAGATGCAGTTTCCACGGCTAAAAATTTGGATTCGATAAATCTCTTTGCCTTCGGTTTTCTCGTATACGGGTTTGG
Organism: uncultured Rivularia sp.; assembly: GCA_963665115.1. Classification (GTDB taxonomy): domain Bacteria; phylum Cyanobacteriota; class Cyanobacteriia; order Cyanobacteriales; family Nostocaceae; genus Rivularia. The sequence goes on along the minus strand of OY762007.1, from coordinate 3,780,745 downwards.
ACGTATTGTTTTAACTGCATTGCGCCAGCATTTTCTGGACTATTTGTCTAACCGCTTAGATGTAACTCTAATAAGCGATTTTGTGAGTCGTACCCTGGAATTACCATTATCTTTTTTTGCATCTCACAGTGTCGGAGATATTCTCAACCAAATTCAAGAAAACTCCAAAATTCACCGCTTTTTAACTCGTCAAGCTATAACTACCATTTTGGATGGGTTGATGACGCTTGTCTATTTTGCGGTGATGGCTTATTACAGTTGGCAGCTTACTCTGGTGGTGCTGAGTTTTATTCTACCGATGATGTGTTTGAGTGCAGTGGTTAGTCTATTTGTGAAAAAAATTGGGCGACAATATGCTTTTGATTTTAAAGCACAGAATTCCGTAATAGTAGAAATTGTTACCGGCATCAACACAATCAAAACTGAGAAAGCCGAAAACTCTTTGCGATCGCGCTGGGAAGAATATTTTACCCAGATGATAAAGACGCGATCGTCTGGACAAAAGTTAACTAATAGTTTGCAGTTCGCAAGTAGTTTGATTAATCACCTCGGCAGTACGGCAGTGCTATGGTATGGCACCCGGATGGCGATCGATTCTCAGATTTCTATAGGTGAATTCATTGCTTTCAATATGCTTGTCAGTAATACGGTAAACCCGATGTTGGGATTGGTAAAGCTGTGGGATGAATTTCCGGACATATTAACTTCTGTTGAAAAACTAGATAATGTTTTAGCTACCGAGAGCGAAGAAAAAACACAAAGAACTTTAACCGCATTACCTCCTATTCGCGGTGAAGTGCATTTTGAAAATGTCAGTTTTAACGAATCAGGCAGCTTAAACCAAGAGAGTTCGCAACAGGGGAATATTTTGCAAAATATTTCTTTTCGCGTAAAGCCAGGACAAACCATCGGTATTGTGGGGGGCAATGATTCCGGTAAAAGAGCTTTAGTTAAGTTGCTTACTGGCTTGTACCATGCCGATAGCGGACGCATTCTGATTGATGGACACGACATTACCCAAGTGTCTCTTAGTTCTTTGAGGAGACAATTGGGTGTGATACAACAAGAATTTTTCCTGTTTTCAGGAACAATCTTAGAAAATATCACTTTGTACAATCAAGAATTTAGCCTCGAACAAGCTCAAGCTGCTGCCAAGCTTGCGGGAGCGCACGCTTTTATCCAGGCACTGCCTTTAGGTTACAGCACTATCGTAGGAGGAGGAATAAATCTGAATGCTAAACAGCAACAAAAATTAGCTATTGCTAGGACTTTAATTAAAAATCCTCGTATTTTAATTGTCGATGAAGCTAGTAGTTCTGTTGATTCGCTTTCGGAGTATCAGTTTCAACAAAAATTAGCTCGCTTTAATCATGCTTCTATTGATACTGCACAAACGCTCCGCACTACTTTTATTGTTACTGCTAATCTTATTAGCATCAAAAATGCCGACACTATTTTAGTTCTTGACCGAGGTGTTTTAGCAGACCAAGGTACTCATGAAGAGTTAATGACAAAAAGTAAGATTTACCCAAGCTTAATACAGCAGCAACTGGATATGTAATCTCACCAAGATAAATTATTTACTGTGAATAATTAATGCAAAATATTTGCACAATGGAATACTGATGAATTAGTCAGTGAAAATATAGTTTGTCTATAAATAGATGAATTTGGCTTAATTTTACAAATCTACCTACATGATGTTTATGCTTTCATTAGGTGATTTTTATCATGCTATATGAAAACTTATTATTCAAGCTTATTTATAATACCAAAATACTGTATCTGTTGCAACTGTTTATCCCATTATTCTCCCACCACGCAAAATCAACTTCATCATAATTTTAAAAAACTTTGGACAGTATTCATAAATGTAAAAACTTTATATACGAGGACTTTAAGCTTATTATTAATAATACAATAGCTTGTACCTAGCTTTAGAATTATTTACTCAAGTAAATAGTTTGTAGAGTCTACAATGCTATGTATATTCTCTTATTTTAGATGCATGATATATAAAGATTAGAGTAAAATACTTTTAAAGGTATTATCAATTGCAGTCATAAGAAAGATGAATAATAGGGGGTCAAACCCCTCATTAAATAATTAATAAAGGACAAAATTTAAAGTTGCACAATACTTAAGTATTCGTATAATTATATTAAGTAGATTGAATGTAAGAAACCGTTATAGAAGACAGATGACATTTAAGACAAAAAATAGTATAAGTACTAATGTTGTTATCAACGATTAAAGATGAAGAAATTTTGTTTGCTATACTAAAAATAAGAGATTTCACATAAAAGCTCCTAGATTAAAACAGTTTCTAATTATACAAATTTTTATCAGGGTCAAGTAATTGAATTAGAAGTTTAGGAGATTAGAAAAAGGCTAAATTGCTTCTACCGAATGCTAAGCGCAGATTTTTTATTACCAGTCATCTTACATTTATCTAGGTAAATTTTGAAGCATGGTAGTACTCTTGCCAACTTACTATTACTGAAATTTATTTATTTTGGCATTCACAAGCATCCCTTCCTCGAAAAGGAAAGTCGGATTTTTGGTCAAAGGTTCAATTAATGAAAAGGATCGTCAGGTTTCAATGCAGTTGAAAATATATGCCCGGAAGGCATTTTAGGGATGAATCAGTATAGTTTACATCCCAATGAAAGTTTATCTCCCCAGAAAATAATCTGCGGGATGAGTTGTGCATCAATCATTTTCGCTTTTCTAAACACGCTAAATATAAACGAAGGCTATAGCTTATTTAAGCTGAAGGCGGCTTCCCGGAATATACGATTTGAGAATTTGTTATTACGGGAATTATTAAATAAGCTTCGGGAGGTACAATATTTTTTATTCTTATCGGTTAATATCACTTCTGTGATGATTTTTGCGATGGGAGCAAGAATAAGAGAAATAAGAAATGTTCCCAAGCTTTTGAGAGAAGCACAATTGTACTTAGCAAAAGTCCCCAATGGTATAAAGTCTGAAGTGCTTCACCAAGCTGTAACACCAGCCAAAGATAAAACAGCTTTCTATGCTGAACCGGTTGTGTTACCAATCAATTTGAGATACTGGCTTTTAACTATTTTCAATCAAGAAGAAAAAGTTCAAACCCTACTTACATTTCTAAACTATAGAGACTGTGAGTTCATGTGTGAGCAAGTCGTTTATACCTACGAAGAGACGAAAACTGCAAAAGAATTATTTGAGGGTTATCAAGTGGAATTGCTATGGGAGGGCAAAAAGTAATTAATTACATGGCTAATAACAAGCAAACTGTCTTATTAAAAATAAATAACACAGTTGATGCATTCATTATAAGTCACCACCATGCAGTTAGGATGCTCCTTTAATCACTCAAAACAGTTTCCGATTATCTCAGACAAATAAACGTAACAAGGCTAATCTAAATTATTCTAGATAACCAACACCATGAATCAAGATCCAATAGGCATTAGTGGCAGTTTAGATAAGACAATACATTCGGAACAATTCGACCAAGTAGTTGAAGCAATTCTAGCAGGGAAGTATTCTTGGGCTTGTGTTTTAATGCTTCGTTTTGCTGGCTACAATCCTCTACATTACATTCCCTATCGTACTTACAACAGATTGATAAAAGAACATTCTCCGAAGAAATCCAAACCGCAGCACAATGAAAATATAAAAATAGCCAAGCAAAGTTCTAACCGAAGAAAAGATAGCAATGTGTCACCAAGTTGTTTAAATAAAATCAAAGACTTGGCTTATCTTGAAGTTGTTGGCAAACAGAAGACAGAAATTCGTGGCGGTGCAAATCATGACAAATGGTTAGAAACCCAAATCCGGGAGTATCAATCAATAAAACCCGATTTGAAGGTAGAAGAAAACCGAAATTTTTCTCTGCATTTTTGTGACTTTAATTAATTATCAGTAAATTTTGGGAAAAGATTATCGTTATTCCCAAGTGTTATTTACTCCTGTCAGAATTTTTTGTATCTACCATGACAGGTTTTAATGTTATCGATCTAATGTCTACAAAAGCGATGTGTTTTACTCCATAAAATTCCTGTAGTTTTAATTAATATTTCTTTTGTAGGTTCTATATTATAGCATTTATATTTGATAATTTAAACAATAAATATCAAGATATCAATAAAACAAGGTCCTTCTTTTGTACTTGTTATGTCAATTAAATAGTCGTAGAAGAGGGAATAGGGAATACAGGAAAAGATCCTATTAAAAAAAATTTAGTTACACGGCACAGTAATCGTTTTACCTCGATCGCCAGCCGTGGCAACAAGTTAATAAATTGTGCTTCTTCCTTACTTTTTATGCAGCATTAAATTGTCGTAGAAGAGGTTGTTAATAAATGCTGCGACTTTTTTTACCGATAACCCTTATATAAAAAACATTCCAGCCTTTTGTAGCAAGGTTGTAACATCCCTTTGTACGGTATAACCTTAAACTATTAGTCCAGGTCGTCAACCTGTTTATGATGATATTTAGCGATAGCTTATTTAAGATTTGTAAGAAACAAGAACTTCGGTTTTGTTTCAGAGAATTTGTTAAGTTTTGAAATGATGATATTTAGAAAAATATCTGTCACATATATATATGTTGAATCAAATAATTATACATTTATTCATCATTACTTTGAAATAAATATGCCAAAGTGGCAAATAGAATTATCTTTTATACATTAAATTATAAATAGCAACAATAAAGGTGGTTGAGTGAGAAGTTTATTCGCGAGGTAAAAGACTATGATTAATTATTAAAATAACAGTATTGATTTGATTGAGCAGGCAATCTAAAAATGGGGCATATAACTTATTGGCTAATATCTATATTTGATCGTTGCTAATGGTGGTTCTTTTTTCAAGGAAGTTCAAACAAATAAACTAGAGCGGTGAATTTTCCCAATTTAGTTTATTTAAGCTTTTACCTCCCCCTAATAAACATAAAAGCTACTCTAAAACTTTCTTCAACTAGAGCTAATAAAAATGAAAATTATTAGCTTAGCGAAAATAGAATAAGTAACGATTAAAAAAATATCGCTAATATTAATGATAAACCGCACCTAAAGTTAAATATACCGATCCCAGGTTTTTAAGCGGATTATCGTCCTGAAATGTACTAATAATTTATACTCTCACTTCCTGGAAGCTAAGAAAAATAACTAGCTTCCAGTTTTTTTTGCTTATTAAGTAAGTAGGTTGGTATTGAAAATAGTAATTAGGACAAGGGAATAGGGAGTAGGAACAAGGCTTTCTATACGCGCAAGCGAGTTCTTGAAGAGAAGCTAATTTACATTATGTAATATACTTTGGTTTATTTTTGCCGACTTACTTAGTTAAGCTCGCATTATTTATATAATTATTACTCTGTTATATAACGGTTCCCTGTTCCCCCAAACCTATTTCCTATCCAAACAAAATATTCAATTAATGAAGGCATAAGTACTCCAGTAGATACAGCATATTTGACTTTGGTGAAGTACATTCAGACGGGCAGGGATGCCCATCCCACAAGACTTTTAGAATATAACTTTGTACCTCATTCATCTGCAAAATGCTGTATATGACCAGCTTTCAATTATTTATTGTTATATACATCCAAAACATTTTCAGTATTTTCTACAATTGATATTTTTTTATTTTAAGATACAAACTTGAGAGGAGGTATTGATCGGGGCAATTAATAAATTGTTATAGAAGATATTTGATAAAATGAAGCATCTAATACAGGATTTGCAGTAATTATAAGGTAATCTACTTATTTTTGATTATAGAATCTACTGTAACTCAAATCAATATTCATATTCATAAAAATATTCAGATGCCATAGTGATTTTACTTAAATATTGAAATAAATATATTTCAGTAAGCACAAGACTATAAAGCGAATACTTTTTCCTTTTCTAATTTTATGCCATGACAATTTATTTTCCTAAAATTTACCTATGAATAACCAATTAAAAATAGTTATGGAGCCTGATGAAATTATTAACTTCCTCAAAACGGAAATAAAGTTAAAAGAAATATGTATAGCGGTTCTATATCAAAGAATTATTGAAAAAACTGCACTTCAAAAAGGTATAAATGTTACTACAGAAGAAATTGAGATTGAAGCAAACCGTCAGCGTAGAGACAAACGTTTAGAAAAAGCTAGCGACACAGTTAAATGGTTAGAACAGCAAATGCTGACTCCGTTAGATTGGGAAGTTGGGATTCGCAACCTTTTGCTCAAACAAAAGCTATCTATGACACTATTTGGTAAGGAAGTAGAACAGTTTTTCATTAAAAACCGCTCAAAATTTGAACAAGTTGTTTTATACCAATTTATTGTAGACGACGACAAACTAGCTCAAGAATTGTATTATCAGATTGAAGAAGGTGAAATCAGCTTTTATCAAGCAGCTCGTCTTCACGATATTGATGAAAATCGTAGATATAAATGCGGGTACGAGGGAAAAGTTTATCGATGGGCTGTCATGCCAGAAATAGCACCTCTAGTATTTAGCGCATCTCCGAAACAATTGGTTGGTCCGATCAAAACTGAAAATGGGTATCATTTATTTATAGTTGAAGACTATATACCCGCAGAATTAACGCCCAACCGATATCAAGAAATTCTTGATAATATGTTTCAACAATGGTTAGATGTTGAATTTGACTACATATACTACAACTTTGAACTTACTAGTTCTTCAGGTTTCTTTAGTTGATTAGTACTCGAACAACTTAGAATTGCCGGGAAATCAAGGTTCGTAGTGAGGACTTTAGTCCCAAATTCGGGTAATAAGTCACTTATTACTACGAACCCTTTAATAAAGTCACGATCTACTACGATTTATTTATCAAAATGCGCTTGATTTAGCTAGCGCAGCCAGTGAATCACCGTTACATAAAACTTACCCAAAACTACCTATAAATAGACAAATCTAGACATATATCATTTTGGCGTTTACTTCCTGCTTCAAACTGGGGTAGTCGGCTACTTCCCATCCACAGGCTGAAACTGTCTAACTGACAGCGGAGCCGGAGACGCTCCGCCTCCGGCCTTACATAAATTGATTGCAGCGTTTAAATCGCGGTCAATCGTAAAATTACAGTTCTCACAATCAAACAGTCTTTCACTTAGAGAGAGTACTTCCTTTTTATGACCACAATTAGAACAAGCTTTAGATGATGGGAACCATCTATCTACTACAACTAATTTAGAACCGTACAATTTACATTTGTATTCAAGTTGTCTTCTAACTTCATAAAATCCCATATCAGAAATCGATAAGGCTAGTTTATGATTTTTCATCATACCCGATACATTTAAATCTTCTATCACTATCGTTCCGTGGTTCTTGGCTAATAATGATGTCAATTTATGGATAGAATATGCTCTTATATTGGAAATTCTTCTATGAAGTCGAGCTATTTTCAGTTGAGCTTTTCTCCAATTTTTAGAACCAATTATTTTATTGCGATTTAACCACTGCAATCGAGATAATTTAGTCTTATTTTTACGATAGGATTTTGCTCCCTCTATAACTTCACCTGTTGATAAAGTAGCCAGAGATTTGACTCCTAAATCTACACCTACGACAGTTGTATTACAATTATTCTGTATTTGGATATCAATCTTAAAGCTGATAAACCACCTATCAGCTTGACGGGATATAGTTACAGATTTTATTTTATCTAGAGATGGTAATCTTTCATAAGTTTTTAATTTACCTATCTTTGGAACTTGAATAGTAAAACTATTTATAGTCTTACAAGTTCCTTCTAAAGTAAACGAATCATTCTTACCTTTCTTTTTAAATCTTGGTTGACCACTGATTTTTTTGAAGCATCTTTTCCAAGCAGTAGATAAATTTCTTAAAGAGTATTGTGGTGCAGACTTAGAACACTCATAGTACCAAGAATTTTCTGGTTTGACCAAAGCTACTAAGTATTTATGCAAATCAATCGCACTTGGAAATTTTATTTTAGAATCAGGATTAATTTTATTATTTTCTAATATTGCGCGGGTTAATGCTAATCCCCAATTCCAAGCATGTCTAGAAACTCCACAATGTTTAAGTAAAACAGTTCTTTGATTGTTATTTAATTTTAATTCTGTTTTAAATCCGAGTAACATTGTATAATCTTTCCGACTTCAACTTTTAGAAATTTAAACTATCTATTTTTAGATTATTTAGATATAAACATATCATCCTTCTTACTACCATTAATAGTGTAAATGTTAAAATTATTAATTCTTAAAAATTCAACTAGCATAAAAGGCAAAGTTGCTGATTCGCCTCAACAACTTTTAACCATCGCTTTGTTGTAAAGCTCGCCGTGGGGATACTCCCCACGGCAGACTTTACTGTAAATACCTATTACACGCCTAACACTATATCTGGACAATATGGGTAAATATGTCTATTTATGGGTAAAGATTAGATAACAGTTACCAACCCTCGTGCGTGGTGAGGAGAGTGTGTTAGCGCCGCATCTCTGGAGGAGATACCCCGAGGGACTTCGTTTCAGTAGCCTCATACAGAATTAGTACAAGCATTATAAACCTAATATAAAGATTTTTACTTAACCGCAAAAAAGTATTGACATAAAGTAGGCAAATTTACTAAGAATTAAAGAAGGAAAGCAAAGTTAGACGGATATGAAATCAATATTTACCGCTTAGTATCTAAATCTACTTCAAGCTAATTTTATATACATGAATCTTTGCTGATAGTGAAAGAACTAATCTGTATTTTAATGCAATAATAAGTAGCTAGAGCGTCAATGCTTTTCTATTAGTTCTCTATAGTTAACCTAAGACTAAAGTCTTTTTGAGATTTTTTTATTAAAGTTAACTTCCATTTATTTTGGAAGTTAAGAGAATAAACGGCTAGATAATATTTCGTAATATTCCTAAAGTTTAGTTTACAAAAAAATTCTTTTAAAGTTATGTGAACTATTTGTACTATCACCATCGATCAAAAAATGGTGAATGTATGGCTGCATGATTTATCAAAGAAACAGATTAAAACATTTTTATGGCTGCGAAAGAATTTATAAATCAAAGTCTAGGTCTTGTTAAGCATCATTTATATGTTTAATTAGCCGTATTCACTTGTTTGCGGCGAAAATGAAAATTAATAATCTATTTATGCTAGATTGCTTAAATTTGATTACCTTAATTTCTAATACAAAAAAACTCATAAATAATAATTGTAACTACGAATATTTTTAGGTGAAACAGTGTTTGTACAAGACAATATAGAACAAAAAATTACTTCCGCTTTAGGTGAAAACATCTCGGAGCAGGAATTACGAAATTGTATAGAAACGGCTGAAACGATAGATGTACCAGTTGCGAAGCTGTTTTGGCAGGTAACGGAAGCTGAAAAAGGGCTTTATATTGTCCTTGACGGGAAAGTTAGACTTTTAGACTACTTTGAAAATCTAGTTACAACCCTTTCAGCAGGAGAATCATTCGGTGAAGCTACTTTATTTGAGCAACAATTTATTCCTTATGCTGGTAGAGCATCGCATAATTTAAAAATTTGCTTTCTTAAACAAGAAGTTCTACAGTCTTTGATGGATAAATATCCTAAAATTCGTCAAAAATTGTTAGATAAAGCAGACATTTGGGATTTACTACTGTTATGTCGGCAAAACTCCCAATTTCCTCAATATTCATCTCAAGTTAGCGGGTTACTTCAGGCTTTATCGCTATTTGAAAAGTATAAATTAGAAGCCTCTGCAAAAATCCCTTGGGAACAAGATTTTAAATTGTGGCTGTTACATCGAGGTGAAATATTAAATTCCGATAACGAACTTCTGACGCTGGGTAAGATATATTCTTTTGAAAAACAAGATAACTTACAAGTAGTTCAACCTACTATTGCTTATTTTCTCAAACAAGAAGACTTGCAAACAGCACTGCAACATTGCCCGGAATTAGCAGAATTTATTACGACTAATGGCGATCGCCCCAAAATTTCCCCAAAAGATCGGATTTCTCGAAAACATCAGCCACCTAGAAAAAATTCTTCATCAGAAACGGTTGCACTCTAGCAATAAAATAATTCCGTTTCCAAAAGGAGATAACCAAGCAAAACCCGATAAAAAAATATCTCGTGCTTACTTTCCCAGCCCGAAGGTAAAAATGGGGCATTGGTTGGGACAGTTAACAAAGCGGTACCCTTATTATGCCCAACAAAGCTCCTCCGACTGCGGTGCAGCTTCCTTGGTAATGGTTGGTCGTTATTGGGGCAAATATTTTAGCGTTAGTCGCTTGCGAGATATGACTAATGCGGGGCGCAGTGGTGCTTCTTTACGTGCTTTGGCATCTGCGGCAGAAAATATAGGTTTTGCAACTCGTCCGGTAAAAGCTACTTTAGAGAAATTAGCAGAACAATCTTTACCGGCGATCGCCCACTGGAAGGGAAATCACTTTATTGTTGTTTATGAAATTAATCAGAAAAAAGTAATTGTCGGCGATCCAGCTCGCGGTTCGCGTACTCTGACTCACGAGGAATTTACAGCAGACTGGACTGGCTATGCCTTATTGCTACAACCCACAGCCCTGCTCAAAAATACCGAAAATCAAGATGTTGGCTTATGGAAGTTTGTTGAGTTAGTCAAACCTCATTACAAAGTCCTTATAGAAGTCTTTATCGCTTCGGTGATTATGCAGCTATTTGGGCTGGTAACACCTATTTTCACCCAATTGTTACTAGATAGAGTATTGGTACAGCGCAGCATTGCCACTTTAAATGCGGTTGGTTTGGGAATGATCGTTTTTGGGTTATTCAATATTGCCATGAACGGAGTGCGATCGTACCTGCTCGCTCATACTGCTAACCGTATCAGTGTCTCTTTACTAGTAGGCTTTATTAAGCATACCTTTGGGTTGCCTCTTGCCTATTTTGAATCCCGTTTTGTTGGGGATATTATTTCGCGCATCAAAGAAAACCAGAAAATTCAAAGTTTTCTTACCGGACAAACCCTGTCTATTGTCCTAGATATGCTGACATTAGTGGTTTATCTCACCCTGATGTTTTGGTATAGCTGGAAAATGACATTATTTGTGCTGATAACAGTACCGCCATTTTTCATTCTGGCGCTGGCTAGTACGGGGATTTTACGCCGTATCTCCAGAGAAATTTTTAATGCCGGAGCCGAGGAAAACAGCTATATTATCGAATCTTTGACGGGAATTCGCACGGTGCGATCGCTGGCAATTGAACAGTCTGTACGTTGGAAATGGGAGGAACTATTAAACAATCGGGTAAAAAAATCATTTAAAGCTAAGCTGATTGGGATTCGCCTTACCATGCTTACTAGTGGAATTCAAACCTTCACAAGTACGGGTTTAATGTGGTTTGGAGCGTGGCAGGTAATTCAAGGAGAACTTAGCGTCGGTCAGTTAGTTGCTTTTAATATGTTGGTGGGTAACGTCTTAGGCCCCTTTCCAGAGATTTTCTCAACTGTGGAATCAATTTCAGGAAATTGTTATTTCCACCGAACGTCTTAATGATGTCCTAGAGGCAGAACCCGAAGAAGACTTGCATAATAAGCCCCGCAAAATTCTGGAGAGACTAAACGGTCACATTCGCTTTGATAATGTTACCTTCCGCTATCACCCTGAAAGTAAGAGTAATATACTCGAAAATATCAACTTAGAAATCAAACCCGAACAAATGGTAGCTTTAGTAGGCCGCAGTGGTTCGGGAAAAACAACTCTTTCTAAATTGATTTTAGGGTTATATCCACCCACAGACGGCAAAGTATTAATTGATGGTCAGGATGTAAATGGGATTGCTTTACGCTCGCTGCGTTCTCAAGTCGGTGTTGTAGATCAAGACACCTTTTTATTCGGTGGTACTATCCGCGAAAACATTGCCATTGCTCACCCAGAAGCAACTATTGATGACGTTATCCAAGCCGCACAATTAGCCGGGGCAGATGATTTTATCCAACAACTACCGCTAAGCTATGAAACCCAAATCGGTGAAGGTGGTGGATTGCTCTCTGGAGGACAGCGGCAACGCCTGGCGATCGCCCGTGCTTTACTGGGTAATCCCCGCTTGTTACTGTTTGATGAAGCTACCAGTCATCTGGACACGGAATCAGAGCGTATCATTCAAAACAATCTGAAAACGATTCTCAAAGGTAGAACAAGCGTAATTATTGCTCACCGTTTATCGACAGTACGCAACGCAGACTTGATTTTGGTGATGGACAAAGGTGTATTGGTGGAAAGCGGAAATCATCAAGAATTAATAGACAAAAAAGGTCATTATTTTTACCTTAATCAACAGCAGTTGTCGCAAACTGCTTAAAGTTGGGGATTGGGCATTGGTAATGGGTAATAGGTAGTGGGTAATGAGCAAATATCTTAAATAACGGGACTTATATCTTCTTAATTCTTACATATAACCTTTGACCTCCCCATCCCCCCTCTCCCGTTTCCTTGTTTACAAATCAGGAGTTAAAACTATGACATATGTATCACCAGATAGCTCAGCAGCATTTGTTGAAGAAGAATATAACAAGAGTCAAAACAGCAATCAAAATCCGAAAACAGACGCGGAATATACCGATCAAAAATCGCAATCAAGTGCAACTTCGGATACGGGAGGCGATTTGCACTATGCCACAGAAGAACTTTTAGATAGTTTACCCAAGCTATGGACGAGGGGTGTATTATACGTTTTGTTAGGCTTTATATTCCTGGCTTTACCTTGGGCTACTTTCTCGAAAATAGATGAAACGGGAAGTGCTAAAGGACGTATCGAACCGAAAGGTGCAACAAGAAAACTGGATACCAGAACTGGCGGAAGTGTCAAAGCTGTTACAGTTAAGGAAGGCGATACGGTAAAATCCGGGCAAATTCTTTTAGAACTCGACTCCGATATTTTAGAAACGGATTTACAGCAGACTCAAGCAAAGCTTTCTGGATTGGAAAACCAAAAAGCACAATTAGATATACTGAAAAATCAACTATTATCAACAATAAGCATTCAGGAAGAACAAAATCAATCTCAAGCCTTGGAAAAAACGGCTCAAGTACAGCAAGCAAGCCAAAATCTGGATGCGAAACAGAGTGCTTACCGGCTACAGAAATTAGAAAAACAAGCTTTACTCAATCAAGTACAACAGCAGATTAAAGCAAATAGTAACGAGCAACAGTTCGCTCAAAACCGTTTAACTATAGATACCAAAAGAGTTAGCCGCTTCAGCCGATTAGTCAAGGATGGAGCGGTTTCTGAAAATCAAGTCGATCGTCTAAGAAAAGAGCAACAAGAAAGTAAACGACTATATGACAGAAGTTTATCTGATGGAAAACAAGCACAATTACGTCTAGCCGAAGAAACAAGCCGCTATCAGGCAACAATGAATCAACTTTCTGCTGACATCGAGCAAGCCAAGCTGAGATTAAAAGAACAACAAAACAGCTATCAAACTTTGTTAAAAACAGCCAAACTCTCAATTTTGCGAACTCAAGAACAACTCAAAGATACCAGCAGCAAAATTTTAGCGACTGAATCTCAAATAGCTCAAACACGCAGTCAAATTGCATCCTTAAAGCTACAGTTACAGCAAAGAATAGTGCGATCGCCAATTGACGGGATAATTTTTGAGTTACCAGTTAGCAAACCTGGAGAAGTTCTACAGCCCGGTCAAAGAATAGCACAAATTGCTCCCAAGAATACTGGCGTTGTTCTCAAAGCGAGTATGCCAATACAAGATAGTGGTTTCTTAAAAGTAGGAATGCCAGTTAAAGTCAAATTTGATGCTTATCCTTATCAAGAATACGGGATTGTGGAAGGGAAAGTTGCTTGGGTATCTCCCGACTCGAAAGTACAGCCAACAGCCCAAGGAAACAGTGAAAGTTTTGAGCTAGAAATCTCCCTGGATAAGCAATACGTAGACAATGGCGAAAAGCGTATTACTTTAAACCCCGGACAAACAGCTGATGCAGAGGTGATTATTCGTCAACGTCGGATAATTGATTTTGTTTTAGATCCATTTAAAAAAATGCAGAAAGACAGATCATAAGTCTAGGTTGCCGGTGAATCTGGATTTATTTTTCTTTTAAGAAGATGATAATCCAAAATTGAATGAATCTTAAATTCGGACAAAGTTTCAAGCTATACCGAGTTTTAGGGCTTGCGTATAATTTCAAGATTATAAGTGCAACCCCAATTAATAACCATATTTACTACATATCAACTCACGCTTGAGAAAATAGTACATCAGGAGAAAAGTTATGCATCCAATCGAACTAATGAGAAAACATGGCTGGAGTTACCGCAAATTAGCTGAAGAGTTCGGAGTTTCCGAAGTTGAAGCCAGACGATGGGGATTTAGGAAAACTGCCAGTAACTACCGAAATCCTCCATCAATGGCTTACAAATTAGCAGAAAAAATTGATACAGAATTATCACTTATCTCAGCATCAGATAAAACCATTTTTAGAACCATTGCTACCTAGACTATATCTTCAAATTAAGCTTTAATTAACATCTAAGCATAAAAACTCCATATCAGAGTTTGTTTAAAAAGATTAGACAGGACTTATACGAGCCACCTTATGGAAAAGAGCTTGGGCAAATTCTCACGTCTAAATAATTATTAATACTTAATTTATTGTTTCGATTGCGTAATACTGTGCAGAAAAAATGAATGCGATATACGGACAAAACCAAAATCTTTCTCCAATTCTACCTAATACTTTGGACAAGCTGCGCGTAGCAAGGCTGGGATATCTGCCGCCAACGTTTTTGGAATTGGTATAAGTTTTATAAAACTGAGTTCTTGCACTATACTCAATGAGCCTTTGGAAACCCGGTTTCTTGCTCGTTGCAAGAAGTTAAATTTAAAAAATGTTTTACAGAAGAATAGCATTATGGGCGAACAATTAAACATTTCAACTACAGAGATTATTCATCAGCTAAAGTTATCTTGTCAGATTCCTGACATTGTAGAGGCGATCGCAACTCAAACAGTAATTAATCAAGCTGCCTCAGAAGCCCGAATTGAGGTAACAGAGGCAGAATTACAGCAGGAAGGAGATAAACTTCGCTTAGACAAGAAGCTTGCTACAGCCAAAGATACTTGGGGTTGGCTAAACAGAAACCATTTATCAGTACAAAACTTTGAGGAATTAGTTCGTAACAGCCTGATTTCCAAGAAACTAGCCAATCATTTATTCGCGCCTCAAATTGAAAAATTCTTTTACGAAAACCGAATCAATTATGAAGCTGCTGTCACTTATGAAGTCATCTTAGAAGATAGGGACTTAGCATTAGAGTTATTTTATGCGTTTGAAGAGGGTGAAATAACATTCTCAGAAATCGCTCGTTTATATATTCAAGATCCCGAACTTCGCCGTGCAGGTGGCTATCAAGGAGTCCGACATCGCGAAGATTTTCGCCCAGAAGTTGCAGCAGCTGTATTTGCTGCAACTCCGCTTCATATTATCAAGCCAATTACGTCACCAAAAGGTATCTATTTAATTTGGGTTGAAGAAATTATTCAACCTGAATTAGAAGAAGATTTACGTCAAAAAATTATTGATGAATTATTTACTGATTGGTTAAAGGCAAAGACTGTTCCTTTAATACAAAAAGCTCAATTCAATTTGGATAATATTAAATTGCAAGAAGAAGTAAAAAATTATGCTTAATAGGTAATTTAACAATTTATTTTTCAATTAAAAGCGAGTAATTAAATTCAAAAATCAGCTTTTAATAAGCCGAACTAATAAATAATAATAAAGCAGCATAAGATAGACAAAGTAGCTTTTTGTCCGTTTTATGCTGTTTTGTTTGCTCTTCCTATCAAGTAATTAACAATTCTAAAACATATTTTATTTATATAAAGAGTAGAAAAAAGCGTTGACTTTAAAAATACGTAAGTATATATTATAAATGTAAGCAACCAGAACAAAGCGCTTACAAAAACATTCTTAAAAACGATTATTTATCGGGAGCAAAAAATGATTATTTCGGATTTAAACTATTTAGAATCTGTTGAAGGGAATGCTGTTGTTGGTGGTGACTTCGATTTCGATATCAGTAAAGATATTGAAGTAAATGTTGACATCTATGAAAACGTCGATATCGACAAAGATGTTAACTCTGTTGTTTATGTAGAAGGCAACTTGGCTACTGCTGAATCGAGCGCAAACGCATTCGGTTATAACACATTGACCGAAACCTTCTCGCTAACCTACACCGATTGCAAGCAATCACACTCCAACTCCTTAGCAATCTCTGCAACCTACTAATTGTCAGAGTCAATCTCGCAGTTACCGTGGAGGGATGCGAGTTGGGTTGGTATTAAACGAGTACATTTAATTAATTCACTGGAGAACAAAAATGATTATTTCCGATTTGAACTACTTGGAAGCTGTTGAAGGAAATGCTGTTGTTGGTGGTGACTTTGATTTCGATATCAGCAAAGATATTGAAGTAAATGTTGACATCTATGAAAACGTCGATATCGACAAAGATGTTAACTCTGTTGTTTATGTAGAAGGCAACTTGGCTACTGCTGAATCGAGCGCAAACGCATTCGGTTATAACACATTGACCGAAACCTTCTCGTTAACCTATACCGACAAATATCAGTCACACTCCAACTCCTTAGCAATCTCTGCAACCTACTAATTGTCAGAGTCAATCTCGCCGTTACCGTGGAGGGATGCGAGTTGGATTGGTTTGTAATGCCAAATTTTTAACACCTTGCTCTATTAGAAACTTACTATAGTCAATTCCTTTAGTCAGAGAAAAGATAGAGCAGGAGTTAAAGCAAGTACATTTAATTAATTTACTGGAGAACAAAAATGATTATTTCCGACTTAAACTACTTGGAAGCTGTTGAAGGAAATGCTGTTGTTGGTGGTGACTTCGATTTCGATATCAGCAAAGATATTGAAGTAAATATTGACATCTATGAAACTGTTGAGATCGACAAAGATGTTAACTCCGTTGTTTATGTAAAAGGTAACTTGGCTACTGCTGAATCGAGTGCAAACGCATTCGGAAACAACACTTTAACCGAAACCTTCTCACTAACTTACACCGATTGGAAGCAATCACACTCCAACTCCTTAGCAATCTCTGCAACCTACTAATTGTCAGAGTCAATCTCGCAGTTACCTTGGAGGGATGCGAGTTGGGTTGGTATTAAACGAGTACATTTAATTAATTTACTGGAGAACGAAAATGATTATTTCCGACTTAAACTACTTAGAAGCTGTTGAAGGAAATGCTGTTGTTGGTGGTGACTTCGATTTCGATATCAGCAAAGATATTGAAGTAAATATTGACATCTATGAAACTGTTGAGATCGACAAAGATGTTAACTCCGTTGTTTATGTAAAAGGTAACTTGGCTACTGCTGAATCGAGTGCAAACGCATTCGGTAACAATACTTTAACCGAAACCTTCTCGTTAACTTACACCGATTGGAAGCAATCACACTCCAACTCTTTAGCAATTTCTGTAACCTATTAATCAAAACAAAACTCGCAGTTACCGTGGAGGGCTGCGAGTCGGGTTGGCTTTTAAACCAAGTACATTTTTTATAGCCGAAGGCTCAACTGGTCATTGGGCTTTCGGATTCTTTTATTATATCCTAAGTAGCTCGATATTGAAAATTGTAATTATGACAAGGCATCTTTGTTGTGGGGAATAGGCAGTAGGGATAAGACTTTGTAGACGTGCAAGCAAGCGACTTCTCGAAGAGAAGCCTGTCTACCCGAATGTTACATAGTTATATTGATAGTCTTACTTACAAAAGCTTTATTTTTGAAAATTTTAAAAGTATCCCAGATATTAAAAACTTTAAACTCACTATTAGAAGTTGTATAAATTATGAAAAACTTAGCAAAAACTCTTCAAACAGCCGATAAACATTATCAAAATAAACGGTTTACAGAAGCCGAAGGGGTTTACCGTAAAATTCTAGAGAGCAATCCTCAACAAGCAGAAGCACTATATGGTTTAGGTGTACTTGCTTTAGAAAAAGGTAAGGATAGAGATGCAGAAAATTTGCTGAAAACAGCTTTAGAATACCAGCCCGAGTTTGCACAAGCGCTATTCAGGTTGGGTAATTTGCGTCAAGCTCAAGGAAAATTAAACGAAGCAGTAGAGTATTATCAACAAGCTTTAGCTTTGCAACCAGAAGCGGTGGCAGTACATAACTGTTTGGGTGGGACTTTGCAACAGCAGGGTAAGCTAGAGAAGGCTGTAGCTTGCTATAACAAAGCATTGGAAATTCAGCCTAACAGCGTGGAATTGAAAGCGAATCTGGGAAATGCTCTGCACCTGCAAGACAAGCTTTCACCTGAACAAGGAAATTATTACGCAAATTTAAATCTACAGTTTGGTTTAGGCAGACAAAAAGCAGAAGATTTTAAGACAGCAGAATTGTATTATCAGCAGGCTATTGCATTACAACCCGATTTAGTAAAAGCTCATCATAAATTAGGAGATGTGCTGCAAAAACAGGGAAAGTTGGATATTGCTTTCAAGTCTTACCAGCAAGCGATAAAAATTGAACCCAACCATGCAAATGGCTATGACGAATTAGGAAATATTTTACAGCAAAAAGGTAAGTATAGAGAAGCAGTAGTCTATTACAAAAAAGCTTTAGAAATCCAACCCGATTTAGTACCTAGTTATAATAATTTAGGTAATCTTCTCAAAAAACTAAATCAATTTGATGCTGCTATAGAATCATTCAAAAAAGCGATAAAAATTGACCCGAATATTGATGGCATTCATTATAATTTAGGACTTTTGTATAAAGAGCAGAATAAATTAGAAGCAGCTATAGGGGCATTTAAAAAAGCCCTCGAAGTATCACCAAAGTTTGCTCCAGCAAAATTGGGAATATGTATTAGCCAATTGCCAATTATATATTCTACGGTTGATCAAATTGAGTCTCGACGCAATCAATATAAAAGTCATTTACAAAAATTAGCTCAAACCTTTCAATTAGCTAGTAAGCAAGAACGAGCAAAATCAGTTGAAGCGGTGGGAGCATTACAACCTTTTTATTTAACATATCAAGGCTTAAATGACCGAGATTTGCAGCGAACCTATGGAAAAATGATTTGCAAAATTATGTCGAGTCGCTATCCGCAATATAGCAAATCTCTTCCTCTACCTAATTTAGAGCAAAACCAAAAAATTCGTGTTGGTATTGTTTCTAGGTTTTTTTACGGTCATTCTAATTGGAAAATACCTATCAAAGGTTGGGTAGAAAATCTAGATAAAAGTGAATTTGAGTTATTCGGCTATTATACGAATTCTAAAAAAGACGAACACACAGTAAGTGCTGCAAATGTCTTCGATAAATTTGTTCAAGGTAATCGCTCAATTGAACGGTGGTGTCAAACAATAGCTGAAGATAAATTACATATTCTGATTTTTCCAGAATTTGGCATGGACCCAACTACAGTTAATTTGGGATGTTTGAGATTAGCGCCAATTCAAATGACATCTTGGGGTCATCCTGAAACTAGTGGACTTCCGACAATTGATTATTACTTAAGTAGCGATTTAATGGAATCGGAAAATGCTCAAGAAAACTATACAGAAAAATTAGTGCGGTTGCCAAATCTCTCGATTCATTACACACCTTTAGCAATTGAACCGCAAACACTAAACAAAACAGAGATTGGTTTAAAAGAAGATGAAATTCTTTTCTGGTGCTGTCAATCATTATATAAATATTTGCCCAGTCATGATGATGTTTTCCCGTTGATTGCTAAAGGGCTAAGCAATGCTAAATTTGTATTTATTAAACATGAAAGTGAAGATGTAATCGAAGTCTTCCGTCAGCGTTTAGATCGTGCCTTTGAGCAATTAGGGCTTAATTTCCAAGATTATTGCCTATTTTTACCGCGAATGCGACCAACTATGTTTGCTGGTGTCAGCGCGATCGCCGATGTTTTTCTTGATAGTATTGGTTGGTCGGGTTGCAATTCAACTTTAGAATCTGTTGCTCGTAACGTACCTATTGTCACTTTACCTGGCGATTTAATGCGGGGGCGGCATAGTATGGCAATCTTAAAGATGATGGGTATTGAAGAGACGATAGCTTCTAATAAAGAAGAATACGTGCAAATTGCTGTCCGTTTGGGGAAAGATTTTCAGTATAGGCAATATATGTCCGAGCAAGTTGCCGAGAACAAATATAAATTATATGACGATTTAAAACCAGTCAGGGCGCTCGAAGATTTTCTATTAAAAGTGATTAATAAATCAAGACGATTTGACACCCAAGAAACTGCTGAAATATTCCTGTTTGCGGCTCAACATCATCAAAATCGTCGTTTAAAGGAAGCCGAACAGCTATATCATCAGGTTATAGAAAAACAGCCACAGCATTCAGAAGCGCTGTATGGATTGGGAATAATTGCTCAGCAGCAAAGAAAATTTGAGGAAGCAGAAAAGTTTTTGACTCAAGCTTCGCAATTTCAACCGAAATCCGTAAAAACTTGGTTTGCTTTAGGTAATCTGCGCTGCTCCCAAGGAAAAATGGCACAAGCAGAATCAGCTTATCAAAAAGCTATTACTCTGAGGCCGGATGCAGGCACTATTTACAATAATTTGGGCTACACCTTAGAAGAACAAGGTAAATGGAAAGAGGCGATCGCATCTTATCAAAAAGCTTTGCAGTTTCAGCCCAACTGCCGAGAAGCGGATGTAAATTTAGGTAACATCCTTCATACTCAAGGTAAACTTACTCTCGAAAAACAAGTTTACTACGCTCAATTGAATTTTCAATTAGGTAATGCCAGAAAACAAGTTGGTGACTCTAAAACCGCTACTGTTTACTATCAAAAGGCAATTCATTTAAACCCAGATTTTGAAGAAGCTTACCACAACTTAGGAATGGTACTGCAATCACAAAGGCAGATGGGTGAAGCTATGGCAGCTTATGATAAAGCTTTAAAACTTAAGCGTACAAAAAAAGAAGCTTGATAGTCGGGAGTTATCCTGGGTTAGTTCAGGCTGAATCTCAGCTTCTACAACTTACTGAATTTTCGCAACCTCACCCCTTTAAAGAAGGAAGTGAGGTTTTATATTGATATCAACATCAATTTATAACAAATTTCTTACAACAAGTTTATCAAATCCAGGGTTAATACGTAATACAATTTGACCAATACCAAATTAGTAAGTTCTTTCGATCGGTAGTTAGACGCAATCAATCTACATTATCAATTGCGTAACATTTCAAAACTTTGAGAAAGTTTCGTTAAGTCGCAATAAGAAAATCTTTTTTTAGAAGTTCGTACATTTAATTAGTCAAAAACTTAATACTTAGGAGATAAATATTTATGGCTTTCATTCGAGGAACTAGAGGGAATGATTTAGTTGATGGTTCTTCCCCAATACGACGCAGAAGTACGCAATTTGCCGACCAAATTTTTGGGGGTAGTGGCAATGATAGCCTGTATGGATTGGGTGGAGATGATTTTATTCGAGGCGATCGAGGTAATGATTTAGTAGATGGTGGGGATGGTAACGACCGTTTATATGGAGGTATCGATAGTGGGAGTGATACGTTAGTAGGAGGGCTTGGAAACGATTACTTAGATGGTGGTGGAGGTGACGATAGCCTCGATGGTGGGGATGGTAACGACATTATTTTTGGAGGACAAGGTAATGATACTATCTCTGCTGGAGCGGGAGATGACGTTATCTTTGCAACTAGCGGTAATAACTTTGTAGAAGGTGGCGACGGCGATGATTTTATCCAAGGTGCTAGCGGCAGCAGTTTTACTGGTGGTGGCGTAGATACCCTCCTTGGTGGTGATGGAGACGATACTATTTTAGGTAACGGGCGCAATGACCTGTTATTTGGCGACGACGGTAACGATAGGCTCGATGGTGGTGGGGATGATGATACTTTAGTTGGTGGTGCTGGAAACGATTCCTTAGACGGTAATCTTGGCGATGATACTCTTGTTGGGGGGGCTGGTGATGATACTCTCAGAGGCAACACGGGAACTGACCTTATTAGTTATGCTTCGAGTACGGCCGGGGTTAATGTCGATATGGCAGCAGGTACGGCTAGCGATGGATTCGGAACTACAGATACTATAGTCGAGATTGAAAACGTTAGAGGTTCTACTTTTGACGATACTCTAACCGGAAATACTGGAAATAATCTCCTTGAAGGTAATGGGGGAAATGATAGTCTTGACGGGGGAGCGGGAAATGATATTTTGGTGGGTGGTTTAGGTGGTGACACCCTAAATGGAGGTATTGGCTTTGACCAAGCAGATTATTCCTCAAGTACTGGTGCGGTAACTGTAGATTTACCTAATAGTGGTGCTTTAGATGGTCTCGGTGCAATCGATACTCTAGTAAATATAGAAGGAGTTATTGGTTCCAATTTTAACGACTTATTAATAGGTAATGCAGGAGTTAACTCTTTTCTGGGTGGTGATGGTGCCGATACTATGGACGGTGGTGCTGGAACCGACCGAGCAGACTATTCCACGAGTACGGCTGCGGTGTTGGTGAATCTAGCTCAGAATGGCGCACTTGATGGCTTCGGAAATGTTGATTCACTTATTAATATAGAAGACGTAACTGGTTCGAGTTTTAACGACACTTTGGTTGGCAATGCAGAAGATAACTCTTTTGTTGGCGGTGCTGGAGACGATACTATTGTCGGTGGTGATGGAAGCGATCGCGTTAATTATTCTGCTAATACTTCAGCAGTTGACGTTAACTTAGCAACTGAGAATGCCACAGGTCAGCAAATTGGTACCGATCTGCTAATTAGCATTGAAGAAGTATTTGGTTCTAGAGGTAACGATACTATAGTTGGTAATGCTGCCGATAATTTGTTTGTAGGTGGAACTGGTGATGATAGTATCGACGGCGGTGACGGTAGCGATCGAGTAGATTATTCATCCAGTGCAGCCGGAATTAACGTTAATTTGACGACAGGAATAGCTAACGATGGTCTTAGCGGTACTGATACTTTAAGTAATATTGAAGAGGTAATTGGTTCTCGTTTTAACGACAATATTACTGGAAATACAGCCGATAACATCTTCATTGGTGGAGCGGGTGACGATACTATCAATGGTGGTGCTGGAAATGATACCCTTGATTATTCCACCAGTATTGCAGATGTTACCGTCAATCTAGCTGCTGGTACTGCTAGCGAAGATGGATTTGACGATACAGATTTCATTACCAATATTGAAAATGTTGTTGGTTCTAATTTCAATGATAATTTGACTGGTAATACGGGTGCCAACCTGCTCAACGGTGGAAATGGTAACGATACTTTAACAGGTGGTGCTGGAAATGACACCCTTGATGGGGGAACGGGTAGCGATCGAGTAGACTATTCAAGTAGCCCAGTTGGTACTAATAATGCCGGTGTTGTAGTTGATTTGGTAGCTGGTACGGCAAATGATGGATTCGGCGGTACTGATACTTTAGTTAGCATTGAAGAAATAGAAGGTTCCGATTACAACGATACCCTGATTGGTGATTCAGCAAATAACTATCTAAGTGGTGGCTCCGGGGACGATAGTTTAGAAGGCAGTGATGGTAATGATACGCTCGCAGGTGGTGCCAGCGACGATACCCTTAGCGGTGGCAATGGTTTTGATAGAGCAGATTATTCCTCTAGTTTGTCAGCAGTTACCGTTGACTTAGTTGCTGGTACGGGTACGGCAAACGATGGAATCGGCGGTACCGATACTTTAATTAGCATTGAACAAGTTTTGGGTTCGATTTTCGATGATACCCTCATTGGGGATAATTCAAATAACGTTTTAATCGGTAGTGCTGGCAATGATAATCTTAACGGTGCTGCTGGCGATGATATTCTTGACGGTGGTGCTGGCAATGACACTATTGATGGAGGCAGTGGAATTGACCGGGTTAGTTATTCCTTGAGTACAGCAGGTGTTGTAGTTGACTTAGCCGCTGGAATTGCTAATGATGGTTTGGGTGGTACTGACACCCTAAGTAATATTGAAAATGCAGATGGTTCTATATTTGGTGACAGGATAATCGGGAACAGTTCTAATAATAGATTGGTTGGTAATGGTGGTAATGACTTCTTGATTGGTGGTTCTGGGGATGATGTGCTTGTTGGTGTTGGGGCTGGTAGCAGAACTGCTTTTGTACGTGGTATGGCAGTCCGAGGGATACAAGAGGTTGATATATTCACTGGTGGAGCCGGTAATGACCGCTTTGTCCTGGGAGATAATGGTGAAGCTTACTATTGGGGTAGTGGTAGTAGCTTTAACGATGTTGCGATAATTGGTACAGAAAAAGCTACTGGTGGTTATACAGGAGATTTCAATGCTGGAGATATTATCCAACTGCAAAAAGGGTTTATATATGAAATCGAACAAGCTGGAACTAATACATTTATTTACGGGGTTGGTATTGCAGGGCAGCAACCATTCTTACGAGATACGATGGCAGTTTTAGTCGATGCAACAATTGCTGACGTAGGAGCTAGCTTACAAGACCAAAATGGGTCTAGTCTTCAATTAGTCCAGAATAATGGTTCCAGACAATGGTTTGTCTAGATTGAACTTAATACTTCAGCAAATTAATTTTGAGTGATTTATTTTCTGTGGAGCGTTGGGAGACGTAGCACTGCTACGTCTTTACAAAATTACAAATATCAGCTTTTCAGTACTCGTACAAAAATTATTCCACAAGACACTTTTCTTAAATCCAGCATTTTTACAGGGTGTAGAGCGTTTCAAAAATTCTACCGTATTTGATTAAATCACCAAGTACGAGCAAATA
Source organism: uncultured Rivularia sp. (assembly GCA_963665115.1). GTDB lineage: Bacteria > Cyanobacteriota > Cyanobacteriia > Cyanobacteriales > Nostocaceae > Rivularia. The sequence continues at coordinate 3,755,940 of OY762007.1, read as the reverse complement.
CAGGATTTATGCAAAACCTTTTTTAAAGGTTGGAGAAAAAACTCGATTATTGATGCGTAAATCTTTAAACGATTAATATCAACAGATAATTTTATGCACCCCGAAACTATTTTTTTGCAACCAATAATAGATCCAATAACTAATCCTAACCAGAATTTTGCTACGGCTACAGCGGATGCTAATGTCTTCAACTATAGTCACAGCCCTTCAGAAACTTTGACTGATTCCCAAACGGAAACATTAGTCACGGGTGGAGTAGGTTTTGCGATTGCCGAAGCTCAAGCAATTTTCCTTGAAGATGCTAATTTTTCTTTTCTGTTCGCTGATAGTAATGCGAATGGTGATGGAACTTATACAGGAACTTCTAAAAGTAAAAGTCAGGTAGTTGCTAATTTTGCAATTGAAGCTAATCAAACTTTTTCTTTTGATTTTTCGGTCAATTTGGCTTTAACAGCTAAAGAAATTGAAAATCCTAATACCGAATATAACCAAGTTAATTCTAAAAGTGCTTTTCTGGTGTTAGACACCACAAATCCAGATTGTCTCAAAGTGTTAGATTATTTTGGCACTAAAGGTAAACTAATTTCCTCCGAACAAATAGCTAATATTAAAGTTGGTAGTAGTTGCAATGTTGCTATTCTCAATGGAGAACAAATTTCCGATCTTGATGGAAATAATGGTTCAGATGAAATTTATAGTAACACCGTTGGCAGCTATCAAAAGACTTTTTCTAGGAATACAAATATAACAGTAGTAGAAATTAATACTAGTGCCGTTAAAGTTGCTGGAGATAGCTTAATTGGTAATTTGGGTACAGATGTTATTTATGGCACCATTGGTCGAGATCGATTAATTGGAACGAGGAGTGCAGACAAAATTTATGGCAGCTTGGGGAACGACAAACTGTATGGATTAAAAGGTGACGATATTTTAGAAGGTGGACAAGGTAAAGATAAACTATTTGGAGGTAAGGGCAAAGATAAGCTCAATGGCGGCTGGGGTAACGATCGGATAATTGGTGGTAGAGGAGATGATACTTTAGTTGGTGGTGAGGGTAATGACAAATTTATTTTCCACCGTAAAGATACATTCTTAAGAAATGACTTTGATATTATTCAAGATTTTGAGGTGGGTGAAGATCAAATTGTCTTTAAAGGATGGGGCAATATAGATACCGAGCAATGGTTGCAGCAAGGTAATATTATTGATACAAATGACGGTATTGTTTTCAAACTCGATTCTTTGTTCAACGAACAAACATTACTGATTTCGGACGTGAGTTCCAGTCAAATTACCTCTGAATCAATCGTGTTTCAATAAAGTAGGGAATAGTGGGAATAAGCAATATCACTAAATAAATTAAATTATTAAATTTTTCACTTAAATATGAATACTAAAAATATTTCTGAATATAACCTAAATACTTCTATACAAGTCGCAGCACAAGAGAATGAAGTTGAATCGGAGCAAGGATTAGGAACCGATGCAATTGTTGAACTTGCCGTTAAACATCAACTAGGTAATCGTTTCGCAGATGCCAAACAGCTTTATTATCAAGTTCTTGAAAAACAACCATTACACCTACAAGCTTTATATAATTTAGCTAGTTTGCATCAAACTCAGGGAGATTTAAAAAGCGCGATCGCCTTTTATCAAAAAGTAATCAAGCTAAATCCTAATAATGGTGAATTTCATCTGCTATTAGGAAAAGCTTACCAACAACAAGGTAATTTACAAGATGCGATTTCAGCTTATCGTCAAGGCATTAGTTTAATAAATCCTCACTATGCTGAAGTTTTACAAAATAGAACAAACTTAGAAGTTCCAAAAACAGTTTCGGTGACTCCACCCGAACATCAAGGAGAAGTATCTGTGAGCAATTATCGGTTTCCTGAAATTCCAGGAGTCGCTAAATTAAGTAAACGTCCCTTCTGGAGCGTTGTACTTCCCGTTTACAGTAACAACGAACGAGTTAATTACATACTTGAGTGTTTGGTAAGTATACTCACCCAGTGGACTGGCAAAGAAGAAATGGAGATTATTATTGTTGACGATAATAGCCCTATTTCTCTGAGGGATTTAGTCGATGAACTGGGTATAGGTATTATTAGCTACTATCGTAATAGCAAAAATCGAGGAGCTTATCGGAACTTTAATACAGCAGTTGCGATTAGTAAAGGAAAATGGATTCACCTACTTCACGATGATGACTACGTGCTTCCTAGTTTCTACAGCCGTCTTCGAGAATCTTTAGAACAATCTCCAGATTCTGTAGGAGCAGCTTTCACTAACTATCAAAACGTCAACGAGCGGGGAAAGGTAATTTTTTCTCAGCAAATTTACGAGCAACAACGAAGAATTATTAAAGATTTTGCAGAACGAATTGGCATCACAAATCCATTGAATATGCCCGCAGTGGTGGTACGTCGTTCTACTTACGAACGGTTGGGAGGATATTTACCCGAATTAAATTATACTGGCGACTGGGAGTTCTATAAGCGCGTTACAGCCTTCTATGATTGGTGGTACGAACCGGAAATTTTGGCTTGTTATCGCGAACATTCTCAAAATATCACAACAGATTCTATGCTTTCAGGCTCAAGGGGAACTGATATCCGCAGAGCCATAGAAGTTTCAGAAAAATATTTATCTGATGAAATAACTGTAAAATCTAGGCATTATCACTTTGCTTGCTGTCTAAATAATGCCATAATTCCTTTAAAAGCTGGTAAATTATCCGGCGCACTTCTTTTAATACAAGAAGCTCTCAAAATTGAGAATTCCCCACAATCCGTAACAAAGTTATTCTCTTGGCTAAAACGAGATGAATTATCTGTTTTACGGAATGAAATAGTTTCCAGACTGCTTTCAGAAGGTTTGAAAGTACAAGCACCCATGCGAAATTAATTTTTAATTTTTAATTTTTAATTTTTAATTTAGTATTTCGTTTGGATAGGGAAAAGGGATTAACTTTTATAAAAAATTTAAGCTATAAAAAATTTAAACTATGGCAACCATTTCTGAAGCCTTAAAAACAGCGGTTCAACATTATTCTGCCAATCGGTTAAAGCAAGCGGAACAGATATATCGCCGGATATTAGAAATTGTGCCCCTTCAACCCGATGCTTTACATGGATTAGGCTTAATAACACTGCAAAAAGGTGAGTCCCAAAATGCCAAGGAATTCCTGGAAGCAGCAGTACGATTACAGCCAAACGCATTTAGATGGCATACTTTAGGAAATTGCTATCAATCCTATAAGGAATTTTCTCAAGCTGTAGATGCTTACGAAAACGCTTTAGCTGCGGGTTGTAATATCGCACCACTGCACAATAATCTTGGTTATGCTTTACAAAAATTGGGTAAGTGGGAAAACGCGATCGCATCTTATAAAAAAGCTCTAGAAATTCAGCCAGACTGTAGGGAAGCATATGTGAATTTGGGGAATGCTTTATACGCTCAAGGTCAACTTTCAGAAGATAAACGACCATTATATTCTCGATTGAATCATCAGTTGGGTCTTAACCGCAAGCAGGCAGGAGATTTAAACAACGCAATTGCTTACTATCAGCAAGCTATAGTTTTACATCCAGGTAATTGGGAGTTTTACTACAGTTTAGGTATAGTATTGCAGGAACAAGAAAAATTTGCAGAAGCTTGTGCATTTTACAATCAAGCTTTAAAACTTAATTCGGAAAACTGGGATATTTACAATCGCTTAGGTCAAATTTATCAAGCCCAAAACAATTTAGTTGAGGCACTTTCAATATATCGTCAGGGTTTAACTTTACTTAATCCTAACTATGCAAAAGCTATTAAAACTCATCAAAGTTGTTCCATCCAGATAACTCCTTCGATTCCTCAAGATAAAGTAAAAATTGGAAATTATCAGTTTCGGGCAATTCCACCTCTGAGGGAGCCAGAGAAACCGCAACCTTTCTGGACTGTGGTAATTCCGGTATACAACCGCACCGAATATATACTTGAATGTCTTGCAAGCGTGCTGTTGCAGTGGGACTGGGGAAGCAAATATGGAAATTCTAGTAATGGATAATGCCAGTACATCATCCATTCATGAATTAATCGATGCTTTAGCAGGAGGAATAGTTCGCTACTATCGCAATTCTGAGAATATCGGCTCTACCAACAATATGAATGTAGGAATTTCCTTGAGCCGAGGTGAATGGGTTCACGTTTTACATGATGACGACTCAGTTTGCTATGGCTTTTATTCCCGACTTCAGCAGAGTCTTAAGGATTGTCCCTATAGTGTCGGAGCAGCTTGTACTGGCTATGAATATATCAACGAAAACGGTAAAGCCCGAATCCAGGGAGAAATAAACTTGTTGTACAAGGAACAAAAGGGGATTTTGCAAGATTGGTTATCGCATATTGGAGTTTGCGGTTTAGTAATGACACCATCCCTTGTAATTCGTCGAACAACTCACGAGCAGTTGGGAGGATATAGTTGCGAAATACCTCATATTAACGATTGGGAGCTTCACAAACGTATTGCAGCTTTTTATGATTGGTGGTACGAGCCAGATGTTTTAGCTCGTTTTCGGGTTCATTCTAGTAGCGAAACTTCTTATAGCTGGAATTCCGGGGATATGGCAATAGAAGTTCAAAAAGCCATCGAAATTTCACATAGCTATTTACCTGTAGACAAACGAGCAAAAATTACAGCCCAAGCTCGCATTCAAAACTTTAATTATTGTTTAGCTCATGCCTTTATTCCGTTAAAGAACGGTAATTTGCCAGGTACGCTAACCATTATTGAATCAGCTTTAAAAATAGATAGAACTTCTCAATCGGTAGACAAATTGTTTAACAGGCTAGCTCAGGATGATGCACTTCCTGTAAGAGAAGCCATAGCCTCTAATTTGATTGCTCTTAATATTTAATATTTAATTCCTAATTTCTAACTCCTCAGTTCCTACTCCCTATTCCTTTAATTCAAAAATTTAATTAACTAATTTAACAATGCAAAAACATCAAGGAAACTGCTTATCCTGCGGTACAGAATTACAGCATACATTTGTAGATTTAGGGATGTCTCCTCCTTGTGAAAGCTATCGCAAACCGGAACAGAAAAACCAAATGGAAGCGTTTTACCCATTACACGCTTATGTTTGCCACAAATGTTTTTTAGTGCAGCTACAAGAATATATTACTCCCGAAAATATATTTAGCGACTATGCTTATTTTTCCTCTTATTCCGATAGCTGGTTGCAACACGCTAAAAACTACGTTGAGATGGCAGTTGAACGCTTCAAATTAAGTAACCGAAATCAGGTAGTAGAAATAGCTAGTAACGATGGTTATTTATTGCAGTATTTTGTTGCTAAAAATATACCGACATTAGGAATCGAACCAGCAGGAAATATTGCTAAAGTCGCAATTAAAAAAGGTATTCCTACCGTTGTTAAATTTTTCGGAGAAGAAACAGCTAGAGAACAAGCTGAAAAAGGAGTAGGTGCTGACTTATTGCTGGGTAATAATGTTCTTGCTCATACTCCCTATCTCAATGATTTTGTTAAAGGGATGAAAATTATTCTTAAACCCCAAGGAGTAATTACAATGGAATTTCCCCATTTGATGAAATTGATGGAGGAAAACCAGTTTGATACAATTTATCACGAACACTTTTCTTACTTTTCTTACCTAACTGTTGAAAAAGTATTTGCAAATCACGGTTTAACTATTTTCGATGTTGAAGAATTACCAACTCACGGTGGTTCCTTAAGAATTTATGCTCGCCATACAGAAAATAATTCTCAACCCGTTACTGAAAAAATATTAGAGCTAAAAACTAGAGAAAAAACTGCTGGTTTTACAGATTTACAAACATATTTTTCTTTTGGGCAACAGGTAAAAGAAACCAAACATAAATTGCTAAATTTCCTAATTAAAGTCAAAAGTGAGGGGAAATCAATTGTTGGTTATGGCGCTCCGGGAAAAGGAAATACCCTATTAAACTACTGCGGTATTCGTACAGATTTTCTTGATTATACAGTAGATCGCAGCCCTCACAAACAAGGTCTTTATTTACCAGGAACTCATATTCCAATTTTTCATCCAGATACAATTCAAGAAACAAAGCCAGATTATCTATTAATTTTACCTTGGAACCTTAAAGATGAAATTATGTCACAAATGGCTTATATCCGGGATTGGGGAGGTCAATTTGTTGTACCAATTCCAGAAGTAAAAGTTTATTCGTAAAGTTGAATAAAAGGGAACGGAGAATAGGGAACAGATAAATACTTATTAATAAGCTGATGTGCAACTGAATTGTATAAAACTAAAATATCAAATTCTTGTAGTGCGGGCATCTTTCCCGCTAGTCAAATACAAATTAAATGCGTAACAGCTTAACATATAATTACTATTGAAATTTTGTTCGTGTAGCGTGCGCTTAAAAGACTTAGTACATTTTCTATTCCCTATTCCAAATTACTATTTTTAATCCCAACCTACTTAGTATCTACTAATAATTAGTTCTATTAAGTTATCGCTCAAATCAAACGTATTTAAATCAACAGGTAACAAATATGAAAGTAGTTTTATTTTGCGGCGGTTTTGGTACAAGAATGAGAGAATATTCGGAAAGCATCCCCAAACCAATGGTAAATATTGGCTATCGACCGATACTATGGCAAGTGATGAAATACTATGCACATTACGGTCATAAAGATTTTATTTTATGTTTGGGTTATAAAGCCGATTTAATCAAAAGTTATTTTTTGAATTATAATGAGTGGCTTTCTAACAATTTTACTTTGTCCAATGGAGGAAATATTAAGTTATTTAATAGCGATATTGAAGATTGGAATATTACTTTTGTCGATACAGGTTTAACTGCTAATATTGGTGAAAGATTTAAAGCAGTTGAAAAATATTTAGAAGGCGAAGATGTATTTTTAGCTAACTATAGCGATGGTTTGACAGATTTACATCTACCAACATACATTGAAAATTTTCATAAAATCGATAAAATTGCTAGTTTCCTATGCGTGCGCCCTAGCCAAAGCTTTCACTTAGTTGATATGGATGAAGATGGTTTAGTTAAAGATATTCAGGATGTTAAAAATCGCGATATATGGATAAATGGTGGCTATTTTATCTTTAAGAAAGAGATTTTTAAATATATTAATCAAGGAGAAGAACTTGTTCTTGAACCTTTCCAAAGATTAATTGCCAGACAACAACTATTTTCTTACAAATATACTGGCTTTTTTGGGGTTATGGATACTTTCAAAGAAAAGCAGCAGTTAGATGATATGTATGCTCAAGGAGAAACACCTTGGGAAGTTTGGAGAAATCAGCAATTAGAGGTTGCTTGAAAATCTTTTTTGTCCAAATGTTTTCTTAATAATATCTTGTTTATGATCAAAATTGATTTTAATAAATCTGAAAAATCCGAACTAAAAATTCTTTGTTTGGGTGCCCACTGCGATGACATTGAAATTGGCTGTGGTGGTACAGTTTTAAAACTGATTGAAAACTATAGTAATATTACTATTTCTTGGGTAGTTTTTAGTTCCAACGAGCAAAGAGCGCTTGAGGCTAGGGTAAGTAGCAATACCTTTTTAAAGGAAGTATCGCAAAAGAAAGTAGTAATTAAAAATTTTCAAGATGGCTTCCTATCTTTCCAAGGTAAAGAAGTGAAAGAATGCTTTGAAGAATTAAAACAAGAATTTTCGCCCGATTTGATTTTTACTCATTACCGACAAGACAGACATCAAGACCATCGTTTAATTTCTGACTTCACCTGGAACACTTTTAGAAATCATTTGATTTTAGAATATGAAATTCCCAAATATGATGGGGATTTAGGAATTCCCAACTTCTTTGTACATTTAGATGAAGCACTCTGTCGTCGAAAAATAAAATACTTGATGGATGCTTTTACAACACAGAAGAACAAACAGTGGTTCACAGAAGAAACTTTTCGTTCAATTTTAAGAATTCGAGGAATTGAATCTAATTCACCAAGTAACTATTCCGAAGCATTTCATTGTCGAAAAATAGTTTTTTAATATATATGGGAGATAGGTAAATGTTTTAGTTATAAAGTGTAATTTTAACGGAACGCAACGCCCCATTTTATGAAAAAAAATCATTGATAAAATTACAAACTTTATTATAGGCAGAATAAATATGACTTTAGCCAACTTTAATACTTCAAATAAACAGTCTTTTAAACAATCGAAGGATTTACAACAAAAAAGCCATTCTTTGATTCCTGGTGGTTGCCATACTTATGCCAAAGGTGACGATCAATTTCCAGTTTCCTCACCTGGCTTTATTGTCAGAGGTAAAGGATGTCATGCATGGGATGTCGATGATAATGAATTTATTGAATACGGAATGGGGCTACGCGCTGTCACTTTAGGGGACACGCTTATCCACCTGTGGTGGAAGCAGCTTATCAACAAATGCTGCTTGGCAATAATTTTACCCGCCCAGCTACTATTGAAATGGAATGTGCCGAGGCTCTGCTTAGCTGGATTCCCGGCGCAGAAATGGTCAAATTTGCTAAGGATGGTTCAACTACTACTACCGCAGCAATTACACTGGCAAGGGCTTACACGAAACGAGATATGGTTGCGGTTTGTGGAAATCATCCTTTCTTTTCTTACAATGACTGGTACATTGGCAGCACGCCCATATCTGCTGGCATTCCCCAAGTTATTCAAGATTTGACAGTCAAATTCAATTTTAATGATATTGAAAGTGTTAAAACTGTCTTTGCTAATTATCCAGGGAAGATTGCTTGTCTAATTTTAGAACCAGCTAAATATGAAGATCCCTCTGACAATTTTCTGCATCAGGTACAAAAACTCTGTCAAGAAAATGGAGCTGTTTTCATTTTGGATGAGATGATTACAGGATTTCGTTGGTTAGCTGGTAACGCTCAAAATTATTATGGTATTGTTCCCGACTTATCAACATTTGGTAAAGGCATGGGAAATGGTTTCGCTGTTTCTGCGCTTGTTGGTAAACGAGAAATTATGGAGTTAGGCGGAATTTACCACGACAAAGAGCGGGTATTTCTGCTTTCTAGTACCCACGGAGCCGAAAATCATGCTTTAGCTGCTGCGATTGCTACCATGAAAGTTTTTCGACAAGAAGACGTAATAGAGCAGCTTTACCAAAAAGGGGAAAGATTACGCAAAGGAATTAATCGGGCGATCGCCACTCATCAACTTCAAGATTACTTTCAAGTTGTTGGCAAACCTTGTAATTTAGTTTATGCAACCCGCGATCTAAATAAACAAGCATCTCAGGCATTTAGAACTTTATTTCTGCAAGAAACCATCAAACGAGGGTTAATTATGCCTTCTCTTGTAGTCAGTTTTTCTCATAGCGATCGAGATATTGACAGTACCATCGCAGCAGTTGATGAATCTTTGCAAGTTTATCGAAAAGCCTTAGAAAATGGAATAGAAAATTATTTAATTGGTCGTCCGGTGAAACCCGTGTTTAGGAAATATTGTTAAACACATTCATTAATACATACATAAATATGCAGCTACAAACTCTACCCAATTTACAAAATAGCAATTCAGAAATAGGTGAAAAACTCTACCAGTTAATCTGCGATCTATATCCGATTTGTCGCAGTATTACGGGTAATGGCTTTAGAGAAACATTAAGAATTATTCAACAACATATTCCCATAAAAGTCCATGAAGTTTCTACAGGGACTCAAGTATTTGATTGGACTGTTCCTAAAGAATGGAATATTAAAGATGCTTACATTAAAAATTCTCAAGGTGAGAAAATTGTAGATTTTGCTAATTCAAATTTACACGTTATAAATTACAGCATTCCCGTTCATAAAAAAGTTTCTCTTCCCGAACTTAAAGAACACTTATTTACAATTCCAGAATCTCCTGAGTGGATTCCCTATCGGACTTCCTATTATCAAGAAATCTGGGGATTTTGCTTAAGTCACAACCAATATTTGCAATTGCAAGATGAGGAATATGAAGTTTATATTGATTCCTCTCTCGAACCCGGTCATCTTAGCTATGGGGAATATTTTATACCAGGAAAAACTACAGAAGAGGTATTAATTTCTTGCCATGCTTGTCATCCTTCACTTTGCAATGATAATCTTTCTGGCATCTCAATTGCTGTATTTTTAGCAAAACATCTCAGTCAATTTACACCACACTATTCTTACAGATTTATCTTTATCCCTGGAACCATTGGTTCAATTACTTGGCTGGCACTAAACGAAGAAAACGTTTCTCAAATCAAACATGCCTTAGTGTTAACTTGTTTAGGAGATAATGGTAATTTTACCTATAAAAAAAGCCGTCGTGGTGATGCCGAAATCGATAATATTATTACCTATGTTCTCAGTAATAGCGCCGAAGACGATAAAGTTATTGACTTCTTTCCCTATGGCTATGATGAACGTCAATATTGCTCCCCAGGATTTAATTTACCTGTCGGTTGCTTAATGCGATCGCCACATAATTCTTTTCCTGAATATCATACTTCAGCAGATGATTTAACTTTTGTTCAACCCCAATATCTTGCAGAATCATTTTCTAAATGTATTACCATAGTTAATATTCTCGAAAATAACCAAACCTATTACAATAAAAATCCTAAATGCGAGCCACAATTAGGAAAAAGAGGCTTGTATGAAGCAGATACTGGTTCTCAAAATAGAAGGCTAAGTCGAATGGCAATCTTGTGGGTTTTGAATTTATCTGATGGCGATTATACTTTGCTAGATATTGCCAAAAGATCGGGGATAGCTTTTGATGAAATTAAACAGGCAGCCGATGTATTATTAAAATACAATTTACTGGCTTCTTCCACTTAAATAAATCAGTTTTGATTTCTGTTCGACTCAGCCATATAACTTTAGAAGCTAAGAAAAAGTAAGGCTATACCCACCTTTTATTTCGTCGTTTGGATTTGATACTGACAATAATTGCACTACTTAAAAACAATAAGGCTACTCCATTTGTAGGCTCGGGTGCTGAAACTTTAACTTGATTCTTAGTAAATGCAACTAAAGCTAAAGTTGTTTTAGTCTCAAAATTACGTTCATAAAAACCCGCAACTGAAATTTGAGCAGATTCTTCCCAATCACCAAAATTTGAAATAGCAAATGGATTGTTCAAGGTGATATCACCCTGTTTATTGTAATTTACAAAATCGTTATCGCTTTTTGTTGTTAAACCGCTACTTGCATTGAAAAAATCTAATTTTTTATTTCTATTTACATCAAAAAGTGCAAAGGATACTTCTCCACTAGCTTGAGCATTTTCGTCGGGATAGCTATCGATTGATGTACTCAAAGTTAAATTGGCAATGAAATTAAAAGAGAAAAGAGTATTTTCCTCAATATTAAAGATGCCTCTAATTTCAGAGTTACTGCTTGCCAAACCCATATAGTTTTTGCTTTCCCCGTTAGCAAGACTGAAAGAAGAATTTATTGCCACCGGAAAATTGGTTTCGATAAATGCTGTCGCATCACTTATCGCTTCTACTTTACCTTCTTGAGAAGTTGATATCGAGTCAACAATTGTTTTGGTGAAAGCATCTGAAGCACTATGACTAAAATCTGTAAATACCAAAGATGTTTCAGATGAAGAAAATGTCGCAGCCCTACTTGGAGAAGCTGAGAATACATAACCAGCGATGCATGATGCTGTTAACATCAAAAAACTTTGACTCAATCCAAAATACTTTTTCATATCATCCTCTGATTTAAAAAAATTTAACATCAATAAGTGTTATGAGTTTTTACAAATTCATAAAGCAGTTATTGATGATAAAAATATTGAGCTTTTAATCTCAATCTATTGCCGTCATATTAAAATTGTAGACAAGAAAATCTGAAAACTTTATTTTTTTGTTTATTTATTTCAGTTGTCTTTAAAAATTAATCGCAATGTCAATTGATTATTCATAAAAAACATACCTTACACCACAATACTAAGGTGCTTATAAACATATTTGGTAAAGTTAGGGTAAAACAAGTTTGAAATTTATACTGAGGTTGCCGAATTGGAACTCAGATTTTTTTCACATATTTATAAGTGTTTGTCCTACCCCAATATGAAGGTACAATTCAATTACTTTGTCTCGCTTTTATATTAATATTTAAAAATTCATGGCTCTTTAGCAATTAGTATCTGGTAAAAAGCTTTGTAAAGCCCTGATATATAAGTGTCATGAGTTTTAATCATAAAATCATTTACTTATAGAGTCTTTTTCTTCTGTTCCCTGTTCCCTTATTCAAATCATTTTTAAGCATACTATAGCAATCCTAAATGATTTGTGAGAAATTGATAAATTAGCTGGCGGTTGAAACCGCTACTACACAAACTAAGTCCACCTGCGTGGACTTAATCAAATAACCCGCGCAGGGCAGGTTTTGTCTGTGTAGCCGCGACTTATAGTCGCCAGGCATGAATAAAATTTTACTTATTATTTCAATCCTACATTTACGTGTTTTCTCACGTTTAAATTCGGATTGCTATATGTAGTGAATAACCAACATTATTAATTAAAAAAATAAAAAAAAATATATATATGTGGTATTGCTCTAAGTACAGTAATAAACGTTTACAAACAAGACTAAATCTTTTATATTACTGACACACTTTACATACTTTTTGAACCTTTTACAAATTTGTTACTTATGATAGATGTCATATTCTATATTGTATAAGTCACTTTGAATAGCATTAATGTGTCTATTGATAGATGTCTATTTTATCCTTTTTTGCTATGTATCATTAGGACGAAAATTATCCCTTTCGACTATTAAGTTTAATAACTTTTTGCCTGTATATTAATTATTTTGATAGCTTTATTAGAATGATTTATTAACTAAGTTAATTTTGTGTTTTTAGGTTAATAGAACAGCTATCGTTTTTAATAATAAATTAAGGTTTGGTTTATTTAAAGTTTTCATGAAGATACTGTAGTTTTTGTATGATGTCTGGTTTTTTTTTATGATAAACTCTTGACATGGCGTTCAGTAATCTACTATTAAAGATATTGGTATCGAAAAGGTGTGGGGGACTACTATTCTCCAAGAAAACTGCCTTTTGCGCGGTTTCTAGACTATAGAAAGTAATTGGACATTAATCCCCTGACTCATAGGCAAGTTCTGTAAAAGTCGATTGCAGTCTTTCTTTAGATGGAGCATATTTATGGTTTTTGACCGTAAATATATGTTAATTTTTCACTTTCAAGTTTGAACTGCTGCTTTGGAAGCCTTGGATAAGTGATAATTTGAAAATGAAAAATTTGCGGTAGTAGCATTTGGCTCTAGCTACCCGTGTTTTCAGCAATTCGAGAAAGACATGAATATAGTTTGGGATATCTTCGCAAACCTATCACCTTCCTTTTGCAGAAGTCAGAAATAACATTGATTAATGACTGATATAGCTTGGCTGCAAACCATAGATTATTGCCTATGCATATAAGAAAAATGATTGTTTCTAAGCAGGATAAAACTGTTTGCTTTGTATTATTTTGACTGTTTAAGAACTTCTACTCGATCCAGAGTTTAAATTTAACTTAAGATATCAAACATCTTTTTAGTCTCTAGAACCTTTATATCTCTAGCGTTTTACAGGCTTATGCAAATGGTGCAAAACATCATAGATTAGAAGCATATTGCATAAATAAATTAAAAAGTACCCATATATTTGTAAGGGAGCTTGAAATGCTTAAGGTTGCTTAATACTATTGCTCTAAGCTTCAAGCGCAAAGGTTCAGACTCTTCTCGATCGAAACTAACTTTGCAGGCTTTAATTATGAAGATTTTCTTTTTAATTAAGCTTGGTAAGATACAAAACTTTAAGAGAAAAGCTTAACAAGTAATGATAAGCAACCGTACAATGCTTATTAGACGATCGAAGTTTGTCAGAACTCAAGTACTGTAAAAATTCATTATTCAAATGAGGAAATCGTTTTTATGAGAAAACTATGAAATGTAATTATTTATATCAACCAGAGGATAATCCCCCTAAACTCTTGCAAAGTTAGAGGGAAAGCTCCCGAGGTTAGTCGCACATCGTAAAAGCAAATTATGCATAGCTGTAGAACCTTGGCGGGGATATAACCTACAGCGATGCGTTACTACTGACAGCAACATATACAAATTATGTCACATCAATTTAGTTTCCTACAAGTTTTTGCAGGATTCTGTTCCTTGCAATACAAGTTATTAAGTACTTGTAGGCTGAAGAATTTGTTAAAAAGTTTACCTCCGAGTTTACGGGTAGAATATTCTCGGCAAATTGAAATTATGTTGCAGACAGATATGAGTATGAGTAAATTTCAAACTCAAATCTGTAAAAAACTAATATTTTTCCAGCAGATGTCCTTCTGTTGCAACACTTGGGCGTATTTTGCTCTAACTTGTAAATTGTGTCATCTTTCAATTGGTACACTCAAGGATTTTAATTATCAATCTATTCAATGGTTAATAAAGCTTCTACCTCAGCTTTCGAGCTACTACGGTGATTGTTATATATTTGACACTTACATAGTTGTATTGTCATGTAAATATTTATCCCAAAAATTGAAACTTTTAGACAGGGAGCAATACATCTGCGAATTGCAAGCAGTTGAATACGCTGTGGTAGAGGTAGGGAAATGATGCAAGATGTATTATCTCAAGAGCAGCTATGTCATACAATTATCGCAACTTTGGGTGAAAGCCTGACAGAGCAAGATATACAAAGCTGCTTGAAGAAAATAGAAATCATCGAACCGAAAGTAGCAAAGTTATTTTGGCGATCGCCCGAAGCAAAACCCGGTATTTTTATAGTGCTTGCGGGTAAAGTTCGACTTCTTGATGATTCGGATAATTTAATCGCAACCGTTTCTTGTGGTGCATCCTTTGGCGAACAGAGTTTGTTTGGCGAACAAAATTTTATTAACTTGACTGCAAGGGCTTCAACTTCTTTGAAACTTTGCTTTATCAGCGGTGAAGCGTTATATGGCTTAATGGAAAAGCATCCTCAAATTCGAGAGCGTTTCTACAGACGTGCAGAATTTTGGGACATATTGCTACTGTGCCGTCAGAATTCACAACTACCGCTTAGTTCCTCCACGGAGGAAATATTCAAGGCTCTCTATTTATGTGAGCGGTATCGTATTGAAGTTGGGGGAAGTACTCTTCAACTATTTGAGGATAATAAATTATTGCTGTTACGACGAGGAGAGATAAAAAACGCCGCAAATAGAATTTTAACTCCAGGAAATATTTATACAGATAAAGATACCGATGGAAAATGGGAAGTAACGCAACCAACTATTGTTTATAGTCTTAAAAATTCTAACTTGCAATTAGCTCTGGAAGAATGGAACGAGTTGCGAGCCTGGATCAATCCATCAGAGCAATTTTCACCCCGTGAATTTCGTTCTAGGAACCAGAATAATAAGACATTTCCTCAAACTGAGCAAATTGCTAGCAATCGGAAAGTTATCCCATTCCCTTCTTCCTCAGCCCAGAAAAAAGCTAAACCCTACTTCCCCAGCCCTAAAACCAAGGCTAAACATATATGGGAACGCTTTAGCAAGCAATATACTTTCTTTGCCCAACAAAGTGCTTCCGACTGTGGTTGCGCTTGTTTGGTAATGATTGCCAGACATTGGGGTAGACGGTTGGCTGTTAATCGCGTGCGAGATATTGCCAATGTCAACCGCAGTGGTGCATCCTTGCGGAGTTTGGCTGCTGCTGCCGAAAGTATCGGCTTTGCGAGCAAACCCGTAAAAGCCAGCTTTGATAAATTGGCGCAACAGTCTTTACCGGCAATTGCTCACTGGGAAAGCAAGCATTATATTGTTGTC
This sequence comes from uncultured Rivularia sp., assembly GCA_963665115.1. Classification (GTDB taxonomy): domain Bacteria; phylum Cyanobacteriota; class Cyanobacteriia; order Cyanobacteriales; family Nostocaceae; genus Rivularia. The sequence continues at coordinate 3,740,091 of OY762007.1, read as the reverse complement.
TACGAAATCAATAAAAAACACGTTATAGTTTGCGATCCAGCCATTGGGCAACGCAGTATTCCTCATGCAGAGTTTAAAGACAAGTGGACTGGTTATGCATTGTTGTTGCAACCGACACTTAGACTCAAAGAAGCCCAAGAAGAGATAGGTGGCGTTTGGAGGTTTTATGAATTAATCAAACCTCATTATGCGGTACTGTTTGAAGTATTCATGGCTTCGATATTGCTGCAAGTATTTGGGTTGATTACGCCGCTATTTACGCAATTTTTATTAGACAAAGTAATTGTTCAAGGTAGTATATCTACTCTAAACGCGGTTGGTTTGGGGTTATTAATCTTTGGTTTCTTCAGCATCGCGGTTAATGCGGTGCGTTCGTATTTGCTGTATCACACCGCCAACCGGATTAGCGTCGCTATGCTGGTAGGGTTTCTCAAACATACTTTTAGCTTGCCTTTGTCTTACTTCGAGTCACGTTACGTCGGCGATATAACTTCCCGAATTCAAGAAAATAGCAAGATTCAGAGTTTTTTGACTGGCGAAACACTATCAATAGTTCTCGATTTAATTACGATAGTTGTTTATTTAGCTGTGATGTTTTGGTACAACGTGCAGCTAACATTGTTAGTACTTTTGATAGTGCCGCCATTTTTTATTTTGGCGCTGGCGAGTACCAGCATTCTCCGAAAAATGTCAAGAGAGATTTTTAATGCTAGTGCCGAACAAAACAGCTATTTAATTCAATCTCTGACGGGTATTCGTTCCGTGCGGAGTATGGCGATCGAAGATACAGTGCGCTGGAAGTGGGAAGAATTATTAAATAATGTCATCAAAAAAAGCTTTCGAGCCAAGATAATTGGTACAAGATTACAAATTATTAGCGGCAGTATCGATACCATAAGCAGTACGGTTCTGTTGTGGTTTGGCGCTTATTTAGTGATTCAAAATCAACTTACCATCGGACAATTAATTGCCTTCAATATGTTGATGGGCAACGTTCTCAGTCCTTTTAAGCGACTTTCGGGAGTATGGAATCAATTCCAAGAAATTATGATTTCTACCGAACGGATTAATGATGTCTTAGAAGCTGAAGCAGAAGAAAATTTGCTTGCATCCCCCCGCAAACATATATCTAAACTTCGCGGTAATATTCGCTTTGATAACGTTAGCTTCCGCTATCATCCGGAAAGCGAAGTTAACGTTTTAGAGAATCTCAGCTTTGAAATTCTACCAGAGCAAACCATCGCAGTAGTAGGACGTAGCGGTTCTGGGAAAACTACACTGTCAAAGCTAATTTTAGGCTTATATCCTCCAACAGAAGGCAAGGTTTTAATTGACGGTCATGATGTATCGAAAATTGCCTTAAAATCCCTGCGTCGTCAAGTAGGTGTAGTAGACCAAAATACCTTCTTATTTGGCGGAACCATCCGAGAAAACATTAGTGTTGCTCACCCGGAAGCTGCTTTAGAAGAAATTGTCGAAGCAGCGCGTTTGGCCGGAGCAGATGAATTTATCCAGCAATTACCGATGGGTTACGAAAATGAAATCGGTGAAGGTGGGGGAATGTTATCTGGAGGACAACGGCAACGTCTCGTAATCGCTCGTGCTTTGTTAGGTAATCCTCAATTATTAATTTTCGACGAAGCAACCAGTAGTTTAGATGCCGAAACCGAACGTATAATTCAAAACAATTTAAAAACAATTCTTAAAGGACGTACTAGCTTAATCATTGCTCACCGTCTTTCTACAGTACGCAATGCCGATTTAATCCTAGTTTTGGATAAAGGCATATTGATAGAAAGTGGTACACACGACGAATTGATTGCCAAAAAAGGTCATTACTACTATCTTAACCAGCAGCAATTAGCAAATGTGGGGTAGATGGATTGGGCATTGGGCATTAAAAAGCAGCTAGGGAGCAAGATGCTCCCACTACAAATGGTTTCTAACTCTTAACTGATAATTGATAACTGATAATTGGTAACTGATTATGCCGCACGCACACCACAATTCATCATCTCTGGCGAGGAAGGATGAATATCTTGCTTACACTCCATCGCCTCCCTATGAGGAAGATACAAAGGAGCAATCATCGCCAGAGGTTGTAGAAACATCCGAAAATTTACACTATGGTACCGAGGAACTTCTAGATGCTTTACCAAAAGTCTGGAGCCGTTCTTTAATCTATGTTTTTGTTGGCTTTCTTGCTGTTGGATTGCCTTGGTCGATGGTTTCTACTGTTGATGAAACTGGTAGCGCTAGAGGAAGGATAGAACCATTAGGATCGATTCGCAAATTAGACAGTATCGCTGGCGGTAGTGTTACTGCTGTGAAGGTAAAAGAAGGAGATAAAGTTAGAGCCGGACAAATTCTTTTACAACTAGATAACGATACAGTTAAGTCAGAGTTGGAACGGACAAAGGAAAAGTTGGCGGGGTTTCAAAATCAGGTATCGCAATTAGAACTGCTCAAGAAGCAAATAGAGTTGACAGCTAGCACCCAAGAGCAACAAAACCAGTCTCAAGCTTTGGAGAAAAAAGCTCAGGTTAATCAAGCTATTCAAGATTTAAATGCCAAGCAGAGTACCTATAAACTACAAAATTTAGAGAAACAAGCATTAGTAAATCAAGCTAAACAGCAGATTCAAACTTTAGAAGACGAACGTAAATCGGCAGCAGTGAGTTTAGGGATAGATCGAAAACAAGTAGAGCGCTACAGCAAACTTTTGCAAGATGGTGCTGTTTCCGCTGCCCAAATCGATCGGCTAAGAAAACAACGACAAGAAAGCAAGCGAGCTTACGAGAAAACTGAATCGGACATTAAGCAAGCTCAATTCCGTTTAGCTGAAGAAACAAATCGCTATCAGACAACAATGAATCAGTTGCAGTCTGATATTGAACAAGCAAAACTGCGTTTATCTGAGCAACAGAGCAGTTATCAAAGTGCAGTCAATGCCGGAAAGCTCACTCTGTTAAAGACTCAAGAGCAACTAAAAGATTTGCAAAGGCAAATAAATTCTACGAAATCGGAAATTGCTCAAACCAAAAGCGAGATAACTTCTTTAAACATTCAGATACAACAGCGAATAGTGCGATCGCCAATTGATGGCATAGTTTTTGAGTTACCCGTATCCAAGCCGGGAGAAGTGTTACAACCCGGACAAAGAATTGCCAGAATTGCCCCCAAAGATAGCGGTTTTGTTTTGAAAGCTCAAATGCCAGTTAAGGAAACCGGCTTATTGAAAACGGGAATGCCGGTAAAAGTGAAGTTTGATGCCTACCCTTTCCAAGAGTATGGAGTTTTACCGGGTAAAGTCAGTTGGATTTCCCCAGATTCAAAAGTTGAAGCAACAACCCCAGGTAGTGCAGAAATTTATGAATTAAGAATCACACTTGATAAGCCGTATATCGAAAATGGATCGCGACGCATTCCCCTAACCCCTGGGCAAACTGCAAATGCTGAGGTGATTGTTCGTCAGCGGCGCTTAATTGATTTTCTGTTAGATCCATTTAAGAAATTGCAAAAAGGAGGATTGGAGGTTTGAGAGAGCAGGGAGATAAGGAGACAAGGAGACAAGGAGACAAGAAGACAAGAAGACAAGAAGACAAGAAGACAAGGAGACAAGGAGACAAGGAGATAAGGAGAGGGGGTAGGCAGGGAGCAAGATGCTCCCACTACTCATTGTTTTACAACTCTTAACTATTCCCAATTACCAATTACCAATTAACAATTACCAATTATGAAAAATACTTTATCCATATCATCTAAAGACGTAATCCATCATTTGAAGATGTCTTGCCAGATTCCTCACATAGTAGAGGGGATAGCGACTCGAAAAATTATTGCTGATGTTGCTAGTACAGCAGGTATTACAGTTGATGATGAAGAATTACAGCAAGAAGGAGATAGGCTGAGATTCGCGAAAAAACTTGTCAAAGCAGCTGATACTTGGGCATGGTTGAAAGCTCATCATCTTTCTATCGATGAGTTTGAAGAATTAGTTTATAACAACGTGCTTGCCAAGAAAGTAGCACATCACTTATTTACCGATAAAGTCGAAGCATTCTTTTATCAAAATCAACTTGATTTCGTAAAAGCTGTTACCTATGAAGTCATTTTTGATAATTATGACTTGGCTTTGGAACTGTTTTACGCGCTGCAAGAAAATGAATTGACTTTCCCGGAAATTGCTCGCGAATATATTCCAATTCCAGAATTGCGTCGTGCTGGTGGATATCAGGGAATTCAACGGCGCAAAGATTTTCGTCCGGAAATTGCGAGTAGTGTATTTGCTGCTACTCCACCGGAAATTATTAAGCCAATTGTAAGTCCTAAAGGTGTTTATTTAATTTGGGTTGAAGAAATTATTCAACCCAAATTAGATGAACAGCTACGGGAGCAAATTATTTCAGATTTATTTAATGGTTGGTTGAAGCAACAAATTCAACATCTGCAAATTAATGCTCAACTAGAAGATAATCTTGTTAATATTTCATTGAACAAAGAGATTATCAAACAGGCTTAAGTTACATATAGAAAAACAATTTGTAAAGTACAGGATCGAGTATTTGACAGTCAAGTTATTAGTTACATTCCTCAAAATAAATTTGATTAATAAATGAACAAAATTTAGATTCTTATATGCTTTATATCGAAATTAGACGTTAAATCATTTTATATGACGAATAATTTATTACGAGCATAAATTAATGATGCTCAATTCGTGCTGCTCAATAATACAAAACAATACTAGTATTAAGTAATATGAAATAAATAGAAAAAGCTTGACTTACTCTAAAAAAATATCTATATTTATAAATGTAAGCAGCAAACAAAAACGCTTACATTAATTCCCAGAAAACATTAATTAATTCCCAGGAGAATCTCATGAATATTTTAGATTTAAATCACTTGGAAGCTGTTGAAGGAACTGAAGTTGTTGGTGGTTTTGGCTTCTACTCTTACTATCAAAACGATTTCGTGAAGCTCAATGTAAAAACCAAAATAGACTTAGAAGATAATTCTGCTGAAGCTTTTGCAGATTCTAGAGCATTCGGCAGGAAGTCTTTCACAAAGACTTTCACTGACACATATGCTGACAATCACTCTTCCGGTTCTAGTTCTGGTTCATTCGCAGCTGTAGACTAGTACCTGTTTGGGTTAAACGAGGCTTCTACAAACTCGTTTAACTCTTATTCTTTTTAGTCTGTATGTGAAGTAGATTGATTAAAAAAAAAAGAATATCGTTCATATCGCTGAAAGCTTTATTCTAGAAGCTTTTGGCGATATAACTTTTGCCAAAAGGGTGTTTATGAAAAGATTAAAAATTTCGGATCTTAGTTTTTGTGATACAGAGCTTCAGGATGAACGAAGCGTGCAAGGTGGAATGTTGATATATTCCCGTCTAATATTACGTCCTTCTTATTATTTAGGGATACAGGATGAGACATTGTTAGATATAAATAGTGGATATAAGACACAATTCATCGAAGACAAAGAAACAGGTGCTACTGGAATCATGATGTCTAATAAAACGGAGAATAGCTTGACTGTAGCTGCTACTTTACAAAGTAGTGAATATAGCGATAGTAAAGTTGCGAGGTCTTTTGCATACAGCGCTCAAATTTTATAGCTGTTCAATTCAGTTTTTTTAGCTTGGGTTTATCAAAAAATAGCTATTAAGTAGAAGCAGATAGTTTCTTAATAGCTTTTTTTAATAATTTGCGAAAAAAGGGTTAAAAATATGGTTCGGTATCAAGCAAGAATGAAACGTATGATATCGCGTAAAGGAAACAGTTTTGCAGAGGCAATAAGTATAGCTAAAGTCTCTAGTGACGATAAGGAAGCTAAAACTAGTCAAACTGTTTCTGTTAATGTTTCTACAAGTAATAATGACAATAGTTCTTCAACATCGAGTTCTAGTTGTTCTAGTAAATAGAAGATGCCAATGTAGATAATAAGCCGTCCTGATAAACTGGGTGTTTTGAGCATAATAAAACTCAAAATACTTCATCAGGACTTACGCTATGGAGATTTGTCATTGCGATCGGTACGCAGTGTAGGGAAGCAATCGCAGGGTTTTTGCGTTAGCGGAGCGTGTCCGATAGGACATATACGTCGCTGTCGCTCGTAATGACGCAGTTACGTTGCTTTTGCGTAAGTCCTATTCATATTAAAATGCGGGTAAGCTACCGTTATAAACCCATATCTACTACCCGCACCCTCCCCAAACTTCGGGGAGGATTTTCTGTAGGTTCTATCGCTGTATTAATTAGATAACCCCTTCTCTTCCAAAAAGGGGCGTTATAAATAGTTAAAAACCAGCGTTCATACAATAGAAAAATATTGAGAATACTGGACTCTAAGTGGAGGGGAACTTTGAAAAAATTGGAATATATAAACTATTAAGTAAATATAGAGAAGGAAATACTGTTGTGAGAAGAACTTGAGTAGCTTTTATTTTTCTTCGCATAAGCATTTGCGCTTGCATAAGAATCTGTAATTGTAGAATTAGAACTGTTATAAATAGCAGTAGAAGTATTTGTAGAGGTGTAAGCTTCCTCTCCAACAGCAGCTGCATTAGCTTGTGCCAAACCCACGTTTGATGAAGCATATGTTTGAGCATAAGCATAACTATATACGCCGCCCATAATGTTCTCTTGAACTTCTACTAGTTCTGAAGATTTTAAATCAATAATTCTCATTTTTTTAACTATTAAAAAACTACTTATTAGATTGTACTAAACATATAAGCAATAATACAATAAGTTAAAATTTTGTGATTATTTTTTTTTAAAACTGAATTATAGTTAAAGCTAAATTTTATTTATGAATTTACTTTAATTAAAGAAATAAAAACTAATCAATTTTAATTTAAATCTAGTACAGTACGGCGTAAATAAAGCACCCATTTAAAAAGTTTGAAAGCCTTATTATATAATACTTTTTACTTCTTACTTTTGACTTTTTACTTCCGCGCAGCGGTACTAGTTTCTTTGCTTAAATAAAGAAGCATCCCAGAATTACAAAAATGTAATTAGAGGATGCGTCAAGAAGTTACATTAATTCCGGTTTCAAATTTCTATAAGCTTGAACAAGTAAGTGGGTATAAAGAAATACAATATACTTCTTCATTGCGATAAACCGCACTTTCCCTTTCTAAGCAACATTGCGTTCAAACAATGACATCTTACATTCAATTACGCTTGCCTACTTACCCCAAACTGTCAATAAGTTAGGAGTATGGGTAAAATCTTTTACTTACGTCTGCGTTTTAATACTACACCAATAAGGCCGCTAGATACGAGCAAAGCCAGACTACTTGAAGCTTCGGGTACGGCTTTAACTTCGGCTCGATTTCGCTTAACTTCTACTAACGCTAAAGTTGTTTCCTTCGCAAAATGGCTTTCAAAAGAACCTTCAACAGATACCGCTAGAAATTCTTGCAAACCGCCAAAACCAGGTGCAATTAATTTTTCACTTAAAGTAATATTATCGCTTTTTTGTAACGTCACAAAATCGTTATCTCCTTCCGTTGCAATGTTTCCTACAAGATTGAAGAATTCTAAGACATTACTGTTTTGGATATCGATAAGTGCAAAAGATATATCTCCACTAGCTCTTGCATTCTCTTTTGGAGGATTGTCTATTGATGTGGCAAGCTCTAAATCGCCTGAAAAATTGAAAGAAAAATTTGTATTTGCATCTATATCGAAATTACCGATAACCGAAGCTTCACTTTCTGCAACTACTAAATAATCTTGGCTTTCACCAAAAGCTACACTCAAAGATGAATTTGATGCTTGGGGTGGTGTAACAATAAACTCAGCTTCTGCTAAAGCTATAGCGTCAACCATAAGCTCTTCGCCTATGGCTAATGTATCTGTAATAGTTGCAACGTTTGATGGATTTTGACTAAATTCTGAAAAGAAGAAATTTCCTTCAGAATAAGCAAAAGTAGCAGCTTTACTAGGTGAAACACCTAAAACAGAGCTAGCTAAAATTGGAGCAGCAACTAAAAAAAAGTTTTGAATTAATTTGAGGTTTTTGTTCATCTTATTTTCTAAAGAAAAAAAATTGCATTATTAATTTGGCTGACTTACTCAATCAGTTAGCAGTCAGCTAATATCCGCAGCAAATAAAACTTTTGGCAAGAGAAAGTCTCACCCAAATATTGTCAAACGGATAGATAATATGTAGTTTCTGCAAAAGATTTTTTTTACAGAAAGTATAGTTCCAAGCCCGTAAAAGCCCCAGACTTAAGCCGAAACACCCAATACTTTATTACAACAACACTTAAGTAATAATACTAAACTATAAATACGGATACATGGTAAAGCTACTGTGAATACAAATTAAAATTTATACTTGTATTCCGGAATATTCCCGATACGGCACATATCAATCGTAATTTATTGCTTCGGAGGAGCCAATATTTCGAGTAAAGCGGTTTAAATTAAAAAATAAAACTATAATTTTTTCAAAGAAAGAAATAAAAAAGCATAAAAAAACCCGGCTTAATCAATAAACCGGGTTTTTCATCTATTTAGAAAAGAAAACTATTGTTGACTCGCTTGCGGTTTTGGCGTACCGGGAATGGTTACATCTATTGGCGTTACCTGCGATGCCAGTTGTGTAAGTGGTGGATTAATCGCGGTTTGATTTCCTACTACCAAAAATACTAATTTATCCAGTTTTAGATGTTCTTTAGCAACTCGCTGTACATCTGCTACCGTAGTGTTTTCTACCTGCTTTTGATAGGTAAACAAGAAATCTTTAGGATAACCGTAATATTCGTAGCGTATCAATCGTGATAAAGTTTGAGCGGGATCTTGGAAGTTGAATACGAAAGAATTCAAAGTAGACTCTTTAGCAAACGCTAATTCTTGAGGAGTTACAGGTTGAGTTTGAATCCGCTTGATTTCTTCCTCTACAGCTTTGACAAACTGTACTGTAGCATCACTACGTGTTTGCCCGCCTGCAATAAACATACCAGGATAATCAAAGCGGGGACTCCAATAACCGTATACCGAATATGCTAAACCTTGGCGCGATCGCACTTCATTAAATAATCTGCCACCGAAGCCATTCATCACCCCATTCATTACATCCAATTCGGGATAGTCGGGGCTAGCAAATTTATCGCCGATATGTCCGATAAGTACGTTACTTTGGGTTAACTGCGGTTGATTGACAAAAAATACTCCGCCGGTTTTAGCTTGAGAAACTTCTGGTAATGCGGGCTTCTTGAAGTTGGGATTAGCTTTCCATTTACCAAGTGTTTGCTGAATTAAGGATTTCATTTTGGCAGAATCAAAATCCCCTTCGATTCCCAAAATCATATTATTGGGATAATAATACTGCTGATAGAACTTTACTAAATCCTCGCGAGTAATATTATTTAGCGATGAATATTCGGGGATGCGGGCATAAGGGCTATTTTCACCGTAAATTAACTTTTTGAATTCCCTTCCTGCAATTTGATCTGGGCTATCGTTACGACGCGCAATACCACCCTTCATCTGGGTTTTTGCTAACTCCAACTGATTCTCGGAAAACGCTGGTTGTTGCAATACTTCAGCAAATAACCCAAAAACTGTATCTACATCTTCGCTGAGCGATTGAAAACCAGCACTACCTGAAGTATCACCAATATTAGTTTCTACCGAAGCTGCTCTTTGCTCCAACATTTGATTGAGTTTATCGGGAGGATGTTGCACAGTTCCCCCAGTACGCATGACTCCACCTGTTAACTCAGCTAAACCAACTTCCGAGGCAGGTTCAAAGCGAGAGCCAGTACGAATAAATGCACTACCATTAACCAACGGTAACTCGTGATTCTCCATCAAATAAACTATCATGCCGTTCTCAAGTTGGTACCGTTCGTATTCGGGTAACTTGATTTCGCCTACCGGCTTGAATTCCAAATCAGTATAATGCTTTGGTGTATATTTAGGCGTTACTTGCTGTGCCATTGCACCAGAAAAGTTAAAACTTACCAGCACAAAAGCCAAACAAACCAGTAACGAGTAAAGCAATCTTTTCACTTTCTTGTTGTACCTTATTCTTTTAATCTTCATTCTCTCTCCTTGTTGGGAATTGGGAATTGGGGATTGGGAATTGGGAATTGGGAGTTAGGAGTTAAGAGTAAAGAGTAAGGAGTTAAGAGTAGTAAGTAGGGAGTAGGGAGTTATAAAAAAAATAGTAGTGGGAGCATCTTGCTCCCTAGCTACCAAACATTTTTCTCTCCCCTTGTCCCCTTCTCCTTGTCTCCTTGTCCCCTTGTCTCCTTGTCCCCTTGTCTCCTTGTCCCCTTGTCTCCTTGTCTCCTTGTCTCCTTCTTCCCTTGTCTTCTTGTCACCTTGTCTCTTAACTACCTGGCTTCTTCGGCAACAATTTACCGACGGTGCGATTTTCTGCAACGAAAGTTTCTTTGGCTACGCGCATAATATCTTGGGCGGTAACTGCTTCAATTTTTTCTAACTGTGCAAACAAGTTCTTCCAAGAACCAGTTTTGACTTCATATTCTAATAACTGCTGCGCCATACCCATATTGGAATCGAGGGAGCGCAATAATCCGGCGCGAGCGTTGGTTTTTACTCTTTCTAATTCTTGAGCAGAAACTGGCTGTGTTTTTAAAAGTTCAATTTGCTCTGTTAAGGCTGCTGCTACTTCATCAACGCTACGTCCAGGTGCAGTCAAAGCGTAGAATAGCATTAGGTTCGGATATTTATCTCCGGGAAAGCCGCTAAAACCTTGGGCTGCGAGTGCTAATTGCTTCTCTTCTACTAAAGATTTATATAGCCGCGAAGTACGTCCGTCGCTGAGCAAACTACCGATGATGTCGTAAACTGCATTATCTGCGTCATTGATACTTGGACGATGATAACCTTCTAAATACCAAGGTTGAGAAGGTAGATTTAAGGTAAATTCTTTTTCTTTAGTTTGTTTTGGCTCTACCGGAAGTTTTTGCTCTGGTTTGGGTTTGGCTTCATAACGACCAAAATAAGCTTCTGCCATTTTCTTGACTTCAGCAGGCTTGACATCTCCAACAACAGCAACTGTAAGATTGCTCGGTACATAATATGTCTCGAAAAATTGCTGTACGTCTTGCGTGGTTAAATTGCGAATATCTTTGTCATAACCTATCACCGGACGTTTGTAAGGATGTTTTTCAAAAGCAGTATCGTTGAACTTTTCAATCATTTGTCCGATGGGGGAATTATCTACCCGCATCCGTCTTTCTTCAAGAATTACGTCTTTTTCCTTAAAAAACTCGCGTCGCAACACGGGATTAAGAAAACGCTCCGATTCCAAAGACATCCAAAGTTCTAATTTATTGGCAGGAAAACTGTAAAAATATTTGGTAGCTTCTGTGGAAGTTGTGGCATTTAAACCCACACCCCCCGCTTGTTCGACAATTCTGCCTAACTCATTTTGGTTTACGGTTTCACGAGCTTGGGTTTCTATCTTCTTAAACCTAGCTTGTAATTGAGCAACTTTATCTTTTTGTCCAGCTGCTTGCGCTTGTTGAATTTGGGCTGCTACTCGATCTAATCTATCCAGCAACCTTTTTTCTCTTGCGTAATTCGTAGTCCCAATTCTATCCGTACCTTTAAAAGCCAAATGTTCTAGAAAGTGTGCAACACCAGTCTTTCCCTCTGGTTCATCCACGCCGCCAACATCAGCATAAGTAACAAAAGAAACTACGGGTGCTTGAGTTCGTCGTAAAACAATGAACTTCATACCATTGTCTAATTTGAACTCCGTCAAATTTTCAACAACCCGATTTAAGTAAGGTTGAATTGAAAATTCATTTGACTCGGCGCTTGGGGTTTTAGAGGGAGTTTGAGCAAATGCAAATAGGGGCAGAAACTCCCACCAAAAAACTAATGCCAAAAAAAGTGCGAATAGCCGACGTGAGAAATTTCCCATAATTTTCCTTTTAAATTGTGTAACCTTTGCAAGCAATATAAACAGGATTGAACATTTTGACATCTCTGACGTTTAAAAACAACGGGATGAACCTGTAAGCAGGATTTCACCTTATCGCCATATATCTTCATCCCCTATATTTTGAATGGGAGCAACTCGCGATGAGATCAAGCAACGTATTACAAATTACCAATTATCGTGCTATCTTCTGAGTAAATTTAAACTCACCAATAAATATCAATTCTCAACGCTTAATCTTATATTAAAGATTTGCAGGTTATGGTACTTAACGTTAGACAATAATGCTACATATGCAGTTCCAGAATCACTAAAACCAATATTATGCGAGCTTTTAAATCTCCTCCCCCAGAAATACAAACACGCGATCGCATTTTACAAGCGGCACAAAAACTATTTGCTTCTAAAGGGTTTGACGGTACTACTACCCGCGACTTAGCACAAAAAGCAGGGGTTGCAGAAGGAACCTTGTTCCGTCATTTCTCTAATAAAAAAGCAATTTTAGTCGAAGTTGCAACCGCAGGTTGGGTAGATATTCTCACAGATTTACTCACCGAATTGAGCGAAATGGGCAGCTACAAAGCCGTAGCCCAAGTCATGCGTCGTCGGATGTGGAATTTACAAAAAAATGCCGACATGATGAAAGTTTGTTTTATGGAAGCGCAATTTCATCCCGACTTGCGCGATCGCATTCAAAAAGAAGTGATCGATAAAATGACTCATGTCGCCGAAGGCTTCTTTCAAACAGCAATGGATAGAGGAATCTATCGCAAGACAGATGCGAAACTCGTCGCACAGGTATTTTTAGGAATGTTTGCCGTAGCAGGCTTTTCCCACGAAACCCTTATGGAACCAGATGCTTCTCCCCAAGAAAAACAAAAAATGGCAGAAGGATTAGCTGACATATTTCTTAACGGCGTTTTGGAAAAAGAATAATTGGGTTAAAAGTTAAGAGTTAAAGTTAAGAATGAAGAATTAAAAATCTAGAATTTAAAATCAATTTTCAAACACTTAATACATTTCGTACACAAGATGTAAGTTTGATAACCCGTAATTCATAACTCATAATTCATAACTCATAATTCATAACTCTTAACTCATAACTTTTTCGCATCTTGAACCCATTGTTGTACAAGTTCAACAGCAGGACATAAATCTCTTCTCTGTAGAGTTGCAACTTGCAAACGTAAAATTTGTTTGTGCAAGCGATGGGGAGGAGTAGTCGTCAACTGTATCACCGAAGCAATACCAGCATGAAGCAACAATCCACAATATTCAGTACCTACAGCAGGAATTCGAGCCAAATCGGCTAAAGCAACCCATTTATTAACATACTGGACATGAACCTGTAGTTTTTGTGCCAGTATCAACTTTTCTTGTAAATTTCTTCCTTGTTTCACCAGACTTAAAGTACTTGTAAAACCCTTACTTTTCAAGTTATCAATTTCATCCTGCTTTAATCCCGGTAATTCTTCAATCGCCCAGTTTTTCTCTTTAATACCACTCAGCTTAGCTTTCGGTTTAGGAAACATTTTTACAGTGAACAGTTATCAGTTATCAGTTATCAGTTATCAGTTATCAGTTATCAGTTATCAGTTATCAGTTATCAGTTATCAGTTATCAGTTATCAGTAACTTGTTACCACCTAAATTCTACCCCCTCTTCCCCCTCTACCCCCTCTACCCCCTCTTCCCCCTCTTCCCCCTCTCCCTCATCCCCAAACCATGACTACCTCAAATCTTACAGAAATTCTACGTCAAAGACGAGAAAAGTTAGCTAAAATAATCGATTTTCCCGCAATATTTTGGTCTGGAAGTCCTAGCCCGCGAAATTTTGCTGCAAATATTTTTCCTCATCGCCCTAGCAGTCATTTTCTCTATTTCGCAGGATTACCTTTAAAAAATGCAGCGATTCGCTTGGAAGCAGGTAAGTTGCAGTTATTCATGGATAATCCCGGAGCAAGTAGCGCTCTTTGGCATGGAGAAACGCCATCTCGCGATCGAATTGCTGAACAAATCGGAGCCGATGAAGCTTACTCGATGGCAGAATTAGAATCGCATTTAGAAGGTGTGGCAACTATTGCGGTACAAGATGCAGGCTCATGGACGCAACAGTCACAATTACTGGATAGATGGGTTTTACCGCAACGTGCGCCAGAAAATCTAGATTTGGAGTTAGCTAAAGCAGTTGTTGAATTGCGGCTTACTCATGACGAAGCAGCTTTAAGTGAAATACGTCAAGCTGTTGGCGTTACTGTGGAAGCGCACCTCGCTGGGATGGCGGCAACTATTAAAGCGAAAACAGAAGCCCAAGTGCGAGCGGCGATGGAATCGGTTATCATTGCTCGCAATATGACAACATCTTATAACAGTATTGTTACCGTGCGCGGGGAAGTCTTGCACAACGAAAATTATCAAAACTCCCTGAATCAGAATGACTTGTTACTTGCTGATGTCGGTGCAGAAACTTCTATGGGTTGGGCTGCTGATGTGACTCGCACCTGGCCAGTTAGCGGTAAATTTTCATCGACTCAAAGGGATATTTATGATGTTGTTTTAGCAGCACATGATGCCTGCATTGATAAAATTAGTGCTGGTGTTGAATACGAAGACATTCATCTTTGTGCTTGTAGGATTATTACCGAAGGTTTGGTAAATTTAGGAATTTTGCAAGGTAATTCTGAAGAATTAGTCGAGATAGACGCTCATGCCTTGTTTTTTCCCCACGGAATAGGTCATTTATTAGGCTTAGACGTGCATGACATGGAAGATTTGGGAGACTTAGCAGGATACGAACCCCGAAGAGAAAGAAGCGGGCGTTTTGGTTTAGGTTATTTGCGCTTGAATCGACCTTTACGTACTGGCATGGTGGTTACAATTGAACCTGGTTTTTATCAAGTACCGGCGATCTTAGATAGTGCTGAAGTACGCGAACAGTTTAATAAATCGGTGAATTGGGAACGTCTAACTCAATTTGCAGATGTACGAGGAATCCGCATCGAAGATGATGTTTTAGTTACAGAGAATGGTAGTGAAGTTTTGACAGCGGCTTTACCTACACAAGCGGATGCTGTGCAACTGTTGACAGTGAACAGTTAACAGTTACCAGGTTTTACAATCAATTTCTAGCCCGTGCAGACGGGCTTTGTTTTTGTAGCACCAGCCTTCTAGACTAAGTGCAATATTCGTCAATTGGTGATTGCCATCTCTTTCAGAAGTAAAATCACTACCTCACTTATCCAGTTGAGGTATTGTAATCGACTATCAAAATCATTTACATTTTTTAACAAAGATATAAAATTTAATTAACTGATATCTTGCACTATTCTCAACGAGCCTTTAGAAACCCGGTTTCTGACACCGATGCAAGATGCAAGATTAATCAATTTCTTTGTAAATGATATTTGAGATGAGGAAACGAACATGAAAAAAGTACGATGGCGCAAACTATTTGTTGAAACTTCTGCGTGGGCAACGACAGAAGTAATGTTAAATCTGGTTGGGTTGGATAATTTGGCTGACTATAGCGAATTTGTATTTCAAACTAAAGCGATAGCAGATGCAACAGAAGCTTTTTCTCACTTGATTACTTTAGTTTCTTAGAAGAGAGATAATTACTCATCATCAAAAATTGCTCCTAGTCGCTTTAAATAAAGTTTGACATCTTCGCTAATGCCTAGATTCCAACCAAAGCGAGCATTTGTAACTTTTGCATTAATAAAGTTGGTATTGGTTAAGTTCGCTTTTCTAAAGTCTGTGTTATACAGAATAGTTTCTTCAAAATTTGCATTTAATAAGTTAGCGTTTTCTAAACTAGCTCCGCTTAAGTTAGCATTTCTCAAGTTAGCGTTATCTAATTGGGCACCGCTCAAATCAACCCATTCTAAATTAGCGTTTTTCAACTTGGCTTCAGCAAGTTGAGCATCTTTGATAATCGCACGAGTCAAGTTAGCACTATTAAGTTTGACATTATTCATATAGGCACCAGTTAAGTCAGCATTGGCTAACTGAGCATTATTAAGGTTAGCATTCCATAAATAAATTTTATTAAGTTGAGTATTATTCAAATTGGCATTGAGTAATTGGGCACCGCTTAAATTTGCACCAATTAAATTTGCACCGATTAAGCAAGCATTATTCAGCTTAGCAGTACTAAGATTGCTATCTTGTAAATTAGCATTATTAAGATTAGCTCCAATTAATTTTATGCTATTAAGATTAGCGCCTACTAATTGAGCATCTACTAATCTTGCATCGCTTAAATCCGCTTCGCTTAAATCAACTTCTATCAATTGGGCACCTGTTAAATTTGCATTGTTTAATTCAACACCACTTAAATACATTTGGTTAAGATTGACACCAATTAACTGTGCTTCCTTTAAATCGGCGAAGATTAAATTTAGACTGCCAGGATTTCCACCTTTGACAACTTCATCGATTATTTTGTCTCGAATACTTTGCTGCTGAATTTCTGCTTGGTTGGATTCCGAGCTTTGATTTACTGTCTCAGCCGATTCGTTAGCTTCGTTTTTCACGGGCTTCTTTCTGGTTTATGGTAGATTCACTTGTTTCTATGTAAATAACATACTTCAAAATACAGTATTGATCCTGAGACTGGGGACAATAACTTAGGACTTACGCAAGCCCCCCTTTAAAAGGGGGGTTGGGGGGATCTGAGATGTCTGAAACACTATATTTTCCGTTATTGCTGCGTAACTCCTATAACTGATAAATGCTTGATTAATATTTTTGTTATCATAGCAAACCAAATCTGACTGGAATGCCTGTCTTTAGATCGAGTAACAAATCGCGGCACGTAGAACCTTCTTACTATATTAATCAAATAAAATATCAAGTTTTGTTAAGGATACGTATTAATATCCGAAACTATTCGGATCGAAGTTGTAGGGTGCGGAATCTGGGTTATACGAAAATGTCAGCCTGACTTCCAGAATAATGGTAAAAAAATTAGCCATTCGTAGCAGTGAGTTATATAAGGTTGATTTAGAAATAGGTGGAGGTGAATACCGACGGGGACTCATCAAGCCAAACGGTGCTGGGAAAACATTACCGATCCGGATGTTAGCAGCAGCAGAAGAACCCTTTCCTTAAACTTGGTAAGAAACAAACATCTTAGGTTTTAAAGTCAAAGGTTTAGAGTTATAACTCCTAACAATTAACAACTAACAACTATCATGCTTAGTTACATTGATAAAATTGGTGATTGGAATCCACAACTTTTCAGGGAATTAAAAGGTCGTTTAAAACCGTTTCCAGTTCTTATTGCTTTAGCTACATCTCTAGCTACTCAATTGGTCATATTTCTATATCAGTTGCGAGAATTTCCTGGTGATAATTTTAGAACTTACAGTAAATATTGCAAGGTAAGAAATTTAAGAAAATTAAATCCAGAGTTGAGATATTGCCCTACAGATCAAATTGATATGCAATTGTGGTGGCGAGATCATTGGGAATATATGTTTCTATCTCTTAGTGTAATTTTAATTTTTACACTGTTAGTAGCAGGAACTTATTTAATAGTTAACGATTTATCGCAAGAAGAACGTCGAGGTACGCTGAATTTTATTCGTCTTAGCCCGCAATCGGAAATAAGTATTTTTACCGGAAAACTGATCGGAGTTCCAGTTTTAATTTATCTGGTAGTTCTTGCAGCAATTCCTTTTCATGTTGTTACTGGAAAATTGGCAAATATTGCTTTGAGCCATATCTCATGCTTCTACTTAATACTTACTGCTAGCTGTATTTGCTTTTATAGTATTGCTCTGCTATTCGGTATATTTGGTGGCTCGGCGCTTAGTGGTTTTAAACCTTGGCTAGCCAGCGGTTTAGTTTTGCTGTTTTTAATGATTACAGTAGCAATGAATCAGAGCAGTCAATATGAAGAGAGTACTGCCTTTTTTCGATTATTTAGTCCCCTGAGCATAACAGATTATTTATTTCCTAATTTATTCTATAAAGGTATTCCAGAACTAGAAAAATTAAAGTTTTTTAGTTTGCCTTTAGGAAAAAATATTGTGGCTCTGGTAGCAATACATTTGTTAAATTATGCTATTTGGACTTATTGGGCTTGGCAAGGATTAAAACGTTGTTTTCGTAATCCTAATGCTACTATTTTCAGCAAACAGCAAAGTTACTTGATTGTCACAAATTTTGAAATAATTATTTCAGGATTTTTGCTGTCAGAGAATTATACAGGTAGACACAGTTTATTTCGTATCGTTCAAGGTTTATACGCATGGAATTTGTTACTGTTTATCGGATTATTCGCAATCATTTTACCTCCCAGACAAGCCGTACAAGATTGGGCAAGGTTTAGGTATCAGAAAGTTGCAAATAGTGCCGATTCAGTTAATAAATCTTTGCTTTCAGAATTGATTGCAGGTGAAAAAAGTCCGGCTATTTTAGCAATTGCCATCAACTTATTAATTGCTGCAAGCGCCTTTTTTGTTCTGATTCTGAATGTAGAGACGAATGTTTTCAAGGATAACTACCAAATTATTGGATGTTTGGGCGTGTTATTGTTTATCAGTTCGACAATAATTTACGCTACAACTGCTCAAATTATGTTGATGTTGAAAAACTCAAAACGTAATTTATGGGCAATGGGAACAACTGGTGCAGCAATAATTATACCGGTGTTTATTTTATCGATTCTAAATGTTTATGCATCAAGGGAAGATAATATAAGCAACCTCTTATGGTTATTTACAAGTGGTTTTTGGTACGGTATAAAGCATTCTACTGTTAGCACAGTTTTTCCTGTATTCCTTTGCCAATTAGCTATTGCAGCACTGTTGAATTGGTATTTAGTAAAGCAAGTTAAATCGGCAGGTGAATCTGCAACTAAAGCACTATTTGCAAACAGTAAGTAGTGAGCAGCAATTAATCAGTTGATGTGCAGCTAAATTTTATAAAACCTGATATCTTGCACCATTCTCAAGAAGCCCAAAGAAACCCGGTTTCTTGTTGATTTCATAACGAAATATTCATGTTTTCACAAAAAGAAACCGGGTTTGCGGAAACTGGTGCAAGATGTGAGTAAAACAAAATTTAGGAGTTACTCCTAACTCCCTACTCCCTACTCCCACTCCTAACTCTCAATGCAGCACCTTCTTAACTAATTCTGCAACTTGAGAAGGGCGTTGCGCTACAGGTATTTTCGCTTCCTTAAAAGCTTCTAGTTTACTTTTTGCAGTCCCAAACTCTGGATCTCGTCCGATCACTGCTGCTAATGTACCTGTTTGTCGCCAATGTTTTGCTGGTGGAGCGTGTACTCCAGCAATGTAAGCAATCACTGGTTTATCAATCATCTCGGATATATAGCCTGCTGCGGCTTCTTCACGCCCTCCACCAGGTTGCCCAACTAAAACTATGGCTTGAGTATTTTCGTCTTCATCCAAAATTTGCAGCCACTGGATAAACGAAGAACCCACAATTCCATCACTACCAATGCTTACACTAATTGATTGCCCCAAACCAACTTGTGTTAATTCCCAAGCAATTTCATAGGTTAATGTAGTGCTGCGACTAACTATTCCTACCTCTCCCGGTTGATAAAATTCGCTTGGATGAGTACCTAACAAAATTTTCCCCGGTACAATAATCCCTGGGCTATTTGGCCCTACGATAATAGTTTCTTCGGCTTCGGCACGGCGAAATAAATTTACCATGTCTAATGGGGGTACTCCAGGAGAGATGATAATAATTTGACCTATACCAGAACCCATTGCTTCCAATGCTGCATCTAATACTTGATAAGGATGCACGCAAATTATTGTGGTATGGATAACCCCGAATTTCTTTACTACTTCTTCAACTAAATCAAATACTGGCAAACCATACTGCTTGCTTCCCCCACATCCCGGTTCAACTCCTGCAATTAAGTTTGTACCGTATGCTTTCATTTGAGAAATGTGAGTTTCTGAAATAAACTCGCTGAAGCCTTGAACGATTACTTTACTATCTGGCGTTAAATTCATAAAAAAGCATAAAATTTTAAGGAGGACTTAGCCTTTGAAGTCATTAATAAAAACGAAAACACGGTTTTATCTAATTTGTCATACGCTCTACCTTTCAGAGAACAGTTCGTGAAAGCGTATCGCAAATAAGTTGAGATAAAAGCAAACTGAAATTTTCAAAAAAAGAAAAAGAACATATAGGTTAAGATAAAATGGTCGAGAGATTAAACTTCTATTTTTACAGTTAAGTATTCAAAGTTTTATCTTTGAGTGAGTATTACCAAGCTTTAAGCTAACCGTGTCAACATTCAGCTTCTGTGTGAGAACATATTTAAGAAAGCTTTTGGGTTGTTCTTGGAGGAAGCATCTCTAAGGATTTATGTCATAAAAGTTTTCGGTTACAAGTGCGATTTTAGTTACTTACAAATTAATAAATTTAGCTTTATCGCTCGATCAATTTGCGATTAAACATAAAGCCCATTGTATTTATTCTCTGCTTATATAAATAAGCAAAGAATTATTTATGCCTACAAAAATCATACCTTGCTAAATGGACTTCGGTAACGATTAAAGAAGGCCGCTGATGTTAAAAAGAATAAACTTTTAGACCAATATACTTCAATATATAAAAAACACCTGTTTTTATGATATTGTTATTATTTTTTAGTCTTAGTTTTTGTCAACTTAACTGCTTGTGCGACTGCCTCATCTAAACTTTCTACTAGCAATATAGAATTATCTCCAAAATTTTCTAAATCTGATAGGTATTTTTTAGCTGTATCTAAATCGGAACCAGCCAAACGAATAACTAATCTAGGAGTAGAAAAGCCTCCCCGACGATTTCTAGTACTATTTGAAACAAACTCTTCCGAACTAGAACCCGATTGCTCTTGAATAAAGTTTCCAATTACCTCTGCAACCTCTCCTGCTTGAGGAATACTACCCAAAAAGTTAATCAGTATCACTTGAATACTTCGATCGGCAGCTAAAATTTGTAAAGCTTTTTCAAAACGAGTATTAAAAGTAGTTGGCGTAGTATCGGTTAGAAATGCGTGTCGCAAATTAAGGCATACTCCAGGTTTGCCACCATTGCTTACAACCAAGTCTAAAGTCGCCATGACGGAACCAGCGCCGTTTCCCAAAACGCCTATCCTACCATTCATTTCTATCCCATCCCATTTGCCTAATTTGCCATTTGTATCTTTCGATATGTTACGGCTAACTATTTTGCGAGCAATTACAGCAATCTCTTGATGACGAAGAACTGCTCTTTCATTGATACTGACGTTTCCATTCAAAGCCATTACCTGTCCCGAAGAATTTACCCCCAATGGATTAATCTCTACCAAATCCAGGTCTTTCTCTACAAATAATCGGTACATATTTTCGATCACCTTGCTTACAGACTGCATCAAGGCACCTTGCAAACCCATCTTTAAGGCCAGTCTCCGAGCGTAAAAAGGAGAAAATTGTTCCTCTACCACAACGTGCTGCATTTTCTCCCCAGCTTCTTCCCAATCGATATCCGCTTCATTGCAACCCAGCAAAATCGGACGACATACAGCAGTATCTAAAACAATAGCTAAATATAACTCTTGCTCAATGTTATATTTTGTTTCTGCCAGCAACACTTCGGGTAGTTCCCCATAAATCGCCTGATTAAAAATATTTTGCGCGGTGGCGATCGCATCGATTGTGGTTTCTACAAACCTTACACCACCGACTTTTGCGCGTCCTCCTCCGTAAATTTGAGACTTCAAAACAATTGGGTACTTGATTTTCAAACGTTTTAAGTCGGTGGGATGGTCAATTGTTTGGGAAGGTAATACAGGAATACCTATTTTTCCAAACCATTCTTTTACTTGATACTCTAATAATTCCATTGACACACACCTTTTGTTGCAACTTGTGGAGGATTACTGCGGTGCTGTCTAAAACATCTAGCAAGCACCTTAATAATCAATCTTCGATTTAAAGCCGTTAAAAACAAGCTGTTAAAAACCAGTTATTTTCTGTTACTAATTTTATCCAATAGCGTAGTAGTGGTAAATAAAAAAGCCATTCTCCGATCTTATTACTTTATATGAGGTAATTCATATTATCAGTAAAAATGCTTACACTTTTTATTCTCAGCAATTTCCGCTACCGAGTGGCGATACATCTGATGTACAAAGTATTTCGGTGAACACCCCTAAAAAACAGAGGTAAACAATCGAGAATAAATTCAATTGCTTCTGCTAGTTATTAGTTAATTTTGAAACAATTTATGCTGCGATCGCGATACGTTAAAAATCTTATGTTTCCCACTATTGAGCCAAAAATTATCATATCCATAGAAAAAAAATTATCAGGTTAATAATTTTCGACAAAAATTAGATAATTACGTATTTACCCTGCAATCAAAATCGAGGTCGTTATGCTTAGAATTACTTATAAATATAAATTTACTTGCAGATTGAGACTTTTTGTAAAAACTCATTTGTTGTGTTAAAAAAATGTACGTTCGGATTTTATATTGTAACTAGTTAATCAAAAATTAGTTTGGCTCACTTGAATATACTTTAATCTCTGAAAATATACGGAACGGAACAGGGCTTTATGACAGTAGCGACTCGTGCGGATAATTTACAACTTTTAGCGAATAATTTGCAGGAACACTTGCGTGCAGACGTTCCATCTGGAGAATTTTTTGAGGTTCGGTGTGCTGTAAAAAATTACCAGCTAATGATTTTAGCTCAGCACCCCCAGGGTGTGGCAGTCGATACCGAAAATATTTTTACAGTTCTTAAAGAAGCGCTTTCTAATAATTCCCGCGAGTACCAACAAGAAAAAATAGATATTTTCTTACGAGTAGTTGGAGTCAAGCTTCCTTACGCTAAACGTTCCTTAACTCTGGAAAAACACTACGATGGTGAAAATATCAAGCAAGTAGAGGAGGATTTTTCTGTACCCGATTCTTCAGCTTTGACTTATTCGCCGATTTCGGAAGTTGATTCGGATTCATCTAATCTGGTTGAAATACCTGGTTTACCTGATAATCCACAACCAAAGCCAGCAAGTTTTAATATCAAACTAATGGTGCTTGCTGTTATTGGGGTAATAGTTTCAGCAACTTTAGGTGGTGCATACGTTGCAACTCGCCCTTGTTTGATAACCAAGTGCAATCAACTAAAAACCGCACAGTATCTAAATAGTTCTTATGGAGAATTAGTCGATCAAATCAACTCAGACCAAGATTTAGCTCGATTACAACGTAAAATTGATTTAGCAAGAATAAATTTACGTCAAATTCCCGGTTTATCCCCTTATTCCCAACAATCGCAACAACTTTCTCTCAGCTTGTCCCAAAAGTCAGAAGAAATTCAGCAGGTATTTACAGCTTTTCAAGCAGCCCAGATAGCCGAGCAAAAAAGCAAAACTCCTGCCTTAAACTTAAAACAATTACAAGATAGACGACGATTGTGGCGACAAGCAATTTCACCTTTAGAAGCAATCGATCGCGATCGCGAACTTTACCAATTAGCACAAGAAAAAATTGCCAGCTACCGTGCTAGCTTACAAGCAGTCAATGCTCTAT
The DNA here is from genome assembly GCA_963665115.1 of uncultured Rivularia sp. Classification (GTDB taxonomy): domain Bacteria; phylum Cyanobacteriota; class Cyanobacteriia; order Cyanobacteriales; family Nostocaceae; genus Rivularia. The sequence continues at coordinate 3,716,587 of OY762007.1, read as the reverse complement.
TGCAGAAAGAAGATAAATATACAAGAAGAATCACTTCAGCTAAAGCTGTGGCTATCGTCGCCGAAAAACGACAAGCAACCGCCAACACTTTAGAAAACTGGCAAAAAGTTGAAGCAACTTGGCAAGTAGCTGTAAATGCATTAATCTCGATTCCTGCCAAAAGTCCGGCATATTCCGACGCACAAAAACTGATATCCGAATATAAACCCCGATTATTAGCAGTAAAGAATCGCAACACAAGAGAATTGATGGCAGCCAAAACCTATAGACAAGCAGTCAACGCCGTATCCCTTGCCAAACGTTACGAACGACAAAACCAGTGGACGGCAGCAGTTGGAAATTGGCAAACAGCATTAAGTTCGGCCAGACAAATTGCTACTAGCAGTCTTTATAGCGTCGAAGCTGAGAAATTAATTGCACCAGCAACTGTATCTCTCCAACAAGCGCGAGAAAAATTACGAGTTGCCACCCGAATACAAAAAACCCGTTCCGATTTAGAGCGAACCTGTTCCGACGAAATTCCCGTTTGTACTTACATCATGGGTAGTCAAGGAATTACCGTGCGGATAAGTCCCGCCTACGAGCAAAGCCTGCAAGATAGTTTAATAGAAGCCAGCACTCAAAGAGATACTAGTATTATTGATGGCGTAAATAATCACTTGCAAACCTTACAGCAAGCTTTAGAAGCAATCAGCGATAACGCCGATGTCCCCCTTACTGTTTACGATGCTCAAGGCAATGTGATTTATGAGCGCACTTTGAATTAAGTAATTAGGCATTGGGCATTGAGAATTGGTAATTGGTAATTGGAAGAGTTAGGAGTAAGTAGTAAATGAATAATTCTTCTCCCCCTCTACCCCCTCCTCCCATCCTAAGAAAGATTAACTACATAAAGCGTTCTCTATCTCAAGAATGGTTGACAGTATGAGGCATTTACCAATATAGTGACTAAAAGGTCACATGACTAAATAGTCACTATAGATAAAAGAGTTGAATTGCCGCCGTTATGCCGAATCAAACCTTCTTTAACCTGCCGGAGAACAAAAGGAAAAAACTGACTGAAGTTGCGATCGCCGAATTTGCAACTTATGACTATAACAGCGCGTCGATTTCCCGGATTGTTGCGGATGCGAAGATTGCTAAAGGTAGCTTTTATCAATATTTTCAGGACAAAAAAGACCTTTATTTGCATCTTGTTGAATTAGCGAGTCAGGAAAGGATTGCTTTTTTACGCAGTACAGATCCACCAGAATTACAGCAAGGGTTTTTCCGTTATTTACGCTGGTTGCTTGGAGCAAGCGCTCAGTTTGATTTAGCACATCCCAAAATTAGCCGGATCATTAACGGGGCTGTATATGGCAATTTACCGTTTCGCGATGAAGCTGTTAAACGTACTCAAGAGATTTCATTAGAATATGTAAAAGAATTAGTTAATCAAGGGATAGCTCAAGGAGATATCAACAGCAATATTTCCCCTGATTTAGCAGCATTCGTTGTCAGCACTTTGTTAGGTAATGAGTTAGGAAAATTTATTCTTGGGCAATTGAATATCGATCCCCAAAAGTTAGCTAAACAAGAACCTTTGGACATTGATATGCAGGTAGTTGAAAAGATTTTTGATGATTTGGTGAAAGTTTTAGAAACAGGTATGAGTAGTAAAAAGTAAAAATATCGTTAGTCAATATTGTTTAAATAATCAAAATCTCACTAACCTTAATTATTAATAAATATAAATTTTGCCTAATTTACGAGTAGGGTGTGTTATGGGTTTGACCTAACGCACCATATCACTATTTAATTGCACTTTTCTGTATATATATTTAAGACATGAAGGTGAAAATGTTTCGTAATAATCCAGTTGCAGAAATGCAAGGCTACAGAATATAATTCAAACGAATTTTTTCGGTAATATTAACTTCTTGCACCATTATCATTTATGCCTTCACCCTCGCCTCGGAATCAATTCCGAGACTAATAGCCCAAGTCTACTGAAGTAGACTGAAAATCTTACATAGCCCTCTTCAGAGGAATGAAGGCTATTAGCTAGGGAATTGCATTCCCTAACGGTTTTGAAAATGGTGCAAAATATGAACAAATCCAAAAACAATCCTAACTCCTCAACAAAAACGCCCCAGAATCTAACCCTGGGGCTATTTTTATAACCTCTGCTAATTTAATCTAAAAATTTTTACTCTTATCTCCAAAGATAGAGGCAAGCGAATTTAAGCCTAAGTAAATAGTTACATCCTAAGCAAAACCTAAGATAGGTTGACATCTAGGGAATCTTGTTTATACACTATGACTATAAAGTCACATGACGTGTCAGTCACAAAAAATAACTTCCGCTCAAGGCAATTTTAATACCAAATAGGAAAACGATCGCCTGCGATGTCAAGCTTAAACACTTAATACCGCTTTATTAGTAATATTCATAGGAGTTTTGCCATTATGGCTACTATCAAACGTTTTATCAAAGCAATCAAAGATTATTTCACTAAAGGAGAAGTAGGAGACATTGCGTTTCTCAAGTTTGAAATTTTCGGATTAGGTGCAAACCCAGAAGTTTTGACTCAACTGCAAGATTTCGCAGGTTACTATCAATCAATCGATCTTGAACAACTCAGTCAGCTACCCCAAGGAACATTGGGTTACGAATACTCCCAGCATATGCAGAAAAACGGGATTCAACCATTAGAAATTAGCCAAGATTTACGAGAAGAAGCTCATAATCATCTTTTTGCATTGCGATATACCGTCACCCATGACATATTTCACGTACTTTTAGGATTTAACACTAGTTACGCAGGTGAAATTGGCGTTTTTGCATTCACTATCGCTCAAAACTACAGCAAGACAATAAACGCATTCGAGCCTTTGATTACATCTGTGTATCCGCTTATCTTCATCAATCAAACCAAGCATATGCGTGCCAATGTTCGCAGAGGAAAAGCATTAGGGAAACAGGCTAAATGTCTTTTGGTATATCGTTTTGAAGAGAATTGGGCGCGTCCAATTAGTGATATTCGTTCCGAATTGGGGCTGATTTTAGAAGACGAGTTAGAAGAATTTGGAAGTCAGTCCCCAGAAACCGTTACTGCTTGAATTTAATTTATCCACACTATATAAGAGGTCACAAATGGCTACCATCAAACGCTACATCAAAGCATTCAAAAACTACTTCATAGAAGGAAAAGCTGGAGACATTGGGTTACTCGAATCTGAGTTATACGGCATAGGTTTAAATCCTAAAGTTGAAGCGAAACTCAAAAACTTCGTAGGCTACTATCCCGAAATAAATCTCGAACAACTTAGTCAGCTACCCGAAGGAACATTGGGCTACGAATACGCCCACCATATGAAAAGATGTAGGATTCAACCGTTAGAAATCAGCGAAGATTTACAGGAAGAAGCTGACAGCAATCCCTTTGCACTGCGATACATCGTTACCCACGACATATTTCATATTTTGTTAGGATTTGACACCAGCTATCCCGGTGAAATGGGCGTGTTTGCCTTCACTGTCGGACAAAACTATACCAAAATGCTGAATATAGTTTATCCCATAATATTGTTGCTTTTTTTGATAATTAAACCGACTCAAATTAACAAAATACTTGCCGATAATCGCAGGGGAAAAGTACTCGGTAAGCAAGCTAAATGTCTTCTGGCATATCGCTTTGAAGAAAATTGGGCGCGTCAGATTAGCGATATTCGTTCCGAGTTGGGGCTGGTTTTAGGAAATGAGCAGTTAGAGGAAGAAGTTAGAAATCAGTCTCAAGGTAGTATCGCGGTTTGAATTTTCAAGATACTGATGTGCTACTTCTATGTTGTCTCAAGATTACTGATTAAAAAAACGCAGAGACGCTGAGGGCGCTGAGGTAAGAAATAGAGAGAGATGGTCCATTCTAGAGCGATCTATAAAGGTGAGTAAAAATGATAATTGAACAGCGAGTAAAAACCAAAATCGAAATCAAGGAACCCATTAATGTAAGTTCAAAAGAGTTTACAGAGAATAAATACGAGTATTACAAGCTGCTGCGAGAAGATTATCCTGTCTGTAAGGGTAAAGTCGGTATGATGGATGCTTATTTTCTTTCCCGCTACGATGACTGCGCTAATTTTCTCAAAGATCCGCGTTTTGTTCGCAATCGCACCACTGCGATGGGGGGAGGTAGATTTCCTTTCCCTTTACCTAAGTCGGTGTCTTTAATGGCAAACAGCATGATTACCGAAGATGAGCCGGATCATCGCCGCTTACGGGATTTAGTACATCAGGCATTTACGCGACAAACACTGGCAAAGATGGAAGGGCGAATTGAGCAATTAACTAACGATTTGCTTGATAAGGCAGAACCACAGGGTACGGTGGATCTTAAGCAGGCTTATGCATTGCCGATTCCCGTTACGGTGATTAGCGAGATGGTGGGTGCATCGGATGAAGATATGCCTCGGTTTTACAACGGTATGAAGGCAATGACGGATGGTTTTTCGGGCTTAAGCCTGTTCCGCACGTTGTTCTGGGATATGCCGCGTTTATCAAAATTTATCCGCGAGTTAATCGATCGCAAGCGTTCTAACCCCTCCGAAGACATTTTAACTGCATTGATTCAAGCAGAAACGGAAGGAGAAAAGCTGAGTGAAGATGAGGTAGTAGCTATGGTATTTCTGCTGATTATTGCAGGCTACGAAACTACTGTTTATCTAATTATCAATAGCGTTTTGACTCTCTTGCAACATCCCGATCAATTGGCAAGTTTGCGTTCTGAGCCTGAGTTAATTAATTCAGCAGTCGAAGAAATTCTGCGTTATAGAGGTCCCGTGCAAGGTACAAAACCAGCTTATGCACTGGAAGATGTAGTGTTGCATGGTGTAACTATTCCCAAAGGAGCGGCGGTTTTCCCCTTGCTAGGAGCAGCCAATCACGATCCAGATGCATTTGAGAATCCAGAGGTATTTGATATTGCACGCCCACACAACAAGCATCTCGGATTCGGTAGCGGTATTCATACTTGTTTAGGTGCGCCGTTAGCAAGGATGGAGACTAGAATAGCGATCGCCAACTTGATAAAACGCAATCCTAATTTACGTCTGGCGATAGATGCGTCGGAGCTGGAATTGATAAATATGCCGTTGTGGCATCGCTACAAGAGTTTGCCTGTGGTGTTGGGGTAATGGCTGGCATTAAAGAATTTTAAATGGATGAAATGGGTGTCTTTAACTATAAAACAGCAACACCTGGGAAACAATAAATTACCAGGTGTTATCGTTTTAAATAAAATATCAAAAAGTAATTTCTACCCTACTGCTAACCGCTAAAAATCATCTTTTACTTAAAACTGACATATCCTTAATACGCCATTTACCATTAATTTTGACCACCATATAGCGAACCCTAATAGTATCGTTATAAGACCTTTGCTCGTTTATTTGACTGTTTTCATAGAAGCGAGCTTGTTCGGTAACTGTCGCTTCAATCGCAGCTTGATTCTTATTATTAGGAATCGTATCAACTGATTCAATATTCACGTTATGCTCAAAGGTTCTATAGCGGTTCTTTGCTTTAACTTGTTGAGCTACTATTCGCCAACTATTAAGAGCGGTACCGAATAAGATATTATCTAAGCTTTCAATATTATGATTTTCTCCCAAGGCACTTGCTTTAGTTAATAGCCAATTTTCAACTATTACTTTTGCGGTTCCTTTTGTCAAAGTAACGTTATCTGAAATAGGTTCGCTATTAGCAGTGGGTATTTCTATAGGTGCTTGATCTATCTGTATGCTCAACTGCTCCCCTTGCATTGGTTCGGGAGAAAATAAATTTTGTAATAATCCGACAGCCGCACCCACCAACAGCCATAAAACTAATAAGCCCGATAAAGAACCAAAAATTAACCAAATAAAACGGGTTCTTTTTTGCAAGTTTGATGGAGCGGCACGTCGTCTAGTTACTCTAGGGCGAGGTGTACCATCCACAGCAACTCCTGATTTGGGAATTTCAGTCTGCTTGCGTCTTTTGCGGCCGTTGGTTGGAGATACACCAGTCGTTGTCATCGCTCTTGCAGAACCATTTTGAACGCGGTTGTTGTTCCGGAAGCGTTCTGAATAAGGAAGCGGTCCCACTGATACTGGTGTTTCGTTAGGTGTTAAGGAATCGGTTGTAGCTGGAACATTAGAACTTGTTTGTTGAGCATACCCTGGTGGTGTTTGCCTGTGGTTATTAAATTGTCGATAAACAACATTAGAATTGCTTTTACTTTGAGTCTTCTGAGTATTTTGGTTGTTTTGATTATTTGATTGAGGTTGAGGATTCGACTGTCGATTTGTTTGATTATCTCTGGGTAATGCTTCCAAATAAGCCTGCACTTGGTCGTCAGCAAAATATTCTTTTAAAGAAGCTTGTCGATTTTTCAAATCCCGAAAATGAGGAAATACCTCACTTTGCAACCAAGTTTCTGAATATAAACACAGTCCGGGTAGCAAATCGGGAGAATCATGAGAATTTTCTCGAATAAAAGCTAAAGCTTCGTACTCCTGACTTAATTCCAAAGCCCGAGTTGCTTCTTGGGTTTGTCCTAAGACTAAGGCACACAAAGATTGTTCTAAATGTACGTCTTGACGTTTACCCAGATGAATCAACATTTGTTTTGCTTGACGGACTAAAGCAGGTTGACGTTGAGTAAATCCTCGTGCTATCAAAGCGTATACAGCTAAATAAGTAGCGACAGCAGAAGGACGCTTGCTTTCTTGTTCAAATAGCTTGTGTTGCTCTGCAACCGTTAAATAGTGACGCAATTGCTGAATAAATCGCAGAAAATCATCTACGTTTAAACCGGATTCATCTTTAACCGTGCCATCAATTCCGCCACGAGAAAGTAGTACTTCTTGTAATAACCGTAAACCTTGTTGTCGTTCGGCAGTTTTCTCTAGTGGTAATGCCAGCAATTCTAAAATGCGATAAGGGTCGCAGTCGATTTAGATCCGCTTCTATTTCAGCTTGAACGTTTTGAAATAATCCTTCATTGGATAACAGTTCTAAACCAGTTTCTAACGATACAGCTGCATTTTCGTAATGAGCTTGCTGCCATTGTTCGCGACCGAGTTCCAAACAGGCAAGGGCAACGGTGAGAACAACATCGGGACGCTGAGCGTTTTGTTCGGCGCTCAATTGTGCTTGTTCTGAAGGCTCCGCTACTTTACCATTTTGACGAACTAAGTATGGACGACCTAAATTTAAAACCTGTTCGTATTCTCCCAACTCCTGCAAAAGCATCAAAGCGCCAATCAATTCTTCTTGGGAAATATCAATACCTAGAGTTTTAGATTCGATGTCAGCTTGACTGCCCGGTGCCCGTTTCGCAACCGCCACACTGCTATCGCGCCCGTCTTCCGGAGTGTAAGCGTGTGTCAAATAAACTCGATCGTATTCGGAGCGTTCTTTCGGATCTGATAAAACCACGTATGCTTCTTCTATAAGTTTTTTTCGATATGCTATTGCTGTATGGGAATATTCCCGTCGCGGCAATCCGACAATGCGATCGCTGTATGCTTGACGCAACTGCTCATCACTTGCCGCCATCGGAATTCCTAAAATTCGGTAATAATCTAGCGGAATTTGCACAGTCTACTTCCCCGCTCAGCCTTCATCGATAAAGTTTTCTTAATATATTCTTGGGCTTGTAAAACCGTGCCATAATAATAACCCAGTGACTTCACACTACAAGTATGTATCGCGACATCTTTACCTATACCTCCCTTCAGATAGAGTCAATTAGTCGCCGATGAGTGTAAATTAAAGCGGATTTTCAACCTCCTACATTAATTAAATGTGCTTAGTGTAACAGAAGTCTTTAAGAAGACATAATTTAGATATTACCCTTCTTCAGGACTACATTGTTAAATACACCCTATATATAAATGCTGTACTTGCACAACAATACTTTTGTTCGATAAAGAACAATGCATTGGTAGATAAAGGCTTTTTCCTATAACCCTAGAAAGTTAAGCAAACCCTTGTATTTTTTTTTCCCAAACGAGAAAAAGATATTATCACAATTGGGATTTAAGTACAAATATCTACAGAGATATTCCGGATATTTGCTGTCTAAATGTGATTTGTTAATCAAAATGCAGAATATTGATATCCTGAAACGGTAATCTATAAGAGTCGAGGCAGTGTAAGTACTTATAGAAACCAGGATTAACCAATCCATTAAAAATTGCGTATCGTCAACGGTCTTTGACTGCCGATCTAGCAATATAGAGTCCCTGTTACAAAAATTATCTCTTTAAGTGTTACCACGGAGTTTATAGGAAAAATAATGATTCAAGAACGTACTTTACCCGATTTCAATGCGACCACCGCACAAATAACCAAGGAAGAAGGTTTACGAGTCTATGAAGACATGATTTTGGGGCGTTTTTTTGAAGACAAGTGCGCCGAAATGTACTACAGAGGCAAAATGTTCGGTTTTGTTCACCTGTACAACGGTCAAGAAGCGGTTTCTAGCGGTGTGATTAAAGCAATGCGACCGGGTGAAGATTTTGTATCGAGTACTTACCGCGACCACGTTCATGCCCTGAGTGCGGGAGTTCCGGCAAAACAAGTAATGGCGGAGTTATTTGGTAAAGCCACTGGTTGCAGCAAAGGGCGCGGTGGTTCGATGCATATGTTTTCCAAAGAACATGGTTTGTTAGGCGGTTATGCATTCGTTGCTGAAGGTATTCCGGTTGCTGCGGGAGCGGCTTTTCAAACCAAGTACCGTCGCGAAGTTCTCGGAGATGAAAACGCCGATCAAGTTACAGCCTGCTTTTTTGGCGATGGAGCCTGCAATAACGGTCAATTTTATGAAACATTAAATATGGCTGCTTTATGGAAACTGCCGATTCTTTTCGTGGTAGAAAACAATAAGTGGGCAATTGGAATGTCCCACGAACGCGCTACTTCTCAACCAGAAATCTACAAAAAAGCCAGCGTATTCGGTATGCATGGAGTAGAAGTTGATGGAATGGACGTATTAGCAGTTCGTTCGGTTGCTCAAGAGGCAGTATTACGCGCTCGTGCTGGGGAAGGGCCAACATTAATCGAAGCGCTTACCTACCGTTTCCGGGGTCACTCATTAGCAGATCCAGACGAAATGCGTAGTAAAGAAGAAAAAGAATTTTGGTTCTCTCGCGATCCGATCAAGAAATTTGCCGCTTATTTAGTCGAACAAAACTTAGCTTCTCAAGAAGAACTTAAAGACATAGAGCGCAAAATTCAAGCAACCGTAGACGAAGCAGTAGAATTTGCCGAAAGCAGTCCCGAGCCAGATCCAAGCGAGCTGCACAGGTTTATTTTTGCTGAAGATGAATAATTAGGTCAAAGGTCAAAAGTCAAAGGTAGGAGAGGGGGACAAGGAGACAAGGAGAAAGAATTAAAACTCCTAACTCCTAACTCCTAACCACTAACAACTAACAACTAACAACTAACAACTAACTTGTTTGAATTATGTTTTCTATCAACGTTGAACAAAAACAGTACGAAACTTATATCCTGACTGACGAGAAAGCTAAGTCTCAGTTGGAAGTGCTACCCAAACGTGGCGGTATTATTACGAAGTGGCGCATTGACGGTAAAGAAATTTTTTATCTTGATGAAGAACGATTTAAGAATCCGGAAATGAGCATTAGAGGTGGAAATCCGATTTTGTTTCCTATTTGCGGAAATTTACCTAACGATACTTACACCGTTAACGATAAAAAATTTACGCTCAAGCAACATGGTTTTGGTCGTAACTTACCCTGGGAAGTAGGTGAAGAAGTTACTGTAGATAATGTTTCTCTCAAGCTGCATCTCAACAGCAACGAACAAACTGCATCTGTTTATCCTTTTGATTTTCAGGTGAATTTCACTTATCAACTGCATGGCAATACACTAACCATACTTCAAGAATTTAAGAATAACTCTTCCGAAGCAATGCCTTTCTCGGTGGGTTTTCATCCTTACTTCTTAACCCATGATAAAAGCCAGCTAGAGTTTGACATCCCATCAAGCGAGTTTCAAGAAAAAGATAGCAAGGAAGTTCACCCGTTTAACGGTAATTTCGACTTTAGTAAAGACGAGATTGATGTTGCATTTACAAAGCTAAGTGCAAAATCTACCAGCGTTACAGATAAAGGTCGTAAGTTGAAAATGACGCTGGAATACGATGATAATTTCTCAACCTTGGTATTTTGGGCGGTCAAAGGTAAAGACTTTTATTGCTTGGAGCCTTGGAGCGGACCACGGAATGCCATGAACACCGCAGAACACTTGACTGTACTGCAACCTGGGGCTAGTCATTCAGCAATGATTCGTCTCACCGCAAATTTTTTCTAAAAACCCCTTTACAAAATAAGAGGGTTCTATGCTATTATTCATAAGTCGCACAAAATGCGATGGGTGGCTAGCTCAACGGTAGAGTACTCGGCTTTTAACCGATTTGTTCTGGGTTCGAATCCCAGGCTACCCATTTAAATGTAGGTCAAAGGTAAGAGCCTAAAGGTCAAAGGTTTAAATTAAATCTCAAGGAATGGAAGACCTTGGTTTTTTCTTGATTTTGATTTTTCAATAGTTTCGGCTCGCGTTTCTTCAAAATTTAAGAATGATTCGACCTTTAACCTTTAACCTTTAGCTAGAAACTTTTTAAACATAGGTACGCACAAATAGTTATAATTTCCTATAAGTTGAAAAAAATATTAAGATTAACGTAAGAATTACGCTTGTCTTAAAACAGATTAGCTAATAACTAAATTAGGAGGAATATATATGGCGCTCGTACCAATGCGTCTGCTGTTGGATCATGCTGCTGAGAACGGTTACGGCATCCCAGCTTACAATGTCAATAACATGGAGCAAATCCTGGCAATCATGGAAGCTGCTGTAGAAGCTGATAGCCCCGTGATTTTACAGGCTTCTCGCGGTGCGCGTAAGTATGCAGGAGAAAACTTCTTGCGCCACCTGATTTTGGCAGCAGTGGAAACTCATCCAAATATTCCCATTGCTATGCACCAAGACCACGGTAACAGCCCTACTACTTGCTATTCTGCAATTCGTAACGGTTTCACCAGCGTAATGATGGATGGTTCTTTGGAAGCTGATGCGAAGACTCCAGCTAGCTTTGAGTACAACGTGAACGTTACCGCTGAAGTTGTGAAAGTTGCTCACTCAGTTGGTGCCAGTGTTGAAGGAGAACTCGGTTGTTTGGGTTCTTTGGAAACTGGAATGGGTGAAGCTGAAGATGGACACGGTGCTGAAGGAAAACTCAGCAGAGAGCAACTTTTAACAGATCCCGATGAAGCTGTTGAATTTGTAGAAAGAACTCAAGTTGATGCGCTAGCAGTTGCGATTGGAACCAGCCACGGTGCTTACAAGTTTACTCGTAAGCCTACTGGTGAAGTTTTGGCAATCAGCCGAATTGAAGAAATCCACAACCGTCTACCCAACACCCACCTTGTAATGCACGGTTCTTCTTCCGTACCTCAAGAGTGGTTGGATATGATTAACAAGTATGGTGGTAAGATTCCTGAAACCTACGGTGTACCTGTTGAAGAAATTCAGAAAGGTATCAAGAGTGGTGTACGTAAGGTGAACATCGACACCGATAACCGTTTGGCTATCACCGCCGCTTTCCGCGAAGCTGCTGCAAAAGATCCAGCCAACTTTGACCCCCGTCACTTCCTCAAGCCTTCCATCAAGTACATGAAGCAGGTTTGTTTGGATCGTTATGAAGCGTTTGGTACTGCTGGTCATGCTAGCAAGATCAAGCAAATTCCTTTAGATGAGTTTGCAGCTAAGTATGCTAGTGGCGAACTTTCTGCTAAAACCAAATCTACTGCGAAAGTATAGTTTAAGAATCTTCAAAATTAGCAAGTAAATAGGGACACCATATAAGCGTGTCCCAACTTTACTAAGGATTCTGTATAAAATGACCGAACCGGGTAAGTATTGTTCCCCGGTTTTTTGTTGTATTGGTGGTTAGTTGATAATTGTTGGTTGTAGCCCAATTTATAATAAATAGTAGGGTGTGTTATCGCGGAGCGCGTAACGCACCATCATGACTGCAAAGTTGTCGGATAAATCGTTAACTCGCTTTAAGTTGCAAACCTAAGTCTAATAGCGAAAGTCCTCTAAAAGGGGACTGAAAATCATCCCATCATATAAGTTGATTAAGCTTGTTCCGTGCGTCCGATAGAATGTGAAAAATTGATTATAGATGCTGAAGAATTATTGGAAAAGTATGCTGCTGGGGAAAGAGATTTTAGTAAAGCCAGTTTGAGGCGCATTAGTTTGCAAGGAATCAATCTTAGTGGCATCAACCTTAGTGGTGCAGATTTGTACAATGCCCATTTGAAAAATATCAACTTGAATAACGCAAATCTAAGTGGTGTTAATTTCCTTGATATTCTTTTAGAGGATGTTGAGTTAAGTGATGCTAATCTCAATGGTGCCGAACTGAACGGTGCCACTTTAAGAAATTGCAATTTAAAGCGAGTTAATTTTGAAGGGGCTAGCTTAATCGAAGTTGGTATGGACACCGTTGATTTAGAAGGTGCAAACCTTACAAGAACTCTCTTGGATGAAACATCTTTTTACAAATGCAATCTTAGAAATGTGCTTACAGATGAAGATAGCTCGCGTGCCTTATGTACTTGCTATCTGAGTAAAACTATTATGCCCGGAGGAAACATTGTCACTAATGTGATTGAAGAATGAAACAGAAAAAGTTCGGATGATTATTTGTAATAAAGACGATTTCAAGGTGGGATTTCGGACTTAACGAATAATGCAAGTTGATTACTTACTTTCAATGATATTTTATTGTGATATTTTTGAGTAATTGTATCTGCAAACAACTTCCAAAGTTTATTCTCATCAGTTTTAGTAAGTACTTTGTAACTAGTTTAATACAAGCATAAATATACATTTTGTTGCAATCCATTTTTAACTTTATCAAAATGATTCGATAACCGTTTGTTAACTAATTATTCATAGAAAAATCATGATAAAAAAGACAGACAATAAATGCCTGTCTCACAGAAAAATTGAAAAATAAAAGCCAAAAAAACTTAATTACAACCAGATTCGCTGTCAATCAATGCAACTGCATGAGGCACCGGGCGGGGTGTATAACCTACTAAAGATTGTCCTTTGTAAACTAAAGATTTACTCGCACCGGAATTAAGCATTACACCCTCTTGAATTCCTGTTAAAAATGATTTATTTTGTGTTGATAATATTAAAATACCCGATGTTCTAAACTGGGCATTTGACGGCGGACTTGCTCGATTCTGGCGGGATTTATTTCGGCGATCGCCACTCCCGGTTTTTCTCCAGCATCGGCTAAAATCACTCCCCAAGGGTCAATAATCATGGCGTGTCCGTGGGTTTGACGACGGTTATAATGTACGCCTGTTTGGGCTGGAGCAATTATGTAGCAAGTGTTTTCAATGGCGCGGGCTTGTAATAATACTTGCCAATGATCTTTACCAGTAAAGGCGGTAAAAGCAGCGGGAACAAACATTACGTCGGCACCTTTTTGCGACAGATGTCTGTAAACTTCGGGGAAGCGAACATCGTAACAAACTGAAAGTCCGATATTTCCTAATTGTTTTGAGGAATACACAGGAGGTAGTTCTTTACCAGCCATTACCGTAGTAGATTCTCGATAAGTATTACCGTCAGGAACATTCACATCAAATAAATGTACTTTGCGATAGTGCGATAATTCCTCGCCGTTGGAATCTATCAGCGAAGCAGTATTAAAAACCTTGTCAACGTCATCCGAAGGTACGGGATAACCACCACCAATAATATTCACTTGGTAACGCTGTGCCATTTTTTTCAGAAAAATTTGAGTCTCCTTAGCAATGACTTCGGCTTGTACAAGCTTTTCTTTTTCCTCTCCCATAAACGAAAAATTTTCCGGTAAACCCACTAACTGGGCACCTTTACGCACGGCTACATCAATCAATTCTTCAGCCTGTGCCAAATTCTGCTGTAAATCAGGCACGCTAGTCATTTGGATAGCAGCTGCTAAATAAGAATTCATGTTGTACTAACCTATAGATAATTTACGGTGGGTAGTTGAGCAAACTATATCTTCAGTCTTAAAAATCAAAATATAAAACAGATTGGGTATAAAAGCGAGTCGAAAGTTAAAAAAAATTTACTTGCACTTATCTTGAGGTCATTAACCTCTTAATCTTTTATACCAATGAAAAAAATATCGAGCAAGTAATTATATTTATGATTGCAGTAAAACGGATATTTAAACATGAAAATAAATCAACAAATATTTCTATTTAATTGATTTAAGTATATTTTTTTTATGTTCGTTAATAACTACAGTAAATAGAAGTAATATATTTATCCCGGTTATCCTTGGTACTACTCGTCGGGGTACAATAAACGAACTGGTAGCAAGATTTGTGAAGTAACAAGCTGAAAATTGGAATGGAGTTGAAACAGAATAAATAGATATTTATCGAATTTAATTTTCAGTAGATGATGCTGTTGAATCAATTAAAGATGCAGACTTTTCAGCAGCTTGCGTTCAGCTATGCTGCTTATATTGTGCTACTGGGTTTATTCTCGTAGTTCCAAAGTATAATTGCAGTTTTCCTGATTTACTTGTTATAACTTTTCCCCGTTCCCTATTCCCTACTCCTTGTAGACTTATATGATTGCTCTCGAAGCCTATAACCTCAAAAAAAACTACCGATTTAATAATCAAATAGTAGAAGCGGTAAAAAACGTTTCTTTAAATATTGCATCTGGGGAAGTAATGGCTTTTTTAGGTCCTAATGGTGCGGGTAAAACTACAAGCATCAAAATGATGGCAGGATTAATTAAACCCGATCTCGGTTGGACAAAAATATCGGGAATCAATCCTCACAAAAACCCTAATGCCTTAGAAAAACTTGGTGCTGTTTTAGAAGGAAATCGCAATGTATATTGGCGATTGACTCCTCAAGAAAATTTAGAATATTTTGGAGTATTAAAAGGACTTACATACAGTCAAGCGCGTAAATCGGGAATTGCACTTTTAGAAAGATTTGGATTGCAGCACAAACGCCGTACCGCAGTACAACAACTTTCGCGAGGAATGCAGCAGAAATTAGCTTTTGCAGTTGCATTAGTTCACCAACCGGAAATATTATTATTAGATGAACCTACTTTAGGGCTTGATGTTGAAGCAACAGAAGATGTAAAAGTTTTGGTGCGAGAAATTGCCGCATCTGGTTGCGCGATTTTATTAACAACTCACCAACTCGATATTGCCGAACAACTTGCCGATAATATTGCAATTATTCAAAAGGGTGAAATTATCACTGAATTACCAACTGATGAATTGATTCGTAAGTTTTCTGGTAAAACTTATAAAATTGAAATGGAATCTATATTGGATGAAGTTAGAATTCTAGAGTTAGAAAAAATGGGTGTAGAGGTTAAAGAAAGAAGAACTATTTATGTGAGTCGTCCAGAATTTATATATAAAATCTTTCATATACTTGAACCTTTACAGTTGAAAGTTGTAGAAAAATCGGAAGCCGATTTAACACAGATATTTTTGAAGTTAGTGAAAGAAGGTAAATAGAGAATTGGGGATGGGGAATTGGGAACAGAAGAGATTACAATAACTATGCTTGAATTATTTTTTGCTGAACTTCGTTGTAGCTGGATACAATTACGTCGCTATCCAATCGAATCTATATCACAAATTATATTTACCTGTGCGGTATTTTATGGACTTTTCGTAGGGGCTGGTTATATTGCGGGTTCTAGTTTTAAATTAGGAGATAGATTAGATTCTATTATTATTGGCTACGTACTTTGGGTTTTAGTCAACTTTGTCATGGCAAATATTGCCGGAGGATTGCAACGCGAAGCCCAAACTGGTACTTTAGAACAATTATTTCTCTCGCGTTACGGTGCGGTAAAAGTATTTTTAATGCGAGCCTTAGCTTATTTAACTTTAGAAATATTCAAGATTATTCTTATTCTTTTTATCATCATATTAATTACAGGTAGCAATTTATCTTTTCCACCAATATTAGTTTTACCTTTTATCTCAGTCTTATTAGGAGCATACGGCTTTGCTTTTATGATAGGTTCTATAGCTTTACTTTTAAAGCGCGTACAGCAAATACTACCTTTACTTCTATTTCCATTACTATTTTTACTGACTATCCCTACAGAAACTTGGACTGGCACACCTAAATTTATCGCATTTTTAATCCCAATGAGTCCCGGTGCTGGATTATTACGTAGCTTAATGGCACGAGGTGAACCTTTAAATTTAATAACTTTAGTCATTGCTTTTATTAACGGAATTATTTATTTTACAATCGGTTTATTTCTATTTCGAGTTGCAGAAAAAGAAGCAAAACGAAAAGGAATTTTAAGCGGATATTAATCAATTATCAATTATCAATTATCAATAATTTAATTAATAGTTATTGGTTCGTAGTAGAGGATTTATCGCTTCAGATAAGGAATAAATTCCTTACTACGAACTTCAAAATTTAGTATTGATGCGATATTATAATTATCTGATAACTGATAACTGATAATTGTTAACTGTTAATTGTTAATTGTTCCGCAGCATCTGCATCTAATAATAGATTTGCTTGTGGTTGTTTGCGGAGAATTGATGCTGGGAATTCTTCGGTAATATCCCCTTCTAATAATTGTTTGACTATTTCAGCTTTACTTTTTCCGGGTGCGAGACAAATTATTTTTTTTGCGCTACAAATCATTGGTATGGTGAGGGTAAAAGCATATTTGGGTACGCTTTCTAAGTTGGGAAAATGCCCTTGGGTTACTTGCTGCTGATGGTTGACTGAATCTAATTTTACTAATTTTACCTTGTAGGCATCGTTAAAATCTGCAACAGCTGGCTCGTTGAAAGCTAAATGTCCATTTGCTCCTATTCCCAACATACACAAGTCAATCTCTTGTGCTGCAAGTAATTTAGAATAGCGATCGCACTCTTGCAAAGGTTGCAATGCATCACCTTCTAAATAATGAAATTTCTGTGGTGAAATAGGCTTTTCTATACGTTCTCTTAGATAATATCGGAAGCTTGAAGGATGATTTGCGGATATACCCAAATATTCATCTAGATGAAAGCATATCACTCGCGACCAATCAATATTATCTAATTTAACTAAAGCATCTAAAAATTTGAGTTGAGAATTACCCGTTGCAAACAATACTGTAGCGGTTTGCTGAGTTTTAAGAATCTGCTGTAAATCTTGTTGAACAATAGTTGCTGTTGATAAAGCAAGTTCAGCTTCTGAATTGTAAATCTGAACTTCTAAGCTATCAACGCGAAAATCTTTTTTACCGTTTGACATTTGAGAACAAAAAATTGATTCTTTATTACTTTTTATGTTAAACGTCTTGTTAAAAAGTTCGTGATACCCATTATACAAGAGACATTATGCCAAATGTACAACATTATTGCCTATTCTTTTTCAATATTGTTCCTTAAGTAAACGGGTAGGTATAGATTATTTATTCTACACCTACACGCGCTAGTTACCATAGGTTGTCAGATTTTATAAGATTTGATTATAGTTTTTTCTAGGCTTTAATGCAGCGATTGTTACGGAAAAGCACAAAATAATGTAAGCTATTTTATTAAACTTTATATTTATTTACAGTTAGCGAGATCAAATTATGTTGGCTGCAATATTATTCGATTTAGATGGAACAATTGTTAACACCGATCCAATACATTACCGAGTTTGGCAAAAGATGCTACTCGAATACAACGTAGAAATTAATCAAGAAATATATAAATCTAATATTAGCGGTAGGTTAAATCCAGATATTATTCAAGACTTATTGCCGCATCTATCGACAGAAGAAACGGAACAATTTGCAGAAGAAAAAGAAGCGAGATTCCGTACTCAAGCTCTGTCACTCGAACCTATAAATGGATTTGCACAATTATTAGCATGGAGTAAAAAGCATCACCTCAAATGCGCTTTAGTTACCAATGCTCCGAGACTTAATGCCTATTTTATGCTGGAAGCTTTGCAACTAAAAGAAGTTTTCGACATCATAATTTTAGCAGGAGAAGAGGCAGCAGCGAAACCAGACCCCACACCTTATAAAGTCGCTTTAGAAAAATTAGGAGTAGATGCTCAACAAGCTATAGCCATAGAAGACTCTGCTTCCGGAATTCGTTCCGCTTTCACCGCAGGTATCCGCACTTTCGGTATGGCTTCCACTCAAACTCCACAAGCTTTAAAAGAATTTGGTGCTTTTATGGCTATTTCCGATTTTGCAGATTTGCAGTTATGGACGTTTCTTAATTCTCAATTAAATATTCAATGAAAGAGCAAGCTTATATAAGTAATTCAGCAGAAACGAATGCAGCTATGTAACAAAGTGTAAATAGCCTTCAGATCCTTATTTATACAGCAAAGCGACCTACTACGGACTCTAAAATCATGATTGCGATTCTCAACGGCAACCAACTTGATTATATATAAAATAAATATTCTCTATCTACATAGAACAAAGGATTGCGGTGTTTTGGTGTAATCTAGTTTTAGTCTTAATATATTTAATAAAAGTTAAACAGATGGTAATATCCCAGTTAAATAAGCATTTAAGATTATTTAAAAGCTTATACTATAGTCATTTAGTTTAAGTGTATTTTCGGAAACTTGCTTGTATCCATATTCGGATCAAAGTACGCTGTATATAGATCAAAGCTATAGAAATTATTAAATACTTGCAGTTTATATACACATTGGTTAAATTTTGATGTAAAGTTTAACTCCCACTCAGGAAAATATGGGAACTCATAAGCTTAAGTGATAATCGCAAAAGTATTCATGGGAAACTCTTGATGTTTATCCAACTTAAGATTTTGTGTAAAGTTTTCTAATTGAGATTAATGCCTAAAAGGCTCAACAGACTCGTCTCAATTTTATTTTCTGAGAGGAATTCTTAACCCAATCTTTTTTTGTATTTTTATTGAGAATAATTTGCAATATTAGGGATAAATTAGATATAGTAAGGGTATGACTCGTAAAACCGTTCAAAATTATCTGGATTATAAGAAATGTGGAAATTAAGTAAAAGCTTAAGTAGCTTTTTTAACTCCTGTTGTAATAAACAATTTACATATGCTTTGAGTTTGGATAGTAATATTGTTCAAAATTTGCTTGCGTACTTAAGTATTAGGCGTATAGATAAATTCTGTCTAGCTATAGTAATATGTATAAATTGAATAAAATATCAGATATATAATCCTGAGATAATTAGCATAATTCTAAGTAAAAACCCTAAATCTCAAACTATAAACGTGGAACAAATACATAAGACTACTGCTTTAATAACTATCCTTAGAGGTAAAAACTTAATTTTGTATAACTAATTAAGCCATTAGTAACATTTTTTTTTGCGTCAGAGACTTTTAATAAGGAAAGTGTTATAAAAAGTTTATCAGGCTTTGAAAATTGAATAAATTTTGTTGCTAAATAAGTGTTTTCTGTCTTCAGCCAGAAGTATTGCAACGGAATTATGATTGAGAAATGTTTGTAGTAATCAGGATTCTTAGGGAAATTGATAGTAGATTTAACTATCTGTATGCGTAATATTCTTTTTGCAAAAAGACACTACCCATGTAAGTTAGATGAAAAAAAATTTTTGTTCCGATAATTCACGAGCAGTAGCAGAAGATATCATTGGTACTGCGACTAATAATCAAACTTATGTTTTGATAGAATGTCCTCCTCCCTGGAATTCGGATGCTTTCAATTCCAGATGGGTTCCGGACAATTTGCGATTGTTAGTGAAAGAAGCCAAGCTTGCGAAATTACCGATTAGATTTCAATTAATTGCTAACGATTTTTCGCACAAAGTAGACTCAACAACTCTTTTGATTTATCACCAAGAAGAAGGAGGAGGTAAAGGGTATTCCAAGAGAGAATTTAAGCTAAAAAGTATCGAACAAGCAGCACCGACTATCAAAAAATGGTTATGGGCAAAAAATCTCAAGTATGAAATAGATGCAACTAGCAAAAGAGATATATTAATTTGCACTCATGGCAGTCACGATCAATGCTGTGCGAGATACGGAAATCCGTTTTATTTTCACGCTAGTAATACTATTTCAAGTTTGGGTTTGGATAATGTACGTGTCTGGAGATCCAGTCACTTTGGCGGACATCGATTTGCACCGACAATGATAGACTTGCCTCAAGGAAGATACTACGGCAATCTTGACCAAGAATCATTTAAGTCAATATTGACTCATACTGGTGATATTAAGCGTTTCAAAGATATTTATCGAGGTTGGGGAATTTTACCAAGATCGATTCAGATTGTAGAAAGAGAATTAATACTGCGCTACGGATGGGATTGGTTTAATTTTAAAGCAGCAGGTAGAATTGTTGAGGAAAGTTCGGATAAGAGTAATGTATTAGCAGAGTTAACTTTAGAAAAACCTAACGGTTCGGTTTATAGTTACCAAGCTATACTGATAAAAAATAATAGCAAGACAAAGACACTCAAAGCGTCTTGCAATGCCAAGCATGAAACCGTCTTAGTAAAATATGATGTTGCTAATATGTGGTTAGCATCTAGGCCGTTAGTTAAAGTGGCTAGTTAATTTGTTCAATGTCAGTAGTGCTTTTTATCTAATTTTTCATTTAGACACCGTACTGGTGAATCTTAAGTGCTTGTCATCTACAAACTAAAATTAATTTTTATTGGATATTAATCCTCTTCGTTTAATTCTAGAGAAAACAATTTTAGTTCCTGGGTGTTTCTATCAAATAGTGTGTTCTCTTATATTTCATTTTGTATTTTTAATGGTTAGTAGTAAGTGATTTATCGCTTCATCTAAGGAATAAAGTCTTTAGTGCAAACCAATTAGATTTAATCTGACAAAGTATTAGTACTTCGCCACGATAATTCTGCGGGGTTATGAACGGATTAAAAAAAACCGCAGAGTACGCAGAGTACCCAGAGGAAGAGGGAAGAGAGAATTAATTCGAGTATGAATAAATTTGATGTTACCCCGCACAATTAATGTGGTGAAGTAGTATTCCACCACATTAATTTTGCGGGGTTAATAATTGTTCGTAGTTGCGCTTCAGCGCCTCCGGATACCGGAATATGAGGCGCTGAAGCGCAACTACGTACCCCTCAGAATTAATGTGGTGAAGTAGTAGTGGTTGATTGCATAAATTCTGAATGGTTCGTTTTTCCCGTAACCTTCGGGAGACGTTATGTATAACGTCTCTACAACCCATCGGAACTAATGAAAAGGACTACTAGTAGTCCTTTGCATTAATTCTGATGGGTGTATAGAAAAAATAAAAGATTATTCTACCCCCTCTACCCTCTCTTCCCCCTCTTCCCCCTCCCCATCTTTACCCGTCAGAACAAATGAAAAGGACTACTAGTGTCCTTTGCATAAATTCTGAGGGGTACGTTTTCGACCTAACGTCGGGAGACGTAGCACTGCTACGTCTCTACATCCCATCGGAATTAATGAAATGTATTAGTAGTACTTGAACACATAAATTTTGCGGAGTTGGGGGGAGTGCGAGCCGGAAAGCTCGCTAGCTTCCAACAGGGAGCGAGACGCTCCCACTACGAATAATTTACATAAAATACAACTGAATCAATCAGGTAAATTATTTGGGTCAATACCTTGAGACAATAAATAAGCAACCAACTTTTCTTTCTGCTGACGTTTCTTGTTCGGCGCGTTGATGTTCTTGTTCGGCGCGTTGATGTTCCTGTTCGGCGCGTTGGCGTTCTTGTTCAATTATTTCGACTGCCCAAGGTAACAGATTATCCGCTTCATCCCACCAGCGCAACCAATATCCGGTTCTTGCTTCTTTTGTACCTTGCCAAGTTCCTAAAAATAAGTTTATCGCAGTTATAAAATGACGGCCATCTGGGTTTGGCTGTTGCAATTCGTATCGTCCGTTTTCCAGTTGATAAAATTCCAGCAAACCCCCATTTGGGTCAAAAATAATATAAACGGGTACTTTTAAAATTTGTTCGTAAAAAAACCATTTTCCTGGTGGATAACTTCGCTTCACGGAATATTCTTCACCTTGAGTTTCCGATAAAAATTCCATCACCACCGCAGGAATATCGCCTTCTAATAATGGTGTATAACTTCTACGGGTTGCTAAAATCGATTTTACTGAGGGAACGTAAACCCAATCTGGTGCTTTAGCGATAAATTGCCCGTTGATTGTCGCACAAAGTCCAAAATTTGAAGCAATCAACATTTCGGGTTGAATAAACCCAAATATTTCTAAACTTTCCCGTAATGCACCCGCCAAAAGCGGTTGTCCAGTATTTTCCACTGGTTCATCCTCAAGCTGAAAATCTTCGGGTAAAGCTTCCCAAGTTATTACCAGTTCAGTTGAAGATTTGGGTTTATCAATTTGGGTTGCCATAAAAATCGCCTGTTTTTAAGACTTGGTTATTATTTTATCGTTTTTCAAGTAAGGGAGCGGAGAGAGTTAGGAGTTAGGAGTAGTAAGTAGTAAGTAGTGAGTAAAGAATTAGGAGTTAATAAGTGGGTGTGCAAAATTATTTGTGTCATTACGAGCGACAGCGAAGTAATCGCAAAGTGCTGCGATTGCTTCGTTTCACTTCGTTCCACTCGCAATGACAAATACACAGTTAATTTTGCCTAAGTACTTAATAATAAAAATTCTACCCCCTCTACCCCCTCTACCCCCTCTCCCCCTCCCCTTGTCTCCTTGTCCCTCAATCTCCCCATCCCCCCTCTCCTTCATAACTTATCTGGTCTAATACTGATATATTTATCAATACGAATATCGCTGATAACGGTGCGAATTTGCTGCTCTTGCTCGCCTAAAGTTTTGAGTAGATGAGTTCCTAATTCTAATGCTGCTTCAAATTCTGGCTGCACAACTTCCTTTGCACCCATTTGAGTAAGAACATCTATTTCTTTATCGGAGTGCGATCGCACTATAATATCTAACTTGGGAGCTATTGACAAAGCTCGCTCTAATAGTAATCTTGTGCTTGCTGGATCGGGTAAGGCTATTGCTAAGGCTTTGGCTTTTTCTAAATGGGCTTTTTCTAAAACTAATTCGGAATCTGCATCGCCGAATAGATAAGGTATATTTTTGCTTCTGAGTCTTTGAATTGCGGCTTCGCTGTTATCCATAACGATGACTGGATAACCTTGACTTTGCAAAATTTTAACTAGAACTTGTCCTACTCTTCCGTAACCCCCTACAACTACGTGAGAATTGATGGTTTCTGGTATTGATAGGCTTTTTGGTTTTTCAAATCGCTGAAGATATTTTCTAAAAAATGCCGTTTTTGTGAGAAGATTGGCTATTTTGGGCGCTCTTTCTAATAAAATTGGAGTAACAATTAAAGTGATTGCGGTGGTACCTAAGAGTAATAGATAAGTATCTTCAGAAATTAAACCTAAAGCTAAACCAGTTAATTCAAGTACAAAAGAAAACTCACCTATTTGATTGATACCAAGAGCCGTAATTACTGCTGTTTTTACAGAGTAACCAAATTTTAGTACAATCGGAAATATAATGGCTGCTTTACCTATCATTACTAAAGTTACCAATCCCAAAATTGACCCAAAGTTATTAATTAAAATATTTGGGTCAATTAACATTCCGATAGAAGCGAAGAAAAGACTGGCAAAGGTATCGCGTAACGGTAAAACTTTAGCTAAAGCATGGTCTGCATAATCAATTTCCGAAATCATTAACCCCGCTACAAACGCTCCCATTTCAATAGAAAGACCCAGAGCAGCTGTGAATAAAGCAACTCCCAAACATAAAGCTATTATCGTTAATAAGAATAATTCTTCACTTTCAGTTTCGGCAATACTACGAATCAAACGCTGGACAAAATAACGACTTAAAATAAAGGCGATCGCCGCGAATCCAACAACTTTTACTAAAGCCAAAAATAAAGCCGGAGCAATATTTTCTGGTTGTTTTAACGCAGGCAAAATTGCTAACATTACACCCAAAGCCAAATCTTGAACGATTAAAATCGACAACATAATTTGACCGTGGAGTGTATAAGTTTCTCCTTTGTCGGTGAGTGTTTTTAGTACTACTGCTGTAGAAGAAAGAGAAAAAACTACACCTAAAAATATTCCTTCTGGAAAACCCGAAGCCAAACCAAAAATAACTGTAATTAGAGTGACGAGGGTAGTAGTTAATCCAATTTGCAGTAAACTACCCTTTAGAGCAATATCTTTGACTCGTTTGAGTTCGGTTAATGAGAATTCTACACCCAAAGCAAAGAGCAGAAAAGCAACTCCAAACTCAGCCAAAGATTTAATTAAATCTGCATCATTCAATAACTTTAAGCCGAAAGGACCTACAATCAATCCGCTAGCGAGATAGCCGAGTAAAACAGGTTGTTTGAGCTTATTAGCGATATATCCACCCAGCGCCGATGCCCCCAAAACTTTGGTAAAATCCAAAATTAAGCTATGTCCTTCTGCTGCCATATTTCCCTTAATTCGGTGAGCTTTCAATATTAGGTTAACGCGATAATAACTATAGACAAAGCAAATCAGTCTATAGGAATATTTTGTAAACTATAAAAAATGACCATCTACCTTATACGACATGGAAAACCAACAGTTTCTCTACAGGAGAAGCTTAACGGCAATCAATTCTTAGAGTTTTTAAAGCGCTATGATGCTGCGGGGATAGCAAGCGATTCGGTACCACCAGAAAATCTTATTACAGTCATACAAAAAGCTAACGTAATTTTTACCAGTAACTTAAATCGTACAATTGATTCAGCTAGAATTCTTCAGCCTCAAATTCAACCAATAAGTAATTCAATTTTCCGAGAAATAAACTGTTGGCGAAATTTTTCTACAACTATCAAACTATCAGCTTTGGGTTGGGTAATTATTTCTCGCTTACTATGGGAATTAAGAATTTCTCCCATTGCTGAGTCACCAGTTGCTACCAGACAGAGAGCCAAACAAGCAGCAAAGTTACTAAGCTGTTACGCACTTAATTTGTATAATATTAGCGAGCAAGATGCTCGCACTACAATACTTTCACTTTTATGTCCTTCGGACACGCTGCGCTAACGCATTATATAATTTAGCTACACATCAGCTTAATACAGGAATATCACAATAATGGTTCTGTTGTTTTAATTGCTCATGGGGGAATAAACACCTTTATTGCTAAGGAATTAAGACTTTTAGGATGGCAAGGTTCTCGAAATCTCAACAATCAGCATTGGGGATGTACGGAATATTGTTTAAAAGTTTAAAATATACCTCAAAAAATTATAGGAGTTTCCGTCACTAATCAATAAAGATCCGAGATTTAAATTCTGGCACTCCTTTAACATCAGCTTGAAAGTGAAACATTGCTCCGGCTCCAGCACCTTCTGTAGAGCGCTCATTACCTCCAGCAGTACTAACAAATATCTCGCTGTAATCCGAGCCACCGAAAGTCATGCAGGTAACTTTTAAAGCCGGAAACTCTATGCGTAAAACTTCGGTACCGTCAGGAGTATAACGATATAAGTGACTTCCATCCCAACGAGCCGACCAAATGTAGCCCTCAGCATCAACCGTCATTCCGTCGGGAACTCCTTCACCTCCGGGGATAACTATATGATTTTGTTGATTAGTAATATCACCTGTTTCTTGGTTGTAGTCAAAACGGTAGATAGTACGAGCGTCCGAATCGGTAAGATAAAAATATTTTAAATCTGGAGAAAAACCCATACCGTTGGGAACCAAAAGTTTTTCTAAAATTACATGAATCGAACCATCGGTATCTATGCGGTAGAGTCTGCCTTTATCTTCTGAAGTTGCCATTGTTCCCGAAAAAACTCGTCCCATCGGATCTGCGATCGCATCGTTAAAACGAGTATGTCTTTCTGCGGGAATTTCATTAATTAATGTCGTAATTTTACCTTCTTCCCAACGTTCGATAGTTCCTTTGGTTTTAAATAACAGTAAAGAACCATCATTTTGCAAAGTTAAGCCACCAACGGGTTCACCAGAATAAATTTCAGAATGAATATCTGTCTGTGGATAGTAGCGAAACAGTTTTCCTCTAGGAATATCTGTCCAGTAAAGACATTGCTGCTGGGGATGCCATAAAGGACACTCGGCGTTGTGGTGTTGGGAATCTACGATAATTTTGGGTTCTATCATGGGAGGGGAGAAGATATTTAAAAAATTATCCCCCAATTTTGCAACGCATGGTATTGCATCGAAGTTAATTTTAATAGTTCGTAGTAAGTGCTGCCTTCCGCTTAGAAATAGGTTAATAATTATGCAACTATAACCATCTGTAGAGTGATTATTTAAAAAAGTTGAATTCGGGTTTGCCGACCACATTTCGATAAAATAGCTGTACGCAAAATATCACCGCATCTAATGCAGCAAAACACTAAACCTTCCAACTCGTCTTTTAAAGAACTATTAGACAACGAAACCTTTGCAGCTTGGTTTTTTCTAACTCCGGCACTCATTCTATTAGGAGTTTTTGTTATTGGGCCCCATTGGTTATTTGTTCTACCTCAGTTTCACGAATGGTAGTTTTACTAAAGAAGGTACAACTTGGGTAGGGTTAAAAAATTATCTACGTTTGATACTTAATCCTGATTTTTCACAAGTGATGTGGAATACAGCTTATTTCACAATTGCTACGGTTATACCCAGTATTGTGATTCCTTTAGGATTAGCAGTCTTACTAAATAGTAATATAATTTTGCGGGGATTTTTACGAACTTCCTATTTTCTACCTTCAATTATTTCTTTAGTAGCCGCTGGCTTGGGATTTCGCTGGCTATTTCAAAATGAAGGTCCCGTCAACGCACTTTTAAATAGTGTTGGAATTGAATCTATATCTTGGCTAAGCAGTACCGTATGGGCAATGCCAGTAATAATTTTACTCAGTATTTGGAAACAGCTTGGTTTTAATATGGTGGTCTTTCTAGCTGGTTTACAGGCAATTCCAGTTAGTCGTTATGAAGCAGCAGAACTTGACGGTGCTAACAGTTGGGAGCAGTTTTGGTTCGTGACTTTACCGGGATTGCGCCCTACTCTAATATTTTCGACAATAACCACAGTTATTTTCACTTTACGTAGTTTTGAACAAGTTTATGTAATCAGTGGTGGTGGCCCTTTAAATTCTACAAATTTGCTGGTTTATTACATTTACCAAGAAGCTTTCGGTCAATTTGATTTCGGTTACGCGGCAGCAGCAGCAACCGTATTATTAGCAATAGCAATGGTGTTAGTTTACTTTCAATTACGGACTTGGGGTGAGGATAGTTAATTAGGCAATCTTAATAAAAACGACCATAGTAATTGTTATGCGGCATTAAATAGTCGTAGAAGAGGGGACAGGGAGCAGAGAAATAAGATGATATTAGGATAGGTAAAGATACTTATCCAATTTATGTTGTTTAATAAAACATTAAATTGTAATTATAATCCCGATAAATTAATATAACAGTACAAACATATTTTTGGTTCTTTGCTTTTAACTTTAAATCAACAGCATAATCTTCAGTTGAACAAGTAAAAATGTAAACATTTAAAAGTCATAAACCTGTGACTTGTTATATTTATATGTCTTTTCTTATCAGGTTTTGATGATTTTATCAGGATGTTTTGACAATTAAGTTTGCTGTAAACTAGCCGTTATCTAGTACTTATGGTTACTTTAATCATTTTTTCGCAAAAATTTAAAATTTGATTAATGTAATCATTTGCTTTTAGGGTGTAACCTCGAAATACAGTAATTGTCAGGATGGCGATTTGAAAAATGTTACAAAAGTGAGGAAAAAATTATGATTAATAGTGCTGACAAGCAAGAATTTGTGTTAAGTCAAATTACCGATCGTTTTGGATCGAGAGACTTTAGCGGATACAGTTTAAGTGGAATTGATTTAAGAGAACTCGATTTAAGTGGAATCAATTTTACTGGAGCAGATTTGCGTAATGCGAACTTTGACGGAGCAATTCTTACTAATGCAAGATTAAATAGCGCAAATTTGGCTAGAGCTAGTTTGCGAGAAGTACATATGCATGAAGCCTCTTTAGTAGAAGCCGATTTAACCGATGCCGATTTAACAAGAGCTTCTTTGTGTGGTGCAATATGTTCGGGCGCAAACCTTTCTTATAGCAATTTACAGGAAGCTTCATTGTGCGATACGAATTTGCAGAAAGCGAACTTAAAAAAAGCCCAGTTTATAGAAGCATCTTTAATAGAAGCTAATTTGTTCCAAGCGAATCTTCAATTAGCAAGATTATGTGGTGCGAATTTATTAGAAGCTAATTTGAATCAAGCAGATTTAACTAATGCCGATTTAGCCTGGGCTAATTTAACGCAAGCAAATTTAAAAGAAGCAAATTTACAGGGTACAAACTTTCAAAATACTAATTTAGATCGAGCAATTATGCCTGATGGTAAAATTAAACTAGTTCAAATTTTTTGCCTTAGTTGATATTTTGGATTTATGAATAGGGAATACGGGGAATAGGGAAAAGAGCTACCAATACGAAAATAAATTTAAACAACTATATAAGATAGGGTATTTCGTATTGCTGTTTTAAATTCGTAATTTTCGACTCTCAACTCCTAACTCCTAATTCCTCACTAAGTAAGTGGGTACAAATAAACTCAACTCTGTAACAGAAAGTAAATTGAGTTGAAACCCTTATCCCTACTCCCTATTCCCTATTACAATTTTCATCAACGGCAACCTAGCTATCATCAAAACTCTTTTTGCGAAAAAATAAACGCAGCTATAGCTAAAAGCATCGCACTGTAAACTAAACTGTAGCCAGCATTTATAAATAGTGTAGTGGAATCGGGTAATGCTGATAAACCATACACAGCATCGTTTTTTAAATCTAAACGCGATAAATCCGGTAAAAGTAAATATAAACCTTGGGTTATTTTTTCCAAACCAGGATTTTCGTTAACCTGAGCAAGTTTAAGTAAATCCTGGGTTATATTTCCCATTAAATAGACTGCAAATGTTAAGGCAGTTGCTAATATAGAACCTGTAAATACACCAAAGGCAATAGCTATAGCGCTAATTAAAGATAGCTGCAAAATTAGGAAAACAGCATTGATTATAATACTTGTGGCTGAATAATTAATATTATTTACTTGTAAGAATATAAGATAAATTGCACTCATCGCCACGACAAGTAAAGCTAAAACAGTCGATAAGCCTAAATATTTACCCAGAATAAACTCATTTCGACTTATGGGTTTAGCAATTAACATCAAAATTGTGCGTTTCTCTATTTCTTTGCTAACTAATCCCGTACCTACAAAAACTGCAATAATTAGACTAAGGATGCTCATTACCGCTAAACCCAAGTCTAAAAACATTTTGTCTTCCGTTGCTGCTGCTAACTGTGGTAGCAACATAGCAGCAATAGCTAATATAACTGCGTAAAAGCCGATAATATACAAAATGCGATCGCGCACTACTTCTCGAAAAGAATTGTTGGCGATCGCAATTACTCTGTTGACATTCATATTGATTTACAAGTTAGTCAAGATCACTTCTCAGTTATGATTTATCAATTATTGATTGTCAATTTTTACTTTAATTTCGGGGAGGTTGCCCTGCAATATAGGAAATTTTTGGCAAACACTCCAATTCTGCAACAGTTATTAGTTCACCTTTAGAGCCAATTGATTCATCACGCTCTGCGATAGGTTCAATTTGACAGGTTCTTCTGAGATAATATCCATCTTTTGTCGCGCTGGGGCCCTTGCCAAACACTATATAAATCTAGTTTGTATCCAGAATTAATATCTTTTGGAATGATATTCTCCACATTAGCTTCCATCTTCCAAAAATCTTTTTCTTCAAACTTTAGCAGATTAATCTCTATAATTTTCTCACCAAGCTGACTAACTTTTCGATTCGCGTTTTTTAACCATAATTCAACTTCAGACCAAGATTTTCCATCTAATGCTGTTTCTACTGCTGACTGAAGCTTGTTGAGAATTAACACCCCGTTTTGAGGAATTCTCTCTTCAGGTTCCACTACCGTCAATAAATCGTTGCGTTGAGAATTATCTCTATAAATTGGATATTTTGCACTGGGATATTCGTTTAACCAGCTATCTGTAACTCCGTAGAGATTCAACCAGCAACTTAACAACATACAGCAGCCAATTAAAACTATGACACTCTCGCGGTCATTTAAGTCTGGTAACTGAGCTTTTACATCGGTACCGCTTCCTTCAAAGAATTCGGGAACAGCAGTGATTAAAGCCGATATTGTTGGCCAAAAAATAATGGTTCTAGTTATAAGTTCTTCGTCTTGCTGAAAAGCAAAAACGCTGACTATACCTCCAGTTATTACTGCTCCAACAGGCATAATAGTACCGGGGATGTATAAAGGTTTATCAGTGGTATACCAGGAAGTTCCTGCTATTAAAAATGCCCAACCGAAAAATGCAATAATATCTTGGATTGGACCATCATTGGCTAAAGATGACATCAACCAAGAAAATAAACTAAGATAAATCAATGTTTGCCAAGAAAAAGCTTTTGGCGGTATGAAGAATTTTTTAATTCCTTCAACAGCATCTTTTAGAAACTCAAATAGAAATGCTAAGCCAAGTAAATCTGCTGTCTCCTTTAATACGCCCATTTTACCTCCGATTAATTTTGTTATTCAATAGCTAAGAACGAAGATTATTAGTTTTCATCGTCGGGCAAGCGCAGAAAAATTCTTTATCTATTGCACAAGCACATTGATGTTTATTTCTTCTAACTTCCCATTTTCCATGCTTAAAAAAGCTACTATAAAGCGTTAGTTGTTCTAGCGAATATGCGAAACATTACGACTAAAGTAATTGCACTATAGCTAAATGAATTAGCAATTAGTATAGTAGTAAATAAGCTTGTACTTTGGAATCCTTTTCTACTGCCCCGACGCGATTTTCGCTGCAACAATATAGTATTTTCTGTTTCCGGTGCTGCCTTTTTTTCTCCAGGGTTGCTTAAAGCTATAACAAAGAGCTTTAACAATGCAAACTTTATCATCAAAGTCCCAAAGAAAGTGGTAAATGCTGCCATCACAATAGCACCATAAACTTGATTATTTAGGCGATTGTAGAGCAAAAAATTAATCAACTGTGATTTGTAAGAACCAAAAAAATTATTTGGCTCCAAAATAAAGAAAACGACCCAACCGATAACATTGGAAAAGAGATTTATGGCAATAGCGTAAAAAGAACAAGTTCTCTTATCGAACTTCAATCTTTTATTTAGAATAAATGCCTCTACTGGAATTGCTACTAATAAAAATAGAAAGTCAAATAAGATTACACCAAAAGGAAAAACTCGGAAAGGCGTGGAAAAGTCTAAGCCATCTAGCATCTGATTGTTACCCCACTCAATGTATTTTAGAGTACTACCTTTGTAATATAAAGTCTTTAGCAGTAAATAATATTAAACGGAATTTATGTCTTTTACCATTTTTTATACTGGAATCAGCATAAAGGTAAATAATTCTTAAAGGCAAGGTAGCTTATGGTGTTTTATGACAATTGATCTACAAGAGCGCACTGTATCAGGAGAATGGAGAATCGGGAATCGGGAAAAGAGGATGTTTTAAAACTATCTGGCGGTTTATTACTACTACTACACAAATAAAACCCCTTCGCGTTCATAAACCTACACCGTCAACTAGATTCACCGCTACATTAAGTTATGAGGGGGGAGAGGGGGAAGAAGAATTTTTATGTTTACGATACACCGGGAAAAATTGTTCGTAGTGGCAGCGTCTCGCTCCCTCGCGGAAGAAGCGCTCGCGTTTTGCTCCCTCGTGGAATAAGTGCGAGCATCTCCCTCGTTGCAGCCAGCGAGCAAGATGCTGCCACTCACGAATATCTCTTCCTGATGGTACCTGCATTTGGGTAAGATAAAAGATTGCCATAATGAGCGCGTTTTTACTCTCAATTTTAAAAACATTAATCCAAACTACCGAGATTTTTTATGACAAGGAACGGCATCGGTATTCGCACGGCACAATTGCGTCCGGTAAGGCTTAAAGGTCAAATTCACGTTTATGATGGCGCGGGTAAAGGTAAGTCTCAAGCGGCTTTGGGAGTAGTTTTACGTTCAATTGGTTTAGGTATCAAGAACTCAAATAATTACAACCGCGTCTTGCTGCTACGGTTTCTAAAAGGGCCTGAAAGAGATTATGACGAAGATGGCGCGATCGCAGCTTTGCAAAGAGGTTTTCCTCATTTAATCGATCAGGTACGTACTGGTAGGGCAGAATATTTTGACAAGAATGAAGTTATTACTTTCGATAGACAGGAAGCTATCAGAGGTTGGGATGTTGCTAAAGGTGCTATAGCTTCGGGGTTGTATTCAGTGGTTGTATTGGATGAAATTAACCCGGTATTGGATTTGGGCTTGCTAGAAGTTAATGAAGTAGTAAAAACTTTAAAATCCAAACCTCAAGATTTAGAAGTTATTGCAACCGGAAGAGGTGCCCCACAAGAGCTATTAGATATAGCTGATTTGCATTCCGAGATGAAGCCCCAACATCATTCCAGTGCTGAACTACATGGTTTATCAGGTATTGAAATATATACTGGATCGGGTAAAGGAAAATCTACCAGTGCTTTAGGTAAAGCTTTAAAAGCCATAGGCAGAGGAATCAACCATCCGGGTTCCACTCGTGTATTGATTATGCAGTGGCTTAAAGGTGGTACTGGATACACCGAAGATGAGGCGATCGCCGCATTACAGCAATCTTATCCCGAAGTAGTAGACCATCAACGCTGCGGAGGAGATGCCATAGTGTGGCGAAACTCTCGGCAAGAATTGGACTATATAGAAGCCGAAAGAGGTTGGGAAATAGCCAAGACAGCCATAGCTTCGGGACTCTATAAAACAATTATTCTTGACGAACTTAATCCCACAGTAGATTTAGAATTACTTCCAGTAGAGCCAATAGTAGAAGCATTACTTCGCAAGCCTCGGCATACAGAAGTAATTATCACCGGGCGCTGCCAAAATCAGCCAGAATACTTTGAACTAGCCAGCGTTCACTCAGAAGTCTACTGTCATAAACATTACGCTAATCATGGAGTGGAACCCAAGCGCGGTGTTGATTTTTAATTAGTAGTTAGTAATTAGTAGTTAGTTGTTAGTTGGAGCGTGGTTAGTTGTTAGTTGTAGGGTGTGTTGTCACGGAGTGCAACGCACCAATAGCTGTTATCAACAAATCATAATTTTGATAACAACCGGGTTTATTTAAGCGAAACAAGCCATAAACTATTAACAAACAACCAAAAATAAAAACCACCAAAAAACCAATCATGGAAAATACCAACATTCTCGACTTAGTTACAGCAGGAATCGCCTTCTTAATTTTTCTAGGTGGAATGTTAATGATGTACACCACAGTCTTCAGCACTAAAGGAAAATAATTAATTAATTCTTTTTCTCCCCCATCTCCCCATCTCCCTATCTCAATTCCCCGTTCAACATCACCCACAAAGCTATATAATGTCGTTTGTTTAACCGGAATTTCAGCCACTGGGGAATAGATGGAACATTTGAAAAAAGGTAGGCTTGGGGCCGTATTTAAGAGTATTGGAATAATAATTCTGATATTATTTATAACTTTAGCGGGATTGACTACTTATACCTATAGAAAATCTTTTCCCCAAGAAAGCGGCACTATTACAATTCCGGGATTGGAAAGTAAAGTGAAAGTCCAGCGAGATGAATGGGGAATCCCACAAATCTACGCTGCTTCTTCCCACGATCTGTTTTTAGCTGAAGGTTACGTCCACGCTCAAGATCGTTTCTGGCAAATGGATTTTTGGCGACATATCGGCGCTGGAAGATTGTCAGAAATGTTTGGTGAGTCCCAGTTAGACAAGGATCGGTTTCTGCGGACAATGGGTTGGAAAAAGTTGGCACAGCAGGAATTTGCTGAAACCTTGGACGATCGCACAAAAGATAATTTACAAGCTTATGCAGAAGGTGTAAATGCTTACTTAGCAAATCATCAGGGTAGCGCTTTGAGTTTGGAATATGCTGTATTAAAACTTCTTAATCGCAACTATCGTCCGGAACCTTGGCAGCCAATACACTCTATCCTTTGGGGTAAAGTAATGGCTTACGATCTCAGTACAAATCTTGGTGATGAGATCGAACGTAGTATTCTCTTAAAATCTTTTCCTCAAGCACGGGTAGATGAACTTTTCCCACTTTATCCCGAAGAATTCCCAGTAATTGTACCTGATTTTCAAGTTGCAGGAAAGGAAGTAAATAACACAACAGAAGATAGAAATTTACTTGCTCTACAAGATATTACTCCTTCCTTAAAATCTATTGCCAGTAACGTAACTGCGATGGAAGAAATTCTTGGTGCTACGGGAATGGGCGTGGGTTCCAACAGTTGGACAATTTCGGGTAAACGCACTAGTACGGGTAAACCGATTGTAGCTGATGACCCACATTTAGCCGTGCAAATGCCTTCGATTTGGTATGAGTTAGGTTTGCACTGCAATTCAACAGGCAATTCAACAAATAATTCAATAAATAATTCAATAAATAAAGATTGCCCTTATAACGTCACGGGTTTTACCTTTGCAGGGGTGCCGGGGGTAATTGTCGGACATAACAACCGCATTGCTTGGGGTGTAACAAACGTGATGTCTGACACGATGGACTTGTATGTAGAAAAGATTAATCCCAAAAATCCCAATCAATATGAAGTAAATGGTAAATGGGTTGATATGCAGCTTGTGAAAGAAGAAATTCAAGTTGCTTCTTCTGAACCAGTAAATCAAATTATCCGCTACACTAAACACGGTCCGATTCTTTCTGATGTTCTTCCCCCATTAGAAAAATTCGGTGAAAATTCATCAACTAAAATTCCTAGTAATTACGCCGTTTCCTTGCGCTGGGACTGCTTTAGAACCTTCCACATTAATCGCTGCCCTTCCAGAAATAAATCGCGCTCAAAATTGGCAAGAATTCCGCGTTGCTGCGAGTAAATTTGATATTGCGGCTCAAAATTTAGTATACGCAGACGTTGATGGAAATATCGGCTATCAAATGCCCGGTAAAACTCCCATACGTCAACAAGGAGATGGACGCTATCCGGTACCGGGTTGGAATAATAAATATGAATGGCAAGGCTATATTGATTTTGAAGAATTACCCCACAGTTTTAATCCAGCGCGAGGATATATTATTACTGCAAATAATGCCGTAGTTGATGAAAGTTATCCCTACGTGATTACCAAAGATTGGGTTCGCGGGTATCGTGCAAAACGTATTGAAGAAATAATTTCTAATGCAAACCAGCCATTAACTTTAGCCGATATTAAGTTGATACAAGCTGATAATCTCAATTTGAATGCACGGGATTTGATGCCCATCTTAAAGTCGATGTCTTTCGATGATTCCCGTATTGAAAATGCTCGTCAATTATTATTGAATTGGGATTTTAAACTGCAAATAGAATCACCCGCATCCGCCATTTTTGAAACATTCTGGAAAAAATTACTAGCGGTAACATTTCACGACGAACTACCCGAAGATTATTATCCGGGTGGTAGCGATCGGTGGTACGCTGTGGTGAAAAACTTAGTCGAACAACCCAATAATTTGTGGTGGGATAATCGCAATACAGCATCAGTAGAAAATCGAGATCAAATATTCAAACTAGCTTTTGTAGAAGCAGTAAATGAACTCGAAAATACTTTAGGTAACAACCCAGAAAAATGGACTTGGGGAAAGCTACACAAAATAAACTTTCGTAACGTTACTTTAGGAAAATCCGGGGTAGCTGCGATTGAACAACTATTTAATCGGGGTACATACCAAGCAGCAGGAGATGGAGAAACCATAAATGCCAATCGTTGGAAAGCCAACCAATCATCTTTTGAAGTTACCCATATTCCCTCATTACGGATGATTGTAGACTTAGCAAAATTTGATAATTCGCAAGCAATCCACAGTACCGGACAATCGGGACACGCATTTAATCGCCACTACACCGATATGATTGAACCTTGGCGGGATATTAAATATCATTCCATGCCTTGGGAAGATGAAATTGATATTGATGATAAGAATGAATCAACGCTTTTGTTAATACCTGAATAATTGGGGATTGGGGATTGGGCATTGGGGATTGTTAAAAATTGTAAAGCGAACATTGAGACATAAGAAACCGGGTTTCTATTAGTAAAAAAACGAATTTAGCATACTTAGCTGAAAAGAAACCCGGTTTCTGCAACACCAACTAACAATTGATATACACCTGCATTTTATGGCAAGTAATAATTGGTAATTGATAATTGATGATTGATAATTGATTAAAACTTAAAAGTAGTCTTCATCAACCCAACCCAAATTGTATCGTTATCGGCATTATGTTCCGGTTTGGTAATCATTACAACTCCGGGGGTAATTGAAATATTATCATTTACAGGATAGTTGTAAGATAATTCAAAATGTAAAGCAGTATCTCTATCTTCACGTTCGGAAATATCATTATTGGTAACTTTTGGAGGCATACCAAAAACAAAATTTAATTGAGAGCCTGGTTTACCTAAATCCGGTAAAGCTGCCGTTACAGCCCAACTCCAAATATCAGCATCGGCACCTTGAGAAGCATTTACGTTACCAACATTTGGCGAGGCTTCTGCATTCGCAATCAGATAACTACCCCAACCTCCTAAAATCAATTTTTTGCTTAATTTATAAGTAAACTGCAAACCAAAACCGTTGGTAGAAGTCGCTGAATCTCCAAAAGGTAATTGAGCAAATCTACTTCCTTTCCCTCCAGTTACATTAATGCTCGAATCCGGTTGCGGTGCATAATAACGTCCGTAAGTTAAGGCGATCGCCACTTTATCTGATGGAGTATAAGTTAACTGAGACAACGAACTGAATTGCTCGCCAAATAATCCTTCATCTACATTTGAGCCGGAAGTGGTGAAATAACTTACACCACCAGCAAGTTGCTCGGTAAATTTGTAGTAGACAACTCCACCCGTACCAAATGCAAAAGCATAAATCGGATTTTCGCTACCGAAAGTGGAGATTGAAGAAACGGGATTAAGTGAAGGAAAAATACGAGTGGGAAAACCTGCAATTGGTGCAATTACAACCGTACCGCGATTATTACCTATAGGAGATTGGTAATAAAGCGAAGCCAAATCTAATTGATTATCGGTATTTGTAGCTCCAATTAAACTAATCATATCGGTACCAACAGCACTTCTATCAAAGCTGCTGACATTCCCTGCCTGTATACTAGTTCGCAATAAGTCTTTACCTGTAAAACTAGTATCAAAATCAAGCACCGCACGCGATGAAAAACTTACATTTTTATCTATACTTTCTCTTGAATTTTCTCCCGGTGCAGCTGCTTTTACGTCACCAAAAGCTCTAATCAGATAAAAGTCTACCGTACCTTGTAAAGTTGCAGTAGTACTAAACTGATTTTTTTCAATAGAAGTAACTTGCTGTTCTAAATTATCAACTCTATTTCTTACCTCTCGTAATTCAGAAGCAAATTCTCTTTGCACTCGATCCAAAACGGTTAAATCTTCCAACTTCAGCAAACTGTTACTTGAATTAGCAATTAAACCTTCAATAGTGGAAAGACAAGCATTAAAAGCAACCGCAAACTCATAACGAGACATTGGGCGATTACCTTCGGTAGAGCTTCGCTTAACGCCATTAAACTCACCTCCTGAAATACTAAGACAATCATACTTTTCAACTAAACTGCGTAACGCTTCATAAGCCCAATGTTGGGGATTAACATCTTGTAATTGATCGACATCTGTAACTTTATCTAAATAAATCTGTCGTTGACTATATTCTTGATTAAAAGTATCTTTATCGACTAAATCAGAATTTATTTGAAAATTTATTGAATTATCAACAGGATTTATTTCAGCTAGAGCAGGAGATAAAATAGAAACTATAATAACAGATGTAAACGACAATACATCGAATAATTTTTTCATTTATTAGTACTTACGATTGACTACTTGAAAACAATAGTATTTTTATTCAAAAAAGCAATGTAATTGTTAAAAAATA
The DNA here is from genome assembly GCA_963665115.1 of uncultured Rivularia sp. GTDB lineage: Bacteria > Cyanobacteriota > Cyanobacteriia > Cyanobacteriales > Nostocaceae > Rivularia. Next base: position 3,678,435 of record OY762007.1, on the reverse strand, counting down.
TTAAAATAAAACCAAAAAAATAATCTATTTGCCATTTAGAGAAAGTAAATAACTTGGTTTATCCGCATACTGTTGGGAGACGTAGCACTGCTACGTCTCTACACCAATATTTGAAATGCCCAATTCCCCATTCAAATCTGTATCCTGGTATAAAAATAAATAATCCGGCTATCCGTTATATTTACGGTGTAGTTGACTGGGAGCTAAAAAAATGCTTTGGCGGCGATTTTCTTTATTTATAATTATCGGGTTTGCGCTGAGTATCTTTTGCTTTGCTTGTGCAAACCTTAATCAAGAAGCTACAAAAACACCCGAAATATCAACTTTACCGCCAGAGACACAAGAGATTGTCAAAAATGCTGGTGCCAATGGTTTATTTAATCCCCCTCGTGGAGACGTGCGTTTAGTGGCTATCAGCGATTTGAATTCAGCTTATGGTTCCACCGACTACGAACCAGAGGTAGATAAAGGAATTAATTTATTACCTTTTTGGCAACCAGATATGGTAGTTTGTAGCGGTGATATGATAGCTGGTCAAAAAAAGACACTTACAGAATCGCAAATTAAGGCAATGTGGGCAGCTTTCGACGAACATATTGCAGCACCTTTACGTAAAGCAAACATACCTTTCGGTTTTACCATCGGCAATCACGACGCTTCCGGTGCTAAAAAAGAAGGCAATTTTGTATTTGAAGAAGAAAGAGATTTAGCTTCCGAATATTGGAACAACCCCGAACACAATCCGGGAGTTGAATTTATAGATAAAAGCCAATTTCCATTTTTCTATACCTTCAAACATAAAGATATCTTCTTCATGGCTTGGGATGGTTCAACACATAGAATTCCCCCCGAAAAAATGGCTTGGGTAGAAAAAGCATTAGCAAGCCCAGAAGCGCAGCAAGCCAAAATGCGAATTTTGTTAAGTCACTTACCTTTATATGCAGTTGCTGAAGGGCGTAACAAATTTGGTGCCGTAATGGCAAACCCCGAAGAATTACGAACAATGTTAGAAAAATACAACGTTCATACCTATATCAGCGGACATCACCACGCTTATTATCCCGGTCATCGCGGTAAATTGCAGCTACTTCATATGGGGCTTATGGGTTCGGGGCCGCGTCCCTTAATTGGAGCCGAATCACCTTCAGCAAAAGCAATTACGGTGATTGATATTAACTTTGATTCCCCAGAATTAACGACTTATACCACCTACGACATGAAAACCTTAGAGCTGATTGAATACAAACAACTGCCAAGGTTTTTGACAGGTCACAACGGTATAGTTTTACGCCGAGACGTAGAATATAAAGACTTAAAAGCAGAAGAAAAAGCAGCCTGTGTAGAAAAACTAGACGAACAACTCTGCGGGAATCAGTGAGCAGTTATCAGTTAGGAGTTAGGAGTAGCAAGTAAATCACTTTTTATTCTATTGTGATAAATGTCGCTGCTAATTACGTCTATTTTTACTTATTACTCATTACTCATTACTCACTACTTTAATAATCTCCCCCCTCTTCCCTGCAACACTTTGCACAAAAGTGAAGTACAAAGCCGCAGTAATAGTGTTACATTTGCGTAAATATTGCTAAGTAAGGACGTATAAATAATACAGGTTTATGTTTGTTAAGTTATGGAAAAACTAAGTAATCGATAAGGTAGTATTAATAACTGTATTAGCTGCCTTTTAAATCCCTGTTTTCCAAAAGGCTTGGGGTTTAATTAGGCTTGTCTAGTTAAGAGTGCATTACCCTTTTCTGAAGCAATCTGCAAAAAAGCTAATTATTCGTACAAGCAAATAATTGCTCAAAGCAGATGAAATAGAAATCATATTTGCTAACAGATTTAAGCATCTACTTATACAGAATCGACTAAACTGGCTGACTGAAAAAAATCCGAATAGATATATAAAAACTTAAACGATAGTAATTTTTAAGGTTAATCAATGGTTAGCACTAATCCTTTAATCGAAGTTTATTGTACTCGTCCAAGTTGTCAAGATCCGATTAATACAATTCCTGAAAAAAATCTTTATACGAAACCGATTAAACAAAGATTTTGTGCCAATTGCGGAATGCCTCTGATTTTAGAAAACTGTTTTGTAACACTTAGACCATTAGTTTTAGAATCAGAAAGAGGTGGGTTTGGTAGGACATTTTTAGCGAGAGATTTAAAGTTTCCAGACTTACCGTTAAGAGTTATTAAGCAGTTACATCCAAGAGTTTCTCCTTCCGAGTCTCAGCTAGCAGATATCGAAAGATTATTTCATGGAGAAGCCAGCGTTTTAGGAAAACTTACACACGCTAAAATCCCCCGTGCATGGGCTTTTGCAAAAATAGAAGCACCCCACGATCTCCAAGAATCTACTATAGAGCCATATCAGACACAACCTTTTTTCTATTTGGTACAAGACTTTATTGAAGGTAAGAATTTAGCCCAAGAATTAAAGGAAAAAGGACAATTTTCAGAAGCAGAAATTGTCGAAATTATGCTGCAAATGCTCGATGTTCTCAATTACGTTCATAGTGAAGGAGTGATACACAGAGACATCAAGCCTTCTAATATCATGCGAGCATCAAAATCTAATACTCTTCATCTGATAGATTTTGGTGCAGTCAAGCAGGTTGTAGTTACGGGGGTTCCTACAGCCCAATCAGTTGTAATCGGAACCCCAGACTTTGCTCCACCAGAAACAGATGACGGGTAAACCTGTATCAGCTTCATCAGATTTATATTCTTTAGCTGCAACTTGTGTTTCGTTGCTCGCAGGTAAAGAAGCACAAGAGATTCGCGAATATCATACCTGGAGTTGGCGAAACTACGCTAATATCAACCCGCAACTTGCAGATATTTTAGATAAAATGCTGTCCTATCAGCCAGAAGATAGGTATCAGTCGGCTCGTGAAGTCATTGCTGCTCTTTCCAATCTTCAAGTCCAACCTCCTGTTACCCAGCCATCACCACTCCCCTCTTACCCCCAGCCTCAGCCAATACCAGCGAATTTGTCTGCCGCACCCAAAGCTGTGACACCAACAGTTACCTCAGAGCCAGACGCTCCAATTAATGTATCCCCTCAAAAAAAAATAAATAAAAAAATATTGTTGATAGCTGGAGGTATCGGTGCATTGTTACTAGGTGCAGCCGTATATGCAGTTATACAACCTCCAGAGCCATTGCTTGCTGACAACTTTTTTAGTAGAGGAGAAGAATCTTTACTAAGAGAAAAAAGAACTAATAGCACGTTATGCAGACAAGGTTTGGGAGAAAAGGAACAAGGAATGAGAGCTTTTAAAAACCAGAGATATAAAGATGCCAGAAATTATTTCCAAACAGCGATAGATACCTTTAGACAAGCAACCAAAACAACTAATCAATGTGGTGTCGATCCAGAAACATTAATTTTTCTTAACAATGCCAAAGCTAATATTAAAGGTAATCCTTTGACAATCGCTGCTGCCATTCCCGGCAAAAATAAAGAACGCAATACAAATATATCCGAACAAATATTGCGCGGTGTTGCCTCCGTTCAAGAAACATTGAACAATCAAGATGGTATCGAAGGAAGATTATTACAAGTTGTTATCGCAAGAGATGAAAACAATTCCGATCCAGATGAAGAAGATACAGCACCGAAAGTCGCTAAACAATTTGTCAGAAATCAGATACCCGGCGATCGCGCATTTAGCGGACAAATATTAGGAGTGGTTGGACATTTTACCAGCGATGCCACTTTAGCAGCAGCCGAAGTTTACGGCAAAGAAAAACTGGTGGCTATTTCTCCCACAAGTACTGCCGTCAGGAAGTCTCAAGCTAGCGAAAAATCAAACTATAAATATGATTTAAGCCCCTATGTTTTTCGTACAGCCCCTAACGATGCAGTTGCAGCAGCGGATTTAGTTGACTATGCACGGCAAAATATTGGTTCCGGAAATGCAGCCGTTTTTTATGATTCTGGAAAATCATACAGCACTTCTTTAAAAGAGTCATTCGAGCAAAAGTACGCTTCTTTAGGAAAGGTTATAGAGTGCGATTTGGCTAATTCTGGAATTGATAATTGCGATTTAGGCGAAAACGTCAAATTATTAATGCTTTCTATCGGTACGGAAGGAGCAACGAAAGCTTCATTAATTATTTCTAAATATAAAAATCAACCTTTATTAGGTGGAGATTCTCTTTATAATGCCGATAATATATCATCTACATTCGGAGATCAAGCTGAAAATCTAGTTCTTTCCGTACCAATTCATATTCAACGTACCGAACAATCTTTTAGAAACCAATCAGTAAAACTTTGGGGTACTCAATATGTCGGTTGGCGGGCTGCAACAGCTTATGATGCTACTCAAGCAATAGTGGCAGCATTAAAGAAAACAGAAAATAATCCGACTCGTCAAAGTTTGTACGAAGAATTAAATAGCCCTTTCTTTTCCACACCAGGTGCTACAGGTACAGTACAATTTAATAGATTTCACGACCGTCAAGTAGATGCCGCAGACGATAATCAACTAGGGGTATTAGTGAAAGTGCAGCAGAAATGCCAACCACAAGATAATCCAAAATATCGATTTTGTTTAATCGCTGAATAAGTGTAGAGGTGACAATTCGTGGGTTGGGTTAGATGCATAAGTAATTTTATGATTTACAAAAAATAAAAACGCAACCTAACCCAACATTTATAATTTAGTTTTAGATTCAGATTGTCTAATATCGATTAGCAGATGAGGTGAAAAAAATTCTGCTTTAGGAGAGATTAAATCTTAGATTACGATTTGTTTGCAGTAGTGTAATCAACCTACAAATTCAATTTTCATTTAAAAACTACTCTATTTATTTTCTAATATAAATTTTCTTTTTAACAATAACAACCTACATCTTCGCCACATTCATCAGCTAAATAACTAAGCGCTCGGAACCGCAAAACAGTCAATTCCTCATACACCGGATTAAGTTTACACAAGGGTGGAATATGTATGAGTTTACGACCAAATAAACAAATATCCCGCTCAAAGGGGCACTGCGTAGGAATCATCCGACAAATAAAATGAGCTAATGCAACATTATTAATCTCAAGGTTATTCAACCACTGACGTATGGGATATAACCCATCGAACCAAGGTATTTGAGAATTCATTGGAATAAAAGTTGTTTGAGGATTACGTTTAATTAGGTTCAACATGACTACATCCAAATATGTTTAACTTTCAAGCTATATCAATAGTTTATTCATAAGCTCCGCAAATGTAAACACTTTATTAATATAAAAAAGATTTATGTACTATAAGTTTAGCTTAACTATCCTGTTTTAGGCATAAATGGAAGCTATATCTCTCTGTAGGTTGCTTCCAATACATATGAGTAATTTTTATTGTTGTTGAAAATTATAGATGGGCGATCGACGATCGCTAGATTTGTATTTTTTATCGTTTATTTAAATTTAGGGTTTTGGTTCGATGTTGGTTCCAACATCGGCAAAAAATTGTTTTTTTCCAAGGATTTGCTGGTTTTCAGCAATTTCATTAGCTGTGTGGAATGTGAACCGACGCTCCTCTCCTTTTCTATTCCAAGCTGCTTGGAGCTGGGAATGAGGAAATTTTCCGTTAATAAATAGCATCATCAGCAATCTCCATCTTGTCTGGAGATGATGTGTTTCACCAACATAAAGTTTTAATTCATCAATATTGACAACTGCAAAGATTCCCGATTTCATCTCTATAATGGTTTGCTTGGTATGATGCTTTGAGTCTATTGTTCCCAGTTTTGATGAAAAATTAGAGTTTGGGTTTTATTGAGTATTAAATATTGATTTCAATTATTTGGTTTTCTAGATTATGTTGGGTTTCGTTCCTCAACCCAACCTACAAACTTAGGAATATGAAGGCTTAAAACTTAATTTATGATTTAATAAGTGCATAAAAATGGCGTAATAGAACAACAATAAACTAGATTTTAGATAAAACGATTCAAACTACTTACCTTTGGAATGAGACTTTATAAATTAAACTTCTCTCAATAGTTAGATGCAAAATCAGTGTTCTAATGAAAGAATGTAATAACAAAAAATATACGTAATATTATTCACTATGAATAGGTTGAGTATTCATTCTTATAAAAGAATTAAACAGACATTTTCTTATTTATCAATAGGAATATTTAGCAGCGTATTTTCCTTGGGAATAAGTCCTGTTAACGCTCAAAACTATACTGATATCAACGGTCACTGGGCGGAGAAATGCATTCAAAATCTTAGCACACAAGGAATTTTATCGGGATATTCAAACGGTATTTTTCGACCTAATAATGTTATTAGTCGCGCTGAATATGCGGCAATGATAACAAAAGCGTTTCCCTATATTAGGGCAACCCGCGCAACAATGAATTTTAATGATGTTTCATCAAATCATTGGGCTAAAGAAGCTATCCGTAATGCCTACACAAAACGATTTCTTTCTGGATATCCAAATCAATCTTTTAATCCCAATCAAAAGATTTCTCGTGTAGAAGCCTTTGTTGCTTTATCAACCGGGTTAAATTATTCGGTTCCATCTTTCCCGAACCAAATTCTTAATGCTATTTATGATGACGCGAATCGGATTCCGGAGTATGCAAGAGGATTAATTGCCGCAGCTACACAACAAGGAATTCTTATTACTTCCCCTAAACCTCGGTTTCAAAAACGATTAATTAGTCCATCCGAACTTGCTACACGGGGACAGATAGCGGCTGCTTTATGTCAAATTAAAAAGTTGCCTGGTGTTGCAAATGAATATGTGGTTAAACCTAACAGTAACTCAGCCCAAAAACAACCTGATGATGTACCGATTAATTTAGGACAAACCTGCACAAACGAAGCGGTAGGTTATACAGTTAGCTACCCTGTAGGATGGCAAACTAATTCTGGGGACGTTCTGAAACAGTGTCAGGTATTTGATTTCCGCTCGATTCAACTGCGAGAAAGAAGCGAAGATTTTGATGAAGCGGTGTACTTCGATTTGGAAAATGTCCCATTTGAGCGAATTTTAAATGCAAGAAGTCAAGGTTTGAAGGAAATTTCTCGTACTGAGACAATGGTTGGTAATCGCCGTGCTGTAGTCACTGAAACTGAGTCTACAGGTATGACAATCCTACCCAAAGGAGTGCGATCTTATAAATATCTCATAGATTTCAAAGATAAAACTTTGATTGTCGTTACTTATCAGGTAAAAAGTCAAAACTATGAGAGAAATAAAAAAGTGTTGGATAAAATGATTGAAAGCATTGAATTCTCAAAATCTAATTAGATAAATAATTCAGGCTGCATCACTAAACTATTACTGACGAATCGGAATCTCAACAATAAATTTAGTACCTTTTCCTAATTCAGAATCGCAGTAGATTTTCCCCTTATGAGTTTCGACAATAATTTGATAGCTAATCGACAAACCTAATCCCGTACCTTTTCCAACTGGTTTGGTAGTAAAAAACGGGTTAAATATGTTCGTACTAACTTTTTCATCTATTCCCGTACCATTATCAGCTATACAAATTCTGACCCAATTTTTATCAATAATTACTGTTGAAATAGAAATATTTGCAGTGGTATCGGTTGTTCTCAATTCAGTTAATGCATCAATTGCATTTCCCATAATATTCATAAAAACTTGATTAAGTTTTCCCGCATAACATTCAACTAAAGGAATTTGAGCATAATCCTTGATTATTTTAATCTCGGATTGAGTAGAGCTATTTTTTAAGCGATGCTGTAAAATTAGCAAAGTATTATCGATTCCTTGGTGAATATCAACTTTCTTATATTCCGCTTCATCTAAACGCGAAAAACTCCGCAGTGACTTAACAATTTCTCGAATGCGGACGGTTCCAATATTCATTGATGAAAGTATTTTAACGGAATCTTTCCGAATAAATTCTAAATCAATTTCGTCTATTTTATCTTGTAGTAATTCTGGCGTTTCAGGATAATATTCTTGGTAAAATGCAACTAATTCTAATAAGTCTTTAATATAAGTTTCAACATATTCAATATTTGCGTGAATAAAATTAACTGGATTATTTATTTCATGAGCCACGCCTGCCACAGTTTGTCCGAGAGCAGACATTTTCTCGGTTTGCAACATCTGTGCTTGAGTATTTCGCAAATTGACTAGAGTGTTTTGTAACTCTTGAGTACGTTCTTTAACTTGATTTTCTAATTCCGCTTTAGCATTTTTTAAACTGCTAAATGTTGTCTTTAACTGGGTTGCCATGATATTAAATGAAGTAGCAAGTCTGCCAATTTCGTCTTCTCTGTTTAATTCCAGATTTATATCTAATTTACCTGCTGATATCTTATCAGCAACCGTAATTAATTCATTTAAGGGTGTAGCAATTTCTTGATGTAGAACTGAGAATAGTAATAAAATTTCCATAATCAGAGATATTACTGCTGCTATCAAAATAAATTTAACTGTTCCAACAGCAAAATTAGTGAGTAGCGATTTAGGATAAACTGTCACAAAATACCAATCCGTACCTTTGAGACGAGAAAATCCTAAATATGTCTTATCTTTTATATTCTCAAGTACACCAAAATTATTAGTTTGTTTATTGATAATTTCAAAAGTATGACTTAATGCTTGGTTATTAAGCTCTTGGACATCTAGTTTTCCCTGCGCTTCCATGATTTCTTGCATGTATTTAGGATGCGCTATTAAACGACCATCTTTATGAAAAATTAAGTTATAGGTTCCTGGCAATCTATCATTTATTGTATTCTTCATTAAGTCGGAGAGTACAATATCTTGACCAGCAACACCTATAAGATTATTGTTACTATCATAAGCTGGATTTAAAGCAGAAACCATCCAATCATTCGCAGTCATATCATAATACAATCCAGTCAAAACTGATTTTCTTTCTGGATTATGTTGTGCATCGGCTGTGTAATAGTATTCTTCTTGATTTACATTCAAGTCTGGCTCGGCTTGCATTGCCCAAGGCATTCCTTTCCGATAGACTACTAAAGAGTTATTGGGAGTAATAAAATATGTATATGCAAAACGATTATTCCATGCATGACCGTAGCTATTAACTTTTTCGTAAGCGGTAAGTAAAATTTGTTTATGTCGATCGTCAATTTTGATATTCTTACCCACAAAAGAACTAGGAAAATTAACTGTATCAAATTTATCTATAGGTTGATTTGGAGGAAAATTTCTGATGGTTCCATCATGCCAATTAAAGTAAATACGCTCAAAATCGGCGTTTAAATCTTTTGCTAATGGTTGCTTAATTTCTTGTAAAATATTTTCGCTTAGAAGCTTTACATTATCCTGAGATAATTGGAAGATAAAACTTTCGCGCTGTCCTCTTTGAGTAATATATTTATCTAATTGTTGTTTTGTCTGGACTTCTAAATTTGACATGACGTGAAAATAGCTAATTATTGTAGATATCAAAACTACAATAGTTATCCGTAAAGCCATATTTAAAAGAATCTTCCTAGTAAGAGAAGATTTATTTATTGATTGCGAGCAACTCTCAACAATAGCTTTAAAGAACCGCCGTTGGATAAAATTAGCAGGCATCACCAGTACTTAATAGTATATGTATTGTTTAGAATACCCAAAAGTACTGCTGAAATTTTATTTTAATGCTGGCTTGGGTTAGAAGTGCATTAAGTCCTATTAAAATCAAGTTTAATAATTAAGATGTGAACTAAAAATTTGCAGGAGAGCGATAAATCGCTTACTGCGAACAATAATTAACTGGTTACTATTCGCTGGAAACGGGTGCGGCAGGACTCGAACCTGCGACCGACTGCTTAGAAGGCAGTTGCTCTATCCGGCTGAGCTACGCACCCAAACAAAGTTAGCTAATGTATTGTATCAGTGGTCTAAATAAAAAGCAATCGGATATTGTGATTTTTTAAATAATTCCGGATAAAATGTAATTTGATTGACTATAAAGTTACATAAAAATCCGGACACAAAGGGTATAACTCAGGTATATTGTGTTGTCGTAAGCAAAAGCGTCAATTAATACAAAGACGGTTATTATATCTCGCATATATTAAAAGTGCCTCGCAGAGGAGTTATCTAAAAATTTCATGTTTATTTTGAAGCGGCAAGACGTTGAAATATCGAGTATCGTACATCCCAAGCGCGACCAACAGGTTCCCGTTCTTCATTATCAAGGACAAACGTTTCGGTTGATTAGCTTGTTTAAAGCTAGCCAAGAGGAAGAAGCTAGAGCTTTGTGGCGAGAGTTGACGGATAACCGAGGCAAAGCCTGCGTATTGTTGGAGGAAGAAGATCGTTTCAGTGTTTGGGGGAAAATTCGTTTAGACCAGTTTGACAGTGAAGCGAGCAATCAAAGCAATAATAAGATTTTGACTGTTGCCTGTATTTTGCTGTTGCAAGCGGTGTATATGGATATTGAAGAACTTCTTGGTGCAAAACAAGCGAGTTCATTTAAAAAAGAAATTTCAACCATCTTGAATCAATGGCAATTCCCGGCTGCTTCTTCACCCAATGCTATTGATTACTTATTAAGTATAAATCCGACAGAACCAATTGAAATTCCTTTTTGGCAAGAAGATTATGTAACTGTATTTTTGGAAGATTTGCATCGATTGGGTAAAGAGTTTTTTGGTAGCTCCGCTTTTGCCCGTCAGGTAATGGATACTTTACACGATATGTCCGTGCCGGAAAGAACCGTATTTATTAATTGGCTAAAAGATTCTTCTCTGAATAAACTGTGGCATTAGCACATAAGGATTTTTATGCAGTTAAGATTGTGTAGGTTTGTGATGTGGAATACACCCCTGCTAAAGTAGGGTTTATCTTACGTACACAATCTATAAGCAAAATTATGAAGCTAAATGCATAAACACGGTAAATTATAAATGAGTAGCATTTACAAGAAGTCCGACGGTTCAAAATCGTGGTTTAACACTCAGAACATTATCCTCGCTAATATTGCTTGGGGTGTTTTAGCGCTGCTATACTTTTTACTTTTCAGCGCTGAAGTTCCCGGTGCAGATGGTGAACTCAAACGTGCGAGCTGGTACATTACCGGAACAAATATTTTTGAAGCGCTAGCTTACCTGGGTGCGGGAATTTTGTGTTTAAGAAACTGGCGCAGTCGCCAAATTGTCAGCGGCAGAAATGTTTGGCTGCTATTTGGTATAGGTATGCTGTCTTATTGCTTGGGAGGGATAGTTTTTGGCATTATAGAAATCAAATTGAAACAAGACCCAACTCCTTCTGTTGCCGATATATTCTTTGTGGTGACTTATTTGTTGGTCGGCATCGGCATGGTTTTAGCGGTAGCTTCGAGACGAATCAATTTAGAAGGTTGGCAGTGGATAATTGTATTGGCGATCGCCGCCTTTGGTAGCGCTTTGGCATGGCTAATTAGTCAACCCCCGGATACAGCAGCCGCAACAGCCATAGAACAGGTGCCTAATTTGAAAGAAACTATTGGCACATACTTAAATTGGTTTTACGTAGTCAGTGACGTACTACTATTAATTATTGCTACTAGTTTGCTACTTGCTTTTTGGGGTGGACGAGCTTCTTTACCTTGGCAAATGATTGCAGTAGCGACGTTTTCGCTTTACATTGCAGATATATGGGCCAAATGGGCTGAGACTAAAGTTGCCAATTATGAAAGTGGAGGCGTATTAGAGGTGGGTTGGGTATTGAGTGGAGTTTTGTTTGGTATGGGCGCAGCCTTAGAATTTGAAGCTTCATCAAATCGTTCGCGACGAGAACGCGGACGCAAACGAACATAAAAAAACAACGTTGGGGGGTCTACATCCATTGTGAGAAAACTAACAGAATCCGACAAAAAAGAAATTCTCAAGTTGTACCGAGAAAGTGCCGAAACTACTTCGACTTTGGCAGAGCGCTATGGTGTAAGCAATTCAACTATCAGCCGCTTACTCAAAAGTACTTTGCCCGAAGATGAGTACGAATATTTGGTTTCTTTAAAGCGTGCAGCCAGAACCCCTGAAGGTAGGGCACAAGTTAGCTACGAGAATATTCCTTCTTTTGATGAAGAAGAAGTACAAGTTGAAGAGAAGGAAACAATATCGCGTACTTCTAAGCCCAAAATTAAGGAAGAAACCGTCCAAGAAGACGACGATGAACGATACGAGCAAGATGAACAACCAGAAAAAGTTGTTGTCAAAAAACAACCTATATTAAGAAAGGTAACAAAAACAACTGAAGCTCCTAGAAGGGTAAAACGGCGTTCTTCTGCACCATCTTCAGATCCTTCTCAACAGCTTTTCCCAGTTGCCGAACAATTGGAACTACTCGAAGAAAAGCACAAAGAAGTTAAAAGTATCCCCAGTCCAAGTATCCCCAGTCCTCCGCAACTCAAAAGTATTCCTAGCCCCATACTAGACAATGAGCGTACTGAAGCCAAAGTCATAGCGGAAATGTTTGGTGAGGAAATCGATGATGGCGATGATTTGGAAGATTTAGACGATTTACTCGAAGACGATTTTGATGATGACGACGACGAGGAAGAAGACGATTTCGAGCAACCGACACGTTTTGTTCCTAGAAGAAGGTCAAACGAACCCTTAGTTCGAGTTCTACCGCTATCAGCAGCCCCTTTACCCAGAACCTGCTACATAGTCATTGACAGAGCCGCAGAGCTAATTACACGTCCGCTCAGGGAATTTAGTGACTTAGGAGAAATCCCCAGTCCAGAAACCCAAGAAACAACTTTACCCGTCTTCGATAACCATCGAGTCGCAAAACGCTTTTCCTCAAAGCGCGATCGCGTTATTAAAGTACCTGATAGCCAAGTGCTACATAAGGCTCGTTATCAATTGCAAGCCAAAGGTATCACCCGATTGTTAATTGATGGGCAAGTATATTCATTATCCTCCGTTTAATTAACTGTCACGCTTTTATTGAGAGAAAGCATAATTCTATGTTAAACATCTTCCCTTGCCATTAGGATTTGGTTGATTCGTAATTAGTAATCCTAGAATCAGCAATATCTACTACGGATTATTTCATTCATAGTGTTCATCTACTTTTTTCTAATCTTATGGATAGCTTTACCGACTACGGCATAGTGTTGGTTACAACTGGTTCTCAAGAAGAGGCAGAGAAAATAGCCAATGTTTTAGTAGAGTCCAAACTCGCTGCTTGCGTCAGTTTCAGCCCCATAAACTCAATTTACACTTGGCAAGGGAAAGTTAACAAAGACCAAGAATGGCAACTTTTTATTAAAACCGATTTAACCAGATTTCCCACTTTAGAAGCAAAGATACTCGAACTTCATACCTACGAAGTACCCGAAATTATTGCCATACCTATTCTCAAAGGTCATCAACCTTACTTGCAGTGGATTGCACAGCAAGTCAGTTGACAGTAAGCAGTTACCAGTTACCAGTGAGCAGTGAGCAGTATAAATCTTTAATCTATAACTCCTAACTCCTAACTAATTAAAAACCGCTGCATCAAAACGCTCGGCTAAATCCACAATCTCTTGTTTGCGGGCAATTTGCTCGATCCATTCTTTCGGAATATTTTCAACGCCATAATAAATTCCTGCTAAACCACCCGTTACAGCAGCGGTAGTATCGGTGTCTCCACCCAAATTTACTGCTTTTAATACCGCTTCGGCATAAGACGAACTATTTAATAGACACCATAAAGACGCTTCAAGAGTATGTATCACGTAACCGCTAGATTGAATTTCGTCTACAGGTAATTTGGCTATTTCAGCGGTAAATACCTTATCGAAATGCGAGATTTCAACAGCATATTCAGACGCTGAATAAATTGGTTGTATTTTTTCTAATCCCTTTTCGTAAGCCTGCTGTGGTTTTTCACCTGACAACAAAGAAATTGCAATACTTATATAAATCCCGCAAGCCATTTGCGATCTTAGATGCGCGTGAGTAATGCAAGAAACTTGATGTGTACGACAAATTAGTTCTGGAAAATCCCATTTTTTGAATAAATAAGCCATAGGCAAAATTCTCATCAAAGAACCATTGCCATTACTGTTTTCGCTTTTTCCGCCTGCTTGTACGGGTGGCACACCTCGTTTGTAATCAGCGATTGCTAAGAAAGTCGTATTACCAATATCAAAAACTTCACCGCTAGCCGTCCAATAACCTTCTTGATACCAGCGCCAAAAAGAATTAGCAATATCATTTAGCGAAAATCCTTTGCAAAGACATTCAGTCAAACAAAAAGTTAATGAACTGTCATCAGAGAAAGTTCCAGCAGGCACATCCCAGGTTCCATAACCCAACATTGATGTTACCGGAGATTTTACTCTTTCGGCTCGACTTGTGAATTCTACAGGTACCCCCAATGCATCGCCAATAGATAAACCGAGCAAAGCAGATACTGATTTATTCATCTTTATCATGATTTTATTTTAATAGGATTAACTACATATTTACTTGATGTTAGCTTAATGAAATATTCAAAATTATTGATCAAAAATAGCTATTATCATTCTATAGAAGTATATGAAAAAATAATTAGACCGTATTTATTAGCCTTTAATTTGAACTAACGATAGATGTATTAAAGCTACAAGATAAGTCATATTATTAACAGGTAATTAATTCATACTAATAATTATCATTTTAAAATAATTCAAGGAAAATCTGAATGAATATATCTGTTTTAATAAAAGCTTTACCAGCAATATTAGGATTAACTTTAATTGCACCTATTCACCAGGTAGCAGCGCAAACTGCAAATACCTCATCAGTAGCAGCAAGACCTGCAAGAGGGGAAAGCAGTTACGATTTTCAAATGAGGCTTGGTTATGCAGCGGCTCAAAGAGAAGATTACCCTACAGCTTTGATTCGCTTTAGAGACGCTTTGTATATGCGTCCTAACGACCGTAACGCCACTATTGCTTATTACAATATGTTAGATATTTTGGATGGTAATAAGCCTGAGAGTAAAGATGCTCCAAAATCTGCTTATGACCGTCATATGCGAATAGGTTATGCTGCAACCGACAATCAAGATTATCAAACTGCTTTAATCAATTTTCGCAGAGCTTTGAATGCACGTCCAAATGACCCTTATGCGGCTCAAGCAGTTCGCAACGTTCGTACATACATTAACCGTGGGAATCAATAATAAATGATGTAGAGGACATTCGTTTTTTAATTATAAGAAACCCGATTTTTTCAAAAAACCGGGTTTTTAAATATCATAGACAGCAGCAACCAACAATTTAATTGCTTCTTTTACTCTCCAAAAATCTTATCGAATTAAACTCAAAACTTATATTCCCACTCAAAAAATAAATAATTTCGTTAGTTTGAATTTACGCTTCTAAGTGCAAATTCTGAGGTGTACGGCAAAAAAAGTTAATAATATAACAATACACGCCTGTGACTGTTGATGTGGTTTGTCCCACATTTGTCACTGTTGCTGATTGTTGGGAAGATGTAAACACCCCTTACGGGGTGTTTTTTCTAATTCTTTTTTTAAAGCCATTTATTCAGTTAAATAAGATATTTTCTGTAACTATAAAAAGAGGGGTTTTAACAAATGAAATTTTTTAACTACAAGTTAGCTGCGGTTGCTTCTCTTTTTAGTCTTTCCGCAATAAATATATTATTTCCGCAGCCTGTACTTGCAGCAATATCTTGTGAATCCGGTACTATTAGCCGCTATGCCAATGGTTCTTTACGATATTGTCTATTAGCAAGAGACACTAAAGTTAGAATAGGTAATAATCGAGTTGGTACTTCTATTTTTCCCTGCAAAGCTAAAACTTATATAAGTTTTGCAGAAAAGTCAGAGTTTCAAAGTTGTACGCTTTCTGAAGATATTAGAATAATAGAAAATAATTCTGTGCGAACTTGTCCGAAAGATTATATCGTGTCAGTATCAATTTTGAATGACGGTAAGGATTTATCTGTTGATTGTCGCCGTTAAATAAAATACTTGTATAGAATAAAACAACTGATAAATTAGATGTGCCTGCATTAGTTAAACTAATCACGCACTTTATCATATATAAGACAATGACTCAAGAGAAGACGGCAGTTTGCCAGGTAAAATAAATTCATTGATAAATTTATTAACTTGGCAGTTAAACCGTTATGTTCTCAACAGATGATTTCGCACGATATACTCAATGGGCGGGTATTGCCACATTAATATTTGCTTTTATTACATTCTTAGGCTTTATCTTTAAGTGGGGTATCCGGTTTCGCTTAGCGGGTGCGACGGGATTTATGCTGGTAGTCACGGGGGGTTTATTCCCTCTCTCTCTCACGCCTTTAACGCGCACCGTCATTCCTGGTGCAGTTCGTTATAAATTGGTTTTTGATAATGGATCGTCGCAAGCTGTAATTGCTACTCCACCCCAAATAACCTCTTCAGAATTAGATGCAACTTTAAAGCAAGCTGCTAGCGATTTATTTTCCTACGGTAGATTAGGTACCCCACAAGACGATCAATTAACTATTCGCGCTCGCAGCATAGTACATCCCGAACCGGGAATTTCTGTTCCCCTCTATTTAGGACAAGTTAAGCGTTTCTCTTTCCAGTCGCGATGATAACGGAATGCAAATTGATATTTACGAAGATAATCTAGCGAAATTATCAACTTTTGAGAGTTAGGAGTTCGGAGTTAGGAGTTAAGAGTTAAGAGTTAGGAATTATTAAGATGGAACTCTTAACTATTCACTGTTCACTGATTTTAGCGACGAATTTGGTTTAGAGCTTCCCAAGTATCACCATTGATGATTCCAGTTATTGCGACTTTACTCCGACGTTGAAAGCTTTGCACTGCTGCTTCCATCACCCAACCAAAATCGCCGTCTACGTATCCTATGTAATCGGAGGTTGTTTTGAGGATGCGCTGTGCTTTCATTACTACTTCTCCTTTACTGCCTTTCTTTAATTCTGGGAATGGGATCGGTAGGCTTTTATTAACTTGCGGCTGTAAGTCATTGCTTACAGCCTCCTCTTCTAAAGAAAAAACTCTTTGTTGAAAAGTTTTAACCTTACCATTGTTATTTATGTGTTGAGAATTCTTATCAAACTTTTCCATTTGACTTACCTAATTATTAAAGAGGTTTACTTACCTTTATTCTTTTATCGTTGAAACTCAGCAAAATTACTATTTTATTTCAAATTATTCGCACTAAGTGCATCATGTAGCTGGTATTACTTGTAAATATACTATCTCTATGTTAGTTGATGAATAGTGATTATTCGATCTGCTAAGTATTTATTCGTTGACAATAGTACTTAGGATAGATATTTTCCCATGTAAAATGTAATGGGGCTGACATATAGACTCATAAGCCTTAAATCTACATCTAAACGATACAATTATTATTCTTAGGTAAAATAACTTATAGGTTATCTCTCTATCTGGAAAAATTTTCGATATTTTGGTGCTACTTGAATAAATTATATGTTTAATCAATCAAAGACAACTTTATCGGCTCAGCCATCCAATTCGTTATTAACTCTGGCGGTAGCTCCAGCAAAAGTAATTCGCGGTTCGCAAATCCTCAACCAAGCAGTTGATGCTATCTCTCGAAAAGGGAATCGTCCCTTGGTTGTTAGTGGCGATCGCACTGCAAAAATTGCTCAAAATTATCTGGAATTGTTTAAGTCTCGTGAGTTAGATTTGATTCAAAAGAGTTATGCTCCCGATTGCAGTGAAAGCAGCTTGGAGGTTTTACGAAACACTGCTAAAGTCCACGAAGCTGATGTAATTATCGGTATTGGCGGTGGTAAAGCTCTTGATACGGCGAAATTATTAGCCCACCAGTTAGAAATACCAGTAGTTACAATTCCTACTTCGGGGGCTACTTGTGCGGCTTGGACTGCGCTTTCTAACGTTTATTCCGATGAAGGGGCGTTTCTATATGATGTGGCTTTAGATAATTGCCCTGACTTACTAATATTAGATTACGACTTGATTCAAACAGCGCCACAAAGTACATTAGTTGCGGGAATTGGGGATGCGATCGCCAAGTGGTACGAAGCATCGGTAAGCAGCGGAAGTTCAGAGCAGACTTTAATTATTGCAGCTGTTCAGCAAGCGCGAGTTTTACGCGATATTTTATTGCAAAAGTCGGTAGCTGCTTTGCAATCTCCTGGAAGCGAAGCTTGGCGAGAAGTTGTGGACGCTACAGTGTTACTTGCTGGAGTAATTGGTGGAATTGGTGGTGCTCAATGTCGTACTGTTGCCGCTCACGCCGTGCATAATGGTTTAACTCATGTTTGCGGACGCGGTAGCATTCATGGTGATAAAGTTGCTTACGGTATCTTGGTGCAGTTGCGTTTGGAAGAAATGCTACAAGGAAACCAATTAGCTGCTGCTGCCAGACAACAGTTGCTGAAATTTTACGCAGAAATCGGATTACCGCAAAAACTGGACGATTTGGGTTTGGGCAATATAACTCTCAAACAGTTGCAAAAAGCGGCAGAATTTGCGCTACAACCTAACTCAGATATTCACAGATTACCGTTTAAAGTTGCGATCGAACAGTTGATGGCAGCGATGGTTTCCACTACAGCACCAGTAGAAGCAAATGGGATTTCCAATGGTTTAAATGCTCGAAGCAATCAAGCTAAACAGTTTTCTGGTTCTAAAAAAGAAGGAAAATCATAAATATTGATTGTGATGTTGATTTATTGGTAATCTAACAATCTAATAGAAAATCCTAAAATCACCCAATGGAAAAGCACGCGGTACTTTAAAGTGCTGTTGTGCTTTTCCTCTCAAACTTAAAAGATTAAGTTTCCAAGCGACTCCCATTTCTTATGAATCTAGATTGGATAATCCCAGCCAAAAGAATACAAAAACTACCCGCTTATCCATTTGCTCGATTGGATGAATTGAAGACAAAAGCGCGGGAGCAAGGTTTAGATTTGATCGATCTGGGTATGGGAAACCCCGATGGTGCAACGCCAGAAGCTGTAATTGATGCAGCAATAGAGGCTTTAAAAAATCCTGATAATCACGGTTATCCTCCTTTTGAAGGAACAGCCAATTTTCGTAACGCAATTACTACTTGGTATCATCGTCGCTATGGAGTTAATTTAGATGCCGATAGCGAAGCTTTACCGTTATTAGGTTCTAAAGAAGGATTGGGGCATTTAGCGTTAGCTTATGTTAATCCTGGCGATTTAGTTTTAGTACCTTCACCATCTTATCCCGTTCATTTTCGTGGCCCCGTAATTGCTGGTGGTGAAATCCACAGTTTAATTTTAAAACCAGAAAATGATTGGCTGATCGATCTAACCAAAATACCCGATGCTATAGCCAAACGAGCAAAAATACTTTATTTCAATTACCCCAATAATCCTACTGCTGCGACTGCACCCCGTGAATTTTTTGAAGAAATAGTTGCTTTTGCTCAAAAGTATGAAATTCTGCTAGTTCATGACTTGTGTTACGCGGAATTAGCATTTGATGGCTATCAACCTACAAGTTTATTAGAGATACCTGGTGCTAAAGATATCGGCGTGGAATTCCACACCATGTCTAAAACCTATAATATGGCAGGTTGGCGCGTGGGTTTTGTGGTAGGCAACCGACACGTAATTCAAGGTTTACGAACGCTGAAAACCAACTTGGATTATGGTATTTTTTCAGCATTGCAAGTAGCAGCCCAAACTGCTTTACAATTACCCGATAGTTATTTAGAGCAAGTTCAACAACGCTACTCTATCCGTCGCGATTTCCTGATCCAAGGTTTGACAGATTTGGGTTGGAATCTTTCCAAAACAAAAGCAACCATGTATTTGTGGATTCCTTCTCCTGTAGGCATGAATTCCACAGATTTTGCTTTAAAGTTATTACAGCAAACAGGTGTAGTAGTTACTCCCGGTAATGCTTTTGGTGCTGGAGGCGAAAATTATGTGCGTATTAGCTTAATAGCGGATACTAAACGTCTTGATGAAGCTTTGCATCGATTTAAGCAAGCAGGTATTCGCTATCACTCCAAACCTGCTATTTCTAGTTCAAAATGAATATAGTTGACTCTCAATTCAATATAAATTGATGCTATCCACTCCTACTACGGTTCCAGGTATTATTGTTTCTGGTTTTCATGCTTTATCCGAACCATTGCGGGTTAAAGTATTGCAACTAATTAAAAATCATGAAATCTGTGTTTGCGATTTATGCGATATTTTAGATGTCAGTCAATCCAAGCTGTCTTTTCATCTGAAAACCCTTAAAGAAGCTAATTTAGTTTGCGCTCGTCAAGAAGGGCGCTGGATTTACTACAGCCTTAACCAGTCTCAGTTTAAAGTACTACAGCAATATTTAGCACAATACAATCAATTCACCCAAATAGTCCCCGCTCCTTCTTGCGAAGACTCTCCTTGACTTTTAAGCCGGGGTCAAATTTAATTGATACCTAAATACTCAACTGCTTGACATATCAACTTTTTTTGAAATAACCTGTTTATATGAAGCGTGTTCTAAATTTGAGGCGCTAACGTGCCAATTACAAGTATGGATACAAGTGTAAATCAGCGTTCGCGGCAACAGTTATTAGGCAGTCTTTGGAAAAGAGAAGCGATCGCAGAGGGTATCGGTACCTTTACTTTGGTATTTGCGGGTACCGGAGCAGTTATGGCAAATACCATTAGCGATGGTAGCGTAACACATTTAGGTGTCAGTTTTGTCTTCGGTGCCGTTGTTACAGCAATGATTTATTGTTTGGGACATATCAGCGGCGCACACTTAAATCCAGCAGTAACGTTAGCATTTTGGACGAGTGGTTTTTTTCCAAAGCATCTGGTAATACCGTATATTTTGGCACAGTTAGTCGGCGCAATATCAGCTTCAGTTTTACTCTTTATCAGCTTAGGAAACGTTGCCAATTTGGGTGCAACTTTGCCTTTAAATAATAATTGGTTGCAATCTTTCGTTTTAGAGCTAGTACTCACTTTCGTTTTGATGTTCGTCATTTTCGGTTCGGGGCTTGATAGACGCGCACCTGTGGGTTTTGCAGGATTAGCAATTGGGTTAACAGTAGGTTTAGAAGCGGCTTTCATGGGACCGATAACTGGAGCAAGTATGAATCCGGCGCGTTCTTTTGCTCCTGCTTTGATTGGATGGATTTGGCAACATCACTGGCTTTACTGGCTAGCACCAATTATGGGAGCGCAGTTAGCAGTAATTGTTTATCGACATCTTTCTTACGGATTTCGCGATATTAAGTAATTGAGAATTGAATACATGGCAGATTTCGACCACAAACCAAGAATATTATTTTTATACGGTTCGCTGCGAGAGCGTTCCTACAGTCGTTTGTTAGCAGAAGAAGCAGCGCGGATTATTGAAGGATTCGGTGCAGAAGTAAAATTTTTCGATCCCCGTGAATTACCTATTCGGGGTAGCGTCCCAGATACACATTTCAAAGTCCAAGAATTGCAAGAGTTAAGTAAATGGTCCGAAGGGCAAGTTTGGTCATCTCCAGAAATGCACGGTAATCTTACCGGGATTTTGAAAAACCAGATTGACTGGATTCCTTTGAGTATAGGAGCAGTTAGACCGACACAAGGAAGAACTTTAGCAGTAATGCAGGTAAGTGGTGGTTCTCAATCTTTCAATGCAGTAAATTCCATGAGACTTCTAGGGCGTTGGATGCGGATGTTTACAATTCCCAATCAATCTTCTGTTGCTAAAGCTTATCAAGAGTTTAATGAAGATGGAACAATGAAGGATTCAGCTTATCGAGATAGAGTAATTGATGTTATGGAAGAATTGTATAAATTTACGTTGCTATTACGCGATAAAGTTGATTATCTTACAGACCGTCATAGCGAACGAAAACAAAAAGTTAATGGGTAATTGGGGATTGGTAATTGGGGATTGGGAATTGGGAATTGGGGATTGGTAATTGATAAAGATATAAATATAGCTTTTTATAACTAATATTTTAATTTATCTGCAATTTAATAATGAAAATTTAATCTTTGCTATTAGGGGAATCAAAATGAAAAAAGTCATGTTTGTTTGTAAAAAAAATTCTCGCCGTTCTCAGATGGCAGAAGCATTTGCTCGTAAATTAGGAGAAGATAAAATAGGCGTTACTAGTTCGGGTTTAGAAGCGAGTTTCGTAGATCCCAAAACTGTAGAAATCATGTCAGAGATTGGTATGGATATCAGCAATCAACAATCGAAGGCTTTGAGCGAATTTAATCCTGAAGATTATAATGCAGTGATTTCCTTGTGCGGTTGTGGTGTAAATCTACCGAGCGAATGGTTAACAAGAGAAGTATTTGAAGATTGGCAATTAGAAGATCCAGAAGGTGGAGAGATAGACACATATCGCCGCATTCGCGAAGAAGTCAAAGAAAGAGTAATTAAGTTAATTGACGATTTAAGTTAGTTTTAAATAGGGAATAGGGCATGGGGCATTGGGCATTGGGAATAGTTAGGAGTAGGGAGTAGAGAGTAGCAAGTAAATCACTTTTTTATTATTTTCATAAATGTCGGTACTTCTGCCCGTCTATTTTTACTCGCTACTTGTTACTCACTACTCACTACTCAAATAATGTCTCCCCATCTCCCCATATTTCTAAAAAGGTGAAATCAGCAACCCAATTCCACCTATATAAAGAATTAGAATTAAAACACTTTCAAAACCAATATTTGCAAAACCGTATTTTTCGCGTTGGAGAAGTCCTAATAATAATATTCCTGTCATCAAAATTGTTAAGGAAATAACGAAAACCTGATTGTCAGAAATAACGGCATAAATAGAACCGCTACGAAAAGCAATATCAGAAAAAGCTAATAACAATAAATCAAAACAATTGCCGCCAATAATACCGCCTACAGCTAAAGTCAATGCTCCTTGTCTTACCGCTGCTATAGTAACTACAAGTTCGGGTAAAGATGTTGATATCGCAGTGAATAAACCACCAACTAAGGATTCTGATAATCCAGTTTCAATTGCTATAAATACACCTGCTTGAGCAATTAAATAACCAGCTAAACTTAAAATTACCGCATATAAAACAAACTCCAACCAAAGTCTGGTTAAATTGACATTAATATCTGTTATTTCAGTTGGTTCATCTTTTATCGTTTTTTCTGTATATTGTGGTTTCCACATCGGTTGTTCTTCAGCCTGCGAAACCAAACGCAGACCAAATAAATAAGCCCCAATAATAGCAATGGTTGCTGGATGAATGCCCCAAAAACTAACTTGTGGAGTAGAGCTAGCAAGTAAGGGAATAGCTAACAAAGACATCAGCAAAGTTCCCTGTATCAAATTTGCAATCGAAGCTGCTGCGTGTTCCAAATTAGCTTTGCGGTAAAACATATCGGCAATAGCTAACATTGCCGTTTGTGCGGCGATACCTCCAACAGCATTACTAACAGCTAATTCAGCGTGGCCTCCATAAGCAGCAGTCACAGAAGTGACAATCCCCGCCAAAGAAGTACTACCACCCAAAAAAACAGCACCAACTACAGCTTCTCCCCAACCAGTAGCATCCGCTAATCGATCGGCAACCTTACACATCTTGGTACCCACCAAGCCAATTACAATTGCGGCGATCGCAAATAAAGTAATACCAATTGGCAGAGATTGAATCACTATTTATTCCTCAGCAGACAATTTGAACGTAAATGTTTTGTCTACTCACAGTAGCAAAGTAATTTAATTAATGTATCCTCTTGATACTTCTAACTTTAGGTAGTTGTGATTAATTGAAAAGAACGCCCACAGACTAAAAGTCTGGGGCTACAAATGCAAAGCCCACCTGCGTGGGCTAAAAACTAAGTTTCTGGTAACTGGCAAATGGTAACTGTTCACTATTCAAAAACGTATTTTTGAGCGACTTTCCAGTAACGAGAAAAGCGCTTGAGGTCAATAAAACCGTCGTATTCAAAAAATGGTTCGACTTCAAATATTTCTAATTCTTTTGAACCTTCTATTTCGTCGCAAATATTATTAAAACGGGGACTTGGACTATCTGTAGTAACAATTTTATTCGTATCATGTTCTTTTGCAAAAGCTAAAACTTCCTTTGCAACATCACCACGACGAATTACAACGGGTAATTCTAGCAAGCATTCGTAAATAAAAGCAATGCGTTTGAGGCTGATTTGCCATTCTTCTAATAATGCATCATCCCAAACCCAGATAGCGGGAGTATTCGGATATTCATCAAGTGCGGGGTTTTTCGGACTCAAACAATCTCCGTGTACCCAGATTATTTGGTTAGTCATAGGATTTTAGATTTTAAGTAAGCTAATAATCAATATTAAGATAGAAATTAAGCAGATGATTCACACCTGATTATATTGATAATTGTTAATTGATAACTGGTAATTGATTATGACAACTACATCCACTATTGTTAACGTACCACCTCTTGAAAATGGCGATCGCCTGACACGATATGAGTTTGAACGTCGCTACCAAGACACGATCCAGATTAAGAAGGCAGAATTAATCGAAGGAGTTGTTTACGTGGCTTCACCTGTACGTGCGACAAAACATGGTAGACCTCATGCTAAAATTATTGGTTGGTTGGGAACATATAGTGCAGCGAGTCCAGGAGTAGATTTACTAGATAATGCCACTGTACGTTTAGATGCCGATAACGAACCGCAACCAGATGCTTTATTAAGAATAGAACCGGAAGTAGGTGGTAATTCTCGTATTAGTGAAGATGATTATATCGAAGGTTCGCCAGAATTGATTGTAGAAATTGCAGCTAGCAGTGCTTCTTATGACCTCAATGACAAACTTAATGCTTACCGTCGCAACGGTGTTAAGGAATATATTGTTTGGCAAATGTATGAAAACCGTTTGGACTGGTTTATTTTAAAAGAAGGTCGTTATATTTTCTTAGAAGCCGACGAAACGGGTATTATTCGTAGCGAAGTTTTTCCAGGTTTATGGTTAGCTGTTGATGCTTTACGAGAAGGTAATTTAGCTTCTGTTTTAACTACTCTACAGCAAGGATTGCAGACAAATGAACATCAAAAGTTTGTTGAGAGATTGCAGTAAAAAAGATAATGGTATCAATATTACATACTTTGACTTGATTTATACGTGTTTAGGAATGCTAGTCCTAACTTAACAACATCTAACCAATAATAATAGTAAAATTTATAACCATCGAATCATTTTAATATTACATTGCTTTTGATGCTATCTCAATATAAAAATAGGACTATTGCTTAATTGATGGTTAATAGAAGGCATTTTGCTGGCTTATTGGCTAAAAAAATCAGGAGATTAATTAATGCCATTAGAACTAGAAAAAAAGTAGACACGCTATATATCACTCTAGATTATTTTCAGGGCGTTGCTGATTTGATGTATGAAACGGGTTGATTGGAAAACCGAAACGATTGTAGAGACGTGATACTATGCACATCTCTACATTTAAATCCATACCCGGATTCAGCAACGCCTTTTTCAGAGATATGTAGTATGTTTTTTACGAGTTTAGAGAATTTTTATTGAGAAAGGAAACCTGTAAGCAGTAACGGAAGTATCAACAAGACAAATATAATAAATACCACGGTGCCGGGATCGATTTTGATAATATTTTTATCTTCTTGGCTCATGTCACAAATTGGGAGAAAATAAGTTTTATAAATTCAGCTTACCTTTATAGCTGTTTATTTCTCAATCCCCCTACAGGTAGTAATGTCAATCCAAGTTTACGGTATTCCCAACTGCGGTACTTGCAAAAAAGCTTTCGCTTGGCTGCAAAATAACAATATTGAATACGAGTTTGTTAATACTAAAGAAAACCCACCCAGTAAAGAAATGGTTGAAAACTGGGTAAAAAGTTTAACTTCTAAACCGATGCGAAATACTTCAGGACAATCTTATCGAGCTTTAGGTGAAGAAAAGAAAACTTGGAGCGATGAGCAATGGATAGAAGCTTTTTCTCAAGATGCTATGTTGCTCAAACGCCCTTTGTTTGTCAAAGATGGTAATGCTGTTTTGGTGGGGTTTCGGGAGAAGGAAGAAGTAATTAAACAAAAATTAGGATCAGCCAAAAAATCGAATTAATAAATAAATTGTGGCTGCGACTAACTGTAATACTGTTATCGGAATACTGTATTTGAGAAATCCTTTAAACGAAATACGTCTTCCGTATTGTTGAGCAATTCCAGCAGCGACAATATTAGAAGATGCTCCTACTAAAGTACCGTTTCCTCCTAAACTTGCACCGAATAACATCGCATAAAATAAAGGTAATACAGATGGTGGTAATTGTCCTTGAAAATCTGGTGTTAATACTTCTGCTCCCACTAAACCAACATTAATTAAATACTGTTTTAACAGAGGTATCATTGCTACCACTAAAGGAATATTAGGAACTATACTTGATAGGATTCCGGTGACAAAAACTAATACTATCGAACCAAAAATCATATTAGTCCCGATAGATGTTGCTAATATACCTGCGAAACTTTGAATTACCCCTGTTTTTTGTAATCCTCCGATTAACACAAAAGTACTCATAAAAAATATTAAAGTACTCCAATCAACATCGCGCAAAATATTGTCCACGGTATCAACTTTACTTTGATGAGATACAAGCATTGACAAAGCAGCACCCAATAAAGCAACCGCAGCAGGTGAAATTTTGACTGGTAAAGTATCTCCAATCACAAAAAAGAGGATTACAAAAGCAAATATTAACCCACCCATTACTAAAGCTTCTAGGTGCTTAATTTGAGGATGCGGTATGTGTTCTAAATCATCTAACTTTGTTCGCCAAATTTTGCGGAAAAGTATGGGTAATGTCAGAGCAACAACTGCGATCGCAATTACTCCCCCCAAACTTAAACGTAATAAATAATCTGCAAAACTTAAATTAATTGCATCGCTAACTAAAAATGTAACTGGATCGCCGACTATAGTTAATAATCCCGAAGCATTCGCAACGAATACCATTAAAATCAATAGCGGCACAAAATTAACGCTTAATTCTTTAGCTATTGGAGGAATTAAAGGTGCTAATAGCATTACAGTTGTAGCATTGGGTAAAAACGCACAAACTGGAACAGTTATCGCAATAATTCCTAGTAGTAAACGCTTACCTTCTCCTTTTACCAGTAATAATATGCGTGCAGCTAAATAATCAAAGACTTTTGTTGGTTGAAACGCTCTAACCAATATCATTACCCCGAAAAATAACGATATTGTTCCGTGACTTTTAGCGATGTATCCGACTGCTTCTTCTAAAGTCATTATATTAGTAAAAACTAATAGTAATGCTCCGAGTAAAGCTGCTACCGTCAAATTTATCCATTCTGTCATAATTAAACCAATGACAGTGATAAATATGGCACCGCTTAACATTGCTTGCCAATTCCCCATAACAAGCTCCTTTAAATTTAATAGTATGTAGTGGTATTTTGAATTTCTTAGTTTTTGAAATGTCTCAGGTTTTTGTTAGGGAGCAAGATGCTGCCATTACGGAAATGACTTGTTTATTATTAGAGTATTGATAATAAAAAACCGCAGAGACGCTGAGGAAACAGAGGTAAGAAGTAAAGAGAGATAGTTAATTTTGAAGCAGGAAAAAATTAGCATTTATACAATTTCAAATGCTTACAACCTGAAATTTTTTATTTTATTCAATCGAAAAAAATCATGCATGATAATTCACCAGGTAATAATTAAGTACACAACTGACGCGAGTGATATTAGCCTGGGATAGAGACGATAAATACAATAAAAATGTTGTTCATCATCAATTCCCCTCAATGCCTGCGAAGTTAGCTGACGGGCTAGGATTGAGAGGTATCCTTCTTACCAAGAAGATATTAAGACTTCTAAGTAAAATACGCCCCCGTAATAGTGGTTCCTCCGCTCCAACTTGAATAAAATAAGCTGGATTAGGCTGATTTTTTTTTACTTTGGTTATAATACAACCGATTCACATAAATATAAAATCTATCTTAAGAGTGTTTTATTTTTTTAATATTTTTACAACCTGATTTTAAAATTTGTTCTGCTAAATCTTCTAAGCAATAAACTATATTAATATCGGGACGTGCTAAATTAGTTTGGATTTCTACGTCTTGTCTTCTCGGATAATTAGGATGAACACCTACAAATAAAGGTTTATCTGTCATTGAGAAAGCACCGAGTTCGTAAAGGGTTATCGGACAAATTGTTTCTTGAGGAAACCAAAACAGAATCGATGAAGCGAGTCGCAAATGTCTGTGTTCCCATGCAATTTGTTGTTTGGAAGCGTCGGGGTTATCAATCGGAAAATTAGCACGACGGGGATTTAAAATAATCAAAGGTGAAGGTTTCAATAATTCCACCATTTGCGATTGCCAATCTGGACAATTAGAAATTCCACCAGCGCAAAATATCGCATTACCTTGTCCATCAAACTCTTCTAAAGCTTCAATGTATCTACTCATTTCGGTCATGTATAATCTACACCCGCAATTACTGCTAAAGCTATAGCATATTCTTCTAAATCGCGCCTGAGTATTTCCAATTCGCTTCTTAATTTCGTTTGGTATTCCCAGCTTTTTTCATGTTCAAAAGGACTGATATCGAGAGGACATTTTCATCTAACCAAGGTTCGAGTCCTTGCTGTTTTAATTGTTGCCCTATTTGTTTTACTTCTGGCTTGTCTTTGCTATTGTGACAAAGGAAAACGTCGTATTTGTATTGGGGCTGTGAGGGTCATTGTCGCTTTGTCAGGTTTCGCATAGGTTTAATGATTATCTACATGATGACACAAGATAAATCTTGAAAAATTATCCATTTTTTATGGATATAAATCTAACTCACAACAAATCCGGATCAATATTTAATTCCCGCAACTTCGCAGCTAAAATATCGGCTCTTTGCTTCTGTTGTTGTGCAACTTCTTCTGGTGTGGGAACTAATTCACCTTCTCTAGCAAAAAAGCGTAATTTCTCTTCATATATTCCTAAGAATAAACCTACTTGTTCGGAAAACATCCATCCTTGTTCGTTGGTTTCAATTGGTTGATATCTACCATTGACTAAAACAAAACCAGCAAACTCTAAGTTTGTAGGTTGGGTTAGACACGGAAACCAAATTTAATTTGTAGCGATAACATTAATCGTGTCGTAACCCAACATCACGCTTGTGGATAAATATTGTTATTAAAAAGCAGAATTTTCTAAAACATCAATAACGCCATGTTGGGTTACGGCGCGTCTTTATTTTTCGTAAAATATGAATATATTCGTGCGCCTAACCCAACCTACATTTTATCTACATAAAATAACTCACAATCTCAATCTTTCTGAAAGCGGCGATGTTGTTTTAGAATTTCAGAAAATTGTTCGGGATTTACCTCTCCATAAACTTGCTCTTGAGGTTGAGCATCAATTCGTTCCATTAATGCCTCAAATGCTGCTTTATCATTTCGATTCTCTAGAACATATTTTTTTAGCTCTCCCATTGTCATCGTTTTAAAATTAAGCTTCATTAACAAACCTCCAATTTCCATTGAAGCAGATACATACTGTTGTTCAAATGTAGAATTATATAAAATACCCATAATGAAATGTTAGGTTAGGTTGCAATATTAATTATTTGTTAAACAATAATATATTAGTGCGCCGTGAAGCCAACCTACATTCTTTCACCTTTAACTAACAGCCTACATCCTTTCATACGACTGAGTAGGACTTTCAGTCTACTTAAGTAGACTTGAGCTATTAGCCTTGGAATTGATTCCGAGGCGATTATGATGGCTAGTTAAGTCTGTAGGTTGGGTAAGGCACGAAAACCAAATTTAATTTGTAGCGATAACATTAATCGTGTTGTAACTCAACATCATGCTTGTGGATAAATATTGTTATTAAAAAGCAGAATTTTCTAAAACATCAATAAGGCAATGTTGGGTTACGGCGCGTCTTGAACTGTCGTAAATAATGAATATATCCGTGCGCCTAACCCAACCTACATTTTACATTATTTAACCTTTGACTTTTGACCTCTAACCTTTAACCTTTCTTCCTCTTCCCTTTCTGATAACTCTGACTATTAGGCTTATTACTAAACTCTTTTTTAGGAAACAATTTCTCTTCTAATTCTTCATAACTTCCTTCAAAATCGCAATTCCCATATAAAGGACATCGCTTACAATAAACTCCATCGGTATAACGTTCTAAATTCTCACGATTGAAGAAATAAGGTTTATGGCTAAAGGTACTCGCTACCCATTGCCATGACATATTATTAGAAGCTGGATCTCCGTCTAATAAATGCTCTAAAAACCATTTTGCTCCAGCTTGCCAGCGAATTCTGCGCCAATGCACTATGTAAGCTGCAATCCACATCCGAATATGATTGTGTAAATAGCCAGTTTCGCGCAATTGTTGACTAAAATTATCGATGCAAACTAATCCCGTAGTACCTTGTGCGATATCTTCTGGAAATTCCGGCGCATAATCGGCGACGCTATAACCTGTTTTGTATTCTTCTCTATCTTCCCAAATTTTATCGCCGAGTTTTACATATAATCTTTGCCAATAATCGCGCCAGCCTAATTCGTTAACTAACTTTGTGGCATCGTTATCGTTGCTAGCTCTATTTAAGGCGAAGTCTCGTACTTCTGCCAAACTGAGAACACCGTAGCGCAGATAAGCGGAAAGTCTGGTAACACCGCCAGTTAAAAAATTACGTGTTTTCCCGTATTTTCTGGGATCTACTTTTTCTAATGCTTTTTCGGCGGCTTTTCGTCCACCTACGGTTTCGCTGATGTGTTTCGTCTCGTTTTGCAACTTCGGGAAATTCTTGTTTGAGGTAAGCGATTAATTCTTCACGGTTGTCAAAGTCGCGGCGCATTTCTTTGTTCATTGGGAATTGGGGATTGGGCATGGGGCATGGGGCATAGGGAATATCCCCCCAACCCCCCTTATCAAAGGGGGGCTTTTCTTAATTTATAAATTTTTTGATTAAATCTAAGACTTACGCAACTGGCATATTTTCGTTGTAGGGTGCTGTGACACTTTAACTGATTATCAACGTAGTAATAAGGTTTGTAGTGTCACGCACCACCCAAATTTTGTGACAATTGCGACCATTCATTATTACTTTAAGTCAAGTGAATTTAAATATCAAAAACAGATAAAAATAATTTTGCTTTTAATTTTTAGCACATCTGCACTATATTTTCTACTAGCTCGCTTGCGATTTATTTTCCCTCTTAGGGATGTTGCGGAAGTTTTATGTGATAGATAATCAACAAAATTGGACTTTGGGTTGTCCGTCATTAAAAAATAAAGATGTGGAAGAATTATATAAGGTCGTAAAAATAGGTACATTAGTAGAAGTCGTGCAATAAAAGGTTAGAGGTTAAAGGTCAAAGGTTAAAGGTTAATACCCAATTCCCAATGCCCAATGCCCAATGCCCAATTCTCCATGCCCATTAATTATGAGTCTTTGTATAAATCCCCATTGCCCAAAACCTGATGATAATCCTGACAAGATAATTTTTTGTCTGGGTTGCGGTTCGGAATTGCTGCTGCAAGGACGTTACAAGGTAGTAAAATATTTAGGAGGTGGTGGTTTTGGTAAGACTTATGAGATAAAAGAACGCAACGCTACGGTAAAAGTTCTGAAAATTCTCCATAATAATTTCCCTAAAGCTATTGAATTGTTTCAACGGGAAGCTGAAGTTTTATCTCAATTAAATTATTCGGGTATTCCTCAAGTTGAAGACGACGGATATTTTATTTATCATCCCCGCAACAGTCAGCAACCTTTGCACTGTTTGGTAATGGAAAAAATTGAGGGGATGAATTTGTATGAATATATCAAACAGCGAGAATATCATCCTATTGATGAAAGAATGGCTATGCAGTGGTTGCAGGAATTAACTGTTATTTTGCAACAGGTTCATAATCAAAACTTTTTTCATCGCGATATTAAGCCAGCTAACGTGATGCTGCGGGCTGAAGGTGGTTTAGCACTGATTGATTTTGGTACGGCGCGAGTAGTTACAGATACTTACTGGCAATCACAAGCGGAAGGAAAGGTGACGGGAATTGTTTCCGCCGGATACACGCCACCAGAACAAATGAACGGTCAAGCTATGCAGCAATCGGATTTTTTCGCTTTGGGAAGGACGTTCGTTTATTTACTCACCGCAAAAGATCCAAATCAATTTTATAATCCCCAAACTGATGAATTATTATGGCGAGATGCAGTACCGAATATTTCGCCAGAGTTTGCAGACTTTCTCGATTGGATGATGAAGCGATCGCCTTCTCAACGTCCGAAAAATACTGAAGAAATTTTACAACGGTTATTGGAGATTAAGCCAATTTCACTTTTGCCCACGCTTCAAAGTAATATACCTTCTAATACGAATAATCCTGAAAATTTTAACGTTACTAATCCACCCAAGACAAGCGAAATTAATACTCTAACAACTCCAATAACAGCTATTAACGTTGGTTTTTTCTATCAATGGATGATGTCGAATATTGTCGGTATCGGCATTGGTTTATTTATACGTGTTTTTTTTAGTGAAGCGGTAAGATTTCTTTTTGGTCAGAATGTAGGTTATCACTACGCGATGTTAGCTGCAATTATTACTTTGGTACCAGTTGAAGTTATGCAATGGTTGGTACTAAAACAGCGAATTATATTTAATTTTTGGTCTTTAATAGAAACTTTGTTTGGTTTTTTGATCGGTTTATTTATCGGAACTTTTACAGGGAGTATATTATTCGGTGATTATAGAGAATTGCTATGTGCAGTGACAGGAGTAATCGGAGGAACATCTATAGCTAAATGGTTAACCATACGCCGACAAATAGACAATTCTTTAGGATGGTTGATACTATCTTTTATAGGTATTTTTGCAAGCGTATTCTTTGGCACTTTTACAGGTTTAACTGCTAATTCAGTATTATCTAAGATTTGGAATCCAGATATTGCTTGGATTGTTAGCTTTGTAATTGGAGTAATAACAACTACTATTTTATCTAGTTTAATTACAGGGATTGGATTATTGAAATTATTCCGACGTGTAAAGACGTAGCACTGCTACGTCTCTACATTAGGTATTCAGAAACTAGATTATTTCCAAAATATTCAGCGAGAGTTTCAATTAAAGCTTTAGGTACGGGAATACCATTTTGTAATCGTTGTTTATGGGTAATTTCTTCTAATTCTCCAGGATAATAAATCGGTTCTTCTGCTTCTAATCTAGGAGTTTCTTTCAGCGAACTTATGGCTTTTTGCACTTCTTGTTCAAACTTTTGTTTATCAGTCCATGCTGCAATATCCATAACTAAAAATAAATGTCCGGTTCCATTCGCTGCATCGTGAATCGCTTTATTTTTAAACATTGCTGTTGCAGTTCCGAGTAGTGGCCCGCATAATAAATCTGATATAAATGCTAAACCAGAACCTTTATAAGAAGCCGGTATATTAACAGCTACTTCTTTGGGATTATTGGTAGGTTTTCCTGATGCTGTCAGCCCCCATCCCAAGGGAATTTCTAAACCTTGATAAGCGAAATGTTTTACTTTTCCACCGCTTACCGCACCCGTTGCCATATCGATAATTACTGGTTTATTTCCGGTAGGAATTCCCCAAGAAATCGCGTTGTTACCTAACTTGGCAACGCTTCCACCGAAAGGAGCTAAATCCACAACGTTGGTATCTGTAGTTGCAAAACTAACCATCCCCGCTTCTGCTGCCATGCGGGTGTAGTATCCGGCAACACCGAAATGATTGCTGTTTGTCACACCGACAACCGCTATCCCAGTTTTTTTAGCTGCGGCGATCGCCATTTCCATTGCAACTTTAGCAGCATATTGTCCCGGTGCTGCATCTGCATCGATACGAATCATGCTAGGGCGATCGTCAATTATTTTTATTTGTGGTTTAGGGTTAATTCTTCCGCTTTTCAAACTTTTGTCATAACCGATGATTTGCTGCAATCCGTGAGAATCAATTCCCCATAAATTGGCTTCTACTAAATGATTAATTAATGCTGTTTGCGCTTCTGATGATAAAGAATGGGGTTTGAGTACTTGTGAGAGGAAATTATGTAAAGTCGGTGGTTGGATTAAGCGGGTTTGCATAGGAGGATATTAGAGGAAGTTGATAAATAAGAGGAATGGCCGCAACTAGCATATTTTATTGTCGGGGAGGCAAATTGGGGTGTAGATTTTCTTCCCCCAATATTGCCGTTGCTGTGACACTTATAGAAATTCTCAACGTAGTAATAAGGAGCCTGCTGTGTCACGCACCAACTACAATTGTGACACTTGCGGTCATTCCTGAAGAGAAAAATCTTTGCTTCTGCCGTATTACTAGTAAAATAGTAAAGTCAAGAATTGCCAAAATTGTCATAATACTCGGCTGGTGCGTGACACTGAATACATTATTACTACGTTCAAAATCGGTTAAAGTGTCACAGCACCTTACAAGAAAAATGTACCGGTTGCGTAAGTCCTAAATTTTTTAACTTCCTTTCTATTAACCTGCAATTGTTGGCAGATGAGGTTTATAAATATCAATGGCTTGATAAGTAATTTTTTCTTTACCTCCAATAAACCTTTGAGTTTCAACTTCCCAACCGGACATTCCACCATCAGCTAACGTCAATTCTTGCAACACTTTTGATTCAATTTTCACTTCAAATGGTATTGCTTCGGTTCCCCAAATGCTGGCTGTAACTTCAGCTTTTTCGGGAAAGACTTGCAACCGCAATAATAAAGGTGTTTGACTAACGTTTCTGACAACTAAATCTTTATAACCATAAGCCACAGTAGCATCTTGCCCTAATCTAAAAAAGCGTTTATCTCCATGAGCGTCAATGCTGTGGTTGTAGCGTTCTAAAATTTCAAAATTAGCCCAAAGTAAAGCATTAAATAACGTCGTGGAAATTTGACATAAACCACCACCGACATCATTAGTTAATTTTCCTCTAACTAACATTGGCCCCGAACGAAACCCATTTTTAATTATAGGGCGAGGAACGCAATTCCAAAAGCCAAATATTTGCTGTGGCTGAATAATTAATCCGTCTATTCTGCTAGCCGCTAGCTGCATATTGTGAATTCTATTTTCATTGATATTCGCTAATCCAGAACGCTTTTTAATCGGACTTGTAAAACTACTCCATTGATATTTATGGGTAGAAATATCTAGGTTGCTTTTTTTGCCCGCGTAATTAAAATAATAGCCTTTTAAAAGATTTGTACTTAACTTTTTCAAGTGCTGGGAATAAGCTTTCCAACTGCGTAAACTGTTTTTCATAGCTTTATAAAATCATAGATTGAAATCTGAACTAATTGCCAATTAAAAATCATTTTACAAATTATCTGCGATTAAACCAGGATAAAGCTGAAAATTGATAGTAACAAATTTTACTCTACAACAATGAACGCATCTAAAAATTTACATCTGTCGAAATAGATAAATTTTTAACTTGATTGCACTATTAATACTCAAAAATAAAGTGCATTAATCCTGTACTCTTGAAGTTGAGTAGATATGCTGGGAACAAGAATCGATGAAAGAATTAGTTCGCGAAATTCCACAGGTTAAGAATTGGCGAGATGAGTTAATCGAAAGTTTAAAATTATCTAACTCTGCTGAAGATTGGTTGTCTCTCGATGATGAGGATAAACAGCGAGTTAATAATGCAAAACAGCGTTTTCCTGTAATGGTTCCCGTGGGTTACGCTGATTTGGTAGACTGGCAAAACCCCACAGATCCATTGCGTCAATTACTAATTCCATCCGATGACGAGGAAAACGATATTGGCTCATTGGATACCAGTGGAGAAGAATTTTCTACAGTAATTCCCGGCTTACAGCATAAATACGAACAAACAGCAGTATTAATAGTCACTCAAGCTTGTGCAGGTCACTGCCGCTATTGTTTTCGGCGACGGTTGATGAGCAAGGATGTAATGGTAAAAGAGACTATCGAGGATTTACAAGAAGCTATATCCTATATCAAACAGCATCCCGAAATTGATAACGTGTTGCTTTCCGGTGGAGATCCAATGGTTTGCAGTACTCGTCGTTTAGCGAACCTGTTTGCAGCATTATCTCAAATTCCTCACCTTTGGCAAATTCGTATCAGCAGTAAACTACCTGCTTTTCTCCCTTCTCGCTTCACCACAGATTCAGAATTATTATCAGTTTTAAAACAGTATAATTCCAGATTCCAAATCGTTATTCAATGTCATTTCGATCACCCCCGCGAAATTACACCTTTAGCAGAAAAAGCATTATTTAACTTACGACAAGCAGGTTGTTTATTAACCTCGCAAATTGCTTTGATGAAAGGAGTTAATGCAGAAGTCGATACAATGACCGAATTATACAAACGCTTGCATAGATTGGGTGTAATTCCTCAGTATTTATTCCATCCGCGCCCTGTAAAACACGCAACTCATTTTCAATTGTCGATTGTTGAAGCGATGCACTTAGTTGAAGCAATACGTCAGCGTTGCAACGGCTCGGTAAAAAGGTTTCGCTATATCTTGACTCATTCCGATGGGAAATTGGAATTGGTAGGTTTGATGGAAGGTTCACCAATACAGTTAGTTGCTAGATGGCATCAGGTTAGAAGAGGTTTGGATAAGTCTGGTTTGATGGTAGTTGGTGTTGATGAAGATACGGTTTGGTTAGAGGAAGGTAATGGGTAATTGGTAATTGGTAATTGGTTGAAAAATCTGAAATAACCTTACCAATTATGATACATATTGTAGGGTGTGTTACGGCACAAGATAATTTGATTAAAAAGCGATAGTTTTGAAGATGCTGTAACGCACCATTATCTATTAAGAAAATTATTAATTACATTTTCAAATCAAGCCCTTAAAGCATAACCGATAAACAAATACGTCCGTTATTAAAATCCAAGATTTTCTTACTAATTAAAGAATTATTTACAGCTTATTTACGTCCTTATATTGGGGATGAAATAGCGCACAGAGCAAGAATGATTAGCGGCGCACAGTTAGGGGATGAAAATAAATTACAAAATAAAAAATGTCCGCATTGCGAGTCAGAAAGCATTTCTAAAAATGGTCATCGTCACAACAAGCAGCGCTATATTTGCAAAGAATGTGGAAAGCAGTTTTTAGAGAGTTATTCGCCGAAAGGTTATTCAGAGGAAGTAAAGCAACGATGCTTGGATTTGTATAGAGAAGGAATGGGGTTTCGAGCTATTGAGAAAAAGACGGGAATTTCACATAATACTGTGATTAATTGGGTGAAGCAGGCTCAAATGTAAATAATCTGGCGGTTGAAACCACTGCTACACAGGTGAAACCCACCTGCGTGGGTTAATTAAATTTCTTATCCTATATACATGTAAAATAGCAACTTTTAATCTGGCGGTTGAAACCGCTGCTACACAGGTGAAACCCACCTGCGTGGGTTAATTAAATTTCTTATCCTATATATATGTAAAATAGTCCGCACAGGCGGACTTTGTTTGTGTAGGCGCGGTTTCAACCGCCTGCTCTTAATTACGATAAAAAATGCGAAAAATCGGAATCCTATTCGAGAGCCAATCCGACATCATGTCAAACCCTAGCGCGAGTGTTGAAACCCACTACCACTGGCGTGAAACTGAAGAAGTCGAAGCTGTCGCGACTAATTTAAAAGCTTTGGGTTACGATGTTGATTTAATTGGAACTTTAGACGCTTTACTCGAAAAATGGCGACAAAACCAATTACCAGAATTCATCTGGAATCTTTCAGTTAGAACAACATCGCGCAACCGCACCGCTTTAGCACCGGCAATTTTAGAACAATTGGGTATACCCTATACGGGTGGAGATGCTACGGTAAAAAGTCTGACGCTGAATAAAGATTTTCTCAAACCTGTTTTGCAGTGGCGAGGAATTTTAACTCCACCTTGGTTACGTTGTGGAGTTGGCGAGGAAATTGTAACGCCACCTTGGGAAAAATGTATTCTCAAACCTGCTTGTGAAGGTTATTCGTTGGGTTTGCAAATTTGGCAAGCATCGGCAGGTTTAACGGATTTACAAGATAAAGTTAAGCAATTGCATCAACAATTTCAATCCGCAGTGTTATGCGAGCAGTTTATTGCAGGGCGTGAAATTACCGTGGGTGTTGTGGGAAATGATGTACCTGTTTTTATTGGTGCAGTGGAAACGGTAACTAGAGAAGGCGCAGTTATGCAAGAGCAAATATTAGATTTACAAGCAAAAAGGCGCGGTAGTTTCCGCAAAATAAATTTAGATTTGTATATTCCACAGTTGCAAAAGCTGCAAGAAATAAGTTTAGATTTGATGCAATTATTCAAACCTTTAGATTATGCTACTTTCGATTTCCGAGTTGACAACGATAGTCAAGCCTATTTACTAGATATCAACGCCGACGCAACTTTACACCCAGAGCGCTCCTTAGCTCAAATAGCCCTGCAAAATGGTTTATCCTACAAAAACTTGATTGAAGTGATTTTGAAAACAAGTTTAAAGGGCATAGGGCATAGGGCATAGGGCATGGGGCATTGTATTTCTTTTAACTTTATGCCGCTCTATAGTTAGCTATCTCTCTTTATCTCTTTCCTCAGCGCTCTCTGCACGCCACTTGCTACAAGTCGGGGAACCCCTCCGGGTTCAACACTTTGCTTATGCCGGAGAACCCTTCCACCGCAAGTGTTTCACCGCCCAACGCAGTGGCTTGTCTCTGCGGTTTTTATATCGGTAATCTTCAAACGGAGTAACTAAAAATTATCTACCCCCTCTTCCCCCTCTTCCCCCTATCCCCCCTCCATGCCCAATCCCCAATCCCCCATGCCCAAATCATTAAAAAACATCGCCGGAATAGTCGCGATCGCAACTCTTGTCAGCAAGTTATTTGGCTTACTGCGTTCGACTTGTATTGCTGCGGCTTTTGGAGTGGGTGCTGTAGCAAATGCTTTTAATTATGCCTATATTATCCCCGGTTTTTTACTGGTAGTTATCGGTGGTTTAAATGGCCCTTTACATACTGCTTTAGTCAGCGTTTTAGCGAGACGGGATCGAGGAGATAGCAAAAATTTAATTGCGACTGTTGCGACTTTATTAACTTTAATTCTGATTCCCGTTACTTTATTAATTATCCTTTTTGCGCCTTTTTTAATTGATTTGGTAGCGCCGGGATTGAATTCTCAAGTTAGAGAAATTGCCATATTACAACTACAAATCATGGCTCCTCTAGCTTTATTAGCGGGGCTTATTGGGGTTGGAGTTGGAAGTTTAAATGCAGCAGATTTATACTGGCTACCTTCCGTAAGTCCAATGCTATCTAGTATTGCTGTAATTTCCAGTTTGGGTATTTTAGCTTGGCGCTTGGGAGATGAAATCAACGCTCCGCAAAATCTGCTTTTGGGTGGAATGGTTTTGGCAACGGCAACTTTAGCGGGTGCTGTGCTGCAATGGATTGTGCAGTTAATCGTACAGGCACGGGAAGGTTTATTAACAATTCGTCCCCGGTTTAATTTTCGCTCTCCAGAAGTTGGGGAAGTGATGCGGTTGATGGCTCCGGCAACGCTTTCGGCTGGTATGTCTAATATCAACCTTTACGTAGATTTACGGTTTGCTTCTTTTATTCCTCAAGCTGCTGCAACTCTTAGCTATGCTGAATTACTATCGCAAACCCCACGAGGATTGCTTTCTAGTATTTTGTTAGTTCCCCTACTGCCAAGGTTTTCCCGTCTTGCTGCAAATCAAGAATGGCATCAGCTTAAAGAACAAGTTCGTCAAAGTATTGTAATTACAGCTTTGATTATTCTACCCTTGAGTGCTTTGATGATGGCTTTAGCTACTCCCATTGTCAAAATAGTTTATCAACGTCAAGCATTTGATAACACGGCAGTACAAATGGTTTCATCTGTTTTAGTAGCTTACAGTTTGGGGATGTTTCCTAGTGTCGGAAGACAAATATTAACGCGGGTGTGTTATGCGTTGAATGATGCTAAAACCCCGTTTCGCATCAGCGGATTTAATATTTTGCTCAATGTTGGTTTGGATTACGTTTTAGTTAAGAATTTTGGAATATCGGGTTTAGTATTCGCTTCGATGGGAGTGAATTTAATTGCTGGAGCAATGCTGCTGATTTATTTGCATCGTCAACTTGAAGGTTTGCCTTGGAAAGAATGGGGTTTACCAATTTTAGGTTTGATTATAGGAAGTGCGGTAACTGGTTTAATTGCTTGGGTTATAAGTTGGGGAATTGCTCAAATTTGGCAAGCTGAAGGATTAATATTTGATTTAGTTCAATTGAGTGTTTCTGCAATAGTTGGTTTGATTATTTTTAGCTTAATTGTGGTGTTGTTGCGGATAAGGGAAGCGGATTTGTTGTTTTCGCGGTTGCGGAGGTGAATCAGTTAGCAGTTACGACTAGAAACCCGGTTTATTTTAGCTCGTAGTAGTCCATTTCATTTGTTCTGACGGGTAATAAAAATGTAGTGGGAGCGTCTCGCTCCCTGTTGGAAGCTAGCGAGCAAGATGCTCGCACTCCCAACACCCCGCATAATTATCGTGGTTAGGCACTACTACTTCACCACATTAATCTTGCGGGGTTAATAATTGTTCGTAGTTGCGCTTCAGCGCCTCCGAATACCGGAATATGAGGCGCTGAAGCGCAACTACGTACCCCTCAAAATTAATGTGGTGGAGTACTACTGGTCCTTTTCATTAGTTTTAATGGGTTGTAGAGACGTAGCAGTGCTACGTCTCCCGACGTTAGGTCGAAAACGTACCCCTCAGAATTTATGCAAAGGACTACTACTAGTCCTTTTCATTTGTTTTAATGGGTTGTAGAGACGTAGCAGTGCTACGTCTCCCGACGTTAGGTCGAAAACGAACCCCTCAGAATTTATGAAAAGGACTACTACTCCACCACATTAGTTTTGCGGGGTAATCAAAATGTAGTGGGAGCGTCTCGCTCCCTCGCGACAACCAGCGAGCAAGATGCTCGCACTCCCGGAACCCCACAAAACTTATGTGGCGCAATACTACTAATACTTCACCACAATAATTCTGCGGGGTTATGAACGGATTTAAAAAAACCGCAGAGAGCGCAGAGGGCACAGAGGAAAGACATAGAGAGAAAGATAGAGCGAGAAGAAAATAATTCAGTCGTCTAAAGACAACTTTGTTTATAAGCCTGGGAATTTATTCCAAGGCGGTTGTGAAGCCTAATTCCGATTGCTGCAAAACCTAAATTTAAACTCAAGTTAACTTATGTTGCGGATTGTAACGACGCTATGATATGCTTTCGCTACGTAATAAACGTATCAAGAAATCAATAGTAAATAGGTTCGGATAATGTCGCAGATAACTATCTCTTCGGTAGCTTCAAATAGCTGGAATTTTCAACCATTATCTCTTGCCTGATTCAATATTTATCAAAATTATTTTTACTTATCTTGGAGAAACGGCGGCTTCACTATTGTTCGGCGTGCGTATTTGGCTGTAATCAAGGTCTGTGTTAAGTTCTACATCTTATCTTACAAGTTCTCTAAGGGAATATCACTTTTTTTATGACGAATTATTAATTACCGAATTAGATTTACAAGTGGGCTATTTTGGGTATGAATTATGCAACTTTACTAGATCGCGGTGTTAGGAGGATAACTTGAATTTGACAACTTGGAAGCGAGAGTGGTTTTTTAATCCTCGGCAAGATATTTTGGCTGGGGCTGTGGTGGGATTGGCATTGATTCCCGAGGCGATCGCCTTTTCGATTATTGCTGGTGTCGATCCCAAGGTGGGGCTTTATGCCTCGTTTATTATTGCGATAACAACGGCGTTTTTGGGAGGGAGGCCAGCTTCTATCTCTGCTGCTACGGGAGCGATGGCTCTATTGATGATTAGTTTAGTTGAAGAGTATGGTAAAGAGCTTGGCTTAGAATATATACTTGCAGCTACTTTTGTAACGGGAATCTTTCAAGTTTTGTTTGGGGTGCTAAAACTCGGACGCTACATGAGGTATATTCCCCGAGCAGTGATGATTGGCTATGTTAATGCTTTGGCTGTGTTGATTTTCAAGGCTCAGTTACCCGAATTAATCGGTCTTCCGTCAACGGTAAGCGTGCTGACAGTATACGTTTTAACTGCGCTTTCTCTGGCGATTATTTATATTTTGCCTCGCTTTACCAAAGTAGTACCTTCTCCCTTGGTGGCTTTGGTGGTAATGACTGTAGCGGCTATTTCTCTAAAACTTAACGTTCCCACGGTGGGAGATAAAGGAGATTTACCCACTGCCTTACCTAGTTTCGCATTGCCCCAAGTGCCGTTTAATTTGGAAACATTGAATATTATCCTGCCTTATTCCGTGACTTTGGCGATCGTTGGATTATTGGCTTCATTTTTAACGGCTTCCCTGGTAGATGAATTTACCGATACTCCCAGCGATAAAAATCAGGAAGCAAAAGGGCAAGGGATTGCAAATATGATCGCGGGCTTCTTTGGTGGTATGGCTGGTTGTGGAATGATTGGACAATCGGTTATTAACGTGCAGTCTGGCGGAAGAGGTAGATTATCAACTCTTGCGGCTGGTGTTTTCCTATTAATTGCGATTTTGGGTTTGCAAATTTGGGTAAAGCAAATGCCAATGGCGGCATTAGTCGCAGTAATGATTATGGTATCAATTGGGACATTTCGCTGGTCTTCTTTTAAAAATATTCGTCGTATTCCCCGCACCGATACAGCGGTAATGTTGACTACGATGTTGGTGATAATTTTTACTAGCAACTTTGCGCTTGGTGTGGTTGTGGGCATTGTAATGAGTACTGTATTCTTTTCTCGTAAGATTGCTCAGTTGGTATTTGTAGATAAAATGCTCAGTCAAGATGGTTCGCACTGCACTTATAAAGTCGCGGGACAAATTTTCTTTTTATCAAGAGATGAATTTTTAGAGTATTTTGATTTTACGGAGCTAGTTGAAAATGTCACCATCGATTTAACTCATGCTCACCTGTGGGATCAAGGGGCAGTAGAAGTACTCGATAAAGCGATACTTAAATTTCGCC
This sequence comes from uncultured Rivularia sp., assembly GCA_963665115.1. Lineage (GTDB taxonomy): Bacteria > Cyanobacteriota > Cyanobacteriia > Cyanobacteriales > Nostocaceae > Rivularia. The sequence goes on along the minus strand of OY762007.1, from coordinate 3,635,450 downwards.
GTAATGGAGCAGAAGTAGAATTAATCGGACTCAATGAAGCTAGTGCCACCTTACTAGATAAATTGACAGACTATCAAAAATCCGATGTCCCTACATAAGGAGCAAGATTATTTTAGGCAAATTTCTATCTACTGTTTGCTACTTCCTACTCCCTGCTTTTTATGACAATAAACAATACTTTCACTTACAGGGACTGGAATCACCGTGAAAAATATTTTACTTTGTACCGATGGCTCATCTTTCGCCGAAAATATTTATAAATATGGGGCTTGGTTTGCGACTCAATTCAATGCCCAAATCAAGATTTTGTCTGTCACGGATATTCGCAGTCAACAAGTTGCAAATACTGGTAACTTAAGCGGCAGTATTGGACTTGGTGCTTGCGAAAAATTACTGAATGAATTAGTAAATTTAGAACATGAAAGAGCTAAGATAAACAATCAACGGGCAAGATTGATTTTAGATAATGCAGCGCAAACTCTAAAAGCAGAAGGTATAGAAGACTTTAATTTAATTCATAAAACAGGTTTCTTAGTAGATTGTTTGCATGAATTTGAAGAGAATTCAGACTTGATTCTTTTAGGGCAACGGGGAGAAGCAGCCGATTTTGCGCCGGGGCATTTAGGGGCAAATGTGGATCGAATTGTTCGCAGCAGTCGTAAGCCTTGCTTAGTTACTCCTAGTGAATTTAAACCCATTGAACGCATCTTATTAGCTTATGACGGTAGTGCGACGGGAAAGAAGATATTGAAATTTTTAGCAAATTCTTCTGCTTTTCAAAATTTAGAAATACACCTTTTAACTGTAGCTAAAGATAGTTCCGATCCAAAGGCAACAGCCAGACTTGATGAAGCCAAACAATCTTTAGAAAGAGCTAAATATCAGCCAGTTTGTAGCTTATTAGAAGGTGAATCGGAAAAAGCCATTGCTGAGTATGTTAAGGAACAAGATATTAGTCTTTTGCTCATGGGAGCTTACGGACACAGCCGCATTCGCCATTTAGTAATCGGCAGTACCACCGCTCAACTACTCAGAAGTAGCAATATTCCTTTGTTACTATTTCGTTGATTTTGAAGAGATGTGAGATGTGAGATGTGAGATGTGAGATGTGAGATGTGAGATGTGAGATGTGAGTAGGGAGTAAGGAGTAGGGAGTAGGGAGTAGGGAGTAGGGAGTAGGGAGTAGGGAGTAGTAGGAATTTTACTATTTCAACCTAACCTTTAACCTCTAACCTCTAACCTTTAACCTCTAACCTTTGACCTTTAACCTTTGACCTTTAACCTTTGACCTTTAACCTTTGACCTTTAACCTTTGACCTTTAACCTTTAACCTTTGACCTTTAACCTTTGACCTTTAACCTTTGACCTTTAACCTTTGACCTTTAACCTTTGACCTTTAACCTTTGACCTTTGACCTTTAACCTTTGACCTTTAACCTTTGACCTTTAACCTTTGACCTTTGACCTTTAACCTTTGACCTTTGACCTTTGACCTTTAACCTTTGACCTTTAACCTCTAACCTTTAACCTGTAACCTTTGACCTTTTTATGCAAATAACAAATCAAATCCATTTCCGTAATTTGCGGGGGGATATTCTCGGCGGATTAACGGCAGCAGTAGTTGCTTTACCGATGGCATTAGCTTTTGGTATCGCTTCTGGTGCAGGTGCTTCTGCGGGGTTGTGGGGAGCAATATTAATCGGATTTTTTGCGGCTTTATTCGGCGGTACACCCAGCCTAATTTCCGAGCCAACTGGCCCCGATGACGGTAATTGTTACCGCAGTTATTGCCGAACTGATGGCTATTTACCCCGAAGATCCACCAAAAGCTTTGGCAATGGGATTTACCGTAACCATGTTGGCAGGGCTATTTCAAATTATTTTTGGGTTACTGAAATTAGGGCGGTATATTACAATGCTGCCCTATAACGTGGTTTCTGGATTTATGACGGGAATCGGTGTTATTTTAATTTTTATTCAAATAGCACCTTTTTTAGGGCAAGAAACTCCAAAAGGTGGTGTGCTTGGCGTAATTAGGAATTTCCCGGATTTAATTGCCAATATTAATTTTGTCGAAACTGGTTTAGGAATTGTAACTTTAGCAATTCTCTTTTTGTACCCGAATAAATTAAAAAAGTTTGTTCCTCCACAGCTAGTAGCTTTAGTTGTCGGTACGTTAATTTCCTTGATTTTTTTGAGAGGAATAGAAATTCGTACTATTGCCACTATTGGTGAAATTACTCCTGGTTTACCCGAAAGACTATATTGGCCAGATTTTACTAGTGGTAATTTGAGGTTAATGTTTGTCAATGGTTTGATATTGGCGATGGTAGGCTCCATCGACTGTATGTTAACTTGCTTGGTTTCTGACAGTCTTACCCGTACCGAACATAAATCAAATAAAGAATTAATTGGTCAAGGTGTTGCTAATTTAATTACCGGCTTTTGTGGTGGAATTGCCGGTTCTGGAGCCACAACGGCGACTGTTGTTAATATTCAAGCCGGTGGAAGAACTGCATTGTCGGGTATTAGTCGGGCTTTGGTGTTGTTAGTTGTCGTATTGTGGGCAGCCCCTTTAACATCAGGTATTCCCCTTGCTGTATTAGCCGCAATTGTTTTAAAAGTAGGGATCGATATTATTGACTGGGGTTTTCTGAAGCGAGTTCACAAAATTTCTTTGAAGTCAGCCGGAATTCTTTATAGTGTGGTCTTCCTAACAGTATTTGTCGATTTAATGGTAGCTGTAGCCGTAGGGGTATTTGTTGCAAACATCTTAACTATCGCTCGTCTTGATGAAATGCAATCAAAAGCTGTCAAAGCAATTACCGACGACGACGACCAAATTTTTCTTAGTTCCGAAGAAAAGAAATATTTAGATTTAGCAAACGGCAGAGTATTATTATTTCATCTTAGCGGCCCGATGATTTTCGGAGTTGCTAAAGCTATTGCCAGAGAACATGGTGCGATCGCAAATTACGATGTCTTAATTGTAGATATAGCTGAAGTTCCTGTTTTGGGCGTAACCTCTTCCTTAGCGATTGAAAATGCAATTCACGAAGCCATTGATGAGCGTAGGGAAGTGATAGTCGTGGGAGCAACAGGAAAAGTCAAAAAGCGTTTAGAAAAATTGGGTATCAAAGGTTTAATTCCCGAACATCACTGGATGGATGAAAGGCTGAGTGCATTAAAAGAAGGTTTTGCTATAGTTAGCGGCAGAAAAAGCGAACAGTTTGGCGGTTGAAACCGCTGCTAAATAACCAAAAATCACCGCTGAATTTAAACCGATTCAGCGGATTTTTTTTGCTTATGACCGTAGTTTAACGAAAAAAAGATACTCAAATTTTTATGACATTTTCCTTGTTTTCAAAGCTTAGAAATAAATCTGTTAACAGTAACTAAAAATAGCTCTGATAGAACGGCAACAGACAGACTTAACCAACCTAAGCAATCATGAAAAAGAGCTAAATATCAAATACTGTTGCAGTTTTTTAGAAGATTGCCAACTATATCAACGAGCAAGATATTAGCTTATTACTCATGGGAGCTTACGGATATAGCCGCATTCGCAATGACGGTAATTGGTAGTATAACCGCTCAACTGCTTAGAAGTACGGATATTCCTATATTGCTGTTTCGTTGATTCAGATCTTGTACCTTGACGAAAAACCGGATTTCTTGTATATAGCTAAACCAAAAAATTATATTCTCAGCACGAAAAACCCGGTTTCTTTTTGCTTGTTGAGAATGGTGCATTCTCCATTCCCATGAATTAATTCAACTCGATTTTCTAATGGAGTAATAATGCAAAATGCAAATAACTAATCAGATCCATTTCCGTAACTTGCGAGGAGATATTCTCGGAGGGGTAACGGCAGCGGTGGTAGCTTTGCCTATGGCATTAGCTTTTGGTATAGCTTCTGGTGCGGGTGCTTCTGCGGGATTGTGGGGAGCGATATTAGTCGGATTTTTCGCCGCTTTGTTCGGTGGTACTCCAAGTTTAATTTCCGAGCCAACCGGACCGATGACGGTACTTGTCACCGCATTCATTACTGAACTAACCGCTAATAATCCCGAAAATGGTTTGGAAATGGCATTTACGGTAATCATGATGGCGGGAGTATTTCAAATTATCTTTGGATTACTTAGGTTAGGAAAGTACATTACAATGATGCCTTACAATGTGATTTCTGGATTTATGACAGGAATCGGTGTAATTCTTATTTTTATTCAGATAGCACCTTTTTTAGGACAAGAAACTCCCCAAGGTGGAGTGCTTGGTGTGATTCAGAATCTACCAACATTAATTACTAATATTAATTATTGGGAAACTGGTTTGGGAATTGTAACTTTAGCAATTCTTTTTCTGTATCCAAATAAATTAAAAAACTTTATTCCTTCCCAATTAGTAGCTTTAATTGTCGGTACTTTAATTGGGATATTTTTATTAAATGGTGTACAAATTCGCACCATTGCCACTATCGGTGAAATCACTCCCGGTTTACCTGAAATACATTTACCTACTTTTAGCAGTGACAATTTCAGGTTAATGTTTGTCGAAAGTTTAGTGTTAGGTATGGTAGGTTCCATCGACTGTATGTTAACTTGCGTTGTTGCTGACAGTCTCACCCGTACCGAAAATAAACCAAACAAAGAATTAATTGGGCAAGGTGTTGCTAATTTGATTACCGGCTTATGTGGTGGAATTGCGGGTTCTGGTTCCACAACGGGAACTGTAGTTAATATTCAAACTGGTGCAAGAACTGCGTTATCGGGAATTAGTCGTGCTCTAGTGCTGTTAATTGTGGTGTTGTGGGCTGCTCCTTTAACATCAGGAATTCCCCTTGCTGTATTAGCAGCAATTGTTTTAAAAGTCGGGATTGATATTATTGATTGGAGTTTTCTCAAACGGGTTCACAAAATTTCCTTGAAAACAGCCGGAATTCTTTACGGTGTTGTATTGCTGACGGTATTTGTGGATTTAATGGTTGCCGTAGCCGTCGGGGTATTTGTTGCGAATATTTTAACTATTGCTCGTTTGAACGAAATGCAATCTAAATCTGTCAAAGCAATTACCGACGACGACGATAAAATTGTTCTTAATCCTGAAGAAAAGAAATATTTAGATTTAGCCAATGGAAGAGTATTATTATTTCATCTTAGCGGCCCAATGATTTTCGGAGTTGCTAAAGCAATATCAAGAGAACATAGTGCTATTTCTAATTACGATGTTTTGATAGTTGATTTAGGTGAAGTTCCTCTTTTAGGTGTAACTTCTTCCTTAGCGATTGAAAATGCAATTCAAGAAGCCATTGATGAGCATCGGGAAGTAATAGTTGTGGGAGCAACAGGAAAAGTTAAAAGACGTTTAGAAAAATTGGGTATTCAAGGTTTAATTCCCGAACATCACTGGATGGATCAAAGATTGAATGCTTTAAAAGAAGGTTTAGAAATAGTTCGTGGAAAACAAGGTGGTAATTGGGAATTGATAATTGATAATTGATAATTGGTAACAGTATGTAGGCTGGGTTGAGAAACGAAACCCAGCATTAAAGTCTGGCGGTTGAAACCGCACGTTGCTACAACGAGGGGAATCCCCGCAACGCAATGGCTCTGCTACACAAGCAAAACCCACGGAGGTGGGTTAATTAGTGATTATTAAGACTTTTAACGTCAGTGAATTAAACGCAACTTGTCAGCATTCCGGTTGTCACATCAATATCGGTACCGAGGATTGAGGTAGCGTCATCGGAAGCCAGCATCATTACAACTCGCGCCATTTCATGTGATGTATTAATTCGTTTCGGTAGATTTGGCGGTGGTGTTGTAGGGTCGCTATTTTGCGCTAAAATTGCTTGTCGCCGCATAGGTGTATCTACTCCACCGGGGCTGATTGAGTTGATACGAATATTTTGGGAGCCGTATTCTAATGCCGCACATTTGGTTAAGCCAAGAATAGCGTGTTTAGATGTGGAGTAAGGCATGATGTTCGCAAAACCAACATGGGCTGAAACTGAAGCATTATTAATAATATGTCCGCCACCTTGTTTGAGCATAATCGGAATTTCTTCTTTCATGCACAACCAGTAACCGCGAGCGTTGGTGTTCATTACATCTATCCAAGTTTCCAAAGATTGTTCGGCACTAGGAGCATTCGGGCTAACGACACCAGCATTATTAAAAGCAATATCTAGCTTCCCGTAGCGTTTGATAACTTCGCGAAAAAACTGCATTACTTGTTCTGGCTCGCGTACATCCGTTTGGATATAGCTGGCTTCACCACCTTGTTGACGAATTGCTTGCTCAATTTTGTCTCCCAAATTGGCTCGTCTGCCGTTAAAAGCAACTTTTGCACCTTCTTGAGCAAAAGCGATCGCAGTTGCTTCGCCGATACCGGAAGTTGCACCCGTGACAATAACAACTTTATCGGCAAATCTACCTTTCGGATTGGCTTTACTGGTTGCTGGTTGTGGTGGTGTTTCGGTATTTGCTTGCACTTTTTGAGCTATTACCGCAGCCGTAACTCCAGCAGCAGCCCCACCTAAAACAAGCTTTCGTCTAGTTAGGTGTTTGTTTTGATTATTTAATGGTGGTTCAAATTCTGAATTACTCATTTCTTTTAATATCTTTCCGAAAGTTCTATACATCTTTTCAAAAAAGATATCTTTTCGGATTGAGCAAGTCTTGTATATTATTGCGCTGTTTTTTCAATTACCAATTACGGCGATATAATATAATTTCCCGGAGTCACCTGTACAAAGCGTTTGAAGTGGTGCGTAAAGTGACTTTGATCCACAAAACCAGTTCTAGCAGCAACTTGCTTGATAGGTGTTCCTTGAAGCAACATTAATTTAGCTTGATTTATTCGCACTTGAGCTTGATATTGCGGTAAGGAAACTCCCACTTCTGCTTTAAATACTCGACTTAAATAATAAGGGCTAAAATTAACAAATTCCGCAAGCTGCTTAAGGCTGACATCTTCATCATAATAATCGTATAAATAATTGCGTACTTGCTTAATAGCTTTTCTTTCTTCAGCACAAGGTTTAACTACAGATTTACCAGAAGCAAAATTATTAATTAAATAAGATAAAAACAATTGCGCTCGCACATTTTGTTCTAATCTAGAAGCCTTACCATCAGAAGCTTGATGAAAGTTGAGAAATAATCGAGCAATACTAGAATCAAAAATAATTGAGTTACGAAAGAATGGTAATTTAGCGTGCCAACCTAATTCTTGAGCAAATTGATGAATAATTTTAGGTTTTACATACATCATTAGAAATGTCGCGGGAATTTTGCAGTTTCCTACATCTCTTCCGGTTCCCGAATGCATCTCTCCTGGATGAATAATGCTCAAACTCCAAGGAGGCAAAAAGTGAACTGACTTGCGGTAATAATATTCGCTAGGGTAATTAGGGCTTAAACAAAACTGATATTCCGAGTGGCAATGTGCTGGTAATTTTTCCGGCTCGGTAGGCACATAACGATAGAATTCCAGCAGCGTATCTTCAAACATCCAAGCTTTAACGGTGTTTACTTCTGGTTTTGACTTGAAATAATTAGTCATGAATTTGATTTTTATTGTATTTCAAAAATATTATATAAATATCGTAAAATCGGCATTTTTACGGTGAATAGTCATACTAAGATACACCTAAAATTTAATCATTGAATTTAATATATTTAAGCTTTCCTTTACATGAAACCGTTTAATCAATCTAATAATATAGTTGCCCAAAAGTACCAAATTATCAATACTTTGGGAGAAGGTGGAAGTGGGATAACCTACCTCGCTCAAGATTTACATAAGAATCAAATCGTTGCTTTAAAAGCGCTGTCATTACATAGAATGACAGATTGGAAAGCAATGGAATTATTTGAAAGAGAAGCAAAGATTCTGGCTCAACTCAATCATCCCTCAATTCCTGATTATTTAGAATATTTTGATGCCGATACCGATGGGGAAAAACATTTTTATATTGCCCAACAACTCGCTCCTGGTAAATCTCTAGCCAAACTTGTAGAAGAAAATTGGCGCACTAACGAGCAACAGCTAAAAGATATAGCCAAGCAAATTTTAGAAATTTTAATTTACCTGCATTCGCTGACACCTCCAGTCACTCATCGAGATATCAAACCGCAAAATATTATTTACGATAACAAGAAAGTATTTCTAGTAGATTTTGGTGCAGTGCAAGATACCTACTACAGTACTTTTATGCGCGGTAGTACGGTTGTGGGAACTTACGGTTACATGGCACCAGAGCAGTTTCAAGGAAAAGCCGTACCCGCAACCGATTTATATGGTTTAGGTGCAACATTATTATTTTTGCTCACACATCGCTCCCCCGCAGATTTTCCCACAGATGGTTTAAAAATCGACTTTCGCAGTCAAATAAAGGTATCTGATGATTTTGCAGACTGGCTGGATAAAATGCTGGAGCCAGATTTAGAGGAAAGATTTTCTTCAGCGAAAGTTGCTTTGGAGGTGTTGCAGGGGAAGCGGAAGATAATCTTGGGAAAGCCAAAACCCATGTTGTTGAAAGCTGCCATAGCAATGGGGATTACCATCGCTTTAGGCACTTTTATTTTTAATAATTATAAATGGGCAATTTTAGTTCCGCTAGGTTTCAAACCTCCACAAACCATCTGTAAAAATGCTTCGCAGATAACAAATTTTGTAAATTTAGGTGGAAATCCTAATTATAAATTTATTGAATACGGTACAGGAAGTTATAAATTAGAAGAAAGGAGCTTATTACTATGTGCAATGAATGCTAATTCTCAACAGTTAGTAGATTTTTTAATAGCTAAAGGTGCAAATATAAATAATACATTACCTTATGTAAATTCTGTTGATTGGGCAAAGTTTTTAATATCCAAAGGTGCTGATGTTAACACTCAAGATTTGTTTAATCGGACTCCACTACATCATGCAGTCGCAAATCAAAATAAATCGATGATAGAATTACTTTTATCTCATCAAGCAGATATCAATACAAAAGATAAATTTGGAAACACTCCCCTATATCTCGTATTTCAAGAATTAAATCAAAATCAAAGATATTCTATAGATACTTTAGAAAAGAATCAAGGTAACGATAATAAGGATACACTTGCTCTGGTAAAATTTATTGTCAATAAAAAAGCAGAAATTAAAGTTAGCAATTCTGCTGGTTATACTCCACTACATTTTGCTGCAAAAGAGAACAATCTAGACTTAATAAAATATTTCCTTGAACAAGGAGCCGAAATCGACAAAAGAAACACAATTGATGGTAAAACACCGTTAATGCTCGCAATCGAAGAAAATAGTAATTTCACTTTACTCGAATTGCTAATTGCAAAGGGAGCCGATATTAATAAAAGGGATCATTTTGGCAAAACACCATTAATGATTGCAGCGAAAGAAAGTAATAGTCCAAATCTAATTGAGTTCCTAATTGAAAAGGGAGCAAATCCTACTTTAAGGGATAATAATGGACAGACAGCTTCAAGAATAGCTCGGAATAACAATAATGATGAAGTCGGATTGACGCTTTCTATTCAGGAGGCACATTTTGAGTTAAGGAAAGAATACAAATATTTACCTTAATTTAACATCAGTAACAATAAAGTTTTTTTACCAATACTAAGCACGTACCAAATATAGCTATAGCTCATAATTTATCAAAGATATCAAATGAAATTAATACATAAAATAGGAGATATTGTCAATCATAAGTATCGTATTTTAGATACTTTAGGGCAAGGTGGAATCGGAATTACTTATTTATCTGAAGATTTAGAAACTAACCAAAATTTAGCTTTAAAAGTTTTATCGCTGCGTCGGATGAATGATTGGAAAAAAATAGAATTATTTGAAAGAGAAAGTCAAATTCTCTCTCAGTTAAATCACCCAGCAATTCCGCGCTATTTAAACTATTTTCAAGTAGAAACAGATACAGATAATTCTTTTTATATTGCTCAACAGCTAGCACCGGGTAAATCTCTGGAAAAACTCATAGAAAACGGTTGGAATCCTGATGAAGAAGAAGTTAAAACTATAGCAATTCAGATTTTAGGTATTTTAATTTATTTACAATCATTTTCACCACCTATTATTCATAGGGATATCAAACCAGAAAACATAATTCGCGATCGAAATGGCAAAGTTTTCTTAGTAGACTTTGGCGCTGTTACCGATACTTATCACAATACTATTACCGCTGGAAGTACTGTAGTTGGAACATTCGGCTATATGGCTCCCGAACAATTTCGCTCTAAAGCTTTACCAGCTACAGATTTATATGGTTTAGGAACAACTTTATTATATTTACTAACCAAAAAACATCCTGCTGACTTACCGCAAAAGCATTTAAAAATAGATTTTAGGAAGCAAATTAAAGTATCTCGAAACTTTGCAAACTGGTTAGATAAAATACTTGAACCTGATGCAAAAAGAAGATTTCCTGATGCTAACGTTGCATATTCTGTACTCCAAGGAAAAAAATCGGTTGATAATTATCCTCTCAACAAACCATATAAACCAAAAGAAACTCCTATCAGCCTGCGAAAAAGTGAAAATGAATTACAGATAGAAATTCCACCAGGTAAGTTTCGTAATAATTTTATGCTTTTTATAGTAATGTTTATCTTGCTAGTTCATGGATTATTATTATCAACATTTCTAGTGACAATTTCAAATATCCCTATAATAAACCTTATTACTGATAACTGGATTTTCATAATTACATTTTTTATCCTGGGACATTTAAGCTTTAAATTCATAATATCTAAAAACTTTTTGCTTCACCCTTTATCGCGTATTACACTTGATATTTATAAATATGACAATCGATATTATTTTCACTGTGAAAAGTGGTTATTATCTTGGTGCTATCAACGTCATAAAATAGCAATACATACAGAACCATTTATAAATACATGGATGTCACTTACATTTAATTTAACTTCAACAGAACGTACATGGTTAAAAACAGAAATTAATCGTTTTGTAAATAAAAAATTAATCATGTAGAGACGTAGCACTGCTACGTCTTCCACTAACTGCGGAAGAATACAGATGGTTAAAATTAGAAATTAAAAATTTTGTTGAATAAAGATTCTTTGTTCGTAGTTGCGCTTTAGCGCTTCTTAATCCGGATTTGGCGCTAAAGCGCAACTACAAACTAATCTACATCCGCAGCGTGCTGCTTCAATTCATCCAAAGAAGCATACTCTAACGTAGATGCATGAGTAGCCGATAAAACCACCTTCGGTGCAACTCCATCATCCATAGCTTCCTTCCAACGAGAAGCACACAAACACCATTTATCCCCAGGTTTTAAACCCGGAAACTCATACATTGGTCTTGGCGTACTCAAATCATTTCCCATAGACTTGGTATAGGTGAGAAATTCTTCCGTCATCTCTGCACAAACAGTATGTGCCCCGAAATCACCAGCACCCGTATCGCATACACCATTGCGGTAATATCCCGTCATCGGAGAAGTACAGCAAACCTGAAGTTGTTCTCCAAGTACATTTTTTGCATCAGACATAATATCAATTATCAATTATCAATGAACAGTTATCAGTGAGCAGTGAGCAGTGAGCAATTTAAAATATTTTTTCTCTATCAACATAATGTTAGCGCGGTAAAGGCGATTGGGAGTTAGGAATTAGGAGTTAGGAATTAGAAATAGAGAGTTAGGAGTTATTAAATCATCTTTAGTAGGAGTATCGCAATTTAAAAAAAATATATCGTAGTGCGAGCATCTTGCTCGCACTACGATATATACAGCGAGCAAGATGCTCGCACTACAAGTTTAAATATTCGGGATGCTCCCATGCCCAATGCCCAATTCCCAATTCCCAATCCCCAATCCCCAATCCCCTATTCCCAACTAACCTGCTTCCTCTCTTTAACAACCTGCTGATAAACTCTTTCGGTTTGCTTGCCAATTTTCGCCCAATTAAACCGCTTTTCTAAATCTTCGTAAGCGTTATCTTTCAACCACTGACAATAACCGGGATTTTTCAATACTTCTAAAATTCCCCAGGCTAAAGAATCTGGATTATTAATGTGAGTAATCACTCCTGTTTTCGTATGTTGAACCACTTCTGGTAAACCGCCAGTATTGGAAACTACTACTGGAACTTTAGCAGCGAAACTTTCTAATGCAACTATACCAAAGGGTTCGTAAAGGCTGGGAAAAACTGCACAGTCGGCGATTGTTTGAAATTTATCTAAGTATTCGTCAGCCATGAAGCCGGTAAAATAGCATTTATGCCAAATTCCTAAATCCCAAGCTTGCTTTTTCAACTGGCTGGTATTGCCACCACCAATAATCACAAATTTAACTTTACCTTTCATTTCCGCAAGTACTTGAGGAGCGGCATTTAATAATACAGATATACCTTTTTCATAGGTCATCCGACCAACATAATAAACTATTTTTTCGTCATCTTCCGCAAAATTACGGCGAAAATCTTCTGTATAAAACTGATTATCGTGCTGTTTCTTTTCGGCACGGATACCGTTATAAATTACATCAATTTTATCCCAAGGGCTGTGTAGCGATCGCTCTATTTCCCGACGCATATAATTTGTACAGACGATAACTCGCCAAGCTTCAAAAGTAAGTTTGTTTTCTTTACGATGGATATACTTTTGATTATTGTTGTAAATACCGTTGTTTCGTCCCGATTCGGTAGCGTGGATGGTAGCAATTAGAGGAACTTTGAAAGTATGCTTAAGTGCGATTGCGGCATCTCCAACCAACCAATCATGAGCGTGAATTAAATCGAAAGGCCCTTCTTCTAACATCAATTTACCACCTTGTCGCCCCATGCTTTGATTCATATTGACAATCCAGTGAAAAAAGTCATTACTATCAGCTACAGGTACCCGATGTATTTTGATTCCTTCAACTTCCTCATAAAGTGGTGCTTCACCAAATTCGGGCGTTATTAAGTAAACCGAATGCCCTAACTTTACTAATTCCGGATATAATTCCCCTACATGACGGGCAATTCCCCCAACAATACGAGGTGGAAATTCCCAACTTAATACTAATATTTTCATATATTTATCCCAAGCCGTTACGAATAGTTTAATTATTTGACTGATTAAAATAATTAAAGGTGCGATCGCCAATTTTGACGGGAGTATAAATACTCAATTTTGGCTGATTGTAACAATTTGGTGACAGAAAGGATTGGGCATTGGGCATTGGGCATTGGGCATGGGGGATTGGTAATTGGTAATTGGTAATTGGTAATTTTCTCCCCATCTTCCCCCTCTTCCCCATCTCCCCCCTCTCCCCCCTCTCGACTAAACCTGCTCCCTAAACTTCACCCACTCTTCAACCGCTTTGTTATCCGAAACTGCATCTTTTTTCAACAAAATCACACCATCTTCAAAACCAATAATTCCGTATTCTCCATCGTTGGTGACTGTATCTACGAATTGTATTAACTGTTTTAATAAACCCCTATCACCTCTAAATGCTGGTGCATATTTTTGTAATTGCCATAAGTCAGCAATTGCATAATCCATTTTCACGACTTCGCGGTTGTCGTTTCGCAATTCCAACATCGGTAAACGAAGAATTTGCCGACGATTTGAAAGGTGAGGTACGAGATAAGTGGTTGCAGATACGCTAGCATCTGAAGGGATTTGTGCTAATAAAGGACGAATTCCTTTGTTAACGTGATTCCATTGTGTCGGTAAGGAAACGTGTACCCAAGGTTCGACTGAATCGGGGATGGCAAAGTAAAAGGTGCGATTTGGATTTGATGTAAAGCTAAATATTAAAGATAGAGTAATACAAAATATCCAAAAGCGACGAAATGATGGTTTAAATGCTTGTTTATGTTTTGCCCACCACAGTATTGCACCGTAACATAATCCCGGCACTACACTTAATGCGTAACGAATGGTAATTGCTAATACTGACTCTCCTTTACCTAAAAGCAGTTTTAATAAAGGAAATCCAGCGATACTCCAAGAAGCAGGGGCAATTGCAGGTATAAATGCAAAAGGTAAGAACTGACCGAGTAAATACCGAGTTGTTCTATCTACCGGGGTAACTAGTTCTACCACCAATCGAACCGGATTGCTGACTATTCCCCAAATAACATCTAAAGTTGTAGCTTCATCCCCATCAACATATTGTCCAAATCTTTCTAACATAAACCGCTTAGAAATATCGTCGGAAAACAGCGGCATAATTAAGTTTGTTAGCAGCAGCATATACCCAAAGCTGAAAATACAAACAGCTAATCCATTGCGAGGAAAGCGTTTGCTCAACACCATGTAAACCCCAACGCCAAATAAACTAACTCCCCCATCTTCTCGTACCAAAACGATTAATCCAGCCATCAGCCAAAATAGCCACCACCAGCGTTTCTCCATTGCCAAAAGCAAAGTAAAAATAAACAGCGGAATTTGACTGATATCGTGAAAATTACATAACGTTGGCCCAATTACAGCATTTGCTGCATAATAGCTACCGGCGATCGCCACTGCTAATGGAGGTTCCAAATATTGACGTGCTAGTACATAAAGCATCAAACCGCCAGCAGTTATCAGCGTTACCAGCAACACCGCCAAAGTCGCCGCATTCGGGAACAATGCATATATAGGTGCCCAAAGTAACAGCGCCGGAGTAAAGTGCTGACCTAACCGATGATAATAAACCGTAGGAACTTCATTTGCGTGAACAACATTAGTGGAAAGACTTGAAGAGAGAGAACTTTGAAAAAATCGTCCGTGGATATTATTCCAAAAAACCTGATTGAAAATACCTTGATCGAAAGATGCGTAAAAGCTAAAATATCGATTCAATATCAGTACAAGACATATAACAAAAAATACCCCAGCAACGGGGAGAACAGGTTTAAGAAAAGTAAATAATTTCGATAAATACGACTTTGAATTAGGAATAGATATAGTTTCTTGCAATTGTCACTACCTCATTTGCCCGAAAAAATTAATTTTCATTTTCTAAGATTTAGATATTATAGGTCAAAGGTTAAAGGTCACAGGTTAAAGGTTAAAAGTTAAAAGTTAAAATCATATAACTCCTAACTCTCTCCTTGTCCCCTTGTCTCCCCATCCCCCCTCTCCCCATCTCTTCACCCCCATCTCGTGTTAGAAGAGATAAGTGACTTAAAAATTCCCAGAAAATGCCTAATTTAATTGTTGATACTCAAAATTTACTTGCTGATTTAATCGCTCGTTATTCTAAGAAAGTTGATTATTTAATGATTCGCCTTGAGGAAGCTGAGGGGGCTGATATCATATTGCGTGGCGATAAGGTGGAAACTCTGAGCGAATGTATTTCAATTGGGGGACAAGTAAGGGCTTGTTATAAGGGTGGATGGGGATTAAGCAGTTTTAATCATCTTGCCACTATTGAAGAGCGCATTCAAGAAGCGATAGCAGCAGCAAGAATTGTGGGAGAAGAAGAAACTATATTAGCTCCTATAAATCCAGTGCAAGCAGTATGCGAACTACCTTTAACGGGTACCGATCCTAGAAATATATCTTTGAGTCAGAAGAAAGATTTGTGCGACAAATACACCGATTTACTCAAAAGTATAGATAATCGCATCACCACTACCTCGGTACGCTATGGCGATAGCGCTCAGAAAGTAATTATTGCTACCAGTGAAGGCACGCTCATCGAACAGTCTTGGGTGGATATGGAAATGCGTTTTGCGGCAACTGCTAGAAATGGCGAAACCGTGCAAACCGGAAGAGAAACCACAGGCTCTCGCAAAGCTTTTGAAGATTTAACCAGTTTGGACGAGCAAGTTGCCAGCGCCGCACGTAGGGCTATACAGGCTTTATCGCTACCTTCTGTCAAAGGTAATACTTATACTGTAGTCATCGATCCAGTTCTTACCGGCTTATTTGTACATGAAGCTTTCGGACATCTTTCCGAAGCAGATATGGCTTATGAAAACCCAGATGTTTTGGAAGTAATGACTCTGGGAAGACGGTTTGGCAGTGAAGAATTACAGATTTTCGATGGTGCCGCACCAGAGGGACATCGCGGCAGCTATTATTATGATGATGAAGGAACCCCAGCAACTACCACTCAATTAATCAAAGATGGAATTTTAGTCGGAAGATTGCATTCTCGGGAAACAGCAGGCAAATTAAACGAAACTCCCACAGGAAATTCTCGCTGTCTTAGTTATCAATACGCTCCGATAGTAAGAATGACAAACACCTGGATAGAAAGAGGTAAGACTCCCGTAAATGACTTATTTTCTGGGATAAAAGAAGGAGTTTACGCCAAAAACTGGTTGGGTGGAATGACTAATGGGGAAATGTTCACCTTTGGGGCTGGTGAAGCATGGATGATTAGAAACGGTAAAATTGCCGAACCCGTCAAAGACGTAACTCTTTCCGGTAATGTATTTCAAACTTTAAAAGATATCGAAGCCATCGGAGACGACTTTTACTGGGATGAATCTGGTGGTTGCGGAAAAGGCGGCCAAAACGGTTTACCCGTTGGTTGCGGTGGCCCAAGTTTAAGGATAAAAAATGTAGTTGTGGGAGGAGAAGCTGGGTAGGGAGATGGGGAAGAGGGGGAAGAGGGGGTAGAGGGGGTAGAATAATTGGTAATTGGTAACTGAAAAGGTTAAAAACAATTATCAATGAACAATGAACAAGTCAGATCGGTTAGTAAAAACCTTAATAACTGATAACTGATAATTGATAATTGATAACTGTTCACTGTCGAAATATGGCAATATCTACTTGTTGTAATAATTTTTCTACATTTGAATTATTATCTAAAGCAACGTCAGCTTTTTTCGTTTTCTCAGTTAACGGCATCTGACTGTTGATTCTTGCTTGTGCTTGTTCGAGGGTTAGTTGATTTCGCTGAATCAATCTTTCTAACTGCTGTTTTTTAGAACAAGTTACTACCCAAATTTCCGTTACTAAATCTGTCATCCCGGCTTCAAATAATAAAGGCACAACTGCAACTAGAGTTTCTGCTGATGTTTCTTTGATTCCTAGAGAAAGGCGATCGCCAACGTAGGGATGAATCAAGCTATCTATCCACAAGCGTTCTTGTTCATCGTTAAAAATTATCTCACCTAACTTTTCTCGGTTAAGGCTACCATCAGTTAGTAATATTTCTTCTCCGTGACGTTTGACTATTTGCTCTAGAAGCGGTGAATTAACCGCAACCGCTTCTCTAGCATAAATATCTGCATCTAAAATCGGTAAGTTATAAGAATTTGCTAAATAATCTGCAACAGTTGTTTTACCCGTAGCAATACCACCAGTTAAGCCGATTACACGTTTCATGAATTATAGGTAATTAGGAATAGGGATTAATTGATAACTATCTATTATCTACCAAAGATCGGCAATCGTCTCGATATATACATATATTACCCATTACCTATTACCCATTACCTATTACCCATTACCTCAAGCCGTC
Organism: uncultured Rivularia sp.; assembly: GCA_963665115.1. GTDB lineage: Bacteria > Cyanobacteriota > Cyanobacteriia > Cyanobacteriales > Nostocaceae > Rivularia. The sequence continues at coordinate 3,617,998 of OY762007.1, read as the reverse complement.
CAATCAATAATTGCTTGAGTCAACCCTTCCAAGGTATATTCGGAAGCTTCAACATCTACTCTTCCAAAATATTTATGACAAGCTTTAGAAGTTTGAGGCCCCTATAGAAGCAATACAAATTCCTTCTAAATAATTGGATACTACAGGTGGTTGATTGTTTTGTGATAATTCGGCAAATACTTGTTCTGCTAATTGATTAAAAAATTTGACTGTTTTTGAACTAGCAAAAGTAATTACATCAATGTTTCCACTTTGCAAAGCTAATTCAGCCGAAGGAGGAATTTCACTAGGGCAGCAAGACTGATATGCTGCAACTTCTGTTACTTCCGCTCCTTGATTTCTAAATTCTCTAATTAAGTCTTCTCTTCCACCACTTTCGACTCTAGGAAATAAAACTTTTTTACCATCAAGCTGTTCTGGGAAATGTTCTATTAAAGAATCGGCGATATAATTGGGCGGAATAAAATCTGGTTTTAAACTATGATTTTTTAGAATTTGAGCGGTTTTCTCTCCCACAACAGCAATTTTCAGATTAGCCAAAGTTCGCGCATCTTTTTCTAATGCCATTAACCTCTCAAAAAAGTAATTTATACCGTTACTAGAAGTCAGAATCAACCAGTCAAATTCGGATATATTAACTATTGCGTTATCTAAAGCCTCCCAACTCGAAGGAGGACAAATTTCTAATGCAGGCATTTCAATTGCATTGGCTCCTGCTGCTATAATCATTTGGGTAAATTGACTCGACTGTCCTACCGAACGAGTAATTAGAACAGTTTTTCCACTTAAAGGTAGAGTCTGAGATACTGTTGGAGAAACTTGGGAAGATGAATTTAATGACATAGGTTTAGAATGCAAAGCATCTCTAAAATAGGGAAGCATCTATTTATATTTTCTCAGAAAAACTCGCATACCCAACCACTTTTCCAATTACAATTATTGCCGGAGACAAACGCACTGTCTTTACTTGTTCCACAATTGTGGAAAGTGTACCAATCCATATTTGTTGTTTGACGGTACCGGCTTTACGAATAATCGCAACTGGGGTAGATTGATTTTTCCCATATCTAATTAATCGATCTACAATTTCACAGAGATGTTGTCCACCCATTAGCAACACCAGAGTATCTAACCTCGAAAGTGCTTCCCAATCAAGAATATCAGGTTGATGAGCGCTCAATACAGCAAAGCATCTACTCATCACCGCATCCGTAAGCGGAATTCCTGCGAATAAAGGTGCAGCTAAAGCCGAGGAAATTCCCGGAATAACTTCAAAATCGCAATTAGCATTTGTTAAAGCCTGGATTTCTAAAATACAGCGACCAAAAATAAACGGATCTCCGGACTTCAGCCGAATAACAAGCTTTCCTTGCTGACAATATTTAACTAATAAATCATTAATTTCCGATTGAGGCGTACTTGGTAAACCACCGCGCTTACCTACATGGATATTGAGACAATCATCCGGTACCAGTTTCAGTAATTCCTCGTCCACCAAAGCATCATAAATCAACACCTCAGCTTTAGCTAATAAGCGATAAGCCTTTACTGTTAAATAATCAACATCTCCTGGTCCAGCACCTACAAGATAAACTTTACCATTAGCTTTCATAGGATTTTAGATTTTAGATTTTGGATTTAGATTGGGAAGAAAGGTTAAAGGTCAAAGTTAAAGTTAAAGTTATTTTTATCTCTCTATCTCCCCAATCCCCTATTTACTTAATTTTTCCAACAACTGACCAACTTCTTCCGCTTTTTCCGGCTGACGTTTTTGTAATACTTCTTTGGCTTGTTTTAAATATTCAATTGCTTCCGATTGCTTATCTTGCTGCATATAAATTCGACTTAAACGCAAATAAGCATCAGCCTTTTTAGGTGCGCGTTCAATAACTTCCTTATACTTTTCAATAGCTTCCTCTACTTTTCCCTGTTTTAATAAAGAATCGCCTAAAAGTAAGCGAACTACATCATTACTTACATTAATAGAAGTTACTTGACGAAAAACAGCTTCTGCATTTTCATAGTCTTTTTGTTGATATAAATCTAGTCCTTTTTGAAATAAATTAGAAGTTCTTAAAGTTTTTACAGCAAAATAGATCAAAAGGGAAATACTCGAAATAACTATAAGAGCAGGAATAATAGTATTGAATTGCAAATTTTCTAACATAATATTTGGTATAGTTATGAGTTACACAATAATAGATTATTACAAAAAAGATTGTATTCCTATTTATCTGATATCTTGCACCTTTATCAATTAGCTTTCACAAGGGAGCATCCCAAATTTGAATAAATACTTTATCCTACACCCTGGAAGGGTGCGGCTACGCAAACGAAGCCCACCTGCGTGGGCTATGAGAATTACCAGCCCACGCAGGTGGGCTTAGTAGTAGTAGCCCCAGGCTTATAGCCTGCGGGCTTTGTGCAAAATTGGGATGCTCCCTTTCACAATCGCCTTAGAATAAATTATCATGCTTATATACTAAGTCTGATAAATCAGACTGGGAAAGGATTTTAGTGCGTTTTAACGTACTTTGTATATTAGCCTTGAAATTTATTTCTCTGCGTTCCCGGGTCGCGTGCGGGCTAGAAAGCCTCCGGCTTACAAGGTGGTTGTGAAGGGCTTAACGACATTGATGCAAGATATCAGATTTATAGGACTTTCGCTATTAGACTCTTAATTTCATTACTCGATGGATGTGGGTAAATATTAGCTGCTTTAACTCAACAAACAAGAAATAGGAAAAAGTAGATATTCAAGATAAAACAACTTCCAAATAAATTTGTAAGCACTTGCGATAGAACTTTTATCTTGTAAATCGGTTTGCTGAGTGCGCCACCACATAAAACCTAAAATCAGAAAATGAACTGATACGATAAATATTGAGTTCACCCCTGCAAAGTTCAGCAGTCCTAACAAAATCATACCAGCGTAACAAGCAGTTAATAGCCAGCGAGAGAGATTAAAAACCTTTTCCTTGCCTAACTTGATAGTGAAAGTGGTGATGTTGTACTGGCGATCGCCTTCCATGTCGGGGATATCTTTAAAGATTGCGATCGCGATTGTAAATACTAAAATAAACCAGGTTAGAGCATATACAACAAGTGGAATTGATTGTTTAGCTTGCAGTACCCAAGAAAAATGCAAAAACAATCCTAAATTAACAATTGCCCCTCTAACTGAAAAAATACAAATTGCGGCAAAAAAAGGAAACCGTTTTAAACGAATTGGTGGTAAAGAATAAGCCGTACCGATAGCTAAACTAATAGCCACCATCCCGAATAAAAAAGGTCCGAGCAACCAAGACAAAGAAAGCGCAAAAACACCCGTAAGAATTACAATAATTTCTCCCGTGCGTTGCGTAAACTCTCCAGAAGCAACAGGTAAATGAGGTTTATTAATTTTGTCGATTTCTACATCTTGGAGTTGATTAAGTCCGACAATATAAACATTTCCCAACAAACAAGCAATCCAAGCACCTACAACAGACAACAAGGAATAATAATTCGGGAATGGAAATTCGCGATTAGTTAAAGCAACAGCAATTACATACAATCCCAACACGCTCAAACTCGTACCATAAATAGTATGAGGACGAGAAAACTTCCAAAAAGCGTAAAGCCAATTACTTTGCAACCCTGTTTGTGAAACTTGACTCATGATAATTTTGGATTTTAGATTTTAGATTTTAGATTGGTAATTGGGGATTGGGGATTGGTAATTGGGGAAAATTAGAAGTTAAAAATAAAAAGAATGTAGTGGGAGCGTCTCGCTCCCTAGTAAAAATTTTGCTCCTGTCTCTTCCTCTTTTCCCCCTCTGTCCCCTTGCATCTTCCCATGCCCCATGCCCCATGCCCAATCACTACTTACTTCCAGTTAACAAACCAAATTTAATCAAACCACTTTCATAACCTTTACGCATTAAACCCAAAGACATTGCACCTTGAATGGTTTTCCAGCCAGCACGCAACAAACCAAATAATGCCTGGGGAGTGAAAGCAGAATCAATTACCACATTCCAAAAAGGGGCGACAGCTTGCGACCAATCCGCCGTGCGAATATTCTGTAAAGGTAGTAGACGGGCGATCGCCTCATAATCTGCCAAAGAAATTACGTATGGTAAGCAATAAACCTCGTAAATCTGTTCTAAATGCTTTTTCTCTTCTGCGGTTAAAGGCGAGCTATCGGTAGCACGATGACACCATGTCACCAAAATCAACTTTCCACCGGGCTTCAGTACTCGGTAGCATTCTTGCATAAATCTGTTTTTATCCGGCATATGCTCGCCGCTTTCCAAAGACCAAACTAAATCAAAACTGTTGTCCTCGAAGGGCATATTTAAAGCATCTGCTACTTGAAAATTGGTTCTCTCCTGTAAACCAAATTCAGCAGCCCGCTCAGAAGCTCTTTGTGCCTGTACCGGACTCAAAGTGATACCAGTAGCCGCAGCGTTAAATTTCTCGGCTAAATACAAAGAACTTCCACCGATACCGCAACCTACATCTAAAATTTTCTCCGCTTGCTGCACCTCTGCCCATTGCAGCAACTCCTCAATTAAATCAATTTGAGCCTGACGGCGGTTTTTCTCTTGCCTACCATCCGCACCATAATAACCGTGGTGCATATGCTCCCCCCATATATCTTCCCAAAGTGAGGAAGAAGCATCGTAAAACTCTTGAATTTGCTGGCTTAGTGTTGCACTCATGAATCAACCAATGTGTTAAGACTATCGCAGAATTAAAAAACATATATTGGTAGGCTACCATGAGTATTTTTAATTAGAGCGGGGTGTTTTGTGTTCTGAAATAAAAATACGGGTACGGCAATAAGATGGAATAATTTGTAGTTGAAGCTTTTTTTAAGGGAGTAGGAAGTAGGGAATAGGAGACAGCGAATAGAAAATAATAAAATTTTTTTGATTTCATTCATAACCAGCGGTAAGCAGGCTGCCCGTTATGCGCTTTCAAATAAGGGATAATCTAAAATTCAAAACATCCGTTGTTAAAATCTAAAATCTAAAATCCAAAATTAACATGACCGCTTCTCAAAAAATTTGCTTTGGCTTTTTCGCAGTAATCGCGGTAGGAACTTTCCTATTAATGATGCCTTTTTCTACGGCTACAGGTACGTGGAATAGCCCAATTGTGGCTTTATTTACGGCAACTTCAGCCGTTTGCGTCACGGGTTTGGCAGTCGTTGATACTGCTACGGATTTTTCCTTCTGGGGTCAGTTGTTTATCCTGTTGCTAGCACAAGTTGGCGGTTTGGGCTACATGACATTTACAACCTTTCTAATTATGTTGACTGGTCGTAGATTCGATCTAAGGCATAAAATGGCAATTAAACAAGCTTTAGATCGGCGAGAAATGGAAGGTAGCGGCAACATTATTGGCTCCATCATCGCGGTAACGCTATTTTTTGAAATTACGGGAATATTTTTATTACTTCCAGTATTTGTTCCCGATTTTGGATGGGATCAAGGAATCTGGCTAGCAATTTTTCACAGCGTTAGTGCTTGGAATAATGCAGGCTTTAGCTTATTCTCAAATAGTTTAGTTGATTACAACTCTTCAGCATTACTAGTATTTACTATTTCCGGCTTAGTCATCTTCGGTGGAATTGGATATCAAGTAATTTTAGAAATCTTTTTTGGATTGCGCGATCGCCTACGTAGAAGACCGCGCAGTGTTGTGTTATCTCTTGATTACAAAGTCGCTGTCAGCACAACAATATTTTTATTATTTTTAGGAACCTTAGCCTTCTTTTGCGTAGAGATCAGAAATACAGAAACTATAAGAAATCTCAGTTTTCGCAGTCAATTTTTAGCAGCTTGGTTTCAATCCATGACTACCAGAACTGCCGGTTTTAACAGTATAGATATTGGCGGTATGACAAATGCAGGACTATTTATTACTATTGCTCTTATGTTTGTAGGAGCAAGCCCTGGAGGTACGGGAGGAGGGATGAAAACTACCACTATCCGAGTACTTACTAGTTGTACTAAATCAATTCTTCAAGGTAAACAAGAAGTTTTACTTTACGAACGTCGTATAGCCGTATCTTTAATATTAAAAGCTGTTGGTGTGATAGTTGGTTCTGTAACTGCTGTAATCATGTGTACTATTTTAATATCACTGACAGACCCAACATTTGACTTTATCCAAATATTATTTGAAGTCGTTTCAGCTTATGCAACCGTAGGACTGTCTACAGGAATAACCAGCGACTTTTCTCTTTGGGGTAAATTAGTTTTAATCCTGACTATGTATATGGGAAGAGTTGGTGTTTTACTGTTAATGTCCGCCGTACTTGGCGACCCCAAACCCACCAATATTCATTACCCCGAAGAAGATTTACTTGTGGGATAATTGTAACAAGCGATTATGAGTTTACAGTTGTTTCTCTATTAGTAGGCATTTTTAACTGTAAACTAAAAAATTCCTAATCATGCTCACCGAATGAGAATTATTTATTAATATAATCTCTTCACAATTCCAGCCTTGCCTATTGCAAAAATGTAAACTATCGATCCAGAGAAAACAAGTGCCGTATTGCTAAAAATATTCAATATGGATTCAATTAAGCTGAAATGATAAAATAAGTAAGATCGGGCAAAAAGAGTATAACTTATTATTTATAATTTATCCGTTATGACCGATTTTTTAAACTATACAAAAGCTGTAATAATTAAGGATCAAAACAGTGAATCTGTCCTCGTTAGGGTTTTTTCGTTCTTTAAATAAAACTAATCAGCAATTCGCGGTGATTGGTTTAGGACGTTTTGGTCGTTCTGTTTGTTCAACTTTACATAGATTAGGTTATGAAGTTCTAGCAACAGATATTGATGAAAAGCGTGTATCACAAGCTTTGACAGAAGAAATAACTGGTCATGCTTTACAGCTAGACTCAACAGAACCAGCCGCACTCAAAGAAGCAGGTCTTTTTGAGTTTGACACCGTAATCATCGCGATTGGTAATTATATTCAAGAAAGTATTATCACAACTTTAAATGTTAAAGAAGGTGGTGTAAAAAACGTAGTAGCCAAAGCTTCCAGCGAAGTTCACTGCAAATTATTACGAAAAGTTGGCGCAGACAGAGTTGTTTTTCCCGAGCATGAAGCCGGTTGTGCTTTAGCCCAAACACTCACAAAACCAGCGATATTAGATACATTCGATCTAGATCCCGATAACAGTATTGTTGAAATAGCTATACCCGATGAATTTGATGGTAAAACAGTTGCCGAACTACAGCTTCGTAACCGCTACGGATTAAATGTTTTAGCAATAAGCAATAAACATGATGGTATTGATGATGAAACATTTATCATTAATCCAGATCCCCATAAGCGCTTTGAAAAAGGTTCCACAATGGTCGTAATTGGTCATAATAAAGATATAGACCGTTTACCAATTTGAAACTTCAACTTTAGAATTTCAACTACTCCTATTTCCTGCAAGATTATCAAATCTAGGGAATAAGAAGTAGAAAATAGGGAGCAAGCAGAAGAAGGAAGAAAAATATTTGAATATATTGCGCTATCCTTCTCCACTCCCTACTCCCTACTTCCTACTTTCTAACCATAAGCTTCCCAAGATAAATCTATCAGTGCATCTAAAATTGCTGCTGCTACATTCGCGCCACCTTTACGGCTTTTGATTGTAATATTGGGTATTGAAAATTCTTTTAAGTTTTCTTTTATTGAATCCAGATTAATTAACTGTGGCGGTGTTGCAATTACTAAAACAGGTCTAACTCGATCGGTTTTAACTAAATCCAGTAACGTTGTTAAGGCTGTTGGTGCTTGCCCTATAACAAATATACCTTCTGGATAACGTTTAGCTAAAGTTTCCATTCCCCAAGCAGCAAGAGTTTTATCTTTTTGGGGGCGAGTTTGAGCTTCTACAGCACAATAGACTGGATTAGCAAAAGTCCAACGTACTTCTCGTGCAATACCGGCTTGAACTTTTGCATCATCTACAATAACAGTACTCCGCGATGCTAATGCAGCTGCTGAAGCTTGCAAAGCACGTTCGGAAAATTTAATTAAAGATTTATACTCAAAGTCACCTGTTGCGTAAATAACTCTTCTAACAATTTCGTACTCTGCTGGTGAAAAATGACGATACGCGCGTTGAGAGCTATCTTCATCCAAGTGCGTCAAAGCTAAAAAACCACCAACTTCTTTATCTATGCTGGCTAAACTTTGGGCATCAGTTACGTGCCATTCCATTTTCTGCTTCCTTGATATTAATTATCAATTACCAATTACCAATTATCAATTATCAATCTTCATCCCAAGGTGTAGAAAAATAAAAATGCAAATACAAAGGGCGATAAGCTTTCTCTTCGAGACGCTGCGCGAACGGCATGGCTTCGCTAACGCAATTTTTCACTACTATTATTCAAACAAACCCTATTACGCAAAGACGTTACAGTGTGCAACGTCTCTACAATATATATATTAGAAAGTTTGGATTATTAATTTTTAATCACTAACTCCTAACTCCTAACTCCTAACTCTTGACTCCTAACTAATTTATGTTTCAGAAGGGTTAGAACGATTAAGAACGGGAGTTAAATAAGCAACCAAAACTCCTATTAGAAAGCCGGAAATATTGCGAACCAAAGGAAGCCATTCAGAAGTACGAGTTACTACTGGCCCAATTCCGAAAGCAATAAACAAAATTCCCCACAAAGGAGAAAATATTAATGCCCATTGCCAAGCAACAACTTGCCCTTCTTCTCTAGGTTGAGCTGCAAAACCGCAAATAAGCCCACCGAGAACCGAAGTTATTAAAGTCAGAATCCACTGTTCCCGTGGTAATCCCGGAACAACATTACAGCCACCTCGACGCAAACAACTTTCTACAGTTTGCAAAGCTTCAATAATAGCTCCATCTTCACCTTTTTCGCGTACAAAATATAAGTTACCAAAACGAGTTTGTAATTCTATCCAAAAAGTACGGGGTAGTAATTCATAAACATCATCCCCAACCGCAAAACTGAGAATATTACCACCACGAGAATCAGCTACAAGTAAGATGCTGTGGTCGTTCAAACCCCAAAACTTGATTACCGCTCTACCTGGAGTTCGATCGTATTGAGTCAGTACTCGCAACTGCCAACCAGTTTCCTCTTCAAATTGATTAAGCTCTTTAACTAAATTTTCTTTTTGAACAACATTAAGAGCTTTGCCTAAATCTACAACTGGTGTAACTTCGTCGGGCAGCAATTCAGGATTGTTGTAAGCATAAGCAGGACTCGAATCTATCGTCCAAATCGAGCCAGCTAAAAATAATACCGTCAAAAAGGTGAAAAATCTTCGCCAAAAACTATTATGCATGGGCTTTTTATATAAATCTCAACTCTAAAATTAAGCAAATTGTTTCAAAAGGTAAGAACAAATATGATATTCCTTTACATTTTGTAACCTTATTCTAATTTATTTTACATTCTTCTCAGCATGATTTTTGTTGATAATACTGTAAAACTGCCTGCGGGAATTATTCACTTAGTGCTAAAGTCTAGCGAGGTCGGGCTTTTCAGGATTATGTACTGACAAGATTTTGATTTTATAGTGATTCTCACTTAAGTAATGTATAGCGAAGCTAAGGTTTTGCTACTTCTTTTAAACTGATATCTTGCACCATTCTTAACGAGCCTTGAGAAACCCGGTTTTTTGTTGATTACACAGATAATAGTGCTTTCACAAAAAAACCGGGTTTCTGAAACTGGTGCAAAATGTGAGTTAAATCAACTTGCCTTCTGTCTGATTTTTCAATTTAACGCAGTCGCACCATAGAAAAAGCTGCGGGTTTAATATATGACTACCATAAGAACTAGAAATAATTGTCTTTGATAAAAATGGCTGGAAATAGTATTTACTAGAATTTATAGCTCAGATCATTTGATTAGTGCCAATTAAATCTAATTAAATAGGTCTGATGAAATCAGGTATTGGGTGCCATAAAATCAAGTCTAATAAATATGATATCTTGCATACACTATTTTCAATGAGCCTAAAGAAACCTGGTTTCTCTTCGTAAAACATAACTATCTCGTTGTAAAATCAACAACAAACTGGTTTTCTGATACTGGTACAAGATGTTAGATAAATCAAAATATCAAGTTTTAATGGAATTCTTAAAATTGGTAAACCATTAAGCCCTAATCGATCTTTTCATTTTAAAATAACAGTTGTAAGGAGTTGTAAGGAGTTCTAATGAGAAATCTACTAGTTTGCGCTAGTAGGGTAAGTTTACTGTACTTACTCGCCGGATTCTTGCCGGTAAAAGCATTTGCTGTCGAAAAAATTAGCAGCAGCCAAGCAATCAATACCAATGAATTACTATCAGCTTCAAAAATATTATCCCAAGAAAATTTTGTATCTGCCAACACAACTATCCCCGAAATAAATCATCAACTTCCGTTTGATATTGATAGCTACTCTCTGGAAGAACATCGTATTTTTACAATCACAGAAATAGCAGCCGCCCAACCAAATAAACAGCTAAATAAACAGTTAAATAAAAATCAAAACCCGACTTTAGTTACCCAGATTCCCCAAACCCAACAAAATTCAACATCAGCCAAGGGACAAGTCACATCGGTTTCCCAACTATCCGACGTACAACCGACAGACTGGGCTTTTCAAGCGTTGCAATCCCTCGTAGAACGGTATGGTTGTATTGCAGGATATCCGAATGGTACCTATCGGGGCAATCGGGCAATGACTAGATATGAATTTGCGGCGGGATTAAATGCCTGTCTCAATCGTGTTAATGAGTTGATTGCCTCAGCCACAGCAAATATTGTTAGTAGAGAAGATTTAGTAACTTTACAGCGTTTGCAAGAAGAGTTTCAAGCAGAATTAGCAACCTTGCGGGGAAGGGTAGATACTCTAGAAGCTCGCAGTGCCGAATTAGAAGCAAATCAATTTTCCACTACCACCAAACTGCAAGGAGAGGCAATTTTTGCGGCGATTGGTGCAACTGGTGGTGTTCCCGGTAGTGACGATCCTAATATCATTCTGACGAATCGGGTACGGTTGAACTTGAATACCAGTTTTACCGGCAAAGACTTGTTAATTACTGGTTTACAAGCCCATAATTTCCTCGGTGGTGCGGATGGTAGTGGTAGCCTACAGCAGGCATTGGGATTGACAGCACCGGGAGTCAATTTGGCAGCAAGTAGCGCTCGCACCGGAATTGAGCCTCAATTTCCCAGCTTCACTCCCAAAGATTTATCTTCTAAAGGTGCTAATGATATAGAACTGTACAAACTTCTGTACATCTTCCCCGTAGCCAATAAATTAACTCTATTTGCTGGTACTGCTGCCGAAGTTTCTGATGCTTTCCCTGCCATTACTCCCTTCGCAGGAGAAGGGCAAGAAGCAATTTCGAGATTTGCTGGTTTAAATCCGGTACTGCGGGTTTCCGGTGGTACTTCCGGCTCCGGTTTAGCATCGGCAGCAGGTTTTATCCTTACTCCATCCAAAAGCCTTGATTTTCGCGCTCTTTACGGTAGCGTTAATGCTAATATTCCCAGCACTGCTCCAGATATTCTTCCCGGAGTTTCTGGTACACCTTTAGGTTCGGGTTTATTTGGTGGTAGTACTGTTGCGGCAGCCCAACTTACATTTAAACCCAGCAAATCGATTGATATAGGTCTGAATTATGCCAACAGTTACCACGAAATCAATATTTTGGGTACGGGATTGGTGAGTGCCGATACCAATGCTTTAGGCTTGGCAAATGGTGATTTGGGAATTCCTGTGAAACTCAACTCCCTCGGTGGTACGGTAAATTGGCGCTTTTCTCCGAATATTGCCCTATCGGGTTACGGTGCAGCAATTTTCGTCGATGATTCCTCCGGTAGGGTAGATGCTTCCACTACCTTTACCAGTTGGATGGTGGGTTTACACCTCCGGGATATCATCAAAAAGGGTAATACCGCCGGAATACTTTTTGGTCAACCTTTATACCGTACAGAAGCTAGTGGTGATGGGAACTTAGCTGCTGCGGGTGTCGATCGCACAACTCCCTACCATTTGGAAGCTTATTACAAATTTAAGGTAAACGATAATCTCAGTATTACCCCTGGTGCATTTGTCTTATTTAATCCAGAGGGAGATGACAACAACGATACAACTACGGTAGGTTTGTTGCGTACTACTTTTACTTTTTAGGATTTGAGTTTGAGACGTAGCTGTTTGAGACGTAGCAGTGCTACGTCTCTACATGGGTTTCGTGTTTAAGACAAAATCTGAATAAATATAATTCACTGTTTAATTCAGGTATGGTAGCCGCGATGATTAAACCAAGCAATGAAGATATTGGGAATTATTAAACTAGTAGTCGATAAAATAATCCAGCGTTTTTCACGTAAGAAAAATCGTTTTATTGCGTATTTTTTATTCTAAGTGTAGGGGTTTGATTTTCTTTTAAACCAACTAGTTGAGAACAACCTAACTCAAAAGCAAATTCTACATCTTCCCCAGCAGCTAAAGCATCGTAAAAAGCTACGGCAAAATTAATCGCTGCTTTATCCCCAATTGCTCGATTCATCCCAATTACATGGTTAATATGTTGGCTGATAGCGTTGGCTTGAACTTCTGAATAACAAGCGTTTAGCACAACACACTCTACTCCCTTGTTGGCGAATAGCTTAAACAAACTCGCCAAAGTATCTGCTTGTACAAAAGCTGTTATTCCCATTTCATCTTCCAAAATGATGCCATCTTCTCCCGCACCATGTCCGCAGAAATGAACAATCTGGGGCTGAGTATCTAAAATTGCTCGGTAGAAGTCTCGTTGACGCACCGCTAATTTCATCTCTAGTTTGAATTGCTCTCGCTTGTTAGCCCGTCGCAACCCTTCATCAATTTCTCTGATTTCTTCTTCTAATCGCAATCTTGAGGTATTTTTGGGATTTGCAGCGAGAATTAAAATTGTTTTGATATCAGTTTGATTACTGTTGTTGCTTGTAATAAAGGTAGGTTGTTGTTGATTGAATTGGGCAATTTCTTGAGCTACTTTATCTCGTTCCGCTTCGGCTTCTTGAATCTGCTTTTCTAATTGGAAAATAACTGCTGCACTTGTTTCGATAGCTTTAGCTGTTCGCAAGCGAATTATTTTCTCTTCTAGTAATTCGTAGAGGTTTTGCAGTTCGTTAAATTGGTGTTGTGGGAACATCGGTTAATTTTTTATTGCCAATCTCTAAATACTATCAGGGTCAATATTTAATTCTCGCAACTTTGCAGCTAATTTTTCTGCTTGTTCTTCTGGTGTGGGAACCAATTTTCCTTCTTGAGTAAAATATCGCAATAGCCCTTCATGAATACCTAGATACAGCCCTAACTGTTTACTCCACAAATGTCCTTGTTCGTTAGGTTCTAATGGTTCGTATTCACCATCTACTAAATGAAATCCTGCGAATTCTAGAGTATATGGATCGAACCAAAAATAGTCGGGTGTGCGGAAGGTATTTTGGTAAAGTTTTTTCTTTGCTTCTTTATCTGTATTCGCTGTTGATTCGGAAAGAATTTCTACAATTACATGGGGATATTTACCATCTTCTTCCCACACTACCCAGCTTTTACGGAGTTTGCGTTCTGTATCTCGCACCACAAAAAAATCTGGTCCCCGGAAGTCTTCGGTTTTACGTTTATTCTGGCTATAATAAATTGTTAAATTTCCCGCAGCGTAAAAATCGTTTCTGTCTCGCCACAACCATTTTAGACATTTAATTAAGAGCATTATTTGCTCTAGATGCAGTTCAGTTTCCAAGGGAGGTTCGTCGCTGTATAGATCGCCTATAGGAAAAATATCATCTTCTGGGCACAATTGGGTTGTTTCTACTTCTTTGGCGAGGGACATGGTTAAGGCTGGGAAGGTTTTATGGATTTATTGTAGCGTCTACAAAACACCAGACTTACTGAAATAATAAAAATACTAAGTCATGCCAGATTTAAGACTAACTAAAAATTAAAAAATTAAATACCTAAAAAAATTACCGCCTTCGGCGGGGATTAGGATAAAGAAAAAAGAGTGAAAAGTGCAAAAGGGCTAAAGTGAAGAGAAAAGAGTCCTCGCACCCGAAACCACAACCCGAAACCCGGAGTCGCCGTCGCGGTTGACCGGCTCGTCCCCTAAACGAAACGCCGACCGGCAACCCCTCGGACCGTAGAACCAAGAACCACCGCGCAGCATCGGAAAATTACCATTATTATCTAAATTAATATATAACCGCTCAAGTTCTTTCCAATTTAAAGAACGGTTCTCTTTATTGCTACCGATCCAAGCACTGCCATCTGAGGGCGCATCTTGATAGTTGTCATGCCAGGTGTCTAAACACCACTCCAATATATTACCATGCATTTGATATAAACCAAACAAATTAGGAAAAAAACTTTCGACATCTGTTGTTTGTTGGCGATATTCACCTTTTGGTGCAGAAGCATATGTATAATTCCCGTTGTAATTAACTAACTCAGTCGTAATAGTCTCACCAAAATGGAAAGGTGTAGTAGTCCCAGCCCGACAGGCATATTCCCATTCAGCTTCGCTGGGTAAACGATAAATACGTCCGGTTTGTTCGCTCAGCTTTTTGCAAAATTCCACTGCTTGATTCCAAGATACTGTTTCCACAGGTCGATTTTCGCCTTTGAATCTTGAAGGATTTTCACCCATAATTGCTTGATACTGAGCTTGAGTAACTGCATACTTTCCCATAAAAAACTCTGGAACCGTAACTTGATGCTGCGGGCTTTCACTGTCAACTCTCTGGGCTTCATCTGCTGGGGAACCCATTTTGAAAGTTCCCCCCGGAATCCGTACCATTTCCAAAGGTAGATTGTTCCCTAAGTCTTCCACAAAATATTTCGCTTCACCGTTGCGACGGTTGATGATATTTCCTTGGGCATTTACGGTAACGGTTACAAAATCAAAGGTTTGTAATTGTAAAGTTTGAGATAATTCGCGGGTGACTAATGCTGTCACCAAACCGACTCCTCCAAAGCCAGTCCATTTGAGAAGTTGTCTGCGAGATATCCCCCTTAAAAAGGGGGGCTTTATTGGTTCGGGGATAGGTAAATTGATATCGGCAATCTGTATGTTGTTGCTTTTTTTGAGAGCTTGTCTAATCTCAGCTTTTGCCGCTGACAAATCACCGCGAGCAAACTTACCCATACCGCGAGCGTAAATTAATAGCGGTTGAAAATCACTCAATGGTTCGGCAAATGTTTCTGTTAATGAAGCCATTCGCAGCAATTCCGCTTTATCCTGCTCATCTAATTGCGAGAATGCCAATGCTAGTTCGCGAGCGGCTTGACTGGGTTGGGTATATGCTAAAGCTATCCACTGCTGAGTTTTGGCAAAATCTCGAATATCTGGATCGTGACTCTGAAGCTGATGGTGGACATATTTGAGCAAGAAATCTGAAAGTTGATCGATTCGCTGTTTGCCGAAGCGTGCATCTGAGTGTAATTGCTTTAGCAATTGATTTCGTACAGCTAAATCCATCTCATAAAGTTCATGTCCCACTTCATCGCACAAACCAGAAAGTAACAAATCCGCTACAGCTATCCAAGGAATATCCAAAACTTCTCCGTGGATATCTTTTTGGGAATTAATCCACAAACCATATAACAAATCCGGTGTTAGTGCTAAAGGAAAAGCAGCATGATAAGCCAAATACAGATGTGCTTCTCCAAAGCGCTTGGTAAAAGATTTGATGCGTCGTTGGGCAACTTCGGGTTTGATTCTGCTCATTTCCTGTGCCCCTCAAAATTTGTAGAGCGTCCGCTGAGTATACTAATAGCATCCTGCAAACCCGTTCGACTGACTTCAAACATCGGGACAAGGCTAGATATTTCACCTGCTGTAGTGCCAAACCAACGGTTTTTTGGCAGGGGATTGAGCCAAGCAATGTAACGTACCCGTTGTTTTAAATTGGTAAGAAATTCTTGAGTTAATTGGTAACGCTCCTGGCTATTGTCACCGCGAGCAGCACCAGCATCGCTAAAAATTAACACAGCCGTGCGTCCAGAGCAAACATGATTAAGAATATAGCTGACTAATTCCCCTTGCTGATGATAGGAATCGCGGTACAGATATTCAACAGGGCAATTGTGAAAGTAATAAATACCAGTTCTGCCCAAACGACCTCCTCGTAAGGCAGTTTCTGCTAATCTTTGTGATAAAGCATGGAAAGGTACCATAGAACCGTCTTGGTCAATTAGTAACAGTAATTCTGCCCGGTTTACCCTGGGTGGAATCAACACAGGTTCGAGCAACATACCCTCATGTCCAATGTGGTTAACCGTTGCCTCCACATCCAACTCCGTAGCTTTCCCCTCACGTACAGGACGGCGTAAATAACGCCACATCTGTTTCATTTGCCGTTGGGTAACAGGAAAGAATTCACTACTCCAATGTTTACTGCTACCTTGCAATACTGATTTTACTACTTGTACCTCATCTTTACTGGTTTCTGGTGGAGCAGAAGCAGAAGAATTTGGTTTAGGCTTGCGTTTAGACAACCAATGAGTTATCCAGCGATAAACTAAATATTCACAAGTTGTAGCTGTAAGGAATAGAATCATCCAAATCGCAAAATTTGGCTGCATTGTGCGAGGAATAGGTTCTACCGGCTGAGTTGGTTGTTCTGGCTGTGTGTTCGCTAGATCTGGCTCGGTTGCTGGTTGTTGGGGTGGTTGTGGTTCCGGAGTTGCCGTTGCTATTGGGGTTGGTGTTGAGATTGTTTGTGTAGTTCGTGGTTTGTGGCTGACTCTAACACCAAAAATAATTCCACCTGCTAATATTCCCAAAATTACCAGAGGAACAATACGAAATTTATTAATAGTTTGATTATCTGTTTCTGATGCAACCCCAGCTGCATCGTTAACCATCACTTGTTCAAAGTGATAATCCAAGATAGACTTTTCCTCAGCAGATTTAGCCCATAAAGTTTGACACAAACGTTTCAAAGCAGCTTTGTCAGCAACACCAAACCCTGCTTGCAAAGATCGCAAAACTAACTGATACTCATCAATCCCGAGCGGTAAACCTGCTTCCCTTAATTTGGTGAAGAGTTCTTGGAGGGGCAGTTCGTTTGTGTTCATAACTCTTACACTTCCTCCACCAATTTCCACAGCCACTCATATGGCATCTGGTAAATTACACACAATATGTATATTTCATTGTTCGCTGTGCGAAGCAATCGCAAGGGCTGGGATTGCTTCGTTTCACTTCGTTCTACTCGCAATGACGAACAAGGCATCATTTAAGATTTCCTCAAATACCGTACATGGTCTTGCCAACTCTTCAACAACACCCCAGCATAAGGTAATTTCCCTTCAAGTTTCTTCAAAACCTCGTCTTCTGGATACCGTTTTAAAACCCGAAACCAATCAATTAATTCACTGGTACTAACCTTCTTCCCCGCTTCCCCCTTATCTTTCCCCATTTCATCCCGCAACTTCAAAAACCGAATTACGGCTTTAGCTACTAACTGCTGCTGAGAATTGGGAAAATGAGAATTAATAATTTCTATTAACCGTTCGGGAGTGGGAAATTCTACGTAGTGAAACAAACACCTTCTTAAAAAAGCATCTGGTAAATCTTTTTCATCGTTACTGGTAATAAAAACTATTGGTGCTGCCTTAGCTGTAATTTCTTCTCCTGTTTCATCAACAATAAACTTTTGTTGATCGAGTTCCAATAACAAATCATTCGGAAAGTCAATGTCAGCCTTATCAATTTCATCAATCAATACCACCGTGCGCTGGCTGTTCTGAAAAGCACGTCCTAATGGCCCCCATTTCACGTATGTAGCGGAATCGCTAATCCGGGGAATATCCTCATCTTTAATTATTCTACCTGCGGCAGCAAGTTGGGCATCTCGCAAGCGAGTCACCGCATCATAGTTATACAAACCATCTTTTGCTTGAGTGGTAGATTTGATATACCAAGCCTCAAGTGGTAAACCCAATTCATAAGCCACAGCAGTAGCCAAACGAGTTTTACCACATCCGGGTTCCCCTTTGAGTAAAAGTGGTCTTTCTAAATAGATAGCCAAGTTTACAGCTTCTACGAGTTCCTCATAAGGTAAATAAGGATATAATAATTGTCCGTTGCCATCTCGTTCACCCCACTGGGGCTGCACTTTGCCTGTATATTCAAGTTGATTGTTACTCAGTGTTTGAGCCATCTGTCTTTCTCTTCATACCAATTACAGCCACATAGGTGACAAATTTCTAACATTGCTAGTTCTGGAACACCATTTTCACTATTGTCTAATATTTCCTTGACTAATTGATCTTCAGTATTATTGATCGCTTCTATAAGAGGCAAGGTATCAAATTCAATTTCTACCGTCTCAATCCACTCATTTAAAGTGCGATCGCAAAATTGAGTAATCGATGGTAATTTAATCGGAATTTTCGGTTCCCAAGTAGGTTCTAATTTTTCCACAAACAAGGTGTTCTGGGTACCAATAAAACCTTCATAATCTACCAAAAACATCAGTAGCTGGTATTCAGAAACAACCTTTCGTGCTTGATTTGCCAATGGTAGCCAAAACTCCTGAATTAATTCCTGTAAATACTCCTGCGGCATACAATCGACATCGTGAAACACCAAAATCACATTTTGAGTTTGCCACCACCTATAAACTTGCTCAACAACCTCTGAGGGTGTAGGTTTTGTTCCAATTGAACCCACTCTACCTCCTAATTCTCGCCATAAAGCAGTAATATCGCTTCTGCGTGCGATGCGGTTGAGTTGAACTCGCACCAACTTACCCGTAGCACCATGGTGAATATGTTGAGTAATTAATCGATTCAGTAACCAACGCTGTCCATAATCTGGTGAGCCGTGGAGCAGAAATGTTGCTATGGATTGTTTTTTGAGAAATTTTATGAACAACAGTACTTGTTCGCGATAGCCAAGTTTTAATAAAGCATTGTATAAATTGCGACTATTCGCTGAAGTGTTTTGATTTTCAATCTCTTGTTTAATGCTATCCCGTTCCGCTTCTGCTTCCTCAATCTGCTTTTCCGCTTTAAATATAGCTAAAGCATCGGTTTCAGTAACCTTAGCCATCCGTAAGTGCAATATCTTCTCCTCTAGAAAATCGACGAGTTTTTGCAATTCTTCACGTTTGTTCATGCGGATTCGCGACAACAGGTTTAAATCTGCTTAATGTTTCCAGAATAGCAGTATTATTTAGCTACCATATTAGAATAGTGAATTCCAATTTTAACTTATGCACAAATGCAAGTTTTAATACTTATTTTAAATAATTTCCTATCAGAATATCATCTCGAAATCCGAAAGCTCTGTCACATAGGCAACTAGAGGGCAAACTCTTAAATTGATAATTGCTAACTGATTGCTGTTCCCTACTCACTACTCATCCCCCGAACTAAAATCACAGTACAATCAACGCCGGATGCAATTGCTTCTGGAATATTGCCGTTAATAGCTTGCTGTAACATTCCTTCACGAGAAGCACCCAGAACGACTAGATCGAAACCTTCGCTTTTGACTAAATTAATCACTCCTTCAGATACGGAAGCAGCTTCAATTGGAATCGCTTCTACTTTATTAGATAGCTTGTATCGATTAACAAGCAGACGCTTGGCTGCTTCCAATCCTTTGGTATCCGTTTGGCTTTTCGATGGAGAAAAAACTTGTGTCAGACGAATTTCTAATTTTTTGTTAAAAGTAACTAAAGGTGGTAGTAATTTCAGGGCAATTTTTGAGTTGGGGCCACCAGCCATTGGGACTAAACAACGGTGAAAATTGACGGGGTTAGGAGAATTTCCCAGCCTTACCAGCAGCAACTCACAGGTAGCTTGACGAATTATAGTATCTACAGCATGACCAAAAATGCGGCCGGGAGTATTTGTACTACCTTTCCACCCCATTAAAACTGTATCTATATGCCGCTCTTTGATTACATCTAATGTTGCACTTGCGACCTCATGAGCAACTTTAATTTGCGTATGCACCGGGATTTTCCATTTTTTACCCATAATTTCCGCAGATAACAGCAGCTGCCGACTTGGTGAAGTTTTCACGGGAGTTTCTACTGGATTATTATGACGAGAAATGGTAATTACCTGCAAACATTCAATTTCGTAGCGGTTGTATTTCGCGATTAGTGCTGCCATCTGCAACAGCGTGTCTGCGGTTTCGGGATTGGCTACTAAAACTAATAATCTTCCTCGCCCAACACTCGGTGACTGAGTTTGATATACGGTGTAGGAAGGTTTGATTTTCGGCTGGTTTGGAAAGCTTTTGCAATTAAGATAGTTGGCTTCGGCTCGAATAATATCTCCCCGACTAATCATTCCTACGACTCTACGCCCTTCTAAAACTGGTAGGCGGCTAATTTGATGTCTATCTAATAAGTACAGTACGTTGCTTAAATTATATTTGGTAGTAATAGTTACGGGATGCAATGTCATAATTTCCTTTACAGGTGCATCTCTAGATAACTTGCCTTCCCGTATTTTCATCAAATCGCTTTGGGTAACAATTCCCACTAGCTTATTATCTTCTAATACAGGAAAACCGCCTTGGGTAGAGTGAGAAAATGCTTGTATAGCTTCATCTACAGTCATTTGAGATTGCAGGGTTTCTACTCGACGCTGCATGACTTCATTGGCGGTTAATTGAGTGATTCTGCCATCGATAGAAGTTTGAGTATCAATATCAATACCGTTGAGTTGTAAAAGTTTGGCATACAGCGAACCCGGTATCAATTTATCGGCAACTAGATAAGACGTTACAGAACCAATCATTAATGGTAACACCAGATTGAAATCTGTAGTGATCTCAAAAATAATCATAATTGCGGTGATGGGTACTTTAGAAACACCACTAAAAAATGCTCCCATTCCCACCAAGGCGTATGTATTAGGCGAACTTTCACCCAAAATATTAAATTCGACAACGCCAACCAAGTATCCTAAACAAGAACCTAAAATAAGACTGGGAGCGAATAACCCTCCCGGCGCTCCCGATCCGAATGCTACTAATGTAAGAATAAATTGAGCTACAAATATTAGCGCAACTCGGTAAACGCTTGGTGTACCATCAATAATAAATAGTCGCAAACCAGTATTATTGCGAAATTCTTCAGGTAGCATCGC
Source organism: uncultured Rivularia sp. (assembly GCA_963665115.1). GTDB lineage: Bacteria > Cyanobacteriota > Cyanobacteriia > Cyanobacteriales > Nostocaceae > Rivularia. The sequence goes on along the minus strand of OY762007.1, from coordinate 3,596,836 downwards.
GATCGCAATACCAGAAATCAAGCCAGCTAAAGCCAATCTTAAGGGTAAACCTACCCCCAGTTTCCGATAATAGCTAAGGCTTAAAAGTAACCCTTTTCTGAATAATGCAGCGAGCAAACCTGCTGAAATACCTAAAAACAGGTAAAAAGGAAGTTCTGTAATTATAAAACTGCTTTTTGATTCAATTAATTCTAAATTTAGTTGTAAACTTCTACCACCTAACAGTCGCGAAACTACCCCACCAATAAATGAAGCGATAATAGCAGTTCCTAAAGTCAATCCCGATAAATCTTGGAGTAATTCTTCTACAACGAATAATATACCCGTAATTGGAGCATTGAAAGCCGCTGCCAATCCCGCACCGGCACCCGCAGCGATCATTTGTCTTCGGTGGTCTGGGGAAGTTGGAAATACCCGACTCATTCCTGCGGCTAAAGCTGCACCGACATGAACGGTAGGTCCCTGTCTTCCCAAAGTCATACCCGAACCCAATGTCAAAACAGCGCTAACTAATTTTACAGCCGCTACCCGCCAAGATAATCTGATGGGAATATTAGCCAGAGATGCCTTTACTTGAGGAACACCGCTACCAGAAGCCTCTGGTGCAAACCTATCGACCAAAAAACCAGCGACAAAACCAAAGCTAGCACCAATCAAAGGTAAAGCTAAAAACGCCGGTATTGCGTAGGAAGTGCTGACTCGAAACGTTCCTAACCATCCCGAACTAGCTCTCAGGAATATCGCCGATAAAGCCGCAACTACTCCTATAACGCAAGCTTCTGCAATTGCTAAACCTTTTCTAGGCTGCCAAAAATTACGAAAGTATTTATTGAGAAACATATTGCGAAATAGTAGATTAGAAATTGGGAATTGAGCATTGGGAATTGGGCATTGCTAATTCACAATTTTCAAAGAAATATATTAGGACTTACGCAGTGAAACCAAGAATCGAGGTTTTGGGCTACAGGAAAAAGGGAACGGGGAACAGCGAATTACAGCAATTTTAAATATTTAAGTGCGTAAGTCCTATATATTTATTAAGTTTATATAGCTATTGTTGCTTGTTTTTTCTTATTTATCGGTAAAACAAGAAGTATTATCTATAATAAGTTATAACAATCATCAATTATCGGGCAATAAATAAAAATTTATCAAATAAAACTATGAATAAAGACGCTCTTTATACATTTTCACAATAGCAATATAAACTAAGTAAGTCGGCACAAATAAACTCAGCTATATAACAAAAAGTAAATTGAGTAAAAACCCTTATTCCTATTCCCCATTCCCTTGTCCTAATTACAATTTTCAACGCCAACCTACTTAACATTGTCTTATTTTGTAAATAGAAATAGTCAGTAAATGACTAATGATTAATAATTTGTAACTTTGAATAATTTGTAGATTTTTTTGTTCAAAAAGCAGCTTCACGACTAAGAACTATGTTTACCCCCAATAATCTACTTCCTGCCCTCCCTTTAATCTCCTTGGCTGCTACTACGAACTACTTTTCCCAGTACTAGATAATCCATCAACTATCAAAGACGGAGTATAGCAAGAGCCATTCCAATCAGCATCACCACCAAGTTTAATTAACTGTTTTAGTGCGGTATAAATATTGCCCGATACCATAGTATCTTTGATGCGTCCGGTAACTTGACCATTTTGGACGCGATAGCCCAAATCGATGTTGATAGAAAAATCGCCAGAAATTTCTCCACCCCCGCCGAGCATCTGGTCTACAATCAAACCGTCATTCATTCCTTCGATCAATTCTTGCAAGCTGCCACTTCCTGGTTTAATCAAAAAATTAAATAAGCCAGGAGTCGGATAACTACTTAAACTAGGGCGAAAACCATTACCCGTAGTATTCATTCCCAACTGATTTCCCGTAGCGCGATCGCAATAAAAATTTTGCAATATTCCGTCTTCAATAAAAACTAAATCTGTGGTGGGCGTACCTTCATCATCGAAGGGACAACTGTAAGGCCCTGCGGTAGGATCTTGATAAAGTGTAAGTTCGGGTGAAATCACTGGTTTATCAATACGTTCTGCCCAAGGGGAAGATCCTTCCAACACCCGTTTACCGTTGAGTGCAGCTTGCAAAGTACCCCAAAGCATATCAGCAGCTTTAGAAGTGAACAAAACCGGAATTTTATTTGATGGTGCTTCTACATTTGATTGTGCCCAATGCAAGCGCTGTAAAATTTGCTGAGCTAATGTATCTGGATTGAGTTTTCCCCTTTCGGTTTGTCCGTCAGCAACGCTCAGAAAATCATCACCCCGTACCCATTCTGCGGAAGTATAACAGCTAAGGGTAGTATCGGTATAGTGAGAATCCAAGCCTTTCGTATTCACCAATCGAGTAGTTTCAACATCGCATTCCCAATCACCATTACAAATCGCATCGGGGTAGACATCGCGAATCAAAGCGATAGTTTGCTTGCCCCACTCCACCAACTTTTGTGGTGGTACATCTTCACCCAAATTCGGATAAACAAGTTGAGATAACCCAGTTAATTTAGCTTCTTCGGGCTGATTTAACTGACTCAAAGCAATAGCCCGTTCAACCATTGTCCCAGCTTCCGCAGGGCCCCATTTGCTACAGTAAGTCCCGGACGACCTTGATACCATAACCGTAATGCAGTTCCCGTACTCTGATTGCTTTCAAGTTGTTTAAGACGATTTGCTTCAAAAAACACCGGCTTAGAAAGCGATCGCGATTGATAAACCTCTGCTTCAGTCGCACCAGCCTTCATAGCGACTTCCAACAGTTGCTCCGCTAAATCATTAGTCATTTCGGTTGATAGTGGTTAGTGGTTAGTGATTAGTTGCTAAGTTATTAGCCAACAGGAAATAAGGATATCAGTGAACAGTCACCAGTGAACAGCGATCAGTTAGGAATTAGGAGTTGAGAGTTGGGAGTTAGGAGTAGCAAGTAGCGAGTAGCGAGTAGCAAGTAGCAAGTAGCGAGTTAGGAACTAATTTCTCCCCCTCTCCCCCCTCTTCCCCCTCTTCCCCCTCTTCCCCCTCTTCCCCCTCTCCCCCCTCTCCCCTCCCCCAATTTTCTCAAATCTCTCTTAGCAACCAAAACCCAGCAAAGGATTCCGAATTAGAATCTGACTGTACTCCAATAAAATGAACACCGTTAGCTTGTTGTTTGGCTTGTTCAAAATTTTTTGCTTCTGTTTGCATTTGAGGATTTTTGATATTTGCTAAAATCCAACTTTCAGTTGCACCTGTTTCTAGAAGTAATCTTGCTTGTTTGGAAGTATCAAACTTTAACCAAGCTAATTCTAAACCCGACATCCAAGCAGCTATGGGTAATGCTCGATTTGAAAAAATCAAAACTCCAGGTATCTTAGTTTCAGCAGAAATTCCTACTAAATCCAGGGGAAAAGCTTCACCAAAATCAATATTCCACTCTGGCATATCAGCAAAATCCGCACCTCTCAAGGTCACAAATTGTAATTGCTCTCCTTCTAAAGCATCGGGTAAGCGCTGAGGTAAAGGAGAATCCAATCGTACCGAGGGACTTGAACCTTCTTGAAAACCAGCTTCTTGGGGATAAACTTCTTCCATCCGCTGTTCCAGCCATTGATTAAGCACTAATGTCCGACGGCTCGCTTGCGCTGGAATACCAATATCTTCGCAAGCTTTGGTAATCATATTGTTCATTTGACGGCGGAAAAAGCGGATTTTGACTGGTGTTTCTCCTGCTTTATCTATGGCTTCCTGCAAAGCCGTTTGCAACCATACAGAGTTTACCGTTGCGCTGGAGCAGTATTTAGCATAGCGAAACAAGGAATCAGTCTTGCTGCTTATATCTTTATGAGTTTCACAAATCAAGACTTCCCAAACTTTCTTCTTATTCTCATCCAAAATCGGACGCGAGTAGTAATCTAATTCCCAAACACTGCCCATATTATGCCGTAATCCTAAATCACACTTTATATCTATTTTTATGATACGAGTCTACAGGCAACTATAGGACAAGTGGCAATGAACCGCGCTATTAGGCGAACGCTGTTAAGCGCGACTCATCGCCTAATAACAAATAGCTGGCACTTCTGAGAGAAAAAGTTGTATCAAAATTAGGAATCGCCGCACTTAGATATTTAAAATCGCTGTAGTTACAGCACTTTGCAGGTATATGAGGTACATTTCCCTACTCCCTACTCCCTACTCACTACTTCCTCTAGAAACGATGTGTACCTCACTTAAATGAAATCTGCTGTAAGAGTTGAGTTCCCCGTTCCCTTTTCCTTATAGCCTAAAACCTTAATTTTTGGTTTCACTGCGTAAGATCTAAGAATGTTATTAAAATTATTAATTCGATATTTTAGATTATCATCGAATTTATAAGTATTTAAACATTACTGAAAATACCGATCTAAATAAAATGATGTCGATTCCTGCTTTGATTCTGGGAACTATAAATAATGGGCAATACTATTTGAAGGGGTGGATCGATGCTTTCCTACAGCGCTAGTCAACTTTTTGACTTAACTACAGTCGTAAAAGCTTCAGAAGCGATACAAAGCGAAATTAATATAGAAAATTTACCTTGCAGGGTGCTAAATATTATTGTAGAAAATGCTGGCGCTCAAAAAGGTTGTTTAATTCTGAAAAAGAAGAAATTTTTTTTTGTAGAGGCGATTGTAGAAGCGATTGAGAATAGCGAAGAGAAAAATGAAATAGTCAAATCAATTCCAGTAGCTGAGTGTTCTAATATACCGCAAGAAATCATTAACTATGTTATCAATTTTCAAGAAAGTCTCATAATTCCGAATGCAATAGATTCCATTTACAATGATGATATTTACATTAAGCAACATAAGTGTAAATCTATTGTATGCATTCCAGTTAATTTTAAACACAAATTTATCGGTATTGTTTATTTAGAGAATAATCTAAAAACAAACGCATTTACGCTGTTCAAATTAGAAATTATCAAAATACTTGCTTCTCAAGTTGCTATTGCAATTAGAAATGCTCGTTTATTTGCTAGCGAAGAAGAAAAATCACGAATTCTTAAGTTTAGAAGTGAAATTGATTCAACCCTAGCTAAAACCAGAAATTTGCAAGAAATGCTGCAAAAATGCACGGAAATAATAACGTCTTACTTAAATGTAGAATTTGCAAGAATTTGGACTCATAATCCCCAAGAAAAATTATTACATTTAGAATCCAGTGCTGGAATCTATACGCATATTGATGGCGCACACGGCAGCATTCCTGTAGGTAAATTCAAAATTGGCTTAATAGCTCAAGAGCGTAAACCTCATATTACTAATACTGTTCAAACCGATGAAAGAGTAAGCAATAAAGAATGGGCTATTCGTGAAGGAATGGTAGCTTTTGCTGGATATCCTTTGATTGCTGATTCGGAACTTATGGGTGTAGTCGCAATGTTTTCTAAACAGCCATTAAATCAAAGTGCCCTTAATGTATTAAGTTTCATTGCGGGAGAAATTGCTGTTGCGATTAAACGTAAAAGCATAGAAAAAGCTTTACAGCAAAAAGAAGAACAATACCGCAGCATTTTTGAAACTGTAAATGATGGACTATCGATATTTGATTTAGAAACTGGTAAACCTATTGCTGTAAATCCGACATTGTGTCAGATGTATGGTTATTCCAGTGAAGAATTCATGAATTTAAGTTCCTCTGATTATATTCATGCTAACTCTCTTCATTTATTTAGCGAGTTTCTTTCAACCGTGCAAGCTGGTAAAGAATTTTATTGCCAAGCTACTTGTATTCAGAAAAATGGTACTTTATTTGATATTGAGATCAAAGCCACATCTTATATTTATAATGGCAAACCTCATGCATTGACAATTGTGCGAGATATTAGCCGAAGGAAACAAACTGAAAACATTTTAAAACAGCGCACGCAAGAATTAGAGCAAACTTTAATTAAATTACAATCGACTCAATCGCAACTTATACAAACTGAAAAAATTTCCCAACTCGGACAATTGGTTGCTGGTGTAGCACATGAAGTAAACAATCCCGTTGGTTTCATTGCTGGTAATTTATCCCATGCAAAAGAATATTTAAAAGACCTGATTTACTTACTAAATTTATATCGAAAAGAATTTCCTTCCCCTGGAGATGTCATCGAAGAAGAAATTGAAGCGATTGACTTAGAATACTTACTCGAAGATTTGCCTAAAATGATTTCTTCGATGAAGTTAGGAACAGATCGCATCAAGGATATTATGCTTTCATTACGTAATTATTCGCGTACAAACTCCGATGAAAAGAAAGCAGTAAACTTACATGAAGGTATCGATACTACCTTGATGATTTTATCTCATCGTCTCAAAGCAAAACCCGAACGTCCAGAAATAAAAATAGTCAAAAACTACGCCGATTTACCTTTAGTTGAATGCTATTACGGTCAAATAAATCAAGTATTTATGAATTTAATTTCTAACGCTATCGATGCTTTAGAAGAATCAAATCAAGATAAAATATATGAAGAAATAGAGCAAAATCCCAACACAATTATAATTACAACCGCAGCCGATGATAACTGGGCAATTGTAATCATTGCAGATAATGGAACGGGAATTCCTTTACAAGCAAAACCGAAGTTATTTGATGCTTTCTTCACTACTAAGATAGAAGGCAAAGGTACTGGTTTGGGATTATCAATTAGTTATCAAATCGTGACAGAAAAACACGGGGGAACTTTAGAATGTATTTCTTCACCGGGAAATGGCGCTAAATTTGTCATTAAGATTCCGGTTTGATATCCTTTGCTTTGAAAAATCGCATACGCCATAATAGTTTAGTAGATAACAAACAAATAGTACCGTGATGCAGTTAGAAATTAAAAAAAATTTTTATACACCCGAACAATATTTAGAACTTGAAGAAAATACCGAATTTAGAGGCGAATATCGCGACGGGGAAATTGTCCCAATTATAGGTGGCACCACCAATCATAATAAAATTACATTAAATCTTGCAGCATCATTAAAAATTACCCTTAGAGGTCAAAAATATGATGTTTATATGTCAGATGTGAGATTATGGATACCAAGATATCGTCAACATACTTATCAAATAGGTAATGCTAATTGAGGGAGAACCTGTTTATACAGGAACTAATACAACCACGGTGATGAATCCTTCTTTAATAGCTGAAGTATTATCAAAATCTACTAAGAATTATGACCAAGGAGATAAATTTTTATATTATCGCTCGATTCCAGAATTTAAAGAATATATTTTAATAGACCAGTATAACTATTATGTTATGCAGTACGTTAAAACTGCCGAAAATAAATGGTTATTAACAGAATTAGAAGGAAAAGAAAAAACTTTATCGCTGCAAACAATTGACTTGCAAATTCAACTTAGCGAGCTTTACGAACAAGTTGATTTTACGAATCAAGAAGAATAATTTTAAAATTTGGGTATAGGAAAATTTGTTCTTTAGGTCTAAAATAACGCAGTGAAGGTAAAATAATTCATATTTGCCCAGCATCACACATTTTTTTATGATTATGAACTCTACGTTAGAACGTGCATTTACCGATCGCCGCGTCCTTAAAGTCATCAGTGGCTTGAACAATTTTGATACCAACCGCGTTGCTGCAACCGTCAAAGCAGCACATCACGGTGGTGCAACTTTTCTTGATATCGCTGCCGATGCCGATTTGGTAAAAATGGCGAAAGAATTGACCGATTTACCGATTTGTGTTTCGGCAGTAGAACCCGAAAAGTTTCTTAAAGCTGTTGCAGCTGGTGCCGATTTAATTGAAATAGGTAACTTTGATAGTTTCTACACTCAAGGAATCAGATTTGAAGCCGAAGAAGTTTTAGCATTAACAAAACAAACCCGCGCTTTACTTCCCCGAATCACCCTTTCTGTTACCGTTCCCCATATCCTTACTTTAGACAAACAGGTACAGTTAGCAGAAGAATTAGTAGCATCGGGTGCAGATATTATTCAAACCGAAGGCGGTACCAGCAGCAAACCTCAAAATGCAGGTACTTTAGGATTAATCGAAAAAGCATCTCCCACCTTAGCAGCAGCTTACGAAATCTCTCGCGCTGTATCCGTTCCCGTACTTTGCGCTTCCGGAATTTCCAACGTCACCGCACCCTTAGCGATCGCCAGTGGTGCTGCTGGTGTCGGAGTAGGTTCGGCAATTAACCAGCTTAATAGTGAAGTAGCGATGATTGCTGCTGTACGCGGTTTGGTTGAAGCGATTACAACGGCAGAGAAAGTTAGGAATTAAAAGGTGTAGAGACGTAGCATTGCTACGTCTTTTATTCAGTTAGGAATTAGGAGTTAGGAATTAATAATTTAGAATTTAGAATTTAGAATTAGGAATTAGGAATTAGGAATTAGGAATTTTCGTCACAATTCAAAACACGGGGAGACGTAGCAATGCTACGTCTCTACATTGTTTAACCCATAATTTCTTTAATACTATAAACCACCCGATCTTGCTGTTCTTCACTAAGCTCTGGGAACATGGGTAAAGATAAAACTTGGTTGCAAGCTTGCTCTGCTACTGGTAATTGTCCGGGATGATAACCCAAGCTTTGATAAACTGGCTGTAAATGTAGGGGGCGAGGATAGTAAATTGATGTATTTACACCCATTTCTTTTAAGCGATTTTGTAATAAATCTCTTTTCCCATCCAATACGCTAATGGTGTATTGATTCCATACTCCCGCTCCTCCAGATAATTGTTGAGGAACCATAATGCTGGGAATGTGCTTGAGTGATTGGTGATAGCGAGCGGCTATTTTCTGTCTTAAAGTATTCCAAGAATCTAAATAACGTAATTTAATTAGCAAGATAGCTGCTTGAATCGAATCTAATCTGCTATTTACACCAATTTCTTCGTAGTGATATTTAGTTTTCTGCCCGTGATCTTTTAATACTCGGATTTTTTGAGCAATTTCTGCATCATTGATGGTAATTGCACCACCATCGCCACATCCACCTAAATTCTTGGTGGGGTAAAAGCTGAAGCAACCAATATCTCCGATGCTTCCTACTTTTTGTTTATCCCAAACCGCTCCTGTAGACTGAGCGCAATCTTCTATTACTATTAAATTTTTGGCTGAAGCTAATTCCATCAACGCTGTCATGTTAACGGGTTGTCCAAATAAATGAACTGGAATAATAGCTTTGGTATTAGGTGTTATGGCTGCTGCAACTTGCTGCAAATCCAAATTGTAAGTAGAAGCATCAATATCGACGAATACCGGCTTTGCACCTACTGCGCTGATCGTTTCACAGGTAGCCACGAAAGTAAAAGGTGTCGTAATTACCTCATCTCCCCCACCAATATCGTAGGCTCTTAAAGCTAAGTAAAGTGCATCCGTACCTGAATTACAAGCTACGCATTCATTGACATTTGTATAAGCAGCAAGCTTTTGCTCCAACTGTTCCACTAAAGGGCCACCAATATAACGTCCCGAAGATAGAACTTCTAAAACAGCTTCACTCACCTCTGTGGCGATAGTAGAATATTGCTGTTTATTATCAAAAGCAGGAATAGAACTTACACTTTGTATCATGAGCTTTTTTTGTTATATGAATGTAGATGATAGTGCCTTCGGGACTTGTTAAATTTTTAATCGTATTTGCCGCTTAGGACTGTCGCCCATAATACTCAATTAACAAGAGTTTCACTTAATTATCGGCAATATAACATCTAGGTTTTGCTATTGTCTAAAATGTTTGACTTCGTATATTGATACGCCAGGTAACTGGCTTAATCCGAGAAAAAATACTTAGATTTTAATTTCGTCAAGTAGCAGCCTGTCTTAATTTACTTCTGCTTAGTAGAGTCTAAAAGTCTATAGATAAGCTGATGTGCAGCTAAGTTGTATTTAAAAAAAATTTGGAATTATTGTAGTGCTGGCCGAACAGCCCGCTAGTACTATACAAATTAAGTGCGTAACAGCTTAGTCGCAATTTTGTATGAGGCTGCGCTAAATCGCCCTCACTCTGGAAGAGTAGGGCTACTCGAACAAAGCCCACCTGCGTGGGCTAAATTAAGCGCATCTTTATAAAGAAATGGTATTAGTAGCAAAATAAATAGTAATTTTAATCAAAAATTCAGATGTCAGAACTGATAGAACTAGATTTCTTAGACTTGGGTATTGCTTCGGGATTAATGGTTATAGCCATCGGTTTATCTTTTTGGCAGAAAATCGGACTGGAATTAAATTTAGCTCTCGCCACCGTCAGAACAATCTTACAGTTGGTGGTGTTGGGATATATTTTAGACTTCATTCTCGCTTTAGATAATTTTTGGGCAGTTTTAGCGATTTTAGCAGTAATGCTAACTCTTGCAGCGATTGTCGCCAAAAATCGGATTACTCAGAAAATGCCCGGAATTTTTCCTTTGGTGTGGGTTTCAATGTTTTTGAGTACGGCATTCACCTTGATTTATGCAAATTTTCTGATAATTCAACCCGATAGATTATTCCAGGCACAATACGTAATTCCCCTAGCCGGATTTGTATTAGGTAGTGCCATGAACGCCGCCGCGATCGCAGGAGAACGTTTTGTTAGCACAATCAATGCAAGTCATACAGAAATAGAAACTCACCTGAGTTTGGGTGCAACTCCGCAACAAGCAATTCAGCAGTATAAAAAAGATTCCATCCGTGCTGGCTTAATTCCCACCATCAATCAAATGATGATAATCGGAATGATAACAATACCCGGATTTATGAGTGGATTAATAATAAGCGGTGTTGATTACGACAAAAATCCCTTCCAAACCGCATCAGAAGCAGCATCCTATCAAATTCTACTTATGTTTATGGTGGCACTTAGCAACCTATTAACAACAATATTGCTGACTAAAGCCCTTTCCCATCAGTTTTTCAACAAAAACGACCAATTAATTAAGTAATTATCAATTATCAATTATCAATTATCAATAAAAAGAATCCCATTCAAATGATCGATTTCATGCTGAATAAGAATCGATAACATCCCGTCACCAGCAAGAGTAAAAGCTTGATTTTCTCGATCAAAAGCTTTTATGCTTATTTTATTAAAACGTTTTACAGTTTCTCTTCTTCCTGGAAAGCTCAAACATCCTTCACTTGAATCAATTAAATTCTCTTGCAATTCTATTTCAGGATTAACAATACACAATATATCTTCAGATTGATAATTTTTACTTTTGTCACCTGCAACACGTTTCTGATTTAAAACAAATACTCGTTTCAACTTGCCAATCTGAGGTGCAGCTAATCCCATCGAATCTTCAGCAAGCATTGTATCAATTAAATCTTTAACCAAAACTTGCAAATCTGAATCAAAAACATCAACTTTAGTTGATACTTCTCTTAACAAAGGATTGGGATACTCAACGAGAGATTTAACAACCATAAAATTATCGCCAATAATACGAGCCTACCACTTACCATCCGGACATTCGGAAGTTTCAATATTTGCCTTTACCAACATAAAACATCCGCATAAAGTACAACGCTTGGCTTCAGCATCATATTTTTCACAATTGGCACAAATTTCTAATCTTTTTTTTACTTTACTATCTTCAGCGAGAACTCTATCTCCACATAATCCCTGTTTCGCGGTTTTATATGCTTCCGAAAACAGACTTTGCAGCATTTTCGGTTTACTCGGATAACTTGGTGGTGACGGATTACCCATACTAAGACTCCTACCATTTGAAAACTAATTTCCAACAAATCATAACATCTCAAAATATTAATGCATGGAATTAGCAGTTAATTAACTAAATAAATAGATAAAAAATAGGTTCGTTCGTAGTAAGGGCTTTAGCCCTTTAACTTAAACCTGATTCTTTTTTTCAAAGATAAAAGCCGGTTAAGAAAGCTTAAACATCTTAACCAACTAATAACAATTCCAAATTAGATATCTACGTATCTTTTTAATCAACTAAAAAACGAGTTACTGGCGTAAACTTAAAGAAAGCATACTCATACCAAACAGTCCAAATAAAGTCGCGAATCCAGGTATTACGCATTTCTGGACGGATTTGATAATTAAAAGAAGTATCGGTAGAACCTACTCTAGCCATAGCGTGATTACAACCACAACCATGTTCTTGAAAAAACCCGTGTTTAGAAGAAATACTTTGTACCATCAACTGAATCGGAAATACTTTTTGTCCGTGTAAAGAAGCATCCCAAGCACGAGCATTATTTTTATCTTCTTCAGAAAATCTTAAGGGACGAATTTCCGAAACTTCTTCTCTATAAGCCGGGGCTAAATGTACGTGATAAAAAGAAGCTGGTAAATCGTAACCAAACTCTGCAAACAAAGCTTTACCAATTTCTACAATTTGTTTGCGCTCGGTATACTCTTCATCTTCTGGAGAAAGTTCTTTTTCAACTGAGTCAAAATTAGGATATCTATCTACATCAAAATCTTTGCCGTAAAACTCAAGAGCTTGCCAAGCTAAACTACCAAAGATTTCACAAAAAGCAGGCTTTAAGTGCTGTAAATGTTCCGATTCATTGAATAAATCTACATCACCACGAGACATCTTGTGAAGAAATAGCTGCGCCATTTTCACATAATCTTCAGCGTTAGAAAGTTTCGTATTAGATTTACCCGTAAAAATATCTTGCCAAGATTGAGGAAGTTGATTAACAGATGTAGCTTTTTCCCCTTCAATTACAACAGATAATGATTTATTAGAATTAGTAGCAAAATCTTGCTGTGGAGGATTTGCAATAGCTTGTGGTGTCATGCAGGCTTTTCTCTCTTGAGTCAAATAGTTTACAAATGATTGCCGCAAACAATCATATCATTAAGAAGGTATTTATCGTTACGTTAATTAAAAGTAATATTGCAACAAATATTCTAATTATTTTTGGTAATAAAATTTATTTTTCTTGGTTGTAAATCATGACATCAAGTGTATCAATTATTTTTATTGATGTATGACAAAATGTCTTATTTGTTTGTGTTTATCGATTAACTTTAGCTGTATATAATATAGTTTTTGAGAATAGTTAGAATAGAAGAATAGAATATAAGATCGCAATCCTAAATGATCTGTAATACATTTATAAACTTTCTTCCCGGCAGAAGATTACGGAGATAAAAAACCGATGCTTGACAAGCCACTGCGTTGGGCGGTGAAACACTTGCGGTGGAAGGGTTCCCCGGCTGCCATCAAAGTGTTGAACCCGGAGGGGTTCCCCGACAGTCAGGCAAGTGGCGCGCAGAGAGCGCAGAGGAAAGAGATAAAGAGAGATAGATAATTATAGAGCGGGAAGGCAGTAAGAATAAAATAAAAAAGTATTACGCTTAAAATTCAAATTATAAAATTATACAAACACAAAAAAAAGCCCGTCTGCACGAGCTTTAAAAAGTATTAAAATGTATATGCTATATTACAAAATATTTCAAAATGGTAATTTACCTTGTAGTGGCGACTCAGCCCCAGCACAATAAGCACAATTGCAACCAAGATGGTCAATAATAGGATTAGAATTATCCACCTGATTTAATGTTGCCAACCCTTCAACTGCTTGTACCGATGTTGAATTGATATGTGTTGTAGATGCAGAATCAACCGGAAATGCTGCTGCGGGATTTGCTACAAACAACATCGAAGCAACAAGTACTGGTAATGCAAATAAAGCAAGTTTCGTGATTATCATAATTTATATAGTTTATATGGTGTAGATTGAGTCACTTAAACCCATGATATCTTGATAAATGCTGACTTGGCAGGTAATGCAATTTTGGATTCAAAGATTAAGCAGTTAAAAGTGAGGAATTAAAAGTTAATGATTTTGTTCCCTCTTTTGTAAAACCTTTCCCCAAATCAACAATTCACCATTCTCCCCACCAGCAGCAATTTTATTAGCTTGAGGATGCCAATTCATGCAGGTAAAACCATCGGAAACACCTGTAATAATTTGCGAGACTTCTTGAGCATCTTGCCACAAACATAACCAACCGTCGCTAGCAGCAGAAGCGAGTAAAAAACTATTAGGTGCAAAACCGATCGCTTGAATAATACCTGCGTGATTTGTTAAAACAGCCCCTTCCCAATCGGAATCTTCACCAGCTTGCTTTTCCCATAGCACAATACCGTCAATGCTAGAACAAGCAAGCAAAGGCGCACCTGTATCGGAATTTATTTCTGACCATGCAACTTGACGAATTTTACCAGGAAAACCATGCATAATCCACGGTTGCGGATCATCTCCCGAAAGTAATAATTCACTTTCTACAACCGCAATAGTTTTGTCCATGTTACCGGAAGCAAGATATCTTCCATCAGCAGACCAAGCCATTGCTAAACTTGTGGAAGGAATATCTAAAATATATGGTTCGTCATTCCAATTTTGAGTATGCCAAACTTTAACTCCACGATGTCCCCCTACAGCAAGATAATTGCCATCGTTTCGCCAATCGATACCCAAAGCGGAAGAATTATCAAAATCTAAACTAACAATGAAATTACGAGAATCAGCATCCCAAACTTGTACCTTACGCCCTAAACTAAAAGCCAAATGATTGCATTTAGGGACTCCAAGCCAATTTATCAACCCAAGCAGAATTTTCCAAAGTTGCAATTAACTCTTTTCCCTGCCAGATTTTAACTTGTCCATTTTGTCCGGCAGCAGCTAAAAATTGACCATCAGAGGAAAAAGTAACGCAATCTACAGACTCACCATTGCCAGATTGCAAAATTTTTAATTCTTCGTCATTTTGCAGAAATACAACTTCTCCAGCAGCAGAAGACGCAGCTAAAATATCCCCTTCAGGCGAGAAAGCAACAGCGGTAACGTAATCTGAAAGAGTTTGCGATGATAACAGTGAAAATTCTTGTGAGTTGACGGTAGATTGGCTCATGGGAAACAGGTTAAAGGTTAAAGGTCAAAGGTTAAAGGTTAAAAGTTGGTAGTTAGGAGTTAGGAGTTAAGAGTTAGGAGTGAAGAGTTAAGAGTTAATAATTATCTACCCCATCTACCCCACGCCAGTTGCTACAACGGGGGGAACCCCCGCAACGCACTGGCTCCTCTTCCCCCTCTACCCCACGCCAGTTGCTACAACGGGGGGAACCCCCGCAACGCACTGGCTCCTCTTCCCACTCTTCCCCCTCTAAGCTACACAAGCCTTAAACTCTTCTCTCAACTTCACTTCATCAAGATTACGCCCAATAAACACAAGTTCATTTTTACGGGTTTCGTTTTCCTTCCAAGGTCGATCTGCTCTACCATCTAATAACATATGCACGCCTTGAAAAACAAAGCGGTTTTCATCACCTGCGATGTTTAAAATTCCTTTGGTGCGGAAAATATCGGGGCCTTGAGTTTGCAATAAATTGCCTAACCATTTGTCCAACTTATCACCATCAAGGGCATTTTCTTCTACCAAGGCAACCGAATAAACGCTTTCATCATGTTCGTGAGCGTCTTCACCCAAAAATTCTGGATCGATTTCCAACGCACGATTTAAGTCAAACGCTTTTACGCCAAGCAAAGCATCCATTTCCAACTTCGCATCTTGGGTATGATGAATTTTTGCGATCGCGTTCATTCCCCGAATCCGATTTTCTAATTCTTCCAACTGCTCTTTCGTAACCAAATCTGTTTTATTAATCAAAATTACGTCAGCGAATGCAATTTGTTCTTGGGCTTCTTCTGCATCCCAATGTTGCCAAATATGCTTGGCATCAACGACGGTAACAACAGCATCAAGTAGCAATTGTTCGCGCATATCTTCATCGACGAAGAACGTTTGAATCACTGGCGCTGGATCGGCTAAACCAGTAGTTTCAATAACTAAATGGTCAAATTTGTCGCGGCGCTTCATCAAATTACCGATAATCCGCATCAAGTCTCCACGCACGGTGCAGCAAATGCAGCCGTTATTCATCTCAAAAATTTCTTCATCAGTATCGATAACCAACTGATTATCAATACCTACTTCCCCAAACTCATTAACTATCACCGCCACCTTCTTACCATGCTCGTAAGTAAGAATGCGATTTAACAAAGTTGTCTTACCTGCTCCTAAGTATCCAGTCAAAACTGTTACAGGAATTACGCTTGTTGCTGTACTAACCATATATATCTCAGATGCTTATTGAATAAATGTTTTACAGACACAAATAATATACAAAAAAAATCGATGCTACTTTAACCAATGTATAAAATTTGCTAGCTACATAACCAAAATGCTGTAGAGACGTAGCAGTGCTACGTCTCCATTGCTTTAATAAATAGTCATTTATCAAAGAATTAAATCAGTACAAAAATAAAAAAATATAAAGTTCGTAGTAAATGCTGCCTTCTCTTACATGAGCGATAAATCGCTTACCACGAACCTTAAGAAGTCACGGTAGCTTCCAAAAAAGGCAATATTGCTTCCACTATTCTGTCTGGATATTCCTCATGCATTCCCAAGGAACCTTCAAGTAACACGCTTTCAACTCTTGGCAAATTGGCGATCGCCTCCATTTCTTGCCGCGACGATCTAGGGCAAGATTTGCTAATCGCTACCATAATTGGTACCGATACATTCCTCACCAATCCTAATAAATCGCTTCTTCTTTTTACAAGATCGAGACAGCCAGTTACAAACGCTGCGGGAGCAAATCTTCCTCCAGATTGCTGCGTACTTTCCCATTTATCCTGAATAAAGTCAGGAGTTAATTTTTCAGCATCAACGTAAACGTGACGACGATACATGAACTTTAAAAACGATGGTAAAGTATTCAGCTTATAAAGGATTTGACCGATAATTGGTAATCTTACTAGCTGCTTAATCAAATTTCTTAATATTCCATTAACCCCCATCACAGCGAAGGGGGCCCGCGCCAAGTTGGTGCTACCAAAACAATCCGAGAAAATACGTTAGGGTATTTGCTAGCCAACCACAAAACATAAGGCGCACTATGACCTGCGGCTATTACAGAAATCGGCTTTTTTTCAAAAGTAGTTAATACAAAATCTTCTATAAAATCTCTGTATAAAGCGGGACCATAATCGGCTTTAGGACGACCAGAATCTCCAAAACCCGGAAAATCAACCGCGACTGCTTTATATTCAGAAGAGAGCCGCTTCGCAATTCCGCTCATTTCCGAACGCATAGAAACAGTACTAAATGCAGGAAAAAGTAATACCGGGGAACCTTGACCTAAAGATTCATAAACTATGCGAAAATCTTGGTCTTCCCTATGCCATACAAATTGTTCTACCACTCCGCCAATCCGAGCAGAAGTAGAAGTAGATGAGACTGTCGTCATTCTGCGATTATTCCCTGATGAATTTAAAGGTCAAAGGTTAAAGTTTTCATGCTGTAATCTTCAGCCTTAATGTATCATTTTTTCTAAATATGCGGTCATGTTTAATTTGACACAGATTTTTGGGATTCAAGAGCCTTTTTTTGCATAGTTTTAAAAATATTATAAAAACCATTAGCACGAGAAGGAGTTAAGCTGACATTCAAACCAGTTTCTTGGATAAAATCTGGGGTGAGTTGAACAATCTCGGCAGGTGTCGATCCATTCAAGCCTTCAATTAAAAGCGCTAATAAGCCTTTAGTTAATTGTGAATCCGAATCACCTTGATAACTCACTTTCTCTTCATCTAAAGAAGCAGTAACGAAAACTTGAGAAACGCAACCGGGAACCTTATTTTCAGGTGTTTTATCAGATTCTGGAAATTCAGGAAGCTTTTGTGCGTACCAAATTAGCTGTTCGTAGCGACGCTTAGGTTCAGAAGCACGTTGAAAGCGTTTGACAATTTTCGCGAGAGCCGGTGGTAAAGAATCGTTCATAGAGAATTATAAAAGCCTATTAACTTGAGTTTAGAATATCTCGAAGCAATTAGGGCAATTATCAATTACCGATTTGAGAAAGTGTGGAGTCGGCAGAGTGAGAGCGTCTTTTTTCTTAAAGGGAGCGAGACGCTCCCGCTACATTTTTCAACTTATCTTTCTATAAATCTTATATGTTGCACCATTCTTCCGTTTTTCCTTCACAACCACCTTGTAAGCCGGAGGCTTTCTCGCAGAGAAAACAATTTCAGGGCTGCATATACAAAGTACGTTTTAACGTACTATAACCCTTGCTCAGTCTTCTTTAGAAGACTTGGTATATCAGCCTGGGAATTTATTCCAAGGCGATTATGAAAGCTAACTGAGAAAGGTGCAAGATGTAAGATTTCTCAGACTTGGTATATCAGCCTGGGAATTTATTCCAAGGCGATTATTGAAAATGGTGCAAGATATCAGTACTATAAACTTCCAACTCCCAAACAAAAAAGCAGAAGCAACCGATGAGATAACTTCTGCCTGAAATTTTATTTGATTACCTAAAACGACTAATTAAGTCATTGGAGGCAAACCGCGAATTTGACGCAAAGCATTTAAGCAAGCGGGACAATCGCAACCGAACAAAGTAACAGAAGCGTCACTTTCTTCATCGGTGAATTGTAATTCAGGTAATTCGTCAGGACGTAAACCTTTTTCTCTATTTATACTTGGCACAGCAGAGTTTCCACGTAGACGAGTACAACCCACACTAGGAGTCGCGACAGCTACAGTAGCTTTTCGTCCGCAAGAAAATTGGCTGGGAGTAGGCCTAGCTGTTTCGTTAGCACTGGCTGGTTGAGTAAAAACCGCCATTGACACCATAGACGAAAACAATACAGGGCTGGAAAGTAATGTGAGAAAGAATTTTTTGTTCATTATTAATCTAAATTAATCTAAGAAGCGTTATAACTAGCGAACCTTTACGGTTCTTATTTTTTCACGTTAACTGGTAGTTGCTCAGTAAATTTTATACAATATCGACCGTATCTACCAGATGACGGAAAATAGCCGTTTTTGGATAACGAAAGTTAAGTTAGGTAAGGTAGAGAAGGAAGACAAATTAAAAATACGTCATCACCTTCAACCTTTATAAATGCTCCACCCCAAAGATTTTTTGTACTCGTCAGAATTAAAGTTGGAAGTGGAAACAGTTTA
This sequence comes from uncultured Rivularia sp., assembly GCA_963665115.1. Taxonomy (GTDB): domain Bacteria; phylum Cyanobacteriota; class Cyanobacteriia; order Cyanobacteriales; family Nostocaceae; genus Rivularia. Next base: position 3,577,848 of record OY762007.1, on the reverse strand, counting down.
ACGACACATCGCACAACCAATCAAGACGAAAATTAATTTTATCGCAAGTTTAGAGCATTGACTGCCTTCATATTGACCAAGTTCCCTATCAGTGAACAGTGAACAGTTATCAATTATCAATTATCCATTATCAGTATTTATAACTCCCCTGCTACTGACTCCTGAGTTATTATTCCCCATGTCCCCTTGTCTCCCCATCTTCCCCATCTCCCACTCTCCCCATCTTCCCCAAAAAGCCTACAGGGTCTACAATTCCCTTGTGGATTTAAAAGTAGAAATATGACTAATCAAGGACTTATACCAGTTGTTGTTAATGGTGCTGCGGGAAAGATGGGCAGGGAGGTGATAAAGGCTGTGTCGGAAGCACCGGATATGGATTTGGTGGGTGCGATTGATACAAGCCCCGAACATCAGGACAAGGATGCGGGAGAGTTGGCTGGTTTGAGCGAACCTCTGGAAGTTCCTATTACCGATCAAATGGAAGGGATGCTGGCGTTTGCTTCACAAGGGAAACAGCCCGGTGTTGTGGTTGATTTTACTCATCCAGATTGCGTATACGATAACATCCGCAGTGCGATCGCCTATGGGGTACGTCCTGTTGTTGGAACTACTGGCTTAAGTCCGGAAAAGCTGAAAGATTTGGCGAATTTTGCTGATAAAGCTTCTACTGGATGCCTAATTATTCCTAATTTCTCTATCGGCATGGTATTGCTTCAACAAGCAGCAGTCACAGCATCACAATATTTCGATCATGTGGAAATTATTGAACTGCATCACAATCAAAAAGCAGATGCACCAAGCGGTACCGCCATTAAAACCGCTCAAATGTTGGGAGAATTGGGTAAAACTTATAACCAAGCTATAGTAAATGAAACCGAACATATAGCAGGGGCGCGGGGAAGTCAAGCCGATGAAGGAATCAGAATTCATAGCGTTCGCTTACCGGGATTGATTGCCCATCAAGAAGTGATTTTTGGCGCATCCGGTCAAATTTATACTTTACGACACGATACCAGCGACAGAACTTGCTATATGCCGGGAGTATTATTAGCAATTCGCAAAGTTCTTCAGCTAAAGTCGTTAGTATATGGATTAGAAAAGATTCTTTAATCTGTAATCCATAATATCTGACACTTGCGACACAAGAAACTGTTGTTAAGCAGTGCCTCGATAATTCAAAATCCAAAATCCTGTTAGCGAAAATCTAAAATCCATAATGCTTGTCCCATTGACACGCGAGAAGCTTGAACAATTGATTCCCCTAATTGCGACTGGTTCGCAGTACAAACACTATTGGGGGAAATTTTCTGATTTTTTACAGCGTTTATTAATATCTGTAATTATTGCTACTGTAATTTTACTTATAGAAGTAATCTTACGGCTTCCTTTAGGCCCAGTTATATTTTGCTTTGGACTTGTAGGGGCGCTTTACTGGTTATGGGGACCAGTATTGTGGGCCAGTTTGCGAAATGCTAAATTCCGTCGTTACAAATACGCAGGTTTTTTTCGCGGCCGAGTCTTGGACTGGTGGATTACAGAAGAATTAATCGGTACACAAGAAACAGTAAATAATAAAGGCGATTTAGTAATTGTAGAAAACCGAGAAAAACGGATTAACTTGGAAGTAGGAGACGAAACTGGATTTACCGCTTTACTCAAAGCACCATTACAGGTTTCTCACAAGATAATAAATCGGGGGTCAGGTAGCAGAAATGTTGGTAATGTCCAGCACTCCCGATTTGAGTCGAATTGAAGAAATAACTGAAATATATATTCCCAATCGCAACTTATGGGTTAGCGATTATCCTTTTTTACGGCAAGATAATTTCAAAGAAGTAAGTCGCCGCATTTACGATGATAGAGAAGAAAGACCCCGTAACCGTCGCCGTCGTCCACCCAGAGAAAGAAGTAGAGAAATTGATAGATACTACGATGATTACGACGAACCGGAACCCTCCCCCAGAGAAAGAAGCAGGGAAATTGAAAGATATTACGATGATGACGAGCGGGAACGTTCACCCAGACAAAGAGGCAGGGAAATAGAAAGAAGACCTATTTACGATGAAGAAGACGAATGGTAGAACGAGTTAAGAGTTAGGAGTTAAGAGTTATTAATTTAAAATAAGCCTTTAACCTTTAACCTTTAACCTTTAACCTTTAACCTTTGACCTCAAATTCATTCCAATAATTCAGCAAGGTCTTCCAACGGATATTCGGGTTCTTCGGGAGAGAATTCAACACAGATTCTCACCTTTCCCTTTTTCCAACCTCTGGCACCTAATTTTAAAATTTCACAATCAATACCTTCATCAAATAAAGATGCTTCTGGCATCTGAAAACTAATATATTTCTGTATAACTTCTAGCAATTCTAAAACTTTAAAAGTGGAAGAAATTTCCAGATTTCCGGAATTTTCTGCGCTAACAGATATAACTTCGTTACGTTCTAATCGCTCGAACTGTTTTTCCATGCTAATTTTTTATACTTAAATAATTCGCTTTACCAAAATTGGGATTTTCCCTGTTTTTATAATTAATGAAACATAAACGTAGAAGTCGGTAGACGGTCATTATATATCCTAAGCAATTATTTAGTCATACCAAATTGTCTAATGTTCAGATGTTATTACATTTACCTTTATCAATACTTTGCAATAGTTTAAATAAAGTATGAAGCTCAGATTTTTAATAAGTATTTTGCAATTTTCCCAAATTCACGTGCAAGTTAGAAAACTATCACACGACGATCGGAAGTAAACTTTCTCAAACTACTATTTTGATAATAAATTATACAAATATTCTTGTGTAAATCTACAAACTATCACAAGCATTTAAGCTTATTTTTTAATACTCAATCACTATCTAAATAATAACTTTTACGCTTAATAGTTGGTATTTAAATGTATTTTAATTTATTTCTTAGTAGCACTATCGGTATAGTGACTGTGACACTTTTAGCATTTGGCGTACTGCAATGGTTTCATGTTCCTGCTGGTAACTTTCTTGATTGGGTAATTGGTGGTGCAAGTTTTTGGTGGCTTTTGGTAATTGTTACCGTACCTTGGAACGTTCATTTCAAAGCTAAAGAAACCCTATACGATGCAGAACAATCTATTGAAAAAGAAATTCCGGTAGATGAAAAACAATTAAAATACGTCAAAGTATTAGTTAGACGTTCCTTAATAATTGCGATTTTTTTACACATATTATCTACAATCGGTCTTTACTCATTAGCTGCGACTGGTATCAGTGCTGTTGGTTATATTAGTTCTGGTGCAGCATTATTATTAACAGGTTTGCGTCCAGCTATTAGCGCTTACGAATATTTGTACAAACGATTGACAACCATTGGCAGAGAATTAAAATATCCTCGCGAAGACATTGTAGAATTACGCCATCGCTTTACCAGTGTTGAAGAAACAGTTAGACGCATGGAAGAACAGCTTAACCCAGAAAATCCCGATTCTTTAGCAGCAAAGCAACAAGTGAATACAAATGAAACTCGCAAGGATTTGGCAACTATCAAAGCAACTATAGAAGAATTACGAGCAACAAACAAAATTGAACACGAACGTTTATCGCAAGAATCGAAACAGGCGATCGCTCAACTTTCCACCGACGGGCAATTTCTAGAACACGTGCGCGAAATTATCAGATTTTTTAAAGCAGCGTAATTTTAGGAGTAGGGAAAAATATCGCACAGTAAGTAAGGGTATCACCCCTTAATTCAATCTTGAGCTTTTTTGATAGCATGAAACTGTGTTGCATAATACTAAACACTGCAACAACAGCTTTTAAAAAAGAGGGTCAAATATATGGTTATTACTCGTTCACAGTGGGGAGCTCAAGCACCTGATTTCTCCAGTAGCAATCAAGAAGGAAGATATGATCCAGTAACCAATCCCAATGGCTATGCACTTTACTCTGAACTTCGTCCTGGAGAATCATTAGCGTCTGTACTCGACGAAATTACGATACATCATGTTGGAAATAGAGTTAATAAAAGTCCGTTTCCAAGTGTTGGCGATATTCAAAACGAGCAAATTGCGAGTAAAAAATATTCTGATATTGCATACCACTACGCCATAGACAATAATGGCAACATATACGAAGGCAGACGGCTTGGAGCCCGTGGGGCACATGTTGAAGGAGCAAATACAGGAAAAGTTGGTATTGTTTTCTTAAGAGATTTTGAGCCTGGTCCTTGGTTTGATGTTGACTCAAGTGATGATAATCCCCCAACTCAGGCTCAAATTGATGCAGTAGAAATATTGGTAGAAACATTAGATATCAATTACGGTATTGAAGCAGTCAAAGGACATAACGATGTTGTTACTGATACAGAATGTCCCGGTTCTCTACTAGAACCTTTTATCCCTCAACTGAACGCTATAGTGGAACAGAACCCAACATCAGGTCAATTTGCGTAACATGAGAATCAAGCAGTACCTAGCAGCTATTTTATTAATAGCTACTACGACTGCTGGCTGTACCCACTATCCAACTGAAGCAGCTAGTAATCGTAGTTCTAATGAAGCAATTGCAAGAAAACTATATGCTCCTTTAGAGCAATATTTCGCTGATTATAAAACTTATCCCGAACAACTATCTTCGTTGGTTCCCAAATATATCACTAAGTTACCAACTACGGCTGATGGAAACGATTTTCAATACAGAGCTACACCTGTAACCCGAAAGCAAAAAACTAGTTTTAGTATTTATTGGTATCAGCGTAATTTGAGGGATAACAAAATTATTGCTTGTAGCGTTGCACGCACTTCGTACAAAAGTGGTGAAACTTCCGAAACTAATGACTGTTGGAAGCCTCGTAAACCAGACCATTAATTTGCTTGTAGAGACTACCTCATACAGAATTGATATCAGATTCTCAGCTTTCTCCTATGAATGGTTCTCCTAAAGATTCTGCACAAAATTCTGAAGAAATAAAACAGCAACTACCTCTTCTAAACACCGATCCGTTACCAAGTCTTCCATCTCCAGCAAATCCAACTGGTGATATTGGTGAGCTTGCAGTACAAATAGCTTTAGACACAGTAATAAAACGTTTCAAAGCAATTAACTCAAAAGTTATAAAGTCTAGTTTAGTAAGCTATAAAGAAGCCCTACAAGAATTACCAGAACCTGTAGGAGAAGACCACCCACTTGCTAAAACTCAAGTTCGATTAATAGAAATTTCGGGTACTTTTCAAGGCAAGAATCGCCGTCTTCGGGCAGGAGAAACAAGGTCTTCTAGGACTTTTACGAAAGCTTACGTTATTCTAAGGAAAGCAGATGGTTCTCTATTAGGTACAACGCTTCTTAAGTAAAATAATTTTGTTAAAAGCATCGAAAAGCCTATGCTAGTTATGGAAGGAGTTGATTTTTTACAGCTTCTACCATCTTTGTTTCTAATTCATATCAAGAATTAATAACAAAAATCTTTGCGTAAGGTTTTTTTATAATGTCTATAACAGAACACAAAATAACAGTAGATTCACTAGAATGGTTTTATCGACAAGTAGAACCAGTAGGTAGAAGCGATTTATTCCCAGTTTTATTGCTACACGGTTTAGTATCCCAAAGTTATAGCTGGCGCAATATCATGCCGGGATTAGCGCAACAAGGTAACAAAGTAATTGCCCCAGATTGGATTGGTTCAGGTTTTTCAGCCAAACCAGAAAAAAGAGATTTTGCTTACACTCCAGAAGCATATATTACAGCTTTAGATGGTTTTATTGAAACATTAGAACTTGAACGTTTTTCTTTAGTAGTTCAAGGTTTTTTGGGTTCTGTAGGCTTACAATATGCTCTAAGAAATCCTGAAAAGATAGCCAGCATAATTATACTCAACACGCCAATTTCATCTACAGCTAAACTACCTTGGAAAATCAAACAAATGGGTCTACCTTTAGCAGGTGAAATGATGACACAAGACCCTTTATTAGTTGACAGAACCTTAGAAGGTGGTAGCCGTTACGTCTATAAAGATAAAGATTTAGATACTTATCGCAAACCGTTTTTAAAAGCTTCCGCAACCGGAAGGAGTTTATTAGCAACAATTCGGAATTTGCAGCTTAATACTGCAATGGAAGAAATAGAATCTGGGTTTAAACAATGGGAAAAACCGATTTTAATTCAATGGGGAAAAACAGATCCCTGGTTAAACGTAGAAATGGCAGAAAAATTTGCTGATTCCGTACACGATGCTCAAATAGTTAAAATCAACGACGTAGCGCATTATGCTCAAGAGCATCATCATGAAGTGATTTTGCAAGACATGAAGCCCTTTGTGCGACGAAGTTAAAAAGGATGAGGAGAAAAAGTTAGGAGTTAGGAGTTAGGAGTTAGAAGTTAGGAGTTAGGAGTTAGAAGTTAATTTAGCCCACGCAGGTGGGCTTTGTTTCTATAGCCCCACTCTTCCAGAGTGAGGGTAAGAAGGGTATAGATAATCCTCAATCCTCAATTCCCCATTGCCTACTCCCTACTCCCTTACGAAAAATCTTTCATATCAGCGGTACGTAATGATATTTTCTGGATGCGATTACCTCTTCGGACTTTTAGCTGTAAATTTTGACCTACACCGCTGTTTTCTACGATATTTAGCAATTCTTCACCTTTACTAATGGGTTTTCCATCAATAGCAACAATTACGTCTCCGATACGAATACCCGCGTTAGCCGCCGGGGAATCGGGAATAACTCTTCCTATCAAAATACCTTTTACTTCGGGTACTTGAATAGGAGAATTTGGATTGGCATTGATTTGTCGCGCTTTATCGGGGGTTAAATCATCCATTCCTATCCCTATAAATGGATGAGCAACTCTGCCGTTGCGCTCTAATTCGCTGGTGATTTGTTTGGCTTTGTCGATTGGAATGGCGAAACCAATACCCATTGCATCGGCACGAATTGCCGTATTTATACCGATAACTTCGCCTCTATCGTTTAATAAAGGACCACCAGAGTTTCCGGGATTAATTGCCGCATCGGTTTGAATAAATTCTAAACGCTTCGAGGAAATGCCAACTTGAGCGCTGGGGCGTTTCAAAGTACTGACAATTCCCAACGTTACCGTATTGTCGAAACCCAAAGGATTACCTACGGCGATCGCCCAATCTCCAACTTGAACGTTACTGGATGAACCCAAGGTGGCAACTGGTAAATCGCTTCCAGCATTAATTTTTACAACAGCTAAATCGGTGACTTCATCAGCGCCTTGGACTTTAGCTTCAAATTTGCGTCCATCTTTGAGACTTACCGTTACTTTATCGGCTTTATCAACTACATGAGCATTGGTTAAAACTAACCCGCTCTTATCAATAATAAAACCAGAACCTAAACCGCGTAATTCTTCAGGAGGCAAATTTCTAGGCAAAGAATCGCCAAAAAATCTCCGAAAAAATGGATCTTCTGTAAAAGGTTCGGGAAGACGACGGCTTATCGTGCGTTCGGTATCAATACGAACTACTGCATTGCCGACTTGATTAACTGCCGCCGTTACAAAACTACTGCTTCCGATTGCAGCAGAAGCACTTGAAGGCTTTTGAGCAATCAAATGCGAATCAACCGACATCACAGATGCGGGTTCTGCTTGAGCAGGTAATATATAAATACTATTAGTACTCAACAAAACCCCGATAATAATTGCTAATAAGTGCATACTTAGTTGTCTTATAGACTTAGAATATGTGAATTTCATAATTTTATTTGCAGCTATTGAGAAGCAGGTTATTTTCAAAAGTGATACATTTTCAATTGCATCACCAGAAATTTAAGTTTCGTTCTTTTAAGCCCTAATCCTTAGTTAAAAGGCATTTAACGAACCTTAAGTACCGTTGAATTTATTAATCATATTAGCAAAAATTGGGTTTATGTTTTCTCTACCGAAAAAGCTAATCCGCTTGTATAACGTAGCCTTGGGATTGCAAAAGACTATCGTGACTGTTTGCCGTTTGCGCTAGGATTGTAAGTACTGCCTCAACCCCGAAAATAGCCAATGAATGGAACTTCAAAAGAAAACGAACCAATGCTGAGTGACAGTAAAGACAGTAAAATCCCAGAACATAACCATAATCATAAGCACTCAACTCACAATCATGTCCACAGCGAAGAGTCTTTACGAAAAATAGTTAATCGGCTATCACGTATTGAGGGGCATATTAGAGGAATTAAATCTATGGTGCAGCAAAACACTCCTTGCCCTGATGTTTTGCTACAAATTGCTGCTGTCAGAGGTGCAATTGACAAGGTAGCGCGGATTGTATTAGACGAGCATCTAACGGAGTGCGTTGCTAGAGCGGCAAAAGATGGCAATATTGATGCTGAAATGGAAGAATTAAAAGCGGCTTTAGATAGGTTTTTGCCTTAAAGAGTAATTTTCCAGTTAATTGTGCAAGCCATTTATAGGGTGTGTATATTTTTAATCGCTAAAATAAATCTCAATGAGTTTAAAAAAATATAGATTTCATTATTGTTTCAGTGGTAACTCAAAACTGCCGCTGATTCTTTTTTTGCACGGCTTCATGGGTAATAGTTATGAATTTAACCAAGCCGCATCTTTATTAATTAATGACTTTCATTGTTTAAAAATCGATCTTCCCGGACATGGAAAAACTCAAGTCTTAAATGATGATTGTTATACAATGGCAAAAACTGCCGATGGATTAATTAACTTATTAGATGAATTGAAAATTAAGCAGTGTTTCTTAGTTGGATATTCAATGGGTGGAAGATTAGCCTTGTATTTGACACTTCACTTTCCCCAATATTTTTATAAAGTTATTTTGGAATCGGCTTCACCAGGTTTATCGACTGAGGAAGAAAGATTAGAAAGAGTAAAGCGAGACGAACAAATAGCCAGAAAACTAGAAAGAAGTTTTGTAAAAGATGATTTTAAAGAATTTTTAAATAACTGGTATAGTCAATCGATTTTTGGCAATATCAAAAATCATCCACAATTTAAGTCGATGATAGAAAATCGCTTACAAAATAATCCGATAGAACTAGCTAAATCGCTGCGACTGATGGGTACCGGAGTTCAACCATCTTTATGGGAGAAATTGCCAGAGAATAAAGTTCCTTTGCTTTTGCTGATGGGAGAAAAGGATAAAAAATTTGTTGATATAAATACAAAAATGGCTCAGGTTGATCGGTTATGTGAATTAAAAATAATTGAAAATGCATCTCACAATATTCATTTAGAGAATACGCCTGTATTTGTCGAAAATATGCGAGGTTTTTTTAATTAAAAAGTTCTAAAGAGTTTGTAGTTGGGCCGTCTTCCCCTCCGAATTCTGTAATATCAGGCAAAGACGGCACGACTAGTCCTTTTCATTTGTTTTGACGGGTTTGTAGTAAGGACTTAGGTTCCCTAAATCCGGAGGCGCTAAAGCGCTTACTACGAACCTTTTTTACCTATCAAAATTAATGTGGCGAACTACTACTACAAACCCCACGACACATCAAAATCAAGGTGACGAATATCAGCAATTATTCAACTTTATTTACATTCACCGCACTTAATTCTTCCTTCAAAACTTTCTGATAAATCTTTGGCAAACTACTACTTACCGAATTAGTTTCAATACCATATCCCAAGCTTGTCCAGGTAGGGGAAAGCACTTTTAAAACTTTGTTTACTTTCCCCTGCCGCAATAATTGAGGAATACTAACTCCCCATTCTTTAGAATCATTCAACCAACTGTGAACCACTCGATCTTGATATTCAGCTTCAAAACTATAGCTAGCCCAAAACATCATCGGCATTGGCTGCTCTGGATGATAGCGCTCGGCAATTTTAAACCAAGTGGTATTAATAACTTGATATCTACCAGCAGCAGTAGAACAATTTCCTGTATTTGGGCCAATAGGAATTCTGACGCATTTTTCAGGATGGCGACTTAAATCGCTAACGTGTTCTCCACCATACAAAATCGAGTAAGGACGCTTGCTATTAGCTTCACTAGCCGAGATAGTCCGCATTAAAGCACGAATATAAGGGTCCCCCCCCTCCATCATTAAAGGCGGCTGTCTCTTCTGAAATACCGGGTCGCTATTCGGTTCCAAACTACCATGAATGTACCATTGAAACATACAGACAAAAGCCAAAAGGGCAGCTACAGGTCCGATAAATTTTTCAATGCCTTTGAAGTGAAAACCTTTAAGAGTTTGACTCATCGATATTAATTAAAATAGCCACATAACAAATAACAACAAAAATAAATCCAACGATTCCGGCAAAATTTTTAACTAACTAAACCGGATTGTCGAACAAGTTTAATTCTAGCAATGATTATTTTGTTAACAGAAAACAGGAAAAAGAGGGGAGGCAAGGGGATGAGGAGAAATGAAAACTCCTAACTCCTAACTCCTAACTCTTTTAATCCAAAATCCAAAATTGAATTAGGCTACTGCTGCAAATAATTCTGCAAAACTTTTAACAGTAGCGTCTTCTTTAGAAATAATTTCTACAATCTTGTTGCGGGAAGCTGGTTCAAAGAGTGATTCTACACAAACAGCCGCGACTTTTTGACGAGGAATACTGCCGTCAAACATTGTATCTGCCGATTGCATAACAATGGGATTGCTGTTGTCTTCGTTTTTCAAGCCCCCAGGACGCACTATTGTATAAGTTAAACCGCTTTTTTGAATATATTCTTCTGCTTGTTTTTTCCAAACTAAAATCAACCAAAATAAATTTAGCGGATGCAACAGCTTGGAAGTGCATAACGAAGAAACAAAGGCAAAATGTTCGATTCCTTTAGCTTTGGCAGCATCCACCAAATTTTTTGTACCTTCATAATCTACTTTATAAGGCCCTGTAGGATCGAAACTTGGTGCCGCACCAGTCGCACACAACAACACCGTGCTGTCTCCTAAAGCAGCAGACAAATCTTCTGGTTTCAAGACATCACCTTGCACTAAGTCCACTGTTTCAGGCAAAATGCTTCTAGCTTTTTCTAAATCTCTTACTAATGCACGAACCGGAATATTACGCGCTACCAATTCTTGCACGATGCGTCTTCCCGTTTCACCTGTTGCCCCTGCTACAAAAGCTTTCATGTCTACCCCCGGATTGGGAAACTTATATCACTATCTTTCGTTCTCTATTGTAGAGATTCAGTGAACTTTATTGCACATTGTTAATATTTTGATGAATTTGCCTTATTGATGCGAAACATTTCATCTAGGATGGGAATTATTATTTTATCAAAACTTAAAAGTATACAGGAATGCACTTATGGTTTCAATTAATCGAAAGTATAAACCTGATGAAACAAAGGAAATAATTATATCTGTGGCATCAACTGTATCTGATACCCAAGATTTACCCTTAGAAGTAGATTTACAGGAAGAAACGAAATTTTCTTGCACGTTTCGCGACTGCATGGCATTATCCGCATCGGCTTTAATTGTTGCAGAATATCTGAACAATCATTCCGAATGGTTTGTTCGTTGCGCTCACCCGATGAAAGTGCAACCTTTAGGAGAAAATGGCTATGAATTAACAATCGGTCGTTTTGGCTCTTTTGGTTACGAGGTAGAGCCAAAAATCGGTTTAGAACTTTTACCTGCCCAAGAAGGTATTTACTGTATTCGCACTATACCTATTCCCGACTATCAGCCTGCTGGTTACGATGTAGATTATCGCGCATCACTACAGCTAGTTGAAAACCAAAACGAAGATGATACCGCTCAATCAACCCCAACAACAAATGTTGAATGGGAATTACATCTAAATGTTTACGTTGAATTTCCTAACTTTATTAAACGCTTACCAAAATCTTTAATTCAAACAACTGGCGATCGCCTACTCAATCAAATTGTTCGTCAGGTATCTCGCCGTTTAACACGCAAAGTTCAAGAAGATTTTCATCAATCTTTGGGCATACCTTTTTCACATAAATCTAAAAAAGCATGAGAGACGAAGGATGAAGCATGAAGGATGAAATAAATCTACCTTCATACTTCACACCTTATTTAGGCTTTACTAAGAATTTTTTGCACAATCTGCACGCCACTGATAGCCTGCCAGGTAAACAACCCTAAAATAGTAAAATTCAAAAGAATATGAGTCATCCGCGCCCAATTTGCTCCTTTTTGCATAAACGGAGATAGAGAAGCAGAAAAACCAATCAAAGCTGTCATCCCAAGCCCAGCTAATAGATGGGGACCAACAAATAATTTACCATTATTAATATAGGTAACAGCCATCCCACCAATAGAACCCGATACCATTAATGCTAATAATAAAGAGCCTATTTGAAAGTGTTTGATATTGTACTTACCTTTAATAAGTTCTTTCTTCTCTTCACCGCTAGCATTTCTAGTACGCTGTACCTGTAAACCTAAATAAGCTGCATAAAGCGTACCTAGTAGTAGCGCCCACATTAGCACGGGATGAAAAAATTGCATCCAGTATTTAACTTCCGGTGAAAGCTCCATCGTGTTCTCCCCAATACTTAAATCTTCATAAAAATTAGCATAGCGCGTCGCGGGAATAGGGAGTAGGGGATGGGAAAATAAGAATTGGGAATTGGATGAATAGTTAGGAGTGAGGAGTGAGGAGTTAATAGTTAGGAATTTTTCAACAACTAACAACTAACAACCAACAACTAACAACTAACAACTAACAACTAACAACTAACAATGAGCAAAAACAATGCTTCGCTGCTAGAAGCGGCTAGAAGTGGTGATATAAAAAGGGTGCAAATTTTTTTAAGTACGGGTGCTTCCGCCAGTGTGAACGATAAAGATGGCACTACAGCGCTAATGTTTGCAGCGAATTCTGGCTATACGGAAATTGTCAGAATACTCCTCGATTCGGGTGCAAATATTGATTGTAAAAGAAAACTTTATGGTTTGACGGCTTTGATGTTAGCTTGTGCTGCAAAACAAGCTGATATTGTACGTATATTAATATCAAAAGGTGCCGATATAAATGCTTTAAATGAAGATGGCAGCACGGCTTTGATGATAGCTGCTCTCAAAGGTTATAGTTCCATAATCCAAGCTTTAATAGATGCTGGGGCTAATGTAAATCTTCAAGATAAAGATAATGATACAGCTTTACAACTAGCTGTAAAACAAGGGCATACTGGCGTAGTCGAAATTTTAATCGAAGCAGGTGCTGATGTAAATATCCGAGATAAAGAAGGTGAAACATTGTTAATGTTAGCCGCAGAAAAAGGATGTTTAGGAGTCATTGAGGCGCTATTAACTGCAAAAATTGATCTAAATGAAAAAAATACTGATGGAGAAACGGCATTATCTGTTGCCGTTGCGGGCGGGCATACTCCTGTAGTGGCGACTTTGGTGAATAAAGGCGCTGATGTAAACTCTCAAGATAAAGATGGAGAAACACCTCTACATATTGCAGTTGTCGAAGGTTTTACCGACGTTGTAGAAGTGCTTCTTAAAAGTGGTGCGGATGTTAATAAAAGGAATAATTTAGGCGATACACCTTTACTTGTCGCAGCTTTGCAGGGATACAGCACTATTTTGCAAGCACTTTTAAAACAAGGTGCCGATGTAGAAATAACTAATTTGGCTGAAACACCGTTAACATTAGCGACAATGCAGGGGAACACAGAAACTGTAAAAGTGTTGCTAGAAAATGGTGCTGACGCGAATACTCAATTACAAGATGGAAAAACTTTATTAATAGAAGCTACAAAACGCAATTTTAAAACTATAACTCAAGAATTATTAGCGCACGGTGCCGATATCAACTTTAAAGATGGAAACAGTGCTACAGCATTGATGTGGGCAACATCGCTGGGTTATATGAAAGTGGTGGAAGTGTTAATAGAGGCTGGTGCGGATATCAATTTTAAAAATCGAGGTGGTTACACTGCCTTAATGCTTGCAAAATTCAACGGTTATCCCAGCATTGTAAAAATGTTGAAAGCTGCTGGAGCCGACGAGTAGCAAAGGTATGTAGTAAGTAGCTCTAGCTCTCAATCTAAAGTCCTTACTACAAACTGGCTAAAAATTATATGTAAAATTCTTCTGGATTTAGTGGTATCGGACACAAAAGTATTACATAATACGAAAGATTTTATACTACGAATTATTAGATGAACTCAAATACAGGTTTACCTTTGCATCCTGCTGAAGATGTAGATTTAGAAACTTTTAACTCTATCCAAGGTCCCGATTATAAAGAAGGAAAACCTGTAAAGGATATGAAACGATTATTTCACAAACAGGTAATCGTTGACGATCAAACTTTGTTAGATATCCAAACAATTAAAGTTCCTGGTTTTATCGGTATTGCAGATGAAGAAATAGTTACAAACTCTCAAGGAAAAACCGTTTCGGGGCATGAAGATATTGTTGAGTTTCTCGAACAATACGGTTTGCTCATTTGTACTTATCAGTACAATAAAGACCGTTACGGTAAAGTCATCGACTTACGTTGGAGTCCCCAAAGTAATTACGAAATCAATCAGTTGATGGAAGTTTTTATCAAAAATGAAGGGCATCATTCTGGGGCAACTGTACCGGCAATTAGAGAAGATGGAACAAAAGCTTTTGCTACTTTTAACGAACCAGATACATACCATAATGGTTTATATGGTGAAAATGGATTTATTGCGGTAGCTCAAAATTTAGTTTTTCCCGAATTCGTAACCGAGCAGCAGCAAAAAGGTTACACCGACAGCGTTATCTGTTGGATGGCTTTGATGAATCCGTTTGTAAAATTTTCCCAAAACGATTTTAATGGAGGAGATCCAACTCGGGTTATTGATAAAGCTAGTCTTAAAGAATTTCTCAAAAATTGCGCTTTAGCTAGTCTTGGTGATGAAAGTGCGATCGCCTTTCTCAACAATCCAAATAATAAAGCTTATTGCTCAGAGTTTGTTTATATCAGCATCAATACTTCCGTTTATCCTTTCAATCTTAAAGGTTTGACTTCATTATTAAATAATGAGCAGTCGGCAAAAGAAATTTTAGCAATTCAAGAAAAACAAAATAGCAGACAAGAAAATATTCTCAGCAATCGCAGCGCAAACCCAGAATTTCAGACTTTTAATATTCAGATGCCAGTTGTGCCGCAGGATTTAGCACCTCTAGACGTACTCATGTTAGAAAATGGAATCACCATAGATAATAACAGCATTCCTTTTCCACCTTTCACGCTTTCTCAAATATTGCGTCGCGCTTTCCGCACCTTGTTACCACGTCACAACGACGTTAACAACGCTAAAATTATCAAAGCACAAGTTAAGCTTTTTGAATATTTAGAACCATTAATTATTCAACAATTAGGGCTTGATAATCCTTATGCTCGGGGATTTTCGGAAGAAGCAACCGCAGAAAGAGACGAGAAAGTTAAAGCGGTGCGGGAATTTATCAACTTTACGCTAGATAGATTGCAACAGAATTACGATAGCTATGCCGAATTTGATTCTGTAGTCGATAAAATTATGGAACAAGTGGATGAATTAATAGGTGTTTCTGATGCAAAATATTTTGTTCCACCGCGTATTTATGTAGACTTGGGACAAAATGATAATGATGGTAACTTGCCTCAAGGTTGGGGATTTAAGTTAAATACTTTAGGTGCGTTGATTTATAGAGGTGCAATTCGAGATATTGCTGTAACTCCTCAAACACTTACTCCAGAAACACCTAGAGAAAATAATCCCCCGCGTCGAAAATCTGAGATGAGTTAATAGTTAGCGAGGGTGTGTTGTCGCGGAAGGCGACGCACCATTATTTTTTTGCACAATCAAATTTGGGAAAATTGTATTTTATGAATGTAATGAACTGGCTTCTCAAAGAACATATTGATAACTTTATTAATTTAAATATAGATAATTGGCATGAGAAAATATTTAAATAATCTTGTCAGCTAACAGGAAACTCAAATTGCTCTTCACCGAATTCTCTCCCATTGCCTTTATTGCCACTACTCCCACTGGTGCAAAGAAACTTCAAACCCTTTGCCAAAACCAAGATAATACTTTGTGGGTTCCAGAATCTTTATCTGAAACAAGTAACTCAAAAACATACAAAGATTCCCTGAAAAACCACGTAGCTAATTTATGGAATAATCATCAAGCTTTTGTTTTCTGTTTAGCTACTGGTGCTGTAGTTCGACTCATTTCAGATTTATTAAAAAGCAAGTCAACAGATCCAGCAGTCGTAGTAGTAGATGAAACTGGAAAATTTGTAATTAGTTTATGTGGTGGACATCAAGGTGGTGCCGATAAATTGACGCAATTGATTGCTCTGCAACTTGGTGCAACACCCGTTTTAACCGGCGCTTCCAACGGTTTGGGATTACCTGCGGTAGATATGTTGGGTGTTCCTTTCGGATGGTGTCGCGGCGAAGGTGATTGGAATGCCGTGAGTGCAGCAGTTGCAAAAGGTGAAGATGTAGAAGTAATTCAAGAAGTTGGTTCAACCTTATGGCAAAATCATCTACCTAAATTGCATCCCTTCAAATTCAACGAATCGCCAACCACAAAAGCTAAAATCTATATAACTCATAAATCTTCCCCCTCTCTCCCCCTCTCCCCCTCCCCCCCTCTCCCTTTCATCACTTGGCATCCCCGAGTCTTATGGGTGGGAATTGGTTGTGAAAGAAATACATCAAAACAGGTAATTGCCGACGCGATCGATAAAGTATTTCAAGAAAATCAACTTGCACTTGCTGCTATCGCGGGTATTGCCACAATTGACATAAAAGCTGATGAAGTTGGTTTATTAGAACTTTGTCACGAGCGGAATTTACCTTTAAAAACCTTCCCATCTGAAATTCTCAGTACGGTAACGGTACCCAATCCTTCCCAAGTTGTGGAAAAAGAAGTAGGAAACCCCCAGCGTTGCCGAAGCTGCTGCAATTATCGCTGCCAACCAAACGTGCCAAAATCTCGCGTCTCTACAAGTACCCAAACAAATTTATCGCCCTTCAAACCAAAATCAGAAGGGTGCAGTCACAGTTGCTATAGCTCAATCAAAAAAAGAATACATCGGTAAAGTTGGTAAATTACTGCTAGTGGGAACCGGGCCGGGAAACCTCGAACAAATGACCCCAGCGGCACAAACAGCGGTAGCTAGCGCCGATGCAGTTATTGGTTATGGTTTGTATATCGATTTGATTGCCCCTATCCTCGGAAAGCACCAAATCGTAGAAGCTTTGCCGATTACAAAAGAACGCGATCGCGCGACTCGTGCAATTGAGTTAGCATCTTGGGGTTTGACTGTAGCGGTTATATCTTCTGGGGATAGTGGTATTTACGGTATGGCTGGTTTAGTGATGGAAGACTTACAGGCTAGCGGTTGGGATGGTAAATGTCCCAGCGTTGAGGTATTTCCAGGAGTTAGCGCTTTTCAATCGGCTGCTGCAAGAGTTGGTACTCCGCTAATGCACGATTTTTGTGCTGTCAGTTTAAGCGATTTACTTACTCCTTGGGAGGTAATTGTTAAGCGTTTAGAAGCAGCCGCAGCAGCGGATTTTGTTACTGCTTTGTATAATCCCAAATCTAAAACTCGTACTCAGCAGTTAGCTGAAGCTAGAGAAATCTTTCTTAAGCATCGCAATCCCGATACCCCAGTAGCTGTAGTGCGATCGGTTTACCGCGAAGACGAACAAATTACTATAACTACTTTAGAGAAATTATTGGATGTACCAGTTGATATGTTAACTACCGTTTTGATTGGGAATCAAAGCACTCGTAGTTATGGGGAATGGATGATTACACCGAGGGGATATAGGAAATCAGGTTAAAGGTTAGAGGTCAAAGGTCAAAGGTTAAAGGTTAAAGGTTAGAGGTGAATGTCATGATTATTCTGCTTAATTTCTTGTGCATTAATCAATTGACACAATTAGATAAAAATCTTTGCATAGCATAAATAAGCTTGATGTTAACCGATCTAATTGTCACTTACGTGCTTCTATCTACCGAAGCATCTCTTAATACTTATTGAGTTGTTTCTCATTAATCCCTACAATTAGTAAATTAGTACACAATTTTAAATTACGTTCTCTGCTAAGTGAAGGTGGTAAAATGACTCGTCCGATTATATTGGGTATTGTAGGTGACAGTGCTGCGGGTAAAACAACTTTAACTAAAGGCATCGCACAAGTATTAGGTCCGGAAAATGTTACCGTTATTTGTACGGACGATTATCATCGGTACGATCGCAAGCAGCGTGCGGAAATTGGGATTACTGCTTTAGATCCTGACTGCAATTATTTAGATATTATGCAGCAACACCTTTCACAGTTGCGGAATGGGCTACCAATTCTCAAGCCAATTTACAATCATACAACTGGTAGTTTAGATGCACCTGAATATATAAAGCCCAACAAATTCGTGATAGTAGAAGGATTGCTGGGTTATTCGACTCGTAAAGCAAGAGAATGTTACGATGTCAAAGTTTATCTAGCTCCCCCAGAATCCTTACGTGCAAGTTGGAAAGTTAAACGGGATACTCAAAAGCGCGGTTATACAGAAGAACAGGTTTTAAAGGCACTCCAAGGGCGCGAACCAGATTCAGAAAAGTTTATCCGTCCCCAACGTCAATGGTCTGATATCGTGGTAAGTTTTTATCCTCCAAAGGATGATTCAAAGGAAAGCAATGGGCATTTAAATGTACGTTTGGTATTACGTCCAACAATTCCCCACCCAGATTTTACGCAAATTGTCAGTTCTGGGAATGGTAGTTCCATGTCAGCAATTCGCTTAGATTTAGATAGAGATATGAGCAAACCCGTTGACGTTTTAGAAGTTGATGGACACGCTACATTAGAACAGGTGAATAGATTAGAGCAAGTTATTTGTTCTGATATGCCTAACTTGAAGAATGTTTGCGATCGCGAAAGTAATCCAGAGTTAGGTAAAGTCGCCGGAACCACTGGCGAAAGTATCCAAAGCTACCCATTAGCTCTTACCCAATTGTTAATCACCTACCATATGCTCAAAGCAACACAAATGTCTCAAGAAGGTTTGCCAGCCAAGGTTTAGATAATAGATTGCACATAGGGAAAGATAGTATCTCTTTTCCAATTATTTCCGTAGTGGGAGCATCTTGCTCCCTAATGATAAGTTAGCTATTCGCCTCTTACTTATCTTCTTCATTTCCTCACTCTCCCCATCTCCCCCCTCTTCCCCCTCTCCCCTATCTAAAAAATTTTAAACATTTACCGATCTATTGATAACTTTTCCGGGTCAAACTGGGATAACTAAAAGTAGGTACACCTATGATTGTTATTCCCTAGTTTATCTATGACCTACTGCCTCAGAATTGCCGACATGGCTGAAAACGAGCGTCCGCGAGAACGTTTGTTAACTCATGGTGCAAAAGTTCTAGCTACTGCTGAGTTAATTGCAATTCTACTTGGTACGGGGCAAGGTGCTGGTAAATTGTCTGCTGTAGGTTTGGGACAATATATCTTGCAGGAATTAGGCAAACATCAACGTGAGCCTTTGGTAGTTTTACGAGATATTAATGCTGCGGAGCTAATCAAAATTCCCGGAATTGGCCCGGCTAAGGCAACAGCGATTTTAGCAGCTATAGAACTAGGTAAGCGTACTTTCCAAGCTCGTCCGGGAGAAGGTACAGTAATTGATAGTCCGGCAGCTGCGGCGGCTGCATTGAGTCAAGATTTGATGTGGCAGCAGCAAGAAAGGTTTGCAGTAGTGCTATTAGATGTCAAAAATCGTCTATTAGGAACTCAAGTAATTACGATTGGAACCGCAACAGAAACTTTAGCACCCCCTCGCGAGATATTTAGGGAAGTGATACGTCAAGGTGCAACTCGTTTAATAGTGGCACACAACCACCCTTCAGCAAACCTCGAACCCAGCCCAGAAGATATTGAACTAACTCGTCAACTATTGGGAGGAGCGCAATTTTTGCAAATTCCTTTGATAGACCATTTAATACTCGGTGACGGGGATTTTGAAAGTTTACGCGAAATAACATCTTTATGGGATGAGTATCCCCAGGGAGATTAGTTGTAAGATGAAAATTTTAGTAAATTGGAAATAAATAATTCATCGGCTCGTAGTAGCGCTTCAGCGCCTCCGCACAAGAAGCGCTGAAGCGCTATTACGAACCTTTTTATACTGATTACTGATTATTTTAGTTAATAAAAAAATATAGAGAGGTTGTTTACATCCATCTCTACATTATTTAAAAATTAATGATTCTTTTGATAGTCAAATAACCCGCTTTTATAAAGGAATTCGTGCAACAACACTTTCTTTAATAAGCTCCTTTTTTATCCAAAATAACTTTGACTGTTTGAAGAATAATCTGCAAATCCAATGAAAGTGACCAGTTTTCCATGTAGGTTTTATCTAAGTCAATCACTTTCTCAAAATCAATAATATCTGAGCGGCCGGAGATTTGCCATAAACCTGTAATTCCGGGGAGAACTTCTTGACGGATGAAGTGGTGGCTCGAAAACTTCTCCACATCTCTTACAGGCAAAGGACGAGGACCAACTAAACTCATTTCTCTAAAAAGAACGTTAAATAATTGAGGTAATTCATCCAAACTATACTGGCGGAGAAACTTTCCTACTTTGGTAATGCGTGGATCGTCTTTTATTTTAAAGAGAATTCCATCTTTATTTTCGTTACGTGCTTCTAACTGTTTTTGTAATTCATCTGCATTCGTTACCATTGTGCGGAATTTCCACACTTTGAAGGGTTTTCCATGCAAACCAATGCGAGTTTGTTTGTAAAAAATTGGGCCTGAAGAATCAAATTTGATTAGTAACGCAATCAAAAGATAAATTGGTGAAGCAAATAAAATAAACAGTGCCGAACTACAAAAATCAAAGTACCGTTTTACCCGGAAATCACTCCCAGTAATAGTTGGTGGCAAAAAATTCAAGATTGGGATACCACCAAGCATTTTTAATTCCAATCTTTGCTCCATAGCCTGTAGTTCAATCGGCAAAATGTGCAAGATAACGCCAGCATTTCGTAACTTCCAGTAAAGATACATTCTACTTTCTATAGACTGCCAAGAACAGACAAATACTTCTGCTACTCCTTGACGGATAATTTCTTCTACGGTGGCAGCTAAATGACCTTTAGATGAAGAGATTGAATTAACGTTTTTCCAACCTACAAGATTGTAACAGTTTTCTTTATCTAATAGCTTGACTGCTTTACTTTTATCTTCTGGCAAACATATTAAATATGTGGGGCAGGTGATTAAGTTTTGTTTACGAAGCCGCATAATAACAGCATTCATCATAAATCTTCCCGAACAAATAATGGCGATGCTCGACAGCCATACTGTAATAAAGGTTGCTCTAGGAAAGAAATCGTTTTGTAAATACAGATATCCAAAAAGCAATAGTAAAAAGTAGGAGAATGTTATAGTTTTGCTCAAGTTAAAATAGTCGCGCCGCTTTTCTCCAGCTTCGTATAATCCTTGAGTTGCAATCAGACAAATTTGAATCACGATAGTTGACAAAATAAAAAATAAATTGTCTTGCTCAACCCATTCAATATTAGACTTTCTGCTGTAGGTTTCTGCCATCTTCCAGGCTAATCCCAAACCTATTCCATCTACTACAACAAGGGTTATTATGCGAAGCCATATTGCACCGACTCTCTTGCGTAATTGTGTTAAAGATGGTGCCCTTAAATCGAGAAGGTTGCTGTTCCCTGATAACTCACTAACAAAAGACATATTTTTGATAACTTCTTGGTTATTTCTACTTAAACTATAATTAAATTATGTGACATCATTGTGACACTGATAATTGTTTAAAATCGTATAAAAATATTTTTTTACAGTAATAAAATAAATATATTTATAACTTAATATCAACTACAAAGGATTTAAGTATTCTCGTAGCAAAACAGACAATAACGAAAATAAGTAATAAGTAGTGAATACTAAGATATTTGCATGATATATTACTATTTAATCATGATATTTTAACTCACAAAAAAGGCGGATAAAATACTCGCATCACAGAATTAAAATAATCATAATTAAAAAAATACTATAAGAACATTAATTAGCTTACTTGGCGATCGCCTTAAGTGTTGAAGAAATGCAATCAAAGCCAAATTTAATTTAGCGACTTGGTGCTGCATCAAAAGCACGCGCGATCGCATTCCAAGCAAATTTGCGTTTGCCATCCATATCCAGCGGTAGAGGACGAACAGGTGCGCCGTCATCTCGGGGTTGAAACTCATTCAGCCAACTATGTTGGTCATTTAATCCCCAAGTCAAAACGGCAATAACTGCTGGCTGTTCCAAAGCAACTTTTAGATAGTCACTGTAGGCTTTAGCAACTATTCTGTCGCGTACTTGTACATTCCTTGGTAAATCTTTGTCTTTAACGTCGAGTTCGGTAATCATGATTTTCAAACCCATATCGGCAACTTGAGCAAAAAAATCTTTTAATATCTTCGGATTAAAATTGCTTTCGCTGCCATCTAAATGAGCTTGAACACCTAAAGCATGAATGGGAGTTCCTTGAGATTTTAACCGTTTTAAAAGTTTAATTACGGCGTTTCGTTTTGCTTCATCTTCCGGTGCGTCGTAAACTAAACCATAATCGTTATAAACCAACATCGCTTTCGGATCTGCTTCATGTGCTAAACGAAAAGCAATATCTATATAATCTTCTCCTAAAAATTCCAACCACGGCGTTTTTCTTAAACCGTCAGGATGTCCGTCTCTTGGTTCGATAGCTTCATTGACTACATCCCAAGAATGCATTTCTCCTTGGTAACGTCCGACAACGGTTTGAATATGTTTTTCTAGAAAATGTTTAGCATTTTGTTGGTTGACTGTACTTTCAAACCAAGGGGGCAAGGAGATATACCAGACTAAGGTATGTCCCCTAACTTCCATACCGTGACTGCGGGCAAAATTAAACATTTTGTCTGCGGCAGTAAAGTCAAAAGATTCGACTGTCGGACGTAAGGCTTTCGGGTTGACGTGCCATTTAAATCCCCATTCTGAAACCAATATTGAGCATTCTTTAATTAAGCTTTGGGTATATTCTTTGTCAGTTAAAAGCAATGGATGGCGTATGGCTGTTCCAAAAAGAATATTTTTCTTAGCAGCACGTTTCTCTTAAAGATTCATCACCAGGATATTTGATGCATTCACAATTTGGATCGTCTAAAGCCAGAATTTGCTGACGTTTTAACTCATCTTTACCTAATAGCACTGCACCCATAGTTGTTAAAGCACCTAGACTAAATAAAAATTTTCGTCTAGTCAACATTTTTTTAGACATAGATAATTAATTCCTAAGCAAGCTTGTAAAAGCCAAGTCGTTGCTTGAGTACTAACCACATAAACTGGGGATTTCCCATAACGTAACGCTTCCATAAACGTTTTGGTTCAACAATCAAGCGGAACAACCATTCTAATCCCCATTTTTGCATCCATAAAGGCGCTCGTTGTACCATATTGGCAACTAATTCAAAACTGACTCCAATACCTAAAGAAACAGGTACTCCTAATTCTTGATAATTATCATATATCCATTTTTCCTGCTTGGGAGCGCCCAATCCTACAAATAGAATATCTGGTGCGGCTGCTTTAATTTTGGAATTAATTAACGCTAATTCTTCTGGTTGAGATTCAAATCCATAGGGTGGACAGTGAGTTCCAACTATTTTTAGGTCGGAATGTCTTGCTTGCAAAGTTTTTTTAGCCTCTTCAGCAGCACCAGAACGACCACCCAGTAAGAATATTTTCAGTCCTTTTTGCTCGGCAACAGCAGATAATTCTTCAAACAAATCCGTACCATTTACGCGACCATTTAAGGGTGTTTGCAAGAATTTAGCAGACCATAACAACGAAACTCCATCAGGTACCGCTAGAAAAGCTTTTTCGTAAATATCGCGAAAATTAGCATCGCGCTGAAGACTCAAAACGTGTTGTGCATTAGGAGTTACTACATATGAAGGAATAACTCCCGTAACAGCACGATCTATAATGCGCTCTACCGCATCATTAAAGCTGTAATTGTCAATTTTGACTCCGCAGATATTTATTCTCATCACTTAATCTCCGATATTTAATAAATTTGCGAGTTTATTAATGCGATATCTTGCATTAGTTTTAGAACGCGGGTTTCTTTGGGTGTTAGGTAAATAAAACATTTAATCCAAAATCCAAAATCTGGAGCAGGAAAGTTTTGGGGGAAGAACATCTACACCCCAACGTTCTCTCAACGCGCTTATCCCGCGCACCTTATGAAGGCTAAACTTTCCGCAAAATCCAAAATTTAATTACTGTCCCACACCAGCAGGTGAAAGAGAAGTTTTTGATCTAGACTCCAATACAGAGTTATAAATTTGATGGAGTTGAGAGGAATAAACTTTGATATCGAAAGGAGTAACAGTTTCTCTGGCTGCGTTTCCTAAAGAGATTCTTAAAGACTCATTCTCAATCAATGCTTGCATTGCTTCAGACAGCTTTTGGATATCTCCCGAATTCACTAATAAACCATTCTCTGTGGAAGTAATTAATTCAGGGATACCACCTACTGGCGTGACTATAACAGGTAAGCCCCAACCCATTGCTTCTAAAAGAGCCATTGGTAAACCTTCGTTGTAAGAAGGTAAAACAAATACGTCGATATTAGCGAGTAATTTATCTCTAGTTTGAGAGTCTATCCAACCAAGAAATTGAACTTTGTTTTCTAGGTTGAGACTTTTGGCTAAATTACGCGCTTCTTCAATATCTCCATCTCCGGCGATAATTAATTCAGATTTTGAAGTATCTGGAATTTGAGCGAAGGCTTTAATTAAATCAAATGTTCCTTTACGCGCACCTACTCTTCCAAAAAAGCCAAATTTAATAGATGAAGTATTTGTTCTATCGGGAATTTGAGCGGGTAATTCAGTGGGATTCGGCAAAATAACAACTTGTTTTTCGTTTAAGCCTAAGTTGTTTATATAATATTCTTGCCAGGTTTTGGAAAGAACAATAAAATCATCGCAGCAACGAAATATTTTACTGAAAAAAAGCTGCGCTAGTTTAGGAAGTTTAGAGTAAGTTACTTGAAATTCAGCCCCGTGTGCGTGTATCAATACGGGTTTATTAAAAAGAAAAGCGATTATTACAATGATTGCTTTTCTTACCAAGCTACCACCGTCTGAAATATGGACGTGTATTAGATCGGATTTGCTACTTACTAAATTCCATAAAAGTACGGCAAAAGCTTTGATGAAAACCTTTATTCTATGAAGAATTGTACCTTCGTCATGGCTGGTTATATGCTGAAACTCAACATCCTTAGTAGCGTGTTGGAGTATGAGTTTTTCAACAGTTGCTATCCCTCCATTTTGTTCCAGGCTAGCACCCAGCATAAGAATATTTAATTTGCCCATGTGTCCCTGATATTAAAAAATTAACTAAAAAATGAATAAAAAAAACGTCTCTTTTTGTACAATATTTTCCTGTTATTAAATCCGGAGAATTTAATTAAATTTATTATTCTCTAACAATAAAAAAAAATATATCTGTTGGCATCAGAGTAATTACACAATTGAATATAAAATTATATTTAGACAAAATCGGTTTTTCCCTTAATTTATATTTGCTTTAAGTTAGAATTTAGAATAGATAGGACTTACGCAGTAAAACCAAAAATCAAGGTTTCGGGCTACAGGGAACGGGGAACAGACAATTACAGCGATTTTTAATCTTCGAGTGCGTAAGTTCTAATAAATAAAAATTATTGGATAACCAGCGGTAAATACGTAATATACTGATTTTTTACTTTTAAGCAGTACAAATTCCACCTCATCCTGTCCGAAAAGTACCGAGAGTGAGGTTTTGGATGTTTTGGAATCAAGCGAAAAGCCCTATTTAACGATTCTTTTACAAGATAAAAAGGGTTAAAGCCGGCGCTTAGAACTTTTATTTCAAACAAGCACTAAGTTGCTGAGCTAACAGTTTGGCATTCTCTGGCTTTAATAACATAGAGCGATGAGTACCGGGAATTTTATATATTTCTACTTCAGTAGCCCATTTATCCCAACCAAAATTAGCATCTTCAAGTCCATAAAACTCATATACGGCTACGAAAATATTTATTTTACCCAGTAAAGGTTTAATCTCGTATTCATTCATGAATTTATCAAGGGTTGGCATTAAAGGTTGAAATGATTCGCTAAGTTTGTATTCTATCCGTTCCTTAAAAAAGCTGGTTTTGTCTTTCCAAGAAAAACCTAAAACTACTTTTAGTCGTTGACAACGTTTGAACAATAATCTAGCTTCTTCTGCTCTATTTTCTACTTCTGGTGTAGGAGTATCAAGCAAACCCAAGAAAGTGACTTGTTCGTTTTCTGCATATAATTGCTGGGCTATTTCGTAAGTAACCAAACCTTCATAAGAATGACCCATTAAATTATAAGGTCCTTGTGGCTGAATATCGCGTATTTGCTGAATACAGCGTGATGCCATTACTGGAGCTTTGTTTAGCGGTTCCTGTATGATATATACTGGCTGTTCTGTATTTAAATTATCTATTATTTGCTGATACAAAAAACCGTTGTTTGCAACGATAAATAAAGGTGTTCTTGTACCATTATGATTAATTCTAATTATATTTTCGCTGACAGCTTCTTCTTGAGAGATAATTTCAGCCAATTCTTGAATAGTGGATGCTTCAAAGAAGATACCTTGAGAAAGTTTTTTATCAAAAACCTGTTCAATTTCTGCCACCATAGATGTAGCCATCAACGAATTACCACCCAAGGAAAAGAAGTCATCTTTAATTCCAATTGGCTGAATGCGGAAAGCTTGTTCCCAAAGAATAACTAATTTCTGCTCAACATGGTTATTAGGTGAAATATACTCTTGTTCTAAACATAGGTTTGTTTTATCAGGTCTGGGAAGAGCCTTACGATCTACTTTATCATTTGGGGTTAAAGGTAAAGCGTCTAAAATCACAAACGCCGACGGTACCATGTATTCGGGTAGCCTGCTTCCAAGAAAATCTTTTAATTCTTGGGTTGTAGGTGGTTCATTTCTAGGAACGATATAAGCGATTAAACGTTTGTCCCCTGCTTCGTATTCTTGAGGAATAACAACAGCTTCTTTAACAGCAGGATATTGGTTAAGAACGGTTTCTATTTCTCCTAACTCAATCCTAAAACCGCGAATCTTTACTTGATGGTCGATACGTCCGAGAAACTCAATATTACCGTCAGGGAGGAAACGAGCTAAATCTCCGGTTTTATACATTCTCATTCCCGGATTAAATGGATCTTGAATAAACTTTTGAGCGGTTAATTCTGGTCTGTTAAGATAACCACGTGCTAAACATACGCCACCAATATGTAACTCTCCAGGAACTCCTATAGGAACGGGATTTAAACAACTATCTAAAATATAGATTTTGACGTTATCAAAAGGCTTTCCTATGGTCATTCCTGTCAGCCCATTCTCAGAATGAATCGACTCAGATAGCTTGCATTTAGTAACGACTACAGTTGCTTCGGTTGGCCCATAAGTGTTGATTAATTCTGGATATTGATTATCCTTAAAAGATGTTTGCCATGTTTTTACTTTTTCTGGAATTACCGCTTCTCCACCGATAATTACTAATCGTAACGAAGGAGGTGCAACCCATTCCCCGGTTGCTAAATCAGAAGCTAATTGATGCCAGTATGCAGTAGGTAAATCTAATACTGTTAGTTCCCATTCACGACATTTTTCCAGCATTCCGGAACCTTTAGTTAAAAAATCATCGGTTCGTAATATTAAAGTCGCACCACTAGTTAAGCAGGGATACATTTCCTCTACCGCAATATCAAAACTAATTGATGCAAATTGCAGAACCCGATCCTGACTATTTATTCCATATTCTCTAGTCGCTGTAGTCGTAAAATTAACTAGAGAATTATGTTCGATCGCAACTCCTTTCGATTTACCAGTAGAGCCAGAGGTGTAGATTACATAAGCTAAATTATTTGGCTTGACATCGCTATCGGGAGCTTGTTGGCTTTGAGGAGCAATCAAATTATCCCAGTCTTTATCTAAACAAATTTGAAGAGCATTATTTTCTGGTAGCTCGGATATTAAATTCTCCTTTGTTAATAAAACCGATACCCCAGAATCATCCAACATATGAGATAAACGCTCTTGAGGATAAGCTGGATCTAAGGGTATATAAGCGCCACCTGCTTTGAGTATTCCTAATATTCCCACCATCATCTCTAAACAACGATCGATGCAAATACCTACCTTAGTATCTGGCTTTACTCCTAAAGTTTGTAGATAATTTGCAAGCTGATTTGCACGATTATCTAACTCTTGATAAGTGAGTTTCTCGCGATCGAATATTACCGCGAAGGCATCAGGTGTTTTGGCTGCTTGTTGTTCAAAAAGTTGATGAATGCATTTATCTTTTGGGTAATCAATTGCTGTTTGATTCCATTCAATTAAAATTTTATCGCGTTCTACTTTGCTTAATATTTGTAGTTCATTGACTTTTGATGAAGGATTCTCAACAGCAGAAGCAAGTAAATTCTCAAAATGACCAATCAACCGCTCGATCGTTTGTGGTTCAAATAGTTCTTGATTGTATGCTAAAGTTCCTTTCAAGCCTTCCGATGATTCAACTACGAAGAATGCCAAATCAGATTGAAACTCATCAACGTTAATCGGTAATGGTGTATTTGTCCCATGAGCATCTTGCAAGCTAAACATTACTTGAAAAATGCCCGAATCATTTTGAGTATCTGTAGCGGATAATTTTTCTACTAGTTTATTCCAAGAAAAATCCTTATATTTCAAATCCTCGCTTACTACTTGATTCACTTGCTCTAATAATTCAATAAATGATATATCTCCCGATACACCACTTCTGAAAGCTAATGTATTGAAATCTATATTATCAGTTGTTGGAATATAGGAACCAACAATAATGTCTTCTTGAACAGTATATTTATAAAGCAGGCATTTGAATGCTGTTAATAATGTTATAAATAGATTGGCATCAGAACTTTTATTAATATTTTTTACTGATTTGCAGAGTTCTTGAGTGAAAACAAAAGTTTCTATGCCAACGCGATAATTTTGATTTGAGCTTCTTAAATTATCTGTGATTAGTTCTAAAACTGGTAGTGTACTAAGTTTATTTTGCCAATATTCTAAATTTTGTTTAAACATAATATATAGTATATGGAAGATGCTCTGATTGTCTTATATATCTCTTTTTTTAACAAAAATATTATTTTAACCCTGTAGAAAATATACTTAAAATATTAATTCTTTAAATATAATTCCTAGAAACAATACTTAAGCCGTTTATACACTTTGGCTTGTCAGTTTCTAGTGGCATTTGGACGGAAAAAGCAATTGCTACATAAATGACCCAAAATAGATCGTTTTGAATCATCAAGGTAGTTTCACTGATATTTGCTAAAAACATATAAGTTATATATGTCAAAGGCCAAAATCCATCAGATGTTTTGGTAGCTCGCAGCCAATAGAATGCCTTTGGTAAAGTTACAGCTAAAAATCCAAATATATATATTAATAAGCCGATTAAACCTATTTGCAACCACAGATCTAAAAAGCCATTATGGGAATTAGGAGGAGTCCAACCAGTTGCCCGCCAAATATAGAAAGAAGGAGTATCTGGACCAGACCAAAACGCACCATATCCATAGCCTAAGATGGGTTTTTGTCCGATCATTTCAAATATATAGGGCCACATATCTCCACGGCCAGTAAGGGTGGTATCTTTACCAAGTGCTTTGAGGATGGCTTCTGTCGCAACGGAAACAACTACATAAAAAATTGCGCCGAAACTCCCGATTGCAATTGTGCTAGGCACCATCAGATTATCTTGCCAGCGAAAAACTCGGAAAGATATAGATGCAGCTATTAAAGTTACTCCATTAAGTAAAGAACTTGTCGAGCCGGAACGTAATAAAAGGATAAAAGCTAAACTAAAAGCCATCCAGAACAGCCAACTATATTTTTTTGAACTAGAAGCCAACAGTAAAAAGACGGCAATTCCTGGAACAATAACTTTGCCAAGAGTATTTTTATGGTTGTAGATACCTCGCCATTTTCCTTGATGAATCCCACCCATAATTCCATACTGCGGTAATGCTCCGATAAATAAAAAGCTGAGTATCACAGCAATTCCATACATCCAACCTAAGAGTTTTAACTGTTCTTTAATGGTGTAGCGTGAAGCTAAATATAATCCAAACAGGCTAGTTCCAACTATGGCAATTCCTCTAGTTAAAGTTTTTTTAGGAAGAGAAGACCATACGAAAGAAAAGACAGCAATTCCTACTAATAAGAAAATAATTTTTTCTTTCTTCATTACCTGCATAACCTTTTTCCATCTGAGTACAAGTAGAAAAAGAGTTACCAAATAATTGAAGAAGAATAAAACTAAAATTAAAGAAGTATTCGTTTCTCCAGAATCATCACCTTCGTTTGCTCCACCAGATAAAATTACGGTTAACGGACCTCCCGAATAAAGTAGTAAAGATACAACTGTAAATGCTTCCTCGGTAAATAATAAAAGTTTTTTCATTAATTTCACCGACAAGTATTTTTGAGATAAATTGCTTTACGATAAATCTCAATAGTTTGAGTAGCAATATTTAACCAGTTCAAATCATCTTTACAGCGATATAGTGCTGCTGTTTGTATCTGATGTTGTAAGTTACTATCGCTCAACAAACGAATAATTGCATCAGCCAAGGCAGAAGCATCTCTAGGAGGAACTAATAATCCATCTTGCTCTGAATAAATCATTTCAGCTAAACCACCGATTTCACAAGCAATAACAGGGGTACCCATTGCATAAGCCAGAGATGCAACACCGCTTTGAGATGCTTCTATATAAGGTAAAATTACTGCCGTACTACGTTGAAAAAGACCTGCAACATCTTCTGATGGAATGTAACGATTAATAAGTTCATAATGCTTTTCATCGCAGCCATCGGGAAAATATTGTTTTAATTTGTCTCCCTTTCCTGCAATAATCAATTTAACTTCAGGAAAGCGTTCTATTATTGATGGCATTGCTTCAAGCAGGTAACTTAAACCTTTGTAAGCCCAAATGCGCCCGTAAAACAAAAGAGTATATGGTTCTCTGACTGTATTATTGTTTTTAGCCAATCGTTGATATAAACTTCCCAACTCTCCATGTGGAAGAATGCATACCCTTTGTTTCGGGACTGCAAACTC
Source organism: uncultured Rivularia sp. (assembly GCA_963665115.1). Lineage (GTDB taxonomy): Bacteria > Cyanobacteriota > Cyanobacteriia > Cyanobacteriales > Nostocaceae > Rivularia. The sequence continues at coordinate 3,546,668 of OY762007.1, read as the reverse complement.
CTCAACCAAAGCATCTTTGAGCAAATTTGCGTGAACTATTAACTGTTGCGATCGCCAAAATGCAATCTGTCGAGTATATTCCGAACCGATAACGTTATCTTTGTCTCCAGGATGACGAAATACATCGTGAATAGTCGTTACTAAGGGAGGCATTTTATTGAGCAACAATGTAAAATCGTACCAAGGATCGTTTGTTTCCTGAACGTGTAATACATCAGGCTCTATTTTACGGAGAATATTCATTAATTTACCCATCGCGGATAAATTACGCGGGTTACGAATGCGATATTTATTGAAAGTAATTACTTTAATTCGTGGATCGAGCAAACCTTGAATTTGTGAGGTTAACTGTTCGGGGTGAATTAAAGTTAAATCAATATTTATGGCGGCTAAAGCGTTAGCTAATTGAACGGTGTATTCGTAGAAGCAAAAATGTAATAAAGCTACTTTCATGTTTTCTGTTTATTCCCTAAATTAAATTATGACCTTAAAAAAATATAATTAGCTAGACTTATTTTAACTTATTTGATTAAAGTATAAAGATAATCTACGATGTATTATTCTTGGTAATTGTGTAGAAAAATGACAAAAGAAATAAGGATTATTTCTCATTTTGTCTAAAGCTTTTAAATAATCCGCTTGTTTTAGAGAATCCACTACTTGGAAATATGGTTTAGTTTTGTCAATTAAAACTAAACGCTTCTGTAAAGCAGCTAGTAATTTTTGATTATTTTTAATGTAATCCTGTTTTAAATAATATTCTGTTGCTTCACAGTATGCCTCAATTCTCTTGATTTTACTTTGCGTAACTGATGAACCATGACGGGAACGATAAAAATAGTAAGGTTTTGGTACTAATAAAAACTTTGCTCCATGCGCTAAACAAGTTAGATATAACCAAAAGTCTCCACCAATTAAAATGTTTTCTTGATTTTGAATATCATGTCTAATAATAAAATCTCTTTTAATTAATGGCTTAGTTAAACCTAAAGGTAAACCCCAGATTCCAGGTACATCTTTTTCAACAAAAGATACGGGAGAAATTATGGTGTTATCCTTGATTTTGAATTTACTTTGAACTAATAATGTACTCCAGGGAACGGCTTTTCCATCTTGAATAAAATATATGTCATCAGCAATCATGTCTATATTTTGCGAATAGGCAATCTTTAATAGTTGTTCTAATCTATCGGGTGCATACCAATCATCTGAATCAAGTCGAGTTATCCAGTTTCCTTGGGCTTCCTTTATTGCTAAATTTGTACAAAAGTTTTGCCCCTGATTTTGCTGATTAGCTATAACTTTAACGCGGCGATCGGAAAAGCTTTTGACAATTTCTAAGGTTTTATCTGTAGAGCAATCATCAACGACTATAACTTCAATGTTTTCTTGAGTTTGTCTTAATGCAGAATCTATTGCTTGTGCAACATATTCTTCAGTATTGTAAGCAAGAATAATTACAGATACTTCTGGATTCATAATTTTACCTTTTCTATAAAAGCGAAAAAATTAGTGTTCATCTTATTTTCTTTTAAATAATAATTTTGCCCGTTCATCATTTGAATATAGAACTGTATAAAGTCCTAAAACTCCAATAATTATAAAATAAATAAAACTAGATATTATCAAAACGGATAAAATATTTAAATCTATTTTTTCTAAAATTATAAAAATAGGCAACATTGAAACAGCTACTATCAGAGGGCGAAAAATTATAGACCATAAATTTAATCTAAATAGTCGTCGAGAAGACTCAACATAATAAATTAATAAAGCTACGTAATCGGTAAATATTACTGTGATTGCTGCACCATTTAACTTGTATTGGGAAACAAGTACTATACTTATTAGACAATTTAAGATAGTGGTAATGAATACTTGCCAAAGATTAACTTTTTCAAACCCATTTGCGACTAATAAGTAACTCAGTGGTCTAATAAATGATGAAGAGATTAAACCAATAGCAAATATATTCAGAGCAAATTGTGCTTCAACAAAACTTTCTTCGTGATAGAGTAGAATAAGTAATTCTTTACCAAAAAAGACAATTCCGAGAAGTAAAGGTAAAGCAACCATTAATAATATTTCTATCGTGATTTGCGTAATTTGACGCTGACTGTCTTTTCCAGAGTCAATGGCTTTAGACATTTTAGGAAAGACAGCCAAAACAACACTGTGAGAAATAATTTGAAAAGGCTGCATTAATTGTAAAACTGCACCATATAGTCCTACAACTAATTCACCACCTAATAAAGAAAGAATAAAAACCTGAAGCCTATAACCTAGGACAGATATACCTTCAATAACTATAAATGAACCAGAAGCCTTGGTGGTATTCAACATAAACTTCCAATTCAATCGCCATTCAAATTTAACAAATTGCGTTATTAGACACCATTCAATTAAAAATATTAAACATTCCGAAGTCACCATGATTGCTGAAACAGTGGCAATATCATATTTCAGATTCATAGCCCAAATAATCGCAATTACACGCACAATGTAAACAGGTACCGTACTAACAGCAATCAAGTGCATCTTCTCTTCTGCTTGAAAGATAGCTTCAGTAACGTTAGAAAGAGAAAATGGGATGATAGATAAACCTAAAATGTAGCAAACTATCGAAGTATTTTGATTGTAAGGAAGAGTGTATACCACAAGCACCATTACTGCATAAGCGATGATGCTAAATAAAAGCTGTAAAAAAGTACCACTAACTAAATAAGATGGGGTTTCTAGAGGATTTCGTGCAAGTTCTCTTGTAAATAGTGTTTTGAATCCTTGGGAAGCCAAAGTCATAAAGACATAATAAAAACTAAAGGCAAGCATATATTGCCCCAGTTCATAAGCTCCCAAAATTCTAGCAATCGATGCAGCTAATATAAAAGTTGTAATACTCTGAGCTAAGCGATTTAAAAGTAAAGAAAAAGAATTTCCTAACAGTTTATGTAATCCTTTCATAGATAAAATGCACCCGGTAAAGATAGATATAACTAATTCTTTAAAATGTTTTTGATTTGATAGCTTCTTGATGCGAACTATCTTTATCAGAGTTGTTCTTAGCGTAATAGAAATAGCTATCGGATTCATTTTCTGGAATTACACCATTTACCACCATACCCAATACATTTTGCGCGGAACGTTCTAAAGCTTCTCTAGCTGTAGCAGAATCACCAGAAGTAAGTACTCCCGGACGTGCTACTAATAAAACACCATCAGCCATTTTGCCTAAAGCCAAAGCATCCGCTCTCATCACTAATGATGGTGCATCAATAATCACAAAATCATAGGTATTTTTAAAATCATCAATCAAAGTTTCCATTTTTCGTGAATCTAAAAGGAACAAAGGATTGGGAGTCGTTGCTCCTGCTGGCAAAATATCTAAACTAAGCATTCCTCCACTTACAACCGTTTCAAATTCAACTTGGCCGACAATGATATCGCTCAACCCTTTGACATTATTTACACCCCATAAATGGTGCTGTATTGGATTTTGCATATCTGCATCTACAAGCAATACTCTTTGTCCTAATTGCGCGATCGCAGCTGCTAAATTTGCCGAGACGGTTGACTTACCTTCTTTAGGAACTGAACTTGTGACTACAATTACCTGTAGTGGTTTGTCAGAACTAATAAACTTCAGGTTAGCTTGAAGCATCCGATATGCATCTGCAATTGGTAAATCGGGATTATCTCTTACAGGTATTTCGGGTAAAGTATTATTGTCTGTATCTTTGAGATTAAGATAAGATTTCTTTTTCAAGGAAGGTATAGTACTAAGTAAGGTATATCCAAATAGCTTTCTGATTTCCTTAAGAGTTTTAACAGACCTATCTTTTAATTCAAGCAAGACAACCATCGCAGTTGCAATTAAAGTTCCTAAAGCACCTCCCAAAATCACAAACATAATTTTGGTTGATTTGGTAGACTTTTTGGTTACAAAAGCAGGTTCAATTATGCGAGCATTACCAATATTCTGGTTTTCTGTAACTCTTACTTCTTGGAGCTTTTTTACAAGATTTTCATTAGTTGTTCGAGCAGTTTCTAATTGTCGCTGATATTTTTTTTCTTCTTGCTCTAACTGGGGTAAAAGATTAATTCTTTTTTGATGAATTGCTAATGCCGCTGATAAAGAATCTAGCCGATTTTTAAGAGCTACACTTTCTACTTCCGATTTTGTCAAGTCTTCTGTTAACTTTTGCGTTATTTCACCAATCTGTAAATTTGCAGTCGTTATATTAGGATTATTCTGACTAACTTCTGCAACTCTCGTATTTAATAATCTTTGTAGAGCATTTCTTTGGCTTGTTAAACTCTGAACTGTCGGATGTGTTTGATAAAATCGAGTTTGAGCTAATGCTAACTCTTGTTCTACTCTTTGCAAATTATCTAAAACCTGTTGTACCCCAATGGAACTTTTGAGAGAATCTGTATTGATAGCATCCTGAAAATTCATCCCAACCTTGTTCTTAAGACTTTGTACGCGAGCATTTACCTCTGCTAAAGCTACTTCTGTTTCAGTTATTTTAGTCTCTAAATTTTTCTGGATTTCTACAGCGGTTCTAGATTCTTCTCCCAACGAAATCACATTATTCTGCTGCTGAAAGCGACGTAAAGCTTCTTCTATTTGACGGACATTAGCTTCTGTTTCGGGTATCTGTCTGGCGATAAAATCACCAGCAGCAACAGCAGCGGCTCTGTTTGTCTGTATATTGTTTTCCATATACAGTTTCATCAACTCATTAACAACCGCTCCTGCTTCTTGAGGATTTTTAGCTTCATAAGAAACCTGTAAAACATCAGTTGCCGGAATTGCTGTCAGATTAATCTGTTCTGCAAGTTTCTTTGGTTGTAGCGGTACACCATCATCATCTTTGAGATTTAAGTTTTTGATTGTTTTAATCAAAATAGGTTTGGAACTAATTACTTCTATCTCTGTATTTATAGGGCTACTTTTTATATCTAAACCTTCTAACTGTCCAATCGGCTCTCCCAAACCCGTCAAAGCAGAAGTCTGGTTGACTTTTTTAATTAAAAGCTTACCTTCAGCTTGAAAAACTGCCTGTTTCAAAGAACCTAGTACTGTTGCTATTGCAATTGAAACAGTAAATATAAATGTAGCTGGTAGCCAACGTCGCTTAATTATGTACCAAAATTTTTGTAAATCTAAATCTACTGATTCTCTAGATTCCATAATGAGTTAAATAATATATATAATTTCAATAATTTTAAATTTATAAATAAATTAGTTTGAAATAATCTATTTATGACATAGCTATCAGCATTAATAGTTTTTTATCTAAGAGATATCATCTATACTGAAGCTTAACTTTATTTGTAGGTCATACTCTACCGAAAAACTACGGAAAAGTTTATTTTTGGTTTTATAAACTAATATTAAAAAACCAAAACTAATCTACTTAAATACTTAAGTAAATTAACGTAAATTGATAGTTAGTGAAAGATTTTTGTCTATAATCGTATTAATAAATTATTTGTTTTATTAATTTAAACGGCTAAAATAATCGTAGTGGAAGTCAAAACAATTCCTGCATTAGCAATTAAAAATTACCATTACCTAAAGTCTGAGGCTTGAATCTTCACAATAAGTTTTTATCTTTTTCTCCTTAAAAGAAGAGGCTTGTATCCTTAATTGAACAATTAAAAATTCAAATAGAATTAATTTTTAATTTTGTATTTTTAATTTTGTATTCAAACTATAGTCAGACACTGCCACTACCCAAAGACTTGATAATAATGCGTTACAACAACATTTTCCTCTTGATATCAAAGCTGTATAAGATTATTCCTACTCCCCACAATTGAAAAAACCCCCTAAAAAAAGGGGGCTTGGGAAATCTAACCGCGTTAAGTACTTAATTGAATTTTCAATCAGCCGTTTTGCTTAGTCTTTTTTCAACCTTGTATATAAATTTAATCTTAATTATGTGACATTAACGTGACACAACTCTTACTGCCTAAATGAAAGATTACCTGAATAATTTGCAAAATATTTAAAAAATATTTAAAAAATATTATCTTATAATATTCATAGAGAAAAGTTTCCCCATGAATACTCTACATCTACAGTCTTTAATATGCATCTTCAACTTCCAATTGAGCAACAGTTACAGCATTGAAAGCAAACGCTGCAACCATTGGTATCGGGCATCTCAACCAATAAGTAACACCAGCGGCTAACATTGTGGCAACTACTGCTGCAATTGACCAAATACGCTCTTCACAAGTCAATCCTCTTTCAGCTTTAATTCCTCTGAGTACTTTTGCTGGAATTGGCTCCGGCATTACCGCACCAGGAGGAAAAGCCCAGAAGTTATTACAGCGCTCTATATATAGATCCGTCCAACCATTATCTTCACACCACTGGTCGATCCATTCATCGTTGTAATGTCTCATCGGATTGCTAACAAGTCGATTTAAGTTCTTCAGCATAACTTTTCAGATAATAATAAATAGAATTTTCGCTTATTAATATTTACAGTTAACAATTCTCTACTTGAAAACTTGTAACTATAAAATATGAAGCTTTGTAAAGATAATCTTATTGCTTGCAACAATAGGAAAACAAAGCTTTCACTAATTACAAGACTAACAGCACTGCCCCAATTATTCGATCAAATGATAATAAACTTTATCTATTTGCTTCAACGTAAATTTATTTCTACAATTTCATTGAAGAAATGTAAAGTTATTGAAAGTGCAAATTAATTGAAATAAAAAAAAGAAAATTTTAATATTTGAACGGCATTACGGCATTATCAATAAGCTATTGATACATTCGGTTTTTTGTCAAGGTGTATCATCCGATAAAAGGCTGTAGAACTTAAGTTTTGTCGCGAGTGATGTAAGCTGAATCTTAATGTAACTATATTTTAATTTGGTGCTAAATCATGGAACTTACTAATTTTACTGATGCCGATTTAAGGGGAGCGGTTTTAAGCGCATCGGTAGCGATCGAAGCTAACTTGTATCAAGCGGATTTAACGAATGCACGCTTATTTTCGGGTAAACTTAACGGGAGCAGATATGAGTGATGCCGTACTCGTAGAAGCTTTGTTCGACCTGCGATATTTGTTGATACCAATATTGAAGGTGTTGATTTCACCGATGTGAATTTAGACGGAGCGCAAGTTTAAATTTGCGAAAAAGCTAGCGGTACGAACTCTAAAACTGGCGTAGAAACTCGTTATTTTCTGGAATGCAAATGAAGCGTATTGGTGTAATTGGTGGCGGACAATTAGCATTAATGATGGGTACTGCGGCCCCAAAAGCTGGGTGTAGAGTTAATTGTACAAACTCCCAATGTTGACGATCCAGCAGTTAATATTGCTAACAATACTATTTTTGCCGCAGTTGACGATGCTACTGCAACGGCTGAGTTAGCAAAGCAATGTGATGTTATAACTTTCGAGAATGAGTTTATTGATATAGAAGCTTTATCTAAACTAGCTACAGACAAAGTGTGTTTTCGTCCTCGGATAGAGGCACTATCTCCTCTCTTAGATAAATATTATCAACGCTGTTTTTTACAAGACTTGGGTATACCAGTTCCTAAATTTAAATTACCAGAATCATTATTTACTGCATCATCTTCTCAAACCGCACAATATAAAAAAATTAACCATCCACAAGAGTGGGAATTAAATTTTCCAGCAGTTTTAAAAGCTCGCCGTCATGGTTATGATGGTCAAGGAACATTTATCATCAAAGATTTAATTAGTCTAAAGCAAAAACTATATCAAGAGAATCCAGAAGCTAACCAAAGAAATAATTTAATTGAATCTCATTTTTTATTAGAAGAATTTATTCCTTTTCAGAAAGAATTAGCTGTAATTGCAGCGCGTTCGACAAGTGGCGAAATTTCTACTTTTGTAGTAGTAGAAACCCAACAAGAGCAACAAGTTTGTCGGCGGGTTATTGCTCCTGCTGACATCAGTCTCCAGACAGAAAAAGTTATCAAAGATATTGCCTGCACAATACTTGATAATTTACAAGTAGTTGGGGTTTTTGCTATAGAATTATTTTTGACGAATAGCGGTGAAGTATTAGTAAATGAAATAGCACCCCGAACCCATAACTCTGGGCATTTTTCTATTGATGCCTGCTTTACTTCCCAGTTTGAGCAGCATTTGCGAGTTGTATCCGATTTACCTTTAGGCAACGTAGCAATGAAAATACCTTGTGCTATTATGGTAAATTTATTAGGATATGAAACGCGAAAAAGCAACTATACCGATCGACGCTCTAAATTAGCAAAAATTCCCGGAGCGCACGTTCATTGGTATGGTAAATCAGAGTCTCGTCCCGGACGCAAGTTGGGACACATTACAGTTTTGTTCGATAAATTAAATCGTGATGAGGCGATGACAATTGCCGAAAATATAGAGTCTATATGGTATTCTTAATAAATTAATGTAGCAAGTAAAAATATTTTTTTTATTTACTACACAACATCATTTTTGAAAGCTATAATGGGTTTGTTGCACTGCAACGTTGGTGACTGCCATACAGTTTTGTGATCTATGATTTTTATGATATGGGAACCGAACAGTTTCGTGGCAGTATACCGGGCATGTACCCGGAAACTTTAAATGAGGCATTAGATTCCCCCCTGGTTTAACCAGGTCATAAACTTAGGTAAAACGGCGTTGCGGTGAAATAAAATTTCAAAGCTCTTTAAATCACTTTTCGATTTAAGGAGCTTTGTTTTTGTATTTTCAGGAAGCAGGGAGCAGGAAATAGTCAGCTATATAGAATAAAAAATTTCCGAGATGTTCTATGGTAACTTTGGCATGAAAGTTGCTAATACAAGCTCTTCTAAGAAGAGCAAAAATATTTATAATAGCATCAAGTTTTACAAAAAAGAATGTGAGAATTACGATATTAATTTTAAGTTTAATATAACTTACATCTTGTACCAGTATCAGAAACCCGGTTTCTTGTTGATTTCACAACGAAATAGTGGTGCTTTTACGAAGAGAAACCGGGTTCCTTTGGGCTTGTTGAAAATGGTGCAAGATATCAGATATATCCAAAATTTAATTTTCATATAATCTAATAAAAAACTGTATCACAAACATCTATTTTTGAAAAAAAGCATCAAATAAATTAAATTTAATGTAAATGAAAGCTGATAAGATTGTTTAATATTCTTATACCAATAAATAATACCGTGTTTCCAGCCTCAGTCTTCAAAATAGACAACGGGTTAACATTGATTCACCAAGAAATATCTACCACTCCCATAGTTGTGGCAGATATTTGGGTTAGAGCAGGAGCCAAATTAGAACCAGAATCTTGGGGTGGAATGGCTCACTTTTTGGAACATATGATTTTCAAAGGTACCGAAACACTAAAAGCGGGGGTATTCGATCGAAAAATTGAGTTCTTAGGTGGGGTAAGTAATGCTGCTACTAGTTATGATTACGCTCATTATTCACTAACTACAGCTTCTACTTATCTCGAAGAAACTTTACCGCTAATGGGTGAATTGTTAGTAAATGCAGCGATACCCGAAGTTGAATTAAACTGCGAGCGCAATGTAATTTTAGAAGAAATTCGACAAGCATCCGATAATCCCGATTGGATGGGTTTTCAAGCTCTTTATAAAAATATTTATCAGCAGCATCCTTACGGACGTTCGGTTTTAGGAAGCGAGCAAAATGTTGCACAATACCGAGCAGAGGAATTACGTTGCTTCCATCGCTCCCACTATCAACCAGAAAATATGACAGTGGCGATCGCCGGAGGGATCGGTTCATCGCAAGCTTTAGAATTAGTCAATAGCTCTTTCGATAACTTTGCTTCACCATGTTTTGATTGTCCCCGCACAAAAACAGCTACAAAACCGAACATTACAGGAATTTGCCGTCAAGAAATTCAATTGCCCAGACTCGAACAAGCTCGTTTGCTGATGGGATGGGTAGCACCAGGAGTAGAACAAATTCGCATCGGTTATGCTTTAGATTTACTTTCGGTAATCTTGGCAGGAGGAAGAACTTCGCGATTAGTAAGAGATTTACGAGAAGTAAGGCAATTAGTCAACGGTATTTGCAGTAGTTTTTCACTGCAACAACAGTCAAGTTTATTTACTATCAATGCTTGGTTAGAATCGGAACAATTAGAGCAAGTAGAAGAATTAGTTCGGCTTCATTTACAAAAATTGACGAGAGAGATTACAGAGCAAGAACTTACCCGTGCTAAACGTCTGCTATGCAATGACTATGCTTTTTCAACAGAAACGCCTTCGCAATTAGCTGGACTTTACGGATACTACAACACTATTGCAACAGCTTCACTATCAGTAACTTATCCCCAACAAATAAAATCCTTTGACGTAAAAGAACTGCAAAACATAGCATATAAATATCTTTCACCCGATAATTATGCCGTAATCGTGGTAAAAGCCAGGGAGTAGGGGGTGGGGAGATGGGGAGATGGGGAGACAAGGGGAGGAAATTAATTATTAAATTAACTATTAACTCTTTACTTACTTCTAATTCAGAACTCCTAACTCCTAATTCCTCACTCTTTAATCCAAAATATAAAATCCAGAATTCTGCTAATGACAACTTTGCCAAAATCATCAAATGTTCACCGTACTGAATTAAAAAATGGAATAGTGCTGCTGGTTGCAGAAAATTCTGCTGCTGATGTGATTGCAACTCGAATATTTATCCGTGCTGGAAGTTGTTATGAAAATCCAGAGAAAGCAGGGTTGGCAAATTTGCTCGGTGCTTTATTAACTAAAGGATGCGACGGACTTTCAAGCTTGGAAATTGCCGAACGTGTAGAGTCTGTTGGAGCCAGTTTGAGTGCTGATACTGCAACGGATTACTTTGTTTTATCCTTGAAAACCGTTACGGCTGATTTTATCCAGATATTGGAATTGGCAACACGATTATTGCGATCGCCAACTTTTCCAGAAGCTGAAGTGGAGTTGGAAAAGCGAATTGCTTTACAGGATGTACGCTTGCAAAAAGAACAACCCTTTAGCGTCGCATTTGAGCAATTACGACAAATAATGTACGAAAATCATCCTTATGCATCGTCGGGATTGGGTGATGAAACTACTATTAGCGGTTTAACTCGGGAAGATTTAGTTAACTATTATCAAACCTATTTTCGCCCAGATAATATAGTTATTAGCATTGCAGGCCGTATCTCCGAAACGGATGCAGAGCAACAAATTGAAAAACTTTTTGGTGATTGGCATCCGGCAGATACGCAGCTACCCGTAATGAACGTGTCATTCCCTCAAACTAAACCCCAACGAGTAGTTACCCCCCAAGCTACACAGCAATCGGTAATGATGCTGGGTTATTTGGGTGCTTCAGTGCATTCAACTGACTACGCTGCTTTAAAATTACTTTCTACTTATTTAGGAAATGGGCTTTCCAGTCGCTTATTTATTGAATTACGAGAAAAGCTGGGGTTAGCTTACGATGTATCGGCATTTTACCCTACAAGGCAGTTCTCTAGTTCCTTTGTGGTTTATATGGGTACGGCACCAGAAAATACGATCGTGGCTTTAGAAGGGTTGCAAAGAGAAGTTGATTTACTTTCGAGTAGTAAGCTAGAAGAAAATGCTTTGCAAGCTGCAAAAAACAAGATTCTGGGGCAATACGCTTTAGGCAAACAAACCAACGGACAAATTGCCCAAATATATGGATGGTATGAAATTTTAGGTTTAGGAATCGCTTTCGATCAAAAATTTCAAAAAGATATTGCAGCTTTAACCAGTGCTGATGCCATTCATACAGCCTGTCAATATTTAAAGGAACCATTTGTGTCTGTAATCGGTCAAGAAGAAGCGATTAACCGTGTAATTGCGTAGCGGCAGTACGAGGCATTTACTTAGCATCAATTGCTTATTATTTGTAGCTTTTTTAAGCATTTACACTGCTGTTACAATTTAATTTTATACTGGTTAATAGATAGTGTATTTGTAAGAGATTTGCCGGGGGCACAAACCATGATAGGTAGAAGAAAACTAAGTATAGTTGAGTACTTACGCTCTCTCGTATCGTTTCGTTTCCTTCCCAGAAGTAGGTTTTATTGGTTACTTTTAATTTCCTCTACTCCTCTGCTATTTGGATCGAGCGCTGGAGTATCAATTGCTGCACCGCAACAAAAGCTTGCTCAAGTAGTTGTAGGGGCAAGTATGAATCGTCCTACCCTTAAAATGGGTAGTCAAGGGGTACCTGTAAGAGAATTACAAGGTGCTTTAAAACTTTTAGGTTTTTATCGAGGTGAAGTTAACGGTAGTTTCACCGCAGCAACTAAACAAGCAGTTTCCGGTTTCCAACAAGCAGCAGGGTTAAAATCGGATGGGGTTGTAGATACCAACACTTGGCAAACCCTTTTTCCCAGCACAACTGGATCAACAGAAGTGGCTAGTACCCCAGTAACTAGCGCTCCTACGCCACCGCCTTCTGATACCTTTCCCGTGCCTACAGATTCATTCGGTAGCGTTAGGGTGGTAAATAATTCGACACAGCAACAAAGATCGATAACACCTGCTCTCAACAGTCGAATTAGGGTTGTTAAGCCTTCTCCTGAACCGAAACCTTCAACTCCATCGTCTAGGAATCCCGAACCAACACCAGCAAAACCAAAACCTCGTAATACCACTCAGAAACGCAAACCCGCACAAAGACAAGCTGCAACTACACGTACTCGTCAAACCACAAGTACTCGTCAAAGCAGCACAACTACCCAGAAAAAAACTCCTGCAATCCAATATACTGCCCAAGGATTACCAATTTTGCGTTTGGGAATGCGAGGTTCTCAGGTAGTCAAAGTACAGGAAAAATTATCCAACTTAGGATTTCTTAAAAGTGTTGATGGAGATTTTGGTCCCGTAACAGCAGATGCAGTAAAAGCCTTCCAGAAGCGTAACGGTTTAGAACCCGATGGTGTTGTTGGAGGAGCTACTTGGCAACTTTTAGATAAACGTTAATTGTTGAGTGAATTAATTTAATATCCAATTTTTTTGTGTGGTGCGTTGTGAGGGGCAACGCACCATTCTTATTTGTAATATCAAGCCAATATCAAGTTAACTGATATGTAATCTGGTAGGTGGCGATCGCCTCATTAAGTCAAGAATAGGCAGGGATTGGTTCAAAGTGTTTTTTCAAGCGCTCTCAAATTTCGCAAATATTTATATGATAAACAGCAAAATCACAAGTATTTAATTGTATAAAATTTGTCTGCAACATACTTAAAAGCCTTATAAAGACGTAAAACGTTACTTCTCTACATAACAATTCATACTGAAATAAATAAGGCAATATTTAAGTACTTAACTAAATTAAAGTCGTAACTACAACCCGCAATAGGATAATATATATACAAAAAATTTTGGTATCATTAGATGCCATTACTTGGCTCGGGTTATTTATCTACTATCACTGATAAGTAAATACCGAAAAGTTTCCAAACGAATTACCAGCCTACAAATCAATAATTTTCCCACACAAAGCCTATGATGCACTTTGTATTAACTTGGCTTGGCACTGCGGTGTCATTGCTAATTACCGCTCATATTGTTCCTGGATTAGATGTTACAGGTATCGAGGCAGCTTTAGTTGCAGCGGTTGTTATCGGATTAATTAATGCGATTATTAGACCTATTTTAAGCATTTTAACATTTCCGATAAATTTGCTTACCTTTGGATTATTTACATTTGTTGTTAACGGATTCACTCTTTGGCTAGCAACTATTTTTACTCCTGACTATGGTTTTACTGTCAGGGGACCTTTGGCTGCTTTATTCGGTTCAATCGTATTAGCAATAGTTTCTAGCGTGATTAACTATTTTTTGAGAACAGTTGACTGAAGAGGTTGTCATTTATAAATTATTTACATTTTTCATTCTTCAAACAGTTATTATAAATGCAATAATTAAAGTTTTGCTTTAAATCATTTGTGAGAATTGCAAAACCCGGTTTTTTTGACAAAGCTGGGTTTCTTACTGTTTATTTATTCTGAAAAATTATACTTAGTACTCATAACTCACTCAAAACATTATAGCCATGCAAATCCACAGAACATTCTCCGGTGCAACTTGGGAATCTTTAGTTGGTTACTGTCGTGCCATTAAAGCCGGAAATCATGTTTACGTATCTGGAACCGCACCAGTAGCAGAAGACGGTAGCGTTTTTGCTCCAGGTGATGCTTATGCTCAAGCTAAACGTTGTTTTCAAATCGTCGAAAAAGCTTTACAAAATTTAGGTACAAATACAAAGTATGTAATCAGAACAAGAATGTACGTTACAGATATCTCTCTTTGGGCTGAATTTGGCAAAGCACATCAAGAATTCTTTGCAGAAAACCCTCCCGCTTCCACAATGGTGGAAGTTAAATCGCTGATAGATTCCGCAATGTTAATTGAAGTCGAAGTGGATGCTGTTTGTTTTGACTAATTCGTTTAATAACCTAAATTTTTGTAGAGACGCGATATATCACGTCTCTACATCTTCAATTACTATTATGTTTACTGTTATACCTAACCCTAGTTCCCGCCCAGAGCAATTTCTCTCGTAAGACCTGATAGTACGAATAGTTTTCCCGTAAAATAATGAACTTAGACCGACAATCTGCCATACGTACATCTACGCGATGACCGGGCCATATAGAAGTCGCTAAAACGCCATCAGTCCATAATTTAGTACTTAGATCGTAATCGCCTAAAGGCCAAATACTAACTACCGAACCCGGAGGTAAAACAATTGGGCGGCTTGAAAGACTCATGGGACAAATGGGAGTGATGGTAATCGCTTCCATACCATCATGCATTATCGGACCGTTAGCAGAAACTGTGTAACCTGTAGAACCTGTAGGCGTAGAAATAATTAACCCGTCTCCCTGACATTGATCGATGACCTCATTATCAATTTCCATTTCTAAAATTGACGTGATCATGCGATCTGCGGAAGCGGGTTTTATACACATTTCGTTCAAAGCAAGGTAGTTTTCGGTAATTGGTTCCAAATTAGAGCCATGTCCCTCATATACTGCTGCTTGCAACATCATCCGTCGCTGTATGGCATAACGGTCTTCTAAAAGTCTATCCCAAACTGATTCGGTATCCTGAAACTCTTCCACCGACTCAGTTAGAAATCCTAAATGACCTCCGACATTAACGGCCAAAATAGGAATCCCAGCTTGGGCTAAATGTCTTGCACCAGTTAGAACCGTACCATCACCACCAAGTACTATGGCTAAGTCAATTTGTTGGGTTGCCGAAGCTAAAAAAACCGGATATGGGTTATCCTTCGGACCGCTAGGACCCCATCAATACATGACATTTACGATGTTCTAATTGTCTGGCACAGATTTCAGCCCAGCGTTTGCTTTGGGGATCTCGCGCCTTATAGGCAATAATTACTTGCTTAAGCTCCACAGAACTACCATTTTAGGAGGTTGAACTGTTCCATATCAACAGTATCGCGGTTGCGGTATATTGCCAATACAATCGCCAAACCAACTGCTGCTTCTGCCGCTGCTACAGTAATTACAAATACGGCGAAAACTTGACCTTTAATTAATGTTGAATCTAGATAATTAGAAAAAGCCATTAAATTCAAGTTCACCGAATTTAGCAATAGTTCAATTGACATTAAAACTCGTACCGCATTACGACTGGTAACAATGCCATAAATGCCGATACAAAATAGAGCCGCAGCTAGTAATAAAAAGTACTGAAGTTGCATGATTGTTTACTATTCCTGTTTTAAATCAGTTATCAGTTATCAATTATCAATTATCACTTATTAAGGGGAGAGTGGGATTCATCAATAATCAATTGTTTATTGATGAGCCGCACCCTACGGTTGATAATTGTTCATTGATAGTTGTTATTTGTCTTCATTTCCAGCTGATACTAATTCTCTCGGACGTTCGGGCAATTCTAAAACAGTTTGTGGCATTTGGTCGGAAGTTGCTTCGGGAGGTAAATATTCGCGACGCGCTAAAATAATTGCTCCTACCATTGCCATCAGTAGTAAAACAGAAGCTAATTCAAAAGGTAATAGATAATCGGTGAAGAAATGCTCGCCAATTATAACTATAGAGTTTTCAACCGGAGTTGCAGTAGAAATACTCCAAGGAGTTGCCAGAACCATTGTACTTAAAAGTACAAACAACCCTAAGCTAACTAATCCTGTCAAAGCTTTTCTGATCCAAGCATTTGGCAAAGGTACATAATCTTCTTGCTTATTTACCAACATAATGGCAAACAAAATTAATACGTTTATTGCCCCTACATAAACTAACAGTTGGGCTGCCGCTACAAAGTCAGCATTAAGCAATAGGTACAATCCTGCGATACTAACAAATACACCCGCTAGCATAAAAGCAGAGTAAACAATATTGCTAAACAGTACAACTCCAAGTGCTGCTCCAATCATCATCGCTGCCAGTATGACAAACGAAACTACCTGTATTCCACCCGCTAAATCCACTTTTTTTGTCCTTAGTTGTTGATTATTGGTTGTTAGTTGTTAATTATTAGTTGTTGATTGTTAGTCGTTAATTATCTTCTTCATGACTAATTTTCACTCATAACTTATAATTAAGAACTCCTAACTCCTAACTTATAACTCTTAACCTTTTACTTCTTCTTCTTTTTCTTTTTCTTCTACTAAATCTTGTGGGAAAACACCTGCACGAGGTGCATCCTCTGGTAGATCGTGCGGTTCCATTACGCCTTCGGGAAGGTAAACCAATTCGCGCAACGGTGTTACCATTGGGTCATCTGTGACTTTATAAGGCAGACGACCTAAAGCAACGCTATCGTAATTTAATTCGTGACGGTCATATGTAGAAAGTTCGTAATCTTCTGTCATTGATAAACAGTTAGTCGGACAATACTCCACACAGTTACCGCAGAATATACAAACTCCGAAATCAATACTGTAGTGATTAAGCTTTTTCTTTTTACTCGCTTTATTAAATTCCCAGTCCACTACAGGTAAGTTGATAGGACATACCCGAACGCAAACCTCGCAAGCAATACACTTATCAAACTCGAAATGAATTCTACCGCGAAAGCGTTCGCTAGGAATTAATTTTTCGTAAGGATACTGTACTGTAACGGGACGGCGCTGCATATGGTCAAAGGTAACGGCTAAACCTTGACCAATATAGCGAGTGGCTTCCCAAGTTTCTTTACCGTAATCAACAACTTGTTTGAGGAACTTCAACATTTTGTCTCTCTCCTTATACTTAAATAAAGTTAGGAGTTAGAAGTTAGGAGTTAGGAATTAATCAACATTTTTTATTCACAACTCATAACTCATAACTAATAACTCATAACTCATAACTTCTGATTTATCCACCAAAGGCGAAAGGAAAAGCTAATTTTAATGCTGCGGTTAACAGCAAGTTAACTAAACCTATGGGTAGTAAAAATTTCCAACCTAAATCTAAGAGTTGGTCGATGCGAACTCTTGGTACTGTCCAGCGTAACAAAATTGCTAAAAATACCAAGAAGTAAGCTTTTAGTACGGTCATTGTGATGCCTAATGAAGCCGTGACTATCTGCAAAACGGGATTAATTTCACTAACTCCCAACCAATTTGCAATTAAGTTGATAGGAATCGGAAAATCCCAACCACCTAGATATAAAACAGATACCAGTAAAGCAGATAATACTAAATTTACGTAGGAACTCAAGTAAAACAAAGCGAACTTCATACCAGAATATTCGGTTTGATAACCTGCTACCAGTTCCTCTTCTGCTTCTGGTAAGTCAAAAGGCATACGTTCGCATTCGGCTAGAGCTGATATCCAGAAGATAACGAAACCTGCTGGTTGCCGCCAAACGTTCCAGCCCAAAATACCGTAACCCGATTGTTGATTGACAATATCAACCGTGCTGAGGCTATTTGACATCATGACAACAGCCAACACTGCCAGTGCCAAAGGAATCTCATAGCTAATTGATTGTGCTGCGGCTCGCAACCCTCCTAAGAGAGCATATTTGTTATTAGATGCGTAGCCAGCCATTAATAAGCCGATTGGCTGAATGGAAGAAAGAGCAATCCATAAGAAAACTCCCGTTCCCACATTGGTTATTAATAGATTCTGTCCAAACGGCACAATTAAATAGGACAGGAATACCGGCAGCACAACTATGATGGGGCCAAGGGTAAATAACCAGCGGTCGGCTTTGGCCGGTATTATATCTTCTTTGAAGACTAATTTTAGACCATCTGCTACTGGTGCGAGCAAACCTAAAGGTCCGATAAATTCTGGGCCAATCCGCTGCTGGGCTGCTGCTGAAATTTTTCGCTCTTGCCAAACACACACTAGCACCCCTACTGTGGCACCAATAAGCATCAAAATCATAGGCAAGGGCATCCAAATGGCTTTAGCCGTACCCGCAGGCAGTCCTAAATCCATCAAACTTTGAATAAAAGTTCCTTGCAGATCAATTCCTGAATTCATAAGAAATATACGGGACGTGGAAAACTCAGTCTTTTTAAAGCTGAGAGGGAAGTGACACGCGGGATTTTAATCCCCGTGAAGGGTCTGGTTTTTAAATGGAGATAATCCCAGGAACCAGCAAACCTTGAAGTTTACTCAAGCTTGACACGACTCGCGATAAAACACGGTATTCTTCATCGCTTGAAAGATATCTAACAGTTATTAGTTAGATATCTTCCAAGCCTCTACTAGTCAAACCGTTTACCCGAATTCAACCGTAAAGGAACAGGCGGTGACGATTACGCTGCTTGCGATCGACGCTTTCTACGCTTGTCCGAACTTTACACAATAAAGTAAGAAGCGTTACATTAAACCCTTCAGACTTCATGCTTTAGCCGGTCATTTACAACTACTTATACTTATTAATAACTGTAAAGTAACCCAGCAATATCTTTACCTAAAAAAGGCAAAGTTTAAGATTTTTTGCAATGACCATGCCTAGTATATCGTTCTAAGGCTTGCTGTTCTCTCACCTAAGTAAGAGGTTCTACTTATCTCATGGATAAAGAATTCTCGTAAGAGGGATGAGGAGATGGGGAGAGCGGGAGAGTGGGAGAGCAGGAAAAATAATTAATTATTAAATTAACTCCTAACTCCTAACTCCTAACTTCCAACCTAACCGCGTTCGGTTATATGCACGTAATCAACGTTGTGGCGACCGTTGTAAACCTGGCTAGGACGGAAAATTCTGTTTTGTACTAACTGCTCTTTCCAATGGGCTAACCAACCAGCAACACGAGCCATCGCAAATACTGGTGTAAAAAAGTCTGTAGAAATTCCTAATTTTCTATAAACTAGCCCGGAGTAGAAGTCAACGTTAGCATAGATTCCTTTCTGACCGAGTTTTTCTTCTACTACTCGTTCCATTTCTTGGGCAATGTCATAGTACTTGTCATACCCAACTTTGGCAAATAGTTCTTCTGCTAAGTTTTGCAGAATCTTCGCACGCGGATCTTTTACTTTATAAACGCGATGACCAAAACCCATGATTTTGGCTTTTCGCTGAATGCAGTCTAAAACATAGGGACGAACATTTTTTGTCGAACCAATTTCTTCTAGCATCCCAATCACTTCTTCGTTGGCACCACCGTGCAAAGGACCTCCTAAAGTTCCTACTGCACTTGCAACAACTGCGTAGGGGTCGGTAAGAGTTGAAGCCGTTACTCTAGCGCTAAAGGTCGAGGCATTCATAGTGTGTTCGGCATGAAGTATCAAGCAGACATCAAATATCCGCGCCGCTATCGGATCTGGTTTCTCCTCATGCAGCATATACAAAAAGTTAGCAGCATAATCTAAGTCATCATGAGGGCGCACGGGGTCATCGCCTCGTCGCATCAATTCAAAAGCTGCGACCATTGTGGGAATACTTGCCAGCAGACGGACAACTGCATTTCTGATATAAACTGGATTATCTAAATCGCGCCGCGAATAAAACAAACCCAATGCTGCTGCTGAAGCTTGCAAAACATCCATTGGATGACCGCTTTCGGGAAAACACTTCATCATGTCCCGAATGCGGTATTTTATTCTTCTATTTTGATGAACTTCATGTTCAAATAATGCTAATTCTTCTTTGGAAGGCAGTTCGCCCCAAATTAGCAGATAAGCAGTTTCTAAGAAAGTACTCTTTTTAGCTAGTTCTTCAATTCGGATGCCACGATATTCGAGTATTCCCTTCTGCCCGTCAACATTACTAATACTGGATTGAGCTGCGGGAACACCATCTAATCCGGGTTTAAATTCGCAAACCATCATGGCAATACCATACGAATGTTTGAAAGATTTTATAGAGTTAACTTACCAGAAAGTTTTACCGTCATAACAGTATCCTTTATTACAAAATGCTTTTGATAAAAAGTTGGATAGCTCAAGACAGCAAGTATCTGGGTGGTGTCAACCAAAACATTTGACAACGACCCATAATAGAGGCGGTAGGGGGTATCTCTATTCCAATGATACCTGCTTTTTTTAGTACCAAGCTGTTTTTAGCTTCGCCCCAGATTAAAATTTCAGCCCAATTACTTAGACAAGGCTGATGTCCGACTAATGCCAAGCGAGTGGAAGGCTGATAATTTTTAGGTTTCAGCCATTTTTCAACCCAATCCTCTGCACTACCACCGGGAGCAAGATGAGAACATTGCTCCAATTGCGAACTTAATCCTATGGAAACTAATATTTCTGCTGTTTGTTGCGCTCTTACTAAGGGACTCGTTGCGATTAAATCAAAACTTAAATCCAGGTCTTTTAAGCGTTGAGCAACTTTTTGCGTTTTTGTTCGCCCTTGTTCGGTGAGACTTCGTTGCTCATCTTTGATTTCGCTGGTAGCTTCTTGGGCAATACCATGACGAATAAAATATAGTTCCACAAATTTTAGATTTTGGATTTTGGATTTTGAGGACACTACGTTGCGGAGGTTTCCTCCGTTGTAGTAAGTATCTAGGATTTTGGATTGATTGAATTGATTAAAATAGTTGATAATTGTTCTACTAACAACTAACAACTAGCAACTAACAACTATTCATCGTCAGATGATATGAGATTATCTTTGGGATTGACTAGTTTCAACAACTTCTGCTTGATTTGAGCATCATAAACTTCCCATTTCATTTTTGCATAAGGTGAGCTTTCGTTGCTGCCAGACAAAAAACCCATCGGAATTTCAAAGCCACCAGCGCTACTACGTCCACCACCAAAAAAGCGACCCGTGTTGTCTTGCCCAAAAGCTTCTTTGATAAATTCATCGGGATCTAAAGTTAGCTTATTCGTTCTTAAAGAACCAATTACTACTTCTAATTCTTCTTCGTCTTCATCGTGAACGATACCGTAAACAACTGCGGTATGAACGTTATCTTCTGTCACTAAAAAATCAGCGGCTTGGGGAATTGCATCTCTATCCTCGTAGCGTAAGTAACCCACACCGGCAATCGAAAAATTATTTTGCACAATGCGATTTCTTAATGAGCGTTCAATCACGTCCATTACTCGCTTGGAACGAGTGGCTAGCAGTATGGTATTAAGCAACTGACCGTCGTAAAATCGGCTCAGATAAGCTGCTGCCATAAAATCTTCTTCTTTAGCCTGCATCAGTCGGTTGGTATCTGAATGCAAGCCATGCATCAGTGCTGTGGCACAGTTAACGTGTTCGCTCATGCTACTATCTAGCTGCAACAACCCGGCTTGTAGATACTGGGTAAAAATTGTTGCTGTTGCTCTCACTGCCGGACGTATGTCAGCAAACTCTGACTTTAAATCGCCTTGTAGGTTGTGGTGATCCACGATTACCGTTAAAGGAATTCCTGCTTGCTGAACTTCATGAACCAAAGTGGAAGTAGTACCTTGATTATCGATTAGTACGTAACCTTGATATGACGATAAGTCACGATTTTTGAAACTTTGTAAGGGAGTACGAGTTGCCGGTAAACTCGTAAGCTTTACTAAAGCAATATTTTCTTGATGGGAAAGGGTTCCTGCATAAGTGATATCGCACTTAATATCATATTGCTGAGCAATCAACTGGTACGTCCAAGCTGAAGACAAAGCATCGGGGTCTGGAAAATCTTGTAAGATGATTATTTGACGCTCATGTTTATGTGCTTTGAGCGTTTTTAATAATTGTTCTGATTTCTGAGCAGCTAAGGTACTAGCACGAGAACCTGCTCGATTATTATTGCCACCGGGTACTGCTGTTTCGACAAATTTATTCGATGGAAGTGATACTTCCAAAGAATCTCGGTCAATTTCAACATTTTTATCGGTTGAGTCTGGTTGCAATTGCAAATCCTCAACCTGTTTTTCGGAAGTATTTCGTTGCATAGGGAACGTGTGTTGTAGCGTGAGCAGTTCGGGTTGAAAAGCTTTAAAAACTAAATATCTTCACCTGCCACAGATTACAATCTTCGCACTCTATGTAGCAAAGCGCCAATATCTCAAATATATTGCTTGCAAATGTTATTGTCCCAATTGAACTGGGTTACTCCTAAAGGAACCCACTCGATCGTCGTTGAGACAGCAGGGAAGCAAGGAGAAGGAGAGAAGTAATCATATCGAATCTTCTTTCTTCTTCTACTGTGATTATTTTATGTGCCCTCTGAGCGGCATACTACCTTACCGGAGCAGGTGATTGATTTTGCATAACCGCACTACATTTCGCTACCGCGAGCAAAAATAATCCGCAGCATTATATAACAGATTGTATTTTTTTTAAGTGTGATTATTTTTATTTATGTAGATTTTTTTAAGCCATTTTACAGAAAATCTATTTCTCATCTTATATTTTTTGATAATTTAGATGCACCCTACTTGCCGTTTTACAATCATGATGTAGAATGTTAAAGTTCTTGTCGCGAGATTTGTAGTACTTGGTAAATTCAGCTTGCATAACTTTATGGAACAGTCTCGATACTCTTCCTAAAAGCTAGTAAACAAATTTTGCCAATTGTTTCAATTCTTTTACGACAAAACCTAAACGGCAATTTAAAAATTGTCGCTCGCATGATAAGCTCATAAGTCTACCTCAAAAAGCATATTAACTGCTTCTGAAAAAGCAATCATCATGCCTCGATAATGACAAAAAATCGTCTCAGAGTCCTATGACATATTTTTGCCACTCTTGATGCAAACCACTTTTAAGATGCTTGCTTACCTCAAAATAGAGACTACTGTAAGGTCGGCGTGGAGCATGATGTAATGGCATCTGAGCTTCTTTCGGCGTTCGATTGCCTTTCTTGACGTTACAGCGAACGCAAGCTGTAGCTATGTTTTCCCAGCTATCGCCTCCACGACGCGATCGCGGTATTACATGATCCAGTGTTAAGTCATCGCCCTTGTAGCCGCAGTATTGACAAGTATGACCATCGCGATGCAATATATTTCGACGGGTTAAAGGAATTTCTTTATAAGGAACGCGCACGTAATAGCGCAGCCTTATAACTGTCGGAAGCGGGAAATCTGAGTAAATAAATTTACCGTTATGTTCTACCCGCTCTGCCTTTCCCTTAATCAGCAAAATTGCAGCACGTCGCCAACTCGTTATATTGAGCGGTTCGTAAGAAGCGTTTAGGACTAAAACCTTTCCCATTGATAGTCGCTCAAGGTATTAGTTTTACATATATTAACACGAATTGAATCTAATTTGCGAGTCGAGCATAATTTATACAAGAATAAGTTTTTTGTTAGAATTCACTTGAAACGCAGTCGATCTTTAGACGGTTAAAGCATGATATGCCATTGTATTTTTGCTTTCAGTTAAGATATCAAAAGCATTTGGGAATTACTTTCTTCCTGGCAGAAGTTAGCGGATAAAAACTGCTGAGATGCAGAGGAAAGAGAGAGCGGGATAGGATTAAGAAAAGCGAACCAGCGTCAAGCTCAAAACTGTATATCCGCAAAAAAACAATATTTTCAGAAGAAGTAATTCAATATTTGTATCCTCTATCTAAGTAACGGTAAACTTCTAAATTAATCCTATAAAGCTTGTGGAAGAGGAGTATATTAATATCCAGCCAAGTATTGCTGTGTGGAAGTGGCGTGAATTGGAGAGAGTTAATGTCAAGTAACGAACAAAATAAAAGTTTTAATTCAATTGTTCCTTGCGATACTCATGCTTGGGTAAGCCAACGTGCTTGGGTTGAAATTAATTTAGCGGTATTATCCAATAACATAGTTCAAGTCAGGAAGTTGCTGCAACCGGGAACTCAGTTCATGGCTGTGGTGAAAGCTGATGGTTACGGGCATGGAGCGGTAAGCGTTGCTCAAATAGCGTTAAAAGCAGGAGCTAGCTGGTTGGGTGTAGCTACTGTTCCAGAAGGAATTCAGCTACGAGAAGCTGGCATTAAAGCGCCGATTTTAATTTTAGGTGCAACTTATACTCCAGAACAAGTTCAAGCAATTGCACAAAGGCAACTTGAACCTACACTTTGCAGTGTTAAACAAGCTTTAATTTTTTCTGATATTTTAGAAACGATAAATCTTGATTCTCCCTTACGAGTACATCTCAAATTAGATACCGGAATGTCTCGCTTGGGTATCCATTGGCAAGACTGTGGCGAATTCGTTCAATTGGTTGCAGGCTTGCCTCATCTTAGTATACAAAGCGTTTATTCTCATTTAGCAACCGCCGACAGTTCCGATCGAACTGTAATGGACTTGCAACATCAGCGCTTTAAAAGTGCGATCGCCATTCTTAAAGACATTGGGATAGAAATACCTCGCTTGCATTTAGCAAATTCTGCTGGCACTTTAAGCGATAAGTCTCTACATTACGATATGGTGCGCGTGGGTTTAGCTATTTATGGATTTTATCCGTCAGATCGTCTGCACTCAACTGTTGACTTACAGCCTGTTTTAGAAGTAAAAGCACGAGTTGCTCATGTCAAGACGATTGAAAAAGGTGCTGGTGTTAGTTACGGGCATACATTTATTGCTTCTAAACAAATGCGTTTGGCTGTTGTCGGAATTGGTTACGCGGATGGTATACCTCGGAATCTTTCTAACAATATGCAAGTTTTGATTAGAGGAGCAAAAGTACCTCAAATTGGTGCAATTACTATGGATCAGATTATGTTAGATATCAGCGCGGTTCCCGATGTACGAGAAGGAGAAATTGTGACGATTCTTGGCAGTGAAGGTGACGAACAAATCACTGCCCAAGATTGGGCAAATCAGTTAAATACTATTTCTTGGGAAATTCTCTGTTCTTTTAAAGATCGTTTACCTCGCGTGAATATAGGTGAGTCCTGATTCTATTGTTGCAATACCTATTATTTATTCCCACTGCTCTCTATTCCTTTTCCCGTAATGTTTAGAGCATTTTCATGAAAATAATTATTTAAAAAATATTTTTTTATGATATAGTATATAAGCGATTATGCGGATGTGGCGGAATTGGCAGACGCGCTAGATTTAGGTTCTAGTGCCTCCGGGCGTGAAGGTTCAAGTCCTTTCATCCGCATTTTTTATTTTTCGTTGTAATGGGATTTACACTGCGACAACGAAGAATTTAATATTTATAAATTTGGATTCCTCGAATTCCCCCCTTGAATAAAAGGGGGGTTCTTGTTGTTAATATGGAATAAGGTTGACATACCTCCCCGCCGTAAACGGTCGAGGATTCCTTGACACTTCCCTGGGATGCGCTAATTAAAATTAGTCTTACCTTCCCTCCATGTCCGTTTAAAGTCTCCCAATGCCCTATGGCGACTATTCCCCAATTTACCATAAAGCCGTCCTACAAGGACGGGGCTTGTATCCCATTATTTTCGGTCAGTAATTAACTGTGGATTTTATATAACTTTACATATTTTTTTATGTAAATATGACGTTCGCAACATCAACGATCTCATACTTGCCATGTGTAAAAATTAAATAAGTAAGTTTTCCGAAAGCAATATCTATCAAAACGCAACGGTAGATAATTTTAATTAATTTAAAACTGAGTTTGACGCAATTTTTGAGAAGTGTATTCCTTTAGAAAGAACTATGATATTACATCAATTAGATAAGTCTCATCAATGTATAACTAAATGCCTATATTTAATATGCTTAACTAAATTTAATTAACCGTCAATTAGAAATTAAAGTTTCATTATGCTGTGTTTTGCTGTCTGATTATTAATATTAGCCTCTCAATGTTCGCAACTAACTCGATAAATATGTAAATACAGTCAAATTGCACAATATTAAGTTTTATAATGTATAAATTTAAACTTTATATTTGCTGATAGCTACTTTAATATAAAGGCTGCAATATTTCGGAGTTAAAACTAATCTCCGATATTTTTAATTATTGATGAATAAATAATAATAAAGAAAAATTTTATACAGGTTATCAAAAAAATAAAATACATTAGGTATAACAATCGCTACTACAAGTCTCAAAGCCAACAACTGTATTATACTTAAGTGGTAATACTGAATACATAATTAAAATGTACAATATTGAACCTTCGCGTATTGCTTAAAGAATCAAATTGTATAAGTAAAATACTTAGTAGCTTTAAGTAGTCTTCATCCTTTTTTTACTTGTTATCTAAGAATGTCTGTTAATGTCGGTACAAGTCCGTCGTATTACTGTAATTGAACTGCTGAAAAGAATTAAACTACTCATAAATGGTTATTTACCAAATCAATGTCACATATCTAGATAATATATGTAGTTCTATTTATTACCAAGATATATAAAGAATATTTTTTAAATAGCAAGACAAATCGGTAACAGTTTGACTGGATTTTATTAAATTTAATAGTCATAAGGGCAAAATGAGTACAACACCTATAGATAGTTACAAATTATTCCAGAAACTCCATCCGCTATCTTTGCTAGCACAGATTAGCAGCCGTCGTGCTACAGGTTGCTTAAGAGTATTTACTAAGTCCAATTCTTGGTCTATCTATATGGATGAAGGTAAACTGATCTATGCTTCTTCCTCAGATAAGCTATTTGAACGACTTGATACTCACTTGCGACGGTTGAACCAGCAAATCCCGACTCTGAATAGTTCGGCACGAGTGCAAATGCGAATGATTTTTGAAACTAAAGATCTAGAAGAGTCAACTTCTCAAGCCGATTATCAAGCAATTTGCTGGTTAGTTGATGGAGACTATATCACTTATCCCCAAGCAGAAATTTTAGTAACTGAATTAGCGCATGTAGTATTAGAATCGTTTCTTACAATAAAAGAGGGAAGTTACGAATTTAGGAGCGAACATCCTTTATTAAAACTACCTTCATTCTGTCATCTGGATTTACGTTCTTTGATAGAAAGTGTTCAAAAACGGTTGAGAAGTCGGCGTGTAGAAAGAGGGCAAGTTACACCACAACAAGTCTCACCTGTAGTTAATAACGCAAATGCACTATCTATTCAAGCAAAGCCATTATCAGAACCTGAGAAACAGGTATCTCAGCAAACAGATTTAGGAAGTTTAGAGAAAAGTCAAGTTAACAACAATACAAATATTTCAAAAAGTACAAAAGAACGATTATATACAGTTGCTTGTATTGATGATAGTTTAACTATCTTGAAATCTATTAAACGTTTTTTAGATGAAGAGCAATTTTCGGTTGTTACAATCAACGATCCTGTAAAAGCATTGATGCAAATTCTCCGTAGTAAGCCAGACTTAATTTTACTAGACGTGGAAATGCCAAATTTAGATGGTTATGAATTGTGTTCCTTGCTACGAAGACATTCGGCTTTTAAAAATATTCCTATCGTTATGGTAACAGGGAGGACTGGATTTATAGATAGAGCGAAAGCAAAGATGGTGAGGGCTTCTGGCTATTTAACTAAACCTTTTACACAGTCAGATTTGTTAAAGGTGGTGTTCAAGCATATCAGCTAATATCTCAATATTTACCGCGAATAATAGTAACCTAATTTAATAGATGCTGATTAAACTAACTTGGGATATATAAAAATGAGTCTTACCTTACTTGGAACGATTTTAGTTGTAGAAGATTCACCTAGTGAATTGGAATTAATAAGTCATTTTTTAAATGAAAGTGGATATAAAGTAATAAAAGCTACAGGCGGAACGGAAGCATTAAAAAAGTTGGAATCAGAAAAACCCGATGCAGTTATTACAGATGTAGTTATGCCGGGAATGAGTGGTTTTGAACTTTGTCGTTCTCTGAAAAAAAATCCAGAGACTCAGAAACTTCCGATAGTTATTTGCAGTTCTAAAAATCAAGAGATTGACCGTTTATGGGCAATGAGACAAGGTGCTGATGCCTATGTGACAAAGCCTTA
This sequence comes from uncultured Rivularia sp., assembly GCA_963665115.1. Lineage (GTDB taxonomy): Bacteria > Cyanobacteriota > Cyanobacteriia > Cyanobacteriales > Nostocaceae > Rivularia. The sequence continues at coordinate 3,518,409 of OY762007.1, read as the reverse complement.
TACTCGTGAAGAACTTTTACGTGCGATCAAATCAGTAGCAATTTTAATCAATGAATAATTCAAGCATTACGTTAGCTAACGCACAGAAACCGTGACAAAGATAGCTTAGGGGATGGTTATCTCAAGTTTTTTATAAACCCCCAAACTCCTGCGATTTTGTCGATGAACCAGACACAAGAAGCAATGGTTGTGTCTGTAGAATCCGTAACAGCTATGCCCAATATGCCTTTCGGTATTTTGGGATTAATGAATTGGCGAAGTCGTATCGTTTGGGTAGTTGACTTACCCAAGATACTCAATCTACAATCCGCTCAGAATCGCCCCCGACAGTACAGTGTAATCATTGTTCGTACTGATTCGATGATTTTGGGTTTAGTAGTACATGAAATTGTCGGTACTCTCAGGTTTAACAGTGACGAAATTGGTTCTCCGATAGGTCAGGTTGCATCTAGTTTAGTTCCCTATTTACGCGGATGCATTGTTCAACAAAAGGAAATATTACTGGTATTAGATGCACAAGCGATAGTGCATTCTTCTAATCTCCGTAGTGAGTAGGGTGTAATACAAATTTTATAGATGTTTAGTGTAATAATTTACCACGACTGGGCAATTAATTTATGCTTAATAAAACTGATTCGGCTAAGAGTGGTGATGTCCCTGCGGAGGCATCACTTATTTCATCTTCTAGTAAGACTGATAATGCAGTACAACTATCTTCCACACAAATGACTGTAGGAAATACTGGCAATGTTTCCTCTAATGGTTTAATGGCTCGATTTAAGCGATTGAGCTTGAGTACCAAAACTACAATTTTGGCGATCGCAATGGTGACGGTTCCAGTGTTCGCTATTGGATTGGGAGGCTATATTGCCGCCAGTAACTCACTAAGGAACAAAGTTTTTAGTTTACAGCAAGTAGAGACAAAAGGTTTTGCAGATAAAGTTAACCGCTTCATGTTTGAGCGTTATGGCGATATTCAGGTAATCTCGAATCTGCCAACTATCAAAAGCTCAGGGACAAATTCTGCTCAAAAAAAGGCAGTACTGGATGATTACGTGAATACATATAAAGTATATGATGGCATCGGCGTTTTTAACTTAAATGGAGATGCAATTGTTCAATCTCAAAGAACTAATTTTAGCAATCAAGGTAATATAAATTATTTCAAGCAAGCTAAAAATAGTGGAAATGCTGTTATCAGTGAGCCAATAATTTATAACGGTAATGGCTTCATTTATACTGCTGCTCCGATCAAGAACCCTGGTAGCGAACAAATTACATCTGTAGTGATTGCTAGGATGCCGGTTAAATCATTAGAAAATGTAGTTAAAAATTATACTGGTTCCGCGCAAAAATATCATATCGCTGATGCCCAAAATAAGATTTTTCTCAGTGCGGAAGGAGAATATGTAGGTAAAGCACTTGCGGAAGAATATCCAGAAGTATCTCAAAAAGCTGATGTAGAAAAAGCTTTTACAGATGTTATCAAACATAAAGACCATTCCGAAGCAGAATTAGTAAGTTACATCCCATCAACAGAACAAATACAAATAGAAGGCTTACCAGCTTTGAATTGGGATGTAGTTTTAGCCATAGATGCTGAGACTGCATTTATGCCGCAAAGAAATTTACTATTAACTATCGCTGTAGGAACGTTGTTAACGGCAGTAGCTGTAGCAGCTATTGCAGCTTGGTTAGCAAAACGAGCTACGCAGCCGATTTTGGATGCTACACAAGCAGTTGCAAAACTGGGTAAAGGTCAATTCAATACCCGTTTGGATGTGGAAGGCGAAGATGAAATTGGGTTGTTAAATGCCAACATCAATCAAATGGCTTCTCAATTACAACTGCTGCTCAAAGAACAAGAAGCTGAAGCTGCAAGGGAAAAGCTAAAAGCAGATATTACTATACGTATCCGTAGAAGCCTCAAAGTAGACGATATTGAGAAAACGGCAGTTAGAGAAATTCGTCAAGCTTTGAAAACAGATAGAGTTGTTATTTACGAATTTAATCCCGATTGGGATGGAGCGGTAGTTGCCGAATCGGTAAGTGCTGGATTCCCCAAAATGAAAGGAGTTTATATTGACGATCCCTGTTTCCGCGAACGTCAAGTACAAATGTATAAAAACGGTCGGGTACGGGCGATCGCCAATATTTACGATGATGCTGGTTTGAAGAAAGCCGACTGCTACGTGCAAATGTTGGAACAGTTTGCAGTTAAAGCTAATTTAGTTGCACCAATTTTGATTCACGACAATTTGATGGGTTTGTTGATTGCTCATAATTGTGAAACTCCGCGAGAATGGCAGCAACAAGAAATTGATTTGTTTAAACAACTGGCAACTCAAATCGGTTTTGCTTTAGAACAAGCCAAACTGTTGGAGGAAGTTGAGAAAGCCCGACAGTTAGCCCAAACTGATTCCGATGACGAAAGACATCAGAAAGAAGAACTGCAAATGCAGTTGATTGAGTTGCTAAGTGAAGTAGAAGGTGCTGCTCAAGGTGACTTAACGGTACGTGCTGATGTTACTGCTGGAGACATTGGAACGGTAGCCGACTTTTTCAACTCGATTGTGGAAAGTTTGCGCGATATCGTTACCCAAGTTCAAACCTCAGCGATTGAGGTAAATCAAGCGATTGGTGACAACTCTGGTGCAATTAACGACTTAGCAGAACAAGCCCTTGCCCAAGCAGCAGAAATCACTAGCACCTTGGATGCTGTTGATGAAATGACACAATCGATGCAGGCAGTTGCACAGAATGCTCAAGAAGCTGCGGCGATCGCCAATACCGCTAGAAGTACCGCTGCAAATTCTGGGAAAGCGATGGAATTGACGGTACAAAATATTTTAGGTTTACGAGAAACCGTAGGCGAAACTGCTAAAAAAGTAAAACGTTTGGGTGAATCCACGCAGCAAATTTCTCGTGTGGTAGCATTGATTAACCAAATTTCCATGCAAACCAACTTATTGGCAATTAACGCTGGAATCGAAGCAGCACGGGCTGGTGAGGAAGGTCAAGGTTTTGCTGTGGTTGCGGAAGAAGTCGGCGAATTAGCTGCAAGAAGTGCTGCTGCGACTAACGAGATAGAACAAATTGTCGAAAATATTCAGCGCGAAACTACCGATGTTGTCCAAGCAATGGAAGTAGGAGTATCGCAGGTGGTTGAAGGAACGCATATTGTGGAAGATGCTAAGCTGTCATTAAGTCAGATTTTAGAGGTTTCGCGCCAAATAGATGACTTGGTACAGTCGATTTCTACAACTACAAATCGCGGTGTAGAAACATCTCACCAGGTTAGCGTTTTGATGAAAGAAATTGCTGCTGTTTCACAGCGTACTAGTAGTTCTTCTCGTCAAGTTTCCGAATCGTTGCAACAAACCGTTGCAATTTCCCAACAATTACAGGAAAGTGTCGGTACATTTAAGGTCAGTTAAGAGTAATTGGTTACTAGCTTCGGAAGTTTGTGGTTATAAATAACTAAGAACTAACAACTAAGAACTAAAAACTAACAACTAACAACTAATAACTGATGACTAATGGCTAGGGACAAATAATATGTCACAGGACAAAGAGTTTGAAATCCAGATGCAGTTTCTGGAGGAAGCTAGCGACTACCTCAACACTATTGAAGGGGTATTGCTAGACATCGACACCAGCAACCGCATCGATTTGGAAAAGATAAACGGTGCGCTTCGGGGCCGCTCATTCCATCAAAGGAGGAGCGGCGATGATGGGATTTCGCTCTTTGAGCGATTTGGCTCACCGTCTGGAAGATTCGTTCAAAGTTCTCAAAACTAGAAAAAGTTCTCTGGAAGTAGATACTCAGTTACAGAGTCTGCTTCTTTCCGGTGTTGATTGGCTGCGACAAATAGTAGAACTGCATTCAGAAGGGCATGAGTTAGAAGAGCAGTGGCTAGCAAGTTTTTGCTATCCGGTTTTTGAGGAATTGCACGAGCGTTTGGGCGATCCGACTCCGGAAGATGCTTCTTCAATGCTGTCTCCTGAAGATGGACAAGATATTATTCCGCTGCTGTTTGAAACGGAAGTGGAAGGCTGTTTGCAGCGTCTGGAATCTGTATTGGCAGACAGCGAGCAACCTTGCCTAAAAGAAGAAGTTGCTATTATGGCAGCAGAATTGGCTGGTTTGGGTGAAATGCTGCAACTACAGGCTTTTAGCAGTTATTGCGAATCAGTTCAATATCACTTAGAAGTTGCACCACCCGAGCAAGTTGAAGAAATTGCCAATGCAGCCCTTGCTGGTTGGCGACGTTCTCAGGCTTTGGTTCTAACTTCTCAGACTGAAAGCTTACCTACACAGTTGGAACTTGGTGAACTTGGTGAGACTGAATCTTTGGGAGCTATTGCACCACTAGAATTAGAATCGGATTTTACACAATCAATAGAAATACCAGAAATACAAGAAGCAGAAACAGTAGAAGAAATAGAATTAGTAGAAAATACAGCAGAACAAGATTGGCTTGTTGACGATGTAATTACGGCAGATTTTGAAGCTTTAGAAGCGGCTTTTGCTCAAGAAAGCGCTGCTTCGGAATTCGATGATGTGGAGGTACATACACCCGGCGCTCAAGAAATTCCTGCTACTGTAGCCCAACCATTTGTCGAACGCAAACCCGAACCAGTTGCGGCTAAAAGTGAATCAGTCGAAAATACAGTCCGGGTTCCCAGCAAGCAACTTGAAGAAATCAACGATTTATTCGGCGAACTGATTATTCAACGCAACGGACTAAACTTGCAAATGGAAAGATTGCGTAAATTAGTTCGCAATCTTGGACAAAGAGTGCAAGTTTTAGACCGCGAAAATCAACATTTGCGTACTGCATACGATAAAATATCTACTCAAACTACAGTAAAATCCACAGTTCCGACTTTTGCCTTAGTTCCAGGAAACGGTGGAAATATTGATAGTAATGATTACGATTCGGATAGCATTAATAATGGATTTGATGCTTTAGAAATGGACCGCTACAACGAGTTGAACCTACTTTCCCAAGAAGTGATGGAAACCATCGTCATGGTGCAAGAGGTGACAACAGATGTCCAAATAAGCCTTGACGATACAGATAATATTTCGCGGAAATTAAATAAAACCTCAAAGCAATTACAGCGCAAGCTGACTCAAGTACGGATGCGTCCGCTATCCGATTTAACCGACCGTTTTCCCAGGGCTTTGCGCGATTTATGCGTAGAATATGGTAAAAATGCTCAATTAAAAATAGAAGGCGGTAACATTCTCATTGAGAGGAGCATTTTAGAAGCTTTAAACGACCCCTTAATGCACTTGCTGAGAAATGCCTTCGATCACGGCATTGAGAAACCACCTGTCAGAAAACAGAAAGGAAAACCAGAACAAGGTTTGATTGAAATCAAAGCCGCTAACCGTTCCAATCGCACCATAATTACCATGCAAGATGATGGTAACGGTATTTCCTTAGAGAAAATTCGCGATCGCGCTATTGGAATGGGCTTGGATGAATCTTTGATTAATCAAGCTACCGACGAAGAAATATTATCGTTGATTTTTGAACCTGGATTTACAACATCCGACCAAGTTACAACATTATCTGGTCGTGGTGTGGGTATGGATGTGGTTCGTAACAACCTCAAACAAGTCAGGGGAGATATTAAAGTTGATACTGAAGCGGGAGTTGGAACCACCTTTACGCTGTCAATGCCTTTCACACTCTCGGTTTCCCGAGTTCTATTGGTAGAAAGCAGTAGAATGTTACTAGCTTTCCCCACAGATGTTGTTGAAGAAATATTCTTACTCGATGAAGAACAAGTTTCCCCTGTAGGTGGCGGGCAAGTTCTAAATTGGCAAGGAAAAACTGTACCTTTAATTGGACTGACTGATTATTTACAGTTTAACTGTCCTCGTTACAACAACCCTGATTTAGAAACTCCTCCAGCAATTAATGCTACCAGCGTATTAATTGTCAAAAATAGCAATCAGTTAGTAGCAATCAAAATTGACCGTTGTTGGGGAGAAATGGAAGTTGCGATTCGTCGTGTTGAAGGAGATATACCTTTACCCTCGGGCTTTAACAACTGTACGGTTCTTGGTGATGGAAGGGTAGTAGCTTTAGCTAACGTCGGGGAGTTACTTTACTGGATAGCTACCAACGAACGTACTCCTAAAAATAATCAACTGCCATCAACAAGGTTAAAAACAGCTTTCTTAAATCAAACAGAAGAACAAGCTGTAGAACACATAACTAAAGGCAAAGGTACGATTTTGATTGTAGATGATTCAATCAACGTCCGGCGCTTCTTAGCATTAACCTTGGAGAAAGGAGGGTATCTAGTCGAACAAGCAAAAGATGGGCAAGACGCTTTAGAAAAACTTCACAGTGGTTTGAGCGTACAGGCTGTAATTTGCGATATAGAAATGCCTCGTGTAGATGGTTACGGCTTTTTAGGTAGAGTAAAATCAAATGGCGACTTGAAAAATATACCCGTTGCCATGCTTACTTCTCGTAGTAGTAATAAACACCGGCAATTAGCAATGCAATTAGGTGCTAGGGCTTACTTCTCTAAACCATACAACGAACAAGAATTACTGCGAACATTAGACGACATGATCTTTTCTGTAACTGGAGTCAGTAAGAGTCAATGATGGAATTGCATGAGTTATGAGTTGATAAATTACAACTCGTAACTCCGTTTTTTGTTGAGTTAGCATTTTTGAAGAAGTTTTATTTTAAATCCATAAATTTATTTGTACCAAAAAGATATTTTTATTTTAATTACTTTTAAGAATGAAGAAACCTGGTATTGTTAATGCCGGTTTTTTTTTAAGCTTGGAGACGTAGCACTGCTACGTCTCTACAATACCTTGGGATTAATGAAACGTACTATTTATTCGTGATTTTCAGTTGAGTCTAATACACTCGAAACCTCACCCCTTCCCCTCTCTTTGCTAAGGATAAGAGAGCAATACGGCGGGGTAAGTATCAAAGTATATTGCTCATCAGCAAGCCGAAAAATAAACTTGCTGCATCTGTAATTAAATTTTTAATCTATACATTTTCTTGTTGAAAAAATTACTTTAAAAAAGAATATCTTTAATATAAGCTTACAGCTATTTGCTTGATTGTTAAGCGATAATGATTATTAAATGAGTGTAGTTACCTAACATCAATATTTTTTTTAATAATTGTTCATCTAATTAAAGACTCTGAGTTACTTAATATACATAGATTTTAAAGATAATATTGTAAATTAATTATGAAAACAAACATATTGCAATATTTTTCTTTTGTCTGAGATAATTGCTATTAAGCAAGATTATCTATCGATTGCAGACAATCTGTTATAAATATTCTTCTTAGTTTAATGGTTGTCAACTTGTTGGAATATGGCATTATAAAGTTTAACCGAATTTAAATCTAGCGCTTCAAATATAGTATAAAGTTTATTCACATAAAGGTTAAAAATAGCAGTATTTACACATAATTATAAACCCGCTGAGCTTTGTTTTAATCTAGCTTACTAAATTCTTTTAAGACGGCTTATGGTCAATAATTCTGATAATAAAAATCACCAGATAACTTCAGATATATTCTTGACAAAATTCTCTGAGAAAGCAATGAATTATACTTCCAAAGTATCGCCACAAACGAAACAAGTTAAAACATCTGCATCGAAGATGCGAAATCCTTTGCTAAGGAAGTTTTATAACTTACCAATTAGCCGCAAACAATTATTTGCTTTAATTTTCTGTCAACTGGTATCTATATTAGGAATAGGTGTCGGAGGTACGTTAATTATTACCCAAGGTTTGCGGACTCAGTTACGCGAACAAGCTAAATCAGAAGTCGCTGTATCGGATATTAATTACAATATCAAGATAGATCAAATGGGCTTTGGCTTTCGGGGACAATCGGATAATGCTGCGATTATTAGAGCAGCAACCCTGAACGTTCTCAACCGTCCTTTAGATAGCAACTTAAGAAATTCGGTCAAACAAATTTTACAAAACGAAATAAAAGCCAGAAATATTGAATATGCGACTTTAGTAGGAAAAGATTTAAAAATTATTGTCAATGCTAATACCGATCGCGCCGGTGAGACTTTCAAATTAAATGGGTTAGTTAATCAAGTTTTGCAAGATGCTCAACAAATTAAAGCCAGTGCGATTGTTAAAGCATCGGAATTAAGTAAAGAGAATCCACCGCTGCCAGAAGGTTTGAGCAATCGAGATGCTTTAATTCGCTATACGGTGACTCCTGTTAGAAATCCTCAAACTCAGGAAGTTGTAGCTGCTTTAGTTTCTGGGGATATTGTCAACGGAAAAGATGCGATTGTAAAAAGAACTTTGAAGGCTTTTGATGGTGGTTACAGTGCTGTTTATTCAAACCAAACAGGAGAATTTAATTTAATCACATCTCTTCAGAATAATCCTGAAGGAAATGTTGATCGAGCCACACCGAATGTACCTTTACCTCCCTCCAGTAAATCTTTATTAGAAGCAGCAGCAAAATCTGGAGGTGAAGTAGTTACTCAAGGTGTTAGCGTGGGAGGGGTAAATTATACAGTTGCAGCTAAGGCTATTCCCAATCAAATAATTGAAGAAGCTGAAGGACAAAAATTTATTTACTCAAAGCAACCTCCGGCAATTTTGGTACGGGGAACTCCTGAAACAAAGTTCAATAGTTTGCTTCAACAAAGTTTGGGAATACAAGCTTTCACTATCTTTATCACATTGCTATTAGTTGGTCTTTGGTGGGTAATTTTACGTAGGGGGATGATTCGTCCGATTGAAAACCTACAAGAAACAGCACAGAAATTTGAAGCAGGCGATCGCTCTTCTCGTGCGGAGGTTTTTGCTACCGATGAAATTGGCGATTTAGCGGTTAGTTTTAATCGCATGGCTGAGAAAATCAACGAACAAGTTTATCGTCAGCAAATAGAAGCAAAAATCGCATTACAGTTAAACCAAATTACTAGTCGTATCCGAGAGACTCTTAGTATAGAGACAATTCTCGATACAGTCGTAACAACTACCCAAGAAACTTTACAGGTAAATCGGGTGGTTTTCTATCGCTTAAATGCATCGCAAGGTGAGATAGTTGCCGAATCGGTGGATTATACTTTGAATACTGTGTTAGGGAAAAAAATTAACGATCCTTATCAGGTGACAGAATACCCTGAAGAATATGAATTCGGCAGCATCAAAGTGGTAGAAAACATTCAAGATTTACGCTTGACTGAATCTTACTTAGAGCAGCTTAGAGATTTAGATATCAAAGCGTTTTTGTTAGCACCAGTTTTTGTAAATAATAAACTATACGGTTTATTTGCAGCTCATGATTCCACTGGTACAAGAGCTTGGGAAGAGATAGAAGTTAATTTGTTTAGACAAGTTGCAATCCAAAGTGGTTACGCTTTAGAGCAAGCCGAACTTTTACAACAGATTCAGTACAAGCGTGAAACAGCCGAAACTAGTTCCGAGCAGGAAAGAGAGCAGAAAGAAAAACTGCAAATGCAACTTCTGGAATTGCTTGAAGATATTGAAGGTGCAGCATCTGGCGATTTAACGGTACGGGCTGATGTAAATGAAGGGGAAATTGGTACCGTTGCGGATTTCTTCAACTCAATTGTTGAAAGTTTGCGAGAAATTGTTACTGAAGTTAAAACATCAGCTTCTCAAGTAAATGACTCTCTAGGTTCAAACTCTAATGCTATCGGTAAATTAACAGAAGAAGCTAAAACCCAAGCTTCGGAAATCAGCCGTACTTTAAATGCTGTAGATAGCATGACTTATTCGATGAAAGCAGTAGCACAAAACGCTCATGAAGCTGCTGTAGTCGCTAACTCCGCTGCTACCACTGCTACACAAAGTGGTGCGGCAATGGATTTAACGGTAGAAAGTATTGTTCATTTGCGAGAAACGGTTGGAGAGACTGCGAAAAAAGTAAAACGTTTGGGTGAATCGACTCAAGAAATTACCAGAGTGGTAGCCTTAATCAATCAAATTTCCATGCAAACCAACCTGCTAGCAATCAACGCCGGAATCGAAGCAGCCCGTGCGGGTGAGGAAGGGCAAGGTTTTGCGGTAGTCGCCGAAGAAGTAGGAGAGCTTGCAGTTAGAAGTGCTTCGGCTACCAAAGAAATCGAGCAAGTAGTAGAAAATATTCAGCGAGAAACCAGCGAATTAGTAGAATCAATGGAAGTTGGAGTTTCTCAGGTAGTAGAGGGAACCCGCGTTGTTGAAGGTGCAAAATATTCCTTGAATGAGATTTTACAAGTTTCTCGTCAAATAGACACTTTAGTAAAATCGATTTCCGAAGCAACCGCATCTCAAGTACAAACATCTCAAGAAGTTAGTCACTTAATGAAGGATATTGCCGATATCTCGCAGCGCACTACCGTTTCTTCCGAGGAAGTTTCTAATTCACTGCAAAAAACTGTAGAAATTTCCCAACGTCTTCAAGATAGTGTCGGTGCGTTTACAGTTAGCAGTTAGCAGTGAGCAATTTATAATCCAGGGTTTGTAGTAGCGCTTTAGCGCCTCCGATAAGATGCGCTAAAGCGCTACTACAAACATGGAATATTTTTGTAGAGATGGGTTTTCTGTCTCTACATTTGTGTGTTAACTCAATTACGATTTATTTCTGATATTTGTGTTACAGGTATTCTGCCATGATGTCAGTTATCTCTAATACAGAATGCGATCTAAGATTTATGTATGAATATCAACTATCGGCTTGTGGCATTTTTCATCGTTAGTTTCAAGCCAAACTCGAATGAAGATAAAAAATAAAAGACGTTTTTTTGCTTTAACTAGTTGGATACTTATTTCATTTTTAACAGTTGTGGGTTGCAATCAAATCTCATCAACCACCCCTACAAATCAAATATTAACGGTATCTGCTGCTGCTAGTATGCAAGATGCGATGAAAGAAATAAAAGAAGCTTATCAAGAAGAACATCTAAATACTGAAATTACTTATAACTTTGCTGGCTCTGGTACCTTGACTCAACAAATTAAACAGGGGGCACCAGTTGATATTTTTATCTCAGCTAACGAAGAGTTTATAGATGAGCTAGATAAAAAAAACCTTTTACTTCCAGAAACGCGCAAAAACTTATTAAAAAATGATGTCGTATTAATTGTACCAAAACAATCTAATATTACTAATATTTCTAATTTTCAACAGTTAACAGGTTCAAATATCAAAAGATTTTCAATTGGAGAACCAGAAAGCGTACCTGCCGGACAATATGCAAGAGAAGTTTTAACTAATCTAAAGATTTACGAACAAGTTAAACCAAAAACTGTATTTGCCAAAGATGTTCGTCAAGTTTTATCTTATGTAGAATTGGGTAATGTTGATGCAGGAATTGTTTACGCTACAGATGCCAAAATATCAAATAAAGTTAAGGTTGTCGCTACTGCTGCCTATAATACTCATAAACCAATTATTTATCCCGTAGCAGCAATTGAACGTAGTAAAAATCCAGAAGCGGCTAAAGAATTTATTGATTTTTTATTTAGTAATACCGCGAAGGATACTTTTACAAAATATGGTTTTAAAATTGTTAGTTAGTTGATCGTGAGCGGGCAGGGATGCTCGCCCCACAAGATTTTTATTATATAGCTTAATCCAAAATTAGTTTAGTATCTGCGTATGGAATTTGACTTATCTCCCTTGTGGATTTCTTTAAAAACTGCTTCATTTGCTACTGTTTTTGCTTTTTTCTTAGGAATTGCCGCAGCAGGTTGGATGAAGCAATACAAAGGTAAATTTAGAGGATTAATTGATGGTATTTTAACTCTTCCTTTAGTTCTACCGCCTACTGTAGTTGGTTTTTTGTTGCTGTTATTATTTGGCATTAATAGCCCTGTAGGACAATTTTTGGCGCAGTTGGATATCAGCGTTATCTTTTCATGGCAAGCAACTGTTATTACATCAACGGTAGTTGCTTTTCCTTTAATGTATAAGACTGTATTAAGCTCTTTTGAGCATATAGATAGCGATTTAACTAACTGCGCTCGTACTTTGGGAAGTTCTGAATTTAAAATATTTTGGTTGATTGTTTTACCATTAGCTTTGCCGGGAGTTGTCGCGGGGACAATTTTGGCTTTTGCTAGAGCTTTGGGAGAATTTGGTGCAACTTTAATGTTAGCTGGGAGCATACCGGGAAAAACTCAAACAATGCCAATCGCAATCTTTTTTGCTGCTGAAGCTGGCGATATGCGTAAGGCTTTGATTTGGGTATTAATAATGGTGGCGATTTCTCTAACTGTAATTGCGACTATTCACGTTTGGGATGAGTCGCAACGTATTTCTAAAAATAGGAATGGAAGTGCAAATTTAATTAGAAAAACGATCAATTTTGTTATTTTTGGTCAGTTTGGAGATGTTGATTTTGTAAATTATTCTAAAGAGGTAAATAAGCACCTGGCGATTGTAAATCGCGGCTACACAGGCAAAACCCACCTGCGTGGGTTTGGGATTGGGGAGATTAATGCAGGTGGGGTTTGTAGTTTTAGTAGCGTGCCTTCTCTGCGAGAAGAAGTTTGCAAAAGTCAATTATCTCCGCATGAATTATCTTATTTGCCATCTAATATAAAAAAAATATTTAATCAGAATAAGCAGATAAAAGAACTTATAGTTAACATCGAAAAGAATTTAAAAAGCTTTCAATTACAAGTTGATTTTACCGCAGATGAAAATACTCTAGGATTATTAGGTGCTTCTGGCTCTGGTAAAAGTCTGACTTTGCGCTGCATTGCTGGATTGGAAAAGCCAAGCCGGGGAAGAATCGTTTTGAATGGACGAATTCTATTTGATGCCAAACGCAAAATTAATCTTCCTAGTCGTAAACGTCGCATTGGCTTTCTATTTCAAAACTATGCTTTGTTTCCTCACATGAGTGTAGCGCAGAATATTGCTTTTGGTTTGCAAGAATTGCCTAAACAGGAGCGCATATCGAGAGTGCAGCAGTATATTGATATGATGCAGTTGCAAGATTTAGAAAATCGTTATCCGCATCAAATATCCGGTGGGCAACAACAAAGGGTTGCTTTAGCAAGGGCTTTGGTAATTCAACCAGAAGCGATACTATTAGATGAACCACTTTCGGCGCTCGATACTTATCTGCGTAACCAAATTGAAAAGTTGTTGAGAAAAGTGCTTTCGTCTTATCAAGGTGCAACTTTGTTTATCACCCATAAATTAGAAGAAGCATATCGAGTTAGTAGCAATATTATGGTGATGTCGGAAGGAAAGGTTATTGCTAATGATACCAAAGAAAATATATTTGAGCGATCGCCAAATTTAGTAGTTGCGAAAGTAACCGAATGTAAAAATATTTCTCGCGCTGAAATTGTTGATAATCGTACAGTTAAAGCTTTGGATTGGAACTGTAATTTGACAGTTGTAGAACCGATTCCTAGTAATTTACAATACTTGGGAATCCGCGCTCATCACCTGAGATTTTCAACAGATAGTAATCAAGAAAATACTTTTCCTTGTTGGGTTGCTGATATTAGTGAAACCCAGCATAGAGTTAGTGTATATCTGAAGCTGAATTATCCTTGTAAAAATTTTGAAGATTATGATTTGCAGGTGGAAATTTATAAGGAAAAATGGGTTTGTATTCAAGAGCGTCCGTTTCCTTGGTATGTGAGGTTGGAAGCAGGAAGGTTGATGTTGATGGAGAGTTGAATTAAATTTAATTACATATTATTTGTTTCCAAGTAATTAATAGTATTATCAATTACCTGAAGTTCAAGTCCTGTGATTCTCTCATTTTGACGCATTCTCAATGCTTCCAAAGATGCGCTATCTCCTATTTTTCCTAAAGCCTGTGCTGCTTGAATTCTCATCCCAGATTTTCGATTTCTTAAAAGCTGAATCAGTGAAGGAACTGCTTGTTTATTCCTCAAGCATCCAAGTGCATTAACAACTGAAATTCGGACAGAAACTGACTTATCAGCTAACATATCTAAAAGCGGTTGGAGTAATAGTTTAAATTTTATCCCATATTTTCTTATGGATTTGGTATAAATGCGTATCAAATAATTTCTCTAAAAAAATTTGAGATAATTCCAAAATTTTCACCTCTTGTCCTTAATCATTCCCCACTCAACTGCTCCCGCAAACCCCTAATCGCGACACCAGTACCTTGCTCGGATGCAACTTGCAGCACTTGATTAATAATCGCAGACAAATCAACTTCGGGAAAATAGCGACTAAACGCTCGCTGTTGATAGCTATCTTCCGATAAACCATAAATACTTAAACCGCTTTTCTTAAATAACCAAACTTCTGGAACTTTGTAGGGAAGAAAATCCTCAGCAGCAGTGTAAGAAGTGACATCAATTTCAATTACTAAATCGGGTGGTGGATCGATTTGCCAATTAATCCTATCTTTACCTATTACAGCTTGCCAATTATCTATGTAAAAACAGTAATCTGGTTCAATCCCACCTTCTTCGGGAATATCCATTGTAATCGGCGTGAAGGCTTCGTAATTGCGGTTTTCGCTATCAAGTAAAGTTTCTACAATCCTAGCGAGCAAATGGGCTTCGCGCCCGTGTCTGGGTAAAGGACTCATAAGTAAAATTTCGCCATCACGATATTTAATTCTGGGAATAGAAACCATCCCCACGGCGATCGCGCAGTTGACAATAATCTTGCCATGTTCCGGGCATTCGCACTACTGTTCCGGGAGGCAATTGAGTGTTTTGAGGGGAAATTACGACGTACATGGGGTATTTCTTCTTCTTGATGCTTGATTAAACCTAACATTTTCCACCATTATCAAAACAACCAGGGAATGTAATTCCCTGGCTAATAGCGGAAGTCATTTAAAGATGACTCTCTTGAGAAGATTTGTGCATTTAATCTTCGATTTTTACACCACGCCAAAAAGCAACATAATTTTCAAAGTGTTTGGCTTTTTCTTTTGCACTGGGATAATACCAAGCTGCGTCTTTGTTGACTTCTCCATTAACTTCGATGTTGTAATAGTTAGCAGTACCTTTCCACGGGCAAAAGCTGTTTTTCTCGCTTTCTTTGAGGTATTCTTTGTTGATTGATTCTGGAGGGAAGTAATTATTTCCTTCCACAACAACGGTTTTATCGCTTTCGGCTATGACTGCACCATTCCAAGTTGCTTTCGACATAATTAAATAAATTATCAATTAACAATTATCAGTGACCAGTTAATTGTACCTAGTTGATGGTTTATTTTCTCATCTATCTACAATTTCTTTTCGAGTTTCCCTCGCCAGCGCAAGCTATTATGATTTAATTTCTGAATATATTCGTCTGGTTGGGAAATGATTGAAGAAGCTAAAGAAATTGCTTTTTCAAGTTGAGTCGCGTTTAGCTGTTGATATGCTGCTCCTTGGCTTTTATCTAGAACATCGTACCAACAGCATCCAAATAGGTTATCAAGAATTATTCTCTGAAAGCAGTGGTTAAATCGCACGGGAAATTTACGCTGTTTTGCAAGATTTGGAAGCACCTCGTTTGTTAGCTGTAAATATTCCTTACCTAGTTCTTCTATTGACATTTATCTGGATTTTGCAGCAATTTCGTCTGTTTTAGCCGCCATGATAAAGTCGTTGCGGTGTAATCCGTGGATGGCATGAGTCCACCACATGACGGTAACTTTGCCGTATTCGGTGAGTAAAGCTGGATGATGTTCTTGATTTTCCGCTTGTTCGCCGATTTTATTGGTAAAATTCAAAGCAGATTTGAAGTCTTTAAATTTAAAAACTCTTTCCAGACGTTTTTCACCATTTTCTTCCTTTATATTCCATTCGGGAATCTCTGGGTGGAGCTTGCTGATCTCTTCTTCTGTGACAGCAGGTGAATCACCCGTGCAGGCATCGCATTTTTGTTGCTTAAGGTTTCCCATTATTTTGTCACCCTTTTTTTATCGCGTCTCATATAGCGAACCTTACGCTGTAAAACCTCAAACTGTAATCTCTCGGAAGAAAGAAAGTGTGGTGAAAAACAGAGTAACTACTTATTAAGGCTTGTCATTAATGATGCTGAATATCTTTCTCCTGCTGCTGCGTTTTTAGGTGATACTTTGTCAATTTGAGCAAGTTTCTTCTGAAGTTAAATGTACATCAGCAGCACCAATATTTTCTTCTAGATAAGCGATTCTCTTTGTTCCGGGAATTGGTACGATATACTCACCTTGTGCGAGCAACCAAGCAAGTGCTAATTGCCCCGGTGTAACTTTTTTTCGTTGGGCAATTTCGTTTACAGCATTAACTAGATCGAGGTTTTTGTAAAAGTTTTCGCCTTGAAATCTCGGTTGTGTACGACGAAAATCATTGTTAGCAAAATCATCTGGAGTAGTAATTTTACCGGGAAGAAAACCTCTCCCTAAAGGGCTATATGGTACAAATCCAATACCTAATTCTTGTAAAGTCGGCAGAATTTCATCTTCAGGATGGCGACTCCATAAAGAATACTCGCTTTGTAAAGCACTGATGGGATGAACTTTGTGAGCGCGGCGAATCGTACTGGCGGCGGCTTCAGAAAGTCCCAAATAACGCACTTTTCCAGCTTGTACTAATTCAGCCATAGCGCCCACTGTATCTTCAATTGGGACGTTTGGATCTACACGATGCTGATAATACAAGTCAATGTAATCTACACCAAGCTTTTATAAAGAGCGATTACCTTCGGTAGAGCTTCGCTTAACGCACGATTGTTTTACTGTTTCTGGGGTACCGTTAACTACGAGATGATTAGAAACGGTATCGTAATGAATCCCAAATTTAGTAGCAATAATAACTTTATCCCGACGAGAAGCAATGGCTTTTCCTACAAGTTGCTCGTTAGCACCCATTCCGTACATTTCAGCGGTATCGAGAAAAGTAACACCTAAATCTAAGGCTCGTTGGATAGTTGCAATTGATTCACTTCTAATATTAATTATTTCGATTCTATTAGAACCAATATCCATTTGCACAGGTATATAGTTGTTAGCCATTGAAAAATAGTAGTTTTTAAAAATGTATAAAGAAAAATAAGCACTTAGAATTAATTTGTCACTACTAAAAATATACTATATAGGCTATCAGATGTGTGCGTAATCAAGTGTTTCAATCCAAATATTTAGTATAATGCTAGTCAAAATTTTGTATTTCAATTAAAAAACTGCTGAATATTACAGTTAAATCCTGCTAAAATCGGCGAAGTAATTTGATCATTCTCCATCAGCGTTGCGACTAACACCAACTTAGCATTTTCACGACGGTAAACTTCTATTTGTCGCAATCGCCAATCTACAATCCAATATTCTCGAACTCCTTTAATAGAATAAAGTTTTAATTTAGCTTCTTTATCGCGTCTTTCGTTTGTACTTCCGGCAGAAAGGACTTCAACAATTAATTCCGGCGCACCTGTTAAATGCCCTTCATCATCAACTAACTGCTCTAATCTTTCATTACTAATCCAAATAACATCGGGAATCACATTGTCAGCATCAGAAAATATAATTCCGGGAGTCATAAACGGCTGACCTAAATTTGTTTGTTCAGACCAGTTAAAGATATTAGCATAAATACGTCCACCAACACTTTGGTGACGAATATGAGGTGCGCGGCTCACAAATAATTCCCCGTCAATTATCTCGTAACGTTTCCACTCGTCAGCTGCTAAAACTTCTAGATCGGAAATTGTCCAGCGGATTTTGTCTGTTGCTTGAGTCATAATTTCACTATAGGTTAAAGGTTAAAGGTAATAATTAATATTTGTTAATTCATAACTCATAACTCTTAATTCCTAATTTTCTCCCATTCTTCTCTACTAATCCTATAAACCACAGCTTTATTTCCCAAAACTTCTGTTTCTCCTTGTAATTTTTCTCCTAATTTATCCGCTACTCTCCTCGATGCTGCATTATCTGGACGAATCAAACTAATTACATGAGATTGCTGCAAGTTCGTAAATGCAAAATCAATCGAAGCAAGCCCCGCTTCCGTTGCAAAACCACGTCCCCAAAAAGCCCGTCGCAAACTCCAACCAACTTCTAACCCAATCCAGCCTTCGGGTTTCCAGCAGCCGATTCTACCAACCATTTCACCGCTTTGTTTTTCTTCAACTGCCCACAAACCATATCCTCGTAAGTACCAATGACCTATTATTGCTGCCATACTCCGCCAAGATTCCGCACGAGATAAAACTTTTCCGGTACCGATGTAGCGCATAACTTCTTCATCAGCGCACATTTCGGCATAAGCATCTAAATCTGATTCGCGAAATTCACGTAAAATTAAACGTTGGGTTTTAAGGATGGGAATCATCATCAAAAATGGCTCCATCTAAGTTAGCGGTTTTTAAATCTGTATAAGATAGCTTTGCACCTCTTAAATCTGCTTCAGTTAAATTAGCGTTATTCAAACAAACATAATTCAAATTTGCACCTCTAAGATTTGCGCGGGATAAGTCTACATTCTCCAAGTTTGCTCTCAATAATATTGATTCACTTAAGTTGCAATCGCTTAAATTTGCTTGGGTAATATCTGCTGCCGTTAAATCAGCTTTACTCAAGTTTGTTTGACTTAAATTAGCGTGGTTTAATTTAGCGTAACTCAAGTTAATGTCAGTTAAAGAAAGCGAACAAAGTTCCGCACACCTCAAATTAGCGTTATAAAAATATCTATCTCCAATTGCATAACGTTGTAAAAGCTTCTCGGTTGTTAATCTTTCCAAAAGCGTTTGAGATGCACCTTGATAACACCATTTTGCTTGTATTAGATTTGCCGCAGTATTAATCGCAATTTCATCAACTTTGTCTATCGCCACACCGTTACAATCATCGCGTTCGCTACCTAACATAAAGGCAATATCATTAGCTGCCTCACATGAGTCAAACAGTACAATTTTTGGTTCTTGTTTGATTTCTAAGCCGATTAATCTGTATAGTAAATTTTTCATGATTAATTACCAGGTAATTGTGATTTTAAGCAAATCGTAATTATAATCGTTTGAATATTTCTTCCGTTTCTCTGATATAAGAATAAATATTCAACAAAACTGCTGACAATGTTCCAACTGATAGATGTATTTTGGGCTTACACTATAATTGCCATTTTAATTCTTGTCGGACGTTTTATCAGACAGCGTATCGGCATATTGAAATCTTTGTTTATTCCTAGTTCGGTTGTTGCAGGTGCGATCGCCTTATTATTAGGACCAAGTGCTTTGGGTGCGGTGATTAAAGCTACCGTTGGTGCAGACTCTCCTTTAGTAAATGGAATTTTTCCCGAAGCTATTTTAACAGTATGGTCAAAATCCCCTGGAGTATTTATAAACATTGTGTTTGCAACTTTGTTTCTGGGACAAATGATTCCCGGTTGGGGGACTATTTGGCGGCAAGCTTCACCGCAAGCGGCTTTCGGTCAGATATTGGGATGGGGACAATACGTCATTGGTTTGATACTAGGAATTACAGTATTAACACCAGTTTTTAAATTACCTCCCATTGCAGCTTCGTTAATTGAAGTTGCTTTTGAAGGGGGACACGGTACGTCGGCAGGGATGGCTGATACTTTTAAACAATTGGGGTTTGCTGAAGCAGCAGATTTATCTTTAACTTTAGCAACGGTTGGGCTGGTTTCGGGAATTATCATTGGTACATGGTTGATAGATTGGGGAAGACGCACCGGAAGAATTCAAGTGCAAAGTCGAGATGAGATCGGCTTGGGTAACGAAGATAGCATTCATAGCCATACAGAAGAAGATCCATCCATTGCAGTTGCTAGAGATAGATTATTTAAGGATTTACTAATCGATCCGATATCGCTTAACTTTGGTTTTGTCGGATTGGCTGTTGCAATAGGTTGGTTAATTTTACAGTTTTTAGCATTTATTGAGTCGATTACTTGGGGAAGTGGAGACGGATTAAAGTTAATTGCTTTCGTACCGTTGTTTCCAATGGCATTAATTGGCGGGATTTTGGTACAGCTACTTTTAGTGCGGACAAATCGCAGTTATATGGTGAGTCGTGCTTTGATCGAACGTATCGGTGGATTGGCTTTGGATGTAACGATTGTGACGGCACTGGCTAGTATTTCTTTAACTGCTTTGGGTGCAAATTTTGTTCCTTTGTTAATCTTGGCTGTTGCAGGTATTGTCTGGAATGTTTGCGTATATGTATTTTTAGCACCGCGCTTAATTCCTTTTTTCCCTAATGAAAGAGGTTTGGGAGATTTAGGGCAATCAATGGGAGTTACGGCTACTGGTATCTTATTATTGCGAATGGTAGATCCTGATAACCATACTGGGGCTTTTGAATGTTTTGCTTATAAACAGTTATTATTTGAACCAATTTTAGGAGGTGGTTTATTTACTGCTGCTGCTCCGGCTTTAATTGTTAGGTATGGTTCAATTCCGATGCTGTTGTTTACATCTGTGGTTTTAGCTTTTTGGTTGATATTTGGGTTTTGGAATTGCAATCAGTTGAGGAAGAGTAAGGGATAAAAAACCTGACTAGGCGTGGAGAATAGTAATCCAATTAAATTTCGTAGTGGGAGCATCTTGCTCCCTCGGACTAGGGAGCAAGATGCTCCCACTACCATCTGTTTTTTATTTGCAATAACTATCTGCTGAGGAAAGAGATTTAAAGAGATATTTGTATTTATTTTATTACCTATTGACGAAAAGCTTTCATTTTGCATCTCTTTCCGTATATATCCAGTAATCTTGATTAAGGTATTGATTGCGCTTGTTAAAGGATGTTCCCATGTTATACAGTGAATTTACTTTAGCAAGTGTTAAAGACATATTTGGCTTAACGACTAACGAAAAAGTTGATTTATTTATTGATACACCTAATTTAGAACTAAGTCTTTTATGAACGGAAACACTTGCTTATAATCTTCCTTTGGCTTTAGCTAGCAATGGGGATTAGTTGCGAGTAAGAGAATAAGTAAAAGAAAAAATTATTATATATTTGACAAAATATTTGACAAAATGCTTAATACCAATTACAACTATCAAAATCGCATAATGTTGATAATTGTTCATTGGTAATTGATAACTGTTAATGACAAACCGCACTCAGCAAAATAAACCCAATTTAGTAGATAAATTTCTAGCTTTTATTGAAACAGTAGGGAATAAACTACCAGATCCGATTACGCTATTTTTTATACTATCTATCTTAGTTGTTCTGGTTAGCGCGATCGCATCATTCTTAAACGTATCAGTAGTCAATCCCAGCAACGATAAAAACATTGCAGCAGTATCTCTGCTTACCCCCGAAAGTATACGCAAGATATTCACAGAGGCAGTCAATAACTTTACTGGATTTAAACCGCTCGGTACCGTACTTGTGGCGATGTTGGGTGTGGGTGTTGCTGAATCTTCGGGTTTGCTTTCCGCATTATTAAGACGAATAGTATTAATTGCACCGGGAAGGTTTATTTGTCCTGTTGTCGTGTTTGCTGGTGTTATGGGCAATATCGCCTCTGACGCTGGATATGTGGTGCTTGTACCGTTGGGTGCGGTGATTTTTCTAGCTTTCCGTCGCCATCCTCTTGCAGGTATTGCAGCGGCTTTTGCAGGGGTTTCCGGTGGTTATAGCGCTAATTTAATCATAAATCCCCTCGATCCTTTACTTGCGGGATTGTCTCAAAGTGCAGCGCAATTAATTAAACCAAACTATCAGGTAAATGCCACTGCGAATTATTATTTCATGATAGTTTCGACTTTTTTTATTACTTTAATTGCCTGGTTTGTTACCGAAAAAATTATTGAACCGCGTTTGGGAAGTTATAACCAAGATGAAGATATCCCAATGCAAACCCTTGCACCTTCGGAAAGAAAAGGTTTGCGTTGGGCAGGTTTTTCATTATTAATATTTCTAGCGTTTATCGCGGCATTAGTTTTACCACCACAAGGTATTTTACGCAATCCAGAAACCTTTACAATTATTCCTTCGCCTTTTATTGACAGCATAGTTATCATTATTGCTTTAGCATTTCTAATTCCGGGAATTGTTTACGGTAAGTTTTCTGGAAAAATTGCCAATGATAAAGATGTTGCGAATGCTTTAGGCGATTCTATGGCAGGGATGGGTTATTACATTGCTTTGGCGTTTATTTCTGCACAATTTATTGCTTACTTTAGCTGGAGTAATTTAGGTTTAATTTTGGCGGTGAATGGTGCCAATTTTCTCAAAGCAACGGGATTTACTGGCGTACCGCTGATGTTAATGTTTATCATTGTCAGTATGTTAATTAACCTATTCGTCGGTTCCGCTTCGGCTAAATGGGCGATAATGGCACCGATATTTATTCCAATGTTTATGTTAGTGGGATATTCGCCGGAATTGACGCAAGCTGCTTATAGAATTGGCGATTCTTCTACTAATATTATTACGCCTTTGATGCCTTATTTTCCTGTCGTGGTGGCATTTGGACAAAGGTACGATAAAAGTTTGAAAATAGGAACTTTGATTTCGTTGATGTTGCCTTATTCGGTAGCTTTTTTGATCGGATGGGCAATTTTGTTTATAATTTGGTTTGTGCTAGGTTTGCCTTTGGGACCAGGGGCTGTTTCAATTATTAATTAAGAGTTATCAATTAAATTGCCCTCAATCTGGAAGAGTGGGGCTAAATGAACAAAGCCCACCTGCGTGGGCTAAATTATCAGTTTCTCAATAGTTTTTAATCGTTATCGATAGTGTTTTGCTGTTTCCAACCATTTTTTACCCATTTCAATGGGAATATCTAGGGGCTGACAGATGATTTTAATTAACTCAGTTCCCCCAGCTACAAGTGTTTCTTGAACGCGATAGTTTTTCCTTATTTCTTCCTTGAATTTATTTACAAACACTTGCTTTTCGTAGTCAGAATTGGTTGGGTAAGTTGTTTGTAATGGTTCTAGTAATGCTTGGATTTCTTTTGCTGATTCACTGAGTTTTTTTTGCTCTCCGCTAAGAAGTGTCGTTTTTTGATTGGCTACTTCATCAAGTTTAACTATCTCTGGAGCCTCAGTTTTCTGATTGGCTACTTCATTAAGTTTAACTATCTCTGGAGCCTCAGTTTTCTGATTAGCTACTTCATCAGCTTTAACCATCTCTGGATTATTTGTTTTCTGATTGGCTACTTCATCAAGTTTAACTATCTCGGGAGTCTCAGTTTTTTGACTAGCTAGTTCATCAGCTTTAACCATCTCTGGAGTCTCAGTTTTTTGACTAGCTACTTCATCAAGTTTGACTATCTCGGGAGTCTCAGTTTTTTGACTAGCTACTTCATCAACTTTAGCTGTATTTGAGAAGTTATTTTTTGGAAGGGCTATTTCATTTCTTTTAAATTTACCTATTGCATTACCAACCCTGATGCGACTTAAATCAAATTTAGGAGTTTCTGACATAAATAAAAATTAGATTGTAACAATCAATGCTATCATACCTATTTTTTATTCTGGCAACCGTGCAAACACTGGTTGAGCATCGGTAATGCATCTACTTTTGATTTATTATGCGTACATTAGGATGTTTTTATTTGGACTTATTTAAATTCATTTTTTGCAGTAATCGTTTATTTTTTTAATCATCGCCCTAATGATGAAATTCAATTACAACTTGCTCGGATTCCTATACTCTGCTCTGTAATAAATAATGTTTCAACAACCTATCCAACCATTTTTTCGCTTTATCTCCAGGAAACTCTACTTCACCTTTGATAAACTCCTTTAAAATCTCTTCCGTTTGATTGCGAGAAATTGACAATCGAAAATCTGTAGAATTCTCTGGTTTCATCATCTCAAATGCGAGATATTCTAATATTCCACCAGCATTTATGCTTGTCGCTGATGAATTGCAGATAAGTT
This sequence comes from uncultured Rivularia sp., assembly GCA_963665115.1. Classification (GTDB taxonomy): domain Bacteria; phylum Cyanobacteriota; class Cyanobacteriia; order Cyanobacteriales; family Nostocaceae; genus Rivularia. Next base: position 3,494,566 of record OY762007.1, on the reverse strand, counting down.
TGAAATTCCGGATGGTTAACTGTTGCCACGCACGGGTATGATATTTAACGGTATGGGTTCGATGTTATTCTACATAATAAATAAATGAACGATCAAAAATTCAACGCAACCGAATACGTAGAACAAACAGCACTATTACTAAATTTTGATTTACCCGACGAATACCGCGATGGAGTTGTCGCAAACTTTGAGAGAATTCAAATTATAGCGAAACTTGTCAATGAGTTTTCTTTACCCGAAGATATTGAAGCAGCACCAATATTTGAACCATAATTTTTATAATATCAAACCATGAATTTAGACTCAGCCGATGCGGTATCAATTGCAACCGCAGTACAGCAAGGAAAAGTTAAAGCGGTAGATGTTGTCAAAGCTGCTTTAGATAGAATTGCAGCCAGGGATAATCAACTCAACTGCTTTACAACTGTGACAGCGGAAACTGCTTTGAAAGATGCAGCCAAAATTGATGCAGAAATTGCCCTCGGTAATAATCCCGGTTTGTTGGCTGGTGTACCTTTTGCTGTCAAAAATCTTTACGATATCGCTGACTTAACTACTCTTGCTGGTTCAAAAATCAATGCTGAAAATCCCCCAGCTACTCAAGATGCAACTGCTGTAACTAAGTTGAAAAATGCCGGTGCAATTCTTGTCGGTGCCTTGAATATGGATGAGTACGCTTACGGTTTTGTTACCGAGAATTCACATTACGGCGCTACTCACAATCCCCACGACTTGAACCGTGTAGCTGGTGGTTCATCTGGAGGTTCGGCTGCTTCCGTGGCTGCTGGTTTGGTACCTTTAACTTTAGGCTCAGATACTAACGGTTCGATTCGGGTGCCTGCTGCTTTATGCGGGGTTTTTGGTTTTAAACCGACTTATGGTAGGCTATCGCGGGCTGGTGTGGTGCTATTTTCCAGCAGTTTTGACCATGTTGGTCCATTTGCACGTTCGGTAAGAGATATTGCAACGGCTTTCGATGTTTTGCAAGGTGAAAATGTAGAGACGTTAAATTTAACGTCTCATTTAACGTATGTACAAAATATTGATGGATTAAAAATTGCGATCGCCGACGATTATTTCACCAAAAAAGCCGCACCGGAAGCGTTGGAAGCAGTACAGAAAGTTGCCGATGCGTTAAATGTTTCTGAATACGTTTCCATACCAGAAGCTCATCGCGCTCGTGCTGCTGCATACATAATTACTGCATCTGAAGGCGCAAATTTACATTTGGATAAATTAAAATCCCGTCCCCAAGATTTCGATGTTGCGACAAGAGATAGATTTATTGCAGGGGCATTTATTCCTAGTAGTTGGTATATTCAAGCCCAAAGATTTAGAAGTTGGTATAAAGAGAAGGTTCGAGAAATATTTCAAAATGTAGATGTAATTATTGCCCCAACTACACCAATTGCAGCACCGGAAATTGGACAAGAAACAATGATTTTAGATGGTGAAGAAATATTAGTTCGTCCCCATTTGGGTTTATTTACTCAACCATTATCATTTATAGGTTTACCCGTTTTATCGGTTCCAATTCAACGTAAAAATGCTTTACCTTTGGGAGTGCAATTAATCGCCGCTCCTTATAACGAAACGGCGATTTTACGAGTTGCTGCGGTATTGGAGAAAATGGGTGCGATATCGGCAGAAGTTGTTTGAGATTAAGTTGGGTAATGTATGAATAAAAAAGCTTACTAGAGGCTGAGAGCGTGGAGTAGGAGAAAAGAGGAGGTTAAATATGAAATAACGTCGAATTAGACTAAATGTTGTACGGGAAGTTTCGCTAACTTTTTAAGTTCATTCGCTACTTCTGTACGATGACATCGATGCCAATCTTTTTCAGCACACATTAATAAAACAGTTCCATCAAAAGCAATTTCTGCAACTTCTTGCAATGATTTTTCAGCTTCTTGCTTATCTGGTGGTTCCCATTTTGCATTACCTGATGTATTACCTAAAGCCGATTTAGAGATATATTTAATTCCTTTTGAAAGACAAAGTTTTTCAACCCCATCACCGTACCATTTACGACTCCAAGCACGAGGGCGAATTCTCACATCAATTACATATGCAACTTTATATTGCTCAAGATATTCGATAAATTCTTGATAATCTTTACGATTTCCATATCCAAAGGTCAAAATATAGTTACTAGTATGTGTTGGTGTATTGTTCATTTTATACCTTTATTAATTAAAAAAGACTTAACTGTTCAAATTCTAATTTCGGGGGATAGAATAAACCAATAATCATGAAAGTGTTTTTATGATTTTTTAAGTTACCTACTATAAAGTATAAATCTTTGTTGTTTAAAAAATCATCTTCTAATTTTTGTCTTACTTTCTCTAAAGACTCTTTTTCTTTGTCTTCTTGAGTTTCTTCATCTGAATTATTTCTACAATTTCTATACAATTGCATTATTTCCCAATCATTTATAGAGTATTTATGATGCTTACCATCTTTTGCAACAAAATCATAACAAAATTGATAAGGTATTTTTTCTAATTCTACTGAAGGTTCAAATAAATCTAATTGATCTTGAATAGCTTGCTGTCTATAACTCCATTCACGGCTCGTGTTTCGATAAAAGTACTTTTTAATACTTTGAGGTTTAATGATTCCTAAAGAATTGCCATCATTTGCGATTTCACTGACAGAATTAAATTCTAATGGTAGAACTAATGATTTTCGTTCTTCCCAGCTATTATTTGTACTAATTTTTCTGACAATCTCTATAGACGAATCATTTATCCTAAAGCTCTCTTGTCTATAATCCTTTGTATTCTTCTCTATCTCAGCACTAATTATAGACCATCTAGGATAACGCTTATCTAAATCTAAAGAGCGAAAACGAATCGGATAAATACGAATCCATTGTATCGGTTTTTCAGAATCACTCAGCAAAACCCCTGCCGTACAAACTGTTTCTTTATATTTCCTGCTAATTGAAGGATAAGTTTTGGTTACAATTAAAATTTTTCTTTTTTGCATCTTAAAACATATGACTTCTTTCTCGCGGTATTAAGTATAAAATAATTTGTGCTTGTATTCAATTAAGAAAAATTATTTTAAATACAATTTCAAATTAATTGCATAAAAAAGCCATTAACCGAATCAGTTAATAGCTATAAATACTATTTAAAATACAATATTAGTTACAAACCATGCTGTTGATGTACCCAAATCCAGAATTGGAATCCACCGGAAACCATAATATCAGTCCAGTCATCGAATAAGTCTTGATGCACGCCAGGATTCAGATGCAAGTGTTGTTCGAGTACTACTATAGCGAGAGTTTCTTCAGCGGTAATTCTGATGTCCAGAAAGGCTTTAGGAAAACGCTTTTCTTTGTTCCAGTCGTTACATAAAGACATTATACGTTCCCATTCATCCTTGGGAATGCGCTTATTAGAAATAAGTCTAACGGAATAAACATCTTCTTGAGGTCCCTCAGCACAAAAGACTAAAATGACTTCACACCCTAATTCTTCTTGGTAGGGAAACTGCACCACAAAATCACCGTCATCGTCTTTAGTAAATCGCAATCCTCTGTTAGTTAGATAGCTTTCTATTACGCTACGGTCGAAGTTTTTAACTGTAGCCATATTAGATTTAGTTGATTGTGGTTCTACTTTATTATAGAGTTCTCGTTAATTTTGTTAAGTATATAAAATACGTGGAAACACCTAACTTTTACTCAAATAACAAAGGCATTGTGTTTCTCAATACTTTTAATGTTTAATCATTACAAAATATCTAATTCATACTGATTTAAACTTATTTTTTAACGGTTCATTATTCAAAAAAAGATGCTATGCAAAATACATTTAGCTGAAAATATAATTTGATTTTAACTATTATCTATACATGATGAAAAGCTGCCGGGTAAACAACTTTACCTTTATACCTGGGAGAATATTTTTTTAAAGGCTTCACCATAAATGCATCTTCAGGTACGGGAAATGGAGATTCTATACCAAAATTGGTCGATGGTTTAAATCCGAAGCGAGAATAAAACTCTGGATGACCTAATACAATAATTAATGTTTGTTCTAATACATTTGCTTTACTTAAACCAGCATTTACTAACGCACTTCCAATTCCTTGGTTTTGAAAATCCGGATGAACTGCTATCGGGGCTAAACCTAAAACCTGGAATGTTTCTTCGCTTACTAAATCTATATAACTAAGCATTACATGGGCGACTACAGTATCATTTACTTCTGCTAATAGCGTCAATTCAGGAATATAGTATTGAGAATGACGAATTTTCTCAACTAATAATTCTTCCTCTTCTCTACCAAAAGCCAATTTATGAATTTGAGCTACTGCTGAGTAGTCTTTTTTAGTTTCAGGACGAATATTCATTAGCTATCTTTGTAATATTTATAAACAGTCTCCCATGTTTTGCGATTTATCCGCTTACATTCAATGAATCACAAACTAACTTTTTATAACGGCAAATTCAAGTACTCGCTCAACTCGCTACAAAGCCAATCAATTTCGACTTCGGTTAAATCGGTTTTGCTCGCTAAATTATATTGATTTCTTCCAATATTAGCTACAATTCCCCACTTAGAATTATCATCTGCGATAAGTATTTTTTCGAGTTTATTAATCTTTGTTAAAGAAATAGAACGAATAAACCAAGATTTGAAACATAGCCAATCAAAAGATAAGCAGAGTTTCTTTTTGTCAATTTGCAACCGTTCTCTTTGAAATAACTTGATCGATGTTTTTATTAAATCATCTATAAGATTTGCTATCAAAGCTATAGAAATTCCAAAAATTCCGAAACATATCATTAATAATATGGATGCAATTGAAAGCGAAAAAGCAGACATAGAATACTCTAATCCATAAAACATAGTACTCAAGAACATAAGTATTGTCAGGAATAAGAAAGGCAGTATTATTACAGAAGCTAAAATTTTTATTCCCAAATAGATAAAATCATCTTTTAAGTTGCTAATTTTTTGTGCGGGAAATACAACTTCTAGTCCATTTTTATTTTTATGAAGAAAAATTCTACTGCCAAAAGGCTTTTTAAAATTTGTTTTACTATTTAACTTATTCTTAATAGACTTCTTGGTTAAATAGTTAGCACTAATTGAAGGTTGCTTTAAATTTTGCAATGCGGTTTTGGCAGAACTAAAGCGCAATTCTCCCACGGGTTCAACCATCCGCTTTAACCAACCAGCAAAATCTTCAGGGGACAGTTAGTTAGCTTTTCAAATTGAATCTGCCCATCTTCTTGGGGTAAATTAGCAGGATGCATTCCTGTCACAAGATAAATTAAAGTTGCTCCCAAGCTGTATAAGTCCGATTTAGAAACAACTTTACCACCAAAGTGTTCGGGTGACATATAGCCATAGGTTCCAACTACTGTAATCGTTTCAGCAGTAGAAGCGGCTAAGGTTTTTACAGAACCAAAATCAACTAAGTAAACGTTTCCGATACTGTTTCCAGAGCGATTTGTTAAAAGAATATTGCTCGGTTTTATATCTCGATGAATTATCTGCGGTTGTTGCGAATGCAGATAAATTAAAATTTTTAAAAGTGATTCCGCTAGCTGTTTGACTTCTTCGATGCTAAAAGTCCTTCCTGCTTGCAAATGTTCTTCTAAAGATGCTGCTTTTATATAAGTTTGTACTAAACCAAAACCTTTTATATTTGGTCTATTTACTTCAAAATAGTCTAAGTAACGAGGAATTGCAGGATGGGAAATACTTTGTAAAACCTGCGCTTCTCTTTCAAATAACCTTAAATTTTGCCATTCTAAATCATCATCCCAAATCAGAAATTTGACTACAACTAATTGTTGAGTCTGAGTGTCGCTACAAAGTACAGTTCTGTATCCCGGTTTTTTCCCCAGTAGGTAAATTACCTGATAGCGATCGCCAATTATTTTTTTGTTCATCTTACTTGTTGAAAATAGTGTTTATATTTAATTTTTGTGACTATAGCTTGCTTTCCTGTTCCCCTTTCCTTTGATTAAATCGTTTTGAGATTCAACCATTTATTAAGCTCGCGACTCACCCATGCTGCTTGATTAGAATTTAAAAAACCTTTACCAAAACTGTATTTATAAACTCCTAACCAAATCACTACTTCTGGTATTTTGCCTCGATCGCTATCTAGTTTTATAATTGCGTGACGCGGAATTGAACGACGATAGCGATATTCTAAACCTAATAACCTGTAAGTAAAATAAACCCGTTGTTTATCAATTATTAATTTATTTTTACTGAAAGGAATAAACAACATATTTACTATGATCTTTAGCCAGATATTGACATAGAAATACAATACTAGAGCTAAAATTCCGACAGCAACGAAAGAGTAATAATGAATAAAACCGTAATTAAAAACAATTGATTGAAAAACTGCTTCTAATTTAGAAAGAAACGGTATTGAAAATATTCCATACAGTAATCCTACATTTGCTGCAAGCATCAAATGGACTAATGAGCTTTCTTTATTCTTTCGACATGGAGTTACAATCTCGATTACATCCGTTGATTTCTTAATAGAAAGTTTTTTAAGAGAGTCTTGAGAAAAATCTGATAAAGTTACAGACGAAAAGTTATCCAGATTTTTTAAAGCTTCATCTGCCGACTTAAAACGCTTTTCTTGCAATGGTTCAATCATTTGTTCGAGCCATTTACAAAAATCTTGCGAACAATCAGCTACTTCAAACTGAATTTTCCCCTGTTTCTGTGGCAAATCAGCAGGTGGCTTCTTAGTTAAAAGATAAATTAAAGTTGCACCTAAACCATACAAATCGGAAGCAGCAACAGCACGCGATCCAAATTGCTCTGGAGCCATATAACCGTAAGTGCCAACAACCGTACAACTACCATCACTACTAGCCAAAGTTTGTACGGAGCCAAAATCAACCAAGTAAACATCACCAATACGATTCCCCGAACGATTAGTAATAAGAAGATTACTCGGCTTAATATCGCGATGAATTACCGATGGATTTTGTCCGTGCAAATAAACTAAAATTTGCAAAACAGATTTAGCTAAATACTTAACTTCTGCTTTGCTAAAAACCCCTCTTTTTTCTATTTGCTGCTCTAAAGAATCCGCTTCTATATAACTTTGTACAAAAGCCAAAGCTTTTTTATTTGGTAGCGTAATTTCAAAGAAATCAATATAACTTGGAATCGCAGAATAACAAAGATTACGTAGAGTTTTAGCTTCTCTTTCAAACAGCTTTAATTCTTCCCATTTAACTTCACTGTTGAAAGTCAGCAGCTTAACTACTACTAATTCATTCGTTTGCAAATCTCTTGCTAAAAGAGTCCTTCTTCCCGCTTTTTTCGCAAGTAGCCGTTCAATTTTGTAGCGCTCTTTTAAAATACGAAGAGACATCACCTCGATTTATACTCCAGACACAGGAAATATTCTTATTTATTTCATTATTAACCATTTTTCTCTGACAAAATTTTACTTCATCATCTCTTCATGCCAATTTCACGTTTATACCTAAGAAGAATTGCTGAAATTTTTAGCGATTCCATAAAAAAGATATAAAGTTACTAATTAAAAAAGTATTTATACTTATTCAAAAAGATACTACTCCCTACTCCCTACTCACTACTCCCTACTCCCTACTCACTACTTACTACTCCCTACTCATTACTTACTACTCCCCACTCCCCACTCCCCACTCCCTCAAATAATTGGTATCACCTGTTGCACTTTCTTGTATATTCATGTATATTTCAATTGTTCGAGTTTTTGGAAATACAAAATAAGGAGGGTAGCAATGTCATTCACTACTTCTGTAGTAAACCCTAAAGTCTCTTCACTATTTGAACCTTTGCAAGTAGGTGCGGTGAAATTACGAAATCGTTTGGTAATGGCACCTTTGACTCGCGGGCGTGCGGGTAAAGAACGGATTCCCAACGAACTGATGCAGGAATATTACACCCAAAGAGCCAGTGCAGGATTAATTATTTCTGAAGCTACACAGATTTCCGAGCAAGGTGCCGGATGGAGTGAAAGTCCGGGAATTCATACTGAAGAACAGGTTAAAGGTTGGGAGCAAATCACTCAAGCAGTTCATAAAGAAGGTGGATTAATCTACCTGCAACTATGGCATACTGGCAGAGCTTCCCACCCATATTTTCAGCCTAACGGGCAACTACCCGTATCTGCATCGGCAATCAAAGCGGAAGGAGATGCATACACTAGAGAAGGTAAAAAACCTTATGTAACTCCTCGTGCTTTGGAATTATCAGAAATTCCGGGAGTAGTGCAAGATTATGTAAACGCCACAAAACGGGCGCAAGCAGCGGGATTTGATGGTGTGGAGATTCACGCAGCCAACGGTTATTTAATTGACCAATTTATCAGAGATGGTTCCAATCAGCGCACGGATGCTTACGGTGGAAGCATTGAAAACCGGCTGCGTTTTTTGATGGAAATTACCGAAGCAGTAGTAAACCAATGGAGTTCCGATCGTGTAGGGGTAAGACTTTCACCAACCAATCCCTTCAACGATATGCGAGACAGCGATCCAATTGCAACGTTTTCTCAAGCATCTGAAGCATTAAATCAATTTAACTTAGCTTATTTACATATTCTTGAAGCCCTTCCAGGACATATGCTAGCAGCACAAGGAGAGCGAGTTGGCTCTTATATGCGTAAAGCATTTAAAGGTATATTCATGGTCAACGGTGGTTATGATGCTGTAAAAGGTGCCGCAGCCATCGATAACAAAGAAGCCGATTTAGTGTCATACGGTGTTCCTTTCATCGCCAATCCCGATTTACCAGAACGCTATCGTACAGATGCTGCTTTAAACGAAGCAGATCCAAACACTTTCTATACTCACGAAGCAAAGGGCTACATTGATTATCCTGCATTAGCTGCTTGAAATGCAAGGAGTAGGGAGTTGGGAGTAGGGAGTGGGGAGTGGGGAGTGGGGAGTAGGGAGTAGGGAGTAGAGAGTGGGGAGTAGAGAGTAGGGAGTGGGGAGCGCTAGTTATAAAACCTTTTAACCTATAAAGTAAAAAGTAGTCCACTTTACTTTTAGATAAAAAATAATCAATGATATTTTCAGGAACAAAACCGGATAACTTGGGTGTTAACAGCGGTAAATTGACAGATTGTCCCAATTCCCCTAACTGCGTTTCCTCTCAAAGTCCAACTTCAGATGAAACCCACTTCATTCAACCGCTTAAGTATACTTCTGCAACAGAAAAAGCTTTAGCCGATCTTAAGAAGGTGATTGAATCGGAAGATAGAACTACGATAATTAACGAATCTTCAGATTATTTATACGCTGAATTCAAAAGCGCTTTGATGGGATTTGTAGATGATGTGGAATTTTATATAGATAGCAGTAGCAGTACTATCCACGTGCGTTCTGCTTCTCGTTTAGGACAAAGCGATCTAGGTGTTAATCGCAAACGAGTAGAAACAATTAGAACTAAGTTCAACCAAATGCAGGGTAGTTGAAGTATATTTTTGGATCTGCTGAATATAAATATGAAGTTGTGATTTCACGTTGTTAGAGACGTAGCACTGCTACGTCTCTACATTATTATTCGCACAATTTAATAAATCGTCCATGCCATAAATTACCATTTTCTGTTATTCCTAAACATCTAACTGTTATTTTGACGCTTCTCGGTTTAGCTGTATGACGACGAATAATTTCTCGCATATCTTTAAGAGAAAATCCAGTTCCTATCGAACCAACTGATACTAATTTATCTTCAACTTCTTGAGCTACAATCGCTGCACTAAACGGTCTTCCAGTACCTTTTACTAAAGTTAAATCGGTAACTACCAAGTCTAATTCCAAACAATATTTTGTCCGTAACATTGCCTGGTTATGCTTATTCTTTCCACCCGCATAAACACAGTTTTTTAGTATCCAAATTTCTCCTTCTCTTCCTTCCGATTCTTGTTTTAATGCCAATTCTGCTTTTTCTTCTTTACTTCTAGCAGTAGGTAAAACTTCAAAAAAATCTGTTCTCAAACATTCAGCAATTTTCTCCCCTACGGAAATTCTTTCTGCTTCCGTTACAATTGTTAAATCCTTCCCAGAAAACCATAAAGATTTGAAAATTGCGTACATTGGTGTAGCTGAAATCGAAGTTCCCTGCTTTGCATTAATAGTCGCAGCCTGTGCGGCAGTACGATGCTCGCTTCCCGTTACCGAGCGATAATATAATTCACCATCTAAAATAAACGTACCCAACTTAATAGCAGCTTTAGTTAAAGCTTGATTTATTTCCTCACAAGGCTGACGTTTAATTTTTTGCGTAATGCCGAAGGCATCAAGCTTCGCTTATCGCGATTGATAGTAAACTTTATCTGGTGTTGCAATTACTATTAACCTGCTACCATCCCGCTTTGCTTGCCCCCAATAGTCAGGTGAATTAATGTAGCAAGAGCGTTCCATTGGAGCATCAACAGCCTGCATAGTTTGAATGCATCCCGATTGCAAATAAGATGGCAATTCAGATATATTATCTAACTTCATAATTTTATTAGTATTTTAGTACTACTTTAGCACTGTATATACTTAATAAGTAAAAATTACAGTAACTGATGAACTAATCCTATTTTTCGCAATCAATGGTAACTATTGTTGTCGCTATTAATATTGTTATCTCGCTGATACTTTTCTATTGCACTTGGCTAGTGTGGCAATTAAGACGGCGATTAGTTAGACTTACCAAGTTTTTCAAAAACTGCGATCGCAATTCTTATGCCTTGCTGCATCGAAGACCAGAAGCGATTTATCTAGGTATGCAGAATTTAAATAATCTGCGCCAAAGAAATCAAAGCTTACAGGTAAAACTACGGCAAATAAAGCAAATTTTAGCACTTGTAGTTTTCGGTAGACAAATACTATGGACTCGTCCGGGAATTAGAACTAGGTTGAAGGAGTTAGGAGTTAAGAGTGGGTAGGGAGTAGGAAGTAGGGAGTAGGAAGTAGGGAGTAGAAAGTAGGGAGTAGTGAGTAGGAAGTAGGGAGTAGGGAGTAGGAAGTAGGGAGTAGGGAGTAGGAAGTAGGAAGTAGGGAGTAGAAAGTAGGGAGTAGAAAGTAGGGAGTAGGAAGTAGGGAGTAGTGAGTAGGGAGTAGGAAGTAGGAAGTAGGGAGTGGAAAGTAGGGAGTAGAAAGTAGGGAGTAGTGAGTAGGAAGTAGGGAGTAGGAAGTAGGGAGTAGGGAGTAGAAAGTAGGGAGTAGGAAGTAGGGAGTAGGGAGTGGAAAGTAGGGAGTAGTGAGTAGAAAGTAGGGAGTAGTTAAATTACTTTTAATTCATAATATTGCTAACCGGGCTGTAAAGAGCATTAATTCATTACTCTTCACTCACTACTCACTACTCACTACTCACTACTCACTACTCTCCCCCTCCCCCTCCCCCTAGCACGTATTTTACAGAATATGTCAAATAAATAACCTTCATTAAGTCAATGCAACCTATGTGGCTGATATATTGTCATCAAGTAGAAGAACGGTAAAATCTTTGAGAATCTTGCAAGCCGCTCAAAGCCACCTAAAATGGGTTTAAGGAGAGATATATATAAAATGCCTAATAATCGTAGTGGAAATTTTATTGGTGGTTTGATGTTAGGAGCTACTATTGGTGCCTTCACCGGGTTGCTTATGGCTCCGCGCACGGGACGCGAAACACGTAAATTGTTGAAAAAGTCTGCTGATGCCTTACCAGATTTAGCAGAGGATTTGTCAACAAGCGCTCAAATTCAAGCAGATCGTATTTCTGAAAATGCGTTACGTTCTTGGGATGATACTTTAGATAGACTGCGAGAAGCTCTATACGCTGGAGTAGATGCTTCCATGCGGGAGAATCAACTATTGAAGCGCCAAAAAACTCAAGATGACTCTAATTCTCTACCCCAGCATCTAAATAATTAGTTTAATTAACTTAAGCTAATTTTAATTTCAGATTTTAGATTCTGGTTTCAATAAATAATGTTTTGCTGCTTGGAACCCTAACAGTTAATCGTTAATCTAAAATCCTAAAGCTACCTCTAATAGGTGGTTAATTATTTGATATTAAACCTGTCCTCGGAAAATTTAGTGTGAGTGAACCTCTATTTTGGCTAGGATTATCTATTTTGCTGGTCGCTGTTAGTTTAACTGCTTTGTTGGTAGCGGCTATTCCAGCTTTGCAGGAAGTCGCAAGAGCTGCTCGTAGCGCAGAAAAGTTGTTTGATACACTTTCGCGGGAGCTACCACCGACCTTAGAAGCCGTCCGCTTGACTGGTTTAGAAATTACCGATTTAACTGATGATGTTAGTGAGGGTGTGGAAAGTGCTTCTGGAGTAGTAAAACAAGTAGACCAAAGTCTTAATAGCGCCAAAAAGCAAGCACAGAACGTACAAGTGGGTACGCGCAGCATTTTTGTTGGTGTAAAAACTGCATGGAAAACTTTGACTAATCCTAAATCTTCCAGACGCGCTATTGAACGTCAAAGACAGTAAACGGTGAATAGTAAACAGTTTTTATTAGGAGGATGTGATTCATTTATATTGAATTCTCAACTCCTAATTACCCTCTACATTGGTTGTAGCAATCCAGTCAAAGCAAGTTGGCTCGTAGATTAAAGAATCCCCGTGCGTTTACGCCAGGGAGTGTCAATGAGTATTAATATCTAAAATCTAACTTTTAACTCCTAATTCCTAACTCTTAACTCTTTTCTTCCCCCTCATCCTTCCAATTGCAATGATATTCCTATACTAAAAGCGGGAACAATATTAATAAGAGTGAAAATTTTTGCTAGGTAAAGTGATGAATAAGTTGCAGGAGTTGCAGGAGCAGCAGTTAGTTGCTACTCAGGAAGGTTTATTACATCGTATTGCTAATCGTATTCGTCAGTCTTTAGAATTAAAAGAGATTTTAAATACGATGGTGGCGGAAGTCCGGGATTACTTGGGAACTGACCGTGTAAAAGTGTATAAATTCAATCCTAATAATAGTGGGGTGGTAATTGCCGAATCAATTCATAATAATCGATTACCTTCTTTACTAAATTTGCATTTTCCTGCTGATGATATTCCTCCTTATGCTCGCGAATTATTTTTACGGGCACGTCAGCGTTCGGTAGTAGATGTTACTAACGCTCAAATCGGAATTAGCCCCTTAGACCATCCAGAAACGGGTGAAGCTCAAGAAGAAAACGATATTCGCTATCGTCCTTTAGACCCCTGTCATGCGGAATATTTAACTGCAATGGGAGTAAAGTCTTCTGTTGTAGTACCAATAGTTATCAAAGAAATTTCTCCTGAAGAAGAAAAACCTTCGACAAAATCTTCTGCTCAACTTTGGGGATTGCTGGCTTGTCATCATAGCGAGTCGCGTAACGTTACCGATGAAGAATTACAGTTTGTTCAAGCAGTGGTAGACCAAGTTGGTGTTGCTATAGCTCAATCAATTCTGCTTAACCAAGTGCGATCGCAAGCAAAACATGAAGCAAATATCAACCGCGTTACCGAGCTTCTTCATACAAGCCCTACAGTAAAATCCCAGGCAGCCCTTGAAGAAGCAGTTACTACTCTTGATGGTTCTGGTGGCAGGCTTTATTTGCTTGCAGACGATTATCAGCCCAGGGAAATATATACCTACGGAAAGCAGCCAGATTTTATAAGTGAAGAAAAAAATCGAGTCGTTGAAGAAAATTACCTTTGGAAGAATTTCTTGCACTCGGTGATTGAATCTGGTTCCGATAGTACTGGTTATAAACCTTGGTCGGTACAGTGGATGCGTTCGGTGTACAATCTGGGAAATTATAAAGAAGAAGTTGAGAAACATCCCAATTTGTGGGTAATTGATGACCTTTATCGCGAACCTTTATTCCGTACTTTAGCTCCATTTTTTCAATCTACTTCGGTTCGCAGTCTGCTTATTATTCCCTTACATTATGGAACCCATATCGTTGGTTGCTTAACTATCTTCCGAGATGAAGTAGATACGGAAATTCAATGGTCGGGATGGCACAATCCCGATACTCGTCAACTGATGACACGACAGTCCTTTGAAGTATGGAAACAGGAGAAAACGGGACTAGCTCAACCTTGGATAGAAGAAGAATTAAAGTATGCTCAAGCACTTAGCGAAAGGTTTTCTACTGCTATTAAACAATATAGGCTTTATCAGCAAGTGCAAGTCTTAAATGCCAACTTAGAACAGCAGGTAGAAGAGCGTACCGAACAGCTTCAACAAAAAACCCAACAGTTACAGTTTTCTAATCTGGAATTAGAAAACTTTATTTCCAGGCAACAAGCGCTTGCAGGTATTGTTGCTAAGATACGCGAATCTCTTGAAATAGAAGAAATTTTCCGAATTACCACTAACGAATTAAGCCAGATAGTTGATGTTGATAGAGTTTCAGTTTATAAATTTAATTCGGATTGGGGTGGAGAATTTGTTGCTGACTTTGAATGTATTACTCCGAAATGGCTTGATGTTGGGAGCTTAGGAATTGATGTCGTTTGGGATGATACTTATCTGCAAGAAACTCAAGGCGGTAGATATCGTAAAGGTGAATTTTCAGTAGTAAATGACGTTTATCAACAAGGGTTTTCTCAATGTCATTTAGATATTTACGAGCAGTTTAACATTAAAGCTTTTATTGTAGTACCAATATTTTTAGGCAAAAACCTTTGGGGACTTTTAGCCCTATATCAGCATGAGCAATCGCGAGATTGGAAACCTTCTGAGGTTGAATTTACGAGTCAAATAGCAGCCCAATTAGGAGTAGCTTTACAGCACTCAACCTTACTTGCTTATACTCGTCAGCAGACAAAAGAGTTAAAAACTTCTAATGCCGAACTTCAACGAGGATTTGAAACGCAAAAGGCTATTTCAAATATCGTAGCCAAGATTCGTTCCTCGCTTGATATGAATATTATATTTTCCACTACAACACAAGCAATACGAGAGCTATTGCAATCAGATAGAGCTGTTATTTATCGTTTCAACCCAGATTGGAGCGGTGAGTTTATCGCGGAATCAGTAGCTCAAAATTACGATCGATTGATGGAAATACAGTGGGAAGACAATAAGGTACAGGAAAATGTCAACCAATGTAGTATCAAAAGTTTATCCTTACTATCTTCTCAAGATACTTATTTAATGGAAAGCCAAGGTGGTTCATTCGCAAAAGGGGAAGTTTTTCGCGTCTGTAATGATATTTATAATGCTGGTTTTCCTGATTGCTATACCAAAGTATTAGAATTCTACCAAACAAGAGCTTATGTAATTATTGCTATCTATCAGCAAGACAAACTATGGGGTTTACTCGCAACATATCAAAATGATGCTCCTCGTGAATGGCAGGATTTTGAAGTGCAGTTCCTTAAACAAATATCAGAACAAATGAATGTGGCTCTACAGCAATCCGATTTACTCAATAAAGTAAAATCTCAAACCGAAGAGTTGAAACTAACCCTAACTAATTTAAAAGAGACTCAAACTCAACTTATCCAAACGGAAAAAATGTCTAGTTTGGGGCAGTTAGTGGCAGGAATTGCCCACGAAATTAATAATCCTGTAAACTTTATTCACGCTAATTTATCTCATCTTCAGGAATACACAAACAATATTTTACAAGTATTAAGCTGCTATCAAGAACAATATCCCGAACCCTCTAATGAAATTCAAACTTTACTTGAGGAAGCTGATATAGAATATATTGCAGAAGATTTACCAAAACTCTGCTCTTCTTTATCTATCGGAACTCAACGCATTCAATCAATTGTTTTATCATTACGCAGCTTCTCGCGTTTAGATGAAGCGGAAATGAAACCTGTAGATATCCATGATGGTATTGAAGGTACGCTAATGATTTTAAAGCATCGGCTTAAAACTGATAGTTCTAAAATTACTATCAATATTGTCAAAGAATATGGCGAGCTACCTTTAGTTCAATGCTATGCAGGACAACTTAATCAAGTTTTTATGAATTTGTTAGCAAATGCTATTGATGAACTTCAATCAATAAAACCTTCTTCTGAAGAAGATAACACCAAGACAATCGTTATTACAACTCAAACTTTAGAAAACGATTGGGTAAAAATATCTATAAAAGATGACGGAAATGGAATCCCACCAGAAATTTTAGATAAACTATTTGACCCATTTTTTACTACTAAGCCAGTTGGCAAAGGTACGGGGTTGGGATTGTCAATTAGTTACAAAATCATTGAAAAACACTGTGGTAAATTATATTGCAATTCGATACTGGGTGAAGGTGCCGAGTTTGTAATTGAATTACCATGTAAATCAGTACTTTGTACTTGAATTGGGAATTGGGCATTGGAAATAATTAGGAGTGAGTAGTAAGTAGTAAGTAGTAGGTAAATACAAATCACCTAATCGCTACTCTAAAAAATCTCTCCCCATCTCCCCATTTCCCCATTCTCATTGCAAAGTTTGCCAAATTTTAATAGTTTTATCAAAACTGCTGCTTGCAAGGGTTTTACCGTCTGGGCTAAAAGCGACTGACCAAACTCTTTGAGAATGTCCTCTGAGAGTACTAATTCTTTTTCCCGTTTGTGGATTCCATAACTTAATAGTCTTATCCCAACTTCCGCTTGCGAGGGTTTCACCATCTGGGACTAAACGCAACCGACCAAATTCTATGAGAATGTCCGCTTAAAACGCGCAATTTAGCCCCAGTATCTAGATTCCACAACTTGATAGTTTTATCCCAACTACCGCTTGCTAAAGTTTTACCATCTGGACTAAACGCTAAAGAACTTATCGCATCTAAATGACCTGTCAAAGACTTGATTTTCGTTCCTGTGGCTAAATTCCACAAGTCAATCGTCCCTTCAAAATGATTTCCCGTTGCGAAAGTCTTACCATCGGGGCTAACTACTACAACATTTACTACGTCACAATCTCCCCTTATAGTGCGAATTTTGATTCCCGTATTTGCATTCCATAAACTAACGGTTTGATCCCAACTACTACTGACGATAAAGTTTCCATCTGGACTAAAAGCAATTGAACCGACAGAGGCTGAATGTCCTCTCATAACCCGGATTTGCTTACCTGTTGCAACATCCCACAAGCGAATAACCTTATCAGCACCAGCAGAAGCCAGTATTTTCCCATCCGGACTAAAAACAACGGTATTAACCGAGTCAGAATGCCCTTCTAAGGTGCGGATTGGCTGTTTTGTTTCCAAATCCCATAATTTAATAGTTTTATCTCCGCTAACAGAAGCTATAATCCTTCCTTCACCTGCTTCAACTTGATGCGGGCTAATGGCGATCGCCCAAACGGAATCGGAATGTCCCGTGAATGTGAATCCCAAGGAAGCAGTTTTCCAAGGCGTTGATACTGGCCGATCTAAGCGAGAAGATATACCACTAGTAGCAGGATAAGTTTCCCAACCCCAAACTTTTATGAAGGCCAAAACCATCACTGAGGAAGTGGTTAAAATTTTCAATATGTAATTGGTCATATTCATAAACAAAATAAATACTTGATGAAGCTTAGCTTTTAACTCAACTCCACGAATTTAAAAAAAATATACTTAAAATTTATTATTCGATCGAAATATATTCAACTATCAATTCAATAGTATCTCGGATAAATTTCCAAGAGTTATGCATATTCTTTATAAGTATTTTATATTGACTTTATACGTAATTTTTATTCTCTTAACAATTAAAAAATAGATATTTGCCAAACTTTAATAGTTCTATCGTCAGCGGAACTTACTAGAATATTTCCATCCTGATTAAAAGCAAGAGACTCGACTTTACCAGAATGTCCCTTTAAAGTAATTAAAAGTTCCCCAGTATTCAAATCCCATAACTTAATAGTTTTATCGCTACTACCTGAAGCAAGAAGATTTCTTTGAGAGCTTATAGCAGTAGATGTTATGGGTTGAGAATGTCCTTTAAAAGTACGTATTTTGTCTCCAGTAATTGGATTCCACATACGTATATCGCTATTGTAACTAGCAATTACCGAATTATTACTTATACTTCCAGATTTTTCAATAAAGTTAGTGAAATAAACTTTACTATGGTTTTTCGGTAGAGTACGTAAAAGTTTTTGAGCCTTTGTATCCCAAATTTTTATCGTACCGTCAAAGCTACCACTAGCAAGCATCTTACCAACGGAATCGAAGGCAAGAGAACTAATTTTTTGATTGTGATTATCAAAACTAACTAATTCTTCACCAGTATTAATATTCCACAGTTTAATGCTGCTGTCATCGCCTCCGGAAGCGAGTAGCTTACCATCGGGGCTTATAGCTAAAGCATGAATCCCCAAAGTATGTTTTTGTAGCGTGCGAATTTCTTGCCCTGTTGCCAGATTCCATATTTTGATAGTTTTATCTTCGCTACCAGTGACAAATTTTGTACCGTCTGGATCTATGGTAACTACATTCACTTTTGCATTATGAGCATCAAATACAGATATTTCCTGTTTGGTTATTAAGCTCCATAGCTTGACTCCGAAAAGACTGTTTGTCAAAATTGTTTTGCTATCTGGGCTAATTGCCAGGGATGAAACTGAATCATAAACAAGGTTAAAGGTTTTGATTAAAGCAAACTGTTTTTGATTGGAGTCGGATCGATCTGAAAGACTCTCACGTTTAACTGCTGGTTGAATGCTTGGTTGAGTATTAGTATCGTTGCGGATTTGGGTTTCGCGAGTTTTCCAATACCAGAATTCTCCAGCCACAAACATTAAGACTGCTGCACCTGCTAACAATATTTTCTTAAACTTCGTGTATCTATTTTTGGGAAATATTTCGGTTGGTGGTACTAATTGTTGGCAAACCTCTACCAACCCAGGTAAAACTATAGGGTATTTTTGCGGCTTTTTCAAATCTGCAATTACTTCTACAGCAGATTTGTACCGCTGTTTCTATATCTTTTTTTAACAACCTATCGATCGCATGAGCAAGTTCATCGCTAATTGGATAATTTAAATACTTTTCCCAATTATTCATCCAGCCATAACCATGTTCCGTCCATAGTTGAAAGGGGGACATACCCGTCATTAAATGAAAACAGGTAGCTCCAACACTAAATAAATCGCTAGCAGGATAAGCTAATCCGTCTCTAATTTGTTCTATTGCTGAATAACCATGCGAGCCAATAGAAGTTCCGACTTTCAACTTGAGTGTTGGCTTCAATTCTTTTGAAGAACCAAAATCTATTAAGACTAAATCGTCCACCAAATTTTGAGGAGAAATGCGGCGAATAATATTTTGGGGTTTAATATCCCGATGAACAACTCCATGCTCGTGGACAAAATGAAGAACTGGTAATAAATTAAGCAGCAAATCTCTAATTTCTTTTTCGCTATAACAACGCAGCCAAATATCGCCTTCGCGTCGCGCTTCTAATTCTTCGAGCAAATTTTTCCCGTCAATAAATTGCTGTACCAGATATAAACAATTGTCTTGTTCAAAGTAAGCTAAAAGCTTAGGAATTTGGGAATTTTCTCCTAACTGCTGTAGTCGTTGTGCTTCTTTCTCAAACAACTCTACTGCTTTCTTTAGCGCCCAGCTTCCTTCAATTCTAGGTGCTAATTGCTTGATAACACAAGGTTCATTTAGTTTATCTGAATCTTGGGCTAAATAAGTTTTTCCAAATCCACCTTCTTGTGAAAGCACCCGGATAACTCGAAATCGATTTCGTAATAATGGTAGTAAAGGTGCCCCGCAGCTAGCGCAAAATTTCGAGGATTTATCGTTAAGGGGATTTAGGCAATCGGGATTTAGGCAGCAGATCATCATTTAATTCGGGCAACTGCGTGATAGTTTTTGCTAACAAAAGCCCCTAATTTTCCTTTCTAATAGAAAATTATTTCATTATTATACAAAAATCTTTGTAGAAAAATATTTAAATTCAATTAATTAAATCATTTTTCTTGCAATGTAATTACCTTTACCGATATCAATGTATTAATAAAAACTGCCTATCCTGAAACTAATAATCTATTTTACTGTACAAAAAATAATCTACTTAACTTAGATATGGATATTTTTTTACATTTTAGACCTATTATTATGCCAGTGATGAATAACGTTTATATTTGCGTCTTGTTTTTTTTGCTTCTAATTTAGCTTTCCATTCGCGAATCGCGATTGCAGTTCGTGCAAATGGAGGAACATAACTATGGTAATTTTCTTCAAAACTATTTGTTACCGACTTCTTTACACCTCCTAAAGGTTGAGTAGTCAAGCAGTTAGTTAAATGAGGTAAGTGGGATTCTACACCCAAAGCAAACATGACTTCCGAAGCCGATGTAAAACGCTCCTTTACATTAACTTTAAGCATTTTATTCAAGATAGAGGCAAAGTTTTCGCTAACTGTTAACTGTTTTTGCCAGCATATTTCACCCGTCTTAGCATCGTAATCAAATTCTAAAGGTGCTTTGCCACTAAGTAAGTAAAGACTAGTTATCCCTAATGCGTAAATATCGCTACTGTAAACTGGACGTAGAGAAAATTGTTCCGGAGGAGCAAACCCCATAGTTCCAACAAAATTAGTAGTAGCAGTCTTATCTGCAAGTTCGCTAGCTTTTGCCAACTCTTCTCTCACCGCACCAAAATCAATTAATACCAAACGTTCATCGTCATCGCATCGAAGTAAATTATGCGGTTTGATATCTCGATGAATTACATGATTTTTGTGAACATACTGCAACACCGGAAGTATTTCGCGTAAAAACTTTTTGACAGCATCTTCACTTAAAGCACCGTTGCGTCTAACTTCACGAGTTAAAGTACAGCCACGGACATATTCTTGAACCAGAAAAAATTCTCCTCCCACTTCAAAATAATCTAAAATCATCGGAATTTGAGAATGATTCCCTAATTGCCCTAAAGTTTTAGCTTCCTTTTCAAAACGTTCCTTAGCCCTTTGCCAACTTCTAGGGCTACTAACTTTAGGACAAAGCTGCTTAATAACGCATAAAGGATGTCCGGGTAGAGTTACATTTCTAGCTAAAAAAGTAACTCCAAAACCTCCCCTGCCTAAAATGCGTAATATTGCATAACGTTCGCGAAATAAACTTTTAGAACCACATAATTGTCCTAACTTTGTATTCATCAAAAGGTCTGAATTAAAATGAGATATTTTTCGAGAAAAACGATTCATTATAATAAACAATATTATTTATATTGCTAATTCGCCATTTTCTCAATGTAACTATTATCAGTATTTATCGCCAGTATAATTACCGTATCTTTGCACAAACCTAATTTTTCCTTAATATAATGTATACAAAAAAACTATTATAGGATTAGGTACTAAGAGAAAACATCAACTCAGAAACAGACACGAAACGTTCGTTTAAATTAGTTCTGAGCATTTTATTCAAAATTTCGGCAAAGTGTTCGCTAACGGTTAAGTCTTTTTGCCAACATATTTCACCGGTATTCGTATCATAATCAAATTCTAAAGGTGCTTTGCCACTTAGTAAATAAAGACAAGTTACACCTAATGCATAAATATCGCTACTGTAAACCGGACGTAGAAAAACCTGTTCTGGCGGTGCAAATCCCATAGTTCCAACGAACATAGTAGTAGCATTTTCATCGGTAAGCTCGTCAGTTAATGCCAATTCTTCTTTAACTGCGCCAAAATCAATTAATACCAAACGTCCATCATCATTGCAACGGAGTAAGTTCTGTGGTTTTATATCACGGTGAATTAGATGATTTGCATGAATATAATTTAATACCGGCAGTATTTCGTTCAAGAACTGTTTAACCGCAGCTTCATTAAAAGAACCGCTGCGTCTAACTTCCCGAGTTAAAGTACAACCACGAATATATTCTTGAACTAGAAAAAAATCTTCTTTTATTTCAAAGTAATCTAAAAGCATGGGAATTTGACAATGATTTCCCAACTGACCCTAAAGTTTTAGCTTCTTTTTCAAAACGTTGTTTAGCTTTTTGCAAACCTCTAAGACTACTTACTTGAGGATAAAGCTGCTTAATAACGCATAAAGGATGTCCTGGTAAAGTTACATTCCTAGCTAAAAATATGACTCCAAAAGCTCCTTTACCTAAAATTCGTAAAATTGCATAACGTTTGTCAAATAAAATTTTAGAACCACATAATCGACCTAGTTGAGTATTCTTTAACAAATCTGAATGAAAATTCAATATTTTATGAGACAAGTGATTCATCACTTTGTACAAGATGACAATAGATTTAATAGCTACTAGAAAAACGTGATTTGAAGCCCTGTAGTTAATTTTGAGAAATACCATATTTAAAACGAATGGTTTTAACTTAAAGATTGCTAGCGCTTGGTATAACCGATTCTTTTGACAAAATTATTTCTTTAGTTTCTGTACTTTCTAATATAGTACTAAAATACTATAATTTAAGGTAGGTTGGCGATACGATCGAAGTCCGCATACAGAGTTGCATATCTTTATTTCTATACTCGTAAGTTGCTTAGTATATTCAAGTGTTACTCATTCACTTTTTAGTATAAAAAAGCAAAAACTGTGAGTTTTTACTTTGATATGACCTATAACTTGAGTAATATTTCTTAGAAAAAGTATTATTTAATTACATAAATTATACATTTATTTTATAAACGGGCAACATAATTTCAAGTACAATTTATTACTTTAAATCCTATGTAATTTCTACAGTGGCATATTTTAGCTAAATCTGACAACTGTTGAATATGACTAAGTGTTTTGTGAGTATTAAGTAAAAGCCGAATACAATTAAGTAGATAGTCGGAAAAATTTAAGGAACAATGCGATTTTATGAGCTTTACTCTAAATGCTTCGGTCGCAAAAAAAAATCTGTGTCTTTAAATCATATGAAACACAGACATAAAGTAAATAATACGTAACACGTAAAAAAAGCTGGTGTGCTGAGAAACGGCACACCAGTATTGATTGTAGTTATAAACTGAAGTTACCCTTTGACAAAAAAGACTAATTTATAAATAGCGGGACTTATAGACTTTTCGAGTCTTTCACTGTGAAATTGCGATTAACATCACCGATAACTAAGGCGTAAACAAAACCGATCGAAGGTTGAATAATTTTTTTCTGCTTTCTTTAACTATTAACCGTTTTCCCTATTCAATTTAATTCGATCGCTATCAAACCGTTTTCTGGTAAATAACTGCGAAAATGCCCTTGATCGGAAAGTAGTAAAACAAGTCTTATGGGAGATTCTGGGGGTTGCTGTAAATCGTTCCACGGTACTGCTATTTCTAAACAAGCATTTAAAGCTGCTTGAGCGTGGGTTTCGCGAGTATACCATTGGGAATACTCACCTGCTTGCTGAAATTTAATTGAGCGTGTTGAGAAATTTATTTGTAAATGATGGTGAAATAGATAATTTAGTGGGGCAATATCGGGCGTATCTACTATTGGTAAAGAACTGTTGTGCATGATTTGATTTGGATAAAACCACAGTAGATTTAATTGGGGTGGTAAATCTTTAGTCGGCTGTATTCCAGTTTTGAAATCCATGCGTAAGTAAAAATTGGATTGGTCTAAACCATACCACAACCGTTGAATGGGGCTGCTGCTGTGCATGGTTCCTCGGGCACCACCAATTTCTAAACGTCCGGCTTTTTCCCAACCTTGTTCGTCGCCACTACCGTTGATTTCTGGGTGAATAAATCCGCTAGCTCGATGGTTTGTTCTTGCTTCATGGATTTCTAAAGGTTGATTTAAATAGGTGGGTATGGGTTCGTTTAATGCTCGGTAAATTCCTCGCAAATGCAGCCGAAATAGTTGGTCAAAAATAGCATCTTGATTTGATGAATGCCCTTCCCCAAACCACCAAAACCAGTCGGAACCTTCAGCAGCATATAAAGCTTCCCATGCTGCGGGATTGTTTTCTTCTGTTGCTTCTGGATGATTTGCTAATGTCTGTCTGGCTTGAGCTAAGTAGTCCCAAGCTCTATTTTTTACCGGGTCGCCTATCCATGTAGTAAAACTACCGTCTACCCAAGAAC
Organism: uncultured Rivularia sp.; assembly: GCA_963665115.1. Taxonomy (GTDB): domain Bacteria; phylum Cyanobacteriota; class Cyanobacteriia; order Cyanobacteriales; family Nostocaceae; genus Rivularia. The sequence goes on along the minus strand of OY762007.1, from coordinate 3,470,592 downwards.
CGCTATGCAGTTGCTCTGCTTTCATTGTGGCTTGAGCAGGAAATTCTTGTAAATATTCAGAAACTGTAACCAATTTTAGCTGCGGTTCCTTACTAAAGCCGTCGTACAAAGCTTCTAAGAAGGGTTTACCATCTTGTTCGTAAAATTCCCAACAGTTTTCACCATCCAAAGCAATAGTAACTAACCAAGGCTGCTCGCTGTCGCTATTTTGCTGCATTTGGGCGATTTGGAGCAATCGTCCGATTAAATCTTGCGATGCATCTTGAGCAGACATTCCACTGTAGGTAAAACCAATTAAATCGGATAGTGCATGATCTCGAAAAACAATTGATAAATCCCCAGCAGAAGTTTGTAAGCGGTAAGGGCGGTAAAGTAATTCTGGTTGTTGAATATTTCCCGTTTCATCGCGGTGGAAAAACTGTTGTAAACTCCATCCCAAAACAGCTTCATCCGAGCATATCCACTGAAAACCCTGTTCTACCATATACGGTAAAACAGCCGGACTTACTGACTGCTCCGAAGGCCACAATCCGCGAGGCTCTCGTTTAAATCTATCTTTATAAAACTCCCATCCCTTACTTAGATGGCGGGGAATATCTTCAGGCCACGAAAAACGATATCGCGGCAAAGTCATATTGGGTACAGCGACTCTACCCGCATCAGTATCCGCAAGTAAAGGTAAAATTGGGTGCGTATAAGGCGTAGTCGTCACCTCCAGCTGCCCAGCTTCCTGCATCTGACGGTGTTTCGGGATAATTTTAGCCAAAATTTCTCGCTGCTTGGAGTAAATACGTTGGCGATCGCTCAAACTAAAATTTCTTCCTTGGTTTAACCAAGTCGCAATTTCCCCATCATCCCAAAATAAAGGATCGATCCACGCCAAATTGTGCCAAGCTAATAAATCGCTGTAATCTTGTAAATCCCAATTTGCCAAACACCAAGCTTCTCCCTTCTCCTGACGAACTTGGTAAAGCTCCCTGTAGCGAGGATGGGGTTGAATCAAAGTATCGTAATTAGCGTCAAAAAAATGTTCGAGAATAAATTCTAACTGTCCGCTCGTTAGTTGTTCTGTAGGGGTTAAACTAACTTCTAAATAAGGATCGAAAGCAGTACCGGCAATATAATCTTCAAGCTGCAATATCAAAGACGGAACCAAATTAACAGTTTGATGCAGTTTCGGATACCGTTCCAACATTAATATCAAATCTAAATAATCTTTAGTACCGTGCAAGCGTACCCAAGGTAAACGGTATCTTCCAGCACCAAGGTATGAAGACGAACCTCCTTCAGGAGACTTATATAAAGGTTGATGTTGATGCCAGATAAAAGCTACGTGCAGGGGGTGAGACATAAATGAGTGAGGAGGTAAAAGCGAGGAATTGTAGAGACGTAGCAATGCTACGTCTTCCAAGAAATTAGGATTTGTATCCTAATTCCCAACTTTAATTTCTACACTACTTGCTCCACTTCTGCAATTTCAGGAATCATTTCTCTGAGACGGCGTTCAATACCCATTCTCAGAGTCATAGCAGAACTAGGACAAGAACCGCAAGCACCTTGTAAACGTAATTTAACAATAGGGCCATCAAGTTCTACAAGTTCCACATTGCCACCATCAGACATTAAGTATGGGCGCAACTCATCAAGAACTGTTTCTACATTTTGGTTTGTTAATTCCATAATCCTTATTGACCTCAGTTAAGCGACAAAGTTTATTTTCAAAGCTTGTTAACTACATACTAGACCAATTGGGCATCGGGCATCGGGCATTGGGAATAGGTAATTGGTAATGGGTAATAGGTAATTGGTAATGAATTTCTAACTTAGATTAGTAACTCCCTACTCCCTACTCCCTACTCCCTACTCCCTACTCCCTACTCCCTACTCCCTACTCCCAACTCCCTACTCCTAACTCCCAACTCCCAACTCCCTACTCCCAACTCCCAACTCCCAACTCCCAACTCACTACTCCCTACTCCCAACTCCCAACTCCCAACTCCCTACTCCTAACTCCCAACTCACTACTCCCTACTCCCTACTCCCTACTCCCAACTCCCTACTCCTAACTCCCAACTCCCAACTCCCTACTCCCTACTCCCTACTCCCTACTCCCTACTCCCTCCTCACTGGAAACCAAAACGGGCTGCTGGTAAAGGGGTACTGTAAAGGTAACTGTAGAACCAAGCCCTTCACCTAAGCTGTAAAAATGCACTTCGCCACCCATTGCTTCTACTAATTTCTGAGATATGGTTAATCCCAAGCCGGTACCACCGTATTGACGAGTACGGGAACCATCTACTTGAGAAAATAATTGAAATAATTTGTCTTGCTGGTCTAAAGAAACACCTATGCCCGTGTCTACTACCCGCACTTTCACCATGCCGGGAAATTCTTGTTCCTTAAACGTTACTTTTTTACGGACTACATCAGCGGTAACGGTTATATGCCCTTCATGAGTGAATTTGATCGCGTTACCTACTAAATTTATCATTACCTGTTTGAGACGGAGGTAATCGCTATAAACGAGAATTTCGTCATTCGTTCCGGGTAATTGCATCCCAAAGCTGAGATTCTTATGTTCTGCTTGCAGACGCATGAAGTTTTCTACATCGCTGAATAACTCATCTAGTTTTACTGGAGTAAGTTCTAACTCCATTTTGCCTGCTTCTATTTTGGCAAAGTCTAAGATATCGTTAATAACTTCAAGTAGATGTATGGATGATTTATGAGCTTCTTCAAGAAAAAGGGCTTTTTCCTCTTCATCATCTGCCATTCCGTCTAAAATTAGCTTTAAAAAACCAATCATGCCGTTTAATGGCGTGCGAATTTCATGAGAAACGTTGGCAAGAAATTCGCTTTTGAGACGGGAAGCTTCTTCTGCTTGCTGACGCGCTGATTCTAATTCTTTATATAAAGTAGCGTGGGCGATCGCCGTACCAATTTGATCTGCTGCTTCTTTGGTTAATTGAAGTTCTTTTGTTGACAAGTAGGAGCATTCAGCATTTAAACTCAAAGCAATTAAGCTATTAGGCTGCTCTTGGTGAGAAGTTGCAACTATTAGAAGTTTCTGCGTGTTAAATAAGGAACTATTCGTTTGGTCTACTATAACGGGCTTGAGAGTACTCAAAGCTTGAGTAAACCCCATTTCAGAAGCTATATCTATTTCCGTCCCCAACATCGATTTCGCGGTTGGCTGGCATGACTCGGCAATCACACGTATTTTAGATTCACCGTAGTAAGGGCAAATTATACAAAAATTGGGCTGTAGTGTTGTGCCTAAACTATCAACAGTTTGCTGCCAAATAATATTTAAATCCAGAGAACGCCGGATATTTCTGGTGATATTGTTAATCAGCTTTTGGTATTGCTGCGAACGTATATCATCATCTAAATTCCTCGATTTGGGCGTTATTTGTATTTGATTTATACTCGCTCCAACTTGCAATAATCTCCCCATTACCAATACTGAAGTTGCTGCACTGCCTAAAGCTGGCATTACTGGAGTTATCAGCAATTCTAACTCTACAGCCGCTTGTGGAAGACTAAACCAACACTGGCACTTTTGGGGAAGCAAAGTTGCTAGCACTTGCTCTAAGCGTTGCAAGTAAGCAGTTCTATCAATAGGAGTAAAGCTTTCTTGATTCGCTTTATCGTCAAGAATATCTTCTGAATTCAATCCCAAACGTTCGCCTTGCTGCCAACAAAAATTGAGGAAACGCCCCCTAGCATCTTGAACGTACACTAACTCAGTTCCCAAACAAGCTAATGCGTCAGTGTACTTAGTAACAGATTCCTTATGGTCGGACAATAAATGCGGTGGATCGGAATTAGCAGCAATACTCATGACTGGAGTTAAATAAAAAAATGATAGCCCAAACTAAGTTGTGCTAATAGCTGCTTAAAGTGTGGCATAAATTTTTACAGCTTTAGCATACTTGTTTGGGATTTTTATTGTATTACTGGAATTGCGAGCAAAAAATATAAATTTTTAATCGTTCCACTCACCCCGAGGTGGAACCTTTATTCTATGGGGAGTGCGCGTCAGTTCATCATCTCTGGGAATATCGCCGCGCAACCACTGACGCAGTGCCACTTCAATTACTTTAGAAGGATCATTACTCAGGTGACTAATTTTCTCTAATAATTCAGAATCCAAGCGGATAGCAACTTCTACCTTCTCGGATAATATGTTTTCCGCGAGATCCGGTCTTTCTTTCATGTTCATAGCTAATATTCTCTGCGCGTTATTTATCCCAAGGCTAGCTAAGTCAGGGAGCTTTACCTACAGTTGAACAAAGTGTTTGTTATTTACCCAACTAAGCGGGTTGCTTGCTGCCCTACATTCATCCATGTTTATTTTACGCCCCCAGGATAACAATACCAGTACCTTTTGAGGAGAGTAGTGAGTAGTGAGTAGTGAGTAATGAGTAATGAGTAAAAAGTAGTGAATTAATGCTCTTTGCAGCCCAGTCGGCAATATTATTAATTAAAACTAATTTAACTACTCCTAACTCCTAACTCCGAAATCCTAACTCTCTACTCCCTACTTTCTACTCCCTACTTTCTACTCCCTACTTTCTACTCCCTACTTTCTACTCCCTACTCCCTACTCCCTACTTTCTACTCCCTACTCTCTACTCCCTACTCCCTACTCTCTACTCCCTACTTTCTACTCCCTACTCCCTACTTTCTACTCCCTACTTTCTACTCCCTACTTTCTACTCCCTACTTTCTACTCCCTACTCTCTACTCCCTACTCCCTACTCTCTACTCCCTACTTTCTACTCCCTACTCTCTACTTTCTACTCCCTACTTTCTACTCCCTACTTTCTACTCCCTACTGTCTACTCCTAACTCCCTACTCTCTACTCCCTACTCTCTACTCCCTGCTTTCTACTCCCTACTCTCTACTCTCTACTCCCTACTCTCTACTCCCTACTTTCTACTCCTAACTCTCTACTCCCTACTTTCTACTCCCTACTGTCCTGTTACAAGTTTGAGCAGCGTGTTTGCGAAGAAAGCATTACAATACGTTAGGTAAAAGGCTTTTTTTATTAAGATCAAGATTGCAGAATACAGCTTTATTAATAAGTATATGACTGACGTTCCCGCTTCTCGCATTCGTAATTTTTGCATTATCGCTCACATTGACCACGGTAAATCAACTTTGGCTGACCGTCTTCTGCAAGCCACTGGTACGGTGGAAAATCGACAGATGAAGGAGCAGTTTCTCGATAATATGGACTTGGAACGGGAGCGCGGCATTACTATTAAGCTGCAAGCGGCCCCGGATGAATTACAAGGCTAAAGATGGTCAGGAATATGTACTGAATCTTATTGATACTCCCGGCCATGTTGATTTCTCTTATGAGGTGTCTCGCAGCTTGGTAGCTTGTGAAGGGGCGTTATTGGTGGTAGATGCTTCTCAAGGTGTGGAAGCCCAGACTTTAGCTAATGTTTATTTGGCAATCGAGAATGATTTAGAAATCATCCCGGTTTTAAATAAAATTGATTTACCGGGTGCCGAACCGGAACGGGTTGCTGGGGAAATTGAAGAAGTTATTGGTTTGGATTGCAGCGGTGCGATTCTTGCTTCTGCTAAGGAGGGAATCGGTATTCCCGAGATTTTAGAAACAATTGTCGAACGAGTACCGCAGCCCCAGAATAGCATTGATGAACCTTTACGGGCGTTAATTTTTGATAGTTATTATGATAGCTACCGGGGAGTAATTGTTTATTTCCGGGTGATGGATGGCAAAGTCAAGAAAGGCGATAAAGTCTATCTGATGGCTTCTGGTAAGGAATATGAAATTGATGAGTTAGGGGTTCTTTCTCCCAATCAGGTGCAATTAGACGAACTTCACGCTGGGGAAGTAGGTTATTTTGCAGCGGCGATTAAAGCTGTGGAAGATGCGCGGGTAGGGGATACGATTACTTTAAGTAAAGCGAAAGCAACACAAGCTTTACCCGGTTATGCCGAAGCTAACCCGATGGTATTTTGCGGGATGTTTCCGATCGATTCCGACCAATTCAAGGATTTACGAGAAGCTTTAGATAAACTTAAGCTTAATGATGCAGCTTTGCAATTTGAACCGGAAACTTCCAGCGCGATGGGTTTTGGTTTCCGTTGCGGCTTCTTGGGTTTGCTGCACATGGAAATTGTCCAGGAACGTTTGGAACGCGAGTATAATCTGGATTTAATTATTACTGCTCCTTCAGTAATTTACAGAGTAACTACTAATAAGGGTGAAGTGGTTTTCGTTGATAATCCCGCTAATTTACCTTCTCCTAACGAGCGAGAGAAAATTGAGGAGCCTTACGTAAAGGTAGAAATGATTACTCCTGAAGAGTACGTGGGAACCTTGATGGAGTTATCTCAAAATCGTCGGGGTGTATTTAAAGACATGAAATACTTAACCCAAGGACGAACTACATTAACCTACGAATTACCTTTAGCCGAAGTTGTCACCGACTTTTTCGATCAAATGAAATCGCGATCGCGTGGTTATGCGAGTATGGAATATCAGCTAATTGGTTATCGTGAAAATCATTTGGTGAAATTGGACTTGTTGATTAATGGAGATCCGGTTGACTCCTTGGCAATGATTGTCCACCGCGATAAAGCTTATAACGTTGGGCGAGGGATGGCTGAAAAATTGAAGGAATTAATTCCCCGTCACCAATTTAAAGTACCAATTCAAGCCTCTATTGGCAGTAAGGTAATTGCCTCAGAACATATTCCAGCATTGCGGAAGGATGTATTAGCCAAATGTTACGGTGGTGATATTAGTCGGAAGAAGAAACTTTTGCAAAAGCAAGCCAAAGGTAAAAAGCGGATGAAATCTGTGGGTACGGTTGATGTTCCCCAGGAAGCATTTATGGCCGTATTGAAGCTGGATCAAAATGCGTAATCGTTTGTAATTACGCTAAAGCGCTACATAGGTTTGGCGCTAAAGCGCAACTACGAACCTTGTCACAAAAACAAACATATAAAGGGAAATCGCCCGTACTCGAAAATAGTGCGGGCGATTTTGTTAAGAAGTTAGGATTATCTTTATAATACCGAAAAATCTGGTTTTAATTGAATGTTAGTAGAGATATTAAGATACGAAAGTTTGTATATTGTTGTTTGAATTAATAAACTGATTAACGTTTCGGATTACTAACGGCAAAGAAACTCTAAAGCCCGCAGCTTACAAAATTGCAGGTAAAGTAAAAAATTATACCTATATTGATTGTGAATTAATTTTCTAAGCCACGCAGGCGGGCTTTGTAAAAATAGGTTCCTGCTTATAGCCAGCGAGCGATTTTGCTAGGAACTTCGGATTTTTGTCTTTCACTTCAGTTAAATATCTAAAAAACGTTTGACTCTATTAACTTGAGTGTAGAGTCACGTTGAAAAATTATTACCTAATTTATCTAAAAACATCATTTATTCCCATAAAAAACTTTGTATTCAATTAAGTAAATACTCTGTTATCTCTGTAGCCGAATATGCAATAGGTTATATTTATAAGTGCGTTGAAATCGAGAGAATATCAACCACGACGAAGACATTGTGCTTCTTTAATTTGACAAAAAGTACTTAAAAAAAGGGATTGCATCATGAAATTCAGCCAAAAACTATCTATTTCTTTATTTGCTGCTACTGCGAGCGTATTGAGTCTATCTTCTGGAGCTTTTGCTGGTGAAGGTGGCGCTGCTGGTGCTGCTGCTTTCACAATTGATGATGGTAACGTTAATGGAGTTGCTGTAGCTGCTTCTGTAGGTAAAAACGATGCATCAGCCGCAGCTTTTAATAATATTGATGAGAATTTTAATTCTGCCTTCGCTTTAGGCTCTGCTGGCAAAATCGATATCACTGGTATGGGAGATCCGGCTGCGGCAAGTATGGCTGGTGAAGTTGATGCTGCACTTGGAAACTGCACAAGCTAACGAATTGACTGGTGCTGCAACCATTCAGTTGGGTACTGGAAATGGTGACGTTATTGCTACAATTCCTGATGCTCCTGCCCCATAACAAATTGATAACAAAAATAGCGTTTGGTTTTGTAAAATTTTTCTAACAAGTTAAAATTCAAATGTTATCAGAGACGTAGCTTTTAGTTGCGTCTCTGTTTGTTTATTTCACAATATTAAAACCTCACCCCGTCCTAACGGACACCCCTCTCCTTGTTAAGGAGAAGGGAATGAGTCACGAGGTAAAAAACACTCCTCTCCTTGTTAAGGAGAAGGGAATGAGTCACGAGGTAAAAAAACACTCCTCTCCTTGTTAAGGAGAAGGGAATGAGTCACGAGGTAAAAAAACACTCCTCTCCTTGATAAAGAGAAGGGAATGAGTCACGAGGTAAAAAAACACTCCTCTCCTTGATAAAGAAAAGGGAATGAGTCACGAGGCTAAAAAACACCCCTCTCCTTGATAAGGAGAGGGGAAGGGGGTGAGGTTAAATTCTTTTCTTTTCCCTCAATAATCCATCTATAAGCTTTTTCCTATTTCGTCGCAAAATCCGCTTATTATCTACTCTCTTAAATGGGTTTCCTGGACTTCCAAATCTGAATAATACCTTAAATACATTATCAGTAAAACGAAGTTTAATTCCTTCACTATCTTTACCTAAGTCATAATAATTATTCGTCCAAGAAAGAGACATTGTTGGACTATTATACTTACCACCCAATCTTAGTTTTGCTGTGGCTCCATAGCGAGACTGACTAGAAGCTTCATTTATCGGTGTATAAAAACCTGTTAGCTGAAAGTTGTTACTAAATTTAATTGCTAAATCTGCCAGTAATGTTTTATCTACAGAATCTGGTAAAATATCGTCAAAATAGTTGACTACACCCAAAGAAACGTTACCAAAATTAGCTCTTGCTCTAACCGTGACAAAACTTGCAGGTGCTTCACTTTCAATTTTTCCTATACGATTTTCTCTGTCTAATGCGTAGTTAAAACGACTTGATAAAACTAAGTTAGTTCTTCTACTAGAGCCAATTCTTTGAGAAAGACTACCGTATAGTTGAGAGTAATAATCTCTATCGGGATTAATATAGCCAATAGCCCCTGTAGAAATATTTAAATTACCGAAGTTACGAGTATAGTCACTACCAGCATAAGCTTTAATTGTTTTACCTGTTATAACGCCCGTGTAATATTTAAAGCTATCTAAAGAACCTAAAATATTTCCTGTAAAGCTAATATGGGGATAATATTTGATATCCTCTACAAATCGATTCCCGGTGACAAAATTAACGTCTTGAGCAAAATTAGTTAGATAAATTTGACCGTAAAAATCTTCTATTTCGTTGGCAGCAAAATTTTCACCGTTAACAACAGAAAGCAAATCTACATTTGAATCAACTCCTCCTTCTCCACCTCCATCAGCGATTATTCTTTGCTTCCCGGTAGGTTTATATCGATTTATTCTGTCAATTCTGCGATCGATAACTGGAGAAATGCCAACCCAAACGCTATTAAACTTTGCTCTGGGAATTTGACTTCTTTTTTTAATACCGGGCTTAAGACTATCAGCGGAACCGATTCCAGCATGATAGAAGGTATAACTACTGGTTGGAATTCTAACGTTGTTAGCTGCTAAAAATAAGTTTTTATTGATATTCGTATTAACTTTTTTAATACTTTCTTCCAAGCGAGGTTTAACATCGGGTAAAACAAAATTCCCTAACTGTACGGCAGAATTTAATAGTAGATTATCGCTATCTGTTATCAATCCAAAGCCACGAATTGTACGTCCAATCACAGATTTTTCGTGATTAGCTTTGACAATTTGTCTGACTTTAGAATATAACCCTATTTGAGTATTATTAATTTTTTCTTTTCTTTCATAGAAAACTTGATTTCCTTGAGTATTACCGGGAAATGCTCCTGCATTAGGAAAATATAAATCTAGTCCAACTTGTTGTCCGTTGGCTCCAGTTTGAAAACCTGGAAGCTGCATAATAGCCAATGATTCGGGAGTAACAACTTCGTTCATATTAGCCGTTTGGACTATACGAGTTGGTACAAAGAAGTCGGGATCGATACTGTCTCTATCGGTAATTAAACCGGGTGTGTAAGAGCATTTTTTATTTTCAATATCTTCACCAGTTAAGCAGGAAGCAGTAAAAGTCATTTGCATTTGCATACCAATCATTGTATGCGGTTCGTTCCTTGTTAACTCGACTTTCCTAGTTTCTCTTATTCTTTGTAGCTGTAAATAGCTGCCTTTTTGATCGACTGTATAAATATTATCTTTAGTCAAACTTTCTGTTACTTGTCCATCAAGTTTAACAATCCCACCCGCAGAAATACTTGTATTTGTATTATCTCCAAAAATGGCTCCGGTATACAATTCCCATTCGGTTAAATGGCTGATGGGTATACCATTTAAAGGTAAAGTTGTTGTAAAAGGGTGAATTTTTTCTGGAGCAGCTACTGTTGGTGGAAGAATATAATTTGAGTTGGAGTCAGATAATTTTGATGGCTTTACTTCTGGCTGCTCGGCTAATCTCTCAATTAAAGGTAAAGCTCTCAATGAATTTTTATCGGATATTTTAGAGCTTTGATAATTTAGTTTTGTGGCTGTATTTAAATCTTTAATTGCATCTGCAATCAACTTTCCCTTACGAGTATTTGTTGGAGAAACATCGAATAACCGATCGGATGATTTTTTTTCTTGCTTTAGTGAATCACGATTATCCGATACATAATTTTTAAATTTTACTTTTAATTTTTCACGAAATGCATTTTTTTTAACTAAAATATCCTTTTCTTTATGGCTGTTGAATTCGCTGGAAAATTCATTATTTTCTTTTAATAAAGGATTTATTTTATTAGCGAATGCTATCTGATTACTTAAAGCTAACCATATTGAAAAAGATGGAATGATGATGTACCCTTTAATTTTTACCGGCATTGTATAACTCGATCGCTTATAAGATTAGCTTCTATTTAAGTCAACTAATTATTAATGTTTTTTAATAGCTGCACAAAATTAAGTAGTTAATATTCTAATTAATTTATATCTGTATTAATAGATAGATCGAAAAATGGTAGTAGCTTCAAAAGAATATAATCAATTTATCCTACGTATAGCATCAGTAAATATTCTGTTCTTTATACTCTAATTAATATTTATGCGTATATATTCCGAAAAAGTAAGCTATTTATTTAAATAACTTAAAAGAAAGAGCAAGAGTTGCTTAATTACATCTACTTGTAGAAAATGGGTGTAAATAAATGTAATTTAACCTATAAAAAAACCCTCATTTTTTATAAGGGTTAAGGGGAACTGAATATCTGCAACACTATATTTTGTTTGGGAGCATCTCAATGCCGGAACATATATTTTATTTACCCCAACACCCTAGTACAGTACGGCGTAAATAAAGCACCCATTTAAAAAGTTTGAAAGCCTTATCATATAATACTTTTTACTTCTTACTTTTGACTTTTTACTTCCGCGCAGCGGTACTAGAAGCCTGCGGGCTTTTTGTAAAATTGGGATGTTTCCTTTTGTTTTAGCTATCTAAGTCCGATTAAAAATTGCTAAATTAACTTTACTTTTTAAAATCCAGCAAAACTAAATCCTTTGATATTATCAATCATCCCTTCATTTAGAGAAACTCCCCTAATTATTCCGATCAATTCATCATTGCGACTCAATCCGCTGATACCATCGTTATCAATGTAAATATTAGTGCTTTTACCACTAGCACCAAGATAGTAATCGTTTTGTTCGCCGAAAGAAAGTTGAATCAAATCTTCATCCTGGTTAAAATCTTCAATAATGGCATAGTCGGATCTACCTGCGTTTGTATTTTTGCCATCGTTATAAAAAGTACGGTTTTCGTCTCCTAAAACAAAGGTATCTTCACCAGCATTTCCTCTAAGTCTATCAACTTCACCGATACCGAAAGTAGTAATATCAAGACCTACAATATTATCATTACCATTACCACCATAAATAAGGTCGTTACCGCTACCACCAATTAAAGTATCGTTTAAGTCACCACCGTAAAGTCTGTCTTTTCCTTCCCCTCCATCAAGTGAATCTTCACCCTCTCCGCCATTAAGGTAGTCATTCCCTGCACCACCAAATAAAGTATCGTCAGCATCACCACCGTAAAGTCTATCTTTACCTTCTCCTCCATCGAGTGAATCTTTATCGTTTCCGCCGTTTAAATAGTCGTTTCCGGTTCCACCACTTAAAATATCTTCACCATCTTCACCATAAAGTCTATCTTTACCTTCTCCTCCATCAAGTATGTCATCTCCTTGTTCCCCTTTGAGGTAATCGTTTCCCTGCAAAACCGTTAATTTGGTCGTGACTAGAGGTTCCTATTAAGTTGTCTTTAGCTTCATCTCCTTCAATAGGAGCTGTTATGCCAGTAATTAAAAAATTGTCAATTGCAAAGTCTTCATTACCAGCATTAAGACTAATCTCTAACTTGAGATCGAGTCTGGAACCGGTACCAGCTATCGCTGTGGAAAAATTCTGTACCGCATCACCTAATTCTGTTCCGTCTCCCACTCCATCAAAGTTTGTATCTTGAGAGAATACACCATTAGATGAGTTGTTATTAAAGTCAGTTCCAGAGAACCAAAGTAGATTTTGTTCTTGACCATCATCGATGCTGTAATAAAGTTTAATAGAATCAGGAGCATCAATATCGCCGGGTGAATCGAAGAATTGGGCAAAGTCGCCGCTAAACTGCAAATTAGTTAACCATTTGATATCTAAATTTGACCAGTTGAGCGTTATTGGTAGTGATGCTCCTTCTCCATCCAAGTCTTGACCTGTTAAGAAGCTATTGGTAAATCCGGTATATGCTTTTATATTGGGAGGTGGATTTCCCTTACCATAATCGCTTCCACCATCTCCACCGGAAATACCGAAGTAATCATCGCTGCCGTCAGAGAAAAATTTTGTACTCTTCTTAAACTGCGAATCGTTATCAAAAGTTTCATTGAGAGTAAGGTTGATACGATTGTATTTTGCACCAACTTTATCGCCGTTACTTCCATCAGTAAAACCGCTTACACCATCACCGTTACCGATCGAGTTATTTCCACCGCTAGTATTATTACCAATTACGGTTTTGCCAAAAGCGGTAAAATTATCTGCCAAATCATCTGCATTTCCATTACCTGCAATAATGCTGTCAGAAATATTCGCGATCGCAAAGTTAGCAATACCGCTTCCTACAGCCGAACCACTTTGACTTGAATCTAGGGCTGTATTTTTTGTAATGATGCTGTTGGTAATTGTGACTTGGGCTGTACCCGTTACATTGTCATCCGAGGATAATGCCAAAATCAATGGATTAATCGTATTAACTAACCCACCACCACTTTCATATGCAGTATTACCACTTAGAGTACTGTTAGTTAAAGTAAGATTAGTATCATTGCGAATTGCACCACCGTTTTTAGCTGAATTATTGGTAAAGGTAGTGTTAATGATAGTTGCAGAATCGCCAGTGTTAATTAACCCGCCACCACCACTAGTACTACTTGTACCGATAGAGGTATTGTAAGTTATCTCGCTATCAATAATAGTTATAGTACCGTTGTTGCGAATACCCCCACCATCATCAGCAGCTTGGTTATAACGAACTACAACATTTCTTAAAGTTAAATCACCATTGTTGTAAACACCACCACCGTCATCCAAATCATCATCACTTTGAGTATTATTACCATCTTGAATGATGAAGCCGTCAAGAGTTGCGGTACCGCTGTTTAATTTAACTACGGTGTAACTGTTATCGCTATTATTACGTTCTGTTCCAATATCACCGCTGAGGTAGGTAAGATTATTCTTGATATCTCTTTGTTCTAAAGCTGTTTCCTCTCCCCCAAAGCCACCGTAAATAGTAACCCCATCTTTTAGTTGAAAACTGTCTGTACGATTTTCTCCAGGTTTGTAAACACCTTGGGCTACCCAAATTTCATCTGCTGTTGTGGCACTGGCTAATGCCAACTGTAAGTTGGTAAATGCATTATCCCATGAACTACCGTCGCCGCTTCCTGAAGCATTGAGGTTGACGTAAATAGCCATTTTTAAGTTATTTTTTGAATTAATGTTTGATAATCTTCCATTATCTCCATTTTCTTCCGTTTTTTCCCCTTTTATCTTCTGTATGAATACGGGAATATATATTAAGTTTTAACTTTATCGCAATTGAAAAGAAAGCCCTTTATCGAAGATGATAATCTTGGGTTACGCCGCAAATCTAAATCATTAGTTGAGAAAGATACCTATTTGTGCTTCTAAGCCAACCTACGAATTATCAACCACGAACTAAATTTCGCGTACCGCTCAACATCAAAGTGGTACGTTAGACGCGAAACAAAAATATTTCGTCACATTCCAAATTCTTTATCGCGCCACAACGCACCCTACAATCGAAAATAACAGATATCTCTGTTGATAATATAAATTTCAATCTCGCAGAGGAAGAAATAAAATAACTATGCAGCTATAATTACCGTCTACCCCTTATATAATTATTCCAGATTACAAACTGTCATAAAATACCAAGATTTTTGTCCCCAAAAAGTATTAACTCTTATTCCTATAGGAAAAAAATAAAATAAGTAAACAATTTACCTTGTATAAACTTTTCAAAGGCGTATCATAATACCCACAATATCTTTATCTATCAAAGGTAGAGATATAGGTCGAATCATATCGTACTCTACCTAGATTAAATCATTTATGACACCGCCAAATACCCCACAAGATTCAACCCCAAATCCACCAAGTCAACCGCGAAAACGTGTTTGGCTGCGTAATGCCATCAAAATTGCCGGTGTTTCTCTTCTAGGTTTGGGTGTTGCTGGTTTTTTTGGCTTAGACTATTTTATTCGTCGCAAGTTACCGGGTTTATTGGATGAGCAATTAACTGAGTTTATTAATCGCCCTGTAAAGGTTGGTTCGGTAAAAAGTTGGTCGTTAACTGGTGTAAGATTGGAAGACTCTTCAATTCCAGCGACAGAAAATGACCCAAATTATGTTAAAGCTAAAGCTGTAGTTATCGGGTTTAATCCAATTCCGCTGCTGTTTACTCAAACGCTTCCTTTAAGCATAAATTTGATTGAGCCGGATGTTTATGTAGAAGAAGATAAGCAAGGGGAATGGGTAAGGCTTAATTTAGATACGAGCGATGAAGGGGAGCTTCCGTTTGATATTGATGCGAAAATAAATTTACGCAGAGCAAAGGTTGCTGTGCTTCCCCAAGCTTTGAAAGATCCTTTTGCTGTTGAGGATATTAACGGCTATCTAAATTACAGTCAAAATAAGTCTTGGCAGTTGCAATATGGTATTAATGCGCCAGTTGTTAAGGGGAAGGTTGATATTGATGGCGTTACTCAGCTAACTGATTATAAAAGCAAGATTAATGCCAGGATTGATAATCTTTCCTTACCGGATTTGAGTAATTATGTCAAAGATAATCTTCCGGTAACTATTCCTAGCGGTTTGTTAAATGCCGATTTGGAAATTGATTTACCGGGTTTATCGAAATTCGCTGAAACTCAAGTTAAGGGTACTGGTAATTTACAGAAATTACAGGTAAAATCTCCACAATTGAAAGTTCCCGTCAATGCTACTGCTAATTTAAATTTTGATGGGCAAAAGGTAAGTTTTGGGGAAACCAAAGCTAGTTATGGTAATTTGATTGCTGATGTTTCTGGGGTTGCTGATTTAGATGAAGGTTTTGATTTAAAGGTTAATACGAATTCTTTCGGTATTGGAAGTCTGCTGAAAACAACTTCTTTAAAATCTCCGGTAAATATAGATGGTAATTTACAGGCTCAGTTATTACTTAAGGGAGATGCGGAAAATCCAATTTTACTGGGGAATGTTTTTAGTAACAGAGGGATAGTTGTTGATAAGACGGCATTCAGTAAAGTAAATGCTGTTTTCGGGGGCAATTTTAAACAAGTTTTCTTACAAGAATTTCGCGCTACTCCTGCAACTGGTGGCGATATTCTCGCTAAGGGTAAGGTTTCTTTCCCGAAGTCTTTACCGGAAGTTAAGGATTTTAGTAAATCGAAAGTAGCTTTAGTTTTTGATGCAATAGTTGCCAATCCGGGAGCAGTTGTAGCTCCCTATGGCGTTACCGATGATATGGTAAGATTTGGAAGATTATTGGCAGAAGGTGAAGTTGAAGGAACGTTAGCAAATCCGAACGGTGTTTTATCTTGGAAGTTACCGCAAGCTGAAGCTAATATTGTTGGCAGGGTTTCTGGTGGTGGTAATGTTAGGTTAGCTGGTAATCGAGTTACTTCAAATAATACGATACAAACTGCTGAAGGTAGGGTAAATATTGATGGTAGAGCCAATTTAGCTACGAATAATTGGAATGCTGCTGTTAATGCGAATACTTTGACTTTAAATCCGTTTTTAGCGAAAGTTGAAAATGTTGGGGAAAGGATTAAGCAAAGTAGAATATTTTTACGACGTGCTGATATAAATTTGGCGGGAAGTTTAAATAATTTCAATCCTGGAAGTATTCGCGGTAATGCGGATGTCAATTTAAATGTTAATCAGGGGAATGTTGCCGTCAACGGTAATTTAAATCGAGGTATTTTGACGGCGAATGCCAATGTTAGGGGAATTGGTTTAAATAAAATTGTGCCGGAATTACCTTTGGTTGTGACGGTTGCGAATACCACAGCTAATGTTTCGGGTAGATTGAATGATTTAATTAATTATCAATCAATTGATAGTTTAAATAGTTTCCGAGCTTCTGTTAACGGAAATTTGATTTTACCGGAAGTTAAGGGAAGGGGAAGGGTTAATTTTAATGGTAATGGGAATTTTGCTACGAAGAATTGGAATTTAGTTGCAAATGCAAATTCTTTTCCCGTCACTAGTTTATTATCGGCAGAGCAGAAAAAGCAATTTCGGTTAAATAAATTAAATCAGCCAGTTACCTTACGACGCGGTAATGTCAGATTAGCTGGGAATTTAGATATTATCAATAATTTTGACTTATCTAGGGTAAACGGTAACGCTAATTTAAATTTAGCTGTTAATAACGGTAGGGTTTTAGTTGACGGCAATTTGAATCGAGGTATATTACAAGCAAATGTCAACGCTAATAGTATTGCCGCAAATCCGTTTTTACCGGAATTACCAATACCCGTTACGGTAGCGAATACCAGAGTTAACGTTTCCGGTAGAGTAAATCAGCTATTGGAATTTGAATCTATCGAAAAACTAAATAAATTAAATAGTTTCCAAGCTACTGCTAATGGAAGATTAATTGTACCTGGCAGTAGAGGGGATATTAATTTCAATGCCAACGGTAATTTAGCAACGAATAATTTACAAGCTGTTGTAAATGCAAATCGAATTTCGTTAAATCAACTTCTACCTGATTCACCTTTACCCGTGACGGTAAATAATAGTAGAGTAAATGTCACTGGTAAGATAGATCGTCTTTTAGCAAATAACTTTGATAATCTCAATGCCGATGTTAATGCAAATCTTGCAGTTGCCAAAGGTAGTGTAAGAGCGATCGCCAACTTAAATAATGGTAGAATCGCGAGCAATATCAATGCAAATAACGTCAACACTCCTTTATTGTGTCGCAGTTTCGATATTAGCTGTCCCGAACTTTCCCAACTATCGGCTAAATTAAACTTAAGCGGAGAAGTTAAACCTGCCTTAGAAGGAAATCCGATTTTAATTCAAGCTAACCAAGCTTATGTTACCACCCTGCAACAAGAATTAAACGCGAAAGGACAAATTGTTGTTGTACCTGGTGACGATGGTATATCCTCTTGGAATGTTGCTACAGATTTAAACGTTGAAGCAAATTCCAATTTATCTAAAATTCCTTTAAAATCTATAGCGCGAGAGTTAGATGAAGAAGGCATCCCAAAAATTAAAGGTAGAGCCGATTTTTCCGGTAGACTTATCGGCAGAAACTTGATTTCAGCACCTTTTGCTCCCGGTAACGTTAGATTAGCAGGAAATTTAGCATTAAGAAATCTTGCTTTAGATAAAATTGCTTTTCAACCTTTATTACAAGGTCCCGTTGACGTAAACTTAGGAAACAGCATCGAAATAGATTTGCAGGGTAAAACAGATCGAATCGCCGCAAGTTTACAACCTTGTACCAGACAAGATTGCTTATCTCCTTATCTTCCCAGCTTTTTCGATCTAAGACAAGGAGTAAATACTCAAAATCCGATTCTTCTTAGTGGTAGAAGACAAGGTGATGTTTTAGATATTGATTTGAAAAACGCTTCTTTATCCTTATTAAATCTGGTACCCGTTGTCGAAGAAACTATTGGTACTACCGTAGATGGTAAAGCAACCGGAAATCTGGATGTAAATCTTTTCAACTTAGCAACTGCTGGAAATATTAACGTAGAAAATCCAGCCATCGGTGCTGTCAAAGCCAAAGAATTTGCTGCTGATTTCTCTTATGATGGAGAAATTGCTCGTATAGATGCTGCAACTTTGCAAATCGGTAAAACTGAATATGCTTTGCAAGGTAATTATAATTTAAAATCTCAAGATATCAACGGTAAATTAGTAGCGAATGATGGCAGAGTACAAGATATTTTCGCTGCTGTAAACGTATTTAATTTAGAAGATTTGCAGGGTGGAGTTAGCAGCATATTAAATCCAGAATACGGCAGTGTTGCTGACGTACCAACTCAACCCGTAGGAAAACCAGAAGCTCCCATCCTCGCGCAATTACGCTTATTTGCAGAAGTTATTAATAAAATTCAACAGCAAGCTGCTTTACAACAAGAAGATAATACTAACATACAATTCGATATTAAAGGGGAATACGATGCAGAAGTTGTCGTTGCTGGAAAACTTACAAATCCCCAAGTTAATTTTCAGCTATTAGGTGAAAAATGGGAATGGCGACCTCAAGAAGAATATGTAACGTATAATCGGAATCTAGGTGTAGTTGTCAAAGAAAATCAAGCTATAGATATTAGTAAAGTTGTTGCTAGTGGAAATTATAACAACGGCATAATTCAATTAGATCCAGCAAAAGTTAATGTCGAAGGTGGGGAAATTGCTGTTGATGGAACTTTAGAATTAGATGGATTCAAATCTTTAGGAACGGTAAAAGTTGCAAATATTCCTGTTAAATTAGCAGAAAGGTTTGTTGATTTACCAGTTGATATCGGTGGTGCCTTCAATTTACAAGCAAATCTCGGTGGAAGCGGATTCAAACCAGATATTCCTCAAGGTGCATTTTCTTTGGTAAACGGTACCATCAATCAAAAACCTTTGGGAGAATTAGCTGGAAATTTCAACTATGTTGATTCTGTTGGCAAACTCGTTACAACTCCTAATTCCGTTGTCAAAGTTGACGCAACGGTGGCTTATCCCCTCCAGCCAAATAGAACTAATACTGTAGCAGTACAAGCGAAAATTGATAACGAAGCTTTTCAGCTTTTAGATGCTTTCACGCAAAATCAACTGCAATGGATTGAAGGAAATGGAGAAGTTGCGATCGCGATTAACGGTGAATTAGATCCCAACGCTCCTACAATTCGAGGAGCCTTGAATGAATTAGTAGCTACAACTGCAATTAATATTCAAAATGCCACAATTAAAACCAAGCAGTTAGAAAGCAAAATTAAATTAACTGCTGTCGGTAATGCTAATTTACAGCAAGAAACTATTCAAGTAGAAGGAATATCTGGTACTTTAGCTGAAGCTCCGTTTAAAATTGCTGGCAATTTACCTATATTTCAACCCAACGGAAATAAACCTTTAAGAGTTATTTTAGGTTCTAGAAATGAAGATTCGGAAGATATTATTTTTGAAGAAATAGAACCTAAAAAAATAAAATTAAAAGGATTATACAACGGACAAATCGCTTCTAATATCGCAGTTTCCCGCACTGTATTAAATCCTGTAATTAGTGGAGATATTCTTTTACAAAGGGGAAAAGTTGAGATTCCCAAACGCGAGGAAGAAGAAAAGAAGGAAGAATTAGAAGCAAGAGTAAAAAATGCATCAACTCAAGAAGTTGCAACTCAATCTAAACAATTAAACCAACCCCAACAGCCAAATAATTCACCCATAAACCCCACATTTAACAACTTCAAAGTAACTTTAGGTAGAGGATTTAAATTTAGCCGAAGTCTACCGCGAGTTAACTTCCGCATGGCGGGAGATATTACAGTTAACGGTGGTTTGAATAATCTACGCGGAAATGGAGAAATTGAACTCAAACGAGGAAGCTTATTTCTACTCGAAAACTCATTTTTCATTACGCGCGATCGCAAACAAGTAGTGACGTTTTTACCAAGTCGCAGTTTACTAAATCCCCAGCTTGATGTAGAGTTACAAACTACAGTAGTTGATGCACCAAATTTTGACCGTTTGCAAGCAAATGATAACGAAATACGAGATGATATCGTTGCAGCAGTAAACCCCGAACAAATTGATGTGAGAATTTTAGTTGAAGGTGAAGCAAACGAATTACTTGCTTCTTTAGGTAGAGATGCATCTGATGGGGATGCTTGCATAACATATCAAAGAAACGTCCGATTGTCCCAATTAGGAACTCCAACTACTGATTCAGCGAACAAATTAAGAACTGTTGCTAACTGCATCAACGTAAATAGTAAAGTAAGTATACAAACCAAAGACTTACTCGACAACCCCGCAGTAGCATTAACAAGTACCCCTACTCGTAGCAACAGCGAAATTTTATCGTTGCTAGGAAACCGTACTTTTGCAGCGCTACAAAAACTCGAACAGCAACTTACCAGTGGAAACGAAACGGAATTGCTTGAATCTTTAGTATTGGACTATTTAGTTGCACCTTTAGAAACCGAACTTACTCAAGAATTTTTATATCAAGCTCAAAAACCTGTAAATTCTTTGGGTAAATCAATTGGGTTAACTAGATTGCAGGTATTTCCTTCGGTAACGGGTTTGAAAGATATTAACGAAAACTCTTCAGCAAGATTTGTTTACGATTACGAAGCGGGTGAATTTCGAGTACAGTATGAAGCGAGATTTTAGGGGATTGGGCATTGGGCATTGGGAATTGGTAATATAATTTGGCGGAGAATTTGTTTAATTAAGGAAAGCCGTGACTCGAAAAAAGTCTTTAATTATTAATGCTGTTAGCGACGAATCAAAAAGAATCTATTTATGAACATCAATCTTTTCTCACCTATTGAGATGGGTTTCCTTAAACCTTCCCAATCGAATGGTGATGGCACCCATGACTCGATTACGAGCAATTGACAGCATTCCTCAATCCTTGATGGCAACCTATTATGTTCAACGAGCATCCTCCGGTTTAATCGTTACCGAATGCACGATGGTTTCTCCTATGAGTAACGGATACATGAACTGTCCAGGTATTTACTCTCAAGAACAAATTAAAGGATGGCAGCAAGTAACAGATGCAGTTCATAATGTAGGGGGAAAAGTTTTTCTTCAATTGTGGCACTGTGGCAGGATTTCACACTCATCTTTGTTGGATGGAAAGCAGCCTATTGCGCCTAGTGCGATCGCGCCAAAAGGTGAACTTCACACTCCGGCAGGTAAAGTAGTAATAGAAACACCCCGAGCTTTAGAAAAACAAGAAATTGCTGAAATCATAGAGCAGTTTCGCTCTGGTGCTGAAAATGCTAAAGCGGCTGGATTCGATGGTGTTGAACTGCATGGTGCATTTGGCTATCTAATTGACCAATTTTTGCAAGACGGTTCAAATCAAAGAAGTGACGAGTATGGTGGCTCAATTGAAAATCGCGCTCGATTTCTACTAGAAGTTGTAGAAGCGGTTTGCAGCGTTTGGGGTGCAGAGCAAGTTGGGATTAAGCTTTCACCGAGTAATACCTTTTATGGTATGTTTGACTCGAATCCCAAAGCGACTTTTAGTTACGTCCTTGAAGCACTTAATTCAAAGGGTTTAGCTTACGTGCATCTAATGGAACCAAATGAAATTGATTTAAAGAATCGAGATGTACTTAATCCCGTAACTCCTTTGTTTCGCCCTATCTACCAAGGAACGCTAATTACCAATGGAAACTATACCCAGGAAACAGCAAATGCTGCTCTAAATAATGGTAATGCCGATCTTGTTTCCTTCGGAAGGTTGTTTATAGCAAACCCAGATTTACCAGAGCGCTTCAAGCTAAACGCACCGTTGAATGAACCCGATCCAAAAACGTTTTACGGTAGCAGCGAGCAGGGATATACGGATTATCCTTTCTTAGAAGAAGTTACCAGTTAATTTTTTATTAAAACGTTACGCACTTAATTTGTATAGTATTAGCGGGCAAGATGCCCGCACTACAATAATTCAAATTTTTTTTAAATGCAACTTAGCTGCACATCAGCTTACTATTGGTGCTGATTCCAACAGGAATTGGGTTAGGTTTAATGACACCCAACTTAAACGTTTGGACTGCAAATGAAGTTCCGGACGCTTTACCAGGAATGACTTTGGGAGGTTTAACCACATTTATGTTTTTAGGTCAGTTTCTTCCTCCAATCCTTTCTCAACCAGTTAAACAAAACTTTGGGATGACAGCAACTTACGGATTGGTAGGAGTTTCTTTAATAGTATTAGCTGTACTAATATGGATATGTAAAAAACAAATTTGTCATGCAGTAGAAAGTAATGTTGGAACTGCAATTACTTTAAAGAATTTATAAGAGGTTTTGATTAAATAGTTGTAGATTTGAAGGGTTCGTAGTCAGGACTTTAGTCCTAAATTCGAGCGCTTTAGCGCCGACTACGAACCCTGTTAGCTTGTTAAATTAATGATTTAAACTGCTTTTTTCTTACGCTTTAGACTGGAAACACCAATACTACCTACAGCTAATAAACCTAACATCGAAGCGGGTTCGGGAACTGCTTGCGAAGCTACTGAAGCTACTCTTAAAGATACACCTCCAACATTGTCTGCATAGTTACTGTCTCTAACTGAGAAGTTAACTAAAGTGTCAGATGTAAGCGTGAAAGTGCTATCTAAAGCATTTTGCAACGCTGTTAAAGCAGTACCGTAGCGACTTCCTGATGTATATTCTTGGCTAAAATCTGTGGAAGATACAACATATCTATTCATCCAACCCACTCTACTATCAACCCTTCCACCCCAAGCATTCCAACCATCATAAGCTCCACCATCATTCTGTCCAATGTAGTCAACTGAATAGGTTCCCGCTGATAACATCAAGGAAATTGGATTGCTAGCAGAATTCTGTGTGGAATCTATATCAACAATCTGATTAAAAGTAGCGGCTTTTGCTTCTGTTTGGAAAACACCAAAACTAACAGCGATACCAGCAGCAACCATTGCCAATTTATTAACTAATTTCATTTTTTTATTCCCTTTTCTATTATATTTAGAGTAGTTTTTTTCCTCTCTATATCAGTGATAATTCATTTTTTATCAAGGTGCAATAGTTTATTTTCTTTTTGCTGAAAGTTCACCATTATTGGAATATATCAAGCTAAATCAAGGCAAAAAATATCAATATCTAGATGGTATAAGTTAATAGAATACAAATTTAAAAATGCGAATTCCGAAATAAGATAACTCTATTTCCAATATTTTTAATTATTGTGAGGATTTAATAAAAGGCTAAATGATTTTCTTTAGTATTTGTACTGATTGTTTGTGAAATTAGGATTAAAAAGTTGAAATATTATTAGTATTTTCGGAGAAATATTTTTGTAGATATTCTAATTTACGATCGACATCAGAAATAAAGTAAATCTAATTCAGTAAAAACACCATTAAAAACTGCTTTTACCCCCTTTTAGGAAAGAGCGCGTTAAAAATCGTAATTTAATAACGACTCGCCCCTCTTCCCCTTCTATCCTCTGCGCTCTCCGCGTCTAGTAAGGTTTTTTCTTTAAATAACCTTGCCGCACCAGCAGGAATAAAAAATGGTAGATGCACCAGCGATATTTATAAATAAACTGTTAAATCTTGAAAAGATTAAATCGGTTGCTTCTTACGCTTGAGGGTAGATATTCCAATACCACCTACAGCCAATAAACCTAAGTAAGTAGTAGGCTCGGGGATTGATTGCGAGGATGAGGATAGTTTCAGAGATACACCCCCGACATTATCTTTGTAATAGCTGTCCCCCGATGAAAAAGTTAACTTTCGTGTCTGATGCAAGGGTGAAAGAAGTATCAACAGCATTTTGCATTGCTTGTGAAGCAGTTGCATAAACACTAGAGCCAGAAAACATATTTGTGAAACCATCGAAAGAGATCCGATAGCTATTAATCCACCCTTTTATACAGCCTTCTCCATTCCGATTACAGAATTCAGTAACGCCGTCTCCCCAAGCATTCCAAGCATCATAAATACCACCATCGTTCATCCCGATGTAATCAACAGAATAAACCCCTGCCGATAAATCCAATGATATTGGATTACTAGTAGTATCTTGTTTCGCATCCAAATTGATAATTCGGTTAAAGCTTGCGGCTTTTGCTTCTGTTTGCACCATGCTAATACTTACTGCAACACTAGCAGTAAATATCGCTAACTTATTCAATATTTTCATCTAACTATTTCCTTCTTTTAAACGAAATACGTATAAAATATTTCTCAACCACTCAGTGATAATCCATCTTTTTTATTGGTGCAAGGAATAATTTGATACTTCGTATAAGCTTTAACAACTAGATTTTTCTTCATTGAAAGGAATAAAAAGACTGTTTAAAATAAATAGAATATTTGCCACAAGCTTAGTTAAATTTTTT
Source organism: uncultured Rivularia sp. (assembly GCA_963665115.1). Taxonomy (GTDB): domain Bacteria; phylum Cyanobacteriota; class Cyanobacteriia; order Cyanobacteriales; family Nostocaceae; genus Rivularia. Next base: position 3,445,851 of record OY762007.1, on the reverse strand, counting down.
ACCTCAGTATTCATCCGCATTCAAATAAACTTTTTCATCAAAATTGTTTAAAGAACACTCGTATTATTGCTAGCTATATTTCGATAAATGTTGAATTCTTCTGTATATATAATTAATCCAGTTAATCTAATTACTTTCTTCCCTATAGAAAATTACCTATTAGAAAAACCGCAGAAGAATAAAAGAGAGATACGCAATTATAGAGCGGGAAGGGAGTCAACAGAAATAATATTAGTTATTCCCAAAGTTTGGCAAATCTCCGAATTTACCTGATAAACTTTTTCTTGCGGAACATCTGGTATTTTCTGTAATTTATTATTTACTGCATCTCGAATATGGTGAGCTAATTCGGTTACTTCTTCTATTTCTAAAATCCAGGTATTTACGTAATTATGCACCACACTACCGCGAATACCCAATTGCAAAGCACGATGCTCTAAACGTCGTAACGATAAATCTCTGTCGGGGGTCCCATTGATAGCGAACCTCGGAATTATCCAAACTTCTTTTCCATTCTCTTTCCGATTCAAAAATATCTCGATCAAATGATGTTGGTATTGCTTGTTTAAGAATTTGCTGAAACCCTTCATGAGTAAGCTTGATTTTCAAAATAGATTCTTGTCTGTGTTTTGTAGCATAACCAGAACGATAAAGCATCCAGCCAAATGAAGGTTTTATCCATGTCATTCTTTCCAAATTGAAACCTTTACGAAAAGTTCCTTTAAGTAAGGCTTCTTCGGCTATACAAGGCTTAAAAGCTTGATACACAAAAATGCCTTCGCTGTCGTAAGCTGCTAAGATTTGTCGCTGCATTTATTATAAAAATATACGTATTACATCTATAATACAATACTTCTTTATTCCCAACTCCCAACTTCCAACTCCCAACTTCCAACTCCCAACTTCCAACTCCCAACTTCCTACTTCCTACTCCCTACTCCCTACTTCCAACTTCCTACTTCTTACTCCCTACTTCCAACTCCCTACTCCCTACTCCCAACTTCCAACTCCCTACTTCCTACTCCCTACTCCCAACTCCCAACTCCCTATAAAAAATAAAATCGCCTTGGATAATAAAATCATCCAAAGCACGTTAACAGCAAAAGTGGTAATTATTTATGTGAATTTTTGAGCAACCTATATCGGACGTTCGCCATCTAAGACCGCTCTGACGGAGGGTTGCGCCTCCCCTCGATGGCAACGAAACAGAGGAAACGATAAAAACTCCATAACGTCCAAGGTAATTAAATTATTTACACTGTCCGAATACCTGACAAATCGTTCTTCTACGGTATTTGATAATGGGTCACTGCGGCATAACCCCCATCCAGTGCGTTGCCCTTAACCAACCTCGGATTATCTAAATCCGGAGCATAACTCAATTAAGAGTTGCAAGTCGATCAAATGATATAATTGCATTTGGAAATACGAGCAAACCATGTTGGACGTTCGCCATCTAAGACCGCTCTGACGGAGGGTTGCGCCTCCCCTCGATGGCGACGAAACAGAGGAAACGATAAAAACTCTATAACGTCCAAGGTTATTAAATTATTCACACCGTCCGAATACCTGACAAATCGTTCTTCTTCGGTATTCGATAATGGGTCACTGCGGCATAACCCCCATCCAGTGCGTTGCTCTGTTCCTTACATTTATAACAATATCAAGAATAATTCTAATATTTGTCGCTCTGAGGTTAGGTTGTCGGTAATACTTTGGGTAGAACTGCTCAAGTAGTACAATTATTCCTATTAGTAGTGAAAAGATTTTGAGATAATGGCGTTAAGCGAAGCTCACCGAAGGTATCGCAGTTATCTACAATCCTACAAACCCAAGCCTAAACTACGATGAAAGCAATTCGACCTTATAATCCTTTCGATATAGAAGCAATAATCAGTGAGCAGTGAACAGTTATTCAATGCCCAATGCCCCATTCCCAATCCCCAATCACCGATCTACAGAACCCATCACCACATCAATACTTCCCAAAATTACGAAAATATCCGCGACTTTTACACCTTTAATTAATTCTGGTAAAACTTGTAAATTATTGAAATCTGCGGGACGAATTTTCCAACGCCAAGGAAACATATTGTCGTCACCAACTAAATAAATTCCTAATTCTCCTCTACCAGATTCGACTCTGACGTAATGTTCGCCTTTGGGAATCTTGAATGTAGGTGCAACTTTTTTAGCAATATATTGGTAATCAAAATCGTTCCATTCTGACTTTTTACCTTCTGCCATGCGTTTGGCTTCCAAGTTTTCGTAAGCACCACCGGGTAAACCTGCAATGGCTTGTTTAATAATACTTACAGACTCGCGCATTTCTCCAACTCTAACCACATAACGAGCCAAACAATCGCCACTTTTATCCCACTTTATTTCCCAGTCAAAATCGTCATAGCATTCGTAACGATCAACCTTACGTAAATCCCACTTTACTCCAGAAGCCCGCAACATCGGGCCAGAAATACCCCAATTAATTGCTTCTTCGCGACTGAGAACTCCTATTCCTTCGACTCTACGGCGAAAGATCGGATTGTTAGTAATTAGTCTTTCGTATTCATCTATCTTTGGTAAGAAATAATCGCAAAATTCCTTACACTTAATTACCCAACCATAAGGTAAATCGACAGCAACACCACCAATACGAAAATAGTTGTTGTTCACCATCCGGTATCCCGTAGCAGCTTCAAATAAATCAAGAATCAATTCTCTATCTCGAAGCGTGTAGAAAAACGGAGTTTGTGCGCCCATATCCATGATATAAGGTCCCAACCACAGTAAATGATTGACTATTCGCGCTAATTCCAGCATTATGACTCGGATATAGCTGGCTCTTTTAGGAATCTGCACGTCAGCTAATTTCTCCACAGCATTAACCGTAACTGCTTCATTAAACATTCCACCGTAGTAATCCCAACGGCTGACGTAAGGAACGTACATGATATTGGTGCGATTTTCGGCGATTTTTTCCATTCCCCGGTGCAGATATCCTAAAACGGGTTCGCAATCAATCACGTCTTCGCCATCGAGAGTGACAATAATTCGGAAACATCCATGCATCGAAGGATGTTGGGGACCGAAATTAATCGTCATCGGTTCGGTTTTGGTTTCGATTCTGCTCATTAGGAAATACCATCTAACATTTAATTGCTTTTACTTCCTAATATGGCGATCGCCCTTCTCTTTGTCTTGTAGATTCGTCCGATTTTTTGTAGGTTTTTGGGGTATTTTTCATAGGTTCTTAGTAGCGTCGTCTTCGCATCATATTTCGGAATTCAGAGGCGAAGACGGCGTTACTACCAATTTATTTAGCAATCCTAATTTGGATGTGAGAAAATAGGTAGATTATACATTGATGCTAAAAGTTAAATTTGATTCTCACCTGGCGATTAAAAATCGCGGCTACACAGGCAAAACCCGCCTGCGCGGGTTGTTTTATAAAGTCCACGGAGGTGGACTTCGTTTGTGTAGTAGCGATTTTTAATCGCCAGATAATATGTCAACTAATACTAATCAAATACTAATCAAAGGTTAGTGGTAAGTGGCTTTAGCTCTTAATTAAAGGACTGAAGTCCTTACTACAAACCTTTTATTTATTATTTACCGATTTTCCCCGGAGTTACACCAATTAATTTTTTAAAATGCCGATTTAAATGGCTTTGATTGGAAAAACCAACCATAAAAGCAACTTGAGCAATACTATACTTTCTTGTAAGTAATAATTCCTTGGCACGATTGACGCGAGTTTGAATTACATATTGATGGGGTGGCATTTTCATTGACTGCTTAAACAAATGACAGAAATAATGCGAACTCATATGTAATAAATTTGCCAATTCATTTAAACCTAAATCTCGATCTAAATTATTTCTGATATATTCAATAACTCGATTTAACTGACGTTTTGATAAACCATTTGTATACTCTTTGATTTTCGGTTTTCGCGCCGAATAATATTGTAATAAATGTACGCTTAAAGCATTTACCATTGTCTCGGCATACAAACGGCTTCCCGATGGATTATTTTGTAAAGCATTTTTGATTGCAAGTCCAATTTGTAAAACTAACGGATCTGGTGTAGAGAAATGTGGTATTAATTGAACTTGCTCTGATTGTCTCGATTCGTCAATAGCACGGGCAAAAGTTTTCGTTTCAATACCTAAGACAATAAAATCTCCTTCTTTATCCCAAGCAACTTTTTGACCGATATTTACAGGAGCAATTACCATGTCTCCACCAACTACTGAGTCGCGATGAAAATGCCCATCTAACGATCTATCTGCGTGAATAACGTAGTTGCCATGAGTAAAAATAGTAATGCTGTGTGCGAGGGGAGTACAAACTTCGGGGGTTTCGTATGCAGGCTGACACATATACGTGAAGAATATATCATCCCACCCAGAATTTTGACTCGTGAGAATTGGCTCACGCGGAAAAAGTTGGTTTATTTCATCTTCTTCGGTCACAACTAAAGGCTTATCCGACATAATTGAGACAGAATTCTACACCTTTAATCTACCAAAAATTGAACGTTGCGGAATTCTGGTATGAATTCGCGTATTTTACCTCCGCAGCATGATGTTAATTACCATACAATTCAGCTAGGATTTTATTAATCCAGTTGTAGAAATATACCATTGCCTGTGATTCAGCAACATTCACAAAACCTTTTAAACTCTAAACTCGAAGAAAAATTAGTTGAGGGATTTAAGTTTGGCTGGTTTGATTGGTTTTGCCTGTGGTATCCTCCGGGTTGGCTAATTTTATTTAACCGTCACTGGCAACATTATCATAACGATCCAGATGGTTGGAACTGGTTGGAATATATTTTATTCTTAATTCCCTTGGGATTTTATTTAGCGTTGTTAATTCGTTGGTTACGCTTAGGTTGTCGTTTTCCACGCGAGCAAGTAACTGAATTTAATCCGAATTATCAAATTGCTTTTCGGGAAGAAATTTTACAGCCAATTATTGAATATTATTATCGTGGTACCTTGATACAAATCGAAAACTTGCCGCAGCATGGACAAATGATTGTAGCGATGAATCATGCGGGAATGAGTTTTCCTTGGGACATTTTGACTTTGGGATATTTACTGAGCAAACAGCAAGAATGGGTAGTATATCCTTTAGCTGGAGTTGACTTATTTGAACATCCTTGGATAAATTGGTGGCTACCATCGGGATGGTCGCAAGTTTTAGGTGGTGTCAAAGCAAAGTCTGATGATTTTGAAACCGCAGTTAAACAAAAAAAGACTTTATTATATGCTCCCGAAGGTTTAAGGGGACCTGGAAAAGGTTGGTTTAAACGCTATCAGCTACAAAAATTTGATATTAGTTTTGTGCAGTTAAGTCAAAAATATCAAGTTCCGATTTTACCCGTTATTTGTATTGGTAGCGAAAAGCTGCATCCTTATACTTTAAACATTAGCTGGCTGCAAAGATTATTTGGTTTACCTTTTTTACCAGCTTCACCATTAATTCCTTGGTTTGCTCTTTTTCCCAGTATGGGAGTTTGGGCTGGGAGAAGTAAATTAAATTATTTTATTCAGCCTTTGGTTGAGGTTGATGATTGTAATAATCGCAGAGAATTTTATCAAAAAGCCCAACAGTTGAGAGAAGAAATGCAGAAGGAGATTAATCGGGTTTTGTAGAAACGCAAGGTTATCGTGTCTCTGTGTGTCTTGCTAGCAGCTTTGAATGCTATTTCAAGAAGTGCGATCGCCTTATCTCCAAACACAATCAACAAAAAATAGTTCACTAAAACTTCATTAAATACACTTAGATAAATATCAAGGGATAATGAAGTATAGTGTAATATACGTAAAAATACTATCTCTGTCGCATAGTTCACTTTTGTGAGACAGATACTAATTTTGCGTAGATCAAAAATATGAATATAAAAAAAGTTTGCGTAATTGGGGCTGGTATCAGCGGTTTAGTCGCGGCTAAGACTTTCTTAGAAGATGGTTTCGAGGTTACGGTATTTGAGAAAAAACCGAGCCTTGGTGGTGTGTGGGAAAAGTCGAGAGCTTATCCAGATGTGAAAACTCAAAATAGCCGCCATACATACTGCTTTACTGATTACCCAATGCCGGAAGATTATCCAGAATGGCCAAACGGCGAGCAAGTACGCAGATATTTGCAGTCTTATGCAGATAATTTTGGAGTTAGCGAAAGAATTAGTTTTCAAACAGAAGTTACCGATATTTCCAGGAAGACAGGGGAAAAAGCAGTTTGGGTAGTTAGTCTTAAAAAAGACGGCAAACAAGAAAAGCATGAATTTGATTTTGTTTTAGTTTGCAACGGCTTACTTTATAATCCGAAAATTCCCGCATTTCCTGGTAAGGAAGAGTTTATTGCAGCAGGAGGGAAAGTGCTGCATTCAAGTGAATGTAATGATGCTGCTTTAATTAAAGATAAGCAAGTAGTAGTTGTGGGTTTTGGTAAATCAGCTTGCGACATTGCGACATTTGCTGCAAACAACGCTAAAGATTCAACTTTATTATTCCGTCGTGCTTTCTGGAAGATTCCCAAATTTTTCTTTAATAAAATCCATTTTGAAGATATTTTGATGACACGTTTTTCAGAACTTTGGCTGCCTTATCGTAAACGGAAAGGAGTTGAGAAAATACTTCATACTGTAGGTAAACCTTTGGTATGGGGTTTTTGGCGGCTAAATGAATTAATTTTACGCAAGCAGTTTAATCTTGATGCTTGCAAAATGTTACCTACAGATTTAATGAATGTAAATCTTAGTTGTAATGTAAATCTAGCCGTAGATAATTTTTATGAATCGGTAAAATCTGGGAAAATTAAAGCGAAACAAGCGAGTATTGCTAGATATGTTTCTGATGGTATAGAGCTTGATTCAGGAGAGAAATTGCAGGCTAATGTAGTAGTTTTTGGTACCGGATTTCGTCAAGAGATACCTTTTTTATCAGAGAAATATCGTCGTTTAGTTAAAGATGAGCAAGGCTGTTTTCATCTTTACCGTAATTTAATTAATCCTGGTGTTCCAAATATGGGTTTTGTTGGATATAGCTCTAGTTTCTTTTGTCAGCTTACATCTGAAGTTGGAGCTTGGTGGTTAGCAGAATATGCGAAAGGAAATTTAGATTTACCTACATCATCCCAAATGCACGCCGAAATAGAAGAACATTTGAGTTGGGATAAAGCTACTTTAGCACCGGCGATTGCTCCCGGTACTTGTGTAAATCGTTTTAGCTTTCATTATTTGGAAGATTTGATTGAAGATATGGGTTTCAATATTTTTGGGGAAGGTGCAAAACCACTCCAAGGAATGATGGAAAGAATAAAACCATCTGCTTATCAAAAAATTCGGCAGCAGTTACGCGGGAATAATTCTTTATCTGTAGAAAATGATTCTATTAAAGAGGTTGTGAAAGTTAATTAAAAATCACATTTCACCAACTCCAAACCGATAACCTTTTCCATAAACGCTGTGAATTAATTGCGTTTCATCCTTCATTTCAATCTTTCTTCTTAGAAGACGAACTAGCGCAGCAATAACATTACTGCTGGGTTGTTCGTCTTCTTCCCATAAATTTTCCATGATTTGTTTATGAGTTAGAAGTGTACCAGGATTTTCCATTAGATATTTCAACAACTGGCTTTCTTTTTCTGATAATTCAATTATTCTTCCTTGACGATAAGCGATTTGATTTTGAGAATCTAATTCTAAATCTTCTACAACAGTTCTTTTATTTGTATGGGCATATTCTTCCACACCAGCACGCCGCAATAAAGCCCTAACTCTTGCTAGTAATTCCCGCAATTCAAAAGGCTTTACTAAGTAATCATCAGCACCTGCATCTAAACCTTGTACTCGGTCATCTAGAGTATCTTTTGCAGTTAGAAATAATACAGGAGTTGTAATGCCTTGCTGTCGTAATTGCTGACAAATTTCTAAACCAGTTTTTCCCGGAAGCATCCAGTCTAAAATAAATAAATCGTAATTACCTTTTTTAACAAGTTCGCTGCCAGTTGTACCATCAAAAGCTGCATCAACGCTGTAACCTTCGCGAGTTAATAAGCGAGTCAAAGGGTTGGTGAGTTCGGTTTCGTCGTCAACTATCAATATTCGCATCTTTCTGATTTTGGATTTTGGATTTTAACAACAGACGTTTTTAACAACGGATACGTTTGTTTTGCGGAAAGTTTGCGGTGTAGATTTTCTTCCCCACCGTAAGGTGCGGCTTAGTTTGCTCGTACTGCGGGAACCTCCGCACGCAACTTCTCTTCCCAAAACTTTCCAAGACAAATTTTGGATTAATAAATATATCTGATACTAAATAAATGGTAGGTTAAATAGAGATGGGGAGAGGGGGAGAAAAGGCGAAAAGGAGAGATTTTAATTCCTAACTCTTAACTCCTCACTCTTAACTCCTCACTCTTAACTTTCCAATCCAAAATCTAAAATCTAAAATCCAAAATCATGCTAACCGTTGCACTACCAAAAGGTGGACTTTTAAAAGAGAGTATCCGCTTACTAAAATCTGTAGGTTTGGATTTTAGTGCTTTTTTAGCAGAAGAAAATCGTCAGTTGCAAATATTGGATGCTAGCGGAAAAGCTAGGGGGCTAAAGGTAAGAGCGCAGGATGTACCCGTTTATGTGGAATACGGGCAGGCTCAGTTGGGTATTGTTGGTGAAGATGTGCTGCAAGAGAAAAAGCCGCAAATTGCCCGCTTAGTTGATTTAGGGTTTGGTTATTGTCGGATGTCTGTAGCCGTGAAAGCTTCGAGCGCCTATAAATCACCTTTAGATTTACCAGCTGATTGCAGAGTTGCATCTAAATACGTAAATTGCGCTCGCGATTATTTTCAAAGTTTAGATTTTCCTGTAGAAATCATACCGCTATCTGGTTCTGTAGAGTTGGGGCCAATCACTGGAATGTCGGAAGCGATTGTTGATATAGTTTCCACAGGGAAAACTTTAAAAGAAAATGGTTTGGTTGAAATTGCCACTTTATATGAAAGTACCGCAATGTTAATTGCTCATCCTTTAGCTTATCGTCTCAATAAGGATGGGATTAGTGATTGGATTGGGAAGTTGCGGCAAGTTAAGAGTGAGCAGTTAGGGGTTAGGGGTTGACGATGGGGCATAGGGCATTGGGCATTGGGCATTGGGGATGGGGCATTGGGCATTGGGCATTGGGCATTGGGCATTGGGGATGGGGCATTGGGCATTGGGGATGGGGCATTGGGCATTGATGATTGGAAACAATTAGGGAGCAAGATGCTCCCACTACAAATTATTTATTTATAAATTTTTCTCCTTGTCCCCTTATCTCCCCCTCTTCACCCTCTTCCCCCTCTCCTTTATAAAAGTTGGGAGTTAAGTAGGTGGGTGGGAAAATTTATAACTATGTCATTGCGAGTGGAACGGAGTGAAACGAAGCATTCACCGAAGGTGTGGATCATCACAAGCACTTCAAGAGTTTTACATTCTGTTACATAGTTTTGTTTATTCTAGCCTACCTACTTAGAAAGGAAATTTATATTATTTATATTATTAGCGAGCAAGATGCTCGCACTACTTTAATGGTGCGTTGCGCTGTCGCGAAAACATACCCTACAATAAAAAGTTGAAATTATCCATGATATCCCCCGGTAACTTTACCCCGGAAAACTACATATGAATAAAGATTGTAGAACAACATAACGGGGATTAAAGCACCGATAAATATAATCATAATTACTAGTGAACTCGGATCGGCGGCGGCTTGATAAATGGTAATCTTACTAGGGATAATGTAAGGGAAGACGATTAAAGCTAGTCCTATAAATGTAAGTAGAAAAAGCAGTATTGTGATAATAAAAGGCATTCTATCCGCTTTTTGATTCAAGCTTCTGATTAATTGCCAAATGAGGAAAATTCCTATTAAAGGTATTAAGGCAAAAATATAAACTAAGGGTTTGGAAAGTAAACGAAGTCGAGCAGTTTCGTAAATAAAAGGGGTAACACCTGTAATTAAAATTGCTCCAATTAAGGTTGTCAAAGCGGCTATTTTAGCTGTTTTACGGTGAGTTTCTTGCAATTCTCCTTCGGTTTTCCAAACTAAGTAAGTAGAACCAATTAAGACGTAACCTTGAATTAAAGTTAAAGCTACTAATACCGATGGGACATTTAACCAGTCCCAAGTCGTACCAATAAAATGTCCTTTGTCATCAACTTTGATTCCTGAAAGTACTGCTCCTAAAGCAAACCCTTGCCCTAATGCTGCCATAAAACTTCCCGTTGCAAAACAGAGATTCCAAAAGAATTTGCGTCTTGCTTCTTCGCGGAATTCAAAAGCTACAGCGCGAAAGATAAACCCAAAAATCATAATGAAAATTGGGATATAAAGAGCGCTAAGAATTGTGGCGTAAGCTAAGGGGAACGCACCAAATAAACTACCTGACATCAAAACCAGCCAGGTTTCATTCGCATCCCAAATATTACTTAAGCTAGTCATTAAAATACCGCGACGCTCCTCTGTTGAAGAAGTCAGCGATAAAATACCAACTCCCAAATCAAAGCCGTCAAGCATTACATAAAGAAACAGAAATAATGCTAATATGCCAAACCATATCTGCGGTAGGAGATAATCTAAAGTTTCCATGATAATTAAGGGGAGAGGGGGAAAATGGGGAGACAAGGAGATAGGGAGACAAGGAGAAAATCAAATGTCTTTAACTCACTACTCACTACTCACTACTCACTACTCATAACTTTTCACTGCTCACTGCTGTGCTTCCGCAGGGCGCTCGTCGGGGATAAATTGCGCTGGTGTGGTTCCCACTGCGGGTTTTTCTTCTACTCCCGGTACTGGTAAATTAAAGTTGGGACCTCTACGGATGATGCGACTACCGAAATATAAGGCAGCTATAAATAAAACGCTGTAAACGGTTGCGAAGCACAAAAGAGTTGTGAGAACGTTTCCAGGTGGAATATTTGAGACTGCATCAACTGTACGAATTTCGTTGTATACAGTCCAAGGTTGTCTGCCGACGCAACGTACTATCCATCCAGATTCTACCGCGATATAACCCAACGGTGCGGCGAAAATCCAACCAACCATCAACCAACTTTGCCCAGTTATATTTTCTGCCGATAGCTTTCCGCGCAACCACTGAATTACACTTAATGACATCAATCCCGCAAAGAAGAAACCAATCCCAATCATGGTACGGAAAGCATAGTAAATTAACCCTACCATGTGCGGTCTATCTTCCGGCTTCCATGTCTTCAAACCCTGCACGGGTTCCGAAAGTTTCTGCTTGAATTCCAAGATAAATCCTAAAGCATTAGGAACGGTAATTTCCCAACTATTTTTTTCCGCTTTTTCATCGGGTATTGCTAACAAACTCCAATCAGCGCTTTCCCCCGCTGGTGTGGTTTCCCATTGCGCTTCCATCGCCGCTAACTTAGAAGGTTGATAATGATAAACCTGCTCGCCGCTTAAATGCCCCACCCAAATTTGTAGAGGTGCGACAATAATTGCAACCGCGATCGCAATCTTCAAGGCAATTGAAAAGAAGGCTGGATTCCGCTTGTTGAAAATATACCAAGCACTGATTCCACCAATTACAAACAGCGAAGTTTCTAAAGTCCCAAGGAACATATGAGAAACACTCACAGCCATAAAAGGATTAAATACAGCTTTGAAATAATCGCTAACTACAAACTCACCATTAATAAAACTTCCACCAGCGGGAGTTTGCAACCAAGAATTTGCCGACAGAATGAACAAAGTTGAAAGATTAGCGCCGAAAGCAACCAAAATCGTCGCCATATAGTGAATTTTTGGGTTAACTCGTTCCCAACCAAACACCATAATTCCTAAAAAAGCGGCTTCCAACATAAAAGCCCACGAAGCTTCAAAACCGATAACGCTGCCAAAAAAATTACCAATAGCTTCCGAAAGCGGCCCCCAATTAGTGCCAAACTGAAACTCCATCGGAATTCCGCTAGCTACACCAATCCCAAAATTGAGAACGTAAAGCTTCGACCAAAAACGAGCGTGAAAATAGTAATCTTTATTGCGTGTCTTTAACCACAAACCTTCCACAACAACTAAGTAAATTCCCAAGCCCGTAGTTAAAACAGGCCATAACATATGAAAAATCGCCGTCAACGCAAACTGCATTCGCGACAGCGCTAGTGTATTAGATAAAATTTCCATAAATATAAAAATAGCCCTTCTTGCCTGCTTTCACTTTTGACGTGTCAGCTTTGCCACCCACTAGGTAAGCAGTAAATCCCCGTAAGCGTGACAGTATTTTTATATTTCTTAATGTATGACAATGTGTCGGGGGATGGGGGAGAGGGGGAGACAAGGAGAGAGGGGGAGAGGGGGAAGAGGGGGAGAGGGGGAAGAGGAGGAGAGGGGGAATTAAGAATTTTAAAAAATAATTTAATTTATCTAACGCACTACTAAATTAAATATTTTTTTATTTGGAAGTCCCTTAAGTGCTAACTGATAACTGTTCACTGTAATTACATTCCGCAATTCCGATTTGCTGGTACTACTTGTTTCATTTTTTGGGGAAAGGGAAGATTGAGATTTTCCATGAATTTAATAAAATCATCGCGGGTTTTTCCTGCGAATCGGGGATTAAACTGTTTTTCTTCCGCAATTGTGGAAACAGTGCATCCTTTGTAATCGTGAGCGGGATAAACTAAGGTTTCGTCAGGTAGGGTAAACAATCTTTTGGTAATGCAGTCGTATAAAGTTCCTGCATCCCCGTCTTGAAAATCGGTTCTTCCGCAACCGCGAATAAATAAAGCGTCCCCAGTTAATAAGTGAGTATTGTTGATCAGATAAGCCATATGGCTGTTAGTATGTCCGGGAGTTGAAATTGCTTCAATGGTGACTGCACCAATTTGTAATACTTGTCCGTGCTGTATAAAACTATCAGCGCATTTCACCTTAGAATTTTTCGGTAAAATGCTCAGACAACCTGTAGCTTGACGGAGTTTTCCCGTAGCGGTAATGTGGTCGGCATGAATGTGAGTATCCAAACAATAACGTAGATTTAATCCAAATTCGTTTAATAAATTTGTATCTCGTTCAAATTGTTCTAACACCGAGTCTACAATTACTGCTTGTTTAGTATGGCGATCGCCGATTAAATAAGTATAGGTACTTGATTCGGAGTCAATAAGTTGACGAAATAACATAATTATATATATATCCCAATGCTAATTAGCAGTTAAAATTAATTTTGAAAACAATAGCACTTAACATCAGATAAGCGAAGTTATCAACAACACAGTAATTAAAACTATGTTTGTTTAAAACAGTTTTCTTGCTTGGTTCATTTTTTTAGGTAATTGATAATGAAATTATTACAAACTATTTATAAACGTTTTGTATTGTTGTTTATAGTACTTATTATTTGTATAAATATTACTGCTTGTCAAAGTACAATTGCTGCAAATACGCAAATTAGTTCAACCGAATTAATTGAACTGATTCAAGCAGAGAAAGCACCTGTAATTTTAGATGTGCGTACTTCTGAGGAATATTTACAAGGTCATATTCCAGGAGCAATTAATATAGAATATCGAGAATTACCATTCCGGATTGATGAAGTTCGTAATTTGGGTAAAAAGGATAAAATAATTGTTTATTGCGAACGAGGAGTAAGAGCAAATATTGCTGAAGAGAGTTTGAAAAAAGCTGGTTTTACGGAAGTTTTACACTTGGAAGGTGATATGTCTGGTTGGAGGGATGAGGGGTTGGAAGTGGAGAAGCAATCGCCCTCAGACTCTTATGTGTGGGGCTACAGAAACAAAGCCAACCTGCGTGGGCTATTAACTTATTAAGATATCAAATAGTTGAGATAATTTCATTTTAAACGATTTGGCTTCAAGGCAATTGAAAAACTTGTTTCAGAATTGTATTCAACATTTCTATATACTGAGTTCCTAATTTTCCTAAACGTCTAACAATTAATGATTTATTCAGAGTTGCGATTCGAGTTACTCTAACTTTTGATGAAACTCGTAAACTAGTATCAGAAAATTCTGCATCTGAATCTTTAATTGCAAACTCTTCTGAAGTCAAATGATTAACATTTTGAGATGAAATAAAGCATAGAGTAATATCATTAGTTGCAGAGTTGGAGTATAAAATTAAAGCAGGACGTAATTTAGTTTGACTCAAATCAGTAAATGGAAATTGAACCAGAACAATATCACCTTTGCTTAAAGTCATTAAACTGCTTCTCCATCTGCATTTGTGTAGATATCTGGTTCATCGTTAAGAAAATCTAATGCACCACCACTTTCGATAAGATGTGTGAGTTCATTATTTGAAGGATACGGAATATCGCTAAGTAATTTTGTTTGTAGTAAAGCTTGTTCTGCTGGAGAAAGTGAGTGAATAAGTTGTATTAAAGATTCTACTAATTGGGTATTAATTGGTTCATTTATGTTTAAGTTGTTCATGATAATAAGGTTAAAGGTCAAAGGTCAAAGGTTTTTAACTCATAACTCCTAACTCCTCACTTATAATTCTTCTACCGCTCCTAATGCTTTGAGTGAGGATTTTTGTTCTGGGGTTAATCCTGTAGCGTTGGTGATGTTCATGTTTGCGTAGGGTTTGTTGCTAAGGGTTTTTATGCATTCACCCGTTTCGATGTTCCAGATTTTTATGGTTTCGTCGTAGCTACCACTAACTAATAATTTATCATCTGGGGTAAAAGCAACTGATACAACTCTATTTGTATGACCTTTTAAAGTTTTGATGCATTCACCTGTGTGAAAATCCCATATTTTGATTTTTTGTTCGAGATTTCCAGCTGCAATTAAGGAACCGTCGTGACTAAATTTGACTGATTTTATTCCACAATGAGTATCTTTTACCTGCAAAGTTTTTAAACATTGACCAGTATGAATATTCCATAATTTGATTGTTCCGTCTTGACTACCACTTGCTAGGGTTATTCCGTCGGGAGACATCACTAATGAGAATATGGCAGCATTATGTTCTGTTAAAGTCCTGATGCATTTTCCAGAATTGATATCCCAGAATTTTATAGTCCAGTCGCTACTTCCACTAACTATAATTCTGTTTTCAGAACTAAATACAACTGAGTTTACCCAATAAGTGTGTACTTGAAAAGTTTGCAAACACTTCCCCGTTTTAAGTTCCCATAATTTGACAGTTTTATCGTGACTGGTACTAGCAAGAGTTAAACCATCAGGACTAAAAACTACATCTGATACTGGACTATGATGTCCCTCTAAAGTTTTCAGATGATTTCCGGTATGAAAATCCCAAATTTTTATAGTGCGATCGCCACTACTACTAGCTACCATTTTACCGTTAGGACTCATAGTTACTTCAGTAACCCATCTATCATGTCCTTTTAAAGTTTTGAAGCAATATCCGGTATTGATATCCCAATATTTTATTGTTTGATTATTATTACCACTGATAATAGTTTTACCATCGGGACTAACCGTTACAGATACTACCCAATGGCTGCATCCCTGTAAAGTTTTTAAGCATTCTCCAGTATTGGTATCCCAAAGTTTGATTGTTTGGTCATCGCTGCAACTAGCAATTACTGTATCCCGAGAATTGAGAGCAATTTTTCTAACTCTGGAATTATGCCCTTTTATTGTTTGTAAACATTCCCCATCATCAACAGACCAAATTTTAATAGTATTGTCAGTACTGCCACTAAAAATAGTTTTATCATCTTGACTAAAAGCTAAAGAACGTATTGTGTCTGTATGACTGATTAAATTTTTGATACATTTACCTGTATTTGGATTCCAGAGTTTTATTGTTTTATCTTTACTTCCACTTGCAAAGCTTTTGCTGTGATGGCTAAATGCAATGGAAAGAATACTATCCTTATGCTCCTCTAAGGTTTTTAGACAAGTTCCGGTGGAAATATCCCAGATTTTTAAGGAAGAATCGGAACTACCGCTGACTAAAATTTTATCGTCAGGAGCAATTTTGACTCTCCATATTGGACTAGTATGTCCTTCCAAAGTATTTATAGATTTCCCTGTAATAACATCCCAAAGTTTTATTGTTTGGTCATCGCTACTACTGGCAAGAATAGTACCATTGTGATTAAAAGATATTTGCCGTGCTTTGTCAGTATGTCCTCTTAAAGTACTTAAGCGTTCTCCAGTGTTAAAATTCCATAGTTTGATAACATTGGAACGGCTACTACTAGCAATTATTTTTCCATTAGGACTAAAAGCAATCCAACTAATCCAACTATTATGCGCTCTAAAACTAGAAATCTGTTTACCTGAATCTACTTCCCAAAAACGAATTTCTCCATCAGCACCACCAGTCACCAATAATTTATCATCTGGGCTAAATACTAGAGATAAAACTAAGCTGAAAGGTTTGATAAAAGTAGAATCAATTAATTTTGTCTGGCTAAAATTAACACAACGTAGACTAGCATCTGCAAAATCCCCACCTTTAACCACCGCACCAGATAAATCCTTTTCTTCCAAACCCGTTTTATCCACCTTCACCAACAAAGTCGCAGCATTCCCCCCAACATAACCAACCTCAGCTTCCCTCTTCCCCTTCGTCTCTTCAATAACTTCTAACAACTTCTCCCCAACACTTCCCTCATCAACCATCCCCACCAATAAATCTAAAACCGCTTTCGTCAAAGGTGCTTTCCCAACTGTCTCTCTTGATTTCTCCAAAGATTCACATTTAAAACACTTTAACTCCTCTATACTTCCTTCCTCTGCGTCTCTGCGGTTTTTTAATCGATAATCTAGAGCAGCAGCTCTATAACTTTGAAAATACTCTCCCCAAGAAAACTCTAATGCTATAGTATTTTCCTTCTCACCAACTCTGTTTCTGACAACTTCCACAAAATCATCAGCCAAAACCCCCAACTCCCCAGCAAACTTATAAGCTACAAAAAACTCTAACAACGAACGATGGGCTGGAGTGTAATCACCGTCGGCATTCCGCACCAACATGGTTTGCCCCATCATGTCATAATGCCAATGATCTAAATCTTTTTGTTCCTCAACTGCCGAACCAAATAACCGCCGAATCCTATCGGGAAACAACCGATAATTCAAACTCATTTGGTCATTTGAAAGCATTTCCCAAGCGATTTCACACAGGAAATACATTTTATCTGCCAAAGATGTAAATGTTCTTTCCGATTTGATATCCCTTTCCATTTTTCGTCGCACTGCATACAAGTAAACCCGCGACATATCCACTGGTTTCCCAGCTTCGATATCTGGTAATGCTTCTAAAATTAAGTCGCTCATCACCGGACGACGTGCTAAATCTAGAAGTTGGGGATTGTGCATTATCTTGTCTACGGTGTCGCTATTGGCAACATGAGAAAATACCTGTCTTATTTGTGCGTCGCTGAATTTCTCTAATTCCAATACTTCAAATTGCGGAGATTCGGCGGTTAAATTAGCAACTGATGCACGTAACTCTGCGTTTAATAAACTGCGTCCCTGCTTGGCTTCGGGAAAATGTTCGGTACGACAGGTAAGTATAACTTTTGCTCCGGGAACTACTACTTTGGCTAATTCCCAAAAGTTGTTTACCATCTGTTGTTTATCAACTTTGGCTGCCATCTCATCAAAACCGTCAAAGATTAATAACAGTTTCCCCATGCGGTTGAGTTGTTCAAAGACGGAACTATTTAAGCTGATTTCGTGTTGGGAATAGAAAAAACCAGCCATGACGTTTTCCACATCCAAAGCTTTGGCGTAATCTCGCAACAAGATAACCAACGGTAAACGTGGACGTGTTAAACCTTTTCGTTTAGCTTCCTTATACTTCAAAAGTGCATTCCAAGCATAATTCAAAGCAAACCATGTTTTTCCCGTACCAAATTCCCCTAATATAGAAAGATGCTCCTTTGCAGGGTCATCTATCCACGTATCGACGTAACCATCTATCCATCCATCTTGTTCGTCGTAGCGACTAATCCCCATTTTATGTTTCGTGATGGGGTCAAATTCTTCTTTGGTACAAGCTAAGGGAACGTACATTTCATCGATTTTACGTTGTTTTACCTCGGCTTCTAACCAGTTGATATAGTTAGTAAAATCGGCAGTTTCATCAATAAGTTCGTCAAGGGTATAGCAAAATAAATTTTCATTTTCATCTTTATTTACCTCATCCCTTGCAGCACGAGAAACCCGACGTGCAGCTATTAACCAGCCTTCATCGGTTTTTTGAGATGTCGCAGATTGACGCAAAGCTATCAAATCGCTAATTTCTGCTTCTCCATCAATTCCCCTTACCAAAATCCGATCGAAGCGTCTTCTACCTTGGATTTTGATAATTAATTCAAAATAATCTGCTTTCCAAACTCGATATTTTTCAAATTGATAACCGAGGGTTTTAAACCAACCTTGTAACTGTGTGGCTAGATTTTCGGCTTTGCATTTTGGTTGTTTAACCTCACCCCTTCCCCTCTCCTTAGTAAGGAGAGGGGTGCCGAAGGCGGGGTGAGGTTTCTCCAAATGTCGTTTAGTTAATTTTGCTAATTCGGTGCTAATTTCTTTGAGGGTTCCTAGTTGATGCAAGTGCTGCTTAATTGTTGACAATTCCTGTTGCAAACTCGCAATATTTCTGTCTCTCTGAACTTCAGCAGGAGTACGGCTTAATTCTACAACTTTGAGAAAAACGGCGCTAAATTCCGCTAATTCGTGCAATACATCAATTTGTTCTTCCCGAATTCCTTCTTCTAAAATATTCCATTCATCGGGTTGGAGAATTTTTTCAACTTCTTCTATAACAATATTCGGATTATCAGCATCATAAGCCTTACGAAACGCCTTTTGGATTTCGTCTTCTCGAAAAAATTGTAAAATTGCCAGTGATTTCCCCACCCCATACTCAACCAAAGCATAATTATAAACACCAGAAAACTCCGCCGGAGGATGATCTGGATCTAGATTAAATTGTTTGAGTAGTTTAATAACCCTTTCATTGCGCTTTAATTCATCTTTGGCAAAGTCGGCGATCGCACCAATAAGAGTATCAAGCATTTTCATGAAAGGGGATATATAAAGGATTTTATTTATACTAACGGTTAGTTTTGGTACTGTGTTATTTATTTGTATCTCTCTATAGCTTTCTTACCTCCGCGCTCTCGGCGCTCTCTGCGGTTATGAAATAGGTAATTAAATAGGTAATTAAATTAAAATAGCACGCAAGATGCTTGTACTAACGGACACGCTACGCAAACGCACGACAAAAAAATTGTAATTAAAAAAACTGATTCTCTAGCCGAAATACTCAAGAACACTTATTATCAAACTTCAATAATTAATCTCAAATTTCAGAGAAATCTCTCTCTATTTCAACTTTCGGAACATCAAAAACATTTGAGTAAACAAATCCAGCCGCGACTGCTCCTAAAATTGGCGCAACCCAGAATAACCACAGTTGAGCAATAGCCCAATCACCGACGAACAAAGCTGGTGCTAAACTGCGAGCGGGATTAACAGATGTATTAGTAACGGGAATGCTGATCAAGTGAATTAAGGTTAACCCCAAACCAATTGCCATTGGTGCTAAAGCTGCTGGAGCGCGATTGTCTGTTGCACCTAAAATAATCATCAAAAACATGAAGGTACAAACGAATTCAGCAACAAAACAAGATAATAAGGTATATTTTCCTGGAGAATGTTCGCCAAAACCATTAGCTGCAAAACCGCTAGTAACTAAATTAAATTCAGGATTACCCGTAGCTATTAATACTAACACTCCAGCACCGGCTACTGCACCAAATACTTGAGCGCCAATATACATGGGCAATTCTTTTGAAGGAAAACGTTTTGCGACTGCTAAACCGATAGATACAGCTGGATTCAAATGACATCCTGAGATATGTCCAATAGCGTAAGCCATTGTCATTACTGTTAAACCAAATGCCAATGAAACCCCTACCAATCCAATTCCGAGTGGGAATGCAACTGCTTCACCAATTTTTGCAGCGTCAGCGATGAATCCAGCAGCTAAAACTGCACTACCGCATCCACCGAATACCAGCCAAAAAGTACCTATAAACTCAGCCAAACATCGTTTAGTTAGTGGCATTTTTCTGTGTATGTAAATTTTGAAAAATTATACCAGAATTGTTGTTTTTTCTAATACTAATTAACATTTGTTTAATATCACAAGCAGTGGGAGTATCTTGCTCCCTAAGTATTACGATATCGATATTGCAATAATAGACTTAAATCCAAAATAAAATTATCCTACTTTAGGTAATTCATCCTAATTAATAGTATATTTCGGCGATTTATAATCGGTTTTCATTTGCCATCTTTTACGTATTTCCGATGATGCAAACTGTATGGTTTCGCGCCCGTCTTTATTCTTAATTGCATCAGTTATTGGGAGCGTTTTATCTGATTCGCTTTTTTAAAACAAAGACAATTGTTTTTCACTAACTGGAGTCAACCCTTAACTCTATACTCAATACGGCGATAATAATAGAATTATTCTCAGGTTCAATACTGCGATCGACAATTAATAAATCACGATCAAAAATACCAGCATTAACCATAGCATCTCTGCTCATCCTTATAAAAAAAATGCTGCTGGATGCTCGATCAAATAGGTGTTTAAATCAAGTTTGCCATCTAAATAATCTTGCGCGGGGCTTGGGAATCCAGCAGACACAATCGAGATAATAAGTTAAGGAGAAGTCAATGAATTGACAGGAAATAAGTCTAATCAATGTATGACTATTTGTTATTGAATATATTTATAGCAAAAAAAAACTAGCTCAAAATGATACTGGAATACAATTTAGAATATTTTTTTGTTTTTGTGGTGCTATTTGTAAGGGATATTACATTTTAATAAAAATCGCAGGTTGGGCTAGATAGGACAAAAAATTAAAAATTCCAGCACTTATAAGAACAATTACAAATCCAATTCCAGCAATTAAGTAAGCAATTACTGAGGATAAGTTGTTACGCACTTAATTTGTATAGTACTAGCGGGCAAGATGCCCGCACTACAATAATTACCAAATTTTGTTTTATACAATTTAGCTGCACATCAGCTTATCGCTTCTTTTATACCTCTATCAATCTTGAATCGAGCCTCGACTCGTTTCTATAAAAAATTAGTTGGATGAATAAACCTAAAGTAAAAGGTTCACCATCATCCAACTCAAAAAGTTTTGTTTCATATAAAGTCTGGAAAAATCCCAGAATATTTTGTCCGAGTTGCTGAAGCCATTTCATATACAAACTGGTAATATATTTGACCAATGAACGCTAGTTATGAATATACTTGTATAGCTCAAAAAACTCAATCAATTTTTCCAGACTTGTACTAGCAGCGATTGGTGTTAAAGCTTCTATTTCTTGAATTGTTTCCTCGTTGAGGTATTTAAAGACTTTTTGTTTTAATGCTGAAACCACTTCTATAGGCAAACCTTCAAGTTCTTTATTTAACCTGGCATAGCGCCCTTTGGCAAAGCTGATCTGAAATTTAGCCCTTTTTAAAAGTCGCTGTCTAAGGTTTTCATATACTTCTTTGTTATTACTCTTATTTTCTTTATCAGCAACAAATTCTTCAACCAAAGGTACAATGTCAAGATTTTCTTCCAACAATATCAAACTACCTTCTTGAAAATAAGCTGGAATTCCATCTATCCCCAATCCACCAATATCTGCTAGTGCAATTATACGTGCTGGTAAGGTTATTTTTTGTTCTGAGTTGTATAAATCTGGTTGATAAATTGAATTATCATTAGTGTCAAGAAGACAAATTGTAGCCGAAATTGATTTACGAATTATTTGCAAATCTGCTTCGGTAAATAAAGCAGGAAATTCGGGGTTTTGAGTCTTATATTTTTTATTTAACTCTTTTATAAAATCAATTAACTTATCAATTGTCGCATTTTCGCTGACTCCACTTTCTCGCTGTCTAGCAGTTTGAGGTGATTTTAAAGGTAAAAAATCTTGAACCATATCGTGACTTGCAGCACAAATATCAATTAAATATTTAGCCCGTTTGCTGTCCAATAAAGCAGGTTTCCTGACAAATGTCATCCCAAAAAGGTTCAATAGCATGAAATATAATTTCTGCTCTGCGTCGAACAGCTTCTGCATGAGCATAATTATGAAAGTATAGTTGCTTTTTGTTTGCTTCTTTTTCAACCTCTGCAAAAGCAAATTCTTTAATCATCGGAACAGCTTGTTCAAAGTTTATTGGTATTAGCTGCGAACTTTCAATCTGTCGATTTTTTGAACTTTTGCTATCTTGACTATTACTCATAGTATTATTATTTACTAAACTAACCTTTTGAAAGACTTTTAGAATAATATAATAAAGTAATTTCGCGGATATTGTCCCCACTAAAAATACTTATTGTTTTGTTAAGATTTGTGTTAGATGAGTTTTTTGTTCGTTGTTAATTGTTAATTGAATAAATTTCTCCCTATCTCTCGATCGCTGTTGCCTGTTGCCTACTCCCTTAATAAAAATAAAATTTTTGGAACAATATTTTTAATGGGAGTTCCGATAAACAGTTAAAAATGATTTTAGATAAAAGATATTGGTCTAATTGAAATTATTCAGAAAAAATACTTATAAATAAAAATAGGCTGTAAAATATACAGCAAGTAAAGGGTCATCGCAGAAAGCCGGAACGTAAATTGTAAAAAAAATAAGTCAAGCAGACTGTAGAAACAGGAGAGTAACTTATGGTTGCAGAGAAATTGGGCGATCGAGCAACAGGTAAGGATAAAAAAGGATTTTTTCAAAAATTAGCTACAGTCGGAAAACGAATTCCCTTGCGTACCGTATTAGTTGTTCCATTTGTATTGCAAATCATGGGAACAGTAGGAATAGTTCAGTATCTTTCATTTAAGAATTACCGTGAAGCAGTAGGTGACGTTGTTTATCAGTTACGAAGTGAAACCGCATTCAATTAATCAAAATAATCTTCTATCTCATCAGATTGGTTTAATGAATTTAAATAGCCAAGATGCGCTGGCGCAGCAATTTTGGCAACAGAAACAAGTATTTGATGTCAACGCAATTTATTTTGGTAATAAAAAAGGTGGATATGTTGGTGCGGAGCCACTTAATAAAATTGCGATAACTAAGAATTTTACCGGAGGTCAGTTTTTATTTTATGATAGCAATGCCGAAGAAGCAAAAAGTGGTACTCCGAAGCTAGTAAAATGCGCTTTTTAGATCGAGTTGTAGTTAAAGGAAGAAGCGAGGCGATCGCCATTTATGAAATATTAGATGGGGAATTGCCAGAAATTCGCGATTTAAAGTTACAAACTCTAGCAGACTTTGAAAACGGATTAGAAAGTTATCGCTGTAGTGAATATAATTCGTAATTCGTAATTCGTAATTCGTAATTCGTGATTGCCTTAAAGCCAAGGAATATTTTGAAAAAGTGTTGGTTGTGAATCCTGAAGATAAAGCCGCAGCACTATATTTAGAAAGGGTTGAAGAATTGCAGTGTAATGGAATTCCCGAAGATTGGTGCGGTGTTTGGGCAATGACGAAGAAGTGAAGATGGAGAGGGGGTAGAGGGGGTAGAGGGGGTAGAGGGGGTAGAAATAATTCTTAACTTCTAACTCCTAGATCCTAATTCTTTTACCCACAAAGCCAATCCACCACCTTTACCTCTTGCTGCAATGTAGTTATCTTCTATTAAAAAGTAGGTAAAAAATGCTTGCTGTTTCAAAGTCTGCTGGTAAAAACTTTCTTCTCTATCTTTTCCACCGCGAATGTAACCTTGATATAATTTTAATCCCGATAAAGATAACCGCATTTTGGTAAAATCAAATGCGAGGATGTTTTTACTATTCCAAAATTTGACTGGCCCAGTTAAAACTATCTTTAATAAACCGAATTGTACGGAATTTTCAACGTTTCCCCTGTCTTGCGATTCCGATTTACTGTAAGCAAGTTGAATTTTTACCAGCTTTGATAAAAATCTTCCTGCTCCTAAAACCACTCCCGCACGCTTGCGAGTTTTTTTAGTTCCAGTAATGAACCCCAGTCGCCAATCACCGATTAACTGCAAATAACTATAGTTTACTTTATTTTGTTTAGCCGCTTTTTCTGCTGCGATTAAAGCTTCAACCACAGCCTCTGATTCAGGTGGTTTTTTGATTTTGCTTTGTAAAAAATCCGCTGCTTGTTCAATTGCTTTTTCCAATTTTGCATTCTCTAACATTTTGTGACAAATTATATTACGCCAAAATCAAGAAACCCGATTCGATCGAAAAACCGGGTTATAAAGTTTATTTATTCGTCTTTTCTCTGTTCCTTATTCCCTATTCCCTTTCCACAGACAGTTGATAATTAACGGCTATTTTTTTATTTCTTTAGCCATTTTCATAAAATCGTCCATACTAGATTTTTTTGGACGACGGCGGTTACTGCTAACAGTAGGCTCGGGGGTTTTTACCGCTGCTACGGGTATTTTAGCTTTTTCTACTGGTTTCTCTGTAGCTTGTTTTTGGTCGGATTCTACGAAGTATCCCGAATTAGAATCAGAAAATCCTAAACTTTTACCGAAACCACCAAAGATTTTTCCGAAAAAGCCAGAAACGGAGCCAAATATTACAGAGAAGAAAGCGATAACGCGAACAAAGGTATTTTGAACTATTTGCAGAAGACGTGACATGATATTGCTGACCTATTTCAAATTATCGATAGTTGATTTAAAAAGCTGTTAACTTAAAGAAGATATTTCTAAATTAATACTTTTGACTGCTATGAAGTTAATTTTGATACTAAACTTTACTTTTAAGCAATCAAAGAATAAATATACTGTTCAGTTATTTTTTTACAAAAAGTCTTCGTTCGTTTGATATAAAAAATTATTTCTAAAGTATGATTTTTCAAGTTGATTAAAACTTGTAATCTAATTTATAGTAGCAATAGTAAGAATTAAGCTTAATTAAATTGGCATCATTTTCTAATTGAACTGTATCGATACAGTTCATATTCAGTCAGAGTACATTAATAAAAACAATTTTACTTATGCACTTTTTTATCGTAATTTCAATAAATAGGTAAGAAGGATATAAACTAACGGGAGATATCAATGCCTACCATCGCTACAAAAAATGAAATCGCGACCGTAATCATAATTTTTAATGTTGAAGCAGAAAAGCAGCAAGAATTAATAGATAACATTGCTGAATTTGGCGATACGGTAAAACAACAGCCCGGTTTTGTTTCTGCCAATATTCACAAAAGCTTAGATGGTTTGAAAGTTGCTAATTACGCTCAGTGGAAAACCGCGAAAGACTTTGAAAATTTTATCAAGAATGCCGAAGTACAAGAAAAGGCAGTCAAAATAAGACAATTTAATCCACCAGATATTCATGTTTATGAAATAGTTATTTCTGAATCGAAAGAAGGTATACCAGAAATAGATAAAAAATATATTTACCATTTTGCTGAATTCAGAATGCAGCCCGAAAATCAACCTCGAATGATGGAGTTAGCGAAAGAGAATGTTGGTAAAGCAATGAAATTACCGGGATTGGTATCCGCTAATTTTCATCGCAGTCTCGATGGGACTCGCGTGATTAATTACGGACAGTGGAGCAATCAAGAAGCGATTGAAAATTTGAAGAAGCAGCCAGGATTCGGTAGCGAATCTCCTTACTGGGAAGGAATTGCAGAAAACGAACATCATCTTTACGAGCTTGTTGATTCTGTGACAAGCAATTAGTTTCTTTCATAGGCTTCATAGTAAGGGCTTTAGCCCTCGGATTTAGGGCTAAAGCCCTTACTACGAACCTGAGAAAATTAATGCAATTAAGTATTAGTAATATTTATTCGTTTAAAGGAAGTATTAGACATGGTTGGAGAATTAATTGATAGAAATGAGAATAAAAAAGCTTTCCCCAAACTCAGTGAAGATAAAATCTCAGAGTTGGCAGAATTCGGCGATCGCCAAAGCTTTAAAGATGGAGAAACTTTAGTTAAAGCAGGGGAAAAGGAATTCGATTTTTATATCGTAAAATCGGGAGAAGTTGAGGTTATCGACAGTTCCAGTGGCGAAAATAGAACTTTAGTTACTTTAGGAGCTAGAGAATTTGTTGGCGATTTGGCGAACCTCAAAGGTAGTCCCGCAACTGGCAACGTAGTTGCTAAAAATGATTGTGAAGTTTATGCAATTCCACCGGATAAATTAAGAAGAATTTTAAACGAGAAATCCGGTTTAAGCGATTTAATTTTGCAAACTTTTATTGCTCGCGCTCAAGCCCTCAAAGACTCAGATTACATAGGATTGCGCGTTGTTGGGGCCAGCTAGCTGTAGCGATACTTTCCGCATTCGCGATTTTCTCAGCAAAAATCATGTCGAGTTTGAGTGGATCGATCTAGAACAACAAGAGGAAGTTTCGCAAATTCTTCAGCAGTTCGATGTCGGACACGAAGAAACCCCAGTGGTAGTCTATGGTGGTGAATGGATAACCAAAAATCCTTCCAATCGGAAAATGGCTGAATGTCTCGGCATGAAAAAACCGATTGAAAACAAAGTATACGATTTAGCAGTCATTGGTGCGGGACCTGCGGGTTTAGCCGCAGCAGTTTACGGCTCCTCAGAAGGACTGGACACGATAATATTAGAAAAAGAAGGTTTGGGAGGACAAGCCGGTTGCAGTTCCAAAATTGAAAATTATACCGGATTTCCTACGGGTTTATCAGGAAACGAATTAGCTTGTCGGGCGCAAATTCAAGCGCAAAAATTTGGCAGTCAATTTTCAGTTCCTTCTGAAATCGTCAGCTTAGAAAAAAAAGACGAACATTATATTCTTAAACTTGATGATGGAGAGCAAGTAAATACACAATCGGTGTTAATCGCAACCGGGGTTTCCTATCGCAGGCTTCCCGTTGACGGAATCGAAAATTATGAAGGCACCGGGGTTTACTACAGCGCTACCAAAGTAGAAGCGCAAATGTGCCAAGACTCTACAGTAATTATCGTTGGTGGCGGTAATTCAGCGGGTCAAGCGGCAGTATTTTTATCTCAATTTGCTGATAAAGTCTTGATATTAATACGCGGTGACGATTTAGCTCAAAAAATGTCTCAATATCTATTGCAAAGAGTAGAGCAAATAAAAAATGTAGAAGTTTTAACTAATACCGAAATAACGGGTGCAAAAGGCGATGGAATGTTGAGTAAGGTTGAAATTACCAACAATAAAACTCAGGATAAACAGCAAATAGATGCTTGTTCTATTTTCGTTTTTATTGGTGCCAAACCTCATACAAATTGGCTGCCAAAAGAAATCGAAACTGATGAAAAAGGATTTATCAAAACGGGATTAGAAGTAAAAGATTCTCCATCATGGGCGGGAGAGCGTCAGCCGTTTTTCTTAGAAACCAGTTGTGAAGGAATATTTGCTGCTGGAGATGTTCGTTGTGAGTCAATCAAACGGGTTGCTTCTGCTGTTGGTGAAGGTTCGATGGCGGTTAAGTTTGTGCATAAAGTGCTGAAGGAGTGAATTAATAACTGAAATTACTTTCTTCCTGTTCTTGTTTAAAAAGATATTTGTTTGTAGTTGTGCTTTAGCGCATCTTATAGGAAGCGCTGAAGCGCAACTACGAACCGAAGAAAACGAATAATTGCGATCTAAAATAACTGTAAGTGAACTTCAAAAAATATGACAACTTATTTAGTAACGGGTGCAAATCGAGGTATCGGCTTAGAATATTGTCGCCAACTTAAAGAAAGAGGTGATAATGTGATTGCTGTATGTCGATCGCTATCAGATGAATTAAAAGATTTAGACGTACAAGTTGAAACAGATGTTGATATTACTTCTGATACTTCTGTAGCTCAATTAGTTAAAAAACTTGACGGCAAAACCCTCGATGTTTTAATTAATAACGCCGGGATTGTCGAGCGAGTTAGCTTAGATAATTTAGATTTTGACAGTATCCGCAAGCAGTTTGAAGTTAATGCAGTTGGGCCATTAAGATTAACTCAGGCTTTATTAAATAACTTAAAATCGGGTTCTAAAATTATCTTAATGACCAGCCGTATGGGTTCGATTGATGACAACACTTCCGGTGGCTCCTACGGTTATCGGATGTCGAAAGTTGCTTTATCAATGGCTGGTAAATCATTATCCGAAGACTTGAAATCAAAAAATATTCCCGTAGCAATTCTGCATCCAGGATTAGTAAAAACCCGCATGACTGGCTTTTCTGGAATTACCACCGAGGAGTCGGTGAAAGGATTATTAGCTCGAATTGATGAATTGAATATGGATAATACCGGAACATTTTGGCATTCTAACGGCGAAATATTGCCTTGGTGATCCAATTTTGGATTTTAGATTGTTATTACCAACTTAAATTTAAAAGGGTTCGTAGTAAGAGTTTCAACTCTTCTATTAAGGACTGAAGTCCTTATTACGAACCTAAAAAAGCAATAATTGACGAATTTGAGCAAGAATGTGAAAGACAAACAGATGATTTTGGGTTAAATCTAATTTTGTTGCTTTCATCTTGATTTACCATAAGGTCTAAAACTATGAAATTAGAAGGAAAAGTTGCAATAGTTACTGGTGGTAGCGGTGGAATCGGTGAAGCGATTTGCGAACGTTTGGCGCAAGAAGGCGCGAAAGTGGTCGTTAATTACCGTTCTCATCCCGACGAAGCAAAAGAAACTAAAGAAAAAGTTGAAAAAGCTGGTGGCGAAGGTTACATTGTCAAAGCCGATTTAAGTAAAGTTGAGGAGATTAATAACTTAGTTCAAGAAAGCATTAGTCATTTTGGTAAGGTTGATATTTTAGTTAATAATGCAGGTTTAGAAAAACGTGCCGATTTTTGGGATATCACTGAAGATGATTACGATTTGGTATTAGATGTTAATCTCAAAGCTGTATTTTTTACAACTCAAGCAGTAGTTAAACATTTTCGCGAAACTGATAATAAAGGCAGAATTGTTAACATTAGTTCCGTCCATGAAGAACTGCCTTTTCCTCACTTTACTTCCTATTGCGCGAGTAAAGGTGGTGTCAAAATGATTATGCGGAATTTAGCGGTAGAGTTGGGACCTTTAGGAATTACAATTAATAACGTTGCACCGGGAGCAATTAAAACCCCTATCAACCAAGGTTTACTTGACAATCCCGAACAGCTAAAAAAAGTTACTCAAAATATTCCTTTGGGACGTTTGGGGGAACCGGAAGACGTTTCGGGAATAGTTGCATTCCTGGCTTCCGATGAAGCTAAATACATTACTGGTTCAACTTTCTACGTTGATGGTGGATTGTTGTGGAATTATAGCGAACAATAAATTTGCAAATTGTGCGTCGTTAGTACAACTATAAATTATCGGGGTAATAAAATGGAACGTGCTTTTGGTTTAGAAATACCTCAAAATTTATCCGAAATTTGTCATCCTGAAAAGATGGCGCTTTTAATTTACGATATGCAGGTTGGCATTATGAACCAACTACCAAAAGAAAAAACTGAACTAATTACAAATAATATTCTTAAAGTCCTTGAAGCAGCACGTAAAGGAGGGTTTCGAGTATTTTTCTGCCGTCATTTGTCGTTACCAAAAGAAGTTGCGGGAGTTTTTCAACTGCGTCAAGCAATGACTTGGCAGGGAACCGATAAAGTTGAAAAAGTTAATCCTTGGTTTTTACGAGATTCCGAACGTTTTCAACTGATACCTGAACTATCTCCTCTTCCCTCAGAAGTTATTTTCGATAAGATTACCATGTCTGCTTTCGAGGGCACTTTTTTAGATATTGCTTTAAAAGATTGCGGTATTAATTCCTTTGCGGTTATGGGTATAGCTACGGAAATTGGTATCGAGCCAACGATTCGTCATGGGGCGGATCGAGGTTACATTCCCGTTATCGTTACGGATGCTTGTGGAGCGGGAAATGATGAAGCCGGAAAGCGTTCTTTGGAAAGTATTAAATTTACTGCTGATGCTGTGATGACTGATGTTGATACTATTTGCAGTCTTCTGAATCAAGGGTAATAACTATAAAATTAAAACAATAAAAATCATGAAAATCGGCATTATCGGTTCTGGAAATATTGGCGGAACTTTAGGACAACATTGGGCAAAAGTTGGACATGAAGTAATGTTTAGTTCCCGACATCCCGAAGAACTCAAACAGATGGCCGATCAAGTAGGAGCAAAAGTTGGCACAACAGCAGAAACTGCTGCTTTTGGTGAGGTAATTCTCTTAGCAATTCCTTATGGAAAAGTACCCGATGTAGCGCAGCAAATTGGCGGTTTGGATAATAAAATTCTTATCGATGCAGGTAATCCTTATCCCCAAAGAGATGGAGATATAGCCCAAAAAGTTATCGATGACGAATCACAAACTGCAACAGGTTATATTGCTAGTTTGTTTCCCAAAGCAAAAACTGTTAAAGCTTTCAATTCTATTTACTTTAAAGTTTTAGAAGAACAAGCATTTCAATCGGGAGAAAACCGTATTGCGGTTCAAATTGCTGGAGATGATGATTCAGCAAAAGAAACTTTGAAAAAACTAATTGAAGAAATTGGATTTGCTCCTCAAGATATAGGGAATCTGAGCGAAAGTACTGTTTTTGAACCCAATGCTCCTCTTTACAACAAAAATCTCAAAATTAGTGAAGCTGAAAAATTATTGAGCGAGATTAAATAAATCGGTCAAAATATTTTCTTTCTTATAATTAAATTCAATCATAATCATGACAAATCTAAACGGAAAAATCGCAATTGTAACTGGTGGTTCTGGCGGTATCGGTTCCGCTATCTGTATACGTTTAGCAGCAGATGGAGCAAAGCTTGTCGTCCACTACGGTGGTAGTAAAGATAAAGCTAATCAAGTAGTCGGTCAAATCAAAGATAAAAACGGTGAAGCTATTAGCGTTCAAGCAGATATAAGCAATTACAAATCTGTTGTAAAACTGTTTGAATCTACCGAGCAACAGTTTGGTAAACCAGATATTGTTGTTAACTGTGCTGGTACCGGAGATGTCGGTAAAATAGCGGAAATGGACGAAACTAATTTTGATAAAACTTTCGGACTCAATACTAAAGGTTCTTTTTTCTGCATGAAAGAAGCAGCAAAAAGACTTAACGACAATGGACGTATCATTAATATTTCTAGCTGTTTAGTACCTCGTCCCCAACCCGGTTTCGGTATATACATTTCTAGTAAAGCTGCTATCGAATCAATGAGTAAAGTTTTAGCGATGGAATTAGGCGATCGCAATATTACCGTGAATACAGTTTCCCCTGGCCCCACAGAAACCGAAATGTATGCAAGCTCCGGTGACGATACCCAAGCTGCTGCCGCACAATCTCCCTTTAACCGTATCGGACAACCGGAAGACATCGCCGATGTTGTATCATTTGTTGCCAGCAAAGATGCGCGTTGGATGACCGGACAAACTTTTCATGTCGGTGGTGGATACGATATTTAAAAGTCAAAGGTTAAAGGTTAGAGGTTAAAGGTCAAAGGTTAAAGGTAAAAAAGGAGAATATTTTGGGACGAGCTTAAGTAGGATTGCGAGATTATAAACGTCTGGAATTCTAATTTTATCGTTAATGTTGTGTAAGTCCAAAATTGAATAAAATGAGCGAACTTGAAGGACAAACAGTAGTTATCGTCGGTGGTAGCAGCGGTATGGGCTTAGGTGCAGCACAAGTTGCAGCCAAAGCGGGAGCATCGGTAATTATTGCCAGCCACTCGCAAGAAAAGATGGACGCTGCTATATCTAAGATTGATGGAATAAAAGGTATTCAAGTCGATATCTTAAACGAACAATCCATACAGCAACTATTCGAGCAAGTCGGACAGCTAAACCATCTATTCGTTACTGCTGCACCGGGTTCGAGAGGTGAATTTCTCAAGCAATCTATCAATGACGCTCGAAAATACATGGATGGTAAGTTTTGGGGTTCCTATACTTGTGCTTATTATGCTGCTGCCAAAATATCGCAAGGCTCAATCACCTTTCTTTCTGGTGGATTAAGTAGAAGACCAGAAATAGGTTCTAGTATGGTAACGGCTAGTCAAGCAGCAACAGAAGGTTTAGCTAAAGCACTTGCAGTAGAGCTAGCACCAATCAGGGTAAACACAATTATTCCTGGTGCAATTGATACCGAAATGTGGGATTTTTTATCCGAAGAAGAACGAGAAAAATTTCGTCAACAAGCAGCAGAAGTTCCAGCTAGAAGAATTGGACAAGCCGAAGATATCGGTAAAGCTGCCGTATTTTTGATGACTAATTCCTTTATTACCGGAACCGTAATCGAAGTTAACGGTGGTCAATTCCTGATTTAATTCTTGATAATTTCCCTTATAGGGTGTGTTAGAGCGCAAAAAATTTCGATTTCATAAATACCTTTGGTAATGCTCTAACGCACCATCGAATCTAATTCTCAAACAAATTACTTTAATGTAATATTTGATTAACGTACCAACCTAAATTTTTAACCTCTAAATATGGATTGAATTCCCTATTACAATTTCTTCCCTCTTCCCTCTTCCTTCGATTTAACAATATCCCAAATTCTGATTCCAAAAAAAGAAGAATGACAAACTTAAACAACAAAGTTGCAATTATCACAGGCTCATCTCGCGGTATCGGTAAGGCGATCGCCACAAAACTAGCTAAAGATGGTGCAACTGTAGTTATCAATTATTCCCATAGTGCAGACAAAGCCAACGAAACAGTTGCAGAAATCAAACAGCAGGGAGGGAAGGCAATTTCTCTACAGGCTGATGTGGGTAAAGTTGCTGAAATAGAAAGTTTATTTGAGCAAACTGTTGATAAGTTGGGACAAGTCGATATTTTAGTTAATTGTGCCGGAATTATTATTAACAAACCCTTAGTAGAAATAACAGAAGCAGACTTTGATAAAATTGTTGCTGTCAATATTAAAGGTACTTATTTTGCCTGTCAGCAAGCGGTTAAACGGATGAATCAAGGGGGACGAATAATTAATATTTCTAGTACTACCACGGCTATGATGCTGCCGACTTACAGCGCATATGTTGCCACCAAGGGAGCGGTAGAACAAGTTACGCGAGTGTTGGCGAAAGAAGTGGGAAGTCGCGGTATAACAGTTAACGTTGTCTCTCCGGGACCTACAGATACTCCTTTGTTTCGCGAAGGTAAAACTGAAGAACAAATCAAGAAATTTGGTGATATGGCAGCGTTGGGAAGAATTGGAGAAACGGAAGATATCGCCGATGTTGTGGCTTTTTTAGCTAGCGATAATGCACGCTGGATTACAGGACAAAATATTCGCGCTAATGGTGGTTTGGCATAAACAATCGTTCGTTTATTAGGATATTAAAAAAGACTCGCACTGTATTAACTAATCTAACAGCCAAAAATTATGATGAAAACAATAATTTCTATTTTCTTCGTTTTATTTGTGTCTTTAACAGCCACAATTTATCCGACTTTAGATGCCGCTGCCTTAACCTCTCAAAACATATCAGTTTTTCATCCCAACTATAGTAAAACTGTAGCAGTAGGAAGAGAAATATTTACCTATAAAACTTTTAATACCTATAAACCTTTTAATAGCAATATTTCTCAAGTTATCTCTAGAACTGAAATAACTCAGCCACCTGAATATGGAGGGTTGCTATTAAGAAAACACGTTCTTCAGGCTCCAGAAGAAATATACATTATTAAAGGAGACTTTGAGTTTGCTTTCTCCGAGCCAGAGCAAAATACCCAAGTAACCCAAGGTGAGATTGTTTCCATTCCTTCGGGTGTTCCTTTTGGCTTTAAACATATTGGCATGGGAGAAGGAAAAGTTTTAGTAGTAAGTCGAAGTGATGCTTTACCCAAGATGTTATCGGCAGTAGGTATTCGCTTAAAAGACGAATCAGAAATTACTTATAAGACTAGCGAATTGGACATTAATAAAATTGTCTCGGCTGCGAAGAAAAATGGGATTGAGTTTTTGAATTAATCATGGCATCAGACAAATTAATTGCAGTCAACTTTAGTCAGGAAGCAGCAACCTCGCAAGTAATTTCCAATTCAAACCGACTGTCTTCTCATCAAGCTGGTTGGGATGGAATGTACCTCGAATATCACGATTCTCCATCCCATGAAACTCCAGAGCATTATCCCACGCAGCACGTTATCGCAATTCAAACTAAGGGAGTTGTTGAAGCTGAACGCAAATTAGCAAATCGTTTTCAACAAGAACAAATTCACGCTGGTGATGTTTGTGTTGTACCTGCCTATACCCGACATTGGATTCATTCAAAAGGTGAGCAAGGGTTAATTATGATTAGCCTTGAACCATCTTTCCTAGCAAGAACTATTCCCGAATCTATTGATTCCAATAACATCGAACTGTTACCACATTTTGCTCAACCCGATCCACTAATTCACCAAATTGGATTGTCCCTTAAAACTGCTTTACAAACTGATTCGGCAGGTAATCGTTTTTATGCACAATCATTAGGTATTGCTCTCGTTGCCCATTTAATGCAGTTTTACACTAATAAAAAATACCCGCTTCAAGATAATAATATTCCACCCGAAGACGCAAAAATAAAACAAGCAAAAGATTATATTCACGCTCATTTAAACGAAAAGTTGTCTCTAGAAGAAATTGCAGCAACAATTGCTATGAGCCAGTATCACTTTTGCCGCGTATTCAAAGAGAGTACCGGATTAACACCTTGGCAGTATGTAATCAAAAAACGCATTGAATTAGCGAAACAATTACTAAAGATACCGCAATTATCAATCGTAGAAATTAGTTATCAATTGGGATACTCAACCCCGGCACAGTTTACCAACTTTTTTCGCAAGCACACCGGCATCACTCCATCGAAATACAGACAAAAACTTTAGTCGTCAATTGCATTAGTTCCGCAGGATTGTAGAGACGTAGCAGTGCTACGTCTCCCGACATTGAGCCGCACCTACGGTAAACGCAGAAATGAACCATCCAAAACTAATGCAGTCGATCGCTAAGTCTATCTAAAGTGAGAGATTTCACCTTAATCGCAAGATTTGAAAACAATCAGCAAGATTTGTTATTGAGGGCTGTGAGCAATACCGTTACGCTAATTATCATCAATTTAGCCTTACTAGTCTAAAAAATAAATTAATGAAAGTACTTGTAACAGGTGCAACTGGATACGCCGGATTTTACGCAGCCATTGCACTTCGTGAAGCGGGACATCATGTATACGGATTAACGCGAGACGACAGTAAACCCCGCGCTCGTGAATTGCAAAAACATGAAGTAGAGTTGGCGATTGGTGATGTCAGCAAACCTGATACTTATCGTCGGTTTATCGAAGATGGTGATGCAGTGGTTCACGCCATGATGGATTTTGAAAATCCACAAGGTACCGATTTAGCATTGTTTGATACGCTACGTCAGGTTGCAGAATCTTCAAATCGAAATCGCTGCTTTGTATATACAACAGGCTGCTCAATTTACGGCAAACGTCCGGAGCGTGTTATGGATGAAACCACACCTGCAAATCCCGAACATAAGCTTGCTTTTCGCATGGAAATGGAGAAAAAGCTGTTTGCAATGTCGATTCCCAACTGTCAAAAAGTCGTATTGCGTCCCGGTTTTATGTACGGATTAGATGGAAAATCCAGCGTTACCGGGATGTGGTTTCAAATGGGAGAGCAACAAAAAGCTATTTACCGTGGTGACAAAGAGAAGGGATGGAGTTGGGTACACGTTCGTGATTTAGCAGAAGCTTACGTGCGGGTAGTTGAAAGTAGTAAGGCGATCGACGGTGAAGTGTTTTGTATTGCTGACGAACAGCGTCCCAAATGTCTTGAAATTATGCAAGCTTGTCTCAAAGCGACTGGTTACAGCGGTGAAATTGAGTTTGCCGAACCTCAAGAAGATGATGTAACTAGCGTATGGTTTGACCAAAATGAGTTTATTACCTCACAAAAAGCGCGTCGTCTTCTGGGATGGGTTCCGCGTCACATTGGGGTTATCGATGAAATTGAAACTTATTATGCAGCTTGGAAAGCAGCGAATAAGTAATTCAATAATCTAAGTAATATTTCCTTACGACAGATACTGAGGAAAAAAACCGTAGAGGAAGGAAGAGAGATAGACAATGTTAGAGCAAGATAGGAGTAAGACGTGAAAGAACCAATTCGAGTTGTAGCGCGAATCATTGCAAAAGCCGGAAAAGAAAACGAAGTTAAGTCAGTTTTGAGCGGTATAGTCAAACCAACTCATCAAGAATCTGGCTGCCTTCATTACGAATTGCTGCAAAATCATAGCGATTCAGCCGAGTTTGTGCTGGTTGAAGAATGGGAATCACAAACCGCTCTCGACAATCACAGCAGTGCATCTCATACCAAAACTGCTGAAGCAAAAATGGAAAGTTTAATCGAAACTCCCCCCGACGTGCGATTTTACCGAACCATTGCATAAATATCACAACTATTTAGTAGGAAACAGAAATGACAAGCACTACACAAACTGCAAAACTGCTGCAAAACCGAGTGGCGATCGTCACTGGTTCAAGTCGAGGTATTGGAGCTGCTATTGCGAAACTTTTTGCTGAACATGGTGCAGCAGTAGGTATTAACTATCACAGCAGTAAAGATGCTGCTCAAGAAGTTGTAGACGATATTGTGTCTGGTGGTGGTAAGGCAATTGCCGTACAAGCCGATGTACGAGATAAAACGCAAGTTGAATCGATGGTTAAACAAGTTAAAGAAGCGTTTGGTGATGTTGATACCTTGGTTTTGAATGCAAATGCTTCGTTTAAAATTGCTCCGTTGATGGAACAATCTTGGGAAGAGTTTGAAGCAAAGTTAACAGCAGAATTAAAGTCAGCGTTTTATCCCTGCAAAGCAGTTGTGCCTTCAATGGTGGAAAATAAAAGCGGTTGCATCATTGCTATTAGTTCAATCACCTCCCGTCATGCAGATTCAGGTTTTTCTGCTCACACAACCGCAAAATCGGGAATTGACGGTTTTGTAAAAAGTCTTGCCACAGAATTAGGTCCCCAAGGAATTCGCGTTAATGCTGTTGCTCCTGGTGTTACTCTTACAGATGCCCTATCGGATCAACCGCAGGAATGGAAAGATAGCATTGCAGAGCAAACACCCCTACGGCGAAATGCCCAGCCTGAAGACATTGCAGGTGGTGTTCTGCTATTGGCATCCGAGCCAGCGCGATTTATTACTGGCACTTACTTAATGGTGAATGGAGGCAGCCAAATGCTGTGAATAATAAGGGAACGGGAAATAGGGAACAGAAAACAGGAAACTTTTATGTATCGCAATTATTCCAGACATGACAAATACAGATATATTCACGGCCATTCAAATCGGTTCTCTCACTTTACCGAATCGAATAATTATGGCACCTCTAACCCGGATGCGGGCAGGAGTCGGGAATGCTCCCACTCAGATGAATGCAACTTATTACACCCAAAGAGCTTCCGCCGGACTAATCATCACAGAAGCAACTCAAATATCGCCGCAAGCTCGCGGATACGCTCGCAGTCCGGGAATTCATTCCCCCGAACAAATCGCCGGGTGGCAAAAAATCACAAATGTAGTTCATGCAGTAGGGGGGAAAATTTTTCTTCAGCTATGGCACGCAGGACGTACTTCTCATCCCGCACTTCAGGAAAACCAAGCACTTCCAGTTGCTCCGAGTGCGATCGCAGCAGAAGGACACGCATACACACCCGATGGTCGTCCGTCAATGGTTGCACCCAGAGCGCTCGAAACAGCAGAAATTACGGGGATAGTAGAGCAGTTTCGTCAAGGAGCAGAAAATGCTTTGACGGCAGGGTTTGATGGTGTGGAAATTCACGGAGCAAACGGCTATTTAATCGATGAATTTTTACAAGATGGCTCTAATAAACGTACCGATAATTATGGTGGTTCAGTAGAAAATCGCGCTCGATTCCTGCTTGAAGTTATAGAATCCGTGACAGCCGTATGGGGTAAAAACCGAGTAGGAGTAAGACTTTCACCCAGCGGTACAAATTACAGCATGGAGGACTCAGACCGCACTACAACATTTAAGTATGTCGTCGATGCCTTGAATACATTCGACCTTGCTTATTTTCATCTAATGGAACCCAATCAATGGGGTACTGACACTGGATTAGATGCAGCGTTTTTCCGCTCTATTTTTAAAGGTGTGCTGATGGTAAATGGAGATTATAACCGCGAGAAAGCCAATGAAATTTTGAAAAGTGGTATGGCGGATTTGATATCTTTTGGCAGACTATTTATAGCCAATCCCGATTTACCTAAACGTTTTGCTTTAAATGCAACCTTGAATGAGCCGGATGGTTCAACATTTTACGATGGTGATGAGCGTGGCTACACAGATTATCCATTTCTTAACCGCGAATCAGTTGGGGAATCCTAATGAACGAACAAATTAGATTATTGACAGATACCTTAAGTATTATCGAACTTGTAAGCGCATTCGGATTAGCGATTGATTTGCGAGATTGGGAGAAGTTGCAAAGCCTGTTTCATAATCCCACCGAATTCGACTATTCTTCAATTGGAGTCAAATCCGGGCAATTGTCACCCGAAGAAATTGCCAACACCGCTCGTCACGATTTGTCGGGATTTCAAGCGACTCAACACCAGATTACCAACCATCAAGTAAAAGTAGAAGGCGATTTGGCAACTTGTCAAGCTCATGTACGAGCCATGCATTTTCTACCAAACGATCGAGGCGATTCTGTATTTGAAATGGGCGGTTACTATACAGTTCAACTGATGCGTAGCGAATCTCAATGGAAAATTAAACACTGGAAATTTAGAGTTTTGTGGTCTTATGGAAATGAGGATTTATTTAAACTTGCCCAAGCCAAGCTGTAATTCTAATCTATAAATTCAACTCTAAATAATAAAAGGAGTACTAATATAGCGCTTCCCGGTCTATCGAGGTACATCTTAAAACCTCACCCCCAACCCCTCTCCTTATTAAGGAGAGGGGAGATAAAGAAAGCTGTACTTCACCAGATTGAGAAACGCTATAAACAAACTGACGGGTTTAGTTGCGAATAACAATATCCGTTAGTTTACTATTTGATATATTGATGTGTTTATATCAAGTTTCGCTCCATAACCAGCTTTAAACACTTTTTGTTTATTTATATAAATCATAAAAATTAAATATTATATTAGATGTTAAACTACGTGTAGAAACTGATAAAATATCGAGCAAAACGAGTAATAAAACTTAATACAATATTTGCGAAGTTAAAATAATTTTGCATGGTTTTTTCATAAGATATTAGCGGACATTAAGGAGCTAATTATGATACACAAAGAATATATGGAAATTGTGGAAGGGTTAGTTGATAAATTGACATTACCCACAATTTTAGAATTGCTAGAGCGAATATGTCATAAAAAAGCAGAAAATCTGAGGACTCATTGGCAAGATGAAGCTTCAGCAAAACTTTGGGAGAAAGCTGCTAGACAGATAGAACAGATAAATGTTGATGTTTGATTAAACAGTAAACCCAGCTTTTTTTATCTGGGTACTAAAACTATCTTCTATTGATGACTATTAGAACCGCAACTCTTGAAGATATCAAAGATATTGCCACAATTCATGTTAACTCTTGGCAAGTAGCTTATAAAGGTTTAATTCCTCAAAGCTACTTAGATAACTTATCAATTGCAAAACGCGAACAAGCTTGGCGAAATATTTTAATTGATTCCAAAACTCATACTATAGTAAAAGAAATTAACGGTACGGTTGTAGGTTTTGCTAATTTCGGAAACACCCGCGACGAAGATAAGGATTCTACCGTAACCGGGGAAATAACATCTATATATCTTAATCCCCAAGATAGGAGAAAAGGCTTGGGGACAGAACTTTTTGAATTTATTTTAGAAAATATGAAAAATCAAGAATTCACCCAAGTTACATTGTGGGTTCTTGACACCAATCAACCAGCTTGTAGCTTCTATCAAAAAATGGGGCTTCAACCAGATGGAGCAACAAAAATTGATATCCGACAAAACTTTGAACTCCGCGAAATTCGCTATTTAATAACAATTATTTAAAACTTAATTTCAATATTCCTCTCAGCGTACCTTTGCGTTTAAAATTAGCAACAACAAAATATTTTCAATCTTAACCTGAACATTTTGATTACCTCACTAACAATTTTCAAATACCGCTCCTACGGATAACTATATTCAGAGCTATTGTATAGATAGTGACAATCTAGAGATAGTAAGTTACGATTAATAAAATGAAAATGAATTGGAAACATAATAAAAATATTTATATAATAACTCCTATATTCTTATTAGTTTTAATCATATTTTTTCTACCTAATTTTCTACAAAGAGATGGAAAATTGGCGTTAAATGTAGGTAAAACTTTTGCTGTTTCTATGAATCGCGCTCAAGAAGCTTTCTTTAAAGAAAATAATCGATTGGCTACACTTAACGAAATACAAGAGCTTTTTGGCTTTCAACCAGAAACCGATAAGTACTTTCATAAAACAAACAATTATTTTATTGAATTCGTCTCCAAATCAAATCTTCAAAGAGTAATGAATATAAGTACAGCTAGACGTAAAGGACTTAAAAGTTATATTGGATTGGTTTACGTTATAAAAGTAGACGATAAGGATATTATTATGAAAATGTGTCAAAGCATTAAGTCTTTACCTTTATCTAAACTTCCTCAAATCCCGAAATTACCTGAAAATGCAACGAAATCGGAAGATATTAAATGTCCATCTGGTTTTCAAGCTTCAAGATAGATGAATAAATTATTTAAGATAATGGTGCGTTACGGCATTATGATAATAGTCGTATTTCAAGAAAATTATTTTTTGCCGTAACACACCCTACAAGAATACAAATTTAATTGATTACTAAAAAATTATATTTTTGACCTTTGACATTCAATCGACTTTTATACTTTTGGTAGCAACACCGAAAAAGCGATAATATTTGTTCTGCTACCAATTTATATATCGATATGACTTCCGTTTCC
Organism: uncultured Rivularia sp.; assembly: GCA_963665115.1. Lineage (GTDB taxonomy): Bacteria > Cyanobacteriota > Cyanobacteriia > Cyanobacteriales > Nostocaceae > Rivularia. The sequence goes on along the minus strand of OY762007.1, from coordinate 3,404,844 downwards.
CCAAGTTTAGTATCTCCCGATATCCCCAATAATTCACAAGCATCAAGCAAGCCGATAAAATTGGGAATAATGGCTTCTGGTAACGGTAGTAATTTTGAAGCAGTTGCCCAGGCTATTAAAAACGGACAATTAAACGCTCAAATTCAAGTTTTAATTTACAACAATCCAGATGCTTATGCCGCAGTACGTGCAGACAACTGGAAAATCAAAAGCGTACTCATCAATCATCGCGACTACAAGCACCGAGAAGAATTAGATAAGCAAATTGTACAAACACTGCATCAACATGGTGTGGAGTGGGTAATAATGGCTGGCTGGATGCGCTTAGTAACTCAAATACTGATCGATGCATTTCCCCAAAAAATAATTAATATTCATCCCAGCTTATTACCCAGCTTCAAAGGAGTACGAGCAATAGAACAAGCAATAGAAGCCAAAGTCAAAATAACTGGCTGTACCGTACATTTAGTTTCCTTAGAAATGGACAGCGGTAAAATCCTCATGCAAGCAGCAGTACCAGTACTACCCGACGATACCTCAGATACACTCCACGCCAGAATTCAAATTCAAGAACATCGAATTTTACCCCCAGCGATCGCCTTGGCAGTGATCGGTGAGCAGTAAGCAGTGTAGAGACGTAGCAGTGCTACGTCTGTACAGTTAGGAGTTAGGAATTAGGAATTAGGAGTTAGGAGTTATATAACTATCTGTAGTGGGAGCATCTTGCTCCCGTTTTTTATATCTAATCCCAAATCTCCAATTCCCATTACCCATTGCCAATCCCCAATGCCCCATCCCAAATCCCCCATTACCCATTACTCCTCTTGCTCCCTTTTTTTATATCTAATCCCAAATCTCTAATCCCCCATTACCCATTACCCATTACCCATTACCCAATCCCCAATCCCCAATCCCCCAATGCCCAATATTTAATTACGAATTATCCTATTTTTGCTATAGGGGGGTACAATAAATGCCGATTGTCTTCCCATATATAGAAAATTTCATGATTTCGAGTAACGATTTTCGTACTGGTGTCTCGATTGTATTAGATGGTACGGTGTGGCGAGTGGTGGAATTCCTTCACGTTAAGCCGGGTAAAGGTTCTGCTTTTGTACGCACGAAACTGAAAAGTGTGACGAGTGGTAATACTGTAGAAAAAACCTTCCGGGCTGGGGAAACTGTTCCTCAAGCTACTTTGGAAAAAAGTACCATGCAACATACCTATAAAGAAGGTGATGAGTTCGTCTTTATGGATATGGAAACCTATGAAGAGAGCCGTTTGAGTTCCCAACAAATTGGCGATCGCGTTAAGTATCTTAACGAAGGTATGGAAGTCAACGTTATTCGTTGGAACGAAGAAGTACTAGAGGTAGAATTGCCAAATGCTGTGGTATTGGAAGTTGTAGAAACCGATCCCGGCGTAAAAGGTGACACTGCTACAGGTGGTACTAAACCCGCAAAGCTCGAAAGTGGAGCAAGTGTTATGGTTCCTTTGTTTATTTCTCAAGGAGAACGTATTCGGATCGATACCCGTGATGATAAATATCTAGGTAGAGAAACTGGAAGTTAAATTTCGTCTTGAAAAAACGCTCTTTTGTCATCTTACTACGGGGGGATATTTATCCCTACCGTTTTAAGGAATTCTAATATATCGATTGATTATCTATAAACTAATCCCATGAGGTCATTTTAACTGTGTCATTAGACTTTAACGAAATTCGCCAACTGTTGGCGACTATTGCACAAACAGATATTTCAGAAGTAAATCTTAAAAGCGAAAATTTTGAGCTAACGGTACGTAAGGGTGTTAACTTTGTTCATCAGGCTGCACCAGAAGTGGTAACGTTACCATCTGCGACTGGTGTTTCGTCTCCAGATATTTCTTCAACGGCAGAAAATCTCAATCGCGGTGGTTCGGAGAGTGGAAGTGGAGGGCAAGGTAACGCAGCTTCTACAAGCAAGGAATCGAAATTCATCGAAATTTTTTCGCCAATGGTAGGAACCTTTTACCGTGCCCCCGCACCAGGTGAATCGGCATTTGTAGAAGTAGGCGATCGCATACGTAAAAGCGATACGGTATGTATCATTGAAGCCATGAAGTTGATGAACGAAATCGAAGCCGAATTATCGGGTCAAGTGATGGAAATTTTGGTTGAAAATGGCGCTTCTGTAGAATATGGTCAACCTTTGATGCGAATTAACCCCGATTAAGTATTAATCTATATAACGAATGTGTCATTGTTAAAAAAGTTAGTTCCATTCGTGGCGGGTGAATTCTGATGAAACAAATGTTGCCTGTACCCCATCCAGAAGTGGTGCAACAAGTAGCTGAATATTTCAGTCTGTTGAGCGAACCGATGCGTCTACGGTTGCTGCATCTGCTTCGACAAGAAGAAAAATGCGTGCAAGAGTTGGTAGAGGCAACCCATACTTCTCAGGCTAATGTATCAAAACACCTTAAGGTAATGTGGCAAGCGGGAATTCTTAGTCGTCGCAGTGAAGGGACTTGTGCCTACTACCGAGTTGAAGATCACATGATTTTTGAACTGTGCAACCAAGTTTGCGACCGTCTCGCGACTAGGTTGGAACAGCAAGCCCGCAGTTTTCGGGTTTTAAATGACAGATAGCTCGATTTTGGATTTTGGATTTTAGATTTTGAGGACAGTGCGTTGCTCTGGTTCCCAGAGTTGTAGCAACTGTCCGGGATTTTGGATTGTAATTAATTATTGTTCCTGCTACCTCTGTTCCCATTACCCAATCCCCCATCCCCTATTCCCTATTCCCTATCCCCATTCTTTCAAATAAATAACCCCCCTTTTATCAGGGGGGCTTGGAAAATTTAAAAATAAGACTTAAGTCAACGACGTTTAAAGTTCAAAGTTTTTAGTGAAATTATCGCGGGTTAGCGGCTGCTCTAGCTCTAAGCCTTCACCACCAAGAACTTCAACTTGTTCGCCGTTTAATTCGAGATAAACTTTAGCATTGGGATTCAAAGCTGTAGCTGTATAGACAATTTGTCCTACACGTCCAATCATCCCAGCGCTACCACCTCCAAACTGAAAATCATCCGACAAATTAACTCTTACTTCATTTCCTTCGGCTTTAATACCTAGTAATTTAGTTTCTTTAGGTATCGCAGAAGAACCACCGCTTCCTTCTGTTGGTCCAGCTAATAAGCTGTTAAAAGCAGCTTCTAAAAACTCTGAAGGCTTATTAATATCCGCTTGAACTTGAATACCTTGAGGAACCAAATTCAAGCTGGTACCGCTCGGTTCAAGCCAGTAGACTGTAGCTTTTTTATCGTTAGTTGCTGGTGATGGTGTTTCTCCTGGATTTGGTGCGGGTGAAACATTCCCTGGTATTGGATTTTGTATGTCAGGAGGGTTTTGATTCATCGCGAAATAACCCGCAACACCAGCTACTGCAACTGTTACTGCTGCAACTGCTGCTGCGACACCGGAAGATATACCATTACTTTTTCTTTGTTCTGTCATCTGACACCTTCGCTTATGGGCTGAGATAGTACCTGTAACTGTGTGAGGGGCTTGGTAGATAACGCGCTCTGATGGGGAAAGGGGCTTTTTCACTAAGAAAGGAAGACGGTTTTATTTGCACAAAAGCCGCAATTTCTAATTCTGACGGTTTTATATTCAATTCTAGAATTCGGATTAAAATTCCGTCACCTTCCAATTTAAGTAAATCCAGTCTTTGATTAAGGTTTTTTATAATTCCTTTAACGAATTGTGGCGCAACTTGTTCCTCATTTACAGTTACCACTGTTTCAATTAGGTTAATTTGTCTGCCTTTGTTAATATTCCTAACGGTTTCTACCTTTATTAACAAAGGTTTTTGCTCATTTTCCGAACGTAATTCAATTTGAAATTGAGAGCGATTATTATCTAAAATTTTAAATTGGGGTAAGTCAAATTTATCTACAGAATCCTCATCTATACTTAGGTCATCTTTTGAACTGACGTTTAGCTTTGACAATAAAGCTAATATATCAGGCGATTGTAATAGTTTATTTATGTTTGGTTGAGTGAAAACTAAACGAATAGCAGTTTGTAAAGGTTTTTTATTTATGTTTTCCTTTTTGAACGCTTCCGGGTAATAAAGTTATTTCATCAGTTTCCAATTTCAAAGCATTAATCCGGAAGTTGTACTGTTTTAAGTGCAAACCGCGTGCTGCAATTCTAATCTTTTTGATTTTTCCCTGTAATAATTGATGAGTGGGTGGATTATCTACACGTACCTGTAATTTTTCTACATTACTCAATTGAGAGCGAATTGCATCTTCAGCAGCAGTATCAAAAACAACTCCAGCGTGGGTAATAAACCCCAGCAACCCCGACAGCACAAAGGAAATAAATTCCATTTAATGTTCAAAGATGAATATAACAATATGGCGCATTCATAATGTAGAGACGTAAAATTTTACGTCTCTACACGGTTGCGGAAAAACGAACCGTTCAAAATTCAGATTTCATCATTAATCTTCTGCATTAAAGTAGATACAACTTCATCAATGGCAATTTCGTAAGAGTCGCTACTTTTTCGCTCCACAACTTCGACTTTGCCGTTGGCGATCGCCCTTCCGGTGACAATCCGATAAGGAATACCGATCAAGTCGGCATCTTTAAATTTAGCTCCCGCACGCTCGGTTCGATCGTCGAGAAGGGTTTCAATTCCTGCTTGATTTAATTCGGCGTAAAGTTTTTCGGCTACTTCTACTTGAAGATCATCTTTAATATTGGGAATCGTCACAATTGCATGATAAGGAGCAATTGCTAGTGGCCAAATAATTCCATCTTTGTCGTAGGATTGCTCTACAGCAGCTTGAGCCATGCGCGAAACACCAACACCATAACAACCCATCTCTAAAGGTTTATCTTTACCTTGCTCGGTGGTATAAGTTGCTCCCATCGCTTGGGAATATTTATTACCCAATTGGAAGATGTGTCCCACTTCGATACCGCGAGCAGAATTAAGGGTTTGGGCTGGATTGTGGACGGAGCGATCGCCAATTCTTGCGGTACGTATATCTACGACTAATTCTGGTAGCTTAAATTGTTCTCCCCAGTTTGCCCCAACTACGTGATAACCAGACTCGTTGGCACCAGTGACAAAGTTCTTTAAATCGACTGCGGTTTTATCTACAAAGCGTAAAAATTTGGAGTGAATTTCTTTGGAAGATTTGATATAGTCGTCAGCAAGATCGGGCGCGATATAACCCAAAGGTAAAGATTTAGCCGCCCATTTTTCCTGTGCTTCCGGGCTGGGTACTTCCAAACCAAGAATAGAATTTGCTTTATAAGTAGAAGCTAATTTAGTTAATTCGTTATATAACTTAACGTCATTAACATCTTGGTCGCCGCGAATATTTACTAAAACTAATACAGTAGTACCGCTATCGTAAACAGCTTGATAAAGCACGTTTTTGACAACTTGGGTAGAAGAACATTTGAGGGTTTTGCAAAGCTTCTCAATTGTCTGAGTTTCAGGAGTTTCTACTTTTTCGTAGTTAGTAAAATTGGAAGCTTCTGCATCAGGAGGTAAAGAAGCAGCCTTTTCTACATTTGCAGCGTATTTCCCATCATCAGTGTAGAGAACTTCATCTTCTCCAGCTTCTGCCAAAACCATGAATTCCGTCGAACCAGAACCACCAATTGCGCCGGAATCTGCTTCTACAGGACGAAATTCCAGCCCGCAACGCCGCAGCATATTGCTATAGGCTTTGTACATATCTTGGTAAGTTTCTTTCAGGCTTTCTTCATCCGTGTGGAAAGAATAGCCATCTTTCATAATAAATTCTCTGCCGCGCATTAAACCGAAGCGGGGACGAATTTCATCGCGGAATTTAGTTTGAATTTGGTAGAGATGCAGCGGTAACTGACGATAAGAGCGAATTGTATCTCGGGCAATTGTGGTAATTACTTCCTCGTGAGTGGGACCGAGTGCTAGATTTTGCTCGCGGCGATCGGTAAGGGAAAACATGATACCTTCAGCCTTAGTATAAGTATCCCAGCGTCCCGATTCCTTCCATAAATCCGCAGGCTGTAATTGAGGTAAAAGACATTCCATTGCCCCAGTCGCGTTCATTTCCTCGCGGACAATCTGAGAAACCTTTTGCAAAACCCGCCACATCAAAGGAAGATAAGCATATACACCGCTACCGATGCGACGAATATAACCAGCGCGAATTAATAATTTATGACTGGGAATTTCAGCATCTGCTGGATCGTCTCGAAGCGTAACAAATAACATTTTTGACAGTCGCATCGCGTCTCCTGTTTGCGGATTTGATAATTTTTATTTCATGCACAAGGGCGAATATACTCAGGAAGTGACTTTTCTGTAAACCTAAGTTTAATCGCGGTTTCGCATATAATTTTTAGAATTTGCAGGGCTTAACCTATCTCACAAAAGCTTTAGTTTATAGTTGTTTTTTTACTAAACTGGCAAAATTACCATATTTAGCAAGAATTTAAAATTATCACTATTTTTGCTTTTTGAACTAAATTACCGTCTTACCTGTTAAGCTGTTACGCACTTAATTTGTATAGTACTAGCGGGCTGTTCGGCGCGCACTATAATAATTCCAAATTTTTTTTTTAATACAACTTAGCTGCACATCAGCTTAATAGTGGTGAGAAACTCAGACAAACCGGATAAATAATTAACTGTTCACTGTTTAAGGAGAAAATTAACTTTGTCCCTCAATACTAATCAAGCACAGGCACCTCTCGAATTTATTCCTCCAGCGTTAAACCCATCTGTATTACGAATTACTCAGCTACTATTACCAGCATGGATACGTTCGCAAACCATCCTTAGTCAAATTGAAGCAGAAAACGTCAAAACTTTAGTAAAATTGATCGACAAATTTCAGCAAAAAAAGATTCGTTTTTTAATAGCATTCCGCCATCCTCAAGTAGAAGATCCTTTTTCATTAGGTTACTTGTTATCTCATATCGTACCGAAAGTAGCTCGACAAGAAGGAATTAAATTAAGTTATCCAGTTCACGCCCATTTTATTTACGATAGAGGAATTCCTCTTTGGGCTGGTTCCCATATTGGCTGGTTTCTATCGCGTATGGGTGGTACCTCAATACAGCGGGGTAAAGCAGATTGGGCGGGGTTAAGATCGGCTCGTAATTTGTTTGCAGAAGCAGATTTTCCTATTGGTGCCGCACCTGAAGGAGGAACAAATGGACTTTCTGAGATGATTAGTCCTTTGGAACCGGGAATCGCACAATTAGGCTTTTGGTGTGCAGAAGATTTACAAAAAGCCGGACGCAGCGAGCAGGTTTTTATTTTACCAGTAGGAATTAAATATAGTTATGTAAATCCGCCTTGGGAGTCGATAGAAAAATTATTAAGCGAACTGGAAGAAGCTAGCGGTTTACCTCTAAATGAAACTGGTTTTGATAAAGCTTTGCCGCAAGAAACGCTTTATCCGAGATTAATTCGTTTGGCAGAAAATTTATTGTTTGTCATGGAAGACTTTTATAAACGTTTTTACCATCATTCACCAGAAATAAACATAGCAGAAACAGAAACTAGCGACGGTAACGAAGCCATAGCCGCACGTTTAAAATCATTATTAGATAGTGCCTTAAAAGTATCCGAAGATTATTTTGATTTACTGCCAAAAGGTAATTTTAACGACCGCTGTCGTCGAGTAGAACAAGCGGGTTGGAACTATATTTTTCGAGAAGATTTTAAAGATATTAAAGCATTATCAACCATCGAAAAAAGTTTAGCTGATAGAGTTGCCGAAGAAGCTAGTTTACGAATATGGCATATGCGTTTGGTAGAAAGCTTTGTCGCGGTGACGGGTAAATATGTTCGGGAAAAACCTACAGCAGAAAGATTTGCTGAAACTACCTTAATTTTATGGGATGTGGTAGCTCGAATTAAAGGTGGAAATCCATTTAAGCGTCCGAAATTGGGTAAGCAAAAAGCGAAAATTACTATCGGGGAGCCACTATCTATCTCTGATAAATTTGAGAATTACAAAGTTAATCGTAAAGCTGCGAGAATTGCGGTTGGTGATTTTACCAAGGATTTGGAAAAGGCTATGGAGGGGTTGATATAAAAAAGTTTGGGTTTATAAACGAGGAGGAAGGAATTTATTCAGGAAAAACTTTTGATAAATCTAATGTTAATTCTGAAAAACAAGGTAGATTAACTGTTTCATTCGGAAGATAAATAACTTTGCGACGATAGCCAAATTTACCTTGAAAATCTCGAAAAGGTTCGCTGTAGGTTTCTAAGCAGTTTTCAATTGAATTAAATATCCAATAATCAGAAATACCAGCTTCAGCATAAAGCGGTAATTTCACCTCTCGATCGTATTTTAAAGAAGAATCGGCGACTTCAATTAAAAGCAATACATCTTGCGGAGTGGGATGAGAATTTAGATAATCATCATCTTTGTTTTTCAAAATTGTGACATCGGGTTCGGGTTCGCTATCTGGACTTATACTAATAGGATCTTGGCTTTGTAAAGTACCTCGATTAGCAATCAATTTTGATAATTGCCTTATCAATCTCCTGCTAAAAGTTGAATGAAGCGTTCCTTTGGCTGCCATCGGAATGATTTCTCCCCTAATTAGCTCAACTCGTTCATCTTCATGAAAAAATCCGAGTTCTGCTAAACGGTTGTATTCATCTATATTAAATCGTTTAGCCGTAGTTATATTCATAGGATTTGGGGAGTGGAATCATATTTAAATTTTAGACAGAATTTTTTGATCTTTGACGAAGCAATAACTTTGAATATATTCTTATATATAGTATTTTTGTTCTTGTAGAATTTGAACTTTAATATGCCGTACTTTAAATTGCCCGGTAAAAGGAAGTATGAATACGAACCAGCTATTGGAGAATTAAAATTTAGTCCAGAAAATCTTGATTCCGATTCACGTCAAGTCTTCGATGTATTGCATGAAATTGGCGTAAAAACCGTTTATTGTCGATACAACGGTGGGCATGATGAGGGATTTGCCGATCTTACCGGGGCAAAACTTGAAGATAGAACCGTAGAATTTGAAGAACTCAAATCATTACTTGCAGAAAGTTCACTTGGTAGCAAAACATCTGAAAATCTAATTCGTTACTATGCCGGTTATACAGAAACCATCTCCACGAGTACGAGTCGAATTTTATCTAGATGGATTTGCTCGTTCGTTAGCGACTTATTTACTTGGTAGCGGTTACGGTACGGGTGAGTACTCGATGAAAGGTTCTTTCAGAGCAAGTTTGGTGACTGGAAAGATAGTTGACGAACAGGATCGATAATTATTATGACTCATTCTTGGTATCATGCGGTTCGCTCAGCAGAAAGCTTTGGTGGCATTCCTGAAGATTATCTTGATATTCACAACTGGTTTGATGAGTCAAAAGCGTTTTTACCAGATTTCCGACATCGCGCACTTAGACATCATGCAGAAGGTATTTTTATGTGCGAAAAACTGTTCGGAGTCACCATCGAAAATGCTGCTAATAAAAAGATTCCGGTTCGTATTATTGCAGAGCAGCACATTCAAGATGATTTAGGTTGGATTCCAACTGTTAAAGATTGGTTTTGTAATTTAGAAATTCAGCCTTGGATGACTTTGACTCCATATAAGCCAATGAAAGAAAGTATATTAAAAGCCAATTCTGAAGAATAATTACACCGATGTAGAGACGTAGCAATGCTACGTCTCAAACAATGTAAAACCACTACATGATATTTTGAGCCAGCAACGCTCTATTATTTAAACAAAGGATACCGAAGCATCAACGTATCTGTCTCCAAAGAATATTTATCTAAAAACTGATTCACAACCGGCTCAATTTCTGGTTTAGCTGCTGCAACAAACCGCTGCACCATCGATCCAATTGAACAAACTACTATTAAATGAACAAGTTCTTTAGGCTGATACTCTTTAATTACAGCTTCTACAAATCGATATGGTGTTGTTAGTGGAGTTTGAGCCGATACCCAAGCAAATTGAAGTGCGGCTTTTTCTTTTTCGCTGAATAATTCGTCAGTATCTCCTCGATTTGTTGCAGCTAAATAACATTGACGAATCCTTTCAACTGCAAGCTCTTTATCTGTAGCTGTGTGATAAGCAAAATATCCTTCTGCTGCTGCCAGATAATCATGATTCTTGGCTATTGCACAAACCCTTGCCATCAAATGCTTAAGCTCTGCTGGAATTAAACTATGATGGCGATCGCTCATTAGCTCGACATAAATATAAGCGTGGTGCTTTTGTAATGCCTGCACCCACTTCTTAATCCAGGCTGGAAAAAATCCTAATTCTTTCTCTAGATAGCTGTCAAGATTCTCAATTGCTGAATTATACTTTGCGAGCATATCTTGAATTGATAAATTACCTTCCGGTATTTCGTAATCTAAATTAGATGGATTAGAATTTCCCGTACCATGTCTTCCCCCTTCTATACCAACTTTTTCGCTGGCTTGACGCGCCCAATCTCCTTCTATTTCTAATCCAGTCAAATCGTTAAAAACGTTGAGAAAGCCGAAGGAAGCAGTAACAAGTAATGTCGCTTCGATAGAAGCATCGGCATTTATTTCTCTTGAAGTATCTTTCGCTAAATGTCGAATATCTTCTAAAAAACTATCTTCAACTTGATTTAACGTTGCATCACCTGCAAGTTTTGCTAAAGCCATTTCAAAATCATTAAATGGATTGTTCTCTAATGCTTCTCCCTGACTGGCTTGCTTAAATTTTCCTACCATATCCAGGGAATGTTCGCCCATTGTCGCTACACTGTGTACCTGACAATATGAGCAGCCATGTGCATTAGAAGTCAAATAACCAACTGCACTAATATTTTTCATGCCTAGTGCTTGTTTGGCGTATCCAACTGCGGAGAAGTTTTGGCAGTAAACGAAGAGTTTGTAAGCTTCAATCCAGTTATGTAAATAAGCAAAGGTGTTGGGCCAAAATCCGAAGAATTCTTTGTAAAAGTGCAGAATTGGTAAAATTTCTGCGTCTTTATCACGGCTACCATCGCTTTGGGGAATATATTGACTTAAAGAAACGTCTTTTGCGCCTTCTTGTAATTCGGCATCTGAAAGTTGAACGAGGGATAAATCTCCTGTATTTGTCTCTAGGAGTTTTGCAAGTCTTCCCGATTTTTCGAGCTTTTCTAAATCTTCAGCGCCGTTGATATGATAATTACTGATGAAAATCTGCGGTACAGTTGTTGCACCACTTAAATAAACTGATGCGTCTGCGTTTCGTTGATTGGCTTTAACATCATATTCTTGAAAATTAATATTAAATCGTTTAAAAACGGCTTTGGCTTTAGCGCAATAGTTACAGTTAGGTTTGCTGAATAAAGTAACTTCAGATTGTGACATTTTTGTCTCCTTTAGATTTGGTAATTGATAATCAGTTTTTGAAAAAGGAAAGAGAATAAAAAATAAGCTTTTATTCTTTTTCTACCTCTGCAAGAAGTTTGTAAAGTGTGTTGGGGCTATCACATCAAACGTTTGAATTAATTAGCGTTGCATATATCTATAAAGCAAATCCTCATTTTTACTTTGCTTGTAAATCTCTAAAGTCCGAGCCTGAAAGCCCAGAGCCTTTGACAGATTGGTAATACCCTCGTTTTTCTCGATAATAAGGAAGTCTAGGATAATAAGGAAGTCTAGTTGTCCCTGCTCCAATGATGATTACGTCAGTTTTCATGGTTGTTTCTCCTTGCATTTTATTTTCTAGTTATCATTCAAATAACGGTTTTATTTAATTCACAGTCTTGTTTATACCCCTTTGTAATACATGGTTGATAAGACTGGAGATATTAACATTCCGATCGCAATCCTGGCGCTAAGGTCAACTGCTATAACCCTTATAGGCTAGACTTAGGTAATATTAAAAACTTATTGCTTAGCATAACTTCCCTTAAAAAAAAATGAACTAAATCGTTCAGCTATATATAAACTAAACTGTTTAGTATTCTTTGTCAAGGTGTTTATTTTCATATATGGGATAAGTTCGGCTAATAAGGAGTTAAACTTGTTCTATCTAAGACTGATATATATACGCTTGAAAGATTTTTAGAAGTTGCATAAATCTATTTTTAGGTTCATATTATGATTATTGATTTACTAGCCAAAGCTGAAAAATGCTAAAATAGATATGTAATACATGGAAATTGTCTGAGTAAATAGAAGACAACTGCAAACAAGACTTTCTTTTTCAATACCTTAAATATGCAAGCTCGAAAAAAAATCATTAAAAAAGTAGATAACAGGAATACAGACGCTTCGCAATCATCAGAAAAAGTTGAAGCTATTTTGCAAGGTGCAATGCAGGAATTTCTAACGCATGGCTTCGCTGCAACCACGATGGACAAAGTTACCGCAGCCGCAGGAGTTTCAAAAACCACTGTTTACAGCTATTTCCAAGACAAAGAAAAATTATTTATCGCTTTAATTGAGCGGTTAATTACAACTTATAGTGGTGCTTTAAGTCAACGAAGCCCGGAAATATTTAAAAGAGAGCCAGCGGAAGTTTTAAAATATTTCGCAAACAATTTATTAAATCAATTTGGTGAAAATATTAGCAATGCGCCGGAATTCTTAGATTTAATCCGCTTAATGATTGCTGAATCTGGAAGGTTTCCCATGTTAGCGCAGCATATGGTTCGCAGCATAGATAAAAATGTTGTTCAAACCATGACTGAGTATTTGGGTTCTCATCCCGAATTACAAATTTCCGATCCAGAAGCGACGACAAGAGTATTTTTGGGTGCTTTAGTTCACTACACCATGATTGAATATATGCTTCAGTCTGGGGAAATTATGCCGATGGAGCGAGAAAGATTGATTGATTGCTTGGTGAAATTGATTATTCCAGAGCAAAAAACAGATGGGAATCAATATGCTGGAATTCGAGAAAAAGCTTCACGACGCAAGCGTTCAAGTAGCGGGAAGTTTGAGCAGGATTATCAAGAAGCAAAACAAGTGCGATCGCTACGACTTACCGATACAGCTTGGGAAAATTTAGATTTAATTGCTCAACAAAATAATTTGACTCGCAGCGAGTTTATTGAACTTTTAGCACGAGGAGAGAAGTTTGAATAATTATCATGCTTGGGAATGAAGCTTTTGTAACTTTACTGTATCTATATTTGTTTTCGGGGTATAAGCAGTCAGCCGCAGATTAGCTGCTGGATAAACTTGAAAAGTAACAGAATCTAACACCAATTTTCCCACAATAGGATGATTTAGTTCTTGTACTTCATGGGGACGAGCAACGTCATGACTTTTCCACCATTTGCGAAACTCAGGACTAATTTTTTGAAGTGCTACAGCTAATTCTGTCCAACTTTGCTCGTTAGTATTTTGGGCGTAATCGGCTCGAAAGTGAACTAGTAAACAATGTGCAAATTCTTCCCAGTTTACAAAAAGCTCCTTCATCGCTGAGTTTGTAAATGCCAACCACATAAGATTGCGTTCTGACGATGGAAATACGGTAAAATCTCCAAAAACCTTTATAGCTGCTTGATTCCAACCTACTAAATTCCAACGTAAATCTACAAGATAAGCAGGGTTCGGTTCCAAACTTTCTAGCACCTGTCGGGTTGATTCCGTTACCTGATTTTCAGCTAAAGGTGAAGGAGGTGGAGAATGTCCTGCTAAAAAAAATAAATGCTCTTGTTCGTGACGATTTAATTGAAGTGCTTGAGTAATTCGTAAAAGAGTTTCGGGAGATACTTTAACTGACCTTGCTTGTTCTAGCCACGTGTACCAAGTAACGCTGATTTCAGCTAGTTCGGCTACTTCCTCTCGTCGCAAACCAGTAACTCGACGGCGCAATCCTGGTGGTAAACCAACTTGAGCGGGTGATAGTTTAGCTCTACGGGTGCGAAGAAAATCAGCTAGCTCTTTTAGTCGCTCTTGTTCGTTCATTAACTGCATTTAACGTATTACTCTCTATACCAGTATAGGTAAACTCTGGTACTAATATTGGCTTTTTGTCAGACTAACTAATAGTAAAAAATTAGATTTACAACAAAAAGTCATGAAGATTTTTCTAACTGGTGCGACTGGGTATATTGGTGGTTCTGTTGCAGTTAAATTAATTAATGCAGGTCATCAAGTTTTAGGGCTTACACGTTCAAAAGAAAAGGCACAGCAGCTTGAAAAAATGGGTGTCGAACCTGTTGTTGGTAGCCTTACAGATAGTAAACTTCTAATTGAGACAACACAAAAATCTGATGCTGTAATTAATGCTGCGGATTCCGATAATCCTTGGATAGTAACAACAATTTTGCCAGTGCTAGCTGGTACTAATAAATTATTTATCCAAACTAGCGGTTCTAGCCTAGTAGGAGATAAAGCGGCTGGTAATAAAAGCGAATTAGTCTTTAACGAAGATACGCCGTTTCATCCAGAAATAGAAAAAGTAGCACGTATTGCTATTGATAAAAAAGTTTTAAGTGCTGCTCAACAAAAAGTACATTCTGTAGTTTTATGTCACAGTTTAATTTATGGTCAAGGTCATGGAATTCATGCGGAGAGCATTCAAGTTCCTGGGCTGATTAAATTAGCTCAAAAAACTGGTACAGCGAGTTATATTGGCAAAGGTGAAAATATTTGGTCGCACGTTCATATTGATGATGTAGCAGAGCTATATCTATTAGCAATAGAAAATGCTCCTGCTGGCTCTTTCTTCTATGTAGAGAACGGTGAAGCATCAATGAAAACGGTTGTGGAAGCGATTAGCCGAATGTTAGGTATGGAAGGACTAACTAGCAGCATAACAATTGACGAAGCGATTCAAACATGGACTCCCGAATTTGCTCACTTTGCATTTGGCTCTAATAGCCGAGTTAAGGCAACTAAAGCTCGTAAGTTGTTGGGATGGAATGCTACTGGACGTGGATTATTGGAAGAAATTGAACAGGGTTATTATTGTTTGAAATAGGCAGTTTAGTTTACTGAAAATTACCGTTGATAATTAAGAAATTGCTTTTTTCAAGTAACCAAACCTTTTAGCTTATCCGAACTTAACCTCAAGTGAGCAGCCGACTTGTACAGCACCGGCTCTTCTAAGCGTTTAGTTAGGATACAGAATCTGCTCTACTTCGGCTGCTTTTTCTTGTAAATCCAAATCTTGATAAATTTGTAGACTTTCTGATAAAAACTGGGTAGCAATTGACTCTGCGTCTGGCTGATTTTGTTGAGTGCGTTTCTGGTAAATTTCACCTAATAGTTTGCGTGCTGCGGCTTCTAATTTTCGGCGGTTATAGTCTTGAGAGACTTGCAAACATTCTTTGGCGATTTCTTCGCTTTTATCAAGATTTTCTAGAGCTTCCACTTCTAAATAAGCACGAGCAATATTAAGAGCTTGTCCTGATTTTTTTATTGCTTGTCCTAATTCATCAAAATGGGTAAAACCCTTATGGTAATACTCTTCAAATAAGGGAATTTTTTCTTGTTTTGATGAGTCGTTAGGTATCCAGCGTAAACGTTCTGAGCAGAGCAAACTGAAAACAATGTAGTCGTAAGCAAGATTTTTTATATATTCGCCTGTAGTATTTATTTTTATGGCTTGATTTATGTTTTCTTCTGCTTGTGTTAGTAATTCAGAACTTTCTATTTGATTTGAAGTATGTTTTGCTAATAGGCTTTGAGAGTAAGCAAGTTTTTGATACTGTCTACCTACGCTTTCATCCTGACCTAACTGTTGGTACAAAGCAAGGCTTTGTTGACAACACTCAATTGCTTTTTTATAGTCTTTTGAACTTCGATAGCAATTACCTAGCAAAGACCTTTGGCTAGCAACATCTTTATCTCGACCTAATTGTTGATAAATATCTTTACTTTGTTGGTAATAATCAATAGCTTGTTGGTATTTACACCAACTTTGATAAATCCATCCTAATGCAAAATATGCGAGTGCAATATCAGCTTGCTTATCCAACTGCTGACAAATTGTTAAGGCTTGATTTTGATATTCAATAGCTTGTTCGTATTTATCCCATAACCGATAGCAATAAGCTAAGCTATTCCACTGTCTAACAATATCTTTATCCCTACCTAACTGTTTATAAATTTCTTTACTTTGTTGATAGTAATTAACAGCTTGTTCGTATTTACCCCAGTAAGTGTAAATCCTTCCTAATTGATAGTAAGTTAATGCAATATCAGCTTGGTCGTTTATCTGCTGACGAATTCTTAAGCATTTACTTTGATATTCGATTGCTTGTTCGTATTTACTCCATAAGCGATAGCAATCAGCTAAATTATACCATTGATTAGCAATATCTTTATTTCGTTCTAATTGTTGATAAATGTCTTTACTTTTTTGATAGTAATTAGTAGCTTGTTCATATTTGCCCCAATCTTGATAAATCCATCCTAAGTGAACGTATGCTAATGCAATATTTGCTTGTTCATCCAATTGTTGACGAATTGCTAAGCATTGATTTTGATATTCAATAGCTTGTTTGTATTTACCCCATAACCGATAGCAGTATGCTATATTTTTACACTGGCTAGCAACACTTTTATCTCGACCTAATTGTTGATAAATATCTTTACTTTGTTGGTAGTAATCAACAGCTTGCTCGTATTTACTCCAATCAGTATAAATCCTTCCTAGCTGATGATAAGCGTCAGCAATATTAATTTGGTCATTTAACTGCTGACGAATTTTTAAGCATTGATTTTTACATTCAACAGCTTTTTCGTATTGACCTGATAAGTGATAGCAATCAGCAAGATTGTTCCACTGGTCAGCAACTTTTTTATTCAGACCTAATTGTTGATAAATATCTTTACTTTGTCGGTAGTAATCAACAGCTTGTTCGTATTTATCCCAATAAGTATAAATCTCTCCTATTTGATAGTATGCGAATGCAATATCGGCTTGGTTATCCAACCGCTGATAAATTTCTAATTCTTTATTTTTATATTCAACAGCTTGTTCGTATTTATTCCAATCTTGATAAATCGTTCCTAATTCATAGTATGCGAATGCAATACCGGCTTGGTCGTCTACCTGTTGACTAATTGTTAAGCATTGATTTTTACATTCAACAGCTTGCTCATATTTACCCCATGAATGATAGCATTCACCCAGACGAGACCAGTGGTTAATAACATATTTATTACGACCTGATTTTTGATTAAGTTCTTTGCTTTGTTGATAGTAATCAACAGCTTGCTCATATTTACCCCAGTCTTGATAAATCATTCCTAGTTGATAGTATGCTTTAGCAATATTAACTTGGTCATTCAATTGCTGATGAATTTCTAAATCTTTATTTTGAGATTCAACAGCTTGGTCGTATTTACCCCATGAACGATAGCAGTTACCTAGCAAAGTCCACTGGTTAGCAATATCTTTATCTCGATCTAACTGTTGATAAATATCTTTACTTTGTTGGTGATAGTTAATCGCTTGTTGGTATTTACCCCAACATTGATATACTCTACCAACAATGCTTAAAATACTTGCTTCGTATTTTGGAACGCCTAATTTTTTTATTATAGATAATGTTTTTTGATAATAGTTTAATGATTCTTCATATTTTTTGTAATCTGATTGACATTTACCCCAAGAAAGCCAGAAATAAGCGCTATTTATAAAGTCATTAGATGTTTTTGCCTTATTGTAATACTTATTAGCTTTTTCATATTCTTTTTTTTCTTGATAACAAAATGCCAATGCCCAATCAATAAATGCTCCTAAACTACTATTATATTGCTCATTAATATCTTCTAAAATAGATATAGCTAAATCATATTTATCTTTACGAATGTAAAATATTCCTGTAAGAAAAGTTAATGCTGTTTGACATCGTTCTTCAGCTAAGTTATACTTTCTACTAGCTTCGAGAACAGATGTCATATCTTGACCAAGATTTTGCACAAAACCAATAGTATATAAAAATAAAAATGGCTCTAATTCATTAACAAATTCTGTCGCAAAATTAACTAATTCTACTGAATCACTACAAGCAATATAAAGAATGGCTGTTTTTGCTACAATACGAATTTCTTCAGACAGGGTTGATTCATTAGCAAATTCTTTTAATAAATCTATGATTTCATTTTTTTTATAAAACTGTTCTATTTTACGCAGTAATCTTAATAAATGCTTAGTCGTATCATCTCCAAAGTCATCAGTATCTATACCAAGATAGGTAATAACTAACTTACGAATCAGCTTTTTCCGAAAATTACTATTAACTTCAACTTCTGCAATTACCTGTCCAGCAAACAACAAATCCTTCAATTTGAATTCTACTTCTTGGGAGTTGTTTTCTGATTCATCGTCCGCTTTGAAGTAAAAAATAATTGCATCATCAGATGAAGAATTTTTAATTTGTATCTCACCATGTTGTAAAGTCGGTTGATAATCTTCTAAATTCTTGAACAGTCTTTCTACTAATTTTTTAACTTGTCTAGGAAAATGAATTCCGTAATACCCTAAAGCTAATAAAATAGGTTCATTCCAGCGCGGTTCGTGGAGATGGTTCTGGATTAGTTGTAGAATATCACTTAGGTCGTTATCCGCAATATAACGAGCAGCAAAATATTCTTCAAACGTCAGATGCATAAACCCGTAAAACCCTGGTGTTTTTTCCACAAATAAACCTGTGGTTTCCCGTACTTTACGCAAAAACTCCCCTACCGCTTGAAGCACGGATTCTGACTCTGGCTCATCATCATTCAGTTTCCGCTAGTTTTTGTGCTAAATTTTCTTCAACTTCTTGCTGACTAACTACACCAGAAGGTTTTTCTTCATGCATCCAATATGCTAAAGGTGCTAAAAGTTCTACTACTTCTGTTTCCTTTAACACTACTTTTGGTGCATCTGGTAATTTCTTACTAAGTTGCCAATCTTCCGTCAAAGTTTGCACTGCTAATTCATAGAGTTTAACTCGACGATTGGGAAGGCGATCGCCATTTCGGTGAATGAGTGCCAAAATAGTTAACAGTAGGGGGTTTGTTGTTAACCGCTTTACGCCCTCATTGTCTTCAACTGACTGTAAAATGTCTTGTATTTGCTCATCTCCTCTCTTATGCCATTGCTCTTCACTAGCATCTGGCTGTTGCGCTTTTTCAACTGTATAACACCAGCGAGATAGGAATCGTTCTACCTGTTCGCTATCCATGTCTTCAATGGTAAATTCTGCAAACCTATCGCTTAATTGCACATCGCGGTAGCCAGCAATACGACTGGTAATTACAAATTTGTTGTTAGGAAACTTATCAACAAACTGATTAATACGTTTTACAATTTGTTTACGACTTTCTTGGTCAAATACCTCATCTAAACCATCTAGCAACATCAAGCACTGTCCTTGACGCATCCTCAATAGAAGAAATTCTGCTACCTCTTTCGGAGTTCCCATTTCTTCTTCTGTTTGAAAATGAGCTTCCCACTGACGGTAAAACTGACGTAGATATTCAAATAAAGTTAAATTTGGCTGTTGTTCGAGTTGCTCTGCAAAGTCAGCAATCCGAAAGAAAACTGGTAACAAAGTTTTACTTAATTCTTCCTTGTCTTCGCCAACAATTACTGTTTCCTTATTATCTCTTTTTGTTCTTGCAAAATGTAACGCTAAATAACGTAGAAGAGTAGTCTTCCCTGCACCTGGAGCGCCTAAAATCACACTATAAGGATTTTCTCGTACCGCCTGAGATAATGCGATTTTTCGGATAATGGTTTCAGTGCTAGAAACAGTTATTGAGTCTTCAGGAAGTGGTTCGTAATCGTAGGCTTCATCCAAATCATCTTGACCAACATCCATCTCGTCAAATTTAACACTTCGAGATTGCGATACACTCGCCGCATTAGGTTTTGTTGTATTAGCCTCAGAAGTTTCGGTAATATGTTGTCGCCATTGTGCTTGTAGGGATACATAAACTTGGTCAAGAAAAATATCAACTTGGCGATTTACCTGCATTACGCCACTCATTTTGAGATAAGAATTCTCAGCAATTAACCACTCTAAATAGGGATAAAGTAAGGGATTGCGTGTTTCAAATTTTACTACCTTTTCTCGCCAATCCCAAAAATCTGGCGCACGCTGACGAAATTCATCTAAAAACCGTTCTTTATTGAGCCATAAAATTAATACTAAATTTCTTCCAAATAGCTCTTCTCTACCTAAATTAAGTTGTTTCATTTCTTTAACCAAGCGCGGTGTAGGTAATTGGTCAATTCCAAATGCCATCACCAATTTGCGCTCAGCTTGGGTATTCTGCTGTTTATTATCATCCAAGCTATAAAGAAAATTATGAAAAGAATCTTCGCTATAAAAAAAGTTATAAGACTCAAAACTTTCTTCAGTTGTTTCTAAAGATTCCTTCAGACTTTTGACTACTATATGTTGGGGACTAATTTCTGGTGTAATGCCAAAAATAATTGTCGTTCCACTGGAAAGTTCTAATAAAACAACTAACTTATCTAATTCCTTCTTATCAACTTCACTTAAATAATAATTAGTGTCTTGATTAAGCATATACCAACCAGATAAAGTTAATATTGATAGATAAAAATGAGGATGAAAAACTTTTATGAAATATTAGTTGTAGCTTGCCAACGCTGTAAATCTTCCATCAAAATAGGATTAATATCAAACCAAGACTCCTGTTTTGAGTTGTAATAACCTAAAACTAGTTTATTCTGTAAAAGTTCGTCAGCAATTATAAATTCACCTTTGTTAGGTAATTTATGAGTGTTAGTAGTTAACTTCCCACTTTTGTGTATAGAATCAAGTTCCGGATAGTGGTAGTCACTTAAATTATACTCTCGACGTACTTCTTGCACTGCTTCTCGTGCAGCTTTTAAATCTATAAACGAAAGTTTATTTCGCAATCCAATTTCACAGGTAGTACGTGCAAGCCTAACTAAATCTCGCATCACACCACCGCTTTTTTCACAAATTAATTCCAAAGCATCGGGATTAAATAAACCTTTATAACTATCACCCAACTTAACAAGACGCGCATTTATTACTTTAATTAAAATTTCTCGACCATATTGATTGGGATTATTAGTCGGACATAAATTGTCGTCAGATTCAAACACTGGAGGATTATTCAAATCTAAGCATTTTTGAAAACTTTCCATTGGCTGACGAAAACTTGGAGAATATCGCAAAGAAATAGGAATTGAATAGATAATATGAGAGTTTAATTCTACTAACAATGGACTAGAAAACATCTCCAAAGCAGTTACTTGGTCATGTCTATCCAAACCATCAACAACTATCATTAATTTTTGCTCTCTTTCCTTTTCCGCAGCTTCGATAATATCATTAACTCTAACAATAATTTCGCTCAATAAAGGGCGAACATTAAGAGTTTTAGTTACCTCTCTAGTTAAACCACGCTTAAGAACTAATCCTAACTTGGTCAGAAACTCTGGAAATTGCAAACCATCAGTTTCACTATCTTTATCTTGATAAACTACAGCTTTAAGACTATCTTGCAGAGCGTTTAATAATTCATTTTTCCTATTAGATAACCAATTAGATTGAATGGCTTGACGTGCAATTTCTAAACCAATTAAAACTATCACTTCCGCATAGCCAATATTGTATCTGTCTAAAGCACTTTGCGTATCAATCCAAATAACAGTGTAAAAATCAGCTACTTTTTGTTGCAACCGTCGCAACTCAGTAGTTTTTCCACCACCTCTATGACCAGCCAATAAAAATTTTGCTGGATCATCCTCCATTTCTAGCAAACTGACCAGCTTATCCAAGGGACTGTTATCTCTTTGTACGTAAAAATTTCTCAGGTCTTCAGCCGTTACCAGAGGTTCCTCTGGTTTAAATAACTGGTAAGCATTTCGCCAAAATTTTGTATTGCTCATACTGATATTTAGTTGACTAAAAAACTTGATTTTGGGTATCAAGCGTTGCTTTTTAGAATAATAAAGTATAATAATCTTCTTTAGTAGATTTATGTAATATAAAATACTTTAAGTAAAACTGTTGTAAGCTATAGACCATTAAGACTAATAGAAGATACCCAAAACTTAACTTGCCTGTATTTCCAACAATTCCTGGTTTATAGATAAATATTTATCGCAGAAGCAATGCATATTTGTTGGTCATTCTTACTTTTGTGTCGCAAATCTTAATATAGCTACAGCCTACTTGATGCGGTATCCAGTTACAGTCCCTATAATTGCGATTCTTACGTTAAGCTTATAGCTGCTAAACGACTTTCTTTCTTTTAACTTACTTTTGATCAAGAAACCGCCGGAGGAAGCAAAAGCTGTTTCCGCTTCCTCGTATTCTTCCTCCGTCCTTTCACTAATAAATAAGCAGCAGGGGTAAAATAAAGCGCCAGTAGCGGAGAACCACCAATTCCACCCGCGATCGCAATCGCCAAAGGTAGCCAGAAAGGGTCGCCATCGGCAATCAAGGGAATAAAACCAACCATTGTAGTAATAGTTGTAGTTAAGACGTGACGTGTTGCTTTAACTACAACTTCCCGGACTGCTTTAACATCACCATTCTTAGCTGCTTCATCTTCATTAAAGGCTGACAAAATAATAATTGCACCGTTAATAGCAATCCCAATCAAACCCATTGTCCCGACAATTGCCATAAATCCGAATACCGAACCAAAAACCCACAGAGCAAATAAAGCCAAACCAACCGAACCCACTCCAACAGCAAACACAATTCCAGCCATTCGGAAGGAACCCAAGGATAGCACTAGGGTAATTACCATAATTAACCCCAGCAATCCCACCGTAGACATGAGATTTCCCGTAGCTTCTCCGCTTTCTGCTTGTTCTCCACCGAATTCATATCTGTATCCAGGAGGTAGTTTGGATTCAAATTCCTGTGTTTCCAAACGTTCTTGTAATTCTCCCAGAACTACTGAAGGTAAAACCCCAGCAGAAATAAAAGCTTGAACGGTGTTAACTCTTTGTTCGTTACGTCGGGAAATTTTTGCTAATTGGGGAACCAGATTAAACTTCCCTAGTGCTGATAAAGGACGTAAATTTGGTTCGGTACCACCTTGTTGAGTTGGCTGTAAATTAAGCGAAGCAATCTGAGATAAATCTCCTCGATTTGAATTAGCAATTCTTACTCTTACAGGTAAATTCTCTGTAGATTCCAGAATCGAACCACCAACGGAACCTTCCAAATAACTTTCTAACTGTTGCGCGATCGCTCTATTATCAAGTCCGACTAATCTTGCTTGTTCTTCGTCTACTTCTAATCCCAACTTGGGTAAAGTTTCGGTCAAATCATCTCTTACATGGGTAACATCGGGTATCTGTGTCAAAATTTCCCTTACTTGACTACCCAATATTCGTAATTGTTGTATGTCAGAGCCAAAAATTCTCATTTCCACCGGAGCTTCAAATGGTGGTCCTTGCTCTAATTGTTTAACTAAAACTCTAGCGCTAGGGAATGCTGAATCTAACTCATCTTGTAAAGTCCGAATTAATTGCGGAACCCCTTTATTTGTATTTAGCTGTACCATTGCTTGAGCGTAGTAAGCAGCATTTTTGATTCCACCAGTAAAGTTGTAGTAAAACTTGGGAGCGCTTTCTCCAACAAACCAGTGAACTTCCTCAACCTCGGAATGTTCTTGAATTAATTTACGAGCCAATAATACATCCTCGCGACTTTGAGCAATAGAAGTTTGAGCGGGAAACTCGACTTCAATTTGAAACTGGTCGCGAGCTAGAGAAGGAAAAAACTGCGTCGGTAGAGAACCAACATTTATAAAACCCATTACGGGTAATATCATTGTTAAAACAATCGCAATTAAAGGTTTTGCTGTAGCCCAGTTTAAAGTTTTGCGATAAATCCGACCCAAAAAAGGTGAAGAAAAGCCTGAATTCCACCAAGCATCGGGATTTTTTAATTTTGTTAAAAGTCGAGATTTAGCAGATTTGCGTTTTGGACGAATATCTTCCTCATCAACTTGAGTTTTAGCCAAAAAACGACCTGAGAGAGCAGCAATCACCGTCAAAGAGATTACCAGAGAAGAAACCAGGGACATAATTACACCCCAAGCGATGGAACCAACAAATTCTCCCGCTTCTCCCGGTAATAAACCAATTGGTAAGAAGGTAAGAATTGTAGTTAAACTCGATGTCAGCAAAGGAACCGTTAAATAATTAACAGTTTTCACCACAGCATCCTTTGGCTTTAATCCATGTTCCAGTTCGACCTGAATTTCATCGACAACAACAATTGCGTTATCAATCAACAAACCTAAAGCAATAATCAATCCCGAAACTGACATTTGATGAATCGGAATATTGAAAATCTGCAATTCACCAAATACCGCAAATACTGTTAATGGTAGTGCTGCACCAACAATAATAGAAGACCTCCAACCCATCCCCACAAAAGTTACAGCAACTACAAGAAAAGCACTAAATAATAGATTTGAAATCAAATTATCCAAACGGGTTTCAACATAACTACTTTGGTCGAAAAGGACTTCTAGCTTGACCCCATTTGGTAGACGCTGACGAAAATCTTCTATTTGTTCGCGAATTCTTTTAGCCCATAAATCAATCCGGTTTCCCGACTCCATCAACACTCCCAAACTAACCCCTGGTTTACTACCAATCAAAGCCAATTCAGATACAGGTTCTCTGATACCTCTAGTAACTCTTGCAATATCACCTAAACGAGTAAACTGTCCGTTGTTAGTCGAAGAAATTGGAATTTGACGAATTCGTTCCAGAGAATTAAGTTCCCCTTCCACCTCAATAGCTAAAGTATTATTCGGACTACGAAGTTGTCCAGCGCTAGTTTTAGCATCACTTTGCAATATTTGCTGCGATAACTGACGAGCATTTAATCCAACTGCTGCTAAATCCGATGGATTAATCTCAACAGTTACTTCCTCCGAAGGAAAACCAAAAGTATCAACCTTCTCCGTTCCTCCCACACCTCGAATTTGAACATCTAATTCCTCAGCAAAACGCCGTAAAATTGCATAATTAGGCTCGTCTCCTTCCCAAACCAAAGATGCAATCACAGCATAAGCTCGCGTCTCCGTTTCATTTAAATCCGGTTCCAGCACCCCCGGTGGAAACTGTGGAGATGCATCCGCTAACTTATCCCTTACCCGCGTCCAAATAGGTTTCGCTTTACTTATAGTCTGCTTTAATTCAATCGAAACCGTAGATAAACCAACCCGAGAATCAGAAGTAATAGTATCAATTTCCTCAATCTCAGACATCTCCGATTCAATCACTTCAGTCACCAGCGCTTCCACCCGTTCTGCACTAGCTCCAGGAAAAACAGTAGTAACAATAGCAGTCCGAGCTACCAACTGCGGATCTTCCTGACGCGGTAAAGATTGAAACGCAGAAAGTCCCCAGAATATGATTAATACAAAAGTTAGGATTAGCAAACGGACATTGCGAAAAAAAGGAAGAACCATGATTAAGTTAGGAGTTAGGAATTATGAGTAGTAAGTAGCAAGTAGAAAGTAGTGAGTTTGTAGGGGAGGCAAATTGCGGTCTTGGGGGTTTCCCCCATGTAAGCCGGAGGCTTTCTCGCAGAGTGCAACTGTTGAACCCGGAGGGTGTAGATTCTCTTCCCGCAATATTGCCGTTGTGTTACGGTACTAGGTGATTCAATTGAAAGATTATTCCTTTGATAATGCCGTAACGCACCATTATGTATTAAGAAAACTGTCAATTACATTTGGATTAAAAGAGTTAAAAATTAATTTTCCTACCCCCTCTACCCCCTCTACCCCCTCTCCCCCTCTACCCCCTCTCTCTTCTTATTCCCCAATCGGACGCACAATCTGACCGGGAACTAATCGATGAACACCGTTTGCAACAATTTTGTCTTCTGGTTGCAAAGTTCCTCTTACCAAAACTCTGTCGCTTTCTTGATGCAATACTTCTACGGTTCGCTGTTCAAGCACAAAAGCATCTCTAGGAGTATTGGTATTTTCTGAAGAAGGCTTTATTAAAACATAACAAGTCCAAAGTCCTCGCAATCCTTGAGTTAAAGCTTTATTTGGCAACCAAAATCCTTCTGTAGGAATTGTATCTGTCAATTTTAATCTAACTGTTTGACCGGGATTAATTTGAGATATTAAAGAAGATTCTAATTTTAATACGACTACTTGAGTGCGAGTATTGGGATTAACTTCTGGCAAAATTGAAGCGATTATTGCTGAATAATTCTGATTATTAATTTCTACTCTTTGATTACTACCAACTCGCAATCTATTAACTACAGTTGTCGGTATTCCAATTCTAGCTTCTGGACTAGTATTTTCTACTAATCTCACCACTGCTTGACCTGTATTAACTACCGTTCCTTCATCGATTTGACGAGCGGAAACAATACCCGCAAATGGTGCTTTGATTGTACTTTTAGCTATATTAATTTCTAAGTCTGATATACTTGCCTCTAATTGTTTTACAGCTGCTCGCTGTGCGGCTATTTGCTCTGTACGAGTTCCTGCTAAAAGTTCATTTAAATTACTTTGAGCTTGTCTCAAACGAGCGTTTAAAGAATTTTCTCCAAAAGCAATTTCATCAAGTTGTTCTCGCGCAATCGCTCCTTCACCATAAAGATACTTTCGTCTTTTTAATTTAGTTCTTTGTAACTGCAACTGCTGTTTAATATCATCAACTGCTGCGCGAGCAGCTGCAATATCTTGCTGACGAGGACCTGCAACAAATTCATCTAATCTAGCTTGTGCTT
Organism: uncultured Rivularia sp.; assembly: GCA_963665115.1. Classification (GTDB taxonomy): domain Bacteria; phylum Cyanobacteriota; class Cyanobacteriia; order Cyanobacteriales; family Nostocaceae; genus Rivularia. The sequence goes on along the minus strand of OY762007.1, from coordinate 3,378,126 downwards.
GGGCTTTTTGAGCTTCTAATTGCAACTTTTGCATCTGCAAATTACTCACATCAAGCTTTGCAATTGACTGTCCCGATTTAAGGCGATCGCCCTCTTTGACAAAAACGTTAACTAACTTCCCACCTCGTTCAAACCCCAACTCGCTAGTCCGAATAGCAGCGATTTCACCAGTGTAAGTCCGCATCACTTGATAGGAATCCACAGGTTTTGCTCGTAAAGTTATAACTGGCAAAGCTTTCGCTACAGCAACTTCTTTTGTTTCAGGTTCTGTTTTAACTAAATTATTTGCACCAAACACAGCACCCACTACTACCATCAACCCCAGCAAACCCAACATTCCATAGCGAAGCAACTTAGAATAATCTCGATGCTGATTTTCTATATCTTGAGAATATCCGCCATCTAAGAGTGTTTCATCACCTGATATCTGGGAATTCGGAGTAAAATCTGGGTTCATGGTATTTACCTCCAGTGGGGCTTAGTTGCTGAAATAGGTTTTCTCATGCATACAATTCAAACACACGTTTTAATAATCGTCAATCATACGTTTGATAGATACAATTGTTGAATTGCATACATACTTTCCGGCAATTACCACGAATTCTTATAACCACTTTTGCAGCTATAATGCAATTACCATAAGCAAGGCATTCTACTTTCTTTTCTATAGATTTACATAGCCGATAGCACAGTTATCATTTAATATATTTGGCATTGCTGAATTGAAGTATAAATTTTTTTCTCATATTTACTAGCCCCCTAAATTCCCCAATTCTGGGGAACTTTAAATTAGTTTGCTCTCCCAAAATTGGAGGTTGGGGGGCAAATCATACTTTTAATCAGCAACGCCATATATTTTGCCCAATACCTGTCCTGTATGCCGTAAAATCGGAACGGGACGTTTATAAGTCAGTCAACTATAATTAATTAAAATCACGCATCATTCAAACGTTTGATTTAAATGAAAAATAATGTAACAACTGTTGATACAAAAGAACAAATAATTAACGTTGCGGAGCGGTTATTTGGAGAAAAAGGTTTTGCTGGGACAAGTTTACGTAACGTGATTCGGGAAGCAGAAGTTAATATTGCTGCCGTTCACTACCATTTTGGTTCAAAAGAAGAGCTTTTTATTGCAGTTGTGCGAAGAACTGCTCAACAGATAGTAGCATCTCAGCTAGAGAAGCTTGCCGAATATGAAAATCTAGAAGAACCACCATCACTAGAGAATATTCTAGAAGCATTTTACGGTCCTCCTTTGAGGGTAATAACCCAGATGGGAGAACCAGGAATAGTTCGCGCTCAATTTATGGGTCGTTGTCGTGCGGAACCTTTGCCAATACAGCAACTTGCAGACAAAGAATTTCATGAAAGCCAGCGACGATTTTTAGATATTCTACAAAGAGCGCTTCCCGACCAAACCCGTACCGAACTAACTTGGAAATTAGACTTAGCGATCGCCATAATAATTCGTACTGTAAATCAATTTGGTCAGTCAGATAAAGTGATTACTGGAAATTCTTCGGAAGAGATAGAAATTGCGATAGCTCGCCTAGTGAAATTTGTGGCTCAGGGGATGCGGAATTATGATTGAAGCAAGGAATTCTAAGTCCATCTACTGATAATTATTGACCGCAAAATGTAAATTTAATGAATGCAAAAACAGCAGAATTAACAACTAAACTAATATTTTACCTCGAACAGTTCAAAATTTAAATGGCTTAGATTCTCGTGACTTTAGGAAAAAATATTTAGCATGGGATATGAATATATATCACTAAGTAGGTGGGTGGGAAAATTTATAACTATGTCATTGCGAGTGGAACGGAGTGAAACGAAGCATTCACCGAAGGTGTGGATCATCACAAGCACTTTGAGGATTTTACATTCCTTTACATAGTTTGGTTTATTCTAGCCTACCTACTTATATGGAGGTTTGGCTAAGTATTTTGATGGTGGGGGAATGTTCTTGTATGTTGAAAGCGATGCTGAATTCCTAATAGATTATTATACCTACCTTGAAGAACTTATTCAAAAACCAGAGAATTACGAACACCATGTTTTTTTAACTGATGGACAATATACTTTAAGTGCAAAATCTGATAGAAAGATTGTGGAAATAGAATTTAATTCTTGTCCTGGTTTAAGAGCAGTAAATTTAGTCACTAATACTGCGACTACTTCCGAAAATGAATATATCTGGTGGTGGAGAAGTATCGCTAATGAATTAATAAATTTTGTATCTATTAATTAAAATTCCATAGATTTTAGATGCTGTTTTCTATTTAATAAAAAACCTGAGTATAATGCTTCTCAAAATTATGCTCAAAAACAGCATTAACAATCGCATTCACTATTTTTTCACCACCAGCGCTTGAAGGTTCAATTGGATTTGCGTAATCGGTAGCTTCATTACAAGTTAATCTCAAATCAATTAGCGGAATACCATTTTGAAAAGCTTGTCGAATAATTACATCGTTGAAAATAGCTAAAGCAGCAACTCCAATTCTTTGATAAGTTGATTCGGGATAATTCGGATTATAAATAGTACAAATAGCTGTAGGTATACCGAGGCTTAAAGTTCTTCGTAACAATTTGCGATACTGGTTTTCAAAGTCTTCTCTTAAGTTAGCTAGTTTAATAAAAACTTCAGCAGAAGAAGCTACTTTCTCATTTAAAATACCAATACAACTAAGCGCATCATTTCCTCCGACACTCAAAACCAAATGAGTTGTATCTTCGGGTAATTTTTTCAATTGAGCATAAACATCATCAACTTTATTCCCATCAATCGCGTTCAAGCTGGTATTCCAATCCTTGGGAAGTTTCATCTGTAACTGCTTAATCACATTAGGATTTTCTCCAACATAAGCAGCATTATCAAAAATTGAATCACCAAGTAGAACTATGTGGGGCATTTTTTAGGTTGGTAATAGGTAATGGGAGAAGGGATGGGGGATAGGAAGATAAGGAGAAAATAATTTATAACTCGCTACTCGCTACTCTCTACTTGCTACTTACTACTCCCGTCTTAACTCCTAACTTTGTACCATGCCCAATGCCCAATGCCCAATGCCCAATTGCCAATGCCCAATTCGCGATTACCAAATCTCACTTCAAACGGAAAGAGTAAGATAGAATTGTTAAGGGATGTTTACAGAATTACCATTTTTATCCGAATTCTGTTAATACAGCCTTCACATGATTAAAATATAAAACCCGCAGTACATCGGACGCAATTATGACGCTCCCAATCCGTAACGTCGCTATTATCGCTCACGTAGACCACGGCAAAACAACCCTCGTTGATTCCCTGCTCAAACAATCTGGCATTTTCCGTGAAGGGGAAGACGTTCCGGATTGCGTTATGGATTCAAACGATTTGGAAAGAGAAAGAGGAATTACGATTCTTTCTAAAAATACTGCCGTTCGCTACAAAGAAACTTTAATTAATATTGTTGATACCCCCGGACATGCTGACTTCGGTGGAGAAGTTGAACGGGTATTGGGTATGGTGGACGGTTGCGTCCTGATCGTGGATGCAAATGAAGGGTCCCATGCCTCAAACACGCTTTGTGTTGAAGAAAGCTTTGGAAAAAGGATTACGTCCGATTGTTGTAGTTAACAAAATTGACCGTCCCCGAGCAGATCCCCACGTCGCAGTTGATAAAGTATTGGATTTGTTCTTGGAATTAGGAGCAGATGATGACCAATGCGATTTCCCTTATTTGTTCGCTTCTGGTTTAGCAGGTTTCGCTAAAAAAGAACTCGAAGATGAATCCAGTGATATGAAACCTTTATTTGAGGGAATTTTACGTCACGTTCCCCCACCAGTTGGCGACCCAGAAAAGCCTTTACAATTACAGGTGACAACTCTGGATTATTCCGAGTACTTGGGAAGAATTGTAATTGGTAGAATTCACAACGGTACCATCAACGCCGGACAGCAAGCGGCTTTGGTTAAAGAAGACGGTAAAGTTGTCAAATCCAAAATTAGTAAGCTACTTGGTTTTGAAGGTTTAGCACGGGTGGAATTAGAAAAATCATCCGCTGGTAATCTTGTTGCTGTAGCAGGTTTTGCTGATGCGAATATCGGAGAAACCATTACCTGTCCCAACGAACCCCGTGCGTTGCCACTGATTAAAGTGGACGAACCTACTTTACAAATGACTTTCTCCGTGAACGATTCGCCATTTTGCGGTCAGGAAGGGGATTTTGTGACTTCTCGGCAGATAAGAGATCGTTTGATGCGTGAGTTGCAAACTAATGTAGCTTTGCGCGTTGAAGAAACCGATTCACCCGATCGCTTTAGCGTTTCCGGACGTGGTGAACTTCACTTGGGTATTTTAATTGAAACCATGCGCCGCGAAGGTTATGAGTTTCAGGTATCCCAGCCACAGGTAATTTACCGCGAAGTCAACGGGCAGCCTTGCGAACCTTACGAACTCTTGGCTTTAGACGTTTCCGAAGAAGCCGTTGGTGGCTGTATCGAACGACTCGGACAGCGCAAAGGTGAAATGCAAGATATGCAAATGGGTGGTACCGGACGTTCTCAATTAGAATTCATCATTCCTGCTCGTGGTTTGATTGGTTTCCGTGGTGAATTTATGCGTATCACTCGCGGTGACGGCATCATGAACCACAGTTTCCTCGATTACCGTCCGATTTTGGGCGATATTTCTGCTCGTCGCAACGGCGTACTAATATCTTTTGAAGAAGGTGTTGCTACTTTCTATGCTTTGAAAAACGCTGAGGATAGAGGTTCTTACTTTATTACTCCCGGCACCAAAGTTTATAAAGGCATGGTTATTGGAGAAAATAATCGTCCTCAAGATTTGGAATTGAACGTTTGTAAAACCAAGCAGCTGACAAACCATCGTGCTGCTAGTGGTGATGAATTGGTTCAATTGCAAGCACCTACAGATATGAGTTTGGAAAGAGCTTTGGAATATATTGGCCCCGATGAATTGGTGGAAATTACACCCGAATCAATTCGTTTACGGAAGATGTCCAAGAGATTTGCGAAGCGGTAATTTAGGTTAAAGGTTAAAGGTCAATTTTTCTTTGATCTTTGCTTTTATTATCAAATTAATTTTTTATGGAACGGGCATTCTGCCCGTTCTTTTTTTACTCGATATCAAAAATAGTTTGCTTTTTTAGCTATTGTAATTGCATGAAATAGCAGGAATAATCAAAACATTGAATTTTTATAAATAAACTGTTCTTTAAGGGGAAAATCTATGAAAGCATTAGGTTTAACTTAATATTTAGCAGTCAACATAGAAAACTTAATATGAGAAAGTTTCTAGCACTAGCACTTATAAGCGTCCTAATCGCCGCCTGCACTGGCTCGCAGGTCGCATCCAACAGCATCACTCCCAAACCCGAAGCCGAAACAACCTCCCAGGTTGTCTTGATGTCCGAAGTAGAATGGGGACCGCTCAACCCCGCTCGCGGCGACAATAGCCCGAGGGCTGGTAATCTTTGGGGCGATCGCACTGGCTCCGGTGCGTCAGGTTTCCTCGTGGAGTTTGTAGACGGCTTCTCATCGCCACCTCACATTCACAATATCACCTACCGAGGAGTGGCTATTAACGGTACCATTCACAACGATGACCCGAATGCCGAAAAGATGTGGATGCCGAAGGGTTCTTTTTGGACTCAGCCAGCCGGAGGTGTACATATTACAGCTGCCGAGGGCAGCAAAAACCTGGCGTACATAGAAATTGAGGAGGGACCGTATCTCGTCCTTCCTCCTGAGAAGGCGTTTCAAAGCGAAGACAAGCCGATTAACGTGGACGTATCGAACATTGTTTGGGTCGATAGTGAAGGAACGCCAGCTTCTAAAAATAAGGCAAAGGTAGCCTTTCTTTGGGGCAGCCCGCAGGAGGGTCAGTTGAACGGAACTCTTGTCAAGTTACCGGCTGGATTTACTGGAAATATACGTAGCAACGGCTCGACGTTCCGCGCTGTAGTAATCCAGGGTCAACCACAGTGCCAAGTGTCAAATGAGACTGACGTTAAGACTTTGCTGCCAGGTAGTTATTTCGGCTCTAAGGGACAGTCGCTACATCAAGTCTCGTCTAAAGCGGGAGAGGAAAGCATCATCTATGTACGCACGGATGGTAAGTTCGACGTTATTCAGGCGCAGTCCAAGAAGTAGCCGCGCCCGTTTATGGTCTTGCTTTTTCAATACATAAGGTCTTGGAAATGAAAGCGCTTTTAACATAAGCTGCTTTAAGCGACATTTTTTGCAAAGCGACTGCTATACTTAAGCGTGATTCCTAAACGCAATTGATAGTGGTACAGAGTTTGCATCACTGCGATTCTGGAATTATTATAATTTCGTCACCCTACAACTATTTCTGTTTTCATGCTTGATTTGGCAAATAGTTGAAATTGGGCGAATGAATGTGAGAGAATGGCTATTTGTGTTATTATCTGCTAGCTTAAATTGTTTGTCTTATTATGGCTAAAAGTAAAGGTGTCCGTATAATAGTGACACTAGAATGTACTGAGTGTCGCAGCAACGCTAACAAGCGTTCGCCTGGAGTTTCTCGTTATACGAGTACTAAGAATCGTAGAAATACAACAAGTCGTTTGGAATTGAAAAAGTTCTGCACGCATTGCAACACGCATACAGTTCACAAGGAAATTAAGTAAAAATGGCTTATTATCGTCGCCGTCTTTCTCCCATCAAACCTGGGGAACCTATAGATTATAAAGACGTTGATTTATTGCGTAAATTTATTACAGAACGCGGTAAAATACTACCACGTCGGATTACTGGTCTGACTTCTCAGCAACAAAGAGCTTTAACTGCATCAATCAAACGTGCCAGAATTTTAGCTTTATTGCCTTTTGTGAATGCCGAAGCTTAAATCGAGTATTTCAAAGACAAAGTAAAAGGGGAGGCTATTCGGAGCATCACAGCGGTCGGTTGCCTCCCAGACTACTGTTATGTCTAGCTTTACAACTTTGAGAACGGCGGTGATTGCACCGTGAAAGGCATCGGATATTTTTGAATTGTTTTGTATTAAAAATGAGCGGGATTTTAGGATTTAATATTTATATTTAATTATTTAGATATTTAGATAATCCGAAATCCGATCACTGAAAACTTGAATGAATTACAAGGCTTGTGGAAAAGGGGACGCTGGTAGAATTTAAAAATCAAGGCGATCGCCGTTTGGGTGTGGTAGAACGTCCAGACGGGAAAAACCGTTTGATTGTGTTAGATGAACGAGGACAATCCACCAGTCTTGCGCCGAGACAATTTACCTACAAAGTTGTCGGACAAACTTACAATTCATCAGAAATACCGGATTTTCTGCAACAGGTAGAATCGTATTTAGATCCTTCAAGTTTAGAGGTGGCTTGGGAATTACTGGTAGAAGATGGCGAGTCTGCAACTCCGGAAGAAATGGCGAATTTGCTGTTTTCTCAAGCAGAACCACCTCAAGTTTATGCAGCTCACTGCTTGTTATCGGATGACAAAGTTTATTTCAAGCAAAAAGGCGACGGTTACGAACCACGAAGTGCGAGTGCTGTTGCAGAACGCAAGCACCAATTAGAAGTAGAAGCGCTTAAAGCTAAAGGACAGCAGGAATTTTTAACAAGGGTACAGCAGGCACTTGATGGTGAAGTTGTAGAATGGCAAAAACACGATCGCCACAGGCTTGAAGCTTTAGAAAAATATGCGGCGTTACTAGCAGATGTAACGCGGGGTGGCGTGAAATACGATTCTTTGGCTCAAGCTTATCCCCCACCCGCACAAGTTTTAGAAACTATGACGATGCTCGGACGTACCGCAACTCCTCAAGGAGCGTTTGGGTTGCTCGTTGATTTGGGTTGGTGGAGTCCAAATGAAAACCTGTTTCTACGTCGTTCCTCTATTCCGGTTCAATTTCCTACTAAGGTAACAGATGTGGCGCATGAACGCTTAAACTCTCTTCCTCCCGATCCAGATCGTAACCGTTTGGACTTAACTCATTTAAAAGTCTATACGGTTGATGATGAAACGACGACCGAAATAGATGATGGTTTAAGTTGGGAAATGCTTCCCGATAATCGAGAAAAATTGTGGGTACACATTGCAGATCCCACGCGATGGCTTGTACCTGAAGATGAATTAGATTTGGATGCAAGAAAGCGCGGTAGTACGGTATATTTACCCACGGGAATGATTCCAATGTTTCCCGAAATATTGGCAACCGGACCAATGAGCTTGATACAGGGAGAAATCTGTTGTGCTTTAAGTTTCGGTATTATTTTAGATGAAACTGGTGGAGTAGAAGATTATAGCATTCATGCAAGTTTAATAAAACCGACTTATCGTCTCACTTATGAAGATGTAAACGATATTTTGGAATCGGGAGTACGAGAAGAACCCGAAATCGCAGCCCTTGGTAGATGGGCTTTAAAGCGTAAGTCTTGGCGCTACCACCAAGGAGCCATCAGCATAAATATGCCCGAGGCTACCATCAAGGTTAAAGATGATGAAGTTAATATCGATTTATTAGATGATTCTCGTTCGCGAAAACTAGTAGCCGAAATGATGATTCTTGCCGGTGAAGTCGCGGCTCGTTATGGTAAAACTCATAGCATTCCTTTACCTTTTCGAGGGCAGCCGCAACCGGAATTACCATCAGAAGAAGAATTGCTGCTATTACCAGCAGGTTTTGTTCGATCCTGTGCGATGCGTCGCTGTATGCCAAAGAGCGAAATGAGCATCAATCCATTACGCCATGCGGGTTTAGGGTTAGAAACTTATACACAAGCAACTTCTCCGATTCGTCGTTATAGCGACTTACTTACTCATTTTCAAATCAAAGCTCATCTTCGAGGTGAGGTTTTGCCCTTCTCAGCAGAAGGACTTAAAGAAGTGATGATGAACGTTACCAGTATTACTCAGGAAGTGGTAATGGTAGAACGGCAAACCAATCGATATTGGGCACTTGAATACTTGCGCCGTCATTTAGATAAAGCTTGGGATACAACAGTTTTGATGTGGTTGAGAGAAGATAGTAATTTAGCACTAATTTTATTAGAAGATTTAGGTTTGCAGTTACCCATGTTCTTTAAACGTGCCGTAGATTTAGGTGAAGAAATTTTAGTAAAAGTTACCCATGCAGATCCTCAAAAGGATGTGATTCAGTTTCAAGAGGTAATTTATCAAGAAGCTTAATTAATAATTGGGAATAGGGCATGGGGCGTGGGGCATTGTGACAGATAATTATGTCGGGTGTGTGACGGCTTCTATAAATTATTGATAATAAAAAAAATTGCTGAAATTGCCGTCACCCATCAGAATCAATCCATTGATGTTTTGATAATTGATAATTGTTCATTGTTGATTGATAACCTCATGAATAAAATCATAATTTTTGATACGACAATGCGGAATGGAGAGTTAATGCCCGGTATTAAATTCAATTTACAGCAAAAAATCTCCATTTCTAAATTATTAGAAGAAATAAAAGTAGATGTAATTGAAGTTGGATATCCAGCTAATTCGCCTTCAGATTTTGAGCAAGTATTGCAGATATCTAAAGCAATTAACGATTCTACTATTTGCGGATTAGCAGGTGCAAAAAAAGAAGAAATTCTCAGCGCTGCTCAAGCTATTAAGCCAGCGAAAAGAGGTAGAATTCATACTTATAATAATGTGAATTTAAAAGGTAAAGAAAAACTTAGATTAGAACAAGAATTTTATTGCATCAAAAATAATATATCTTTAGCAAGAAATCATTGTGCAGAAGTCGAATGGAGTGCTTTTGACGCACCGAGAAGCGAACCAGATTTTTTATGTAAAGCCATTGAAACAGCAATTAACAGTGGTGCAACAACCATTAATATTCCCGATAGTTTGGGTTTAGCATCCCCAGAAGAGTTTTCTCGACTTTTAGAAATGATTTTCAATCGAGTCGCAAATATTGATAAAGCGCTAATTTCCGTTCATTGTCACAATGATTTGGGTAAAGCAGTAGAAAATTCAATTACCTCTTTAAACTGTGGAGTTAGACAAATAGAATGTGCAGTCAACGGTTTAGGTGCGAGGAAAGGTAATGCGGATTTAGAAGCAGTTGTACGACAAATTGCAAATTTAGAAAATTATCAAATTGATCTTAATACCTCTTTAATTCGCAAAGCTTCAAATCTAGTTGCTGAAATAACCACCAACTAATAACTACTCTTTTATCGGTAGTCTTATGCCGGAAATGGATTAACAACCAACAACCAACAAATGAAAACAATCTTTCATATTACTCCCCGTCAAGACTGGGAAAAAGCTATAAAAAAAGGAATTTACCGTGCTGACTCGCTAGAAACTGAAGGATTTATCCATTGTTCGACATCAGCGCAAGTTGTAAAAGTAGCAAATTATTTTTTCCAAAATCAAACAGATTTACTACTTCTTTTCATAGATTCCGATAGAGTAAAATCAGAAATTCGTTACGATGCTGTCACAGAAAACGAAACATTTCCCCATATTTATGGTGCTTTGAATCATGATGCGGTATTCAAAGTAATCGAATTTGAAGCTGCTGAAAACGGTTTATTTGAACTACCACCAGAAATTAAATCGGAATAACTTTATTTATTCAATATGCCCAACATATGTAGAATTCTCTCTGTATTATTCATATCTCCAACAATTCTTTTTGTTGGTTTGGGTAAAACTCTAACTAAAGTAGGAGTTGCACTAACTTGATGAATTTCTGCTTGTTCGGGATGAGTTAATACATCAACAATTCTCAGAGTATAGGGGCTTCCCAAGTATTTTTCTAACAATTCATGCAGGTTTTTAAGTATATTTTCAGTATTGGGAGTATGTCCTGCAACAAACAAGCGAAGAATATAAGGTTGAGTTTGAGACGGCATTTGTGGTGCAGTTAATAATGGTTGAGAATCAGTAAGAGGTTGTTCGGATACTTCTAAACGCACTATTAAATCGTGATTTACCCATAACTGCTCAAAGCTCGAACGATAAGTTGATAATACTATGCTATCGCATAATTCATCATTCCAAGGAGTTGTTTGCCAAGCTAAATTGCCAGTATTAAATACAGCATTCAATAAAGCTTGATAACGTATCACGGCTGGATAAGCCTCTGCAAAAGTTCTTACTTTTTCCGTGCGTGGATCTAGCCAGTGGTCAATTGTTGCCGTATATAGCGGTACTAAAAAATGAGGTGGTTCCGGTAAATCTAAAATTTCCTGTAAAGCACTGCATAAATGTGAATGCCATCTACCTTTTTTGCTGGGATCGATACAGTAAATCATATCTCCCCCTGGTGTAAATAATGCAATACCTTTGAATAACTCTGGTAAAGGCGATTTATTTAAATTCAACAGCTTATAGAATTTTATATTTTAACAACGAATGCATTTTTTTAGATTTTGGATTTTAGACTTCGCTAATTTTACTTCCCGCAAAGACGGCTAAGAACCTTTTACAGAAATGCTATGCCTCGGTATTCAACAACAGATACAACTGGCAGTATGGGAACGAGGCTGACAAATGAAATAAATAAATAAATAAATAAATAAATAGATTTATCTTTTTAAATCTGTTCCCCGTTCCCTATTCCCTACTACTTAAACTTAAACTCTGCCTCGAAGCATCTGCGCCATCTCGTTAGGAGTCGGTGACATTTCCAATGCAATTTCTTCTGTAATCTTACCTTCTTGGTAAAGATTAAATAGAGACTGATTCATGGTAATCATGCCGTCGAAACTCGCTTGTTTCATCAACTCGCTCATTTCATCGTATTTCGAGTCTTTAATCCAATCTTTAACTGCTTCGGTGTTTATTAGAATATCGTGGAAAGCTGCACGTTTACCATCTGTCGTGCGACACAAACCTTGAGAAATAACCGCCACTAAAGATTCAGATATGGCGACTCGCATCGGATCTTGTTCTTCACCGGGGAAAAGATTAAGAATACGCTCGATGGTTTTTACCGCGCTGTTGGTGTGGAGGGTTCCCATTACTAAGTGACCTGTTTGGGCTGCTTTCATCGCGGTGTTAACTGTTTCTTTATCCCGCATTTCTCCCACTAGAATCAGATCGGGATCTTCCCGCAAAGCTGCTTTCAAAGCATTGTCAAATTTGCGGGTGTGCATTCCAACTTCCCGCTGTTTAACCAAGGATTTTCGACTTTGATGAACGAATTCGACCGGATCTTCGATAGTAATAATGTGTTTACTCATCTCTCGATTGATATAGTCAATCATCGCCGCCATTGTAGTTGATTTACCCGAACCAGTGGGGCCTGTAACCAAAACCAAACCTTTGTGGTAATGGCAAATATCTCTAAATACAGGAGGTAATTTCAACTGTTCCATTGATAATATTTTCACTGGAATCAATCGCAATACCATCGCGTAACCTTTAAGAGAATCAAAAATATTAATCCGCACGCGGGCAAAATCGAACTGAGTTGCTCCATCAAAATCTAGAGTTTCTTGAAAACGCTTAATTTCTTCTTCTGTAAGCGTTTCACGCAACCAACTCATGAAGGTTTCTCTATCCGTTTCTGGATAATCAGTTGTGTCTATTTCTCCTCGGTTGCGGAAGCGGGGTATTTCACCTACTCCTAAGTGAATATCGGAAAACCCTTTTTCGTTAGCTTCCAAAATTAATTGCTTAAAAGTTGGCTGCGAACTGTTTGTAGAGGGTATATCACGAGCCATCGGTGGTGGCGCTCCCGGACGATGAGCGGCAGGATTCGTTAAACCACGACTACCGTGAGGCATTTCTATAGTTTGTTGACTAGATTGGCGCTGAGTGCTTTGTGTCAATGGTGCTGGAGCCGGTGGTGGGGGCGGCATCGGAGGGGCACTTGGGGCTGCACTACGATTTGCAGCAGTGTTAGTTGGCGGACGCTGTGGAGTTTGTGTCATATATATGAATGCGATCTGAAAATCAGTTTTAATGGGTTAAGGATTTGAATTAGTCAAAAGTATTTGGCTATAGCGAGTTTTATGCTTTTACGCTCGGTATCTGTCAAAATAAACATAGAATCTATGCCAGAGCAGTAAAAATATTCTGCCGATTTATGAGAAAACAGCAGTTTTAACCATATTTGGAATCAGTTGTTTTTCTCATTCGCTTACCTGTATCATTTCGATTGTTGACTAATTTATAGCAATCAGCGATATAAACAATTTTTCCCTGATATAACAATATTTAACACGCTTTCAGGATTAAATAAGTTCAGTGAAAAAACGTATATTTATGATATAAAATAATACTTATAGCAGTTATGATTAGAAAATTATAATTTTAAAGATTAAAATTTATTTAAACTTTAGTGTAATTATTAAAGGAAAATAACTTTAGATAGATAAAATAAGCAAATATGTAAGCCTTAAACAATATAGGATTTTTTGTATCCTCAAAAAGCTTACCAGTAATAGATAACTGACCGATAATATGTCTGTGTATCCCCATCTAGAAAACGCCCTCAAACATCACTTCGGTTATGACAGCTTTCGTTTCCCGCAACGGGAAATCATTACTGAGGCATTAGAAAATCGCGATTTACTAGTTATTATGCCCACTGGTGGGGGTAAGTCGCTGTGTTTTCAACTGCCTGCGTTAATGAAAGAAGGATTAACTATAGTAGTTTCCCCGTTGATTGCCTTGATGCAAGATCAAGTAGATGGATTGCGAAAAAACGGAATTCCGGCAACTTTCCTTAATAGCAGTGTTAGCCCTCATAAAGTCAGAATGCGCGAGCAAGCGATTCTAGCTGGCAAAATAAAATTACTTTATGTTGCACCAGAACGTTTACTCAGTGAAAGATTTTTACCTTTACTCGATTTAGTACACCATCAAATAGGTATTTCTGCTTTTGCGATCGATGAAGCGCACTGTGTTTCTGAATGGGGACATGATTTTCGTCCGGAGTATCGACAAATGATATCGCTGCGACAGCGTTACCCCAATGTACCTATTTGGGGGCTTACCGCTACCGCTACAGAAAGAGTTCGTGCCGATATCATTAAACAGTTGGGATTAAATCAACCCAGCGTTCATATCGCAAGTTTTAATCGTCAAAACCTTTATTACGAAGTTCGTCCCAAAAAGAAAAATTCCTATGCCGAACTTTTGGAACTTATCCGAGAAAATGAAGATTCGGGAATAATTTATTGTTTGACGCGCAAAAAGGTTGAAGAATTAGCTTTTAAATTACAACACGACAACATTTCTGCTTTACCCTATCATGCTGGTTTGAGCGATATAGAACGTAGCGAAAATCAAACTAAGTTTATTCGGGATGATGCCAGGATAATAGTCGCAACTATTGCTTTTGGGATGGGGATTAATAAACCCGATGTGCGTTTCGTTGTTCACTTTGACATTTCACGAAATTTAGAAAGTTATTATCAAGAGTCGGGAAGAGCGGGTAGAGATAGTGAATCGTCGCGTTGTTTGCTGTTTTTGAGTTATAGCGATGTCAAAACTATCGAATGGCTGATCGATCAAAAAACTGACGAGCAAGAGCAAATGATTGCTAAGCACCAACTGCGTCAAATGATCGATTATGCAGAAGGTACAGACTGCCGTCGCGCAATTCAATTAAGTTATTTTGGAGAAAGATTTGTAGGTAATTGTGGTAATTGCGATAACTGCTGCAATCCCAAACCCGTTGAAGACTGGACGATTGAAGCAATGAAATTTTTGTCTTGCGTGGCACGTTGCAAGCAAAGATTTGGCATGAAACACGTTATAGATGTTTTGCAAGGAAGAAAAACTCAAAAAATTCTTAGCAAAGGGCACGATAAACTTTCTACTTACGGTATTGGTAAAGATCGAACCCTTGATGAATGGCGAAACTTAGGACGTTCTTTGTTGCACCAAGGTTTACTCGAACAAACTACCGATGGTTATGCGGTATTAAAACTCAATTCCTTTAGTTTGGAGGTGATGAAAAAACAGCGTTTCCGTTTCGATTGTTGTTCCTCCTAAAGAAAAATCGATCGGGAAAGAGCGAAGCGACAAGGCAGAGCAAGCAGATATACTATTTCAAAAATTGCGCGAACTTCGCAAACAGCTTGCCGATGCTCAATCCGTTCCACCTTACGTAATTTTCGGTGATTCAACTTTAAAACTGATGACGCAGATGAAGCCGAAAACCAAAGATGAATTCAGCAAACTCGCAGGAGTTGGTAGCCACAAACTTACTCAATATGGCGATAAATTTATTAAAGTAATCAAAGCTTATTTAGAAGAAAAAGATTCGCAAAAACAAAAATCTAATTCTTCTAGTGGAGATGTTTCATATACAGAATTGCAAACCTTTGAGTTGCATAAAGAAGGATTGAGTATCAAAGAAATTGCTCAACAGCGCAATCTTCGTTCCACTACAGTTACTCGTCATCTTTCCGATTTAATTGAAAAAGATAAACCTGTAGATTTGAATTTATTAGTCACAGTTGAAAAGCAGAAAAAAATTATTCAAGTGCTTGATGCATTAGGAGATACAGCTTTAACACCTATTAAAGAATATTTGGGTGAGAGTTATAGCTTTGACGAAATCCGTTTGGTTAGAGGTAAGTGGAGAAAACAATTAAATAAATCTGGGAAGAAATAGTTGGGCATTGGGCATTGGGCATTGGGCATTGGGCATTGGGCATTGGGCATTGGGAAGATTGAAAATAAATTTTTTAGTCCTCTCTAAAGGTTAGAGAAATTAAATCAAAATGTGTTTCTTATACTTTTTTGTGAAGTGCGATCGCTACTAGTAGTCCATTTCATTAGTTCCGATGGGTTGTAGAGACGTAGCAGTGCTACGTCTCCCGAAGGTTACGGGAAAAACGAACCCTTCAGAATTTATGCAATCGCTACTAGTACTTCACCACATAAGTTATAAGCGATTCGGGGAGTGCGAGCGTCTCGCTCGTTGCTACCAGGGAGCGAGACGCTTCCACTACAAATGTGTTTTCTGTCATGCCCGACTATGGTGGAATACCAATCAGTTGCTGACATCTTGCACCATTGCCAGAAACCGGGTTTCTAAGGGCTGGTTGATAATGGTATAAAACGTTAATTCCAATGAACTCGTGCTATTGGATTGGAGAGCCGAGAGATATAAGCACTTTACATAATACTTAGATTCTTAAGTATTTTTTATTATGAGCATGAATACTCAATTGTCATGATTTAATGACAATAAATGTATTTTTGATGTCTTTAAGAAGTAGTGCGAGTCCCGAATGTCAAGAAATAATGACATTAAGATCCCCGAATAGCCTATAACTTCGTAAATGAGACAAAAAAGTCTGGTTAACCCCCTTGATCCCTACCAAGGAATTAAAGTTAATATGAATCACAAGTAAAGCAATTCTTCTGTTGTTATAAATTCTTATCAATGACATTAGAAAAACTTTTACTTTGCGTGAAAGTTGTTAGAGCAGAAGAAATAAAAGGTAGGGGTTAACAATTTTAGTTTTCGTTGTGAAAAAGAATGTTAAACCTTGAACCCTATATCCAAACGGTAATATTCCTTGTGGAAATAGAACCAATTGAAAATTGAATATTTGGTATAAACCTAACAATTCGATTAAAAAAGATTTGGGGTAGATGTAATTAGACCGACCTCTCCTTAAACAAAAGAAATTTCTTAATTAAAATTTAGGAGGTCTTTACTCATGGCGAAAGAACGCCCACCGTTAGAAGAAATGACATTGCGGCAGCTACGTAAAGTTGCCAGCGAATATAGCATATCTCGCTATAGCAGAATGCGTAAATCTCAGTTACTCGCAGCAGTTCAGGAAGCAGAAAGTAAGAAATTATCCAGACAGGAATCTCGTTCATTGGAGGCACAGGAAACAGTGGAAGCAGCAAAATTCGAGTTGGGACAAGAAGATAAAACTGGCGGCAATCTCGCTTCAGTTGACGAGGGACTTGCTGATTTACCTAGTGGTTATGGCGAGAGTCGCGTTGTATTAATGCCTCGCGATCCACAATGGGCTTATGCTTACTGGGATATTTCTAACGAGCATAAGGAAGATTTACGCAAACAAGGCGGACAACAGTTAGCACTAAGAATTTATGATGTCACCGACATCGACTTAGACAATCAAAGCGCTCACAATCTGCAAGAGTATCCCTCTGACGAAATGGCACGGGAATGGTATTTACCAATTCCTGTTAGCGATCGCGATTATATAATAGACATCGGTTATCGTTGTGCTGATGGTCGTTGGTTGGTATTGGCTCGCAGTGCGAAAGTACACGTTCCTCCGGTGTATCCTTCAGACTGGATTGAAGATGTCTTTATTACAGTTGACTTTGAAGAAGATTTACGCGGTGAAACTAAGTACGAATTAGTACCACCTGCTAAGAAAATGCCAGAAACCGCAGCAGCAAGCAACGGTAATGGTAATCCTATTTACGAACAAATCTTTGGCATGGCTGAATCCGCAGAAGCAATGCGGGTAGCGGGTTCTATCTTCGGTTCTCAACATCAAGTTCCTGGTTCGATGGCTCCAGAGCAAGCTATTAGTTCCTACGTTTTCCCATCTGGCGTAGGTATGTGGGCGCTTCCGACAGCATCGGGTGTAAATATGTCTGGTGTTGGTATGGGAGCATCTGCACCTCCGGAACGTCCTCGCAAGTTCTGGTTAATTGCTGACGCTGAGTTGATTGTTTACGGTGCAACCGAACCAGATGCTACCGTTACAATTGGCGATCGCGAAATCCAACTCAATCCTGACGGTACATTCCGCTTCCAAATGTCCTTCCAAGATGGTTTGATTGATTATCCAATTAAAGCAGTTGCAGTTGATGGCGAGCAAACCCGCTCGATTCAGATGAAGTTCAATCGTGAAACTCCATCACGGAATACCAATACTAAGGATGAAGCCGTTTTAGAATGGTTTGCTTAAATTTAAGATTCTGGAAATAGAATTTTAGATTGAGTTCAAATTAATATCAAAAAACTCCCCACATGATTATTTATGTGGGGAGTTTTTTTTTAATGTTAGATAAAATGCAGCGATTAAGAACAATAAATAGTTATCTTAGATAAAGTTTCAATCGATGGTAGTTAAGGCTACTGAATCGAAAACTCTTCCTGAGAGACATTGCTTTCCTCGGTAAGGTGAGAAGAGAAGTTATTATTGCAAGGTGTTTCCTTCGGTAAGAACATAGGAGATACCCGTTCACCTGTTAGGGTGCAAATAATATTTTATTCGTTAATTGTAAGATTATGTTCAAAAAAAATTTTTTTTGGTTAATATTAATAGCTGCCGGGGTCTTTTTTTTTCGTTCTTATAGGCAAAGTAACGATAATTCGTCAGACTTAGCCCAGAAGCCATCAATAGTTACCCAAGAAGAAAATATATCAGAAAAGAATATAGTAGATAAAATAGTCAAAAAATCTTCAGCTAATTGTCTCGGGGAAAACAATAATTTCAGTATTAAATTTTTCAAAACCAATAATTTAGGTGAAAAATTTGATCGAGGGATTAATCATGTAATTATTTTTAATCCTAAATCAAAGGAGCTAGATTTTAAGGTAAATGTAGGTTTAGATCATAAAATTTACGCTAAAAATGAAAGCGGAAAATTGCGTAAAGAATATGTTCCTAAACTATTTCGCGAAATAATCAGCGATGACAACTCTTTATTGAATGGAAAAAAACCGATAGCCGCAATTAATGCGGATTATATTGATGTAGATGATAAACCCCAAGGTTTAAATATTTCACGGGGAATTAGCTATTCGGGAGATTTTAGAAATAAGCGTTCTTCTTTCGGGGTATCCGGAGGTGAACCTTCTCAGCGTCAAGCGACTATTGGGGTAGGTAGAAGAAATCGCGATATTCTTAATTACAACATAGTCGGAGGTAACGGTAGATTTTATCGTAACGGCGAATTCAAAGATATTTGTGAAGCTTTAGGAGAGTTTGCTTGTAAAAGAGCCATAAATCGTTCGATGGCTGCGACTACAACTAAAGGTTATGCGATTTTATTAGTAAATGACAATAGAGCGAATTCCGATATTCAAACAACCGAAGTTAATCGAGAGCTTTTACCAGATATGTTTGATGATGTTTTAGAAGGTATTGCTCGGAATAACTGCTTAGGAAAAATTCAAGAAGGAATATTATTTGATGGAGGCGAATCTCCTGGATTATTTTACGATAATAAAACTTATGTTGAAAATTTCGGAGCGATTGGTTCGGTATTTTTAATTTATAAAAAATAAAAAATAGGGAATTGGGCATGGGGCATGGGGCATTGGGAGATTCTTAAAGTAGTGAGTAAAGAGTAGCGAGTAAAGAGTAAGAAATAGTTGAGCAGCCCTCTGACAATAATCTAAGAGAAGTATTTAACTCACTACTTACTACTCACTACTTACTACTCACTCCTAAGCTGTTACGCACTTAATTTGTATAATACCCTTCGTGCAAGATGCTTGTCCTGGCGGACACGCTGCGAAGGCAGCACTACAATACTTTCACTTTTATGTCCTTCGGACACGCTGCGCTAACGCATTATATAATTTAGCTGCACATCAGCTTAACTACTCACCACTCACCACTTACTACTAACTACTCACTACTAACTACTCACTACTCACTACTCACTCCTAACTATTCCCTATGCCCAATTCTCCATTTTCAATACACGGCATAAGTCTTTGGGAAGATAAAGTCTGATACACCCAAGCGTTAGGCTGAAGTAATAGCTCAAATGCCTTAATATGACACATAACGAAATTGCCGATACTCTTGCGGAATTATTTGGTACATCTGCGGTAAAAGTCCTTGCACCTGGTTCTTGGCAAGTTGAAACACCTACTTTTCGACTACTAACACTACTTAGCGAAGACCAAAATTGGTTGAGAGTTTTGTTGCCTATTATGCCAGCGCAGCAAGCACAACCGTTTTTACAGCAGTTTTTTGAAGCCAATTTTGATGATACTCAGCAAGTACGCTACGCATTACATCAAGATGTTCTGTGGGGAGTATTTCAACATAGTAGCGCTAGTTTGGTTGTGGAAGATTTTCGCGATGCGATCGCCAGATTAATTTCTATATACGAAGTGGGTGTGAATGATGCTTTTAGCCGCTTAACTGAAACTAAGATTAAGGAAATTGTTCAAGTTTCTAAGCAGCAAGGAAAATCTTTAGAAGAGACAATGCAAAATCTTGAGCGTTTTTATGCTGAAGGTTTAATGGGTGAAATGGATCAAAGCCCTGAATCGCGAGAACGAGTTTTAACCGCTTGGCGAGGACAATTAGAAAGATTGTGGAACGAACAGTGAACAATTATTAATGAACAATGAATAAATTCCTGTACTTTTCAAAGAGCAGTAACTGGTAACTGATAATTGATAACTGATTATGAATGTTCTAGAAATTTTAAAGGAAGATTATCAACGTTTTCCTGCAAATCAAACTTATAGTATTTATGCGGAAGATGTTTATTTTAAAGACCCCATGAATGAGTTTAATGGGGTTGGACGCTATAAGTTAATGATCAAGTTTATTGAAACTTTTTTCATGAATCCGCAGATGGATGTACATGATATCCGTAAGGAAGACGATACTATTAAAACCGAATGGACGCTTAATTGGAATACACCTCTACCTTGGAAGCCGCGAATTTCTATCCCTGGATGGAGTACTTTGAGCGTAAGTTCTGATGGTTTAATAACTTCTCATATCGATTATTGGAAATGTTCCAAATTGGACGTACTCAAACAGCATTTCTCCTTCTCAAAAAGTACATAATGTATTTATGTATGTAAATAAATGTAAAAGCTTCTCAGGAAATAAAAATTATTCATGCGCGTAATTTTAATGACAGGTAAAGGCGGTGTGGGTAAAACTTCGGTTGCTGCCGCTACTGGACTGCGTTGTGCTGAATTGGGTTATCGCACGCTGGTTTTAAGTACAGATCCAGCCCATTCTCTGGCCGATAGTTTTGATATGGAACTCGGACACGAAGCGCAAGAAGTTCGACCAAATTTGTGGGGCGCGGAATTGGATGCGCTGTTGGAACTTGAAGGAAACTGGGGTGCTGTAAAGCGCTATATTACTCAAGTTTTGCAGGCTAGGGGATTGGAGGGAATCCAAGCTGAAGAATTGGCGATTTTACCGGGAATGGATGAAATTTTCGGCTTGGTAAGAATGAAACGTCATTATGATGACGGCGAATATGATGTTTTAATTATTGATTCTGCCCCTACTGGTACGGCTTTGCGGTTATTGAGTTTGCCAGAAGTTGGCGGTTGGTATATGCGCCGTTTTTACAAGCCTTTTCAAAATATTTCGGTAGCCTTGCGTCCTTTGGTAGAGCCGATTTTTAGACCTATTGCTGGTTTTTCGTTACCGGATAGAGAGGTGATGGATGCACCTTTCGAGTTTTACGAGCAAATTGAAGCGTTAGAAAAAGTTTTAACTGACAATACTCAAACTTCGGTTCGTCTAATTGCAAACCCAGAGAAGATGGTGATTAAAGAATCCCTTCGTGCCCATGCTTATTTAAGTTTGTACAACGTAGCTACGGATTTAGTAATCGCAAATCGAATTATTCCTCAAGAAGTACAGGACCCATTTTTCAAAAGATGGAAAGAAAATCAAGAACAATACCGTCAAGAACTACACGATAATTTTCATCCTTTACCCGTGAAGGAAGTTCCGCTTTATTCCGAAGAAATGTGTGGTTTGGAAGCTTTAGAAAGACTCAAAGACACACTTTATAAAGACGAAGATCCAACTCAAGTGTATTATAAAGAAAATACAATTAGAGTTGTTCAGGATCAAAATCAATACAGCTTGGAATTATATTTACCCGGCATTCCCAAAGACAAAGTAAATCTAAGTAAAAGTGGCGACGAATTAAATATTACTATCGGCAACCATCGCCGTAATTTGGTACTTCCGCAAGCTTTAGCAGCACTACAACCATCGGGAGCCAAGATGGAGGATGATTACTTAAAAATTCGTTTTTCTGAAGTTGTAAAGGCTTAATTAGGATTTGTTCGGGTGGGTATTATCCCACCTTTATTTATTTATTTTTTTATATATATCTCTCTCTAAATATGCTAATAATTGGATGATAAAAAATTATTTTTTTATCTAAAAATGAAGTTTTTTTAAGAAGTAAGGCAGTATTCTCACTGAAGACATTCTAAGTAATAATATTTCACAATATTTTTAGAATTAATCCAAAAATTGCTGTTCCTTTTTATAAAAAATGACTTTATCTCAGGAAAAACATTTCCCGAACAATATCGAGCAGGATGATTTGTTATGCCGGATTACAAACTGTATTCGTCATTCAATTGAATTAAAAGAAACCTTTACAAGAATAGTAACAGAAGTAAGATTTTTTCTTGCTACGGATCGGGTCATGATTTATCAGTTTCATCCCGATCGTAGCGGTAAAGTTGTTGCTGAGTCAATTAATAATCTTAGATTACCGTCTTTGTTGGGACTGAACTTTCCCGCAGATGATATTCCCGCTCATGCTAGGGAAATGTTTGTTAAATCGCGGGTGCGTTCCGTTGTTAATGTAGAAGCGGGAGAAATTGGTAAAAGTCCGGTATATGAGACGGAAACCGGAGAAATGGTTTCAGAAGATATTTCTTACCGCAGTGTTGACCCATGCCATATAGAATATCTTACGGCAATGGGGGTAAAGTCTTCTTTAGTTACACCGATTTTTCACCACGAGCAACTTTGGGGGTTATTAGTAGCTCACCATTCTGAATCGTACTCGGTTTCGGAACAACAATTAAAAGTAGTGCAAATAGTTGTGGATCAACTATCGTTAGCCATTGCCCAAAACATTCTTCTGACTCAAGCCCGCGAAAAAGCTAAACGAGAAGCAATAGTTAGTAGTATTGCAACCTTGCTACATTCCATCAAAGATATCCCATTGCGATCCGCTTTAGAAAAAACTGTTGCTGCTTTTGAAGGTTGCGGAGGTAGAATTTGTATTAGAAATCAAGCAGATCGAAGTTATACGGAGTGCTTAGAAACTGGTGGTGAATTAATAAAAGTCTATACCGACGGTAAGCAACCAGTAATGCCGGATTTAGCAGAATATTCCTTAATGGAGCAGCATAGTATTTGGCAAGAATATTATAAGTCTGATAATTATAGTGTTTGGGCAATTTCCGATATTCATCAAATTCCTGGCTTACGAAATCTAAAAACTGCTTTTGATGCAACTAAAATTCGCAGTATCTTGATGATTCCCCTCGAATATCATCAGCAATTGCTCGGTTACTTAAGCATTTTTCGCGAAGAAATAGATACAGAAACCCTTTGGGCTGGAAAGTTTGATTCAGATGAAAGGCAAAATTATCCACGAGAATCATTTGAAGTATGGCGAGAATCTAAAACCGCGCAAGCTCGTGATTGGAGTCAAAAAGAGATAGAATTAGCCGAAAAGTTGGGTAAACAATTTGCCACCGCTATTCATCAATACGACTTATACCAACAATTACAAGGCTTCAATCATAATTTAGAAACTAAAGTAAAACAGCGTACAGATGAATTGCAACAAGCAGCCAAGCAACGAAAAATCTTGTTTGAAGTAGTTACTAAAATTCGCGAATCTCTGGATTTAGACGTTATTTTTCAAACTACAACTCAACAAGTATGTCAATCGTTGCAAGCCGATAGAGTTGCGGTATATCGTTTTAATTCTGATTGGAATGGTGAGTTTATTGCGGAATTTGTTAATGAAGGCTGGATGAAGTTAGTAGATTCGGATCTTAACAAAGTTTGGGAAGATTCTTATTTACAAGAAACTCAAGGTGGGCGATGTCGCTTTAATCAAAGTATTGCAGTAGATGATATTTATCAAGCAGGTTATGCAGATTGTCATATAGAACTTTTAGAGCAATTTCAAGCAAAAGCATATGCTGTCGCGCCAATTTTCAGGGGCGAAAAACTTTGGGGTTTACTTGCTGCTTATCAAAACTCTGCACCACGTCACTGGAAAGCATTAGAGGTCAAATTCTTGTGTCAAACTGCAACTCAATTTGGTGTAGCACTCCAGCAAGCAGAATTACTTGCTCAAACAAAACAGCAAGCAAATAGTTTAGAACAAGCAACTAAGCAACAACGGTTATTATTTGAACTTGTTACGAAGATGCGGGAATCTTTAGATTTGGATACTATTTTTCAAATTACAACTAAAGAACTTCGTCGTATTTTGAATGCTGACAGAGTAAGTGTATATCGCTTTATTCCCAATTCAGAATTTAATGATGGTGAATTCATTGCAGAGGATGTATTACCTGGTTTTCCTTCTGCTTTAGCAGCTAGAATTCACGATCGCTGCTTTGGAGAAAATTATGCTCACAAATACCGTCAAGGACGAGTAAATACAGTAGATGATATTTATAACGGTGGTTTAAGTGAGTGTCATATTCAAATATTAGAACCTTTTCAAGTTAAGGCACAAATAATTACACCTGTAATGAAAGGTGATGAGCTTTGGGGTTTATTATGCATTCATCAATGTGCAGAATCCCGGAATTGGAAAAATTCAGAAATTCAATTTGTAACTCAGGTAGCAATCCAGCTTTCGGTAGCGTTAGAACAAGCTGATTTGCTCGCTCAAAGCAGATTGCAAACCGAGCAAATAGCACAAACACTTAATAATTTAAGAAAAGCTCAAACCCAATTAATTCAAAGCGAAAAAATGTCCTCTTTAGGACAATTGGTGGCGGGGATAGCACACGAAATTAACAACCCGGTTAACTTTATTTATGGCAATATCAATCATGTTCATCAATATTCAGAAGATTTACTGGGTATTGTAGAACTTTATCAACAAACTTATAGTTCAGATAATTGCGAAATCAGCGAGCGAGCAGAAGAAATTGATTTAGAATTTTTGGTTGATGATTTACCGAAGATGCTGTCTTCCATAAAAATAGGAGCTTCACGGATTCGTGAAATTGTTTTATCGTTACGTAATTTTTCCCGACTTGATGAAGCAGATTTAAAAATTGTTAATATTCACGAAGGTATTGATAGTACACTATTAATTCTGCAATACCGTTTGAAAGCAAAATCAGATAGTCCTGCTATTGAAGTAATTAAAGAATACGGTAATTTACCCGAAGTAGGTTGTTATGCAGGACAGTTAAATCAAGTATTAATGAATGTTTTGAGCAATGCAATTGATGCATTAGAAGAAGGAGTTAAGAGCGCTTTTTGGGAATTAGAAACCGACAAGAATCAATCTCTAACTCCTAAAATTAGAATTTGCACTCACATTAGCGAAGATAACAATCGAGTTGCGATCCGTATCGCCGACAACGGGTTAGGAATGACTGAAGAAGTTATGAAAAGAATGTTTGACCCATTTTTTACAACTAAACCAGTAGGTAAAGGTACTGGTTTAGGATTATCAATTAGCTATCAGATAATAGTTGAGAAACATGATGGCGTTTTCAATTGTAAATCTTTACCCGGAAAAGGTACCGAGTTGTCGATTGAAATTCCAATTAAGCACAAATAGGTAGAGAGGGAGATGGGGAGCAAGTAGCAAGTAAAAAGTAGCGAGTAGCAAGTTAAAAAGTAGATTTGAGGTGAGATGCTTAAATCACTTCAAAAATAATTCTCTTCATTCAATCGTCACTTACTACTTACTACTTGCTACTTACTACTTGCTACTTGCTACTTGCTACTTACTACTTGCTACTTACTACTTGCTACTTGCTACTTGCTACTCTCAACTATCCCCTAACTTCTCAACTGTACTGGCATTGCTAAATAAGTCATTTTAATTCCTCCGACGGGGGAAAAGATCACGGGGGCTAAATTGTTGTTTAACTGCATTTGAATTTCTGCTGATGGTAATGCTTTTAAACCTTCCATCAGGTATTTAATGTTGAAAGCGATATCAATATCATCTCCTTTTATTTGTGCTGGCATGGATTCCCTTCCACTACCAATTTCTTGAGTTTCTACTGACAAAGTGATTTCTTGAGATTCGCTATCGATGCTAACTTTGGCTATATTGTTTTTTTGATCGGCTAATACTGCAATTCTTTCTAAAGCGCCGATCAATTGTTTTCTATCTAAGATTAATTCTCGTTCAAAGCTCGATGGTATAAGCTGGCGGTAAGCTGGATATTGCCCTTCTAAAGTTCTGCTGGTTAAGCGCTGATTTTGCCATTCAAAAACGACTTGCCCACTATCGAAATACATTGCTACAGGCTCATCTTCTTTTGAACTATGAGCTAACATCCTTTCTAATTCTCGTAAAGCTTTGTTTGGTAGCGTTACCTGCACATTATCTGGCTGTTCCTCATCATCATTTAGATTTTCATTTATAGTTTCTACTACTGCTAAACGATGTCCGTCAGTGGCCGCAAATTCCAAACTATCTTGTTTAACTGTTAAATGTACTCCCGTCAGCACTTGCTTGCTTTCATCTGCACTGGTGGCAAATAAAGAACCACCCAAGCCTTCAATTAATGCACTCGCAGGAAGATGAATTGCTTTATCGTTTTCTGTTACAGGTAGCTCGGGAAATTCTTCTGCACCCATTGCCCGCACTTCGTAGCGTCCGCTTTTTGGGGTAAGGGTAACGGTTAAACCTTCTCCTACAGGACGATCTTCTTTATCTGCTAATTCGTCATCAAGGGTAATTTCTCCTTCCGGTAAACGAGAAACTATATCATTAAGTAGCTTAGCAGGAAGAGTTATTGTTCCTCCTTCTAGAACTTCGGCATTGAAACTGGTGCGAATTCCCAAGCTCAAATCAAAAGCGGTTAAACTCACTTTACTATTTGCAGCATCTGCTTGTAGAAGCACGTTGGCAAGTATGGGATGAGTTGGGCGCGAAGGAACAGCACGGAAAGTAAGTGAAAGATGAGTGTTTAAATCGCTTTGGCTGCAAACTAGTTTCATAATTTATGGGGATGCTCTCGATCTTCTCAAAAAATATATCAAACAACAAGATACTGCTCTAGCTTTCATCCTCAAGCTCCGCAAGCTTTATTTAGGGACTTTCCGCCAGGATTGTTAAACAATCATTTAATCAGAATATTCTTTTTTGCCGCCTCTATCGCTGCTATAAATCGGTTATTTTGCGTCAAAGCTTAATACATCGCAATTAAAATTTTATTGTAAAAACATTTTTAATTTAGAAAAATGAACTGATTTTTTTAAAGAATTAGAAGCTTTAAATTATATTTTGCCGTATTTTTATCCTCCAGCATTAAAAAAAAGACTATTTATTGAAATTCGCCGCGTTAAGTTCTAAATCGTACATTTGCCGCGATAAAAACATTATCGCTGTTTTTATCGCCATATTTGGAAAAATTGTGGAAAACTGACCATATCCTTTCTCAAAGAAGGTTGTATAAACGACTAATTGTGGAAAAACCTGTGGAAAAACAGCGAGTTTTTCCACAGGTTATTTGAGATCTACAGGTTTTTCCACAGGTTTGCTAAAAGTTTTCCACAATTAATTGGATTTTTTCCACAATATTGCTTCTTGTTAACTAGTTTTTATACAATACTTAACATCTATATTACTTTTGAACCATTATTGATAATTAAGAAACTTAGTTTTTTAGGCAAACTGGTTGTTGAAATGCTTTTTTTTGAGTTGCCTTTCGATCTGATTCATTTTTATTTAGGGCTGCTGTCGTTAACTCATGCCGATGCGATCGCTAAGTTGACGCAGGGTTTGTCCCAAGTTAATATCGGTTTCTTTGAGTTGAGTAATTTTTTCACAACTGTAAATAACCGTAGTGTGATCTTTGCCACCAAATTCTTCACCGATTCTAGGCAAACTTAAATCCGTGTATTGCCGCATCAAATACATTCCGATTTGTCTTGCCCAGCTAATTTCTCGCCGTCGCGAATTGCTTTTCAAGTCTTCAATTGAAAGATTGAATGTATCGGCAACTATGCTTAAAATCGCTACTGGAGTTGCTTCCACCTTCTCAACTTGTGGTTCTAAAACTGAACTGATATTTTCCACAGTCATGGGTAAGCCCCAGATGGAAATATACGCCATCGCTCGAATTAATGCCCCCTCTAGTTCTCTAATATTAGAAGTGTAGTTAGAAGCAATGTATTCTATGACATCTTTAGGTAAATTAAGATTTTCATATTCGGCTTTTTTTTGCAAAATAGCCATTCTGGTTTCTAAATCTGGTGCTTGGATATCGGCGATTAATCCCATTGAGAAGCGCGAAGACAACCTTTCTTGCAAGCGAGGTATTTGATTCGGAGGGCGATCTGATGCGATAACTACTTGTTTACCTGCTTGATATAAAGTGTTGAAAGTGTGGAAAAACTCTTCTTGAGTAGATTCTTTGCCTTCAATAAACTGTATATCATCTACTAAAAGTACATCAGCAGCCCTGTAATGTTCTCGAAGGCTTTGTCTGCTGTCATTACGAATAGCGCTAATTACATCATTTGTGAACTGTTCGGTAGAAACGTAAAATATTTTTGCCGAAGGGAAAATTTCTAAGCGATAATTACCTATAGCCTGCATTAGATGGGTTTTCCCCAATCCCACACCGCCATATAAAAATAAAGGGTTAAATTCCTTGCCGGGAGATTCCGCTACTGCTAGAGACGCAGCATGAGCCAAGCGATTGTTTGCACCAACTACAAAACGGGAAAATACATATTTTAGATTTAAAATCGATTTTTTCTGTGCGTTTATGTCGATATTTTTCGGAATATCCATCTGGGGAGTTTGAATCCCTACTTCATTGTCGTTGATGTTAACAACATTATCGCCGTTCGTAACTGTAAAATAAATGCCTACCGGATGACCAAGAATATCTTGGACTACCGACGCTATTGTTTTTATGTAATACTTTTGTAACCAATTGCGAGCAAAGGGATTGGGAGTGCGAATTACCAAACAGTTATTTTCTAGTTTTTCGGCGATCGCTGTTTTAATCCAAGTTTCAAAAGTGGGACGCGAAAGTTCTAACTGTAAGCGTTCCAATACTTGACACCATAAATTTTCTATCTTGTCAGACATTATCAACCACCGATTGTGAGGTAATCGTCGTTTGGAGAAGATATTTGTAAAATTAGCCTTGCCGAAAACATCGCAACTCGGGCAATCTATACCGGAAACTAAGTTTTACACTGTAATTATTTTTAGATTCATCTGGTAGGCAATATCCTACCATTCACGCAATCACACGGAGAAATAAAATCACATGAAAAGAAAAGAGCATGAACCGCGATCGAGTAATATTTATATCAAAAAGCAGATTCAACAATTTTGGACAAAAAACTTTATCTTAACTTTTATTGTTACCTTAAGCACAGCTGTTGTTAGCGGTTGTTCTTTGCCGGACAATATTATGAGTCGCAAAACACCAGAGCGGACGGCCCCAAGCTCAGCAAAAAAATGATGATGTTGCCAAAATAGCTCCGCCGCCAATCTTCAGAGAGTCAAGAGATCCTAACTTTGTGGTTTCTGTAGTTCAGGAAGTAGGACCTGCCGTAGTTCGTATTGATACTTCCAAGACAGTAACTTCCCGCGTTCCAGACGAATTTAACGACCCATTTTTTCGGAGATTTTTTGGAAGTGGAACCCCACCACAATCTAGAGAAAGACAGCAACGAGGAAACGGTTCTGGTTTTATTATCAGTTCCAAAGGTGAAATATTGACCAATGCTCACGTAGTAGATGGTGCCGATCGAGTAACCGTTGAATTAAAAGATGGTCGTAAATTTGACGGTCAAGTATTAGGTGAAGATCCCGTAACAGATGTTGCCGTAATCAAAATTGATGCGGATAAACTACCTACCGTTCCATTAGGAGACTCCGAAAAACTACAGCCAGGAGAAGCAGTAATTGCCATTGGCAACCCATTAGGTTTAAACTACACCGTCACTTCTGGAATAATTAGTGCTACAGGGCGTTCTAGCAGCGATATTGGTGCTTCCGATAAGCGAGTTGATTATATTCAAACTGATGCTGCAATCAACCCCGGAAATTCTGGTGGACCTTTATTAAGCGCCCGAGGACGAGTTATAGGTATGAATACCGCTATTATTCGAGGCGCTCAAGGTTTAGGATTTGCCATTCCTGTAAACACAGTTAAGAGAATTTCCCAAGAATTAATAGCTAAAGGTAGAGTAGATCATCCCTATTTAGGAATTCAGATGGTGACGCTGACACCAGAGGTTAAAGAAAAACTGAACAGCGAAATCGGAACTCCCAGCATTTCAGCAGATAAAGGCGTTTTATTAATACGTATTATGAGCGGTTCTCCAGCATCTCAAGGTGGATTAAAAGCAGGAGATGTTATTATCAGCATTAACAAGCAGTCCGTCAAACGTAACGAAGACGTACAAAAGTTAGTAGAAGAAAGTCAAATTGGTCAGCCATTAGATATACAGGTAAAACGCAACGGGAGAACGGTAGACTTAACAGTTAGACCTGCACCTTTACCACCAGCGAAGGGGAATTAGGAGATGGGGAGACAAGGGGACAAGGAGATGGGTAGAAATAGTTATGAGTTATGAGTTATTTTGACCTTTAACCTTTAACCTTTGACCATTTTTTGAATTCAAAATTAAAATAGAATTATTTTTTACTTGTTTAATTAAGGATACAAGCCTTTCCTTTTAAGGAGAAAAAGATAAAAACATATTCTTTATTTCAAGCCTGAGATTTTAGGTGATGGTAATTTTTAATTTTTAATTGATAATTTTAAATTGTTTTGACCTTTAATATATTTAACTTATGTCTGAAAAACTTTCTATTATTCAATTAGGTAATCCAATTCTGCGGCAGAAAGCAGAATTTGTTGAAGATGTTTATTCCAATGGCATTCAAAAACTGATTGATGATTTGCTGGTAACTGTGGGAGATGCTAATGGTGTTGGTATCGCAGCGCCACAAGTTGCGATGAGCTATCGTATTTTTATCGTTGCTTCTCGCCCTAATCTAAGATATCCGAATGCTCCTTTGATGCAACCTACAGCAATGATTAATCCTCAAATTATTGATCGCTCTGATGAATTGGTGAAAGATTGGGAAGGTTGCTTGAGTATTCCGGGAATTAGAGGATTAGTTCCGAGATACCGGGCTATTGAAGTTGAATATACTGATAGAGATGGTAATTTAGTGCATCAACAATTAACAGATTTTGTTGCTCGTATTTTTCAGCATGAATACGACCATATGAGCGGATTAGTATTTTTAGATAAAGTTGAAAGCAGTTTAGATATTGCTACCGAGCAAGAATATCAAAGTTTAATGTTTGATAAACTATAGCAATCCTAAATGATTACGATATTTTTGTAATATCTAAAAACCAGAAACCCGACTTCTAAGAATAAAGAGCCGGGTTTCTTGAGTAGGTGCTTAAGGAAACAATCAATTATTCTTCTTGCGGATCTCGATACCGCTTGTAAACTTCCATTGCAGCTAAATAACATTCGTCAGCTTTTTGCAAGTTTTCGTTTTTCTCACCCCGAATGCGCTGTTTATAAGCATTACCCAAATTATATTGAGTCATTGCCCATTGTTGGGGAACTAGATTTGGTTGGTACACTTCCAAGGCTGCATTATAAGATAATATGGCGATTTCCATATTCTCAGCCTTTTCACCAGTAACGCGATCGCAATACACATTACCTAAGTTATATTGAATTGTCGCCCATTGATACGGAAATACCGAACGTTGGTATACATCTAGTGCGGCAAAATAGTGCTGAATTGCAATTTCGATATTTTCTGATTTATCCCCATGTTCGCGACTTTTATAAGCCGTACCCAAATTATTTTGAGTCATAGCCCAATCTTCGGGAAATATATCGCGCTGGTAGATTTCTAATGCCTGCTTATAACAATCAATACCTTCATCCAAGTTATCTGCACTGTTCCCAGTCATGCGCTCAACCAAAGCATTGCCAAGATTGTTTTGGGTTCCAGCCCATTCTTCCGGGTATTTATCGCGATTGAAAAAACGATTAGCAACCTGATAACCAATAATAGCAATTTCTAAGTTCTCAGCTTTATTACCGAGTGAGAACTGTTGAATTAATACGCTAAAGTTTACAATATCTACTAAGACGCTATGAGCTATCGAAGGCTGTACTTTTTCTATAGTTTCTTGTACCCAGTCTTCGAGAACTTGGGCAAAATACGTATTTAGTTTATCTAAATTCGCAGCAAATAGTGGATACAGCACTTTTGCATTGCCATTAGTTTTGGAAATAGTCCCCAATACCTCAGCCAAAAAATCAATGTAATTTTGGGAAGACTTAGCTGCGGGTAAAGAATTTTGGATTCCTTTAGCCAAAGGGGTAGCAATACTTTGCAAAAATTCCGAAGCTTTTTGTTCGCCAATTTCTGCCATTATTCCCGCCACTTGTCCCAAAGTTAGAATGAATTGCGTATCAATTAAATCTTGATTTTTTCGCAATATTTCCGCTTCAGTTCCGCGAGGGCAACTCATTAGTGTTTCAATCAGTTCCAAATAAGCAGAAGGACGTTCATTATCTTCAGAATTAAAAGTATTTGCTGTTTGTGCTAACATACCCTTTAACTCGTCAGCCAAATTTCGTAAAAACTCAGCAGTTCCAGTCGCACCAGTGTCTTCAGCTTTGATGGCTATTTGTTCCATCACCATAATTAAATCTTCATCAACCAATTTTGTATTTGCTTTTAAGATTACAAATTCCTCTCCATTGGCACAATTTAGAAGCTGTTTAATTAGAGCAACATACTCTCGCAGACGGCGTTCATCCATTAGGGTGAATCTCCGTAATTTTTAGTCAATTTTTACACTTCCAACCCAACAACGTAATCGATATAAATACCTTTCATAAGTGCCTTGATACATTTGTTGCTACTTTATGTAGATGACAAGGGGAGATGGGGGGACATTCTTAAAGTAGAGAGTAGAGAGTAGAGAGTAGAGAGTAGCGAGTAGCGAGTAGAGAGTAGCGAGTAGAGAGTAGACAGTAGAGAGTAATGAGTAACAATTAGAAAATAGATCCTTGAGGAGCCGACAATAAGAACGAATTGGTAGTTTACTTGCTACTCACTACTCCAAACTCTTCCCAATGCCCAATTCCCAATTCTTAATTTAAAACTGCTGCTTCACTTCTAAAATGGAGATAGAATTTGTTGAGTTTTGTATATTTAAGAGTTAATGTCCAATGGCTCCTGCCGTTTTAGTCGAAAATTTAAAGAAATCCTACGGTACTACCGAAGCCGTTAAGAATATTTCTTTTAAAGTGGAACAAGGGGAAATATTTGGTTTACTCGGCCCTAATGGTGCGGGGAAAACTACCACTTTGCGTGCTTTGTGTACTCTGACTACACCTGATGCGGGTAAAATCGAAGTGAGTGGTATCTCATGCGTAGATAATCCTAGAGATGCTCGAAAACGTCTTGGCTACGTTGCTCAAGAGGTTGCTCCAGATAAGGTGCTGACTGGAAAAGAACTGTTGCAACTCCAAGCAGCGCTCTACCATATACCTTCAAAGGTTTCAAAAGAGCGTATTGATACGGTTTTAGATTTACTTGGTTTACAAGAATACGCGAATAAAAAAACGGGGACATATTCTGGTGGTTTACTTAAACGCTTGGATTTAGCAGCGGGATTGCTTCACGCACCTAGCGTACTGGTTTTGGATGAACCAACTGCGGGGCTTGATATCGAAAGTCGGTTTGTGGTGTGGGAATTTTTGCGGAAATTAAGAGAAGCAGGAACAACAGTATTAATTACCAGCCATTATTTAGAAGAAATTGATGCGCTAGCCGATAAAGTTACAATAATCGATCGCGGTGAGGTAATTGCGACAGGAACACCATCACAATTAAAAGATAAAGTAGGGGGAGATAGAGTCACTCTTCGCATTCGAGAGTTTACTTCTGATGATGAAGCACAAAAAGCTAAAAATTTACTCACTTCCTTATCTTTCGTTCAAGAAGTAATTATCAACGGCGCTCAAGGTAACTCATTAAATTTGGTAGTTTCTCAGCAAAATGATGCTTTGATTACTATTCAGCAAGCTTTAAATGATGCTGGTTTACCAACTTTCGGTATTGCCCAATCTCGTCCCAGTTTAGATGATGTTTACTTAGCAGCAACAGGACGTACTTTGATGGATGCCGAACTAGCTGCTGTAGGTACCCGAGATATGAAAGCTGAAAAGAAACAAAGTATGAAATGAAATTGGGGAATAGGGAATAGGGAATAGGGAATTGGACATTGGGCATGGTTATTTAGGAATTAAATCAATAACTTCTCATTCCTAATTCGTAACTCCTAACTCCTAACTCCTGACTATAAACTTTTAATCCAAAATCCTGTTAGCGAAAATCCAAATTTGTTATGAGTGGTACTGTTTTTTCTTCCAAGTCGGATGTTAATTTGCAGAAAATCGCATCGCCGCAACTGTATAGCGATGCCAATCAAAGTGTTTTCGGCGAGTTAGTGCAAGAAACTTTGGCTTTGACTCGTCGTCTATTTATTCAGTTAAAGCGTCGCCCTTCAACTTTAGTGGCTAGCATTATTCAACCTGTAATGTGGCTGGTTTTATTTGGCGCACTGTTTCAAAATGCACCCAAAGGAATTTTCGGTAATACTACAAATTACGGTCAGTTTTTAACTGCTGGAATCATCGTTTTTACGGCATTTGCTGGAGCGCTTAATGCTGGTTTACCCGTAATGTTTGACCGAGAATTTGGCTTTTTGAATCGATTATTGGTTGCTCCTTTAGCATCGCGCTTTTCTATTGTCTTTGCTTCAGCAATCTTTATTATCAGTCAAACTTTGTTACAAGCAGCAATAATTGTGATTGCTGCATCGTTTTTAGGTGCTGGTATTCCTAACGCCGCAGGTTTGAGCGCGATCGCCCTAATAGTTTTTCTATTGGCTTTAGGTGTAACGGCTCTTTCACTGGGTTTAGCTTTTGCTTTACCAGGACATATTGAGTTAATAGCCGTAATTTTTGTCACTAATTTACCGCTATTATTCGCCAGTACAGCTTTAGCTCCCCTATCATTCATGCCCAAATGGCTGCAAGTTGTGGCTGCACTGAATCCTTTAAGCTATGCAATCGAACCAATTCGCTATTTATACATCCATGAAAGTTGGGGATTTAATAGTGTAGTAATGCAAGCTTTCTGGGGTGATGTTACTTTTGGCGGTGCGATACTAGTATTGTTAGGCTTTGCGCTTGTAGCATTGTTGAGCATTCAATCCCGCTTACGTCGTACTCTTGCGTAGAATAGAAGCATCAATTTGAATTACAAAAGGGGAAAAGAGAAATGAAAATATCAATTTCACGAGTTAATAGATTAGTTGCTGCAACTGTTACGGGGCTTGGGATTAGCTGTATGATTGCGCCATCCGCAAGCTTTGCTCAAACCAGCCAAGATATTTCCGTACCATCGAGTTTACAAAACGATCCTTTTGATACCAAGCGAGGTGATAATAGTTCTTTTAATGGAGTTGAAAATGGTAGCTTCGATCCGATGAGTTTGATTCATCAATCGCAGCTTGGTGTTGTAGACTGGCAAGGATTTTCTTCTCAAAATAGACAGCAAATAAATTCTGAAGCAGGTTCATTTCGTGAAAGACAGCAAAAACTGCTGCAACAACGTTCCTCTGGGCAACCTAGAAGCCAACAAAAGTTTGATTTTGTGTTCCCAGTTTACACTCCAGCGCAAACAACACCTGCTGCTGGGAATTAACTGATCATATTCAGTTAAATTTTTATAATTGTAGAGACGTGATGTAATGCCCTGGCGGGCACGCTTCGCTAACACGTCTCTACATTTTTTATGTCGAAATTATAGTCCTAAAGATTTTAAGACATCTTCAGCATGAGTGCTGGTATTAACACTCTCGTCAACGTTGGTAATCTTACCATTACCATCGATAACGAAAGTAACGCGCTTGGCATAACCACCACCATCAACATCGTAAGCTTTTATCAAGCTTTTATCGGTATCAACTAATAAGGGAAAATTCAAATTAAATTTTTGGGTAAATGCTTGGTGAGAAGCTTCATCATCTGCACTTACTCCTAAAACCGCGATATCTTTGCTTTGATACTGCGATTGAGCATCTCGGAAGCTACAGGCTTGCTTAGTACATCCAGGGGTATCATCTTTCGGGTAGAAATACAAAACTACTGTCTTTCCTTTAAAATCTGACAAAGAAACTGTGTTACCGTTAGTATCTTTCGTTGTAAAACTTGGTGCTTCGGTTCCAGCTGGTAGAGACATATCTTTAGTTAAATTTATTTCAATCTGTTGCAGTGAGTATTTTATCCTATATACTGGCTAATTTATAAATGATTAATTTTAGTTATTGGTTATATTTACCTTCTGCTTCTTATTGTATTTATAACAAACAGTGCGATCGCGCAGCAGAAAATTAAAATAATTCTATATTATAAGCTAATTCCAATTTTTCAAACGCAAGTAAATTAGAAACATTTTTATAATTTCAGTTTGCAGATATTTTCACATGATGATCCAAATCAAGGAATATGTCTCCGATTCTTGCAGTTATTACCTTCTAAATTATTGAAATTAATTCTACTCTATTTTCTTGGTATTTTGGCTTTAATCGGATTCTCTCGTATTAATCTTACTTCTGGATTATATTAATACACTGCGGTTTAATGATGAAAGCATATCTTTTGGATAAATATATGCTTCCATTACTAGTACTTCACCACATAAGTTATAAGGGGTTCGGGGAGTGCGAGCGTCTCGCTCGCTCGTTGCTACCAGGGAGCGAGACGCTCCCACTACAAATGTGTTACTCCGCACAATTAATGTGGTGGAGTATTAGTAG
The DNA here is from genome assembly GCA_963665115.1 of uncultured Rivularia sp. Classification (GTDB taxonomy): domain Bacteria; phylum Cyanobacteriota; class Cyanobacteriia; order Cyanobacteriales; family Nostocaceae; genus Rivularia. The sequence continues at coordinate 3,341,305 of OY762007.1, read as the reverse complement.
TATTATAGTTTTTAAAATCAAGAAAAATTTTTAGATAAAAATTCTTCGTAATTTGCAAACATTAATTACAACTGTATAAAAAAATACGTTTCATGCTATTTCCTGAAGCCTTATCTTAAATATCCTTTTATTAATAATGAGTAATTTTCTAAAATCGATCGGATATATTCTTATATTTGTAATTTAAATTACTTAAATATTGTATTTAATTAAACTTGACAGTTATTAAACAAGCTAAATTTATACTTTATGAATAAAATATTTGCGAATTTCATCAAAACTTTATATTCGTAAATTTAAGAAGAATTTTGCTTAATTGTCTTTCTAACTGCTTATTATTGTTCTCTAATAATTATGTAAATATTTAAGTTTGTAACAAAGTCCAGACTAACAATCTAAATGCCGATCTAATTTGATGAAATTCTAAATAAAGATTGAATTGTTTGGAGTAGTGAGGAATTAACTAGTAATGGTAATATCTACTGAATTAAGTATTTCAGTAATAATCCCAGTACATAACGGGGGGGAGAGTTTTCGTCAATGCTTATCGAGTCTGGCAGAATCAAAGATTTCTCCAGATGAAGTAATTGTAGTTTCGGATGCAGATACTGATGGTTCTTGGTTGGTAGCGCAAGAATTTGGTGCGAAAGTAATTAGGATGCCTGTGAATGGAGGCCCAGCAAAAGCACGGAATTCAGGTGCAAGTGTCGCTACTAGCGATATTCTGTATTTTATAGATGCTGATGTAGTTATTTCACCTTCAGCGATCGTTCAAGTCAAGAAAGCTTTTGAGAATGAATCTGAATTAGCTGCTCTAATTGGTTCCTATGATGATGAACCGGGAGAAACTAACTTTTTGTCTCAGTATAAAAATTTATTCCATCACTATACCCATCAGATAGCGAGTGAAGAAGCTTTCACTTTTTGGGGTGCTTGTGGAGCTATTCGTCGTGAAGTATTTCTCTCTATAGGAGGATTTGATGAGAGTTACCGACGACCGAGTATAGAAGATATAGAACTGGGATATCGTATCAGGAGTGCTGGTTACAAGATTAAGCTTTTCAAAGATTTGCACGTTAAGCATTTGAAAAACTGGAGTTTTGTCTCTCTATTGAAAGCAGAAATTTTCTATCGCGCATTACCTTGGACTGAGTTGATTTTACGTCAACGTCAGTTAGATAATGACCTAAATTTAGGGGTATCTAGTCGGTTAAGCGCGATCTTAATCTATGCAATATTGACATCTTTAGTTTTAAGTTTTTGGTGGTCTGGATTTTTCGCTGTGGCTGCGTTATTGAGTTTAATCATGTTATGGCTTAATTTTGCGGTTTATCGTTTCTTTTATGCCAAGCGTGGTTTAGGTTTTGCGTTGCGTGTCATTCCTTGGCATTGGTTTTATTACTTTTACGGCGGTTTAGCTTTCGCTGTTGGTACGAGCAACTATCTATGGCATGAGTGGTTTTTATCAAAACCAGATATTTCTGCTGCATGACATTTATTGGATAGAGAACTACACATTAATATTTCAAATTATGAAAAATGATCGAGTTGTCGTTATCGGTGCAGGGCCAGCAGGGCTTACCGCAGCTTACCATTTAGTCAAGCATGGCATTAAACCTATAGTTTTAGAGCAATCAGATAAAGTAGGTGGTATCTCTCGGACTGAGAAGTATAAAGGGTACCACTTTGATATTGGCGGACATCGATTTTTTACCAAAGTTCAAGAAGTGCAAGACCTTTGGTATGAAGTTCTCGAAAACGATTTTATCAAGACTCCGCGTATGTCGCGGATTTATTATCAAGGCAAGTTTTTCCAATATCCTTTGAGTGCGTTTGACACTCTTCAGAAGCTTGGTATATCAGAAAGTTTTCTGATTATCTGGTCTTACCTGCAAGCAAAGCGTCAACCGCTTCCCGTCGAAGAGAATTTAGAGCAGTGGGTGACAAATCGCTTTGGCGATCGCCTTTATAAAACATTTTTCAAAACCTATACCGAAAAAGTTTGGGGTATTCCCTGCAATCAGATTCAAGCTGAATGGGCAGCCCAGCGCATTAAAGGTTTGTCGGTTAAAACAGCAGTATTAAATGCGTTGTTTGGCAAAAATGATACAAAGACTTTAATTAAAGAATTTGATTATCCCAGATTAGGGCCAGGGATGATGTGGGAACGCTTCGCCGAAAAGATAGTAGCAGCTGGCGGTGAAGTGCATATGAATACCAAAGTATTAGGAATGGAGCGTAAAGGTCAGATAGTTACTAAAGTTTTTGCCGAACGCGATGATAATTTAATCCAGTTTGAGGCTAAGAATTTTATTTCGACTATGCCTTTAAATAAACTGGTTCAGAAAATGGACCCAGCAGTACCGAGCAAGGTATTACAAGCTGCAAATGGTCTGAAATATCGCGATTTTCTGATTGTGTCGTTGATTGTAGATGCACCAGATTTATTCCCCGATAACTGGATTTATATTCACTCTCCAAAAGTTAAAGTAGGGCGGATTCAAAATTTTAAGAATTGGAGCGCCGAAATGGTTCCCGATTCGAGTAAAACTTGTTTGGGTATGGAATATTTTGCTAATATTGGTGATTCTTTATGGTCGAAGACAGATGAAGAATTAATCGAATTGGCAACAAAAGAATTAAAAGCTTTAGGATTAGCTGGAGACGCAGTTGTAGAAGACGGAGTTGTAATTCGTCAACCAAAAGCCTATCCAGTCTACGACCGTGATTATCGCCAGCATTTAGACGTAATTCAAAATTATTTGCAAGGATTTGAAAATTTGCAAACTAGCGGTCGAAATGGAATGCATCGTTATAATAACCAAGACCATTCGATGCTTACAGCATTATTAGCAGCAAAGAATCTGTTAGGAGAGAAACACGATTTGTGGAACGTGAATGTTGAACGTTCATATCACGAAGACTTTACCAAAGAAGAATGGAAGGAAGTTGCTTCATCAGAAGACGACAACGATCTGACTGCTGTAGCTTCTAAAAATAGTAAATAGGGAAGGAACAGGGAACAGAAAGTGTACGCTTATATTTTCTGTCCTGACAGCAATAAGGTTTGTAGCGTCACGCACCATCAACCATTTGTGACAATACCGTAAGTCCTGTTTACGTTAAAAAGCTAGCAATAATAACTAACATCGTCTTCTTCTGTTCCCTATTAGTCAATTTATTCAAGCCTTATTTTTGAAATTTCATCAGCTATGAACGAACCTCAAGTAACAATTATTGTTTCCCCTCGCGAACGTTTTAGCTATACTCGCGAGTCGTTAGAAAGTATTTATGAAAATACTCAAGTTCCATTCAAATTAATATATATAGATGGGAATTCTCCGAAAGATATAAGCGAGTATTTGCAAAATCAAGCGCAAGAAAAAGGTTTTAAGCTGATTCGTACAGACTATTACTTAATTCCCAACCACGCTAGAAATATTGGTTTAGCAGAAGTAGATACCAAATATGTCGCTTTTGTCGATAACGATATTATTCCTGCTTCTGGATGGCTCAAAGCTTTGATTGATTGTTCCGAAGAAACGGAAGCTACGGTTGTTGGCCCTTTAATGTGTCAATATTTGCCAATACATGAAGAAATCCACTTTGCTGGTGGGGAGTCACATATTGTTGTCGATGCTAAAGGTCGGCGACGCTTACGTGAGAAAATGTATAAGCAAGGAAAACAAGTTACAGACCCACGAGTCAAATTAGAGCGTACAGAAACCGAGCTTTGCGAGTTTCACTGTATGTTGGTTCGGACAGAAATGTTCCAACACTTAGGAATGCTTGACGAACAAATGCTGAATACAAAAGAACATGTGGACTTTTGTATGAACGTTGCCCAATCTGGATATACTGTCTACTTTGAACCTACAAGTGTGGTAACATATGTTCCCACATCTCCCGTGAGATTCAGCGACCTACATTATTATATGTTGCGCTGGAGCGATGCTTGGGAATTGAAGAGTTTGGCAAAGCTGCGCGAGAAATGGAATCTAGCTGAAGATGGATATTTTCAGCACAAATATAAAGCTTTGGGTTGGAGACGTAGAAATACAATCTTGATGCCTATTGTTAATATTTTAACTTTTGGGATTCAAAACGAGTTTATACAGAAAGTGCTGCTGTACGGTTTATTTGCACCAGTAGAAAAATTATTAAATCGCTATCTTACTGCTCGTTATGCCAGAGATACTCGATTAAATAATGATTCGACCTCCCCCGAATCTCTATGGCAAAATCGTGGTGCAAGCGCTACTACAGAGATAAAAAATGAAAATTTTGCTCGTTAATGATTATGCGACCTTAACGGGTGGAGCGGAGATGATGATGTTGGCCTTGAAAAAAGGTTTAACCGCACGCAGGTATGATGCGCGTCTATTTTCTACTTCTGCTCGTAAAGGAGAAACCCAAAGTATTGCTGACTATGAATGCTTCGGTACTACTTCTAGTTTTCGTACTTTATTGCAATCTGCGAATCCTTGGGGCCGCTCGTAAGTTGCATCAAGTTATTCAAGAATGGCAACCGGATATAGTCCACGTTCGCGTATGTCTGACACAACTATCTCCTTTAATATTGCCACTACTACGGAATATACCAAGCATTTTTCATGTTGCTTGGTACCGTCCAATTTGTCCGATTGGAACAAAAATGTTACCAGATAAAACAAGCTGCGAATACCCAACGGGTTTAGCTTGTTTGCAGCAAGGTTGTTTACCAATTCATGATTGGCTACCGCTAATGCTGCAAATGAAATTGTGGGATAAATGGAGAGATGTATTTGATGTGGTTGTGTCCAACAGCTTTTCAGTCCAGGAGCGCTTAAAAGCTGAAGGAATTGAATCAGATACCGTGGTATGGAACGGAGTTCCTCAAAGTCCTTCGCGTCCACCTTTAACTTCGTTACCTACAGTAGCCTATGCAGGACAATTGGCTCGGTTTAAAGGCGTAGATATACTATTAAAAGCATTTGCTGAGGTGCAAAAGCAGATTCCGCAAGCGCACCTATTGATAGCAGGTAAAGGTAACGAAGATAAATACTTGCTTTCCTTAACTGATGAATTAGGGCTAAACGAACGGGTAAAATTCCTCGGTCATCTTTCTCGCGACCAGATGGAAAAACAATTTTCTTCAGCATGGGTACAGGTTGTTCCCTCCCGGTGGGCAGAACCTTTTGGAATCGTGGCCGCAGAAGCAATGATGCGCGGTACTGCGGTAATAGCTTCTTCTTCAGGTGGTTTGGGGGAAATAGTTTTAGATGGAAAAACCGGATTTTCAGTTCCACCAGGGGAAGTAGAACCTTTAGCTAATAGATTGGTGGAACTTTTAAGCAACCGCGATTTAGCAGAAAAAATGGGTCAAGAAGGGCGTTTGCGTGCCCAGATGCATTTCAGTGAAACAGCCTTTGTAGAAAGGTTTATGGAAATTTATCAAAATCTGAAGCTAACTAAACAAGGTTTAGAAATTGCTCGAAAAATTGAGGCTAACAATTAAAATATCAATGCCAATTAGCAAATATGAACGAGCCACTACTAAGTATTATTATTCCTACTTATAATCGTCCTCTACTTTTACAGGGTGCGGTAAAAAGTGCTTTAGCTCAGACAATGAGTGATTTTGAGGTAATTGTGGTTGATGATGCTTCCACAGAAACAATAGATTTACCAGAACATCCTCAACTTAAAATAGTTAGGTTGCCAGAACATAAAGGTATTTCTGCCACTCGTAATGCCGGAGCTAAGGCAGCGAGAGGACGCTGGCTTACATTCCTTGATGATGACGATTGGTTGCTACCCGATATGGCAAAATTATCACTCAATGCACTTAAAGAAACAAAACTACCCCCACCTGTAGCAGTAATTTCTGGGCTAGAAATGGTTAGTAGCGATGGTAAAAAGCTTGCAACCCATTTACCTCCTACTTTGCGGCGAGGCTGCAACTTTCACCTGGAAGAAATTGAACCCGGACAATCATTTTTTTCTAAACAAACTTTAGTGGTCGAGCGTCAACTACTTTTAGAGATTGGAGGATATGACGAGTCGTTTGGCTCCCGCGAACACACAGAAATGTTTTTCCGACTAAACGCAGTCTGCTCAATTATTGGTTTACCAATCGTTACTTACCGCCAGCTTAAGCACTCGGGTGCGCGGCTTTCTCAAAACCCCGTTCTCCGTCAACCTGACTTTCACCGTTTAATACATAAGCATAAAACTCTTTTCCTTGCTCACCCGAAAATGTTCTCCGATTTTATTTATAATCATGCTCTTACCTCATATAAGCTAGGGCAAAAACAGGCAGCTTTTAAAAGCGTGGCTTGGGCATTACGAGTCCATCCATTACATACTCTTGCTCGCATTGCTTCACCGATGAAAAAAGTTTTTTCTTAAAACACAATTTTTTTATAGATACAGTGGCGAATTAAGATGTTGACTCTGTACTTTTTCTCAGTTGAAAAATCATATAAAAGTTTCATTCATATTTTGATATTTTGAGTCAAAGTCTATACTTTCTAAGATTTAAACGAAATCAAAAAATTAAAAGTTAGATTGGTTGAAAATATTAAAATAAAATCAAACTCAATAATTTCGTGAAGAACCTCTGCTTATTTGCATTTGATTACAAGTGATTGTCCAAACTATTATCGAGGGTCGAAACACAATTAATTTTCCTACATAAGCAAACTCGAACCATAAATAATTTTATCTCTTTTTATTAACCACAAACCATTATCTATGAGCCGCGACCCTTCCTCAAATAATCACAATGTGAATTCTAATCCTAATAAGTATATTGATACTAATTCTCTTAGTAACGATTTAAAAAAGCGAGCATTACAGTCTGGTTTTATCACGTTTGCTGCTCAACCCATTAAACTTACCATCGGTATCGGCTCTACCGTTGTGTTAGCCCGCTTACTTAACCCTGCTGATTTTGGTCTGCTGGCAATGGTAACGCCGTTGATTGTGATAATTAATAGTTTAAGAAACTTTGGATTGGAAACAGCATTAATTCAACAAGAAGGCTTAGAGCATGAGCAAGTCAGCGCTCTTTTTTGGTTGTCACTAAAAATCAACGCTGTGGTAGTAACATTTATGCTGCTGATGGCTCCTGTTTTAGCTTGGTTTTATAGTGAATTGCGCGTCATAGGAATTACAGTGGCTATGGCTGTTGGAATTCTTGGTTTATGTTTAGCAGTCCAGCATGAATCTTTGCTGAAGCGACAGATGCGCTTTGGCGCACTTACTCTAATTGAGATGGGGGCAATTTTTGCAGGAGCAACGGTAGCAATTACAGCAGCTTTTTTTCGTGCAGGTTACTGGGCATTAGTACTTCAGGTAGTTGTAATGCAGCTTACTCAAAGTGTATCTTTTTGGTTAGTTTGCGGTTGGCGACCTGCTAAATATGTCATAAATTCTAATCTAGATACTAACCTGCGTTCAATGATTTCCTACGGCGTACATTTGACGGGATTTCGTTTTATTAATCGTGTGGGTACGCAACTCGACCAAATTTTAATTGGTTACTTCAGCGGTGCAGCATCCCTTGGTCTTTATTCTGTTGCTCAACGTTGGGCTTATTTCCCCTTTGATAAAGTTTATATTCCTCTTTTTGATGTAGCTGTATCTAGCTTGAGCCGTGCCCAAAAAGACCCAAATATGTACCGCGCTTACTGTAAAAAAGCAATGTTGCCACTGTTTGCCTTGTGTATGCCAGCACTTGCGTTTTCCTTTGTCGAAGCCCGCAATGTAATTCTAGTTTTATTGGGAAATCAATGGCTAGATGCAGTACCTCTGTTTCAACTATTAGCGATCGCTGTTTTTGTAGGCAGTATGAACCGAGTTACAAAGTGGCTTTATTTGTCCGGAGGTCAAACTCAACGTCAATTCCGGTGGGGTTTGATTTCTACCCCGGTTATGATATTGGCTGTTGCGATAGGTGCTAAATGGAAAGCTTACGGTGTAGCTATGGGCTTTACTTTAGGTACTTGCTTGATTACTTATCCTTCGATTGCCTTTTGTTTGAAAACGCTACCTCTATCTGTAAAAGATTTCTGGGGAGTTGTCTGGCGGCCTGCATTTGCTTCTTTGGTAGCCGCCGCGATTTTGTTCGTTAGCCGTCCAATTTTACACGGTAGGGAGAACGTTTTCCTAGAGTTATTGGGAGGATTAACTATTTTTGCACTTGCCTATATTCTAATTTGGATTGTTCTTCCTGGCGGTCAACAAGCATTAAGCGAGTCATTGAAAAACTTGCAGGTACTGCGCTTAGGACGCAAAGATTAAACGAAAAGAAGAACTATAAAAATACAAATATAAATATAAACGAATTATTGTGATGAAAACTCAACAGAAACTACAGATGGCTTTGGATTTGGCGTGGACTTACTTATCTACTACGCAAGAGAGTCGCAAACAAACTAGTTTATTTCAAAATATAGAAACATTTTGTACTTTTATTGGTTATTCTCGTAGCGGTCACAGTCTCATTGCTGCTTTGCTGGATGCACATCCTAACGTTGTGATGGCACACGAGCAAGGAGTTATGAAATACATATATGTAGGTTATGACCGACTAAGACTTTACCACTTACTACTGCAAAACACTCAGATAAAAGGACACTCTCAACAACGTCGAGGTAATTATAAATACGATGTTCCAAATCAGTGGCAAGGTAGTTATCAAAATATCCGTGTGATTGGAGATAAGCATGGAGAAGATAGTGTTTGCCGTCTTGCTGCCGATCCTTGGTTGCTAGAGCGAATGCGGAATACGGTACAAGTCCCGATTCGCTTTGTTCATGTGATTCGTAACCCCTTTGACAACATTACAACAATGGCAATTCGGATGGCAGAAGGTAACACTAATCTCAGTGCTTCCGATCTAGAAGCAGCGATTGCAAGGTATTTCCGAGTCTGCGAAGCAGTGAAAGACGTTAAAACACGAGTAAATCAAACTGAAGTTTTTGACTTGTATCACGAAGCATTTGTGCAAAAACCTGTTGAACAATTACGATATTTATGTACTTGGCTGAGTTTGGAAGCCTCACAGGAATATCTAGAAGCTTGTTCGGGCATTGTTTTTGATTCTCCGCGTAAAAGTAGACATAAGGTGGAATGGGACAAGGTTTTACGCCAAAAAGTTGAAAGTAAAATCAAGCTATTTCCTTTTTTAGAAGGGTATACCTTTGAAGAGACATAAATTAATTTAATAAGTGATTCGTAATTCAACTTATTGCTGACCAATTAGGACAACTAAAATTGGAACTACTCTATAAACTGGCTCATAATTTTAGTTTTGAAATTTCTGTTATCAAATACTTCTATATTTTGTATTTTGAAGACAATGAAACCGCAAACACCATTTATTTCCATCGTTATTCCAACCTATAACCGTCCCGAAAGACTAAGAGACTGTCTTGAATCTTTGACTCAATTAGAATACCCTACAGATCGCTTTGAAGTGATAGTAGTTGATGATGGTAGTAAAATGTCACTTGAACCAGTAGTGGAAAGTTTTAATAATTATTTAGAAATTATACTGCTCAAACAAGAAAATCAAGGCCCAGCAACTGCTCGTAATACAGGTGCGAAACAAGCAAAAGGGGATTTTTTAGCTTTTACCGACGATGACTGTAAACCCGCACCAGACTGGTTAAATCAAATAGCTGCTTGCTTTGAAGCATCAGCAGATTGTTTGATTGGAGGAAAAACAATCAACATACTTTCTGATAATCCTTTTTCTACTGCATCTCAAGAATTAATCAACTATCTCTACAGCTATTACAACGCTAACCCCCAGAAAGCAACCTTCTTTGCTTCCAATAATATTGCTATATCAACAGAACGTTTTAATCAAATCGGAGGCTTTGATACAACTTATCCTCGGGCAGCAGCAGAAGATCGGGAATTTTGCGATCGCTGGCTGCAATATGGAAACAAAATGGTTTACGCGCCAGAAGTTCAGGTATATCATGCTCATAACTTGACATTATCAAGCTATTGGCGACAGCACTTTTTTTACGGACGTGGTGCTTTCTGTTTTCATCAAGTACGTGCTAAACGCGCTCATACGGAAATTAAAGTTGAGCCAATATCATTTTATTTAAATTTATTAAAATATCCTCTATCGCAACCAACAGTTCAGCCAAAGGTATTAGTCTCTGCATTATTATTTGTTTCGCAACTTGCCGGTGTCGCAGGCTTTTTCTGGGAAAGAACTCATCAAACAAACAATTAATCTAAAATCGGTTTAAACAGGCGATGGTAACTACTAAAAAACGGCTTAATCAAGATAATGGCTTTTTATCAAAATATATTACTTACTCTAACTGTCTTGTTTTAGTGTTCTTCGTTCTTAGTTTTGTCGGCATCCTCAATCATGAGATGTGGCGCGATGAAACTCAAGCATGGTTGATTGCAAGAGATTCTTCAACTTTAACTGACTTATATGAGAATTTGAAATTTGAGGGGCATCCAGGACTGTGGCACTTATGTTTATTTATAATTACTAAATTTACTCACAATCCTTTTGCAATGCAGTTTTTTCATATACTTATTGCAACTGCTATTGTATGGATTTTTGTTAAATTATCACCTTTTAATATTTTACAAAAATCCCTATTTACTTTTAGCTATTTTCCTTTCTTTGAATATAATCTTATTAGTAGAAATTATAGCTTAGCATTATTGTTAGTTTTTATATTCTGCTATTTATTTACTCGTAAGAATAGAAATTACATACTTTTATTTTCAAGCTTAGCACTTCTGGCAAATACAAATGTCTACGGTTTGCTAATTTGTCTATGCTCAAGCGCTACTTTAATTATTGATACGATTAGAATATATAGAATAGACAAATCCCAGTTAAATCGCAGACAAATAAAAAAATTAAAAATAGGTCTGATCGTTTTATTTTTAGGTATAGGCTTATCATTTTTTCAATTAGCTCCACTTGCGATACAAGATACTGCTAAAGACATAAATGACAATATAGGAGGAATAGGAGAAGAAACAGTTGTATCTAAATTTGACTTCCTATTAACTATGTTAAGACGCTTGGGATATAGTCTGAGAGCAATTTGGTACAGCTATATGCCAATACCTAATTTTTTTGAATATCATTTCTGGAGTCAAAATTTCGCTTCTATTTCTAGTTTTCTGCAATTATTAGTCTCATTTGCCTCTCTGTTTCTGCTAATTTTCTCAATAATTTTATTTGTTGACAAGCCAATAGTACTGTTTTTCTATTTATCCGGTAATTTTACAATAATTTTGTTTACCTGGTTGAAATGGCAGGGAACTTTAAGACATCATGGTAATTTGTTTATCCTATTTTTAGCTTGCATATGGATTAGTAAGTTTTCAGATAAAGCCTATGATGTTCCTAGAAATTTACAAAAAATTAGTGCTTATTTTAAAAAATCGCAGAAAAAAATTATTACAGCTATTTTATTAATTCAGATGCTGTCGGGTTTATATGCTTATAGTATGGATTTAATTTATCCGTTTTCTAAAAGTAAGGTGGCAGCAGAGTTTATTCAAAAAGAACAATTGAGTGAAAAGTTTATTATTGGTGACAAGGATACAATAGTATCGCCAATTTCCGCTTACTTAGACAAAAAAATATATTATGTCGCATACGACCAATTAGGAAGCTTTTTTAATAATCCTCAACTCAAATTCGTAAAAAATCAATCGCAATTAATTAATAAGATAAATGATGTAATTAAAGAGGGTTCGAGAGAAAATATTTTAATTTTAGGCTATCCACTTAATATCAAAAGCGATCGATTAAATATTACTCCCATAGGTGAATTTAGCAAAAGTATAGTTGCTGAAGAGCAATATTATATATATCTTGTAGATAAAAATAGGAACTACTCCAATTTTTAAAAAATATATTGCAGTGCGAGCATCTTGCTCGCTATATGTATCGAGCGAGCATCTTGCTTGCACTACGAACTTTAAAATTTGCAATGCTCCCGAAAAACAAGCTTTGAAGGAGTATTTGTTGTGTAAATTTAACCACTAGAATACAGTTAGGGGCAAAAAGGGACTTTACTTTCCTATACGCGCTATGTCTTAACAAATTACTCTTAGAGATTTCTTTTCTGCACTCTTCACTACCATGTGCGGTTTTGTTATAGGTAATCTTTTAGCGGAACAGGAATGACCTTACAACAAAACATATCCTCTAGTCGCCTAATATAGTTTTAATTAAAGAATTTTGTGCAAATTTTAAAAATATTACTATTAAAATAGTAACTTAAAGCAATATCAATATATCCAAAATGGCTGCTGTTAAATCACAGACTCAAAAAAGTTTTACCTATAGCTATTCTACGCAAAAACGAGCTTCCCGAGCGTTGAGATGTTCTCCTTTTAAGTTAAGCTTATTTGAACAGATGCTTTCACAACGTGTCGCTATGAGTGAAATTTCTGAGTCAAACGGTCTAAAAAACAACTATACAAAACGTTCTTTATCTGAATTAGCAGCAGATAACGCTTTAGTATGGTTGATTGAAGTCGGTTTGCTACGACGCGAAGTTGACGGGCAAGGGATTACAGATAGCTTTAGACTAACTCCTTTAGGTCGTCAACTCGTAGAAAGCTCCGAGTTTAATGCTTGGGCTGCTCCAACATTCGGCGATCGCCTTTTGAATGCATTAACCCGTGTATTTAGATTACCTTTTTGAATCAATTTTAAATTTTTTAATGAATTAAGTGCGGGAAAGTTAGGAGTAAGGTTAATAAGGGAACAATAAATACTGAAGCTGATGCTCCCTTTATGAAGTGTTTATAAGCGGGAACATAAACCCACCTTTATAAGCACGGGGATTCTACGGCGGAGTAATGGTGCTATCAACCACGAAGTCGCCAATGGCATTTTCCCTGGCTTCATCTTTTAACTCAATAAGTCCGATAAAGAATAAATAATAGCTAATTATGAAATCAATTATGGTAGTGGGAACAACATCCCACGCGGGAAAATCACTTCTATGCGCTGCAATATGTCGTATATTATCACGGCGCGGTTGGCGAGTGGCTCCCTTTAAAGGTCAAAATATGGCGAACAATGCTTATGTTACGGCCAATGGTGGAGAAATTGGCTATGCACAAGCAGTACAAGCTTGGGCTGCGGGAGTAGTACCTTGGATAGAAATGAACCCAGTTCTGCTCAAACCCCAAGGAGATATGACTTCCCAAGTAATTATTAAGGGTAAGGCTGTAGGAAAAGTAAGTGCTACAGATTATTACGAGCAATATTTTGAATTGGGATGGCGAGCTATTGAAGAATCCTTACATAATTTAGGAACGGAATTTGATTTATTAGTTTGCGAAGGTGCTGGCAGCCCTGCGGAAATCAATCTCAAACACCGCGACTTAACTAATATGAGAGTTGCCAAGCATTTAAATGCTATGACTCTATTAGTAGTTGACATAGAACGTGGTGGAGCATTCGCTCACGTCGTAGGTACTTTAGAATTATTAGAGCCAGACGAAAGAGCTTTGATAAAGGGTATCGTCATTAATAAATTCCGGGGACAGCGTTCGATATTGGAACCGGGAATTAAATGGTTGGAAGAAAGGACTGGGATTCCGGTTGTAGGAGTTATCCCTTACTTAGAACAAGTATTTCCTGCTGAAGATTCGCTCGATTTGCTGGAAAGAAAACCCCGTAAATTTAATGGCGAACTAAATATTTCAGTAGTTAAATTACCGCGCATAGCCAATTTTACTGATTTCGATCCTCTCGAATCAGAACCTAGCGTTGGAGTTAAATACCTAAGTCCAAAGCATGAGTTAGGACATCCAGATGCGGTAATTCTCCCAGGTACAAAAACGACAATACCTGACTTATTGCTACTGCAAAGAACGGGAATGGCCGAACAAATTCAAAATTATGCTGCTGCTGGCGGTACGGTATTAGGAATCTGTGGTGGGTTTCAAATTTTAGGTCAGATGATAGCCGATCCAGAGGGGATAGAAGGGCAGGCTGGTAGATTTGGAGGTTTGGGATTACTACCTGTTAAAAGCGTAATTACAGGACAAAAAATTGCTCGACAGCGACAAGTAACCTCTAATTTTCCTCAAGCAGGCTTACCAGTTCACGGCTTTGAAATTCATCAAGGACGTTCGCGAATTGAAACACAAGGTCCCGCCGCTCAAGGTTTTGAGGCTTTATTTGACGATGTTAATTTAGGTTTAGTGGATAAGTGTCAATCCGTATGGGGTACCTATCTTCACGGTATGTTTGATAACGGTCCCTGGCGACGCGCTTGGTTAAATCGTCTGCGTCAGCAACGTGGTTTGAAATCTCTACCTACAGGTGTTCCTAACTACCGCGAACAAAGAGAAAAATTATTAGATTCTTTAGCTGTAAATGTAGAACGCTATTTAGACTTAAGTGTTTTGTTATCTTAGGAATGTGGTTAGTAGTTAGTGGTTAGTGGTTAGTAGAATTAAAGTAATACATCGCGAAGGCAGTTAAACTTACATCTTGCACCATTGTCGTTAAGCCCACATTTCTACCTTGTAAGCCGGAGGCTTTCTAGCCCGCACGCTCCGCGTGAACGCAGAGAAATCAATTTCAAGGCTGATATACCGGCGTACCTTAAAACGGACTATAAGTTATACCCAATCTGATTTATCAGACTTTGTTTTCGTTCAACTAACAACTAACAACTAACCACTAACTACTAACAACTAACTACTATCAACCAACCAATAAAAACATGAGTGTTAAAGTTAACTTTTTACCAGATGACGTTCAAATTGATGCCGAAGTCGGGGAAGCTTTACTCGATGTCGCCGATAGAGCAGGAGTGTTGATTCCTACGGGTTGTTTAATGGGTTCGTGCCACGCTTGCACGGTAGAAGTTAAAGATGGAGACATTATCCGCGCTTGCATTAGTTCCGTACCAGCAGGAAAAGAAGAATTGACAATTAATATATTCAGCGATCCGACTTGGTAATCGGCTTTTAGCTATTCAAGAGGACTAACCCCAGTTTGAGCGTATTCCTTAAACCTTTGCAAGTTTTCTTGCAGGGTTGACTCTACCACTCGTCCTAAAAATAGATTATCCATTAATTTACCAATAATACCGGGTATGGCGTAACCAACAGTTAATTTGACAATACTGCTATTTTGACGGTCGTAAAATCTTATCGCTCCTCTATTCGGTAAACCATCAACTGATTCCCATTGAATTATTTGATGCTCAACTACCTTAAGAATTCGCGATCGCCAACTAAAGTTAAATCCACCAGTATCTAATTTCCATAGGGATAATTCTGGATTGTCTTCAAGAACGGTTACCGAATCAATCCATTTCATCCAGCGAGGCATTTGCTCTAAATCCGCCCACATACCCCATACTACATCTATAGGAGCGTCTACCTCTACTTGTACGGTATGCTCCAGCCAGTTAGCCATTCTTTTTTGTTATCCTAGTTTTTTGCTTCACGTCTTTTAAGCGTTTATATCTAAATAGTTTTTTTATTATTTTCACCTCTTCTCCCTACTCCCTGTTTATTTTTTCACGGTTTCCAAAACAACCTTTGCAGCACGCCTTCCCGAAATTGTTGCACCTTCCATACTATCGATATAATCTTGCTGAGTGTAACTACCCGCAAGAAAGAAATTTTCTACCGGGGTTTTTTGCGATGGACGATAAACATCCATTCCCGGCGCTTCTCGATATAAGGATTGAGCAAGTTTAACGACACTATACCAGGTCATATTCAACTCACGTGATGAAGGGAACAATTCATGTACCTGGGCTAATACGTGTTTGGCTATTTCTTCGTTACTTTTCTTAATAAAAGGATCTCCTGGTGTTAGTACCAGTTGCATTAAAGAACCGCTTCCTTCGCGGTAATAATCGGAAGGGCTAGTTAACGCCAAATCGGCAAAGCAAGAAAAGTCCGCATCGGGAGTATATAGTAAATTGTCGATACCCGCAGCCTGCTGTAATGAAGAGCGTTTTTCAGCATCCTTCATTTCTGTTACCCAACCATCAAAGCGCAACTGCACTGTCGCAACAGGTACGGCATCTAATTTGTAAATGTTGTCAAACTCAGACCATTTACGCCAATGGGAAGGTAACAAACGAGTAATTCCAGGCACGTCACAAGCTGCAATATAAGCATCGGCGTTTATAAGTTCTTCCCGATCGCCATTTGCAATTACTAATCCATCTACTGTGGTTATCCCTTCTTGTTCTGTAAATTTCACTTGTCGAACTTGCCGACGAGTATGAATTTGGGTTCCCCTAGCTTGTAAATAATTCAAAATTGGCTGGTGCAGATATTCTTGGGGAGAACCTTCGAGCATCCGTAATTGTGAAGCTTCGGTTCTTGCCGCAAATAGCTGGAATATTGTCAGCATGCAGCGGGCTGACATATTTTCACAATCAATAAAACCCAAAGCGTAAGCAATGGGGTTCCACATCCGTTCGATACTTCCGTTATTACCACCGTGACTGCGAAACCAATCCGCGAAGCTAACTTTATCTAAGTCGCGGATAGTTTTCATTGCACCGTCAAAGTCAACTAAACCTCGTACAACCGGGCTTGTTGCCAATGCAAGAGAATTTTGGAGCTTATCCTGCAATGACAGCTGAGAAGTAGTGAAGAAAGCTTTTAATCCATTGAAGGGGGCACCAGTAAGGAAACGAAAGTCTAAAGCACCAGTTCGTCCACCCCGGTTTATAAAGTTATGAATATGCTCTTTAGGACGTAGATTTTCAAATGCACCCACCTTTTTCATCAAATCAAATAGTTGATAGTAGCACCCGAAAAATACGTGCAACCCCATTTCCATATGATTGCCATCTTTGTCAATCCAACTACCAACTTTCCCACCGATAAATGGGCGAGACTCGAAAATCTGGATTTCACAACCGGCATCGGCTAAATCTACAGCACATGATAAACCGGCTAGTCCCGCACCTACGATTGCAACACGCATTCCGTTTTTCTATATTCAGTATCTTTTACAGATTGTAACTGAATTAGTGCCCGAATTTGCCTTTTATAAAACTTTCGGGCTAGAAAATACTGTTTATTTTGCTCTGGGTTTTAACAAATTTGCTGGTTTAAATTTGCTGGTTTTCTAATTTTCGATCTTCTACATAAGTTTTTACCCTGCTAAATCTTTACTTTCAACCGAAACTGATAAGCCTCGGATTAATTCTCTAATTACATCCGTAGCAGGCCCTGCCAGTTTGCTGGCAATATTTTTCCAGTTTGTCTGCTTCTTGTGCCGCAAGATTTACTGTTATACGTTTTACAGCCCATTTCTTATTGGTCATTTTGTGGTGTTATCTGCTGTATATTGACATCATGAAAGGAATCCAAATAAATAATGAGAGCGATAATCCTATCAAAGTTGCTAAAAGTAAACAAGGATTTTTGCTAGTACAAGAAGTAAAGTTTAATGTCCTTGTATTGTCCGTGAAAGCAACGGAATATCGATATCATCATTTATTATCAATTAGTTTGGTGACGAACGTTGAGGTAGATTGCTTAACGACTTAAGGCAAAGTAAACTAAGCTTTCATACAGTTGGACGATAGAAGTAAATTTTATAAATTTATTTGAGAGATTTACTGTTAAGCAAATAACGGTTTATAACTTTTTCTCTCGTCATAAGCATTTAATTCCACACCATAATTATTTTCGCCAAATACTTTGCTGAGAAAACATATGCCTTCATATCTTGAAAATATGGCATTAAAGTATTAGCTTGTTTGGTATTGAGGCGCTCGCTAATTGCAATTCCTAATAGATGTAGCATTTGGAGAATTATTCCCCAAATTACTTTTAAAATTGGATAAAGCATTACACATAAGGGGAATAATTCCTGTTGTTGAATGGTATAAACATTTCCTTCTAAAGCACATACCCACAAGTAGACTGGAAACATTTCCACATCACGGATACTGGAAGTAATCACTTTTTTGTGATTCAGGTTACCAGAATAGGAATGGTAAGTCAGATATAGCTTAATGACTTTTTGAGTAATACTTTTAGTGATATGAGTGCTAGTAGGTAATAGATGCTGTACGGCACTCAAAGCTAAATATTCGCAATCAAGTTTAGCCGCTGCGGTGTAGACAGGCTGCAACGGTATATATAAGCGGTCATCAATTACCTTAAAGTAATTGCTAAGTAATTTTTGCTCGCTATGAGAAAGTAACTGCAACAGCATCTGGCTAGTGAAGTGAAACTGCATACTTACAAAGCCGATTACTTTAGGATTTTGTTGCGTATATTTCCGTCTTAAGGCTCCTAGAGGAGAACTAATCGCTTTTGTTAACTGATTAGGAGCAAGCTGTTCGGTATATTTTAAAGGAACACTAGACGATAGCGATTCCTCTTTAGCTGCCAACTCAATTACCATAAATGACTTGGGCGGTGGCGCAAAATTCGTGTAATTTTCTATTGCTTTTTCATAGATTTTGAAAGAATCTCCTGCAATTTCCCACGCTTCTATCGTCTTAGGTTTAATACGATGTGTTTTTACCTCCTTAGATAGCACCTGTTCAGTTATGTTCCAAGCTTGTAGGCTAACATTTTGCATCGATCTTTTTAGTTTTTGCGCTGTTATTTCTCGTCCTGCTTGAGACATTACTTGATTTAAATATTGGGTATCAGAAGATTCACCATTTTGGAAATAAACATTAAGGTTCTGCAAATATTTTTTCGCCCATTGCATTCCCAATGATTCAATAGTGCCATTACTTATTGGCTTGTTATATGAGTTTGAATTACTCTCTAAGTATTTGTACATATAAATAAATATTTATAAACATATTTTCTATAAAACAATCAATTTACTGATTTCTCGATTGTATATCTATTTTTTTTAAATCAAATTTCTCTTTACTTAATCTTTAATGAAATAAAAAATATTTGCTCTTATTTTTCTTTATGAAGTAATTACAATACTTATGTAAACTCTTTAAACTTAAGCTAGGGATCAAAAATATAAAGATTATATGCCTGACATTATTATAGATAGATAAAAAATCTTTACATTAAATAAAAGTAGGATATTTTTTTAGATGATACTAAATACCTAAAATATTTGATCTGACTTAACAACATTCACGCATGGATAACGATATTATAATCACTGCAATCCAGGTACCAATCTTAAATATCTTGCTTACGGTCGCGTACATATAAATTCTGCTGAAATAAAGTAATAATTTATTCTTTTTCATAATTTTTTTGGCAACAGAATACTTTTATATTGATAACAATTCATATTCTAAAATTATTGTGCAGACAAATTTATTTTGATAGAATTCCTAAATCATTCTTTAAAATTACAGAAACCCGGCTTTTTTGAAAAACCGGGCTTCTAGCATCTCATTTTTTTTTAGACATCTCTATTATGAGCTTTTCATAACAAACAAATAATATAATTAAAATAATTTTTCAGAGAAAAATAGGTAGGACAATTTATGACTATAGAAGATAATCGGCAATCTTATCCAGATATTGACGATCTGAGTTACTCAAGAATTTTAGAACTATCTAAACAAGGAGATAACTATGCAAAACGGAAGGAGTTTGTAAAAGCAATTGATAGCTATTATGAAGCCCTAGAGCTAGCACCAGATCCCTTAGAAGTATATGAGGCAACGACTTGGCTTTTTACCGCTATTGGAGAATCTTATTTGTTGTCAGGCGACTATGAAAATGCACGCGATGTTCTTCAACAAGCGATGCATTGTCCAGATGCAATTGGAAATCCATATATTCACTTAATCTTAGGACAATCTCAATTTGAGTTAGGAAATTTCAATTGCGCCAAGGATAACCTTGCAAGGGCTTACATTGGAGGGGGAAAGGAAATTTTTGAAGGAGACGATCCGAAGTTCTACGAATATTTGAAAACTTTGATGAGAGATATTGAATTATAGCTGAGGCATCAGTTGAAGCGTACCAACACCTAATTCCTTGGGTGATAAATAGCGTGCCTCGAATAAAGCCATCATGTCCCGTAACTGTGGATTACCACGAGAAGCCCCCGTTAATCCTTTGGCAATAATTAGACCGCAATATCCCTTAGTATATTTACAGCGCTGATTCCACTTTTTTCTCGCTTCTACATGATCTGGATCGTCATGTTCAAATTCACCAAAGAGGAATAGTTCTTGATTTTGAGTTTGTAGTAAACCAAGGTCGTAATGAGTATTATTAAAAGGATCTGCACCAGGGTTAAAACAAATTGCATTAAGTCCACCGTCTTTTTCAATGCATTCAATTATCGTTTTTGCCTTTGGGCGGGAAGTTTGAACCAATATTACTGGTAAACCTTCACCAGCTTGCGCGACTTCACCCACTTTATGATACCTAGATTTTTCCTGTAAATATTCCGACATTTCCCATGAAATTATCCCCAAACTAAGGAAAGAATCTTGCGGTATTAAATCATCCCGTAGCGAAAGACTTGCAGATGAGGCATCGAGCATCATCTCCTCATCATCATCCTCAAAACTTGACATTTGCTCTAATTCTGAGGCTAACTGCGTTTGAGTAGCGACATTGACTGATACTGATTTGGTTGTTGATTCCAAAGACGATGGTAAAGATATACGATAGCGATGGCTCAAGAATGGAAATAAGCCATTGTTTAATTTGACACGTTGGTCGCGAATAAAGCGATATAAAGCGGAATAAGCCACTAACGAAATGAGGGCTTCTTCTTCATATAAAATAGATCGCACGCCTTCGAGAGGATGAATGTTGCCAAAAGTAGGATTGATTTCCGATAACGGGTAATCAGCTAAATCGGTAAATATATCGTCTTCTCCATCACCACTCGTCGCACGTTCAAAAGTTAAAAATAAACAATCTTGTTTGAGAAAAGCTTCTTCTAAATACTCTTGTGAAGAGTCTTCTTGTAAAACTGTGGCACGAAAAAACTTAAGAGATTCTTCAGAACGGTAAAGTAAAATTCCATACTCCATACCTAGCATCCCCATTACTGAAGCATACAGGGTGCCAATATCCCATTTATTAATTTCTATCGATAAAATCTGCTGTTCTTCTAAAAATTCCCAAGGTGCTAATTTCCAAATAGCAAAAGCTTTATTTCTTAATACACTTGCGTATTGCGGAGGTAAATCGGGAATTTGATTGTCAATAACTTCTGAAAAACCGCGAAACAGCTCATCAATTAACGGTAATTCAGGTATGCGATCGATAACAATATCCACATCCTGCAATACTCCGCGTAAATAAAATTGAATTTCCCGATCTTGAACTACAATTTTCTGAGGACGTGCTGGTCTTGCTGGATTGTGGGGACTTTCTATTGCTCGCATCAAAGTACGAACAACCGCTTCTGGGCCAGCTTGGGAATTCACAACATCCATAGAGCGGACAACTCCCTCGTGAGCGTCAACCCAGATAATGCATTCGTTTTGCTCTTGTGAATCTTCCCCGCTCGTGGATGATGAAAATGGACGGCGATCGCCTTCCCATACAGAAGGAATTTGGGGTAATTTCTTCAAACGACGAATGGTAGAGCGACTTAAACTTGTCATAGAGTAGATTTTTTAACTTGAGCGCATTCTGTGCAAATTTTATTTTTAGGAGAAGGAGGTAATGGTAAAAATTTATAATTATTCTCCCATGTTAAAAAGCTTGAAGACGTTGCCTTCCCCAAAAGCCGAACTCCAAAAATAGTTACAATATATGCCGAGTTTTTCAATTTTAGAATAAAAACACATAGGGATACTGCAATAATTATTCTATCTGCCCCCTTTATAAATTCGAGAAAAAATCAAACGATTACATAAACTCTCGATTTACAACACTTTTTAATCGGAATTTAAACATCTATTAGCTCGGTCAATGTCGCTAGAATGAATACAAGAACAAAAAATGGCGATTGCGAACCGTCGATGGAACTACACAATTGTTATAGTTCCCGCTCACAGTTGACGGGCTAGAGCCGTATTCGCGATGGTTAAACCATATTATTGGAGTATAAAACCGGATGACACAAGCAACTGAGACTCAAAAGCAAGGAATTCTACTAAGCGAAGCCGCATTGCAACAAGTTAAATTATTGCAAGAACAACAAGGTAAAGAACTTTGTTTGCGGGTAGGAGTACGTCAAGGTGGCTGTTCAGGGATGTCTTACATGATGGACTTTGAAGAACCCGGTAAAATTAACGAGAACGACGACACCTTTGATTACGATGGCTTTAAAATAGTTTGCGACCGTAAAAGTTTATTATATCTTTATGGTTTGATGCTTGATTATAGCAATTCGTTGATTGGTGGAGGTTTCCAGTTTACCAATCCCAACGCTAACACCACCTGTGGTTGTGGTAAATCCTTTGGTGTCTAAGGAAAATTGGTAAAAGTCCTTTGTGTTTTTTCGTAAATAGTTATTAAATACAAAGGACTTTTGAGAAGAGGAATGATTTTTGTTTAACTATGACTCAAACAGTTGAATCTATATTTGATGAAGCTCTAGAACGTTACAAAGCTGGAACCGATGCCGCTGAATTGATTCCAGTTTTCAAAGACATTTGCGATCGCGCACCTCAAAACAGTGCTGCGTGGACTTGTTTGTCTTGGCTATATATGCTCGATAGCAAACCAAAGCTTGCTTCTAAAGCTGCACTAAAGGCTGTAAAGTTAAACCCCCAAGATCCCCAAGCAAGGGTGAATCTGGCTACAGCCATGCTGGAAACAGGTCAAAAAGGCTTGCGGGATCATGTGGAGGTTGCTTCACAGTTGATGATGGTTAATGAAGAATGGCAAGACGAAATCAAGAATAGTATTGAAGACGGTTTAACTAGAAAGCCAAACTGGAAAAGTTTGGAAAAAGTTAAGAACTGGCTATTCTAATCGAAGTAAAACAAGATTTGCTTTTATCTGTGGAGTTAATCCACAGATTTTTCATACTTTTTCTCAATTCCCTATTCGGTATTCGATATATGAAAGATAAATTATTAAATTTACTTAATACAGTTTTAGTCGCTGATGTTTTTCTTGTATTGATCGGCTTTGCCTGGTTTGCTGTAGCAGTAATTGGTCGTAGTACTGGAATACCGCTAGGTTTGGATTTATGGTACAAGCTATGGGAACCCCTATTTACTCCAGCAATAGGGGTATTAATGGCTGGTGCGCTTCTCAGTGGTATTATTAGCTGGATTTCCCGTAAGTTAGAAGCTCGCCAGTAATTATACTAGGTTAAAACAATTTAAAATAATTAATTCAAAATTCAAAATTATCATTACCTAAAGTTTTCCCTTCCAAAATCCAAAATTACTTGAGGATTTCTTCTAAAGCTGGCTTTAATTCAGAGTAATTGTATGTAAAACCACTTGCTAAAGTGCGTTGAGGTGAAACTTTTTGACCTTCTAAAACAACTACGGCACCATCGCCTAACATTGCTTCAATTGCGAAAGCTGGAACGGGTAGCCAGGAAGGACGATTCATCACTTCACCCATCGTTGTCGATAATTCTGCCATGCGAACGGGATGAGGCGCTGTGGCATTATATATTCCTGACATTTCTGGTGTAGTTAGAGCTTGCAAGATTAAACTGACTATATCGTCTACGTGAATCCACGAAAACCACTGTTCGCCACTACCTATAGGACCACCTGCAAATAGCTTGAATGGGGTAATCATTTTACCGAGCGCACCACCCATTCCCAATACAATTCCAAATCGCAAAATTACCAACCGCACGTTGCTATCTGTAACTTTCTGAGCTTCTGCTTCCCAATCTTGACAAACTAAAGCCAGAAAATCGCTACCAGAGGAACTGTTTTCATTAAAAGTGGCGGTTTCACTGGTACCGTAATAACCAATCGCAGAAGCATTTACCAATACCTTTGGTTTCGTTGAGCTTTTGGTAATAGCTTCAACAATTTTTTGCGTAGTTAACTTACGACTATTAAGAATTTCCTGTTTGCGTTCAGTTGTCCAACGTCCTTCGCTAATAGGTGCCCCTGCGAGATTAACTATACCTTCACAACTAGCTATATCATTTTGCCAAGAACCTGAATCTGTTGGCGTATAAGCAGTAATTTCCACATCAGGATAAGCATTAGTTGGGAAAACCTTTCGAGCGCGTTCGGTATCGCGGGTTAGTACCAGTATTTTCGTACCATGATGAAGCAGTCTTTCTACCAAACGACTACCGACAAATCCCGTTGCTCCAGTAATTGCGACTTTCATCTTTTTTTTTCCTGCACCAAACCACTATTTTACCTGTGAATGAATTCTATTTACTTAGATTTTGCCTAGTTAGGTATTATAGGATGGACAAATTATTATAAGGCGTGGGGCTACTATGGCTCGCTATACCTGTTCATATATTGTTTCTCTTCCCATAGACCATCTGCAACCGCTGTTTATAGAGCTTTTGCAAGAATGTAATTTAGATGTGCAATATTATACATCCGATTATATTCTGGCGCGAGAGGTTCCTGGTAGCGTTCCTTTCTCAAAATTTGTCACCATAGAGGTACTAATTGATAAAAGCACGGCAACTGAAACAGAAACCAAAATGAATTTGGTGTTTAAAAATGAGGAGCTACCACTCCAAGTTGATAATCATTGCCGACAAGTTTTTGAAGTTATGAAGCAAGTAATTGAGGATTGCCGTCACTGGAATTTAACTGAGACTCTTGCCGGATAGTTGTTTTTTTTGATTGTTTAGGCATTCGTTGCGGCTGGATACAATAGTGAATTCGCCGCAACAAATAGCCATTATTTTAAAAATAACAGTTATTAGAAAAGAATCTTTTAGACTATAGCTATAACCTACCTAAAGTTCTTATTCCTTCTGTACAAGCTTCTAATACCATTTCTTTATAAAGATGCCCCTAATTCAGCCCGTGCAGACGGGCTTTGTTTCGATAGCCCCAGTCTTCCAGACTGAGGGCGATTCAGCACAGCCTCATACAGAATTGGTATAAGATATTCAACCTTCGTAATTTCAAATAGCAATTTATGTAGGAGGGGAATATGCCAACAGTGCCTAAAAAATTCCCCTCCAAGAAGTTAGTGGCAACTTTCTAATCCTCAGTATCTTCAGTCATACTGGGATTTATTAAAGTGATGTCATATTCGCTAGCATCTGTTTGCCCTGTTTGAGTCACATCCCTTTGAAGCAGGTAATAAATAGCGCGTACTTGCGGCCCGAATACAACCTCGTCTTCATTTTTTAGATCGTGGGCTGGTATTTTGCTACGTCCGTTAATCATCAAACCGTTGGAACTAGCTTTGCCTTTGACATCACCATCTACAATACGGTAATAAAATCGCTCATCATTATCACCATCTCTTGGTAGTTTTACTAACGTTGCATGACGACGCGAGACAAATTGCGATACCAAATGAATGTCGCATTCACGGTCCCTACCAATAGAATAAAGAGAGTTTTCTAAAGAAAATTCTTTACGCCCCTGGTCGTCTTCTATAATCAAGATATGAGTTTCATTCGATTGTACTGCCATAGACTTAATAGACTTATCGTTGCTACAATCGGTTGAACTGTCAGCAATCAAGATTCGTTTGGTATAGTTTGTTGCCATTATCGAATCATTCCTCAGTGGTCAGAAGCTGCGATCTATAAAATCGATTTCGATCCTTGAGTAAAATCTGAATTTTCACTCTGGAATATTTATGCAGCTTGAGATAGCGTTTCTACAATTTATATGTGAGAAACGTAACACAATACTACTGACCTAGTTTAACCTGAGATGAGCTAAACGAATATTTTTGCTAGCAAATAATACCTCCAAAGGAGGATTTTAGGAATTAAAGTCAAACCTTCTTAACAGAAGGGAGTTGGTAACTACGCTAACGGAACTAAAGGCCATTAAAGCAGCAGCGCCTCCGGGATTCAGAATAAAACCGAGGCTCGGTAATAATACACCAGCAGCTAAAGGAATTCCGAATATATTGTATGCAAATGCCCAAAATAAATTTTGACGAATTTTATTGAAGGTAGCTTGACTAAGAGCAATAGCTTCTACAACATCCTTTAATTGATCTCGCATCAGCACAATTTCCGCAGCTTCCATCGCTACATCGGTTCCCGAATGCAGGGAAATTCCTACATCTGCTTGAGATAAAGCTGGTGCATCGTTAATCCCGTCTCCTACCATTGCGACTAAAGATTTAGGATGGGTATTTTGCAATGATTCGATAATTGTTGCTTTTTTCGCTGGAGGAATACCTGCTATGGCATCATCGGGATTTAATCCTAATTGTTCTGCTGTAGCTAAAGCGGCTTCTTGGGTATCGCCACTAAGCAAGATTATTCGTAAGCCCAAAGAACGAAGTTTTTCTACAGTTGAACGGGCATCTTCACGTATAGTATCTCGAACCGCAATTAATCCGGCTATTTCACCGTTAGTTGCTACACCAACTACTGTTTTACCAGCTTTGCCTAAAGTTTTAATTTGTGTTTGAATGGTTTCATCAATATCAATGCTATTCAAATTTAGCCATTCCCAACTGCCCAAAAGTACTGTAGTTTCTTTCACTACCGCAGAAACGCCAAAACCTGGTTCTGTATGAAAATCAGTAGCTGCTGGTATCGATAATTTTTGTTCCGCTGCCGAGTCTAGAATTGCTTTTGCTAAAGGATGTTGGCTACCGCTTTCCACTGCTGCTGCTAGCTGAATTAAGGAAGTAGTCGTACTTTTCTCGGATATGCTAATGCAGTCAGTTACAGTCGGATTACCTGTTGTTAAGGTACCAGTTTTATCAAAGACTATTGTCTTTAATTGATGTACCTTTTCTAAAACATCGCCCCCTTTAATTAATAAACCTTGTTCCGCACCAATAGCAGTTCCGACTAAAATTGCTGTAGGAGTAGCAAGTCCTAAAGCACAGGGGCAAGCAACAACCATTACGGCGATCGCCAATTTTAAACTAATTAAAATCGGGGAGTAATGAGTCGGAGTTTGCGCTTGCCAACCGATAAGGTGCTGCGAATGCGGTGACGAGTTAAGAACTGTTGATGCAGCGATATCGTGCCAGATATGAGTGCCGATAAAATACCAAAATACAAATGTTAGTAAAGCGGTAGTTAATACACCGTAAGTGAAGTAACCAGCCACAGTATCGGCTAATCTCTGAACTGGTGCTTTACGAATTTGCGCTGATTCTACTAAACCGACAATTTGTGCTACTGTTGTATCGCTTCCAGTACGGGTTGCTTGCATGATAATTGTTCCCGACTGGTTAATGGTTCCCGCACTTACGGTATCTCCCATTCGTTTAAGAACTGGTGCTGATTCTCCGGTAAGCATCGACTCATCAACGGTTGTTTTCCCTTCTACTACTTCACCATCTACGGGGATTTTGTCTCCTGGAAGTACTTGCAACCATTCGCCAGTATGAACTTGTTCTGCCGGTATTTCAACAATTTCTGCGGCTTGAGCACTGTTGTTATTTTGATTGGGCTTGGCTATTAATCGGGCGATCGATGGCCTCAGAGATAATAATTCTTGAAATGAAGCAGAAGCGCGATTTCTAGCTCGTTTCTCTAAAGTACGCCCCAACAGAATAAACCCTAATATCATCACGGGTTCGTCAAAGAAACATTCCCAGCCCAATTGGGGAAATACTAAGGCGACTACGCTAGCAACATATGCACTAACGGTTCCTAAAGCAACTAAAGTGTTCATGTTGGGGGCATTTCGACGCAACCCCAACCAACCATCTATGAGAATGGGACGACCAGGTATTAATATTGCAATTGTCGCCAATCCAAAGTGAAACCAGATATTTTGTAAAAGCGGCAGCGTCAAGCCGCTAATATGGCTTAAATGTCCGATTCCTGAAAATATCAGCAGCAGTACAGCAATTATCAACTGCCTGCGAGCCGATTGCATTTCTTGAAGATTTTTCTCTTCAGCTTCCTTTAAAGCCTGAGCGCTATGTGTTTCTCCAAATGACTTGCGGGGTTTGCTGGGAAATCCTGCTGTAGTCAATTGTTTGATTAAGGCATCAACATCTATAGTCAATTCCTCCGAGTCTACCACTGCTACCCCAGTTGCTAGGTTCACACAGGCATTATCAACTCCTGGGAATTGCGTCAATTGTTTTTCTACCGCTCTTACGCAGCCAGCACATACCATTCCCTCAACATCAAGGGTAATTTTGTTTTTGATTGCTGCTGGATCGGTTTTGTTTTGTTTCGGTACCAGTTGCATGAAAAATGTTCGGATTCGCTATAAAAATAAAAATGCCTTCTTCAGGAACATAAAATTATTTTTGTCCCTACTTCGAGGGTAAGCTAAATCCAGACTTATGACCGAATATCTTGGGTATAAATTTTTGTTATAACTGGATATTTAACTAAATTCTTTGTGTCGATTCCAACGCAGATAAATAAAGTAAATAACTAAACTTAACTGTATTGGAAGCATCGCAGCTTGACTTTTTAAGAAGGGATTTATTGACAAGCTCGACATTGCCAAGAAGTAACCCATACCCAAGCAGGTAAGTATTATAAATGTAATATTTTTACGTTTGAACATCAGCCCGTACCGGATATAAATATTGTGTTGTTTATTCAGATTTATTTCATAGATAATTTAAAAGAATAATTCTATTTTCTATTAAATTATCGATAATTATATCTATATTCTAGCCAGAGAATTTAGTTATATAATTATTTTTGGACTTGTTGTTTACTTGTAACAATAACTTAGGCAAACTGGGCAATAATTCATAAATCCTAACTGTATGCTTTGGCTTATATGTTAAATACAGTTATTTCATAGCTAGGAACGAATTTATAACTCAACTTAAGATTCAAACAAAAATACAAGTGAAGATAATATTACAACTGCGACAATTACGCACCCTTAATATTTATCAAAAAAAAAGCTTTTCGATACTTTGCATATGGTTTTAGAACCAGCCTTGTTTATTCATAAAGTAAGTACCGACAAAATCGTCGTGCCCTTTATTCAGGTAAATCATTCCTTCAATTAAACCTACAAGCTGCATAACTATAAAAGTCAAGCCGTAGGTGAAGTAACCACCTACTAAAGAAACAATTAAAGTAATTAAACCTTCAGGAGCATACCCGAGAACAAACTTATGAATACCTAATGCTCCAAAAATAATTCCGCAATAACCAGCTAGTAATTGTTTTGTAGCGTGAGAGGGAGTGAGTTTTGCCATATTGCTGCTCCTTAAGAATAAAAATATAAAATTAACTACCTTATTTTTTGTTAGCAGTATAAGTCAATAACGTTCTACTGCTAACTAGTAAAATTACTGTTTGCTGAAGTCAATAAATCTCTAAGTCAGAAAGCCCCAACGATGTTTTGACTTTGCCTGGATTTAAGAGACTAATATTTTTCTATATGTATTGATTTAAGCGAATTTGAAATCGCCGTATTCTGTCATTTCACAACAGAAAATATCTCATTGATAATTAACTGCAATAATTGCTATTCAATGACGATGCAATATTCAGTTGTACAAGTCCGTTATTAGAAATTCCGGACTAATTAAGCGCACTACAACTACCGATATACTGTATGCTCGCAGCTTTGACAAGTGAAATCACTCTTTTCAATTATATGCGTAGAAACAGAACTGAGTTTGTTGTGCATTCCCGCTCTGAAATTCTATTGATTTACGTAGAAAATGCCCCTTCGTATTTTCAATTTTAAAATAATCGAAAATACTCAGCATCCCTACAAGGGCTGATACTAATCAATAAATAACTATATGCTTAGTTAAATAATCAGTTATATATTTAACATAACCTTTAAGTTTGCAATCGTGTTAAGCATTTATGCTCTCAACTGAAAAATATCTACACTCACTATAGCGAACACTGATTGAAAAATTGTTACACATAATTAATGCAGATATTTTTTATTCTGACAACAGTACATGAAGGTGTCAATTAGTACTACTACCTAAGAGGAATAGACTTAGCAACGTGCCACTATTCCAAAGACTGTGGACAAGCATGGGAGCAAGAAGATTGCGCGATCGCGTATAAACCACTCCAAGTACGATCCCCAGTACTGTAAGGGGTAGAACTTCAGATAAACTGAGATGAACGGCAGCAAAAAAGAAGCTTGAAACAATTATCGATCCCCATACTGGTAAGTACCGAGTTAGAGAAGGAAGCAAAAATCCACGAAACAAAAATTCTTCAAATAATGGTGCGGCGATGGCAGCGGTAGAGAAAAAGATCAGTAATGCCAGATTATCTTGACTTTCCAAGACTGTTTGTAATAGGGGATTGCTACCACCTTGCCCCTGCCAAAGTTGTTGATTAATCAAAGAAACTGCGACAAAAATTGGTATTACCGCGCAATAGCCGCCAATTCCCCAAAGCAGCCAGCCATCGCGCAAGCGAAAGCGAAACCAATCTTCGGAAAGGGGTAGAAATTGTTTGATAGACAAATACAAAACTAATAAAGAAGCACTGGCCAGGAGTATATAGCGAAGTAAAATGTATAATGCTTCAAGCCTGACGTTTGCAGTAGGATGCGGTAAAGGAAGAAACTGCCAGAGCAACGGTATAATTAATTGTCCAACTAAGAAAAAGCCGACAACAAAAACCTGTAAAATTGTTTCACCATCCCAAGGAGTTGCCCAACATAACTCGGCATTTCTAGCTAATAGCGCTTCTTTTCTTTTGATTATCCACTGTGCGAAAGTGAAAATAAGCAATGCTATACCAATAAAGCCTCCTAATACAGGAAGAATAGCTATCGCTGTTAACTTGAGTAAAGCTTCCTCAGCTGCTCTTTGCTCTATAATTTTAAGATTATTTAAATATTCTGAATTTTGTTGAATTTGATATATTTTTTCGAGAGCGCTATAGCGAAACCAACCTTTAAGATTATCTTTAATTAATAATTCCGCATCTTCTGGAACTTTAGGAGATTTTTCCCAAAGTCTAATTAAAGTTTGACTCGTTTCGCGAAGCTGAGGATTTATACTTGAATTTTTTTGTACCTGCTGCCAAATTTCGATAGCTGTATCGCTGTCACCTCGACGTGCTTGAATAATTCCTATACGCAAATTTAATTCAGCGATCGATTCTTGTAATCGATTGGAAGTTTGCTGTAATTTTTTTTGCTTTACTAATGGAGAGAGATTAGTAACAGGAGGAATATCCGACTGAGGTTTCGATGTAGGAATGACATCAATTGATTCGGAGCGTAGTTGCGCTAATTGGCTTTGAGCCTTTTCTAAATTATTTTCCGCTGACTCGCGTGCGTCTTGATATTGCTTCAATGCACCATCAAGAGGTTTTACACCCAGTATGGCTTTTTTTGCACTTTGCAAATTTTCCTCGTCATCTGAAGGTTGCCAATCAGTTGCTAGCAATACAATATTAGTTTGGTATAACTCCAACTCGCTTTGGAATTGAGGCTTATTCAAGCTTCCTATCAAAGTGGAGCCAGAAAATAAAATAGTTACTAAGGTAAGTAAAAATAAAAATATCCGCTTAAGTGTCATCTATCCCTCTCAATTAACAAGCTTCCTCTGCGAATTATCGCATTGACACTCCGCAGGGGACATCTTTTCTTATAAAAGCATAGGATATTTTAATTTTTGGATGGGGAGACAAGGAGACAAGGAGACAAGGAGACAAGGAGAAGAATAATTAACTTACTATTCCCTACTTCCTACTCCCTACTCCCTACTCCCTACTTACTACTCCCTACTCCCTACTCCCTACTTACTACTCCCTACTTACTACTCCCTACTCCCTACTTACTACTCCCTACTCCCTACTCCCTACTTACTACTCCCTACTCCCTACTCCCTACTTCCTACTCCCTACTTCCTACTTCCTACTCCCTACTCCCTACTCCCTACTTACTACTCCCTACTATTCCGTATCAACCAAAGTATAAAAACATAGCGTCTTTTTGATAAGCCACATTTTGGTAGTAATTTAAAAGCTTTTTATAAGCATCGTAGAGAGTATCAAAGCCATCTTCTAAACCTTTCAAGGTAAATCGCTCGCGAAAATGAGTCTGAGAAAATTTTGATAAAGCTTCAGCAACTTGTGCGACTTCATCGACACTTAGGTATCGCAACAGTCCATTATCTGTTTCATAATCTATTGTTTTACCTCCTAAGATGGCATTTACCGAAGGTAATTTATCTTGTTTATTTTTACCAATAAGAAACGGTACGGGAATTGAGTAATTGGTACCAGTCAAAATAAAGTGAAGGGTGTTCCATTTTTTGCCGATATCGAATTCGGAATTTTTACCTTCTGCAAGCATTGTAGGAATATCTGATTTGAGCTTTTCAAATTCTTTTGGCTGCTCATATTTTAATTTTTCCAAGGTTTGCGGTACGTAGTTGGTAGCTTCGTCAAACCATTCAGCATCTTCAGAATTATTTAAATCGAGATTTGATTCTTGCCAAAAATGTGAGTCAGGTAAATACTGAGCATCATCAAATAATTCAAAAAAATCTGGATATTTTTTGAATTTTTCTAATAAAGGAGGAGATACTTGCTTAAAATATGCTTCTACTGACATTAGCGATTATCCTCTAAACATTTTTTACCCAATTCCGAAATGATTTGAGCAAAGCGATTTCTCCCATAGTTTTGCTTTGCTCGATAAATCCACTAATATCTTTTACCGATACTAAAGAAAAAGCAATACTAAATTCACATTCGACGTATTTCCCTTCAAGCAATTGATAAAACTTCAAATTGTTACCGTCGTATCTCCAGAGTTCATTTACACCTAAAGCCGAGTAAATATCCAACTTATCAACTGAACTACTGGTAATATCAATTTCAATTGCTAAATCGGGTGCTGGAGAAGTTGTTAGATCGAGTGTTTCTCTTCCTCTTACAGCTAATTCATTTTGAATATAGTAACAGTTATCGGGTTCTATACCTTTTCTCACAATCTTTCTTTTTAAAGTTGTCGAACCAGCGCTTTTTATTTCGATATTTAATTCTTCAGCTAATGCAATAATAAAATTATGAAAATTACATTTAGGATTTTCGTGTTCAAAAAGTGGAGTCATAATTTCCAAAGTACTACCGTCATAGGCAAATGTAGAACCTCTATTGTCACCAGTCTCTCTGAGCAAAGTCTCAAAGGTTTCCCAACTGATGTTGTGTAGTACGGTTCGCTGTTCTGCGAGGGTATAAGTTACAACCATTGTTCGCTTTAGATAGTTTTTTCAGAAAGGATATTACACAATATTCCGAATATTTTACCGACATTATCAATATAGTATTCGTTAAGGTCAATCTCTACTATATTTTCAATAAGTTTTAAAAACTTCCAGCTAGTTCCCGTAGTAACAGTTCCATAAATAATTGGAATATCATTTCCCTCTTTCTCATTAAAGATTTTAGCCGCAAGCATTTCTGCAACACATTGACCTAAATCTGCATTAATATTGTCTTTTTTAGCATCTACAATCGTAATTGCTAGAGAATTTAGAATCAGTAATTCTGAAGAACTACTAATAATAAAGTCCCAATTTCCATTCAAATTTTGACTTTAATCTACTGTAAAATAGATACCTGAAAATAAATTTATTTTATCTTTTAAATACTTTATTGCAGCAATTAAAATCGGAGAATAATCATTTTATAACGTGATTTTTTCGTATTAATCGCTAATGCTATTGGAAGATTTTATTCTAATATTTTTCTATTAACTTGTCTTCTTTAAAGTTCTCAATTCATTATTATACTGATAAGTCTGATACAAACATCTGTAATTACTTCAATATCAAAAGGACTTATTTAAAATTATGCAATGACATACGCTTTTGAATAAGTCCTATCTATTGTAAAATATCTTCTCAATTTATTATTCAAAATGAAACTTTTCAAACACCAATTTAACCCATCATACTATTAAAGAAATCTAAAGTCTCTTTCAAAGCTTTGATAAAAATATCTATTTCTTCACGAGTATTATAAAAAGAGAAACTAGCTCTTGCTGTACCGGGAGCATCTAATATACGGTGCAATGGTTGCGTGCAGTGATGTCCCGAACGAATTGCTACACCTTCATTATCTAACAAAGTAGATAGGTCATTGGGGTGAACTTCTCCTGTGGTAAATGAAGCTAGTGCTGCTCTACCACAACCTTTAATATCTGGTTTGGGGCCGTAAATTTTTACTTGGGGTATTTTTCCCAACTGCTCAAATAAATAACCAGTTAATTCTGACTCGTAAGCATAGATTTTATCCATGCCAATACCCGACAGATAATCTACCGCAGCACCTAAAGCTATAGCCTCTGCGATCGCCGGAGTACCTGCTTCAAATTTTGCTGGTAATTCTGCATAGGTTGAATGGTCTAAAAACACATCAGCAATCATTTCTCCACCACCCATAAATGGCGGCATTGCTTGCAAGGTTTGCAATTTCCCGTATAGGAAACCAATTCCAGTTGGAGCGCACATTTTGTGTCCGGATGCTACCAACCAATCGCAGTCTATTTCCTGCACGTCAACGGGCATATGAGGCACGCTTTGGCAGGCATCAATTAATACTTTAGCTTGCTTTTCATGAGCTAACTTACAAATTTCTTTTACCGGATTTATACAGCCCAAGGTGTTAGAAATATGAACTACCGATACCAATTTTGTTTTATCGGAAAGCAGCTTTTTAAATTGTTCTAAATCAAAAGTTTCTTCTGGTGTCAATTCAACATACTTCAACACCGCACCCGTCTTCTGAGCAATTAACTGCCACGGGATAATATTGCTGTGATGTTCCATTACCGAAAGAATAATTTCATCTTCCGGTTGTAGGTTATTCATTCCCCAACTGTAGGCAACCAAATTTATTGCTTCGGTAGCGTTACGAGTAAAAATTATTTCTTGACGAGACGCAGCATTAATAAATTTAGTAACTTTATCCCTTGCTCCTTCGTATGCATCGGTAGCTTTAGCACTGAGGTGATGTGCGCCGCGATGTACGTTGGCATTGTATCCTTCGTAGTAGTTACGAATAGCATCAAGTACAAATAAAGGTTTTTGAGATGTGGCAGCGTTATCTAAATAAACTAAAGGTTTACCGTCAACTTCCTGGTGTAATATCGGGAAGTCTTGACGAACTTTATCTGCAAGGGTTTTTTGCTGAGTGAAAGTCATACTATTTTGGATTTTGAATTTTGAATTTTGGATTTAGATTAATAGTTTTGGATTAAAGATTGAATATTAGTTACGGAATCAAGGTTACTTCTATCATGCTTAAAAATTAGCGATAAAAAAAATCGCAGAGACGCTGAGAATAGAGAGACGAAGAAGAGAAGTAACATCAGAGTAATTACTTATAACTCTATTATTTATCCAATCTAAAATCCAAAATCTAAAATCTAAAATTGATTTACTGTTTGAGTTAGATTTTGACGTAAGGAAGGAATGGGTATCTTATTAATTACCTCTGCTGCAAAGGCATTAACTAATAAATGACGGGCGCTATTTTCATCAATTCCTCGACTTTGCAAGTAGAAAATTTCATCGTCTTCTAACTGACTAACCGTAGCTCCATGAGCGCATTTGACATTATCTGCTGTAATTTCCAGCTGCGGTTTGGTGTCTACTCTCGCTTGAGGAGATAGCAGCAAGTTGCGATTTAACTGCGATGCGTCTGTTAACTGTGCGGGTTTAGGAACGAATATTTTTCCGTTGAATACGCCATGCGCTTTATCCGCGATGATATTTTTTTGCAATTGCTTGCTACTACTGTGGGGATAATTAAGAGCAAGGGCACTGTGAGTATCTGATAATTGACTGCCAGAAATTATCGTCAAACCGTTAAGCGTTGTTTCAGTTTGCTCACCGGTTTGCAAGATTTCTAAGTTGTGTCGCGAAAGTTTTCCACCCAAGGTTATAGCGTTACAGGTGTAGCGACTGTTACGCCCTTGGGTTACGGCTGTTTTCCCAATGTGAAACGCTTCTACACTATCGCGTTCAACTCTGGTATGATTTATACTCGCGTTTTCATCAACCCAAATTTCTGTAACGGCGTTATTTAAATAAATTTGATTATCTTGCTCTTTTCCGGTACCAGAATTGATAAATTCTTCTATTAAAGTAACTTCGGAGCCTTTCTTAGCTACTACCAAACAGCGCGGTTGAGAAACTACTTTATCTCCAGAAGTAATAAAGACTAAGTGTATAGGTGTTTCTACCACCACATTGCGAGATAGCCAAATTACAGCCAAATCGTTAATTCCGGCTGTATTCAAAGCCGTAAATACTTCTCTAGCTCCTTCAGCCTGTGCTAAATATTCTTTGACTAATTCCCCATCTAAATTGGGTAAACTAGCTAAATTACTAACTACAGCACCTTCGGGTAAATCGGCGATGGCTGATAATTCTTTTACAAATACGCCATTTACAAACACTAAACGAGTATCGCTAATTGCTGCAAAGGGAGGAGCATCTGGAGGTACAGATTTCGTCTCTACATTAAAATCGAATTTACGTAAAGTTGATAAATCGGTGAATCGCCATTCTTCATCTTTTTTAGTCGGTAATGTTGAATGACGCACCCAATTAGCAGCATTTTCTTTTAACTCTTGCAGCCATCCTTCTTTTTTTACGCTACTAACTTGATCTACCAATCCACTTAAATAAACATCTTTATTTAAAAGCGTATTTGATAAGCTTGCTTCAGTAGAGTTAGGAATTGGGCTGGGAGAAACTTCTATATTCATTACACACCAACCTCAACACCAGCTTCTTCTAAAATCCAATCGTAACCGCGAGATTCCAATTCTAAAGCTAATTCTTTACCACCAGATTTAATAATTCGCCCTTTTGCCATGACGTGAACGTAATCCGGCACAATATAATCAAGCAAACGCTGGTAGTGGGTAATCATAATTGTGGCGTTTTCTTGATTCGCCAGTTGATTTACGCCATTCGCTACGATTTTCAGCGCATCAATATCTAAACCAGAATCGGTTTCATCCAAAATTGCTAAATCTGGTTCCAAAAGCGCCATCTGCAAAATCTCATTGCGCTTTTTCTCACCACCAGAAAACCCTTCATTTAAACTGCGGTTAAGAAAAGCAGAGTCCATTTTGACAACTTCCAACTTTTCCTCTACCAAATCATCGAAATCAAAAGCATCAATTTCTTCTAAACCTTGAGCTTTGCGTCGAGAATTATAAGCTACCCGCAAAAAGTCTAAATTACTGACACCAGGTATTTCTAAAGGATATTGAAAAGCTAAGAATACACCATTCCTAGCACGTTCTTCAGGTTCGAGTTCCAAAAGATTTTCCGCTTGGAAAACCACTTCACCACCAGTCACTTCATAACTAGGGTGTCCCGCCAAAACCTTAGAAAACGTACTTTTCCCAGAACCATTTGGCCCCATAATCGCATGAATTTCACCAGCACGTACCTCAAGATTTACACCTTTGAGGATTTGATTGCCATCAACATTTGCCGTCAAATCTTTGACTGACAGCACCACTTTGCTATTTTCAATAATCATTTCTTTTTACTCTCTATTTTTAAAGGTACGTAGTAGCGCTTCAGCGCATCCGCCAAAAGATTTCAGTTTTAGATTTTAGATTTATTTAAAGCAAGTGCTGTTACCTACTTACAACAGGATTTCACTCAACAGGATTTCATCGAAATTCTGATTCAATTCAAAATTAAAAATAGATGTATCCATTGTTAAAACCTAAACAAAATTCGGAGGCGCTTAAGCGCAACTACAAACTATCCAACGCTTCCTTCCAATTTCAAACTCAATAATTTATCGGCTTCTACAGCGAACTCCATTGGAAGCTGATTAAAAACATCCTTACAAAAGCCGCTAATCATCATCGCGATCGCATCTTCTGTGGAAATGCCTCGTTGAGAAAAGTAAAATAGTTGATCTTCCCCAATTTTGGAAGTAGAAGCTTCATGTTCTACTTTTCCTTTATTATTCTGGACTTGAATATAAGGGAAAGTGTTGGCATGAGCATTATCTCCAATCAACATTGAGTCGCATTGAGAATAATTTCTTGCCCCATCAGCTGTAGGATTAACTTTCACCAAACCCCGATAGCTGTTGCTAGATTTACCCGCAGAAATTCCTTTAGAAATAATTGTAGAACGAGTGTTCTTACCAACGTGAACCATTTTAGTTCCGGTGTCGGCTTGCTGCATATTATTAGTCAGCGCTACCGAATAAAATTCACCAACGGAATTATCGCCGATTAAAACGCAACTCGGATACTTCCAAGTAATAGCTGAACCAGTTTCTACCTGAGTCCAAGATATTTTGGAATTTTTCCCTTTACACAAACCGCGTTTGGTTACGAAATTGTAAATACCGCCTTTGCCGTTTTCATCTCCCGCATACCAGTTTTGTACGGTAGAGTATTTAATTTCGGCATTATCCAGCGTTACCAATTCGACAACAGCAGCGTGTAGCTGGTTGCTATCGTACATTGGCGCGGTACAACCTTCGAGATAAGATACGTAACTATCTTCTTCGGCAACAATTAAAGTTCGTTCAAATTGTCCGGTATCGCCATTATTAATCCGAAAATAAGTAGATAATTCCATCGGGCATTTTACGCCTTTAGGAATAAACACAAAAGAACCATCGCTGAAAACAGCAGCATTCAAAGCCGCAAAGTAATTATCGGCAATGGGAACCACGCTACCGAGATACTTCTGGATTAATTCTGGATGTTCCTGTAAAGCTTCAGAAATCGAGCAGAAAATAACACCTTCTTCAGCCAGCTTTTCTTTAAAAGTAGTTGCTACAGATACGCTATCGAAAATTGCATCGACAGCAACATTCGCCAAACGTTTCTGTTCCGATAAAGGAATACCCAACTTCTCAAAGGTTTCCAATAAAGTTGGATCTACTTCATCCAAACTCTGCTTCTTAGCACTTTGCTTGGGTGCTGAATAATAAATAATATTTTGATAATCAATCGCAGGATAGCCAACGCTAGCCCAATCAGGTTCCGTCATTTTGAGCCACTGGCGGTAAGCTTTGAGGCGAAACTCCAGCATAAATTCCGGCTCGTTTTTCTTCGCACTAATTACGCGAATCACGTCCTCATCGAGTCCGCGAGGAATAGAATCTGTCTCAATGTCGGTAACAAAACCGTACTTGTAAGGCTGGTTGACTAAGGTTTTTGCAGTAGCACTCATCGCTAATATCTCTCGCGTTCGCTTCGCTTGTTCTCTCTTTAAGGTTGGGAGAGGGGCTATAAAATAGCTAATTCCCACTCAAACGTGACTGTGAGCCACGCGACTGTTACAATAATGGTGAAGACTAAAACAACAGCTAAGTTGTTTTAATGTATCTTCATTTTACGCTAGATTAACAACAATAATGTTGTCAAAGTGAAATTTTCTTTAATATTTTTAGGACGACGATGGAAACTACCCACCAGTCCTCAACCAAACAAGATATCTTGAAATATCTGCTCAAAGAAGTCCAGGCTACAGCTTTACAGCTTTCGGAGACCTTAAAAGTTAGCCCTCAAGCGATTCGTCGTCATCTAAAAGATTTGGAGGGTGAAGAGTTAATAAGTTATTCCTCCGAACAAATAGGGATGGGACGACCTCAACACGTTTACCGATTGAGCGACAAGGGAAAAGAGCGCCTGCGTCGAGAGATTGGGGATAGCTATGGTAAATTTACTGTTTCCTTATTAGACACTTTAACAGAAACAGTAGGACGAGACCAAGTAAGTTCGATTTTACAGAAACAATGGCAGCGTAAAGCCGAAGAATATCAGCAACATTTGGCTAAGGGTTCTCTTCAGCAAAGAGTAGCTGCGTTAGTGGAATTAAGAAAAGCTGAAGGTTTTATGGCAGAATATTATCCTGTAGAAGCTTCAGAACCAGAAAACCAAAATAAATTTATTTTTCTAGAGCATAATTGTGCAATTTCCAACGTCGCAGAATCATTTCCCAGCGTTTGCGGGCATGAATTAGAAATGTTTGCTGCCGTTTTACCCGATTGTACGGTAGAGCGTACTCATTGGATAATTGATGGCGAACACAGGTGTGGTTATTTGATACAGGCGAAGTAGGAGTTAGGAGTTATAAGTTATTAATATAAACTCAATGCCCCATGCTCCATGCCCAATTCCCAATGCCCATTATTAATATAGATTATGGATTTTCAACAGCAACCAACAACACAATTTTTGTCTTTAGAAGAATCAGCAAAAGTTGATGCTGCTTTGCTTTCTTCTCCAGAGAAATTTTTAACTAGATTGACAATTTCTTCATTGAGAGTATTGCAACAAATAGCGAAAGAAAACAGTATTGCGATTGAAGAATTAACTACGCAGCAAATTATTGCTTGGTTTGAAAAAGATGGCAAAATTAGACGACAAGACGGAGTTGAAGCAGCATTTTTGAAATGGTAGCTTTTGAAAATATTTAAACCTGATAGTCCACGCAGGTGGACTTCGCTTGTGTAGCAAAGCCAGTGCGTTGTGCGGAAACAACCGCGTTGTAGCGACTGCCGTGCGGTTTCAACCGCCAGGTAAAAATTTAAATTAAATTAGATTTTCCTAGATTTTCCAACATACCTTCTAAGAGCGTTTAAAAATTCTAGGATTTCTGTGATAATCTTCATTAACGTACAACTTTTGAGTTAATTCCTTTAGCGATTGCAATGGTAAATTTGTATTCTGCTGTGCCTTATCAAGCAAATCGGTTATAAACTTTGCATCCTTAGCTAAACCCCATTTTTCCTGAAAATAGTTAATACTTTTGCGTTTCCAAACATAATTCCAAATTAATAAATAATAAGGGATGTCTGAAAATTTTAATTCTCTAACCGGAAGATAATTAACAATACTCTGTGGCTCTAAATAAATAGTCCCACCTATTGCAAAAACTGATAAAGAAAAATCAATATCTTGACCAAAATTAATTAAGTCTTCATCGAAATTACCTATTTTTTGTAAAATTGCTGTATGTATTAAAACGCAACTGAAATGTATTATTTGGGTAGGTTCGCTGGTTAGCAAAGGTTGCACTTTTTCAAAAGAGTTTTCGATGAATGGCCTTTTCTCGAATAAATCTAAATTTCCATCCTTGTATTGAAACTCTAAAGAACCTCCAGCAGAGTGGATCGAAAGATTTTCTGAACTTCCCTGCAAGCAAAGGGGACTAACTGCTGAAGAGCCAGTTTTTTGAGCGCATTGCATCAGCTTATTTAACCAATCAACAGTGACTAACACATCATTATTGATAAAAACAACATATTCGGTATCAACGTGTTGTAAACCAATATTACGAGCTTGATTGGGAGATACATACTTATCTGTACGTATTAAGCGAAATCCTTTTTCTTGAGATTGTGCTTCAAGATACTGCCTGACTTTCTTAGGTGAGTAACCATCTACGTAAACTAATTTAAAAGGAATATTTGTGTATTTATAAATACTTTCTAATGACTGTTGCGTATAATTGAAGCATTCATTTGGCACAACTACCAGCGTTACTTTCGGATATGACATCGTTTCTTAATGGGTTAATATCAAATAATTTATTTATCTAATTAACGATATCCTTTATCTGTAGAAAAATTATAAATTTAAGATGCTTACTTAGATAAAAAAACTTAAGCTTAATTTGAAGTTACGGTAACAACTAGTTAAAATTACCTAAAGACAGCATTTTTATGGTATTTTATAATAGTTATTTCTGTGAAAAAAGAAAAAAATGGATATTTGTGTCCGCAAGATGGCAACACTACAAAAAATAATCCATATTTGGTTTAGTATTCAAGGCTTTATTGATACTTAGTAGTAAAAAAAAATAACTAGGGGCATTTCGGCTGTAGCCTGCCCCTAAGTGACGTACTTACATCAAATCACAGATATTATGTACGCTTCTCGGCGACTCCTCTATGAGAACATTAACCGTTAGCGCAGCGTCTCCGGAGGAGATGCTTTGAAGCCCTACGCCCTAGGGACTTCTATGAGATTGTTGTTTTAATTTTTAGGCTGCATTTCTGCATTTAATTGGACTACACCTACATTTTCGATAATACCGCAAACTCTGCCTCGGCTTTGTGCGAAGCCGCTTTACTACGTGTAAGCGGGAGCCTTCCCACCTAAGAAAGGTAAGAAAATTGCAATTTAACGTCTGCGGTATATTTTAATTTTTAATAATGCCACGACTTCGCACAAAGGCTAACAGAATCTCAGCGATTCACGTAGCTAAATATACTGTGGCAACGGTGTTAATCTTGGTTTTACGATTTAAAACAACTTTTTACCAACTATGTTCTCTGAAAGCAGATAATTATTGTTGGAAGAAGCGAGCGATCGCGACCAATATTCAATTAGTATTGCCAAAGTATTATTTTATATTCGGCGCAGCCGTGCGGCCAATCGCTAACCCCAACTTCCACCACCACCAGAGCGTCTGTTACCTCGGTCTTCTCGCGGTCTTGCTTTATTGACCTTCATTGCGCGACCCATCCATTCAGCCCCATCTAAAGCTTGAATAGCTGAACTTTCTGCGTCTTCTGATTCCATTTCTACAAAACCAAAACCTCTAGACCTGCCAGTTTCGCGATCGCTAGGTAACTGAACGCTTTTGACACCACCGTACTCAGCAAATACCTTACTAAGGTCTTCCTGAGTAACATCGTATGATAGATTTCCAACGTATATTGACATGAGACTCTCCAGAATCCAACCGTGCAGAGGGGACATCCGGAAAGCTGATTGCGACTTTTACTTAATAACAAGAACACAATTACCGAACGTACTTCTCCTGGATTATCCTACCACAACTTTTTTGCGCTTATCGGCTTATTCTTAATTGCCACTGTGTAAAATACTTTTCGCCAATTACGCAAGCTAAAAAGAACTATTAGTTTTGACTATATTTTTGATAATTTAATTTAATTGTTTTTCTGGTAATAACTTTGCTTAATTTAATAAATAGTTTAAATATGGTTTAAATAACGTCGGTTCTTCAGTTTCTGATATGCTAATTTTTTGATAAAAAGCTCTATAACACTTACTGCACGTGATTCTAATGGTTAATTCACAAGTATTGCGTTCGCTTTTGTCCTTTATTCCCTGGCTTGAAAAGTTACTCTTAGGGAACTACTCCGTTGCTAAGGTTCTCTCCGTTGTAGGAAGTGGCGTGGAAACCCCTAAGACCGAACTTTTCGCCATTCCCTATTCCCTTTTGCCTATTCCCTTTTTTAGACTATTCAAATAGCATATTAAATACTGAAAAACCATAATATCTTATTTGAGTTATGGGTGAATAGTAAGTAGCACTTGCTTCTAAATGAAAAGGGTAGCTATGGGGCATAAATACTCAAGCAATAAATATGACTTCGGTTTAAAGTAATCAATTGATGATTAACAAGCAGTAATATCCGGTTAATAGATGAAAGAGTTTATTTAATATGAGTAGAGTTGTATTGACAAAAGCCAAAAAATCGAACTTCTACACCACAGCCGCCATAAATTGCTATTTTATTAACAATTTAATCGGCAACATATCGCCATCCTTCGGGTTCATATTCGCGCTGAATTAGCACCTTCCAGTTTCCTTGAGGGACAGAAATAGAACCATGTTCTTCATGAACTAACGTTGCTTTTCCTGAAAAAATACTTAAATATAAATCAGTATTTTCTGCATACAGTTGTGCATCTCCTTCAGAAATACGGTGCTTATGTCCGGTAACTTCTCCTTGGGCTAAAGTCAGATGCCGAATTTTTTGACCTT
The DNA here is from genome assembly GCA_963665115.1 of uncultured Rivularia sp. Lineage (GTDB taxonomy): Bacteria > Cyanobacteriota > Cyanobacteriia > Cyanobacteriales > Nostocaceae > Rivularia. The sequence goes on along the minus strand of OY762007.1, from coordinate 3,297,559 downwards.
CGGCTTGCTTGACGGGAAGTAAAATTACATCGCCTTGACGGTAGGGTTTCATGATTTTCCTCGCTTGGTAGTGAAATAATTTGTTTAAAATACGGTACTTGTTTAAATTTTATTTTGGCACAATGCTAGATATTGGCAAAACGCTAACTATGAAAAATTGTAAAATATGCTTGTCAAAAATCTCTGTTTCACCTGTCCAGTAAGCATTTGCCTCGTGTATTTTGCTTGGTTTATATGACTTAAAAGAGAAATAAATAAAAATGGTAGTCGCCAATTACGTCCAATATAAGTTAAAGATTGAAAAGGACTGCCTTTCTTGATAACCCGATTTAAACTATCTTACCTTTGAGAGGCAAATACAATTGCCTTTTGAAAAGAACTCGGGGTTTGAAACCCCTACTAAAAAGGGTTTTTTAATAAAGCTGGGCATTTTATATAAAAGTTATTGCCTAGAAAAAGCAGTAGTTTAAATGACATTTTTCTATCGATTGTCTCACTTTGACTGTTTAGTCTAGCAGCCATATTCTTCTTGAAATTTCCATGTCAACTCTCGTTATTGTCGAATCTCCGACCAAAGCTAAAACTATTCGTAACTACTTACCATCAGATTATCGAGTAGAAGCTTCGATGGGTCATGTCCGTGATTTACCACAGTCCGCTAGTGAAATTCCCGCCGCTGTCAAAGGAGAAGAATGGGCGAAGTTGGGAGTAAATGTAGAATCAAATTTTGAACCGCTATATGTAGTTCCCAAAACCAAAAAGCAGGTTGTTACTCAGCTTAAACAAGCGCTCAAGGAAGCAACCGAATTGATTTTGGCGACTGACGAAGATAGAGAAGGGGAAAGTATCAGCTGGCATTTATTCCAGCTGTTAAAACCGAAAGTTCCTACAAAGCGGATGGTATTTCACGAGATTACCTCTGAAGCAATTAAAAAAGCGCTGAAAAATACCCGCAATGTAGATGAACAAGTGGTTCGCGCCCAAGAAACGCGACGAATTTTGGATCGATTGGTAGGTTATACTCTTTCGCCTTTGTTGTGGAAAAAAATCGCTTGGGGTTTGTCTGCCGGAAGAGTACAGTCTGTAGCGGTGCGATTGTTAGTGCAGCGAGAACGGGAACGTCGTGCTTTTAATCAAGGTTCCTATTGGGATTTAAAAGCGATTTTGAATCCTCAATCTAATAAGGAGCAATCATTTAGTTCCGTGTTAGTAACTTTGGGAGGAACTAAGCTAGCGACTGGTAGCGATTTCGATGCCGCAACCGGACAAATTACCGTAGGTCGTAAGGTTGTACTACTTAACCAAGAGGAAGCCGAAGCCCTTAAAGCACGCATCGCTGACAAAACTTGGAAGGTTGCCAACCTTGAGGAACGTCCTGTAACGCGCAAACCAGCACCCCCCTTTACCACTTCGACTTTGCAGCAGGAATCCAACCGTAAGTTACGGCTTTCTGCACGCGATACGATGCGGGTTGCTCAAAATCTTTACGAGCAGGGGTATATCACCTATATGCGTACCGACTCGGTGTATTTGTCGGAACAAGCGCTAACCGCTGCCAGAGAATGCGTGCAAAAACTCTACGGCAAAGAATTTTTGTCGCCACAACCGAGAAAATACACGACAAAATCTAAGAGCGCTCAAGAAGCACACGAAGCGATTCGTCCTGCTGGAAGCAGTTTCCGCACTCCCCAAGAAACTGGCTTGAGCGGTAGGGAAATGCAATTGTACGATTTGATTTGGAAACGTACCGTTGCTTGTCAAATGGCAGATGCGAGACAAACTCAAATCACTATGCATTTGCAGGTTGAAGATGCAGGTTTTCGTTCTTCTGGTAAGCGAATTGATTTTCCTGGATTTTTACGCGCTTATGTCGAAGGTTCCGACGATCCTGAAGCAGCCCTTGAAGATAAGGAAGTAATTTTACCCAACCTCAAAGTTGGCGATAATCCAAATTGCAAAGAACTTGAAACTGTAGGTCATGAAACCCAACCTCCTGCCAGGTACACTGAAGCTACTTTGGTCAAAACGTTAGAAAGTGAAGGAATTGGTCGTCCCAGTACCTATGCCAGCATTATCGGTACCATTATTGATAAAGGCTACGCGCAGTTAACTGGTAATGCCTTGATTCCGACATTTACAGCTTTCGCCGTTACCAAGTTACTGGAAACTCACTTCTGTGAAATCATCGATCCTAGCTTTACCTCCAAAATGGAGCAAACCCTTGATGATATTTCCAGAGGGGAAGCAGAATGGCTACCTTACCTGCAAAAATTCTATTTAGGGGAACAAGGTTTAGATACCTTGGTTAAGGAAAGAGAAAGCCAAATTGATATCAATACATCCAGAACCGTAGATTTAGACATTCCAAATGTTAAAATCCGCATCGGGAAATTTGGCGCTTATTTGGAAGCCGAAAATGGCGATGAGATAGTTACAGCTTCTATTCCCAGAGACTTGACTCCAGCCGATCTCGATCCGGCAAAAGTAGAAAAGTTACTCAAACAAAAAACTGAAGGCCCCGATCAAGTCGGTATTCATCCAGAAACTGCACAGCCCATTTTCATGTTGATTGGCCCTTACGGCCCCTACGTACAATTAGGCGAAAAATCTGAAGAAAATCCCAAACCAAAACAAGCATCGCTACCTAAAAAAGTAGATCCAGAAAACGTAACGGTAGAAATGGCTGTTGGTTTATTGGCACTTCCTAGAAAGTTAGGAGAACACCCCGAAACTGGTGCTAGCATCCAAGCAAATCTGGGTCGTTTTGGACCTTACGTAGTTCACAATGCTAAAGATGCTAAAGACTACCGTTCCTTAAAAGCAGGTGATGATGTACTCAGCATCACTTTTGCAAGAGCATTAGAATTATTGTCCGAGCCTAAAAAAGGACGGGGTAGCAGAAGTAAATCGAAAAAGCCATTACGGGAATTGGGTTCTCACCCAGATACTGAAGAACCAGTTAATGTCTATGAAGGACCTTATGGAGTTTATATCAAGCATGGTAAAACCAATGTCGGCATTCCCGAAGGTGAAACTGTTGAAAGCATCACTTTAGAGAAAGCATTGGAGTTATTAGCCAGTAAAGAACCAAAGGGTAAATCAACTCGCAAAACAACTAAGTCCAAGACTTCGGGTACTAAAAAATCTACTACCACTAAAGCTAAAACTTCTAGTAAGACTTCAGGTACTAACTCTAAAAAGGAAACCGAAACAAGTTGACGAACTGCTGAGATTACCATGCAATAGTCCAGATGCTTTAATACTTCTGGACTATTAATTTTTGATGAACTTTGAACCATTGGCAGATTATCGCTAATGCAAAATACTTCTTAAGAAATTCAGTGTCAACCTACCCGTGGCGAATGTGATAACCTAAAATAATAAAGGGAGAAATCGCGGTTATCGGTAATGACTTGCTCCCCGGCAAAGGGGAGTCAGAATTAACCCATTTATCAACCAGCGATACTGTTTGAAGGTTTATTTTCTCCGTAGTCGATAGTTGACTTTAAGTTAGTATCTCAGGAGCGTTCAGTTAAATGGATTATATCGAAAAGGTGCTCGAAAAGCTTAAGGATTTAGCACGCGAGCTGATTGATGCTCTTTTAGGGCCAGAAGCTGAGCCAGAAGCAGAATTAATTCCAATTCCTGTGGATGGGCGTTCTCGTCGTGGTAGATAGCTCAAATGCTGGGGAAGGCACTGAACCTTCTTTAAGCATTTTAGTGCTGCACGGGCCCAATCTTAATTTATTGGGACAAAGAGAGCCAGAAATTTATGGTTCGCTTAGTTTGGATGATATTAACCTTCTATTAGTAGAAGAAGGACGTTCTTTATCATCTCAAATATCTGCCGTGCAGTCTAACCATGAAGGTGTTTTAGTCGATGCTATTCATGATGCATTATTTAATCATCAAGGCATCATCATTAATGCCGGAGCTTACACCCACACGAGTGTAGCACTGCGAGATGCGATTGCTGGTGTAAATCTACCTACGATAGAAGTACATTTGAGCAATATATATCGTAGAGAAGAATTTAGACATCATTCATATATTGCACCAGTAGCAATCGGTCAAATTAGCGGCTTTGGCGCGAAAAGCTACCTTTTAGGATTGCAAGCTTTAGTGTATCACCTTAGAAAACTTTAAATTATCCGATCGGAGATATTTTTATTTATTTTGTCATTTTGTTAAAATAACTCCTTTTGACAAAATAATTAGGAATTAGGGAATAGTTATAAGAAAGACTATTAACAAATCAGATTGGTCATAAAATTGTTTACAAGCCGTTGTTTATCATAAAAGTGGGCATCCTGCGAATATCATATCTTCCTCTGGGAGACGCTAGGATAACTCTACTACGCAATAAAATTTAGTAATCTGGAATAATATCTTTCAACCCGCTACTAAGGCGGATTTTTATTGTTTTGAAACTTAGTAGATTATCTGCTTTTTGTTACCCCACTAAGGTTTATTTAACGATATTATCCTTCAAGCGATGAAACATAATTAAAAAAAATTTAGTCTTATCCAGAATTAGTGCTTATGCAAGTGGTAGTTATAACATAACAAGATATTTATTTAAGCTTTTTTTATTGACTGTATGCGCTATTCACTGACAAATAGAATTCGGGGCACTTTAACAGGAGGTTTACTCGGACAAATTTTAGCCACTACAGAAAGCGAAGAACCATTCTATTGCATGGCAGGAGTTCAAGGTATCGAAATGCTGATTGCGCGGGGTGGCTTTGATTTAAATGAATGGAACAAATTTCAATCCTCAGCTTGGAATTCCGAACTTCCAACCGACTTGATGTTATTGAACTCAATTTCAGCGGCTCTGCCTATAGCCTTCTTTTTTCACGAAAACCATTTAAAACTACGCGATAACTTACTTTTAACGATAAGAAGTCATAATCCCTTTATTCGAGACGCAGTATTAACCGTATGTTATCTCGTCGCTCAATCGTTAAATGAAAAATTAATCCAAATACACTGGCTTCAGAAATTACTTTCTTTATCGGCGAAACTACAACGGATATACCAATAATACTGCAACAAGTCAATAACTATAAAGCTGAAAATTTGGGATCTTCTGAATTACAAAATTGCTTGGGTAAAGAAAATAGTATAAGTAATATTATTGCTGTAGCTTTTTATTCTTTTATAAATACTAAGGAAGATTTTCGCCTCACTTATTTACAAGCTATCAAAAACCCACACAATTCAAGGGTTTGTGGGGCGATCGCCGGTGCGATTTCTGGGGCTTATAACAGCATGGCTGGTATACCTATAACTTGGCACTTAGGGTTAGATGAGGCAAAATTAGCACAATGGGGATTAGCTAGCTTTTCCCAAATGGTAAAATTAGCTGATGCACTTGTGGCTGTTTGGTCGGGATTGTATCACGTATTACCACAATCTATAGAAGTAAAGGAGGACGAGCGAGATTTGATTTCCCCATTAGAGGCAATTGCAGCCCCATATATCATTCGTTTACGTTAACTATATTTATAATCGTTCAACTCTGTGTCCACCCCCTGCACGTTTACCCTCATTAAGATAGTTATACTTTTTTGACCGAAAAACTATACTTAGTACGGAGTAAATTCAGGATTTAGATTAAATGGTAACTATGATGGCAGCTTTGAAGCTTGAAACTTCTGTTCAGAATTGTCTGGTATTCAACTATTCTTATAGGCAACTGCGGTCGTAGGTAATGAAAACGCAGCCATTTTTTAAGTCCTTAATTCAAGGTTTAGCTCACTGGGGAAGACGATACAAAGCACTACGTCGCTGGTATATGTCTAAAACAGGTGAGAAAAATCGGTATAAAAAACCCTTCAGCTCCAGTTCAATGGTAAATTCGGCTAAAGGTAAATGTGGTATTTACACAACTTTTTGGGGCTTTATTCCTCAACATTCCTTGGTTGTGTTTGCGATTGCTTTGATTACCATGACAGGAGTTATGGGACATAAGTTATACAACCAACCGCAATTGCAAGAGGGAACAACAGCCCGCGAGACGATTGTTGCGCCATATACTGCTCAAGTAGAAGATAAAGAGAAAACAGAACTGCTTCGCGAAGCTGCTAGAGACAATTCTCGGCAATGGTTAATGGTGGATAAGCGAGTTAACGAAGCAGTCGAGCAGAATTTAGAACAACTGCTACAACAAGGAAACGAAATTCGTAAGACTGCTGGTAATTTCCCGTTTTTTGATATCGAGGTATTAGATCCTTCCATACAAAATTATCTACGCTCCACTTCCGAAGAAGAATGGAATCAATTAAAAATTTCCTTACAAGATGGCAACCAAAATGTTGCTAGGAACCAAAAACCAAAACCTATAGTTGTAGCGAATACAACTGATACTACTCTTCGAGATTCTCAAAGTATTGATACAACCACTCAAAACCCTAACTTCAAACAGGCGTTAAATCAATTACAGCTATATCGTGCTGAAACTTCCCTAACAAATTTGCAATCGCTAATTAAGACAATAGAATCGAAACGAGAACTTTATGTTCAAGCCAAAGCGAAGCTAGCAGAGTTTAGCAATCAGAAGCCAGTGGGAATAGTATACGAAGACACTAGCGTAATTGATTTCAGCGATGAAACATGGTCGAAAATTCAAATGGGTATAGTACAAAGTGCCCAATTAATCCTAGCTCAAGGCATTCATCCAGGATTACCTTCTGAGAATTTAGAATACGTAATCAATCTGCATCTACAGAAATCGGAATCCTTAGTACCTAAAGACAGTAAATTTTGGGCAACCAAATTATTAGTAAGCGTTTTACAGCCAAACTTAAAGAAAGACGAACAACAAACGGAACTACAAGCTTCAGAAGCGGCAGCCAAAATACAGCCAGTAATGATGACGGTTAAAAAAGGTGAATTAATTGTCAGAAAAGGGCAAGATATTACACCTTGGAATTTAGCTGTATTAGAAAATTATCGTTTAATCCGTCGGGAGATTAATTGGCTGGGTTTAAGTATCCTGGGAAGCATTGTTGCAGCAGCAATTGGCATTTATGCCTTAGTAGAAAAGCGGTTAAAAATAGGGTTGCGTCAAAGCGACAGGTTGTTAGTATTATTACTGACTTTATCGTGTCCATCATTGTTAGTGCTTGGCATTCCTTTTACAACTTGGAGCGCAATCGGCTTACTTTTAGGCAGTTTCTACGGACCTACTTTAGGGATAACTGTTATTGGTTTGCTGACCACATTATTGTTACCCATGAGCCTAGATGTAGGCAAAACAGCAATTCTGGCTGGTGCAGCAGGAGGAATTCTCGGTTCCTGCATGGCACAACGACTCCGTTCTCGTGAAGAATTGGCAGTATTAGGATTTGGAATTTCTTTGACTGAAGGTGGTGTTTATTTATTATTGAAGGTATTGTTAGGCACAGCATTCACTTCGACTTCCTACCTCGTCTTTCAAGAAGCAGGATTATTAGCTTTATCGGGTTTGGGTTGGAGTATCGTCGCCTTGGGATTGAGTCCTTATTTAGAAAAACTGTTTGACTTAGTGACTCCCATACGATTGGCAGAACTCGCTTCTCCTAATCGTCCCCTTCTCAAACGCCTTGCAACAGAAGCCCCCGGAACATTCCAGCATACCTTGTTTGTCGCCACCCTTGCTGAAGCTGCTGCCAAAGAACTTAAATGCAACGTAGAACTAGTTAGAGCAGGGACATTATACCATGATGTTGGCAAAATGCACGACCCAATGGGATTTATCGAAAATCAGATGGGTGGTCCTAACAAACATGATACAGAAATAAATGACCCTTGGATAAGTGCCGATATTATTAAAAAGCACGTAAGCGCCGGGTTAGCTATGGCAAGGAAACATAGTTTACCAACTGCAATACAGGCATTTATTCCAGAGCATCAAGGAACGATGCAAATTGCTTACTTCTACCATCAAGCTCAACAGATTGCTAAAGACGATCCAAACTTACAAATTAAAGACGAAGACTTTCGTTATGACGGGGCCGTCTCCTCAATCACGGGAAACAGCAATTGTGATGTTAGCTGATTCCTGTGAAGCAGCATTGCGTTCTCTTCGAGATGCCACGCCAGAAAAAGCCTTGAATATGGTTAACAATATTCTACGGGCAAGATGGAAAGATAATCAACTCCTAGATTCCGGCTTAACACGTCAAGAAATGTCAAAAATCGCCGAAATCTTCGTCACAGTCTGGCAACAATTCCATCACAAGCGAATTGCTTATCCTAAGTTACAAGTTAGGAAATAGGGGATTGGGAATTGGGCGTTGGGCATGGTGAATTGTAGAGACGCAATATATCGCATCTCTACAGTATTTCGCCAATAAACAAATTAATCAATTTTGCGTAGCATTATAAAAAACGTTAGTTAATATTACTATTGGCGCAATCAAATATTAGATGGCATCTTGGAATAACAAAATATTCTAAGGTGTTTTTTATGACAAATAATTCCCAAAGCCCCCGCGAATATGATGCGGTGCTTGGTGGTAATTCTCCACCTCCAATTTATGGTGCTGTTTTAGGTGGAATTGAAGGATTGAAGCGGCGTTTGGAAACTGGAAATACACAGCAGCGAGTTGATAGTTTAGCTGATGCGATTAAATACGGTGATGCAGGGATAGATTTATTGATTGAAGCTTTGGATGATGGGGAGATTGAAGTAAGGGCTAAGGCTTTTCAACTTTTGCAGGATGTTGATTCTGAAAAGGTAAGGCAGATAGTTAACAAAGGAATTCCGTTAAAGAAAGGCGATAAACTATATTCGGTTTATGCTTCATACATTGATTACGATGATGAATGCTATATTTTAGTTGATTCTACTAAAAAAGTATTTACTTGTTACGAAGAAATAGGTTTTCAGGCGATACATCTGATAGCGCGTTACGTTCATAAACATGAAGCAGTAGCAGTAGCAGAAGATTTGCATAAAACAATTTTAATAGGTACCAAGCTTAGCGAGTTTTGTCGGAAATATAATCTAAAATTAGATGAAAGAGAAATTGACCAATTGAAATGGCTCTTTGATGAAGCAGAAGGATGTATAAACGAATTTAGATTTGATCCAGGATTAGCTACCATATCAAACCTACATGATTTTTGTATTACCAATAATATCCCTTTGGAATCTCGAATTGGAAAAGAAGAGAGTTGGGATTTTAAAGACAGAATCTTAAAATATCTCAAAGATACAAAAAATTACGACACACTATCTTTATTCTTCGACTTTCTGCAAATAGGTAAATTTGCATTTGTAGAAGAAGAAATAGTTAACGAAGAAGCATATTTAAAATAACGGTAAAAAATTAATGCTTGGATTAAGTATCACTGCAATTGGATTACGTCCTTTTGCTGAATGTTTGAATATATTTAAACAATTACAAAAACCGATGCAGCTTGATTTTCTTGAATTAGCAATCGGAAGCAGTTGCTCTACAGATTTCGATTATTCGGGAATACCTTTGATATTACATGATTCTTGTCTTTACGTAGATGGTATAAGAAAAAGACTCAATTTATTACATCCTAAAAGTTGGGATATATACGCTAAATTTACGGCAAAAAATGATGTACGTGCTTTATCTCTTCATCCTCCACGTCAGCATGAATGCACGCAAAAGGAATTAGAAACTAGTCTATTGCAGCTTGAAAAAACAGTAAAAGTTCCCGTTTATATTGAAGTAATGCCAACAGAAGATTATTGGTGTTCGAGTATGGAAAGTTTAGTTAATCATACTTTATTAATTGACGTTTCACATATTCTGATCTGGTACCAAGGAGATATTGATTTAACTCAGCAGACTTGTTTAAATCTATTAAATTCAAATCAAGTAGGAGAAATTCATCTCAGCCACAATAAAGGTAAAGCCGATACTCACGATTTGATTCCATTGGATATTTGGTTTAATAATTTACTTGAAGAGTGGAAGCAAAATTATTTTGTGACTTTTGAAAGTTTACCCGGCAATTATTCTGAATATGAACGTTTAGATAAACGTAGGTATAGGAAACAGTTAGGAGTTAAGAGTTAGAAATGTAGTGGGAGCCAGCAAGCAAGATGCTCGCACTACCAATGTTTTACCCATCAGAAGACGGGTTTGTAGTAGCGCTTCAGCGCCTCATAATTCGGAATTCGGAGGCGCTAAAGCGCTACTACGAACCTTGATTACCCATTAGTATGAATGTGGCAGAGTACTAAACGGATAGAATGTGGAGGATAGGATTAGTAATTGCGATCGCGATTCTCCGAGAATTACCAAAACATCGATTCAGTAAGCTCTTCTCCACCTGCTTTCATTCCCAACCAGGAGTGAATTGCTGCAAATAAAACTACTAATGGTACTGAGGAAAAGTGAACAATCCGCAGCGCTTCCCAATTCCCAAACACGCTGACTATCCACGGAAATTGAGCGGGTTTATACATTCCTACCCCAGTAAATAAAGCCAATAATAAAATAGGAATAATGCTTGTATATGCGATGCGATGCCAAGCATAAACCAAACGTTTGGGGTTTTTAGTTTTCTGTAAGGCTTTTAAATCTTTGCCGCTGACAAACCGATGTCGCCATCTACGAGTAATCAGCACATAAATTCCATACCATAAAAGATTCAGCGAAAATAGCCACATTGCAGCAAAATGCCAATGTCTACCTCCTGCAAGCCAACCTCCTAAAGTGAATATTGGGGGAATATGTAAACCCCCACGCCCACCGAATACTGGGTTAGCATTATAAATTTGTAATCCACTGGTAAGCATCACGAACAAACTGACAATGTTAATCCAGTGAAAAACCTTAGCTGGTATTGCTGGAGTTGGAAACTTCCTTTTTAAACCATTATCTCTGGAAGTCATATTTAGGAAATCGCGATTTATTTTAAACAAGGCAGAAGAGAGTAGAGGGTAGGGAAAATAATTATGATTTTACATTTCGCTACATACTTAGCTTTTATCGTATCTACCTATTTATGCTTAGAATATCAGATTACACGACTATTTGTAAGTTTACAAAAAAAGCGGGTTGCATACCCGCTAGAAAGTAAATTATTTACTACTTACATTGTCTGACTTAGATGCTCATTTTTAGGTCATTTTCTATCCTATAAGTTTCATTTACTTTCTTCTATGTTAGTTTCTTACTGCGTACAGTTCGGCGTTTAGTAGATTGAGGTTTTATGACAAACTACGCTATTGATAAAAGTTTCCCAGCAAAATGGTTATTTTTCAATTAGGTTAGCTTGGCTAAACAAGCAAATGTACTCTTTTTGAAGACTTAAAGTAAATACTTGAGCAACAGATAATATGCTTGTGTTAACAAAAACTTAAATTACACTCATTTTTAAACAAGCAGTCATTATCCTTTTTCTTGCTTGACTAAATGCCTCTCGGTAGATTCAAATCTACGAATATTTACTGATTTATTTACAGTATTCTCTGCATCATTACTTTGAATCCGATAATTTTCTTTGAGTAATCGTATGTAGGTACGATAGGGTATGTAATCCACAGGATCGTATCCATGAAAACGCAGTATTAAAACGCAAGCCCACGAATATTTTCTGGCTAGAATCGTTTTAACAACTTCTTCAACTTCTTTCTTATTCATTGCCTTCAATTATGTTAACGGCTTATAAAAGTAACTTTTTGAGTCAAAGGGAACACTTTTAAAATAAATCTTTCTATTACAAATTTTATATTTTTCTCGCAATATTAATTCGCTATTTTTTATAATCTTTATACAAAATTCATAATAATTATGTTGTTTTGGATTAATAAAAATTATAATCACTTAACTAAAACAATATGATAAATCAATTGAAATAATTATTGAACGCTGTCATCTAGCTAAAGAATTAGATTAATTGTATGCACGAATTTAGTTTTGAATACTTAAAAAATAATTTAATTAAAGGAAACAAATATGTACTATTTAGTATATATAAATTATTTCTTATGTAATATCATTGAGGCAATGTATAATTTTATTTGCCTTTTGACTTGTAAACAGCTTATGGTGATTTTGGTCACATAATCGGATTAAAGCTAGTTTTCCTTAAATATGGATGCTGCAAATGTTACTTTTCGTCAATGAGAGTAAAAGAGTTTGTAGGTTATGCAATCAATATTATTTACATATCCTCTTATTTATTTATAAATCAATATCATAACACTGCAAGCAATCTGGGGGGCTGAACCCCTTGTGCTTTTTTATTTTAAGTTGGATTATTCTGAAATAATTGCTACCTAAAAATAGGTGTCTTTTTTAATAGTTATCGAAGTAATAATTATCCTATTGTTTAGAAGATTAGACTGTAACTTTACGGAATAAAAATAGTAATTTCAGCTTTATCCGATCGTTCTCTTAAGATATGGAACTGCAAAATTTAGTTCTTTACTTAACTCTTAGCTGCTAATAAATCTTGCGAAACCTCATTCAAATGTATAAGAGTATGTACTAAGTCATAATACATTATGCAAATATAATTTTTTATTTTTAGGAAGTATTATATCGCTATATAAATATTGATTTGTGCTAGAAACAGATATAGTGCAGCAGTATATTAAAATACATTGTAATCTGTATATAACAATGCTATGAGTGTGGAGGAATTAGTGCAACTGCTAGAACCTTATTTTCAAAGCAGTTTAGATTTGTTGCAAGAATTGTGTCGTAATTTTGCAAATGTAAAAGGCGAATTATCATTAATTTTGTGCGATGTTGATTATTTCAAGTTTTATAACAAGACTTATGGTGATGCAGCAGGAGATAATTGTTTGCAGCAAATAGCTAGTACTATTCGTGAGTGCGTTTCATCCTACCTTTCTTCATTAAATATTGCTAATTCTCAAATCACCGAAACTTTAATTACTCGTTATGGAGGAGAAGAATTTGCTGTACTTGTATCGGTGAATGAGACAATAGCATTTGCGATCGCGCAAAATATCCGAGAAAAAATTCAAGCTTTAACGATAAGTTGTCAATATCCAGGTATTGGTGGTTTACCCGCAGAAGTGATTACAGTTAGCGTGGGGTTGCTAGCACCGTACCTAATATTGAAGTCAAACCCACAATTTTGATGGAAATTGCAGAGCAAGCGCTTTATCAAGCCAAGAGAAAAGGAGGCAATCGGGTTGTAGTTGCCCGAAAATAATTGGTTATAGCCTATCGGTAAAAATAGCTGAAAGACACTCTATGTAAGGATTATTGCGCTGTATAACTAACATATTTTGCTAATGCATACTCTTTTTTCCCTGCTCCCTGTTCCCTATTTCCCTTCAGTAATTTTTCGGCTTTTTACTGAATTTATGCCAGTCAAATAATTGATTTTTAATCTATATCTCCGTATAAAACCTGTTTTCGCTACATTTATAACTTGCTATATTTAGTTTCAAACGAAAAGAGACTATTTATATTTAGGTATTCTTTGCATCTACCTAAAAAAGTTGATAAAGCATTTACCGTAAAAAAACTAAAAATATACAGTGCTACTCTCATGCTCTGAAAGTCTGAGTGATTTGGGCTGGGATTATAGAAATTTGATTTCAGGGGACAGTTTTTAAGTCAGTAATTTGTAAACAAAAAAACCTTCCCAACTTAATAATTTCTAATTAAATATGAGATTAAGAATAAATCGGTGGAGGTATATTAACCTTCTACTATCGTTATGGCTTCCTGGGGCGATCGTTTTGGGAGCTATACCTGTCACTGCTGATGAAATTACCAATACAGCTGTGTTTGGAGGTAGCAATATTGGCTCTTTCAACACTAACAGTACGACTTTCAGAGCCGGAGATGCGGCTTTACAGATAACTAAAACTGCCAATAAAAGCGCCGCAGAGCCTGGAGATACTGTAATTTATCGGGTTGCAATTCGTAATACTGGTTCGGTATCGGCTAGTAATTTAACTCTTAACGATACCCTTCCTTTGGGTTTGAAATTAGCAGAAAAATCGGTGCAGGGTTTCTTTAACTAATGGAAGTACGACAACTGAAGTTGCGGTATCAACTACAAAGCCCCAAAATCGGACGGTTGCAATTAATTATGCTGGTAGCATTCCACCAGCAGAAACTTTAAGTGTGGTTTATGCCGTGACGGTAACGCCAGATGGGATGCGCGGAAGTGGCAGAAACTTGGCTGTAGCTACTAATGAAACTCTTATAAGCAATACTGCAAGCCATTTATTAAGAATTCGTCCCGGAATTGTTTCCGATTGTGCGACTTTAATTGGACGTGTTTTTGTTGATAAAAACTTTGATGGGGAACAGCAAGCGGGAGAGCCTGGTGTTCCTAACGCGGTAATTTTTATGGATGATGGCAACCGCATTCTCACTGATGCCAATGGAATGTATTCGGTAGCTAATGTGATTTCGGGGAATCGTACTGCAACTTTGGACTATACAAGTTTACCGGGCTATATTCAAGCTCCGAATCTTTACAAAATCAAGAATAATAGTCAATCTCGCTTGGTGCGTTTAGCTCCTGGAAGTATGGCGAGAATCAATTTTGCTGTCACTCCAGCTTTTGGAGAGAGGCGTTAATAATATGAAAAATTTAAGTTTAAACAAGCGAGATTTAATATTAACTGCTTGTAGCGCAGTGATAGTATTACCTACAGTCAGCGTATCGGCACAAAGTATAGTTATTAAAAAAAATACAGCAGATAATTCGGATTTACCAAAAACAAATTTAGATGTAGAAAACGATAACGAAGTTTTATTCTCGCCATCAACTAGTCAAACGGAAGAATTAGCAACTCCTACTGTAGAAAGAGAAGATAAACAGGAAGTTTTAATTAATACGATTTCCGAGAATGGCAGTAAATCAAAAGATATTAACTTTGAAGAAAATAAGCAAAAACAACAACTGATACAAAATCCTTCTGCTCCTTCATCACTCGTAAACGAACTTAGTATTATTACTCCTCAAGCTAGTGTAACTACTGCTGATACTACTAATATAGCGATTCAGCATCATCCCAGCGCCAAAATTGAGCTAACTATAAATGGTAAACAAATAGACAATGATTTAAGTCGTTACGTTCATAAAGACGAAGAACAAAAGCTGCATACTACAATTTGGTATAACGTTCCTTTATCCAAGGGCGAAAATACAATTACTGCTCAGGCTCAAGGTGGTAATCCTGTTAGCCTTAAAGTAATTTCTCAAGAACAAAAAACCAGGATTTCTATTAATCCCGTTGGAGAACCAAGAATTCCGGCTGATGGACGTTCTAATATTGATTTTAAAGGTAATATTACCGACGAAAATGGCGAGTTAATTAAGCAAGATGTCATCGTTACTTTAGCTACTAATGCCGGTAAATTCATCGGTGCAGACTACAAGCCAGATGCACCAGGGTTTCAAGTTTTGGCTCGCGGTGGGCAATTTACGGCTACTTTACAAGCAGGGAATCAAGCTCAAAGTGTTAAAGTTAGCGCCACTATCTATGGTAAAAAGACTTCTCCCCATCTGGATTTAGGAGCAGTTAGCTACGTTGAATTTGTGACTAATTTGCGCCCTTCTTTGGCAACGGGGGTTGTAAATTTAAGAATTGGGGCTGGTGGTACTGACTATTGGGGTAGTTTCCGCGATTTTGTTAACCCTGAAGAAATTGATAAAGATACAGTTGTAGATTTGGATGCGGCGGTATTTGCTACAGGTAAAGTTGGAGAATGGTTATTTACCGGAGCTTACAACAGCGATCGCCCTTTGAATCAAGATTGTAATGGTGACAATCGTCTTTTCGGTGGCATTCAATCTTGTGAAAAACAATATCCCGTTTACGGTGATGATTCAACGGTAACTAGTACTGCTCCTTCTACAGATAGCGTTTATGCTCGCATCGAACGTACTCCTAATATTAAAGGAGCGGAAGCCGATTATTTCATGTGGGGTGATTACAATACCCAAGAATTTTCCAGACAATCCCAGCTTTACAGTGCTACCACCAGACAACTGCACGGTTTTAAAGGGAATTTTAATTTAGGTAATTTGCAGGTAACGGGATTATTTGCCAACAATATCCAAGGTTTTCAACGAGATACTATTACTCCCGATGGAACAAGCGGTTATTATTTCGTTTCTCGTAGGCTTGTAATTCCCGGTAGCGAAAGCATTTTTATCGAATCAGAAGAAATAAATCGTCCGGGTACGGTGGTTAAACGCAAAGCTTTGTATCGGGGTGCTGATTATGAAATTGATTATGACAGAGGAACAATTTTATTCCGTAATCCGATTCTCGCTACCGAATTAAATGCTTTTGAAGCAACTTTAGTAAATCGCATTGTAGTTACTTATCAAAACGAAGCTGGTGAAGATAGTCAGCTTTATGGAGGTAGACTGCAATTAAATTTAAGAAATGGTAATTCAAACCCAGATAAAACCGCATTTTTGGGAGGTAGCTATTTAAAAGAAGAGCAGGGAGCGCAAGACTTTGAACTTTACGGAGTTGATTTCTATGCCCCTCTTGGATCGGGATTTATCCTGGGTGAATATGCGCGATCGCAACATAATACTCTCAATTTTGGCGATGTCAGTGGTTCTGCTTACCGTATAGAAGCGAATGGAAACATTGGTAGTGGCTTTAAATCAAAAGCTTATTACCGTTCGGTAACTGAAAACTTTGCGAATAATGCCACCTGGAGTTTTGCGCCAGGACAAACTCGATATGGTGCAGATGTTGCCGCTAAGATTGGCAGTACAACTAGCTTAAAAGCTGGTTACGACCATGAAGAAAATTTCGGTATAGCTCCAGCCCAAAGAACCGAATTATTCGATTTATTTAATCCCCAACCTCTACCTACACCCGGAAGTCAAGTTGATAACTCTTTGAGTACGGTAAGAGCGGGTATTCAGCAAAAAATCGGAGAATCGGATTTAAGCCTTGAATACGTCAATCGTTCTCGTGAAGATAGAGTTAGCAATCAATTTGAGGGAACTGCCAGTCAATTAGTATCCAGTCTTAATGTTCCATTAACTGAGTCTTTAAATTTCCGCGCTCAAAACGAATTAAATCTTGAAGATAGCGATGCTCTTTATCCCAACCGGACAACCCTTGGCTTAGATTGGGCGCTGTATCCTGGCGTAACAATGCGGTTAGCCCATCAATTCTTTGATGGTGGTTTATTAAGAGGTAATAACATCACCAGTTTGGATACTCTGGTTGAACATAAGTTTTCAGAAGACACCAGTATCAGCGGACGCTACTCGGTACTTTCGGGTATCGACGGTATGAACGATCGAGGTTCCATAGGGTTAAATCAGGGCATTCGTTTAGCACCCGGATTAAAACTAGATTTGGGTTACGAACGAGTATTTAAGGATATTTTTAGCAGCACTGCAACAGGTATTAAATTTGCTCAACCCTATGCCACCGGACAAAGTGCTTCTTCTCTAGGTTTATTCGAGGGAAGTACTTATAGTATCGGCATGGCATATACAGATAATCCCAACTTCAACGCCAACGCTCGTTTTGAATATCGTGATGGAAACCAAGGAAACAACACAGTAATTACCGCAGGTGTTGCGGGTAAAATTTCGCCAGCATTAACCGCAGCAGTAAGGTACAAACAAGCCGGTGGAGCAAATCAGCTATTAGAGGGATTAGCAGATACAGCCAATCTTAGAGTCGGTTTAGCGTATCGCGATATTAAAAGCGATAAATTAAACGCCTTGCTTAAATACGAATATCGCCAAAATCCTTCAACAACACCCGATACCTTATTATTCGGAAGCGGAAATGGTGCGATCGATCATCTTCTTTCAGCAGAAGCGATTTACGCACCAAGTTGGCGATGGGAATTTTACGGTAAATACGCTTTCCGTAACAGCAATAGTTATTTAGCTAATAATTTTACTAGTAAAAGCAGCATCAACTTAGCGCAACTAAGAGCTAATTATCAATTAGGCTATCGCACAGATTTAGCAGTAGAAGGACGTTGGATTGGTCAACTTACGGAAGATTACAACGAATTTGGTGTAGCCGTAGAAGCTGGATATTACCTCACACCAGATTTCCGGGTTGGTGTCGGTTATGCCTTTGGTAGTGCAGATGACCGCGATTTTACAGGTTATCGTTCCGCAGGTGGCCCCTATCTTAATATCAGCTTCAAAATCAACGAACTATTTGGTGGATTCGGCAGACAAAAAGTAGCACCACCGCAGCAGCAAGAATCAGTCAAAGGTCAAAGGTTATAGGTTAAAGGTCAAAGGTGAGGAGTTAGGAGTTAGGAGTTAAGAATTAATAGTTATTATTTCCCGTTGTCTCCCCATCTCCCCCTCTCCCCTCTCTTCCCCCTCTCCCCCCTCTCCCCCTCTTAGCAATTATGAAATCATCGATTAAATCATTTAAATCTAAATTAATTCGTAGCTTTGCTTTATTATTCACAACCTGTAGCTATCAAGTGCTGTTATTAAGTGAAGCGAACTTTTCCCAAGTTGCAGCACAAACCACATCACCAAGATTATGTGCAGTACCTGGCAAAGATGGAGCGGGGAACAATCTTACTGGGATTATTAATACTTATTACCCCGGTACGGCTGATGTAAATGCTGGTGCAACTTCTATTCCGGTGGGAACTTCCACGGGTGCATCAACACAAATTCAAGATGGCGACTTGTTGCTGGTTATTCAAATGCAGGGAGCCGAGATTGATTCAAGTAATACTGATGCTTATGGGGATGGTAATGGCAATGATGTTGCTGACAGCAGTCTAACTGAGATCCAAACTATTGCCCCATCTGCCAACGCTGCTAGCGGTAATCTCAACACTAACTTTACTGCTGGTAATTACGAATACGTTGTCGCCAGGGGAGATGCTAGTAGCGGTTCGGTAACAATTGAAGGAACAAATGGAGGAGGACTGATTAATTCCTACAGCAATGCTCCTTTTGGTACCCAAGGACAAAGAACTTATCAGGTGATTCGCGTACCACAACATACCAGCGCTACTATTACTTCCGGATTAACAGCAAGTCGTTGGAATGGTACGACCGGGGGTATTTTAGCTTATGATGTTGCCGATAACTTAAACTTGAATAACGCGACTGTAGATGTTAGTGGTAAAGGTTTTCGTGGTGGTGGTGGACGAAGACTTAATGGAATACCTTTGTCTCCTGTGCCCCCCTTTGTAGCACCAGAAGAACCAACTGATTACAGAACTTCATCAGATAGGGCTGCAAACGGTTCTAAAGGTGAAGGAACTGCTGGTACGCCAAGATACCTGTTTAATTCTACAACTACTAGTCTAGAACCAGATACAGGGATTGAAGGTTATCCTAACGGTTCATACGGTCGTGGAGCGCCTGGAAACGCTGGTGGTGGAGCTACTGACGGCACACCCTCTAGATTTGAACCTAGACCCCGAGACGTATTTTTCAACGGTGAAAACGCTGGTGGTGGAGGTGGTGGAAATGGCGGTGCTGGTGGTTTGGGGGGTAGAACTTACAGGTCTGAGTATTATACAGGTGGTTTTGGTGGTGCCGTTTTTCCCTCTACAAGTAATCGTATAGTATTAGGAGGAGGAGGAGGAGCGGGAACGACTAACGATTCAAACAGCGTTCTTCCTGATGGTCTATCAAGTAGTGGTGCTGCGGGTGGTGGTATAACATTTATTCGCACTGCTAGCGTCAGTGGTAGTGGTGTTATAAATGCTAACGGTGCCAGTGCTTCAGAAGCCCGAACTGATGGAGGAGGAGGAGGAGGAGCCGGTGGTAGTGTAGTAGTATCCGCTCTCAATAATAACCTTACGGGTCTTACAGTAACTGCTAACGGTGGTAAAGGTGGTGACGCATTAGCCAGAGAACCTCACGGTCCTGGTGGTGGTGGTGGTGGTGGGGTTATTGTTACTAGTCCTGGTGCAGTTGTCAATGCAAATGGCGGCTTATCAGGTGCTACTGGCGAACCTATAGATCCCAGTCAAAACTTTGGTGCAACTGCTGGTAGTAACGGTACTAGTTCTAATATTGTTAATCCTAACGGCGTTAGTTCGGGTGCAGAATGTCTGCTACCAGAATTAACTATTAACAAAACTACTTCTACCCCAGGCCCAATTATCAAACCTGGGAAAGCTACATATACGATTACAGTTGCCAATGCTGCAAATTTGTCCGTAGCTACTAATGTAAATATATCCGACCCCTTGCCCAGCGGTTTTACTTTCGATGCTTCCACTAATCCCACCATTACTCTAAACGGAGGCTCTACTCGTATTAGTACGAGCAATCCAACCGATGGTGCAGAAGTTGCAGATTTTGGTGCTTTCAGTATTCCTGGTGGTGGTAGCGTTGCAATTACATTTACTACTGATATTGACGAAAACGCACCTAATGGTGTTTACAATAACCCCGCAACTGCGACTTATACTGATGCTACTAATACCACCAAAAGTGTAAGTTACGACCCCGCGAACCCTGATGAAGATGTACAGGTGGGAAGCGATACACCTGCTGACCCCGAACGTTTACGTGGACTCAAAAGAATTACTAACGTATTTAGAAATGGCGTTCCTATTAGTGGGATTAATTTCGATTCTTTCATTGATGACCCCAACGACCCGATCGATAATTTATCCGGTTGGTTTCAAATCTCACCAGTAGGAGTATTCGATATAAGTCCACAATTACCCTTAGAAAGAGGTGACGAAGTTGAATATACGATGTATTTCCTTGCGGATGGGAATCGTTCAGTAGAAGACGTTAGATTTTGCGATCCAATTCCGAATGGAACCAGTTTTGTAGCTGATAGTTTCGGTTCTGGTAGCGGTATTTCTGTGAATTTATCAAATACAGTGACTGCTAATACTAATAACGATGATGCAGATAACGGTAGCTTTTTTGCTCCAGGAACTCAGCTTCCCGCTAATAATTTCTGTCCCAATCAAGATAATCCCACGGGAGCAGTGATTGGTAATCTCGGTACTATCAACCATACTCTTGGTAATAATTTTGGTTTTATTCGGTTTCGGGTGAAAATAGATTAATTTTGTAAGGGAGTAGGGAGTAGATAAAAAAACTGTTATATATATTTACCTACCCTTTGTAGTAGACATGAAACTTATGTAGAGACGTAGCAATGCTACGTCTCTTTCAATGTGAAATCACATTTTCATATTTCTATGAACGCAACACCAATTATTTTTATAAATTTTTGGGAAAAATGGGAAAAATAAATTTGTTCGTTTAGTATCTCCGAGCAGATGACCGTGAAATTTTTCTCGAAACTATCTCAACCTGTGAAAAATATTTTTAATACCTTGTCTAGTAATAAAGAACTTAATACACTTAGCAATAAAGATTGTAATACCATTAGCGAGCAAAAATTTAATACTACTAGCGAGCAAGAATTTAATACTACTAGCGAGCAAGAATTTAATACCATTAGCGAGCAAGAATTTAATACTACTAGCGAGCAAGAATTTAATACTACTAGCGAGCAAGATGCTCGCACTACTAATTTATTTATCTACGGATATCTATATTATTTATTTCTACTGATATTACCCCTAACTGCTTGTCAGCAAGCCACATCTAATAAAAAATTATTAAAACCACTTCCACAAGATTCATCAATACAGGTTTATTTTAATCATTCTCAAAGTTCTGAATATCAAGAACCTTACCGTGAGAAAATCCGTAAGGGAGATAATTTAGAAAAAATAATTATTGATGCAGTTTCTCAAGCTGAATTTACGATAGATGTTGCTGTACAAGAATTACGTTTACCTTTAGTCGCACAAGCATTAGCGAAGAAACATCAAGCGGGAGTCAAAGTAAGAGTAATTTTGGAAAATAACTATAGTCGTGCTTGGAGCGATTATACGCCGCAAGAATTAAGCAAGTTAAAAGCCAGAGAAATCAAGCGATATCAGGAATTTACAAATTTTGCCGATACTAATGAAGACGGTACACTTTCCGAAGAAGAAATCAACGAAAGAGATGCTTTAAAAATATTACAGAATTCTAAAATACCTTTAATTGATGATACCGCCGATGGTTCAAAAGGTAGCGGTTTGATGCATCATAAATTTATTATTATAGATAATCGCTTTGTAATTGTAACTTCGGCAAATTTCACATTATCCGGTATTCATGGCGATTACAGCAATTATGACAGTTTAGGTAATGTTAATAATTTAATTAAAATCGATAGTGTTGAATTAGCCGATATTTTTACAAAAGAATTTAATCTCATGTGGGGTGATGGAGTCGGAGGTAAATTTGATAGTAAGTTTGGTTTACAAAAACCTACTCGTGATTTTCAGGAAGTTTCTTTTGGAAATAACAAGGTAACGGTTAATTTCTCCCCCACTTCTCCTACAAAACTTTGGATTGACAGCAGTAATGGGTTAATTGGTAAAACATTAAATTCAGCAGAAAATTCTATTGATTCTGCATTATTTGTATTTTCAGCCCAACGTTTGAGCAATATTTTAGAAACACGTCACGAAGTAAAGGTGAAAATTCGGACTTTATTGGAGCCAGATTTTGCTTACCGTTTCTATAGTGAAGGTTTGGATCTGACGGGTGTAGCTTTGAGCAATAAATGTAAATACGAACTGAATAACCAACCTTGGCGGAATCCAATTAATTCTGTTGGGGTACCTTTATTAACGAGTGGCGATCTATTGCATCATAAATATGCTGTCATCGATACAAAAACTGTAATTACAGGTTCCCATAATTGGACGGAAGCAGCAAATACGGGAAATGATGAAACTGTTTTGGTGATTGAAAACCCCAAAATTGCCGCTCATTATGCGAGGGAATTTGAAAGACTTTATGTTAATGCGGAATTTGGGATTCCTCGAAGGATTGAGAAGAAGGTTAAGCAGGAAGAAAGTGAATGTGGGGAAATTAAAGCGCCTTCTACATTTGCAGAAAAGGTAATTATTAATGTAAATACAGCTACGGTGGAAGAATTGGTAACGCTTCCTGGGGTGGGGAAGAAGTTAGCTGAGCGGATTATTAAAGCACGTCGGGAAAAGCGTTTTGATTCTTTGGAAGATTTGGAGAGGGTGAAAGGTGTTGGGGGGAAAATGCGGGTGAAGTTGGAAGGGAGGGTTAGTTTTTAAACGCAGAGTAACGCGGAGGTGCGCGGAGTTGATGTTGGAATTAACCTTGTAGGTTGGGTAGAGCGATAACGAAACCCAACACAATACTACTAATTTTCTTCTCCCAAATCTTCATCAAAAATAGTATCAATATCTCTCCGACCGTGCAAAACTCTCAAAATTTCTACATCACTATCTTTTGTCAGATAAAAAACTAAATAATTTTTAAATCCCTTAATTGGTTGTTGACGAACATCAGCTAAATTCGGATTATCAAATTCACGCACTTTCCCCATTTTTGGAGTTTGAGCTAATTGTTTAAAGGTTTCTTCAGCAGCAGTCAAAAACTTGTCCGAAAAATTCATATTATCCTGAGCAATATAAGTCGCCAAATCAATTAAGTCACGGATAACCTGGGGATGCTTATAAACATTACCCATTGGTATTTAAACCTTTGTCCCCTTGAACTTTTGAACGCACCGCTTGACGAATATCATCCCAATCTTGCTCGGTTAATGGTGTTGCACTTCCAGAATTCAACCCTTCTAACAATAAAGTCTCTAAATGTTCCTTGGCTTTACGTTTTTGATCTTGACGCACTAACTCGCGGAAATATTCGCTAATGGTGCTATAGCAACCATCCGCAACCTGTTCTTCTACGTAAGCACGCATCATATCTGGTAGGGAAATATTAATACTTTTCATCGCTTTTTCAGACTCTTTGACTTTATTATGGCAGTTTATGCCATTTTCTGACAATGAAGAAAGCCGTTATAAAATGCGGGTGAAGTTGGAGAAGAGGCTTAGTTTTTGAAAAATTTATGTTGATGATGAAATTCCTCTTGTAGGTTGGGTTGAGAGAAAGTGTTAGCGTAGCGTGCCGTAAGGCAAAACTAAACTAAATCGTAATAACGTTGGGTTTGGTTCCTCATCTCAACCTACTAGATTTAACTTGTAAGATTTTATTTAGGCACAACCCACGCACAAATAATTACACTTAAGGTACTCCCTTACCTTGCCGATTTATTAAACCAATGACCGAACAAAATCGAATTTGCATCCTTGGTGGTGGCTTTGGTGGACTTTACACCGCTTTGCGTTTAGTTAAACTGAATTGGAAAGAGTCCCAAAAACCGGAAATTGTTCTGATTGACAAAAATGACCGCTTTTTATTTTCTCCCCTTCTATATGAACTGCTTACGGGAGAAATGGAAAGTTGGGAAGTTGCTCCTCTTTATCAAGACTTGCTGCAAAATACTGGCATACGCTTTTATCAAGGCACGGTGTCTGGTGTATTCACCGACGAAAAACGAGTAGAGTTACTAAATGGCCCGGAAATTCCTTACGACCGTTTAGTATTAGCTATGGGTGGAGAAACACCTTTAACTATGGTGCCTGGAGCTATATCTCATGCTCGTGCTTTCCGCACCCTTGATGATGCTTACGCTCTAGAAGAAAAATTGCGGATACTTGAAGAATCCGATAAAGAAAAAATTCGAGTTGCAATTGTTGGTGGCGGCTACAGTGGTGTTGAATTAGCCTGCAAATTATCTGACAGACTTGGGGAAAGAGGACGTTTCCGTTTAGTGGAAATGGCTGATGGAATTCTCCGCAATTCTCCGGAATTTAATCGTGAAGCTGCGAAAAAAGCTTTAGATGAACGAGGTGTTTTTGTTGACTTGGAAACCAAAGTAGAATCAATCGCTGCCGATAATATTTCTTTGGAATACAAAGGTGTTGTAGATGAAATTCCCGTTGATTTGGTAATTTGGACTGTGGGAACAAAGGTAACTCCTTTAGTCGAAAATCTTCCTCTGAAACACAACAAGCAAGGAAAAATTACCACCACATCAACTTTGCAGGTAGTAGATAATCCCGATATTTTCGCTTTGGGAGATTCAGCAGAAATCTTTGATGCAGAAGGAAAACAAGTACCGATAACTGCACAGGCAGCTTTTCAGCAAGCCGATTACGTTGGTTGGAATATTTGGGCAAGCCTTACCAACCGTCCTTTACTTCCCTTCCGCTATCAGCACTTAGGTGAATTTATGTCACTAGGAGTTGACAATGCGACGCTTACAGGTTTAGGCATGAAAATGGAAGGAACATTTGGATATGTCGCTCGTCGTGCTGCTTATCTTTACCGTCTCCCAACCTTAGAACATAAATTAAAAGTTGGTTTTAACTGGTTAACTCGTCCTATTATAGAAACACTCTCGTCGTAGATGGGGAGATGGGTTAGGGGACAAGGGGACAAGGAGATGGGGAGACAAGGATAAATTAACCTTTAACCTCAATCACTCCTAACTATACAAAATCCAAAATCCAAAATCTGAGTTACAGGTGGATGAAACAGCCGAAAGTCATTTTTTTAGATGCAGTAGGAACGCTCTTTGGTATTAAAGGTAGTGTTGGCGATGTTTATAGTCAAATTGCCCGAGAATTTGGCGTGGAAACTTCACCAGCTACTTTGAATCAAACCTTTTTTCAAAGTTTTAAAGCTTCACCACCGCCAGTTTTTCCTAACGTACAAGAACAAGATATTCCACAACGCGAGTTTGCATGGTGGCATCGCATAACTCAAACCACCTTTGAGCAAGCTGGTGTTTTACACAAATTTGATGATTTTTCGGCTTTCTTCAGCGAAGTTTACATCCACTTTGGCACAGGAGATCCTTGGTTTCGTTTATCCCGATGTCCTAAAATCGCTAAAAAATTGGCAAAATAAAGGAATCGAATTAGGGATATTATCTAACTTCGATTCCCGAATTTACTCGGTTTTACAAGCTTTAGAATTAAGAGATTATTTTCGTTCCATCACCATTTCTACCCAGTCGGGTGCAGCCAAACCCAACCAAAAGATATTTGCGATCGCGCTCGAAAAACACAATTGTCTACCAGAGGCTGCATGGCATATCGGCGATAGCGTTAAGGAAGATTATGAAGGTGCTTCTTCCGCTGGGCTTAGGGGTATTTGGCTTAATAGACAATGAACAATTATCAATTATCAATTTCAATTTGTAGGCTATGTAACGATTTTGAGTTGAGATTTGTGTATTAAATTCATAGAAACCCGGTTTTTCTAAAAAACCGGGTTTCTTAATTCTCACGCAATAACTTAAGATTGCTTTGTATCAATCAACAATAATTAATTGATAATTGTTCGCTGATAACTACTAACTGGATAACTTATTCGCTTCCTCTTCTAATTGACGAATTAATTTTTCATCTCCTCTTTGCTTTGCAACCTCTAAACGACGTTGGAGGTTATGCTGTAAATTTGCGAGATGAATTTTAGCTAATTCATTATTGTTTCGTCGATTGCTAGTAAATATTTGGTTGTTTTTAGCAAATATAAAATCTAACTTTTTACGCTGCTTCAATTCTTCTACTTCTTGAGGATTGCCAGAATAATAACTAGCACCCCGATACTTTAACTCAGCCGCATGGTGAGTTACAGGAGTATATTTTGGGTAATGACATTTCCATTCAGCACCCCGATATTTTCCACAGACTCCTTGAGTAGTTACTTCAACCGCTTCAGGAGCGTGTTCGTATTTAATTCCGCGATAAGTAAGTTTCATAATTTTTCCTTGCCTCTTTATATCTCAAACGTTAAACAAAGTGAGGCGCGTTCCTTCGGCTATTCCTACTTCCGTCTTCTAATCGCAGTTAACTAACGATTTACTGTTAACTGCAAACAAAGGTGAACGAATTATTTTATTTCTGTATTTACTGTAACACTTTTATTCTAAAGTCAGGGGATAATAACAATATTTTATATTTTTTTTAGATTTTGTCATAAGGGTGCGGAATATCTTAAATGTTTGTCTAATCAATTATTCTATGTTTTTGACGAAGCAGGTGCTGCTTAATTGATAAAGAATTGACAAAAGAAGGGAAAGATAAAAGAAAGTGTTGATTCTTTGAGTAAGTAGTATTTATGTTTTCGGATTATTCTGTTCGTTATGCAGAGAAAAAAGATATTAATGATATTGCTAACTTGCATTCATTAAATAAAACAAGAGATTACTTTCTACCATTTGGTTTAAATTTTAAGTGGTCATATATTTTAATAAAATTTATGTTTATTATTCTTGTATTTCATTTAATATTAAATTACGAATCAAATAGATTAATTGTTTTTAATTCATATCTAGATTTACTTATTAATATTGCTTTTTTCGGTTTAATTTCCTATGGATTTATAAAAATTCCATTGCGTATATTTGAGCGTTATAGATATTTTGGATTACAAAATTATTCACAGTTTATATTGCTCGAATATGGCAATCAAGTAATCGGGTATGTACGATTTTTGAAAAAAGCTGAATATTCTATACTGAACCACGTATACGTCCCCGAACGCTTAAAAAAAGAATTAACTTATTTTTTGATTCAACACGTTATTAGTAAAGCAGTTCAACCTGTATATATAGCTTGCACTAAAGAAGAAGACAAATTTTATGTAAATGTTGGCTTTCAGCAAATAGATATACGAAAATTGCCAGAAAATTTGAGATTTTGTGGTTGGTTAAACGAATTATTTGGTGGAAAAAATCTGATCTGTGTATCTTAACAATTGTGTATGAGAAAAAATTCTCGTAGTGGAAGCATTTGACTCCTTATTAATAGCTTCTTAAGGTCAATAATTGCCGTTTCTAAATGTAGAATACTACCTCTTAAAAAACAATCACACTTGCAAAACCCAAACCTCTTCCCCAGCGCTAACCGATGATTTCCCAACTTCTAAAACAGCTAAAGCATTGGTTTGAGCTAAATTAATCAAATTACCAGAACTTTTACTACCAGCAGCAGCACTAAATTGATAAACCCCATCAACTAAATCCAACTTTCCCCAAATGTAAGTTTCGCGTTTACCGTTGGAGCCTAAATTATCGCGAGTTTGGGCTTTGATAAATTTGGGTTGCCAACCTTCCGCAATGCTGGAACATTTTTTGATCACTGGTTGCACAAAACGCCAATAACTGACTAAAGCTGAAACTGGATTCCCCGGTAAACCAAAATATATTGGGGAATGGGGGATTGGGGATTGGGCATTGGGAATATTGAAAGTAGCAACGGTAAGAGGTTTGCCAGGTTTCATTGCTACAGCACGTACTTTGATTTCTCCTCCCAGAGATTCTAGAATCTTTTCAACATAATCGTAATCTCCCACCGAGACACCGCCAGATGAAAGCACTATATCAGCATTGGCGATCGCCTTGGAAATCGCTTGTTTGAGTGCTTCGGGTTCATCTTTAATGATTCCCAACATCAAAGCTTCACCACCAGATTGTTTTACTAAAGCGGCTAAAGCGTACTGATTTGAATCTACAATTTGTCCTGGTTGTAGATTATCGTTGGGTGTTACCAGTTCGTTGCCTGTAGATAAAATCGCTACTTTAACGCGACGATAAACATTTAATTTAGTACATTGTGCGGCAGCTAAAACAGCTATTTCGGTTGCGTTAAGCTGAATTCCTGATAATAATAGTTCTGCTCCGGCTTTGTAATAAGCAGCACGATGTCTGACAAACTCTTGGAATTCTGGTGCTTTGAGGATAAATACTTGATTATCTTCGCGACGGGTATTTTCCTGCATAACTACCGTATCGGCACCTTTTGGCATTACCGCACCTGTAAAAATCCGCGCTGCTTGTCCCGATTGAATGTTAGATTGAGGTTGATAGCCTGCGGGGATATCCTCAACAAGTTTTAAAGCCGCAGGCTTTTTCTCACTAGCTTCTCGAACATCTTGATAAATTACAGCATAACCATCCATTGCCGAGTTATCCCAGTGAGGAAAATCGAGTTTACTGGTAACTGGTGAAGCTAAAATGCGTCCGTTGGCTGTTAATAGATCGACACTTTCTATATCTGTTTGATTATTTAAAGGTTTAACTAAATTAAAGATGACATTTTCTGCTTCGCTTACTGATAACATTGCTAGTCAATCCTATAAAAATCCGGTTTAATTGATTAATTAACTTCTTGAGAAAGGAAACAGGGAATAGAAGAGATTAATAAAAATTTTGTTCGGTTAAATGGTTAATAATTGATTTTATTTTAATAAAGCATTATTGAAGAACTCTTTAATAATCATTTAAATGCTGTAGAACCTACTGATACAGCTAAATTTAAGGGGAAACACTCAAGCATATACCGATCGAACTTAAGTAAAAATAGCATATAACATCTATCGGTATTTTGAATATGAAAAGTAATATGAAAAGTAAAGAGTTGGCATATATTTTATGGTTTTTATGTGCTTTTAGTATATGCGGCGCTCAACGGTTTTATTGCAAAAGGTATATTAGCGGCTTTATCTATCTTTTCACTTTGGGATTTTTTGGCATAGGACAATTCATCGATTTATTTACCATTCCAAATATGGTGGATGAAGAAAATTTAAAATATCAGGCGCTATACGGTTATCAAAATATCAATATTAACGGTAATCCCCAAGTTACCATAAATGTTGATGGCCGCAATAGTCATGTATATAAAACTGCTAATAACAGTAAAGCCTCAGATACTATAAAGATTTTGCAAGCAGTAAAGAAGAATGGAGGTATGATATCTCTTTCAGATTGTATTCTTGCAACTGGTAAAGAAACTGCACAGGTTAAGCAGACGCTACAGAAAATGTGTCAAGACGAATTGATAGAAATAACTAATCTTCCTGACTCAGGAGCTATAGTTTACAAATTGCTTTAAATCAAGCTTAAATTTACAAAAACAGAGTTTTAATTAGGAATTTAAAGATAAGATTTTGATATTTTTACATATCATATTTCTTTAACTAGATTTTGCTCAAGAGATTGGGCAATTCCTTTTTTATCTATACTTCCTTCAGCGACTTTTAACACTAAAATATAAGTTTCTTCGTTATCCGTATTTAAAATATAGCCATTCACCCTTAAAAAAGTATCCATCACCGCAAAAGCAGTTCGCTTATTTCCGTCAATAAAAGGATGATTTTTGGCAATATGGTATAGATAAGCAGCGGCTTGTTCATAAATTGTTGGGTGTAAATACTCTCCGAAAAATGTTGCTTGTGGTTGTGCTAGAGCAGACTCTAATAAACCTTCGTCTCTAACCCCAGAAGTGCCGCCAAATTTTTCTACTTGTCTATGATGAATTTTTAATACTAAACTTTTGCTTAAAAAATTAGGAGTCAGCAAGACGACGGTAAACCTCCTCTCTTTCACGTTCAGATTCTAAATAAGCTTGCCAAACTTTGTTCTCCGAGTGCTGTTTTTCTTCAGTTTTCAAATGACGTAGATACTCAAGCACTTTTTTCTGCGTTGTTTCTGGTATCTGTTCTAATTCTTGAATAATTTGTTCTTTAACTGTCATTTTTCTACCTAATATTACACTTTTATTTTACAGTCTAATATTTTCTTTCTTCACTTGCAGGGAGCTTTAACTATAACGATCAAAGATTACTGATAAAAAAACCGATGCTTAATGTAAACGGAAGAAATAAAGAGAAATAGGTAATTTTAGAAAATAACGTAATTAAAAACATAAGGTAGATGCCTTTCAAACCCAAATCAATAACTAAGCTATTTGCTTATTTTGATATTTCTTTAAATCGGCAGGTGCAAATACACCTTCTTCCGTAATAATTGCTGCGATTAATTCTGCTGGAGTTACATCAAAAGCCGGATTATAATAATCAACGCCTTCTGGAGTCAGAATGGTTTCTTCTATTTGATAAATTTCTGCTGAATTGCGTTCTTCAATAGGAATTTGATTGCCATCGGCAACAGAGAAATCAACTGTTGAAAGAGGTGCAGCGACAAAGAAAGGTACATTATGAGCTTTTGCAATCAGCGCCAAACTATAGGTACCAATTTTATTTGCAGCATCACCATTCGCGGCAATTCTGTCAGCACCAACAACAACAGCATGAATTAGATTTTGTTTCATGCAGTGCGCTGCCATACTATCGGTAATCAAAGTTACCGGAATACCTTCTTGTACGCATTCCCAAGTTGTTAATTTAGCGCCCTGAAATCTAGGACGAGTTTCATTAGCATAAAGTTTTTCTAAACGTCCTTCTCGCCAAGCCGAACGTACT
The DNA here is from genome assembly GCA_963665115.1 of uncultured Rivularia sp. Taxonomy (GTDB): domain Bacteria; phylum Cyanobacteriota; class Cyanobacteriia; order Cyanobacteriales; family Nostocaceae; genus Rivularia. The sequence goes on along the minus strand of OY762007.1, from coordinate 3,266,407 downwards.
ATACCCAAAGCAGTGCCATAACCCGCAGTCGCTAGCGCACCAGCATTACAGTGAGTTAACAAAGTCAATTTTTCTGGTGTTTCTGGTAATGCTTTCAAACCATTGTCACCAATTTTGTGGCAAGTTTGTAAATCTTCCCTATTTATATCTTGAGCGGTTTCTAAAAGAGTATTTTTGATTTCATCTATAGTGCCTATTGTTTCATAAGCGGTTTTGAGCATACGCGAAATTGCCCAAAACAAGTTAACCGCTGTAGGACGAGTTTCGCGCAACATTTGTGCAACTTGCTCCAAACGTTTTAAAAACTCATGGCGATCGCCATGAGTTTCAATTTCCCGCGCTCCCATATACATACCGTATGCAGCAGCAACGCCAATTGCAGGGGCACCACGCACAATCATAGTTTTGATAGCCTCTGCCATATCTTCACTACGGTGAATTTCTACATAGGAATATTCCGCAGGTAAACGAGTTTGGTCAATTAAAGAAACTGAATTATTATGCCAAATTACAGGATATACGGGATTTTTTTGCAACATCTTACCTTGATTTTGGAAGTTAATTTCTAAGAGAGGGGGAAGAGGGGGGAGAATAGGTAAAAATTCTTAACTCTCTACTCCCTACTCCCTAATTTATCTCTTAGCAATCAATTGTAATTAAACTACAGCAGATGGCTGATTGCTGAAGAAAATCTTTAAAATTCTCTGAGCAATTTGGGGACTGGTTAAACCTAATTCTGCTTTGCTTTGATCGGGTTTTGCATGATCTACCAAAATATCTGGTACTCCAAAACGCTTAATGGGTACCAAAATATCGGCATCTAGTAGCGCTTCTGCAACTGCGGAACCAAAACCGCCCATTAGACAACCTTCTTCTAAGGTGACTACTTTCCCTATTTGTTTGGCTAAGGGGAACATTAGTTCCGTATCCAAAGGTTTACAGAAACGAGCATTAATTACGGTAGCTTCAACGCCGTGTTCGCTGAGAATTTCCGCTGCTTGTAGCGTCGAATTCACCATCGAACCGTAGCCGATCATTAATACGTCATCGCCACTACGAAGAATTTCGCCTTTACCAATTTCTAAAGGTTCCCAACCTTCTTCCATCAAGGGGACACCATAACCGTTACCGCGAGGAAAACGCATGGAAATCGGTCCTTTGGTATGGTTAACACCCGTTACTGTCATTCGCTGAAGTTCGGCTTCATCTTTGGGTGCCATCATTACCATATTCGGAATGCAGCGCATATAAGCAATATCGTACATTCCCTGGTGAGTCGGGGCCGTCATCACCGACAATTCCCGCTCTATCTAGACAGAAGAATACGGGTAAGTTCTGGATGCAAACGTCGTGAACTATTTGGTCGTAACCGCGTTGCAAAAATGTAGAATAAATATCGGCAACAGGACGCATTCCTTGAGTAGCCAATCCAGCCGCGAGGGTAACTGCGTGTTGTTCGGCAATTCCTACGTCTATATATTGATCGGGTAATTTAGCTTGTAGCTTATCCAAACAAGTTCCCGTAGCCATTGCAGCCGTAATACCGATAATTTTCGGATTTTGCTCGGCAAGATTTACTAAAGTATCAGCAAAAACTTTCGAGTACTTCGGCGGTTTGGGCTTGCTAGAAGGAACTGCTTTACCAGTTGTTAAATTAAACGGACTTTGGGCGTGATAGCCTACTTTATCTTTTTCGGCAAGATCGTAACCCTTGCCTTTGATTGTCGCTACATGAACTAAAACGGGGCCAGGTATTTTATGTGCTTGCTTAAAAGTAGCAATCAAATCTTCTAAATTGTGACCATCAACTGGTCCCATATAGGTAAAGCCGAGTTCTTCAAACACCGCACCTACCTTGGGAACCGCTAATCGCTTCATTCCTTCTTTGATGCGTTCGAGTTCAGGTGGTATCGAATCCCCGCCAACAAAAGGAAGCTGCTTAACTTGTTCCTCAAAATTATCTTTGATAAACTGCATCGGTGGAGACAACCGCATTTTATTCAAATAGCGGGGGATTGCGCCGACATTAGGAGATATTGACATTTCGTTGTCGTTGAGGACAACTAATAAATTAGTATTAGGCAAATGTCCGGCATGGTTGATAGCTTCTAAAGCCATACCACCAGTCAACGCTCCATCGCCGATAATAGCAGCAACTTTAAAATTTTCTCCCTTTCGATCTCGGGCGATCGCCATTCCAAGCCCCGCCGAAATACTGGTGGAAGCGTGTCCCGCACCAAAATGGTCAAATTTATTTTCGCAGCGTTTGAGATAGCCTGCGACTCCATCTTTTTGTCGTAAGGTGTGGAAATGACTGTAACGTCCAGTAATCAATTTATGGGGATATGCTTGGTGTCCTACATCCCAAATAACTTTATCTCTATCTAAATCCAGGGTTTGATAAAGCCCCAATGTTAATTCAACAACACCTAACCCAGGGCCAAGGTGTCCGCCGGTAGCAGCTACCGTTTGTAAATGCTTGTCTCGAATTTGACGGGCAATCTGCTCAAGTTGCCGAATCGATAACCCGTGCAACTGATTTGGATGAGTAATTTCACTCAGGTGCATATTTACTGGGTTTTCCTCTCTACAATTATTTGTATACTGATTGTCCCACGGGAACGGGTAATTGGGGTGAGTATGAAGGGAAGATAAGGAGATAGGGAGAGGAGGAGAGGGGGAGATGGAGTGATGGGGAGATGGGGAGAGGGAGAGATGGAGGGATATTTGGTTTCAATAATTACGAATTATGAATTATATTGTCGGTAAATGAAGGTGTGGTAGCGTTTTTAAGCAATAAACTCTTTAATTTGGCGTTTCGGAGGAGGTTTAGAGCCTGTTAAAAAAGTTTCGGATTAAAATCTCAATAGTTATTAAAGGTTCGTAGTAAGTGGCTCTAACCCTCAATTTAAGGATTAAAGTCCTTACTACAAACCTACTAAAAAGCTGGCTGCGGATTCACCGAACCACCGGGAACAACAGGTGTATCTGCTTGTGGCTGCTGTCTTTCCAGATATTGACTCAGTACATAAGCCATATCTCCGCGAGTCATTGGTTTTAAAGGAGAAAGTTGAGGCTGCCAACTGTCGATAAATCCTTCAGTTATAACTGTGGCAACTGCTTTCTTTGCCCAATTAGGAATTGATTCTTTATCCGAATATGAGGAAAGTATTTCAACTACGGTGTCATCGGAAAACTGAAATACACCATAAGCTTGAGCAAATATCGCCAAACCTTCGGCTCTAGTAACTCTTTGATTGGGGAAGAATAAATTTCCTCGATAACCTTGCATGATCTGTGTTTTCAAAACTGTTTGAATATCGTTGTATGCCCAGTGAGAAGATGGAACATCAGCAACTTTTATATCTTCGGGAGCAAGGTTTCGCTTATCGAGTCCGAAAGTTTTTACCATAATCGCGGCTAACTCAGCCCGACTCATCAATTTCTCAGCGTGAAAATTACCATTCGAGTAGTTACTCATCAATTTTGCCGTTACCACTCTTTGGATAGCCTTAGATGATTGTGCTGAATTTTGCGGCTGTTGCTCTTCAACTTTTACGTTATTAAAATCGGGTAGTGGCAAATTTTGCTTCTGCTCTTGTTCCATATTTACCAAATATGGCTGTTTAGGCGTGTTTTGTGATTGAGCAAAAGCTGCCAGGGAAAACCCCGGTATCAAAAAGATTAATGAAAGCGAGCTGATAAACTTACCCATGATTTATAGTTGTAATCAAAATTTTACCAATTCTAACTGACAACAAGCGTGACTCAGTAGTTTCTTGATTTCAGTAATTTTCCTTAAAATAAATATCAGAATTGCTGATGGAAGTTATCAAACTAAGCCGCTCGACCTCTAATATGGAGTAATTGTTGGCGTTTTATAAGAAGGAGTTTCGGGAATGACCGCAACAGCAGACCCCCGTAAAGTTGATGAAGCAAGAAGTCGGTAAAGCCGCTGCAAATTTAGTGAAATCCGGTTCCATCGTCGGATTGGGAACGGGTTCAACCACCGCTTTCACAATTCAGTTTCTTGGCGATCGCCTCAAATCTGGCGAGTTAAAAGATATCGTTGGTATCCCCACATCTTTTCAGTCGGAAGTTTTAGCCAAGCAATATGGCGTACCTTTAACCACTTTGGACGCTATAGACCATATTGATATAGCCATTGACGGTGCAGATGAAGTAGATCCTTCCAAAAACCTGATCAAAGGTGGTGGTGCTGCCCATACCCGCGAAAAAGTTGTAGACTATCTCGCCAATCAATTTATCGTAGTTGTAGACAGCGGTAAATTAGTTAGCCGTTTGGGTGAAACTTTTGCGGTTCCTGTAGAAATCATCCCAATGGCAATTACTCCTGCAATGCAAGCCATTACCAAACTCGGTGGTAAACCAGAAATCCGCATGGGTGTAAAAAAAGCAGGTCCTGTTATTACCGACCAAGGCAATATGGTAGTTGATGTCACATTTGATAACATCACCGACCCAGATAACTTAGAAAAAACACTTAACAACATTCCTGGTGTTTTAGAAAACGGTATCTTCGTTAACTGTGTAGATAAAGTGTTAATTGGCGAAGTTAAAGATAATAAGCCAGTTGTTAGAGAAATGTAGAGTCTATATAGTCCTGTAGGGTGTGTTACGGCTCGCAAATATATCTTTTTTATTAGTAGATAAAAAATGCCGTAACGCACCATTCTATATTTTTAGTCAGTTGAAATCAACATCTTGCATCATTTCAGCAACCGCCTTGGAATCAATTCCCAGGCTAATAGCCCAAGCCTACTAAAGTAGACTAAAATTTTTATCCAGTCCTATTTATTTTAGATTTTTCACTATTCTTGTTAAGTCTTCACAACCACCTTAAAACCAATTTCAAGGTTGATATGCAAAGTACATTAAAATGCACCAAAATCTTAGCCCAGTCCGATCGATTAGACTTTGTTTTAAACTTGGGAATTTATTCTAAGGCAGTGTTGGGAATTTAGAGTTAATTTTATTAATAATTTAGTAATCGCCTGTTTAGAAAAACATTTGCAATAACCGGAGGCAGAGCCACCAAATCATAGTTTTCATCTCGATCTTAGTAATAAGAATAAACCCGCGCAGGCAGGTTTTGCTTGTCTAGCAGCGGTTTCAACCGCCAGGTATGGCTTAAGTTCTAATGATAAATCCGGTTTATATACGTAAATTCCCATATATACTAGTTAATATTAATTTTAGTAACTATTTATTCTCAAATCCTAATTTCCCCAATGCTATACAGAAGATTTGGACGCACCGAATTACAAATGCCCGTGTTTTCCTGCGGTGGGATGAGATATCAATATAAATGGCAAGATGTCCCGCAAGAGGAGATTCCCCGCAAAAACCAAGAAAATTTGGAAGCAACAATTAAAAAATCTCTAGAAATCGGTATAAACCATATTGAAACTGCTCGCGGTTATGGAACTTCGGAAGTACAGCTAGGAAAAGTCTTACCCAAATTTTCTCGCGATAAATTAATAGTACAAACTAAAATCGGTCCAAAGGCAGATGCCAAACAATTTGAAAAGACTTTAGAACAATCTTTAAAAAATCTGCAATTAGACTATATCGATTTATTAGGAATTCACGGTATTAATAACGCCGAAACTTTAGAAAACACAATTCGTCCCGGTGGTTGTTTAGATATTGTTAGAAAATTCCAAGCTCAAGGAAAAATTAAATTTATCGGCTTTTCTACTCATGGGCCAACTGATATTATTGTTGAAGCAATTAATACCAATCAATTCGATTATGTCAACCTGCATTGGTATTACATCAATCAAAGTAATTGGGCCGCAATAGAAGCTGCTACCCGTCACGATATGGGAGTATTTATAATTAGTCCTTCCGACAAAGGCGGTAGACTTTACGATCCACCAGAAAAGTTAGTTAAACTTTGCGCTCCTTTGTCACCGATGGTATTTAACGACTTATTTTGTCTCTCCTATCCTCAAGTACATACCTTATCATTAGGTGCAGCAAAACCAAGCGATTTTGACGAACATCTAAAAACCATTAATTTATTAGATAAAGCTTCCGAAGTATTACCGCCAATTTTAGAAAAATTACAACAAGAGGCGATCGCCACATTGGGAGAAGATTGGGCGAAAACTTGGCATATCGGCTTACCCAAACAGGAAGAAACACCAGGAAGCGTAAATATCCCGATAGTTTTGTGGTTGAGAAATTTAGCCGTTGCTTACGATATGACAGAATACGCAAAAATGCGTTACAACCTTTTAGGCAGCGGGGGAGATTGGTTTCCCGGCAATAAAGCTAATCAAATTGATAAATTAGATTTCAAACAAGCTTTGAAAAACAGTCCCCATGCCGATAAAATCCCTCAAATACTTGCAGAAGTAGATGAGATGCTTGGGGGTGAAGAAGTGAAACGTTTATCAAAAAGTTGATAGTTGTTAGTTGATATTAATGATTATCCAGTCCGCGCAGGCGGACTTTGTTTGTGTAGCCGTGTTAGCGCCTAGCGGAGCGTACCGTAGGTATTGCGTGCCCGGAGGGCATATTTAATCGCCAGCTGATTTAACAACTAAGCTGTTGCGTATTCAATTTGTATATGAGAAGCGGGCAAGATGCCCGCACTACAATCGTTCAAATTCTTTACCTTATACAATTTAGCTGCACGTCAGCTTATCAACTAACAACTAACCACCTACTCTCCCATAACAAGCAACACACTTTTTATCACCATTCGCTTCATTATTCAACCAAGCCCACATTTGATCGCCAAATGAAAAATGCCACCATTCTCTAGGATTGCGTGTAAATCCAGCTTTTTCCATCACATCTTTTAGCAACAAACGATTCGCGTGATAGCTCAACGCTTCTTCATGTTGAATATCAGCATAATAATCGGGAAGCGATCTATCGGAAAGCTCATCAATTGGCGAACCCATATTTATTGTTTGTCCCATTTCATCAACCAAAGTTATATCTACCGCACCACCAGTAGAATGAGGAGGAGGGGTTTTTTCATCCAAACTAGGTTCAGCCCAAATTTTATAAACCTCTTCCCAAATACTTTGTCTTTGTGTTTCTGACAAACTTGATTCAGTTAATCCTTTTTCCTCCACAGCTTGAGTAAAAGTGTAATTAACCATAAACTTCTGTACTGCCACAGGGCGATAAGCATCAAAAATTTGAATACGCCAATCGGGACGAAGTTTTTGCAGATAATTTTGAGCCTCTATCAAATAATCCACAAGAGTTTCACGCAGAAAATAAGGAGAATGTTCTCCATAAGGTGCGCCTAATTTTTCATAAGGATGAGGAGATTCCACCCCAAAATCTGACAGCGGAATCTTTCTCAAAGGTTCGTCACATTCAACAATTTCAATATTGTGATAAGGTCGCATTTATGTATTTTTGATTTTAGATTTTAACAACGGATGCTTTTGGTTTGTAAGTTAAAAGTTAAGAGTTAAGAGTTAGGAGTTACCAGTTACCAGTTACCAGTTACCAGTTAGTTACCAGCGAGCAAGATGTATGTCCTTGCGGGACACGCTCCGCTAACGCACTACAAATTAAAGTATTCACAATTTTGACAAAGTTAGCAGTTAGCAGTTACTAATTACCAGTTACCAGCGAGCAAGATGTATGTCCTTGCGGACACGCTCCGCTAACGCACTACAAATTAAAGTATTCACGATTTTGACGAAGTTAGCAGTTCAGAATTAGGAATTAATAATTATCTACCCCCTCTCCCCCCTCTACCCCCTCTACCCCCTCTCCCCTTGTCTCCTTGTCCCCTTGTCCCCTTCTCTCCCATCCCCTCACCTCCCATCCTCTTCCGGAACTGGATCGTAACCACCAGGATGGAATGGATGACAGCGGCAAATACGGCGAACACCTAACCAAGAACCTCGCAACACACCGAAACGTTCAATTGCTTGCATGGCGTACATCGAACAAGTGGGTTGAAAGCGACAAGTCGGGGGAAATAGTGGTGAGATGAACATCCGGTAAAACCGAATAAACCAAATAAATAATAGTTTCATAGTTTGGAATACGGTAACGAAAATCCGATAAATTGGTAATAAGGGAAAAAATTTCTAACTAATTATATTTAAATTGAGTTCATTTACTGTTATAGATTCGATTCCGCCTCTGTGGCTGCAAATTATAGCCGTTGGTATTTGGGTGTCGCTAATTCTTCTTAGTGCCGGAGGAGTCAAACGTTTTGCTAAAAGCGATTCGGAAATTATCCGAAAGATAGTTCATATTGGTACTGGTAATGTAATTCTACTTGCTTGGTGGCTAGATATTCCTGCAAGTATAGGTATTACTGCTTCGATTTTAGCAAGCGCATTTACTTTGTTGTCCTATCGATTTCCCATTTTTCCCGGTATAAATAGCGTCGGGCGTAAAAGTTTGGGGACTTTTTTCTATTCTGTTAGTATTGGCATTTTAGTTGGCTGGTTTTGGTATTTAGAAGAACCATTCTATGCCGTACTAGGAATATTAATTATGGCATGGGGAGATGGATTAGCAGCACTCATCGGTCAGCGTTTTGGTAAGCATAAATACAATGTATTAGGAGGTCAGAAAAGTTTAGAAGGTTCTCTAACTATGACATTAGTTAGCTTTATTATTAGTATCTTAATTTTACAAAGCGTACAAGGTAATACTTGGCAAACTTGGCTAATATCCATAGTTGTAGCTTTAGTTGCTACTGGTTTGGAAGCGATTTCAATTCTTGGTATCGATAATTTAACCGTTCCTTTGGGAAGCGCGGCTTTAGCTTTTGTGTTAAATAAATTAATGATTAATTAGATTTTTACAGGGAGTAAGAAGTAGGAATTTAATTATTAACTGATAGCTTTTCCCTATTCCCCATTCTCCATTCCCTAAATATACAAAAAATCCCGGCTCCTCCAAGAAACCGGGCTATGATTCATTTAAATCGCAATATCTTAATGACGGCGATAATAATGCCGACGATAAATCATACCGTTGATAGGATAAGCCTCTTGTCGGTAATATGTAGGACGGTAGTTGCTTCTTCTACGACGAGACTCAGGGCAATCTTGATAATTATTGCGATAATTAACTCTTCGATAATTTGGGTGGTAATTACGTCGTTGGTAATGACGGCGCTTGTAATGATTACGTTTGCGATAACGTCTTTTGTGATGACTAATTTTATAATCGTTTTGGTTTATCGCAGGTATCGCTTCTTCTGCATTAATCTCTTCGTCAGTGGAAAGTAATTCTAATTGTTCCGACTGTGCTGTAATTTGAACATCTCTTTTAATTGCTGCTGAAGCTGTCTCAAGTCCTAAACAGCAAGGTAATACTAAAGTACCAACTATAAATTTCCAAAGCATTTTATTTTGATTATCCTCGTTATTATCAAAGCTGGCTTCAGCTTGACAATGACTCAATCAATTTTGGATTTTGGATTTTAGATTTTAGATTTTAGATTTTCGTTTTGAGCAAGGCAGCCTCAACTCTGAAACTGTCTTGTTAAAGATCGATCTAAAATTTTTAAACCTTTGGATTTATCCATGCGAACAATCCGAAATCGATTAATTTAATTCCCCTAAGCTTCAGATTTACGCAGCCTACAGTCACTGCAATATAAAGTCCATATAAATGGTTTACCATAAACATCCTTCTTACAAAAGTTCAAAACAAACTAATTTCCGGTATTTTCTTTAAAAATAGGTTGCAAAAAATCATGAAGATTTATTAAGATACTTCTATAGATATATAAATTTATTACTTACGGCGGATGACTGCTAATGGCTTTTTTGACGTTATCTCAACCATTCCTCCGCGATAAGCAGGAAGATTTAGATTACCAGGATTTACAAGGTATTTGGCGGATAAGTGGCAAAATTGGTAATGTAAAAGTTATTTCCGGATTTTATACTCGAATAGACCAAGTATTTATCGTTTGGGGCTTAATATGCGCGGGCATCTTCATTACAGCGCAATATTTACCCATTAGCTGGGCTACACAAGCAATTTTATGGACAGCGTTGACTGCAATTGGTACGGCAACAATGATTGCATTTACCTGGTTTTGGGTAAGCGTAGAACGTTTGCGCTGGTTGATATATGCTTGGGTGGCTTTGATGCTAAGCGGTGTTCTTTTAACTGATTTAGGAATTTTTCTCGGTTGGGGACAAGTTTTGATGCGTTTGTGTCCCTTATGGTTGGGATTAAGTGCAACTGGTTATGTCATCACAGCGTGGGCTGTCAAATCGCGCACTTTTGTAATTACGGCAGCAATTCATCTATTTGGGATTCTACTTTTATCCTACTGTGGTGGTAAACAGTTTCTGGCTACTGGTTTAATTATGGGAATGAGTTTACTACTTTTAGCCGAACTTCAGTGGGAAATGCGTCCCTCCAATCAATTACGACGTACTAACATCAGAACAGAAAGAATTTAATCGACAGCAATATTTGCTTCGTCAATTAAGTTTGCAAGAAAATTAAATATGAAAATCTAAAGACGTTGCATTGCAAAGTCTCGATCGGAAAAGCCGGAGGTTGAAAGTTGTCTTTAACCACCGGCTTAATTTTATGTTGATTCATCTTTGTCTGAATCGTTTACCATGTACTAACTGTGCTTTTTTTATAAATTTCACCTGTAAATGGTTGAACCCCACTATTTGGATAAGCATCATCGCTAGGGCCAAAAATCCGCATTACCGCTTCAGAAATGTACTGAGCTACATTTGAAAGCATTTTGGGAATAAACATAAAGGTAATCTCCTTCAGTTTTTATTTTTATCTTTTAAAACTTGATATCTCTACTTTATTTCCTATATGAGAAATTAATTCGACTTCTCAATATATCGAAAGTATTCGCAACTCTTCTTCAACTTGCTTTGCAATACTTTAGGTTTTTTCTGTAAAAGAATAACCATTATTTATCTTAACTTAAATTAGTAATCAATTAGAAGTTAGGAATTAGGAATTATTAATTCTTCCCCATGCCCAATTCCCTAAATTAGCTATTGACATGATTTATGGTGAAAACTACCATAAATACAAATAGGTGTTGCCAAGGTGCTTTTCTGTATGACAAGTTTGTTTAAGCGCGAGTGTACGTCAATATCCGAGCAATTGACTATTTCCAGCGAGGATTATAGTTTATTGACAGACCTTTATCAATTGACGATGGCGGCTTGTTATAAGGGTGAAAATGTAGATCAAAAAAGAGCCAGTTTTGAAGTATTTGCTAGAAGACTTCCAGAAGGATTTGGTTATGCGATCGCGATGGGTTTGGAGCAGGTGCTGGAATATCTGGAAAATTTTAGCTTTAATGACGATCAAATTAAGGCTTTGCAACAAACGGAAATTTTTGCATCGGCACCTGTAGAATTTTGGTCGTTATTGCAAACCGGGAAATTTACGGGGGATGTATGGGCTGTTCCAGAAGGCACTGCGGTATTCGCTCTGGAACCTTTATTGCGAATTGAAGCACCGTTATGGCAAGCGCAGTTGGTAGAAACTTACTTGCTCAATACCTTAAATTATCAGACATTGATTGCAACCAGAGCAGCGCGATCGCGCGATGTTGCAGGAGAAAAAACAACATTGTTGGAATTCGGTACGAGACGAGCATTCAGCCCCCAAGCGTCGTTGTGGGCGGCGAGAGCGGCATTAGCAGCAGGCTTTGATGCGACATCCAACGTGTTGGCAGCACTAAAACTTGGTGAAAAACCTAGCGGTACAATGGCTCATGCTTTAGTTATGGCGCTTTGTGCATTAGAAGGTAGTGAAGAACAGGCTTTTAGTGCATTTCATCAATATTTTCCAGGCGCACCTTTATTAATTGATACTTATGATACAATTGCTGCCGCTCGTGAATTAGCAGTTAAAGTAAAAGCGGGAGAAATAAAGTTAACGGGAGTGAGATTAGATTCTGGAGATTTGGTAGCATTATCAAAACAAGTCAGAGAAATTTTGCCAAACGTATCAATTTTTGCGAGTGGAGATATAGACGAATGGGAAATTGCCAAACTTAAAAATAATGCCCAAATCGATGGTTATGGCATAGGAACCCGATTGGTGACAGGTAAGCCAATAAATGGAGTTTACAAACTTGTGGAAATAGACGGTATCCCGGTGATGAAGCAGTCTAGCGGCAAAGTTAGTTACCCAGGAAGAAAGCAGATTTTTCGCGAGTTTGTCAAAGGTGAATTGAAGAAAGATACTTTGGGATTAGTTTCGGAAAATTATCCAGACAAGCAACCTTTACTAAAATTATTTATGAAAAATGGTAAACGATTAGAACCTCAAGATACGATTGGAATAATAAGAAAACGAACAGTCGCTTCAGTTGCCAGTTTATCTCCTCAGATTAGAAACTTAGATTCCGAAACATCAATGCCAGTAGAAATTTCAACTTCTCTACAACAGTTAACCGAGCAGACAAAAGCAGTTAACAGTGAGCAGTGAGCAGTTAACAGTAGAAAATGCGTTTATTGAATTTAGTTTTAATTATTGCTCTTAAAATCTAACATCTAATAACTAACAACTAACAACTAACAACTAATAACTAATAATGAAAATTGCATTATTTGGTACAAGTGCAGATCCGCCAACAGCAGGACATCAAGCTGTTTTAGTTTGGTTATCTCATCATTACGATTTAGTAACAGTTTGGGCAGCAAATAATCCTTTTAAATCTCATCAAACATCTTTAGAAAATCGCGTTGAAATGTTACGGTTATTGATTGCTGATATTAACCCACTAAGGCAAAATATTGCTTTGGAGCAGGAGTTAAGCCATTTGAGAACCGTGACAACAGTAGAAAATGCCAAACAACGTTGGGGTAAAGATAGTGAATTTGTCGTGATAATTGGTTCTGATTTACTCGAACAATTCCAGCGTTGGTATAGAATTGAATCTTTGTTGCAAGAGGCAGAAGTATTGGTGATACCAAGACCGGGATATACCATAGATGAAAGTAGTTTGCTTCATGTACGTGAATTAGGAGGAGAAATTACTGTAGCGAACCTTACAGGATTAGATGTTTCTTCAACAGCGTATCGCGAACATGGCGATACTCAAGCTTTGACACCCTCTGTAGCTGCTTATATTAATCAAAAGCATTTATACGAATGCCAAGACTCAACCAAAACAAAACTTTACCAACCTTAAATCAACAGCCCTTAGCTGATTTCAAAGTAGGTGTTGATAATGCGATTTTTTCAGTTGATATTGCTCAAAATAGGCTGTTAGTTCTATTAATAATGCGCCCTTCAGAGCCATTTGCAAAAACTTGGGGTCTTCCAGGGACTTTAGTTCGTGAAGGAGAGTCTTTAGAAGATGCAGCCTATAGAATTATGGCTGAGAAAATTTGTGTTGAAAACCTTTATTTAGAGCAATTATATACTTTTGGCGGCCCCCAACGCGACCCAAGGGAAGCAAGCGATAGTTATGGAGTGCGTTATTTATCGGTAAGTTATTTTGCTTTAGTACGATTTGAAGAAGCACAATTAATTACCGATAGCGTCGCCGATGTAGCTTGGTACCCGGTAAAAGAAATACCATCATTAGCATTTGACCATAATGAAATAATTTCATACGGACACAAGCGTTTGCGAAATAAATTAGAGTATTCTCCTGTCGCTTTTGATGTATTACCAGAACAGTTTACTTTGAACGATTTATATCAGTTTTATACTACTGTTTTAGGAGAAAATTTTTCTGACTATTCTAATTTTCGCGCTCGCTTATTAAAACTAGGTTTTTTATCCGATACCGGAATAAAAGTGTCGCGAGGTGCCGGTCGTCCTGCTAGTTTGTATCAGTTTGATGCAGAAGCTTTCGCACCTTTTAAAGATAAGCCTTTAGTTTTTATTTAATTTGATATAGATGATTTAATAAAAGCAAAACAGAGAATAAAGAAAGGAAATATCAGTAAATAATATTAACTCCCAATTCCCTATTCCCAATTCCCCAATTAATAATTAATAAATGAAAATTACAATAGCTCAAATCAACCCAATTATTGGCGATATACCCGGAAATATTCAAAAAATTATCGAGGCTGCCAACAAAGCAGTAGCAGATAAAGCCGATTTATTATTAACTCCTGAACTTTCTTTATGCGGCTATCCTCCACGAGATTTATTATTAAAACCTGATTTTATGCAGGCTATGAATATAGCTTTGCAACAATTAGCCAAGGATTTACCAGCTAATTTAGCGGTATTAGTCGGAACCGCTGAAGAAAATACGAAGGCAGATATTGCTGGAGGTAAATCTCTTTATAACAGCATTGCTTTACTTGCTGAAGGAAAAGTAAAACAGATATTTCACAAGCGATTGCTACCAACTTATGATGTGTTTGACGAACATCGATATTTTGAAGCTGGTAATAAAGTAAATTATTTTACTTTAAATAACGTTAAAATCGGCGTAACGATTTGCGAAGATTTATGGAATGATGAAGAATTTTTTGGCAAGCGCAGTTATTCCATAAATCCGATTGCCGAATTATCTCAATTAAACGTAGATATAGTTGTTAATTTATCAGCTTCACCTTATACATTTGGTAAACAGCACTTCCGCGAAGCTATGTTGAAACATACTGCAATACGTTTTAAAACACCAATTATCTATGTAAATCAGGTAGGTGGTAATGACGATTTAATTTTTGATGGTAGAAGTTTTGCTTTGAATAAACGCGGTGAAGTAATTTCTCGTGCTTGTGGTTTTGATACTGATTTACTTAAACTAGAATTTGATAAACAAAATCTTGATTTGAATGTAGGCTCTATTGCACCCGATTATAAATGCGAAGACGAAGAAATTTGGCAGGCTTTGGTATTGGGAGTAAAAGATTACGTTCAAAAATGTCGTTTTTCCAAAATAGTTTTAGGTTTAAGTGGCGGTATTGATTCATCGATTGTTGCGGCGATCGCCACAGCAGCGTTAGGAAAAGAAAATGTACTCGGCGTGTTGATGCCTTCTCCTTACAGTTCAGAATCTTCGATCCAGGATGCCGATGACTTGGCGAAAAATCTTGGCATAACCACGCAAAAGCTGCCGATAGGAGATTTAATGAAGTCTTATGACGGTACCTTTGCAGAATTATTTGCAGATACTGAATTTGGATTGGCAGAAGAGAACATCCAATCTCGAATTCGCGGTAACTTATTAATGGCAATTTCAAATAAATTTGGTTATCTTCTGCTATCAACTGGTAACAAGTCGGAGATGGCAGTTGGTTACTGCACTTTATACGGCGATATGAATGGTGGTTTAGCCGTGATTGCCGATGTTCCTAAAACCCGCGTTTACTCGATCTGTCATTGGTTAAACAGAAACGGCGAAGTAATTCCGCAAAATGTTTTAACTAAAGCACCGAGTGCAGAGCTTAAACCCGATCAACTCGATCGAGATTCATTACCAGATTACGAAGTTTTAGATGATATTTTGCAACGTTTAATTAATGATTATCAATCAGCAGAGCAAATAATTGCAGCAGGGCATGATGTATCAATTGTCAACCGAATTATTCAAATGGTGACTCGTGCAGAATTTAAGCGGCGACAGGCACCCCCAGGAATCAAAATTACAGATCGCGCTTTCGGTACTGGTTGGCGAATGCCAATTGCTAGCAATTGGCTGGCGAGAAAAAATGCTTATAAAAACTCGGAAAAATAATTATATATGTTCTTATTATGCTTGTTAATTGCATCATTAATTAATGTAGCTTTTTTTCACCTTTGCTTACTTTCTTTTCTAGTATATTAATTCAGTATAAAAAATACGGCTTTAGCCAAAAATAATAAGATAATTTCATGGATGAACTTTATCAGCAATTATCTGAATTAAAAAAAATAAATCAGAAACTGAAAAAAGATATGCTAGAGCGCGATTTACTTGAAGAAAAGCTGAGTAGCTCCGAAAACAAAGTAAGAGCAATTTTTGAGGCAATGACGGACATAGTGCTTATTATCCATGCTGATGGAAATGTACTAAGTAATGTAGAAATCATACCTACAAAATATAGTAGTTCAGATAGCGATATAGATTTGATTGGAGAAACGGTAGAACAGTTTTTTCAAGAACAAGCTAAACTAACCTGGTTAGAAAAAGTTAGTCAAGCTTTGAAATTAGTACAAACAATTCATTACGATTACAGTCTTGTTGTCGAAGAAACTAAGTATTGGTTTAGTGCAAGTATTTCGCCTATTTGTGAAACTCAAGCGGTTTGGGTAGCGCGAGATATCAGCGAGCGCAAACGAGCAGAAGAAGCACTTCAACAATCAGAATTAAGAGAAACGGCAGAAAGCACAAGAATTAGAAAAAACCCTTGCCAAGTTAAAACTGACTCAAGCCCAATTATTGCTTTCTGAAAAGATGGCATCTTTGGGCAGCTTAGTTGCAGGTGTAGCCCATGAAATAAATAATCCTACTAGCTTTATTTATGGAAATATTGATGCAGCAACAGGTTATTTAGGAGATTTACTTAGTTTAATTAATTTATATCGGAAGAATTATCCTGAAGCCGCAGCAGAAATTGACCAACATATAGATGATATTGATTTAGATTTTATTATCAAAGATTTTCCTAACTTGCTTCAGTCAATGCATCAAGGTGCCGAAAGAATCGGTAAAATTGTGCAATCCTTGAGAGATTTTTCTCACCTTGACGAAGCTAATTACAAGTCTGTAGATATTCATGCAGGCATTGAAAATACGATAATTCTATTGCAGCATCGTATAAATCAAGCTCCTCATAGAAAACAAATCCAAGTCATAAAAGAGTATGCTCAGTTACCAAAAGTGGAATGTTATCCGAAACAGTTAAATCAAGTATTCATGAGCGTAATCTCTAATGCAATTGATGCATTAGAAGAAAAATCAGAACTAAACAATACTTCTAATCCTCAGATTAAGATTATTACAGAGACAGTAGATAACAAAGCTATAATTCACATTACTGATAATGGTATTGGAATAACTCAAGAAGCAAGCAAACGTTTATTTGACCCATTTTTTACTACAAAAGTAGTAGGTAAAGGTACTGGAATGGGATTAGCAGTTAGTTATCAAATCATCGTTGATAACCATAACGGAGAAATTGAATGTATTTCAGAATTAGGAACAGGAAGCGAATTTATCATTTCAATTCCTTTTAGTCTAAACGCATAAGTTGATGGATTTAAATTTATATAATCGGTTTATAGTTAAATAAAATACACTTGTTTAAGTCAGAACATTCTTGCCCATAACACCCTCTACGAACACAATTTTTTGATAGTTTTTTTAATCAAACTGACTACCTTTTGGTTAATTTGGCAGGCTTTTTTTGAGTTCTTATGACTAAAGATGATTAAAATTTAATCTTGAGAAACAAACATTCATATCTTTAGGTGCAAATACTTTAATCTTTAATTATCTCTTATGCTAGTTTACTTAGCAATTTTAATTAGGGAGAATAAGAGCATTAAACTTGATCGCAAAAATAAAATTAATGGATAGATATTTGATAGTAAAAACCTCAGAGGTCTCTATAAGCTACCTTGATGAGCAGTCACAAGAGCTTCAAGAGCGCTCAAAGCTGCTTAAAAAGCGCTCGCACTTACATAGACAGATATTTCACAAACACATAGAAAAGTCGAAACTGGATTCAAAAATCTGCTAGAGACGACGCGAATTTAAACTTAGGTTCTAAGCTTAAATTTGAAATATGATGTAATTTAAAAAACTTTTAGACACTTTTTACGAATAATTACGAATAAAAATAACTACTATATTTGTATATTTTAGTATCTAATATTATTAAAAGTAAAGTTATTGCTTGAGAATGAAGCAAGTGGGATAAGTACAGTATAATCTCCAACTCCCACCTTGCTTCGAGTCAATATTGATAAACGACACGAGCAAACAATAAAGTTAATACGCTTTCTTGATACAGTCCTATTTATTCATATAAGTCAATTCCTACTGAATAGGTGGATTGTACTAGTATCGAAAGTCAGCATCAGTCACTTTTTATCTATTATTAAGATAAAAAATAGAAGGTAATTTACCCCTCAATATCACGCAACATTATATCTATCCGAGCAACAGCGTCCCATTTTTTCTGGCTCTCGTATAAATTTTGTGCCTTCTTCAAAGCTCCTGCTGCTTCTTTTGACTGACCTTTCTTCATCAAGATTCTACCTCGTAACTCGTAAGCTTGAGGATTTTTTGGGTCTAACTCTACAACCTTCTCATATGCCCATTTGGCGTTATCATATTCGCCTAAACGTAACAAAATCAAAGCTAATCCAATGTAGGAATTAACGTTTTCACGGTTGATTTGTATGGACTTACGGTAAGCTGTTTTAGCCGTTTTATTATCGCCCATGCTACCGCTAACGTAAGCCAAAGCATATTGATAATCGGCATTATTGGGATTTAAGGACACAGCACGACGGTAAGATGCTAATGCTGCACGATAATTCCCTTGCTGAGCATACAAGTAACCAATACCAGAATAAATACTGCCGTTTTTTGGTTCTAAGCTCGAAGCTTCTTGATAAACTCTGATTGCGCCATTAAAGTCACCAGATTTTACCAGCCTGCGCCCTTCATCCAGCAGTATTTTTACCTGCTGAGTGCTTTTCTGCGCCACTTTTACTTCAGCCCGAGCTACAGAAGGCATTGCAGAAGCAACACTTCCTATTAAGAGAACACTGATGAGAGAATATGTTCGATTGTACACAGTTGAATACCTGAAAGTTTTCGCAACTTTACCACAACTTAAATTTATGCTTGTCCATTAAAACAAAAATATTGAATTTTGAAAACTCTATTTGCTTACTTTTTTTGAATTTTACAATTAATTTATCGTTACTGCGATACAAAAGCATTTTTTCTAAGTAATTACTCGGTTATGAAATGTTTGTTTACTATTTCGAGCAGTAAACCTCTATATTAGGTAATTTCGCTGTTTAAAAGCTAGTTCATTAAAGAGTATGTATATCTAATGTATTATATCGTTGTTTTTTATTCAGTATTATTTAAATGTATTGTTGCCTACAACTAAGCCACGGAACATAATTTTAGGCTTACGCTAATTTTTTATTTATTCCTAGATAAGCATTTGTGCAAAATTAATTAAACATTTCGTTTAGGTAGGGAATAGGGCACGATTACATCACTGAGCAGTAAATAAAATATATTAAAATATATAAATAATTTTACCTGACTACTTAGCAATGGTTTGTTGCAGGACTGATTTAGTAGATAATAGATTACGATTGAGATATATCTGCGTTTGCAATAGATTTGTAATACGCTGATATTACACAAACCTTTAATTATTGTGTTAACCCCTTTACCTAGTAAAACGGCTATAAAACATATAAGAGAACTGTAATAGCTGTACTTTTGAAAAAAATATTTAACAAGCTAAACAAAAGCACCCGATTAAGTTAGGTAGCTATCTTAAATCTTATATTACCGTTTCCTGTTGCCTATTCACTATCTAAACAAAATCTTAAATTACTTTTGCACGATTATAATTATTGCTTTCTAAGCATCTTCTTGCGGAGGGAGATTTATTTGATTGCAGAATCATTCACAATTGGAATTATAACCCAGTTATGAAGGCAAACCTATGATTATTACGACTACTGATGTCATTCAAGGAGCTATCGTTGAATCCTATTTAGGGGTTGTAACGGCGGAAGTTGTTTATGGCAGTAATTTCATGCGAGATTTTTTCGCCGGTTTAAGAGATATTATCGGTGGACGGACAGGTAGCTACGAGCGTTTATTTGAAGAAGGTCAACAAAAAGCACTTTCAGAATTAGAAAAACGAGCGCAGCGTTTGGGAGCAAATGCTGTTGTCGGGATTGAAATTGATACTGGTACAATCAATGTCGATCAATCGGGTGTTTTATTACTAATTACTGCTGTAGGTACTGCCGTCAGAGTACGTGAATAATATCAAGCACATAAACATAGCTTACAAGTAATTATTGTCAATATTTTCTGTAAGTTATAGGCACTCTGGAGACAGTAATTTTAAAAAAATGTTTTCTAATTATTCTGTCTCCGGGATGTCATTTTCGACTATATTGAATTCATCTACTGGTACAGCTAATAACTTTTTTCAAGATACAATTAAAAATATTTTTTAATTTAAAAGCTATTTACAGTATAGCATTGACGCGAAACCTATTCCTACTATTTTTTGCTTTTTAGGTTTATCTTTATAAAAAAAACATCAACAAGTTATCAAATTATATCCTTAATAAAAGTTAACTTTTGTCGAAGATTAAAAACAGTATCTTATAGCTAAAGATAGAGCTAATAACTATACCGTTGGATAGATTTGCATTGCTAAGATTGATCGTTTAATTATTAACTATAAGCAGTAGTATTGCTCAAAAAGTTTTTAGTTAAAAAATCAGGAGATATCTAAATAATGTCTTATGTAAATAGAGTCGGTGAAGAAGTAATTAATGAACCTGTTGTAACAAGTAGAGTAGTAGATTATCACGATCGCGTTCGTTGGGGTCCGATTATCTCTGGCTTGTTGGTTGGTTTAGCTACTCAATTAATTTTAAGCGCTTTGTTCGGTGCTATTGGAGCAACGTTTGTTTCCGACTCTAGTACACCTGGAAGTATTGCACCCAATATTGCAGGTAACGTAGGCATTTGGTCAACAATAGCTTTGTTAATCTCCTTGTTTGTTGCTGGTTGGATTACAACTCGTGCTTGCGGGCCCCATGAATCGCAGTACAGCTTTGCTAAATGGTGCAATTCTTTGGGCTACAACTTTAGCTGTTAGTTCTTGGTTGCTAGCAAGTGGTGTATCTGGAGCTTTCGGTGTTGCGGCTTATAACGCTGGGGAAGTAATTAATCAGATACAAAGTGCTGATATTCCGCAAAATGTACCCAACATTAATCCACAACAAGCTACTCAAATTGCAGAAGCGACTTCCAAAGGTTTATGGTGGTTTGTATTCGGTTCTTTACTGGGTTTAATCGCATCAATGGTTGGAGCAGCAGCTGGGGCACGTACTCCTCGCGTTCGCCACGAAGCTTAAAAACTTTTGATTAAAGTTGTTCTTCCGTAGTTTAGAAAGCCAATAAAATAGTAGTAAGCTAAAAATCTTTTAATTTGTATATTGGAATTTTTGAAAGTTTTGTAGTGCGGGCATCTTGCCCGCTACGATAATACAAATTAGATGTGCAGCAGCTTAGAAGAGGGAATAGGGAATAGAGGAAAAAATTTATTAGTTCCCGAATCTCGATTGTAGAAAATAACAATCCTTGTATAGCAACTATTTCAGCGATTTTTAGATAAATTAAAGCATACTAAGTACTGAAGAAAACATAAAAGTTAGATTTAATAATTACGAAAGCACCTTTTACGAGGTGCTTTTTAATTGAAATCTTGCACCACTCTCAACAACTCCAAAGAAACCAAGTGTCCTGCTCATGCTTTCTTAGAAAAAAACCCGGTTTGTGACATTAATGCAAGAGGTACTTTTTAATAGCAGTAAATATAGTACAAATGTTTAGCTATACAAATTGAAAGGTAGAATTTAACTTTCATCTTGAATGATTTTGGTGAAATAACAGTAAAAAACAATAGAATTAACAGAGTTAGTGTGAAAGTCTAATAGTCGAAACCTGTATATCTCATGGATTTTGTTAACCTTGCATCCCAGTTAAATGCTGGAACGATAGTACCAGAGGGGATTGTAATTATCACCTTTTTAGGGGTTTTGATCGTAGACTTGATTTTAGGACGTTCGTCCGCACGCTGGATTGGGTATCTAGCAATTGCAGGTTTACTTGCTTCTTTGGTCGCTTTGTATCTTCAATGGGATAATCCTAATCCCATATCATTTATTGGTGCCTTCAATGGCGATGACCTTAGTATCGTATTTCGCGGTATTATTGCTCTAAGTGCGGTTATCACTATTTTGATGTCAATTCGCTACGTTGAACAAAGTGGTACCGCCTTAGCAGAATTTATCGCTATTTTGCTTACTGCCACCCTTGGAGGAATGTTTCTATCGGGTGCTAATGAGTTGGTGATGGTTTTCATCTCCTTAGAAACTCTTAGTATTTCCTCTTATTTATTGACAGGTTATACCAAGCGCGACCCTCGTTCTAACGAAGCCTCACTCAAATATTTGTTGATTGGAGCTTCTAGCACGGCCGTCTTTTTGTATGGTGTTTCCCTGCTTTACGGATTGTCTGGTGGACAAACTGAACTGAGCGCGATCGCCACTGGCATCGAAACTGCAAACCTCGGTCAATCCTTGGGTGTAGTTGTTGCCTTAGTGTTTGTAATTGCTGGTATAGGTTTTAAAATATCTGCCGCACCTTTTCACCAATGGACACCAGATGTATATGAAGGCGCACCAACTCCGGTAATTGCGTTTTTATCTGTAGGTTCCAAAGCTGCGGGTTTTGCTTTAGCTATCCGTTTGCTAACAACAGTATTTCCTCTGGTGGCTGATGAGTGGAGATTCGTATTTACCGCTTTAGCTGTATTAAGTATGGTATTGGGTAACGTGGTTGCCCTTGCCCAAACTAGCATGAAACGGATGCTGGCTTATTCATCTATTGCTCAAGCTGGGTTTGTGATGATTGGCTTGATTGCTGGCACAGAAGCAGGATATTCCAGCATGATATTTTACTTGCTAGTTTACCTGTTTATGAACCTTTGTGGTTTTACCTGCGTAATTCTGTTCTCTCTACGGACGGGAACCGACCAAATTACCGAGTACTCTGGTTTATATCAGAAAGACCCACTTTTGACTTTGGGTTTAAGCTTTTCTTTGCTTTCCTTGGGGGGCATTCCTCCTTTAGCCGGGTTCTTTGGTAAAATCTACCTTTTCTGGGCAGGTTGGCAAGCAGGTCTTTATGGCTTAGTTTTATTGGGTTTGGTTACTAGCGTGGTATCTATTTACTATTACATCCGCGTCGTCAAGATGATGGTAGTGAAAGAACCTCAAGAAATGTCCGATGTAGTGAAGAATTATCCCCCAATCAATTGGAATTTACCTGGATTAAGACCATTACAAATAGGCTTGGTAACTACTTTAATTGCCACCTCTATTGCAGGAATTCTTTCCAACCCATTATTTACCTTGGCAAATAATTCGGTTGCTAACACCCCTATGTTGCAGAAATCAATAGTTTCTACCCCTGGGGCTAATGTAGCTATGAATCAGCAGCCGTAGAAGGAATTACTTTTTTCGCTCCTTTATTACAAGGAGCTTGAAAACGATCTTTCGTTAGCAATACTTAAGTGTTGTCAAAAGAATAATTTTTCATTAATAGTAAATGGCTGTTCCAATTAAAGCGAACAGCCATTTTTATTTTTTTATACAAGGTAGATAATCTCAAATATATCTAATTGGTTTTTATTAGTTTGAACCTAAGTAAAACCTTTCTTATTAGCATTCTACCGGACAAAATATCGGGATGAAAGGCAGCTACATCAATTCAATTTGATATATTCTTTCGCGCTTGTTTCTAGATTACTGATAAGAAAATGGATTCTGTAGTGTAACTGTTTCGGACTGTGATAGAAAGACATTAAAAATTAAATAGTCATCTATCAAAAGATATATAAAAAACTACTATTTTTGAATCTTAAGGCGTATACTATATTTCCCTAAAAAAATCATCTACCTATTTGGATGTTATTAAATGTCTATTTGACGCTTATTAGCTTGACGTATAAAAGCGTACATTATTTTCTCAATTATATATGATGTCTAATTTAAAAGGTATATCAAAGATTTTAACCACTTTTCAAGTTTTGAAAATTAATTAATAAGCAAATATTTAGCCAATAAATAAAATTACGGTTTGTTGACATTTAGTGGATAATACTTAAGTGTTCTGTAAATAAAAATAGCTAGATAATTTTTATAGTTATTAAGTATTTGAAATCTTTAGCCAATACAAGTAAGTAATAAAGCCTACTATTTTACGGTTTTGATAGGGTTACATCAGATTACTGACATGGTATAAGTCGTTAAATATACGCTAATTTGAAAAATATAATATTAGATATTTATCTATATACTATGTATTTAATTTTTAATTCTGGATGCATTAATACTCCGTTATTTTTTTTTGAAAATAAACACATAGTTAAACGTATTTACGGATATTTACACTTAAAAATTATTCAATAATAGTTTTAGAAAGCTAGCTACTGAAATTAGAAGCTAATAAGAAAACATCGAATAGGAATTACGAAAAGTTTAAATGCCGGTGTTTTATTCCGATTTTTTGCAGCTAGGTAATTAATGTAAGGAGTATTGAAAATGAAAGAAGTTTTGGAATACATTCAAATAAAAAAACAGGAGTTTGCTCAATCACCATTTATTAAGTTCCTCCAAGATAAAAGCATACATCCAAGACAAAGGCTAGCTTGGGCCCCTTGCTTTACACCTTTTGCCATGAGTTTTAAAGACTTTAATAGTCTTACTCTTCGTAAAGAGCCAGCTAATAACAAAATCCAACAAATGATAAACCAGCATACTTATGAGGATGGTCGTCATTGGAAATGGTTTTTACAAGACCTTAAGTTACTTGGCTTTGATAATCAATATAATTTTACAGATGCCTTAAGATTTGTGTGGGGAGAAGAAACACAAAATGTCCGTTTGATGGCTTATAACCTATTCGGAATGTGTAGTTTTGAAGATGATTTGTTAATGAAGCTGGTTATTATTGAATCAATAGAAGTGACAGGAAATGTCGCCTTGTATGAGACAGGATTAGTGGCTGAGGAATTAAAGAAAATTACAAAACAACATCATCCTTATTTTGCACACTCTCATTATGCTGTCGAAACAGGTCATATTCAATCGGATATGGATGATATAGAGCATTTTCTTGAAGAAATAAAGCTTACAGAACTGCAAAAAGAAAAAGCTTTTATTTTGGTAGAAAGAGTATTTACAGACTTTATGAACGCAACAAACGAGATGCTTCTTTTTGCTCATAAACACTATATGGATAAACCTTTTATCGAATCTGAGCTTGTTGAAAAAACATTATCTATTGTCTAAATGCTTTCACAGGACTATTTCATTCTTTTTTATAATTTTAATAATTGAATATATAGGTTTTTCTCCTGTATTTTAATTTTACATTTGTAAAAACAAGCTTAAATAGTCCTAAAAAGCGCTTTTCTGTTGTATAAATTCTTGGCTGTTACTAGAATATTATGATTTTACCAGAATTTGAATACTTGATTATTGGTGCAGGCCCTGCTGGATTACAGCTTGGTTATTATCTCGAAAAAGCTAATCGTGATTATCTTATTCTTGAAGGTTCAAATAAAGCGGGAAACTTTTTTAATAAGTTTCCTAGACATAAAAAGTTAATTTCAATTAATAAAGTATACACAGGGTTTGAAGATTCTGAGATAAATCTTCGTTGGGATTGGAATTCTTTATTAAGCGATAGTGAAGAAATGCTTTTTAAGAATTACAGCAGAGAATATTTTCCCCATACAGATGATTTGGTTAGATATTTCGGTGATTTCGCCAATCATTTTAACCTCAATATCAAATATAATTGCCAAGTTGTTAGAATCGCCAAAAATAATAAATTTATGGTGATAGATAGCAATGGTAATGTTTTCTCAGCGGCTCGTTTAATTGTAGCTACTGGTTTTAGTAAACCATATGTCCCAGACATTCCTGGAATAGAGTTCGCGGAAAATTATACAGATGTATCAGTAGATCCAGAAGACTTTGCGAATCAACGGGTATTGATTATTGGTAAAGGAAACTCTGGCTTTGAAACTGCTGATAATTTAGTTGCAACAGCTTCACTTATTCATATAGTTAGTCCCACTCCTGTAGAGATGGCATGGAAGACTAAATATGTTGGGCATTTGAGAGGCATCAACAACAACTTTCTTGATACTTACCAGCTGAAATCGCAAAATGTAGTTTTGGACGCTAATGTAGAAAAAATTGAGTTTAAAGAAGGTAAATACATTGTTACCTTTACCTACGGACACGCAGATGGAGAAGTTGAGGATTTAATTTACGATCGTGTAATAGTATGTACTGGCTTCCGTTTCGATAACTCTATCTTTGATGAATCATGTCAGCCTCAGTTAACTATTAATAATCGCTACCCAAATCAAACAAGTGAATGGGAATCAACCAACATTAAAGACTTATATTTTGTTGGAATATTGACTCATATGCGGGATTATAAAAAGAAACAATCCGGCTTTATTCACGGATTCCGCTATAACATTCGGGCATTACATCAAATATTAGATTATAAATATTATAATCAACAGCTACCTTGCCAGAGAATTGACTGTACTGCTGAAATTTTAATGCAGACTATTATTCAGCGAGTAAATAAAAGCTCTGGTTTATGGCAGCAAACTGGATATTTGTGTGACCTTATTGTAGTATCTAAAGATGACAATAAAGCACGATACTACAGAGATATTCCTACAGATTATGTACATGATAGCAATTTAGGTCAGCAAAAACATTACTATACTGTAACTTTAGAATTTGGACTTGATATCATATTTGCAAGTCCAGATCCATTTGCAGTTGAGAGGATTCATAAAGATGATGTCGAGCGAGCTTCATTAAGTTCGGGTATACATCCTATAATTCGTCACTTCTGTGGTAGTAAGTTGATCGCAGAACATCATGTTATTGAAGATATAGATAGTGAATGGCTAGAAGATGTTCATACTAATCCATTACTAAAATTCTTAAGTCATCAATTATCAAGTGAGAGTGAAACAATTCGATTAGAAGCATCACTCTCTAATATTAACTAGGTGAGTGGAGAAATTTATCTCTACGTCATTGCGAACGAATTAGAGCGAAATTAAGCAATCGCAGTGGTTTCGAGTATTTTAAGTTTAGTTACATAGTTAGGTTTATTTGAGCGAACTTACTTGTAACAAACTAATAGTTAATAGATGAGTTCATTAAATAATGACTTTTAGTTTGATTGTACACCAACTTTTGTTACCTCTAGTGGAGATTTAATTGACTGATGGAAAAAATAATTTTGGAAGACAAACCAAATATAGATATTTCTTCCGCGTGGGAATCTTATTGGAATAAAACTTCTAAGTTGTCTAACCCTATCTTGTGGGATTGCAGCCCCGAAGTTGCAGCAGCTAGGGATCTACCTCGTTTCAAAGATGCGATGGATTCTCAATTGCCTTTAATTGACTTTGCTTGTGGCAATGGTACCCAAACTCGTTTTCTTGCAGACTATTTTACAAAGGTAATTGGAATTGATGTTTCTAAAAGCGCTTTAGAAATGGCTAAAGCTAAGCATCATGCTTCAAACATAGAATATCGAATACTCGATGCTTTAAAGCCAGAGCAAGCAGAATCTCTTCATTCTGAAATCGGCGATGCTAATATCTATATGAGAACGGGTTTTCATCATATTCCGGTAGAAAAGCGTTCTAGATTCGCTGAATCTCTACAGATATTGCTAGGAAATAGCGGTCTCATTTATCTTATTGAGCTAGGTATAAATGCAGTAAACTACTTTAATTCTATAAGAGAAAAATATGGGAAACTGCCTGACGAAATGACAATTGTACTCGAACATGGTTTGAGACCGGGTACAGTTACATTAGAGGAAATAGTAAGTTTATTTCCCGATTTTGAAATATTGAAATCAGGAGAAGATTGTCTTAATATTGCTTTCTTACTTCCAGATGGAAATTATCCTAAAGTTCCTACATTTTATACTGCGATGAAACATAAATGAATTTGAGGTTGCTGAACAAAGATATAAATATTGATTCGTGTAGAATCTTCTTAATCTTATGACATCGGTATTTCAATCACAAACTCAGTCCCCTCTCCTACTTTAGAATTACAAATCAATTGACCTTTATGCTTTTCAACAATAATCTGATAGCTAATTGATAAACCCAATCCCGTACCACTTCCGACTGGTTTAGTAGTAAAAAACGGATCAAATATTTTCTGCTGCACTTTTTGTTCAATTCCGGAACCATTGTCTGCAATCTGAATTCTTACTGTATTTGAATTTACTAGTTGTGTCGAAATACAAATTGTAGGATTTTCAAATTTTTGAGGTTTTATTTGTGATTCTTTAAATACATCAATTGCATTACTCAAAATATTCATAAACACCTGGTTAAGCTGACTTGGGTAACAAGTAATTTCAGATAGCTGTCCATATTCTTTGATGACTTGAATTTCGGGATGGCTATCTTTTGCTTTAAATCGGTGTTGCAAAATCATCAAGGTGTTTTCTATTCCTTCATGAACATCTACAGATTTCATTTCGGCTTCATCCAAACGAGAGAAGTTACGTAACCCTAAAATAATGTTACGAATACGTGAAGTTCCTACCTGTATGGAATTCAGAAGTTTGGGTAAGTCTTCAAGTACAAAATCTATATCAATTTCAGAAGCTTTCTTTACAACAATCGAGTTGGGATTGGTATATTCTTGCTGATAAATAACGATTAAGTCTACTAAATATTGGACATATTGAGCTGCATGATTAATATTGCCATGAATAAAATTTACAGGGTTATTAATTTCATGGGCAATTCCTGCTATCATTTGTCCTAAGCTTGACATTTTTTCAGTTTGAACTAATTGAGCTTGTGTACTTTGTAGCTGCTTTAAAGCCTTTTCCAGGTTTTTATTTTTGTCATTAATCTCTTGCGTTCTTTGTACAACTTTTTCCTCTAAACTTTGATTGTGATTTTCTAAATTTTCTTTTGCTTCAATCAAATTATCGTAAAGGATTGCATTCTTAAGAGAAATTGCAGCTTGATTAGTAATTAAATTTATCAGGTTTATACGATTGTGAGTAAAGACTCCTATTGTTAGCTTATTTTCAAGGTAAAGAATTCCGAAGAATTTTCCTTGGTTAATAATTGGGATACATAATATGCTTTTAGGTTTTCGAGCGATAATGTAGCTATCAGCAGCTAAGTTATCTTGGGTGTCAACATCGTCTATTACGATACTTTCCTTTGTACGTTTGACATAATTAATTAAACTTAGTGGAACGTTGTTATTGGACTCTAAAGGAGTAAAAAGTAATTCTGTAGAAATAGAAGATATATTATCGTTGCAACTAATTGCAGTTAGCTCCAACTCTAAATTAGCATTTTTACTTAAAATTAAAGCAGATTTAGAGGCTCCCGCATTTTCCATAATCACTTTCATCAAAGTAGAAAGTAAATCGTCTAACTGTATTTGTTCGGAAAGTGCTTGAGAAGCTTGAATTACTGATTCCAAATCTAAATATGTTGAGATGGTGCTATTGGTACCTGATATGGTTTTATGATTATTAATCTCAGATAGTTGTTTAATATCGCTTAAAGAAGTATTTTTATCGGTATTATTAGTTTCTTCCTGTGAAACAATATGATTAAGTAATTGAGGATAGCGTTTTTGCAAATCCTTAACTTTAGCTTTTGCACCCCAACGAATGTAGCCATAGTAAGCATCATCAAGATAAGCTTTTGCTATTTTTTGCCTACCCCATTTTAGATAGAATTTTGCTGCAAGTTCGTTCGCAAGTGCTTCTTCATGAAGATATTCGTTTTCTTTTGCTCCAGCAATGGCTAAATCAAATAGTTCCATTGCT
The DNA here is from genome assembly GCA_963665115.1 of uncultured Rivularia sp. GTDB lineage: Bacteria > Cyanobacteriota > Cyanobacteriia > Cyanobacteriales > Nostocaceae > Rivularia. The sequence continues at coordinate 3,236,757 of OY762007.1, read as the reverse complement.
TCCATTTTTTTTCCTAAAACGCTATTCTTTTCGGCTTCTACTAAATGAAATTTATGCAGAAAATTCATCGGAGCATGATTTGCCCAATGTTGCATTTTTTCTTGATTAGCCGTTACTTTTTCGATAAATTCCTTTTGCTCGGATTCAGAAGCTTCAGGGTATAATGCCAAGTGCGTTAATGAGTCGTAGAAATAGAACTGAGGAGTAATGAATTTTGCAATTCCACCATATAAATAATATTCTGCTTTGATTCCATTTTCAAAAGCTTCAAGATATTCTTCAAACAGATAACATAGTTGTAGCTTGCATATGTATAAGCAAAAAAGTGCAACTCCATCTTTAGCTGCCACATGAAGCGGTATATTTTTTTCTTCTTTATATGCCTCACCATTTAAAGTGCATGGATCTTCAACGCATTCATACAAATTTAAGATAGTTTGCCGATAGATTTCATTCCAGTAAATAATTCTATCGTGCTTGATTCGCTCAATAGTAACACTGTAACTAAAAATATTTGCTTGCAGTACTTCTAGTTCTTTGCCTAGAAAATATGCATGATAAGAGAAAGCATTCAGAGCATGAGCCGTGAATTCCAAATCTCCTACTTCTATACCAGTACAATAAACATTTTCTAAAGGTTGGAATGTATTCGTAATATGCTCTTTCCAAGGTTTTATTAATTGATTGTATGTCGCTGCCACCTTGATCGATATTTCCTTGTTCTGAAATTTATTTACTAAGTTTTCAGCTAGGTTGCCAAATTTATACCCAGTTTCGACATCTCCAACTATTCCGCACATAATTAATCCATAGGTAATATATGCTAGGGCTGATAAGGGAGCATTCCCATGTCTGAGAGATAAGCTAATTTGTTTATTGCAAATTAGCGGCATTAGTTCTGGGAAGCTTTGATAAGCAAGCGTTATTGCACTCGAGAGAATACGCATTGCTGCTAAGGGTTCTGCTTCCGTCATTTCTGGTAAATCGGCTAACTCCTCTATTTCTCTGCCAGCAAGATTTAATGCTGTTTGTGCCATAGCTTGTTCAACATCAGATTGAGTAGGATTCTCAGGAAATTCTATGCCTAACTGTTCGAGAACATTAAGTGCTGTATTAACCGCTTCTATTGCTTTTCCTTGCGCTCCATAAGCTTGAATTCTAATTTCATAAACTTTAATTTTTTCCAATAGCGTATTAGCTTGCGCTAATACTATTTCTACATATTTTTCAGAAGCCTGAAAATCGCCTGTTAAATATGTAACTTCTGCTAATGCTTCATATAAACCCAGACTCAATTCATATTCTGTCTTCCAGCTATCAGAAATAAGCAGTTCTTTTCCTGTATTCAAATATTTTAATGCTGCTTGATAAGCTGTTGATGAGATAGCTTTTTGTCCTGCAAGCACGTTCATTTTCGCTAATTCGTAACGTTCTTGCTGAACGGTAACTAATTCTAAAGCCTTGTTGAACTGATTAACAGTCTCAAAAATATCATCTTTCCAAGAATCGGCAGAAGTCTTTTCTAACAGTTGTTTTCCTAGTTCTAAATGAATCTTCTGTTTGTCGGACTCAGCAATCAAGGAATAAGCGGCTTGTTGAACCCGGTCGTGTATAAATGTAAAATGACTAGTTCTAGAACGATTTAAAGCTAATTCTTTCTTATCATCACTATCAACTATTAATGCTGTTATTTCACGATCGGAATTTGATGAAACGTAGTCTTTAACTACAGGTAACACTAACCCTTGCAATACGGATTCCCATAATTCTGTTGTCGTATCTTCAGTCGATTTACCATTCATTTTAGCAAGAGTTTTTAAATCAAATTTACTGCCAATACAAGCGGCGACTTTTAGTAATTTTTGATTATAGCTTGGTAGTCTTTTTATTTGAAGCGCCATGAATTCTACGACATCATCTGTAAGGGCTAATTTTTTTACATCTGCAACATCGCATTGCCAACGACCACTTTCATAATTAAATTTGATCGCTTTCTCTTTATATAAAGCCTTAATAAATTGATGAATGAAGAATGGATTGCCTTTAGTTTTAGCAAATACTACTTGAGTTAATAAAACAATACTATCTACTTCGCACTTAAAAGTATCAGCAATCAAGAAACCTAAATCACTTTGATGTAAAGGTTCGAGTTTTATATAACTAATAGTTACATTTTCTTGTTGAATTTCTTTTATAGTTAAATTAAGCGAGTGTGTAACATCAACTTCGTTATCTCTATAAGAGCCAATGAACAATAGAGCATTATCATCATCATTAGTGTGAGCTTGATTAAAGTCAGGCATCTGAATACCTGACTTTTTAGACAATTTACCTAGATTATTTACTGTAGTATTTTCACTCACCAATAATTTAACAAAATTTAGAGAAGCCGCATCTGCCCATTGCAAATCATCTAAAAATATAACTAAGGGATGCTTTCTAATTGCGAAAATTTTGATGAATTTATGAAATAAGAACTGTAACCTATTCTGAGCCGCAATACCAGATAATTCTGCTGCTTCAGGTTGTACTCCAATGATTAGTTCTAACTGTGGAATTAAATCAACTATTACTTGAGCTTGGTCACCTAAACTAGAGAGAATATTGCTTTTCCATTGCTCAATTTGTGTATCGCTTTCACTCAGCAGTTGCTCTATTAAATTGCTTAAGGCTTCTACCCATGCTGAAAAGGGAATATCTCGTTTAAATTGGCTGAATTTCCCTTTGATGAAATAACCTTTTTCTTTAATAACGGGTTTGTGGATTTCATCTATAACTGCGGTTTTTCCCATTCCGGAATAACCTTTTACAAAAACTACTTCTACACCTTTCCGTACTTCTTTTTCTTTTTCAATGTGGTGTTTGGGAGGATTTATAACTCTATCAAAAGCAGCAATTAATTCTTGTATCTCTACTTCTCTACCATAAAGTTTTTCAGGTATTGAAAAACGATCTGAGATATCTTTGGTTGCTAACTCAAAAGGCTCTATCTGTTTATTTTTTTGTAGATGGTGCAAGCATAATTCTAAGTCATATTTTATTCCGAAAGCACTTTGATAGCGATCTTCGGTATTTTTTTCCATCAATTTACGAATTATGTCTGATATTATCGAAGGGATATTAGAGTTAATAATTTTGTTAACTGGTGGCTGTTGAGATATATGACAGTAAATCAACTCTAATGGGTTGTCATTTTTGAAAGGTAATTCTCCGGTTAGCAACTCAAACAAAGTTATGCCTAGAGAATAATAATCGCTACGATAGTCAATACCCCTATTCATCCTTCCAGTTTGTTCGGGGGAAATATAAGCAAGCGTCCCTTCTAAAACGTCAGGATTGCTGAGGAATTGAACTTCTCTAGATAACATTGTGGAAATACTAAAATCTGTTATTTTTATTTCCTTAGTGTTGGAGTTAATTAAAATATTATCCGGTTTAATATCTTTATGAATTATCTGATGACGATGTAACTCATCAATAGCAGATACTATTTTGATAGAAATATCGAGAAAATAATAGATAAAATCAGGACTTTGGCGTATTCCATCAAAAGTCCAGCGTTCTATTTCGTTGCTTAACGCAATTCCCCCAAAGTCTTCCATTATAAGGGCATAGCTTTTATTGTAATTTTCAAAGCTATAAGATTTGACAATACTGGGTGTATTTAGATTTTTCCCGATCGAGTACTGGTTGCGAAACTGAGCGATTTCTTGAGGATTAGGATATTCGTTTCGCATCAGTTTAATGACTACTGGTTTACGATCTTTTTCTCTGACTCCTCTATAAATAACAGTTTGGTTGTTTATGTGAATTTGCTCAATGATCCGATACCCAGAAATCATACATAACTTAGATGATGATAAAACCATTTTGACTATTCCCAATTCACTAGCACGTGTTGTTTTTATTGTTCCCATCAAGCAGCCAACTGTATCAAAACGCTCATAAAAATTACCAATGATATTCAGTATTACGAATAAGTAAATATATTCGCTGTTAAAGAATTTAAAAATTCTGTATATTGCATAAGTGAAAATGCCTAAGTATTACTCAAATTGATATTCTTAGTACGTAGTATTCCACCACATTAATTCTGAGGGGTACGTAGTTGCGCTTCAGCGCCTCATATTCCGGTATCCAGAGGCGCTGAAGCGCAACTACGAACAATTATTAACACCGCAAAATTAATGTGGTTGGGTAGTAGTAGTCCTTTGCATAAATTCTGAGGGGTACGTTTTCGACCTAACGTCGGGAGACGTAGCACTGCTACGTCTCTACAACCCATTAAAACAAATGAAAAGGACTAGTAGTATTCCACCACATTAGTTTTGCGGGGTAATCAAAATGTAGTGGGAGCGAGACGCTCCCACGTGACAACTAGCGAGCTTTCCGGCTCGCACTCCCGGAACTCCGCAGAATTATCGTGGTTGGCTAGTAGTGACAAGGTAAGATATCCCTCTGGCATCACGCTCTTCGTATAGCTAAGCTGAAACTATAAATTTCGAGCAAATAAAAAAAGCCCGTTTATACAGGCTTTAGTAAGAATTTGAGCTTAGATTTTAAATTGACGAAGAAAGCTACTTTATCTTTTGTTTGATGTAGGCAACAACCTGTGTTAGCTGTTTTTTCAAACCATCAATCTCTGACTGCATTTTCGCCATTTTTTGATTGAGTGCATCTACTTCTGCCGCAGAACTAGGAAATTCTGCAGTCATGGTTCCATTGCCATTAGTGCCATTAGTGCCGTTGCTTCCGTTTGTATGAGCAGCTGCTACAGCAACAGGTTGGGTTCGAGGTTGTTTAGCCTTCGCCATCGCTGCTTTAATTGAGCTAATAAGCTGTTTTTGGTCAAAAGGCTTGTTAAGAAATTCAAAATGCTCAAACGGCTCGGAAATTTTTTCAGTAACTTCCTCTTTACGTCCTGACATTACAACTAAAGGAGTTTTTCTTAAATCTGGCTGTGCCTGAATTTCCTGATAAACTTCCCAGCCACTCATCTTTGGTAACAGAAAATCTAGCATAATCAAACTAAATCTTTCTTTCTTGATTAATTTAAGCCCTTCTAAGCCGTCTTTTGCTTCTAGTACTTGAAAATTACCCGGAGGTAACATTTCCCGTACTTTTACCCTGACTACTGTAGTGTCATCAATAACTAAAATTTTATTATTTGCCACGATGTTTCGCTCTAAAAGATAATTTAGGTTTAAATGGCGTTATCGCCCATAGCTGAATACTAGAGTTATCCCACTATATCCAAAATATATATATATGGGGGGAGAGTAATTTCCGAGAAAATAGCATTTATATAGGTGTTTTATACAACATCATGAGATAGCTGTGACTGGCACATTTATATTGCAAAATTAAAAGCTTTTCCTCCCGATCTACAAGCTTTTGAGCATTGAGGAAGGATATAAATTAGTTCGCTAGGAGTAACCATATACTAGGAAATTAAATAAAAATTACTCATATTATCTGTAATTTACCGATAGATATCAGTATTAAGACTTACGCACTTAAGGCAGATTCTGTTTTTCTTAAAATGTATTGTTAATTCAAAATGCGTTTTTGAAGCTATTTGTTAAATCAAGGTAGAAATAGCAGTTTGTTGTATGTTGATCTTAGGTTACTCAATCTGTAAACATACTCATAAACCACGGATGTCCATGACTTCCTCAAAACAAGCTTCTATTAAATCAGAAATTACGGCAATGCCAGGGTGGTTGCGTCCTGGGATTGGTAAAGCCAGCGAACTCTCGACGGTTCAAAGGATTATTAAGCAGCGCCAGATCCACACTATCTGCGAAGAAGGGCGTTGTCCAAACCGTGGAGAGTGCTATTCACAAAAAACTGCCAGCTTTTTGTTAATGGGACCTACTTGCACTCGATCCTGTGCTTTCTGTCAAGTAGATAAGGGTCATGCACCAATGCCTTTAGATCCAGAAGAACCACAAAAAGTGGCACAGGCGATACAGCTTTTAGGATTGCGCTATGTGGTTTTAACTTCTGTAGCCCGCGATGATTTATCAGATGGTGGTGCGAGTTGGTTCGTAAAGACAATGGAAACCATCCGTCAATTAAATCCAGAAACTAAAATTGAAGTGCTTACACCAGATTTTTATGGCAAAACAGAACCCATAAAAGTAATTACTTTAGCTAAACCAGCTTGCTATAACCATAATATTGAAACAGTAAGACGTTTACAAGACCCCGTGCGTCGAGGGGCAAAGTATAATCGTTCCTTGCAGGTACTGCAATTAGTCAAAGAAATCGACTCTACAATTCCCACTAAATCCGGCTTGATGTTGGGACATGGTGAAACAGCCGAAGAAGTGATCGAGACTATGAAAGATTTACGTAATGTCGAGTGCGATCGCCTGACAATCGGCCAATATATGCGACCTTCATTAGAACATTTACCCGTACAAAAATATTGGACACCAGAAGAATTTGAAGAATTAGGCACAATCGCTCGTAACTTAGGATTCTCTCACGTTCGTTCTGGTCCTTTAGTTCGTAGCTCTTACCATGCAGATGTTTCATAGTCAACTATCTACAGAATTGACAAAAGGATGAAAATCCAATTAATTGCAGCTTTTAACAGTTTTATGAAAATCTTTCTAACAAATTTCGCGAAAAACGACAGCTATTTGGTATTTGTTAAGAAGTTCTAAAATTAGGAGAAACGATTATGGCTAAAGTAGGTGTAGATGTTCCTCAGACAGATGCTAAAGCACCTTTCCCCTACCGCACTTTAATCAGTGCTATTCTGCTGGCTGGTAATGTATTGGTGGCAGCAATTTATTTTCACATTATTAATCCTTAAATTGCGGCAAAGTCGCGCTTGGGCATCTGATGTAAGCGTGCCGTGCTAATACGAGATTAAAGTTGGAGGTTGCCGGAAGTCAGTCCCGATTGCACTATATAAAAATACAGTGTAAAAAATGACTTGAATCTGGAGTATGGAAATATTTAGGTTGGCAAATCATCGCACCTAACATCTTTGCTTTTTGCTTTCAACTTTTATCGAAGTGTATTGCTCGTAAGTTCTTCTTTGAAACTAACTTAGAGGAACATCGAGCAATACTTCAGCTTTTTCACGAACAGAAAATCATAAATAATCTATACTTTTCCAAGAATAATTTATAAGTTCGCAGCCGATAACAATTAGAAATTTATTTATTTTCAAGTGTAATACGTATCGAAAAAGTACGTGTAAAATAAGTAACATCATTGTTCTACCTATTTTATTCGGTATAAATGAAGGTTTATATCACTCTTACTCTGACTATAAATAAAAATAGGCATCCGTTTTATTCACGAAATAGGATTATACACAAGGTTATAAAAAATAAACTCAAGCTTTAGCCGTTAAGCTGATGTGCAGCTAAATTGGATAATGGGAAAATTTGAAAAGGTTGTAGTGCTGCCTAAGACTATCGTCTCGCTCCGCTAACGCAGCGTGTCCGCCAGGACATGCATCTTGCTCGCTATTACTATATTTGCGCTGAGAAAACTCAGTATCTTTTCGATTCCCTGCTCCCTATTCCTTAACCCCTACGAGTTATATGGCTCCGCCACCCTTGCGCCAACAGAAATCAAAACGGATTGCTATATATTAAGGAATTGTAAAAAAAAGATTGAAGGTGGATAGAATTTAGACTGACACGATGTTTACTTTTTGCAACAGTTAATACATATGAGTTTAAATTCTGCTTAAGTCTATTGTCATCATGGTTTCAGCCATATTAATTGAAAAATTTATGGTCAGCAGGCTTTAAAGTCAGTGCAAATAAGTGACCGTATTATCGGAATACGATAGGCTATATTTTTAGAGTGACATTTGACACTACAGCTTTTAGTTTATATATATAGAAGGGATTGTGCGCTAATATACTCCAGTTTATTTCGCGCCCTTTAAAAAAAGCGATCAAAATTATTTAGCGGTCGAGTTGACCATGCAGCAGTATTCAAGCTTACCAGAGCAAAACTCACAACTAGATGTAGATGCCAATTCATCGACAGTTTTGACAAAAATCGAACAACTTCGAGCCGAATTGTGGCTGGAACGCAGTGTGAATCAACTGCAAAGTCAGCTCAACCATTGTCTGGCTTTAGCTTTGTCCTCGGAGCAAATTCCCGGAAAGACGAAAGATCGACAAAATACTCAAGCAGCCATTACGAAAACAGAAATTTTTCAAACAGTAGTTAACGAACTTAAGATTGTATTAGATTTTAATGTGGTAGCGATCGCCATTGTTCAACCACCGGAAACTGATTGTAAAATTTGTTATGTCTCTTCTCATTCAACCACTCACTCACAGCCCTCTCCGTTGACTGTGATGGTAAGGAAAGATAAAAAGTTGCGGTTGGAGTTAAAAAATAAAATACGTTTTGAAGATTTGCAGCAATTAGAAAATCAACAACCCCAAGCAGCTTGGTGTATAACTAATGATTCTTTGGAAATTATTGGTTGGTTAATCGCTTCAGTGAAATCTTGCACAAATGTAAATGTAATAGAACAACTACCAAAATTAATGTCAAAGGCTGCTGCAATGTGTGCCGCAACTTTAAGCCAACTTGAGCAAATTGATTCGTTACAGCAAGAAGCTCTACAGTTTAATCATCACAACCAAGAACTACAGCGTACTAATCAACTTAAAAACCAATTTTTAGCAAATACAAGTCATGAAATTCGCACTCCCTTGAGTTCGATTATTGGTTTTACTCATTTGCTATTAGCCCAAGGTTACGACCCTTCCAAGCAGCGTCATCATGAATATTTAAATATTATTCAGTCAAGCGGTAAACATCTGCTAGCTTTAATTAACGATATTCTTGACTTATCTAAAATTGAAGCCAATCAGTTAGAAGTTAATTGGGAAACAATTGATATCCGACAACTGTGTCGTAATGTATTAGCACTGGTAAAGGAGAAAGCTGCGAATAAAGGCTTGCAAATGCGGCTTAATATAGATTCCAATATTACGAATATGGTAGCCGATCCTTTACGGCTCAAGCAGATACTTTTGAATTTACTTTTTAACGCGGTAAAGTTTACTAAAACAGGAACAGTGGGTTTAGAAGTTAAATCCCAAGATGATTTGATGTATTTTACGGTTTGGGACACCGGAATCGGTATTAGTCAGGAAAATCAAAGCGAACTTTTTCAACCATATTTTCAAATTTTTAACGAGAGACACGTGAATGGTGAAGAAGGTACAGGTTTAGGTTTAACGGTAACTCGTAAACTTGCTGAAATTCACAGTGGTTGGGTTGAAGTAGAATCAGAATTAAATAAAGGTTCGCATTTTACTATAGTAATTCCTGTAGAACAAAATTCGGATGCCTCACAAGAAAGCTTATCAGTAAAGAAACGTCAAACTCAGGCTTCTAAAAATTACAACGTACCAATTTCCTCAAAAGGTGCTTCAGATATTTTGTTAGTAGAAGACGATGTACCTAATGCCGAACTGATAAAAACTTATTTAGAAAGATTAGGATATCAACTTACTTGGGTAAAAAGCGCCTCTCAAATGTGGGATGCTTTAAACAAACAAGATTATTGCGTTATTTTAATAGATATTGTTTTACCAGATGCCAGCGGTATTACATTAGTCAAACAGCTTCGAGACAATGAGCGATATTCTAAGACTTGTATAATTGCTCAAACAGCAATGGCAATGAAAGGCGATCGCGATACTTGTTTTGCAGCAGGAGTCAACGATTATATTTGTAAACCGATTGATTTACCGCTTTTAGCAACAATGTTATCTCGATATATTACAGATCCTTGACGAATCAGCTTTTTATTCACTTACTTCATCTCCCTCTTAAAATAGAAGGATTAATTCATATAATTTTGCGTTGGAATTGGGAAATGATCTATTTAGAAAAACTAGAGCAGTTAAAAGCTTTATTTAAAGAGATGGAGCAGGCAATAATTGCTTATTCCGGTGGTGTTGATAGTACTTTAGTTGCTTCTATTGCTTACGATCTGCTAGGCAATCGGGCTTTGGCGGTAACTGCGATGTCACCGAGCTTGTTGCCAGAAGAATTAGAAGATGCCAAAATTCAAGCAGCAACAATCGGGATTCGTCATCAGGTTGTAGAAACCAATGAGATGGAAAATCCTAATTACACTTCTAATCCCATTAATCGTTGTTATTTTTGCAAAAGCGAATTACACGATACGCTGAAACCATTGGCAAATAAATTGGGTTATCCTTACGTAATTGATGGCGTAAATGCAGACGATTTACACGATTATCGTCCGGGTATTCAAGCTGCAAAAGAAAGAGGTGCGCGTTCTCCCTTAGCAGAAGTTGGTGTAAGTAAACCAGAAGTTCGTCAAATTTCCCAGCATTTAGGTTTGTCTTGGTGGGATAAACCAGCACAACCTTGCCTTAGTTCCCGCTTTCCTTACGGTGAAGAGATTACCGTAACTAAATTACAGCGAGTAGGAAGAGCAGAGATACATTTACGTAAATTGGGATGGAATAACTTACGAGTTCGTTCGGAGGGTGATACAGCACGTATAGAATTACCACCAGAACAAATCCAGGATTTTATTATAAATATAGATTTAAAGTCACTAGTATCTGCTTTTCAGGAATTTGGCTTTATTTATGTAACTTTAGATTTAGAAGGTTATCGCAGCGGAAAATTAAATCAAGTTTTAAATAAGGAAGTTTTGGAAACTGTAAATCAATGAACAATGAACAATTATCAATATTCATTGCTCATTGATAATTGTTCATTGCTTTGCGAGTACCAATTCTCCTTTTTGATTAATCTCTACAGTCGAATTAGGGAAATCAGATTTATTTAAATAACGTACCAGTTGCACAGTTTTAAAATTTTGGTCAATATAGGGAATTCCTTGTCCATTCATTCGCACCGGAATAATTTTTGCGTTCTCCACACTTCCTTGAGGACTCATTTTGACTTCTAATATCATTGAGTAACCCGCTTGTGCAACACTCGATAAAGTCCGATACCCTAAAAAGTTTCCTAAAGAATAAGCAATCAGTTTTCCCTTGTACATTTCCATTGCTCTAGGAACATGAGGGTCCGTGCCCAAGTACCAAGTCTGCTCCTGCGTCAATCATTGTCCGAGCAAATTTAACCGAATTTCCCCGATTTTCCCCGTAAAAATATTCTGTTTTATTTTTGGTGTGTAGCGCACCAGTACCTTCAGCGCCTACATGCATGGATACGATTACTATATTTGCTTCTTTTCGGGCTTTTTTTATAAGAGCTTTAGCTGCTTCTAAATCGTGAATAGAATTATAAAATTCATAGGGCGCAAACCCTATCATCGCAATTTTGTTATTATTTTTTTCTAAAAAGAGAATTTGATTTTTATGACCTAATGTTTCAATACCAACGTCTTTAAGATTTTTCATCGTGTCTTTGAAACCAACCATGCCAAAGTCTCTGGCATGATTATTCGCTACGTTGAATACATTAAATCCAACATCAGAAAATAATTTGGCATATTCTGGTGGGGAACGAAAAGCAAACACCTGTCCTCTACTAACATCTTTCGCCGAATAACGATGGTTAGTTAAGGTAGTTTCAAAGTTACCAAATAAAACGTCAGCTTCACTTAAATAAGCTCTTACAGGTTCTGGTATTAGTTGGTTGGAATTAGCTGGAAGTCTGTAATTAGGATAGTTTGTACCTGGGATAACATCTCCAACCGCTTTAATCGTTATCGACTTTGCATTTTTCTTTTCGTTAGTTGGGATTCTTTTTGAATCTTTGGATTCCAAAGATGCGACTGCTGTTTTTATTACAACATCATTTTTTTGTGATGTCTGTGCCTGGAAGCGCATGAGTAAACTTATACCAAAACCCAGCGCAAAACAACAACCGACAAAGCTAACTGAAAGCGATGCCTTCAGCTTCTGATTCAACATATTTCAACTCCTCACACTATGGCTTTAATTTAACTAAGTGTTTAGCAGAATGGTTCAGTAAGTATCACTATTTTTATACTTTGTATTAGCGTAATCGATAAGTGAATAGACTTAGGTGATTCGTTCTTTTCCCAAACATAATCAGCAGCCTCGTTACTGCTACATAAGTGCTTGAAGTAGATGCAAGTAATTACTCATTGATTAAGGAACGATATCAAAAGTATATTTTATTGCCGATCGCTATTTGCATACTTGTAGATGTTGAAGCTATAAGGAAAGCGAATTTCTGCTGCATCTATTGGTGCAAACAGTTAAAAATAATAGCTTTCGCAATATTTTATCTAGTTTAGTGAAATACTGATTCCTACTTAAATTAAATCAATTTGGTAAAGGCCAATTACGGATAAATCTGAAAATCCTGATTTTTAGGTAAAACTGCTTCTAAATGCGATCGGTTTAAGTTAAATTGACTTATAACAATCGTAGCGTTAGGTTCATCAAAACGCTGTCATCCAAAATTCAATTCAGTTCAAAACTAATTAAACGGAGAGGGGGGGATTCGAACCCCCGATACCCGTAAAGGTATAACGCATTTCGAGTGCGCCGCATTCAACCGCTCTGCCACCTCTCCAAAGGGCATATTACCCCTAATATAAACAAAATATCATATCTTAGTCGAATTTATCAATAAACTAGAGTTAATTAAAAGATCACAGTAAAGAAGTGATATCTTCTGTACTCCGAACAAATGGCTCAAATTGTCGCTGAGGTGTCCACTGAATTGCACCATCTCTTCCTGTAAATAATATTTGAGTTTTACTTTGGTTGAGTAATGATAAATCCTTAGTTTCAAGGTTGGCATTAGGTGCGATCGCCACTTGCGGTTGTAGAGCGGGAACTAGTTCTTTTAAAGATTTGGTAGGACACCAAAGGACTTGCGGGCGCGGTAAACTTCGGCTTTCGATTAGCTTGCGGAGTTCGTCGGGTTCGAGATTTCCAACAAACAACCAAGATCGATCGAGTATTTGCATCTGCATTACAGGCAATCGATTATTAAGCAGTCGTATTACCGCCGAACCAGTATTTACAGTTTGACCTAAAGATAAAACCTGGTATATTCCTTTGTCTTGCCGTACTTCTGTTTGAATTGCTTTTTGAGTTAAAGCGTAATTCGGATTGGGGGAATAATCATAGAAAATTTTGATGGCTAAACGTTCTATTATTTCCAGCCAGCCACTGCTACCATTGTTTTGAAAATCAGTGGCGATCGCCCAATCAATTATATTTACACCTTGTTGTTGTAAAAACGGTACTATCGTAAAATTCCCGACATCTTCATCTGCGCTATTAATTACCGTTACTTTTCCTCTATCTTGAATTACCACAACTGGTTCTCTTCCGGCAGCTAAAACGGTAACGCGAAATAAACTATTTGCGGAATGCCAAGCAGGAATTAGTACTAAACCTATAGATATTAAAGCTGCAATAAACCACCGTTTTTGCCACCAGCGTATCTGCCAAGTACAGAAAAGCAGTCCGTAAATAATAACTACTTGCCAAATTCCTATTTTGCCAACTGCAACTGAGTTTCCTGGTAAATTGCTAAAAAATTCGACTATTTTAATTAATAAATTGGTTGGGTAATGCAACACGCTAGCCAAAAAGCTTCCTGCAAAAGGCAATATCAATGCAGCCACAGCACTAATAATCCCACCAATACTGATTACAGATATTAAAGGTGTAACGATAATATTTAGTAGAATTCCGTAAGATGGTACGATACCAAATACATAAAGCTGTAAAGGTAACGTCCAAATCGTAGCCGCCAAAGGAACTGCAATTAAAGATGCAATAGTTGGTGGTAGCCATCCCAAACGTTTTGTAATTGCGGGTACCGTGAGAATTAATCCCAAAGTAGCCAAAAAGCTTAGTTGAAATCCTAAGTCCCAAATCCATAGAGGATTAAACAATAATAATAGAGTCGCTGCAACTATCAATGAACCCAACTGTTTCACCTTTCGTTTTAGCCCGATTGCAATTAAAGCAGCAAATCCCATAATTACCGCTCTAAGAACCGAAGGCTGCAAACCAGTCAAGCTCAAGAATAAAATTAATGCTAAGCTACCGCAAATAAATTGAGTTTTTTTAGAAAAACGTTTTGTTAAACCTAATGCCAAACCTAAAATTAGCGAAACATGAAATCCTGAAGCAGCTATAGAATGAGCTAATCCCGCTTGTACAAATAAATCGCGAGTGGAATATGGTAAATCAACTGCTTTGCTTCCTAAAACCATAGCACTGACGAGCGGACCCTTCCGGAACACCCAACCAACGAACTTGTGACTTAATTATTTTCTGTCGTAACTTCCACAATCCCCATTCATATTCTTCGTCAAAATCTTTCAACTGTCTTCCATTTAAACCAGCAAAAGCACCTTGTTTTTGCAAATAAGCTTTAAAATCAAAAGCTCCAGGATTTAATGCGTTTTTAGGTTTGTATAAAACTCCAGTAACTTCAACTTGTTGTTTTGGGTATAAACCAGTAGATTTTAGGATGGGTACCGTTACATATAACTTTCCAGTAACTCCTTTGCTAACTGCTTCTTCACTTTTATTAGTTACTTCAGAAAGTTGAGTTGCCTGTAACCAAAATTGTCCCTTTCCCGAACGAGTTAAACGGGGGGTGCTTGCTACATCACCTCTAACAATTACCAATTGTTCTTGATTTTTACTATTCCCAACGGGAACAAAATTACTAATATCTTTAGCTCCTGGCTGGGGAAGACGCGCTTGAAAATAAAATGTGGCGAGCAATGCAACCAAACCAGCAATCAAAAATATTCTGGGATGAGGAGTAGTTCTTAAAGTATGTGCGGCTTTCTTGGCAACTTGAGGCTTTGTTTTCTGTAGAGCAAGCTTCTTAGAAACAACACGCTGTCTTTGAAACAGAACGGTTACGACTACACTTAAAAACAATACCAAAATTCCGCCCCAAGGACTTGCACTTATTACCAACCCTAGAATATAGCCAAGACAAATAATTAAACCAGGAGCTTGAATCATTAAGAAGAAGAAAAATAATTGAGAAAAAAACTTCCTTCCCTATATATAAGGAAGGTATCCCCTCAAAATTTCGGGGTATCGGCTGTCTTGAATGTCAACTACGATAAAAAAAAGCAGCGGCGCAACTGGGGAACCGCTACGCTGATTTGACGGTACCAGGTAGGGGCAGATAGATTTTACATAGGCACAGAAAATAATCGTGCCCCCACCTGGCACTCCGCTGTCGCCGCCAAATCTTCCCCAGTTGCTGGATCTCTCGTGAGAGCAACAAATAAATAAAAATAATCAAAATCAAGAAATTGATTAATAGCGGAAGTTGCAAATAAGGTAAATTGTAAATATGCTATCAAAGTAACTAAAAAAGTTTCAATCGCTTATAAAAACTATGAAGAAATAGATGTGGTTAATCCATGCACTTTACAGTATTCTACAACCAAGGATATGAGGGTTTAGCACAGTCTTAATATACAGGGGTGTTATTGAGGCATCCATGACCAACCATAGGAATTAGAAGAAGATTTCTTCCGAATAATTGTCCCCAAAGATGGAATATTTTCAACTTGAGAAATGCGGTCACGCATATACTCATAAAAACTGATACCCAACTTACGAGTAGTGTCAACAAGGGACATAAAAACATCCCACGCTTTTGTGCCTTGTTTTGTCTGGGTTGCGTAACTGATGTTACGTCGTTGTACCATAGTCCTAGCAGCTAATTCGGCAGGGTTGTTATGCAATAGTAATTCTGGATGCTCCAACACGAGAAGCAACTCGTTTACTTTCAAAGTAGTTAATCGTTTTCGCTCATCTAACTGTTGATAACCACTTTTTTCTGTAAAAAGTGTCCAAAATTCCATTTCTAGTTCGTGAGCTTTATCCCAACTTGGAGAATCTCGATAAGATAATAATTTTCTGTAATATTCCCAGAATCTTTCTAGAAAATTATCTAAAAGTTTTTGATGGCAAGGTATAAGCGGACTTAATTTCTTATAATGTCGTCCTTCATGCACCCAACAAAGAGCCAAATCCGATGTTATTAACTTGAACTGCGGAGCATCATCGCATACTAGAGTTGTAATTACTGGTACAGTTGATTGCTGATGATAAAAAGCAATTGCTGCCGATTCATATATGCGAGAACGGTGTTGAGAACCAAGTCTACTTAAGTACTCACCAATCAAAAAATTAAACTCAGTTTCGGTAAAAGCCTTCTGTTGAGATAGTAATTTTAGTTTATTAACCCACTTAATTGGAACTTTAAAAGTCTCCAAAAGTTCATAGGTCATCTCGTTGAGAACAAAGGAGAGTTCGGTTGTGTTTTGAAATACTTTTAATACAGTCAAACGGTCTTTGTATCGCGTTGTTTGGTAAATTGTGTACAAGGGGTTACAAATCACATTTGTTGTATGGTTCACTCCTGCAACACGCGCACCTGTTTGGTCAAAGTGTTGCCAAGGACTGCTGGCTAACCCTTCCTTGTATACTTCTTCGTATTCAGCTTCAAAATATTCTTGGTTTTTAATTAATAAATTTGATATTGTTCCTGCACTAATCGAGATACCAATATCTTCTAAAAATTCTAATAACTTCCCTTGGGTCATGTTTCCACCATAATATAGACTCATGACCAAAGCTTTTACTCCTGGACCAAATTCACCTTCGTAACCTGTTGGTAGTTCCGCTAAATAAGTTTTTCCTGTTTCTGGTGAGTAGTATTTTTGCTTGCGGAACAGTATGTTATCTGGCTTAAGTAAAATGTCTTGGACTACTACTTCCTCATAACCCTTGAACTGTGCGTCTGCTGGTAATTGTTCTTGTGGGTAAACTACAATCTCTTCTCGGTTTATCTTGATAGACTCGTTTTTACTTGCTTTACTGTGTTCTTTTGCTATTTTTCGTTCTTTTTCTGATGAATAGTTTTTCTTAAACCCTTTGTTTTTATTCGCTTTGATGTCTGGTTTACCTTGTTCACCTTTTAAGCGGTTGTTTTCATCACGTAGTTTTTGATTTTCTTCTTCTAATTCTTTGATTTTTACATTTAGCTGTTCTATTAAGTTGAGTAATACTTCTACCGTTTGACGCACGTCCTCGTCTGCAATCTGTTTTGGGTCGATTGATTGCAATAATGCTGTGACTAATTTTTTAGATGATCGTTTTTGCGTCATGCTTCATATTCTACGACGCAAGGTGTACCTTTACCCCATTTTTTTGAGCGGATACTAAGGAAGGATATAAAGCTACAAAGATTATAGTTAATCAATTAAATTGATATACCCAATCGGAAACCAAGTACTGCGTGTAAAACCATTACACAAAGTGCAGTGCTACCTAAGTAAGCATGAAGCGCTCGCAAACCTGGCTTATTACCTCCAAATTTCGTTAAAGAAATTGTGGCATTAATTGCCAGTAGCACCAATATAATTGAGCCAGTCCAAAAATGAGAGCTTTGTAAAATTGGTTTATTTTGCATCACCAAAGATAAAACCCCACCAATCGAACCGAGCATCATGAATAAAAACATCCACGGTGCTAGTTTACGATGACCGCTGCGACTTTCAATCGCAACTTGTTTGTCTTCGGTAATTCGCGACCGCCAACCTGTAAATCCCACAAAACTACCCATTACAAAGATTACAACTGCCATCATAGCCGGATGACCCCAATGTATTACTGGTTCAGGAATACCGGCATAGCTAAACCAATTGGCAATAGGTTTGAGTATTTCAGTCAGATTTGTCATTTTTTATCAGTTCGCATATCCGCAACAATAGAATTATTGCAGAGGATTGAGCAATTTATAGCACTTGTATTTTATGACAGCAAAATTGCTAGATGAAGTTAAGACAGGAGAAGCAGAGCATTTTGTAGGTAACTAAAAAATATCCCGCTTGTTTAGAATTAGCGGGACACCATATACAGCACTTTGCAGGTATATGAGGTACATTTCCCTACTCCCTACTCCCTACTCACTACTCACTACTTCCTCTAGAAACGATGTGTACCTCACTTAAATGAAATCTGCTGTATATATGACCGGATATTTTTGATTTTTTCTACGAGTAGACTCAATATCGCTTCACGCAGCAACTTTTTTCAACAACGGAAAACCTAACTGTTCTCGCTGCTCTACATAAAGCTGTGCTACCTTCCTTGCCAAACTTCTAATTCTGCCAATGTAGCGAGTCCTTTCTGTCACAGCAATCACACCTCTTGCATCTAGCAAGTTAAAAGTATGAGAACACTTCATAATATAGTCCAAGCTTGGTAAAACTAAACCCTTTTCAGTTAATTGTTTAGCTTCTTCCTCATACATATTAAATAGTGTTAGCAGCATCTGAGGATTTGAAGCTTCAAAATTGTAGGTACACTGCTCAATCTCCCCTTGGAGGTGAATATCTCCATATTTAATATTGTCCGTCCAATCAATTTTGGTTATTGCTTCCACTTCTTGTAGATACATCACCAATCGTTCCAGCCCGTAAGTCATTTCGATTGACACCGGACGACAATCAATTCCTCCACATTGTTGAAAGTACGTGAACTGGGTAACTTCCATCCCATCGAGCCAAACTTCCCAACCAGTTCCCCAAGCACCTACAGTCGCATCTTCCCAGTTATCTTCTACAAATCTAATATCGTGTTCTTCTGGTCTAATTCCCAAAGCCTTCAACGAATCCAAATAGATTTCTTGGATATTGTCCGGTGAAGGTTTTATCAGAACTTGGTACTGATAATAGGATTGAAAACGGTTTGGGTTCTCTCCATAGCGCCCGTCAGTGGGACGACGACAAGGTTCTACATAAGCCACAGCCCAAGGCTCTGGTCCCAAAGCCCTTAAAAAAGTATGTGGATTCTTTGTCCCCGCTCCCTTCTCAATATCGTATGACTGAGCAATCAAACAGCCTTGACTGCTCCAAAATTCATTTAAAACTGCGATCGCCGATTGAAAATTCATCGCTATTCTCCTCTAAGCCAACAATGCATTAACCATTGTTGCTCAAACTTGAAACCTCAAGAAGACTTTTTCGACCGTTTTTATTAAATGACCTTGAATTATAGATAGCTCCTAATTGACTTTGAAAGCCAATTTCAACTCCTCAGAGGTAAAGTACCGCTCAAAAGCACCACCGAAGAAACTTTTTTTATCGCTTAAAACCGTTGTGGAGTAGGGATTATAGCGATGACAAAGAAACTAATTCCAAATTTTTTTGAAAAAAGAGTTGACACGAATAGGTGTTCTCGGTACTATGTATAAGTGCCTGAGAGAGAGAAGCGCAAAACGCCGACTCCTCAAGGGTTCCGAACCAAGAAAACTATATATTTGTTTGAAAGCCAGCATACCATAAAAGGTCTGCGTTAGTAAAGTAATTAACCAAGACTAAGGTTTAAAAAAAGTCAGTCAAGGACGAAGAATGCTTAGGTGGTTACGGATGTGACTATTTGCTAAGTATTCAACTTATCCAAAACGGAGAGTTTGATCCTGGCTCAGGATGAACGCTGGCGGCGTGCCTAACACATGCAAGTCGAACGGTCTCTTCGGAGATAGTGGCGGACGGGTGAGTAACGCGTGAAAATCTGCCTTTAGGTTCGGGACAACAGTTGGAAACGACTGCTAATACCGAATGTGTCGTAAGATGAAAGATTAATTGCCTAAAGATGAGTTCGCGTCCGATTAGCTAGTTGGTGTGGTAAGAGCGCACCAAGGCGACGATCGGTAGCTGGTCTGAGAGGATGATCAGCCACACTGGGACTGAGACACGGCCCAGACTCCTACGGGAGGCAGCAGTGGGGAATTTTCCGCAATGGGCGAAAGCCTGACGGAGCAACGCCGCGTGAGGGAGGAAGGCTCTTGGGTTGTAAACCTCTTTTCTCAAGGAAGATAATGACGGTACTTGAGGAATCAGCATCGGCTAACTCCGTGCCAGCAGCCGCGGTAATACGGAGGATGCAAGCGTTATCCGGAATAATTGGGCGTAAAGCGTTCGTAGGTGGTTTTGTAAGTCTGCTGTTAAAGCGTGTAGCTCAACTACATATAGGCAGTGGAAACTACAAAACTTGAGTGCGTTCGGGGTAGAGGGAATTCCTGGTGTAGCGGTGAAATGCGTAGAGATCAGGAAGAACACCGGTGGCGAAGGCGCTCTACTAGACCGCAACTGACACTGAGGGACGAAAGCTAGGGGAGCGAATGGGATTAGATACCCCAGTAGTCCTAGCTGTAAACGATGGATACTAGGCGTTGTCTGTATCGACCCGGACAGTGCCGTAGCTAACGCGTTAAGTATCCCGCCTGGGGAGTACGCACGCAAGTGTGAAACTCAAAGGAATTGACGGGGGCCCGCACAAGCGGTGGAGTATGTGGTTTAATTCGATGCAACGCGAAGAACCTTACCAAGGCTTGACATGTCCGGAAGTTCTGGGAAACTAGAATGTGCCTTCGGGAACCGGAACACAGGTGGTGCATGGCTGTCGTCAGCTCGTGTCGTGAGATGTTGGGTTAAGTCCCGCAACGAGCGCAACCCTCGTCCTTAGTTGCCATCATTAAGTTGGGCACTTTAGGGAGACTGCCGGTGACAAACCGGAGGAAGGTGGGGATGACGTCAAGTCATCATGCCCCTTACGTCTTGGGCTACACACGTACTACAATGCTATGGACAAAGAGCAGCCAACTAGCGATAGTGCGCTAATCTCATAAACCATGGCTCAGTTCAGATCGCAGGCTGCAACTCGCCTGCGTGAAGTAGGAATCGCTAGTAATTGCAGGTCAGCATACTGCAGTGAATTCGTTCCCGGGCCTTGTACACACCGCCCGTCACACCATGGAAGTTGGTCACGCCCGAAGTCGTTACCCTAACCGTTCGCGGAGGGGGATGCCGAAGGTAGGACTGATGACTGGGGTGAAGTCGTAACAAGGTAGCCGTACCGGAAGGTGTGGCTGGATCACCTCCTTTTCAGGGAGACCTAACCACTCATACATCCAAAGCAATTTGTGATTAGATGATCGAGTTGGTATATCCCAGGTCGTAACGTAGATTAGGTATTTGAAAGGCTTTCAAACAATTATAGGTTCGGTTCGTAAGAACTCATAACTTATGGGCTATTAGCTCAGGTGGTTAGAGCGCACCCCTGATAAGGGTGAGGTCCCTGGTTCGAGTCCAGGATGGCCCACCTGAAACAGCAAACAGTATTAAATAGTTATTTGATCACTGGTAGCTGTAGATGGGGGTATAGCTCAGTTGGTAGAGCGCTGCCTTTGCAAGGCAGATGTCAGCGGTTCGAGTCCGCTTACCTCCACCAAATTCTTTTTGATTGAATTATGAGTGAAAAAAAGTAGATAAGTTTCAGCACCCAGACTTATGTAAAAGTCGGAATGCTGGATTATTATCCAGTCAGAACCTTGAAAACTGCATATTCACGCGAAATGATTTAGGTAGTCCTTGATTACTTTAAGTAGTTAAGGAAAGTATCTAGATATCCTATTTTGTAACCGATGATTGTATTGGAATATCTTTGTGGTCAAGCTACAAAGGGCTAATGGTGGATACCTAGGCACGTAGAGGCGATGAAGGACGTGGCTACCGACGAAACGTTCCGGGGAGCTGGAAGCAAGCGATGAGCCGGAAATATCCGAATAGGACAACCTTTAAACACGACCTGCTGAATATATAGGCAGGAGCGAGCGAACCCGGTGAACTGAAACATCTCAGTAACCAGAGGAAAAGAAAACAAAAGTGATTCCCCTAGTAGCGGTGAGCGGACGGGGAGAAGCCTAAACCATATTGCTTGCAATATGGGGTAGTGGGACAGTGACATGGAATCCATAGGTTAGATGAAGCAGCGAAATACTGCACCAGAGAAGGTGAAAGTCCTGTAGTCGAAAATTGATTGGATACTAACTGAATCCCGAGTAGGTAGGGGCACGTGAAATCCCTATTGAATCAGCGAGGACCATCTCGTAAGGCTAAATACTACTACGTGACCGATAGCGAAAAGTACCGCGAGGGAAAGGTGAAAAGAACCCCGGAAGGGGAGTGAAATAGAACATGAAACCATTAGCCTACAAGCAGTTGAAGCACGATTAAACGTGTGACAGCGTGCCTGTTGAAGAATGAGCCGGCGACTTATAGGTACTGGTAGGTTAAGGCGGGAATGCCGGAGCCAAAGAGAAATCGAGTCTGAATAGGGCGTTAATCAGTATTTATAGACCCGAACCCTGGCGATCTAACCATGCCCAGGATGAAGCTTGGGTAACACCAAGTGGAGGTCCGAACCGACTGATGTTGAAAAATCAGCGGATGAGGTGTGGTTAGCGGTGAAATGCCAATCGAGCCAGGAGCTAGCTGGTTCTCCCCGAAATGTGTTGAGGCGCAGCGGTAATGATTATATCTGGGGGGTAAAGCACTGTTTCGGTGCGGGCTGCGAGAGCGGTACCAAATCGATGCAAACTCAGAATACCCAGAGAACACATTGCCAGTGAGACGGTGGGGGATAAGCTTCATCGTCAAGAGGGAAACAGCCCAGACCGCCAGCTAAGGTCCCAAAATCATTACTAAGTGGCAAAGGAGGTGGGAGTGCATAGACAACCAGGAGGTTTGCCTAGAAGCAGCCATCCTTGAAAGAGTGCGTAATAGCTCACTGGTCAAGCGCTCCTGCGCCGAAAATGAACGGGACTAAGTAATGTACCGAAGCTGCGGACTTACTACGTAAGTGGTAGGGGAGCGTTCTATACGGGTAGAAGCAATAGCGGCGAGCAGTTGTGGACTGTATAGAAGTGAGAATGTCGGCTTGAGTAGCGAAAATATATGTGAGAATCATATACCCCGAAACCCTAAGGGTTCCTCCGCCAGGTTCGTCCTCGGAGGGTTAGCCGGGACCTAAGGCGAGGCTGAAAAGCGTAGTCGATGGACATAGGGTCAATAATCCCTAGCTATTAAGTGGGAGCATAGTCAGGACGCATGACGGATAGCTACACCCTGATTGGATTGGGAGTTCTCCACGGAGAACGTGTAGTGAAGAATAGTGCCAAGAAAAGCCGATTATGTGTTGAAAACTTAGTACCCGTACCCGAAACCGACACAGGTAGGGAGGTTGAGTAAACTAAGGGGCGCGAGATAACTCTCTCTAAGGAACTCGGCAAAATGACCCCGTAACTTCGGAAGAAGGGGTGCCTGCGAGAGCAGGTCACAGTAAAGAGGCCCAGGCGACTGTTTACCAAAAACACAGGTCTCTGCAAACTCGTAAGAGGACGTATAGGGGCTGACGCCTGCCCAGTGCCGGAAGGTTAAGGAAGTTGGTCAGTTCTTTGGGATGAAGCTAACGACTGAAGCCCCGGTGAACGGCGGCCGTAACTATAACGGTCCTAAGGTAGCGAAATTCCTTGTCGGGTAAGTTCCGACCCGCACGAAAGGCGTAACGATCTGGGCACTGTCTCGGAGAGAGGCTCGGCGAAATAGGATTGTCTGTGAAGATACGGACTACCTGCACCCGGACAGAAAGACCCTATGAAGCTTTACTGTAGTCTGGAATTGGGTTCGGGCTTGGCTTGCGCAGTATAGGTGGGAGGCGTTGAAGCATTCCTTGTGGGGAATGTGGAGCCAACAGTGAGATACCACTCCCGCGAAGCTAGAATTCTAACCTACTTCCGTTAGCCGGAAGAGGAACAGTTTCAGATGGGCAGTTTGACTGGGGCGGTCGCCTCCTAAAAGGTAACGGAGGCGCGCAAAGGTTCTCTCAGCACGCTTGGAAACCGTGCGTCGAGTGTAAAGGCATTAAGAGAGCTTGACTGCAAGACCTACAAGTCGAGCAGGGTGGAAACACGGCCTTAGTGATCCGACGGTTCAGAATGGAATGGCCGTCGCTCAACGGATAAAAGTTACTCTAGGGATAACAGGCTGATCTCCCCCAAGAGTCCACATCGACGGGGAGGTTTGGCACCTCGATGTCGGCTCATCGCAACCTGGGGCGGAAGTACGTCCCAAGGGTTGGGCTGTTCGCCCATTAAAGCGGTACGTGAGCTGGGTTCAGAACGTCGTGAGACAGTTCGGTCCATATCCGGTGCAGGCGCAAGAACATTGAGAGGAGTCCTCCTTAGTACGAGAGGACCGGGAGGGACGCACCGCTGGTGTACCAGTTATCGTGCCAACGGTAAACGCTGGGTAGCCAAGTGCGGAGCGGATAACCGCTGAAAGCATCTAAGTGGGAAGCCCACCTCAAGATGAGTGTTCTCATGGCATAAGCCAGTAAGGTCACGGAAAGAATATCCGTTAATAGGTGGTAGGTGGAAGTGCAGTAATGTATGTAGCCGAGCCATGCTAACAGACCGAGGGCTTGACCTCATCAATTGATGTTCTACATTTTAAAGATACTAATCATTTTTACAAAAAGCGCGTGAATGTGCAGCCTTCAGGGATTCTGTATTCCCTACAAGTTTCCTGGTGCCTATGGCACGGTGGAACCACACTGATCCCATCCCGAACTCAGAGGTGAAACGCCGTTGCGGCGACGATAGTTGGAGGGTTGCCTCCTGTGAAAATAGCTCGGTGCCAGGTTTGTAATTTAAAAAAACCCTTCTGTGATATTCAGGAGGGTTTTTTGCTGTTTATATAAGCTTGGACTGTACCGCTACCATACTGCGGACGAGGTGTACTATAACCATATCCCGCAGTTACTGGACGACCTCTAATACCACTTTGGGTATAATGTTCATAAGTCCTTTCCTTTAAAGTTGGTGCGTTTGGTCTTGACCACGCAGTATGGTCTCCAGCAAGAATAATACCTTCTTGGCTTGGTATATTTTTGATGTATAGTCCCATTAATTTATTTCGTTGGACTTTTGTGTCTTGCAATGCTTCATACACACTTGACCATTTACGACGAAACACTGGGCATAAAGATAAGTCCGCCAAACTATATGCATTTCGAGTTAGCAGTATTGAGTCCATTAATTCAAATGTTGCATCGCTGGCTTTACATAAACATTTGTATGCGGCTTGACGGAATTCCCTTAAATGTGCAAAAACATCCATAACGAAAGTTGAGATTTGGTAGTGTTTTTCTCGTCTTCCCTCGGGAGGTACTTGTTTTACCACAAGCATTTCCCTATTTTTTATACCATTTTTTGTGCGCCGTGACCGCGTAGCGGTCACGAGCTTTAGTCTAAACTCCAGTAAAAACAGCCGCAAAGTTAACACCTGGGAGAGTTGCACAGTCTATAGGTAGAATTCTAGCCGTGATAGCACTAGCAGTCTGGAAACCAGAAAAAACCCGTAAGTGTAGAATTATTTACCCTGTTGTCAAAAAACGTACTAAGAATAGCAATAAAAAGAAACCAAAACCTACTTAAAGACCTTATTTTTCTTGTTTCATCACGGATACGCATCAAAATATTACTGCTGCGCTGTTTTATTGTGTCTTAGTTTAAACTCCAGTTAATAATCTAATAACTTTGGTTTGAATAGTTCTAAAGCTAAAATCGTGGCAAGATGAATATTTAAATTTATCTGAGTCTTCTTCTATCTAATACAGAATTTCCAATTCTTCTTCTTCCTACGAAGCGTTAAACTTCTAAAATTTTTTGATTGATAAGCTCTTACCCACTTAATTTTTATAGTACTAGCGAGCAAGATGCATATCCTCGCGGACACGCTGCACTAACGCAATACAATATTTTAAATTTTTTGCATTATGCGATCTAGCTGCACATCAGCTTATCAAAAAACTATTACCAACCCTTGGAAGCAAAACTGGATTATAAATCTCCATCAACTTAAACTTTCTTTGAACTCTGTAAAGTATAGCAGAAGAGTATTACAGGAGTTTACCAAAAACTAATTCCAAATTTTTTTGAAAAAAGAGTTGACACGAATAGGTGTTCTCGGTACTATGTATAAGTGCCTGAGAGAGAGAAGCGCAAAACGCCGACTCCTCAAGGGTTCCGAACCAAGAAAACTATATATTTGTTTGAAAGCCAGCATACCATAAAAGGTCTGCGTTAGTAAAGTAATTAACCAAGACTAAGGTTTAAAAAAAGTCAGTCAAGGACGAAGAATGCTTAGGTGGTTACGGATGTGACTATTTGCTAAGTATTCAACTTATCCAAAACGGAGAGTTTGATCCTGGCTCAGGATGAACGCTGGCGGCGTGCCTAACACATGCAAGTCGAACGGTCTCTTCGGAGATAGTGGCGGACGGGTGAGTAACGCGTGAAAATCTGCCTTTAGGTTCGGGACAACAGTTGGAAACGACTGCTAATACCGAATGTGTCGTAAGATGAAAGATTAATTGCCTAAAGATGAGTTCGCGTCCGATTAGCTAGTTGGTGTGGTAAGAGCGCACCAAGGCGACGATCGGTAGCTGGTCTGAGAGGATGATCAGCCACACTGGGACTGAGACACGGCCCAGACTCCTACGGGAGGCAGCAGTGGGGAATTTTCCGCAATGGGCGAAAGCCTGACGGAGCAACGCCGCGTGAGGGAGGAAGGCTCTTGGGTTGTAAACCTCTTTTCTCAAGGAAGATAATGACGGTACTTGAGGAATCAGCATCGGCTAACTCCGTGCCAGCAGCCGCGGTAATACGGAGGATGCAAGCGTTATCCGGAATAATTGGGCGTAAAGCGTTCGTAGGTGGTTGTGTAAGTCTGCTGTTAAAGCGTGTAGCTCAACTACATATAGGCAGTGGAAACTACAAAACTTGAGTGCGTTCGGGGTAGAGGGAATTCCTGGTGTAGCGGTGAAATGCGTAGAGATCAGGAAGAACACCGGTGGCGAAGGCGCTCTACTAGACCGCAACTGACACTGAGGGACGAAAGCTAGGGGAGCGAATGGGATTAGATACCCCAGTAGTCCTAGCTGTAAACGATGGATACTAGGCGTTGTCTGTATCGACCCGGACAGTGCCGTAGCTAACGCGTTAAGTATCCCGCCTGGGGAGTACGCACGCAAGTGTGAAACTCAAAGGAATTGACGGGGGCCCGCACAAGCGGTGGAGTATGTGGTTTAATTCGATGCAACGCGAAGAACCTTACCAAGGCTTGACATGTCCGGAAGTTCTGGGAAACTAGAATGTGCCTTCGGGAACCGGAACACAGGTGGTGCATGGCTGTCGTCAGCTCGTGTCGTGAGATGTTGGGTTAAGTCCCGCAACGAGCGCAACCCTCGTCCTTAGTTGCCATCATTAAGTTGGGCACTTTAGGGAGACTGCCGGTGACAAACCGGAGGAAGGTGGGGATGACGTCAAGTCATCATGCCCCTTACGTCTTGGGCTACACACGTACTACAATGCTATGGACAAAGAGCAGCCAACTAGCGATAGTGCGCTAATCTCATAAACCATGGCTCAGTTCAGATCGCAGGCTGCAACTCGCCTGCGTGAAGTAGGAATCGCTAGTAATTGCAGGTCAGCATACTGCAGTGAATTCGTTCCCGGGCCTTGTACACACCGCCCGTCACACCATGGAAGTTGGTCACGCCCGAAGTCGTTACCCTAACCGTTCGCGGAGGGGGATGCCGAAGGTAGGACTGATGACTGGGGTGAAGTCGTAACAAGGTAGCCGTACCGGAAGGTGTGGCTGGATCACCTCCTTTTCAGGGAGACCTAACCACTCATACATCCAAAGCAATTTGTGATTAGATGATCGAGTTGGTATATCCCAGGTCGTAACGTAGATTAGGTATTTGAAAGGCTTTCAAACAATTATAGGTTCGGTTCGTAAGAACTCATAACTTATGGGCTATTAGCTCAGGTGGTTAGAGCGCACCCCTGATAAGGGTGAGGTCCCTGGTTCGAGTCCAGGATGGCCCACCTGAAACAGCAAACAGTATTAAATAATTATTTGGTCACTGGTAGCTGTAGATGGGGGTATAGCTCAGTTGGTAGAGCGCTGCCTTTGCAAGGCAGATGTCAGCGGTTCGAGTCCGCTTACCTCCACCAAATTTTTTTGATTGAATTATGAGTGAAAAAAGTAGATAAGTTTCAGCACCCAAATTTATATAGAAATAAATTGGAATGCTGGATTATTATCCAGTCAGAACCTTGAAAACTGCATATTCACGCGAAATGATTTAGGTAGTCCTTGATTACTTTAAGTAGTTAAGGAAAGTATCTAGATATCCTATTTTGTAACCAATGATTGTATTGGAATATCTTTGTGGTCAAGCTACAAAGGGCTAATGGTGGATACCTAGGCACGTAGAGGCGATGAAGGACGTGGCTACCGACGAAACGTTCCGGGGAGCTGGAAGCAAGCGATGAGCCGGAAATATCCGAATAGGACAACCTTTAAACACGACCTGCTGAATATATAGGCAGGAGCGAGCGAACCCGGTGAACTGAAACATCTCAGTAACCAGAGGAAAAGAAAACAAAAGTGATTCCCCTAGTAGCGGTGAGCGGACGGGGAGAAGCCTAAACCATATTGCTTGCAATATGGGGTAGTGGGACAGTGACATGGAATCCATAGGTTAGATGAAGCAGCGAAATACTGCACCAGAGAAGGTGAAAGTCCTGTAGTCGAAAATTGATTGGATACTAACTGAATCCCGAGTAGGTAGGGGCACGTGAAATCCCTATTGAATCAGCGAGGACCATCTCGTAAGGCTAAATACTACTACGTGACCGATAGCGAAAAGTACCGCGAGGGAAAGGTGAAAAGAACCCCGGAAGGGGAGTGAAATAGAACATGAAACCATTAGCCTACAAGCAGTTGAAGCACGATTAAACGTGTGACAGCGTGCCTGTTGAAGAATGAGCCGGCGACTTATAGGTACTGGTAGGTTAAGGCGGGAATGCCGGAGCCAAAGAGAAATCGAGTCTGAATAGGGCGTTAATCAGTATTTATAGACCCGAACCCTGGCGATCTAACCATGCCCAGGATGAAGCTTGGGTAACACCAAGTGGAGGTCCGAACCGACTGATGTTGAAAAATCAGCGGATGAGGTGTGGTTAGCGGTGAAATGCCAATCGAGCCAGGAGCTAGCTGGTTCTCCCCGAAATGTGTTGAGGCGCAGCGGTAATGATTATATCTGGGGGGTAAAGCACTGTTTCGGTGCGGGCTGCGAGAGCGGTACCAAATCGATGCAAACTCAGAATACCCAGAGAACACATTGCCAGTGAGACGGTGGGGGATAAGCTTCATCGTCAAGAGGGAAACAGCCCAGACCGCCAGCTAAGGTCCCAAAATCATTACTAAGTGGCAAAGGAGGTGGGAGTGCATAGACAACCAGGAGGTTTGCCTAGAAGCAGCCATCCTTGAAAGAGTGCGTAATAGCTCACTGGTCAAGCGCTCCTGCGCCGAAAATGAACGGGACTAAGTAATGTACCGAAGCTGCGGACTTACTACGTAAGTGGTAGGGGAGCGTTCTATACGGGTAGAAGCAATAGCGGCGAGCAGTTGTGGACTGTATAGAAGTGAGAATGTCGGCTTGAGTAGCGAAAATATATGTGAGAATCATATACCCCGAAACCCTAAGGGTTCCTCCGCCAGGTTCGTCCTCGGAGGGTTAGCCGGGACCTAAGGCGAGGCTGAAAAGCGTAGTCGATGGACATAGGGTCAATAATCCCTAGCTATTAAGTGGGAGCATAGTCAGGACGCATGACGGATAGCTACACCCTGATTGGATTGGGAGTTCTCCACGGAGAACGTGTAGTGAAGAATAGTGCCAAGAAAAGCCGACTATGTGTTGAAAACTTAGTACCCGTACCCGAAACCGACACAGGTAGGGAGGTTGAGTAAACTAAGGGGCGCGAGATAACTCTCTCTAAGGAACTCGGCAAAATGACCCCGTAACTTCGGAAGAAGGGGTGCCTGCGAGAGCAGGTCACAGTAAAGAGGCCCAGGCGACTGTTTACCAAAAACACAGGTCTCTGCAAACTCGTAAGAGGACGTATAGGGGCTGACGCCTGCCCAGTGCCGGAAGGTTAAGGAAGTTGGTCAGTTCTTTGGGATGAAGCTAACGACTGAAGCCCCGGTGAACGGCGGCCGTAACTATAACGGTCCTAAGGTAGCGAAATTCCTTGTCGGGTAAGTTCCGACCCGCACGAAAGGCGTAACGATCTGGGCACTGTCTCGGAGAGAGGCTCGGCGAAATAGGATTGTCTGTGAAGATACGGACTACCTGCACCCGGACAGAAAGACCCTATGAAGCTTTACTGTAGTCTGGAATTGGGTTCGGGCTTGGCTTGCGCAGTATAGGTGGGAGGCGTTGAAGCATTCCTTGTGGGGAATGTGGAGCCAACAGTGAGATACCACTCCCGCGAAGCTAGAATTCTAACCTACTTCCGTTAGCCGGAAGAGGAACAGTTTCAGATGGGCAGTTTGACTGGGGCGGTCGCCTCCTAAAAGGTAACGGAGGCGCGCAAAGGTTCTCTCAGCACGCTTGGAAACCGTGCGTCGAGTGTAAAGGCATTAAGAGAGCTTGACTGCAAGACCTACAAGTCGAGCAGGGTGGAAACACGGCCTTAGTGATCCGACGGTTCAGAATGGAATGGCCGTCGCTCAACGGATAAAAGTTACTCTAGGGATAACAGGCTGATCTCCCCCAAGAGTCCACATCGACGGGGAGGTTTGGCACCTCGATGTCGGCTCATCGCAACCTGGGGCGGAAGTACGTCCCAAGGGTTGGGCTGTTCGCCCATTAAAGCGGTACGTGAGCTGGGTTCAGAACGTCGTGAGACAGTTCGGTCCATATCCGGTGCAGGCGCAAGAACATTGAGAGGAGTCCTCCTTAGTACGAGAGGACCGGGAGGGACGCACCGCTGGTGTACCAGTTATCGTGCCAACGGTAAACGCTGGGTAGCCAAGTGCGGAGCGGATAACCGCTGAAAGCATCTAAGTGGGAAGCCCACCTCAAGATGAGTGTTCTCATGGCATAAGCCAGTAAGGTCACGGAAAGAATATCCGTTAATAGGTGGTAGGTGGAAGTGCAGTAATGTATGTAGCCGAGCCATGCTAACAGACCGAGGGCTTGACCTCATCAATTGATGTTCTACATTTTAAAGATACTAATCATTTTTACAAAAAGCGCGTGAATGTGCAGCCTTCAGGGATTCTGTATTCCCTACAAGTTTCCTGGTGCCTATGGCACGGTGGAACCACACTGATCCCATCCCGAACTCAGAGGTGAAACGCCGTTGCGGCGACGATAGTTGGAGGGTTGCCTCCTGTGAAAATAGCTCGGTGCCAGGTTTGTAATTTAGGTAAAGTCTTCTTCATATTTGAAGGAGGCTTTATTTTTGCAATATTGTTTGTCAATTTTGTATTTTTCAACATACAATCAAAGTAAAATAGAAGTTTACAGAAGTTTCTAAGGAACAAAAATTGTGACTCTTTTAAACTAGATTGTCTGTTAACCACTTAAGTTTGACAAACAGTTACTACTTCAAAAATGGTAAATCAGATCAATGATATTGCTTCGCAAGCTAGTCAAGGCAGTATTGCGGCAATTATTCAAGTTTTGAATGAAAAGTTGGCTAATTCTGGTGTAAGAACTAGAGCAATGTTTGATGGTGGAGTTTTACAACTTTTATGTGAAGCTCGCACTAAAGAAAATCTTGAGAAATCGACTTTAGTACAAAAAATTAAGCAGATATTAGAATCTATTGCACCCCGTAACGTCCATAGGGTAAATATAAATAGTCGTATTGTTCGAGAACAGCAATTATTGTGGTTAGAAGAGATTAATCGCGACCCAGAAAATCAGCTACTATGGTCAGAACAAATAACCTTAAAAAAACCAAATGTTTTAAAGCAAATAATTAGAGATTTTAAAGAAAATAAGAAAGAATCACAAAAACCACAATTACCTCAACCTCAATCTTCCCGATACTTAATAGTTAGTAATAGGAGTAAACCCAAAAAGTCATTCTTAGGAGGGATGATGAATTTACTTGGTTTATGCTTAATACTATTGTCAGCAGGTTGGTTAGCCTATTATTTTTTAGGCAGTAAAATTAAAAATTCAATAGAGACAGCAAGTTTAAAATACAATTCATCGAATAAGTCTAATATAAAATCTTCAAAGCCTACAGATATCAAAAATAAGTTACAGACACCTGTTGTCAATACTTATCCAACAGCTTCTCAAGCACCTTCTCAACAATTAGAAGATGACATATTCTACATTGCGATACGAATTGCTAACCAAGCAGTAGAAGATAGAAAAACAGCTAATAGTTCAGATAAATGGTTAGATGTAGCTGAAAAATGGCAATATGCATCCGATTTAATGTCTGAAGTTCCATCCAGTCATAGTCGCTTCAAAGAAGCACAGTCAAGGATTCAACTCTACAAGGAATATAGCGAGTTGGCTTTAGAAAGAGCTGATAAAAAGTAATTTTAGTTTTAAGTTAAATTTCATAATGCGTCATGTCATGTTTTGTTAAGTGAAGCGAAAATTTCATCATGAATAGCAAAACTCTTGTTGCTCTTAGACGCAGTAATTTTCAAAAAACCCAGCCTTTGAATCAACAGTTATTAGATTTAACTTTAGATGCAGATAGTCATGCTTTTTTAAGAAATCCAACTTCCCAAAACGTCTATCTTTACCTAACAAGCTACGTAAAAGCATTTTCTGAGTATTGGTTTAAGAAAAGCTTGAGTGAATTAAAGATACTTGACTGGGGATGTGGAAAAGGTCATATCTCTTATTTAATGCGGGAAATGGGTGCCGAAATTACTTCCTGTGATGTTCGTGGTGCAGATGATTCTAGTTTTGGTCAAAATACACCCATTATTGAAAAAGCATCTATAGATATCATTCCTTTAGAACATCCTTATATACTTCCCTTCAAAGATACAAGCTTTGATATAGTCTTGAGTTTTGGAGTACTCGAACACGTCCCCAATCACCTTCAATCGCTCCAGGAAATTAACCGAATCTTAAGACCGTCGGGACTTTTCTTTTGTTTTTTTCTTCCTTACCACCTTTCATGGACTCAGCGTTTAGCGCATCTTCGGCGAGATTTTTATCATGACAGGTTGTATAGCAAAAATATGGTGAAAAATCTTCTTGAGCAAAGTAAGCTTGAACTTGTAGACATTTGGCATCGGCAACTTTTGCCTAAAAATAGTATTTCATATACTAATTATCATAAATTTGAATTTATAGATCAGTGGTTAACTGAACGTACACCTTTGAAATATACTGCTACTAATATTGAGTTTGTTGCTTGTAAAAGGTAGATAAAGGATTTACAAAAAGAAAAGTGCCGGACTATTTTTTAATCAAGGACAAATTGCAGAACATGAATAAATTTTGGCTCTAACTAAAATGATTAAAATTTTACATTAGCTTAAGCCAAAGATTTAAAACAATTATTTATTTCTCTCTTCAATTCAACATAATAAAACAATAGAGACGTAGCTTTATCATCACGCCTCTATAATATCTACTTAAACACTCATCTCCAACATCCGCTGCATTGGACGCAAAGCCTTAATTCTCGTCTCCTCACTCATAGTAATTTCTGGCGTGCGATTCTTCATCGCCAAATAAAGCTTTTCCAACGTATTTAACCTCATAAACGGACATTCATTACAATTACAGTTATTCGTTGGTGGTGCAGGAATAAATTGTTTTTCCGGTGCTTGTTTTTGCATTTGATGAATAATTCCCGGTTCGGTAGCAACAATAAATTTATCACTCGAACTCTGCTGACAATATTTTAATAAAGCTGCCGTCGAACCAATAAAATCAGCGTGTCGCAATACGGTTGTTTCGCATTCGGGATGAGCAATTACATCAGCCTGTGGATGTGCAATTTTTAACTGCACAATTTTCTTCTCCGAAAAGGTTTCATGAACGATACAGCTACCTTGCCACAATAGTAAATCGCGCCCAGTTTGTTCCATTACGTAACGTCCCAAATTCCTGTCTGGAGCAAAAATAATCGGCTGTTCCTTGGGTATCTGCTGCACAATTTTCACCGCATTGGAACTAGTGCAGATAATATCGCTCATCGCTTTAATTTCCGCAGTACAGTTGATGTAAGAAATCACTAAATGCTCTGGATGCGCTGCTTTAAATGCTGCGAATTCACTCGGTGGGCAACTATCAGCTAAAGAACAACCAGCATCTAAGTCTGGCAATAACACCAACTTGTCTGGATTAAGAATCTTTGCTGTTTCTGCCATAAAGTGAACCCCAGCAAAGACTATAACATCTGCATTTGTATCGGCTGCTGTTCTGGAAAGTTGCAACGAATCGCCAATAAAATCTGCAATATCTTGAATATCCGGTTCTTGATAGTAGTGCGCCAAAACAACAGCATTGAGCTCTTTTTTAAGATTCTCAATGGCTGCAAATAGATCTAGCGGTAATGCACCCAGTTGGGTTGTTTCAGGTCTTCGCAGTGCGGTAGTAAACACAGTAGGATCTAGTAAAATGATCTATTTTTAATTCAAAATCTTGCATTTTTGTACGAAAGCTTACCTTGCCCCTCGTCGCTTTTAAACTCAAAGGGTTTGGCAATCAAAATAATACGTATGTGCAAGATACAATTCTTAATCTTGAAATAATTATAGTACTTTTTACCAAAATTACTAGGGGGATAATACGACTTCAAAAAAATTGTGCCAAAATCGGTTTGAGTTTCCTATCCTGGAAACATATGGAAAGGAAAGTGGTATGACAAGTAGTCAGATAACAAACTCGAAAATCGTAAAAATCGCTGTAGTAGGAGACGTTCACGACCAGTGGGAAAAGGAAGATGGGATTGCACTCAAGCATCTAGCTGTTGATTTGGTGCTATTTGTCGGGGATTTTGGAAATGAATCGGTGGAAGTTGTAAGAAAAATCGCCGATCTTGATATCCCCAAAGCAGTAGTGATGGGCAATCACGATGCTTGGTTCACTGCCACCGAATGGGGGCGTAAAAAGTGTCCCTACGACCGTACAAAAGAAGATTGGGTGCAGCAACAGCTTGATTTTTTAGGCGATACTCACGTTGGTTTCGGTAAGATGGATTTTCCGGATTTCAACTTAACCGTGGTGGGAAGTCGTCCTTTTACCTGGGGTGGTCCGAAATGGAAATTTGCCGATTTATGTAAAGAAAGATTTGGGGTTGCAACTCTATCTGAATCAACTGCCCGAATCATGGAAGCAGTAAACAGCGCTGCTCATGAAACGATTATTTTTCTCGGTCATAATGGACCATTCGGATTAGGAGACAAACCAGAAGATCCCTGCGGCAAAGACTGGCATCCCATCGGCGGCGATTATGGCGACCCAGATTTTGCGGAAGCAATTTCTCAAACTATCACCACAAGTAAAAATATTCCTTTGGTGACATTTGGACATATGCACCATAGCCTGCGACATACAAAAGTATTGCGAAAGCGTATTTTTAGAAGCCCAGAAGGAATTATTTATCTAAATGCAGCCAGCGTACCGCGAATTATTGAAAAACCTCAAGATAAGCTGCGTAATTTTTCAATAGTCGAACTCGAAAATGGAAAAGTCATGAAAGCTTCATTAGTGTGGATTGGCAACGACTTCACTATTAAATCCGAGGAAATTCTTTATCAAAAATCGACTTCGATGGTACAACCAGCGTAAAGATATAGTATAATCTGTAATTGGTCAGCCATTATCTAAGCGCCCTGCTCAAGATTAATCGCTGACAGCTTACCTGGAGAGGTGGCAGAGTGGTCGAATGCGCTCGACTTGAAATCGAGTGTACCGAAAGGTACCGTGGGTTCGAATCCCACCCTCTCCGTTTTATTTTTATTATCGCCTATACTCGTTTGCGGGTGAGTGAATCAAAGCTTGCTTACTCATCTGCATAAATTTATGATTTAGCATTATTCACGAAAGTGCCTCATGGGGTAGCAAGATACGTGAAAAGTATTCACAATAAGAAATTTATCAACAGCGAATGCTGAAAAATTTCCCATTAAATACAGATTATGTGTCTATATTTTTGGAGAATTCGCTAGAAACCATCAAAGCTAATTCGAGAAGACCGCAATCGATAACAACACGATAATAATTACTCTTTGTTATAAAGCAATATTTATCACAATAATTATAAAAATAACTCCGCACCATTCCTGATACTATAAACCGCGTAAAATCACCCCTCATCCGTGTATCTGCACTGGCAGCAGACACTGAAGCGATGCTAATTTAGCAACACGAATGAAACTTTTGTTACTTCTTTACAGGGTGCTTAGACGAATTATATATATATAGCCCCACTCTTCGAGGGTGAGGGCAATTTTGCGTAACACAAGTTCATCACTTTCAGCAAATTCAACGCGAACAATATCAAATGACTTTTGAAGATACTAATAATAAATTTATCACTACTGAAGCGATAAAATCCGGAACGGAATCAACCGAACAACAAGCATGGGACGCTGTAAAAAATGCGTTTGCAGATAGAAACTGTATCGGGTATTGGCGGTATCCGATTTTCTCGAAGGTAGGTGAAATTCGTAAGGAACCCGATATCCTTGTTGTTGATAGAGAATTCGGTTTAACTGTTATTGAAATTTTGCCAGTTACTATCGATCAAATAACTGAAATCAACGATAAAAATTGGCTTTTACGAAACTTCCGAACAGCAGAAGCATCTCCATCTCAATTAGCAGAACATCAATTACGCGCTTTAATTGCATATACTGACCGAGAACCGGCTATTTGGCGT
The DNA here is from genome assembly GCA_963665115.1 of uncultured Rivularia sp. Lineage (GTDB taxonomy): Bacteria > Cyanobacteriota > Cyanobacteriia > Cyanobacteriales > Nostocaceae > Rivularia. The sequence continues at coordinate 3,200,130 of OY762007.1, read as the reverse complement.
AAAGTCAACGGTAGAACTATTGTTGCACTACCTTTAATTACTCAAGAACAATGGCAGCAAAGAGGTTTCGACCAACTACCTAACTGTCCGACAATCATTTTTCAGGACCAGTTAACTAAAGCTGCTTTACTCGAACGCATTCAACAAACGTCTCCTCTAGTTCCAGGAGAAAATTTAGAGGATAAAGATTGGGAATTACTACTCTCGGTAATTGGTGGAACTCCCGTACTTCGCAAACCTCAGCGCGATATTGCTGTTAGTGGTAAAACCCGCGCTAGCGTCATGGATGCTTTGCGTCAAAAGCTATATGAAATCGATTTACAGCAAGAACATATTGGTAAAGAAATTCCCCCCGGACCTCAACGTATTCGCGGTATTGCTGGTTCTGGTAAAACTGTATTGCTGTGTCAGAAAGCGGCGCATATGCATTTGAAGCATCCCGATTGGGATATTGCTTTAGTGTTTTTCACTCGCTCTTTATATGACTTAATGATTGGTTTATTAGACCAGTGGATGCGTCGTTTTAGCGGTGGAGATTTACATTATGACCCCAAAACTAATTTAAAATTGCGCGTGCTTCATGCTTGGGGTGCGAAAGAGCAACCCGGCTTATATGGAACAATTTGCGAATACCACGGCAAAAGACGCGGAACGGTTGTAGATACTAACCAAGGACAACCAAATCGAGGTTTAGCTGAGTTATGCAAGCGGTTGCAGGAAGAGATTACAGTTGAACCGATGTTTGACGCTATCTTGATTGATGAAGGTCAAGATTTGGTTGCTGATGAGAATTTGAAATATCAAGACAAACAAGCAATTTACTGGTTAGCTTATCAAGCTTTACGACCTGCAAGCGAAGAAACACCTGAAGAAAAGCGTTTAATCTGGGCTTACGATGAAGCACAAAGTCTTGATAGTTTAGTCGTACCCAAAGCTAAAGAAGTATTTGGTGAAAAATTAAGCAATCTTCTCAACAAACAGCCACAATACCCCGGTGGTATCAAACGTTCGGAAGTGATGCGCCACTGTTACCGGACTCCGGGACCAATTCTCACCGCAGCCCACGCTATTGGTATGGGTTTGCTACGTGGTGAGGGAATGCTTTCCGGTATTACCAACAAAAAGGATTGGGACAGAATTGGATACGAAGTCCAAGGCGATTTTCGCAAAGTTGGTAAGCCAATTACTATAGTGCGATCGCCACAATTTTCTCCCAACCCAATACCCGAACTTTGGGGAGAACCCGTACTCGAATTTAAAACCTATAATTCTCGTGAGGAAGAATTAACGGCTTTGTCCGAGAACATCATGCACAATATTGTTAATGATGGTCTTAATCCCAGTCGCGATATTTTAGTAGTTGTTTTAGGCTCTAACTCTGAAGCGATAGAGCTAGAACGAGAAGCTGCTGATTTTTTAATTGACCAAAATATTGACGTTTACATTCCTACTGCTCAAATATTAAACGATTTGTATCCAGAATATCCCAATAATGACCCCGATAAATTCTGGCATGACAATGGCGTTACAGTGTCTCGTATCAACCGTGCTAAAGGACATGAAGCCGATATGGTTTATGTAGTTGGCTTTGATAAAGTCGCTCGTAACGAGAATGATATGAATCATCGTAACCAATTGTTTGTTGCTTTAACTAGAGCGCGTGGTTGGGCAAGTCTTAGCGGTGTAGGGAATTATCCGATGTATGATGAAATGCGGCGAGTAATTACTAGTGGCGATACTTTTACCTTTACCTACAAACGTCCACCGAAGCGAGATATTGGAGATGGGGAGGATGTTTAGAAATTTCTGAGTTAAACTAAGAAAAATGCTAAGAAGGCGGGCTTAAACCGCCCTCTTTAGCAGAGGAACGCTAATGTGTAAAGTACCATGATATTTCGGGACAGTGCGTCCGCATTATTCCTGAAATATCTGACCGCTAGTTTTGTAACCATCCGTGGTTATACAGTCAGAAGATATATTTGTTAGTGGTTAGTGGTTAGTGGTTAATTGCTTTAAATTTAGTGTAGATATAGGTTTCGGGCGGTTAACAACCCTAACTCGATAGAATTGAAAATAGAATTTTATATTTTTATACTCGCATTCTTTTTTTATTTTTTGTAATTAAAGCAAAAACTGAATTGAATGTTCTTATGTTAATAATTTTTAAGCATTCAATTATTTCAACTAGTTTTCAATCATCACATTGAATGCACGAGCTTCATGTCTAATGGCAGTAAACTCAATAATTGCCAATCAGGAGAGCAATTTTTTTACTTGCGAAGTCCTATATTTTTAGCATAATTATTCTTATAGTTTATAATCTGCTGCATTGGCGTTAAGCGAAACTCATGCCCAAGTATCGCCTTTTTAATTAGTTACTCTTCAACAACTTCGACTAACTCTTCAATCATCACGTCGAACGCACGAGCTAGCTTCTGAATGGACGTGACGTACTCACACCTCTCTTCGAGTAGGTGTGAGCTTCTCAGCGACTCGTCTTTGACGACATAAACTGAGCTTTTAGGGCGTGCGTCCCCACGCACCTTGATGTTCCGCGCTGCGTTCAAGTCCCGGCAGATGGTGGTTTTGCACACTGGGCAATTATGCATTCTTTGAGACAGCGGCTTTTTGACAATATGACCACAACTAGAACAAGATTGACTTGTACCGTTGGGATTCACAGCAATAACTTTCAAACCAGCATTTTCGGCTTTGTTTGTCAGTATACAAATGAATTGACCCCAACCAGCATCATTAATTGATTTAGCTAATCTTGTTTTAACAAGTCCTTTGATATTCAGCTTTTCAACTACTACGACATCGTATTTGTCTAGTAGTTTTTTAGCTGTTTTAAAGTGAAAATCTTTTCGGGTATCAGCTACCTTTTTATGTCTAATACCTAACTTTTTAATTGCTTTTTTGCGACGATTTGAGCCAATATGCCGCCGCGATACTTTACGTTGTGCTGCGGATAATTTACGTTGTGCTTTTCGTAAATGTTTTGGTGCAGCAATTCGGGTATTATCAGAAGCTACATAAAAATCAATCAGCCCAACATCAATACCTACAATATTATCAGCATTGAAATCTGGTTTAATTGTTGGGACTTCTTTGTTATCAAGACTTAAAGTTACATAGTAACCGCTAGCTTTTTTCGTTACAGATAGGGTTTTGATAACGAAACCATCTGGGATAGGTCGGTGTACAATTACTTTTAACTCACCAATTTTTGATAGCGTAATTTTATTACCAACTTTAGGATGCTGTTTGAATTGTTTATATGTAAATGTTTTATAACGTCCTACACCTTTAAATCTTGGACGACCAGAACGCTTACCGTTACTATCACCTTTGAGCCATCTATCAAAAGTTTTTTCTACTTTGTCAGATACAGCTTGAAGTACCTGGCTATGAATTTTTTTGTACCAAGGTCTATCTTTTTTTAGTTGAACTAAACTTTTTTCTTGGCTTACTTTGTTCGGTTTATTTTTTAATTCTGGAAGATGACAAACAAGAGGGCATCTATCAATAGAACAGCGATTCTGTTCGTACCAATCAAACCGCTGTGCAAGCTGATAATTATATTGACAACGCAACATATCGAGTGTGTTATCAATAATTTCTCGTTGCTCTTTATTCGGCTTTAATCGGTATTGATAAGAAATTCTCATTAATAAATCCCTCTTGCTATCGACCTATTGATATATTAACATATATGTGTAGTTATTGTGTAGATTATCATGAAAAACAAAGCACTAAATTTAAGAATTAGCGAAAAAAGATTAAATATTCTTAGAGCTTATGCTTTAGATAGAGATAAAACAATGACGGCAATTGTAGAAGAATGGATTGACTCGTTATCTGTTAAAACTCTGCCCGCGATTCATCTCAACACCGATTCAAAGAATTCGGTGTGAGCCTTCTCGCGGTTGATGGTAAAGTCAACCATCGTCATTCCAGGCGAACGGGCATAGGTTCTCAGAGTACTATAAACAACTCCAGAACGTTCGGAGACTTCTTTGAGCGTCCAACCTTTCTCGTTGATAAATTCCCTAATCCTTAATCTTACAAGCCCCATGAGGCCATTGAGTCTTTTATTGTAAAAAATTAATTAAAAAGCTTACTCTTCTACTACTTCAACCAATTCTTCTATCATCACGTCGAACGCACGAGCTAGCTTTTGAATAGCAGTAAAGTCAACCATCGTCATTCCAGGCGAACGGGCATAGGTTCTAAGAGTACTATAAACAACTCCAGAGCGGTCAGAAACCTCCTTTATTGTCCACCCTTTTTCAGCAGCAAGCTCTCGAACTTTTAACCTAATTATTCCCATAGCCTCTTGACAAATGACTTCGCTTAGTCAGATAATTTTTTTATTCTAGAAAAAATAAATGATTACCCTTCAGCATAACAAATGAAGGGCAATCATAGTCAAAATATCGAAATCCCGAAAACAATGTAAATCGTACATTCACAGAATCCTCCTACTAGCAATAGGGTTTATCTGTTAAATGAATGCATCATTTACAACTTACTAGAAGATTTCATCTATTACTGCTTACAGGATTCATCTATTACTGCTTACAGGATTCATCTACTATCGCTTACAGGATTCATCTACCATGTTAACATCGCTCAAAGCAAGAAAGCTTGTCATCAGGGAATCAAAAATTTCTTATAAGTCCTCAGAAATTCACCCATTAGCGCGATTCGTTACAGAAGAAGCAGTTTGTTTGAAATTTAAAATCAAATTTGAAGATATTTATGTAGTCGAATGCTGGCAATATGTCGTCTATGTCCACGGCAAGGGTTTGAGCAAATTTGTCAGCTACGCCGATTTCCCGCCAGTAATAGGAGTTGCGCCACCTTCCGCTTCAGAAATGGCTAAATGGTGCAGACGCTGGTTGAAGAAACATGATTTTGTTAATAGGAAGCAAGCACCCAAGTGGTGGGCGCGGTTTTATGCCATTCAATTTAATCAAAGTATTGGTAAAGAAGCTCTCTATGAATGGGGCAAACTAATTAAACTAATTAAATTTACCTTTGATGAAGAAATATTACAGAAAATGCGAAATTGCTATCGGCATAATAGGGAATTGTTGGTAGTTAGTTGATAGTTGTTAGTTGTGAAATCCTTCAACTATCAATTCCTAACTCTTATTAACCGTTAGCTGATTCCAAAAGCTGTTTTCTAGCTCTTTCGGCGCGTGCTTCGGCGGAAGTCATGACTTCTTCCATATTTTCAAGCATTTCACCAGGGAAGTTTTCTAAAACTCTGGTAGAAAGTGCAACTCTACCTTTTCCTTCATCTATATCGATGATAAGAGCTTTAATTTCTCGATCGGGTTGAAATACCTTTTCGATATTGTCAATAAACTTCTGGCTTATCTGTTTGATGTGAAGTAAAGCGCTAACGCCGTTTATATCAACAAATACGCCAAATGCTTTGATACCAGTTATTTTCCCTTCTATTAACTGACCTATTTCTAATAAACTGAAGCTCGCGGAACTTTTTGCTAAACGTTGGGAAAGTACAAGTTTATTCGTATTCTGATTAACTTCTAAAAAGCTAACAGTGAGTTTTCGCCCTTTGAGTGCCTCCAAGTTGTTGCGCTCAAGTAAGTGAGAACGAGGAATAAAGCCGCGCAAACCGAGAAGATCGACAGTGACACCACCTTTGTTGGCGTTTCATTACCTCCACGTCTACACTTTTGGTAGTTTCTTGCATTTCTACCAGTTTTTTCCAAATCTGTCTCATTTCTAACTGGCGGCGAGAAACAGTTACTTGCCCTTCTGCATTTTGCTCTTGGACAATTACAAATTCTAGTTCCTCATGAAGTGGTAGAACTTCTGATAAATCTATTACCTCTCTCAAAGCCGCTTCATGACGAGGAATAAAGGCACTTGACTTGCCTCCAATATCGGCATAAGCTCCATCTGGATCAATTTGGAATACTTTTCCTTTGACTACCTGCCCTTTTTGGAACTGGTAATCATGTTTTTCTAAAGCTGCGGCAAAATCGTCCATTGTAAAGGACGTACCGGCTTTTTGAGAGATGTTTGCTTCGTTCTCCATAACAAATTGAAGATGAATTAAGATTTATAGCGCCCTTCGAGAGAGCAATTTATTAGTTATCAATGATTAATTATGTAACGAATAATAATTCATTCTTTCAAACACTTTTTTAAACAGTTTTGCAGCCGTAAAATAAAGCAGATTGTAAAAAGTTAATTATCCGATCGATAACTAAATGACAACTCTTACACCATATCCTACAAATCCAGTCAAAATGGCTAAAGCTGCCCAAATAATTCTTTAACCTGTTCCCAAGCATCCGCAGCAGCTTGAGCATTGTAGCTAGCACGGCGATCGCAAAAAAAGCCGTGGTTGGCACCTTTGTAACGAAATACACTTCCCGGTACTTGACATTTTTCTAATTCAGCTTCAATTTGGTCTACTTGTTCTGTAGGGATACTGGAATCTTCCATACCAAAAAAGGTATAAAGCATACCTTTGATTTGTGAAGTAACATTTATAGTAGGTTCGTCACCACCGGGAGTAGTAGTGGTTATACGTGCGCCATAAAATGAAGCGGTAGCTTTTATATCGGCTAAACTGGCAGCAAGATATGCTACATGACCGCCGAAGCAGAAACCAATGCAGCCGAATGCATCTTTTTTTACTTCGGGTAAGGTTTTTAGATAATCTATAGCCGATTGAATATCGCTTAGTAGCTCCGATGCTTTAGTTTGTCCCCAAGCGTAATTTCTACCCACTTCTATATCTTCGGGAGTATAGCCGGTAGCAAACCCGGGTGCTTGACGTTGAAATAATGCGGGGGCAATCGCAATATATCCTTCCTTGGCGATACGTTCGGTAACTTCCTGAATGTGCGCGTTAACTCCAAATATCTCCTGCAAAACTACAATTCCCGGATAATTGCCTTCAGCTTGAGGTTTTGCCAAATAAGCATCTACTTGCACCGAATCTGAGCCTATTGTTACGGTTTTAGTGTCGATTACACGGTCTGTCATAATAGTTTTTACCAGTGTGGTGTGATTATTAGATATAGTGATGCCAGTAACAACTGTTTAACTCTCATAAAATTATCAATTAGTAATAACCCCGACGATAAAAACTTTCCCTTATTAAATTCGTTGTATAAATAAAATATCCGACCCAAAAGCAACTACACCGATTTTTACAAGTTCCCTTTTAAGCTATTAGCACCCCTATAACGAAGGTGATGATTCAATTCCGCATTCAGCCAGATAGTGAAATTCCCGCATCAACTCAACTGTTCAACCAAATTAGATTTGCGATCGCCTCAAGGCAATATCCACCAGCCTATAAGTTGCCTTCAACCAGAGCGTTGGCGATGCAAACCGGCTTGCATCGCAATACTATTAGCAAAGTTTACCGCCAATTGGAGGAAGACGGGCTGGTAGAAAGTCTGGCTGGTTCGGGAATTTACGTCCGCGCTCAGGGACATGAGGGTGGTAGCAAGCTACAGTCACCGATTCTTAAACAACATCCCTTAGCATACAAAGTTGTTCAGAAGGCACTTGATGAACTACTTGCTCAAGGTTGTTCGCTCAATCAAGCCCGCGAAATATTTCTGGCAGAAATTGATTGGCGGTTACGTTGTAGTGCGCGGGTGCTTGTAGCTGTCCCTAGTCAGGATATTGGTGCTGGTGAATTGATAGTACAAGAATTGGAACAAACGCTACAAATACCAGTACAGTTAGTAGCTACCGAAGAACTATCCGCTGTATTAGATAAAACTACTTCGGCAACGGTTGTTACAAGTCGATATTTTATCGGAGAAGTAGAAGCAATTGCAGCACCTAGAGCAGTACGTGTAATTCCTCTTGATATCCATGATTACGCCAAAGAATTCAATATTGTTAAAAATCTATCAAAAGATAGTTGTATTGGCATTGTCAGCCTTAGTTCCGGAATTCTCCGAGCAACAGAAGTAATTCTTCACGGTTTGCGGGGAGACGAAATATTGGTGATGACTTCCCAACCTAAAGATAGCTATAAATTAGGGGCAATAGTTAAGCGGGCACAATTAATTTTTTGTACTGATAAGACTAGTTATTCAGCAGTACAAGGTGCCATGCAGATGGCGATAGAAGACATCATTCGTCCACCTAAACTAGTTAATTGTGAAAATTATATCGGCAGTAAATCAATTAATTTACTCAAGAGAGAATTGGGTTTGGGATAAGGGAATTGGTCATGGGGAAGAGTTAGGGAGTAGTAAGTAGTGAGTAGCGAGTAAAGAATGATGATGGTGTGATGAAATAAAAGTTATTTCCTCATCCTCTTATCCCATCATCCCCTCACCTCTTCATCTCCTTGTCCCCTTGTCTCCCCATCCATCCCCTCATCTCTCACGCAGACAGCAGTGTAGGTAATTGCAAAAATTTCTTGACCGTTTCCAAATAAGTTTTTGGATCTTCTAACATAGGAAAATGAGCCGTATTGGGAATCATCACATACTCAACTCGATCGCTCAATGTTGCTGCTTTTCGTCCCATATCGGCAGGAATAATCCGATCGTATTCCCCAGATATTAATAAGGTTGGTACTTTGAGCTTGGCAAATTCGTGTGGCATTAATTCAGCCTGAGCTTTGCTTACAGAAGTATAAATTGTATTTAAAGCCGCTTCGTAATCTGCTATCAGAAAGTCTTGTAAAAAAGCCTGACGTTCGGTTACTTTTATAGAACGATACAGAAACCGTGCCATAAACATTCTGTCAACTAATGGAATTTTTGCTAACCACTGAGGACGGAATTTGACGACGTAGCCACCAAATTTATGAAAAGCCTCAAAAGATTTTTTGTCATACTCAAAAATACCGCTACAAGTCAGAATTGTTTTTTCTACACGTTGTTGATATTGGTTCAGAAACAAAGTCGCAATTGATGCACCCATCGAATGAGCATTGATGTAAACGCGCTGCAACTGCAATTCATCAAGTAATACTGCTAAATCTTCAACGTATTCTTCTAGCTCATAGGTTAATTCTTCTATTGCTTCTTCGCCTTCTCGATCTTGAAGGGACTCCGATTCAACAATAGGTTTGCCACGGGAACGTCCAAATCCCCGCATATCGTAAAGTAAACAATCAAACTGTTCTGATAAAACTTTGGCAGTAGTCTGCCAATATCGAGCGCTACCAGCCCAACCGTGGATAAACACCATTACTGGTTTTTCCGAACCATCAGATGTTTGTTTAATCCACTCGTAGTAATGTTCTACGCCACGAACCTTAATATAAGTCATGCATCAAAAATTAAATATCAAAAATAAAAAATTAGAAGTTAAGAATAATTCCTAACTTCTAACTTTTTAATTCCTAACTATATTTAAGCTGATTCAGGCTTCGGTAGGGAAGAGGGATGTACCAACAATTCTGCTGTGGAACGTTTCTCTACCATTTCGCGAGTTACCGTACAAACATTCACATCTTGACGGGAGGGTAGCTCATACATTACATCCAGCATTAGCTCCTCTACAATGCCTCGTAATGCTCTAGCGCCAGTCTTACGACGGTAAGCTTCTTGAGCTATTGCTTTGAGAGCTTCTGCATTAAACTCTAACTGAACGCTATCCATATTCAACAGCTTTTGATACTGCTTGACTAAAGCGCTACGCGGTTCGGTTAAAATCGACATCAGCGCTTCTTCATCAAGTGGATCTACTACAGCTACCATTGGAACCCGTCCAATAAATTCGGGTATCATCCCAAACTTAACTAGATCCCCCGGCTCTAAATGACGCACGGTATCCGCTACCCGCTTTTCTTTGGATTGCCCTTCTCCTGGCTGTAAAAATCCTATTGCCTTTTTACCAGTTCTCTGCTCTACTACCTTTTCCAAACCTACGAAAGCACCACCACAGACGAATAGAATATTGCTCGTATCAATCTGGATGCAGTCTTGATAGGGGTGCTTGCGTCCTCCTTGAGGAGGTACGTTGGCAACGGTTCCTTCGAGCATTTTCAGCAAAGCTTGCTGTACGCCTTCACCAGAAACATCCCGCGTAATTGAGGGATTTTCGCTCTTGCGAGCGATTTTATCAATTTCGTCGATGTAGATAATTCCACGCTGCGCTTCTTCAACATCCAAATCGGCAACTTGTAAAAGTCGCAGCAAAATGTTTTCTACATCTTCACCCACATAACCGGCTTCGGTGAGGGTCGTAGCGTCAGCAACAGCAAAAGGTACGTCAAGAATTTTCGCTAAAGTTTGCGCCAGCAGAGTCTTACCGCACCCTGTAGGACCAATCAACAAAATATTCGATTTTTGAAGTTCTACTGTTTCTGAATCCTCGCCCTCATCTTTGCTGACTTCTTTAGAACTATTAATCAGTGACAATCTTTTGTAGTGATTGTATACCGCGACTGAAAGCACTTTTTTGGCTTCTTCTTGACCAATAACGTGTTCGTCTAGGTAATTCTTAATCTCTCGCGGTTTAGGTATTTGGTTAAACGAGAGACTGGCAGAACGGGTACGGCGTTTCTGAGGTGGCTCCGAACGCGGTGCTGGCTGCGAAGCAGTTGCTGTACTATTAGTATCGAGCAATTCTTCATCTAATATCTCGTTACACAAGTCAACGCACTCATCGCAGATGTAGACTCCCGGTCCGGCGATTAGCTTGCGTACCTGCTCTTGAGATTTTCCACAAAATGAACATTTTAAATGGGAGTCGTACTTACCTGTCATACCAGCCTCTTATTTCACACTAGTAACGTTTTCCCCTGCTGGGGGAAGATTTTGCCTAGAGATAACCTGATCGATTAACCCGTAGTTTTTGGCTTCGGATGCCGACATGAAGAAATCTCGTTCGGTATCAGCTTCTATTTTTTCTAATGGTTGACCAGTATGAGATGCTAAAATCTCATTCAACTTAGACTTATGATAAAGAATTTCTTTAGCTTGGATTTCTATATCCACTGCTTGTCCCTGAGCGCCGCCTAAAGGTTGATGAATCATGATCCGCGAATCCGGAAGAGACATCCGCTTACCGGCGGTTCCAGCTGTTAGTAATAAAGCACCCATGCTAGCAGCTAATCCAAAACATATAGTTACTACGTCTGGACGGATTTGTTGAATTGTATCATAAATTGCCATGCCTGCCGTGACCGAGCCGCCAGGGGAATTTACGTATATTTGTATATCTTTTTCTGAGTCGTCAGCATCCAGAAACAATAGTTGAGCGACAAGTGAGTTCGCAACTGCATCATCGATGGGAGTTCCCAAGAAGATAATTCGCTCTCTTAGAAGGCGCGAATAGATATCAAAAGCCCTTTCACCCATGCCTGACTGTTCTACTACCGTGGGCAGCATTGAATTACACTGGGGGCTATCGCTCTGCGAATAGATAGATAATTGATTCAAACTACTAACTGGGTAATTTCCCGACTGCGATACAAGCATAAAGAGATAATTGACTTTTAAGACAACAGTAGCTAAAAGACAGCAATTGCTGCTTGTTTATAACAATAACCGAATTTCTATAAGACAGTATGTGTTAACCATTATGCCTCATATAAATGAAGATCGTGTGGATTTTCATCAATTTACCGCCATGTTTTAAGACAGAACTGTACTGCTATCCCTTTTAAGTTTTATTAAAATTCGTGCATCCGCTCTATTAAACTTACCCAAAACTACCCAAGTCTAGACTTAAGTGGACATTTGTAGTTTCGGCGTTAACTTCCTGTTTCGTCGTGGCTTCAATCTGACGATTGAAGGAGTCACTCGACACGGGCTTCGCCCGGTGTCGAAGTGACGGTGGTTTGTCCACTCCACAGGCAATCTCGGTAGAGCTTACCGTTTGATCCGATAGCGATAGCGTGGCGTTAGCCATACGAACCGGAATATAAATTCCTTCAAACCATCGTTCTATGTTTTTACTGGCATTTAAGTCTCTATCTTCTGTATGACCACAATCTGGGCAAACATAAATGCGGTGTTTTAATGGCATTCTATGGCGATGATTTCCGCAATTAGAACAAATCTGAGAACTAGGAAACATTCTATCAACTAAGATTAATTGACTAGAAAATTTCTCAGTTTTATATTCTAATTGACGCTTGAACTCGTACATCCCACAGTCAGCAATTGCACCTGCTAGTTTGTGATTTTTTAAGAATGCCTTGATTGATAATTCTTCTATCTTAATAATGCTGTGGTTTTTAGCAAGATAAGTAGTTAATTTGTGAATTGCATCTTTGCGAATATTCGCTATTCGTGCGTGCAATCTAGCTAGTTTAGAAACTGTTTTTTTCCGATTGCTAGAACCTTTCTGTTTTCTGCTAACAGAACGTTGTAGACGTTTCATCCGCTGACTCATTTGACGGTAAGCTTTTGGGTTTTTAAATACCTTACCGTTTGAACAAACAGCTAATTCTTTAATACCTGTATCAACGCCTACAGTTGGTCTATTAGCTTCTATAGATGGTTTTTTAATCTGATATTTTATAGCAATAAACCATCTGTCAGCAGTGCGAGAAATAACACAATTATGTGTTGCACTAACAGGTAAAGGTTCAGCTAATCGCACCCAACCAATAGAAGGTAATTTAACCCGCTTACCATCATTTTTAATCTTAGGAGACGCTTTACTCCCTGATTCTAAATAAAACGAATCGCGTTGACCTTTTTTCTTGAATCTAGGCTGTTTAGCAACTTTCTTAAAGCATCTATCCCACGCTGTACGAAGTTCTTTTAATGCTTGTTGTGGAACGTTCTTATTAGTTTCGTAATACCAAGCATTAACAGACTTAACTTCAGTTACTAACCTTTTGTGCAAGTCAATAGCTGAAGGGATTTTAATTGTCTTGTCGGTTTCACGCAGCTTTAAGACTTCGTTAACTGTTGCATTAGCCCAGTTATAAGCATGACGCGCTACTCCAGAAGCTTTACGGAATTGCGTAACCTGTTTGTCCGAAGGCTTTAATTCAATCTTGATACTTAGAAGCATTTGACTCGACCTTTCAAATCTATCATAATCATATCATGTATGAGTAATCTGAGATTGTTAATATGCCTGGTAAAAAGATTTATGGTGAGCCAAAGCGTAGATTTACTATGACTTTGACGGAAACCGCCATTAAATGGTTAGAAGAAAAACAAGTCGGATTAGGTGCTAATAGTTTGAGCGATGTAATTGAACGTATGGCGCGAGAAAAACTAGACAAACGGTAAGATATGTCCAGTTTTGGGTAGAAATTAGCTAACAGTTACTCCCCCTGTTTTCAATTTAAACTTAAACTCAAATTCGGCAACACTCAGCGATCGCCATTAACAGAGGTAGGCAACAATTCTAGAAGCGTGTATCTTTATTTTAGATCGATTGCTGAGTGCTATAAACTGCCATTATTCTTGTGAATAAGCCGAGACAGTTTCTTGTTCTTCACCCTCAGAATCATTTTCGTTTTCTTGTTGTGATTCTACAGTTTCCTCTTCCGTCTCGGTTTCTGGAGGATTCAAGGAACCTTCGGGTACAAGTTCAATTTCAGAACGTTCCAAGAGCCAGTCGATGATTTTTTCAGTTAATAATTCGTTTTCAACCGCTTCTTTAACTCTCTGTGGATCGACATCCTGCCCGGAATATTCTTCCATGACTTCTTTGAACCTAGCTTCTACTTCTTCAGGAGTTGCTTTAATAGATTCGCGTTCGCCAACTTCACGTAGAGCAAGAGTTCTTTGCAGCCTGTCAACTGCTTCCCCACGGGAACGTTCGCGCAGTTGGGGAATAGTATCTTGGTTAAAAAGCTTTTTAATGTCCAAACCTTGCTGGGAAAGACGCATTGCAGTTTGAGTCAACATTGCATCGACTTCCTGCTGAACCATTGTTTCTGGTAAGTCAAATGTTGCGTGCTTAACTAATTCGCTTAACAAACCCTCTTGCTTTTTCGCTTTCGCATTATCGTCGCTTTCTTTCTTAAACCGCTCCTCTAAAGAATTGCGTAACTCGGTTAAATTTTCAAATTCGCTGACTTCCTGAGCAAAATCATCATTTAGTTCGGGAAGTTCCTTTTCCTTTAATTCTTTGAGCGTTACCGTGAATTTAGCGGCTTTTCCTGCTAATTCCTCATTGGCATAAGGGTCTGGGAACTGAGCGTCAACTTCTTTTGTTTCTCCAGAATTCATTCCTATGATTCCCGAGATAAAGCCGGGAATAAATTTATCTTCTTCTAAATCAACTTGAAAGTCGGTAGCTTCCGCACCGGGAATTACCTCGAGTTCTGCATCAGGATCTGCACCTTCTTCAGGAGCCAAAAAGCCTTTAAAGTCAAGAATCGAAGTATCTCCCAACTGCGCCGGACGACCCTTCGACAGGAATTAAAGTCGCCATCTGCTGACGCTCGCTTTCCAAAACTTTATCTACCTGTTCGTTATCATACGTAACTTCCTCGGCTTTGAACTGCAAACCCGAATACTCGCCCAAATCGATTTGCGGTGGTACATCAACCGCAGCAGAAAAAGTCAAAGGTTTTCCTGGCTCATAACTATCCATCAATTCTTCAAAAGAAGAGCGCAACTCCGGCTGGCCGATAGCTTCAATACTTTCGAGCTTTATCGCTTCACCAATACTATCTTGAATCAGTTCTTCGATTGCGGCTGCTTTAATGCGAGTTTTTCCCAAGCGCTGTAGCAATATCTGCCGAGGTACCTTACCTTTGCGAAACCCTGAAACGTTGGCTTGCTTAGCGTAATTTTGAATTACCTTTTCATAGGTTTGCTTGGTTTTTTCCGGCGCAATTTCTATTTCTAAACCGATTTGACTGGCTGGCAGTTTTTCCTGGGTGACTTTCATAGACTTGTTTCTATTTTCTGCTACTTTTTTTACTTAAAGGGGGGCGAACGTCTTATCCGTCGCGCTTGTCGAAGGAAATTGAAATTAATATTGTTGACAATTCCAACAAGATAAAAAATCTCGGAGCCTACTTGGAGCCTAATTTAGGCGCTTGTTTGATGCCTGCTTTGTGGGGAAAAATCCTTTAAACGCAGTTCAGTTGCTGAAATTTGCTCTCGAACGGTTATATATTAATTGCAAGACCCAAAATTATATTCGTGGGATTTGCACTTAATGCCGGAGTCCGGGACCGCGATATGGTCGAGTCCTTTCAACCCACATTCCACCTTAAGAACTGTCTTTCCGTTGGAGGAAGGCTTTCATCCGCTTAGTAGAGTTAGAGCGACACAAGACAGCACAATCCGGTGAATTATATCATTATTATTCTTGTTCGCCTGCTTGATAGAAAACGGCAGACCATCTGAATCATAGTACATCAACCCTTCTAGTCAATGCCGTTTTGATAATCTCCCAATTAAGGTGCAGTGCCGTACAATAACGCATAAATAATTTGCGCTATACTTTGACTTCCAAGAGCGATAATGGTGTATAATATATACTTTATATGTTTATTTATAAAATATAAGTAGGTAACTTAATTAATAATTGTTGTAAAGTACGCGATAATGAGGGAAGTCTTAAATAAGAAAATATTAAAGAATAAATTAAGTAAAGAACAAATATAGTTATTTCTGATATTAAAAATCATTTACAAATACGGTGAAATTCGTTTAAATGCTATTAAGGTTTTGCAGAATAATATATTTATTAATTTTATGAATCATTGTAAATATTACCTTTGACAGGAGGTTTAGGATTTGGCTCAAGCCTATCGTGTAGCTATTTTGGGAGCGACTGGTGCTGTAGGCACAGAATTGCTAGAATTACTTGAAGAAAGAGATTTTCCTCTAACCGAGCTAAAATTATTAGCTTCAGAACGTAGTGCGGGGAAAAAATTACCTTTCAAAGGAGAAAATTTATTAGTAGAAGCCGTAAGCGAAGCGACTTTAGAAAACGTAGATTTGGTATTAGCTTCTGCTGGTGGTTCTATTTCTAAAGTTTGGGCACCCAAAGCAGTAGAGAAAGGTGCGGTGGTAGTTGATAATTCCAGCGCTTTCCGGATGAATCCTGAAGTTCCTTTAATAGTACCGGAAGTAAATCCTGAAGCTGTAGTTAACCACAAAGGCATTATTGCTAACCCCAATTGCACAACTATTTTGATGGCGGTGGGCATATTTCCTTTGCATAAAGTAAAGCCGATCAAACGTATAGTTGTGGCTACTTACCAGTCTGCTAGCGGTGCTGGTGCTAAAGCGATGGAAGAAGTAAAAAATCAAAGTTTAGATATTTTAGAAGGAAAAGAACCAGTAGCAAAAGTATTTCCTTATCCATTGGCATTTAACTTATTCCCACATAATTCTCCATTAAATTCGGCAGGTTATTGCGAGGAAGAAATGAAAATGGTCAATGAAACTCGCAAAATTTTTAATAATCAGGATATTAGGATTACTGCAACTTGCGTTAGAGTACCTGTATTACGGGCTCATTCAGAAGCAATTAATTTAGAATTTGAAACACCTTTTAATATAGAGGAAGCAAGAGAAATTTTAAGTAAGTCTAAAGGTGTAAAATTAATAGAAGATTGGCAAGCTAATTATTTTCCTATGCCTTCGGAAGCAACAGGAAAAGATGACGTTTTAGTAGGAAGAATTCGTCAGGACATCTCTCATGAATCCGGCTTGGAGCTATGGTTGTGTGGGGATCAAATCCGGAAAGGAGCGGCTTTGAATGCCGTGCAAATTGCCGAATTGCTGGTAGAAAATAATATGCTAGCATCCTGAAATAAGATAATCTTCTATGTAAGATATTAGAATAATTATCAAAAAAAAATTAAGCAAACAATTGTTATTAATTAATCAATATTAATTTGAGGATAAAAAAGTAATGAATAAGGTATCATTTGCCCTTGAAGAAGAAATGGCTTTCAGTTATCAAACAGGTAGACAGCCACTAATGAATGTTTTAACTGCCTTTATGTAATTAGGAGTAAATTTAGTAGTGGTAGATTTTGGAAACGTTATAACGGCAATGGTTACGCCGTTTAAAGAAGACGGTAGCGTCAATTACGATGTAGCGGAAAAATTAGCCGTACATCTCGCCGAAAACGGTACCGATACATTTATAGTCTGCGGAACAACAGGTGAATCTCCCAGCATGAGTTGGGATGAAGAATACCAATTGTTTAAATGTGTATTGCAAGCTGTATCCGGTAAAGCAAAAGTAATTGCAGGGTGTGGCTCTAATTCTACAAAAGAAGCAGTAGCGGCTACACAAGAAGCAGCTAAAATGGGAGTACATGGTTCGTTGCAAGTTGTACCTTATTACAACAAGCCCCCGCAAGCTGGACTTTATCGTCATTTTCAGGCAATAGCAGAAGCCGTACCTGAGTTACCATTGTTGTTATACAATGTTCCGGGTCGTACTGGTCAAAACCTACAGCCCCAAACAGTAGCCCGATTAGCCGAAATAGATAATATTGTCGGTATAAAAGAATCAACTGGAAATATAGATCAAGCAAGTCAAATGCGACGCTTGACACCACCAGAATTTCAGATTTACTCTGGTGATGATTACATGACTTTGCCTTTGTTATCTGTTGGGGCAAAAGGTATAGTAAGTGTGGCTTCTCATCTAGTTGGTTTGCAATTACAGCAGATGATTCAAGCTTTTAAAGATGGTAAGGTTCAAGCTGCCACAGATATTCATCTGAAACTTTTTCCATTGTTCAAAGTTTTATTTGCGACTGCAAATCCTATTCCGGTTAAAGCAGCTTTAAATCTTCAAGGATGGGATGTTGGTTCAACTCGTCTACCTTTATATGAAGCTGAATCTGAATTAACTCAACAATTAGAAACAGTGTTAGAAGAACTGAATTTGAATAAAGTTTAGATGATGTATTCACAATTATAGTGTAAAATATAATACATATAATAGTTGTTAACAGGCTTGTTTTTAAAGATTGTTGTTTTGCAATTGACGGGCGAAGACGTTTTTGCCAGCGGTATTTGTAATCCGTGATGAATGATAATTCGATATTAATATAATCTTGCAAAAAAAAGACTATGCAGGAAAAAACCAATAAAGGTTGTCTGATAAAAAAGTCTAATCAAGCTTTTAACTGAAAAGAAAAATCCAACTAATTTATCAATTAAGGAAAAACATGGCTAAGAAAGAAGTAACTTCTGCTCTTAAAATTATTCCATTGGGCGGACTGCATGAAATTGGAAAAAATACCTGTATTTTTGAATATGAAGACGAAATCATTCTTCTAGATGCTGGTTTAGCTTTTCCTACCGAACAAATGCATGGAGTCAATATTGTCTTACCAGACATGACTTATGTGAGAGAAAATCGTCACAAAATTAAGGGTATGGTTGTTACCCACGGGCACGAAGATCATATTGGCGGTATTGCTTTTCACCTCAAACAGTTTGATATTCCCGTGATTCACGGCCCTAGATTGGCAATGGCAATGCTAGAGCGCAAACTAGAAGAAGCTGGAGTTCGCGATCGTACCGAAATAAAAACGGTGAAACCCCGCGATATGGTGCGAATTGGTAAAAACTTCTTGGTAGAGTATATTCGCAACACCCACAGTATTTGCGATAGTTTTACGGTTGCAATACATACACCATTAGGGATAGTAATTCATTCCGGAGATTTCAAAGTTGACCATACTCCAGTAGATGGAGAACACTTTGATTTGCAACGGTTAGCCGAACATGGTGAGAAAGGCGTACTTTGCTTGATGAGCGATTCTACGAACGCAGAAGTACCTGGATTTACTCCTTCGGAACGTTCGGTTTATCCAAATTTGGAAAAAGTTGTAATGCTAGCTGAAGGTAGACTTTTCATCACTACCTTTGCTTCCTCAGTACATCGAATTAATATGATTTTGCAGTTGGCGCAAAAACATGGTCGAGCAGTATCTGTAGTTGGACGTTCGATGTTGAACCTGATTGCCCACGCTCGCAATCTTGGCTACATAAAATGCGAAGATAAGCTATTTCAACCTTTGCACGTTGCTCGTAGTTTGCCAGATGACAAGGTATTGATTTTAACTACTGGTTCTCAAGGCGAGACAATGGCGGCGATGACTCGTATTGCTAGGGGAGACCATCCTCATATTAAGATAAGGGAAGGGGATACAGTTGCATTTTCAGCTAATCCGATTCCTGGAAATACCATTGCAGTGGTTGGAGTTATTGACAAATTAATGCAGCAAGGTGCTCATGTTATCTACGGTCGCGATAAAGGGATTCATGTTTCCGGTCACGGCTGTCAGGAAGACCACAAGTTGATGCTAGCCTTGACGAAGCCTAAGTTTTTCTTACCCGTTCATGGCGAACATAGAATGTTAGTGAAACATTCTCAAACAGCCCAAAGTATGGGTATTCCTGCCGATAATATGGTAATTATTGAGAATGGCAATATTGTTGAATTGAGAGAAAATTCTATTAGTGTTGCGGGTTCTGTACCATCCGGTTTGGAATTAGTAGATACTTCTGGTTCTGGTATGGTAAGCGATAAAGTCTTGCTAGAACGTCAGCGCATGGCAGAAGAAGGTATCGTTACTGTTGCAGCAGCAGTTGATTGGAACGGTAAAATTATGGCGAAACCGGAGATTCACTTGCGGGGTGTAGTTACCAGCATGGAAAAATCTATGGTACATAAATGGGTACAGCAGCGATTTGAAGAAATATTGGCGTTGCGCTGGGAAGAATTTGGTCAACCTATGAATGGTAAAAAGCCAGATATCGATTGGGGTGGTTTGCAAGAAATGATAGAACGAGATTTGGCGCGTAATTTACGACGAGAATTACGATGTCAGCCTACCGTTACTTTGTTGATGCAGATTCCAGATGAACCACCAGCGGCAGCTTCGGATGGTAGAAGAAGACGTACTCGTACTGCTGCTCAACAAGTTGCATCTTAAGTTTTGAGAAATTTTGTGGGAAGGACATTCTTGATTTATTTAGAATAAAGTCTTGAAACCTTACCTTTAAGTTAAAATCCTCCTTTTCTTTCTGATAAGGAGGATTTTATTATGGATGCCTTAAATTGCTATTGTAAGTAGAGACGCGACATATCACGTCTCTACAACCGATCAAAACTAATGCAAAGTGTAATAATAGTATTCCGCCACATTAATTTAAAGAGTTTGTAGTAAACGCTGTACTCGCCTCCGAATTCCGAATCATGAGGGGTTAAAGCCGCCAACTAGAACCTTGATTACCACAAACAATTTTTAATTTTTAACGATAAATGAATGGATTAGCAAGGGCAATATGTCCATACCACTATAAATATATTTTATTCAACCCAAAGCCACTATAATCTTTCAAAAATTTTGCTCTCCCCAATTCAGTCGTCAATAATGAATAATAAAAGTCCTCAGAGAGAATATTCTCAAAAATAATACTTACAAGTGGATAGGTAAAAGCAAATCTATTTGTAAAAATTCTATCTAAACAAAATAATCCAGGATCAATAGCTATCTAGGTTCAAACGTCCTGCAATAGGTATATTCAATAACTAATAAAAATATTGAGATTATTAATACAAGATTTAAATCGCTTCAATAATACAGTTGAGATGCTTCACAATAGGTACTTCGACGTTACAACGATAACAACTATTCTCTTATTCTTTAAATAGTCAATCGCAGAATATTACGCTGTATTTAGCGAAAGAAGACGAAAATTGAGATTTATAAGCCATAAAGACTTATTAACGGCACAAGACTTGCTTAGATTGGCTCTTTGATGTGATGTAAACACTAGCCACTTCTCAGCAGTCTGCGCTAACCTTGGATAGCATTTGGGACAAAACTTATTGTCAATTTTACCGATCAAAAAGTTTTGTGTTAAATATTGTAAATGTTACACTACAATATTCCTGTAGGTAGATGACTTTACTAAACTTTCAAATACGTCAAGTTATAAACAAGATAGAAGTATCACACTTCCGGTTTCAGCAAAATTGCGCTTAACTTGACGTAGCAAAGGACAGCTTTCAATTAAGGAAGCTGCCGAACAAAATAGATGCAATCTTCGTCAGGATAAAAGGCTTCTCGCAAAAGTTGATTTACCCCTTCGTAGATGTTAGTTGAATTGACAAAAACACCCTCAAAGGATTAGAGGAAAAAAAAATGAAGGTATTCAATAATACCACAAGAAAAATATTTCTGGCAAGCTGGGTATCAATCAATCAAGAACAAGAAAGTGAAGCAAATTTAACCCAGCAGCAGAATCCGAGTATCAAACAACCTCGGTTCGATATTTTAAAACCCCTGCGGATTTGGGTAGATAATATCCAAGTGCGCGATCGCCAATTTGCTCATCGTGTTTGTAAGTTAATTCCGGCTCAATGTCCGTTTGAGCGAGATGTAAACTTATTTGGTAGAACTTTGTTCCACATTCCTCCAATGTGCAAGCTCAACCCGTTATATGAAGAAGTGGTTGGATTGCGTTTTAGAGGATTGTGTTATTTGGCTGATGAATGTGGCGAGGACATTTCGCAGTATTGTTAAATCAAAGAGTGAAGTATGGAGTTGAGAATTAGTTGCTCTGTACTTGTTGCCACTGTTTGATTAATTTCTGAGCTTCGGCATAAGCAGCTGTATCTTCTGGAGCCAAAGTGGCGGTTGCAATTGCCGAAGAATACTGCCTGTTATTGGCACGATTTTTAGCAAGCTGTAAGATTTCTAGACTCCATTGATCTATAGATTCTTGGGGCCACATCGTAGCCAAGTTCAGATGCTGGTACTTTTTTCGCAACTTCGATCGCACGATTATAAGAAGAAGCTTGATTCGGTTTAATTAAAGCTTGGGCTGCTTCTAAAAGAGTTTTATTGCTTAAATATTGTTTCGATTCAAGCTGCCATTGTTTGATAGCTTCTTGGGCTTCTCGGAAATTTGACTCTTCTTTACCGATTAATTCAGCCGTAGTTATTGCGCTAGAATATTCTCTATTTTCAGCACGATTCTTTGCTAAATCCAAAATCATACCGCTCCACACCTGAATATTTTGTCTAGCTTGTTTATAATTCGCTTCATCTCGTTGAATATTTTTAGCAGTGGCGATCGCCTTACTTAAGTCGCTAGCTTGATTGGCATTAAGAGATAATTTTTCTAATTCCACCATTGCTTGATTCGTTTGTTGCGAATTGGAATTATTAGTTTGAGGTTTCGTTGGTTGCTGTTTTTCTACCCTTTCATAATTACTAGGTAAAGGTTTAACAACGGTTAGTTTGATTTGAGAGCGAGATTGCTGGTAAAGGAAAGCCACTAAGAATAATCCACCAACAATTAAACTTCCCACACATCCAAACAGCAACAATTTATTAGATGTATCTTCAGTATTTTTTTCGGTTTTCTCTTCGGTATTTTCAGTTTTGGCTGTAGGAGTCGGAGTGTCAGAAACAGAAGAAATTTTTGCAGGTTTTTCTACAAGTGGGGAAGTAACAGGAATAGGAGTTTTTGTAACTACTTGTGCGATTTGTGAAGAATTATCATCATTATCTACTGGTTGCTCTTCAAGCTTTGGTGCCTCTCGTGCCGTGAAAGTTTCTCTCGAACTTAAGATGCTCAGTGGTTCTTCAGTATCGCTTTTTACTTTTTCTAATTCAAATTCTTGTTCAAAGTTTTCAAATTGTTCAAACAAGCTTTGTTGCGGCGATGCAATAAAAGCAATAGGATTTTGAGTTGGTCGCCAATGATGCTGACATAGTTCGGGAGTACGAACGCTTAAATAACTTTCCAAACCTGCCAAATTATTGGTGTTACCATAACGCAAAGCTTCCAGTAATGTAGCTGTAAAAAAACCGTGCCCTAACTCGCTACTTTCATGAGAAAACTGCTCTGGTTGACAGGAAAGTATGGTAGAGATTTGCAACTCTTGAGCTAATTCAATAGTTTCTTGCCCGATAGAAGAATCTGCCTTGGTACCAAAAGCACGGTTAAAATCCAGTAATAGCAAAACTTCCAGCCCAGCCACCTGTAGAGTTTGCATCAGCTGGCGTATTTCGATAGCAGTTTCTTTAACCCGTTCCGAGTCTCCTTCAACGGGCATCAAGTAATCTTGCCCTTCATAGGTGATGCCATAACCGCTAAAGAACAACCATAATTTATCTTGCGGTTGCCAGGAATTCGCAGCTAAATCTTCAAGTAACTGAAGAATATTATTCTTCGTGGGTAAAGTCGATTTATCTCCCATAGGTACCGAAGAATCGGTCATCAGCAGACACTGCTCCTCCGGAAAACCTGCTTGCTTAACTAAAAAATCTCTTAAAGCCTCAGCATCAGTTTGAGCATAACCCAAAGGTTGAAAATACTGATACTGATTGATGCCAATAGCGATCGCCCATAGTTTTGCCATGCGCCCTTTTAATTGTAAGAAACTAGATATATATACTCACGGTAATCGTAGATTGCCAATTCTTAGCATCTAAGTACCGCAAGCGTAATTAATGTAATTTGCTTTGCCCAAAAAACAAAGTTAATCTATGTTAGTAAGTCTAAGTGATTATCATCAGACTTGAAGATGGTAAGTCATTATTATTACTGAAACTAACGAAAGCACTTTTATTCTTGATTAATAGTGCATTTATTTATCGCCCTTCGGAGGAGTTTATAAATAATGGTCGGTAAGAACTTGTTAAAAATAAGAACATTCATTCCACTTATGCCATCAATCACAAAGAAAATCCGGATAAAGACGGCCGTACTTTTGCTAAGTATGGCAGCACCAATGTGGTTAGTATCGGAAACAATCGCGCCTCAAATCGTGCGAGCTTATACTTCGAGAGCTGACCTAGAAATTACTCGTTTACCAGGAGACAATTACCAAAGCTTGCTACGGAGAGCAGAAGCAGTAGCAAGAGCAGCCGCTCAACGTAGTTTCGATAAAGATATTTTAGTTACAGACGTATCGGTAGTTATTTCCGCACAAAATTATGGTGCGATCGCGCCTGTTTTGGAATTAAATGTCAGTCGTACTCAATGGCGCAATCGTCCAGATACGCAACGTTGGGCAAAGTATTTTAGAATGGCTCGAACGCTGCTATTTTTTGGGACAAGTGCGAATAATTCCGCGTCGAGTGGAGAAAGCAATGCTGTTGAAGAAGCTTCTCCCCCACCATCTGAAGCAGTTCCAATACCGACACCAGAAGTTGAAGTTGAAATTGAACAAACTTCTCCGCCACCACCTGAAGCAGTTCCAATACCGACACCAGAGGTTGAAGTTGAAGTAGAGTAGTTAAAGCGAACAATTAGTGCGAGTATCTTTCACAAAGCCTGTAAGCGAGCAAGATCCTCGCACTCCGAGTTTCACGAATCGGTAAGAAGTGCTATATTATTTGTTCTTATTTTAATCTCTCGAACACCTTGAAAAAGGGCAGCTATTAAGCAATTCATGCCTTAGAATAAAAAGGTTGTCAAAAATTACGGTATCTGATTTTATGGCTGTTCCAAAGAAGAAAACATCGAAATCTAAGCGGGATAAGCGTCGAGCAACCTGGAGACACAAAGCTAGTGTTGAAGCACAGAAAGCTCTTTCGCTTGGTAAATCAATTTTGACTGGACGCTCTACATTTGTTTATCCATCTGGAGAAGAGGAAGAAGAAGACGAAGAGTAATTGGCGGATCGTTCCTAATTGTTTAGTTATTTGTTAATTTCCCACAGGATTTTAGGTCAACGATTATTTAAAAGTTCCATAAGACAGAAACCGTCTTGTTTGAAACCAGAATCTAAAATCCTGTTGGGTTAAAAAAATATGATTTTTCCATAACTCCACGAGCTAAATAAATACTTGAAAAGAGTGAGTAGAGAGTAGGGAGTAGGCAGTAAGAAGAGAAGAAATTATAAATTGCTAATGATGCAATAATTTCGGGGAAAAATATATTATCTACTAAAAAATTATTTCACCAAGCCATGCTGGGAAAGTTTTTTCATAAACCGACTTCTGAAGATAGCGATCGCGTTCCTCCTGGACAGCATTTAGCTAAAGGTTTTCCGGTACTTACCTATGGTGCGACTCCCCAAGTTAGTACTGAAGAATGGGAATTTAGCGTATGGGGTTTGGTCAAATCGAAAAAATGGAGTTGGTTGGAATTTATGGAACTACCCCATAACGAGTTTACAGCCGACTTCCATTGTGTAACCCGGTGGTCTAAACTCGATGTCAAATGGACTGGAATTAAAGTTACTGACTTTATGAAAGTTATTGAAGTAGACAAAAAAGCAACTCATCTCATGGAACATTGCTACGGCGGTTACACTACTAATATTGCAATAGAAGACTTTGTACGAGAAGAAAACTTTTTTGCTTTTAAACTATTTGACGAGCCTTTAAGCGCCGAACACGGTGGTCCCATGCGCTCGGTGGTTCCTCATCTTTACGCTTGGAAAAGTGCTAAATGGATAAATGGCTTAGAATTTTTAAATCGTGAAGAATTAGGTTTTTGGGAACGTAACGGTTATCACCGTCGCGGCGAACCATTTAAAGAAGAACGGTATAGCGGGTTTTGAGACAGGTCAAAGGTTAAAGGTCAAAGGTAGGAGTTACTAATTTTAATTTTCTATACCTGATGCCCAATGCCCAATGCCCAATTCCCAATTCCCAATCCCCGATATTCATCCAAAAATTCGCCGAAGCAACGACAATTTATTCTTGTAGGGTGGATAAAGTAATTTTACGTCTAGGAGAAAAGGCTTTGTTACTACGCTTTTGTAGTGAGAAAAGGTGTCAAATCCTGCTTTTCCGTGATAACTACCGATTCCGCTATTTCCTACACCGCCAAATGGTAAAGATGGAGTAGTGTAATGAATTAGTGTGTGGTTAATACAACCTCCGCCAAAAGAAGTTTCCTGTAAAATTTGTTTTTGCAGATTTTTATTTTGAGAAAATAGATATAAGGCTAAGGGTTTTGGTTGAGAGTTAATTATATTAATTGCTTCTTTATATTCGGTAAATTCAATTATTGGTAGAATCGGGCCGAAAATTTCCTCTTGCATTACTTCATCTTCCCAGGAAACGCTATCGATGACAGTAGGAGCAATATAAAGTTCGTCGGAAACTGTTTCGCCACCAATAATTATTTTTCCGTCTTTTAAATCTTTTAAGTAATTCACCAATCTATCAAATTGCTTTTGATTGATTATTCTGGCATAATCGGGAGTTTTAGCGGGATTTTCACCGTAAAATTCTTGAATACATCTTTTGATTTCATCTAATAAATTATCTTTGATTTTTTTATCGACTAAAAGATAATCTGGTGCAAGACAAGTTTGTCCGGCATTGAAGAATTTTCCCCAGGTTATGCGTCTGGCGGCAACTTTAATATTAATGTCGTTATCTACAATGCAAGGAGATTTACCACCAAGTTCCAATGTGACGGGTGTGAGATGTTTTGCTGCGGCTTCCATCACAATTTTACCGACAGCATTACTGCCAGTAAAAAAGATACGATCAAACTTTGCTGCTAATAACTGCCCAGAAGTTTCTGCTCCTCCCTCTATCGCAGTTAAATATGATTTATCAAAATACTTTTCAAAAATTTTAACAATAAGATTAGAAGTATGAAAAGTAATTTCTGAAGCTTTGACAATAGCACAATTCCCGGCCGCGATAGCACCGATTAAAGGCGCGATAACTAATTGAAACGGATAATTCCAAGCGCCAATAATTAAAACTACACCTAAAGGTTCTGGATAAATTTTTGCTGAAGCAGGAAAAAATTGCCAAGGAATTTGTGCTTTTTTGGGCTGACTCCAGTTTTTTATATTTTTTATAGCATATTCAATTTCTTTAACAACTAAGACTATTTCTCCGGTAAAACTTTCTTCTAACGGCTTGCGTAAATCGGCGTTTAACGCATTAAAAATTGCTGCTTCATTATCAATAATCGCTTGCTTAAGCGTTTTTAACTGCTGAATACGAAAATCAATTTCTTTAGTTTTACCTGTTTGAAAAAAATCACGTTGCTTGTGGATTGTTTCAGCAAACATATTACAGTTTAGTGAGTAGGGAATAAGGAGCGGTGAACAGGGAACAGCTAAGAAAATTTACACCCCTAAGTTTCCGCTAAATCCAAAATTGAATTATTGTTTCATTGGCAGGGTAACGGTAAAAACACTACCTTTGCCAAGTTCGGAATTAACTTCAATAGTACCTTGATGAGCTTCCACAATACGCCGAGAAAGGTACAATCCTAAACCGCTACCGGAACGTTTGTGACTTCCGGGACGAAATCTTTCAAATAAATTGGCTTGTTGCTCGGAGGAAATACCTTGTCCGGTATCAACAATTTTGATAGTTATAGCGTCGCAATCGCCCGTTTTAACTTCTAAACACGTAGTAATTGAGCCATTATCGGTAAATTTGATGGCATTTCCCACTAAATTGGTAAATAAGCGATGCAACTCAAGGCGATCGCCAATTACTTTAGTTGCGTTTTCTGCTTGTTGTACATCCGCTTTGATTACCAGGTTTTTTTGTTCTGCTAAGGGAGTTAATTCACTTACTACTTCCTTAATTAACTGGCTTATATCCACTGGTAGAAATGCCAGGGTTTTGCGCCCAGCTTCAAAACGATAAACTTCTAATAGAGTATTTACCATTGCTAGCAAATTACTGTTAGAGCGAGCCATGATGGTAAGTGCTTCATTCATCGATGGAGAGAGTTTCCCCCAAAGCACCTTCGAGAAACAGTATCATCATTCGCTCCTCTGCTACCAAAGGAGTGCGTAAGTCATGGGTTAAACGGGAAACAAAATCTTCCCGCTGACGAGCAATTTCATCTCGTTCATCAATACTGTGTTTAAGCCTTAAAAGCGAACGTACTCGTGCAAGCAATTCATCTACCGTCACTGGTTTACGGATGAAATCATCAGCACCTAAATCTAATCCGTGAGCAACATTTGGCGAATCGTGAGCGGTAATTAACAAAATTGGAATAAAAGATAGTTCAGCATTTCCTCGGATATGCTTAGTTACCTCATAACCATCCATTCCCGGCATCATTAAATCTAACAATATTAAATCAAACGTTGATTCTTCAATTCTTTTTAATGCCGAAGAACCATTTTCTGCCGTACTAATTTCATAACCTTCTTCCTCCAAAATAGTTTTGATTAAAAACACATTATCGGGAGAATCATCAACAACCAGAATTTTGTCAGATGTAGAATTGGAAGAATTCATAGTTTAGTACAAAGGTTAATATAAGATTTTATTTTGATTAAAACAGTTAAATTTTGGTTAATCGGAAGTTTGCTATTTTCAATATCTGCTTGCGACAGCTTGAATAAAAATTAAATGATTGTGACTTTTAGACTATAAAATACTCCTATTGATAAAAAAATACTTGATTGAGGTGAAATTAGTATAAGTAATATAAAAAATATTGCAGTGAGAAAAATCACTCTAATATTCAATTTTTCAATTGTATATTTGTAACAATAAACTGAAAAATAGTAGCATAACGAACAAAATTTGCATCTATACAAGTTTGGAAATTAAGTTATGGAAGCTTGTACTATCCAGCAGAAAGTCGCTGTCTCTTCTTTTAAACAGACAAGTATTAATTGCTATTAATCTTTAGGTTACGTTAGTATCGCCCCGAAGGGCGACATTACCCATAGATATTTTAATTATTGACCAAATATGAATTTGATAAAGACTTTAGAGAAGTTTTGAGCAAAAATATGTCTTTTGATATATTTCTTGCTGCATTTGATATTTGTGTCGCTCAACATCAAATGCAGCAATACTTTTCTAACAGATGAGCTAATTGGTGTAACGGATTTTAAAAAATTGAATAACGTTCTGAACTACTTTTTAGATACAATACCTTTCACAACTTTTTTAAAATCTTCAAAATCGGCAACGATAATCGAATTTGTAAAAAGTTTTTTCAATACTGATTCGTCATTTATTGCGTTAATTGCCTGTATAACTTCCTCTGGAACTTGTTTAAACCTTGTTTGGACAATTTTAATTACATTTGCTCGTGCTTTTTCTAGGTTTTCTTGTTGCTTTGATAATTCTTCAAGGTTTGTTGCGTTAT
This sequence comes from uncultured Rivularia sp., assembly GCA_963665115.1. Taxonomy (GTDB): domain Bacteria; phylum Cyanobacteriota; class Cyanobacteriia; order Cyanobacteriales; family Nostocaceae; genus Rivularia. Next base: position 3,171,121 of record OY762007.1, on the reverse strand, counting down.
TCATTTTATTTCCTGATTCTTTTAGTTCAGCTTTTAAACTCATTATTCTTCAGGTTCAATTCCCGCAGCCCTTAACTGTTGTGCCAATCTTTCGGCACGCTGACGCTCCTTAATAGCTAATTCCGAACCCCACAATAATAATTCGCCATTTTCATTCCACCACCGCAACCAATAACCCGTGCGGTTTTCTCGGATACCTTCCCATACACCCAGGGAAAGCTGCATTTGAGCTATCCAATAACGATTGTTTTCATTCGCTGTTTGTAGTTCATATCTTCCTGAATTATCTAATTGATAGACTTCTAAAATTCCATTGTCAGGCTCAAAAATTACGTAGTTGGGAACTTGTAAAATCTGTTCGTAAAAAAACCATTTTCCTGGAGGATAAGTTGGTTTGCTCGAATACTCTCCACCTTCTGTATCCGATAGGAATTCCATCACAATTACTGGAATATCTCCTTGGAGTCGTGGGGTATAACTCCGCTTTACTTCCTCTCGCGAAACTTTTATTGATGGTACGTATCCCCAATCTGGTGCTTTGACTACAAACTTGTTATTTAACGTCGCGCAAATACCATAATTAGTCGTAGTTAAGGCATTTTCTGACAATTCCCCGGCTATTTCTAAACTTTCTGTTAAAGCCGCAGCAAGCAAAGGTTGATTTATATTGTCCACTGGCTCGTCATCTAATACAAAATCATCGGGTAGTTTTTCCCAGGTAATTTCATGGGTAGTTAAACTGGTTAGCATTTTGAAGTCTACCTCATCAATTGTCTTGCTTAGTTTATATTTTAGTATTTGTAATCAAATCAATCTTGTTTGACTTGGATGAATAATTAGGTGTCAATAACACGTTTATATTTTTTGGTTGGAAAGAAAACAGAAGTTATGATTGAGTTTCTGTTATTTAAACGCAAAGGGACGCTGGGGTAAGCGTAGAGGGGCGCAGAGTATGTATGAGAATGATTTGAGTGGAATTATACAGCACTTTGCAAATAAGTGAGGTACAGCCTCATATTACAAAACTCTTGTGGGATGGGCATCCCTGCCCGTCCGAATGTACCTTACAAAGATGAAATATGCTGTAATTGGTTGCGATGCGAGTGTATACTGGTTTAGGACACGGTTGGTTAGAGTCTGCTTATAAGCAATGTTTGGATTACGAGTTGAAAAAGAGAGGATTTAGTGTTGAAAAACAAATTCCCATACCTCTTGTTTATGAAGAAGTAGAATTAGATTGTGCTTATCGATTGGATTTAATTGTTGAAAACAAAGTAATTATAGAAGTTAAATCAGTAGAATCTCTCAAACCAATTCACTCGGTACAACTTTTAACTTATCTTAAATGAAAATAATGTAAACTAAGTCTTCTTCTCAACTTTAACGTCCTTCACCTTAAAGAAGGAATTAAACGATTAGCAAATAAACTCTAACTCCGCGTAACTTTGTGTTTTACTTTGCGCTCTTCTGCGTTATAAATTTTTTTATTTTTTTATAAATGCCTAAATTAGATAACTTTAAGATAAATATAAACCCATTCTTTAAGACCTATTGGACGAAAGGCAAAGCACTTTGTGTTGCTGAAATTTATATTAACAACGAATCATTAATAGAATTAGTACGTCAAGCAGAAGAACCATTTGTCAAAGCTGAAATTAAACAACGTCAAGCTAAGGGAGATGAAATTGATGAAATAAGTTTTCCCGCAGGAGACTATAAGTATCTACCAGTTTCAATGGTATTACTACCTTCACGCAATTTTCTTGATGAACCTTGGGAAAACGGCTTTATATTAGAGCCAGACGACCCACAAATTGGTAAAGCAACTGTTTTAGACTGTACTTGTGGTGTAACTGAATGTTGGTTTATGCAGGTTCGTATCATACTTAATAAATCAACTGTTATATGGTCGGAATTTGGTCAGTTTCATCGCGATTGGCAACTGGATTTAGGTCCGTTTACATTTGATAGAAAACAGTATGAAGCTGAACTATGTAAACCATATTATGAATAATGGTATATAGAAAAGCTCTATGAGTAAATCTAAAAATTAGTTTGACAGTCTTATAAGCAACCTCAAAATGGTACAATCACCATCGAAAAGCATAACATTAGAAGAGTTTCTACAACTACCAGAAACGAAACCTTCTCAAGAATATATTGATGGTAAAATTATCCCTAAACCGATGCCTCAAGGGAAACACAGCACGATTCAAGGTGAACTCGTACCCAGCATTAATATTGTAGTAAAGCCTAAACGTATTGCTCGTGCTTTTCCTGAGTTGCGCTGCACCTTTGGCGATCGCTCAACTGTACCCGATATTGCCGTTTTTACTTGGAATCGGATTCCCCGCGATGAGAATGGGGAAGTTGCAAATGCATTCTTAATTGCACCAGATTGGACTATTGAAATTTTATCACCAGACCAAAGCCAGACAAAAGTAACAAAAAATAATCTTCACTGTCTTAAATATGGAACTCAAATGGGTTGGTTAATAGATCCACTTGAGCAAACCGTGTTTGTTTTTCGTCCCAAGCAAGAAACTAAAGTGTTTGATGAACTAGATGATGTACTTCCGGTACCCAGTTTTGCTGATGAGTTAAAGCTTATAGTGGGAGATTTGTTTGCTTGGTTATTGGAATGACAAAAATCTTTTCTCCTCCCTACTAATCAACGCAATAATCCTCTAGGTTTCGGAATCACTCTTCGTATCCCACCTCTATTCCCTTCAACATCTCCTTTATATCTAGGAATAACATGAATTCCCGCGTGCATTACATTTTGTCCTGCATCTCGATTAATATTCATCCCCACATTAAAACCGTCTGGTGCAAATTCTTTACCGATGATTTCTTGCACTTTATTAGCCATTAACCAGCAAGCGGATTGTTCTTTAAATGGTAGCTCAAAGTAGTTACTGACGTGACGCTTGGGAATAATTAAGGTATGTCCTTTACTTAAAGGATATCCGTCAAGCATTGCATATGCTGTTGCCGATTCGGTTAGTAATGTCAGACTTTGGCGGGGATTGCAGAATATACAGTTTTCAGAAGAATGTTTATGATAATTGTAATGAATATATTCGTATATTTCGCAATTTTCGTTTAGATAAATTGATTCAAAAGGAAGTTTTACATTACACTGATATGTAGGTTTTTTATGAACGTAATGTTCTCGAAATCCCTCTCTTTTAACATCTCTTCTGACGGCGAAGTAAGCTTTACCTCCTGGCTTTAATAAATGCGATATTTCCATTAATACGTCGGCTTGTGTTTCTGGAAATAATACGTTTAAAACATAAAAGCAAATTATTGTATCGAATTTATTTTGCGGATATTGTGGGGAATAATGAGGATCGTAACCAGTGATATCAAGACCTTTTTTTTGTAATACTTTGACATCATTACCGAAACCACAACCAAAGTCTAAAATTTTGCCTTGAAGCAAGCTTTGATTTAATAATATTTTTGCGGGATATGATAAGTTAGTCCTTTCTATTGCTGTAAGATGACTGAAATTATTCTTTTGTTTTAACATTTAATTATAAAATTAATTAGATATAACGAAATAAACCGAGGTTTTTAAAAACTTCGATTTCAGTATTAAAATTTATTTATGAACTTAAAATATAGCTTAATAAAGTACTCTAAATGTTCAGTACATTTTCGGTTATTGCTGTTTTTTTAACGCAAAGGGACGCTAAGGTAAGCGCGGAGGGAACAATTGAGAGACTATATATATAAGCTGCTACGCATTTGATTTGTATAGTACCCTTCGTGCAAGATGCTTGTCCTGGCGGACACGCTGCGTTAGCGGAGCGAGACGATAGTCTTAGGCAGTACTACAACCTTTTCAAATTTTCGCATTATTCAATTTAGCTGCACATCAGTTTATTAAAGGAGAGGGGGGAGAGGGGGAAGAATAAATAATTCAAAACTCCTAACTCCTAACTCTTAACCACTAACTCCATACTGCATAAGTTGATTTGACTTACACCTATTAATAGATAGCAAAGATTAAACCTCAAATGCTCCTTGGGTAGGAGGGAAGGATTTTTCCTTACTCTTCTCCCTTTTCTGGCTTTACGAGAATTGTAATTTATTTCCGTAAACACTGTTGCTAAAAATAAATTGTTAATTGTTAATTGTTAATTGTTCCAAGATGGACGCTAGTAAAATAAGTCATATAAACAAATCCTTGTTGGTTCTTAAATTGCTGATATAATTTCTCTAATTCATCAACAACTTGTTTGTAACCTTCTCCTGTTTTAGGAAGATAAGAAACACTCATTGCACGTCCAATTAATCCAGTTAAATCTAATTCTTGTTGATAAACAAAAGTATATTCTTGAAAATTTTGAAAATGAGTTGTTTCTGTTAAAGGTTCCACCGATTTCATCTTCGATTCTGCTGGATGATTATTTGATGCTTCGCGAACAATTCGACTATATTCTGCTGTGAATTCGTCGTTTTCATCGCGAAAATTCCACACTACCGCTAATTTACCTGATGGTTTAAGAATCCGATTGAATTCCGCTAAAGTTGGTTCGGGAGTAAACCAGTGAAACGCTTGAAAACAAGTTACTAAATCAACTGATTTATCGGGTAAATTGGTATTTTCTGCGGTTCCATCTTTCCATTCCACCGAAGATGTATTATCTCTAATCCCAGCGTTTCTCATTTCGGGATTTGGTTCGATAGCAATTACTTTAATATCCCTCGAAGCTAACAATCGTGAAGAAATTCCCGTACCTGCTCCGATATCGGCTGCTGTAATTGGTAAAGTAAAATCTTCTAGGATTCTATCAATCGCTGCTTTCGGATAGCTGGGACGATATTTTACGTAATCTTCGACTCTATCGGAGAATCGATTTTGGGGATTGAGTGTATGTAATGGTGTTGATTGTTTGTTAGTTTCGGTCATTTGCAAATAATATAAACACTTCGGTAAACCTCACCCCCTTCCCCTCTCCTTATCAAGGAGAGGGGTGTATGGAACTCCCTTCCCCTCTCCTTATCAAGGAGAGGGGTGCCGAAGGCGGGGTGAGGTAAAATATATTTATGTAATGGTCGCCAAATGTACGCTATTACGATAAACAAGATAAACGAAACCATCTAAATTACAAAAGCGCTGAAACAAATCTTCTAAATCGTCAGCAAGTTGTTTTTGTACTGTTTCTTCGGAAGATATAAACGAAACACTTTTAGCAAGACCAATTAAACTTGGTAAATCCAATTCTTGTTGATAAGGAAATTTATAGCAATCAATATATTCAAAATCCGAACTTTTTCTCACGGGTTCAATTTTAGAGCTAAAGTCTGTTGGTGGACGATTATTTGCGGATTTACTAATTATTTGCCAGTAATCTTGGGTAAATTTATCATCCCGATTTAAATCTTGAAATATAATTGCTAATCTTCCCTGTGGTTTCAAAACCCGTTTAAATTCTAATAAAGTTGGTTGTGGTTGAAACCAGTGAAAAGCTTGAAAACAAGTTATTAAATCAACCGATGCATCTGGTAAATTAGTTTCTTCTGCACTTCCATTTTTCCATTCAACATTTTGATGTTTTTCAGCCGCTTCTCTCATCGCTGCATTTGGCTCGATAGCAATTACATTTACACCTTTATCGGCTAATTGACGCGCAGCAATTCCCGTACCAGCACCAATATCGGCTGCTAGAATTTGATTTGGTGAGGTGAAGTTTTCTAGGATTTTATCAATAACTGCATCTGGATAAGTTGGACGATATTTTGTGTAGTTTTCGGCTTTATCCGAGAAACGAGTTAAAGGGTTGAGGTTGTATAAGGGTGTGGTGAAATTCATTTATAGAATTTATGGAGATGCAATACAAATTTTACCTCACCCTGTCCTTGCGGACATCCCTCTCCTTATTAAGGAGAGGTAAAAGTCAAATACAAACATTAAAAATCTCACTGTGATACTAGCATTCATCTAATTACAGTAAATCCTTTTACAATGACTAAATTAACAGTTCCCAGTCCAAAAACGTTACCATTATTTGGACGCACTATATTAGTATCAAAATTTGTTGGAGATTCTCTGGGTTTTACCAGTCAGCTATTTCAAAAATATGGCAATCTAGTTTCCCTTGCTCGTGGTGGTGGAACTAATCTTTACTCTCCCCTACCGAATTGTCCCGGTACTGTATTTACTTATGGGGCTGCAAATGTCCAAAAGGTGGCAACCCAACATGAAATTTATCATAAATATCCTTTAACTGGTGGACTTTATAGCAGACGAAATGAATCTCCCAGAACGGAGCCTTTAAAACATTTTGGTGTGGGATTATTTGGTGTAAATAGTGACGAACACCGTCGTCATCGTCAGCTATTAATGCCAGCTTTTCATCAAAAACATATCGAGTCTTACTGCAACACTTTCACAGAAATTACGGAATCAATTAGTCAACAAATAGAAGTTAATCAAGTCACAAATATCGCCAAATTAATGCGAATATTGACATTAAGAATAGCTTCCAAGACATTATTTGGTGTTGATATTGGAGAAAAAGGTAGTAAAAGCGCTGCACTTTTACAAAAAATTGGAATTTTATTAGGTAATCCGATAACAATGGTTTTACCTTTCGATTTACCTGGTTTACCTTTCTACAGAATGATGAATTTAATGACTGAGTTAGATGAGGATATGAGAGAGATAATTCGCTCTCGAAAAGCTTCAGATAGCGATACCGGAGACGTGCTTTCGATGTTAATTAAAGCACGAGACGCTGAAACCGGAATGACATTGAGCGAAGATGAATTACTCGGACACGTCAGTGTAATATTTGCTGCCGGACACGAAACCAGCGCTAATGCTTTAAATTGGACATTATTTTTACTTTCCCAACATCCACAAATTGCTGCTGATTTACTTGATGAACTCGATGGAGTATTACAAGGAAAAGCACCCACAATCGAACAATTACAGCAATTAACATTATTAGAGCAAGTAATTAAAGAAAGTATGCGGGTATTACCACCAGTACCTTGGAATGCTCGGGTTACATCCCAACAAACCGTTTTAGAAGGATACGAATTACCAACAGGAACCGAAGTTTGGGTGAGCATTTATCATACTCATAAAAATCCCGAAATTTACCCAGAACCTCAAAAATTTAATCCCCAACGTTGGGAAACTTTAGAAGTTGATAACTTTCAATACAATCCCTTTAGCGCTGGTTCTCGTAAATGTATTGGAGCGGGATTTGCGATGATGGAAATTAAGATTGTATTAGCAATGTTATTGCAGAAATTCCGTTTTCAATGTTTACCAGGACAAGAAATTAATCGCAGCGCTTTAATTGTTTTAGCTGCTAAAGGTGGATTACCAATGTTAATTAGTCAGCAAGATAGAGATTTTCGTCAAGGTGTTGGTGGAGTCAAAGGGAATATTCGGGAAATGGTGGAATTACAGTAAACAGTTATCAGTTAATAATTAACTATCTCTTTCTCTCTTTTCTTCCTCTGCGTACTTTGCGTCTCTGCGGTTTTTAAAAACCAGTACATCTCGTTATAAACGAACTAATTCAGGGGTGCATTATTTTTGTTTTGTTGTTTATACCTTAGTGAATTATATATGAAAAACAAGATGCTGAAGATAAATTGAAAAATACTTAAAAATAAAGCGAATACTAAGAATAAATTATCGCGTTTTTTGTCAGGATGAATAATTTCTTTTTTTAATACCCCATTGATATATTTTCTTTCTATTTTTGGAGCGACACATTTATATTGATATTTGACCGTAAATTTTTCATATTTTTCATAATCATTAAACCATTGTTCTTCACATATATAATCATAAAATCCTTCAATTTTGCGATTATATATGATACGTTCATATAATTTTCCTTTAAAGTATTGACTTGATTCAATAGTATGACCTTTTCTATCTATAATTCTACTTTCTAAAAGAATATTGCTCTCTGGATGATATTTATTTATTACTTGAGAACCATCAAGATTATTAACAGTCTCCGTTCTAGCTTCAAGTATAGAATGAAATTCTGGATTATATTTTAGTAAGATATTTTTTGCTGCGATTCTATTTTCTTCTAGTTCTCCTGATTCACCTATATAATAAACACCTGTTTCATAACATTCTGCAATATACAGCATCATATTAGTCAAGCTTCTGTAAATTATATCTATTCCTTCATATGTATGTAAAATAAGCGAATTTTCTGTATTTTCTTCAGCACCAACTGCTGCAAAAAATTCTCCCTCAAATTCAAACAGGGGAAACCAACCAAAAGGGAGCGATAAACCCCAAGCTTCTTCACAAAGGTTTGTTTCTTCTAAAGGAAGAAAGCGATAATACCTAAAAAAGCAACTTCCATCATCAATCATCCCATTTCTCCATTGATAAAGTTCGTAAACTTCTTGAGTTAATCGAAATGGTAAATCTTTAACTTTTGATTCTATTTCTTCGGTGGTTAATCCAGGTTGTAGAGAATCAATAGTAGAAGGTTTATTGTTTTGGAACCAATCTAAAATTCGGTCTAGAGCGTTTGTTAAATCGGACATTGTTAAACTGCTTTGTGATAATAACAACCGTTTACATAATAAGCTTAATCAAGCCAATAGTACATGGGTTCTACTAAATTTTTACAGAATCACCCCTTGCTCATCACGTTATGTCAGGTTTCTAGGATGAATTCATCAACCGTATTTCTCTGGTGAAGCGATGATGTGTGAAGCTATGAAGATTGGTGAACTAGCAAAACAAACGGGACTTTTAATTCGGACGTTTCAGCAGGATTGAATATTTCGTGTAGTATTGTTCAATTCAAACTAAAACTAAAACCTATGACTATTACCACAGCAACAATTCGACAAGCTAAACCCGATGATACCGATACAATAATGAATTTAGCTGAAGCAATTGGTTTGTTTGAAGGGGAAGAACTTGAAGAACTTGGTGGTATGTTAGCTGGATATTTTGAAGGTAGTCTTGGTGAAGGTCATGATTGGGTTGTTTGTGAAGATGGTGGAGTGGTGGGAGTAGCGTATTTTGCTCCGGAACAATATGCTTCAGGTGTTTATAATATGTATTTTATTGCAGTTCATCCCAAGTCTCAGGGGAAAGGTTATGGTTCTGCAATAGTTAATTATGTTGAGAAAACTTTAACAGAGCAAGGGGAAAGATTGTTATTGGTGGAAACTTCTGGTTTACCAAATTTTGAGATGACACGGAAGTTTTATCGTAAACAAGGGTATGAAGAAGAAGCGAGAATTCGGGATTATTATAAAGCTGGTGATGATAAGATTATTTTTCGGAAAGCGTTAGTTGATTCATAGCATGAATACTTTTTCAGCTATCTATAACGTAACATCCCGCTCTTTTTGGATGGTCTTCAACTAGCAAACCAGCTTTAACATTTCTCAATAACCACAGAACTGCAATGTCTTCATTTGCGAATACTATACCAAATAAACCAAATAAAAAAATAAAAGGATTGCCTATCAAAATTCCTAAAAGTGTTGGTAGAAGCCCTACTATAATAACAGGCATGACTATACCTAACCTATAAGTTTTAAGCTCTATTGGTTCTTTGCAATATACATAAATTGCTCTATTTGACCTATTAATACTATATTTAATAGCATTTGCTGTCGTGTTTCCAAAAAATTTCCAGGTTCGTCCTTGAATTAATACATGAAGTATATATTCTATAAAAAGTACCAAGGTTAATAAAAGAATATTTTGAAAAGATAAACTCAATAAATTATCAAGATAATTACCCCATTCCCATACATAAATACTTAGTTCAACTAAAATTAGAATAGATGGAAGTGTTGCAATAAAACCATACATATTTGCCTTTAGAATTGAAACTGACAAATCTTTCTTCATAAATCTCGTTCCCTGCGATATTCACTGCTTAACTTTATGAATCACCATCTTACTCATTGAAACCCGATTCTTCCCAAACCGAGTTTTAATCAAATAATAAGCAGCAGGAACGAAATAAAGAGCAAGCAAAGTCGCACCAACCACACCACCGGCGATCGCCACAGCTAAAGGTGGCCAAAATTCCCCACCAGATAACAATAATGGAACAAATCCGATAGCGGTTGTTAGTGTTGTCGTTAGTACGTGACGAGTCGAGTGTAAAACTACTTTTTGAATTGCTTTGGGATTCCCGGTTTTTGCTATGGGATGATTGGAAATCGCGCTGAGTACGACAATCGAGTCGTTAACAGCAACACCAATTAAACCCACCGAACCGATAATTGGGTTGAAACCGAAGGGATAGTCAAATAACCAGATGGAAAATAAACCCAAACCAAATGATGCGATCGCAACTATTCCGATAACACCTGCAAGTTGAAACGAACCCAGGGAAAGTACTAATGTCGCTATCATCAGAATAATCAAAACTCCTACGGTGGAAACTAAACCACCTACAGCATCGTTTCTTTCTTCTTGCTCTCCACCAAATTCAAATTTGTAACCGGGAGGTAAGGTAAATTTGTTATTTTCTAATTTGGCTTGAAATTGATTTAAAATCTCTGCTGGTAAAACTCCAGCATTAAGAAAACCTTGAACTGTATTAACTCTTTGTCCGTTATAGTGAGTAATTTGAGCAAGTTCTGGTTTTAGTTCAACTTTACCCAAGGAAGAAAGAGGAACAGCAGCGAGGGGATTATTTCCTTTTCTATTAATACTCGAATTTGCTAATAAATCTAAGGAAGTAATTTGTGATAAATTTCCTCTTTCTTGATTCCCCAAACGAACTCTAACGGGTAATTCTTCGTTTCCTTCTAATATTGAACCACCAATTACACCTTCTAAGGAATTATCCAATTGTTGAGCAATAGTTGTCCGATTTAATCCTGCTAGACGTGCTTGTTCTTCATCTATTTGGAATTCTATTTGTGGTTGAATTTCATCCAAGCTCGCACGGGTATGAGTAATATCTTCAATTTGTACTAAAGATTGTCTAGCTTTTTCTCCTAATGATTGCAAAGTTTCCAAATTAGAACCATAAATCCGCATTTCAATTGGTGCAGCAAAAGGAGGTCCCTGTTCTAATTGTCTAACAATAATTCTTGCTGAAGGAAATGTTTTATTTAGTTCGGTTTGTAATTTTTTGGTTAGCTCGCTGGAAGTAAGAGAATTTAATTGTACTAATGCTTGAGCGTAATTAGATTGTTGCTGTTTTCCACCAGTCAAGTTGTAGTAAAAACGGGGAATACTGCGACCTAATAACCAATGAACATCATTAACTTCTGGATTATCTATAATTTGTTGGCGAACTTGTTTAATTAAATTTTGAGTTTTTGTTAAAGAAGCTGAAGCAGGTAACTCTAGTTGAATTTGCAGTTGATCTCTATCTGCTGCGGGAAAAAATTGTTGTTCGAGACTACCAGCTTGAATAAAACCGATAATTGGAATTAATAAAGCTAGGAATATTGATAAAACTGGTTTAGCTATTGTGAATTTTACTGTACGTCGATACAACTGATTTAAAATTGGAATAAAAATACCATTTTCTAGCCAAGACCGATTTTTGCTATTGTCTTGTTTACTATCCCGATACCGATGTAATTGAGCAGTAAAAGTAGGAATAATCGTTAACGAAATAAACAAAGAACAGCAGACAGCAATAATAACGGTAATCGCAATTGTGCTGACGAATTCCCCTACACCCCCAGGTAATAATGCAATTGGTAAAAATGCTAAAACAGTTGTTAATGTCGAACTTAATAGGGGAATTGCTAAATTTTGAATGCTATGATTTATCGCTGCCTTAGCTTTCAGTCCCTTGCGTAATTCATTTTGTACTTCATCTACCATCACGATTGCATTATCAATTAAAATTCCCAAAGCAACAATCAATCCCGTAATCGACATTTGATGCAGGGAAATATTTAACCAATTCATCCAACCAAACACCATAAATACCGATAAAGGTAGAGCAGAACTAACGATTAAAGCACTCTTCCAACCCATCATCATTACAGTTACACCAAATACTAAAGCCGCACCTAATAAGAGATTAGAAATTAAGCTATTTAATCTTTCCTCAACATAACTACTTTGAGCAAAAATAATCGGTAAACCAATACTGCTAGGTAATTCAGATTGAAATTCAGCTATCTTTTTCTCAGCAACTTTCGACCATAAATCCAATCTGCTTCCCGACTGAACGTGAACCGCTAAAGCAACAGCAGGATGACCGTTAAATAATGCAATTTCGGTGAATGGTTCCTTAATTCCCTTACTAACAGTAGCGATATTTTGTAAAGTCACAAATTGACCTTGACTACCAAAATTAATCGGAATTTGTCTGATTCTTGCTAAAGTATCCAGTTCTCCCGCAACTTGAATTAATAAATTATTATCTTTATCGCGTAATTGTCCTGCTGAAATCTTAGAATCACTTTGAGAAATTTGTTGTGACAATTCTCTTGCTGTTAAATTGTAACTAGCCAAAGCCTCGGGATTAATTTCGACAATAATTTCCTCTTTCGGCTCACCAAAAATTTCTACTTCTTCAGTTCCCGATATTGCTTCTAAACGTTCTTTAAAAACTTCTGCTTGCCGACGTAAAATTGCATAATTAGGTTTATCATCCTGTTCCCAAGTCAAACCAGCAATTAAAGCATAGGCTTTTACTTTTGCTGCTTCTAATTCTGGCTCAATAATATTAGCTGGTAACTCTATTTGTACTTCATCAAGTTTATTTCTAATCCGCGTCCAAACCGAATCTACTTCTTGTTTGCTAACAGTATCTTGTAAATTAACAGTAATAATAGAGCTACTAGTACGGGAAGTAGATTTATAATTATCAATTTCTTCAATTTCTGTCAGTTTCTCTTCGATTTTTTCAGTTATTAAAGCTTCTACCCTTTCTGCATCAGCACCAGGAAAAAAAGTACTAACTACAGCAGTACGAGAAACTAATTCTGGGTCTTCTAATCTTGGTAAAGTGAAATAAGAAGAAATTCCCCAAACAGCAATTAAGATAATAGTTAGAATTAGTAAGCGAGAATTTCGATAGAATAGGGTAAACATCGTATTTTGGGCATTGGGGATAGGGAATTGGGCATTGCCGTAACGCACCAATCAAAGTTTTAAAAATAATGCGTTACTATATTTATCTTTTAAAATTTGATAGAATTAATTAATAAGATTATTACAACTAACTATGACACCAGAAGAAATTCAAAACACTATTCAACAAATGTTAGCCGTTCAAAGACAGATACAGGAAAGTCAAATTAGAAATACAGATAATATAGCTAGGTTGGAGTCCTATATTCAAGAAAATGCAGAATTAATTAGAAACGACCGAGAAGATATCAGTAGTTTAAAAGACGAAATCAGAAATTTAGTTGTAGAAGTAGCTAAATTAACAGTAGACCAAAGAGAAAAATTTAATCAGTTTTATGGTTATCATCAATCTGCTGATTCAGAACGTTTAAATATAGTCGAAAGATTAGCTAATGTTGAGAAAGAAATTGCTCAACTCAAACGTCAGTTAGGAGAAAATTCATAATACTATTAAAGTTCTTCTTACTACTCCCCACTTCCTTTACTCACCAATTGTCCCGGAACAAGTCTTTGAGTACCATCAATAACAATCGCGTCTCCCGCTTGAATTGTTCCTCTAACTAAAACTCTTTTCCCATCAGTTTCTAATACTTCTATTAATCTACGTTCGACTTTTGAATTACCATTTTCATCAATAACCGCATAACATGACCACAAACCGCGATCGCCTTTTACTAATGCTGTAATCGGTAGCCAATAACCTTCAGTCGCGACGTTTTGAGCAATTTTGAAACGAGCAATTTCTCTTGGAGAAACTTTTGCAGTTGATTCTAACTGTAAAATAACCGTCCGAGTTCGAGTAGCTGCATCAACTTCCGGTAAAATTGACTTTACTCTAGCAGAATAGTTTTTTCCCCCAATTTCTAATTCTTGCTGAGTACCAGATACTAATTTTCTCGCAATATTAATCGGAACCCCGATTTTTACTTCTGGTTTACTATCTTCAACTAAACGTACTATCGATTTACCAGCATCAATCACCATCCCTTCATCAGCAGAACGAAGTCCAATTGTCCCAGAAAAAGGAGCTTTCAAAATGCTTTTGGCAATAGTAATATCTAAATTGGTAATTTCAGCCGATAATTGGTCAACTGCTGCTTTTTGCGCTGCTTTTTGTTCGTAACGAGTCCCGTTGACCAATTCTTCCAAACCACTTCTAGCATTATTCAAACGCTCCGATAAAGCTTGAGAATTAAAAGCAACTTCATCGAATTGTTCCTTAGAAATCGCTCCCTGCTCGTAAAGATATTTTCGTCTATTGCTCTTCAACCGTTCTAATTTTAATTGTTTTTCTAAATCCCGAACTCTAGCTCTCGCTGCTGCAATTTGCTCTTTTCTAGCACCGTTTTTCAGTTCTACCAGTTTCGCTTCTGCTTGTGCTTTTTGAGCAACCAAAGACTGACGTTGTGCTTGTAAATTCGCTGTATCTAATTTCGCTAATACCGCTCCTTTACGAACCTTATCTCCGTCATCCACCAAGACTTCTACTAACTTTCCACCACGTTCAAAACCAACTTCGCTAGTCCGTTTCGCTACTACTTCTCCCGTATAACTTTGCGTTGTTTGATAATTATTAACTAATTGAATTTTAGTTGTTTTAACCGGAAGTGGTGTTGCTTTTTTTGCTTGAGCTTGAACCGGAGGATTACTTGACTCAATACCAGCAAATTTACCAATTCCCACACCAGCCAGTAAGATAATTGAACCAGCTAAAAATAACTGGAATCTATGAGAGGGGGATGATTTCTCCCGTTCGAGAACTTCTGAGATAGATTGCTGATTCATGGCTTTATCGCAGAGAAAAATAGTTTACACAACAAGTTGTATATCCTATTTACACTATATACAACAAATTTAGTATGTCAAGCAGTAAGGTACTCTAAATTAAAAAATGTCACTAGCGCATACAATTTTGGCAACATTGGGTTCTGAACCCTACAGTGGTTATGATTTATGGAAAAAATTCTCTCAAACGAGTAATTACTATTGGCAAGCAACCCAACAACAGATATATAGAGAGTTAGGAAAACTAGAAAAAGATGGTGCAATTACTTCAGAAGTAATTACCCAAGAAGGTCGTCCCAATAAAAAGCTTTATCAAGTTACAGAAAAAGGGATAGAAAAACTTAAAAGCTGGCTACTAGAACCAGCAGAACCAATGGCAATTCGTGAAGAGTTGCTAGTTAAAGTGATTGCAGCGAAATTAGTTCCTAACTCAGTTATTCTGCAAGAGATTGAACGACATCATCAAATTCATTCGCAGCAGTTGTCAGTTTATAAACAAATCCAGCAGCAAAAATTTCCTGACATTTCCCAACTGTCTTACAAACAAAAATGTATTTATTTAATCCTACGTCGCGGTATTCGTTACGAAACTAACTGGATTGATTGGTGTGAAGAGGCTATTGGATTGTTGAGTGAATATTGAACAATAAACTTACAAGCTAAGTCGAAATCTGGCATCGTTTCAATGGTTTCCCCTTAACAAGATGACTTTCTACAATTGCTGAAACGTCATCACAATTAAGTTTTCCATATAAATAACGATTGGGAAATAGTAGTTTTCTTAGTTTCACCCGTAATTTAGTAGGTAGCCAAGATAAATCCCTACGATTCGACTGACAAATCAATGCGACAGATCCAGATTCACAACAATCCAAACATCCCGATTTACGAATTTCGACATTATCGCTTAATTGCAAGCGAAGCACTTCATCTTTAAATGCTTGATAAATATTCAACGCACCAAAATTACAGCAACAACCTTCAGTATTTGTAGTTTCACGTTGCTTTGTACAGACAAAAACACGATATTTATGTGAATTCATAATTGTTTTAGTTTAATTTTTGAGTTGAAATATTAGAAATCAAAAAATATGAGCGATTACTCGTATAATTCATAATATGAGCAATCACTCGTATTTACAACTCGTATTTTAATCAGGTATTTTAATGGTATCCAAACCTTCCAAAAAGCCCCGTAAAAAGCCAAAACAGGAACGTTCGCAAATCACGGTTGAAGCCATATTAGAAGCGACTGCTCGCATTTTGGCTGAGAGAGGCTACGAAAAAACCAACACCAATCATATTGCAGAGCGAGCGGGTGTAAGTGTTGGTTCGCTGTATCAATACTTTCCTAATAAAGAATCGCTAATAATGGCATTAATGGAGCAGCACTGTAATGAAGTTGCCTCTTTATTAGAATCACACTTGAATAATTTGTTCGATGCTCCTTTAGAAATAGCAATTCCCGTACTTATAAAAGCAGTAATTGCAACTCATGCAATCAACCCAAGACTTCACCAAGTTTTAAATGAAGAAATTCCCCGTTCGGAAAAATTGCAGAAAATGCAGAAGACAGACGAACGGATTGCAGAACTATTAAAAGCTTATCTCCAAAGATGGAGTGATAAAATTAGACCTAAAAACATAGAAATGACAGTTTTTATGATTAGTAATACTGTAGAATCTTTATGTCATTCCGCAGTCATTGAACATCCAGGTTTTCTTAAAGATAGTCAATTTGAAGAAGAAGTATCTGACCTTTTGATTTCTTATCTCATCAAAAAGCCAGATAATATTTAACTTGAATTAGTCGAGTACTATATGCTGAATTCTTCAGTTATTCCTGGAAAACAAAATTGTCCGTAATTACCAAAATCAAAGCTCCCCAAAATATTATTAAAAATATCCCCAATCGAATCGGATTGATTTGTACCCGTCCCTAAATCATAGGTTGCTTCAACAGCGACATCAGCTAAAAGTTGGTGTCCTTTAGTTGTAGGATGAATGTAATCAAAAAAGAAATAATCATCAGGATTTTCACCCGTTGTAGAAAAATCAGGAGCTTCCCCGACTAGATAAGAATCAGTTCCATTAGTTAAACCAAATGCTGTTGGGTCGTTAGTAACATCAAGAGCTAACCCTCTAAAATCAACAGATTCAATCTCAACATTGGGTAAATCTCGCTCTAACTTCCTTAAAGTTGTTTCAAGCAAATCGTTATGTCGATTCGATACATCTGTCAGAAAAGTCGTTTCTTCATCAGAAAAAATACTACCGAGAGGAGTATTACCCAAATCGGGGACATTAGGAACTAGAAAATAACGCGCTCCAGCATCGTACAAATCTTTAATTGCATACTCTACAACAGCAACAGCTTCCGTGGGTTCGGACAACTCACCAGATAGATAGTCATTAGCACCACCTTGAATTACGTAAAGTCCATCCTCAGAAGCTTTCGTTTGCTTAACTTCCAAATCTTCGAGAAACCAATCAACCTGAGTAGATACCGAAGGAGTAACCAAATCCCCTGGGTCTGAATCATCATTTACAAGTCTCGCACCACTGACAGCAAAATTTGTGCTTTGAGTCGCAGTATTCCCTCCAAATGAAGGAATAATTTCATATCCACCATCAGAATTTTCTGAAACGGGATTTTCTTCAGCAAATTCAAGAACTGGTGTTAAATTAAAGCCCAATTCTTGAGCTAAATAATCTGTCCAAACAAACCCATTCGATTCACGACCTGGAAAATATGGAGGAGAAGGAGTATCTATTTCAATGTCGGGATTTAGGTTTGACTGAATGTAATTAAGTCCTGTAAATTCATTACCATTATCCGATAAACTATCACCAAAAACATAAAGGCTGTCAAACTTTGGTTGTGTGACTTTTGGTATTTTGATATTGAAAGCTAAACTAATAAAATTATTAACAATGCTATTTGATTTTTGCGAAAATATTGAATCGAACATGAGATTTTGATTACCCTTAAATTACATCATCGCTACTCAAGAAAAAAATGCTTTTCTCAATTCATCATGATGTTAACCAAGAGATGATGCATTAAAAATAATCCACAGTCATTAAAAAAGATGACCGTGGTCATATCAATAGATTTCAAATCAGTGTAATACTAATTAAAACCTTATTAAAATGTCACGCTACTTCCTGCTTCCCTCTCCTTAATATGGAGAGGTATTGAGGGTGAGGTTTTGAATATCAAAAAATCAAATAAATATAAATATAAATATGTATAAGAATCTCGTTGCAAAATCTTCTCTTTCTATCTTGCAAACATTACGTTATTTAGAATGGATTTTTATTGCAATCCATATTTTGCTGGTCATAACCACCGCTGGAGATAGCAATCTATCTATAAATTTTATTTTTTACAGCATTTTTATTATTTTAAGTTTTTTGTCTCCTTCTAACTTTTCTCGATGGCAAAAACAAATTTATATATTTTTATCAGTGCTATTAATAGTCTTGGCTAATTTTATAGATGTTAGCTTGGACTTATTAATATACCTCTATATTGCTAAAAGTTTTTTCTTACTTGGTTATAAAAAAACGCTGTTTTTAACAATTGCTATGGGTATAGCTTGGATTAGCAGCGAAATAAGTTCAGAAATCAAAGAAGTAGAACAAGGTTTCCGTTTTGAACCACCATTTGGTTATGGTTCCTACAGCTTAGAAAAAATCGCTATTTATTCATTGGGAATTTACATAGCAGCCAGCGCTCTTGTAATTTTCTTTAGCTCCGTAGTTTTAGCGGAATACAAAAGTCGTAAAAGAGCGGAAGAATTAGCAGAACAAGTCGAAATTTTAGCAGCAGATTTAGAACGTACTCGTATTGCTCGCGATATTCACGATTCTTTGGGACATACTTTAACTAATTTAGATATTCAATTAAAAGTAGCTCATAAATTACGCAATCGCGATTTAGAAAAAGCTTTTTTGGCTTTAGATACTGCCATAATACTTTCAGGTCAATGTATTGAGGATGTCAGTCATGCTGTAAAAACCATGCGACATTCCGAATTTAATCTTAATAACGCTTTAACTAATCTCATGGAACAAATGAGAAGCAATCAAACATTAAAAATTCAATGGGAAATAAACTTACCCGACTTACCGATTACTACCAGCCATCAAATTTATTGCATTGTCAAAGAAGGATTAATTAATATCCAAAAACATGCTCGTGCTTCAAATGTTAACTTTCAGGGAAAATACAATTCTAAAGAGATTATTTTACAATTAGAAGATTACGGAATAGGTTTCGATTTGAGTGCATCAAATTCTGGTTCGGGTTTACAGGGAATGAAAGAGCGAGTACAAAGTTTAAGCGGTAAATTCAACATTAAAAGTTCGCCAAATCAAGGAACGCAAATTTTAGTAGAAATTCCGCGATGATTAGTTTATTACTCGTAGATGACCAAAATATTTTTCGTCAGGGTTTAGCTACTTTATTATCCACAGAAGAAGATTTAGAAATAATTGGACAAGCAAGCAACGGTTTAGAAGCGATTTCCTTAACCAAACAATTGCAACCAGATGTAATTTTAATGGATGTAAGAATGCCAATTTGTGACGGTGTAGCAGCTACAAAAGAAATTCATCAACGCTACCCCTGGATGCGAATCTTAGTTTTGACAACCTTTGATGACGACGAGTACGTATGGAAATCCTTAGAAGCTGGAGCAATGGGTTATATTCTCAAGCGCAAACCTTCCGAACAAATAGCAACCGCAATCCGTGCAGCTTACCAAGGTTATTCTCAACTAAGTCCGGCGATCGCACCAAAAATATTTGCGAATCTGAAACCAACCGATGCAGCTTCAACCGCAAATCTCAACCAACTTAGCGAAAGAGAATTAGAAGTTTTAAAACTTGTGGGGACAAGGAAAAAATAATCAAGAAATCGCTCAAACCTTGCATTTGAGCATAGGTACTGTGAAAAATTACATTACTCAAATATTGAGCAAATTGTCACTACGGGATAGAGTTGCTGCTGCTTTGTTGGCACAGAAATATTTACTTGTTTGAGAAAAATTTTTATCGAAATTAATCTAAATTTTATTTTCGCCAAATTTTTATTTACTGCACTATTCCATATTTTACAAAAGTTTTTTAGTAGCAGCAATCTAATATCGTTTGTTAAACAGTAGTTTTTTTGTTTTTATAAAAGTTGATTAGTTTACGAATAAATACAACGATTCTTAAGAAAACCGCAATAAACAACGCTAATTCCAACAAAGCGTAATTAATTAAATAGTCTTGATTAAGCGACGGATTACCCGATATTCCAGGAAAGAAACTGATGATAAAAACGTACATCAAGTAAAACATTCCTGTTGTATGCAGAATTTTCCAATTCCTCGCTCCTATCCATTTTGCAGGTGTATTAAAAGACGTAACTAGCATCGGAATTACAAACACAAAACCAATTCCTCCAGTGATAATTGCATCAATAGGAGCTTTGGCAATTATCAGAAACCAGATAACTGCTGGTAGATGAAATACAAGATGCTGAAATCCAAAAGCAATTCCTAAAAACCGGCGATTTTTTAGCAGCCATCGACTAAAAGGACTGGGAAAAAGCTTGTGTAATGGTGATGCAACAAACGCAGCAGTAAAAGTAATCATCCCGGCTCTTCCCGTTGCATCTAGCCAATTAATAATCCCTTGCTTTTCAACTCCATAAATTGCAAGATTGACAACTGTTAGTACTGCACTAACTACAACAGCAACGTATACAATATTCCACTTATTAAAATTCAGTTGAAAACCAATAGCTGTATTTGAATTTTCATTCATAATTAAATTCCCAGAAAGATTTACTTGAAAGTAATTTTTAAGTTTGTCTTCAATGGAGACAAGTCTGTCTCCCCGAACTTGCTGGTATTATAGATGCACGCAGACAAGTCTGTCTACTATGTCGCTAAAACAAAAGCTATGACTGGGGAATCAAGTACTGCTCGGCAGAGAATTCTGGAAACAGCATCGAAACTTTTTTATGAAAAAGGAATTCCGTATGTTGGTATTAACGAAGTAATTTCCGAATCAGGTATTGCTAAACGAACGCTGTACCGTTGGTTTTCCTCGAAGGACATATTGATTGAGGAAGTGACAAAGTATCGCGCTCAACAGTGGATTGGATGGTTTGAGAAAGCGGTTACAGAGCGTGGGAACACCCCAAAAGAGCAACTGTTAGCAACATTTGATGTTATGCGAGAGTGGTATGCATCTCCTGGATTTCGGGGGTGTCCGTTTATTAATGCAGTGCTGGAAATTGCAGACGCATCTCATAAAGCCCATCATGTTTCAATTGATTTGCGTGAATCAATTCGTAAAATTGTCATGAGATTAGCAGCAGAAGCAGGTGTAGAGAATCCTGATGCTTTTTCTAAACAGTATCTTCTGCTAATTGGAGGGGCTAGTTTGATGGCTACTATTGAACAGTCACCCGATGGAGCAACATTTGCTCAAAATGCGCTTTCGGTATTGATTGATGCGAGTTTGACAAAGGCTTCTGTAAATTGTGAGTAATGGATACTAATAATGACTCAAGCAACAAATACTGGGTATAAATATATTGAATTTGACGAAAATAATGTACCTTTCATTATTGGAACTAGGATGAAAGTAGTTGAAATAATTACATCCGTTTATGCTTATGGTTGGAGTGCTGAAGAACTGCATTTTCAATATCCCCATTTAACAATGAGTCAAATTCATTCAGCATTAGCTTATTACTGGGATAACAAAGAAGATATTGATGCTGATGTGCAAAGACGTTTGGAAAATGTAGATAATTTACGTCAAAGCCACGGTGAATCGGCAATTGCTAAGAGGTTAAGAACGCAAGGGCTAATAAAATGAGTATAGCCCTTTATATTGATGAAAAATGCATGAGTTAAGTTGTTTGCCACTGCTTTCATATTATTAGGCATTCTTTGCCCATTTAGCTAAAACATTTTCAAATGGTCTGTTATAATGATGCCTATTTAAAAAATATTTTTTTTCATCCTTGGGAAATCCTGAAATTCCAAATATATACGCAATTTTTTGCCAAGGGGTCCATTGTCGGATAGCTCTCTTTATGCTCTCGAAGCCAATCGAAAGCTAAATTTTGTTTTGCCGAAAGAAGTATTTCTCTCCTTACAAATGGTTCACTGGATGTATAGCATCTAGCTAGCTTTGAAAGATGATTAATGTGCTGATTTTTGGTAAAAAGACTTAAAATAGAAAACCGAAAGTATTCGTTACCTCTTACTTCATCATGTCGCTTGACGATAGGCAATTTCATCTTTTGGAACAATAAATCGACGGCAAGAACCAGGAGGAAATGAGCATAAATCTTTATTCTCAATTTGCTTAACAAACTCATCAGCCATTTCATAGATAGCATCAATTTCTAATATTTTTGGGAATAAATCTCCATCAGAATGACTATGTAAAAAATTGATAGCCCAAAGAATTGAATCGTTAGTTAAAGGCATATTATGTAATTTTAAGTAAACTTGACATAAACTATGAAAGTCTTTTTTTATACTATGCTAAGTATAAAGTATAATTATTTATAAAACTTTATAACCGTATTTTTCCGAAGGATGTTTTTCCAGCCAATTTAAAATTCGATTTAAAGCAACTGTTAACTCTGACATTTGTGATAGTTTTTTATTAAAAGTTCAACAATCTTCCCCTTCAATTGATTCTTCCAATTGCCGCATTAATTCAGAAAGATTATTTTTAATGGTATTCCAAACTATTTTTTGATTAACTTGAAAATATTCGTGAGCCATCACATTTCTCATATCAGCAACAACGCGCCAAGGAATGTTAGGGTAACGCAATTGAATCTCAGGAGGAATATTTATTGCTGCTTCCCCAATAATCAGAAAGTCGTAGAAAACAGCTTTTGCTATTGTCTCGTTAGCTTGAAAATCCGCAAATGTTAGATTAGCTACACGATTCTGAATAGAATTAATAGCTTGCATCATATCCCGTACACGAAAACGCCAATCTCTAGAGGGCACGAATCACATCCTTAGTAACAGGTTCTCTTAAATTGTCTCGCAAAGTGTCTAAGGTTCCAATATCTACAGAACGACCTATTATATCTTGTAAATAAAGCTTTACTTTTATCAACTCAAATAATCCAACCTCTCGATTAAATTCTACAAAAAAATCTACATCGCTATCTTCTCGCGCTTCATTCCGTGCAACTGAACCAAATAAATCTAGAGATTTTACTCCCATTGTTTGCAATTGTTCTCGATGCTTTTCAATAATTGCTAAAACCTCATCGCGTTTCATTATTTTTATTAACTGATAAATTATAAACAAATTATGTATATTTAATTCTATCTTCTGCCATACTAACTTCTTAGCTTTCTGTTATCCAGTAAGCAGAGTTCAATATAATCTTGTTAGTATCGTGTAATTTCCAAAATTTAGCAATTGGGATTGGGTCAAATCTCTTAACTATCTCCGGTCCAAATTGATAATCTGAAGTAAACAAAAGCTGCTTAACTGGTGAACAATTCAGTAGCGTTTTAAGTACAGACTGTACATCAGGTGATACCTTGTCAATGAATTTCAATATATTACTATTTCCACAAGCATCATACCAACCTTGTTCAAGTAGTTCATATGCTGTTATTCCTTCATTTTCTAATAAATGGTATATGTAACCCTTGAGTTTATCAAAGTCAGACTGAAAAAGAGGAGCAGGGCTTCGATGAGAAATCAAATTTTTATTGACCTCTATCTGGAAAGGTAAATCAGTAAAATATATTGGTTCAATTTGAGCAACGCAGATAATTTCTATAGATGGCATTTTATTATTTATATAATTTATGCAAAGCTCAATTCTACTCCCGCCAAATTCTCATCGGTATATCTTGATATTTTTGGCGAATACATTTTACTGCTTCGCAATCAATTGCTCTATTTTTATCTGCTAAATAATATCCAGCCTCATATATTTCTGCTTCTGCTTGAATCATTTTAGTAAGACTTGGATAAATAACATCGGGTTCACCATCAAAGTCTTCCCAAAAAATATCTAATACTGGTGTTTTTTCTTTCTGTTCCTTATCCAGTACTACTACAATTAAACCTTGCTCATCCATATCCTGCATAATAGGAAACCATCTTTGATTCCAAATATAATTTCGCCATCTTAAAGTATCATCATTCAAATATGAAAAATTGATTCTATACCCAGATTCTAACCATGATTTCGCATACAAATTATATATTGCTAAAGCTGATTCTAATGAAATAAATATATGATTCTTAGAAAAGAAACACCCATGAGCTTCTTCTTCCTTCCAAGTACCATTATCCCATTGATAAAGTTCGATAGCTTCTCTAGGTAAACAAAAAGGTAAATCTTGAGTTTTTTCTATAATTTCTTCATAGCTAAGTCCAAGTTGTAAAGATTCAAAACGAGCACTATTTAAATTTTCATGTTCTTCCAAATAAATTAAAATTCTATCTAAAGCATTATTTAATTCTGCCATAGGTTGAGATGATGACATTTGATAAAAATAGCTTGCTGCTGGTTTATTTATTTTTAAATCATTTTTTGATTCATAACTTTTTGCTATCAACAGCATCATCTCTGTAAGATTATTAAACTCCCTACAATGATAATCATATGAATTGGCATAAAATATATTGGGATATATATTTCCTTCACTATCACCTTTGACTAAGTAAAAACTGGGTTCATCAATAAATATCGAGCAAAATAAAGGGAACCACATAACATCCCAAAAATCGGATTTATCACTGTAATCTTTGTCTTCTATAAAGCAATCATCGGTTTCTATAAACTCTTCAGCTTCTTCAAGTAGTTCACTATATTTATCCAAAGCTGCTTCCAAAGATAGAAAAGTCAAACCATTAAAAAATTGCGCTCTTTCTTCCTCACCCTCAAAAGTCCCATTTCTCCATTGATAAAGCTCATACACTTCCTCCGGTAACTTAAAAGGTAAATCACCAACTCTTCTCTCAATTTCCTCATAGCTTAATCCCGGTTGCAAAACATCTACAGAAGCGTATTTTTCAGAAGGATGTTTTTCCAACCAATTTACAATTCTATCTAAAGCATCTATTAATTCTGACATCGCTACAAATTATTTTTTACATCAAAAGCATCCGTAAAATAAGCTTAACTCAATAGCTAGTACAATAGTTCTTTTAATGCAAAAAGGAAGCAAATTGCATTTTATATGCGTTACTTTTCGCATATCGCTATCAGAATTCATATATTTTTCTTTCATGGTTGCAAAAACAGAAACCATAATTTATTCCACCCAGCAATATGCATTCCTATATAAACCTCCATCTTCACAAAACAATAAATTATTTAATGAAAATTACCGAATATACCAGTTTTGCGTTGAGGAGAATAGGTTTTAACTCTATCATCGTTCCCTCTTTGATAAGGAGAGTGAGGTTCTTAACTGTTCACTGCTCACTGTTCACTGAAAAAACAGCCATCTCTAAGAGACGACTGTTTACAAGAATAGGGGTTTTATTCAGTTAACGTAAATTAACGTTTCAGTAAGCTTTCTTCGACTTAGTAATCGAAGTCGCCACCACCCATACCAGCACCAGCACCAGCACCTTCTTTAGGCTCTGGCTTGTCAACAACGATACATTCGGTTGTCAACACCATTGCCGCGATGGAAGCTGCATTTTGTAGTGCAGAGCGGGTTACTTTTGCGGGATCGACGATTCCAGCAGCGAACATATCGCTATATTCGTTGGTTGCTGCGTTGTAGCCGGTGTTAAATTCTTTCTCTTTAACGCGCTCGGAAATTACCGCACCGTTTTGTCCGGCATTTTCAGCAATCCGCATCAAAGGAGCAGGTAGTGCGCGAGCTACAATCATCGCACCAATTAATTCTTCACCTTTGAGGTTGCCATTTGCCCACTCTTCCAATTGAGGAGCTAGGTGAGCCAATGTTGTACCACCACCAGGAACGATACCTTCTTCTACAGCAGCTTTGGTAGCGTTGATAGCGTCTTCGAGACGCAACTTCTTGTCTTTCATTTCGGTTTCGGTTGCAGCACCCACTTTAACTACTGCTACCCCACCGGATAACTTAGCCAAGCGCTCTTGCAACTTCTCTTTGTCGTAGGAAGATTCGGTTTCGTCCATTTGACGACGAATTTGGTCGCAGCGAGATTTAACTGCTGCTTCGTTACCTTCAGCTACGATGGTGGTGCTGTCTTTGGTGATGCTGATGCGACGAGCTTTGCCAAGCATATCTATTTTGGTCGCATCCAACTTCAAGCCAGCATCTTCTGTAACTAGCTGTCCACCAGTTAATACAGCGATATCTTCCAACATCGCTTTACGGCGATCGCCAAATCCAGGTGCTTTAACAGCAGCTACATTAAGTACACCGCGCAAGCGGTTTCACAACCAAAGTTGCTAAAGCTTCTTTTTCAATATCTTCAGCAATAATTATTAACGGCTTGCCGGAACGAGCTACCTGTTCTAAAACGGGTACCAAGTCTTGTACCAAAGCAATTTTTTTGTCGGTGAGCAGAATGAAAGGCTCATCAAAATTTGCTTCCATACGTTCTGGATCGGTTGCAAAATAAGGAGAGATATAGCCTTTGTCAAAGCGCATCCCTTCGGTAATTTCCAACTCGGTGAACATGGACTTCCCTTCTTCCAAGGAAATCACACCTTCTTTACCCACTTTATCCATTGCTTGAGCAATCATCTGACCGACTTCTTCGTCGTTACCAGCCGAGATTGAACCAACTTGAGCAATAGCTTTAGAATCTTCTACAGGGCGGGCTTGCTCGGCAATCTTTCCTACCAAGAAGGTAGATGCCTTATCAATACCGCGCTTCAAGGAAATCGCATTAGCCCCAGCTGCAACGTTCCGCAAACCTTCTTTAACCATTGCGTGCGCCAAAACAGTAGCGGTGGTGGTTCCATCACCAGCAGCGTCGTTAGTCTTGGAAGCAGCTTGACGAATCAAAGATACGCCAGTGTTCTCTACATGGTCTTCTAATTCAATTTCCTTAGCAATGGTCACACCATCATTAACAATCTGAGGTGAACCAAATTTCTTTTCTAATACTACGTTACGACCTTTTGGTCCTAGAGTAACGCCCACAGCCTCAGCCAAGATATCCATGCCTTTTTCTAAAGCACGGCGAGCGTTTTCGTTGTAAATAATCCGCTTAGCCATAATTTCCTACTTGTACCTTTCGCTTACTTTCTGTAAAAAAATGTTGTTATTTATTGCCCGTTAATCAATTTTGGATTTTGGATTTACGATTTTGGATTATCTTTATCAAACCGTGAATAAATTCAGGGGCTTGATGATGTGAGAATAGCGACGGAGCAATGATTTCATACTTGAAATGCTCTTGCTTGAAACCATTCCTAATTCAATCCAAAATCTAAAATCTAAAATTTTTTCGGTTAGTTCTTTCTTACTAGTTGTTCTCAACCGTCCAACCGTCCAACTAACGACTAGCTACTAACTAACAATCGCTAGAATATCCTTCTCAGAAAGCAGTACATACTCGTCGGTACCCAACTTGATATCGGTGCCAGCATACTTGGAGTAAAGAACTTTGTCCCCAACCTTTACATCCACCGACTGACGACCACCGTCATCCTTCATCTTACCGTCGCCGACTGCTACTACTTCACCTACTTGAGGCTTTTCCTTTGCAGTATCGGGCAAGTATAGACCACCAGCGGTCTTTTCTTCCGATGCGTTGACTTTCACGAAAACGCGATCGCCCAAAGGTTTTACTGTAGAAACGCTTAAAGATACAGCTGCCATAACTTTTTTTGCCTTCTTAGCACTCTCGACTCCTGAGTGCTAATTTAGCGAAGCCAGACGTGTAATGGCAACGTTTCATAGAGTACGGGTTCCCGAACTAAGCTTTCATATGGGTCTACTTAAGTATAAATGCTCAATTTCACTCTTGTGTTCGGGTTTTATGTAACTTCCGAAGAAGAGTTTGATATGGCTCGCCATTATTTGCAAAGCCAAGAAATTGTTATAGAACAGAAAAAAGGAAGCCGTTAAATGCGTGATGATGCAGTGTTTCATTCGAGCGTTCAAGTACCAAAAACAACTAGCAAAGAACCCTACAAACAGCTTAGAAACTATACAGAAACTTTGGGGTTGTCAAAAATTCAACTACGTGTATTTCTATGAAATTAAGCTTTAATTTCTAATTTCTGCTTCTCGTCTTGCTAGTTTTAGTTTTAGAAATACTTGAAAAAGTGACTATTTAAGCTCAAAATGGACTCTGTACAAGTGGAAGAACCGGCGACGGTTTCTGATAAACAAAAACCAACTACTTGCGGGAGCGGTTGTTCTAGAACAATAATAGTAGCTTACCCCGCCTTTGGAAGGTGGTAACTACTCCTTTATCCCCTGAGTAATTGAACGCGTCTTAACAGAACGCCCTGGAAGTTTACAAATTGTTTGCTAACCGATACTTTTTATTCTTTCCTTACCATAAAGGCTTCTCTGAATAAGAAATAAAATCTTAAACGAGAGGGGAGCATTAAGTTGGATACGTAAAAGCAGAAAAATAGATGAGGCGCGGGTTATTTTCATTCATCGGTATGTTCGCCCAATACTGACAGGAATGAACATGAAAGGATTATTATTTTATGGAATGTTTTTAACCCGCACCTTTCAAAGCGATATATAATAGCGCATTATAGATACTATTGCTCTACGTATCCTTACTGTGGCTCGGCCAAGTTGATGCTGAAATCTCGATGGAGGGGATAATCTCCTTTGAGAGTTCCACCAATAGAAAGGCAAGGTAAGTGAAAAAAAAAGGACAACATCTCAATCATCCACCAATTAGGATAACTATTCAAGACCTTGATGGATCTACGCGCAACAAGTGCCACTGCTATGAAAGAACCCAGCATG
Source organism: uncultured Rivularia sp. (assembly GCA_963665115.1). Lineage (GTDB taxonomy): Bacteria > Cyanobacteriota > Cyanobacteriia > Cyanobacteriales > Nostocaceae > Rivularia. The sequence continues at coordinate 3,142,294 of OY762007.1, read as the reverse complement.
AAAGATCATAAACGCTTACTGCTCATAGATGATGACCCTAATCTCATCTTGCTGGTAAAAGACTACTTAGAATTCCGAGGATATGAAGTCGTCACTGCCGAAAATGGTCGGGAAGCTCTGGAAATATTAGAGCTAGACATTCCAGACATGATTATTTGCGACGTGATGATGCCGGAAATGGACGGTTACACCTTTGTAGAACAAGTCCGACAAACAGAACGCACCAGTTGGATACCTGTTCTCTTCCTTTCTGCAAAGGGACAAAGCTCAGATAGAGTGAAAGGTTTAAATAAAGGTGCTGATGTATATATGGTCAAGCCCTTTGAACCAGAAGAACTCGTAGCCCAAGTTGAATCCTCGCTCAAACAAACCATTCGTTGGAAAGAACATCAAGCCAAGGGAGGCGAAAACGGTTCTCGCATCCAAGTACCCTTTGATGTTCAACTAACTCCAACAGAACTAAAAGTAGTGCAGTTTGTGGCTAGAGGTATGGCTAACAGAGAAATCGCTGAAGAATTAAACGTCTCCCAGCGTACCGTTGAAAGCCACGTTTCCAATATGTTGGGTAAAACCAACCTCCACAATCGCACCGAATTAGCCCGTTGGGCGATTGAAAATCAAATGGCATAAATCCATTTTAGATTTTGGATTTTGGATTTTTGCGGAAAGTTTGGGGGACGGAAACCGACACCCCCAACTTTGCAAGACAGATTTTAGATTAAAATTACTAATCTAAAGTCCAGAATAACTTAATCAAAAGTTAACTAATATTCCTTGCACAAATAAGCAGTTATCAATTAACAATTGTCAATTATCAGCACCTCACGGGCACGATCGATCGAGAATGATTGGGTTTGGATCTCCTATAATTAGCGCGATCGCCATTCACCGTTTACTTTGCATTGATAATTGATAATTGTTGGCTGTTAACTATTAACTGTTCACTGCTCGCTGCTCGCTGCCGTCTTCCGTTCCAAAATTTCTTTTAAAACCAGGGTGACGAACCCCAAACAAGCAAGTAGCACCGCAGCAGCAAAAGCCGTTTCCGTTTCATATTGCTTATAAGCTTGCTCTACAAACAGCGGTAAAGTTTGAGTTTTACGAATAATATTGCCAGATACCACAGATATCGCTCCAAATTCACCCATTGCTCTAGCATTAGTCAAAATTAAACCATAAAGCAAACCCCAGCGGATATTTGGTAGAGTTACCCGCCAAAAAGTTTGCCATTGACTCGCACCCAAAGTACTTGCAGCTTCCTCTTGAGAAGAACCGATTTCCTCCAAAACCGGAATTACTTCCCTTGCCACAAAAGGCATCGTTACGAAAGCAGTTGCTAAAACCATTCCCGGAAAAGCGAAAATAACCTTAAAATTAATCGCTGACAATATTCCTCCAAACCAACCATTCTGCCCGTAAAGCAAAATCATCATTAAACCAGCAACCACCGGGGAGACAGAAAAAGGGACATCCAAAATACTCATTACAAAAGCCCTTCCGGGGAAGCGATTGCGAGCCAAAACCCAAGCAGCACAAAGTCCGAATACAGCATTTACTGGCACCACAATCAAAGCAATAAGTAAAGTAAGCCCTACCGCGCTCAGAAAATCATCAGTCGTCAGATAACCTAAAAACTCTCCAATACCACCTTTAAAAGCTTGATAAAAAACATTTACAGCCGGAATAATTAATACCAATCCTAAGTAAGTAATAGCACTGACAATTAAAAGTCTTTTAGTCATACAATATTTATTAAATAATAGTTGTTAGTTGTTAGTTAATAGTAAGAAAAGTTAGAAATTAATAGTTAATAATTACCAATTACCTATTACCCATTACCAATGCCCAATCCCCCATTAATTATTGATACCTCTTTCCCCAAGCTTGTAATAAGTTAATTGCTAATAAAATTAACAGCGAAATTCCTAAAAGTACAGTTCCAATTACAGTTGCACCAGCGTAATCATATTGTTCCAAACGTTGAAAAATTAACACCGATGCAATTAAATCTTTGAACGCAATATTTGAAGAGATAATTACAATCGAAACCGTACTCTCCGACAGCACGAGAAAAGCCTAAAGCAATACCTGTTAACAAAGCTGGAAATAAAGGTGGAAAAATTACTTGCCAAAAAGTTTGAAACTTCGACGCTCCCAGACTCCAAGCCGCTTCTTCTGTATCGTGTTCCATTTCTTGCAACACAGGCTGCAACGCTCGCACGATAAATGGTAGCGAAATAAACAGCATTGCCACAAACACACCAAAGCGACTGAAAGCAACTTTAATACCCAACGGTGCAAGCAAAGAGCCAATCCAGCCATTCTCAGAATAGACATTAGCTAAAGTTAAACCTGCTACCGCCGTGGGCAAAGCAAAAGGTAGATCGATCGCCGCATCAACAAAACGCTTCAGCGGAAAGTCATATCTCACAAGTACCCAAGCAATTAATAAACCAAAAGCACCATTAACAGCAGTTGCCACCAACGCAGTCACAAAAGTGACATTGTAAGCAGAAAGTGCGATCGCGCTAGTAGCAATCCGCCAAAACTCGCTTAACCCCACCTGAGAAGCTTGTAAAACTAAAGCTGTCACCGGAAGCAACAGCATAATAGTTAGATAACCAATAGTAATTCCCCAAGGCAAAGAGAATTGAGGAATTTTGGATTTTGGATTTTGGATTTTAGATTTCGGATTTTGAAAATTAGATTGTGCAACGCTCATCAGTTATCAATTATCAATTATCAATTATCAATTATCACTTAGGAGTAGGGAGTAGGGAGTAGAGAGTAGGGAGTTAAGAGTAGGGAGTAGGGAGTTAAGAGTTAGGAGTTAGGATTTAAGGGTTAGGGGTTATAAAAACAACTGTAGTGGGGGCATCTTGTTCCTTGGATATATAGCGAGCAAGATGCTCGCACTACAAATTCAAACATTTGGGATGTTCCCCCTCTACCCCCTCTCCCCCCTCTTCCCCCTCTCCCCCCTCTATCCCCTCTCCCCCTCTACCCCCCATTTCCAATTTTCTTCTGAATTTCATCAAATGCTGCATTATCAGCAAAAAATTGGTTTTGAACTTTATCCCAACCACCTAATTCTTTGACGGTAAATAAGGTTTTTACAGGAGGATATTTAGCAGCAAATTCTTGTTTAACAACTTGATTTACTGGACGAAATCCAATTTTTGCAAATTCTCTTTGGGCTGCGGGAGTAAATAGATATTCTACAAAAGCTTCTGCTACTTCTCGGTTGCCATGTTTATCTACATTTTTATCAATTACCGCAACGGGATTTTCAATCAAAATATTTGTTTCGGGGACAATATAATTACTCGGTTTACCTTTCAAACCAGCTAAAATCAATTCGTTTTCATAATTAATTAAAACGTCACCTTGCCCTTGATTAAAAAATGCATCGCTGGCTTCGCGTGCATCTCTGGGTAATATTGGTACATTTTGATAAACTTTGCTAGTAAAATCTAAAGCCTGAGCATCTTTTGCGCCAGTTTCTATTTTGGAACCATATAAAGCCAAGAAATTCCACCGCGCTACACCGGAAGTTTTGGGGTTTGCGGTAATGACGCTAACGTCGTCTTTTGTTAAATCTTGCCAATTATTTATTTGTTTGGGATTACCTTTACGAGTTACCAAAGCCGCAACAGATTGAGTCACAATACTATTATTAAGCGCTTCATTTTCCCATCCCGGTTGAATCAACCCAGCTTTTTCAATTCTCTTCATATCCAAAGCCAAAGCCAACTCCACCACATCAGCATCCAAACCATCAACTACAGCACGGGTTTGAGCGCCGGAAGCCCCATAACTTTCGTAAAAACGCACCGTTTGATTGTGTGTTTGCTTCCACTCCTGCACAAATTGCGGAATAATTTTTCTATAGGCTGGTTTGGTGACAGCATAGGAAACCAGCGTTAAATCTACTCGTTTAGAATCTTGAGCATTCGACGCACTACAAGATATCAGCGAAACGCTTAAACTTAAACCCAACAAAAATAATAAAACAAAATTTTTGATTCCACCCCTTTTCGTCAAACGGGCAACGAAGCGCCAAAGCCCCATCTGTTGTTTTCCTCTTTAATCTACGGTAACTCGGTCAAGATACCGGGTTTTATATTTTTTTATCGTACAACATCATGGGGAAGGGAAAAAATTTTGTTAGATAACCGGCATTTATGTAGAGACGTAGCAGTGCTACGTCTCCCTATATTTCAATTCACACCGATAATTACTTTTGTAATTGGTCATAAATAGAATACATAAATTTTTACCATATCAGGGTAAATACTCAATAATTACTGATATATTACGGAATATTTATACTCATCTATGTATCATGTAGTGAAATTACCTTCTTTTAAAACTACTTATGGAACCTTTGACAACTGGTGCGATCGCCTTACTTCTTTTTTTAGGTGAAAAGTTGATTGATTGGGGTATCAGCAAAGCTTACGATACCGCTTTTGAGGAACTTAAGACAATATCACCAGAAACAGCCGAAAAATTGGCGCTACCTCCGAAAGAACGAGAAAATATCGGCGAAGCAGTATTAGTAGAAATGGTGGAGGATACTGCTAAAAATCAACCGAAATTACAAAAAGCATTGGAAGTATTAGGTAAAGAAGTAGAAGCAAAAGCTAATAACAATACAGAATTAGCAACGGCTTTCAATCAATTAGCTCAGAAATTAAAAACGCAAAATCCCACGATTGTTAATGAAAATTGGCAAGGAATAAATATTAAAGGTGGAAATAATACTATTAGTAATAACACTTTTAGCTTCGGAAAATAAAACATAACCTATCCCTAACCTCTTTCTCACAAAATCTGACGGTTTGTAGAGACGTAGCAGTGCTACGTCTTCCGACAGTTAGAGGAAAAACAAACCATTGATTACGATGTGCATGAGTCCTAAAATTATCATTAAAATTTATTTAAAATGACAGAAAAAAATTTCCAAGGCATAAATGTACAAAGTGGAAATAATAAGATTGAAGGTAATACTTTTATTTCATACCCACCACAAAAAACTGTATCTGTTATTAAACATATTCCCTATCCCTGTATTCCTCATTTTGTCGGACGCAGTGAAGAATTAGCAACAATTAATGAAAAATTGCACCGAAAAAATAACACCGTAGTAATTTCTGCTGTTGCGGGAATGGGTGGTGTGGGAAAAACCGAATTAGCGGTAAAATATGCTAGGGAACATACAAATGATTATCCTGGTGGAGTTTGTTGGTTAAATGCCAGAAATGGGAATATAGCAGCGGGGATTATTCAATTTGTGCAGCTACAAATGGGTTTAGAAGTTCCCCAGCAGGATTTTCATGGGAATGTGTTGACACTGCATCAACAAGTAGCTTGGTGCTGGCAAAATTGGCAACCATCCGAGGGTTTAGTATTGGTGGTTTTGGATGATGTGACGAATTTAGAAGAGTTTTCTGAAATAATTCCCGCAAATAATCGCTTCCGAATTTTGCTGACAACTCGATTGCGAAATATTGACACTAATATTGAGGAAATTTCCCTCGATGTGCTGTCACTAGAAGAAGCATTACAGTTATTAATTAATATTATTGGTGAAAAGAAAGTAAATAAGGAGTTCGCAACAGCCCAAGAATTATGTCAATGGTTGGGATATTTACCATTAGGAATAGAATTAGTTGGACGATATATAGTTAAAAAACCTCCCCATTTCACCTTAGCGAAAATGTTAGAGCAGTTGAAACAGCAGCGACTGCATCAAGAAGCATTAAATCCTCAGTACAAAACTCTAAGTACAGCACAGCGTGGGGTTTTAGCAGCATTTGAAATTAGTTGGGTGGAATTGAATCCGCAAACACAGCAAATTGCAAGTTTATTAAGTTTATTTGCAGCCGATATTTTTGCTTGGGAATGGGCAGATTCCATGACTCAACACCTCAATTGGAATGAATCTGTGGTTGAGTTAGGAATCGAGCAAATTTACCAACGTCACTTAGTACAGTGTTTGGAAGAAGATGAAGAATATTATTACAAAATACATCCCTTAATTCGAGAATTTTTAAAAGTAAAATTAACAGTAGATTCTGATATTGACAAAATCAAACAAGCATTTATCACTACTTTTATCGAAATTGCTCAAACAATTCCCGATACACCAACCATAGATTTTATCAACTCAGTAAAAACAGCTATTCCCCACTTAACAGAAGTCACCGAAAACTTAACCGATGCACTCAGCAATAAAAATTTACTTTTGGCTTTTACTAGTTTAGCTGGATTTTACAAGGGACAGGGTTTATATGCATTAGCAGAACCCTGGTGTCAGCAATGTGTTTCAGCAGTCATATCTCGCTTAGGAGAAAATCATCCCGACGTTGCAACCAGTTTGAACAATTTAGCTTATCTCTACAATTCCCAAGGAAGGTATGAAGCAGCCGAACCTCTGCATCTCCAAGCTTTGGAATTAAGAAAACAGCTACTTGGAGAAAATCATCCCGACGTTGCAACCAGTTTGAACAATTTAGCTCAACTCTACTATTCCCAAGGAAGGTACGAAGCAGCCGAACCTCTGTACCTCCAAGCATTAGAGTTATACAAACAGCCACTCGGAGTTAATCATCCCCGCGTTGCAATGAGTTTAAACAATTTAGCTCAACTCTACTATTCCCAAGGAAGGTACGAAGCAGCCGAACCTCTGTACCTCCAAGCATTGGAGCTATACAAACAGCTATTCGGAGAAAATCATCCCCGCGTTGCATTGAGTTTGAACAATTTAGCTCAACTCTACTATTCTCAAGGAAGGTACGAAGCAGCCGAACCTCTGTTTCTCCAAGCATTGGAATTATACAAACAGCTACTCGGAGAAAATCATCCCGACGTTGCAATGAGTTTAAACAATTTAGCTCAACTCTATTATTCCCAAGGGAGGTACGAAGCAGCAGAAACCTCTGTTTCTCCAATCATTGGAGTTATACAAACAGCTACTCGGAGAGAATCATCCCGGTGTTACAACTAGTTTGAACAATTTAGCACTACTCTACAGTTCCCAAGGAAGGTACGAAGCAGCCGAACCTCTCTACCTCCAAGCTTTGGAATTAGGAAAAAAGCTACTCGGAGAAAATCATCCCGAAGTTGCAACCAGTTTGAACAATTTAGCTCAATTCTACTATTCCCAAGGAAGTTACGAAGCAGCAGAACCTCTGTACCTCCAAGCATTGAAGTTATACAAACAGCTATTCGGAGAAAATCATCCTCACGTTGCAATGAGTTTGAGCAATTTAGCACTACTCTACTATTCTCAAGGAAGGTACGAAGCAGCAGAACCTCTTTACCTCCAAGCTTTGCATTTATGTAAACAGCTACTCGGAGTTAATCATCCTCAAGTTGCAACGAGTTTGAGCAATTTAGCACTACTCTACTATTCCCAAGGAAGGTACGAAGCAGCAGAACCTCTGTTTCTTCAAGCGTTAGGGTTATATAAACAGCTATTCGGAGAAAATCATCCTCACGTTGCAATGAGTTTGAGCAATTTAGCACTACTCTACTATTCTCAAGGAAGGTACGAAGCAGCAGAAGCTCTTTATCTCCAAGCTTTGGAGTTAAGAAAACAGCTACTCGGAGAAAATCATCCCGACGTTGCAAGCAATTTGAGCAATTTAGCTCAACTCTACAGTTCCCAAGGAAGGTACGAAGCAGCCGAACCTCTGTTTCTCCAAGCTTTGGAGATTGCGGAACGGCTTTTAGGTGTCAATCATCCTCACATTGCAAGCAGTTTGAACAATTTAGCTGCACTCTACTATTCCCAAGGAAGGTACACAGCAGCAGAACCTCTGTATCTCAAAGCTTTGGAGTTATATAAACAGCTACTCGGAGAAAATCATCCCGACGTTGCAACTAGTTTGAACAATTTAGCTGAACTTTACCGTTCCCAAGGAAAGTACGAAGCAGCAGAACCTCTGTATCTCCAAGCTTTGGAGTTATATAAACAGCTACTCGGAGTTAATCATCCCCTGGTTGCAACCAGTTTGAACAATTTAGCTGAACTTTACCGTTCCCAAGGAAATTACGAACAAGCAGAACCACTTTATATCCAAGCTTTGGAGATTGCGGAACGGGTTTTGGGTAAAAATCACCCGAATACGTTGACTTTTCGGAGAAATCTAGAATATTTACGTGGAAAATAACAGCAAGATGATTCTTTGTTAGGAGAATTGAAAAGGTGGTTTTTCGGGTGATATTTTGTGAAGTGTAGAATCCCGATTTTTGGAACTGTCATTGCGAGTCGAATACAGGGTGGCGATCGCACTCCTTGGTAGTTGAGGTGTTGAGATTGCTTCCTTCGTCGCAATGACGGTTTGACATCTATCACATCACAGACGATATTTTTTCCAACGAAACCAAACCATTTTCTTCAAAATCAATCTCTAAATGATATCCTTCCATCAAAGCAACTCCCAATAAAGGTTTATAACCAGAAGCTAAAACAGGAACTACTTTTTCTACATCATCCCAAATAATAGTTGCTGAATGTACAGATAATACAGTTTCGCTACCATCGGCTAATCTTGCAGAAATACTCGAATATATAGGAAGATTCATTATATTTACTGCTTGTATTGGTAGCGTTAGATAGTCATTGAATCCAGTATCAATGACAAAATCCACAGAAAAATCTGGCTGTGAAGGTAAACGAAAAATTACTGGAATTGTTGCTTTACCTTCAGTAACTCTTCCGTAAATCATTTAACTGTACGGTTCATCGGAGCATGACCAAAACTGACAGCAACATCGTAACCAATCCGCATAGTAAATAATCTAGCCATTGGTTTTTTCTGCTTTAACTTCATCGCAGTTTCTATACCAGTTTTATCAATTCCGTACTCGCCAGTTTCAGCATCAATCGTAATCATCTTGCCAATATTATCGCCATGCTCAACTTGTTGGCGAATTCCATTTTCGTAAAATTCTTTAGCTCTGCGAGCAACTTCTTCGACAGTCCAGAAAAGTGATTGCATGATTATTAAACCTACTTTTGAATATTTTATTATTATCTCACCTACTCATTTAAAAATAAAATCGAATCAACATGAAATAAATTCCCTAAATCTAAAGCCTGTTGTGAAGTTATTTCTAATTCACCGTTGATGGCTTTATCAACTATCTCAGCTGAACCAAAAACTTGTACTAAACTTTCCTTAGCAATATCCTGGGCTTCCATTAAATGAAGCATTCGAGAACGAGGTGTAGATTTATTTAACTGATAGTGTTTATCTTCAAAATCTTCAATTAATTTGACTAATAAGTCTAAAATTGTATTTTCTTCCGGTGTAAGATCTTTCCGCGCTAGCAATTCTTCAACAACTTCTAAAAAATATTCATTTTCGGCTTCCGTTTGAATAATTCGAGGTTGATATTTAGACAGTAATTCGCTATAAATTTCTGAATTAATAGTAAGGGTCATTTTTCCACTTATCTTTGTCATATTGTGCATGAGTTAAGATATATTTTACATAGATGACCTGTTTTTCATAATTAATACTAACAATCAATCTATATTTATTACCTTTAATATTGAAAACTGTGAAATTTCCAACCGCTTCTGCTTGAGGAAAAGCTGTTTGTACCTCTATCAAGTTTCCCCATTCAGCCTTACTTGCAATTTTATACCAGTCATCTAGCGCTTCGTCGCAGTCTCCATGTGTTCGACAAAATTCTCGTAATTTTTTACGGCTGATAACGTGCATTAATAACTTTAGTTTCCCTGGTTTTTGCAGGATAGTACACTAATCCTAGAAGTCAATTTATCATAACTCCGTTCCTGCTAAATCACCTACATAAGCAGCATTGCTACATCTTTACACTCCTAATTCCTAACTCTCTCAATCCATGAATCTCGAATCTCTCCTCAAACTAAACCGTACAATTCGCGTAATTGGCTTCGACGACGCACCATTTATTCGTGGTGCTAATAAAAAAGTTAATTTAGCAGGAATAATTTGTGCGGCAACTCGATTTGAAGGAATGGTTTGGGGAGAGTTACAGCAAGATGGTTTTGATTCCACAGAAACCATTTGCAAATTATTACTTGACAGCAAATTTTTACCGCAATTACATATAGTATTGCTCGACGGAATTGGCTTTGGTGGATTTAACGTTGTTGACTTACCAACCTTAGCCGAAAAACTCCAACTTCCCTGCGTCGCCGTGATGCGTCGTCAACCTGATTTAGAAGCAGTTATCGACGCAATGAGTCGTTTACCAAACTTAGAAAAACGCCAAGAATTATTAAAGCGTGCGGGTACAATTTACGAATATTTACCCTTTGTATTTCAAGTATGTGGTGAAGAGCCAGAAATCATTGCCAAAGTATTAGAAAAATTAACCGATTGCGGAAAAGTACCCGAAGCATTGCGATTAGCACATTTGATTTCTGCCGCAGTCATGAAAGGAGAAAGCGGAAGCTCTGCATAATTAGTAGCAATACCCTATAAGGGTATCGCTACATTTACGAAGCCCACCTTCATGGGCTAGGAATCTTTAGCCCACGAAGGTGGGCTTTGTAATTGTAGCCCCAGGCTTCGAGCCTGCGGGCGCTCTGGATGCAAATCTTCAACTAACAAATTCCCCAACAACCTTCTCCAAACCCGATACAACTCGCGCTAATTTTTCATAATCAATCCGATCGGGAATATCGTCCAAAGTATGATAATACTTGTAGCGAAAAGGCGCGGTATCAGTAACCATAATACCTTGATAACCTTGCTGCCAAAATGACCAATGATCTGACCATCCAACACCAGGAAGTTGATTAAAAATGGCTAAACCTTCAGATGGAAATTTTACCTGTTTGCGAAAGTAACCAATAGCCTTTTTTACAAGTTGACTAGAATTTATATCTCCCACAAAAGCAATAAAATTACCTTGAGAAGGATAAATTAAATTCAGTGGAAACGGATATTTTTGACTTTCTTCTTCCTCAGAAAAATAACCCATAGTTTCTAAACTCAACATTGCTACAACATTCTCATTCCTTTCTTTACAACCCTTCGCATAAACCAAACTACCCATATTTTCAGTCCAAAAATAAGGTGGTTCCTCATTCGTAAATTCCACGAATCGTAAAGTTCTATTTGGCTTTTCATCTGCAAATCTCCGCGCTAATTCCAACACCGCAGCAACACCCGAACCGTTATCATTAGCGCCAGGAGTATTAAAAGCCGTATCATAATGTCCGCCAACAATTACAATTTCATCGGGTTTCTCAACACCTTTAATTTCAACTTCTAAATTAGCAAAAGTTTTATTATTTATTTGATATTCTTGCTGATTTACTTTATAGCCAGCTTCCTTAAAAGAAGATTCTATAAAATCCGCAGCAGCATTCAGATTTTCATAATTATTATAATTACGCGCTCCAATTTCAACAGCTAACTTATTAATATCTCGTTGTAAATTATCTTGAATAATCTTTTCTTGTGCGGTTAAAGGAAGTAATTCACCACTGTAGCTATTTCTCGGCATTTGGAAAGATGTAAACCATAGCCAGCTAACAACACTTGATAAAATAAACAGCAAAATACCAAGCCTTATCAAAGCAGGTTTACTGAAAGTTTTAAATTGACGCTTTTTTTTCATCCCAGTCATAGATTACACCTATTTAATTAAGTAACTAATTATAAATATTACAATATCTAAATAATGAGATTTCCAGTCCATGAAAACGGACTTTTTGCATCATTCTCAACAAGCCCAGTCTGATTCATCAGACTTTGTTTTTTAGCCTGGGAATTTATTCCAAGGCGATTATTGCAACTGGTGTCAGATGTGAATTAAAACGGACTTGATAATAAGCGATCGCCTAAAAATACCAATCTTTCTTGCGGGAGGATTAAAACCCGAAAACGCCGCTTTAGCAGTAACTCAAGTCGCACCTTTCGCACTTGATGTATGTAGTGGAGTTCGCAGTAATGACAAACTGGATAAAGATAAACTCAAACGTTTTTTTGAGCAACTTAACTAATGTTTCTGTCAACGTCATAATAGACGTAAACCCCAAAACCTGAGAACATGGCAATTACCACTTCTAAACCAAAGTCTCAAATCTTCTATCCAAGTTCCGACGGTGAAACCCGTGGCTGAAACTTATACCCACCTCTACGCTTTATTAACAGCCCTCGAAGTATTGCGACAATACCTTACAGGACAACAGGCAACCGTTTTAGCAAATCAATTTTTATATTACGCTCAAGGTTTCCCAAAATTAAGAGTAGCTCCTGACGTAATGGTAATTTTTGATGTTGCACCAGGAGGTAGAGATAATTATAAAACTTGGGAAGAAGGTAAAGTACCTTCAGTTATTTTTGAAATTACATCTAAGGGTACAAAAAACCAAGATATAGAGCATAAAAAAACCTTGTACGAACAGTTAGAAGTACAAGAATATTGGCTTTTCGATCCAAAAGGTGAATGGATTGAAGAAAAATTGCGCGGCTATCGTTTGCAAGGGGAAAGCTACCAATTAATTACAGATAGCCGCAGCGAACCTTTAAAATTACGTTTAGCTATAGAAGATGAATTAATCGGTTTTTACCGCGAAGATACTGGAGAAAAATTATTAATTCCCGACGAATTAGCAACCAAACTTCAGGAAGAAACTCAAGCAAGACAGGAAGCAGAAAATCGTGCAAATGAAGCTGAAGCTCTTTTAGCTCGTTATCGAGAACGTTTTGGAGATTTGAGTGAATAATTCTAATCTTTTAACTTGTAGGGTGCTGTTACGGCTTTAATATGTTGAATTATAAACTACGATTTTGAAAATGCCGTAACGCACCATTCGAGATTTATTAAATATTTAATAATTTTCAACAAAATTTTCTCGTTCTTATCTAGATAATTGGTGCGTGACGCTATAATCAAATTCTTAATTTCTAATCAAAATTCTTCAAAGCGTCACACAACGGCAATTAATCAAACAAAAACTCTCTCGCTAATAACGAATAAAGAATTCTAAAACTCCGCATTCTCCGGAGTACGCGGAAACGGAATCACATCGCGAATATTCGCCATTCCCGTCATAAACTGCACCAATCTTTCAAAACCCAATCCAAAACCAGCATGAGGTACGGTACCGTAACGGCGTAAATCCATGTACCACCACAAATCTTCTGGTTTCATTCCTTGAGCTTTAATCCGACGTTCCAACACATCATACCTTTCTTCACGCTGGGAACCGCCAATTATTTCGCCAATCTTTGGAGCTAAAACATCCATTGCAGCAACGGTTTTTTCATCATCGCTCAACCGCATATAAAAGGCTTTGATTTCTGTGGGATAATCGCTAACAATAACTGGCTTTTTAAAAAGTTGTTCGCACAGATAGCGCTCGTGTTCCGATTGTAAATCCAAACCCCAACTTACCGGATATTCAAACTTGACATCGGCTTTTTCTAAAAGTCTAACGGCTTCAGTATAAGTAATTCGCTCAAATTTATTATTAATAATATTCTCTGCGGTTTCCAATACTGTCTTATCTACCCGCAGATTGAAAAAATCCATGTCTTCGGGACATTTTTCCATCACATATTTGAAGACATATCTGAGAAACTCTTCAGCTAAATCCATGTCTTCAGAGAGTTGACAAAAAGCCATTTCCGGCTCAACCATCCAAAATTCTGCAAGGTGGCGCGAAGTATTGGAATTTTCTGCACGGAAGGTAGGACCAAAAGTATAGACGTTACCAAACGTCATTGCCATAATTTCGGCTTCTAACTGACCGCTAACAGTTAAGTATGTAGGTCTACCAAAAAAGTCTTGACTATAGTCTATCTGTTTATCTTCCGTCTGGGGAATATTCTTTAAATCCAAGTTGGTAACGCTAAAAAGCTCGCCAGCACCTTCGCAATCGCTGGCGGTAATAATTGGCGTATGTGCCCACAAAAAGCCCCGTTGCTGGAAAAATTCATGAATTGCTGCCGCACAAGCATTACGCACGCGGAAAACTGCACCTAATGCATTAGTGCGACTGCGTAAATGTCCAATTGTTCTGAGAAACTCAAAAGAATGGCGTTTCTTCTGTAGCGGATAAGTTTCTGGATCTGCTTCACCATAAACTTTTAGCGCTTCCGCTTTTAATTCAATTCTTTGTCCTTTACCTTGAGACTCAACTACTATTCCTGATGCTTCCACGGAAGCACCTGTATTTAATTGTTTTAAAATCTTCTCATAATCCGATAAATCTTGGTTTAGCACAACTTGCAAACTAGCCAAAGATGAACCATCATTAACTTCAATAAAAGCAAACCCTTTTAACTCGCGCTTTGTTCTTACCCAACCTTGCACCTTTATTGTCTCCGATGGTTGAGCGCTGCGTAATATTTCTGCAATCCGTCTTTCTATCATATATTTTGCTTCCAAGAATAAAAATAAGTGCTGTTAGTTGTTGGTTGTTAGTTGTTTAATCTACTAACCACTAACCACTATCCACTAACAACTATCCAACAACAGACTTTAATAACCAGCCTATGATAACGCCCAATCCACCAAAACGGACTACTTGCCAAAACAAGTCTTTTAAACCGCTTTTAGTAAATATAACGCTACCACCAAACAGCACTAAATAACTTTCGGAAAACAATCCTAAAGCATTATCTAAGCTTTCTAATTTTTCTTTAATTTCTTTCAACTCCGCTTTCAAGGATGGCGAAGTTGTTTTTTTCATTTCGTGTTTAATTTCGTCGAAACGCCGCACTAGTTCAATCTGGCGTTGTTTATCGGCAAGCATCTGAGCGTAGCGCTGTTTTAACCCATCAAGGCTTTGCTCAACTGATAATATTTCTTGCTGCAATTCTTGTTCTAAATTTTCCTCACCTGATGAAGAGGAAGATTGTTTGGGCGACTCCATGAGCAACGTATTACATTTAAAGAGAACGTTTCATCAGCCATACACGTTATGTCTCAATCCAGCCAACTGCCTAAAACTAGTCAATTGCAAGATATAAGTACAGTAGAACTAGCTCAAGCTCTATTGGAGAGATTGAGTATATCTCCTAACGATTGGCATCGCCTCAAGTCTAACCGCAAAGTTCGCGCTTGCGAACAAACAGCAGCCGCCCTCGTATTTCTTCTTTCCGAGCAACCCGAAGAAGCTCAAACCAGATTAGAACAAGCCACCGGATGGTTAAATCGCTCTATTAGTGCGCCACCTTGCCCGACTCATGGACAAAAAAAAGACGGTTAGATATTAGTTGTTAGTGGTTAGTTGTTAGTGGTTAGTTGATAATCCCTAACTCCTAATTTCTAACTCCTAATTCCTAACTCTTAGCTCTTAACTAAAAACGAATTTCGTAATAAAGGTAAAGGTATGCGACTGCGTTTATGCTCCAACTGTTTGCATAAGCGTAGTTTCCGTACCTCTACGGTTCCATTCCACCTGGTCAAAAATTAGATGCAGTATCGATAAACCGCGACCATTTTCTGATTCATCAGGTGGCAAAAATTCGGTGGGATCTTCTTCACAATCGCATTCAGGAATAAATCCTTTACCTTGATCTGATATTACCCACCAATATCTATCATCAATTAAAGAAAAACGAACTACAACTTTTTTCCCAGGATCGAGATTGTTACCGTGCTTCGCTGCATTAACTAACGCCTCTTGAAGCCCTAGTCTCAACTCAGCCTGCATTTTTCCTGGGATTTCTGCTAAAAGCAAATCTAAAATCGGGCAGAGATATAGAGTTGAGGCAAAACTAATCGTGCCCCAATTACGTCCTACCGGACGAAGTGAAATGGTAATCACAAGAGAAACCCCGTAGCTTTCGGCGACTGATAAACATGACTTTTGCTATCTACCGCGCACCCTAAACTTGAATTGAGGTGGTCATGTTGCCTTAATTTTTATGTTCGTACAACTAATTTTTGTATGCTACTTAGCATTGACTCTTTTCACCAAATAAAAGTTGCTTAAATTTAAATCGACCGATCTTCTTTTTAACTACAAATCGTTACAAACTATAAATTTACTTGAAGTATGGATGAGTATTTTAATACTCCTATAACTGAACCGATTCGTAATTTAAACAACTTCTTCTTTATTTTTTAGAGTCCGCTATAACGTCAATTTCTTTATACAAAAGGTATTCTATATTTAGATTAATTCAATTTTAGCATTTTTACTATGCGCTAGACTACAATTTTAAAATTTCACGCGAGAATTACACTAAGTACCTTAACGGGCATCTGATAGCACAAGAAATGCTGCAACTTCCACATGAGCTGTTTGAGGAAAAAAATCAGCAGGTTGCACTCGCCACAATGTGTATAAACCATCTTGACAAAGTTGTTGTAAGTCGCGAGCAAGTGTTGCTGGTTTACAACTTACGTAAACAATACGAGCTGGTTTTGCTTTGCGTAAAGTTTCGATTACAGTGCGATCGCATCCTTTTCTCGGAGGGTCAAGTATAACAATATCTGGTTTCGTAGATATCCGAGACAGTAATTCTTCTACCTTTCCCGAATGGAAGGCAACATTATTTATGTGATTATACTGAGCATTAATTTTTGCTCTTGCGACAGATGATTGTTGTATTTCTAAACCAATAGCAAGATGTACTTGTAATGAGAGTGGCAAAGTTAAAGTCCCAATACCACAATAAGCATCAATTAGTATTTCATTGCCTTGTAAATTTAATTCGGATTGAATTTCGTACAATAATGCCTCTGCTGTTTCAGTATTTACTTGGAAGAATGTATCCGGACTTATTTGAAATTTTAAAGAAGCAAATTCTTCTTCTAAGTAATCTCTCCCAGCAATCAATCGAGTTTCCTTACCAAAAATCGCATTAGTGCGAGATTCATTCCGGTTTAACATCACTCCCACTAATGGGGGATAGTGGTCTAACCACTCTTGTGCTTTCTCCTTAATTCCTGGTATACTCCAGTCCTTTACTATTAAAGTCAGCAAAATTTCTCCAGTACGCCGACCAATGCGTAAACCAAGATGGCGTATGATTCCGCTATGGCTGCTTTCGTTATAAATTTGCCAGCCTAAAGATTGGATATCTTGTTTAATTTCTTTAAGAATCGGGTTTAACCGCGAATCCTGCACCGGACATTGATTCAGATTAACTATTTGATGAGAAGATTTTTGGTAGTAACCTGCTATAACTCCCCCCGTGGAAGATATCCCCATCGGGTAAGTTGCTTTATTGCGATAATCTAGTGGTCTCCCCGCAGTTATTACCGCATCAACTTGCGGTTGTGTGAAACCACCGATACGTTCTAAAGCTTGAACAACGGCTTTACGCTTAGCTTCGAGTTGGTACTCATAACTAATATGCTGCCACTGACAGCCGCCACATTTATCAGCCACAATGCAGGCTGCTCTAATCCGATGAGGAGACGATTGTAATAATTCTTTAACTTTGCCCTTCACATACTTTGGCTTCACATTTACCAAACGAACAACAACGCGATCGCCAGGTACGGTATCCGGTACAAACACCACCAACTCACCGATTCGCCCTACACCATCACCCGTATCGCTCAAGTCTGTAATTACAGCCTCAACCAAATCACCCTGCTTCCAGCTTGTTCTAGTCATCGTTTATCAGTTATCAATTAACAATTATCAATTATCAGTTAATATCTCCCCCTCCCCCTATCCTCCCATCTCCCCTCCCCTTCACTTCTTGGTACTTGAATCGGTAAACTATCAGTAATAATAAAAAAAGCACTTTCTTTTACAAGTCATGACTGTAGTAAGCCAAGTTATTCTCCAATCTGACGACGAGCTGCGTTATCCCAGCAGCGGCGAACTTAGAAATATCAAAGACTATTTGCAAACTGGCGAACAAAGGGTGCGAATCGTGAGTACCCTAACTGAAAATGAAAAAAAGATAGTTGAACAAGCTACCAAAACCCTGTGGCAAAAGCGTCCTGACTTTATTGCTCCAGGGGGTAATGCTTACGGGACAGCGCGAACGTGCGTTATGCATCCGCGATTATGGTTGGTACTTACGCTTAGTCACCTACGGAATACTCGCAGGTGACAAAGAACCTATTGAAAAAATTGGTTTGATTGGCGTTAAGGAAATGTACAACTCTTTAGGAGTCCCCGTACCCGGAATGGTAGAAGCTATTAAGGGACTGAAGGAAGCTTCTATTAATCTATTAAGTGCTGAAGATGCACAGCAAGCTGCTCCTTACTTCGATTTCATAATTCAATCCATGTCTCAATAGCGACTGTGATGTAGCTTGATTTTCCGGATTAACCCGTCATATCCAATAAATCCCAATATTGGAGTATTAATAAGCAAAAATTGTTTTTGATGGGATATTGGAAAAACCTTTAACTTCAATACGGATTTAACAGCGAATCATAGCAGGTTCCAACTTAAATTCATCTTCCCCACACTTGGTAGTGGCTGCGGCAGAATCCCTGTCAAGTTACCAACAAGTCGTGGGGAAACTTATTTTAGTGAACAGTGAACAGTTAGGAATTGAGAAGTATATCTCCCCCAATCCCCCATCCCCAATTCCCAATCCCCAATTCAATATATATACATACAAAAAGCCGACAGTCCTTTGCTCAAGGCTGTCGGCAATTAGTGTGTTCCCTATTAATGACTCGGCTAGAGTTCAGTTATATATAATTATGCTCCTAGCTCTCTTATTTGAAGAGGATCTCAATCATGAATACTTGTGATTCTCGTCACAACAAAGTTGCATATAAGCTGTATTAAATTTATTTTTATTGGCAAAAAAACATTTCAGGAAAATATGCCGCAAAAGGTAATCTGAATTACAAATAATGGTGCTTTTAAAAATAAAAAATAGCGATTGCAAAGGGGCAATTAAAAAATATTCAGATCGCGAGGGCATATCAGTATAATTGAAAAGAATAAAAATTTCATCCTAGAGACAGTTGTGTTATCTGCTCAAATAAGGTGTTAATCCTAGATAGAGCTTTCATCGCCTATAAAATATATGATGCCTGCGGAAAAATCAAAACTTAATCAGATTGCCGAAAGATAATGTCAAAATAATTAGGTCGAAGTAGATTTAAGCTGACCCCTGTCCGATTTAATATCAAACGAGTCAAAATAGAAAAAGAAAGCATTCATTTTAAGAGCAATTCAAATTCTCCGCAGTTATGACATACGATTACGATTTATTTATAATGGGTGCTGGTTCCGCTGGTGCGGCTGCTGCCTCAAAAGCTGCTTCTTTGGGCTTACGTGTAGCTGTAGCCGAACAAGAAGCCCTTGGCGGAACTTGTTTGAATCGCGGTTGCATTCCTAAAAAGTTGATTGTTTACGCCGCTGACTTCGCGCTACAGAATAAAATTGCAGTTGATTATGGCTGGAGTAAAGCGAACACGCATTTCAATTGGACGCAGTTTAGCCACTCGGTACACAAGCAAATAGATAGCATTAATAGCTCGTATCAAGACAAATTTAAAGACAGTGGCATTACTTTACTAAGAGGGCACGCTACTTTTGTTGATGCTCACACGATTAAAGTTGATGGAGTCGAGGTAACAGCAGATAAGATTTTAATCGCTGTAGGCGCACGTCCTTTTATCCCGGATATCCCCGGTATCGAATACGCAATCACTTCCCGCGAAATGTTTCATTTACCTTATTTGCCCAAACGTTTGGCAATAATCGGTGGCGGTTACATAGGCGTAGAGTTCGCTAGCATGATGAATGCTTTAGGTTGTCGCGTCACCGTTGTTGATACGAGTGAAACGATTCTAGAAGGGTTTGATGACGATATTCGCAAAAGTCTTCAAGAAAGTTTGTCTAAACGAGGAATTAAATTTATCAGTAACAGCAAGGCGACGGAAATTAAGCATTATGAAGAAGGCTTGCTGTTAACTGTAAACGGTAAGTACAAAAAAACTATCGCTGCCGATACTATTTTAGTCGCTACAGGACGCGCTCCGAATACCGATAAACTCGATCTTGATAATGCCCAAGTCGAAATGACCGAAAAAGGCGCAATCAAAGTAGACGAATACAGCCGCACCAAGCAGCAAAATATTTTTGCCGTCGGAGATTGCACCGATCGTTTGCAGTTAACACCTGTAGCGAAAAAAGAAGCTGTTGCTGTTATCAATACAGTTTTCGCGAACAAATCTCAAACAGTAAATTACGGGCAGGTACCTTCTGCTGTTTTTGCTCGTCCGGAAATGGCAAGTATAGGTATGACTGAAAATGAAGCTCGTTCTGAATTTGGCGATTCGGTAAAATGTTATTGCGATAAATTTCAACCATTGATGTATCAACTGGCTTCAAGTGACGAGCAAGCAATAATTAAAGTAGTAGTTGAAGGTGAATCCGAACGAGTTATCGGAGTTCATATGTTAGGCGAACACGCAGCCGATATAATTCAATGTCTTGGTGTTGCCTTTCGTAAAGGTATTACTAAACAAGACTTAGATGATGCTATTGCTATTCATCCAACTACCGCAGAAGAGTTTCTCACATTGGATTAAATTGAGAAGAAAATTTACGCGCTTGGTTGAATGTTGAAAAGTAACTTAGTGTGGAATGTAGGAGCATCTTATCAGACAATCGCCCTTATTTAAGCCTATACTAACGGCGGTTTAATTTTTGCAAAGAACACGCTTAAAACTATGACTTACGACTACGACCCTGTTTGTAATTGGTGCTGGTTCGGGAGGTTTAGCAGCTTCCAAACGCGCCGCGAGCTATGGAGCAAAAGTGGCGATCGCCGAATACGATCTGGTGGGCGGAACCTGTGTTATTCGCGGCTGCGTTCCCAAAAAACTCATGGTGTATGCTTCTCATTTCCCTTCGTTATTTGAAAGCGCGGGTGGCTATGGTTGGAAAGTAGGTGATGCTGAGTTGGACTGGGAAAAGTTCATTACATCTATAGATAATGAAGTACGAAGGCTATCCGCGCTGCACATAAACTTCTTGGAAAGAGCCGGAGTTGAATTAATTCAAAGTCGTGCCAGCTTAGTTGACGAGCATACTATAGAAGTTGATGGACGCAAAGTCACTGCGGATAAAATTTTGATTGCCGTTGGAGGAACGCCACTCAAACCTGATATACCTGGGATGGAGTTTGCTATTACCTCCAATGAGATTTTTCACCTTAAAGAACAACCAAAGCATATTGCCATTATTGGTGCTGGCTATATAGGTACGGAATTCGCCTGCATTATGCGGGGTTTGGGTTGTGAAGTCACCCAAATTATTCGCGGTGACATGATTTTGAAAGGTTTTGATGAAGATATCCGTACCGGAATTCAGGAAGGAATGGGAAGTCACGGTATTCGGATAATCAAAAATACTGTAGTTACATCTGTAGAAAAGGTATCCGAGGGCTTAAAGTTAAACTTATCTGGAGAACAGGAAGAACCGTTAACTGCCGATGTGTTTTTAGTCGCAACAGGTCGCGTACCCAATGTTAACGGGCTGGGTTTGGACAAAGCCGGAGTGGATTTAGTCGCAAGCTCTATGGATGGACCTGGCTACGGTACTATGAATGCCATTATTGTTGACGAATACAGTCAAACTAATCATCCACATATCTTTGCTGTAGGTGATGTTACTGACAGAATCAATTTAACGCCTGTAGCAATTGGTGAAGGCAGAGCTTTTGCTGATAGCGAATATGGTGACACCAGACGTATTTTCAGCCATGAAGATGTTGCTACTGCCGTATTCACTCAGCCAGAAGCTGCCACGGTAGGTTTAACAGAAACTGAAGCCAAAGAAAAATTTGGAGATGACAAAATAAAAATTTATCGCACCCGTTTCCGTCCCATGTTCTATACTTTGCCGCAACAGGAAGAAAGAACAATGATGAAATTAATTGTGCATAGTGAAACTGACAAAGTTTTAGGCGCTCACATGGTAGGAGATTATGCAGCAGAAATAGTTCAAGGTGTGGCGATTGCTGTAAAAATGGGCGCTACTAAGAAAGACTTTGACGCTACCGTTGGTATTCACCCCTCAGCAGCAGAAGAATTCGTTACCATGCGGTAATCAGTTATCAATTATCTGTTATCAATACAAGTAGATAATTGATCGTAAATAGATTTGTTATTAAGAAATGAAATTTTTAAATGCTTCCAAGCCCGAGTAATTCCTTTCATTGATAATTGATAACTGATAATTGAGAAATTGCACTACATCTACCTTCATGGCTTTGCATCGAGTCCTAATTCGACAAAAGCCAAGTACATACTCGAACGTTTTGCCCAAAAGCAAATTGAATTAGAAATTCCCGATTTAAATTGTGATGATTTTTATCACCTCACAATTACACGCCAGCTTAAACAAGTTGCCTTACTTTTAGAACAGAAGAAAGACGTAACTATTATTGGTTCTAGTTTAGGAGGCTTGAGTGCAGCCCATATAGGGGAAGAATTTTTACAGGTTAAACGTTTGGTTTTACTCGCGCCAGCTTTTGGTTTTTTATCTCATTGGCTGTCTAATTTAGGTACGGAAGTTATACAGCGCTGGCAGCAAGAAAAATATATGATGGTTCATCATTACGGGGAAAAACGAGAACTTCCTCTAAGTTATGATTTTCTGGCTGATTCAAATCAATATCAGGAAAGATTTTTGCAACGTGCCATTCCTACCCTTATTTTGCACGGACAACATGACGAAGTGATTCCCATCCAAGCCAGTCGAGATTTTGCTCAAAAACGTTCTTGGGTAGAGTTAATGGAACTTAACAGCAATCATGCCTTGGGGAATGTGATGATGGAAATCTGGCAAAGTATTGAAGATTTTTGTCAGATATCCAAAATTTAACTGGAGTGCTGCGGTTAAAGTTCGCGAAAATACCGTAATTTCAGCTACATTTTAATGATAAAATAATTAAAATTATACATATCAAATATGTAAATTAAGTGATTCTTTGTATTAGGTTCTTTAGACGTAATGCAAGAAAAATACGTTTGTAATTAAAATCTAAAATCTAAAATCTAAAGTCTAAAATTAAATGCTTCCCTTCCTCCGCAGTGATTTAGTAGAATTAGCAGCTTACAAACCGCAACTTGGTATTTATGACGCTTCTTCAATCTCCAAGGCACCAACACAGTCAGATAAGCTTGATACCAATGAAAGCCCTTACGATTTACCTGCTGAGTTAAAGGAAAAATTGGTTTGGACTTATAAAGAGTTAATCGAAACCAATCGTTATCCAGATGGAGGACACGTTTTACTCAGACAATCAATTAGTGAATACGTTAACGAATCGGCCGATCTTTCAACGAACGTTTTTGTTAGTAATAATATTTCTTTAGGCAATGGTTCGGATGAACTAATTCGTTCAATCTTAATCGCTACCTGTTTGGGAGGAAATGGTTCGGTGCTTGTAGCTCAACCCACTTTCTCAATGTACGGAATTTTGGCGCAAGCTTTAGGTATTCCTGTGGTAACGGTACCCAGAAAATCAGATAATTTTGAAATTGATTTAGAAGCAGCCTCAAAAGCTATAGAAATTAATCGGGAACAACCTATAAGAACAGTTTTTGTTGTTCACCCGAATTCTCCTACGGCTAATTCCTTAACAGCAGCAGAGTTGACATGGTTAAGAAATTTGCCGGAACATATTTTAGTGGTAATTGATGAAGCTTATTTTGAATTTAGTCAAGCGACTGTCGCAAATGAATTATCACAACATCCAAATTGGGTGATATTACGGACATTCTCTAAAGGCTTTCGTTTGGCTGCAATGCGCGTAGGTTACTCTATTGCTCATCCGGAACTAATTGCTATCTTAGAAAAAATCCGTTTACCATATAATCTTCCAAGTTTTTCAATAGCAGCGGCATTAATAGCCGTGCAAAATCGCTCGCTTTTACTTGAGTCTGTTTCCCAAACTTTAAGCGAACGTTCTAAATTACTCGAAAATTTATCTCAATATTCACAATTAAAAATATCTGAAAGTGCTGCTAACTTTATTTTTCTGCGCCTCAAAGCACAAGATGAAAAACAAAGAGTTAATGCTTTAAAAAATCTTCATAAAGAACTGAAAGATTCTGGCACTTTGGTACGGCTGACTGGTGGGGGATTGCGAATTACTGTAGGTTCCCCCTCGGAAAATGCCCGTACTTTAGACAGATTTGAAAAGGCTTATAAAAATCTTGAATTAAAAACTTGAATTATAACCATCTAGAGCCAGCTTTTCTTAACTCAGAGTATCTACTTCATTACCCAAACGGCGTACTATTGCTACAGTCTGTGGTAAAACTCCCACTAACATTGCAAATGCTCTATCAGGTAACTGACTTACTACTTCTGGTGGAAAATATTGCTCAAACTGATCGAGAATTCTTTGAACTCGCTGCTGCGGTACTGGATTTTCAGTAATTTGCTTAATTAGCCTAATCCACTGCCTTCGTATTAAATAAGACTTTTGGCGGTCTTCAGAGGAACTAGTTGCTAGTAACATAGACGAAATATTTCCAATCGGGAGTACGTGAAGGCAATCGCGATCGTAATCGCCACCTACAGCCGCTCCGGGTCCGGCAAACTCTGCATGATAGGCTTTAAAAAGTATTAGCCCATTTCGTCTACGACTATTGACCATAAAAACCTTTCCACTATGCAGCTTTGTCAGTAGATCCGAGCCATAAGATTGCTCAACTCCATCTGGCATCACAAGATAGTCAAGGAAACAAGTGTCAGGATAATAAGTTGATACCATAGCAGTTTGATAGCGTTGGTGCTTTTCGCTATCCATCTTTTCTAAAAAACTTAAACAAGAAAGAAACTTATGCGAACCGTTACAGGCAATTGGTAATTAAATCAATGAATACGGCTTTAGTTTTGCTATTATCTAAAGCTTTATTGTTCGGTTTAACTAAATTCAAATTAAATTAATTAGATTAACCTATTGAGTAACCATATTTTATGTGATTTAACTGGATTTGTCTTCCAGTACAGGAATGTTTACTTAAAGTTTCTATAAAGATAGATATTTTATATACAAAGTTCATGTAAAATATTAATCAATTTAAGTGTAATTTTACTGAATTGCTCATAATACTTAATTTGAGATGCTTGCGCTATCTAAATTTTTATATCAAATACAAAACTATGACAGCGTTTTATGAGCAGAGTCTCTAATTTGGTATTATATGCTGTTAAACATCTCTACAAAAATTAGCTTACTACAACTACATCCGCAATATTTTAAAGAAAAGATAAAAAAAAGAGAGTATTTGCTAAAGTTGTTGTGACCTTATATTTTTACATTGCTCCTAAATGGTTCGTAGACTATATAAATAGGATCGATTTTCCTGAATTGCTCAGAAACCTAATTATGCAGATAGCTTTTAATAAATCTGACGACATCTAGGCGAATTAGTGTAACTAGCCCTATTTAGCATAAATGTTTTTATTCAAAAAACAATATAAAGAAATGTAAAAAATATGTTAGTAACAACTATGAAATGTTTTTGAGATAGAACATCATATGGCTAACTATATTAATTAAAGAAATGGCTTAACATCACGTGAATACTTAGTCAAGTTATTAATTTACGTTTTTATAAATATTTTTTGTAGGTTAGATATTAATGATTTAACTGTCTAAAAGATGTTTGTAAAGTAAAATTTGTCGCGAGCGTCTAAAGAAAAATGTATTCCAATTAGAGTCAATCTGGTGCATGCGGTATCCTAATTTAAAATAAAGTTGCCGTGCTTGATGGTTATTTTCCAAAACATGGAGATATAGATCTTTAAATC
This sequence comes from uncultured Rivularia sp., assembly GCA_963665115.1. Lineage (GTDB taxonomy): Bacteria > Cyanobacteriota > Cyanobacteriia > Cyanobacteriales > Nostocaceae > Rivularia. The sequence continues at coordinate 3,116,558 of OY762007.1, read as the reverse complement.
CCCAGTCAGCGGCAACTTTTTCACAGCTAGTTAATAGCGCACGAGCTGCTCCTTGCCTTCGGTATTGGGGATGTACGGCTAAATTAGATAAATAGGCAAAACTTTTTTGGGTTCCCGTGTAAGTCCAAGTATCGCCCAAACGCACGCTCAATTCTACAGTCGCAACTAAATTTAAATTTGCTCGATCGCTAGTATCAACAGCTACTAAACACACGTGATGAGGTGCTGATTGGGCCAAACGATGTCTTAAGTCTTCGTAAATGCCCAAACGCAATAACGGAAAAGCCCATCCCCATATACCGTGACGGGAGTGAAAGCTTTCGGCAATAATTTGGGCAACATCAGCCAAATCGGCAGCAGTACACAGCCGAATTTGTAACCCAGAGGGAATGGGGTTAGTAGCTACCGCAACTGGCTTTTGGTGAGATGGAAGAGAAAACGAAGGAGTCAAGGCTAATAAGGTGTTTAAGTTATTCATTGATGAATGTGAGTTAAATATCGTAAAACACTATCGTCTTTAGATGAAAACTCGAATTTAAAAATGTAAAAATTGGAGCGTGGCATGGAGTGTGTTTTTACATAAAGATTAAGATAAGAATCATATAAATAGATAAAAATACTGCAAATACAGGAATTTTTACAGATTAATATCCTTGCTCCGCCTGATATATAAATCCATTAAATCGTTTCATTCTGACCTGTCTTGGAACGCTTCGGGATTACAACTATAAGCTCAAACCACCGGGAAACTATCGATTTCAAGTAGCAACACAGATAATTAAACTAGTTTGTAGATAAAGGAAAACGTCTTTTTTCTACTATAGGGATAACTATAGTGCATTCCAAGGCGTTAATTATGTTCGGCAATTCCTACATTTTTAGACAAATTCCTTCTTGTATGACAGATGCTCTCTTACCCTCCTGACTATTGATAGTAACAATTTCTTTATCAAATGCCGCACTTTTTACGCCAAGTAATGCAAGTAAATTACTCCCAAGGGTAGACTTCATATAATGTCAGGTCTTCAGTCAAGAGCTTCTTGGGGCATGACATAGCGAATAAACATTTTAATCCATATTTTATGCCTTTCGCTTCTTAACTATCGATATAAATCGTGCCTGCCTTCGTTATGAGTACGCTTTTAACCCTTACAAAGGGCGAAAATTTTTCGTGCAATCCACTATGGAAGCTATAAGTTTAATTGTTACATTGAATGCTTAATAGAATACAAGCGCCTGCTGGGATTGCTAGACTGGCAATAAACAAACTAGCTATAGTAAGCTGTGGCACCTGCATACGCAATGACTGCATAATTTACAAGTAGTTTATATAAGTCACCAGTATTTCTTTTATAACTGAAACAGGATAATTTAAACGCTGACTATGATTTTCTTGACATATATACTTATGATTTAATTGATACAGCATAAATCTATCTACGGTACTATTTTGAGATTGTATATCCAGGCAAGCGCTATAATTATTAGTATATATAAATACTTTTATTCTAATTGTTTAAGTAATAATACTAATTAGATTGCGCTTGTCATCAATAAAAATTGCGGTCAGATGTTAGTGTTGGTGCTAAGTCGGGAAAACTAATATAACAGATGCTGGGTGGATTAATTCAATCAGCTTTGTTAGCCGTACATCTAGTTCAAAAATTATCGCTGGGGGTGAAGAAAAATTTGGCTATAAGATATCGATTCTTTAAAACTAAAAGTGAGTATGAAACGCATTGGGGGCGTATTACTTTCTAATTAATGGTAGTCGGCACCTCTGTTAGCCTCGCCTTCGGAGTTCACGACGAAGAAAGTTAGCTTTAAACAAGCGCGATTGCCGATTGCAGTTGCAATGTTGTGCCATTAGATCGAATGTTAAAACATTCTTACCCAATTAAATTGTTTATCCAACTGCCGTTACTGCATGGAAGCGGTGCATGAAATCCCAAGCAAACAAAAAAAAGCCAAAAATATTGGTTGTTGATGACGAACCCGACAACCTCGATCTGCTATACCGTACCTTTTATCGAGAATATAAGGTGCTGCGAGCTATAAGTGGCCCCGGCAGCATTGGAATTGTTGGCAAAAGAAGGAGATATATCAGTAATTATCTCCGATCAGCGAATGCCAATGATGAGTGGTACAGAATTCTTGAGCCTGACAGCTACTCAATATCCGGATATTATCCGGATTATCTTAACTGGCTACACTGATGTCGAAGACTTGGTGGAAGCCATAAATGCTGGCAAGGTTTTCAAATATGTAACCAAGCCGTGGGAAGCAGAAGAACTTAAAGCAGTAGTAAGACAAGCTTTAGATACTCATAATGTTCTTAGAGCGCGTACTTACGAATTAACCCGTACATTACGTCAAGAATCGCTGCTCAATTCTCTAACTAATACCATTCGTGGTGCCTTAGATTATCGGCAAATTCTCCAAGCGATTGTAGATAATGTAGGTCATATGTTGGAAGTCGATGTATGTCTTTTACGTCCCTTCCAAAATGGATATTTAGTTAATGAAGGTTTTATTTTTCAAAAAAATCTTGAAGAAGAATTATCGAACGAGGTAAAGGATAAAAATGAAGTTGTTGAAGTTGTTGAATCAAATTTTCTGACTTTCTCAGCCCAACTGTTAGCCCATACGGTATGGGAAACCCGCGAAGTTCAGGTAATTTCTGATGCAACAACAGATGAACGCGTTCAAGGAGATACTCCAGAAAACAGCGATCGCGCTCAAGTTTATGAAAATGCTCAAATTTGCTCTACTTTAGTAGTGCCGCTAATTTGTCAGCAAGAGTTGATGGCAGTTTTGGCATTGCACCAGTCTAAAGAATCCCGTGATTGGGAGGAAGATGACGTGCAGTTAGTAGTGATGGTAGCAAATCAGGCAGCATTAGCTTTATCTCAAGCTCGGGCTTACGAGCAGGTACACGCTCTTGCTCAACGGGAAGCATTAATTAATACAATTACTAGCGCCATCCGTTCTAGCTTAGATCCTCAAGAAATCTTTGCTGCTATTACCGAACAACTGGGACAAGCTTTACAGGTAGATGGCTGCGTTTTATCTTTATGGACTGCCGAAGATGAATTTGTTGAGTGTGTTGGTTTGTACGATAGTTCTCAAGTAGAGATTGGCAGTAACTCTAATTCAAACGGAAAAGTAAAACCCAGCCCTCATCAATTACCGCAGTCTTTGGCACCCCTGACGGGAAATCAAATACTGCAAAAAATCTTGCAAACTCAGGAGCCGGTAATTATTACCGATCTTAAGGATTACTCTACCCAAGTAAAAGGTTTTGATTTACCTTTAAAAATGGCTACTCGCTCGTTGATGGTAGTTCCATTACTTGCCGATGGAAAAATTATTGGCAGTATTAGCCTAAGACAAAGTAGAAAAGAACGGCATTGGTTAAAACCGGAAGTAGAGTTAGCTGCATCTGTCGCAGTTCAAGCAGCCCTTGCAGTTCAACAGTCTCGGCTTTATCAAAAAACTCGCCAACAAGCCGAACGTTTGCTGGAATTAGATAAACAAAAAACTGAATTTTTTCAGAATATTTCCCACGAATTCCGCACTCCAATCACTTTAATTCAAGGTCCTTTGGAGTCTGCTGTTAGCACGGGTGAAGGATTATCTCACGAACAAAGTACCATTGCTCTGCGTAATTCGAGGCGATTGCTGCGACTGGTAAATCAACTTTTGGATTTGCAGCGTTTGGATGCTGGGAGAATGCAGCCTAGTTTCCGCAAGTGCGATTTAGTTGAATTTGTCAGTCAAATTGTTGAGTCGTTCCGTCCATACTGTGAGAAAAAAGATTTAAATCTGGTAACTGAATTAGATGAATGTCCTGCGGTTTATTTAGATATAGAAAAATTCGATAAGGTGGTTTACAATCTGCTATCGAATGCCATGAAGTTTACTCCTCAAAACGGTAGTATTACTGTTAGATTGCAGTACACTGGTTCGGATTGTGTTTTACAAGTAGAAGATACTGGAATTGGTATTGCCAAAGAACAAATTCCCCACTTATTTGAACGTTTTCGTCAAGCTGAAGGTTCAGAAAATCGTTCTTATGAAGGAACGGGTTTAGGTTTGGCTTTGGTTAAAGAGTTGGTGGAAGTTCACGGAGGTACAGTTACTGTCGATTCTATTTATGAAAGCGGCACTAATTTTACCATATCTCTACCTTCAGGAAGCGCTCACTTAAATGCTTCCCAAGTCGTAGAAACTGAGAGTAAAGTTAACGTCAGTCGTGCTGCTGTGGAATTAGCCGATTTAGAATTAATAGAATCAGCAGATAGTCATATTGGTAATTTTGAAATTCCCCAGGAATTGTTATCTGCAAGTCTTAATTCTCCTTCAGATTTGAAAACTGAAAAAGGACAATTAGTGTTGGTTGTAGATGATAATCCCGATATGCGAGCTTATGTATCTAGTATTCTTCGCGCAAACGGTTATCAAGTACAAACAGCCCGAAACGGTTCGGAAGGTTTTCATATAGCCAAAGAATTGTTGCCCAATTTGATTGTCACCGACTTAATGATGCCTCTAGTCACCGGATTAGAGATGATTCGGATGATACGCTCCGAGGAGACACTCAAAGGAATACCAATTATTCTGCTGACTGCAAAAGTTGATGAAGATACTCGTATTGAAGGAACCGAACGTGGTGCAGATGCTTATTTAGCTAAACCATTTAACGATAGAGAACTTCTAGCAGAAGCACGAAATCTCTTAGCTTTAAAAGAAAACGAACGCAAAGTTCTGGAATTAAATACTTATTTAACAGAATCAGTACTTCAGCGATTTTTACCTCCTGTTTTAGTGCAAAAAGCGCAGCAAGGAGAACTGGTTCTAGATTTGCGGCCGGAACCCCGTTTAATTACAGTTTTATTTAGCGATATAGTTGGTTTTACTCAATTATCTAATACTTTAAGGTCGCGGAAAGTTGCAGAATTGCTAAATGAATACCTAGAAGCTATGACAAAGGCTGTATTTGATAATGGCGGAACCGTAGATAAATTTATGGGAGATGCTATTTTGGCTTTATATGGAGCGCCAGAAGAACTCACGCCTAACGAACAGGTACGCCGAGCCGTAGATACTTCTAGAGCAATGTTACGCGGTCTTTCTGAGTTGAACGAACGTTGGCGATCGCAAGGTATTTTTGATAGCGATGGACGTAGTGGACTTCAGTTTCGTTGCGGCATTCATCAAGGTACGGCGGTTGTGGGAATGTTTGGTAGTTCCGAACGCGCCGATTACACTGCTATTGGTCCTTCTGTAAATATTGCCTCTCGTTTGCAAGGTGCTGCCGACCCTGGTACTATTCTTGTTTCTGCTGCTGTTGCTGATTATTTGGAAGAAGAAGAAATTATTAAGGGTAAACCATTAGAGTTGAAGGGAATAGATGAAACAGTTCTAACTTTCGCCGTGACTCCAGAGATAGTAGTCCGTTCGCTAGAATAAAAGACGAGTTATTATTCGGAGAAACGTCAAAAAAGTAATGTATCTTTTTAATCGCGGTAGGATTTATAAGAACGCCCGCTATTTTTCCGATGTTTAGTATAGATACTAGAGATATAGGACTCCTACTTTAATTTTGAAAAAATATTGTATATCTTCTATTCGCTGTTCCCTGTTCCCTGTTATCTAGCCCCCACGAGTTATATGGCTCCGCCACGCTTGCGCTAACAGAAATCAAAACGGATTTCTATATATGACACAATCGGTTGTAGAAAAAACTTCAATTCCAGAAAAAACCTGGAGACGACAAACAGATTCACCTTTCGGGTGGATTACATTTGTTTGTGGTTCACTTATCTTGCATCTGCTGGCGTTCTGGCTTATTAGTCTATATAAACTTTCTGCATCACAATCTGGCTCCGATGTTGCTGTTCCGATTGAATTTATTGAAATTTCTCCACAAAAATCATCACCAGTTCAACCAAAACCCAAACCAAAACCAAAACCAAAAGCAGTAATACCAAAGCCATCAAAACCGATTCTTCCTCAAAATTCACAACCTCCTGCTTTACCAAACGTGGTTAAACCTCCTGTAATTACGAACGATCAAGATGCTATTGCTTTTGATAATCAAAAAATCGAACAGCAATTAGCCGAACAACAACGTCAGCAAGAATTATTACAGCAGCAGCAATTAGCAGAACAACAGCGTCAGTTAGAAGCAAACCAACAGCGTCAATTAGCACAACAATTACGTCAAAGACAAGCTCAACAAGAAAAAGTTGAAGCTCGATTACGTCAAAGAGAACAAGAGCAACAAAGGAAATTAGAACAGAAACAGCAACAACTAGAAGCCCAGCAGCTTGAACAGGAAGCCCAACAAAGAAAAGAAGCAGAACAGCAACGTTTAAGAGAAGCCCAACAAGAAGAATTTGAAGCAGAAACAGCAGCGTCTAAGAGAAGCCCAGAGCCGACGAGAAGCCGACGAGCAGCAAAATCTTAGGGATGGTGAAGAAATAACCGCTCCAATAGTAGATAAGTTTGGGGGAACTGTAAAGAAAGCTTCAGTAAACCAAGAAACCCCTGATTCACCAGTTAAAAATAATCAAGATGAGGAAATCCCACTCAACGATAACCAGGAAACTCAACTCAATCAAAGCGGTGGAATATTAACAGCGAGTTGGAATATAGAAACTGATACTTTTTTTAAAGGTAAACCCGATAATCTTGCAAAACCCCAAAAAAGAGTTAATAGCGATATTCCGCTTCCTCCTCCTGAAAATGGCAATTTGCAGCTTGGAGATTTTTTGGTATGGCTGACGATTGATAATCAAGGCAATTTATTATCTATAGAGGTAGATAAACAAATACCTTTAGCGCAAAGAAGCCAATATCAAGAATATGCCGAGAAAATTTTCAACGGTCAGAAATTTATTCCCGCAAGTGAAGATAACGGTAACAAACCTGACTTAAGTTATTTGCCCATACGTGTGAATATCCAAAGCAGTTCAAATTAAAATTTTTATTAGCTTGATTTTTCTCTACAACTGTAATATAATATTAAGGTTGGAAAAAATAATGCGGGCGTAGTTTAGTGGTAAAACCTTAGCCTTCCAAGCTAATGATGCGGATTCGATTCCCGCCGCCCGCTTTTGAAACTATTTCAAAATTAAATAAAAGCAAAAGCAAAAATAACTCCCAGATATCAGCTAGGAGTTATTTTATTATGTTCGACATATTTCAATGCTGCCCGTCAGCAAAATATCCAACAATTAGCCAAACTTACCGCTGATATATTCTTTGGTATCTTGTTGCTGGGGATTTTGGAAAATTGTCTCAGTGCGATCGTATTCTACCAAGTAACCTGTACGACCTCCTGTTTCCCCCGTTTGGACGTTGAAAAAGCCTGTCATGTCCGATACTCGCGATGCTTGCTGCATATTGTGAGTAACGATAACGACAGTAAATTGCTCTTTAAGTTCCTTGATCAAATCTTCTACTTGTAAAGTAGAAATGGGGTCAAGAGCAGAACAAGGTTCATCCATTAAAATTACATCAGGCTGAACTGCGATCGCGCGAGCGATACACAAACGCTGCTGTTGTCCCCCAGATATGGATAAACCGCTTTGGTTTAACTTGTCTTTAACTTCAGTCCATAAAGCAGCTCCTTTGAGAGAGCGTTCCACTAATTCATCCATATCACCTTTGTAACCGTTAATTTTGGCTCCAAAAGTAATATTTTCTTTGATTGACTTAGGAAAGGGGTTTGGTTTTTGGAATACCATCCCGATTCTACGACGAACTTCTACAGGGTCAATTTTGGGTGCATACAAATTCTCCCCATTGTATAAAACTTTACCTTCTGCACGAAATACGTCAATCATGTCGTTGAGACGGTTAAAGCATCTAAGTAAAGTACTTTTACCGCATCCAGAAGGACCAATAAAAGCTGTTACTTGATTTTTGGGGATATCCATATAGATATCTTTTAGTGCTAAAAATTTACCGTAGTAAACGTTTAGTGCTTCTGTCCGTAATACTGTTTGAGTGTCTTGCACGGTGGAAGTATGTGTAGTCATAATGGCAATTAATTTCTTCTCCGAAAGCTACAAAGCTGTTAATTTCAGTCTTATCGATGCCTTTTCTAATACCCGTTAATTATTTTAGGAAGTTTGTTATTTTGGGAAAAATGATACTGCCTTCAATCTAACCCAAATATAACTTTTTCTATGCAATTAATTAAGATTTGCTGCGAGTTGTGAAGCGAGCAATAATGCTAGCAATCAAAACCATTAGTACTAAAACTAAAGACGCAGCCCAAGCAACGGATTGTTGATTTTGGTCAAAAGATGTGGCAAAGTTATAAACCAAAACAGCAAGAGAAGCCACTGGTTCATCGGTTAAACTTCTCAACCAAAATGAGGAGAACAAAGCGGTAAAAATTAGAGGTGCGGTTTCTCCAGCAGCACGGGCAACAGACAAGGTTACGCCAGTTACAATTGAAGGTAAAGCTGAAGGTAATACTACTTGTAAAACTGTTTGATAGTTAGTAGCTCCTATTCCTACAGCAGCTTGTCTCAAATCGTTGGAAACTAATTGCAAAGCTTCGTCTGTAGTTCTGACGATAATCGGCAACATCAAAATTGATAGAGCAACGCCACCGGCGATCGCCGAATATCCAGTAATTTTGGTTGCAACTAAAATACCGTAGGTAACAACCCCAGCGATAATCGAAGGAACACCGCTCAAAACGTTGGTAGCGAATCGAATCCAACGGGCTGTTTTTCCTTTACTAAATTCTGTCAGATAAACCGCTGCTGCAACTCCGATAGGTACGCTGATTGCAGTCCCAATTCCAACCATAATCGCGGTACCGATGATGGCGTTAGCAAAACCACCACCTTTATCCAGAGGTGCTGGAGGTAATTTGGTGAACAAGTCTAAGCTTAAGCTACTGAAACCTTTGAACAGCAAGTAAGAAAGGACTAACATCAAAGGCAACAAAGCTAAAGCTCCGCAAGCAAATATGACACCATTCATTACATTGTTAAATAATGTCCGGGGAGAACTCGAAGAACCATTTAAGCTACCCCGTGTAAATCCCCCTGGCTGCTCTGAATAACTAGAAGACATAATTGAACATACCAATAAATTACAGTCGCCCAACCCGCAATACTATTAACTCTGCCATAATATTGACAATCAAAGTTAATATAAACAGCACAAATGCAGCGTACATCAAAGCACTGATTTGTAAACCACCAGCTTCTGCGAACTGATTTGCTAACAAAGAAGCAATTGTATTGCTAGGTGCAAATAGGGAAGGACTAATTCTGTTGGAGTTACCAATCAACATGGTTACAGCCATTGTTTCTCCCATTGCTCGACCAAGTGCTAGCATTACAGCACTGACAATACCGGAAAATGCCGCTGGAATAATTACTTTTAAAAGTGTTTCCCAACGGGTACATCCCAATCCATAAGCAGCTTCGCGCAAACTACGAGGTACGGAAGCCAAAGCATCGCGAGAAATTGCTGTAATAATCGGCAAAGTCATAATTGCCAGAATAATTCCAGCAGGTAATAATCCCGGGCCACCAATTGCTCCCGATTCGGGACGACTAAAGAGTGGTATCCAACCCAAGTATTGATTAAGCCACGTACCAAAAGTCCCTAAAAAAGGAATTAAAACGAAAATTCCCCATAAACCATAGACGACGCTGGGAATCGCTGCGAGGAGTTCTACTAGAAAAACCAGTGCAGTTCGTAATGACAGAGGCAATATATTTTCGCTTAACAAAACTGCTGTGCCAATGCCAATCGGTACGGCTATCAACAAACCGATAAAAGAACTAGCTAAAGTTCCGTAGATTTGTGGTAGTACTCCGTACAGACTTCTTGGTGGGTTCCAATCGCTGGTGAATAAAAATCCTCCACCAAATTCCTTTAATGCTGGAATTGCCTGAACGCCAACCTCGTATCCGATCCATACTAAAACTGCGGCAATACCGAAAGCGAAAATTCGCGTCGTCCAAATAAAGCTACGATCGAGGGTTCTATCTGCTTCAGAGCGATTTTTACCGTCTGTTTGTCTACCTTGGGCTGATGTACTCATAAAAAAACTATACCCATGTAATAGAGAAAATGTGGCAGCGAACCACATTATTCCTTGACTAATCAATTATTGATGAAATGCAGTCCAAAAAATCACACTTAAGTGGACTTACTATTTGGCAGCAACGTTAATGTTGTACTCGGGGCTGATTGTATCAGCAGCAGCAGCAACCTTCTCAACTACATTTTGAGGTAAAGGAACGTAACCGAGTTCGGGAGCAGCTTTTTGACCTTCAGTTAAACCATATTCAACCATTGCTTCAACTGCTTTCGCTGTTGCAGGGTTGTCATACTTCTTGTAAGCCAAGAGCCAGGTATAGGTAACGATGGGATAAACTTCATCTCCTTCTGGATCGTCAATAAAAGCACGAAGATTTTCTGGTAGTTCGATTGCTCCCAAAGCTTTAGATGCAGCTTCGTCACTTGGTTCAACAAATTTGCCCGCTTTATTTTCCAAAGTCGCCATAGTCAGACCTTGGTTTTTAGCGTAACCGTACTCTACATAACCAATAGAACCAGGAGTTTGCTTAATTTGAGCAGTAATACCTTCATTACCTTTAGCGCCAATTCCACCGGGCCATGATACAGTCTTACCTTCACCGGGACCGCTCTTCCAATCTGGGCTAATAGCGCTCAAGTGCTTTGTTAATACAGCAGTTGTACCACTACCGTCGGAACGATATATGACTGTAATATTCTGGTCGGGAAGATTAACTCCGGGGTTAGCCGCAGCAATTTTAGGGTCATTCCACTTAGTAATCTTACTAAGTAAAATATCGGTATAAACCGCACGAGGTAACTTGATTCCTTCAACTCCAGGTAAGTTGTAAGCAAATACAACGCTACCACCAGTCATAGGTAGTAACAATACGCCTCTATCTACCTTGGCAATTTCTTCATCCTTCATCGCCACATCGCTGGCACCAAAGTCAACTGTACCTGCGGTAAATTGTTTAACACCAGCACCACTACCAATTGACTGATAGTTAACTCGGAGATTGGGGTACTTAGCGTTAACATCTTTGAACCAACGCTCATAAAGTAATCTGGGGAAAGATGCACCTGCACCATTCAAAGTCGTGTCTCCACCCAAATCCAGTGGGGCGCTAGCAGCAACATCGGTAGCACCAGGAGTGCCATCACCAGCGATATCGGTTCCTTCACCGCCACAAGCAGCCAAGGTAACAGTAAGTGCTAACACTGAGAATAACGAAGTAAAACGAGACTTATTAGCTACAATCTTATTAGAAAACATGGATGTGCAAGTTGGGTAATTTTGCAGGTGTCGTTTATAATATACTGCTAATCAGTAAAGAGAAGGTTAACAAAGTCTGGCTTTATTGTTTCTCTGTACTCATTTAGATTGAAAATTATATTTTTTGTTAGTATAAAAATCTTAACACTATTTAGTCATAGAAAAGAAACAAATAGCACATCAGTATATTTGCACTAAAAAGATGGATGTAATATGTATTGCGTTCAAATCTTAGAGATGAAGCTGACAAATAATAGTTGTGCCTACTCCGATTAAACTGGTTTTAATGCTGACGAAGGCTCGTAGACATTGAATATGTAGAGCAAATTCAAACAGCATATGGGCTTTAAGTTGACTCGGCAAGCCTAAGTGAAGATATCTTACCGAATGCAAGACAGAGCGTAAAGGCAATATGAATAAAATTACAAAAACTTTAGCGTCATGTGTTGCTGATAGTTTTGAATTAGATTTTGGACAGTTGCAGTTAGACGCATTAAACTAGGATGCGACATAAATAACAGAGCCTTGCTCTATAAGAATGTAAGTATATTTGTGAACGAGTCAACAAATAACAAAACATTATTTTTCGGTTTTTGTATGAGTATCTTGTAAATGCTAGCTGCATCCAACCAATTATTATGGTCAATGATTGGCTTACTACTAACTATGGGTGGTACCTTCTTAGAAGCCTATATTGCCGCCCTACCTTGGAGTTGGAGTAACCAAGGAATTCATGCTTTTTCTTTAGGTGTTACCTATCAAATTGGTGGGGTGCTGTTAGTCGGTTGTTTGGGAGGAAAAAGTGCTGGTGCGCTTTCACAAATTGCCTATTTAGTTATGGGCTTAACTTTATTGCCCGTATTTGCGGATGGTGGGGGTATCGGCTATGTAAAGCTTTCTCAGTTTGGTTATCTAATAGGCTTTATTCCTGGGGCTTGGATTTGTGGTTTTTTTGCCTTTAAAGCGAGGCCCTAAATTAGAAACTTTGGCATTTAGTTGTATTTGTGGCTTGTTAACAGTTCATCTGTGCGGTATTTGTTATTTGATCGTCACTTATGCTTTGGGTTGGCAGGGTACAGAAAATTTATCCTTATTGGAAGCAATTTTAAAGTATTCATTGCTTGTATTACCAGGACAATTAGCTGTAGTCTGTGCCGTTACTTTAATAGCATATGTTCTACGACATTTAATGTTTTATTAGTTGTTAGTAACTAAAACAGAAATGCGTTTAAAAAATCGCTTCTTTTGGATAACTGCTATTACAGGTTTTGTATTGGATCAATTGACAAAATTCTGGGTTATGCAAACTTTTAGTCTGGGAGAAACACAACCATTAATAAAAGGAATATTTCACTTTACCTATGTCCGAAATACTGGGGCTGCTTTTAGTCTATTTGCAGGCAAAGTAGAGTGGTTGCGCTGGCTATCTTTATTGGTGAGCATAGCATTGATAGCATTGGCTTTATTCACTCCGGTTTTACTTAGTTGGGAGCAATGGGGATACGGTTTAATTTTAAGTGGCGCTATGGGCAACGGTATCGATCGGTTTGTCTTAAGCTATGTTGTAGATTTTCTGGATTTTCGATTAATCAATTTTCCAGTATTTAATTTGGCAGATGTATTTATTAATATTGGTATTGCCTGTTTAATAATTGCTTCTTTTCAAAAAACACCTCCAAATCCTCATTCTTAGCCATGAGCATTTTTAATTTTTAATTTTTAATTTTGAGAAACCCGGTTTCTTAATTCAGGATTAGATTTAGTTGCATTCAAAAAAAATTCTGGACACCCGCTATTGGTATTAGGTATAGCTTTAAAGCCAATTACCAATATGCGAGAAACCAGAACTTATTTTTTTACTCTTATTTTTTAGTTTTCTACTAAATCAGTATCCAATTTTCACTCTTACTGAGGAGCTAATATCTTTGCTCCACCTTCAGTAGGAGTCATTTCTTCGGTACTGCTAGGGGAATCTGAATCGGGAAGAGTTGTTTCTCCTGGCTGATTCATGTTGCTAGGGGAATCTGAATCAGGAGTTACACTACCAGGCATTGGAGTGATGTTTGTTGGAGCATCATCTTCTTCGCTGGGGGTTGCTTCTCCTTCAGGAGTTACACCATCAGGCATTGGAGTGATATTCATTGGAGCATCATCTTCTTCGCTGGGGGTTGCTTCTCCTTCGGGAGTTACACCATCAGGCATTGGAGTGATATTTGTTGGAGCATCATCTTCGCTTGGAATTGCTTCAGGAGTTACATCACCAGGCATTGGAGTGATATTTGTTGGAGCATCATCTTCGCTTGGAGTTACGTCTTCAGGAGTTACATCACCAGGCATTGGAGTGATATTTGTTGGAGCATCATCTTCGCTTGGAATTGCTTCAGGAGTTACATCACCAGGCATTGGAGTGATATTTGTTGGAGCATCATCTTCGCTTGGAATTGCTTCAGGAGTTACATCACCAGGCATTGGAGTGATATTTGTTGGAGCATCATCTTCGCTTGGAATTGCTTCAGGAGTTACATCACCAGGCATTGGAGTGATATTTGTTGGAGCATCATCTTCGCTTGGAATTGCTTCAGGAGTTACATCACCAGGCATTGGAGTGATGTTTGTTGGAGCATCATCTTCGCTTGGAATTGCTTCAGGAGTTGTACCTGGAAGAGGTGCCCCTGGTGCTGGAGTTATGCCTTCAGGAGTTGTACCTGGAAGAGGTGCCCCTGGTGTAGTTTCTTCAAAACTGTTATCTGGGGAAGTGCTATCTTCCGCAGGCATACTTTCTTCTGTTGTTGATTCTTCTGGAGAGGGGGTTGCTGCATTTGCACCGGAGCAACGAGAATTGAGTGGGAAGCGGACACATAAAATCTCCATTGCATCTGGCGAAAGTTCTTCTTCTGCCGCAGCAACAAGATTATCATCAGATTCTGAAATACTTGTAGGTTCCTCGCGCTCTGGAAAGTCTCGCTCAGGAAATTTAGTCGATTGAGCAACTGCAACAGTGCTACTTAATGCTAGAGTCAGGGCTGTGCCAATAAGGGTTAGAAATTTGCCCTTCATAATTATTCACTCCTCAAAAGTAATACCAACGCCCATTAAATCAAACAAATGGATTTATAAAATCTGTCTAAATGAGGATGTGTCTTTTTAAATTTATATAGCTTGATAATTAAAAATATAAATATTTCATCACTTTTCCGCAGCCTATTAGTTGATATATATACTTGTATCCATAGTGTTGCTTTGTCAGATAATGATGCTCTAAAACAAGAAAAAACAAATATTTGAAAACAATTAAGGAATCAACAATCAATCAATTACCATCAAGACGCTGTAATAAAAATAACCGCGATTTTTCGATAATTAAGTGTAGATTTTGTATCATATGTGTACTGGAACAATTCAGTATCGCCAAACTTCATATATTCTTGTGAATAGAATGGTGAAATAACAGCATTTTAGGGCAGCATTTTGCCCGATTATTAAATAATAACCGTGGTGTGAATAGCCCATGAGTTCCCCTCAACCCCCTAAAAAGCCGCAAACTTTACTTGGTCAACTGACTCAAGCAGTACAGACAATTCAAGCTCAGGTCGATTTTTCCAAGCTGGCGCTCAAGCCTAATGCGAGAGTGCCAGAACTTTTGGTTCAAGAAGCTGGTGCAACGAACGCCCAAATGTATCCTTTGCTTGGCGATCGCTATATGATCGGTCGCAGTTCTAAATCCTGCGATATTGTTGTCCGAAATCCGGTAGTCAGCCAAATTCATTTGTCGCTATCGCGAGATTCCTCTCAACGCAAGCCAGTTTTTGTCATTAAGGATGAAAAATCAACTAATGGCATTTATCGAGGTAAGCGTAGGGTTGATTCTTTGGAATTACGTCACGGCGATGTTCTAACTTTAGGACCACCGGAACTGGCAGCTTCGGTACGTTTACAATATTCAGATCCTCCACCTTTTTACGTCAAAGCTGCGACTTGGGCGGGTTTAGGAGTTGCTGGTGTCAGTGCCTTACTGACGTTGGTAATTGGCGTAGAGTGGCTGAAATTCTCCGTGCGACCTTTACCCGCAGCCACTCAAGGGCCAGTAGTTGTTTATGCTGGTGATGGTGCAACACCTTTACAAGAGCCTCGAACCACCGCTCACGTAGATTTGAAAAAGCTGTCCGATTTCGGACCTTATTTAGCTTCAGCTGTAGTAGCTTCGGAAGATAGCCGCTTTAATTGGCATTTCGGTGTCGATCCTTACGGTATTTTGCGAGCCGTGTTGATTAATACCCGCAGCGGTGATGTTCGACAAGGTGCTAGTACGGTTACTCAGCAAGTAGCCCGCAGTTTATTCCGGGATTATGTAGGTAGACAGGATTCTTTAGGACGTAAAGTACGCGAAGCAATTGTATCGTTAAAGCTAGAAACGTTTTACAGTAAAGACGAAATTTTGCTTAGCTACCTTAACCGGGTTTATCTAGGAGTAAATACTTCAGGTTTTGAGGATGCTGCAAGGTATTATTTTGATAAATCAGCTAAAGATCTAACCGCAGCGGAGTCTGCCACTTTGGTCGGAATTTTACCCGCCCCTAACGGTTTTAATTTTTGCGGCGATACCCGAAGCAGGCGCAATCTTATAGGTTATCGCAACCGCGTCTTAGAGCGAATGAATCAGATGGGCGATCTCAAACAAGATGAGTATAATCGCGCCAGACGTTCGCCGATTGAAGTCAGTTCTAAGGTTTGCGAGCGTCAAGCCGAAAGAATTGCTCCTTATTTTTACAGTTATGTATTTAACGAGCTTGAATCTATTTTGGGAAAAGACTTGGCGGCTGAAGGAAATTTTATTATTGAAACTCAGTTGAACCCAAGAATCCAAGCCGAAGCTGAAACTGCACTAAAAAACCATATCAAAACTGCCGGAGCAAGTTTTGGGTTTTCTCAAGGAGCTATAGTTACTCTTGATTCAAGTACGGGCGGTATTTTGGCAATGGTTGGCGGTAGCGATTTTGCCACCAGCCAGTTTAATCGTGCTTTTCAAGCTAAAAGACAACCTGGCTCCACCTTTAAAGTTTTTCCATACACCGCCGCTATCGAAAAAGGAATTTCCACAGGAAGAACTTATGGCTGTACTTCTGTAAGATGGCAGGGTATTAGGTATAAACCTTGTAGAAGTGGAACTGCTCCCTTAACCGTTGAGACTGGATATGCTCTCTCAGAAAACCCAATTGCTCTGCGAGTTGCTCAAAATGTTGGGCTAGATAACGTAGTAAAAATGGCAAAACGTATGGGAGTGCGTTCGGAACTTAATCCAGTTCCTGGTTTAGTGCTAGGGCAAAGCGAAACTACAGTATTAGAGATGACTGGAGCCTTCGCGACTATTAGTAACAGGGGTGTATGGAATCGTCCCCATGCCATTAAACGGATTCTTGACAGCAGTGACTGTAAAAACCGTAATGATTTAACAACCTGCCGCGTAATTTATGATTTCAATCAAGATCAAGAAGCTAACAAGCGAGTTTTGAAAACTGGCGTAGCCAACACCATGACTAATTTAATGCGTCAAGTAGTCACTAGAGGTACGGGGCGCGGTGCTGCGATTGGATTTGGAGAAGGTGGAAAAACCGGCACCACAGATAAAAATGTTGACTTGTGGTTTATTGGCTTTATCCCCGGTAGGCGACTTGCGACGGGTATTTGGTTAGGAAACGATAACAATTCTCCCACTTCTGGTAGCAGCGCTCAAGCTGCTCAACTATGGGGAAGTTATATGGGTAAAGTTGTCAGGTGAAGAGTTGGGAGTTAGGAGTTAGGAGTGAGTAGTGAGTAGTGAGTAGTGAGTAGTGAGTAGCAAATAAGGAATTTATTTCTCCTTGTCTCCTTGTCTCCTTGTCTCCTTGTCTCCTTGTCTCCTTGTCTCCTTGTCTCCTTGTCTCCTTGTCTCCTTGTCTCCTTGTCTCCTTGTCTCCTTGTCTCCTTGTCTCCTTGTCTCCTTGTCTCCTTGTCTCCTTGTCTCCTTGTCTGCTTGTCTCCTTGTCTCCTTGTCTCCTTGTCTCCTTGTCTCCCCATCCCAACTACCGATAGCCCTGCCAAGGTGTAACTTCGACTTTCCCACCTGGTTTAAATTCAACTTGAAATTGAGCTAAGGGTTCTTTAGTCTCTACATTATTAGTATTATCACTTGGGAATAATTTAGGAATGGGTGTTTGTCGAAAATTATCATAGGCTGCTTTGTTTAGGGGTTCGTAGTCGGCGATCGCCCCATTCTGCTTAACCGCTACTCGATATTTTAAATCTTCCTTATAAGTAGTATTACCCCCAGAATTTTGGTTTAGAGATGCTGATAGTTTTTGATTTAAATTAGAAAGTACTTTTTCGTCAGTAATTTTTGTGCCTAGATTATCGGACTTATTGCCAATTCCCCTCCAAGCACTAACTTCTAGTACTCCCGTTCTTCTAAAAACTACTCTAAATTGAGCAATTGGTTCGTTGGCGATCGCACCACTTGAAGCAGGGCTATAAAGTAATTTGGGTAGGGGAGTTTGATCGATAGCCGCATTGGCTGTTTTATCTATTGCTTTGTAACCGATTATCGCACCGTCAGCAGCCGTGCCTATACGATAAACTATGTCAGATTGCAATTCTCCACGATTTTCCCAAGCTTGATTCACCTGGTTGTATACTTGATTGTTTAGCTTTCTCAATCGCGATCCGTTCGTAATTTCGGGAGCAGAATTAAGTAGCTTATCTAAATCCCTTACTTGTTGTTGCGGTGTATTTTCCGATGCTGTATTAGTCGGAGTTGCGTTTGGTTGAGTTTTATTACCTTCGGTTTTTGGCTCAACGGTTTGTGCAGTTGATGTCTTTTCTTTTGCTTCAACTGGTTCTTTAAATTCTGGTGCTGGCATTAAATTAAATGCGATCGCAGCAGCAGCTAAAGTACCAAGTCCGACAGTTGCCGGAACTGCTTGTTGGAGTAAAGCACCACTAACGGCACTATGAGGTCTAGCAACTGGTTGTAGTTCTAGCGTTAATTCTGGTAAAGTCTGAGTATCCGCAAAAAATTGATCGACCGCTTCTACCAAGTCGAACAATTGTACTGAATTTAAATTAACTTCCACTGTGTGTTTGCCATTGCCACCATTATTTAAATCCCCCGGAGCAATGTCCGAAAGTACTTTTAATTTGTGGCTATTAGCATTAATTTTTTCCAGCTGCACTAATTCCGATTCGGAGTTGTGCGCTTGCGGGTTAGAAACATGACTCAAAAACTCTTGAGCATAGGCACTAACAGCTCTAACCAAACTTTCAAAAAAATCTCTACCACCCGCTAGGCTTTGAGTATAGCCAGATACAGTACATTCTGCATTTACCAAAATAGACAATTCCGGGCGCATTTCCTGAAACTGTGTGGTTTTTGAAGCGTCATTTAAACCTTCTAAAAGTAGCGTGCAATTAGGTAAACTGTATTTACGTTGAATATTCATTCCACTTCACCATCAAAAAGACTAATCCAGAAGCGCTGCATTCCGGCTGTTCCCGTACAGAAAAGTAACTGTGCTAATAGATTCACAGCCAGTTCATTTAATTTATCGTCAGAATTAAGTGCCATTAATCCAGAACGTCTTTTATTCATGCGGCTTCTAAAATGCGCTCGAAATCGTTCCAAATAATTAGAGAGACGCAAATTCTGTTCCAAGGGAATCTGCTTTTCAACCATCTGTTGATTGATCATTAACAATTGACGAATCACAACCGTCAATCGCCTAGCTAAATAGCAGGAAATAACCACTAAAGCTTTTGCTTCCATAATGGTTAAAGGACGGCGAATATTAGCTCTGCGTAAAGGATTAGTGCTACGCATCCGCCATAAATTTACTCTATCTTTGATAATACCTTTAAGATCCAATTCTTGAGCAAATGCCAAAATTGCTTCAGATCCGCCAAGATCCAAAGCTTCAATTGCGAGTAAAATAAGGTCAATTTGTTGTCTAGTTCTACGAGGACACCCTTGTCCCTCTATTGCTGGATCGGGTAGGGTGTCCAGAATCATTGGCAAATCTTGTTCTGCCGAACTGTTCATCGGCGTTGAAGGAGCGGAAACATTCATTTATCAGTTCCTTGTAGGGCTGCTATCCTAGAAAAATAGGTAAAATTAATTAAACAATGGTAGCCAAATATAAATATGTTGGCATATGGCAGTAATCCAACTGCCTGATATATACATTAATTACTGTTTCATATCCAAGCTTTCCGTATACCGAAAATCTAAGTTTTAAACCATTATTAGTTCATCCGTTTGCAATTTGGTTAGTGCGATACGCCTTCGCGTTGTTATAAAGGGCTATCGCAACTTGGATAATTGGCGTATATTCTGTTAAATGCGAGCAAATTAGCTGCTGCACGTTCAATAGCGTTTGCTTTGCCGAAAGCAGTTAGCTCCACTATAGCCTAAACCTTTACGGGTTCTTCTTTACAGCTAACATCAACAATTTGTTGCAATAACCATACATATGAATGTACTTATGTATTGTCGCGGTGTATTAACCGGCGATCGCTGCAATTCGGTTGTCAATTCAATTATTCTGTCGCGATATGCTGCGTAAAGTCATTTGTAATAATACCGATCTACTAATTTTTGAACCTCCATCGCTAAAATTTCCCCGACGTTATATATTAGACCTCATATACTAAAAAGACGTTAAAAATAAACTTAAAAAACGGCTCTAATTAAATTTTCTGTTGGTAATTCAAATCTGTAAAATATTTTATCGGATAGAAAAAGTTTTAAATGCTTGCTGATAGTTAATTGATAACCATCCCACTGTTTCGGTTTCCCAGCACTAAGATTTAGGGTAAGGTTTTGAGAACAGTACTAATTGTAGACTCTTCTATATTATGGATTTTAAATCTTTAATTCGGGACATTCCTGATTTCCCTAAACCCGGAATTTTATTTAGAGATATCACTACTTTGCTGCGCGATGCCCAAGGGTTAAGATACACGATTGACTTATTTACGCAAAAATGTATTGATGCTGGAATGACAGCAGATTTTGTAGTAGGCATGGAGTCGCGAGGATTCATTTTCGGGGCACCTCTAGCATATAAATTAGAAGCTGGTTTCATTCCCGTCCGTAAAAAAGGTAAATTACCGGCAAAAATTCATGCAATTGAATATGCACTAGAGTATGGTACGGATACTTTAGAAGTGCATCAGGATGCTTTGCAACCGGGAAGTCGAGTTTTAATTGCCGACGATTTAATTGCCACAGGTGGAACAGCTTGCGCTACAGCCGAACTTATTCAAAAGGTAGGCTGTGAATTAGTCGGATTTGCATTTATCATCGAGCTACAAGAATTACAAGGTCGTAAAAAACTACCAGACGTGCCGATTGTTTCTCTTGTTGAATACTAAAGTTGGGAATTGGGCCCCCTCGCATTGGGCATTGGTAATTTTTACCCCCTCTACCTTTAACCTTTAACCTTTAACCTCTAATTCAGGTGCTATGACTGCAACAACGTCAAAAAGCTTTTGGGAATCGAGTCGAGATTCTTTGCTCAAAATAGTTACTAGCGAAACATTTCTTTATATTGTCAAACGAGTATTACAGGCGCTGCTGACGATTTTTTTAGCGTCGATAGTTTCTTTTATTATTATTCAACTGGCTCCAGGGGATTATTTAGATAACCTGCGGCAAAATCCTAAAATTTCTCCAGAAAGAATTCTCGAATTGCAACAACAGTTTGGTTTGGATAAACCTTGGCACGTTCAATATTTTTTGTGGCTGTGGCGAGTTATTTCCCAAGGAGATTTTGGTCAGAGTTTTGTTTTTCAGCGTTCGGTAGCTTCACTAATATGGGAAAGAGTACCCGCGACATTACTTTTAGCTTTTGCTTCCTTGATTTTAACTTGGGCGATCGCCATTCCTTTGGGTATTTTCGCTGCTGTCAAACAAAACCAGGCTACAGACAGAATTTTGCAAGTACTTAGCTATGCCGGACAAGGTTTTCCCAGCTTTATTACAGCTTTGTTGTTATTGATTTTTGCTCAAATTACTGCTCCTCTGTTTCCTGTTGGAGGTATGACAAGCATTTTTCATGCTCAACTTTCACCCTTGGGAAAAGTTATTGATATTCTTTGGCACATGATTTTGCCCACAATTGCTTTGAGTGTTACCAGTTTTGCTGGATTGCAGCGTATTACTCGCGGTGAATTGTTGGATGTATTGCGTCAAGATTACATTCAAACAGCTAGAGCCAAAGGTTTACCGGAAAATCGCGTTATTTACGTTCACGCGCTTCGTAATGCCATTAACCCATTAATTACCTTATTAGGTTTTGAGCTAGCAGCCTTATTAAGTGGTGCTTTTATCGCCGAATTTTTCTTCAACTGGCCTGGTTTAGGTAGACTAACTTTGCAAGCAGTACGCGCTCAAGATATATATGTACTAATGGCTAGCTTGATAATGAGCGCAATTTTATTAATTGTTGGTAACTTAGTAGCAGATTTATTACTCAAAGTTGCCGATCCAAGGATTACTCTTGGGAAATCTTAGGTTGGGCATTGGAGATTGGGCATGGGGCATTGGGCATGGGGCATGGGGCATTGGGCATGGGGCATGGTGAATTGGGGATTGGGCATGGTGAATTGGGGATTGGGCATTGGGCATTGATAAGTAGGGTAAATTATAAAGGGAGCAAGATGCTCCCACTACAAATATTTTCATAATTCCTAACCTTTGACCTTTAACCTTTAACCTTTGACCTTTAACCTTTAACCTGAATCCCATGTTGTCTGAAACGTATTATTTAATTCGTTCTAAAGCTGATGGCCGTTATTTGGCAGCACGTCCAAATGAAGATGATGCGTCTACTTTTGTGCTGCTGTTTCGTGAAAATTTTGATGCTTTGAGCTATATCAATACTCATGCTGGCGATTTAGCTAACCGTCTCGGTGTAGAAACTGTTTCAGGTACTCAATTAAAAACTGTACTTCAACGATGGAGTTTTAATGGTGTGGGTATGGTAACTGATCCGTTATTACCTAAAATCGATTTTTTATCACAAAGTTAAATTTGGTAATTGGTAATTGTTAATTGATAATTGTTTGAAAATGGTGATTTAGAAATAACTTCACAACAGGCTTTGGAATTAGGGAGTTTATTTTGTGTTGATGGGATTTTGTTTTTGGATAAGTAAGTTTGATGGAAGACAACCTATTCATCATTAAAGAGCAAATTAACTTACATCTTGCACCAGTTGCGATAACCGCCTTGGAATAAATTCCCAGGCTAAAAAACAAAGTCTGATAAATCAGACTGGGTAAGGCTTCTAGTACGTTTAAAACGTACTTTGTATATGAGCCTTGAAATTTCTCTGCGAGAAAGCCTCCGGCTTACAAGGTGGATTTAAGGGTTTATTAAGAATGGTGCAAGATGTCATAATTAACCCACCTAACAAATCGCACTTTCCAACCAACTCAGCAAAAAACACAGCTTTCATTACAATGCGATGCCTCCCTTCTATAATAAGAATATGGAAAGCAGCTTAACTAGCGCAGTAAGGTATTTTGATTTGTGACACTCAAAGAATTAGAGCAACAACTTCTTGCCCTCAATCCCAATGAAAAAGTACAAGTAATACAGTTACTTGCTCAAAGTTTGGGTAGCAATTGGCAAGGGATTGAGAAAACACCTAGAGTTTGTGGTGGAGAAGCACGGATTACAAAAACTCGTATTCCAGTTTGGGTGCTTGTGGAAGCTCAAAGTCTCGGATATAGTGATTCTGACCTTTTAATCAGCTATCCAACTATTACTGCTACAGATTTAGCGAATGCTTGGATTTATGCAAAAGCTCATCCCGATGAAATAGAATTGGCAATCGAGCGTAATCAGGTAGCCTAGTTGATGGCACGTTTTTACGCAGACGAGCAGCAATTAATAATCAGAATATAGAAAACAGTTTGAATAGCAATATTTACAAGTATCTCCCTAACTCCTGAATTAGAAGAATTTATTCAAAGTCAAATTGCAAGTGGTAAATATTCCTCAACTGAGGAAGTGATTATTGCGGGTATTAAATTGCTCAAGGAAAGAGAAAGGATTTACAAAGGTAGATTTGAGGAATTGAAACGGGAAATTATGGTTGGGGTTGAAGCTTCCGAAGGTGGGGAAAGACTTGACGGTAGAAAAGTAATTGAGAAACTACGTCAAAGAAACCAAGCAATCAGAAAGGGTAAAGCGTAATTACAATCAATGAGCCAGCAATACTATATCTATATAATCACAAATAAATATAATACAGTGCTTTATACAGGTGTTACGAATGATTTAATTAGAAGAGTTTACGAACACAAAGAAAAATTAATTGCAGGTTTTACAAAAAAGTACAACGTTAATAAACTGGTTTATTACGAAATTTTTGCTGATATTAATGATGCTATAGCAAGAGAGAAACAAATTAAAGCTGGTTCCAGACAAAAGAAAATCGATTTAGTTAATAGTATGAATCCACAATGGTGTGATTTGTATGACGGTTTATTGTGAAACTGTCATCACCAACGAGTTATTTTGAAGCTGTCATAGCGACGAAGGAAGCAATCCCAACGAGTAACTCTCAAACCGTCATTGCGACGAAGGAAGCAATCCCAACATCTTCAACACCAACGAGTTATTGCGATTGCTTCGTTCCACTCCGTTCCACTCGCAATGACAACTCGGTTTCTGTCATTGCGACGAAGGAAGCAATCCCAACATCTTCAACACCAACGAGTTATTGCGATTGCTTCGTTCCACTCCGTTCCACTCGCAATGACAACTCGGTTTCCGTCATTGCGACGAAGGAAGCAATCCCAACATCTTCAACACCAACGAGTTATTGTGATTGCTATGTCCGTTCCGGACACGCTCCGCTAACATTTCGCTTCGCTACATTCGCAATGACAATCACGGAAACTGCTCACTGCTCACTGCTCACTGTTTATTCTTCGCTGCTTCCACCTTCTCCCCGCTGTGCGCGTAAATATTCCAAATTTTTCCGATAAAGCACCGTATTGGGGTGATTTTCTCCCAAAATCCGCTCCGCAATCTCAACAGCTTGGATATAAAGAGGTTCAGCTTCTTCGTACTTTCCGATGGAAAAGTAGAGATAAGCTAAATTGTTCAAACTCATTGCAGTGTCGGGATGATTTTCTCCGAGAAGCTGTTTTCTTAACTCCAAAGCTTGGATATAAAGGGGTTGAGCTTCTTCGTACCTTCCTTGAGAATAGTAGAGTGCAGCTAAATTGTTCAAGCTCATTGCGACATGGGGATGATTTTCTCCGAGTAGCTGTTTATATAACTCCAAAGCTTGCAGAAAAAGGGGTTCTGCTAGTTCGTACTTTCCTTGAGAACCGTAGAGTAAAGCTAAATTGTTCAAACTGCCTGCTGTGTCGGGATGATTAACTCCGAGTAGCTGTTTTCTTAACTGCAATGCTTGAATATAAAGAGGTTCTGCTGCTTCGTACTTTCCTTGAGAACGGTAAAGTTCAGCTAAATTGTTCAAGCTGGTTGCAACATCGGGATGATTAACTCCCTGTAGCTGTTTATATAACTCCAATGCTTGAATATAAAGAGGTTCTGCTGCTTCGTACTTTCCTTGAGAGTTGTAGAGTAAAGCTAAATTGTTCAAACTGGTTGCGACATCGGGATGATTAACTCCCTGTAGCTGTTTACTTAACTCCAATGCTTGAATCAAAAGTGGTTCTGCTGCTTCATACCTTCCTTGAGAGTTGTAGAGTAAAGCTAAATTGTTCAAACTGGTTGCGACGGAGGGATGATTAACTCCCTGTAGCTGTTTTGTTAACTCCAAAGCTTGAATCAAAAGAGGTTCTGCTGCTTCATACCTTCCTTGAGAGTTGTAGAGTAAAGCTAAATTGTTCAAAATGGTTGCGACATCGGGATGATTAACTCCGAGTAGCTGTTTACATAACTCCAATGCTTGAATCAAAAGTGGTTCTGCTGCTTCGTACCTTCCTTGGGAGTAGTAGAGGTAAGCTAAACTGCTCAAGCTGGTAGCAACATCGGGATGATTTACTCCGAGTAGCTGTTTTCTTAACTGCAATGCTTGAATAAAAAGAGGTTCTGCTGCTTCGTACCTTCCTTGGGAGTTGTAGAGTAGAGCTAAATTGTTCAAGCTCATTGCTGTGTGGGGATGATTAACTCCGAGTAGCTGTTTTGTTAACTCCAAAGATTGGATATAAAGAGGTTCTGCTTCCTCGTACCTTCCTTGGGATTTGTAGAGTCCTGCTAAATTGTTGAAGCTCATAGCAACGTGGGGATGGTTTTCTCCGAGTAGCTGTTTTGTTAACTCCAAAGCTTGAATTAAAAGAGGTTTCTGCTGCTTCGTACTTTCCTTGGGAGTTGTAGAGTAGAGATAAATTGTTCAAACTCATTGCAGTGTCGGGATGATTTTCTCCGAGAAGCTGTTTTCTTAACTCCAAAGCTTGGATATAAAGGGGTTCTGCTGCTTCGTACTTTCCTTGAGAACGGTAAAGTTCAGCTAAATTGTTCAAGCTCATTGCGACATGGGGATGATTTTCTCCGAGTAGCTGTTTATATAACTCCAAAGCTTGCAGAAAAAGGGGTTCTGCTAGTTCGTACTTTCCTTGAGAATCGTAGAGTAAAGCTAAATTGTTCAAGCTCATTGCAACATGGGGATGATTTTCTCCGAGTCGCTGTTTATATAACTCCAAAGCTTGAATATAAAGGGGTTCTGCTGCTTCGTACTTTCCTTGAGAACGGTAAAGTTCAGCTAAATTGTTCAAGCTGGTTGCAACATCGGGATGATTAACTCCCTGTAGCTGTTTATATAACTCCAATGCTTGAATATAAAGAGGTTCTGCTGCTTCGTACTTTCCTTGCAAGTGGTAGAGATTAGCTAAATTGTTCAAGCTCATTGCAACATCGGGATGATTAACTCCGAGTAGCTGTTTTCTTAACTCCAAAGCTTGGATATAAATAGGTTCAGCTTCTTCGTACCTTCCCATGTTTCTGTAGAGTTCAGCTAAATTGTTCAAGCTGGTAGCAAAATAGGGATGATTTTCTCCCAAACGGGATTTTAGTTCTGATACGCATTGCTGTGTCCAAGGTTCAGCTAAAGCATATAAACCTTGTCCCTGGTAAAAATTAGTTAAACCAGTAAAAGCCCAATATAAATTTTCATCGCTGAGTGCATCAAGATGATTTTCTGCGACTTCTGTTAAATGGGGAATAGCGTTTTTGACTGAGTTAATAAATTCCAGGGTTACTGAATCAGGAATTGTTTGAGCAATTTCAATAAAAGTGCTGGTAAATGCTTGTTTGAACTCATTTATTTGTGCAGATGCTTTTAATTTATCTTGTAAAAACTCTCGAATTAAAGGATGAATTTGATAGTAAGATACATCTTCATATTCTAAAGACTGCACCAAGTAACGTTGGTAAACTTCCTCAATAGCTACCTCAACATCAGATTCATCCCAATTGAGGGATTTACTTATCGATTCTACCCATTGCCACTCAAAAATATCTGCTGCAAATAGACTTAATAATGTAGCAAACTCCTGTGTTGTAGGATTGAGTTCTTTCCAACTTAATTCAAATGCGTCTAAAACTCCTAATTGGGCTGTACGTAATCCTTTTTGCTGGGGATTCATCGCTTCTTGATACAGTCGTTGTTCTTGCAACTGCTGCAACATTTTCTTTAAAGTAAAATGGGGAGGTTTTTTCTTGATATACCTTCCGACTAACTCTATCCCTAAAGGTAAATATCCCAACCATTTACATAGTTCGTTAGCTGTTTCTAATTCTTTATTTACTTTCTTTTCACCAATTAAATTTTTGAATAATTCTAAAGCTTCCTCTGGTAACAACACATCAAGGGATATTTCCTCAACATTAGTGTCGATATCTCGCAACCTGGTTGTCATCAAAACCCGGAAGCGCTGAAAAGATGGTAGTAACTCAGAAATATCTTCTAAATCAGTCACATCATCTAATATTATCAACACAAAACCTTCGGGTGGTTGCCAATGTTGCCAACACCAAGCTACTTGTTGAGTTAGAGTCAGCGCATTTTCTTGGAAATCTTTTTGGGGAACTTCCAAACCCATCTGTTGGACAAATTGAATAATTCCCGCAGCTAAATTTGTACCTCTAACATTTAACCAGCAAATTCCACCGGGATAATCATTTTCGTGTTTTCGTGCATACTGCGTCGCTAACTCTGTTTTTCCAACACCACCCATACCAGATACAGAAGAAATGGCGACTTTATTGTTTGTTTCTGAAAACTTATCGTGAATTTTGGCAAGTTCATCTTGTCTTCCGACAAAGTTATCGCTGCCAAATTTCGGTATATATTTAATGGGATGATACTTTGTCGGTTCCCCTGCCGACGACTGTAGTCAATTAAATGTAATATTGTGTCCGCTACCACCTTGAATTACTGGTGCATTGGTGTTATTTGCATTATTTTGTTGCGCTTCTCCACCATAAACATTTTGCACGTTTTGCCCTTGTATTTGACCGATATTAATTTCTTGATCGATCTCACGAGCTAAAGTTTGTACTTCTTGAGCAAAGTTTTTATCCCATTCCATTTCTTGCTCCAAAAATTGAGCAACTAATTTCAAATCTTCTTTTGAACCAGTTTCAGCCGCAGTTAAAACTTTTTGCGCTTGTTTATTTCCGCTTAATTTCTGCCAAATCTTCTTGCGTAGCGCTTCAATTTTACTCCAGGTTGCTTCAGTAAATTTTTCAATCGTCTTTTCAAAGGCTTTGGTAAAAGCAAGGGTGGCGATAGTTGCAGCGGTTATCGGTTCCATAAGTGGTTTTAAAAGAGCGCAATTTCACTACATATTACATAAATGACTATATTAATTCCATCAAAATTGAGGATTTATTAATTATTAGTTAGGAGTGAAGAGTTACTTCCAGGTTTCACCTGGGAATGCAGTTTTCGAGCTTCTGCCTCGCGTATTTATTGGAGGCAGAGCCTCAAGCAATAGGTTCCCAGCCAGAGACTGGGAACCAGTTATAGAGGGAGGCTGGGAACCAGTTATACTACAACTCTTGTGGGATGGGCATCCCTGCCCGTCCGAATGTACTTTACATAATCAAAAAGACGTAGCACTGCTACGTCTCTACATAAGTGATTTATAGTGTTCTGAAAAAACAAACCCAATTTAATGCAAAATTATTAAACAACTGCTTCTTCTAAAATTAATTTAGAACGTTTGAGTCTTTCGGGTACTGGTACGGGATAATCTCCGGTGAAACACGCGGAACAAAAACTATTGGTATCTTGTTTGGTTTCTTCTAACATTCCTTTCCAGCTTAGATATGCCAGACTGTCTACTTCTAAGTGTTTGGCAATTTCTTTTACTGATTTGGTTGCAGCAATTAATTGATCTTGACTATCGGTATCAATACCGTAAAAACAGGGATGGGTAACTGGAGGGGAAGAAATTCGCATATGTACTTCGGTTGCACCCGCTTCGTACAAGGATTTTACTAAGTTGCGACTGGTGGTACCTCGCACAATTGAATCATCAATGATGATTACTCTTTTCCCGGATAATACGTCTTTAAGTGGATTTAGTTTCATTCTTATACCCGATTCGCGCATTGCTTGGGTAGGCTGAATGAAGGTTCTGCCGACGTAACGATTTTTGATCAATCCTTCTACGTAAGGTATACCGGAAACTTCTGAGAAACCAATTGCAGCAGGGATTCCCGAATCTGGAACTCCAAAAACTATATCGGCATCTACAAGAGATTCTTGTGCTAATCGTCGCCCTAATCTCATCCGGTAGCTATACAAGCTTTCCTCGTTCATGATGCTATCGGGACGAGCAAAGTAAAACATTTCAAAGATACATAGCTTTCTTTCTTGCTTTTTACTCCACTGAAAAGAGGCTAAACCTGATTCGGTAATCCAAACCAATTCACCTG
This sequence comes from uncultured Rivularia sp., assembly GCA_963665115.1. GTDB lineage: Bacteria > Cyanobacteriota > Cyanobacteriia > Cyanobacteriales > Nostocaceae > Rivularia. Next base: position 3,087,261 of record OY762007.1, on the reverse strand, counting down.
GCTCTACATCTCGCAGGTATTTAGCGCCAATAATATCCAAAGCGCAGGTTTCGGATGCTAAAACGTAACGTGTTGGACTTCCCTCTAAAGTTCCAATTACCAGGGGACGAATGCCGTTTGGATCGCGCACTCCCATTACACCTTCACTGGAACCGATTACTAAACTAAAGGCTCCTCGGCAACGATGAAAAGCCCGAATCGCAGCTTCCAATAATTGGGAACCGTCGTTTAATTCTTCGGCGATCGCCAAGGCAATCATTTCTGAGTCGGTTGTGGTAGTTAGGTTACAGCTTTTTTCGAGCAGTTCGTCGCGCAACTGCTTTGTGTTGACTAAATTACCGTTGTGTGCAAGGGCTATTTCACCTAGTCGAGTTTGGACAATAGCAGGTTGGGCATTGGCTACATGGCTTGAACCTGTGGTGGAATAACGGGTATGACCGACAGCAATACTACCTGGTAAGTCATCAAGGATAGTTTCGTTGAAGACTTGAGATACTAAACCCATATCTTTATGCAGGTGTACCTTTTTGTCTTCAAAAGTGGCAATCCCAGCGGATTCTTGACCTCTATGCTGGAGGGCATACAATCCGAAATAAGTTAGTCTAGCAACGTCTTCTTTGGGTGCGTAAACGCCAAAAACCCCGCAAGCTTCTTCTTGCTTGTCAGGACGTTCATCTTGATTAATTGGATTGGGATTAGTTTGGGCGTATTTATCCGAAGTGACGGCTTTGGAATTTTGGGGAATCATTCTAGCTATGCTCCTGATGATGATGTCAAGCCACTGGGATTGTGAAACTGGATAGTTAGATAAAACTTAATTAATTCTTAACCATCTATTTACCACAGTACAGTATTTATGCTCAGCGATACTAATAGTAAGTTGCCAGTTATTTAATTGTCATTTGAGTATTTAGCTGTTGGGGAACGGCTAAACGCCTGGTAATTGCTTGATGAAAGCGATTGCTTACATCTTCTATCGTAACGTTTATTAAAGTTTTGTTATCAGTGGTTAAGACCCCCAAACCAGTTTGGAAATTTCCGACCTTGCCAATTATTTGCCAGCGATCGTTTAATTGTTCTTGTAGGTATGATTCCCAAATTTGTTGCTTGGCTAACGCAACTGAAACAATAATTCTTGCTCCTCCTTCACCAAAAAGTATTTCATCCCATCTCTGAGGATTGCTTGCTGGTAAATCAGCTGGTAATTCAAATTTAATCTCAGCACCGAGATGACTATTAATACAGCATTCAGCTAAAGCGACGGTAATTCCACCTTCAGCGCAATCATGAGCGGAACGCACCCAACCTTGGCGAATACCTTTACGGCAAGCTTGCTGTACGCGACGTTCCAAGCCAAAATCTACCCTTGGGGGTTTTCCGGCAACAGTATCGTGAATGGTAGCTAAATACTCCGTTCCTCCTAATTCGGTTTCCGATTGAATTGGTAAACCGAGGAGATAAATTATATCGCCTTCCGATTGCCAAGCTTGGGAGCAAATCTTTGTTAAATCAGGAATTAATCCTACCATTCCGACAACGGGAGTCGGATAAATTGGTTTTGGATTGCCGTTCGTATCAAAAGTCTCATTATAAAGAGAGACATTTCCTCCAGTTACCGGAGTCGATAATTCTTGACAACCTTCCGCTAATCCCCGACAAGCTTCTGATAACTGCCAATAACCAATCGGTTTTTCCGGGCTGCCAAAATTCAAGTTATCTGTAACCGCTAAAGGTTCTGCACCTACACAGCTAAGATTGCGTGCGGCTTCAGCTACTACAGCCTTTGCACCTTCGTAAGGATCGAGATAAACGTAACGAGAATTGCAATCAACCGTTGCAGCAACACCTTTTTGGGCATGGGGCATAGGGGATTGGGCATTGGAATTTTCTTCTCTCCTCATCTCCTTGTCTCCTTGTCTCCTTGTCTCCTTGTCTTCCCCAACTGGGCGCAACCGCACAATTGCCGCATCCGCACCACCGGGTAACATAACGGTGTTATTCTGCACTTGATGGTCGTATTGACGATAAACCCAACTTTTTGAAGCTATGCTGGGAGTATCAAGTAAAGTTAGCAGAATATCGTTCCAGGTTTGCAATTTTCCTTTAATTTCAATACCTTCATGAGTGCAAGCTGGTAAGGAATCGGGTGTCCATTCCCAAGCTTTGCGGGCATATTCTGGAGGTTCTTTTAATAATTCTCGGTTATAAATCGGGGTATTTTCTGCTAAAGCTGTGGCAGGTATTTCTGCTGCGACTTTTCCTTGGTAAAGAATCCTTACTATGGGTTCTTCTATGACTTTTCCGGCAACGACTGCATTTAATCCCCAACGCACAAAAATATCTATTAATTCTTGCTCTCTACCTTTTTTGGCAACAAACAGCATTCTCTCTTGAGATTCGCTGAGTAGATATTCGTAAGGAATCATTCCGGTTTCGCGGTTGGGAATTTTATCTAAATCAAATTCCACACCGACACCACCATTTGCGGCCATTTCGGAAGTGGAACAGGTAATACCTGCCGCACCCATATCTTGTGCTGCCACTACCGCACCTGTTTTAAAGGCTTCTAAACAAGCTTCAATTAAGGATTTTTCTAAAAATGGGTCGCCAACCTGCACTGCTGGACGATTGTCAACTGATTCGTCGGTTAATTCTGCACTGGCAAAACTTGCTCCTCCCATACCGTCGCGCCCGGTAGTAGAACCGACATACAGTACCGGATTGCCGATACCTGATGCACCGGATTTGACAATTTCTGGCGTTTCCATTAATCCCAACGCCATAACGTTTACTAAAGGATTGCCAGAGTAAGCGGGGTCAAAATAGACTTCACCACCAACCGTAGGAACGCCCACGCAGTTACCGTAATGAGCAATTCCCGATACCACACCGCTAAATAATCTTTGGGTTTTGGCATCTTCTAAATTACCGAAACGCAGTGAATTCAACACCGCGATCGGACGCGCACCCATTGTAAAAATATCTCTGAGAATACCACCAACTCCCGTTGCAGCACCTTGAAAGGGTTCCACTGCTGAAGGATGATTGTGAGATTCAATTTTAAAAGCGAGTTGTAAACCATCACCCAAGTCTACAACACCAGCATTTTCACCGGGACCTACAAGGATGCGCTCTCCGGTTGTAGGAAACTGTTTTAATAAAGGTCGAGAATTTTTATAACAGCAATGTTCCGACCACATTACGCCAAACATTCCTAATTCGGCTTTGTTAGGATGACGACCTAATCTGTTGACGATTTCTTGGTATTCTTGGGGTTTTATGCCTTCTTTGGCTATTTCTTCTGGAGAAAACGGAGGTTGGGATGTAGCGGTCATGGGAGGAATTACACGCCTGGACGAACTTTATATTCTAATATTTATTTGTACGTTTATTACTATTTGAATAAATAAAATTGTCAAATTGGAACTATAAAATATTAAGAGAAATACTGTTTCAATATTTTTTTGTAGTAATTGTCACTTATATTGCTACCTCGAACGGTAAAACAATGGTTCTTTTGTTGTTTTTATACTAGTTAAATAGATAATAGGACTCACGTTATTGTCAATTGTTCGTAGTTAATGAATTCGTAGGTTGGGTTAAGCGGAGTGCAACCCAACTCTGGCAATGTTATATCTTTCACCATTTTTGTTAGCTTCCTAAACCGCCTTAGAATAAATTCTCAGGCTAATACACAAAGTCTGATAAATCCGACTGAACAAGGCTTTTAGTACGTTAAAACGTACTTTGTATATAAGCCTTGGAATTGATTCCGAGGCGGGTATTTGAGCTTAACGACAATGGTGAAAGATATCAGCTTTCGGTTTTTATCATCAATGGTTGCTTAACAAGTGGATGATATGAAAGCTACGAACAATCAATCCGAATATTCGCCACAAAAGAATAAAATACTTCCAAAAAATTCAATAATTTGCGTAAAAAATCATTATTCGGACAGTAATGCCATCAGAAGCTTATTTCCAAGGGTTGAAGATGAATTTACACAAAAATATTGCCGTTAAGTGTATTGACTGAGATTAATGCATCTTGTACGGTCAATTTGATTACCTAAATTTAACGTAATTAGTAACTGTTTGTTACCCACCCATTGATTTGTAGAGACGCGTTAGCGCAGCCTGCCCGATAGGGCATAATATCGCGTCTCTACATTTTCCGCAACAAAGAAAAAATCCCCCGCTATTCATTATTCATTCGCCATCTATTCACCCACCAAAAAAATGAACCGCAATCTAATCTTTCTTTCCTCCCTACTCCTGCTCCAAATCCCCATCCCCATCAAAGCCGCTCCTGCTTCCATTGCTCAAAATTCAATTTGCAGAATCGAACGAGAAGAGGAATTTTATTCAACAAAACAATTACAAACCCTAGCCAATAAAATCACAGTAAAAATCATCGGCGATCGCAACGGTGGTTCGGGAACGCTTATCGGTAAACAAGGAAATAATTATTTAGTGTTAACCAATTCTCACGTTATCCAAGGAGTTAATTCGATTACATTGCAAACTGCCGACGGTAAAACCTATTCAGCAGAAATTGTACCGCAAAATAAATTTAAAAAATCAGATATAACTTTATTAAAATTCCAAAGCAGTCAAAGTTATTGTTTATCAGAAATTGCTAAAACTACTCCTGAAATTAATACTCCCGTAGTTGCTGCGGGTTTTTCTGGTTCCACGGGAAATATTATATTTAGCGAAGGAGAAGTTAAAAAGACTTCTAACTTAAAAGAAGGATACGAAATCGGTTACAGCAGCAACATCGAACAAGGAATGAGCGGTGGTGCAATTCTTAATTCAATGGGTGAACTTGTAGGGATAAATGGTAAAAGTGCTTATCCTATTTTAAATTCTGGTTATGTTTATCAAAACGGTAAACGTCCGAATCAAGCAGAAATTAGAGAAATGAGAAAGTTGAGTTGGGGAATTCCGATTTCAACTGTTTTAACGTGGGTTGATGGTGATGTTTTGACTGCTTATAAATTGCCTTTTCCAGAAGGTAAAAATACAATACTGGAACCAGACTATCCAAAATGGGTAAAGGATTTAGAACAAAAAGCTAAACAATTTACTGTCAGAATTGATAGCAGTAGTAACGCCAATGGTTCGGGAATAATTATTGCTAGAGAAGGGAATAATTACACAGTTTTAACATCGGCTCATGTGTTGTGTGAAAGAGTAGATGCAACAAAGCCATGCGGTGGATTTAATTATGAAATACTTGCACCAGATGGAAATAAATATTCTGTAGATAAAAGCAGCATCAAAATTGAGGAAGGGGTTGATTTAGCGGTAGTTAAATTTAAAAGTTCTGGAGATTATCAAATAGCAACTCTTGCAAATTACAATCCTAATGAAGATGACTATATGTTTACTGCGGGATATCCCAAATTAGGTAATGATTCTCCTTGGCGGTTTACTGTCGGGCAAATTACTAGTAAAGAAGAGGGATTATTATTAGTAAAAGATTCCGACTTTTCGCGATCAGGAGTAGGCTCTTTAGGTTCAAAAGGTATCAATTCCTTAACTGGAGGATATGAGTTAGTTTACACCAGCATCACTTATGGTGGAATGAGTGGTGGTCCAGTTTTAAATTCACAAGGGCGAGTAATAGGTATTCACGGACGTGCTGAAGGGGAAGAAGCCTATGATTCAAAAACAGGAGACTGTGGGGGTTCTGGTTCTAAATGTCAAATTCAGATAGGATTTAGTTTGGGGATTCCTGTAAGTACCTTTTTAGGGTTGGTTCCCAGATTGGGTGTAAAACCGCAAAATTTAGAAAATAATAGACCACCTCAACTGAATCCTCAACAAATTGAATCTATTAAAAAAGCAGCACTAACAGCAGAGGTTTCAGGTGGAAATGCAACAGCTGACAAATGGTTAGAAAGAGGAAACCAACTGTTGCGTTTAGGAAGATATGAAGAAGCAGATAAAGCCTTTGATGAAGTAATTAAACGTAAATCATCTTTCGCTTACCTAGCTTATTTTGGTAAAGGTTTAAACTTTTCAAGCCAAGAGAAATATAAAGAGTCTGTAGAAACATTTGAGCAAGCGGTAAAACTCAAACCTGATTATGTTGGTGCTTGGCGAATACTGAGTTTTATGTACATGAACATAGAACAATATGATAAAGCATTAATCGCAGCAAATAAAACAATTCTACTTCAGCCAAAAAATCCTAGCGGATATTTTGTGAAAGGGACAACTTTGATTTATTTACAACGCTATACAGAAGCACAAGCAACGATGACAGAAGCAATCAAACTAAATCCTAGTGCAATTAATTACTCTTGGAGAGGAATTATGTATATGGCACAGAAAAAATGGGATTTAGCTAAAGCTGATTTTGATAAAGCAATTGAATTGAATCCTAAATCAGATGATGCTTACCAGCTCCGAGGGCGTTTATATGTAGAGCAGCAAAAATGGGATTTAGCGATAGCCGATTATAGTAAATGGATTCAACTTAAGCCTAAAAATTTTGAACCTTATTTTAAGCGAGCAAATAGTTATCGAAGCCAGGAAAAATGGGATTTAGCACTGGCTGATTACAATAAAGTCATTAAACTTAATCCTAAGTCAGATAAAATTTACGCTTACCGTGGGCTTATTTATCTCGAACAACAAAAGTGGGATTTAGCAATGGCTGATATCAAAAAAGCAATAAAGTTTGGTTTTGATTATTACGATCCATTTTCATATGTTTCAAGAGAATTAAAAATCGAGAAACAACAGTTTAATTCTGCAATAGCTTATTACAATAAAATAATTAAACTTGAACCTCAAGATATTGAAGCTTATTTTAATCGAGCATTAATTTACGTAATCCAAGAAAAAATGGATTTGGCTAAAGCTAACTTAGACGAAATCTTAAAACTTGACCCTCAGAATGTTAGAGCTTATATTTACCGTGGTCATATTTATAATAAACGGTATAAATCGGAATTAGCGCTAGCTGATTATAATAAAGCAATTCAACTCAATCCTCAAAATGGTGAAGCATACGCTTACCGAGGATTTATGTATGAAAAACTTAAGGATAAAAATAAAGCTGTTCAAGATTACTATAAAGCAGCCCAACTATTTAAAGCTCAAGGTCAAACTACTTCATATAGTTATGCAAATATTTTACTCCAATCCATACAAAAGGATATACAAAAAAAGAAACAATTGGATTTAGCAATTCAAAGTAATCCGGATAATTCTGAAGCTTATTACAATAGAGCTAAATACTATGATGAACGGTATCAATATAACTTAGCTTTAGCTGATTGGAGTAAAGTTATTGAACTGAATCCTCACAATACTGAAGCTTATCTTAAAAGAGCAACTATTTATAATAGCCAAAAACAAAAAGATTTAGCTATACCTGATTTGAGTAAAGTTATTGAACTTGAGCCTGAAAATCTTATTGCTTACAGTTATCGGGCACAGATTTACAAAGAGCAAGAAAAATGGGATTTAGCTATAGCTGATTACAGTAAAATTATTGAACTTGATTCTAGTAACTATCCTGCTTCTAATTATATATCGCGAGCAAATTCTTACCGAAAACAGAAAAAATATAATTTAGCATTAGCTGATTATAGCAAAGCTATTGAAATAAATCCTAATAATGCTGATTTTTATTACTACCAAAGAGGATTAACTCTAATTAAATTAGGGAATAAACAAAAAGCTATTCAAGAATTACAAAAAGCAGCAGAATTATCAAAAGCTCAAGGTCATACTTATGTTTATAAAGATGTAATGAATGAATTACATAAATTACAAAATTAACCCCCGATAATTAGGAAACCTCCTAATTCCCAATCCCCCTCACTTCTTTCACTCCTTACATCGGAATTACCAAATACATCACTAATAAAACTCCGCGCCCCTCTGCGCTTACCTCCGCGCTCCGAGGCTGTAAAAAATATAATCCCGATACCAACAGATTTGATATCACCTCTTCTTCCCCTCAATCCCTTTAATATAAAAAACCGCAGAGACGCAGAGAGCGCAGAGGAAAGAGATAAGGAGAGATGGTTAATTGTACGGGAAGGGAGTAATCCAGGCAAAAAGCCCGCAGGCTATAAGCCTGGGGCTAATACTACAAAGCCCACCTGCGTGGGCTATGAGAGTTTCCAAGCCCACGCAGGTGGGCTTTGTTTGTGTAGCCGCACCCTTCTAGGGTGTCGGATAAAGTCTACCATTCAATTTCTTAACCGCAGCCCTCGCATACAATCTAACCTTAGAATCATCATCCAAAGCCATTTTCTCAAGATGAGTCAAAGCGCGTAAATCTCCCAATTCTCCCAAAGATGTCGCTACTACCTGTTTTATCCCCGACTGATGCGTTATTTCTAATTCGCTATTAACAAAGTCAATCAAAATCTCAGCAGCATAAGACTTTAACTTAACTGATTCTTGTCTCCCCAACACATTAATAATTTCTTTACTCAGTGCAATATCGTTTGAATAAAGAATTTCTTTTAAATAATCTAAAGCTGTAAAACTACTACTCCAATTCAAAGCACGCACTACTTCTTGTTTCAGAAATAAAGGAGTATTTTTAAAATTCAAAATATCAAACAACGCTTTAATCGCCGCCTCGTCTTTCATACATCCCATTGCTAATATTGCTTGCTGACACACTTGTGAATCAAAGTCGTAAAGCAAAGGTTGTATATGATTAACTAAATCAAATTCTTCTTTAAGATAAGCACGCATTTTTAAAGCGATAATTGCTTCTTTGCGAACAGAAAAAGATGTATCTTGCAAAGCTTTAATAAATACAGGAATTAAATGTTTGTGGTGAAAACTACCGAGAGCTTCAATTGCTGTAACTCTCATTTCTGCTATAGAATCATCGACAACCGAAAGTAAAGGTTCGATGACTTCCGAGCGGCGAATTTGAGCAAGAGATTTTACTGCTAGCAACCTAGATTTTTCGTCAAGGAGTAATTCAGTTAACCCACTAATCGCAGGTTGTCCGATTTTTGCTAGCGTTTGGGAACAGGCGATCGCCAATTCTTCTTCTTGTGTTTCTTCAAGTAATTTTACTAAGGATATAACTATTTGCGGTTCGTTAAATTCTCCTAAAATGCGAAGCGCAAACCAACGAATCTCCAAATCAGCTTTTTCGTCTGACAATATTTCGAGTAAGGGAACAACTGCTGGTTTACCTATTTTGGGGAAAACCTTTGCTATATCCCACCTGGTTTGAAAATCCCCTACTCGCAAAATTTGTATGGCGATTGCAACAGCTTGTTCTAATTCACCGTTTTCTACAGCCTTTACCCGATTCTTGTCTAATAGCTGATGTAACTGCTGATTAACCAGTATCCAATTCGCTTCTGTTACAGCATCCGCAATTATGTCAAGAGTTTCTAACATTTGATATATTACCAAAGTAAGAGCGTTGATTTTACGTGGTTCTTATTTAACTGTGTCACGAATTTTAAGTATTTACCGTTCTCTTAGAGAATATGTAATGCTGTTTTTTGATGATAATATGCAAAAAATAAATAAAATTCATGCAAATAACGCAAAATTTTAACCATAAAAAGAATAAATAGTTACAAGCGATACAAAATAAACAACGAGTTTATTTATTTAATGAGTACTTAACCAAGTAAATATTGAAACACTTTGATTGATAATTTTGGGGCAAAAGAAATCAATTCGATCGCACGATAGTGTAAATATTCGCAACTCTTCTCTACCAGTTAATCTTGGATTTTTAAGGTAAACCAACCGTGTCTACTACCCAATCAAATAAACCTGCAACTCTTAATAAATTTGAAAAAATTAAAGCGGAAAAAGATGGATTAGACGTTAAAGACGAACTAGAAAAATTTGCCCAAATCGGTTGGGAGGCGATGGAAAAATCAGATTTGGAACATCGTCTTAAATGGGTAGGAGTCTTCTATCGTCCCGTTACACCAGGTAAATTCATGTTGCGGATGCGAATCCCTAGCGGGATTTTATCTAGCAGTCAGTTACGGGTGCTTGCCGAAATTGTGCAGCGATACGGAACTGATGGTTGTGCCGATATTACAACTCGCCAAAATATTCAGTTGCGGGGAGTTCGTCTCGAAGATATACCAGATATTTTTCGTCGTCTGGATGCAGTAGGAATGACTTCTATGCAGTCGGGGATGGATAATGTTCGTAATATTACTGGTTCGCCAGTTGCAGGGATTGATGGTTCGGAACTGATTGATACCCGTGAATTAGTGCAGAAAGTTCAAGACATGATTACCAATAATGGTAAAGGTAATTATGCATTTACTAATCTTCCTCGAAAATTTAATATTGCGATTGAAGGGGGACGGGATAATTCAGTTCATGCCGAAATCAACGATATTGCCTTTGTTCCAGCTTATAAAAACGGCGATTTAGGATTCAACGTTTTAGTTGGTGGCTTTTTCTCTGCTAAACGTTGTGAAGGTGCAATACCTCTAAATGCTTGGGTTCCTCCCAACAACGACGATGTTGTCGATTTATGTCGAGCAATTTTATCTATTTTTCGGGATAACGGAGCAAGAGCTAATCGTCAAAAATCCAGATTAATGTGGCTGATTGATGAATTGGGAATCGAGAAATTCCGTTCAATGGTGGAACAAGAATTTGGACGTACCTTAGCAACCGCAGCCGAAAAAGACGAAATCGATTGGGAAAAAAGAGATTGCATTGGGGTTTATAAGCAAAACCAACCTGGTTTAAATTACGTTGGTTTACACATTCCCGTGGGGGACGGCTTGATGCTCAAGATATGTTTGATTTAGCACAGCTAGCCGAAGTTTACGGTAATAGTGAAGTGCGCTTAACTGTTGAGCAAAACGCAATTATTCCCAATATTATTGACGATAATTTGCAAGTTTTCCTTACTGAACCTTTGCTGCAAAAATTTACGATCGAACCCCAACCTTTAGAAAGGGCTTTGGTATCTTGTACGGGTTCTCAATTTTGCAACTTTGCGCTGGTGGAAACCAAAAATAGAGCCTTGGCATTAGCCAAACAACTTGACGCAGAATTGGAGATGCCCAAATCTGTAAGAATTCATTGGACAGGCTGTCCTAACTCTTGCGGACAACCGCAGGTAGCCGATATCGGACTGATGGGAACAAAGGTTCGTAAAGATGGCAAGACGGTTGAAGGGGTGGACTTGTATATGGGAGGCAAGGTAGGCAAAGATGCCCAATTAGGGACTTGCGTACAGAAAGGTATTCCCTGTGACGAGATTAATAATGTCTTAAAGGGTATTTTGATAGAATCTTTCGGCGCAAAGCCAAAGCAAGATTAGTTAATACAATGAATAAACAAATATATCTCATTAGTATTAATACTATTTAATAAAGTCTAAACTGATACAGTAATTTTCACAATTAACGAGCATAATTAATTAAATCTTTGCTCCAAAAATAAGCGAATAATTATCTGTACTCAGCTTTAATATGCACCGTTGCTGTATCTATCTAAAAGTAAATCTTACTACGAACTATTAAGGGGTTAATCAATGCTCGGAGAATTGTTATCTTTTCGCAGCAGGTACAAAATCCTGCACATGACTTGGTTCGCATTCTTTCTCTCATTCTTTGTTTGGTTTAACCTTGCTCCTTTAGCAACGCAGGTAAAAGCAGATTTTGGTTTAGAAGTCAGCCAAATCAGAACCTTAGCGATTTGTAACGTTGCGTTGACGGTTCCGGCTCGAATCATTATCGGGATGCTATTGGATAAATTCGGCCCCAAGAATTACTTATTCGTTATTGCTGATTTATGCAGCGATTCCCTGTATTGCCTTTGCCAGCGCTCAAAACTTCACTCAATTAGTAATCAGCCGTTTGGCATTGAGTATTGTTGGTGCAGGGTTTGTAATTGGTATCCGGATGGTTGCAGAATGGTTTCCTCCCAAAGAAATTGGTTTAGCTGAGGGAATCTATGGCGGTTGGGGTAACTTTGGTTCGGCTGCTGCGGCTTTTACTTTACCTACAATTGGTGCATTCTTAGCTTTTGGAGCAGGTGGTACTCTTAACTGGAGATTATGTATTGCTGGAAGTGGTGTTATTGCTGCTCTGTATGGAATTCTGTATTTCTTCAATGTAGAGGATCATCCTCCTGGAAAAGTCTATCAAAAGCCTAAGAATGCTAGAGGTTTGGAAGTTACCACCGTCCGCGATTTCTGGTTCTTGATGCTAATGAACTTACCTTTAACAGGTATTTTGATGGTTCTGGCTTGGCGCTTGAAAAAGGTTGGTTTATACGGTGACAGTACTCTCTTATTGGTTTTGGCTGGATTGCTTGGTTTATATTTATTCCAGGCTTATAACTGTTGGGTTGTAAACAAAGATTTGCTTTCGGGTAAGAAAAAATATCCTGCAAAAGATCGTTACAATTTCTCTCAAGTCGCGATTCTGGAATTAACCTATGTAGTCAACTTTGGTTCCGAATTGGCCGTGGTTTCGATGCTTCCGGCGTTTTTTGAAGGAACATTTAGTTTAAACCCAGCAATGGCTGGAATGATTGCAGCTAGCTATGCCTTCATGAACTTGGTATCTCGCCCTGGCGGTGGATTAATTTCCGATAAACTGGGTAGCCGCAGAGTGACTATGGCAGTCTTGACTGGTGGTATGGGTATAGGCTACATGATTTTCGGAACAGTAGGCAGCGGTTGGTGGCTACCTTTAGCTATCTTATTGGTTATGGCTTGTTCTTTCTTCGTACAGGCTGGAGAAGGTTCGACATTTGCGATCGTTCCTTTGGTGAAACGTCGAGTTACTGGACAAATTGCAGGTAACGTTGGAGCTTATGGAAACGTTGGCGCAGTTGCTTATCTGACTATATTCAGCTTGTTACCAGAATGGTTGAGCGGTGGTGGCGAACAGACTCCAGCAGTTATTGCTCAGTCGAACACAGTCTTTTTCCAGATGATGGGTATTGCGGCTTTGATAGTTGCTTTCTTATGTTGGTTTTTCTTAAAAGAACCTGAAGGCTCCTTTGCAGAACATCATGAAGGAGAAGATGAGTATTCTGAATTGGTAATTGAACCTAAAGGAATTCGTCAATAGAATTTAATTTATTTGACTTGAGGAATCGATAAGCAATGCATTTTATTTATCGGTTCCTTTTTTTTTAGTTTGATTGATGAGAGGAAAAGGATTCAACGCAAAGTTTGACTGAGGTTTACGCGGAGGTGCGCTAAGAGAAGGTTATAGTCTAATTGTTTTATCTTTAAAAGAAAAGTTTGTAGTAAGTGATTTATCACTTATTAACATAACAATTATAGTAAGATGAATTATTCTACGCCTAATGTGAATTAAAAATGTCCCTTTTTTTTACAAGGGTTTTTAAGCTCGCTTAAATCTCAATTCTTAATTTATTATCAACGTAATGATAATGGTTTGAGCGCTTAATTCACATCAGACGTATTTTAGTAATTTATTTAGTTAAAAAAGGTTTTAAAAAAATATTTCACCTTGTGAATTTTCTAATATTTAATAACCCCTAAATAAAATATGTCTGACTCTGTTAAAACCCTTTGCCCTTACTGCGGTGTTGGCTGCGGTTTAGAAGTATCTCCTCCCGCAGCATCAGGACGTGCAACTCATCGAGATAGTCAAGGTAATCCGATTTGGAAGGTAGTTGGCGATAAAAGTCATCCTTCATCTAAAGGTATGGTTTGCGTTAAAGGTGCTACCGTTGCGGAATCTCTCGATCGAAATCGCCTTAAATACCCGATGATGCGAGATTCTCTGTCAGAATCTTTTCGTCAAGTGAGTTGGGATGAAGCTTTTGATAAAATCGTCGATCGCATTCAAAGTATTCGCCACTCTCACGGTGCGGATGCGATCTGTATGTATGGTTCCGGTCAGTTTCAAACTGAAGATTATTATATTGCCCAAAAATTAATTAAAGGCTGTTTGGGAACTAATAATTTTGATGCTAATTCACGCTTATGTATGTCTTCAGCGGTTGCGGGCTATACGCAAAGTTTCGGTGCTGACGGGCCACCTTGTTGCTATGAAGATTTAGAATTAACAGATTGCGCTTTTTTGATTGGTACTAATACCGCTGAATGTCACCCGATTGTTTTTAACCGTTTGCGAAAACATCATAAAAAAAATCGCAACGTCAAAATGATTGTTGTAGATCCGCGATGCACTAAGACAGCAGAAGTTGCAGATTTACATTTGGCAATTAATCCAGGCACAGATATTGATTTACTCAACGGTATCGCTCATTTATTAATGCGTTGGAATGCGTTCGATAGTTTGTTTATCGATGAATGTACTCAAGGTTTCTCTGATTACGCTCAGGTTATCCAAGATTACCCGCCAGAAGTAGTTTCGCAAAAGTGCGGTATTAGTACAGACGAACTCGAACAAGCAGCGCGTTACTGGGCTGATTCTAAAAAAGTTTTGTCTTTGTGGTCGATGGGGATAAATCAATCTTCTGAGGGTACTGCAAAAGTACGCACCTTGATTAACCTGCATTTGATGACGGGAAATATTTGCAAACCCGGTACCGGGCCATTTTCATTAACCGGACAACCCAACGCAATGGGTGGTAGAGAAGCCGGAGGTTTAGCTCATATTCTCCCTGGATATCGTTCCGTTAAAAACGCCCAACATCGAGCCGAAGTAGAACAACTTTGGGGTTTAAATTCAGGTCAAATCGATGGCGAACCCGGTCGCGATGCATGGAGTATGATTACAGGATTGGAAACTGGTGAAGTCGAACTACTGTGGATTGCAGCCACTAATCCAGCGGTAAGTATGCCAGATTTGCAGCGAACCAAAGCTGCTTTACTCAAATCTCCCTTCACTATTTATCAAGACGCTTACTATCCCACCGAAACTTCTGCTTACGCTCACCTTTTATTACCAGCAGCCCAATGGAGCGAAAAAACAGGAACCATGACCAACTCAGAACGAGTTGTTACCTTGTGTCCGCAGTTTCGAGAACCACCTGGTGAAGCGAAAGCAGATTGGGAAATCTTCGCCGAAGTCGGTCGTCGTCTTGGTTTTGAGGATAAATTTGCTTTTGCAGATGCAGCCGCAGTTCATCGCGAATTCGTGAAATTAACTAGCGATCGCCCTTGCGATATGGGAGAAATTAGTCACGAAAATTTGGCAAATATTGGCCCGATGCAGTGGTACGACACCCAAAAAGCAGAGATCGAAATCGAAGAAAACGATTCTGGTTTCTGGTCATCTTTATTAAAAGGTTTTACTGAAAAAGAACCACTTCAAGGAAAGCGTCTCTACACCGATTTACGCTTTCAAACCCCTGATGGGAGGGCTAAATTTGCGGCTTATCATTCTCGCGGTTTAGCAGAACCACCGAGTGAAGAGTATCCTTTTGTTCTCACTATCGGGAGATTATACGGTCACTGGCACACCCAAACCCGCACGGGAAGAATTGAGAAAATCGTCAAAATGCATCCTCATCCCTTCATCGAAATTCATCCCCGCGATGCAGCAAAATTAAATATTCAAGAAGGAGACTGGATAGAAATAAAATCCCGTCGGGGAACAGCTAAATTTCCCGCAAAAGTAACTAAGGCGATCGCACCCAAAACCGTATTCGTTCCTATGCACTGGGGCGCTTTGTGGGCTGACAACGCCGAAGCTAACAACTTGACTCATCCTTTATCTTGTCCAATTTCCTTACAACCAGAACTGAAAGCTTGTGCCGTGCAACTTGTACCAGTTACCTTTCCCCAACAGATTTCCAAAGAGTTGCTTCACCAGGAACCGTTACAGTATTCTGACTTGATGCCGGTGTCAACCTCGAACCATAAGTAATCGGAATTGCACCCAAAGTAAACGAAGCGAATACAACTAGAAAAATCGTGCGAAGATTATGCTGCGGATGCCGATCAAACTCAGCATTATGTTCTAAATTGCTACCTAAATGTTTGACATTCATCTCAAAACCTTTTCTCAAATAAATAATTCTGCAATTTCATTTTAGATAAAATTGCAAAAATGTAGTCAATGTAACAGTTTATTTTTACAAAAAGTAATGAGAGTTACAGAATTTTTGAAAAATGTGGCAAAAAAGAAATATTTGGAATAATTAAAATGAGCGACTTTTTTAAATTCGAGGCTGATTTTGTTGATAGCTTGCGCTGCATCCCCATGCAGGTACGTTATAAACTTGACAACTGCGGAGTCAAATTAAAATTATCTCACTGGCATCAATTTACCGAACAAGAGCACCAAGCATTAGTTGAAATGCCATGTACGAGTAATCAAGAATGTCAGAAATATCGAGAATATTTGCAAAACTTGATTATTGAAAAAACAGGAACCGCAGCAAGCGAACTTCCCGTAGAAGACAATCCCGCTTGGATGAACGACAAAGAAATTCCCGAAACAATACAAACAAAAGCCGCAGAATCTAACGTAAATATTGCAGTTGAAGAATGGGAAAAACTGACACCATTGCAACGTTTTGCATTAATAAAATTGAGTCGTAGTAGCCATGAAAACAAGAACTTTTATCCAGCAGTTCAGGAATTTGGGTTAGTGTAAATAGGTTAAAGGTCAAAGGTTAAAGGTAAATAACTCATAACTCCTAACTACTCATCCCCTTGTCTCCCCATCTCCCAATCTCCCAATCTCCCAATCTCCCCATCGCCGCCTTAATCCTCGCTGGCGGTAAAAGTTCTCGTATGGGCACAGATAAAGCACTTGTAAATTATCAAGGTAAACCAATTTTGCAACGGGTTTATCAAGTTGCTGCTGCTTGTACCGAACAAGTTTATGTTTTAACTCCTTGGATTGAACGCTATCAAAATATTTTGCCGTCAGATTGTCAGTATTTAATTGAAAGTCAACCAGGAAAAGGGCCAGTAAATGGTTTATCCGAAGGTTTAGAGCAAATTTCCGCCGACTGGATATTATTACTTGCTTGCGATTTACCTTTATTAGATATAGAAATTATTCAAAGCTGGATAAATAAACTTGCACAAATTCCAACTTCAACATTAGCTTTAGTTCCTCAACGTTCGGATATTTGGGAACCGATGTGTGGTTTTTATAGAAAAGAGGTGAAAACAGAATTAGATAGTTTTTTGAAAAAGGGAAAGCGTTCGTTTCAGGAGTTGCTTTCGGGGATTGAGGTAGAAGCTTTAAATGTTGATGAGAAGGCGGATTTGATGTTGTTTAATTGCAATTCTCCGGGGGATTTGGAATCGTCATAAAATAGCCCTCACCCTCAAAGGGTGGGGCTACAGAAGCAAAGTCCGCCTTCGCGGACTAAAAAATCATTAAACTTCTATGTATTAGGTTGATAAAATAACTTTAGTCGGGAATGCCATAATTTCCAGTAATCAATCAAGCTTGCTCTGTCAAATTCAAAAATCTCTGCTTCTCTATCAGGTAAAGCGACAACGATTAAAGCACGGCGAATATTACAGCAAAAAAGACTTTCACCATAATATCTATTAATTGCACCGCCATAAGCAACTAGCTGTAAAGGCTTGTCATAAAGATTTTCAAGTTTAAATTTCGGTTTTTCAGAAGTAGTCCATTCAATTACGTGAGGAATACCTTTGTAACGTGCTACTAAATCTACTCTTGCCGCATAGCTTTCTTGATAGTTGGGTATAAGTTTTTCAATTAATTGAATATCGCTAAGTTCGTTTAGCACGGATTGAATACTATCCCAGTAAGGTTCGATAAACTTGTTTTTCGGTTTATATAAGTTACCTTGCAAATGTTCTTGAATTGTTTGATGTAAAGCTTTTCCGCGACGAAAGCTATTAAATACTATTTGATTTGCCTTTGTTTTACCGATTGTTTTACGCCAAGAAGATAAAGCTGCTAAAGACTTTGCCGATTGTGTTGACTTTAAAACGGTGGTTACGCTGGGAAGATTGTTTTGTTTGTGGTGATAGGGTTGGTTGATGTAAGTGGTTTTCATCAAAGTTATTTCCTAAAAGTTGCGCTTATTTATTCTTGCAACTTTGTTTTGGAGATAACTCTCATACTGAAACTGACATAGGCTGACTTAGACTGACATAACTCCAATCATGTGTGTAGCTGGCTCAAAATTGCTATTTATAAGTCAAAATAAGCAATATGAAAGACTAAACCGGATTTATTCAATTTTTTAGATAAATAACGAAATATCTGATGTTACCGCATGATTTTTTAACTGAAATGGCTCGTAAGTACGAGCTTTCACCAGAACAAGAGGAAACTTTTGTAGCTTTGTTTAGAAGCAAGAATACACGGGAGGAAATAGCAGACAAACTATGTATCTCCGAAAGTGCCTTTACAACTAGAATGAGCAACGTTTATAAAAAGTTTAGTATTAAAGGTAAAGGTACGGGTAAACAAACAAAATTGCTCAACTGGCTTACTACTAAATTCGCAAAAGTAAATAATTTAACAACTGAGAATTTTGAGTGTACGCAAGAACAGATAGATGATTTAGTGGAAAAATTGCGATCGCAATTTTACGAAACGATTCAGCAACGCTGCGGCACTATGCGGGTACTAGATATGACGCAGCCTGTCGGCTTAAATAATATCTATACTGATGTAAATATTTTAGAGAAAATCACAGGGCGTAGACGGTTAGAAATAGCTAAACTACAACAAAATTTTGACCTAGAATTTCACGACTTTAACCGCTATGGATTGACGGATATTGAACAAAAGCGAGTACCAGGTTTAGAAGCTGTAAAAAACAATTCTAAACTGATGGTATTAGGTAAACCCGGAGCAGGTAAAACAACATTTTTAAAGTATTTAGCCATTCAATGCATAAGAGGTGAGTTACAAGCTAATCAAGTACCAATTTTCATAACGCTAAAAGAATTTGCTGAAACCCCGAATCACCCTAATTTTTCAGAATTTATTATTCAAACTTTTGTTAACAATAAGATTAACTCTGCTCAAGTAGATAATTTACTAAAACAAGGTAGAACATTTTTTTGTCTTGATGGCTTAGATGAAGTCAGAGAAGAAGATATACAGCGGGTATTAAGACAGATTAAAAATTTATTCAAATATTACAAGAATCAATTTGTTATAACCTGTAGGATTGCAGCTAGTGAATACACTTTTGAAGAATTTACAGAAGTGGAAATAGCCGATTTTGATGATAAGCAGATTCGGATATTCGTAGATAAGTGGTTTAATACTAAAGAATTGGAATTATCTGATAAATTTATTGGCCAACTCAAGAAAAATAAGCAAATAAAAGAATTAGCTACAAATCCTTTATTGCTAACGTTACTATGCTTAGAATTTGAAGATTCAGGTGATTTTCCTGCTGAACGTGCAGAATTGTATAAAAGAGCAACCCATACATTATTAAGAAAATGGGATGCAAAACGTGGAATTGTTAGAGAACAAGTTTATAAGAAGCTATCTGTTCAGCGTAAAGAAGATTTATTGAGTGAAGTTGCTTTTACTACATTTGAGAATAAAAATTATTTTTTCAAACAAAAAGATATTGAACGATATATTGCTGATTATATTCGTAACTTACCAGATGCAAAAACAGATTCAAAAGCACTAGAGCTTGATAGTGAAGCTGTACTCAAGTCAATTGAAGCTCAACATGGATTGTTCGTAGAAAGAGCAAGAGAAATTTACTCATTTTCCCATTTGACGTTTCAGGAGTATTTTACCGCGAGAAAAATAGTTAATAGCTGTAATCCATATTCTTTAGATGATAAAGATTTGCAAAGTCTTGCCAGCCATATTGATGAATCTAGATGGCAAGAAGTATTTCTACTGACAGTTGAGATGTTGCCAAATGCTGACTGTTTATTATTGTTGATGAAAAAGCAGGTTGATGAACTTTTAGCTAGGAATGAAAAGTTTCAACAGTATTTAGGATGGTTAAAAGATAAATCTCTTTCTGTCACAGATAGTTATAAACCAGCCGGTGTTCGTATCTGTTATTATTTGTGGGATACACAAGTTTGTTTGCCTCAATTTAATATAGATCCATCCTTAGAACGTAATATTATCCCAATAGTAGATGCGGTAAATGATTCTTCTGTTCATCCAACTTATACTAAAAACTTACTTTTAGATTGTAGTCTTATTTTAGCTTTATTTTATTCATCTATAATGAATCCCCCTTACAATCTTAAAAAGGAAAGTTTTAGCGAGTGTTTATATATTTCTTTGATAGCAAGTCTTACCCGTGCATTTGAACCTAAATTAAAGCAAGCATTGCAAAAAATGAGTAATGATTTACCTAATTCGGAAGTGGATAAAGATAAATTTTGTGTATGGTGGAAAGTCAACGGTCAGAAGTGGACTAAACTCTTAAGAGAAATCATGATTGAACATCGCAATATTGGTTATGATTGGCAGTTCAACAAAGAACAACAGAATTTATTACATAAATACTGTTTTGCTAATAAGGTAATAGTAGACTGCCTAAATAGCGATTCCTATGTAACTTCCAAAATTCGTTCCTACATCGAAGAAACCTTACTCTTACCTATCGCTGAAATTGAAAAACGCAAACTTACCTATTAAACATCAACTCACAGCATAATCACTAAACTTACGCATGAATGGCGTTTGAAATCCTATAACAATATCTTCTCTAGAAACACCTTTTTCCACTAATTCAACAGCAATATCATCTTCCGTACCGTTCCACTGAATCCAAATCTTGCCATTTTTAATATCTAAGTGCATTACTGGACCATAAACTCTGTTACCTTTTTTATCCCATCCCACATAAATTAGCTGATAATGGTCGCGCACTGTATCAAAAATGGTTTGCATTTCCAATTTATCATCGGGATTATATGAAGTTTTACTTTCAGCATAATCTGCTAATATACTTTGAATATATTCTCGATATTTTTCTACCTTTTCCATTGACTTTAGTCACAACTTTAAATTTAAAATTTATTTAGATAAGAAGTAACATCTTGCACCAGTTGCAATAATTGGAGGCAGAGCCTACAAACACTGGTTCCCAGGTTGAACCTGGGAACTAGATCGAAATTCAATTTAGAGAAAGTTTACTTAAAATATACTTTTAATTTTCATCAATGAACAATTCATCTTTTATCCTTCCCCCTAACTGGCAAGATTGGATAACCGTATTTAGTTACGTAGGTTTTACCGTCTTCATTCTTGCCTGTATACTCGTAGCAAGTAACAAATAAAATCTCATAGCTAAAATAACTCATTTCTAATACTGAAACGAGTTATTCCTCTTCAATCTCTTCCCTCTGCGCCCTCTGCGTCTATAATGGTTTTTTTATTCAAATATTCTAAACAAAACCAACTATTTCTTAAAATATTTGCATACTAAATTACCTACACCATCTTCCTTAAACTTGACTATTTTTCCATCATTTTGAATCTTGTATTCGCTACGACAGTTATAGACTTCTCTAGGTTGTTTCTTGCCATCAATACTAATAGTTGTTCTGTAATTCCAATATCTTTTAGCACTACGCTTAATATTAAGAACGCAAACTTCATGTCCGTTAAAATCGCGGCAGCTTATAGCAGCATTCGCGGGTAAAGCGAATGAAAACATAATACTTAGCGAAACCAGCACGCTTGCAATTAATTTCATAAATTTTGAATTTTATTTTTTATGTAGGTGGCTAGAAATTCAAATAACCCTTTCTTAACCACACTACGACAAAAATAAATCTATTACAATTATTTCGCGCTTGCTAGCGGTGAATTATCGTAGTTTTCTACCAAATCAGCCGCATCGTTGTAAATGGCGATCGCACTCTTTAACTCAGAATCATCAAAACCACCGCTACGCACTGCAATTACTTGTACTCCAGCTTTATTTGCTGCTTTAATATCGTAAGGAGTATCGCCTATCATCACAATTTCATTAGGCTGCATTTCAAACTTTTTCAAAGCAGCTTCGACGATATCTGGTGCTGGTTTTGAATTTTCTGCATCATCCGAACTTGTAGCGTCATCTTGACTGAGAATATCGTCTACTTTTGCAACTTTGAGTAAAGATGTTAGGACTTTAGAACTTGCTGAAGTCGCAATTACTATACGTTTTCCTTTTTCTTGCAGTTTTAATACCATATCCCTAGCACCATTTGCGGCAGAGATTTGTGGTACAAATTTATCAAGTACTATTTCTTTGCGGTAACTAGTTATTTCTTTGCCTGTTCCTTCTTCATCGGAAAGCCCTGGCGCGAATTTAGGAATAATTTGATCGCCACCCATGCCAATTAATGGTCGAACTTCGTCATATTTTACTTCGTAACCGAATTTTGCAAATGCTTCTACCCAAGCATGAGCATGAGCGTCATTACTGATAACTAAAGTTCCATCTACATCCAAAATTACGCCTTTAAATGCCATTGTTTAAGTATCAAGTTATAAACTGCAAATTATTTTTCATCAACAATTTAACAGTTCTAAATTATTACTAAACTGCCCTCAAGGCATATATAGCAGTCCAAATAAATCATTCTTAATAAGTATTGTGCTGCTTTATTTAATAAAAAGGCGGGTACGGGGATCGAACCCGTTGATCCCCTAAATGGTGGAGATTTGATGCCGATAATCCTAAATTCATCGTCCCGATATGGGCAAGTTGCGAACCAGGAAATCCCGCCATGATTGAGAGAAAAAGGGATGTTAATTTCATTCCCTTATCTCTTTAAGCAATTATAATCCACCCTCAGCAAGCATTTGAATCAAACGCGGCGCACCTGGATCGAATCCGCCGATGTCCCACGATAACGGGTCTTTGGGGTCTACTAAGGTAATCTGATAAGGTGCAAGAGTGATATAAACGGCTTTCGCATTGGGATTGACTCTCTTACGATATCGTGCTAATGCCTGCGATGGATGACTTCTACCAGCCCAACTTTCTGAGTCAGTCCAAAAACAAATTACATCAGCTTTGAAGTTGTTTTTAATCATCCAATCATAAGCAACTGAAGCATCAGTTCCGCCGAAGTTTTGATTTCTAGCTTTGGCGATCGCCGAACTAAAACTATCTTTTGCAGTTATGCCCAAGTTGCGAAAGTCGGTAGCAAAACCGCGAATCATATAGTTTTTCTCAGCTTTAGCGGTAACTAATGCCATTGTAGTAGCAATTTCACAGCAGGTAAGTCCAACCGAACTGACGGTACTGCTAGACATCGAACCGGAAATGTCAACCGCGTGCATGAAAACTTTACCCGTAGGCTCAACTACATCAAAAGACAGTTCTAACGCTTTTTCTAAAATGTCTACTATGCGGCTAACTGGATTCCAAGTCTTTTTACTGCGTCCTAATTTTCCTCCCGATTGATAGGTTTTAAGGGCTTTCAAAACATCAATCGGATGAATGCGTCCTTTTCGTAAACGCTCTTTACTATTTAAAACTGCTTCAACGCGATCGAGGTTTGCAGTTTCATCAGTTCGCAATACATCCAATTCAGTCAGCGAACCCAAGTTACGCAACATTGCGCCAATCGGCATTTCGTTAAATAACAATTGCCAAGCTTGCTTATCCATTTTGCCCACCGGAGCAGACATTTCATGAGTCAAACGCCCTTGAGTAATAGCTTCATGGGTTCGATCTGGATTGCGCTTCAACCATTCGTACCACCAAATTTGCGCTAATGCTTCGCTGGGAATATTCGTTGGTAATTCTTCCCAACCTTTGACTACCCAATTAAACAATAATTCATGATCTTGGGAAGGTGGTTTGACGTGAAACAATCGTAAAGCATCGCGGTTGGTGAAGTCATGACGTTGCTGATATTTCAACAATTGATAAGCTAAAGCTTTAGCATCTGCACGCGATAACCAGGTTTTACCAGCTTCGCGGACAACTTTACCGAAACCCCGCAGCGATTTGGTATAACTCAACCATTCATAAAAATGACTGCCAGTACGAACTACTTGCGGAAAGATTTCTGTAAAAGCTTTTTTAGCTTCCGGTGTTTTACCCATCGATAGCAACACTAAAGCAAAAATAGGAGCGCTGTTATTGATAGCTCGTCCATCGCTAGCATAGAGAATTTCTTCAGCAACTCGATTTGGGTTTTCATCAACAGCTTTTTGAACGGTTGAAACAAAATCTTCTGTTAATTCGCGCTTTCCTGCATAATAAGTGCTTTTAGCGGTACCAATTAGCAAACAGCGTCGCAGCATTTGCCATATACCAGCATCAAACATATAACCGCCGCTTCTTCCCTGAATCATTTCAGCTTCTCTGCCAGGGATAGGTTGATTTTGCGGTGTATTTTTATTTTGATTATTTTTAGTAAAAAATTTATAGTTCATTATTTTAACTCCCAGCCCTTGCGGACAAAATGAAAGGTGGCGAGGCAAGACTCGAACTTGCGGCATTCAGATTAAAATCGATAAACCTAATTCTTCGTCCCCTGAAAGGCAAGTTTGTGAAAAAGGATATTCTTCTGTTGCTCTATCCAACTGAGCTACTCGCCACATGAATATTCTGGATTTTAGATTTGTTGGTGAAGGGGGCAGGATTCAAACCTGCGAATGGCGAAATCACGATAACCCTTGATATTCGTCCCTTAAACGGGCAAGTTGTTAATCAAGGAATAAGGATAATTAATTTACCCTTCCGCTGCCTTATCACTTGGCAACCCCTTCTTAAAAAACAATTCAAAATTCAAAACCTAAATTAATTGGAACAGGGAACGGGATTTGCACCCGCGTCTCCGGCGTGGAAGGCGATAACCCTAAATTCTGCGTCCCCAATGGGGCAAGTTGTGAATAAGGATATTTACGGCGTTCTAGGCTGCTAAACTATCCCTGCTTGAATGTTTTAGATTTTGAATATCTAAATTCTGAATGTTTTGTGTAACGGGACAGGATTTGCACCTGCACAACTATTAGTTACTAAATCCCGATAACCCTAGATTCTTCGTCCTAACGTGGAAGTTGGGCAAGTTGTTAAATCAAGGTTTAAATTAGCGCGTCTACTATTTCCGCCACCCGTTACATACGAAATTCTAATTTTTTAATACATTACTTCCTTGCGTAAATAATGCTTGTTTAAAAGAGATTGAAAAATATATCGCAGCAGTCAAATATAGAAGGCAGTTTTACTAATTTGTGCTGTGTTTTTCGCTCTGTATTATTAATGTAGTATGTGTATTATGAGATGTCAAGATGTTGACTCAGGAATTTGTAGTGTTGGCTTTTAGTGTTCTCATAAAAAAATGCCGGGTGAGGGAAAGAGGGGGAATAAAGGCTTGTAGTTGGGCTTCAGCCCCTCCGAATTCTCTAATATGAGGGGCTGAAGCCCAACTACGAACCTCTTAAAATTAATGTGGCGGAGTACTAGCCCGCTTTTTTTAACCAGTAAGATGTTTTCACCGTCATATTTATTTAAAGTTGTAATCAAAACTCGGATGTTGGATTACTACTGATTTTCAGTATGTAATTGTATCGCTAATTACTTCATTTCCCAGCTTTGCCTAAATGTAATCTTCTTAATTTTTTTGCAAAACCTATTTTAAACTTCGTAAATATAAGCTGATAAAGGTTTTTTAGCTAAATATTGGCGAATTTACGACTATAAACAAAGTCAGTTTTTGCCAAAAAAAACCAGCAAATCTACAAGCAATACAAATTAATGTCCCAATTTTTGCCAAGATGATAATATTTCCTAAAATAAATCAATTAGCAATAAATTAGGCATGAGCGAAAAAACACTAGAAACCTCGGGCAAAGGTTTTTTGCTCCTACTTTTGCCACTTTCGTTTTTAATTATCTTCCTAGTTTCTGCTTGGCGGGTTTTGCTGGGATTCTTTGCCGTAGTTGTCGGGTTCAATTTGTGGCGAACCTATCAATGGCAAAAATGGTGCAATAAGGTGAATCCGGTTTTTCAACAATTAATTGGGGAAAACCAAGGCAGAATGACCCCTATGGATTTAGCTTTGCGCGGTAATTTCAACGGAGGAAAGGCAAAGCGCTACTTAGATACTAAAGCTTCTGAATTTGGCGCGAGTATTGCTGATTCGGATGATGGCAACAAAGTTTACTACTTTATGACTGCTAATACTTTGGGCAGCATCCTTGATAGTAGCGAACCAGAAATCGACTTTAGTAATGCACCCGTTGCGACTTTAAACAAAGAACTTCTCGAACCTATCCCGGTAACAGTTGAAGAAGAAACCTGTTGTTGAATTAGTAAATGTGGAGGAGGAGTTACCGGAGGAGACTTTAGAACAGGTAGAACAAGCAGAACACGTAAAGCCTCTGGAAAAACAATTGTTCTTGGGTTCGTTGATTCAATCTGAGCTTGCTAAACGTTTAGGAGTATATTCCAGTACGGTGTTCAAGCGTAGAGACGATCCAGCATTTCCTGAATGGAGTCGCAATAAAGATCCAGATGGAATTGCTTGGACTTTTTCTCCGGATACTAAGGAGTTTTTCCCAGTGGAAGACGAAAGCAAAGTCTCAAGTTAATAGAAGTTAATTTCAAATTTTTGGGTGCATATTTTGTAGCGGTTCTTAATTGAGTAACAGCGAATGCACCCTTTGTTTTGTTTAAAAAGGGAATGGGGAATAACTAACAACTAACAACTAACAACTAACTATTTTTTACTGCTAATCCCACAGCTTCAGTAATGGAATTCAATCCGTTTTCTTCTAATTTCAAAAGCAAACCTTGGAGAATACGGCGTATCATTCCTGGCCCTTGATAAACCCAGCCAGTATAAATTTGGACTAAGCACGCACCAGCAGTAATTTTGTCCCAAGCGTCTTCTGCGGTGAAAATACCACCAACGCCGATAATAGGAATTTCCCCTTTACTTTGTTGCCAAATATACCTAACTACCTCTGTGGAACGTTCTCTTACTGGTTTTCCGCTGATTCCACCTGCTTCTTCTAATAGCGATTTACCAGTTTGAGCCAGTATTTGAGTCTTTAATCCTTCACGCTTAATTGTTGTATTAGTGGCGATAATTCCTGCCAATTTATAACTTTGAGCTAAGGAAACAATTTCTGCGATCGCTTCCCATTCCAAATCCGGTGCAATTTTGACAAAAATTGGTTTTTGGATTGGTTTTTTTAAATTATTTTCTTCGTGCAAAGCATCCAAGATAGAACTTAGCATCGCCGCATCTTGCAATTTTCGCAATCCTGGGGTGTTTGGTGAAGAAACATTTACTACAAAGTAATCACCGTGATTTTGCAGTAAGCTAAAGCTGTGACGATAATCATTAGCCGCTTCTTCTAAAGGTGTTACTTTAGATTTACCTAAATTTATACCGATAGGAATTAATGGATTTGGCTTTGAAGTGAGCTTCGCTAAACGTGCTGCCATTGCCTCCGCACCGCAGTTATTAAAACCCATGCGGTTAAGAGCGGCTTCATCGTTAGGTAAGCGAAACAAACGGGGACGAGGATTTCCCGGCTGAGCAAGTGATGTTACAGTTCCAATTTCTGCGAAACCGAAACCCAAACTTGACCACATAGGAGTAGCAACACCATCTTTATCAAATCCGGCTGCTAAACCTACGGGATTGGGAAATTGCAGTCCAAACAAAGATTGTGACAAACGCGAATCTTGCAGACCAAACGATTGCTGTAAGCGACTTTTTACTAAACTTGCAGGTGGGCGAAATCCACTATTTCCTAACCACTCTAAAGTGCGAATTGTCTTAGAATGCAAGTTTTCGGGGTCTGCTTTGATTAGATTGAATAAGAGCGGACGTAGTGCAACTTGATAAATATCCAATTTAGTTTAAAAAAATAAAATAGAATTACGGTTTTTAGTTAGGAATTAGGAGTTAAGAGTAGGTAGTTAGAAATTCTTCACCTTGTCTCCCCATTTCCCACTTTCTCCATCTGAAAATAATTGAAACTTAAAGTTAAGGCAATTTTTTGGGCACCTTATATGGTAACAGGCTATGTTTACCAATAATCAGATGAGGCAGCATCAAAAATTTACACCCGCAGAGCAGCAACTTTTCTCTTTGGGGCGCATCCTTCAAATTTTGAGGGAAGAGGATAATGCTGAGGTTCTGATTGAAAAGACCATCTTATATTTAAAGGAGCAATTTGATTATTCTTTAATTTGGATTGCTCTTTATGACCGTCTCAATCATATATTGTTCGGCAAAGGCGGTGCTACACCCGATAGTGAAAATAGTTATTTGCAACAACGGGTAGTTTTGAGTCCAGGAGATTTGTTAGAACAAGTCGTCATCCAGCAGCGTCCAATGGGTGTAGCGGATTTACGAATGGAAAAACGGGCGGAAGGATGGCAAGAAATTGCTACGAAGTTCGATATCCAAGGAACAATTATGTTACCCATCCGCCACAAAGATCGTTGTTTGGGTGTGGTAATGCTGGGTTCAAAACGCTGGGGTTACTTAATAGGTAGCGAAGCTAGATCGCAATTGATGATTGTGTTAGGAGAACTCGCAGCCGCACTTTTTCGACTGGAAATAGATTCGCAATACAAGCAAACTAAGCGTCCAGACGAGGTATTGCTGCGACTGCTAGAAAAATTAAGAACTCTGGCAACTTTAGAACAAAGGTTAGAGGCTGTAGTCTCTGCGACTCATCAGTTCCTACTGCCAACTCGAACAAACGTTTACTGGTTCGATCCCCAAAAACGTCGTTTTTGGCGTAGAATCAGCACTCAATATTTGAACTTAGGTAAATCGAATCAAAAGAAAGCACAAACCGCCGTAACGGTGGAAGATTTAAGCGATTTTTATTATGCTTTGTCGGCGAATCAACTTGTTTGGATTGGGGAAGGACGTAGTTCGCTGAAAAGCTATAGTACTAAGAGACTTCTCAAACAAATTGATGCAAGAAGTCTTCTGGTTGCTCCAATTCTTTGGCAAAAGGACTTGTTAGGATTTTTGGCGGTGGAAGGTAAAGAACCTCGTATGTGGACGGAAGTAGATAAAAACTTTGTTAAAGGTGCTGCGGGGTTAATTTCGTTGGTTTCCCTCACCAAAAATATGGAAACCACTATCCAAGAAATTCAAGAAGACGCTCAACTTAAAAGCCAGATTGTAGAAGGTATTTATAACGACGAAAATATTGAGCAAGTTTTACATGACTGTGCGGCAAAAGTTTTAAAAAGATTAGCTGCAACTAGATTTTTATTATTGTTTTGCGACCAAGAAGTAGAAGTATCTGAATACAGCCTTTTTTACCAAAGCCAACCGAAAGGCGATATGCAAAGCATGACACCAAAGGTGTTACGCAAACCTTTAAACTTTACTTTGGATCGATTAAAGGAAGTAGACGCACAACTTTTAGAGCGTTCGACACAAGCTGTAGGTGTAGAGAATTTAGAAGAGGATTTACGATTCTTTAACTGGCGTTCTTCCTTACTCCAAGCTGGATTGCGTTCGGTTTTGGTTAGCAACTGCGCTGCTCAAAATATGAGTAATGCGATTCTAATTATTGGCAGTGAAAACAATCGCTCTTGGACAACTGTAGAGAAGGAGTTAGTACAAGCCGTTGCTCAACAACTCGGAGCAATTGTTCGTCAGTGGCAACTTTATCAACAAAACCAACATCAGCAACAAATTTGGCATACCTTTGTGCAAAGTTTACGCATTCTCGAACCCATACAAGATTACTTAGTTAATGAAGCAGAAAAACAACCCGAAACTGTAGTACTCGAACAAATAGCTACAATTCTCAACTGTCCTTTAACTTTGCTTTTATCTTGGAATCCTGGCGATGAATTTGCACAAATTATACCTGGGTTTATTGCTAATAATAATTTTACAGTTGATGCCGATACAGCTATACCCCTCCAAACCGATGTAGCGATCAACTCCGCACTCGCTAATGAGGGTTTAGTCAGCCTTAATGCCTCGGATTTACCAGAATCTACCGCAGAATGGCTTTGCGGTTCTGGAATTGGGGAAATTTTGCTTATAGCTCTACGCACGAGCCACGAATATGAGCCTACGGGCATAATCTTGATGGCAGATTACCCCGAAAGACAATGGTCCTCAGAAACTTTAGATGCTCTAGAAACTCTTGTCAATCAATTAGCTTGGTCGCGTCGGCAACAACAAGTGACACAACTTCTTCACTCACAAAACGTGGAATTACAGCAGTTAAATTGGTATAAGCATCGGCGTTTTGAAGATATTCGTCACAGTACCGTAACATTACTGAGTCAAATGCACGACTTAGGTGTTCCGGATAATCAAGTAACTTTAACACGCTATCAGCAATTGCTACGACAGTTAGATAATACTGTTGCTTCAACAACTGCATTATTAAAGCTCGAACAGTGGCAATTCGTTTTTGGTAGAGAAACGGTAGCAATAGCAAGTTTAATCAATGATTGTTTGAAAGGAGTTAACAAACTGTTCAAGCATCACAAACTTTGGATCGGAGTACATGGCTTGGGACAAAAGTCCGAGGGTGAGGAGTCATATACTGATGATTCCCTTATATCTAATTCACAAATAACCATAAGCGGCGACATTGTAAAAATTAAGTTAATTTTAAGCGAATTGTTAATTGCAGCTTGTCATCGTTCTCAGGATGGCGGAAGAATCGATATTTGGTGTCGTCGTTCGGAAGAGCAAATCTTGGAACTATCTATTACAGACAACGGTACAATTCATCCCCAGTTATTAGAAGAATTACAGCAAGATACTGTCAAAGACGTACTTGCTCCTTCCAAGCGAGAACAACCAACCATAAAGCACTTATTAATATGCAAGAAATTGATCCAGCAACTTGAAGGACAATTAGATTTTTATCAATTACCAGATGCTAGGGTGGTTAGTCGTTTGCTTTTACCGATTGAATAGAGAATTGGGGATTAGGAATAGTTAGGAGTAAGGAGTTATGAGTAGAGAGTAGCAAGTAAATCACTTTTTATTATTGTTGTCATAAATGTCGCTGCCGTCTTACTTCTATTTTTACTCACTACTTATTACTCACTACTTTAATAATGTCCCCTTGTCTCCCTATCTACCCCATCCCCTGGTTATAATTAGCGAATCAAACTGTCGCGATAATGCAAAATTCTCATGGGACGCAACCGTTCTAAATCGGATTTACCATCCAAAATATGTCCGGTGTGTCAGCGTCCTTTTACTTGGCGCAAAAAATGGGCAGATTGCTGGGATGACGTAAAATATTGTTCCGAACGTTGCCGTCGTCGGCGTTCGGAAGCTGATAAAAAATAGTGAAACTTAAGTGCTGGGAACTGAGATAATTGTAAATATTGATTCTCAATATCTCTAAGAGTAAGTAGAAGAAGAAAGAGAAAGTAATTAATCTTCTTCTCGTCTTATTAATTGTTAATTGTCAATAAATCCCTATAAGACTTACACAAAACTAATAAAAATGAATCTCTTGGTGCAACCTAAATTAATTATTCACGGTGGAGCTGGTAGCTCTCTTCAAGGTAAAGGAGGAGTGGAAAGGGTACGCCGCTCTCTTTATAAGGTAGTAGAGGAAGTTTATTCTCTGCTGATGTCGGGAGGTAGTGCAAGTGAAGCGGTAGTCAAGGGTTGTCAAATGTTAGAAGATGACTCTTGTTTTAATGCTGGTACTGGTTCCGTGCTGCAATCTGATGGCCAAGTCCGCATGAGTGCTGCTTTGATGGATGGTACGAAACAAAGCTTTAGCGGTGTAATTAATATTACGCGAATACAAAATCCGATCGATTTAGCGCAAGTTTTACAAAGTTCTCCAGACCGAGTTCTTTCGGACTATGGTGCTGCTGAACTAGCGCGGGAGTTACAGATTCCTAGTTACAATCCTTTAACTGACTTGCGTTTAGAAGAATGGCTGCAAGAACGGCAAGGCAACTTTCAAAAAACGATGGCTGGAGTAGTAGCCGAGAAAGAACTTGTATCGAACGGCAACGCCCGACGCGGCACTATTGGCGTAGTTGCTTTAGATAGTCAAGGAAATTTATCAGTTGGAACTTCTACAGGTGGTAAAGGTTTCGAGCGCATCGGACGTGTGAGTGATTCTGCCATGCCAGCAGGTAACTACGCTACCAATGAAGCGGCAGTAAGCTGTACCGGTATTGGCGAAGATATTATCGATGAATGTTTGGCACCAAGAATTGTAGTGCGCGTAGCTGATGGGATGAGCCTTGAAGATGCCATGCAGCGTTCCTTTGCTGAATCGCAACAAAATAAGCGAGACTTGGGTGCGATCGCCCTTGATGCGAAAGGAACAATTGCTTGGGGTAAAACCAGTGAAGTCTTACTTGCTGCTTACCACGACGGCGAAAACATCGGCGATACATTAGAAGTATCGGGAGAGATGCAGATTGGAAATTGTTAAGAATTGGTAATTGGTAATTGGTAATTGGTAATTGGTAATTGGTAATTGGGGATTGGGGATTGGGGATTGGGCATTGCTAGTGGGAGCATCTTGCTCCCTATCTACCCCCTCTACCCCCTCTACCCCCTCTACCCCCTCTGCCCCCTCTACCCCCTCTGCCCCCTCTACCTCCTCTACCCTCTACCCCATCTCTTACTTCTTCATCTCCCAGCCTTCTTTAACGGTTTGCCGCTGACGAGCAATAACTAAACTGTTGTCGGGGACATCTTCTGTAATTGTTGAACCGGCGGCTACGTATGCATTATCACCGATAGTGATTGGTGCAATTAGAACGCTGTTGCAACCAGTTCCGGTGTTGTTGCCAATTATCGTTCGATGTTTTTTAACGCCGTCGTAGTTGGCTGTAATCGTACCTCCACCGATGTTTGATTTGGTGCCGATGGTTGCGTCTCCTAAGTAAGATAAATGAGCAGTTTTGGCTCCGTCACCTAGCTTGGTATTTTTCAATTCGACGAAATTTCCTACGCGGCATTTTTCACCTACTTCTACATGACCGCGTAAGTGAGCGTAGGGTCCAATTTGGGTTTCTTTTTGGACTACGCTATCAGAAATTACTGAATATCTTGCGGTAACATTTTCACCAATTAAACTGTTTTCAATTAAGCTTCCCGGACCAATGTGACTTCCTGCTTTAATAACTGTATTGCCCCGCAGATGAGTTTGGGGTTCAATGATTACGTCTGGGTCTAATTCTACTGTTTCATCAATAGTGATACTGGCGGAGTCTATCAAAGTCACACCAGCTTTCATCCATTTTTCTTTGATTCTTGCTTGCAATATGTCGTAAGCACCGGATAATTGTAAGCGGTCGTTGATGCCTCCAATTTCTTGGAAATCTTCTACATTTACCGCCATGACTGGGGTGACTTGAGTTGCGGCATCGGTCAAATAATATTCTTTTTGGGCGTTGTTTGCTTCTAAGTGAGGTAATATCTTTTCTAAATCTGGCCAGCGAAAACAGTAAACTCCAGCATTGATACGCTGATTTTCTCTTTGAGCAGCAGTACAGTCTTTGTCTTCAACGATTTGCTGTAGTACATTGTTGTCATCGCAAAAAACTCGCCCATATCCTTTAGGATTGGGAAGTTTTGCTGTGAGAACAGTAGCCGCATTTTGGTTTTTTTGGTGGATTTGTAAGAAATTTTTTAGAGTTTCGCTGCGTAACAGCGGTACATCTCCATTCAGTATAAGCAAGTCCCCCTTATACCCTTCTAAATGAGGTAGTAATTGCTGGATGGCATGACCCGTTCCCAATTGTACGGTTTGTTCGACAAATTCTAAATCGGAAATCGGCGCTAATGCAGTTTTTACCTCTTCGGCTTGATACCCAACGATCGCTATCCGACGTTCTGGTTGCAGCGGTTCAACACTTTGAATAACTCTTTCGACAAGAGATTTTCCTCCCAAAGAATGTAAAACCTTGGGTAGGTTTGATTTCATTCTTGTACCGCGTCCAGCCGCTAAAATTGCTACTACTACCATAATCAGCCAACAGCTATAGATAAATACGATTGCATATTTTATTTTCGGCTTAAATATACCCGATTACATCGCAAACCGAAATGTTAATCGCTTACAATTCGCTGTTATTTATGGTGCTGATAAATTCAGTAAACTGCTGCATGAGTTTTTTGTCGCGCCAGCCTTTATTCGTTTCCTCCTCCATAATTGATAACGCTTCCGTTGGTGGAAAGGCTTTCTTATAAGGTCTTTCACTTGTTAAAGCGTCATAAATATCAATCATTTGAAACACCTGGGCCAAGAAAGGAATTTCATCCTCCTTGAGTCCGTCGGGATAGCCACTACCGTCCCACCGTTCGTGATGGCTGCGGATAATGGGAATTACTCCCCGCATACTGCGTAATGGCTGACAGATTTTTTCCCCAATCAAAACGTGCTTTCTCATTTCTTCCCACTCCGATGCGGTTAGCTTTCCTTTTTTAAGCAACACCGAATCGGGAATACCAACTTTACCGATGTCATGAAGATAGCCCCCCCACATCAAATCCCTAATTTGATAACGTGTAAGACCGAGATATTCGCCAAAAGCTTTGCCCAAGTTAACCAAACGTTCGCAATGATCGCCGGTGTTGGGGGTCCCGGCTTTCAATTGCCCTGGCAATGGAAAACAGCGCTTTTTCAGCATGATCTAAATCTTCATTCAGACGTTTTTGGCGCACCAAAGACTTAACTCGTGCAGCCAACTCCACTCTGTCAAAGGGTTTGCTGAGAAAGTCATCCGCCCCTACTTCAATTCCCCGGATTCGCGATCGCCTATCGTTCAAAGCCGTAATGAAAATCACGGGGATCAACCTTGTTTGCTCGTCCTGCTTGAGCAGTTGACAAACTTCAAAGCCATCCATTTCCGGCATCATTACATCAAGTAAAATCAAATCCGGTTGTTTTTCGCTTACCAAATGCACGGCAGCAGAACCGTTTTCGGCTTCAATAACTTCGTAACCTTCCATTCCTAAAAGGGCTACAGCGGTCATCCGACTCGCAGCATGGTCATCAACGACCAAAACCTTGGGAACATCATTTTCAAAGCTATTGAGCGTATATCCTTTAGCCTGCAACGTCGTTGAGACTATTAAATCGTGATTCGCTTTTCTCAGAGCATAATTACTCTTTCCCTCGCTAATCGTTTCTTTTACCTTTAAATCATAATTAGATACTTCCGAACTATGACGCTCTGATTCTGTTGTTAAGGCATGATTTTTACCGACTTGATTGTATAAGGTTGTGGGGTTTGACCCACTAACTTTTAGTTCGGTAGAGCCTGTATAATTGGATTTCCATTGAATCACAAAGGGACTCCATTTTTTTAGCAACAATGTAATATACTTAAAAACTAGTTTAGTACTTGAATGTATTTTAAAAAGGTTTTTTATGGGTTTTTAATTATTTGCGACCAAGTATTTTGCCTCAAAATACAATACTAATTGTTTTAATGTTTTTTAAAAAATGCACAAAAACGATTACTGACAATTTGTCCTAGTTCTATAATTACAGTATGGTCAATTGAAGCCGACGTTCAATCAGGTTTTACACGGATATTTAGATTTATAACGATGTTTACATAATCTTTAAATAACGGTATTTATATCAGGAAAATTCAGCATTTTAACTATGAAAAATCACATTGAGTAAACCATTTATAGCATTTTTGCCCTCTTTGTTAGATATTTATTTACTTGGGTGCGGCACGCTATGGCAGTAAGACTCATTTAAATACTAAGTAATAAATTTTAGATTAATTTAACATTTAATAGAACGTGTACTTAGTAGATAGAGTATTAATTATAACTATACATTTATACTAAGTAATGGGAGAAGTTGCGGTTATATGCCAACAGATATGATACCAGCAGTTACCGCAAGCGTTGTTGACTAATTTACTAGAGACCAGCGTTTGCGCCAACGTGATGTAGGTTCTAAGTCAGAACCTTGTTGTTCGAGTTCGCGCCGTTTGATAATCGCTTCGGGGGAGTCCATTAGTTTTGCATCTCGGTAGGGAACAGCAGCGCGAGTTTGTAAATGTTCTTTTTCCGATTGCGAGAGAGGGGGGACACATAAGGCATTAAACCCGGCGACGGTACCGGGAGCTTTTCTACCGACAGGAGAAGTTGAACCGATATTTAATCGGGCGTTTAAAAGCGCCGTGCGTACAGCAGCAGCACAGGAGTAAGTAGCTAGCAAACCATCTACCCGCAAACACTGAGAAACTAGCTGTAAAAATTCAATTGTCCATAAGTGAGGACACTGGGGCGGTGAAAAAGGGTCAAGAAAAATTGCATCAGCTTTGAAACCAGATTGATAAACTTGGTTGATTGTATTCCTAGCATCGCCAATTGCCAGTGTGGCTTTCAGAGATTGTGTTTGCACCCGATCCTCAAAAGCCAACTTCGTTAAACTGTCTATTAAATTAGCGTTCCAATTTTCAAATAATTGATGTTCAATCGCAGCTTGAGGTACTTTTGGATTTAATTCCAGAGCAATTACTTCTATATAGCACTCCGGATTGATTTCCCAAATTTTTTCAATAGCTGTTGCCGTGTTGTATCCTAGTCCATAACAAATATCCAATAATCGCAAAACTTTACTGGAAGCTTTTTCTATTAATAAAGTAGGAACAACATACTTGAAATAACTTTCTTGTTTGGCTCCAAAATGACTATGAAATGATTCGTTAAATTCTTCAGAAAAGAAAGTTTTTGAACCATCTGCTGTCTCGCGGGGTGTAAAATCTTGATTAGTCATTCGATTTTGGATAACATTGTTCAGGCATTTTCCCTATTTCCTATTCCCAATTCCCAATTCCCTCTTTTCGACTATTTAATGCCGCATATTAGAAACGAAAGAACCATAATTTAAAATAAACTCGTCAGCCGATAATTGATAATGATGAAAGACACTTCTTTAACTGTTTCTAATAATTGGCTTTTTGAAAATCTGAATCATCCCGATATTGCCATATTTGATTGTCGTTTTTCTCTGGCTAATCCGCAAGAGGGAAAACAGCAGTATCAAACCAGTCATATCCCAGGGTCATATTACTTAGATTTGAATCAAGACCTTTCATCGATAGTGCAAAAATATGGAGGAAGACATCCTTTACCAAATATTGAAGAATTTGCCGATAAACTATCAGCAATGGGAGTAAATTCCGGTCAAACCTTGGTTGTAGCTTATGATGATTCGCGATTAGCTTTTGCATCTCGTTTGTGGTGGTTGCTACGCTATTTAGGGCACGAACAAGTAGCGGTTTTAGATGGAGGTTTTAATGGATGGCTTGCATCAGAGTATCCGGTTACAGATGTTCTTCCCGCTTCGCGTAACGGTAAGTTTATACCTCGCTTACAAACACAGATGATAGTAAACAGGGAAACGGTAAAAAATTGCAAAGATTCATCACAAACAGCTTTGATAGATTCAAGAGAAAACGATCGTTACCAAGGTATTAGAGAACCAATAGATAAAATAGCCGGTCATATTCCAGGTGCTATTAATTATCCTTGGAAAGAAGTAACAGATTCGCATGGTTATTTACTTCCACAACAACAGCAAATTAACCGCTGGTTACAATTAGAAAACGATCGAGAAATCATCGTTTATTGCGGTTCTGGTGTTACAGCTTGCGTTAATTTACTTTCTTTAGAATTAGCAGGTATTCACAAAGGTAAACTTTATCCCGGTAGTTGGAGCGATTGGATTAGTTATATGTAATTGGGCATGGGACCGAAGGGCATTGTCAAAAGTTAGTGGTTAATTATTAATACCTTTACCCTATTCTAAAACTGCCCTATATCCCAACTGTAATTTACGCTAAAAAACCAGCCGTCAAAATCAATATTACGATCTGTGGAACCACCTAGAGCAAAGCCGCTTTGTAAGTTTATGCTGCTGAGGTCGGATATACCGTATTTTAAGTTAGCGGATATTCTATGGTACTGATCTTCTCTAGTTCTTTCTAAAAAGTTGGATAAGCTAAATTGATAGTCAACTCCGACTCTTAATGACTGTTGTAAACGATAATTTAAAGATAGCCAGATATAGTTGATAACTCGGTTCCGTTTTTCTGGTGGGTTTGTCAAACTTAAACGAATTTCATAAAAGCTATCCAAATTTAATTTCGGCGCTAAAGGATCTCTTCTGCCTACGGATAAGCGAAAAGAGTTTTCGTTTAAAAATTTGTCTCCCGATGCAAAATTGAAGCGTTTACTATCTTTAGAATAAAATAATTGCTGATTATTCCATCCAATTTCACCGTACATTTTACTAGTCAACTGTTGGTAAATACCTAAATTAAATCTTATCTGGTTATAGTCAAATTCGGATTGGTCGCTGTATCGAATTATATTGCCGTCAATCGATCC
This sequence comes from uncultured Rivularia sp., assembly GCA_963665115.1. Taxonomy (GTDB): domain Bacteria; phylum Cyanobacteriota; class Cyanobacteriia; order Cyanobacteriales; family Nostocaceae; genus Rivularia. The sequence goes on along the minus strand of OY762007.1, from coordinate 3,049,062 downwards.
GTTTAAGAAGGTTTTAGGTGCGATTCTGAAAGGTGCTGCTGCAAGTGTAAGTCCAGAAAATATTAAACCATCATCAACTGGGTTGTTTCTAGAAGAAAAGATATTGCTTGTATGAAAGTATCCTACACGACCTAACAAATAACCTACAGGTTTAAATTTTTCTTCGGGTTTTTCTGGTGGTGGTTGTTTAGGATCTAAAGGCTGCGGTGGTTCTGGAACTTTTATCGCTCTAATAGTTCCTAATTCATTGTTGAAAGTCTGCTGAAGCTGTTCTTCTTTTTCTTTTTGTTTTTCTTGATTTTCTTCAATTAGCTGCAATAACTTTCTTAATCTTATAGAACGTTCGTCTTCAAGAGTATCTAACTTTTGTTCGACTTCTTCTGGAGAAGTTGCAGGAAAATCTGTAGGTTGACTTTCTAAAGGTGGAGGATCTTTTTCGACATTTTCTGGAGTGGGGGCTGGTGGTGGCTCCGAATTTTGTACTATTTTTACCGATATCGGAGGTAATTCCTTATTTGGAGTTGAGAAGTCCGAAAATTCCGGGGGTATAATATTTTTATCTGGAGATATAATATTTTTATCTGTAGCGCTTGTATCCTTTATCGATGGCAAAACAATCCCATCTTCTACGGGTACCGAAATAATCTTATTCTGCACCGATTGTGAAACGACTGTATCTTTTAGCGGTTTCTGGAATAATAGGCAGCGAAATGCTTTTGCTAAATTTTTGCTTTCTCACCGATGCTTGCACTTTACTATCGGAAGTATTCGCGTGACGAATTCTAGACCGCAAAATCACCGAAGTATTGTTATTTTGTTTTATTTTCTTCTTACCCTGTGCTTTGAGGCGATTGCCATTTGAGGAAAATTTATCAAATGATTTAGAAATGAATCCCGATTTTTCCGACAATGATATCTTTGATACAAATTCTCGTTGCTTCGTTTGTCTGCTTGAATTGGTAGCTTTTACCACTTCTACGTTTGTAAAGCACAATGTTGTACTGCTAGACGCGAATATTGCATATAAACACAATTTTTTCCAATCTTTCGATTTCATATTACAACTTGTTTTAATTTGATTAAACTCAAGAATGAAAATTACAACTACTCAGCCTACAATCCTAAATTTCGCACTAAATTAACATCTTTTATTTATTGAGATAATAACGAAATTATTAAGATAATTTTTTTTAATAATTAGCTTGATTAATAATAAGATTTTCTTTAGTATTGCCGTCCGAAATTTAAAGTTAATAATATATGGTAAATTCGCTTATTTTATATTTAATTTTTAAACCAATTTAAGCAGAATTACTTAAAATAACTGCTATAACAGTTTACAGGCTCGAATTTTTTACTCCGCTGCCCGTGTTGGCCGGTGTGGTAATTGTAAAATTATGCAAGGCACACAATTATGTTTCGCAAGTTAGTTCCTTTGGCGATCGCCAGTCTATGGGGAGTTGTATTGATACCGCTACCGCGTGGTGCGGCAAATGCATCAACTCCTTTGACTAGGGCTGTAGTTAAGAAGTTGCATAACTGGGTACAACTCATGCCTCAGAATCGACCAAAGCGTCGAGCTAGAAGAAGCGATCTGATGAATCCTGGGGATGGGTTGGCAACAGGTAGAGCTTCTTTGGCTGACTTGCGTTTCAATGATGGTTCTTTAGCGCGGATTGGCGAGCGAGCAGTATTTAGATTTTTGCCTAGAACTCGAACATTCAGACTATCGAACGGAACTGTACTGCTGCTTATACCACCAGGGCAGGGACGAACAAGAGTAAGAACTCGTAGTGCTGCTGCAACGATTCGTGGTTCGGCATTATTTGTACGCTATGACGAGCAAACAGATACTACGGTTGTAGGTTCGCTGACTAATAGCGGTATAGAAGTTTTTAATAAAGATGAATCTCGCTCTCAAGTACTTAAAGCGGGACAATTTATAGTAGTAGTTAAAGGAAGAATTGAGGGACTATATAATTTTGATTTAAGAACTTTTTACGACACAAGCGATTTAGTGCGAGGACTCGATCTAATTACACCTAGCGATTCAGCTTCTTCAGATCCCGCTATGGCTAGCGTTCAAGCAGAAACCTCCGAAGCTTTAACAAAACAGGTGCCGATTGTTGGCGATCAAGTAGTTGAAAATCCATCTTTTATAGAATTGAGTCCTGTTTCTTCAGATATACCGGGTGAAGAAGTTGGTCAAAAGAATTTACCTGTAAATCCTTTAGATACTGAGCAAATTATTAGAAATACTCCAGACAAAGACGAAGATAAATCAGCTTCTGATAACGATAATACAGTAACGCCGCAGACTCCCATAACTCCAGCAACTCCCACAAAACCACCAACAACAGGTGGCGGTACCCCAACAACTCCAACAGTACCAGCAACTCCAACAACTCCACCAACAACACCAACAACAGGTGGTGGTACTCCAACAACTCCGACAACACCACAAACACCAGCGCCAGAACCACCAACAAGTGGCGGTACCCCAACAACACCAACAAAACCAACAACACCAGCGCCAGAACCACCAACAAGTGGCGGTACCCCAACAACACCAACAAAACCAACAACACCAGCGCCAGAACCACCGACAAGTGGCGGTACCCCAACAACACCAACAACACCACAAACACCAACACCACCAACAACAGGTGGCGGTACTCCAACAACTCCAACAACACCACAAACACCAACACCAGAACCACCAACAACAGGTGGCGGTACTCCAACAACTCCGACAACACCACAAACACCAACGCCAGAACCACCAAAAACAGGTGGCGGTACTCCAACAACTCCAACAACACCACAAACACCAACGCCAGAACCACCAAAAACGGGTGGTGGTACTCCAACAACTCCGACAACACCACAAACACCAACGCCAGAACTACCAACAACAGGTGGCGGTACCCCAACAACTCCAACAACACCACAAACACCAACGCCAGAACCACCAAAAACGGGTGGTGGTACTCCAACAACTCCAACCACTCCTACAACACCACCAACGCCAACAACGCCAACAACACCAGCGCCAACACCAGAACCACCAACAACTCCGACAACACCAGCGCCAACACCAGAACCACCAACAACTCCGACAACACCAGCGCCAACACCAGAACCACCAACAACAGGTGGCGGTACCCCAACAACACCAGCGCCAGAACCACCAACACCAACAACACCAGCGCCAGAACCACCAACACCAACAACACCAACGCCAGAACCACCAACACCAACAACACCAGCGCCAGAACCACCAACACCAACAACACCTGCGCCAGAACCACCAACACCAACAACACCAGCACCAGAACCACCAACACCAACAACACCAGCGCCAGAACCACCAACACCAACAACACCAGCGCCAGAACCACCAACACCAACAACACCAGCGCCAGAACCACCAACACCAACAAATCCACCGGAGAAACCTCCGATATCTACTTAGATACTTTTAATTGCGCTTAATTATTATTCCAAGGTTCTGTAGGAGCATCTGAATCCTTCAGAGATACAGTATCTATTGATGAGTTATCTGTGAATAAATTGGAAGAAGTAGAACCTGTCAAATTATTAAGCGCTTGAAGTACTTCTATAGCTGACTGATACCTGGAATGATGGTCGTCAAGTATCATTTTGCTGAGAATTTGAGCAAAGGCAATACTGATAGTTGCTTTGTCAACCCATTCGACTTCTTGGTTTTCATCTATTGGCAACTCATGAGGGGGTATACCAGTTAAGGCAAAGATACCGATCATCCCTACAGCATAAATATCGCTACTGTATTGCGGATAGCCCAAACATTGCTCTCGTGGCGCATAACCCTTGGTACCAATACCAATTGTAAAGGCTGTTTGTTCTTGAGAATTGAGTACTTGAGTCGATACTTGTTTTACAGCACCAAAGTCAATCAGCACTAACTTTTCATCCGATCTGCGTCGTATAATGTTACTGGGCTTAATATCGCGGTGAATTACACCTTTGTTATGCACAAACACTAATGTTTGCAGTATATCCTTAAGTATTTCAATTACTGCTGGTTCTGGAAGACGTTTACCTAAAAGTATTTCTCGATTTAAGGGACCACCGATAATATGTTCTTGAACTAAATAAAATTCTTCTTCTTCTTCAAAATAAGCTAGAAGTTGGGGTATTTGATTGTAGTTTCCTAATACTTGTAAGGTTTGCGCTTCTGATTTAAACAAGCGTCTGGCTACTTGTAATTGTTCCGATCTGTTATTGACTGGCTTTAGCTGTTTGACAACACATCGAGGATTGCCTGGAAGTCTGGTATCTTCAGCGATATAAGTTTCGCTAAATCCGCCCGAACCTAAAACTTCGACTATTTTATATCTACCGTCTAGTACTTTACCCGATATTTCTTTTAAGCGCTGTCCTAATAAATCTTTTAAATCTTCTTGCTGAGATATTATCTCCTGTACGACGCGATTAGAAGCGTGCTTTTGTAAAATATCAACTAGCTGAGTTTTTCTTAACTTTTCCCGAGCCACTTCGGTTCCAAAATAGCAAAGTCCAACCGTACATATTGTAATTATTGGTAGGCTCGTGGGAAGAATTAACTGAGCGTAGACGAATAAACTGTAACTAATTACTCCCCAAATCGTCGCCAGCACAAGACTCGCCGCAAGTCTAGTTGTGCCTTGTCTGACTCTAGCAATTATCAACGTAGATCCACCAACTAAAACGAGTATAAAGAAACTCCGGTGTAATGAAGAAGAAAGTGGAGAAACGATTGTTTTCCCTTGCATCAAAGTTGCGATCGCGTGGGCGTGAATTTCGACTCCATACATTTTTTCTGGATATAGCCATTCAGAAGATACGGCGACAGAGCGGTAATTTTCTCCTTTGTGCGTCCTAGCCGTAGAGCCAATGATGACGATTTTATCTTTAAAAAACTTTCCAGAACCTAAATTTGTATCCCAAAATTCTGGATCGAATAAATTCCAAAAAGAGCGAGTCTCGAATGTCTGTGCCCCTCCATAAAAATGAATGCGATCGCCTTTTGGCTGAGGATATTTGATACCGGCGGCCAAAAGTACGGATTGGTCAAATGAGGGTATGACGCTAGGAACTATGTCATCCTGCTCCGCTAATAGCTCGGGAAATACGCTTGCTAACCGATGAACTTTGCCATCTATTTCAAGGGGAAAATTTGCGGAACCTACAGATACTGAACCCGTGCGAAATTGCTGATGTGGTAGGACTAATTGCCAGGAAATTCCTTGGTATGACTCAGATTTTTCGTAAAGTGCGGCTAAGGTTACTTTGTCTCCATAACGTTCTAACACCTCAGTAAACTGTTTATCGTCGTCTTTCCCGTACCTGCTTGGGTAATCGAAAAGTATATCTATGGCAACATGACGCGCTCCAGCTTGGATTAATTTCTTAATAGCTTCACCGTATACTTTGCGTTGAAAGGGATAAGACTTGAGCGGTTCTAAATAAGCGTACTCAATTGGATTTATTTCATAAGATTCCTTGGGGCGCGATATTGATTCATTATCTATTGCCAAAACGACAATATCTTTTGGAGGAGTTACCTTTCCTCGCAGTACATAAAAAACGCTTTCTGCTTGATTTTCTATCCAAGCCGTTAAATTAGAACTAGAACCTGCCAGTAATACAGCCCCCAAAACCGAAGCACCACTAAGAATATGACCCAAACGAGCCATCATCTTAAATGACTGTGCCGACACCGTGGAAGTACCTTGCTTGGGAAGGTTCAGCAGTTTCTTAGCAGCAGACACATATTTTTTAGTTATGTTATATGTAGGATCTTCTGCCATATTGTATTTAGAATTGATTTACGTACAATAATGCAATGTCGTCTTAGTTTACACATTTATTTGTGCAAGCCACCCAATTGATAACACTTAAACGAAACTATATAAATATGAAAATATTATACTTCTATAAACTATCATCTGATGTTGTTTTTTGTCGCCTTAATAAGAGTAAATTTTTCGGTTCCAGAATCAATACCGCTTAAGCTATGGTCGAAAGGCGTTTCCTTAAATTCTATTTATGCAAAATATGCGGGCAAATTAGCGATTATAGCCGTATGCGTTTTAAGTAAGAATATGTATGTTTTATATTCAAATTATATATAGCGAAAGTAAATCTGCGGGTTTATGCTTTGATGTTGAATTATTTTTACAAGTAAGTTTAAATACGGCAAAAATATTTTATAGAACTCGCCTAGAAATGCTGCAATGGCTTAACAATACAATATCGAGTTGAGCTTTGCGTTACGGAGTGAGTTTTGGCTCAAACTCATTACGACGCTTTGCTGGCAAGATGATTTATTGTCTGAAAGTGGGTACTCTATTATTTGTAAGTTATCGTTAAAATTTTCTACCATTAAATTGCCTTCTAGATACTCCGAAGCCGTTATAGCGCCTTCTCGGAGTTCTTGGCACAAAGTAAAAAACAATTATTTTTAATTTTTGATCGTAGTAGCACCATAGTGGTGTTTATTCAAACTCATGAAAACCACGATTATTCCCTGAAGAGCGTAGGAAACTAAGCGCGTCAAACTAGGCGCTTGAGAGTTACTTACCACCTTTAGGAGTAAACTTAACTAATATACAGTTAAAAATTCTGTTACTTAGTCAACTTTATTGGTAGATTTTGATTACAGGGTGCTTATAGCATATTAAAGGTGAAAAACACTCAAATTGTGTTTTAACCACAATTTTATGTTTTAGTCAATCTCCTAAATTGAGAAATGATAGATAAAAGCTATACATGACAATATAATTTATAAAAAAGGGCGAATTTGTCATTTTATTATTGCTATAATCTATTGTTCAATCTGGATTCGTTTATATTTAATGGTGTAATTTCCTATGGAATCTCGTATGACTCGTCTGTCTATTTTTGTAGACGGAAATAATATGTTCTATGCTCAACAAAAGAACGGTTGGTTTTTCGATCCGCGACGAGTATTAGAATACTTCAAATACGAACATATACATACAGATTTAATTAATGCGTTTTGGTATACAGGCTTAAAAGACCCACAGGATCAACGAGGTTTTAGGGATGCTCTAATTAGTTTAGGATATACGGTACGAACTAAAATACTTAAAGAATATTATGACGATTCCTCCGGACGTTACTCTCAAAAAGCCAATTTAGATATTGAAATTGTCGTAGATATGTTTAATACAGTAGACCAATATGACAAAGTAATTTTATTTAGTGGAGATGGAGATTTTGAAAGAGCAATTGAATTATTACGCTCGAAAAACACTCATATAACTGTCGTGTCTACAGAGGGAATGATAGCACGAGAATTACGTAATGTCACCGATAGATATATTGATTTAAATGAAATTAGAAACAGTATAGAAAAAACTGAAGCTTAATAATCTTTACAATTATTTAGAAAATTAATAGTAAAAAAAATTAAACTAGAAAGTATTGCTCCGGCACCTTCGATATGAACGACAAAAACAGGGTTATGAAAACAAATCCAGAACGAATCATTATTTTTGATACCACTCTCCGCGACGGAGAACAATCTCCGGGAGCAGCGTTAAATATCGATGAAAAGTTAACTATTGCCAAGCAGCTAGCCCGTTTGGGTGTGGATGTAATTGAAGCAGGTTTTGCTGTTACAAGTCCTGGAGATTTTGAAGCTGTTAGCAAAATCGCTCAAACTGTAGGTACCGAAGATGGCCCGGTAATCTGTAGTTTGGCAAGAGCAATTAAAAACGATATCAAAGCGGCAGCCGAAGCTTTAAAACCTGCTGTGAAGGGAAGAATTCACACTTTTATTTCAACTTCTGATATCCACTTAAAATATCAGTTAAAGAAAACTAGAGAAGAAGTACTATCAATAGCAGAAGAAATGGTTGCTTACTCTAAATCTTTTATAGAAGATGTAGAGTTTTCTCCAATGGATGCAGTACGTTCCGATCCAGAATATCTTTACCAAGTATTGGAAAGAGCAATCGCAGCTGGAGCAACAACAGTTAACATTCCCGATACCGTTGGATATACAACTCCGAGTGAATTTGGGGCTTTAATTAAAGGAATTAAAGATAATGTTCCAAACATTGATAAAGCGATTATTTCTGTTCACGGACACAATGATTTAGGTTTAGCTGTTGCTAACTTTTTAGAAGCAGTAAAAAATGGTGCAAGACAATTAGAATGTACCATCAATGGTATTGGAGAACGTGCGGGGAATGCAGCTTTAGAAGAATTAGTCATGGCTTTGCACGTTCGCAGACAATATTTCAATCCTTTCTTAGGAAGAGATGTAGATTCGGAAGCACCATTAACTAATATTGACACCAAACATATATATAAAACTTCTCGTTTGGTTTCCAACTTAACGGGAATGATGGTACAGCCAAACAAAGCAATTGTCGGAATAAATGCTTTTGCTCATGAATCCGGAATTCATCAAGATGGCGTGTTAAAAAACAAGCTTACTTATGAAATAATGGATGCCGAATCAATTGGTTTGACAGAAAATAAAATTGTTTTGGGCAAGCTATCTGGAAGAAATGCCGTTCGTAGTCGTTTGAAAGAATTAGGCTTTGAACTGTCAGAAAATGAATTAAACAAAGCATTTGTTAGATTTAAAGAAGTTGCTGATAAAAAGAAAGAAATTACCGATTGGGATTTAGAAGCGCTTGTTAATGATGAAATTCAACAAGCACCCGAATTGTTCAAGTTGGAATTGGTACAAGTTTCTTGTGGTAGCAATGCAAGTCCTACCGCAACCGTAACTCTACGCAATCCTGAAGGAGAAGAATTAATCGACGCAGCGATTGGTACGGGACCCTGTAGATGCTGTATATAAAGCCATTAACCGCGTAGTAAATGTACCGAATAACTTGATTGAGTTTTCCGTACAATCGGTAACTGCTGGTATTGATGCGATTGGGGAAGTAACGATTCGCTTAAAGTATGAAGATAAGATTTATTCGGGACGTTCTGCTAATACAGACATTATCGTTGCATCGGCTCAGGCTTATGTAAATGCATTGAATCGTTTGTACGGAGCATTACTAAGTAAGCGGAAGCAGGAAGTGAGTGCTTAGTATAGATTGTTTGAAGAATAGTTTTGGAAATAAAGAAACCCGCTATCTACAAGATACCGGGTTTTTTAGTAAGAATAAAATTTTTGCATAATCGAAACCTCACCCTCGCTTTACCTACGGTAAATCTTTCCCTCTCCTTATTAAGGAGAGGGATAATTATTAGTTATTTAGAAATTATTCCAGATAATCTACGAATTCCCTCGGTAAGCTGTGTTTCTGTCAAATCGCCGTAACCGAAAATAAATTCACCCGTGGGATGATTTACCAAATAATGGGGATTGGCAGATATCATTCCTATACCAACTGTTGTAGCCTTTTGAATAATTTCTGCGTCACTCAAGTTACTTTTGAAGCACACCATCAGGTGAATTCCGGCTTTTTCTCCTAAAATTTTGGCGCGTTTTCCAAAGTGTTTTTTTAAGGCTTTTACTAAAACTTGACGGCGTTTATCGTATATTGAACGCATTTTTCTAATATGACGTTCTAAATGTCCTTCGTTGATAAATTCTGCAAGCACTTGCTGTTCTAAAATTGGTAAATGTCTGTCATTCAACCATTTTGCACGGGTGAATATTGAAACTAAACTTTTTGGAAGTACTAAATAACCGATTCGTAATGAAGGAAATAATACTTTTGAAAACGTCCCGATGTAAAGTACCGAATCACTTTTATCTAATCCTTGTAATGCCGGAATTGGTTTTTCACCATATCTAAATTCGCTATCATAATCATCTTCAATTATTAATCCCCCGCTTTGTTGCGCCCAATTTAATAATTCCAAACGTCTGGGTAAGGATAAAATTGCTCCGGTGGGGAATTGATGAGAAGGTGTTACGTAAACTAATCGAATATTTTTTTGTGTAGAATCGGCTAATTCTTGTACTATTAAACCCGAATTATCCACGGAAACGGGTAAAACATAAGCATTTTGAGTTTCAAATATAATTCTGGCGCTTAAATAACCGGGATTTTCAATTGCTATAGTTTCTTCCGGCGAAATTAATAAACGCAAAATTAAATCGAGTGCTTGTTGGGTACCGTTAGTAATTAATATCTGCTCAGGTTGGCAATTTACCGCACGGGAGCGGGTAAGATAATGTGCGATCGCTTTTCGTAAAGGTTGATATCCTAAAGGCTCTGTTGAATAATCGAGCCAATCTAAGTTAGCGTTACAGTAACGCGATAATAATCTGCGCCATGTTTTGATCGGAAATTCGCTGAGTGCTGGTGTTCCATAACGAAAGTTGATTTGTAATTTCGCTTCTGGAATTCTGGGGACATTTTTCGTATTAACTAAATCTCCATATTGAGATAATTTAATTGGTGCAGGATTAATTTTTTTGATATTTTCAATTGGATTTGAATGGATTAAATCGTCAGGAATTTGCTGACAAACAAAAGTACCACTACCCGTAACTGTTTCTAAATAACCTTCACTTAAAAGTTGCTCGTAACTTGTGGTAACTGTAAAACGAGAAATTGACAGAGATTCAGCTAAAAAACGAGTTGAAGGAATTCGTTCCCCTGGTGTTAATCTTCCGGTAAGAATTGCTTGACGAAGTTGTTCGTAAAGTTGTTGGTGTAAGGGTTTAGATGAATTGTTGTTAAGAGTTATTGCTAAATCCATAAAATGGATAAAGTAAATTTATAAATTATGATTTTAGAAACTGTATGTAAAAAGATGTAAATAATTATTTGGAAATTTTGAGAGAAGTTGCGATAGTAATTAAGTCATACTTTAGAAATTATATAAAAATTGATAATTTGCCAAGCTAACAATAAAATTATCTTAAATTATCTGCCTACAGTTTTACAATTTATATTTTTATGAATCTTTCTTCGGGAAGAAGCCTAATGTGCAAACTATGAGCAAATATTTTAAATGTTACCAATTATCAAATGCCCAATTCTCAATGCCCAATTCCCAATTCCCAACCATAAATAACAATGGCAGCAAGTAATTTTAAAGATTATTATCAGGTTTCTGGGTGTAAGTAAAAGTGCGTCTCAGGATGATATCAAAAAAGCTTTCCGCAAACTGGCGAGAAAATATCATCCAGATTTGAATCCCGGTGACAAAAAAGCAGAAAACCGCTTTAAAGAAATCAACGAAGCTCAAGAAGTACTTTCAGATCCCGAAAAACGGCAGAAATACAACCAATACGGGCAATATTGGCAGCAGACAGCAAGTCAACGTCAGCAACAATCCCAACCTGGTGCGACTCCCAGAGGTGGAGTTGGTGTAGATGTAGGCGGCTATGATTTTAGTCAATACGGCAGCTTTGATGATTTTATTGAAGAACTTATAAGGGGTAAAGCTGGTAGTGGCGGCAGCAGAAGAACTTATAATTACCGTACCTCAAATAGTAGCGAAGGATTTAACCAACCTGGGCAAGATGTAGAAGCAGCGATCGCACTTTCTTTTTCTGAAGCTTTCAACGGCGTACAGCAACAGTTTAAATTGGGCGATGAAACAATCAAAGTCCGCATTCCACCCGGAGCAAAACCCGGTAGTCGTCTGCGAGTTAAAGGTAAAGGACAACCTAGCCCTTTCTCCGGTCAGCGCGGAGATTTATATTTAAATATAGAATTAAAACCCCATGCTTTTTTCAGTTTTGAAGATGATAATATCGTTTGCGAAGTCCCGATTACCCCTCCCGAAGCAGCTTTAGGAGCCGAAATCGACGTACCCACACCCGACGGTAACGTTACCATGAAAATACCTCCAGGAATTGATTCCGCTCAATCTCTGCGGTTACGCGGCAAAGGCTGGCGCAAACCCAAAGGAGAAAGAACCGACCAAATTGTCAAGCTAAAAATTGTTACACCAAAAGAATTAACCGACAAAGAAAAAGAATATTACGAAAAAATCCAGCAAGAAAGTAATTTTAATCCGCGCAAAGAGATGGAGTTAGGAGTAGCGAGTAGCAAGTAAACTACCAATTCGTTCCTATTTCGGCTCCTCAACGATCTATTCCCCAATTTTTACTCATTACTTTTTTACTCTCTACTCTCTACTCGCTACTTTAAGAATGTCCCCCTCCCCCATTTTCAGGTACTAACTTATGAGCCAAATATCCCGCGTCGTAGTCTCTCTTGAGGGAGAAAACTTAATCAGTTTTGAGCAAGCTGCCACAATTACACAAACATCAGTTACTGTTATTGAACGCTTTACCAGCCTGGGTTTAATCGAGCCAGAAGGAGCAATGTTACGTCCCCAAGATGTAACTCGCATCATTCAAATTATTCGTTTGCGTCAAGATTTGGGTTTGAATTTAATTGGTGCATCGATGGTGTTAGAGATGGCACAAGAAATAGCTCAATTAAAATCGCAAGTGGAAGCTTTGAGAAAACAAAAGTAATTGGGAATTGGATTAAAGATTTAGGAGTTAAAAGTTAACAAATATCTTTAATCATTATGTTTACCTATTACCTATTACCCCATGCCCTATGCCCCATTCCCATGCCCATTCATCAGTTTATAGATTACTAATTTTGAAGGCTTTCTTGCAGCAATAACTCAACTTCTTCTAATTCAAATTGATTTAATAACTGGACAATTTTTTGAGTAAAAGGTAGATAAGAATCGTTATTTTGAGCAATCTCCTCAACCGTTTTCATTAACTTACTCACCGAACCATTCTGCGATAATGCTAATAAAGTTTGTAAGTCTTCGACGGTTGGTAAAATTAGCTCTACATTATCATTATCGCTGACTACAGTGGCCGATCTTATTTCAGTTTCATCATATTTCCAAGTTAGCTGTAGGTGTTTGGCAAGAATGATAAATAATTCTTCTGCATCTACAGGTTTGGGCAGAAAATCATTAGCACCTGCATCTAAACTACTAGTTCGATCTATATCCGATACTGATGCCGATGAAATAATCGTAGTTATATGCTTAATTTCAGAGTCATTGCGTAGCTGTTTGAGCATTTCAAAGCCGTCCATTTCCGGCATCATGATGTCAGTTAAAATCAAATCAAATGGTTGTTGTTTGGCTTTGAATAATGCTTCTTTACCGTTTTCGGCTTCAGTTAATTTAAAATTAAGTGGCTTTAGTAATTCCATCAAAACTGAGCGGTTTTCCCATAAATCATCCACGATTAGAAGATGGCGAGGAACACCTTGATAACCTACGATTTGCCCTTGATTATCAGCCGACATTTGTTTTGCCCAGCTGTCAGAAATATTTAAGCTGACTTCAAAACTAAAAGTACTACCGCTACCAAGTTGGCTTTCAACTTCAATCTTGCTACCCATGAGTTCAACAATTTTTTGACTAATTGCTAAACCTAAACCCGTTCCCTCCGCTTGCCGTTTTTTATCGCCTACTTGCTCGAAGGAACCGAAGATTTGCGTCTTCTGGCTATCAGCAATACCAATTCCTGTATCTTCGATTTGGAACACGATTGAAGCGATGGGTTGTTCCGTTGGTAATATCTCGTCGGGGTTGATATATTTAACTCTCAAGGTGACGCTACCTTTCTCGGTAAATTTTATGGCATTACTGAGGAGGTTAATTAATACTTGCCGTAGTCGTTTTTCATCTGCCAAAATACCTGTGGGAAGATTAGCATCCGATTCGTAAATAAAGTCAATTCCTTTTTTTTCAGCCTGCACGCGACAGATTTCCATCACTCCTTGCAAGAAAGATGGAAAGTGAATCTCTTTGAATTCTAATTCTAATTTACGCGCTTCTATCTTAGAAATATCTAAAATGTCATTAATCAGAGTGAGTAGATGAGAAGCGCACTGGTGAATAATTTGAACTCCACGATCTTCTTTTTCTTTTAATTGCTTGGAGCGTTTAAGGATTTGGGCATAGCCTAAAATACCGTTAAGAGGAGTACGAAGTTCGTGACTCATATTCGCCAAAAATTCACTTTTCGCTTGATTGGCTGCATCGGCAATTTCTTTCGCTTCCTTTAATTCTTGGGTGCGTGCTTCAACCCGGTGTTCCAATGCCTCATTACTTTGGTGCAGCGCATTAAATGCAGATTGCAGTTGGGCAGCCATACGGTTAAAAGCCTGAGCTAAAATATCAATCTCATTAACTTGAGATTTACCGACATTTTGATCTAGTTTACCTGTGGCGATCGCCTCGGAAGCTTGGCTTAACATTAGGATGGGTTTGGTAATCCAGCGAGAGGTAAAAATACCCAAGAGTGTGGCAATAATGAGAGCAGCTAAACACAGCAAAATAGTGGTGCGGGTATTAGCATCGATTTGTCCCATAAAGTCGGATTCGGGAACAACAACAATACTCAGCCAATCCACGCCCCTTCCATCGTTAATCGGCAACACCTGAACAAACTGACGCTCCCCTTGGAAATCAAATTCTAACTGGTGGCTTTTGGTAATCTTATCAAGACTGCCAAATTTTTGATTTAGATATTTCGCAGTAGCACTAATAATACTATCGCTAGAATTTACAGCTTTAATTCTGCCAACTTTCTTACCTTCAACAATATATGGCTGCTCAATTTTGGAGCTAGCAACCATATTTCCATTTCTTTCAATAACAAAGGTTTGTCCCGTATTACCAATTTTAATACTTGCTAAAAAATCGCTAATTTGACCGACTTCAAAAAGATTTTGCAGAACCCCTAAGAGTTTGCCCGATTTATCGTAAATAGGTTGAGAAGGAGAAATCGCAACAACGGGACGATTGCTAGCTGCTCTGGCGTAAAACGGACTCCAAAAAGGAGCATTCGCTTCAACGGTAGTTGTATACCAAGGGCGGGTTCGAGGATCGTACTCTTTCGACTTAACCAGTTTGGTGCGATCGCCACGATTATCAAGGCTGTACACTTCCCGAATCGGCGCGGTGGAAGCATCTCGATATCGAGCCACCAGTAGATTTTCTTGCACCCGCTCGACAGCAACGTTGTATCCATCTATACTGCCAAACTGAAGATAGTTGACGATTTTTTTATCTACCAATCGCCAGAAATATTGTTCTAAAGCCGGTAGATCGTTGACATCGATTTGTCCCGCTTCCATAGCCTCGGCAACTACGGCATTAACCGTATGAGGATCGTTGAGGTAAGAAAAAACCCGTAGCTTAATGCGATCGCTGACTTCACTTCTTAACTGACTGGCAACATCATTGACTGCCTTATGTCCGTTGCGGAGCGAAAGCCAACCAGTTAATCCTACCGCAGCAAAAATTTGCAAAATAAAAGGTAAAATCAGCAATAGCCGCAGAGATATTTTTTTAGAATTATTCATTATTATTTGAATAAATAGGGATAAATTAAAGTCAAAGTAATTCGCAATTGCTTCAAGGTTGTTGGGAAAGCCTAATTTCATACTTCACCCGACGCTTGAAACCGTAGTTCCCGCGCAACGCACTGGCTTAGCTACATAAACAAAACCCCTCTGGGTTCACATCGGTGAACAACGAGCAATGTAATAGCAGTTTTTACCACCTGAGTAGTTTTAAAGCATCCTCTTAGTCATGTTAGTTTGCCTAGTATTCCCAAATCGTTGAAAAAACAAGCAAAATTTAGTTATTAATTTTTAATTTATTCAGCTAATTTAACAATTTCTCCAAATATAGAGCAGTTTGATAATTAGCTTAAGTAAGGCTTGCTTGCAGCAGTTCCTCTATTTTTTCTAGTTCGCATTGCTTAGCTAAATGTATAATTTTCTCAGCAAAAGGCAGGTAATTGGGATGCAGACCAATTTCTTCAGCGGCTTTCATTAGTTTGCTCAATGAACCATCCTGCGTTAATTTCAACAGAATATGTAAATCTTCAGTGGTTGGTAAAACTAGTTCTGCCTCATTATCTTCACTAATGTTAAAAGCTAAGGTAGAATCAACTTTGTCATATTTCCAAGTTAGCTGAGGAACACCTTCATAACCGATAAATTGCCCTTCGTTATTCACAGACTCCTGTTGTGCCAAGTTTTCAGAAATATCTAAGTTGACTTCAAAGCTGAAAGTACTACCTAACCCCAGTTGGCTCTCAACTTGAATTTTGCTCCCCATGAGTTCAACAATTTTTTGACTAATTGCTAAACCTAACCCCGTTCCTTCCATGTGGTATTTTTTGTTACTTGATTGTTCAAAGGAACGAAAGATTTTTGCCTGCTCGCTATCAGAAATGCCAATACCTGTATCTTCGACTTGGAAGCAGATAGAGGCAATAGGTTGTTTTGCTAATTTCTCGGAGTTGATGTATTTAACTCTGAAGGTGACACTGCCTTGCTCGGTAAATTTGATGGCATTATTGAGGAGGTTTAGTAGCACTTGGCGGAGTCGTTTTTCATCAGCTAAGATAACCGTGGGGAGATTCAGATCGGGTTCATAAACAAAGTTAATTGCTTTTTGATCTGCCTGCAAGCGACAGATTTCTATCGCTCCTTGCAAAAAAGAAGGAAAGTGAATCTCCTTCAATTCCAATTCAAATTTGCCAGCTTCTATCTTAGAAATATCTAGGATGTCATTAATAACGGTGAGTAGATGAGAACCGCATTCGTAAATAATTTGCAGTCCATGATGTTCTTTTTCTTTTAATTCTTTTGACTGTTGGAGAACCTGAGCATAGCCCAAAATACCGTTAAGGGGGGTACGAAGTTCGTGGCTCATGTTCGCCAGAAATTCACTTTTAGCTTGATTGGCTGCATCAGCAACTTCTTTGGTATATTCGAGTTTTTCTGTGTAGATTTGCTGTTCGAGTAAAAGTTGGTTAACACGATAAATAAGTTGATTAAAAGAAGAAGATAGCAATCCTACTTCGTCTTTGCTTTCAAGGTGAGCTTGTAGAGTAAAGTTATCTTCTTTAGTAACCTGTAAGGCTATTTGATTTAAATTTTGAATGGGATGGGCAATCGTTCTACTAATATACACAGCTAGAATAATCCCGATGGCGATAGATGTTCCCAAACTTATAATGATAATTTGAGTACGGTTTTTTTCTGCCTGAAATAAGTAATTTTCATGATGATTTTCTTGTTTTTCTGCAATTTGATAAAACTTTGTCAATCGGTCGGAAAAATCAACAAATTTAGCAAACTCCGGGCTTTTTGCTAAATTAACCACCAGCTTTTCGGCTTTTTCTCTGTTGTCGGGTGATGCGATTAATAATGCATCTATCTCGGCGATAGTATTTCGCGACATCTCGGCAAACTCAGCAACGGCGATCTTGTAGTCTTCAAGTAGAGGCTGTAACCCTTTTAAAGTAGTAGCTCTACCCGATTGATTATGGGTAGTCAACAATGCTTGAATTTTGTCGATGCGCTCAATTAACTTCATACCTTCGTTACGAAAAGCTTGCCGATTTTGCAAATGGGGCGTTAGTTGCTTAGTAAGACGATTGTACAAAATATCAACTTGCAATTTGCTGATAAATTTTCTTTCAGTAGAAGCTCTTTGTCGAGCTTGTAGTGCTTGTTGTTGATGATGGTTCCCTACAAATAGTCCTATTCCCGTTCCTACTAATGCAATTCCCAATGCAACTACGTAACCGTAAATAATTTTATTTTTAATTTTCATACCCAGTTACCGGCTTTGCATTTATTGAAAGTTGTAAGCAATGCAAATGTCCGCTTATCGGGGACGATAGATAATGTTTCTAGAAGCTTGATACTTTTTTCTAAAATGCGATATATAAAGAAAACCATACTGCTAAATTCCTAATGCTTCTGGATTTAGTATTCCCACAAATGACCAAAAAAATAGACATATATAAAAATAGTTTTATCGTTCTTAGAACCAAAAATGATCGGAAACATTAGATTTTATCTAATTATTTGATAGGTAATTCAATCAAAAATTCTGTTCCCTCTCCCGGAGCAGAAATGCAACTCAAATTACCCCGATGTTTTTTTACGACAATTGAATAGCTTGTTGATAATCCCAAACCCGTACCGCTACCGACTGGTTTTGTAGTAAAAAATGGGTCGAATATCTTATTTAAAATGGATTGACTAATTCCAACACCATTATCTCTGATACTAATTAATATATTTTGCTCATCTTTAAGCGAAGTGCTAATTGTAATTATTGGTTTGTCTTCCTGCTTTTCTCGCAAAGCATGAATTGCGTTACCGATAATATTTATAAACACTTGATTTAATTGAGAAGCATAGCAATTAGTTTCTGGAAGTTGACTATAGTTTTTAATTACTTCAATTTCTGGATATTTACTACTTGAGTTGAGTTGATGCTGCAAAATTAACAGAGTGCTATCAATCCCAGAGTAAATATCTACTGGTTTTAGTTCGGCTTCATCTAAGCGAGAAAAGTTTCGTAATGACACAACAATTTCACGAATCCGCTTTGCACCTATTTTCATTGAATCAAGTAGTTTTGGTAAATCCTCAATTAAATAATCTAAGTCTATATCGTCAACTTTGTCTGCAATTTCAGGTAGAGATTGAGGATAAAGCTTTTGATATAAATTAATTAGTTCAATTAAATCTAAAGTATATTCAGAAGCTGGGGTGAGATTACCGTAAATAAAGCCGATGGGATTATTGATTTCGTGAGCAATTCCAGCCACAAGTTGTCCCAAACCGGACATTTTTTCAGTTTGAATTAATTGGGCTTGAGTGCGTTGTAATTCTTTTAAAGTTGATTCTAATTGAGTTGCTTTTTGGGTTACTTCTTGAGTTCGCTGTTCTACTTTTTGTTCTAAAGTATGAGAATAGTTTGCTAATTTGCTGTAAAGTTGAGCGTTTTCCAAAGAAATAGCTGTTTGGGTGCAGAGCAAATTAAGAGTGTCTACACGATTTTGGGTAAATGCACCAATCGTCAAGTTATTTTCTAAATATAATAATCCGATTAATTTACCTTGATTCAAAATCGGCATACAAAGTAAACTTTTCGGTTGTTGCTCCATTAAATATGAATCGGCGATAAAATCCGGGTTTTGTGTTGCATTATCTAATACGATTGTTTTTAAACTTCTTTTGACATAGTTAATTAATGTAGCAGGGATATCTTCGCTGTCTTGGTACCGTAAATTGAGCAGCTTTATACTAGAGGAGGTAGCAGCTACTGCTTTGAGCATCAGATTATCATCGTCGAGCAAAATCAAAGCGGCTTTTTTGGCTCCAGCATTTTCCATCACCACTTGCATTAACTTGGAAATTAACTGCTCTAATTTAATTTCACTTGATAGAGCTTGTGTTGCTTTAAGAATGCTAGCGAAATCGAGATTTTCGGAAATACTGCTGCTACTCGAACTAGTTATTTGAATAGTTTGATCGATCAATTCCGATTTATCAAAGTTTTTAAATATGGGTGCAAGCAGTTGAAAATAGCGTTTTTCTAAATCGTCAGTTTTTGCTTTACTTCCCCATTCTGTGTAGCAATAGTAAGCTTCTTGCATATATATTTGGGCTAATTTTTCTTTGTCCCAATCCAGGTAGAATTTAGCTGCTAATTCGTTAGAAAGGGCAAGTTCATGAATGTATTTGTTAGCCGAAGCCTCAGAGATAGCTTTGTCATAATATTCAATAGCATTTGCAAAATTGCCATTAACTCGGTTGATTTCTGCTTGTAATAGAAAGTATTTATGTTGGAAGTTTTGCGGGCATTGTTCAGTCCAAATTTTCAGTTTTTGTTGATGTGTCTTTACTTTCTCCCAGTATGATTGTTGTTGCTCTTTCTGCATTAAAGGTAAGCGATTGAGAAACACTAAAGGAACATAAAAATGATATTCTCCAGAAGTCACAAAACCGGCGATCGCTAATGTCAATTTTTCTGCTTCTAAGGCATGATTTAAAGATGCTTCGGACTGGTTTAGTAAGTAATATTTTTGACACTGGTAGATACAATCGATTGCAACTGCTATTGGGCTTTGGTAGTGAGTCAATTTAATGTTAGGGCTATTTTCCCCTAACAATTTAGAGACATTGAAACTGAAGCGCCGATAATATTTCAAGTGCGAGCTGATTTTTGGTTTTCTCTACAAAAGGCAACCAATTACTGATTCCTTCTTGAATTTGCTGTAGTTTAGTACCTTTAAAATGCAGAATGCAGCCCAAAGCAAACAGATTGTAACCTGCAAATTGAATTTCTCCAGATTCTAAACCTGCTTGATACCCACTAAGAGCAACTTTTTCGGCATCATCGATGGGTTGACTCCAGCTTGTTAACCAACCACTCAATAGCAAACTTGCTTTACAGAGTTGCCCCTGGTTTTGGAAGATTTCACTCAGGTTATAAGCAAGTTTGCCAAATTCATAGCCAGTTTGATAATCTCCTAAAACTGTACCCAAAATTAATCCATAGTTTGCATAGGCTTTCGCAGATTCCGCAGCATTACCATATTCTAAGGAAAGTAAAACTGCTTTTAAAGAAATGAATATATACAGATTCAAATTCCCAGTAATATATGTTGGTGGATCGAGGTTTATTAAAAGTTTAATTGCAATTTTTTTGTCTTCTTGACTCATTACTGGTTTGTGCAAAATAGAGACAATTTCTTGCTGTTTAAATCCGTCTATAATTTTTTGCAATTGTTCATCGATAGAAGATTGCAAGTTATCTATAGGTATGTTGATACCTAATAAACTAAGTCCTTGTTTGCCAACTGTAGTTGCTCGATCGTATTTTGCTTCTAATGTAAATTGTACAACTAAAAGATTATAGAGGTCGGCTTTTTCTATATCTGACTTTGCTTTTTTAAGAATGTCATCAACTAAAATTTATGCTCGTTCAAAGTTACCATTGAGATATTCTGCTTCTGCTAATTGTCGATACAGTTCAAAGCTCAATTTGTATTGATGTTCCCAGAAGTCGCAAGCCAGCAAACTAATTCCTTGACTGAAATAGCTAACAGCAGCAGCATATGCAGTTGATTCCTTAGCTTTTAGTCCTGCTTGTAAGTTTAGTCGAGCGATTTTCTCTTTATTTGTTGCATCTTGCTCGCAAAATTTCAAACCATTGTTAAGTTGATTAACTACTTCAAAAATAATTTCTTCAAGCTGTTCTTCTGAAATTATTCTTAATAGCGCTTGTCCAATTTGCCAATGAGTCTTTTGTTTTTTTTCTTCTGGAATCAAAGAATAAGCAGCTTGCTGAATTCTGTCATGCAAAAACTTATATTTTGCAACTTTAGCAGTCTGCGAATTAATTTCTTGATTTTCAGCCTGAATAAAAAACTTATAAACATCACTTTGCGGTAAAATCAAACCTTTTTGCAAAGCTTTCCATAAACAAGCTGCTGTTTCTTCTTTTGATTTTTCGGAAAGAATTGCTAATGTTTCTAAATCAAATTGATTGCCAATACAAGCAGCTAATTTCAAAACATCTTGAGTTGATTCTGGTAGCTTGCGTAATTGAATGCTTGTGAATTCAACTACATCATCTGTTAGCGCTGCCGAGCGGACTTTATTAATATTGCATTGCCAATATCCAGCTTGATTATCAAAGTTAATTAATCCATCATGATGTAAAGCTTTCAAAAACTGAGTTGCAAAAAACGGACTTCCTTTAGTTTTTTGATAGATGATATTAGTCAAAGGTTTTGCTAAATGCTTAGAACATGAAAGAGTATCTGCTACTAATTCAGTTAAACTTGCTTTATTTAAAGGTTTCAGAATAATTGTATTAATTGTTGTACCGATTTTAGATGCTTCATTTAGCGTCAACATCAAAGGATGAGCGGGAAACACTTCATTATCTCGGTAAGCACCAATCATTAATAAATAACCAGTTTTTGATTCAGATAAAAGCAACTGCATCAATTTCAAAGATGCCGAATCAGCCCACTGCAAATCATCTAAAAAAATAACTAAAGGATGTTCTTTGGTAGTAAAAACTTGAATAAACTTTTGAAATAATAAATTAAATCTATTTTGTGCCGCATCTCCCGATAATTCCGGTGCGTATGGTTGTTTACCAATAATATTTTCCAATTCGGGAATCACATCAATAATTACTTGTCCGTTATCTCCTAAAGCCTGTAAAATGAGATTTTTCCAGATTGACAGTTGACTGTCGCTTTCAGTCAATAATTGTCCAATTAAATCTTTAAACGCTTGCACAAAAGCAGAAAGAGGAATATTACGATTATACTGGTCAAATTTACCTTTAATAAAATAACCGCGTTGCTTAACTATTGGTTTATGAACCTCATTAACTAAGGCCGTTTTGCCAATACCAGAAAAACCTGCAACAAGTATTAATTCACTATTGCCATTTGATACTCTATCAAATGCAGCTAATAATTTGTGAACTTCAGTTTCTCTACCGTAGAGTTTTTCAGAGATAATAAATCTATTACAAATATCTCTTTGAGCAATTTCAAAACTTTCTATCTTTTCAACTTCTTTTATTTGCTTTAAACAAAGTTCTAAATCATACTTTAATCCCAAAGCACTTTGATATCTATCTTCCGCATTTTTCGCCATCAACTTGATGACGATATCTGATAAAACTTGAGGGATTTCTTTTTCCCTTTCCTTAATAAGCAGAGAGTTAGAGTGAAGTTTTTTCATACTTGGAGGAGCTTTCGCAATATGACAATGCACCAACTCCATCGCATCTTTCGATTTAAATGGTAATTCTCCCGTTAGTAATTCGTAAAAAGTAACACCCAATGAATATAAATCAGTACGATAATCAATTCCGCGATTCATTCTTCCAGTTTGCTCTGGAGATATATAGCTTAAAGTTCCTTCCAACACCGAAGGAGCGATGAAAATTTGAGTTTCTTTTGGAAGTAAAGAAGCAATACTAAAGTCACTTAATTTAACTTGTTTGGTATTTGGATTAATTAAAATGTTGGCGGGTTTAATATCTTTATGAATTATTCTATAGTGATATAAAGTATCTAAGGCATCGCACAGGAAAATGGCTATTTGAAGAAATTCTTGTAGAAACGATTTAGCGGAGGGTGTCTCAAGGAGATTATTTTGAGACGTTATGTATTGAGACGTTGTATTTTGAGACGTTATATATAACGTCTCTACATTATTGAAATATTCTTTAAGAGAAATTCCCCCCATGTCTTCCATTACCAATGCACAAGTATTGCGATAATCTTCCAAGCTGTAGGATTGAATAATGTAAGGTGAATGTATATTTTTAGTGATGGTGTATTGGTTGCGAAACTGTACCAACTCGCTGAAATCCGCTAATGAATTTTTGAGCAATTTGATAACTACAGGTTTTCGGTCATTTTCACGAATAGCACGATATATCAGGGTTCTCGAACCATTGTAAAGTTGTTCTAATATGTGATATCCAGAGATGCTAACCATGCTGCGTTGATTCCAGTCTAAATACTTCCGAATTTAGTATTCCCAAATCTGACCTTAAAATTGTATTTTAAGTTGGAAGTATTACTTTGCTGATTATTCCATCAGGTTCTGAACTGATAAGAGAGTTTGAACTTGTTGTAATTCTTATTATGGTTGAATAGGCAGTTCAATTAAAAATTCTGTCCCCTCTCTCGGAGCAGAGATGCAACTCTAATTACCCCGATCTTTTTTTAGGACAATTGAATAACTAGTTGATAATCCTAAACCCGTACCGCCGCCGACAGGTTTTGTAGTAAAAAATGGTTCAAATATCTTATTTAAAATGGATTTACTAATTCCAACGCCATTATCTTTGATACTAATTAATATATTTTAGTTATCTTGGAGTGAAGTACTAATTGTAATTATTGGTTTGTCTATCATCAATAACCAAGATAGAAAAGTCAGACATTGTTGCAACCCCTCAAAAATTTGTCAGTTTCTAGATTTATGAAACAGTCAATACTACTATGCAGCCAAAACAATCTCAAAAATGGCTCCTTGGGGTTGATTTTTTTTAACACAAATTTCTCCTCCATGTGCTTCAACTACCATTTTGCAAAATGCTAAACCCAACCCTATTTGAGAGACATTGGACATTGAATTTCCAACTTCGTATTGATCAAAAATCTTTTGTTGGAATGCATCGGCAACACCCGGCCCGGAATCAATAACTTGGATTTTATAATGACCAGATGTGGTAAATTCAACCTTAACTATAATTTGGCTGCTGTCTGGGGAAAACTTAATTGCATTCGATAAGAGGTTATCCAAGGTTCGGTGCATCATCGTTGCATCAACAAAGACTTTCTGACTAGATTCTTTTGGTAATTGACTCACCAGTACTTGATTTTTTTTAGCTGCGATTGTTTCAAAGTTTGAGATGGCAGACTGTATAAGTTCACATATGCAAACTTCCATGCAATTGGGAGAAACTTTACCAGATTTGAGCAGTGCCATAGTCAGCAAATCATCAATCAATACCTGTAGTGCTTGTGCTGAGGAATAGATTCGAGTTAATTTGTGCTGGTGCTTGTTTGCAGGATACTTCCCACTTTGGAGAATCTCCACACCCAGCAATATATCAGTAAGAGGATTTCGTAGGTCGTGAACTACCATGTTAACCATGTCTTCCCGTAGCTTGAGCAGGGCTTGCAGGTCGTCATACTGATGCTTGATTCGCAGCATGGAGTTTACTCTTGCACGCAGTTCAGCACCATTAATAGGCTTACTGATAAAGTCATCGGCACCCGATCTTAGACAGTTAGCTAGGTCTTCTTTACTGTTAAGAGCCGTGACCGTAATGATTGGCACCGATCGCCACTGGGGCATTGCTTTAATACGCCCGCAGACTTCGATACCATCTATTCCTGGCATCATCACATCAAGCAAAATAATATCGGGTTTAAAGGTGTCGAGAGATGCGATCGCGTTGCTCCCGTCGGCAGCATAGTGCAGTTGATAATCATAATTTTCCCCTGAATAATTTCTACTAACCTCAACGCTTAGTAGAGTTTCGATTACATCAAAATTATCGGGTTCGTCATCAATGATTAAAACGGATGCTTTTTTCATAGGGTATACTCCTGAGCGTCTAACAATTTTTGGATTATGAATGTCAATTGCTTGAGCTTGACGGGTTTATTAAGGTATTCATTGGCTCCGACTGTAAGACAACGTTCGCAATCGGCTACGCCGGGATTTTGCCCATCGCTTTTCATTGCTAAAGCTGTAAGAGCTATGATAGGCAAATTCGCTAAATTTCGATTTTGACGGATTTGCTGCATTGCTTCTATGCCATCTATTCCTGGCATTTGAATATCCATTACAATCAAATCGGGCGTTCTGGAGTAGGTCAAATCAATAGCCTCCTGCCCGTTTTTCGCCAAAACTATTTGGTAGCCTTTGGCTTTAAGGTAGCCCGAAATTGTTGCGATATTGGCCTCGTTGTCTTCAGCTAGCAAAATTAAAGGAGATGCTGTTTGCTTTTGCTCGCTGGGTTCGATGCTAATTTCTGAGTGAATTTTTAATTCACACTCTGATGATGTCGCAGCACTATAGAGTAGATCGACTGTGAAGCAGCTTCCTACTCCGACCTCACTCATAACTCCTACCCGTCCCCCATGAAGTTCGACGATGCGTTTTACCAAGGAAAGTCCCAAACCCGTCCCTTCATATTTCCGATTCAGAGCGCTATCAATTTGCACGAAGGGCTTAAACAATTTTTCGAGATGTTCGGTATTAATACCAATGCCAGTATCTCTAACAGCAATTCGTAAGTAATTTTGGGATGAGGAAACAGCATCTGAAAAGGTACCACGGGGAAGAAGGTTTACTTCTAAGGTAATGCATCCTCGATCCGGGGTGAACTTAATAGCATTGGTAAGCAGATTAATTAAAACTTGGCGGATGCGTCTTTCATCCACAAGTAAGTTGGCCAAATTGGGTTGTAGCTTTGTTTTTAGCTCGATGTCTTTCGAGCGGGCTTGTTGTTTAATGAAGGCTAAACTCGTTTGACAAAGTTCTGCTATGTCAGTACAGCTAGGATTTAGCTCTATGTGAGCCAATTCTATTTTTGAGAGATCCAGAATGTCGTTAATCAGTTCAAGTAAATGGGAAGCACTGCGTTCAATAGTTTGCAATGCTTTAAATTGTTGGTCGTTGGTGCTGCCAAAAACCTGCTCTTGTAGACCCTCAGTCATGCCTAAAATGGCGTTGAGGGGAGTGCGAAGCTCGTGACTCATGTTAGCAAGGAATTGGCTTTTGGCGATATTTGCTTGTTCGGCAGCTTGCTTGGCTTGTTCCAATGAAAATACTTTAAGAGCTACTTGCTCCTCTAAGTTTTGAGTCAGCTTTCTCAACTGTAAATGTGTTTTGATCCTAGCGAGGACTTCCTGCTCTTGGAATGGCTTAGTAATATAGTCTAATGCTCCTAGTTCAAAGCCTTTAATCTTACTATCTAGATCGGCTAAAGCCGTGATAAAAATGATCGGAATATTGCAAGTTGTAGGATTAGCTTTGATTTTTTGGCAGACTTCAAAACCATTCATTTCAGACATTTTTATGTCCAGCAAAATTAGATCCGGCAATTTCCGCTCTAGCTGTTTCAAAGCTCGTTTTCCATTGGTGGCGATCGCCACGTCATAACCTGCTGTACTAAGTGTTTCAGATAGTACATCTAGATTAACCGTAATATCGTCCACAATTAAGATCAGCCCTGTTGATTCTATTAATTCCTTAGTCATGGATTTCGAGATTGGAAAGATTGCTCGGAGTGAAGATATTTATTAAGTAATTCCTCTATTTTTTCTGTATCAAATTTCCTTGTCATCTGTAAAATTTTCTGGGCAAAGGGTAGATAAAGGTTATTGTTTTGTGCAATTTTTTCCGCTGTTTTTGCTAACTTGATTAATCAGCCATCTTGGGCTAGATCGAATAACATTTGTAAATCCTCAGATGGAGGTATAACAAGTTCTAAACCATTGTCTTGAACGAAAAAAATCAGTTTCTTTTTTTTTCCAGGGTAGCTCGTAATCATTTTTGCCAACGATATTTTCAGGGCTGCCAACCCCTGCAATTTCAGCAAATTTGCTGTTGCAGCCCAAGTAAACTCCATTTATATCTTTCCAAAAGATGCATTCTGGCAGGTTATCCATTACTAGCTGCAATAATTGCCGTTGCAACATATCATCTTGTAGAGGGAGCTTTGAAGATGAAGATATCAGTGGAGGCGATTGCCCTTGTGGCTGGCTCTGCATGGTTTTAAATATCTCCTTAATCTTATTAGGTAATAAAAATAGTCTGAATTTTGTTGATTTGCGAAATTAATTTTATGTCTTGGCGATAAACAAAAATAAGTACTAAATATGAAAATTAAATTAAAATTAGTTGCTTTTTCCCAAAGCAAAAAATAGCTATATTCTTGAACCCTTGCAGATTTTTTGTGGATGTGGTATCTGGTGATACTAACGATGCTTTATATCCTCAATAATTCTGCATTTAGTGTTCCCAAATCATTAAAAAAAATCGCGTTCGAGGTCAAAATCTTTATATTGTCAGGACTTACGCAACGAAGATTTGTCATTGCGACCGGAACGGAATGTAGGGGATCTTTCCCAGCGCCTGGGGAGATTACGTCGCCTCTCATGAGTAATGACGCAGTTACGTTATTTTTGCGTAAGTCCTGATTGTATTGACTGCGGATACTTTCTTCATGAGGTATCCTCCCGAGTTGCTAACAACTGTTGGATCGTCAATGCCAGTTGCTTTAACTTGACGGGTTTGCTGAGGTAATCATTAGCTCCGGCAGCCAGACAACGTTCGCGATCGCCTTCCATTGCTAAAGCCGTCAGGGCAATTATGGGCAAATTGGCTAAGTTTGGATTGCGGCGAATTTGCTGCATTGCTTCTATCCCATCAATACCAGGCATTTGAATATCCATCAAAATTAACTCAGGCGCTTCAGATTGGGCTAGAGCAACTGCCTCTTGTCCGTTTTTAGCCAAGAGCAGACGATAGCCTTTAGCTCTGAGGTAGCTTGAAACAGTACTTACATTGGCTTCGTTGTCCTCAGCTAGTAAAATTAAGTGGGATGCTTCCTCAACTGGGTAGTTCGTTTCGGTACACAGTTCTGGCTGGGTTTTGATTTGAGGAAAAGATGATACAGTAGCGGCGCAAGGCAGGTCAACCGTAAAGCAACTTCCAACTCCAATTTTACTAGTTACCCTCACTTGACCACCATGAAGTTCTACGGTGCGTTTCACTAAGGTAAGCCCTAAGCCGGTTCCTGTATATTGACGATTCAATGCACTATCGATTTGGACGAAGGGCTGAAATAGTTTTTTTGTATCTTCTAGTGCAATACCGATGCCTGTATCAATGACTGCAATTCGGAGGAAATTTTGGTATGGGTTATCGGTGCAATCTGCTTCGGTCAAGTGCTGCTGAAGGCTGACCTCTAAAGTGATCCTTCCTCCATCTGGGGTAAATTTGACGGCATTGTTGAGCAGGTTGATCAACACCTGGCGGATGCGTCGTTCATCAATCAATAAATCGGGTACTTCGTGGGGTAAATTAGTTTGTAGATGAATGCGTTTTTTCAGAGCTTGTCGTTTAATAAAAGCTAAACTTGACTGGCACAATGGAGCGACACTAATAGGGATGATATCAAGTTCGATTTGACCTGATTCAATTTTGGCGACATCCAAGATATCGTTAATTAGTTCGAGCAAATGCGAACCACTGCCCTCAATGGTTTGTAATGCTTTAAGTTGTCGGTCGTTGATTTGCCCAAAGACTTTCTCCTGTAACCCCTCGGTCATTCCTAATATGGCGTTAAGGGGGGTACGAAGTTCATGGCTCATGTTAGCAAGGAACTCATCCTTAAGGCGAGTCGCGCGGGCAAGTTCTTCATTTGATACGGCAAGTTGCTGGTTGCGTTCGGTCAGCTGCTGTTGAGCTTGTTGTCGTTCGGTTAGTTCTTGCTGCAACCGATCGAATAGCTTAGCTTGTTGAATGGCAATCGCGAGTTGGTTGGCAATTTGTTGTAAGAGTTGCGCTTCAGATTCCTGCCATAATCGTTTTGCTCCACATGAATGGACAACTAAAACCCCCCAAAGCTTATTGTTTTCCCCTGGAGCAACCCAACGATGATTTTCGCTAGTATGTATTTCTTGCAAGATCGGCGCAACAATTTTGGATTTAATTTTACCTTCAATTGAATATTCCACTAGGCATTTTGTCCAGATATCGTCTACCACATCGGGTACGATACGAGGCTTACCTTGCCAGTAACAATCAAGTATTTCCGGCGACCATACTTCATTGTCCCAATTACGACCATTAAGCGCAGGAAACTCACCGGATACGGCTTCTTCAACTATTCCACTTTCGCCATTAGCAAAAAGTCGAAATACAATGACGCGATCGCAGTGCATTATTTCTTTGACTTGCTTGGTGACTGTTGAGAGAATTTCGTCAATGTCTAATGATTCACGAATTTGTTGAATAATCGCCCCTAAAGCTTGCTGTCGTCGCAATTGTATGGCAATTCTGGCTTCGGTTTGCTGCCGTACCATCAGTTCACACTGTGTTTGATCGTAGAAGCTAGCTTGCTGAATACCGATTGCTAGTTGATTGGCTAATTGCTGCGTCAGGTCAATTTCCGACTGCTGCCATTTACGAGTTGTTCCACATTGATGAATGCATAGCAAACCCCATAACTGCTCACCGCAAAGTAACGGCATCACTAGATTAGCGCGTACTTCAAACTGACTTAAGATGTCACTGTGACAGCCTGTTAGCCCGTTGTTATAGATATCATCAACGGCATAGAATCTGCCTTTAGAATAAAGGGATGAAAAATTGTTGCCAAAGCAGTAGTCGTGGACTCGGATCGCAACCACTGAGGAAAATCCTTCTAGAACCGATTCAGCTACAAATTCGCCATCATCAAAGTTACATTCCGGATAAAACTTGAAAATACCAACTCGATCGGCTTGAATCACTTGACGGATTTCTTTACAAGCGGTGTCGAAAATGGTCTGAAGATTTAGGGATTGTCGAATTCGCTGGGTAATTTCTCTAAGTAGTTTTTCTCGTTCTACCTGTTGAGAAATTGTTTGTTCGGCTTGTTTGCGTCCGGTAATATCAAAGCGAATCGCTAGATACTGAAAAGGTCTCCCTTGCTCGTCTAAAAATGGGATAAGGGTACTTTCTACCCAATACAGATTACCATTCTTATTCCGATTGCAAATTTGACCTCGCCAGATATTGCCACTAATGACGGTACTCCACAAGTCTTGAAAAAAAGCGAGGGAATGATAGCCAGAATTTACAATCCGATGGGTATTGCCAATCAACTCATCGTAGGAATACCCGGAAATATCGCAGAAGCGGTTATTGACATAGGTAATAGCTCCTGCGGTATCAGTGATAGCGACTATAGCTGATTGATCGAGGGCAAATTTGAAATCGGATAGTTCTTGAATTAATTGCTGTCGTTCGCGCTCGAATTGTTTGCGGTTATCATATGACCCATCTATCAAAGCACGATAGCGAGCATCAACGTTATGTTCTTTTTGCTTTAAGCTGATTTGTGCGCGATCGCGCTCCCGATAAAGCCGTAAATTGTCGAGTGAGATTGCTGCCTGGGTACAAAGCAAGTTGAGTATAAGGATGCGATCGCTGGTAAACACAGCACTAGTTGAGTGGTTACTCAAATACACAATCCCGAACAAATGCCCTTTATTTATAATAGGTAAACACAGGAGGCTATAAGGTTTTTGCTGGCTGAGATACTTGTCAATGACAGGTAAATGGGTGTTGAGATTGTCAATCATCACCTCTTGTTGGGTGTTTTTGACATACTCAATTAATTTAACAGGTAGGTTGGGATTGCCTTCAAGGTGTTCAGAGCGAAGTTCTGTTATCTCAGGTGTGGCAATGGTTTCAAGGTGCCATATCCCATTACGATCGGGAAGTATTAAGGAACAGCAATCGGCTCCCGAATTTTGTACGATAACCTGAGTAAAATGGGACAGTAGCTCGTCGAATTGAACAATATCTAAAAGTGCTTGAGAGGCTTTGAGGATAGCCGCAAAATCTATAGGTTCTTCTTTGATGGAATATCCAACAATGTCAACCATACCACTGAATTCCTGATACTTCTAGATTTAGTATTCCCAAAATCTTTACAATAATTATTATTAAGACATATTTTTTTATCCAAACTACAGGGAAAGGCTATATTCATATTATTATTTAGTTGCCAACAATTGCTTTTTAGATTGCATAATTAATGCTTTACTTATTAATCAATAACTTAGCCACAAACTGCTATTGACGTACTCACCGACCTAAAGGCGGGCGTGATTATTGACGCTTCAACGGATTCCGCGACCGGAGTAGTTACAGATACCAATAATCTTTTTAGCGACATTTAAGCATAATAGAAACTGAAGAAGCATATAAACATAAAAAATTGTAGAAACGGCTTTAATATACCTTCTCTACAATTTTGTTTGACCTATAATTCAATCAATTAAGCGTTAACGGCTTCAGCTTTCTTCACAAATACATAAGGCTTTTCTGCACCTTGAGCCAAATACTCTTCAAGTTGGGATTCGATTTGCTCGCGGACTATTTGACGGTATTCCAGAAAATGCTCATTGTGAGCGCAAGAAGATAAATAATGTTCAAAAACTGCGGGATTATGCTTGAGAATACCGAATAAATGATGCCAGAATTTCCAGCGAGTTTCGCGTTTAATTCCTTGTCGCAAAATAACAGTTGCAAGTGCTTTGACAACAACCCATTCGGTCTTTTTAGCTGGTGCTTTCCAACTCGGTTTACCCATCATTAAAAAGCAGCGATAGGTACGGTCTAAATAAGCGATGGGGTCATACAAAGCACAAAATGCTTCAATATATTCCCTGCCAATATCCTCTAAAGGACGAGTGGGAATAAAATTCATTAACGTAGTTTGGTTAATGTTTCCGTCCTGAGATTCGCGCATTCTGCCTTCTTTCTCTAAACGATGCCACAATGCTGTGTTGGGTAATGCTTGTAACATCGCAAAAGTAGTAGAAGGAATCGCTGCTTGTTCCGCAAACCGGACAATGCGATCGCCAGCACCGGATTTTTCTCCATCGAAGCCAATAATAAAACCAGCCATCGGACGCAAACCCGCTTTGATAATATCTTGTACGGATTCAACCAGGGAGTTGCGGGTGTTTTGAAATTTCTTTGTTAGCTGCAAACTATCTTCATCTGGTGTCTCAATACCCAAAAATACCGCAGCAAAACCACATTCAACCATCAATTCCATCAATTCTGGATCTTGTGCTAAATCTACTGAGGCTTCGGTATCAAAGCGGAATGGATATTCGTGTGCTTTCATCCATTCTTTTAACTCTTTGAGCAACAGCTTAACGTTGCGTTTATTGCCAATAAAGTTATCATCCACCATGAATATACCGCCACGCCAACCCAATTCATACAAACAATCAAGTTCGGCTAAAAGCTGTGCTGGGGTTTTGGTACGGGGTTTGCGTCCGTAAAGTACGATAATATCGCAAAATTCGCATTGAAACGGACAACCGCGAGAAAACTGCACCGACATCATGTCGTAATCATCTCTTTCCAATAAATCAAAGCGGGGAATCGGTGTTGAAGTCACATCTGGTTTTTCTGTTGCGCGAAATATACCACTTGTTTGACCAGCTTGTACGGCTTCGACAAACATTGGTAAAGTAATTTCCCCTTCATCAAGGATGAGAAAATCGGCTCCAGCTTCTTGAGCTACTGCGGGTACGGAGGTTGGATAAGGGGCCACCAACTGCAACTAATTTACCGTGTTGTTTTGCAACTTTTATTTGATCGCATAAATCTTCTTTTTGCACAATCATCGCAGATAAAATTACCATATCTGCCCATTCCCATTCAGCTTCCGTCACAGAGCGAATATTACGATCTACTAACTTAAACTCCCACTCTTGAGGCAAAATTGCAGCTACAGTAGCTAAACCTAAAGGTGGTAATAAAACTTTTTTATCTACCAGCTCCAAAATTTTTTCATACGACCAAAAAGTTTTTGGAAATAAAGGATAAATTAATAAAATTCGCATTGCTCTACACTTCCCTTCAGCCTTTTACAACTGACTAAGTTTTCTTCGCAAACTGACTATTTCGGGATTGAATTACAGAATAAACAATGTACCGATCTGTACTTCGATCTACAATGCACAACAGTAGTATTACGATAACCAATACTGACCTTTTTGGGGTTATAACTTACTGTAGAGTGTCGCCAGCCCCGCAGTCTTTTCTCGATTTTTTCAATTCAACGGTTATAAAAGCATACCTATACCGGAATTAATCTTACGTAAACATAGTATAAAAATATTTAAAAAATACACACTTTTACTTACTTACATCTGATTATATCTATGTTACCACCCGTATTTTGATTTACGCCGAATCTAATGTATTTACTCAATTGATAAACCTAACCAGAATATAGTCCCGACGGCTTGTAGAGACGTTATACATAACGTCTCTCGACGGTTCAGAGAAAACGAACCATTCAGAATTTATGCTTTCGACGAGTTGTAGAGACGGGGCGCAGTGCTACGTCTCCCGCGTTCCACTATAAAATGTAAAATATATGATGAAAATCCCAAAAATCTCTTCTCATTTATGACTTCGGAATCCCAGACAGAAAAACATAAATCGCCAGCAAATAGCAATACAAACAACGATGCAGAAATAGACAGCGAAAAGATACTATGTCCCCACTGTAAGCGCACCGCGACAAATGGCATTAAATGTAAAGGAATTTGTGTGGCTGATAATGATTATTAAAGGTTAGGGAGTAGGGAATAGGAAATAGTAGATTTAACCCAAAATCCAAAATCTAAAATCCAAAATCTAAAATTAATTGATAGGTAATTCAATTACAAATTCAGTTCCTTCTCCTAGTGTGGAATTGCAGGTGATTTTTCCACCGTGAGTTTCTTCAACTATTTGCTTTGCTATTGCTAAACCCAATCCCGTACCTTTACCAACTCCTTTAGTAGTAAAAAGATTATCGAAAATACGTTCTTGAACTGCTAAAGTCATTCCAGGACCATTATCTTTTATTTTAATTATTGCTCTATTATTTTTATTTGATAATTCAGTCTGAATCATTATTTTATGAGGATTTGCCTCTATTTGAGCAAATGTTTTTCCTTCATTTGTCATGTCTAAAGCATCTATGGCATTCGCAATAATGTTCATAAATACTTGATTTAACTGTCCCAAAAAGCACTTGATAGACGGTAATTGACCGTACTCTTGAATAATTTCAATTGCAGGACGTTTATTGTTGGCTTTGAGACGATATTTTAAAATCAAGATTGTACTATCAATCCCTTCGTGAAGATTGCAAGCAACTTTCTGGGATGTATCTGCTCTGGAAAAAGTACGAAGACTGTTACTAATATCGGTAATGCGTTCTGTTGCTACTGACATCGAATTTAAAAGCTTTGGTAAGTCTTCGGTGAGGAATTCTAAATCGATTTCTTCAGCACTTTCTATCACTTCTTCTTCTGGACTGGGGTAATTCTCTTGATAGCATTCTAGATGAGCAAATAAATCTTTAATATATTCTTCGGCATTGCTGATACTGCCTTTAAGAAATCCAATTGGATTGTTAACTTCGTGTGCTACTCCTGCGACTAAGTTACCCAAACTAGCCATTTTTTCATTTTGTACCATTTGTAATTGAGCTTGCTTTAATTCTTGTAAAGTTTGCTGTAATTGTTTTGCAAAATTCTGAGATTCTTGGTATAAACGAGCATTCTCTAAGGAAATAGCAGATTGAGAACATAAAAGATTAACTACTTCCAATCTTGAAGCTGTAAATGCACCGAATGTTAGCTTATTTTCCAAATACAGTAAACCTGTTAATTTACCTCTATCCAAAATCGGGAAACATAATAAACTTTTGGGTTGCTGTTGTATTAAATATTCGTCGGCAATAAAGTAATTTTTAATTGTGGCATTATCTAATACAACAGTTTCTAAACTGCGTTTGACGTAATTCAAAACTAAGCTAGGAATGTCAGGACTGGTTTCGTAAGGGATTGAGAAGTAAGTTACAGTATCATCAGTTGCAATAGCTTCTAAAGTAAAGATATTGTTTTTAAGTAAAACTAAAGCAGCTTTGTCTGCTCCAGCATTTTCTATCACTATTTGCAGTAAAGTTGAAATTAACTCGTCTAATTGAATTTCACTTGATAAAGCTCGTGTTGCTTTAAGAATGCTGGCGAAATCTAAAGCTTCACCAAGGCTGCTGCTAGAACGATTTGTTTGGATCGTTTGATTGGTTTGAAGGTATGTGTCATGGTTTTGAGAGTTAATTTTTTGTGTTTCTAAGATTGCTGCAAGTATCTCGGGATAGCGTTTTTCTAAGTCGTCTATTTTAGCTTTAGCTCCCCAACGAGCGTAACTATAGTAAGCTTCTTGTATATATACTTGAGCTATTTTTTGTTTATTCCAATCTAGGTAGAATTTAGCTGCAAGTTCGTTTGCAAGGGCAACTTCCTGGATAAAACCATGTTCTTCAGATGCTTTGATTGTTAAGTCATATAGTTCGGCTGCTTGCCAATTTTTACCTAAAATCCGATTTTTTTCTGCTTCAACTAAATCATATTTATGTTGAAAATTCATTGGGGCATGATGCGCCCAGTTTTGCATTTTTTGCTGGTTAGCCTCAACTTTATTAAAGATAGCTTCAGGATTTTTATCTATAGCTTTTGTATGGGTAGCTAGCTGTACCAAAGAGTCATAAAAATAGAAAACAGGAACAACAAGATTAGCCGTTACTCCAACTAAATATTTTTCTGCTTCAATCGCGTTTTCTAATGCCTGCTGATAATTTTCAAACAAATAATTTAGAATCATTTGATTGAAATAAACGTAAAAAGTAGCCGTAGCATCATTAGTTTGCTGTTGAAGCGGTAGCATTTCCTCTCGGTTGTACGCTTCACCAGTTAGTTGGCATGGGTCTTCTGATTCACCTAATAAGTTAAGAATAGTTTGCTGTACTGTTTGGCTCAGATTAAGAGTATTGATCTGTTGGAATTTATGCAAAACCTGATTGTAATTAGCAATTTGTTGGCTAAGCTCTAAAAGATTATTGCCATTTAAATAAGCATGGTAAGCATAAATATAGATAGCTAAAGCCGCAAATTTTAAGTCTCCAGTTTCTAATCCAATTGAGTAAGCAGATTGTAATGAAGCTAATGTTTCTTTAATATGCTCTCGATAATGTTTAGCATCAGCATTTATCAGAAAAATTGTCCCTGCTTGGGTTTCTTTACTGTCGAATCGTTCTAGCAAAGATAGAGCTAATTGACCAAATTTATAGCCCGTATCAATATCTCCGATAACTCCGCACAAAATTAATGCCCACATCGCATAACCTGTAGCAGAGATATTAGAATTTCCATATTTCATCGATAAATTAACCTGTTCCATTACCAACAAAGGCAACAGTTGAGGAGCAGCCTGATAAGCACAAGGAAATACACAATTGATAATTCTCTGGGCTGCTAATTTAGAGACATCGTTCATGACAGGAATGTCAGCTAAATCTAGGGGATTTCTTTCTCCTAAGTTAGCAAAGGTTGTTTCTATTCCTGTTTGAATATGAGAGTATTCGGGTGTTTCGGGGAAATAAATACCAAGAAGTTCCAGCACTTGCAACCCAGTCTGTATAGCTGTAAGGAATTTATCCTGTGCCATATGCGCTTGAATTTCGATTTCGTAGACTTTGATTCGATCTAAAAGTGTTTTAGCTTTCGGGTGTATTTCCTCAACTAATTGATTCATTTCCGCAAAGTTAGTGCTGAGGTAGGCTGCTTCTGCTGCTTCTTCATAAAGTGCTAGCGTCAATTCATAGCAGTCTTCCCAGCTTGTAGTTGTTAATAAATTTCTTCCCAATGTCAAATAATCAACAGCAGCGCTATAAGCAGTAGCCATCTTGGCTTTACATCCAGCCATTAAATTTAATTTTGCTAGCTGATTTCGAGAAGATTGCTCGGTAATCAACTCAGTTCCAATATTTAATTGATTGACTATCTCAAAGATATTTTCTTCTAATTTATCCTCGTCAGTATTCTTTAACAGCAATTGTCCTATTTTGAGGTGAGTTGCTTTTTTTTGCTTTTCCGGAATCAAAGAAAAAGCCGCTTGTTGGACTCTATCGTGTAAAAACTTATAGCTTATAACCTGAGATTCTAACTCAATTTCTGGTCTTTCTTTTTCAATATAAAACTTATAAATTTCGCTTTGCGGTAAAATCAACCCTAACTGTAAAGTTTTCCACAAATTAGCAGCAGTTTCAGCTTCCGACTTTTCGCAAACTATAGCCAAAGTTGATAAATCAAATTGATTTCCGATACAAGCTGCCAGTTTCAATACATCCTGCGTTGCTTCGGGTAGCTTTTGCAGCTGCAATGACATAAATTCAACAACATCATCAGTAAGCGCTAAACCCTTAACTTGAGAAATATCGCATACCCACAAACCTGTATCCAAATTAAATCTAATCAAACCATCTTCATGCAGTAATTTCAAAAATTGCGTGCTAAAAAATGGATTGCCCTTAGTCTTTTGATACACCAATTTTGTCAATTCTTGGGTAACTACTGGCGAACAATTAAGAGTCTCGCTAACTAACTGATTTAAACTTTTTTGACTCAACGGTGTTAAATTAATCGTACTGATAGTTACTTCGGCTTTTCTAAATTCATCTAACATCAGCATCAACGGATGAGCCGGAAAGACCTCGTTATTTCTGTAAGCACCAATTAATAATAAATAACCATTTTCCGATTCACTCATCAGCAACTGCATCAATTTTAAAGAAGCTGAATCTACCCACTGTAAATCATCTAAAAAGACAACTAAAGGATGTTCTTTAGTCGTAAAAACTTGAATAAATTTTTCAAATAATAAATTGAATCTATTTTGAGCAGCAGTACCTGATAATTCTGGTACGGGGGGTTGTTCTCCAATAATTTGTTCTAATTCGGGAATAACATCAATTATTACCCCTGCATTATCACCCAAAAACTGTATAATTTTGTTTTTCCAAATTGACAATTGGGCATCACTTTCCGTTCTCAATTGTCTCATTAAATCTCGAAACGCCTGCACAAAAGCATTCAGAGGAATATTACGATTAAACTGGTCAAATTTACCTTGAATAAAATAACCACGTTGCTTAACTATTGGCTTATGAACTTCGTTAATCAGCGCAGTTTTTCCAATACCAGAAAAACCAGCTACCAGCATTAATTCCGCTTTGCCTTCACAACCAGCAATTCTGTCAAATGCAGCTAATAATTCTTCAACTTCAGTTTCTCGACCATAAAGTTTTTCAGGAATAATAAATCTGTCACAAATATCTCTTTGTGCAATTTGAAAATATTCAATCTTTCCGGTGTCTTGAAGTTGTTTTAAACAAGATTCTAAATCATGCTTTAATCCCAAAGCACTTTGATATCTATCTTCAGCATTTTTCGCCATCAATTTCATCACGATATCGGATAAAATAGCGGGAATCTCTTTTCTCCTCTCTTTAATAAGGAGAGGGTTAGGGTGAGGTTTTATTATCTGTGGAGGTGCTTTCGCAATATGACAATGCACCAACTCCATAGCATCATCTGACTTAAAAGGTAATTCTCCTGTCAATAATTCGTAAAAAGTTACACCCAAAGAATAAAAATCAGTACGGTAATCAATCCCGCGATTCATTCTTCCGGTTTGCTCCGGAGATATATAGCTTAAAGTTCCTTCTAAAACATTAGGATTTATAAGAGTTTGGGTTTCTCTCGGTAACAAAGATGCAATACTAAAATCAATTAACTTAACTTGTTTAGTTTCAGGATTAATTAATATATTGGCAGGCTTAATATCTTTATGAATAACTCGGTGACGATAGAGGATATCTAAGGTATCGCAAAGGGTAATTGCTATTTGGAGAAATTCTTGTAGAAACCCGATATATCGCGTCTCTATATTGTTGGTAAAATATTCATTGAGGGAAATTCCCATAATATCTTCCATTACTAATGCATAGCCATTTTGGTAATTAGCCAAGCTATAAGTTTGGATGATTCCGGGTGAATTAAGATTTTTGGCTATGGTGTATTGATTGCGAAACTGCACCAACTCGCTGAAACTCGGATAGGGGTTTTTGAGCAACTTGATGACTACAGGTTTTTTATCATCTCGAACAGCACGATAGACCAGGGTTCTCGAACCGTTGTAGAGTTCTTCTAAGATTTGATATCCGGGAATATTAATCATACTGCTTCCATCCTTAACGCTTCCGAATTTAGTATTCCCAAATCATCAATAAAAAATCATTGTCATGATTAAAAAAACTTGATATTTTAATTGACAAACTATGCATTTTATGAGATAAGCGTCAAAACAGTTGCTTCCGGCTTATAACAAATTCATCTTTAAGATAAAAGTGGACTGGTAATAAATTATAAAATTGGCTCTTGTAAGCAACCACTATATAAAATACGCTGTTATTAAGTTCGAGTACAGCGATTATCTAGAGGCTAAATATGCCCCATGTAGCCAGGATTTGCATCTACCCAATCAAGTCACTTGATGGGGTGGAAGTTATACAGGCTCTTGTTTTGCAGAGTGGTGCATTGGAGTATGACCGTCAATTTGCCATTGTTGACGAGCAAGGTAAGTTTGTCAATGCTAAACGTCATGCCAAAATACATTTATTGCGCTCAATATTTGATTTAGAAAATAAAATGTTATTGCTACATATTCAAGGTAGCGATACAGAAGAAAATTTGAATTCTTTTCATTTAGAGTGGGAAATACAGGAATTAGAAGTTTGGCTGAGTGAGTTTTTTTATTTTACCGTTAAATTACAAAAAAACTTAAAAATGGGCTTTCCTGATGATACAGTTTCACCAGGACCAACTATAGTTAGTACTGCCACTTTAAGAGAAGTTGCTTCCTGGTATTCTGATTTAAATGAAGACGATATCCGCCGTAGAATGCGTACCACCATAGAAATAGATGGAGTGCCGGCGTTTTGGGAAGATAAATTGTTTTCTGAAAGCGATAATCCGATTAATTTTAAAATTGGCAATTTGCAATTTGTCGGAGTAAATCCCTGTCAGCGCTGTATTGTTCTGACTAGGGATGCAGTTACAGCAGAAGTTAATTCAAGTTTTCAGAAAACATTTATTAATAAACGTAGAGAAACTTTGCCGGAATGGGTGAATAAATCTCGTTTTAATCATTATTATAAGCTCGCAGTAAATACTCGATTAGCAAATGAACAAAGTGGGAATCAAGTTATTAAAGTTGATGATGAAATTACTCTTTTGTAGGGGAGGCAAATTGCGGTGTAGATTTTCTTCCCGCAATATTGCCGTTGTGTTATGGCACGAATTAATATCCGAGCAAAACAAATATCTCAGCGCTGCCGTAACGCACCATAATTGGATTATAAAAACCGCAGAGAGCGCAGAGTTCGCAGAGGAAGAAAGAGAGAGAGAGATTTAAATGCATGAGATAAATATCAAAATTAGAGAAACAACTCCAAAAGAAGATTCAATAATTGCAGAGCATTTTTATCAAATGTGGTTAGATATTGGCGCTCCTGAAAAATTTATCAAATCCAACCACCGCAATATGACTTTAGATTTTATCAAACAAGCTCGTCAAAACTTATTTTACAAAGGTTTTGTTGCAGAAGAGGATAATTTAATAGTCGGCTCTGCAAGCTGTCAGCTATTTACAGGTTTATATTC
This sequence comes from uncultured Rivularia sp., assembly GCA_963665115.1. Lineage (GTDB taxonomy): Bacteria > Cyanobacteriota > Cyanobacteriia > Cyanobacteriales > Nostocaceae > Rivularia. Next base: position 3,008,348 of record OY762007.1, on the reverse strand, counting down.
ACTAATTTTAGAAGAAGAATATCGTAAATACGGATATATTTGGGGTGTTTACGTCGAACCTTCTTATCGTAGAAAAGGAATAGCCAAACAATTAACTAACGCTACAGTTGAGCATTTGAAATCTATCAATTGTACGAAAGCTATTTTAAATGCATCACCAGCAGGAAAACCCGTTTATGAAAACTTAGGATTTTCACCAAGTAACGCTATGCAATTGGATTTAACTTAAATCTTTTGTTCGTAGTAAGGGCTTTAGCCCTCTTCATGCCTAGTATAGCCATTTCTGCGGTGAAAACAGGTGATTAGTAGTGGGAGCATCTTGCTCCCTAGTATCGAGTGAGCATCTTGCTCACACTACGCAAATTACTTTGAAAGAATATACAAACCAAAAAACCATGACTACTTCCAACAACGAAACCAATCAACTCACTCCTACCCAACGCAGCAAAATAAAAAGAGTACCAAAACGCGGCAATTACGAAACTCAAGTTATCTACAACATCTTAGATGAAGCATTAATTTGTCATGTTGGATTTATTGCAAACAATCAACCATTTGTAATTCCCACCGCTTATGGAAGAATTGACGACAAACTTTATATTCACGGTTCACCAGCAAGTAGAATGTTGCGTAATTTAACCCAAGGTATCGAAGTATGCGTTACGGTAACTTTATTAGATGGATTAGTATTAGCGCGTTCGGCGTTTCACCACTCGATGAATTACCGTTCTGTAGTAATATTCGGTACTGCGACTTTAGTAAATGATACTGAAGAAAAATCAGAAGCGCTGCGAGCCTTTACCGAACAGGTTGTACCGCAACGTTGGCAAGAAGTACGTCAGCCGAATAAACAAGAATTACAAGGAACAATGGTACTCTCTCTAGCTTTAACAGAAGCATCCGCGAAAATGCGTACTGGCAATCCTGTAGATGATGAAGCGGATTACGATTTACCAGTATGGGCTGGTGTTTTACCATTGCGGATGATTCCAGGTAAGGCGATCGCTGATGAGCGTTTGATTAAAGGAGTTCAAGTTCCCGATTCTGTACAAAATTATGGTCGCTAATAATTCATTGCGATGGTACGCGCCAAATTTTGATCGTGTCATCCTGACTGGTGCTAGCAAGTGTCTTTCCATCTGGATTAAAAGCGACAGACCAAACTTTGTCTTTATGTCCCTTAAAAGTAGCGATAAGCCCTTCGGGTATGGTTTCGCTCGCAGCATTGTTAGTATTAACATTCCATAGCTTAATAGTATCGTCCCAACTACCACTAGCAAGTGTCTTTCCATCCGGACTGAAAGCGACTGTCATAACTTGACCTGCATGACCAATTAAAGTACGGATTAGTTCGCCCGTATTAACATTCCACAGCTTAATAGCGTTGTCACGCAGTCCAGTAGCAAGAATTTTTCCATCCGGGCTGATAGCTACAGTTTCAATATAAGACTTAGCATCGAAACTGCGGATGAGTTTACCCGAACTAATATTCCATAACTTAGTGGCAGAGCCAGAAGCATTTCTAGCAAATAAATACTGACTATCTGGGGTAAAACCAATAGGCTCAGTTTTAACGTTAAACGTATCGCTGGGGTCATCCGGAATAGAAATGGTTTCTCCAGTGCTTAGATTCCACAACTTAATTTTAGATGCAAAATCCGGACCGCTGGCAAGTATCTGCCCATCGGGACTAAAGACCGCATCACTTATTGGTTGTGAATGTTTGAAAGTACGAATAAGTTTACCAGTACTAACATTCCACAGCTTGAGGGTTCCATCCTGACTCCCACTAGCGAGAATCTCACCGTTTGGGCTAAAGCTCACAACCCAGGACTGTCCCCTAAAGGTGCGGAGGAGTTTTCCAGCGCTGAGATTCCACAGCTTAACGTTAGAACCACCACTAGCAAGAAGAGCAGAATCAACAGGGCTGTTTTTTGCCTTAGATATTGCTGGAGAATAAGCAATTGAATAACCCGAACCAGATGTTGAGATGGTACGAAGTAGTTGACTATTTTGTGATGAGTGAGTAGTTGAATCCCTATCTGAACTAATTGCAGTGCAACTAAAAACAGCAAAAGTTAATACTGTAATTGATGCTACAAGTGCTTTCCAATAATTTTTTTTCATCATCTATTAATTTTAAATTTACTATTATGGAGTCAATCAAAAACCACATCCTCATAAAGAGCGCTCATTTCCCCTTCAAAATTAATACTTTTAAGTTCAAAAAATTTTTCCTCTGAAGTATAAGATTGTAATACCCAAAGCCCTTCACTATTGCGTCGCAAACACTCAACTCGCTGACGTTTGACATTAATTAAAACGTATTCTTGAAGGGTTTCTAACTGTTGATAATCTGCAAATTTATCACCTCTATCAAATGCTTCTGTAGAATCAGATAAAACTTCAACAATTAAACAAGGGAATTTCTTTTCTGTAGCATTTGCCTTATCTCTCTCGTCGCAAGTAACCATAACATCAGGGTAATAATATCGATTTGATTTTTCTATACGAGCTTTCATATCCGAAATGAAAACGCGACAACCAGAACCCCGTACATGACTGCGAAGGAGTGTAGCTAAATTTAATGAAACAGTAACGTGAGCATCGTTAGCACCAGCCATTGCATAAGCGTAACCGTCGATGTATTCGTGCTTGACATCGCTTTCTTGCTCTAGTTGGAGGTATTCTTCCGGGGTGATGTAGTCTTGCTGTGGGGATGCGACCATTGTTTTAAGTTTATAATAACAATTAATTTTATTGTAAGTATTTTATGCAATGAAAACCAGACAAAAAATATATCAAATTATTACTTCTATTTTATTAGCTATTTTAATTAGTTTAAGTAATATAGCTCCAGCCACAGCAGCAACATATCCTTACTATTTCTATTGGGATTTTATTAACGTAGATATTGATATGCAAACTAATGGGGATATGCTGATTACAGAAAATCAAAAATATGTATTTACTAAACCCGGTAGAAATGAACGATATCGTTACATACCTTTAGATAAAATAGACGAGATATCTGATGTATCTGTATTTGAAGAAGATAAAATAATTGCATTTGATACCGGAATCGAAAATAATAATTTCTGGATTCGATGGCAGCACGAATTGAATCCCCCAGAAAAACATACTTTTACTTTAAAATATCGAGTTATTGGTGGGTTAAATATTTATGATGAAAAATACGAAGTTTATTGGAAAGCAATATTTCCAAAACGCAATGCTTCTATTCGTAAAGCCAAAGTAAGAGTTTCATTCCCGAAATCATTTTCACGTAAAATTCAAGAATTTAGAAGTTATGGCGTATCAACTAAAGCAAAACAAATAGACGAAAATACTGTAGAGTTTGTCTCCACTGGCAATATACCGCCTTATCAGGAAATTGAAGTCAAAGTTATTGCATATGATAAAAAAATGCGAGAGCCTATTGAAGTTAGCGCATTCACAATATTTGTCATAACCCTATTATTTTCATTAATATTTCTATTCCCTTTACTATTAATTTTGTTCCTTTTCTCATATTCAACAGGAAAAAATGGTGGTGATGGTAGTGGAGGTAGTGGAGGTGGAGGTGGTGGAGGTGGAGGTGGTGGAGGTGGAGGTGGAGGAGGTGGAGGAGGTGGAGGTTGAATAACAACTCTCGAATATTTCGCAAGTTGATTAACTTAGTTTAGATGACTGATGACTAAATTAAGTTGTTTATGTTATCACCAAATAAATAAACCTTTCACGATCAAAATGCCGAAAAATTTCTCTAATCAAAACCTTCAAGATTATTCTTTTAAAGGAGAAGACCTTACAGGTGCAAATTTCAGTAATACTAATATTCAGGGCGCTGATTTTAGTAACGCAATTCTTCGAGGAGCAAACTTTACTAATTGTAAAGCAGGAATTCCAAATTCTTGGGTGATTCCCGCTTTTGGAATTGTTTTGTTAATATCTGCTGCTATTGTTCTGTATATGACTTACCCGTTACTTGATTTAAGAAAACCAGTTAATGGCATAAATGAACCTCTAAATAATACAAATTTTAATTTAGCAGAAACTTTAGCATTCGCGGTCGGAGAAATAGCTGTTTTTTCAGGTGCAATGATAGGTTGTGTGTGGAAAACTAAAATAGATACTAACAAGATAAATAGTTATTTACCAAATTTACTTAAGTTAACAGTGAAAACTTTTGCTGATATTAGAATTATTCCTATTTGGTTAACTTTAATCTTATTAGTGTTAGCAGCTAAGAATATAGTTTATATTTTGTGGAGATATACATACTAAAATTTTTGGTCAACTCATAATCAAAGTAATAAGTAGTTATATCAATTAGTTAAATTTTTAGTTTTTAGATATGGCAGATAGTTTTCCAGATTATAATGATTTCAAACCATTTATAGATTTTTTATTCGGTACAATAGTGACTTTGATTATTGTTCTATTTAGACCGATTTTTTTTACTAAGGAACAGAAAACAGATTATCAATTCAAAGCTTCAATGTATATTTTAGCTGGTTTTGCTTCAGTACTCTTAATAAAATTTATCTTTATATACCTTGCAATTTTATGTAGCTTAATTATATGGGTTCCAATATATATTACTGTTCATTTATTTACAAGTAACCCTGACTCCTATTTGCCAACTGTTATACCAAATATATCAACAATAGTTATTAGTTTTATTTTCGGAATAATAGCTATTTTAGTAAAACCAAAGCTAACGTATAAAGTCTATGCCTATTTAGGATTTGTTCTTGGATTATTAATTGGAACTGCTTTATTCTATTCTTTAAATAGTTTATTTTTGTTACTTATATTCATAGGAATAACTGGAGCTTTTACAATGAATAGAGTTGGACAATCTACAAACTTTCAAAAATCCGATCTAACATACGCTAATTTTACTTCAGCAAACCTAGAAGCAACAGATTTCGCTGGAGCAAAGCTTACCAATACAGATTTTACAGATGCTAAATTTTAGAATTTTTCATATTTTATTACGCTTATTGATACAACCTTAATGCATTAAGATTAATAGTAATCACAAAAAGCCCCCCTTGTTAAGGGGGGTTGGGGGGATCTAAATGTCTGAAGAAAAAACAGTCAACCTACCGTACTTCGACGCACTATTCAAAGACTTCCAACAAAGCAAAACAGAAATAATTCAAAGCTTTGGAAATCACGTCCACTGGGGTTACTGGGAAAATATAAATTATTCAGATGGTTCCATAAAAGACTTTACTCAAGCAGCAGAAAAATTATCTCAAAAAGTATGCGATTCAGCCAAAGTTACGGATAATATGCGCGTTTTAGACTGCGGTTGTGGCTTTGGTGGAACTATTGCTAGTTTAAATAATCGCTTTAATAATATGCAGTTAACTGGATTAAATATTGACTCTCGGCAATTAGCAAGAGCTAAAGAAAAAGTTCAACCTCGCGCCCAAAATCACATTGAATTTGTAGAAGCGAATGCCTGCGAATTACCTTTTGAAGATAATTCTTTTGATGCAGTACTTGCTGTGGAGTGTATATTTCATTTTCCCAGCCGACAGCAGTTTTTTCAAGAAGCATCACGAGTTTTAAAACCGGGGGGAACACTTGCTCTGAGCGACTTTGTACCCAGACAAATAATTAAACCCATCATAAAAACAGGTTCCGAGTTAGCAAAAGATACTTTATTAAAAACCCTCGGAGAAGTGGATCTTAATTTTAGCCTTAGTAATTATCGTAAATTATCGAAAAATATAGGTTTTACAACTTTAATAGAAGAAGATATTACCCGCAATACTTTACCAACCTATTCCCTGGTAAGAAAATTACAAAACAAAGAAGATAAAATAATCAATTTTGCCGAAAGAGTAAGCCGTTGGGGGATAATTCGTTATTTTATTTTGTCTTATACAAAGGATGATTGATTTTAATAGCAGGTAGATAAAAGCTCCTCCCATCGAGCCAAAATCAAATCCGTGTAATTTTTTCTATCAATATTGTAAGCTCCAACAGCAAAACCATCATTCATCTCTACTAGCGCAGTTTCTCCCGAATCTAAAACCCCAAAATCAATTGCATAACCAGCATAAGATTCTCCAGCATCGTCAAGATATTTCATCGCTTCCTGAACTTTCTCAACATCTATCAAAACATCGATATTTCCATCATAAAAATCAATGCTTCTAATTTCCGAATTAACAACATAAACCCGATATTCACTCACCCAAGAAACAACTTCCGAGCAAAGCAACTTTTCTTGGCGGGATATTCCGTGAATTTTATATAAATCGTATTCCGTTTCAAAAACGCAACCAGTAAAACGCTTGCGACGAGTTGCGGGTTTAGCAAACACTGGCGCATATCTACCATAGAGGAATCTTCTTTCCAATTCTGAAACTGTAGATATCCACGTTTTACGGTGCATAAAATTATTCAGAGAAGCCGGATAATCATTAAGTAAAGGTTCTGGAATCCCAAGCTGTTTTAATGCTCCCAAAACACATGATATATCACCAACCACTAAAGACTGATTATCAAGTGGAAGCTGTTTTCTTTTAATGCGCTTCTCCGTATAAAAACTAATTAAAATACCTCTTCTCTTCAATTCTTCACTAACAAGTTGCTCCTCATCTCTGAGTCTTACATTTCCTTGTTCTTGAATAAAAGCTTTAGAAATCAATATCTTTACTCCTTCTTCTCTCTGCGTACCTTTGCGTTTAAAAGAGAATATTCTATTTTAATTTAACAATATTTATACAAACCTACTTCTACAAACATCAAACTATTTTTAAGCTTACCAAAATTCACCCGAAAACTTAGAGACATAATAGGTAAAAATACTGTACCTATATGTAATTAACTAAAGCTATATTCAAAGCTCGTCATAAAAAGTGTGCAAGGCGAGGGGTGTATCTACTCATTTACTATGAATCAAGCCCAAATCCCATCATGGCAAAACGTTCGCGCTACATTTCAGCAAATTTGGGGCTATGAAGATTTCCGTCCACCCCAAGGCGAAATAGTCCAAAGTCTACTCGCCAAAAAAGATACTTTAATTATTATGCCCACCGGCGGGGGTAAATCAATCTGCTTCCAGCTTCCCGCACTTTTACAAACAGGCTTAACTTTGGTGGTTTCTCCCTTGGTAGCACTGATGGAAAACCAAGTACAGGAATTAAAAGAACGCAATCTAAAAGCGGCTTTATTACACAGTCAATTATCTTCTCCTCAACGTCGCCAAACTCTACAGGCATTGGAAAGACAACAGCTAAGATTACTTTACCTATCCCCAGAAACTTTACTCAGTCCCCCAGTTTGGGAAAGATTATCTCACCCAGAACTTGAAATTAACGGTTTAATATTAGACGAAGCACATTGCTTAGTGCAGTGGGGTGATAGTTTTAGACCAGCTTATCGAAGATTAGGGGCAGTAAGACCAGCGCTACTCAAGTTAAAAAGAAGAGGAACAAAAATAGCGCTAGCCGCTTTTACCGCCACTGCCGACCCTTTAGCCCAAACTGTAATTTCAGAAACTTTACGATTGCAGCAACCTGCTGTATTTAAACTGAATCCTTATAGAAGCAATCTTAACCCGAACGTCCGGATTATTTGGACTCCACAAGGAAGAACGCAACAATTGTTAAAGTTTGTTCACAAAAATCAACAAACCTCCGGATTAGTTTACGTTCGCACGCGGAAAGATAGTGAAAATTTAGCCGCATGGTTGACGCAAAAAGGTAACAAGACTGCTAGCTATCACGGCGGATTGGGTGCAGAAGAAAGACGCGAGATTGAAGCTAGCTGGTTGAGTGGAAAAATACCCTTTGTGGTTTGTACGTCAGCTTTCGGCATGGGAATTAATAAACCTGATGTTCGATGGGTGATTCACTATCAAGCACCATTATTACTATCAGAATACGTACAGGAAATTGGACGGGCTGGAAGAGATGGGAAGCCCGCAGAGACATTGACATTAATTAGCGAACCCACCGGATTCTTGAATCCAGAAGACAAACAAAGACAGAAATTTTTTGAAGAGAAGATAAGAGAACAACAGCTTACAGCAAAACAATTAATTAAAAAATTACCGCCTACAGGAGAATTACAAACAGTAACGCAAAAATTCCCCGATGCACCAATAGCGCTATCTTTACTCCATAGCATGGGTAAATTAAAGTGGATCGATCCTTTTAACTACAGTATTTCAAAAGAATCGAAAAATAAAACAGATCGGCGATCGCACCCCCGAAATCAAATGCAGCAGTATCTAACTACAAAAAAATGCCGGTGGCAATTCTTATTAACCGCTTTCGGATTTGAAAAAGAAGCAACGAATTTACATTGTGGGCATTGTGATAATTGTCGGTAATAGGAATTGGGAATTGGGCATTGGGCATTGGGCATTGGGAATTGGGCATTGGTAATTGGTAATCGGTAATATTTGGGAATTAGAAATGTAGTGGGAGCGTCTCGCTCCCTGCTTACAATAAGCTGTGTTGATTATCTTCCCATCTCCCCATCTCCCCATCTCCCCATCTCCCCATCTCCAATTCCCAATTCCCAATCTTCAAAACTGCTGTAAAAATCGCAAATCACTGGCATAAACGCGGCGGATGTCATCAAGTTGATGTAATACCATTGCAAAACGCTCTACACCAAAACCAGCGGCAAACCCAGTATATACTTCTGGGTCGTAACCTACAGCTTTCAAAACATTTGGGTCTACCATACCGCAACCCATTACTTCTAACCAGCGTCCCTTCCACTTTAAATCTACTTCGGCTGAGGGTTCGGTGAATGGGAAGTAACTTGCTCGGAAACGAATATCTTCGATTTCACCAAACATCGCTTCTAAAAATTCTTTGATCGTACCTTTGAGGTCGGTAAAAGTTAATCCTTCGTCAACTGCCAAAAGTTCCATTTGATGAAAAACTGCTGTGTGAGTTGCGTCTACATCATCTTTCCGATAACAGCGTCCCCTGGTGCAATAATCCGAATCGGTGGTTCGCTTTCTTCCATGAATCGAATTTGCACCGAAGAAGTTTGAGTCCGCAGCAGATTTCCGTCGGGAAGATAAAAAGTATCCTGCATATCGCGAGCGGGATGGTCTGGGGGAGTATTGAGCGCTTCAAAATTATAATAATCGCTTTCCATTTCCGGTCCAGCGGCAACCGTATAACCCATACCCACGAAAATATCTAGAGTTCGGTCAATAACACCATTCAGCGGATGAATGCGACCTTGAGGGCGAAAAACCCCCGGCATCGTCACATCAATCGTTTCTGATTCAATCTGGGCTTGGATTTTCGCCGTTTCTAAAGCTACACGCTGTCGATCTAAATTGTTTTGTAAAGCTTCCTTAACAACATTGGCGATCGCACCAATTTTTGGTCGTTCTTCAGCGCTTAATTTACCCATACCGCGCAGCAGAACACCCAACTGACCTTTCTTACCCAGATAATTAACCCTGAGTTCATCCAAGCTTTCCAAAGAATCAGCGCTAGTAATTGCTTTTTCGGCTTCAATACGTAATTCTTCTAATTGAGATTGTAAATCGCTAGTCATCAGTCATTAGTTATTAGTTATTAGTTATTAGTTATTAGTCATCAGCGACCGGGAAACCAACAACCACAATAGTAATAATGCCATTGATCCGTAGAAAGCAACTGTTAAAAGTCAGGAGTTAGGTCACAGAGGAGTTAGGAGTTACAAGGTAGCGAGTCACGAGTTAATAAATTTTACCTCCTCTACCCCCGAAACTTCCCCTTCTCTCCCTCGGGTTATCGCAATTAGTGCAATATGTGAATAGCAACTAACAACTATCAACTATCAACTAACTAATAATGAGATTGTTAATTTCTAACGATGACGGTATTTACGCTAAGGGCATACGTGCCTTAGCCAACACTATGGTAGAAGCCGGTCATGATGTGAGTGTAGTTTGCCCGGATAGGGAACGTTCCGCAACGGGACACGGCTTGACTTTGCATCAACCGATTCGCGCTGAAATTGTCGAATCGTTGTTTCATCCTAATATCAAGGCTTGGGCTTGTGATGGTACTCCCTCAGATTGCGTAAAATTAGCGCTGTGGGCTTTGCTGGATTCACCCCCTGAATTAGTTCTTTCTGGGATTAATCAAGGTGCTAATTTGGGAACGGAAATTCTTTATTCTGGTACTGTTTCGGCTGCTATGGAAGGTTTGATTGAAGGAATTCCTAGCGTTGCATTTAGCCTTACTAGCTACTCTTCCAAGAATTTTGAAGTTGCGGCTAACTTTGCCAAAATACTTGTAGAACAATTACGATTAAAATCTTTACCGGATTCAATTTTACTTAACGTTAACATTCCGGCGGTGGAATCGTCGCAAATCAAAGGAGTTAAATTCACCCGTCAAGGAGTGCGACGCTACGTTGACGTATTTGATAAACGAGTAGATCCACGGGGTAAAACTTACTATTGGCTAACAGGAGAAGTTCTTGAAGATGTAGAACCGCCAGTAAGTTTCAATTTACCAGAAAATATACCGATTGATGTACGTGTTATCCGCGATAACTACATCAGTATTACTCCTTTGCATTACAATCTAACTTACCCTAATGGACTCAAACACTTGTCTGAATGGGAATTCCAGTTTGAGTAAAATATTTGTAAGCAAAAAAACAAGCTTTTTAGGAGGTTAAATGCATTACTGTAAAATATAGGTTATAAAGTAAAAACGTCTATAAAGAAAATATACAGACGTATAGTTGAATTAATCGCAGCATAAGTTTAAAAGTGGCTCGCATTAAGACGCGGAAAACTCTTGAAAAATATGTTGCAAACGCTTATTTTCCCTTTCTACAAGAATAGGTTAGGCAGCGTTAATTGAACTATAGATCGTAAAATTTTTTGTATTGTTCGCCCGCTCAATCTTGACAAGCAACACTCATGTCTAGGACAGAGAATCAATTTACCGTAAAATTTTGGGGTGTTCGTGGCAGTATCCCCTGTCCGGGACCCCAAACCGTTCGTTATGGAGGTAATACCCCTTGCGTCGAGATGCAAGTGGGCGACAAACGCTTTATTTTCGATGGAGGCACGGGAATCCACGTTTTAGGGCAGTCTCTATTACCTAAAATGCCGTTAGAAGCTTATCTATTTTTTACCCACTCTCATTGGGATCACGTCCAGGGATTTCCGTTTTTTGTTCCTGGATTTGTTGCGGGTAATAAATTTCACATTTATGGTGCAGTAGCTCCTGATGGTTCTACTGTAGAACAACGTCTAAACGACCAGATGCTACATCCAAACTTCCCCGTACCTTTGCAAATTATGCAGTCGAATTTGGATTTTTGCGAAGTAAAACCTGGAAAAACCATTCATATAGAAGATATTGCTGTCGAAACCGCACCGCTAAACCATCCAGGTGAATCGGTAGGATACCGAGTTAATTGGCAAGGTGGTTCTGCCGTGTATGTTACGGATACCGAACATTATCCCGATAAATTGGATGAAAATGTTTTAAGGCTTGCCAATAACGCCGATATTTTGATTTATGATTCAACTTATACCGATGAGGAATATTATTCATCGAAATCGCCGAAAATAGGCTGGGGACATTCTACATGGCAAGAAGCCGTTAAAGTAGCCGAAGCTGCTAATGTTAAAACTCTAGTTATTTACCATCACGATCCATCCCATAACGACGAGTTTTTAGACCGCATTGGTCAAGAAGCCAAACAGAGATTCCCCGGTGCAGTCATGGCTAAGGAAGGAATGGTACTAAACGTTCCGATGAATGTTCCCTTATCAAAAAGTTTTCCTATTAGTCGATAGTTGATATAAAGCTTCGATCTCAGATTGATTACAGAATTTGGATTAAATTGGTATTCGAGAGCCTTAGTTAAACTATGGCAAATTGGGAATAGGTAATGAGAAATAAGTAATGGGCATTGGGCATTGGGCATTGGGAATAAAAAAATAATTCCTAACTCCTAATTCCTAACTCCCAACTCCTAACTCCCATTTCCTCTACTCCCCGTCTTGTTAAACCTCTCGTCCCAAAATTGACGTGCCAAATCTGTCTCAAAATGGGTGTTCTGTGTGGGTAACATCTTCAACCGAATTGATTCAAACTCCTACTGCTGTTGCCCTTGGTAAGTTTGATGGCGTTCATCGCGGTCATCAAAGGGTAATCCAACCAATTTTGCATAAATCAGCAGGCGCAGAACGCATTCACCCAACAGTTATTACATTTGAACCGCATCCCCAAGAGTTTTTTACGGGGAAACCTAGAAGTTTGTTGACTCCTGTGGATGAAAAAGTCCGACAGCTAGAACTGCTTGGGGTAGAACAACTTGTACTAATCCCCTTCAACAAAGAATTAGCCGCTTTGACTCCCGAACAGTTCGTAGAACAAATTATCGTAGAGAAATTACAAGCTGCAAGAATCAGCGTTGGACAAGATTTTTGTTTTGGTTCCCAGCGCAGCGGTACTGCAATGGATTTACAGGTACTTGTTGCTAAGTATGGTATTCCCGTTACTATCGTTCCCTTGGAAATGCATGAAGACGATTTACCGCTAATTGAAGAGGAAACTCGTATCAGCACTTCAAGAATTCGCCAAACGCTCGAAACTGGTCAGCTTGAAAAAGCCAACCGACTATTGGGAAGACCTTATACTCTTATGGGTAAAGTAGTCAAAGGACAGCAACTCGGTAGAACGATTGGTTTCCCCACTGCCAACTTAGAATTACCAGAAGATAAATTTTTGCCCCGACAAGGAGTTTATGCCGTTAGAGTTAGCGATATCGAACGGCCCTGATATTATAAACAACCGCTGGGGAGTGATGAACATTGGCGATCGCCCCACCGTAAACGGCACTAATCTCACAGTAGAAGTACATCTTTTAGATTTCACTGGAGATTTATACGATAAAAAGCTGCAAATCCAATTAGAAAAATTTCTCAGGCCCCAACAGAAATTTTCATCATTAGAAGCCCTCAAAGCTCAAATTCAACTCGACTGCACTACCGCCAGAAAATTTTTCCGACAAGCGTGTTAGTTTATGCCAACTCTGGGAACAATAAAAAAGGGAATTGGGCATTGGGCATTGGGCATGGAGCATTAAAGTAGACACTAACTCCTAACTCCTAACCTTTGACCTTTGACCTTTAACCTTTAACCTTATTCGTTGCATGAGAGATAAAATTGACGCTCTGACACAAAATCTAGCTCGTACCATTGTTGGTAAATCTGAAGCTATCCGCTTGGTATTAGTCGCCTTATTAGGTGGGGGACACGCTTTGCTTGAAGACGTTCCCGGAGTCGGCAAAACTCTGCTTGCTAAATCTTTGGCTCGTTCCGTTGATGGAAAATTTCAACGTTTACAATGCACGCCGGATTTACTACCTACTGATATTACGGGTACAAATATTTGGAGTCCTAAAACTGGTGAATTCACTTTTTTAGAAGGACCAATTTTTGCGAACGTAATGCTAGCAGACGAAATCAACCGCGCTACACCCCGTACTCAATCTGCCTTGCTAGAAGTTATGGAAGAAGGGCAGGTAACAGTTGATGGTGTCTCTCGTGCAGTTCCCCAACCGTTTTTCGTCATCGCCACTCAAAACCCAGTTGAATATCAAGGTACTTTTCCCCTACCCGAGGCGCAAATGGATAGATTTATGCTGTCCTTGAGCTTGGGTTATCCTACGGAGCAAGAAGAGTTACAAATGCTATCTCGACTCCAGGATGGCAGCAAATTTACTGACTTAAAACCCTGTATAACCTTAGCTGAAGTTGAAGAATTACAGCGAATTTGTGCTGGTATCAAAGTAGAAGCTTCATTACAGCAATATATGCTCGATTTGGTAAGAGCGACAAGATGTGACGAAGAAATTACTCTCGGTGTCAGTCCGAGGGGAACTGTAGCATTACACCGCGCTACACAAGCCTTTGCGTATCTTTCCGGACGCGATTATGCAATACCCGATGATGTAAAATTTATTGCTCCCCATGTTTTGAGTCATCGTTTGATAGCCGTGGGAGGAAGGAGAGCGCAAAGTGTAATGGAACGTTTGTTAAGAGTGGTAGCGATTCCTTAGATTGGTTAGTAGTTAGTAGTTGGTAGGGTGTGTTACGGCTTCAGCCTAACGCACCGAAATATAGAAGTTCTTGATAAAATTAAATACAAAGCAGGTTGTTGACATAAAAGACGGGCTGGAAGCCCATCCCACAAGACTTATTTGTATTCAACATTTTCTATGTAAATATTAAAAGAAAGATGTTTAATTTTGCGTCAGTTTAATTGTTAATATGACGGCAATCAAAAATAATTTAAAGCGAATCTGGGATTGTATAGAAGAAAAAGCACCAGAAGTTAAAGACTTGTTTCAACCGGGATTAAAATCTGAAGAGATTGATGAAATAACCAAAGATTTACCCTTTAAATTACCTAAAGAAGTTTACGAGCTTTATCAATGGCGAAATGGTTTAGTAGATAATACTTATTTTGAATTTTCTGATTATGGTAGTATCACAGGTCATTTTACCCCACTTGAAGAGACTATTCGTCATATAAAAAAAGTAAACGATGATGGCGAGATTTTCTATTTTCTGATAGTTTTATATTTTTCAGGGGAATTTGGAGGAAATTTTTTTGCAGTTCCTCTTGGAATAAATGAATCTTCTGTAATCATGCTATACGATGATGACGGCTTTTATGAAGATTTTTATTTTAATAAAGAATTTAAACACGATCGAGACAATTTAAAAATAATAAAAAATAAAAACTGGCTTTTTGATAAGCGTAAAATATATAAGAGCTTAGGAGATTTGATTGCAGAAATTGCAGACTGTGCCGAACAAGCATTTGTTAGTTTGGAACGCGATCGAGATTTTGTTTCTATTAATTTAGATCGACAAAAGTTTGAATTTATTCATTATAGATATAGATTCGCAGATGAAAATAAAAATATATATTGTGTAACGTTAGAACAAGAAGCAGAACTTTTTAAAACTAAACAAAGCTGGTTAAATTTAATTAATACACCCATAAAGAAAGAACAAGCAACTAAAGTTATTCAAGAATTATATCGATACGCAGAAGAACAAGTACCGGAAATTATTTTTGTACCTAGTTTCTATACCGCACATCTAGGTTTTTTTGGACAATCAGATTTTTTGAAACAAACTGAAAATCAATATCTGGCAGAAAAATTAAACTCGCTGTATTGGGATTTTCTATTACTTCCTTTTGATTATGCTCTAACAAAACCTGTAATTACATCTGCTCTGAAATCATTGCAATCTGAGCTAAGTGATGTTTTAGATGATTTTATAGAATATGATTTAAAGAATAGCATAGAGAAAATATTGAAAGATGATATTAATTCAAGTTTAGAGAGCATAACGAAGATTCTATCTTCTGCGCTAAAGTACGATTTAAGAGATGCTTTAGATAAAGATTTAATTTTACTATATTTCAACTACGAACATATTTTGAGCAACAATGAATTTGTCGCTTCAGCAGCACTGTTTGAATTTGCTCGTTTTATAGGAGTTAAATTCAACGAACAAAAGCTTAACTTATACATTTCGTATTGCCGATAAATTTGGTGCGTTGTCCCTTTCGATAAAACAGTCATTGTTTGCGAAAAACCGCAAGTCTCGTGGAATGAAAATCCTTTATCATGTGCTAACAAGCAACCAAATCTGAGTTTTTCGGATGGCTATAGTATTTAGGTTTATCAAAAAAATTATTTTTTTACAATTGATTTATGTAGTGGGAGCATCTTGCTCCCTAATTTTAATCTTGCTCCCTAATTTCAATCTTGCTCCCTAGCTTTGCACAAAATTTTTAATCCAAAATCTAAAATCTAAAATCTAAAATCTAAAATTCTATGCCCCATTCCCAATCATTTACATTGTTTCAACGGAATAGTAATTACAAACTCAGTACCTTCTCCGGGTGCGGAAATACAGTTCAAAGAACCAAAATGTTTTTCTACAATAATTTGATAGCTAATTGATAATCCCATTCCGGTACCTTTTCCTACTGATTTAGTTGTAAAAAATGGATCGAAAAGTCTTGTTTTAATTTTTTCGGCAATTCCTTTTCCGTTATCGGATATAGAGATTTTTACTTGCTTGCATCCTTCTAATTCCGTTTTAATACCAATAGTAGGAGAATTATCATCTCCAATTCCTTCTTCTAATGCATCGAGTGCATTAGCTAAAATGTTCATAAACACCTGGTTTAATTGACCGGGATAGCATTCTATTTGCGGTATTTTACTATAATCTTTGATAATTACAATTCTGGAACGGTCGGATTTAGCTTTGATGCGATGTTCTAAAATCATCAAAGTGCTGTCGATTCCTTCGTGGATATCAACTTCTTTCATGTGTGCTTCATCCATGCGGGAGAAGGTACGTAAAGAAGCAACAATTTCTCGAATCCTTTGCGCTCCCACTTTCATAGAACCTAATAGTTTGGGTAAATCTTCTACTAAAAACTCTAAATCTAATTCTTCTGCTAATTCCTTTATTTCTGATGCAGGCTGAGGATATTTTTGACGGTAAAGTTTGATTACTTCTAATAAGTCTTGAGCATAATTATTTGCATGGCTGAGATTTCCGTAAATAAAGTTTACGGGGTTATTAATTTCATGAGCTACACCTGCTACTAATTGACCTAAACCGGACATTTTTTCACTTTGGACTAATTGTGTTTGAGCCTTTTGCAGTTCTAAGAGAGTATTTTCTAAGTCTTGCGCTTTTTGGTGTACTTCGGTTTCGGCTTGTTTGCGAGCGGTAATATCGTTACGAATGGCAATGTAGTGCTGCGGTTTACCTTGCGCGTCTATCATTGGCACAATGGTTGTGTCTACCCAATAAAGACTTTTATCTTTGGCACGATTTTGTATTTCTCCTCGCCAAACTTTACCTTTAGTAATGGTTCCCCACATTTGGGTAAAGAAAGATTTAGGATGATTACCGGAGTTGATAATTCTATGGTTTTTACCGATTAATTCTTCGCGGCTATATTGGGATATTTCGCAAAATTTGTCGTTAACGTATTCAATATGTCCTTTATTATCAGTAATTGCCACGATAACTGCTTGGTTTAAAGCGAACTTAATATCGGCTGATTCTTTTAAAGAGTTTTGTAATGCTATTTCTGCTTGTCTGCGTTCAGTAATATCTAATGCTGTGCCTACAAGTCTGTATATTTTGCCAGAATTATCTTTTAAAGGATTAATAGTAACTAAATGCCAACTTGGCTGATTTTTAAAAGTGATACATTCTTCAAAGGAAAAGGATTGACCTGTTTCTAAACATTTGCGATAACTTTGGGATAATCTAGCACCTTCAACCTCTCCAAATAATTCTTTTGGAGTCTTACCAATAACTTGTGTTCGAGTTAAACCACTACTTCTTTCTGCGGCTGCGTTCACTCCTGCATAGCGAAAATTGCCATCTTCGGTAACATCGATAACAATTAAAGAATCGTCAGCACCATCGTAAACTGTGCGAAGAAATTGCTCTTGCTTTTGTAGCTGTTCCGACTCACGTTTGCGTTCGGTAATATCAAATGCCATTGAAGCAATACCGACTATTTCACCATTAGCAGCCACCAAAGGATAGTTGTACCATTCGCAAACAATTTTTCTACCATCTTTTGTTATATTTTCATTGGTGCTGAACATCCTTTGTTTATCAATAACAAAGTTGTGCAGCATTTCTGACAAAGTAATTTTGAAATCATCTGTGACTAAAAGGCTAAAATCACGACCTAAAACTTCACTTTTGCTGTATCCAAAAATTCTTTCTGCGGCTTGATTCCATTCTTTGATTTCAAAATTACAATTCCATTCAATCACCGCTAACGGACTTTGTTGCACCATTAATGCTAAACGTCGCTGCTGAGACTCTATCAGTAATCGTTCCTCTAACTTACGCTTAGTAATATCTTCAATACGGCAAAGCATACCAGCAACTTCACTATCACTATTAATCAAAGGGTTTTTACGGATATGTAACCAGACTTTCTCACCTGAAGCTAAACTAGAAATTATTATTTGATCAAAATTTGTATTGTCTTCGATTACTTGGCGATCGCCCGCAAAACTACCACTTTGAAGGCGATTTAGCAAGAAGCCAAGCATTTGATTTTTTAAAGGTAATTCCGAGTCTGTTTTACCGACAATCTGTTGGGGGGAAGTTAACCCTACGGCTCTAGCAAAAGCTACATTACAACCTTGAAAGACTAAATCATTATTTTTCCAGTATATCAATTCAGGTAAATTGTCAATTATTACTTGACACATGGGTAGCGGATTGACTGCATTTTCGTTAACGGGTTGTAAAGACTTAAATTCTGCCGGTAGCATAAGTTCATTTGAGGAAACACATTATACTTAGTGTTCCCACATTAGCTTTGTAAATAAACAATCTAGTATAGGGAGTAGGGAACGGGGAATAGGGAACAGGGAAGAAAAAAGATCAATTTTCATTGCAAATTATTTTGAATTTTTAGCCTACTTCCCACTCCCTACTCCCTACTCATTACTCATTACTCCCTACTCCCTTTTATAAACAGGTATTTGTATTTGAAATTCCGTACCTTCTCCCAAAGTAGAAATACAGTTTAGTTGTCCCTCATGCTGCTCGACTATAATCTGGTAGCTCATAGATAATCCCAAACCAGTACCTTTACCTACAGCTTTGGTAGTAAAAAATGGATCGAATAGCTTGTTGATATTGTCTTTGGGAATACCTGAACCATTATCAATTATGCTAATTTGCACAATATCTTGCTGTATTAATTTAGTTGAAATACGAATTTGAGGATATTCGTTTTCAGATATTTGTTGATTTTTGATTGCTTCTTCTAAA
Source organism: uncultured Rivularia sp. (assembly GCA_963665115.1). Taxonomy (GTDB): domain Bacteria; phylum Cyanobacteriota; class Cyanobacteriia; order Cyanobacteriales; family Nostocaceae; genus Rivularia. The sequence continues at coordinate 2,989,473 of OY762007.1, read as the reverse complement.
GCATCAATTGCATTATTCAAGATATTCAGAAAAACTTGATTGAGTTTTCCCGCATAACATCCAACTAAGGGCAAAACTTCAAATTCCTTAGTAACTACAATTGCAACTCTGTCTGGTTTCGCTTCAAGACTATTCTGCAAAATCATTAAAGTGCTATCAATATTTTCATGAATATCAATCGTTTTAAACTCTGCTTCATCTAAGCGCGAAAAAGTTCTCAAAGAAAGCACAATTTTGCCAATTCTTTCGGCTCCTGTTTTCATAGATTTAATAATTGACGGCAAATCTTCTTGAAGATAATCAAATTCAATCTTTTGAATAAATTCTTCTGCTTCTGAATTATCGGGAGAATTATTCTGATAAATTTTAATAAGTCCTAACAAATCTTCAAAATATTCTTGAGTGTATGTAAGATTAGCATCGATAAAGTTAACGGGGTTATTAATTTCATGAGCAATTCCGGCTACTAATTGTCCCAGACTGGACATTTTTTCGCTTTGAATTAGCTGAACTTGAGTACGTTTTAATTTTAAAAGAGCCTTTTCTAATTCTTGTGTTTGCTGACGCAATTTTGCTTCGGCTTGCTTGCGTTCGGTAATATCTCGAAAGTAGAATATCTTACCATAATTATCTCCAGTTAAAGAAAGTACTGAAGCAATATAGCGCTCTAAAGTTTTTCCATCTTTGAAATAAATCTCATTACGGCAACTTTTATCTGGATGATCGAAAAGATATTCTAAAGTAGATACAAATTCTTCGGGATTTTCTTGTTTTTCTAGCATCGAGGCAAAAATTGCTTCGTGCTTACCCGTTTCGATGGCAGACTGCGGAATTTGCCATAAATCGATAAAACGCTGATTATATGATATCGATCCGCGATATTCATCAACAACTAAAATACCGTCAATAGAAGCTTCTTGTTGCGCTTGTAAAACTGAATTAGTCCTCTTTAAAGATTGTTCTGCTTGTTTGCGTTCGGTAATATCTCGAAAATACCAAACTCTACCGAAATATTCCCCCTTAGACGAACTTACAGGGGCACAGTAACGTTCAAAAGTTCGTCCATCTCCTAAATCAATCTCATCGCGAATCGATTTTTCTGGATCATTAGATAAATTTTCTACTTCATTAATAAATTCTCCTAAATTTGTAAATTTATCTACCATAGATGCTAATAAATGCTTTTCATCTCCAGTTTCAATAACCGACTGAGGAATCTGCCATAGCTCAACAAAACGCTGATTGCACGATAATATATTTTGATTTTCATCAACCACTAAAATACCGTCAATTGCAGCTTCTTGTTGAGCTTGTAACATGGCGTTACTACGCAATAGAGCTTTTTCTGCTTGCTTGCGTTCCGTTACATTTAAGATAAAGCCATACCAAACAATAGTGCCATTTTCCAATTTCTCGGGGCGAGAATGACTTTTTATCCATTTAATTTCTCCAGAAGGGATAACTATTCGTCCTTCATGTTCCCAAGGTTTGAGATTCTTCGCAGAAATAGTCCAAGAAGTTTTAAAACTTTTCAAATCATCTGGATGAGCCATTGAAAAAATGGAATCGGGATCTGCTTGAATTTGTTCTGGTTGTAAACTATAAATTTCATAGCAACCAGGACTAACATAAGGAAAAGACATCGAATCATCGGGATTCAGTTCAAATTGGTAAAGCATTCCCGGTACATTTGCTGCTAGTTTCTGGACTTTAGCTTCGGTTTCGCGCAGTGCAGCTTCCGTATTTTTACGTTCTTCAATTTCAGCTTTTAATACTTTATTTGTCCGGCTTAATTCTTTAGTTCGCTCTAAAACTAGCGATTCCATTTCTCCATAAGCTGCTTGCAAGGCTTTTTTTGTTTGCTTGAGGTGAGTAATATCGGAAAGAAAACCATCCCAAATAATTGAACCATCAAGTTGTTTCTGAGGACGAGATTCAGTTTTCACCCATTGAATCTTTTCAGATGATTTAATTAAACGTCCTTCCCAATAAAATGGTTCAAAAGTTTCGACTGAATTATTAAGCGACTTCTCAAAAGTTTTATAGTCTTCCGGATGAATCATCGAAATCAACAAGTTTGATTCTGTTTGAATTGTTTCTGCTTCTATTCCTAATAGTTCATAACTACCATGACTCACATAAGGAAAAGACATCGAACCGTCGGGATGCATTTTAAATTTGTAAAGCATTCCCGGAACATTCGTTGATAACTGATGAAATTTCTCTTCGCTTTCTTTTAAAGATTCTTCTACCTGCTTGCGTTCTGTAATATCCTCAACAGTCGCAAGCACTCCTACTATATTATCTTCTCGATCTCGCAACGGAATTTTATTAGTATCTAACCAAAAGTGTTTACCACCCGCTTGCTGTTTCTTCTCGACGATATGTAATTCTGCAACTCCAGACTCTATTACTCGCTTGTCCCATTCCCGATACCATTCAGATTGTTCTTTTGTTCTAGAAAAATCATCGTCAGTTTTTCCCATTATTTCTTCAGTAGAACTCAAACCCCATACATTCGCAAGCTTTTGGTTGCAACCAAGAAAAGCACTATTGCAATCTTTCCAAAAAATACTTTGCGGTATATTATCGACTACTAACTGTAAAAACTGCTTTGATTCTCTCAGCTTTTCTTGCAATTGATGACGATAAAAAGCTGCTGCCAAACATTCCGCAGCAGCTTGTAAAACAGACTTTTCGCTATCTAACCATTTACGTTTTTCACAACTATCAAAGCGGATATATCCCCAGAAATCTTCTGCTACCTGAATTGGTATTACCAAAGTAGAAAGAATATTTGCAGCTTCTAAAGTTTCTCGTTCCGAATCGGGAAAATCATTTACCGAACCCGCAATAATCTCACCTTGAGAAAGAATTATATCCCATCGCGTAAAAATATCGGATTGTTTTTCAACATCATTCTTTGACCATTTCCAACGCTGATTAACTCGTTTTTTCTCAGTATTACTTTTACTCTTGAACGCTATTATAGATACTTGATCTACATCCGTAGCTCTTCCTAAAGCCGCCAAAGCAGCATTATATGATTCATCAAAATTGCTAATATTTAAAAGATTACTTATTGCTTTGACTAGATATAAAGTAAGATTACTTAATTTTTCTTCTGGTGGTTGCTTATTCTCTGAAGCTTTAATTTTTTTAATCGTACCAATCAGAAATTGATTCCCAGACTCATCATTAAATAAAGATTTTGTTATTGAAACAATATAAATTTTACCTTCAGCGTCGCTAAAATATTCTTCCGAGTCACTACTGACACCCGAAGTGAATATTAATTCATCTTTTTCGCGAAAAAGATCGACTTCTTTGCTAGGAAAAAAATCGTAGTCCGATTTTCCAATTAATTCTTCTGAGTCATAACCCGTTAACTCGCAGAAAGCATTATTGAGAAATATCCATTGATGTTGCCGGTTTTTAACGAAAATAGGATCGGATACATTATTAATTATGCCAAGCAGAAAACTTTGAGAAAGAAAATTCCTGGAATTGTCTGCTAGTAGATAGGGATTCATTGGTGAAGTCATCTATTCCGAATCAGCTTGATACTTGCTGCTTCTCTAGTCTTATCTTCTATTATTCCCAATCTGGACAATATTTCAACAATTATCAGCGAACAGTTATCAGTTAGCAGTTTTCGTAAATAACTATAATTATTTCCAATTCCTTAAACAGCTAAATGCCGCTGTAACAACGCGATCGCAATTTCAGGTGTTTCGAGATGTGGTAAGACACCTGTATCGGGGATGATATGAAAATGACGAATTGCATTTTGATTCAAATCTGCCAAACGTTTTCCTAACTTAACGTTAATGAATTGTGCTTTTTCACCCCACAGTATGGCTGTAGGTACTGTAAGTTGTTTAATATATAGACTAAGATCGAAATACAAATCGCCGCGTAAAAATGCTAAAGCTGCAAATATAGCGTTGGGTTGCTGAGCGGAAGCTAAATAAGCTTGTACAATTTCTTCCGATATTCGTGTAGGTTTTGCAAACAGAAAATTCTGTAAAAAATTTCTGACTGCAATTTCATTTTCCGCACCCAATTTATAAATTAAATTATCTAATAACGGCGTATTTATAACCTCTAAAGGAAGTCTACGTCCGCTACCTTGTCCAAAATCATCAAATCCAGAAGGGACAAGAAAGAAATAATGATTTAAATAAGTCAGGTTGTTGAATAGCTAAGCGAATAGTCAAAGCAGCAGTAAGAGAAGACGCTACAACCGTTACAGGCTCTCGACAAGTTTGTTTAATAAATTCTGCAATAGTGGTGATGTAATCGTTCACTTGATAATCCCGCACCGGATGAAAAGATTCACCCCAACCAATTAAATCTGGGGCAAAAATGCAGTGAGTTGCAGCGAAAGCAGAATACACCTTCGAGAATTCATAAGCAGAAGCACCACCACCAAAGTTATGTAGAAAAACTACTTGTGGTAACTTCTTAGTTTCAGCAATATCCCAAGGTGCAGCAGTTTGGGTATAGTAAACCATTGCTCCAAGGGATGTTTGAATAATTTTATGCCCAAAGCCGGGAGGTTGAAATTGAAGCATGAGGAGACAAGGAGAAGTTAGGAGTTAGGAGTGTAGAGACGTAGCACTGCTACGTCTGTACAGTTAGGAGTTTTAAACCTTTGATAATTGATAATTGATAATTGATAACTGTTCACTGTTTACCGATATGCACGAGTTTGTCTAGATTGTCGCCGCTAATATGATATGCTTGCCCGAATCCAATTACAAAACGACCGCTGTAGGGAGTCAGTTTAAAAATACGAAAATCAGCTAAACCGCGCAACATTTCAATTATTTCGCCGAAACGGACTGCAAATTTATCTACAATATTTTTCCATAGATCGGTTTCGCGCTCTATCAAAGTTGCCGTACAATCATAATTTAATCTGCGACGGGCAAATATTTGTGGGGTTTGAGCTTCATCTTCAATCAACAAAACACTTGCGCGGGGGTTGATGTTTAGATTTTGCGTGTGTGTTGAAAGCCCGCTGACATAGATATAAATATTTTTAGATTCGTCCATTATGAAGGGAGTGTAACTCCCATTGGGCATTCCCTCTTCATTTACGGTGCTGATAATGATACTTTGGAATTCTTGGGTGAATTTCTGATATTCTACCGTAGCTTTTTCTAATTGATTCATAATCCAAACTTGCTATGCTCTAAGAATAGTTTTAATCTGAGGTATCCAGGTAGTGACCGAGTTGCCTAAAAATTAAGAATAACTTGGAAAATTTCGATGGTAAAAACTTTATTGTATGCCTGTTTTATAAATCTATGTATAATTGTACTTTTGAATATATAGCTTCATTCTATAACCAATACTCCAAATTATTATGACTGAATTTCACGAAATGTTGAATTTGCTCGAAGCCGAAAGAGAACGCTATATATTAGAAGCTGCACGTTTGGAACGTCGTTTAGAATCTATTCGCACTCAAGTTACTGCTATAGATAACTTAATATCGGGTTACATTGAAGAAAAACAACATCATAATTTTTATCAACAGTTTCCTCAATCTCGAACCCTGGCATATTTAGAAGAAGATAGACGAGATATTAATATCTTATCTGTTGATGAAAAGATTGAGGATAAACCTAACTCAGATGTTGATTTAGATGAAGAAAAGTTCGATGGAGTTGATAATTACAACGATTCACAACCGCAGCAAGAAGAAATTGATATTTCCGATATCCCGAAAACAAAAGGAAGGCAATCCAAACTCTTGCAAATGTCAGTTCAATACCAAGGATATTCAATCAGAAATGCTATTCTGATCTTAATGCGCCGCAAACCTAATTTTCATTTTCATATTCATGATATTGTTAGCGATTTATATGCCGAAACTTTGACAAAAAAGCAACGCGATACTGCTAGGGTAAGCGTTACCAAAGCTTTATCTCTGGGTTCTAAATCCGGTTTATGGTTTAAGGTGCTGCGTTCTCCCGGAGTATACACGTTCAAATATGAAAAAGGAATTACAGCTAAAACTCCTAAAGATTAATAAAATTAATAAATTGGATGTAATTTAATTTTATTCAAACACATAGCTAGATTTATTAGTGCCAACCTACTTATGCATAAAATGTACTGAACAACTATTAATAAAAAAAATACTTCTATTTACCTTGAACCGCGAGACGTTTATTTCACAGCGAAGCCGAAATTCTCGAACAATTAGGAAATCACGAACAAATACCCAGGATTCAGGCATCAACTGGCTTATTACCAAGTCAGTTTCCCGAAGATGGGCAAACTGGTGAAATTATTTGGCAATATCAAGCCCAAATATCTCCTGCACTCGCAGCAATTTTGCAGAAAATGGTACGCGATCGCTACGAGTCAGTTTCGCCTGTGTAACAGAATTTGCAGCCGATGCAAACAGTTATATCATTAAGTAATAACAAAGCCGTTGGACAAATTTCGTCAACACCACCAGCTTTACTTGACAAAACTCTATCTGTAGTTAGATACATACCCTTCATTGGTGCGGGAGGATTGTTTTTATTTAAGACTGCAATGCCGGATTATTCTACTGGGCGTGAGTCTTGTATATTTATTTTATATTTTAGATTGTTGAGGTAAATGATTTTTTAATTATATAAAAACGATAGTCATTAAGTAAAATATTTTTAACTGATAACTGTTTACTGATAACTAAAAAATGTGGGATTTAAATAGATTAGTAAAAACTCTTACCTTCTTTGAAGTAATCCCATTACTTAACTGGGTACAGGATTTTTTCAAAGATGACTTAAAGGATAATCCAGATAAATTAATTGGAGCAAAAACAGTGGGTATAGTATTAGTCGCAGGTGCAACGGGTGGTGTTGGGAAACGAGTGGTACAACGACTTATTGATAAGGGCTATAAAGTTAGATGTTTGGTGCGCGATATCGATAAAGCTAGATCGATTCTTGACGATAAAGCAGATTTAATAGTTGCAGATATTACCAAACCAGAAACTTTAAATTCCCTATTGATGGCGAACATTCAAGCTGTTATTTGCTGTACTGCGGTGCGAGTACAGCCAGTTGAAGGAGATACTCCCGATAGAGCAAAATACAATCAAGGGGTTAAATTTTATATGCCCGAAGTTGTTGGCGATACTCCAGAAAATGTAGAATATAAAGGAGTAAAAAACTTAGTAGAAGCAGCTAAAAAACACTTACCCGCATCAAACGAAAAAATACTATTTGACTTTAATAATCCATCCGTAGATGTAAAAAACGTATGGGGTGCGGTAGATGATGTAGTTATGGGTGGTGTCAGTCAAAGTAATATCAAATTATCTTCGGGTACAGCTTTATTTTCCGGAAACGTTTCTACTGAAAACTCCGGTGGATTCGCTTCTGTTAGAACTAAAAACTTCGATCCTTCCTTTAACTTGTCTGGTTACGAAGGCGTTGAAATTCGCGTTAAGGGTGACGGAAAACGCTATAAATTCATCTTGCGTACAGAAACAAATTGGGATGGTGTCGGCTATTGTTATTCCTTTGATACCGAAGCAGATACTTGGATAAATGTAAAGGTTCCGTTTGCAGAATTAATACCAGTTTTTCGTGCCAAAACTGTAAATGATGCTCCAAGAATTGAATCTAACAAAATTTGTTCTTTTCAATTAATGTTGAGCAAATTTGAATACGACGGAGGATTAAATCCGAACTTTTCAGCAGGTGGCTTTAGCTTAGAAGTCGAAACAATCAAAGCTTACGGAGGAAGAAACTTACCTCAATTTGTTTTAGTTAGTTCGGCAGGAGTAACTCGTCCGGGAAGACCTGGTATAAACTTAGAAGAAGAACCACCAGCAGTCATATTAAACGATCAACTTGGAGGCATTCTCACCTGGAAATTAAAAGGAGAAGATAGTTTAACACAAAGTGGAATTACTTACACTATAATTAGACCATGTGCTTTAACAGAAGAAGCAGGCGGTAAAGAATTAATTCTTGAGCAAGGTGATAACATTAGAGGAAAAATTAGCCGCGAAGACATTGCAAAACTTTGCGTACAATCCCTACAGCAACCATTAGCTTGTAATGTCACCTTTGAAGTTAAAGAAGGAGAAAATAACGCTAATTATATAGATTGGGAAAAACTTTTTAAAACAGTGAGTAGCGATCGGTGAACAGTTATCAATTATCAATTATCAAGCTCAAAGGTAAAGGTTCAAACTTAATAACTCCTAACTCTTACCTCCTAACTCCTAGCTCTTAACTTCTCCCCATCCCCAATTTCCATGTTTAAAAAGTTATTACTCACAATACTTTTACTCATTCTTATCTGGGGTGGTTTGCTTTCTGATGCGGCTTATTCTAGCTTGTTAGAATCTCGTCTTAATAATTTAGAATCTGATTTTTATCGTTTAGAATCCCAAGTAAACCGTATAGAAACACAGTTGAATCGAGTAGGTGCTTCCCAACCAAAGATACCAAACAACTCTCCACCATCCCAGCGTCCAAGAAGATTATCGCAAAGAGAACGTGACAAAATGTTTGATAGACTCGCGACTTTGGTAATTGAATCAAAACAGGATATCAAGGAATTGCAAAAGCGAGTTTCTCAATTAGAAAATGCCGATAATTGATGAACCTAACAACTAACCCTCCGGGAGACGCTCCGCTAACGGCAGTTGCTACAATGCGGCGCTACTTTGCTCAACGGAGGGAACCTCCGCACGCAAGTAGCTTGGGAACCCGCACAACGCACTGCCTCACAACTAACAACTAACAACAAATTATGAATCTTCTTACCTATATCATGCATTTAGCGGGTTCTGGTGCAAGTGCTTATTTTAGCGCTCTGCAAATCCGCGATATTAAAACCCGTCCAAATCTTTTAGCAGGATTTCAATTAGCCGAATCTGGCTCGGTTCCTTTTTTAACTAATCTTAGTCAACGTGCTGCTCAAGAAGGTGATACGTGGCTTGCAGAAAAATTAGCCAAGCACGCAGAAGACGAGAAGAGACACGGGCAAATTTTTGCTCACGCACTCAAGCAGCTTGATAAAAAAGTTCGAGACTTCAAAACTCAGTCATCGGATAAAAGCGAAAATAAGAGCGAAAGCAATACGGGTGAAAAGAAATCAAAACAACGTGGTAGTTCCTTTTTTAGCACCTATTATGAAGGCTACGAAGGGGAACAGTTAAAAGCAGAGTGCATTGACTGGAATGTATTTATGGCTAGCACTTACATATTAGAGTTGGATGCAAGTAAAGATTTTGCTCGCATGGCGAAAGCTTTGCCAGAAAATGATGCCAAAGCCCGTAACCTTAAATTAGGAATGCTCAACATTGCTGAAGACGAAACAACTCATGCAGCATATCTGTATGAAGCAATGCACCGACGAATGAGTGCAACTCAAGTGCAGCAACTTGTTGATGAATGGCGATCGCGCAAAGTGAATGCCATAACAACATATGTCACGAACAAGTTGCAGGGTACAGATAATACACCTTCTTTGGCGGAAGATGATAAATCATCGGAAAAAGAAGCCGACGTATTAGTAATTGCTTGATAAACGTAGAGACGTAGCAGTGCTACGTCTCTTGAATTATGTTAAGTGCCAGAGTACATAGTCATCATCGTTAACAATACGACTAAACTACATATCCAAAGCGCTAACATTCCCCAACTAACAGAATCATTTTGCAATTTTCGCCACAAACCGTTTTTTAAATCATTGCGAATTGCCATTTTTATATCCTCCGATTTTTAGTTATATCTAGTTCCTTTAAACTCTCATAGTTACCATATTTAGAATATTGCAAATTCTTCCATCCGAATGCTTTAAAAACAGCTTTCGAGAGATATCGTAACTACGATAATTTATCCAAACTAGACATCAGATTGCCTTATACGCTTTAAAAGCGAATCGATATACAGCACCCGCTGTTACAAGCACCGAACAAAAATGTTCCTAGAAAAAAGTTTTTTAATCATCTACTTGTATTTTCCCACAGGTAATCATTAGCACTCTTTAATTGCCCTGTTTCGCAAGAAATCTTAATGCTGATATTCAGTTAAGAAATATAAACTAAAAGCTACTGCTGAGAATAAAAAAATACGTATTTATCATTAAACAGATATAGATTTAAATTAATTATAATTATACGAAAAACTCTTGTGTAACAGACATCTTATTCGTTCAAAATATATCTATATTCATTTAACTAATTTAATTATTTAATACCAATCTTTGTCTCTTTTTTCAAAAAAAAGGACAATCCTGTTAGAGTAAATATAAAATCCAAAATCGAATGACAGATATTTTAAACAACCCGCGCAGGCGGTTGATACATATAGCGAGCAAGATGCTTGTCCTGGCGGACACGCTACGCTAACGCACTACGATTATTTTTCAAAAATTGGGATGCTCCCCTTGAATTTGTATAAAATCTACCCTCCTACAAGGAGGTTAATAATTACCAATTACCAATTACCAATTACCCATTCCCTAATCTCACCAACACTATAAAACCTGGAGTCAAAACCCCAGGCTAATAGTAAAAATCCCTTAAATTGATTTTTCAAAAAGATAACAAATTTATATGCAGAATTTGAAAAGTTTTATTTTTAATTTGTTATTTGAATATATGCAGAGTGTACCCAATCATTTCCACTGGAAATTCTGTACCAATTGCCTCTCTGCTCGTAGAGATTAACTCCTTGTCCAGAAGCTAATGTACTTCTAACTCCGTAACCAGTGCTAGGGCCAGAACGTACATTCAGATAACTACCAACTCTTACAACTCCATTAGTCATAGTAGGAGTAGAATCGTAAGAACCACCCGTACCTGATAATCCCATAGCACTCAGAGTTCGAGGCCCAACTACACCATCTATTCGTAAACCACGAGCGCGTTGAAAATTCATTACAGCACTTCGAGTAATAGTACCGTAATATCCGGTAGAGTTAACGTTGCTGGACATGAAACCTTGTGATTTCAGAGTATTTTGCACAACCACTACGTTAGTACCTCTGGAACCTCTTTTTAATACCAGAGCTTGAGCGGAACTCGCTACACCTACAATCGAGCAAACTAAAGCAGCAGACAAAATCCATTTAGAAGATTTCAAAGCAAAACGATTCATTATTAGTCTCCCTTCACAAAAAAATAAAATCGAAGCGTTATTACTGAATCAATTACGATTTGGGTAACAGCGCTATACTCAAGTTATAGGCGTTAAAAAATACAATTAGCTTCAGTGGTAATACGTCTTGTCAAGCATCGAAAAAACTGCTTAAAAACTACTTATAATACACCTCGAATTTGTTTTAAGGTCAATGTTTTTACTTAATTCTCTCTAAAAAGTATATTCAAGCAAGCTCCAATCTAGAAAGTTCATCAGTAAATACCCAGATAAATTATGTAATTCACGCTCTTATATCAAGGAAGCTTTATTATTTAGTAACAGTTATTAACAGATAGCGCTCTTGTTATTCATACCTTTGATAATAGTGCCAGTCGCCAAACCGTGAAAGATTACTGTATTAATTCACACATATCTTGCCTTCATGTCGGTTTAGCTGACTATTACGCCGAAATCATCTGGAATCCAATCTATCCCGTAGCAAATCCGGTGAATGATGATGTCTGCGATTATCCTTTATCACGCAATTTATTAACCTGCTTCAGTCGCTACGGGTAAACAACAAAGTTTCACTATTACCTTAGCTGATGGAGGCAATTAAGCCTTTTGATTTTTAAAATTACAACTATCTATCTCTTTTATTGATAGTAAAAATTCAAGATATTGAGAAAGCCGGTTTTTTGAAAAAGTAGAGCTGATTATTTGAATCTTTGTCCGGAAAGCATTAATACCCACCGAAATAACAGTGTATAATAAGTGTGTCTGCCTACTATAGTTTTATACTTGAGGTATAATTACGCTTTATAAATACAAGGGATTAAAACAAAACGAGATATTATGGAGCATAACGAAGAAGGACAACGTAACAGTGCAGCAAAAGATTTTCAAAAATCCCTCGATCAATTGCAAAATCTGTTAGAAAAAAATCAAACTGAAGAACAACCTGTAAAAGAACTAGAAAAAGAATTAGAAAAAGAATTAAAAGAACTAGAAAAAGAATTAGAAATTGCGAATACGCAACTAAAGGCAGCAGCAGAAGAATCACCGAAATTTGACTTAGCTGAGTGGGAAGATGCGGTAGCGGATATTGAGCAATATTTTGAAAATAAAAATAAAGATAATTAAGTTACAAAAGCTACAATCAATGACCATCTTTTGAATTGTTATGACTTTTCTGACGTTGCGCTTCATATAGTATCAAAGCGGCCGTAATAGCTACATTCAATGACTCTACCCCAGGTTGAAGCGGAATTTTTGCGTTAATATCTGCCATTTGTGCTAACTCAGTCGATAAACCAGCGCCTTCATTACCCAATAAAATTAAACTTGGTTTTCGCCAATCTATCTGCCAATAAGTCAGATTTGCACCCGGTAAAGTTGCAATTACTTGCATACCCGCTTGTTTTGCCTCGATTACCGTCGCTTGTAAATCCTCACTTACCTGCATCGGTAAACGAAACCATTGTCCAGCGCTGGCACGTAAAACCTTCGGATTGTCTAAATCTACACTATTTTTACTCAACCACAAACCCGATGCAGAGGCAGCAGCAGCAGTACGGATTATAGTTCCTAGATTGCCAGGATCTTGCACGGTTTCTAAAGCTATCTGCAAGCCGCTAAACGGTAATTCAGCAGTATGATACCCGCGCTTAGCCGTCGCCACTACACCATCTGGTTGCACCGTCGTAGCTAGCGCCTTGATCGCATCTTCACTGACAACAAGAGCGCGATCGCACTTGGACACAGCTAGCTGCCAAAGTTCTTCATGCCCTGCTTGCCACTGCGAAGTACAACATAAACTATCCAAGGGATAATTCGTAGCACAAGCTTCTTCTAATAAATGCGTTCCTTCCAATAAAAACAATTCCTGTTTGTGCCTCTCTTTGTTAGAGTGGAGCTTGCGAATTTGTTTTATCAAAGGATTTTGTAAACTAGTCAGCACGATTTTAAATTTTCCCGGCTGCGTTCTGTTATGATTTCCGATGTTATAAAAACTGTCCGAGACTCGTTTAAATGGAGAATACTTGATTTCCAACTAGCCACACTTTAGAGCAATGCGGAACCCGGGACTCGAACCCGGAAGCCTTGTGGGGCACTAGAACCTGAATCTAGCGCGTCTACCAATTCCGCCAGTTCCGCTTTATTGACAATTCTCAATTTTTACTTAATTATTTACTTTTGTCAAGATAATAATCTCTCTTAAATAAACATGAAAAATTTGTAACTGACGATTCATACCCTATCATACGGGAACACCTTTGGGGGCAAACGTGCGAATACTGGTTACTGTTGGCTGATAACTGAGTATATGTATCGCGGATATGTAGACAAATGGATTCTTTACTGTAGAATCAAAACCAACTTCCTTCCTTTATAAAATCCATTAATTACTATATGGAGGATAGAATTATTAATACTTCTAACGGTTCACCAGACACGAATTTATCTCAGATAGCAGACTCCTCAGTCTTAAAAGTTTGGGGTGGGCGCACAATCGATGGCCACGTAACTATCAGCGGAGCGAAAAATTCTGCTTTAGTGTTAATGGCTGGAGCTTTGTTATGTTCGGGAGATTGTCGCATCCGCAACGTTCCCTTATTGGCAGACGTATCGCGGATGGGTGAAGTTTTGTCAGCTTTAGGTATGCGCTTGTCACGTAATGGCAACATTATAGACATCAACGCTACTGAAATTACTACCTCTAAGGCTCCTTACGAGCTAGTTACTCAGTTGAGAGCAAGTTTCTTTGCTATTGGACCCCTTCTAGCAAGATTAGGAGAAGCACAAATGCCTTTACCCGGCGGTTGTGCAATTGGAGCAAGACCAGTGGATCTTCACGTCCGTGGTTTGCAAGCAATGGGAGCCGAAGTTCAAATAGAACATGGTATTTGTAACGCTCGCGTTACCGATGGCAGTCGCCGACTCAAAGGTGCCAAAATTTACTTGGATCTTCCTAGTGTCGGAGCTACCGAAACATTAATGATGGCTGCGACTTTAGCAGACGGCGAAACAATTATTGAAAATGCCGCACGAGAACCAGAAGTAGTTGATTTGGCTAACTTCTGTATTTCGATGGGTGCAAAAATTGAAGGAGCCGGAACAAGTAAAATTGTGATTAAAGGCGTTCCTCAATTACATTCCACCGATTACAACGTAATTCCCGATCGCATCGAAGCTGGTACATTCTTACTTGCTGGAGCCATCACTCGTTCGGAATTACTATTATCACCCGTGATGCCAGAGCATTTAATGCCGGTGATTGCCAAATTGAAGGAAATCGGAGTTCCTGTAATTGAAGAAACTACTAATTCTTTGCGTATCAAACCAGCGCAAATTTTAAAGGCAACAGACATTGAAACTTTGCCTCATCCAGGTTTTCCCACCGATATGCAAGCGCCGTTTATGTCTTTGCTAGCAGTAGCAGAAGGCGATAGCATCATCAATGAAACCGTATTTGAAAATCGTCTGCGTCACGCTTCCGAGTTGAATCGCTTGGGAGCAGATATTCGCGTTAAAGGCAACTCTGCTTTTGTTCGAGGAGTATCGACGCTATCTGGCGCACCCGTTGAAGGTACTGACTTACGAGCTGCTGCTGCTATGGTGGTAGCGGCTTTAGCAGCAAGCGGTGAAACCACAATTAAGGGATTGAATTACCTCGATCGTGGTTACGATAGACTCGATTTGAAATTGCAGAAACTAGGAGCAAAAATCGAGCGTATAGAAGGAACTGAAGCACAAGCACCGGCAATCGAACCAAAAACTGAAACTACTAACGGTACTGCTTCTGTTTCTGGTTAATTAGTTAAGTTCGCGTTGATAATGACGCGGAGGTTAAGAGCTTTGAATTTATAACTCATAACTCACAACTCACAACTCATAACTCATAACTCATAACTACAAGTAGGGTAGACGGGACGGCTCGTCTGCCTTTGTTGTCGTTATACTATTTTTGAGGGGTTGTTGATTAGCCCCGAAACGTAGTTACCTTTCTGTAGAGCTTGCAACAACCCATGTCTTTAATTGCAAAATCCCCACTAATCGGTCTTAAAGCGGATAATTTCCGCCATCCCCTCGATAAAGAGGCAACAACCGCGCTTAAGCAGATTCCAGGTTTAGATATGATGGTACGGAATCTGTTAGGGTCCCTTGGCAGAACAAGTTTTTTATGTAGAAAATATCGCTTCTAGCGTTTTGGTAAGTGATAAACAACTACCGAATCTACACGAACTATTGCTAGAAGCTTGCAAAATACTTGATATTGAGCCTCCGCAACTCTACATAAAACAACATCCGGCTCCTAATGCTTACACCTTTGCTATGCGAGGTAAGCAACCTTTCGTGGTGCTGCATACTTCCTTAATTGATATGCTCACACCCGAAGAAACTCAAGCAGTCATTGCTCATGAGTTAGGACACCTCAAATGCGACCATAGCGTTTATTTAACTCCAGTAAATATATTGATATTAGCTGCCACAGCCTTACCTAACGTTGGCGCAGTTTTGGCACAAGCAATTCAAGCACAGCTTTTAGAATGGGTTCGTTGCGCGGAATTTACTTGCGATCGCGCTGCCTTGTTAGCAACCCAAGATCCTAAAGTAGTCATGTCAGTGTTGATGAAATTAGCGGGTGGTTCACCTACTATTGCTCCACAACTTAACCTTGATGCCTTTATCGAACAAGCCCGCGCTTACGACGATATAAGTAAAAACGAGCTGGGAGAAATGGTTAAAACTGCAAGAACCGCACAATTAACGCATCCCGTACCAGTATTGCGTGCCAGAGAAATTGACCGTTGGGCAAGTACCAGAGATTATGAAAAATTGTTGCAAAACCAAGAAATAGAGTATAATGGTGAAGTTGACCCCAAGGGCCGGTGGCGGAATTGGTAGACGCAGCAGACTCAAAATCTGCCGCCGCAAGGTGTGAGAGTTCGAGTCTCTCCCGGCCCATCTGAAACATAGGATAATTGGAAATAGAATATTAGACTCAAAGCTTTCCTGATTTTTTTAGGAAAGCTTTTCCGATTAATCTTGTTTACTACAAATTATTTGCGACAAATAAGGAGGATTTGCGATTAATCCTACAGTAATCTCCTCGTAGTTTAGACCTAAACCGCACGCACTATGTATGTTCCTTTCTGACTGAACCATGCTTTTGTTCAAGGTTCAGCATAAGTTTGGAGAAATTGTAGCTGCTTGGAATGCCTTATACCAATTCTGTATGAGGCTGCGCTAAATCGCCCTCACTCTGGAAGAGTAGGGCTACTCGAACAAAGCCCACCTGCGTGGGCTAAATTAAGCGCATCCTTATAAAGAAATGGTATTACTTATCCTTGCGTTTGCTTATGTATAAAATTAGATAAATTTATAATATTGCTTGAAAAGTTATACATTTATTTCCGGAAAACTGGAAAAGAATAATGTATCTATACTTGTACTAACTTTATTCTTGATAACTCAGAATGAAGTAACTGCACTTTTTGATATTTATTATAATCATTCCTAAAATCATGTAGATATTGGCATCTTATAATAAATATCAATTGCCCGATTAAAGCTATTCAGCCCAACTATGATGTTCTACTACTATCCGATCCGTTTGCGGCTGAAGCGAT
Organism: uncultured Rivularia sp.; assembly: GCA_963665115.1. Classification (GTDB taxonomy): domain Bacteria; phylum Cyanobacteriota; class Cyanobacteriia; order Cyanobacteriales; family Nostocaceae; genus Rivularia. The sequence continues at coordinate 2,972,726 of OY762007.1, read as the reverse complement.
CGATATTATAATCAAAATTAATTGATATCAGGTAAAAAGGTAACTTAAAAATTAGCAATCTTGATGACTAAGTATAGCTAGTATAGATTATTTTTACTTATCAATAAGGAAGGCTGTAACTTGTATAGAATTATAAAACAATCTAACTAAAGAATCAGTTCTAACCTGAATTTTTCTGTTATGCTATACTTTGTATAATAAAGATGCAAACATACTATCAATCAAATACAAGGGACAATTAAATCATGCGACTTAAAAGATGGGAGTCTCCACGCCGACAAGGGAGAAACGATAAAGGTAAAGGCGGTGCTGCGAGAAAACGACAACTCAAGAAACAGCAGCAAATGTTACGAAAAAGGTTGAAAGGAGACAATAAACAAGACAACGGTAACAATAATAGACAGGGGGGAAGAACAATCAATCTTCTCCCCATTTTTTTTGCAAATTTTTATCTCATGAGAAATAAAGTATATTTAATACAGCTATTTAAAAGCTCAGTATTTTACGTAGTTAATCAATACACGTGCATAATTAGATTAGTTGCTTTTAATGTTTAAAAAAAATATTAACTCTAACAAGCAATAATACGATTATCTAATCTAGTTTTTCAGATCCTTAGTGCTTTTTGTGAAATTTTTGACTAGTATTTATAAGTATAATTTGTTGCAATTATAATGCTTCTATGAATCTAACTTATCAGGTTTGTAAAGTTAACATAAAGTTTACTCAAAATAACTGAAAGTGCTGTTTTTTACGAGTAAATTAATATACTGTAAGGTTAAATGATTCAATGATTACCAGGGAAGCTAAAGTTAACACTAAGAGCCACTGCATCCACCTGTGTCAAGTGCCGACCATTCACTAAGTTTTAAGCAAGTAAGACTGGGTTAAAACATCACTTTTTCTATATTAGTTTGGTCGAATATTCTTAGCTATTTTAGTTGTTACACAAGGAGTGACCCTATGGTGAAGGCAGTTGCTATGCCGACTCGGAAAGTGCTAGATTTTCCGATTACTGCTTTGCGTTTAAACGAGCAAATACAAACTATTCTTCAGTGGGCAAGTGAAGGTAAAAGTAAGACAGTATGTGTAGCAAATGTACATATGTTGATGGAAGCTCACTGGAACCCTGAGTTTGCCGCTGTATTAAAAGATGCCGATATTGTGACTCCAGACGGTATGCCCTTAGTTTGGATGATGAAAAAGTTAGGAGCTACTTCTCAAGATAGAGTAGCAGGGCTGGATATTTTAGCTTCTGTATGTGAATCTGCGCCAAAGCAGAATGTTAGTCTCTTTTTTCTAGGTTCTCAGAAACAAATTCTTTCCGGAATGAGAAGCAAATTAAAGGAAGAATATCCTGAATTGAATATTGCAGCGATGGAACCGCTCCCATTTCGTCCGCTTACTGAGAGTGAAGACGAAGCATTGATTAAAAAAATTAATGAAAGTGGTGCAGGTATAGTGTTTGTGTCTTTAGGTTGTCCAAAACAAGAAAAGTGGATGTCCGAACATAAAGATAAAATTCATGCCGTAATGATTGGCTTGGGTGGGGCTTTCCCTGTTTATGCAGGACTTCAGAAAAGGGCACCTCGCATAGTCAGAGAGTCTGGATTTGAATGGCTATATCGATGGTTGCAAGAACCTCGTCGTCTTTGGGGTAGATATACAAAGACTATTCCACCATTTATGTGGTTGGCGATGAAGCAGTTGATTAGTACTAATTATTCGGTGTCTAATTCTGTGAGTAATTTGGAATAAAGTATTTTATTTGTATTGCCAAGTACTTGTTTGTTTAAACTTAATTGAGTTGAATAGCAATGAACCTTGGCAATTTAATTAATGAGTTATTTCTAGTTTATTGAATTTTTATTGATTTCCTAATGATAGATTTAATCCTTCTAGTAAATATCTACATATTTTAATTAGTTGTTTGTTAATCACAAAATGTAAGTAAATATCCGGATAGCTAATATTTGATTGGAAATTAATGTAAAGTAATTCCATTTGTTAATTGTTAAATCAATCATATCAATACATTAATGGATTTTTATTCTATTTGACCTGGAGATAACAATTAATATATTTTGTTGAATAGATCGATTTAAACCGCTTATTTTGTTGAGAAAATACATCAGGTAATTAATTCTATTTTTATGTATAAACGCTCGTCTAATTCTAAACAAAATAAAATAGCGCGTTCCTTTCCCAGGGTAGTGCATCGACCTGAAAGTCGAATGCGAAAACCGCTACAATTAGTCAAAGATATGTGGCGGGACTTACTGGCATCAAGAGAACTCGCTTGGCGGTTAATGGTGAGAGATATTAGCGCTCAATACCGTCAGTCATTTTTAGGCTTTTTCTGGGCAGTTATCCCTGCGGTAGTTCTGGCAGCCACCTTTACTTTTGCTAAAAACGGTGGTGTTGTAAATATCGGTGATACTGATATTCCTTATCCTGCCTACGTTATGTTCAGCATGACATTATGGCAAACCTTTGTTGAATCACTCCAAGGTCCGATTCAAGCGGTAGCAGCAGCCAAAGCAATGGTAGCAAAGATTAGCTTTCCTCGTGAAGCCTTGATTCTTGCCAAATTAGGAGAAGTCTTTTTTAACTTTAGTATCAAGCTGGTTTTGATTATCGCCTTGTTTATCTGGTTTCAAATACCAGTAACTTGGAGCGTGTTTTTAGCCCCTGTCGCTTTAATTCACTTGATAATACTAGGAACTTCTATTGGAGTGTTTTTAGCTCCAATGAGCGGACTTTATCAAGATTTTTCTAAAGGAATTACCTTAGCAACTAGCTTCTGGCTGTTTCTCACACCAGTTGTTTACCCAGTTCCAACTGATGGAGTATTTGGCAGCATAGTTAAGCTTAATCCCGTAACACCTTTACTAGTAACAACGCGGGAATTAGCAACCACTGGTGTCATCTCTGAACCTCAAGGATTTTGGATTGCAAGTTTAATTGCAATTGCAGGATTATTAATAGCTTGGGTTGTCTACCGTTTGTCAATGCCCTATGTAGTTGAGAGGATTAGTTCATAATTATGGTGAGCATCAATAAAGAAGAAATTTCACAACAGCCACAGAATAACGATAGTGAAGTTGTTCTCTCAGTAAATGGGGTTTCTAAAAGATTTTGTCGGGATTTAAAGAAGTCTTTATTTTACGGCGTTCAAGATATTGCCGCTGAAGTGTTAGGATTGCGGGAAAAAGGTGATAAATTACGACCCCAAGGAATTTTGGGCGTTAGATAATGTCAGCTTTGAATTGCGTCGAGGGGAAGCGTTGGGGTTAGTTGGTAAAAATGGTAGTGGGAAGTCAACTCTGCTACGAGTTATTGCTGGATTGATTAAACCGGATACTGGCTTTGTCGAAGTTAACGGTAGAGTAGCTCCGTTAATTGCATTAGGAGCAGGATTTAATCCAATTTTGACAGGACGGGAAAATATTTATGCAAATATGTCAATTTTGGGTTTATCAAAGAAGGAAATTGATGAACGATTTGATGAAGTTGTAGAATTTGCAGAAATTGGCGATGCGATTGATTCGCCGGTGCAAAGTTATAGTTCTGGGATGGCTGCAAGGTTAGGATTTGCCAGTGCGATTCATACCGAGCCAGATATTCTTTTGATTGATGAAGTGCTGGCGGTAGGGGATATAAAGTTTCGAGCTAGGTGTTATCGGAAATTAGCTGAACTTAGAGAAAAAGGAGTATCGTTTATACTAGTTTCTCATAACACACAATCAATAATACAAATGTGTGAGAGTTCAGTTTATCTATCAAAAGGAAAATTAATAATCTCTGGTGAAACTACCAAGGTCATGACATTATATGAACAAGAATTATTTGAAATAAAAGCAAATAATAACTTTACATTACTGTCAATTGATTTACCTGAAAAAAAAATAAACGAAAGTGAAGGAGTGGATATAGCTTCAGTTTCGTTTCGAGATTTTAATAATAAAATCCTTAAATCTCTAATTAGTGGAGAAAATGTATACTTATGTTTAGCTTGTAAAGCTCACAAAAAATTCAATCAAATCTGTATCCATCTAAAAATTACAGAGTCTACGGGTGAAGGTGGCACAACTTTATTCTTGAGTAGTACGAATGATAACCAGCTATTTGAAATGCCTCCAGGTAAACATGAAATAAGACTTAAAATGCCTTTCCTTGGATTGGCACCGGGTTCATATACAATGAACATTAAATTAAAAGAAGGAGCTATACGCACTCTGGATTTTCTTGAATCATTTAGATTTACAGTGAATGCAGATAGCAAGATGAGTGAATGTAAATTTTATCAACAAAGAGTATGGCAGCTTATTAGCGAAGAGAATTTAATTCAAACTCATGAGCAACGCTGTAAATAGTTTTCTATTAAAAAATATAGGTAGTAAAAATGGAATTAGACCGGAAATTTCGTTTGGCACGCTTGTGGTCGAACAAAGAATTACGCAAAATAGCACCGTTGCTTAGCGGAGAAATAGTGAATGTTTCAGCAGGAGAAGATGTTGATAAAGAAGGTAATTGTTATGAGTCTTACTTTATAAACAAAACAAATTATTATTTGACTAATTACTCTCCAGGCAGTTTTCGGGGTTATCAAGGTAGACCAAACGAATATCTTATTGACTTAACAGGAGAAGTTCCACAAGAATTACAGCAAAAATTTGATGTCGTATTTAATCATACGACTTTAGAACATATTTATAATGTTAAGACTGCATTTGCAAATCTATGTATATTATCTAAAGATATTGTCACTATTGTAGTACCCTTTTGCCAAATTCAGCACGAAAACGAAGGTTATGAAGATTTTTGGCGATTCACACCAACTTGTATTCGTTACCTTTTTCAAGAACAAGGTTTTGAAGTAGTTTATGAAGCAGCAAACCAAGATTTCAACGCAGCAGTTTATTTATTCTTTGTTGCAGCACGCGACTCTGTAAAATGGCAAAACAAAATGCCGTCATACGAACCTATAAAGGTTGCTGGCAAATGGATTGGCTCACCATTACAACAACATAATAGTAAAAAAATATGGAGTCGCTGGAAATTTTAATTTTTCCAATTAACAAATGATTTGAAATATTTATGAGGGAGGAGGCATTGAAAATAGTCTACATTTCTGAAGGTAACTTACCTTCTAAAGCAGCAAACTCTATACAAGTTGCTAAGATGTCCCAGGCTTTTGCTCAAAAGATTGATGAGTTTGAACTAGTTACTCTTAGTGATTTATGGTCTTTTGTAAGAGGTAATAATTTTGATTTGCAGCAATGGTATGGACTAAATCATAAATTTAAAATTACCCGATTGCCCTTACTTTTAAAATCGGTATATCCTTTTCCACAAAACTATCGCAATCAGCGGTTTGCTCGCTGGGCTACTTTCTATTCTGCACTTAAGTTCCCTGATATAGTTTATACACGCTCAGATAAAGTAGTAAAAATAGCATTAAAGTTAGGCTTAAAAGTTCTATGGGAATATCATGAACCTGTTAATAAAGGTTTTTTTTCTCAATCCGCTTATAGCAGCAATCAATTTTTAGGCATTGTAACTATCTCCCAGCAATTAGCTAAAGAATATATAGAAGGTGGCTTATCAGCAGAAAAAGTTATGGTTGAACAAGATGGTGTTGATTTACAACGTTTCCTTCCATATCAATCAAAGGAAGAAGCTCGTCGTAAATTAGTACTGCCTATAGATAGTCCTATAATTGTATACACTGGGCATTTATACGACTATAAAGGTATACCGACTCTTTACAAAGTTGCTCAGATGATGCCTCACTGCCAATTCATATTAGTAGGAGGTTGGGAGCGTGACGTTGAACAAGCGCGACGATTCTGTAAGAGTAATGGTCTTTCAAACGTGCAAGTCATTGGGCACTTACCTCAGTCTGAAGTTCCTACATACCTTTATGCAAGTGATATTGTGGTGCTTCCAAATAGCAGAAAACACCATAATTCAGAGACAACTTCTCCTCTAAAGCTGTTTGAGTATATGGCTGCACGCAGACCTATTGTAGCTTCGGCATTGTCAAATATAAGTGCGGTTTTACAAGATAGAAGTAATGCACTTTTAGCTGAACCAGATAATGCTACATCATTTGAGGAGGCAATAAAAAGATTGCTTGACGATTTTCAGCTTAATCAAGCACTTGCTAATCAAGCATTCCAAGATGTGCAACACCATACTTGGGAGCGTCGATCTGAACGTATTCTTAAGTTTGCCACGGATAGACTTTGCAAAGCAAAATAAGAAGTTTTTAAGATTAGACAAAACTCTTCAAGGCAAAATTGATTAGTAGAAAACATAACGATAGAAAAACCATGCGTCTTACTCTTTTCTTCACTCGTGGAGTTTCCTTACAAAGTTGGGTCGAACAAGGAATGTTTGATCGAGAAGTTGCTATTTATCAGCGTCTGCAACAACAGGGTGTCCAAGTAGGTTTTGTCACCTACGGCAATCGCAACGATTACCATTATGCTTCCCGCATTGCAGGGATCAAAATTCTCTGCAACCACTGGAATATCTCTCCCGGTCGCTACGAGCGTTGGTTGCACTTGCTCCATGCCCCTTGGCTGTGGGGCAGTGATGTCTTCAAAACTAATCAAACTCTCGGTGCTGATATTGCCCTTCGTTCGGCAAAATTTTGGCATAAACCTTTAGTTGCTCGCTGTGGGTATATGTGGTCAGAGTTTGTTGCTAAAAAGCATGGCACAGAATCTCCTGCTCACGATCAAGCTCAAATCTTAGAGTCAGAAGTGTTCAACGCTGCCCAAAGGGTAGTTGTTACTACGCCGATGATGGCAGCAGCTATTGGTCAACGCCTTCCAGACGCAGCTGCTCGTACAGTTATAATTCCCAACTATGTAGAAACAGAACGCTTTCGTCCCTCAAATACCGAACCGGATTTTGATCTTGTTTTTGTCGGACGCTTAGTACCACAAAAAAATGTTGCAGCGTTGCTAGAGGCAATTGTACCTTTGAATGCTCGCTTACTTTTAATTGGCAACGGAGAATTAGGGGAGTCCCTGCAAAAACAGTTTTCTCATCTAGGCGATCGCGTTCAATGGCAAGGTAACGTACCTAATGCCGACCTACCCACATATCTGAATCGGGCGCGTTTGTTTATTTTACCTTCTCACTACGAAGGTCATCCCAAAGCACTAATTGAAGCGATGTCCTGCGGTCTACCTGTTATTGGTGCCAACTCCCCAGGAATTAAAGAAATAATTTCTGATGGAGAGAATGGTTGGCTATGTAATACAGATGCTGATAACATCCGCATTGCCATAGAGAAACTATTGGCTCACCCAGAACTTCTAACTCAGTTAGGACACCATGCCCGTCAGTATGTACTTAAACATTATGCCATAGACCAAATCGTAAATCTTGAAATGTCTCTACTCAAAGAGGCTATTGCAAGATGAGCAGTATAACAATATTCGTGTGACAAAGTTTTTGAATTCTGTATTTTACAAAAGCGTCTGTTACTACAAGAAGCTTTTGGTTCAGTGAAGTTCAATACATAAATTATTGATGTGATATGAGCAAAATTTTAGTTACAGGAGCAGCAGGTTTCGTTGGCTTTCATCTAAGCCAACAATTATTAGCCAACGGTCAAACTATCATCGGTATTGATAACTTAAATGACTACTATGATGTCAGCTTAAAACAGGCACGCTTAGAACAATTATTCAATCGCAAAAATTTCCAATTCTTTCAATTAGACTTGGCAAATCGGTCTAAAGTAGATGAATTATTTGCTAACAGCAAACCAGATGTAGTAATTCACCTAGCAGCCCAAGCAGGTGTTCGTTACTCGATAACGCATCCCCATGCTTACATTGACAGTAACTTAGTAGGCTTTACTAATATCTTAGAAGGGTGCCGTCGCGTAGAAGTACAACATTTCGTTTATGCCTCTTCAAGCTCAGTTTACGGCGCAAACACCAAGATTCCCTTTGCTGTAGGCGATCAAGTTGATCATCCAGTTAGCCTGTATGCAGCAACGAAAAAAGCTAACGAGTTAATGGCATATACCTACAGCCATTTATATCAAATACCAACAACAGGTCTGCGATTTTTCACGGTTTACGGTCCTTGGGGTAGACCTGATATGGCTTATTTTTCATTCACTAAATCAATTTTAAGTGGAAAACCAATTAAAGTATTTAACTACGGTAAAATGCGCCGGGATTTTACCTATATTGATGACATTGTAGAAGGAATAGTTAAAGTTACAAACAAAATTCCTCAATCGAATTTAACAGCAGAAACAAAATCAGCACCTTACAAAATTTATAACATTGGTAACAATCAGCCCGTTAATCTTATTGACTTTATCGAGACTTTAGAAAAACACCTTGGGGTAAAAGCTCAAAAAGAACTGCTTCCAATGCAACCAGGTGATGTTCCAGAAACATACGCTGATATCGAGGATTTAATTAAAGATACAGGCTTTAAGCCCGAGACATCACTGGATGTAGGTCTGAAATATTTTGTCGAGTGGTATCGTTCTTATTACCAAGTATAAAAATATGAATACATCAACGCCTAAAATCAGCGTGTTAATGTCGGTTTATAATGGCTCTGTTTATTTGCGAGAATCTATAGAAAGTATTCTAAATCAAACTTTTACTGATTTTGAATTTATTATAATTAATGATTGTTCTACTGATAATAGTTGGGAAATTATCAACGAATATGCAGAAAAAGATTCGCGTATTGTTTTAGTTAATAATGAAGAAAATATTGGCTTAACAAAGTCACTTAATAAAGGGCTAAATATAGCAAAAGGAGAATATATTGCGCGTCAGGATGCAGATGATATTTCTTTTTCTCAACGTTTTGAGAAACAAGTATTATTACTTGATAAACATTTAGAAGTTGCTTTAGCGTCTTGTGAAATAGAATATATTAACCCTGAAGGTGGTTTTATAGGAAAAGATTTAAGTGCTTGTGCTCCTGATTTAGTAGCTTGGTATTTATTGTTCTTTAACCGCTTATCAGGTCACAGCCAAGTAGTTTTTAGAAAAAAACTAGTACTAGATCTAGGTGGCTATTGTGAGAGCTACCGTTATAGCCAAGACTACGAGCTTTGGTGTCGTATAGTTAAAATTAGAAAAATTTTTATATTACCGGAAGTTTTATTACAACAGCGTCGTCATAATCAAAGTATAAGTTTGGTAAAAAGTTCTGAGCAAGAAGCTTATGTCATAAATCAAGTTAAACAGAACATTCATCAGTTAATCGGCAAAGAAATCAGTTTTGAAGAAGCGTTATTTTTAAAAGAATTCTGGATGGAGTATGGTAGAACGAAAACTATTCCAGTTAATAAAAAGCTTATAGTAACACATAATCTGATGAAGGAAATAACTAGGGCATTTGTTAATCGAAAAACGTCAAATAGCATTTCTAAAAGCGAGCTATCTAAAGAATTACAGACCTTAACAGGCAACCAATTTATTGCCTGGATGAAAACTTTAAGTAATAAAGATGAATTTATAGCAAAAATTTATATCTCTCTATACACATTAATGTGGTACCCATTAGGATTAGTTAAATATTATATTAAAGGTATAAAAAATTTGCTATTACGTATAGTAGGCAAATTAAAATTTAAAGCAATAATCAAAGCAAACACATAGAAAATACTTAATATTTATCAAAAATGAAAGTAGCCGTTGTTAGTAAATCTGATAGAAGTGGAGGTGGAGCAAGTAGAGTCGCTGAGGACTTGGCTGCTTGGTTAAATGATGCTGGACATTTGGCAGACCATTTTGTTGCTTTTCACTGTAACGAACCCCTTTCATTTCAGCAAAATCTTTATGGAGGTGGTCGTAGAATTAAACTTTGTAAAAAAATTCATCAAAAGACAAATGAATTAGGTTTCTACGAACTTTTTCCTGCTGAATATTGGATAAATCTGAATTGGGTTATTGATAATTACGATATTGTTCATTTTCACGATTTATATACTGCTATATCTCCGCTTACCTTAGCTTTAACGGCTCGACGGAAACCCACTTTTTTTACGGTACATGACTGTTCAGCTTTCACGGGTTATTGTCTTTACCCAATGGACTGTGATAAGTTTACTACCCATTGTCATCAGTGTCCTCAATTACCAATAGGGAAAAATCAAAAACCAATTCCCGATCGCACAAGACAAGTTCAGTCAATTAAACGATGGGTTGCAGATCGCTTTCCTATTCGCTACATATTTCCGAGCAATTGGATGCTTTCAGAAGCTCATAAGTCACTTAAATTTAATACGTCACCTTTAGTCATTCCTTATGGTATTGATTTAAAACCTTTCCCTACGGAAAAAAAAGAGGATGTAAAAATTAGTTTAGGCATTCCAGAAAATCGTCCAGTAGTTGCCATTTCAGCACACGTTCTCGACGATCCTCGTAAGGGAGTGAAGTTTGCGATCGCCGCTCTTCAAAGCGTGCGCGATTTGTCTCCAATTGTTATCTCGGTAGGAATTTGTAACACGGAATTGAAGCAGGCATTAGAAGGGCTTGAGGTTAAAGAAATGGGTTATATAAAAGACCCTCAACTTTTGGCTCAGGTTTATTCAGCAGCAGATATTATGCTTTTCTGTACTCTTGCCGATAATCTGCCACTTACAGTTCTTGAAGCAATGGCTGCGTCTACTCCAGTAGTTAGTTTTGCCACCGGAGGAGTTCCAGAAATGATCCAATCTGGAAGCAACGGTATTTTAGTTGAACCAGCCAACCAACAAGCATTAAACCAAGCATTGCGTCAAGCATTATTATCTCCTAACTTGAGAGAAATGGGTCAGCAGGCAAGAAAGGATGTTGAAAATAACTTTTCTAAGACTGCGTTTCTCGAAAGGCATTTGAAAATCTACCAAAATCTTCCGCTTTCGGACGATATAAAGCAATCAAAACAACTATTCAAGGTGTAACACGATCTACCAAAAATTTGACCGCGAACTTCATTAAAAGCTGATAAATTCTTGAGGAAATTATCCTATGATTAGCTCTGCAACCGCACCTCGTCCATCAACTAGATCAAAAATTTCCGACAGCGATCGCTTTTGTCTTGTCTCAGGTTCGGCTAATGTTGGACTAGCTGAAGATACCGCTCGTTATCTAGGCGTTGATTTAATTCCTACAGTTCGCAAACAGTTTGCAGATGGCGAAATTTATGTGCAAATTCAAGAGTCAATTCGGGGTGGCGATGTTTTTCTAATTCAGCCAACTTGCCATTCTGTCAACGATTGCCTCATGGAATTGATGATTTTGATTGATGCCTGCCGTCGGGCTTCAGCACGGCAGATTACGGCAGTCTTACCTTACTACGGTTACGCCAGAGCAGATCGTAAAGTTACCGGACGTGAAGCAATCACAGCTAAACTAGTCGCAAACTTGATTACTCAAGCAGGGGCAGATCGAGTAGTCGCAGTAGATTTACATTCTGCCCAAGTTCAAGGATTTTTTGATATTCCTGTAGATCATATCTACGGTTCCCCTGTTCTCTTAAACTACATTCGCAATAAAAATCTCTCCAATGTTGTAGTAGTTTCTCCCGATATCGGAGGTGTAGCTAGGGCAAGAGGATTTGCCAAAAAGCTTAATGATGCTCCACTCGCTATTGTTGATAAACGCCGTCAAGCTCATAACTGTGCTGAAGTAATGAATGTTATTGGTGATGTGCGTGGTAAGACTGCCATTCTTGTAGATGACATGATTGATACTGCTGGAACTATTACAGAAGCAGCAAAGATTCTTCGTCAAGAAGGAGCAAGACAAGTTTATGCTTGTGCAACCCATGCAGTGTTGTCTTCTCCTGCGGTTGAACGACTATCAAGTGGTTGTCTTGAAGAAGTAATAGTCACAAATACGATTCCGATTCCGAAAGAAAAGCATTTTTCACAATTAAAAGTAATATCTATCGCCAACTATATTGGTGAAGCTATTTTTCGGATTCATAAAGAAGCTTCCATGAGTAGCTTGTTTACTTAAAGTAAACGACCATTATAAATCACAAAATCAAGTAATTTGGAAATTAACATTGAGTAATTATGGTTACAAAAGTCTACTCCTTCGATGTATTTGAAACGTGTTTAGTTCGAGTCTGGGCAAAACCCACAGACTTATTTTGGGAATTGGGAGAACAGTTCAGGCAACAAAAATTAATCGAGGTATCAGCAGATTCTTGGCAGCAGATACGGATAAAAGCAGAAAGCGCAGCCAGAGATGCATCGAAAACTGGAGAAGTCAGCGTACAACAAATCTATCAACAATTAGCTCCTTTGTTGGGTTGGTCAACAACTCAAGCTCAACAAGCTATGCACAAAGAAATTGAGCTAGAGTTGGCTTCTTTGCGTCCGGTACCAGCAATACAGCAAAGAATACAAAAATTACAACAAGTAAATAATCGGCTGATCTATATGTCAGATATGTATTTATCTGAGGAAACAATTCGGACTTTTCTCAAAGAAAACAATGTCTGGACACCGGATAGTACTTTGTATGTCTCATCCGAAATAGAAAAAAGCAAAGCAAATGGTAAATTATATCAACATTGCTTGAAAAATGAGTCAGTCAAAGCGTCTGAGTTAACTCATATTGGAGACAACTTACACTCTGACGTGAAAATGGCTAAAAAACAAGGAGTTAAGGTTGAACCCATTACTCAAACCCACTTAAATCGATACGAAAAACTGATTGTAGAAGACTCCAAATTACCATTACGTTTTCGCTCCCTGCTTGCTGGAATGAGCCGACTGACCAGATTGCAGTCAAAGGAAACAAGTATTGATAAAAAAGTAATCTGGGACACAACTGCTAGTGCGATCGCTCCCGTGCTATTCGGGTATGTTTATTGGTGTCTGGAAGAAGCTAAAAAAAGAGGAATTAAAAGGCTTTATTTTGTTGCCAGAGATGGGCAAGTTCTTCATAAAATAGCTCAAGAGATTTGTAAAAATTGGAAATACGAAATTGATTGTCGCTATTTATATGGTTCCCGGCAAGCTTGGCACGCACCTTCATTGATGCAGGTTGGAGAAGCAGAATACTTCTGGATTTTTAATGATACAACATTTTTATCAGTACATTCAGTTTGCGAACGGGTTAATATAGCACCAGAGCAGATTGAAGATGTTTTGGAAAAATTTGGCTTTGTTAAATCCGAATGGAATCATAATCTGAGTTCTGACGAACGCAAGCACCTAAAACAAGCTTTTCAAGAACCACAAGTAGTAGAGTTAATTGTCGCAACTGCTACTAGTTACCGAGAAGCAGCAATTGGATATTTCCGCCAAGAAAAAATGGGTGATGGCTTATTTGGGATTGTCGATATTGGATGGACTGGAAGGGTCGCTTGCTTCTTTGAGCAAAGTACTTAAAAGTGCCGGGTTATATCCAGAATCCGGTATGCATGGATTTTACTTTGCTTTGGAAAAACGAGTTAAAGCATTTCCAAACGACAAACTACTTACTTATTTCTATGACGGTGACAACCCTGTAGGCGATCGCGATCTAATTTGCCAATACAGATGTCTATTTGAGTTATTTTTCGCCGCAGATCATGGTGGTACAGTTAAATACGAGCAATGCGGCAATCAATATAATCCTGTTTTGCGCTATCAAAAGAATCAAGTCGCAATTGATTGGGGACTATACGTTCTTCAGAATGCCACTGTTGAGTTTTCTAAACAATTAACAACAAATTTGAGTCAGCAGGAATGTCCCACCGAATTATTTATTCAAGCAACTAATCTTTTGATGGAAGAGTTTGTGCAAAATCCTTCTTTGGATGAAGCAAAAGTCTTTGGCTCTTTCTTAATGGCTGAAGATCAAGGTGAAAATAGACTTTATGAACTATCACCTGCTTACAATTTGATTGACTGTTTTCGACTTATAAGTCGCGGTAAACATCCACATCAGAATGTTTGGGTACCAGGAGCGTTTAAAAGAAGCAACCCTATTTTCAAAATATTGATGAATGAAAGAATAGTCAATATAGTTCATCCTCTGAGAGTGATTGGAGGTTACTTGAGACGTAGCATCTTCAGGAAGGCACTAAGTAAAGCTACTTAATTATTTATGCTGATATACCCACTTGTAACTCGAATAGATGAAAGGTCTATCGTAGTTGATTGCGTTGAATGCAAATCTTCATGACGAGAATTTTATGATAACTCACCTAAATCGATACGAAAAACTGATTTTACAAGACTCCCAGCTACCATCCGACTTCCGCAACCTACTTGCTAAAGTCAGTAAAGATACCCGCTTGCAATCAAAAGAAACAAGTTTTGATAAACAAGTTATCTGGGATACAACCGCTAGTGCGATCGCGCCGATATTGTTTGGCTTCGTTCATTGGTGCTTAGTAGAAGCTAAAAAAAGAGGAATTAAAAGACTCTATTTTGTTGCTAGAGATGGACAGATATTACACAAAATTGCCCAAATTATCTGTAAAAACTGGGAATATAATATTGAGTGTCGCTATTTCTACGGTTCTCGTCAAGCATGGCACGCTCCTGCATTAATGCAGGTTGGGGAAGCCGAATTAGCATGGATAATAGAGGGCACGACGTTTTTATCAGTGCATTCAGTGTGCGAACGGGTAAATATCACCCCAGAGCAAATTAAAGATGTGCTAGAAAGGTTTGACTTTGCTAAATCTGAGTGGAATCGCAATCTTAATCGTAACGAGCGCGACCAACTCAAGCAGGTTTTTCGAGAAGCACAGGTGGTGGAATTAATTCTAGCGACTGCTGCTACCTATCGTGAAAGGGCAATTGGTTATTTCCGTCAAGAAAAAATTGGTGATGGTTTACCTTTTGCGATTGTTGATATCGGTTGGCTGGGGCGGGCACACCGTTCTTTCAGTAACTTGTTAAAAAGTGCTGGATTATATCCGGAATCAGGAGTTTATGGATTTTACTTTGGCTTAGAAAAACAACTAAAAGCTCTTTCTACTGACCAATTGCTGGCATTTTATACTATAGAGAAACCAGGTAAGCATATTTCTCAGTACAGACATATAATTGAGATGTTTGTATCCGCCGATCATGGTGGTACCATGAAATATGAAATGCAAGGCGATGGGTATATTCCAGTTCTACGCTATCAAAAAAACCAAACTGCAATTGATTGGGGGTTATATATCCTTCAAAATGCTGTAGTTGAGTTTACGCAACAGTTGACTATTAATTTGAGTGAGTCCGATTGTTCCGTC
This sequence comes from uncultured Rivularia sp., assembly GCA_963665115.1. Lineage (GTDB taxonomy): Bacteria > Cyanobacteriota > Cyanobacteriia > Cyanobacteriales > Nostocaceae > Rivularia. The sequence continues at coordinate 2,957,492 of OY762007.1, read as the reverse complement.
GAACTATTTTTGATATCTGCCGATATTTTGGTAGATTCTTTAATCTATCATCCTTCCTTTGAAGAATCTAAAGTTTTTGGTTCTTTCTTAATTGCTGATGATCAGGCTGAGAAAGTACTTTATGAATTAGCACCTGCTTATAGTGTGATTAATTGTTTGAAACTACTCATTTTTGGTAAGCAGTCATTTAATGGTGCATGGACACCTGCTTCAGTTGCTAGAAGTAACATCATTTTCAGAATTATCCTCAATCCGAATATACTCAGTGCTACTCATAACTTAAGAGTTATGGTAGGCAAAATCAAACGTAGTATTCTGGTAAAAACATTGAGTAACCCTGCTTGATAATTGATAAATAATCACTATTAGCTCTCGTTTGCTACTAAGGCAAGAGTGCAGTTAGTTTTTGCTGAAATATTCATATTAATTCAGGATATTTTAGCTAGACAAACAATGAATTAATCTAGTATAAGTCGAGTGATTTTTGATATACATGAATCAAAATTCTGTGGATAAAGATGTCTAATTAAGGAAACGTAAAAAATGAAATTTGATTGGTTAATTATCGGCGCTGGATATTCTGCTTGCGTCATCGCCGAACGAGTCGCAAATGAACTAGGCCACCGAGTACTGATTGTAGAAAAACGGAATCATATTGGCGGTAATGCCTACGACTACTACAATGAACATGGCATTTTAGTTCACAAATACGGACCTCATATTTTCCACACCAAATCTAAAAAAGTTTGGGATTATCTCTCCCAATTTACTGAGTGGAGACATTACTATCACCATGTGCTGGGAGTAGTGGAAGGTAAAAAGGTTCCTATCCCCTTTAATTTAAATTCTCTTTACGCCCTTTTTCCGCCAAAATACGCAGAAAAGCTGGAGAATTTACTCTTAGAAAACTTCGGTTTTGGGGTCAAAGTACCCATTTTAAAACTGCGTGAAAGTGCTAGCGGTGACTTAACTTTTTTAGCCGACTATATCTATGATAACGTCTTCCTCCGCTACACTATGAAACAGTGGGGAGTAAAACCAGAGGAACTAGATCGCGCAGTAACAGGACGTGTTCCAGTATACATTAGCAGAGATAACCGTTATTTTCAAGACCCCTACCAAGCAATGCCCAAGCTTGGCTACACTGAAATGTTTAACAAAATGTTGGATCACCCCAACATTAAGGTGATGTTGAATACGGATTATCGCGAAATTATCAACGACGTTACGTTTAACCGGATACTTTGCACCGGACCGATTGATACCTTCTTCGATTATATGCATGGCGAATTACCATATCGTAGTTTGCGTTTTCACTTTGAAACTTTGGAGCAAGAACACTATCAAGAAGTTGGTACAGTCAACTACCCCAACGACTATGACATCACCCGCATTACCGAACAGAAGTATTTGTCAGGACAAAACTCATCCAAAACTACATTGGTGATGGAATATCCTCAAGCTTATGTACCGGGTAAAAATGACCCTTATTACCCCATTCTTAATGAAGAAAACCGTCAACGTCTCGATCTTTATCAAAAAGAAATAGAGAAACTCAACGGGACAGTACTTTTTGCCGGACGACTTGCTGATTACAAGTATTACGATATGGATCACACAGTGCTACGAGCGCTTGGCCTGTTTGAGAAAGAGATAGCTAATCGTTGAATCTGAGTGTGGCATCTACTATCTAAACATAAACTATTTCAAAAGTAAGTAAGATTCAGATGAACATAATTAGCAGAATCCAATTTCCTCGTACACTTGAAACTTCTAGCCTGTATATTAATTGCACTAAAGGTGCATATTTAGATATCCAGGAAGAAAATGCAGAAGTTACTCTAACTGAAAACAGTGTTATCTCTTTAAACACTTACTTCAATTCATTTTATGAAACATTTTATGCCAAATATACTGATCTTGAGTCTCTATATTACCTATTAAGGCTCGAAGGTGATTTTCAAATATCTTTGTATAGAGAAAAGTATGGTGTAGAAAATAGAGAAATTACACTTGTAAAAAATTTTGAAAATTGTCAACTTTCGCAGCCTGTAAAAATCGCTTTCCCAGACAATTGGCGGAGTGAAGATGCTGGCAGAATCTATCTTGAAATCACTTGCTTAAGTGAATCTGGCTTATTTTCCGGTGGAAACATTGCAACCGAGCAACCTAAAACTAGGGAAGTATCTTTAGGCATTATTAGCTGTACGTTTAAGAAAGAAATTTATATAAAAAATACAGTTAACGCAATTTTCAAGGACGAATTATTGCAAGACAAGCAGTTGGAAGTTTTCATCGTCGATAATGGAAAAACCCTAAAGCAAGATGAATTTAGTAATTCAAAAGTCAAATTAATTCCTAACAGAAATGTAGGAGGTTCTGGAGGATTTACGCGAGGCTTAATTCAAGCATTACAAGTTGATACTCATACACACTTTCTTTTCATGGATGATGATATAGAACTAGAAAGTGAATCTCTTTATCGACTTTTCCCTTTGTACGAATATGCCAAACAGGACTTTGCTATTGCTGGCAGTATGTTGGATTTGTACAACAAACATATATTGTATGAAGCAGGAGCGCTGTACGGGCAATCTTTAGATAGTAACGGAAAAGCCAAATATAATCCATTTGGAGTAATTTGCTTAAAACCAAAACTTAATCTTGAAGATTCCAATGTTACTAATCTTTTACTCTCAGAAGAGAGTCCAGACTATGGCGGATTTTGGTTTTTCTCTTTTTCTAGAGAAACTGTTAAAGAAATAGGATTACCACTTCCCTTGTTTATAAAGATAGACGATATGGAGTTTGGACTAAGGATTAAAAAAAGCCTTGCTAAATCAATAGTAGCTTTCCCCGGAATAGCAGTTTGGCACGAACCTTTCTATGCAAAAAACCCAATTTGGGATAATTATTATACATATCGAAATCATTTGGTAGCAAATTCTATTCATTCCTCATCAAGCTATCTAAATATGGTTAAGTTTGTTACTAAGTCAATATTATATAGCATATTCTCATTTGATTATAATACTGCATTAATGATGATTAATGGCTTTGAAGATTACATGAAAGGTCCTGAATTCATTGAAAGCACCGATCCAGAGAAGCTACATGGAAGCGTCGTAGCACTTAGCAAAAGTTACGATATTCAGACTAAAAAATTTGATTCTTCTCCAGGCAATCAATTTAATGACAACTCAAATATTACAAGTCTAAAAAAAATAATTTCACTTCTAAGTTTAAATGGTCATTTACTGCCAAAATTATTATTGAGTAATAAGCCTGCATACAGTCGGAAAGGATCTGATTCTTCTGACTTTTGGTACAGTTCATTTGGTAAAAAGCAGATTATTTTCCTGAGAGAAGGAAATGATTCTATTTCTCAGCATGACATGAATAGAAGTGTTGCGATTAAGCTTTTAGCTAGATGGTTGCAAATCATTATGAAAAATACTAATAAATGGTCATATGTAAACTCAGAATGGAAAAATGCCTTCAATCGTTTGAAATCTATTGAGTTTTGGAGAAAATACCTTCAATTATCTGAGCAAAGCTAATATTTTGCACAATATATCAACAAGCAATTCAAATATAGAGATAGATTTATGCAGCAAGTTCAAACCGATAAATTACAACCGATCGCACTTCCCCCACTTCCCGAAAATCCTTTAGTTTCGGTATTGGTAGCTAATTACAATTATGCCCGATATATCAGTGAAACTTTAGATAGTGTTCTGAGTCAAACGTATCAAAATTTTGAAGTTATTGTTTGCGATGATGGCTCTAAGGATAACTCTTGTGAAATCATTGAAACCTATGTCCAAAAAGATTCTAGAATTAAGCTAATTAGCAAAGAAAATGGTGGTGTAGCTACCGCATTAAATACTACCTATCGTGAAAGCAAGGGTGAAATAATTTGTTTGCTTGATGCAGATGATATTTGGTTAAATACAAAGCTAGAAAAAGTTGTGAAGTTGTTTAAATCCGATCCTAAAAATGGCTTTGTAATTCACAATGTAATTCAAATTGATGGTGAAGGGAATTTACTCAAATCGACTTCCATGTTCAAGCGTTTAGCTTCCGATTGGATGGGAGAATTCGCCTTACAAAATGGTGGATTTGTCTACAATATACCCCCAGCTTCTGCGCTAAGTATTAGACGGGAAGTTGCTGAATATATTTATCCTTTAAATGAAGCATTTGTACGGAATGCAGATAGCCTTATTTTCCGCTTTGCTCCATTTATCACGGTAATTGGATCTTCACTCGAAGCCCTAAGTAAGTTTCGCTTGCATGGATCTAATACTACCAGTCAAGCAACTTTGACACCAGAATTTTTAGAAAAAGAGCAACTTACCTTAGAAAGAGTATATCAAGAACAAAAACTTTTTCTTAGTAGAGTTTATGGATCTAAAATTGCACAAAGCCTAACAGATTTACATCATAGTGCCGCAGTTTGTCACGATCGCTATTTGCTTGCTCGCTTTAAAGGTTTATCCCAGGTGGAACGTAAACAGATAGATCGGCAGCTTTTGACTCACCCAGAATTTAGTAAATGGGGCTTGTCTCAGAAGTTATTATTCCGATGGGGTAAATATCTCCCAGACCAACTTTTTAAAGTCTGCTTCGATCTTGTCTATGGTTCGAGTAAACTAAAGCGCTTTGTCAAATGGTCACTTCAGTCACAGTGATTTTTGTTATTTCTTAGTATGCTCAATTTAAGTATTTATATGACAACATTACCCTTACGTGTACTTTTTGTTAGTCATGCCTATGTAGTCGGAGTTAATCAAGGAAAACTTGACGCGATCGCCAAAACTGGCTCAGCCGAAGTTGGTTTGTTAGCTCCGAGCAATTGGAAAGCAGCGGAGTGGAATCGTCAGATGCCACTAGAAACACCCTACGAGAATATCAAATACTATAGCGCCCCCGTATCATTTCCTGGGAAAGGAGGCGCTTATATTTTTGCACCTGGGAAAATCCAACAGGTAATCAAAGACTTTCAGCCAGATGTATTACACGTGGAACTGGAAGTTTTTTCGCTTTGTGCTTTGGAGTTTGCAATTTACAGCCATGTAACTGGTAAACCTTTAGTTCTTTTTGGATGGGAAAACCAGGAGCGTGGTTTACCTTTACCGCGTCACTGGGTTCGCAAATTCGTTTTAGATACCGCAAAGTTGATTGTTGCGGGCAATCAAGACGGCGCGGATTTATTGCGCGGGTGGGGTTATAGCGGATTAATAGAAGTTATGCCTCAGTTAGGAGTTGATACGCAGTTGTTTAGTGCGGATATGCGATCGCAACACGAAAGCGATGAACTACAAATCGGCTTTTTGGGAAGATTGGCACATCAAAAGGGTATTGACCTGATATTTGCTGCTGCACGTCAATTAAAAAAACGAGGATTAAAGTTCCGGATTATACTTTGCGGTTCTGGTAATGATGAAGCAGATCTAAGAGAGGAAGCCCAAAAGCAACAGATTGCCGAACTTGTAACTTGGCGGGGTGCAGTTCCTCACGATCGAGCCGCTGAAGAAATCAGTAAATTTGATGTGTTGGTCTTACCTTCACGAACTACTGCAAGTTGGAAAGAACAATTTGGTCATGTGCTAATTGAAGCAATGGCAATGGGTGTGCCGGTGGTTGGTTCAAGTTCTGGTGAAATTCCCAATGTAATTGGACGATCTGACTTGGTATTTACTGAAGATAATGCTGCGGAACTAGCGGCAATTTTAGAAAAAATGATTCGCGAGCCACAGTGGCGAGAAGAAGCAGGAAGTTACGGCATGGATAGAGTTTATCGGCATTACACTCACGAAAAGATTGCCGAGCGGTTGATTAATTTGTGGCAAAAATTAATTGAACCACAGGGTGAAGCTTATACAATGACACAGGAAAAGCTTATATAAGTACTCGTGCAAAATTAATTTAACATTCTGAAAACTTCAAGTCCCTGCGTTAGCGGAGCGTGTCCGATAGGACATATGCTTCGTTCCTGGCAATGACAATACACAATTAATTTTGCGTAGGACTTAGAATAGTGCTTTTAAATAAATGCAAATAATATTTTGTTTTGAGGGTTAGAGGTTAGTAATGCGTATAGCAATTGTGCGAATGATGCCTGAATTTAGTATGGATGTTTATACCAATGGCATCATTTCAGGATTTCGAGCGGTGCGTCCAAACTGGGAAATAGTAGATATTAAGCCACAAGCTATTGATAGAAGAAGTAGTTCTTTATATCTAAGAGCAAAAAAATACTACGAACGTTTTTGGCGTTTTCCGCAACAGGTAACGCAGCAAACAGCGGATATTTTTCATATCATAGATCCAAGCGAAGCACATATTACTTATTGGTTAAAAAATAAAAATAAATCTGTTGTCGTTACCTGTCACGATCTGGTTAATTATTATTACAAAGATAATCTAAAGAATTCCGTAGAATTACCTTTTATCAGTCGTTTTATGTGGTTATATGCTATTAAAGGTATGAAGAGAGCAGATAGTATTGTTGCTGTTTCTTCGATGACAGCTAAGGATACAACTGAAATATTAGATATTCAACCATCAAATATTTCTGTAATTCCCAACGCTGTTGATAAGATTTTTAACCCATTACCAAAAGCACAAGCCGAATCATTTCGAGAACAACAAGGTATAGGATCGGAAACTTTGTGCTTACTAAATGTAGGTTCCAATCATCCTCGAAAAAATATTACTAATATATTAAAAGCAATAAATATTCTCAAGCAAAATAAATTATATTTTCATTTTTTGAAAGCTGGTACAGATTTTACAGAAGAACAAAAAGCTTATATTCAGGCTGAAGAATTAGAAAGTTATATCAGTTATTTAGGCAAACCAAATAAAGAAGATTTGCGAGAAATTTACAATGCTGCCGATATACTGATAGCACCTTCTTTACATGAAGGATTTGGGATTACTCTTTTAGAAGCAATGGCTTGCGGTACTCCAGTTATCAGTTCAAAAGTATCAGCAATGCCCGAAGTGGTAGCAGATGCCGGAATTTTAGTTGAACCAACGGACGTTCAAGCAATAGCAGATGCAGTAAGCCATCTTCACAATAATCCAGATTACTATCAGGAATCAGTGAAAAAAGGAATAGCAAGAGCTAAATTGTTTACTTGGGAAGAAACAGCAGAACAAATCGCCCAAATTTATGAAAAATTAGTATTTAAAAAAGAATTAGCTGTATCAAAATAGTTATATCAATTCTTATTTGTTCTTATTTATCCAAAAGCGATCTAAATTATAAGGAGGTGCTATAAACATGAAAATTCTAATATCTGCCTACTCGTGCGAACCAGGTAAAGGTTCCGAACGTGGTGTCGGTTGGAATGTCGCTCGCGAAGTTGCCAATCATCACGAAGTCTGGATTTTGACTCGCTTTGAAGAAAGTGGAGAAGTGATTGAAGCTGAGTTAGCTCAAAATCCAGTCCCTAATATGCATTTTATATATTTTAATATACCTATATTAAGTGACCTTTGGCGTTGGGGGTCGAGCGGTGCGATGCAAATTCACTACTATTTGTGGCAGATTCAAGCATACTTTGTTGCTCGTCGCCTACACCGCGAAATTGGCTTTGATGCCATGCATCATGTCACATTTGTAAAATATTCAAATCCTAGCTTTTTATCACTGCTGAATGTTCCGTTTATTTGGGGACCAGTTGGGGGAGGCGAAACAGCCCCAAAAGCTTTTTGGAAAGATTTTAGTTTACGTGCCAAAGTTTATGAAATTGCCAGGAGCTTGACTCGCTCATTAGGAGAACTTGACCCCTTCGTACATTTGACTGCAAAAAAAAGCGCTGTAATTGGTGCCACTACTGAAGATACAGCTAAGCGAATTTACCGAATGGGAGTAGGTGATGTGCAAATTATGCCTGCAATCGGACTAACACACGCGGAAATAGCCGATCTTGCTAAGTACGAGATGCCCGATCCCTCATCACTGAGATTTATCAGTATCGGCAGATTACTGCATTGGAAAGGCTTTCATCTGGGGATCAAAGCCTTTGCTTTAGCAAACTTACCGAATGCCGAATACTGGATTTTAGGAGACGGTCCCGAACGCGATCGCCTACAAATGCTAGCTCAAGAATTGGGAATTGCTCAACAAGTAAAATTCTGGGGTGAGCTACCTCGTGAAGAGACTTTAGCAAAGTTAGGGGAATGTCATACACTGGTTCATCCTAGCTTACATGACTCTGGCGGATTGGTATGTATGGAAGCAATGGCAGCAGGTCGTCCGGTCATTTGCCTAGATTTAGGAGGACCTGCTTTACTAGTAACTGAAGAAACTGGTTTTAAGGTGCCTGCAATCGATCCAGAGCAAGCAGTTAATGACTTATCTAAGGTAATAGTGACTCTTGCTAATAATTCTGAATTGCGGTTGCGGATGGGGAAAGTAGGACAGAAGTTAACCACAGAGGCTTTTACTTGGGAACATAGAGGTGAACGTTTGGCTGTGTTATATTCCGATATTGTCCTCCGGAAAGAGAAAAATATAGTAACTGCTTTAAGATAGCGATCGCTTTTGTAGATCCCAATTTATATTCTAATTTTATAGTTCATAAGCTCTTATGCATATATTGATTGCTGCTTTACACAGACCGACTAAACCTACTGGAGTTTGTAGACATGCTGCTAATCTGGCGGAATGTCTTGCTGATACTGAACAAGTTAATCGAGTTACTTTGGTAATAGGAGTATGGCAAAAAGATTATTTTCAAACATCATTCAATCTGTCTTCTAAAAAAATAAAAATAGTTTATATAGACATCAAAAATAGCTCGTTTTCTCGAAATGCTTGGTTTATGTATGGTTTAGCAAAACTTGCCAAACAACTAAAATCGGATATTATTCATCATTCTTTTCCATTACCATTTATTCGCTCACTTTGTTCTTGTCCTGTTGTTACCACTATTCATGACTTGTATCCTTATGAATTTCCAGAAAACTTTGGTTATCCAAATGTTTTGTTCAATCAATTATTTTTAAAGCAGTGTATTCAAAATAGTGATGGGCTTTCATGTGTTTCTCATCAGACTTCAGAATCACTTACAAAGTTTTTTCCTTATGTTGATAAACATAAAAAAACTGCTGTAGTTTACAATTATGTGGATTTTAGTAATGTAGAACCCAGAGTTCCTCAAAATATAAGTTATTCTATTAATACTCCTTTCTTACTTGCTGTAGCCCAGCATCGTAAAAATAAAAATTTAAATATTTTAATACAATCATATTCTCTATTATTAAAAAATAATTACTTACAATCAATAAAACTTGTTTTAGTTGGAAGTCCCGGACCGGAGACAGAAAATCTTTGTAATTTGATCGACACCCTTTCTTTAAAAGACAGCGTACATATGCTTTCATCGATAGATGACGAAGAATTATGCTGGCTATATAAAAACTGTAAACTTCTGGTAATCCCTTCTTCCACTGAAGGTTTTTGCTTGCCACTGGCTGAAGCACTTTATCTTGGCTGTAAAGTGGTCTGTTCTGATATTCCAATCTTTAAAGAAATTGGTAATTTAAACTGCACTTATTTTAATTTAGAAAGCGAACCTGTCAAAAATTTAACAGAAGCTATTCACAATATTATCCAGACTGATTTAGAGAAAACTTCTCCAGATTATCGCTTTTCTAAAGAAAAAGTAGCGTTTCAATATCTAAATTTGTATTCTGCTTTAAAATAAAAGGCTTTACCGTCTAATTGAAGTTTAAAATGATTTGTAACTAACCATCTTAGGATTTTCGCAATCTGAACGATAAAACTAGTGTTCCACAAATTCTGATCCCGCGAATCCCCCTTATAAAGTGAGGCTTTACGTAAGTCATACATCTAAATTGTTGAAACCACCCTGTAACTAAAACGATAAATTAAATGTACTCGATAAAACAACAGGTTATAAAAGAAAAAAAACCAATATATCTTACAAGCGTAACGTTAATATTGATAACATTTATAGCTGCTTTTTTCCCAAGAATTATTGCAGCGGCAGGTGCGCCATCTGCCATCAATTTTTTACACTTTTTAATAGCTCCCTTTACTCTTGCTGTTGCCATTTCAAAAAGCCGTACTAACAACAAAACACAAATAGCAATTTCATGGGAACTTATGACTGGTTGTCTCCTCTTACTTGGAGTTATGATAGCCAGCGCATTATTAAATAAGGCTGGCGAGATTAATATATTTTTGGATTACATGATACTTGCCGAACCCTTTATAGTACTACTGGCAATAATTTGTATACCTCTCTCCAAAGAAAATTATCAAAAAATCAGGACTTGGTTGCTAGTTGCCTGCGTAATCAACTTATTGACTGCTTTTATTCAGAAGCCTTTGATAGATTCTGGTATGATTCCTCGATTACCGTATACCCCTCAAGATGCTGTTCAAGGTGTATTTTATTTATCAGGAGCAGGTAATTATGTATCTTGCTCTATTTCATTAGCTGTTGCTTTGTACTATTTTCTTAATGCTAAAATTGCTCCTATATGGATACGAATATTTTGGTTAATAGCAGCATTTTATCAAGTTTTGATTTCTGATTCAAAGCAAATTATTTTAACATTTTTTATAGCCTGGTTACTTTTATTATTTACTAAATTCAATAACTTAGGCAAAACACTAACTTATGCTATCAGCTTTATTCTTGTTGTAGGAATCTTTGTTTGGGCAGTGCAAAACTTAAATATAGAAGGTTTAGATGCTATTAAATATTGGTCGGAAAGAACTCATCTTTACGGTCCTGATGGTCAGGCTGTGAATAGTAAATTTGCAGGTATTCGCATTGTTCTTTCGCATTACAAGTCTCCCTTAAATTGGTTATTAGGTCTTGGACCGGGACATACTATAGGACGAGTCGGGGGATGGGTACTCCGAGATTATCAAAATATGCTGGTTCCTTTAGGGGCTACAATTCATCCAGCCAGCATCGAAACTTGGAATGCACTTCAAAATGATTGGCTTGTTCAGGAATCTTCTTTGTTTATTCCTATGTTTAGCTGGGCTGGTATTTGGGGAGATTTAGGGCTTTTAGGCTTGGGGATTTATTTGTACCTTTGCTATATCGTGTGGAGTCGTATTGCTAAGGATGACTTTTCTAGATTTAATCTGATGACGCTGTTTGTCTATGGTTGGATTATTACTCAGATGGAAGAACCCGCTCAAACAATAGTAATAGCGATTGTTATAGGTCTACAATGGCACGAGCGACGAATTGCGAAGCGCGAGCATTTGCTTGCCGCATATTTAGCTACAGATGCAGATGTTTAACAAAAAAGACTTTACAGTTATAGCATTTTCTTGAGATAGGCGAACTCTTCAAGAACCCAAAAAAAAACCGTTAGTTGAGCTTTTATTTCAATCTAACTAACGGGTTCATATATATTTAGTATTAATACGAATTTAATTTAAAAATATATTCATAATTATTTATCAACTATCTCCTTTTTACCTTTAACCAACCAGTAAATAAAAGATTGAATATACAAAATTTTATGGTTTAAACGTTCTCTTACCTGAATGTGATAAAGAGTTCTTCCCATAAATTTATCAGAAGTTCTAACTTCGCCAAAAAGCTGCTTATATACTTGGGGAGCAATACCACTTAATATAGGCTCAACCTTTTTCATTTGCTGCCAAATTTCTGTGGGTAAGCTAACACCAAATAAATCATGTGCCATATAAAGTCCCAAAAATAGCATCCGCTGACAACCCCACAGATTAGCCTTTTGGACAACTTTTTCCCAATTTATATTTGGATTTTTATGAATCAACGTTGCGATGTCGCACAGCCATGATAAACGTTCCCATACGTGTCTGGAACCATGCACGCAGAGAATTGGTAGCCAATCTTCTAAAGGTAAGTTGTTTATAGTTGTACCAGCTAAAGAAAAAGATTCTAAATCTTGCCACAAATCTTTCGCTTCGATAGGAGTGATATACTTCGGTGCAATTCGCCAGTGAATTTCTAAAAAGACATTTTTATCTTCATGAATAAAATCATAAGTATGCTCGGTTTTAGAGTTTAGGTATTTTACCAACTCCGCATCAGTCATTTCTTTGTAAAGTCGATATCCCTGGGCTATTAATAGTTCTCGTACTGCAAAGATATCTTTTTGTTGTACGATAATATCTAAATCTCCGAAACGTCGCAGAGCCACATTTTTGTAAACTAAAGTCGCTAAAATAGGTCCTTTATAAGGTAAAGCTACAATATTTTGTTCTTTTAATAATTTCAGAAGATTGACAAGTTCACCTGTTAAAAACAAGTTGCGTTGTGCAACGTATTGAAAACTGTTGCGCCATTGATTTAAGAGTAGTTCTGGTACCGCTTCTGGGCAAATATTATTGATGCGAGAATATAGTAGAGATAATACCCCATGTCTATCTGCTGTTTGGGTTAAGTATTGCCAATCAATGTTTTGTTTAACTAATGCTTTGATGCGTTCTGTTACAGCATCATTAATATCGGGGTTAAGGGAAGATAGAAGTAGTTCTATTTCGGGACAAGTATTGATTATCTGGTTTTTAGTATCGGGTTTAGATAAAGTTTTCATGGGTGTAATTGTTGGTTTTTGAAATTTATATTATGTTATTTGGAATTCCATGTAATTAATTTAACTTTTGAGCCGCACTCTATGATTATACTTGTAATAAAACTAATTAACTTGCCAGATTATATTTTTGTATCGGCAAGTTAATAACTACACTAATATTTGAGCTATTTTTTGAGTTTGCGTCTCTACTAACTGTGCTATTTCTGATAATAATGGCAAAGATTTGGGACGTTCTAAACTATAAATAGATATATTTTTAATTAATGACGTACAATTATGAAGATGTTGTGCCGCTCTGTTTCCAGTTAACAGTTTCTGACCAAATCTACTTGCGTAAGAATGAGTAATTAATTGTATTAAAGACTCTTGATTTGACAGTGGCTTGATTTCTGGTACCGAACCTTGTCCTAAAACAAAGATATGAGTTAGAGGAAAAGATTGTACTGAGAAATTCTCAGTAATGCGGCGAATCCGCTTGTCATAGCCAGAAGCAACTATGGGTAACGTTTCAGGGTTATCTCCAAGAGAAAAAGCTGCGGCTTCAGGGTATAGCTTGAACTGTGGGAAACCAGGAATAACCATAGGTTTTGTTGGGTTACTCATGTCTAAAGCAACTACATCATCAGACATAAGAATATGTCCCCTTCCGTAAAGGGTTGCAGCCATTGTTGACTTACCCCACCCTTTTTCACCAACAAAAGAAACTACTTTTCCGTCGATAGCCACAGCGCTAGAGTGTAAAACTAATAACCCGCGTTGATGAAGCAGTACCGCTGAAATAGTTCCCACAAGCGGTAAACGAATCATTCTTTCTTCAGCAGTTTGTAAAGATTCGATAATAATCTCTTTACCATCTCTGACTAAAAATTTTCCAATTGTCTGCCAAGCAAAATATGCCTCATTTTCTGTAGCATAAAAGTAGCCTTGGGCGGGTATATGCTCGGGAAAAGAATGTTCTATCTTACCCCGAGTGATTACAACATCAGGTTCTGCTTCTTCAGTAGTGATAAATTCTGGTAAATCAAAGCTACAGCGAAATAAAAGACCGTATGCTTTATAAAAATACATTTGTTTTTCTTTTAATAGAATCAATTATTTAATAAGCTAAAACTTGTGCTCTATAGTTTGTAAGAGTAAATGAATGGGAGTAGATGCCAATATTATAGACATCTACTTCCTGTCATTTACCTAATCAGAAGCTACTTTTTTATCAGTAGCAATTGCTTAGACTATGAGATACAAGATGGATCTGTACTACCTGCAAAACAGTTAGCAGTGCCATTAGGTCCGTTAGGTACATCTGCATTCTGTAAAGACCCCTTGTAAAGTGATTTCCTCAACGTTACCGTGAGTAGTCAATTCAGGTGCGATGTAAGACTTTTTAATTTGAGAATTCATAGTTTGAAGTCCTTATTGTTTACGAGATTTTTGGTGCGAATTATATTTCGCTTCATATAAAGATTGGACGTAAAGTAAAACGTTCTATAACTTGATTTAAATTGATATCTTGGATTAATAAATCTTAAGAAACCCGGTTTTTTAGTCAAACCATAATTTTTTTGTTGTGTAATTAGTAAAAAAACCGGGTTCTTGATAGGATAAATTTCATACATATTTTTACAAGCTCTGTTTTGGCAAATTCTTGTGTTCTAACCACAGAGCTAGAGAAAAAGCTTTCCAAATAGAGTTAACTTCTTCCACTGTTGCTTGTTTAGACAGGTAGCGGTGATATGCTTGCTGTAGGGCAGCGATATTTACATACTTTTCAATTACTTTCGGGTTATGTAAAATGATTTGCTCTAAGCGCAATCGCTCAAATTCGAGCAATCCTCTTTCAAATCCTGGATGCATATTTGATTTACCGACTCGCCATTGCACTTTTTGCGGTAGGATATCTTTCATCGCTCGACGCATTACCATCCGAGTCCAACCCTTTGATATCTTTTGCTCCGGAGGTAAAGATAGACAGAATTCTATAAGCCGCTTATCCCAGAAAGGAAACCGAAGTTCAATTCCATATGCTTTTGCTGTTCTATCTAAATTTTCCAGAGTACGAACCATACCTGCTTCCATCAAACAACGGTATTGTGTTTCCCGTTCGGTTGTTGGGGGATTTGGTTGATTTCTTAGACGCTCAATTAAGTTAATTTGCTTAACAAATTCTGAATTAATTAATCTTCTCCAAGCTGGTTTTTGAAGTTGATTTTTTTGAAACAATTTTTGTGATTTGCGCCATGCTTTAGTAAGAATGCGAGATTTGCAAATAATAGGATTAATTTTATAAACCCATATCCAACTCCATAAGTCTTCTTGCCAAGGTTTACCTATTCTTGTACAGTAATTTCTTATATGTATAGCTAATTGAAACCATTGCTCCTTACTGGCTAATTCAGTTAAATATCCTAAACCATGAGATACGGTACTGTCTCCATCAAATCCATCTAAAATAACGCGAACACCATTTTTTCTAGCAGGTTTATAAAGATTCCAATTTAAATATAAGTTACCAGCAGAATAAGCTTCATCTTGATGCCAAAGAACTTGTTCAAAATCGGTTAAAGGACTGAATCCATCAGCATGAAAGTGATGCGGTTCAATATTTCCTTGGGCAAGAACTGCATCTTGAAAAACACGCTCATCGCATTCGGTTACTTTATCAAAAACTGCTGAGAAAGTGTGTAATTTATTTTTTTCTTCTTTCTCTGCGATGAACTTCCGTGCTACACAGGTGATAGACGAAGAATCCAAGCCACCGCTTAACATTGAGCCTATAGGAAAAGCGCTACGCAATCTACAGCGTACTGCTTCAGTAAAGATTTTACGGAAAGTATCTGCATATTCTTCGTCCGAACTCAATCGCAACTCGCGAGTAAAATCAAGAGACCAATAAGACTGTAATTCCACAGTTTTACTCTTTACAATCATTTTACAGGCAGGAGGAAGCCGCAAAATGTCATTATAAAAAGTGATACTTTTATCGTCTGTTTCTATAGATAAGTACTCAGCAACTTTTACCTCATTAATCTCACGAGGAACCTCTGGTAAACAAAAGATTGCTTTTATCTCGCTACCAAAAACAAAAGTATTGTTAGCAGAGTAATAGTAGAAAGGCTTCACCCCAAAATGGTCTCTAGCGCAAAATAACATCTGCTTACGCCGATCCCAAATCGCAAATGCAAAGTCACCTAATAAATGCTTTGGGCAATCTTCGCCCCATTTCCCGTATGCTGCCAGTATCAGCTCGCTATCTGTAATCTTATCAGCAGGACGATTATTTATCTGTAAAGCAGCTATCAATTCATCGCGATTGTCAATCCGAGCATCTGCTGTAATTACTAAATCGCCCCTCTGATTTACCAAAGGTAGCTTTTCTATAAGTGATTCGGGAGTAGTCCATAACATCCTGTGTCCCAAACCAACGCACCCATCAACCCAGATATCTGCACCATCTGGGCCGCGATGCGCCAATATATCAACCATTTTTGTTAAGTTTTCGCGGTCTACAGGACGTTCGTCAAAGTAGTGAATACCTACGATGCCGCTCATAATTTAATTCCTTCAAGGGATGGTAGTTGAATGTAGCGTGGTAGATCTGGTAGATAACCGATAACAACGTATCCCTGATATTTAATCCAAGCGTGCGCTTCTAATTCTCCTTTCTCTCCTTTAGCAACCCCTATGCACAATTCCGGGGGAAAACCACTATGACTCATCAATACTTGAGTAGTTAAAGCTCTTGCTAAACACTTTGCACCACCTGGCATATAGCGGGTTGCAACATTGACACCCCAAAGAATTTGACTTAAACGAGCATTAGGGAGTGGCAAATTTATCGTAATAAGTTTATTTATTATCTTTAATAAGATGCGAAATTCCAGCAACAGCAACCCTAACCGAATTGCTCCTAGTAAAAAGTAAGTAACAAATAAGAAGTAAAAATTAACTTTTCTCAGATTCCAAAGCTTACGCAGCAGTTTCATTTGTTACTTTAATTAGCCCTGCGGTTTTTAAATTATTTAATAGTGAGAACAGGTCGTTGGTGCAAACATCTGGCTCAACTTCGTACTCTTTGAGGAGTACCTGTTTGATCTCTTTCACAGCTTTTGGCTTCTCAATCAAATCCCACACCCGCGCACCCACTTCATTTAAACCGTGGTAGACTCCTGTTTTCATGTTCAGGATAACTGATTCGCCGCCAAGGTCGGAAGAGATTTGCTCTTCAGCAGCTACTACTATTGATGATTCTGCAATTTCGCGCACGTCAGGTTGTGGATAAGTCATTTTCTGTAACTGTTGAATGCTAGTTGGTTGGCCTTGTTTGCTCTGCTGTATTAAATATAGTCTTTAATATAGTGATAGTACTATGTTTTTTTTTACACTTTATATACTCTTTAAAATGACGTTGTTACGTCTTTATATAATCATTTTTTTGTTCGTAGTAAGGACTTTAGTCCCAAAGCCAGAGGACTAAAGTCCTTACTACGAACCTAAATACGAACCTTACATATACTGACTAGCTTGTATTTCAAACAAATGAGCGTAGGTACCCTTCAACTTCATCAACTCCTGATGGGTACCACCTTCGACAATTGTTCCATTATCCATGACGTATATCCGATCGGCCATTTTCACGGTAGATAAGCGATGGCTAATCAAAATCGCGGATTGATTTTTAATTAATTGGCGGAACTTTTCAAACACTTCATATTCTGCTTTGGGGTCCATTGCGCTGGTGGGTTCATCCAAAACAATTAGCTGGGAATCTCGCAAAAATGCCCGCGCTAAAGCAACTTTTTGCCACTGTCCAATACTAAGTTCTTCGCCTTTGTCAAATAATTTACCCAAGATGGTATCGTAACCTTTGGGTAATTTTTTTATTACATCATCCGCACCAGAACGCCGTGCTGCTTTAATGATGCTGTCGCTTTGCGGTGGTAAATCTATGTTTCCCAACCAAATATTTTCCTGAGCAGTAAAGTGATATTTTGCATAGTCTTGAAAAATCACGCTGATTTGACGGCGTAATTCTTCAGTTTTAAATTGACTTAGATCGATACCATCGATGGTAATTCTGCCTTCGGTAGGGTCGTACAATCTACATAAAAGTTTAATTAAAGTAGTTTTACCTGAACCATTTTCCCCCACCAAGGCTACTACTTCCCCAGGTTTAATTGTCAGGTTAATATTTTTAAGTGCCTGACGGGTAGTTGTGGAATATTGAAAACCGACATTTTTAAATTCAATCCCAGTTTTCATTGGATGAGGAATTGGTTCGGGGTTGGGAGGATCGATTAACTTGGGTTTAATATCAAGGAATTCGTAGAGATTCGCCAGAAACAAGTTATCCTCATAAAGTCCAGATAAACTGTTCAATAAACCTTTGATATTGCCCTGTCCCCGCTGCAACGCTTGATAGTACAGGACTAAATCCCCCAAACGCAGCACACCGTTGATAGTTTGATAAATAATATAAGAATAAATTGCAAAAATTAAAATAGCGGCGATCGCCTCAACTGCAAAACTAGCTAAAGAACGTCCGGTTAGAATCGCAAGACTTTCTTTATATATCTGTTTGCGGATGCGAAGATACGCTTGAGAGAAGTGAGAACCTAAATTAAATAAACGAATTTCTTTAGCAAACTGGTCTACCGTCAGCATATAGCCCAAGTAAGCTGCCTGACGTTCCATTGGTGTTTTTTTGCGCTGCCAGCGATACATTATCTGAGAATATTTTACTCGCACTACCATAGCCGGAAAGGATGCAACAAAAAGAACACCGGGTATTCCCCAGTGCAGCGACAGCAGTAAAGCAATCATCCCAACTAAAGTAATCGCATTTTGACCAACCTGTGCCAAACGATTTAGGATTTGCGGAGGTCGGTAAGGCGCTTCTTGTTGCGCTCTTTGTAATACGTCGTAGTATACGGGATTTTCGTAGTATTCTAAATCTGCCGCAATTGATTTCGCTTGAATAATTCCCTGCATATAATCGGTTACTCGCTGGGAATGAGCGGTAGTAACTAATTGTCCGAGGGAGTTAGCAAGGTTAGTTAATAGGGCGATTGCTGCTGCTAAGATAACGAAAAATATTACATTATTAAAAGCTGCGGTTTTATCGGCAGTAGTGAGGCTGGCTGCTACTGTATCTATAATTAGTTTGCCCAGATAAATTCCCACTACAGGCAGAATACCTTGAACAATCAAAATTACTACGCGGGCGATCGTCCAGCGAGGGCTACTTTGCCAAACCAGTCGCAAAGCAGGCAATAGGCGTTGCGTACTTTGGAATTTTTCTTTTAATTTGCCTGCTTGCATTGTTGGAATAGTTTTTATCGATACAGAAATTAGTTATTAAACTTCAAATAAGTTATCTCTAGCAAGTAGCTAAGTTAGCTTACAACAAGTTTTTTTAGGTATATGATATTACACGATTACTTTTGGCAACGTCATCTTCTATAAGTTTTACTAAATCGGGAAGTGCGGCTAGCGTTTTTTGTCTTCTCAAACGATAAACAGGTACTTTTTTTATCAGTTGCGTACATTGATGCAAATGAGCACTAGTGAATTCAGGAGTAGTCAATAAATTCGTAACACGAGAATGACGAACCAATTCTACAAGTGCATCTTGAGAAGAAAGCGTTTGCACTTCATGACGAGGGGCTGCAATATTTTCTAATGCGTATATTCGCTTGACGGGTAAAGGCTTTTGTACAAATTTTTCAGTAAGACTGTTATGACGCTTGAGTAAACCTGAGTTAATTACAGCTAGTTCCTCAAAATCGTATCCTAAACTGGCAGCCGAATCTGGCAGCAGTTTCACACAGGGATAAGCAGGAAAAGTAATTGCATTGCTTTCATTTCCTTTGTTAATCTCAATTGCCATTACATCATCGGTAAGTAGGGGATATCCTTGGTTATAAAAAGCATTAGCCAAGGTTGACTTACCCCATCCTGAATTTCCAAGGAATGCAACAGCTTCATCATCAATACCAACACAACTAGCATGGACAACCAGCAGTCCTCTTTGCCTCAGCAGTACGCTAAATATCGGACCGAGAATACAGGGACGAATAATATTGTCTGCGATTCCTAAGACAGGCTCAATCACAATCTTGCGACCAAATTCTACTAAAAACCTACACGACTGTAATTTATTTATTTCTAAATATCCTACAAAGCGATCGCCACCATTCGCATTTTTAATTTCTGAGCGATTGATTTCACGTTGCTGTATGATTATTTGGGGTAGTTGTTCGATTCGGCTTAAGTCCTCCTGAGAAGTTACAAGTTCGGAGAAGAAAATTTCAGAGTCAATACGAAGATTGTAGGCAGAATAGGTGAACATATTTAATTGGTAAATTACATCTTGCTTAAGAGGTAGAAAGTAAGGATATTGTTTAGATAAAAATATGATTTTTCTGTCTTAAGTAGGATGTTAAATTCAATTAACTTCTAAAAAAAGACATCACGCAGTAGCCAGACGTATTTAATTACACCTGCAACTTAATTAATTAATGCTATATTGAGGACAGATTAGAGCTTGTTCGGTAATGCTGAAATTGTCAGAGTTAAGTTTTAGATGTACATTCGAGTTGCAGTCGAATTTACAATTGCTTACTTTGACTTCTCAAGCAAATAAATTGGTACGAATTAATCGACATTGCTTTGTTAGGTGTCGAGGTTCAAAGTCTTTTATCAAAGTGAATTGATTCAGACTTTGAACTCTCGATGGTAGATACAGATATCAAATTAGATGAATTCCCTGAAGCATGAGTATTGTACTCATATTAGATTAGAACTTGTTCGGTAATGCTGAATTTGTCAGAAGTAAGCCTTTAATGTACATTCGAGTTGCAGTCAAATTTGCACAGCTTGCTTCTTTCATAAACTTAATTAATTATCTTTACCGAAGCAGTTGCCCTGGTCGAATGTTGCACAAGCATCGATGGAACCACCAGGGTTACCTGTGTCATCATTGGGACCTGGACCAATTAAAGTGTCTCCATCTCCTTTACCAAAGAAATTGGTCATTTGAGCTACTGTACCGTGGTTGGTGAGTTTGGGTGCTTCGTAAGTTTTCTTCATTGTTTGAATTCCTGTGGTTTTTGTTTGTGTTTCGCGATAGAGGTACTCCTTTTGGGAAATACCCCGCTTTAATAAGAGTACAGATAGAAATGAGATAATAATACAAATAGAAGTTAGATATATATTGGGGATGCACCTGTTTTAATACTCAATCTGGCTGTGACGCAACCAGAAGCTAAGGGTAACTGCTTTCCATATTTCAATTAATATGGAATTTTCATAAGAACCAATCTTGCTACTAGATGTCAATTTTTCATAGCCTTGACGCAGAGCATTTATATCTACGTAGGTAGCGATTGGCTCAAGGTGATTTTGCATCAAATCATCTAACACCTGACGGTTTAGATTGAGTAGCCCATGTATAAAGCTAGCAGTCATTTTAGATTTAGTTTGTCGCCACTGCACTTGTTCGGGAAGAATATTCTGCATGGCACGGCGCATAACTAAGCGAGTCCATCCTTGGTTGAGCTTTTGCTGCGGCGGTAAGGAGAGACAAAATTCAATTAATCGTTTATCCATGAATGGATGACGGGCTTCGATTGAAAAGGTTGCATATGATTTATCCAACGTCTCCATCGCATACCCGACTAAGCCCCAAGTTAGATAACGCCAGTGATACTCCCTTTCTGTCACGGGAAGATGAGACTGAGATTCATCTAAAGCCTTAATACGTTTTTTCAAGCCGATTTTTTGAGCAAAGCTGCGGTTAAATAGCCAATTGGCGTTAAGCATCGGCTCATTGTGTCCGCGTAGTTTTCGCCAAGCTAGCCGCCCAGACTCAGGAATCAATGGCTTTAAGCCATGTTGCACAAGAATCTGTTGCTGGGAGATATCAAAGTATTTGGATATCTGACGAGTTTCTTTGGCAAAACCAAGCCAGTTTGATTTTCGTGCTAAGTCTTCTACATAAGTAAGACCAGAACTCCTCAGAATATTTAAAGGTGAACCACCCCCCGCACGTTGAACAATATCATTCGCTTGCTTGGCAAAAGCAGCCCATTGTCCTTTGTGTGCTAGTTCGGTAAAATAACCATCACCGTGAGAAATTGTGGTATCGCCGTCAAAGCCATCAAGTACAATTCGGATACCTTGATTCTCTGTTGCAAGGTTGGCTACCCAAACTAGAAAATGAGTGGGACCAAAAAATACTTCGTCGTGATATTTAAAGATTCGTTTTAAGTCTGATAGAGGTCCGAGTTCATCGCCGTGGACGTAGTGAGGATTCATTCCGCCCTGAGCAAGTACAGCTTCGATAAAAGGGCGTTCGTCACATTGAGTAACTGTATCAAATATATTAGAGAAAGTATGTAACTTAGAATTCTTTTCTTCTAAAATTTTCCGTGCCATACAGGTGACAGAAGAAGAATCCAGTCCACCACTGAGATGAGAACCTACAGGAAAAGCGCTACGCAACCGACACCGTACTGATTCTGCAAAGATTTCCTGCAATGCCTCTGCATACTCCTCATCAGAACTTAAACATAATTCGCGCTCTGGATCGAGAGACCAATAAGAACGAATTTGCAATCCTTTCCGATTTAAAGTTAAACAACTCGCAGGTGGAAGACGAAAGATATCTTGATAAAAGGTTTCAACTTTATCTTGAAAATTTGATGCTAGATAGTCGCCTACCTTAATTTCATTCAGCCTTCGCGGTACATCCTGCAAAGATAACAGCGCTTTTATCTCGCTACCAAAAGCAAACAGTTTACCCGGCTGATGGAAATAATAAAATGGCTTAACCCCCATATGATCTCTAGCACAAAACAAAGTCTGTTTTCGCTTATCCCAAATGGCAAAGACAAAATCACCTAACAAATGTTCCGGACATTCTTCACCCCATTTCTCATAGGCACCCAGAACTAATTCACTATCAGTAATTTTCTCGGAGGAACGATTATTTAACTGTAATGCAGCAATCAACTCTTCGCGATTATCTATGCGACAATCAGAAGTAAGAACTATATCGCCCCTTTGATTGACTAAAGGCAGTTTTTCTATCAAAGACTCAGGAGTAGTCCATAACATCCGGTGTCCTAAGCCCACAGAACCATCTACCCAGATGTCTGCACCATCAGGTCCCCGATGCGCCAATGTATCAATCATTCGCGCTATATTTTGTTGTTCTACAGGACTTTTATCCAGGTAGCAAATACCTACGATACCGCTCATAATCTGATTCCTTCGAGAGATGGTAGTGAGATAAATCGTTAAAGGTTTACTTACGGAATTAATTACAACCCTTTTCTTGTATTTAATCCCAGCATGAGCCAGAAAGTTTTACTTACTCAGAAAATAATACCTGTAAGTTCAAGAAGACAAGCACAACGACTCATCAACACCTTAGTAGTAAACGCGATAGTGTGAAATACTTTGATTGCCTAAGTGTATAGCAAGTAGCTATATTTACAGCCGAAATAACTTTACTGACAGAAATTTGGTTTAATATACGTGACCTAAATACAGTTTGAGTAAACTAACTTTTTTTAATAAAACTCGAAACGGTAGAAACCACAGTTCTAATCTAATCTGATAACTGAAAGTAAAATACGGAAGTTAATCGAAAGCACCTATTACACCTAGAAATTTAAAACAATTACACAGGCGTTTAATTCTTAACTTCAATTAACCCTTCACCGTGCAAATCGTTAAGCAGTGCAAACAAATCTTTAGTACAAATTAAAGCTTCAATTTCGTACTCTTGTAAAAGCTTTTGTTGAATATCTTTTACGACTTGCGGTTGATCAATCAAGTTCCATACAAAAGCACCCACTTCATTCAAACCGTGGTAAGTTCCGGTGTTCATGTTTAAAATCACCGCTTCACCACCAAGATCGGAAGAAATTTGATTTTTCACAGATACTATTATAGATTTTTCCGAAATCATGGAATCTGTTGTTGAAGTTATCATTGTAGGACACTTCCTTTTTCTAATCTGTTGATTTTTCCTCTGCAACCTGTATCAAACTTTTTTTAACATAAGTGATATCACTTGATATATCAAGTAGCTTACAAGACAGTTTATCGTTTTAGATGTCCTGATATTTGTTGTTACCCAAATAACTATTGGTAGATACTTGTACTCATTATCAAGC
This sequence comes from uncultured Rivularia sp., assembly GCA_963665115.1. Taxonomy (GTDB): domain Bacteria; phylum Cyanobacteriota; class Cyanobacteriia; order Cyanobacteriales; family Nostocaceae; genus Rivularia. The sequence goes on along the minus strand of OY762007.1, from coordinate 2,933,718 downwards.
TATCAGGTATTAGCTGAAGCACGAATAAGTAAAAAGAACATGGCACGTTAACAGATTTGACCCAAATTATTTTCCCCGATCCGAGAATTTAAGTCAAAAAGGCATCGGTTACAAGAGTGCAACTTGCTGTATGTAGCGGTAGATGTTTGCTTTAGGTAGCCCTGTATAGCTCTGTAGGCAATTAAGTATAATCTTAAAAGATATACGTAAGTATGGGTAACTAATTCCGGATAATTTATGAAGTTAACATATATATAAAGTTAATGTAAAATTGAAATGTGTAATTGTATAGAAGCTTAGTATTCTTAGTAGATAGTAATAGAAAAAGTATTAATTAGTTTGATATACGAATATTTCTTTGGCGATATGTATATAGTTATAAAATAAAGATGCGTTATTGTTAACTACTTGTTAATCGTTCGTGACTTTTTTGATTAAAGCCATCCACATATCAGGTGGGTTCGAGTAATAGTCAATTTGTTCTACTTGATATCGATAAGATTCCGAGCCGATTTGTAAAACTATATAGTCGTCAGCTTTGACACCTTTACCCCGCGCTGTCATGTAAGCTGTTGTAAGATTTTCTGCAACTTCAAATACGTAGTCTGTTCCAGGTACACACTCAGTAAAATCATGGGTTTTATGCTTTTGCAGCTTGAATCTGTCTAAAATAAAATCTTTTAGAGACAAAAAAAACACGCTAAGGTTGATGCCTGACCTGCTAAATGACATAAGATAATTGAGAAAAATAAACTTGCTGTTCTTTGCACAAACGATAGTTGTGAGTTTGTTTTGAGATCGAAATTAGTAAAAGTAACCCCAACATAATAACAACATTAATTGGTATTCAAGAAATAAAGCCTGCAATCGCCGTATACTTACTATTTTGGTAGTATTTCGTGAGTGGTACTTCACTAAATTAATCAAAGCTAGGTCAAACAATGGTAGTGGGAGTGTCTCGCTCCCTAGTAGCGGTTAACGATGCTTTTTTTAGAAAATCAACATGAAACTACTTGACACTGCCCGACCCTATTGTTATAGTTACTAGAGTAAAGTTAATGGGGTGTCGCCAAGTGGTAAGGCAGCGGGTTTTGGTCTCGCCATTCCTAGGTTCGAATCCTAGCACCCCAGTTTATTAAGATTGAAAAAATATTTTTTGCGATATATAGCCTTTCTAATAGTAGGAAGGTTTTTTATTTGTTTATATTATTTGATAGCAGATTAATTGGTTTTAAATACTGTAAGTTGATTTCTGAGCCTGCAAGTTGATATATAAAATTTTATTGTTGTGAACTTAGCTATTTTCTATCAAAAAACTATACGTTAGTTTGCACTAGCTTCAATTTAATTGGATGTTAAACATATATTCTTTAAATAATCTTTGTATTATATGTAAAGCGCCACGTTGTGACAGAAAAGAGTGTGGGCAATAATTGTTACTACCTTATACTGAATCGCACTTAATACTTGCCTACATAATTTGCATTTATCAATTACTAATTATTTCACAGAGTAAAATTCGATGTTTGAATGTTGAGAGAAAATAAAAATAGGTAAAATTATTAACAATAAGTTTTGTCCGGAAAAAACAAAGTTAATAGAGTAATAATACACTAAGTTAATTATAAAGATAAATTATCTTACTGGCTATCGGATGGGGTCTAAACTTTGGGATGCAAGCACTGTATTGGAAACTGAATTTGTGTATTTTATAGAAATAGTAGTGAAATTTTAATTATAATTTATTACACTTGTAAATGAATCGACAAGCATCGACTAAGTAATGCTACTGGACTCATAGTGCATCGCGAGCCGTAGACTGGTATCTTCAATACTTCAACAGGGTGGTATATCTGTCGGGTAGGTTGTTAACAAACCAATAGGGATAGCTTGGAGACAGTCGGTCGTATTTTGTTAACTTCTTGAGAAATATAGGGTGCATCGCTGTTGTCAAAACATTAAAGTAAACCGTCTAGCGATGGTGTCTTTAGGTAATGAAAGCTACAAATTACGTCTATCTATATTAAGTAATTTTAATTTACTATGACTATGTTGAAGTCAGATAAAAATTCTTACCTCTTTTCTCAAGCAGGTAGCCCCTTGAATGAAGCTGAAGAAGGTGGATTGAATTTAGGGCAAGTTGGAGCGGCTCTGCGACGGCGTGCATTATTAATTGTTGGTTGTACCGGGGTAGTAGCAACCGCTGCGGTGTTGAAAGCAGAAACCGATCCTCCGATATATCAGGGTCAGTTTGAGATTTTAACTGAACCCGTGACTGGGGAAAGTAAAGCTATATCAAACGTACCTCAAACCTTGGGTTCTAAGGATGCGATCGCACTTCCGGAGTCGGAAAAAGATATTGCAACAACAATTAAAGTTTTAAAAAGCCCGCGAGTACTTGATTCAGTTGTAGAAAAGCTTCAGACGAAGTATCCAAATCTGGAATACGAATCATTTGTTAAGGGTTTAATTATTGCCTCCAGTCAGAAAAATATTTTAACGGTAGGATATGTAGCCGCAGACAAGCAACTAGTGAGTGATGTTTTAAACGAAGTTGCTCAATCTTATTTAGAGTACAGCTTAAAGGAACGACAGGAAGACATTAATCAGGCTATTAAATTTGTTCAAGGACGAATCACTAAAGGTGGCTTAAGACAGCGGGTTAAAGACTTGCAAAATAAATTGCGAATGCTGCGAAGCGTGAACAACCTGATTGAACCCGCACAGAAAGCAACTGAAGTGTCCGGTCAAATTGCTACTTTGACGCAACAGCGATTAAGCAACCGGGTAGAGTACGAACAAATGATGGCTCAGTATAAGGAGTTACAAAAGGAATTAGCGCAGCAGCCAGCGGAGAGGGCAGGTAATTCGATACTGAGTGAAAATCCTCGCTACCAAAAAATCTTAGACGAAATCCAGAAAGTTGAGATTGAGGTCAAAACGGAGTCTGCTAAATTTACGGATATCAATCCAACTATGCAGACTTTACGGCAAAGGAAAGCGAATTTGATTCCAATGCTGAATGCAGAAGAACAGCGAGTTCAACAAGAATTTCAAAGTCGCATCCAAACGTTATATGCTCGCGATCTATCTTTAGGTGACAAGGTAGATAAGCTCAATGCAGAACTGAGAAATTTGGCAACAGTTACCCGCGATTACGAAAATATTCAGCGGGAGTTACAGATTGCTACCACAGGGCTAAACCAGTTTTTAACCAAGCAGCAAGCCCTGGAAATTGAAAAGTCTCAAAAACAGCAGCCTTGGAAGTTACTAGATCCTCAACTTACTAAAGTTGAAAATCCTGAAGCTATGTCACAAAGTGCTAGAAAAAACTTAGCTTTGGGTGGAGCTTTAGGCTTGTTATTGGGTGTGGGTGCTGCTTTAATTGTAGACAAGTTGAGCAATGTTTTCTACACTTCTAAAGATTTGAAAGAAACTACTAGATTACCGTTATTGGGGGTAGTTCCTTTCAGCAAAGAACTTGCAGCTAGTAGCAAGCAAGATGGAGCAGCTAGTGGAGTTCATCAAACAGCACGCGCCGCCTTTTTTGAAGTTTTTCGCTCTCTTTACACCAATATTCTTCTTCTGGGTTCGGATACACCGATTCGTTCGCTTGTAGTTAGTTCGGCAACACCAGAAGACGGTAAAACTACTGTTGCTATACAGTTAGCTTTGGCCGCAGCAGCGATGGGACAAAGAGTCTTATTAGTGGATGCAAATCTCCGCTGTCCTACTATACACAACCGTGTAGGATTGATGAATATCCAGGGTTTAACGGATATTATTTCTTCTGAATTGGAGTGGAGCAATGTGATTGAACGCTCCCCCCTTGAAGATAATCTGTATGTAATGGCTGCTGGCCCGGTTCCACCAGACTCTACTAGATTGTTAGCGTCTGTGAAAATGCAGGACTTAATGAACGAACTACATAGCAGCTTTGATTTAGTAATTTATGACACTACGCCTATAGTTGGTTTCGCTGATGCTAACTTATTGGCAGCAAATACTAATGGCGTTATGTTGGTAGCTGGTTTAGGTAAATTGAAACGCACTGCATTCGCACAGGCGTTAGAGGAACTTCAAGTTAGCGGTACTCCTATTTTAGGTTTGGTAGCGAATAAATCTAAAGAGTCCACACCTACTTCTCAAAGTAATTATCAACAGTACTACAAGGTGAGTAGAGAAAGAATTGATGCAGATGATGCAACCGAGGCTGGAAAATCTTCGGCAAATAAAGTTAAGGTATGAGGTTAGGAATTAGGAATTAGGAGTTAGGAGTTAGGGTTAGAAGTTAATAGTTAGGAGTGTTAAACTTTTGAACTTTAACCTTTAACCTTTAACCTTTAAAGAGTTAGGAGTTGGGATATTAATTCCTGACTCCTAATTTTTTGATCGAAGCAAGCTAATTATCTGGAGACTTCAAAGCTTGATCGAGTACTTGACGAGCTTGTTCGGCTTTCTCTCGCGCATCTTTATAGCGTAAATTAGCTTGAGCAAAGTTTTTCAGAGCTTTAAAACCTTCTTTGAGGCTGGAAATTTCTTCCTCGCTGACGGATTGATCTGAAAAAAGGATGTCAACTAACTTACGAACTTCTAAAGCTTCGGCGCGCGTGTCTTGAACTTTCAGCTTTAGAGTTGCAAGATTACTCAAAAGCTGAACTGCTTCTATAATCGTATCTTCACCGCTAGCACTATCCATTGACGGTTCTTTCACTTCAATCAATTGTTGAGGACCAAATCCTTCTTCGAGTTCGGAAGGTAAATCACCCGCTTCCATAATTTCCATCAGCTTATCCATTGCTTTTTCACGAGCTTTATCGGAATCTTTGCCGGGAACAGTAAGGATGATTTCTGGACTTTGAACGAGAGTATAACGAACCATACTTAGGCAGAAATATTGCGCTAAACCAAACCGAATTATTAATTTTAACTTAAAAGTGCAACAAAGAAAATCCGATGTCGGGCGATCGCCAATTAAATTTCAATTAGTTTCGAGTCATATTGTATGGTTTATGGCGGTTTTGATGGTGCATGAATACGAGGCTAATTCCCACTAACGCGATAATTTATCGATGGTTAATTTTCCGCACGCTCTCGTTTATAATAATATTTACCCAGTCATCAAAGTTATCGTTAATAAATATATTTGTTGATGTTTCTATCCCTTCAGCACCGATACTGGTTGAAATAACTGGCAAACCTGCTTGAAGCATTTCTAATGTCTTTAGTTTGATTCCCGCACCTTGAAGTAAAGGTACTATGCCTATTTGAGCTTTTTCAAAAAATTTCGTGGGGTTTTCTATAAATCCAGTTATGATAATATTCTCGCTGGCAAATTTTCTGATTTTTGGGGAAGGGTTGGAACCGACAATATATAATTTGTATTCGGGGTCTATTTTAAGCAGGTTTGTAAAGCATTTTTGAATAAAAATTATAGCTGCTTTCTCGTTTTCAGGTCGATTCATTGCAGCCCAAAATAACAAACTTTTTTTCTCAATGTTCTCTACATTACGTTCGATTTTATATATAAAGTGACTCAATTGGGGAGGTTTGATAAGAATTTTATTTTCTGGTATGGTAAATAAAGAAGTAAGAATATTGCGGTCTTTTGTTGATAAAACCCATAATTCATCTACTTCGGAATAAAGCTTTTTTTCAAATTTAAATAATCTGGCTACTTCGATACCCAATATAATATTGTTTTGAGATTTTCGTAAAAAAGATTGAGAGACGACATCATGTATGCTGATAATGGTGCAAGTATTTTTAGATTTAATTTTATTTTTGATTAAATCACTGATTAAATCTAAGTAAACCGCAGCATGAGAATATTCAAAATGAATCGCATTATAAGTATTTTTTGCTAATAATTCCTGCAATTTTTGAACTACAGGTTTTTGATAACGGGTAGAAAATTTAAAAGGAATAGATAAGTTAGTTAAACAGCTAATTATTTTATCTGACTTTTCAAGAGGATAGGCAAAAAGGTTATTTTTATATTTACCCACTAAATCTATAGCAGCATTTATTTCTGCTTTATTCGCTATAACAACGATATCAACAGTTGTATTATCAAGATGATATTTATTCAAATTAGTTAAAGCTATCTTTTGCCCTGCTTGAGGATATAAATTAGTAGGAGCATGGGCACAAATAAATAATATTTTTGACATAATACTTTACCATTTTCCATATCCAGATGCAGATTTTTTTGTAAACAGTTGAATAATACTTTTTATTTTGCGTGCGGTAGGTGGTTTGAAAAAATATCTTGCTGGTAATGCAAATACTTCGTTTATAATCCATGCTATGTAGGCTTTTGTCCGTTCTTTCTCCGATACTTGTGGAAAATTATTAGATGCCTTATTACTTATTTTCCAACATTCTTCGATCAATTTTGCTCTATCCCAAGGTAAGGGTGACGAACTCATTCCATTGAGAGAATAGGCTGCTAAGGGAGTTTTGATAGAATGAAATTTAAATCCATTATTAAATAAGCGTAAAATCAGATCGTAGTCGGCGGCGATTTTATATTTTAAGTCATACAAACCCCCTGCAATGTAAGCCGATTTTTTAATAAAGCAAGATGGGTGATTTAAAGTAAAGCGAATCGATAGTTTTTCCAATTCTCCCGGAATAAAGGTAGCGATATATTTACCTTGATAGTAGTTCTCGATGGGCGAATATAATATATCTATATCTGGATGCCGATCAAATTCTTCTTCTACTGTTTTGATTGTATTTTCAAGGTACCAATCATCGGAATTAATAATACCGATAATCTCTCCGGTAGCAAGATTAATTCCTTTGTTCATTGCATCGTAAGCACCGGAATCTGGTTCGGATATATATTTAAGTTTAAGTTTGACTTTCAATTTAAGTTTATCTATATTTTTTGCATATTTTTGAATTATTTCACGAGTATTATCTGTAGAACCTCCATCAACTACGATATACTCTAAAGGATATATTCTCTGTTGATTGATAACGCTCAAAATAGTTTTTTCAATAGTTTTTTCGGAATTAAAGCTTGGTGTGACAACTGATATTTTAGGCTGCATCCTTTTTGATATAGTTAAGAGTTAGGAATTAGGAGTTAGGAATTAGGAGTTGATTGGTAACTGTTCACTGGTAACTGATAACTGTTCACTGCTCACTGTTCAACTGACATTGCTAAAATACTGACGAAAAGTAAAGGAGCAAGCCCTTGAAGTCCGCTATGTAAGAATAAACAAAAGAATAAATAGGGAAAGATAAACTTATAATTTTGTGGAGTATAGTACCCACCTATTGTTTTTAAAATTGCACAAAAGTAAAGAATTCCTAGAGGAATGCCGATGTAGGCAATTACCTCTAAGAATGAATTATGAATTAAGGAACCAACGTTTTTAAATACTTCATCGTATTTACCTGCATAACCTTTCAATGCTAAAGTCCAATCATTTTGATAGGATGTAATTAAAAAATTGTTAGCTTCAAATCTAGCTAAATTTGACGTATCGTTAAAAGAGAATAAGCGGTTTGCACTTGTATCGTATGCGTAACCTACTTCAACAAAATTTAAAAAATATTCTCCTATTAAAAATCCAAAAATGTTTGAGAATATAAAGAAAAAAGTAAAATTTATTTGACTTGCTATTCTGATAAATTTCTTTTCACAGAAAATAATTAGTAAATAAATTAGCAGGCTAAGAAAATAATTTCTGCTCAAGAAAAATACAGTAGAGACTAAAGCTAAAATAATACCTGGTTTAAATTTAGCTTTGCAAGAAAGGAAAAAGAATAATAACATAAATAAACCAGATACGTTCGGATCTCCATTACTTAAAGAAACTCTGGCGCTGCCATCAAACTCTACTCTTCGATATATTGCCATTTGATAGATTAAAGTTACGGTTGCTAGCCAGCATAATCCGATTAAGTAGCTACGTTTGATGCGTATTTGCGGACAACCGCTGAAACCAATAAGCATTAAGCAGATTGGTAAACTATATCTAAATAAATGGTATGTTGAAAAATTAATAAAGGTAACAATCAAAATTGAGCATACGAGCAAAATATCTATAATTAATAATTGAGTTTTATAGAAAAAAAGTTGTACTAATAGAACTATAGCCAGTAAAGGCAAAAATATTTTAGCGTGGGGAAGTTCTACATTGTAAGGAAATAGATATAGGATTAGTACTGTATAAAAGATTAGTGTATAAAAAAAGTAGTTAGTTTGTGGCTGTTGAATTTTTGCGTTAGTATTCACTTGATGCTCCCACAATATATATAAGTAATTGGGAATTGGGAATGGGTAATTGGTAATGGGAAAAATTAATACTACAAACCTTTTTGATTAATTATTTCCTTAAAAAGCTGAGAGTAACGTCTTGCTTGTAATTCTAGTGTAAATTCTTGTTCTATTTTTTCACGAGCGCGAGCGCGAATTTTTTGCGGATAATTATTTGAGAATATCCAGGCAATACCTTTAGCTAAACTTTCTACTTCAAAAGCTTGAGCTAAATAACCGTTGGCTTGATGTTCAATCATATCGGGCATTCCGCCAATATTGAAAGCAACGCATGGAGTATACCGCAAGCTAAAGCTTCCATTACGGTGTTGGGCAAATTATCTTGAATTGAAGCAGCAACGAAAACATCTGCTGCGGCATAAATTAGTGCCAAAGATATATCATCATGAAGATTACCCATATAATGACATTTGAAATCGGTGTTATCGAGTTCGCTGGGTTGTAAGGAACCAAAAACAACTAATTCTACCTTGTTTTTGTAACCCATTTTGCTTAAAAATTTTAGGGATTTTTCAAGTAAACGAATTCCTTTTCTTCTATAACTACTTTTCGCAGCACCGCATAAAATTAACTGTTTATCTACAGGAAGATTCAGCCATTCTCTCGCAGTTTTTTTGTCAATTGGTTTATATTTTTGAATATCAATGCCATTCGGAATTACTTTGATGGGATAATCTTTGAATAGAGAACTTTGTCGTGCAGCTTTGGCTAGCCAATGACTGGGAGTGACAATTGTTAAATCGAGATTTTGCCATGCTTTAGCTTTACGCTTCCATACCCAGTGCGATAAATCATGCTCTTTTTGGGAATCAAGTTGAATGCAACTTCCGCAAGTTTTAGTGTAGCGATCGCACTCTAAACTATAATGACAACCTCCGGTAAATGCCCACATATCGTGCAAAGTCCAAATTAGTGGTTGTTTAAATTTGGCAATACTTTCAATTTTAAGATAGCCACAAGCCCAGTGGATATTAATTATATCTGGAATTATATCTGGAGACAGATGCTTTATTTTAGAATTAATTAAATCTGGAAACCATTGTGGAGAGAAAGTTCCATAATCGTGTTTTGGATAAAATTTTAATGGTAAATTATCCAAAGTAGGTCGCATTTGATTGAGAAACTTTTCTAATTTATTCGTATTTGTAATAACGGTATCATCGCTACTAGTTTTATATTCAACTAGCATTCGCGAATTTATATTTATATCCTTCAGTCCATTATGCAACCGAAATGCTGCTTTCGCTGCTCCGCCACTAATATCAAAGGTACTCAGGATTAAAGAATTCATTTTCAGTTACCAGTTAGTTGATAGTTGATAGTGGTTAGGAGTAGTAAGTAGTAAGTAGTGAGTAGCGAGTTAGAAAATAATTTTTCCTTGTCTCCTTGTCTCCCCATCTTCCCATCTCCCCCTACTTCCCATTCCCTACTTTTTTAGAGCAGAAAGCATAACTATCAAATATTCCGTAGTTTCTATCTAGATAATTAGAGAAATCAACTGTAGTTTCAAAACCAATTTTTTCTAATTTTTCAAAAATGTCGATTCCAAATGTTCTGTATGCAAGAATTTTACCGCGAATTTTGTCTCCGTGATACTCTGGGGGTAATAGATAGATATCTTCTTCTCCCGAAGTGTCAACCCGAACCAAAGTGGGTTTATCAAAAAAGCAGGGAATGGTAAAAATATGATATCCACCTGTTTTTAATACGCGATATACTTCTCGAAAAGCTTTCTCATAATCTCTGATATGTTCAAATACATCTTCTGTAATTACTACGTCAAACTTTTCTTTTTCAAAAGTCAATTTTTCTAAATCTTGACAAAATACTTGTTCGTGAATTTCTGTTCCTATTTCTAGGTTGGGTACATAGCTAGAACAGTAATATGATGTGGCTGAATGTAAGGCTTGATAAAAAGCATCGTTTACATCAGCGTTATAGATGTTTAATTTATCTAGATTATCTAAATTCTTATTTGATGAAACTTCTGCAAGACTATAAACATCAGGAATAACTTTATTAATAAATAATTTTGCTACGTGTCTTTTCCGCGATGAACTTTTACAAAAAGGACAGTACATATTATTCCGAACTGTTTTTGCATCAATGCAGATGAAAATAGTAGATTTACCACATATGTTGCATTTCCCAACTCGATGATATTCTAAGTTTTTTATTGCAAGTGTAGCTGCTCTACTTACTTCCATAATTCACCTTTCTAATTTTGGATTTTGCGGAAGGTTAAGGGTGTAGATTTTCTTCTTACCACTGTTCCCTGTTACCCATGCGCCGTTCCCTTCTTTATTGTTTTCCACCTATAATTATCGCTGCAATGCCAGGTGAAACATTAACTAATTGTTGTTCTGATAAGCTCATTTTTTTTACTTCGGCTAAACTCCAAGGAAACCTTCCCACAAAGCTCATTTCACCTTTGAGAACATTAAGTAATTGGGGCAACTTGCTCAAACCATTCAAATTCAATTCTGTCAGATTTGCACCGAATCTGTAGATGCTAAATAATTTACCTTGCTTACCAATACACCATTGTGTTTTTAATATCGGTTCGTGAAAATAAACCTTGATTAATAAGGCTAAAATAATAAATACTGGAGCAAGCATAACTATTGATATTAATGCTCCGAAAATATCTAAGCACCGCTTTATAAACCAACTGAGCTTATTCAAATTATTAGATAAATTGTTAAAGCTTTCAGAAAATTTTTCTTTTTTAGATAAACGCAAAAAGACTGCTTTTTTACACCTTTTACATTGATTAGCCCACATTTGAAGCTTCTCTAATTCAATCCGTGAATCTATCTGTACTATTGTCGCAGGAGAAAATTGCAGCCAGTCAGCTAAAAATGCTTCGCTTCTATTAGAAAGTAAATGCATATGCTCCCGTTTGCAAGTTAGCTTAACTAAAAGTTTTTCACCCTTTAACTTGATTTTATAACCCAAATCATAATTACAAGAATTTTTGTTGACAAAAGCTTTTTCTTTTATTAGCTTTTCTGAGTCAGGATACGATGCAAAACTTACTGACGTTGGTTTTTGCTTAATAACCATAGCTAAGAATCAGTAATTACTGACGATTAATAATAGATAGCACTAAAGTATTGCGAAACTTCTCAATGAATTTTTAGCTGCAAATAAATCTTGTTTATAAATCAAATTGCTTCCATTCAATATTTCTTACAATCGCATTTTCCATATAATAAATCTGTCTAAACGTTTAATTGCGATAGTGAAGCGCTGCTGCGAGCAGATCGCAGTTATACCAGCAAAATTTTAAACTGATTTTAATAAATTAAGTATTTATACTACTACTTTATCCAATATTTATCAAATATTAGCCAATGATAAGTTTATTTACTTAATTAAGTCAACTCACCTGTGACAATTCTTTTTATTGCATTACTTAACATTAGTATTTGATGTGTAATAAATCGGGTCAATATAATCTGGGAGCAAAAAAATCACTCTCATAACTTAAAAGTTGACCTTAATTCTGTACAGTGGACTACTTATAGATTATCTAAATTGGTAGTAACTGTAGTAACTATTGCAAAAGCCTGATAGTGAAATCTACAACTTTTGGTGGATGCAATATATACACGATTTAGATTGTAATTTAATCCTAAAGAATTTTACTTACCAAAAAAGCAAAAGCCGAAAAACTCCCAAAATGGGTTAAAATTTTGACTCAAGCTACGATTTATTTTTAGATAATTTTGCATAGGAGTTATTAAATTGGTTTAGCCTAAAAAGCACAAGATATTAAGTGTATTTTTACTAGCTGCATCGTTTTGATACGGATACGGGTGTGTTTACCATGATGCCGAAAAGTGATATAACTTTTGTAATAGTTTCTTATAATTCAGCCAGAACTTTGAGAGGTGCAATTAAATCATGCATCGAAGTGGTTGAGGCATTTTATCCAGGAAGGGGTACAGTTATTGTTTACGATAATGCCTCTAAGGATAACAGTCCGCAAATTCTGGATGATTTTTCTCGGAAATATCCACACATATTTATAGGTAAAAAAGGAGAAATTAATTTAGGTTTTGGGGTTGCTAATAATAGGGCTGTTGCTGCTTTACCAAGCAAGACTTATGTTTTAGTAAATCCAGACGTAACATTTAAACCAAAAGTAGTTTCTTGTCTGGAGGCGACTTTAAATTCCCAACCAGATATCGCAATTGTTTGTCCTAAATTACTTTATCTTGACAAATCAGTTCAACCTTCAATTCGCAGATTTCCTACCTTTAACTTTTTGCTATGCAAATATTTATTGGGGGAAAAGTTGCAGAATATTCTGTGCCCATTTGATTATTATTATGCTAGTATGCCTTCTCCCAGAAAACCGATAGAAATTAATTGGGCTATTGGGGCTTTTATGATGGTATCTGGTAAGTATGTCGAGCGTTGTGGTTTATTTGACGAACGGTTTTTCTTGTATTTTGAAGATGTCAGTTTATGTGTAGATGCTTGGCAAAATGGTTACAGAGTTTTATTTCAACCGGAAGTATCTGCACTGCATTTATATCAACGCTCAAGTAGTCGTTCAAAATTTAACTATCTAACGCTGATACATATAATTTCTGCTTTGAAATTTTTTGCTAAGTATAAACCTTATCGAAAATCTTGGCAGTTGATTACTTTGATATTTAAAGTGAATTCCCAATTACAAAATGGTTGGCGTTTTTTTGTATTGTCTAAATTTGATAAGTTACAGCGTTCATAAAATTTGGCAGTACTAATTGGGTTGGGGGGTATGAGGAATACGTAATTTTTTTTAATAATCATGTATAATACTTATTCTTCTCGATTAACTAATTTCCGTCTGCCGAATTTTATGCCTGTAATAATATGAAGTTTTTACAGCAGGCTATTTAATCATCAAAAATTAGATATAAATGCAAATTAAGCTACCAATTTCTATTCGCAAATTTTTTGTAACTACTAGTTTTTGGCAAGAAAACTATCTGATTGTACAGGCATTTCAACCGTTGTTACGCACTGCAATGATAGCCGTATTTTTTACAATCATGGCAGCGGCATTAGAAGCAGTAGGTATCGGTTTGATCGCCTCTTTGCTGCAAGGATTAACTAATCCAGAACGGCCACCGTTGCAAACTGGTATTGAATGGTTTGATATGCGATTTTTGGGAACTGAAGCTGTTGCTCAAGAACGTATTTGGCGTATATCTGGTTTAATATTATTTACTGTTTGGGTGAGGGCAGTTTTCAGCTATTTCGGGCGTTACTGCGCTAAATTATGCGAAATTGGATTGGTAGATACTCTCCGCAAACGAATATTTAAACAGTTTCAAAGCTTTAGTCTTTCATACTATACTCAAAAACGTTCGGGAGAATTAATAAATACTTTTTCTGGTGAGGTTAGCCATCTAAGCTTTGCTTTTAACGAACTAATTAATTTTGTAACTAAAAGCTGCGTAATCATAGCTTACACCTGCGCGATGTTCGTTATTTCTTGGCAATTAACTATAGTTACAGTACTTCTTTTTAGTCTGTTAGCAGCAGCAGCATCAAATTGGATTCGTAGAGTGCGTCAAGCCAGCTTTGAAATGACATCTGCTGGTGGAGAATTAGCAGCAAAAACTACAGAATTCATTGGTGGTATTCGCACGGTACAAGCATTTTGGACTCAAGAATTTGAAAGCAAGCGTTTTCATCAGGTAGCGCAAAAGTTTGCTAGTGCTTGGTTGAAGGCTAGTACTATTAGCGGGCTTTTGCAACCGTTAATTGAAGCGTTGGCTACCACAATTTTAGTCGCAATGATTTTAGTTGCTGTTTCCACTTTGATATCGAGTGGAATTCTCAATGTAGTTTCTTTGCTAGCTTTTTTGTTTGCGTTATTTCGCTTGCTACCGATTATCGCTCATATGAATAGTTCTTGGGGTGTAATAGCGATGAATTCTGGAGCGTTAAGAGCCGTTGAAGAACTTTTAAGAACTGATAATAAAGCTTATTTAGCTGATGGTACAAAAAAATTCCCCGGTTTACAGCAAGCTATCGAACTTGTAAATCTCAATTTTGGTTACGAAAAAAATCAATTAGTATTGCACGATATTAATTTAACCATCGAACGCGGTCAAACCGTAGCTTTGGTGGGTGCTAGCGGTTCCGGTAAAACAACTTTAGCGGATTTATTGGTACGTTTTTATGACCCTACTTTTGGGAAAATATTAATCGATGGAGTTGACTTGCGCGAATACAGCCTTGGTTTCGTTGCGGAACAATATAGCGATGGTAAGTCAAGATACTTTTATCTTTAACACCTCAGTGCGAGAAAATATCGCTTACGGTTTAGAAGATATAGATGATAAAGCTATTTTAGAAGCAGCTAAAGGCGCAAACGCTTCGGAATTTATTGCAGAATTACCCCAAGGTTTCGATACAAAACTTGGAGATAGGGGAGTACGTTTATCTGGGGGACAAAGGCAGAGAATAGCGATTGCGAGAGCTTTATTACGAAATCCAGAAATTTTAATTTTAGACGAAGCAACCAGCGCCCTCGATTCAGTCAGCGAGCGTTTAGTACAGCAATCTTTAGAAAAATTGGCTTATGGAAGAACTGCGATCGCAATTGCTCATCGACTTTCTACTATTTTCAAAGCTGACAAAGTTATAGTTCTCGAACATGGACGAATTGTAGAACAAGGAGGCTATCAGGAATTATTAAATCGTAAAGGTAAACTCTGGAAATATCATCAAACACAGCATCAGTTTAATGGTAATGGGTAATGGGAAGTAGGAAGAGATGGGGGACAAGGGGACAAGGGGACAAGGGGAATTTTAACCTTTAACCTTAATTACTCCTAACTCCCATTTCCCAATTCCCAATTCCCTATTACCCATCCCCGATGCCCAATGCCCAACGCCCAATTACCCATTCCCAATTCCCAATGCTCAATTCCCATAAATTATGAAAGTTGCAATTTGGGGTTCGTATAATTATGGTAACTATGGCGATGATATTATGGCCATTCAATTCGCCAAATATCTTCAAAGTCTAGACGTTGAGCCTGTTGTTTATAGATTAGATAAACAGTTAGCAAAACGCTATCAACTTCAAACTACTGACTCTTTGAATGAACTTCTTAGCGATGCTAAATTTTGCATTATAGGTGGTGGTGGATTTCTTGTCGAAAAATTTCCTGCACCTTTTGAAGAAGATTTTCGCCGCTTACATCAAGCTAGCATTGAAAAAAATTGTCCCGTATATCCTATTTCTATCGGTGGAGAAGGGCTGGGCAGAAATGCTTCGCTTTCATACTGGAGACGAGAATTTTTTCAAGGAAATATGTGTCAATCTTGTACCGTTAGACTGGAATCAGATAAAGCTCTAATTAACCATTTTGGAAAAGAAGTTTTTGACTATCCCGATGTGTTGCTGTCAGTATCTCAATTTTGGCAAATAAAAAGCCAAAGTAAGCAAAATAATACTAAAAATAATACCATCAATGTTGGTATAAATATTCCTAACACTTCACAGTGTAAATGGCTGGCTCTTCAGCTTGGTATTATCGCATCTGTCAGAAGAGATATTGTTTTCCATTTTATAAAAACATATTTACCATCATCATCTATAAATAGTGAGTTGCGACCCAAACAACTATCTAGTAATATCAAATATCATGTGTATACAGATCCTCAGTCAACACTTGAATTTCTTGCTTCACTTGACTTAGTTGTATCGTACAAACTGCATTTGGGATTAACAGCCCTGGCGTTGGGCGTACCATTTTACAGCTTGGGTGGTTCTGGTAAAGCAAAAGCTTTTTTGAATAGTATCGGTGCGGATTTTGCAGTTTGGAATCCTGGAGATAAGCGATTTAAAATTGCTGCGTTTTTATCCAACCCTCAAAATATTCTGCAAGCAAAAAATAAATTTAATTTTACTATAATAGACAAATTAAGTTTGAACAGTAAGGGCCACTTAGATTTCTTAAACAAACTCGTAAAGAATATTCGTTCTTCTCTGAGATAATTATATTCAAGCTTGTTGACTTATAAAGCTTTGTTACCCAATCCCAAGCTAATAAAATTATACTTAAATATCGGATTAACAGCAATATTTAATCCCGAGTTTGAATCATTTATAGCAATCAGGTTTGAATTACAAGTTTTATTTTGAAATATATTTATGGGGGGTAGAGAACAGGTAATAGAAAGCATAGTACCGCTGCGCGGAAGTAAAAAGTCAAAAGTAAGAAGTAAAAAGTATTATACAGCCCTTTGCAGCTAAATGAGGTACAAAGCTATATTCCGAAAGTCTTGTGGGATGGGCATCCCTGCCCGTCAGAATGTACTTCACCAAAACTAAATATGCTGTATGATAAGGCTTTCAAACTTTTTAAATGGGTGCTTTATTTACGCCGTACTGTAATAGGATCGTTTTTTTCAAAAATAATTCAAAAATCAAATAGTTATCCTCTATATGATGCAGGTTAGTTGTAAGTAAATAGTTTCACAGTCTGGGGAAGTAATTATGAATTTGAAGGCTTATATATGATAAATTATTCATCTAAATAAAACGGATTTAAATTGTTCTTTTTAAGAGCAAATCAGGGTGTATAGAAATATTTAGATTTTTGCTGAACTTAAAAAAAATTAATGTTTCGATTTGAGAGGTATGACAGTGGTGGTTGACACTAGTCTAAATAATGGGCAAATGGTAATTGCCTCCCCACAAGAAGCTGTTGATATTAGACAGCTATCTACCATAATATATCGCCGACGCTGGCTAATTTTGGGTGTCGCAAGCATAGTAATGTCGGTTGCTACTCTTTTATCTGTAGCTATCAAACCGATGCGCGAAAGCTCGATGCAGATGTTAGTCAGTTCCAATCTTTATCAAAGTGTAAAAACTTATAATAATCAAGATAGTTCAAATAATGATTTTACCGATTCCAATATTGAGGTGGTAGATTATACTGCTCAGCTACAGTTGATGCGGAGCAAAAAATTAATCTCTAAAGCAGTGGAAATGCTGCGTCCGATATACCCAAATATTACGGTAGAAGATATCAAAGGGAAAAAAGGTGAAAAAGGACCATTAACAGTTACACAGTTACAAACAGGAACGGGAACTAGGAAAGTACCTTCAGAAGTATTTGAAGTATCTTTTGAAGACAAAAACCCAGTAAAAGCACAAAAAGTACTCGAAGCGTTACAGATAGTTTATCAAGATTTTAATAAACAACAGCAAAAAGACCGTTTATCGAAAGGGTTAGCTTTCGTCAATGAAAGACTTCCCAGAATTAAAAAACAGGTAATCGAAGCAGAGACAAAGTTAGAGAGGTTTCGCAAAAAGTACAATATAGTTGACCCGCAAGTACAAAGTACAATTCTTTTAGAATCTATCGCCGCAGTTAAAAAAGAGCTCGATACTACCACCGCTCAACTGCGAGATATAGAAGCTCGTTACAGTAATGTAGAGCAGAAAATTGCTGCTTCTCCAAAAAATGCGTTGGTATCTTCGCGTCTGAGTCAGTCAACTCGTTACCAATCGCTGCTCGATGAGATTCAAAAGACGGAACTGGCTTTGGCACTGGAGAGACAGCGGTTTACCGATAATTCTCCCACCGTACAAAAACTGGTACAACAGCGTCAAAGTCAATTGGCTTTGTTGCGAGAGGAAACCGGAAGAAGTTTGGGAGATAAAACAGATGCCAATAATACAGTACAGCCATTATTGACAAAAGGGCAGCTTGCAGGAGTCGATTTAAAGTTAGTCGAAGATTTAATTAAATTACAGACAGAAGCTTTGGGTTTGCGTGCCAATCAAAAAAGTTTGATGGAATCTGAAAGACAACTGCGTTCCAATTTGAATGAATATCCCGCTTTAATCGCCGAATACAACCGTTTATTGCCAGAAGTAGAAACCAACCGTAAAACCCTAGCACAGTTAATGGAAGTGCGTCAGAATTTAGCGCTTAAAATTGCTCAAGGGGGATTTGATTGGCAAATACTTGAAGAACCCGAATCAGGAGCTAAAACTGGTAGCTCTCGATTGTTATTTATATTAATAGGTGCAGTTACTGGCCCGGTTTTGGGTATCGCATTAGCTTTAATTTTAGAGCTATTTAACGACACCATTTATACCCCCCAAGAATTAACCAAATTTACGAATCTGCGTTTGCTTGGTAAAATTCCCAAACTTCCAGCACCTCGTCAAAGGAAAAAATTCTTAGGCTTACCAATTTCTTTCGGGCGATCGCCACAAAATTCATACTCATCTTTTTCAGAGGCGATCGCTCATTTACCTTGCCATGAAAACCTGGATATGGCTTACCAAAATATTCAAATATTGAAGTATCCCTCGCACTGTCAGTCATTGATGATAACTTCAGCTTCTAGCGGGGAAGGGAAATCAACTTCAACATTAGGATTAGCGGTAAGTGCAGCTAGAATGCATACTCGAGTTTTAGTCATTGATGCCAACCTGCGAAAACCTTGCTTGCACTCAATTCTAGAACTTTCTAACGATTGGGGATTATCTTTACTATTATTAGAAGAAAAAAATAGTAAAGTGAGCGATTACGTGCAGCCTGTTCATCCTGCCATAGATGTTTTAACCGCAGGACCAGTACCAGATGATACGGTTAAATTACTTACGTCAGGGCGGATGAAGGAACTTTTAGAAATATTTACGCGCAGCTACGATCTAGTATTAATAGATGCTTCATCTATTTTAGATACTGTAGACGCTAGAATTTTGGCTTCCCTATGTAACGGTATCATCATGGTAGGGCGCATGGGTAAAATCAAGCAAAGTGAATTGATTCAAGCTACGGAAATTTTGCATAGTTTGAATTTGGTGGGAATTATAGCTAATGAGGCAACTAAATCGCAAAAAATCTATGCTTGAAATACATTTAGATAGGGAGCAAGGCAATCAATTTATCCCTGAAAGCTTGTAGTGCGAGCCAGAAAGCTCACTGATGTAACGAGGGAGCGAGACGCTCCCACTACAAATATGTAAAAAAGTTCGTAGTAAGCGATTTATCGCTTTATTTAAGGACGCGCATTCCTGACTACGAACCCTTTGATAATTGATAATTGATAATTGATATTACCGATTCCTTTCATAGCGGGGACGACAAGGAGTACCCCAACAAACTTGTCCTTCCGGCATATCAGTCAAAACAGTACTGCGAGCGCCAACCACAGCATTTGCTCCAATTGTTACTCCTGGCCCCACAAAGCAATCTGTAGCAATCCAAGCACCGTTACCAATTGCAACCTTTCCCGTTTTTAAACCGAAGGCTGGATCTTTGATATCGTGGCTACCAGTACAGATATAGCTTTTCTGTGAAACTACGGAGTGGGAACCGATGTTGATTTCGTCGATACTATATAAAACAACATCATCACCAATCCAACTGTAATCACCGATAGTCACTTTCCAAGGATAAGTAAAACGAGCGGTAGGGCGAATCAATACACCTTTTCCAATGCGTGCGCCGAATAGACGTAACAGAGCGCAACGCATACCGCTCATATTATGAAGAGTCAGTGGAAAGGTAATAGCCTGCACGAACCACCAGAAAAATATATACCAACCCGCACGTCCTCTGTCAAAGTCCGATTGGTCGTATTTACGTAAATCTACAAAAGGTTCGGTATTTAATGTTGTGGGAATTAGGGATTGAGCATTGGGCATGGCGAATTGGGCATGGCGAATTGGGCATGGCGAATTGGGAAATAGTGAGGAGTTAGGAATAATTAAGGTTAGAGGTCAAAGGTCAAAGGTTAAAGGTTAAAATTCTCCTTGTCCCCCTATCTCCCTATCTCCCCCCTCTCTCCCCATCAAGTTGCAGACTGACTAACTTTCCCAGGCATCACGGGTTGGGTATTTTTAGAGGCGTTTACGGTATTCAAGCTACCGCCGCAGCTACGCAATTCAAATAGTTTTACGCCGATTTGATATTCGTATTGACTCAAAAGTCGTCCGTAAATATATCCAGCTTTTCCGTCTAGGAAACCGCGCTGAATTATATAGAACAGCAGGAAGCGTAAAAGTGGTTTAAATGGTAATCTTACCCAGATTTTCTTTAAGAAACGCTTGCGCTGTACTGCATCACCAAATAGACTTGCGCCGATGGTGCCGTCATCACCTTTGCCCGTCAACAAGTTATAGTAAACGCGAGCTTCCCAATTGGAATAACGGTTGTGTCTGGCTAACCAGTGG
The DNA here is from genome assembly GCA_963665115.1 of uncultured Rivularia sp. Classification (GTDB taxonomy): domain Bacteria; phylum Cyanobacteriota; class Cyanobacteriia; order Cyanobacteriales; family Nostocaceae; genus Rivularia. Next base: position 2,913,202 of record OY762007.1, on the reverse strand, counting down.
TAAAGATCGCGAAAGTCTTCGTGAAGCATATCCTGAGTCAGATATCCAACTTTACTACTTAAAACAACGTGTTCGTGAACTTCGTTGTCACCTGTATTGGGAATATCTTCGGTATTTAGGTTTTCGTAGCGACCTTCTTTATGCTTGAATAAACGCAGGTTCCAATCGGGATATTTTCCACCGTGACGAATCCATTTACCTAAGAAAAATACGCGACGGTTTAGATAGTAACCACCGTATTCTGCATTTTCGATGGCTAGAGCAATTTCATCCCATAATTCAGGGGTAATGCGCTCGTCACAATCAACTATCAATACCCATTCATTGCGAAAAGGTAAGTTTTCTAAAGACCAATTTTTCTTTTTAGGCCAGCCTCCATTAAACTCAAACTGTACGACAGTTGCACCTAAATTTTCCGAAATTTCAATGCTTTTATCAGTACTTTGAGAATCTACAACAAAAACTTCATCCGCTCTGGCGACACTAGCAAGACAAGCAGGTAAATTTGCTTCTTCGTTCTTAGCCGGAATTAAAACAGAAACTGGTATCTTAGAAGACATATAATTATATTTTAGTTATTAGTTATTAGGTGTTAGTTGTTAGTTGTTAGTTGTTAGTTGTTAGTTGATAGTTGTTATTTGGTAGTTGTTCAATTAATTAGCAACTATCCACTATCCACTATCCACTATCCACTATCTACTTTTCTTTGATAGAAGTCCCTGAATAGCTGCGTTTAAATAACCTATTTGACCGTAAGCATAAACAAGCTTATCAAAACGTTCTGCTGGGTCGGAATAATGTTGCAATGCTTTATATAAACCGCGTATAAACCGTTCGCCACCGCGCTGTAGTTGCCCCGTACCGGCTTTACCGGCGAGTTGCTCTCGGTAACATTCGCTTATACCTTGCCACCAGCCCCTACTGATAAACCAGGAACGCTTGAGACGTTCTGGAGAGACGTTATGGGCTGCTAAAGCGTCGGGAAGATAAGCTACTTCCCAACCCTTCTCTAGGGCTAATTCGGTCATTTGCAGTTCTTCGTTGGAAAGTAAGTTTTTACCTACTCGTCCGAGATTGATGTCGAAACCTCCAATATCCTCCAAAAAACTGCGGCGTATCGAATAATTTAAACCTCTGGGAGTGTCACCTGGGTTTTCGATTTTGACAACGCGATCGCCTAAATCGTAAGCTCCCAAATTACCCGCTAATCCTGGTGATAGCCAACGAGGTGGTAGGGTTTGTTCCGGCCACAATAACGTAACTTTACCACCAGCAATTGCTAATTTAGAGTTACTTTCAAAGGCTTCATAGAGAACTTGCAACCAACCTTCGCTTGCTACAGCGTCATCATCAAGATATGCTAAAACTTCACCTTTAGAAGCTTTAGTACCCGTATTTCGAGCTACAGACAATCCCAATACTGGCTCGTAAATATACTTAAGACGCGAATCGTCTAATCTTTTTTCTACGACTTGCTTGGTATTATCTTTTGAGCCATTATCTATGACTACCACTTCAAAGCAGAAGGCAAAATTCTGCGACAAAAGGCTATCTATGGCAGCGCCCAGATAATTATCTCGATTGTGAGTACAGATAATGGCAGAAATTTGCGTGTCTGGCATTTTTATTACGATTTTAGAGAGAGCCGAAGTTGGAGAAAGCAAAGCGCTAATTGATTGTAGCTTTATTGCTATTTCACAAAGCGCGATCGCTAAAATTCAATATCCGCCTGCACAGAATCTTAACTAAAAATTTTATACACACCAACCGAGTTTTTTCGGATATAAGTTTTATTGAGTTTGATTAACTGTAAAAACTTTATTTTTGTTGTTTAATATGACCGTGTAGAACTACTAGAGTTTCCGCTAATTGGTTCAAGCGATTTTCTAATTTCTGCTTGCGTTCTAGGTATTGGCGTAATTGCTGATAGCGGGCGATCGCCATACTAACCCCTGGAACTTGTTCCGGCGGACATGGGCGGGACCAAACTTCACCAGAAGCATCCAAACCGCACAAGCGATAGCCAGTACGTGAAGATTTGGATGAGGGCTGTGCTTCTTGCTGGGCGCAAATTTCTTCTACGTAGTCCATCAAGCGATCGACTTCAGCATGACGCAGGGTTGCAGTGGCTTCTGGTTGTGGTTCAATCGAGTGAGATTCCAACCAGCCATTCACAATCGGACCTTGTAAGTAAAGATCCTGAATTTGTCGTAAAATTTTGTGTAATTCAGTTTGCCAACCAGTTGCAATTTGTTGAATTTCTTGCAAGACATTAGATGCCACGGCTGGATTAGGAGCATTACGGTGACTGCTGAAGCTAGGAGTTTTGAATTTAGGAAGACTCGGAGCTTTAATGTCCTCATCTTGTGCTGAAAAAGTCTGAACTGAGTTATCTTCTTCTGAAAAGTCTTCTACAACTTTGTCGATGGGAGAATGTTCGATAACCTCTTTTGAAGATGATTCCGTTACACCTTCAGTAGATTCATTTGCTCTTTCACTAATACGAAACGATAAAGATTCTTGAAGAGAACCATTATCGTTGCCATTCTCATCAATAGGATTTGTAACGCGAATGTCCAAATCCTGCAAAGTTTCCTCTATACGCTTTAAACCTGCTTTCATAGAAATATTCGGTGAAAGTTCATGTCTTGGTGCAGTTATACAACGCTCAAACGAGTTAGGGTTGAATTTTAAAGTCTTGCCATTAGTCGCACTAACCCCGATCTGTTGTATTTTTATCTATTAAAAGTTATTTGTAACCAAAAATCATACCCTTGGGGTAAAAAATACAGAAATTTGGGGCAACCCTACCTTATTAAAGATACTGAGGAAACGGTTTTGAGTAAAGTTATCCTTGTCACTGGCCCCGCACGCTCTGGAAAAAGCGAATGGGCAGAAGCTTTAGCTAACCAGTCTAATAAAAAAGTGGTCTATGTAGCAACAGCACTCTTATCGCCCGACGATCTACAATGGCAGCAACGTATAATACAGCATAAAAATCGCCGTCCCCAAACCTGGATAACCTTAGAAGTACCTTTTGAATTATCCGCGACTTTAAGTGATACCAAACCAAATACCGTCTTACTAGTAGATTCTCTAGGAACTTGGGTCGCAAATCACATCGAAAAAGACGATATTTCCTGGCTTGAAATCGTTGAAGAATTTTTAGAAACAGTACAACTAGTTGCAGCAGAAATGATTTTTGTCGCCGAAGAAACCGGATGGGGAGTAGTACCAGCCTATCCCGTCGGTCAAACCTTTCGGGATCGACTTGGTTCATTAACCCGCAAACTAGGTGCGATCGCCCAGACTACATACTTAGTTACCGGAGGTCATGTTCTGAATCTGAGCGTACTTGGTAGCCGTTTACCTTCTTGATGGGAGATGGGGAGAAATTTATTCAATGACCAATTACCAATTACCAATTACCAATTACCAATCCCCAATCCTGAAGTGTTTATTCACAATCCAAAATCCAAAATCTAAAATCCAAAATCTAAATATGGCATCTAAAACAGAAGTTAAAAAATACCTGGCTTATTGGTTTCAGTTGGGTAAGAAAGTTTTTATAAATAATGGTGCGGCAAGCTTGCAGCCCGGTAACGTTGTTAATGGCGATCGCTATAGTGATGAGTTTGAGGAATGCTGGCAGAAGGTTCTCTCATCTAAATCGGGTGAATGTTATTTAGAAGGAACTCAACAAACTGTTGCTGAATTACTTTCACCTGAATGGGATATGGCTTCTTGTTCTCGTTGCGATATGCCGGTTCCTTTGAAAAATTTAGGTATGCCTTCTTTGTTATGTCCTTGTAATGATGTCTCAAATTGGCCTAATACCGAACTTCCACCACCACGAGAACCTATTGTGTCTCAAAATAAATTAACTAAAATTCGCGATAGTCTTTTAAAAGATGGGTAATTGGTAATTGGTAATTGATAGTTGATAATTGGTAATTGGTAATTGGGAGTGTCATTATATAGATGAAGACAGTAAATTAAATTATAAAAATCACAACAAAAGGCTGTGCAGATAACATTTTTAGGGACAAGTTCTGGGGTACCCACAAGGTCGCGCAATGTATCTAGTGTTGCCCTTAGATTGCCGCAAAGAGCAGAACTATGGTTATTCGACTGTGGTGAAGGTACTCAACATCAGATATTACGGAGTGACTTAAAAATGAGTCAACTCTCCCGAATTTTTGTTACCCATATGCATGGCGACCATATATTTGGCTTGATGGGCTTGCTTGCTAGTTGCGGTTTGGCTGGGAATGTACGTCGCGTTGATATTTATGGGCCGCAAGGTTTAAACGAATATTTGCAAGCCTGTAGGCGTTATTCTCATACCCACTTTTCTTACCCGGTGAAAGTTCATGCTGTTCGTCCGGGGGTAGTTTATGAAGATTCCGAATTCAAAGTTAGCTGCGATATTTTGCATCACAGAATTACAGCTTATGGCTATCGTATAGAAGAAAAAAACCGAGCGGGAAGATTTGATGTAGAGAAAGCCAAAGCCTTAGAAATTCCGGCAGGTAGAATTTACGGCCAACTCAAACGTGGTGAAACCGTAACTTTAAAAGATGGAAGAGTTATCAACGGTTCCGACTTATGCGGCCCCCACAGAAATTGGGCGTAAAGTAGCCTATTGTACCGACACGGTTTTCTGTGAAAATGCAGTTGACTTAGCAAAAGATGCCGACGTATTGATTCACGAAGCCACTTTTGCCCATCAAGATTCGCAAATGGCTTTCGATAGACTGCATTCCACATCCACAATGGCAGCGCAAACGGCTTTAGCAGCAGGCGCACGAAACTTAATCATGAGTCATTTTAGCCCTCGTTACGCCCCAGGAAATGCCATTGAACTAAAAGACTTACTTGAAGAAGGTCAAGCAATTTTCCCCAACACCAAAATGGCTTATGACTTCATGACCTATGAAGTACCGAGAAGACGGTAAATTGGGCATGGGGGATTGGTAATTGGTAATTGGTAATTGGGCATGGGGGATGGGGCATTGGTAATTGAGGATTGGTAATTGAGGATTGGTAATTGGTAATTGGTAATTGGTAATTGGTAATTGGTAATTGGTAATTGGTAATTGGTAATTGGGTATGCATGATTTTTTTATTCGTATTTAAAACAACGAGGGAGCAAGATGCTCCCACTACAAATGGTTTTATAACTTTTAACTCATAATTTTTTCTCCCCCCTCTCCCCCCTCTCCCCCCTCTCTCCTTGTCTCCCCCTCTCCCCCATCTAGAAAACTTTATACTTAAAATAGAACAATTCTAAAAAAGGAGGGTCGAGAAATGGCTCCCAATCCCGCTATCATGCAAGCTGTGGAAAAGTTGAATTATCGGGTAACTGTTGGCGATGTGGCTACCCAGGCTGGATTAAATATTGAAATGGCTAATCAAGGTTTGTTGGCGCTTGCAACTGATGCTGGGGGACATTTGCAAGTTGCGGATACAGGTGATGTTGTTTACCTTTTTCCACGTAATTTTCGTAATGTATTAAAAAATAAATATTTTAAATTACAGCTACAGGAATGGTGGAATAAGGTCTGGAAGATTTTATTTTATTTAATTAGGATATCTTTTGGAATTGTCTTAATTGCTTCTATCGCTTTAATTACTATCGCGATTACGATGATTCTTGCTTCTTCATCCGACCGCGATGATGATGGAGGTGGTTTTGGCGGTGGTATAGGCTTTTTCTATTTTCCAGATTTATTTTGGTTCTTTAGCCCAAATTATAATACTGGGTATCGCAGCCACGGACGACGACGCGAGAAGAGCGATTTAAATTTTTTTGAAGCTGTATTTTCGTTCTTGTTTGGCGATGGAAATCCTAATGCAAATCTTGAGGAACGCCGCTGGCAGGAGATTGCAACTGTAATTCGTAATAACGATGGTGCGGTTGTAGCCGAACAAATTACACCTTATTTGGATAACATTGGCGAGACATATCAACAAGAATACGAAGATTATATGCTGCCGGTCCTGACAAAGTTCAACGGAAAACCAGCGGTGAGTCCTGATGGTGAAATTGTCTATTCTTTTCCGGAATTACAGGTAACTGCGAAACAAAAAAATTCTCAATCAATCCCAGCTTTTCTCAGAGAATTTTCTTGGCGCTTTAGTAAAGCAACTTCCTCACAAGTAATGTTGAGCGCTGGATTGGGAGGAGTAAATTTAATCGGCGCTTTAATGTTAGGAAGCTTATTACGAGATGGTACCGTAGCAGCACAAATTGGAGGGCTGGTTGCTTTCGCACAAGGTATTTATTGGTTGCTGCTAGCTTACGGTGTAGGTTTTCTAGCAATACCTTTGATACGGTACTTCTGGATACAATGGCGTAACGAAAAAATTGGCGATCGCAATACTCAGCGTCAATCACGAGCAAAGCTAATAGCTAGTGCGGATGAAAAGTTGCAGCAAAAAATCAACTTTGCTCATCAGTTTGCCACAAACACAGTTATCGGCAAAGAAAACTTAGCTTACTCCACCGAAACCAGTTTAATCGAACAAGAAATAGAAAATTCCGCAAAAATCGACGCAGAATGGCAGAAACGTTTGGAGGAAGGAAACAATAAACAATGAACAATTATCAATGAACAATTGGTAACTGATAATTGTTCATTGATAATTGATAATTGATTTACTTAACTTCAATCGGCGCTAAAGCGACATTCTTATAATAATGATTCAAAATTTGTAGATGGTTGTAGCCTTGGCTGGCTAAATATCTTGCTCCATATTGACTCATTCCTAAACCATGTCCCCAACCACGCCCTTGCAATACGAATGAACCATTTTCAGCTTTACTAACGACGAAGCGGGTGCTGTTGAGCTTGAGTGCGGTACGAACTTGCTCTCCTTTTAACTCTTTAGTGCCTTTTTCACCAATAATCTCTAATTTTTTCACGCTGTTAAATTTTGACCACTCTACAGGTTTAATTTCCTTGACATCGCCGACTTCGGGAAATTTTTTACCAATTTGTGCAGATGAAAAACTTTTTTGCCATTGGCATTTAGGGGCAATTTTAGAAAGATTGGGGGTATTCATGTCAAAGTCCGGAACCCCGCGTAGGTAAGGTAAATTGTTACCCCAAACTTCTTCTACGTTTTCGGTATGTCCCGCCAGAACAAGCATGAAATACTGATTCAATAATTTGATTGTTATGGGTTAATACTTGCCCTGCTGTGGCATCTACTGCGCCGTAAATTTTGGGATGTTCCCTAGCAACTCCTGAGTAAATCTGCCATTTATCGGGGGAAGCTCCGACATCATATAAAGGATTAGATTGCTGTTTCTGCCTTCTGTAAAGGGCGTAACTACGAGCAGCTATGGCTTGAGCTTTAAGGGCTTCGGGATGCCATCTCGCATCCATTTCGCCACCTAAAACGCTGTAGAGATATTCTTCTAAATCAACCCAGTTAACTGCGGTTAGTCCTTTTTCTGTAGGAATAACTAAGGTTCTACCCCGATACCACTTATCGCCTATATAAACAAATCCTTTACCTTTAGGTTCAATCCAGAATAAAGGAGATTTCCATTTATTTAGAGCGACTCCACCGGAAACTGCTTGAGCGTAGTAAGCTTCTCTAGCTGGTAATTCTCCTAATGAATTTCCGCTACCATCTTTGATAACCGCAGCTGTGGAGCTGCCAACTTTGACTTGCTTCACATCCCGTTTAATTGCCACGCGCATAATTACCGATGCTTGTGCAGGGACAATCAAAAACATCCACAACAGTACTCCGAGCCACCAATGGCGCACTTTTATCTGGGATAACATTGAAGGATTGTAAAAACGGAATTTCATGCTTCTTATAATAATCTGGTTCGATTTATATATGTTTGACGGACTTTTCGACGGTAGTTTCCCGGAAATCGGGTTTTTAGTTTAATAAAATTTAGCCTATGTTAGCTAGCAATAATTATATAGTTTTTTTATTATTCGGGATACGCTGGTTTGATATGATTAAAGATTTTTATTACATTTCGCATTTTGTGCAATTCTTATTAAGCCCGAATTCTTACCTTGTCAATTTCAGGGCTGCACATACATAAGTATAATTACGTTAAAATTCACATCTTGCACCATTCCTATTAAGCCCGAAAATCCGCCTTGGAATAAATTCCCAGGCTAATATACAAAGTACGTTAAAACGCACTATCGCTATGAGACGGGGGTTTGCAAGCTCCGGCGGTTTTGATTGAGGTGCAAGATGTCAGTTAAAAGTAAAATGCTTATTCAGTCGTCTTTAGACGAGTTTGTTTGTGAGCCTTGGAATTCATTCCCAGGCGGTTTACGAGGCTTATTGAGAATAATCCAAGATACTAGTTGAAAACAACTTCACTCTTCATTTCTACCCGAGAATCGGCGACATTTTTCAAATGCGTCAACATCAATTCATCTCGCTGACACCATACAGAAAATATCTTGTCTCTGCCATCATTAAGCGTTTCTCTATCGATACGATATACATTATTCACTCGCTTCAATTTCAAACCTAATAAATTAAATAGTCGCCGAATAATTTTGATTGTGGGAACCTGCTCGTTTTCTACTGCTAAATTAATATTTAAGGCTCTCTGAATGTGTCTGCTGCACTGCAATGCGGTATTTTTCAGCAATATTAAATCGGCATCATTTTCGGTAAATTCTCTACCGGGTTCGAGTAATTGCAAAACACCTAATGCTCGTAAAGCTTCTATTCTCAAAGTGTAAATTTTTAAGTCTGGGAGAAAAACCTTTCCTTCACCGCAGGATAACTGTTGATTCCATTCTTGTTTATCTCTTATATGAAAATAGTCGCTGGAATGAGTTAAGTAATAATGGGTTCGCAATTGATAGTAATATCCTCTATCATCTTGCAATTTCAACTGAGGATTAATTTCTACGCCGTATCTTTTTCTGAGAAAGTATTTATTGATTTTGTGACGTTCGTTATCTGTCAAAGAATGTTTCTTTAATAGCTGTTCGTATTCTATATAATCTATATCTGGAGCATTAGTTACACCAGCAGCTACCGCTAATTGATTTTGCTGTTTAATTTTCTTGATATTATTATTAATTTCTTGAGATTTTTGACGGCTTTGCTCCCAATCTTTTTTTACTTTGATAATTTCTCGAATCAACCTTCTCCGATTTGCTGAATCATCTTTATCGGTGGCTAAAAATGCATAGCGTAAATCTCGAATAATATTCTTCTGAATATCGTTAGTACGCACCCATAAATTATGTCCTTCAGCCGTTAAACCTTCTTTCATCGATTGACGATAAAAGTTAATTGAAGCATTTACTCTTGCCGATAATTTTGCCCAAGTTCGTAAATGAATAGGGTCATAAACTAAGGGTAAATCAACATCTATTTTATGCATTGGACTTAATAAAGCCAGGTTTTCTTTTTGATTTTCTTGATACCAAAAAGACAGCGATCGATAGTTTTTACTGCCGCTACCAATTAAACCAACTCCCCGCTTCGCGCACCACACAACACGCGGTACATCATCGCGTACTCTTGCTAATGCTTGTCTAGCTTCCGAATCTGGAATTACTCCTTGAAAAATGCCGTAAACTCGGTCAAAATGCTGCACGTCAATACTTATTCCCGTCCCTAAACTGGGAGTAACAAAAACTGCATCGTATTCAGGAATTTTTTGATTTATTGATGCTACGAAATCAACTGCTTCATGCCCTGGTGTATTAGTAGTATGACTGCTAACTATCAAAGTTTTGGGATACAAATGTCGTAACTTATCCAAACGTTCTCTTAAATAACGCTCGATTGTTTCACTACTGTAACGTCCTGAACGACTATCGGTAGTAATATAACATTTTCTTCCGGCGAGTAAATCTAGTTCTAACTGTTGAATTAACGGTGTTGGGTTAGGAGAATCATAAAAAGTTATATCCCAAGCTTTTTCAGGTTTCCATTGGTTTACAACAACCCAAGGTGTTAATTTTATTCCCGCTAATCTTTGGAGATACTCTAAAGAAACATCTGATAAATCAGCATCTTGAGCAATAACTAATCCTCCAGTTGTTAACACCGTAGAAATTAGCTGCTGAAATAATTTTAATATCTTAACTCGTTTATCTTTACAAGTAGTGCTGTGTAGAAGATGCCATAAAGATTGTTCTACTTCATCTAAAATAATTATCGCCCCTTCCCAATCGGAAGGATTCAGTTTCCAAATTGAATCAATACATAATCCCGTAGTGGGAGCATTATGTTCGCTTGCTGTAATATTAGGGAGCAAGATGCTCCCACTACCAATATTTTTACAAGTTTGAATTCCCCATTCTTTATAACCAACACCCCATTTAATCCCTACTTTTTCGCACAAAAATTTGCCTAACTGGATTCTATGAGTAATTAATAAAACGGGTTTTTTTGTACTTAATGCTTGTTTGACAACTTCTTGTAATGCTGTAGTTTTTCCAGTTCCCTTTGCTGACTTCACACCCACTAATCCAGAAGTGGGAAAAGGTATTTCACCTAAATAGCGACGGTTGACAGTAAGTGCCGGTGGAATAGTTAAATTAGTATGGGGTTTAATATGAGCAAGATAAATTTCTAAATCCAGGCTTTGATGATAAATTTTTTCAAAGGCAACCGCACCTTTTGCCACAATAAACTCATCAACACCCTTTTCCATCCCCGGTAATTCAATTACCTGTACCGGACAATTTTTTTCTTGGAATAATAAACCGAGTTGAGATATGGCGTTGTTTACGGCGTTAGTTTTCTTAAGCTCAGTTTCAAAATCAAAACAAATATAAATAGTGCGTTTAGTAATACAAAAAGCTGCTAAATCCGCAATCAACTGACGACGAATAACTTTACCAAATTTATCTTTAACAACTCGATAACCGCTGGTGATTCCAGGAACTCCAATAGCCGCATATCCTTGGGTTAACAGGGTGGCTGCCTTCTTCACACCTTCGCAGATAATTACCGGGATATTATGTTCCATCACCCACTTCCAGAAACCGATAGCAGCACCATCCGAAGCGATCGCAATCTTTTCGGGTAGCTTGACGTTGTACCTTTGGGCTACTTGCTCCCACATCGGCAACGGTACTCGCAGACAAAATATTCGCGTCGGGGTACAAGGAGGATGTTCGTATTTTATAGATTTGCCTTTTTCATTTATACGAGGCTGGTTTGGCTTGAAGCATCCCCACTCCATCATGTGCCAATTATTCAGCACATCAATCCCCGAGCACCACCAACCACCATGCTGTACGTGAGCATAACGCTCCAGCCACGAGCTTTTGACTATTCCAGTATTTGTACGGGGAATAAGCTCGGAAATAAATAGATAATCGTAAGCATTCTTGTTTTCAAGAGAGCGAAAATTCAGCTTTACCAGGTGTAAATCAATGCCACTACTATTGACTAATTCTTCTAGATGCTCTGGTTTTAGATAGTGCAAATGCATTATGTAGGGCGGAAAGTACAGACAATGGATTTGAAAAATGTATCATGCACTCTCCGGTTTTTATATAAGGGTTTTTAAGGTTTTTGATGTGCTTTTTATGATGCAGTTATCGGAAATACATCGGTTTAACCAAAATAGATTGATATTTCCCTTTGTTTTGTACAACTAATAGATTTGTATTGTAATTTTTAGCAACATTTATTTTTAAATTTATCAGTATAACTATCAAATAAATAATTTTTATATTTATTTCCTTAAATAGTATCTTTATATGATATATGTGCTTAAGCATAGTAATCGGGGTCGGTTGCGGTAATAGGTTAATAAAATTTTTATAATAGTATTTATGAATAAAGACACCTAATGTAACTATCAGCTGTCTTTCGTACTCTATTTCGACTACGATTGTATCGTGACCGGATCTTACTCTTTGAACCGATCTTTCACAGCTTTTTTGATAGCCTTAAACGTTGGGTCATCAAATGCTGCATTTTCTCTTGTGTCACCCCCATCGACATTATATTTGCCATACATTACGCCAGTTGGGAAATACAATCCTTCACCCGTATCGATCCCTTTACGAAGGAACAATACGTATTTTTTGCCCGGTTCTAATGGAGTATATTCATCAAACACTCGAATGTATGATTTCCCGTTTTCTTCAACTACAGCCGCTTGCTGTCCCAGACGAATTTCTTTGAGGGTTGGATCTCCCTTAAAGACTTTGTTCACCTTAAAAGGGACTTCTGAAACAGCCGTAGCAATAAATCCTTCGTGATCCCTGCCAATGATTGATCGTGCTTGAGCAACAGACTTTTCTGTCTTCCCAATAACAATGAGGTCTGATTTGGCGATTAAATCATCAAGTCCATCAATAGGAATGATTGAACCAGGAAGACGCTTAACTGGCAAACCTTTGATTGTTTCCATTTCTTGGGAAGAAACTCGATCAACTTGAGGTTTTGTCCCTGCAATTGACTTAGGACGGACTTGCAATGAAGCCACGATCGCTAACCCCGATAAGGCAGGAATGAGGATAAGAGCAATTAAAAAATTTTTCTTCATGGTTGATTTAGAGACCCCATTTACCTTTTAAATTCGCTTTGTCATAGCTTTGTGTGCCAAGAGCTTGCCGACCTTGGCGCATTACTGCGTTAATACCTGATGCTGTAACGTGTGACATTGATAGCGAGTGTCCGAACTCATGGGTAAAGTTGCTAATTCTCTGTGTAGCGTTATAACCACTAGCAGCCATAGCATTTTCATATGCATACACTCGACCAGAAGTCCAAGTAGAATTAATGCAATTTACGATGCCTACACCGCCTGCACAATATGGTTCAAACAAGCCTGTTGCATTCGGATCGGGTGAAGTCGCCAGAAGCGCCTTAACCCGATAGCTACCACTTGTTACAAAAACCATTTGAACTTTGGAGCTTACTCCATTCCATTGAGGCCCAGCTGCTGGCTTAACGTAAGAATTGAGGTAATTCGTAGACATCGTTACGCTGTCATAAGTCCAATTTAGGGGATTAGGAGTCACAAACCCACCTGACCACCATTCGCCATACGCCAAAGCAGGTGAAACTCCTCCTAGTGTTAATAATCCTGTTAGAAGTCCAAGTAGTTTCTTTTTTGACATTTATCATTGTCCTTTAATCTACTAAATGATATCACTTAGTAAGTTTTAGCACGTAAATCTTTATATATCCAAAATACTTGAAAAATCAGAACTACATAGGTGATAAATTCCCTCACTCGTTTTGATTTTCCCGCTGAAGTAGGAGGCTCTCAACTACATTTATACCTAACTTATGCCAAATCTTCCTGCGTAGGGTGTCAATTTTATTGCAGGTTGCTTCAGTAAATCTTTCAATCGTCTTTTCAAAGGCTTTGGTAAAAGCGAGGGTTGCAATACTTACATATGATATATATGCTAAAGCGTGGTTATCGGGGTTGCTTACGCTAATTAGTTAAAGAATTTTTTATAATAGTATTTATGAATTAGTTTAATGTTTTAATGTAAAAATAATGTCAACCCAAGTTTTAACAGATTATTTCAACTTTCTTGCTCCTACTGATATTCGTCTTAAAGGAACAAGGATTGGTATTGAAACTATTTTGTACGAATATCTCGATCGCAATCGCACCCCAGAAGAAATTGCCCAGATTTACACGTCTTTGAGATTAGAGCAAGTTTATGCGACTATTCTTTATTACTTACAAAATCAAGAGAACATCAGCCAATATATGAGAAAATGGCACGAACACGGTCATAGAATGAGGGAAGAACAAAGAATCAACCCCCCACCTGTTTCCGATAAACTTCGTCAATTAAGAGCAAAAAGAAAAGCTGAAAAATCAATTAATGAATCTTAAATACTTGATTGATGAAAATGTAAATCCTCTTTATCCCAAACAAATTAGACAAAAAGAACCAAATATTATAGTCAAAGTGGTGGGATAATTAAACATCCCACCCAAAGGCACTTTAGATCCAGAAATTCTTGACTGGTGTGAAGACAATAACTTTGTATTGGTAACAAATAACCGGACATCTATGCCCGTTCATCTAGCTGAGCATATAGCAAAAAATTGTCATATACCAGGTATTTTTATTCTCAACCCAAATTTAAGTATAGGAGAAAATTTGGAGGAATTAATATTAATAGCTCTTGCTTCTGAAGAAAACCAATACCAAGACATGATTGTTTATTTACCTTTGCCATAGCATTCCAATTAAAAAACAGCGATAAAGAGTTATTATTTGCAATCAATCGCTAATAGTTTGCTGGTTTCCCCTAGCAAACAAAAACTGTAAAATTTCTAGGCTCAGAATACAGCTAATTAACCATACTAAACCAGCAGCATATCCAGCAATTATATCAGTTGGCCAGTGAACTCCTAAATAAAGACGACTGAAGCCGATTGCTAAAATTAATAAAGTGGTGAAAAATAAAATTATACTGCTCCAGGAACGAAAGTTAGCTATTAATAAATAACCGATAAAACCGTAAACAACTAAAGAAACCATTGCATGTCCGCTAGGAAAACTATAATTAGTAGCATCTACAATTCTTTCCCACAAAGCTGGGCGCACTCTTCCAAATATATTCTTTAACCATAGGTTTAAACCGATACCTCCAGATGTGACGATAACTAAGGTAAAAGCGCTAGCGTATTTTTTAGTAACTAACAAAATTATTCCTACAATACAGCTAATATAAATTAACGTTGAACCATTACCTAGAAACGTAATTCCGGTCATAATTTGATTTAATAGAGGAGTATGTTGTTCGTAAATACTTTGCAAAATTGCCGTATCAAGCTCCGTGGTTTGTTCTGAAAATACTCTTTCTTCAATTTGAAAAAATCCCCATACGCAAAAAGCTGCAATCGCAAAACCTCCAACCCAAATTAACGATAGTAAAGGAGATAATCGGGGAGATACTTCTTCTTTCCAACCTTGAATTAGTTTATTTGTGTAGTTGAACATGAATTTAGATTAATAGTATTTTGTACTACCGCAATCGGCTTTATTAAGAATACCAAAGTTAGCTTAAGGCTACGTAAAATATTAGATTTGAATCGAAATTGCCCTCAGCCTTGAAGGCTGGGGCTAAAGTTACAAAGCCCACCTTCGTGGGCTTGAGTTGGTGGATTAAAGTAAATTAATATAAATTATGCTTCCTAGTATTTCAGAAGTTGAAAGCTACCTTCACGAACATATTCCGCTGTCTAAAAGTATGGAAGTTAAGGTTAAGCAAGTTGATGAAAATGGTATTACGTTAACAGCACCTTTGATCCCAAATATAAATCATCGTTCGACTGTTTTTGGTGGTAGTGTTTCGGCTTTGGCAATTCTTGCGGGATGGACTTTAGTTCATACTAATTTGCAGGCTTTATCTTTGTCTTCAAGAATTGTGATTCAGCGTAATTCTATAGAATATCTTCAGCCGATTGATGGTGATTTTATTGCTGTTTGTCCGTTTCCAGAGTTGGAGGTTTGGCAGAAGTTTATCAAGATGTTGGAAAGGAAGTCGAAGAGTAGAATTGAGTTGAATGTTGATGTTTTTGGGGATGGAGTGAAAGCGGGGAGTTTTACGGGGGTTTATGTGGCTATGTGTTGATTTGTGGATTATTAAATATTCTTTTAGTCACTATTGAGATAATAATGAAATACAGTGAAATAAATAGATTAAATAAATTAAGAAGAAAACTTCATTGTAAGACATTACCATATGATGTCGAAAAAGAAATTTTTCAATTCAGAAAACCTGGATATGATTATTTATTTGGAATTATTGATGAATCTGGCATGAGCGAGCATCAAATTGCTAATATATTAAGAATACTATGTGGTATGAGAGGTCATGGTGAAATAAAAATATTAATAAATAAGCTACTTTTATTAGTTGAAGATGAAAGAATAAAAATTAGTTTTACAGCATCATATCTTTTAGAGTTTTTATTACAGATGAAAGAAAACTTTGATTACTTAGATATTTTTTTAGAAAGAGAACAATTGATGCAAGTAATAAAAAAGAAAATCTAATTATTTATCGCGATATTATTGACTGATTTAGAAGAAGATAAAAATTAAGATAACTACTCCAAAATACCAACCAAAATCTTGACTATCTCTTCCAAACCATCCGGTAAAGTATAAGAACTAATATCCCGTGTAATCATACGTGAAGCTTGTTCCAAAATACCGAATACCCAGACATCACCCATCGTGACAACACCGTAAATTATATCTGGTGATTTTTCTAAAGTTGCCATTGCAATCATCTCTACTGCAAGTTGAGTAAAGCCTTTTGTTAAATCATCGCGTTTGGCTTCAATGACAACTAAACTGTGTTGAGATTGAATTAAATAATCAAGATTTCCTTGAAGTAAGTTATTTACCTTTACTGGATATTCAATTCTCAAAAGTCGCTTGGTAATTACTGCAACTCGACTTAAAACAGGTGCGATTAAGATTTCTCGTTTCGCTGCTTCGCTGCTAAGAGTTACATAAGGAATAGTTTCTTCAATTGAGTTACGTAGTTCGTTTAAACCTTCAATTTCGCGGTTCGTTTTAGGGAGTTGTAAACGTTTACGAGTGAAAGCGTAGTTAAACTCAGCTAAAATTTCATCGGTATCGTTGGATAATTCAAAGTAAGAGCGAAAAGAATAGTTATAATTCTCGTTGAGAATAGGCATGAGGATTTTAAACTTCGTGTATTAGGCGTTTCTGTTGAGTTCACTACATATTAAACCTCACCCTGTCCCTTACGGACATCCCTCTCCTTATTAAGGAGAGGGAGATTGATGCAAAATGTTAGGAATTAACTATATTTTGCGCTCTATAAATCTCGTACATCATCAAACTTCCCGCAACAGCTAAGTTAAGAGAATCAACTGTTCGTGCTGTCGGAATACGAACGAGATGTTTACACAAATTCCTTTGTTGTTGAGTTAATCCTTTTCTTTCTTCTCCTAAAAAAATCATTGTTGTCACAGGATAGTTAAAATGATGAAAATCAACTGTACCATCTGGAGAAGCACCAATTGCATTACAATTATGATGCTGCAACCATTTTTGTAATTTAGAGTAACCAGTGCGGATAAATTGTTGATTGTAGATAGAACCCATTGAAGCTCTCACTACATTATTATCAAAAGGATCGATGCTGTTTCCTAACAAAATAAAACCAGCACCCCCAAATGCTTCGCAGGTGCGAATTAATGTACCGAGGTTTCCCGGCGATCGCACTGTTTCTAATATTATCCAGCAGGTTCGTTTTTGCAAGGGAATTTCATGCAACTTTGTCCAATGCTGACGCACAATTGCACCGACACCGGAAGCTTTTTCTGTATGGGAAATGGTGCGAAATTTTTCTGGAGAAATGTTGAGGCAGGGTATCCCGGCGCGGCGATTTTGACGTACTAGTTTGCGAGCAATTACAGATGTCAGCAGTTTCTCGCTATAAATGATGGTGGAAATATCGAATTTATTATCGACAATTCTAATAAAGTTGCGGACACCTTCTACATAGAATTGTTTGGTTGAATCGCGGTAGGTTCGATGATTTTGCAGCTTTTTGATTTCGTTGATTTTAGCTGCGTTAGTTTCAAGTTTTAACGGTTGTGTTGCTTGAGAAATATTACCATGAGCCATCCTCCTTCAGAGCTACTTGGCTCGTGACTAAATTTACTTTAGTTAACATGAGATGTTGCGGTAATTGTGCCGCGAATAACTTATTTTAAGAGAATTTTAGCATAATTAATGGGCTTTCAAATCCGCCAGCAATTCAAATCCTCCGCAGTCGCTACAACGCGGGGAACCCGCGCAACGCGCTGCTCTCTGTCTAATAGCCTTCATTCCTCTAAAGAGGACTCAAAACCATATTTTTAGCCCACGGAGGTGGGCTTTGTTTGTGTAGCCCCAGACTTATAGTCTGAGGGCGTGTAATTTCAATTAACTAAGCACCAACTGATTCTTTCGCTGCATACAATACCTCAACGTTAATATCTTTAACACCTTTTTCTCTTGCAAATTTTTCAGTGTTTCGCTTGACTTTACCGCGTACAAATCCAGGAATTTTGTTCAATTCTGCTAATCCTTCTTTTGTCCAACCTAAGTCAGATTCGGCGGATATTCCTTTGGTAATTACTTCTTTGGTATCGTGTCCACCGAAGATTTCTAATAGGTGATCTTCCATTCCCAAAGTAAAGGAATTATATACTAAGTCGGCGATTTGGTTGGTTCCTTCATAGCCCATGAAAGGCTTATAACCGATGGGGAAATTCTGAATGTGAATCGGTGCAGCTATTACACCGCAAGGAATATTCAAGCGTTTACCTACGTGACGCTCCATTTGGGTACCGAAAATTGCTGAAGGTTCAACTCTGGCGATCGCATCTCCAATTTCACCATGATCGTTGGTAATCAGTACTTCGTCGCAGTATTCGCTAACCTGCTCCCTGAACCATTCTTGGTCATATTTACAGTAAGTGCCAGCCCAAACTACGTGAATTCCCATTTCTCTGGCTAAAATTTTGGTAATTGCGGCTGCGTGGGTATTGTCGCCAAATACTACGGCTTTTTTACCTGTTAAGTTTTGACAGTCAATTGAACGAGAAAACCATGCGGCTTGAGATACGTGCAGAGTCTGTTCGTTGATGAATTCTTCGTAATCTACTTCTGCACCTTGTTGATTAATTACCTGCTGGATTTTACGGATACAGCGAGCAGTTTCTACTACACCCATTGGTGCAATATCAACGTAAGGCGTTCCAAATTCGGCTTCTAAATACTTGGCTGCCATCATCCCAAGTTCGCGGTAAGGTACCAAGTTAAACCAAGCGCGGGGTAAATTCTTCAACTCGTGAACGGAAGCACCTTCGGGGATTACAGCGTTTATTTCAACTCCCAAATCGTTCATCAATTTCTTCAACTCGGTGCAATCGTGCAGGTTATGAAAACCGAGTGTTGAAACACCAATGATATTTACAGAAGGTTTTTCAGTCTTTCCCTCTGGAAGTTCGCCTTTTTTACGAGCTTTTTCAATATAGTATTTGACAACTTGATGCAAAGTTCTGTCAGCGGCTTCCAACTCATTAACGCGATAGTGGTTAACATCAGCCAGCATCACATCGCATTTAGCATCCATTTGCGCCCTTTCCACAAAATTCTCCAAATCTTCTTGCAAAATGCTGGAAGTGCAAGTCGGAGTCAATACGATTAAATCGGGATGTTCCTCGGAGTCTTTGCGGGTAATGTTATCCACTACCTTTTCTTGAGAACCGCGAGCAAGAACGTTTCGGTCAACAACGCTAGTGGTTACTGGAGTAAAATTGCGTTCCCGTTCCAACATCGATCGCATCACATTAAAATAATCATCGCCAATCGGAGCGTGCATAATAGCGTGAACGTTCTTAAAAGAACTAGCAACCCGCAAAGTACCAATGTGAGCGGGGCCAGCATACATCCAGTAAGCTAATTTCATTTTTGTGTTCTCCTTTTTATAGAAAATAAACTTGTCCGAAGATTGGACTATAAGTGCTTTAATTTATCAACGTTCTCAATTGTCCCAAAATAAGTAGTTTTGAAACAGAGAAGTTAATAGAAGTTGATTTAACGGTTAATTTTCCTAACAATTGGGGGTTTTAAAGACTTTTTCTTGTGGGGTGTGTTACGGCTTTACTATGTTGGATCATTAATTACCATTTTGATAATGCCGTAACCCACCATGTCCGGAATAAGATTATTAAACCGCAGAGACGCGGAGAACGCAGAGGGAAGAAGTTTTAGAGAGTTTTCGGGTGAGTTTACCGAATAGACTGTGAGTTAGAATTTTTGAATCTTGCAAATCAAACATTACAAATAAAATCATGTCGGTTTTAACTGATTCTCTTAACCAAATCATGCAATGGTTGGAGAAAAATAGACCAGATTATGCAGCGTCTTTTCTACCGGGTTTGAGTGATGCAGAAATTCGGGAAAAATTAGTGAATGTTGAATTAGAATTACCTGAAGAAATTTATGAATTATATCGTTGGCGAAATGGTGTAGAAGATGGTGAAGATTTAAAATCTGTTGTTTATCCTTCAATGGTATATATGCCCTTAGATGAAGCGATAGAATATCACTTGGGTATTGTTGAGATTGATATTCTTGAACATGAAGATTTACCAAGTATTTTTGAATTATTAGACGCGAACCAAGTTGATATTTACAGCGATACACATTTATTCCCATTTCTTCGTTCTAATTGTGATTTTTGTGCTGTTTTATTGAGTGGAGAACAACAGCGACACTCACCGATAATAGATATAAGCGGTGAATTAGATTTGAAAATGATATTCCGAAGCTTGACAACAATGATGCAAACTCTTGCTGAATATTTAGAAACAGGTGCCCATTATTTAGGTGAAGAAGATTATCTAAATGGGGATGAGGAAAAAATGCTACCGATTTTTCAGAAATATAATCCAGGGCTTGATTTGATTGGTTGATTATTAAACAAGATCCTCGCAGCCCTCACCCTAAAAGGGTGGGGCTACAATTGCAAAGCCCACCTTCGTGGGCTAAAATGAAATTCTAATTTTTCTTAAAGCCCGCGCAGGCGGGCTTCGTAGGTGTAGCCGCACCCTTCGAGGGTGACGGCGATGAGGTGAAATGATGCCCAATGCCCAATGCCCAATCCCCAATCCCCAACTTAAGCCGCAACCAATCTTCTCAAAGATTCAGCGCGACGTTTTGCCACAGCATTTTTAGAATCAATTTCTAATGCTTTTTCGTAATTTTCCAAAGCTTGAGCATTTAACTTTTTACGTTCGTAAGCGTGACCTAAATTATTTAATGCTGTTACGTAATCCGGCTGTCTTTTTAAGGCTTCTTTGTAATTACGAATTGCTAAGTCGTATTGTTCTTGAGCAAAGTAAGCAAAACCTAAACCGTTGTAGGTTAAGGTAATATAATCTTCTGTCTTCTCATCTGTTTCTTCTTGCTCTTGTGCTGATTTAATTGCTTTTTGGAAAAGGATAACTGCTTGACTATAAAGTTTTTTCTGGGAATAGATACCACCTAATTGGTAATATTCTCCAACAGAACCCGATTCTTTCTTCAATTTAGAACGCAATTTGGAAAAAGAGCCTTCTTGTTTGCGGGATTTAAATATTTGGCGGAAAACGGCTATAAGTGCGATGAACAGTATGCCGACTAAAATAGATAGATAAATAGTTGCTAAATCGTTATTCATAGTCAATTATCAATTATCAATTATCAATTATCAGTGACTACTAATTAGGATACTAGAATTTATAGTGGAAAAAAATTACGATTTATCAATTTATCTAAACTTCCAGAAGCTTATATATCAATCTGCTTGATTGAATTGCGTTTACCGGCTCACTTTTAAGCAACAGCGATTGATAATTGTTTATTGATAATTGTTCATTGATAATTGTTCATTGGCAAACCCCAATATTCAGCGCGTTCTTTTAACCACCCGCTTTGTAAATAACTACCGATTAATTGGCTTACTTGTCTTCGTAGTTCGTCGTACTGCAATCCTTTGGGCATTACTACTGACAAGGGTTGTGTTGATATTTTTGTTGGCAGCAACCTATATTGAGGATTTTGCTTTATCCAGTTACTTAAACTAGTTATATCGGCGGCGAAGGCTGATACTCTATTGTTCTCTACAAGTCTTTGTCCTTCTAAGTAAGATTCAACTCCTACTAAGTCGGCTTCGGGGAGGTAATATCTCAGCGGGGCAATGGTGCTGGAGTTTTTGAGTACGGCTATTTTACTGTTTTGTAAGTCAGTTAGCTTTTGAAATGATGTGTCTTTTGTTGCTATAAATCCGCCGTCGAAGTAGTAAGGAATACTGAAATTTACGATGCGTTCCCTTGAAGGAGTTGCCGTTACTTTGGCAATTGTTAAATCAACTTTACCTTTCTCAACTAATTTGAGTCGCTCTAAGTTGGTAACGGGTTTTAATTTAACTAATTTATCTATATCTAATTTATCTGAATTACCTGCGTCTGGTTTAGCTAATAAGTCTTGTGCTAACCTTTGCGCGATTTCGATTTCAAATCCTTGTAGATTACCGCTTTCGTCTCGGAATGCTAAAGGTGGAAAGTTTTCTTTGACTGCAATATTAATATAGCCACGCTGCTGAATTTCTTTTAACGATGCAGCAAATACCGATGATGTTCCAACATTAAGGAACAAACAAGTTAGACATAAAATCATCGCAGCGGATAGTAGCAAATGCGACTTCCGCTGCCGATTGCATTGCCGATTATGTCGATATAACCGTAATCTCAACCAATCAATCATCTATTGCAACACCAGCTACATCAGTGAGGGTTCGTAGTGAGGATTTTAATCCTCAACATAAGAGTTAAAACTCTTACTACGAACTTTTTTATCCATTTATTTCGCTTGGCTAGCCATTTCGGCAACTTTGCTAAAACCAGCAGGATCTAAAATCGCCATTTGAGACAACATTTTACGGTTGATTTCAATGTTGGATTTCTTCAAATTGCCCATGAATTTGCTGTAGCTCATGCCGTGTTGACGACAAGCTGCATTGATACGAGCAATCCACAGACGGCGAAAATCACGCTTACGTTTTTTGCGATCGCGATAAGCATAACGCAGGGCTTTCATTACCTGCTGGTTGGCGGTTCTAAATAAGGTAGAGTGAGAACCACGATAGCCTTTAGCTAGTTTGAGGATTTTTTTGCGGCGTTTGCGAGCTACATTACCGCGCTTTACTCTTGGCATAGTTTAATGTTCCAGTAATTTTCCAGTAATTTTCTAGTAATTTCCTAATAATTTACCAAATCTACTTTCTTGGTAGATAAGGAAGCATACCGCGTACATTATCAGCATCGCGATCGTCAACGATTACCGCTTTAGATAAGTTACGCTTTTTATTTCTAGTTTTCTTTTCTAGAATGTGGTTTTTGAAAGCTTTACGACGAACAATTTTACCAGTACCAGTGGCACGAAATCGTTTCGCAGCAGCTTTGCGAGATTTTAATTTAGGCA
Source organism: uncultured Rivularia sp. (assembly GCA_963665115.1). Taxonomy (GTDB): domain Bacteria; phylum Cyanobacteriota; class Cyanobacteriia; order Cyanobacteriales; family Nostocaceae; genus Rivularia. The sequence continues at coordinate 2,890,190 of OY762007.1, read as the reverse complement.
TTTTTTTATGTTTCTACACTTAGACACAATCCCATATTATAAGTTGTAATTCGTAATTTGCTGCATTGAAATCGGAAAAACCTAACCCCTAACCCCTTCCCTGCAAGGGAAGGGGAACCATTAAAGCCTCTCTCCTTGCAGGAGAGAGGTTCCCTAGATACTGTTGATTTGTAACAATCATGGATGAAATCGAAATTGTAGAATATAACGCGGATTGGGCGAATATGTTTGAGCATGAAGCCGAATCTATTCGCAAAGCTTTGGGGAAAGATGCAATTGCAGAAATTCAACACATTGGCTCAACTGCGGTACCGGGATTAGCGGCGAAACCAGTTATCGATATTATGGTTGGGTTACGCGATTTATTGGATGGTAAAAAGATTATAAAACCTCTCGAAGATTTGGGATATGTATATTGGGCAGACAATCCCAATCCCGAAAAGATGTTTTTTGTTAAAGGAATGCCACCATATGGAGAAAAGCGAACCCATCACGTTCATGTTGTAGAAATTGATGGCAAGTTTTGGCAGCGGCGATTATTTAGAGATTATTTAAAAATACATCCAGAAGAAGCGCGACGATATGAAAAATTAAAGCGGGATTTAGCAGCGCAGTTTCATGATGATAGAGAAGCTTATACACAAGGAAAAAGCAATTATGTTCGGGAAGTGATGAAAAAAGCCCGACGGGAATTTAATGCATAAAAAGGCATAAACTAATCTAGTTACAGTTAAAAATACGCCATATTACTAGAAGTATTATGTATATAAATGAATAACAGCAAACAAGTATTATGGCTTCAGGTTTGTGGTTTGGCAATGGTGCAGGGTGCAATTGCACTTAGCTGGGTAATTTACAATTTTTACTTGCCTAAATTATTGGTGCAATTCGGTTTCTCTAAATCATTGGCGATAAGTCTACTAATTTTAGAAAATGCTTTAGCTGTATTCATGGAACCTTTGATGGGTTCGCTTTCCGATCAAAAACAACGTTGGTTTTCTAGTCGTTTCCCTTTTATTACAGTTGGGGTTTTGCTTTCCTCAGCTTTATTTATTGCTATCCCGTGCGTTGTTACTTTTGTTCCACCGACAACAGTATTAAAATTCATTTTGCCAGTATTAGTAATAGCTTGGGCGCTGGCAATGACTGTATTTCGCAGTCCGGTACTGTCTTTGTTGGGACGCTATGCCATGCCAAAAAGTTTACCAATGGCTGCCAGCGTACTTACCTTAATTGGTGGAACTATCGGTTCTTTTAGAATTGCTGCCAATGACTTACTACTTAGTTTAGGTCCAGTTGTTACCTTTGCTTCTGGTTCTTTTGTACTGTTAGGTTCGGCAGCAGTATTGAGATTTATTCATCCTCCAGAGATTGTATCTAATGAACCAGTTGATAAACATCAAGCAGAATCACCCTTACCAATATCTTTTCCAGGGCTGGGATTGATTTTTGTTTTAGGTGGTAGTTTTGCTTGGGGTTATAGGTTGTTACTTGATGCAGTTAGTAAATTTCTCAAACTTGAGTTAAATAGCGAAAATATCCAGCTACAAATGGTGATATTCGGGATTACAGCAGCTATGGCGGCTTTACCTGCTGGTTTAATTGCCAAGAAAATTGGTAATCGTAACGCTATGCTTGCTGGTAGCGCTGTAGTTGTTTTGTTAATGCTACTGTTACCTTTAGTTGGCACAAATATTCTACTTCTAGCTTTTTTAGCAATTAGTAGCAGCTTCGTTTTAAACGGTACAATTCCCTTTGCCTTAGAAATGGTTCCTCCAAATCGCGGAGGATTGGGTATAGGAATGTATTTTGGTGGCGTTGGTTTAGCTATGAGTATTTTTGGTTCGGTATTTAATCAACCCCAAGCAATTTCACCGCAATTTGCCGCCTTGATGAGTGCGTTAAGCGAAGCTCACCGAAGGTATCGCCTTTTCTCTCTCTTTCGGATGCATTATTTCCAGTAACTTTATTCAGCAAGAAAAAAAATATAGTTAAATCAAAATCTTAATAACGATAAAAATTCAACCATCAAAAGTCATGTAAATCCTTCCTCCTTAACACCAAAAAAATAAAACCCCAGAGCGATAAAAATATCAAAACCGTGAAATAAACTTCAAACAGTCATCAGTAAGCATTAACTGATAATTGATAATTGATAACTGTTAATTGATTTATTATGGATTTTAATATTAAAGATAAGATTGCTGTCATCACTGGTGGTGATTCGGGTATCGGTGTTGCAACGGCGAAATTACTCACCACCGAAGGTGTAAAAGTAGCTTTAATTGATAAAACTGACGATAAATTAAAGCAAGCTGCCCAAGAAGTTGGCAAAATTGGCGAAGTAATGTACGTTAAAGCCGACTTAAGAGAACTTGCACAGGTAGAAAATGCTAAAAGTGAAATTCTACAGCGTTTTGGCAAAGTTGATATTTTAGTTAACGCAGCCGGAATTACTGGAGCAACCGGGGATTTTCTGGAAATAACTGACGAAGAATGGCTTAATACAATTTAAGTTGATTTAATGTCAGCAGTGCGGGTTTGTCGTGCTTTCATTCCATCAATGCGCGAATCGGGTTGGGGAAGAGTAGTTTTAATAAGTTCCGAAGATGCCTTACAACCTTATGCAGACGAATTACCTTACTGTGCAGCCAAAGCCGGAGTACTCAACTTAGCCAAAGGATTATCAAAAGCTTACGGTAAAGATGGCGTATTAATAAACTCAGTTTCCCCCGCATTCATTGCAACTCCCATGACAGACGCAATGATGAAAAAACAAGCCGAAGAAAAAGGAATTAGTTTTGAAGAAGCGATTTCCCAATTTTTGAAAAATGATCGCCCTCATTTAGAACTCAATCGTCGTGGAAAAGCCCAAGAAGTCGCCGCAGTAATTGCCTTTTTGTGTTCCCAGCAAGCAAGTTTTGTATTAGGTGCAAACTATCGCGTTGATGGTGGATCTGTTGCGAGTATTTAATTAATTGATAATTGGTAATTGGTAATTGATCATTGGTAATTGTAGGTTGGGTTAGACACGTTTAGGAATTTGATTTGTGACGATAATTCTTAATTAGTGTCGTAACCCAACATCTTATTTACCCACAAACGTAATGTTGGTTTATTGAGCGAAAAATGATTATGGCTGCAAAAAATCTTGTGGTGTTGTTTCGTAACCGCTAAATTCTTCTAAATATGCCAGAATAGAAGTACCAAAAGGGTCTTGAGATACTTTACCATTTACTAATAAATCTACAACTTTATCAGCACCTTTGAGATGAGCCGCTGCAATTATTCCTGAAAGAGTAATTTTGATTGTTCTGGGCTTTCCGCTCTCGTTAAAAGTTTTTACTTGAGATAAATAAGATTCAATTGATTTACCTCTTTTGTTCATCAAATAATTGATATCCTGCCAATAAACACCAAAAGCTTCACGAATAGCTTTTTCTTGAACTTCCGGAGAATTCATAAATTCCGCTTTACTATTAATACCGTCTTTACCAGTCCAAATACCTCGCCAATAATTTTTATTTGCACCATTGCCGAAGTAAACCTGAGCTTTGTAATAACCAAGTCGAATTAATAATATTTCTGCAAACTGGTATTTACCAAGAAAATATAGTTGCGGATTGACAAAGTTGTATTGTCTTAAATCACCAGATGTAAAGCCAGTTTCACGCTCTCCTAATGCTTCAAGCTTATCGTGAAAGCTTCCCTGACTTTTTTGGGATTTCTGTTGAGAATAAAGGTTGACTACTGTTTCCGATTGGGTATATTTGGATTGGTTGATTAAAAAGCTATCGTTAGATAATACTTGAGATAATAAAAGGAATTCTGTAAACATCTTTTATTGATTGATAAATGGTATTTAATTTCAATCAAAAGTTTAACAATATCAGCAATAAATTAGTGCTATGAGTCGTAAATTTCACAATAAAATTATTTAGATATTATTATTTTAATTTTTTATTGAAGGACTTTTATTTTTCTTAATTTAATCGAGTATTTTAATGTAGTAAAAGAATATCATTTGTAGGTTGGGTTAGACACGCAAATTAATTTGATTTGAAACAAGAATTGTTTATTCGTGTCGTAACCCAACATCCGATATGTTTATCCACAATTCTAATGTTGGGTTACGGTGCAATTTCTTATTGATTTGTTGAAAATCTACATTACCTGCTGCACCTAACCCAACCTACAAACGATGAGTCGTAAATTTCACAATAAAATTATTTACAGATGTAGGTTGGGTTAGACATGAAAGTTAATTTGGTTTGATAGAAAATTGTTAATTCGTGTCGTAACCCAACATTTTATATATTTCTCCACAATCGCTCCGGTTGGGTTACGGTGCAATATCAATTCCGATATTGAGAATCATCATTACAAATACACCTTCACCCAACCTACCTTCATACAGCCCTTTGCAGCTAAATGAGGTACAAAACTATATTCCGAAAGTCTTGTGGGATGGGCATCCCTGCCCGTCAGAATGTACTTCACCAAAACTAAATATGCTGTATCTATATTTATTTGTAGTTACGGCGCAATTTAAATCTCGATATTAAAAATCATCATTATAAATCCACCGTGAAGCTAACCTACAAAAATCATCTCTCCGGAAATGGTGCGTTACGGCATTGCCCTGCATAGTAATTAACAATTCAGATATCGAAGCCGTAACACACCCTACAAAAACTACAAATATTAAGATGCGCTAAAGCGCTACTACGAACGAATTCGCTTCATCGATGACACATTCCGTAAACTCCCGCTTCAAAGCGTTAAAAACTGGACAAGCTGGTTGTTTCTGCAAATTATCCGGTTTACTCCAAGTAAAAGGCGCTTCCTTCGCTGCCGACAACCACAACAATCGCTTTGCTCTAGTCATTGCAACATACAACAAACGATATTCTTCAGCAATCTTCAAATGCTTTGCTTGTTCCCATGCTTCGGTTACGTCGGGTAATTTTGATTCACCATGCAGTGCAGCGCGGATTTGAGCGCGAGCTACTTCCGACAAAGTAAAGTCACCCAGGAATTTTCTTTGCGGTGGCACCCAAAATTTACCCGGTATTAAGTTTTCATGCAGAAACGGTAAAAATACGTAATCCCAATCCAAACCTTTGGCTTTATGCATTGTAATAACCGTCAGTTGATTGCGACGGGTATAACGTGCTTCTGAGTCTTCGGTGTCTACGGGTTCAAAGCGTTCGGAGCTAACGATTTCGCTGAGTGTTCCCAGCATTGTTCCCATTGAAATCTCACCTGCAATTTGCTTGTTGATTCTTTCGGAAAGTTTATCGGCTGTGGCTAATTCGGCTTGTTGGTAATCCAGTTTTAAAGCGATGAAAGAAATTATTTGATAAAGAGGTAATTCTAAACGAGCATTGAGTAAATCTCGACAAAATTCACCAGCTTTTTTTACGGCTTCGGTTTGCAATGGTGCTAAAGGAGAAGGATATAAAAATTCCTCGGGTAAGGAAGCCAAAGCATTTAAATCTTGGGGTTCGATTAATCTTCGTTTTACTAAAACCCCTAAAGCAGCCTTGAGAAAATCGGGAGAATGAGGGCGATCGCAAAATTGTAAAACTGCCAATATCTCTTCTGGTACGTGGGAATGTCTATCTTGTTCGCCAACGTCGTAAAGTAAAATATTATGCTCTTTACAAATTGGTCTAAGTGCTTGGCTTAACCAGTTTCCCTGACGGTTTTCTCTCACTAATATCGCTGCACTACCGTTATCTTCGTTGTCTTCAGGAAATAGTTCGATGATTCTTTTTGACAGTAATTCTACAGTATTGTGGATATCTTCAGGAGTGTAAATTTCTACTCCTCTTCCGATTGCTGCTGGGTTAGCATTCGGTTGCGGATCGTTGGCATCTACTGGAAGAATTCTTTGATAGCGGAAGGGGAGAGAGGGGGGAGAGGGGGTAGAGGGGGTAGAGGGGGTAGAGGGGGGAGAGGGGGAAGAAGATTGTCTTTGTCTGCTTTGGTAGAGACTGTTTACCCATTCGAGAGCAAAGTTTGCAGTTTCGATAATTATTTTACTACTTCGTCCGGCTTGATCCATAGTTGCCAAACGCTCTTGAGAATCGCATTCCTGACAAAACTGGCGAAAATAAATCGGATCTGCTGGTGTAAAAGTAGAATTAATCGCCTGATTGGGATCTCCCACCCGAATTATATTAATTTGATGATTGGTAATTGGTAATTGGTAATTGGTAATTGGTAATTGGGCATTGGGAATTGCATTTTCTCCCCATCTCCTTGTCCCCTTATCCCCCTGTCTCCCCCTCTCCCCTGTCTCCCCCTCTCCCCCCTCTCCTTCTCCTTCCCCACTCGCCAATATCTCCAACAACTTAGTCTGAAGCGGACTAGAATCCTGTGCTTCGTCTTCAAATACGGCGAATACTTGTTTTTGCTCGATTTTTCTGGCGCTTTCGTTATCTAATACTCGTAATGCAGCCAATATCATGTCGTCGTAATCGATGAAATCTCTATCCCTCATCAAGGTTTGATATTGTTCGTACAATCCTGCCGAGATTTTCAATATTTCGTATGCATCGATGCTTTGCTGGCTCAATTGATGTACATCTTCGGGTGTCATTCCCGAACTTTTGGCTTCATGAATTACCGCTGTTGCTAATTCTGGCAATACTTCTGTGCGTAACACCGATTGACGGCGCAATCTTTCTGTTTCTTCTCCATCAAACTGCATTCCTTCCATTAATAAAGCGTACAGTCGTGGATTATTTGCAATCCATTTTTCTACTGCGGTGCGGATGAAGCGATGGCTTTGATTTGGGGTAATTAATGTGACGTAATCGAGTTCTAAACCGGATAATTCGGGATGACGGGTGGCAATATTTAACGCTAAACCGTGCAAAGTATAAACGAAAAAACCCGTTTGCGGTAACGATAAACCTTCTCTTAAATATTTGCGGATTTTGGCTTTAATATTAGCAGCAGCAGAACGAGTGAAGGTGACAACTATTAATTGACGACGAATTACAGGGCGTAAAGAATCGGTTTTTTGATACTGACGAGCAATTGCGATCGCCGCAGCTGCTGCCATTCCCGTTGATTTCCCGGCACCAGGTACCGCAGATACTGCTAATGGGCCACCCTTCCAGTCAGCCATTGGTTGCTGCCCAATACGTAAGGAGTTGCGGATATTTGCAATCGAGGCAGCACGCGAAGATGTATGCAAGGTTGGCAATCGCGATGACAAAGGATTTTCTGGCACTGAGCTTGTTACATTAGCGTCTGACATATGAGAATAAAGAGATGTAGATTTTCTATATTAAAAATAAATATTGAGGTTGGGAAGAAGTTTGGTTTGCCATTCCTCAATTAGCTAATAATTTAATGATGACAAATCGGAAGCTAAATTTACATTATTTGAGTTTAACTTTTTTTATTTCATTAGCGATTATTTTGCGCTTTTGGAATTTGGAACTTAAACCTTTGTGGATGGATGAAGTTATCACCGCCATCTTTAGTTTAGGTAAAAATTATAGTTCTATCCCCTTAGATGTCGTATTTCCTTTAGAAAAATTGCGGGATGTTTTTAGTTATCAACCGGGGGTAACTTGTCCTCAAATTGCTCAAAATATTGCTACCGAATCTACCCATCCACCGCTGTTTTTTTGTGGAATGTATGCCTTTTTAGGATGGGTTGCTCCTCTTGGTGATGACTGGGTAAATAAATTGCGATCGCCTTCTGCATGGTTTGGTGTCGCTTTGGTTGTAGCGGTGTATTTTCTCAACCGATTAGCTTTTTCTCGTAAAGCTGGGTTAATGGGTGCTGCTTTTGTGGCTGTTTCCCCTTTCGCGGTTTATTTATCTCAGGAAGCACGGCATTACACTTTACCAATGCTGACGATAAGTTTATCTCTGTTAGCACTTATACAAATTCAGCAAGATATTCAACGTCAACAAGTTAGAGTTTGGCTGTGGCTGACATGGACAATTATCAATATTATTTCTATTTACATTCATTATTTTTGCATTATTGCCTTTATCGCTCAAATTGCTACCTTATTACTACTAATATTTTTACCTAGCTTGTCACGGAATAAAAAAATCAAGCTTTTCTCATTGCACAAGAGAAGTTTTCACAGCAGTAAATCTTTGCGAAATTGTCTTATTGCATTAATTTTATCCATCAGCACTGTTGCGATCGCGCTTATTCCCTGGCTCAAAATAGTTCAAAATCATTTAAACCGTTCCGAAACCAGTTGGCTACCTACACCCCAACACATCGAACCCTTTTATCAAACTTTGATTAGTTGGGTTGTAATGATAATTATGTTACCTGTAGAAGGACAGCCTTTAGCAATAGTAATTATTTCCGGTTTGCTAATGTTGTTATTTTCAGTTTGGTTAGGATGGAAAGTATTTAAAGGAATCAAGCTGTTATTCAAAGAACCTACAACTTGTTTACCTACTTTAACTTTATTAAGCTTCACAACTTTCGTATTACTAGGAATATTTACGATTTCCTACATACTTGGTAAAGATATCACAGTTGCACCCCGCTACAACTTTATTTATTATCCCAGCTTCAGCGCTTTAATTGCTGCCAGTTTGATTCGCGAAAACAGTAGAGATAAAAATATCTTGCTTTCTGAAGGAAATTTAAGTGAGCAAGATGCTCGCACTACGAATGTACGGGGAAATTCAAGCGAGCAAGATGCTCGCACTACGAATGTACGTGGAAATTCAAGCGAGCAAGATGCTCGCACTACGAATTTAAAAATTAAAAATCACCAATTACCGATAATTTTATTTGTTGGTTTGATCGGTTGCATTTTCGTTGTATCTAATCTAGGTTTACAAAAACCATATCTGCCCCAACAAGTAGCACAAAAGATTTATCAAGAACCCACCGTGCCCGTAATGGCTGTAATGGCATATAGCAATTATCAAGATGTGGCTTTGGGTTTGAGCTATGCTTTAGCTTTGGAAAGAGAAACCGTAAATTATAATTATCAATTATTAAGCAAACAAGCTACTAATCCGAATAAATATGATTTTTCTAGCGAGCAAGATGTTAAATCTAATCTAATTAATTTTTCTAGCGAGCAAGATGTTTGTCCTCCAGACACGCTATGCGAACGCACTACTTTTGCTTTTTTAAATCAAAGTTCCGGTTTTGAATCAGTATTTGAAAAGCTTTCCCAATTACCAAATAAAAAGATTTCTCAACTCAACTTATGGATATTGGCACCTGGAAGATTACGACGCGATTATCCAAACCAAATTAACGTTTCTCAAACATTATCTTGCAATATCGATGTTAATCAACATTATCGAATCGGTATTCCCTATCAACTTTATCGGTGTGAAAAATTAATTTAACCAGTACCGCTGCGCGGAAGTAAAAAGTCAAAAGTAAGAAGTAAAAAGTATTATATGATAAGGCTTTCAAACTTTTTAAATGGGTGCTTTATTTACGCCGTACTGTACTAGGTTCGTAGTAAGCGATTTATCGCTTCATGATTGGGACTTCGGAGGCAATAAATCACTTACTAATTACATCTTGCTCAGTCTTCAAAAGAGCCACTTTGTGTATTAGCCTAAGAATTTATTCTAAAGCGGTTGTTAAGAATGGTGCAAAATATGAGTTTCTATAAACATTTGTGTAGTGAAATACTAGAAATTTGTTCCCGAATCTTTGTTAAGTATTATATTGCACAAAACTGAATTGCAATTTGCTCGAAAAAATGTAAAGTTTTGTAAAGATATAGGCAGATTTTTGAATTACGTCTGACAGCCTTAAGAAGCGGAAAATTCAAAACCATTGCAGGAGCAGCCGTGCGAGAGCAACGCCCGATCTATCAGTCGTTTTTCAGTTACATATTAGCATTACGCATATGGCACATTCTGAAGGTTTAAATGAGCAGCTTAATCAATTGGCAACAGAAGTTTCTGAGCATCCTCGCGGTAGCCTGGAGCGACAGCAGTTATTAAATCAATTGATTTCTCGGATGCAGCAGTCGGGAAAAATTTGGCTGGGTGGCGAAGTTATCCCTCAATATTACGAAGATGCATTGCAGAAAACTTGGTTTTGGTTTTGTAAAAATATCGAAAATTATAATGCATCTCAAGCTAGTGTAATTACTTGGTTTAACTCGCATCTTAAATTTAGAATTTTGGATGTTCGTCAAGAAATAGCTGAAGAAAAGAAAAGGAGAGCAACTAAATCAGAACATGAAGAATTAAATTTTATCGATCCGGTAGATAACTTACCTGCACCTGACAAACCGCAACCGATTTTAGAAGAAACTCTAGAATGGATTGAAACACAAGGTAGTGAATTACGTAGTCTTCATGTTCGTTCATTTCCTAATATTAACTGTCAGGAATTGTTTAAACACAGATTACCTCCAGATGCAAAAACTTGGCGGGAATTAGCCGAAAAGTTTGGAAAAAGAGAAAGCACTCTCAATCATTTCTACAATCACAAATGTCTTCCTTGTCTGTTAGCTTTCGGCAGAGCGCAAGGATATATAGACACATAGCTAAAATTCAAAATACGGTATTTACTAATGAGTATCTCAACACAGCAGCTAACTATTTCCGTTCCTATTACTGAATCAAATCGAAACAAAGCCTATCTGTTTGCTCAACAACAAGCTAATTCGGAAAAAGCGAAGCAAATTTACCATAATACTTTAGCAGTATTGGTAACTAACAACTATTTAGAAATGTTGGATGTACCAACTTCATTACAACAGAGTCATAGTTGGAATGCTGTTGCGAGAGTAAGTACCAATATTGCTGATTTAAACTTACCCGGAAAAGGACATTTAGAATGTCGTTCTATATTAAAAGGTGACGATAATTGTTACTTTCCCGAAGATGTTTGGCATAATCGTATCGGTTATGTTGTGGTACAGTTTGATGAATCTTATAAGCAAGGAACGCTATTAGGATTTTTACCGCAAGTCAGCAGTACTACGCTTGAAATTAAACAACTACAATCTTTGGATGACTTATTTGTAGCATTACATTCCAATGAAACTGTAGTGCAATTGAGTAATTGGTTAGAAAATATATTTGATGCAGGTTGGCAAAGTATCGAGTCAATAATTGGTAAACGAACAATTAATCCTCTTTTTGTGTTTGCAGATATTTCTTCTGATGATGAAAATTCTCATAAAATAAAAGATGCTGTAGGGCAATTGTATGATACTCAACATGAGATAAATCAAGTTGATTCAGATTCCGAAAAAGCTTTAATTCATTTATTACAAAATACTCCTAACGAAGAAATTCGCTGGAAGGCTGCTGAATTACTCTGGGAAATTAATCCAGAAAACCTGAATGGTGGCATAAGAAAAGCTATCGATCTAGGAATGCATTTCGGTGAAAAACTTATTGCTTTAATGGTGGCAATTTTACCCAAACTCGATGGCAGCATGGCAATTTTAACTAGAGTATGTCCGGGAAATGGTACGAATTATCTACCTCAAGGATTGCAGCTTAGCGGTTTAGATGCAGCCGGAAACTCGTTTTTTACAGTTCAATCTAGAAGTAAAGATAATTATATTCAATTTAAATTCACGGCTGAATTAGGAGATAAATTTAATATTCGAGTGGCTTTAGATGATGCCAGTATTACTGAGAGTTTTGTCATCTAGTTATTTACATATGTTGTAATTAGCGATTTTTCTCTCTAAAAATAAATGTCATTTTTGACAATAATTTAATTTATATTTTCTATATGTAGAGACGTGATATATCGCGTCTCTACATTTGTCAAGGAAGAATGCAGTTTTTTGTATTTTGGATCGGAAATTGGAACATTAGGATTTATTATCTATCATTCAGTATAATTGCTGTTGTAAATTAGACTAAAGTTTTAATAAACCATTACTCCTTAGCCATCATGAGCAAATTTGCTGTATTAAATATTGATGAAGGCAGTTTCGAGCAAGGTTTTCCTGTAAGCCTCGGAATTGGTGAAGATGGGCCAACATTTCATAAAGAAAAGGTAACGCTTCCCCCCGCACCCGATATACCTCGCTTTTATCAAGACTGGCAAGAAAAATACCGTGATTTGGGTGAAAATCTCAGACAAATTGATGTTCCTTCGGCCCAAGTTACTCGTGTTTCTATAATCGAAAATGAAAACGAAGCTAGGAGAAGATTTGAGAAATATTTACGTGAGTGGTTTTCTCAGCTTGCTTGGGAAAAGTTACAAGTACGAATAGAAGGAAGAACCCTGCCAAATGAATCGGTTAGAGTAATTATTGATACTAATAATATTTATTTAAAAAAGCTACCTTGGCATTTATGGCATTTATTTCACAACCGTCCCAATGCTGAATTTGCTTTAAGCGCCGAGTATGCACCCCCCACAGAATCTTTAAAACGTCCGGTAAAAATTTTAGCTATATTTGGTGGTAGTCAAGGATTAGATTTAACCTTAGATAGAGAATTAATAACCAATTTACGCAATCGGGGAGCTAAAGTTACTTGGTTAGAACAACCTCAAAAACAAGAATTAAATGAGAGTTTGTGGAATCAAGATTGGGATATTCTGTTTTTTGCGGGACATAGTTCTTCTGGAGAAGAATGTACAACCGGACAAATTCAAATAAATGACAGTGAGAGTATTTCACTAAGTCGGTTAAAAAACGCTTTAAGAACAGCGGTTAGAAAAGGTTTAAAATTAGCAATTTTTAATTCTTGCGACGGTTTGGGCTTAGCAGATGAATTGCGGGGTATAGGAGTTCCGCAAATGATTGTGATGCGCGAACCCGTACCCGATGAAGTTGCACGACAGTTTTTGAAATACTTTTTAGAAGATTTTTCTACAGGAAATTCTTTGTATTCAGCAGTGCGAAATGCACGTCAGCGTCTCGAATGGATGGAAGATAATTTTCCCTGTGCTTCTTGGCTACCCGTAATTTGTCAAAACCCCGCCGCACGTCCTTTAGTTTGGGCTAATTCTTCGATGACAGTTGCGAAAAAATTGGTTTTGGGTGGAATTGCGATCGCGCTTATTTTTGCTGGTAATAAAATCCGCGAAAGTATTGCACAAGGTAATTTTTTCCCTCAACCGCAGACAGTATTACCTACAACTCAAGCAAGTCCAACCTCTCCAATAAATTTAGAAGATACTCTACAAGACTTAGGAAAAGATTTTAGCTGGGGAGAAAAAAGATTATTAATTAACGATAGCTATAATGAATCGAAGCAAGAAGGTATAAAAGCTTTTAAACAAAAGAAATACGAACTATCTATTATATATTTTGAACAATCTCTTCAAAAAAATCCGAACGACCCAGAAGTATTGATTTATCTTAATAATGCTGTAGCGATGGTACCGTCACAAAGAAATAAGCTTCCAAACCAAGCTGAAGCTCATCCAAAATCTTGCGATATTACCGATTCAAAACCTTTGAGAATTGCCGTTATTGCTCCTAGCTTTCGTAATACACCAAACAAAATTAATGAAGAAATATTACGAGGGGTTGCTCAAGCTCAAAATAAAACTAATTTAAATTGTGGAATTAGAAATAGACTGTTGCAAATAGTTATTGCCGATGACGAAGATGAGACTCCGACATCTTCAGAAGTAGCGAAAACATTAGTTGAGAATAAAGATATTCTGGCAGTAGTCGGTCATTATTCGAGCAGCGCAACTCTCGCAGCTGGAAAAGTTTATGAACAAAAACAAATGGTTGTGGTTTCTCCTACCAGTACTGCTGTAAGAAAATCACCAAATAAAGAATATGGAATGAATTTGAATAAATATGTTTTTCGTACAGCTAGCAATGATGAAATTGCCTTAAAAGATTCTGTAAGTCATATTGTAAATACACTTGGTAAAAGAAAAGCAGCTATTATATATGCTTCTAATCGTGATTATGGGGAACAATTTCGTGAAGAATTAAAAAATCAACTGCGATTACAAAATGGTGAATTTATTGACCTTCCAGAATGCGACCTTTTTAAAAATGCCAATTTTGCAAATTGCGTAAAAAAAGCTAAGGAAACAGTAAGTTTGTTAGTGCTTGTTCCTGAAACTAGTCGAAGTTTTAATCAGGCTTTGGAAATTTTGGATAGCAATAAAGACTCCGAACTAACACTTTTAGGTGGAGATTCTCTGTATAGCCAAGCAGTAGAAAGTAAAGGTGAGAAAGCAAAAAATCTGATGATTCCAATTCCTTGGTTTCAAAAGGAAAATCAAGCCAATCAAAGCCCATTTGAAAGCGATGCTCAAGAACTTTGGAATGCTCAAGTCAACTGGCGCACTGCAATGTCATATGATGCAACGATGGTAATTGCTGAAGGTTTGCGACGTATGGATAACAATCCAACTCGCGAAGGGCTGCAACAGGTTTTATCCGCACCCGATTTCTTTGCAGAAGGTGCAGCAGGAAAAGTAGAATTTGATGAAAACGGCGATCGCAAAATCACTCCTCAAAACGATGCTGAAATCGGCGTATTAGTTCAAGTAAAATGCGACAGTCAAAATACTTGTAAATTTGTTAGAGTGCCGCAACAGTAATTTGACGAGAGGGGGAGAGGAGGAAGAAAGGGTAGAAAAGATTTTTTAGCGAGCGAGACGCTCCCACTACAGTCTTAATTGTTCACTGCTCACTCCTAACTCCTAACTGTATTAAATACCAACCTACCTTTAACTCTGCTTTGAAATCCGGGAATAATAACCTTATCCCAAGAAATACAGAGGTGCGTATATGTTTAGGGTAGCTGTTGGGCACAGTAACGATCCAGATTCCGATTCTGCTATTGCAGAAGTATTAGAACAGTGTCAAATCACTTTAGCGGGAGAGATTCCAGCAGCTGGAATTCTTTTCGCTGCAATTGATTTCGAGCATTCCGTTATTTTGCAAGAAATTAACCGAGCTTTCCCCGGAATTGAATTAATTGGCTGTACCTCAGATGCGGAAATGTCTTCGGTATTAGAGTTTGAGGAAGATTCCGTGACTTTGATGCTGTTTTGTTCCGATGAAGTTGAAATCCGTGCTGGTATTGGAAAAGGACTTTCTAAAGATATAGTTGCAGCGACAAAACAAGCAGTCGAACAAGCGCAAGCAAAAAGTAATCACAAATCTCATCAATTTTGCCTGACAACTCCCGAAAGTCTTACAGTTGATGCAGTTTCAATTGTAGATAGCTTGAAGCAAGCGTTAGGTGAAAATTTTCCTATTTTAGGTGGATTATCTATAGACAATAGGAAATTCCATCAAAGCTATCAGTTTTTTAATACTGAAATTTTGAATGATTCAGTACCAATTCTAATATTTTCAGGAAAAATATTGTTTTCTTATGGTGTAGCAAATGGTTGGCACCCTATCGGTAGAAAAGCTGTAATTAGTAAAGCCGATAAAAATATTGTTTACGAAATAGACAATCAACCAGCTTTAGACTTTTACGATGATTACATCGGTGGGCTTACACCTTCACCTGAGTATCCTTTAGCAATTTTAGATCCGCAAGCCAACGATTTCTATACAAGAGCGCCTTATAATTGCGATCGGCAAAGTAAAAGCATTTATTATTTAGCACAAGTACCCGAACAGGCAGTAGTACAAATAGCCCAAGCAAGTCGTGAAGATATTTTATCTGCGGCTAAAACTTCAATTACAAAAGCTTTGAAAACCTATCCCGGAAATCAACCGCAAGCTGCTTTATTTTTCTCTTGTCTTGCTCGTCATCAACTCTTAGGTATGCGAACTAAGGAAGAGTATCAACTAGCTAAAACCTCTCTAAGTCAAGCTGTACCCAGTTGTGGTTTTTATACGAATGGTGAAATTTCACCTTTACAAAGTGGTACTCCAAGTAGATTGCATCACGATACTTTTGTCACTTTACTTTTAGGGGTGGAGTAATTAATTATGGAGGCATATGAGTATGAACAAAAAATCAAGGAATTTGAAAAAACTAATCGGATTTTGCAAAAGAAATTGGAACGTTCCCAAATAAATCAAACTTTATTAGAAGAAAGCAATGATAAAAAAGAATATTTACTTAAAAAAGTAATTACCGAATTAGCACAATCAAATAAAATTGTAGAGCAACGGAGTCATGAATTAGAAAAAGCCTTGCAAAACCTTAAAGCAATGCAAGCGCAACTGATAGAATCGGAAAAAATGTCTGCTTTAGGAGTAATGGTTGCTGGCGTTGCTCACGAAATCAACAATCCCATAGGGTTTATTTATAGCAATCTCACTCACGTATCTAAATACGCGGAAGATTTATTTAACTTATTAGAATGCTATCAAAAATCTTCTTTAAACCCCATTCCCGAACTGCAAGCAAAAATAGAAGCAATCGAACTTGATTTTATTAAAGAAGATTTTCCCAAGCTATTGGATTCTATGACAGTTGGTGCCGAACGCATCAAAAAAATTATTCTTTCTCTACGCAACTTTTCCCGTTTGGATGAAGCTGAAATTAAAGATGTTGATATCCATGATGGTATTGATAGCACTTTGATGATTTTACAAAACAAACTTAAAGCAGAATCGAACCGTCCAGAAATTAAAATAATCAAAGAATATGGTAAATCGTCTCGCGTGGAATGCTATGCGGGACAATTAAATCAAGTATTTATGAATATTATGATTAATGCTATTGATGCTTTAGAAAAATCATCCAATCCGCAAATTAAAATTAGCACCGAAACTCAAGAAAGCTTTGCGTTAATAAGAATTACTGACAATGGGATGGGAATAACAAAAGAAGTTAGAACAAAAATATTTAATCCCTTTTTTACTACTAAAGCTGTTGGAAAAGGTACGGGTTTAGGATTATCAACAAGCTATAAAATTATTGTTGATAAACACAAAGGTAAATTAGAATGCCATTCTACTCCCGGAATTGGTACGGAGTTTTTGATTGCACTTCCCAGAGAGTATGGGAGGGGGTGATGGGGAGATGGGGAGACAAGGGGATGGGGAGAGGGGGGAGAGGGGGAGACAAGGAGATTAGTAGTGCGAGCATCTTGCTCGCTAGTATCGAGCGAGTAAGATGCTCGCACTGCTTAAACTAAATACTCCAATGCCCAATCCCCAATTACCAATTACCCAATTTACTCATCAATCTGCCAAGAATCTTTGGTAAACTCTTCATCCAAAATTCTCTTGGGTTTGACGATGACAATTAATCTTCCTAATATTTCTACTTCTGGTTCGGTTTCAAACCACTGAAAATCTAATTCTCCTGAATTATTTACCACGAAATAACCGCCATCATCCCATTTTCTTTGAGCGCGATCTACGGCTACCATTACTTGCTGCGGAACGTTTTGCTCTTGATTGGGAAATTTATGATTTTGACACAATATTACTACGGGATCTTCGGCATTTGACACTACTTGCCAACCTGGTAATGGTACCCATGCACCAACACCTTGAAATTTCACCATGTTAAATGGGCCGTCTTCTTCCACCATGGGAACCGCTTTTAAATCATCTGGTGTCAGCGGTAACTCACCTACCACGGGAACTACGCGAGACATTTCTGCATCAGATTCCAGACGGTAAAAGGGTAGTAGCGGTGCGGGGCGTTGAGGAACTACTGTAAAATCAGTTAATAGCTGTTCGATTTTTTTTCGTGCCGTATCCGTATGTGCAAACTTTAAACCCTTGGCAATAAAGCGCGATCGCAACTGTAAATCTGATTTTTGTCGGGCTTGTTTCCAAGTTTGATAAGCAACTGCATCTCCTGGATGTGCGGAAAACCCTTCAGGTAAACTACGCAAGCGGGAATAATCTTTGATTGCTCTGGCTAGTTCTTTAACTTCGTCTGCATCAACTTTATGATTAAAGGCAAGTTCGGCCGCACTCGCACGTTTCTTCTTGAGTAAGCATCCGAAACTCGTACAATAAATCGCTTCCTCGTTGCGAGTAATGGGCTTTCACTTCCTCCGAAGCCCCACCTTTTTCTAGGGAGTTGTAAACTTGAGAACCAACAATTATTTGATTTTGCTGAATTGGTTCAAAACCTGTAGCTTCAAAAATATCTTGAGGATTATAACCAGATTTTTGCAGATAAGCACAAGCTTCTCCCCATTCCACCCAGTTTCCTTCTTTTTGCCTTAGTTTTCGCAATAATTCTTGTGATAGTTCCTGATTGGGTTGATTTTCAGCATTTTGAGGGTTGGGTGGTAAATCTGTCATAACTGAGGAAAACGCGGAGCAATAAAAATCATTTTATGCCCTAATAGTAAACGAGCGTGCCTAGATAAAACATATAGTTACAGAATTGTTAAAGATTATGAAGAATAAAGTAAAAAAAATAAACCATTTGCTTGGGGTGAATACTCAACCGCTAACGAAAATTATGAGTTATTAAAGAATAATCTCACATATAAAGTGGATTTAAATACCGTGTTTTCTCGGACAATCTTAACCTGCTTTAACAAGAGAATAGTGCATTTACGTCAGTTATAAATACAGTTATCAAAAATAATGGATTCGGAAGTTCGATTTGTATCCCATATAAAAAAGCACATATGATGTAAAAGAATAAATCAATGAATAATCTCATCCCAGACCTAAATAATATTTGCAATAAGTTAATGACTACAGAAAAACGTAAGAAACAAAAAATCCTAGTAGTAGACGACGAACCGGATAATCTGGATTTGTTGTATCGAACCTTTCGCCGTGACTTTCAAGTTTTGAAAGCAGACAGTGGTAGTAGTGCTTTACAAGTGTTGGCTGAGGAAGGAGAAGTTGCTGTCATTATCTCCGATCAAAGAATGCCAGAAATGAAGGGAACTGAATTTCTCAGCAAAACTTTACCTCAATTTCCCGATACGGTAAGAATCATTTTGACTGGTTTTACCGATATCGAAGACCTTGTAGACGCTATTAATGCCGGACAAGTTTACAGATATATTACCAAGCCTTGGGACCCCGAAGAACTCAAGGGAGTTGTCCAACGTGCCGCTGAAACCTATGATTTACTTAAGCAGCGTACAGAAGAATTGCGTCGTGCAAATTCACAAATGGCGTTATTGACTTCATCCCTACAGGTTACAAAAACTGTTTCTAGTAAGGAAGAAAGTCTTTCACCAATTGCTGAAATATATGGGGAAACTTTTGCTACTGATGTCTGTATTCTTCAGTTAGTAGAAAACGGCAGCTTGAGTTCTAGCTGCGGTACTTTTAGTCAAGACGGGATATTGAAAAACTGGTTGGATAAAGACCCTTTAATAGAGGAATCTATTGCAACCAGCAACATGAAAGTTTGCGTAAATGTAACTAAAGACGAGAAACTTAAAGAAGTTGCTCACTATTCAGATACAGATATAAAATCGCATTTGGTTGTCCCCATCGTTCACGCAAATCAAGTTACCGCAGTGCTATCGCTACAGTGGAAAAAAACTTGTACTTTGCGAGAAGATGAACTAAAGCTGATTCACATCTCCGCACAATTGTTATCACTGACACTCAATTGCGCTCATTACGACTAATCAATGAACAATTATCAATCAACAATGAAAAATGAACAATAAATGCTTGATAATTGATAATTGATAATTGATAATTGATAATTGATAACTGAAAATGTCTGAAATTCGCTCCATTTTTAACCGCATTGCGCCTGTTTACGACCAGTTAAACGATTGGTTGAGTCTTGGACAACACCGGATATGGAAGGAAATGACGGTTAAATGGAGCGCAGCAAATCCGGGAGATACCTGTTTGGATTTATGTTGCGGCAGCGGGGATTTAGCTTTCCGTATGGCTCGTAGAGTTGGAACAAGTGGGAAAGTAGAAGCTGTAGACTTTTCCTCAGAGTTATTAGAAGTCGCAAAACAGCGCAGCAAAGATTATTATCCTACTCCCCCCATTTCCTGGATAGAAGCTGATGTACTCGAATTACCTTTCGACGACAATCAATTTGATGCAGCGACAATGGGTTATGGATTGAGAAACGTTACAGATATTCCCCTTTGCTTAAAAGAATTACATCGAGTTTTAAAGACACAAGCAAAAGCCGCAATCTTAGATTTTCATCGTCCCGAAAATACTTTGATGCGCGGTTTCCAGCAATGGTATTTAGATAATCTAGTGGTTCCCGCAGCCAGTCAAATGGGTTTGAAAGAAGAATACGCTTATATCAATCCCAGCTTAGAGCGCTTTCCTTTAGGTAAAGAGCAAATTAAAATAGCTAGCGAAGTTGGTTTTGTAAATGCGGTACACTATCCTATCGCAAACGGTATGATGGGAGTGCTGGTAGTAACGAAGAGGTAAGTTAGGAGTGAGGAGTGAGGAATTTTTAGTGGTGAAAACGGGGAATTTTCAACTTAAATATATAATAGAGGACTTCCAAATTAAAAAATATCCAATTTTAGTGCGAGCATCTTGCTCGCTTGAGATATAGCAAGCAAGATGCTCGCACTACAATTATTTTAGATAAATTATTTTTTGGAAGTCCCAAATTAGTTTTTTCTTAGATAAATTATTTTTCAAAACATCTAATTTGATAACATTCAAATTGCTGTGAAATAGTCACGTGATAGATCCCTTAATTATTCAAGTAAATTTTTTTGATTAACTTCTAACTTATAATTCCTAACTCCCAACTCCTAACTCCTAACTCCCAATTCCTAACTCTTAACTCTTAACTTCTATCGTGGATTTGTCTAATCTCTGGTTATATATCACTCCCCCCGTAGCAGGTGGAATTATCGGCTATTTCACTAATGATTTAGCCATCAAAATGTTATTCCGCCCTTATCAGGCAATTTATATTGGTGGGAAAAAGCTTCCATTTACGCCCGGATTGATACCTCGCAATCAAGAGCGTTTGGCCAAAAACGTTTCTAAAACAATAATGCAGTCGCTGCTGACACCAGAAGAATTACAAAAACTGGCACGACGCTTGTTAGAAAGAGAGCGAGTAGAAGCAGGGATTCTGTGGTTGCTGCAAATGGCAATCAACCAAATAAAAGACGACAAAGAGCAAAAAACTACTAAAATCCTGGCAGGGATTCTTAAAGATTTGCTCGGAGAATCATTACCGCGCTTATTAAAAGCTTTAGCACGAAGAGAAGATTTTTTAGAAGCACAAATTGATCAAATATTCGACCAAATACTCTTAGAATTCCAACTCAATGACGTTCAATCTTCTCGTTTGGCTGACTGGTTGCTACAAGTAGTTTTACCACCAGAAACAATTCGTTTAGCCATAATTGATTTTCTCACAGACCGCACAATTCAAACTATTGACGAAAGCTTCCGCGAAAGAACTAGCGGTACATATTGGGTAGTAGCCAACCTCTTCGGCTTACGCAACAGCTTAACCCGTTTGCGTACTTATTGCTTAGACGAAAAAGACGCAACTAATTCCCGCATTAAAGAATTAACTCAAGACTTACAACTTCGCGATCGCATTCGTAAAATTGTGCAAAACGTCTCTTTGCAAAACCTACCAATGGGTACCGTGCGTCAACTGCGTAAAACCACCGGAGATACCGTTCGTCAATACATCAGAACCCGTGGTGGTGAATTATTAGAAGGTTTCAGCAAATCCTTAGATTGGGAAAAAATAGCGACTTTACTATTAAACCGCTTAAGCAATTCGCAAGTAATGAATTCATCACTAGAAGTAGTCAGTAAAGAATTAGCATTACTATTAGAGCGTTACTTAGAAAAAGATTTAGAAAAAATAGTTGCTCAAACAATTCCAATTTTATCAATCGATCAAGTAATCATTGATAGAATCAAATCAACATCACCCGCTGATTTAGAAAATGCCATCGAAGGAATCGTTAAAAATGAATTACAGGCTATCGTCACTTTAGGTGGTGTTTTAGGTTTTACTGTCGGATTACTTCAAGATATTCTACTGTACGTTAATAATAATATTTTATAAATTGTTACATTCTAGCGGGCAGGGATGCCCCACTCCACAAGATTTTTTTGATATCAAGTTGTACCTTATTTAACTGCAAAGTACTGTATTTCAATTGTAGGGTGTGTTACGGCTACTAAATGTAATGGTTTTAATTACCAAGTAGCGGATGCCGTAACGCACCACGATATTTAACAAAAACCCTAATCCGCTGAGGAATGTAATTCCCCGCTCTTAAGCAAAAGTCCATTGAAATGGACTAAAAAACCATATTATTAAAAACTCCTAACTCCTAACTCCTAACTCCTAACTACCTTTCTCTCTTACTGCGGAATAAACGTTATATCAAAAGAAGTCCATCTATCATTTATTTTCTTCGGTTTTCCAACTTTAAAAAAGCCGGATAACTTACGATTTTTCTCATCGTAATTAGTCACTTTACCCCAGTTATAACCGTTTCCGGCTTGCTGCATAAAGTAAGTATTAAACTTTGAATTTCGTTTGTTTGGTTGTTCTCTTACTTCAAAGAAAGGCGCACTTTCTGGGGAACGATAACCTTGGGGAATTGTACTACCAAAAATGATTTCTAAATAAACAGTTTTACCAATATTATCCTGCATAAAGTTGTTAAATGCTAAGGCATTTTTATCTAATCCCCCCACAAATATCGGAACGTTTGCTTTCTTAAGCTGAACTCTATTTTCAGCCATCCAACGATTGGCAACTTTATCGAATTGTTCGACTCTGGAAGTATCGCGATTAATTCGGAAACGCTCGAATATAAGTTTGGAATTGCCAACACTAGGACATCCACCACCATGTTTTTCATGTACTATGAAGTCGAAAAATGAAGTGTTTGAGTTAACCGTGACGAATGAAAGGCAATTCATTTGCACGTTGCCATATTGACTGTCATTTAATATCCGTGCAGCAACTGTTTGCAAAGCAGTATTTTTATCTAGCAATCGAGATTGAGCCTTAGCAGGGATTGCTGTGGAAAATAA
Organism: uncultured Rivularia sp.; assembly: GCA_963665115.1. Lineage (GTDB taxonomy): Bacteria > Cyanobacteriota > Cyanobacteriia > Cyanobacteriales > Nostocaceae > Rivularia. Next base: position 2,867,334 of record OY762007.1, on the reverse strand, counting down.
GAAAGGTAGGATAAAGCCTAATGTTAATTTGCGGTTCATAAAAATACGATAAATATAGTATTTTTACTGATACCACATTCATTTTAATTAAACAAGCTTTACAATTAATTTATATTTACGGCTATTTATGTAAAATTTTGGTAAACTAAATTTTAAGTAATAGAAAATGGTAACAAATAGTTAAAGTTAATTAATTTAACAACAGCTGTAGTTATTTCTGTTTAGTTACTTAAATTTAAAATAAGACTAAAATTATCAATAAAATCATGGATATAAAGCAACAGTTTTCAACTCTAACGCAATATCATAATTGGGCTTTTGGTAGACTCTATGAATATTTAAAATCTGTCTCCGACACTGATTATTATCGTGAATGCGGTTTGTTTTTCAAAAGCATTCACGGTACCTTAAATCATAGTTTATTAGCGGATAAAATTTGGTATGGGCGTTGCGTGAATCAACCATTTACTGTTTCTGGATTAGATGAAGAATTATGTTCCGATAGAAAACAACTTGAAAACGAAATAAAAAATCAATCGGCAAATTGGAGCGAATTTTTAATGGAAATTGATGCAGATAGATTGGGAAATATTATTGAATATAAAACTACAGAAGGTAGCGAAAAATCTTTACAGCTTAGTAATATTTTAAGTCATGTAGTTAATCATGGAACTCATCATCGAGGACAAGTTTCCGCAGCTTTAACGCAGTTTGGTTATTCAGCACCAGAAATTGATTTACCTTTCTTTATTGCAGCGCAGAATCAATAAAAGTTATTGCTTTATGAATAATGTTCGTTTAATACCTACTGTTGAAAACCATCTCAACTTTGTATTACAAGTAGAACAAAATCAAGAAAATAATGCTTTTGTGACTCAATGGACAAAACAACAGCACCATGATGCTTTATCAAACAACGATATCGCACACTTTATCATTGAAAAAATTACAAATAATAGTTTAGTTGGGTATGCTATAGTCGCAGGTTTGTCTAACACCAATCAAAGTATCGAATTGAAGAGAATTGTAATTACAGATAAAGGTAAAGGATATGGTAGAGAAACTTTGCAATTAATAAAAAAGCTGTCATTTGAAGAATTATCGGCACATCGTTTATGGCTAGATGTAAAAGAACATAACCTCCGTGCTAAAAAACTCTATGAATCAGAAGGATTTATTATAGAAGGTTGCTTGCGCGAATGTCTAAAAACTTCAGAAAAATGGGAATCTTTAATTCTGATGTCGATGTTAAGAAAAGAGTATTTCAATTTTTAGCACATTTTTTTATTTACATGATACATTCTTTTTAATAACCATATACTTACTTATAAAAGTGACACAAAACAACTTCGGCAGACGGGAATTACTTATTGCCAGTCTGACGGCAGGATTTGCAATGGCGGTACAGCCGATTTATGCTCAAGTTATTAAAACGGAAACTTCGGGATTAGTTGCGGGTGAAGTGAAAATTCCCGTTGCAGATGGAGTAATCCCCGCTTATCATGCCATGCCAGCGAGAGGTACTAACTTTCCAGTAGTGTTGGTAGTGCAGGAAATATTCGGCGTGCATGAATATATTCAAGATGTTTGTCGCCGTTTTGCTCAATTAGGATATATGGCGATCGCACCTCAATTATTTGCGCGTTATGGCGATGTTTCAAAGCTAAATAATATTCAAGAAATCATCAGCAAAGTTGTTTCCAAAGTTCCCGATACACAAGTACTTTCAGATTTAGATGCAACGGTAGTTTGGGCAGGTAATTCCGGTAAAGCTGATGTAGATAAACTCGGTATTACGGGTTTTTGTTGGGGTGGTAGAATCGTTTGGTTATATGCAGCACATAGCCCGCAACTTAAAGCAGGTGTTGCTTGGTATGGAAGATTGACAGGGGATAGTAATCCGTTGCAGCCGCAATATCCCATTAATATCGGACCATTACTTAAAGCACCAGTACTTGGGCTTTACGGTGGTGAGGACAAAAATATTCCCGTCAGCGATGTTGAGAAAATGCGAGAAGCTTTAAAACAAGCCAAAACAGCAACAAAGATAATAGTTTATCCCAATGCACCCCACGGATTCCATGCCGATTATCGCCCTAGCTACAACAAAGAAGCAGCAGAAAATGGTTGGTTGTGGTTGCAATATTGGTTTAAAAAATATGGTGTTGCTTAGTTCCTGCGACTTTTATTAAACTTTAAATCAAACCCTTTACGGCATAAAAAATACAAGCACCGGAACCTATTAAATACACAAACCATGTTAAGAAAAAACCAAAAGCTCTACCGGGAGAAGGGCCATATGTTTTAATTAAACCCCATGCATGAGCGATTCGAGCTACAGTTAAACAGCTTCCTAAAAACCAGATTAAAAAATAAGCTGCATTGATTAATTCCAAAGCAATAATTAACAGTAATGCTAACGGCACGTATTCTGTAAAATTGCTATGAGCGCGGACTTTACGCTGTAAAATACCATCATCTTCGGCTTTAGTTTCAACCAGCTTTTGAGTCAAATTATCGAAAAAAGCCGCCCATGCATTCGGTTTTTCTAAATAATCGGGTTGTACGGTAATATCAGCATTTGATTCACCATGCCAAACCCTGGTTTTTGTGCGTTCCATTGCCACAACATAAGAAAGTGCAAAGGCAATAAAACCGTTGATTCCGATAAATAGCGTTGATATGGGAATTAGATTTTGATTCATGTTAATTATTTAAACTAATTTTTCCTTTCTTCTCCCCGCAGCAAATCTCAACATCATTGCTATTCGCATCCCAGCTTCATCAACACCGTGAATCAAAGCTACAAAAGCACATATTGTCCCCACCAACAAAGCCGAAAAACCCACAATCTGCCATTCTTGCAACGGGAATTTAGTATCCATAATGCTCAGTTTATATTCAACAAATATTGATACGTACTCAGCTTAAAAAATCATCCTTGTCAGCGTCTTGTCTAAATTTCCGAAATTTATTCTAATCTTCTTGAAAATTGGGGATTGGGCATTGGGGATTGGTAATATCTTTTCCATTTGTATGAGAATTATTTAAATTTTCTCTCTTTACTTCTTCCTCAGCGTACTCAGCGTCTTTGCGGTTTTTTTATAATCCTGGTGCAAACGGAATTGGGAATTGGGAATTGGGGATTGGTAATTATTAAACAACAAGGGAGCAAGATGCTCCCACTACAAATGATTTGATTTTTTCCCCATCTCCCCCTTCGGGTATCTCCCTGGCGGGAGACGCTGAGCCGCACGCTCCGCGTGAACGCTAACGCTACTTCGCTCGTACTGCGGGAACCTACCTCCGCGAGTAGTCTCACCATCTCCCCTTAAACCCTATCCCGAAACACCTTCGGAGTTGTTTTAGTATATTGCCGAAAAACTCTGGTAAAGTGGCTTTGATTTTGAAAACCAACTTCCCCACTAATTTCTACTATTGTAAAATCTGGCTTTAACAATAACTGTTTTGCTTTTTCAATTCGACATTTCATTACATATTGATACGGTGTCATTCCCATCGATTGCTTGAATAAAGTGGCGAAATAATGGGGACTCATATGAAGCAATCTACTTAATTCTGCTTGAGTTAGTTTTTTGCTGATGTTTTCTTGAATATAGTCGATAACTTCTTTTAATTTATAATTCGGCAATCCATCAGTATAGTTTTTTATTTCTGGTTGATGCGATGAATATCTACTGAGTAAATGCATTGAAAGCGCTGTAGCCATTGATTCAGCATAAAATTTACTTTCTGTGCCGTTTAATTCTAATTCTGTTACTAATGCCAACCCAATATTTTCAATTAAAGGGTCGCGTATATGCCATTGCGGTACTAACTCAATATTGTCTGTATTCACGGATTCACAGGCAATACGTGTAATAAAGGCAGGATCGATAAATAATTCAAGCAAAGGAACTTCTCGGTCGATTTGCGTCTTGGGAAAACCTTGATTTGCGGGAATAATTGCAATGTCGCCCTTTGTATAATCCACCTCATGCCAGCTTCCGTTTAGCATATAGCTAGCACGAAAATTACCGCGAGCAATAATGATAAAATGCTCACCAAAGTCAATTCCAGGCATTTCGTTGCGTGGTTCAATTTCGTAGATGAGATTCAAGCCATCCCACCCAGCATCAAAGCTTTCTAATAAGTGTAGGTGTACGGGAGGTTCATCCTTAGACACGGTTGATATTGATAATGGTTAACTGTTTCTAATTTATGACGATAAACAATCATTTTTTTGATAAATCGCAGCTGGTGCGTGATGCTAAAAGTCTCAATTGTCATGACTTACGCAAGCCCCCCTTTTTTAAGGCGGGAAACTTGTGGCGATATTTCAAATCACGCTAGATATTTCCAATGACGCTCGATATTTCAAATGACGCTCAATATTTCAAATATCTTGGATAATTTTTAATTCGCTCGATTTTTAGTAGGTTGGGTTAGGCGCACGAAAATATTTGTCAGAAAATAATTAATTTCCGCTTGCGCCGTAACCCAACATTTTTTGTGATGATTTACGAGAAATATATCAATATATAAAAATTGATCGGAGAATATTTTTTTATTTCCCCACCGGATATTTTTGTAATTTCAAACTTGTTTGTTTTTCACATAGCTGATTTTGGGTTACACGCATTGAAAAACTCAACCTACTAACTATTAACCTAGAAAAAACTTCTTATCTTAGTTCCATCAGGCATAGTGGTGTTACAAAATATAGCTCCAGCAACTCTGGGATTCTCTATTCCATTGGGCAAATCAATCCAAGTACTGCTTAAGTCAACGTTAGTCAAATTAGCTCCAGTCAAACAAGGGGAACCCAAGCTTGCTCCAGTCATTTTTGCATTGGTGAGGTTAGCTTCGTACAGGCTAGATTCAGCCAAACTAGCTCTACTTAAATCAGCTTTAGTTAGATTAGCCCAAGTAAGAATAGCTTCAGAGATATAAGCTTTACTCAAATTAGCCCCGGTTAAATCAGCCTCTTCGAGTTGAGCGCAATCCAAATTGGCTCCACTAAGATTAGCCCCACTCAAATTAGCTCTATTCAAATTAGCCCCATGCAAATTAGCTTTGCTCAAATTAATTCCCGGCAATTCAGCGTCTTCTAACTTGACTCGCCAAAGTTCAGCCCCAGCAAAATCTCTCTCTCCCTTCTCATAACGCTGCAACAACTCTTCAACACTTATTATCATCTGTATACCTCAGTAATAATCAATGTATATAAAGATAGAAATTCAAACTAATTCTTATAACGAAATTTTAACTTCACAGCATTAAATACGGAGAGGCGCTTAAGCGCTACTACGAACCAGTTTTTAATTACCACATAAAAATCCCCCAGTATCGCTACCGGGGGTTAAAAGAGTTATTACCATTTCATACAACGTTTGCTTGAGTATATTCTCTACGTTTCCCATTGTTTCATTTTTACTTTTTATTTTCCAGAACGGGCTGAAAACCCGTTCTCTGGAAATATAGAAGTTTCTATTTTGACAAGGGGGTCGTATCAGTATGTTACCACCAAAATACTTTTTGGTATAACTTTTAGCTGACATTGGCAAACTCTAGTTCGGATTTCTCCGCTTTAATAACTTTGACTTTTCCGTCGTCGTCAACGTCTATAACTGCTGTATCGCCTTGTCCAATTTGACCTGAAAGCATTGCTTCTGCTAATGAATCTTCTAAGAGGTTCATTATTGCTCTACGTAAAGGTCTAGCACCGTAGCTAGGATTGTATCCTTCTTGCACTACCAAATCTTTGAAGCTTTCGCTGATTTGTAAGTAGATTTCCTTTTCAACTAAACGGTTACTAAGTTCTTTGAGCAAGATTTCGGCGATTTCCTTGATTTCATCTTTCTGAAGCTGTGTGAAGACGATGACTTCATCAAGACGGTTGAGAAACTCGGGACGGAAGTAATTTTTGAGTTCTTCATTAACCAAGGTTTTGATGCGGTTGTAGTTAGCTTCTGCTTCTTCTTCTACGTTGAAGCCTAAACCACCACCACCTTTTTCAATTACTCGCGAACCAATATTGGAAGTCAAGATAATCAAAGTATTCTTGAAGTCTACTTTTCTACCTTTAGCATCGGTAAGATGACCTTCATCCAACATTTGCAGCAACATATTGAATATGTCGGGATGCGCTTTTTCGATTTCGTCGAACAGCAATACGGTGTAAGGCTTGCGGCGCACTGCTTCGGTTAGTTGTCCGCCTTCGTCGTATCCGACAAAGCCAGGAGGTGAACCGATTAGTTTGCTGACGGTATGACGTTCCATGTATTCCGACATATCCAAGCGAATCATGTTTTCTTCGGAACCGAAGAAGTAGGAAGCCAAGGATTTTGCTAATTCTGTTTTACCAACTCCCGTAGGACCTGAGAAAATAAAGCTAGCAATTGGACGATCTGGATTTTTCAAACCAACGCGAGCGCGGCGAATTGCCTTAGATACTGCGGTAACTGCTTGCTCTTGTCCGATAAGCCTTTGGTGAAGGGTATCTTCTAAATGCAGCAACACTTCAGATTCAGATTCTGTAAGCTTGTTAACGGGTACGCCAGTCCAAGAAGCTACGATATGAGCAATATCTTCTTCATCAACTACTGCTCTAATCATTGTTTCGCCAGATTCAGCATCCTTAAGCTGTACTTCCAACTCCATTTCTTGATCGCGAAGTTCGGAAGCTTTGTCAAAATCCTGTAACTTAACCGCTTCGTTTTTATTTTTAGCGATCGCAGTAATTTGACGCTTCAAATCTCGGTCAGTGGAAGCCATTGAATGACGCAAACGCACGCGAGAACCGGCTTCATCAATCAAATCGATAGCTTTATCCGGCAAAAAGCGGTCTTGGATATATCTATCGGAAAGTTCAGCTGCTGCAACCAATGCTTCGTCAGATATTGTTAAATTGTGATGCTGCTCGTAAGCACCGCGCAAGCCCTGTAAAATCTCAATCGTTTCATCTACTGAAGGTTCGCCAATCTTAATTGGCTGGAAACGACGTTCTAAAGCTGCATCGCGCTCGATGTGCTTGCGGTACTCATCAAGAGTGGTGGCTCCAATACATTGGAGTTCTCCTCTAGCTAATGCTGGCTTAAGAATGTTGGCAGCATCCATACCGCCTTCCATACCACCTGCACCAACTAAAGTATGAATTTCATCGATCACAAGGACGATATTACCCGCAGAGCGGATTTCTTCCATGATTTTCTTCAGACGTTCTTCAAAATCACCACGGAAGCGAGTACCAGCTACCACTAAGCCCATATCAAGGCTGATAACTTGCTTTTCCTGCAAGACATCGGGCACATCATTGTTAAAAATTCGCTGGGCTAAACCTTCGGCGATCGCAGTTTTACCAACTCCAGGTTCGCCAATTAAAACGGGGTTATTTTTGGTGCGTCGTCCCAGAACTTGAACAGTACGCTCAATTTCCTTTTCGCGACCAACTACGGGGTCTAATTTACCCTCTGCTGCTAATTTAGTAAGATTTCTACCAAATTCTTCTAAAGTTGCCATTTGGTTGCGTCTAGTGCTACCACCGCCAACGCCAGCCCCAACAGATGCGACTTCACCCAAGCGGCGGATAACGGCAGTACGAAGCTGCTTCAAATCAACATCTAAATTTTGTAATACTTTAGCAGCAACACCTTCACCAGCTTCAGTTAAACCGAGAAGCAGGTGTTCGGTACCAATATAATTATGTCCAAGAGAGCGAGCTTCCTTAAAAGACTGCTCAAATAGAGTTTTAACTTTAGGAGTAAAAGGAATTTCTGGTGGAACAAAACCAGAGCCTCTACCAATAATTTTTTCGACTTCGCGGCGTGCATCTCTAAGAGTCACACCCATATCCGTCAGCACTTTAGCAGCAACACCCGTGTCTTCTCCCAGCAATCCCAAGAGAATTTGTTCCGTGCCTACAAAATTGTGCCCCAGGCGACGTGCCTCCTCCTGGGCTAGCATAACTACTTTAATTGCTTCGGAAGTAAAGTGTTCAAACATAATGGGTTCTTGCTCCCTCGCTGAACGGTTAGCAGTGAAATCAAATTCACTTTTTTCTGAACATTTGTCTACTTTTCTTATCTGTTAATGTATCTTTATTTCACACGCATCGGCAGTGGGGAGAGCCGTAAGGTATTGGGTGTAGTTGCCGTCCGTTTCTAGAATTGGGGATTGGGCATAGGGCATAGGGTATAGGGCATGGGGAGACAAGGGGACAAGGGGACAAGGGGGAAAATAAATTAGTTAAGTGTAGTGCGTTAACGGAGCGTGTCCGCAAGGACATGCATCTTGCTCGCTTATTGTTTACCAATTACCAATTACCAATTACCAATTACCAATCCCCCATGCCCAATCCCCCATGCCCAATCCCCCATGCCCAATCCCATCTATATCCCAATAGCTTTATCAAATCGCATCATTTCAAAACTGCGATCGCCATACACTGATTCTATCTGTTGGTGACAGCATTCGATGGCAAAGTCGTTTAATTCTTCGGGTTCTATATCAAATAAGTCTTTAAATACTTCTGGCTCTACACGACAAAAGCGTGGACGCTCAGCATAAATACTGCATTCTCTTTTCTCATGGTCGTAATTTATGCACCACCCGTCATCCCCCACCATGCTGAGATATTTTTCTAATTCTTCCGGAGTTAAGTATTCTTCTATCTCGGGACGTTCTGCTGGCTCAAGGTAACAGCAGGCTCCACATCGCTTTACACATTGCCAAGTTGCCATTGTTTCGTTTTCTGTTTATGTAATAAAGGTCACAAACTATTTTCAGGAGTGTGGTGTTAGAAGAGTTAAGTCTTAGTACAACCATCAATTGCCATCGATAGCGATCGCCTAGGGAAATGGTATTACAAACTACTCATTCATCTTAAAATCAATTTGCTTTGTTTCATTTTTATATCTTTTTCTTTAATTTTGTTAAGTAAATTAAAATTTGGCGCTGATTTTCGGATACGATCTATATCTAGGAAAGATTATTCTTTTTATTCAATTTTTTTAAGGGAACTGGGAGGATAGTATGGAAGCTTTAGCCAATATCAATTGGGAAGTTATTTTTCAACTCGGCTCTGTAGCGCTAATCATGTTAGCTGGACCTGCGGTAATTTTTGTATTAGCATTTCGCGGCGGCGATATGTAGTGCTTTTTGATGGAGTTATGAGTTTGTCTCGTGACTCCTGTCAAAGGTTAAAGGTTAAAGGTTAAAAATTCTTAACTCTTCACTCTCAACTCCTAACTCTTCACTTCTCCCAAGGCTTTCAAAGCAGCTTGAATAATATCGTAGTAAGGCGGTTGAGATATATCAACCTTTTCGGCTTGTTCGCGATTAATTCCTAATAAACCGATATCATTTTTCGGCTGAACAGCTAAAATTTTGTTTTCAGGACTTTTAATTCTTAATTCCGCTGAAGAAACATTTTGATAAATGCCGCAGATATACTGACGATTGCTGTATTCAAATGTGGCTCTAACGGGTTTATCTTCGTAAGTAAAAAAGAAGTGAGAATCAGTTGGCAGTCTAACGCCTAATACTTCTAATTCGATGGAACTGTTGCCGTTAAAGTTGTTTTCTTTAAGCTTGTAGGCAATATCTATTCGAGTTGGTAAAGGAAAATAATCGCGCCATCGCCAAGCTATACCTTTGATTTTATACTGTTGCCCGTTAACCATTTGACCTACTGCAAATTTAATATGTCCTTTGCCAACGATTTGCTGTTCGAGTACTTTGACGTTGGGAGTCCAAAAAACCGGATTTGGGTTTTCAATTCCACAGGGTTCTAAAGCATTAATTTGCTGGTAAAGTTCTCGATTGACTTCATTGAGATTAGCTAAAGTGTCAATCTTGATTAAAGGTTTAAGGTGCTGGAGTTCGAGACATTGATTTGCAAATTCGCTCAAACGCTGACGCACTGCTTCCAGATTTTCTGCTGGTAAAGAAAATCCCCCCGCTGCTTTATGTCCCCCGTATTTACCGAGTAGATCGTCGCAATATTGCAAAGCGTCAAATATATTAAATTCGGGAATACCTCTTGCCGAACCGCGAATATGGTTGTCATCTTCATAAGTACCGATAAACACCGGAACTCCGTAACGTTCGAGTAATCGCGAGGCAACAATACCAATCACTCCATGATGCCAGTCTGGTTGAACGATAACTAATACTCGATCATCCTTTAAAGAAGCAACGCCCAGGGTTTCTACTAATGCAATAGCCTGTTTTTCAATTTCCTCGCACATTTCCCGACGACGCGCATTAGTCGCTTCACACTGCATTGCGCGTTCGAGTGCTATCCCTACATCGTCAGTAGTTAATAATTCTATAATAATTTGCGGGTCGCCAATTCTACCTATAGCATTAATTCGCGGCCCCAAACGAAAACCAATATCGTCAGGCTTCAACGATTTTGGATTCTTGATTTTGGATTTTGGATTTAGAAAGTTATTCCCTACTGCCTGACTTCCCAAAGCTTGCACTCCAGCCATTTGAATCAATGCTTGTATTCCTGCTAGTTGAGATTTGGGTAATAACCGTAAACCGCGTTTCACCCAGGTACGGTTAACCCCCACTAGCGGAGCCAAATCTGCAATTGTTCCTAAAGCAAATAATTCCAGCATCGTATCCGATATTTCTTCGGCTCTATCCAATTTTTCTGCTAGAGACATTGCCAAAATATAAGCAACACCGACACCAGCAACACCGCGATACACCGAAGATTCCGGTAGTAACTTAGGATTTAAAATCGCATCAGCAGGAGGTAATTTTTGGGGAATATCGTGATGATCTGTGATAATTGTTTTTAATCCTAATTCCTTGGCTCTAGCAATGGGTTCAAATGCGGAGATACCATTATCTACAGTCAGAATAATTCCTACACCTTCCGAATGAAACTCTTCAATAATTCGCTTGTTGATACCATAACCTTCATGCATCCGACTGGGAATAGCATAATCAACGTCAGCACCAAAAGTCCGTAAACTCCGTAAAAGTAAAGCCGTGCTAGTCATCCCATCAGCATCATAATCGCCGCAAATAGCTATTTTTTCTTGAGAAGTAATGGCATTTTGCAGCAATTCTACGCTAAGTGCTAAATCTGGAAATTCATCTAAAGGTTCCGGTAAACTTAACGATTGTGGATTTAAAAATATTTCTGCCGTATCGGGTAAATCAAAGCCGCGATTAATTAATAACTGATTGATTAAAGGCGACATATTATTCACCCGTGCCAACTTTTTCGCTAATTCAATTTTTTGAGGATAAATTTGCCAGCGTTGTAATGGTAAACGTCGATCGCGGGGAGATTTAGGTTTGATTTCGTCTAGCATACGAAGAATTAGTTGGGAGTTAGGAATTGGGAGTTGGGAGTTAGGAATTATGAAAAAGACAGTCCTGTTTAATTAACCTACAAACATGACAACATTTTCAAGATGGTTAAGAACATTGTTATCAAAGTTATCAACTTTGAAATTTCTGTTTCAGCCTAAAATATACTACTCGCACAAATTAAAAATTAAAACCAAAATTTACCTTCTTGCAATAAGAAACCCGGTTCATAGATTTAGAAGCGCATTTTTTTCGCTATCTACAAATAAACCGGGTTTAGAAAATTCGATGTAAATAAAGGTTCGTAGTAAGGAGTTTAGTCCTTTTTTCAAATGGTTGATTTTAAGGGAGCAAGTGGTTGATTTTCAGGGAGCAAGATGCTCCCACTACAAAAAATTCTTAACTCTTAACTCCTAACTTTCTTAAAGCAACTGTACCCGCCCATCATCGCGTAAATATAAACCTCTATCCCCACCAATCCGCCATTCGGGACGTAATTCGACTTGTAAGGTAGCAAAGTTTGGTTTGGAAAGGTTGGCTTTTAACGATAATCCATTTTCATTCCAGAAAACTACGGATATATTTGGTTCGGTTCCATCTCCCTGTTCTAATCGTACTTTCTGTCCCGGTCGTAAAGCAATTGGATTGGTACCTTGTGGTTTCTCGATATAAATTAAATTTGGTGTCTTGTTTACTACTTCTACTCGGATGTAACTACCCGGTGTAAATTGGAGTGGCTTTGCGCCGCATTGGGAAGCACAGGTTCCGGCGATCGCAGGTTTTGGGTTTTCGTTAAATCCCAGTAATAGAACTGTTGTTATTAAGGTTGCAGATAAAAATTTTGACATGGTGAACTTAAGGGGCAGAAATAATTTTACGTAAATTTGAATACTTCACCCTAACACCGGCTTCATAGATTTGAGTAGGCTTATTGTGACTAATTATATACATCTTGCAATAAATCAGTAGTAAAGTGTAGTAAGGACTTCTATCCTTTCTTCTAAGGATCTCCGTCCTTAGTACGAACCCCTTCAAATTAATCTGGTTGACTACCTTTGTTCTGATGTTGGGTTACGACACGATTGACAGATATCTTTGTTTTGTTGTTATTTCTTTTCGTGTCTAACCCAACCTACAACTCAAAAATCAGGGTTTTCTATCAGTCATCAAATTAATCAATGTATAGCAGAAAAAAATTTAATATTCAGCTTTTCTTTTGGTATTGAATAATTTTTCTTTGAAAACAAACCTCTTTCTTTGGTATTAAAAAAATTATAAAGTAATCATGATTTATATCATTTTCATACTGCAAATGCTTGCCAAGACTCACTATATAAATAATTGAGATAATTTCAACCCTACAAGGGTTTCAGTAGGTTAAACCAATATTTATTTTAGTTTTTATACCTTAATCTATAATCTATATAGATAAAATATATCTGAATATATTTTATCTGAAATTTGATCGATATTTTTTAGGCTATATAATCAACTCTGAGTAAAAACTGTAAGTATTTAGGTTTTTATTTTTGAAAAGATCGCACGGCAACGGTGTAAAATATATACCTTAATTATTAATTAAAAAAATATGTGCGGAATTACTGGTATTTGGGGTCAAACTAATCCCATCTTAGTAAAAAGCATGATGGATAGCATAGCTCACCGAGGTCCTGATGCTGAAGGAATGTACGCTCCTGCGAATCAATCTGGAAATTTGGGACATCGGCGTTTAAGTATTATGGACCCAAAAGGTGGGGATCAGCCAATTTATGGGGAAGTCCCAACTCGTGCAATCATCGCGAATGGTGAGATTTATAATTTTCCTCAATTACGTTCGAGTTTACAAGAGCAGAGCGATTTTGTAACTAGTAGCGATAGCGAAGCAATTCTCAGACTTTACGAAGATAGAGGAGTTTCGGCTATAGAACAACTTGATGGAATGTACGCATTTGCTATAGCTGATGGGGATAATTTACTGGTAGCCCGCGACCCAATTGGTATCAAGCCTCTATATTATGGGGAAATGGAAGGAGCTTGGGTTTTCGCTTCTGAATTAAAGGCAATTTCTAAACATTGTAATAATGTTAAGGAATTTCCCCCCGGTAGTTATTATCATTCGGAAAAAGGTTTTTCTACTTTTTATAGCGTTCCCGATTTATACCCGGATAGCAATGTTGATGTCGAAGCGTTAATTAAAAGGGTACGTCAAACGGTAGAAGAATCTGTAATCAAGCGCTTGATGAGCGATGTTCCTTTGGGTGCTTTTCTCTCTGGTGGACTTGATAGCAGTATTATTGCAGCAGTTGCTAAGCAGCATCAAAAAGAGCTACATACTTTTAGCGTGGGTATTGGTGATAGTCGCGATTTGTCAGCAGCTAGGAAGGTTAGCGCCCATTTGGGAACAATTCACCACGAATACGTTATTACTCCAGAAGAAGTTAACGCAAAACTTCCCGAAATAATTTATTATTTAGAATCTTTTGACCAAGATTTGGTTCGCAGCGCCATTCCTTGTTATTTTACCTCTCGGATGGCGGCCGAATATGTCAAAGTTATTTTGACTGGAGAAGGTGCGGACGAGTTGTTTGCAGGCTATACCTATTACAAAGATATTCCCGACGAAGATGTTCTGCATAAAGAATTACGTCGTTCGGTTTCTAGCTTGCACAATATCAATTTACAGCGAGTTGACCGGATGACAATGGCTCATGCTATCGAAGGAAGAGTTCCATTTTTAGACTTAAACATGATTGAGCTAGGTCAGCAAATCCCTGCTAATTTGAAATTAGTCGGAGAACCCCTAGTAGAAAAATGGATTTTACGCAAAGCCTTTGAGGATATGCTTCCCTCCGAAATCGTTTGGCGAAAGAAAGAACAGTTTGACGAAGGCAGCGGAACTGTAGATATGCTCGAAGAACTGCTTTCTCACAAAATGACTCAAAAACAAGCCCAAGCTTATCAGCAAAAACACCCACACGTACATTTGCGATCGCCTGAAGAATGTTTTTATCACAATATTTTTGTGGATGTTTTTGAAAATTCTGAAGTTGTCTCAAATAATGTTGCTCGCTGGTCAGAACGTCCTGTATAAAAGTTCATAACCTGATTTTATATTTTTTAGCAATCGGCTAAAGCTTCGTCCAGCAGAACATTCAGCCGCTGGACGTAAAAAATAACTCGACAAAAATAATACGTGTAGATCGGTATCAAAACAGTCATTTATAATCAAAAGAGTTACGTGCAAAACGGTGAAATTCCCCCGACGAACATCTTCGAGGATTTTGTATAGGGTATACCATGTGAGAGAATGAGTATGAATTCTCTCTTGATAGAAATTTCCTTTCTATAAGCATATGAATCAACAGACTGTATTGAACAATGTATTAAACAACTACGCGAAAGCAGTTGAAGTTGGAGCATACGACAGTAAACTAGTCGGTCTAGGTAGTAAATGCGATAGCGTGCGGAAGTATTGGGAAGACCGTTATACCCGTTATGTACTTAGCCCTCCTATACGGCGTTTGCTCGAAAGAAAGCGAGCCGAAAATCATGGAGTTCGCATCATGGATCTTGGATGTGGTGCGGGAGAAGGCTGGAATATCCTGACGACTTTACCTCGTACAAGTCCGACTCTAGATGCTCAATTCAGTTCGCTCGTGAATGGATCGGATATTGAGTTTTACAAAGGGGTCGATATCAGCCCTGCAATGATAGGCAAAGCTGAGAGTATTCACGCTCACCACGACCAAACACAATTTATGGTGGCAGACCTTGATGAGGGGCTTCCTATCGAATCTGGTGAAGCTCCTTTCGATCTTTATTACTCTTCATATGGATCTTTGTCCCACCTCTCTGACGATAGCCTAGGTCGGTTAGTTGGAGATATTTGTCAGAATATGGGAGATAGAGCTATTTTTGTCGCTGATTTGCTCGGTCGCTATTCCTATGAATGGCCCTGCTATTGGGGAGAGGTTCAAGGAAAAAGCAGCGATATGCAGACTTACTCGATGTCTTATCTTTATCCACCAGAGAAAAGAAATACTAAAGATGTAGAGAGATTTCCCATTCGTTACTGGGGTGGAGAAGAACTCGACCGCTTTTTAAGAGCAACTGCCGAAAAAATGAATGTGAAAGTGGGAGAATTTCACTTGTGCGATCGCTCTATTTTAGTTGGTCGTCATACAGATACTGCCGAATTTAACCCCAAAGCGTCTCCACTCAGAAGTGCTATCAACTCCTTACACGCTCAGGACATACGCACCGATTTAAGCCAATTAATTTTTGACTATCAGCCTCATCCCAATCATCCCCACATCAATCGCTTTTACCAAAACTTACAATCTGCTTGGAATGCCTTAGTGTACGGTTGCATGGAAAGCCTGGATATGTGGCGAAAACCTGAAAAATTGCTTTCAGAACCCCCAATTGAACATTCACCGATTGTTCTCGATAGCATTCGCATTCTGCGCCGTCTAATTAATCAAGCCCCTAACTTGCACTTTGACGATCCGCGAGCCAACTTGATTGAACCCCAACTAGCTTATCTACTAAGAAATCTAGAATGGAATTTCCAACAGGGCTTAGGAACTTCTCATGGTTTATTAGCGATATACGAATTTCGCCGCTAAATCATAAATTGTAGCAACGAGAATCGAATTACTGTTTTAACTGGCAATAAATCGAAATAACAATCCATAGAAAACGTTTTTCTGTTCGGTGGATGGTTATTTGCTTCTATATATCAAGAGCATCTTTTTAGTTCGGCATTTAATTAGATGTCGGATTATTGTAGACGCTTCAGTTAAAAATTTAGGCAAGCTTTGTAAATGATTTACAAAGTGCCAAATAGGGGCTTGAAATGCCCCTACGGCTTCTTTATTAAAAATAATTGATGAGGAAATTAATAGAAGATTATATAAAAATCCTTAACTACTCAATTTATCATAAAATGAGTTTGATTAATCAAAAAATTTTAAATAGTTAGAAATTTGGCGAAATAATATTTTATTTTCATTATTTTTGAATGAAGAAATAAAAGGTTCGTAGTAAGGGCTTCAGCCCACCTTTTCCGAGGACTAAAGTCGGCACTTAGAACCTTGATTACTCCTCAAAATTAATGTGGTGGAATATTAGTACTCCACAGATTTAGATCCCGCAGCCCCTTTTAAATAAGAGGGGCTTTGCGTAAGTTCTAATTAATATCAACCACTAATAACTGATTCTACATTCCAAACCAAGACAGAAAACCCTGCCAAAACGAAACACTTGCTTGTCCTTCAATCTTCATCTTTTGACGAATATCTTGAATATTCCAGTTAGTTAATTTGGCGAGAGTTTGCGCTTCTTTTTCAAAACGCTTTCTCAAAGACATTTTATATTGTCTACCTGCGCGACAGTTGGCTTCACCAGTAAAAGCGTGTTGTAAAACATAACGTCCTTGAAAATTGTCGCGGTTGGAAGTTTCCTGAAACATCAAATCTTCGGGGAACTTATCGCGGGTATAGCGGACGTGCAAACGAGTAATAAAGACGTTGCTCGAAGGTGGACGACGACGGAAGTTGGGGGGTGCATCATTAGAATTATCATCCAGCCAAAATACACCAGCATCTTTAAGTTCTTCTCTAGATAATGGATCGGCAGAACAAGGGTCGCAATTGCCCATATCCCAAGCGTATTCTAAGAATGCAACCTTTTTATCTTCTTTTGTATATGAGGTTTGGAACATCGATTTATAGAAGTCGCCAAACTCTTGTTTGACATAAACCGGAATATTCATGTTTGAGGGAATCTTTGCCGTGCGGTAGTTTGTAAGTTCCGCTTGTCCCTTTGGTGAAAGAATATAGGCAATTAAATCTTGTTCCGATGTGGAATTAACCATTCCCAAACGAATCGGTAACATGAATTTAGAAGATTCGTAGGAAATTTGTAAAGGACGAAGTTTCTGATAACCCTTTTCGTCAAACTTTTCTAAATTGACTTTAGCAACAAAGAACTTCATCTGTTGACGAATATAAGGATTTAGTAAGCGTTTTGCACCTCTAGGAATTTTATAGCCGTTACCGCGCAGCCACCTTTCCAAACCTCTAGATTCCTTAGCGCTAAGAATGACAATATCGTATTCACCGACATTGAATTCTGCTTCTACCGTCACACCCAAACTGCTGTTACTCCTTTTCATCGCTTGATTTGCTGTTGGTGCTGAACGAGGAGCTGCACTTTCTAATGCTCGATCGTAAAGAACAGGAGCGCAAGGATCTTCATCAAAATACTCAACTAATCGCGGAGCGCTAAAAGCATCCAAATGTTCGATTACTTTAGGTTTACCAACCTTGACTTGTTCTTCTTTTAATACCGTAGGAACGGGTACAACCATCGCAAAATCTTTTACATCGCCCTGATAATCATTCGCCATAGTCAATACAGTACGATTATCTTTACGAGCAATTACAACTTGAGAAGCTTTGTTATACAGCTTTGAATCTGCTTTCGCAACATAAAAGCCGCAAAAAGCCAAAGCCGAAGGAGTAAAGCTAATAAAAATTACGAAAGTTAGCAATACTGAAATTAATACGCGAAATAGTTTCATGAGAATAGTTAGTTGTTAGTTGTTAGTTGTTCATTGCTCCACGAAAAACGCGATGCTTTCCAAAGTTGGTCGAATATTACCGTTAGCGGTGCTAGGGCAAACAATGCCCAAAATACTGCTGTGGGAAGATAAAAGTTGTTTCGCAGAATGAAGGTTAATAAGGCTATGCAGGCAGCCCATGTTAATCTGCCAGTGCGGGAATTGGGAATGGAACGAGGGTCAGTTACCATGAACAAGGCAAAGAGCAATAAAGAACCACTCATCAAGCGATGCAGGTAAACATCCCAAGTCCAATTTAGCCAGAAATTACGTACAGCTTCTAATAGGGCGTAAAACCCCAAAAATGCTGCTGTAGTATCCCAACGTCCGATACGGTGCAAAATCATGCCGCCTGTACCCACAAATAGAAATGCATACCACCAGTCTTCCCCCCATTGTCCTGGAGAAACCCAAGCGTCAGGGGTTAGCACCAATGCAGAAATAATTCCAAAATTAGCGGGATTGAAAAAATGCTTATCCTCAAACTTGAAAACAAACTTACTGGCGATCGCACAAGCAGCAGCAACAAACATCGTTGTGGGATAATCGGCTCGTAAAAGTAAGCTGATTCCCAAGGATGTAATTAAAGGACTGCGAATATTGATTTTATGTTCAAAATATTCTTTATTTTCTTGGTCATCGGCAAATGACCAACGATTGACGATAAATGTTAAAAGCGATTGCATAACCAAACTGGTCGCAATTGTAACAACAATCATCGACGGTCGCAGCGTCCAATCTCTCGTACCTATACCTAAAATAAGGAATAGAGAAAGATAAAGTATTTGATAGTCTCGTATATCTTTAAACAACATCACCCGCTTATTCCGGGATTACTCCTAAATTTATTCCAATCTAAACGAGAAATTAGAAAATTAGTTAGATTGTTACAGAATTTGCTACGAAACCATATCAGAACTGTGAAGAGGAAATGATGGAAGTATAATTTCCCCAATTCCCAATTCCCTATCCCCCATTCCCAATTCCCAATTCCCAACAATGCAGCTTTATCCTTTATTTCCGCTTCTATACCCAATTCTTAAATCAAGTTTTCCTAAATGTCTTTGGAGGGGTAATCCTAATTCCAAAACCATCGCTCTCACTTTCGATGATGGCCCCTCATCCGCAATACACGCAGCAACTACTCAAAGTTTTAGATCGTTATCAAATCCCAGCAAGTTTTTTTTGGCTGGGTGTTTGTGTTGAGCGTGCGCCGCATATAGCCAAACAAGTTTATTCTCGCGGACATTGGATTGGCTTACATGGCTATTCTCACCACAATTTTCCCCTACTTTCGCCAACCGAACTCAAGCAAAGTTTAGAAAAAACTCAAGCATCTATTCATAAGGCTTGCAATTTATCACCGGAAAAAGTACGCGATATCCGACCGCCAAATGGTTTATTTACACCTCAAACTTTACAGCTATTCTATCGGTGGAATTACCGTCCTGTAATGTGGAGCGTTGTACCGGAAGATTGGGTAAATCCGGGAGTACCCAAAGTTGTCAATAGAGTTATGGATAACTTAGAAAATGGCTCTTTAATAGTATTGCACGACGGCGCTTGTGGCGGACAAAACGTAGCTGAAATAGCACAAATTATCATCCCAAGACTTTTAGAGCAGGGATATTCGTTCGTGACTATAGATACTTTATGGCAAGAAAGAATTAGGTTATAGGTTAAAGGTCAAAGGTCAAAGGTTAAAGGTCAAAGGTTAAAGGTCAAAGGTCAAAGGTTAAAGGTCAAAGGTCAAAGGTTAAAGGTCAAAGGTTAAAGGTCAAAGGTTAAAGGTCAAAGGTCAAAGGTCAAAGGTCAAAGGTCAAAGGTCAAAGGTCAAAGGTTAAAGGTTAATAAATATTTGATAATTGTTCATTGTTTATTGTTCATTGTTCACTGATAATTGCTTGCTCTGCTTCCCTTGCTTTCTCTTCGTCGGTACCTAGTAAATTTTGTATTTCTTGTAATGAAGCAGGTTTTGTCGATGCTTCTTGTGGAAGTTCGCTTTCGTTTAACTCAATCAAATCTTCTACTTTGCAATTAAGAGCTTTACAGAAGTTTACTATTCTTTGAATGTGGTCTGTACCCGTCCTGCCACTCTCCCAATTCTGGATGGTGCTTTCTGTCACGCCTACGAGACGAGACAGTTCAAGCTGGGTTAAACCCGCCTTTTCACGAAGGAAAGCTATTCTTGGTTTTGGTTTCTGTTTCACAATTACAAGCGCTATTGTCTTATATAGCCGTACATCGTAACATCAAAAAAATTATAGCGCCCAGTTTTCTTACCCAAAGACTTGACACCCTTAAGTTCTTTGGTTAAAGTATTTAGGTAGAGAGATTTAATTCTATATATCAGTTGTTCGCAGTGCATCTGAGTCATTGGTCACTGATAACTGACAAAAGAATATCTATTTCAAAAAAAATTCGGAGAAATCCGGAATCAACAAATTGAAATTTGTAGCCCCGTATATACCGCAAGAGAAAAATACAATCTTTAAAAGTTCATCACGGGTTCTTAATAAACACCCACTAAAACTTTAAAGAACGTTTCTTTTCTGGGTAACAACACACTCTTGTTCGACACAACACACAACACTATTACACGAGGTTTATAAAATGTTTAAGAAGTCATTGGGTTTCGGTTTATTAGCTGCTGCTTTGATGGTTGCACCTGGTGCGGCTTTAGCTAATTCTCAATCTCAAAATAGCAATCAACAAACAATTCAAGACGGCATCGCAGAACATGGCAGTACCAACGCTCAGAGTTCTGAAACCCTTAACGTACAAGAGCAAATTCAGAAAACTCGCAATAAAGTAGGTGGTCGTGGTGGTCGTTTTGGTCGTCGTCGCGGTCGTCCTGCTTTCTGTGGTAGTCGCCATAGCGGACAGTCGCAAAACTCTTCACAAGGAACACTTCAGACTGGAGAAGCTTTCGACGGTTCGGTCAACGGACAATCTAACAGCAGCGTTAGCGACCAGAAGCAGACTGCTTCAACTAGCCGTGCTTGCCGGTAACAGTTATCAATTATCAATGAACAATTATCAATGAAGAATGATTTGTTTTCACCCGAAGCGAGTGTGGAAGGTTAATTAATTAGTAATTGATAATTGATAATTGGTAATTGTTCATCTATGCAATGCCATTTCAATTCAACACAACAACACACACAACACAATTACAACGAGGTTAATACAATGTTTAAGAAGTCTTTTGGTTTCGGTTTATTGGCTGCTGGTTTGATGGTTGCACCTGGTGCGGCTTTGGCTGATGTTCAAACTCAGAATAGTAATCAACATACCGTTCAACAAGGAACCGCAATTGACGGTAGTGTAAACGCTCAAAGTTCTGAATCTCTTAGCGTGCAAGAGCAAATTCAGAAAACTCGCAAAAAAGTAGGTGGCCGTCGCGGCGGTCATTACGGTCGTGGCCGTGGTTACAGTCGTCCTAGCTACTGCGGTGGTAGCTCTAGCGCACAGGCACAAAATTCTTCTCAGGGAACCGTTCAAAGCGGTGTGGCTGTAGATTATTCTGACAATGCTCAATCTGGTAGCAGCGTTAGCGACCAAAGACAAACTGCTGCAACCAACCGCGCTTGCAGGTAACAGTTAACAGTTATCAGTGAACAATGAACAATGAACAACAAAAAGTTTTCACCCGAAGCGAGTGTGGAAGGTTAATTCATTAATAATTGGTAATTGATAATTGTTCATCTGTGCAATGCCATTTCAATTCAACACAACAACACACAACACAATTACAACGAGGAAAATACAATGTTTAAGAAGTCATTTGGTTTCGGTTTATTGGCTGCTGGTTTGATGGTTGCACCTGGTGCGGCTTTGGCTGATGTTCAAACTCAGAATAGTACTCAACATACAGTTCAACAAGGAACCGCAATTGACGGTGGTGTAAATGCTCAAAGTTCTGAATCTCTTAGCGTGCAAGAGCAAATTCAGAAAACTCGCAAAAAAGTAGGTGGTCGTCGCGGCGGTCATTACGGTCGCGGCCGTCGTTACAGTCGTCCTAGCTACTGCGGTGGTAGCTCTAGCGCACAGGCACAAAATTCTTCTCAGGGAACCGTTCAAAGCGGTGTGGCTGTAGATTATTCTGACAATGCTCAATCTGGTAGTAGCGTTAGCGACCAAAGACAAACTGCTTCAACCAACCGCGCTTGTCGATAACAGTTATCAATTATCAATTATCAGTTAATTAGCAACTGATAATTGACAACCAATGAAAATTTTTGAGGTTTAAAAAATGCTAAACAAATATGCTGCTTTCGGTTTACTAGCTGCTGGTTTGATGGTTGCTCCCGGTGCGGCTTTTGCTGATTCCCAAAGACAAGACAATGTACAAATTAATACTCAGCATGGTACTGCGATCGGCGGTAGTGTAAATGCTCAGAGTGGAGAAGCTTTGAGTATTCAAGAACAAGTTAAATTACGTCAGCGCAATGCTTTTAAGCGTTTCCGCCGTCACTGTCCCGGTAGTTACAGCAGCCAGTCACAAGCTTCTACTCAAGCATCGACTCAAACTGGTGGTGCTATAGATTATTCTGATAATGCTCAAGCTACTACTAGCGTCAGCGAACAAAATCAAGTTGTAGTATCTAGTACTGGTTGCTATCGCTAATATCAAAACCTAACCCCTTCCCCAAGGATTTTTCGTTATCCCGGAAGATGTAGAGACGCGATATACAGCCCTTTGCAGCTAAATGAGGTACAAATCTATATTCCGAAAGTCTTGTGGGATGGGCATCCCTGCCCGTCAGAATGTACTTCACCAAAACTAAATATGCTGTATCACGTCTCTACAAACTAAGAATTACAACACGCGCAACACTAATAAGGTTTATAAAAATGATCGAGAAAATTTCTACGCTGGGTTTACTAGCTGCTGCTTTGATTTTTGTACCAAGCGCAGCATTTGCAGGGCAAGGAGCTACTCAAGAGACAAACCAAGAAGCTACAGTACTTGGTTCTGGTAGTAGAGTTATTCAAAGTGGTAGACAGATAAGCATTCAGCGTCAAGAAAGAATAGGTCCCCGCAACCGCAGATGTAGTAAAGATTCCCAGTCACAGCATTCAAATCAGCGGATCGATCAAAATGCTGTTGCTGTTGATGGTGGTTTTGTTAACCAAAATGCCGATCAAGTAAACATTCAGCGTCAACTCCTAATGGGTTCTCGCTACTGTTACTAATGCGACCAAATTATCTTTTTCAAGAGTCTGCGGTTTGAGTCCGGGTGTTACCTAATTCTAGTTTTGCCGATTTTATTAATTATTTTTTTAATTACTATAAAAATCGGTTTTTTCTATTACAAAAGGTACAAAATTATGCCCGTTAAACAAGCAATTTATATCCTGGCATTGTCCGTACTAATGATATTACCTGCTGGAATTGCCACAGCCGGAAATATTAAAGTTCAAAACGGAAATTCTAGGGTAACAATCAATCGCAACGGTGACATAAAAATTAGAAATAATCGTAGAAGAATCTACCGTCGTCGATTTAAGCGTGGTTCTGCAAATCGCAATTCTTCACGTAGCATCTACCGTCAAACCATAAAGAAAAGAGGTAATTGCACAACTTACCGCAGCACTCGTAAAACTGGTTCTGGTAATAATCGTTCTTACGCTCGCACAACAACAACAACCTGTCAATAATCAAGGATGCAACTATGAAGTTGAAATTATTTTCTCTAAGCTTATTTTCGCTAACTACTGTTTCTTCTTTTTTTGTTCCTTCTTTGAGCAATAAAGCATTAGCAGGATGTAACGCGATTGATGTAAACGTCCAAGTGTCAATCGATGATTCACCAAAAGGACGACAAAGAAACGATGTAACACAAGAATTTGGCGAAAATTGTAAAGGTACCGTTGGTACTACTGGGGTAACAACATCAACCCAAGTTTGCAAATCTTCCGATTGCGAACAAAGACGAACTAGCAGGCAACGACTTGATGGAGATCCAAATCGTCGTACTGGTGTTAATACTAATAATATCGGTATTAAAGTAGATGTTCCGGTACACGTAAAAACACCAAAAAAACCTAAAGCTCCTTCTTTTAGACGGTAAGTTTTTTTTAAATTAAAGATAAATATTGTCCCCTTAGTGGGGGACTTTTGTTTGTTTTATAAGAATTTTTTATAAGAATTATTTATTTTATAGTTTGTAGGGTGTGCGATGGCTAAGATTAATTTCATAGATCGTGAAATAATTTGATGTTGCCGTCACGCATCAATTATCAAGGAGTTTATAGGTAACAAGCAACAGTGAAAATAATAAAAAAAAACGTTATGAAAAAAATAATTTTTATTATCTGCGGTGCGGCTGCATTAATTACGTTTTCCGCAACTTTTGCAGGTAATTTTACTAAAAATAACCAGATTAATAATATGAACAATAATTCAAATAGTTTTACTACATTTACCAGTAATTCTTCGGGATATCAACGTGGAAAAGTTAGTTTAAGTGCTGCGAATCTATCGCAACCACATATTCTGAAAATTGAAACTTCGGCAACTCAATTAAATGGCAAAATAATTGTGAATGGAAAAGTTGTTAAAAACCTAAGCTATCAAAACACTGAGATTGATTTATCGCGTTATTTGTCAGTAGGGGAGCATAAAGTCGAAATATCTGCAAATTATGCTCCTGCGATATCTCCGATAAAAGTTGAGTTTGATGCTCCGAATAGTAATCTTACTCAGCAAACTAGCGGCAATGGCATTTTAAATTACCAATTAGAGGTTTCTGTACGATAGCTATGCTCGAATAATGTTAATTATTCCAATATTTACCCGTTTAACAATGTTCCTAATGCCTATAAAAATAGGAAAAACGACTTCGGTTACAATTTTTATGCTGGAGTTTATTTTAGTACGATCTTTCAACTAGCACGAACGAAAGATCGTAATTTGAGAATGTCTCGTTTAGGAAAAGAAATCGTAATTATTGAAACTCAGAAGAAAATCATGGAGGCTAACTTAACATTCTTGCCAAAGCAAATTGAATTCCGTTCTATTCGTTTAGAATGCTTAAAATAATCTTCTGGTTTTTCTGATACTTATAATATTCTAAGAATACAGAACAAGAAGCTAAATAAATGCTTCGGTTTGGAGTTGAGTTTCTAAATTAGCACGTATCCATAATTCTGCCATAGACCCAAACCCATAATTTATCTGATACTTCGGCAAAATCGTCGTATTTATGAGTGACAATCGCATCTAATTGTTGATAGCTAGCACAGATAAATTCAACAGCAGATTCAAAATCTTTAATGGGTGAGGAACGCGCTTGTTTTAAAATATATTGGTTTACGGAACAAACTTTAATTTTTTCTTCCAACCAATTAATTACTATTTCGGCAATTTTCTTACTTTGTAAATGATTAAGATAAGTATCTATTTTTTGCCATCCAACATCTGTTATATACATTTGAATCAAAGGGTTTACTTTATCTAGCAATTCTCTAACATCTTGTACCGTATTACGATTCATTAAAGCTTCCAAAATTAGATCCGCATCAACTAAAATCCTAATCACTTTTAATCTCCCCGATAAAGCGTTATATATTGCTGTAAACAAGACTTTAAACTTGATATTCTTATGTTCTACAGCATTAATAGTTCTATATACAAATTGCTCTCACAGTTTTTCTGATTTCTACAAATTATTTAGCAAAAAAATATTTTCTTGTCTTTAAAATAAAGATCAATATGAAGCTATTGACAAAAATGATCTATTCTTAATTGCTTAAACGACACTATTTTATTTGACGACAAAATTTTATAGTGGTTCCATTTTTTATTTAATGAAATCAATAAGAATTATAAACAAATTAATTAAAATAATTTGATAATATCTATCTTAAAGTAGATGATTTATGATGATTTGTTCTTGAGTAGTAGGTAATAAAGTTGTCCGTTGGTGACAGTTACCCCAGCGCGATCGCCAGCAATTTTTCCGGTTCCCAGGAAGTAATCAACTCTACCCGCACCTTTGATGGCACCACCTGCATCTTGGTCTAAAACATAACGGCTGACTGTGCGGTGTTTCAGATCGCCGCTGTCTGTGGCAAAGGGGAAATGACCGCGTATCAAGGCTAATGCTCCGGGTGGCATTAAAGATTTATCTGTAGCAATTGAACGTTCTGCACTTAATCCTACTTGGATTGAACCTCGTGCTGGGGCACCTTTATTTTCCTGGAAAAATACAAAACTAGGGTCGCGAGGAATATAAACGTCTAATTTTTTGGGGTCTTTTTCAAAGTATTCTAAAATAGTCGGCATTGTCACACCGCTTGATGGTAGTTCGCCGTCATCGATTAAAGCTTTACCGATGCTTTGGTAATTATGAGCGACATTTCCGGCAAAACCGACGCTGGTTTGAGTACCATTGAGCAGTCGAAGTTTAGCAGAACCTTGAATTTGCATCATGTACGGTTCGAGACGGGATTTAAACCAAAATAATTCTAAGCCTTTTAATTTGCCTTCTCCACCTTGTAAACCATCAGCACCTTCTAAATCCAAACGTGTAGGATGTGGCCTTTCCCACTCTTTCAAATCTGGAGGTATAGCATAGATAGGATAGCGGTATTCTGCTGTTTGTTCGCGACTTGCAATATAAAGCGGCTCGAAATAAGCAGTAAAT
This sequence comes from uncultured Rivularia sp., assembly GCA_963665115.1. GTDB lineage: Bacteria > Cyanobacteriota > Cyanobacteriia > Cyanobacteriales > Nostocaceae > Rivularia. Next base: position 2,840,721 of record OY762007.1, on the reverse strand, counting down.
AAAACTTTTCCTTTTTTATCGTTGCCCACCGATTGATAAAAAACAAACTCTTCAGCAACAGCTTGGTTTAATTCTGCTGCGGATTTAGTTTCGAGCAGCAATTGACGAAATCTTTGTAAACTCTCGATTACTCTTTCTCTACTAATTCCGGGTACTTTGTTTTTTTCATATCTTTCATACGTGTTCTTAGCCCTGGCGGTTTGTAAATATTGCAAACTACTGTCTATAGAACTTAAAAGAATTTTTCTATCCGATTGTTGACTACTTTCTCCCCATATTTGTCTATCTAAACAAGAAGTATCGCCTTCACAACAGGGAAAAGGCGGTTTTGTTGTTGCAATTAGCGGTGGTGTTTCTGAGTTTGGAGTTTTAATCGATACTGGTAATTGCCATCTCTTTAATTGACACTCTAGCGGACTAAGTAATAAACGTCCGAGAGGGCTAACGGTTATTAACAAAGTGGCTACTGGTACAGCAACGATAATTACAGGAAGTGACTTTTTCATTCGCAATTGTCAATTGAGTGTAGAAAATTACAAATTAAAAGTTATTTTAAACTAACATCTTACATCTTTATTAATAACCGCCTTGGAATAAATAGGAACCCCGAGCAAACAAAGTAGTCTTCAGACGACTAAATAAGGCTTTTAGTACGTTTTAACGTACTTGGTTTATTAGCCTTGAAATTGATTTCTCTGCGTTCCCGGGTCGCGTGCGGGCTAGAAAGCCTCCGGCTTACAAGGTGGTTGCGATCTCATTTTCTCGATTCAAAGCGGACTGGCATTCCATCGGCAGGATAAATCAAAATGTTCTGCTGTAAATCTTCTACAGATGAACGTCCTTTGACTAATTCCCAGTCAAAGTGATGCAGTAATAGTGAGAGCATTACGGTTGCTTCTAACATAGATAGATGCTCTCCCAAGCAACGATGAGAACCAGAACCAAAATGTATCATTGGCAGTTGACTAGTTTCCTTCGTTTTGTCTAGCCACCGTTCCGGCATGAATTGTTCAGGATTGGGAGAATAAACTTCTGGATCTCTACCAGCAGCAAGCATTGACCATGATATTCCTGTACCCGCAGGAATCACCTGTCCGTCAATAACCGTTTCTCGTTTAGCCTCTAATGGAGTTGAGCCGGAAGCAACGGAATAAAGCCGTAAAGTTTCCTTGATAATAGCGCTGATATAACTTAATTCCTTGAAGTTTTCGATACTGATAGCACCTTGATTTTGCCAAACTCGATCGACAACGCTCCGTGCCTGCTGGAAAACCCTTGGATTTAAAGACAGTTCTGCTACTGCAAAAGATAAAGTATGGGCTGTCGTGTCAGTACCAGCTAGTAAAAGTTCAATAGCTTCTCCAATCAATGATTCTCGATTGTATTTTGGTTCTTTGGCAGCTATTTTTACTAACATTGATTCTTGGAACAAAGAACTGACATTTTCTTTTACGGTGTTGTTTTGTTCTCTCATCTGTAAAGCTAAATCTACACGAGGAGCGATAAATTCATTAATACATTGCCTTGCAGTAGAATAAGCTTGTGAATCTTTATTTGGCAGAAATGTTATCGATTTATTTTGACCAACAGCTGCCTTTAAAAAGCGATAGCTTAAAACAGATATGGCATCGTATAGCTTCGCAACGTTGAGGGGTGGTCCTTCAAGAGTAGGTTTTTTTGGGTTAACAGGAACCCCAAAAACTAGACAACAAATAACCCTCATAGTCAATTCTACAAAAACAGGATCTACTCGAATCTCTTGTGATAGTTCAGCTTCCTGAATTTCCTCAACCACTTGTTCGCAAGCTTGGTTGATAATTTCCACATATTTAGAGAGATTGCTAGAACTGAATTCGGGATTCCAAGCTTTGCGTCGCCACTGCCACTCAGATCCTTGTTGTCCTAAAAGAATTGGGCCACCGATATCGTTCCAAGCTTCGCTAATTGACTCGAATCTAACTAAGCTACCATCTCGCATTCCATTAATGATGGTGTCTTCAATTACTTTTGGCTTACTCAACACAACAACTGGTTTACTACCTCTCCAGTAAACGTACATTGGCCCCTAGTTGCTGGCTCCAGTCAAATATTAATTTAAATACTTTCCTTTGCTTGACTGCTGCTAACAATTGAGGAATATTTCCTAACAGCCAATGTTTGGGAGGAGAAGGAAGTGAATGTAGAGATTTATAATAATTTTTGTGTTTCCACCATCGCCAACCAAGTATTCCTGCTGTGCTGGTAACACCTAAGACTGTAACTAAATTTAGAGATGAGGAAGGAAAAGTAATCCGAGCCGCAATATCTTGGAACATAAATGTCCTCGAATGCTTAAAATTCAATATTTCTCAAAATTCTATCGTATTAAACACAGATTTTCTTGTTAATAGGTAATTGTTAATGAGTAATTCGTAAGAAAAAGCGCTCTCAAAAGAATTTCATCAAAATCTTAGAAAATTCAGCCATCAATAAACAATTCCCAATCCCCCATGCCCAATTCCCAAATTATTCATTCATATTACGATAAGTCGCAACCGCAGAAGGAGAAATACGGTTGAGGTAGCGGAAAATCCAGTATTTGAAAATGGTATCTAGAATTACTGGGAATGTGGCAATAAATAAGAAGATAAATTCGTGATTGGCTGGTAAACCCCAATGACGCGATACTCCTTCTAAAATTACTTCCCAACCGTGAGGAGAGTGGAATCCTACAAATATGTCGGTAAATAGAATAATAATAAATGCCTTGGCGCTATCGCTTAAACCATACACGACATAATCAAAAAATTCTTTTAAAACAGCAATTTGTTGCTTGCTAAATCTCAAAAAGCATACAAACACAATTACAGAAATTATATCGGCGAAAACATTTTTTATTGCATTGCCGCTCATAATCCGGTATTCTTCGGCAATTTCAAATGCTTTTACTTTTACTTCTTCTTCTATTTGTTCTTCTAGTTCTCGCGGAGAAAGTGAAGGTGTACTATTAATTAAAGCTTGAAACTTGATTTTTTCTTCAAACCTTTCTAATTCTAATAGCGCTTCTTCTTCCATTTCATAATTAATAAATAATTGAGAATCTTCGCTACCTCTAAAACGATCGACGATTGGACTAACTAAAAGAGCTTTCGATAATTGGTGAGTTAAAATAGGTATGATAATTAGTAATAATAAAAATCGAACTGATATAATAGTTCTTCTTTGAGACTGACGGAATTTATCTACAATATCTTGTTCGGCATTTGGATCTAATTCAACTTGTAAACGATTGAATGTATTGAAAATAGAACGAGGCAATACTCCTGTGGTATTTACCTTACCTTTTGGCTGGTTAGGCGATCTATTTTTTGCTGCATCTTCAGTTTTTGCTTGAACTACTTCTGATTCAATTCTTGGTATAATTTTAGAAGCTTGATTGGAAGCTTCATCGGAAATTTTTTCGGGAAATTCAACTGTATCGGATTGGGAGGAAATTTCTTCTAAAAAAGATGTAGTATATTTAGCAACTATTGTGTCGATGAATTTTAATTTTTCTAAAATCAATTCTGAGCTAGGATATTCAACATCAAATTTATTTATCTCTTTTATATTTGATTCGCTTAGCAAATAACGAGTGGCTTTAAACTCCGTCAACCTCATTCTGACAATTCTTAAAAGTTTTTTGAGGTCTGACTCAAAATAGTCTATTACACTGCTGCTATAAACCACCGAATTAATTTCTATTTTTTTACCATTAAAATGTTCATCTTCTATTGCTTTAATTTGTAATGCTGCTTTATAAGCTTCATCCAAAGAACGTTGCTGGGTTCGTAAGTACCACTGATAAGCTTTTACTAAATATGAGTAAATTTGTTGGCTAACGGCAAAGTTTTTCATTTTAATTCATTTCAAGTAATTATTTAGCTTTTTAGTGGTTCTTAAAAGAGACGTTAACGCTGTTCGATATCTTAACAAAATCATTGGGAGACGGTTTGTGCTAAATCATTCTCTTTGGATTGTAGGTCCTAGCCGTAGTGGTAAAACGGAACGTTTGGTGCAGCAATTTTGTATTTGGGTGGACGATCGCAATGGTCATCAAGAAATATTTTATACCGATAACCCACCGAAAAAAAATAGTCCTAGCATACCAAAAAGCCTTTATCCACAACATAATGAACTCGGAGTTTTAGTATTTGCTGCTAATGGAGATAATCGCCGGGAATTAGCAGATAAAATTGTTACCGCTACTTGGGGAAAATATCCCTTGATAGCGAAAACTCCTTTAGGTTTTTTTCAAGATGAGGTGATATTATTTTGGCCCCTTTTGACAGAATCCTTGAAAATAAAAGCACAATTTCCGGTAAGATTGCGTCCGGAAACCGAACAGGAATTAGCAACTAAACTGTGGCATTCTCGATTGGATGAAGAAATTTTGCGTAGTGTCGGGATGAATCAGTCTCGTTTAGTACGCCGTATCCTTGATTTACTGCAATTAGCAGCTTTAAGTGGAACACCATGCGAAGATATTGCTCAAGTTTTAACAAAAGTAGTATCGCAACAAGATAATTTTACTAATTTAGAGCCAGATATGGTCGGCTCTTTGTTATTAGATTGGCGTAAATGGTGTTTAGACAAAGGTTTTTTAACTTACGGCATTATTACCGAACTTTACGGTCAATATTTATTATCGGATAATAATTATGTTTCACGACTTAAAAAACGCTATCAAGCAGTTTTAGCCGATGACGTACAGGATTATCCAGCGTTGATGCGTCAATTATTCGAGTTAATTATTGATGGTGGTATGGGAGCTTTTAGCTATAACCCCGACGGTATAGTGCGTTTGGGATTGGGAGCAGATCCAGATCATATGGAAGGGTTAGCAGAATATTGTCAGAGGGAAACTTTGACTCAACCGCCTATTTTATCTTTATCCGATATGCTCGCAAGCTCAATGACGCAACTGGTAACGCAGCCAATGACGCTTTTAAGTTTGCCTTCTGCGGTACAGTCAATTCAAACCACTTCCCGCGCTTCATTATTGCAAGAAACGGCAGAGACGATAATTGAAACAGTCAAATCCGGGATAGTACAGCCCAGAGAAATAGCTATAATTGCTCCCGGTTTAGATGCGATCGCGCGTTATTCTTTGATCGGAATTTTGAGTAAGGCAGGCATTCCGGTTGATTCGCTGCAAGATAAACGTCCTTTAATTGGCTCCCCGCTTGTTCGTGCTTTACTAACTTTGATAACTTTAGTTTATCCAGGTTTGGGGCGTTTAGTAGATAGAGATGCGATTGCAGAAATGTTAGTGGTATTGAGTAGTAAATCCGACAACAACTATTTTATCGATCCAGTACGCGCTGGATTAATCGCAGATTATTGTTTTGAACCCCACCCAGAAAACCCCAACTTACTAACAGTAGATACATTTGAAAGATGGGATAGATTGGGTTACGGTGCCACAACCGCTTATGGAAAGATATTGGAGTGGTTGGAAAGACAGCGTTTAAGATATGAAAAGCGTCAAATTCCCAATCCAGTTTTCTTCTTATATAACGCCATTGAAGATTTCATGTCAGACGTTAGCGACTCTAGCTACGAACAACTTGCAATATTGCGGCAATTACTAGAAACCGCTCAACATTACTGGGAAATTGATACTAGATTAAGTCAGTATAACTATAGTCAAATTAACTTTGATGCTTTGCAGTCTTCGGTAGAAGGAGAAAGTAAAGTAGTACAGCAGCAAAATAAAACAAAAACCATTACAGAATTTATTGCATTGCTGCGACAGGGAACCGTCACCGCCAGCCCTTATCCCATACGCCCCATCGGCACCTTAGCGAACGCGGTAACATTAGCCACAATATTTCAATACCGTTCCCTACGTCGTTCCCATCGCTGGCATTTTTGGTTAGATGCAGGCTCACCATTGTGGAATAAAGGAGGTGCAGCAACATTATTTGGTTCGATGTTCTTTCTACAAGATAGATTTGCCCAACCTTGGGATGCTGAAGATGAGAAATTAGCAGAAGACGAGCGATTGGAAAGGATTATCGCCGATTTATTAGCTAGAGTTTCCGACAAGATTTACTTGTGTCACAGCGAATTAGCGGTAAATGGGCAAGAGCAGCTTGGTTCGTTGTTGCCTTTAGTGAATGCTTGTGTGGGAGTTGACAGTGAGCAGTGAGCAGTGAGCAGTTATCAATTATCAATTATCAATTATCAAATTGTAGGGTGTGTGACGCAAATTATAATTATCAAATTAAACAAATAATTTTGTAGCGTCACGCACTATGAAGCTGTGAATTAACGATGAATTAATTATCAATTACTAATTAACTTTGTAGGTTGGGTTAAAGGCGCACTAATAATATTTATGATTTATAGAAAGTGAAATTGCGCCTTTAACCCAACATTTTGGCGTGATTAAAAATTGTGATATTTCGTTCATACCCATCGTCATATGTAATTCCCAGGCTAATAGCATAAGTCCATTAAAACTGACTTCTTGCACCATTCTCAACAAGCTTGAAGAAACCCGGTTTCTGTTGATGAAACCATGATTATTGCGTTGTGCGACGAGCAAGAAACCGGGTTTCTAACACTGGTGCAAGATGTGAATTAAAATGGACTGGATAAGTTATTTGAGTAAGTCGATCTAAAAAATTCAAGCTATGTGAATTGAAAATATGATAAATTGTTTCAAAAAGATGTCACTCCCAAATATAACTATTACTATATCGATACCAAGCTTTACTACATTACGATGGTTTTGCGATAATTTATTAGCTTTAATATTTATTGGTAATAAGGTTGATTCCGATTTAGGAATTACAACTGAAATAAAACAAATAAATGCGGATAAATATCCAGAAGTTAGAGGACGTGTAATCGATTTTAATACGGCTGCTCGTTTTGACAGAAGTGTAGAATTAGTTTTATCTGCTGAAGATATCAATATACTTTATGTAGAAATTTATCTGGAATATTTAAGAAGACCCATCAAAAATAAAATTTTGGAAGGATTCAAGTATTTTGATATTCAAAATAACGAAATTATTATTTCAGAAATATTGCCTTTTTTATTTTTTTCATCAAATAATCCCCTGATTACTAAAAAAGCAGTTAAATTTGAAATTAAAAATGGTCAGATCCTTGAATATTATAGAATTATTAGGACATTCCACAAAAATATTGAGAATTCCGAATATCAACTTCATCTAAGAGGGTTTTCATCTGATATTATTTATTTTATTCTTGGTTCCCAAACTATTGATAGTCGAAAACCATTGCAATCAATGAGAGAACAAATTAGAAAAGAAGCAAATCCCATTATCAAAAAATTGAAATTAATTCAGGTAAGAGATAACACACTGATACTACAATCGTGAATATTGCTTTCTTCTTAAGGTCTTTTAACTAAACGATAAAGTCAAAGTAAAACCCAACATCAAATTTTGAATTGGTATTGGGTTAATATGTGGTGTAAATGTCTCAAAAAACCAAATAACTAGCCAGCAGGAACGGTATTTTCATCAATGCAGTAAGGTACAAGCTCATGACCAACAACAAACAGCCCATCATAAATTGGCATTTTAAACATAACTAAATAGGTACCTTCTGGACAATCTTTGGCTTTCAATACGGTACCCATACTAGGGTTTAATGATGGCGTAATCTCGCGTACATCTTGGTTTTTTTCAACCTTACTTGGCGAGAGCGATTCAGGTGCAGGTTGAGCTATTCCCGGTGCAGCATAGAAGCTAACCGCAGCAATTGTTGAGGTTAGAAGTAAGGAAAATTTGGGTAGAACTGAATTAATCATGGAATATAATCCTAAAAAAATGATTTGTGCAAAGGGTATCAATTGCTCTAATATCCGATTGAATTGATTTCTGAGAATTGATGGTTTAAAATCTAGATTTGCATCAAGCTATGTACAATAAAAATTTATTTCATTGCTTGATATTAGTTATTGTGTGTTGGCTAAAAGAAAGTATCCAGGGGATAAAATCAGGTATTAAAAATGTATCTAAAAAATTAATAGGATAAAATCAGGTGCTAGTAGTTTTAATTAATTGACTAATTTGGTGGGTTGGGGAGTCACCCACTATCTCTACAATCCGGGCAAGCAAAGCAGTGGCTCCCCTAAAAAAGGGGAGCTTTGCGTAAGTATTAAAAGCCATAAATCGCTTACTACGAACAAAAAAATTTACGTACTGATTTTCGGTTTCTGATAATAATCCAAAACTTTTTTCACATAATCAGCAGTAAAACCACTATTGCAGCCTTTGTATTCACCAGTCATCCACCAACAAGCAGTACCGCGCACGGCTTGTGTTTCATTATTATTGGTAGCTTCTAATTGTCCTTTTAACTCTCGTTGCACGACACAACTAACAACTTGACGAGCTAATTGATTATTCTTTTCAAATTCTGCTGGTGAAACTTCCTTTTTCAAACAAAATTTTGACCAACTTTTCAAAGTTTCTGGTTTAACTTGCCATTCGCTGTAATATCCATCATTTTCAGAACCTGTTTTTGGTGCAGCCAATCGTAATGCTTCTACCATTGTTGAAACTTGAGTATTAAAGGATTGCTGTTGTGCTTGTACAGTCATTGGTAACAGCCCCAAAGTAACAATTACACCACTGAGTAGAAATTTCATCGCATTCACCTGGTTACAAACACGCATAAGGATACAACATTATCCTGGAGATTCCATCTACCAAAAATCATAGGTGATGTTTGTAACAATTGCGTCCTTGAGATGATGCTTTGCCGCGTTGAATAAGGTTAATCGGCTTTTTCTAATATTTTCTAATCCCTTCTCGGCTCTATTATTACCCAGTCAAATCAACGTGGTGGAATAGTAAGCTGATGTGCAGCTAAATAGGATAATGGGAAAATTTGAAAAGGTTGTAGTGCTGCCTTCGCAGCGTGTCCGCCAGGGACAAGCATCTTGCTCGCTATTACTATACAAATTAAATGCGTAGCAGCTTAGTATTTAGAATATTTCAAATATAAAAACAAATATAAAAAAATGCAAAACCCCTCTCGAGAACCAGAGAGGGGTTAAAGTTAATCTTTACTAATTTTTGACTGTTTCTCTAATTCCACATTTGCAAGTCGAGAAATAATTCAAATTATAAACAGCGTGAAATTACATAGCTTACCTAAGAAATTTGGAATAAGAAACTTACCAAATCTCCTTTACCCATACTTATGCGATCGCCCGGTCGCAAGCGGTGGCGATTCCCCGGTAGCAAGGACATTCCATTAACGTAGGTACCGTTAGAACTTCCCACATCTTCTATGTAATAAGCATCACCTTCAACTCGAATATCGGAATGAATCCGCGACACAACTTCCGAATTCTCAAATCCAGAAATATCAATATCGGGGGGAACTCGATCGTTTGCTTTGCCGATATGAATTACAGAAAGGTTTTGCGGTAATTCGATTTGTGTATCACTTTTCATGTGAACTAAACGAGCGCTTACCTGCTGTAATTGAGTTCTAGATGGAGAAGGGCTTGCTGCCGGTGCAGGTGCGGGTGCGGGTGCGGGAACGGCAACGGGTTCTGGTTCTGGTTCGGGTGCAGATGCAACTTCCGGCTCTGTTGCAGTTTCCGGTTCTATTGTTAAATCTGGTAATGCCTCAAAGAAAGAAGCTTCTTCCTCTTCTTCTGAAGCAGGTGCAGGTTCGGCAACGTTTACCGGAGGTGGTGTAACCGCTGGAGGTGGAGTTGCTATTTCTTGTTCTCCACTTACAGGTTCGGAAGGCATCGTCGGTGGAGGGCTAGGGCTACCTTCAGTGGAAGGAGTTCCCAATCCTTGAGGCATTGCTACTGCTGTTGGTGGCAAAGAAGAAGCTTCGGCAGGGTTTAAGTTAGCAGTTGGTGGATCGCCTAAAGGCGGCACTTCTACTGGAGTATCTGGTGCAACGGTTGGCTCTACCCCCGAAGGAGAGGAGCGTAAATTATAACCACACTGTCCGCAAAAAGACGCATCTGCCTGCACGGTTGCCCCACAGCCCGGACAGCTAGTAGTTGCCGGTAGGGGGGTGTAGCAAGCTTCGCATTGGACAGCGCCATCTGGGTTGGGATGATTGCAGTTAGGGCAAACAATCATGGAATTAAACCTTTTTTCAAGTTCATCGTAAAAGAGTGCTGGCAAGCAGACGAGCATCAGTCGCTTCTGATTTTAACAATTACTTACAATTTCGCAGTTAAACTTTGATTTCCGCACCAGCAGCTTCATCAAAAAGCCACCAAAGTTCTTTTTGTGGTTGAATCAAACGAGAAGGGTAAGTAGTTTCAGATGCTGTTGGTGCGAAAACTTGGGCTAAAGCTGGTCTTTTATTTTCACCGGCAACCAAAAATATCACGCATTCAGCAGCGTTAATAAATGGATAAGTGAAAGTTAAACGCACCGAACTGTCTTTGTTGCCTACTGTAACTAGCTTATCGGTAACTTTCAATGCCTCTGTGTTAGGAAACAAAGACGCGGTATGAGCATCATCGCCCATTCCCAGCAAAATAACATCAATTGCCGGAAATTCACCTTGCTTTGCATCAAACAATTTCTGTAATTCTTGTTCGTACTGTGCCGCAGCATCTGCGGGGTTAGGTGCATCGGTAGGCATTGCGTGGATATTTTCTGCTGGAATATCAACTTTATCCAACCACGCACTACGCGCCATCAACTGATTGCTATCGGGATGATCTGCTGCAACATAACGCTCATCTCCCCACAGCACATGAATTTTATCCCAAGGCAGTTGTTGTTTACCCAATGCTTCATACAAAGGTTTAGGAGTGCTACCACCAGACAACGCAATAGTGAAACGTCCGCGTTGTTGAATGCATGGTTCTACTTTCGATAAAATTAAAGAAAGCGCCCGTTCTACCAGCGCCTTCTTATCCGCTAATACTTCAACTTTTTTAGTCATCAACTTGCTTTACAATCTCGCTCACTTCTGGGATAACAATAGCGCCGATATCAAGATTTTGCTTTTTATTTTGTGAAACTTTTAAGAATGGGAATTGGGAATTGGGGATTGGGCGTGGGGAGAGGGGGAGAGGGGGAGAGGGGGAGAGGGGGAGACAAGGGGTTAGTAGTGCGAGCATCTTGCTCGCTATTTATGACCAGCGAGCAAGATGCTCGCACTACTTAAAGTTAATACTCTCAATTACCAATTACCAATTACCAATTACCAATTACCAATCCCCAATCCCCAATTACCAATTACCAATTACCAATTCCCAATTCCCAATTCCCAATTCCCAATTACCCAATTACCCATTACCCATTACCAATTCCCTCTCTACTTCCCTACAAAAATTTCATCCCAATTCGGAATTGCTTCTCGCTGTGCGGCTCGTAGTTGAGTGATTCCTTTTTCGGCACAATCTAATAAATTATTTAACTGAGTGCGGCTGAAGCTTCCTTCTTCTGCTGTTCCTTGAACTTCGATGATGTCGCTGTGTTGATTCATTACTACGTTGAAGTCTACGTCAGCAGCAACGTCTTCGGGATAGTTTAAATCTAAAAATGCTTCTTTTTCTAATAAACCTACGGAAACGGCGGCGATTTGTCCGACTATTGGCGATCGCTCTAAAACTCCTTCTTCGATTAATTTAGAAATGGCGATCGCTAATGCCACAAATCCACCTGTAATTGCTGTGGTGCGCGTTCCTGCATCGGCTTGCAGTACGTCTGCATCTACTGTTAATGTACGTTCTCCCAATGCCTCGAAATCTATGGCAGCCCTTAAACTGCGTCCGATCAAACGCTGAATTTCTTGGGTTCTCCCTGATAATTTAAATGTTTCTCTTTGGTGTCGCTGTTGGGTTGCTCCGGGCAACATTCGATACTCGGCAGTTAACCAACCTTTACCGCTATCCATCAGAAATCTCGGAACCCCTTCGTTTACGCTAACGGTACAAAGTACTTGAGTTTCACCGCACTTTGCTAGAACCGAGCCAGCAGCATAGCGGGTAAAATCTTTTACAAAAATAACTGGACGCAGTTCATCAGCCTTTCTACCATCCGGACGCTGCCATACCATTGCGATTGCCTCAATTTTCCCATCATGTTACCAGAGTTGAGGGGATTGGGGATTGGGCATGGGGAACAGTTAGAGGTCATTTATAAACTAAACGTTAAGATCGAAGAAACCGGGTTTTTGAAACGGATGCAAGATGTAAAAATGATGCAAAAATTAGATACGGCTTTACCTATTTCCAATCCCCAATTCCCAATCCCCTATTAACAACAACTAACCAATTTGAGAGCCGTTATCGCTAAAATTAGATTCAGGTGAATTATCTATAACTTCCGGAATTACTGGATCTAATTTTACTTCATCTTTAAAATTTGATTTGGGTGAATTATTTACAACTTCCGGAATTATTGGTTCTGGTGCATCTCGTTTCACTTCATCTTTATTCTGCACTAATTTAGTAATTTGAGATATGATTTTTCCCAAATTACCTTCTTCTAGTAAGCTATTAATCATAGAAAAACCGCTGGTAGATAACATTAATTTGTTAATATCTTCAGCGCCTTTACCGTTACCATTGGCACCTGGGAATGAGTAAATTCTGGTATTTCCTATAACTCCCGGTTGTGGTGCTAAGGAACTTACTATTTCTGGTAGTTTCTCCGACAGTTCCGGCCAAATAGTGGTAATTATTTTAGCACTCAAACTGGCGTTACTAATACTATTTTCGGCGGTAATTTTAGCTTGAATACCTTCAGCTTCAGCTAGGGATCGATCGCGTTCGGCTTGTGCAAGAATACGAATTGATTCTGCTTCTAATTCTGCTGCTTCTTGAGCAATTTCTGCTTGTTTGCGACGGCGAAAAGAGTCTATTTCAATAACTTTACGCTCGCGAATGTCTCTTTCTTGGGCTTGTTGCTCGGCGACTATTGCAGATAGATTTTTGTTACGTTCGGCTTTTTCTGTTTCACTAGCAGTTTGTACGGCTTCTTGAGCTTGGATTTGTTCGGCTTCTGCCAAAAAAGTATCTTTTTTCTTATTCGCAATTGATATAGCTAAATCTTCCTGTGCTAATCTCGCAATTTTTTCTGATTCTGCTATTTGTACTTGTGCCTGCAATTTATTCGATTGTACTGCTTGTTGACGGGTAATTTCGGCAACTTCGGCTTCTTGCTTTTGCTCGGTTTGCGCTATTTTCAGTTGTTTGTTACGGGTTTCTAAGGCAATATCGGCTTCAATTTGACTTTGCTGTACCGACACTTTTTTACGAATTTCTTCTTCTTCTACAGATTTATCTTGCAAAATTTTACTTCGCAAAGTTGCAGCAGCTTCTTTGTCTTTAGCTTCTTGAATTTCCCGCTCTCGTTGTGCTGTCAGCGCTTCTACTTTTAATTTTTGCTCTAATTCGGCTGTTTCTTTTTCTTGAGAAATTTGCAGGGATAGTTTTTGAGCATCTAATTCTTTCTGTTCGATTGCGACTTGGGTTGTTAATTCCACTTCGCGCTTTTGTTGAATTGAACGTTGAATGGTTTCGGTGCGAAGTCGTACACCTTGAGCATCAAAGAAGTTATTGGTGTCGTAAGTGTCGCTTTCTTCTATTTCTGAAATTGCAATGTTGTTAAGAGTTAAACCGACTTTCTTTAAATCCTGCTGAGTTAAATTTAAAACTTCTTCTGCAAATCCTAATTTATCTGAATCGATTTCTGCTAAAGTTTTCTTTTTAGCAGCTGCTCGAATCGCATCATCAGCACGGGTTTCTAAAGCCTCTTTAATATCTTCCGATGAGATTCTACCCTGTCTGGAAATTCTTGCCGCAGCAATTTGCACATCTTCTTCACTCGCACTAATGCACACATAAAAAGTTACCCGCATATTTGCTCGCAGGTAATCTTGAGTACGAACTGCTAATTTACCAGTACGCTCAACGTTAATGGAAATTTCCCGCAATGGTACCCGCGTCAACTCGTGAAATCCAGGTATGACAACGCAGCCACCGTTAAGAAATACAGTTTTCTTTTTAACAAACACGCCACCAGTTTCTGACAAATGCTTCGTTAGTGGGAGTAATTACATAAATGCGAGTATAAGCGAAAATACTCAGCAGCAAGAGTACAACTAAACCTCCAATTACTCCAGGGAAAACTAAGCCTCCACCCACTTGAGCAAGAGTCGGCTGAGTAGAAAATTGAGAAAGAGGAGATATTGTTACTGGTTTTTCAGCAACTAGATTGTCGTTAATATTAGATAACTGCGCTACTGCGGAAGGTGCCGGAGTTAACGGTAATGATGCAATAAAATTTATCCAAAATAGCATATTCTTCAATTATTTTTTGTTTGTAACTTTGAGCCAGCGATCTATATCTGGACTGTCTTTAGCGATCGCCAAATAAACATCTTGTTGTCTCTCGATCGCAATAACTTTTTCACCGTGACGGGGAATTACTGTTGCCCATTCCGGGACGGTGGCATTAATAGTCACCAAGTTTCCAGACTTATCGATGATATCAACTTGACCGATTCGACCTCTTTTTTCTACAGGGATAGTTGCAGAGCTAACGGTACCATGACGACCAATTAAGCGGTCGCTGCTGGTATCTTCACCAAATTCTGCAAAAATTTTTCCGATTGGTCGGGCAATCAGTCCCCCTGTAAATAAACTGGCAACCAGCGATAAAATTAACACAATAAAAATCCATACGCCACTAGGAACTCGATCGGTAAATTCTCCCAGCCAAACATTAAACATCCAGCCAAACAAGCCCCATAAACTTAAATCGGTTGCCAGCAGCAAAATTAAGGGCGCTTTACCAATCCCCATCCATCCCAGCGCCAACCCGCTTAGATCGAAGTCGGTATCAGTATCAACATCAATATCATCATCTCCACCACCAGAGATAATTACAAATAGAAACAATAAAACTCCCATGCCCAAAAGTATCCAGTAGGGCATATTCGCTGAGTTAAACAGCATAGTCAAGGTAATAAATTATATTTAGATGGCAATTATAACTGTAAATTTAATAAATACAGTAAGTTCCGCAGTTACCGAAAGCAGTACCTTGACTTATCTTGCGAGTAAGTGTGGGCTTCTCAGGGACAGAAGATAATATCACGTTAAGTAATAAAAATTAATACTATTGCGGGAATAAAAATATTTTTGTCGTAGCGCTGTACTCGCCTCCGACAAGAAGGGTTAAAGGCTAATACTTTTTGTGTATTATAAGTAATTATCCGAACTTGATATGGTAGTTTTATTCGGTTAATAAAGTTTAATGGCATGATTATTTAATTCGGAAGATGTCATATAGTTTTTTCACTTTGACGCTCGTGCGCTGACAAACTAAACACCCACCAAGCAATATGAGTAAATTGAGCGCATTCAAACCAAATTAATGTAAAAGCGAGATAAACAATTAATACTGCTTCAACGCCACGGTAAGGCGATTTAATAAGCTGCCAAAAACAGAATGCGAAAAGTGTTGAATAAGATATTAAACCTAAAAGACCTACTGATAAAGTAGTATCCAAAATTAAATTATGTGCTTTAACTGTTGGTAATTGTTTTCTTTTTATTTCTCCATTTTTATTTTCGTAGTCATAACTAAAGTCACCCAAACGTAGAACTTTATCTACTGGTTCACCATGATGAATGTAGGGATAAACCGTACCAAAACCATTCATACCCCATCCAAACAAAGGACGCATTGAAATTCCACGTATCGCTCGTTCCCAAAGCATTTCTCTATCGGATGAAATATATTTGATTAATACTGTGGTTTTATCAAAGTTGGATCGATCGCTAAATGCAAGTTGACGAGTACCGGAAACCGCACCTACGAATAATAAGGATACTAAACAAGCACAAACTATAATTTTGTTGCGATGACGGTTTTTAAACCCAGATTGGTAAACCCAATAAACAAACCCGATTATAAAAGCGATTATTCCCGCACGAGTTTGAGTTAATAATAGTGCTGGGATAATTAACGTTAAAGCGATAATCGCATTTCGCTGATTTATGATTTTCTTTTGCCAACCAATTAAAGTAATAATTGAGCAAGCTGCTAAAACAAACGATGCATGACCGCGATGGGAGTATAATCCTATTGGTTGATGGTTTTTGAAGATAGTGCTGGCTAAAATATGACTTTGAAATAATTGTCCCGATGTAGCGGTGTAGTCAATTCGCCAGTTAATTGCTTGAGGGAATATACTTAAAGCAAGAATTATCCCGCCAATTATTAAACCTTGTAATTGAGAACTAAATAATTCTGGGTGCAGTCTTAATAGTAAATTGTTGCTGAGGGTGAAGATTGCAATTAGCAGCCAGTAGAGCAAACCATCACCCATTTGTTCTTGAGCAAATAAGGAACGAAACGGAAAAGGACTATTTATAGTTGATATTAGTCCGATTCCGAGAAATATTTCCCATAGTAATCTGTTAATCTTCCAGCATTGAGGAATGTTTAGAGAGTCTCTTTCTTCCCACAAAATCAGAACGTTGAATATGCAGATTATTAGGATAACGAATACTTTTGGTTGAGTCCAAATTTCCCCTCGCATCCTTCCAATTGGGTTGATAAGAATGATGCTGAGGGAAAATAGCACTGCGTACAGGTGCTTCACAGTTATTTGTTTTTTCTAAGTTTTAGAGTTTTCACTATACCCCATGCGGAGAGTACCAACATACCTAATGTCGATGTAGATTCGGGGACAGATTTATATTTTTGATAAGAGTACCCTAAGCCACCGCCGCCAGGGTTAGAACTACAACCGCCTCCACCACTTCCACCAGTACAACCGCCTTCATCACCATCACTAGTGGGCAAATTCAACCAGGAAGAGTAATCGTTAACAATCCGATTGATGCCTGGTTGTTGCGAGCCTGAGAGAGTAAATTCACCTGAATTTATGCTTGATAATCCATCGCTAAAGCCGACTGCTGCCTCAGTACCACCAAATCCACCTGTACCACCACTTGCATCACCTGTTTCCCATTCGACATCCTTATAAAAGAAGCCAACATTTCCTTCACCTAGAGGAGTAGGGTAATTAGGACCACGTAAGACTAGCTGGAAGGAGGCTGTTTTGTCTGTGTGCTGGTTGTAATATCCCACTTTATCCCATGTAACAATGACTTGGTTGGGAATATCTGTCCGCAGTGCAATAGTTCCGGTACCACGGGTATCTACATCTGCCCAGTAAGGAGCAATCATCGGAGCAGAATCTTGTGTTTCTCCTGAGTCTGGGGTGTATGCACTAATCGGGCTACCAAAAGAAATATTGCCGTTGTTATTTATGTAGAAACTGTCATATGTGTTGCCAAAAAAGGGCAATGAAAAGCCCAAAGGGTAAGAACCAAAAGTCCCATCATCATTAGGATAATATCCACTTGGAGACCCTCCAATTCCACCACCAATTATGTCTGTGTAGTATCCGCGAGGTGTAAAAGTGTTCTCCCAACCCCATCTCACCCCATTGTAAATTTCAACCTTCCTTTTAACTACCCCTGTTTGTGGATCTGTAGTCCCGCCTGGAACCTCGTTAACTAAATAGTTTTCAGCATAAAAGTAATGGTTTGTCCTATTAAAGGGAGCTTGGAGATGTGGTAGATCAATGAATCTAGTTGAGTTCGTTCCAGAACCGGGATAGGACTCATCAAAGTATGGACTTGTAGCGCCTGGACGAATATCGAGTCTGTCTTTAGGAACTTGATCATCTATGACTTCGTAATTTTCGTTAATATCATAATTACTTTGTACCCGCTGAATCCAGTGGACTGTATTACCAGTAGGATCGCCTTCTCCAGGAATATAATTTAATTTCAGAAAAGCTCCAACTGCGTTAGATACTCCCCTTCCATCATTCTCGCAACGAAAGTCCGAACCGCAGGCAAAATAGTTCTCGACATTAAAACTACCTGCCAAATCGCCTTTCGGCACAAACTCCCAGAAATTTCCAAATCTTTGATCTAGCAAACCTAGCAAAGCATCCGTTCCACCTGGTCTTATCTCAACCACTTGCCCTTGATTAAGGTTCCGGCGTGGATCTGGTGGAAACGGTGTGTCCGGATTCAAATCTGGCCACGCATCTAATCTAGTAACGCCCTGACGTAATTCATAATAATCCTCGTACTTATAAGTTCCGTCGCTGTCTTTTATTCGTTGTGTTTGATCTGGTGTAATAGTGAACGCCAAACTAGACTGACCTGTAAGCGTAAATAGCAGAGTTGTTGTTAGTAAACTGAAAAAGTATTTTTGTGATGACATTTGATATAATTTCCTTAAGATTCAAGCAGCAAAAAACGTCTTTATGACAGATTTAGAGATGGATGGCATTTGTAAATGCAATCCACTTCAAGGTTTAATTGAACAAAATTCTACAAAGGGTGTATGTACCGCACCTCTCCAGAAATCTCCAAACAATTCCATATCATATAGATTTGTCAACGCTCTGTATGTCAATCGAACATGATAAATACCCCGCTTTAAATCAGTAAGTAACCAATAGCCATAGCCCGTACCATTAACTATTAGATTAAATAACCCATCCCTTCCTTTCTCAATGTGTACACTAACGAAAAAAGTTAGGCTTTCTCCGCTGCTGACCGAGTAAAAATCGGATTCGCTAGGACTGACCCCACCCAGTGCTGCCGCCCCCAAGATTGCGCCCTAGTATAAAACCATCTGCTCCCATGAGTGTTGGCATTAGCGTATTAAATGAGCAAAAACGCTTCTCGATTGATGTGTTATTAGTGATGTTAATCCCAATTTGTATAGGAGAACTGCTATCAGATAGCTCAGAACATGAGATATTCCATCTTTTTTGTGGCACTACAGTTTCAAAGCGAATGCCATCCACTTGCACTCCATTTTTGTTAGATTCTACAGGTTTAATAAGTTGAAGGTTTACCCAAGAAGTCGCTAGCAGATTTGTTATGGAGGTTTGTACTTGGCTAACTTCCATGTTCTTTGCGTCAAAAAATAAGAATTCTCTCTCAGGACTTAAGTAGGTAAATCTTAATTGATATGTTCCTAGTTGTAGAGCCTCAAAAGACCAAAGATAGTCAGGAACTATAGAAACCTGGGATGAATTTGAGATAGCCGCTTGAAGTTTCAGCAAGTTGTTGTGCCAAGAAATCTTTGCAATCAAATAGCAACTCAAAGTCTTTTTATGGGGAATTCCCATGCCGTTGTATTGATTTGGAGTAGCTTGCCTATTTATTAGTTTTTGTGGATGTAGTACTTGTCCTCCTGGTACTAATAATTCTGGTATTAAAAGGTCATAAATGAAGGGAAAAAGTTCTAGTATATTGTTAGTAATAGTTACATGAATTTGTAAACAAGTATTAATACCCGTTATTTTGTCAGGAATAGGTAGGACTATAAAGTTTGGCTCCAGAATTTCCATATGGATGCCATTTGCTTCAATTTTGTTGCTATTATTTGATTCAGAAGATGCCATTATTTTATCCGCTTAATAACTTATTTTACGCAATCACTAACAATTGTAATCGCAATACAGATGGGTAAACCAGAGTGCGACACATCACTATCCCTCACTTATTAAATGTTTCACCTAAATGTACTTGTATTTAGAAGAAAAAATTGCAGTTGTATTTACTGATTAATAATTAATAGCGACAAGATACTACTATCAATAATTATTTTAAATACTGATAAGTATTTCATATAAATGAAAACTTAGTTTATAAGGATGTTGAGAAAATTATCCTCGGTGTTTATGCTGACAATTACTATCTTAATTAAAACCGATATAATCAACATAAAATTATTTAAGTAATTGCACAACCACCTTACACAAAATTCATCAAGCTCTTAACATCCCCTAAATATTTAGAGTATATGTGCAACATCGCGTAGTACTCAATACTACATATTAAGATTTATTCATCACCTATAATCACGGTAGATTACCTCAGATATTCAATAAAGTTATAAAGATTATCACTTCCTTTGCCACTATCAATTCCCCTAACAGTAACTAGCCCTTGGCGATCGCCATTGACAGTGTAGCCACCCACTTTAGGTGTGTTTATTTTCTCAAACATATTTTCCTCGCTTTGTGTTCCAATAACTTCCAACGTATATTGTCAAGATATCGGATAACAAATTATTTGTAGTGTTATTAAATTAGTGTTGTTTAAATTCTATTTTTGAGCGCTTCGATTCTTTTGGGATAGTAGAAGAGATAGAATGGTTGGCGCAACGCTCAAATAATGAACTAATTCTTGATATGCGATAACGGCAGCAGGCTTTGCTATAGAGCGATACAAAAGCGTTAACAAAGACGAACAATCTGTTACTCGGCAAGAAGTCATAAATATTCCTATGGTAAAAGACATCCTTGAAATCCTTAATTTATAAAGATTTCAAAACAAAAATTTCATTTGAAAGTAATTCAATAATGCTTTTGTTTTTACAAAATAAAAATAAAGTGACAGTAAAATTTTCAACAACCTTTTCAGGAAATGTTCTTACGTAAAAAATAGCAACATATGTATTCATGTATATTTTTTTACATTGAAGTCATGTATTTATATATTTAAGTCAATTCCAAAATTTTATTAAAGTGATTTATCAATAGCAATAAATATCGCGTTTTAGTAACTGTGAAACGCATTAAAGGAATAAAAAAATTTGTACTTTCTCAAACCTGCAATATTCAAATAACGACGCAAGGTATTAAGTATAAAATGTATTGAATCATTTTATTATTATTAGTGAATTTACTTTAAAAACTGTCCGTCAGATAATTAAAAATTTATCTGCAACAGGATTTACGCAACCGTAACAATAAATCAAGCATTTCAGCCGTTAAGATCCCCATAAAAAGCAGGGCTTTACACAAGTCGCGTGCAAAAAAGCATAAAATCTTCCGTAGGATGCTTAAACCCACGGGGAAAATTAGATAAATTTATTATTTGCCGTATAAATCACCAACAACATCGCAAATTCGATTCCGACTACCCAACCGTTAATTTATAGACTTATCAACAAATAATTGATAACTGTTAACTGCTCACTGCTCACTGTTAACTGAAAAAATGAATTCCGAACAAAAAAAATCTTTAATTCCCGATTCGGCGCTTTCAATTGCTGGTTTAACTGACTATATCCAACTTTTATTAGAAGAAGATTCTGTATTGCGACAAGTTTGGGTAACTGGTGAAGTTTCTAGCGCCAATAACCATCGTGCGGGATTATTTTTTACTTTAAAAGATACGGATGGTAATGCTTCTATTAAATGTATTACTTGGAAAAGTCAAATACCAAAACTTGCTCAAATGCCGACTGTTGGCGAGCAAATAATAGTTTTAGGCAGCATTCGACTGTATCCGGCGCGGGGAGAATATCAGTTAAGCGTATGGCAAGCGATACCCGCCGGTGTTGGTTTGCAGGCTTTACGTTTCCAGCAATTAAAAAACCGTTTGACAGCAGAAGGTTTATTTGACGAAGAAAGAAAACAGCCGCTTCCCGCTCATCCGCAAACCATCGCCGTTGTCACTTCACCAACTGCTGCGGCTTGGGGTGATATTCGGAAAACACTTAAAATCCGGTATCCCGGATTACAGGTTTTGTTTTCACCCGCGACGGTGCAGGGAGAGCAAGCGCCGAATTCTATAGCCAAAGCAATTCAAAGAGTAGAAAAAGATGGACGCGCGGAAGTCTTGATATTAGGGCGTGGAGGAGGTGCGGTAGAAGAATTATCCTGCTTTAACGACGAAAGAGTAATAAGGGCGATCGCCGATTGTTCGATTCCGATAATTACGGGTATCGGACATCAGCGCGACGAATCTTTAGCCGATTTAGCAGCAGATGAAAGCGTGCATACTCCTACAGCAGCAGCAGAAATAGTAGTACCATCATTAAATGATTTGTACAATCAGCATTGCGATAGAATTGCAGTTTTATCTGAAGTAGTTAATGATTCGGTGAAAACTGCCCAGAATAAAATACAAACATTGCGAAATCGTTTGCAGCGATATCAATTAGATAAAAAAGTCGAACAAGAAATGCAGACTTTAGCTTGGAAACGCGAAAAACTTGTGCAGGCAATGAATTCCAAATCGCAACAATCAAAGCAGCATTTAGAATTATTGCGACAAAAATTGATAACTTTAAATCCCACAGCAGTATTGCAACGCGGCTATGCAGTAGTCAGACAAGAAAATGGAAGTATTGCCCGCGATGCTTCGGAATTAGAAATCGGAGAAGAATTATTAATTCAGTTGAGTCAAGGTGCAGCGAAAGTAAAAGTTATTGAAATTAAAAATTGAAGACACAAAATAAAAAATATTATCAGGGAAAAGATGTATTATTTAAGCGCAAAAAATGGTATAGAGTAAAATTATCATTCGACCAGTAGGAGTTAAGAAATCAATGCCAGTAAAACGGTTACTTTCTATTGATGGTGGTGGTATTCGTGGCATAATTGCTGCCGAAATATTGTTGAAAATTGAACAGACTCTAAAGCAACATAATCCTAAATTTCAGCGCCTCAGCGATTACTTTGATTTTATCAGCGGTACAAGTACGGGTTCAATATTAGCAACAGGATTAGCGGCTGGGAAGTCTGCTGAAGAACTACTCTCAATTTATAAAGAGAAAGGTAAAGAAATTTTTACAAAAGAGCAGCATAGTTGGAAGCAGCTTTTGGATGGGCTAGATTCTAAAAACCCGCTACATAAGGTTCCTTTATGGCTGCTTAATGGAATACCTGGTAAGGAAAAGCTTCTTGCAGCACTACTAAATCAATACACGGCGAAAAACCTGGAAAAAGAGTTACAAAACGTTTTTGTTGATACTCAGCGGCAGCCATTGACTCTTGGGGTCTGATGAGCTAAAAACAAATCTTTTGGTTGTAACCAAAAATGTGACTACGGGGAAGCCTTGTTTTTTTGTAAACAACACCAAGAGGCAGCCTTATAACCCAATCAAAAAAAATCCTTACTTGGAATTTGAAACAGAGGGTACAATTCCACTTTGGCATATTGTGCGTGCTAGTAGTGCCGCACCTACGTTTTTCCCTCCACATAGTTTTAAAGTGAAGGAAAAATCTTATGAATTTATTGATGGTGGCGTTAGTTCATTCAATAATTCTTCGTTTCAACTGTTTCTAATGTCAGTTTTACCGGAATTTGGTTTGAGTTGGGATTCCGGTAGCGATAAGATTTTGTTAGTGTCTATAGGAACTGGATTTAAGACTTCAAAAATTCCTTTCCAAAAGGCAAGTACATACAATAATCTTAATTGGGCAAAGTATACAATTAGTGACTTGATGGAAGATGCTAATGTCGAACAGAATTTGCTTCTAAAATTGATTAGCGAGCAAAGAAAGAAAGGAGATGAAGATAGTCCAAAGGAAAAACAAGAAAAAGTCCTTTTCGATCAAAAACTTCTTACCTATTGCCGATTTACAACCTCATTTGAGGAATGGCGCTTTAAACAACTTGAAAAATATGGTTTACCTAATGATATAGATCCAAAAAAGGTTGAGGGGATGGATTGCATCGATCAAATCGAGGAATTAAGTCAAATTGGCAAGGCAGTTGCTAAAGAACAATTTGATCTAAAATTATTTGAGGGCTTTCTTGATGACGCGCAAACCGAGGATAAATAATCACCGGAGGTGCGGTTCATCACTTACACAAGAATCAACAGCAACAAGTTGATTTGATGGTTGAAATGCCATAAAACAATTAATATCCAGTTTGCCGTTATTACTTATTTAAAAAAATGTTTGTAGTCAGCTGTTACGCATTTTTCTACCTACTTACATAGTTGAAATAGTTTTAATTTCATTCCCTAGTACAGTACGGCGTAAATAAAGCACCCATTTAAAAAGTTTGAAAGCCTTATCATATAATACTTTTTACTTCTTACTTTTGACTTTTTACTTCCGCGCAGCGGTACTAGTATATTTAATCCTTCTTCTAACAAGAAAAAACAATTATGAAAAAAAAATGGAATTACGAAACCAAAGTCGCAGAAATCGAAACCATAATATCTCGTATTGAAGCAGGAGAATTGCAGCTAGAAGAAGTATTTGAACAATTTGGCACAGCTGTAAAATCTTTACGCGAATGCGAAAGTTTTCTACAGCAGCGACAGCAACAGGTAGATTTAACGATTGAAACTCTACAAGACAGCGAGCAGTAAGCAGTTATCAATTATCAATTATCAATGAAAAACAGAAAATTCATATTTACCCTGTAAAAGCGCAGGTATATATTGTTTTTGGTAATCCCCTACGAAAAGCCCAAGAAAAAGGTGTTAACTTACCGCAAATTGAATGTTTGGATCGGCAACTTAAATTTTTGGATGCTAAAAACCATAAATAATAATGTAAAGACGGGGCGTATTGCTACATCTCTTTAACATCGCCGCACCAAACAAAAAATTTCCGAATCGGAAATTATGATTTAATTATCATTTCAAAGATTTTTTTAGCTTCAGAAATTATAATTTTATCTGTAAGTAAATTTTAAATAATAGTTACAAATCATTTATATATTCAATTTACGGTTTTCAATATAAATATTTTATTCAGTCATTGGTAATAATTTAAACTTAAAAATAGAAAAATAATTAAGTATTGATAAACCTGGTTTTTCCGAAAAAGCGGGTTTCTAGTTGATAAATAGTTTTCTCGCATCATCGAACTGAAAATTAACCACTAACAACTAGCCACTAACAACTAACAATTAATGTAAACTATGCAGATGATAAAGCTGTAACCAGGGATTGAGAAAAGTGGCTAGATTTCTTTTTGTCACGGATTTAGATAACACTTTTGTTGGTGACGATGATGCTTTAAGGGAATTAGAGCAACTTCTGAGCCAACACCGTCAAAAACATGGCACTAAAATTGTATATGCTACCGGGCGATCGCCAGTTTTATATCAGAAGCTCAAACAGGAAAGAAATCTGATGGAGCCAGATGCTTTGGTTTTATCAGTAGGAACGGAGATTTACTTAGATAAAAGCGATACTCCCGATACTGGCTGGTCAAAAAAACTTTCTCAAGGATGGAACCGAGAGGTGGTATTATCTAAAACTGCTGATTTCTCCGAGTTACGTCCCCAACCAGAGACAGAACAAGGTGAATTCAAGGTAAGCTTTTTCCTTGAAGAATCAGTTGCGACAGGGATTTTACCGCAATTGGAATCTAATTTGTTCTCGTGCGGTTTAGATGTCAAATTGATCTACAGCAGTGGTATTGACCTTGACATTGTACCCAGTAACAGCGATAAAGGTCAGGCAATGCAATTTCTTCGCCAAAAGTGGAATTTTGTAGCAGAAAGAACGGTAGCTTGCGGTGATTCGGGCAATGATACTGCTTTATTTGCAGTTGGAGAAGAACGAGGTATCCTTGTGGGAAACGCTCGTCCGGAATTAATCCAGTGGCATAATAAAAATCCTGCTAACCACCGTTACCTGGCGAAAAATGAATATGCAGGTGGAATTATTGAAGGCTTAAAATATTTTGGTTTCTTATGATTAGTTATCTCAAAGGAATCGTTGCTGGTATCCAGAAAAATAGCGCCAATCGTCATGTTTTGACTTTAGAGGTGAACGGTATCGGATACGATTTACAAGTTCCCGCACGATTGGCTCAACAATTACCGGATTCGGGGGGTGAAGTCCAAGTCTTTACCCATTACCAAGTTCGGGAAGAGGTACCAATACTTTACGGCTTTACTACCCCAGCAGAACGAGATTTATTTCGCTTTTTAATCGGTGTTAGCGGGATTGGTAGCGCTAGTGCAATTGCCTTATTGGATACTTTGGAATTACCCGAGTTAGTCCAATCGATTATTGCTGCTAACGTTCAGTTATTAATTCAAGCTCCCGGTGTGGGTAAGAAAACTGCCGAACGAATTTGTTTGGAGCTAAAAAGTAAATTGATTGATTGGCGTAAAAATGCTGGTTTCTTCGTAGCGACAGGTGGCCCCCGCACCAGGAATTCTCGAAGAAGTACAAATGACTTTACTGGCTTTGGGCTACACCGCCCACGAAGTTAGTTATGCTTTACACGTCGTCGGCGAAGATATTGGATTACCCAAAGATGCTTTCGTCGAAGATTGGATTAAGCAGGCGATCGCCCATCTCAGCAGCAGCGAATCAGTGAACAGTTAGGAGTTAAGAGTTAAGAGTTATGAGTTATAAATTACAACCTTTAACCTTTGACCTTTAACCTTTGACCTTATTATTATGAATCCTTATGCTTGGCTAGAGCAATCTTTGGCAACTATTCACCGCGCCCATTGGTACCGCTCGGTGCAGTCTATCCACGGTGGCGCTGGCGCTACGGTGGTTTTACAAGGGCGCGAAGTAATTAATTTTGCCAGCAATGATTATCTCGGTTTGGCAGGGGATGAACGTTTAATCCAGGCTGCAACTACTGCTATTCAATATTTCGGTACTGGTAGTACTGGTTCCAGATTACTCAGCGGGCATCGGGAATTACACGGTGAATTGGAAAGCGCGATCGCATCTCTCAAAAAAACGGAGGATGCTTTAGTATTCAGTTCGGGATATTTAGCAAATTTGGGTGCAATTACCGCCGTGGTTGGTAAACGCGATCTAATTTTATCGGATGAGTACAATCATTCGAGTTTGAAAAATGGGGCAATTCTTAGTGGTGCTGCCATTGTGGAATATCCCCATTGCGATGTTGCAGCTTTGAAAAGTAAATTGCAAGAAATTCGGGAAAATTATCGTCGCTGTTTGATAATTACCGATAGCGTTTTCAGCATGGATGGTGATTTGTGTCCTTTACCGTCACTATTGGATATTGCTGAAGAATTTAACTGTATGTTGTTGGTAGATGAAGCTCACGCTACTGGAGTATTGGGAGAAACTGGTGCTGGTTGCGTCGAACATTTCGGTTGTACTTCCAAGCAGTTAATTCAAGTTGGTACTTTGAGTAAAGCTTTGGGTAGTTTGGGTGGTTACGTTGCCGGAAGTAAAAATTTAATTGACTTTTTACGAAATCGCGCTTCTACCTGGATTTATACCACAGCGCTTTCACCGAGCGATACAGCTGCGGCATTAGAAGCAATAAATATAGTTAAGAAAGAACCCACTCGTCGCAGACAGTTGTGGAAAAACATAAATTATTTGAAAGACTTGATGTCTGGTTTAGAAAACCTGAAAATATTACCATCAGAATCTGCAATTATTTGTTTTCAGGTAGAAAGTGCGGCAGAAGCGTTAAAAATCGGAAATTATCTTAAAGCAGAAGGAATTTTTGCGCCAGCAATTCGTCCCCCCACAGTTCCTACGAGTCGGATTCGCATTTCCCTGATGGCTACTCATCAACAAAGTCAGATTGAGAAATTGGTGGAAGTGTTGAAGAAATTTGATTAAATAATGTAGAGACGGGGTGTATTGCTACGTCTCAATAATAACGAACGCAGCATATATAAGCTGATGTGCAGCTAAATTATATAATGCGTTAGCGCAGCGTGTCCGAAGGACATAAAAATGAAAGCATTGTAGTGCGAGCATCTTGCACGAAGGGTATTATACAAATTAAGTGCGTAACAGCTTAGCAGCTATTATCTGCGATGAGTGCAGAGATTGCCTCGATCGTTTGAATTCGCACATTGCAAATAGTCGAGTTGCTGTAAAAAATCATAATTAAACAGAATTTGACCGAATCATAAGTACCTACGTAGAACAGTTCAAAAAGATGAAACTTAGGAATTTATTTTTGCTCGCAGGTGCTATTTTCGTATGCGGGATGACATCTATTAGCTACGCACAGGAAAAATTAGAAGATGTGGGTATTGTATTTAATGATGGAACTAATTTGAATAAAAAAATAGTTGATGTAGTAAAGTATGTCGGAACTTGTCCGGGCTGGTACAGTGAAAGTGTTATTGGTTGGTTTCGGCATAAAGAAGTACCAACAAAGAAAGGTAGAAGGGTAAGAATTGTTAATGAAAAATTCAGAAACATTACAAATAAAGTTCCCTATACCGATCGTAAATACACAAAAAATGAGAATTCTCAAATCATAGGTTTTGATTTTGATACAAGTCATAGAGGAAGTAAATTTGTAATTAAACCTGGTGTCAATCAATTTACTTATCTAATTTACGATGGTAAATACGGTAAATCTAATATGCAAACTATAAAAAAAGGAAATTTTTCAGTTGAAGTAAACCCAAAAGTTCGGGAGTATCAACGTGACATTGAGTGGAGAAGCAATCTCTACTTCGTTTGTTTAAATCAAGAAGGTGAAATTGTAGAAGAAGAATCTTTAGACAACTGTCAATATCCCGCCGCACAAGAAACTAGGAAGCTGTAATGGAGAATTTGTTTACGGTAAAATCAGATATTTAGATAGATATGAAAATTAAAGTGGATTGAATAATGTCCTAAAAAAAATTAGCTCTGGGTTTCAAAGTTACTCACTGCAAGTATTTCAGCGTCAATAGATATACCGTAAATTTCTCTTCAATACGGAATTGACTTCCACAGTGCTGTAATCAACTATCAGAGTTGACTTATTCTACTAAGTTGTTACGCACTTAATTTTTATAGTACTAGCGGGCAAGATGCCCGCACTACAATAATTACCAAATTTTGTTTTATACTATTTAGCTGCACATCAGCTTACTGCATAACATCCCAACTCTGACACTAATAAATAAGTAAGAGTTAAAAAAAATATTTTTCCGACTAAATCAGTCAAGGGAGGGAGTTATGAAAGTAGATTGGCAAAAATTATTAGTAAAAACTTCTTTTTGGTTAGCAACCGAAATTATCCTCAACTTGGTTGGCATCGATGATTTAGCTGACTATAGCGAATTTATTTACGAAAATCCAAATTTTACTGCGAAGATAGGATGCATTTCTACTATGGCTCCTATGGTTTGAGAGATATAGTATCCAATAGATAAAGCTCTTGATGCTTCAATAATTCCTCAACCCAAACAGCATCCTGATTCGATAAATTGGGTACGGGAGAACGACTGTAATCTAATCTCAAATCGTAACCACCTTGCTCATAAATTTCATCTAATAATGTCTGTAAATCAACTATAGGCTCTGTATCTTCATCGCGTAATGGTAAGATAAATTAAGGTATTTTATTCTGTAAATTAAAATAATAAAGTTCTGCTTTAGGACGAATATTACTGCGACTTATTAAAATTTGATAATCGCTATCTATCTCTGTTTCTAAAATTGGCATGGATTTTCCCTGCCGTAGTAAATCAATTTCGATTAAATTAATGCCACTCCTTAATATTTTTTGTCGCTTTGTTTCATATTGGAGACGACCAATCACAGATTGTTTATTCTTAGGAGATAAAACTTCAATCGCAGTTATTACTTCACCTGTTTCTACAGAACGAATTTCTAAATAACCTTCTGTCGAAGCTTCGATTAAAGGAAGGGTTATTTCTATAGGTTGTGTAATAGTTCGAGCAGTTGAAATTTCACTAGTAAGCCTACGGGGTACTGCTTTTTTAGAACTTTGTACCGATACATCAGGAATACCTACTAATAATGAAGTTTCCTCATTCATTTCATAAACACGTTCTTCAATCGCAGCAATATAACTTGGTCTAATTTTAGGAGCTAACGCTACTGCTCTCACCGCGCACCTTATGAAGGCTCAACTTTCCGCAAAATCCAAAATCCAAAATAAAAGAGACGTATGGATATTACGTCTCTACATTAGAAATAAATGCGATTTACTTACTGAGGATCGGTACCTTCAGCACCAGGTACAACATCTTCGGGAGCGGGAGCGACAGCATCAACATTCGCTTCCACGTTTACTCCTTTGACACCTTTAACACCTTTAGTCAAAGGTTCAACTTGCTGAAGTTCTTCTTGAGAAGAAACTGTACCACCAACGGTAACAACTCCTTCTTGCTCTTGAACTTCTAAGTTGCTAGCTGGTAAGTTTTCTTTGAGCTTTTTGCTAACTTCTTTTGATAAATCGCTTGCTAGCGGATCTACGCCTTCGGTTGCAGCAGTTGGATCGGTAGGTACGTTTTCCGCTCCAGGAACTGCTCCAGGTTCACTTAAAGGTTGATTTAAACCTTCTGTCTCGCTAGCTTCTCTTGCAGAAGGTTGTAAAGCATTAGGATTTTCAGAGCCAGTCTTAGCGGCTTCTTCACCACAACCAACTGCAACTGTAGCTAAAATACCGCTAATGAGAAGAGGAATAAATTTTTTCATTTGAATCTCCTAATAAGGCCCTTCTAAGCAACTAATAAATCGGTGTGTTGTGTTGAGGAGCGAATGTTTAAAAAACAATCGAAGATGAATTTGAGCAAGTACCATTTTAGGCACTAAATTAAACGAAAACCAAGTTTTTCTGTACTCCTTCCGGTGTAAATCACCAGCAGGTGCGACAAAGCATAAGAATTACATTTATATCTACCTGACACCCTCGTCAAGAGTTTTTAAATGCTTGTATGCAAGGCCGCCGGACAGCAGCTATTTGATGTTAGCAAATTTGGAAAAATTAACCACATTTTTTCTAAGTTTCTATTAGCTTGATAAAACTTATTGAGAATCAAACTTCAAAACAGTTTACAGAAGCCAAATTCAGCAAATTCATCTATCTTTACACGGAAGTGAAATTAGGCAACTTTTTTTGCTCTAGCTTAAGCATTAATATTTAGCGTTAGGTATTAAAAAATATCAGTATATATCAAAGCTTAATAAATGGTTGCACTTTTCATTAATAATTAACAACTAATTATCGCTTGAGTCGCAATAAGCTTAATGCTTT
The DNA here is from genome assembly GCA_963665115.1 of uncultured Rivularia sp. Taxonomy (GTDB): domain Bacteria; phylum Cyanobacteriota; class Cyanobacteriia; order Cyanobacteriales; family Nostocaceae; genus Rivularia. The sequence continues at coordinate 2,809,944 of OY762007.1, read as the reverse complement.
ACTATCGAGATTTAGTTATTTATAGATACTCGTGTTTAAAAAAATAACTAAAATTTCACCCTTTACACTCTTGACACTTTTGATTTGTTTTGAGAAGCGAATAAATCAATTACGAATTTTGTGAGTATGAGGCTGAAATTTCTCAGCATTTATTTTCTATAAGACCTACTTCTCATCAATCTAGTTCCTATCAAAGATTTTGATAAATCCGACATCATTGCATCATTATCGACAAGCACAAATAAACCCGGTTTCTGGGAATGGCGCAAAACGCGAAATAAATTAAACAAAAACTATATCAGCTATTAAATTTAGTAATATTAATTGTTTGGGAATGGGGAATAGTCAGCAGTGAACAGTTACCAGTTTTCTTCCTAACTCTGCTGCTCCCAATGCCCAATCCCCAATCCTCTATTTTCTAAAATGCAGATTCGCGACTATCAATAATTACAACTTGAGAATCTGTATCGGCAATCGGCTTCTGATTTAGATTATCCGAACTGCTTGATGCTGCATTAGGAGCATTGTAAATTTCAAATTCTTCAATACCGCGATTTTTGACAATAACCTCAGCACCGTTAATAGAAGCTTCCGTTCCATCCAAAATTAATAGATAATCGCCGCGCTCGATTCGCTCATTGTATACTCTTGCTCGTTCTTCAGGAATTCCCAAACCAACCAGCGCACCTAATAAACCACCAGTCGCAGCACCAATACCAGCACCAGCAACAGTTGTTATTAAAGCCGTAGCAATCTCACCAGCAAGCAATATCGGACCAACACCGGGAACAGCTAAACTACCCAAACCCACCAGTAAACCAGTTATACCTCCAAAAACTCCACCCGTAAGCACTCCTGCTGCTGCACCTTCATCAGCCTTGTTTCCAACCTGTTCCTGAGTTTCTACACCAGCGACTTGATTCCCAGTATCATTATTTCTAGCAATTACAGAAGCTTTATTCATATCAAAGCCAGCATCTCTGAGTTCTCGCAGAGCATATTCAATATCGTTGCGACTTGAAAAAGTTCCAACAGCACGTCTATTTTCGCCCAAAGCCATTTAAATTCTCCCTTTAACAATAAAAAAAATAGGTTGCAACACACTGATGCGTTGTACTACATTTCTCTCTTGTCAAACCCCAATTGCAATCAACCCTCAGTTGAGAATTCGCATCTATCTTTAGTAGTAAATTGGGGATTTGGAGACGGGGAGAGGGGGGAGAGGGGGTAGAGGGGGGAGAGGGGGTAGAGGGGGTAGAGGGGATAGAGGGGGGAAGTTATTTCGTACTTTCGTTTATTGTTAGCAGGGAGCGAGACGCTCCCACTACATTTCTTACTGTTCACTGTTAACTGAAAACGGAAATCGCCCCTATTGTTGTTCGGTTCTACTACTTTTGCTAGAAGACATATTTTAGGTAAGCTCATAAGTAATAGTGAATCACCAGTTTCTGAAGCTGTTAGTCGCTTTGAAATCAAGGGGTGAACCCTAGTGTATGAGTATAAATGGATTTTGCCGAGTTTAAAGGAAATTTTAGTTGCAGGGGGAGCAGTTGAAGCTGAATGTTCGTTGCATAAAGCACGACAACAATGGCGTATAGCTACTTCTGCTGCTCAACAGTTGCTGTTAAATTCTTTATCTGTAGTTGCACATAATGCGAATCAAGGATTAGTTTTGGCTGCACCCGCACCTGTTCTGTGTGAGTCAAGGCTTAATCAGTGTTTACGGACTGTAACTTTTACGGCCAAGCCATTTAATCCTTTGGCTTTGATGCCTTTTCATATGTCCGGCGACGCGATCGCAACAAAAGAAAATCTTTCTGATGAGTCGGTATTACCTCTGCTAAAGGTAGATCCCTTATCGAAGGAACAGTTTTGTCTAATTTTTACAAAAAAGTTTTCATTAATATTAGTTCTAGTAGAGGAAGATAATAATAAAAGCAAGTTTTTATTTTCTTTTGAACCAGAAGTAATTGAGAAAGCATGGCAGGCTCTTGCTGGTAGGGTAATGTTAACTAATCCTAGTTTCTTCATGGAATTGGATGAGTTAGTACAAGAATATTGCCCGGTAGCACCTGATTACCGACTGGTTATGCAGTTTAGTCAGTTGTTGCTCGCAGAGTATCCCGAATCTTACGATAAGGAAACAAAATTTCACGGTAAAGGAACGGCAGAACATAAAAGTAAGTTTGAAGAAGTTAACTACTCCCACGAATATTCCACTTCTACATCAACGAATTATGCATCTCGTTCTGATATAGAACTGTTACAAGCTTTTGCTCATGAAGTGCGTACTCCTTTAACAACGATTCGCACTACAACTCGTTTGTTGTTAAAGCAGAAAGATTTACCTGCCTCAGTTATTAAACGATTACAATCTATCGATCGCGAATGTACCGAGCAAATAGATCGGATGGAATTGCTGTTTAGGGCTGCGGAATTAGAAACATCTTCCACAAACCAATCAAGCTCTCAGCTAACGTCTATGTGTTTAGACCAAATGTTACAGCAGAGTATTCCTCGCTGGCAACAAGCTGCAAATCGGCGCAACTTAACATTGGATGTGGTATTACCGCCTTCTTTACCTACGGTAGTCACGAATCCAGTTATGCTCGATCGAGTTTCTGACTGGCTTGATAGAAAACTTTACTCGTAACTTACCTGCGGGTAGTAATATTCAAGTACGAGTAATTCAAGCTGGCGATCGCCTAAAGCTGCAACTGCTACCTAATTTTCCCCAAAACATTAAAACAGCCCAATCTTGTAATACGCCACCAATTCGCAAAGCAATTGGTCAATTATTAATGTTTCAACCAGAAACTGGCACAATTAGCCTGAATTTGGCTGCCACAAAGCATTTATTCCAAGCTATCGGCGGTAAATTGATTGTACGCGAACGCCCTCAACACGGCGAAGTATTAACTATTTATTTGCCCTTGGAAGGAGTCAGTAATTCTAATAATTGCTTTGATAAATTTGGACAATATGGGTTAAAGCTTAAAGGGCAAAGGGCAAAGGTTAAAGGTTAAATCAATTATCAATTATCAATGAACAATTATCAGTTTTGCACGTTTATAGATACATAGTTATTCCAATTAATTTCCATAGTTGGAGTATCTTAATTCCTGATTACTAAGGAGGCAAGATGCTCCCACTACCAACCAGATGTTTTTTTATTCGTAATTGATAATTGATAATTGATAATTGATAATTGATCGTTGATAACTGATTACCCCGAAACGCTGGCTAAAAGTACTTTAAAACTAGTACCTTCACCGGGAATTGAAGAGACGGAGATACTTCCACCACAACGGGCGACCAATTTTTCTACAATAGTTAAACCTAAACCAGCGCTTCCTGTTTCTTCGTTGACAACGGGGCGCACTTTGTAAAAGCGATTAAATATTTTGGAAATTTCCGGTTCCGGGATGCCTATACCAGTATCACGGAATTCTAGCTGTACGTAACCAGGATGTATGCGAGTTCTTACCCAAACTTGACCGCCATTGGGTGTAAATTTAATGCAGTTAGAAAGAAGATTAATTACAATTTGTCTTAAGCCACCGCTGACACACCAGACATTTGGTAGATCGTTGGGTACTGTATATGCCAACATGATGCCTCTTTCTTGTGCTAAAGGTTGGTAGGTGCTGACAACACCTGGAACTACCTCAGACAGACATACAGGTTCCAAAAAAGTATTGTCTAAATTACGTTCCAACTCGACAAGATCCATTACACCAGTCATTAAATAATTTTGGCGATCGCACTCTCGTTTAATCATGTCCAAATAACGCTGTCGCTGAGGTGCTTTAATACTTGGAGAATTTAATAACGAAAGTGCTGTCTTTATATGCGTAAGAGGAGACAGTAATTCTTGACACACGTTTTTTAAATATTCATCTTTCGCTTGCAACTTGCTACGAAGTGTTTGATTTCGATCTTTGAAGTTGCTGAAACAACTTTTATATTTTCGAGAATTTATCTCCTCTTGTCTTTTAACTTGTGTCAGGAATAATCGACTACTTAACGCTGCTTGTGGTGCTTGAGGATAAACAAATTCGTCAGTTATTTTATTAAAATCTTTTGAATTAATTATATTTTTAATACCATCTAATACTCGCTGAATGACTTTACCATCAAAAGTCTGGACAGTTACCATCGACGGAATCTTTTGATTATTTCTTTGGTTTAAAATCTGCTTTTTAATCTTCCTTTGCGGACGATGTGCCAAAATAAAACTGCAAAATTCCGCAGATAAAACAATAAAAAAGTATTCTCGCTCAACTTGGCGATTATCCGTGGCGAGTTGCAGCAAACGATACGATTTTATTACTGAAGCAGCAGAAGAATTGGGCATAGATTCTGAAATATCCGAACTAACATCCGCTTTAACTTCTCCAACCTCAGCCAGTTGGCAGTTGTAAATAGTCGCATCACCTAAATGCTGATGATAACGCTTTAATTCCGACTCAAAAATATTCAACGGTGGAAATTTAGCCAGAATAGTAGCCGAAATCTTCTGTTCTATGAGTAAATCAATTTGTGACTTAACCATTGACAGCAGAGTTGCAGAACTAAGAATTAGACGTTTTGGAGGCACTTGTACATCCAAAGCCAACTGATAAATAGATAAGTTCTGAGGTGGAGATAAATTCATAACAACTACAGAAAAAAAAAGAAAGAAAACCTAAGAAGTATATAGCAATAAATAATACTTTCTTAGATTCTCCCCCCTAAGTGTAATTTTTTCACAAAAAGATAGAAAATTAAGAATTAAGAATTGGGGATTGGGAATTGGGGATTGGGGATTGGGAATTGAGTTAGGAGTTAGGAATTTAATGTGTAGTGGGAGCGTCTCGCTCCCTACTAAAAATAAAGTCGCGAAATTTAATTTTCTCCCCATTACCAATTACCCATTACCCATTACCAACTACCAATTGCCCATGCCCAATCCCCCATGCCCCATGCCCAATTACCAATTACCAATTACCAATTACCCATTACCAATTACCAATCCCCACTTCCCTTACTTCATCCTTTCTGCCAAAGCTTCTCTCGCCTGTTCCCTATCGTCGAAGTGAATCTTTTCAGTGCCGAGAATTTGGTAATCTTCGTGTCCTTTGCCTGCTAACAATATTCCGTCTCCGGATTTTGCTTCTACGATCGCAGTGCGGATAGCGGTGGCTCTGTCGCCAATTACTATCGGCTTAACTGTATCGGGAATTCCGGTTAAGACATCTTGTAAAATGGCTTCTGGATCTTCGGTGCGGGGATTATCGGAAGTGACTACAGCTAAATCGGCTAAATGAGCGGCGATTTTACCCATTTTTGGACGCTTAGTTTTGTCTCTGTCTCCACCACAGCCGAATACGCAAATCATTTTACCCGGAATAAATGGGCGTGATGCTTTTAACAAGTTTTCCAAACTATCAGGAGTGTGAGCGTAATCTACAATCACGCTGATATCTTGGTTTGAGTCAATTTGTACTCTTTCCATTCGTCCGGGAACTCCCTCAAATTTGGGTATCGCGGCAGCTATTAACTGTAAATCTAAATCGAAGTTTAGAACGGCTCCTACGGCTGCTAATAAATTTTCTAGGTTAAATTGTCCGACTAGGGGTGAACTAAAAGCTACGTCACCTTTTGGCGTGTGCAGGGTGCCGTTAACTCCATTAGGTTCGTAACTTAAGTCACTCATATATAAGTCGGCAGTGGAATCGTTAACACTGTAACTCCACACCTTTCTGTCGCTTAAAGATTTTATTAACCGCTTACCATAAAGGTCATCGGCGTTAATTATTGCCCTTCCGGTGAGATAATCGGAATTGAATAGTAAGCTTTTGGCAGCAAAATAATCTTCCATATCCTTGTGGTAATCAAGGTGATCTTGAGTCAGGTTGGTAAATACTCCAACTTCAAATTTGCAACCCAAAACCCTTCCTTGTGCTAAAGCATGGGAACTTACTTCCATTGTTCCGTATTCGTTACCAGCATCGAGAGCGGCTTTTAATTGTTTTTGTAACTCCACCGCAAACGGAGTAGTATAAGCAGCAGTTTGGACAAAACCCTTCCAGCGAGTATACAGAGTTCCCATCAAAGCGGCAGATAACTCAGCTTGCCCCAGAAAATATTCAATTAAATGGCTGGTTGTAGTCTTACCGTTAGTTCCCGTTACCCCAATTAACTTTAATTTTTGTCCGGGATAATCGAAGAAAGCCGCAGCTAGTTGAGCGCAAGCTGACTTCATATCTGCCGCCACAATAACCAAAGGAGTATTTCCGTCAACACCTTCTTGATAAGGAGGAGCTAGAGGAGGGTACTTTTCGGCTGCTTGGGGAGAAATTATCGCGGCGATCGCACCAGCTTTAACAGCACTTTGCCAAAAATCTCCACCATCAACTCTTGTACCGGGCATTCCGATAAACACATCCCCAACATTAGTAGCATGAGAATTTGTCGTCAAACCGTTTACCTCAGCATCCATAGCCGGATGTTGGGGTAATTGCGACATACCATCAATAGCACCAAGTAATTTACGCAGTTTCATCTAGTCAACCTCGTCACACGCATTGCTTGCGCCTATTCTGCAACATTTTTCACCATATACAAATACCTAAATATACTTCCGGAGAGTTTTTTCTAGCTGAATTACCGAAGTACGAGGAGAAGGGCGGGGAATGGAAAGCAAATTATCATTTTTTAGTACGCACAGCACTGGTACTTCATATTGATAAGCAGCAAACCAATCTTCACGAGTCGTAATATCTCGTACCTCCAAATCAAGAGAAGCGAAATCTGGAGTTTGCTTTATGGTTTCCAACTTTTCCTGCAAACCCTCGCATAGATGACATCCCGGTTTGCTGTATAAGATTAATTTCATAATTATTGGGTAATTCGTAATTGGTGATGGGTGATGGGGGGAAAAGGTGATGGGGAGAAATTAGAAATTTACAGTTTTATTATTGGCACGGAGCGAGACGCTCCCACTACATTTCTAGCTCCTAACCGATCGCTGTTAACTGTTAACTGATATTTGGGAACTATAAATATTACAAGCTTTAATTATAAATAACGTTTTTACCATGACTGAAAATTCTATCGCTATTGATAAAAGTATTTGTGAATCCCTCAAAGAAGATTTGCAGCAGTTAAAAGTCGAATTACAACGCTCGCAACATTTATTTCAACTAGTTATAGATAATATCCCGTATTCTGTGTTCTGGAAAGATCGCAATTCAGTTTATCTGGGCTGTAACCGCAACTTTGCTGAAGATGCTGGTATCGGAGAGCCGGAAAATATAATCGGTAAAAGCGATTACGATCTACCTTGGACAAAAGAGGAAACACAATGGTTTCGGGAATGCGATAAACGGGTTATGGATAGTGGTGTACCCGAAGTCAATATTATTGAAACTCAAGTACAAGCAGATGGAAACCTGTTCTGGCTGGATACAAATAAAATTCCGTTACGAGATGCTGAAGGTAACGTAGTGGGTATTTTTGGTACTTTTGAAAATATTACCGAACGAAAGCAAGTAGAAGACAGCCTTAAAAAGTCAAACGAAACATTAGAAGCAAGAATTGAAAGACGTACAGCGCAGTTACGTGAAACTGAAATGCGTCTTTCCCGGTTAACAGATAACGTACCAGGGGTGATTTACCAGTTTCAACTAAACTCCGATGGTACGATGTCTTTTCCCTACGTTTCTTCTGGGTGTCGGGATATTTTGGAAATAGAAACCGCTACAGATTCAAGAAGACGCTGATTTTTTATTCGCAATGATCGATCCGGACGATATTGATGGAATTAACCAAGCAATTACTACTTCTGCTCAAACTCTGCAAAATTGGGAATATGAATGGCGGATTACGACTCCAAGTGGTAAATATAAATGGCTAAAAGGTTTTTCTAAACCTCGATTGCAAGCAGATAATTCTATTCTTTGGGATGGTTGTGTTGTTAATATTACCCAGCGCAAACAAGCCGAAGATGCACTAGAAAAACTTAACGAAGAATTAGAAACAAGAGTCGAACAACGTACAGCAGCACTAAATCAAGCTGAAGGAAGATTAAAAAAACTCACAGATAACGTACCGGGGATGATTTACGAATTTTGCTTGCATCCCGACGGTATAATGTCATTTCCCTACCTTTCTTCTGGGTGTGGAGATATTTATGAAGTTAACCGATCGCAAGCTCTTCTAAACAGCGAATTATTATTTACTATTACTCATCCCGAAGACTTTCCGGGCTTGCAACACAGTATTGCGACTTCTGCAAAAACTTTTGAAAATTGGGAATATGAATATCGAATTACAACTACAAGCGGTAAAACAAAATGGTTAAAAGGTATTGCTAAACCTGAATTGCAATCAGGCGGTTCTATTATTTGGTACGGTTGCGTAGTTGATATTACCAAAATCAAAAAAACAGAAAAAGAACTTAAAGCCAGTCAGCACTTTATTCAAAGGATTGCAGATTCTTCTCCAAGTATTATTTATATCCACGACATTGAAGAACAAAGAACTATTTACGCAAATCAAGAAGCTACTACTTTTCTGGGTTACTCTAACGACGAAATTCAAGCAACGACAGATACGCTAATACCCAAGATAACTCATCCAGAAGACTTTGAAAAAACTATTTGTCAACAGCAAAAGATCGTTGCTGCTGCTGATGGGGATGTTTTAGAATTTGAATATCGCGTCAAACATTCAGATGGTGAATGGCATTGGCTTTACGATAGACAAATGGTTTTTCATCGTCAAGAAGATGGTACGGTGAAGCAATTATTAGGTGTTGCAACCGATATCACTCAACGTAAATTAGCAGAAATTAAGGTACAAGAAAAAGCTAAGGAGTTAGAAAATACCTTACAACAGTTACAACTTACTCAAGCACAATTAATTCAAACTGAAAAAATGTCCGGGTTAGGTCAAATGGTAGCAGGTGTCGCTCACGAAATTAACAACCCTGCAAACTTTATTCATGCAAACCTTTCTTTCATAAGCGAATATACTCAAGATTTGATCGGACTTTTAGAACTTTTTGAAAAAAATTATCCAAATCCAGCAGAAGAAATTCAAGAAAAAATTGAAAATATAGAAATTGATTTTCTCAAAATAGATTTACAAAACATTATTCGCTCAATGGAAGAAGGTACGCGACGCATTCGCGAAATTGTTTTATCATTACGTAATTTTTCACGGTTGGATGAAGCTGAATCTAAGGAAGTAAATATCCACGAAGGAATAGATTCTACGTTAATGATTTTACAAAATCGTTTGAAGAAGAAACCGAATTTTTCTGGTATTGCAGTTATTAAAGAATACGGCAATCTTCCTTTAATTGAATGCTATCCTTCCCAACTAAATCAGGTATTTATGAATATCTTAGTTAACGCAATTGATGCATTAGAAGAGAATACTTGTAAAAACAATGATTTCATTCCTCAAATTACTATTAATACTAAAAAAGCCAGCGAAAATGCCGCTCAAATATGCATTTCAGATAACGGCAACGGTATTTCTGAAAGTATAATCTCAAAACTTTTTAACCCATTTTTTACTACTAAAGATGTAGGCAAAGGTACGGGATTAGGGTTATCAGTCAGTTACCAAATTATTGTAGATAAACATGGTGGAAAATTATCTTGCGAATCAATACTTGGCAAAGGAACAAGTTTTATTATTGATATTCCTATTTATTATAGGTAACAGGGAACAGGGCATTGAGAATTGGGCATTGGGAATTAAAAAAAACAGGATTAGCTTACAATCCAAAATCTAAAATCTAAAAACCAAAATCTAAAAACCCCTCTCAGCAAAGAGTGGGGTTTTGTAAAGTTATATTAAATGAAAAATTATCTTCTGTTTTAAAACATATTCATGATAGTGATTACACTTGCACCAGTCATCATCACCAAAAGACCCATTAATAACGATTCTTTGAGTGGATTGACAGTTTTTGATTCCTTCATTTTTAACAACCTTTTGTTTTAAACCTTCTCTTAGATTACCAACATCCGTATAATTCTCTACAAAACTATATCAAAACTTAAAATCACGCAATATTACTTAGTAATTACTACAGTGAACAATCAGGGAGCAGCGAGTAGCGAGCAGGGAGCGGTTTGGAATGTAGTGGGAGCGTCTCGCTCCCTATTGAAAATATTCAAAATCAAGCTGTAAATTTTAATTTTACTCTCTCTCTAACTGCTAACTGCTAACTGGTTACTGGTCACTGCTAACTGTTAACTCCTAATTCCCGACCGGAATATGTGCCTTTGTGCGGTAGAATTATTTTATCCTTACGATGCAAGCATTTGAGCGATTAATTTTTATGACTATTTCGACCGCATCTACTAATAAGAGTGATTTCAACTTGGAAGAGTTGAACCAAAAATATGAAACTGCTCATCCCAGAGAAATCTTGGCATGGAGTGCCGAGAATATTCCTACAGGGTTGGTGCAAACTAGCGCTTTTAATGTGGATGATATTGTTATCACTGACATTCTTTATCGCGAACTCAAGCAGCAGTCACCCGTTATTTTTCTCGATACGCTGTTCCATTTCCCCCAAACTTTGGAATTAGTGGAAAAAGTTAAGCAGCTTTATAACGTTAATTTGAAAGTTTACACAAACGAAGAAGTTGATAGCCGCGAAGCTTTTAATGCTAAGTACGGTGAAGCGCTTTGGGATAAAGACATTGCAAAATTCCACGATGTTACTAAAATAGAACCTTTGCAAAGAGGCTTAGACGAACTTGATACCGTCGCTTGGATAACTGGACGCAGACGCGATCAAGCCCCAACTCGTGCAAGTATGCCGATTTTTGAATTAGATAAAAAAGGTCGTCTTAAAATCAATCCTTTAGCTACCTGGACTCGCAAAGAAACTTGGGATTTTGTTGGCGAACACAAAGTTATTTACAATCCTTTACACGACCAAGGTTATCCCAGCATTGGCGATGAACCTATCACCACCAAAGTTGGAGAAGGTGAAAGCGAACGCGATGGAAGATGGCGTGGTAGCGGCAAAACCGAATGTGGAATTCACATTTAATAGTTAGCAATTAGGAGCTAGGAGTTAATTTTTGGTTTTAACAAATAGATAATACATATCAATTGTGTAGAGACGTTGCATTGCAACGTCTTTATGTATTTTGGGTTGTATAAATGCAGGACTTACGGAAAGCCCTCAAATCTAGTGCTAATCCGCTTTGGAATTTATGTAGACTAAAAATTATATTTAGTTATGAGCCGTGAAATTTGATTCTCCGGTGTTATTGAGAATGCTGCAAGATGTACGTTTAAACTATAAGTTATAAGTTATGAGCTAATAGAGTTTGCACAATCGTTAGGTAATCTAATGATTATTTACTGGCGATCGCTCAATACTCAAATTACTTCAATAATATTTTCGTTTAATGAAACAACTAACAACTAACCACTAACAACTAACCATCTTCTTATGATTAAAATCCTCCACCTTTCAGATATCCACATGGGAAGCGGCTTTACCCACGGACGTATCAATCCGGAAACTGGCTTAAATACGCGATTGGAAGATTTTGTCGGTACTTTATCTTTATGTATTGACCGCGCTATTGATGAACAAGTAGATTTAGTGTTGTTTGGTGGCGATGCTTTCCCCGATGCAACTCCGCCGCCCTACGTACAGCAAGCGTTTGCCGGTCAGTTTCGCCGTTTGGTAGATGCCCAAATTCCCACCGTATTACTTGTGGGGAATCATGACCAACATTCTCAGGGGCAAGGTGGAGCTAGTTTATGTATTTACCGTACTTTGGGGGTTCCCGGAGTTGTGGTAGGCGATACTTTAGATACGCATAATATTCAAACTCGTAGCGGTGAAGTACAGGTGATTACTTTACCTTGGTTAACTCGTTCTGCTTTGATGACTCGCCAAGAAACTCAAGGTTTATCCTTAGGAGAAATCAACCAACTATTAACCGAACGTTTGCAAGTTGTATTGGAAGGAGAAATACGTCGTCTCGATCCCGATATCCCGATTATACTTTTAGCTCATTTAATGGCTGATAATGCAAACTTGGGAGCGGAACGTTTTTTAGCGGTGGGTAAAGGTTTCACTCTTCCTCTATCTTTAATAACACGTCCTTGCTTTGATTATGTAGCTTTAGGACACGTGCATCGTCACCAAAATTTGAATAAATCAAACAAACCCCCAGTGATATATCCCGGAAGCATCGAACGGGTTGATTTTAGCGAAGAAAAGGAAGACAAAGGCTATGTAATGGTAGAAGTCGAATCGGGTAGCGCTAAATGGGAATTTTGTGCTTTACCAGCTCGCCCTTTTCGTACTATCGAAGTAGACGTTTCAAAAAGTGAAGATCCATTAGATAAAATCGCCAAATCTGTAGCCAAAAATAATATACAAGATGCAGTTGTCAGGTTGGTTTACAAGCTTCGTTCGGAACAGCTAGATTTAATTGATAACTCTTCATTGCAGGAAATATTAAGTCCGGCGCATACTTATACTATTCATCCGGAATTGGTAAGTCAGTTAGCTCGTCCCCGCCTTCCGGAATTAAGCGCTAGTAGCAGTATCGATCCGATGGAAGCATTGAAAACTTATTTAAACAACCGTGAAGACCTTCAGGATATAGCAGGTTTTATGTTGGAAGCAGCACATACTTTATTAGGTGATGATAATACTGATTTATTAGACTCCTTTAATAGCGAGCATTCAGAAGATGCAAAAGCTTCTGCAAATAGTGAAAATACACAGTTACGTTTGCTATAAAAATAACTATATATTATGAAATGAGTTTGGGGGGCAATGGTAAACAGAGAACATAAATAATCTTATTCTTATCGAGCTATAGAAGATTACCAATGTTATTTTTCCTCTCCCTACTCCCTAATCCCAATTCTCTGCTAGGTACCGAGTTAAATTATTGATATAGTTTTGATAAATAAATCATAATAAAATATCGACAGTTAGACATTATATATTATTTTTCTTCTTGAGAAATTTTTTTTATTCCAAATCTAAAAATTTACCAAAAATTCGCAAAAAAACATCCTTTTTAAATTTAAATTTTTATTGTATAAATCTTTTGTATGATATTAATGATTTAGGGGTTGATTCTCCTTCTCCTCCCTTCTGTTCCTTGACTAGGCTAGATTTTAGTAATAAGCCTGCATCTCGACTTTTTAGAAATGCAGCTGTTTAAAATAAACTGATGCACCCTACTAATGATTAGTAGCGGTGCATCATTACTTCGCTGACAATTCAGAAATAGCATTAAGAAAAAATGAATAATATCTTTAAAAATGTTAACTTTGATATTTCTTATTTAGAAGGCTATCTCGCTATTTTAAAAAGTAAAAAAGTAGCCAACCATAGGGATAAAATAAGGAAAGTTATTCAAGAAGCTACCGAAGAACTAGTTCCTTATTTCCAGGATATTCCTGTAGATATAAATGATATTTTTGCTTGTTTAACAAATCATTTAATAAAAAAACCAGAAATACTCGGCAGTGCCTTTGCATTCTCACCTGAAAGACTTTGTTCTTGCCCTTTCGTATTCAGAAATAAAAGTGGATTTCAAAGTAAAGATATTGCCAAGGAATTTATGTATGCCAATGCAGTTTGGTATGACGTTCCAGTAAAGCAAAGAAAAGCTGTCTGGAGCGTTCCTTACTTTGATATTGGAAAAGCTGGCGAGGATATTCTTTTAACAACTTATTCTGTTCCAGTGTTTAATGACGATTCTAAGCTAGTGGGTGTAATTATAAGTGACCTTTTATTAGCAAGACTAGAAGATATACAAAAAAAGGAATAGCTATTACATCGAATATTTAGGATTTAGATATATATTTTCATGAATATCCAAATTCAAAGTTTACTTAATAATTTAGACTATATAGCAATCCTAAGTTATTCGTGAGAAAATACTTAATAATCAATAAGTATTTATGAAAACAAGCATATAGGTGTATCGATGTTGATTCAGTCACTGGATGATTTTATCAAATAACTTCTTAAATTTTTTGCGTTCACAACGTCAAGGCTCTAAGCTTTTAATAATTTGGGATGGTGAGTCTAGTTGGGGGTGTCGGTTTCCGTCCCCCAAAAAGCGTTTTAGCGGAGCGAGGCGTTAGCCTTACCCGAAGGGTGCTAGCTATCATCGTTTGCAAGCAATCAAAGATTACTTAGAATCTTTAAATAATGGTTTAAATAAAGAAGAATGGTTGATAACTGCCTATCGATTTGCTCCGAATGCTCCACAACAAAACCCTGTTGAAGATATTTGGCTGCAAGCCAAAAGGTTAATTCGAGAATTTTACTTTTTTTGTCATTCTTTCTCTGTGGTTAAGGCCTTACTTGAGCTATCAATCTCTGGTCAATTTTTTGACTTCCCAAAAATTTATGAGTATGGTGTTTTCTCATAAATCATTTAGGATTGCTATAGTAAACAATTATTAAGTTGAGAATAAATTTCATTCTTATCTAAATCGCGACCAATGAAAACTAACTGATTTTGACGGTTTGCAGTAGACCATTCATCAGCATCGAGTTGATAGCGAGGACCGCTAAGTTGAAAAATATGTCGTAGTTCGCTATCGCTAAACCAGAGGATACCCTTAGCTCTAAACACATTTTCTGGCATTTTTTCATTAAGAAATGTCTCAAATTTATGCACATCAAAAGGGCGATCGCTCTGGAAAGAAATAGAAACAAATCCATCGTTTTCTAGATGATTTGAGTGATGGTGATGGTGTTCGTGGTCGTGATCATGGTCATGGTGGTGATGATGGTGTTCGTGGCTATCTTCCTCAATTAAGGAAGAATATTCATCTTTAGGAGTCAAGTCCACATCTAAGATTAATGGTAAAGCAACTTCACCGTAAGAAGTGCGGAGAATTTTTGCGCCAACTCTAGTTTCTTTAATAAAACTTTCTAGCTCTACTAATTTTTCTTCACCAACTAAATCAGTTTTGTTGAGGAGGATAATATCACCATAAGTTATCTGTTTTAAAGCAGCTTCACTTTGGAAATGTTCGCTATTAAAAGTTTCTGCATCAATAAGAGTAAGTATGGAATCAATATTGGTAAAATCTCTGAGTTCTGTACCTAGAAAAGTTAAAACAATTGGTAATGGGTCGGCTACACCTGTAGTTTCTATGACCATATAGTCAATGCGTTCGTCTCTTTCTAAAATGCGATAAACTGCATCAACCAATCCATCATTAATAGTACAACAAATACAGCCGTTACTCAGTTCCATCATGTCATCATCGGTAGAAATGAGTAACTGACTATCAATATTAATATCACCGAATTCATTTACAAGCACAGCAACTTTCAAATCTTCTTTGTTATGAAGAATTTGATTGAGTAATGTTGTTTTACCACTACCTAAAAATCCGGTAATAATAGTAACTGGCATTCCTCGCTTAGGAATATTAGGAATAATATCGGATTTAGGTGCAGTTAGTTGAGTCATGATTTCTCCTTGTACTTATTACTAGTTTGTGACTAAGGTTTGATTTGTGTAAGATTATTTAAACGTAAAATTAATTTTATTGCTACTGGTCTATCGGTGCGGGAATTCGTGCTAATATTCCTTTTTGTAAAATTTCTGGTCGCTCATTTCGTGGAACTATACCATTATTGCTAGCACGATATTTTTCGCATAATTTTAATATATCTGCTGCACTTTCTAATGGTGGTAAATCACCAAACATTAAACTAGTTTTGTTTGGAGCAGTTAGCGCTACAACACAAGGTCTCTTACAAGCACTTAAACATTCTACTTCTGCAATCATAAATTCAGACTTGAACGACCATTGCTGATGCAATTCTAGTAACTTACTTAATAAATATTTACCACCTCTTTGACCCATATAATTGCGTTGTGTAGTTGAAAAAGAACAGGATTTGCAAACAAATAATGTGTGAGAAGCCATATTATCTCTTTTCCGTTTATATCGGAATTATTTAAAGTTTCTCTTCTTTCCCTTTCCTCTGTGTCCTCTGCGTCCTCTGCGGTTTTTTATCATTCTGGTGCAACCGGAATCGATATTAGGTAAAAATTAACAACAAATAATAACAAAGATTATTTATCCTGCTTAAGCGAACTGATATCTGTATATTCTATCTCAGCAATAGATTTGTGAATTTTGTATTGTTGTACGGGATTAGTCATCACATTAATTACCGTTTCAATTGGTGGACATCCAGGTTCTGTACATTGTAACTGACTTAAAGAAATAGAAATTTCATCATCAATCTGCAAAGCTTGATAAATCCATTGTTTAATTTGCTTAGTTTTCTGAGAACCGGCTTTCTGAAATTGTTTACCCAAAGAAAAACTCATATATTTAATGACCATTATTAATAGCCTAAATTAACTTTAAATCGTTGTATTCAAAGCAATAATCGATTGCAAATGAGTAACTGTTTCATTGATTGATAGCGCTCCTAAATCTCCACCTTTCCGGGTACGCACGCTTAAATTTTGGTTTTCCATCTCTCGTTTTCCAACTACAGCAAGTACAGGAATTTTTTCTAATTCCGCATTACGAATTTGTTTACCTAATCTTTCTCCACTACCATCAACTTCTACTCTTAATCCTTCTTTATGTAATTCCCCCGCTACGAATCCTGCATATTCTCGCACTTCATCGCTGACTGGTAATAATCTACATTGAATCGGCGCTAACCATAAAGGAAAATCACCAGCATAATTCTCAATTAAAATTCCAAAAAAACGTTCTATCGAACCAAAAATAGCCCGATGAATCATAATTGGTCGTTTTTTTGTATCGTCATCAGCAACATACTGCATATCAAACCTTTCAGGTAAATTAAAATCTACCTGAATCGTCGAACATTGCCACAAACGACCAATCGCATCTTGAATTTTTATATCTATTTTTGGCCCATAAAAAGCACCACCACCTTCATCTACAATATAATTCCAACCTTTATTATCCAATGCTTCTTTTAAAGCCGCAGTTGCTAACTCCCATACCTCATCTGTCCCTACTGATTTATTGGGACGAGTAGAAAGATTTATTTCGTAATTATTAAAACCAAAATCAGATAAAATCTGCTCGGTAAGATTCAGTACTCCTAAAATTTCATCAGCAATTTGATTGGGTAAACAAAAGATATGAGCATCATCTTGAGTAAACCCACGCACCCGCATCAAACCATGTAGCGCTCCAGAACGTTCGTAACGATAAACTGTTCCTAATTCCGCCCATCTTAGCGGTAATTCTCGATAGGAATGTAGCTTATTTTTATAAGTTAGAACGTGGAAAGGACAATTCATCGGCTTAATTTGATAAGCTTGTTTTTCCACTTCCATCGAATCAAACATATTTTCATTATAAAAATCGAAATGACCCGATGTTTTCCATAAATCTAAATTAGCAATATGGGGTGTATATAGTAATTTATAGCCAGATTCTATGTGAGATTTGCGCCAATATTCTTCAATTATGTAGCGAATTGTTGCACCTTTTGGATGCCAAAATACTAACCCTCCACCAGCATCTTCTTGAATGCTAAATAAATCTAATTGTTGACCTAATTTTCTATGGTCGCGTTTTAATGCTTCTTCTCTTTGTTTCAAAAAAGCCTGTAATTCTTCTGGATTTTCCCAAGCTGTACCGTAAATACGCTGTAACATCGGCTTGGTTTCATCTCCTTGCCAATATGCACCCGCAACGTTTAATAATGCAAAGGCTTTTTTATCAATTTCTCTAGTAAAATTTACGTGAGGTCCCGCACATAAATCCCACCAATAACTATCAGCTTGATTAGGTTTTGTATTATTTATTGGATTATTTTTATTATCTACAGTAAGCAATGATGATTCTCTATTACCAGCATCGGGACTACCAATAAAATAACGAGTAATTATTTCTTGGTCAGGAATTCTTTCTAAAATTTCTAACTTATATGTTTCATTCAAAGCTGTAATTTCTTTTTGAATGTCTTCCCTTTCCACCTCCTCACGAATTATAGGTAAATTAGCTTTAATTATTCGCCGCATTTGGGCTTCAATTTTACCTAAATCATCGGTCGTAATACTTACCGGACAATCAAAGTCGTAGTAGAAACCCGTATCGGTAACTGGTCCAATTGCAACTTTTGTCCCTGGAAACAGCTTTTGTACAGCCATAGCCATGACATGAGCGCAAGTATGACGAATCCGCTCAAGTTGCTGGGCATCTTTTTCTTGCAAGCCTTCCTGAGATTGGGATAATGAACTGACCATACATAATTAGAATGAGAATCGTTATCATGATAGCTTAAAAAGTTGGTTTGATGTGAAGGCTTTTTTGAGTAGTCACAAAAATAAACCGATGATCACGCCTCAGCTATAATTAAGTTGTAAAACCTCGTGTACGTCAAGATTTGTGACTAAAGCCAAGGAAAGTGACGTTTGCCAAACCCAGTGCTTTAACTCGGAGTTAGTGCAAGAGGTTGGTGAAGCACTGCCGGGAGATGATATTATCGAAAATGCTCAAATTCTTTTTGGTGCTTTAGCTGATAAATCGCGCTTAAAGATTCTTCACGCTCTGAGTAATGGTCAAGAGCTTTGCGTGTGTGATGTGGCTTCTTTGCTTGATGTCAAGATTGCGTCTGCTTCTCATCACCTGCGGAAACTGCGCGACCTCAAAATTTTAAAGTATAGAAACGATGGCAAGCTAGCTTACTATTCTCTTAAAGACCAACGTATAGCCGAAGTTCTTTGCTACACCTTAAAGCAACTTGCTGAGTAAGTCATTCTAAGCAACGTTTGAATGAACTTTTTTTGTGATATCATTCTAATGGTCGTTTGAATATTAGAATAAGAGGAAAATTATGAGTGACAACTGTTGTCAAAACAAAGGTTCTGAGCTAACGCAGCTGAAAAAACAGCAAGCTAATGTTCTTTGGGTAGTTTTGTTTATCAACCTAGTAATGTTCTTTGTTGAGTTTGGAGCAGGTATTCGCGCGGATTCGATATCCTTGACTGGAGACTCCCTCGATATGCTAGGTGATACCTTGGTTTACGCAACCAGTTTGTATGTCATTAATAAAGGTAGTAAAGCTCAGGCTGGATCGGCATTTTTGAAGGGAATTATCATGTTTGTGTTTGCGATCGCAGTTTTTGCTAGAGCTGTCTATCAATTCTCTTCGGGTGTATCTCCAGAAGTAACAGTTATGAGTGCGATTGGAGTTATAGCGTTACTTGCCAATCTAGTCTGTTTGTTTTTATTAGCTAGACATAGAAGGGATAATCTGAATATGTCTTCTGTGTGGTTATGTTCGAGAAATGACATCATCGCCAATATCTCTGTTCTTATAGCAGCAGGATTAGTTTTTCTGACGGGTTCGATATTACCTGATTTAGCAGTAGGCTTGTTATTAACGTTTGTGTTTGCAAAGTCGGCAGGGACAGTACTTTCACAGTCTTGGAGAGCTTTGGTTTAGATGCTGTTTTTGATGAATACTTATGAAAATGCTCGTAGTTGCGCCGTCTTCGCTGAACACAACGAGAGGAGCGCTAAAGCGCAACTACAAACATATTTTTATTTATAAGTAATTAAGCGAACCTGATATCAGTCGCTGGTGATAAAAATTGGCATAAACATTACTGTATAATACATATGCTCTACCAGTGATTCTAAAGTTTTAATGGATGAAAACAGATACAATCTTTTACACGCTGCTACAAAACCTTCCCAGCGTACTATTTGAAATACTGCAACAGTCTCCCACTCAAGCTTCACACTATGAATTTTCCTCTGTAGAGATAAAAGAGCTTGCGCGAAGAATTGATGGTTTATTTCTACCCAAACCCGAATACCCTCAAGACCCAATTTACTTTGTAGAGGTACAATATCAATCGGATGATGATTTATACTGGCGATTAATTACGGAAGCATTTGTTTATCTCAACCAGTATAAACCAGATAAAAACTGGAAAGCAGTAGTTTTATGGGCTAAACGTAGCCTTGATCCAGGTATTCCGATTGCGTATCAGACATCACTATCTGATGGGCAAATACAAGTAATATATCTCGATGAATTGAGTGATACTTCTTCTTCAGTTGGGTTGGGGATTATTGGATTGGTAGTTGCTCCGGAAGAAGAAGCTGTAGAAGTTGCCAGAAATTTAATCCAAAAAGTCCAACAAGCAGATGTAAACAATCGTCGGCAGCTTTTAGAATTAGTAGAAAGGATGTTGATTTACAAATTCTCCAATCAAACTAGACAGGAGTTAGCAGCGATGTTTGGATTAACCGAGTGGCGAAAAACTAGATTTTATCAGGAAGTTCGAGAAGAAGTAGAGCAAGAGGTTGAACAAAAAACAAAAATAGCAACAAAACTTGAAGCAATCCCCCGTTTGTCAAATATGGGATTGAGTGTCGAGCAAATTGCTCAAGCACTTGATTTAGAAGTTGAGGTTGTGAGAAAAGCTATTGAAAAGCAAAGTGGGGGAGAATCTTGATAATGGTAAAATTTAAAGTTATATTTTTCAACAAATGTAATTGTAAAGTGGAACACAAGAGGAAATTTACTAGAATTTAGGTGCGTTTGCCCTGTGTATCAACCCGAACGCTAAGTTTCTCCATTTTGTATTTCTACAATGCGATTTAAAATCCTGGCTTCGTTGTTGTCGTGACCTAATTCTTTGACAATCGCGAGAGCTTGCTGATAATAATTCAATGCTTCTGCATTGTTCCCAATCTGCGAATACGCTGTAGCAATACGTTCGAGAAGACCATATTCGGACGATAGCGTTCCTAGTTTTTGATAAATATTTAATGCTATCTGATAGTGGGATAATGCTTGTTGCGGTCTTTCTAAGTCGATATAGGTCTCACCAATATCTGTATGGGTATCTGCTAGACCGGAATTATTACCAATAGTAGTATATATTTGTAATGCTTGCTGGTAATTTGACAGAGCTTTTGAACACTCTTTCAATCCTCGATAGGAATTTCCCATACAATTAAAAGCCCATCCAAGAGTTTGCTTATCTCCAATTTCCCTTGCCAATCCTTTTGCTAATTGCGCGTATTCTAAAGCTTTAAGAAATTCACCAAGCTGATTGTACAAAAGTCCAATATTGCTAAAAATAGTACATTCTTGAGTGCGATCGCCTGTCTTACTGGCAATTACCAAAGCTTCATCGTAACATTCCATTGCTTCGCCATAGTAGCCACATACAGTGTAACAATGTGCCAGATTATTTAATTTACTACTTTTGGAGCTTATATTGCCTATTTCTTCGCAAATTTCTAAAGACTGTCGGTAGTATGGTAATGCCGCAGATAAGTTATTTTGGTAAGCGTACACTGCCCCAATATTAGATAAAACAATACTTTCTCCATCTCTATCGCCAATTTGTTGTCTAATTTTGAGCGATTTCTGATGAAATTCGAGCGCTTGGGTATATTGACCTCTTACACAGCACAAATCACCTAAGTTAGCTAAAATTGTTCCTTCAAGGTTAAGATTACCCGTTTTTTGCAAAATGTCTAACGCTTGTTGGTAATAAGATTCCGCTTTGTCGTATTCTCCAGTATCCCGATAAATTGCACCGATATTAGTTAAAGTTGAAGCACCACTAGGATTATTAATGTTTGTGGACAACCTTAAAGATAATTCATAGTATTCCAAAGATTTTTCATGTTCTGCCCATTCTGAATAAATTAGCCCAATACGACTCAGAATACTTGCTCGAATATCTGAGTTACAAATCTCTTCGGCAATTTTCAAAGCTTGCTCGTTAAATTCAAGAGCTTTTCTATTTTCACCAAAATTGCTGTGTATTAACGCAATATTTCCCAATATTTGACATTCCAAATTGCGGTCGCCAAATTCCCGACAATAAACCAAACTACGCTGAAAATAATCCAAAGCCTTTGTATATTCTCCCAGGTAGTGATATCCTAGTCCCAAATGACAGAGTGTTCTTCTCTCCCAATCACCCTTTTTAACTTTTTGATGAATTATAAGAGCGCGATGGGAATACTCTAAGGCTGTTACATACTCCGATAGCTCCCTGTATGCCATGCCTAAATAAGAATATACTACACCGATATTTTCCTGGGAATCAGCTTTTTGATAAGAAGTTAAGCTTTGATTCCAAGCTTCTACTGCGGATTGATATTTTCTCGAATCATATTTCTCCCGTCCAAGCACTAAAAAATTACACCCTTTAAATTCCCAATAGAAGTTTTTAAAAATACGAATCAACTGAAGTATAGAACTTAGCAAAGCTTTAAACACAGGATTTTAAAAGAGATAGGTAGGATACTGTAAATGTAGCCAATAAGATTAAGCCACCTTAAATTACTTGTGTTTTTTATGGCATAAATACTGTGTAAAAACCTCAGTAAATTCCTACGGTACCAGAAAAACCAAAATACTCTCCGATGCTGGTGATTTGCAAGTAACTCCATTCATCTTGTCTGAAAAATTACTAAGATAGAAGATTGGACGGAAGTTGTATCAGTAGTTGGATGGGAAGAAAGGACTCCACAATATGGCAGGTTTAAAAGCGAACAGGGAGAGATTGAAGGTGCGATCGCTCTTTATAACCAATAAGAATATGAATCCATCAACAAGGTGAAAGAAATGAAATACTCGAATCGCAATCAAGTAACTTAAAAATTGCGATTAGCTCCGCTAGACACCGGAGGTGTATCGCGAGCTTGTTACTTTCGGCAAATCCTAATTTAAGCAGTTCGTTTAGAATACCAAGCACGAATAAGAAGGGTTTGATAAAATAATGTAGGTGAGTCAAAGCCGCCTTTGATGATAATCGATTCAACTTTTTGCGGTGACAACAAAGCGACATTTTGTCCATAGGAGGAGCGGATATTTTCAACTTCGGCAGCAGGTACTTGAGAAAATTTAAGCATTCGCAGCCAAACTTCCAGCAGGCTTTGATACTCTAAAGTATCCATATCGCAAGTCAAATCAGAACTCACCAAATATGCATTCGGATGAAGCCGTGCAGCGATTTGCTTGAAAAAATTGCTTCGCTCATCTTGTTGCATAATGAAATGAGAAACCAGAAGACACGTTGCCGCATCAAAAGAATTTGAAGTAGGAAGCGAATCGAGATAACCTTGGTGAAAAGTGCAACGAGACGAAATACCGCATTCTTCGGCTTTCTGGCGACAAATATCGAGCATTGCTGAGGCTGGCTCTACCGCAGTAAATCGCCATTGTGGAAAATTCTGTGCAAGATAAATCATTTCTGCTCCTGTTCCTGCTCCAACACAAAGAATGTTTGCATTGGCAGGAAGCTCTGAAAATATTTGACGGATTAACAGATGAAGTGCATC
This sequence comes from uncultured Rivularia sp., assembly GCA_963665115.1. Classification (GTDB taxonomy): domain Bacteria; phylum Cyanobacteriota; class Cyanobacteriia; order Cyanobacteriales; family Nostocaceae; genus Rivularia. Next base: position 2,786,592 of record OY762007.1, on the reverse strand, counting down.
GCGGATTGGAGCCAAACGCGCAAATGTTTCATCATAAGACGAAGCACGTTCTTTCTCGAAAACAATAGCAGGTTCTTGATTCGTCATTTTTTCATACCTATAGTAATGATTTTGTTGCCGATTTTATCTGAGATCATCAAGTCATTATCAATCTTCAACCAAAACCAATCCCACGATTACCTTTAGACCAAATTAACACTTCACCATTTTTACCCCCAGCAGCAATTTTATTACCTTGGGGATGCCATGCGATGCAAGAAAACCCGTTTTTAGCACCTTGGAGAACTTGCGCTACTTTTTTTGCTTTTTTCCACAAACAAAGCCAACCGTCAGCACCAGCAGAAGCAATCATTAAGTTATCGGGTGCAAATTCGATTGCTTCTACAATATTTGTGTGATTTTCTAATACAGTCGCACCCCAACCCGAAGATGCATCATCTTGCTTTTCCCAGACAACTATACCTTCTGCGCTAGAAGACCCGAGTAATGGTTCTTTTTTAGATGTAGTCACTTTTGACCAAGCTAAATTACGAATTTTACCTGGAAAACCATGCATTAACCAAGGTTCGGCTTGTTTTGCATTAGCAATAAAATCTGTTTGCAATACACAGATGGTTTTATCCATGTTACCCGAAGCAATGTATTTACCATCAGACGACCAAGCCACAGCAACACTAGCCGATGGTACGCTAAAGAAATACGGGTCTTCATCCCATTCATCAGAGCGCCAAATTTTTACACCTTGATAACCAGCGATCGCCAGAAATTTACCATCATGACTCCAGTCAATACTCAGTACTGAAGAATTATCAAAGTTTAAGGTGACAACAATTTCTTGAATGTCTGCATCCCAAACCTGTACGTAACGTCCCAAACTAAAAGCGAGTAAATTTTTGCGGGGACTCCATGCTAATTTATCCACCCAAGCTGGAGCATTTTCTAAAGTAGCAATGAGTTGATGATTAGAGGTACTCCAAATTTTTACTTTACCATCTTGTCCGCCAACTGCTAAAAACTTTCCATCAGTAGAAAAAGCTAATCCATCAATGGAAGTATTAGTGATTTCTTGCAAAGTTATTAATTCGTTTTCTACAACAACTTTTACTTCTCCAGCAGCAGAACTCATCGCTAAAGTACTACCATTAGGCGACCATTTTATAGCGGTTATATAATCAGAAAGTATATGATTCCAATTTAGATCAAAGTCTGTAGATTTAATAGTTTTCATTTGTACCTTAAACGAAGGAAGAATTTAGAATTTAGAATTTAGAAGTAAGAAGGAATAAAATGGCGTAATATAGCATTTATTAAGCAGTCGAGGTACAGCTTCACCTCACCCCAATAAAGCTGTGCTTTATATCCCCTCTCCTTATTAAGGAGAGGGGTTAGAGGTGAGTTTTTGAGGTATACATCAATAGCTATAACTATTAATAAAAATTAAGCCATACAAGCGAGAAAATCTTTTTTCAACTGAGTTTCATCTAAATTGCGACCAATAAAAACCAGTTCATTTTTACGTTGTTCGCCTTCTTTCCACAAACGGTCTGGTTTTCCATCTAATAACATATGTACTCCTTGGAATACAAACCTTTCATCTTCTCCAGCAATATTTAAAATACCTTTCATGCGGAAAATATCGGGTCCTTTAGTTTGTAATAAATTACTCAACCATTGATTTAATTTATCCCCATCTAATTCACCTTTTTCCACCAAAGCTATAGAATAAACACTTTCATCATGTTCGTGAGCATCTTCGCCTAAAAAATCTGGGTCAACTTCCAAAGCTCTATCTAAATCAAAAGCTTTCACCCCTAAAAGCGCATCCATTTCTAACTCAGAATTGCGAGTACGGTAGACTTTTGCCATTGCATTCATTCCCCGTATTCTCTGTTCTAATTCTTCAAGTTGTTCTGGGGTTACTAAATCAGTTTTATTAAGTAAAATTACATCAGCAAAAGCAATTTGTTCTTGAGCTTCATCCGCATCCCAATGTTGCCAAATATGCTTGGCATCAACTACTGTAACTACAGCATCTAAATTCAATTTTTCCTGCATATCTTCATCTACAAAGAAAGTCTGAATTACAGGTGCTGGGTCTGCGAGTCCAGTAGTTTCAATTACTAAATGGTCAAATTTATCGCGTCGCTTCATTAAATTAGCAATGATGCGAATTAAATCACCGCGTACCGTACAGCAAATGCAGCCATTATTCATTTCAAAGATTTCTTCATCAGCATCGATAACCAATTGATTATCAATCCCGACTTCTCCAAACTCATTGACTATCACCGCGACTTTCTTACCATGCTCGTGGGTGAGAATCCGGTTAAGTAAAGTTGTTTTTCCCGCTCCTAAATAACCAGTGAGAACGGTTACGGGGACTGTATCTAGTGTTTGAGAAGTCATCTTTATTCTCCGAGACAATGAAAATCATTCTCGTAATATGGTACTGCATTACCTTTAGATAGGAGCGGCTCTTGAATAATAAAATTTGTAATGCATTACTTGAGATGATTCTGGTAATCAATTTTTTGGCGTTGCTTAATTGAAATATGAATTTATTTTTATTATATTTACTAGCCCCCTAAATCCCCCAAAATTGGGGGACTTTGAATTGTTTTTCTCCCCCAGAATTGGGGGTTGGGGGGCAAATCATACTTTTAATCAGCAACGCCAATTTTTTAATTCCTAATTCACTAACGGAAGCATTTAGCATTTCTCAACAACCGTAAACCACTCAAAGTAACCAACACTGTAGAGCCTTCGTGTCCAATTACTCCCAAAGGAAGATTAATACCAGTGGCAAAATTGGCAACCAGTAACAAACCAATACTGCACAAAGCAAAGATAATGTTTTGTTTGATAACTCTAATTGCACGACGACCGAGATTAATTGTAGCAACTAATTTTTCTAAACGGTCTGCCATTAATACGATATCTGCTGTTTCTAAAGCGATATCGCTACCTGTAGTTCCCATCGCTATTCCCACGGATGCTGTTGCTAGAGCAGGGGCATCATTTATACCATCTCCGACCATTGCAACTGTTTGATATTGTCTTTTTAAGCGACGAATTACAGTTACTTTATCTTCTGGGAGCAATTCGGCGTAAACTTCGGAAATACCCAACTGTTGGGCAATGTAGTTAGTGGTTAATTGGCGATCGCCACTGACAACGATAATATTTTGAATGCCGATTTGTTTCAAACGCTGAATAGTTGTTGCAGCTTCAGGACGTATTGTATCGGCAACGGCAATAATTCCTAATATTTTCTCGTTATCAGTAACCCAAACGATTGTTTTACCTTGTGTTTCTAATTTTTGGCTTTTGGCAACTAAATCTGCGGGTAAATCAGAATCTGATTGAATAAATTTAGCATTACCAACTTTAATATATATGTCCTCAATTTCACCACTAATACCAAAACCTGTATGAGAAACTACGTTATTAACAGGTGCTAAATTCAAATTTTTATCCTTAGCAGCTTGGACAATTGCTTTACCAATGGGATGCTCTGAATAAACTTCTACCGCAGCAGCAACTGATAGAATTTGGTTTTCATCCCCATCAACTGCCATAATATCGATAACTTGGGGTTTCTCCTGTCGTCAGAGTTCCAGTTTTATCAAAGGCGATCGCTTTAACTTTACCTACCAATTCTAAAACTGCTCCTCCTTTAAATAAGATACCCCCTCGCGCTCCATTAGCAATTCCCGATAATAATGCAGGCATGATAGCAGCCATTAACGCACATGGAGAAGCCACTACTAAAAAAATTAAAGCTTTGTAAATAGTAGTTTCCCAATCCCAATTAAAAATAAAAGGTGGTAAAACCGCTAATAAAATTCCGCATACTACTATTACTTTGGCGTAATTGCGTTCTAAATTTTCTACAAAGATTTGAGATGGTGGTGCTTCGGTTTGAGCTTGCTTTACTAAGCGAATTACTCTTTGAATCAAACTACTTTCCGGTGGTTGGTGAACTCTGAGTATCAAAGCTCCTGTACCATTAATTGTGCCAGCAAAAACTTCATCCCCAACAGTTTTTTCTACAGGTAAAGATTCTCCAGTGATAGAAGCTTCGTTAAGATTGCTCGCACCTTGGATAATCACAGCGTCAGTAGGAATCAACTCTCCCGGTTTAACCAAGATTTCGTCATTGATAGCTAATTTATCAATGGCAACCTGTCTTTCCTCACCATGCAATATTAGCCTCGCAGTATCCGGTGTCAATCCCATCAAACTGCTAATAGCGTTGTTTGTTCTCTGCATAGCGTAACCTTCCAACGCACCACTAATAGCAAAAATCAGAATTAACACCGCACCATCAACAATCAGATGATATTCCCGTCGCCAAAGTCCTAAAAATGCAGCCCCCAAAGCTGCTACTATCATCAATAAATCAACATCGAATTCTTTTTCCTGAAATAGAGTCGTCAATCCCTCTTTGGCACTTTCGTAACCCCCAATTACATAAGCTGCACACAAAATTAGTAAAGCCAATCCAATCCAACTAAACTGCAAACACAACCAACCGAAGAGTAAAAGTACAGCACACATAATTGCTGCTACAGCATCTGGGTGTTGTGAAATTAGTTTTCTTAAATCAGTTTTTCTCAAGGAATAACTAGTCATGGTTCAGAATCAGCGAATAAATGTGATTCTTACTCTAAACCTTGACATTAATGTCAATGTCAATATCATGTTTAATTAGTTCGTAGTTGCGCTTTAGCGCCAAACATATAGCATAAGGAGGTGAAAACTGTTCAACCACAAACCTTAATTACCCATCAAAACTTGTGGGACGGACTACTAATACCCAACCACATTAATTTTGCGGGGTTAATAATTGTTCGTAGTTGCGCTTCAGCGCCTCCGGATACCGGAATATGAGGCGCTGAAGCGCAACTACGTACCCCTCAGAATTAATGTGGTGAAGTACTAATAGTCCTTTTCATAAATTCTGAGGGGTTCGTTTTCGACCTAACGTCGGGAGACGTAGCACTGCTACGTCTCTACAACCCATTAAAACAAATGAAAAGGACTACTAATATTTCACCACATTAATTTTGCGGGGTTATAAACTCTTATGATAAAAAACCGCAGAGAACGCAAAGAGCGCAGCGGAAAGTGCGGTCTTGGGGGTTTGTTTCCCCCATGAGCAACTTTCCAAGACAGAGGAAGAGAGTTTAGAGGATTATTCGGTTTCAAATCAAATTGATGAGTACTAATGGTTTGTCCCATAAATTCTGATGGGTAAATTATTGTTTGTACGTAAAGGGCTTGAACCCTAAATATTTGGCGTTAAAGCGCAACTACGAACCAATTAATTATGATTGGTTTTACCGCATAACCGCTTATAGACTAAATCTTGACCTTAACATCAATGTCAAGGTTTAAAATATTGGCATGAACAACAAATCTGAAAATAATACCGCTCAGATTAATCCGAGCGAAGAAATCAAAAACAAACACCTAACAATCAAACAACTTACTCAAGAAGTTGGTGGTGGTTTGACTCCCAGAATGGTGAGACATTATCACAAGTTAGGTTTATTACCTGAAGCTGAACGCTCTGAAGGTAACTATCGCCTTTATACCGATAAAAACGTGCAATTTTTACGACGAATCGTTGCACTAAAATCTCAAGGTTTTCAACTAGACCACATTCAAAAATTATTAGCAAATAATCCCGAACCAGATAATTTAGATACGATTACCGCTCAACTACAGCAGCAATACCAATCTGTCATCGAACAACTATCGCGGTTGCGAAAAACAGCATCGGCTTTAGAAGGTTTGTTAGGTAGAGATAAGCATTGTCAACATATCCAAGCAGAAGCACTCGCACAATTACAACATTTAGAAATCGAATCTAGTTTGGGGACTAAAAAATTAGAAAAACTTTGGCAAGGTTTAGACGCAGCCGTGGAAGCTCATCCGGAAGACTTCGACGAATCGTTACAGCAGTTGTTACCGGATTTATCGAATAAAAATGAAATTGAAAGAGATTTACTTAGCAAACTTGTATTAGCTTCTGGTGATGTTAGTTTAGTAGACTTTATCCGATTGAGTCAAAGTGCGATCGCCTCATCAAGAGATGCTCTGAAAAATAACTGCGAAATAGTTGTAGATATTCCCCCAGTTTCTGCTGCTCTCGACCATACCAGAGCAACATATTTAGGCACAAAAGTCAATATATTAATCAATGACCCCCATGTTTACACTGCTTCAGAAGCCGAAAATCAATTTTGGCAACATCAAGAATGGCGCGAGGGTTTAAAAAAGTTAACTCCTGGCTGTATTTTAATTATCGGTTACGCGCCATCAGTGCTGATATCTGCTTTAAAACTCGTCGAACAAAAACTGCTGCAACCATCTTTAATTATCGGAATGCCCATCGGCTTTAGTCATGCTCCAGCAGCCAAACGGCGGTTAATGGCTTCTGAGGTAAATTACATTACCACCGTTGGTACTATTGGCGGGGGTTTATTAGCCGCAGTCGCGATTAATAGTTTGATGGAGTCCTTGATTGAGAAGCCATTATGTCATTGTTATTTGGGGAAAGGTGATTAATTGGAAGCGGTTGTAAAAGTATCATTCCAATTTAAGCAGAAACCAAGATGATATAAGACTTTGACGGATTGGGATACCATATAGGTAAGAGAAGAAGAGAGCAAAAAACTTAGTTAGCGGATTTTTTCGCAAACCTAACTTTTCAAACACCCTTTAAGGTAAATTACTGATTTGAGTATAGAGGCTCTTAATTTACGTTAGTATTGTTTGTTCTTTTGATGTAGGTTTAAATGCTATTTGATATGAAATGTAATGAATATAGATATTGCTTTTATATTGTTATTATGTTGCTCTTATGTAAAAGCACTGGAAATATAATCACTAGTAAATTATTTATTTTCAAAGTGAGTTGATTATTAGACATAGGAAATACTTAATTCACAAGAGTAATTGAAGATGGCATGATTTTTTCCTTTTAATCCTGACAAATCGAAATAGATAAATTTATCTTGGGTTTGTAAGTTATGGAATATATATAATCATGCTGGAAGAACAGCCAATATTTAATAATCAAACTTTAGATGCATCTTCAAATCAGCCTTTTAGTAATTCATCAGACCCTTTCCAAACGGATAATAAAGAATTTAGCTCAGACCAAATGATGCATTCAGCGGGTGACACGCTGATTGATATCGGGGAAAACCAGGGGGATTATACTGCTGAAGATATTTCAGATATTGGTAATATATTTGATCCGGTAATTTCTTCTACCAAAAATACTTCAACTCCATTAGCTAATCATTCTAATATTGATGAAATTCTGGGAACATCATTTGGTATTAATTCTAATCACGAGATTGCAGATGATTTAATTACTAATGGTCGTAGTAGTAGCTATGGCAGCATTATTAATGACGTAGTACAGGAAGTACAAGCGTCATTACAAGGATTTGCAGCAAGTTCAGATTTTACGGCTTCGATGAATACAGCCTTCGGTACAAGTTGGGATACGAAGACTGTATCTGAGCTACAGCAAAGCTGGTCGAAAGGAAATTTTGGTGATTTACCCCAAATAAAAATATCTGGGGATTTAGATGTAGTTGGTGCAAATGGTGCTTATGCATTTAAGACCGATACCATCTATTTGTCTCAAGGTTTCGTCGAGCGAAATGCTGGCAATATTGACGGAATTAAAAGTGTTTTATTAGAAGAGATTGGACACGCGGTTGATTCTCGGATTAATCTTGTTGATGCTGCTGGGGATGAAGGGGATATTTTCCAAACAATTGTTCAAAAACAATCTTTGAACGCAATTGATTTATCTATTATGAAAGCGGAGAACGATTATGCAACCGTTAATATTGACAGTGAAAGTTTGACAATTGAAATGTCAAAGGTTGAGGCGATCGCTTTTAACAATCGGCTTTATCAAACTATGCGTGATAAACATAATGGAGTGTATACTCGCTACAGTTCTGATGGGAACTGGACGAACTGGGAAGTTAATGGTGGGACTTTGGATACACCTGAGTTAGAGGTATTTAACAATCGTCTTTACCAAACTGTACGTGGTGAAGATAACGGAGTATACACTCGCTCAACTTCTGACGGCAATAATTGGACAATTTGGGAACGCAATGGTACCAGCTTGGATGCAGCTGAGTTAGAGGTATTTAACAATCGTCTTTACCAAACTGTACGTGGTGAAGATAACGGAGTATACACTCGCTCAACTTCTGACGGAAATAATTGGACAATCTGGGAACGCAATGGTACCAGCTTGGATGCAGCTGAGTTAGAGGTATTTAACAATCGTCTTTACCAAACTGTACGTGGTGAAGATAACGGAGTATATACTCGTTCAACTTCTGACGGAAATAATTGGACAATTTGGGAACGCAATGGTGCCAGCTTGGATGCAGCTGAGTTAGAGGTATTTAACAATCGTCTTTACCAAACTGTACGTGGTGAAGACCAAGGAGTATACACTCGCTCAACTTCTGACGGAAATAATTGGACAATTTGGGAACGCAATGGTGCCAGCTTGGGTACACCTGAGTTAGAGGAATTTAATGGTCGTCTTTACCAAACTGTACGTGGTGAAGACCAAGGAATATATACTCGCTCAACTTCTGACGGAAATAATTGGACAATTTGGGAACGCAATGGTGAGAGCTTGGGTACACCGACTTTGACAATATTTAAGAACACACTATTCCAACATATTGAGGGTACTGATGGCAAATTCTATACACGTTTTGTGACAAATCCAACGGAGGCTTGGACTGAGTGGCGAGAATTTGGGGAGTGGACATTTGGAGGAGGTTCACCACTGCTAGCAGTTCAGGGAGCGCAATACTTTAGAGACCGTCCTCAGTTTTATATGCAGCAAGGAAATCCCTTTGCTAGAAATGGATTAGGTTCTACCGTATTAGGTCATAACTCTTATAAAAAAGAGGGTAATTGTACTTGGTATGCCTACGGTCGTTTAAAAGAATTAGGTTTTACACCAGAGGATATACTATTGCCACCTGGACAACAGAACGCGAAGCAATGGGGGGGAGTTCGCAAAAATGGTGCAAGAGTTTTAAATTCTAATGAAACTCCTCAAGTCGGTGACGTAGCTCAGTATTTTGGTGGAAACTATGGTCACGTTGCGATTGTAGAGAAAGTTGAAAATGGGAGAGTATATTTGTCACAATCTAATTATCTTACGGATAATGACGGTGATGTGGATGGTGACGGTATTTACGCTGGAACATTTCACGCTATCGTCAACTATAGCGTAAACAACCCTTCTCGCTATATCCGTCTAGCAAGACACTAATTTGTAATTATGCAGAGTGCGATTGCACATTTTTTCCAAACTCCATCGCTTTTTGTGGTTTTGATTGAAAGTGCGATCGCGTCTGCAATAAATCCTTTGAAGTTTCAAAAAGTTAACTCCTGGCTGTATTTTAATTATCGGAATGCCCATCGGCTTTGGTGAGAATGCAATTTTGACTGTTTTTGAATGCTTAATTTTCGTTATAACATTTCTCCATAAATTAGCTGCTGCACTCGTAATAAGTTAAAATTACTGTTCACGACATGAGAGCTACGCCAAGGGCTAAAGAAATTTAAATGGCTCAGTACAAACATGACCGCTTCTTCAAGTTTTATATCCAGTCTTTATATAAAACTAAAGGGGAAACTCTACAAAACATTCAAGTCCGTAATGATGAAGACCTAGAAATTGATTTAATGTTTACAGTCGAGCGAGAAAAGTCCGGGTGGGAGAAGGAAAATTTAGGTTTATTCGACTTGTTAATGCAACAGCATTCGACTCTCATTATTGAACATTACAGTTCATATTTAGAAGAAACCGATATTAATAAATCGATTACTAGAAAGAATTTGTACTGGGATAGAAAGCAGAAAGAACTACTAGAAAACGCCAAAACCAAATCGGAATTAACAAGTCGAGAGCGACTGTCGAAGGAAGCAAAAAAACAAATTGAAAATCAAAATCCATTTACCTGGATTCTCACGGTTAATTGCAGTGAAAAACTATTGATATTATGTAACGCTCAACCAGCAGAAGAATTGGGTGTAGGTGTGTATCGACTTTCACCAATTTTGCGGATGGGAATTGTGATTATTGAGCAACTGATAGATAGTCCAGAAACGATGTGGTTGAAAATGTTGGGAAATAAAAAAACTGCTCAGATGGCTTTTGAATCAATCAACCAGTTATCTCAAGACCGCAGGGAAAAAAACGATATAATAAGTGCATGTATCAAATACTGTGTTTACCTAAAAGATATACCTACTGATAGCTTAACTCCAGAAGAGGAAGATTTTATGAAAACGATGCAAGAAATCGATGCTTGGTATGAAGCTGAAATTAACAAAGCTAGGTTAGAAGGTAAGATTGAGTCGGCAAGTAATATAATTCGGGCTAAGTTTAGCGCTTCGTCTCTTACGCCACAAATAGTTAGTCAACTCAAACAGTTAAACGAGCAGCAAATTGATGATTTTATAGTACTCATGTTTAATTGGCAACAACCTCTTGAGATGGAGGAATGGCTCTCTATGATTGAAAAGTCTAAACGCTAATTAATATCATTAAATGCAGGTTACGCAAGTTGTTCGGGGATAGAATTTTCGTAGTTACTTAGGAGCTAATTGTTAACCAATATTAACTTCAAGAACCAACAGTTGTTTTCTTGACTCCAAACCCCTTACTTACCCCATAGCGAACAGTCTTAAATTCCACTTGATTATTATTCGGGTTGTAGAGAGTATAGGTTGCTTCTCCTGTTTTTCTACCCACATTCCCCACACCTACAACCATACGTGGACTGACGTTGATAGTTTTACTTGGTGTTTGATTATCAAGGGTAGTTATTCCCGTATCAATCGAACCAGCTTCTAAATTATATTGAAAAGTCGAACCAGAACGAGCGCAAAATAAATTATTGGCTTGCATACGTGCTACCCGGTCTAACATAATAACTGGAGAACTTTCCGGAGTTAGTGCTTCATCCACAGATACAGTTGTACCGTGAATTAATAAACAATCCAACTCAAAGAAACCAAAATCAAGATTTCGTATCCACTCCACGGTATGACGAGAAACATTATCCCATAGTAATTTTACTGTCTCACCACCAAATTTTTCCAATAAATCGTTCTCGTCTGAACTTGCAGACAAACCATGCAATATCAAACATTGCTCCTCCCACCATCCCTTACAAACGAGTGGTGTTAACCCAGACTGTGGCTGAAGCAAACGTTCCACCAGCTTCTCAGACTCCGGAGTTGGTCCCACCACATCTCCTAGAATATATAAAGCTTCTATATAACGACTTTGACGTTTAATATCCGCCATCACCGCTTCATAAGCTGCCAAATTACCTTCAATACCGCTTAAAATTGCCCACTTCATAATGATGAGTTAGTTGTTAGTTGTTAGTGGATAGTAGATAGTTAGTTCGTAGGTTGGGTTGAGGAACGAAACCCAACAGAGTGTTTGTTTTTTTTCACTATGTCCTTACGGACACGCTTCGCTAACGTTCAACCCAACCTACTGCTATAGTGATATATTTAGACGACCAAGTATGCCTATAAGACAAGGATTTTTATATACGAGGTCGTACCTCATTTATTTTCAATAATTTGTCAATTAATATACTAATATTATCAAAAAGAAATAAGTAATATAGATCGAGTTGCGATGATTGCTTAACAAATCAACAAAAATTGTGATTTTGGAGAAGAACTATGAAATGGTACATTGATGCCCTTAAGAACTATGGGGTATTTAGCGGTAGATCCCGAAGAAAGGCGTACTGGATGTTTACCCTATTTGACGTTATTTTTGCCGTTGTATTCTCTGTCATAGACCAGATTATAGGGAATGACGTCGAAATCCTAAATACTTTTTATACATTGGCGACAATCATCCCAACTTTTGCGGTTTCTGTTCGTAGAATGCACGATACAGGACATAGTGGTTGGTGGATTTTCTTTCCAATCGTGAATTTTGTGATTCTCTGCATCGACAGCCAACCAGGAAGTAATAAATATGGTCCTAATCCAAAAGGCTGAGCAATCAAAACATGAAGTTAGTAGGTTGGGTTGAGGAACCGTCTTCCCAGTATGTCCGGAGGACATAACCCAACAATGCCCCATGCCCAATGCCCCATGCCCCATGCCCAATTCCCTACTTAGTACAAACATGAGTTGGATCGTCTGCGCGTTCTGCAAACTCTATTCCCCGCGCTAAACGCCATGCAAAGATGGGTGGTAATCCTTTTTCTACGATTGCTGTACAGGTTTTTTGATAATCGTAAGTAACTTCTCGTAATATCACTTCTTGAGTGTCAGTGTCATAAATTACATAAGTTGCATTGGGGTCGTCCATGTCTTGGTTCTCCTACCGAACCCGCATTAATAATCTTTTTCAAGTTAGCTGTAAAACTTTTTTCTTCAGATAAATCTTTGCTTTCCACTCGAATTTTTAGTTTACCTGAATCTAAATTACGGTAATAAGGGGCGTGAGTATGACCGCAAAAAAGCACATCTGCACCTGATGAAATCACTCTTTCTAATGCTACAAATGCATCGAGTTCTGGTAATAAATATTCGTGGTTACTGTGGGGACTACCGTGAACAAAAGCCAAGTTATCTTCTTTGATAATATGAGGTAATTGAGCTAAAAAGTCGCGATTTTCTGGTTTTATCTGTTTATTAGTCCATTCATGAGCGATAAGACCGCGTTGTTCTGCTAACATCGAAGGATAACTACAATCGCAAGCATTTAGACCTTCAACCACGTCTTCATCCCAACAACCAGCACAAGTAGTAATATTTAAAGAACGAATTTTTTCAACTACTTGATTAGGATAAGGACCGTACCCAACTAAATCACCCAAACAAAATATTTTTTCAGCTTTGTATTTATCTATATCCAATAAAACAGCATCCAAAGCCTCTATATTACCGTGAATACATGACATAACTGCTATTTTCATACCGACATTCCTTCTAATAACATCTGTTTAACTTCTTGCTGGTACTGTTTAATTAATGAATCTGGTAAAAAACAATCAGATAAAGTTTGTTTGAGAGCAGTTTCATCCAAATTTTCTCCCGCTACTTCAATACCGCTAAAACGTTGTGGTCTACCTTCTAAATAACGAGGTAAATTTAGTTCCAAAAAACCTGCTTGAGGTACACCCGCAACGAAATCACAGTAAATGCTTCTACCATCATTAACGTCAAAAATTGCTTTAGCACGAGTAACTTTACCATAAGCACCGTGAGTTAATTCATACCAAAACTCTTCTAAGGAATCTTCATCAATAACTTGAGTATCAGTTACAACTCTCCATAAATGTTTAGATGAATTAGTTTCTGCTTGAACTCCTGGAATAATTTCATCAGCCCAAACATGATATTCAGAATCTTTGAGATGTGGTGGTAATACAGCTACAGGATGGTAAGGTAAATTATTTAATAATGCTGATAAACTGCTCAAGTGCAAATAAAAACCCAACTCGATATAAACCGCTTTCGCTTCGGGTAATTGCTTGAGTAAATCAGCTTCTTGATTGTCACTAAAAACTTGTATTTGGGGAAAATCGGCTGCAATTCGGTTTTTATCTATAGAAACATTACCAGTACCGGGACTGAAATAAATAATATCTTTATCTTCGACAGTTGTATCTTGGATTTGCTGATGAATCCAAGCAGTCTTTCCCGAACCCGCACATCCTGCCACAACATTAATTAAAGGTACAGCCATTTCAGTTATCAGTGATAGATAGATGGGAAATTATTAACTCTAAGTATAAACTATATGTGAATGATAATCGTTTTCAGTTATTTTGGAAATATTAAATTTATAGCTAGCAGGCAATGGTGAAGTTTTGTTTACCATTGCCTCTATTCAAGCTATTAATTAATGAAAATTAGCCTTGTGTCGAATCAAATTCATAAACTCCTCGCGAGTTTTGGCATCTTCTGCAAATACACCACGCATTGCACTAGTTACAGTCCAAGAACCAGGTTTTTGTACGCCACGCATTACCATACACATATGACTTGCTTCTACAACTACTGCCACACCTTGAGGTTTGAGTAAACCTTCGAGTGCTTCAGCAATTTGTAAAGTCAATCTTTCCTGTACTTGTAAACGTCTTCCATACATTTCACAAATGCGGGCAATTTTTGACAATCCAATGACTTTACCATTAGGAATATAAGCTACATGAGCGCGACCAAGGATTGGTAAAATATGATGTTCGCAGGAACTAAAAATATCAATGTCTCGAATCAATACCATTTCATTGGCATCTTCTGTAAATACTGCACCATTTAACAGTTCGTCCAAAGATTCATGGTATCCTTTGGTCAAAAACTGTAAGGCTTTCACAACTCTTTTAGGAGTATCTTTAAGTCCTTCTCTATCTGGATCTTCTCCTAATCCAAGTAGTAAAGTTCTCACGGCTTGCATCATTTCTTCATCCGTAATCTTTGGTTTATTTTGTGTAGACAAAGATGAAACAACTTCCTCGGCAGAATTTAATTCGGGACGAAAAGATAAAGTCATTTTTTTTATTTCATTGCTTTTTAGTTAATAATAATTATTACTTATTAGTTATTAGCTGATATTTGCGATTATAGACGCAGTAAAATATCACCTCATAAATTACACAAATAAAATCTAATTACAGGGTATATTTACAGTCTTTCAACTAACTATTTAACGAGCAATAATTATTAACGCTATTTTAATTATAGTAAACAATTTTTAGCTTGAGAATGAATTTCATTCTGTACTAACTAAAGCAACATCAAAGCAACTTCTTTAGCAAAATAAGTCAAAATCAAATCAGCACCAGCCCGCTTCATACTAGTTAATGTTTCTAAAATTACCTTCTTTTCATCAATCCAACCCTGCTGTGCAGCGGCTTTAATCATGGCATATTCTCCACTGACGTTATATGCGGCTACAGGCAAATTTGTTGTTGATTTAATCTGACAAATAATATCCATGTATGCCAAAGCGGGTTTTACCATGACTATATCTGCACCTTCGGCAATATCTAACTCTACTTCCTTTAAAGCTTCTTTAGCATTAGCTGCATCCATTTGATAAGTCTTCTTATCCCCAAATTTCGGCGCTGAATCCAAGGCATCGCGGAATGGCCCATAATAACTAGAAGCATATTTAGCAGAGTATGCCAAAATACTCACGTGAAAGTATCCTGCTGCATCTAAAGCTTGACGAATAGCACCGATTCTACCGTCCATCATGTCGGAAGGTGCGACTATATCCGTACCAGCTTCCGCTTGGGAAACTGCCATTTTGACTAATACTTCTACTGTGGGGTCATTTAAAATTACTCCGTTGTCATCGACAATACCGTCGTGACCGTGAATACTGAAGGGATCGAGAGCTACATCAGTAATTACAACTATATCGGGTACGGCTTGTTTAATTGCTTTGACGGTTCTTTGTACCAAACCATCGGGATTGTAACTTTCCGTACCAATATCATCCTTTTTGGCTTCTGCAATCAGAGGAAACAGCGCTACAGCATTAATTCCTAATTCACTAACTTGTTTGATTTCTTCGAGCAATAAATCCAAAGTATAACGATAACATCCCGGCATGGAGGAGATTTCCACTTTTTGATTTTCCCCTTCCATGACGAACATCGGATATATCAAATCGTCTACAGTAAGTTGATTTTCCCGCACCATGCTACGCAATCCGGGAGTACGACGCAGCCGACGGGGACGTTGAATTAAGGTTTTAACAGCAGATGCGGTGTTGTTAGTGGAATTTTCTGAGGACATATCATGATAATGATTATCGTTATTTTTTAATCATAGTTGTTTTTGGAGAAAATTTTTTAGTTTTTGATGTAATGTAATTTCGAGAAAGTGTTTGAAATGTCATTGGAAACCAAGAATTAATAAATAGACGTTGCCTCATGGCGATATGAATTTATTTACTATCGGGCATTGTGCCCCCTAAATCCCCTGCCCCCGTGACCCCCAATGCTGGGGTTAATGGGGGACTTTGAAATACATTTCTCCCCCATAATTGGGGGCTGGGGGGCTATTCATATTTTTATATGGCTAACGGCTGAGCCGCACGCTCTGCGTGAACGCTAACAGCAACGCCAATAAATAGAACAAAAAAGTAAGCGGTGAGTATGGAATACAAAAGCATTCCATACAGCACCGCAACGTATATTACTTTGCTAATCGAGAATGGAAGACTAATTCCTAGAAAGTAAAAGTAGTTCTGAAAGTACCAATTACTACATCATCATTATTTTCGTTGTGGTCTGGTGCAGTTAACCAAATCACACCGGGGGTAACGGCGATATTGTCGTTAATCTGGTATTGATAAAATGCTTCAATGTGATAAGAAGTATCTGGATCTTCATTCAAACCATCAATACTAGAACTAGTAAGTCTGGGTTCCACACCGAAGATAATCCCAGCTAAGTTACCTTTCTTACCAAAATCGGGTAATCCTAAAGTTACAGCCCAGTTCCATATCTCAGCTTCTCCACGGTCTGGGAAAGCTGCGGATGTACTTAAATTACGAGCATTAGTATAACCAGCCCAACCACCTAATACCAGGTTTTTACTGATTCCTAATGATGCTTGGATACCATAGGAATCGGCACTAAAAGGAGTATCTGCGAGGGTAGATATATTATCCAATGGTGAAACTGTATTGAAGTTAGAAGCGCTACTACCAGAACCATTGAACTGATTGTAGGAATTGATGTAGGTTAAACCAACCTTAAAGCGTTCGCTTGGTGCAAAGGTCAACTGTGCTAATGCACCGTAGGAACCGTTGAATAAACCATTATCTTGAGTTGGGTCGCTTGCAGAACCGGCTAAATAAGCCAAGCTCAAAGATAGATTCTTGCCGAACTCTTGGGTAACTCCTAAACCAGCACCATCCATTGCTCCGTAGATGGGGTTACGAGTACCAAAGCTAGATAAAGCTCCTTCAGTTCCATCACCATCAAATAAGTTTACTGTATCTACAACATCATCTGCTGCACCTGCATTTGCGATCGCGATGACGTTAGTACTCTCAGTTAAAGGAAAAGCGTACCAAAGTGCATCTAGTTCAACGTCATTATCTCCGCTCTCACCAGCAAAGGCTAAACTTCCTTCAGGTGTACCAATATCGGGACCAACTATATTATTGCTTTGCAGTCTGGTGTATAGGGTGTCTTTTCCCGTAAAGCTGGTAGCAAAGTTGATTCTCGCTCTTGCACCCAATGTAGTATTGTCGTCGTTTGTATCTCCTTCAAATACATCTGTAATCCCCACGACTACTTCACCTTCGAGTTTAGAAGTTGTAGAGAATTGATTTGCTTCTAATTCAGCAGTACGTGCTTCTACTGCATCTACTCTTCCTCTAAGAGTTGCTAATTCCGCAGAAAATTCTGATTGTAGCCTTTGTAGGGTTGCAAGGTCTTCTTTAGTAACTAGGTCTGCGGTTGCGCTTGCAATCAACTCATTGACTCTATTCAAACAAGCATTCAAACCAGCAGCAAATTCATAACGAGTTAAAGCCCGATTTCCTCGGTAAGTTCCATTTGGATAACCTGCGATACAACCGTAACGCTCTACTAAAGACTGTAATGCTTGAAATGCCCAATCTGTAGGCTGTACATCAGAAAACTGAGAAACAGAAGTAACTTGTTCTAAGGTTTCTTCTTGGGTTTGAGTTTGTGCAACAGCGCTGTCATTAATTAATAATGATGTTGCAAACACAACGGGACTAACTAGTAGAAACTTCCACAAGCCTTTCTTCATGATTATTCTCTCCTCACACTTAAATTTAGAATACAGATATGCGAATAAATGCAGATGGTGAGAGATGCCTACACCACCTATTTTGACCCTGATATTGATTAACTATTAATTCATAATAAAACTGGAGTACACCCAAACCTAATAAATAATCAACCAGATTTCTAGATTTCTTCACAAACAACTTAACTAATCGCCAAAATTTTCAGTTTGATGCATTCTAAAAAAACCTAGTTTTTCGACAAAAGGTCTGATTGAGGTACTAAATACTGCAACCTGCAAGGGAATCAGATTGATTATTTATTAATTACTTGACCCTAAACGCATGAATTATCATTTTTGGAAAGCTGTATATTGACCTCCCAAACCATCCACAATAGCTTTAGTATTAGCAACTAACATTTTCTGATAACTATCAGCATCAGTACCTTGTTCACCTAAGCCATCAGCATATAGTTTTTCTGGAGAAACTTTTACGTTCGCTTCTTGAGCAACTCTTTCAATTATTTTTGGACTATGAGTACTTTCAGCAAAAATTGTCGGTACGTTCTCTTGCTTAATTTCTTTTGAAAGTTCACCTATTCTTGCTGCTGTTGGTTGTACTTCAGTACTCAAACCTTCAATTGCACCCTCGTAGTCAATATTATATGCCTGGGTATAGTAGCTTAAAGCGTCGTGAGTGGTGACTAATTTACGTTGATTTTCAGGAATAGTAGCTACATTCTTTTTAATCCAGCTATCTATTTCTTTAATTTCCCCAGTGATTTTCTCGGCATTGGTTGCATACAATTGAGCGTTATCTGGAGCAACTTTTTCTAAATTACTACGAATAGCTTCGACCATTTGCACCCCATTTTGAGGATTATGCCATACATGGGGGTCTGGTGCTTTTTCTTCTGAGTGTTTTTCTTCTTTCTCGTGGTCGTGGTCGTCGTGCTTTTCTCCCTTATGTCCGGAATGACCGTGGTCATGTTCTTCTCCAATAATTGGCTTCGGAACAGCAACTTCATGAATCGCTACTTTCGGAGCTTCATTACTGCTTGCTTCAACTAACTTAATAATACTGGGTTCAAAATCATAACCACCGTATAAAACTAAATTAGCCTGCTCGATTGCTTTGCGGTCATCTGGTTTGGGCTGATATGTGTGGGGGTCTTGACCTGGATCTACTAAACACTTCAAGTCAACAGTTTCAGCCGCTACTTGTTTTGTGAGGTCACATATGATGCTTGTAGTCGCAACAACCAAAGGACGCTCCCCCGTTACAGTACTGCTAGTATTTACGGCAGAATTTTCTTCTGTACCAGAATTGGAATTGACTTGCTCGTTACCACTACAGCTAATTAAACCAAGAGCTAATGTTAATGCTGTAATCGCGCTTAGAGGTAGTTTTCTAAACATCAGTTATTAGGAATATTGCAGTAAAATGATAATCGTTATCATACAGTAGCTACTGCGGGAAGGGAAGTAGAATTTTGACATAAATAATAATCATTATCATACAGGAGAAATTAGTGCTAGAAGTAGAACATTTGGATGTAGATTACCGGGGTGTAGTGGCTGTTGAGGATGTCAGCTTTCGCGTTTTCCCCGGACAGATGGTTGGTGTAATCGGTCCAAATGGGGCTGGTAAAAGCACTTTGGTTAAAGCGATACTCGGTTTAATTCCGGTTTCACATGGCACTATTAAATTTTGTAACTGTCCCATCCACAAGCGATTGCGCTCCATTGCTTACGTACCTCAAAGAACTCAAGTAGATTGGGATTATCCAATTACGGTGCAGAATGTGGTGATGATGGCTCGTACTGTTAGTACGGGTTGGTTTCGCAAGCCAAATCGGAAGTCTAAAGAAATAGTTAAATCTGCATTGCATAGAGTGGGGATGTGGGAATTTCGTTCCCGTCAAATCGGTGAGTTATCCGGAGGACAGCAGCAACGGGTATTTTTAGCTAGAGCGCTAGCACAGCAAGCTGATTTATTATTTTTTGATGAACCGTTTGTGGGGATTGATAAAACGACTGAAGATATAATGTTTGATATTTTTAATGAATTAAGAAGGGATGGCAAAATATTATTTTTAATTACTCACGATTTAGGTGAAACTTTAGCTCAATGTGATTCTTTATTCTTGTTAAACAAACATATTATCGCTGATGGTTGTATGAAAGAAGTTGTTACAACGGAAAATTTACAGCGTGCTTATGGCAATAATATTTTATTTTTGAATAGAGAATCAAAGTCGGCTTAATCAGTTATCAGTTATCAGTTATCAATTTTCACCCAAAGGGTGTGGTTCATCAGTTATTAGTTATTATTCAAGATTTTTGGCGCTAAAGCGCAACTACGTACCAATAATGTTAAATTTGCTTTTGGAACCGCTTAGTTTTGGATTCATGCGAGATGCCTTTTTGATTGCTGCTAGTTTAGGTATTCTTTGCTCTGTTGTAGGTTCTTATCTGATAGTACAGCGTCAGGGAATATTGGGTGATGTAATTGCTCATGCTGTTTTACCCGGAATTGCGATCGCAATATATCTTGGGATTGATATTTTCTTGGGTGCGTTTGTTTGCGGGACTTTCAGCACTTTTGTAATTGCTTGGATAGAATCCCAGTCTCGGGTCAAAGTTGATGCTGCGATGGCTTTGGTGTTTTCGGGTTTTTTAGCATTGGGTATCATGCTAATTAGCGTCCTGAAAAGCAAAGTCGATTTGCATCACTTTTTATTTGGGGATATTTTAGGGGTGACAACAGAAGATGTTTTTAGAACTTTAATAATTACAATTGTTACTTTACTTTTAGTTAAAATTTGCTATAAGGAATTGCTATTTTACACTTTTGACCCATTAGGCGCACAAGCAAGCGGTTTACCAGTTAATGTTATTAAGTTTGGATTGACGGCAGCAATTACATTAACAATTATTGCTAGTATGCAAGCTGTGGGAGTAGTGTTAGTAATTTCTTTATTAATTGGTCCCGGAGTCACTGCTTTTTTATTAGTAAAAGAGCTACATCAAATGATGCTTTTGGGTTCTGTAATCGGTATTTTTGGTAGCGTTGGCGGTTTATATATTAGTTATTATCAAAACGTGCCTTCTGGCGCATCAATTGTATTATTTATTTGCGGATTATTTTTATTAGCATTATTATTCAGTCCTTCGCAAGGTATATTAACTCGTCCGAGAACAAGAAAGATAAAACGTTCTGAGAGGGTTTTGCACGAAGTTACCGAAGTGAAGCGTAGATAGTACTCCTTTTCATTAAAGTTGATGGGTTTTGACAAGCAGGGAGAGCAGAGGAAGCAGGAGAGCAGCGGGAGAAAATAATTTTGAGAAAAATAAGCCCTTTAAAACTAATGAAAAGGGCTACTAGTAGTTCATTTCATTTGTTTTGATGGGTTGTAGAGACGTAGCAGTGCTACGTCTCCCGACGTTAGGTCGAAAACGAACCCTTCAGAATTTATGCAATCAACTACTAGTTGTAAATATTAACTCGCCAATTTAAGCAATGCTATTGATTCTAATTTCAATATCATTGAAATCTTCGTCACCACCGTTGGGTAAGTCTTCAAAACCGAAGGTGTTGCTATCAAGCAACTTGATGTGGTCAAAGGTACCATTGTCTGTGTTAGCACCCAAGTATGGGAAATAAACTTCTGCCGCACCGCTTAGTGCTTCAGCTAAATCACCATCAGCGATTATTAAAGGAACGACTACAGAACCTGCATCAAATTGAGCGCTTCTGGTTTCTGTCTCATCGTCACCGATAGAGAATTCAGAAGAAACAACGTTGGCTAAAGCTGCTGCCATGTAACCTTCTTCACCAACTGCGATACCGTCAACAGTACCGTTGATACTATCAACTGCGTAGAAGTAAACTTCGTTGTCGAAGTCAGCTTCTCTGCTAATGGTATAGTTTACTGTAGCTTGACCAGTTAAGCCAGTTAGATCGATAGATTCGACTTGTGTTCCGTCTGCTAGGGTTGTAGTTTCGATTTCTCCAATTAAATCGTTAAATCCTTCTAATACAGTATCTTCGCGGAAGTCGAGATTTTGAATCCGCATATCTTGTGCTGGTGCAACATCAGCAATGTCAAAGGCATCGGCTTCGGTTGAGAAGTTTGTCGCTAAGTACTCAGCTAAAGCATCTTGTTCTGAACCGTCGTCAGCAGCAGTAGCCATACCAGTACGTGCTGCACCTTCTTCGACTAAATCTACCCGGTTTGCACTTTCTCCAGTTGGGAAAGGATATCCGTCACCACCACCAGCAAGGAAGTTTAAGGTAACTATGCGGAAGGTACGGCTGGCTTCACCTTGTAATTCGCCGTCTCTAGCAACTACATCGATAATTTCGCCGTCTTCGTTAACAACTGCTAAGGATTCTACTCTGTCGCCAACTTCTGAATCATCGTCGAAGCTAAATTCCAAACCGCTGACTTGAGGGAAACGTCCGGGAGTCTTTCCGTCTCCGCTATCTGCTACGCTATGCTCAATGATATCTAGTAGTTCTTGAGCGGTTACGGTTAATAAAGTTAACTCGTTATTAAAGCGTAGGGAGTTTTCAATATCTAGTTGAGAAATTTCTCCAGCTTCTTTACCAGCTTCGGGGTTTGCTCTTGTTGGTAATTCTTCACCAGTGATACCGTCAATTGCACCGATTTCGGCTCGGATTCCACCGCCGTTTTTGATGGATATTACTACTGATTCATCAGCTTTCTTCGCAGCAGCTAAGTTTGCATCAGCAGTCAAGTTACCAAAGTTGGTTTCCTCGGTACGAACTTCCGAGCGTCTTCCTTCCAAGAAAACATCGGTGTTTCCATAGATAATGCCATCTTTGGCAATAACTACAGCGTCAACTGCTTGAGTTAAAGTTTTAACTTGTTCGCCTCTGCTACCTTCAGCAAATGCATCTTCTTCACCATAGACGGCGTTTAAGCCAGATTCGTCAGTAGCGTAAACACCGCTGACATTTTCGTCGATGCTGTCAAGGATAACTTTACCTTGAGCATCAAAGTCAACTACCAAACGACCGACGTAGGAATATTCTCCGTCAGTACTAACAATTACAGCTGGATCGCCGTCTTTATTGGTAGTTTCAAAAGGATAATCTTCTACTGCGGTATCTCCATTCCGTAAAACGTCGGTGCTATCAGCTTGGAGTGTATCGGAACCACCAGCGATTACTACGTCTACACCACTAAGTAAACCAACGAGTTCTTTTTCTAAAGCAATTTGTTGTAAGTGGCTGACAACAACAACTTTGTTAATACCATCAGCAATTAACTTATCAATGGTAGGCTGAAGAATTTTCGCTAATTCAGCCATATTGTTTGATTCTGGATCGATAACGTCAACACCACCAGTAGAAGAAATTGTTTCTACTAATTGAGTTGTCGCACCAACAACACCGATTTTTTCTCCACCTGATTCGATAATTGTTGCAGGAGCAATTTTTGGTGCTGCGGCTGCTGCGGTTAAATCGTCGGGTGTGGATTGGAAAGCTGTGTTGCTTAAAATATCGCTAGTGTATAAACCAGAAAGATTACGATCGCCAGAGAAATCCAAGTTTGCGCTGAGGTAAGGGAATTGAGCGCCCAACCAGCGAGCATCTCCTAAAGTATTCCCGCGAATATCGGTACCGATGATATCGGCAATATTACTAGTACCAGTATCAAATTCGTGGTTTCCAACCGCAGAAGCATCGAAACCAATCGCGTTCATAATCGAGATATCAACGCGCCCTACACCTTCGCGAACGTTGGTTAAACCACTATTGTTGAAGTACTCTTGGTAAAATTCTTGTAGGGGAGTGCGTAAAGAGCGATCGCCTGCTGCACCGAAGAATGGCCCAGGAATATAGTTGTCACCAGCAGAAAGAGTGATGGTGTTTTCAAACTCGTCTTCGAGTTTATCAACGATTGCCGCGAAATTAGCAGCACTATCAATTGCATCTACTCCGCCTTCTAAGTCGGAAGCGTGAAGAATTTGTAAGGTGTAAGTATCTGTACTTTCAGTACCAGCGTTATAGATACTTAATGTTTCGCTGACTTCATTGGTAACTGCCAATAAAGAGTTGCTGTTTGGACTGTTTTGTGCATCGATGAAAGTCAAACCTTCGGGACTTCTATCACCTTCGTTATTAATGTACTGCACGAAGCTAGCTGCGGTAGGATTACTTACGTCAAATACCATTACACCGCCGGTTCTTTCCAAACCAACATAAGCATAGGTTTTGTCGCCAACCATACCCACAGTTACACCTTCGGGTTCGGCTCCTTTGTCATCGCTGCGGCTGTCGAAACTGTCGGCAGTACCTTGGGAGTTGAATTTTTCGGGAACTAGTTCGGCTGTCAATTTACCAATTAAATCGCCGCTATCGTAAACTAATTCACCGCTGCTGTTAAAGATGGAGAAGGAACGACCACCGTAAGCGTAGATTTGGTCAAAATCACCATCTCCGTCGGTATCACCTAGAGTAGTAGTAGTTTTGAGACGACCTAGATTTTCATCTTGTTGCAAGGTTGCAGCGTCAGGGAAAGCCGTGGGGTCAAGTGTTAAATCTTTGACTCGTGTTTCTTCGTTGAAATCAGCACCTTCTTCAATTTCCTCGCCATCAACTTCAATATCATCATCGGGACGAATGCGTGCATCCCCTTCGTTAGCGGTGATGTAGTAGGTTTCGCCGTTAGCTTCATAACTGGCGATCGCATCGGGTTGGTACATCCCCTGGAGGTTGGGGTAGTTAGCGAAGTTTATTCCGTCGTCTCTGTTACTAGCATCAAGCTCTACAGAACTACCCATAATTTGACCGCGAATTTCACCCATTGGAAATTCTTCGGTGTGGATGTTGAAGTAAAGATTTGTATCATCACCTGTGTTTGCAGCTTGCAAATCGGCGACGAAAGTACTTAAACTTTCACTGGCTGCGGTATCTGTAGTTTCCCAAACGCCAGAAATTGTAGTTGTACCATCAGCGTTAATAGTAATAGTGCGATCGTCGGTATCCTGCGCGGGGGCCGACAATACCAAACACAACCGGACCACCTGCTCCACGTGCAGCGTTGTGGAAGTGTATCCCAGTTACATCATCACCTGCATCTTCTGTTTGAGCTGCTCCACCTGCTAATTCCCCAAAATCCAGACCTTCAACGGTCATGGTATAGTTTAGGGCATCTCCCGCTTGATTGAGTTGTAATAAAGCGTTTCCTGTAGCTGTAGAGCTATTAGGTGTAACTTCTTGAGAACCTTCAAATGTTGCTTTGAATGGCTTCAATGTGGGATTCGTACCGCTCCAATCTTTGAATCCTAAAGGTAAAATACTTGTAACTTCACCTTGCTCAATGTCAAGAACAGCAAAAGCATTGTTTTCTTGCAAAGCAACAAAAGCAGCTGTTCCATCGGGTGATACAGCAATGTATTCTGGTTCAAAATCTTCGGCTGCTGTAGACATACTACCATCAGCTTTCTGACCAAAAATTCTAACTCCCTGACTTCTCAAAGTATCTGCCTGACTGTTAAATGCTGTGAAATCGGCAGTGGTAACAGTAGGATTAGAAATATCGGAAACATTAATAATGCTAACCGAACCTTCTGGATCGACAGTGTATCTATCGTTGGGTTCGCCTTCGTTAGCAACCAATACCTTGCTACCGTCGGGGGTAAAGGTAAGCATATCAGGTAAAGCACCTACAGTTACCTGAGATAATTCAGAATAATCGGAAGCGTTGAAGAAAACAACTTTACCTGGATCGGTTGAAGTTTCAGCAGAAACAGCTACAGCAACAACACCATTCTTAACTGCAACGCTTTGAACTCCATCACCGTAGCTTGAAAGGTCAATTTGTCCAATTACTGTAGGGTTAGTGGGATCGGAAACATCTACAGCTTGCAGAATCGGAGAACCTTCTTCAATGTCAAATGCATTGTCTTCTCCTGCTTCTCCAGTCACAAAGATGCGCTGAGTTCCAGAATCGTAAGCAGAAATTTCTGCACCTTCTAATTCAATAGTTCCAGCAAAGTTAAGCATATTTTGGTAGTTCTGTGTATTTTGATTACTTATTGACAAACTTGCTACTAACGGATCGTGGTCGCTTGCTTTTGCGGAAGTATCGGCAAACTCTGAGTTGACGTGTACGATATCAAACTCAGCATTATCTTCTAAATTATCGCTAACTAAAATATGATCCAAGGATTGTGAATTACCTTGAAAATTAAAACTGTAACGTTCGTTTGCTGGTACAGTTTCTGTCAAATTTGTCAAGCTTTCCGCTAGGGTTTCGACGGGAGAGACAAATTCAAACTCGTTCAAGTCGCCAAGTACAACAACGTTAGCTTTTACATCTTCTGCTAATATTCCATCAACGTAACCCTTGACAGCTTGGGCTTGTGCTTGACGCTCATCAAGGCTGCCGTTGACATTCACATCTTCTTGACGTGCTTCAAAAGGTTGCTCTACACCTAAAATCGGAGCGCTACCACCTTTGGAAGAAAAATGATTGTTAACAACGGTTACTTCTTCAGAATTGAAAGTAAATTTAGCTACTAGAGGTAAGCGGCTACCTGTAAAACCATTATCTTCAATTGTTTCAACTGAACCATCTACTAAGTCTACGCGGTCGGTATTGTAGAGGAAAGCAGTACGAATATTGCCACCGGGTTGACCACCGCTAGTATTATTACCGATAAAGGTGTTGTCGATAAAACTATACGTCGGACCACCAGCAGTTGCGATCGCATCAACTAGTTGTTGCAAAGTTTGGTCAGCAGATATTACACCATCATCGCCAGAACCGCTATTATCCTGAATTTCCTGCAAACCAATGATGTCGGGAGCTTTTAGATTGCTGACGATTTGATTTGCAATTGCATTAAATCTTCCATCTGCTACATCTTCATCCCCATCTGCATCATTGGGATCTAAATTAAGAACGTTATAGCTAGCAACTGTCAGTTTATCTGCACCACCCATTAAGTTAGTGGTTTCTGGTTGGATAGTAGAATCAGTGACGGTAAATTCCTGAGTTGGGTAAATCTCGAAGTTGCCGAAACCGTAACCAACAACCCCGGTAACATCTCCTAATTCTGCACCAACATTAACTTCAGGAATATCAAATCCTGGTAAAATATCCGAATCTTCATCAATTTGGACTTTTTCAGGGTTGAAGTCATCGGGGCTGATATTTAAAGTACCCCTTTCACTTAAACCTGTAGCATTTTCACCGTTATCAACAACAGTAAAAATTTCCCCAAATCTGTTAGTAGGAGCAACAGCTACTGCATCTTTGGCAGTGACTCGCATTCCTTCCAATGATTCAAAGAAATCAATTCCATCTGTATCTGGTTCAAAACTGGTGAAAGCATCATCATCAATATTTTCGGTAGGAGGAATTCTACCACCAGTACCAATAATTGTTGCTGCGGGAAGAGTATTACCGCTAGATTTTACGGTTACGGAAGGACTACTAATTTGAGTTGTGGAAAGATTTCCCGTATCCGCACCACCAGGGAAGAATTCGCTAACAGTACCGCTAACTTCTATATCATCACCAACTGTTACCGTTGGATTAGAACCAGTGAAAACAAAGATAGCGTCGGAAGTTGCATTGTTATTATCTCCCGTAGCGTCTTGAAGATAAAAACCGTTGCTATCGACTGCGGTAACAATACCAGTTGTGGTTACAGATTCACCTACAAGCGGTGAAGTATGAGCGGCACCTTGGATTTGGTAAATGTTAGTAATTGAATCTTCCGTACCAGTGGAAAAATTCCAAGTTTCATTTCCCGAAATTCCCTCAAAATCGTTACCTGCTGCATCTTCAATAGCTCCCGCATCAATTTCTACATAGAAACCTGTCGAAGCTTCAAGGTTATTTGTAGGATTAATAGTTACGGTATCGCCACTAACGGTAACTGCTGTGGAAGTCGCAACATCAAAGGTTTCTACTACAGAATCATCATCAGTTTTCCTTAGAACGATATTACCCGTACCCTTTTGAATGCTTTCGTTAAATTTAATAGTTAGATTGGCATCAACTAAAGCATTATTTCCATCGTCTGCTGGAATTAGGGGATTAGAATCGTTGAGTTCGGGAGCCGTTGTATCTGTTTCGTTATTATTGTCCGAATCACCCACAGTGAAAGAACTACTTGGTATTGTTAAAGCATCATTGGAACCCGTCCAATTAGCTGCATTGCTAACTGCTGCGAGAATTTCTTCTTTGGTTCCACTGGTGACGGACATATTGTAAACAGAATTATCCCATTCATCTCCTACACCAGAACCTTGTCCGACTGCTACAGCAGAAGTACCATTTACCAAGCCATTTGGTAGAGCAGAATCATTAGAAACTACTAGCAGTAGTTTGGAATTGTGTACTGTTTGTTTGTACGGCGTATATAAAAGTTGGATTAGTGGATGTTCCTTGGAAAGCAATAACTTGGTCGCCACTGCTAGACAAATTAAATCCATTATTACCCACATCAGCATCATTATCAGATGCAAAATTGACCGCATCATTACCAAAATTGATTACTGTTCCAGCAGATAAGTTTGTTGGGGCAGTATACTTAAATGCTCCTTCATTGGATCTAAATTGATTAGTATCTAACCAGCCACTGTCAGTAAATCTGATTTCGGTATTCGCTTCAATGTCTATTAATAAAACGAAACTAAAATCATCAGGATTATCAGAATTTACACCAATAATCGCAATATCGCCCGTAGATAAAGTTGTAGCCATAGGGAAAGTGTTCTATTTAGTGAAATAGCTGAATTAACCTTCGGAATATTCAAACCAAAACTTCTGAGTCACTCAACTACACCGACTCAGTTAATAGATTGAAATTAAACTAGCTTAGGAATAATTTTCTAACTTTTTAGAAAACTTTCTCACAATTAAAAATTACTCAAATGCACCCAATTTTTATTGCTATTAGCATCTCAGAATTAATTAAAGCTGGGATCTATCGTTTGGTAAAAAATACAATCATCCTCAGTCTTTTCTTGCGTCTAAGGTTGTAGAATTAGTATTCTCTTTTACATATTTTTGCAATCTATTAGAGTCAACAAAAATCTTACTTATCACAAATCCGCCACGAGCTAATCCGGTTGTCTGAGCCATAATATTTGCTTGCTAGTTAACTATTTAAAGTATTTATCTTTTATTCAAAATATTTATTCAGATTTTTTCCTGAATAATTGAATAAATACGCGAATATGTTATGTATTTACTTTAAAATACTATAAAATAAATATTAAAGAATAAATAACGAGAGATTAATGTTTGTTTAAGATGACTATTTATTAAATATAAACTAGACTTACTCTTAAAAAAATGAATTCGGAAAATATTAACCACTGGGACAATATTAAGATTAGCAGAAGTATGTATGAATTTTATGCAAAGTAGTTGTCTTTAAGTTGATTTACTGCTAAGAATAGGTTTCTCTTTTTTGCACTATAGTTTGATAGCAATCAACAATTAGATGATTAATGAAAGCTAATATGTGATATATAAAAAATGTTTGTTTTTATTGACATCTTGCATCATTCTCAACACCACCAGAGAATTCAATTTTTCGCTATTTTCGCGTAAATCGTCTATGCGTGATGTAGAAAAATTTAAAACTAAGCATTACATTCGTCAAGAAGTTCTTCCCGGTATCACTGGATTATGGCAGGTTTCCGGACGTTCTGAAATTGACAATTTTGACGATGTAATTAAATTAGATATGAACTACATCGAAAATTGGTCAATACTGCTTGATTTGAGAATATTTTTGCAAACTTTTAGAGTGATACTGCAAAAAACTGGTGCTTATTGAAGTTATCATAAGTTCATCATATATATAAATTTTGTAGGGATATACAATACTATATCTCTACATTTTCGTTATTTAAGGGCTATTGACAAAATTATTAATATTTGATTTGGCAACACTGCGTAACTCTTTCGCCTCAATTGCTAACTATTCGCTTTCTTCCTAAAAAGAGTGCCGAAACGAACGCGATAAAACCGCTGATAAATAAACCTATAAATAAAAAGAACAATATTGCAATTCCTTGTCCATAGGTGTTAGAAAGATGTATCGTTTGTAATAATACATTTGACAATTTATGTCCGAAAAACAAACCGATAATTGCTAGCACTAAGAAAGCGAAGATTCCTAAAGGTATGGCAACCAATAGAGCTATAAATAAACGTACTTTTAATTTGTCTGTTTTTCTAATCGCTGCTTTGCCTACCCAACCCGCAGCTATTAAACCACCGATGTAAAAGACAACTGGGAATAGTGAAATAATCAAACTTACATACCAGGGTAAATGGGGACGAGTTGAAATTGCCAGATTATCCGCAGGAATTTTGTTAAAGGTTGCCTTCAATATGTTACCCGTGCCTTTCATCGGTAATGAAGTAGCGACTTTCCAATTCTTAGGTATTTTAATTTCCACTTCTAAACGTTTAAAAAAAGCCCAATTTTTTGCAGGAGCTAATATATAAACAACTTGATAATCTTTATAAGTTGAATCATCGTAGCTACTTGGTTCGACTACATATTTTACCTGAAGTTGATGTTCTCCTTGCGGAATAAATGGTTTGAATTTCAAAGCTGATACAGACTTATTTACAAAGTACCCAACTGAAACCGCCATCAATTCCAGGTACTTGCAATGGTGCTTGCCAAGTTGGAGGCAGTTTCGGATTTTTAATGGTTTCCGCAGCGATTGTCTTTCCATCTATAGTAACGTTACCAGCTTTTATACCGGGAGAAACGAATAAAAGCTCTACGGGAGTTTGTTCGCCATCATTACGAATTTGATAAATTGCCGTTACCGTACTTTCTCCTAAATCATTTAAGGGACGCAAATCGAAATTCAGTTTTTCCCAAATAATTCCTAAATTGCGGAAATCCCCTGTGGGTTCTCCTATTAATTGTCCCTCTTGCCAAGGCTGAGCCATATTAGCATTTAAAGCTTTGGGAAAGATTAAGTTTAATAGTATAAATAAAAAAATTGCGACATATAAAAATCGCTTTTTTACAGCTAAAAGTTTCATTTATGCAAAAGTATTCCTACAACAAATATTAGTAGTATAATATACTCTAAAATCAAAGTATAAATACAGAAAAATATTTAAGATTTTTAGGTTCTTGTGCCAGTTGCGGCTATTGCTAATAATGAAGAAACCCGGCTTCTTAATACCATAAATTATTAAAATTCATATGTTGATGCAAAAACGCTATGACTTTAAATACGATTTTATAAAAGTATAAATCTATGTAAGCCTTATACTTTAGTCAATTCGTAACAGAAAAAACGGAGCCTGCACCCCAATCCTAAGTGCAGGAATCCAAACCTTAACCGAAACGTCCGGAAACATAATCGCGGGTACGACGATCTAAAGGATTTTTGAAAATTTGGTCGGTAGTACCAAACTCAACCATTTGACCGATACGGCTTTCATCAGTACTAAAGAATGCTGTAAAGTCAGCGACACGCTGGGCTTGTTGCATATTGTGAGTCACAATTGCAATTGTCAATTCACCACGCAAACTATCGATTAATTCCTCAATCTTCATAGTTGCGATCGGATCTAAAGCGGAACAAGGTTCATCCATTAGCAACACTTTTGGTCTGACTGCTAAAGAACGGGCAATACATAAACGCTGTTGTTGTCCACCAGACAAACCTAAAGCCGATTTGTGTAGCTTGTCCTTGACTTCATCCCATAATGCAGCACCCTTAATTGCAGATTCGACAATACCATCCAATTCAGACTTAGGGGAATGTCTGGCAATTCTAATTCCATAAGCTACGTTATCGTAAATGCTCATGGGGAAAAGATTTGGCTTTTGGAACACCATCCCAATTTGACGGCGCAATCTGTTGAGGTTAACGCGGGGAGAATAGATATTTTGACCGAAAAAATCGACTTTTCCATCAATTTTGACGTTAGATTCTAATTCGCCAATGCGGTTGAGAGATTTGATGAAAGTTGACTTACCGCAACCGGAAGGACCAATAAGTGCAGTAACTTGCCTTTGGTAAATATCTAAAGACACTCCTTGAAGTGCTTTGAAAGTACCGTAGTAGAAAGCAAGGTTTTTGACGGTAATAGCCGGGATTAAGTTACTCATGAAGAAAGAAACTTGGATGATTGAAACGAATAAACTGCAACAGAAGGAATGTAGAAGCTTTTGCAGTAAAGCTTTACTTTAGTTTTTTACTGGTAATTACGCGAGACAGAAGATTCAACAAGAAGATTAAACCCACTAATACAATCGAAGCTGTCCACACTAGTTGGAATATCTGTGGATCGTCTTGCTGATAGAAGCGATAAATTAATACTGGTAATGAAGCTGTAGGGCGAAGCAATCCTTCTGACCAAAAATCGCTGAACAAAGCCGTGAAAATTAACGGTGCTGTTTCACCACTAGCACGGGCGATCGCCAATAATGTCGCTGTAGTAATTCCGGGTAATCCGGCAGCCAGCACAACGCGAAAAGTAGTTTGAAAGCGGTTTCCACCCAATGCTGCGGATGCTAATCGTAAGGAATTAGGAACGAGTTTTAATACTTCTTCGGTTGTCAGAGCAATAACCGGAAGCATGATTACACCCAAAGCAAAACCACCGGCAACAGCGCTAAATTGCTTGGTTGTAGCGATGAACACACCATAAGCAAATACACCAACAACAATCGAAGGTACGCCAGCCAGAATAGTGGTAACAAAGCGTACAGCAGGAGCAATCTTGGAATCTTTACCAAATTCCGATAGAAATATCCCCGTCATCACCCCGACAGGAATACTAAACAAAGAACCAATTGTAACCATTGTCAGGGTACCAAAAATTGCATTGGCAAACCCAAAATCGATTACTTGCTTGACAAACATTTCTGCTTTGAGATTGGACAGCCCCCGTCCGAGAATCTCCCATACCAACGAAAACAAGGGTAACAGCGCCAAAAAGGTAAGAAGAAAAGCAATCGCCGTCATTCCATATTGAAATACAAACCTTTCTGGAGAGAGAGGATTGCATACTTCTCTTGCTACAGATATATCAATTTCCGGACGTTTTCTAGCATTCATTTCTCTCAACCTATGCAAAACATTTTCGACGAGAATCTTTAAGCAAAATCACTGCTAGCTTTAGGACATTTACGTAAAATAAACTACTTGTTTTTTCTGTTCAACCATTGCACTAATAGCACAGCACCGATATTAACTGCTAGAGTAACAACGAACAAAACCAAAGCTAAATAAGTTAAAGCTCCAACGTGCAGTCTGTTTTCAGCTTCAGCAAATTCATTCGCTAATACAGCCGGAATTGTATAGCTTGCATCCAGCAAAGAAGCGCTGATAAATTCCGAGTTACCAATAACCATCGTTACAGCCATTGTTTCGCCTAAAGCCCGTCCCAAAGCCAGCATTGTAGCACCGACGATACCAGAGAAACCTGTAGGTAATAATACTTTGAAAATTGTCTCCCAACGTGTAGCACCTAGAGCCATCGAACCGCTGCGGTAATGTTGGGGAACTACTAATAAAACATCGCGGCTAATTGCTGCCATTGTTGGCAAAATCATGATAGCCAAAATAATTCCCGCAGTTAACAAATTGTCACCGCTAGGGGATTCAGTAGCAAACAGCGGTATCCAGCCGAAAGTTAGCGATAACCAATTTTGTAAGGGTGTGATAATCGGAATTAGTACAAAAACACCCCACAAACCGATGATTACGCTGGGAATTGCCGCAATCAACTCAACGATAAAAGCAATTGGCGATCGCACATAATTAGGTAAAAAATCTTCACTGGTAACAAGAGAAATCGCCAACCCTACAGGAATAGCAATTAAAATCGCTAAAAAGCTGCTGACAAGGGTTCCGTAAATGTAGGGCAATGCACCATAAACCCCTTCAACAGTATCCCAGTCTTGGCTCCACAAAAATCCGAGTCCAAACTTTATAACAGCTGGTCGTGCTTCCTGAAAAATGATATAAATCATCCACAGGAACATAAATACCACAAATATCGCAAAAGCGCGTACCAGCCATTTGAAACCTTGCTCTAGCCATAGATTTTTTGCATCTTGAGCAAAAATATCGAGCTTGTCATCTACTACTGAATTTGGTTGAATCGATGAATTAGCCATTACCAGTCTTTTAGATTTTGGATTCTAGATTTGCAGAAAATTAACCCCGAAGAAATCGTAAATCCTTGTCTGCTTATAATTATCGCTATACATACCTAAAGATAAGGGTGGGCAATTAATACCCACCCCATCTTGGTTCAATTAACGATTAAGAACACATCATAATGCAGGCAAGATATACCTATTACAAGCCTGTTTGACAGACAAGAACAGAAGCTAATTACTTAACTTCTCTGTTAACTTGATTGATTACGCGAGTTCTAACGCTGGAAGGAATGCTGGTATAAAGCAACTTACCATTGAACTGTTGACCAGTGGTCATTACCCACTTAATCCACTTCTTAACAGCAGCAGCCTTAGCAGCAGAAGGATACTTCTTGTAGACCATCATCCACGTTAAACCAACGATGGGATAACCCTGAGAAGCATCTCCAACAAATACGCGGTAGTTAGCAGGGAATCTAACGCTAGATAAAGCTGTGTTAGCACCTCTCAAAGAAGGAGCAACAAACTGTCCGCGTCTGTTTTGAACTCTTGCAGACTTAAGTCTGTTCAAACGAGCGTAAGAGTAGTTAACGTAACCGATACCACCGGAGGTACGCTTAACCAAAGCAGCTACACCAGAGTTACCTTTACCCTTTCTAGCTCCTCTTACAGGCCATCTTGGCTTCTTGGAAGTACCAACTCTTCCTTTGAAGTAGCCGCTGATGGTGGAAAGGTGGTTGGTGAAGATGAAGGTTGTACCGGAACCATCTGCACGAACAACAGGTGTAATTCTGCGGTTAGGCAATCTAACACCGGGGTTGTCCTTTCTGATTCTTGCGTCGTTCCATTTGGTGATTCTACCAGCGAAAATCAAAGGTAGAACTCGACGGGACAACTTAAGATTGCTAACACCAGGCAAATTATAAACAACGGAAACAGCACCACCTGCGGTAGGTACCAAGATTGTGCCACGGCTTACTTTAGCGATTTCTGAATCTTTCATCGCCGCGTCACTACCGCCGAAATCAACGGTTCCTTTTACAAAGTTGCGGATACCGCAGCTAGAACCACAAGCTGTGTAGTTTACTCGTAAGTTTTTGTGTGTCTTACGAACTTCACGAGCATATCTCTGATACAAAGGAGCAGGGAAACTAGCACCCGCACCTACTAAAGTTTCAGCTTGAGCAACTGCTGCAAAAACAGGACTCAATACAACTGCAACAGCAGCAACAGAAGAAGTTACGATTCGATTCAATGAGGTAGCTTTAAAATTCATAGTGTCTCGATTTGTGGGGATGTTCTACGCGAGGCTCCTACCACAAATACCCTACCCTTTTACCAGTTAAGAACTGTTAAAGAAGGCAGCAATAAAACTTTAAAATATGATTAAAATATGGTTTTTAGGTAATACTAATTATTATTTTATTAGAACATATTTAAAATACTTGATGGATATAAAATGTAGTGAAATAATCTAGTATTAAGTTAGCGATTGTAAGCAAAAAAAACAATAATTTAATCGATAAATGCTACTATAGATAGACAGAAAGCTATTAATTAGTAGCGAAAAAGTATAAAACATGAAAATCTGAGCTTGATAATTCAGGCTTTATGCTGCAAAATAATTGTTTGGTTTCGCTCTGTGCATCTGTCTATTATTGAATATTTGTTGGCCGAAGTGTAATCCAGATTCTCAGAGCCAAATACATGATTAAGTCATATCTTCTGAATAATTTGTTCGTTCCATTACGACAAATTTCTCCACCGATGTTATTTGCTTCAGCAGCATTGCATAGTGTGTTATTTGTAGTACCGATACCTTCTAATTCTGCGGATGGAGAATTAATAAAAAGCGCCAATTCTCTAGATGAAGACACAACAAAAGTGTCAAAAGATATTTGCGATGAAGATACTGCTTTTGATGAAGGTGCAGATTCTTTAAGTGAAGATGCTGCTCTTGATGAAGGTGCAGATTCTTTAAGTGAAGATGCTGCTCTTGATGAAGGTGCAGATTCTTTAAGTGAAGATGCTGCTCTTAGTGAAGGTGTAGATTCTTTAGGTGAAGATGCTGCTCTTAGTGAAGGTGCAGATTCTTTAGGTGAAGATGCTGCTCTTAGTGAAGGTGCAGATTCTTTAAGTGAAGATGCTGCTCTTAGTGAAGGTGCAGATTCTTTAAGTGAAGATGCTGCTCTTGATGAAGGAGCGGAGGAAGCTTTAAGTGAAGAAATTCTAGGTGGAGTAGGGGAATCTTTAGATGAAGAGATTACAGAAGGAGAAAATGCAACTCCTAATCCAAATAAAGAAACTGTGCGAAGATGATGCCTTAGCAAATGGGAAAAGTGTAAAAGTACTCAAAGGAACACCTTTGATTAGCGATTTAGAAGGAACCAGCGGTGAAGAAATTGGTGATGGAGAAGATGCAATTCCCGATTTAGCTTCAGGTGACTCTTTAGATGATTCAGGTGCTGCTACAAATGAAATACCAGCACCTACTGATGATTTTTCCCCAAGTGAAGATGATATCTTATCAGAAGAATTACCAACTCCAACCGATGACTTACCTTTAGGTGAACCTGAATCGGAGCTAGAGATTGCTTTTACACCTTCCGAACCAATTGATGAACCTGAAGAAGTAACGGTATCCGAACCAATTGATGAACCTGAAGAAGTAACGGTATCCGAACCAATTGATGAACCTAAAGAAGTAACGGTATCAGAACCAATTGATGAACCTGAAGAAGTAACGGTATCCGAACCAATTGATGAATCTGAAGAAGTAACCGAACCAGACTCTACCGATACAGAACCCAAATTAGATCCAGAAGAAACTCCATCTGAAACAGAAAATAAACCTCAAACTCGTCCCGTAGATCCATTTGCGAACTTTCCCAATTACCTTAGCGTTAAACCTAATTTTTGTGGAGTAAAAAGCGCAAGAATAGATAGACGTACTAGAGTTACATCCGATCCGTTAGATTCAGTTCAAGCTTATTTCGAGAAGAAGTTGGCAGGTACAGATTTCCAAGTAGAAAAACTCACCAACCGCCCTGATACAAAGGTTTATCAAGTTACCAAAGGAAATCTGACTCAATATTTGCAGCTTTTTGCAGTTGAAGAAAAGGGTACGATGATTCTTTTATCTTCCCAACGAGTTGACTGCTACAGATTGAGTAGTGAAACTCAGCCAGAAAAGCCTAACCCTAAAACTGAAGAACAAACGTTTGATGCAACATTCCAAAATCTTTACGCTCAACTTGGTTGGATGGAAGAAAAGGATTTTGCAACAACTTCTGAAATAGAAAAAATCTTCGGGAAAGATACAAACAACACTCCCGATAAATTAGCTTTACTTGTTAAAAGTAAGCTAGAGTCAGAAGGTTTTGAAACATCTCAAGTCGATCGAGAAGTTTCTGGGTTTTTGTATAAAGTCAAAAAAGGTGAATTTACCAAATATATTTCTATTGTACCGACAGAAGAAGGTAAAGGGGCAATCATTCTAGCCTTGAAAGATTTTCCTGCTTAATTTGTAATTGATTTTATAGGTAATAATAATCTAGAGACGTTGCAATGCAACGTCTTTTTTTCTATTAGATTACAGCTTTATTCTTGTACTTTTGCTAGTAAGAAGTCAAAAGGTTTTTGTTTCTACAAATCTACAAATGGGATTAAAAGGCACGCTTGCTATGTATACCATACCGTTTTCCTTTTTTTACTCACTGTATCAAAGCATCAGTTTCGGACGATCGAGGATTAATTGAAATCTTTACGCCAATTAATTATGTTTAACTACTTAGGACATTTTGGCACAGAACAGAAAGACGAAACTTTATTAGCAAACCTACCAAGAAGTCTTGCCGATTGGGGTTTGACCACAGTATATCTACCTGTGAAGTTTTTTCCAGTATAGAACCTCCAGGGTTTACTATCATTAATTTGAACAAAATCAGCTCTATTGTCAAAACCAACTTTACTGAGATCTGCTATACCGTTATTACTCCTAAATGAGCGTCTTTTATTTCCATCTCTATCTTGTAATGTTACGTCTTTTACACCACCTCGTGAACTACGAGATTGTGCAGATACATCTGAAATAGTTAGCATAGCTCCAGCAACAGAAGTCAATGCTAAAAGCGCTACAGTAGTTAGTCTTGTGTTAAAGACGTTAGACATTCTTTTTTTCCTTTATATTTAGGTTTGAACTAGTAATTAATAGAAATCAACGTTTTGAACTTATGTAGTTTCAATTGACCTCTAGGACTTACCCATTGACAAAGGTTTTATTCTCTGTATTAAGTCATACCTGTTTATTAAACAGATATTCAGCAATAAATTGCCAATATTCCTTTGTTATTTATATATAGGTTCAGGTTTGATCAACTTATTCACTAAGGCTAACCGACCTACCTTTTGAAACAAAATCATTTTTCATACTTTATTCGCAAAGTCTGTACTCGATGCTGGATGGTCAAGTTTTCTGACGATACTAACAAACAAAGCCGTTAGCGGAGCGAGGCTTTAGCCTTAAATGCTGGTTTGTTGGTTATCCCGGTTAAAGCGTCTGGCACGAGTTAAGATTGCTCTGATTGCGGCGTGAAAGTTCCTAAAAGGTTGCATGAACGCTGGCACAATTGTCTTAGTTGCGGATGTAGCTTAGGGCCGCATAATCCAGATCTGAATATAAAAAATAGGGCGGTGGGGCATCCCGTTCTTAAAGCTCAGTTAACGTCCGAAGCAATAGCTGGAGTCGCTGAAAAGCCCACACTTACTGCTTGCTGCAAGTGTGGGAGTGTGTCACATGGGATATTTTAATAGTGCAGATACGCCATATTATTCGCCGATTTTGGCATCTTGAACCGAATCACTCCAAAGATGCAAATAAATCAACTCTAATTGATTACCCACCGTAGAAAAATAATCCACGCGACGCGCACGCAATATTACAAAAAGCCGGAAACAAACATAAGCCAAAATAGCTACCGCTATTCCTGCCGCACTGCTAATCAATGCTTGCAAGATCAAATTTGCGACTCCAGCACTATTTGCACTATCTGCACCACCATTTTTCAAAGTTAGAAAAGTAGTAATTAAACCACCAGCAGTACCCAAAAGACCCAACAATGGCGCAATAACAACTACGCTTTCCAACAGCTTGTTATTTCCCCCGACATCAACTAATTCCCTATCTGCTGCTGCTTGTACTGCTAAATAAAAATTCTCTGGAGTTGGATTATTTAGTTTTAACGGTGTAGCAAGAAAACGCCCCATCGCCAAATCTTCAGCACCCCTGGCCATTTCTTCTGCTTTCTCTAAATCGTACTGTGCTACCGTTAACACATCCTGCACTACCTGTTTTTCTTGCACAGTTAACTTCAACCAAAACCAAACGCGCTGCATTGCGTAAGCCAACGTTATAACAGACAAAATTAGCAGAGGAAGCATCATAAAACCCCCTGCCAAGAAGATATCAAATAGTCTGGTCATTTTACTCAGGTAAGCGCTTACTGTAACAAATGATTCGCCGTTATTAAGTAGAATACCCGATCTATGCAGTTCGATAGGTTAAGTGAAGTTTTATGGAAAGATAAGCTGTAGTTAAAGCAAACAAATTGAAGATTTGGAATTGGGGATGGGGCATTTGAGGGAGATGGGGAGACAAGGAGAAAAATAACTTACTTCCAATTACCTATTACTTATTACCTATTCCCCATGCCCAATCCCCCATGCCCAATCCCCCATGCCCTATTTCCCTTTGATAATATGAATCGCCGCACCCGCAGCAGCACCATTTATAGTGTTACTAACAGTATTATCGCGGTTGGTAATTTCACCTGCGACGGTACCACCTGCCGCACCTGCTCCCACATCTTGAAGAATATTACGACTTCTCTTTCTTCTACCGCTATTCGCAGCATTAACGGCAGCACCAGCAGCAGCACCGTTTACAGCGTTAGTTAGAACGGAATCGTTGTTAGTAATAATTCCGGTAACAGCCCCAGCAGCAGCACCAATCGCCGCATCTTCTAATAAATCGTCAGCAGCAGCAGGTTGTGCTGGTATTAAAGTCGCGCTAAATATGCCTGTAGCTAATAAGCTGGGTAAAAACGCTCGTTTGATCAATTTATTCATCATATTTACACCTTTTATTGATAACTTGTTGGGAAATTGTCTTTTGATATCTTGCATTTAATACGAGCAGTGATTTTCTCGCTAGCAAAATCAATTGAAATATGAAATCAGTTTTTATCGACTAATGCAAGATATAGGTATTTTGAAATTAATCTACTTTGACCTATTTATATTTTAGAAGAAAATATTTGTATATTGTAGGGGTTTTATATTAAGTATTTTAGATTTATTACTTTAGTCATAAGTATTAAAAATTAATTTGTATTATTATTTACTTTGGCTTTCTTTACCTGGTACTTCTGTAAAACCTGCTTGTCGAAGCATTTACAGAATTTCTCCCAACAGAATATTCTCTATCTTCTGTACCTACGCGAATTATTTTTCCATCATAAAGCGAGTCATTTAACCGGGTTTCGACATCAATCTTCATTACTTTTAATAATTCTCGCCGCCAATCGTCCGAGGATTTTAATTGTGTTGTAGTATTATCATTGCTGCTATTATCTACGGTGGTTTTTTTTGAGCATCCAAATTAGTTTGAATGTATGCCAAATCAAAAGCACCAAAGTTAAAGCATAGACGGTTGCAAGCAAAACTTGTAATTCATGGCTTTTGTTTTCTGTCGTATTCTACAAACTGTAAATTCCTTCCAAGACAACAGCTTCAATCGTCAGTTTCACAACTAAAGTGTTTTTACCAGGAAATGCTTTGATTGCAGGTAACTGATTGATTAAATATCCAACAGCAGCAGCTAACAAAGCACCGCATGAAGCTTGAAAAAGAGGATGATTGAACATATGAGCGGTGGAAAAAGCAAAAACTGTTCGCAATTATTCAGTTACTAGTAGTCCTTTTCATAAATTCTGAGGGGTTCGTTTTCGACCTAACGTCGGGAGACGTAGCACTGCTACGTCTCTACAACCCATTAAAACTAATGAAAAGGACTACTAGTACCCAACCACGATAATTTTGCGGGGTTCGAGGAGTGCGAGCATCTTGCTCGCTAGCTTCCAACAGGGAGCGAGACGCTCCCACTACATTTTGATTACCCGGCATAATTAATGTGGTGAAGTACTAGTAGTCCTTTGCATAAATTCTGAGGGGTACGTTTTCGACCTAACGTCGGGAGACGTAGCACTGCTACGTCTCTACAACCCATTAAAACTAATGAAAAGGACTACTAGTACCCAACCACGATAATTCTGCGGGGTTCGAGGAGTGCGAGCATCTTGCTCGCTAGCTTCCAACAGGGAGCGAGACGCTCCCTCGTGACAATCAGCGAGCTTTCCCGCTCGCACTCCCGGAACCCAGCAGAATTATTGTGGGCAAGTACTAGCCGCTAACGGGACAGGCTATGTCCTAATAGCCCTTCGGCAACGGACACGTAATACAAATAGGTACGCTTCGCTAGCCGCTAACGCTAACATTGTTAACTCATTTAAAGATACATATAATTTCCCGTATATTCTGGGTGTCGCTACAATATATTTTGTTAAATAGGTATCTACATCTGATGTATTGTGTGTTTCAATAATTTCAATTCCCTAACTCTAATGGGTCTTTCACTGGTACACTTGAACGTTCAACCCTAGAA
Organism: uncultured Rivularia sp.; assembly: GCA_963665115.1. GTDB lineage: Bacteria > Cyanobacteriota > Cyanobacteriia > Cyanobacteriales > Nostocaceae > Rivularia. The sequence continues at coordinate 2,744,879 of OY762007.1, read as the reverse complement.
ATTAACCTGCGCCTATGGTTCATATTAAGCGCGTGGAACTCACCAATTTCAAGTCTTTCGGCGGTACTACTTCTGTACCGTTACTGCCGGAGTTTACGGTGATTTCTGGCCCTAACGGTTCGGGAAAATCAAATATTCTTGATGCGCTGCTGTTCTGTTTGGGGCTTTCTAGTTCTAAAGGTATGCGTGCTGACAGGCTCCCGGATTTGGTAAATACCAACCAAGTCACGAAAGCTCGCGCTACTGTGGAAGCTAGCGTTACGGTGACGTTTGATTTATCGGATTATGATTCCGATCAACTTGATGATGAACCGATTGTTTCTACTGTTGTGGTTGATGAGGTAGAAGAAGTTGAAGAAACCACAACTGAGGAAGATTTTGTAGAAGTAGAAGAAACGGAAGAGGAAGCCCAAGAAAAAGCCCAAAAACAGCAGGAAGACGAGGAAATTAAAAATCGTCGGGAGCAAATCCGCGCAAAACTTGGCGAGCCAGAATGGAGCGTTACCCGTAGATTAAGGGTGACTAAACAAGGTACTTATTCATCAAGTTATTACATTAACGGAATCTCTTCTAATTTAAGCGAGCTACAGGAAGAGTTAAGTAATATCCGTATAAACGCTGAAGGTTATAACGTTGTTTTGCAAGGTGACGTTACCGATATTATTTCGATGAAGGCTCGCGAAAGACGCGAAATTGTTGATGAGTTGGCGGGGGTTGCGGCTTTTGATCGAAAAATTAATCAAGCAAAGAAGACTTTAGAAGAAGTTAAAGAAAAAGAAGATAGCTGTCGGATTATTGAGACGGAATTAACAACGCAATGCGAAAGGCTTTCTCAAGATAAGGCGAAGGCTGAGAAATATCAAAGATTGCGAGTTGATTTTTTAGAAAAGCAGAAGTGGGAAGTTGTGCTGTCATGGCGCACTTTACAGGGGCATCAAGAAAGATTGTCGAAGCAGATTCAAGACGGCGATCGCCAATTTACTGAAAACACCGAGCAGTTGGGTGCAGTTAATCGGGATATTGAATCAAAGCAAAAGGAGCTTGAGGAGTTAAATGCTCATGTCAAAGCTTTGGGTGAGGAAGAACTTTTAGCTGTACAGGCGAATTTGGCGACTCAAGACGCGGAATGCAAGCAAGTGCAGCGTCGTCAAAGTGAGTTACAAGCGGGGATTGCGGAAGCTGGGGTGAAAATAATCCAAACTCAACAGGAAATTCACCAGCATCAAGATTCTGTATCTCAATTAACTCAACAAAAAAATGCAGAAACGCAAAATTCCTCATCTTTACAAACTCAGCGGGAGTCACTGCGTCAAAATTTAGAAAAATCTCGCGAAATGGCGGCAGAGATTGCTTCGGCTTCGGAAGCTTGGGTGGTACAGCAAACGAATTTAAACCGTCAAATCGAAACTGTGCTGCAAACTTTAGAACCCCAACGCAGCGAAAGAGCGCAGTTACGGGAAAGAAATAGTCAGTTACAGCAACAAATTCAAGAACAAAATGAGTTAGTTGCAGAATTAGAGCCGCAGTTAGCAGAAAAACAAAGTCAATTTAATCAATTTGAAGTTGGATTTAATTCTAGCGTTGCACCAATTCAAGATTTAGCCGAAAATTTAGCAGCAACTGAACAAGAATTAGAAATTCAGCAGCAAACTCAAAAGCGATTGTTGCAAGAGCAAAGGGATAAACAGCGAAGTCTTGATAAGTTGGAAGCACAAGCTCAAGCTCAACAGGAAGCTCAAGGTACCCATGCCAGTAAAATTATTTTGCAGTCGGGTTTACCTGGTGTTTGTGGTTTGGTGGCGGAGTTGGGAAGAGTAGAACCAAATTTTCAATTAGCTTTGGAAACTGCTGCTGGCGGACGTTTGGGACAAATTGTTGTTGAAGATGACAGCGTTGGTGCGGCTGGAATTCAGTTACTCAAGCAAAGACGCGCCGGAAGAGCAACTTTTCTACCTTTAAATAAAATTCGAGCGCCGCGCATTAATGAATCTGGTAATTTAAGATATGCCAACGGGTTTATTGATTATGCGGTGAATTTAATCGATTGCGAAGCCCGTTACGATGATGTGTTTGCTTATGTTTTCGGAAATACGGTTGTTTTTGAAAATATTAATTTAGCCAGAAATCATTTAGGAAAAGTTCGCATCGTTACTTTAGAAGGGGAATTATTAGAAACCAGCGGCGCAATGACTGGCGGTAGCGTTAATCAGCGTTCAACTTTGCGTTTTGGTACGGTGGAAGCAACGGAATCGGAAGAAGTCAAAGCTTTGAGAAACCGTTTGATTGAAATTGAACGAGTTTTACTGCGCTGTAACGAAGCAATAGCAACTCTTTCCGAAAGAACAAAAGGATTAGCTACTCAACTTACCGAAACTCGCCAGGGAAAAAGAGAACAGCAGTTAAGAGCCGAGCAGTTGCAGAAGGAAGTTCAAAGTTTAATCAAGCGTGTAGAAGATGCTAAAAATCAACTTACACAGAATACCCAAAAATTAAATACCGCTCAATCTCGCTTAGATATATTAGAAAGGGAATTACCGACGCAAGAGCAACAATTACAAAATTTTCGTGATGAATTAGCAGAATTAGAAGCATCGCAAACACCAAGCGAGTGGCAGCAAATTCAAGCCACAATTAAAAGTCAAGAGCAGCAGTTGCAGCAACAAGATACAGCTTTAAGAGCAACACAAGAAACATTAAAAAATCTCGAAGTTCAACAGCAGGTATTGCAAGAAAAAATTGCCGATGGAGTACGACGAGTTGAAGAATATCAGCAACAGCAATTAAACCAGCAAAATCAAATTGATAGTCTCAAACAGCAAGAAGCAACATTAACAGCAGCCCTAACCGAAACTCGTCAGCGCATCCAGGAAATGGAAGCGAATTTAGGTGAAGAAAAACAAAAGCGCGATACAGTAGAAGCCGAATTAAGAAAACTATTATTACGTCAACAACAGTTGGAATGGGAAGTTCAAAAGCTGCAAGAAAGCCAACAAAACCGCCGCGAAGAATTAGATAGAGTATTGGCAGAATTACAAACAATATCCTCAGAATTACCAAATCCTTTACCAGAAGTACCCGAAAACGTAGATTTAGAAGAGCTACAAAAAGAATTAAAATCTCTTTCCAAACGTTTACAAGCAATGGAACCAGTTAATATGTTGGCTCTGGAACAATATGAACGTACTCAACAACGTTTAGCAGAGCTTACCGAAAAATTAGAAACATTAGAAGCAGAACGAACCGAATTATTATTAAGAATTGAAAACTTTACTACTTTACGTCAAAGAGCATTTAAAGAAGCATTTGACGCTGTGAATGAAAACTTTAAATCAATTTTTGCCACCCTTTCCGACGGCGATGGTTACTTACAATTAGACAACGAAGAAGATCCATTTATCAGCGGTTTAAATTTAGTCGCGCATCCCAAAGGTAAACCAGTACAGCGTTTAGCATCGATGTCAGGGGGAGAGAAATCATTAACAGCATTAAGCTTTATTTTCGCTTTACAAAGATATCGCCCATCGCCATTTTACGCATTTGATGAAGTAGATATGTTTTTAGACGGGGCAAACGTAGAACGATTAGCTAAAATGATTAAGCAACAGGCAGAGTTAGCACAATTTATAGTTGTAAGCTTGCGCCGCCCAATGATAGAATCAGCCGAACGTACAATCGGAGTAACTCAAGCCCGTGGAGCTTATACGCAAGTTTTGGGGATTAAGTTAAAAACCGACAATACTTCTGCTTGAGTATCTGTTAATAATAGTGTATAGATAAACCGGATTCGAGATCGGGACTCGGTAAATAATGACCTCTGAACAAATTATTAGACGCTCGGACATTTTAAACACCCAAGTCATCACCCGCGACAACGGGAGAAGGCTCGGCATTGTCAACCAGCTGTGGGTTGATATTGATAGACGAGAAGTTGTGGCACTTGGATTGCGAGACAGCCTGATCTCCGTTTCTGGAATACCGCGCTATATGTATTTAGGTAGCATTGACCAAATTGGCGATGTGATTTTGGTCAATAATGAAGATGTAATCGAAGACATCGACACCCAGCTATATAGTAATTTAGTTAATTGGGAAGTCATTACAGAATCCGGAGAAGTACTAGGAAGAGTACGCGGTTTCAAGTTTGATGGCATCAGCGGTAGAATTAGTTCCATAATCATTGCTTCTTTAGGACTACCACAAATACCCGATCAAGTTCTCAGCACCTACGAACTATCAATGGACGAAATAGCCAGCGTTGGCGCAAATCGACTGATAGTATTTGAAGGAGCTGAAGAAAGAGTTACTCAATTAAGCGTCGGCGTACTAGAACGTTTGGGTATCGGCAAAGCACCTTGGGAACGCGACGACGAATATTACAACGCCACTCCTAAAACCGTAGCGCCAGAAAATCAGCTACCATCGGGAGTACCCTTAGAAGCACCCCAACCCAGAGTACGCCGCCCAGAGCCAGTAGCAGAAGAAGTTTGGACAGAAGACGACGCTTACGAAGAAGCCCCTCGTCGTCGAGTCATGGAAGCACCCCCTTACGAAGAAGAAACCATCCGTTACGAAGAAGCCGAAGAAGACAACTGGAGCGAAGCCACGGGTAAAGATAGGTATCAAGCACCATCACCCCAACCCTTCCCCAATAAAGCATATAAAGAAGACTACGAAACCTACGACGACGACTTAGAAAAAGACGCTTGGGAAGACGAAGAAGCACCCCAGCCAATTGTTATCCCCAAGAAAGTCAAAGAAAAGCAGCCAGAATACGAAGAAGAAGGCGGATATTAATAATGTAGAGACGTAGCAGTGCTACGTCTCCCCGGCAGTTAAGAGTTAGGAGTTAGGAGTTAGGAGTTATTTTCTAGCTCCTATTTTTTTTGGGCATTATATACTATGGATAACAATATAACAAATACAATTTTAATAATATTTATTCTTTTAGCTTTTTGTTATTTTTCAATAGGTGATTTTATAAGAATATCAGAACATTCATCAACTAAACTTAATCTTATCTTTAGACCAAAATTGAGTTTTTTCCTAGCAATAATTACTAGTCCATTTTTATGTTTATTGTTGTATGGAGTTTTTAGTTTTAATCCTATTCAAAAAATAATTTGCGAACACTCTATGCAGAATATCTCAACGGTTAATCAGGATCTAAGTACTAAACAAAAAATTATTCCAACAGATTGTAAAATTATAGACATATATTGGTTTGATTATGAAAAACAAACAAGGATAATTCCAAATTTAATTGAGGCACAAATTGAAACAAAAAGAGGCGAAAAAGTTGAAATCAATGGGAAAGATAAATCAAGCTATAAGTATCGAATAATTTTATTAACACCAACCGAAACTATTCCTTTCACACGTTACAGGTTTTTTGAATCTAAAATAAATGAACTCAGATTATTAACGTCATCTATTAATGAATTTTTAATCAATAGCGAAATCAGAAAAATCGTAGGTATTGTAGACAATAAGTATATGGGATATGTAGGTTTTGGATGTGTTATATTCTTTTTAATAATATTTTTACTACTCACATCAACAGGCTTATTTATTAATTTTTGTTTTGATAAAGAAACAAATCTTTTAACAGTTAGCCGCTATAGATGTTTCGGAATGCTTGGAAAAGAAGTGCATCAATATCCTTTGAATGAAATTATTGATGTGAAAAATAAACGTATTATTTTGAGTTCGTTTGAAGATACATATGGAAGTCAAGTTGTATTAGTAGTACCAGATAACGAATTCTTTTTAAATCCTGTAGGATTGATTTCAAAGTATATAAAAGGAGATTATATTGTTATGACTATTAAACGTTTTTTAGAACCAAAATGATTTTTATTAGCTTTTGTAGAATAATTAATATTACATGAATTAATTTCGGGCTACATCATGGTTAAATCTATAGGAAGTAGAACTTTTAGACTGGAAACTCAACAATTAGATGTGGGTTTGCGGCAAAAATTGTACTACAAGCAGCAACAAGAATATATACGAAAAAAACTGTTAGCAATTCAATATAGCAGTTTTCACTTGGATGCAATACAAATTTGACCTCACCCCGTCCTATCGGACACCCCTCTCCTTATTAAGGAGAGGGGACGGGGGTGAGGTTGTGAGTGTATTGGACTCAACCGAAAATCGCTATAGTTTAACAAAGCGTGATGCTAAAAGCGATTAAATTACCAACAAAATTTATTGAAGCGTCACACACCCTACAAGATTATTTTCTCTCAACTGATAATTGATAATTGATAATTGTCAAAAATCCAAAACATCCAAAGATTCTTCAATTTCCAAATCCAAAATCTTTTCTCTCGTATCCTGATATTCTTGAACTTTACCAACTTTCTGATATAAATCTGCTGCTACATGAAAATCTGCAACTGCCCCTTGGGTATCTCCTAATTCATCTCGCACATTTCCGCGATTAATATAAACATCCGCATCGCTGTCATTTATTTTAATTGCTTGAGTGTAATCTTCAATTGCTTCGGGTTTATCTCCCAACTCGTAAAAAGCATTACCGCGATAAAAATAAGCATCTGCATCATAAGGATTTATCTGAATTGCTTTTGTAAAATCTTCAATTGCTTGTAAATAATCTCCCAAATCGCAACGAGCATTACCGCGCTTTTTGTAGCCGACTGCATCATCGGGACTAATTTCAATTACTTGTGTGAAAACTTCAATAGCACGTTGATGATTTTCAAGCTCTAAATTATTTGTATTATCATCTACTGTAGAATTATCATCGCTATCAGAAATAATTTTCTGCTTTTCTAATGTTTTTTCTAATAAATGAGGATTATTTTTTTTAGCTTGAGTATAATCTTCAATTGCACCTTGACTATCACCGAGAAAAGAACGAATATCACCACGGTTTTGAAAAGCTACCGCATCGTAATAATTAATTCTAATCGCTTGAGTATAATCTTCAATAGCTCCGTAATAATCTGCTAACTTACATCGAGTCAAACCGCTTTTTATATAAGCTTTAGCAAAATTCGGATTTACATTAATTGCTTGAGTAAAATCTGCAATTGCTTGACTATAATCTTTCAAATAATAAAAAATATTGCCGCGCTTGTAAAAAGTAGTAGCATCACCATGATGAATTTGTAACGCTTGAGTGTAATTCTCAATCGCAGCATCATAAAGCTTTTTTTCAAAACATTCATCACCCTGCTGAATATAAAGTTGATTTAAATTTTCTTCAGTTTTAACTGACGTAATAAAATTCTGGTTTGCTGGTTTATTAAATAATTGCTGCTGAGGAGAAATATAACTTGTAGAAGCCTGTAAATGTTCTAAATAAGAGCGTAACCCACCAGCATAAAATAACTGCTCAATTCCAAAAGAGATTTTACCAGTTCTCAACTTAATCATTTCAGTTGGTAAAAACCCAGCCAAAACCAGATTATATTTAGATTGCGCTTCATTTACCTCTTCCTGAATTAAAACGCAAACAATAACCGCATTTTTTTGTACTTCGTCAACAGAAACCGACCATCTTACCTTATTAAAATAACCGTGACGAGATTTCACTTCAATCCCAATTAAAGGATTAGCAGTCAACGTAAAATCAACATTACCATCACCACCGAAGCGTTTTTCATAATCTACCTCGGTAATAAAATCAGCCAACCTTTCTTTTACAACTTCCTCACCCAACTTTCCCTTAAGATAGCTAACAAAAACATCGCGCACTGAAGAAACGCGCTTATATTTTTCCGCCATCATCCAGCAAAACTCGCGTAGCTGTTTTAACCTCTCCCCAGATATAATACTTAGCTCGCTATATTGACCGACACTTTGACAATGCAGCAAACAACCATCAGCCAAACGCTTGATAAAGTCCGATTGTAAACTTCGCAGCAAGCTACTCCAATCCATCTATGGTTCTGCAATGAACGAATTTAACTATTTTAGATTAGTATCAACTCTGCGTAAAGATGGAAGTAATTATACTTAAGAAGATGAGAGGGGGGAGAGGGGGTAGAGGGGGTAGAGTAAAAATAATTAACAATTACCAATTACCAATTACCCATTACCAATCCCCAATGCCCTATCCCCAATGCCCCATGCCCATTTCATTATTGCATTCTATCTATGGTGCGATACTGAACTGCTTCGGCAACATGATGGGGCTGCAAGTTTTCATCACCAGCTAAATCTGCAATAGTTCTTGCTACTTTTAAAATGCGATCGCTTGCTCTTGCTGATAAACTTAATTTTCGGATAGCCATTTCTAATAAATTGCGAGATGCGTCATCTAATTTGCACCATTTCTGTAAGTGACGACTTTGCATTTGAGCATTGCAGCGTACAGTTTTTTCTTTTGCAAATCTTTTAGAGGCTCGCTCTCGTGCAATTAAAACTCTTTCTCTAACGGTTGCCGATGTTTCTCCATTGGGTTGCTGGGTAATTTCTTCGGGTTTCAAACGATTTACCGCAACTTGTAGATCGATTCTATCCATTAACGGCCCCGATAACTTGCCCCAATAATTTTCTCTTTTACTAGGGGAACAGGTACAGGGTTCGATGGTATCGCCGTAAAAGCCGCAGGGGCAGGGATTGGTACTCGCCACCAAGGTAAACTGCGCCGGAAACATGACAGATTGTTTGGTGCGGGAAATAGTTACTTGCCCATCTTCAAGAGGTTGACGCAGGAATTCTAAAACATCTCTTTTAAATTCTGTTAACTCATCTAGGAAAAGTACACCTCGATGTGATAAAGAAATTTCGCCAGGGCGGGGATAGCTGCCACCACCCACCAAAGAAGGGGCCACTCGCCGAATGATGGGGACTGCGAAAAGGGCGATCGCGAATTAATGTACCGCGATTTTTCAATAAGCCAGCTACCGAATAAATACGTGTGACTTCCAAAGATTCATCAAAACCCAACGGAGGCAAAATATGAGGTAAACGCCTTGCCAACATGGTTTTACCGCTACCAGGTGGCCCAACAAAAATTAAATTATGACCTCCAGCAGCAGCGATTTCTAAAGCACGACGTGCATGAGCTTGTCCTTTGACATCCTTTAAATCCAAATTGTAAACAGGTGTCGCATCGTCAGATGAAGTTTCTATAGTTTCATCAAGTTCTACAGGTTTATAACGTGCAGGATTATTTAAAAAATTAGCCACATCAGAGACATTTTCAAAACCATAAACATCTAATCCCTTGACAACTGCCGCTTCTTGAGCATTATCCGCAGGTACCACTAAAGCCGTGATTCCCATGTTTTGCGCCGCAGCAGCGATCGGTAATACACCAGCCACAGGGCGCAAACTACCATCTAACGAGACTTCCCCAAGGAATAAATAATCACCAAGCAAATCGGGATTAACTTGATCCGAAGCTGCTAAAATGCCCACGCTGATAGGCAAATCAAAACAAGGTCCTTCCTTACGTAAATCGGCAGGAGTCAAGTTAATTACAATCTTACGCATAGGGAAAGCAAAACCTGCATTTTTCAAAGTTGCTTTTACCCTTTCCTTTGATTCCTGCACCGCACTATCGGGTAAACCCAACATCACAATCGCCGGTAAACCACCCGAAACATCGACTTCCACACCCACCTTGATGGCATCGATGCCGACAATTGATGCACTCCAAACTCTAGCAAGCATATTTATATAACCGATTAGTATAAAAACATTTAACTCATCAGTTATAGCTGAAAATTATTTTGTATGGCTTGTCGATAAAAACGAAGCTTGTATTTGTAGGTTAGCTTCACGGCGCACGAATAAATTAGTTTTTATAAGAAATCTATAATAGCGCTTAACCCAACATAATTTTTAGGAGCAACCGCAATGTTGGGTTACGACACGATTCATAAATCCTCGTTACAAATCAAGTTTGTCTGCTCGTGTCTAACCCAACCTACAAATTGCATAAAATAAAAGAACTTTAAATCATCTCGCGAAATTCCCTATTTATCTTTATTCTTCAGTTTTACTTAAATATAGGCTAAGAGAAATTCTGTTATGCAAACTCAAACTTTCCGCCCAATTCCCAACGAAACTAAAAGCGGTTTAGCAAAAGTAGCCACCAACATCTGGACAATTGAGGCTTCCGACTGCATATGCTACCGCCCTCCGATGCAACCTAAGTATCCCTATACCCATCGCGCAGTTGTCATCCGTCTCAAACACAACAGCCTTTTTATTATTTCTCCAATCCGTATTACTGACGATATCCGCACCGATATTGATGCCCTTGGAACTGTAAAATATATCGTTTCGCCAAATAACATTCACCACTTGCATATGGGAGATTGGGGACAAGCATATCCAGAAGCGAGACTTTATGCATCACCGCGACTAGATTCAAAGCGCAAAGACTTAACTTTCTACAAAACCCTTTCTACAGACGAGCCAGAATCCGAATGGAGTAACGAAATAGATCGATGCATTTTTGGTTCGGGTAATGGATTGGTGGATGAAATTGTTTTTTTTCATCGCGAGTCGAACACCGTAGTTTTCACCGATATGATTATGGATTTCGATCCCGCAGTATTTTCTTCATTTTCCCGCTTCACTGCTCGGTTAAACCAAATGTATAAGCATACCCCACGCGGAATGCAGTTAGCTAATATGTTCAACCGCGAATCTTTACGTAATTCTCTTAATACCGTTCGCAGTTGGGGAGCCGAACATTTAATAGTAGCTCACAGCCCTTGGTTGTGCGTCGAAGGAAAAGAAGAAGTTACAAACTTTTTAGACTCCGCTTTCGACTGGTTGAAACCGCGTTCCCCCATTATTGAAGCTGCGATAATTGCGATATCGTTTTTGGCATTTTTACTGATTATACCGATTCATGCATTAATCGTATTAGTTCTAGATATTGTTTATCCTTTTCTTGTCAAACCTGCGGAGCGTTAACTAAATAATTTTCGTTACAAAGAAATTTTCAACATCCAACCCCAATACAAATTGCTTGTATTAATACTTGTTCTCAACTACTGTCTTTAGAAGTGATTATACGGAATTATTCTGCGTAATCAATCTTTTAATGGCTTCTTTATTAATACTTTCAGGACAGTAAAAGAAAAAATGAGGCAGTATTCGCCACTCACGATTGTTTCTTATGTAATCGGTCCAATACTGATTATTTCCGGTCATTTCGGTTCGTTGCTAGTTTTCAAAACTGGTTTGTCGTGGGGCGCTGTTGTATGGATTGTATTTTTATACCTAATCCGAATGCTAGGAACAACCGCTATTTACCATAGGTTGCTTACCCATAAAAGCTATCAGGCTCCTGCTTTAGTTCTGTGGTTGGGATGTATTGTGACAGCATCGGCGGGGCAAATGGGGCCAAGTTGGTGGAAAGCGCATCACGTGAATCATCATCAACATTCCGACAAAGAACTTGATGCTCATTCTCCTAACACCCGGTTTCAAGGAATTCGAGCATTTTATTGGTCACAAGGGGGTTGGCTATTATCACCAGAGTTTTTACCTGCTAAACTGCCCAAGGATGTTGAGAATGACAAAGTTTTAAAAGTAATTGACCGTTTGCACTTCGTACCAGTACTAGCCTTGGCAACGCTTTCTTATTTCATCGGTGGTGTTGAATATCTCGGTGCATTTTTTCTCAGCACAACTCTGTTATTTCACGGAGTTCAAACCGTTAACTCACTCTCTCATATTGTAGGCGATCGCCCGTTTATCACTGATGAATTCAGTCGAAATAATGCCTTCGTAGCATTTCTAACCTTGGGTGAAGGCTGGCATAATCTCCACCATGCTTTTCAATCATCCAGTCGTCACGGCATAACTATTCGTTCTGGAAAAGTTGCATATCTACCAGATCCTACATACAGCTTTATTCGGATGCTTGAATTTTTTAAATTAGCGTCGAAGCCTAGAATGATTCCTGAAACCAAGTTACTGGCAAGTTCTAGAGAACAAAGTTTTCAGCATTCAGAACTACCACTGGCATTAGAAACGGTAGATTCTTAATTTTTGAACGGTTCGTTCTATGATTAACAATTGATATTGAGCAATGACAACAAATAAGAAATGACCGCACAAGACACAATTTTCGGCAAAATTATTAGAAAAGAAATCCCAGCCGACATTGTTTATGAGGATGACTTAGCACTAGCCTTCAAAGACGTTAGCCCTCAAGCACCCGTCCATATATTAGTTATCCCCAAAAAACCGATACCCAAACTAGCCGACGCTTCCCCCGAAGATCGAGATTTGATGGGACATCTTTTATTAACCGCCAAAAAAGTCGCCGAAGAAGCCGGATTAACCAACGGCTATCGTACAGTAATTAACTCCGGCTCCGACGGCGGACAAACAGTTCATCACTTACATATACACATCCTTGGTGGAAGACAAATGAAGTGGCCACCTGGTTGAGGTGATGAGGGAAAGAAAAGTTAGGAGTTATGAGTTATGAGTGAAGAATTATAAAGCCATCTGTAGTGGGAGCATCTTGCTCCCTTGTTTTTTTCATACTGCCCCATCCTTATTTGTTCGCTGATAACATAAACTAATGAGTCGTATAAGACAAACTTTATTAAAAAAGCTTTACAAAACGTAAAATATGCTCTAATGTATAAATATAGGTAAGCAAAACAGCTTACACATACATAAAACAAAACGCAATTATCCGAACCATGACAACCACATTACAAAGACGCGAGAGCGCCAGTGCGTGGGAACAGTTCTGCGGATGGATCACCAGCACCAACAATCGTTTATACATCGGTTGGTTTGGTATGTTGATGATTCCTACCCTCTTAGCTGCTACCACCTGTTTCATCATCGCTTTTGTTGCAGCACCTCCTGTTGACATCGATGGTATCCGCGAGCCTGTTGCAGGTTCGTTGATCTACGGAAACAACATCATCTCCGGTGCTGTTGTTCCTTCTTCTAACGCTATTGGTTTGCACTTCTACCCAATTTGGGAAGCAGCTTCTCTAGATGAGTGGTTGTACAACGGTGGTCCTTACCAGTTGGTATGTTTCCACTTCCTAATTGGTGTATTTTGCTACTTAGGTCGTGAGTGGGAATTATCTTACCGCTTGGGTATGCGTCCTTGGATCTGTGTTGCTTTCTCTGCTCCAGTAGCAGCAGCAACCGCAGTATTCTTGATCTACCCAATTGGACAAGGTTCTTTCTCTGACGGTATGCCTTTAGGTATTTCTGGTACCTTTAACTTCATGTTCGTGTTCCAAGCTGAACACAACATTTTGATGCACCCCTTCCACCAGTTAGGTGTTGCAGGTGTATTCGGCGGAAGCTTGTTCAGTGCAATGCACGGTTCTTTGGTAACAAGCTCCTTGGTACGTGAAACAACCGAAACCGAATCTCAGAACTACGGTTACAAATTCGGTCAAGAAGAAGAAACTTACAACATCGTAGCTGCACACGGTTACTTTGGTCGTTTGATCTTCCAATACGCTTCCTTCAACAACAGCCGTAGCTTGCACTTCTTCTTAGCAGCATGGCCTGTAGTAGGAATCTGGTTTACCGCTTTGGGAATCAGCACAATGGCGTTTAACTTGAACGGTTTCAACTTCAACCAGTCTGTAATCGATTCTAGCGGTAGAGTTGTAAACACCTGGGCTGATGTATTGAACAGAGCTAACTTGGGTATGGAAGTAATGCACGAGCGTAACGCTCACAACTTCCCACTTGATTTGGCTGCTGGCGAAACTGCTCCTGTAGCAATCAGCGCTCCCGCAATCAACGGTTAAAAATTTAATATTGTAGAGACGTAAAATTTTACGTCTTATAGAAAACGCCTTCCGAGCAATCGGGAGGCGTTTTTTGCTGTGCAATTTTTCATAGGTTCGTAGTAAGCGATTTATCGCTTTCTTCTTTTGATATTTTGCTATCGTAGTTTAAAAATTGGGTAAAATCCTCGCCGTAACACAGGGAAGGGAATCACTTCACACTTTAATTCTATTAAAAAATCAAAGAATGTACCATCATTGCGCGTAATAGCAAGCATTCTAACTACTTCCCACCCTTGAATTTTTAATAAATCCAATTTATTCTTAAGTTCTACATCATTAATTTCCTCTGCATTTATTGAACCTTTCTTATGAAAAGGAACTGATATCAATTTCCACAAATACATCAAGCAATCAAGTTCTCAAAAACATCCAATTCCCGCGCTTGCTCAATATAGCTAACTCCATATATCTTCGGTAAACGCTGCGTATCTACCAAAACTTCCCGCACTTCTAAATTAGAAATTTCTGCCAAATTACGATTTTCAGATAATGCAATACCAATTCCAATTCCAACACCTTGCCCAACACCGCAGTTAAATTCAACGATTCTACCAGCGGAGCAAGCATAACCTTCAAATCCAGAAGCGGGGCTGATAACAGCAAGATTTGGAACATCTTTTACTAAAGCGTGTTGAATACCAAAGTTGGATAACGGTGGTAAATGTAAACTAAATTGCTCTAATCCTTTTTCCAAAGCTCTATTACCCAAACCTTTGATACCTCCACGAATATCAAAATGGTAGCCAAAAGTTCCTAAAGCTTCATTTTCTGGAACTCCTCCAGCAAGCATTTCTGCTCCCGTTAAAGGTTCTACGACTCCGGTAACATTTCCTGCATGACGAATGTATAATTCGGAAGCTGGAATTATTTCAGTAGCACCAATATTTTTAAACCACTGAGCGACAAATTCCATTTCCCCAAGCATTGCGGATGTCGGTAAAGCTTTATTTCTGGCTAAATTTTCTGCTTGTGTTGCATTAACATCGAACAATAAAGCATTCCAAGACAATGTATTGTTATTTAAAATCGCGATATTGCCATTATCAAGAATACTTCCGCTGGTTTGTAGATATAGTGGAGTCCCTCGGAAGCTATGATAAGCAATTGATAAAGCTTTGGAGCGAACATCGATGTAGTCTCTACCCGCGTACATCGTTTTCAAGTTGCCATTTTTATCAATTAGATCTTGTCTCAGGTAATCGGCAAAATCTGAATTATTACCAGCAGCAATATTAAGTAAGTTTTGAAATTCGGTATTAGCTCGATCCGTGAAACCTTCTAAATATTCATATTCAATCTGCTTTAATCTATCTACAGTTAATCCTTTAGTTTGAAAAGTTAAAGTTACCGATAATTCGGAATCGGGCAAACCAAATGTTTCAAAACCTCTTAATTTCTTAACTCCAGCAAATTGTGCTAACTCGGCATTTACAGTACAGTCAATAAAATAATTTGCTTTGTAAAATTCACCTCGAATTAATTCAACAACACTAATATTATTTCCTTCTTTAATTACCGACTTAATTTCCGCATTACTTAAAATATTAGCTCTTACTTCAAGCAACATCTGACGTAAAGTAAGATTAGCATTTTGCGGATCTAAAGCGATTTGATAAACTCCAGAACGTTCCAGAAATTCATCATAAATTGCCGGTGAATCTCCGAAAGTATCTAAATCGTACTGCTGACGGATTGAAATAGGAACGGATGAACGATCGAGATAAGATAAACCACCTCTAACCAAATGTCCGCCAATTCCTAATTGAGAATTTCCTTTAAATAATAATAAGCTGCGCGGATATTTACCAGTGCGACGATGATATTCCCGCGAAGCACATACCAAACTTAAAACACCAGGAACTTCATCACCGAAACAAATAATGTCGTATTCACGAGTTTTATCTGGATTTGGCGTTACAGATTGTGGATAAACTAAATAATCAGATGCAATTTTTTCAGCTTCTTCTAAATAAACTAAAGCTTGATAAACAAAGACAGAAATATCTGCACGAGTCGCTGCTAAAGTGGGATTTAGTAATGTAATATCTGGATGACTTGCAACCAAACCCGCTTTTGTAGAGATAGCCATAGCTATTTTTGCGTAGTCTGGAATTTGATCGTAATCCCGATATATTTGTGGTAAAGCGGTTAATAAATCCCGATCGACACTGCTAGTAAATCCCAAACCGCTGATAATTGAGACTAAAGCATTTGCCCGCGTGATGCGATTTTTAGGGCGAAATTCACGATTAGGAAATCCGGTAATAAAAACTGTTTCGTAAGACTTTTTAATTGCAGAAAATGCCCAATGATTTCTTGGAACATCAACAAAAGGTATATAGTCCCGCTTCTTGGGGATTTGATGAAAAGTTGAAGTAACAATTGCAGCAAACTCTGCCCTCGTTACTGAGTTATTGGGACGAAAACTACCATCGGGATAACCATTTAAAATTCTTCGCGTTGCCAGAGCTTCAATAAATTTACGCGCCCAATGGTTTTTGATATCTGGGAAAGTTGTTGAGGTATTTACCATAATGATTCCTATAAAACAGTATATAAATTGACCCGGTAGTAGACTTAAATCATGCTACCGCAATCTGTTCATTTTGGAATCATCATAGTTTTTAACGTTCCTCAGCTAAATCTATCGCTGACGCTCTATGGAGTAGTATAAACCAAAGATTTTAAAATTTCGGAGTACACGCTCTTTCTAAACTCAATATCTTTTTCTTGATAGTTTTAGAAGACTCAAGCAATTTTAGCTTGATTTTGAACTACATCAGATTTAATAATCGCCTTAAGCATTTTATCACTTGCCATTCTTGCACCTGATAAATTTCTCGCTGTCGGCCCCGATTTGTAAAGCCGCTAACCCACCCATAATAAATAACGAACAACCGCGCCAACGTAAGTTATCATCTAACACGGGTAAACCATTGATGACAGGTATTGGATATGCTTGTAAAACTTCCTTTAATAAAGGTTCGGAATTGACATCGAATCGGGTTCCGGTAGATAACCAAATGCGATGAAATCGTTTTTGCTCCCCATCAGTAAATTTTACTAACCATTGATTATCCGTCCATTCAGCCCCAACAACTTGCGTGTTTTCCTGAATTCTCAACTTACCATTATGCATTTGTCGTCTTAGCTGCGTTACCATTGCAGGAGTCATAGAACCGCCATTTCGCGCTTGTTGAATCATTTCAAAACGCTTTTCAAAATCTGGTTCTGCAAAAAATCCTTTGAGATATTTTGGTCCCAACCAACCAGCATCCGCGTCAAATATCTTTTCCTGTAACTGTCGTCGCATTGATATCTGCACTTCGGCTCCACGAGACATTGCACCTACCGCTAAATGTCCGCTTGTTAACCCTCCACCAATAATCAAGACTTTTTCACCAGCTAAATGTAGTTTACGTAAATCTACTGTTGTTGAATGACAAAGTTTATCTTCGGGATAATTTTGATTAATTTGGTTTACCCAATTAGGTGTTTGTAGTTGACTGCTACCAGTTGCTAATACTACCCGACGAGCTAATATTGATTTTCCAGAACCCAACCACAAACGAAACTGCGATCCAAAAGGATTATTTAACGGTTGAATTCGAGTAATCTTTTCACCTCGAACTGTATTTTCTAAATCCCAACTACGAATTACATCCTGACAAAAATCGTTAAATAATCGAGTTCCCGGTAAATCGTAGGGAGGAAAAAATTCATTAGAGCGATTCTCTGCGAACTTACGTAAAGCAAAAGGATTTGGATCTGGATGATGAACCGCAGGAGAACGTAAATGCGGTATTTCCAATGCTGCAAACTGATGCTCCCACCGACTCATCCATTTTCCACTTGGATCAAATACGGCAATTTTGGAACGGATTTTTTGACGTTTTTGTAGCAGATGAGTAACTAAAGTTAGAGCGTGAGGCCCCCAGCACCGATAATTGCTAAATCGATTTTCCTCAACAAGTGTGGTGGATTACTTTCCATAAAAAAAACTAATAATGATAATCGTTATCATAATAGCATTAGATTTTTGGTAGGTGTCAAAATTTGTATGCTGCAAATCTCATTTATTGTTCCCATTAGTGGTCTGTCCCATAAAATAGATAGGTCAATAAACTTTTTAACTCTCCAATATTTTTTCTCTCCGCGCTCTTTGCGCCCTTTGCGGTTATATTAATTTTGCTGGGTAAAACATTCGCAGTGGGAGCGTCTCGCTCCCTCGTGACAACTAGCGAGCGAGACGCTCCCAGATACCCCGCACAATTAATGTGGTGGAGTATTGGTAAGCAGGTAGTTTACTAGTTTTTTTTAGGTTCGTAGTTTGCGTTTTAACGCTTCCGATCGGAGGCGCTAAAGCACTACTACGAACCTCTTTTATTAACATTAAATTATGCTTTGATTAAGCAATTGTTATTCATATAACAAAAGTAACTTACAATCCTTGGCTGTAATTTCAACTAGTGGTAACTTCTTTAATACTTGTGGTTTAACTGTTGCTTTTTTTATAGCTAACAATTACGAACCATTCATTAATTATCATTAGCCTGAAGAAAAAATGAATAAAGTTAATCTTAGTCAAATCGGTACTTTTACAAGTGAAAATGGTGCGGAAATTGTTGCACACGATTCAACTACTCAAAGGTTATTTATAACTACTGGGGACACCGTTGAAATTATCGATATTAGTAACCCAACTAACCCTACAAAGTTTGGTGAAATTGATATTACAACTATCGGTGGTGGTTCTAATAGCGTTGCAGTTAAAAACGGGATTATTGCTGTAGCTGTTGAAGCTGATACCAAGCAAGATAGTGGTGTAGTTGCTTTCTACAATGCTGATGGTGTATTCCAAAATTCTGTTACAGTTGGTGCGCTTCCCGATATGCTTACCTTTACCGCCGATGGTAATAAGGTAATTGTCGCGAATGAAGGCGAACCAAATGATGATTATACTGTAGATCCGAATGGTTCTATTAGCATAGTTGATATTTCCAATGGAGTTGCTAGCGCTACAGTAACAACAGCAGATTTTACGGGTTTCAACGACCAAAAGCAAGCTTTAATTAATAAAGGCGTGCGGATTTATGGGCCAAATGCAACTGTTGCTCAAGATTTAGAACCAGAATACGTTGCGATATCAGGAGACGGTAAAACAGCAGTTATTACCCTGCAAGAAAACAACGCGATCGCAGTTGTTGATATTGAAACTGCAACCGTACAAGATGTTTTACCTTTAGGTTACAAAAACCACAGCAAAGGTCAACCAACCCTTAAACAATACGAGTTCTCTAATTTATCCGTACTCGGTACAACTGCTACAACAAATCCCGAAGATTCTACCGAAACTACCGCAGGACAAGATATTTTACTTGGTGGTTTATCAGGTCTTTTTTATGAAGGGACTGAGAATGGTAACTTAAAATTTGTTACCGTTCCCGATCGAGGTCCAAATGGTAATTCTGGAGATGTAAACGGTGACGGTGATGACGAGCGTCCTTTTGCTTTACCAGACTATCAAGCACGAGTTGTCAAGTTTGAACTTAACGAATCTACTGGTGCAATCGAAAATTTATCGGAAGTTTTATTAACCAGAAAAGACGGCACAACTCCTATTACTGGTCGTCCTAACATTGCTGGAGTTGATGAAGAACCTGTAGATTTGTTTGGTAATCTGCTCGGTTATGACGAATTTGGTGCTGACTTAGAAGGTGTTGTCATTGCTCCTGACGGTAGCTTCTGGATGGTTGATGAATACCGTCCGGCTATTTACAATTTTGATTCTACTGGTAAATTAATTGAACGCTTTGTACCATCGGGAACTGGTGCATTAGGTGGTCAAGCCGCAGGAACCTACGGAGCAGAAACTTTACCGGAAGAATATTCCAATCGCCGCAGCAATCGTGGTTTTGAAGCTGTAGCTCTGGATACTGACGAAAATATTCTCTACGCATTTATCCAGACTCCTTTAGCAAATCCAGATCGCGCAGCTTCTAACGCTTCCGATGTAATTCGGATTTTGGGTATTAATCCTACTACAGGTGAAGCAGTTTCGGAATACGTTTACTTACTCGAAGATCCAGCAGTTCGTCCTGGTGGAAGAGTTGATAAAATTGGTGACGCGGTTTACTCCGGTGACGGAAAATTCCAGGTTATCGAGCGCGATTCGGAAGTTGGTGCGGATGCGGATAAGTTCATTTTTGAAATTGACCTCAAAGGTGCAACTAACGTCCTTAATACTACTTCCTTGTTACCAGGAAAAACTCTTGAGCAACACACCGCTGATGAATTAGAAGCTCAAGGCATCAATTTTGTCAACAAGATCAAAGTTACAAACCTACCTTCAATTGGTTATCAAGCTGGTGACAAACCCGAAGGTTTAGCTATTTTAGATGATGGTCGTTTGGCCGTTCTTAATGACAACGACTTTGGTTTACTTGACGAAGATATTCCCGTTGACGGAACAGTTCCGGTAAATCCTAACCCCACACCAGTTGTATTAGGAATTATCGATTTTGATGGAGGGAATAAATTTGATGCGAGCGATAAAGATGACAGTATTGACATTCAAAATCATCCCACTTTGGGAATGTATCAGCCAGATGCAATCGATAGCTTTGAAGTAGATGGTAAGACTTACTACATTACAGCTAACGAAGGTGATGCAAGAGATTACGGTGGTTTTAGCGAAGAAACGCGAGTCAAAGATTTACAACTCGATCCTACAGTTTTCCCTGACGCTGCTACCTTACAAGCAGATGAAAATCTTGGTCGTCTCAAAACCACTACAACGATGGGCGATACTGATGGAGATGGCGACGTTGACCAAATCTTCAGTTATGGCGCTCGTTCCTTCTCGATTTGGGATGAATTTGGCAACCAAGTATTTGATAGCGGCGATCAAATCGCTCAAATTCTTGCATCTCAAACTCCCGAACTCTTTAATGCTAACGATGGAGTATCAGAGGAGTTTGACGAACGCTCCGATGATAAAGGTGCCGAACCTGAATCTGTCACCGTAGGAATTATAGATGGAAAGCCTTACGGATTCGTTGGTTTAGAACGTGCTGGTGGTGGCGTGCTAGTTTACGATCTGAGCAACCCAACCGCACCAAAATTTAATCAATATATTCGTACCCAAGGAGATATTGCTCCTGAAGGATTGAAATTTATTGCGGCTGAAGAAAGCCCTAACGGTGAAGCAATGTTGGCAGTTGCTAACGAAGAAAGCAAAACCACCACACTTTACGAAATTGCTACCCTCGAAGCATCTGGGGAGAATGAAATATTTACTACAGATGTTGATGGAACTACGATTGAGATAATTGACTTACGTGGCTTCACCGATAAAGCAACAGTAAACTTCACCATAAGCAGAGAAGCTGATTTCGATAATGAAGTTTACTTCTACAAAGTTGACGATATCAACGGTAGTGTTGGCGGCGTAGAAGTTGGTGACGAAGGTTATATGGCAGCAGCTTTGAGCAACTTGGTTTCTCCTGAATTCTCCATCAGCGACGACAACACAGAAAGTGGAAGTTTTGAATTTAGTGCAGGTTCTATTGTGGTTCCCGTAATCATTGCTGATGGTAATTTATCCGAAGCACTAAGCGGTGCAGCAGAAGTTTACTTTCCATACTTGGGTGCTAACAGCGACGACGGAAATTTTGACCATATCAAGTTGTTGGATAGTAACACCTTCGGTTTTGAAGATTTACCCGGTGGTGGCGATAAAGATTTCAATGATATCGTTATCAAGATTGATAGCATTGCTTAAATCAGTTAACAGCGAACAGTTAAATAGGTTTTTGAATTTTTACACCTAGTAACTAATTGGTTGGCTGGGTGTTTTTTTTAATATTGGTTGTTGGCTATTAGTTGTTATTCACATCTTGCAGCAGTTTCCGCAAACCAGGTTTCTTGTTGATTGCAAAACGCAATAATTATGTTTTCACAAAAATAAATCTGGTTTCTAAAAGCTATATATCTCAAGTGAGAAAGGTACATTCTATGGCGAACGCACTACGATTATTTTGGATAAATTATTTTTTGTAAGTCGCTTAATTGTTATTATTTAATTAGAATCCAATAATTGTTAACTGCTCACTGCTCACTGTTAACTGTTCACTATGAGAATAGCTATTGTAGGTGCTGGTTTGGGAGGTTTAGCTTGTGCGATCGCGCTGCACAAAAAAGGCTATAACGTTCAAGTTTACGAGAAAGCCCAAGATTTTCGTCCTGTAGGTGGCGGCTTGGGTTTGCTGCCAAATGGTTTGAAAAGTTTAGATGCAATTGAACCTGGGATAGTTGAATCAATTAAAAATTCTGGTTGTCACGTAAAACAAACTGTTTTAAAAAATACTCAAGGTGAAACTATTCGCACTAACCAAACTAATAATAGATTTGAAGATAAATATGGCTTTCCTTTAATAACAGTTTGGTGGTGGCGATTGCAGCAAATTTTAGCATCAAAATTACCTACAAACATTATTCATCTCAATCATCGCTGTACTGGTTTTTCCCAAAATGATGAAGGTGTAGATGTATATTTTGATAACAAAGAAACAGTTCGCACCGATTTACTAATTGGTGCTGATGGAATCAAATCTGCGGTTAGGGAAAATTTAATTGCAGATGGCGAACCTCGTTTTTTAAATAGTATGTCTTGGCGTGCTGTAATTAAATCTAACCAACAAGTATTAAAACCCGGTGAGTTGGGTTTTGTTACAGCACATAGGGAATTTATGTACTTGTTAAATGTTGGTGATGGAGATATTGCTTGGCTTTATCGCCAAAAATCATCGGATTATTCTCTTTCTAAAAATAAAGATCAAGCAAAAACTCGCGTATTAAACAAAATAGCTGAATGGGGAAAACCATTACGTACTTTGGTAGAAGCAACTCCATCTGAAAGAATTTTAGAAGGAGGAATTTGCGATCGATTGCCCTTAGATTCTTGGAGTAAGAATAAAGTAACTTTGCTCGGTGATGCAGCACACCCAATGGCTCCTGCTTTAGGGCAAGGTTCAAACACTACTTTTGAAGATGCATGGGTGCTAGCAGACTGCTTATCAAATGCATCTGATTTCGGTGAAGCTTTTGCTAATTACGAACAGCGTCGCATTCCTCGGCTAAAAATTATTCAAACTCGCAGTGCAAGAGGAGAAATGCGCTACTACGAAACCGAAAGCGAGAAATTGAAGAGAGAAAAGGAAGAAAAGCCAGAACAGATGACTGGGGAAGAATTTTCCGATTGGTTGCATAATTATCAGCTTTGAAGGTTAGTTGTTAGTGGTAACTAGCCATTTTTTACTGTTTACTGCTCACTGCTTACTGCTCGCTACTCATTACGGTAAGATACTCATAACCAAGCTGGGAAAAATAGCTGGAATGGGTACACTTTTTAATCGATTTGAAACCTGGTTCCTCGATCGTCGGAAGACTTTACTGTCTAGATTTTCGACTGATGAGCAAGAAACACAAGAGCCTGAGAAATCCCTAATTGAGTTACCACCTTCTCTTGCATCTAAATTAGTTGCAGCTGTCGATAAGCTACCTACCGATAATCCGGATATGGAAGCGATTCAGTCAAAGTTAGATGAAGCTTTCGAGAAATGGCGCAGCAATCCCGAAGTGGC
The DNA here is from genome assembly GCA_963665115.1 of uncultured Rivularia sp. GTDB lineage: Bacteria > Cyanobacteriota > Cyanobacteriia > Cyanobacteriales > Nostocaceae > Rivularia. The sequence goes on along the minus strand of OY762007.1, from coordinate 2,721,454 downwards.
TGATAATTCTGTGGTTATTTTGAGTTCTCCCGTAACAACTGTATCGCGTACTTTAACTGAAAGCTTACAAGATTGGGCATCGGAACGAGAAATACCACTGCGACCTTTACAATGGATGGGTAGACCAGAAAAAGCTGAAGATATTCCAACAAAATTACGGCAGCAATTAGGTAGAGGATTGGTAACAGCAGAATCAAAACAGCAGGAAGTTGTTGTTATTTCTAATTTAAGCTGGTGTTTTTTACGCTGCGTTGATGGTTTGGAAGGAATTGATTATTTACAAGATGTGCTGCTTCAAGATGATTCTCGATTTTGGGTAATTGGTGGGGGTAAAGTAGGTTGGGAATACCTCGATCATGTTTCTCACTTGAAAGCTTACTGTGGTGAATATTTAGAGCTACCCAGACTTACTGCCGAACAACTACAAGCATGGTTTGAACCAATTGTTTCTGAATTTGATATTCATTTTTCTAAGCCTAATATAGAGTTTTCTAATTCAGAAGAAAATGAAACTTATCAAAGTAGATATTTTCAAAAATTAGCGGATCTAAGTGAAGGTGTAAATACTGTAGCCGTACAAATATTTTTAAGTTCAATACGCTATCAAGATAAAGATACAGATAAAGAAGACAACGAAGAAAACAAAAAAACTGAAGAAATCCTGGAAGCGCAAAATCCCGAATTACCTAATCTACCGCGTTTAAATCCAGAGGAACACTATATTTTATATTCTTTATTGTTACATGGGGATTTAACTTTATCCGCACTCAGCGAGAGTTTGGGAGACGAAAAAACTTTAGTTAAAGGTCAAGTACAAATGTTGCGGCGTAAGGGTTTAATCGAGCAAAAACGTGGAATACTAACTATTAACTCGATTCATTATCCCCGATTAAAAAGTGAATTAGCAAATAACAACTTTATTATTTATGAATCAGATTAATTGGTAATTGGTAATTGGTAATTGGTAATTGGTAATTGGTAATTGGTAATTGGGCATTGGGCATTGGGAATTGCTAATTGCTAATTGCTAATTGGGGATTAAAAACAACTAGGGAGCTTGCGGAGCGGACACTACAAACAAACGGTTTATAAATCTTTCTCTCCCCATCTCCTTGTCTCCCCCTCTTCCCCCTCTACCCCCTCTACCCCCTCTCCTCATCTACCCATTACCCATCTTCACAAATATGAACACTCTATTTTTCAATTTTATTAATCTTGTTTTAGCTCAATCTGCCAATGATGCAGCCAAAGAAACCGCCGAACAAACAAAACAAATCATAACAGAAATTACGACTTGGAAAATTAGTCAAGGGCTGATTGTCATCGCAATTTCCTACATTACTATCAAAGTTTTTGATAAATTAGTAATTTGGTTATCCGAACAAGTTGCTAAAGAATGGCGATTGCGAGTAAAGCAATTTTTACCTTTCTTTAGAATGATGGTTTTAACTTTCACCATCGTATTGTTAATGAACTTATTTTTAAACTTATCCCGAGATAACTTAGTTGCAGTTACGGGTACCGTCGCTGTGGCATTGGGTTTTGCATTTAAAGATTACGCAAGTTCCATCATTGCCGGAATCGTCGGTTTATTTGAAGCACCCTATCGAGTTGGCGATCGCATTCAAATTGAAGATTTCTACGGCGAGGTGGTTGGTTACGGACTCAGGGGAATCCGCTTACAAACCCCAGAAGATAACGTTGTTACCATACCCCACAATAAAATTTGGACAAATGCGGTATCTAATGCCAACATGGGTGAGTTAGAAGCCCAGGTAATCGCGGAATTTTACTTTGCTCATGAGGTAGATCCTGAATTAGTCACAAAAATTTTATATAGAGTGGCATATACCAGTAAATACACTTATTTAAAACTTCCTATTTTAGTAATCGTAGAAGAAAAACCCTGGGGAACCTTGTTTCAACTTAAAAGTTATCCTTTAGATGCAAGAGACGAATTTATTTACAAAACTGACTTGACAAAAAGAGCAAAACGAGTGTTCGCAAAGCACAATTTAGCTTATCCTCGCTTGATGAATATAGAAGACGGAGAGTGAGGGGTGGGGAGATAATTCGTCATTTCTAACTCCTAACTCAATTACCAATCCCCAATTACCAATTACCAATTACCAATCCCCAATCCCTAATCAACTGTTAACTATTACGAATAAACACCTTACAATTCGAGTCGAGAAGTAATAACATATCATCTGAGAAACAGCGTAACCAGGGGAAGTCCTAAATGCTTTGGATTCAAGTCATTATATGTATAGCGCTAGTGATAGCAGTAAGTTCAAAACTTTCGCAAAGCGCCGATATGGTGGCTGAGAAGAGTGGTTTAGGACGTAATTGGGTTGGTGCAATTTTACTTGCTGGAAGTACTTCGTTGCCGGAATTGGCTACTGGTATAAGTGCGGTTAATTATCTGGATGCACCAGATTTAGCGGCAGGAGGTATTTTTGGTAGCTGTTTGTTCAATTTAGTGATTCTGGCAATATTAGATATTATTACCGGAGGAGGCCCGCTTTTCCAACAAGCGCAAGTTAGTCACGGTTTGGCTGCTGGTTTAGGCTCTTTAATGTTGGGTGTTGCTGCGACTGGAATATTTTTAGCGGGTAAAGGCTTACACCCGATGTTGGGTTGGATTGGTATTCCGAGTCTTGTACTAATCGTAATTTATCTAATTAGCGCTCGTTTGATTGCCAAGTTTGAAACGAGACGACGCAACCAAGTATTAGAACAAGAAAGTGAAGCTTATGAATACGCACACGTTAAACCGCGAACAGCATATTTAACATTTGCTTTATGTTCCTTGGCAATTGTGGTACTTGGGGTATGGTTGGCTTTGTTGGGAGATAAAGTAGTGCAAGCCACGGGATTGGAAGAAAGTTTTATTGGTTCGTTATTAATCGCAATTACTACGTCTCTTCCCGAAGTTGCTGCTGGAATCGCTGCGGTACGATTGGATGCTGTTGATTTAGCAATTTCCAACGTTTTTGGTTCCAATATTTTTAATATGGCAATTTTAGGAGTTTACGATATTGTCTATATGAAAGGCGATCTATGGACAAAAATAAGCAATGTGCATATTTTCACTGCGATTATTGCCATGATGATGACTTCTTTAGCGATTGTAGGATTAATTTACCGCGCAACACGTCCATCGAGGTTATATCTTACCTATGACGTTTTGGGATTAGTTGTTTTATATATTGGCGGTATGTATATTGTTTATTTAGGGTAAGTCTGTTAACAGTTATCAATCAACTTGTAGGGTGTTGACTCTGTGGCTTTTTAGGGAGAAAAAATCATGAAAAAAGCGCGGATAATTGATTAAAATTAACACTATAGTCACACACCCTACAAATCATTAATAATTTATGATTGTTAATTTTTCGTTGCTAATTGCTAACTGTTTCTCCGCATTTTTCACTAATTGATATGCAGATGATTCTTCAAGGGGAACCATACTAGCAGAACCAAAATAAATTTTTAAAGCTTCGTTTTGTATATCTAATGATTCTATAGAATGTTGAATTTTTTTGACTACTTCTGTTGCTTCTTCAGCTTGAGTATTGGCTAATATCATGACAAATTGTTCATCGCTGTAGCGAGCAATAAAATCGGTTGAGTGCTTTTTACATTTACGCATGGTATCAGCAATGTGACATAAATACTCATCTTTCCCTTGATAATCTATTTGTGCAAAATTAATTTTACATAAAATTAAAGATATAGGTAATTCGTACTTTTGTAATCGTTTCCATTCACGCTGTAAGTACTCGTTAAAAAAAGAACGACTGGCGACTTTAGTCAAAACATCGCTAGAAGAAAGGTTTTGTAATTCTCGATTTGCTGTTTCTAAACCGACTGTTAATCGACATTCTCGTTCAATTTGGCGACGAGTTTCTAATATTGCCAATCGAGATGTTAATAACCGATTAACTCTCCGCTCTAATACGTCCCATTTTATGGGTTTTGTAATGTAATCGCTTGCTCCTACCTGAAAAGCTCGTTCTACTGATTCTTGGTCATCGAGAACTGTTATCATCAAAATCGGCGGACAATCTTTACCCATAAGTGTTTGTAATTTATTACAGCAAGCAAACCCATCCATTCCCGGCATCATGGCATCGAGTAAAATCATGTCTGGTGTTTCTTTTTGACAGATATCTAAACAATGTTGTCCGTTGCAAGCTTCTATTACCCGATGTCCCTGCTTTTCTATCGCTTTACGCAATACTAATCGTAAAGTTCTTTGGTCATCTACTACAAGAATTTGGAGTGGATTACGTTGCAATTCGAGATTAATCATGATGTCCTCTTAGTCGGATAGTGCTGTTGCAAAGCTGTTTCTACTCGTTGGTACTCGGTATCAAGTTTTTTCAGTAAAGTACAAGCATTGGATGTTGTTCCAGAACGACCTATAGCTTCTAATCTCGTGCATACCTCAGCCAGCGAGACAGCCCCAATAGTGGCGCTTAACGACTTTAAAGCATGAGCAGAATCACGTAGATATTCAGCATCATCTCGATCGATAGCGCGACGAATTTCTTGCGGTTTTAGTGCTGCATCTTCGAGATAGCTATCAATTAATTCCGCTACCATTTCATCACCATCATCACCTGCCATATCTTTTAATTCTTGCAATATTTGAGCATCAATAACTGGCAGGGCATTCCCCATCGATTCTTCTCGATTAAAAACAGCGGTAGAATCGGAATCTTGATTTAAAGGTTGCTGCAAATTTTGATAGTTATGAAAAATTTCCATTAAAGCTTCAATTCGCACGGGTTTACTAACATAGTCATTCATTCCGGCATTCAAACATTCTTCCCTGTCACCTTGCATAGCATTTGCCGTCATGGCAACAATCCAAGGGCGTTTGGGGGGCAACCATTCTTTACAGATACGGCGAGTTGCTTGCAATCCATCCATTTCCGGCATTTGTATATCCATGAAAACAAGATCGTAATCTTGACGGCGCAAACTCGAAAGCCCTTCTAAACCATTACAAGCGACATCAGCGCCATAGCCTAATTTTTGTAACATATGTAAAGCTACCTTTTGATTTAAAGGCATATCTTCCACTAAAAGAATGCGTAACGGTAATGTTTGACTCAATTGAGAATCAAATTTAGACACTGAGGATGCTAAAGGTAAAACGGAAATTTGTTTTCCGCATAATATACGAACGCAGGTATCGTATAGTTGGGATTGTTTGATTGGTTTGTTGAGTAGAGAAACAAATTCTGATTTGACTGCAAGTTGCTTTTGAGCCGATCGATCGACGGAACTTAATATTACTATCGGTAAGCGTTGGTAATCAGGGATAGAATGAATCCGAGAAGCCAAGCTTAAACCATCCATTTGCGGCATTCGCATATCTACAATTGCCAGATCAAATTGTTCTCCGGAATTAATTAATTCCAAAGCTTGCAAACCGTCTGCTGCTGTGAAAACAATTATTCCCCATTTCTGCATTTGTAAACTCAGAATTTTGCGGTTGGTAGCATTGTCATCAACTATCAACAGTCGTTTACCAGCCATCTGTGGTTGAATATTGTCAAGATTGGTAAGTGCCGAGTTTTTACACGACTGGGCAACAATTGTGAAATAAAATGTAGAACCTTCACCTACAGTACTTTCTACCCACATCGTACCATCCATAATTTCGCTTAAGCGCTTGCTGATGGCTAAACCCAATCCAGTACCCCCGTATTGACGAGTCATTGATGCATCAATTTGGGTAAAAGGGTTAAATAATCGGTTAATCTTTTCCTGGGGAATACCAATTCCCGTATCCCTAACAGCAAATTGAATTTCATAATTGCTCGTTGTTAAATTACTGGTTAATTGTTTAGCTGTTACAGAAACAACCACCTCACCAGCTTTTGTAAACTTAACCGCATTTGTAAGTAAATTTATTAATATTTGCCGCACTCGCGTTACATCTCCAATAATAGAAATTGGAGCTTGAGAATCAATTATATACGCTAAGTTCAGGTGTTTAGCAGCAGCTTGAGAAGTTAATAAATCTAAAGATTCTTCTACACAATTACGTAAATCAAATGGAATTGTCTCCAAATCTAATTTACCCGATTCAATCTTAGAAAAGTCTAAAATATCGTTAATAATAGCTAGTAATGTATCGCTACTGCTGCGGATGGTTTCTACAAAATCCAATTGCCGGGGAGTCAAATCCATATCCAGCAACAACCCACTCATACCAATCACCGCATTCATTGGAGTGCGGATTTCATGGCTCATCATCGCTAAAAACTCACTTTTGGCACGATTTGCAGCTTCGGCTCCTTGTTTTGCTTGTTCCAACTGACTATTTTTGATAGTAAGTTCTTGCTTTTGTTGAGTTTCTTGTTCCAAAAGACGAGCTTGAGCAAGAGCAATTCCTACCTGTGCGGCTACAGATTCTAATAACTCTATTTCATCCCTAGTCCACTCACGATAATTATCGCACTGATGCAATCCAATACTGCCATTCGCTTCACCTTGATATGAAGTGCGAATTGCCAACATCGACTTGATTTGCATTTCCGCACAGATATCTACAGCAGATTCCAATAACGGTTTCCGTAAAAACATTTGCTGTTGCGATCGCGCTATCTTGAGATACCATTTTCTCCGCATGAGGATTACCCTCAATTGGTATTTGATAGTGTCGTACCGATCGATAACCTGGCTCTAAATATTCCACCACAGTAGGAATCTTATTAATTGAACCAGGTATATAGTTGTGAATTAAACAGCGATTAACTTTAAAAGCATTGGCAATTTGAATTGCAGTAGTTTGAAAAATTTGCTTTGCATCTAAACTGCGACGAACTTCATTAGTAATTTGCTTGAGTAACAAAGCACGATTAAATTGCTGTTTCAAAGCTTGTTCGGCTTGTTCCCGTTCGATTTGGCTGCCCACCCATTGAGCCATTAACTTTAATAATTCTCTATATGTATTTTTAAACCGTTGTTGCCGTGGTTTGAGGCTGGAGAAGGAAAGGGTACTGTGAACTTTGCCTGCAACTAGTATCCGTGCCCCTATATAAAATTCCATACCAAACTTTATATAGCCGGGATGATTGCACCAAGGAGAATTTTTACTATGTGAAATTATCAAAGGTTCATCATTATCGAGCACCTCATAAGACAAAGTTTGCTCCAATTCGACAATAGATCCCGAACATAGGGAATCATCCGGAGTCTGTGCGACAGTTACGTGATAGTGGTTATCCTCAATTCGTGCCAAGATACCAAACTCCACACCAAAAGTTTGACATCCCATTGCCAATAAATATTGAATGCGTTGCTCAAAATCAAAATTACGAGCGACTGCTACTTCATAAAGCGTTCTTAAGAATGCTTCACTTTCCTTAAGCTCTACTTGAGTTCGTTTATTTTCCTGTTGACTTTGAATATCCTGAATTGCCACAAGTAAATAATTAGCAACTTCAGTAATTGTATTAATTTCATATTCGCTCCACTTTCGCGGTTGCGAATCATAAAAACCAAGTACACCAATTAACCCGCTCGAATCTCGTAAGGGAATTTCTAATATAGCTTGATTATCAATTTTTAAAATATCGGATGCCAAAGATGCTAAACATTTATTTTGAGTAACGTCTTCAACGATAAATTTCTGACCATTTATTAAAGTGAAAAAGTAATCGGGAGCCGTAGTTAAATCAGCAATAAAACCTTGTAGATACGACTTATCCGATGTTTCTACAGAATGATTAACGGTTAAAATACCATTGTTATCTATATCTGAAAAAGCAACTTTTAGGTCGGAAAAATGTCTATGAAGTTCTTTTGTCGTATTTTTTATTATCTGCTCAACGGACATACCCAAAGGAACACCAGTTAAAATACTGTTAAGTAATCTTAAACGATCTTGGCTCAAAACCAGCACTTCCTCAGCTTGTTTGCGCCCAACGATCTGTTTCTTTAATTCCTGCTCCGCTTCCAGTATTTTTTTGCTAAAAAATAAATTTATAATGACTATTACCGTAGCTGTTAACAGCAAAACAGCAAGCAATTCGACACCAAAATATTCATTCAAAGCTGATGAGATGAAAAATTGCTGTATTCTCAAAGAATAATTTTGAATTATAAAAAAATCAAGATTGTAGAAAAATAAATACACCGTTACATAGTAGATGCGATATAACATACTACATATAGCCCATACGGGGACTAAATGAGTTCAGAGTTTATACTGACAAACCTCCTCAGTTCATATTTCTAATTTTTTATTTCCGTGTAGTTACTTAATGATATTGTTTGTATATGTGAGAATTGTGACTCGTGAACGATGTAACGAATTTAGACAAATGATAGAATATTAATGGTAGAAGTAAGTTTTAGCTCTTCTTCACAATTTTATCCCGTTATAATTAAACGCATTATCCCAAACATAATCGATAACTTTCTTGGCATCATTAAGAGGAAGAACGTTACAAAATCCTTCATTGTCATATCTTAATAATGGAATTTCCGGTAGACTCTCCTCAGATAAACTATTTGTAATCAACTTACCGTAAATATTTGCTAAATTATCTAATGGTCCATGAATATCAAAGTTGATTGCAGTACCCAGCTTTTTCTGCATCCAAGCTTCGATACGAGCATCTAACTCTTCCGGGGTAAGTTGTTTTTCGCTAGTCAGCAAATGGTAATATACAAGAATAATTTCTTTACATTCTTCTTCTTCTGCCAAATCAATAAAAGTTTGAAATACGCTGTCATTATTCCCTAAATTTTTAAAGAAAAGCGTTTCTGTGATATCTTTTTGAAACTTGATTCGCTTACTTTTATAATTACTATATTGTTTAAAAGCAAATCCACCTAAAGCCATTCCTAATGATAGAGTAGCGACTAAAATGGGCATTACATTTCTGACTTGAGATTCTTCAACCTTTAACTCTTCTATCAAAGGTTCTGCATTTAATGCGAATAATATTGCCGCAATTAGTAACAATATATTTGGTAATGCTCTTAAAATCAAAGGAATCGCAGCACCGATAGCAGGAACCCCAAACAATAATCTGTCTTTCCAAGTCATGCTGGTAGTAACGTTAGGAAAGAGCAAATCAATATCTAATTTCGGAATATTTTTGTAAAAATAAACATACATTTTACCGGGAAGAAATTTAAGCTCCTTCTTTTTGTCTTTCTTCGTGCCGAAATAAGCTGCTTCCTTAAACTTGATTAATAAAACAATTCTTTCAAAAATATCGATTCTTCTTTCTTTCTTCCAAAAAAAGAACTTTTTCTGCATAATTGTTTTATACGAATCACCCCGGTAATAGCAGATAAATCTATCAAAATCATCAAAATCAACTTCAGTTCTTAAATCTATTAAAGATGTTTGACCCAAAGATTGTTTTACATCATACTCAGGTAATTTAATATAATTAGCTCTTTCCAGAATATGCTCGAATCCATCAACTACGCTTGATTCCATTGCGTCATATTGCTCAAAACTTGGTGGAACCAAAGCTTCAACATCCGCATTCGGATTAAAAGGCACGTAATTATCTTTTATGATTTCCAGGGTTTTGTGAAAGCGAAAATGATAATATGACGATAAAATTTCGCAAAAATCTTTAAACTTTTGAGCCTCAGCAGCACTTAACCGACCATCATCCAAACAAAGTTTGATAATATCGCTGCGACGGTAGGGAATAAATGCTTCTCGTTTTGCGGATGCTTCTGTCATGAACTGAAGTGAATTTTAATTTAATCTAAATGGGTTTACTTGATTAAAAGCAATATTTAAACAGCATCCTCTAACTTTGACACAAATTGCCAGTATCTAAAGTTAGAAATAATTTATTTTTTGCGATCGAACTCTAGTGGTAAAGGAAGATGGAGGGATCGTTCGCGTCAGCGTCTCCCTTTGGGAGAACCCCCTAAGTGTGACCCTTACTCTGGTTTTCCTTATGCAGTTGCTCTCCCATGAGCAGCATCTTCCTTAAAGGGGTGTCAGACGGGACTTGTTAGCGGAGCGTGTCCGTAAGGACATACCCGCTAATTACTTGTTCCACAAACAAGCGTCTCGACCACTTTGACTTCTGACACCATAATGGAATCAAGGGGAATTGAACCCCTAACCTCTAGCTTGCAAAACTAGCGCTCTATCCAACTGAGCTATGACCCCGTAAACTAGAAATGTTAGATTCACTCCTATAAAAACAAAGACTAAAATGCCTCTGCAATACCCCTGACTGGATTTGAACCAGCAACTTCCAGATTTTAAGTTTGGCACCTCTTCCAATTGGGTTACAGGGGTAAGGTGGGTTGTGTAGGGATTGAACCTACGCACTTCCGCTTAAAAGGCGGATGCTCTGCCAACTGAGCTAACAACCCATGAATCCAAGTGGCAGCATTTATTAACTGCACTACAGGATAATACTGCTGGTGGGAGTTGTTAGCGGAGCGTCTCCCGGAGGGAGATACCCACAACGCCTGGTTTCTAAGACCAGCGCCTCTTCCAGTTGGGCTACAGCAGCATAAGCTGGGAAGGAAGGGATCGAACCTTCAAATTTCGCATTCAAAGTGCGACGGCTTTACCTATTTGCCTACTTCCCAATAACTGCCCTAGTAGGATTTGAACCTACAACCTCGCGGTTAACAGCCGCTTGCTCTGCCAGTTGAGCTATAGGGCAATGAGTCCCCCAGGTCAGAATTGTTAGCGCAGCGTCTCTCTCCGGGAGATACTGACGACCTCCTGTTCTATGTCTTTCAGACACGCTTAGTCTAACGACTCACTGTGTGAACGCTAACAAACAGGCGCTACTACCAATTGAGCTACCGGGGGATAAAGAAGGAAAGATGGATACTATCAAATGAACTGGTTCAGCATCTCAAGCCAGCCATTTCAACATCTTTCCCATGCAACGAGAACGGTAGGACTTGAACCTACAATCTTCAGATTCGTAATCTGAGATGTTATCCAGTTACACCACGTTCTCAGGCGGAGAGAGAGGGAATTGAACCCACAATGAACTTACATCCACGACTGTTTAGCAAACAGCTTACCTTACCAATAGCGACCTCTCCATAGTGGGTCGGGTGAGAATTGAACTCACAACCAGAGTGGACTGTTTTACAGACAGCTGCCCGCACCAATAGGCGAGCCGACCCATTTTTATAGTGCTGACGACACCATAAACGCAGAGACTAAGACTCGAACTTAGAACAACAGTTTTGGAGACTGTGGTGTTGCCAATTACACTATCTCTGCATTATTTGGAGTCCGGGGTGGGATTTTAACCCACGATTGTCGGTGTTGCAGACCGATGCCTTAAACGCCCTTGCACCCGGACAACACGAGGATGACGGGATTCAAACCCGCGACTTCCTGTTCGACAGACAGGCGCTCTAATCAACTGAGCTACAACCCCATATATGGCGATTCAATTTTCATGGTTCGGTTGGGTTTATGTCAGCGATTTGTAGTTGCTGTATTACCCTTGTAACCTAATACTACATAACATACTACAGGTGTGTCAAGGGGGTACTACAAGTTTTTTTGGAAATAAACGGAAAAGCTTGGAGTTAAATAGACTATTATGCTTGCCGTGCAAGAATTATAGTCTATAAAAAATATTTGGTCATTGTTATAATTATCGTGGAAAAACCCGGTTTTTTGAAAAACCGGGTTGCTTAAAGCGGTTCTGTATTATAGGAGCGTGTTTGATTTGCGGAAATATTCGTACTACAAGATTCGTGCGATCGCGAACAATATAATTTATCTGATTGCTAAGGACATTTTACGATTTGGCGGTGGAAAGGCTTTATCGAGTTCGGTTAAATCTTCTTGGGTAAGTTGAATATCTAAGGCTGCACTATTCTCTTTAATATGTTCCGGATTGCTGGCTTTGGGAATTGCGATTATTCCCTGCTGTTGAAGTAACCACGCTAAACCAATTTGTGCGGGAGTCGCATTATGTCGCGAAGCTACCGATTTCAATGCAGAATTCTTCAAAATACCTTTTTGCTCAATTGGTGAATAAGCCATGATGGGTATATTATGCTGGTGACACCAAGGAAGCAGATCCCATTCAATCCCGCGACGAGCTAAATTATATAAAACTTGATTTGTAGCAATTTCCTTACCATTTGGTAAATTAATTGCCTTTTTAATGTCATCTGCATCGAAATTGCTTACACCGTAATCCCTAATCTTTCCGGCTTGCTTAAGGGATTCAAAGGCTTCCAAGGTTTCAGAAAGGGGTATCGAACTCCGCCAATGTAGCAGATAAAGGTCAATACAATCGGTTTTGAGTCGCTTTAGGCTTCTTTCGCAAGCTTCAACAGCCCCTTTGCTACTGGCGTTGTGGGGATACACTTTACTTACAAGATAAACTTCTTCGCGACGATTTTTTATAGCCTCACCAACAACTTTTTCTGCACCACCTTCACCATACATTTCTGCGGTATCAATCAACGTCATTCCCATATCCAAACCCAGACGCAAAGCTGCAATTTCAGCATCTTTTTGACTGCTGTTTTCACCCATTCGCCAAGTTCCCTGTCCTAAAACGGGGATTTCTATTCCTGATGGTAGATGTAATGTTTTCATTTTGTAGTTGTTCCTATGGAGTTTTATTTAATAGGTAAAGTAAGCTGAATACAACTAATAAATAAACGACTTTGTTTTTATATTTTAAAATTAAAAATTATTGGTATTGTTGGTTTGATATATATAATTTGCTTGTTATGCACCCCAAATGCTGGATAAGACGTAGCACTGCTACGTCTCTACATTAATATCAGCTTAAAAATAATTTATAGGCTGGATTCTTATTTTCATCCCAATACTGATAGCCTAAAGTATCCAAAAATGCCTGCCATTCTGACATTTCTTCCGGTGGAACCTGCATTCCTACAACTATTCTGCCGTAATCGGAGCCATTGTTGCGATAGTGAAATAAACTGATATTCCAATTAGGGGGACTCATCGATCCTACAAACTGCATTAATGCACCGGGACGTTCGGGAAATTCAAAACGATATAATAACTCATTGTGAGCTAATGGCGATCGCCCTCCTACCATGTGACGCAAATGCATTTTGGTTAACTCGTCGTCGGTTAAATCCATAATAGGAAAACCGCAATTAGTAATAGTTTCAGCTATTTTTACCCCATCCGCACGGTTTTGAATTTGTACCCCGACAAAAATCTGCGCTTCCTTTTCCGAGGCAATGCGATAATTAAATTCGGTTAAATTACGTTTACCGATGCATTCACAGAATTTATGCAGACTTCCCGGCTTTTCCGGAATTGTCACCGCAAAAATAGCTTCCCGACGTTCACCAAATTCCGCACGCTCGGCAACAAATCGCAAACGGTCAAAATTCATGTTAGCACCACAAGCGATCGCCACTAAAGTTTCACCTTCTATTCCTTCTCTTTCGACATAAGCTTTAGCTCCGGCAATAGCTAATCCCCCCGCAGGTTCAACTATAGAACGGGTATCTTGAAAGACATCCTTTATTGCCGCACAAGTATCGTCAGTAGTCACCCGAATAATATCATCAACATAGTACTGACAAAGCTTAAAGGTTTCCTCGCCAACTTGTCGCACCGCTACACCATCGGCAAACAAACCGACTTGAGACAACCGCACCCGATGCCCAACTTGCAAAGATTGATACATTGCATCCGCATCAATCGGCTCAACCCCAATAATCTTAATTTCCGGACGCAACCGCTTGACATAAGCCGCAATTCCCGAAATCAAACCACCCCCACCAATCGCGACAAAGATTGCATGAATAGGCTTTTGATATTGGCGTAAAATTTCCATGCCAATCGTACCTTGTCCCGCTATCACATCCGGGTCATCAAAGGGATGAATAAATGTTAAGTCCTTTTGAGTTCCTAATTCGCGAGCATATGCACAAGCATCATCGTAATTATCGCCGTGTAAAACCACCTCAGCACCCCGCGCGATAACAGCATCAATCTTCACCTGGGGAGTAGTTTTCGGCATCACAATAATTGCTTGAGTACCCAACTTAGAAGCAGCTAAAGCCACACCTTGAGCATGGTTTCCCGCAGAAGCCGCAATTACACCTTGTTGCAGCATCTCCGATGTCAGGTTAGCCATTTTGTTGTAAGCACCACGCAGTTTAAAAGAAAACACCGATTGCATATCTTCGCGTTTGAGCAAAAGGTTGTTCTTTAGGCGCTTCGAGAGTAAAGGAGCTATTTCTAATGGTGATTCTTGAGCAACATCGTATACGCGAGCGGTCAGGATTTGTACGAGGTAGTCGCAGAGCATGGGGGACACTGTTAGGTAGATGCTGTATGAAGGTTTATTTTACGGTAGTTTGGGTAGTTTTTGGAGATGGGAATGTTGAAGGTAATGCAATGTATCTATTTGATAATTATGTAGGAGTAATTATAAATACTAGCTATATATGTATTATTTTGTCTAAAACAGTTTAGAATAATCATGAAGGTATATATTCTTAATAACACAATGAGTAGTTTGTTTTTAACTCCCAGTGATTTTGAAAGAATTTTCACATCTCATTTAAAAATAGAAACGTACTCTAAATCAATAGAGTCACTTCTTAGCAGACGAAGCTTAAATAAAATCAATTATAGCCCCTATTACCAAAGAAACTATGTCTGGGACGACCATAAAGCGACTTATTTTATTGAGAGCATATTATTAGGAACTGAAATTCCACCTCTAATTTTTTTTAATAATGGTACTGGAATAGAAGTAATTGATGGAAGACAACGATTTGAAACTATATATCGTTTTGTGGAGAATAAATTTGCTTTAACAAGGAACGGTTTAGCATCATTGAAACAACTTGTAAAATCAACTTATGATTCTTTAAGAAATAATTCTGACGCTACAAGTATAATTGACTTATTTCTTGATGCCAAAATAAGGATTATCGAATTTGAAATAGTTAACGAGCCAAAGTTAGATTCAGTTTTAGAAGATAAGATAAAAAAGGAAATATTTGGTCGATATAATTCCGGAATAACACCTTTAAAGAAAACAGAGATAGATAACGCTGTTTATGATGCTGATTCTCTATTTCAGTATTTCAAAGAAAAAGTGAAAAATAATGTGGAAGTATCTAATATAATTAACGATTTATTTTTACCTAAGAGAGAAAGCAAAAAAGAATTTGATGGCGGCAAGATTTTACAATTTATTAGAAAATATTTAGTTATTCATCAATTTCCTATTAAATATTATGCATGGGGAGCCAATAGAACAGAAATCCTAGATAAATTGTATGAACACTTAGCGAATAATACAAAAGATGAGAATAAACTATATAGTAATTTTATTGAAAAAATTTATATTATTAAAAAAATTAAGCAAGTATTTACTCAGTTTGGTTATAGTTATAATCGTTTAGTTTTTGAATGCTTGCTATGGGGCTTACAAGTATTAGATGTAGAAAATGCTGATTTATCTAGATTTGAAGATAGTAATCTTATTAAAGGTTTATGCTATCAAATATCAAGCAATATAAATAAATATACAGAATTAGAATCAAATTACTATAGTCAAGTATATGAAAGATTTTCCTTTACAGCAGAATTACTTCAAAAAGAGTTTAGTATAAACTTCAATACTTATCTTGATGGTAGTAAGAAAATTAGAGATGATATAAAGCAATTAAGAAGAAATGAAAGTAATGATACTGTGACAAAGTTAGGAGAATTAGAGTCTTTAAGAGTAACAAAGCCAGAACCATCTCGAAATTCAATTGATGATTTGACTAGGGTGATGAAACGTAACATATTTCTTGTTCGCCCTTCATATCAAAGATCCGAAGTTATAAGCGTATCTAAAGCATCTTCCATTATTGAGAGTATTCTTTTAGATATTAGTCTTCCTCCAATATTTATTTATAAACGTAAAGATGGAACTTCCGAGGTTATAGATGGTCAACAAAGATTGTTAACTATCTTAGGATTTATAGGTGAGAAATACATGGATGAAAATGGTTGTCAGTGTCAAACTAATAGTTCCGGATTCTCATTAAAGGGATTAAAAATACTAGAAAAACTAAATAATATAAGCTACAATGATTTAGATGAACAATTACAAGATAAAATTTTAGATTTTGAATTGTTTGTGGTTGAAATTCAGGAAAACATCAATCCAGAATTTAACCCTGTTGACTTATTTGTAAGGTTAAACAATAAACCATATCCAATTCGGGAAAACTCATTTGAGATGTGGAACTCTTGGGGTCGATAGGGAAGTAATTGAAAACATTAGAAAAAATACGGAAAAACATAGAAATTGGTTGTATGTCAAACTGATTAAAGAACGTAAAGATAGAGACAGGATGGAAAATGAAGAATTATATACATCCTTAGCATATCTAGAGTTTCAACGTATGAAGAGTAAAGACCCCGATAAATATTTATACATTTATAGCAAGAATAATGGAATTAGTGTACGGATAGGAACATCTCAAGATATTACACGATTACTTCAAAATATTTCAGAAGATGAGGAAAATAAGAAGAACTTCTTAAGAGGAATTAAAAATGTAGAAAGTTTTGTAAAAAAGCTTAAATTAATTTTATTAGATAAAGATATAGAAGAACAAAATAAATTAGAGGAATATTTTAGAGAAGAATTAAATTTACTCTTTAAAGCTCAAAGGCAAGTTCGCTATTTCAGACGTACAAAGCAAGATTTTTATATTCTTTGGTATCTCATTTCTCCTCTTAATTTTGAAATGGTAAAGCTTCATCGATTAAAAATTAAGGAAGACTTACATAGTATTTTTTATACTTTAAGAAACAATTCTGAAAATTTTTCAAAAGAAGATTTTCTTTCACAAACTCAGGAATTTCATACAAAATATTCAATTGATAAAAGACAAACTAAGCTTTCTGAAGCAGAAAAGGCAGAAATGCTTAAGCAACAGGCTAATCGCTGTGCTATTTCAGGAACACCTTTATTTGTTGGGGATGAAATAGAGGTAGATCATAATGTTCCTTTAAGTAAAGGAGGTACCGATTCTGTAGAAAATCTTCAAATTACTCACAAACACAGTAATCGTAGCAAGGGTTCTAAGCTTACATTTTAGTAAAAAATTATGAAACTTATAGCTCTGAATAAATGCGATCGCCTTCATTAACTTCCTTGCATAGAATAACAAAATAATGTATTGACAATGTAAATACATTTATTTATCCTTGAAGTTATGGATGTCTACTTTGTTTTGAATGGCATCACCTTTGTCTGGAACGATCAAAAAGCGCTTATAAATTCTAGAAAACATGATGGAGTAACATTTCAACAAGCAGCGTCAGCTTTTTTCGATCCATTTTTAAAGGTAGTAGATGCCAGTCGTAACAACGAAGCGCTAGATGCCATCATCGGTATAGATACAAATTGGGTTCTTCTATTTGTTGTTCATATTGAGTTTGAAGACGACATAATCCGCATTATTTCAGCCCGTAAAGCTACACGGCAGGAGCGAAATTACTATGAAAATTGAAAGATTAAAAAAACGCTTAGACAAAAACCGTCCCATGAGTGCGGTAACAATTCGGATGCCGGAAGACGTGGTGGAAGACTTAAAGCGAATTGCCCCAAGACTGGGATTTTCGGGTTATCAACCACTAATGCGTGCTTACATTGGACAAGGGCTTCGTGTCGATTTGGAACGATTGGAAAACAATACAGTTAATGCTTTAGTTGCGAGTTTGAAGCGGCGTGGTGTTAGCGATGATGTAATTAATGAAGCACTAACTGAGATTGTGAATGGGTAGCTTTTCTGTATAAACTATCAATAATTTATATTCATACAATTTTAAACAAAAACATACCTTATTAGCCTACGCAGGTGGGCTTTGTATCTATAGCCCCAGGTTTCTAACCTGTGGGCGATTTTCTCCCTTCACCCCATCTCCCATCCCAGTAAGTTACGGTAAAAACAGATATCTCCCTATCTAATTACTACCTTACTTATAAAATGCCCCAAGCAATAATATTTTTACTAATAATCCTACTCATCTCCATCACCATCTTACTCAGCCCAACTTTAATCAAACAACAGAGAAACCGTATAAAAACCCGTCAATTTCCACCACTTTGGAATTCCATCATCGAAAACAATCTCCCAATCTATCCCCATCTTTCCCCCACTGAAAGACGACGACTCCAGGGACACATTCAAGTATTCTTAGCGGAAAAACAATTCACAGGCTGCAATGGATTACAAGTAACCGAAGAAATGAAAGTTATTATTGCTGCTGTCGCTTGTTTGCTTTTACTCAACGAACGAGGAAAATACTTTCCTAAATTGCGTTCTATTTTAATTTATCCCACAGCTTATTTTACAAAAGAAACCACTGTCAGCGGAAAATATGTAGTTGAAGAAAAGCCCGTTGTCAGATTAGGAGAATCCTGGAGTAAAGACTTATTAATATTATCTTGGCAACAGGTGAAACAAGATACTCAGAATTGGAAAGATGGACAAAATGTTGTATTACATGAATTCGCCCATCAATTAGATCAAGAAGAGGGAAAAGTTGAAGGTGTTCCGATATTACAAAAAGATTCGGATTATTCTAATTGGTCAAAAGTGATGACACAAGAATATAAACAATTGTGTAACGATGTAAAGCAACAAAGAAAAGCCGTAATGTATAGTTATGGTGCAACTCGTCCTGCTGAATTTTTCTCTGTAGCAACAGAAACGTTTTTTGAGAAACCTCAGCAATTACAAAAAAAGCATCTAGCACTTTATGAATTACTGCAAAATTATTATAAATTAGATCCCGTGCAGTGGGATATTAAAGATTATTAACTATATTTTTCCTCTGTATTTTCAAATTCAACCTTATCGTAAATATCTTCTAAAGTAACTTCAAAATTAACTGAGTTTAAAGAAACAGTTTCATTAACATCATAATATTCAGAAAAAGTCCAGCTATTTTTACCAGTCTTAAAATATTGCTCAACTTGCATTTTAAACTGGTCAATCAAAATATATTCTTGAAAAGTTGGAATTGTGCGGTAAGCTGCAAACTTCTCATCTTTATCATAATTTCTAGTCGATTTTGATAATACCTCTATAAGCATTAACGGATTGGTAATAGTATCTTTTCGACCTTCTTGCATTTGCAACTCACCTTGCACTACCACCACATCAGGATAAGTATAAATGCGTTTTTCGGGAATCCAAACTCTTTGGTCTGAGACAAAAACATCATAAGGTTGACGCTTAAGTCCAAAATTGAGCGCACTACCAAAGTTAAGAATAATTTTATTATGATTTGGAGTTCCACCAGTCACGCAGATAACCTCACCATTAATATATTCATGGCGTTCTTCTGAGTTTACCTCAAATTCGAGGTATTCTTCGGGCGTGTAAAATTTTTTATCTTCTGCTTGTGCAATCATAATGTTAACTCCCAAAGCTTTAATAAATGGCTTTTGAGATAGATAGTTGTATGACACTATTCTAGTTATTTTAGCCGGTATACATACTAAAATAAGTTAATTTAACACAAACAAAGCTGAGATAATTTCACCAACATAAGCATATAGACTTGTTTTTGCTTGCATCAAAATGATTTCAAATGATTTCAATTTATCAACTAACTATTAGATAAATCCATCAAATACGCCAATTTCAAAACCACTCGCGCACCAACATTACCATCCCATTCAGCATCACCAACCTCACAAACATCAAAACCAATAATTTTTCTACCGCTGTTTACAACTTCTCGAATCAAACAAAAAGCTTGCTCTAATTCCAAACCACCAGGAACCGGAGTTCCAGTATTTGAACAAAGTTTGGGATCTAAACCATCGGCATCGAAGCTAACATAAACCTGTTCGGGTAAATGACTAACAATTTCCTTACATAAATCGATCCAAGTAGTTCCAGAATAAAGTTTTTGCTTAATCATTGGGTCGTAATAAGCAACTATCCTATTGTTAGATTGGTTAATCGTTGACACTTCATCCTGACAAATATCTCGCAAAGCAACTTGAACTAATTTAGATATTTGCGGTAATTTCATCGCGTTGTACATAATCGAAGCATGGGAAAACTCAAAGCCTTCATAAGCATTAC
This sequence comes from uncultured Rivularia sp., assembly GCA_963665115.1. Classification (GTDB taxonomy): domain Bacteria; phylum Cyanobacteriota; class Cyanobacteriia; order Cyanobacteriales; family Nostocaceae; genus Rivularia. The sequence goes on along the minus strand of OY762007.1, from coordinate 2,701,339 downwards.
GTAAATCGGCATGAGCATCTATGTGTAAAATTCCATAGCTTGAATAACTATTAGCCAAAGCTTGCATATAACCCAAAGGTGAACTATGGTCGCCACCGATTACCGCAACGCTTTTACAATCGTTAATTGCTTGCTGAGATTTATCAAATAACCACTTATTTACGTTCTCACAAACTCGGTTAATTTCCGTTAATAATAATGTTAAATCTGGTGCATCTGTTAAAGATTTACCTTGTTCTAATCTTTTAATAATTTTTGCTGCTTGCTGTCGATAATATTTGTTTTTATCTAACATATCTTGAGGAATTTCGATCATAAAAATTCCCTGCTTCCATCCATCGGGATTATCGAAATCGAATAAATCTAATTGTGGTGAAGCATCGAGAATTCTTTGCGGTGCATTAGCTGTACCCGCACCATAAGAAACCGTGACTTCCCAAGGAATGGGAATGATAATTAAATTTGCTGAATCATAATCGAAGGGTAAACCGAAGATGTTACCGTTGATTTGTCCAACATCGCTGGGATTGTAGTTTTGGATTTGGTTGTTCATGATACTGGTGGAAAATACTGATACCATTACTAAATGTAAACCATTAGTATTTTCAATAATGGATTTCCCTGTTTCAATTAAAGACGTGTTGATTATAGATGGTAAAGCACTATTACTCAAAAACGAACGTAATGAATGGGATTTGCCAGGTGGTAGAATTTAATTAGGAGAAACACCTGAAAATTGCTTGCGCGGGGAACTTCAAGAATAAATATCCGTAAATTTAGAAATATAGCAAATCATCGATAGCTATTTGTTTGAAGTTATTCCTGAAAAACACGTTTTTATTATTACTTATAGTTGTGAGTTAAAAGATAATTTTTCACTTAAAATAAGTCACAAGCATCAGGAACTAGGTTTACATTCAATTAGTCAGTTAAAAAATATCAATATTCCAGTTGCTTACGCACGCTCTATTTTGAATTGGAGTAAAATCAGGAGAATATAAGAGATGAAATACATTAGGATATTTTTCTTATCAGCACTATTTTTCAGCGTTTGGATGGGTATAGTTTATACTTTCCAATTCGGTAACGTTTACACTGCTTTGATAAGTGCTTGTATCGGAGGTATTGTATTTGGATTGATAATGGCAGCGCTTTCCTACTACTTTGACCAAAAATTACATAAAAAAGGAATTGATACAAGTAATACTAGTCCTCGTCAATCTCGCAAAATGAGCGTCAACAGCACAATTAGCGAATTAATGCCAATTTGCGAACAAGCAATTATTTCTCTAAATAGGGCTGTTATAAAAGAGAAAGATTTAACAACAGGAACTATCAAAGCCAAAACAAGAATGACGTGGAGAAGTTTTGGTGAAGTTATCAAAATATCAACTCAAAGTCTAGGGGATAATGAGACATTAATTGAAATCAAAAGTTCGCCATTTATTCCAACAGCTATTATCGATTATGGTAAGGGTTTAGAAAATGTAGAGACAATTGTCAGCTATATTAAATCTGAATTTAATGGTGAAGTGTTAGTTGGTAGTTAGTATTTATATTGTAGGGTGTGTTACGGCACGAAACGTTTTCGAGGAAAGCAGTAATTGTCAAAGGGAGCATCCCAATGCCGGAACATATATTTTACCCCGACACCCTAGAAGGGTGCGGCTATACAAACAAAGTCCACCTGCGTGGGCTTTATAAATGTAGCCCCAGGCTTATAACCAGCAGGCTTTTTGTAAAATTGGGATGCTCCCCAATGAAACTCAAACTACTGGCTCAGTTTCGCGATTGAAGTATCAACTACTAAGAATGCCAAAAAATGGATAATGAACAAAGACAAGTAATTGATGTTGAGGAAATACTTGAGCGTTATGCTGTTGGAGAAAGAAATTTTGCAAACACCTTTATCGAAGGAAGCGACGAGCTAGCTGGTGCTGATTTGAGAGAGGTAAATTTCAGCAATTCAATTCTAGCTGAGATGATTTTAGAAGGAGTTAATTTCAGTAGCGCAAACCTTAGAAAAGCACATTTAGGCTTATCTATTTTATATTCTGCAAATCTTCAAGGAGCAGATTTAAGTGAAGCTATTTTAACATTTAGTGAATTCACTGGTGCTAATCTAACAAATGCAAAATTAGTAAATGCAAATCTTAGTGGTGCCAGTATGGATCGTGTAAATCTTACTAATGCGGATCTAACTGGTTGCAATATTGAGGAAGCTTCCGCTCGATAAAGCAATTTTTTATAATACAATAATGTCAGACGGCAGTATCCGTACTAATAAATAAAACAGTAATCTTCAGATGATTTGTGCTTACTCCTATTCCGTCAGAAGATTACCGATTTAAAAACCGCAGAGACGCGGAGAGCGCAGAGGAAAGAGTTAAAGAGATAGGTAATCTTAAAGCGAGAAGAGAGTAGGAGTGGGTAATTGCATTCCTCGTCGAGCGATTACTTAGTATAGACAAAAATCTATGGATACGATTACAATAACAACTATAAGAATTACTTAGACTTAACATCGCTTAATTATCTAGCAAAGTGATTCCTTTTTGAAGCATATAAGGCTAATCTATATATAAATAAGAAAGATTACAAAATATTAATCTTACTGATTTTTATAAATACTATTTTCACAAGACGGTTATTAGTTATTAATCTATAGCCGTATTTTATATTAATGATTTTTTAGAGGTTAATAAATGGCGCAATTTCTGCTAGATTCAGTTTGGTTAGTACCTATATATTCCCTAATTGGCGGGCTTTTAGCTATCCCTTGGTCGCCGGGAATTATTAGGAAAACGGGGCCAAGACCAGCGGGTTATCTCAATTTAATTATGACGTTTTTGGCGTTCACTCATAGTTTGGTTGCATTGTCAATCAGTTGGAATCAACCAGCTTATGAAGTATTTATACCTTGGTTGGAAACTGCGGGTTTAAGGTTATCCATAGATTTAGAAATATCTGCTATTAGTGTTGCAGCGATGACCGTAATTTCTGGCTTAAATTTATTAGCTCAGATTTACGCTATCGGTTACATGGAAATGGATTGGGGTTGGGGACGCTTTTATTCCTTACTCGGTTTATTTGAAGCTGGTTTATGCGCTCTAGCTTTAACTAATAACTTGTTTTTTAGCTATGTAATTCTGGAAGTTTTAACTTTAGGAACTTACTTATTAGTTGGTTTGTGGTTCAGTCAGCCTTTGGTGGTGACGGGTGCTAGAGATGCTTTTTTAACCAAAAGGATAGGAGATTTATTTTTGTTGATGGGGGTATTGGCAATATATCCTTTGACTGGAACCTGGAATTACAACGATTTAGCAGAATGGGCTGCTAGCGCTAACGTCGATCCGACAGTAATAACGTTAGTATGTTTAGCATTAATTACTGGCCCGATGGGTAAATGCGCTCAGTTTCCCTTGCATTTATGGTTGGATGAAGCGATGGAAGGACCGATTCCCAGTACCATTTTGCGGAATTCGGTAGTTGTCGCGAGCGGTGCTTGGGTATTAATTAAACTACAACCAGTTTTGAATTTATCGCCGATCGCTTCAAGTGCAATGGTAGGGATTGGTGTTGTAAGTGCGGTTGGTGGTTCGTTAATTGCGATCGCGCAAATTGATATCAAACGCTGTTTATCATATTCAGTCAGTACCTATATGGGTTTGGTGTTCATCGCTGTAGGGACGCAACATAATGAAGCGGCGCTGTTATTAGTACTTACTCATGCTTGCGCTACGGCTTTGTTAGTCATGAGTACGGGGACAATCGTTTGGAACAGCATTACTCAAGATATCACGCAGTTGGGTGGATTGTGGTCGCGTCGTCCGATATCGGGAATCGCTTATATAGTAGGGCTTTTGGGGCTAATTGCGTTTCCACCTTTAGGTAGCTTTTGGGCTTTACTAGAATTAGCTTCCCAGTTATGGACAACGCAACCTTGGTTAGTAGGAGTAATAGTAGCCGTCAATGCTTTAACAGCAGTAAGTTTAACTAGAGAATTTGGCTTGGTTTGGGGCGGTAAACCTAAACCAATGAGCGCACGTTCTCCCGAAGTTAGCTGGCAAATGACTCTACCAATGATGATTTTATTTGGTTTAGTGTTACATCTGCCTTTAATATTGCAAAATTTATCGCTTTTACCAACTTGGGCAACTGTAAATCAAGATGTTGCACTGTTATTAATTTGGTCGAGTATTTTCGGTTGTAGCATTGGTGGAGTGATTTATTTAGGCAATATTCCCAAACCCGTGCGCTTCCCTTGGAAAGGTTTACAAGACTTGTTTGCTAATGACTTTTATACGCCAAGGCTATACAGAGGAAGTATTGTTTTAGGTGTCGATCTACTTTCAAAATTAACAGATATGGTTGACCGCTTTGTGGTTGATGGCATCGTTAATTTAGTTGGCTTAATATCCCTTGGTGGCGGTGAAAATTTAAAATACAGCAACAGCGGACAAACTCAATTTTATATGTTCACCGTACTTTTAGGAGTCGGTCTTTTAGGAATGATTGTTACCTGGCAATATTGGGGAAATGAGTTTTTACAGTTAACAGCGATCGGTCATTAGCGAACAGTGAACAGCGAGTAGTTATCAATGCCCAATTACCAATTACCAATTACCAATTACCAATTACCAATTATCACCAATAACTAATTATGATCAGCGCTTTAATTTGGATACCTATTTGGGGAGCGGCGATAATTGCTTTGCTACCCGCCAAAATTCCTAGTAATCGAATTCGTTTGGGTGCTGCATTAATTGCAGGAATTACTCTTGTTTGGAATCTGCTGATATTATTCCAATTTGATATCAATAATCCAAGTATTCAGTTACAGGAATATCTTCCTTGGAATGAAACTCTCGGTTTAAGCTATAAATTAGGTGTTGATGGACTTTCAATATTAATGTTGTTGTTAAATAGTCTCCTCACCTGGATTGCTATTTACACTAGCAGTAAAGAAACTGAACGTCCCCGACTTTTTTATTCTTTAATTCTACTCGTCAGCGGTGGGGTTGCAGGTGCATTCGCAGCCCAGAATCTACTGCTATTCTTCCTATTTTACGAACTTGAATTAATTCCGTTTTATCTGTTAATTTCGATTTGGGGTGGAAAAAAACGTAGTTACGCGGGTATCAAATTCCTGATCTATACGGCTGTTTCTGGAGCTTTAATTTTAGCAAGTTTCTTGGGTATAACTTGGCTTTCCGGTTCCTCTAGTTTCGATTATGATGCTATTTCTACTCAAACTTTATCTGCAACGTTGCAAATAATTTTACTAGCGGGAATAGTACTAGGGTTTGGTATAAAAATACCTTTAATACCTTTACATACATGGTTGCCCGATGCTTATGTAGAAGCAAACACACCCGTGGCGATTCTTTTGGGTGGAGTTTTAGCAAAACTGGGAACCTACGGTTTATTAAGGTTTGGATTGGGTTTATTCCCCGACGCTTGGAGTAGTTTTGCTCCAACTCTGGCAATTTGGGGAGCCATCAGCGCCATGTATGGGGCAGTAACGGCGATCGCGCAAAAAGATATCAAGCGGATGGTGGCATATAGTTCTATCGGTCACATGGGCTACATCCTGTTAGCAGCCGCTGCAAGTACACCATTAGCGTTAGTGGGTGCGGTTTCCCAAATGTTCAGCCACGGTGTAATTTTGGCTATTCTTTTCCATTTAGTAGGAGTTGTAGAAGCCAAAGTTGGAACCCGCGAATTAGATAAGCTTAATGGTTTAATGAGTCCAGTACGAGGTTTACCAGTTATTAGCGCTTTACTGGTGTTAGGTGGTATGGCTAGCGCTGGAATTCCCGGTATGACCGGGTTTATAGCGGAATTTATTGCATTCCAAGGTAGCTTTCCCGTCTTTCCGATTCAAACAATATTATGTGTCGTCGCTACGGGTTTAACAGCGGTTTACTTCGTAATTCTGCTTAACCGTACCTGTTTCGGCAAACTCGACAACGACTTAGCTTACTATCCCAAAGTTTTCTGGCACGAGAAAATGCCAGCATTTATTTTAGCAGGTGTAATTGTACTTTTGGGATTACAACCCACTTGGTTAGTGCGTTGGAGCGAACCCACAACTACTCAAATGGTTGCCCATGTTCCTGCTATTCAAAAAAACTTAACTCCACAAGTAGCGCTAAATAAATAAAAAGGGAGTAGGGAGTAGTAAGTAGTTAGGAGTAAGTAGTTAGGAGTAAGTAGTTAGGAGTTAGAAAATTTTAGATTTTGGACTATCCCTTATCTCCTTACCCTTCTTCCTCTGCGCTCTCTCTCTTGAAAAGTTGTACTCTACGAGAAAGCTCCGCTTACATGGGGGAAACCCCCCCCCAAGACTACACTGTATGTCCTTACGGACACGCAATACCTACGGTACGCTTCGCTAGCCGCTAACGCTGCGTCTCTGCGGTTTTTTTACTCAACAATATCCAAAAAAATAAATAATAAAAACAATTAATCAACAACAACTAACCACTATCAACTAATAACTAAAAATGGTACAAACACCCGATAAAACAACAGCAAAACTACCGCCATCAACTCACGAATTTGCAGAAATAATTCACCGCTTAGAAGCAGGCGGCTCAATGTTACCTGATAACCCAGATAACTTGATGCAAATTATCGGTATTTATAAAGCATATGCCGTACCGATGGATTTTTATTGGCGCGATTTACTTTATATTGCTGAAAGAGAATTTTTAAATCCTTTTCCCTTTTTTAAATATTTCCTACCCAAAGAGTATTTGCAACGACATAATCACTATGCTGGCGATGATGCCGATTTAAGAGTTTGGCGCGGTACGGCGAAAGCACATCCCGAACTTTTAGAATTTATAGAAAAAGGCGAAACTACTGAAATGCCAAAGTTCTGGCATCATCTATTTCATGACAGAATCAACATGGAATTTGCCGAAGCCTGTATGCGAGCTATGCTTTGGCACGGTAAAGATATGGGTTTAGGTAAGTTTGATGATTATCTAGACACCGAAGAATATAAGCAAAATGCACATAGAGCAATCAAAGCTTATTTTAAAGGCAATCCCCCGATGCAGTTGCTCTATAAACTATTCCCAGATATGTTTTTAGAGCAGTGTCGTCAAGCTTCTTATTATTCCAATTTGGGTTTATTTTGGGAAGTAATGGCACCAGTTTTCTTTGAAATGTCGGATATGTATGACGAAGGAAAGCTGACAACCGTACCAGAAGCAATGGATTTTTTAGTTAACGGTATTTTTGCAGTTGCAGGTCGTCCGATTTATCATCATGTTTATGTTGGCAAAGAGTGTTATGAAGTAATTCCCAAATCAAAAGGTTTTGTATGGTTATATGAAGCAGCGCTACCTTATGTAGAGGCAATCTTTTATCGTACTTCTCCTTTCCGGGGGACAAAATCTTATAACGCTCAAGCAAAACAAGTACCTTCAGAACAAACAGATTTTCATTACGGAATTCTTTATGCTGACGTATTTCCTATTGGTACAGCAGGAATTCCCCCAACATTATTAATGCAGGATATGATGCATTTTTTACCCCAATATTTAGTTGATTATTATCAAAAATATTGTCGCAGCCAAGATGATATGTTAATTCAGTTGGGAATTACTTTTCAGCGTTCGATGTATAACGTAACATCGGCAGTAATTCAAGCATTACGTACTGCTCTTTTGTATCCTTTAGATGATGAGAATCCCGAACATTTACAAGCGAATCGCGACTTTTTTGAAATGCAGTTAGATCGGTTTGCTCGTGCAGATTATGGAATGAGAGATGCCGCGAGATTGAGAGATATTCAGCGGCAAGATTATCGGTAGATCCAGATCCCCCCAACCCCCCTTATTTAAGGGGGGCTTTTTTTTAGCTTCAATCGTAGTGAGATCCCCCCAACCCCTCTTATTTAAGGGGGGCTTTTTTTATTAATAGTGAATTTACTGTGGTTGTAAAAAAAATACATATTTATATTGTGTTTACAAAAAACACTCCATTCCCCCCCTTAAAAAGGGGGGTTAGGGGGGATCTTACCGAGAATTGAGCAATGACGAGAGAGCAAAACTTTATCAAAACAGCTTACCATTTACCCTATAACCCAAAACTTATAGAAAAAGCAAAAGAACTACGAAAAAACATGACTCCAGCAGAAAAAAAGCTGTGGAACAACTATTTAAAAACATTAAAAATTAGATTTTTACGACAAAGACCTATTGATAATTTTATAGTAGACTTTTATTGTGCCAAGTTAAAATTAGTAATTGAAATTGATGGTGAAACCCATTTTACAGACGAAGCCAAAATTTACGATTCACAAAGAACATTAATATTACAAGGTTATGGACTTCAAGTAATTAGATTTACAAATCAGCAAGTTTTCAAAAACTTTGAAGGTGTGTGTGAGTATATAGACAATTTGATTAATTAAATATTTAGTTATACTTCTAAATTCTCACTAACCTTTCCTTAATCAATGTTATGAAAGTGATAAATATTGATATCTCTCTAAATCTCGCGCTGAATTAAAAGAGTTTCAACCACTTTTTTTCATGATTTTTTGAGTCAATTGCCATTCTTTATCAACATTAGTTAATTTTTGAGCCTTTTCTGGGAACTATATAACTAGAAGCAAATATAAAAATTTTATAAAAAATGGGTGATATCAATGAATTCCTTTATCCTTCACTAAGAGAATTAGTGACGCAAATTAAAGCAATCAATTGTGCATGGAAAGTTGCAAGGAATTTATACGGAAAGGAATCATCGCTATCTACTTCATCGCGGGATTTAAAAAGCTGTTTGCAGGTGCGTTTGTTACGTAGTTATGCACCAAACGATGTTTATTTAGCTATTGATTATCAGGCTGAAGGTGAGCCACAATTTGGCTTACGGCTGCGAGAATCTGTAGATAAATACGAAGATGCGGATCATTTACCCGTAAGAGTCACAAACGAGATTCTTTTACCCGAAGAAATAAATAAATTTAGCCATAAGTAAACGAAATAATCAAAAAAGGGGTGCTGCATGAATTTAGCAAATGTCTGGAAAATAGTTTGGCAAGATACACCGTTTCATTGGGCGATCGCCATTATTTTATTTGTTGGCATAGCTTACGAAATTTGCACGTTATTTAAATATTTTTACTTGGAATGTGGGGAAACAGCAAACGGGATTAAGTACTTAACGAAATTAAAGAAATTACCACAGGACAAAAAAGCAAAGCCATCAAAACAGCTTTATTCGTGGTTAAAAAACTATCTTCAACCTAATAACCGTGGTGGGTATTTACAGAATGAAAACAAATTCATACTTAAAAAATACCCAATTGTATTATTGCAAGAGGATGGAAGCGATATTACAGAAGTTTGCATTTTCGATTTTGGTGAGTGGTTAGTAGTAGAATTTTTTCGTGGGAGAGGTAGCGAAACGCGGTTATTTCCTAATAATCATAGAAATCAACAGGTTCTTTTCGGTAACTCTAATCTATCTGCTAAACGTATTCGTTATCTTGGTGGCGAAGCACACGATCATAAATATCTTTGGCAAGTTTTGTGTCGTGAATGGCTTCAAGAAAAAGGTATTCAACCAAACCCAGGGACTTTACCAGGTGGAAAACCGACACCAGATAAATTTCGACAACGCCAAAACAAGCTTGAACAATGGAATCATGAAATTGAACAGCTTGAACAAGAAGCTAAACATTACTGTACACAAATTGGTTTTCGTGTAACTTGATTTCTAAATTCATCTCTAACATTTTATATGTAATAAATTATTACCAAAATTTAAAAATAAAAAGCATTTATTCATAATCTAAAAAATTTTTAGTCCATTAAAATGGACTTTCGCTATTAGCTAGGGGTTTGCAACCTCTGGCGGTTGAAAACAAATTCCTATAACTTAACAGTTAAATTAATATCCATTCCTAAAATAATTCTTCATTTTGATTTACAAAAATAACTAATAAATAAAATAAAAATTTATAACAGCTATTAAACCAATTCTTACATTAATGAAAACTTCTTCAAAATAATTCTTACCCTGAGTCAATACTGAGGATAAGAATTATTACATCTTAATTAAATAATCCTTTTGATCGTTTCAAAGAAATCTGGATAAGAAACCGATGCAGCTTCCGCACGATTAATGGTGGTTGTACCCGATGCATTCAAAGCAGCGATCGCCAAACTCATGGCAATACGATGGTCGGTAAAGCTGTCAAGTTCGGCACCAGTAAGGGGGGTACCGCCAGTGATTTCCATGCCGTCGTCTAATTCGTTTATTTTGGCTCCCATTGAGTTAAGTTGATTCGCCATTACAGTAATGCGATCGCTCTCTTTAACTCGCAATTCGGCAGCATCTTTAATTACAGTAGTACCTTCGGCAAATACTGCCGCCACAGCTAAGACAGGAATTTCGTCAATTAATCTTGGGATGATGTCTCCTTCGATGGTGCAGCCTTTAAGTTTGCTCGAACGTACCCTTAAATCGGCTACGGGTTCCCCCGCAACTTCTCTTTCGTTTTCTTGCGTAATATCAGCCCCCATGATTTCTAAAGCTTCTAGAACACCAGTACGAGTCGGGTTAATGCCAACATTCTCAATTAATAATTCTGAATCTGATACAATTGCACCAGCTACCAGCCAAAAAGCTGCCGAACTTATATCTCCCGGTACTACTACGCTTTGGCCGTATAATTTCACCGGGCCATTCACGCTAACGCTGTTAGTTTCGGTATCAATATCTAACTTTGCGCCAAATGCTTGTAGCATTCGTTCGCTATGGTCGCGTGACAGCGCTGGTTCGGTAACGGTAGTTTTACCTTCAACAGATAAACCAGCTAACAAAACGCAAGATTTAACTTGGGCCGAAGCTATGGGAGAATGGTAGTGAATCGGTTTGAGGTTTTGTCCGCGAACCGCTAAGGGTGCTTTAGAATTATTATCTCTTCCCCAAATTTGCGCTCCCATTTGTTCCAAAGGTTTAACCACACGAGACATAGGACGCGAACGTAAGGAACTATCCCCCGTTACGGTAAAAAAACGTCCCGCATGGGATGCCAAAATACCTAACATCAGTCGCAATGTGGTGCCAGAATTGCCAGCATCTAAGATATCAACGGGTTCGAGCAAATTGCCCAAACCAATACCTTTAACTCGTACCAATTCTGTATTCAATTCCGTTACTTCTGCTCCCATCGTCTGGAAACAGCTGGCTGTACTGCGGGGATCTTCTCCCAGAAGCAATCCTTCAATCCGGGTTTCACCTTCAGCGAGTGCGCCCAGCATCAAAGCCCGATGGGATATAGATTTATCGCCAGGGACTCGAATCTTACCATTTAAAGAAAGCCCCGACTTTGGTCGTCGAACAACCAACTTGTGGGGCAGGTTTTGTTTAATTTCTACGGTTATAACAGAAGCCGACATTAGGATAAACTGGCGTGTGACTGTACGGGAAAGTTATATAAAAACAAAAGGCTTATGTATAAACTTCCTCGCTAGTATCCTACCGCTAAACTCCGCATAGCTAACACCAACATTGTTTGATTTTATCCAATCAATCCCGAATCTATCCCTCCCATGCTGACTCATCAACGCAAACCTGTTTGCTTATCACTCATTTCAACAGATTTACCAGTCCAGTCTGTTGTAGAAACTGCCGCTACTTTATATCAAAAAGATAGCCAGCGCTTCCACTTATTATTGAATGCACCCCCACTTAAAACCGAGCAAGAAGCGACATCCAAAAATTCGCAAAACGCCCTCTTTACAACAGCACAAACTAATCCTCGCGTTTTAAGTAGTCCGAGAATTTTGTGGTTAGAAATATCGCCTTACAGAGTCATCATGACAATGCAAGGCAACCCACACTTAAGTTACCGACACTTTTGGGAGCAAGGAGTTTACGGAATGAGCCGTTACTGGCTACCCAATGAATCCTTGCAAAACAACCAGCCAATTCGTCTGAGAAACTTTACCCGCAGTCTAACTTTAAGCGCAAGCCCTCTACCAGAACACCTAAGAGTTGAATACGAATTATGGGCTGGGAAAGTTCAGCTAGGAAATTACATATTAAATTTAGAAATTCAGAATTAAATTTTAATTATTAACGGTTAGGTGATGGTTGTTAGTTGTTAGTTGTTAGTGGTTAATAGTCAATTCTGAATCATTCGTAGATTATATGTAGTCGCGAGCAAGATGTTTGTCCTTGCAGACACACTCCTAACTCTTAACTCCTAACCCCTAACCCCTAACCCCTAACTCCTAACTCCTTTAACTTTTACCCAAAATAATCCGGTTCGTTTCCTGGTTTCCATTTAATATTGCAACCAATACTCGGCTGTTGTTCCTCAGTTAAAGACTTACCAGCCAGTAAGGTATCTATAGCATTGCGTAAATCTTTACCCGTTACAGGTTTACCATTACTTGGACGACTATCATCTAATTGTCCGCGATAAAAAAGTTTTTGTTCATCATCAAACAAAAAGAAATCCGGAGTACAAGCAGCAGTATAAATTTTTGCTGTTTCCTGAGTTTCGTCGTAACACAAAGCAAACTTAAAATCCAACTCTGTCGCCATTGCTTTTAATAAATCCGGCGCATCATCGGGATAATTTTTAACATCATTAGAACTAATAGCAACAATCCCTAAACCCATGAGGAAATAATCCTTTCCTAACTTCGCTAATTCGTCCTGAACGTGCTTTACAAAAGGACAGTGACGACAAATAAACATCACCAATAAAGCTTTTTTGCCCGTAAATGTAGAAAGAGAAATAGTTTCTCCCGATACTACATCAGGTAGTTGAAAATCCGGAGCCTTTGTCCCTAAAGACAACATCGTAGAAGCAGTTAAAACCATAACTTGTATTACACCTTGGTTCAAAAAACACTCTTTTCAGCTATTTTAAAAGATGGATGATAAGGGGTAGAAAAACAAGCCCCACTTTTCTGAAGGGCTAGTAACTCCTAATTCTTAACTTTTAACGTTTAACTCCTAACTATCTCCAATCCCCAATCCCCAATCCCCAATTCCCAATTTAAAACATGAATCGATTTAGAGTAGAAGTTATTACAAAAACACCAAATCCGCAGCAAGTCATTTATGCTGCCATGCACCAAGATTACACCGATAGATTTGTGTATGATGAACGCGATAAATTCCCTTCAGAATCCGAATGTGGTGAAATTATAATTAAACGTCTTTTAGCAGGTGAAAGAGGACATTATGGTCCTTTGGAACATCCTCAAATCGTATTTAATTGCGGTTACTTTCCTCATAGTGTCATGCAACAAGCGCGTACTCATCGTATTAGCGTATCCTTTGACGTTCAATCCTTTAGATACACTTCAGAACAATTTCTAAAAGTAGCAGAAGGGGAAAAAGATATAGAAGATGTTTTTTATCTACGTCCTGTAGATTATTATACTAATCGTCAAGGCAAAAAATATTACTATTCACCAGAACAAAGGCAAGCCGATTTAAAGTGGTGTATGGAAGCTGTCAAACATTACAAAATCGATTTTGACAACGGCATTTCCGAAGAACACATTAGAGGGAAAATGCCATTTGACTATCGGCAGCATTTTATAGTGAGCTTAAACTTACGCTCTTTAATGCATTTCTTAGATATGAGGAACAAAAAAGACGCTCAACTAGAGATTCAAAAGCTATGCGAACTAATGTTAATTCACTTTGAAAACTGGGTTCCAGACATAGCAGAATGGTACAAATCTCATCGTTTAGGCAAAGCAAGATTAGCGCCGTAATCAGTTATCAATGAGCAGTGAACAATTACCAATTACCAATTGATTTAAATTCTGGCTATTGTAACTTTCTCAGGTTGATCTTGGTATTTACCTTGGCGAGCTTCGTAACTAATAGCGCAAGGCTCACCTTCCAAGAATAATAACTGCACTACACCTTCATTAGCGTAAATGCGACAGTCTGCACTGGAAGAATTAGAAAATTCCAAAGTTAAATGACCCCGCCATGCCGCTTCTGCTGGTGTAAGATTAGCTATTATTCCACAGCGAGCATATGTAGATTTACCGATACAAATTACCGAAATATTATCTGGAACTTCCAGCCTTTCTAAAGCAACACCTAAACCATAAGAATGAGCGGGTAAGATAAAATAATCGCCCCCTACCGAAGTGTGTAACGCTGTTGATTCTAAATTTTGCTCCTTAAAATTTTTAGGATCTACTACAGTTCCAGGAATATGTTTGAAGATACGAAACTCCGTAGGAGAAAGACGTATATCGTAACCGTAGGAAGACAACCCATAACTAATTACGCGACGAGCTAAACTGCCTTCGTCACATTTAACTTCTCTAATCAAACTAGCTTCAAAAGGAGCAATCATACCCTTTTGAGCCATTTTAGAAATCCAAATATCGTTTTTAATCACAGAGTTAATACAGGTTAAAGGTTAAAGGTTGCAGGTTAAAGGTTAAAAATCTCATAACTTTTAACTCCTAACTTTATTCGCATCTCCCCATCCTCTTCTACAGCCGATTCGGGCGACGAATTTCTGTAATTTCGTCTGCAAAATCCAAAATAGATTTAGGCATTTCCGCTCCTGTCAGAATAATGTCAACGTTTTGGGGACGCTTAGTCAAAAATTCTAAAACTTCTGTTTCGGGAATCAAACCGAAGTTCATTGCGAGGCTTAATTCATCTAATACAACGAGAGAATACTTACCTTCGTTCACTACATTCAGTGTATGCTGCCACAATGAATGCAATGCTTCAGTCTCAGTATCGTCTAATTGTGGTGTGTCGATGCAACGCGGTAAGTCACAACGAATCCAATTCAAATTTTGTCCTAGCACGACGGGGTTATTTTGTCCCTGACGAATACCACCTTTGAGAAATTGCACAATCAAAACTGGGGTACCTTGACCGGCAATTCTCAGTGCTTGCGCCATTACACTAGTAAAAAAGCTACGAGAGGAACTAGTAAAAACTTGTACTAATCCCTTCACTGTATGTGATAAACTAACGGTCGAATTTACACTTGAAGTTTCTAGCTGAGCAACCATAAATTAATGTGAAAAAACACGGTAAATCAGTATTTTCGCTGAGGTAATTTCTTTCAAAATTACTTGTGAATAAAGTTGAGCTACAGACCTATGTAGCAATAATAGATTAGCTGCATTCTTAGTCAATCACTACGTTTGCGCTTAAGTCAATAGCTATTAAAATTTATATTTATATTGCCAGAAAAGCAAGAGCCGGTAAAAATAAAAACGTCCTTTATACTAGAGTTAAATTTATCAATAATGCTTAAAAATTAGCTGCGATCTGTTGAAAATTTTAATTATTTAGGAGGGGTATTCTTCTGTCGCACTTATAAGATAACGGATAAATGTTGCAAATAAACATATATTTAATGATGGTTAGAGAGGTTGATTATACAATGAGATTTGTTTTTTTGGGCGGTTCCGGTTCCGGTAAAAGTACTCAAGCAGAAAATCTCAGCAGACACTTTAATGTACCTATAATTTCCACAGGTGAAGTTTTAAGGCAAGCGACATCAAGGTTAGACGAATTAGGCGAAAATGCACGGTATGCCATCGCAACGGGTGAATTAGTTTCTGACGAGTTGATGATTGATTTAATTCGCAATTATTTACGACAGCCCGAGCTAAGTAATGGTTGGGTTCTTGAAGGCTATCCCCGCACCGCTTTTCAAGCCGAAGAATTGGATTTTTTACTCGATGACTTAAAACACAGGTTAAACTGGGCAATATATTTACAAGTTCCAGAAGCCGTGATGGTGAATCGTTCTTTAGAACGTTCGCAACCCGACGATCAACAAGAAATTGTCCAGCGTCGCGTTGAACTTTTCTACGACCGCACGGTTCCTATATTAGAATATTATGACCGTCGTCATCGTTTGTTGACTATCGACGGCAGTCAATCCCCAGAAGCTGTAGGAGAGAATATCATTACATTGCTTTCAAATGCCAAGGCTTCCATATAGTTTCTGTGATGGTGGATAATACTGAATAATAAATTAATATTTTCCGTAGTTGGATAATTCAGAATACAATCTAAATTAAAGATTTAATTCAACCTTTTCAATTACAATAAAACCTTCGGGCAAGTACTATAATACACACGCAAGCAAGAAATAAATCGGTCAAGTCTTTACCGGAAGAAGTTCAACTGATTCATTTAAATCGCGTTAATGTTCGCTTCGGGCTACATCAAATCATTCCCTGAATTGAGCCGCGATCGCAAGTCGAGAGAAATTAATATTTATGTAAATAGATGTAAAATAATTTATTCAACGATCGCTATTACCTTGTACCCAATTTAGACTAATAAACATTTATCCGAAACCTTGTCTGGGCATCAATTTTAATACTTTTAAAATTCTTTGAATACCCAATTAAACTATATAGCGTTCGGCAGTGCTAAGATGCGTGATAGTATATATGTTCTATTAAAATTATCAAGTCAAAACTGAACAATCAATATATTTAGAGGCTCAAATGGCGGTTAACACTGATAGCAAAGAGAATGCAGGCAAGCAAAAAGCGCTCAACATGGTGCTTAGCCAGATAGAGAAAACTTTTGGTAAAGGTACAATAATGCGTCTTGGGGATGCAACCCGGATGCGTGTAGAGACGATTTCTTCGGGCGCACTTACCTTAGATTTAGCATTAGGTGGTGGTTTACCAAAGGGACGAGTAGTTGAAATTTATGGCCCAGAAAGTTCTGGTAAAACAACCGTAGCGCTGCACGCGGTTGCTGAAGTACAAAAAGAAGGTGGAATCGCAGCTTATGTAGACGCAGAACACGCTCTCGATCCTACCTATGCTGCGGCTTTGGGTGTTGATATTGAAAACTTGTTAATCTCCCAACCAGACACTGGAGAATCTGCTTTAGAAATCGTAGACCAATTAGTGCGTTCTGCTGCGGTTGACATTGTGGTGATTGACTCAGTAGCAGCACTAGTTCCCCGTGCAGAAATTGAAGGCGATATGGGCGACACTCACGTCGGTCTTCAAGCGCGATTGATGAGCCAGGCTTTGCGTAAAATTACTGGTAATATTGGTAAATCCGGCTGCACGGTCATGTTTATCAACCAGTTGCGGATGAAAATTGGTATTAGCTATGGTAATCCAGAAACCACTACTGGTGGTAACGCTTTAAAATATTATTCTTCGGTGCGTTTGGATATTCGACGCATTCAAACCTTGAAAAAAGGTACGGAAGAATTCGGTATTCGCGTAAAAGTCAAGGTTGCTAAAAATAAGGTTGCACCACCTTTTAGAATTGCCGAGTTTGACGTAATTTTTGGTAAAGGTATTTCTACTCTGGGTTGTATTGTTGACTTAGCAGAAGAAACTAGCGTTATCAATCGTAAGGGAGCTTGGTACAGTTACAATGGTGATAATATTTCTCAAGGAAGGGATAACGCTATTAAATACCTTGAAGAAAAGCCGGAAATGCTCGAAGAAATTAGGCAAAAGGTACTGGAAAAGTTAGAATTAGGCGCTGTTGTTTCTGCTAACTCCGTGGGACAACCAAGCGATGAAGATGAGGATGACGACGAGGAAGAATTAGAGGAAGAATAACACTATCGATCGCCGGACGGAATGAGGACTTATTATATTTGTAGAGCTAAGTAATAGATAGTTGATAATTCGTGCGGGGCAATTTAAATTTAAACGCAAATTGCCTTCGCACGATATCTGGCATTCATTTCTGAAGCTAAAATATCGTTCTGACCGAAAATGTATTCATTTCCAAATTGCTAGCTGTATTATAAGCAATTAATTGGACTTTATACTTTTTAATAAAATTTTATTTATTCAGGACGACTAATAATTCTTAGCCGTCTTTACTCATGTTTGTAAAAAGCTTTTTTATTACATTTGGCGGAATAGCTGTCTTCGCTATCATTTGCCTATCTTGCTCCCACTACCAACCATCTGTTTTTTATTTGAAATAACTATAATATATCTTTTTAAGAAACATAAGCTGATATGCAGCTAAATTGCGTAATGCTAAAACCTGAAAATATTGTAGTGCTGCCTAAGACTATCGTCTCGCTCCGCTAACGCAGCGTGTCCCGCCAGGACAAGCATCTTGCTCGCTAGTCTTATACAAACTAAATGCGTAACAACTTATTACTATTTCCCCCATTCCGCGTTCCCTGTTACCGTTAAAGTACTTTTATTAAACTAAATCTTTAGGTGCTTGCTTACTATAAAAGCGGTCTAAAATGTCAGATTTCAAATCTTGACTTAACTGCTGTTCAAAAGTGTGCATTAGCGCTATTTGATTGCACTCAGTGTCTTCTTTAATATACTCGCTATCATCAAGCTTTCGAGTTTTCGTTTTGCTTTTATAATATGAATTTAATTTCGTTATTTCATCGCGAAGGGCATTATCATTACCTGTTTTAGGTATCAACTGCATTAATAACTCTACTGCTACTGTAGGTAAAACAGAGCAACTTTGATTGATGAAAAAAGAAAAAGTGATATTTCCTACCCGAACAATATCTCCTTCTTTAAGCTTAGTTGGGCGATAAATGTGTTCGCCGTTAATATAAGTACCGTTAGTACTGTTAAAATCTACTAAATAAAAGCCTTGCTCAATATATCGAATCGCAGCATGACGACGAGATACATACTTACTATTAAGATGAATTCCACTGTTGCGATCGCGCCCGATAGTCCAAGTATTCTGAGACTGCCGCAAACTTTGACTTTTACCATCACATAAGTTCGTAGTTAAGTGAATCGTTCTTCTATCAATAACAGCCTGTATATAATGCGACTGTGCTACATTCAACGAAGATCCCGATAAGTTTTCTAATTGAAGAATCTGCTCTAAGAGACTGCCATGATTCTCATACAATTTGACAAAAAGCTGATATAGACTTAATCGCCGTTGTAGCTCCTCTGGAATAGATTCGGGCGTTACAAGTGAGCCTTTCACTGATAAAAAATTTAACTCGCTAATATTGCTCATCACTACTTGATCTGTGTCTAAAATCGGAACTAATTATTTGTATTTTTTATACACATAGAACATACCTTAATATTACGTTGAGTTAAGCATTCAGGCTGTCAAAATTCTCCAATTCTCCTTGCCAATAGGGGAGGCTTCGCGTAAGTTCTGACGTATTCTTATTGAAATTAAGTTAAGGTCAGAATTACCTTTTAGCTATATTAAGGCGATCAAAAGTACGCTCAATTATGATAAATCCTTGAATAAGAATTTATCTATAGTTATTAATACAGATATTATGGAGCAACATAATGAAACATTTATTTAACAAGCTTAATCTTTTGCGGTGCTGTTCTATATTATACATCATTTTATACTTTGTATGAGAATTCTTTATTCAAAGTATCTTAAGTGATTTTTTAACGTAATCAGTCCTAGAGTAGAGGTTATCAAGAAAGGATAAACACATATATATCTTCAGATAGATATTTTGTAGAAATATTAGTTAGAATGTTCACAGATTAATTTTATATAGAGGAATAGGTATATAATTAAAACTGATGACCTATAAAATGTTTTTCATCAGTATTTTCCACATACAGCGCATATTGTTAAGAACAATTATTTATTTTGGTAAGTATAAAAGCATAAATAAATCTAATTTTGTGCGATCGCCGGCGTTTGCATCGGTCAGAACTGATTTATGTTAACAATGCTAACTAAGTCGGCACAAATAAACTTAGCTATGTAACATTCGGATATATTAGCTCAAAATCTGACCTATACTTCCTACTCCCTACTCCCTTGTCCTAATTACGATTTTCAACGCCAACCTACTTAATTAAAAACAAAGACTCCTCTATAGTAATCCTAAAGTTAAAGGAATTATAGAGGAAGATGAAGTTGAACTATACAATTTTAATCGCAAAATCTTTTTTATTGTAAATTTGCTACGAAAGCAGCATATATTTATCTATAATAAATATGGAGATTAATGACTTTTAACAACCCAGTTCTATTTACTATATCCCGGCATTATTGCAGGCGAAGC
This sequence comes from uncultured Rivularia sp., assembly GCA_963665115.1. Lineage (GTDB taxonomy): Bacteria > Cyanobacteriota > Cyanobacteriia > Cyanobacteriales > Nostocaceae > Rivularia. The sequence goes on along the minus strand of OY762007.1, from coordinate 2,681,307 downwards.
TGTTTTCGTCGTTTTTAAGATTGGTATCTTATCGAAAGCACAAATTTTCGCTTAACTGATTCTTTCCATCGAATATATAGAGGCTTATAATGACTGAAATTTAAATAAAACGATTTACTGTTTTATTTTCAGCACGTCAAATCATAATAAACCTCTTCTTCCATTAGGACGTATAGTCATCCAATTGGTTTTAGCTAATGCTAACTGTTCGGGAGTTACTTTAGCTCCTGTCAGATTCGCGCCACACAAATTAGCTCCACGGAGATTAGCATTACTCAGATGAGCATAGCTGAGGTCTGCACCTCGAAGATCTGCTAATTCTAAATCGGCATGATTGAAATAAGCTTTACTTAAGTTCGCATCTCTAAGATTTGCTTTGTTCAAGTTAGCTCGTCCAAAGTCGCTATTGTAAAGATTTGCACTTTGAAGGTTAGTTTTTTCAAACTTAGAAGAATGAAAATTTGTTTCTGATAAATCGGAGCCTTGTAAACTTAGTAGGCTCAAATTATGTAAAGCAAAATCCCGTCTTCCCTTCAAATAAGCTGTAAGTAAGCTTTCAGAATTTAAGCGACGCTGCGCTTGCGATCTTCCATTGGAAGATTTACCCGAATCGGATACAGAGGCTGCTGTGTTAGATGTTAAAACGCGATTGTTTCCTCTTCTAGTTCGTACAGCAGTGCCAGAAGCAGCCTTGGCTTTTCTAGCTCGAATAGCTGCTGCGACTTGAGCTACTCCAGCACTAGAGAAACTAGTAGAGGAGTTATTCGTTGTATTTGTAGCATCTACAACGCCAGTCGAAGTTCTAGGGCTACTACCAGGATTTGATGGAGCAGCTAAACCAGAAGCCAAGCTATCTAAATAAGGCTCCATCTCCAACGCTCTAAGTACTTCATCCGCAGACTGATAGCGGTTATGAACCGACACATCCATCATTTTTGCTAGTACTTGTGCAAAGTGATCGCTCGCGTGTACGAGGTGTTGCCACATCACTTCACCCGTTGCCGGATTGTATTCTAAATCCTTGGGAGATTTACCAGTTAATAAGTATATACAGGTAATCCCTAAAGCATAAATATCGCTACCGTAAACCGGACGCATTGCCATTTGTTCGGGAGGCGCAAAACCAGGAGTACCAATAGCATACGCAGTTAATGCTGTTTGTCCTGATTGCATCGCGGCTGTTTGATTAACTTGATTTTTGACGGCACCAAAATCTATCAGAACTAATCTGGCATCTTGAGCGCGACGAATCAAGTTTGCGGGTTTGATATCGCGGTGAATTACTTTCTGGGAGTGTATATATTGCAGTAATGGTAAAATTTCACTCAAAAACTGCTTTACTCCTGCCTCGGTTGATGTTCCGCTATGTTTTACCTCCTGCTGTATAGTTGAACCATGAACGTATTCCTGAATTAAATAGAAATGTTCGCGGTCTTCAAAATAGTCTAGCAAACGTGGAACTTGGGGGTGATTCCCAATCCTACCCAGGGTTACGGCTTCTCGCTCAAATAATTCCCGCGCCATTTGTAAAACATGGGGTGAAGTTCCAGAAGGACGCAGTTGCTTGATTACGCAACTGGGCTCTCCAGGTAAAGCTTCGTCTAGTGCGAGAAAAGTCGCTCCGAAGCCACCTTGACCTAATGATTTGGTAACTCGGTAACGCTCGCGCAACAATATTCGCGCCCCACAAGATTGGCATCTTTCGGTAAAAGGCAAGTTTTCTGGGTTGGGACAGTTGGGATTTAAGCAGTAGCTCATGCACTGTCAACTCGCTACAAAAAAAATAATAACGGGGAGCAATTACTCTATTTCTATTATTAAGATATGAATTCCTTGCTGCCAGGTGCAAATTGCTGGGTTTGTTTTGAAGAGTTTCTAAAGTTTAAGTAATATTTGCACAACCTATAGTGTAAATACGGAATTTTATAAATATTTTTGTCTATTTTTGATTTTGATTATTTTTTGTCGATGTAGTTGATCTAATTTAAAAATTTAATTCAAAAGTAGAAGTTAAATCGCAATGCGAATAACTTATGAGAATTGTAAATACCCAACAACTCGGTTTATCATTTCCTGATTCGAGATTTACAACTAAAATATATGCTAGAATTTGATATATGAATATCTGTTCAGGTATTCTGTAATGTTTTTGAAAACTATTTTTTTGGAGATTGAGGAAAAATGACGGCTACTGTTGATTTAATGAAATGTGCCTGTGAGAAATGCTTATGTATCATAAAAGTTGATAGTGCAGTTAATAAAGATGGTCAATATTATTGTTCTGAAGCTTGTGCTGATGGACACTCTACGGTAAAAGGTTGCGGACACAGTGGTTGTGGCTGTAGCGATTGAAGCTAAATTTTTATGCATTTCGATCTATCCCGTCTTATTAATAAGATGGGATAGATGAATATGTTAGTCGGGATTGGGTCGCAATTCCTTTCTACAATTCAGACATAACCTCTCGTGCAGCTTGCAAAGTTCGCTCAATATCTTCTTCAGTATGAGCTATGGAGGTAAAACCAGCTTCAAATTGAGAAGGTGCTAAGTAAATACCGTGTTCTAGCATTCCGCGATGATAGCGCCCAAATTTCGCTGTATCTGAAACTTTAGCTTCTTCGTAGTTATGAACGGGGCCGCTCGTGAAGAACATACCAAACATTCCGCTAATATTGCCGCCACAAGCAGCATGACCAGTTTCGCGAGCAACTTGTAATAAACCGTCGGCTAATTTTTTGGTGACTCGTTCCAAGTAATCGTAAGTACCCGGCTTTTGCAGTAATTCTAATGTTTTGATGCCCGCAGTCATTGCCAAAGGATTACCGCTTAAGGTTCCGGCTTGATACATTGGTCCTGCGGGTGCAACCATAGACATGATATCTCGACGACCACCGTAAGCTCCTACAGGTAAACCACCACCGATAATTTTACCTAAAGTAGTTAAATCGGGAGTAACGCCGAACTTTTCTTGAGCGCCACCGTAGGAGATACGGAAACCTGTCATCACTTCATCGAATACCAATAATGCGCCGTGTTCCTGAGTTATTTCGCGCAATCCTTCCAAAAATCCAGCATCAGGAGGAACAAAACCAGCATTTCCTACCACTGGCTCTAAAATTACCCCAGCAATTTGATCGCGGTTTTCTTCAAATAGTAATTTTACGGCTTCTAGATCGTTAAAAGGTGCGGTTAGGGTGTCGCTGGTAACTGCCAAGGGAACCCCCGGAGAGTCAGGTAAACCCAAGGTAGCTACCCCAGAACCCGCTTTCACCAAAAACATATCCGCGTGACCGTGGTAACAGCCTTCAAATTTGATAATTTTGTCTCGTTTGGTAAAAGCTCTCATCAGCCTTAAGACGGCCATACAGGCTTCGGTTCCAGAATTAACAAATCTTACCATTTCAATACTGGGAACGGCATCAATGACCATTTCTGCCAAAACATTTTCTAATACTGAAGGGGCACCAAAACTGGTACCTTTTTCGAGAGCTTCATGCAGCGCGGCGATAACTTCTGGATTGGCATGACCGCAAATTGCCGGGGCCCCATGTACCCACATAATCTATGTACTGATTACCATCTACATCCCAAATGTAAGCACCTTTTACGCTGTCAAAAACTATAGGTTGACCACCTACAGATTTGAACGCGCGGACGGGAGAATTCACTCCTCCCGGCATCAAGCTTTGAGCGGCTGAAAAGATTTCTTGTGATTTGGTAGTTTTAATCGTTGTATTTACCAAGGCTGTCTCCTAGAGTGTAATAATAATGGTCTATCTTTGGATAGGGGCTAATACTGCTTCAAACTTATATCGTAATAAATTAGCTGAACTAGCGCGTTTCCTGGAAAATAACAATTTGTTATGTAAGTCAGATCGGGATCTTCTGTATTGAGATTCGTAATCGTTACTAGTAAGGCTGTTCGGGATGTTTGTCGGGTGGCTTTCAACTCAGCTATCCATTAGTACGGTGAAGCTTTATCAAGCTCTTGCCTATCGCTTTAAGTGCCGCCAAGAATGCACTTTGCATAGCAAAGAAACGCGATTCTTTGAAGTCTAACCGTAAGCATAAAGGAAAAACATCCCGTAAAGATACACCATACAGAATGATATCGTGAATTTATGAATCATTCTTACTAAAGGGCGGTATCTAGCTGGTATGTTTTTTTCTGTAACAGATTTGCAAAACTCTGTCCCCGTCGATCAAATTCGCTACGATGAACGAGGTTTGGTGCCAGCTATAGTCCAAGATTATTTAGATGGCACGGTTTTGATGATGGCATGGATGAATCAAGAATCTTTAACCAAAACTTTGGAAACTAATGAAACTTGGTTTTGGAGCCGTTCCCGTCAGGAATTATGGCACAAGGGTGCGACGAGCGGACATATTCAACTGGTGCATAGTCTCCGCTACGACTGCGATAGTGATGCTCTTTTAGTTGGTGTCGAACAAGTAGGCGATATTGCTTGTCATACTGGAGAAAGAAGTTGTTTTCACCAGGTTGATAGCAAAATTATTCCACCTCCTGCCGATACTTTGTCACAATTATTTGACGTAATATGCAACCGACGCGATAATCCCACTGAGGATTCATACACTTGTAAGTTATTCCAAGGTGGCGATAACAAAATTTTAAAAAAGATTGGTGAGGAATCCGCTGAGGTGGTTATGGCTTGTAAAGATGATGATGCAGATGCGATCGCCGGTGAAGCTGCCGATTTGCTGTATCATACTTTGGTCGCTTTAGCTCATCACAATGTCGATTTAAAATCTGTCTATCGCAAGTTGCAAGAAAGAAGTAAATAAGCTTTATCAACATCTTTTCGCTAGTTTTGAATTGTTATTTATTAATGATTCAAAACTATTTTTAAGAGGATGTTTTAAAAGTATCCGGCGCTTTCTTACCGCTACTACACCGCTCATTGTCCCTTCGGGTAAGGCTAACGCCTTGCTTCGCTAACGGCAGTCCCCTCGTACTTCGGGGAACCCGCGTTGAGGGGAGTGGTGAACCCGGAGGGGTTCTGTATATGTAGCCAAGCCACTTGCGTGGGTCGGTTCATACGATTGGACTGCTATATCTGACATTAGCTTCCTTCCGTTTCCATTTACTTATTTTCTAATCTTATTTGATTATTTTTTCTTGATTTTACTTATTTTTTGATCTTGAGAGAATTTTTTAAATAAGGGCGATTCGGTGACAGCTTTGATGATAATATCATTATTATAATGGGAATATAAACACAAATATTTTTTTAAGATATACTCCTATTATATAAGAGACAATATCACGAACCGCCTCACTTATTCTATAATTTGCTAAAAATTATTTCTTAAAAATAAAATATAAATTGATTTATAAAATAGATTAAGTTATAGCATTAGTGAAAATAAAAACTGTTTATTGCATTATCAATAAGCTATGAACTTGAAATCAAACGGTGCAAATAGCGTAAAATCGCAATTGTCAAAATAATGCTTGCAGCTAAGCTCAACCAAAAAATATTGATCGCAGATCGGGATTGGTCTAATGCCCAACCACCCAAAGGGGGACCAATCAAATAACCAGCAGCCCAGCAAAGGGAATTAATAGAAAAATATATACCGCGTTTATCTACCGGAGCTATATCGCTGACAAAAGCTGCGGCCGAAGGAGTATAGGAAACGATAGCCAAAGCAAATAAGAATAATGCTAAAGCAGCCCATACTATTGAATAAGAAGATGAAACACCAGTTACCCAAATACAAATAAAACCAATTGCCCATAACAAAGCTGAAATGCTAAGCGCTACAAAGTGGGAGAAACGCTTCATCAACCGAGCAACAGGTAATTGTGCAATTATCGCGACTATTAAGTGCCAAGTAAAAAGAGCGCTAATAGTTGTTTCTGCCATACCTTTATCTACTTCCGAAACCTGAATAAAATTCTTGAAATAAAGAGGTAAAGTACTGTGTAGCTGAGAAATATAAGTAGTAAAGATAATATTTACTACCACAAATATCAGCAGACGATTGTCCCTCAATGCTGTTACCCAAGAATCCACTTGTTGCACGGTAGAATCCGATGTTGCATCCCCATGATGTGATGTTGGTTTTATTGATGCATAAATAACTGCGAAAAATACAATAAACGAGACCCCATCAATGATGAATAGCAAGCGATAATTAGCAGTACTCGCTACCAATGCTCCTGCTAAAACTATTCCCAAGCCCAAACCAATATTGTCCGCAAATCTTGTAATAGCAAAAGCTTCGCGGCTGTTTTCACTATTAGTTAGATCGGCAACAACAGCCTCTGTCGCTGGCCAATACAAACCGACACCTAACCCATTTATCAAATTACCAATTACAAGGGTGACAAAATCATTCGTTGCGGCTAAAACTAAAGAACCAATAGCAGAAATAGCAGCACTAAGCAACAAAGTACGACGACGACCCCCACCAAGGTGAATCAGCTAAAGAACCTCCCAAAATCCTTCCGACAACCCCTGATATAGAATTACTGCCTAAAGCTATACCAACAGTAGTTGCCGATAAACCAATTTGATTCACAAAGAAGATGGGAGCGTAAAACAAAGTAAAACCCGTACCCACTTCGCTTAACAATCGACCGATCGCCAAAATCCAAATTTGAGTATCAATAGCCGGTAAGTGGTTACGTATAAAGGATTTCATTGGCAATAAAGCAACAAGTAGATAATATTTTTGTAATTCTTATCATTAGCCGGAATTTTCCTCACTGATTCCACATAGTTTCCACAGGCATAAGATAAGTTTTCCACAGGCTATTTACGTTTAAATAGGCTTCTTCAGATATTGCTGGGGATTTCCAAAAGCCAAGATAAGGATTTATAAGGACTGAGTTATTATGAAGTATTGTAACAATAAAAGCTGCCTAAGCCCTATTGCTCCGTAGAGTGCAGAATTTTATACCTAGCTTTTTAACATTTCGCAGCATTGACAAACCTACCCCTTCTTAGCGCAGAATGATGCGACAAGATTTTTTTAGTCCACCCAAAAATCAATGTAATATTGCAGTTTGCCGATACCTCTATGCAGCACAGATTCGTCTTTGTTTGCCATCAAGGTCATAGTAGGTCTGTATTCCCCCTTTAATAGCCCGATTTTCAGGAGAAGAATTATGAACGCCACAGTTAGCCTTTTAGCAGCAGTCCCCGAAACACTTCACGACTCTTTGAAGAATTATTTAGAAACCCATCCAGATTGGGATCAAGACCGAGTACTTACTGCTGCTCTGTCCTTGTTCTTGCTGCAAAATGGAGATAGCGATCGCCGTGCAGCTAGAGTTTATTTAGAAACGTTGTTTCATCATTATTCTTAAAATAGAAAGCCGCTCGATCGTGCAAGCCCTATGAGCGGTTGATGCCGAGTGCCCCGGTTGAAGTGCGGAGCAATATCTAAAATTGGTTAGAGTATGCACGGCAGTGCTAGAAAAGATGTACGTTCTTTATTGTGAGCCAGTACCAATAAGGAAGCGATTGTCGCTCCTTATTGCTCGTTTTCTTGTGAAATGAGGGCGCTAATTAACGTTTATTAGTTATTAGCGATAAAAAAACCCGGTTTTCTCAAAAAACCGGGTTAATCGATAAATATAATTTTTCAATCTAATAAATATCCAACTTAGAGAGGTTTTTGTTATTAGACCTCATGGTTTATACTATTTTCAAATAAAAAAATGTTAAGCTCCATTAGAAGCAAAAATTTAGTATTTTTAATATTTAAAGAAATATCTCACCGTTATTTAATTTGCGTAGATAATGTCAAGATAGCCTGACATACAAATTAAAATTTTAAGCATTGACATTCACAAAAGAATTTACCACTTTGTCTGTTATAAAGTTTCAATAAGCCCGCAGACGTGCTTCATAAACCGAGAATGGGTAAAAGGAGGTTTAACCTCCCGTTGTACTAAACTTTCTCAGGTTGCGGGGCTGGAGCCGGACATTCAAATTTATAGCCAACGCCGCGTACTGTCTGAATTAAAGCAGGCTGAGCAGCATCAGCTTCAATCTTTTTGCGAATTTGACCTATATGTACGTCTACAACCCTTTGGTCGCCGACATACTCATAATCCCATACCTCTTGGATAAGTTCGGCACGTCGCCAAACTCGACCGGGATGACTGGCTAAGAAATGTAATAAATCAAATTCCAAAGCAGTCAAAGGTACTGGTAGGTTATTAAGCGAAACTTCTCTTCGGACGGGATCTATCATCAACTTTTCAAAAACCAAACGTTTTTGTTCCGCTGTGGTAACAACGCGCTGACGGCGCAGAATGGCTGCGACTCTGACTTCTAACTCTCCTAAACCGAAGGGTTTAGTTAGGTAGTCGTCAGCACCTTTGGAAAAGCCGCGAATTTTATCGGCTTCGTCCGCACGACTAGTCAGCATTAAAACAAAAACACCGTTGCGACTCTGCATTTCTTGGCAAAGGTTAAATCCAATTACGTCTGGTAAATTAACGTCTAAAATTACCAAATCTGGATTAAATTGCTCGAATAGAGCTAAAGCGGTTTTGCCATCTTCGGCAGCTTCCACTTGATAGCTTTGTTTCATCAAGAAGCGTTGGATTAAATTCCTAACGGCAGGATCGTCGTCAACTACAAGAATCTTGGCGGTGGGAGCCATGACCATCACTTTGCAAAAAAATTCATAGGATTTACAAGCGGATTGCGTTTTTAAGCGCGGATATCCGCGTTCGGGCAAAAATAATCTACAATGCTAAAGCTCTCGTAATCCGTTTTGACCTTCGACATACGTTTTGTAATGCCGATGCCTCACGGCAAGCGGAGAACATAATTTTTATCTTTTATGCAACCCTGAGTATAAAGCAGCAATGCTCTTCTTTGCTTGTGAGAATATCTAATAATTATAGATATTTCAACTTCCAACTCTATAACTTGAAGATTAAACTAGAAAATTAGTTACTTCAAGTGATAAATAATTTAAACGCTATCAATTTTAAATCTATATGCGGTTAAACGGCACGAAAAGAAGTTCATAAGTTAACTAACAAATTTTCCTCCGGAGAAATATTGCTGCTTTAAATAAAACACAAATTTTAATTTTTTCATAAAAGATGTCTAATTTTTGTGCTTTTAACTCAAATTCTAGAGTAAAGCTCTAATTGCTCAACGGCATGAGGGGATACACGGAGTTATTGCGATATATTAAAGTTACGATTAGTGAAAATTACTTGGGCACTCAGTCTGAGTCTGTTTCATGCTTCTACTTAGTAATACTATTAAAATTAAAAAGAACTGTGAAGCCGTATTCTTAAGGGGGTAGACTATTCCCGATATCAAGACATTAGCTGCGCCAACCCGTTTTGGTTAACTGCACGCGACCCGATAACGCGAATATGAACCCATTAATTTATGTAGCATTGGTCATCTTCAAAAAAAAACAGCCCGCTATTTTTGTGGAAACTGTAACCTCTTTTTTTTAAATGAACGATCGCAAAAAGTTTGCATTTTTCTGCAAGCCTATTTTTTTTAATCGGAGGTTAGGACGACAAACGGGCAATTTTAATTGTCGTAAAATGATATGATAAGCTTGTTAACCAGATATGCTAACTTGCCAGAATTTTGTCCGCAATCCACGGTTGAAAGTACCCGGATATAATAGTTGGACAAAGACTGCCAGAAAGTTTCTATGTAGGGTTTTGTCCCAAGATCGAAGCCGCAGACCGCTGGAGGCATACAAATGTTGATTAAAGTCACCATGAAAGCCGTAAGCTCGTCTGTTCGTGTAGCGTGCTTTATGTATTTCCCGAATCACCATGTGGGTTCTCGCGGTTCTCATAAAAGCAAGAATTATCTAGCCTACAAAGCTGTTTTATGCATATAAAACCCGAAGGCAAGCTATACCTAACTTCTAGCCTAAATTTCTCGAATTAAATTTGGAGAGTGGCTCGATACAACGATATTGGTTTCTACCAAAGTAAATCATAAAATAGTTTTTATTAACGAACGCCTTTCTCCGACTTCGCTATCAGTAATTAACTCCCATGAGCGACCAAAATCCCTACGAAAAACTTGGGGTATCAGAAGACGCTAGCTTTGAAGAAATTCAAGATACACGCGATCGCCAAGTAGAACAACATAGTGGCGATAGTCAGCGTCTTGAAATGATTGAAGCGGCTTATGATGCTGTATTGATGGACCGCTTGCGGATGCGTCAAGAAGGGAAAATCAAAGTACCCGAACGCATTCGCTTTCCCGAACGCAGAGAGCAGGTAGCTCCCGACGTAAGTCCCGTTCCGCAAAAGCAGTCACCTGCATGGCTGCAACGAATGATAGATAAACCTAGTACCCTCGACGTAGTTATACCTGGAGTTTGGTATTTAGGTTTAAGTGCCAACAGTTTGTTTTACAGAACTGATGGCGACGAGGTTTTACAGTTAATGTTGGTACTTGGAGTTGGAGTAAGCATTTATTTCCTCAATCGCAAAGAAAGTAGATTCGGTAGAGCAGCTTTATTAACTTTAATAGGTTTGATCGTTGGTTTAATTGTTGGAGGACTTATTGCTAGTGCCCTTATACAACAATTACAATCGGCCGGTTTTACAACGAATCAGTTTGCCACTGTGATTACTTTTGTATTACTATGGCTGGTTTGCAGTTTTCTTAAATAGGTTTAGTTGGGTAATAGGGAATGTTTAAGTAAGTGATTATGACTTCAACGTAACAATCGATTCCCTTATACCCATTTTTTAATTCTTAGTTTTAAATACTTTTTGATTACTCATAACTGTTAAGTATTAAGTCAACCGCTTCAGTTAAATTTTTGACAAAAATATCTGGACTGTAGGCTTCAAGTTGAACGCGATCGCGAATGCCACATTCTACAGCAATTGACTTCACACCATGTTTTTTCGCAGCAGCTATATCCGCTTCAGTATCCCCTACCATCCAAGTATCTTCTGAGGGAGGTAGTTCTTTTAATGCACGTTCCATAAGTAACGGTTTATCGTCTATATCGCGGGTTTTTACATAATCATTACTAAGGCAATAACGGCGATTTTCAGGCAAAAACTGGTATAAATCAAATTTTTTTAAAGCATATTCTAATTCTCGCACTCGCCGCATAGTCATTACCGCTAAATCAATTCCGGCTTGTTTAGCTTTTAATAAAGCATCTACAGCCCCAGTTGCTAAGATATCATGCTCGAAATAAGGTTGTGTATGTACGGTTTGTTTTCGTTGTGCCGCAAAACGTTCTGCTTGTGCTTCTTCTAAACCGCACATAATACCTATTTGTTTTTCTGGAATACGCGAACGTTTTAATTCCCAAAAATCTTCTTTAGAAAGTATTTGTACTTGTTGATTTTGATGCCTATTTTTTTCTAAGCACAATAGGTACACTTGATAATAACGTTCGGAAACATCGCTAATAGGTCCATCAAAATCTGTAATAATTCTTATCATTGCTGCCTAATTGTAAAGTTTATTTACAGATTATCGCAAGAATTGCTATCTTCTAGTTGTGAATATTTAATAAGTTAGTTAATTTTGAATTCTGAATTATTTAGTTAATACAGAGCGGGTTGTAGAGACGCAATACTGCTACGTCTCCAAAAATTTTGCGAAACACCAACCATTCATAGCAAATGAAAAGGAATAGTAGACATAATGGTTGTCTTGGCTAGATTCAGCAGAGCGAACGGATTATCTGTTAATTATTAACCTTTAAGTTGTAAACTTCCGCGTTTCATTTGTTCGAGTTCCATTGCTTCAAATAAAGCGCGAAAGTTGCCTTCTCCGAAACCTTGAGCGCATTCCCGACGCTCGATAAACTCAAAGAAAAAAGTGGGTTGAGGAAAAATAGGCTGGGTAAAAATTTGTAAAAGTAAAGCATTCGGAAAATCTTCCTTCCAATCTACCAAAATTTCTTGTTCGACAATATAATCTAGTTCATTTGGTAAAAGCGGTAAATTTGTTCGCTGTTTCAAGCGGGAATAGTAACTTTGAGAGATGGGGAGAAAAGAAACTCCACGACTGCGGAATAGAGCGATGTTGCTAATAATATCGGTGGTTTGTAAAGCGATATGTTGAATACCTGCTCCTCGGTTAGCGTTAAGAAATTCTTGAATTTGAGAATTAGGAGTTGCAGGTTCGTTAATTGGTAATTGTACGCTACCGTCGCGAGAAACCATTACTTGGCTGTGCAAAGCAGAATATTCGGTTTGAATATTAAATTTTTGCTGCCCGCGAAAACCGAGAATATTTTGGTACCAAGCAACGGCAGCTTTTAAATCTCCCACCGGAACATTCAAAACGATATGATCTATTGCTTGGATGGAATTTGCCGAGGAATTATTTTCAACAGGATTTCGTGTTAACTGTTTTTCTAATAAAGTATGTGTAAGTCCCTCCCCAGGCAATAACCTTAGCCTGCTTAATATAGTTTCGATCTTCTTGAGATTCTACGGTAGGCTGTATAACCTTTGTTCCTAATTGCTCTGCTAGGGCAATTATCGCCGATAAATTCTCTACCTCAAAAGCGATATCTACAACTCCCGGTGGATGTTGACATAGATATTTTGCCACCGGGCTAATAGATGATATTGGTGAAGACAGCACAAAGCAAACCAAGCCGCTTTTGACTACTTCGGTGGAGGTATGAGAAGCTGTATCTCCCCTTCCGGGAAAACTACAGGTGAAAGTATCATCATCTAATTTCTGAAAATCAAGATGATGTACAAACCAATCACACCAAGTTTTAGCATCTTCAACATAGAAGTGAACGTAAGCAATTCTCATTTTGATTGAAGAAAAAGGCAGTCTTCAGCTTGTCTGTGTGTTAATTTTGCCTTTTTTGACAGAATTTCAAGTCACTCCTAAGCAGGAAATCGTTATTTTTTAGCAAAATTTCTTTTAGAAGATGAAAGAAGGGGGTAGAAAGAGTAGATACTTTATTTATAACTCCTAACTCTTAACTGCTCACAGCTACTTGCCATATATTACCAGTTTTCTTAAGCTTAAAAGAATTGCAAGACTGTAAAAAATTGACGAAATTACCGCTCATGTTTAATTCTTTGAGTATCTTGGTAATTGCTTTGCCGTATTTTTTATCAAATTTTTCGCCAATAGTATAGATGGGAATGTAGTTATCTGGAGTTTTACCAACTAAATTGGTAATAATTTTAATTAGTGCTTGTTCTAAATCCGATTTGTTGCCAAATGTCAATAACTTAATATTATTATCTACTTCTTGCAGAGTCGGCATCTTGAATAAAGTTATGTAAATTTCTGGATGTTCGGGTATTTGATGAATTACAAACTCAGATTTGTTGACAAAAATATTTTTGACATTTTTACCAGGGAGGTGATGAGATACAACTTTATTTACACCAAAGTTATACTTTTCTTTAAATAATTTACAGATTATTGAAAGCTTTATCCATTGATTTGAAGTCTGTACTTCTTGTTCTTTAATTATCTCTTTTATCTGAGATAAAAGTTTTTCTATAGAAGGTAGAATAGTATGATTTTGGGTTTCATTCGTTTTGCCATTCAAGATAGTCAAATTGCTCGACTCTTGACTAACTTGATAAACGGTTAACCCTTTTTGTTGAAGGCGATCGCACAAGTGAGCCATGACGTTATTCGAGGAAAACACCAAAACTTCTTTAACTTTGGGGTAATACTCATCAATTATCGAACCGAAGGCGATCATTTTTCCTTCAGCATTTTCTTTACCGCGAGGAACATGAATTAAATCGTAGCCACGGTTATGAAATTCTATATCTTTTTGACCCATTCCCTGCCAATTTGCAAAAGCGATTTTTATTTGAATGGAATTAAAGCAGTTTTCTGTTAAGAATTGTTCTGTTTCAGGTGTAATTTGGACATTTTCTGCATCTAAAAGTAAGGCGGCGATCTCCTTGTGGGGTTGTTCGTTTGAGTTTTTATCAACGGAATTAATATCTTGTTGTTTTTCAGATTGTTCTTCAGAAGTTTCTGACTCAGTTGCTGTAGGTGAAGATTCTTTCTGAATAGACTCAATGGAGTTTATATCTTGATTATTTTCGCGAGTAGATTCTTTGTGAATAGATTCGGTTGAGTTTATATCTTTTTGATTTCCGTCAATCTTTTGTTCGGTTGCTTTAGGTAACGATTCTTTTTGAGAAGAGTTTATATCTTGTCGAACGCTAGAAGGTTTTGGCTGTGAAATATTCGGATTGAGGTGGCGAATTTTTTCTAGTAGTTTTATTAAAACTGGTGTATTAGTAGAATTAGGAATCAGTAAAGTCTGGATAAATGCTTCTACTTGATTTATTAAGGATTCCCAATCTTTGGCATTAGAAATCACTTCTATGAGCTTTGTTTTCAAACGCGATTGATTGCTAGTTTCACGCCAAGATACACCCCTGTACTTATCGAGCAGTAATTCGGGCTGCTGTTGCTGAATATAAATAACTGCTTGGCAAACATAGGAGCCAATCTTATTCAACAATGATGAGGGGTATTTAATCAGCGTAACGGTCATAGCTCGTTGCTCGTTTAGATTACGGTAGACAGTGCATCCTAATTAATACCAATGTAAAAAGGTATGTATTCCTTTATATCTGTGAAAGTTTTTATCTGAGAACCGTAAAATTGCTTAAGGGACATAGTTAGTGGATGAGAAACGGGAGCATCCCAATTTTGCAAAAAGCCCGCAGGCTATAAGCCTGGGGCTAATACTACAAAGCCCACCTGCGTGGGCTACGGGAGAGAGTTTCCAAGCCCACGTAGGTGGGCTTTACTTTTGTAGCAGCACCCATAAGCGGGTATCGGATAAAGTATTTATTCAAAATTGGGATGCTCCCTGAGAAACTTTATAATTATGTCATTGCCAGCAGCTTAATATAATTAACAGCGTACATTTTTATACTGGGCGTTCCTAATTGTCAATTACTAATTCCTTGCGTATAAAAATTGAGGAACTCGGTATTCTTTAAAAGCACCGATTTCCTTAAATGAGCAATACGATCAATTCGTGTTGCCTGTTGCCTTTATTGGTCTAAGAATGGCCGTACTTAGATATTTAAAATCGCTGTAATTAAGAGTTCCCCATTCCCTTTTGCCTATAGCCTAAAACCTGAATTTTTGGTTTCACTGCATAAGTCCTATGGTCTATTCTTTAAACCGATGGAGAAATAGGAACACCGAATGGAATTAAGTTTTTATCATCAATTCTATTAGACAAAAACTTATCGTTAATCAGTTCTTTGTAAGTTTCTAAGTTGATTTTCCAGTTCTGGAGAATTTGATGCAAATCTTTTAAGCGGACTTCTGGTTCAGTACCGGCAATCTTATAGTCAAAGTTGCCAGAGAATAATACTGCTGGCACGGATTTTGCTTCTGAAACTTTTAGCAATCCTTCGTTGATTGTTAAATTGAACTGAGAACGTTCTAAAGTGTAAGCTAATTGAATTGCAGCTTTTGGAGGTGTGCTACCAAATTCTCGCCATTCTCCTGAAGCAAGTAGATTCTTTAATAAATAGTTGGTAGCAGCATTTGATTCTGTAAAAGTTACAAACCCTTTAGGATTAATTCCTACAGCTTGATACTCTACATTAGGTAGCTTTTCTATATATTTTGCAGCAATTTGAGATATCTGTAGTTCTTGAATATATGCAGCATCAATAGTTTCTGCAAAAACGATTCGGTTTGGTTGTGCGACAATTGCAATCCCATTTTGGAAGACAAGCTGCGTCAATTTTTGTGTATAAACTGGCTGACGCGCTAACTCCCATTCTGATGAGATGATGTTGCTATACTTCAAAAAATCAAGGTTAAGAACGTTAGGGTTGAGGTTTTTGACTGTAATAGCAATTGCCAATTCCTGAGTTTGTATGGTTTTATTCATAATTTTTTCGTACATGACAATACTATCTACTACTGCTATACAAGTAATTATATGCAGGCAGATTTATGTTATATATAAAAATCAGAATATTGTGTTTGCAATAATACTTAAAGCAAAATTGATCTATTTTAGGACTTACCCGATGAAACCAAAAATAAAGGTTTTAGGCTATAGGGAATAAGGAATAAGGAACAGGGAACGGGCAACAGGAAATTACAGTGATTTTAAATATCTGAGTGCAGTCATTCCTATACTTATTTAGGTACTTGTGCAAAATTAATTAAGCGTTTCGTTTAATACTCCACCACATAACTTCTGAGGGGCTAGAAGTAGTGCGTTAGCATTCGCGTTCATCGTTAGCGGAGCGTGTCTGTAGGACATACTTCTAGATCGCTGGTTGTAATTCGGCTCGCACTACAAATAATTTATCCTCGCACATGCAAAGAAAAAGTAATAAGAGCAGTAGGTTTGCCAGGTAATTTAGTTCTATTTCAAATTCATATACCATAAAAAGTGTACAAGTTGGGTTCCTTTTTTTTAACGGATGCGGTCAAAATTACAATTATCAAAATCGACACAGTTTACAACCTATTAAATGAGGATTTCAAACTCTAGCAATCTAGCCAAATCAGGAATAAGTAAGGAGCTATGAAACCGAGAACGGGCGCAAACTAAACAGGTGCAATCTCAATGCCGACAACCATATCGTCAAAGTCATTATCACCACCATTCGCTAAATCTTCAAAACCGAAGGTGTTGTTTCCTAACGAACGAATATGCTCGGTTTTATCGGAATTGGCTTGAGCAAACGAGAAGTAAACTTGGTTGAAATCTCCCTCAAGACTATCAATATCTCCATCAGCGATGAGGAAGGGAGCATAGAGATATCCTCCTGAGAGGGTATCTTGAATAGTTATAGAACTCTGACTATCTACGCTTAATTCCAATTCGGGTTGGCGAAGCTCAATCGCTAGTTCAGCATAAGCTTGCCCATCACTTGGTTTAAATTGATTTCCGGTTACTGGATCTGTAATAGTTCCTTCTGCGTTTTCAATTTTGTAAAAACCAACGGTATTGTCATACAATGCTTCTCTATCTAAAGTGAAGTTAATTGCTATCTCCCCAGCGAAGGATTCTAAATCAAGTAGATTCTTATCAAGAATATTTGGCGCTTCGTTTTGAGGAACAATTGGTGAATTTTGTACAACATCATCGTTTCTGATAACGGCAACTTTGCTATATTCTGCTTTGTTGTTTGCAAAAGTTGCTGAAGATAACCCTTTTAGATTCAGAGTGAATTCTTCGGCAGGCTCAACTTCGCTATCCCCATTTACTTCAACATCAATTTGGGTGCTGGTTTCACCAATTGGAATGGTAATCTGTCCGGATGCTTGATTATAGTCAGAAGCAGAAATCGCGCTTCCATCGACAGTTTGGTATAAAAATTCAATCTCCTCGGTAGCAGGTGAAGATAAATTAACCGTAAATTGAGCGATGCTGGTTCCTAAATTACCTTCAACGATTTCAATATCTTCAATACTTACAACGGGAAGCTCTCCACCAGTCAATGGATCGATGTTGGCACCTACGTTGACTATATTATCAATTTCTATTTTCTCAGATGTAGGTGGAACCTCGACAACAGAATCATCAACCAATTTTTCTTCGTCTCTCTTTAAGACTTGCTGACTGGTAGTATCCGATGAGTTTTCTTTGACAGCTTCATCTGGAGGAGCAGATGCGATTTCAATCTCGTTGTCTCCGTCCGTTTTGGAATCAAAATCTTGAGGCTTGTTTGCAACCAAACCATCTGTACTAGCAACAAATGTAGTAGCTAGTTGTGATACTTCGGGGACTATATGAGGTTGATCTGAATCTATAATCCTCAATTCTTGAATATTCGCAGCCCCAAAACCATAAGCTTGCACGTCAGCTACTGCTTTAAGAGCTTTTGCAGAATCTTCAAAACTTCCTCCTGTGGTTGAATATCCATCAGAGATAAAATAGGCTATATTTCTTGCTTCAGAGGGTGCGGTAGAGAAAAATTGATTTGCTGTTTTAAGTGCTGCATTGAAATTGGTAAAACCATTGCCAGACAAGCCTTGAATTGTTGAGATTGCCTCGGTGGCATTTACTGGTGTTTCAAGGTATGCATTAGAACCAAAAGGAATTATTCCGAAGTTACTGACATCTGCAATTCCTCTATCGACTAAGGATTTAGTTAAATTGATGTAAGCTTGTTTAGCTTGCTGAAGCGTATCTGTTCCTACACTATCGGATGTGTCGATTAGGTAAGCAAAGTTGTATTGGATATTTTCGTCCGAGTTAACTTGTTTAGATTCGAGCATTTTATTTTCCCTTTTTTAGTTTTGTTTTAAAGATGTTTCTTGAGATAGATGTACGCAATTTCACCATGACTGTGTTATCCTACATTTAGAAAAAACCTTGTAGCTGCTGAATTGGGATTTTAATTTTTGACCACAAATATATACTTCTTAATTTTTGAAGACATTGCGTTGCAGATGTTCCCTGCTCGAAAAAAAATGTCCGGATTTTTGGTTGCCTTATAGAGCAATAGTTTTGAGAATTTATTTTTCTAATTCATTTTTAAGTTGATATTATTTGGGTAGCAAAAATTAAGAAATCCGTATTCGGTTTCCATTAAAAGCAAACTTCTAGCCGCTGTTTTGATAAATATTGTGATGCAAAAATAACCTACGACTCTGCATCAGAACATATGCCTGAAATAGAAGGTTTTAATTGCAGTTTTAATTCATCTAAGTTTTTGTATCCTGCAATAGAGCAATACAGCTTATTTACTACGTCTTCCGGAAAGGTTCTATAAACGCCGATGAAAAAGCTCTTCAAACAGCGCTTACTAGAAGTAGAGCATGAAATTTTTGCTTTTTTCGTAGAAATAATTAAATTTTAATTTTTCTACTATCACGCCTATCTATCTTCTGGTCAGAAGTAAATCTAACTTTCCGTTAATAGCACAAGAGGGGAACACATACTTCGTAAACTTACTTATACACGATAATCTAAAAAAATACAAAGCAAATAAATTAACATAGGTTTTTTATTTCTTTACAGAAAGTTTATTATTTTCTCACAATATATAATAAAATTTCATCCTGCGGCAATACACAGGATGAAATCTTTATGTAAACGTTAAATTAATCTTAAATTTTTGCGATTTACCTAACGAACTCGACGCTTTCTACTGTTTTGGTAAACTTATCCGTAAATATACTTAAAATGCTTCGTTCTCGTGTTTTGATGTTTGCCGTAACGGACATACCAGATTGTAGAGGTAATTTTTCACCATTTGCATTTAAAGTTTGTCGATTCAGTTCCACTTTAGCTGGGAAACGGTAGTAGGGATAAATTTCATCCGGTGGTAAGGCATCTTCACCAATGGACACAAGCGTACCTTTGATATCACCGAACTCGCTGAAGTTATAGCTTTCAATTCTGACATCAACCTGCATATTTTTTCTAACAAACCCGATATCTTTGTTAGTTATAAATACTTCAGCCATCAGAGATTGTTCCGGTACCACTTTCAGCACGGGTTCGGTAGTATTAGCCACATAACCAGGATTTCCGGCTTTTAAATCAAATACTGTTCCATCTACTGGAGCTCTAACAACTTGATACTTTCTAGTTAATTTTGCTTGCTTGATTTGACCGTCTAATTCAACAATCCGCTTTTCATTTTCGACTATCGATTTATTAATTTGACTGTCAATTTCAGCAATCCGCTTTTCATTGTCTGCAATTCGAGTCAAGGTATCTTTTGCAGAAGTTGACAAAGCATTTTGTAATTGCTGACCTGTTTGAACCATAGCCAATCTTAAACGCTGTATTTCCGAACCTAATTGAGCTACTTCACTCTTGCGGTTGTTAACTTCTTGCTGTTGCTGCAAGTACTGCAAGCGAGGAATTGCACCTTCTGTATTCAAACTTTCTAAACTGTTAAGGATTTTTTGGTTGATAGCTAGAATGTTTCGGGAGTTATCAAGTCGTTCTTTAGTTTGGGCTAATTGTTGCTCTAGCTGATCTCTTTCTAATTTAATTTGAGCGGCTTGACTTCTTAATTCTTGTTGACTGGAAAATAAACGCAGTTGCTCTTCCCCTGTCAGATTTACACCATCGCTCTTTCCACTCAGCAGCACTCTAAAAAACTGGTTTTCTTTTAATAACGCATTGCGGCTTTGAGCCAACCTTGACATTTCTGGAGGAACTTGAATCGAAGCTGGTTGTGATGGAGAGGCGGCCCCTACTAAATAAACTGCGATAAAATTGATTTTCCAACATCAAAGCTTTGCGAACTTGATTTGCGGAAGTCAGTTCCGCTTCGGCACCAGAATGATCCAGATGCAGCAGCACATCCCCTGCTTTTACTCGCTGCCCATCTTTCACAAAAACCTTTTCCACTAAACCATTAACAGGAACCTGCACTTCCCTAACCGCTCCTTGGGGTTCTAGCTTTCCTTGAGCAGGGATAGCTTGGTCAATTTTGCTAAGGGCCGCCCAACTAATCGTAAACACAGTTACGCCCAAAATGCTCCACAACGCCGCCCGCGAAAATACTGGCGATCGCCGTAAAATTACAGCTTGCTCAAACTCGGGAATCTGCGATTTACCATTTTTTTGATGAATCGAGTCCTGGGGAGTTTTCTGGAATTTAGGGAGTACGGATTGCCGAGAGCCATTGCCGTTGAGATTACCGTTAAGTTGAGTCATGGGAATTTAAGAGTTAGGAGTTAGGAGTTAGGAGTTGGGAGTAATGAGTTGGGAGTTGGGAGTTAGGAGTAGTGAGTTATAAATGAAACCTTTAACCTTTGACCTTTGACCTTTGACCTATGCCCTATCCCCAATTCCCATTTTTATTAAATTTGTGCTTCTTGTTGCTGATAGAGACAGTAGTAACGCCCTTTTAGTGACATTAGTTCTTGATGGGTTCCTTGTTCTACCACACAACCTTTATCTAACATCAAGATAATATCGGCATTACGGATTGTACTTAAGCGGTGTGTAATAAAGAAAACGGTTCGCCCTTTGAAGGCTTCTGCTAAATTTAAGCATACCTGACGTTCTGACTCATAGTCGAGGGCGCTGGTAGCTTCATCAAGAATTAATAAGCGTGGATTTTGCAAAATTGTACGCGCAATTGCGACTCTTTGTCGCTGTCCGCCGGATAAAGCGCTACCTCGTTCGCCGACTCTACTATTGTAACCATTCGGCAGTTCCATGATAAATTCATGTGCTACTGCAATTTTAGCAGCTTCGATAATCTCCTCTGGAGTAGCATCAGGAAAGTTTAAAGCAATATTTTCCTGTACCGAACCTTCAAAAAGCAGTGTATCTTGCGGCACAATTCCTACTTGCTGTCTGAGGGAGTAAAGTTCTACTTTATTGACATCGTAACCGTCAATGAGAATGCGCCCTGATTCTAAAGGATAAAGACGCGGTACCAGCTTCATCAACGTACTTTTGCCGGAACCACTTTGTCCGACGACACCAACAAATACACCGGGCGGAAATTCTAAACTAATGTTATTTAACTGCATCGGACCGGTGGGTTTGAAGCGGAAGGAAACGTCATCAAATGTAACAGCCCCTTCAATCATTGGCATGGGAATGTTACCTTTATCTTCTTCGCTGGCTTCTTGGGGTGAGTCGATAATATCGCTTAAGCGTTCCAAGGATAAAGCGGTTTCCTGGAAATTCTGCCATAGCTGGGTAAGACGTAACAAGGGAGAAGTCACATAACCGGCAATAATACGAAAGGCAATTAACTGTCCCAAAGTTAGTTTGTTGTCTAATACTAAATAAGCTCCTACCCACAGCACGAGTAAGCCGGAAAGCTTGTTGAGAAAACCACTGGTAGAACCTGCCGCAGTAGAAGTCTGTACGTTTTTGAAACCAGCACTGACATAACGAGCATAACGTTCTTGCCATTGCCAGCGCGATCGCAATTCAATATTTTGCGCTTTAACTGTCTGAATACCCGATAAAATTTCTACTAAGTGGGATTGTGCTTCGGCGTTACGTTCTGCTTTAAACCGTAGCTGTCGCCGCACGATGGGAGAAACCACAAAGGTAAGGATGGCGAATAGCGGTAATGTCCCCAAGGCTACGAGAGCCAGTAGCCAGCTATAAATAAACATTACCACTATGTAGATCACGGAGAAAACCGCATCTAACACCACTGTTAAAGCGGTTCCTGTTAAAAAGCTACGAATTTTTTCTAATTCGTTCACCCTGGTAGAAAGTTCACCTACGGGTCGCTTTTCAAAGTAACGTAATGGTAGCCGCAGTAAGTGGTCGATAATTTCCGAACCTAGAGCTAAATCAATGCGGTTGGTGGTATCAACAAACAAATAAGTCCGGATGGTACCAATAATTGCTTCAAATACTGCAATTACTAGTAGAAATACACCCAGAACTTGCAGCGTATCTGGACTGTTTTGGTTAATAACTTTATCAATAATTACCTGGGTAACAAGGGGATTAGCCAAACCAAACAACTGGAAGAAGAAAGAAGCAATAAAAACTTCTACAAGTACGCCTTTATACTTATTCAAAGATGGTAAAAACCAACTTAACCCGAATTTTTGCTGCGGGGTTTCTGAGGTGGCTTGCAGCAGCAATATGGGAATAGCATCTTGTGGTTGCTCTTCGGTTTGAGGTTGCGACTGAAGCAGCACTTGGGCTACATCTGAGGTATTTTGACGCAGGATTCCCGATTCCGGTACGCCGAGTACTATGGTTTTGTTGGTAATTTCGTAAAGTACGGCATAACTATCTTGCCATTGCACTATTGCAGGAGGTTCAATTCTTCCTAACGCACCGGAGGGAACGCCCACAAGTTGGGGTCTTAAACCTACTAATTGAGCTACAGCACCGCACTGCTGCAACGACAGCGAACCCGTGCGCTTTTTTTGATTTATTAAAACTTTACGAATAACTTCCTTGCGGAAGGGCATATTTAAATGCTTGCTCAACATCTGGAAACAAGCCAAAATTGCATTTACTTCGCCGCTACCGCGCACGTGGGGATATTTAATCGCAGCAGCAGCATTTTGTTTGTTAAAACTACCTTCCGCTTCTGGTGGTTCGTTGGGTGCGTAGGGAATATCGTCGAATCCTGTCGAAGATTCTCCAGCAGGTATTACTTCAGCGATATGTACTTGTTGCGCTTCTTCGGTAGTATCTTGCAATGTGTCTTCTAATGGTGAAAAGACATTTTCGTTTACTCCCAACAAACGAACCCGACTTCCTCTTGGTAAAGACTCATCTTCATCAAAACGATTGCCGATTAATTCAGGAGAAACCGTTCCTCCACTCACCAACCACACATAATCGGGGTTTAACTGGTTGGCAGCATCACGATTTGTTAAATTAGCAATTTGTGTTTGATCAAAAATCTTTAACGTTAATTCCTTGCAATTAGCGCAGTCAGATGCTTGTAAAATTAACTGATTATTTGCATGAGTACCTAGTTGCTTCGACAGCAATTCAAATACTTCAACTATTCCCACACGATTGTAAAAATATGTGCCAAAGCTTTCTTCTTGTCCTAATAAAGCTAGAAAATCCGCAGCACTAAAGTTAATACAAATAACTTCCGTCGAAGCTATAGCAGTAGAGCCAGGTACTCCCCGCACTGTTTCCAGCCAACCCATAATTTCTCCGGGTTGCAGTCTTGCCAAAGTTACGGGTATTTGGGTTTGAGGTTCGTAACCCAATAAACGCACTTGTCCGGAAAAAAGGACGGATATTTGAGCGGGCATTTTTTCCCGAGCCAAAATCACCTGTCCCATGCGGTAGCGGAACAGCTGTGCTTTTTCTAGAAGCTTCGCCATTACCGGAGGTTGCAGCTGGTTAAAAGGAGCAATCTCCGCTAAAAATTCTTGGATGTTAGTTGTTGTATAAGTCATGGGAATTTTGGATTTTGGATTATGTCCTTCGGACACGCTACGCTAACGGATTTTGGATTAATCCTATAAATACACCTGAAAACTTAAGAATTTTGGATTTTGGATTATTTGAAAACGCGCAAGCGTATTTGCTAGCTTAGGTAATAATGCAACTGATAAAGAATAAGATACTTTTTATTTTTAGTCCTACGGCAACTGTTTAAATTTCAATCCAAAATCCAAAATCTAAAATCTAAAATAGAATTAATCCTCAGTAGAGCCACTTTTATCCGCCGATAACTGACTATTCTTGATAGCAGAAGATATTTCTCCAGAGAGCCAAGTTTCAAATTGCTCGTTTAATAGTCGCTTGTGGGTGGCTGAATCTAGCTGCGCTGGCAGAAATTGTTCCAAACGGACGATTAAAATCCAATCTCCCAAGCGAGTTGGGGGTAAAGCTTGTCCTGGTTGAGACTTAAGTAACATTTTCGCTAAAACCGGATGGGGAACCCCCAATTCAACCGGGCCAATTAAACCACCCGTCTGCGCTTCTGGCCCTTTAGAATACTCGCGAGCAAGTTCTGCAAAAGGCTGCTCATCTTCTTGTACCCGAAAATACAATTCTTGGGCAACGGCAATATCATTAACCCGAATCAGCGAATAAATTACTTTATCTAACTTTTCCTTACGTTGAAGAAAATATGACTCTACCTTTGTTCCCCAGGTATCTTGCTTAAATTTTTCTACGCGAAGGGTGCGAGTAACCAAATAATCAAGCTGTTCGCGCTCCAAACCACGGGATTTTAGCCAAGCTTGTAATTGCTCCTCATCTCCTAGCTGCTGCTGTTGATAAAATTGTTTATACGCTTCCTGAACTTCTTCTTCGGAAAGCGCTATAGAAGCAGTTGCATCATCAATGACTATTTCTCTAAGCAACTGAGGCAGCATTCCGTACTGCTTGAGCAACGGAAGAATTTCATCAACATTTATAGTGCGATCGCCAATTTGTAAAAGTGCGGTCATAATATCAGTATCATTCGGGTTGCCGCTGTCATAAATTGTTTCCATCAAAGTATATCTATAAAGTTATTAACGGGTTGTAAGTGTGTTAATAAAGAATAAAAGACAACCTAAAGGTTAATTTTAGTAGTAACTGCTGAATGTTATTAATACCTAGTTATAGGAACATATGCTATTCGGGTAATTACTGAAAAACATAGTAGTGAAAAAACCTAACATTTGCCAAGGGTAGAGTAAATACACACGTAAGTTTTTTTACCGTTTTTTGATTTGGGACAATCTATTTAATAGTTTAACCGTTGTTAAAAATGGACATGGGGTTTTTCGTAGGACACAAATAAGAGCGGCTTTAATAATCCACTCATATCAACGATTAAACAATTAATCGCAATTATATAAACCGTAAAATTATCCTTGACATGATGGTTACTGTAGTGATATGTACGACTACGAGGAAGATCTACTGCCATCTTCTTGTATTCTCTGCAAGTAGCTTTACGGTAACTAGAGCCATCAGTGTTTGCTCCAATATAGAGCAAGTAATAGTGAGGTTATGAAGCGAGTTGGTATTAGAATTTAGTGAAAATAATTTTTGGGTAATTTGCGATTCTTTAGAATTACCAATGCTCCGCCACATTTATTTTGTTGGGTAACACATTTGTAGTGGCAGCGTCTCGCTCCCTAGTCGTAATTCGCTACGCAAGATGCATGTCCTGACGGACACACTGCGTTAACACACTCCCGAATACCCCGCAAAATTAATGTTTCTAAAAATAGTACATAAGTTCTTTTCCCTGTAGCTGTGAGGGAAAAGTTGGCTCCCATCCAGGTTGAACGACTTCATTTATCTATGTCAAGTTATCACAATATAAATTAAAACCCGATTTTACGAAAAAATCGGGTTTCTTAATAATTAAAATTTGTACGAATGATTTAGGATTTTTTAGATTGTAAAATCCATTTTGATAATCAAATCGTTATAGTCTTTGTCGCCACCGTTGGCTAAGTCTTCAAAACCAAAAGCGTTGTCACCAATTAAGCGAATATGATCGAAGTTATCAGTGTTTGCTCCTTGGTATGCAAAATATACTTCTGCTTTGCTGTTGAGAGCGTCATTGAAGCTACCATCGGCAATGATGAAGGGAGCAAATATACTACCGCCTTCAAATGTTCCGTTGAATTCTGCTCGGTTATCGGTTTGCAGCAAATCAAGACTAGTTATGCGGTTTTCTAAAGCTGCTTGTTTGTATCTGGAATCACTGGGGTTGATTATTTCGTCGTTAACTTTAATCCCACCGTTAGCATCATTAACTGCATAAAAACCGATAAGGTTATCGTAGTCTGCATCGCGTGTTACTTCGACGGATGCATTTACCGTACCTGTTTGGTTAGTTAAATCAATTAGCTCGATACTGTTGCTTTTTTGTAAATTTGTGCCGATAGGTTTCGATCGATCGCTGTTTGTAGAGATGTCTGGTGTAATAACTTCTTTCGATGTTGCGCTGTCTGATGAGCTAGCACGTAAGAGCCAATTTTTATCTTGTAATAAGGAAGTAGAGAAACTATTTAGATCTAAATTACCAGTCTCAGTCGCAGCTATCCAAGATTGGTTGGATGAAGAATCGTTATCTACAGGAATCCATGTTGGCTTATTGTCTTGATTTTCGTATAAAGCACCGACAAAAAAGGTATTTTCTACAGTTGTTGGTGTAATAGGGATATTGGCAAAACCCTGTTTCTCTATAAGTTTAGTCTTAACCTCTAATATTTTTTCGTTACTGTCTGGTTGTTTGTCGTTATCTTTATCTTGATAGAGGAAAACGGCTGATGGATTACCTAAGTTAGATAAACCGACAGATATAAAATCGATAGTTTTTAATTGTGAATCAACGGTGTAAGCATTAAACACTATTGCATCGCCGCTACCGGAGTTATAATGTCCGTCTCTTCCGTTATCTAGTTGATAGGTTTCGCCATCTATCATCAAGTCGAGCTTGAAGTTTTCGTCATCAATAGTGACTTGCTCGGTTTTAACGGTGTTATTTGCTCGGATGAACTCTACTTGATATTCTCCGGGAGATAATAAAGTTTGGTATCCACCAGCATTTTGAGTTTGAATTGAGGTACTGAAATTAGGGTCGCCAATACTGCTAATTTTAACAGTAATATCACTTAAGCCTTCACCGATGCTGTAGAAGTCATCGTTATCAACATCGCGAAACACTGTACCCAGCAACCAGGATGTATCGGTTGTTGCTAATTCCTGGCTGCTGGCAAAATGTTGTGTAGTGAGTAACGAACCGACTTGAGTACCAAGATTATTTTCCGGTAAAATGCCTATTCCAACTTCCCGATATTTGTCAGACATGATAGCGTTACGGTGTCCAGGGGGATTTTGGATTCCATTCGCATCATCTCCCCAATCGATAGCAAAAGCCGCATGACTTTCAAAAACCGAACTTCCGTAAGCATAGATATTTTCCGCTATCGTCGTAAATTGATAACCAGTATTGCGAATGCGATCGCCTAAACTTAATTCGTTAGGAAAATTGTGCGATTGCTCGTCATTATCAATCATTAATTGAGTGTGAGCAATAGCCGAGTTATGTAATTGATTAGACCAAGCTACCGGCTGTGCGGGTTGAAGCTTATCCCACTGCGATCGCAACTCTTTTAAATCAACTTTGAAATACGAGAGAGCGCTTTGAATATCTTCGTTAGGAGAATTAACTAAGAAATTATATTCAGCATCCGGTGAAGTACGCATCCGGTTGATCAATTCGAGCATATACTGCTCTTTTGCACTTGGATTAGCCATTATTACTGCTTATAAAGGAACACATTTTTACAAAACAGACATCAGCAGATTTTGGCACCCGGAGAAATATTATTCCGTTTTCATATAATTAAAAAAGGAGAATTAACTACTAATTATTAACAACAAGTTACGGATTAATTATTATTTTGTTTTTTGGTAAACATACTTATTTGATTTCTTCAGCTAAAATCCGGATAGATTAATTGCAGGCTGTAAGGGATTTCTTTCTTATAGATAATGGTACAGCATATTTAGTTTTGGTGAAGTACATTCTGACGGGCAGGGATGCCCATCCCACAAAACTTTCGGAATATAGCTTTGTACCTCATTTAGCTGCAAAGGGCTGTAATTTTTCTGAGGGCTTTTTATTTGTAGGATGGGTTTTACCCGTCTTACAATTACTTAGGTAAATAAACTTGATTTTAGATTTTTTCTTTATTTGTATTTATTAGTTTTTAAATATCATAGTTTTTTGTTTGATGATAATCTAGCTGGTGTTGTTACTTTTGGCTAATTAGATAAATAAATAATAATTTAAAGACGGATTTTAATTAATGAAATGTTTTTCGTAGTAGCGTTTCAGAGCCTCTTATCGGATGCGAAGACAGCGCTACTACGAACCTTTAATCTCAACTGTTAAATTCCATTTTGATTTCCATATCGTTGAAGTCTTTATCTCCACCGTTGGCTAAGTCTTCAAATTTGAAAATATTGTCCTCAAATATGATATGGTCAAAATTTCCGCTGTCGGTGTTAGCGCCAATATAGGAAAAGTACACGCCTTCTACGCTATCAAGATTGTTTTGAGCTTGTGCTAAAGTTCCGTCTGCGACAATTGCAATACCTAAAATATCCCCACCTGCAATTTCAAGCATTCCTGTTGTGGTTTGCTCGTCGGCGGTTGTTAATGCTTGGCTTGGGTTAACAATGTTGTTTAATGCTGCTTGCAGATAACCGCTGGCATTGGGTGCTAAACTACCAATTTCACCGTTAGTGTTATCAACTTTGTAGAAGTAAACGTTGCTGTTGTAATCTGCTTTCCGGTTAATTTCAAAGCTGGCTGTTACGGTTTGATTTGCGAATGCTGTAAGATCGATTAATTCGATTTCATTTCCATCTGCATCTTTGTTGGTGGTGTTGATGAAGTTGGTGGTTTGCGAAGTTATTTCTGGAGTTTCGCGGGGATTATAGCTGGTAGTATTAATTTGCAGGGGATTTTCAAATGAAGATGCTACTTGCTCCCAATCAACAAATTTAAAATTGGTGCTAGCATTTTCTAATTCTTCTTCATCTTCTACCACGAATTGCGGGTCATTTGCACCGTCTTGTACTACTAATAAACCGTTGGGAAATTCGCTTCCTAAACCAACGTTAATAATATCTAAACCATCACTTTCGTTTACTTGATCGATTCCGTTATTATCGCCGACAACGAAGCTACCCAAATATTCGTTTGTACCTTCACGACTGAAAACAGCATAGGAAGAATCACCTTGACTATTCGCGATTAAATAACCAGTTCCCTCAGCACCATAATATATTGATAAACCTTCAATATCTGGAACTAAAGGAGAAACGTTGGTAGCTGCAAATTGAATTTCGGGTATTTTGTCAGCTAAACCTTGAGCAATTAAACTGTAAGCGGCGGCAGTCGGATGGAATTCGTCCCCCACCAGAAGTATTCGTCGGGATTGGGTACAATAGCCCCGGTGGTTGTATTTAAAGCTGGAGCATCAACGTTAGTTAACCCGAAAGCGCTGGGATTTGCTAGAATTCTCGTAAATTCCCCTGCAACATCTAATTCAATAATATTTATTCCTAGTTCATCTTTAAGTTCGTCTAATTTGGTATCGAGTAAAGTGTTAAATTGAGTTGATGCGGTATTTAAAGCATCGTTAATTCCAGCAGCATTGGCAAAGGGAAGCGTACCTAAAGGTGCAGCGTTAGGAATGATAAAGTTTTCTGCACCAGCCTCCGCTAAAGTGGTAATATTTTCTGTTAATCCATCTAAAGCGCTTTGCGGTGTGTCTATATTTTCCGCTGTGTTTTCTTTGTTGATATCGGGGAAGAAATTATTTGAACCCGCAGTAATGAAGAAAACATCAGTTGCAGTTGGCGCATCTGTCGCGAGGTATAATTTAATTTGTTCGCCGACATTTGGTACACCTTCGTCGGAAAGCCCAGAACCAGTTTCAGCACTTCCGAATGCATAGTTATCTCCACCTTGAAGGGAAGGAGTAGAAGCAGAGAAACCCAATTGTTTGGCAATTATTTCGGGTACTAATTCACCGTTGGAAAAGCGTCCGTCGTCGTATGGTGGAGATGGTGGAAATGCATCAGTTAATGGATTTGCTTGAGTAGTAAGGAATAAGTTACCAACATCTGCAAGGCTATCGCCGAATGTAATAAAGTCTGCAAAGGGAGTTTTTTGTAAATTGGCTGGTTCTTGAGAAGTTTGGACTACCGTGAAATCACTACCAGCTTCGGGTGCTGCGGAGAATTTTAATATACCCGCACCGTCTTCCATTGCTACATAAAGAAAACCCAATTCTTGATCTACAACTAAACCTTCTGCTTGTCCGTCTTCTGCTTCTGCATCTTCCGGTATTGGTAATTCTATAGTGCGGACAACTTCAGCTTCTATCAACTGTTCGTCAGCGGGGCCTAATCTTGAAGTTAATTCTAATTGAGCAACTTTATTACCGTCTGCTTGGGTAACAAAAACGTAAGTTTTACCATCATCGGGACTGGTATAAGTTGCTAAACCGTAAGCAGTTGCTTCACCCTCGTCTTCACCAAAAATTGAAAAATCTGGATTGTCTAATTGTGGTGTAGATAACTTCTCAAGTTCACCGTTTTCTGAAATAGTAAAAATAGCTAAACTATCGTTGGCTCTATCGGAAACAACTGCTAAATCAACTTTCGATTCCGCATCAACCACCATTGATGTGATCGGGAAATTGTAGATAATATCGACGTTGTTGTAACGCTGTTGCCCAAATTCTGCTGGTGCAATTATCTGCTGAGTTTCCCCTTGCAAATTAAAAGTTGCTAAACCACCATCTTTCAAAGTTCCGATAACGATACTTTCACCGGGATTTTTGGGATTTACCCAAATCGCTGGATCGTCAGCATCCCCAGGAATTGCATTTTGGGCATCTTTAACATTAACCACATCAGGAGTTTCCAACTTTGGCAGTACTGCCGGAGTCGTTTTGAAATCTAAACCCAGAGCAAGAAATTGAGTTGTTTGAGTATCGCTGAAATTATTATCGCTAACAACAATCAGACTTTGATTCCCATCTTCTAACTGTGGCCCCCTTTGCCAAACCTTCCAAATTATCGGGAGTAATTCCCAAATCTGCAAAGTCTATTAATAACCGCTTTTCTACCGCTGGATCGATTTCAAAAGGTACGTTTTCTGATTCATTAAGTTCATTAATTAAATTATTTTGACTGCTAACATCCAACGCACCTTGAGTTTGGACTTCGTAAAGCTTAACTGTATTACCCTTGCCAGCAGTAAATGAACGCTCCAAAGCTAACAATGTGCCGTTATTATCAGTCGCTAATAATTCAACTAAACCGTTAGTGCGAAAATCGGTTTCAGAATCCGGAGCTTGAGCCACTTCACCAACTTCGTAAACAAACTCCCCTACAGGTTGTCCGGTTGTCAAGTCATATTTTATAATTCGCGATAAACTTTCTTGTTCGACATCTGCTGCCGCACCATCTTGAAACAAAGCATTTTCAGTCGCAGTATATAAATAACGCTGGTTGGGAGTAATTGTTAAACTTTCAAAAGCCGCATTATTGCGAATTCCGCTGGTTTTATCTTCGGTAGGTTGAAATTTTTCCGGTATTGGTAATTCGCTAAGCTGTTTACCTTGCAAAGAAAACTTATTAACGAAAGGATTAATTAAATTATTCGCATCCCCTTCAGAAGAAATATATAAATTACCTTCTTGAGTTAACGCAATTCCTTCAGGATCTAAACTACCCTCAGCAAAAGGTTTTCCATCTGCATTTTGTAAAGTCGTGACACCGTTAAAAGTGATATCACCATTATTCAACTTACCGTCGCTTAAATCTATATTAAGAGTATAAAACCGAGCGGGATTTTTGTTGCTGCGATCGTCGGAAAGCGAATAATAAATCCCTTTGCTAGCATCATAAGCAATCCCCGAAAGTCCACCAACTTCCGTACCGTTGAAATCTAAACCTGTTTGAAAACTTGTTTCTCCTAAGAAAGAGATACTTGTAATAGCTTTGCGATTTTGATTAGTCATATTTACAGGTGATATATTTATATCTGTATATACTAAACGATGGTCGGAATTAGGGAAGGGGAAATCTCCAATTAAGTTAAATAAAGGGTCTTCTTTGGTAGTCCAAAATACACCTGCATCCTCTATATTTAAATTCCGAGAAGGTAACACATAATCTACCCGCAAATTACCGGAAGTCTCATCGTTAAAATCAGCAGTATCAAAAGCCGGGTTTCCAGTATGACTTTCATTAACTCCACCTTGACGATCTGTTGCGTCTACTCCACCTTCACTCGACGGAGTTACAGAAGTATTAATTTGGGGATTATCTAATAGTTGCAAAATTGCATTATCTTTACTGTCGCCATCATTTGGATCGGCATTTTGATCGCCCATAATCACGAATTTTGCGTTACTATTTAATCCACCTTTACTATTATTATCATCGTAAATATAATCGCCTTCTCCAGGAGTTACATAGTCAGCCCAGAAGCGGATTTCATCATGATTGCGCTTACCGTTTCTATCTTCTTCACCGTCAAAAACTGGTGGTGTGGGATGAGAAGCTAAAACGTGAATTATCTCGCCATTCACATTAACAGGAACATCCCAATGACTTTTAGAAGAAAGACGTAAAATATCGATTTCTTCTGAAGAGTAAAAATCCTCAAGTTTTTCGTTACTAGAATCATTACTCAAAAACCCATTCGGCATATCTTTCCATAGAAAATTCTGGAAAGTCCGAACTTCATCTTCTACGATGGGATACTTTGATAACAGTACCATGCCATACTGTCCGGGAAACGTGCCAAAACCAAAAGCATCATTAGCTAAATCGAAAGTTCCTTGCTCGGTACCAACAGTACCATCATTATTTAGATCGAACCCCGAAGCAATCCCGGTGTTAGAAGGTGCCAAGTAGACATATGGATAATCTACCGTATCAACACCATTTTGACTAACTTCTAAATAGTTTTGTTTAAAATTAGAAATTGCAATCCCATTTTCGTCGTAATCAAACTCATTGAGTAACAAAACATCGGGATTTGTCCGCTGAATGATTTCAGCTACAGATTGAGCTTGTTCGTTATCGGGAGTAGATAAATCGATTATTAATTCCCCCGCACTGTTGCGATTTAACGCAGCATTGAAAGTCGCGAAACGGATATCCTGTTTATTTTGACTATTTGCCATTGGAAGTATTTATCCTTGAAATAAAATAAGTAATTGGATGAATATTTTTACAAAAACGGTAAAAACATTCACTTTAAATGTTTCATTCAGAGGTTAAGGAAAGGGTATATTTAGGTTAAATAAATACTGATAAAACTGGATTTAATAATAATTTTTGTTATATGAATTATTAATGTAGTTTGTAGGTTGGGTTAAACGCTTGCAATAATATTGATGGTTATTGAAAATTTAAAAATGTGTCGTAACCCAACATTTGCGATGTAGGTTTTATTAAAAAGATGGTGCGTCACGGCTTTATTTAATATAGCGGTTTTCACGTTTGAGGAATACAGATAAACCTCACCCCCTTCCCCTCTTATTACTAAGGAGAGGGGTGTCCGCAGCTAGTAACCTAACATTTTCAATGAAGGTTTTATTGAAAAGATAGTGCGTTACAACTTGCTATCCATCTTTGAATATACTATCCCCGAATTCTATTTGATAGAAGTCATTTTTGGCTGTGGGAGCAATAATGTAAGATAAATAAACCTCTTCTAGGCGATCAAATTTGGTTGCTAACAAAGCCTGAGAAAATTCTCTTTCCAAATTGGCGTTGGCTTTATTTACTGAATCTATGTCGATAGTGTTTAAAGATTCGTTTGCAATACTGTAGCTAAACACTGATTCGCTACTATTTTCTTGATATGAAATTAAAGAAAAAGCATTAGTATTTGTACGAACTGTATTTTTAGGAATCTCGTCAATTACAGCTTGAGCAACTAAATTTGAAACAGCAGTTGTCGCATGAAAATCATCCCACCAAAAATATTCATTGGGGTTGGGTACGACAATCTCATTATTTTCATTTAAAGCAGGCTCTTCAACGTTGGTTAATCCGAAAGCCTCTGGATTTGCTTGAATCTGAGCAATTTCAGTAGCAACATCTAATTCAAAAATATTTATTCCCAGTTCATTTTCGAGACTATCTAATTTACTATCTAGTAAGCGATTAAATTCTGTTGATGCACTATTTAAAGCATCGCTAATTCCCTCATTTCTTGCATATGGAACCGAACCCAACAGGGCAATATTAGGAATAATAAAGTTTTCTGCACCAGCATCCGCTAAGGTGGTAATGTTTTCTGTTAATCCTTCTAACACGCTTGTGGGAATACCTACATTATCCGGCGTTATTTCTTCATCTATATCGGGGAAGAAATTATTTGAACCAGCAGTGATAAAGAAAATATCACCTTCGGCAGGTGTATCTATACTTAAGTATGCTTTAATTTGTTCGCCAACATTGGGTAAACCTTCATCGGAAAAACCAGAGCCAGTTTCTGCTGTTCCGAATGCATAGTTATCTCCGCCAGCTAACGAAGGGGTAGAAGCTGATAAACCTAATTCTTTGGCAATAATTTCTGGTACTAATTCACCGTTGGAAAAGCGTCCATCCGCGTAGGGTGGAGATGGTGGATTAATTGAGCGGGTGGTAATATATATGTTGCCGACATCTGCAAGACTATCACCGAATGTTATAAAGCTACTGAATGAGCTTTTGGAAGCAGTTTGAGGTGTGATTTCTTTGAGAAGAGAACTGTTTGTGATGCTCTGATAATTTTGATTAATCATATTAACGATGGATGTTTGTGTATTTCTACTTAAAGAAGCAACGATCGGAAATAGTAGGAGTAAAGTCTTTAATTAAACTCAATCAAAGCTATAAATCAGTAATTAAGAATACGTATCAATATTTTTTGAAGATATTTTTTAACATTCTAAAACGATACAATAGTTTGTAGGTTGGGTTAGACGCTTGCAATAATATTGATGGTTATTAAAAATGTCGAAATGCGTCTCCTTCCCAACATTTACGTTCGAGGTTTTATACAGCTTAATTAAGAATAGTGCGTTACGGCTTATTTAACATATCTGTTTACTAGGTTGCTCTAAGCTGCCGTAACACACCCTGCAATAATATTTTATTTCGCATTCTATAAAATCAAAAAACCGGCTTCTAAAAGAAACCGGGTGGATGAGAATCTAACTTAATTCAATTGACTAATACTCTAAAATTCAATTACATAATTGCAAAATCATTCAACTCTATGACAACGTCGTTGAAGTCCATGTCACCACCACCAGCTTGATCTTCAAACTCGAATATGTTGTTTCCGTTCATGCGAATGTGGTCGAAACCATCGTTACCTGTAGCACCAGGGAATGAGAAGTAAACGGTTGCGTTGCCGTTGAGTGCATCGCTTAAGGTACCGTCAGCGATAATCATTGTACCAACAACGGAACCAGCTTCCATTGTGAAGCTTCCGGTTTGTTCGTTACCGTCTGTGGTAGAAAATTCAGGGCTGATGATGTTGTTCAACGCAGCTTGCATATATTCGCTAGCGCTGGGTGCAAAACCATCAATATCACCATCTTTTTCGTCAACGGTGTAGAAATAAACTTGGTTATCGAATGCAGCTTCTCTACTGATGGTGTAGTCTACTTCTACATCACCTTGGAAACCACTAAAGTCAAGATAATTCGCACCGCTTGCGTCTTCTTTTACTGGCATATCGAATGCAAATGCAGCATCCTGTACCTGAGCGATGTGAACTTGGTCTACAAAACCGTCAACACCTTCTACTTCCTTACCATAAGCCTGGTAGCCTTCACCAGCTAATGCTTCAAATGCTTCGGTACCAGCACCTTGGTAGTAAACGGGAACGGGACGGGTGGTGTGAGTTCCCCAACCGTATTTAACTTCTTCATCCGAACCCCAGTAGTGACCTGCATCAGCAGTGCTTTCAGCAGTAGTCAAAGCTTCAGCACCTTCAGCACGTAACAATTCGGGGAAGTTATCGTTGAGGGTAAAGTAGTGGTCGTGATCCGCAGTTACGATCAGTTGGTTTTCTTGCCAACCACCATTTTCTGCAATCCAGTCCATTACAGTCTGTACGGAGTCCTGGAAGTCCATTGTGGCTCCAATCATATTGTCAAGGCTGTTGTCGTGAGCAGCCCAGTCAATATCGCCACCTTCAATCATCAACCAGAAACCCTCTTCATCATCTCCTAAGACATCCAATGCTGCGGATGTCATGTCATTTAGGTTTGGGTTGTAATTAACTTCTTGAGCGATGAAATCTGTATCAGTTTGACCTTCTTCTAAAGGACGTTCTGTAGAATTACGACCACCCAAACCAGCATTGCTGTAGTCTCCATCAGCAGTTCTCCAAGGTAAGTTACCACCTTGACCTTTCGCACCGTAAATACCAAAAAGGCGATCGCCTTCTTCTACCTTTAAGCTAGCAGCAGTGTCAGCTAAGACTTGAGCAGCATTTTCACCGCGCTCTAAGAAAGTGTAGTCTTGGCTGTTACGTAATTCTTCTAGCTGGTCGTATGTAACGTAGCGCTCATCACCATTACGAGTATCCGCGTGACCTGCTCCTAAAACCAAAGTAGGTTTAACTTCTTCAACAATCTGAGTCAAGATGTTGTCGTAGTCTTCAATTGCATGACCAAATTCATCTACGAGATTACCATCTGCATCGCGGAATGCCTCGTCATCGCCTCTACGCTGCTCAAAGCTTTCGTCGTGAGTCTTATTACGGTTATTAACGTGAGCAATAGCAGCCGCAGGAGTTGCATGGTTGAAAGGTACTGAACTAACAACACCAGCAGATTTTCCATCAGCCATAGCTTTTTCAGCCATCGTTGATAGTTCGTGTTCGTGAATATCAACACCAATTGCACCCACATAGGTTTTAGTTCCGGTGTAGAGAGCAGTTGCTGTACCTGCTGAGTCAGGGTACAAATTCTTAATATATTCAGGATCGGTACCATTTTCCCAAGGTAATTCACCACCTAATTCTGCGTCCCAAATAGGTACGTTACCACCTAGAGCATTACCAGCAGCATCAAGAATGGGAGCTTCATTATAGCTAGTGTTACCATCTGCATCGGGAACGAAGCCTTCTACAATGGCAGCGCTGGGGTCAAATTCAAAACCTTCACGTGGTTCGGATTCTCCAGTATTGTGATTGAAAGGTGTACCTTGAAGAGCGGAATTTCCTTTACTACCATCGATAAAAGTATTGCTAGTAGTCGAAATTGCATAACCATCTAATTCTTGAAAGCTTAAGCCAGTACCAGTACCTTCTGTATAGAAATCTGAAAGAGTGTTACCAGTCGCACCGTCGTTAATTTGCTTTTGAATAGCAGCAGCACGAGCCATTTCCCAGCCCATACCGTCGCCGACCATGATAATAACGTTCTTAGCCATTGATGATAGTTCCCTTTTTTAAGTATTTGTACGTGAATTAAACAGAATAAAAGCGAACTTGAGGTCTTCAGAAAATTTTTATCCGAAAAAATACTGAGGAACATGAAAAATATTGTTCCATTTATTTGTTAAGGGAATATTAAATATAAATTAAAAACTAAAGTAGTTTATTAGGAATTTGGCAAGATTTAGAAACTTGGTATCTAAAAATTATCCTGTCTGAATACACTTTCATCTAAATCTAATTACGATATTAAATATTTAATTGTTCTTTTACTCAAAGGGCTGCTTAGGTTTTATTTCTTAAACTTAACCATGTGAAATTTGGAGTAACGTAATTTTTAATCGTACTTTGAGTAAATTATAAATATGACGAAAATTGATCTATATACCAGCAATTTGTTACTTAGTTACCAATATGACTTTAGTCATAAAAATACATGACCATAGACAATATTGAAACATGAATATTTAAAGTTAACTTACTACAGAAAGTATTTTAGGTAAAAGGAAAAAATGAATCAAAATATTTCCCCCGAACTAGCTCAACAGTTACAAGCAAGTCTCGATTCTGCTGTGGAAAGTACACAAATTCCCGGTGCTACAGTGGCTGTTATCACTTCTGATGGTACTTGGTATGGTGGTAGTGGGGTTGCTAATTTGGAAACTAAAAATCCAGTAAATCAAGATGATTTATTTAAAATTGGTAGTATCAGTAAAACGTTTACATCAGCAACTATTCTCAAGTTGCTGGAAGAGGAAAAACTCAGTTTAGAAGATACTTTAGATAAATGGCTACCCGATTCTATTATTAATAATATTCCCAATGCTAAGGATATTAGCATCGAGCAGTTATTAAATCATACT
Source organism: uncultured Rivularia sp. (assembly GCA_963665115.1). Classification (GTDB taxonomy): domain Bacteria; phylum Cyanobacteriota; class Cyanobacteriia; order Cyanobacteriales; family Nostocaceae; genus Rivularia. The sequence continues at coordinate 2,643,078 of OY762007.1, read as the reverse complement.
AGCGGAATTTTTAGCTATACAAATAACCCCCAATTTGGCTTAGATGAATTTGCTATAGAACTTGAGGGTGCTGATATTGATAGAAGTAGGGAAGCAATTCTGAAAAATTATGTTGCTGGAGAAGATGCTTATTTTGCTCCGGGTGAATCATTCTTTTACTCCAATACTAATTATCTTTTGCTAGGAATGCTAATTGAAGCTGCTACTGGTAATTCTTATCAAAGTGAGGTTAATCGCTTAATTTTGTCACCTTTAGAATTAAGTAATACATATTTTGTGGGTGATGAAATTCCAGAGGGAAGATTAGTTCGGGGTTATGGAGATTTAATTTCAGAAGATGGGGAATTGGGTGCAGATGGTATTTTTGAAGATACTACAGAATTATTTTCATCTCTTGCTTCTACTTTAGCCGATGGTGGAATTATTTCTAATACTAAAGACGTAGCCCGTTTTAGCGATGCGTTATTTGGTGGAGAGTTACTAACACCTGAAAGTTTAAATAAAATGCTTTCTTGGTCAAATATTGATGAAAGGGAAGTACAAGTAGGAGATGACTATGGGTTGGGTGTATACGAAGAACAAACCCCTTGGGGAGAAATTTGGGGACATGATGGTGGAACTTTTGGCTATATCAGTAAAATGCAATATTTTCCTGAAACCGATACTACTGTTGTCGTTTTTGTTAACCAAATAGACCTTCAATCTTTAACGTTAGCTACGGATTCTATATTTTCTGCTGTTAATAATACTTTGTTCGGCGAACCTAATAATAATATTACTACTGAAGAATGGCTCGATTCTTTTGACAGTAATTTTGTGAATGGTTTAATTGATGTAGTTGATGGAATTAACAATAAAGCTGATTTAATTGCTTTAATTGATGATGAAAGTAAACTTGCGGAACTTGATAATGATGCTGTAGATGAAGAAAAGTTTTTTCAACTTATTAGCAATGTCGAATATGCAGATGATTCAAAAAAATTACAAAAATTTCTGAAGTTTGGTGGAATTGTTTCGGAAGAAAGCGATGTCATAGTTGGTGACGAAGCTGATAATACCCTTGCTGGTGAAGAACGTAACGATACTATCGCTGGGGGATTGGGTAATGATTTGATTTTTGGTCAAGGTGGTGATGATGTTTTACGAGGAGATTTAAATAATCGTTCCGGTGGTGGAAGTGTTGGTGGTGATGACACTATTTACGGTGGAATGGGGAATGACCGTATCGGTGGTAAAGCTGGAAATGATTTGATATTCGGTGAAGCTGGTAATGACCGACTTTGGGGTGATGCTGGTGATGATACGATTTCCGGTGGTTTGGGAAATGATAGTCTCAATGGTGGTACTGGTAATGATGTATTTGTCCTGAAACAAAATGAAGGTACCGATCAAATCTTTGATTTCAAAGTTGATGACGATTTGATTGATATTACTGATTTGGGTGTTGATTTAGAAAATATTGATATTGCCCAACAAGGTAAAAATGCTGTAATTTCTCTAGATGGTGCAGATATTGCAATTTTGCAAAATGTGAATGCTGAAAGTTTGAGTGAAGATAATTTTGTCAGCGATGATTCTTCTGGATTATCCTTCCCCGAACCGACTGGTGAATATTCTGTAGGAACAGCTAATTATTATTTCAAAGATTTGGAAAGAGAAGAAATATATACTGAAGACCCCCGACGATAATCGAGAGTTAACTGTTAAGGTTTGGTATCCCACCGAAATTTCTGAAGGAAAAACCGCTGCTTATTTGAGTGAAGAATTAAGTCGAGAATTAAGTCGAGAGCTAGCATCCAACTTTGGTTTGTCTGAGAAAGAATTAATAGAACAAATTCAGGGAGTAACAACCAATGGTATTATCAATGCTGCGGTTGCTGAAACTGAATCCGATTATCCCGTATTATTCTTTTCTCACGGTTTCGGAAGTCCATCTGAATTCAATACAATCAATGCAGAAGAATTAGCTTCTCAAGGTTATGTTGTAGTCAGCATGAACCATACTTATGACTCTCTTCTAACTGTTTTCCCGGACGGACGAACTGTAGGTCAATCCCCCATATTTAATACACAAGATGAAGCGAAATTTATAGAACTTGCTAAACAAAGTGTGGGAATTCGAGCAGAAGATGCACAATTTGTATTAGATGAATTAGAGGAAATTAATGCTGGTGACGACCCATTAGGACTTTTGAACGGAAAATTAGATTTAGATAATGTTGGTTTTCTAGGATATTCATTAGGTGGTGCTACTGCTGCTGAAACATTGTTACAAGATGAACGTTTCAAAGCTGGAATTAATTTAGATGGTGGACTTTTTCTTAATGGAGTTAACGAAAGTCTCAGTCAACCATTTATGTTTATGAATAATGAAAATTTTGTGGGGGAAATATCAGAATTACAGCAATCATTTTTTGATAATTTACAAAATGATGGCTATCAGCTAAAAATTAAGGAGACAAATCATCAAAGTTTTATAGATTTACCTCTTGTTTTAACAGAATTAAAAGATGCTGGAATTAATTTAGGTGAGTTAGATAATTTGATTGCTCCTATTCAACCGGAGCGAGCAACTACAATTATTAATGATTATACAGTTGCTTTCTTCGATAAATATCTCAAGAATGAGGATAGTCCTTTACTTGAAGCTGAGACATCTCCCTATTCAGAAGTCACATTTGAATTTAATGAAGCAGGTATTCCCACAACTCCGGAACCTGTATTTGGAACTGTTGGTAATGATGCGATCGAAGTAGAAGGTAATAAAAAAATCATTTTTGCTGGTAAAGGAGATGATTTAATTGATGCTTCAACTAGTAATAAAGGTGATAATCGCATTTACGCTGGTGAAGGAGATGATATTTTGGTATTAGGAACAGAATCTCGTCTCTTTGGTGAAGCAGGAAACGACCGTTTCTTTGCTGCATCTGGTGGTGGTAATGTTATCACTGGTGGTGAAGGTGCAGACCAATTTTGGATTGCTGTTGCTGAAACTCCCGACGCTGCCAATACTATTACTGATTTTACGATTGGTGAAGATGTAATTGGAATTGCTGGTTTGGGAATTAGTTTTGCAGATGTTAATATTACTCAACAAGAAGATAATACTTTAATTGCTGTTGGTGGAGTTAATTTAGGGATTTTGCAAGGGATTAATGCTAGTAGTTTAAGTGTTGATAACTTTGCGATTGTTTAATAATTATTTTCTACAATTGTATTTCTAAATAATTTGTAACGTTTATAAACCCGGTTTTTTGGAAAAACCGGGTTTCTGATTTATTGGCAATTACCTGAAATATGTAAGCTTAAAGCACTCTGCTCTTATTTATAGTTTTTGTATTTTAAACGACATATTTTCTATGTAATATCAATGGCAATAGGTTAAAATTCTGAGAGCTATATTTTATCTGTAGTAAATAATATACGTAACAAGTATTATCCACTGATGGCTCATGGAGAACAGTCAATGACATTACCGTTAATTATCTATGAACATCCAACTCGACCATTCTAAGCAAAAATTTCTGTTTCTACTGAGCATTACAGCAATATACATTATATTAGTGGTCTGGCTTGATTTCCTACAAGGACCTTACTGGCATGATGAAAAAACCTTCTGGCAAACCAGCTTAACTTTTAGCGATCGCCTACTTCCTTCGATTGAGGATTTAACAGATTATAATGAATTAAATACGCCTCTACCATTCATTATTTTTGGCGCGTTGGAATATCTCTTTCATCAAGGAATATTTACAGGAAGACTGCTAAACCTAATTTTGTCTTTGAGTATTGTCTTTATCATCGGCTATCCCAGTCATGGTAAGCGTACAAGAGCTATTTTGTGCTTGATTGGTTTATTGTTGTGTCCCTATTTTCTTTGGTTAAGCGGGCGTTTATACACCGAAATGATTGCCTGCTTTTGGGTGATTCTAGGTTTTGTCAGTTATGTTCGTAAGCGCCATCTTATCGGCGGTTTTGCCTTCATTTTAGCAATCGCATCGCGGCAATATATGTTAGCTTTCCCACTCGCGATCGCAACTTATGAATTTATTGTCACGATTAATAATCTTCAAGGTTTTCGTAGGATTTCCTCTTTAGTAAAATGGCGATGGTTAGCTCCTTTGATAGCAGCATTATCTATTTTTGCATGGATTTATTTATTTCAAGGATTAGTACCAGAAGCAGCCTTAGAAGTTCGCGCTGCTCCAGAAGTGCAAAAAAGTACCTGGGCTTTAACACCCGGTGGTGCAATAAATTTCTTGAGTTTTGTTGGTTTCTATATCGTGATTCCAGAGTCTATCTTATTTAGAACTAGTTTGAGATTTCAAGTCTTCAATCAGCAGCGACGTAAAATAATTCTCATTGCAGCAGGTTTGTTGTTATATTGTTTGGTATTTCCGCCGTTGCTATTTGGTAGTGGTAATATTATCAAACTTGCAAATTTACTCCCTTACAATATCCTAACAATTGCCTTATATTACGGTTTATCTCTATTAGCCTGCATCCGCTTCTCTCAGCTTAATTTAATATCTTTGATTGTTTTATTTAATAGCTTAATCATGATAAAAGCATATCCTTGGGATAGATATGTTTTGCCATTAGTGGTGGTTTTCTGGTATTTGAAATCGATTAGATTCCAAGAGCAGAGTCGCAAGCAAGAGGAGAAAGTTATATTTTCGGCTGGGCAACCTATGAAGGGAAGCTCCGTCTCCAAATAGTTTGTAGTTTAGGTTAGATTGTTATTTAACTCCCTCAATTGGGAAATATATAAGTAGAAACAAAGTTCAAGCAGGCTAAAATAATGCTGAAGACGGGACAAATTCTACAACAGCGCTATCAAATTGCAGAAAAACTCGGAAACAATATTGCTCATGAAGTTTGGTTGGCAAGGGATATAAAAATTAAGCCTACCGAATCGGTTGTTGTAAAAGTGTTGTCAACACGAGGAGCTACTCAATGGGAGGAGTTTAAATTATTTGAAAGAGAAGCCAAGATATTAAAACAACTCAACCATCCTTACATTCCCAGATATCTCGATTACTTCCAACTAAATGAATCAATCCAAGGTTTTGTATTAGTTCAAGAATATATTAGAGGAAACTCTTTCAAGGATTTAATTTTACAAGAAAAGCGATTTACTGAATCTCAAATTAAAGAAATTGCTAAAAATATTTTAGATATTCTAATTTATTTACATGAATTGAATCCACCAGTTTTACATCGTGATATTAAACCAAGTAATTTGATTTGGGGTAAAGATGGACATATATATTTAATTGATTTTGGAGCGGTACAGTATAGAGCAGCAGTTGAAGGAAGTACCTTTACTGTTGTCGGAACTTACGGTTATACACCTATAGAACAATTTGGTGGTAGAGCAGTTGCTGCTTCAGATATTTTCGCTTTGGGAACTACTTTAATTCATTTACTGACAGGAATACCCCCAGCGGATTTACCACAAGAAGATTTTAAAATTCAATTTGCCGATAGAGTAAATTTAAGTTCCAATTTGATTAGATGGTTGGGAAAAGCTATTGAACCCGATTTAAAGAAACGGTTTGATACTGCTAAAACAGCTTTGAAAAAACTACAATCGGAGATAGTTAATTATGATGATAGTTCTGTTAAGCTGAGTCAAAAAGTATATTATTCAAAAGATTTAGTACCGAAGGTAACTAATGTTGACTTAGAGAAATCATTAGATAAATTGACAATTACATATCTATGTCTTGATTATCGTGATGACCTTCTTTTCTTTGTAATTTTAGCAATGTTTGTAACGTTTTATCTGGTACTTGTATTTAGTACGTCTTCAGGAATAGATAGTATTGTTCTGCTGTCCCTATTGTTAGTAAGTGTATATGTAATAATTCTTTCAATTCCAAAACCTCGTTCTATTCTTCATTTTCATAGCAGTGTTTTTGAAATTTATAAAAACAAAAAAATAATAGATAGAGGTAGAATCAAAGATATTAATTATGTAAATAAATATAGTAAACTTCATATGTGGGAAGATTGGTATATCTTAATCAAAACTAAAGAACGAAAATACGTATTTGGTGAAGGGTTAACTAAAGCTGAGTGTATTTGGTTAGTACAAGAAATCAAGAATTGGTTGGAAGCAAATAAATTTTAAAATCACCCCAACCCTATTAAAAAAGGGGAGCTTTTTGTTTAACAGATAATTAATGTAGAGACGTAGCACTACTACGTCTCCTAGTTTGTAGGTTAACTTCACGGCACAGGAGGAATGTTTATGTTTAGTAAAAGTGTAAAATTGTGCTCTAACTCAACATTCAATTTGAGCGTTAATTTCTACTAGGTTTTTTGTAGGCTGTAATTTTGCTATTTTATCAAAATAACTGCTCAATCTGTTATTTAACTCCCTCAATTGGGAAATATATAAGTAGAAACAAAGTTCAAGCAGGCTAAAATAATGCTGAAAACTGGACAAATTCTACAACAGCGCTATCAAATTGCAGAAAAACTCGGAAACAATATTGCTCATGAAGTTTGGTTGGCAAGGGATATAAAAATTAAGCCTACCGAATCGGTTGTTGTAAAAGTGTTCTCAACACGAGGAGCTACTCAATGGGAGGAGTTTAAATTATTTGAAAGAGAAGCCAAGATATTAAAACAACTCAACCATCCTCATATTCCCAGATATCTCGATTACTTCCCACTAAATGAATCAATCCAAGGTTTTGTATTAGTTCAAGAATATATTAGAGGAAACTCTTTCAAGGATTTAATTTTACAAGAAAAGCGATTTACTGAATCTCAAATTAAAGAAATTGCCAAAAATATTTTAGATATTCTAATTTATTTACATGAATTGAATCCACCAGTTTTACATCGCGATATTAAGCCAAGTAATTTAATTTGGGGTAAAGATGGACATATATATTTAATTGATTTTGGAGCGGTACAGTATAGAGCAGCAGTTGAAGGAAATACTTTTACTGTTGTTGGAACTTATGGTTATACACCTATAGAACAATTTGGTGGTAGAGCAGTTGCTGCTTCAGATATTTTCGCTTTGGGAACTACTTTAATTCATTTACTGACAGGAATACCCCCAGCGGATTTACCACAAGAAGATTTTAAAATTCAATTTGCCGATAGAGTAAATTTAAGTTCCAATTTGATTAGATGGTTGGGAAAAGCTATTGAACCCGATTTAAAGAAACGGTTTGATACTGCTAAAACAGCTTTGAAAAAACTACAATCGGAGATAGTTAATGATGATGATAGCCCTGTTAGGCTTAGACAACAAGTATATTATTCAAAAAATTTAGTACCATTACAAACTGAGATTAAATTAGAAAAAACTTTAGATAAGTTGATAATTAATTATCCATGTCTTGCTACTAATGATATCACGACAATTACAACAACAGTTTTAGTGCTGGGTGTATTTATTACAGCTATAATTTGGGGAACTTTTTCTGCATTTTTTCTATTAATTGTAAGTTTTACTGTCGTAATCTTTATAATTCCCCAGGGTAGAAAAAGTCTTGTTTTTTACGAAAATACTTTTGAACTTCATAAAAACACAAACTTAATCGATAGAGGTATTGTTAAAGATATCGAAGATATAAATCTATATAATATAAATGACGTAACAGACAAATGGGTTATTTCAATAAAAACAAAAGAACAGGAATATTTATTCGGTAAAGAATTTAGCAAAGCCGAGAGTATTTGGTTAGTAGAAGAAATAAAAAATTGGTTGGCACAAAAATAATTTTGAAGATTACCATTTATCTTTGCATCCGTTAATCTATAGTTAGTAGGTTACGGAATGCAGCCATGTACGAAAAAAATCCTCCTCCTTCTCCCAAAGAATCTCTTCCGACAATGTACGATAACAGCGGCGAACATCCGGATGAGTTCGGTGAGCTTGACCCCAATGCTCCTCTTCCTGCTAAAGAAACCCTCCCCACGATGTACGATTTACCTAGCGAGTATGTGGGAGAATCTGGTTTGCCTGACGAATTTCATATTTTTCAACCGCAACTGCTGCGAGAAACCTTTCAACCAGCAAATTATCCAAAAGAAGAGGTTTTTGTTGCTACCGATTTAAATATTTATTATGATGTTCATCATCAGCTATGGTACAAGCGTCCCGATTGGTTTACTGTTCTGGGTGTAGCTAATAGCAACCAACAGCAAGATTTACGTTTGAGCTACGTAATTTGGCAAGAAGGAGTTGCTCCTTTTATGATAGTTGAATTGCTTTCCCCCGGTACGGAACAAGAAGATTTAGGTCAAACTCTGCGAGATGTCAATAAACCACCAACCAAATGGGAAGTTTACGAACAAATTCTCAGAATTCCTTATTATGTAGTGTTTGATAGATATACTAATAAACTGCGAGTTTTTCAGTTAGTTGGTACTCGTTTCCAAGAAATGACTTTATCCGATCAAAAGGTGTGGTTGGATGAAATTCAACTAGGTTTGGGAGTTTGGCAAGGTTCTTATCAAGATACGCAAGGTTTGTGGCTGCGCTGGTATGATGCTCAACAAAATTGGGTACCAACACCTCTTGAGAAAGCCGAACGTTTAGCCGCAAAGCTGCGAGAGTTGGGAGTTAATCCAGAAGATTTGTGAAATTAAAAAATTAAAAGTCTATTATTAGTTTGTAGGTTGGGTTAGACGCACAAACAATTTTTATACTTCAAGAAAGTGTAGAAATGCGTCGTAACCCAACATTAAATTTCTGCTTGTTGCTCGCAATTCTGATGTTGGGTTTCCCTTCGTTCTACCCAACCTACTATTTTAGATTTATTCTTCAAATTCTATTACAAATAATGGCGTTGCTGATTAAAAGTATGAACAGCCCCCCAACCCCCAATTCTGGGGGAGAAATATATTTTAAATAGAACCAAAATTGGGGTATTTAGAGGGCTGCTATTAGACAGTAATAATAAATTCATATCTCAATTCAGCAACACCCAAATAATGTAGAGACGTAGCAGTGCTACGTCTCCATAGTTGCGCTGACAACGCAACTATCTATCAAATATCAAGCAAATACAACGCTACTATCAATATCTAAACCAGTAACACCGTTAATCATTGCTAAAGTATTTTCCCCAAATGCTACTTTAGTACTACCATCCATTTCGGTTAATTCCAAAGTACTCGCATCAATTCCCAAACCAGCACTACCCAAAATACCAATTACATCGGAACCCGCTTCAAAATCAACGATGGTATTGGCAGATTCAACAATTTCTCCGCTAACAATCCAGAATTGGTCTGCACCTGCACCACCAGAAATAGTATTACCACCACCTGTTGCAAAGAATTTATCGTCACCTTCACCACCAATTACGCGGTTTTGGTTGCTCAAATAAATTACATCATTACCGCTTCCAGCATCAACGCGGTTTTTGCTTCCACCACCGAAGGCTAAATCAATTTCATCGTCTCCAGCACCAGCAAAAACGGTATCACCATTTCCTTTGAAGTCGATACCTGCAATTAATATGTCAGCTTCTGCGGTTCCGGAAGCTAAGCTTGGGCTATTACCACCAGAATCTGGGGTTGGTGTGGTGCTATTTTCAAAAGCAGCGAATTGAGCTTCTGCGATATGAACCTGGTCGATTAAACCTTCAACTCCTGGTACTTCAAAGCCATACTGCTCAAAGCCTTCACCAACAGAGTTATCTAAATATTCGCTACCCGCACCTTGATAATAAACGGGAACGGGAATTGTTGTATGATGCGACCAACCGACTTTGACATCGGGATTGCTACCCCAATAATGTCCGGATGCATCTGGATCGAGGTTATCAACTTTTCGTGGTTCTTCTAAAGCTACACCAGCTTGGTCAACTTCGGTAGCTAAAACGTTACCGTTCTCGTCAACTGAGGTGGTAAGAGCTTCTGCACCATATTTTCGTAATAGTTCGGGGAAGTCTTCGTTAAGGGTGAAATAGTGGTCGTGATCGGCTGTGACGATAAGTAAATTCTCTTCATAACCGCCATTTTCGGCAATCCAGTCTTGAACAACTTCTACTGAATCGGCAAAATTCAAAGTTGCACCGATCATATTGTCTAGGTTGTTGTCGTGAGCAGCCCAGTCAATATCACCACCTTCGATGGAAACCCAGAAACCATCTTCGTCATCTCCGAGAACATCTAAAGCAGCGCCAGTCAATTGAGCTAAAGTCGGATTTGCATCTTGCTCGGAAGCAATAAATTGTTCTGCGGTTTCTCCCTCTTCTAAAGGACGTACTGCATCAAGACGACTGCTTAAACCAGCATTACTATAGTCACCATCGGCTGTACTCCAAGGAAGGTTTCCACCTTGCCCTCTAGCACCATAAAGACCAAATAATTTGTCTCCTGCTTCAACATCAATTTCTGAAGCAACTTCTGCTAAAGTCTCCGCAGCATTTTCACCACGCTCGGTAAAAGTGTAAACAGTTTCACCATTACGGAGTTGCTCTAGAGTTTCCAAATCCATGTAGCGTTCGTCACCACGACCGTCGGGGTGTCCGCCAGCCAGAACTAATTCAGGTTGAGTTTCGTTGAGGATTTGGTAAAGAATGTTGTCGTCTTCAACGGGAATGGGATTACCATCTGCATCCAGTTCAAATACAGGTTCACCTTCATGACTACCGTCACCGTGTTCTTCGTGGAGAGGTACACCGTTTTCATCCAGAACAACTTCAAAGTTTTCTACTCTGGAAGTTTCGGTTAGCTTGTTGCGCTGACTAACGTGCCCGATTGCAGAAGCAGGAGTAGCGTGGTTGAAAGGAACGGAACTGACAACACCAAAAGATTTACCTTGTTCTCTGGCTTTTTCACCAATGGTTTGAATATCTTCCTCATAAATATCAACACCAATCGCACCGGAGTAGCTTTTGACTCCAGAATATAAAGTAGTTGCTGTATTTGCAGAGTCAGGGAAAAGGTTTTTAGGATAGTCAGGATCTTCATCTTTCAACCAAGGTAGATCCCGACCTTTGCTAGTATCGTAAGCGTTGAGAAATCCACCAACTTGTACTAATTCCCCTGCTTCGTTTTTTGCAAAAAGAGGTCTTTCATCAAAACCGGGGTCGAATTCGCCCAAAATTGGCGCAATACTACCTTCACGCAGTTCGGGGAAAAAACCGATTACTTGGGCTGGATCAAATTCTCCATTCGCATCCTCACCAGGTAGATTGTCTGATTCAAATCCTTCACGAACAACTGCAACACCAGTTTCCCGCTCTAAAGTATCACCTTTTAATGCCGAATTACTTTTATCACCATCGATATAAGTTCCACTGGTTGTTGCGATCGCGTAATTATCTAATTCCTGGAAGCTTAACCCACTACCCTTACCTTCAGTATAAAAATCGGTGAGAGTAGCACCAGTTTTACCTTGAGTAATTTGTTTTTGAATTGCTGCTGCACGAGCTATATCCCAGCCCATACCGTCGCCAATCATTATAATGACGTTCTTAGCCATTTAAGGTAAATTCCTATGTATATTTTTTCTAGATTATTAGGTGGGAATACAGTTAATTAGTATTACCTATCTAAGGGTATGAATTTAAGTTTAAGATTGTGTTAATTAATTATAAATATTCGATTAAATAATGAAATTAAAAGGTGAATTTGACTTTTTTTTATGATTTTTAAATAAAAGAGCCGTTTTGTGTTATGAATTCAATCACTATATGTTTGAGATGTAGGTGGAGCAAGCTTTTAAAACCATAGTTATATTGACATTTACATACATTTTTTGATATGAATAAAGGTTGAAATTTAAAAATTATATCGATATAGATGATTTTAATTTGATAATTAAAGTCAATAATTTTGCTTCAAATCAATGTTAGTAATAAATTGTGTAATAGATATTTGCTTTTTTTCCCGTTAAATGATTAATGATGTAGAGACGTAGCAGTGCTACGTCTCCATAGTTGCGCTGACAACGCAACTATCTATCAAATATCAAGCAAATACAACGCTACTATCAATATCTAAACCAGTAACACCGTTAATCATTGCTAAAGTATTTTCCCCAAAAGCAACTTTAGTATTACCATCCATTTCGGTTAATTCCAAAGTACTCGCATCAATTCCCAAACCAGCACTACCCAAAATACCAATTACATCGGAACCAATTTCAAAATCAACAATGGTATTTGCAGCTTCGGGAATTTCTCCGCTGACAATCCAGAATTGGTCTGCACCTGTACCACCAGAGATGATATTTTCACCACCAGTTGCAAAGAATTTATCATCACCTGCACCACCAAGAACTCGGTTTTGATTGCTTAGATAAACTATATCATCACCGCTTCCAGCATCAACGCGGTTTTTGGTTCCACCACCGAATACTAAATCAATTTCATCGTTACCAGCACCAGCGAAAACAGTACTTCCATTTCCAGCAAATCCATCGATACCGGAAATTAGAATATCTCCATCTGGAGTTCCAGAAACTAGATTTGTTTCTGTTTCTTTTTCTTGTGATGCTGCTTCTTCGGGTGTAACACCGAACAAAGTTTCGTACATAATATCGTAAATTCCGGTATTATCTACGGTGCTGGATAATTTATCGGCATTCATTCCGTAGGTTTTAGCGACAATGCTACCGGGGAAGTCGGGAGTTTCCAGCCCAAGCGACACCAAAGTCACCCATTTCTCCATCGATACTATCTTTTGCTGAAAATGGTACCCAAGGATTATCTTCACTTGCTGTACTTCCATCAACACCATCAAGGAAATTATCGGTGTCTCTTTCGGTAGTGGGATTAACGTTGATAAACGGAACTTCTGGCTGAGATGATAATTCCGGATTTTCATCATCGAAGTTACCTTCTGGACGGTCGTAAGGTTTGTATTGAAACACCTCTAACCCACCACCATCGCTGTCTGCTGCGGTAACTAAAAGCGTGTTGGGGTCTTGATTATCAATGTAGTCTATGGCTTCCCCAATCGCTGCATCTCCGCGACGCATGGCTTCAATTGTACCGACGGCATTGTTGTTATTACCGAAGTTATCTGTACCTTCTTCCTCGACTACCGCAAAGAAACCGTCGGGGTCTTTATCGATTATTGTTAAAGATGCATCGAGCATCTCGGCTACGGTGGGGGCTGTTTCAACGTAAAGCGGTAAAGGAGTATCGGTATTCAGACCAAGTTCTTCTTCCGTTTGGTCGTTAAAAGTATCGTCAGCAGCGAAGACACCAAGCAGCTTTTCGGGGGGAGTATCGCTATTAACTGCTTGATTCATTTGGTCTTCGGTATACACCACCGTGTAACCCAAAGACTCAGCTAGTTCAATCAAGTTAGTGCTGGGACGACGCTCGGGACGAGTTTCCGAAGCGTCTAATTCTGCGGTAACGTGGAAGCCTGTGGTACCGATGGGTAGCATATACAACTCCCCACCACCCATAATCACATCGGTTCCCGAACGGATTACTTGCTCGATGATTTCAGCAGCTTTATCACGAGCGCGGATATCGTCACCGTCGCGGTTAGTAGTTGCAGCAGCAAAAGCAGCGGTTCCCGGTTCTCCCAAGTCTCCAGATTGAATCAACGCTGTGGATTTTCCGGCTGCAATCGCTTCTTCCAATATAGTAAAACCTGTTTTACCAGAAGCCGGAGTTATCTGATTGTTGTTTTCATCTAAACCAAAGGATTCGTTAAATACCTTAACTCCGTTAGCATGAGTCACCGCACCCCCATTAGAAGTACCCGTTAACTGGTCTTCCATATGTCCGAGGTACACCCCAGAATTGGACATTTTATCCCAGTTAATTCGTCCGTCTGGACCTTCATCAATGTTTCGCAAAGCCATGTAATGGGAAGGACTCGTTCCGTCGGGATGAATAAAGATGACGTTACCAGTATCTTTTGTGGCTTCCGGAGCTAGTGTGGGTGCGGGGATGCGGGATTCAAGTTCGGTGTCGAATAAGGTTTCATACATCAACTCATAAATCACGGTATTATCTGCCGTGGAAGGGAGTTTATCTGCATTCAGTCCTGATGCTTTGGCAACAATCGAACCGGGAAAATCTGGCGTACCAGCCCAAGCGACACCGAAGTTAAATACATCACCATTCGTATCTGGTGCGGCAGTAAATGGTAAAGTATTGGCACCATCTACACCGTCGAGGGGAACCCGACGCGGTTCGGTGGTCGGATTTTGGTTGATGGTTCCTACAGGTTCTTCGGGGGTCGCGGGGGTCGCGTACTTCCAAGCCACCCGCATCGCTATCAGCAGCAGTTATTACTAAGGTATTGGAATATTTATCAACAAATTCGAGAGCTTCTCCAATAGCTGCATCACCCCGAATCATTGCTTCGAGAGTTCCTGAAGCATTGTTATTATTACCAAAATTATCGGTTCCTTCTTCCTCTACAATCGCGATGGAACCATTATCAAAATTAGGATGCTTTTCCATTAACTGCTGAGTAACATCGAGCATCTCAGCAATAGTAGGAGCGGTTTCGAGATACAAAGGTAGTCCCCTTTCCTCTAAAACCTCTTCGGGACGGTCGTTAAAGGTATGGATGGGAGCAAATACACCCAGAACTTTAGTTGGTGCTTCGGGGTATTTAGTAGAGTCGAGTAAATCGTTGAGTTCTTGCTCGGTATAAACTACCGTATAACCATTGTTCTTGGCTAATTCGATTAAGTTCTCATCAGGACGCTGCAAGCGGGAACCAAGTTCGTCTAGTTCTTCGGCACTACCGTGAAAACCCTCGGTACCTTCAGGTAAAAGAGTAACTTCACCACCACCGAGAATAAAATCAACCCCAGATTCGATTACCTGTTTAGTAATATCAGCAGTTCTTCCACGGGGAGGAGTGCGATCGCCATCTTCATCAATAGTCTCACCAACCTGAGCCACAAATGCAGCGGTACCAGGTTCGTAAATTGCTCCAGACTGTACCAAAGCTGTGACTTTACCAGCATCTACCGCTTCCTGAACGATGGTTTTACCGACATTACCAGATAGCGGGTTAATTTCAGAACCATCTTCTTCTAAACCAAAAGACTCTGCATAGACTTTAGCCCCAGTAGCGTGGGTAACTGCACCACCATTGGAAGTAGCACCAAGCTGATCTTCCATGTGACCTAAGTAAACACCAGCATTTTCCAATTTGTCCCAATTCAATCTACCGTCGGGACCTTCTTGAACAAACCGTGCTAAAGCGTAATGAGATGGACTGGTTCCATCTGGATGAACGAAAATAACGTGATTATTGTTAGCCATATTTTTGATAATTAAATGTCTGTTGCTTTTTATTTATTTAGTCAAGCAAAAAAAATCTAACTTTATGCAGTTTAGATTACAACTACCAAGATATATACAAATTGTTTTTAAATACTTATAATTGAGTTAAATATTAGTTAAGCTTTGGTAAAAAATAGTTTTTGTATATTAGAAAATAGCTTTTATTTATTCTTACTTTCGGAATATTTTTAAAAGTATTGCAATAAATTATCTTATAAATAAAACAATAAAAAATAGTGCAATTGCACTTAAAGTCGGTTAAGCGTAGTTGATTGAAGATTATTTAGCAGTTGAATGTGAGCTAGATTTAAAATTAATTAAAAAAACAAGAGCCATTATAATTTAATTAACTATTATATAATTGAAACATTTATCAAATAGCCGTATAAATTATAATTTGTGATTATGAAATATATATAGCTATTATATATATATGAAAAAAACAATCAAATATTACTTTTAGTTTTTGGTTTATTTATAGAAGGTACACAGTGTAGAGACGTAGCAGTGCTACGTCTCCATAATTGCGCGGACAACACAACTATCTATCAAAAATCAAGCAAATACTATACTGCTATCAACATCCAAACCAGTCACACCATTAAGCATTGCCAAAGTTTGACCGTTGAAATTAATTTCAGTATTACCATCCATTTCATTCAGATTTAAAGAACTTGAGTCAATACCCAAACCAGCACTACCCAAAATACCAATTACATCCGTACCAATTTCAAAATCAACAATGGTATTTGCAGCTTCAACAATCTCTCCGCTAACAATCCAGAATTGGTCTGAACCGTCACCACCAGAAAGGATATTATCACCACCGGAGGCAAAGAATTTATCGTCTCCTTCACCACCAAGAACGCGGTTTTGATTGCCAAGGTAAACTATATCATCGCCGCTACCAGCATCAACTCGGTTATTGCTTCCACCGAAAGCTAAATCAATCTCATCGTTACCAGCACCAGCAAATAGGCTGTTATTATCACCCTCGAAGTTGATTCCAGCGATGAATAAATCTTCACCATCGGTACCCGCAACAAGTTTAGATTCTTCGCTCTCTACCGCGCTTCTACCCAAAAGAGGGTCTAAATTTAAGGATTTCTCTAACTCTAGGAGGATGACTTCATTGTTATCGATACCCTCATCGCGTCCGGTAGAGAAAGGATAATTATTATCGTTAGCAACCAAAATCGTGTTTTCGTCGATAACTAAAACATCCTCGATGGTGACGAAGGGGAATGTAAAAGTTGTTTCACCGTCGTTGTTGAGGTCGTTGGGGTCTTGAATATTTAACAAATCGGCGACTTCTGATTTCTCTACATAGCCGTTTCCGTCTACTTTAGAAATATCAACTTTGAAAATCTTCTTGAACTCGGCTTCATCCCCTTGCTTACCATCTCTTTCAATAACCAAAAATTCCGAATCGTTAATTGGGGTAAAGTCACCAATTGCATGACCGGGAACTGAGGTTTGATAGAAACCAACTAAGTCAGTATACTTGCTGGATGTCGCATCAAATTTGTAAATTCGCAAAGCATCATCTGGATCTCCTTCTACCGCACCTTCTAATAAAGGATATAAGGTTTTGCGGTCTGGACTAAAAGCCATTCCTTCAAAACCGCGAGATGAAGCAAGATTAGAAGGGACTATTTCTTGATTAACCGCAATTCTTCCGCTTTCGGGGAAATCAGTAAAGAAACCATCCACACCCAATTCAATAAACTGCTCAAATTCACCTTCAGCAGTTTGCACCGTACCGTCGGGGTTTAAAGTTAAATAACGTTCTTCATTTCGTAAAGTGTAAGGATGAATCTGCATTCCCGCATCATGCGCCCATTCTACATAAGGGCGAACTTCTCCGGTTAATTGAGTAGTTATTTCTGCATTACCATCACCATCTGCATCGACGGGAGTATCTATAGATTCTCTTAACACAAAACTGTTTTTCCAAGGTCCCACACCTTCAGCGTAAGTTTCACCGATGTAATCAAAGATTTCCTTGGTGGCTAAATCTTGATAAGTCGTATCGGGAATACCATCACCCGTAATATCTTTACCAAAATCAGGAACTACACTAACAAAGTCACCGTAAATAGCTTTTGCATCAGCTGCATCAAAATCGGGGTTGCTGAAATTAGCGACAATATCGTAAGGTACCGAGAAACCACCACCTTTTTCGTTGATAAAATCATCTTCGACATCACCGAAAAGCTGCACTAAAGGTAAATCCAAACCAGCATCAGGAAGCAGATTATTTTGTAAATCGAGCAGATTGGCAACTTCAAAAGACTGAATAAAGATTCTACTTGGATCGGTAAAACCAGTTGATTGCAAAGTTGTAATTAAAGGTTCTTCCAAAGACAAACCTTGTTCGTCAAAGAAAGTCGGATGTTTCGTCTCTGGATAAATCCCAACTTTTTCCCCGGTTTCCGCTTCTACTTCTTGTACAAGTTCGATAACTTCTTGGAAAGTAGGAATCTCAAATTCACCGTTAAAAGATTGATCGCGGAAATCCCGAGGTTGAACTGCTTTTAACTGCTTGATTTCTTCTAAAGTAAAATCTTCAGCAAAATAAGCTGTAACTTCTTCTCCATCAAGGTTTTTTGTAGATTTACGCTCCTCGCCAAACACCTCAGCAATATTAGTGGTGTCATCCAAAATTGGTTCGTGACGCGCAATCAACACTCCATCTTTAGTAATTACTAAATCTGGTTCGATAAAATCAGCACCTTGAGTAATCGCACGACGGTAAGCTGCTAAAGTATGTTCGGGTAATTCTCCACTAGCACCACGGTGGGCTATAACCAGCGGTGGTTTCCCATCTAGAGTGTTGAAAAGTACATCGGGATTTTGGGGCGATCGCACTAATGGTTCCTCCCCACTTGCCAAATTCGGAGTAGGAATCGGTGCTTCAATCAACTTCCCCGTGGAGTCAAAGTGAAGTAAAAACGGCCCGAATTCATCTCCTACCCAAATCGAACCATCATCGGCAATTACAAAAGATTCGATATCGAAATCAGCACCAGTTAACAAACGCTGTCCAGAATCTTCGTTAACAATATCGAAAGGAATCAAATTATCGGGGTCGGAAAGTTGGATAAACTCTTCAACTTCAACAGTTCCATCCCCTGCGTTTTCTTGCTGAAAATCGGGATTTACCTGATAAATCCGCAATAGATAATCAGCACTATTGTTTTTATTGCCAAAACCGTTATCCGACAAAAACCAGTAAGAACCGTCATTATTCGGTGCAAACTGTACTCCACTAAAACCTTGAACTGGCTGTCCTGGAAACGGTCCCCCCGTGCGTCCATTTGCAGAAATATCAGCACCTGCTGGGGAACCCTCCGCAAAAGTATCGGCTGGTAACGATGCGAATCCTGTTAACTTAACGTCAGCCATTGAAGTATATTTCCTTTTGATGATTTTCTACCGATTTAATAGCCGCAAATAACCACTCTGTCTCTCTAACTTCTACAAAAAGAGACTCCAAAGATATGTATTTTAATGGTGCTTTTGAGAATAGCTAGATATTGCGTGACTGTTAAGGTATTTTTTTGCTACCAATCTTAGATTAGAAATTAAAGTTTAATATTGTGTTAACAGACGATAAAGCTTATATTAATTAATCGATTTTAAAAAATATTTTCCTAAAAAATAATTCTATATGACTTTTTTTTGGAAGTTGAAAAAATTAGATATATAATGAAAATTTTGTAATAACAAACTTAAGGCTATATTTATTTATCTCAATTTTCAGAAGTATACAGAATAAGAGTTATATTCCAATTGACAGATTGACAATTAAACCGCAAATAGCTGTGCAATAATAATTGTAATAATTTTGGATGTTAGTTTGATTTAAAGAAAATAGACTATAAGTTTTATAGTAAATGTTTGCTTTTTTTACAGTTTAATGTTTAACAAATGTAGAGACTTCACAGTTGCCACATCATCCTTACCCATAAATTTTGGGTTGGGTAAGATATAAAATAAAATTTTTAAAATTCATATCGTTCCATCTGCCATGAAGCAATAAAGAGAAATATCGCGATTAATAAAAGCGTAATTCCTATCGCAAACAAAGCTTCTATTGGAAACTTACCAGCAGCAGTTTCAAGCGCATATCGCTGCAATGCTGCAAAACTATAGGGTTCAATTTGTTTTAAATATTTATTTGCATTTAAGCTACCCCCGCCGATGTAAACCATAAGGGCGATCGCCGTAACAAAGCTAATTTTTTGAAAAAATGTTCCCAGCATTAAAGTTAATGCCAAAAAAAACAGTAACAGCAAATAAATCATTAATATGCTGATAAAAAAACCGATTAAAAAGCTTATATCTATTCCGAACATTACTGCTGTAATACCTATAACCAATGCGGGGGCACCCAACATAATTACAGCCATAAAAACAGCATAAGCAGCAAATTTAGCTAAAACAAAAGCCGAACCAGATAGAGGTTTAGAACAAATCCATAGCAAAGTTTGGGTTAATTTCTCTTCGACAATCGTACCTTGACTGATTACGATAGTTCCAATCGACATTGGAAAAGTACCTAGCCACAAAAATAACGACAACAAGGCAATGCCTTGATTTGCAGAGAATGATGAGCCACCAACTGTAATCAAAGAAATTGTTGGTAGTGCCGATAATCCCATCCAAAGAACTAAGGGCGATATCCAGCGTTTATTTCCAAAAAAACGAACTAATTCTTTTCTAAATATGGGATAAAAGCCGCGCAGCCAAGTGTTAGTAGAAGTTCTAACGAGCATTTTTGCCTCCCTCTACTAAATTTACAAAAATATCTTCTAATTGGTAAGATGTCCGTCCAAATTCTGTGACAACCGTTTCGCTATCTGTAATTACTAAACGTAAAAGTTCGTCTTCGGCGGTATTTGGGTTAGTAACGTTAACGTGTAATTTACTGGTTCTATTATTATCAACATCGGGAATTCCTAGTTCGATATTTATATTTTTAATCCAAGGTATATTTGTTAATTTATCTTTTATAGTCAACCCATCACCGCGTACTGTTAAATGAAATTGACTGCGATTCCCCGCAAGCAATTCTTGAATGGAGCCTTGAGCAACTAATTTTCCGTTGTTGAGAATCACCACCATATCACTTACCCGCTGCACGTCATCAAGAATATGGGTTGAATAAAAAACCGTACTTCTGCCGCGAAAACTTTCGATAATTTGTAACATATCGCGTCTTCCTAATGGATCTAAAGCCGATGCTGGCTCATCGAGAATAATTAACTCTGGATC
Organism: uncultured Rivularia sp.; assembly: GCA_963665115.1. Taxonomy (GTDB): domain Bacteria; phylum Cyanobacteriota; class Cyanobacteriia; order Cyanobacteriales; family Nostocaceae; genus Rivularia. The sequence goes on along the minus strand of OY762007.1, from coordinate 2,622,544 downwards.
GTTAATGGCAGCTTGAGCAATACCGAGACGCTGACGCTCGCCTCCAGAAAAACCTTTTACCGGACGGTTTTCTTTGCCATCTAAACCTACAATATAGATAATTTCATCAATTCGACTTTCAATTTGGCTATTGGAACCTTTGAAAAAGAAAGAAGCTACAAAACGTAGAGTTTCGCGAGCGGTTAAATATCCGTAAAAACGCGGCTCTTGAGCCAAAAAACCAACTCGCTCCCGAATACTAACGCTATCCCTAACAATATTTTCACCCAGAATAGTACCGTCTCCACTACTTGGCTTTACTAATCCCAGCAATAGCTTGATTGTAGTACTTTTACCCGCTCCATTCGGACCGAGAAAACCACAAATAGAGCCACGAGGTACGGCTAAATTTAGCTTCTCAACAACTGAATTTCTACCGTAGCTTTTTGTTAGATTTGCTGTGGAAATAATTAAATCTGGTTGTGTCAACACAATTTTAGATTTTAGAAGTTGGATTGTCTTTATCTCAACAGTTTGAGTACCAAAAATTATTGTTAAACAAATATTGAAACTATAACAGTACCTGAGTGGGTAATTTTTTAGCTTTCGTTACAAAGCTTGAAAGCATTGGAGTATTGCACTCCGGCTTGATTTTATAAAGGCGTTCGCCGTCTCATCTGTTCCTCAAACTGCAAATAAATGTTTCTAAAATTGTACTTCTTAGATCGACGTGAGAACATATTATAGTAATTTCGTTTTCAGAATTCTTTAGAAAATTTTAGCTATGAGACTCTCAATAGACATCTCCGGAAAACATTTATATGGTTTCAACTTTTCGGTAAAACCTAACCCCCTACCCCCCTTCCCTACGAGGGAAGGGGGAAAATTAAGCCTCTCTGCCTGTGGGGGAGAGGTTTGGAGAGGGGTTTTTGTTTATTTCCGGAGATGTCTAATTACATTCCCTGGCTAATTATTATGCATATTTATGATGTAATTATAGTTGGCGCAGGACCTGTTGGATTAGCAACAGCCAATGGTTTGCGTCACCGAGGGATAGAAAATATTCTAGTTTTAGACCAAACTAAAGCCTTTCGTCAGGTTGGACAAGGTTTAGATGTTCTTGCTAATGGGTTAAAAGCTTTAAGATATTTAAATATTACAGCCTACGAAGAAGTCAAAAAAACCGCAGGAATTAATACTCAACAAGATAATTCTCCTCAACCTTTACCGAAATGGTTTGTCAGAGATTTACAAGGAGAGGCAATACGTAGCATAGCACTCGACTTTAACGAATGGTTTGAAAACTATAGTGAAGGTAAATTAAACATAAGCTGGTTTGATTTACAAACAACTTTAAGAACGATTATTCCTGATGAACTTGTAAAAGCCAATCATCGTTGTATTGATGTTGTCTACGAAACAGAGAACGAATGCGTTCGAGTAGATTGTCTCTCGGATATGACGGTAGAAGCTAATCCCTACGCACACTGGAATTCTGAAGCACAAAATATTCAAAATCAATCTCAAAATCAACCTCAAAATATTAATGCTGATATTAATACTGAAAAATCCGCGCATAAATCTTTCCGAGGTAAATTAGTTATTGCAGCAGATGGAATAAATTCTACCGTCCGCAAGATACTTTATAACAATACTCGTTATAAAACTTTTTCCCGTCCCGAATATTCTGGATATGCAGCCGTAATTTGTTCGGAAATAGCTGATATTCCCGGTAATATTCAAACAGAAATACAGGAAAAATTTCTTCAACATTTACCAATAGTTACTATTACTCAAGATGTACAATTGGATAATTTTGCTTCCGAACAACCTCCTAGAATGATTTTGTTAACCCGAAAACCAGGTAAATTTACATATCTCATCCATATTCCTGTAGAATTAAATCAATTACACGAAAATTCTCGAATCGAAGTCACATTACAACAATTAGAACAAAACAATTTTCCCCACGCGATTAAAGAATTAGTAAGAATATCAAACCCTGCAAATATGCAACACCGGACTTACTATATTCACCGCGCCATTATTTCCGATTCCTTACCATTTCCCGACACCGCCAACCTTCATAGCCAAGAGAATTCTGCAAATATGCAACCACCTTGGCACGCCGGTAGAGTAGTGTTAGTAGGCGATGCAGCCCACGGAATGCCTCCTTTCGCCGCTCAAGGAGTAAATCAAGGCTTAGAAGATGCATTAATTATTGTAGAACTTATTAATAAACTTGTGGTTTCAGAAAAATTAGATGATGAAAATGCTATTCATGAAGCGTTTGATAAATACGAAAGTATACGCCGCCCATTGATAGAATACGTGCAAAAAGTCACAATGACAGGGCTTAGCTATTCTTCAAACCAAAAAGAATTAGATAAATATAATCAACAAATATTTGCTCGTGATTTTGAGCAAGTGGTGGAAGATTTGAATAGTTAAGTAACCTAAAAAAGTTCTTACATTATTACTAAATTACAAAATCAAACCAAGAAAGCAAGATTTTGATATAACAGCGCAAGAATCGGGCTTTAGTTTCAACAGTAATTTTTTAAAATTGGATTTAACAACCGAAATACCGTAAAACAAGCGGTTTCCTTAACTGCAAATCATTAGCAACATTCCGTTTACTCCTCGATAAATTTAGAGAAGTTAAAAAGATGTCTAGAAATGATTGGATTCGTGTTTTGTCTTTCGCCGTACCGTTTTTCTTCCTTACATTCCTAAGACATAAATTAAAAGGAGACTCTTCAAAAGAGAGTTTAGGAATGGCTTTTGCAATGGGTTTGTCTGGCTTTATTGGTTCGATTATAGGTATTATAATTTTTAAGTGAGTAGTAGATTTATTAATATTTTCTTCCGCTATTCAATACCAACAAGAAGGGGAGAAACAACACTGGTAGTTCTCAAAAATGCCCACTTGCTACAACGGAGGGAACCTCCACAACGCAGTGGCTTGTCTCTGCGATTTTTTTATCGGTAATCTTGTAGCGGAATAGGAGTAATTACTTTCTTCGTATCCAAAATAATTATATATAAAAAACCGCAGAGACGCAGAGTACACGGAGGAAAGAGATTAAGAGAGATAGTTTGAAAGATTATTTTTCAATTTCTCCAATTTTACATTTTAAAAGTTCTCGCAAAAAATCACCTAAAGCCATACTAAATACCTGTTTTTCTCTCGATTCTAAACAGTTACTAATATATTGATATGTAACTGCATGATGTAAGGCACTTCTAAAAGTTGAGCTAGTTTGTGAGCAGCTTCATGGGAATTTAGGGGTGATGAAATTTGATAAAAATCAATAATTAGATTATTATGCACGTGTATATCCTCTGACTAAATTCCGGACATCTTGAACGCAATCAAATTGACACTCATCAACCAATATTTGTGGCATCAAATTGCTATTTATTAAAGCTTTGACTATATTTTCTCGACAGTAAGTACATGGTGTATTTTCATAAGCCCATAATAAGCTTGTAAATAATTCATCTAGCGCGTGTCTTTCAAATATTTTGATTAAATCCATACAAACGAAATGCTTGGTATCTTCATCATTTATTCTAGGAAGGATTGATTCAATAAATTTATTGTCTCCAGATTGATAGTTTTTGATAAAAAGCCCTACAGAACAAATAGCAAATTTATCATCTTGATTTTTACTAAAATCTATAGCCAAATTACGAATAGAGCTATCTTGACAAAATTTAAGAGCTTCCACAGCAGCAGTGCGAATATCTCCATCGTCAGACATTGCTAACTGGAAAAGTTTATCGTCAATTATGGGAATTTCTCGCTTTCTAAAAATCCATAAGTAACGCACTATTTGTTCTTTTCTTGTCTCATGGAGAAACTTTTCAAATACTAGATTAAATTCGGCTTCTACAGCATATTTTGCAAAAGCTATATAAGTATGCGGAGAATTATATTTCTTATAAGATAAATTATGCAAACAACAATAAAGAATACTATCGCTTACTTGACTGTCTCCATATTTATTAACGTGTAAATAAGCTCTTCCCATACCTTTTTGAAGTGCGTCGTGAAATTCTTCTGGTTGCAAATTGACTTCCATCTTCATAATTAATTATTTATGAACTAAACCGGATTATTTTACGGTACTGTTATCACGGAGTGCAACGCATCATATTTACTAAACATAATTTTAATTTCATCAAAAATTATCTCTTTTCGCAAAATAATAAATATGCTTGATACTGAATTCATGATAATTATGTTTTATCAATTAAGCTCTTCTCCATCTTCCAACGTAAAATATATCAATTCAGCTTTCTCTCTCACATATTGACTTGAATGGTTTCTAGCTTTATCCAATATCTCAACAACATCTTCATCATCACAAAGGCTAGAAAAAAGCAATTGATCTACGATACCAATTCCCCAATTTTGAATGCCAGGATTTTCATGTTCTAAAAACTCTGGAACCCATTTTAATACACGTTTATCTGCTACAACACGAAGTAATTCTATAGCATCGATTTTTTCATCTAAATTGTTAGATTCTTTGAAAATTCTATAGCATTCTTCCATTGCGCTATAAGGATGTAATTGCCAAAGCACTCCTCTAAGTAATTCGCTTCCCGGTTTATGTGCTACATAATATCTAACTGCTTCTTTTAAATTATCTTTTCCCAGAAGAATCTCTATTGCTTCACGAGCCATTGTACTGGAACTAAATTCGTAACCATCTTCACCTATAGCTCCTACTTCTTTGGCAATATTTACCCAGTTATCTAAATCCATTTTGTAATCTTAAATTTTATAGCTATTACATTTATATATTTCCTAATCACAGCAAGATGTTGATATAACCCCGCAAGAATTTACTATAAACTCTCTCCCTAAATAACTAAACTGAAATTAACACACACGGGGAGCTATCTTAAATGCCACTTAACAGTTACTATACTCTCGGACGTACTGGATTGCGCGTAAGTCGTCTTGCTCTGGGAACGATGACTTTTGGTACGGAATGGGGTTGGGGTGCGGATGAAGAGACTGCACGACAAATGTTTAATACCTACGTCGATGCTGGTGGTAATTTTATCGATACGGCAGATTTATACACGAATGGCACCAGCGAAACTTTGTTGGGAAAGTTTACCAAAGAACGCAATCTACGCGATAAGGTTGTTATTGCCACTAAATTCAGCTACAACGTTGAACCTGGAAACCCTAACGCGGGAGGAAATGGACGTAAAAATATTATGCGGGCTGTGGAAGGTTCTCTCAAACGATTAGGAACTGATTACATCGATTTATATATTCTCCACACCTGGGATAAAGTCACCCCTGCTGAGGAAGTGATGCGTACTTTGGATGATTTGGTAAGTGCGGGAAAAGTGCGTCATATAGGTTTGAGCGATGTACCTGCATGGTATGCCGCTAGAGCGCAAACTATCGCGGAGTATCGCAACTATGAACCAATTTCGGCTTTGCAATTAGAATACTCCTTGACTGAGCGTAACATCGAACGGGAATTTATCAGTCTCGGGCAAAATTTGGGAGTGGGTACTATGGTATGGAGTCCCTTTAGCTAGCGGACTTTTGAGCGGTAAATATAAGCCTAGCGAAGGCGGATTCTCTGGAGAAGGAAGACTTGATGCAACTCGCGATGTGGATAATCCAGCTTTTCAAAAAATTAGCGACAGAAACTGGAAAATTGTCGCCGAATTAGAATCTGTAGCCGAGGAAGTGGGACACAGCATGGCACAAGTTGCCGTCAATTGGACGGTAAATCGTCCCGGTATCGCATCAGTTATTGTAGGTGCTTCAAAGTTATCCCAGTTGGAAGACAATATCAAAGCATTGGATTTTGACATTCCCCCAGAGCTTGCAAATCGTCTTGAAAGCGTTAGTAAACTAGAATCCCAGTTTCCTTACAGTTTCTTTGATGGGGAAATTCAAGGAATGATTCATGGAGGTGCAACAGTTGGCGATCGCCCTGATGGATATCAGCCCGGAGTATTGATTAAATCGGCAGGTGGGGGCGTTTCATAACTAAAAATACACTCTTGTAGTGCGGGCATCTTGCCCGCTATTTTGTCAAAACTTACGCAAAACCCCGTTTTATTAATATTACTCCCTACTCCTTACTCCCTACTTCCTACTCCCTATTCCCTACTCCCTACTCCCTCATTCCTTACAATATTTGTTCAGAAGATTTGTAGCTAATTCAAAACTATTAGATTGAGTTTGTACAGCATAAGCTTCTCTTTCCAAATCTTGTCTATGAGTATCTTTATATCGTAGAAAAAGCCGTCGAGCGTTAGCAATTGGTTGAATTTCCAAACCTAAAGCTTTGATTTTCCCTTTACCCGCACAAACTTGGGCTGCATGAACGGATTCATGAATTAAAGTTGGAGTCGCAATGTTTAAATCGAAAACCACTGGATTAATCCATATTTTTTTACGAGCCGCGTTTAACAAACCATAAGCACCTCGCTTCGGTGGTAATTCGAGTACTACCTGAAAACCGTATTTTTCCAATTGACTCTTTAAGTCTAAAAATTTTTGTGATGGAGCCGGTGCTTGAGCAATTAATAATGAAGAATAAAGAGCAGCAATTTCTAACATTGTATAGATTGTAATTTTAACTAAGTATATCAACATTAATAAATTGGACTTTAGGGAAAAAAGCAATCTGCTCAAAATGATTATATTAAAGTCATCGGTACACCGATGACCGTCTTTCGCGGTCAAATTATCTGTTCGCTGAAAAGTAAAGGCTAACCGCTTTAAAAAAAGCAATTAGCCGTGGCACCAGGAAACTTTAAAATTTTAATATAATAGATATACCTGAAACTCTTATGGAGTAAGCATTATATCCACTTAAATAATACTGCTCAATATCTACAACTCAACAGGAGTTATCTATACGTTGAGACTGATATCTACCTTTAATATTCTGATTAAAATATCTACCCACAGCCTCAGATGTGTATAAATCCTCGAAGGTATCCTCATCTACATCTGAAAATTGATATACTGCACCGCTATTGAACTCTATCTGCAAAACCTCATTTTCAGAGTCGTATCCAATCGCACTTGCCATTGGTGATGCTACTGGCAACATAGCAAATGCTTCTTCCTCTAACAGCGGTGGAGGTTCAGCAATTAATTCATTTAAATCCTGCAATCCTTCATAAGCCTGAATTGGTGCTGGTATCTCCAAAAACTCTAACTCGTCACCTCTGTCGAGCAATAACTGTAAATATCCGTCAGAATGAGACACCCCCAATAATTTACTTAAATCAACCTTGCTAAACTTCATAAATTCTGCTCTCCTATTAACAGAGGTAAGTGGAATCTCTCAATCCCAACCGTTAAATTTATATTTAAAATTTACTTTACTAGTACATTAGTATCATATAATAAATTTGAAGTCAACAGCGATCGGAAATTAGTTAAGGATTGGGCATTGGGGATTGGGCATTGGGGATGGTAAATAGTTAGAAATTAGTCCAATTAATTTCAGTAGTGGGAGCATCTTGCTCCCTCGGACTAGGGAGCAAGATGCTCCCACTACCATTCACCAGAAGTGCGGTTGATCGTCTATTTTTTTGTAATAACTATATCTCCCCATCTCCCTCACACCAGTCGCAAGCAGGGACATTTTTGCAAATACCCATCAGCCTTACGTTGTGCGTCTGGATTATCTATATTCGTGGGGGTTGGGCGAACAATTCCGTTAAATAAGTCTTCTAAACCATAAGGTGTAAAAAATTCCCATTCACCTTGACTATTTAAGCGCACACCTATTGCTGCTGTGGTGTGCAACCAATTTTTGATTCCGTCTTCAGTGCTGGTGAAAGTTTTTTTGCCAGAGCGCCATCGAGCAAAGCTGGCTTGATTTTTTATATCAAATACATAGTCTGGAAATAGATTAGTTAAAGTTGCTTTTGCTGCTAACTCTTGATTGCGATCGCCTTTTTCATCAAAAAAAGCAATATCGAAGTCTTTGATAAATAGCTGACAGTCTTCGCCAAAAATCGAACGCCAAACTGTGTTTCGTAAAGCACCTCCAGCTAACCAGCAATCGGGAAGGTTGAGTTGATATATGGCTGGCAATACAGCACCAACAGGAGAATCAGCCAAAATATTTTGTAGCCGATCGACGCTGTTCATAAAAAGGTTGAATCTAATTCGTATTTATCTGTCAGAGTATATCAGTTATATGACGCTTGTTGATTAAATTGAATAAATTACATATAGTCATTCAAATTAATTTCAGTAGTGTTAGCATTTTGCTTTCTCGCGAAAATGCCTGCAATAGCGTTTCTATTAACGATTGCTTTGATTGTGCAACATAACGACAAAAGACGTTGCACTGCAACGCCTCTACATTTGGAAATGGATAAATGGGTGATTATACCAAACGAAAAATAAATGGATAACGATAAGGTTCGTCTGGTGAGTTTAAAATTTTGACAATAGCGATAATCGGCATTATAAAACTGATTAAACCTAAAACCATCAGTAATGGAAAACCGATAATAACTACAGTCAGCATTGCAGCTATTAATCCATATATATAAAGATTAATATGGAAATTCAAGGATTCTCTAGCATTAGCTTTTACAACTGAATCTTCTGTAGTAAACAAAATTGCAATGGGTATAGCGACAGCTACGAGCGTAGAGCTAAGGAATATCGCCCCATGACATAGGGCTGACAATAATTTGCGGCGATCTACATTTTCCATATGACAAATTCTTTCTAGAATTACTATATACTTCTACAATAATAATCCTACTGATTTCGTAATGTCATTGAATTTAAGATTATAACTTTATATGTATAAATCTTATTTAAAAATTACATATAATTACGGTAGTTTTCTTTAATTTATTTAATTAATAATTCAAGTTTTCAATTCATTACTTTTTTATTTTCAATGAATTAAGAGTTAAAGTTAAAAGTTACAATTTTAGACATCTACGATCAAAATTGTCTGCAATCAAACTCTAACTCTTACATTTTATTCAGACAATGAATAATGTTGTTATTACTTTTCGCATTTTCGCAAAAGGTATTTTTAGGAAAAAAATCCAAGCAAGCTTAATATTCCCACTTCCTCAAATCGCATAAAAGTGACTCGAATTTAGAGAAGTAGTATCAAATCCTTCTAAGGTTGCTAATACCGTGTCTCCAAATAAAATGTCGTTACCGGAAAAAGATAAATCGCGGAATAGAAGATTATTGTAGGTAGTAATCCTGTCACCTTCTCCTAAGTTAAAGTCAGTAATTATATCTGTTGCAGAACTATTTCCATCAAGGTAAAAGTTATCGGCACCCGTACCACCAGTTAAGCTATCTGCACCAGCACCACCATTAAGAAAATCATTATCTTCACCACCTATCAGAATATCTTGATTTTTTCCTCCTAAAAGACCATCGTTACCGATACCACCATCTAATTGGTTATTACCATTACCACCGTAAAGGAAATCATTTCCCTCAAATCCGCGAATGATATCGTTTTGATCGGTGCCTTCCAAATTATCATTGCTGCTTGTACCGTCGATATTATTGTGAACCTTTACTGTAACTAAACCAATATCGGTAGCACCTTGGCGATCGCTCACAGTATATTCAAAAAGGGCGTTTCCGTTAAAGTCTTGGTTGGGGGTAAAAATTATCGTGTCGTCACCCAAATCATCGATAGTACCGTTATCGTTGAGAATTACAGTACCGTCGATAGCATTGTTAACGGCAGTAATAATTAAAGAATCACCGTCTAAATTGCTGTCATTGACAAGTAAATTAGCAACGGGAATAGCAACAGGTGTATTTTGAGAAGCTGTAACCACATCGTCAGTCGCTACTGTCAGATTATTAGTTGTCGCAGCGGTTTCGACTATCAACATCGGCATACTTACAGAAGTTGGGGTCTACCGCTATACCTCCTAACTCCAAAGCGCGTAAACCTATTCCTGCGAAAGATTCATCGCTTTTAACTAAGTTTTGCATAAAATCGGTAACATCAAAAGAAAGCTGCTGTCCTACGGATGGTAGTACCGTATTCTCTGTATCTAAAAGGACACCTATTTCAAAGTCTGAAGCATCAGCAACCCCATTACCCGCATATCCAAACGCACCGATACTATCGGGATTATCACCAAAAGAAGCTCCTAATCCACCAACTTCTAAACCAGTAATTTTTACCTCAAATCTGGTATTAGTAATAACTTCGCCTTCCGGGATTGATAATTTACTGATATCAAATTCCGCAAATTCAGCAGCTTCACCACTCTTACCAAGTATCACGGTGAAAAAGTTACCGGGAAAAACGCTATCTCCTATTCCGTCAAACTCACCATCAAACCCACCGTCTATTACCTCGAAAGTTGTTTCCGGTTGAAATGAAAAAGTATTTGCCATAAAGCCTCCCTGAAAACCGAAAGTTTATATTAAACACTTTTGATAAAGCATTCAACTGTATGCTTCTACCTCTACTAGTATGGAAGGAGACGTTTTTTCGTAAAGATGGTTCTTTTCATTATCAAAACAATTACGAATGATTTTTATAAATAATTTTGATGTGCTTCTACTAGACGTAGGGCACACTTTTATGTTTAGTGGTTATCGTTTCTTCAATACTGAAGATTTTGCGGCTACTTATCGTAGTTTAGGTGGAAATTTATTGACAGATGAATTAGTAAATCAGATTATATTTACGGTTTCAAGAAGAATAAAGGCTGATGGTAAAAATCCAGCAAACTATGAATGTTTGCCTTCTGTGTTGAGTTATTTACAGAAACACTCCGAAGCTTCATATTTAACAGCAAGCGAGTTAAGTTTGTTGGAGCAAGTTTTTGCAAATCACGAAGTTGGAGTTATATCCCAAAAGCATATAGAAGTTTTGCATCAATTACGAAAAACTCATCGTTTGGGTATTATCTCAAATATTTGGTCTAGAAAGGATATATTTTTAAAAGAATTTGATCGTGTTGGGATTCGCGATTTATTTGATGTAATTATCTTTTCATCAGATTACGGTTGGATAAAACCTTCCACAAAACTGTTTAATGAAGCAATTGAATTTTTTGATGTCGAGCGTGACAAAATAGTGTATATTGGCGACCATATCATGCGCGATGTTGGTGGAGCAAAAACGGCGGGATTATCAACTGTTTGGATAAATAGACGCGGTAAACAGCTTAATGAAAGTATGGCAATTCCCGATTTAGTTATTAGAGATTTACAGGAATTAATATAAGAATCACTATGAAAGCTACATTTGGTGCGGGTTGTTTTTGGGGAGTTGAAGCTGCTTTTCAAAGATTAAACGGTGTTACTTCTACTTCTGTTGGATATATGGGGGGACATTTTGAAAATCCCTGTTATCTCGATGTGGTTTCCAGAATTACGGGGCACGCTGAAGTTACACAAGTGGAATATGATGCTTCTATTATTAGTTACGATGAATTATTAGAAGTATTTTGGAAGATTCACGACCCTACAAGTTTAAATCGTCAAGGGCCGGATAGAGGAGAACAATATCGTTCTGTAATATTTTTTCATAACTCCGAGCAAGAAGTAATGGCGAGAAATTCTTTTCAGAAATTACAGGATTCGGGGAAGTATGAAAGAGATGTTGTGACGGAGATAAAAGCAGCTTCGGATTATTGGTTGGCAAGTGATGAGCATCAGCAGTATTTTGAAAAGAAGAATTTGGAGGAGATGAAGCGGAGAGAGGCGGAAAAAAAGTAGGGTGTGTTATGACGCGAAAGATAATTATTAAGTGACAAACTAATTTGTTTTCGCGGCTAACGCACCGTTTTTAATATTGGATTATGAATTAATTTAATCAAAAAGGTGCGTTACGCTTAGGCGATAACACACCCTACAAAGATGTTAATTTAAATAATTTAATTAGCAGTTTCTAAAAAATCGGTATCTAAAGACCAATTTTCATTAACGAATTCCAGATTTTCATCATAGATTAAAATTAATTCACCAATTCTTATCTGATTATTAAGTTTATTTTCAACAACAAATTCCAATTGAATAAATTTTTGATTTCGATTCACACCGATAGAACTACTGATTAATTCTGTGTCTAAGTTATTTGGGAGAATAATTTCTTCATAATAATTATCGTTTTCATCCCAGTAACCGCAAATTTTATAATCGGATAATTCTAAATGTTCTTTGATTAATGCATTGGCATCTATGTTTTCTAATACTTCAGTAAAATCATGCCAAACTGGGTGATTTTTTAATTCTACAAAAGTCATATGTTTGAATTAATGTTCTGTTACCAAACCGGGGAAGTGTAATACTTCATCTATAAATTGTGCGTGAAAACGTTTATCGCCTCCTTTACCCAACACTTTTGATTTCAAATCGAAATCTACTTCTTGGGAAGGTACAAGTCCGATATTACCTCGTGGTGGAACAATTCCTTTTTCAATTGCTTTTAGATGTTTGCTATTTTGGTCGTACTTTAATCCTAGTTTAATTTGTTCTGGGCTGAAGGAAACTAGTAATCCATCAGTTGTCTCGTGAATTTCATCCGGTTGAATATCCGCCCATTGTTTGGGTAGAATTTCCATTGAATTTTTTAGTTAATTAACAGGTAAAGTATACAGCTATAGGATAGCTTTAAAACCCGACGGACATTTTATATCATCATATTTCGCATTTTTAGCTAATTTGGGCATTACAGGGGGTTTAGATAAAGATTGGCTGGTTTCGCAAAGTTTGGCAAGCAAGTCATCTCGATCACCTAATTTTCTGAAATAAACTAACCCAATATAACTCTTAAGCTTTTTGTCCTTAGCTTGAACGATATTCATTACACTTTTATCATTGGATTGCGGCACGGTTTTAACACTGTAATCATTTTTTTTCAATTTGATACCTAGTCTCAAGTGTTTAATATTTGAAGCGAATTTATTATTTTCAACGTAGTAAGCTTGTTGGGTACGATTCATAGAACCAGCATAAGATTTACCTTCGTATATCCTTGCTTTAATAGAACTATTTGATATTATGGGTACCAAACCAACAGCAATTAAGCTGGCTCCAGCTAAAATAAATCCAAGTATTTTCCGACGAGGGAAGTCATTCTGTGTGTTATGTGAGGGAATTGTTGGTGTTAATAGTGTTTTTAAAGGCTTCGGCGTTAGTTGGCTTGGTAAATTTAGTGGTTTTTGTTGCAATACCTTTGACACTACTGGTGTCGGCGCTGGTTGTCTTTGCGGCTTTGATGATGTTTGTTGTGGTGTTGAAACATAAGGTGTTAAAGGGTCGCAATGAGTTTAAGGCTTGTAATGCATCTTCTGCTGAGGTGTAGCGCAGACTATGATGACGGCGCACCATTTTGGTAATAACTTCTGCTAAATCCTTGCTGACTTGCGCTTGGTTCGACCAAATGACTTCACCTGTATGAGGATCTTCTTCTAATTCGTGAGGTTGAACTCCACTCAAAGCTGCGATCGCAGTCATTCCGACTGCATAAACATCACTTGCAAAACGAGGTTGACCTAAACTCTGTTCGGTTGGCATATATCCAGGGGTACCAATCGGTAAACTTGTTCGCGCACTTGAAGCGAATTTTCCTTGGGTATTTAACATCAATTCTTTGACTGCCCCAAAGTCAATTAGAAAAATTCTGCCATCTTTTCGACTACGCATCAGGTTTGCGGGTTTAATATCTAAATGAATTACTCCTTGCTGATGTACGAATGATAATACTTTTAAAACTTCTTGTAACAAATTACGAACATAAACTTCATTTCGTTTGTTTCCTAAGATTTCTTTTTCTATATTTTGCCCTTCAATAAATTCTTGAACAATATAGAAATTACTATGTTGCTGAAAATAGGCCAGTAACTGGGGTATCTGGGTATGTATTCCCAATTTTTCTAAAATATTAGCTTCTTGTTTAAATTTTTCAGTTATTCGCTTTATAAACTCTGGATTAGTTTGATTATGACTTAATTTCTTAACTACACACAGGGGTTGACTAGGTTGCATAGTATCCCTAGCAAGAAAAGTTATTCCAAAACCACCTTCATCTAATTTCTTAGTAATTTCATAGCGCCCTGCGAGTACAGTCACAATACTTCCACTCTCCCCAAATCCATATGGATTAGAGTTTAAATGTCCAACTCAAATTTCGCAAGATGCTTTAAATCGTTTTGTTTATAACTTTACAGTAAAGGTATTCTCATGAGCAAGCAAAATGCCTACATCACAAGAAATTTATCCCCTTACAACCTCGGATCAACCGCTTCACTCTCCAAAGCCAAAACCCCAAAAACGCACTCATGCACTCTTCTCAATGGCGCTTCTGCAACAAATCTTTCCAGTGCTTCCACACCTAAAGCAAATTCCCGCATCGCTAAGGAACGTTTCAAAGATAACCCGCGTTTCCGCAGACGTTCTAAGTTCTCTTCAGTTGTATATTCCGCTCCGTAAATTATCCGCAGATATTCTTTACCGCGACATTTGACTGCTGGTTGCAAAATTCCACGCTTACCTTTAACGATAAATTCCATCGGTTTGACAACCATTCCTTCACCACCTTTAGTTGTCATTTCTTCCCACCAATGGGTTCCTTCTGCTTCGCTGCTGGGGTCGTTTAAATCTATAATTTTATAATTAGTTGCCATTAATAGTTCGGGATTGGCTTTTTCTAACATAGCAGCTTGTTCCATATGCCAGCGATGATTTTTATCGATATGTACCGCACCTTCTGTAGCTAAAATATGAAATGGTGCAAGTTTGATATCGGAAATATCGTTAACTTCCCAGCAGTAACGACGGTAAGCGTCTACATATTGATTTGCCATTTCCTGACGCTGTTGAAATTTACTAAGTAAAGAGTTAACTTCAATACCGTTTTGACTGGCTTGCTCAAGTAAATTTATGGCATTACTTAAAGCCGGACGGGAGGCTGCACCGACTGCTGCATATTGACTTCGGATTAATCCTTGAGCTTTTGCAGACCAGGGCATCAGTTCGCAATCGAGACATACCCAATCAGTATTTAATCTTGACCAAAAGTCACTTTCACTCAGCGCTTTATTTACTTCTGCAAGAAATTCTACTTCTAATTCCGAATTATTAAAAAAGCGTCTTCCGGTGCGAGTGTAGCAAATGCCGATTCCTTCATTCTCAATTCCAAACTTTCTTTTAACAGCTTCTTCGTCGCGACATACAATAACAACCGCTCGCGAACCCATGTGTTTTTCTTCGCAAATAACTTCAGTAACTCCTTGGTTTTTATAATAAGCAAAAGCTTGTTTTGGATGCTCCAAATATCCGGGTAGTTGAGAAGTTTCCACGGGTGACATTGTAGGAGGAAGGTAAATCAACCATTTGGGATTTGCTGCAAACCGACTCATCACTTCCAAAGCAGCAATGGAATTTTCTTCGCGAATGGTAATCTTGTTTTGCAGACGGACATTAATAATCCGCTTACCCAAGACATCATCAATATTTAAAACATCATCTAACTGCTGCTGGGAACTGATTCCCGCACCTGTTATATTACCTAAAGGTTTCACGGGTTCGCAGTAAACCTTCGCTGCTTCTACGCTAATCAACTCCCTTTCCGGATAGCGCAAAGCAGTTAATTTACCCCCAAACACGCAACCCGTATCAATATCAATCGTATTATTCAACCATTCCGCTTCCGGTACTGGTGTATGTCCGTAAACCACCATCGCTTCACCGCGATATTCGGAAGCCCAATCGTAGCGCACGGGTAAGCCGAATTCATCGATTTCGCCGGTGGTTTCACCATACAGCGCAAAACTCCGCACTTTTCCCGAACCCCTTCCCTGCATTTCTTCACGCATTCCCGCATGAGCTACTACCAAGCGTCCATCATCTAGGACAAAATGACTTACCAAAGAGTCGATAAACTGTTCTAATTCTTTAAGTAATGGTTCTTTTACTTCCTCAGATAAAGCTTCGATTTCGGCGACAGTTTGCTCTAAACCGTGATTCAGCTTAACTTTTTTACCGCGAATTTGGCGCAAAAGTTTGTTTTCATGATTACCGGGAACGCAAATCGCCGTACCCGATTGAACCATGTTTTTTACAAGTTTGACAGTATCAAGAATCCGGGGACCTCTATCTACTAAATCGCCGAGGAATAGGGCTTTTCGTCCTTGGGGGTGGGAGTAGAGAGGAGAGGGGGTAGAGGGGGTAGAGGGGGTAGAGTTATTATTGTTAACTGATTTTTGGTAGCCTAGTTTTTCTAATAGTAATTCTAATTCGTCGCAGCAACCGTGAATATCACCAATAATATCAAATGGACCGTGTTCGTGTTTACGATTGTTCCATAATGGTTGACGTTCGATTGTGACGGCTGCGATTTCTTCGATTGAATTAAGCACGTAAACATAGCGAAAACCTTCTTTTTGTAAACCGCGTAAAGAACGTCTTAAATTTTGCACGTGACGCTGAACTACGTAAGAACCAAATTGTCTACTTGGACGTTGTTGGTTGCGTTGATGGCAGACGTTTTCGGGTAAATTTAAAACTATAGCAACTGGTAAACAATGATATTCTCTTGCTAAGTTTACATAATATTTTCTGTCTTCTTTTTGAACGTTGGTTGCGTCAATTACTGTTAGTTTGGCTGCTGCTAAACGTTTTTGAGCGATGTAATGGAGTACGTCGAAAGCATCGCGGGAAGCATCCTGGCTGTTTTCGTCGTTGGAAACCAATCCGCGACAAAAATCTGAAGATATGACTTCAAAAGGTTGGAAGTGTTTTTTGGCAAAGCTTGATTTACCGGAACCAGATGCACCGATGAGCGTTACTAAAGATAGTTCGGGGATAGTTATTTTCATAGTTTGTTTTAGAATAATAA
This sequence comes from uncultured Rivularia sp., assembly GCA_963665115.1. Lineage (GTDB taxonomy): Bacteria > Cyanobacteriota > Cyanobacteriia > Cyanobacteriales > Nostocaceae > Rivularia. Next base: position 2,605,694 of record OY762007.1, on the reverse strand, counting down.
GAATATAATAACCGCAGAAGCGCGGAGGGCGCGGAGGTAAGAGGTAGAGAGGGGTTTTGTTTGTGTAGCCGCGACTTCTAGTCGCCAGGTAAAATACAAAAAACTCTTCCCTCAATCAAGTTTTGTTTTTCGATTAAGTTTTCGATTAAGTTAATCATAGCTTCCCTAATCGAAGATGCTTGATAATTCTTCACAATAATATCTGGCAATGTCGTAAACTCTTTCTCTATCAAATCAAGATTATTAATATTTTTTTTAAAGTATTTTTCTCTCCAAACATTTAGACCAATATCTACACTATTGGGGGAAGATATTATGGCATTACAGTACTCTTCATCAAAACTTTTATCTAATTCGATATTATATTCATCAAGTTCGAGCCATATTCTGTATTTATCTTCTGAATAATTCATTTTTTTATACCTTAAAGTTAAGAATATATATTTTTTTAATTAAGCAGTTTTAGCATTGTAATAAATACATTTAAATTCTGTTATAAATAAATAAATTCAATTAAATTTACTTCTTTTTTCATAAGACACTTTAAAATCTAAAATGAATTTATCTGATAGTTGGGAAGGGTTGCATCATTTAGGGGTAACTCTCATCGAATTAAAGCGCTTTGAAGAGGCATTATTAATTTACAATCAAATTTTAGAATCTGAGCCAAATGCTTATGATGCTCTTGTCTTTAGGGGAATGGCACTACAAGGTTTAGAAGATTTTGAAGAAGCGCTGATTGATTTTGAAAGGGCGATCGCACATTCATCGGATTCTCCTTATGTTTGGTATGAGCGGGGGGTAACTTTATTTAAACTCGGAAAATTACAAGAAGCACTCTCCAGCATAGATATAGCTATAGAAATTCAGCCAGATTACCTCAAAGCTTTGCTATTACGGGGTGATGTGCTTTTTGAACAAAAAAAATTAGAGGCAGCATTGATTAGTTTTGAAAAACTCATTCTAATAAAGCCTAATTATCCTAAAGCTTGGTATGAGAAAGGTTTGACACTGTATGAATTAGGGAAATTAGAAAATGCAGTTATGTGCTTTGATAAAGCAATCAAGTTCAAACCAGATTATGACTTAGCTTGGTATCACAGAGGTATTGCGTTATTTGATTTAGGAAAATTAGAATCCGCTTTAACTTCTTTTGAAAAAGTAATACAAATACATCCTAATGATGCAAATGCTTGGTATGAGAAAGGTTATACGCTAGATAACTTGGGAAAATTAGAAGATGCAATTATTTGCTTTGATAAAGCAATCGAGTTCAAACCAAATTTATACTTAGCTTGGTATCACAAAGGTGTTGCATTATTAGATTTAGGAAAATTAGAATCCGCTTTAGCTTGTTTTGAGCAAGCAATAGAGATTCAGCCGAATTCCCCAGATGCTTTATATAAAAAGGCTAACATCCTATATCGTTTAGGACAGTTAGAAGATACAATTAATACCTTTAAAAAGGTGATAAAATTAGAACCTCAAAATTGCCAAGCTCGGAATCGGCTAGGAACAACACTAGGTAAATCAGAAAAATATGAAGATGCAATTGCAGTTTTTGATAAAGTAATAGAAATTGACTCACAAAACTATGTAGCACATTGCTTTAGGGGTTACACACTTCATAAACTAGCACGGAACGAAGATGCAATTATAGCCTTAAATAAAGCAATAGAAATTAATCCAAATTACGATCTAGCATGGAAAATTTATGGTTCGGTACTCCAGAAATTAGAAAGAAATGAGGAAGCAATTTTATTTTTCGACAAAGCTTTAGATTTGCGTCCAAACCAACCAAATATTTTATATGATAAAGCTTGTTGTTATGTGGCTTTAAATAAAATAGATTTAGCAGTTGAAAATCTACAAATTGCTATATATATTAATCCTGAAGAGTTCCGCGAAAAAGCAAATAACGAGTCATTTTTTGAAAATATTCGCAATGACATGAGATTTAAAACTTTATTTATAAATCACTCATGAGAATAAATAAACCCGGTTTGTTCAAAAAATCGGGTTTCTAAATATGTCAAATACAAAAACATATACGATTGCGATAATTTCAACTAGCAAATAATCCTCGAATAAATTCACTATAATCATCCTTCATCGGTAAATCCAATTCCCTTTTTATCCGTCGTCTCGTTGTAAAAACAGTTTCATCTTTAATTGGGTTATATCCTTCTTTTTCGTATTCTTCCCAATACAAACCTATTCCGCGTTTTTGCCAATTGGGTAATTCGTTAAAATTAACTCCATGTTTAAATAATAATTCGTTTTTATCGGCTACTGATAAACCCTCCATAATACTAGTAGCTTTACGGGCTGTTTCTCCATCTCCACGCAAACACCAATAACTGTGAGAATTGAGCGAATTCCGATGAGCATCTTGCTGTCTCCAGCGGAAATAGTCTATTACTTGTTGAATATTCGCAAGTTGAGAAATCCGACAGTCAAAACAACCTATATCTCCTAAAAGTAATGAAAATTTAGCGCTAGCTTCTCCTGCTAAAACTGAGTTTATTTTACGAGTTTTGCGATTAAATGTTTCATCTTCTAAGTTAAATAATAAGGAGATTTCATCGCTCTGAGTGTAACCGTAAGTAACATCAAAGCCGCTATTCATTAAATGTTCTACGGTATCTAACATATAGTCTCGAAAACGTTCGTCATAGGGTGCTTTAAATTTATGCACGTCTTTTGTTAAACGAGTAAAACCCCGTCCATCCAATCTGGCTACTATATAAATTCCCGGTAATACGCAATAATCGTGAGCGGTTTCAAATACCCGCATTTTAGTATCAAGTTCATCAAATTTCACGGTTCCACTCCTCAAGAATAAATGAATAATCTGGACGGGTTTTTACCGAGTATATTGCATCAAATCCTTCGGTGTAACTAGGTAAAACCAGTTTTTTATAAGTTGATAATATTCCTACTAAGGGAATTACTTTTTTGCCAGAGCGTTGGCTGTTGCGTTGTTTGCAATCGACCAATTCTGAATTAAAATAATATGCTAACACTTGAAAACCTTGTGCTTTAGCTGGTGTAATATACCGTTTCCTATCTTCTACAGTTGGATTGGTGTTATCTATAACTAATCGCTGTTTTGCTGACAAACAAGCTTCAAATATTAGTTTTTCTCGATGACGTGTTTTGAGCATATCAAGATTAATTCTGATATGGGTATCAACAAAGTATTCGCGGTAAAAAGTTGACTTACCCGCTCCTTGGATACCGATAAATATGATTGCTTGCATTTTGTTTGTAGTAAGGGCTTCAGCCCTTCTTCTGGGAGCGTAATATATTTTATTAAATTCTCTATACAACTTAAAATACGGGGAGACGTAGCACTGCTACGTCTCTACACGATTTATATGTATTATCATTAACGTTGGTTGCATGAAGAGGGCTAAAGCCCTTACTACGAACCTTAATTGTTAATTGATAACTGAAAAAACTGCCATTTGCGTGGGGGAACCTACTTCTAATTCTTCTTCACCTACACTTTGAAATTCCACGCTATAACTAAAGTTTTCTCCTACTTCTTTTGCCCATTTTTGGAATTCTGCTCTTGTCCATTCAAAACGGTGATCTTTATGACGTAATGTGCCCGCTGGTAGGCTTTCAAATTTAACGTTATATTCAATGTTTGGTGTGGTAACTATTACGGTTTGCGGTTTGGCAAATTCAAATAAAACTCTTTCAAAAGCGCTTAATCTGGGTAAATCTAAATGTTCTATTACTTCAATTATCGCAGCTGCATCATACCCGGTAATCCGTTTATCTCTATAAGTTAAACCACTTTGAATTAATTGTAATTTTTCCCATTGGTTGCGTGGTAAATGCAATCTGTCTAATCTTTCTTTGGTAATTTCTAAAGAGCGATAGGAAACGTCTACCCCGGTAATTTTTTCAAAATAACTGTCTTTTAAAAGTTTTTTTAGTAAATTACCTTGTCCGCAACCTAAATCAACGATTTTTTTGGCATTATTTTTCTTTAAAACTTCTACTACTGAATTCAAACGCTGCTGATTTAAACTTAATGGTTTTTCTACCGCTGCTTCTTCTTTATCATGATTTTCTTCAGCACTATCTGGATCTGGTTTCGCTGGGTTCTGTTAGTTGTGCTAAAGCAGAGCGAGTCAAACGATACTGACGTTTTAAATAGCGTTTGGTAATCTCTTCTTTTAATGGATGTTCCTTTAACCAACCTTCCCCGTGACGCAATAATTTTTCTACTTCTTCTTCGTCTACCCAGTAATGTTTATTGTTATCTAAAACTGGTATCAAAACATAAAGATGGCTGAGTAAAAGCGAAAGCGGTAAGGTATTTTCTAATTCAACTGTGAAATATTTACTTTCTCCCCATTCCGGGAAAGTTTCATCTAAAGGGTAATTCTGCAAAGCTACCTGATAACCCAAAGGTTCAAACAATTCTCGTAAAAAATGTTCACCCCCATGACAAGGTAAAACCGATATTTTTGCTACTAACGGAATGGGAGTTTCAACTAACTCCGGTTTATCCTTGCAACGCCCACCTAAAGCAGTACCAAATACTTGAGATATTGCCACGCTGAAAAATGAAGAAGCCACATAAGGGCGATCGTTTACATAAGCATCCAGCGTCAAAGTTCTTTTTCTAACTAATTTTACTGGATTGATATCTAATAAAAGTGCTGCGGTGCATTGTTCGTTGTTTGCTTCCGGGTAGAAAACGTGTGCTTCCCCAAAAGAAAGCGAAAACGATTGACAGCGACTTGGGTGTTTGTGTAGAAGATAACCCAAATCGGTTGCTGGTTGGTGAGTGGTGGAGATGGTTAGCAGCATTTAGTTAAATCACCGAAAGACATTATTTAAGGTAACATTTTGAATTAGATAAATTTTCAACTTTAACGCAGAGTCACGCTAAGGTAAGCGCAGAGGAACACGGAGTAAGTGATTGCGGTGTTTGTGGATGTGGCGATCGCTCGTTACGTTACTTAACTTTTTCTCTTCTTCTAAACATGATTTAGATGCAATTTTATAAATTATTTAACCATTGCATAATTACTATAACTATCCCAACAAACGCTTCAATCGTTTATATACATCATCATCGTTTCGTTTCCCAACTAAAATGATTTCAACTAAGTCTTCATCAGGTGAAAATCTGTAAACTATTCTATATTCACCGCTATCAACACGATAATATTTTTCGTAACCAGATAGTGATTTACTATCAGTTGGTAAAGGATTTACATTTAAAGCCAAGACTTTTTCGCAATCTGTGCTGCAATTTTCGGTTGCAAACCGTTTAAAAAATCAAGAACGGTTTCTAAACCATCAAGTTTAGCCATTTGCTAAATTTTCTAACGCATTTGTAAAAGCTTTACTCCCCACCATTTCCGAATTACTAAGAGCAACATTAGCTTCTTGAGCTAATACCATATCTTCTAATTCTTCCAATCTCTCAACTAATTTATGGTAAGTTTCTGCTGACATGATTACATGACTCGGACGGGATTGTTTTGTTAACAAAACTGGTTCAACAGCGGCTTTATCAAAAACCTCACCATGTTTATTTCGAGCATCTGTAAGCGAGTAATTTTGCATATAAATCAAAAAATGACTATTTTGTACATTATGACTATTTTCTATTATATATCTTCTTCGTCTGCAAAATATTCGAGCCAGTCACGGCATTCGCAAATTTATTACCTATGAGCGAAAATATCTCGTAGCCGTAACACACCCTACAAGTAATCCCCAATTCCCAAATACAAAAAAGTTGTGCGAATTGTTAATAAAGTAATCAAAAGTTCCTATTTAACTCAAAAAAATCCCAAAATACTAGAGACTGAGAAAATAGCAGTTAACTTTAATCCCAGTCTCCACCGTGAAGATTTCTACAAATTATTCAGCCGCAACCGAATCTCGCAAAGCTGACCACATCCGCATCTGTCTAGAGGAAGATGTTCAGTTTCGTCAAACTACTAATGGTTTGGAAAGATATCATTTTGACCATTGTTGTTTACCGGAAATTGACCGCTCGGAAATTGATATTAGTACTACATTTTTAGGGAAACCTATGAATGCGCCGTTATTAATTTCGTCGATGACTGGGGGAACCCAAGAAGCTAAAACTATTAATTATCGCTTAGCAAAAATTGCTCAACATTACCGGTTGGCTATGGGTGTGGGCTCTCAACGAGTTGCGGTAGAAAATCCAGATGTTTCCGATACTTTTGCAGTTCGTAAATATGCTCCCGATATATTATTGTTTGCTAATTTGGGTGCGATTCAACTTAATTACAATTACGGTTTAGATGAATGTCTGCGAGTCGTTGACATTTTGGAAGCCGATGCGCTGATTTTGCATCTCAACCCGCTACAAGAATGCATTCAGCCCAAAGGTGATACTAATTTTCGGGGTGTGCTGGACAAAATCGAAACTTTATGCGAAAAATTACCAGTGCCAGTAATTGTTAAGGAAGTTGGAAATGGAATCTCAGCGAAGATGGCTTATAAGTTGATTGGTGCAGGAGTTGCTGCAATTGATGTAGCTGGTGCGGGTGGTACTTCTTGGGCTTTGGTGGAAAGCGAGCGTGCTGATAATGTTTTACAGCGGCGTTTGGGTAGAACCTTTGCCGATTGGGGCGTACCGACGGCTGACTGCATCACCGGAATTCGTAACATTGCACCCGATATTCCTTTGATTGCTTCGGGAGGTTTGCGTCATGGTGGGGATGTGGCCCAAGGCGATCGCGTTAGGTGCGGATATCGCCGGGTTAGCAATGCCGTTTTTACAAGCTGCAACTTCATCTGAGGCTACACTTTACGATCTAGCAAAAGTTTTAATTGCGGAAATTAGCACCGTACTATTCTGTACTGGTAACGCTACACTAGAACAACTTCAACATTCTGATAGTTTACTTAAAACAGTTGAATAATTTTATATCTCAATTATTGAGCATTTTCTCGGTGTTAGGAACAATATTTTTAGAGGACATTAGAAATATAAGGTAAATACATAAGGATGATTTATAAAATATAAGTGAAATACAAAGGATAACTTCAAGAAGGGTAGTTGCGCGGTAGTGCAACTACAAAGGTCATAAGTAGGTTAAGTGTAAATACTTATTAGTAGAACCGGGGATAATATGCGTAATTTTATTAAACAAACTTTTGCGAGTTTGATTGGAAGTTTATTAGGACTATTTATTTTTGGAGGTATAAGTACTGTAGGATTTTTCTTGCTAATTTTTGCTGCTGCTTCTTCTACGGATTCGACACCGAAAGTAAAGGATTCTTCGATGTTGGTGTTCGATTTATCAACTCAAATTACTGATGGGAAACCCGATTCCAGTTTGGTTTTACAGCAAGCACTTTCGGGTAATTATAAAAAGCAGATGACGCTACGTTCGGTTTTGGACGCTTTGGAAAAAGCCCGCACTGACAAGCAAATTGTTGGGGTTTATTTAGATGCAAGGGATGCTTCGGGAGCAGGAAGCACGGGTTTTGCAACTCTCAAAGAAATTCGTCAAGCACTCTCGAAGTTTCGCGATTCGGGTAAAAAAGTTGTTGCTTACGGTGTCGGATGGGGTGAAAAAGAATATTATCTCAGTTCGGTAGCCGATACCGTTATGGTTAATCCTTACGGAGCTATGGAAATTAATGGTTTGAGTTCGCAACCGATGTTTTTGGCTGGAGCTTTAGAAAAGTTTGGCGTTGGCGTACAGATTGTGCGAGTAGGAAAGTTTAAAGGTGCAGTTGAACCGCTGATTTTGAAACAATTGAGTCCAGAAAACCGCGAGCAAATTCAGAAATTATTGGACGATTTATGGTCTGAATGGCGCGGTACTGTAGGTAAAAGCCGCAAAATGACTCCCCAACAATTGCAGGCGATCGCCGATAGTAAAGGTATTTTGGAAGCTGATGAAGCTAAAACCAACCGTTTGGTAGATAAGGTAGTTTATTTTGACGAAGTAGTAACCGAACTCAAAAAGTTAACCAAAACTGACAGTAAAGAAAAATCTTTTAAACAAATTGATTTAAATGAATACGCGACTATTGCCGATAACAATATAAGTAAAAATTCCCAAAATCAAATAGCCATAGTTTATGCCGAAGGTGGTATTGTCAACGGTAATGGAGAATCAGGACAAATAGGAGGAACCCGCTTTGCTAAAATTTTCCGTCGTCTGCGTCAAGATAAAGATGTCAAAGCGGTGGTTTTGCGGGTGAATTCTGGGGGTGGTAGCGCTACCGCATCCGAAATAATTCAGCGAGAAGTTAGACTGACTCGCGATGTTAAACCAGTTGTGGTATCAATGGGAGATACTGCGGCATCTGGTGGTTACTGGATAGCTGTAGATTCAAACCGCATTTTTGCCGAACCAAATACCATTACGGGTTCGATTGGTGTATTTGGAAGCATACCCAATTTCCAAAAATTAGCCAACGACAACGGTATTACTTGGGATAGCGTCAAAACCGGAAAATATGCTGATATTGGAACTACGACTCGTCCCCAATCTGAAGCAGAATTAGCGATTTTTCAAAGTAGCGTCAATAGAATTTATGGTAAGTTCTTAAATAAAGTAGCCAAAGGTAGAAATTTACCAGAAAAAAAGGTTGCAGAAATTGCTCAAGGAAGAGTTTGGTCTGGTAAAGCTGCGAAAGATATTGGTTTGGTGGATGAAATCGGCGGTTTAGATGCTGCGATTGAATATGCTGCGACAGAAGCAAAATTAGGAGATAAATGGCAATTGGAAGAGTATCCCAGAGCCAGCAGCTTTAGCGAAAGATTTTTTGGTAAGGTTTCAGAAGAGACTCAAAGTGTTTTTAAAGTTAACAAAAGCCCGCTTAAAGCAAACCATCCTTTAACAGTTGAATTTGATAAATTACAAGTAGAAATAGCAGCTTTACAAAACATGAATGACCCTTCAGATGTATATGCTCGCTTGCCTTTTAATTTGATAATTGAATAAATCAAATCAATGAACAATTATCAATTATCAAATATATTTAGTAGGTTGGGTTAAACACGTTAGCGAAGCTTGTCCTCCGGACATAAACAAATTTTGTCGTAGCGACAATCTACTTTAATCATGTCGTAACCCAACATCACAATTGCGTACAAAGATTATTCTCCGCATCGAGAATCCAATGTTGGGTTACGGCTCAAATATAATTTTTCGTTACAAGCTATATAGCGATTCTAAATAGAAACCGATTGATTTGTAGTGCGAGCATCTTGCTCGCTAGTACCGAGCGAGCAAGATGCTCGCACTACGGGAATTAATTGGAATGACTATATTTATTCGTGTGCCTAACCCAACCTACTTAGAAATCAGTAAAAACACCATAGCTACTTAGCAATTCAAGCAATACATTTAAAATAATCTAGTTTATAAAGTATTAACTGTTGATTTATAAAGCTTTTACCAACGAAATTAACTAATAATATTATTTTTGCTTTTACTTACATAAAAAACATATATCTGGATATATCCGGAGTTTTTTTGTAAATATTTCATGAATATACTTAAGTAATATTGCTTATTTTTTTTAACTAAATTAATCTCTTTTCTAGAGTAAGCGGGTGCGTTGAATAAACAGTCATAAAAACGCAAACAATATATAGGTTAAATAATTATGCATCTATCCATTTCCAAAGCTAAAGTTATGGTGACAGCTTTTGCTGCAATATTAGCGCCGATAAATACAGTACAAGCAACTACACTGACTTATCAAAAATCTGTAGATTTAGAAAAAACGACCTTTAAAAAACAAATAACCTTACCTAAATTTGATAGCAGTTTAGGCGAATTAGAAAGTGTTTTATTTGAATTGAGCGGTGATGTTCAAGGTTCGATAAATTTAGAAAATGAAGACGCTCATGCCGCACTAGTTACTGGAAATCTTGCCGCAGAAATTAGTTTAAGTTTAAAAAAACCTGATGATTCCCTATTACTAGTAGCTTTACCCACTGCATCTGTTGAGCAAAAGTTGGACGCATACGATGGAACATTTGATTTTGATGGTACTTCGGGCGTTAAATTAACTGGAATTTCTAATACCAAAAAAGAATCGACTTTTTTCACCACCACGGATGATTTTACACCTTTCGTTGGCGATGGCAGTTTTAAATTATTGCTTGAAGCTATAGGTAACTCAACAGCTACAGGTGCGGGTAATCTGTCAGCTCGTTTTGAAACTTATGCAGGTGCTAATGTAATGGTTTCCTACACCTACGCGAAAAAAGATGAGCCAAAACGCAGAAGGAGAGTACCTGAATCAGGTTTACCCGTAACTATATTTATCGGATTAGCAGCCACAATGGTTTTAACTAAATCGAAAATGCGGTTTATTTAAAATACGCGATAAGGTGCGTTATTGCTTCAGTAATAACGCACCCTACAAACTTGATGTAATTTAAACTAATAAGTGAAGATTACACAATTTTCGTTATATTCTGCATGATTTCGGAAGTTGCTGAGATAGAAATAACTATTTTGTAGCGCTCCAGTCACAATCTCAAGCCAGTTTCAATTCGCCGCTCTTATTATCAAACTGAAGATTTTCAGCGAAAGTAATATTAGTCATTATCACCACACTAGTTAGTATATATTGACACCGTAAAATCTGTTCGTTAATCTCGGTGCATATTACTATTTAGGGGGTGGCTTTTAGTTTTTATGCACTCGGGGAAGACGTACCCAGTTAAGAGTCCCGTTCAAATTACAATCGCAAATATTTTCATCTGAAGCAAAAACAACAAGAAAAAGGCATTATTTTATACAAACTATCCTGACAATGCATCAATTTTTATGTACAGTGGATAGAAGAATTATTCCTTAAGATTAAAAAAAACCTATCTATGGATAGAAAGACTAAACGCCTTTTATTATTAGTTGTTTCCTGTAGCGTAGCTGGTGTGGTGCTGGGTGGTACCTCTAGCTGGGCTAAAAGCACCATGTGTTTGAAAGCTACTGAAGTGACGAGTGAATGTTTAATTCAAAATCCTGTTAGTAAAACGATACAGGGAATGAGTACTGGCTTGCTTGCAGGAGCCGGAGCGGCTTTCGGTGCAGCTTGGCAATTACGTCACGAAGATTGAATCAGTTGACGGTGAGTAGTTTTAAATTTATAAGTTTACATTCAAATCAATATTTTCGATAAAAAGCTAACACTACTACTCCGCCACATGAATTGTAATGGGTACCCGGAAGTAGGAGCGTCTCGCTCCCTGGTTATGACGAGCGAGCGAGACGCATGTCCTGACGGACACACTTCGTTAACGCACTGCGAAATGGCTCTATAAAAATAAATCATAACTGCTCGCGGTCAAAACCGATAATTACGTTCTTTCACCCATAGACTTATAGGAACAGCTTTACCTTGGGAGTCAATTTTGACTTCTACCACGATAGGTTGTTTATCCCTTTCTGTTGCGCTACGGCTAGCTTGAGATATATTATTGTTAATTTGATTGCGTTGATCTTCTGGAATATTATATTTTTCTAAACCATATTTTATAGAACCATATCTATATTTACCTTTTAAAGCGGCTTGATTATTAGGAAGCGAATCAGGAAGTTTTGCACTTAACCCTACTGGTTTCCAAGCTTTAGGAATTTTTTCATCAATAGATTTTTGTTCTTGAAGAATTACATAAAAACTATTCCCATCTTCTAATATCTTTTTGCTATCGGGGAGTTTTTCTAAAGTATTTTGTGTCGAAATGTCATAATTCAAAGTAACGTAGTAACCTGTCAATATATTGTAAGGATCTACGGGTACAGTTTGCAAAATCACCGTTTTACCTGTCAGATAAGTGTAAGCGGATTGCGCTGGTATCGCGAAAAGTAACCCAGCTTGGATTAATAAGGGTATTAAAAACCTGAGAATTGGTACGGGTTGATTAGTTGAGGGTGAATTTGGCTGAGAATCGGAAGAAGGTTGAGAATTCATGTTTTTAATTATTGTTCATTGTTCATTGATAATTGATTTAAATGGCGTTCAAACCATAATCCTGCACCGATGACTGCAACACCGCATAATACGAAAACTAAAGATTTGAATAATAAAGCGGTGTCATATTCCAGCATTCGGGTAATGATTTGCAGCGTTAACAATATCATTCCCCCCCAAAATGCGCGTCTTTGATTAGAGTTCAATCCTTGACGAATCATTCCGCAAGCTAATAATGCTAAAAGTAAGTTGAAAACGGAAATTGCTAAAACCGACATTCCAGCAAAGCTTTGATTCCAAATTGGTGCAAAACCCGCCATCATAACAAAAATAGCAATTCCAATGTTAGTAATATCGATTCCTTGATGCTGACGGTTGCGGTTTGGGCGCAGCAAATGAAACCATTGATAGATAGCTAAAGCGGTAAGAATTCCTAAATCTATGAGTAAAAATAAATTGGGTATTGAATAGTTGTTATTATAAGAATAATGAGAATATTTCCAATACCCCCGGAAAGAAAGCACATAAAATAAAATGCCCAAAAACAGCAGCGCTACATTACGAGCAACAGGTTGAAACCATCTTTGATTGACTCTGGGGAAGAATAAATCATCATAACTCCATAACAAAGCTGGCGGAAGTGCAAAAGCAAAAGAACTAATCCAAGCTGTTGAATATCTATTAAAATTTAATTGTAATGAAGTAGCAAAACTGATTGTAGATAATGCGAAAATCCATCGCGACTTACAGATATACGCTAAAGGAACAAACAATACCAAGAAAAGAATCGGCATATAATGTATCATCATTTGCGTCAAAGACAATTGATTAAAACTACTCCATAATTCCCATCTTCCCGTCCAGTATCCAATGTTAATTAAGACGAACGCAAATACACCCAGGGAAGCCAAGCGCAAGCTATAAGCCATTACTAAAACGCCGATTCCCCAGTACAAATACAACTCAAAATTGGAGCCACTGAGATGGAATGTCTGCGCCATAAACGCCATATTTGCGCCTAAAAGTAAAGCCGCTAAAAGTAATAAACCATGCCCGAATATTCGCTTGCGCTGTCGTCTTTTTTTTCCCGCATTATCAAATACAGGTTCTCTCCACAAGAAAAAGCCAACAATATTTGTGGCAAAAAATAGACTTAATAATAAGACTAACTTTACTTCACGCGACCATGATTGCCAATTAGCCGCAACAAAAGTAATTGCCCCTAAGCCAACAAGTATACAGCCAACACCAATCAAAATAAAAATAAAGCGGTCTTGAGAAACACTATCTAAACTATTAAATTGATATCTTTCGGATAATTGCTCGTACACAGAATCCTGTATAATTCCTTCATCTCGCCAAAGTTGCGCTTCCTTACGTAATTTAGCCCTGAAACTGTCTATTATCATGGTAATTGGTAATTGGGTGTATGATTCTGTAGTCGTAATTTAACGGAATTTTGTCCCCAAATCTTTATTAGCTTTCGCTTAAAATTAAAAACTTGTATAAATGCTTTATATATCGCTGATAATTGCTAACAACTAACAACTAACAACTAATAACTAATTATGACAGATGAAGAAATAATGAAGATGGCGATTAGCAAAGCTAAACGCCCGAAGGGCGTAACGCCGAAATTAATCCCTCACTCCAGAAGAGTGGGGCTACATGAACAAAGCCCACCTGTGTGGGCTAATAATATTCATCTTCATTGACTCAAATTTTATTTAAAAGTATTAATTTCTCGGATTATTAGCCTGCGTAGGCAGGCTTTGTTTGTGTAGCCTCACCCTTATAGGGTGTAGGTGCAAAATATTAATTTAGAAATATAATAACTCACTCCTAATTCTCATTCACAACTCAACTACACTATATTGAATACCAGTTTCAAAGATTCTCACACCACCTCCTTCTGCAACCGTTTCTCTTAAAGCTGGTAAATTAGTAACTTTAACTCCTGCTAAATAATCGATTCCTAATTGTTTTAATTCTGGCAACCAAGGAAGAGTTGGTCCCATTAAAACTAATTTAGAATTTTTTGCTAATTGAACTAAGCGAGGAAATGTTTTATTAGCAATAGAAGTTGCAGTTAAAAATACCCATTCGGCTTCTGGGAGCAAATATTCTGAAGCTGGTGCGGGGAAATCTTCTGGCCCCGGATTCAATTCTATTACTTTCATTTGCATTTCTTCGGAATACTTATTTAATCCCGGATAGCGTCCAATTATGCAAACGTTTTTGTTGCGAATTTGAGGTAAAAAATGCTCGAATACTGCTAAATTTGCCGAACTATCTGGAGATAAAAGCGTACCAGTATCAGGTAATTTTGAAGAAGAATTTATTATAGAATTAATCGCAGCCATACCTATAGTTGCTTGATAGGGATTCCACGAACGCAACCAAGGAGCTAAATCGGAAATTGGTTTATTTACTAAATTTCCTGAAAAAGGTAAAGTGCGAGTCAGCATTCCCGGACTCATGCATAAACCAGCACCTTCGGCTAAACATAAAGTCCAAGTTAAACCGATGATAATTTCTTTTATTTGAGTCTTTTCAGTAGCATAATCCAACATTAAATCGTAGACTTCACTGGGATTAATCATAGTAATAAATTGTCTGAGCAAATTATGATTTCCCTTTTTGAATAACACTCTTCACGAAAGATTAATGTAGTTATTGGTGCTAAGTGCTATCTTAAGAAAAGTTATTTGATATCATATGACAATTACTACAGATAATATTCTCAACTGTCTGGACAAAGCAGCAGGGAAATTGGATTTTCCTGGTTTTGATAATATGAATTACGATATGGTCACTGCTCGTCTAACCGGATTCAGAAACGATGAAGATTGGGCTTTGACTATAGAACAAGTTGTTAGTTGGTATAGTTTAAATGGCGTTGAACCAGTGCTGATGATTTCTGCATTTGGAAGCCGTATTTTGATAAACGAACCTTTTGTTACTTATTATCCGGTTAAATATCCATTGAATGAATTAGAAGAAGATGATGAAATTCCCGAATCTATATCAGTAACGATTCGGGAAGAACAATTTATGATTAATTCAAGTGAAATTGACAGAAATCCTCATCTGTCGGATTATATTGATTTTGACTTGATGGTTTATCTTACGGATAGATATCGGGAGAAAATTTTAGCACCTGAAACAGAATTAAGAGAAATAGTACCGGCTGTATTAGGTCAAATTATTCAACTTGATAATTGGCATCATCCCGACGTTTATAACCCTAATTCGGAATTTTCTCTGCCGAGTCGAATTAAATCTATGCAAGCGATTGCTGAGGTGCTTGCATCTGGTAAACCGGAATTATATCAACCATGTGAAGATAGTAATGTTGATTGGCGAAAATGGATTATCAAGTGAAAATTATTGAGATATTAATTTGTCTGTATTTTCTGGATTCATACTTTCTCAATTTATCACCTTTTTAACCTGTATCAGGACTTACGCATCTGAAATTGTCATTGCGACCAGAACTCTCAGCTTCTGGAGAGATTACTTCGCGCAGCTAATAATGACGTAATTTCGTTCCTTTTGCGTAAGTCCTATGTATATTAAAAATACTACCTGAACGTATATCAGCCACTACAATCAGCAACTAGTTTATTTACTAAAGGTGCATTTTCCTTAGCAACTAGTTCAATTTCTCCTGAAGCATTACGGACAAAACCAGTAGCTTCTACAATAGCTGGTTGATTTGATATTTGTGTATTTTTAACACTACTATTATTTCTTTTTTGACGATATGCTGATAAGTCACGAATATCCGACCAAGCAGGATTTATATCAATCTGTTCCTTGGGGTTTTGCGGTACTCCACCCCTTCCGGTGGCAACAAAAGTACTATTGGTATTACTAGAACATCCACTAGCGATTTTTTGTGATGAATCTGCTAGTTTTGCGGGTAATTCTACTAAACCAGAACTGGGATCAATACTCAAATTATTTATTTCTACTGTACCGTTAATACCAAATTGAGAACTCGCAGTAATATCGCTTTCATCGGTTAGTTCGTTGCGAAATTCTAAACCGAAAATACCTTGAGTTGTAATGTCAATCTTACCGCCATTTCCTTCAAAAGCATTGGCAACAATATCGCTATTTTCTACTCCGACTATTGCAGGAGAATTAATCGTGATATTACCCCCATCACCCGTACTTAATGCTTCCGTACTAATTAAGCTGTTATTTCGCAGTATCAAGTCTGATTTTAAATTCAAGTTAATATTTCCACCTTCTCCTGATGATGTATTTGCAGTAATTTCCCCTTGTTTGTTGAGAAAAATCGACTCAGCATTAATAATTATGTTGCCAGCATCCCCAGTACCATCATTGCGTACCGTAATTAAACCCAAGTCTTCTAAATTCAGACGGGGTGTATTTATTGTAATATTGCCTCCATCTCCCCCTAATACATCCGGTAAATTATACAACCGTCTTGCGAATGGATTGAGCAAAATAGCAGCAGAACGAACAATACTACCTTCGGTAGTAGTAGTCCCATCTCGATTATTAATGGTTCGCGTTCCCCCTATTTCAAAAGATTCCGAAGCGTTAATGACAATTGAACCTGAATTACCCTTACCAAAGGTAGAAGAACTAATTAACATACCATCGCGTAGAACTAATTTACCTGTATTAACAACTATATTCCCAGCATTACCTGATTCGCTCAATGCTGAAAAGCTAATACCTGAACTACTCCTACCAGCGGATTGGGGAGCAGTAAATTCTATTTTTTCTTCAGCATTAATAGTAAGGTTGCCTGCTGAACCTGGAGACCTGGAACTAGAAGCAATACTTCCTTGATTAAGTATTTTTAATCGTTCCGTATTTATGGAAACATTTCCTGAATTACCAGCTCCTAATGTTCGCGTAATGATTGTACCGCCATACATACTACTTGAACCAAGTATAGTGATGTCTTTACTATCTACATTAATGCTACCTCCAGCACCTTCTGTGAATGTGCGGTTGGCTATTAAACCACCTCCATTTTGCATTAATATTTCGCTTGTCGAGATGATGATATCTCCCCCTGTAGCATTGCTTGCAGTATCATTAAATACGCCGTTCATCAAACCGTCTAAAGCATTTGCAACAGGAGAATCTGCGAATTCCAGTAATTTGGTAGCCTGTATTTGAATGTCTCCCCCTGTTTGCTCTCCTCTATTTTCTAAAGCAATAAGGGAAGCTTGTTTGAGAGAAACAGTTTCTCCTTGAATGTGAATTGAACCCTTACTTACACCACTTGCATCTACTAAGGCACGTTTTGTAAGGTTAATATCTTTAAATTCCTCTACTTGTAAATAATCTAGAGTCCAAGATGTATCCACATTATTTAATTTAACTTGAACTGGATTACCATTTCTATTTGCTACAGCTCCTAGTGCAATATTGCCACCATCAGCGCTAACAATACCACCGTTCAAAACCAAGTTTCCTCCGACTAAAGCCAGGGTATTACCGGAATTAACTCTTAAACCAGAACTGGTATTCCGAGTTTCTAAAGCTGAAAGACTATTTACAGTGCTTAACTGATGTCCATTTCCTTGAACAGTAATGTCTCCTGGATTGCTACCTATTTGTAGTCCTAAAGGAATAGTTATAGTTAACAATGGCTCAGTTTGTGCATTTACAGCACTAAATTCAAATCCATTTTCAAATAAAATACTCTGAGCAGTTGTCCCCAAAAACGAACCACCAATATCCAACCTTGCATTTTCCCCAAATACAATTCCCGCAGGATTAATTAAAAATAAATTTGCACTACCGTTAGCTTTAATTAGTCCATCAATATTAGAAATATTTCCACCCGTGACTCGGTTAATAATATTTACTACGTCGGTAGAATTATTAAAAGTTGCCGAACCACCTGTTGGAATAGAAAATTCTTTGAAGCTATGAAATAAATTATTCCCTTTTTGAATGCCGTTGAGAATCGTAAAGTTACTATTGCTATTGTTGATATTTGTATTGGTCGTTCCATCAGATGTTACCTGAGCAGTCGCAGGTAAAGCTGCAAAGGTGATTAAAAAACCGAGCAATCCAGAGACTAAATCAATTTTTGCCATGATTTACAATATTTCATTCTACCTGGATCTATAATTCCCAAATTTTTGTCAAAGATTTATATTACATAAAAAAACAGTATTTTTACGTATATCAGCCACTACAATCAGCAACTTGTTTATTTCTCAAAGGCTTATTTTCAAGAGCAACAAGTTCAATTTTTCCATCTTTTGTAGTGCGGGCATCTTGCCCGCTTCTCATATACAAATTGAATACGCAACAGCTTAATCGCTGCCAGATTTACGATGTTCTACAGCAGTTGAACCTTCGTTTTCAAAAAGTTTACCGTTATCAACTACTTTCCTCAGTAAAACGATCAAGATTGGGCTTTGACGACAGAACAAGTGGTTGGTTGGTATAGCTTAAATGCGGCTGAATTAGCTCAAATTATTCAACTAAATAATTGGCATCATCCCGATGTCTATAACCCAAATTCTGAATTTTCTATACCAAGTAAAGCTAAATCGATGCAAACGATCGCCGAAGTGCTTGCATCTGGGAAGCCGGAATTATATCAACCATGTGAAGATAGTAATGTTGATTGGCGAAAATGGATTATCAAGTGAAAAGCAATTCAAACGTCGGAAGACGTAGCAGTGCTACGTCTCTACATAATTAATAATAACTCCCCGATTTCCGATGCTCGACGGCAGTTAAACCTTCATCTTCTAAGACTTCACCGTTATCTATTACGGCATAAATTAACCATCTTTCACCAGATTTAATTCTATTTTGTACGGTGCATTCTAAGTAAGATAATGCTTCGGTGAGAACAAGACAACCATTGTCAGCGGTTTTGGTGGAAAGATTGACGAATGGATTATCCCCTAACGTACTTTGACGAGAAAAATATCGGCGGACATTTCTACCTTCTTTAAGGATATTTAGTACAAATTTATCGTCAAGATTAGATATCAAATCTGCATTTTGTTCGTCAGCAATGGCAATCATTATTCCCGGTGGATTAAAGCTGGCTTGAGATACCCAAGAAGTTAAAACACCTTTGTGAGTGTCTCCGTCGCGACTCGTTACTACAGATAACGAACCTATAATCCGCCCTACTGCTTGCTCGGTACGATCTATATGGGTTTCTGTGACAACTTGACGGGAGCTACGCAGTTTCTTGTCTTTTTTCAAGTTTTCGGCAAATAATGCGCCAGCTTCTTGACATTGTTGCAGAATTTCATCTGTAGGAGTGAAACGAACTCGAATTGATTCAAATCCTAAACGATAATTGGCATCTTTAAATTTGTTTTCTATTAAATCAACTGCTTCCCCACTCCAACCATAGGAACCAAATACTCCCGCTAATTTAGTTTTCGCAGCTTTTGACAGAATTATTCCTAAAGCGGTTTGAATTTGAGTCGGTGCATGCCCACCTAATGTAGGTGAAACCAATAATCAAGCCATCGCAAGCTTCTACAATCCGGGTAATCTCCTCAGTATCTGCCGATTCACAGTTGATCGATTCTACATTAACTCCATTCTCTATTAAACCATTGGCGATCGCCCCGGCTAAAATCGCTGTATTTCCGTAAGCGGAAGCATAAAGTAAAGCAACACTCAATTCTTGAGATTTTTGATTCTGGCACCATTGCTGGTAATCGTAAGTAAATCTACTGAGGCTATGACTAACAATTGGACCATGACCGGGAGCGTAGGTTTTTGCAGGGAAAACCGCAATCTTTTCTAAAATAGCTTCAACTTGTTTGGCTTGGGGTGCGTGGAGACATTCAAAATAGTAACGACGTTCCGCATCTAAACTTTTCCAGTTTTTATCAGATAAAGTATCTTCGCAGATATGAGCGCCAAATAATTTATCTGTATAAAGAATATTTGTCGCAGAGTCATAAGTACAAAGCCCATCAGCCCAACGGGGAGTAGGTATGGTAACAAATGTTAAATTGTGTCCTCCTCCTAAATCTAAAGTATCCTCCGAGCGCACGGTTTGAATCCGCGATTCCCACTCAGGAAAAGCCGCTTTGAGGGCATTGGCAGCAGGGCGAGAACAAATTAAAGTAGCGTTCGGTGCTTGAGGTAGCAATGCTTCCAAAGTCGCTCTACGGTTAGGATTAACATGACCGAGAATAATGTAATCTAAAGTAGTTAAATCTAGATGCTGCTTTAATTGCTGGAGATAAATTTCCGTAAAAGATTCACCAGGAGGATCGATTAAAGCTTTTTTATCAGCTTGGATCAGATAAGAATTGGCTGTAGTTCCCTTTTGACGGGAATATTCAACCTCAAACTTCAATCGATCCCAAGTTCGCGATCGCAAAATCATCGTATTTTGTCCAATTTCAGCAACTTGGACATCTCTTTTACGGTTTGTGGTTGTGGTAGTTGACATAATCAATTTTGGATTAAATTTGGTATTTAGTAATTGGAGAGGGGGGAGAGGGGGAAGAGGGGGAAGAGGGGATGGGGAGACAAGGAGACAAGGAGAAATATATTCTTAACTCACTACTTACTACTTGCTACTTACTACTCCTAACTCCTAACTCCTAACTCCTAACCTTTAACCTTAGTTACCCCTAATTCCTCACTCCTACCGCCCATTAGTTTCTACTAATTCCGATTTAACTTGTCGATTCTTATAGCGTTCAGTTATTGCTTGTTCGGGATCGATACCATCAAAGGTAGGGGGTAGCCAAACTCGGAGAACTAATAGTATTCCTAGAACTAATAAAAAGCCACAAGTTGCTAAAACTTGAGTCCAACTTAGTTCTAGTACACCCTGAACGATAATTTCTCGCAATGCGGAAACTATAGAAACTTCAACAGCTACCCCAATTGATACTCGATGTTCCTGCAAATAAATTATCAGTAGCCTAAATAACTCAACTAAAATCAGCAAAAACAGAATATCGGCAGTAACAGCTTGAGACTCTAAAGGTGGAAGCAAAGAGAGAAACATATCTCTCACTTCAAGCACCATGAAGCTAAATAAACCTATACACAGGCAAATTACAATTGCGTCTTGGATAAATTCTAAACTTTTGACAACGCGCTCTCGATTGATCATATACATGGTTGGTATAGTTTCGCAGATTTATGCATAGGGGGAAGATGGGGAGATTGGGAAGAGGGGGAAGAGGGGGTAGAGGGGGTAGAGGGGGAGAGGGGGAGACAAGGAGAAATAACTACTCCTAACTCCTAACTCCTAACTGTTCACTGTTAACTGTTCACTGTTCACTGTTAACTGTTAACTGTTCACTGTTTAATAATGATTGCCCATTTTGCGGTGATGCACGGCGGTTAAGGCGTTTACTTGGGCAACTCTTCCGGTGTGGACTGTGCTGTAAATTACCCAGTGATCTCCGCAATCCATACGGGTTGTAATTTCACATTCCATGTAAGCGAGAGCTTCGGCTAAAATCGGAGATTCGTTGGTGGCAGCAGGATATGTTTTAACTCCTGCAAATCTATCTGCACCGGGAGCAAAACGCTTGAGGAAATGTTTCATTAATCCTTGATATTTGCCTTCCTCTAAAACGTTTAAAACAAAGCGATCGCCGACGTGCATTAAGGATTCGATTGCTCTGTCTTTGGCAACTGCGATCGCAACTCCTAATGGATTAACGCTTGCTTGTGTCACCCAGGAAGCCAGCATTGCGCTTTCAACTTCTCCTTTTTTGGCGGTGATAATATAAAGCCCGGTGCTAATCCTTCCCAAAGATTTTTCTAACTCGTTATCAATGGCTTTGATTTGTTTTATGGTGCGATCGCGATTCAACCATTGTCCTAAATCGGTTCCTGCTTCATCGCAAAGTTGTTCTATAGCTTTGCTGGGAGTTTCCTTAACTAATATTGGAGAAAAGGCTTCGGTTAATCCCAAATCTTGAAACTTATTGCGTAAGGGATAAATCGGTTCGTCTTCTCCTCCTCCCGACTCTAATAAGCCAATTGCTTGCTTATTGTGAACGGCTGCCAAGATAGTATTTAAAGCAGCTTGAGCAACATTATTAGATTGTGGAGGCATTCCAATTACTAAACCAGCAGCTTGGGAAACTATTTCTCGGACTTCAGTTAGCTCGGTATCGTTGAGATCTACTAATTCTACCGCTACATCTGTTCTATTGCTTCCATATGCTACGGCTCTAACTAATTCTTCGCTATAGCCGTAATCTTCAACGTAAAATAAAGCTACTAATTTTTCTTTTTTAGCTTGTTCCGAACTCCAATCTTGATAGCGTCCAATCCATTCCGAAATATGGTGCTGTAATAAAGGTCCGTGTCCCGTTGCAACCTTTCCAATTTCTAATTTATTAATCCGCTTTAAAGCTGATAATACAGAACGGGCATTTGGCCCCATCAGACAGTCATAGTAATATTTGAAATCATCTTCTATTGAGGTGAAATTTTCATCGTAAGTGCGGTCATCGCAGTAATGCATTCCAAATACATCACAGGTATAAAGAGTATTTGTTTTATGGTCGTAAGTGAAGATTGTATCGGGCCAATGTAAGTTCGGAGCAGAAACAAATTCTAACTCGTGTCCGTTGCCCAAATCTAGCTTCTGTCCGCTTTTCACCACCATTGATTCAAAAGGCTGGTGAACCATATTTTCTAAGAATTGAATCGCTACTTTAGCACCAACAACTGTAATACCAGGAGCTAATTCTAAAATATTTTTAACCAAGCCACTATGGTCTGGTTCGGTGTGGCTAATAATCAAATAGTCTATCTTACTTACGTCAATTAAACCTGTAATTATGTCCATATATAACTCCTCAAACTTGCGGTGAGAAGTATCAACTAAAGCAATTTTTTCTCCTTGAATTAAGAAAGAATTATAAGTTGTTCCATTCTGCAAACCAAACTCGATATCAAAACGGTCTCTGTCCCAATCAAGACAGCGAATAGCAGTAGTTTCAGGAGCAATTTCTACAGTTTCAACTGTTAAACGTCCGGGGTTAGTTGTAGCTTGAGTTGACTGTGTGAGTTGAACCATTAGTTTAATCCAAAAATATATTATGTGCGGTGGTGTTATTACCTATTATCATGACCTGAAATGTTCAATTCGTAAAATGTCAATTTGTAAAGCTAAATATTAGCAAATCTTATATTTAAATACTCTACGAATAAGTTTAGATTAATATAGATAAATCAAACCAGCAAAAATATGAATACAAGACTATAGTTAGAGCAAAATATTGACCATTTATGGTATTAAAATTAATTTTTCACAGCATATGAAAAAAGATTTATCAACAGAACAAATTATTATCAATACCGAAATCGCACGGAATGCCATCGAACAATATAGTTTCAATTCAGTAAAATAGTACAAAGTTTTTAGCAACAGAAATAGAGTGAAAGAAAAATTATGCAATATATAAGTAAAATACTAAAATGACTCAGCCCCTACAACTTTCGCTTTTTGATTACTCACCTCAATCTACTTTGATTGCAGAAAAAACTGGAACTTTTAGTGATAATATGAAGCTACCTGTCCATCGCTGGTTTCGTTATTCTGCGGGATTTTCAGCAAATTGGACGGAAGAAGTTATCAAAGAGTTACAGCCTAAAAACATTCTCGATCCATTTCTTGGCTCTGGTACTGTTTGTATTGTTGCCGATAAATTAGCTATAAATTCATATGGAATTGAAGCACATCCGTTTGTGTATAGAATTGCAAAAGGAAAACTGGCATGGATTGCTAATTTGGATCAATTTGTAGCAGCGATCGATAATATTAAGAATCGTGCAAATAATCTTAAAGTGAAATTTCCAGAAAATATTCCAACTTTACTAACAAAATGTTATACAGAAGATACGTTAAAAAGTTTATTTAAAATTAGACAAGCTTATGATGAAATAGCACCCAATTTATCAGAAGATATCCAATCTCTTACCTTTTTAACTATCTGTGGAATTTTGAGATTATCCAGCTATGTAGGTACAGCACAATGGCAATATGTTCTTCCTAATAAACGCAAAGCTAAAACTTGCGAGCCATTTATCGCTTTAGATAATCAAGCTGCATTAATACAATCAGATATGCAGTATATGCAAAGTCTAACAAAATCTCAAGCTAATCTTATCCAAGATGATGCTAGATTATTAAAAAATATTCCTGATAAATCTATCGATCTAATTATTACTTCTCCACCTTACGCAAATAACTATGATTACGCTGATGCGACGCGACTTGAAATGACTTTTTGGGGTGAAGTAAATTCTTGGGGAGATTTACATGAAGCTGTACGAAAATATCTGATTTGTTCAAATTCTCAACACGCTTCTAAAGAAAAGTTTGACTTAGATATTTTGATAGAAGAACCTATAATTAAAGTCATTATCGATGAATTAACTCCTGTCTGTAGACAATTAAAAGAAATTAGAAAGACTAAAGGAGGAAATAAAGCTTATCATACAATGATAGCTGCTTACTTTATTGATATGGCTAAGGTTTTTCATGCATTACGTAGAGTAACAACAAATAACTGTAATATATGTTTTGTAGTAGGAGATTCAGCACCTTACGGAATATATGTTCCCGTTCAAAAATGGCTTGGTGAATTAGCATTATCAGCAGGTTTTAATTCCTGGAGTTTCGAGCAGATTAGGAAACGCAATATCAAATGGAAAAATAGAAAGCATAATATTCCATTACAGGAAGGAAGACTTTGGATAAGATAAAAATAATCATAAAACTATGGCGCGTTCACCATCCCATAAATTTGGGCAAGATTTAGGTAAACTTTCAGAAGAGATTGTCCCTTGATGATATTCTTAAGCCTCGACTACTAGAATTTACTCAAGCTCAAAACTATTATCTTGATTCGCAACGTTTTCGTGCAGCAAGAAGTGGCAAAAAAGTAACTTGGATAGATAAGTACGGAAATAAACACGATCTAGATTTTGTAATTGAAGTGAATGGTACAGATAGCAAACTTGGTACACCAATTGCATTTATAGAGTCTGCATGGCGTAGATATACTAAGCATTCAAAGAATAAAGTACAGGAAATTCAAGGTGCTATTTTACCTATTATTGAACTTCACCATTTGTCAGCACCATTCTACGGTGCGGTTTTAGCTGGAGATTTTACTAAACCAGCTTTAGAGCAATTAAGAAATAATGGATTTACGCTTATCTATATACCATATCAAGATGTAGTAGAGGCGTTTAGTAGTATTGATTTTGATATTGCATTTGACGAAGATACTGCTGACGAAAACTATTCTAAAGCTTCGCAAAAGCTGACAAATCTAACTAGTAATGATAAAGAAATACTTCGACAAGCAATAATGTTAATTGCTCAAAAGGAAATAGATAACTTTATGGAAAAACTTCAAGCAGTCCTTGAACGATTTATAGTAAAAGTTATTATAGCACCATTATTTGCCCAAAACTATGAGTTTAATAATATTAATGATGCGCTTGCAGGATTAAAATCAGTTGATATCGACAATCCGGTTGGTGAATTTAAAAGATTTGAAATTATTATTGACTACAATAATGGTGATACTGTTCGTGCAACATTCCAAAATAAAACTTTTCTGGCAGATTTTTTAATAAAGCTACAATGAAAAAAGATTCATCAACAGAACAAATTATTATCAATACCGAAATCGCACGGAATGCCATCGAACAATATAGTTTCAATTCAGTAAAACTGGAATTTATCAAACACTTAGAAAATACAACTTTTAAATTATCCAGCGAGCAAGGTAACTTTTTACTCCGGGTATATTGTGGATTGCAGAATACGGTTCAAGATATAGAATCGGAAGCGAAAATTATCGAATATCTAAGTAGTTGTAATAATTATCGATATCAAAAACCGATTTACAATAATTTCAATAATTTTGTTTCTATCGGTAAAGCTTCAGGAATTTCTAAAGCTGTTTCAATACTTTCATGGATTGATTCGCCAGTTATCGGACATCAAGTCAAGGATTTAAGCTTATTTGAGAAACTTGGTAAATTACTTGCTCATATCCATAATAAATTAGCGGATTGGCAAAAGCCTATTGATTTTCATCGTCCAATGTTTGATGCTGATGGTTTGATTGGGAAAAATGGAGCTTTTGGATATGCGACTTTGGGTTACAGATATTTTGATCGAGAAACAGTTAATTTATTTGAATTAGTTTATCAACGCTTAAGTGATTTTGAAGCTGTAGCTGGAAAAGAAACCAATGTTTTCGGCATCATTCACGGTGATTTGCATTTAAAGAATGTTATTTGTCATAAAAATACTTTAGTTCCCATTGATTTCGATGATTCTAGTTATGGATATTATATTTACGATTTGGCGGTAATTTTAGCGAATTATTGGGGAATAACGGAATATTCTCAAATTAAACAAAATTTATTCCAAGGATATAGAACTATTAGAAAATTTTCAGTTGAAATAGAAAATCAAATTTCATTATTTATGGCAGCCAGATATATTTGTATTGCGCTTTTTCTTGCGGGTAAATCTGAGCAAGAATCTGCTTTTATGCAAACAGCACTAGAATATATACCGTCTTATTTAGCGAAGTTAAAAGATATAATCGCTTATGTATGAGCGCTATGGTGAGTTTAATCTACCGCCGAATCATGCAGCGATTACTGCGCGTAAACTAAGATAATACGCCTATTGCCACTTGCATATTTTCCATAAGTATGTATTTTAGAATACGAGCGATTAGCGGAGCTAAACGCCTTCGGCGTAACGCCAACTAGCGTTTATCTATAATTGCGTTTATCTTTGAACTGGCTGTTTTTTATAACTCTTACATGAACGCAACTACATTTTCACCTCAAGAAGTTCTCCAGCAACTACATTGGCGTTATGCAACCAAAGAATTTGACTCTAGCAAAAAAATTCCAGAAGACGTTTGGAAAGTGTTGGAACAAAGTTTGCTACTTGCACCTTCATCCTTTGGGCTACAACCTTGGAAATTCTTTGTGGTACGCAATCCCGAAATTCGTCAGCAACTTGTAGAACATTCCTGGGGACAAAAACAAGTTGTAGATGCTTCTCATTTAGTAGTTTTTACTATTAAAGAAGATGTTAATAGCGAGGATGTTGATACTTATCTTCAGCGGATGTCGGAAGTCAGAAATGTTCCGGTAGAGAAGCTAGAAGGTCTTGCTAATATGGTAAAAGGTTTTCTAAAAAGACCTTCTGACGTTTTTGATAAAGATGCATGGTCTGCTAAACAAGTTTACATTGCTTTAGGGTTTTTTATGTTTACTGCGGCAATGTTAGAAATCGATACTTGTCCGATGGAAGGTTTGGTTCCTGCTAAATACGATGAAGTTTTGGGCTTAAAAGATAAAGGATATCGTACAGTAGTAGTTTGTGCTGCTGGGTATCGTTTTTCTACTGACAAGTATGCAAATATGGCTAAAGTTCGTTTCGAGAAAGAAGATGTAGTGGAATATATAGATTAAGGTTTTTTGTAGATAAAAGTTATATTTTCGTTTAGCGGGGAAATACTCATCCTCGCTTACGTAAAGATTTAGTGAAGTATCAGAAATTCTAAATAATGTCATGATTTAGCGCTGTATATATGTTGTCAATATAAGTTTACGAGGTGTGAATCATGTCTCACAGAATAACTGTTAGTCCTGTACTATTCAGAATTGCAGGTTTAGGAGCCTTTTTCAGTTTGGGATTGTTCGTAGCTGGTTTATTTATTAGTAACTTCAATGAAGATTTCGGCGAATTCCTCATTCTTTGCTCGCCAACTTTGCCTTTATTACCTATGGTGCTAGCCTTTCACCAACTGCATCACCGGCGCTTTCCCTATTGGAGTCATGCAATTCGAGTCATTGGGATAATTGGTGCTGCTTCCATTTTGATAGGGTATATCTTAGGCTTGCTCAACCCGGCGAATTTTTCTCCTTATATAAGTGGATTTGTACTGTGTACTATCGGATGTATTGGATTATGGTTAATTTTAAATGGTTTGTTGGGATTGCAAACTAGAGTAATACCTCGGTTGTTAGCGATGCTCAGTGTTGTTGTTGGTATGGCATGGCTAATTGGAATAGGTTCCACGATAATAGGTTTATTCAATTCATTACTCGTACAATCTTTTATCGGATTTTTAGGAATTAATATTCTCGCTTTGATTGTGGGCTACTTGCTGTGGGACTGTTTGGGCTGGATACTGGTTTTTAACTAACCGTGTCAGCAATATTTCTGTTTAATTTAGGTAAATAGGTAATTTTCAGTTAGCAATAGTCAATGAACAGTTATCAGTTATTAGCATTCTTCCCAGAAACTAAATCTGGGAACTTAATTATAGACAATTTAAAACTACATTTATCCGATGCATGGCTGAAGTTCCCCTTGGAGAAATTCTATAATTCTTGATCCTATACCCAGAAGCAGAAAATAGAACCTGGACATTAACTTAACAGATGGTGCGTCACGCAAAGAGAACTATTATTTACCCCGCCAAATCTCTCGAAGCTTCACACACTAGTACAGTACGGCATAAATAAAGCACCCATTTAAAAAGTTTGAAAGCCTTATCATATAATACTTTTTACTTCTTACTTTTTACTTTTTACTTCCGCGCAGCGGTACTAGTCACACAGCCTACAAATAAATTCTATAAAATCCACCACTTTATTAAAATAGTAATAAATAAAATTATTAATAATATGCAAATCAACGAAACCACTGCAACAAAATTAGTAGAATTAGTGTTAAACTGCGTCGATTGCGAATATCCCCACAGTAATATCTACTGGCTGAATAGCGATGAAGATGTCAAACCACCGCGAGAATTAACACCTGCTTTTTATGGCTGTTTGGATTGGCATTCAGCGGTACACGGGCATTGGTTGCTTGCACGTTTGGCTCGTTGTTTTCCTAAAGCATCTTTTAGTTTATCGGCAAAGCAAGCCTTGGAAAAAAGTTTAACTCCTAAAAATATTGAGGGAGAAGTGGCTTATTTTCAACGTCATCCCCGGTTTGAAATTCCTTATGGTGTGGCTTGGTTATTACAGCTTGCTGCCGAGCTTCACGAATGGGATGATGTTGGTGCCAAAAAATGGCAGATTATATTACAACCTTTGGAAAGTCAGATTAAAGAGAATTTACAGCGGTGGTTAGAAAAACTGACAATTTGCGATCGCGGTGGGATGCACAATCAAACTGCTTTTGGATTAAGTTTGATATTAGACTGGGCAAAGACTGTAGAAAACACTGTTTTTATTAATTTAATTGAGCAAAAAGTGGAACAGTTTTATTTGAATGATAAAAACTATTCTTTAAGATTTGAACCGCTAGGATATGATTTTGTTTCACCTTGTTTAGCAGAAGCTGATTTGGTAAGAAGAATTTTAGCTCGACATCATTTTGCTGAATGGTTAAATCAATTTCTTCCAGATATACCAATTGATAATTCTACAGATTGGTTAAAACCCGCTGAAATTAAAGATACACAAGACTATATGCAAGCTCATTTCTATGGGTTAAATTTAAGTAGAGCTTGGATGTTAGAAGGAATAATTTCTGGTTTACCTGATGATGATAAACGAATAAATACATTACAAAATACCGCAAAAATTCATCGTCAAATTGGGTTAGAAAATGCAGTCTGCGAACATTACGCAGGTAGTCACTGGCTAGGAACTTTTGCCGTTTATCTAACAACTTCTCGCGGTTTGAATATTTAATTACCTATTAATTATAAAATTATTATGCAGCAAAATAAAAAAAATAAAAAACCTTCATGACTCGGTTTCCCTACGATCAATTTGCCAAGGATTATCTTAAAGAATTATTACAACCTTTAGGAGAAGTCGAAACTAGCCGCAAAGTACCCGCCGAAATTACAGAAATTGACGTTTATTTCGTTCCCTCATCCCAGCCCATTATAGATAAAATAGAATTAGGATTATTAGGGAGACTTGCCGATAGAATAGCATTATTTGAACCTTATAGGAATGCAGTTAAAATCTCGGAAATCCGTAGCTGTATGAAGAAAGTGTTCTATTTAATATCCGAAATAGAACGCGAAGATAAAAGAAATGAAATTCCAACAGTAGAAGACGAGCTTCCCAAAGTATGGATCTTAACACCTACTGCTTCTATTGCTATCTTGAATGGTTTCAACGCTATTTCAGACGAAGAAAATTGGGGTAAAGGAGTATATTTTTTAGGTGAATCTGCCAAAACTGCAATTGTCGTTATCCATCAACTACCTCGCATCCCAGAAACATTGTGGTTGCGACTTTTAGGAAAAGGAAACGTCCAAAAACAAGCTATTAAGGAACTAGAAACACTACCTCCAGAAAACCCATTACGAGCCAAAGCAATTGATGCAGTATTAAGTTTAAGAAGCATATTGGAAATTACTCAAAATCAAAATCAAAATATAGATGAGGAAGATAGGGAATTAGTCATGGCATTATCACCAATTTACTTACAACAGTTAGAAGATGCAAAGCAAGAAGGGGTTCAGCAAGGAGTTAAAACAGTGATTGAGAACTTAGTGCAAGTTCGCTTTGGTTCTGATGATGCAGAATTAAACGCAATTATCGAACCAATTTCAATACTCTCACCCCAAGAATTTACTCCTTTATTACTACAGCTATCTCGCGAAGAATTATTAAACAGGTTTCGCCAACAATAAAAACAATAAAAAACTAATTCATGCCCGTTTTACAAATCGGTGAAACCAGCATTGCTTATACTATCCGTTACAGCAAACGCAGTAAACGACAGCGGATTATTGTTAGTTCTAAAGGGGTAGAAGTGGTAGCACCAGTTAATACCCCTGAAGAATTAATTACTAATTTTATCGATAGCAAAAAAAGCTGGTTATTCAAAACTGTTACGGAAACAATTCTCAAATATCCTCCAAAACTACCCCAACGCTATATAAATGGTGCCAAAATTATGTATCGGGGTAGTTATTTTCTATTAAATATAGAATTAATTGATGTCAAAAAAGTGATTATTAATTATGAAAACAGCTTTGATATCCAAATACCGCAACACTTAAGCCAAGACGAACAAGAAGCGGCGATAAAACAAGCATTAATTGATTGGAAGCGCGAAAAAGTTTATTTTTATATTCAACAACTTGCTCAAATTTACACCAAAAAACTCAATGTTCAACCCAAATCTATCAAACTATCTCAACAAAAACGTGCTTGGGGAACTTGTTCGTCAAAAGGAAGCATTCATATAAATTGGCGTTTAGCTGATGCACCTTTGTCAGTTTTAGAATACGTAGTAGCTCACGAACTTACTCACCTATTGCACCACAATCACAGTAAAGACTTTTGGCAAACTCTCGGTAATATCATGCCAGATTATCAACAGCGTAAAGCCGATTTAAAATCATGGGAAATTGAATTACCGCTTTTATAATAACTACGAATTTTATCTAATTACTTAAAAAACTCGCTCCTTTGCGCTTCCCTCCGCGCCCCTCTGCGTTAAAAAGAATAATCTTTTAAATAATTATAAAACCGCAGAGACGCACAGAGCGCAGAGGAAAGAAATAAAGAGAGATAAGTAATTTCTAAACTGTGCTTTGTAACAAGAAACGATCTGGATTCCGAAAACCCCCAACAATTTCATCCAACTTCTGGGCAATACTCAACAATTCCATTTCCTTCCATCGCTTACCAACAATTTGCATTCCAATCGGTAATCCATCCTTCGTAAAACCAATAGGAATCACCACAACCGGATTTCCTGTAAGATTAAACAATGAAGTATAAGCACCATTTACTAATAAATAAGGTACTTTTCTACCATCTACATCTATAAATGTACCCATAGGACGATGCGTAAACGCACAAGTCATTGCAACCGGACATAACCATACATCCCAATTATCCATTGCTTTATCCATTTGGGAAATGAACTTATCCCTTCTCGTCAAAGCTGTAAAATATCCTTTCAAAGTCGGATTTAACAACTCAGGTAAATAATCTCCCATATTGCTGATTTTTCGTAACTCCTTATCCCCCTGCGTCATCTCCCGAAATATCATGGGAATCCTTTTTTTAGCAGTTGCAAAGTCAACGGGTTGGGAATAAACGAAATTATAGGCAATTAGGCGATCGCACAACTGTAAAATCTCTTCTATATCAATTTGAGGAATCCAACTTTCCACCTTTACACCAGCTTCAGTTAAATCCTTTGCTACAGCTTGCATTGCAGACTTAATTTCCGCAGCAACGGGGAGCTTATCCCAACCATCCATCCAAGCCACCCGCAAATCTTGCAAAGATTTACCAGATATCGTATCAAAGGGAACCGGCGCAATATCTGGCTGTCGAATATCCGCACCCGCAATTAGTGTAAAAGATAACCGTAAATCTTCAATACAACGCGCCAAAGGACCGATCGTTTGCATTTGACGAATGCACTTTGGCTGTCCCGGAACTTCCGGTATTTGTCCGGCTGAAGATACTCTTCTATCGGTTGTTTTTAGTCCATAAACACCACAAAAATGGGCGGGTTGACGAATCGAACCAGAAACATCATTTCCTATATCTAACGGCGAAAAACCAGCCGCAACAGTCGCCGCACTTCCCCCAGAACTACCGCCAGCAGTACAATCTAGATTCCAAGGATTATTAACCGGAGGAAAAAGATCGTTAACGCTTTGATATTCCCCCGCAAGTTCGGCAGTATTGCTTTTACCTAAAATAATTGCTCCCGCACCACGCAAACGTGCCACTACCGTAGCATCACGAGTCGGAATGTAATCTTTGAGCGGTTTATATCCTGCCGTTGTACGTACTTCTTCAGTTTCAAAAATATCTTTAATTGTTATCGGTACTCCGTGAAGCAATCCCCAATTTTCACATGAGGCTAACGCTTCATCGGCTTGTTTTGCAGTTTCAAGAGCGTTTTGATTTAAAGTACAAATTGCATTTAATTTAGAGTTATGTTGAGAAATTTGATTTAAATGTGCTTCCAATACCTCAACCGCAGAAACAGATCGTTCCTTTATCATTCGAGCAAGTTGATGTGCGGGTGTAAATACTAAATCATTCATAATTAAAGGCTCGTAGTAAGGGCTTCAGCCCTCTCTTATTACTTCCAAGAAGAAAGAAGATTACTGAGAAAAAAACCGCAGAGACGCAGAGGAATAGAACAGAGAGATTATTTAGTGACTGTTGTATTTGATATTAATATAGAGACGGATGTTTAAAACCCCCGATAATTTCATCCAACTTCCCAGCAATACTCAATAATTCCATCTCCTTCCATCTTTTACCAACAATTTGCATCCCAATCGGTAATCCATCCTTCGTAAAACCAATCGGAATCACTACAACCGGATGTCCGGTAAGATTAAAAGGAACTACATAAGCACCATTCGCCATCTGATAAGGAACTTTTCTACCATCAATTTCAACTGCTGCACCTTTATCTCTATGAGTAAATGCAGCTGTCATCGCAACAGGGCACAACCATACATCCCACTGCTCTAATTCTCGATCCATTTGAGCAATCAAATTATCTCTTTGTGTTAAAGCTGCAAAATAACCTTTCAAGGATTTTTTTATAAATATTGGTAGTACTACATTAGGGATTTTACTTAATTTCCGTAATGATTTATCTCCTTGTGTCGCTTCCTTCCACATAAAACTAAGGTTTTTCAAATCCGTGGGTTGAGTATACATCAGGTTATAGGTACCCACAGCATAAAAAACCTCCCATGCAGCAGCAAAATCGTATTTTGGTATCCAACTTTCAACATTAATCCGAGCATCCGCAAGCTTTTTTCTCACCGCTTGCATTGCAGATTTAATTTCTTTAGCAACAGGATATAAAGGTAATTCATCAATCCAAGCAATTTTTAGATTCTCTAAACTTTTCTCCTCAACTTCATCCAAAGGTACGGGAGGAATATTAGGTTGACGATTATCTGCACCAGCGATTATTTTTATACACAAGCTCAAATCTTCAATAGAACGCGCCAATCCACCGACAGTAAGCATTTGCCGAATACAGCGAGAATCCATATTCGTAGTATCGCCAATATGCCCGGTAGTCGGAACTCTTCTATCTGTCGGCTTGAGTCCATATAATCTGCAAAAGTGAGCCGGATGACGAATCGAAACCACCAATATCAGAAGCTAATTCTAAAGATGAAAACCCTGCCGAAACCGCTGCTGCTCCCCCGCTAGTACTACCACCTGGCGTGTATTCCAGATTCCAAGGATTATTTACACGAGGAAATATATCATTAATTCCCTGATAATCACCAGCTAGTTGAGACGGAGTAGTTTTGCCGATAATAATTGCTCCAGCTTTGCGAAGACGTGCCACAGCAGTTGCATCTTCTGTAGGAATATAGTCTTTTAATGGCGCGTAACCCGCAGTAGTAAGCAGCCCAGCAGTTTCAAAAGTATCTTTAATTGTTATCGGCACGCCGTGAAGCATTCCCCAATTCTCACCATTTGCTAAAGCTTCGTCGGCTTGTTTCGCAGTTTCAAGAGCGTTTTTATTAAAAGTGCAAATTGCATTCAGCTTAGAATTATGCAGAGAAATTTGATTTAAATGTGCTTCCAATACCTCAACCGCAGAAACCTGATGCTCCTTTATCATTCGAGCAAGTTGATGTGCGGGTTTGAATACTAAATCATTCATAAGCTTGTAGTAAGGGTTTTAACCCTCTCCTATAATTTGATATGCTTAACAAAGTTAATTATATTCACTTTTAGTTAATTGTGTTAACTAAACAATAAGATAACATATGGGTCGTCCGACAAAAGAAAATTCACTAACTCCTCAAGATGTAATTGAAGCTGCGATCGCCTGTTTGGATAAAGAGGGAGAATCTGCTCTAGGAGTGAATCGGGTAGCGCGAGAGTTAGGTATAAAACCACCAGCGATTTATAAACATCTCAATGGAAACGCGGAGTTGAGAAAAGCAGTAGTTTTAACAATTTGGCGGCAATTTTTAGATTATTGTCGCGAAAAAACCCAAGAAATAAACGAATTACATCAGTTATTCAAAGCCGGGGGGATGGCTAACCGCAACTTTGCCAAGTTGTATCCAGCACGTTACAAAGTTATGATGCAGTATCAATTACATCCTACAGATAAAGATGCGGGTGCGGTTATAAAAGAAGCCTTGGGTTTATTTCAACAGGGAATACAGGGTTACGATTTAACAGAAAATCAACTAATTGATGCGATGCGAATGGTTAACGCTGCTATTTACGGATTTATTAGCGTCGAGCAAGCCGGAATGATGACTTTTGAACGTTCAACTGATGAAAGTTATGAAATTATGTTGGATGCTTTGATTGTAGCGATTGGGTATATTCGGAGTATTCGTACTCAACATTAACATTATCTTAAACCGAGCTTCTGGCAATTACCAAACATTCATTTTGAACTTTGCTAAGCATATCGTCAAAATCGGAAGTGTAATTACCATCTTTATCGACAATTCTACGAAGTGTATAATTGCCAATTTGTGGAATTACACCTAACCAAAGGTTTTCGCGTTTCCAAGTATCTCCATTGTCAGAGTTTTCAACTTGGCACATTGTCGGATTTATTATCCATCTAGGAATTGGTATCCCTAATGATAAGGGTATGATTTGCGATTTTTGTAGAGTTTCGTCTTCAAACTGAATTTTGTAAGTAAACTGAAACAACCAAGCAAAAATAAGTAGTAACCTTCCTTGAATAGAGTTATGGAAAGTCCACTGCACCTGTCCAAATACTGGTAGAAACAAAGTATTATTTTGGGCATCCCACTCTAAGTTATACATGGTGATACAATCATCCGGCAGCGGATTGCCATCCATAAAAAACACACCTTTAAGGATGCTTGGTAAGTCAGTTTCTTTAACTGGTTTCATCCAGCTTGCAATATTATCTAATTGTTTTTCTTCAATTTTTATAGTCATAATAAATTTCATTTTTTATTTTGTGGAAAGTTGATAGAGAAATGTTCTTCCCATCAAACTTTCCAAGACAGATTTACGATTTTGGATTAGATCAGAATAAAAAAGCAACAACCAATTATTTTTGAGCGAGTATTTTTTGATTCTTATCTCTATGCTCAATCCTTAATGCCTAAGTTCTTATTAACGTCGCGCAAAACCCTGTAACACTAATTCATTTGGTGTCACAGCAGTCACTTTTTCAAATTCCCATTTAACTTCTGTAATTGAATCCCATTTGTAATGTTTGAACAAGTATAAACAGAAGATATTGATTAAGCCGACGGATAAATCTCTTCCAGGACAAGCGCGTTCGTGTCCGTGACCGTTCCAAGATAAAATATCTGAAAAATCGCGTTCAATATCGAAACTATCTGGATTATTGTATCTTGCAGCATCTCTATTAGCAGTAAAGATAGAACCAAGTAAGCGAGTACCTTTTTGGAATGGGCATTTTGCTTCACCTATTTCTATTTCTCCTGGTTCCTTGGCTAGCTGGCTAACAAATCTTACTGCTGGGTAAAGACGGGCGGTTTCTAGAATTACCTTGTTAATTAATACCGAATTATTTAAAGCATCTGCATTCAGAGTTTCTTGCTCATTCCAAACTGTATTAATTTCTGAACTTACTTGATTTCTCAAAGCTTCATCTAAACATAAAACCCCAATGGTAGAACCCAAAAGCGCACTAGTACCAAGAGTTCCGGCAATATGAATCATATCAAAAAGAATATTAGCAATTTGATGTGGATTCAAGTTATATTTGGCACCCGTTTCTAGATAAGATGACCATAGTGGGGATTCTTTGTATTTCTGCGTTAATTGCTGGCGATGTTTAACGCTTGGTGCTGTTAGTAATCCCAGCGTATATTTATTCAAAAAATTTGGTAGAGATGCCAGAAACAGCTTTTTATTGTAACCAGTTGATGCAGTGATTTCTTCTTCAGATAATGAAATTTGGAAAACAAGTTGATGCAAAATTTTCAGCATCATTCTTGGTAAGTCTTTACCAATATGTAATTCGCCTTTTTGGGCTGCTTCTGATAAACATTGATTAACTAAATTGCTTAAAGTTTCTATGTTTTGCGAGGGTTCTGGTAAAGCTTGTAAAAATAAAGCACGGGCACCTGTATGTTGAGTACCGTTCATTCCCAAACTCAACGGGTTGTTAAGCAAATAGCTCGGAGCTAACATTCTAATGATACCCAAATCGTTTCCCCGCACTTGAGGTTCGACTTGCATTAGTTTCTTTACTTCAGCATGAGAGGTATGTATAATTGCTTGGTCTCCTCCGAAAAATTTGTCTCCAAACACTTCTTTAGCTGTATAAAGAAAACTCTTAAATTTCCGCAGCAATAATAAGCCGTCTTGATAATACAATCGTAAACGTAGTATTTGACCAATTGTACTGTCATAGCCGACTTTAGCTAAAGTACGTGAAAGCTCAATTTGACGTTTTTGAGATTTGATAACTTCTTCTCTAATTGCCATAATTTTCCTTTATTATTTACTTTTATTTACTGTTTTAAAGATTCTTAATGCTATTACCTATTTTTGCTAAATATTGATGCTTTGAGGAATTTTTGAAGGAAGCAAATATTCGTAATTCGGTCGATTTTTATTGCGTTTATGAATAGTATCTTCTATTTCCAGTAAATTTGTTTGGAATGCTTTTAAAGCTGTTTTGACTAAGGCATCTTTGAAGTAATTATCTGGGTAATCACCTAAAGTTTTGTAGTAAATAGATCCAAGTATATAGACTAGATTTAATTGTTGCTGGGCTTGCTCTAAAGGTGGAAGTAAATTTAAGTAGTCTTCCTCGCTAACTTTACCTTCAAGAATTGAAGCAGGTTGATAACCAGCTAAGGGAACTGCTGGTGCATAGTTCATCATGTCTCCCTGCGGAAAGTTAACCGCAGCGTGTTGAGCGCTAGCAGTGAAAATAATCAGCGTTACAGCATCAATTAGGTAATCTAAAGTTTGAATGCGCCCATTTTCTTGACCAAAATCTGGAACTCTTCCACCTTCATAAGCTGCTGCTTCAATAGCCCAATTCTGAAGATGAGCGTCGTTTTGAACGCTGGCATCGCTTTTATAATAAATTTTTAAGTAGTCTGTAACCCATACATGAATCGCATTCCAAATCAACAGCGCATCATCGCGGTATGGATAAACAGGTAGCTTTTCAATATCATCGACTCCGCGTTTTTCCAATTGCTTGGGCAACATCGCTTCATTGAAACCATAGCTTTGCAAACCAACTGCTGCCAAAACACGGGAATTGTCAATAGTCGATGCAAGTAATCTATCCACACCCCCACCAGGAGCAATTAAACTTCTTTGGGCTGCATGGTTTATTGCTAAAGTACCTTCAAAATGGGGAAGCAACAGAATATTAACCGGATGATTTTCTGGTAATTGACGATGAGTTGCGATCGCAAAGGGGGCCCCTACAAATAAATGAGTACGCCCTAAATGGGTTACAGCCTCGTGATAGTTAGCATCTGCAATTTGCACGATGGTTTTTGCAAATAACCAAGTATATTTATCAGATTTTGGCGTGAAAACAGGATTATCTTGCGGATTTTGACCGCATTGAATCGCAATTGGACGCATCAAAGGGGATTCATCGGAATTTTTAGGAACAGCAAATAACGCTAAGGGAGCATAAATATATTTTTGTTGTTTGGGGAAAGTGCCATTCACAGCACCTTCTAAAATTCCATAATCAGCCAGGTAAAGCCTTCCTTCTTCTCCTGCTGCGGCTAAAGAATCGTCATTTCCCATTACTTCTTGAAATTGAGCTTCCGTAACCCCAAATCTGTCTCCCAATTTATTTACTTGCTCGATCGTTACGGGATTGTATCCAGCAACTCGCATATAAGCAAATTGTTCATCATCGGAGAAATTCTTAGCTATTTCCGGTACTCCCATTTCTGGAAACAGCTTATGATAATCATTCAGACTGCTTGCATGCCCGGTAGTTTGATCTTTATACAGAAGGCTCTTAACTCGATTCAAGGAATCTTGAAAAATTGAAAGTCCGCTTTCCTTGAGTATGGAAAAGAACAACTCGTCGATTTCGCTATAATCTTTTGATAATCCTGTAAGTAATAAGTTAGGAATAATTTGTAAAACTCTAGCAGTAACACCCAAATTAAAAGGTAATGCTCCTTCAGCCAACACTTCGAGGAGAAAAAGTCTGACATCATCGCGAACATTTTCAGAACCACGATTTCCCCGGTTTGCAATCAAAGTATTGATAAAAACAACTTTTAACTCCTTAGCCAACAAACGCAGCCAGCCAGTAGAAAAATTCTCTTTACCGGGAAGTTCATCCACCATCGCAATCGGTGGAATACGACTATAGCTATAGTTATATTCTTGTTTGGCGCTTTTTAATTTATCGAGTAGAAGCAGATTATTTTGATTATTTTGTGATAAATCCGTCATATATAACTTACCTCCCATGTAATATTCTAAGTAAAACTTCAACAGTCGATTGAAAAAAACGGTTTTTTAATTTTTCTTAATGATTGAGGTTAATTTGTAACTAATCCGACATTATTTAAATAGGGAATAGCCGATCGAATTTATCCCATTACTAAAGAATATTGATGAATAAGAAAAGACTATTTATTATTTCCTCATAAACTATCTTAATTTAAAATAAGTTGAAAACACCCATGAAAACTCAATTTTCCGAAATCATCACCACCGTTGAACAACTGCGGGAAGTAATGGGATATCCCAGCCATCGAGTCACCGATATCGTAATCCCAAAATTAGATAAACACTGTCGCGCTTTTATTGCAAAATCACCTTTAGTATTTATCGCTTCATCAGATGCTAATGGAAACATGGATATATCACCGAAAGGAGATCCACCCGGATTTGTGCAAATACTTGATGATAATACCTTAGCTATTCCTGATAGACTAGGAAATCGTCGAGCAGATACTTTTCAAAATATACTAGAAAATCCCAAAGTTGGTTTATTCTTTCTCGTACCGGGTAAAGGTGAAACTTTGCGAATGAGTGGAAGTGCAATTATTGTCAGAGATGCACCTTTGCGGGAAAGTATGGCTATTAATAATAAAATTCCAGATTTTGCGCTTGTAGTTAATATTAAAAAAGCGTTTTTTCACTGTGCTAAATGTATGTTGCGCTCTAAAATATGGCAAAGCGACAATTGGCAATCTATCGATGATTTACCATCGTTAGCGCAAACAATGGTAGATGCAGCAAATCTTAAAGAAAGCGTCGAAGAAATACAGGCTTTAATTGAACAAGATGAGCGATTTGGTTTGTATTAAGTGATATTAGTTATTATTCAGTTAACTTAACTAATGATTTACAATCAAATTGAGTATTTCCTTTCCTGATAAGATTATCCCAAAGTAATTAAATGCAACAAATCACAATCCAAGAAATTCAAGAAAATCCTTCAAAGTACCTAAATCAAGTTGAAGCAGGTGAAAGCTTTATTATTATGCAAGAAGACAAGCCTATTGCCGAACTTAAGCCAATTATAAATAATAAAAAGCCACGAAGACCATTTGCTTTGTGTAAAGGAGAATTTACAGTACCCGATGATTTTGATGATCCTTTACCAGATGATATTTTGGATGCATTTGAGGGCAAATGAAAATTCTTCTAGATACACACATTTTTTTATGGTTTGTCAATGGTGATAACAGATTATCAACAGAGGTTAGAAATGCTATTTGTGATTATGACAATGAAGTCTATTTAAGTATTATTTCAATTTGGGAATGTATTGTTAAATATAAATTGGGTAAATTACCATTACCAGAACCTCCCGATATTTATCTTCCCAGACAGCGCGATCGCCATCAAATTATTAATCTGAATCTAGATGAAAGCAGTGTAGTTCAACTTACAAAACTACCGTCTTTACATCGCGATCCTTTTGATAGAATGTTGATTTGTCAAGCTTTACAACATAATTTATCAATTGCAACAGCGGATAAAGCAATTCGTGCTTACCCAATCAAACTAATTTGATTTGAGGTTATTTATGTTCAATGACTCATCATTCGATTTCATGGCGATTATTTACGCTATTCTCAGCATTGACACCATTTTTCGTTTATTCAACAATTGGCGTTCATTTTGGGATGACAAAGTAACTGCCAAAGATAGATTTTTGTTAGAAAGAGTTGCAGTTTTTATTTTAATTCCGTTAGGAGTGTTTTTTCACGAAGTTGGACACGCTTTAGCTACTTTACAGGTAGGTGGTGAAGTTAGAGAATTTCAATGGCGAGTTGCTTGGGGTTATGTTATCGCTGTGGGAAATT
The DNA here is from genome assembly GCA_963665115.1 of uncultured Rivularia sp. Lineage (GTDB taxonomy): Bacteria > Cyanobacteriota > Cyanobacteriia > Cyanobacteriales > Nostocaceae > Rivularia. The sequence goes on along the minus strand of OY762007.1, from coordinate 2,564,424 downwards.
TTCTTCCTGTAGAATCTTGGTGGATTGCGTTTAGCGGTAATTTAGTTTCGATTACTTTAGGTTTTTTAGCGATTCTAGCGGTACCTTTGGTTAAAAAAGCAGTTTTAAAACATTTATTTTACACTTTTGCTCAAGCTCAACTTGTTTTCTCGCTGGTAGCTTATCCGCTGCTTTCATTCACTGCTTTTCGCGGAGATTGGGTAAGAATATACGATTTTTCGGTAAAACCCTATGCTCAAATAACTCTTGCAATACATTTATTTCTTGTTTTTACTCTGTGGTTAAATTCTAAAACTAAGTGGTTAGCAAAGGTTTTGAGAATATCTAGTTTAGCTACAACTAAAAATGATATTGAAGAAAAAATTATTACTCAAACCGAACGTTTAATTATTCGCGAGTTTCAAGTTTCAGATATTGAAGCATTAGCGCAAATTCTTGCGAAACCTGAAGTAATGCAATTTTCACCCAGTGGTATATTATCCTATAAACAAACAGCCGTAAAAGTTCAAAGTTTTCTTGATTCTTATCAAAAACAAGGTTATGGAAAATGGGCTGTAATTTATCGCGAAAGCGGACGTTTAATCGGCTATTGTGGAATTGCGGTTGAAGAAATAGAAGGTAAACTTGAAAACGAATTGGGTTATAGAATTGATTCGGAATTTTGGGGACAGGGTTTAGCAACCGAAGCAGCGAAGGCTTGTTTGAAATATGGTTTTGGTAAGTTTAATTTTGATTATATTTTAGGAATTGTCGAACCAGAAAATCAAACTTCAATAAAAGTTTTAGAAAAAATTGGGATGGAATTTGTGAAAGAGTCTACATGGCGAGAGAAAGTTGTTTGTATATACAAGATTGCAAACAATACACCTTAATAATTTAATTTTTCTTTTCTTGAAAAAAAGTAATAAATTTTACTCTACAAGCAAAAAAATAGTAATTTGACTGATAAAAATCAAGGGTTATACAAATCAAAATTGTAACAATTTTTGCAAATACTATTACCAACTACCTATTACCAATTACCCATTCTCAATCTTTAAGAATCCGTTGTTCAAATTCCTTTGCTCTTTTGCGATTAGGAATTCCAGTCATCAATCTTTCTACAAGTTGCTTCGGAGTTAAATCTGGATTTTCCTCTAAAGTATCTTTAATAACTACACTAGCAAAAGGTCCCACAAAACTGCTAAATTCTCTACGGCAATAATCTAGAAAGTCTGGGTGACTAATTGCAGGAGTGGTTGTTAAACTTGAAACCGATTGATTTAGCTTGCGAGGTTGTTCTGTTTTATATTCTTTAAGAAGTTTGATCTGACTTCTAAAACTTTCTGCTCTTTGTGCGTCTGGAATTTTTTGAGCTAAAACTTCTACAAAATCTTTGGACACCATATCGGGGTTTTCTGACAAAGTTTGCTCCATCACAATACTAGCTAAAGGTCCTACAAAACTAGTAAGCTGGGAACGACAATAATCTACAAATTGGGGATTTTGAGAAACTGGTGTTTGTCCAAGTTGTTCAAAATGATTCTCATTATTCGCATTCTGTTGCTCGTTCTGTTGGGTTCTTCTCGGTAATATACTTGAAATAATGCCACCTAATGACATTTTTGGCTTCAAGTTATTATTAGTAACCGTCTGGTTCAAATTGGTATTATAACTTTGATTATTTGTTAGCCCTGCTATTACTTCCTTTGCCGATTGATAACGTTCGCTGGGTACTGCTGCCAACATTTTATTAAGAATGCCAGCTAAAGAGTTACTAAGATTTACATGAGATTGCCAGTTCCAGTTTAAAGAGTCATCTATTAATAAATGCGGCATTTTACCAGTCAAAAGAATCAGCGCACTAACAGCAAGTGCGTACATATCGCTGGAAGGATAACAATGTCCCAAACGCAATTGTTCTGGTGGTGAATAACCAATTTTTCCTACTACCGAAGCTTGTCTAAAGGATTGGGACGAATGACTTGAAAATATTTGGGTAAACTTCTCTTTAACAACTCCAAAATCAATCAATATTGGTTTCGATTGATTATTGGCAAGCATGACATTTTCTAATGAAATATCGCGGTGAATAATATTACAACTGTGAATATATTCTAAAACTGGTAGCATATCTAAAAGCCATGTTCTAACTTCCGCTTCCGAAAATGGCTTCCGAGTCTTAGTAAGACGTTCGTCTAATATTTGTAAATAAGTTTTGCCGTTAATATACTCCTGAACGATAAACAGTTGTCTATCGTGAGTCAACAAAGCCAAAAACTCAGGAATTTGTTGATGTTTAATTTGATATAGAACTTTTGCTTCCCGTTCAAATAATTCTTTTGATTTTTCAATAACGCCCTCGTTTTGAGTATCGGGTAAGAACTCCTTAAGAACGCAGGGTTCGTTAAAACGCTGATTATCTAAAGCTAAATAAGTTCTTCCAAACCCGCCCCTTCCCAGAGTTTTCTGAATTATATAGCGATTATTGATTAGAGTTCCTGGATTAATTTCAGCGCTCATTTCTTAATTATTATTTAGCTATAAATATGATTTGTAATTAAATAGGGTTAAACTATTTAGACTTATGCATCGAATTTTAGCTTAAATATTATAAATTAAGAAGGAATTGAGCAAAAGTTTTTGGTATATGAATGATACATTTTTTGAAAATTAGTATCAAATTTATACATTATTTTTCTAAAAAAACAGTAATTTTAGCTTTAAATTTGTAGATGATTATTCTTGTAATGGGCGTTTCGGGTTCGGGTAAAACTACCGTTGGTGAAAAACTGGCAGAATCGTTAGGATATAAATTTGCCGATGCTGACGATTTCCATCCACAAGAGAATATTGACAAAATGCAAAACGGTATTGCATTAAGTGATACAGATAGAGTACCGTGGCTGCAAAAAATCCAAGATGTTATCAAACAGCGTTTGTCAGAAAATACAAATATAGTTATAACTTGTTCGGCTTTGAAAGAAAGTTATCGTCAGATGCTTTTAATAGATAGTGAATCTGTAAAGCTGGTTTATCTCAAAGGTTCATTTGAATTGATTCATAAACGCTTAAAAGAACGATTAAATCACTTTATGAGCGAAAAACTTCTTAAAAGTCAATTTGATATCCTTGAAGAACCATCAGACGCTATTACAGTAGAGATATCAGAGTCGCTTGAAGATATTGTGCGGAATATTGTAGAAAAATTGTGATGGGAAATTCTTGGTAAACACTAAGTTAATGGCGGTTGAAACTGCCAGACAAGCTTTTCATCAGAAGATTGTCGATAAAAAATTGTGCAATATTTGAACTTACCTAAAATATTGATGTTGGGTTACGACACGATAATCAAAAATTTACTATTGCCTTTCAAACTGTAAATCGTGTCTAACCCAACCTACCTGCTACTTAAACGATATATTCAATGCTCCTTCAAAAACTTTTCTACTTCCTCTGCTGTAGGTTGAGAAGCAATAGCACCGGGTTTTAATGTAGTCAAAGCTCCCGCAGCACTGGCATAAGCGATGATTTTTTTCACGACTTCCGCATCCTTTAAATTTTGTACTCCCGTCTGCAACAGTTGGTGAACAAAGCCAGCGACAAAACTATCCCCCGCACCAGTTGTGTCAACAACAGGAACGGAAAAAGCCGGAAATTTATCTTCATTCTCACCGAGACAATAAGCACAACCTTTATCTCCGTCGGTGACTAATACCCCTTCTACAGTGTTGAGGCGATAAGTAATTGCCCCGGCATCGTGAGTATCAAATAATAAGTCGGCTTCTTCCTTAGCAAGCTTGAGGAAATCTACTTTTTTAATTAATTCGCGAATTTTTTCGGGAGCAGCATCGGGATTTTTCCAAAATACATCGCGCCAGTTGACATCAAGCAAAATCTTCACATTGTGTTGAGAAGCTAACTGTAGCGCACGGTGAACTGCTGCACCAGTTTCGGGATAGGCTAATTCTAATGTTCCGATGACTAAAATTTCGGCTGCTGCAAATAAATTTTCTGGCAATTCGGCAGCTTTGAGACGAGTATCGGCAAATTCTGCGGTGTCATAATCCTTAAATCCAGAAAACACGCGATCGCCATTTTGTTTTCGCGTCACTAATACTTGTCGGGTAGGTGAAGAGGGATGACGCTGCACCCCAGTTGTATCTACACCAATTTCTTCTAAAAGCTTTACTAGATCCTTTCCGGGTTCATCTTCACCCACTGCGCCAATAAATCCTGATGACGTTCCCAGTTTTAGTAGGGCACAAGCAACATTCGCTGGTGCCCCTCCTGGATAAGAAGTCCAGGATTCAACTTCTGAGAGCGATCGCCCTAATTGATCGGCAAGCACGTCATATAGTATTTCACCCAAACATAAAACACGGGGATTGCTCATTTCCTAACCACTTTTTGATTTATAAAGAGAAATTCTGTATAAAACCTACACTAATATTTAGCACTGCTAAAGCAATGCTTCATACAAATAAACAGCAATATTCTTTAATAATTGTCTTCATTAACTCTTGCATTCCAAGTTTCCCAACAGTAATAACTCTAATTTTTTTTCCGATATAAAGTTAAAATAAATACTAATATAAAATACTGTATAGCTCCCTACTGCAAAAATAAAGAAATTATAGACAATCGTATTGCACTAAACAGTTGAAACGCCTACCAGTAAAAGAATCTTCTACAATAGGAAAGAGCGATTGAGTACATTTACCACTAATTGGGAGGATGGAAATTATAATGGCTGGTGGCGAGTCTCAGACCCCTGTTAGTCTGTCAGACAGAGAACTGCAAATAATCGACTTAGTGGCCACTGGCTTAACTAACCAACAAATTGCAGTGAAACTGGAAATAAGTAAGCGTACTGTTGATAACCATATCAGCAATATTCTTACCAAAACACAAACCGAAAACCGAGTTGCTCTTGTCCGTTGGGCTTTGCACTGGGGTAAAGTTTGTCTAAACGATGTTAACTGCTGTCCTCTTCCTCAACCGCAGGATTAAACGGCGATAATGACGGTTATTTTTTGTTCATTTTGATTGATTGCTGCTAGCCAGTCTCCTCACGCTTCACTTTTCGGTGCTTAACTCATCTCTAAGACGCGCAATCGCAGGGTATTGATCTACGCGCTTAGTGCTAGCAGCAATCAATTCCCGTCCGACTAGCAACGGACGGGTCAATTTCTACCTTTAAAAATTCAAAATTCAAAATTCAAAATTCAAAATTCAAAATTCAAAAAATTAGTTTAAGAAAGGAACGCTTACCTAAAAATTGTAGTGCATAGGAGAATACCAATAAATAATATAAATTCTGTTTTTATAGTTATCTGGAAAGTTAGAACCAAAATATAAAAGCAAATTAAGCTGAATAAAAAGAATTATTGTTTATTTCTAATTATAAGTTTCAAAATTTTTAATTTAGCCGTAATTTAGCCATAGCTTCAATGGTTGGAATATTCCTGTATTCCTCGTTCACCGTTGCCTCTCCTTGGATTAATTTTATATAGTCTTAATAATCAACAAAAATTAGCAATAATTCCTTTTTCAAAAGGTTACATTAAAAGTGTTTATATCTTACCTACCCAGGTGGGGGAGCGATGAAGAATGGATACCTCAACTTTAAAATACGGTAGTGACAATTCCTTTGACTTTTTGAATTTGGATTTGATATCACCCTCTCCCAATCAAGATGCCGATTTACTCGAACGGTTATCTTTTGTTCCTGGGCTGAAAGAAATTTTAATGCTCCGTCAGGTTCACGCTTTAGAACACGCTACAGTATGGATTTTGAGCAAATCCTATAGCTCTACAACTCAAGAATTAAGTGAACGTGAGAATGTTGAGATAGATAATCAGCTTTACAGTGGTTTATCTACAGAAGAAGGATTTTATCTTTATGGTGAAGCCAATATCAGCAACTTGCGACGCGCTGTAAACCTCGCTCTGCAACGCCTCACTAATGGAGAGTGGAATTTAGCCGTACATCCTCGCTGCGGTACAAATGCATCAGTCGCCATGTTATTGACAGCCGGATTAGCTGTAGGACTGCATTTATTATTACCCCGAGGACCCATAGAACAACTAATCGGTTTAAGCCTAGCCACAACAACCGCAACCGAACTGGCTCCCGATGTAGGCACTTTCTTTCAGCGTCACATTACCACAGCAATTCCTTTTAACCTCACAGTTGAAAATATCACCCTCAAGCACGATGCAATGGGACGTAAAGCTTATTTTGTGAAACTTAATTGGAAACAGGGAACAGGGAACAGTTAGGAGTAGTGAGTAGTGAGTAGCGAGTAGAAAGTAGTGATCAATGCTTAATTTTTAACTCATAACTCTTAACTCATAACTCTCTCCTTGTCCCCCCCCATCTCCCCATCTCCTCATCCCCCCAAAGTGGTATTCATGGCTACAAATAAATAACCATTTTTTAAATGGGTTCTAAGTCGTGCGAAAGATGAAGCTGATTCATAAGAGCGTGAAACTAGGAATGTATTTGATTCGGAGATAACTTTCGTTATGGCAACGACAATAACAGATACTCAACGCAAGGCGATCGCTATGAAATTAGCAGACATGAAAGTGCTGCAAAGTCAGATGGTTGCTAGCGAACAGAAATTAATCTCGGCTATCAGCGATGGAGAGATTACCAAGCGCATACAAGATATGCATAAGGACGATCAAGAAAGCTTGGGAACTATCGAAGCAGCAATTAGCAAATTTGGTACTGCATCCGAACCTCAAGAGAAAGTTAAGAATTTCGCTCAAACCGTTGACAAAATGATGGGTGGTAGCGAATTAGACCTTTATGAAAAAGCTTTGCAGCACGAAGGAATGAAGCATCAGTTAGTAATGACTGGTTTGCTCGTACACAAGTGCGCTCAAACTGCTGGAGAAGATTGGGAAGAAGCAATCGATCCTATCAACAAAGTTAATTTCCAAAATCGCGCTCACCAAGAGCAGTTAAAAGCAATCATTTACGCTTTGGGAACTCGCCAATTAGTTGGTAAAGAACCCGATACAGGAATCTGGGCTGCTGTTGAAGATGGAATTGCTGCTGCTAAAGGTGCATTTAGCGGTTTAACCAGCTAATATTTTTGTAAGTACCTCCATTGAGAATGAGAATTGATCCAGGATTGATATAAGTATTCTGTATTAACTTCTCGTTTTCAAAAGCATAAATTAATTAAAATTCAAATATGAAAGCAGAGAATTGATTTGTGTTCTCTGCTTTTTAGTTTTTTAATGCTTTAAAATAGACTCATTTTCATTGTCTATATGCAAAATGAATATACCTTTTTTTAAATATCGCATAGCGCTGCTAGCGAGTATGATAATTATCGTGCCTTTAGGTTATGTAGTCAGGTTTTCTCAAGGATTAAACCCAGCATGGCTGCATGATGCTTTAGGAAGCGTTGCCTATGAGATATTTTGGGTATTGTTATTTGCTTTCCTTTTACCTAAAGTTTCCCCATTACGTATCGCGATCGCAGTTTGTATTGCAACCTGTGCGATAGAATTTTTACAGCTATGGAAACCGCCATTTTTAGAAGCAGCCCGTAAAACTTTACCTGGAAGACTTGTTTTAGGAAATACCTTTATTTGGGCAGATTTTCCCGTCTATTTCGTTGGTAGTTTTTTCGGATGGCTATATTTACGATTCATAAGGTTAAAGGTTAAAGGTTAAAATACTCTTAATTCTTAATTACTCAATTATTTATCCAACTGTGTGCTGAATATCTTGCAAAATTCTGATTTACAAAAAAGGCAGTCGGCAATCGGCAGTCGGCAGTGGGTAAGAAGTATCAATTTAAACTTTAGTTCTGAGTTTAAAGCTCAGTAAAAATAAATAATTATACAGAGGCTGCTTGCAGCGAGGTATAAAACGTCAATTTTTCAATCTCACTCTTTTAAGGGTGAGTCACTACTGCCTACTGCCCACTGCCTACTGCCTATGAAAATCCAAAATTCGTCGATGCGCCCGTTTTGGGGTTCGTGAATCTACAAACTAAACGCATCCGTTGTTAAAATCTAAAATCGTGTGAGAAGCTTCAGTTATGAGAAAACTTTATTTTTTACTTCCTGGGACAGATGGTAAATTTGCTTGTGGTGGTTTGTGGGCAGAACTAAAAGCTTTAAATCTTGCTAAACAAATATGTGATGCTGAGGTGGTGACTTACCGTCAAAGGGAAAAAGACAAGCTTTTTTTAGATGATGTATTGCAGCAGCAAAATTTAAATGATGTCATATTTGTAATTTGCTGGGGATTCGATGTAGCAAAACTAGCTCCTCGGCTCAAGTCTTATCATGTTGTTTATCATGCTCATAGTGCTGGTTATGGCTTTAAACTTCCAGCCAGTATTCCAATTATTACCGTCAGTCGCAATACTTTAGGATATTGGGGGCAATTATCACCTCATTCTTTAATTTATTATTTACCCAATCAAATTAGCGATGAATTTAATCATCGAAATCTGGAACGAGATATTGATGTTTTAGTTTTAGCACGAAAATCTTCTGAATATCTCATACAAGATTTAGTTCCAGCATTGCAACAAAAGTGTAAATTAGAGTTAGTTGATTATTATATTGAAGATATTGCAGAACTATTCAATCGAGCTAAGATTTATATTTATGATTCCGCCGAATACTGGGCACAGCAGCAAGTAACAGAAGGCTTTGGTTTGCAACCGATGGAAGCTTCGGCTTGCGGCTGTCAAATTTTTTCCAGCGTTAATGGTGGACTTTCAGATTATTTAGATCCCGGATTTAATTGTCACAAAATAGCGGCTTATTCCAAAGAATACGATCTGCAACGTATTCTTAAAGTGCTGCAAAATTGGTCGCCTCTAACTTTACCTAAAACTTTTTTTCAAGAGTACCGCCGCGAAAATATTATTCCACGTTTCCAGGTTATTTTGAATGAATTAAACGACTTCTTCGACCATAAACAAAGTCATCCCTCAAATATTAAACCTTTAACAACAATGCGTCTAGCAAAATTATCTACACAAAGAATATTCAATAAGATAAAAAAGAAATTGCAGTAATACTCTTTTATTTTAATAGGCAACATATCAATAATGTAGAGACGTAGCAGTGCTACGTCTGCCTGCATTTAGATTAGGATTAAGAATTTAATCAGGTAATATAACCTAAAACAAACTCTCATAGGAGCAAGTTTAATGAGTCGTAGCTTGTTAGTAACGGGTGGTGCGGGATTTATTGGTTCTAACTTTGTCCATCATTGGTGTAAAAATTACCCAAATGATAGAGTAGTAGTATTAGATGCGCTTACTTATGCGGGGAATCGCGCTAATTTATCTTCCTTAGAAGCAAAAGATAATTTTCGATTTATCAAAGGAGATATTTGCGATGCTTCTTTAATTAAACAACTTCTAGAATCAGAAAAAATAGATATCATTGCCCATTTTGCTGCGGAGTCTCACGTCGATAGGTCAATTATCGGCCCCGGTGCTTTCGTACAAACCAACGTTGTTGGAACCTACACGCTTCTAGAAGCTTTTCGTCAATATTGGTTAGCCAAAAATCAACCAGAAAATTATCGTTTTTTGCACGTTTCTACCGACGAAGTTTATGGTAGTTTAACTCCAAAAGACCCACCTTTCACTGAAACTACAGCTTATGCTCCTAACAGCCCATATTCAGCATCAAAAGCAGGTAGCGACCATTTAGTTCGAGCTTATTATCATACTTACCAACTACCAACAATAATTACCAACTGTTCCAATAATTACGGACCATATCAGTTTCCAGAAAAATTGATTCCCTTGATGTGTATTAACGTTTTATTGGGTAAACAATTACCAGTTTACGGCGATGGTAAAAACGTGCGAGACTGGCTTTATGTCGGCGACCATTGTAATGCTTTAGATATAGTAATTAATAATGGAATACCGGGAGAAATGTACAATATTGGTGGTAATAACGAAGTTGAAAATATCAACCTCGTGCATATGTTATGTCAATTAATGGATAAATTTGCAGATGACTTACCAGTAAAACCTTCAGAAAAATTAATTACCTTCGTCAAAGATAGAGCCGGACACGACCGCAGATATGCAATTGATGCAGCTAAAATTAAAACTCATTTAGGCTGGACTCCTTCTGTAACGGTTGAAGAAGGTTTACGTTTAACAGTACATTGGTATCTCAACAACAGCGAATGGTGGAAACCTTTATTATAGCGCTTCCCGGTCTATCGAGGTACATCTTAAAACCTCACCCCCAACCCCTCTCCTTATTAAGGAGAGGGGAGATAAAGAAAGCTGTACTTCACCAGATTGAGAAACGCTATATCTCAAGAATATCAAGATTATTATCGCAAAGTTTACAGTGATTAGTTCGTAGTAGCGCTTTAGCGCATCATACTTCCGAATGCGGAGGCGCTAAAGCGCAACTACAAACCTTTAATTCATTACACCAACCGGGCAAGAAACATTAGTACCACCTAATCCACAATAACCATTGGGATTTTTAGCGAGGTACTGCTGATGGTAATCTTCAGCATAATAAAATTCAGGAGCATCAAGAATTTCTGTAGTAATATCCCCATAACCAGCTTCTTTCAAAGCTTGTTGATAAGAATCTTTAGATGCTTCTGCGAGCTTTTTCTGTTCTTGAGAATAAGTGTAAATTCCCGAACGATATTGCGTACCACTGTCATTACCTTGACGCATTCCTTGGGTAGGATTATGGCTTTCCCAAAAAGTTTTTAAAAGCTGTTCGTAACCCACTTTTTTCGGATCGTACACAACTAGCACAACTTCATTATGACCAGTCATTCCACTACATACTTCTTTATATGTAGGATTAGGAGTTGAGCCAGCAGCATAACCTACAGCAGTAGTATAAACTCCATCCAACTGCCAGAACTTACGTTCCGCACCCCAAAAACATCCCATCCCAAATACAACTTTTTCCATACCTTCGGGAAAAGGAGGCTTGAGGGGATTGCCGTTAACATGATGTTTCTCAGGTACTGGCATCGAGGAAGCCCTTCCCGGTAAAGCTTCTTCAGGAGTAGGTACAGTCTGCTTTTTACCAAGTCCGAATAATCCCATCGTTTATAACTCTTAATTGTGAAAACGTCTTAACCTTCCTTCATATTTTAAATACATTGTGTCAAATCGTGCGAGTGTGGAAGGCACGACAAAGGTTAAAGGTTAGGAGTAAGGAGTTTATATTTCTCCTTGTCCCCTTGTCTCCCCCTCGCTCCCATCTCCTAACCGCGTCTAGCCCAAGCAGTACTGCGCCAGATTGTGATAAATAAAGCACCACCTACCAGCGCTCCTAAATTCCATTTGACAGATTTTTTGAGTAAATTAAGGCTTTGATTTGAACGTGCAGCTTGTACCTGTGTTTCTAATTCGCCTTCACCTTTATTAATAAATGTAGAAAGCTGTTGTTTTGCTTGTTGCAATTCTTCCGGACTTTTAATTTCAGGAGCGTTTCCACCGTTCAAACGTGCTAAAAGCTGCTGCATTTGAGCTTCTGTTACAGGGCCATCCAGATTTTTTTTAACTTGTTCAATTACGGATTGTTGTTGCTTTAATCTAACGGTGATTTGATTATTATTTTGTTTATGAATTCTAACTGTATTAATAATTCCTAAAGGTACAGTGAGAAAATATATAATTCCTAGTAATAAAGTTAACCAAGATAGAATTTTGAGGATAATTCCTTCTTTATAGCTCCGTTCGTTTAGTCCCGCTAAAAATACAAATGCAAACCCAATTAAAGGTACTGCAACTCTTTCTACTAATGCACCAAAAGTTTGAAATTCCCAGTTAGGATTCATAAATCTGGCTGGAATAAACATTTCGATAACATCAAATAGCGCTAGTAGCAAAAGTCCATAACCTATCCAGCGTATAACTGGGAGAGAATCTACCATTCCAAAGATAAACCTTGAAAATTCGTTAGTAGTTTGATTTAAATTTCCAATTTGAGCAAGTAACGATTTGTTTAAGCGATCGCTTTCTGTTTTAGACATGAGTTAAATGTAAAAATTTAAGTGAATTATTAGGTTTATCTAAGATGTGGAAGTAAGCAAATTAAATATAAAAACTAGAAGTAAATTAGCTAGTTTTTATCAGAAGGTAGTTGTAATTTGAATGAAATATATATGCAAGAGATAGCGGCAACATTATAGAGAAATACAACTAATTATCTTCTACAAATGCTGCCGTTTCAAAAGGTAAGTGAGGTAATTTACTACCATCTTTCTGCTTAGTCGTAAATGCAGTTACCAAAATCACTCTTACCAAAACCAAGACAACAGCAGTAAAGATAAACGCTAGTAAAGGGATACGAATTTGCTTCCAAGTATTCATTAACTTTGGGAATTCACACTACTTTGACTTTTTTCTTGCTGCTGTAATAGCAACCAGTAAAAACATCCAAAGATAAAAATACCAATCATCCCGTATAAATACGATGCCTGCCCACCATGCCAACTCTCAAAAGCAGCTTTGTCTGATGCAGCAAATATTGCCAGCATTGCTACACGAATCCCATTGATGACAAATCCGATAACTATTGCCACAATCGGGACAAAAAATTGTTTGCTGCGATTTACAGGAAACATGACTAAAGCAAGTACGGAAACACTGAGAATATAAATAATAGTGTCAATACCGGAGCATTCATGTGTTACCTCTACACCACCATTAGGTAGATTAATAAAAACTCCTTGAGTTGCAACATCAAAACCAAAATAGTGCAAAAGGAATGCTGAAAACTGAGCGGTTAAGGGAGAAATATCAAATAAAAAGCTGGAAATTACGCTAGGTACACCTAAGAAAAACAGGATAGTAAGTTCTTGGCAATACTGCTTCAATCCTTTAAAACCAGAAGCCAGTAAAGCAAGCCCCAAAGCAGAAGTAAAAGATAAAAGCCGCATTGTATTACCATCAGCCAGGTTCGCACTTTGCCACAAAACCCAACTAATCAACCCAATACCCACAATACTGGGCATAACTTCACTTTCAAACTTTAAAGTATTACGTTTTTCCCAAGTTAAGCTTCCAACAGCAAACAAAAACAGCAGACTCATTCCCAAATGTCCGGTATCATCAGCCTTCCAGATGAGAGTTAAACAAATTGCTTCTAAACCCGCAGCAATCCCTAAGAGCCAATAACGAATATCTTTGAGTAGTTTCGGCAAGGCTATTTCAGTTATATTCATTGCAAATTGCGCTATCTATTTTTTACGACGCAGTTGTGGTAAAGCCCTGAAATATGAGATTTTTGACAGCCTGTTTTTTCTAACTATCAAAAATACTTGTTTATTTTAATACATCAGCATTAATGATTCTCTCCCAAAAATTTACATTATCATATGAAGAGTTTGTAAAAAATTCATTGATTATACAAGTAATATTTTCTTGTTAGAAAAGATATTTCTGCCTGCTCTATGGATTAAATACTTATAAGAAAAACCCGGCTTCTTCAAAAAACCAGGTTAAAAATAATCTACTTATAGCAAACAGCTATATTCGTGCTTATTTAAGCGATATTATCGGACTGATTTTTACGCTTTTTATAAAACATCGCGCCGAATCCACTGACTAGTAATGAACCTAAAATAGTTGTAGGCTCGGGGACTTCTTTAACTGTTACACTTTTCAAAAAGTAATCGTCATCACTATCATTGATACTGAAACCCAAGTCTGTACCCGTCGCCTTCAATGAAGTAAAGTCAAAAGTTCCACTACCGGGAATCGGAGTGGAGGAAATAAATTGATTTCCATCGACTAATAGTTTAAAGTTATCGCCACTATCGACTTTAGTAAAAGTAGCAGAAAGTAGAGTTACTAACTTATCAAAATTTAGATTGAGAGTCTCTCTTTTATTAGCATTTACACCATCAATTTGTTTATTTTCTGTCCCCCCAGCAAAGATTCCAAAGCCATCTCCGTCTTGGAGAACATCGCGAGCAGTACCATCAACAAGTTCTCCGGTTGCAGTTACAGTTAGCCCGTCTTTTGTCAGGTTAAATGAATTTTCTTTTCCACCATTACCGCTAAAATCAAACGAGATTGAAGCGGCTGATGCAGAGTAAGCTGTTGTTAAAACAATAGTAGCTGCTCCAGCAGTAGCAATAGAAAGTCTTTTGAGAATAGTTGCAACGGACATATGTATGATTCCTTAAAAGGGTTATGAATGATAAGTTAACAATTAATCATTAAAGAGTTTGCAATTATCCGGCGTTACTAAGCTTGAGCTTTTTGACGGTATCTCTTCGATCGCTTTTCGTAGCAGTAGCCACAACAGTTAAGTTAAAACAGTTTTCTGCTCCAACAATTCTCTCTGAAGTAATTTAAAGATGTCCCGTCTCGATATAACCATTGCTATAAAAATAGCGATTCACTGGTTTTCGAGATTCAAAAATTTAGTAATCGGTTTAATTAAGAACTGCTTAATTAATTGATTAATAAAGCACCAAATTTGTTTTGAATTACACAATTAACTTTTCGTGCAATAGGGCTTATGTACGAATAACGCAGTCAGAGTCCTTTATAGATAGCTAATACTGCGTATTAACATCGTAAATTACGGTAGATCGCCCTGTTTTAAATAACATAGATGTATTAAGCATTATGCACTCAAATTTAATTAGATTAATAAAGTCATTGTAAAATATACATATTTTTTATTTAAACAAAGGTGAAAATACTTAAACTTCATCTTTTCTTCCTTTCCCTGTAAGCAAAATATGATGTCCCAACCGATATATCCGTTGCTATAGTTGTTTTGGAGGTACGGAATCATGTTCTGGTTGCTCGAACTACTTATCAAGCTTAATTTTCCTAATGTGAAGTCGGTAAAAATTTCTCAGTTTATACGATGGCTAGATCGAAAAGCTTCATCAACTCCCCTAATTTTAGATGCACGTTCCCAAGAAGAATACGCAGTCAGTCATATTAAATTGGCACAATGGATTGAACCGACTAACCAAGCTATCGCGGCAATTTCGGAAGTTCCTTTAAATACCCCTATCGTGGTTTATTGTTCGGTTGGCTATCGTAGCGCTAAGGTAGCTCAACAACTGTCTTCAGCAGGATATCAAAATGTATTTAATTTGAGTGGTGGTATTTTTCAATGGGCTAATAAAGAAAAACCAATTTTTACAAACAAGCATCAAGTCGAAACCGTCCATCCCTACAATTCTATTTGGGGAAAACTGCTCAAATCAAAATATCGTGTAAGCGAATAGGGCATTGGGCATTGGGCATTGAGAATTAAGTAATTTAATTTATTTGATAACTGATAAGTGATAACTGATAATTAATGGCCTCAGTTTCGATAATTATTCCGGCTTTTAATGAAGAAACCAGCTTGGGTAGAACTTTGCGTCAACTCGCTCTACTCTCACCACTACCCAAAGAAATTATTGTGGTTGACGGTGGTAGCGAAGATGAAACTGCGATAATTGCAGAATCTGCTTTCAAATCTTTTTCTTCAAGGGTAAAAACGCAACTTCTTGAATCTCACCATCGGGGACGTTCGGTACAAATGAACTATGGAGCAGAAAAAGCAACCGGAGATATTTTATGCTTCCTCCATGCAGATACCACCGTACCCGACGATCTAATTACTTTAATTGATAAAACTTTAGCCGATCCAACGGTTGCTTGTGGTGGTTTTATTTCTTTAATGACTGGTGAGCAAACTACTCGCTGGGGTACTTCGCTACATAATTATCTTAAAACCTATTATGCGCCGTTGCTATTTAAACCTCATTTGTTTTTCAAAGGTTTGCGTTTATTGTTTGGGGATCAAGTAATGTTTTGTCGTCGCAATGATTTTTGGGATTGCGGTGGTTTTGATGAAGCGTTACCCATCATGGAAGATGGGGATTTATGTCGAAAAATTGTACAGAAGGGAAGTATACGTTTGGTAAACCGTGTAGTGCAAAGTTCAGATCGTCGCGTTGCACGTTGGGGTGCTTGGAAAGCAAATGCAATCTATTTATATATCGGGTTCCTTTGGGGGATAGGTGTTGATACTAACTATCTCAAACGGTTTTATAAGGATATTCGCTGATGAATATATGTTTGTATTAGGCGCTGTCTTCGCTTTGATACGAGGACTAAAGTCCTGACTACAAACCAGTTCTTTTAGGTTCTTAGTAAGCGCTTCAGCGCTTTGATACGAGGACTAAAGTCCTGACTACGAACTCTTCACATAAACAACATTATTTAGCCAAACTACTGACAAAATTCCTATAAGTCAATTAGATTAGTGTTAAATTATTTAGCCATAAGAAAATAACTTAATAAACTATGTACGAATATCGCCATTTAACATTAGTACAACGAAAAGAGTTGGTACAGCAACGCTTATTTTTAGGTTTTCCTCCTCATTCTCCACCTCATTTAATACGAGAGAAAAATTTCTATTTATTAACAGCAGCTTGCTAGGAGCATCAACATCACATGAAATTACAATTCCGTCGCCAGCAATTATTAGATAAAATATTTGAACAATTTATTGTAAATGGTTTGGAAATATGCGCTTGGACAATTCTACCAAATCATTACCACCTTTTAGCTTATGTTACTGATTTTAATTCATTAAGTAATATCTTTCGTTTAGTTCATGGCTCTACTTCTTATCAGTGGAACAAAGAAGATAAAGTTAGGAATCGTAAAGTTTGGTACTCTTATTCAGATAGAGCAATCCGTTCTGCAAGACATTACTATACAACTTTGAATTATATTCATTACAATTCAGTAAAACATGGTTGGGTAAAATCTCCTTATGAATGGTCTGAATGTAGCGTAGGCTGGTATTTAGAAAATCATGAAAGACAATGGTTGCGCGATTGTTGGGTTAATTATCCAGTAAAAGATTTTGGTGTTGATTGGGATAATTTCTAGGTTCGTAGTAAGTGCTTCAGCGCTTTGATACAAGGACTAAAGTCCTTACTACAAACCAGTTATTTTAGGTTCGTAGTAAGCGCTGTCTTCGCTTTGATACGAGGACTAAAGTCCTTACTACAAACTAATTCTTTTAAGTTCGTAGTAAGCGCTTCAGCGCTTTGATACGAGGACTAAATTCCTGACTACGAACCTCAAATCAATATCCTCTGACAAAGTAAAAATTAAAACTTATTTTTATGTCTGATTAATCACAAATTAATGATAGGATTCGCAAGTTGCGTTCTGTGGAAATGAAGCGTGAAAACGAATCAGCTTGATTTGTTCTCACCGTCGGAGATGCCAACTACAACAGTTAGCAGAACTCCCGTGTTGTTAATGGATGTGAAAGCTTTAAAAAAGTGGAAAAAGCAAATATCCGCCCATCAACAACAAGTGAGAACAAAAGAACCAGTGCTGCAAGGTGCTTTATTTGAGGTGTCTTCAGCACACGTTGACTCAGATATAATAGACCCGTTTGAACTAAAACCTTGTTCGCTGTCATTTTATAGAATACCAGCAGATAGTCCCGGTCAAGCTTGTCTTTACTTTGTGATAGATATGGCTGCCGATCTACTTCTATATGTTGGTGAAACCTGTAAATCTAATCACAGGTGGAAAGGAGTACATGATTGCAAGCGATACATTGAAAAGTATCAGGACTTGCATTACCAATACGGTTTAAAGACAGCAGTTAATATTGCTTTTTGGTGGGATACACCCCATTCAGCTCGTCCCAGGCAAAAGTTAGAACTAGAATTAATTCAGAAATGGAGGTCCCCTTTCAATAAAGAAAATTGGAAACTTTGGGGACAACCGTTTGGGTGAGTCAGTCATCAGTGAACAATTATCAATAAACAATAAATAATTGATAATTGCTCACTGCTTATAAGCTATTCGCAAGCTTTGTATGAGAATAACGAGAGAGGCAACTGCGATTAATCCACCCCAAAACCAATAAGGTAAAAACAATTGTCGCTGTATTTGTCCTGTATCGGAAACTCCCAAAGGACCTGCGGTAGGGGTAAACAAATAATCAAGTTGATGGTAAGTACTTATACAAGCTTGAACTCCCAGAAATTGAATGCTAAATCCTTGAAACCAACGATTGCCTTTGATGCCAATACCAAGGATGATTAAACCTAAGAGTAGAATTGCTACTATTCCAAAGAGCGATCGCACCCATATTAATACTGAAAATAGTAGAAATCCGCCTAATATTTTTAAACTGATGCTGGCTGTCTTGAAACTGCGCGATGCCAAAATTAAGATAGCACCGGCAATTGGCGGCCCCATCAATCCGGCAGCAGCTACGAAGGCTCGCCCAATCGGGCCTAAAAATAATCTGCCGCTGTGAGTAGCTACACCAGAACCATTAGGAAAGATTTCTAGTTGCCGAAAGGTTCCACCTAAAAATATTGCTGCTAAACCATGACCCATTTCATGAAACCAAGTAGCTAAGATAGAAAATGGGTATAAAATATAATCTCCATAGGGTACTTGCCACAGTACAACCGTAGCTACAGCAGCCCCAATCAACCACCATATTCCTATACGATCGACACTGGTGTTTAGTTTATTTTCTAACGATTTCAAGTCCATATCATTAAGGTTAAAGGTTAAAGGTTAAATATTCTTACCTCTATATAGTATCTAATCCGTAATGTCCCATCCCCAATCCCCAATCCCCAATCCCCAACTATTAACTTCTCAAAACGGATTATAAATTACGGAAAAATACAAACCATTTTCTTGCAAGGTGTCTTTGTCTCCTTCAACTGTAATTAAGGGAATTCCCCAGTCAAAGCGGGCTGTGAGTCGTTCTTGTAGTTGCAGACGCAATCCCAGTCCTAAAGATAATAGAGTTTCGGTTTCACCTTCTCCGCCGTTGGAATCATCTCTACCTCCTCGATTCCAAGCAGTACCAAAGTCTATGAAGGGAGCAACTTGCAAAAGGTTGTTTTCTCCGGGAAAACGAGCAACCGGAAATCTAACTTCGGCTGATGCAAAAACGGCGTTATCTGTAAGTAAGGCATCTTGACGGTATCCTCTGACACTTTCTTGCCCGCCTATACCAATTTGCTCTAAAGGAACTAAAGGTCTATCTGCGAACTGTACGTCGCCCCGTAATAAAAACAGTGTATCGGGTGCTAAAAGGCGTACCCACTGTGCTTGTCCTCTCCAAGCGTAAAAGCGACTATCGGGAGATGTATCGTTAGTTGTGGAATCTAGAGCGTCTAATCCAACGCTGAACTGAGAACGTAAGGCGAAAACTTGGCTGCTGCTACGATTTGTCCATTCTTGAAAGAAACGTACCGCACTAATACGGGTTCTTCCGTCTTCGTCTGCACCTGGTGAATTAGGAAAGGGAATTTCACCATTAAACAAGCTTGCTTTACTTTCTCGACGACTCGCTGTTATCCCCACAGCAAATTCTTTGTTGGGTGTTTCTACTATGGGTTGACGTAGTGATAGTTCGTAGTAATTAGACTTAGATTGAATATCAAGCACGTTGAACGGACTTTCAATTACATCGCTATCGGAAGTACCGTAGCTGAATGATAAAGTCCCGTTGCGGGGATTTACTGGCAAAGTGTAGTTGAAATCAAATGCGTTGCTACCGTCGGTATTACTGTAACCACCGCTGATACTGTCACCCCAACCGAATAAGTTCGCTTCACTTACTTGAATTTGACGGCGAAAACTTCCTACTGCTGGCGATCGCCCGTTATCCAAACTCAGTTGGGTGTTAAAAGTTTTGCTTTCTTTGATATCTAGTTCTAATAGACTTTCTCCGGGGACGAGTACCGGCTGAAAGTTCGGCTGAAAGCTTGTCTATTAAAGGATTTAGCTGCAATAACTGTAATGATTCAAGCAGCTTTTCGCGATTCAGAGGTTTTCTTGCACCCCTACTAATCCGAGAACGAATATATCCAGAATTTAACCTGCTGTTTCCACTGACTTTAATATCTTCTAATTCACCTTCAATTATCTCGATTTCAACCGTACCGTCTTGAAACTTTTGAGTTGGAATAAAAGCTCCACTAGTGATATACCCTTTATCTAAATACAGCTTTGTCAGTTGCGATCGCAGTTGTAAAAGTTCGGCGAATGTTATTGCACGATTGGTATAAGGTTTGGTAATTTCATCAAAATCTTCGTCACTAAAAACCGTACTACCTTTAATAACAAAATTATCTATAGTAATCTTTTGAGAAAGTTCTCCAGATGGGTTAATTTCTGGTGTCGCAGGTGTACCGTTTGGTTCTAATAAGTCTTCTGGTGGTGGTAAAGTTGGTGGTATGTTTGGTTCCCGAAGCTGCCGCTCTGATGGAGGTTTAGTGGTATCTTGAGGAGAATTTCGATCCCGCTGTGGTGCTTGAGAAAGAACTTCTGGATATCTCCACAAAATATCTGCATCTACAGCTTGCTTTGAAGTTAAGTTGGAAGCTAAGTTTGAATTTGAATTTGAATCTAAGCTATTTGAAATTGGCAAAACCGAATTGACACGCTTCGATTTATTTTTTTGAATAGCATCCTTTAGCCTTATGCCCTTTGAAGCTATAGTTAATGGTTCTTTATTATATTGTGAAAACTTAGCTGTATTATTTAATTCTTTAGCATACGTGGGTTTTACTAAAGCAAAACTGGATAAGACGGCAAAACTTAACCACTGACAGTATTTATAACCTTTCAAGAATAAAAAATATTTAACAGGCATAATAATAACAAGTAATGAAGACCCAGACAATATAAAATTAACTTCAGTTACCTGAGTAATAAAGGTAACATTACTCTTGTAACTGATGATTTGATAATTTGCCTCGTTGATTTTACCAACATCTAGTTGAATATATACAAAAACTTTAAGTTGTCGCTGATAACAGTACCCAATAAAGATTTGGGTAATTATTCTCAACACAAAACGGCAAATACGTCAAATTTACTTGAAAGTTGGAAAACTAGCGTTTTTTACTCCCTACCCTTACTCCACCATCTTGTGTTGGTTTAGTAGTCATTTTCAATCAATAAAATCTTAAAAAGTCAGCTTTAAATTTACTCTAAATATTTAATGCATTTTTTCACGAGTTTCCATGAACTTTTTGGAAGTAGAATCGGAAGTTGTACTAAAAGTTACAAACCTTAATAATTTGTCGGAATTGTGAAGTAAGTATTTACTCTATGAAGTAAGTATAAAAAAGGTTGAAATTCAGTTAGATAGAAGTAATATAAGTAAAAATATCAGTGCTTAATTGTGACAAGGGTGTATTTGCCGAACTCATTTCTTTGGAGAAATACTTATGAATGGTTTCGACACAATACTTAGTTATGAAGCAGAAGATTTAACTCTTACCAACTATCAAGTTGAAGCAAATCCAATATCTTCAGGTGGTGCCCATATTTTTGCGAATGGAGGTACTAACAGTGGAATTGCGGAAGGTGTGTTTAATGGCGAAGCAGGGATTTATGAAGTAAATATAGTTTATTACGACGAAAATGATGGAGTATCACCTTTAAGCGTAACTGTAGCAGGTAATACTCAAAGCTTTTTGTCTGACGAAGATTTAGGTTTTGCAGGTCCCGTATCTGGAGCTTTAACCGAGCGGATAACTCATTCAGCAATCCAGTTGGAACAGGGTGATATTTTCAAGATTGAAGGACAATCGAACAACGGGGAACCCGCACGTGTTGACAAGATTGAATTTATCCTTCAGGAACCCGAACCTCAAAATGTGTTTTACGAAGCAGAAGATTTAACCCTTACCAACTATCTAAAGGAATCTAATAACCTTTCTTCGGGTGGTAAACATATTTCTCTAGTTGGTAGCAACGCAAGCTCTGGAACAGCAACAGGTACTTTCGATGGTGAAAAAGGAATTTACGAAGTAAAAGTCAATTATTACGACGAGAGTGATGGAGTCTCTTCTGCTAGCGTAACGGTTGCTGGCAATACTCAAAACTTTTTATGGGACAAGGATTTAGGTTCTGCTGGTGCTTCAACTGCAACTTTAACCGAACGTATTACCCATTCAGCAATTTTGTTAGAATCCGGTGATACTTTCGAGATTGGAGTCCAAGGTAATGGTGGAGAACCCGCACGTGTTGACTCTATTGAGTTCAATGTTGTGGCAAATGCACCAGCAATTATAGGTTATGAAGTAGAAGACTTAGAGTTGATTAATTTCCAGGTTGAATCATACGCTCTCTCTTCAGGTAACGACCATGTTTCTCTAGTTGGTAGCGGTGCAAACTCTGGAATCGCACGGGGTAATTTCAATGGTATAAGAGGAATTTATGATGTAACGGTAGGTTATTACGACGAGAATGATGGAGTATCGCCTGCGAGCATTACAGTTGCAGGTAATATTAAAAACTTTTCGTTTGACCAAGATTTAGGTTATGGTGGTGCGTCAGGTATAACTTCAGCCGAACATATCACCCATCAAAGAATCTTGCTAAAACCAGGTGATGCTTTCGAGATTGAAGCACAATCTAACAATGGTGAAGCCGGACGTTTTGACTTTATTAAATTTAATTTTGTCGAAGCTGCACCTGAAGCAGTTGTAAGTTACGAAGCAGAAAACTTAACTCTAACTAACTATCTAAAGGAATCCAATGTTATTTCTTCTGGTGAGAAACACGTTTCTCTCGTTGGTAGCGGTGCAAGCTCTGGAACCGCTGCGGGTATTTTCAATGGTGAAGCTGGAAATTATCAAGTAAAAGTTAGTTATTTCGATGAGAATGATGGAGTTTCTTCTGCAAGCGTTACGGTTGCGGGTGATACTCAAACCTTTTCATGGAACCAAGATTTAGGTTCTGCTGGTGCGACTGCTGCAAGTTTAACCGAGCGGATAACTCATTCAGAAATCTCGTTACAACAAGGTGATTCTTTCGAGATTGTAGTCCAAGGAAATGCTGGGGAACCGGCACGTGTTGACAAAATTGAATTTATTAGAATAGATTCTCATACACCTACTACATACTACGTTTCACCCAATGGTAACGATAATAATCCAGGTACATCAGACCAGCCTTGGAAAACTATCAACTATGCTGCGAGCAAATTTTCTAGCGTTAAAGCAGGAGATACAGTATTAGTACAACCTGGAACATACACAGAATTAATTACCCTGGATAAATCGGGTAACGAAGAACTAGGTCATATTACTTTGAAAGCTGATGGTAGCGTAATTCTCAAAGATCCAGACCCTATTGTTGGCAATTTTAGAGAGGGTGTAATTCAGTCTGCTAATCGGGGTTACTGGATTATTGATGGCTTCCGAATTGAAAACACATCTTGGGCTGGTATCTCGCTACGAAATGCAAATAATATGATTGTGCAAAATAATCATACTTTTGAAACAGGTGCTTCTGGGATTATTGTGATGCCAGATACATTTTTCGGAGGAGGAGAAGCTGAAGTTACCAGTCAAGATATCAAGATACTGAATAACACCATTGAACGAGCAAACTGGAGATGGACTGGTAGAGGAGACCCTCACAGGAGCCCAAGAAGCTTTAAGTATTTGGGGTGTAGATGGTTTTGAAGTTGCAAACAATATTGTGAAAGAAGGAAACCGCGAGGGTATAGATGCTAAGACTGGCTCTCGTAACGGTAGCATTCACAATAATACCGTGACTGGTGTTGCACAAATTTCTGGAACTAATGCAGGTTATAACGGTGGCCCAGCTATTTATGTAGAAGGAAGTCGGGCTAACGTTTTCAACATTGATGTTTACAACAATATTGTCTACAACAATACCGCAGATGGGATTGTAATTGCTGACGAAATACCCCAACAAGGGGATGTTAAGGATATTAGAGTTTATAACAACATTGTTTATGGCAATGGACTCGTAGGTGTAAACGGTGGTGCTGGAATAATGGTAACTAGCAACGTTAGTGATGTTGAGATTATCAATAATACTGTCGTTGGGAATGTTCAATCTATCTTTATTGACGGTACCTTTTATGGTGGCTACGAAACGTTTGATGTTTTAGTCCGTAACAATATTTTCGCTAATTCCACCTTCCAAAATGGTTTCATCAAAGAAGCAAATGATTTAGTCTTAGACAATAACTTGTTTACGAATGGTTATAACGTACTCTACGAAGGTGGAACCGGATTAAATAACCTTACACAAACAAACAACACTCAAGTTGCATCAATTGGTTTTGTAGATTTACAAGCAAATGATTATCATTTATCTTCAACTTCTGCTGCTATTGATATAGGTTCGGCTTTGATCCCCAATTATGCATCTATCGACAAAGATGGAATACAGCGAGACGAGGATGGAAATGGAGATGGAACTGGAGAACCCGATATTGGTGCTTATGAGTATCTTGTTTAATTAATTTTTCTCAGAAGTGAAATTTTACGTTTTTATATCTAGCGATTTACCGCATAGATAAGGATAGATTAGTAGGAAGGAATACGCGCTCTCGTATTAAGTGATAAATTGCGGGATGTAGAACTTTTCTACTTATATTTCATATCTTGCACCACCGTCAGGAACCCGATTTATTACTCGTATCATAACGGATTTATCGTATTTATATTAGGATAAACCGGGTTTTCTAGCTCGTCTCACACCCACCTTTAAATCAATTTCAAGACGATAGTGCAAGATATGATTTTACCCAGAATTTTAGCCAGTTAAAGAATAAATCAAATTATTTCTTATCACCGACACCTTCTTTTTCACGATTAGATAAGTTTTCGCAACTATCTATGACTGTGTTATTTTGCAATCGATCCTGAGACTTTAGAGCTTTTTATTACATCAACATTTTATTTGATATTTGGCGATCGCAAAAAGACTGTAATTCCTATAATCTTTGTCAATAAAGCTTATCAAACAATATACTGCTATCTCAATCAATCAATGCTATTGATTCTTTATTAGAGATATTACTACTGCTGATATGTATTAAATAAAATTAAGTACTTAGATGATTAGTTATTTATTCGTAAATCACAACAGATATAAATTTTAAAAGATAATAATCAAAAAAAACAATATACATAAGTGTTTATACTTATAATTCGTTCAAAAAATATTAATGGTGAATAGATGGATTAAGGACTGTTATATAAGTAATTGTTCATGAGTATTTATCTATATTTTTTATATTCAGAGGTATTTCATATAACTTGAAAGCTCGATTTTTATTGTTAAAAATAAAAGTGTCAGTTTGAAATCAGCGTGCGTTTGCCGAACTCATTTACAAGAGACAAATTACTCATGAATGATTTCGACATACCGCTTAATAATGAATCGGCTTTAACTGCAAGTCCCCAAGAATTAGTGCCTAGTTCTGCATTAGATGGAAAAGGCTTGGTAAGTGAGGGTTCATTATCATCTTCTAATTCTTCCATGCTACCGACTTTAGAAGAAGATGTTCTACGCTACGAAATGGAAGATTTGAAACTAAGCAACTATCAAATTGAGTCAAATGATGTTTCTTCAGGTGGTAAGCATATTTTTCTTTTAGGTAGCGATCGCAATACTGGAACAGCAACAGGTGTTTTTAACGGCGAAGCTGGTACTTATGAGGTAAACGTGGGTTTTTACGATGAAGATGACGGTGTTTCTTCTGCAAAAGTTACGGTTGCAGGTGAGACTCAAAGCTTCTCATTCGATAAAGATTTACCTGGAAGTGGTGCTGTTGCCAAGGCTTTAACGTCTCGTGTTACCCATTCGGAAATTAAACTGCAACCAGGAGATGTATTCAAGATTGAAGGAAAGTATGATAATGCCGAACTTGCCCGTTTTGATTATATAGAGTTTAATTCAATAGACTCCGAATCAAAATCGAAAAATCCAACGGATAACAAAACTCCAGATAATTCCTCAGATAGTAGCGATGATACCTCTGAAGACTCTAGCTCCGGAGGAAAAACATACTATGTTTCACCAAACGGTAGCGACGATAATCCAGGTACAAAAAAACAGCCTTGGAAAACTGTCAATTACTCAGTACAGGAAGACTCTGCGGTAAAAGCTGGAGATACTATATTAGTACAACCGGGGACATATACCGAATTGATTACCTTAGATAAATCAGGTAATGAAAAACTCGGTCATATTACCTTAAAAGCTGATGGTGACGTAACTCTGCGCGACCCCGACCCCCAAAAAGGTGGTTTTAGAGAGGGTGTTATTCAGTCTGCTAATCAGGGGCACTGGATTATTGATGGCTTCCGAATTGAGAATACATCCTGGGCTGGAATTTCACTTAGAGATGCAAATAATATGATTGTGCAGAACAATCACACTTTTGAAACAGGAGCTTCAGGTATCATCGTTTTACCTGAAAGTTACTACAAAGGTGGAGAGGCTGAAGTTACCAGTAAAGATATAAAAGTGCTGGATAACAAAGTTGAACGAGCAAATTGGAGATGGACTGGTAGAGGAGATACCAGAGGTACTCAAGAAGCACTAAGTATTTGGGGTGTTGATGGTTTCGAGGTTGCCAACAATATTGTTAAAGAAGCAACCCGCGAGGGCATCGATGTTAAAACAGGCTCTCGAAACGGTTCCATTCACAGTAATACTGTGACTGGTGTCGCGCAAGTCTCTGGAACTCCTGGGGGTTATAACGGTGGTCCCGCTATCTACGTTGAAGGAAATCGTGCTAATACTTTCAACGTTGATATTTACAACAATGCTGTCTATAAAAACGTTGCCGATGGAATTGTAATTGCTGATGAAGTTCCAGAGCAAGGTGATGTTAAAGATATCCGCGTTTACAACAACGTTGTATATGGGAACGGGAAACAGGGTATAAATGGAGGTGCAGGAATAATGGTAACTAGTAACGTTAGTGATGTTGAAGTAATCAATAATACAGTAGCAAACAATGTTCAATCGATTGTAATTGATGGTGATGATTACACTAAAGGTGATAAAACCTCTAATGTAAAAGTACGCAACAATATCTTTGCTGATGCTAAGTACCGTAATGGTTTAATTAAAGATGCAGATGATGTTGTGTTGGATAACAATCTGTTTACAGATAAGTTTGAAGAAATCTATGAAACTGGAAATGGACTTAAGAACTTTGAGCAAACTAACAACGCTAAAGTAAAATCGGCTGGTTTCTTAGATTCAAAAGCCAATAAATACAGCCTATCTTCCGATTCCCCTGCAATTAATAAAGGTTCGGGTAAAATCCCTGACTATGCAGCTATGGACAAGAATGGAAAAAAACGGTTAGCAGATGATGCTTCCGATATCGGTGCTTACGAGCATCCTAATTCCAAGTAATTGCTCTTCTACTCCAAAGTTAGCGATTTGAAGGAGTAGGGTAAGGTTCGTAGTAAGGACTTCAGCCCAAGAGGACTTTAGTCTTTACTACAAACTCTGCAAAATTAACATGGTGGGGTAGTACTGTTCTGCCCCAGAAAGGTAGTGCGTTAGCGGAGCGTGTCTGAAAGACATACATCTTGCTCGCTCGTTATAAATTGGGAGCGTCTCGCTCCCACTGCAAATGTGTTATCCAGTAAAATTAACATGGTGGAATATAGCAATCCTAAATGATTTATGAGAAAACACCATACTCATAAATTTTTGGAAAGTCAAAAAATTGTTAGTAATTAATCTTAGTTAAATACAGGACTTACGCACTCAGCACGATTTTTCAAAGTTCGAGATGATCCACATCCTCCAGGTGAGTGCTTCCTTACGTCGCAATGACTATAGTTACGTTATCCGTGCGTAAGTCCTAAAATAATTAGTTGAAGGACTGTAAATACACCTTGCAACGCCGAACTGATAATTATTAAAGTTCTTGGATTTTAAAACTTACCTCGCGGTCAGTAGTATAAGTAATTAAACAAAATTAATTACACATTGTCATTGCGAGTTGAACGGAGTGAAACGAAGCAATCGCAAGGGTTGGGATTACTTCGCGCAGCGAATAATGACGGTAAATATTTTTGTTCACCTACTTATTTGTCTTTGTGTCCTTTCTTGAAATATCTGAGGTAACTTAGGTAAAAAACGCGCTCGGAAGACGCTCTCCTAAATACTTTTATGAAAAAACTCATCCAAAATCCTCTAAGAATGTCATTATATATAGGTAAGCAAATACTGGAGACAAGAAAACGGTTTACGCACGTCCTCTAGCACGATTAATCGAACAGTTGCAACGCTTGCCGGGAGTTGGTCCGAAAACCGCCCAAAGATTAGCGCTGCACATTTTAAAACGACCTGAAGCGGAGATAGAAGCTTTGGCACAAGCCTTAATTGATGCCAAAAAAAAGGTCGGTTTATGTCGAGAATGCTTTCATTTATCTTCCGAACCTGTTTGTGAAATTTGCCGCAATCCCAAGCGCGACAAGGAAACTATATGTGTAGTAGCAGATTCTCGCGATGTGATTGCTTTGGAAAAAACAAGAGAATATAAAGGCAAGTACCATGTTCTAGGAGGGGTAATTTCTCCCATAGAAGGTATTGGCCCCGAGCAATTAAATATTCATTCTTTAGTACGACGAGTAAGTCAGCGCAAACCAAAAGAAGTTATTTTAGCAATTAGCCCCAGCATAGAAGGTGAAACGACGACACTATATGTCGGTCAATTAATCAAGCCATTCACCAAGGTAACGCGAATCGCTTTTGGTTTACCCGTAGGTGGCGATTTAGAATACGCTGATGAAGTAACCTTAGCAAGAGCTTTGGAAGGTCGCCGAGAGTTGGATTAGCATTTAGTTAGAGGGGGGGTAGAGTGGGTATAAAAAATAGACTAAATTATTCGTAAATTTCTAACTCTTAACTCCTAACTCCTAACTTTTAATCCAAAATCCAAAATCCGTCTTGGAAAGTTTGGGGGAACGCCACTTGCTACAACGCGGGGAACCCGCGCAACGCAGTGGCTCCGGAAACCAACACCCCCAACTTTCCGCAAAATCTAAAATCTAAAATTAAATAACTCTTAACTTGTAACTTTTGCTTTTATTTGATGCGTGCTAAGTGAGGACATGACTTGCAAATCTTTAATTAGCTGTAAAGGATTTTTTTGATCTACTGAAAATTGCTGGCTTTGTAGTAGCAAATATTCTAAAAAAGTGCTGGCAGTAATTGAAAGCTGCTTCTTCTTGGGATATACTACGTGCCATTGGCGATACAAGGGAAAACCTTCAACGTCTAATATAGCGAGTTTATTTATTGTGTCTATAGAATTGAGGGTATGAAGAGATAAGACTGAAAGCCCTAAACCATCAATTACAGCTTGCTGGATAGCTTCATTGCTGCCAAGTTCCAGATTTATCGGTACTGATATTTTATTCTGAGCAAAAAATTGCTGTACTACTTTACGAGTTCCAGAACCCTGCTCTCGCATGATAAAAGGTTCGTCGGTTAAGTATTCTAATGGAATATTACGCTTATGAGCAAGAGGATGATCGCACGGGGCAACTAAAACTAAGGGGTTATCCAAAAATGCCTTTGTCTCCATATCTTCTCTTTCCGGCGGACAGCTGAGAATATAAAGGTCGTCAAGATTCTCATTCAACCGTGAAAGTAGAACGTTATGATTTGTTATTTCTAAAGAAACGCTAACGCCAGGATAAAGTTTACAAAATGGTTTGAGTAATTTAGGAATAAAGTATTTAGTTGTAGTAACTGCTGCTAATCGCAGTCTCCCTTGCTTCATCCCTTTTAAATCGACAATGGTAGTCTCAAGCCTGTCGAGACATTTAAAAACTTCCTTGCAAGTACTTAAAACTTCTCTTCCTGCTTCCGTTAGATAAATACGCTTCCCAACGTATTCAAATAGAGGTACACCTACCGCTTGCGTAAGATGCTTTACCTGCATCGATACGGTGGGCTGAGTTACAAATAATTCTTCTGCTGCACGAGTAAAGCTAGAGTGTCTAGCAGCAGCTTCAAATACCTGTAATTGGTCTAAAGTAATGGACTTTAAGAGAGTGTCTTTCTGTCTAACATCCCCTACATAACTTTTCATAAAATTATTAACTATTGACTTAGTTACATTGATACTTAACGATTCAACAGCGAAGTTTTGCAACTTTGAACTGGATACAGTTTTTATTTCCCATATATATAAAATTCATTACTAAAGCAACATTTGTGTTGCTTAACTCAATATACATTACTTTAACAACATTTATGTTGCTAAAGTTCAATTAACTTAACATTAGCTAAGGTAATTACTCTCTTGTATGTTTCTGGCTCAAGATATATAAGTATTAAATATTTATTAATACGGGCTTAACAACGGGTTATAAAATTAGCTGCACGAATCACGGCAAACTTACCTTTAGGCAAAATCCACGCTTAACATCGAAATTCGATGTGTTCTGTAAAAAATGGATGTACTTAGAAACCCGCTTTTTTAACAAAGCTAATTTCTTAATTATTTCTTAATTTGTGTGATTTTGATGACATAAAATAGAATATATTTTTAGGAATATATTTTCAAAATCGTGGGTGATAATCATTTATACAAAATCATAGGTTAGCTGTGAATGTGAGGCTGTAATCTACTCAAAGCTGCACATTGCAAAGATTTACGGTAATATTGATTGCTCTGCTTCTAAAACAACTCAAAAATAATATCAAGCAAATCTGGCGTTATATAAGCACGTTGAGCATAGTGGCAAGTTATAATTTTTTTGCGGATAAACATAAAAAAACTAATTATGAGTAACCCCCTTGTGCAAGCATTTTTCGTAGGCAGAGCCGCTGCTGAAGTCATTAATGAACGTATGGAAGGCGCTTTTACAGATGCTTTGAGCGAACTCGGTAAACTAGATGCCGAACTAAAAGAGCATATGCGCTCGTTTACTACTGAAGTGATGGAACGAGCCGAACGTGGGCAGGAAACTGCTGGTACTGGGAGTGGAACCTATACCACTTCTCCAGGAACTGGGCAAACTAGTTCTGAGCCTCTCGATCTGCAAGCAATGATTGATGAACTACGAGCAGAAATTGCTGTATTACGTACTGAATTGCAACGTCATCGTAGCGGTTCCGTCTAAAGCTAGAGAAAAATCGAAAATTGATAATAAAAGGAAATAAAGGGGTATTTCCGTTGGTAAGAATTCCGAGTGCTAGGAGATAACATCTCTTAGTTTATGCTCGGTTGAAAATCAACGGCTTTGCAAAAGCTATGGAAAAGGGTTATTCAGATAACGCATACCGTTGGAACCGCAAAAATTATTCTAGCAGGCGACGCTTTGTTGATATTTGGTCATTCGTATTAACTTTAATGTTAAGACTTTGGCTATACAATAAGTCCTGGAGCTATCGCGGGGGAGCCAGCGACACCAAAAAGGCTGCAAGAAGAAAATGGCAAGCAGTTTGGATTCGTAACACTCTGCTAGATTTAGGACCTACTTTTATTAAAGTAGGTCAGTTATTTTCTACTCGTGCCGATATATTTCCCAGCGAATATGTACAAGAATTAACTAAACTGCAAGATAAAGTCCCAGCTTTTAGTTACGAGCAAGTAGAAGAAATTATTGAATACGAACTCGGAAAGAAAATTCCCGAATTGTTTGCAAGTTTTGAACCTATTCCTTTAGCTGCTGCGAGTTTGGGACAAGTTCATAAAGCTGTGCTACATTCTGGGGAATCGGTTGTTGTTAAAATACAGCGTCCGGGATTAAAACAACTTTTTGAAATTGATTTAAAAATTCTTAAAGGTATTACAAAATACTTTCAAAATCATCCGAAATGGGGAAGAGGACGAGATTGGGTTGGTATTTATGAGGAATGTTGCCGCATTCTTTGGGAAGAAATTGATTATCTGAACGAAGGTCGTAATGCCGATACTTTCCGCCGTAACTTCCGCGCTCAAGAGTGGGTTAAAGTTCCGCGTGTTTATTGGCGCTATGCTTCGCCCAGGGTTTTGACGTTAGAATACTTACCTGGTATTAAAATTAGTCAGTACGAAGCCTTGGAAGCAGCAGGTTTGGATCGAAAGGTTCTTGCCCGTCAAGGAGCCGAAGCTTACCTGCATCAATTGCTGAATAATGGCTTTTTCCATGCCGATCCCCATCCTGGTAACATTGCCGTTAGTCCTGATGGTGCGTTAATATTTTATGACTTTGGCATGATGGGCAAAATTCAGTCCAACGTGCGCGAAGGATTAATGGATACACTTTTTGGTGTTGCTTCTAAAGACGGCGAGCGAGTTGTTAATTCGTTAGTTAATTTAGGAGCATTGGCACAAACCGATGACATGGGACCAGTGCGGCGTTCGGTTCAGTATATGCTGGATCACTTTATGGACAAGCCCTTCGAGAAACAGTCAGTAGCAAGTATCAGTGAAGACTTGTACGAAATAGCTTACGATCAGCCGTTTAGATTTCCGGCTACGTTCACTTTTGTGATGAGAGCTTTTTCTACTCTTGAGGGAGTCGGTAAAGGGTTAGATCCAGAATTTAGCTTTATGGAAGTCGCTAGACCATACGCAATGCAGCTTATGAGTGATATGAATGGTTCTGAGGGGAACAGTATAATTAACGAACTGAGTCGTCAAGCAGTTCAAGTAAGTACTAGTGCATTTGGTCTACCACGTAGATTAGAAGAGACATTAGAAAAACTTGAGCGGGGAGATGTGCGAGTGCGCGTCCGATCTATTGAAACAGAGCGTTTGCTGCGAAGACAAACAAATATCCAGCTAGGAGGAATTTATGCGCTGATTATCAGTGGATTTACCCTTTCAGCTACGATATTGTTGGTTCAGAATTATGTATGGTTCGCAGTCTTTGCGGGTTTAATTGCAGCAACTGTATCGTGGCTGTTAATTAGATTGCTTTTGCGCCTCGACCGTTACGACCGTATGTATTAGTTTAAATATAAAACTATATGAAACTTAAATTCACGGGTTTTAGCGATCCGGGACTTATTCGTTCTAGTAATCAGGATGCTTTCTATATTGACCCGGAAGGTCGATTTTTCATTGTAGCCGACGGCATGGGCGGTCACGCCGGAGGTGAGGAGGCAAGTCGAATTGCTGCATTGGAAATTCAAAAGTACCTGTTATCTAATTGGGATGCCTCTAAGTCTTCGGACGAATTGTTACAGTCTGCTTTATGGCAAGCCAACGAAGCTATTCTGCAAGATCAGCAGAAAAATTCGGAACGAGCCGATATGGGAACTACTGTAGTCGCAGTTGTATTTCGCCCCGGTGAGTCTCCCTACGTTGCTCACATTGGTGATT
The DNA here is from genome assembly GCA_963665115.1 of uncultured Rivularia sp. GTDB lineage: Bacteria > Cyanobacteriota > Cyanobacteriia > Cyanobacteriales > Nostocaceae > Rivularia. Next base: position 2,531,289 of record OY762007.1, on the reverse strand, counting down.
CGCGCTTGTATCGCTGGCGTTCTTCTCTATTGGAATTAATCACTGAAGATCATACTTGGGTTGCACGCGCTTTAAAAATGGGCGATATCAACATAGAAGAAGCGCGGAATCATCCTTTCCGCCATGTTTTATCTCGCTGTCTCGGACGTGACGACTTAAATGAAGTTGACGTGCAACCGCTTGATGTTAAATCTGGCGATCGCCTTGTATTATGCAGCGATGGTTTGACTGAGGAACTTGCAGATGAAAAGATAGCTTACTATATGCAAGAAAATACTGTACTTGAAAAAACTGCTCTTTCTCTAATAGAAGGAGCTAAAGATCAAGGCGGACACGATAATATTACTGTTGTGATTGTCGAACTAGAAGATTAGATTTTATCGATTAGTCTTGATTGTCTATAGATGGGCAGAGGTATGAGAAAATTTTTCTTCGGTAACTTGTAATACAAAAGAGCATTTTTTTCCGTTAATAGTAAAAATACTCATCAATTTGTTCAGTCTGAGCATTTTTTCTAGTTACAACTTGATACAAATACTTTAACCTCCGAAATAATATATTCGGAGGTTAAATTTTTATATTTGCTAAATTGACATCTTGCCGCTTACAAGCTATGGGAATATAATTCACCCTTAATTACTCTCCCGTCTTTCTTGAGCTTACTTAATAATCTGCTTTAAACCAAGCTATTCGTGGGTAAAGCTGATTCGTTCATCAGTTTCCAACGATACATTTATTTAAATAAGCCCAAACAACTTAAGCAAGAACCGAAATATGACTCTTCAAACTTGAGGTTTATATCATTCGGAAGAGATGCAAGACAGATAAAAGCCAAAAATAGACATTCCGACGGTGGGCAATATGTCAAACAATTGTTATCTTTCTTTATACAGGAGGTAATAATTTCCAGGCAAATTCACTGCTTACTCAGATCGTATTGTCTCTGTAGTTACTAATGCAGTTTCATTCGCTGTTATTTTATTCTTTAGTTATTGGAGTTTGAAAAATGAGCCAACCAATCGAACTTTCTTTGGAGCAGCAATTTAGCATTCGCTCCTTTGCTAGCCAAGTTCAAGGCATGAGCCACGAACAAGCTCAGGACTTCTTGGTCAAGCTTTACGAGCAAATGGTTGTTAAAGAAGCTACTTACCAAGAACTTCTCAAGCATCAGTGGGGCTTGGATTCGGGTTCCACTTGGGCATAGGCTATATAGCGTCAAAGTGGACGACCTCCTTCTCTTGCTAGGTTCCTTGCAGACGGAAAAAAGCTGGGGATGCTGGGGCGTCAACTATTTATTTAACCTCGATCGGAACGTATTTTTAGCAAAACTATGACCTGCTTCTAAACAAGATTAGTTAGGGTGTATACCCCTACTTACTGACTCTTGTAAAAGTAAAGCATACTTTAGGCTAAGCCATTTCTAATTAAGCCGGATTAAATTCATCAGAATTACTTCCGAATCAATAAAACAACTTACAAGCCCTCAGATTCAAACACTGTAAGCCTTCAATCAAAAATTATATATTATTCTTATACCTGTATTTCAGGTCTTTCAACGCATTTTCTTAAAAAAAATTAATATTAGTTGAGTAAATATTACAGTGAAAGCATATAAATCCTGTGGTATTTGTTTAAGCAGAAAGGTCGAAAGGAGAATCTGTATTAATTCCCTGTAATTTGGCTAAAATCTGCGGTTTAATCTTATGATATTCGGCTTTGAGCAAGTTTTTACTAAACTGGGGTTTAGCAGAAGATGGTAGCGTGTGGCTCATGTTTACCCAGGAGAGTAGGCGCTGACGTTGAACAGGTGCGATACTCGAAAGTAGAATGTGGCTGCACTTTGAGGGAGTTTCTCTTCCAAAAAATACCAGACGGTAATAACCTGTATCTCCTAAGAGAGTAGCAATATCTTTACCCGCATTAGTTTTCAAGTCGAGATAGTGAGGAAGCCATTTTGCACCGAACTTGCGATGGTAAATCACGGTAATCCATAACAGCATCGGATGGGGTGCAGTAATAAATAGGAATTGATTGTAGCGAGTACAAACCAAACGCTTCTGAATTTCTATTTGCGGTAACATTACCCATAAAGCAGGTGTAAAATTACCATTTAGCTGAATATTTTGAGGAAAAACAATATCAGCAATTGGTTTATCTTGAGGCCAAACAGCTTGTTTTAAAATTTCTTCATTGCAAGAGTCAGTATTTGCATCAAGCTTATCGTGTTGAGGAAAATCAGCTTTGAGTGTAGGAGCTTGAGCAGCAGCGTTGCTATTCAACTGAGCATTAGTAACGGTGTTTGTCCGAACTTGAGTATTTTCGTAACGTTGCTCTATAGATGCCAATTCTTTGAGAATTTCATTAATACTTTGAGGACGCTCGTTTGCTTCCTTCGCCAGACATTTAATCACCAAATTTTCTACTTCTAAAGGCAATTGTAATCTGGGGTTAGCCTCAGAAAAAGAGCGGGGTGGTTTGTGATGGTGTACTTTATACCATCCTCCAAAAGAGGGATTTTCCGGGACTAGAGGCATCTTTCCCGTCAACATCTCGAACATCATTACGCCTAAGCTGTAAATATCTGAGCGATTATCAAGCTCCTTACCTTCCATCTGTTCGGGAGAAGAGTAAGCCAAAGTACCTAGATAATAATTAGTTTGCTGAGTATCCGATAGTAGTAATTTGGCAATACCAAAATCGAGAACTTTAACTAATTCCCCAAAACTAGCATCGTAAATTGTCAGCATATTGCTTGGCTTAATATCACGATGAATGATTGGGCAAACTTTACCATCAACAACAATGCCATCGTGAGCGCACTGCAAACCCAAACATATTTGACGTGCCAGACTTAAGAACCTAAGTAAAGAAAATTTTTCATCGCGGATAATTTCACTAAGGCTTTTACCTTGAAGATACTCCATTACATAAAACGGAGTAGACTTTTCGTCCACACCATAGTCCATAACTCGGACAATATGGATGCTTTTTTGACCTAACAAAGCACAAGTTTTGGCTTCTCGCTCAAAACGTTCCCTTAATCGCATTTTTTTGTTTTGAACTGAGAGGGCGAGAAACTTAACCGCTACAGGCACCCCTCCCAACAGGACATCCTTAGCACGATAAACTCGACCCATAGCTCCAGTACCAATTATCTCCTGAAGCCGGTAGCGCTTGCCGAGTAAGCGACCAACGTTGGGGTCTGACATAAAAACTCCAATCTGCAAAAATATTAAATAAAACCAGTCCAAAGACAGGTGTTGAATATAAAGGACAAGTAGAGACGCAACGACAACGGAAAAAATAGTCTTCCAGAAATTGATAACCCCCCAACTTCCATAAAAAAGGTCAGGTTTTGCCTAAGTCCTAAAGGATTTAAAAAACTAAAAATTGACTGATAACAAAAAAAAATGGTAAATAAACCTGGTTTTTTGTGCAATTATTAACTTTATCTCAAATTTATAATGCCCAAATTTTAATCAAAAACTTAACTTTCCGTGAAAAAAAATATGTTTAAGAGTTAGGAGTTAAATAATTTTGGATTTTGCGGAAAGTTAATGGGGTCGGTTTTCGTCCCTTCAAACTTTTCAAGACGGATTTTACATTTTGGATTACAAGTTAGGAGTTAAATAGTTTTAGACTTTAACAACAGATATTTTTATTTTGAATTTTGGATGTTGAATTACAAGTTAAGAATTAGGAGTTATTGATTAAACACTGCTCACTGTTCACTGTTAACTGACTTGTCGTTCTACATTCGCTTCCATTGTGCTGATTAGAAAATGACCTTCCATGATTCCACTTGTCAGATGATAAGTATTGTCTGACACGCGATGTAAGGTTTCAAATCCACTGCGACGCTGGCGATCGCCCAATACCCAGTAACGCTGGACGATTGTCTCCGGACCAATCCAGCCTTCTCCCTCTACTTGCCCTAATAAATTATGCTGTAGTAAAAAAGTATACTGCCGTTCGCCATCATCCAAACGTCCTTTATACTGCAACGCAATTTCAGGATGTTGGGATGAAGGAAAAATAAGTTTTGTTACCATCGTGAACCAGTTATCTCGATTCCACGCAACCAAGGTCATGCCTTTTACGCCGATTGGCAAACCATTACGTTCCAACCAATTTCCTTGTAATGTCCAGCGTCCTGGTTCGAGTAAAAAACTATGAGCCACCTGTGGATAATTCCCTGTATTGTTGCAGTATCGCGAAGCTAGTTAAGTATAGCCCACGGACAGCGAGCAGTGACCAGTTAGTTGTTAGTTGATTGTCTCCACACTCCCCATCACCCCATCACCTTGTCTCCCCCTCTCCTCATACTGAGTAAACGTTTCCTAAAAGCACTTCCTTTGTAGCTCCGGTTGCTGCGGGTAGGTTGCCGGGGGAATTTGTTTGTCTCCAATAGGCTAGAACTGCAAATGCGATCGCTTCTTTGAAATCGGCGCTTAAACCAACTTCATCTGTAGTGGAAACTGGTACGGTTCCTAATAGCTGTTGTAACCGATGTTTTAAGTAAAGGTTGCGACTGCCACCACCACACAAAAATACTCGCTGTGGCATTTGTGGTAAAAAGTTACGGTAACTATTGACAATTGAGGCTGCTGTTAATTCTGTAAGAGTTGCTAAAAAGTCTGCTGGATTAAGTTGAAAGCTTTCTGCCTCTTTTATACATTGATGTAAATAATCAACTCCAAATAATTCTCTACCAGTAGATTTCGGTGGCGGCAAATGAAAATATTCTTGCGAGAGCCATTGTTCTACTAAATCGAAACAAGGATTACCTGTTGAGGACCATTTTCCATCTTCGTCGTAGGTTTTTGCTTTGTCGGTTAAATGTTCGACTGCTAAATCTAATAGACTATTTCCGGGGCCGGTATCCCAACCGCGAATCTTTGAAAGCCAATCGCCGCCACGGACAGGAATATAAGTAACATTCCCAATTCCACCAATATTTTGAATACAGCGAGATTCCGAATCATCACTGAGTAAAGCTGCATCTATACGAGGTACTAAAGGCGCACCTTGCCCGCCTGCTGAAATATCAGCAGCACGGAAGTTATTTATGGTGGTAATACCTGTCAAATGGTTAATTAAGGTTCCGCGACCGATTTGTAAACTGTAACCAAGTTTTCCTTCACTAAATCCCGTTAGCGGTCGGTGATAAACTGTTTGACCGTGAGAACCGATTAAAGTAGCTTGTTGACGATCTGCTTGAATATTGATTGCAGCAGAAGCGAAAGCAGTGGCGATCGCATCATCTAATTCTGCCAACTCTACCATTGAGATAGCTTTACCAGCACAAATTTTTAGAATACGTTCTCTTATTTGTGTGGGATAGGGATATGTTTCCCCTGCGATCAATTCGATTTTGATGGCTAAACCCGTACCGAAAATATCAACTAAAGCCGCATCGATACCATCTACCGATGTACCGCTCATTAAACCAATTACGCGAGTCATGGGATTTTGGATTTTAGATTTTGGATTTATTTTTGCGCTTGCGATGCTAATACTTTGCACATTAATTTTGAAGGCTAATCAAGGTTTGTAGTAAGCGATTTATCGCTCGTATTTAGGACTTTAGTCCTTACTACGAACCCATTATAATTAACCTAGAGTACTACTACTTCACCACATAAGTTTTGCGGGGTTATGAACGGATGAAAAAACCGCAGAGAGCGCAGAGTACGCGGAGGAAGAGGGAAAAGAGAATTAATTCGAGAGCAATAAAATTGATGTTACCCCTCAAAATAAATGTTGTGGAGTATTACTATCGCGCCACATAAGTTTTGCGGGGAAATAAAAATGCAGTGGGAGCGTCTCGCTCCCTGTTAGAAGCTAGCGAGCTTTCCGGCTCGCACTCCCAACACCCTGCAAAATCAATGTGGTGGACTACTACTCCAATAGATTAATTTCTTCTACGGCTAATTTCTCGAAGATCGAGAGCGTAATTTAATTTCAAGACATTAACTCCAGGTTCACCAAATATATTTAAAAATCTACGTTCGGTATATTTGACAATATCGGGGAAAATTTCATTTGGTAGTATATTGCGAGCGCTAGCAACTCTATCTAACTGCTGCATGGCCGATTTATATGTAATATGGGGGTCTAATCCCGAAGCAGAAGTATAAATTAAATCTGCACGGGGATCTATACTTTCGTCTTGAAGTACATTCGCTGTTTCCGAAATTCGCTCAAGTAATTTTGGGTTGCTAGGAGCAAAGTTGCTTGAGCCAGATATTCCAGTAGGTTGAGCTTTTTTCCCCTGACTGTATAACACGCTACTTGGTCGGCTATGAAAATACTCTTCGGATGTAAATGTTTGACCAATTAAAGCCGAACCAATTGGTTCACTATATAGATCGACAATTACACTACCCTCAGCTTGATATTGAAACAAGGGAAGTTGAGCTACTAAAAGTATAAATAATGGATAGATAATGGCAGTAAGCAACCACAATATCAAGCTAACTCGAATTGAAGTGGCAATTGCTCGAAGTTGAAACATGATAGAACTTTCGATTTTGGATTAAAGGAGTTGGGAGTAGTAAGTAGGGAGTTAAGAGTAGGGAGTAATGAGTAGTTAGGAGTTTTAAATTTCTCCCCATCGCCCCATCCCCCTCTCTCTTTACTGTTAACTCTCACGCCAGCACTGTCAGAGAAATTATCAGGTCGATTAATTTAATGGCGATAAATGGGATAATCAATCCGGCTATTCCATAAATCAAAATATTACGTTGTAAAAGTTGATTGGGTGTCATTGGTGTGAATGGTACACCTCTGAGAGCTAAGGGTATTAATGCTGGAATAATTAAGGCATTATAAATTAATACTGACAGCACGGCGGAATTGGTGCTTGTCAAGTTCATGATGTTTAATTTATTTGATGTCGAAGCAAATATTACTGGAACAATTGCAAAGTATTTGGCTATGTTGTTTGCAACTGAAAATGTGATTAAAGCACCACGAGTCATTAGCACTTGTTTACCAATACCGATAATGTCGATTAGTTTTGTGGGATCTGAGTCCAAATCGATGATATTGGCTGCTTCTTTTGCTGCTTGAGTTCCATTATTCATGGCTACGGCAACATTGGCTTGTGCTAATGCTGCTGCATCGTTTGTGCCATCCCCTGTCATTGCTACTAATTTACCTTCTGCTTGTTCTCGTTGAACTACAGCGATTTTGTCTTCGGGGGTTGCTTCGGCGATAAATTCTTTGACACCGGCTTCTCTGGCAATTACGGAAGTAGTTATATGATTGTCGCCAGTAATCATAATGGTTCGCACGCCAAGCCTTCGTAACTGTCCGAAGCGTTCGCGTATGCCCGGTTTGATATTGTCTTTTAAATAAATAATGCCGTAAATTTCGTTATTCATGGATACGGCTAATGGTGTACCTCCTTGTTGGGATACCATTTCGTAAGCTGAATTGAGTTCGGATGAAAATTCTCCACCTTGCGATTGCACAAAGTTTTTTACAGCATCTACAGCACCTTTACGCACCATCGAACCATTAGGTAAATTAGTTCCACCGATTCGGCTTTTGGCGCTGAATTTTACAGGAAAGGCTGCTTGATAGTCGAAATCAATTCTTGCTCCCAATCTTTGTGCCAGACGGACTATTGATTTTCCTTCTGAGGTGTCATCAAAGATACTTGCCGCTAGTCCTACATAAGCAATTTCTTGCATTGTATGACCGTTAATAGGAATAAAACCATCTGCTAAACGGTTGCCTCGGGTTACGGTTCCTGTTTTATCTAAGATTAAGGTGCTGACATCTCCACAGGCTTCTATGGCTCTAGCTGAAGTAGCGATTAAGTTTAATTGAGCAACGCGGTCCATGCCTCCAATAGTGGTAGCACTTAGTAAGCTGCCGACTGTTGTAGGAATTAATGCCACGAAAACAGCAATTAAAATAGGTACGCTAATCGGAGCTTTAACGTAATACGCTAGTGCTGGAAAAGTTGCGATCGCCGATAAAAATATCAAGCTAATCAGTACTAATAAAATTGCCAGAGTTGCTTCGTTGGGTGTTTTCTTACGTTCTCTCCTCTCTATGACGTAAATCATCCGGTTGATAAACCCTTTGTCTGGATCGACGGTAATTCTGACGATCAATTCATCCGAGATAATACGGCTGCCACCAGTAACATAACTAGCTATATCAGAACCCGCTTCTTTGAGTACGGGTGCCGATTCTCCGGTAATTGCTCCTTCATCTACGCTCGCAGCACCCATGATGACTTCCCCATCGGTGGGGATAACATCACCAGCTACGACATATACAGTATCGCCGCGCTGCAAACTGGTAGCGGGAACTTCAGAAATGTTACCGTCAGCAAGCAGTTTTTTAGCATTTATATCGGACTTAATCGAGCGCAATACATCAGCTTGTGCTTTTCCACGACTTTGAGCATAGGCTTCGGCAAAGTTAGCCAGCCACACCGTTAAAAACAAAATTACAGTAACTGCACCGTTAAAAAGTCGTGCATCTGCTATTGCTTTTGAGCCAAATAAAGCCGGGAAAATTGTTGCCGCTAAAGTAATAAAACTACTTACCCAAACCACCAACAATACCGGATTTTTGATAATGTGCTTGGGATTAAATTTGGCAAAAGCATCTCTTATCGCTCTACGATAAAGACCTTTTTTACTTGCCTTTACTTTTTTACGCGAAGAACGAGGTTCTTTAGGAGCGCTATTGGCAAGCTTGGATTTAGAAGTAGTCGCTACTGGGTTCATAGGCATGGGGAGAGGGGGAGAGGGGGAGAGGGTGAGAGGGGGAGACAAGGAGAAATTTAAAACTCCTAATTCCTTACTACTTGCTACTTACTACTTGCTACTTGCTACTTACTCCTAACTCCTAACTGCTCACTGTTTACCGTGCTGCGAGCTTAAATGCTTCGGCTAAGGGGCCATTAATTAAAATGGGGAAGAAAATTAGAAAGCTTAAAGTAAAAATTAGGATTGCTGTCAAACTGGTAAATAAAAGTGTGTCGGTTTTTAGGGTAGCAGGAATTGCCGGTACTGGTTTTGTACGTGCCATAGTGTCAGCTAAAAGTAGGATGGCGCATATACTAACGTAGCGTCCTAGCAGCATACTCGCAGCAGTACTTAAGTTCCACCACAAGGTATTGTCTGTCAAACCTTCAAAGCCGGAGCCGTTATTGGCGCTGGCTGAAATGTACTCGTAAACTACTTGGGATATACCGTGAAAACCGGGGTTGCTGATTCCGGATAAAGATATGGGATAAGCTAAGGCGATCGCGCTGGGTATCAACACCGCTATGGGATGAATTAGCACTACCAAGCTCGCTAACACTATTGAACGTTTTGTAATTTTACGTCCAAAAAATTCTGGAGTACTACCGATCATTAATCCGGCCCAGAATGCGGTTAAATATTGATAAATCAATAAATAAACAATTCCGGTTCCTATTCCACCCCAAATTACGTGTAAAAACATACTGAGTAAGGTCGAAAAACCTCCTGTAGGCATTAAAGAATCGTGCATTCCGTTAACTGCGCCGTTCATAGTTGCGGTAGTTATGACTGCCCATAGCGCTGTTTGTGCCCAACCAAATCTTACTTCTTTTCCTTCTAAGTTAGGTTGTTCGAGTCCTAAGTCGGAATTTACTAGGGGATTACCTTGAAATTCTCCAGTTGCTGTTATCCAAAGTAAAACTAGAAAGATTATAGATACCAGCCAAAACAGCCGCCAAGCTTGTTTAATATTGTTAGAAAATATACCGTAAACGAAAATCATCGCGGTTGGAATAGACATCATCGCGATAATTTCGATTAAATTGGTAAAACTATTAGGATTTTCAAAGGGATGGGCCGAATTCGCACCAAAAAAACCGCCGCCATTTGTACCCAACAGTTTAATTATTTCAAAAGATGCTACTGGTCCTCTAGCAATATACTGAGTTCTGCCTTCCAAGGTTTCTACTGCTATAGATCCTAAAAGAGTTTGCGGAACTCCTTGAGCTAATAATACGATGGCTCCAATAATAGAAATAGGCAGCAATATACGGGTTATCCCCCGAATTAAATCGGCGTGATAATTTCCCAAAGGTTTGCCTGTCAAAGCCCGAAGAAAAGTAATACCTACTGCTAAACCTGTTCCAGCTGAGACAAACATCAAAAAGGTTAAACCCGCCATACTGCTAAAGTGGCTCAGGGTTTTTTCTCCTAAGTAATGCTGCTGTCCCGTATTTGTTAAAAATGAAATTGTCGTATGCAGTGTTAAATCCCACCTTGGCGCACCAAAACCATTCGGGTTCCACGGTAAAACTTTTTGAAAAATAATTAGTAAAAATACTAAAATTCCCATAAATAAGTTGCTTTGTAGCAAAGAATAAGCATATTGCCTACCCGTCATATTTTCTTGAGGATTTACGTCTGCTAGCTTATAAATAACTTTTTCTAATGGGTTCATGACTCGATCGAGTAATGAAGATTCACCCATAAATACGTTGGCTATATATTTTCCAATTATTGGCGTAATAATTAACACCACAGCAAGGGTTAACCCTATCTGCAACAAACCTTGTCCCATGTATTTTCGTCCGTATACAGTTTGATAAACAGTTACTATTGTCGGGTCTATTAATAGGAATATAAATTAGTATCTTGTAATATAATTTACAAGATATTAGGCAAAATATCTTACTTTAGTTAATTCTGCAATGCTTTTTAGCTAAATTGCTTTCTTTATCTATGGCTATTGGATATTGACATATTCCCGGTATTATCAGCTAATCTTCAATTAATACGTTATTTTTTGTTATTTTTTAATGATTACTTCTACTATTGATAATTGGCATATTATATTCCTCTTTAAATAAAATAATCGCTTTCTAAGCCTTCATAGTTTTTGCATAAAGACTTATATCGATCGCTTTCACCGATATAACAGATATTAATCTGTACTAGTGTATAATAAAAGACCAATATCCGAATTCTTTGAAAAGAATAATAAATCTTTTTTTGCTAAATGCGATCTTGATAAAATGAGCAAAACTTATCAACATAACAATTCTTATTTCATCGGCATAAACTGTGATGTGTCAAGATAGATTATGTAGACTAAATAACTAATTTCCGTTGTGTCGGAATATATTAACGGTAGAGAAATAAAACCTGTTTCTACAAATAGTAATGAAATCGTCCAGTTAAAGCAAGTTGAGGAACAATTGCCCAATAGCGAAGAGTTATTTCGTTTAGCTTTCAACGATGCAGCAATTGGTATGGCGCTTGTAGCTACTGATGGGCGATGGTTAAAGGTTAACCGTGCTTTGTGTGAAATTGTTGGCTATTCTGAAACAGATTTACTCAAAAAAACATTTCAAGAAATTACCCACCCCGCCGATTTAGAAGCAGATTTAGGTTGCGTGCGTCGAATGCTTGCGGGTGAAATTCGCACTTACCAAATGGAAAAACGTTATTTTCACTCAAGCGGATATGTTGTTTGGATTTTACTCAGCGTTTCTTTGGTAAGGGATAAACAAGAGCAACCGCTATATTTTATTGCTCAAATCCAAGATATTACCTCACGCAAGCAAGCTGAAGCTAGATTAAAAACTTTACTTACAGAATTAGAGCGTAGCAATCGCGATTTAGAAGACTTTGCCAGCGTCGTGTCTCACGATTTAATGTCACCGCTGCACAAAATTCAAATTCTTTCGGAATATCTCGAAGAAGATTACCAAAAGGTATTAGGTGAAGAAGGCATTGGCTATCTTAACCGCATCAGTCAAGTCAGAAATCGAATGCAAAGCTTGATTAAGGATTTACTCAGTTTTTCCCTTGTAACTACAAAAGGACAACCTTTTACAAAAGTAGACTTAAATAAACTTGTGCGAGGGGTAATGTCAGATTTACAAGCTGACGGTTTGACAGATGTAGTTTGGGAAGTAGGTAAATTACCTGTTATTTCGGCTGATTCCGGTCAAATCTATCAACTATTTCAAAATCTTCTGGGTAATTCATTGAAATATCGTCAGCCAGAAATTACATTAGTCGTCAAAATTTATCAAACTCCGAGAAGTCAAAATCAAGCATTAGGTAGCTTATGCGAAATAGTTATAGAAGATAACGGGATTGGTTTCGATGAAGCATATCTCGAACAAATATTTGAACCTTGCCAACGATTACACAGTTTCTAACGAATACGAAGGTACGGGTTTGGGTTTAGCGATTTGTGACAGAATTATCGAACGTCATGGAGGGAACATTTCGGCTAAAAGCAAACTTGGTGAAGGCGCTAAGTTTATTGTCACTTTACCGTATTGCGAGAGGGGGAGAGTTCCTTGAAGTAGTGAGTAAAGAGTAATAAGTAATGAGTAATGAGTAATGAGTATCGAGTTGCTAGTAGTTAACCACGATAATTCTGCGGGGTTTCGGGAGTGCGAGCCGGAAAGCTCACTGATTGTCACGAGGGAGCGAGACGCTCCCACTACATTTTGATTACCCCGCAAAACTTATGTGGTGGAGTACTAGTAGTCCTTTTCATTTGTTTTAATGGGTTGTAGAGACGTAGCAGTGCTACGTCTCCCGACGTTAGGTCGAAAACGTACCCATCAGAATTTATGCAATCAACTACTAGTAGTCCTTTTCATTAGTTCCGATGGGTTGTAGAGACATTATACATAACGTCTCCCGAAGGTTACGGGAAAAACGAACCCTTCATAATTTATGCAATCGACTACTAGTACTTGCCCACAATAATTCTGCTGGGTTCCGGGAGTGCGAGCCGGAAAGCTCGCTGATTGTCACGAGGGAGCGAGACGCTCCCACTACATTTTTATTACCCCGCAAAATTAATGTGGTTGAGTACTAGTACCCAACCACGATAATTTTGCGGGGTTCGAGGAGTGGGAGCGTCTCGCTCCCTGGTAACAACGAGCGAGACGCTCGCACTACCTTTAACCCTCATAACTTATGTGGTGAAGTATTAGTAGAAAATGTTCAACCGTACATTTCTACAACAATAATATGGTAAAAGTCATTTACTCCTAACTCCTAACTCCTAACTTTTAACTCCTAACTTCTAATTACTAACTCTCTATTTAAGAAATATACCTTTCGGTGGTTGTAGGTAAGTATTGCAATCAATAAATCACCCTCTAACTCATACTTTGGATGTGTTTATAGATTTCATAAACATCTAAAGTTGATAGAAGGTGATATATGAATGACAGTATAGAATAAGAAATTTTCTTATAGTTATTACGCCATCCTGTAGACTTATAAGGATATTAGATGTGTCCGATTTATAACTTTTTAAATTGAAGCAAATGGTCAATAACTTTTATTAATCGCCACGATCTCATAGCCGCACACTAGTCACTGATAACTGATAAATAGTTACTGTAACAAGTTACTGATAACTAATAATAGCTTATGCTGAATCATCGTTGCCAAGTTCTTTTAATTGAGGATGAACCCGAGGAGATAGAGTATTTCCGCAGATTGCTATCTAAAGCTAAGTCTTCTTCGTTTAAACAAGGTTTTGAGGTAATTGTTGCTCAATCTTTAGAGAATGGATTGGGGCTGTTATCACTTAACGATATCGACGTTATTTTCTTAGACTTAATGCTTAGCGATAGTCGCGGAATTAAAACTTTGGCGGGAATGTTAGAGGCTGCGCCTAAATTGCCAATTATTGTTTATACCATTTTGGATGAAGCCGCTGCTATTAAAGCTTTGGAATTAGGTGCAATCGGATATTTACACAAAACTGAAATTGATACTAATTTACTAGTATATGCTATTCGTTCGGCAATCGAACGACAGCAGCAGGTAAATATTTTAAAGCAGCAGCAAAATGAACAACAGAAGGTAGAGTTTGAGCAACTTGAGGCTTTTGCAGCATCCACTTCTGCAAACGCTAATCTATCAGGATTGGAATCTTTACGAGAAAGCAAACCGGATATTTTTGCAGAACTAGTACAAAATTACAGCGAAATTATGGATTTAGCTTTAGAAGAGAAAGCTTACAAAGTTAAGCATAATACCTCCGAAAAACTTAATGCTTTGGCAAGACAATTAGGCTTTATGCAGGCTACACCCAGAGATACAATTGAAATTCATACCGCCGTTCTGAAAGAGAAAACCGATCGTAATCCTCGGAAGTCTCAAAGTTATGCAAAAGAAGCACGTTTAATAATATTGGAGTTGATGGGTTATTTAACAGCTTATTACCGAAAATACTTTATCGGATTGAATAAAATTAGTATTGATAAGATTAACAATAACAATTTAGAGTCTGGTTAAATGAAATTAATTATAAAAAAATAGTAACAAATACGTTTAATAATGTGTAAAAGTAGTTTAGAGAAAAAATATGTGCTTAAGCTTTATGTAACAGGAGATACGCCTCGGTCGGATCGAGCTATTTCTAACCTTAAGGAATTATGTCAAGAACATTTTCCTAACAAATATAAAATTTTGATTATTGATGTATTAAAGCAACCCGATATTGCCGAAAAAGAAAAAATTATTGTTACACCAACTTTAATTAAAGAATTACCTTTACCATTAGTTAGAATTATCGGGGATCTATCTGATGTAAAAACCGTTTTAATGGGGTTGGGAATTAACAGCAAAAAGCATGATATATTTAGCGAGTAACTATAAAAGACGAATTAGATAATTATCTACAAGATATTTTTAAAATGCCTCAAGTAGGACAAAATCTAGAAAAGTTAGAAACAGGAATTCCAGGTTTCGATTTGATATCTGAAGGTGGATTACCAATTGGACGTACTACTTTGGTAGTTGGTAGTGCGGGTAGCGGTAAGACAATATTCTCCTGTCAGTTTTTGATTGAAGGAATAAAACGAGGAGAAACGGGAGTTTACGTTACTTTTGAAGAATCTCCCCCAAATATTCGCAAAAATATGCGCGGTTTTGGTTGGGATATTGCAAAGTGGGAAAAAGAAGGTAAGTGGATTTTCGTTGATGCTTCTCCCGAGCCTGGTAAAAATCCTTACGTTAGTGGAGATTACGATTTAAGTCCTTTGCTGGCTCGAATTCAGTATGCTATTGATAAAGTAAAAGCTACTAGAGTATCGATAGATTCTTTGGGAGCAATTTTTAGCTATATACCTAATAAAGCTCAAATTCGCGACGATTTATTTATCATTGTTTCGGCTTTACGAGATGTTAACAGTACGGCAATTTTAACATCAGAACGCAATGAGGAATACGGCCCAATCAGCACTCACGGTGTAGAAGAGTATGTCGCAGACAACGTGATTATTCTACGAAACGTGTTGATTGAAGAAAAGCGTCGTCGGACTTTAGAAATTCTTAAATATCGCGGTAGTTCCCATCAACAAGGGGAGTTCCCATTTACGATTATTACCGATACAGGGTTTGTGGCTATTCCTCTTTCGGCGATGGCTCCGGAGGATAAGGATTCATCTATTATCCGCATTTCTTGCGGTAACGATCAACTCGATAAAATGTGCGGTGGTGGTTTTTATCGCGATTCAATTGTTTTAGCTAGTGGTGCTACTGGTACGGGTAAAACTTTACTTTGTACTCAGTTTATCGCTGCTGGAATCAAAAATGACGACCGCTGCATTTATTTTGCGTTTGAAGAAAATCGCCATCAGTTGATGAGAAATGCGTGGGGCTGGGGAACAAACTTCCAAGAAGCCGAGGAAAAAGGATTATTAAAAATTATTTTTCGCTATCCGGAATCAACTAGATTAGAAAATCATCTAATAAAAATGCAGGAAGCGATAAGAGAATTTAAACCCCATCGTGTAGTAATAGACAGTTTGACGGCTTTGGAAAAAGTAGCCACGCTCGATGGGTTTCGAGAATTTATTGCCAGTTTGAATGCGACAGTTAGAGGGACAAGGAATGACTGGGCTTTACACTGCCACTGCTCCGACTTTATTAGGTGGTAATTCGGTAACGGAATCCCACATTTCTACAAGTACCGATACGATTATTTTACTGCGATATGTTGAAGTTTACGGTGAAGTTAGAAGAGGGTTAGCGGTAATCAAAATGCGGGGTTCGATGCATGACAAGCAAATTCGCGAATTTACAATAGACGATCGAGGGATGCATATTGGTAGAAGTTTCCGCAACGTTACGGGAATTTTGTCTGGTAATCCAATGTATGTAGATCAAGATGAAGTTAACCGTCTGAGCGAATTATTTCAAGAAGAATCGTAAGAGTAATTAGCTCTATGGTTATATAAAATAATGAATAAATAATTCTTAGGGTAGACAAAGATTAAATAAATATCGTGATAGAAATAAACGGGTATAGAGATACTTTGTATAGTTATTATTTAATTTGGTAAAGGAAAAATATGCGTTCTAGATTACAGTAAGTTAGTTTTTGCCAAAAATATAAACTCAAAAATATAAGCTATTAAGTGATTAAATGGTATTTATGGCAGTTCCAATAAACTTATTATTGCTGTGTGATTCTGCCCAAGAAAGCGAAAAAATATTATCATTATTACGCGAAGCCGACTTTAATCCGGTGGCAAAGCAAGTAGAAAATGAACAAGATTATTTAGCTTATTTAGATTCAAGCGTAGAAATTATCGTAGCAGATTATCAGCATTCAAAGTTGGATGTTTTGATAGCTCAAGAATTATTAAAAGAAAAGCAATTAAGCCTTCCATTTATAGTTATTAATGGTGTTGATAGCGCACGCGATGCAGTAACCTGTATCAAAGCAGGAGCAACCGACTATATAAGTAAAAATCAATCACCACGACTTGCATCGGTAGTACAACAAACGCTTAATATAATTAGATCGCCACGTTGTGAGTCAAACGAAGTAGAATGTAGTACTTATTTGACTGACTTACAGCAGCGTTTATTCTTTCAAGCAACAGAACTAAAAAAGCAACGTCAGCATAGACTTACAGAAAGTATTCGTAGAGAAAAAGTAGAAGCTGCGCTCAAAAAGAGCGAAAAGCAGTTGCGGATGCTAATTACCAAAAATCCAGATGGGATAGTGGTGGTAGATAAAAAAGGAATAGTCAAGTTTATCAATCCCGCAGCTTTGAAACTATTTAATCGTCAAGAAGAAGAACTTTTAGGAGAATTATTTGGCTTTCCCGTCGCTGGTGAAGATAATAGCGAGGTAGATATTTCCACGGGTACGGGAAGAGAATTAATCGCACAAATGCGCGTGGTAAAAGTAAACTGGCAGGGGGAAACTGCTAATTTAGTTACTTTAAGAGATATCACCGAACGTAGACAAGCCGAATTAGAGAGAATTAGATTACTAGCAAAAGCCGAAGCAGCAAACCGGGTAAAAGATGAATTTTTAGCGGTACTTTCCCACGAATTGCGAACCCCACTTAACCCAATTTTAGGATGGACTCAACTTTTACGCTCTAATAGAATTCCACCTCAAAAAATCGATCGAGCATTAGAAACAATTGAGCGAAATGCTTCCTTGCAAGCAGAAATGATCAAAGATTTGCTTGACGTTTCGCGGATATTGCGCGGTAAATTACAGCTAAATCCAGTTAGCATTGACTTGATAAATATCATCAAAGCTGCAATTGAAACCGTGCATTTAGCCGCTCATGCAAAATCTGTTGAAATCATTACCAAATTTTCTTCAGAAACTGCATTTGTTGAAGGAGACGCTAACCGCTTACAGCAAATTTTTTGGAATTTACTTTCCAATGCAGTGAAATTTACTCCTTCAAAAGGAAAAGTAAATGTAGAATTAACCTGCAATAATTCTCAAGCCAAAATTACAATTGCGGATACGGGGAAAGGAATCAATTCTCATTTCTTACCTTATGTATTTGATTACTTTCGTCAGGAAAACAGTTCCAGTACTAGAAATACTGGAGGATTGGGATTAGGGTTAGCCATAGTCAGACATTTAGTAGAACTTCACGGTGGTAACATTCAAGTAGAAAGTCCGGGTATTGGCAAAGGTACGATATTTACCGTAGAGATACCTTTAACATCCCATGTAGAAACTTATAGCGAAACTAATAATAAAGATAAAGCAGATTTAGATTTAGATTTTAACGGTATAAAGATTCTTATAGTAGACGACGAGCCAGACAACTTAGAATTTTTAAAATTTGTCCTTGAAACCTACGGAGCTTCAGTAGAAACAGCCACATCTGCCCCGGAAGCATTTAAATTATTTTTACAAGATAAACCAGATTTGCTGATCAGTGATATCGCCATGCCGGAAGTAAACGGACATACATTAATGCGTCAAATTCGAGCGCTACCCCCCAAAAAAGGCGCAAAAATACCTGCGATCGCACTAACCGCTTATGCAGGAGAAACAAATCAAAAAGAATCTTTACAAGCTGGTTTTAACCTACATCTTGCCAAGCCAATTCAGGCAGATCATTTAGCTCAGAGAGTCGCGGAATTAACAGTGAGCAGTAACTAAGGTTAAAGGTTAAAGGTTAAAGGTTAAAATTTTCCCCAATTCCCAATTCCCAATCCCCAATCCCCAATCCCCATCACATAATATTCAGGGGATCGATGTCAATTGTTAAAATAACGGAATTCGGGCACATCTGACGTATTTCTTCCCAGTCTGGTAATTCCGGTAAGTCTTCGGGAGCAAATTTTAATAGGATTTGCCAGCGATAACGGTTTGCTACTCTCAATATACTTGCTGGTGCTGGCCCTAATATATCGATGTGCGATCGCTGAAGAAGTTTTTCGGCGATTTCTGTGGCGGTGTTTTCTACTTGAATGGAATCGAAACTGCTTAACCGCAATAAAATCAATCTACCGTAGGGTGGATAATTTAAAGCTTCTCGCTGTTCTAATTCGTCTTGAATAAAAGTTTGATAATCGTGTTGCTGTACTGCTTCGATTACTGAATGTTCTGTAGTGTAAGTCTGGATTATAACTCTTCCGGGGTCTTCACCTCTACCCGCACGTCCGGCAACTTGGGTTAAAGTCTGGAAAGCGCGTTCGCTGGCACGGTAATCTGATAAATGCAGTAATCCATCGGCGCTAACTACTCCGACTAAAGTTACTTGGGGTAAATCTAAGCCTTTAGTGAGCATTTGGGTTCCGATTAATAAATGCGCTTCACCTTTAGCAAATCTGGTTAATAATGTGCGATGCGCTCCTTTGTTGCGGGTGGTGTCGCTGTCGAAACGGATAAATTTTAATTCAGGAAACTGTTTTTCTAACTCTTGCGCTACCTTTTGGGTACCGCTACCGAAGAATTTTAAATAAGGGGAACAGCAATCGGGACAATTTTTAGGATGGGGAGTTGCGTAATTGCAATAATGACAGCGTAAAACCTGCGGCGCTCCGGCTTTAGGCTGATGATAGGATAGCGACACATCACAATGGGGACATTCCATTACATATCCGCAGCTACGACAAGAAACAAAAGTACTGTGTCCCCCCGACGATGAATAAATAATATTCCTTGCTGCCCGGTTTCAATAAGCTCTCGTAAACCTTGTTGTAGAGGATTGCTAAATATAGAACGATTTCCCCGGTGCAATTCTTCCCGCATATCTACAATTTCCACCGGAGGCAATGGGCGAGAATTGACACGCTCTGGAAGTGAAAGGTAGTACGAAGATGGGGATTGGGCATGGGGGATTGGGCATGGGGGATTGAGTAATAATTCTTCCCCCTCTACCCCCTCTACCCCCTCTACCCCCTCTACCCCCTCTCCCCCTCTCCCCGCAGCTACCCAAGTCTCCAAAGAGGGAGTTGCCGAACCCAATATTAAAGGACAATTTTCTAATTCTGCTCGCCAAACTGCAACTTTACGAGCATGGTAGGTGGGTATGGGGGAATCTTGTTTGAATGAGGAATCGTGTTCTTCATCTAGGATGATCAAGCCGAGATTGGGTAACGGTGCAAAAATGGCGCTGCGGGTGCCGATGACTACTTGAGGTTCTCCTGTTAGCATTTGTCGCCAAGTGTCGAAACGTTCGCCAGGGGATAAAGCGCTATGGTATACACTGACTTTGCTGCCGAATCTAGCACGAAAGCGATCGGTTAGTTGCGGTGTTAGTCCGATTTCGGGAACTAATACCAATGCCGATTTACCTGCTGTTAATAAAGGTGCAATTGCTTGCAAATATACTTCTGTTTTTCCGGAACCTGTTACTCCATGTAATAGAATCGATGCATATCTATTAATATTATTTATCGTTTCTAAAGCTATTTGTTGGGCTGATGTAAGGTTTTTTGCTTGCCCGCCGGCGAATGTTTGATCTGCATTTTCGCCAAGTTCGGTTCGCAAAACTTCTTTTTCTTCTACGGCAACATAACCTTTCTTTTCTATGGTTTTTATAGTCGAGTAACCGGCACTACAGGTTTGTAATAATTCGGTTAGCCACATTTCGCCACCGCGTCGCCGAAGTACTTCTAAAATTTCTGTTTGACGGGTGGTTAAATCTGCTGCAAAATTACTTGCGATTAATGTTACCGCTTTTTGCAATTTTGGTTTTGTTAAACGAGGTGCTTCTAAATAAGTCTCTATTAAACCAAATCTTCGTAATTCTCTTACCGCACGATAAGCACCGCGAACTTGCCGACTTAAATAAACAAAACTGTAATTTCCTTCTTGTTGAGCTTCAAGTAAATCAAGAATTTTTCTGGCTGCGGGGGAAAGGGAAAATGAAACAGGCGAAGAAATGGAACTATTTTTATGAGAAATTTGATGAGAAACAAGTTTAACGCGACGTTGAGATTTTCCTAATAAACCCGGAGGTAAAGCAACGCGAATTACTTGAATTAAAGGCGTATAATAATATGCTGCAACTCGATTTAATAATTCCCAGTAAAAATCTGGGAAAAATCCGGTGCTAACTACATCTTCTATATTCCGAATTTTTTCTATTGGTATATCTTGGGGAGGCTTTGTTAATTTACGAATCGCTATTCCACCAACAGTTTGCCTGTTTAATGGCACGCTCAAAATATCTCCTGGTTTTACTTCTAACCCAGCAGGTAATCCGTAAGTTAAGAATCCCGTCATTCCCGGACAGTCCACCAACACTTCAACCCATTGGCAAGAGGGAATTCGCAGAGTATATTCGCCTTGATTTGCAGCCGCAATCGCAGTTGGTAAAGCTGCGTTGTTTGTATACATAATTTTTTATTTTACCGAACGATAATTACCAATATCCGTTTAACAAAATTGAATTAACTTATTCAACTATTAAGAATCTCCTATGGATAAGTTAAAATGTATTTCGGAATACTTTCAATTGACATAATACTTGATAAATTTCCGTTAGATGTAATCTCATAAACAAACCTTACATAAACCATATAGCTAATGACTTTTTGATACCAGACATCTGAACTCAAATAATCTCAGTTCTTTACCTTAATTCTTGCCCCCCTTTACCAATTAAGGAATAGGGCTAATCTCTCTATTGATAGATATTCAGCTTTGACGGTATATGAGATGCTTTTACATAGGAAATAAATTCCTAGAGTTTCGCTTGCAATATTTTAGATAAATTGAGCAAGATTGTCTAAAGTCACGTATTGACTCAATAAAGCATAAAGCATATAGCATTCGCTTAGACAGTTATTCAACATAAAAGCCTAAAAGTATTAAGATAAACATAGTAAAACTGAACATAAGGGCGGTAATAGATTATTTTTTTATATTTATTGAGTAAATAAAAAAATTGGGAGGTGGAAAGAAGAAATTTCTGTTAGAGAAGAAAAGTGAAGTATATATTTACAACAGTTAATTAAGTTTATATTTGCAGGTGAAAAGCATAACTACGTCATATGAGTGGGATATAGCTTTATTAAATTATCAAGCTTTACTTTAAAAGTAAAAGTTAAGCTATAAAGCCACCAAGTATGTTTTTAAATCGAGTGAAAGGCAGATAAAGCATGAAAAATTTCAGCTTTAGATGTCAATGCGGTAGCTGTCACTTTCGCTATTTACGGTCCGCAGGCAACAATCCCCCATTAAAAAAACTATGAGTATTGCACAATTGGGAAAGATGGAAAGTATGCAGAAAGTTGCTGATAAGAATCAATCTGAAGCAATTAACGTTTTAGAAGTAGTGACAGACGACGAAGCTTTAATTGCTCAAAATATTGAACATGAATCAAACAGTGGTGATGATTTAGCAGCCGCGCGACCTACAGGATATAACAAAACTGAGTACGATGATGCTGTAGGGGCGTTTTTCAAAGAAATGGCGCGTTATCCACTGCTCAAGCCCGATGAAGAGGTAGAGTTAGCTAAAAGAGTACGCATCCTCGAAGAAGTCAGACAAGCACAAGCATCAGCCCAAGAAAAATTAGGATATTCCCCCGATAAAGCGGCAATAGCCCAAGAAATGGGGGTTACTCAAAAGCATTTAGAGCATCGCTTGTACCAGGGTAAAGTCGCCAAGCGCAAAATGATTCGTTCTAACTTGCGTCTTGTGGTTTCCATCGCCAAACGGTATCTTAATCGTGGAGTTCCCTTTCTAGATTTGATTCAAGAAGGGGCAATGGGTTTAAATCGAGCTACTGAAAAATTCGATCCCGATAAAGGATACAAATTTTCAACCTACGCTTACTGGTGGATTCGTCAAGCAATTACAAGGGCGATCGCCAATGATGCTCGCACAATTCGTTTACCAATACATATTGTAGAAAAGCTTAATAAACTCAAGAAAGCACAGAGAGAATTAAAGCAAAAATTATCCAGGAATCCTAGCGAAGAAGAATTGGCAGAAGTATTAGATATACCAGCCAATCAATTGCGTCAATTACAACAATTGCGTCGTCAAGCGCTTTCCTTAAACCACCGTGTCGGTAAAGAAGAAGATACCGAGTTGATGGATTTGTTGGAAGACGAAGACAACCAATCTCCAGAAGCAAGAATGAACGAAACCATGATGCGTCAGGAGATTTGGGAAGTATTAGGAGACGTACTAACTCCACGGGAAAAAGACGTGATTTCCTTGCGTTACGGTTTAGCAAGTAGCGAACCTTGCACCTTAGAAGAAGTTGGCAATATGTTCAACCTTTCCCGCGAAAGAGTAAGACAAATTCAAAGTAAAGCAATGCGTAAATTGCGCCGTCCCCCCATATTGCTAAGCGTTTGAAAGGTTGGTTGATTTAATCAGCGAACAGCGAACAGTTAGCAGTTAACATCTCACTTTTTTTCTTTAGTCCTCTCAAGAGGATGTTTGAAAAATATCTGGCGGTTGAAACCGCACGCCACTTGCTACAACGCGCTTGCTCCCGCGCAACGCAGTGGCTTTACTACACAAGCAAAACCCGTTTGTTTATGTCCTAACAGACACGCTTTGCTAACACGGGTTTAATTTATTAGTCCACGGAGGTGGATAATGAGCGGTGTAGGAGCGAATTCTATTCACCAGAATTTATGCTGCTGAAACGAATATAAAAATATTATTACCTCTTAAAACTGAGTGTTTAATGCATTCTAAGTTAACAATAATTAAATTAACGATATCAAAGTAAATAGCTTTGATATCCCATTATTGCGGGAAAATAAACGTAGAAATAGATTTAGAAATTAGAGATTAGAAATTAAGGAATTGTATCTATGCCAGAGATTCAGGACTTTGGAGTTACCGTAGAAGAGTATTTAGAAGGATTAGAAGTAGGTATTGATATTTTGGAACTAAAGCGTCTAGAAGCTTCGGGAATCAAAACAGATTTAGCTTTAGAGCTTATGAATATC
The DNA here is from genome assembly GCA_963665115.1 of uncultured Rivularia sp. Taxonomy (GTDB): domain Bacteria; phylum Cyanobacteriota; class Cyanobacteriia; order Cyanobacteriales; family Nostocaceae; genus Rivularia. The sequence goes on along the minus strand of OY762007.1, from coordinate 2,507,592 downwards.
ATGCCAAAAGTCGCAAATGGAACGGCAACCCCCGAAGAAATTGTCAGGGGGCTGAAGATAATGTCACCATCGCGCAGACAAACACTGGAATAAAAACTTTTGTAAAGTTCCCCAGTATTTAAGATGTCTTTGTTTCATACTGAACACTTCGTCCTTCGTATTTTAAATAACTAAATGACGACTGATAGCGATTTAATTTTACGTTTAGCTCAACCAGAAGATTGCGACGTATTATTTGAATTAATTAAAGGATTGGCAGAATATGAAGAACTAACAGATGCGGTAACTGGTAGTGCTTTACAACTCAAAGAGCATTTATTTGGTTCAAAAAAATATGCCGAGGCAATATTAGCAGAAACAAGCGGAAAAGCTGCCGGTTTTGCCTTATTCTTTCATAATTATTCAACCTTTCTGACCCAACCGGGAATCTATTTAGAAGATTTATTCGTATTAGAAGAATTTCGTCAAAAAGGTATTGGTAAAGCGCTTTTAACTAAACTCGCCAGCATTGCAATTGAAAGAAATTGCGGAAGATTGGAATGGAGCGTTTTGAATTGGAACGAACCAGCAAAAGCATTTTACCGCCACATGGGAGCAGACATTTTAGAAGATTGGCGCATTTGTCGCGTCACCGGAGAGAGTTTGAAAGAGTTAGGAGTTGGTAATCGGTAATTGGTAATTGGGCATGGGGCATGGGGCATTGAGAGTATTAAGTAGGAAGTAATTTTTCCCCTTGTCTCTTTATCTCCCCCTCCCCTTCACATAGCTTCACAAAACTTAAACATTGCCATACTCTATCCCCAATGCCCTATGCCCTATGCCCCATGCCCTATGCACCATGCCCAACTATGACAGCTTGTCATTTGACGTTCCAAGTTACGAATCAGAAAATATTAGTTGGAATTGTACGAAATCATCCTTGATTCCTAGAGAGAACACAAAATGAAGAAGATTTTATCAATATTGTTAGTAGGCGCGGTCATTTTCGGCTTCGCTTTCAATCGCCCTGCTTTAGCTGATGCAGCTGCTGGTGGTGCTGTATTTAATGCTAATTGCGCTTCTTGCCATGCAGGTGGTAGAAATTTGGTTCAAGCTAATAAGAGCTTAAGTAAGGCGGATTTGGAAAAGTATGGTATGAATTCGATAGAAGACATCGTAACTCAGGTTACTAATGGTAAAAATGCGATGCCTGCTTTCAAAGGACGTTTGAAAGATACACAAATTCAAGATGTAGCTGCTTACGTTTTGTCTAAGGCTGAAGCCGGTTGGTAGTAAAGATAAAAGTAATTTGCTAAAAAAGCCCGCAGGCTCTAAGCCTGGGGCTAATACTACGAAGCCCACCTATGCCCTATCTCCCAAAGGGAGACGCTTTGCTGACGGGCACATTACGCTAACGTGGGTTAAGGTTAAGAATATTTATATACTTATAGCCCACGCACCATCTGGGCTTTGTTTGTTTAGCCTCACCCTTCTAGGGTGCGGCTTTCCCTATTAACTTTATATAGGAATACTACTTATGAATTGCTGGTATCGATTTGCAATTAATTTTATTGTTATTGTCGCGATTAACTGCTTTTTTATAATTTCTCCCGTACATTCGTTACCAAGTTCCAATCAATTTGAAGCAGATGATTTGCTACAAATGGGAGCAAAAAATATTCAACTTGGTAAGTATAGAAAAGCTATTGAAGACTTTACTCAGGCAATTGAGTTAAAGAGTAATTTTAATTTAGCTTACAGCAATCGGTGTTTAGCTTATCTTCAATTAAAAGAATACCATAATGCAGTTACAGATTGTACGGCAGCTTTAAATTTTGTTACAGATAATACTGAAGCTTATTTAAATCGAGGGCTTGCTGAGTATAGATTGGGAAATTATCAAGCTGCGATTTTAGATAATAACCAAGCTATTAAACTTAAACCTTATGATTTCCGAGCATACTATAACCGAGGTATAGCTAATGCTGCATTGAAGAATCATCAAAAAGCAATCCAAGATTATAATCTGGCATTAACTCAAACTCCTCAATTCTCAACTTCGTTAGGGGATATTTATAACGATAGGGGTTTAGTTAATTTAGAATTGCAAAATTTACAAGCTGCCTTGCTTGATTTTTCAAAAGCAATTCGTTTAAATTCAACAGACGATAGAGCTTATTTTAACAGGGGTTGTGCTTGTGCTAGAAACAAAGATAATCGGGGAGCTTTGCGTGATTTTAGCGAAGTAGTTAAGCTTAATCCCAAAAGTGCGATCGCTTATGTCAATCGAGGTGTAGCTTACCATAATCTTGGTTATTCTCAAGCTGCAATTAAAGACTTACAAACAGCCGCAGCTTATTTTATAAATAGAAAAGAAACAATAGCTTATCAAAGAACGATAAAATTAATTGAAACCGTGCAAAAGCAAATGACTGCGAAAGTGGAAATTGCTGATAATTTGGGGATTGGGCATTGGGGATAGGGCATGGGGGATTGGGTAATAGGTAATGGGAACCAGGGAGTAATATAGCGGAGAATACCAACCCTCTGTTTTATTTAAGTAGTTGTGCAAAATTAATTGTACATTCCGAAAACTTCAAGCCCTTGCGATGAGCCGCACCTTACTCTTCGAGAGCCCCTCCGGGAAACAGGTGAATGCTTCGTGAACGTGAACGCAATGACAATATATAATTAATTTTGCCTAAGCACTTATAATACTTCCTACCTAACTGCTTACTGCTCAACGCCCAATTCTCAATGCCCAATTCCCAAATTTGTTTTATGAAAGCCAGAATTGAAGACGATTTAATATTTATAAGCCACGAAGATGTGCCAGAGTATAAAAAAGGCGGCTCTGTGGTGAGAAATAGTTATTTTTGGGCATTGCGATCGATTGCGGGAAAAGCAGGGCGTTATGGTGATTGGGAGTATGAAAGTGAGGTTTGGTTTGCTTTGGGAAGGATGTTAATGTCTTTTACTGAATCGGGATATTTGGGTGTTAGGGAAACGATATTAGAATTTCCTCAATCGACAGAAATTCCTCAAGTATTTCGAGATGTGGCGACTTGGGAATAGATAATAAGTACTCGTGCAAAATTAATTTAACATTTTGTTCGGATAGGGAATAGGGAGTAGGGAACAGGGAACAGTTATATAACTGAATAGTAATTATATAAATAATGCAGGCTTAACTACTTATTAGATTTTAAATATTTGTAGAGACGCGATATTTCGCGTCTGCAATCTATTCCTCATCCGAAATAACTGCATCAGTTAATGATATTTTTGCCTATTACTCTTTAAGAGATTATAGTGCTTAATGTACAGTTATCAGCAGCACCCTTATGTCAAACATCAACGGTACGATGATGCAGTATTTCCATTGGTATATTCCCGGTGATGGAACGCTGTGGGATAAGGTAAATACAGGAGCCAAAGAGTTAGCCAAAGCGGGTTTTACGGCTATGTGGCTTCCACCTGCTTATAAGGGAATGGGTGGAACTTACGATGTGGGATATGCTGTTTATGATATGTACGATTTGGGAGAATTTGAACAAAAAGGAACTGTTCGTACTAAGTATGGTACCCGCCAGCAATATGTAGATGCTGTCAAATCGTTGCAAAATTCGGGAATTGAAGTTTATGCAGATACAGTGTTAAATCATCGCATTGGTGGTGATGATACAGAAATTGCTAAAGCAACTCCCTTTTCTCAAAATGACAGGTTAAATCCTCAAGGTGGGATGCGAGATATAAAATGCTATACCCATTACAAGTTTCCCGGTAGAAAAGGTAAATATTCTCAGTTTGAGTGGCATTGGTGGCATTTTGATGCAGTAGATTATGACGAATATACTCAAGATTCTTCAACTATATATCTACTCGAAGGTAAGGTGTTTGATGATTATGTTGCTTTGGAAAACGGCAATTTCTCTTATTTAATGGGAAGCGATTGCGATTTTCAAAGCAAGGAAGTCCAAGATGAAGCGATTAATTGGGGTAAATGGTATCTCGATACAACGGGTGTAAATGGTTTTCGTTTGGATGCTATCAAACACATTTCATCGTGGTTTTTCCCGATATGGCTGGATGAAATGGAACGTCATGCTGGGAAAGATTTATTTGTAGTTGGTGAATATTGGTATAACGATATCAATACTTTGCACTGGTTTGCTGATGCGGTGGGTGGAAGAATGTCGCTTTTCGACGTACCACTGCACTATAATTTCCACTACGCCAGTAAATCCGGTGAAAGCTACGATATGCGCCGCATTTTTGATAATACCTTTGTACAGCAACGTCCCACTCATGCGGTTACTTTTGTCGAAAATCACGATTCACAACCGTTGCAGGCATTGGAAGCCCCTGTGGAACCTTGGTTTAAACCTTTGGCATATGCTTTAATTTTACTGCGTCAAGAAGGTTATCCCTGTGTATTCTATGCCGATTATTACGGTGCGGAATATGAAGACTATGGCAGGGATGGCAATCGTTATCCGATTTATCTACCTTCCCATCAGTGGCTGATTGATAAATTCCTTTATGCTCGCAAACATTTTGCCTATGGCTATCAGTATAATTACTTTGACCATTGGGACATTATCGGATGGACAAGATTAGGTAATAAAGAACATCCTCAAGCAATGGCAGTAATTATGAGCAATGGTGCGGGGGGAAGTAAATGGATGGAAGTCGGCAAATCCAATACCAAATTTTATGACTTAACCGAACACGTCAAAGAACCCGTTTCTACTAACGAGTGGGGTTGGGCTGAATTTCGCTGTAATGGTGGTTCTGTTTCTGTTTGGGTAGAGCAGTAAATCAGTTAACAGTTATCATTGAGCAGTGGTGATTTGGGTGGGAAAATTGAAGGTTAATAGTTAGTAGTAGTTCACTACATTAGTTTTGCGGGGTAATCAAAATGTAGTGGGAGCGTCTCGCTCCCTCGTGACAATCAGCGAGCTTTCCGGCTCGCACTCCCGGAACCCAGCAGAATTATCGTGGTGGAGTACTACTACTTCACCACATTAGTTTTGCGGGGTAATCAAAATGTAGTGGGAGCGTCTCGCTCCCTCGTGACAATCAGCGAGCTTTCCGGCTCGCACTCCCGGAACCCAGCAGAATTATTGTGGGCAAGTAGTAGTAAGAACTTTAGTCCAAATTATGAGGCGCTAAAGCGCTTACTACGAACCTTTAAAACATAGAAAATTAATTTATTGCATATGAATTTCTATCAGCAATTGTTAACTGCTAACTGATTCAAAATTTGTTATCGTAGATGCTTTTGAAAAGCGTGCCCTGATGATATGTTGTTAATAACAGCCTAATGTACCCCTACAATCAATCTAGTCAATTATCAATTACTACCTGTTAATTGTTAATTGTTAATTGTTAATTGATTAAAATTTCTGTCCTGCGAAAATTGAACGCACTTCTCCGTTACGGCGAATGATGGCTTCTCCGTTGGCTACGTCTACTAATTTCCAACCGCTAGCACCGATGCTTTCGCCTTTTTGGACGCGACGACTTACGCCATTAACTTTAAATAATGCCGCAGATTGTTCTCCTAGTTCTAACAATCCTTCTAATACGTGAGAAGAAACTGGAACTGATGCTACTTTTTGCTCTTTTTCAACTGGCTTTTCAACTGGTGCTGAGGAAACTTGTGGTGCTGGTGCAATAGGTGCTGCCGCTTTCATTTTAGGTATTTCGGGAGCTTGCTTGACGCTTACGGGTTTGTTTTTTACCGCTACTGGCTTTATTTCTCTGACAGAAGCAAAAGCGCTGATTGTTTTCGGTGTTTTAGCTTTAGCTACTTTTATGGGTGCGGCTTTTCTGGCTTTGCCCTCAGATGGTTTTGGTGCCGATCCTTTGGATGCTGTCTCTACTGGTGGTAAAGGTGTTGGTGCTGGTGCTTGCGCTATTGCTGGAGGTGCATAACGCATTGGCTGCGGAGCTTGATATACAGGTATGTAAATTCTTTCTACAACTCTGGTGTTGCGAGTTTGTGGTTTGGCGTTGTTGGCAATCTTCGGCGCTGGAAGGTTTGCAACTGGTTGATTTGCGTAGGCTAAGGTTGCTTGATTTGCCGGTACGGGAGTTGCGCGAGCGATGTTATTCGCGGATGCTCTATCTTGGGTGTCTTGCTGTCTATCAATAATTTCTAGGGCACCGAGCATATAGTCTGCTAAGTCCGATCTGATTTGGGCTTGGGTGGGTGCTGAGTTTGACGCTTCTATTACTTTCTGCTGTAAAGCTGGTTCCTGCAAAGCAAATTGCAGCGACTTGGAGGTAAGACGATTCAAAAAGCCGTTGCTAATTGCCCAGTTGATTGCAGCGATCGCCAATCCTAAACCTGCTCCCACTTTCAGTATTTGTCCGAGGTTGCGCCAAATTTTTCGATGGGATTTCTTGACTTTAGCTGTTTTAGGGGCATTACCACGTAAAACGCTATCAAGTTGAGCTTCAATTTGGCGTTGTTTGGCTTGCTGGGTGGGGACTGATAACAGTAGGTGGTGGAACTACCTGCGGTAATGTCGCTTGATGAAGGATTAACTGCTGCTGCGGTTGAACTATTTGCTTGCTCAGATTACCTTTCCGATCGAGAATGCAGTCAATATCAGAAAAAAGTTCATCCATTAAACCATCTGCATAAGTGTCCATCGTCCAAGGTTCGCTGACGATTAACTCTTCGGAGGGTTCTGGTATTACGAGATTTTTACTAGCTGTTTTAGACATAATGGGTTCTAAGTATTAATCGGTATTAATCGGTATTAATTCGCTGCTTAAGGGCGATTTATGAAATCTTTGCCCTTTGGAATTGCCCTTTTAAATTAGCCGTTGTAAATGTGAATAAAAAGAACAGCTCCTCACTGAGACAGTTACGGAGAGTTCATCAAGTTTAAGTATCTATTTCAACATATACCAGGGAGGTATTAATGATTTTTTCAATTTTCGTATGTTATTAATCATACCTGTCTTCCTGAATACAAATACTACTATACTCGTGCTTTATGAAGATTGTCTTCATGTTAAGGCTGGGGATTCAGTCTGGCTATGGTTTTTACGTAATTCTAGATATATAAGTAAAGCATTTACATCGGCGGGATTGACTCCACCCGTCCGTGCTGCTTGTCCGATGGTTAGCGGTTTTACCTTGTTGAGCTTTTCACGTGCTTCTTTGGAAAGGGTATTAATGGAGTCATAGTCCAAATCTCCAGGAAGGGGACGATTTGCTTGACGAGCAACTTGATCGATTTGATTCTGCTGTCTGGCTAAATAGCCTGAATATTTTATATCGATTTCTGCACCTTCTTTTTCGGCACGTTGTAAATCCACATTTCCCAATCCATGTTTAATTAAGTCAGCGTAATGAAATTTCGGACGACGTAATAAGTCGGCAAGGGTAATTGAACCTTTGATAACTTGATTCGTGTCTGCCACTATTGCTTTCCCAACTTCATCATTTTCCTTAACCCGCGTTGCATACAGCCGTTCTTTCTCGGCGGTTATATTCTCCTGCTTGCTGCTAAATAATCCCCAACGGCGATCGCCAATCAAACCAATTTCTCTTCCCAAAGGGGTCAATCTTTGATCTGCATTATCGGAGCGCAGCAGCAAGCGATATTCCGATCTGCTAGTTAATACGCGATAGGGTTCGCGCAAATCTTTGGTACATAAATCATCAATTAATGTGCCGATATAGCTTTGCTCGCGGGGGAAAACAACCATTTCCTCGTTGCGGACAAATTTTGCAGCATTAATTCCGGCAACTATTCCTTGAGCTGCGGCTTCTTCGTAGCCAGTTGTACCGTTGACTTGTCCCGCACAAAATAAACCGGCGATTTTTTTAGTCATTAGTGTGGGAAAACACTGAGTTGCTGGTAAGTAATCATACTCAACCGCATAGGCAGGACGTAACATTACGCAGTTCTCCATACCCGGAAGAGTACGTAACATACGTAGTTGCAAATTTTCAGGCAGACCTGTGGAAAACCCTTGGATATAAAGTTCGGGAATATTCCTTCCTTCGGGTTCAATAAAGATTTGATGACTTTCCTTATCGGCAAAGCGAACAATTTTATCTTCAATGCTCGGACAATAACGCGGCCCTTTCGCATCTACCCAACCACCATAAACCGGAGAAAGATTAAGATTGTCGCGGATTAATTGGTGAGTTTCCGCCGTGGTGCGCGTCATATAACAAGGTAGCTGTTCCTTTTCCACCCAAACTTCCGGATCGAAACTAAACCAGCGAACATCTTCATCACCCGGTTGCGGAGTCATTTTACTGTAATCAACCGTGCGCTTGTCTACTCGTGCGGGAGTTCCAGTTTTGAGACGACCTGTTTCAAACCCCAAACGTTGTAGAGTTTCCGTCAAACCTTCTGCTGCAAACTCTCCAGCCCTCCCGGCTGCCATTGACTTATTACCAACCCAAATTCGTCCTCCCAAAAAAGTACCAGTGGTGAGGACAACCGCTTTACATTCAAAAGCCACATCAAAGTAAGTTTGAACGCCGATTACATCATCATTCGCGCCCAAAACCAAATCCGTAACCATCGCTTCACGGATGCTTAAATTTTCTTGATTCTCAACAATTTCCTTCATCACCAACGCATACTCGCGCTTATCAGTTTGAGCGCGTAAAGCCCATACAGCCGGACCTCGCGAAGAATTGAGGATTCGTTTTTGCACGTAGGTACGGTCTGCCATTTTCCCGATTTCCCCACCGAGTGCATCCACTTCGTGGGTTAACTGAGATTTTGCAGGGCCACCAACAGCAGGGTTACACGGTTGCCAAGCAATTTTATCCAAGTTAAGCGTTAATAGCAGGGTGCGACAGCCCAATCGTGCAGTAGCTAAAGCCGCTTCACAACCAGAGTGACCTGCACCTACAACTATGACATCAAAAGAGTCTTGGAACTCAACACAATTGTGCATGGTCTTACTTAGAGTTCAGCATCATTTAGGATTAATCTAATTTTAACCGATACAGTCAATTAATGATTGTACAGTGTTGATAAAATACTCAGCAAAACAACTATTATTTTTTTATAAAAAGAAAATTATTGTTGCGATCGACAGCTTATGTGTAAGATATTTGATTGAATTATCAAATGAAAATTATTGTATAAAATAAGGCGTTTCCAGTATCAAGCATTACTTTAAAATAAATGAAAATAAGATTTAAGATAACATTTAACAAAGTAGCTATTTTGATAATTGCTACATATTTAGTTGTAATTTTAGCTGCTAGCGATCGGGTTGCTTATAGCCAGACAAGTTCAGATATTGAAATTGTTGAAAACTGTTTGGTAAATAGACTGTTAAACAAGGAATGTACTGTTCCACCAAAACCAATAACTTTACCAAAACCAACCATTTCACCGACTTTAACTCAGCCTTTAACTGCTAAAGAAAGATTTATCGCAGCATTAACTCCGCAGCTCCCAAAAATTCCTCAACCCAAAAGTTATGAATATATTTTGCTGCGTGCTTACGGTGCGCCATTTGTAAATTTACAATCAACAATTAAGCTACCAAAACAAGTCGTCTTTAGTAACGATGGAAAAACGAAAAAATTTCAAGCCACCATCACAAAAGGCAAAGTAGCAGGTACGAGAAACTGTTATTTACAAAAATCAGCCGCCGATGCCTTAAACAAAGCACGCAGTCAAGCAAGATTTCGGCTTAAATCTGGATATGGAGCAAGCGACTGTATTCGCAACTTTGCTACAACTGCCAGATTTTGGAGAAAATATACTAATTCCAGAACACTAGACTTAGTTAAAAAAGGTAAAGAAACAAGAATTTTAGGTACAGTCGCACCACCAGGAGCTTCACAACATTTATGGGGATTAGCAATTGACTTAAGAGCAAATAGCAAAAAGCAAATAGCAGCATTAAATAAAAATGGTTGGTATCGCACCGTAGAATACGACGTACCCCATTGGAGTTATGTCGGTTATCCAGCAGAAAAATTAATTCAATTAGGTTTTCAGAAGAAAATTATTCGGGGAGTTACCTATTGGGTGACACCGTTGTGAGTTAGGAGTTAGGAGTTAGGAGTTGGGAGTTAGGAGTTGGTGAAATAACAAGTAGTGCGAGCATCTTGCTCGCTCGGTCACTCGCCCAGTTGAATGAAATAACTCAGTCACTCGCTTTGTTGGTGGTAGCTAGCGAGCAAGATGCTCGCACTACCATTTCAAGCTCCATCAGTGGTAGCGAGCAAGATGCTCGCACTACCATTTCAAGCTCCATCAGTGGAAGCGAGCAAGATGCTCGCAGTCCCATTTCAAGCTCCATCAGTGGTAGCGAGCAAGATGCTCGCAGTCCCATTTCAAGAATCACTGATAACTGATAACTGTTCACTGATAACTGTTCACTGATAACTGCTTACTGTTAGATGCGATTAAATTTTGGGAAAACTAAATCTATCGTTGCATTATCGGGATTACAGCAATGCATCAAGATTTAATACTCCGTTTTTTAAAACCTGTTAGCCAAAATCAAGATATATATCCGCTTCTAACAGAGCATTTAGATAAGCTTGATAATACTTTTGCATCTGAACTGCGAAAATTCGCAAGCCGAACATTTGCAAACCAACCAGCTAAAGCTGTTAGCATCGCTAGGCTTATTGTTAAGTTTAGTAACTTAATTGACAAGTTTGAACAAGGAAACCATGCGAATAATTTAGAGATTGCGATCGCAGGTTATGAATCAGCGCTTGCAGTTATTACTCATGAGGCTTCTTCGCAAGATTGGGCTGGTATTCAGCAAAAGTTAGTTCATGCTTATCAACAGCGTCAAAGTGTTTTATCAACAACGATTACCGAATTAAAAGAAAATACCGTTCAAGCTCAGGCTCAGATAAATAATTTAACAGAAGAATTTCAACAAGAAAAACAGCAATCTTGCGAATTAAAAGCACAATTGCTAAAAGTAATGGAGTCTCCAAAACAACCTGCATCAGCAATCGACTTACAACCGATAGTTTCGGCAATTCAAGAGATAAAATCGCCATCCCAAAGCTTTAATACGGTAATTCTATACGACATCGAAAATTTAACAGAAGGAAATAGCAATCCTAAATTTGATTTTTCTTTGGAAGATATTACACAAAAGATAAAAAGACACAATTTAGTTAAACAAATAGCAGGACAATACGCTTATGCTGACTGGAGTGATGGTAGATTAAAGAGAATAAAACCATCAATTCAACAACTTGGTATTGAGCCAATGCAGATTTTTGGCTTCAGTAATGATAGAAATGCAGCGGATATTCAATTGGTAATTGATGCAGTTGAATTAATTCACACCAAACCTTCGTTAGAAGTTTTTGCAATTGTATCTGGTGATGGTGGATTTTCTTGTTTGGCTAAAAAGCTGCATGAGTATGGAAAAATAGTCATTGGATGCGCTTATGAGAATCAAACTAATAAGTTGCTTCCCGCTGTGTGCGATTACTTTGTTCGATTACCAGACCCCAGCACAACATCGAAGAGAAACAAGTGATTCGACAGCGATAAATGAACCACAAGCAAGTAATAATAAGTATCAGAGAGTTTTAGAATATTTTAAAGCTAATGAGCCTTACCAGACTGCATTAAAACAAGATGGTATATCTTTTTCAGAAGTTCAGAGGATTTTTAAAGAGCAAATTTCAGATTTTGATTATAAGAAACAAGGATTTAGTCAATGGAAAAAATTTTTAAATTCAGTTATTCAGGGTACAGAATTTGAAATAGTAAAATCTGGTAGTAACAATTCGATTGCAAAATTAAAGATCGGTTAGTTTTATATAATGGTTCGTAGTTGCGCTTCAGCGCTTCCGATAAGAGGCGCTAAAGCGCAACTACGAACCTTATTTATGTCATAATTTTGCGGTGTAATGACAAACCATAAAATATCAGTTTGCACGCTCTACTCTCAAAGAACTTCGCATTTACAGAATTTAGTTGAAGGTTTGATTCAGTCAAAAATGCATCCTTCGGAACTTGTCGTTATATGCATGAATGATTCTCTTCCTGAATTACCACCGACACCTTTCAAAATTAAGTCTTCTGTAATTAATTCTCTTCATAAATTACCTTTAGCCGCAGCACGCACGAAAGCTTCTTCAATTGCGAATGGTCATTTTTTAATCTTTTTAGATGTTGATTGTATTCCTCATCCTGATTTAGTTAAAACCTTTACTTATCATCTCGAGCAAGAAGATGCACTTTATCAAGGTTCAATTCGTTATTTACATTCTCAATGGCGCAAACAATGGACTTTTGAAACGCTGAATTTTGATTCTGCACCACACCAACTCCAGGGTGAAGAATTAGCAGGAAATCAACGAGTTATTCATAAATATGAGTTTTTTTGGTCGCTTTGTTTTGGAATTAGAAAATCGACTTTTACTAAAATCGGCGGATTCGATACCCGTTTTACTGGCTACGGTGGAGAAGATACAGATTTTTCGTTTACTGCACGGCTACATAAAATTCCTTTTCATAAAATCAGCGCTTTAGCATATCATCAATTTCACGCTTCTTATTCTCCTCCATTGAATCATTTGGCGGATATTGTAGAAAACGCGAAAGTTTTTTACGATAAATGGAATTTTTTGCCGATGGATAAGTGGTTGAAACAGTTTGCAGAGTTGGGATATATTAAATTAGAAAATAATCAGATTGAAATAACTAAATTGCCTTCAAAAGAAGAGATTGAGAGTTTTAAAAAAGAGAGTTCATAGGAAAATAATTTAGCCCACGCACCATCTGGGCTTTGTTTCTATAGCTACACTCTTCCAGAATGAGGGTGATTTAGGGCTAATCGCGGATGGTACGTTAAACGGAATATAAATTATCGTTTGTAAGTTAAATATAATCGTGCATTTAACACACCCTACAATAAGTTTTACTTAGTAGATAATTTTGTATTTTGAAAGCTTCTGATTCAATTACCATTCCAGCTTTTTTAGCTCCATCTGGTGAAACTATATTTTTCCATTTTGAAGTATCCATTTTTATCAATAATTCTAAAGTACTTTTAACTAAATAATTTGTAGGAAATGAATTACTACAAAGACATAAACCCATATTTTCTAATAATTCTGCCTTGACTTTTTGCTCGTTAAAAGGTCTTTCTTCGGGAATGCATAAAAATGGAACTTGGGCTTCAGCAATTTCCATTGTAGTATTATGTCCGGCAGAAGCAATTACAATGTCGGCAGCTTTTAAATAAGGAAAAGTGTCTTGTTGCCATCCTTCGCAAGATATATTTGTTGGTAATTGATTACAGTTAATCTCTATGGGGCCAACTATAAACCATTGCCATTCTGGAGTAAATGAGGCAGCTTCCGAAATGCTCTGCAAACAATGTTTGTCTCCTCCTCTTCCTTTGAGTACTAAGACTACTTTTTGCTGTTGGGTAATTCCTAAATTCTTTCTTGCTTGTGATTTACTCAAAGAATATCCCGAATAACGCGAAAAACCGGGAACGTAAATGGTTTTTTGCTTTCTCCACAAAGGTACAGAATCAGATTCTAAGGATTCGGGATAAGGTGCGAGTAATTTGTAAGCTGCATCGTAACCGCAAAGATGAGCCGAATCAGTGCGATCGCCATGTTGAAGCATCGAGATTACGGGTACTCCCAAAAGCCGAAAATATTGAGTTATTTCAGCAGAAACATCAACTACAACCAATGTGGGCTGAGTTGTTTCTACCCACTGAGCTAACTTCAACATTCGCTGCTGATATGTTTTAGCTGCGTAAGGTGCGTAGTGAAAGGAAAGAGTTTCGCAGTTTTTGTTAATTGCGACGTTAGGAACATATTCAATCTCATCGGGAGGTAAATCTACGATATTGAAATTATTTGCAACATCTGAATTTAAAAGATTGCTTCCTAAAAAAGTTACGTCCGATTTAATGTGTTTTGCAATTTCCTGCGCCCTTTGTAAGTGTCCCCCCTTGCCGTGAGAATGGATGTAGTAGCCGATGTGCATGATTTTTGTCTTTTGATACGAGTGTTTGCTATACGTTCAAAAACTTGCAAATAATTTGACAGCATTGCCTCAATACTGAAATGTTTGAGAACTCTTTCTCTACAGGCATATCGAGAAATATATTTAGCCTGTTTTATTGCACGTGCCATAGCATCTGTATCATCTGGAGTTACTAATATTCCAGTATTTTCGTCAATAATTTCTGCTATAGCTCCACGGTTAAAAGCAACTACCGGGGTACCGCAAGCCAGACTTTCAATTACAACCAAGCCAAAGGGTTCCGCCCAAATAGGCGTACATAAACATACGGAAGCGCTTTGTATTAGCGATACAAGTTCATTTTTACCTAAATGTCCCGCATATTGTATTCCTTCATTTAAATGAGGTTTCACTTCTTTTTCAAAGTATTCGGAATCGCAAATTGGACCTGCTATTACCAAGTTTATATTTGCTTTTTTCGCTGCTTCAATTGCTAAATGAGTACCTTTACAAGGAATAATTCGTCCCGTCCAAACTGCAAAATCTTGTGAATTATTGTTAGCAAAAGAAAAAAAATCGGCATCTACACCGTTGTAAATTACTTTTGATAATCCATCATTTAAACCCCAACTTTCGGCGTTGAATTTAGAAATAGAAATATAGTTCCCTCTTCGTTTTCGATGCTTGACAGCGCTGGAAAGTAGTGGAAAGGGTGGAGTATGCAGCGTAGTTACTAATGGAGTATTGATAGTATCTGATAGAACTATAGGAAAATAATTTAAAGAGTTATTATGAACTATATCAAAATCATCGTAATCTAAATAATCCATGATGCTCAAAAAAGACTCATGGGATTTTTCTTCTGAAGTAGTACAAAAAGAAGTATCTATAAAAGAAGTCGAAGCAATATTAAGACTTGCATCTGAATCTGGATGTGCAAACAAAGTGACATCGCATCCTTTGCCCTGTAAACCCCGTACTAATGTATAAATAAAACGTTCCAATCCTCCTGCAAAAGGTTCGCTAATTGGAAAAGTTCTATGTCCTAATACTGCTATTTTCATTTTTATATACGACCGAATACATAAATAAAATGGATATAAATATACCTAAATCGCTATTGCAATTAATAAGTACAGTTATATTAAATGATTTAATAAACTTGTTTATCTAACCTGGGGTTGACTAATTACTATTACCCAGGATGGAAAAATGGGGGATAGGGGGATAAGGGGAAGATAATTACTAACTACTAATTACTGACTCAAAACTTACAACAACTCCTTTCGCATTACCGATAATAATCATTACAATAAATTTAATTACGAATCCGTTTGGAGTTAAGGCAAAGTGGGCTTATTTGACGATTTGAGCAAGTTTCTGGAAAGTCGTTTGGAAGAATTCCTGCGGAATAACCCGCATTTGGAACTAGATGCGCTATTGGAGCAGTTACGGGAGCAGGAAGAAGATACTCTAAAATTAATCGCAGATTTGCAGCTACAGGAAAAGCGCAAGCAAGACGAAGTATTGTCTACAGCGCAAGAAATCCAAAGATGGCATATCCGCGTACAAAAAGCGAAAAATGCTCGCAGAGAAGATTTAGCGGCAAAAGCGGAAGAAAGAGAAGCAGCATTATTGCGACAAGGCAACCAGCTTTGGGGGCAAATGCAAGGTGTAAAAGAACGCATTACCCAAGCCAAAGAATTATATCGAAAAATTCAATTACGGCGACAAGAAGTACAAACCAAAGCCACACAAGCGCAAGCAGCACGTACAAAAGCTCAATCACAACAACGTATGGACACAGATACTGGCTGGTGGAGCGCAAGTAGCACCTATTCTAATCCTAACTCCAGTTCTAACACCTACGATGATTTAGAAGAAAAATTCCTTCGTTGGGAAACTGAAGCAGAGTTGGATGAGATGAAACGGAAGATGGGGAAATAAGAGATGGGGGATGGGGGGATGGGGGGGACAAGGAGACAAGGGGAAAATTACTAATTACCAATTACCAATTACCAATGCCCAATGCCTAATTCCCAATTCCCAATTTATATTTCTCTTGGCTTTTTTAAAATTCATCCACATATTTTATTCGAGTCTTTGGCTTATACTGTGGCGTTTCGTTTGATGTTGCGTAATGTTCGTCAAGATTCGATTTCTACGACTCAACGTTCTTCTGTGGTTGTAGGTGGAATGTTAGGGGCTTTGTTGGGTGCGAAGTTGCTGGTTTTACTACAGCACATTAATTTATTATGGCAAGATAGACAACAATTTTTATTCCTATTTTTGCAGGGTAAAACTGTTGTCGGTGCTTTGTTGGGTGGATTAATTGGTGTAGAAATTACTAAAAAAATTATCGGTGTCAAGCAGTCAACTGGTGACGTATTTGTTTACCCTTTAATTGCGGGAACTGCTATCGGTAGAATTGGCTGTTTTTTAACTGGTTTGAGCGATAAAACTTACGGAATTGCGACCAATTTACCTTGGGGTATAGATTTTGGCGATGGCATTTCACGACATCCAACGCAGCTATATGAAATTATTTTTTTAATTGTTTTAGCTATATTTATACGGTTTCGCAGTCGCTATAACTACCAACAAGGCGATTTATTTCAATTTTATTTCATCTCTTATTTAACCTTTCGCTTCCTGATAGATTTTATTAAACCAGATTTTCATGCCTTTTTAGGATTAAGTGCAATTCAAACAGCTTGTCTCATGGCAATTTTGTATTATCGTCGCACTATCCCTAAAATGTTCCGCATAAAATCTTAAATAATGGAACGAAGTATTTTTTTTAATCTTTTATCTAGCTTGCAATTATTACTTGTTGGCTATATTTCTGCTGTTGTTTTAGGTATTTTGATTGGCTATTTAATTGGTTTAAATAGAATTATTTATCAAATATGTAAATGGATACTTCAAGTACCAAATACTATTGTTCCTATCGCTTTACTGCCGATTGCCCTAATCATTTTTAAAGAAGCTGAAGCTGCGGCAATTGTAATTGTTTTCTTTAGCGCCATTTGGTCAATTATTCTTAATACTGCTAAAGGAATACGACATGGACGTAAACAAGGAAGAAACTTTAGATTAGTAATTAACCATATATTTGAGGGTTTAAGATTTGCAGTTTGGATTGCTTGGTTTAGTGCGATCGCCATAGAAATGTTGACTCTTAATCAAGGGCTAGGTTTTATCATTTGGAATGCTTATAAACAAAGTAAAGTTGATGACATTATTGAAGGTATAATCTGTATTGGTGCTATCGGATTATTACTAGATCAGCTTTTAGATTTGACCGGAAATATACTTTCAGAGCTTGTCTCAAATGGGGAGAAGGAGTAGGGAAGCTGATGGGGAGGGGGAGATGGGGGAGAGGGGCAGGGAATTTTTTTCAAGGGAGCGAGACGCTCCCACTACATTCCTAACTCTTAATTCCTAACTCTTAACTATGCCCCATGCCCGATGCGCCATCCCCAACTCCTAACTCCTAACTCCTAACTCCTAACTTTTATCCATGCCTAGTCGTAATTATCTTTTCTATGCTTTGACTAATAGTGTTTGTTCAAAGTGTCTTGTTAAGGTGGAAGCAAAAATTATTTTTCAGGATGATTATGTTTATTTAGTTAAACATTGTCCCACTCATGGAAGGGAAGAGGTTTTAATTGCTGACGATATTGAATATTATAAAAAGTGTCTGGAGTTTATTAAGCCGGGTGATATTCCCAGACGGTTTAATACACCAATAAAATACGGTTGTCCTTACGATTGCGGGCTTTGTCCAGATCACGAACAACATAGCTGTTTGACTTTAATCGAAGTTACTGATAAATGCAATCTTTCTTGCCCAATTTGTTATGCTGATTCTGGTGTGGAAGAGTTTTCGGATTCCCATCAACCTCGAAAACATCGCAGTTTAAAACTAATTGAAAGCATGATTGATGCGGTTGTAGAAAATGAAGGGGAACCGCAAATTGTGCAGTTGAGCGGTGGTGAGCCTACTATTCATCCTGAGTTTTTTGAAATATTAGATATTGTCAAAAGCAAACCGATAAAGCATTTGATGATTAATACTAACGGTGTGAGAATTGCTCAAGATAAAGCTTTTTGCGAGCGTCTTTCCCAATATATACCGGGAATTGAGATATATTTACAGTTTGATAGCTTTGAAGCGGAAGCTCTACAAGAGTTGCGGGGAGCGGATTTGCGAATTGTCAGAGAAAAGGCGATCGCGCAACTAAATAAATATAATATTTCTACAACTTTGGTTGTTACCGTCAAAAAAGGTTTAAATGACGGTGAAATCGGTAAAATCATCGAATACGGATTGCAGCAAAAATGCGTTCGCGGTGTAACTTTTCAACCGATACAAGCTGCGGGAAGATTGTCAGGATTTAACCCGAAAACTGATAGATATACGCTTACAGAAGTTCGCAGATCTATTTTAGAACAAAGTCCATATTTTAAACCAGAAGATATTCTTCCGGTTCCCTGTCATCCCGATTGTTTGGCTATGGGATATGCATTGAAACTGAATGGTAAAGTAATACCTTTAACTGGATTAGTTAATCCGGAAGCGTTTGTGGAAATGATGCCAAATAGCGTACTTTACGAACAGAATGAAGAGTTAAAAAGTAAGATTTTTGAGTTGTTTTCTACAAGTCATTCACCAGCTTCCGCTGCAACTTCATTAAAACAGCTTTTGTGTTGTTTGCCGATGGTTAACGTACCCGCAGGATTGAATTATTCAAATATCTTTCGGGTGATGGTTGTGCAGTTTCTCGATCCTTTTAACTTTGATGTGCGATCGGTAAAACGTTCCTGCATTCACATCGTACACCCCGACGGTAGAATTATTCCTTTTGATACTTTTAATATGTTTTATCGCGAAGGTAGCGCGGGGTATGATTTAGTTAATAATCGGAATTAATAATCAGTTTAACTAAATAACTATGTCGCAACAAAATGAAATTAGGGGAGTTATTCAAGGCCTCTTATTACTAATTGGAATGCACGCTTTAGCAATCTTAATAATATTTGTGATTAGCTATATTTTACAGATGATTTATGGTGGCTATACCATTTTAGGTTTTTTCTTTGCGCTTGGCGGATTGTTCCTATTGCAACTGCTATACGTAATTCCAGTTTGTATTTGGCTTAAACGTAAACGCAATAATTTCATCGTAAAAGGAGTAATTATTGGTGCAGTAATTACAGCGTTAGTAAATGGTGGCTGCTTTTTGATATTTATACGTTGACAGAATAAAACCATGTCAAACAGAAATCCTAATCCTCGCAGTAACGATTGGTTGACAATTATCGGGGGAATTTTATTAGTATTATCAACTAACTTTATTCTTAGTATTTTAGGAATGTATTTTTTTGCTTTTCTAGCAGATAATTCTAATTTGCCGCTCGGTAGAGGATACGAACCTCTTGCTCTCGGTATTAGTGCTGTATGGTTATATCAACTTTTATACGTTATTCCTTTAATTCTAAGCTGTAAAAGACAAAGAAAATTTAGTCTAATGAAAGGAGTAATTATTGGTGCGGTAATTACTGGTTTAGTCGCTGGATTTTGTTTTGTTGAATATATTTCTTACATAAACAAAGCTAAATAAATTTTATTTTAAGTATTACTTCTTTTTACAATTCCCTAATCTCTAATTCTTCAACTTCCTCAGATTGATAAGCATCCTCATAGCTTGATACTTCAGGTTGAGAAGCAGCATCTAATTGCTGTTGAGTATTATTTTCACCTGAATATTCGCCCAGATAACTACCGAAAAGCTTTTCATAATTTGAAGCAACTGCCAAAAATGCTCCACCTAAAATATAGATAGGTAAAGGTAAATAAAGCTGCTGTACCCAATCGAATAGCTGTGATAAAGCAAATAGCACTACGAAGCAAATGAACCAAATTCTTATATTGTTATCCATAAAATTAGAGGTGACAGAGCCGTAATAGTTATTTGTTGCATGATACTTTATCGATGGCAGATGCAACAACGGGGAACGATACGACAAGGGGAAAAATCATTTTTGTGTAAGTCGCCACAGTGCTGAAATATTGAACGTTAGGTTAATTCAGCGGATGTAAATAGCCGAAAAAGTAGCCCTAAAGAGGTAATTCGTTAAAAATAATGACAATTCTGAGTTGCATTTTGGGAATCATGTAATTAACCGCGCAAATTCCATATATCGGTGCAAACGCTGTCAGACGAATGACTTATCCTTCTTCAGAGCATCAAATTTCTCAACCGGATACCCAGAAGCACAAAACAGCTTCTTGGATTTCATCGGGATGGCCATTTAAGCCCGTTACCTGGATAACTAATCGTCTCACTCTACAAAAAAAGATTTTTCTGGGATATGCTGTTGCGCTGGGTATTACTGTCGGGGGTACTGGCCTTGGTTTGAGTGTAGGAAATTCTTTGGTTGATCGAGCAAATCAAGAAAGAAAAGATATTCGTCAAGAATTAACACTGTTAAATAGCTTGCTAAATACAACTCTAAGTTTACAACTCATTAGCGATGTTTATCCTTATCTACAAAAACCCCAGGAGTTTCAACAGGCGATTAGTAGAGTAAATAATTTTAAAGAATTACTGAATCAAGTTAATACGGATGCTTCAGTAAATTTTAAACAAAAATTGAATAAGTATAACGATAGTTTAGAAAAATTTGCTCAAGACTCTAAAAAGACTTTAAAACAGATTGAATCGAATCAGTTAAGAACGCAAGAGATTAAGGTACAACGGCTAGCTGCTAATTTGGTAGCAAGCAATTCTCGAATTGAAACGCTGAAATTTGTAGATGAGTTGCAAGTTTTTGTCGAATCTCTAAAAGGGCAGGAACAAAAAGCAGAAGTTAATTTGAGTCGAACGCAAATGCTGCGTTCAGTAATTACAATTATGAGTTTGATTTTGTCTTTAACTCTCGCTTCTGTTATCGCTATTTACAGCAGTCGCATGATTGTTAAACCGATTTCAACAGTTACTGAAGTCACAGAAAAAGCTTTAGAAGAAGCAAACTACGATCTACAATTATCCATCATCGGAAATATAGAAGCAAAAAAACTTGCAGCTTCCGTAAACCAGCTTTTCGATCTGATAAAAATTAATATTCAAAAACAAGAAGAAGCCAAAATATCTGCCGATGCAGCAAGTTATGCGAAAAGCGAATTCATGGCAAATATGAGTCACGAACTTCGCACGCCTTTAAACGGTATTTTAGGCTATACCCAAATCATTCAAAATTCCCCGAATCTCTCGAAAAAGGAACAGCGGGGTATAGAAATTATTCATCGTTGCGGCAAGCACTTATTAACTTTAATCAACGATATTCTCGATTTTACAAAAATAGAAGCGCATCAAATTAAGCTTCACACTAGTGATTTTCATTTTCCTTCTTTTTTACAAGAAGTTGTAGAAATATGCCGTATCAAAACCGAACAAAAAGGGTTGAGCTTTATCTATTTGACTCCAGAGAATTTACCATCTGGAATTAACATCGATAAAAGACGATTGCGACAAGTATTAATAAATTTACTTAGTAATGCTATTAAATTTACCGAAAAAGGCTGCGTAACTTTACAAGTAGAGGTATTAGAAATAAAAAAAGAGTCTCTTTCAGAAACAGTAAGATTGCTTTTTCATATTGAAGATACTGGAATAGGAATGAAACCCGAAGTAATAGATAAAATATTTTCACCTTTTGAGCAATTAGGTACAACCAAAAACAAATCAGAAGGTACGGGGCTGGGATTGGCTTTGAGTCAAAAAATAATCGAGATGATGAATAGTAAAATTATAGTCAAAAGTGAATTAGAGATGGGAAGTGTATTTCAATTTGAAATAGAATGTCCTGTTGCTGACGATTGGACAGGAACAAGCAGCATTACCCGTACCGGCAGAATTATCGGTTATATCGGTAAGAAAAAGCAAATCTTAATTGTAGATGACAGATGGGAAAATCGTTCTTTATTTATTAATCTATTATCAACTATTGGCTTTGATTTAATAGAAGCAGAAAACGGACAAGATGGTTTAGAGAAAGCAATAAAATATCAACCAGATCTAATTATTTCTGATATAAAAATGCCCATTATGCATGGATGGAAAATGCTTTATGAAATTCGCAAGTTGGAACAACTAGAAAATACCTTATTTTTCTTTTGCTCTGTGAGTACATCCGATAACGAAAATCAAAAAGCTATGCAAGCAGGAGCAAACTACTTTTTAAACAAACCTGTTAAATCAAACGAATTGTATCGTATATTAGCAAAACAATTAAATCTTACTTGGCGTTATAGCGTTGAAGAAAATATTAAATTAATACCATCAAAAGCACCTCCTAAAAATAAAATAATTATTCCGCCAATTTCAGAATTAACAATGCTATTAGAATTTGCTAAACAGGGTAAAATAAAAGGGATTCAAAAGGAATTAGATAGAATTGCAGAAATCGATCGAGAATATCAACAGTTTGTTTCCGAACTAAATTTATTTGCACAATCTTTTAATATTAATAAGATTCGTCAATTTCTGCAAGAAAATATCAAATCATAAGACTATAAAATTATTTGAAAATAAAGAGGTTGACATGAACTTATCTTACGAGCAAGAGTTTGACTCTAATAAAAAACTAGAAACAATTTTAGTCATTGATGACAGTCCAACTAACCTAGAAATTCTCCATGATGTCTTAGGAAATGCTGGCTATGAAGTATTAGTTGAAATGGATGGTGCGAGTGGAATTGAGCAAGTTGAGAGAAATCCTCCCCATTTGATATTATTAGATGTAATGATGCCTAAAATAGACGGGTTTGAAACCTGTCGGAGATTGCAAGCTAATCCTTCTACCAGAGATATTCCGATAATTTTTATAACCGCACTTACAGAGGCAGAAGAAAAAGTTAAAGGTTTAACTTTAGGTGCTGTAGATTATATAACTAAACCATTTGAACAAGAAGAAGTTTTAGCTAGAATTAGTCTACATTTAAAATTGCGTAAATTAAATATTGAATTAGACAAGCAGAAGCAAGAATTAGAAATACGAGTTAAAGAGCGAACCTCCGAACTATCTCAAACTTTAGATGAATTAAAACAAACTCAGCTACAATTAGTTCAAACAGAAAAAATATCTTCTTTGGGACAATTAGTTGCTGGTGTTGCCCATGAAGTTAACAATCCTATAGGTTTTATTTCTACTAATTTGCATTATGCTAACCAATACATTGAAGATTTACTTTTATTAGTTCGACTTTTTCAAAAAAATTGTTCTAATCCCGGCTACGAAGTTAAAGAACAAATGGAAGTTATGGATTTAGAACATATTGACAAAGATTTACCCAAGTTAATGTCATCGATGAAATTGGGTACCGATACTATCAAAGGAATCATGCAGTCTTTACGAAACTTTTCTCGTACCGATGGAGAAAATAAGAAATTAGTTGATATTCATGAAGGGATAGAAGCAACATTAATGATTTTACAACATCGTCTCAAAGCTTATCCCAAACGCCCCGCTATTCAAGTTGTTAAGGATTATAGTATTTTACCTAAAGTCAAATGTTATCCGGGGCAAATCAACCAAGTATTTATGAATTTGTTAGCTAATGCGATCGATATATTAGAAGAATCAATAATTGAGGATCAAGATTTAAACCGGAAAGATTGTACTTGCATAAACCCCAATATCCGGATTGCAACTACTATAGATAAATACCAAGTTACCGTTAAAATTGCTGACAATGGTAAAGGAATGTCAGAGTCAGTAAAGAATGATATTTTCCAACCTTTTTTTACTACCAAACCAGAAGGAAAAGGTACTGGCTTAGGACTTTCAATTAGCTATAAAATTATTACTGAAAATCATGGAGGAAATTTGCAGTGTATTTCTTCTCCAGGAGAAGGAACGGAATTTTTAATTCAGATTCCTTTTTAGGTTAGGTAATAAGTAATGGGTAGTATAAATAATATTAAATGTTTATAAGTATTGAGAAAATGTCCGTTTATAGCGGTTTTATATTTTATTTAGTTTATTTAGTTTATAACAAAGTATATTGCTTAAATAGCATAAGTTCTTTAAAACTGAATATTTTGCAACATTCTTATTAAGCCAGATTTCCCGCCTTGAAATTTATTTCAAGGCTAATATACAAAGTACGTTAAAACGTACTGAAATCCTTGTTCAGTCTTCTTTAGAAGACTTAATGTATAAGCCTGGGAATTTATTCCAAGGTAGAACTCATAGTAATAAATAGTTTTTAGTTGAAAGGCAAATTAAATATTTTATTTAAAAAAATCATCAAATTTTATTTATAAGTTTACAATTTGATAAATCATCTTTTTTTATTTAGGCTCAAATATTTTTTTGTATTTTCCCGTTTTATAAAAAGAAAACTATTGAATCAATCACCATAAAATCATATACTTAATCCCTGGTTGGTGCATTCGTAATCTACCACGCATCTACAGTTGTTCTCACATATTTTATTTGAAGTATGGGAACAGAGAACAATCCAAAATCTAAAATCCAAAATCCGAAATCCAAAATTGAAATGACCATTTCAGAACAACCCAATAAAATCAGTTCAACCGAATGGGTAACAGATAGCAATGGAAATTTTGCTATATCTATTCGTTTAAAAGGAGAAAGGCTTTTTCATGAAGTCTCTCCCTTTCAAACTGTAGAAGTATTTGATACTCACGACAGAGGGAAAATGCTGACTATCGATCGGATGGTGATGTGTACCGAAGCGGATGAAGCGGCTTATCACGAGATGATTGCTCATGTCCCAATGTTGACTCATCCCGATGTCAAAGATGTGCTGGTAATTGGCGCTGGAGATGGGGGAACGATTCGCGAATTAGTTCGCCACCAAGGAATTGAGCGAATCACAATGGTGGAAATTGATGAAGCGGTGGTGCGTGCTTCCAAGCAATTTTTACCTACTATTTCTTCAGCTTTAGAACATTCAAAGTTAAATTTACTCATAGATGACGGGATTGAATTTGTTAAAAATGCCGCCGATAATTCCTATGACTTAGTAATAATTGATTCTTCAGATCCCGTAGGGGACCATCAGAAGGATTATTTACTAAATCGTTTTATCAAGATGTATATCGCTGTCTCCGTGTTGGTGGAGTAGTAACGGTACAAAGCGAATCACCAATCTTTCATCAAAAGGCTTTTACAGATTTAAATCAATGTCTCAAACAAGTTTTTGGCAATGATTCGGTACATTGTTATTTAGTATTTATTCCCATGTATCCTACCGGAATGTGGAGTTTAACTTATTGTTCCAAACAAGGCAAGCATCCCGTTGATAATTTGGATTCAAAAAAAGCCACTCAATTTGTTAAAGAACATAATTTACGCTATTACAATGCAGATATTCATAAAGCTGCTTTTGCTTTACCTGGGTTTATTCAAGAGATGATAGGAAGGGAATAGGGCATAGGGCATAGGTAACAGAAAATTCCTAACCGGAAAACGTAGTATTTTGCCGGGTAATCATAGTTTGTAGTAGCGCTTCAGCGCCTCCAAATTCCGAATCATGAGGCGATAAATCGCTTACTACGAACTTTTTTTTAAAATAAACCGCTCGCTACAAACCTTAAAATCTAACCTTTGCATGGTAATAGGTTGGGTAAAGCAGAGCGGATATAATGACGTTTCCAAACAAACAACAGCTAACTCAAATATCACAAGGTAAACGATTTCTCGTACTTATCTACGGTGTTGTTAGTTACGCGATCGCAATGTTGACTATACTATATTTGATTTTTTACAGTGCTGGTAAGCATCCGTTAGCTTCAATATCTTCAAATCAAGGCTCTATTTTTTTAGCACTATGCATTAATCTAGTTTTAGTATTTTTATTTGGACTGCAACATAGCATCATGGCACGTCCAGTTTTTAAACAGTGGTGGACGCAAAAAATACCCGTTGCAGCGGAGCGAAGTACTTATGTCTTTTCTTCTGCTATTGCTTTAACCACATTATTATACTTCTGGCAGCCTATACAAATAACAATTTGGTCGGTTAATAATATAGAACTAAAATATTTAATTTGGGGTATATTTGGCTGCGGTTGGATTTATTTTGTTTTCGCAAGTTTTGCCATCAACCATTTTGATTTATTTGGTTTACGTCAGGTATATCTTTACTGGAAAGGAGAAACTTATCAGGAATTTCCATTTATGAAACGCTGGATGTACAACTTCAATCGCCATCCAATCCAAACAGGAATACTTATAGGTATATGGGCAACTCCATATATGCAACTCGACCATTTCGTTTTATCAACAACATTTACATTTTATATATTAATTGGAATAACCCTTGAAGAACGAGATTTAGTTCGTATCTATGGCGAACAATATCAACGCTATCGTGACGAAGTTGGCGGATTATTTCCTTGGAAAAAGAAAATAGGGAACAGGGAATAGGGAATAAAAAAAGCCCTCACCCTATAAGGGTGGGGCTAATATTACAAAGCCCATCTGCGTGGGCTAAGAATCTTTCTTTATAGCCTACGCAGGTAGGCTTTGTTCCTATAGCCTCACCCTTATAGGGTGTAGGTGCACTAAATTCACCGTTTATTGATTACAACTTTTCGTGAGCAGCCAAAAGAATTTTTTCCGTTTCTTCCCAACCAATACAAGCATCTGTCACGGAAACTCCATGCTTTAACTCTTGTAAATTGGCAGGAATCTTTTGATTACCTTCATGTAAATTAGATTCCAACATCATCCCCACGATAGATGTGTTGCCGTCCGCTATTTGATTTACCACATCTTCTAAAACACCAGCTTGCTTTTTGTAGTCTTTATTAGAATTACCGTGACTGCAATCAATCACAATTCTTGGTGTTAAATCTGCTTTTTTGAGTTGATCTTCGGTGGCTTTTACATTTTCGCGATCGCAGTTTGGTTTCCCACCACCACCACGTAAAATTACATGACCGTAATCATTACCTTTGGTTTGAACAATACTGACTTGTCCTTGTCGATTTAACCCCAGAAAATGATGGCTATTTTTAGCTGAATGTAGAGCATTCAAAGCAACTTGAACATTACCATCCGTACCATTTTTAAAACCGACTGGCATCGAAAGCCCGCTCGACATTTCGCGGTGAGTTTGTGACTCAGCAGTACGTGCCCCGATTGCAGACCAAGAAATTAATTCGCTGATGTACTGAGGTATAATCGGGTCTAGAGCTTCCGTACCTGCGGGCAATCCTAATTCGTTAATTTTTAAAAGCAATTCCCGTGCAGTCAATATACCTTTCTCGATACGGAAAGAATCATCCATATCCGGGTCATTAATTAAACCTTTCCAGCCTACTGTTGTTCTAGGTTTTTCAAAATAAACCCTCATAATTAACAGTAATTTGTCTCCAACTTTTTCTTGAAGCTTCTTTAATCTTTGAGAATATTCTAAAGCTAATTCTGTATTATGGATCGAACAAGGACCAATTACGATAAATTTTCTTGTATCTTGAAAATCTAATATATCCTTTAACTCTTGTCTATATTTTAAAACATTTGCTTCCGCCGACGGTGTTAAAGGTAATTTTGATTTAACTTCTTGTGGTGTCAATAAAACATGATAATTCTCAATGTTAGTGTCAAATACTTTCTGACGAGTGGATTGTCCTACTATCATATGCCTTCACTTTGAACACTGAATTTCTCTATATATTGTATCGAAAAAATCACAGCTTTAAAAAAATATATACTTAAAACATAGTCAATTATTTGAACTATTTATAGCATTTTGATTGTTTAAAATAATAGTCGAGCATAGACTATTGAAAAATACACGCGGTTGCAACCCGTTAAAATTAAGCGTAAAAAAAGTTACCTTTGACTCGATGTAGAATTTTTGACTTCAAAGCAATCTTAAATATTTAACTCAATAGATGTTTGTGAGATAATACAATTTATTGAAAAAAGATTAATTATTGTCAGCGAGCAGTAATAAGTAATCAGTAATCAGTGACCAATACTTAGATAATTTAACTCCTAACTCCCTACTCCCTACTCCTAACTCCCTACTCCCTACTCCCTACTCCCTACTCCCTACTCCTGAAAATGCTTGAAACCTTAGAACAGCAAAATAATTCCAAAGATTATTCATGGAACTTCTGGTTTACTTTGCCAATTTACCCATTCGGTAAGCGGCGAACCATCCGTAAGGAAGTAGTTAAGGATACAGTTTGGACTTTTGACCAACTTCAAGGCATTTTCTACGTTGTTGTCCCGATTCGCATGACGGTGGTTAAGCTCAAAGAAGGCGGTTTGCTGGTTTATGCACCAATTGCACCAACGCCGGAATGCGTTCGTCTTGTTGAGGAATTAGTGGCTTCCCACGGTAGAGTAAAGTATATAATTTTGCCTACTATCTCCGGTTTAGAACATAAAGTATTTGTTGGTCCTTTTGCCAGACGTTTTCCCGATTCACAGATATTCGTCGCACCCAAACAGTGGAGTTTTCCCGTGAATCTTCCTCTAAGCTGGTTGGGCATACCCGCAAAACGCACTCAAGTACTTCCAGAAGACAGCAGCAAAACACCTTTCGGCAATCAATTTGACTATGAAATTCTCGGCCCTATCGAACTGGGTGCTGGTAGATTTGCGGAAGTCGCATTGTTGCATAAATCATCAAATACTCTCTTAGTTACTGACTCAATAGTTTCCGTACCCGAACAACCTCCCGCAATTACTTTATTAGACACATACCCCTTACTTTTCCACGCTAGAGATAAAGCAACTGACATCATTGCAGATACGCCCGAAAATCGTCGTAAAGGGTGGCAGCGCATCGCGTTATTTGGCTTATATTTTCGTCCCAGCGTCTTGGATGTACCAAAATGGGGGGAAGTATTTCGCAATGCTGCTAAAGCTCCGGAACGTTCTAAAAAAGCTTATTTTGGCTTATATCCCTTCAAATGGAAGCATGATTGGCAGCGTTGTTTTGAAGCGTTGCGAGGTAACGGTAGGTTATTCGTAGCACCAATTTTACAGACTTTAATTCTGAATCGCGCACCTGAAGAAACAATCGCATGGGCAGAAAAGATTGCCAAGTGGGATTTTAAACGAATTATTCCTTGTCACTTTGATGCACCAATAGAAGCAACACCAAATCAGTTTAGACAAGCATTTTCGTTTTTAGAAAAACGTAGTAATAGCACTTTACCTGAAGAAGATTTTCAAGTTTTAGAAGAGATTGATGCTACTTTAAATAAATTGGGGATACCTTCAGCAAAAGAAAAGGTTTAATTTTAAATTTTGTCGGAGTGCATTTACTAAAATTCCTAAAATTTTTTCAACATCTTGAATATAATATTCACTTAGATCGATGAAAATATTATTATCTTCCAATCTTAAAAACTGCCAAATCGTTCCAATCGATATTACACCATAAATAGTTTTAATTTTATTTCCTTGCATTTCATTAAAAAGCTGTGCTGCAATCATTTCTGCAATACATTGACCTAATCCCGATTTAAGGTTTTCATTCTTTGTTTCAACCAGAGTAATTGCAGGTGCCCGGATGAAAAGTTGTTCTTGAGAAAGACTAATAAGGAAATCGCAGAAGCCATTTAATCCTCTTGTACTATCGACATTAAAATCTACTCCTGAAAATAAACTAATTTTGTTATCAAGTTTACGCCGAACTTCAAGCAGTATTGGGCTAATTATCATTTCAGAACGGGCTTTTTCTGTATTAATAGCAACCGCTAAATCTACATTCTCTTTAAGAATAGTTTTAAGCAAATCGCTACATTTTTCTTCGGGGAAATCAGCGAATATTCTAGAGCCTTCATGAACTGTTAACCCAAAAGATTGGATAACTTGAGCTAATTTAAAATCGCTGTAAGCCATTTTGTAAATTTATTTTTTCTAATTGTAAGCTTTCAATATAGCGGTTTTCATCCTAGTGTTTTAAGCAAACTACGATTTGATTGGATTGTCTCTACCAATTCCTAACTCTCGAAACTTCGTTTTCACATCTTTCCACTCAGTACCGCAATAGTAATATTTTTTATCCAAAATATTGGCGATGTAATAACCTTGTTTACCACCGTTGATGCGAAAGAGTTCTATCGCGACTTTTTTCATTGAAGTATTAAATACTGAAAATAAATCCTCCTCTTGCTCAAGCCGAGGTGCATTAAATAGATTAATAAAAGGTTTTCCATGCTTAAAAGCCCAACCATAACCGCGACGTTCAATAATTCGGTAGTAAATAGGACGGATAATCATATTTATTTTATAGGTAGTTTTAGTTTAATAAGTATGAAAAAATTGATTTTTAATAAAAGATATAGAAGGGCATTAACCAAATATTATAGTTTAGATAGACATTAAGTAATCGGTCAATTTTCATAACGATAAAATTGTTTAAATCAGGTTATGATAAGAGCAAAAATGGAAAAATAAGCTATGCAAGCCGTTACTGACATTGGCACACTAATTGTACGCACGGCAGGAATTTGCGGTGGTCGTCCGCGCATCGCTGAAACTAGAATATCCGTTCAGCGTATAGCTGTTTGGTACAAAAATGGGATGAATGCGGAGGAAATTGTCGAGCGTATGGGCAATGTGACGCTAGCGCAAGTTTATGCGGCTCTGACGTATTATCATGCGAATAGAGAAGAGATTGAAGCTTATATTGCTTCTGAAAAAAATGATTATGAAAGATTAGCTAAAGAAATGGGATCGTTTACATGAGTCCAATTCGATTATTCATAGATGAGGGACTCAATGGATCGGCGATTCGTTCAGGCTTTGAGAGCGCGAGGAGTAGATATCGTGACGGTTGGAGAAATTGGTACAATCAGCTTGAGTGATGAAGAACAGTTGATTATTGCGACACAGCAACAGCGAGTTTTTTACACATTTAATGTTGGTGATTTCTGCCAGTTACATACTATTTTTATCAATGAAAGTCGAACTCACGCTGGAATTATTATCTCATTACAGGAATATTCGATTGGCGAGCAAATGCGACGAGTTTTGAAATTGATTGCAACAAAGTCAGCCCAAGATATGGAGAATCAGTTAGTGTTTTTGAGCAATCCTATTTAAAAACATAGTAGTTTGGGTTAAAGACATATGAAAAAATGGGCATTTTACAATAAATATATAAAAGTGTGATTTTGTAAATACATTCCCAAACCGAAGCCTGGGAACATAACATTATATTTCACACGGTACCAGCAGCAGCACCGACTGCTTGTTCATCTGCAATCCCAACCAACTTCGCGCTTAATTCCCACAAACGTTGTGCTTTGTCATCATCCAAGGCTTCATTAGAAACTTCTTGATCGAAAGATTTTCTGCCTTCTTTCTGACGATTTCCCCAACTGTAATAAGAACCGGATTTATTATATTCTGGCTCTGCAACTACATCTGCAACTCTTTCACCAGCCAATTCTTCGGATACATAACCACCCGTAATATTCTTCTGGAATAGAGGGAATATTTTCTGGAATAGCGAATAATGATTGCGGAATAAAGCAGTTTCAGCAACGCATCCGGGATATAGCGAACTAAATACAATCCCCGTGGAATCGTGATAGCGTTTGTGTAATTCTCGCATTGTCAAAACATTGCAAAGCTTACTATCTTTATAAGCTTTACCAGCTTTAAATTTCTTACCGTTAATCATCGAAATTGGTGCTTTGAAACCTTCTTCAAAACCTTTTAAATCTCCTAAATCTGGAGGTGCGGGAATAGGAATCTTTCCGCCCAATTCCTTGGGATTCGCAGTTACAGTTCCCAAAATTATCAATCTAGCTTCATTCGCTGATGATTTTTGCAAATCTTCCAGCATCAAGTTGCACAACAGAAAATGTCCCAGGTGATTTGTGGCAACGCTCAACTCATAACCATCTTCACTTCTTTCTGGCTCTTTCGCCAAAGGTAAATACACCGCAGCGTTACACACCAAAGCATCCAGTGATTTACCGCTTTCCCGAAAAGTATTGACAAATTGACGCACGCTATTTAAAGAAGCCAAATCGAGATGCATGATGGTATAGCTCTCAGGTGACATTCCCACCTCGTCGGCAACTCTTTGAGTTTTTTCCAAATTACGACAAGCCATTACAACGTGCCATCCTTTTTTAGCCAAGGCTTTCGCACCATACAAGCCAACTCCAGAGGAAGCACCCGTGATGACAACTGTTGATTTGCTATTTTGTGCCATATTCTTAAATCTCTATAAATTCTAAATATCAACGTTGATTGTATTTATGTTCCCATAATTTGAATGTTTACTATCGCGATTGTTAAGAGTGCTTTACGAATATTAAGATTGTTAAGGAATGTTTGCGTAAACTAAATTTATATTTAATTAATGGGTTCTACGTGGCGGTTTTAGCCCTCAAATTAAAGGGCTGAAGCCCTTACTACAAACTTTTTTATCGTCTTGACAAAAACTATCTACCTAATTTAAGTTAGGTAATATGAGTAAACAGCAATCATCGCGAGAAAATCTCCTTGATACCGCAGAGCAGCTATTTACCTCTCGTGGCTATACTGCCGTGACGTTAAAGGATATTGCCAAAGCGTTGGGTATAAAACAGGCTTCGCTTTACTATCATTTTCCTTTGGGAAAGGAAGATTTGTACGTAGAGGTAATGCTGCGTCATTTAGAACGCCGTAGCGCTGTTTTAAAAAAATTAATAGCTCAAGCAAATCCAGATTTAGAAAGTTGTTTGTTTTCTGTGGGAATGTGGTTAATCGAGCAACCTCCTTTGAATGGGGGGAGGATGATTTTAACCGATTTACCGCAATTATCTACTAATAAAGCCGCTCAACTCGAATCTGCTATGTACCAAGGCGCGTTTGCACCGATTGAGGAGTTGTTTGCTAGATATCGCGATGATTTACAAGATGATTTACAGCAAGATCCAGGTTTTATTGGTGGTGCTTTTATATCTTCCATTGAAGCACTTTACACTTTTAAGCGCTATGGAGTTAAAGGCGATCGCCAGTTAGTCGCAGATTTGATTGCTTTGCTGCTGAAGGGTGCGGTAAAAAGGTGATTTTTGAGATGTATTAGCTGTGATATTTAACGTTGGGGAGACGTAACAGTGCTACGTCTCTACATCAGATATTAATTTACCTACTTAATTTTAGGTAGTTAGAATAAAAGGAGAAATTATGTTTGAAATGTTTTCGGATTTTTGGACACCTGTAGTATCGGTGGAAGAAATTAAGAATACACCTATTACGGTGAAATTAGCAGGGGAAAAATTAGTTTTATTTCGTAATTTATCGGGTGAAGTTGGAGCGCTTTTGGATAAATGTCCTCATCGAGGAGTTGCGCTTTCATTAGGTAAAATAAACGATAACGGCTGTTTGGAATGTCCCTATCATGGTTGGCAGTTTGATAATAATGGAAACTGTACTGAAATTCCTTTCAACAATCCCAAAGAAATTAATTTATCTAAGTTATCTGCTGTCAGTTTCCCAACGCAGATTATTGCCGGATTAGTATGGGTTTTTACAGGATTTGAGAAAGTATCGGAGCCGCAAATTCCTGAAAGTTTGAAACAACCCCAACAATCTTACTACGTTCATGATGAAATTTGGAATGTTCATTGGACGCGAGTAATTGAAAATGCAATGGATTTTGTACATTTACCATTCGTGCATCGTAACTCTTTTGGTGGTGCGATTGGTAAGAAAGCTTTAGAAGCAAAGAGTGTTGCTGAATATCAAATTGAACAAACAGAAACAAGCATCAAAGTTTTTAATCGTTTCGATAATACTCCATCTGGTTTTGCATTGGAATGGCATCAACCCAATCTAGTTGTATTAAAGTTTGATGAAATGGGAATACCAGTGCGAGTACATTTATTTAGCGTACCAATTAACGAGCAGCAAACGCGATATATTTTATCAATATTGATGTTAGGAGAAACAAACGAGAAATCAAAAGGATATATTGTTGATGAATTTATCAAACCTGTTATCGAAGATAAAGTAGTAATTGAATCTCAAGTTGGTGAAATTCCCAATACAACAGAAGAATTAAACGTTCCTACAGATAAAGGCACTTTGTTATTTAGACGTTGGTATTATCAAACGATGGGGAGATAGGGGGATGGGGAGACAAGGGGAGAAATTAATTATCAATTATCAATTACCAATTACCAATTACCAATTACCAATTACCCATGCCCAATCCCCAATCCCCAATCCCCAATTCTTAATTAACTATGAAACGCGATGCTAACTAAAGGAATAAAAGTCCATACAAGCCATTTCAAAGAGGTGAAGTGAATTTTTAGTGTTGGTTGCGGTGGAGATAAGAGGGCTTCTACTCTTTCTTCTAAACGGTTGGCACCGGGTGAACCCAATGCTGCACAAAGTACTTCTGAAGTAATCGGGGGACTGCTAACAACCATTAGTAGAGATTCTGCTAGCAACAAGGGATCTACAAATGAAACTGCGTGAGCGTCGGCTCGCAATTCTCGTAAAGTTAATAATTCTTGCCATAAAGCTTCTGTATTAGGCAACCAGGAAGTACATTCTCGCATCCAACCCAACCAAAAAAACCAAAATGTATCGCGATAATAATAATGTCCTTGTTCGTGGGCTAAAACGGTTTCTAAATGATTGCTTGAAAGAGTTTTTAATAATCCAGAACTTAAGACTAATTCGGGTTTTAGAAAGCCAATTTGACCGGCAAATAATGCTGATGTATTTAATAAGCGAACTTGTTTTCCCCCCACATTAATTGTCGGACAGTCACTCGTCTCTTTTACAGATAGCCATCCTTGCCATGCTTGTTTGACGCACATTATTGCAAAAAAGGCAATAGCAAGTAAGGCGATCGCATAGCCATAACAACCAGTTTGCAAGCCTCCCATTCTGCCTTGAGGGCCCCCATAAACACTAAAGCTAAGGTTGTGGTGAAAATCAATAAGGGAGGAAATAAAAAGAAAAATAGTGCTTTGTGCCAACGTTCATTCCATCTAGCGATGTTTTGAGTCCATTGACATCTTGTAGTGTAGGCAACTATTAAAGCTAAAAAAATTATCAATAAATGCATTTATTATTCCTCCCTCGCTTGTCGCGCAGCTTGAACTCGTTTTGCTATTGCTTGTATTTTGGCAGAATCTGCTTCATCTAGGCTATCTGCAAAAGCCGCAATTACATCGGGATTTCCTACCTTAAGAAATTTCTGTAACTGTTCGTGTGCTTGAATAACTTCTGCCTGTTGCTTTGTTAGCAGCGGTTGCCAATAAAAAGCTTTTCCCCGTTTATTGCATTCGAGCCAACCTTTTTCGGTTAGTCGTCGCAGCACGGTAGTAACTGAAGTATAAGCTAATTCGCGGTTGGGATCAGCTAAAATGCGGTCGTGTACATTTTTTACCGTAGCCTTTCCCAACTGCCAAACAATATTTAGAATTTCCGCTTCCAACGGACCGAGAGAAAGTTGTTTGGGACGGTAATCTGGTAGAGGAGCCATTTTGATTTTAGATTTTGGATTTTGGATTGAGAAGTGTTGCGTGCAGCTAAACGCTAAATATATTTTATTTTAAGTTGTTCTCTTTCCAGACTACAGCGAACAGTCAACAGTGAGCAGTTAGTAGTGAGTAGTGAGTAGTGAGCAGTGAGTAGTGAGTAGTGAGTAGTGAGTAGTGAGTAGTGAGTAGTGAATAGTGAGTAGTGAGTAGTGAGTAGTGAGTAGTGAGTAAGTAGTAAGTAGCAAGTAGAAAAAATATATTTCTGTTAAAAGCATATTAGATACGTCTTCAGAACTATTGGTAAACCATGTTCATCTCACCCGAAAGCATACTTTTGCGAATAAATTCTTACTCTTTACTCTTTACTCGCTACTCGCTACTCGCTCATGCCCCATCTTCCTGTTGACACCGGCAGCGTATTAAAATCTCGGGAGTATAGAAAAGTAGGTGTATCAAGCGCGTGAAATTATTTATCTATCATGCTCCGGAAGAAACTCCAACAACTGGGATGCCAGAATGCGCGATCGCAGTTGATGTCTTGCGTGCAACTACAACTATGGCAACGGTTTTAGCTCACGGTGGGGAAGCTGTTCAATTTTTCAGCGACTTGGATCAACTTGTGGAAGTCAGCGAAAATTTTCCTGCTGACAAACGTTTGCGGGCTGGGGAAAGGGGTGGTGCAAAGGTTCCTAATTTTGATTTAGGGAATTCTCCTCTCGACTGCAAACGGGAAGTTGTAGAAGGAAAGCGCTTGTTTATCAGTACTACTAACGGTACACGTGCTTTACAAAGAATACAGGAGGCATCAACGGTTATTACCGGAGCGTTTGTCAATCTCACGTCTGTAGTCGAATATTTAGCCAAGAATAAACCGGAAAATGTTTGGATGGTGGGTTCTGGATGGCAAGGTAGTTATTCTCTTGAAGATACTGCTTGCGCTGGTGCGATCGCTCATCATCTATTGGAAAAAACTAAGTTATCTATAGATGATGTTGTGGGTAACGATGAAGTAGTTGCTGCAATGGCACTTTATTCTCAGTGGAAAGATGATTTGTTGCAAATGTTTAAATATGCCAGCCACGGTAAACGCTTGATAGGTTTGGACTGCAATGATGATTTAAAATACTGTTCTCAAATTGACACTTTGGATGTGTTACCCATGCAGCAAGAGCCGGGGGTTTTGAAAAGATACGCTTGATAAATTTTATTAAAGTGCGGGCAGGGATGCCCGTACCACAATTATTCAATTAGATTTATAAGAAAAAATATTAATTCTTGTAGGTTGGGTTAGGTTTACAAAGATATATCGAAAAAAAATAAATCAATTATATTTGAACCGTAACCCAACATTACGTTATCGGTATTTCACAATATTCATCCGCAATCACGATGTCGAGTTACGACACGATTAATTAACATTCTCTTTGGGAATTAAATTGGTTTTCGTGCATAACCCAACCTACTAACTAAGGTGTTGAAGGTAATGACTCCTGAACCCATTTAATGTCATCTAATGTACGTTTATAACAAAAATAGTTCTTTTTTTGTTTACAAATTTCTGCTGCTTTATGATAGTCTGCAAGTGCTTTCTGCTTGTTTCCAAGTATATGATATTGCTGCCCTCGCCGGGAGTAGGCACCAGCAACACTAGGGAAAGCATTTGCATCTGTGGGGTTAATTCTAATCACCTCAGCGAAATCTGCAATGGCTTTCTCCCTCCTTCCCCATTCAGCGTGAATAGATGCCCGGTTATAGAAAGCAGCAGCATCATTAGGATTTTTCTCAATAGCCCAATCTTGTTCTAAAGTAATTCCCCACCTAAACGGACCCCATATAATACAGTCCTTATAATCCTTAAAAATAAGGTAAGGTTCGCACGTAGTCAGCTCGTTAATGAGGATAATAGCTATCCCTAATAAAAAAGCAGTGTAAAAATTCCTTCTCATGTTTTTTATTTTTATTTTATTTTTTATAACCTTTTAAATGCGGCTGATTATTACTAAGCCTTACCATCAGTATAAATAAACTTTCTGTAGATTGGGTTAGGTTCACAAAGATATTTATTTCAAAACAAATAATTTGTATTTTAACCGTAACCCAACATTACGTTATCGGTATTTCACAATATTTATCCGCAATCACGATGTCGAGTTACGACATGATGAATTAACATTTTTATTGCTAATTAAATTGGCTTTCGTCTCTAACCCAACCTACGAATTATAAACTGCTGTAATGTCCTCAACAAACACCTTTACTTTAAGAGGAATATAAGCACGACTGGGGTAAACAAACCAAGCTGCGGTATTAAAATCCGTTGCCGTAACTTCGTAATCTGGAAATAGCTTAACTAACTTACCACTACGAACATCTCCATCAATTAACCAGTGGGGAAGCAGTGATAAACCCATTCCTGAAATTGCACATTGTTGCAGTGCGATCGCGTTGGAAATAATTGTGTCTCCCTTGACTGGGATTTCCTGTATATTCGTAGTTTTATCTTTAAATATCCATCTGGTTCTAAAACCTAATAAAGGAAAAAGCAGACAATTATGTTGCTCAATATCTTTCGGTATTTGCGGTTGTCCGCATCGCTGTAAATAATCTGGACTCGCGCAAACTGAATAACTGGTGTGCATCAATTGTTGAGCAATTAAAGTCGAATCAGCAAGTTGTCCTAAACGAATTGCAACATCAATTCTTTCGGTAAATAAATCTACAACCGAATCTGTAAGCAATAAATCTACCGTCAATTCTGGATATTTCGCTTCAAACCTGGGTAACAACGGCACAATACACTTGAGTCCCAAAAGAAACCGAAGCCGTGACGCGGATTGTTCCCTTGGGATTTCCAGAAATATCTTTTGCAACCGCTGCTGCTTGGTGCATTTCTTCGATGAGCGGTTCAACTCTTTCAAAATAAGTCATCCCTGCTTCAGTTGGAGATAACTTACGTGTGGTGCGCTGAAATAACCTGATACCCAATTCCGACTCCAAGCCCGCAACTATTCGCGAAACAGAAGATGGATCGATATTTCGTTCTCGTGCGACTGCGGCAAAACTACCGTGTCGCATCACTTCCACAAAAATTTGCAGTACTGATAAATCCATTTTGATAGTTTTTGTTCGTAGTAAGGGCTTTAGCCCTAAATTCGAGGACTAAAGTCCTTACTACAAGCCAATTAATTAGTGCATAATTTACACGAGTTTAATTCATAATTTAGTATTTATTGTTTTTAGTGCAGCAAATATAGTGTATTCACTGTCAAATCAAAATTATCAAAATATGAATAAGCAAAACATTACGGTACTTGGGCTTGGTGCGATGGGTTCCCGCATGGCAGCTAATCTGTTAAAAGCAAATTACAACGTTACGGTTTGGAATCGCTCCCCTAAATCAGTAGAAGCTTTAGCAGCAAAAGGCGCAACTGTCGCAACTACACCAAGACTTGCAGTTAAAGAAGCCGATGTTGTTATTAGCATGGTAACGGATACCAATGCATCGCGAGCAGTTTGGTTAAATTCGGAAATGGGTGCGTTGTTGGGGATGCGTAAAGGTGCAGTTGCCATTGAATCAAGTACGTTAACAGTTAATTGGGTAAAAGAATTAGCAGCAGAAATTACAAATCGTGAAATAGCCTTTCTTGATGCTCCCGTAGTTGGTACTCGCCCCCAAGCAGATAGCGGGAATCTAATTTATCTAGTAGGTGGAAAAGCCGAAATCTTGAGCAAAGCCGAAAATATTCTGTTATCCGCAGGTGGTGGAAAAATCAATCATGTGGGAGATATCGGTGAGGGAATGGCAATGAAATTAGCAGTTAATGCAATGTTTGGTATTCAAGTTGCTGCATTTGCTGAAATTATCGGAATGTTAACGAAAAACGGTTTAGAATTGGAAAAAGCAATTCAATGTTTAAGTGAATTACCCGTAACTAGCCCAGCGGCAAATAATGCAGCAAGTTTGATATTGAAAGGTAATCATGCGCCGATGTTTCCGATTGATTTAGTAGAGAAAGATTTTCGCTATGTAATGCAAACTGCTGCGGATGTTGAAGCAGCAAGTCCAATATCAGAAGCGATTTATCGGGTTTATTTGGATGCGCGAGATAAAGGATATGGTAGCGATAATATTACTGGTGTTGCGAAGCTTTTTATGTGATTGAAATTTTGGGAACCCAACTGGTTCACAGTCTCCGGCTGGGAATCCATAATAGAAGGCTCTGCCTTCCATATAATTTGAAAGCAGAGCTTTTACGTTGGATTATGTTATTTTTTTGTTTAATATGGGTATTATAAAAATATAATTTTTCAAGATTTAGCATACCCAAATAATCTTTAACAAATTATTGAGGTAGCTGCTTTTGCAGAATGGAAAATGGAACTTGAAAGTGTTTGGAATTTTCTTGATGACAACACTGTGTTAGTAAAATTGAAAACTTTTGGATTTGAATTAACTAGACCTCTTCTACCTTTGATGTTACCCGGACTGAAAATTCCTCTTTTCGATTTTTTTAATAATGAAAAGTTATGGAGAATAAGTTATATAGATGATGATATTCTATTTGGACGAAATGATAGCGGTACTTTATTTGTATTTTCTAAAATAATATAGTTTGTAGGTTGGGTTAGATTCACAAGCAAATATAAATTCTAACGAATAACTTACACTTGAACCGTAACCCAATATTACGTATAGGTATTTGATAATATTCATCAGCAATCATCATGTTGGGTTACGACACGATAAACTAACATTTTCATGATTAATTAAATTGGTTTTCGTGTCTAACCCAACCTACAAGTTATTACAAGTTACAAGTTATAATCTACAATTTCAAAAACTTCGTAAAATTCTCTTTCTGAACGGCAGAAGGATTTTCTACTGGGACTACTTCGTATTTATTTGCACGAGGTTCATCCAATGTAACGCTATAATTACGCAGTTCATCTTGATGAAATACGGTAATTTCAACGGTATCTCGTGGTTGATAATCTTTTAATCTTTCGCTTAATTGTTTTCCGGTTACTTTAATCCCATCAATTGCTAGTAATTCATCTCCTGCGTCTATTCCAGCAATTTGGGCGGGAGAATCTGATTCTACAAATTTGATTGATTCTTTTGCATTGTTACTAACTACTTTTATTCCCAAAAATGGCTCTTCGGTTGTATCTACAGCTAATTCTAAACCAAAGGGTTCGAGATATTCGTTAAAAGGTAATTCTTCTCTACCGTGAATATAACGATCGAAGAAGTCTGTTAAATCGGTGCCTGCTACTGATTCGATAATTTGCTTTAATTCGTCGGCAGTATAACCAATTTCATCTTTACCAAATTGCTGCCATAATTTGAGCATCACGTCGTCAAGAGAACGCTGATTTTTATGACGGGAACGAATCATTAAATCTAACAACAAGGTAATCATTTCTCCTTTTAAATAATAGGAGATTTGTGAATTTGGACTGTTAGCATCTTGACGATAAAGTTTAATCCAAGCATCAAAACTTGATTCGGAAACTGGCTGTATTTTACGTCCGGGTGTGGTTTGATATCGACTGATTTCTTTGCTTAAATTATTTAAGTATGAACTAACATCATAAATTCCTGCTTTCAAAGGAATTAATAAGTCATAGTAACTTGTGGTTCCCTCGCAAAACCATAGAGAAGGTGTATAGTTTTCTCCATCGTAATCGAAAACTTCCAATTCTTTGGGACGAATCCGCTTCACATTCCATAGGTGGAAAAATTCGTGAGCTACCAACTGCATGAAACGTTCGTATTGATCGCGATCGCCAAATCCAAACCGCTTGTATATTAAGGAACAAGAATCTTTATGTTCTAATCCACCGAAGGATTGCGCGGATAAGTGGAGCAGAAATAGATATTTTTCGTAAGGTAAACCCTCGAACATATTTGCTTCTACTTCGATGATTTTCTTAATATCTTCGATTAACGGCTCGACTTTAACGTTACCTTTTCCCCAAATCGCTAACTGATGGGGTTTCCCTCTAACTTCAAAGTCATGTAGCTGATGGGTACCGACTTCAAAAGGACTATCTACAAGAGTATCGAAATCCGCAGCGACAAAAGTATTTTTTTGTTTTTCAACTACTGGTAATGTTGTGGTGACTTGCCATTGAGGTGGTGTTTGAATATTAATGTGAATCGGTTGCTTATCAAATTCAGGTATTCTGAAAAATATTGCCGCTCCATTAAAATAACCGTGGGTTGCATCTAAATGATTTGTTCGCACGCTTAATTCATTTGCGAAAATACGGTATTTAACAGTTACTTGTGAAATTCCATCTGTATCTATTTGCCAATAATTTTTACCAATTTTGCGCCAAGTTAAAGCTTTATCGCTACTTATGGCAGACAAATCTTGTAAATGCTTGGCATATTCCCGTACTAAGTAAGAAACCGGGAGTCCAGACGGGCATTTTCAAATCTAAAGTAGATAACGAATAATCTTCTAAATGTAAAGTTACCTCAAACAGATGCGTTTGAGGATGAGGCATTGCAACTTGGTAATTAATTGTTGCTCTGGTAGACTTTGCAGAATTTTGGGTGGGAGGAGCAGTTAATTCGGTCATATTTTTTGGAATTATCGATCGAGGATTCTTAATCTAACTTACAACTTATAGCTTGATAGACTTTTGCTGTTACTCAAATAAAACACCAGCTAAGATAAAAGCGATAAATCGCGGTACGTAGAACAAATAATTATAAACCCGGTTTTTCCAAAAAACCGGGTTTACAAACACTACTCTCTATTCCCTACTCCCTCTCACTCAAATTCTGCCAGCTAAATTGACCAATTGCTTGAAATTAAGTAGATGAATCATATCTTGAGCGGTATTGATGTTAACCCAAGCTTTTTCATGTAACTTTTCCATAATTTGGGTAGTTTCTTCTATTCCGATGTCGGTAACGTCAGCTAAATCTTGAAAAGGAATATTGTAAATATCTTTTCCTTTTTCAGCTGCTTCACCGTAACTCTCTCCCAAAGTAACCAAAGTATGAGATAGCTTGACAGCTGGCGGTGCTGCTCGCATTTGCAGACGTAAATTAACGTAACGCATCCGTTTTACCATCAATTGCAGCATTCTGTGGTGTAGCTGGGAATCTTTAAATAATATTTGAATAAAGCTTTCCCTAGATACGCTAATCAACTCGACTGGGGAAAGAGCAATTACATCGGTAGAGCGGGGAGATTCATCTAAAATAGCCATTTCCCCAAAAAAATCACCTTTACCTAAAATCGCTAGAGCGCGAGTATCTTCGCTGTTGGTACGTCGTACTTTCACCCAACCCGACAAAATAAAGTAAACCGCATTACCCCAGGAATCTTCCATTAAAACGGCTCGCCCTGCGGGATATTCGTGCATTGTTGCAACGTTGAGCAGCCATTCCAAAGTTTGGGGATTAGCTGTACTCATTAAGGGGAAAATTTCACTAAAAACCTCTGTCTGCATGAAATATCTGCCACAAATAGATTAAAAAACTGGATAGAGAAAGGTTTATGTAGATACATACATTTTCAACCGTAATCGGCGAGCAGATTACGATTGTAAAATTTTGATTTATCTAACCGTAACTCTTAGAGCTAACGTTTAATGCTTCTATTACAGCACAATGATTTGCGAATACTCATCAGCGGTTTCACTGAGTCTTTATCTATAAGGTAGGAATGTCTGTAAGTATTCTTAGATGACGATCTAAATTTTCGACAAGTCCGTCCAAAGATTCCAAAGCCTCTAATTGCTGAGGACTTAAGTCTTGTTTATTCACAGCCAGCCTTCGCTGTAGTTCGCGTACTTTATAGCTTAACTGTTGAGAAGCTCCCAAAGCGTCACGACTAATATGGGTTAGCTGTTGTTGCTGGTAAAACTTTAATGCCGCTCCACGCAATACTTGTAAAGTTGCTTCTTCTCCGTGCATTCCTGGCATCACTCGCAAACGTAACAACAAGCGCTGTTTTTGATACAGGCATTCTGTTTCTACTTGCTTTGCTTTTGCCAATGTCATCATAGGTAAAGAATTCAGCCGTTTCAATTCATTGAGTACGCCTTGAAATGCTGATAATGGCAGTTCTTCTACTACCGACTGTACTATTCCGTTTAAACTCCAGAGTATTCTTCCTTGATAAGGCTGTCTTTCCAAATATAAGCGACCGATACCTCCGGCTAAAACTCTTGCTAATAATTCGTTAAGCAGTTTCTTGGATGGAAGCGTTGGGAGTACTCGATCGGCACTAAATGATTCCGGAAGAGGTAATTTTAATACGGGTAAATTCTTTGCCGATACAATTTCAAAAATATCTGTATCGGTATTTTTATCGGATTCTTGCTTCTTTTTGTGATTTAAAGGTGCTGTAATGGGATGTTTCTTAAGCTGTTGATTGGATAAACTTTTGAATTTAACTCCCTTCGCAGAATCGAACAATATTAAAGTATTATCTCCAGGTAGTGATTCTTCTTCTGAATCTTCTGTAATTAATGGATTCCCAAGGTTTCTTTGTATATTATTGGAATCCACTTGAGTTTCTGGTGATTTTTCCTCTAAATCTTCTGTAATTAATGGATTCCCAAGGTTTCTTTGTCCATTATTAGAATCCACTTTAGTTTCTTGTTTATCTAATTTAGGCTCGGACGATGGATTTTTGTAGTTCAGGTATTCCGACAATATTATGCGGTGAGTTTCGGCAGTCACCGATTGAATTGTTACCGCGATTTTTAGGTAGGATAATATGCTATTTACATAGTCTAATGCTACCGTGTCTTTTGGATTAACGATGCCCAACAACAGACTGTTATATTCTAACTTCAAAGGTAAAACTTGATGATAGAGGCAAGCCTCAAAACACAAGATTCC
This sequence comes from uncultured Rivularia sp., assembly GCA_963665115.1. GTDB lineage: Bacteria > Cyanobacteriota > Cyanobacteriia > Cyanobacteriales > Nostocaceae > Rivularia. The sequence continues at coordinate 2,463,257 of OY762007.1, read as the reverse complement.
TTCTTCTATCAGTCGAAATATCTGCTCGCGATCTAATTGCTGGCTTGGCTTAAGATATGATGCACCGTTAGTCCCTATAGTCTTAAATGGCTTTTGATTGGCAATTGCTGAATTGTTATCAGTAGGTTTGCCTTCGGAAGACAACATAGGTCAAATTGATAAGTATTTTACTCCATCGTATTCGCTCTATTGGTGATTTGACACTATATTTACAAATACTTTTCAGTAAATACAAGTTATATTATTTACTGAACTTAGTCTTAAACCTGGGTAAAGACTTGCATTGGCAGGGCTTGAGCAGGCGAAGGGAGACTGTAATGTCTTTGCCAACGCTTACTCACTGCGTACAGCTTGAGCCGCTAAATATACTTTTGTCCACTCTCCCATCACCTGATGAGTTTTACGTTTGAGATTTTGGGCAATTTCTTCTATAGTTTTACCCATTTTGGACATCTCTAAAATTTGCTTTTGCACGGGTGATAATTTTTCTTGCAATTCTTCCCATTGTTGGAGTGTCAGCCCCAAATTATGCTCTAGCAAAGAAGTTTCCAGCCAATTTGAGACTAGCTCCGGTTTATCCTTGAGTGCAAAAACCCGTACTGCATGATAGCCAATTTTCTCTCGCAACCGATAAATCTCTTTAATCGGTTTACCTAATTTTTTGGCGATCGCATCTTGGGTAAAGCCTTTAAGATACAGTTGCAGCCAAATGGTGGCATCTTCTCCCAAATTTTCTTTGAGATATTCCTCAAATTCTTCTTTTACCAAGTGACGCTGTAATTCTTGCTCTTGGCTTTTCTCCTCTTCTTGATAATCTTCTATGGCATTTTGATCTACCAAGCTGATGCGATTTTCCCCATCTTCACCCAGCACTTCTTCAGAAACCAACCGCACCATATCTTTAGTAGGTACCTGAGTTAAGCCACCGCGTTGGGTTCTCTTCAAATAGTTGACAAAACGATATACCAGCAATGGCTGATTGCGTATTGGCCGCATACAATACTCTTCTAAGCTGGCAAACACTAAAGCATTTCTCAATCTACTATCTTGAGTAAACTCAGAAATACAAGCCATCTGAGAAACCATATACTTATCGCTCTGCAACAATTCTTGGAGTATCTCTTGCAATACATCCAATACCTTACGTTGGCGATCGCGACTCAAGGAAATCCAAGTTTGAATTTTGCTACGTAATGTCGCTAGGCTTCCCAAACGAGTAATTAAGTTACGATAAGCACGCTCCCTACCAATCCCCAAGTAGCGCTGACACAAAATCCGATAGCGATATTCCATCGCTTGCTTGGCAATCTTTAATTCCTTGACATTGAGATTGTCAAACCGTTTTTTATCGCTTCCTATCAGCCACTTAGCTACACTTTCTCTTATTGCTTCGCTATGTTGCGAACATTCTTCTGCCAAACGATTGTGCCAATATTCTTTCAGTTTTTCCGCTTCAGATGATGTCATATTGAGATTGCGCTCCTCAAAACCCTGCTTTAAAGTTTGCATCACAACCCCCACTTATCACAATTGGTGTATTTAACTATTTGTCGTTCCATCGGACTAAAATATCCAAAAAAAAACGTTTATTGATTCTATTTTTAATACGCCTGTTTCAAGTCAAGTTATGCAGAATCTACCCGTCAACTCAAAAACCAATCAATATAATAAGTAATTTAATTGCGCTTTTAAGCTATTTTCCTTGGTTTTAGAAGACTGTTAATTTTTGTCAAGGAAAATCTTTTATTTCCAGTTAAATTCTCTATATATGTCTTAAGACAGATTTACAGATTACCAGCTAAGTGAATATTAAAGCTAATAACATAAGACTATTTTTAAACGTAAGCAATAGAATTTACATTAAACGAGACGTTACTTTATACATATTAGTTTCACCTCTAAAATGTCTAAGTAAATTAGTATTTCTTTTGACAGATACTTGATTATTCTCGGAAGTTCGTTTGTATATCATCATAGTTAATATAAGCTAGTATTATTTCGCAAACGTTTTCAGATTACAATTATCGGTAAAACTTATGCGATAACAAATTAAACCGCAAGTAAATAAGATAAATTAACTTATATAATCCGAAGTTTAGGACATTATCTATAGTTATTCATAGTTTTGTTCCTATTTGGCTTACATTAGCCCTCTCTTAATGGGAACATCTGCAAGCGGATCTAATCTTATTCTGAAAAAAATACTAAAAATAAGGAAGTACCCAAACGGGTACTATTTTTCACAAGTAATAATTAGTAAGTAAAAAGTAATAAGTAACACCTCTCCCTAAAGGGTAGAGAATTCAAGTAATGAATTTCGTTTTTATTCGTCTTTAAAAGACGAGACCTTATACCATACTTCGGGCAATATTTATTACTTTTTACTTCTTACTTCTTACTTAAGCCCGAAGGGCTTTGGTAACACGGTTTATTCAACAAATAAAATACTTATTTAAAAACGGGCTATTGGGCGCGTAATATAAGAGTTTAAGGTAATAACCCTGTTAGCTCAATACTGCCCAAAACCTTTTAAATTCAATTAAATTAAATTAATTAAAGACGGTTTGATCTACCTATAATTGGATTTTCTACAGAGAGTCGATATTCTTCAACATCTTCGGAATAACCAATCGGTAAAACAGCTTCAACGTTTTCATGGGGACGAGGAATAATTACCCAAGATTCGAGGGTTCCGCCATAACAGCTTTCTGCGGCTTCAACACCAGCAGCCATAGCGGCTTTAACTTCCGAAACATCACCGCGAATATTAACTGTAAACCGAGCGCTACCAACTCTGATATAGCCAACCAGCGTAACTCTACCAGCTTTTACCATTGCATCAGCTGCTGCTAATACAGCCGGAAAACCTTTAGTTTCTAAAGCACCAACTGCCTGTGTTGACATTTATTATCTCCAATATTAATTAATAGCTACCGATATATTGTTTATCATCTCAGAAATCGACCAATCGCGAACTACATACGGAAAGGTTCTGATTTTGAAGTAAAGTGGATTGGTAAAACGCTTTCCACATTCTCTGGAGGATTGGGGACGATGTAATATTCCATTACTTTACCCCCATGAGATTCTTTTTCAACAACTTCAATCCCCGCTTCCACAGCTCGCGTCACTTCAGAAACTCTTCCCCTGACAGCCACAAAAAAGCGTCCGCTTTCCGACTTATCGTAAAAAACTATTGAAACTGCGGCAGCCTTAACCATCGTATCCGAGGCTATAAGTATTGCAGGAAAACTTAGTGTTTCAATTACTCCTACTGCCATTGGCATGGCTTTACTCTCCTGACTCAAGCTATAAGTAAAAATAATTATACGGTGGTTTTGACCTAGTTTTTATCTAAATATGGGACAGCTAAATTTGAAATACATCAACCAGTATTTTTTTGTCTGCTCGCAAGCGGTTACTATTTGGAGAATCGTAAAATATCATCAAGCTATTTTGTTCTCCCCAACAAGAATACAGCGCCAAACCTTCAGCATGATCGGAACCTACAGTAAAAGGTAAATCAAATAAAGGAAACAAACTATCATCTTGGTGGTGGATATTATTACCAGAATGATTTAAAACATCTTTCCAGCGAAAAACTTCCATTTCTCCTTCTAAAGCCATCGTCGGCCCTGCTAAAATGATTAAATCTTCCCCTTGCAAACATAATTCCCGTATTCCCAAACCATTCAGATCGAGAAAATGCTTTTTGTATTTTGCACCTTCATCGGTTATCTCTTCCAACGTCAGAACACCAGGTTCCGATTCCGTTAACTGTATTTCAATAATTACAGCCCACCCCCGCAAAACAGGGGCCGCGTAAACCTAGAAAAAGGCGGTTATTACTTCCTATAACTAAACCTTCGATATCCAAACCATTATCTTTAGAAGGGATTCCACTAGTAATAAAAGGTTTCAAATGTACGTCTTCTTTCAGCACCTCAAATAACACATTACGCTCATCAATTGTCTGCAAACAAGCAGCGGTTTTGGTTTCTCCTTCCACAGGAACGCAAGATTTAACCAATTCACCATTAATAACCGGAATTCTCGCCAAAATAAAACGGTTCAAATCGGTAGTAATAGTCGCAAGTCTTTCTAAATCGGTTTCTAAATCTTTTCCTTTAGGTTTTTTTCGCTTAGTACTATGAGAACCAGTCAACCACAGATAACCATCCCTAAAATCCATACCTTCAATATCAATTTCGTCATCATCAAATAGCTCTATATAATCCTTTAACAAAAAGCGTTTATGCTCGCCATAACTATGACAACCGATAGGAGAAAGACGTTCAACCCCAACCATTTCATCAGAACCAATCCATAAGCTACCATCATCACTAAAAGTCGCAGATGAAATATCGCTGATAATATCGCTAGATTCTTGCTCGAAGTGAAGTAAAACGCGAGTTAATAAAAAATATTCTAGTTGAGACATAAAGCTTTTTAATGGTTAGTAGTAGCGCTGAAGCGCCTCTTAATTCCGAGTTAGTTCATCCTACTATAAATCATCCCAATTTTTACCAAAGTCGCGTACAGGATATTCAACCCAATTACTTCGCAACCATTCTCTTCCGTAATTTTCTAAATACCAATAAACACTGCTTTCGCTCCAATCATAAGGAGATTCTACCCAATAATGTTTTACTGGGTTGTAATGAATGTAATTTAAAGTAGTATAATAATGGCGTTCAGAACGTATAGCACGGTCGCTAAAAGAACACCAAACTTTGCCAGTCATATTATCTTCTTTATTCCATTGACGAGCAAGATTTCCATGAATTGAACGTAACATCTTTCTAAGATAATAGAATCTGATGTTTTTTAGTAACAAATGGTAATGATTTGGCAAAATAATCCAAGCGAGTATATCGATATCTGTGTATATAAACCGTTCAAAAATTAAATTTAATAATTGTTGTCGTCTTTGATATGTATTTATTCGATCTTTATGTTCGTAACAAGTAGCTGTAATTAAGTAATACTCGCTATTTTTAATAGGATGAGGAGGTGAATGTGGAGGAAACCCTTTTTTTAGTCTTTCTTCTACGATAGCTGCTTTTTGTTCAGGAGTGAGTTTGCGATATTCATACACTATTTTTAAAGAGCGCTAAAGCGCTACTACGAACCGATCATTTATTTGGTAACAGATGAATTCGTGCTGCGTCATTCGTAGTTTTTCGTAATCTAATAAAAATGGCTTGTAGTAGCGCTTCAGCGCATCCGAATAAACCCAACGTGCTTTTATTCAAAGAATCGCTGTTTTTCTTAATCTAATAAAAATGGCTCATAGTAGCGCTTCAGCGCATCCGAATAAACCCAACGTGCTTTTACTCAAAGAATCGCTGTTTTACGTAATCTAATAAAAATGGCTTGTAGTAGCGCTTCAGCGCATCCGAATAAACCCAACGTGCTTTTATTCAAAGAATCGCTGTTTTTCGTAATCTAATAAAAATGGCTCGTAGTAGCGCTTCAGCGCATCCGAATAAACCCAACGTGCTTTTACTCAAAGAATCGCTGTGTCATTCGTAGTTTTACGTAATCTAATAAAAATGGCTCATAGTAGCGCTTCAGCGCATCCGAATAAACCCAACGTGCTTTTACTCAAAGAATCGCTGTGTCATTCGTAGTTTTACGTAATAATCCTATTATCTTTGTTATAAATTAAGAGGCGCTGAAGCGCTACTACGAACCTATTAACAACTTCTCATAATCATCCTCCGTATCAATATCAATCGCGGCTTCCGGTATCTCAATACTCAACACTTCATCTCGATATTTCCGCATCAAAGCTTTAGCACCTTTATCACCTTCTAAATTGATTAACTCAGAAAAAAGAATATTATTAAATAAAGCTGGAACACCAACAACACCATCATAAGCAGAAGCAATAATTATATTCCTCGTTTCTTGATAGCTTTGAATTAATTTATTAAAAACTTTTACATCAATCAACGGTTGATCTGCTAATGCAATAATTACTCCATCTAACTTAGAATTACTTTCTTTGATTGCAGTTATTCCCACACGAATTGAAGAAGACATTCCTGTTTCCCATTGTGGATTTTCTACTATTTTGATGGGTAATTTATTTATTTCAGGTTTAATTTGTTCAGCGTAAGCACCCAAAACCACTAATACAGGTTCACAAATAGAATTTAAACCAATCTTTACGGCATGAGATATCAAACTAGTGCCTTGATAAGTTAGCAGTTGTTTTGGTTTTCCCATGCGACTAGCTTTTCCCGCAGCTAAGATTATTAAACCTATGTTTAGCATTAGTTATCAATTATCAATTCAACTATAGCGTTTTACCTCACCCTGTCCTAACGGACATCCCTCTCCTTGTTAAGGAGAGGGAAAGAGGGTGAGGTTTCGGTGTGGAAATTTATTCAATCTTTAGCATGAATTGGAGCGTTGCGATTTTTTAAAAATCCTCCCTGACGTTGAGATATAACTGTTTGAATTTCAGAAACTATCGAAAGTGCAATTTCTTCGGCGTTGTCTGCTCCTATATCTAATCCAACGGGACTATAAATATTAGCATTTGGTGTAACTTCTTCCTCTTGTAATTCTTCTAATATGCGATTTGTTCTTTTTTTCGGCCCAAGTATTCCTAAATATTTTAAATTAGTAGGTAACAATACTTTGAGCATTTCTAAATCATCTAAATAATTATGACTCATCACCACGGCGACGGTACGCTCTGTAATTTCAATATTTTCTAAAATATCTTCGGGGGAGGAAAGCTGTATTTTATCTGCTTGTTCAAATCGCTTTTTACTGGCTTCTCTTTGACGGTTGTCTACTACAGTTACATCCCAACCTAGTTGCTTGCTAAAGTTTACTAATGGTAAAACATCGTAACCGGCACCAAATACAATTAAAGATAAAGGTGGTTGAATTACTTCGATAAAAACTTCTATTTTTCCATTTGTTAAATTATATTCTTTTAAAATAGATTGATTATTTTGCAATGCTGCTTTAGTATCGCTTAAAACTTCTGTTAACAAATTGTCGTCTGTTAAATTATTAATAATAGTATCATCACCTAATAATAAACGCTGTCCGACATGGGTTTGACTATCACCTTCAACTAAAATTACCGTGGCGATCGCCCCATAAGTTCGAGTTTCAAGACATTTTTTAATAAAACTAATTTCCTGTAATTTATTCTCTTGTAAGGCTTCGATTAAAACATAAGCAATACCCTGACAGCCAAGCCCTAAACCCCAAATCATATCTTCTTCTGAGGTGGTATCGTACTTGATAAGGCGGGGATTTCCAGATTTAATTACAGCTTGTGCTTTTTCAAAAACATCACTTTCTAAACAACCGCCGCTAATTGAACCAATACTATTGCCGTCGGTGCTTATTAGCATTCTCGCACCGGGACTTCTGTAAGTCGAACCGCTGACTTTTACTAATGTTGCTATTGCTGTTTTATTAGTTTCTTTTAAATTTTCTATAGCTGAAATTATATTTTTTAATTCTTTCATTATGACTTCTTAATTATCTCTCTCTACTTCTTTCCTCTGCGTACTCTGCGTCTAGTAAGGTTCTTTAATTCATAAATTCTCGTTGCTAATCGAAATTTAGGGAGACGTAGCACTGCTACGTCTCTACACCATTATTTGCTTACATCACTTTATCGGGGGTAATTGGTAAATTGCGAATCCGTTTACCTGTCGCATGATAAACGGCATTTGCTACCGCAGCAGCTACTCCTGTAATGCCAACTTCACCAATACCTTTTGTGCCAATTGGATTGACATGGTTATCAATTTCTTCAACCATTTCTATGTCAATATCGGGAATATCGGCGTTTACTGGAACGTGATATTCACCAAGGTTTGCATTCATTACTCTTCCTAAATTTGGATCGACTACGGTTTCTTCCATCAACGCCATGCCGATACCCATGATGATACCGCCCATGAATTGCGATCGCGCTGTTTTATGATTTAATATTTTTCCGCAAGCGAAGGCTCCCGTATAACGGTTAATCCGCACCTCGCCAAAATCTGGATCTATCCGCACTTCGACAAATTGAGCGCCAAAAGCGTGTTTTGAATATTTTTTATCTTGGTCAAATTTAGCATCGTATTCAACTTCGATTTGTTCTTTGTTCTTTTTCCTCAATATACTTGCGTAATCTTCAATTGTTAGGGAGTCGCTTTGGCTTACTCCCCCAAGTTCTAAAACCTTTGCTTGCAATCCTTTGACAGCACCATGTACCGCACTCCCAACGCTGCTTACTGTCATCGAACCACCGCTGACGGGGGCATAGGGTAATTTGGTATCTCCATATTCAAAGCAGACTTTTTCAAAGGGCAAATTTAAAGTATCGGCGATCAGTTGCGCCATCACGGTAGCCGTACCACCACCCATCTCGTGAGTGCTGCTTTGTACCAGCACGCTACCATCCGAAAGCATTTTGGCTTTAGCGGAAGCAGGTGAGGTCAAGACTGGGTAAGTTGCCGTTGCCATACCCATACCAATTAAATAATGACCGTCGCGCATCGAGCCGATTTCGGGATTGCGTTTCGACCAGCCAAATTTCTCCGCACCGATTTGGTAACATTCTTTCAGAGACTTACTCGACCAAGGTAAATTTTCGTCAGGATCGGTATCGGCGTAATTGATTAATCTTAATTCTATAGGGTCAATTTTTAAAGCATAAGCAAGTTCATCCATTGCCGCTTCTAGTGCAAAAACCCCCGAAGCCTCCCCAGGGGCACGCATGAATGTAGGAGTACCTTTATTCAAACGTATCAACCGTTGAGATGCCTGTAAATTATCGCAAGCGTAGAGCATATGAGTTGCAATGGTGAAAGGTTCGGCGAACTCATCAAACATCGAAGTATGGGAAATACCATCGTGAATGATTGCCGTTAACTTACCTTCCTTAGTTGCCCCTAATTTAACAGTTTGTTCGGTTTCGGCACGATGCCCGACAACGTTAAACATATCTTCGCGGGTTAAAACAAACTTTACCGGACGATTGACATGACGAGTTGCAATTACTGGTAATATCATGTGCGACCAAAAAGTACCTTTGCAACCGAATGCACCACCGATAAACTGACAAACTACCCGCACGTTTTCTTCCGGGATTTGTAAACTAGTTGCTAAAGCTTTTTTTGTTCCGTAAGTATTTTGCGTGGAAGTATAAACTGTTAATGTATCGTTTTCCCATATAGCAGTTGTTGCAGAAGGTTCTATGGGATTATGGTGTTCGGTAGGTGTTGTATAAATCTCCGAAATTTTAACATCCGCAGAATTAAAAGCATCTTCAGGATTACCTCTAACAACTTTCGGCGGTTTCCCCATTACAGTTGACGGTTCAATTTCTTGTTTTCGCTCAAGAAGCATCTCTATAATTGGAGTTTCTTCTTCATAGGTAAATCGCACCAAAGAAGCAGCATAAGTCGCTTGTTCTAAGGTATCTGCTATTACTAAACCAATATGTTCGCCGCTGTAATAAACAGAATTATCTTGTAAAGGTAAGCGTTTTTCTGCCGCAGCTCCACCTTCCATAAAAGTTTTCAGAGGCTGTAGTTTTGGGGCATTTTCATGAGTTATTACACTTACAACACCTGATAAATTTTCTGCCGCACTCGTATCAATACTTGTAATTTTTCCCCTTGCTATAGTACTAGGAATAGCAACAGCATAAGCCAGTTTTTCTTGAGAAAATTCAGCCGAATAATGTGCGTCACCAGTAACTTTAAGATTACCGTCAACGCGATTTAAAGGTTTTCCGATTGTTTGAGCCATAACGATTTTAGATTAAAAATTGGTAATTGGTAATTGGTAATTGGTAATTGGGGATGGGGTATTGGGCATTGAGAATGGTAAAGAGTAGCAGTCAAAAACGTAGTGGGAGCGTCTCGCTCCCTGCTAATAATTAATAAGGCTGCAATCTGCTATATCTCCTAATCTCCGCATCTCCCCCCTCCTCCCCCTATTACCTATTACCCATTTGCAACTGTCATCAATGCGCGAACGATCGCCCGCTTCGCTAGTTCAATTTTGAAATTATTATGTTGATAACCAAGACTTCCTTGTAATGCGGTTTCTGCTGCTTGTCGAAATACTTCTTCGCTGGGAATTGCGCCGACTAATATTTCTTCTGCATTAGTTGCTCTCCAAGGTTTATGTGCTACTCCACCCATTGCCAAACGTGCGGTTTTGATGGAATTATTTTCAATTTCCAATACAGCAGCAACTGAAACTAAAGCAAATGCATAAGAAGCTCTATCTCTAACTTTTAAGTAATAAGATTTTGCATTCAAAGATGGAGGCAAATCAACGGCGGTTATTAATTCGTTTTCTTGTAAATTTGTATCTATATTTGGGGTATCTCCGGGTAAACGGTGAAATTCGGTTGCGGGTATTTCTCTTTCCTCACCCGATGCGCTAACTACTCTCACAACTGCATCCAAAGCTGCTAAAGCAACGCACATATCTGAGGGATGAGTAGCAATACAATTTTCGGAAGCACCCAGAATGGCGTGAATTCGGTTAAAACCTTCCACCGCAGGACATCCAGAACCCGGTTCCCGCTTATTACATGGCGTTGCGGTATCGTAGAAATAATAGCAACGAGTTCTTTGCATTAAGTTTCCACCAACGGTTGCCATATTGCGTAACTGCTGAGTTGCACCGGAAAGAAAAGCTTGTGACAACAAAGGATATCTTTCTCGAATTAAAGGATGATTTGCAGTCGCAGTATTACGAGCTAAAGCACCAATACGTACCCCACCATTAGGTAATTCTGTAATTTCAGCCAGCGGTAATTTAGTAATATCAATTAAACTATCCGGTACTTCCACACCAGATTTCATCAAATCGAGTAAATTTGTACCGCCACCGATTATTTTTGCTTGGTTATTACTGCTTAATTCTTGTACAGCAGCATTTGAAGAATCAGCTTTTTGGTAATTAAATGGTTTCATCTTTTTCAGTGAACAGTTATTAATTGGTAATTGGTAATTGGTAATTGGTAATTGGTAATTGGTAATTGGTAATTGGTAATTGGTAATTTCTACCCCCTCTTCCCCCTCTTCCCCCTCTACCCCCTCTCTCTTCTCTAACCTTTAACCTGATAAGCTTCCCTAACGGCAGCTACAATATGCGGATAAGCGCCGCAGCGACAAAGGTTTCCACTCATGCGTTTCGCGTATTTCTGTGTCGGTTAATTCAATTGATGCGGTTGGGTTGGCAATTTCTTCTAAATCAGTTACCGTACTTGCTTGCCCTGCTTCTATTTCCGAAAGCAAAGCCACCGCAGAGCAAATTTGTCCCGAAGTACAGTAACCGCATTGAAAACCATCATTATTCACAAATGCAGCCTGCATTATATGAAGTTCGCTACCATTAGCCAGCCCTTCAATAGTTGTAATTTCGTCTCCTTCATGCATGATTGCTAAAGCCAGACAGGAATTAATTCTTTCTCCATTTATTAAAACAGTACAAGCTCCACACTGCCCGTGGTTGCAACCTTTTTTACTACCAGTTAAATTTAAACGTTCCCGCAATGCATCCAAAAGAGTAACGCGGGGTTCGATGTTTAAAGTATGTTCCGTACCGTTAACCTTTAATGTCACTTCAACGCTGTTATTTCCTACAGCAGTTGATAGCGGATTTGGCGTAGTTGTAGTCATTTTTTATAGTTACTATCCCTCTCGCAAATCTTAAGTCTAGACTTGAGGGAAAAATACTATCAAAAGAAGTATGTTGGACAAACTACATCAAATTTTAGACAATGAGTGGGGAACAGGGAATAGGGAATATTTATCACCATTCAAAGCCAGTTACCAACTAATACATAGGGTGCCCAAAATTGAGGGCGTTCGTAATTAGGATATTTTTTTAATAGTGTTACTTGGGCACGACGCAGAGCTTCTGCTTTAGTTACCTTGGTATTGGCTAACTCGCGATAAAATTCGCCCATCAACAGAGCCGTTGATTTATCGTTAACGTGCCACAATGAAGCTAAGGTACTCCGCGCTCCAGCTTTGACGGATACTCCTGCTAAACCCAGTGTGGCGCGATTATCGCCAGCAGCAGTTTGACAAGCGCTTAACACCAGCATTTCTAAAGCTTCCGAGCGGCTTTCATTCCGACTACGCAGCAAACTATCAAATTGGGTAACGTTAATCTTACCATCTGCCGCTAGGATGTAAGTATTTTCGGGTTGGGAGCTAAATACACCGTGGGTTGCTAGATGCAGGATATTAAAGGGAGTGGTGTTTACATTTTTTTCTAAGCTAGTGCTAGTAAATTCTTGATTTAAAAGTTGTTTTTTCGATACCCCTGTTTTGCTAATTAAATTAAACTCAGATTTAATTCCTGGTAACGGTGGAAACATCCGATCAAATTCTGCTGGTGGCTCTACTAACCCTGCGGCTAAAACTTTGAGTGGTTCTTCTGATAAGGGTTTGGGTGTGAGTAACTGAAGTCCCAAACTCAAGGCTACTGCATATTTTTCAATAATATGTTGTTCGCCATCATACAAAATAGCCATCGGAATATTACGCAATGCCCCATCTAGTACAAATACCAGGGTTTTGACTCCACTTTTTTGCAAATCTGACTCAATATTTTTGATTAACCAACCATAGACTTGCTGTGAGAGTGACTGCACTTCCTCAACTCTATCAGGTTCTAAAAGATATTCCCGCAAGGTTGTGAGAAGCTTTTCAACTTCGCTTTGGGATTCATTGATTGTATAGTTACGCAGGGGTTGATTAGGAATTTTAACGATTACCTGTAGCTGTTGCGGCAAAATAATTGGGTAAATAATTGCAGCAGTAGGATTATCTTCGTCTACTACTTTGTCTAGCACTACTTTTTGAGTATCTATACAAGCTTGCCGAAAATAATTGTCTAATTCTGCTAATTGCAGTGATTCAATTCTTTGTCTAGCTTTATCTAAAGTCTTTTCGCTGTTGTTGCTTTGCTGTGACTGCAACAGCAATGCTACCGATTCCCGATATACGGGTTCCACACTTTCTCTAAAGGAATATTGTACATCGCGATTCACCGCTACTAAATCGCTGCGGAGACTCTGCAAATCATTCACCGCACTATCATAAGATGCGATCGCACTTTCAATTTTTCCCTGCTGTTTTAATAACCTTCCTAACTGCCAATGCCAGCGGTAAGATATATCAGCAGCATTAATGGTTTGAGCAATAGTTAGTGCTTGTTGGGTGAGTTTCTGGGCATTGGAGAATTGTTTAGTTTGCTCGTAGACGCTACCTAGAGTACCAAGAGCAAAGCTTTCTGCTCGTTTATCTACTAAATTTTTGGCTTGCTGTACTGCTGTAGCGGAGATTTGAGCAATAGTTTCGGGTTTAGTATTTAATTTGAGCAAACTTTGAACTAAATTAATCCGAGCGTAGATATTGGTTTGAGAAGCTGGTAAATTATTTAATTGAGCTTCAATTTGCGGTAATAGTGTTTTGGCGGCTTCGGTATTTTCATTATTAACTAAAAGATTTAATTGATTAATAGTAGCTCGAACTTTAGTAGTCGGGTTTGTCGTAAACTGAGCAGCTTGTTGATAAAACTTGATTGCTTGTGAAAAATTTTGCTCTACTCGCGCTGTATTACCCAAACTTAAAAAAGCAGCGCTGATATTTGGTGGTGAATTTAATCTTTGGGCAATTTTCAAACTTTGATTTAATGCCTGACGAGACTGTTTTAAATCACCTGCTAATTGTAGAGCATCTCCTAAAGAACGTAGTTCTATTGCTTTATTTATAGAGTTTGGTTGTGTTTGGGTTTCTTGTTGCAATGCAGTTAAAATTGTTAAACTCCGACGGTAAAATCCTAAAACTTGCCATGCTGTGGCTTGGTTAATCCGACTACTAACAACACCATTTTGATTATTAATTTGTTTATATATAGTTTCTGAATTTTGCCAGGTTTTCAGTGCTTCTTCGGCTTTTCCTAAATCTAGTTGGATGCTACCTTGAATATCGAGAATTTTGGCAACGGATGGGTTTTGGATTGAATTTTGGTTAATACCAAATAATTCTAAACTTTGGGTAATTGCTTGTTGAGCTTGATTTAAGTTACCCAATTTTTGATAAGCTAAAGCTAAATTACTCAATGCAACGGCTTGTTTTAATTCATCTCCTCGATTGCGATAATTTGCGATCGCTTGTTGCAATACATTGATAGATTCGGTAATTCTTCCGGCTTCATATAGTTGTTTGCCTTGTTGTAGAGATGCTATGTATTGCGTTTCTTGAGCTTGTGATTTTAATATAATATTTGCTGCAACGGGAGAATTAATAATGCAAATAGCTGTTACCAACACCAAGGCAATGAAAACGCGGAAATCACGGATTTTAATAACCTCACCCTTTTTCCCTCTCCTTTTAAAGGAGAGGGATTCTAGTTTGTATTGTTCAAGTTTAAAAAAAGCTATATATTTATTATTTTTGAATATCATGGTATTGATATATTTTTTAAACGCAGAGGAAAGGGAGGTAAACGCGGAGGTACGCTGAGTGTTTTTGAGTAATACAGCACTTTGCAACTTGCAGGAGGTACAAAGCTGTATGCTAAAACTCTTGTGGGATGGGCATCCCTGCCCGTCAGAATCTACCTCGCCAAAATGAAATATGCTGTAAGTTATTAATTACAGGAGATAGTCGAGGGAGTGTGATTTTGTGGAGATTCAGCTACCAGGAAAGTGTCGCCATTTTTATCAACTACTATTTTCTGGGCTTCAATAATTTTTGGAGTAGATTTAGTTGCTTCGGCGGTGGGTAATTTATTTATTCTTCTTTCGGTTGTTTGCGACGGTAAATCAACCCAATTTGTAATTACCGCACGTTTACGTACAGGCTGATTTGGGCTTAACGGTAATCCACCTCTTCCTGTTGAGATAAAAGTACTGGCATTTTGTCTTCCTCTAGGTGTACAAGCTTGAGAAACTAGTTGTGATGCATCTACTAGATTTTCGGGTAGTTCGATTAAACCACGATTCGGGTCTATATCTGGATCTGTAATTGTAAAATCACCGTCTAAATTCGGGTTTTGTTGAGAAATTGCTGTAATGTTGCTGCTAGCTAAATTATTTGGGTTAAGTTCTTGGGGGTTATCTGTTCCCAGTTGTTGAATTAATTCGTCTCTAGTTAAAGGTGTGATTCCAAATATATTATTGGCATCAATTGTAATTTGTCCGCCGCTACCGCTAAAGGCATTGGCTGTAATATCGCTGTTTTCATTGGGCAGGGCAATAATAAAGCCGTTGGGAACATCAATAAAAATATTACCGCCGTTTCCAGGAGCCGCATCTGTACCCGCCGAAGTTGAAATTTGGCTTTGATTCCGCATTAACAAGAAATCTGCTAACTTGAGCGTGATATTACCAGCATCGGCAGTTGCTACAGTTTCACCAATCAATTTGGCTTGATTATTTAACTCCACAGTATCGGCATTTACTTCTAAATTCCCTGCTCTACCCGTACCCGTGCTACTGACGGTAATTTCTGCACTATCTCTTACCAGTAAACTTGGTGTGTTTATAGATAAATTCCCGGCATTTCCAGAAGATTCAGCACGAGTAAACAAGGTACTTTTAACAGGAATATTTTCACCAATTACACCCGTACCCGTAACTTCTACAGAATCTGTGGCATTAACATTTAAGATACCACCATCACTGCTAGCAAAAGAACCAGCCGTGACTAATCCCCCATCGCGAATTATCAATTTGCTGAGGTTTAAATCTACCGTACCTGGATTGTTATCTGTAGCAAAGTTATCCGCTGATATTTTTGCTCCATTTTCTACCGTCAGTACTCCGGTATTAATGGTTAAGCTACCTACATCCCCAATAGTTCCTTGCGGCTCCGCAGAAACAAAAATACCGCTACTACCTCTTACTTCTGTGGCAGTCGCTGAACTACCAGAAAGGGTAATAAAGTCACTCGCGTCAATACGTATATCTCCTCCGCTACCGCTCAAACGTGCTGAACTGGATATCTGCGCTCCCTCTGTAAGGGTTAGTTCTCTGGTTTCAATTGTTAATTTTCCAGCGTTGCCGGGATTATCTGCGGCAAATTGTCCAACTTGAGCAAAAATCCCACTTGAATTATTACCATCTGCTGTAGTACCTATGAGTTGGATATTATCTGAAGCTCTAACTAAAATATTTCCAGCGTTTCCTGCATCGAATGTGGAAGACTCAATAGCGCCTCCATTTTGGATAATGATTCGCTTAGTGTTAACTTCTACATTACCACCATCACCTGTTCCTTCAAGTACTTGAGAACCAATCACGGTCAAAAAACCACCATCTGTTGCTGAGGTAGTACCGATTAATTCCACAGACTCGGAAGCTGTTACTAATACATTTCCAGCTTTGGCTTCAGCGACAACAAAAGTTCCAATATTTGCACCTCCACTCAATTTTACTGATTCATCAGCATTAATAATTAAATCTTGCCCAGGAATTGAGCCTTCTGTAACTGCAAAAATTATCGATGCTTGACTAAGTTCTATATTTTTACCACGTACTTGGATTGAACCTGCACCCGTACCACTGATATCAACAGATGAAATTTGAGAAAGGCTAATATCTTGAAAGTTTTGTACATCTGTATATCCAAGTGCAAAGCCTGTTTCTGCTTCACTCAAATTAACAAAACTATTACCTGCAACGCTACCTAACTCTACTCTTCCTTCTCTTGCGGTTAAATTACCAGCTTCGAGAGCAATATTACCACCAACTAATGCCAAAGTGTTACCATCAGTCACTTTTAGTCCAACAGGCCGAAATAAAAAATTTACATCACCATTAGGGCTGGCTTGGGAGCGATTAATAATATTCCCAGGATTGGAACCAAATTGTAAACCTAGAGGAACGCTAACTGTCAGTAAAGCATTATTATCATTGGCAGTAGCGCTAAATTCCGTTCCATCTTGGAACCTAATACTATCTGCCGTAGAACCAAGAAATGAACCACCAATATTTAAAGTGGCATTTTCTCCAAATATAATTCCATTCGGGTTGATTAAAAAAAGATTGGCATTACCTGTATTTGTAGTGCCATTAATCAATGTTTGAATTGTACCGTTAATATTAGAAGCTGAATCACCCGTTACCCGTGTAATAATATTTTGAACATCAGCATTGTGATTAAAACGGGCAATGTCATTCAAATCCACAGAAAACTCTTGAAAACTATGGAACAGATTTTGCTCGCGCTGGGTACCTTGTTGAATCAGCTGAATATTTCCTTGGTTAATAACTTGAGTATTGACTGGTAATGTTTGATCTGGAATGATTTCTGCTTTGACACTACCAAAGTCAAATAACGAGAGTAAAATACTTACTTTGATGCATAATAATTGATAAGTAAAAGCTTTCATATGATTATTTTTTTAGGTTAATTATGACGAAGTTTTTTACTTTTATATGTTGATGTTTATATTTATCTATAGAAAGACTATTTAAATAGCCCGCTTGGGTTTGTAGTTGCGCTGTCTTTGCAAAAAGTTATAGTAAATAGTGCTAAAGCCCAACTACGTACCAATTTATATAACTAAAAGCATCATATAACGAATTAACCTGATTCAAAGCATTAAAATTTGTAAAATAAAAATCCTGCTAAACTTTCTTGCTAGCAGGATTTTTTGAATTAAAATTCACGAACAAATTGTATCGAATACCAAACTCTTTTAGAGACGTAGTTCTGCTACGTATCCATCAATATTAAAATGTATAAATGCGGGGTAATTCCCTCTGTATAAAACTGATAGGATGTTTGAAAATATCTGGCGGTTAAAACCGCTACTACACAAGCAAAGTCTACCTGCGTAGACTACTAATTTTAAACCCGTGCAGACGGGTTTTGTTTGTGTAGCCAAGCCACTGCGTTGCGGAGGTTCCCTCCGTTGTAGCAAGTGGCGTGCGACTTACAGTGAAGTATACTTTTATTTCATCTGGCGATCGCTCTTCCCATGCCCTTTGAGCTTATGCCCCTTACGCAGCGACAACCCGCCTACAGTTAATGCTGCTAACCAACCTACAGTTGTTGTAGTAGGTTCGGGAATATTCACCTTCTCGATCGTGAACTCCGTTGAATTAGGATTATTAGCAACTTCAAAGAAATCGATGGTTTTATCAACTCCATTTATGGTAATTCTTTGACTGGCATCGAGTTCTTCAATATAGTCGCGAACGATTATACCGGGGAACCCAACATTTCTAATTTGTTCGTTAGTGTCAAAAGCATTTTCAAAAGCAGCGAGATTACTAATTAAACTATCTTTTTCATCCTCTGTTCTATAGGGAATATATAATGTTGCTTCGTAGTTAGGTAATCCATCAAAAGAGTTTAGGTTATACTCAACTACTTGGTTTAATTCATCTTCGTCTAGATTCTGATCTAGTTGAACTAGCAAGTCACTTAGAGTTTGACGTTCGTTTGTTGTTAATTCAGAAGTCGTAACTGTTGCTCTAGGAGAACTAACATTTAATACTGGAGTTCCAGCAGTTTGCTCTATGGCTGTAAAATCTTGAATAACCCCTGTATCTGTATCTAGAATAAATTCAGTAAAGACAGAGTTATTAGTTCCTTCTTTTATATTTGATTGTCCGGAAAATCTAAACAATTGTGCTTGTGCAGACTGAGGAAAACAACTAACTATACTGACAACTAATGCCGTAGATAAACCTAATTTTTGTGAAATTGTAATGTTCATAATAAATATGCCATAAGAGCGGCTATAATTTTTTTTGTTTCCCTAGTTTCCGAACAGTAAATTATCATTTATATTTATTTTTCTTATGCATTAAAATTATTAAGAACAATAATACTGTTTCCACTGGGATGACTTAGTTTTGTATTAAACCACGCAACACAGTGTAATTTCTATAGCTTCATGATATCTTTACTATAAAATAAAAAGAAACGCATAAATACTGAGCGCGAACGAAGTAATTTAAGCTAAATAAAAGAGAAGGATACCGGAGATGAGGCGAGACTCTCAAATTGTATTGCAACTGACACAAAAGTATTAAAAGCAACTACTATTATTTTTTCACTGGCAAATCAGTAAAAATAAAACAGCTTTTATCAGCAAATAGGTTGTTTGGCAGAGATTATATTAGTGATAAAGCTCATGAGTAAAATCCAAAAAGCCAATTCCTTGCTGTATCGGGATTTTACAGATTATTTTTGAAAATTTTTGCTTCTACGGGTGCATAAAAATAAAAAACTGTTCCTAAAGAGTTATATGCACTCTTATTAGTAAACAAACGTGGATCTTCTGTTCAATTCAATTTCATATGTATTCATAGGTAATTATGAACTTAACAACAAAAAGATTTAATTTACGCCATGCCTTCTTCAGCACTTTCGCTATCAGTTTGATATGATATTTGAAAACTCAAAGGGCCATACGTCGCCTTCAGGGCGATCGCAATCTGCACAAAACTATCTATCTATGGGAAAATTAGTCATCTTAAAGTTAGGAGAAGGAGAGTTTCAACAAGGGTTTCCTGTAATCTTACAAATAAGTGACGACAATGTACGCCCTAGTTTGGAAATTACAGGTAAGTTACCTCCGAATCCAGAAATTGCCAAAGATTATTATCAGTGGCAATCTATTTATCGTAGTTTCAAATTACCATCTCGCGTTAAAGGTTTACCAAAGTACATTACTCAAACGTCTTCTTTAGAAGAATTCCAAGAAAAAATTGACGAGTTTAAAGTTAATTTTAATTTTTGGCTTAGTGCTGATTCCTTTCGTCCGATTTGCGATAAATTGCTGGAGAAACTGACACCAGAAGATGACATACGCATACTTATACAAACTAAAAACTTCCAGTTACAAAAAATGCCCTGGCATTTGTGGGATTTACTCGAACGCTATCCTAAAGCAGAAATTGCTTTGAGTGCCCCTAACTACGAGCAAATTGTTAAAAATAAAATTAGCGATGATAAAGTCAAAATATTAGCTATTTTAGGTCATAGTGAAGGAATTGATACCCAAGCTGACCGCGAAATATTAGAAAAATTACCGAATGCAGATATCAGCTTTTTGGTAGAGCCAGAACGAAAAGATATCAACGATAAATTGTGGCAGCAGAATTGGCAAATTTTATTTTTTGCTGGGCATAGCATTACTCAAATTAATGCAACTGGAAAAATCTACATTAATCAAACTGAAAGTCTGACAATCGCCGAGCTAAGATATGCTTTGAAAAAAGCCTTAAAAGGAGGTTTGCAATTAGCGATTTTCAATTCCTGCGATGGTTTGGGATTAGCAAGGGAATTCGCAGATTTGAATATTCCCCAAATTATTGTGATGCGAGAGCCAGTACCCGATAAAGTCGCACAGGAATTTTTGAAATATTTTCTGGAAGCTTTCGCCGCAGGAGAATCATTATATATATCAGTCAAAGAAGCTAGAGAAAGATTGCAGGGATTGGAAAATCAATACCCTTGTGCAACATGGTTGCCTGTCATATATCAAAATCCTGCCGAAATTCCCGTATATTGGCGAGATTTATACAGTTCAAATTCAAATATAGATTCAAATATAGATTCAAATGTAAATTCAAATATAAACAAAAATAGAATTACCAATAATATTGCGACATCAGATACAGAATTCCGTCATAAATCACCTAAAAAAGGGTTTAATTTACTATTAACTATCCCCACAAGCATTGTAATTACCGTGCTGTTAATGGGAATAAGATATCTGGGAATACTGCAACCCTTTGAGCTTAAAGCCTTCGATCAATTGATGCAATTGCGTCCCTCCGAGATTCCAGACTCACGGCTACTGGTAGTAACTGTGACAGAAGAAGATGTGCGATCGCAACAATCAGAAAAACCACGGGGTTCCTTGTCTGACAAATCCCTTAGCCAACTTTTAGAAAAATTAGAGCCATATCAACCAGCGGCAATTGGTTTGGATATATACCGGGATTATCCAGTAGATAATAACTATCCCAAATTAACAAAGCAGATACAAAACAGCCGCTTTGTAGCAGTTTGTCAAGTCAGGGACTCCTACGGATAAATTTGGTGTTGCACCACCACCAGAAGTTGACTCGCAGAATTTGGGTTTTAGCGATATTCTTCTAGATAATGATAGTGTAGTGCGTCGTCATTATTTGGCTTTAACTCCTCCTTCGGGTTCAGCTTGTAATGCCTCCTATGCTTTAAGTGTAGAACTAGCTCGCCGTTACCTTTATGAAAAAGGTATTAAGCTACAGTTCACTCAAGACGGTGCATGGCAACTAGGCAAACTAAAATTTAAACCTTTAGAAGCACATACCGGAGGCTACCAAGGAATTGATGCCTTGGGGCACCAAATTTTACTTAACTATCGTTCCTCTCCCTCCCCAGAATTAATTGCTCCAAAAATTACTTTGGGAGAAGTACTAGCAGGTAAATTAAACGAAAAAGATGTTAAAGGAAAGGTAGTGATAATTGGGACAACAGCAGAGAGTTTTAAAGATTATGCTTTAACTCCTTATACAGTTGGAGGGAAATTACAGAACATACCAGGAGTTGTTTTACAAGCCCAAATGACAAGTCAATTAATTAGTGCTGCATTGGATCGGCGGGCTTTAATATCAAACTGGGAACTAGGTGGTGAAGTACTTTGGGTTTGGGGATGGGCTTTAACTGGTGGTTTAACAGCTTGGTACTTGCGAAAACCAATTTATTTAGTATTAGCTGTTGGAGTAGGATTAATTATTTTATATGGTAGCAGTCTCATTTTATTAACTTCCCAAGGCTGGTGGGTTCCCTTAGTTCCTGCAATCATTGCTTTCGGAAGTACAACGGTTGTCTGCAAAACAGTGAACAGTTAACAACTAACAATTAACAATTAACAACCAACAACTAACAACTAATTATGAAAAACCATTATCATAAAACACATCTTTCTGTTGCTTTGATTACGGCTGTTTTTAGCAGCATTGCTTACTTGTTACCAATAAACGCACAATTAGGTAACTCTAGCAAAAGCTCGATCAACTTTACTCCACCACCACCACCACCCGATCGAAGTGCCGCAGGAGAGCGTGGAGGAGCAGCTAGTAGGGGATGTGGGAATGGCAAACAATCTCTAATGGCATTGGCTCCCGATTACAAACAAACTATTAACCTGGATGGAGGAGAAACAATTCCAATCACCAAAATTTGGGGTTTAACAACCGATGAATATCCTACTTTTTGGTTTTTTGTTCCTTATGACAAATCATCAATTACGGAAATGGAATTTGTCATCCAAGATAAGTCTCAAAACAAGAGCAAAACAATATATAGAACTGTTTTAGATAAACCAGAAAAGCCAGGAATTATCAGTGTTTCCACAAAAAAAGCAATAGAAGAACCATTACAAATTAGCAAAACAAAACATCAAAAGAAATATCATTGGTTTTTGAAATTAAAAGTCAAATGCAGTCCCCAGCAAGCAGTAGAATCAAAGTCTGTTGATGGTTGGATAGAACGGGTTAACCTAAATTCTCAGCTTGCAAAACGTATTGAGCAAGCAACACCTTTACAAAAAGCAGCACTTTATGCAGAAAACGGAATCTGGCACAATGCTCTTACAACTTTAGGAGAAGCTCGTCTTAGTCAACCATCAAATGCTTCCCTATTAGCTAATTGGACAAGCTTGCTAAAATCTGAAAAACTGGATAAATTAGCTAACTACCCTTTTTTAAACTGTTGTCAAGTCGCCAGCGAATTCGATCGGAAATTTTAAGATTGCTGCAAACAAGGGCTTTTTGCTTGCATTAGGATTATTCATCAGCTTTTACCCTCATTTATGTTTACCAAGGTAAGCGAACGGGCATATCTTCGGTTAGGAGCATTTCGGGCATTTGATCTTGAATATTTTCCTTGCTTGAAATGCGATTAGCGTACCAATTAGCTCCAGGAAAAGCGGTTAAACCATGAGCAAAAATGCCGATCAAAACTGTTACTACCATCGTAGAAAAGATGAATTCCCTGCCCATACCAAGTAAACTTACAAAGCCATCGGTAAGGTTAGTAATGCTTTTTGCTAATATAAAGAGCTTGACTTAGAAATCAACTCGAAGCCCAATACAAATATGGCGATCGCCGCGATTAGTTCTTTGTTCATTTCAAGTTTAGGCGTTGGAAAACCCGCTCGTTTTGCAGTAACTCAAAGATGGTGCCTGTAAAGCAAAGCCCTCAACCAAAATAAATAAAATTAAACAACTAAACTAGTGCTTGATATCAATCTTAGGAATGAAAATTAACTGATTGAACGTTTTTGGTTGCCAATTTCCCATAAACTATGAGTGGTAAACCATTATCAAATCACCTTGAGGAGATACCCGAATTGACCGAAATGAACAATGTAGCTTCTGTCATTCAGGAATCAACCCGCCAGGAATTGCGGGATTTAGTGCGAACTCAATTGCAAATGCTGCTCGAACAAGGCGACTTGCGAGGTGCAAAGGCAATCCTCGTACCAGTGCAGCCTGCGGATATTGCTGAAGTGATTGAAGGTTTACCCGAAACAATGCACGCTTTGGTGTTTCGCTTGCTTTCCAAAAATGAAGCGATTGAGGTTTACGAATATCTCGATCGTAACGTTCAAGAAAAGTTAATCGAGGAATTTCGTTCGCAGGAAGTTCTTGATATTGTTGATAAAATGTCACCAGATGACCGTGCAAAGTTATTTGATGAGTTACCGGCTAAAGTTGTCAATCGCCTCTTAGAACAACTTAGTCCCGGCTCAAAGGGAAGCTACTGCACTACTTTTGGGTTATGAATCCGGCACTGCTGGACGGATCATGACTCCTCAGCTGATCTTGCTCAAGGAAAATTTTACTGTAGCGCAGGCTTTGGAGCGGATTCGCCGCCAAGCTAACGCCAGCGAGATGATTTATTATCTTTACGTTACCGATGATGCTAGGCGTTTAAGTGGTATTGTTTCACTGCGACAATTGGTAACGGCTAATACAGAACAAAAAATTAGCGAAATCATCAGTCGCGATCCAATATATGTTTATACCGATAACGACCAAGAAGAAGTCGCTAGACTTATCCAAAAGTATGATTTTCTAGCCGTACCTGTAGTAGACAGAGAGGAAAGATTAGTCGGTATTGTTACGGTAGATGATGTTATAGATATTATCCAGGAAGAAACCACTGAAGATATTTACGCCCTCGGTGGTGGCGTACAGTCTGACGGTGACAACTATTTTCAGACAGATTTATTTACCGTTGCTCGCAAGCGCGTAGTTTGGTTATTAGTATTATTAGTCACTAACACCGTAACGGGAACGATTATTAAATCCGAAGAAGATATTTTAAGAAAAGTCGTTAGTTTAGCGGCTTTTATTCCTTTACTTACGGGTACCGGAGGTAATGTTGGCGCTCAATCATCCACGGTAGTGATTCGCGGCATGAACACCGATGAAATCCGCTCGTTGGGTACACTTCAAGTAATAGGTAGAGAAGCCCTCGCTGGTGCAATATTAGGAATAACATTAGGAAGCATCGCCACCTTATGGGCATTTCTATTGCAAGGTAACTTACAAGTTGCGATCGCAGTTGGTACTAGTTTGGTTGCGATTTCGATCTTGGCTTCAGTTTCCGGTTCCTCGCTACCGTTTTTATTCCGCTCCATGAAGTTAGATCCAGCATTGATGTCTGCACCGTTTATTACTACAGCAGTCGATGTTGCAGGTGTTATGATTTACTTCGCTTTGGCAAAGTTTATTCTTAAATTGTGATTGATAGTTGATAGTGGATAGTTACACCTTCAAGTAATGCCGGTAAATTTACCGTTAACTGATAATGGTGCGTTATTTATGCCGTAACACAGCCTACAATATTTCACTGTTCACTGATATTGGTGCGTTACGCTTTCCATCTATCTTAAAGCCGTAACACACCCTACAGGTAACTGATTACAATTTCCCTGGAGAATCGGGAGCAACTATTTCCCCATTGCCGATATCTAAAAGCATATCTTGGTCGGTAATTAATTCGTTGAGTTCGGAAACTTGTAAATTCATCTCTTCGCAAGCATTACTCAGTTCTTGTCTAAATGTATTTAAATCAGTACCATACCCACATAGAAAAGCAGCGGTTTCTATTCCTTGCTTAGCGTTTGCTTTCGCGCAGTCTACTAGATCGGTCCCTTTTAGTGGTGTAGGAGATGGCATATTTATATTTGTAATTAGGTTAACAATAGTCATTGCTATGGTAACAGCAGTTGTGCATATGCTCATCTCTCGAATGGTTGAACACTTTTTAGGCTATTAGGAATAAATTTAAATGATAAATTGCTATATATTGCATCCGCACCAAGTCGCATTACGTCTTAATGCAACCAATAACTGATAATTGATCGTAAATAACCCAAAATTAATAAAATGCTTCACATCACAGATAAAGAGTTGTTAGAAAAATTTCGTTATCTTCAGTCGGGTTTGCGCGATAAGTGGAAATGTATAGAAGGTGATGAAAGCGATACGAGTGATGTAGATATTTTAGTAATTCCTTCTCTTAGTCTCGATCAGCGGGAATTAAAAAAGGTTGAAGGTTACGAACATTATGAAGAACGTTTGTTATTTTCTTTAATTCGGTTATGGAACCCCCGCAACCGGCTAATTTATGTAACATCGGTGCCTTTACATCCAAGTATTATCGATTATTATTTACAACTGTTACCGGGAATTCCTTTCTCTCATGCTCGCAATCGCTTACTACTGCTTTCTACTTACGATTCCTCACTCAAACCTCTGAGTCAAAAAATTTTAGAACGTCCCCGGTTATTACAGCATATTCAACAAGCTTTAAGAATAGATAAGTCTTTTATGATATGTTACAACTCTACTGGTTTTGAAGCGGAATTGTCTTTAAAATTGGGAGTTCCGCTGTATGCCGCTGCTCCAGATTTACAGAATTGGGGGACAAAAAGCGGCTCCAGACAAATTTTTGCCGAAGCTGAAGTTCCTTTTCCAGATGGTAGCGAACTGAAGTGGAATATAGAAGATTTAGCAGAAGCCGCAGTTCAATTATGGGAACGCGAGCCAACATTACAAAGGATGGTGGTAAAACTTAATGAAGGAATTTCTGGGGAAGGAAATGCGCTGTTAGATTTAAGACCGATTCTTGAAATAGCTCCTCCAAAAGCATCTCATCAAGAAAGGGTAGCGAAAATTACTGAAAATTTTCACAATATGAGTTTTCAAGCAAAACTTGAAAATTGGTCAACATTTTCGGGAAGAATAGCCGAATTAGGCGCAATTGTAGAAGCTTTTGTAGAAGGTGAAATTAAGCTTTCACCAAGCGTTCAAGGAAGGATTACGCCGACGGGAGAAGTGGAAATTCTTTCTACTCACGACCAAATTTTAGGGGGGGCCAGATGGTCAAATCTTCCTCGGTTGTAAATTTCCTGCTGATGAAGATTATAGATTGCAGTTGCAGCAGTTGGGCTTACAAGTTGGTCGCAAGTTAGCAGAAAAAGGCGCTTTAGAAAGATACGGCGTAGATTTTATAGTTGTCAAACATGATGGACAATGGGATATCCAGGCAATTGAAATAAATTTGCGAAAAGGTGGTACCACCCATCCCTTCATGACCTTAAAATTACTTACAAATGGTCGCTACGAACCTTCTACAGGTTTATTTTACTCTCAGCAAGGACGACCAAAATATTATATCGCCACCGATAACTTGCAAAAAGATCGCTACAAGGGACTTTTACCCAACGATTTAATGGATATTATTGCTCAACACAGACTGCATTTCGATACCGGAACCGAAACGGGTACAGTATTCCATTTAATGGGTTGTTTATCACAATTTGGTAAATTAGGATTAACCAGCATCGGTGATTCCCCGCAACAAGCACAAGAAATCTATAACAGAGTAGTCAAAGTTCTCGATCAAGAAACCCCAAGCCATGAAGATGATTTCTCATTACTATCAAAACAAACTTTCCCTATTTCTTGGGAAGGGTGTAGTTAAAGTTTAGGAGTTAGGAGTTATGAGTTAAGAGTAGTAAGTAGCAAGTAATGAGTAGTGAAGAATTCTCTTTCCCACTCTCCCTATCTCCCCAACTTCCTGTCCGCACACAAATAAAAATTCCGTCGTCAGGAATTAAAAATCTTGTGATTGGAAACTTTCTGTAGGAACTAGCCACAAGTGAAAGATGTAAAAGTAGTCTCATACCCCAATTGCTAAAATCTTGATCAAATTCTTTCCTTAAATTCCCAAATCCTAACTCCTAACTCCCTACTCCCTACTTCCTACTCCCTACTCCTAACTCCCCATGCCCAATTCCCCATGTCCAATTCCCAACCTAATTTAAATGCAATTCACTGCGTAAATCCTAACTGTTCGCGTCCTTATCCTCAGCCTTGGGGAAACAAATTTTGTCTTGCCTGTGGCGCACAATTACAGATGCAAGATCGATTTATTCCTCTGGAACGTTTGGGTTCTGGGGGTTTTGCTCGCATTTACACGGTTTGGGATATCAAGACACAAACAGAAAAAGTTTTGAAAGTACTGGTGGAAACTTCGCCGAAAGCACTGGAATTATTTGCTCAGGAAGCAGAAGTCTTACAGCGTTTAAAGCATGGGGGTGTTCCTAAAGTTGAACCGGATGGGCATTTTTTCCATCATCTCTCAAGTTCTAACCAAGATATGGATTTACCTTGTTTGATCATGGAAAAAATCAACGGCCAAACTTTGGAAGAAGTTCGTTATTTGTATCCGAATGGTTGTTCTCAAGAGTTGATTTTGGGTTGGTTGAAGCAAACGGTGGATATTTTGCGACACCTCCACGAACATATGATTATTCACCGCGACATTAAACCTTCAAATCTGATGCTGCGCGATTTTTCTTCCAATTTAAAGAACGCTCAATTGGTGGTAATTGACTTTGGTGGTGCCAAACACTTTAGCGTTGCAGCCTCTCACCGCCAATCTAGTTCTACCAGATTATTTTCCACCGGCTACAGCCCGCCAGAACAAGTTACGGGACGTAATGTTGGGCCATCAGCCGATTTTTACGCTCTTGCAAGAACAATGATTGAATTACTTACGGGTAAAAATCCTCAAGAATTGGAAGATCCGCTAACGGGAGCATTACGCTGGCGAGAAGTGTTAAAATTTTCCGAGTATGGCGGCGATGTCAACCCTCTGCTGGTAGATTTACTGGACGATATGGCACAAGAAGAAGTGCGATCGCGTCCCGAAAATGCAGTAATTCTTCAAAAACGTTTGGCGCAAATAATCAAATCGACATCATATCTGCCAGCACGTCCGCGACAAAATATTTTTAAAAGAACAGCAGAATCTATAAAAAAAGTTCTCCAGGGAATCAAAGAATTTATTCAGCAATTGATTTTAGGAGCAACTCAAGGTGTCAGCAATACTACTTTGTTCGCATTTAAAACAATTGTAGGGATAATTCGCGGTTGTTTTGAAACGTTGTGGACAATGATTTTAGCAAGTATCGGCGCTTGCATAGGTACAATTGCCGGTTTTTTCCTGGCATTTGG
Organism: uncultured Rivularia sp.; assembly: GCA_963665115.1. GTDB lineage: Bacteria > Cyanobacteriota > Cyanobacteriia > Cyanobacteriales > Nostocaceae > Rivularia. Next base: position 2,434,702 of record OY762007.1, on the reverse strand, counting down.
TACAGTTTTCGGCGATAGAGTTGGCGAAGTGGTTGCGAATCTAATAATAGCTTTTACATCCAATCCTCAACCCGTATTAGGTTCGGAGATAGTTTTGTTTGCAGCATCCGGTTTAGGAACAGCTTGGGGAATAACTTTAGCAGGGGGTTTTAGTCAACGGCGACGATTTTTGATATCTTCCGTAATGGGAATAATAGGTTATAGCGGAGGCTGGTTTATCTTACAGCTAATAGCACCACAACAAGCAGAAGCATGGGTAGGGCTAATATTATTTGCCATGTCCCTTCTCACCTTGGGTTTAGGACTTCGTTCCCATCAAATCATCCATGCCATAATGACCGCATTTGGTACGGCAATTATTTTTGCAGGCTTAATAAACCTCGGATTATCACCAACCATATTAAATTCCTCCAGCCCCTTCGATTTATCGCAACTTTGGCTCAAAATCGGCTTCTTCAGTATGTTAGGTATCTTCATCAGTTTTTGGTTAGGAATCAGTAACTACCTAGTAGTTCCCGCATTAAAGCTTCTAGGCTGGAGGTAAACAGTTAACAGTGAACAGTTATGAATTATGAATTGTCTTAAATATCTCCTTGTCTCCTTGTCTCCTTGTCTCCTTGTCTCCCCCTCTACCCCCTCTACCCCCTCTACCCCCTCTACCCCCTCTCCCCCTCTACCCCCTCTAGCCCCTCTACCCCCTCTCACCATCTCCCCCTCTCCCCAATGCCCAATTACCAAAAAAAGTGAATCCCTCCGCCACCATATAACTGGGCTAGAGGGATTCGATAATTCGTAGACTATAGAACTTTCGGTATATTTCTCGATGTCACTATTCTAAAACTTGTATATGGGATTGAGTAGTTCAGAGTTAACAATTTACAACTTTTTTATAATTTATTTATTGATTCTTTATACTTGTTATATAATAAACAGTTTGTATATGTAAGTATAGCAATACATAATTGTTTAAAACCCCGACCTTCATAAGTATCTCTAAAGAAAATGAAATCAGCAGTTGTAGCTAGTATTACCTTGTTAGCTTGTTTGGGATTTATGCAACAAACAAAAGCATTTAATCCGCAAGATATAGAACGTTTTCAAGCAAATGGTGCTTGTCCGAGATGCGATTTAAGTGGTGCTAATTTATCGAAAGCTAACTTGTCAGGGGTAAATTTAAGAGATGCGAATTTAAAAGGTGCGGATTTAACAGGTGCTAATCTTTCAAATGCCGACCTTACGGGTGCAGATTTACAAAATGCCATTATGAGCAATGCTAATCTTTCAAGCGCTTCCTTGGTAGGTGCGAATCTGAGGTCAGCTTCAATGGAAAATTCTAACTTGTCTTATGCTGCTTTAATGAGTGCTAATTTATCGGCAGCTAACTTAACTGGAGCAAATGTATTTCTAGCAAACTTCCGAGGAGCAAATTTCCGATTAACAACCTTGAGAAATGGTGTTGTTTCATCTGATAAGCCTTATTGGTGGGCTTCACAGTCAGAAACCCTTAAGGATTGTAATAAGTTTAAATACGAAAGAGTTCCAGGTACAACTTGTTACGGTGAATAAATTAATTTAGTTTTTAGTAATATTGCTAATAAATAACAATTAGTTACTTATTGGAATACTTGTATAAACCCGGTTTTTTACTGGGTTTTTTATTCTTGAAATAAATTTAAATACTTCTTGAGAAGGACTACTACTAATTCACATTAGTTTTGCGGGGTAAAACATTCGTAGTGGGAGCGAGACGCTCCCTCGTGACAACTAGCGAGCGAGACGCTCGCACTCCCGGAACCCCGCAGAATCATCGTGGTGGAGGACTAGTACTCCACCACATTAATTTTGCAGGGTACACGACTGTGCGATCGCCATCTGATAGTAAGCTATATATTAAAGTATTTATAGCGATATTGTCTGCATCCACTTGTCATGTACAAAAAATATAACATTAACTTAAATATTCAGGAAAGAGAGCAACTAGAGCAACTGAGCAAGAAGGGAAAAATTTCAGCAAGAAAATACAAACGTATACAGGTTCTATTGATGTCGGAAAGTGGATATTCTGATGTTGAAATAGCCACAGCGTTAAAAATAAGCGTAGATACAATAGAACGAGTTCGTAAAAAATTTGTGCAATCCGGATTGGCAGAGGCACTCAACGAGAAACCACGACCAGGTAAACCAAAAAAACTAATTGGTTCACATGAAGCATTTTTAATTGCAACTGCTTGTAGTGACCCACCAGATGGAAGAAGTAACTGGACAATGCAGTTATTAGCTAACAAATTAGTTCAACTATCTGTTGTTGATAATATTAGTGATGAAACTGTACGTCGAACTCTAAAAAAAACGAAATAAAACCTTGGCTAGTTGAGCAATGGTGTATTCCCACAGTTAGTGCCGAATATGTGTGGCGGATGGAAGATGTTTTAGATGTATATGCCCGAAGCTCAGATATAAAGCGCCCAATTATTTGCTTTGACGAGCGTCCAACACAATTACTTGGTGATACTAAAATCCCAATACCAGTTAAGCCAGGGCAAAAAAAACGTGTTGACTATGAATATGAACGCATGGGAAATTGCAATCTATTCGTATTCTTAGAACCCTATCAAGGCTGGCGACACATCGAAGTAACAGACCGCAGAACGGCTGTAGATTTTGCTTTCCAGATGAAAAACCTGGTAGATATTTATTATCCAAATTCTGAGGTAATAACAGTAGTTATGGATAACTTAAATACTCATAGTCCAGCATCTTTGTATAAAGCATTTGAACCGACTGAAGCAAGAAGAATCTTGAATAAATTAGAGTTTCATTATACTCCCAAGCACGGTAGTTGGTTAAATATGGCAGAAATTGAATTATCAATTCTTTCTCGTCAATGCTTAAATAGGCGAATTCCAAGTCAAGACATTATAAAAGACGAAATTGCTGCATGGGAGGAGGTAAGAAATCAAGAGAAAACGACTGTTTCTTGGCAATTTACAACCTCAAATGCTCGCGTTAAATTGAATAAACTATATCCAAAAATTGAACTTCAAGATGATAGCTGTAAAAATAATCCACAGTCAATATGCGACTCGGCGATCGCACAGCCGTGTACCCCGCAAAATTAATGTGGTGAAGTACTACTAGTCCTTTTCATTTGTTCTGACGGGTAAAGATGGGGAGGGGGAAGAGGGGGAAGAGAGGGTAGAGGGGGTAGAATAATCTTTTATTTTTTCTATACACCCATCAGAATTTATGCAATCAACTACTACTACTACTAATTCACATTAGTTTTGCGGGGTAAAACATTCGTAGTGGGAGCGAGACGCTCCCTCGTGACAACCAGCGAGCAAGATGCTCGCACTACATTTTTATTACTCCTCAAAATTAATTTAGTAGACGACCCACTACTGGTCTGTCCCATTAATTATTATCAGCTACAAAACTCACATTATTTACTGAATTTACTAATACCGTTTTCTTTCCCCGTTCTCTCTTCTACGACTATTTAATGCCGCACAACATAGAATAACTAAAAATATAACTTTCGCTACTAAAAACAAACTATATCTGCAAACAAATAGTTTACTTAAGGAACTTTAATGAGCGATCGCCTGCAATGATATGTGAATGAAAATGGAAAAACGCCCAAATATGTTTCCTATTGTCTTCTCAAACCTTGACGTTCCGCCTATTGGTGAAGTATGCCTTCTTTAACTATCCAACTTGGGCTTCTGTTTGCAAGATAAAGTTAATCAATGGGGCACAACGGTAAACCATAGCAGCACGACTATCGACTCCAAGTTTGATGAAAGTTCTTCGCAAGTGTGTTGAAACCGTCCATTCACTGATTTGCAATCGATTACCAATCTGTTTATTTGAGTAACCTAATGCCACGAAAGCAGCTATTTGCAACTCTCGTGCGGTTAATAAATCTGTTACAGTCGGCTCTGCAACCTTAAATGTATCTTTCGCTTTGATAATTAAACAGTATTGATTTTGAATTTCAATCCGCCCAACCACCCAATAGTAATCAGCTTCTTCAGATGGAATCATGTCATGTTCTGCATAGTCTTCCGAGCAGTTTCCAAATGAAACAATCATATATTTGAAGCCTTGCAGGTTAAATTCCCCTAAAACTCCTAATCCAATAGATTGAGCTAATGCTTGAAGACAAGCTTTGTTAGGGTCTTCAAAATTATTCATATAATTCCTGTCAAATTACAAAAGTATTTGCGAACGCTAAAGCTGGTACCAGAATGCTTCGATGTTTGTCCAAAGATAATTTTCTGGTTCAAAATATTGTATTTCTTGAGAAGAAAATCTCTTAGTTCCTAGATCGTTTTTCAATTCATCAGGTAAACCATGAGGAATTACTAAGCGCAGAATCACAATATGCATATCAGCCAAAAAAGGTTTAGCTAATCCAGTATTAGTAATTAACTCATGTAAATATTCGCGTTCGAGAATAACAACCGGGTCTTCTTTTGTCAAATATCTACAAGGTATATTCCAAGTTTCCAGAGTTTTGCATATGTCTGGAGGAAGATTGTTGTCATAGTCTGAAGGCAATTGATAGGTGAGAATAAACGCAGACCCCAAGCTAGCTAAAAGTGCTACCGCATCTCGAAAAGCTAATGTTAAAACATCATTAGTTGGCAGCGGATCTATTTGATTATCTAATGAACGTGCTAAAAATTCCCAATATGAAAAAATGCCTGGTTCTCTATCTTTAGGAATCAATGATTCGCGGAGGTTATCTCCGAGCCAGAATAGATTTAAGCGGCTTAAGTCTACTTCTCCTCGTACTCTTTCCCATTCTTTTAAACTCCAAAGCGTTTCTTCTAAGGAAGTGCGCTTCTCAGATAGCGTTTTCTCCGAAGCGTTAATTCCGGGAACAACTAACTCCGGCCTTTGCAAATAAAGATTGATGTTGTCGAGAATATACCAGAGTTCTCGTACCACCCATAATTCCATTGCTTCTCCCAAGTTTCTGTACAGAAGCAGTCCGGAAGGTGATAAGGCGAGGGCTGGATCTATTACACAGCGAGGACGTTGTTGATTGTTTTGTAACAAACTAACTGAGCGCATTACCTGATAATCTCGGTTAAATTCACTCATTGCTTATCGCTTTAGAGTAAGAACCATTTACTTGATATTTAAATATGCATGAATCATAGGCAAAAACAATATCGCCGTAATTAAGCGTAATTATATGCATAATTTAATATGCTTATTGCTCCACTGTGGTTTTTTCAAAATCAAGTGTATGTATAAAAGGAATTTTTGCACGCGATCGAACCTATTCAGAAGTAGTTATTGTAGTTATTGCGGATTATTTCTTTTTCATCTGAATATTTCACTTTACTTTTAGGTAAACATTTTAATTAGCAATTATTTAATTCCTCACAGTATACACATCAGAAATAATACAAACAAGCTCTTTCTTATTTAGATGCACATCAATAATCAACAACTAATCTTATATAGGTGGTATTTTTTACAGCTAAGTTTCATTAACTATTTAAAAATAGAATTAATTGCATACCTTGAAAAAATCCACCATGCAAGAATCAGGTCGGTTCAAAGATTGATTGTATTTAGATAATCAACAGAAAAAAGTATGTAGCATTTTTGACTAAAAAAAATATATCTTAACGTATTAATGTCAACATTTAATAACTTGAATTCTGATAATTTTATTTCAACAGTGAAAATAGCTAAAAAATTGTCGCAGGTAATTCAAGTTACACTTTGTATTTACAGATACCATCTATTTAATTTTGAATTACATATCTTTCTTAGGTATGGTTTTTTTACTACCTTAGAGTTGATTTCTATAAAGTTCTTATTAATTACTTGTATTAACCAATTTTAATTTACAGGCGTTCGGAGAAACTTTTGCATAAAAAATAAAGAAGGCTTTGCTGAAAACAGGTGAACGCACGTTTCGTAAACTAATATTACCCAACGAAACAAAGGAACTTCTATCAAATCTGTCTCACTTTTAGAAGCATTCGCCGTCAGATTGTAATCCTGTAATTGTTATTTAAGCTATTGTTCAACTGATATTTTGCAGCATTCTCAGCAGCATCTCGGTAGACCTTTTCAACATATTAATAGGGGTTTTGGGGTTCAATCGCAATCAAAAACACCTAGACTTCCCTTTACATAATAGATACTAAATTATATCGTTATTCTAGATATGGAATGTATCGCATGCGTCATTTTTGTAACTTTGTGTAAAAAGATATTACTTAGGGTATAGCATATTTGTGTGACCTCAAATCAGCTACTGTGAAGAAGTGACTTGTACAAGCTGTATTATCGTTCTATTACTAGAGTGATTGGGAAAACATTGTATTTTTCCATGTCGTGAGATAGCGAGAATAATTGCAACAGGGTTTATGTACTTGCCATCAAAGTTATAGTTAGTAGTGTTATCAATAAATTATTTAAATTGATACTTCCTATTCGCACTCTTTTATCATTTTTAATGATTTTAATTGGTAAAAAAACAAGCTTTTGACAACTTTATAGATTAAGGTATTGAAAATAACTTCATGCCAAATGTTAACTAACAAAATTGGCGCTGCTTTAGCTCAGTTTCACAAAGAAATTGACAATTGCGAACAAGCAATACGAGACTTAATTAAAGTAAAAAATATGACTTCTGAATCAGTAAAAATTGATCGGACTAATACACAATTACAACAAACTCCCATAGCGATTATTGGTATGGGTTCGCTGTTTCCGCAAACAAAGAACTTACAAGAATATTGGGAAAAAATTATCGCGGGTGAGGACTGCATTACCGATGTTCCGCCATCGCGGTGGAATGTTGAGGATTATTACGACCCCGACCCGAAAGCACCTGATAAAACTTACTGTAAAAGAGGCGGGTTTATTCCCGACATTGACTTTAACCCGATGGAATTTGGACTACCTCCGAATCAGTTAGAGGTAACTGATATCTCGCAGTTGCTAGCTTTGGTTGTGGCAAAACAGGCACTTTGCGATGCCGGTTATGATTCCGATAGTGGGTTTAATCACGAACGCACTGGGGTAGTTTTGGGGGTAGCTTTAGCAAGACAGTTGAGCGTGCCTTTGGCTGCAAGATTGCAGTATCCCGTTTGGGAGAAAGTTCTCAAAAGTCAGGGTTTGTCTGACGAAGATACACAAGATATTATTGAAAAAATTAAAAGCGCTTATATTAACTGGGATACCAACGCTTTTCCGGGAATGCTAGCGAATATTGTTACCGGAAGAATTGCTAACCGCTTTGATTTTGGCGGAACTAATTGCGTTGTGGATGCTGCTTGTGCCAGTTCCTTGGGTGCGTTGTCAATGGCGATCGGTGAATTAGCCGATCGCCGTGCCGATATGATGCTTACGGGTGGAGTTGACACCGACAACTCTATTCTTGCCTATATGTGTTTCAGCAAAACCCCGGCTGTCTCACCTGGAGAAAACGTTAAACCGTTTGATGCTGAGTCTAACGGAATGATGTTGGGTGAGGGGATTGGCATGATGTTGCTTAAGCGTTTGGAAGATGCCGAGCGCGATGGCGATAAAATATATGCGGTAATTCGAGGTATTGGAACTTCCAGCGATGGAAGGCATAAAAGTATTTACGCTCCTCGCGCCGAAGGGCAGATGAAGGCTTTGGAACGTGCCTACGAGCGAGCTGGATTTACACCAGAAACCGTTGGTTTAGTTGAAGCCCACGGTACGGGGACAATGGCTGGAGATCCGGCAGAATTCGCAGCGCTGAAAGCTGTATTTAGTAAAGATAATTTGTCGCAGCAGTCTGTTGCTTTGGGTAGCGTTAAATCTCAAATTGGGCATACTAAAGCGGCAGCCGGAGCAGCAAGTTTGATTAAAACAGCTTTGGCTTTGCATCATAAGGTTTTGCCGCCGACTATTAATGTTACTAAACCAAATCCTAAGTTAGAAATTGAATCTTCACCGTTTTATTTAAATACACAAACTCGTCCTTGGTTGCAAACAGGTGAAACACCTCGACGTGCTGGTGTTAGCTCTTTTGGCTTCGGTGGGACTAACTATCATATTGTCTTAGAAGAGTATTGCAATCAGAGCGAGCAATTTCGCATTCATCGCACTCCCCAAGAGATTCTGCTATCTGCAACTTCACCGGAACAGTTATTGCAAGAATGCGAATCTGCTTTGATTGAATTGAAATCAGATAAGGCAGAGAATTATTTTAAAGAGTTAGTCTCTAAAAGTAAATCGGCGGAAATCCCGTTAACAGCAGCTAGATTGGGATTCGTTGCTGACTCGGTAGCTGAGTCAATCAAAAAATTACAGCTATCTATAAATTGGTTTAAGAAACAGCCTGAAGCAGAAAATTGGGAGCTTCCCCAAGGAGTCTATTACCGCAAGCAAGGGATGGAGTTGCAAGGAAAAGTAGTAGCTCTATTTTCCGGGCAAGGTTCGCAATATCCAGAAATGGGACGGGAAGTGGTAATGAACTTTCCGGTATTGCAGCAAACTTATCATCAAGTCGATCGCTTGTTTTGTAAATCGGGTTTATCACCTATTTCCGAAAAAGTATTTCCCGCGCCGGTGTTTGATGCCGCTCAAAAACAAGCACAAACCCAAGCTTTACAACAAACCGAAGTATCTCAACCGGCGATTGGTGCATTTAGCGTCGGATTATATAAGGTTTTACAACAAGCTGGTTTCAAACCAGATATTGTTGCCGGACATAGTTTTGGCGAACTCACCGCATTATGGGCAGCGGAAGTCCTTAATGATGAAGATTACTTCTATTTGGTGAAAGAGCGGGGGCAAGCGATGGCGAAACCCACCGATTCTAGCCAAGATATGGGAGCAATGCTCGCAGTTAAGGGTGATGTAGCCAAAGTTAAAGATATACTGGCTGATTTTCCCGAAATTAAACTTGCTAACTACAATTCTCCCAAGCAGGGAGTTTTGGCAGGTGCTACCGATAAAATTGCTGAGTTGAAGCGGGTTTTAACAGATAAAGGCTTTTCGGCAATTAGTTTACCTGTTTCCGGTGCTTTCCATACACCTTTGATTGCTCGCGCTGAAAAACCCTTTAGCAAAGCAATTGGGGAAGTCACCTTCAATACTCCCAAGATTCCGATTTATACTAATACAACAGCTACACTTTACCCTCAAGAACCCGAAGCAATTAGAAAAAATCTGCAAGCGCATATCAGTAATTCGGTACTGTTTGAGCAAGAGATTGAAAATATTTACGATAAGGGCGGCTATTGCTTTGTTGAATTTGGTCCCAGAAGCATTTTAACTAACCTTGTTGGTGAAATATTAGGTTCGCGTCCGCATATGGCGATCGCACTTAATGGTAGCCGTCAAAAAGATAGTGACAGTCAGCTTCGAGAAGCTGTAGTTCAGTTGCGCGTTGCTGGTTTAGTATTAGCTAATCTCGATCCTCACCAGTTAGAACTAAATTTACCAGAAGTTAAGCCCAATAAGGCTTTAAGTGTAACTTTGGGATGCCACAATTACGTTTCCGATAAAACGGCATCGGCATTTACAAAAGCTTTGGAAAATGGGAATGGGGCATTGGGGATTGGGCATCGGGCATCGGGCATTGGGCATGAGGCATCGGGCAATGGGAATGGCAATAAAAATGGAAGTTCTCGCAATGGAGGTTTATTTACTGCAAATGGTGAATCCACACCAGTGCGGAGGTTCCCTCCGTTGAAGGGAGTGGTGAACCCGGAGGGTAACGGACATTCTTCAAATGGAAACGGGAATGGAACTCAGAATCGAGGTTTAGTTACTTCTGCAAATGGAAATTCCGGTAACGGACATTTGGAGAAGGTGAAAGCCGTAAGTGCGATGAAATCCAGTACTGCTGTGAGAGAAAAATTGCCAGTAGAACAAACAATGACTTTGATGAAAGGAAATTCTCAGCAGCAAAACGAACAATCTATTACTACAGCTGTTGTTAATAGAAAATTGGTTTCTGAAAATAAGCCCGAATCTGCTTTACCAAATTCAGAACTTATTGCTTCTATCGAATCTAGCATCGAACAATTTAACCAGACTCAAAGTCAAACTTTAGAAGTTCACGGACAATATTTGAATAATCAGCAGGAATACATCCAAGCCAGTTTCCAACTGATGCAGCAGCAAAGCACTTTATTCTCTAATATTGCTCAATCTGGAAAAACTCAACCTGTAGAACAAATTATTGAAAGCGTCGAACGCAGCATGATGCAGGTTCACAAGCATCAAGCAGATACCTTGCAGATTCACCAACAATATTTGCGATCGCAGGTTGAATCAACGGGAAAGTTTTACCAATTAACTCAGCAAGGCTATTCGCATCTAGTAGAAAATGATTCTAGTCAGCCTTCTGTAGCACATCAAGAAGTATTTTTAGATAGTGAAGTTACGAAGCTTGCTGGTTCTGAAGAACAGTCTGTAAATCAATATTTACCCGTTACTGCTACTGTGCCAGAAGTCAAGCAGAATCCGCCAAAAATCGATGCACAAAAAGTAGAAGTTGAGAATAATCCACAAAAGATTGATTTTGAAACCTTAAGTCGAGAGCTACTTGCAGTAGTCAGCGATAAAACTGGTTATCCATCGGAAATGTTGGAACTAGAGATGGATATCGAAGCAGATTTGGGGATTGATTCGATTAAGCGAGTTGAGATTATCGGAGCATTGCAAGAGCAAGTACCCGATTTACCGCAACCGAATCTCGAAGAAATGGCAGAAGTAGAGTTGCGAACTTTGGGACAAATCGTTGATTATATGCGGGGTTTGGCAGAAGGGGGAACAGAATCAACGCAGAATTTAACAGAAAACCTAACCCCCCAGCCCCCTTCCCCGCAAGGGAATGGGGAGAATGAGGAAAATTCACAGCCTCTCTCCTTGCATGAGAGAAGTATGGAGAGAGGTTTTCAAAATGTAATTGACAGTGAAACCTTAAGTCGAGAGCTACTTGCAGTAGTCAGCGATAAAACTGGTTATCCATCGGAAATGTTGGAACTAGAGATGGATATCGAAGCAGATTTAGGGATTGATTCGATTAAACGAGTTGAGATTATCGGAGCATTGCAAGAGCAAGTACCCGATTTACCGCAACCGAATCTCGAAGAAATGGCAGAAGTGGAACTGCGAACCTTGGGACAAATTGTTGATTATATGCAGTCTCTGACAACAGAGACTGAAAAAAAAAAGCAATCCAGGGGAGTTGATGACGGGCAACCCGAGCTGAAGCATAATATCAAACGAGCGCTTGTTCATCAAAAGTTCCTACCTCCTCCAGATCGATTAGATTTCGATTTACCTGCAAAACATATTTGTTTGCTCACTGATGATGGTTCTCAACTTACCAGTGAATTAGCTCAATCTTTACAGCATCAGGGTTGGAAAGTGGTAGTTCTTTGTTTTCCTCAATTAGCAACAAAATCTTCTTTACCAGAAGGTATTGAACGAGTGATGCTAGAAAATGGTAGCGACGAGCAGATAAAAACACAATTAGCTGCAATTCAAGCTAATTATGGACAAATTGCCACTTTCGTGCATTTAAATCCTGCCGAACATCAAGACGCAGCAATTATTAAGCAAGTGTTTTTTCTAGCCAAACATCTTAAAACTTCGCTGACTAAAGCAGCGAAATTAGGGCGTAGTTGTTTCATAACCGTAACTCGCTTAGATGGAGAATTAGGATGTTCCGGTAAAAACGAAATTAACCCAGTCAACGGTGGATTATTCGGCTTAACCAAATCCTTGAAATGGGAATGGCAATCGGTATTTTGTAGAGCCATCGACATAAATCCCGAATTAGATAATACCACGGCCACCCAACACATAATTGCCGAACTCCACGATCCAAATCGTTTGATTAGCGAAGTTGGATATGGTGCAAGGAGAATGACAGTTAGCAGTTAGCAGTGAGCAGTTAAGAGTTAGGAGTTGGGAATAGGGCATGGGGCATGGGGCATTGGTAATTGGTAATTGGTAATTGAAAAACTCCCTCCCCCTCTCCCCCCTCTTCTCCTATTCCCCATTCCCTATTCCCTATTCCCTATTCCTAAATTATTATGATTAACCAAAATTCCGTTTGTGCAATAACTGGTGGTGGTAAAGGCATCACTGCTAAATCGGCGATTAAGCTGGCTGAAGAATATAAATGTAAGTTTGTTTTGTTGGGGCGATCGCCTTTACCGAAAGCTCCAGAACCTGCTTGGGTACAAGATTGTACGGAAACTGAGTTGAAGCGTCGGATTTTGGAACAGCTTGTGGCTGGTGGTGAGAAACCAACTCCGATGATGGTGCAAAAACAGTATCAAGCGATTTCGTCTCGACGGGAGATTGAGCAAACTCTTGCAGCGATTGAAGCAGCGGGGGGGAAAGCTGAATACCTTAGCGTTGATGTGACTGATGAAAGTGTGTTGCAAGAAAAGTTGACTGAAGTTGAGCAAAGACTTGGTAAAATAACCGCAATTGTTCACGGTGCTGGTAATTTAGCTGATAAACCGATTGAAAAGAAAACTGAATCGGATTTTGACAAGGTTTACAATCCTAAAGTTAAAGGATTAACCAATTTATTAAAATGCGTGCCTCCGAGTCAGCTAAATTCTTTGGTTTTATTTTCCTCGGTGGTGGGATTTTACGGAAATGCGGGACAAACTGATTATGCAATTGCCAACGAAACTTTAAATAAAACCGCTTATCTGGTTAAGCAACAACATCCCGATTGTCATGTAGTCGCAATTAACTGGGGTCCTTGGGATAGTGGTATGGTGAGTCCAGAATTGAAACGAGTATTTGCTCAACGCAATATTGAGACGATACCCGTCGAAGTAGGAACGCAAATGTTAGTTGAAGAATTAACATCTGAAAATCATCACGTACAGGTAGTAATCGGTTTCTCCTTTAACACCTCCTCCCGTTGCTTTAGACTCCGAGTTAAAAAGTTACAGCATCCGACGCTATTTAAAATTAGCAGATAACCCATTTTTACACGACCATATGATTGCAGGTTATGGAGTTCTACCCGCAACCTGTGCAATTGGGTGGATTGCCAACGCTTGCGAACAACTTTATCCGGGATACCAATTTTTCGGCTTTAAAAACTATAAAATTCTAAAAGGAATTGTGTTCGATGATAGTTTAGCTGAAGAATATATTTTAGATTTAAAAGAAATTGCCAAAAACAATGATGATGGAGTTGTTTTTGATGCCAAAATATGGAGTAAAAATCAAGCCGGAAAAACCCGCTATCACTTTAGCGTGCAGCTAACGATTAAACAGCAAATTCCAGAGAGTCCGCTGTACAATTCATTAGACTTAACACCAAGCAATCAAATCTTTACTTCTAAAGAGCAAATATATCAGAAAGGAGGAGCAAGTTTATTTCACGGTGCGGCTTTTCAAGGAGTAGAAAAAATTTTAAATATTAACTCCAGGAAAATTACTATAGAGTGTAATTTACCTGCTGTAGATATTAAAAAGCAAGGACAATTTCCCGTCCAAACTTTTAACCCCTACATAGTTGATGTAAAAATTCATTCACTATGGCTTTGGGTGCAGCATTTTCATAATTGTGGCTGCTTGCCTTCAGGAATAACAACTTACGAACAATTTGCCCCTATCCCTTTCGACGAAACATTTTATATTTCCTGTGAAATCATCAGCAAAACAGAAACGGCAGCAGTTGCTGAAGTCATAGCTCACGATAGCCAAGGAAAGATTTACATCAGAATGGAAGAAGCGAAAGGAACCATTTTGCCTTTGAATTTAGCGAAAAGCAGTTACCAGTTACCAGTTACCAGTGAACGGGTTTAAACTTATAATTCCTAACTTTCAATTCCTAAGTCCCAATTTTTTTAACCTATGGTAAATATTAATAATCAAAATAATAAATTAGCGATAGTTGGTATAAGTATCAATTCCGGTTCGTGGGAAGATTTAGATAATTTTGAACGAGCTATTTATGAGGGAAAACAATATAATATTTCCCCCGATGCGAATCTAAATATAAATGAAATAGTAAATAAAGCGCTTAAAGATGCGGAAGTTGAATCGAACGCTAAAATAGCGGTAATTATTGCTAGCGACGATGAGAATACAGCTAGTAAGAAGCAAGCAGAATTTAATAATCTTCCTTTTACTCATACGGCAACATCAAAAACAGTATTTGGCGCAATCCAAATGGCGCAAAAGCTACTTGCTGTTGAAGTAGACGCGGTGATGATTTTAACTGTAGCTTCTCAAACTTCCCCTGCTTTGAATGGTGGATTACTTTTAATTGATGCTGAATCTATAAAAAATAATCAACGTATTTATGCGACAATTGATGCAGTCACTATTCCCGAAAATTATTCTCCGAAAGCACAAACAATAACCCAAACTTGTCAGCAAGCTTTTGATATTGCTGGCGTTAAACCTGAAAATATTGGTTATTTAGAAATTTGCGGTAGCAGTATTTTAAAGCCAAATCAGTTAGAAATTGAGGAATTGGTTGCTGCTTATCAAACTTCTGGCTCGGAATTAAGTTGTGCGATGGGTAGCGTAAAAACGAACATTGGGAATGATGTTAGTTCGGAAATTGCTAGTTTAATCAAAACGGCTCTATGTATTTACTATCGCTACATTCCCGCAGTTCCACAATGGTCTACTCCTAAATATTCAGAATTATGGAAAGGTAGTTCTTTTTATGTTCAAACTCAGTCAAAACCCTGGTTTTTAGGCGCAGAAGCTAATAAAAGAATTGCCGCTATTAATGGTTGTAGTAACGGTAATATAGCTCATGTAATTTTATCGGAAGCACTGGTTGCTCAAGAACGTGACAGCAGATATTTGGCGCAAATGCCTTATTATTTGTTTCCTTTAGCTGCCGATGAACCTGCTGTTTTATTAGAACAAATTCAAGAACTAGAAAAAACAATATCACAAAGCGATTCTCTTGCCGTTAGCGCAGCACAAACCTTTGCAGCCTACCAAAAAAATCAAAACGCAACTTATGCTGTAGGCATTCTTGGACGTAACATTAAAGAATTACAGCGCGAAACAAAACGCGCTATCAAAGGTATTGAAACAGCTTTTGAGACTGGAGGAGAATGGAAAACTCCTCTAGGTAGCTACTTCACCAGCAAGCCTTTAGGGAAAAAAGGTAAAGTTGCCTTTGTATATCCGGGTGCATACAGTTTCTTATGTAGGAATCGCTCGAAATCTATTCCGCTTGTTTCCTAAAATTTGGGATTCTCCGATAATTCAAAGTGTTTACAGTCGCGTCGCTAGTATTGAGAAATTTCTCTATCCCCGCAGCTTAAATGTCTTAACGAAAAGACAGTTAGAAAGATTAGAACAGCAGTTAATAGATAACCCCCTTTCCATGTTGGAATCGGAAGTAGGTATTGCCGGATTAATGAGTGCTGTACTCAGAGATTATTTTGGACTGCAACCCGACTGTTGCTTTGGTTACAGCGTCGGCGAAACTACGATGGCGATCGCTCAAGGAATCTGGACTGATTTTAGCCCTATTAGCAATGGTTTAAATTCTTCGGAACTGTTTACCAGCAGATTATGCGGTGATAAAAATGCGGTGCGGGAATACTGGGGATTAAAAGACGAAGAAAAAAAGGGCGATTTTTGGGGTAACTACGTCTTGATGGCGGAAATTTCCCAAGTTAAAGAACAGGTTGCAAAAGAAAACCGGGTTTATTTGACTCAGATTAATACACCATCAGAAGTTGTGATTGCTGGCGATAGAGCAGCCTGTCAAAGAGTAATTTCAGCAATTGGATGTAATGCAATTTCAGCCCCCTTTAACCACGTCATCCACTGCGAAGCAATGGCTTCGGAATACGATGAATTTGTCAAACTCCATACCCTACCTATAAATAACAAACCTGAAGAGATAGATTTCTATTCATCAGCAAACAACGGAATTGTTGACTTAGAGAGTGAGGTTATGGGTCATAATATCGCTAAAGTTCTATGTCAGCAATTTGATTTTCCTCGCATAGTTAACCGTCTCTATGATTCGGGTGCGCGAATTTTCATGGAAGTAGGGGCTGGAAACGCTTGTTCTCGATGGATTGGCGAGAATCTCAAAGGACGCGAACATACCACAATATCTTTAAATCGTCGGGGAATAGATGAGTATACCAGCTTGCTTAGAGGTTTAGCGCAGCTTCTTTCTCAGCGAGTTCAGATAGATTTATTACCGTTATATAACTTAAATTATTCAGAGTTAAAAGCTTCTTCCCGCAAGGTGGCAGAGGTACAAAAAACAGTTCTACAATCTACTTCACTCATTGAAGCTACATCAAAACATCAAAACCAAAACGAGGAAGTAATGGTAACTTTATCTCCACATTATTGGAGTAACTTTAGTATGCAAGAGTTAGAAATATCGGCAAACTTTGACAGCAAATATATAGGAGTATTAGATTTTGCTAATTCTCAATTAAATACAGCCAAATCGAATGAATATATTGCTAACTTTCAAGCTCCTTCAACATTAATAAATAAGAAATTAAATGTAAATGATACTTCGACAAGCAGTAAAAAAATATCTAGCTTAATTAATTCTCATGCAAAAACAATTAGCGAAACCAATCAGCAATCGAGTCAATCCCAGGCTATTTTTCTACAAGCTAGACAATCATCATTTAATCAAATGGTAAAAATGGTTGAGCTTCATCTATCTATGTTGAATCAACAAATTAAATAAATATTAATTGGGGATTGGGCATGGGGAATTGGCAATTGGAAAATTTAAATATAACGCTAATTCAACTCATAATTCATAGCTTATAACTCTTAACTCTTAGTTACCAACTATCAATCTATATGACTATCACAAATACAGCCGCGAAGAAAAATGGGCATCATCCAAAACCAACAAACTTACTCATATATAATCAAGATATTGCTTTTGATGAACCAGGAATTAAAGCCAAATTATTAAGTTTAAATCAACCTTGTTACGTCGTTAGTGCTAAGGGAAAAATTGGATTTACTAATAAATTAGACGCGGATGAGCAAATAGAATTGCTTATGGCGTTACCACCTCTGAAACTGCAACAATTAGGCGATCGCCGTTTTCTCGAATTCCACAAAGTAAAGTACGCTTACACTGCGGGAGCAATGGCTGGTGGTATTGCATCAGAAGAATTAGTAATCGCTTTCGGGAAAGCCGGAATCCTTAGTTCCTTTGGCGCTGGGGGTTTGAGTCGGGAACGTGTGGAAACTGCAATCAAAACTATTCAGCAAGCTTTACCAGAGGGGCCCATACGCTTTTAATTTGCTCCACAGCCCCAGCGAACCGGCAATGGAACGCGGTTCTGTCGATTTATATTTGCAATATGGAGTAAAAACCATTGAAGCTTCGGCTTTTCTTGATATTACGCCCAATCTCGTTTACTATCGCGCTGCCGGTTTAAGTCTTAATAGCGATAATCAAATAGAAATAAATAACAAAGTCATCGCTAAAGTTTCGCGCACAGAAGTAGCCAGTAAATTTCTAGCTCCCGCACCAGCTAAAATGCTTCGAGAGCTGGTTAACCAAGGCTTAATTACCGAACTACAGGCGACTTTAGCCCAAAAAGTTCCTATTGCTGACGATATCACTGTTGAAGCCGATTCCGGCGGACATACAGACAATCGTCCTCTAGTTTGTTTATTGCCTACGATACTTGAATTACGCGATGAATATCAGAAACAATACAGCTATACAAACCCCGTGCGAATTGGTGTAGGTGGAGGTATCGCAACCCCACAATCAGCATTAGCAGCTTTTATGATGGGTGCTGCTTATGTAGTAACGGGTTCAATCAATCAATCCTGTGTAGAAGCAGGAACCTCCGACTATACCAAAAACCTGCTCGCACAAGCCCAAATGACAGACGTAACAATGGCACCAGCCGCCGATATGTTTGAAATGGGCGTGAAATTGCAGGTACTCAAACGCGGCACGCTCTTCGGAATGCGATCGCAAAAACTATATGAACTTTATCAGCGTTATGACTCCATCAAAGATATCCCCGTAGCAGAAAGAGAAAAGTTAGAAAAACAAGTATTTCAGCAAAGTTTAGATGCAATTTGGTCAAGTACTCAGCAATATTTAGCACAAAGTAATCCTCAAAAATTAGAAAGGGCAGCCCAAAATCCTAAATTCAAAATGGCATTAATATTCCGCTGGTATTTAGGTTTATCCTCTCGATGGTCAAAGTCAGGAGAGAAAGGGCGAGAAACCGATTATCAGATATGGTGCGGTCCCGCTATGGGAGCTTTCAATAACTGGGTACAAGACACTTATCTCGCTCAACCACAAAATCGTAAAGTAGTTGATATTGCCCAACATATTCTTACTGGAGCAGCTTATTTATACCGATTGCAAACTTTAAAACTGCAAGGAGTCGAATTACCCGCGCGTTTTGCTCAGTATCACCCCGGTTGAAGCGATGGGGAGAAATAATTACTAACTTGTTACTCACTACTCCTAACTTACCAATTACCAATTCCTAACAACTAACAATTAATTATTATGTCTTTAACAGCTCAAGATATTCAAAATTGGATGGTTTCGCAGCTTGCGGAACAGTTAACAATTGAAGCAGATGAAATTGATGTTCGAGAACCTTTAGATACCTATGGATTAGATTCGGCAGAAGCGATGATTTTGGCTAGCAAAGCCGAAAAATTATTAGGTTTTGAATTACCCCTCAATTTGTTATGGCTTTATCCCACTGTTGAAGGGCTTTCCGAACGTTTGGCTGAGGAAATGATCGAGAGAAAGTCACAACAAGAAACTGGGAATAATCAACCATCAACAATAGGAGATTTCAAGTTAGATTTAGGTGCTGAAGTACTTCTTGACCCAAGTATAGACCCTGAGAAAGTACCCTTAGAACTTAAAGATCGGCCGGAAAATATTTTAGTCACTGGAGGAACCGGCTTTCTTGGAGCGTTTTTAATTCAAGAACTTTTACAGCAAACTAAAGCTAATATCTATTGTTTGGTAAGAGCAAATGATGCCGAGTCTGGAAAAAATAGGTTACTAAAAAACTTACAAGGCTATCAAATTTGGAAGGAAGAATACGGCTCTAGAATTATTCCAGTTATAGGCGATTTATCGCAGCCACTTTTAAATCTTTCTCAGGAACAGTTTAATTTATTAGCAGCGAAAATAGACACTATCTATCATAGTGCTGCTTTACTAAACTATGTTTATCCATATTCGGTGATGAAGGCTGCAAACGTTTTGGGAACTCAAGAAATTCTCAGATTAGCCTGTGAAGTTAAACGTAAACCCTTACATCACGTATCTAGCGTGGCGATATTTGAATCAACAGCTTATACGGGTAAAGTTGTTCAAGAAGATGATAGCTTTGACGAACATGAAGGAATTTTCTTAGGTTACTCTCAAACTAAATGGGTATCTGAGAAATTAGTCAAAATTGCGGCTTCGCGAGGTCTTCCCGTAACTATCTACAGACCACCTTTGATTGGCGGACATAGTAAAACTGGAGTCAGTAACACCCAAGACTTTATTTGTTTAATGTTGAAAGGCTGCGTGCAGATGAAAGCTTTTCCCGATATAGATTACTGGTTGGATATGTCTCCTGTAGATTATGTAACCAAAGCAATTGTATATTTATCTCAACAGCCAGAGTCAATTTCTAAAGCTTTCCATTTACAACATCCTCAACCAATCCACCTAAGTCAATTAGTTAATTGGATTTCCACGCTAGGCTATGATATCGAATTAATTCCTTACGAAGACTGGTTGAACAAACTGCAAACCAACGCTTGTACTCCCAAAAACCCTCTTTACACTTTAAAGCCCTTTCTACTTCAGCGCTGGACAGAAGAACAGCTAACCGCAACCGAAATATATATGCAAGCCAGAAGACCAGCCGAAATCAGTTGCAAACAAACCCTTAACGCCCTTGAAGGTTCCGACATTGTTTGTCCTCCCTCAGACGCACAACTATTTAGCAAATATTTATCATACTTACTGCAAAGCGGTTTCTTGACAGTGGCTGGTTAACAGTTATGATGTGCAGCTAAATTATATAATGCTGCCTAAGACTATCGTCTCGCTCCGCTAACGCAGCGTGTCCGAAGGATATACATCTTGCACGAAGGGTATTATACAAATTAAGTGCGTAACAGCTTATCAATTACCGGCGAGGAGTTAGGAGTAGTAAGTAGCGAGTCAAGAATGATGAAGTAATGGAATAAAAGTTATTTCCTCATCCCCTTGTCTCCTCCTTCTCCATCTCCCCCTCTTCTCACTCTCCCCGCCAACTCTAAATATGCTGTAACTCAAGGTTGGTTTTCAGCTTACAGATTCATAAAAAGAGGAAAAATAAATGGATAAAATAGCAATTGTAACTTTTTGTTTACTTATAAGTTTGGCAATTTTTTATGTATGGCTAACAGTTGCTTTTGTATCCAAACTTAATCAGTCTCAAAAGATGCCGGAGAATGAAGAATTATTAGTAGATAAAGAATTACCGTCGGCTGTGATAATTCTTTGTTTGCGTGGTGCTGACCCACTTTTACATAAATGTTTGGAGGCATTACTAAATCAAAATTATCCAAATTACGAGCTACAGATAGTCATTGATAGCTATAAAGATCCAGCTTGGGAAATGGTTCATCAAACGGTGAAAAGACAACCTGCGAAGCACGTTAAAATCAGTTCTTTAGTAGTTCCACGTGCCACTTGTAGCCTCAAATGTAGTTCTTTAGTACAAGCTATATCAGGGTTAAATAGTAATTGTGAAGTGGTAGCGTTAGTAGATGCCGATACAGTTGTACACTCTAATTGGTTGCGTGAATTAGTTAGCCCTTTAGCTAATCCAAAAGTTGGGGCTGCAACAGGCAACCGTTGGTATCTGCCACAAGGTAGATATTGGGGAAGTATTGTTAGATATATTTGGAATGTAGCTGCTGTAACTCAGATGCACTTTTACCGAATTCCCTGGGGTGGAAGTTTAGCAATCAAAACAGAAGTGTTTCGTCAAACAGCATTGTTAAGCAAGTGGGAGCAAGCTTTTAACGAAGACACAATGCTACAGGATATATTGCAACAACAAGGACTTAGAGTTGAGTTTGTACCTTCTATACTAATGGTAAATCGCGAAGAATCCGATTTAAAAAGCTTTCTAGGTTGGGTTAAACGTCAATTGCTTTGCTCTCGACTTTATCACACCGCTTGGAATGCGATCGCAATTCATGGAATTTTAACAACGGTGCTTCCTTCAGTAGCAGTGATGTTATTGCTGACAACGTGGTTAAATGAGGAATGGTTAAATTCAGCTTATTTCGGTGGTGGATTAGTTATCTATGTAGTTACCCAAATTTTGTGTCTGACAATTTTAGAATATAAAGTACGCGGTATAGTTCAACAAAAAGGCGACACGCTACCATTAGTTAATTTAAGTACAATTTTCAAAGTATTATTAGTACTACCCCTCACTCAAATAGTTTACGCTTTAGCGCTAACTTCAGCTATGTGTATGCGACAAGTTGAATGGCGCGGTATTACCTATCAAATAAAAGGTCCTTGGGATATTAAATTAATAAAATATCAACCGTATACTTATGCAGAAAAATCTGTAGATTCTATGGTATCGCTTTGAAAAGGTAATTGGTAATTGGTCAATATTATTTGTTTTTAGACTTTCTGATAAAAAAGTAAGTCTTTCTATTTGTTAAATGTGGGGTTCTTTTATTAAAAAATACATTTTTATTCTCTCCCTGTTCCCCGTTTTCTAATGATTTACATTTTAATTTTGACTAGTACTTCAATAGGATAACTTTTTCCTATACTGCCTACTTCCATCAGGCATTTTTGGCTTGTAATAGCTTTGATAACCTACAGTTATTAATCATAGAGGTTTGACGTGGTAATGATTCAAAAGGAAAGCCAACCTTTAAATAAACCGCTTGGCAAGCAATTAATATATGTATTAATTGCTTTGGCTTTGAGCGGTTGGACTATCCTCTTTTATAGTTTGGTAAGACCTAACTTTAATGTCGATAAACCAATCGCGTCTACTAATACACAACCAACCGAACCAATAATTATTGGTGTTGCAGCTTTAGGACGTTTAGAACCTCAAGGAGAAGTGATTCGTTTATCAGCACCGTCTTCGGCTGGAAGTAATAGAATCTCTCAACTTTTAATCAAAGAAGGGGATAAAGTACGTAAAGACCAAATCGTGGCAATTATGGAAAGTCACGATATTGGCGAAGCTGCTTTAAACAAAGCCAAAGTAGACGTTGAAGTTGCCAAAGCTGAATTAGCGCGGGTAAAAGCTGGAGCAAAAACAGGAGATATTCAGGCTAAAAAAGAAGCCATCACTCGTTTAAAAGCCGAACTACAAGGACAAATCGCTACTCAGAAAGCAACTATCGCTCGTTTAGAAGCCGAAGTTAGAAACGCTGATATTGAAAATAAACGCTATCAATCACTTTACAAAGCCGGAGCTATAGCTGCATCAGATGCAGACACTCGACGCTTGCGACTCGAAACTGCCCAGCAACAACTTCAAGAAGCCAAAGAAACATTAAATAGAACTATCCAAACTACTCAAATTCAATTAGATGAAGCACAAGCAACTTTGGAGAGCGTTGCCGAAGTTCGTCTTGTTGATATACAAGTAGCAGAAGCAGAATTGCAAAGTGCGATCGCCAGTGTCAAACAAGCAAAAGCCGATTACGAATTAACCGCGATTCGCTCTCCCATAGACGGTCAAATTCTCGATGTCAACGTCCGCCCTGGAGAAGTTGTTGGTAGTAAAGGAATTGCCGATATCGGAAAAACAGGTCAAATGTACGTTGTAGCCGAAGTATACGAAACCGACATAAAGAAAGTGCAAATCGGTCAACTAGCCGTCATTAGTAGTCCAGCCTTCAATGGAGAAACTACAAGGAACAGTTAGTCAAGTTGGTTTACAAGTAGACAGACAAGACATTTTTGACGTTAATCCACAAGCCGACACAGATAATAAAGTGATAGACGTAAAGATCCGTCTCAAACCAGAAGACAGTGAAAAAGTTGCTAATCTAACTAATCTCCAAGTACAAACACTTATTAAGACAGTAACCAGTGACCAGTAACCAATGCCCAATGCCCATTAATTTATCATGACTATTCCTGTTGCTTGGCTACAATTAACTCAACAAAGAGTGCGCTTTCTGGCGACTTTGGCAGGTGTTTCCTTTGTTGTTATTCTGATTTTTATGCAGTTTGGCTTTCAGGATGCACTTTACTCTAGCGCTACACAATTACATCAAAATTTTAAAGGGGATCTATTTTTAATTAGTTCTCAATATAATGCTTTAACTTCTCAACAAAGCTTTCCTCGGAGTCGTTTATATCAGACTTTAGCTTTTAATGGTGTAGAGTCGGTTAACCCTGTATACGTTCAATTTGCTAAATTAAAAAATCCTTATACTGGGATAAAAAATCCTATTTACGTAGTTGGTTTCGATCCAGCCCAATCTGCTTTTAACTTACCTCAAGTAAATAAATTATTACCATTAATTAAACTTCCCAATACAGTTCTTTTTGATGGAGCTTCTCGTCCGGAGTATGGCCCAATTGCTCAAGATTTTTCGCAAGGGAAAGATATCAAAGTAGAAGTATTTAGCTACAATGCTAACGTTGGTTATAAAGTTAAAATTGGTGGCTTATTTCCCCTCGGCCCTTCCTTTGGTGTAGATGGTCATTTAATTATTAGCTATTCTACTTTCTTGCGAACCTTTCTAGACCGTAAAGCTAGTTATATAGATATAGGTTTAGTTAACCTCAAAGAGAACGTTGACAAAGAACAAATTTTAAAAAACTTGCAAGAAAATCTACCTAATGATATTAAAGTTTTAACCCGTGAAGATTATATCAAATTTGAAAAAGATTACTGGTCTTTACGCACGCCTATTGGTTTTGTGTTTAGCATGATGACAATCATGGGTTTAGTAGTAGGAACTGTATTTGTCTACCAAATTCTCTATAGCAATATTTCTACAAATTTAGTCGCCTTTGCCACTTTAAAAGCAATGGGATTTAAACATAAATATTTATTAAAAGTAGTGTTTCAACAAGCTATATTGTTAGCGGTACTTAGTTATATCCCAGGATTAATCATTACCTTTGGTTTGTATGACATAGCCAAAGATGCCACAAAACTACCAATAGTTATGACTTGGGACAAAGGAATACTAGTTGTATCTTTAGTCACTTCAATGTGTATCGCCTCTGGTTTCTTAGCAGTACAAAAGTTACAAGCAGCAGATCCGGCGGATATATTTTAAATTATAGGAATTGGGCATGGCGCATTGGGCATCGATCGTAGAAATTGAATATTATTTAACCTGCTAAATTAAATAAAAGTTTATAGTTTACTAATTACCAATCCCCTTTACCATTCCCATTACTATGTCTGAAGAACCAATTATTAAAACTAGAAATTTAAATTATTACTACGGTGATAAAGCCTTAAAAAAACAAATTCTGTTTGATATTAATTTAGAAATTAATCCCAAAGAAGTTACCCTGCTTACGGGGCCATCAGGTTCTGGTAAAACCACATTATTAACTTTAATTGGAGGTTTGCGTTCGGTTCAAGAAGGAAGTCTTCAATTTCTTGGAAACGAACTTAATAAAGCTAGTTCCAAGCAATTAGTTAATGTACGTCGCCAAATTGGCTATATTTTTCAGGCTCATAATTTATTAGAATTCTTAACAGCACGGCAAAATGTTCAAATGTCATTAGAACTTCAATCGGTTCCCGAACGAGAATCAGTTTCTAGAGCGGAAGCAATCTTAAAGTCAGTGATGTTGGGTAATCGCGTAAATCACTATCCTACTCAACTTTCAGGTGGACAAAAGCAAAGAGTGGCGATCGCTCGTGCTTTAGTTGGTAAGCCTAAATTAATTCTTGCGGATGAACCCACAGCAGCTTTAGACGGCAAAACTGGAAGAAGCATTATCGAACTTATGCAGCGACTATCTAGAGAACAAGGTTCGGCAATTTTGATGGTAACTCATGACAACCGTATTTTAGATGTAGCAGACAGGACTATTCATATGGAAGATGGCTTCCTTAAAGAAATAGTTGAAAAGTCTAAGGTTGGGAGTTAGGAGTAGAGAGTAGGGAGTAGTAAGTAGCAAGTAGTCAGTAAAGAATGATGATGAAGTGATGGAATAAAAGTTATTTCCTCATCCCCTTATCCCATCATCCCCTCACGTCTTCACTTCTTTGTCTCCTTGTCCCCCCATCTCCTTCAACTCTCAATCCAATCCACGCGATGTGCTTCAATAACCGTGGGAACTTCCAAACGATTTTTCATGCGGTAGAGTACTTTTTCTGGTACTTTTTTCGTTCTTGTTTTATTTCTTCGCAATAGTTCTAACCAAGATGTTTCTAAATAAACAATGCGAATCTCTGCTTGATAAGCTGCAAATAAACTAATTAGCATTCCCCGTAATTGCCGATTTAAATTAGTTGCATTCCAAATAAAAGATTCTCCCGCTCGCATATAATCTTTAGCCAGAGATTTCGCTGCATTTGCAACTTCACCTTGATTTCCACCTGGTTCAACTCCCATCTCATGACGCAATCGATCGAGAGAAATTACCTTGTAGTCGGGAAGATTTTCTTGAATCCAGGTGTCTTTTCCCGAACCGGGTAATCCTGACATTATTATTACTTGAAAGCGAGTATCGTCATAAGCGTGATAATCGGGACTTTTATCTTCTCTTTGGAAATAAATAAACCTACTGTGGGCTGATGGAAATAAGCGTGGATTGGTAAAACAATCGTTTTCTTGACAAAATTCCTTAAAAAAATCAATGCGTTCAAATAGTTGCTTTCGATCGTCGCAATAACGTCCTCTTACGTCAGCTTCGGCAAGCATAGCCAACATATCGCAACGAATAATTTGGCTAGCTTTGATAACAGCTTGTTCCGGGTTTGATTTATCCCAAAACCATAAAGGTAAACTTCCGTATTTCACCAGAGCCACAATTTCTTCTCGTTGTTTAAAAGGTACATTCAAATCCCAGAGAATTTCTTGCGTCATTTTTGCACCTTGTAACACGTGTCCCTTAGAACTAATTGTCCCCGAATCTTCTATTTTGGTAGCGTTTGGTTTCGCCACATCATGCAGTAAAGCCGCAGCAAACAGCACCGAGCGCTGTGTTTCAGATAGAGCTTGCCATTGAGGTAATTCTACTATTGCCTCACACACCAACTTTGTATGAGTCAGAACATCACCTTCTCTGTGATAACGTGCATCCTGCGGGACAATCAGCAAGCAACCGCAACCACTCGAATTTATCTTCTAATTTGTGCCAATTTATTGCAAAATTACTCTTACTTGGGCAATAAGGAAAAGTCCAATTCATGATAAAAAGATCGAAGGTTAAAGGTCAAAGGTTAAAGGTTAAAGGTTAAAGGTTAAAGGTTAAAGGTCAAAGGTTAAAGGTCAAAGGTTAAAGGTCAAAGGTTAAAGGTCAAAGGTTAAAGGTCAAAGGTTAAAGGTCAAAGGTTAAAGGTCAAAGGTTAAAGGTCAAAGGTTAAAGGTCAAAGGTTAAAGGTCAAAGGTTAAAGGTCAAAGGTTAAAGGTCAAAGGTTAAAGGTCAAAGGTTAAAGGTCAAAGGTTAAAGGTCAAAGGTTAAAGGTCAAAGGTTAAAGGTCAAAGGTTAAAGGTCAAAGGTTAAAGGTCAAAGGTTAAAGGTCAAAGGTTAAAGGTTAGGAGTTAGAAATGTAGTGGGAGCGTCTCGCTCCCTGCTAATATCAAGGTTGTTTCTCCCCATTTTTCCATTTCCCCATTTCCCCATCTCCCCCCATCTCTTTCTAGCCTCCAAACAAGTCAACATCGTCGCGTAAAATATTCGGAATTATCGGACGGTTGAGCCAATGTCCATCTGATTGCTTAATAGTGGTCAAAAAACTCGATCGCACGTATTTATACCGTTCTACAACCGTATCTTTTAATTCGACTTTGATATACAAACCTTCCATTACACAACTTTGGTCAGTTTGTTGCAGGGAACGTTCGATATCTAATCCTTTTTCCAAACAAATTTGTTCAAAGTTTTGTAAGTGTTTGGCGGTTTGATAATGCGATTTTCCTAAGAAACTAATTAATTGTTTATAGGATTGAAGCTCCCCAGTAAACAGCACAGGTACGGAAACTAACGGTAAACCTGCTAATAACTGTTTTCTTTTTGCGGTACTCAAAAATACTTGCTTTTCTAAGTCAAGTACGTCGAATTCTAAGAAATAATGAGGTAAAGCATCGTAAAACACCGTATGTTTTGCATACAGCCATTCTCCGTAAAGAATATAACGACTACCTAATATTTCCCAAAAACTAGCAACGTGAGTATTAGCCCACTGCTTAAACAAATTGAAGTGCTTTTCTCGCGCTCCACCCGTTAAGTAATGCCCCCGACTTTGCAGTTGGATTTGTCCATCAGCACTGAAGCTAATAGCAGCATTGGCACCATCAATTTTTTCTTCAACCACTACATAGCGCTGCTTAATTTCCGCGAAAGCGACATCATTTAAATCTTCATCCCCTGGCTGGAGTCGCGAACCCTGAATATGGTAGGTACGCGGATATTTATATATTTGTTTCATTTCTTTTAACTCTTGGCAAGTTCAATCAAAATTCAAATCAAATTTAAATTAAAAATTCGCAACGAATGAAAATAGAAGCGTCCGAAAAGACAGCATTCGCGCTAAATCTTAAATTTGAGTGACTTGAGGAACTACATATCCCGTTACCGTGAGTTGATATTCTTATGTTACACCATAATACAGAGTAAAGTTAAAGGCAAAGGTCAAAGGTTAAAGGTTAAATAACTTCTAATTCCCAATTCCCAATCCCCAATCCCCAATGCCCAATTCCCCAATTACCAATTACCAATAAATAATTTGTATAAATTGAACGGTAATAAGTGTTACATTTCTTTATTATGTGGAAAAAGCTCGCAAAAGAATTAATCAATGCTTTCTCGTATTAAAGATTTAGCAGCAGAATTAGCACCGCGTTTAGTTGAAATTCGTCGCCATATTCATTCTCACCCGGAACTTAGCGGTGAAGAGTTCCAAACAGCGGCTTTCGTTGCTGGGGTTTTGTCTTCTAACGGTATTCATGTTGAGGAAAATATCGGCAAAACTGGTGTAATTGGCGAACTCGGAGGTAATGGTGATGATGATCGTATTTTAGCTATTCGTACCGATATGGATGCTTTACCGATTCAGGAATTAGCATCTTTGGATTATGCTTCGCGCAATCAAGGAATTATGCACGCTTGCGGTCATGATGTCCATACTACGGTTGGTTTGGGCACGGCAATGATTTTGTCGAAGTTATCACAAGAGTTATCAGGAAAAGTACGGTTTATATTTCAGCCAGCAGAGGAAATTGCTCAAGGCGCAAGCTGGATGGTTGCAGATGGAGCTATGGATAATGTTGACAGTATTTTAGGAATTCACGTTTTTCCTTCTATAGCTGCGGGTTCTGTTGGTATACGTTACGGTGCATTAACAGCAGCAGCAGACGATTTAGAAATTATTATTACTGGTGAATCGGGACATGGGGCACGTCCTCATCAAGCAATAGACGCTATTTGGATTGCCGCACAAGTTATTACTACGCTACAACAAGCAATTAGCCGCACGCGAAACCCGATACATCCTGTAGTATTGAGCATAGGAAAAATTAGCGGTGGTAGAGCGCCAAACGTGATAGCCGATTCCGTGCGCTTGCAGGGAACAGTGCGATCGCTTCACCCAGATAGCAGCAAGGAATTACCAGGTTGGATTGAAAATATCGTCAAAAACGTTTGCGATACTTACGGTGCAAAATACCAAATTGACTATCGTAAAGGGGTGCCCAGCGTTCAAAACGATTTAGCGCTTACCCAAATATTGCAGTCAGCAGCAGAAGAAGCATGGGGTGGCGATCGCGTTGAAATTTTACCTGAAGCTTCCCTTGGTGGAGAAGATTTTTCGATGTATTTAGAAAAAGCACCGGGTTCGATGTTCCGCTTGGGTGTAGGTTTCACGGATCGAGAAGTCAATCACCCATTACACCATCCCAAATTTGAAGTTGACGAATCCGCAATTATTACAGGGGTTGTCACTTTTGCCTACGCTGCTTATAAGTATTGGCAACTTAACAGCGATACAACTGCTTCCTTGGCTCCTGTAGCAGTTAACAGTTAACAGTGAAAT
The DNA here is from genome assembly GCA_963665115.1 of uncultured Rivularia sp. Classification (GTDB taxonomy): domain Bacteria; phylum Cyanobacteriota; class Cyanobacteriia; order Cyanobacteriales; family Nostocaceae; genus Rivularia. The sequence continues at coordinate 2,405,465 of OY762007.1, read as the reverse complement.
CTTGATGTAATGGTGTGGATAAAATAACTCCATTCCTTTGTAGAGGGAGTGGAGTTTATCAATATTTAGACTGTTTATTTACCTTCTTTTGTCTCGCTTCATTTGTTATTTTAATCGCTTGCCAAATAGATTCAAGAATTCATTTCAACGGTTCCATATCCTTTTTCTTTTAGATTCTTAATCAATTCGTCAGTTCGTGGCTTGTTAACGCTTTCATCTAAACCCAATAAAAATTTCAGATATTTATTTAATCCTTTAGATGCTTCTTTCTGTAAGTTCCTAATTCTAGCATCTAGCTTTTCTTTGCATTGAATTAGCTCTTGCTTTTCAGGTATTCGATGTTAATGCTTCTAGAAGGCAATCTAGTTGGATGTTGCCGTGGTCTGGAGGGGTAACGGCAAGAGTGACTCAGCGCTGGCATTCTGATAGCTGGGGTAAAAATAAAAGTTTAGATTTTGGATTACCAGCAGGAACCCCTGTTGTTGCACCTACCGACAGTAAAGTAGTGGGATTCTGTAATGCAGGTAATAATCATCTAGCAATTCGCCTACAATCCTCACGGGGAAAGATGTATAGCTTAGTTCATGTCAAATCTTCTAGCGTGTACCAAAACAAAAGATATAAAAAAGGTCAGCAGATAGGTGTTATTGCTGGTGATAAACCTTGGAATCGTTGCGCTAAATCTACTGGTCCGCACTTGCATTTTTCTTTTCCACACCAGCATTTCACAATAAATGGCTATAGGTTGACCGGAAATAACGGGATTCAAGCCCCGTTCTAAAGGAGCGGCTTTTCTTGATTCTTGATATACTCTTTTAGAATTTCTAGTGGCGCACCACCAACAGAAATGGCAAAATAGCTAGGACTCCACAAAGATTGCGAAGTCTGCCGGACAGAATCCTCTGTCCGGCGAGCTTCGCCTTTATGGGGTTTTTTAAATCCTGCTTGCCCATAGCGACGGCTGGACACTCCTTTTAATGCATTAACTATTTGAGAAACTGATAGTTTAGGTGGATATTCAATTGCACAGTGAACATGATTTCCTTCTCCATTGAATTCAAGTACTTGGAAATCCATCTTTTTTGCAACTTCTACAAACGTTTTTTCAACTAAGTCTAAACTTTCTAGAGCAATTAGTTTACAAGGTTGGAGAGAATTTAGAACTTTGTGCGAAGGTAAATCTGAGAAATTTAGCCGAGATTTTCACGTTATAAGTCGATGGGAGCCAACAAGTCAAGTTTGTTCGGAATGTGGTTATAAATGGGGCAAACTCGATTTAAAAGTACGTTCGGTTCAGTGTTTGAACTGTGGCACTGAACACGACCGTGATGAGAATGCAGCAAAAAATATAGATAAAGTCGGGATAGGGCATTGCCACGACTCTAAATGGACGCAGAGACAGAGTAAGACTACTTCGGTAGCGTCCGTCAATGAAGCGTTAAGAATCACCGCGCCTTCAGGTCGGTGAGTATGTCAAACCTTCTTCTATCCCTAAGACTTTGACTTCTCGAAATTAATTAATTAAACCTCTCCGATAATTAATTCCAGGCTCTTGTAATCATGAGGCTAAACTTTACTTTATTAAAAGTTCCCTTTTGCTTTTTGCATTCTATCCGGAGTTATGCAATTAATGCATGAATTTTATAACAACTAGAGGGACGCAATATCAATGTAGGATGTTAATTTTTCATCCTACATTTTTTTAGTTAAATGTATGGGAACTGTATGCCATTTCATGTTCAGCGCTATCCGGATAAAACAAAAATGTGTTTCCCAATTAAAAGATTTTATGCTAAATCGCTGAGTATTAAAGACAATTTTTCAATTAAAATATGACTAACGCAAATCCCCCAAAGGCGATTTAGAGGGATTTAAAAACTCTAATAGTTTATTTCATGAAATTTGATAGGAAAAAAGGTTCGTAGTAAGCGATTTATCGCTCGGATTTAGGACGGGTATTCCTTACTACAAACCTTATGTGGTCGAATATTAGGAGTCTAATTTATAACTTTCCGCCGTATTTTCTAACTCCTAACTCTTCATCCTTCTAATTTCCGAGAGCAATAGTAGCTACATCAAAAGCGCCCAATCGTTTGAGATTTCCTGTTTCTTTATCTACAAAATGTAGGAATTTAGGAGTTTCGTATCTACGACCACCTAGAGCATATAATTCGTTGTTTTTTGCACAAACTAAACCGCTAAAACCGTTGTTCCAAACTGCACCTTCAAAAGTTATTGGTGTCGTTTTACCTGTTGTTATATTTACTAAACTTGTATCACCTTGAAAGTCAGTTAGAAATCCATAGCGATTTCCATCAGCGCATACAACTACATTATTGTATTCTTTGTCCGAAGGTAGTTCGCTCTTGATTTCTATAGGAGCTTTTTCTGCTTCTAAAACCTGAGTTTCTGCTTGAGTTACAACAGCTGTAGTATTGCCAGATGTCTCTAACTTTCCTTCGCTGGGTAGTTTGATAGGTGCGGTTTTCTTCTTAACCGATCCACTTTCAGTTTCGACATCAACAATTTTTCTGCTTCCGGTTCCGTTTTCGTTTTTAACTATTCCACCAATAGAACCATCTGGTAATTCGATTAGATCCAGCAACTCATCTTTAGCGACTCCAGAGACTTCTTTAGTCTCCACGGAATTATCTTTGACAGTTATCAAACGACTTCCAATATTTTTCTCCGGAGCAATAGCACTAGTCGCGACTACCAGGGTACCTGTTTTAGAAACCGCAAAACCACTAACAAATTCACCTTTATCTAAAATTGGTTGAGTTGTTGTTACAGTTTTGGTTTGCCCGTTAGAGACATTGAAAGACTGGATTACAACTGGCTTTTTAGGTGATAGATCATTTTCTACAACAGAATTTTCTTCAGCTTCCGATTCAACTACATCTTCTGAATCAACGCTGCCTGAAGCATTACTGCTAACCGTACCGGAAGTTACACCAAAAATAACCACTCCTGGAGTTTGAGCAACACTCTTATTTATCAAACCGCTAATCGCTACAGCAGCACCAGACGCGATCGCAATCTGACCAAAACGTCTTCGCGAAATTAATTCCATACTTGACACCTGTTAATGAGATTTTAGATTTTGGATTGAAAGTGAGGGGTTAGGAATTGGGCATTGGGCATTGGGCATTGGGAATTGGGAATTGATAATTTTAATTCTCCTTGTCCCTTTGTCCCCTTGTCTCCCCATCTCCCCATCCCCATTTCCATCTCTTACTTATTAACTTTCACCCACTTAGCAACTGAGGGTACATCATTGTTGTCAACGATTGTGAGCATATACCATCCGGGAGGTGCGAGGTTACGGTTGGAAGTTAAATCAACTTCTAGGGTGTTTCCATTAGTAGAACTAATCGGTAAATCTACTAATCTTTGTTCGTTTTCCAAACCGTGGGTAGTCGCCATCGGTCTGATTATGTTCACCCATTTAATATCAGCAGCTTGGGGTGTCTCGATAGTAAATGATGTTCCCCATTTCGCTTTGCTAGGAGCGGTACTAATTACGGGTCTTTGTTCTGCGATGTAGTCTGGGGAGTAAATTTCTATACGAGCTTCAAATGAGCCACGGAAGGGATTTCCTCCTGCTGTGAGAACTCTACCGTCTGGCAATAATAGGGCTACGGAATGGTAGACGCGACCGTTGATACTTGGGTCTTCTACTTCTGTCCAAGTATCTGTTGCCGGGTCATAAATTTCTGCGGGTAAGTCTGATTTCGCGATATCTTCATTGCCGCCGCTGCCATTACAAACAAATACCGTGCGATTGGGCAATATCACGGCATTGTGGTGCATCCGAGGATTATTTAAAGAAGCTGCTGGCTGATAGCTCGGACTACTTGATTTTAAATCGACAATATTAACTCTAGCGGTTGTACCACCACCACCACCACCAACAATCATTACCTTTTGGTCTTGTGCCGGAGGTAGCAATACGCTGGCGGCTTGGTTGCCTCTTCCAGATTCTTGTAATCCACCTACAGGCTGCTCTCCAATTGGATCGGAGAAATTTTTTGGTAAAGTTAAAATTCGTGGCGAAACTCCTCTGTTACCCCCCAACTGCGCTCCTGCATAAAACAATTTTCCATTATCTAACAAGTACACGTGAGCATACTGTTCGAGAGGACTTGTCTGAGTGGTAAAAGTTCTCCAGCCTTTACTGTAGGAATAAAGTTCTGGGTTTGAGTCCAGATTCCCCGTTTCATTCAAACCCGACAGCGCAAGAGTTTGTCCGTTACCCAAACTAACCAGAGTCGGATACCAGCGGCCCAGCATTCATTGACTGTCTTTTTGACCATTTTTCGCTTGTAGGACTGAAGAAAAAGCTAGCTACTTCACCAAAAAACGGGTCATACCTTTTACTTCCACCCGCAACTAAAAGATTTCCGGCTGGTCGAAATGCTTGTCCAGCGCAAAATATATCGATCGGGTTTCCATTACTATCGCCGGGAATTTGCGGTCGTGTAAATGTTCCATTCTGGACATCAAATAAGGCCGAACCAAGTGCCGCCTGTGGTATATCGTTTGGATTATTGCCAGAACCGCTAAAAAATAAAACTTTTCCCGTGCGTAGCAAAGCTGCATGGACGGGATTAATTGGACAGGTAGATGATACTTCCCAAGGCATTTTTTTGAGATTCCTTTTTATAAACGTTTATTCAACAACCCTTGATTTGCTGCTATTGCAAAAAATCGCAGTATCTCTTAAACGCAGCAGACAATCGATCGCTCAAAGCAATCAATTTTTAGAACAAGTAGAGTTTTGTATGAAAGCTGACTTCAAATCATTTTTGTAGATAGAATATTCATGTTTTTTCTAGTACCTATACATTTAAATAAAGTTTTGGTCGTTTAAGTCAAAAGGCGGCTTTGTTTATGAAGCATAAACCTTGCTCTACTTAATGAGACTAGATTTTCACAAATACCAATTTTGATTTATTATCTGCCAACCGAGATTAGTTAAGCAATCAGCAATGCGATCGAATAAACCAAAAACAATTACTTTACTTTACTTAAAAAAATGTAAGTCGTAGAATTATATACATCAACATACACCTACCATGACGACAGCTTGTCACACTCAGTTACCTTAGATTCCAGCATTATTTGGATTATCTTGTCTTGCCAATTTGGCATTATTTTCTAGCCAGAGCAAAATATTTTTCACATAAAAACAAATTTACAAAAACGATTTTTGAATACATAAAATTGCTGTAATAAATAGAAGCGTTATTAAATTTTATGGAAGATTTATATTGCTTATTAACAACTAGTAATCAGTAACTTGTTACCAGTTTAAAATTTAATTTTCTCCCTATCCCCCATCTCCTTGTCCCCTTGTCTCCCCATCCCCTCATCCCCTCATCCCCCCTCTCCCAAAGTTAATTTCGCTATACTTAACCGACACATCCGACCTTAATGAAGTACATTAAGCATACATTCAGCTAAAATAAGCCGAAAGAGTTAAATTATCCATGTCACAGAAAAATGAATACGCTGTAGAGTTCCGTAATGTTACTCTCAGTATCAATCACAATCAATTAGTATCAAATCTTAACTTTCAAATTCGTAAAGGAGAAGCGTTAATACTTTTAGGACGTAGCGGTAGCGGTAAAAGTACTACAATGAAGCTAATTAACCGTTTGTATCGTCCTACGGAAGGTCAAGTAGTATTTGATGGTAAGTCAACAACTGAATGGGATGAAATCAAGCTCAGACGCAAAATTGGTTATGTAATTCAAGAGACAGGATTATTCCCTCATTTTACAATCGAACGTAATGTAGGTTTAGTTCCTTCATTAGAAGGTTGGAACTCCAAACAAATAAAATCGCGAGCCTTTGAATTATTGAAGCTCGTAGGTTTAGAACCCGAGCAATTTGCTTCTAGATATCCCCACGAACTTTCCGGTGGACAAAGACAGCGTGTAGGTGTAGCCAGAGCATTGGCTGCCGATCCTCCAGTATTATTGATGGATGAACCTTTTGGGGCATTAGATCCAATTACAAGATTGGAACTTCAGCAAGAATTTAAACGGTTGCAGCAGGATTTAGGTAAAACCGTTGTGTTTGTAACTCACGATATTCAAGAAGCCTTTGTTTTAGGGACGAGAATTGGTTTAATGTACGGGGGAGAACTGGTATTCTTGGGAACTCCAGAAGAATTCAAGACTACTTCGCATCCGGAAGCAGTTGCTTTTCTCAAATGTTTGGAAACAGCGGTTTAAAAAGTCAAAGGTTAAAGGTTAAAGGTTAAAGGTTGGGAGTTAATTAATATTTAGCCAATTACCAATTACCAATTACCAATTACCAATTACCAATGCCCAATGCCCAATGCCCAATATTATTTTATAAATATGAGTGATTTCTTTCTAATTAAATACGGTTCGGAAATTATTGAACGCAGTATTGAACATTTGGTGTTAGTGATTATTGCGATTAGTATTGCAACAATTATAGGTATTCCTTTAGGGATTTTAATTACTCGTAATAAAGCTCTTCGTCAGCCTATTCTAGGTGTTGCGAATATTTTCCAAACGATTCCTAGTTTGGCTCTGTTGGGTTTGCTGATTCCAGTTCCTATTATTGGTGGGATTGGTCCGGTTCCGGCAATTTTCGCACTTACTTTGTATTCTTTTTTGCCCATAATTAGAAATACTTACACTGGTATCATGAATGTAAACCCGGCGATTCGCGAAGCTGGGCGCGGGATGGGAATGACGGATAGGGAATTATTGTTTCAAGTAGAAATTCCTTTGGCGTTAGGAGTCATTTTGGCGGGTGTACGAGTTGCAATGGTAATTGGTATCGGCATTGCAACTATTGCAGCAGCGATTGGTGCTGGTGGTTTAGGAGTATTTATTTTTCGCGGCATTTCTTTGGTAAACAATCAGTTGATTCTAGCTGGTGCGGTTCCTGCTGCATTCATTGCGCTGATTGCAGATTTAGGGATTGGAGCCTTGGAACGCAGCTTGACTAAAGGGAAGGGTTAGTTGAGAGAGAGATTGTTTAAGTAGCGAGTAAAGAGTAAAGAGTAAAGAAATTAGAATAGATAGTTGAGGAGCCAATAATAAAAACGAATTGGTTGCTACTCACTACTCACTACTCACTACTAACTCCTAAATATTGTTATTGAAATAATTGAATAAAAAATGAAGAAATTTTTTACGCTATTAGTTGTTTGTTTCTGTTTGAGTTTGGCGTTTGCTGGATGTGGTATTAGCTCGAATAGTAATGGTGGGGATATCGTAATAGCATCAAAAGCCTTTACCGAACAAGATATTTTAGTAGAACTTTTAGCGCAGCAAATTGAGGCTACCACCGATCTAAAAGTTGACCGTACAAGGTTAAATGGTACTATACTCTGCCATGAGGCTCTTCGTACTGGCAACATTGATGCTTATATAGAATATACGGGGACGGCTTTAACGACGATTTTGAAAAAAAGTGTGATTGACGATCCGAGAAAGGTTTACGATGCGGTCAAACAAGCTTATGAGAAACAGTTTAATTTAGAAGTGACGCAACCTTTGGGTTTTGAAAATACTTATGCGGTGATAGTTCGCGGTGAAACGGCCAAGAAATACAATATTAAAACTATTTCTGAAGCTGCTAAGTATGTACCAAAGTGGGATATTGGCATCGGCTATGAGTTTGCTGAAAGAGAAGATGGTTTGCCGGGATTAATTAAAGCTTATAATTTGCAGTTTGAAGGAAGACCTAAGAGTATGGATTTGGGTTTGATATATCGAGCATTAACTCAAGACTTGGTGGATGTAGTAGTTAATAACTCTACCGACGGACAAATTGCTCGTTTGGGTTTGGTGATATTAAAAGATGATAAGAAATATTTTCCACCTTATGAAGCTGCACCGATTGTCCGCAAGGAAACTTTGAAAAAATATCCGCAGTTGCAAAAACCTCTATCTCAGATAGCTGGAATTCTTACTGCTGATGAAATGCAGCAGCTTAATTATCAAGTTGAAGGTGAGTTACGCAAAATTAGCGAAGTTGTTACCGAGTTTCGTCAGGTTAAAGGACTTTAGTTAGTTGTTAAGCTGCTACGCATTTAATTTGTATAGTACTAGCGAGCAAGATGTATGTCCTTGCGGACACGCTCCGCTAACGCACTACAACCTTGTTAAATTTTCGCATTATTCAATTTAGCTGCACATCAGCTTAGTTGTTAGTTGGGTTAGATACGAATACACAATTTCGCTTCTAATTAAAATAAGTAGTTAAACATAATTAATTACGCAATGACGGTAAATATTTTTGTTTACTTACTTATTTATTTTTTCGTGCCGTCACTCAACATCAGAATTGCAGATAAACATGATGAAATACTCCCAGCATTAATGTTGGGTTACGGTTCAAATATAAATTATTCGTTCAAAATTATAATTTTGGTGAACCTAACCCAATCTACAAACTATTTATTAAGTATTTTTAGTGCTTCCTTTACGAGTGCGATACCCACTCTTTCATGACTGCGGTAAGTTGTCGCAAGTCGTCTTCACTAATAACGTATGGGGGCATCGCGTACAGCCACTTGCTATACGGACGCAGCCAAACTCCCCGTTTTAGTGCAAACTCCCTGAATCCGATGAGATTTGACGGAGATTCAAACTCTAGGACTCCGATGGCTCCAAGTACTCGTGCGTCGCAAAGCGATGGTCCTTCTAATCCCAGAATTTCTTCTTTAAGCACTTGCTCAATCGCTTTGATTTTACTGAGGTAGTTTTCTGTTTCAATAAGGTTGATACTTGCCAAAGCCACAGCACAGGCTACTGCATTTCCCATGAAAGTAGGTCCGTGCATGAAGGCTAATTCCGGGTCGTCGCTGAGAAAGGAATCGTAGACTTGGCTGGTAGCGATAGTCGCCGATAGTCCGAAGTATCCCCCTGTGAGCGCTTTACTAAGCACCATGATGTCCGGGGTGACATTGGCAAGTTCTGCTGCGAATAAGGCTCCTGTTCGTCCGAAACCCGTGGCTATCTCGTCGAAGATGAGTAGGACTCCGTATTCATCACAAAGTTTTCGGGTCTGGAATAAATACTCTGGGGGATAGAAGCGAAAGCCACCAGCCCCTTGAAATATCGGTTCGAGAATGACAGCAGCAATCTCGCTATTGTTCGATTTTAAAAGCTCCGCGAGTTGAGAAAGCGATGCTTGGCATTGGTCAGACTCTATGTTATCCCCGCTCGGTGCATCAACAAAATACTGGGGGAGCATGACCCCCTTTAAACAATCGGTGCATCCCTTCATCGTCGTCACTTACCGACATTGCACCTGTTGTATCGCCGTGATATCCCCGACGTAGCGCTACGAAACGGCTTTTCTGGGAAACCCCTTTGTTGCGCCAGAACTGAATTGCCATTTTTAGCGCAATTTCTACTCCCACTGAGCCGCTATCACCAAAGAACACGTGATTGAGACCAGGTGGAGTAATCCTGACTAAGGTCTCGGCTAGATTAATTGCTGCATCGTTAACAAGACCCCCAAGCATAACATGAGCGAATTTTGCAAGCTGTTCCCGAGCTGCCTTATTGAGGACGGGATGATTGTACCCGTGAATAACACACCACCACGAAGAGATACCGTCAATAAGCGCCGTACCATCATCAAGGTAAAGCTTGACCCCCTCTGCCCGAACTACTCGATACGGGGCTGGAACGGTCTTCATTTGTGCATACGGAAGCCAGAGCGAATTAACTTGTGTCGTCATTGGGGTTTATATCAAGTTATTGAGGTAATTATAAAACCCAGGTGGGGTTTATTTATATAAGAAAGTCTCTGCGTCTGTGCGGTTTTTTAATTTTTTAACCTCAAATAAAAGAGTCTCATTTAACCAAATCTTCCCCAACAAACCCAGCGGTATTCTTAGCTGACTCCAAAATTGTCATCAATCCGCTACCGGGATGAACCGCTCCACCAACCCAATAAAGTTTATCGATATATTCCGAACGAATCGGGGGACGAAATGGACCAAGTTGCAGCCAGTTATGACTAAGATTAAAAACTGCACCTAAGTAAACTGAATAATCATTCTGCCAATTATCGGCAGTGTAGCAAGTCTCGCTAACAATATGTTTTTCTACTCCATCAAATCCCAACAACGGCAATCTTTTAATAACTAAATCTCGATAGCTTCTTGCTTTTTTCTGCCAATCAACACCATATCCGGTGTGAGGAATTGGTACTAAAACATAAAGGGTTGAATGTCCTTCCGGTGCGTTGCTCGAATCTACCGGAGTCGGATTACATACGTAAAATGGTGGGTTAATTTCATCTAATGCTGAGTCATTGACAAAAGGTTTTTCTCGTTTACGAATATGTTCGGATAAATAGAGTTGGTGATGGGGTAAATTATCATAACGTTTATTAACTCCCAAATACAGCATAAATGTAGAACAGGAAAACTGTTTTTTAGCAAAGAATTTTTCGGTGTATTTCCCTTGTGCTGTTTGGGGAATCAAAGTTTGTACCGCACTAGCAAAGTCGGCGTTTACTACAACAGTATCTGCTTTTATTCGTTCTCCATTTTCGAGTTCTACTCCTTGCACTTGACGATTTTCCAGCCATACTTGTTTTACTGGTGTATTCAAATGAATTTTTCCCCCTAAATCCTGGAATCCTTTGGCTATAGCTTGAGCCAAAGCGCGAAATCCTCCTTGAGGATGCCAAACTCCAAAAGCCATTTCAATATAGGGAATCAAACTAAATACACTAGCGCTAAGGGTTGGATGCATTCCCAAATATTTGGCTGGATAGGAGAGAGCATAAACCAATCGCTCATCTCGAAAAGCATTCCAAAAGTGTTGATAAAGGGTTTCCCAAGGTTTAAATTTTAAACCCGTACCCAGTTCGTCAGGTCGCATATACCCCAGAATCGAACGAGCGGGTTGACTGAGGTAAGGTTCGTAACCAGCGTCATATTTCTTCGTTTCCTCAGCATACCAACGGTCAAAAGCTGCGGGTAAATCTTCACGAAATGCGGCTAATTGATGCTTTAATTTATCAAAATCGGTAGTGAGTTCTAGTGTCGAATCGTCCCAAAAGCGTAATTTGGTGTAGGGTTCTAAACGAGTAAAAGTTATATAATCTTCTCGTTTGAGTCCAGCACTAGCAAATAAATCGTCGTAAAGATTTGGTAATTGCAGGATAGTTGGGCCAGTATCGAAAGCATAATCACCATCTTGAAAACCGCGCATTCTTCCACCAACGCGATTGCTTGATTCATATATTTCTACGTTATAACCCTGACCTTTTAGCCGTAAAGCTGTAGCTAATCCACCCGGTCCCGCACCTACGACAATGATGTTTTTACTCACAATAACTACCTCTTAAAAAACCTCACCCCACCGCTACTCCTCTCCTTATCAAGGAGAAGGGAAAGCTGTAAGGTAAATTTATATTTAATAAAATAAATGCATGAGTCAATCATATAATAATCTAGTCATAAATTAGTAATGAATTCACAACTGATAAATTTAGTCGGAGCAGCTGCGATCGCCATTTCCGACAGCATCCAAAATGCAGCAAAAGAAGCCACGGGGAATACGGCTTCTTTCCCGGCTGCACTGGTGATTGTGGAACGCTATCCTACGATTACAGTGGACTTACTCGCACAATATTTACAGCTTTCTCAATCAGGTGCAGCTAGGCTGGTTGAGCGTCTGGTAAATCAAAATTTGGTAGAGCGCCATCAAGGAAATGACCGTCGTTGCGTTCATCTGCAACTTACATCTGATGGGAAAGGGATGGTTGAGAAGATTCAGCAGGCTAAAGCTGAAGCGGTATCAAATTTACTTCAACCATTAACGCAACAGGAGCGGCAACAACTGCTAAGTACATTGTCTAAAATGGCAGGACAATATAGTAACACTGAAGTTTTAGAAGAATTTATTTGTCGTTTTTGTGATATGAGTGAATGTCCGCTACCAGTTTGTCAGCAAAGATTAGCAGCTTGGAATGAGAAGGATTGATATTTTATCCCAACCAAGGTGATATTTATAATGGTGCAAGAAGTCAGATAAATAGAACTGAAACACAGCTTTGATTGTATTCATCTCAAAAAATAGTTTCCTCTAGGAAATATTTCTCTTCATCTGGGGAACTATAAACTCGTGAATCAAACTTTTGACAATTCATCCATGATAGTATTTTAGTACTATCAAATAATCATTTAAAATTATGCAGTCACTTCACAGGGTTAATGCGGGGGATTTACAAAGATTTTTAGATGCTCCTGAAGAGTTATTGGGAGAATCAAGGGGAATTCAGATTGCTGTTGCTTCTTTTTCCGAGACTCCCCGTAGTCTTTTAGAGGTTTTAGTTAACAGCAATTCTTCCTCGGTTGCGGAAGTTGCGAGATTGCACGTTAATTGGGTGGGTGAAGTAACAGAAAATTATCGGGAAGTTGTTTCGGAAATCTTACGAAATAAGGATTTGGGGGAAAATGATAGGTTAGCGGTGGAGTTGATGAAATTTGCTCCCGTACCTCCCGATTTTTTGAGCGCTATCGCTTATTACTTGAGAACGAAAATTGTGAAAATATTGCTCAAGTAAATGAATTTATGGCTCGTCGTTTAGATAGTCCTTTTGCTTTAGCTCAAGTTTTAGAAAAAGGCGATCGCAAATCTAAAATAACTTTAGCAAGGAATTCCAAAACTCCTGCTTCTATTATCGAACGGTTAGTAAGGGATGATGATGAGGGGATATCTAAATTAGCGGTTGAGAATCCAAATTTACCTTTTAACACTGCACTGGAATTAGCTCGGAATTCAAGTGTGGGAATAAAATTAAGTCTTTTTAGACAAACCAATTTTAGAAACACACCACCAACACCCCCACAATTATTAGAAATATTGTCTCAAGATGAATCCGAACGAGTAAGAGCAGCAGTTGCAGGATATTCCCATACTCCAGTTGAAATTCTAGTTCGGTTAGCAAATGATTCGAGTAGGGAAGTCAAATCTAAACTAATAGCAAATTTAAATACACCAGTTGAAGTTTTAACTAGTTTGGGATTGGAAGATAACTTAGTAAATCAGCGCAATCCCAACACACCAGGAATTGTTCTTGCTCATGCAGTAAGAAATATGAATGATAAAGACATAGCTGATTTTATCAAGCATCCGGTTCAAGGTTCGCAAATGCCATCGGAAACTTTAGCTCAATTAGCGACTAATAGTAACAATTCGGTTCGTTATCTTGTTGCTTATCATCGCAATACACCAGCTACAGCATTACAACAGTTAGCAAGAAATTCTTATGTTCCGACAGTTCGAGCAGTAGCGAGTAATCGTAATACCTCTCCCGAAACTTTAGAAATATTAGCTACCCATTCTGACTTTACCACTCGTCTTGATGTAGCTCGCAATGCCAACGTATCACCACAGGTACTTGCTCAAATAGTAATGAGTTGCTGTATTTCTGGAAACGAACCAAATCGAACCGTTGATATGCTCAAAAGTGCATTTCCCGGAGATAATAATGATTTATTGCGGACAATTGCGAGCAATCCACGTACACCAACAGAAGCATTAAAAATTTTAGCTCGAAGAGAATTTATTAGTCCGACACCTGATGCAAATTCAATTCTTCCACCGACAACTAATGATTCTATAGTTCAAACTTTGGCTTACAATCCCAGCTTAACTCTAAATATACTAAACACTTTGACCCAAGATTCATCCGTTGAAGTCAGGAAAATTTTAGTACGTCATCCCAAGTTAACTGAAGAATTATGGCTGAAGTTAGCTGAAGATGAAACTGTATCGGTAAGGGGAACAGTTGCTTATTCCAATCAAACACCAGCAGACATTTTGGAATTACTAGCATTAGATGAAGAAGTTGAAGTCAGAATTAAAGTAGCAACCAATTCTATTACACAGTTAAATATATTAGAAAAATTAGCTGGTGATGAAAATTCTCAAGTTCGTACAGCAGTAGCTTCTAATCCCAACATTTCAATAACAATACTCGAACAGCTAGCAAACGACGAAAAAATCGAAGTACGTCGAGCGGTTAATGAAAATCCCAATAATCCCGAAAATACTAGTGAAAGTTCGGAAGATGATATTTTTGAACCACTACCAAAACAAACCAGTATAACTTTAAGCGAGCTTCCCCGAATTTACGATTCCAATAATGACGATTTAGCAACGGTACTTACAGAATATGCTGAATCAGATAACACTTTCGTCAGATTTGTAACTCTACTCCATCCCATCACACCCAGAGGAATATTAACCCAAGGAGCAAATTCTGTTTTTTGGTTGGAAAGATATGCTGTAACTCAGAATGAAGCAACATCTTTAGAACTGCTCGAAACACTTACTCGTGATGGAAATTGGATTGTCAGAGCAGCAGCGAATCACAGTATATCAACCAAGTAATTATAAAATCATGAATACAAAAACAATCAAGCTGTTAGGTACCTTAGAAGTTTTACTTGAATCACTTCCTTATATAGGTTTACCTGGACATATAACTGGTAAATATATTTATCCATTTATCTGGGAAGCATCGAAGCAAGAAGATTTCAATGCATTAAATTTAAGTATTTCAAGAGCATGGTTAAAATTAACAGATAATGATGTTATACGTACAAGTTCGCAAACAATAGAATATGCTAAATCTTTTAACAGCTTTTCCCTAAAGAAAGACGAAGAAAAGCAGAGGTTGGAAAAAATTATATCCCTATTCACGCTCCTAGATAATAATCTGCAAGTATTAGAAACATTTGATATTCAAGCCCATTATTATGCTCGTGGTTCCATTAGTATAGTAATTGGTAAAACAATAGATGGAGATTGGATTAGCGTTTGTCCTACTGTCTACACGGAAACAACTATTCCACAAGAGCAAATTTTTCGTACCCAACAAAGCCGAGAATTGAATCTTGAAGAGATGGGAGAAAATACAAAAACTTTAATTTCAGATGTTGAAGAAATTATTTCTGAAATTGAAACAATTCATTTATCTGGTGATTTAGGTGGAGGTTATAATTATAATTATGACAATCGTATTGTTTATGCTGTAGGTAAAACTAAAGAATTAGCAGTTGAAAAGGTTTTACAAGGTTCGGGAATTCTAGAACTTAGTAAATTCAATGGATTGTATTCTGATAAACTTTATTTCGACGAAAAATATTTTGACTCCAAGTTTGAAAAGCGGGATTCTCTCTTTCAAAGATATAGTAAATTTAATCAATTTTTGCATCAAACTTTTCCTAACACAATGATGTATAGATTTAGCTTCTGGACGTTAGAAAATATATACATCGTCGGTGAAACAAAATCTTCTGACTGGGTTGGAATGCATATTGAAAGTGATTTTGTTTATAATCCTTAAATTTTTGACAAAATAAATTATAGCTTTCATCTAACAACAACCATGATTTATGAAGACGTAGCACTGCTACGTCTCTACACCTAATTGCGTACCGTCAAAATAACGCTTTATATAGTATTGATATAAAAAATTATTTATTTGTTAGTTAACAGATACAAATATTGAAATGTGAACTACTATAGCAAGCTTTGTATCATACTTTTCGTCAATTAATCAAATTCTAATAGCAGACTCATCAAATTTTCAGAATTGTAATTCATAATGAATCATAGATCCATTGTGCATCTGATTACAAATAATGAAAAGCAGTACAGTATCACCTCCCAAGCAAAAAAAAGATATTACTAAAATTATTGCCAAAAATCTAAGCCTTGTCTTTGCTGCTGGATGTCTTGGCGGATTTTTAAATTCGATTACGGTTTGGCTGTTTGGTATTGCTGGTATAACAGCGTTATTTAACGTTCAAATTGCGCCTACCTTAACCGCAGCTTGGCTATACCCCCGGATTGTTTGGGGTGGAATTTGGAGTTTTTTGTTTCTTTTACCTTTCTTCCCCAGAAAATATCTGTATAAAGGTATTTTATTAAGTTTATTACCTACTCTAATTCAACTTTTTGTTGTATTTCCTTTGAAAGCTAATAAAGGAATGATGGGTGTTGAATTAGGAAGCCTTACGCCGATATTTGTAATATTGTTCAACTGTGTTTGGGGAATAACAGCAGCATTCTGGCTAAAAATCAGCAAGTAAATCTTTGACGTTAGCAACCTATAGTCTTATATTGACATTTTATTCATAATTTTGTCGTATATTTATCGCAATATGTACAAACAAACAACTCTGAAAAAAGAAAAAGATCCGTTCTTAAAAAATGGCAATAGAAGCATCGCCACGGCAAAAATTTCGATTATTATTCCTACTCTTAATGAATCGGAAAATATCAAAGCTACTTTAGTTAGTACTCAAACTAGTACGAATATTGAAGTAATTGTAGTTGATGGTGGCTCTGAAGATAATACAGTTGATATTGCAGCATCTTTTAGCGTAAAAGTTATCTCAGGTTATAAAAATCGCGCTCGTCAGATGAATGCAGGTGCAAGAAATGCCACGGGTGATATTTTGCTATTTCTCCATGCCGATACACTTTTACCAGCTAATTTTGATGCGATGATTCGTACAGCATTACAACAACCGTCAACTGTCGCAGGTGCCTTCGCTCTGCGAATTAATGCACCAGATATAGGTTTGCGATTAGTTGAATGGGGGGTAAAATACCGTTCAAAATTGTTTAAAATGCCTTACGGGGATCAAGCTATTTTTATAACTAAAGATAAATTTAATAATATTGGTGGTTTTCCCGAATTAGCTATTATGGAAGACTTTGAGCTTATACGCAATTTAAAAGACTTGGGCAAAATTACTTTTATTCCGGTACCAGTCGTTACTTCACCGCGTCGCTGGCTAAAAAAAGGGATTTTGCAAACAACTTTAATAAATCAATTTGTAATAATTGCTTATTTTCTAGGAATTTCACCTGAAAGAATTCGCAGCTGGTACCGTGGGGAAAAACTAATTAAGCATTAAGCTGATTCTCAGGTTAGTGATTTAGAGTAATTGTTAGTTGATATTTGAGTTCACCTGGCGACTAGAAGTCGCGGCTACACAAGCGAAACCCACCTGCGTGGGTTATAGGATAATTAGTCCACGCAGGTGGGACTTTGACTGTGTAGTCGCGGTTTCAACCGCCGGATTTTTAAACAACCAATGATTGCATTTACATGAAAAACCAGTACAAACACTTTCTTAAACCAATATTAGTAGGTTGCTTCACTGCGATTCTAATTATTATTATTGGCAATTATTTTGATTTACAAGAGCTTTTCAGTAAATCTTTATTGTGGGTAGACAGTCTCGGTTGGTTAGCACCAGTTGCATTTATTGTTATCTACAACATTGCAACATTACTGTTTATTCCAGGTTCCTTGTTAACTTTAAAAGGAGGTTGTTTGTTTGGTTTTCTATGGGGTTCAATATATGTATTGATTGCTGCAACTATAGGAGCAACTTTTGCATTTTTGGTTGGGCGTTACATATCTCGCGATTGGGTATGTCAGCAAATAGGTAATAAACCCAATTTTAAAGCGATAGATAAAGCAGTTGCAAAAAATGGATTAAAAATAGTTTTTCTAACTCGATTATCTCCCATCTTTCCGTTCAATTTATTAAATTATGCTTTCGGAGTTACCCAAGTCTCTCTAAAAGATTATATTTTAGGCTCCATCGGTATGATTCCAGGAACTGCTATGTATGTTTACATGGGTTCTTTGATAGGTGATATCGCGATCAAAAACCCATCTATTCCCAAAAATCCGGAAACACAATTTCTTCAGTTGTTGTTACAAGGAGTTGGATTAATAGCTACAGTTTTTGTTACTTTTTATATTTCTAAAGTAGCGAAAAAAGCTTTGAAAGAAAGTACAAATTGATCGGGTTAAAGGTCAAAGGTCAAAGGTTAAATAAACCTTAATTCCTAACGCATAAGTTCTGACAATCAACAACTAATAGCTAATAAGTAATAACTAAAAAAATGAATAAATTTTCTCGGTTTAGTCTATTTGCAGTGGTTGCATTTAGCGTAATAATTCTATTAAATGCAAATCCGGCTCTGGCTCAAGAAAGCGCAAATGCACAAGGTTTTAGTCCTCAGATATGGCTAAAAAATGCTTTGGAATGGATTAATGAACAAGGTGCGGTAGGTGGGATTGCGTTCATTTTACTTTATATTGTCGCTACCGTTGCTTTTCTACCAGGCTCGATTTTAACTTTGGGTGCGGGGGTAGTTTTTGATGTGTTTTTAGGTTCGGTATACGTTTTTATCGGTGCAACAATTGGCGCGATCGCAGCTTTTCTTGTTGGACGATATATAGCCAGGGGTTGGGTTGCAAATAAAATTGCAGGTAATGAAAAGTTTGCCGCAGTTGATAAAGCTGTAGGTAGGGAAGGTTTAAAAATTGTCTTATTAACTAGACTTTCTCCAGTATTTCCCTTTAACTTATTAAACTACGCCTATGGTGTTACCGGAGTTTCTTTAAAAGACTATGTTTTAGGAACTATCGGCATTCTTCCCGGAACCATTATGTATGTTTATTTGGGTTCTTTAGCTGGTAATATCGCCACTATTGGAACCGGAGATCAACCAAGTAATCCTACCGTTGTTTGGGCAATTCGTATTATCGGTTTTATCGCGACAGTTGCAGTTACTTTATATGTTACAAAAGTTGCGAGAAAAGCTTTAGATGAATCAACAAATGCAGTGAACAGTGAGCAGTGAACAGTGAACAGTGAACAGTTAACAGTAACCAGTTAATAATTATCAATTATCAATTTTTGAATACAGGGAGCAAGATGCTCCCACTACGTTTATACATTAGCGAGCAAGATGCTCGTACTACTAACAACCAATTATGACTAATACAGCATTTGAAAGAGTAATTGTTCCCCCGATGGATGAACACAATCAAAGATTGATTGCGAATTTGCATCCCAACGATTGGAAAAATCCGGAGCCTGCCGATTGTTACGATTTGGTTGTAATTGGTGCGGGTGCTGCGGGTTTGGTAACTTCTGCGGGGGCTGCGGGTTTAAATGTAGGCTTGAAGGTGGCTTTGATTGAAAAACATTTGATGGGTGGCGATTGTACTAATGTTGGTTGCGTACCTTCTAAAAGTTTGATTCGCTCTGCTCGCGTTGTTGGTGAAATGTGGAAGGCGAAGGAGTATGGAGTTGTGGCTCCTCAACAGGTAGAAGTTGATTTTCCCGCAGTTATGGAACGAATGCGGAGAATCAGAGCAGATATCAGCCCAGTTGATTCGGTTGAGCGCTTTACCAACATTGGTATGGACGTGTTTTTGGGTGCGGCAAGTTTCACTAGTGGAGATACTATTGAAGTTGCTGGTAAAAAACTTAAGTTTAAAAAAGCAGTAATTGCTACGGGAGCGAGAGCTACACAACCGGATATTCCTGGTATGAAAGAAGCCGGATATCTGACTAATGAAACTGTATTTAATCTAACTCAATTACCGCGACGTTTGGCAATAATTGGCGGTGGTGCTATCGGTTGTGAATTAGCTCAAACTTTTAACCGTTTTGGCTCTCAAGTAACAATTTTACATCGCGGCTTGCACTTATTAAATAAAGAAGATAGCGACGCTGCGGAAATTGTGCAAAAGGTATTTCAAAAAGAAAAAGTTGATTTGATTTTAAGTTCTCAAATAGAGCGGGTAGAAAGTACTTCGGAAGGTAAGAAAATCTATTATACAAGTAATGGTAGAAAAGGCTCTATTATAGTAGATGAAATTTTAGTTGGTGCGGGAAGAACCCCAAATGTCAACGGTTTAAATTTAGAAACTGTTGGTGTTGAATATGATAGCAAAGGGGTGAAAGTAAACGATAATTTAGTAACCACAAATCCGAAGATTTTTGCAGCAGGAGATATTTGCTTGAGTGAAAAATTTACTCACATGGCAGATGCTACAGCAAGAATTGTAATTCAAAATGCTTTATTTGCTCCCTTTGGTTTGGGACGTAAAAAACTTAGCGATTTAGTTGTACCTTGGGTAACATTTACTGATCCAGAAATTGCTCATGTAGGGATGTACGAACATGAAGCGCGGGAAAAGGGTTTGGAAGTAAATACAATTAAGATAGATTACGAAGATGTAGATAGAGCAATTACCGATGGGGAAACCGAAGGTTTTATCAAAGTTCACCTCAAACAAGGTACCGATCAAATTGTTGGTGCAACTATTGTTTCTTCACACGCTGGTGAAAGTATTTCTGAGGTGACTACGGCAATTGTAAATGGAATTGGGATGAATAAATTAAGCGGTGTAATTCATCCTTATCCTACGCAAGCTGAGGGAATTAAAAAAGCTGCTGATGCTTATAAGCGGACTAAGTTGACGGATGGTACGAGGAAGCTTTTGGGATTTTTGAATAAGTTTTCTTAGTCTTTTCCCTTCTCCTTGACAAGGAGAGGGGTGCCCGTAGGGCGGGGTGAGGTTTTTGTGGTGGACACAGGATTATGGAGAAAAAAACCGCAGAGAGCGCGGAGAGCGCTGAGGGAAGAGGTTAGGAGGAATGGTCGTTTTGGAATGTGAGAGAAATAATATGTCATTGCGAGCGGAACAAAGTGAACCGAAGCAATCCCAATAACTGCGATTGCTTCGCTTCGCTCGCAATGACTAATTAATTAAGAAAATTACAAATTATTCTGAGAGTCCCAACTGTTTCTTTAGTGCTTCGGGTACATTAATTGCTGTTTCCAATCCCTGTACACCTTCCCATTTGGTATTTTCATCCCAACAAATATCACCATAAATATCATCACTTAAATTTGCGTGACTAAAATCTACGCCATTCAGGTATGCATTACTGAAGTCTGCACCTCTTAAATATGCTCCGCTAAGGTATGCATCGCCAAGATATGCACTGCTTAAATCGGCTCTACTAAGGTCTGCGTTGCTAAGGTCTATACCATTAAGATATGCTTGATTTAGGCTTGCATAACTTAGATTTGCGAAGCTTAGGTCTATGCGTCTAAGGTATACATGGCTGAGGTCTACATCCGTGAGATATCGTTTAATTAATTTATGAAAAATTTCTGCCTGAACTGCTTTACAGTAAGAAATTATTCTATACATTTGCAAAGTATATCTATCTTCCGATTGCCCCGAAGGATAAAAAGCAATTTTCCACAAATCATCCCTTCCCCGTGCATACCGATTCAACTCCAACAGCAAAATCATCGCATTCAAACCAGCATAAATATCAACTTGTCGCTGTCCTAATTCAATACCTTGTTCGTGCAACTGTCGTGATTTCTTCTGGGGAAGAGTTTCTGTATAAGCATCAATAAATTCTCCATCACACCAGCGTTGATAAAAGTCATCTAAACGTTGAAAAAGTTTAACGAGAGGAATTTCATCACTTTCCGTAACCAAACTCATCAAATATTCCACAACTTCAGGTGTCAAACCACCGTAACCCAACAAATCATAAATTTCCCAATGCATCTGTTCTTCTTGGATGAGAAAACCTCTTCCCTTCCTTCCCGGTTTCCGTCCAACTTTCCAAACTTTCCTTTAAACGTTCGGCAAATAAAAATTCACTAAAACTTTTATGTGCAAATTCTACCGAACCCGTTTTTCTTCCCGGTTGGAGATAAAAAGCTGCTAGTGCATTCCGAAGGGGATTTTCACCGATACGTCCCCTTGCCTGTTCTAAAAACTGTTTTGCTGTCTCATCTCCTTTAAGACGCTGTTCGATCATTGACATCAGCGCACATTCGCCACCAGATTGCATGACGCATAAACCAGCTTCAGTAAGAATGCGACGTAAATCTTCGGCATCTTGTTCTGTTATGTCTCGCTGTAACCCTTCCGGACGTTGTTTTGTTAATACCCAATCTAAAGACTTCTGATAAATCAAAATTTTGGCTTGGGTTCCGCTACTCTGAGCAAATGTTTGTGGTGTTAATTCACCATCGCGGTGCATTGCTGCGAGTAAATAAAGCAATAATGGTTCTTGTGCTAGTTCCCTTACTCTTTCGGGACAGTTATCATCGTGCAAAAACTGCTGGAAAGCCATGATTTCATCTGTACCAACTTGTGCTTCCCATTTGCGAAACCATTGCTGCTGAACTTCCCCATCCATCGGAAGTATTTTGACTCTTTCCAAGTTCGCTGGCATATTCCTTTCGATGCTTTGCAATGCCAAAGTTCGTCCTGTAATTAATACTCGATGAGCTTTTTCGGGGTTTCTGTTACAGCTTTCTTGAAAACTTCCTACCTGTTTGAGAAATTCTTCTAAACCACCTGTGGTTCTTCCTTGCATTAATAATTCGTCAAAACCATCAAGTAAAAACAAATAGCGGATATTCTTATCGGTTAACCAACCATCATCATTGGCAGCAAAATCTCTATCAACTGCGGCTTTTAAGGTATTTTCAAAATTTTTCTCTAATGTTCTAATATCCCGCAAGCGAATTAAAATGGGAATCCAAATCGGGTAAAAATTCTGCCTTACCAAATCGGCTATCATCCGACATGATACACTTTTACCACGTCCGGGGCTACCTTGAATAAATATTACTTTGTCTTGTTTATCTGGGTTTTGCAGTAATTCTTTTACCCAAGTCTCTAAATCAACAGGTTGCTGTTTTTCCTCTTCGTCACCGTTTTTATCTAAAGGTTGTGCTTTTAAAGGAACGTAAATATCTTGGAACGCGAAATTTTCTGCAAAGACTTTTTCTTTAGGTTTTGTTGCAATATGATTTTCTAAATAATCGTCAATGCTGTGATATTTTTCCAATTCCTGACGATAACCATCGCTAAATATCCCTGACAAAGATTTAACTGTATCTCCCACCTCAGCTAAAGCTTGATTCATATATCGCTGAGTATTGCAAGCAACTCGCTGGGTGATAATATCAGCTTCGTGTTTGGTTATTCCTGCTTTTTTCAATAAAAATGATAAATGCCTATTTGAATCCTCTGCTAATTTCGTTTCTCGGAAACAGGTAATCGCTTTTCTGGCTTCGGTATCGGTAAGCTGTAAATCGTCTGTACGTTGCTGTAATTCCTCGGAAGCCTGTATATTCCGAATTTTATTTATTAAATTTTCGTCTTTTATAGTGCGAATTATATTATCTAAACTTTCCAAATAAGCCAACCGAGATGTCAACACTACACATTCCTCTAAAGTTGGCTGCTCTTTTGTCTTATCTAGATAAAACTTAATCCCTTTATTTGTCAAACCCACACAAGAAAGTCCTGCGATCGCAATTCCAGCAGGTGCAATTGGAGAACCCAGCAAACCGATAGCTAGAGCTAATTCCAAGCCAGTTTTACCTACTTCTGCACCTGTTTCTATGGTACTGGTTGGCTTTTTAAATACTTCCCAAATGTCTCTAGCAAGAAATTTCCTCACCTTTCCTGTCATGGCTCGCTTTGTCGTAAAAATTATTTAGATGGTAGCGAAAAAATACTTAACTTGTAGCATTTATATTTTCTCTACCCCAGCCAAAGCTCCTTTTAAAGTATGCCAAGCCAAGGTAACGCATTTAACCCGCATGGGAAATTGAGAAACGCTTTGCATAATATTGAGTTTTTCTAAAGGTGGTTTAAATTCAGTTTCTCCCATTACCATCTTGCGAAAATCTTCTACCATTAATAGCGCTTTCGATACATCTTTACTCTTAACGGCACCAGCCATTAAATCGGCAGAAGCCAAACATAAAGCACATCCGGCACCTTCAAATTTGATATCTTCGATTTTTGTTTCTGTTTCATCTAGCATTAAGGTTAATTCAACTTTATCGCCGCAATAGGGATTTTCACCTTGATTTTGGCGATGTATGGGATTAGTTTTACCTTTATGCTGTGGTTTTCTGGCGTGGGATAAAATTATTTGTTGATAGCGCTGTCGTTGATTGGTATTCATAATTATTAGTTAGGAGTTAGGAGTTATGAGTTATGAGTAGCAAGTAGCGAGTAGCAAGTAAGGAGTTAGGAATTATTAATTATTCTCCCTATCTCTCCATCTCCCCACCTCTCCTACTATCCATAACGGCAATAAAAAGTTATTCTAATTTTATTATTGCTGCTATCAACATTCGCTGCCGTGACGACTTTAGAGAAAGAAGCCAATACCTCACAACATATATGGGATAAAACGCTACATATTGATGGCGTAAAAATTAGCAATTCTTATATTCCTAAAAGGTATTTCTCGGAACACAGTACATCACAAATAAAAATAGCTGTACCTATTGGGGATTCTTTAATTAAAGTACGTCCTCAAAGTACAATTGGAAATAAACAAACTTTATCTATCGGCAAAGAACAGGTATCAATTGTTCCACCCGATTTAGAACGAGAGGTTTTTTGGGAAAAAGAATCAGAGTTGCTAGCAATTTACTTAGATACAAAAATTATTACTAATGCTACTGATGAATATCGCGGTAGTAATTTAGAAATTCTTGAAAATTGGACGGCAGAAGATGGATTAATTCGACAGTTAGGTTTGACTTTGCGCTCTGAATTGCAAGCAGGCAATTCTGACAAATTATATCTAGAGTCATTAATAAATTTTTTGTCGGTACATTTAATAAAAAATTATTCTACTCAAGAAAAACCTTTAAAAGAATTTCAAGGTGGGTTGGGAAAACGCAAGCTAAATAAAATAGTTGAGTATATTAATGATGATTTAAACAAAGATTTGAGTTTGCAGGAATTAGCATCGTTAGTAGAAATTAGTCCGTATCATTTTGCTCGTCAATTTAAAAAATCTACTGGTTTACCTCCTCGTCAATATATTATTTGTACTAGGGTAGAGCGTGCTAAACAATTGCTATTGCAAGGTGATTTAACAATTGCTCAAGTTGCTTATATTGTGGGATTTTCTCATCAAAGCCATCTCAATCGCCATTTTAAACGTTGGTTAGGAATTACTCCCAAAGTATTTGTCGAACAAAATAATTAAGCACGCTTCAAAATAAATAAACTTCCATCTCCTCCTCTGCCGATTCTTAATGTTTCATCTAAGTATGTAACGTCAAGAGTAGGAATTCTACCTTGAGGATTTTTAGCTTGAACAACTTTAAATGGATTCAGTTTTGGAGTTTGAATACCGATAAGTTTCTCAATTGAAAGGAATCTTTTATTAAAGTTTACGTTGATGCGTTTGTTGGTTTCATCTTCTGCTGGCTCAAAAGTTGCTGTAACTTTAACGCTTCCGGATACTAATCCCCAAGGATGTTTAACAAAAGCTAGATTAGAAAACGATTTATTTGCAACATCAATTTCTTGATAAACTTTCCCGATTTTTAAACCCAATGGCAGAGAAGATAAAGAACGAATTTCTCTTGCTGTAGAGTATTGTAATAACCACTTTCCATTTAATAAATCAATTGCATTAAGTAACGGTTGGGGATTGGGGTTAACTTCTTCTACTTTTGTAGTTAACTGCTCAATTTCTTCAACTAAGGTTTTATCCAAAGTCAAATTGGTTACGGGTGAATCATCTTCAGAAGTAATTTCCTCTAAGAGAGTCTGTAACTTTTCTTTTAGTATTAATGTCTGATTCAAGAGTCTTTTCCCTTTACTTTATTTTCATTTTAAAACAATATCCTTCCTCACAGCAATAATGTGCTAATTAAAGCAATAACGTGCAAGATTTAATAAGCTGAATTAGTTTAAGCTGAATTACATAGATAGTAACGAGGCAGTTATTTTACTTATTTTTTAATCTGTATCAAACACGAAATCGATGTAGAGACGTAGCAGTGCTACGTCTCCAGTATTTTGATTAACCAACACCATTATTTTAGAAGCATCATGCAATTTCTATTAATTGGAAGAATCCCGAAAGATATCACAGCAAAGCAAGCTAAACCTCACGTGCAAGCAGAAGCACAAAAAGTATGGGAAAAATATTCTGCTGATGTTGTCCGTTCGATTCACTACATAGCAGATATGAGTGGTGCAGTGTTGATGTGCGAAGCCGAAAGTTTATCAGCGATGCAGAAAATAGTAGAAGAATTTCCAATGGTGAAAGCTGGAGTATTAAAAATAGAAGTTTTACCGCTTAAACCATATACGGGGTTGGAATCGTTGTTTGCTAAGTCATAAATCGGGATGCCAGATAGAGGCACTTCTAGCAAAGAAGTATTAGAGAATTACATTTCTACTTTCGTACCAATGAACAGAATGGGAACGTCGCGAGAGGTTGCAGAAGCAGTTATTTGGCTTTGCTCGGATGCTGCGTCTTTTGTGACGGGTACAACATTAGCAGTAGATGGCGGTTATTTAGCACAGTAGAAAAGATACATTATTTAGGAAGAAAATATCATGAGTTTGGAAAACAAAGTTGTAATTGTTACGGGTGCGAGCAGTGGTATTGGGGAAGCAATTGCTAGAGAATTGCGATCGAGTGGTTGCAAAGTAATGTTAGCAGCACGTCGGGAAGAACGACTTAAATCTCTAGCGCAAGAGTTGGGAGATGGCGTTGCTTATCACGTTACCGACGTTACCGATGTCCAACAGATGCAAGCAATGGCAAAGGCTGCTTTAGAGCGCTTTGGTAAAGTCGATGTTTTGATTAATAACGCTGGAGTCATGCCAGTTAGTCCATTAATCGATCTGAAGGTTGATGACTGGAATAAAGCGATTGATATTAACATTCGTGGTGTTTTACACGGAATTGCTGCGGTGCTTCCTCATATGCTCGATAGCGGTAGCGGTCATATTATTAACATCGGTTCAATTGCTTCACTTCAAGCCATGCCCAATTTCGCCGTCTATTGCGGTACTAAGTTTGCCGTCAAAGCTATTAGCGAGAGCTTGCGTAAAGAGACGTTAGGAAAAGTAAGAGTGACTATTATTTATCCTGGTGCAGTTGAAAGCGAATTAGCCGAGGTAAGTAATGACGAGAAAACATCCAGCCAAATTAGTGAAAGTTTTAGCCATATTCCAGCATCTGCCATTAGTCGAGCAGTACGTTATGCGATCGAGCAACCTCCGGAGGTAGCTGTTAACGAGATTGTAGTACGTCCATCCGATCAAGAATTATAACGATTTAAAAGCTGAAGTAGAGAGTCTATACAATATGTCACAAGATCTGAACGGAAAAGTTGCAATTGTAACTGGTGGTAGTTCTGGAATTGGTAGAGCTTGTGCGATCGCCTTTGCTTCTTCTGGTGCCAAGGTGGTTGTAGCCGCTAGACGAGAAGCCGAAGGTGAGGAAACAGTTTCGTGAGATTGAGGCTGCTGGTAGTCAAGGTATATTTGTTAAAACAGACGTAACTGTTACCGAGCAAATCGAAAACTTGGTAAATAAAACTTTAGAGACATACAACCGTCTTGATTACGCTTGCAACAATGCAGGTTTTGGTAAATCAATACCTTTACTCGAACGCTCAGAATCCGAATGGGATGCCGAAACCGATGTTAATCTCAAAGCTGTATGGCTGTGTCTTAAATATCAGATTCCGGCAATGCTACAAACCGGGGGAGGTGCAATAGTTAACACGGCATCAATGGGTGGTGCTGTAGTTGGCGTTCCCGGACTTTCTAGCTACAACGCTGCAAAGGCTGGGGTTTTTGGGTTAACTAAATCGGCATCTTTGGAATTTGCAGAGCAGGGAATTCGTATAAATGCCATTAGTCCTGGATTAATTGATACCGATATTCTTTCAAATGTTTCAGAAGAAGTTCTCCAAGAAATGATTGATACTATTCCACTCAAACGAGCGGGTACAGCAGAAGAAATAGCCAATGCAGTTGTGTGGCTATGCTCGGATGGTGCTTCTTATATTACCGGACAAAATCTGATAGTTGATGGTGGTTTTACGGTTCAGTAAATGTTTTGAGAATTATTAATTTTCACCCGGAGGGTGTGGATCATCGATTATCAATTATCAATTACCAATTACCAATTACCAATTACCCATTACCAATTCCCTAATTCCTGCTGCAAACGATACAAAATAGTATCCGGTTCCACTTCGCGCAATATTTCTTCTATCACATTGCTAACCCCTAATTCACCCCAAGAGCAGCCTTTTTCTAAATAAGCTTGAGCAGCTTTACCTACGGAATAAGCACCGTAACCGGCGATACCTGCTTGCGTGGCGGCGGTTGCTGCAAATCCGGTAATATTAAGAGGATTTTCACCGGAAGAAATTGCGATCGCGCTTTTTCCAAATCCTAAAAGAAAGCTGCTTCCCAATTCTCCTAACAGTAAACCACCGGAGCTAAACAAGATGCTTTTCAATAGCTTTCCGGCTTTATAACCCGTCATCGGTAAACCATAAAGCTTAGATAAGGAACGAATTAACGCCAAATCAGCCACGATTCCGCCACATATATCTAAGAAAGCGATAGGATTTAAACCTACTGTCAATGCTTTATATTTGGTATACTGCCAAATCAAATCTTCTGCTTCTTTTTCTCGTAATTCTATTGTTTTATATGCAATGGATTCTTCAGCATCTCTTGCTTGTACCAAAGCATTCAACGATAACAGCGATCGCCCTTCACGGTTAAGAATTTTCAAAATTGTTTGTTGAAGCTCTTCTATTTGCGGTGGTAAAGTTTCCCATTCATAATCCTCCGTACCATCCGCATATTCCACTCTAACTTCCATCGGTGCGGGTTCGGCAGCTACCATGACTATTTCGTCGGGTTTTAGAGGTTTAGCCGAAGTTCCCGCAGCTAATTGTTGTAAATTGCTGTAAATCGCTGTTTTATCGGTATCGGGATATAAATCTATTTTATTAAATACCAAAATTAGCGGTTTTTGCGCCTGCCGTAAATCCAACAGTGCCTCATATTCAGTGCGAGTAATATCACCGGAAACAACAAACAAAATTAAATCGGCTTGACGGGTAACTTCCCGCGCCATTTGTCCCCGTGCTTCTCCAGCAATTTCATCTAGTCCAGGAGTATCAATTAATTCGACTTCTACCTTGCCACCGGGATTCCAGCGGATAGAGCGGGGGTATTGAGTAACACCATTAAGTGGCCCCGTTTCCAACACTTTTTGTCCCATCAACGCATTCAAAACCGCAGACTTCCCCCGACTCACCAATCCAAAAGCAGCGATACGAATCACGTTGTAATCGAGCTTATTCAAATTAGCCGTTAAAAGCTGTATTTCCGGCTTCACCAAACCCGCTAACTCCGAATCAAATCCCGGTTTACGCAAATTACCATACCATGACAAAGCCTGTCTGAGGCTAGCACGAGCGCGGTTTAAATGGGTTTCTTGCTGATTAGTCATGATTCAAGATTTGGGGATTGGGCATTGCGAATGGGTAATTGGTAATTGGTAATTGGTAATTGAGTATGGAGTAGGCGCGATTTAAAGATTATAAGTTAGGAGTTAGTAATTATCATCTATAATACCTTCGACCTTTGACCTTTAACCTCTAACCTGAAAAACAGTAATTATCATCTATAATACCTTTGACCTTTGACCTTCAACCTGAAAAACTGGTATTTCAATGATAAATTTGGTTCCTTTGTTTAGTTTAGAGTTGCAACAAAGTTTTCCACGGTGTTTTTCAACTACGATTTGATAGCTGATAGATAATCCTAATCCGGTACCTTTTCCGACTTCTTTGGTGGTAAAAAAGGGATCGAATAGTTTATTTTGAATGCTGCTAGGAATTCCACCACCGTTATCGGCAATACTAATTCTAATAAAATTTGATTTAATTAATTTGGTCTTAATAGTAATTTGAGAATTGAAGGAATTATTATTTTTTATCCTATCTTCTAATGCATCAATGGAGTTAACTAAAATATTCATGAATACTTGATTTAGTTGCCCTGGGTAACATTCTATCAAAGGTAATGAAGTCTCGTATTGTCTAATAATCTGTATTTCGGGATTACCTGGTTTTGACTTAAGACGGTTATTTAAAATCATCAAGGTAGAATCGATACCTTCATGGATATTCACTTTCTTAAAATCGGCTTCATCCAATCGGGAAAAATTCCGCAGCGATAAAACAATTTCTCGAATACGGGTGGTACCTTGTTGCATCGAGTTGAGTATTTTGGTTAAGTCTTCTTGGATAAAATCGAGTTCGATTGTTTGAATTTCGGTTTGAATTTCGGTATGTGGTTGGGGATAATGTTGCTGATAAAGTGCAAGCAATCCTAATAAATCTTTGACGTATTCGCAAGCAGGTTTAAGATTACCGTGAATAAAGTTAACTGGGTTATTGATTTCGTGAGCTACTCCAGCTACCATTTGCCCTAAAGATGACATTTTCTCCGACTGTACGAGTTTGGCTTGGGTATTTTTTAGTTTGTTTAATGCTTCTTGAAGGGTTTTAGTTTGTTCGTGAATTTTTTCTTCTGCTAGCTGTCGCTGAGTGATATCCCGCACGATTGATAGAGCATGAGGTTTTCCATTGTAAATACACTTAACTCCTTTAACATCAACGTGTAACGCAGAACCATCTTTACATATATCAATTGCTTGAGCCTGAAAAGATGCCCCAGAAGATATGGTTTCGAGAAAATTTACGAACAGATAATGGTGACGAGGATGAATGAAAACTGTAGGATGAATTCCGATAAATTCTGCTTTGGAATAACCGTGCATTTCACAAGCTGTAGAATTTGCAGCGACTACTTTTCCAGTTTCTAAATTGCTAATAATTAAACCATCGGTAACTGCTTCAAAAATATGACGATACTCAGCTTCTTTTTCCAGCAATTCTGTTTCTATTTGCTGACGCTTGGTAATATCAATAAAACAACCGTACCAAAGTATCGAACCATCTTCGTCTAAAGTCGGTTTAGAAATACCCTGTATCCATTTTTGTTTACCAGAAGGTGTAGTAATTCGCCACGAATATTCCCATTGCTCAAGAGTTTGGGCTGATTTCAAAATGGCTTCTTTTATTTTGAGCAAATCTTCAGGATGAATTTGTTTTTCAATAATTTCTATATCTTGTTGAATTTGCTGCGGCTCCAATTCATAAATCAAACGACTTCCGGAAGATACATAAGGTACTGAAGTGACTCCATCTGTATCAAGCCGATATTCGTAAAGCATTCCCGGTACTTTATCAGCCAATCGCTGCAATCTTTGTTGATAAGCTTGTAATTGTGAGGTTTTTTCTTGTATATTTGCTTGTAATTTCTCGTTGATTTGGGCTAATTCAATTTCAACTTGTTTTCGTTGAGTAATATCAATTACGCAACCGTACCAAAGTACAGAATTATCTGCTTGTAATTCAGGTTGAGAAAATCCTTGCAGCCATTTTTGTTTACCTGAAGGAGTAGTGATGCGCCATTGCTGTTCCCATTTTTGTAAAGTTTGGGCTGATTCTGAAATTGTTTGTTGAAATTGGGCTTCATCATCTGGATGCAGCATTGAGAAGATTACTTCTGGCTGTTGCTGTATTTTTGGCGCTTCTACCTCATAAATTTGTTGACAACCTGAAGATACATAAGGTATAGACGTGGTACCATCAGGATTGAGGCAAAATTGATAAATCATCCCCGGTACATTGTCAGCTAAACCATGCAATCTTTTTTGTAAAAAATCTACTGTAGATTGCAATTGCTCGGTTTTTTGCTGCATCGATTCGTATTCAGCTTTGGAAATCGTAATTAGATGTTCTGATAACATTGCAGTAATAAAAAAAATAGGCAACTCTAAACTAGATTTATAGTTCCCATTCGCAGAAGAAATTATTAAATATGGAAGATGAAGATTTTTAGATCTCTTGTCCAAATAGATCGACTTATAGTTAAGTATTTTTAAGGTTGTTTGTACCGACTCGAATGAGCTATCGCTCTAAAATTACGAAATTATTCTGACATAATCTTAGACTTAATAAAAATATTGACAAATGCTTTATCAACTAACAATAATATAAAATATTTTAGGATAAGTTATTCTTAGTAAAATTACATAGAATAAGTATTCCGTCGGTTTTGCAAAGACATATGGTATATATAAGTATTGTAGAGACCTTGCAGAGCATAAGGTATGGATCACCTGTTTGATTTTTCTAAAAAGTTACGTTAGCTTGTATAACCCACGATTATTTGATTATGATTAAAAATGCAGCTAAAAGACAAAAATATTATTATTATTGAAAATAGTTCCATTAGGCTATAGATAGGCAAAACCAAGGCTAGGAGTACGGTAAATGAAGTCGTCAATCAAAAGCGCTGAGGCAATTCAAGTCATTTCAGAATTTGTAGAGTTGCAAAACAATCTCAATTTAGCATTTCGCCAGATATATCCTAATGTAAGTAAATCTTTCTCCGCGAATTGTCCCCGTCAAGGTTTGTTATCGCTACAACAGGAAAAATGGACGTTTGATAAACATGGAGTTGGCGTTTATTTTCAATCGGAAAAATCCTACATTATAGTTGATATTCATGCTGGTTTTGTAGATTATCCACAAGCATTTGATGCATGGCGGCTCGTACAGTACTTTGAATCAAAAGGAATAGAACAGATTTATTATTTGACAGATGTTTTCGATCTTACAAATAAGGAAAATAACGAAGATATTGTTGGCGATTTGTTAGATCATCTTTTGGAAGATAATATTATCGAGGTTGTTTTACCTAAACTCAATTTATACGGTTTGAAAAATACCTCAACAGATGCTAGGGCTAGAATTTTAAGTCAATTATCGCGGTTGTTTAATGATGGAGATGGGGCATAGGGCATAGGGCATGGGGCATGGGGCATAGGGCATGGGGTAGAAGGAGAAACAAGGTTCGTAGTAGCGCTTCAGCGCCTCCGAATTCCGAATCATGAGGCGCTGAAGCGCTACTACGAACCCCTCAGAATTAATGTGGTAAAGTACTAGTATTCCACCACATTAATTTTGCGGGGTACACGACTGTGCGATCGCCTCACTATTTATTGACTGTGAATTATTTTCACAGCTATCATCTACAATTTCAATTTTTGGATATAGTTTATTCAATTTAACGCGGGCATTATCAGTTGTAAACTGCCACTCTACAGTTGCTTTTTCTTGATTTCTTACTTCTTCCCAAGCAGCAATTTCTTCAAAGATAATTTCTTGATTTGGAATGCGACGATTTAAGCATTGACGTGAAAGAATTGATAATTCAATTTCTGCCATATTTAACCAACTGCCATGCTTCGGTGTATAGTGAAATTCCAATTTATTTAGAATTCTTTTTGCTTCTTCGGGGGCAAATGCTTTATATAAAGATGCTGGGCTATGAGTATTTAAGTTGTCCATAACAACTGTTATTAACTCAGAATTTGAATAATAAATGTCAACTAAATCCTTCATGCAGTGAGCAAAATCTATAGCTGTTCTGCGGTCTGTGACTTCAACGTGTCGCCAACCGATGCGAGGTTCTAAAAATACGAATAAATTACAATTTCCCATACGTTCGTATTCATAATCGACACGTCTTTTTTGCTTTGGTTTAACTGGTATCGGGACTTTAGTATTACTGAGTAATTGTGTTGGGCGCTCGTCAAAACATATGATTGGGCGTTTTGGGTTTGAACTTCGAGCGTATACATCTAAAACATCTTCCATCCGCCACACATATTCTGCACTAACTGTGGGAATACACCATTGTTCGACTAACCACGGTTTTAAGTCGTTTTTTTTAGAGTTCGACGTACAGTTTCATCACTAATATTATCGACAACTGATAGTTGTACCAACTTGTTAGCTAGTAATTGCATTGTCCAATTACTTCGTCCTTCAGGTGGGTTACTACAAGCGGTTGCAATTAAAAATGCTTCATGTGAACCAATTAGTTTTTTTGGTTTACCTGGTCGTGGTTTCTCGTTCAGTGCCTCTGCCAACCCTGATTGCACAAATTTTTTACGAGTTCGTTCTATTGTATCTACGCTTATTTTTAACGCTGTTGCTATTTCAACATCAGAATACCCACTTTCTGACATCAATAGAACCTGTATACGTTTGTATTTTCTTGCCGAAATTTTTCCTTTCTTACTCTGTTGCTCTAATTGCTCTCTTTCTGAGATATTTAAGTTAATGATGTACTTCTTGGACATAACGAGTAGATGCAGACAATTTCGCTATAGATGCTTTAAAATATAGCTTACTACTTTTAGGGCGATTGCACAGCCGTGTACCCCGCAAAATTAATGTGGTGAAGTACTAGTTATTTATTAGCTTAGAAATTAATTTCAAGACAGGTTTTAAACCTACTTCCGTAGATTCAACAGCCAATTCGCTATACTCGTAGCAAAACGGCAAAGTAATTTTAGATTATGGTGGAATTGCTTCTTGGTTGGGTAACTACAAAAGCTGCTGGCTTGGTTTTTAAGACGATTTTTAGCGAAGATTTTGTTAAGGATTTAATTAAGGAATACGGTAAAGATTTTTGCAAGTACCTTCCTGGTAAGTTGGGAAATCTGGCAATCAAACCATTTCAACAAGAACCTTTTCAAAAAACTGTAGCAATGGCGCTAATTGAGTTTTTAAAGCTTGTACAGCAGCAATTAAAAATTCGTTGCAAGTTAAATGATGAGGAGATTAAAGCATATAGCCAAGATATAAAGAAGTTTATTGGGGATAAAACGGTAAAAGAAAATCTTGGAAAGGCTTTTAATATTGATTGTGAGGATTTAGACGCTGAAATTTTTAAGCAACGTTGGCGAGATTTGCACCTCAAATTGTTACCGCCAAAGTTTAATTGGCAAAGCGTTATCGAGCAATATTTATTAAAAGTCCAGGAAAATATTTCCGAGTTAGAAGAGTTACGACACATTCTCGAATTACAAAAGCTTACTAGTATTGCTGAAAACACCAAAGAAATTGCTGGTTTATCCAAAGACTTTGATTTGAGGAAATACCAAGAAGCAATTCGGGAACGTTATGTCAATTTAAAGCTGGATAGTTTAGATGCTGATGCTAGCGCTTACAATCGTTTGGGGTTATGGGATATATTTATTCCTCAAAATGCGCGGCAAATAGATCGGGTTTTACCGGAATTACCCAGGGAATATCTCAAGAGACTGCAAGAAAGTAACCAATTAGATGCAGGAATTAATTTAGAAAGAATAGAAGAAGAATTAGAAAGGTATAAAAGCAGCTACATCGAACAAGCAAATCGTTCGGTGATAGAAATTATTCAAGATGAATCACAATATAGCAGGAAAAATTATATAGTTATTTTAGGGGACCCCGGTTCTGGTAAATCAACTTTATTACAATATTTTGCATTAAATTGGGTCGAAAATACTCTTGATAAAGAACCATTATCTCAACCAATTCCTTTATTAATTGAACTACGCACTTACGCACGCGATCGCACTGCTGGAAGTTGTCAAGATTTTCTGGAGTTTTTCCACAAAAGCCCGAATTGTATTTGTCATCTCAACCAACACAAACTAGAAGAACAATTAAAAGCTGGAAATGCTTTAGTAATGTTTGATGGTTTAGATGAAGTATTCGATTCAGCACAACGAGAAGAAGTAATTACCGCTATTCATCGCTTCACGAATAATTATCCTCGGGTACAGGTAATCGTCACTTCTCGCATAGTTGGTTATAAACCCCAAAGACTGCGCGATGCCGAATTTACTCACTTCATGTTGCAAGATTTAGATGCAGAACAAATTAGAATATTTATTCACAAATGGCACAATAAAACTTTTAGTTCCGGTGACGAAGCAGATAAAATTAGAAAAAAAGAAAGACTGCAAAAAGCAATTGATGATTTACCAGCAATTCAGGACTTAGCCGGAAATCCCTTACTATTAACAATGATGGCAATTCTTAACCGCAACCAAGAATTACCAAGAGATAGAGCCGAGCTTTACAATCAAGCTTCTAAAGTATTGCTGCATCAATGGGATGTTGAACGCACTTTAATTCAAGATAAAAGATTAGATTTGGCAAGCATTGATTATAAAGATAAACAGGCAATGTTGCGTCAAGTTGCCTATTCTATGCAAACTGAAGATAAAGGTTTAGCTGGTAATTTGATTAAAGAAAGCGATTTACAAAAAATTCTTCAAGATTATTTAAAAACCATAGAATTTGATAAGCCAAGAGATGCTGCTAAATTAATCATAAATCAACTCAGGACGCGCAACTTTATGTTGTGTTATTTGGGTGCAGATTATTATGCGTTTGTACATCGCACGTTTTTAGAATATTTCTGTGCTTGGGAGTTTGTTTGGCAGTTTAAAGAAACCCAAACTTTGACAATTAAACAATTGATTGCAGAAGTTGTTGACAAGCATTGGATGGATGAATCTTGGCATGAAGTTTTGCGATTAATTGCCGGGATGATTGATGCTAAATTTGTGGAAAATATAATTCAGCATTTAATCAGTATAGATGGGGAAGAAGAGAAATTTGTTAATTTGTTTTTAGCAACTGATTGTT
Organism: uncultured Rivularia sp.; assembly: GCA_963665115.1. Lineage (GTDB taxonomy): Bacteria > Cyanobacteriota > Cyanobacteriia > Cyanobacteriales > Nostocaceae > Rivularia. The sequence goes on along the minus strand of OY762007.1, from coordinate 2,369,133 downwards.
TGGCAGAGGTGAGGAATAGAAAAGTAATTTTATCTACCGACAAGCAGCTATTAGTTGAGCTTAAGGAGTTAGTTAATTATGGTATTTGCAGAACATCAATATTCTTGGAAGATAACGGTAGAATTACCAACATTCGTACTCGAACTGTTAAAGCAGTTGCTAATGCTTGGAAGGATGACCGCGATGCTTTAAATATCCTTAAACAATACGCTACTACTGATAATGATTTTATTGTGCGATGGTCAGCAATAGAAGAATTAGCCCGTGGTTTTAAAGATGACTCTAATACCTCAATTATCCTTAAACAATGCGCTACCACTGATAAGGATGAGCATGTGCGAAATGCAGCAGTACACGAATTAGCTGTTAACTTCAAAGATGACCCTGATACCTTAAATTGGCTTAAACAAGCTACAAATGATAATAATTCTGATGTACGAAGTGCAGCAGTACACGAACTAGCCTATGGCTTCAAAGATAACCCCGATACTTTAACTATTCTCAAACAAGCTACCACTGATGATGATTTTATTGTGCGACGCATAGCAGTACAAGAATTAGCCCGTAATTTCAAAGATGACCCCGATACCTTAAATATTCTTCAACAAGCAACTACTGATGATGATGAGTATGAGTATGTGCGATGTACAGCATTACAAGAATTAGCCCGTGTCTTCAAAGACAACCCCGATGCTTTGACTATTCTCAAACAAGCTACCATTGATGATGATTATAATTTACGAATCACAGCGTTAGAAGAATTAGCTAGTGGCTTCAAGAATGACCCCGATACTTTGACTATTCTTAAACAAGCCACAACTGATGATGATTGTATTGTGCGACGTATAGCAGTAGGAGAATTAGCCGATGGCTTCAAGGATAACCCCGAGACTTTAAATATCCTTAAACAAGCCACAACTGATGATGATTCTGATGTGCGAAGCACAGCAGAGCGATGGTTAGAGCGTTTACAATGGAGAAATTAAAAATCAAATTCACATTATAGCGTTTCCCAATAAGCGTGAGGTATATCTCAAAACCTCACCCCCAACCCCTCTCCTTAACAAGGAGAGGGGAGATAAAGCGCAGCTTTATCGGGGGTGAGGTAATTGCTGTACCTCAGTTGCTTGATAAACGCGATAATCAAACTTCTTTACTAACCTTCTTCCTTTTCCTCCGCTCAATAATATTTTCATTAACACCGAATTTTTCAGCAGCTTGAGACATATTTAATTGCAATAAACTATCATCACCCAATGGCTGTCTCTGCTCTGGTTTAACTGGAATTATTTCTAAAGCGTGAATAATTTCTGTAGCGATCGCCTTTGCTAATAAAGGTGGAACTGAGTTTCCTATTTGTCGGAATCCATGCCATTTTGTCAGGTGAAAGCGAAACCAGTCGGGGTAGGAATGCAAACGTGCTGCTTCTCTAACGGTAATACATCTTGGTGTTTTGGGATGAATTGGACGAGGAGAGGTGAAAGCACCACGATTTCTCGGTGTTCCAGCCCTTAAGGTTTTGCAAATGCCGTTTGCTGCTAATTTATGAAAGTGGCTTACAGGTTCGGTTTTTCCTGGTTCGGTTTTTTTAAATCTTTCGATAGATTGCGAGCTATGTTTTGTACGAGTACTGCAAGTTAGAAAATAATTATCAAATAATCGTTCGTAAGAATAATCATTTTCAATTGATGAAATACCGCGCAACTTACTGCTGTAATCGCTAGGTTTTCCATATTTAGCGATCGCCCAATCTCGCTCCATCAATTCGGCGTAATTTTCAACTTCTGGTAAATCGGCAATAGCATCCCACACTGTAGGTGTTGCTGGTAAATCTGGTTTATTTACAATATATTTTGATTTCTTAGATATTTTAGGTGTTGTCAGTGGCTGGGGATATTTTGGTAACTTTAAATTTTGACGGCATCCTAAAATAAATAATCTTGCTCTATCTTGAGGAACTCCGTAATTTGCGGCGTTGAGAACTTGGTAATTAGCTTCTACTCGATAACCGTTTTTTTCAAACTCTTCAATTACTTCTAATAAAAACTTTCGATGTTCTCCGACAGTTAAACCCGGTACATTCTCAAATACAAAATATTTTGGCTGTAGCTCTAAAATTAATCGCAAAAAATGAAATACCAAAGCGTTTCTGGGGTCATCTAAAGCCCGTTTTCCCATCATCGAAAAACCCTGACAAGGAGAACCACCAAATACAACATCAATTTCTTTCTTTTTAATTTTTGAAAGTCTTCTAATTTTCTTACCCGAAATCTTATCTACACTCGCACACAAAGTAGACCAAAACGGAAAATTAAATTCATGAATAGCACAGTGAATCGGATCTAATTCTACAGCAGCAAGCACATCAAAACCAGCTTGTTCAAAACCCAAAGTCATTCCCCCCGCACCCGCAAACAAATCTACAGCAATAGGACGCATTTTCAGTGAACAGTGAACAGTAAACAGTGAACAGTTAGGAGTTAGGAGTTAGGAGTTAGGAGTGTAGAGACGTAGCAGTGCTACGTCTGTACAGTTAGGAGTCAGGAGTTAGAAATTATCTCCCCCTCTACCCCCTCTACCCCCTCTACCCCATCTCCCCCTCTCCCCCTCTCCTTGTCCCCTTGTCTCCCCCTCTCCCATCATTCCCGCAAGGCTTCCACAATAGTACTAGTGTTCGCTCTCATCATTTTAATATAAGAATCCCCTTTACTGCCGGGTGCGCCGATGGAATCTGAATATAATTCGTTGGGTGCTAGTTTGATGTTTGCTTCTTGAGCAACTGTTTTGATTAAAGCTGGATTGATTGTTGTTTCGGCAAATATTGCTTTAACACCCGTTCTTTTGACTTCTTCCACTAATTTTTTCACGGTTTGGGCGCTTGGTTGTTCTTCGGTGCTGATACCAATCAATGTACCTGCAACTGGTATATCATAAGCGCGTCCGTAATATTGAAATGCATCGTGGGTTGTAATTAATTTTCGCTTTTCTTTGGGAATGGTTGCAATTTGTTGAGTTATCGAATCATCTAACTGCTTCAATTGCTTAACTAATTCTTCTGCATTATCGGTAAATTTCTCTTTGTCTTCTGGCGACAATTTAATTAAAGCATCGCGAATGGCAGTTGACATTTTAATCGCGTTTTCTACATCACCCCAAATATGAGGATCGGGTACTGTAGCTTTTCCTCCTTTATCTAGTTGTAAGGGTTCGACTACTTCCCCGACGGCTAATTTATCGGCTTTCACACCTGCTGCTTCGATCAATTTAATTAGCCCCGGTTCGAGATTAAAACCGTTGTATAAAATTAGTTCTGCTTCTTCCAAATAAATCGTATCTCTAGGTACCGGTTCGTATACGTGAGGATCGGTTCCCGGCGTTAAAATACTGGTTAAATCAATCTCGTCTCCACCTATATTTTTGGCTAAATCGGCGATTATCGTACTGGTTGCAACCACATCGGGTTTTCCATCATCTGCCGAATCAGAATTGACTTGACTGCACGCATTTACTGATAATCCTAAAAGTATCCCTAATAACGTACCTAAAAAATATCTGCCCTGGGAATGAGTAAACGCTCGCATAATATATATCAAAGGTTCTCATAATTCTTTCATTTTTTAAGTTACAGTATTCTCATAATCTTTTCATTTTTCATTTGCTTCGGTTAATAATCTCATGCAAAGTGTAAACTTTTCGCCAGACGATAACCCAATTAAAAAGCGCGTCTACAACATCCAAGATGCGACAAAGCTACATAAGGCAAGTATTAACATTGCCCATGTAGGAGTACGCTATCGCAGTCTTGAAGCCCTCAGAGACGTTAATTGTGTTATCAAACCGGGACGATTGACGGGTATTTATGGTCCTAACGGTGCTGGCAAAAGTACTTTGATGAAAGCGATGTTGGGATTAGTTGACAGTAGCGGAACAGTTTTATATCAAGGTAAACCCTTAACGCAACAGTTAGAAAAAGTCGCTTACGTACCCCAACGCAGTCAAATAGACTGGACATATCCCGCCACCGTATGGGATGTGGTGATGATGGGAAGAGTCAAGAAAACCGGATGGCTGCGGAGTTTTTCGGGGGTGAGTCGTCGGGTAGCAAAAAGTGCCTTAGAAAGAGTCGGCATGAGTGAATACCGCAGCAGAGCCATCGGACAACTTTCCGGGGGACAGCAGCAACGAGTATTTTTAGCCAGAGCATTAGCCCAAGAAGCAGAAATATTTTGTTTTGACGAACCCTTCGTAGGAATCGATCAAAAAACTCAAACGGTATTGTTTGAAGTCTTTCAAGAACTAGCAACCGCCGGAAAAACCGTATTAGTAGTTAACCACGACTTAGGCGAAACAACCACCCACTTCCACGACATAATTTTATTGAATCGCGAAATAGTAAGTACGGGTTCCAGAAGACAAGTTTTGACAGAAGACAATTTATACCGCGCCTACGGTGGAAAAGTGATGTACTTTTCAGATGCAGCGTGAGTCAATGAACAATTATCAATGAACAATGAACAATTGGTAGCTGATAACTGATAACTGATAATTGATAATTGATAACTGAAAATGTTTGAATCGTTAATTGAACCGTTAAAATACAGCTTTATGCAACGTTCGCTGATTGTTGCTGTTTTGGTGGGTTTGCTGTGTGCGGTTGTTGGTAGTTATTTGATGGTGCAGCGGTTGGCTTTGCTGGGTGATGCGATTAGTCATTCGGTGCTGCCGGGGTTGGCGATCGCCTTTATTTTGGGGATGAATATTTTTGTAGGAGCCTTTATTGCGGGGGTTCTCAGCACGATGGTGATTACCTGGATTAGAACGCGATCGCCGATTAAGGAAGATGCAGCGATGGGAATTGTATTCTCGGCGTTTTTTGCGTTGGGGGTGACGTTAATTACTATTGTTCAGAAGGATAATAAAATCGATTTAAATCACTTTCTTTTTGGTAATATTCTCGGCGTTACCGTTTCAGATATGCGAGATATTGCTGTAATTGCGGCTGTTGTACTAATAGTAGTATTTCTACTATACAAAGAATTATTATTTTACACTTTCGATCCATTAGGAGCGCAAGCTGCTGGTTTGCCAGTAAATCGGCTTAATTTTGGGTTGATGGTAATTATAGCTTTGACAATTGTTGCTAGTCTCAAAGCCGTTGGCGTAATATTAGTTTTATCATTATTGATAACGCCGGGAGCAACGGCTTATTTATTAGTAAAACGCCTGCATGAAGTGATGATATTGGGCGCAATAATTGGAGTAATTTCCAGTATCAGCGGGATGTATTTGAGCTACTTTTATAATTTACCTTCCGGCCCTGCTATTGTGCTAGTTGTATCGGGATTGTTTGTACTGTCATTGTTATTTAGTCCCGCTCATGGTGTTTTGACAAATATAAAGAAGAATTAGATAAAATTATTCACCTCGTAGGTTGGGTTAGACACGATTCGGGAATTTCGTTTTTGATGCAAAATATGATTATCTTGTCGTAACCCAACATCACCATTTTGAACTGTCCGCAATTTAATCTTGGGTTACGGTGCTGAAATTAATTTTTTGTTGAGATATTACAATTTTCCATGCACCTAACCCAACCTACTAACTATTACTTCACCACATTAATTTTGCGGGGTAATGCATTTGTAGTGGGAGCGTCTCGCTCCCTCGTTACAACCAGCGAGCTTTCCGGCTCGCACTCCCTCTCTTCTTATCCCCCATCTTTTAAAACAGAAGCATGAATTAACCACGGAAACCCAAACCGTCAAATAACAGACTTGATGCAAACAGGGGTTTGCTGTATCTTCCCTGTTATTACTTACGGCTAAAAAATTCATGCTACAGCTAGTTGACTATCTTATTATTGCTGTTTACTTAATTTCTATAGTAATCTTTGGGATTTATCTGGAGCGCAAAGCTCGCTTGGGTATTGATTCCTATTTCTTAGGAAACCGCAGTATGCCTTGGTGGGTTTTGGGTGCTTCGGGAATGGCATCGAATACCGATTTGGCGGGTACGATGATTATCAGCGCTTTGATTTACGCGGTGGGAGCCAAAGGATTTTTTATCGAAATTCGCGGTGGTGTAGTGTTAATCATGGCGATTTTGATGATTTTCATGGGTAAATGGAATCGTCGCGCTCAGGTGATGACGTTAGCTGAGTGGATGCGGTTGCGTTTTGGGGAAGGAAAGGAAGGAAATACGGCTCGGATTATTAGCGCGATCGCAAATCTAATGTTTGCGGTGGGTGCGATGAGCTATTTTACTCTTGCGGGTGGTAAATTTTTAGGTCAATTCCTTGGTATTAACGATGAACTTGCTTCTATTGCCCTAGTTTCTCTGGCTTTGGTATATACGGCTGCTAGTGGTTTTTACGGTGTCGTTTGGACTGATGTTTTTCAAGGCATTTTGATTTTTGTCGCGATAATTTACGTTTGTATATTAGCCCTGCAAACTGCAACTATCCCCGAAACATTTTCAGTTTCGATTCCTTCTGGCGATGGTTTTGAATTACAGCAGTGGAATTTTCTTGACTGGAGCAGTATTTCACCATCTTTAACGTTAGATTTACCTGGGGACTATTCTGCATTTAACTTATTTGGTGGGGTAATTTTCTTTTATTTCTTAAAAGAATGTATGGCAGGTATTGGGGGTGGTGGTGGCTATATGATTCAACGTTACTTTGCTGCGAAAAGCGATAGAGAAGCGGGTTTACTTTCCTTGTTTTGGATTCTTTTACTTTCATTTCGATGGCCACTTGTTACTGCTTTTGCTATGTTGGGGATTCATTACGGCGCAACTCAAGAAGTTATAGCAGATCCAGAATTGATTTTACCCACGGTAATTGGGGAATACGTGCCGGTAGGAATTAAAGGATTGTTGATAGCTTGTTTTATTGCGGCGGCGATGTCTACTTTTGATTCTATAATTAATTCCAGCGCTGCTTACTGGGTGAAAGATATTTATCAAGCATATCTAAAACCTCAAGCATCGAACCAACAATTAATTACCCAAAGTCGTTTAGCATCGGTGGTAATTGTAGTTGTAGGAATGCTGTTTAGCTACCAAATTAAAAATATAAACGAAATTTGGGGATGGCTTACTTTGGGATTGGGTGCGGGATTGTCAATTCCTTTAGTCTTAAGGTGGTATTGGTGGCGATTTAACGGTTATGGATTTGCTGTTGGTACCGCAGCAGGAATGTTAGCAGCAATAGTTACTAAAGCATTGATCGTCAAAAATATAGATTCACAGTTTCAAGAATATGCTTCGTTTCTCATTCCTAGTATTTCCTCATTATTAGGCTGCATCATCGGCACATTTACAACAGAAGCAACCGATTTACAGGTAATAGATAACTTCTATAAAGTTACCAGACCATTTGGTTTTTGGGGAATCGTGCGGAAAAACCTTCCAGCGAATATTCAGCAGAAAATTCAAAACGAAAACCGTCGCGATATTCTTTCTACATTGATTGCAATTCCCTGGCAATTGACTTTGTTTATGTTAGGAATTACCTTCATGATGAAGCGCTGGGATATTTTTGGTACTCTCTTAGCAGTATTTATTGTGCTTTCAATAGCCTTGTACTTTACCTGGTTTAAACATCTTTCTAAAGAGGTGACAATTTCTGAAGAGTTGTAGAATATCCCCCCAACCCCCCTTGTTGGAGGGGGCTAAACAAATAACTTATTCCTGGTTCGTAGTAAGCGATTTATCGCTTCTCCAAAATTTGGATTTATTACTTCAAAATTTATTCCACCCAACTTTTATCTTCTACAGACAAAGCAGGTTTTACCGATTGTGAATAATCAATCACTAAATCAAACCTAGCTTTTTGATAAACTTCATTCAATAACTCTTGTAAATCTATTAAAGGTTCTTTCTCGGATTGTTTTAAAGGAACGGGAAAAATAGGAATAGATTCTTTTAAATTAAACCCATATAAATCTGCTTCCGGTCTTTGGTATCCTCTACTAACTAAAATATAATAATCTGTAATAGATGCTCCTAAGATAAGCATTGGTTCGCCAGCGCGTAATAAATCAATTTCAATGAAGCTGGTTTGTGATGCTAATATTTTATTGCGTTTATTTTCGTAAGCTTCTCTACCTTGTTTAGAACGTTTATAGCGTTTCTCAATCTGGTGAAGTACAGCTTTCTTTATCTCCCCCTCTCCTTAATAAGGAGAGGGGTTAGGGGTGAGGTTTTGATATGTACCTTGATAGACCGGGAAGCGCTATATTTTTAGGTGAAAGTATCTCAATTACTGAAATTACTTCTCCAGATTGCGTCGAACGAACTTCTAAAAATCTTTCTGTTGTTTCTTCAGGTACGGGTACCGATACTTTTTTAGGTTGAACTAGTTCCTGTGTCATCACAGCTACAGCCTTACTAGAATCATTACCTCGGGAAACCGCTACATCTGCAATTCCTACCAGCAAATTATCTGAAATACTGCTATAAACTCGTTCTTCGATAGCAACGTGATATTGAGGAACTACTTGTGGAGTTATTTGATCGGCAATTGCTACAATCAAGCGGTTATGAACTTGATGCCATAATTCTGGCTGTTCCAAATATGGGTTAATTCCTGGAAAGGGGTTATTCATAACTTGTTGTTATATCAGACGAATTTATCTTAATTCTAACTACTTTCCTGATAGTAATATTTAAAGAAAAAAGGTACAGAATCCCCGCAAATTAGATAAGCTAACAAAAGCAGTTTCGCGCACTCAGAAAATGACAGCAATTAGCCCCACAATTTTAGCTCTTGACTTCGATGGTGTAATCTGTAACGGCTTGATAGAATACTTTCAGGTAGCTTGGCGTACTCACTGCAAATTTTGGCCTTGTGCTAACCAAAATCAATCAGAAGAATTAGCTAATAAATTTTATCGCCTTCGTCCAGTAATTGAAACTGGCTGGGAAATGCCCGTTTTAGTTAAAGCATTATTAGAAGGATTTGAAGAAGATAAAATATTGCAAGAATGGAGCGATATTTCTCAAAAAATTCTTCGTCAAAATGATTTTTCATCCCAGGAAATTGCTGATACCTTAGATAAACAGCGCGATGAATGGATTGCCAATGATTTGGATGGTTGGCTAAATATGCATAAATTTTATCCAGGAGTAGTTGAAAGAATTCAAAATATCTATAATACTCAAACTGCACTATATATAGTTACAACTAAAGAAGGGCGTTTTGTCAAAGAGCTATTACAAAAAGCAGGCTTTGATTTACCTAGAGAAGCAATTTTTGGTAAAGAAGAAAAGCGTCCTAAATACGAAATATTGCGAGAATTAAAGCAAGAATCGAACGACTTATCAGTTAGTCTATGGTTTGTAGAAGATAGAATCAAAACATTACAAAAAGTTAAACAACAAGAAGATTTAGAAGACGTAGAATTGTTTCTCTGCGACTGGGGTTATAATACACCCACAGAAAGAGAAAATGCCCAAAAAGATATGCGAATCAGCTTAATATCGCTGGCTCAATTTACTCAAGACTTCGGTGAATGGCAACAATAATTGGGCATTGGGAATTGGGGATTGGGGATTGGAAAACAGAAAGGGGGTAGAGAGGGTAGAGGGGGAAGAGGGGGTAGAAATAAAAAATTAATTACTAATTCATTCTTAACTGATAACTCCTTATCTTCAATCTAAAATCCAAAATCTAAAATCTAAAATCTAAAATCTAAAACTTATAACTGTTCACTGTTCACTGATAACTGATTATGCTGGATCTTAGTAAACTTGCCGGACAAATGCGTGGTTTGAGTCAACATTTGACGACTGAAGCTGAAGCGAATCGTCAACGTTTGCAATTGGGGATGAAACATCTTGAATATGCTTTTGATAACCAAAATGAGCTAGTTCAAACCCAACAAAAATGGCGCGATCGCATTTTGTTTGCGAATGCAACTCCGGTGGAACCATTACACACCTGTATTGATATCATGGTTCCTCCCAAAACTCATACTGTCATCGCCACAGACGGTTCTCAAATTGCTCCCAATCACCACGAAATTGCTTATTGTTATCTACTCAATATCGGTAGAGTAGTATTACATTATGGACAAAATAAACACCCTATCCTAGATAGTTTACCGGAGATATTCTATCGTCCCGAAGATTTATATATGTCTCGTCAGTGGGGCATTAGAACCGAAGAATGGATGAGCTACCGACGCACCGCGAGTGAAGCAGTAGTGTTGTCAGAATTGGCTATTGCTGCCACGGCGGGGATGGGGGGACAAGGAGACAAGGAGACAAGGGAACAAGGGGATAAAGCAGAAGAAAATTCTACCCCCTCTACCACCACCTCAGAAAGAATACCTAGATTAGCAATGGTAGATGGTTCGCTAATCTACTGGTTCTTGGAACAATTACCTTACGATGCGAGAGAACATATTTTACCGCCGATTTTAGAATCTTGGAAGGATTTACGGGAAGCAGGTATTCCTGTAATGGGTTATTTGAGTGCTTCTCGGAGTATTGAAGGGATGAACTTTTTCCGGTTGTCAGCTTGTCCGCATAAAGCACCTGACTGTATGAGTTTTTGTCCCAATCAAATGGAGAAGATTCCTTGCAAACTGTTTGAGGGATTGCGAGATAGTACTTTGTGGAGTACTCAACTCAAACCGGGACAGCGGAGTCCTTTATGGAAGAGTAATTCACGAATTTTAGATTTATATGAAGATCAGCAAATTTACTTTTGTTACGTTCATGTGGGTACAGAAATAGCACGGGTAGAATTTCCACAATGGGTAGTAGAAGATACTGAAATGTTTGAAGAATCCTTGGGGTTAATGCTGGCACAAGTTCATAAAGGATATGGTTATCCAGTAGCATTAGCAGAATCCCACAACCAAGCAGTTGTTAGAGGTGGCGATCGCTCTCGTTTCTTCGGTTTATTAGAGCGACAAATGATTAAAGCTGGCTTAAAAAATGTGGGAACTTCTTACAAAGAAGCACGTAAGAGAGGAAGTATTGCATGAATGGGGATTGGGCATTGGGCATTGGGCATTGGGAGTATTTAGGAGCTAAGAGTTATTAGTTAGGAATAATACGCCCTTTAGTAGTGCGAGCATCTTGCTCGCTAGCTGCTTGCGAATAGGAAGCAAGACAAAGGGCGATGATTTGCGACGCGACGGCACGCTGCGCGATGATTCCACCAAGTAGCGACGCGACGAGATGCTGCGCGATGATTCCACCAAGTAGCGACGCGACGGCACGCTGCGCGATGATTCCACGAGGGAGCGACGAGACGAGACGCTGCGCGATGATTCCACCAAGTAGCAACGGGGGACGTGACGAGATGCTGCGCGATAATTCCACCAAGTAGCAACGAGACGTGACGAGATGCTGCGCGATAATTCCACGAGGGAGCGAGACGCTCCCACTACGGTTTAATGTTTCAACTCCTAACTTCCAATCCCCAATCCCCAATCCCCAAACATGATTTTTAGCAAAATTTGTTATCTTCGTCACCCTTTTGGGAAAACTAAGCTTAGGCATAGACTGGGCTAAATAATTCTTCTAGTTATGCATCTAGGGTTGGCAAAAGATTTTAATCATGTTTGGGTGCCATGCAAAAAAATAATCGTTCTCTGAGTAAATCGGCAGCTTTTTTATTAGTTGCTATACTTGCGTTTCTTAATGCAAGCTGTTCGAGCAAAATTTCTATTACGGGTAATTTGTTAATACCTCCAGTGGCTCCGAGCAGCAATGACAATATTCAGCCTTTAATAATTGGGGTGCTACCGACTAAAAGCCTTGAAGAGCAACAGCGGATGGTTGATCGTTTGGAGAGGTATTTAGAAGAATCTTTAAAAACACAATCAGCCGGTTATACTTCTGTTCAAGATGCTGACTATACACCAACTCGTAAACTTCAAGCCAAGTTAAGCTTGAAATCGGAGAGGGTGCAATGAAAATTTTCACAAAATTTACCCTTTCTTCTGCTTGCTTCGCAGGATTGATAGCTGTTGTTTTAACTGGGAATTCTTTATGGAAAAATCGAGCTTTAGCAAATATTAGCCGCAAATTTGAAAAATACAGTAAAGAAATTGAAATAGCTTTACAATTAGAAGTTGATTTAAAAAATGAAATCGATGCCCTTAAAGATGATGTATTACTTAACAATAAAAAGTCAGATGTAGAAAAATATCAAAATAAGTTTAAAGCTAAGCTCCTCAGACTAGAAACTTTAAGACCAGATGCTAAACAAATAAATGATATTCGTCGTCGCCACACTTTTTTAGTACGCTTGAGTGAGGAAGTCAAAAAAAACGATAAAACTTCATCCGATGCATATTTAGCTGATTCTCAACAAGATTTTAGAGCAATCAACTCTTTTGCTAAAGATATTGAATTATTTCTAAACGATTTGATAGATAGCGCTCGCGAAAATATTATTACTGTTGAAGATGAACTTGAACAAATGCAGCGCATTTCAGAACGAGTAACCTATGCAATTATAATTACCATCCTGCTGGTTTTTATCAGTCAATTCTTCTTAATTATGCTTCCACTTATTAATTCATTAGACAAATTACAAAAGGGAGCATCTGCAATTGCTGCGGGTAAACTTGATTATCGCTTTAATATTCGGACAAAAGATGAATTAGAGCAACTTGCTAACGAATTCAACCGGATGACGGAAAAATTAACCGAATCATACACCGAAATTATCGAAGGCAGTCAAGCATTAATCAAACTCAACCAAAATCTCAAACATGAAATTGGCGATCGCACTCAAGCACAAGCTGAATTAGAACAAACCCTAGATGAACTCAAAAGCACCCAAGCCCAACTTATTCAAACCGAAAAAATGTCTAGCTTAGGGCAAATGGTAGCTGGAGTTGCCCACGAAATCAATAATCCTGTTAGTTTCGTTTACGGTAATATCAACCATGTAAATCAATATATAGAAGATATTTTAGAATTACTAGTACTTTATCAACAAGAATTTCCCAATCCCGGAGACGATATAGAAGAAAAACGTGAAGATATGGAATTGGACTTTGTAAAAGAAGATTTACCCAAGATATTAGCTTCAATGAAAATAGGAGCAACTCGCATTCGTGAAATAGTTTTATCTTTACGTAACTTTTCTCGTCTTGATGAAGCTGACATGAAAGAAGTTGATATCCACGAAGGGATAGAAAGTACTTTATTAATCTTACAAAATCGTCTTAAATCTAAACCGAATCGAACCGGAATTGAAATTATTAAAAATTATCATCAACTCCCTAAAGTCGAGTGCTATCCCGGACAATTAAATCAAACATTTATGAACATTATTAACAATGCAATAGATGTATTGGAAGAGGGAAGAGATAAACTCGATATGCAAAATCCCCAAATCATCATTCATACGGAACTAATCAATAATAAAACTATAGCAGTCCGAATAGCAGATAACGGAATGGGAATGACAGAAAAAGTGAAAAACAAACTATTCGATCCGTTTTTCACTACAAAACCTGTAGGAAAAGGAACCGGATTGGGTTTATCAATTACCTATCAAATAATCGTTGAAAAACATCAAGGTAAACTAAGTTGCCAATCAGAACCCGGTAAAGGAACCGAATTTATCATTGAAATTCCCCTACATCAGAAGAGAGTGGGAAATAGGGAGATAGGGGGACAAGGAGAAAAAGTAGAGTTAGGAGTTAGGAATTAGGAGTTATGAGTTAGGAATTAGGAGTTAAAAAAAATTCTAGTTGATAATCATAACTGTTCTCTACTCCCAACTCCCAACTCCCTACTCCCAACTCCCAACTCCCTACTCCCAACTCCCAACTCCCAACTCCCTACTCCCAACTCCCAACTCCCAACTCCCTACTCCCAACTCCCTACTCCCAACTCCCTACTCCCAACTCCCTACTCCCAACTCCCTACTCTCTACTCCCTACTCCCAACTCCCTACTCCCTATTTTCTCGCTACAATCAAGATTAATAAATACAAGTATCATCCCTGAAAATGCAAAACTTAGGCACTTTACAAACAACAGGGCTGGGTTTAGAACTGCTCCATACTCAAACCAATACTTCGTTTGAAATTCTGCCAAATTATCCTATTATTCGTATCGGGAAACCTAACGAACAAGTTCCTATAGATATTAATGTTTTAGATTTACCTTCTGCCGACATTGTTTCGCGAGTCCACGCAGAAATTATTGTAGAACATAATACTTACTATTTAATAGATATCGGTAGTTCTAACGGTACTTATTTAAACGGAAATAAGTTAGAAAATCATACACGCTATCTACTTAATTTAGGGGATAGAATTGACCTCGGGAACGAAAATAAAGTGACTTTTATATTTCAATACAAACAGCAAAGTCAGCAAACTGCGATCGCAACAAATCAAACCACCACTATCCAACCTCAAGCTATCAATAACGAGCAACAAGTACAAGTTGTAGACCGTAAAAGTAAGTTCGTTGGTTTAGCATCAATGGTTGCAGGAATATTAATTTTCGCAGCAAATACTCGAATTGGCTTGAGTGTTGGTTTTCCAACCGTTTTATTATGGATTGGGGGAGTCTTTATTCTTGTTAAAAGGGAAATCAACCGTAGTTGGGGATGGGGTTTGATCGGAGTTGGAACTGCGTTACTTTTGTTTTCCGGTAGACTATTTACCTCATTTAACTTTTTAGCTCTCCTTATATCAGCTAGCTTGATATTTGTTGGATACCAACTATTTAGAAATGGGAAAGTTTTTGGTTATGGTTTGAATTCAATAAAAGAGGGAATAGGGAATAGGGAATAGGGAACAGTTAGGAGTAGCGAGTAACAAGTAGCAAGTAGAAAGTAGCAAGTAAATCACTTTTTATTCTTATTGTCATAAATGTTGCTGCCGTATTACGTCTATTTTTACTTATTACTCACTACTCACTACTCACTACTTACTACTTTAATAATGTCTCCCCCTTCTCCAAATAGCTAAAATCTAATAAAGCTCTTTAACAAAAATCTTGATATGGTAGCTATACCCGAACAACCGCAAAAAATGACAATCGAGGAATATCTTGAATGGGAACCCCAGCAAGAAATTCGCTATGAGTATCTTAACGGCGAAGTTTTTGCAATGACGGGTAGTACAATCCCTCATAATGATATTGCTCTGAACTTTTACAGAAACTTGTACCCACATTTACGTTCTAGAGGTTGTAAGGCTAACGTGTCGGATGTGAAAGTGCAGGTAACACCTCAAAGTCCTTATTACTATCCTGATGTTATCGTCAGTTGTGATTCTGAAGATTTGAATGCTCGTAAATTTTATAAAAATCCCAAGTTAATTGCTGAAGTGCTTTCTCCCGGTACAAGTTCTAAAGATAGGGGCGAAAAATTCACTTATTATTTAAAAATGCCTTCTTTGCAAGAATATATCTTGATTGATTCGGAAAAAATCTCCGTCGAGCGTTACTGTAGAGGAGAAGGAAGAATGTGGCTTTATTATCCCTATACAGCAGGAGATATTGTTACTTTATCAAGCATTGAATTTGAGTTTCCCATCGAGTTGCTGTATGAAGGAATCGTGTTTGAATCAATTAACAATTAACAATTATCAAATCTATAACTCCCCATCTCCCATCCCCTTAATCTCCTCAGCATCCGTAATTAAAGCCGTTGAGATCTAAAACTTCTAAATCATTGATCGTAATTAAGAAACTAATAATTAAAGAACCCGGTTTTTTTTAAGCCGGGTTTTTGTTTCTAACAATTACGCGAAGGAAATATTTCCTTGTTCGTTCAAAGTTATACTCGTAAACATTCCAGTGACTTCACTTGTTAAAGAATCAGAATTAGTTCCCGTTAATGCACTAGCATCTAATGTTGATGATGCTGCCATAAATGAACTATTTGTACTCTTTGCACTGGTAATTCCAGAGGAAAGCCTTACTTTACCAATCAAATCTCTACCAAAATCTTCAACTACGAATATATTAAACCCATTATTTTTTTGCTCGACGTTATAGGTTTCCCCATCACCTAATTGAATTATTTCTCCAAATGAAAAATCGGTAATTTTAGCAAAATCTTTATTGCCGAAATCATCATAGAAGGAACCAAATTCATTACCTAAAATATATGTATCTGTTCCCGTTCCACCTGTTAAGACATCTTTTTCTCTTTTTACAGTATTTTCTACATCTGGATCTGCACCTGTTAAAGTATCATTCCCAGAACCACCACTCAAGGTGTCATTACCGAAAAGACCAATTAAAGTATCATTTCCACCATTTCCTGATAATTTATTGTTTTTATTATCGCCGACAATAAAATCGGAATTTTCTGTTCCTTCAACGTTGACAAAGTTTTCAACTACAAATTCAACAGAACCAAAGGTGGGAGTATTTTCTACTATTAATTTATTTTTGGATAAATCGATAGTGAAAAATACAGGAGTTTTACCACCACCGGAACCGTCGATAGTATTATCTTTCCCAGCTGCGCCGACAATTCTCTCTATTTCTTGAATATTACTTCCTTGACTACTTCCATTACCAATAAAACCTCGCGGAAGTAGGGTAATCTTTTGTCCTAAAAGAGTGTAGTCTAAAGTATCAAATCCTTTACCACCGTTATAGAAATCATCTCCTAAACTACCAAAGATAGTATCGTCACCACCCTTCGCTAAAACAAGATCGTCTCCAGGTGTACTGTAAAGTATCTCTGGTCGATCGGTTCCTTCAATACGGTTTGGTGCAGGAAGTATGGAGTCAGTGCTTAATTGTGATTCACCTGCTTGTATGCCGTCTCCTACTATAATTGTTGCTTCAGGAGAAGGTCCTCCAATGGGAAAATCAGATTCGACAGGAATCGGTTGTTTTATTGGTTCATCTATCCGATTAACGGGTATTGTAGTCATTTCTTGTTCAGCCATAGTAACTCTCCCTGGTTTATTGATGCTTTGAAAGGGATATTATTGTTTCTAGATTTTTAAACTTTATTTCTTGCTGATTATTAAGAAAGCGAAGTCCTGTTATTTGTACGATTACAGCATGAAAATACCGGCAAAAACATCAAAACATTTTGCTGAGTAATACTGTATATTTTTAAACTTCGCTATCAGCACAAAAAATCTGTGTAGAAGATAATCCCTGCATTATTCTCTCGCTAGTCAGACCACTTTTATGAATAATATTGCAGTCTTTACACAAACTTTATGCACATAATTACCAATATCTACTAGGTAAACCGTATGCAAATCGAAGAGAAGTTAGCGCTATCACAATCATCACAGTATTTTATAGGAGAAAATCTAATTTTCTAAATCTTCTCAAGATACTACGATTAAGGAATTAGTCCTGAAGAAGTAGGTCTAAAGTTATATTTTGAGAATTGTCTTTAAGTTTACTCAAAAACCTAGTTAATATATTCTTTAAAATAGATATCTGTTCAAGATAAATCGCATATCAGTATACTGCAAAAAATGCAAGCTATATCAAACCACTTGAGGAAAGAGAGATGAAGCCCTCTCATAAGCCAAAAGTCGTAATCATCGGTGCTGGTTTCGCGGGTGTAGAAGCTGCCAAAAAACTGGGTAAGCATGGAGTCAATGTTTTATTAATTGACCGTCATAATTATCACACTTTTATCCCGATGCTCTACCAAGTAGCCACTGCTGTACTTTATCCGCATCAAGTCATTTATCCTTTGCGTAGTTTATTCAGGGGTTTTCCGACAGTAAATTTTTTGCAAGCAAACGTTGACAAAGTTGATTTTGATAATCAAATAATTTATAGCGCCGATGTAGCAATTAATTACGATTATTTAGTAATTGCTACGGGTAGCCAATCGCAATTCCTTGGAGTCACCGGAGCGCCAGAAAACAGTTTGCCAATGAGGACTCTGACAGATGCGATCGCCATCCGCAATCAAGTTTTAAGTAATTTTGAGAAGGCTGCCAAAGTTACCGACGAGCAAGAAAGAATACGGTTGTTAACCTTCGTCATAGTTGGTGGTGGTGCAACTGGTGTAGAGTTAGCCGGTAGTTTAAACGAATTGATTCATAAGGCTTTTAAAAAAGATTTTCCCAGCTTAAATTCCGAACTAGCGCGAGTCATACTTTTACAATCGGGAGAACAATTATTTCCCAGCTATTCCCAACAATTAGGAAACTATACCGAAAAATACCTGCGTCGTCAGGGAGTCAAGGTACATCTCAATTCCAAAGTAAGTAAAGTCACTTCAGAAGCCGTTTATTTAGAAGATAATACAGCTATATTTACAGATACAGTAATTTGGACTGCGGGAGTATTAGCCGCGACACCTAAAACAAATCGATCGGTAAAAACCGCTGCAAAAGATCAAGTTATAGTTGAGCAAACCTTACAACTTTGCGGACATAAAAATGTATATGGTATAGGAGACGTTTCTTACGTCGATTCCGAAGAAAAATTCAATGGAGTAGCACAAGAAGCAATTCAACAAGGAAAAACAGCAGCAGATAACATTCTCCGACAAATGAAAGGGCGATCGCTCCAACCCTTCGATTACTTCAACAAAGGACGTTTAGCAATAATTGGAAAACACGCAGGAATCGGGAAAATTGGTAAATTCCCAATCAAAGGATTTATTGCTTGGTTTCTGTGGTTAGAAGTTCATTTGCTATACCTCCCCGGAATTCGCAATCGTTTAGGAGTACTTTTCAACTGGCTAAAATACTATTTATTCGGTGAAGGTGCATCGAGGATTATTATATCTACAGGCAACAAGTGATGGGGAGATGGGGAGATGAGGGGACAAGGGGATGAGGAATATAATTCCTAACTCTTAACTCCTAACCTCTAACTCTCAATTCTTAATTCATAACTAAATTAAATCCAAAATCTAAAATTAATCATGGGCTTCAAAAAATATATTCCGTTAATTGGTAGAGCTTTTCTTGCAGCGATTTTTCTTAAGGCTGCGGTTGCAAATACTCTTGGTTTTCCAGGAATTGTAGAAATGATGACTAACAGAGGTTTACCTTTTCCACCTTTATTACTTGCAGGTAATATTTTCTGTACTTTAGTCGGTGGACTTTCGATTCTGTTCGGTTTTAAAGCACGTATCGGAGCAATTTTATTAATTATCTTTTTAGTTCCGACAACATTCGTTTTTCACAATGCTTTTACTAACCCCGACGAATTAAATGCTTTTCTGAAAAACTTTGGTTTAGTGGGTGCAATGTTGCTGATATATTACTACGGAACTGGTCCAGTTAGCTTGGATGCAGCATCATCAACTAACGACTATGATGACACCTACATCACGGAGTCTAATAGAACAAATGTTTAATTCTAAAGTCCAATTGCGTAATATAGATATCGTTTTAGCTTACACGTTTTTACGGCTAGTTTTCGGTATCAATATGTTTGTGCATGGCTTAGTTAGACTTCCTAATATATCTGGTTTTGTCGATTCTCAAGTAGGACTTTACAAAGAGATTGCCATTCCTCCATTATTAATCGCTGGCCCCGCTTATCTAATTCCCATTGTAGAATTTGCTGTAGGTTTGCTATTAATTTTAGGGCTACAAACCCGCAAAGCATTGATAGCTAATTTTCTGCTAATGATGACTTTAATGTTTGGCGTTTGTTTGTTACAAAAATGGGATACAGCAGGTTCGCAGTTAATTTATAATCTCGTTTTGTTTATCTTGCTAGCTGGCTGTAGTTTTAATTTGATTTCTGTTGATAGTTGGTTAAGTCGTAGGAAAGGGTAAAAAAGTTAGGAGTAGGGAGTAGGGAGTTGGGAGTTGGGAGTTGGGAGTTGGGAGTTAAGAGTTATATATAACTGTTGATTAGTAACTGCAATGTCAGTAGATAAAAGCAAAGCTATTAATTTTAATTCCCAAGAAATTAGCTCGCCAATTACCCTTTCCCCGATAATTTCTAGTGCTGGTAAAGGATGGGATAATATTGGCATTGGGTATTATTCCTTACCTGCAAATGAAACTCCGGAAATCAGTTTTTTACAACATATTATTGCGGTTCATGTTGATAAATACTCGATTAAAGGAGAAAGATTAATTGAAGGGCGTGTAGTTAAGGAAACTTATACGAATGGTAAGATTGCAATTTATCCCGCATATATGACTCAGAGCATGAACTGGGATAAGGAAATAGAGTTTATTAATCTTTCTCTAGAACCCAAATTTTTAGTAAATTGTGTCGATCGATCCATTGATAGCAATAAAATTGAAATCTTGCCTCAGTTTGCCATTGAAGATCCGGTAATTTATAGTCTCGGGTTAGCATTAAAAAAAGAAGTTGAATCAGATAATAATAGTCTTCTGTATGCTGAATCCGCAGCAACTATGTTAGCGGTTCACATTTTGCGAAATTATGCCATACAAAAACCGATAATTAAAAATTTTGCAGGTGGAATACCTCGCTGTCAATTAAAATTTGTCATTGAATATATTAAAGAAAATTTAGATCGTAACTTGAGCTTGATTCAACTTGCTGAATTAGTGCAGATGAGTCCAAATTACTTCGTTCGTTTATTCAAGCAATCCACCGGAGTAACACCTTATCAATATGTGCTTAATTGCCGAATTAATAAAGCAAAAGAATTATTAAAAGACCATAAATTGACTTTAGCAGAAATATCTCAGCAATTAGGATTTTACGATCAAAGCCGTTTTACCAACACATTTCGCAAACGTATGGGAATCACACCTAAAAGATATCGGAATAGTTTGTAATTTTGATAATAATTGACAATATTTGATTATTATTGCCAATATTTTGTTAAAGAAAGCTTTGTATTCTAATTATGTTCGTAATTACAGAAACATGATGAATACAAAAAAATCCCATAAGATATTACTTCTAGCACTATTAATTGTTAGTGTATTAATTACAGCTTTTCACTACACAGATAATTTTATCAACTTTCTCAGCTATCCCAGTCCCGAATGGATGACTCCCCAAAGCGTTTATCAATCTTGGTTTATACTAACTGGTATTGGAATCGTTGGCTATATTTTTTATCTCAAAAATGTTATATGGCTTGCCTATATATGTCTGAGTATTTATTCATTAACTGGTATGTTAAGTCCGGGACATTACCTTTTTCAGACAACCGAAAGCTTTTCTTTTAAGATGCATATTTTTATCTGGTTGGATTTTATTATCGGAACTTTGATGCTTAGTTTCACAATTTGGTCTGGATTATTTTTACAAGAATGGAAACAGCTATTTAACAAGTAAAAATAGACTATAGGGATTCCAATTAATTTCTGTAGTGGGAGCATCTTGCTCCCTAGTCCGAGGGAGCTACAAATTTAAATAAGTAATTATATTCTTATATCTATATGTTGCTAGAATTAGCCGTTGGAATTACTTGTGCTGGATTAACTATTTTAGTAATTCAAGCTTTTCCTTCCAACATCCATTATAAAATTTACGCTGTTGCTTTAATTATCGCTGCTTCAATATATGTCGGCTTTTCTTTTGTTAGTCAAAATACTATATGGATATTAACTGAAATTATTGGAATAATTTTATTCAGCATAATTGCTTTTATGGGAATAAAACTTTCACCTTGGTTTTTAGCGATGGGATGGCTAATTCATCCAGTTTGGGATTTACTTATTGATAACCATAGCTTAACCATTTTTGTTCCTCAATGGTATCCAACAGTTTGTATTGGTTATGATATTGCGATTGCTTTGTATATTGCTTGGAAATGTATCCAAGAAGAAGAAAACAATCCTTTTATCAATTAAGTTCCGGATTTGTTTTATAAGTGTTTTGAATAAAAAAATCATCTGGAATTATAAACAATAGTATTATTTATACTTTATTCTCAAAAAACAACCAAGTATTATTAGTGGAAATTAACACTTTATTAGGATACATGAAAGTATTACCCAAAGTGTTCCTAATTACACTAGTAGCTTCGGTTGTTGGGATAGTAGGATACAATCAAATTTTGTTATCTAATGAAGATACAAAACCTTCAAATTTATCTCCGATCATCGAAAAAGTGCCCGTTGATGAGTCAATAACACTTTTGTTACCGCAGGCAATTGTAGAGTTAAAAGAAGGAAAGCCAAAGTTTGGATGGTTAACCAAATTTAATTCTGCGAAAAAAGAAATCCAAATTACTTTGAATGGTAATTCTCAGGTAATAAATTTCAAGGACATAAAAAAGCTAAAGTTTGCTATAGAGAAAGCACCATACTCTTCCCCTAACATTTTAGTGAGGAACGAAAAAGAATTATCTGAAGCCAAGCAAGAAACTTGGGTAGGAGTTCCTACAAAAGATTTTCAGTTGCGAAAAGATCGAGTCGATCAGGCTAAACTGAAACTCACTAACTCTATACTTACTAATTCCCAACAACTTATGTTAGATCGCAGCTATGCGATCGAAGCGATAGAGTTTGATGAGTCTTTACAAAAGATAAAGCTGAAAGTATTTCTATATATATAAGCAATCAAAGCTGTAATAACTAAATATGTTGAAAAACCCGGTTTATATAAACAAAAACCGGGCTTATTCTTTTTTATCTAGGTAGTTTGAGTTGCCATATAGGAATGAAGAAAGACAGTCCAATTAACAAATTAATCCTATGCCCAATCCCCTATCCCCCATTCCCAATCCTCAACACCTTTGCATCTTACTCAAATGCACCACAATTTCATCAATTGCATTTCTAACGGTTCTAATTGGTTGTTCGGTTTGATTCACCATAATACTAAATACTACGGGGCCATAATTAGGTGCGTTAACATATCCTGCAAGGGTTATCACACCAGTCATTGTTCCAGTTTTTGCTTGCACTAAACCTTCGGGAGCTATATCTTTAAAACGATTTTTTAAAGTCCCATTTTTACCCGCAACTGGTAGAGAAGCACGGAAAACAGAAGCATAAGGAGATTTCGCCATTCCCTGTAATGTCTGCACTAACGCTTGGGGACTAACTAAATCTTTGCGAGATAAACCTGAACCATCTACTAGTCTATAAGTGCTGGAGTCAACTCCTATCCCTGTTAAAGTTGATTTCATTACTTCTAAACCGGCATTAACGGTAGTTTCGTTTCTTTCCAACGGTTTTTTAGTCGCTAATGCTTTCAATAAAGCTTCTGCATACAAGTTATTACTATTAATATTTGTCTCTGCAATTAATTCCGATAGCGGTGGAGATTGTACTGCTGCTAATTCCCTGCCGCTGGTTTTGCTTGTTCCACGGTAAGCTCCGGCAACCGAAATACCTTGTTTTCCCAGACTTTGACGGAAATGCGTCAAGAAATTTTGTATGGGGTTGAATACTGCGATCGCGGTTACATCTGGACGAGAATCTTCAGCTAGTTGTCCTTTTAAATATAAGATTTGTCCTTTTAAATCGCGCTGAATTCCAATATAACCTTTTGTTCCTTTACGGGCTGTTACTGTTTGGTTAACAACTTTCCACCCAGATGCATCTAAAGGATTATCCCACTTTAATAATAAAGGTGTACCAACTCTTTGAGGAAATAATCTAAATACAGCAGCGTTTTCATTTAACATTAAACTGTTGACTGGTGCGCCGTAATAAAACTGTACGTCTTCCCACATCCAACTTGGTTCGACAGCTTCACCTTTAAAGTAACCGTCATTGGCAATTAATTTATTAACTCGACGAATACCTTTTTGACGTAACTGTTTTGCTAAGACTTCAAGCTGTTCGTTTTTTAAACTCGGATCTCCTCTACCTACAACTTGTACCACACCATTACTGCCACCGTATACAGAAGTGCGAATGCGATAATTAGGACTAAGTGCCTGTAATGCTGCCGCCGTTGTCATTAATTTGGTGACGGATGCGGGAGTGAAGTATTTAGCTGCATTCTGGCTGTAAAGCGTTTGTGGCGAACCCAGATTTTGAACCAAAATACCCCAATGAGTTCTGTTAAACTGGGCGCGATTTGTTACTGTACCTACCGCAGAATTTAATCGAGAAGCGCAAAATCTATTTCCTGAAGGTGCGGGAGTGTTTGCGGGAGTTTTAGGTATATTCCTGGGAGTAGTGGGAATATTTTTTGGAGTTGTTGGTATTACAATCCCCGGATTTGTTTGTGCTATAGCTGCTTGCTGGTTAACGCCAATTTGAACG
The DNA here is from genome assembly GCA_963665115.1 of uncultured Rivularia sp. Taxonomy (GTDB): domain Bacteria; phylum Cyanobacteriota; class Cyanobacteriia; order Cyanobacteriales; family Nostocaceae; genus Rivularia. The sequence continues at coordinate 2,345,027 of OY762007.1, read as the reverse complement.
CCGAAGAATAGTAATAGTAGACTTAGAGAAGACTTTTTAGACATTCGAGTAGCGGTAATTCTTTTATTTTATGTGTACTTTATGAGTGTTTTAGCGTTACCGAGGTTCCGCGAATGTTGTTATTAAAACACGAATCTAGTAATTCGGCTTAGATAATTAAATTATTTTTTAAGAGAAGGATTAAAATTGTGTAACCTACTAATCTAAAATCTTCTATCTCTATCAAGAGTTTCGCTATTGTTTTAAGTAACTTCTTTTCCGTTTGTATCGCAATTATTTAAGGAATTATTTAAAATTCCTCTCTTTTTTCTTCTTCTGCGCTCTCTGCATATAATAAGGCTTTTTATCATTCCGGCGTAACCGGATTTAATATCATTTATAGTTTTGTTGAGAAAAATTCGGGTAATAAATAGCTTTTATAAAGGAGTTGGGGGAATTTTACGGCTGCGAAAGTTTTAAATAATTATCATCAATAACTATCAGTAAATTATCTTCAACAGCAAAAGGAATTCCTGCTTCTTCGGGTAAAACATTAGTTGCCGTACCTAACATAAACTAACTATATTACGAAATGTAAAAAGCTTGAAACGGTTGCGATGAGCCTTTCTCTGAGCAGCACCTCCGGTGAACGCCCTCATGCAACCGAATACCTCGATTCACGCCGACTTACTTACAGCAATCAATTACTGGTATCTGAGAAAATTCACTTAAACCGATCGAGTCTAACATTTGCATCCACTCTGAGTTTGTTCCAGATGCATATTTAAGTTTGGCAAAAGATACCATCGCATCATACCAAATACCATTTTTTGCGTAGAATAATCCTCGCTGACGTGGAGATATTCTTTCCAATTTAGATTCAAAACCAGAAGCAATTGCTTCTCTTTTCACCCATGCTTGAGCGAATTCTTTACGAGATCTGTTTAAATTACAGTCAATATCCATAAATAAATAATATTGATACCATTCACCAACTTTTAAAGATAGTGCATTAGCTGGAAGGGAAACGCTAATTAATCCCGGTGTATCAGCCAGCTGTAATTCTTTTTCGTAAATCGTGTTGTTTCGCCGATTTCGTAAAGAAAATTTAGCATTTTTTATAGATTTTAATTTATGGGGAACGTAAAACCAAAATGTTGGATTTTCTTTCGTTGTTAACCCCCAACGTAATTCTCTTCCATCTGCTTTTTTCGTAATCGGTACTAAAGCGCTCAGTGGCATTTCTTCTGCTATTGGACAACTATTACGACTTCCTGCTGCTCTCGTACCTTGTGGTGTTCCTTGCCTTTGGGGTTGTCTAAAGTATACAGAGTTCCCACGGACTCTACTGCGTGGGGGTGTTTCTTGATGACGCTTTCGATTAAAGTTATTTCTATTTTCTGGTTTCTTTTTATTTGGTTGGGATGTATTATTTGTTTTTCTATTTGTAGATGGATTTGTTTTTTGAGCAGTAACGGGTATGGAATTTATAAATATTAAATTTGTTACAAATAAAAACTTTAATAATTGCTGATAGTATTGGTTTTTAAGCATAATCAATTACATAGGGCTATTGTGCATATTCTGAAAGGTATAGTATGCGTTCTACGCTTCAAAAAAATAAGCGTACATCTCTATTCCCTGCACATTGTATAAAAATTTTACTCCGAGCGATATCAACCGTAAGTTGGAACTATCTTAAAGTCGCAGTTGTGGTTTATATTTATAAACAATTACCAAACATCCTGTAGTTGACAACAGTGTTAATTTTGACGGAATTAGTGGCAACCAAACACCTTTGATAAATAGAACAAGGCAGGCTCCGTATATAATTATAATAGCAATTAAATTAGCACCTACTAATAAACGTAACGAACGAATCCGCAAAGCTAAAATTCCTCCAATAAAACTCCAAGTCCCAATCCACAATATTTCTCCCCAAAGTGATATTGCCGATAACAAAGGACGTTTATCTAACACTGAATTCAGTATCTGGCTAGCTATTTGAGCGTGTACTATTGCTCCTGGAGTGTATTGTTGAGATGGTGGTAATTTCTCGCTGTAAGGAGTGCGAAAATGGTCGCTGGAAGTTGAAGTCATTACACCAATAATAATAATCTTATCTTTGATTTGTTCCGGTGCCAGCCTACCCGCTAAGACATCTTCGAGAGAGACTATATCGGTAATTTGGTTGGGAGAACGATAGGAACGATAATTAAGTAATATCTGATTTCCCCAAGTATCTGCTGTTTGATAGCCACCATTAAGTTGTTTTAAACGTGTAAAAACAACATCACCTAATTGCCAATTTCCCTGGTTAAATTTTGGTGCAATTCCTTCATCTTTTAAATAATGTAGTGCCAATTGAAAACCAAAAGACCAGGTAGTAGGACAATTCGAGCTACTCCTTACATCCATTGATAGAATGTAACGACGTAAAATACCATCATCATCAAGCAGAACGTTACTGAAACCAAGACGCTGTTCCGGTATTTCTGGAGGAGGTGCTATTCCCTGAGATTCTCCGTTCGGTTCCCCTACATGACATATTGCAAAAAAACGATCGCTCTTTATTAATTGAGTTTTTAATTGTTGTTGTTCGGAGTCTACCGGAAAATCGCGAAAGATATCCAACCCGATCGCTCTGGGTTGATGAGGTTCAAGCTTTTGTAACAACTTGTGTAATGCACCATCAGCTAAAGACCCTTTTCTATCTTTTTGTTCGGGTAGCTGAAAATCTGTTTCTCTAATTCCCACCACCAATAACCTTTCCGAAGGTCCTTCATCGGGACGCGATCGCATTAATAAATCGTAATTCTGTAGCTCCCATTTTTCCAGAAATCCCAGTCGCCGTACTCCCACGACTAAACTTGTCATTAACAAACTGGCTAAAACCAATGTTTTAAAGCAATTCTTTAGAGAATTAACCCTTAGCTTCCACTGCATCGGTTTAATTGTGGAATGTTCGCATATTATCGGCAGCCAGCTAGCACCAGGATATTCTGCTTCTAAACCTTGTAATTTTTCTCTAGCTTTACGAGCCGCAATATATATAGACTCTCCAGCAGAAAAAGTTGTCAGAAAATACTTTAAGAATTGTTGAGCAACAAAATCCGGTACTGGTTCCTTCATGACAATAATTTGCCCAATACACAAATCTTGTAGCTCGCTCACCAATCCCAATCCATCGCAAGAATTAAAAATTGCTAACTGCAAACCGTTATTAACAGCATTTTTTAAAGCATACCTAAGTTCTGCAATTGTCAGGCTATCTTCTTGATTAATATAGATTCTACCCGTATTGTCTTCAGTCTGACTATGACCGGCAAAAAATAAAATATTCCAATTTTGATTCCATAGCTGTTCGTTTATTTCTTGTCGTTGAGGTTGTACTAAAAAAGTTGTTTCCGCATTTTTTAAATTTTCTAACAACTCTCTATCTTGTCTGACATCAATTCCATCGCTGTTACCTAAAATAGCTAAAATCTTAATTTTCTTTCCATAGATAGATGTCTGCGGCACCTGTATTCGATCTGAATTATAAGCACTCAAAGTAATTTCAGCTTTGGGATAATCGCGATCGACCAAATCCCATAAATGCCAGGGAAGTTTTTTAAGCTGTAGATTATTCGTGCTAATTAATACTCGTATTTCATCCGATGGCATCAAATATTTCAGCCACTTTTCACGAATCGGACGAAACGAATCGCACATCAGCCATTCATTCAGATAATTACGTAACTCGCAGGCTTTTTTATAGCAATCTCGCCTATTTTCGGACAGAGAGCCATAAACGATTTTATTAACCTTAATACGGGTAAATTGACTTAAACTACCGCTTAGCGAGTACCATTCATCAATTGCTTTTACCATCTGCGGCATGGCAGGTAAGGTACAAGCAACCTCCGTAATTGGACGTGCCCCTTCGTAACCAATTTCTAACGTGACTCGCACTTGCGATCGCAAATCACCATCAAGTTTCAACACTACTAATTTTCTCATCAGCCATTCAATTTTGGATTTTAGAATTAGAAATTACCATTACCTAAAGTCTGAGGCTTGAAGCGTCATAATACGTTTTTATCTTTTTCTCCTTAAAAGAAGAAACTTGTATCCTTAATTGAACAATTAAAAATTGAGATATAATTGATTTTTTATTTTGCATTTTTTATTTTGAATTCAATATATGTTCATTTATTACCTTCAAAATATAAACTTATTACCCTTTACCTTTATTGTTAAAGCGGGTTTAGTACCTTTCGATATAAAACTTTCTGGATAATAATTATGCATTGGGAATTGTAGCTCTTCTAACGTCATTTTAACGCTTTCAATAAAACTTTCAGATCCGCAAACATAGGCAACACGTTCTTTCAAGTCGGGAGCGATTTCTGATAGCATTGTCTCATTCAATCTGCCCCTATATCCAGACCAACTTAAATCAAAGTCTTGACTAGTTAAATTAATCGCTAACTTGAAATTAGGATATCTTAAAGCCATCAATTCTAACTCTTCTCGGAAGATAATGTCTTTTTGCGTGCGGGCACTGTATATAAGAATTACCGAAAAATCGGTATTAGTATCGCAAAGCCAACGAGACATAGACATCAAAGGTGTAATCCCGATATCAGAACAGATAAATAAAAGTTTCTTATAAGAATTTTCAAAATAATTGAAATCGCCCATTGGCGGACTTATTTTAAGCTTATCTCCAACTTTTAAATAATCGTACAACCAATTAGCAACTAAGCCTAAAGTTAAATCTGGTTGAAAAGTTGATGGAGAAAAGCGCTTAACAGTTATTTCTAAGTTATAAGGCCGTGAAGGACTTGAAGAAATAAAGTAAGGACGTTTTATTCGTTTATCCCCAATTTCTAAGTCTAACATCGTAAACTGCCCCGGTTTATAGTTAAATGATATACCGTTAAATAAAATAGGCGGTTCTGCAATCAAACAAAATGTTTTGACATTATCTGTTTCTTGAATAATATTAGAGCATCTAACTATAAATTCTCCCTGCTGAGGCTGCTGTTGAATTGGAGTTTGAGCGATCGGTGTTTCTGAATTGAAAAAAATATCGCTGTCGAAATCCAAATTTGTGTTATCAAATTCCAGGAAAACAACAAAATTCCCAATCCGAATTACGTCATCTAATTGCAAAAGAGAACTTTGATTTACGAAAATAGTTTGATTATTAATGCGAGAGGCATCGGTACTGGCAAGGTCAATATAATAATAATTTTCATGTTGATACAAAATAATACCATGTACCCGACTTACTTCAGGACTATTAATAATAAAATCACAATTTGGATGTCTCCCAATAAGACATTTAGATAGATTTTCTTCTTCAAAGTCAACAGTTTTCTCCTGAAAAAAGCCTGTTATATGATTAAATGCTTTAAGTCTCATTATCTTAAAAAAATATTTTACAGCATGAATTATAAAGAATCTGGTAAATATAATCCCTGCCCCACATTGCCTTGCAGAACAGCTTGCGGTGAACGCATAAACACTACTACATCTTATCCATCAAACAACGTCTATTTTCGACTTTGAAACTTTCTTTAATATTGATACTACTCCTTTCCGGGCTTTATGATTACGTATAATAAAACTTTACTAGACGCAGAGAGCGCAGCGTTAGCGGTGCGTGTCCGTTGCCGAAGGCTATGCCTGTTAGCTTAGCCTGTCCGGAGGACATAGGGCTATTGGACATAAGGTGTCCGTTTTGGGGAGCCACTCTCGTGCGCGGGATAAGCGCGTTGAGAGAAGTGGCGTGGTTTCCCCCATGTGAGCCGGAGGCAATCTCTTCGAGAACAACTTTTCAAGACAAGAGAGATAGGTAATTATAGAGCGGGAAGGAAGTAATTAATAATCTTAACCATTGAGTGTAGAAATCCCTATATGCTAACTATTTCAGTGATTTTTATCGAGACTTGAGCATACTTACCACTGAAATAATTATCCAAACACCAATCCCCAATTAAAAAATAATTAACAAAAATCTGCGAAAAACCTCTATGTTAATCGTAGTAACTAAACAAAGGTAGTAGTGAGGATAAAAAAGAGTCCATTATAGATATCGTTCTTTAAGCTAGCGCGGAATAATAATATACGAAAGTGTATTTTCAATAAGTGTCATTACAAACTCTGAATTGGCAGTTTCTGTATTTTTTAATACGTCACTTTTTAAGGGTAATGTAAAACATTTTCGTATATAATTCTATGAACGAGCTAGATTTAAAACTCCGCCAACTTATTACTACTGCCTGTGAATATCCACCCCAAAGCTTGGAGCGTCAGCAAGTGTTGGCTAAGGTGCATCTGTTAGTAATGAAATCTGGCAAGCTTTGGAAAGAACATACATCGTACTATAATGATGCTCTCCAAGAAATGTGGGAGTATTGTTGCGAACATCTAGAAGAATACAATCCGGATATCAAAGGTCCGATTGTTTGGCTTGATGATGAACTTAAAAAGCGATTGAGGAGAATGCGAGATGGTAAATATAGACAACAACGACGATTTCTTATCGCAAAACAAACAGAACAAGGAGTAAATAACCCGATAGATGATATAGTTGCCTCTCCAGATATTCAACCAGCTATGGAAATCTGGGAAAAAACTATCCTATGGGTGCAAAAAGATTCAGACAACCGACTAAGCAGTATTTGCTTCCGAAAACGCCCGGAAATTAACGCTCAAGCTTTAATTCTAAGGCGGCTTCCTCCAGATACGCTTTCCTGGAAAACTATTGCGGCAGAATTTAACCTAAATCCACAGGAAGCAAAAGATTTACCCAAATTTTACAACCGTAGATGCTTGCCTTTGCTGCGGGAATTCGGTTTTTCCCAAGGTTATATTGAAGGTTCAACTACTCTTCCTAGCAGCGCTAAACATACTTAAAAAACAAGCACCATGAATACAAATAACCAATTTTCAAATGAGGATTGGTCGATTCCGATACCCTTAACAACAGAAATATTACACATCGCGCGGCAATTTGCTAACGAGCAACCTAACCCAATCTCGAATAAGGCACAACAAGTTTATCTAAATACCCTTGCTGTATGCGCTGTTAATAATTATTTGCGTATTATCGGTATTTCCACTAATATTACAGCCGGAGATAGTTGGAACTCTTCGATACGATTAACTGAAGACGTAGCCGATTTATGGATTACTGGTAAAGGTATTTTAGAATGTCGTCCTGTTAAAAAGGGAGCTTTAAGTTGTGAGATTCCGCCTTCAGTTGGTCTGGAAAGGATTGGCTATGTAGTTGTAGAAATTGATGAGAAGCAAAAAGAAGCTATATTACGAGGATTTAAGCCAAATACAGCAGCAATAGTCGATTTAAGTCTAAACGATCTAGAATCACTTTTTGCTTTACCCTCATATTTGCATAAACTTAGACCATTAGCGAACCTCAGTCAATGGTTTAATAATATTTTTGAAACAGGTTGGGAGTCTGTAGAAATTTTGGGTGAACGAGCCGCTCAGCCAGCTTTAGCTTTCAGAGGCAAATCTAAAGCAGCTAATTTGAAGCGCTGCAAACTTTTAGAATTGGGAACTCACAAAGAATTAATAGCTTTGATTGTTACCATCACCACAGAATCAAAGTCAAATACTAATATTCTTATAGAACTCAAACCTAGCTTAAGTCAAAACTATTTACCTGCAAACTTGCAAATAATCCTGTTTGACGAGTACGAACAAGCAATAATAAATACAACTACAGAACAATCGAATCAGCATATTAAGTTAGATTTAAGTGGCGAACCTGGAGAGCGGTTTAGTCTCAAAATAGCTTTAGGAGAAGCAAGCCTCAGCGAATATTTTGTGATTTAAAAAATTAACAGGTTCGTAGTAGATGATGTATCGCTTACTGCGAACCTTAGCCAAGGATACAAGCCTCTCCTTTTAAAGAGAAAAAGATTTTTAGGCTGTAATTAGCGAAAAACTTGTTTGAGCGACGCAGTAACTAAGTAATCACATCTGATAACGAGAATAGAACTTTCGTATTACTTAAGGTTGGGTACATATCTGTATTCAACATTAATTACCTTTTTATATAAACAAAAGTCCTAAATCAGTTATTGGATCGAAGTATTCCAGGGAGAAACAATGAAAGTCGCTCAAAGTTTATTCTTAACATCTTGCCAACGTCAGTTATTGCAAAAAAATCTTGAGCATGATTTACGTCCAGAATTTCGTCGTCGTATTCACATCATGTTACTTGCAGACGCTGGTGAATCACAGGCACAAATATGCAAAAAATTAGGCTGCTCTCAAGAAGCTGCACGATGCTGGATTTGTATCGTAAAAACAGGTCAGTTTTATAAGTGGAATGATTCCCCGATTGGAAGACCAAAAGTCGTCAACGAACAGTATACTCAACGTTTGAAAGAACTTGTAACTAATAGTCCGCGAGAGTACGGTTATGCGTTTGAACGTTGGACGGCACAATGGTTAAACAAACATCTTGCAAAAGAATTAGGCATCAGTTTTAGTAACTACCACATTACTCGTTTGCTTAAGTCGATGGGGCTTTCCACCAGAAATCAAAACAAATCGCAAGCATGAAGAGACTTCCAAATTACAAAATATTCAATCTAGTACAAATCGGCGTAAATAAGGCAACCATTAAAAATGGCTGAAAAGACTAGAAAATCAAACTTATTACTTCTTACTTCTTACTTCTTACTTCCGCGAAGCGGTACTAGTACTTCACCACATTAATGAAGGCTGGGTAATACATTTGTAGTGGGAGCGTCTCGCTCCCTGGAGATGACGAGCGAGTTTTCCGGCTCCCACTACTTATCCCCCGCATAACTTATGTGGTGAAGTCGCAGATTGGATAGTGCGAGCGCGGAAAGCTAGCTTGAGGCATCCAGGGAGCAAGATACTTTCTACGGCAGGATAAATTATTTTTTGGAAGTTTCGATTCGGAGATTTTGCGAACAGGTGTTGTTGATTTAACGCCAGCACTTTCTTTAAAATTCACAGTTTTGAGCTTGCTGCATAGAACTATCTGCTGTAGCTACAGGTGCATTTGCTGTGAATATAATTTCACCTTTATCGTTGGTTATCCATCCCGTAGCTTCTACAATACGTTTGGGTTTTTCTGTAGTTGTTTTGACTTCAATATCTGTATTAGGCAAATTGTTTTTGCTATTTTGTTGAGGATTTATCCAGTCAACTCGCACTGCCGAAGGTGTAAGATAATCTTCAGGTAAAGGCGGTAAACCACCGCGCCCAACTACAAAAAATTGATTTTGAGCATAACCTGGACTATAGCAGCCTTGGGCTAATTGACTGTAAATAGGTATAGATGGTAACTCGGCTAATTCATTATTAGGGTTTAGATCGGGAGTATTAATTTCAACGGTACCGTCTATACCTAACTCGGAACTCGCACTGATATCGCTAATTTTTTTAGTTAGATTTTCTCGAATTTGAATACCGAATATACCAGAAGCGGTGATTTTAATATTACCACCTTCACCTTCAAAAGCATTCGCGGTAATATCGCTGTTTTCATTCGGGATAGCAACTACGAAACCATCAGGGGCATTAATTTCAATATTACCGCCATTTCCCCCTCCACCTGCCGTGCCTGCCGTAGTAGAAATTCGGCTACCATTACGTAATAGAAGAAGTTCTTTCAAGTTAAGGATAATATTACCGCCATCTCCCGATTCAGTTTGAGCTTCAATATCGCTTTTATCTAATAATATTCTGTCCGCATTGATAGTAAGTTCCCCAGCCTTACCAGAACCACTCGAACTACTATTTATCCCTGCGTTATCTTGCACTCGCGAGTTTTCTAATTGTAATAAAGAGGTATTAATAGTAAGTTTACCGGCATTGCCTTCATTTTTTGTATCAATTCCAATTCCTCCTCTATTTTTCAAAATAATCTCTTCTGCTTCTATTGTTATTTCCCCAGCATCACCTTTGCCATTAGTGACACTGCCCAAACTATTAATTATTTTAGGTTCGTTATCTTTGTTTTTAAATTCAGGTTCGTTCTCGAATAAAATAGATTTAGCTATAACTTCAATCTTCCCAGCATTACTTATAGAATTATCTATGGTACTTGTGGAAATATTAGAACTATTTTTTAAAGTAATGTTATCGGCTTTAAGAATTACTTCTCCTGCATCTCCACGATTTGCGATTGCTTCGATCGTACTATCTAGCAAAAAAATAGAATCGGCATTAATTTTTATATTTCCTGCATTTCCTTGAGAGCTTAATTCTTTTGCATTAGAAGTAATTGTCGAATCATCTTTTAATACTAAGGAACCACTATTTACAGTTATATTACCAGCATTACCTTGCCCATTAGAGTTGCTATTTAAACCACCACGATTTCCAATAAATATCTTCTGTTTTGCATTCACAGAGATACTCCCACCGTCGCTATTACCTTCAGTTCTCGCGAACAAACTACCGTTTTCTAATGAAACTGAATTAGAATTTACAATAATTTCTCCAGCATTTCCAATACCTTTTGTAATGCTTCTAATTATACCTTCTTTTAATAAAAAATTTTCTGTTTCAATGATTGTCGAACCACTATTACCATTACCTTCAGTAACATTATTTATAGCGCCCTTTGTTATCGATAAAGATTTGACATTAATATTTATTCTTCCAGCATTCCCATTACTCTTAACTTTGGTATTGTTTTCAATTCCGCCCTGTAGATAAAGTGCGTCTGCATCGATATAAATATCGCCATTGTTGCCCGAAGCAAATACTTTTTTTATAATACCGCTATTTTCAACTATAACAGAACCTGCTGTGGCGATCGCGATTGTTTCTGAATCTTTTGCCTCCGTATTACTACTTTTAATCTCAGCACCAGAAAATGAAATAGAACCAGATGCGGATGCAGTGAATTTTTCACCACTTGTATCAATTTCAAAACTTCGTGGGCTTCCGTTACCAAGGTTAATATTACCTGAACCGTTTTTATCGCTATCTGCCTGCAACACCATACCCAAGCGATTATTCGTAGATTGGATATTACCTTTTGACAAAGTAATATTGTTATCGGCTTGAAGCGTTAATCTGACTGGAGTATTATTTAGTGCTGCAATATCAATTCTATCTGCTGTAATATTTCCTACTTCACTTCCTGTCTCACTCGCTGTAATTGTGATATTATTTCCCGCACTTAACTGCTTCTCTATAGTGGAAACATCTAATACTGTCTCCGCTTTAGCTGGTTGAAAAATTGCAGAATTATTATTGTTAAATGTAGGATTAATATTGTTTCGCGAACCAAAGAATATATTACCTGAGTTAAGCAACCAGTTACCATTCAAGCCATTATTCGCATTGGTATCAACAGATATACCCGTAATATCTAAAAAATCATTTCCCCTATTTTCAACCAAACCACCATTCCCGTTGTTTAAACCACCTTTGGCGCTGAAACTTCCATGCACGCGAGTTAATTCTGTAGCCGAAACCGTAATTTTACCGCCGTTTCCTGCAATTAATGCATCAGCTTTTATAGATGCTTTTGGGTCAATATAAGCTGCAATTGTATTATTATTTCCAACTTTTACTTCACCGCCCCCCACACTTCCTGAAACGTCGAATAACGAGTTATCTAATAAACCAATTCTTTCTCCCACTACAATTATTTTACCACCTATTCCCGCTTGTATTGAAGCATCAATATTACCTTTATTGATAACGGTTCCAAAATTATTTGCATTGCCATTAACAGTATCTTCAGATTGAAATTCCAGATTTAATAATTCTCCAGATTCTCCTAAAGTTGCAAAACCTTCATTTCCGATCGCAGCTATAGATATTTGTCCTCCATCAGTTTTTATTTTTCCTATATTTTCAAAACTATTGCCAATAAGAGTAATACTTTTACCATTATTAACGCTCAGATTACCTGAATTAGTAATATTACCTGTTTGATTCTTCCCATACTGCAAACCCAAAGGAACATTTATGCTTAACAACGGCTTATCTTGAGGATTTATTGCACTAAATTCCTTACCATTATTAAATTTAAAACTATCAGCCGTACTGCCTATAAAAGAACCACCAATATCAAGCTTGGCATTTTCACCAAATACAATACCGTTGGGATTTATCAAAAATAAATTAGCCGTACCGTTAGCACGAATTAAACCATTAATCTCTGATATTGACTTACCTGTAACTCGATTAATAATATTTTGAATCTCAACTGCATTATTAAAATAAGCTTCACCACCATTCGGAACTCCAAATTTTTCAAAACTGTGAAAAAGATTGTTTCCCGATTGAGTTCCACCAGTGATATTGTAAATATTTCCTTGTCGATTGACTTGAGAATTCGATGGCAAACTACTGTCTGGTTTAACTTGAGCAAAAGCTGCTTCTTTGTGTGAAATAAAAAGCATACTCAGCGTCAGCATTATCCAACCCAATCGATTGCGGCTTGGTTTTTTAATATTCATTAGCATATTATGCTCCCTTAATTGATTTCAAGGCGGGAATTCGGATTTAACACCAATGGTGCAAAATGTTAATTAAACAAGACTTTTAGGGGAAACATACACGTTTTTTCACTACTCCCTACTTCCCAATTCACAATTTTTCGTTTTCTCTATAAAGTTATTAGATGTAGCTACAGGTGCATCTGCTGTAAATATGATTTCACCTTTATCGTTTTTTATCCAACCTGTAGCTTCTACAATACGTCTGGGTTTTTCTATAGTTGTTTTGACTTCAATATTTCTATTTAATAAACTGGTTTCGCCATTTTTATCAGGGCTTACCCAGTCAACTCGCACTGCTGAAGGTGTTAGGAAATCTTCCGGTAAAGGTGGTAAACCACCACGCCCAACTATAAAAAATTGATTTTGAGCATAACCAGGACTATAGCAGCCTTGGGCTAACTTATTATTTATAGGTATGGAGGGTAAATCTGATAATTCATTAGTAGAATTGATATCGGGAGTCTCAATTTCTACGGTACCGCTTAAATCTTGACTTGCACCTGTGGCTGTAATATGGCTTTCGGAAGTGGGTTTTTCTCTAAATTGTGTGCCAAAGATACCTTGAGCTTCTATTTTAATATTACCACCACGGAAGTTTTCAGAATTAGCGCTAATATCGCTATTTTCATCGGGAATGGCAGCTACGATCTCGCTATCAATATTAATATTTCCACCTCGGACATTTTCACCTTTGGCGTTGGTTGTTATATTGCTACCACGACGTAGAATTAAAGTATCCCCTCAAAATTTCGGGGTATCGGCTGTCTTGAATGTCAACTACGATAAAAAAAAGCAGCGGCGCAACTGGGGAACCGCTACGCTGATTTGACGGTACCAGGTAGGGGCAGATAGATTTTACATAGGCACAGAAAATAATCGTGCCCCCACCTGGCACTCCGCTGTCGCCGCCAAATCTTCCCCAGTTGCTGGATCTCTCGTGAGAGCAACAAATAAATAAAAATAATCAAAATCAAGAAATTGATTAATAGCGGAAGTTGCAAATAAGGTAAATTGTAAATATGCTATCAAAGTAACTAAAAAAGTTTCAATCGCTTATAAAAACTATGAAGAAATAGATGTGGTTAATCCATGCACTTTACAGTATTCTACAACCAAGGATATGAGGGTTTAGCACAGTCTTAATATACAGGGGTGTTATTGAGGCATCCATGACCAACCATAGGAATTAGAAGAAGATTTCTTCCGAATAATTGTCCCCAAAGATGGAATATTTTCAACTTGAGAAATGCGGTCACGCATATACTCATAAAAACTGATACCCAACTTACGAGTAGTGTCAACAAGGGACATAAAAACATCCCACGCTTTTGTGCCTTGTTTTGTCTGGGTTGCGTAACTGATGTTACGTCGTTGTACCATAGTCCTAGCAGCTAATTCGGCAGGGTTGTTATGCAATAGTAATTCTGGATGCTCCAACACGAGAAGCAACTCGTTTACTTTCAAAGTAGTTAATCGTTTTCGCTCATCTAACTGTTGATAACCACTTTTTTCTGTAAAAAGTGTCCAAAATTCCATTTCTAGTTCGTGAGCTTTATCCCAACTTGGAGAATCTCGATAAGATAATAATTTTCTGTAATATTCCCAGAATCTTTCTAGAAAATTATCTAAAAGTTTTTGATGGCAAGGTATAAGCGGACTTAATTTCTTATAATGTCGTCCTTCATGCACCCAACAAAGAGCCAAATCCGATGTTATTAACTTGAACTGCGGAGCATCATCGCATACTAGAGTTGTAATTACTGGTACAGTTGATTGCTGATGATAAAAAGCAATTGCTGCCGATTCATATATGCGAGAACGGTGTTGAGAACCAAGTCTACTTAAGTACTCACCAATCAAAAAATTAAACTCAGTTTCGGTAAAAGCCTTCTGTTGAGATAGTAATTTTAGTTTATTAACCCACTTAATTGGAACTTTAAAAGTCTCCAAAAGTTCATAGGTCATCTCGTTGAGAACAAAGGAGAGTTCGGTTGTGTTTTGAAATACTTTTAATACAGTCAAACGGTCTTTGTATCGCGTTGTTTGGTAAATTGTGTACAAGGGGTTACAAATCACATTTGTTGTATGGTTCACTCCTGCAACACGCGCACCTGTTTGGTCAAAGTGTTGCCAAGGACTGCTGGCTAACCCTTCCTTGTATACTTCTTCGTATTCAGCTTCAAAATATTCTTGGTTTTTAATTAATAAATTTGATATTGTTCCTGCACTAATCGAGATACCAATATCTTCTAAAAATTCTAATAACTTCCCTTGGGTCATGTTTCCACCATAATATAGACTCATGACCAAAGCTTTTACTCCTGGACCAAATTCACCTTCGTAACCTGTTGGTAGTTCCGCTAAATAAGTTTTTCCTGTTTCTGGTGAGTAGTATTTTTGCTTGCGGAACAGTATGTTATCTGGCTTAAGTAAAATGTCTTGGACTACTACTTCCTCATAACCCTTGAACTGTGCGTCTGCTGGTAATTGTTCTTGTGGGTAAACTACAATCTCTTCTCGGTTTATCTTGATAGACTCGTTTTTACTTGCTTTACTGTGTTCTTTTGCTATTTTTCGTTCTTTTTCTGATGAATAGTTTTTCTTAAACCCTTTGTTTTTATTCGCTTTGATGTCTGGTTTACCTTGTTCACCTTTTAAGCGGTTGTTTTCATCACGTAGTTTTTGATTTTCTTCTTCTAATTCTTTGATTTTTACATTTAGCTGTTCTATTAAGTTGAGTAATACTTCTACCGTTTGACGCACGTCCTCGTCTGCAATCTGTTTTGGGTCGATTGATTGCAATAATGCTGTGACTAATTTTTTAGATGATCGTTTTTGCGTCATGCTTCATATTCTACGACGCAAGGTGTACCTTTACCCCATTTTTTTGAGCGGATACGAATTAAATCCCGTGCGTTATTAATAATAATTGTTGCCTGTTCATTATTAGAATCTGCACTTTGCGTACTAGCATTAAGTGAAGCTTTGCGATCTAAACTGATAGAACGAGCATCTAATGTTAAGATACCTGCATTTCCCGTTCCCGTACTTTCTACAGCAACTTGAGCTTTATCTATAACTCGTATAGTATCGGAATTAATATTCAAATTTCCTGCATTACCCGTACCAGATGTACCAGCATTAACTTTTGCTCCATCTTCAACTAGCACGCTATTAGCAGTAATCTTTAAATTTCCACCCGTACCTTTACGCTTTGTTCCAGAAATTACAGATGACTCATCTTGCACTTGTAAGCGAGAGGCATTAATAATTAAATCTCCTCCATTGCCTCTACCATTACTAGCACTACTAACAAATGCTCCATCTTGTACGAGCATTCGTTTAGCATTAATAATCAAATTGCCTGCATCCCCGGTTGCAAACTCTTCTGTTGGAACAAATATACCACTCGGATATGGCAAATTTTTATTTTTAGGATCGTTACCGCCTTTTCCAACGATTTGCACATCCTGAGCATTGATAATCAAATTTCCTCCATCACCTGCATTAGATGTACCAGCAGACACTGATGCTCCGTCTTTAATTAGCAATCGTTTAGCGTTAAGATTTATACTCCCCTTATTTCCTAGCGATGCCGATAAGGTTAAAGAGCTAGGAGTATTACCATCGTTGCCCGTACCAATAACTTGTACATATTGAGCATCAATATTCAAATTTCCACCTTCACCAGATGTACCAGCTTTTACAGTTGAGCCACCTGCAACAAGCAAATGATTAGTTTTAATACTTAAGTCTCCGATTGCTTTACCCTCACTAACTCTACCTGTAAAAAAACGAGCATTATCTTTTATTATTAAATTATCAGTAGTAATCTTCAAATCTCCTGCACCGCCTGAAGCATTATTACTAACACTAACAAATGCTCCATTCTGTACAAGCATTTGTTTTGTATTAATAGTTAAAGAACCAGAATCTCCCGTTGAAGGTTTTTCTGCAACAATAAATAAGGCACTAGGAAATTCATTTTCGTTGCCACCTTGACCAGTCAATTCTATTTTAGAAGTAGCATTAATTGTCATATCTCCACCATTGCCTTCACCAAATGTAGCAGTTATGATAGATGCGCCATCTTCAACCTGCAAATTATTAGTGTTAATCTTCAAATTTCCTGTATTTCCTGTTGAATTTTCCTTTGCAGAAACACTTAATTCACTAAAATTATTATTATTTCCAACTCCAATAACTTGCACCTGTGCTGAATTAATATCTATATTTCCGCCATTACCAGAACTCTTGACGATCGCGCTAACAACAGCCCCATTTTCAATTCTCAAATTCGACGCTTTAATATTGATATTTCCGCCTTTACCATCACTGTAAGTATTAGTAGCAATGGTAGCTCCATCTCGGACTATTAACTGCTGAGTATTAACCGCTATATTGCCCGTTTCTATTATTGCATTTCCACTAACGTTATTAGCGTATAAACCGCTAGTCATGAAAGTATCATTTATACCATTGATATATAACTTTTCGGTGGCATTAACTACGATACCCATACCTTTTTCAGTACCAGTTTGAGTTGATGAAATTACAGAAACTATCTGCAAGAGTGACATTTTTACCCGTCACCCACACATCACCTGCGCCATTTCCATTAGCATCAACTGCCGTATTTCGAGATAGTTCAATTTTCCCAAAATTATCCAATTTCTCAAAACCGAATTTGAAACCTTTTTCCACAGGTAAAACACTAACTAAACCTTCTCCTGTGAGGCTAGTTAATTCAATTCTTCCGCCACTAGCTTTTAACGTCGCACCTTCAAGTAAAACATCACCACCGAGCAAAGCTAGCGTATTATTAACAGGAACTTGCAAGCCGGATTTTGGCTCAAATACTTCTCGTGTGTTTCTTTGCGTATCACCTTTACCTTTAATTTCAATATTTCCAGGATTCTTCCCATACTGCAAACCCAAAGGCACATTTACGCTCAACAGCGGCTTATCTTCAGGATTTATTGCACTAAATTCCTTACCATTCTTAAATTTAAAACTATCAGCCGTACTGCCTATAAAAGAACCACCAATATCAAGTTTGGCATTTTCACCCAATACAATGCCGTTAGGATTAATTAAAAATAAATTAGCAGTACCGTTAGCACGAATTAAACCATTAATCTCTGATATTGACTTACCCGTAACTCGATTAATAATATTTTGAATCTCAACTGGATTATTGAAATAAGCTTCACCACCCGACGGAATTCCAAACTTTTCAAAGCTGTGAAAAAGATTGTTTCCCGATCGAGTTCCACCAGTGATATTGTAAATATTTCCTTGTTGATTTATCTGGGAATTCGATGGCAAACTACTGTCTGGTTTAACTTGAGCAAATACAGGCTCTTTTTGTGAAATAAAAAGCATACCCGTCAGCATTATCCAACCCAATCGATTGTAAAAACTTTGACTTCTAATAATTGACAACATATTATGTCCTTCTCCTTTTTTGTTCCTTACTTCCCACTCCTTACTCCCTACTCCCTACTCCCTATTCCCCACTTTCTCTAAAGCCAATTTCCGATCAAAATATGAGGTGCCCAAAAATAAGGAATACTATATGCTTCTTGCTTCAATAAAGTTAATTGGGCATTGCGTAAAGCTTGTGCTTTAGTAATATTAGGTTTCGTTAATTCTTGATAAAACTTTCCCATTAGTTCGGCTGTGGAAGCATCATTTAAAGCCCATAAAGATGCAACTGTACTCCTCGCACCTGCTTGAATAGCCACACCAGCAAGCCCCAATGCCGCCTCATTATCTCCAGTCGCTGTTTCGCAAGCACTTAAAACTAGTAACTCTATCGCTTTGGCACGATTTTCTTCCCGATTACGGAGCCATTGACTGAGTTTTGTGACTTTAATGCGCTCGTCGTATGCTAAAAGAAATGTTTCATCGAAGTTAGAACTGAATTGCCCATGAGTTGCTAAGTGAACTACAGAATATGATTTTTTGTTCACCTGTTTTTCAACAGCATCACTAGTAAATTCTTGGTTGAGAAGTATTTTGGCATCCGATACGTGCGACTTAATTTGCTGCAATTCTTGTTCAACATAATCAAGTTTAGGAAAATTCGAGCGCTCCTCGCTCAATCCACCCGTCAATACATTCAAACTTGTTTTTTGCAATGGTTTTAATTCGTATAGTTGTAAACCAGGACTTAGAGCGATACTATATTTTTCTATCAAATATTGTTTGCCATCGTAAAGAGCCGCAGGAGGGATATTACGTAAATAACCATCAAGTACAAAAATTAAACTATCAATTTTATTGTTTTCTAAATATTTTTCTGCGGGTTGAAGCAACCAAGTATACAACTTGTGAAACTGCGCTCGATCGTCGTTACCAATCTTGCGTTCCTCGATATCATTTCGTAATTTTTTAATAGTTTCTTCTACCTGATTTTTTGATATAGAAGTAGAGTAGCTTATAAGAGAAGAGTGAGGTAATTTTATAATAACTTCCAATCGGTCTGGTAAAATGATCGGGTAAATTATAGCTGCTTTCAAATTATCTTTATCAATTATATTATCAAGCACAACTTTGGTATTAAAACAAGCAGAATTAAAAAAATTATCGATTTCCGCTAACTGAAGAGATTCAATGACTTCACGAGCAACGATAAGTTGTTTTTGATCTTGTTTGTTATTTTCGGAGGATTTTAAAATTAGATCGACGTACTGTCTGTATACTGGTTCTATACTCTCGCGGAAGGAAAATTGTACGTTAGAATCTATCGCAACCAAATCGCTACGCAAAGATTTGAGAATTTGCCACGCTGCATGATAAGATTCAAGCGCATTATTAATATCTCCCTGCTCTTTGTACAATCTTCCCATTTGCCATTGTAATTGATAGGTAATATCTTCAGCCCTAATAGAATTGGACATATTTAAGGCTTTTTGAGTCAGTTGCTCGGCTTCTTTGTATTGTTTGGTTTGTTCGTAAACTTCGCCAAGATTCCCTAGTGCATATGCCAAGGCTCGTTTATCTTGAATCGTTTTCGCCTGTTGAATTGCTGTAGATAATATTCGAGCAATATTCAACTGCGAAGATTTTTTTATAGTAGTTTGATCTTGAAATTTTTGCAGAGTTTTCGCAAAGTTTATCCTTGTGTAAATAGATTGACGGCTGGGAATCAAATTTTGCAATTCAGTATCGATTTGAGGAATTAATTGTTTCGCAGGATTTAAATTTTCTGTTTCTACAAGCAAATTCAAAATATTTAATCGAGCTTGTAAGTGTAGAACAGAATTTGAAGGTGCTGTATTAGCTGCTTGCCGATAATATTTAATTGCTGAAGTTTGAGAGTCCTCTTCTTGTTGAATGCGAACTGTATTTCCCAGACTGACTAAAGTTTCGCTTATTTGTTGATTCGCTTTTATCGAAGATGCTACATTCAAGCTTTGCAGCAAAACTTGTTGAGATTCATCCACATTGCCAATAATTCGGAAAACATCTCCTAGACTACGCAAGCCAATAGATTTTAAAATAGAATTTGGTTGTTTATTTAAACTTTCCCGAACCGAAATCAAAGTCTTTTGTGCTTTCAGAAATAGCCCCAAAGCCTGCATCGCTTGAGCTTGATTTATACGCGATTGAATTAATGCCGGTTGTAAATCCAGTTGCGAGTAAATCCTTTCTGCATTTTGCCAAGTTGCGATCGCGTTCTGAAATTGCCCCCTCGCGAACTGCAAATTTCCTTTTATATCTAATGATTGAGCGTAAACTTTATTTTTTGGTAAATGCTGCAATAAATTAAATGAAAGATTTATCGTTTTTTCAGCTTCTTGCCATTTTCCTAATTTTTGATAAGCTAAAGAAATATTGCTTAAACTCATAGCTTGATTTAATTTATCTCCATCAGCTTGATATTTTAAAACTACCTGTTTTAATAAACTTATTGCTTCGGAAAATCTTCCTGTATCGTAATATATTTTACCTTGTTCGATTAATTTTTCTATTTTGGAAGAGCTAACAAATTGCGAAGTTGCTAAAACAGGAGATAGTACAGTTAAAAATAATGATATTAAAAGTATTAAAATTAAATGTTTGAATCTCTTCATAAGTGCTTTTTGCTATTTTAGGAAATATTAAACCGAATTAGTTTAATGGAATTATCTTTAAAAAGACGGTTGTAGATTAACTGCGAAAAAAAATAGGGCTTTAGCCCTACTACAAACTGAAATTTTATCGCAAATATTCAACAAATTTTCCTAAATAGCTATTCTTAGTTTACGGTTGGGTAAGCTCCGTTAGTAAGGCAAAGCTCGATCGCTACCGATACTCAACAAGTAATTTTCCAATCCAGCTTGATCGTTACCGTTGAGATTTACCTGTAAAACATCACCAGTATTGCTGAAAGCGACTTTTAAAGTATCACCAAAGGAACCTACTGTTAATACAATCCTATCTGTAGCATTGATAATTTCATCTTCACCCAAAGTGAAATCGGTAATTACGTCATTATCAAAATCGCCAGACAAAACGAACTTATCTTTACCACTTCCACCAGTCAAAGTATCCTCACCTTTTAAACCGTCGATGATATTATCTTGTTCGTTACCAGATAGAACATCGTTTAAACTTCCACCCAGAATTACATCTTTGTTCGTTTCAGTTAAACCCCACAATTCTCTACCGTTAACACCGTCATCAGCGTTGAAATAAAGTTGACTGTTAAATATTGTCAAATCACCTGGAGATGAAGAAGCACTTCCAGGATTGATGTCATCAACTAAAACCGTACCTTCTGCTGTACCGTCACTTTTCCATAATTCGCTTCCATTACTACCATCGTCTGCGGAAAAATACAGAATACCGTCAAAATTTCTCAGATTAGCTGGGTTAGAATTTCCATCGGGATTAATATCTTTAACTAAACTCGTACCTTCTGCTGTACCGTCACTCTTCCATAATTCAGTTCCATTGCTGCCATTGTTAGCAGTGAAAAATACTGTCCCGTTCACGTTAGTCAGATTATCTGGGTTGGAACTTCCACTTCCTGCAAAAATATCTTTAACTAAACTTGTACCCGACTCAGTACCGTCACTCTTCCACAACTCAGTACCGTTAGTTCCGTCATTTGCGCTGAAAAAAGCGGTGCCGTTAATATTCCCTAAATTATTGGCATTAGAAGAAGCTTCACCGGGATTTATATCTTTGATTAAAACCATATCTAACTCAGTTCCATCGCTCTTCCAAAGTTCTCTACCGTTGCTACCGTCATCAGCAGTAAAAAACAGCGTACCGTTAACATCACCGAGAAGGTTTGGGTTAGAAGAATTGGCATGATTAATATCTTTAACTAAAACTGTCCCCGCATCTGTACCGTCACTTTTCCACAGTTCTATATTTGAACCTTCTTGAATCGCGTTACTATTTGCGCTAAAAAATAACGTATTATCAACAGCCGTTAAATCTTCAGGATTTGCACCTCCAGAATTAATATTTTGCTGTACTTGAACTGGTTGATTAGTACTATTATCAATCTTGAACAACTTAGATTGAAAGAAGTCTGAAGAGTCGGAAGCCGTATAAAAAACAGTATCATCAACTCCAGTTAAATTACTTATATCAGCAGGCGCTCTCAACGAGGCACTATCTATTGTAAAAGTACCTGATTCAGTACCATCACTTCGATACAAAGATTTATTAAAAAATCCCGAAACCTGCAAAAAATATACAGCCCCATTGAGATTAATTACGTCTGAAGGTGGAAATGAATTATTGCCAAAACCCTGTATTAAAACTGTACCTGCTTCGCTACCATCTGTTTTCCATAATTGCGTATTTAAACTACTAGTATTGAAAGTACTGAAAAGTAAGTTTCCATTGACAGCACCCAAAAAATCAGGATTAGAAGACTCGTTACCAGGATTGATATCTTTAATCAAAGAAGGTGTTAAATTTTGCACCATAACCTTAAATCCTTGTTAATAACCACTTCAGAAATATTTTCTCGCGCTTGCTAAAAGTCATTACCCAATGAGTTGCGAATCGCCTTTTCATCAGGCAAAGCTCGATCGCAAGTAAAACCCGCCTTACCAATCTTTTCTTAATTCTGCTTGGCTTTATATCGCCATCACGTTCAAAATTTTATTGGTAAGATCAAATCAAATCTTACCTTACAACAGACATATTTCTTTATTTCAAACACAAATATTGCGAACTTAATCATCAAAAGTATTTACCATAAATATGCTCCCATTTTTATAAAATATAAAAGCAAATTGATTGACTAAAGCAACTATGAATGGCATAGATGATATATACAATTGAATGAAACTAAGTTGCTTGAATATTTTTAAGTGTATTTGAAACGTGTATTTATTATATTCAAATTAGATTAAAAGAGTATACATTTTTGCTTGAATAACAAAAACTAAAAACACATAAATGTCTTGAGACAGAATACAATGTCTGTAACTGCTAGCTTCTCTGCAAAATGCTATTTACAATAGTAGATATAATTTAACCGCTTCAATTTGATAAATATCGCGGTTTTTACTTAAGGGGCTACCGATCTGTCCAATAGAATATGATAGCTTCTACGTGCCGACTTCAGTCCCTCCGAATTCGTCAAATTATGCGAAGAAAGACTAAGTAATCGTGCAAAATTAATTTCACATTCTGAAAACTTCAAGCTATTGGGATTGCTTCGTTCCATTCCCTAGAAGGGAACACTAAGCGTTTCGGGCATACTTCGTGAACGTGAAACGCAATAACAATGCGCTACTACGAACTTTCTTACCCGCCAAAACAAATGAAGTAGAACAATAGATGCTGATAGTTGATCGCATCAGTTTTATCTATATACAGCACTTTGCAAATAAGTGAGGTACAGCCTCATATTACAAAACTCTTGTGGGATGGGCATCCCTGCCCGTCCGAATGTACCTTACAAAGATGAAATATGCTGTATATAGATACTTTCATTTCGCAATCTCTGTTTAAGCCCAAAATATTACCCATTCGATGAGTGGGAATATGTCAAAATAAAAAGATTGCATTTCAACGAGTATTCTAAATAGCAGCTTTAAAGCAACTTAGAACTCATGAAAAGCTACCACTTGCAATGCTCGCTAGTTACAAGCATTAAGGAAGAAAATAAATTTTAAACTCCCCAGGCAAGATTCGAACTTGCGACCAATCGGTTAACAGCCGACCGCTCTACCACTGAGCTACTGAGGACTACGATTAATATAATAAAGCTAAAAATAGAATTTGGCAAGTACTTTAACAAACTTTTAGAAAAAAATTTTTGATCGCGCCTTTAGCTATACTTTTGTACTAATAAAGACCGACTCCAAGTCAACCGGGTTTATAATTAGCTTTACACTTAGTAGATGCCCAGATAGTTTGCCATAGATGTCTATTTCAAACCCATTCGTAATTCAGCTAGCTTTTGACGCGATTTAGCATCAATAGAGTTAGCTAGGAATCTACTATTGGTTTTCTTGTGCGATTTATACTTTTGTCGCGTTCTACAAACAGTGGCTTCTATTTCATAACAAAGTTGTTGTGCAGATATCCACTCAGCTCCATACCCCTGTACCGTCAACTGTTGCGCCCGGTCTGAGGTGGCTACAACGACTCGCGATAATAAACGCTCTCGTACTTTTTGACGCAGTGACGCGCAACGTTTTTCAATATAAGTGTCTGCTGTTTGCCCAAAATCCGTATAAAAAGCCGTGACAAGTTTGGTCACAACTTCTTCGTTGCTGCCATTTTTTTGAAAATGGGCATCGAACACTACTTGGGTTTGATAACCCGTAAATGCACTGTAACCGACGAGGGCTTCAAGCAACTCATTACGTGCAGTTTCTAATCCGACGTTATCGCAAGTCTTTTTTAAACAAGACCAAGCGCCAATAATGTTATAACCGTCTACGAGTAAAACGGCTGGGGTAAATGAAGGGGACATGGTTCTGAATCACAGTATTCTAGATTTTACAATTTTCATTCATAACTCTTATACTAATTCAATCATTACTTGTAACACTATGTTACATAAGCATAAAATCCGGACAATACTATGAAACCCTTACCAAATAAAGGTCATTCGATTTTATATTTTTGATAGACTATTTGAGTTTTCCCTTTTTGTGACTTTCGCAAAAAAGATAAAATTCAGCCAGAAAATAAATTAAAAATTAAAAATTAAAAATTAAAAATTAAATAAACGCGCCTATTATTAGTAGACGCGTTGAAATCCTGAATAATTAGTAAATGATTACTACTTGAAATAGAAGTCTTTAGGAAAGAAAATTAATTTTCATTTCCTCCCTGCAATTCCATTAAAACTTTTTTGAGACGTGCAGGCTCTCCTTTATCGATTAAAACCCCTTGCTCAAGTAGGAAAGCACCGTCGCAATAGTTCAATTCATCTAAACGATGAGTCACCCAAAGTGCTGTAATACCTCGACTTTTTACCAAACGACGGACACCAGCCACTAATTCTAATTGGCTATCTGGATCGAGTAAGGCAGTGGGTTCGTCTAACAATAACAAAGCGCAACGACGGGCGATCGCACCGGCAATGGCTACTCTTTGTTTTTGTCCCCCACTTAAAGCATAAATAGGACGACGTTGTAGTGAAAGTAAGTTAACTGCGCTCAGTGCTTCTTCTACTCTTTCTCTAACTTGCTTTTGCGGCAATTGTTCTTGTACTAATCCAAAAGCCACGTCAGCACCAACAGTAGGCATTACTAATTGATGATCGGGATTTTGGAATACAAAACCAACGGGGTGTAAAACTCCTATTTCGCCACTTTTGGGAGTTAATAACCCTGCAAGCAGTCTAAGTAAAGTTGATTTTCCACTACCATTTGTACCTAAGAGCATCCAAAATTCACTTCTAGGTACTTCTAAAGAGCAAGATTTGATTACCTGCGTCCCTGAAGGCCAGTCAAAGTTTAAATCTTTTACTGAGATTCCCGGTTCACTCGTTTTGTGTTCCACCAATGTTTCATTCCGAAGTTAAAGCAAAGAAACCAGGAGTTTTACCACCTCCACTAGCTGTGCCTTCTTTCTGAGTTATCTGAATACCAGAAATTTCAGTAGCACGAATCGCGATTTTTTTCTCAACTTTGCCTTCCGACTCAAGTTCGATAATATCTGGATTACCAGAACGCATTGCTGATAAAACTAGCTGATAGATAGCTTCAGCATCTTCTTGAGTCTTGCGTTCAACAGATGCGGGGAAAGCTGTATTTCTTACTGTTAAATCGATAGTAAACATGGAACCTTAATTAAAATTAACTGTTTTGTCTAATTTTAGCGTCAGCACTACATTAACAGCCCAAACTCAAAAATGAGAACGAAATATTACTAAATCTAAAAAAAATATTAACTATTCATAACCTGTAATCATTACCTGATATAGGACTCTTCGCATACCCAAGCATTCATGTAGAGTCGCAAAAAAAAATCAGTTATTTTTAAAACCGACTGGAAAAATTACCTATTTTTCTATACAATAAAATTAGAGACAGTAAAAATTTGTAAACTAGATTGACAATCTAGTTGCTTTTCTGCATGAGGGCGGCAGTCAAATGCTTACCTCAAAGTTGAATAAAGCTGTAATTATAACTATTTGGAGATTTAATCTCATGACCATCGCAGTTGGACGCGCCCCTAGTAGTAGAGGCTGGTTTGACGTACTCGATGACTGGTTAAAGCGAGATAGATTCGTTTTTATCGGTTGGTCGGGTCTATTGCTTTTCCCCTGTGCCTACATGGCTCTAGGTGGATGGCTAACAGGTACAACTTTTGTATCTTCTTGGTATACCCACGGTTTAGCATCTTCTTACTTAGAAGGTTGTAACTTCCTTACAGTGGCAGTATCCACACCCGCAGACAGCATGGGACATTCCCTATTGCTTTTGTGGGGACCTGAAGCTCAAGGTGACTTCACCCGTTGGTGTCAGCTAGGCGGATTGTGGACATTTGTTGCGCTACACGGAGCTTTCGGTTTGATTGGCTTCATGTTGCGTCAATTTGAAATTTCCCGCTTGGTGGGAATTCGTCCTTATAATGCCATTGCGTTTTCTGCACCGATCGCAGTATTCGTCAGCGTATTTTTGATGTATCCCTTGGGTCAATCTTCTTGGTTCTTCGCTCCTAGTTTCGGAGTAGCAGCAATCTTCCGTTTCTTGCTATTTTTCCAAGGTTTCCATAACTGGACTTTGAATCCCTTCCATATGATGGGAGTAGCAGGTGTATTGGGTGGTGCGCTGTTGTGTGCAATTCACGGTGCAACTGTAGAAAACACTTTGTTTGAAGACGGTGACGGTTCTAACACCTTCCGTGCATTTGAACCAACCCAAGCAGAAGAAACCTATTCAATGGTGACAGCAAACCGTTTCTGGTCACAGATTTTCGGTATTGCATTCTCCAACAAACGTTGGTTGCACTTCTTCATGTTGTTCGTACCAGTAACTGGTTTATGGATGAGTTCAGTAGGTGTAGTTGGCTTAGCGCTGAACCTACGTGCTTATGACTTCGTATCTCAAGAATTGAGAGCGGCAGAAGATCCAGAATTTGAAACTTTCTATACAAAGAATATTCTGTTGAACGAAGGTATCCGTGCATGGATGGCTCCTCAAGATCAGCCTCACGAACAGTTTGTATTTCCAGAGGAAGTTTTACCTCGTGGTAACGCACTGTAATTTGGATTTTAGATTTAATAGAATTTCGATTCTCAGCTAAAAGATAAGAAATAAGCTGATTTCATCCCCGTCAAATGGCGGGGATTTTTGTTTTGGATTTTAGATTGAACTATAGGACTTACGCAACCAAGACAGTTTCTAAAACCCGTCGGAATTATTAGTAACACTAGCTTTTTGAAAAAATATAGTGACTGCTGCCGATATTTATTTAACTGTTACCCCCAACCCTACTCCCTAAGCAAAATCCAAAATTGTGAGATTTTTCCCGATATTTCTCCCAAATCCATGCTATAGTAGGAACATACAAAGAAAGAGCAAATTGCTCTGCCTTGTTTGAGATTAAAAGCCGCTTAGGCAACAAGGAGGTGATGCCCATGATAGAAAGTAGTATACGCATGGGTCGTCAAGTTGCAGATAACCGGCTGTGTGCCGGAGCTGTGCTCTAAGAGTTAACTTAGTCTTTTTAAAAGGCTGATTTATCTTAAGTGACAAGGCTGAATTGGAGTTCCTTCCGGCAGTCAGGTTGCAACTTGAAGACCCAACTAGACCGCTCTTAGATTAAGTTATCCGACTTAACTAAGAGCGGATAGTTTTTTATGGGTACTTTTTTTGAATAGGGAACCGGAAACGGGGAACAGGGAAAAAGACGGTATTAGTGAATAATACATTCTTAAAGTAGAGAAAGAGAATTTTTGTATAGCAAGCGTTTCAACTTTTTACTTCAAGATTTTTTTTAGTGCTAGGAACTGAAGAACCATAATTTTTGATTAGAAGAACCTGAATAATTAACTAACTCTTCTATTTATAGTTAATTTTAAGTTTACCCGATAGTTTTTCACTGTTCCCTATTGCCTGTTGCCTGTTCCTTTTTCTATTATCTATTAGATTTTGCTCGCATCAAATGTAGGTCTTAAACTGATTAAATCTTCAATATTCCGCTTCATCGTATTGCAAATCGCGTTTAACGGTAAATCGTTATCATCAAAACCGAAGGGATTTTCTATTTCTAATCCTATTGCTTCTATACCAAATAAAGTAAAACTAATAACCGCAGTAATCGCACCAGTTGCCCATCCGAGATTCTCTACCAATTGAAAAGGTAGCAGCAAGCAATAAAGTAGCAATAATTGTTTTAAATGAATAGTATAAGCAAAAGGTATAGGGGTTTTTAAAATACGCTCGCACGCTCCCAAATTATCTACCATGCTATTGATTAACTCCTGCATAGCGATTAACTGATAATTATTTATTTGATTATTGTTACATTGCTGTTGCAAATAATCTCCTATCCAAAAAGCTATTTCTAGAGGAGGATGATTCATTGTTAGCAATGTTATATACCTTGATTCGAGCATTAACTCTTCTAATTCATTATTTATAGGTAAAGAACGTAAGTGTAATTTAGTTGCTACTGCGAAAGCTACCAGTAAACGTAAGGCTGCTATTTTCTCTTTTCTATCTTCCGGACATATTTCATCTACGGATACCAAAATTAATCGAGCCAAATTTCTGACATTATTGACAATATCTCCCCATGCTTTTCTACCTTCCCAAAAACGATCGTAAGCTGTATTTGTCCGAAACACGAGTAGTAAACCTAAGACAATGCTGGGGATAACGCTACTTAAAATAGGTTGAGATACAGGTAAATCCAAATAGTAAAGTAAAGAAACAAAACCGCCAAACAATCCAAAAAATATAATTCGGAAGTAGATTGCGGTGATAACTGTACCTTTAAGTTGGAAAGCCAATCGCAACCGTCTTAGTCTGTGTGACCCCATGCAGGTACCTAAATATTAATTTTTTTTAAGATATAAACATTTAGAAGTATAAAATAATATGTGTCGGATGGTATTCATTTTATCCATACTTTTATTAAAATATTCCGCTTATAGAAGCGTCTAACTAACTTAAGGTATTGACAAATTAAGCCTTACTCTTTACAACCGTTCTCTCGACCTAAATAAGAAAGAAATTATTTTGCCAAGTCGATAATTGTCCATCCTAAAGTAAGATGTGGTTAAGAATAAGTTAAGTTAATTTTGATCTGAACTTCTTAATAATTTTAGAATTGACTCGGAGGTTACGACCAAACTTACTGTGAAACGTCAAGTAAAATTTTAAGTAAAAGGATGAACTTGTTTATCATCAGTTTTTACTTTTTTAACTTAATTGTGTGACAGTTGACAATCTGACCATATAATTGCGTTCTGTTTTACTTGTCTTATAATTAAAGGCTATAAAGGATATGTTTTTGCATAAGTTAATTACATCGATTTTTATCTAAATTTAGTCGGTTCTTAGCTTAGCAGTAACTAAAATTGTGTGTGAGGTGATTGTGCCTCCTAAACAAGTTTCACTATCAAAGTGGATTGTCGATCGAATTTGCAGCAAAGTAGATTATCCGTGCAAGGTGTGAGGAGAAGAGGAATAATGTCTAATATTTTGTGGAAATCCTTAGCGTTAAGTCAAGCGGTTTTCGGAGCTTCATTGCTAGTTTCAACAACTGCGATCGCGGCTCCCAGTGCTACCGAATCTGAAGCAGTTAGTGCTGAAGTTTTTCAAACCGAGAAGTCAGGAACTGAAGCTCCATCTGTATTTTCAGCTTCTTTTGAGTCTCAACAAACACAAACGCTGGCTCAGGCTCAACAAACTGAAGACAACGTTTTACAAGAAGTAAATCAGTACAGTAGTGAAGGACAAGAGAATGGAAGTCAATCTCAGGTAACTTCCGTTTCTCAGTTTTCCGACGTACAGCCAACAGATTGGGCTTTCCAAGCTCTACAATCCTTGGTTGAGCGTTATGGCTGTATCGCTGGTTATCCTAACGGTACCTATCGTGGAAACCGTGCTTTAACTCGTTATGAATTTGCCGCAGGTTTGAATGCTTGTCTGGACAGAGTTAACGAATTAATAGCAACTGCTACTGCTGATATTGTTACCAGAGAAGATTTGGCAACTTTACAGCGTTTGCAGGAAGAATTTTCTGCTGAACTAGCTACTTTACGCGGAAGAGTAGATGCTTTAGAAGCTCGTACAGCTGAATTGGAATCTAATCAATTCTCTACAACAACCAAGTTAGCTGGTGAAGCGATTTTCGCGTTAACCGATGCTTTTGGCGATAGCGTAGACGATAACAACAATACCGTCTTCCAAAACAGAATTCGCTTGGATTTGCAGACCAGTTTCACTGGTAAAGATGTTTTACACACCCGTTTGGCTACTGGTAATGCCCAACGTTTGAATACGAATGGCGATGCCTTTAGTGGTGAAAACTTTCAAACCTTTAACTTAACTGGCGATCCGACTAACAGCAATGACGTTTACTTAGACTGGTTGGCTTACTACACCAAGCTCGGCCCTGCACAACTTTATGTAGCTGCTACTGGCGGTATTCATAGCGACTATGTTGCTACAGTTAATCCTTACTTCGAGGATTACGACGGTGGTAATGGTGCCTTGTCTACCTTCGCTTCCGAAAGTCCCATCTACCGTATTGGTGGTGGTGCCGGTGCGGCGTTGAATTTCAAGTTTGGTAAAGGTGGCGGTCCTCTTCGTGGAAGCTCTTTAACCGTAGGTTACTTGGGTTCTGAACCTAGCAACCCTGGTATCGGTTCTGGTGTATTCAACGGTAACTACGCTGCACTCGGACAGTTGAACTTTAACCTAAATAGCCGCGTTGCATTAGCTGCAACTTACGTTCATGGCTATCACGGTGCGGGTAGTGCTTTGTTTGATGCTGGTGGATTCGGAGGTGCAAACGTTCCTGTTGTTGGTACCGCACAAGCAAACTTGCTTGAAAACCCATCTTCGAGTAATTCCTACGGTTTGGCTGCTGCAATCAGACCTAGCGATAAGATCTCGGTAAGTGGCTTTGTTTCTTATCATGATGTGACTGGATTTGGAGCTGGTGATGACTTTGAAGCTTGGAGTTGGGGTGCTGGTTTAGCTTTACCTGACTTTGGTGGAAGAGGTAACGTTTTAGGTTTCTTCGGAGGCGCTCAACCCTATTCCATCAATAGAAACTTAGCTGGTCGTTCTACTGAAGATGGTGATGTTCCTTATCACATCGAAGGATTCTACAAGTATCGTGTAAACGATAACGTTTCTATCACACCTGGAGTTGTTTATCAGACCTCTTCCGGGCAGAATGAAGATAGCGACGATGTATTCATCGGTACTCTCAGAACAACCTTTACGTTCTAGATTACTAACGAAAATATGACAGCTTGATATAAGTTGCTCCCCGTTAATCAATGGGGAGCAATTTATTTGTAAAGGGAAAGCAGCAAACCCCAGTGGAGAACCGGAGTATACTAAAGAAAGTTAGGAGTGATGAGTTAGGAATTGTGTAAATTAGAATTAAATATTGATAAGTATTGCCATTATCTTGGTTATTAGTAAAATTAAAGCCTTTTTTTAATCGTTAGGGAGCGAGACGCTCCTACTCCCAACCATCTGTTTCCTCAGCAAAAACGATTATAACTATAAAAAATTAAGAATCATTTTTGAAAGCTTTGATATTGTAATTCCTAACTCCCAACTCCCAACTCCCAACTCCCAATCCTTAACTTTTATCAAAACTGCTTGTGGAACTATCGTGTAAATCAGAATATGCAATTTTGGCGTTATTAGAATTAGCAACTCATTACCAAAAAGGGGAGCCATTGCAAATTCGACAAATTGCAGCGAAACAAAATATACCCGACCGTTATTTAGAACAGTTGCTCGCAACATTGAGACGTGGTGGACTTGTTAAAAGTCAACGCGGTTCTAAGGGCGGCTATTTTTTGACACGAGAACCTTGGAAAATTACTTTATTTGATGTTTTTGTATGTGTGGAAGGGCTTGACAAGTTACAAAACTGTGAAGAAGACAGTAAACCCAAAACTTCTGATAGTGCTGTTGTAGAAGATGTTTGGGAAGAAGCACGTCAAGCTGCTAACTTGGTATTACAAAAATATACGCTTCTAGATTTGTGTGAAAAGCGGGACTCCCAAAAGCATTTAGATATTATGTATTACATTTGATTTTAAATGGGGCATGGGAAATTGGGCATGGGACGTGGGGCAAGGTATGATAAAAAATTAGTGATTACATTGAATTAATTATTTACCGTTTAATTATAGATTCATAAAAATGTAAGCTATCCATAGCATATATATTAAGCTTTGATTTGGATACAATTCAAAAATATAACTCTTGTGGGATAGATGGGATAGCCTGTTCTAATGGCGGTGAATTAAAACAAAAATTAGAACATACATAATTGGATGGGGCATTTTTATGTTTTCTGTTCCCAATTCTCAATTCCCAATACCCAATGCCCAATACCCAATTTTAAATAAATTGAACATAGAAAATGCGTATTGCTCGTAATATTACAGAACTTGTTGGTCGGACTCCTTTAGTGCAACTTAATCGCATTCCGCAAGAGTACGGTTGTGTGGCGAACATTGTGATGAAGTTGGAAAGTATGAATCCAGCAGCATCGGTAAAAGATCGAATTGGCACTAATATGATTAATGCCGCTGAAGAAGAAGGTTTGATTACTCCTGGAAAAACCTTATTGGTGGAACCGACTTCTGGAAATACAGGAATAGCCTTAGCAATGGTTGCTGCTGCAAAAGGTTATCGTTTGGTGTTAACAATGCCAGATACAATGAGTTCCGAAAGAAGGGCAATGTTGCGAGCTTATGGAGCGGAACTACATTTAACACCGGGAATTGAAGGCATGAGTGGAGCAATTATGCAAGCGCAAAAAATTGTTGATACTACTCCTCATGCGTATATGCTGCAACAGTTCCGTAACCCTGCGAATGCGAAAATACACAGAGATACAACTGCGGTCGAAATATGGCAGGATACAGATGGTAAGCTGGATATGATTGTAGCTGGGATAGGAACGGGGGGAACAATAACGGGTATCGCCGAAGTCATTAAAACACGTAAACCAGATTTTAAGGCGATCGCCGTTGAACCGGCTTCGAGTCCCGTGTTGTCGGGAGGAAGACCAGGACCTCACAAAATCCAAGGAATTGGAGCGGGATTTGTTCCTCAGATACTGAAAGTTGAATTAATTGACGAAGTAATTTCTGTTACCGATAGTGAGGCGATCGCATACGGGCGACGATTGGCTAGAGAAGAAGGATTATTGTCGGGTATTTCAACGGGAGCGGCTTTATGTGCGGCAATTAGGGTTGCCAAGCGTAAGGAAAACCAAGGACGCTTAATTGTATTAATTCAGCCCAGCTTCGGAGAAAGATATTTAAGTACGCCGCTGTTCCAAGATTTGGAAGTCAAGCCAGTTAGTAGCATCAGCTAACGATAAATCGGAATAATGCCACAATCTAATCACTACCAAACTCTTAATATAGAGCAAAATGCAAGCCAAGCGGAAATAAAGCAAGCTTATCGCCGCTTGGTAAAGTTATTTCATCCTGATGTGAATCAAGAAGCAGCAGATAGGGAAAAAATTATTCGTATAAATGCTGCTTATGAAGTTTTGGGCGATACTCAAAGTCGTGAGTCTTATGACAGGCAACTTCATTACAGTTTTGAGAAAAGAAATAGCAAAAGACAGCAACGGACTCAAACAGCACAACAACAATACAAAAAGAAACGCAAGACGAGACGGAATGCCGACGAGCAGGTTGAGGAATGGCTGCGCTTTGTATATCAGCCAGTTAATCGGTTTGTATGCGGAATTCTTGATTCATTAGACGAACAAATTGAAAACTTAGCAGCAGATCCCTTTGATGATGATCTGTTAGAAGAGTTTGGGGACTATTTGCAAAATTGTGCAGAAGACCTTAAACAAGCACAAACTACTTTTCATTCTTTCCCTAATCCTCCTACTTTAGCGCAAGCTGCGGCCCATCTTTACTATACTTTGAGTCAAATTAGTGATGGTTTGGGAGAGTTAAAATATTTTCCTCTAAATTTCGATGAAAGTTACTTGCACGCAGGACAAGAAATGTTTCGCATTGCGACTCAATTGTATTATGAAACACAAGATTCTATGGGTGCTTACAAATAAATAGCAACTATTTTTTTGCCGGAGATTTATTTTGCAAACACAGTAAGCAACTTTTTTGAAAGATAAAAGTAATTAATTTAGATGGCAGTCTAATATAAATATTATTATTAAGATATTATTCTTTTCTTTGCAGTAATACACTTGTTTTTTTGCTACATATTAGAATACCATTTTTTTTCTAATTACTATAAAATTATCGAACGATTAAAGATAGAACCGCTCTAACAGTAATTGTTTGCAGTAACGAAAACTAACTAATTAGAATATCTATTAATTATTGAGATATTAGGAGATTAAATTAGAATTATTTAAAATAAATGTATTACAGTTGAATAGAAAACTTTATACTAATTATAAAGTTATTACAGCTAAGTAAAGACTTTGATAAAAGGGGCATTTTCAAGCAAGCGCCATCAAGTTATTCAACGCCCAGATAATGGAAATACAAAAAAGCCTGATTTTAATTGTTGATGATAAGATTAATAACCTTAATATCTTATCTGATGTCATGCAAGTACACGGACATTGCGTGGCGGTTGCTAGTAATGGTGAAAATGCGTTGAACCAACTAGAAAATATCTCTCCCGACTTAATCTTACTAGATATTATGATGCCGGGAATGGATGGATTTGAAACTTGTATCCGGTTGAAAGCGGATGAAAAAACAAAGGATATTCCAGTAATTTTCATGACGGCTCTTACAGATACGGCAGATAAAATCAAAGGATTTAAAGTTGGAGCGGTAGACTATATTACTAAACCATTTCAGCAGGAGGAAGTAGTTGCGCGAGTCAACGTACAGTTAAAATTACGAAATTTGAATCGTCAATTACAAATATCCCAATTCAAATTAATGCAAGCTGAGAAAATCTCATCTTTGGGGCAATTAGTCGCCGGTGTTGCCCATGAGGTAAAAAATCCTGTCGGCTTCATCGCCGGGAATTTAGAATATGCAGGTAATTACATACAAGACTTAATTAGTTTATTAAACCTTTATCAAAGAAATTTACCAAATACACCAGAAGAAATTACAAATAAAATTGATGCAATCGATTTAGATTTTTTATTAGAAGATTTACCAAAAATGATTGTTTCAATGAATATGGGAATTGAGCGCATCAGCGATATTATGCAGTCGCTACGTAAGTTTTCACGTAAAGATGCAACATACCGAAAAAATGCCGATATTCATCAAGGTATCGATACAACTTTAATGATTTTATGTCATCGATTAAAAGCTAATGAAGTTCATCCCAAAGTTGAAGTTATCAAAGAGTACGGCGAGCTACCTGAAATTGAATGCTTTCCGGGACAACTTAATCAAGTATTCATGAATTTACTTGCAAATGCTATTGATGTATTTGAAGATAAAGCGAAAAACAAAGAATTTTTTATTCCTCAAATTCGTATTACCACACAATTAATCAATGATAATAGCGTAAAAATTATTATTGCTGATAATGGTTATGGAATGTCTGAGAAAGTGCGAAATAACTTATTTAATGCTTTTTTTACTACTAAACCAGAAGGAAAAGGCACTGGTTTAGGGCTTTCGATTAGCTATCAGATTATTACAGAAACTCATGGTGGAACTTTAGAATGTTTCTCTTCGGAAGGTGAAGGTACGGAGTTTGTAATTCAGATTCCGGTGAAAGTTGCGTGACAAGGGGACAAGGAGAATTTTAACCTTTAACCTTAATTATTCCTAACTCCTAACTCCTTAAAACGCACTTGGTACAAGATTTAGTTTATGCTGGAAGCAGTGAAACGTTAAGAATCTTAAATTCTGTTTTCTAGATACTCATGCAATGCATTGTAAATCGCCGCGCTCAGTTTTCGGCAAGCCATCGGTATTTTTTCCCCGAGCTAAGCGAAGCAGATAATATTGAAAAATTTGGTGCTTGTGCTAATTTTCCTGGGACACGGACACAACTATGTTTTATTTATCTCTCTTCAAGGGGAGTTAAATGAATATGGGATGGTACTCAACTTGTCTGACGTTAAACAGGTAATAAAAAGGGAAGTCACCAGTCAATTAGACTTTTCCTATCTCAACGATGTCTGGGAAGAGTTTCAGCAAATTTTACCGACAACTGAAAATATTGCACGGGTTATCTACAAACGATTATCGTCTTATTTACCTATAGTTCGCGTGCAGTTATTTGAACATCCTCAACTTTGGGCTGATTATATGGGAAATTCAATGGAAGCTTATCTTACTGTAGGTACTCACTTTAGCGCGGCTCACAGATTAGCTAGTCCTAAATTGAGTAAAGAGGAAAACTTGGAGATTTACGGTAAGTGCGCTCGTCCTAACGGACACGGACACAATTACCATTTAGAAATTACCGTCAAAGGTGAAGTTGCCGAGCGTACTGGTATGTTAGTCGATTTAGGCGCTTTGAATAAAGTCATAGACGATTATGTAATTGAACCATTCGACCATACTTTCCTCAACAAAGATATTCCTTATTTTGCCGAGGTAGTTCCCACTGCCGAAAATATAGCACTTTACATCAACAATAGATTGCGTCAACCGATCGCAAAATTAGGAGCAAATCTTTACAAGGTTAAACTTATCGAAAGTCCGAATAACTCCTGTGAAATTTATTGTAATAATCTAGAATCTAACTATAGTCCAGGGAAAACAGAAGAACCTGCTTTAATACGGCTATAAGTTACATAAACCATAAATTTTTGATGTCGAACCCTAAGAAATTCTTAGGGTTAATTTGATTTTAAATACCCCAACCCTTTTTTACGACTATTTTATTCAAACAACAAGTACAGAAGAACCAAAATATACTGTATTCAAAATATATGTCTTTAGACGTTGGTAGTTATTCAATTTAGTATTTATAATTTAACAAAAACGGTATAAGTAATTTTATTCGTGATTATTTCAGGGCTGTTTCTTACTAAATCTGCTTTCATTAAAGGTTGATGGAGGTGTATATTCTTCAAATGATGAATATACATTTTTATTTCATCTCTTTTATCAATTATCAATATCTACTTATTGAAAATTAGCAATTAAAGTTATGTCCTTACAAATGGATTCTCAACAGCCTTTAGTTAGCGCGATCGTGCCGGTTTACAATCGCTCAATGTACCTGAAACAAGCGATTCAAAGCGCTCTCAATCAAACTTATAAAAATATTGAAATTATTGTATCCGACGATTGCAGCCCAGAAAGCCCACAGGCGATAGTAGAATCTTTTGATGACCCACGAGTTCGATTTCGTCGTAATCCAACTAATTTGGGAGTAGCTGGCAATATTATTGCTACTATTAAAGAAGCGCAAGGCAAATATATTGCCAGTTTGAACGATGATGATGCGTGGAATGAAAACTTTTTAGAAAAACTGGTTCCGCAGCTTGAGAATAATCAAGATTTGGTTTTAGCTTTTTGCGACCATTACATAATAGATGATTATAGTAATATCGATGAGGCAGCTACAGAAGAATGTACTCAAATGTGGAAGCGCAATGAATTAAAAGAAGGAGTTTATCAACCCTTTTATGAAATTGCATTAGTCAATCAAGCCGTAGCTAGTTCTGTCGCAGCAGTGATTCGGAAAGATGCTATAGATTGGGACAAGTTTCCCCCTCAAGCAGGACCTTTCTGGGATTTATATTTAACTTATATGGCTTGTCATAATGGTGGTGGAGCTTATTATTCTCCAGAAAGATTGAGTCAATATCGCGTCCATGCACTATCTGAAACCATAAATATTGGTAGTAAAAATACCAAAGCTAAAATCCGAGGTGCTAATGCTACAATTTTCTGCTTTCATCAATTCATGGAAGACGAAGCATTACAAGAATTCAAGAGTTACTTTCGCAAGCAATGGTTACACGCACACACTACTTTAGCTATTGCTTTATTGCGGGATGATAACACAACAGAAGCAAGACCTTTACTTTTGCGTGCTTTGATTCAACAAAAATTCAATCCAAGAACTATCGCGGCATTCTTGATTAGCTTTATTCCCAAACCATTGGCACGTAAATTGTTAATTGGAAATGGGGCGTAGGAAAGTTAGGAGTAGGGAGTAGGGAGTAGGGAGTAGGGAGTAAAGAGTTAGGAGTTAGGAGTTAGGAAATATTGGATTAATGTCTCCTTGTCTCCTCATCTCCCTATCCCCTTACTTCATAACTCTCGCTACCACAGTCCGATGACGGGGGCTGTTGGGAGTGATTGTTGGAGCTTGGAAACCGGCATCGATTAAGGCTTGTTTGATGTCTAAGGTGAAATATTCATCCAAGCAGGGTTCGGTACTCTTGAGTAAAGTAAAAACGTAAGGTGGCATTTTTTGATAATTTTCTGACTGAGGATTCATGTCCATAATTGCTAAATGACCATTAGGACGTAATACTCGTTTTACTTCTGTAAATATTTTTCGAGTCGCGGATTGGGGTAATTCGTGACAAGTTAGGAAAATTGAAACCAAATCAAATGAATCATCTGCTAAACCTGTTGATTCTCCTGCTGCGTGAATCCAGTCAATATTTGCTTGATGCTGTTGCGAATTATGGTTGGCTACTGACAGGAAATAGGGAGATAAATCTAAACCTGTGATTTTGGCTTGGGGATAAATTTCTTGCAAAGCAAAGGTACTTAAACCAACACCACAAGCTAAATCTAAAATATCTTGTGGCTCGGGAATTTCTGGTTTGATTACATTGTGATAAGAAGCGCGTAATTTTGCGTCTCCTGTCTTATCACCAGCTTTATTAAAAAGTGTAGAGTGAACTGTCAAAGCAGCTACTTCTAATTCTAAAGCGGGTTTCCAACCTAAATTCCCTTCTTCATAAGCGTGGAATGAATCAAGATAATAATCGGGATAAGAAACATTGGGATTTTCTACTTTCTTGATTTCACTTTCCCAATCAACGGTTTTCATTTCTTCTACTTGCTTTTTCCAAGGAACACCAATTCTTTCCGCACGCTTAATCATCATTTGACGGGCTTGATGCTTAGCTATTCCGTACAGCGGCTTGATTCCCAGCAATCCATTTATCAAGCGTGTAGATAACGGAATAGTATTTTTTGTAGCGATAACCATCAGTAATATTAGTAATTAATTTATTGATTTTGGAATTAGGAAAAAATTTGCCTGTAAGAATAATAAGCCTTGGAGGGAATTTTGTTTTAATTTGAAAAGAATATTTAACAGAAGATGGGAATTGGGGATTGGGAATTGGGGATTGGGCATGGGATAAGGAGATAGAGGGGGAAGAGGGAGAAGAGGGGAAGAGAGCAGGGGAGGCAGAGGAAGCAATTAATTTTATCTTTTAATTATTTATTTTCTTCCTCCGTTCCCTCCACTCCCTCCGCTTCCTCCGCTCTCTTCAACTCCTAACTCCTAACTCTTAACTGGTTACTGTTCGCTGCTTTTCTTCAGCGCTAACAACATTTCCATTTGGGTTAAGGAATTGTTGGGGCTGGTTGCGGTAACGCCGATTCCACGAATGGAATTGAGGATAGCGGTTGCTTCTGGTGTTTGTGGGGAGAAACGGGTAACGAATGGTAGGGCTTTTTCCATATCGAGGTAGAAGTAACCGCCGTTTTCTTGTGGTAATGTTTCCGTTATTCCTTGGAAGCTTTGACTGCCGTTTAGAGGCTTAAACTCTTTGTTGACAAGCGTTTCAGCTATGGGACCGCCGAGGGCTAGTAGTGCGGTTTTGTCATCTAGCCAACCGTGAGCTAGTAATGCACCTTGTCCGGGAATTTGCCATTCGGTAATTTTTTTGCCGTCGATGTCTTTCTGAGCTATTTTGATTGATTGCCCTTTGGCTATAGCATCTAATTTACTAAATGTGGCTTCCGCTGTTTGGCGATCGCCGGTGTGAAATAGGAATGCACCACCGAAACCAATTTGCTTTAATAGCCCTTCATTTATAGGAATTGCGGCTATACCAAATTCTCCATCCATCCAGCTAAATACGTCTTTATCTAAATCAATATTGACTAATTTTAATTGTCCGCGTGTTTGTTGAAGTACTACGTTGAGTTCGGGGGTATCTTTTGCTTGTTCTGCAAAAGTCGTCCACCATTTACTGATTCCTGCTCCACTGACTAGAGCGATTGTATCTTGGGGGACTTGGGTTAATACTTTACCGGGTGTTTTATCGTATTTGAATTTTACTCTTTGCGCGTCTAGGTTGGTGTTTGCTTTGACTCGCAATCCATTGTCGTCAACGCCGATCCCTGCAACAACGGATTTTATCTGCTTCAACTGTTCTAGGGTTTGCGGTGGTAGTTGTTGCGCTTGGGGATTAGTAGCAATTAACTGCTTTACCATACTCGAATAATCGGGTACGTAAACTTGTGCTAAAGTGTTCTCCAAATTGAGATCATTTCCGATAACTTGAGAAGCACCTGTTTTACTTAAAAATGAAGGTTCTCCTTGAGAAGTGTCGATTGCTTGGGTTACAGCATTCTGGGAAGGAGAAAATAATACGCGATCGTTTAATATGGTGCTGTATGTAGGACTTCCTTTGCCTTTGGTTTCTTGGATTGTTTGACCTTTATATTTAATTTCTTTAATCTTGACGTTTTTCTGCTGCTTGAGTTTGTTGGTAAAATTTAAAGCTTCTACTTTGTCTTTAATTCCTACCACCATGAGGATATTTGGTTCTGGCGATGATTGAGGCTTATTCTGTGCGGGTTGAACTGCACTTGGAGGTAATACGGCTACCATGACACCACCAACCCAAGGTTTTAAGTCTTTATCGTAAGTAATGCTGTCATCTGCCGAAAAATTTTCATTCAAGTTTTTTAGTCCCGCAGCTACCAATTTTTGTGCTTCAGGAGTACCAAATTCTTCTAATTTTGACCAAAGTTTTGGATCTGTGGCAATATAAGTTGCCATCATCGCATCATCTGGAACTAGTTTAGCGCTAGCACTAGCATCAGAAATACCTCCCGATGGGCCGCCTTTCAAGTATAAATAAGTTGCGATACCGCCGCCGATGACTACAGCAGCAGCAATCGCGGGAATTAAAAAT
Source organism: uncultured Rivularia sp. (assembly GCA_963665115.1). Classification (GTDB taxonomy): domain Bacteria; phylum Cyanobacteriota; class Cyanobacteriia; order Cyanobacteriales; family Nostocaceae; genus Rivularia. The sequence continues at coordinate 2,303,787 of OY762007.1, read as the reverse complement.
TTAGGCTTAAGTTTAGACATTATTCTCTTTCTTATAACGATGGTAATTAAATTGCGAGTAGGGAGTAGGGAGTGAGTAGGGAGTAGTGAGTAGAAAGTAGTGAGTAGTGAGTAGTGAGTAGGGAGTAGTAAGTAAGGAGTAAGGAGTAGTGAGTAGTTAATAATTCTCTCCCCATCTCCCCATCTCCCCATCTACTCAAAGTTCTATTTTATTCTTCAGCTTTTATACTTCATATTCCATACAACATATTATGGGTATTTACTGATAAGATTAGTCATTCTACATACTATAGGGTTTAAAATTTGGCAAAATTTACGTCAGTAAGATAATCCATTAACCACTAAATCTTTCTTACCTCTATAGGCTAAAAGAATAACGGTGACAAATAATTCTAATCTATATAAAACAAGATCCAAGTATTTTTACTCATAAAAAACCAGATCGGAATTAAAATGAGTAATGCACTTTGAAGTAAATGGGTTTTGTAAAGCAAGCGCAGCTTTATATGGTGGTAGTTCACCAAAATTCACCACATAATGTTATTTTTTATTAACTAAATTGAGAGTTTTCCCAATTATAAGGTCAAGATAAATCGATGTTGCAGTCACATTTTGATACCGAAAATCAGCGCCACAAATCTTTTGTTTCACCAGGCGCAAAACCGCAATACAATCCGGATAGACCTGGACAGGTAAAGCATATTTTCCTGGATCTAAGTTTGGATATAGTAAACCAAACTGTTCGCGGCACCTGTAAAATAACTTTGGCTCCGATAAGTAACGGTGTAGACCGCTTACACTTGGATGCTGTTAATTTAAATATTGAGTCGGTTTTTATTGGAGAAATTTCACAAAAGTTTAATTACGATGGCGAACATCTGGATATCGAACTTAATTCTCCAACTCAAATTAATCGGCGACTTGATATTATTATCGCCTACTCGGTAGAAAAACCGACTCGTGGGATTTATTTTATTCAACCGGACGAACATTATCCCAATAAACCGACTCAAGTCTGGACTCAAGGAGAAGACGAAGATTCGCGGTTTTGGTTTCCTTGCTTTGATTATCCCGGACAATTATCTACTTCGGAGATTCGGGTAAAGGTTCCTAAACCTTTGAAGGTTATTTCTAATGGTGAATTAATAGACACCGAGGAAGATAGGGAAAATAAAGATTATGTTGTTTATCACTGGTTGCAAAAGCAGGTTCATCCAACTTATTTAATGACTCTTGCTGTAGGTGATTTTGCTGAAATTAGCGACCAATGGCAGGATAAACCCGTTACTTACTATGTAGAGAAGGGACGGGAAGCAGATGCTAAACGGACTATGGGTAAAACTCCTCAAATGATGGAGTTTCTCAGCGATAAGTATGGATTAAATTATGCTTTCCCAAAATACGCGCAAGTCTGCGTTGATGACTTCATTTTTGGGGGAATGGAGAATACTTCTACTACTCTGTTAACGGATCGATGTCTGCTTGATGAAAAAGCAGCTATTGATAACCGCAATGCCGAAAGCTTGGTTGTTCATGAATTAGCGCATCAGTGGTTTGGCGATTTAGTAGTAATTAAGCATTGGTCCCATGCTTGGGTTAAGGAGGGAATGGCAAGTTACTCTGAGGTAATGTGGACGGAACGCGAATATGGTTCTCAAGAAGCAGATTACTATCGTTTGCAGCAAGCACGCCGCTATATTGCTGAAGACAGCAGTCGCTACCGTCGTCCAATGGTAACTCATGTTTACCGGGAAGCTATCGAGCTATACGATCGCCATATTTATGAAAAAGGTTCGTGCCTCTATCATATGATGCGATCGCAGTTGGGAGAAGAGTTGTTTTGGCTGGCTATAGGTGAGTTTGTTAACAGTAATGCTCATCAAACTGTAGAAACCATAGATTTGTTACGAGCAATTGAAAAGGCTACTGGTCGTAATTTAACGTTTCTTTTCGATCAGTACGTTTATCGTGGCGGACATCCCGATTTTAAAGTCGCTTATGCTTGGGATGGGGATGCGAATTTGGCGAAGGTGACGGTAACACAAACTCAGGTAACTTCGGATGATAAAAATGACGAAAGTTTATTTGATTTAAGAATTCCCATCGGTTTGGGCTATATCGATCGAACTGATGATTTGAAAGTTTTTACGATAAAGGTTTCGGAAAAGGAGCAGAGCTTTTACTTCCCTGTGGAGAAAAAACCCGATTTTATCAGCTTTGACGTAGGGAATCATTACCTGAAAACAGTGACTTTAGAATATCCCATACCTGAGTTGAAAGCGCAGTTACTCCACGATGCAAATCCCGTTTCGCGAATTTACGCAGCGGTTGCTTTAGCAAAAAAGAATAGTTTAGAAGCTGTGAAGGCACTATCGGAATCTTTGAAAAATGATGATTTTTGGGGTGTGCGTGTAGAGGTAGTCAAACAGCTGGCGGAAGTTAAGTTAGATCAAGTTTTTGATGTTTTAATCGAGTATATATCAGATCCAAACCCATACGTGCGTAAGGCTGTAGCGCAAGCACTTGGTACGATCAAAACTATTCCTAGCTATGAAGCTTTGAAAAAATTGTCTCAAACTGGAGATGATAGCTATTCTGTTGAAGCTGCTGCTGTTGCTTCTATTGGTTCGATTGCTGCAACAGTGGGAGAAGACAAACCCGATGAAGCAGAAGTAATAAAGCTGTTTGAGAACATTTTGCAATCCAAAGCTGGTTGGAATGAAGTAGTAAGAAATGGCGCGATCGCAGGTTTGGCTGAATTAAAAACCAGCGAGGCGGCTTTAAATTTAATCTTGGATTATACCAAATTAGGCGTTCCTCAACCTCTGCGTTTAGGTGCAATTCGCGCTTTAGGAAAAATTTCTGTTGGTCAAGATAGCACAAATTTAGAAAGAATTTTGGAAAGATTGAGCAAAATTTCTCAAGAAACTTTCTTTTTAACCCAAATTGCCGTAGCAAACTCCCTCGGACAGATGGAAAATAAAAAAGCCATTGGAATTCTGCGTACTTTAGCCGAACAAACTCCCGATGGCCGCGTGCGTCGTTATGCTGAGGAAGAAGTTGACAAATTGGTTCGGAAGACTTCATCTGATAGTGCCGTAAACGATTTACGTACCGAAGTTGAACAACTCAAGCAGCAGAATCAACAACTTAGAAGTCGTTTGGAAAGTTTGGAAGCAAAATCTAAGTTAGATTAAACACTTAGGATTAATGTACTATTTCGGGACATTAATTTTGATGGGTTTGTAGTAAAGAATGCCCGTATGCGGCATAGCGCTTACTACAAACCTATAAAATATACGATCAATTAATCATCGTTGAAAACAATTCGATGTATAAGTTTTTAAAATTATAAAAATAAACTAAGTATTTACCAATATTTGTTCGCTTGTATTTATATACATTACTTCTTGACTAATAAATATAATAATTATAGATATAAGTTTAATTGTTCGTTTTGTCTGGTGGCATCTTTAATACAGGTAGCTATTTAGGAAACATAGTTGTTACTTAACTATTTATCTGCCATGAAATCGTATTATTGACTAAAAAAATAAAACCCTATTGAGGTTTTTACGATTTTTTATATTAAGATATTATAAAGCCAGTAGGCTTGAGACGATTAATTTTGTTTTCTATCCTACAAAATTATTGTATATTAACATACATCTCAAACTATAAAGACGCATTTTATACTTTATAAGTAAAAAAATCATAAAGATTGGGTAAGCTGGAGTGACTTTAAAGTTCATTAATATTACGATTTTAAAGGTGTGACAAATTTTCAATGCATAAACAGTATTTATTTTGCGTATAACTGCGATTGGCATAAATATTTGTACCTTCATTACTAAAGGATTGCTGAAATTGCCCTTAAAATTGAGTTCCCAAAATTGATAAGTAAAATTATTGAAAATACTGCTATGGTCGGAGTAAATTTTTTGGTCAATGGACTATTTTAAAATGGCAAGATCGTAGAGCGAAAGTAAAGAATCTGACAATAACAATTTGCACGCTTAATACTTGAAGTGCAGGGTGGTTAGAAATGCGTAAGCCTGTTTTAACAATTTTTTACCAATATAATCCTTGGGACACCACAATTGGAGGAATACAGACATTAATCAATACTTTTATCAAGTATGCTCCTTCAGATTTTGAGGTGAGGCTTGTTGGAACGGCAAACAACAAAAATGAAACATTAGGCAAATGGCACAAAAGAGAATTTGGAGGCAGAGAAATTGATTTTCTGCCTTTGTTTGTAGTAGAAGATGATAACGTTAGAGGTTTGGTACCGACAACGGTTAAATATACAGCTGCAATGATGGGGCGTTGTTATGCCTCTGATTTTATGCACTTTTACAGATTAGAGCCAACTTTAGCCACTTTCAAATGGAAAGGGGAAAAAACTTTATTTATTCAAAACGATATAGAAAAGCAGATGTCATCAGATCGCGATAAGAATGCAATCTTATGGCGACGATTACCGGCAGCTTATTTTGCTTTAGAACGTTTATTAGTTGGACAGTTTGACCATATTTATTCTTGCAATAGCGATTCAAAGTCACTTTATCAACAGCGTTATCCCGATATATCCGACAGGGTAAGCTTGTTGAACAATACTTTTGATGAGAAAGTATTTTATCCTGTTTCTCTCCAAGAACGCGATGCAATAAGGCGCGAGTTGGCACTCAAGTTGAATTTAGACAAGAATACGCGATTTGTACTGTTCGCTGGAAGGTTGCATCCACAAAAAGATCCTTTGTTATTGATACGTTCTATAAAAGCATTGGACGAGCCGAATATTCATTTATTGATCGCAGGTGAGGGTGAATTAGCAGCTACAGTACGTAATGAAATTAGTTCTTTAGGACTCTCCGAGCGAGTGACGATGCTGGGAATAGTTCGACAACAAGAACTATCTAACTTACACCGTGCTTGCAACGCTGTTGTTCTAACCAGTGCTTTTGAAGGATTGCCGTTTGTGGTTTTAGAAGCCCTTGCTTGTGGAACTCCAATCGTCACCACCGAAGCTGGAGAAACTCATAAATTACTATCTGCCGATAGTGGGGTTGTTTGTTCGCAACGAACACCTCAATGTATTGCTTCAGCTTTACTAACGGTTGTCATGCATCCAGAAAGTTATCCAGTGGAAGAATGCGTAAGAGTAGCCGCACCTTATGCTGCAAGCACTGTAGTCAACCAAGTTTACAGTCAAATGTGGCAACGTTGGAACGTTCAAAAAAAAATTGTTAACGTTTAGCACTTATAAACCTCAATTGAGAGCAAAAACGAGCAAAAGATGAAAATTGCTGTAATTGGTGCAAAAGGTCTACCTCCCACACAGGGGGGAATTGAACATTACTGTGCTGAAGTGTTTCCCCGCATGGTAGCTCAAGGTCATAGTGTAGATTTGTTTGCTCGTTCTTCTTATACCGATAGTTCTTGGCTAGAGAATTATTATTTTGAGGGCGTGAAAGTTATTTCTTTACCAGATGTACGCACGAGAGGCGTAGATGCTTTTATTACATCCGCTCTGGGTGCTTTAGCAGCTACTGGTAAAAGATATGACATTATTCATTTTCAAGCTCTCGGTCCATCTTTATTTACAGGCTTATCTAGAATTACATCAAAATCAAAAATCGTCGTAACTTGTCATGGATTAGATTGGCAACGCGCTAAATGGGGTAATTTTTCTACCCGTTTAATTCAAATGGGCGAACAAACAGCTGTGCGTTGCGCTCACGGAATAATTGCAGTCTCCGATGCACTTAAGACCTATTTTTTGCAAACTTACGGAAGAGAAGTTGTATATATTCCTACTGCCCCGGCAAGCTATGTAAGATCCGATCCAGATTTTGCCTACGGTAGCAATTTAGGGCTTAAGCGGGGACGATATATGTTGTTTCTGGGTAGATTAGTACCCGAAAAACGTCCCGACTTACTTGTAGAAGCCTTCGTAAATTTACAAGCACAAAACTGGAAGCTTGTTTTAGCTGGAGGTGTGAGTAATACAAAGTCTTTTACTTCACAACTATTAGAAAAAGTTGCAGACAACCGCAACATAGTATTTGCAGGGGAGCTTCGAGGAGCGCGTTTAGCCGAGATTGTTCGAGGGGCTGGGTTATTTGTTTTACCTTCAGATGTCGAAGGATTACCAATGGCAATGTTAGAAGCCATGCGCGAACGTATTCCCGTAGTCGCAAGCGATATTCCACCCCATAAACAATTGATTGAAGGAGGGCGAGGCAGACTTTTTGAAGCTGGTTCCTTAGAATCTTGCATCAACGAATTGTCTTGGGCCACCGAAAACTCCGCTCACATGACGGCAATGGCTCAAAATGCACAAAAATACGTAGACCACAACTATAGCTGGGACTACATTACAAACGAAACCCTGAAATTATATCAAACGCTATCGTCACCTTCCCATCTGGAAGTAGAAACCAACGAAAAAGGATTAGCGGGAGCTTTTAAGGAGTAGGGAGTTGGGGGTAGGGAGTAGGGAGTAGTAAGTAGGGAGTAGTAAGTAGGGAGTAGGGAGTAGTAAGTAGGGAGTAGGGAGTAGGGAGTAGGGAGTAGTAAGTAGGGAGTAGTAAGTAGGGAGTTGGGAGTAGTAAGTAAGTTAAGTAGTTAAGAATTCTTTCCCCATCTCCTTGTCTTCTTGTCTCTCTATCTCCCCCCCCCTCTCCCTTTAATAAGCTGATTTCCAGCTAAATTGGATAATGGGAAAATTTGAAAAGGTTGTAGTGCGAGCATCTTGCTCGCTATTACTATACAAATTAAATGCGTAGCAGCTTAAACGTGATTCAAAAAAGGTATGCGAATGGAGAAAGGAATTTCATCCTTGCTAACAGTTGTAATGCGACGAAGTTTGCCTGCGCTGGCTACTTTTGTTGCAGTCATTGGTGGGGCTTTTGTTTACTTGAGGGTTACGCCGCGTGTTTATGAAACCTCGGCGCGGTTAATGCTCGATCAAAAACAGGTGAGCGTGTCGGAATTAGGTAGAGATTTAACTCAAGTTGCAAATGCTACTCCTGGTGGAGCAAATCCTTTAGCCGATCAAGCCGAGTTGGTAAAGTCACAACGGGTTTTGCACAAAGCGATTGAGATATTTAATTCTAATTACAAAGTTGACTCGGAGGAGAGTCTTAGTAAAGATGCATTGACTTCGGAATATTTGCGTAAAAATTTAAGCGTAAAAATAGTTCCTGCAACTAATATTTTACAAACTAGTTATGAAAATCAAGATCCCGTTTTAGCGGCTGAACTGCTTAATGCTGTATCGAGGGCGATGGTTGAGTACGATATTAAAGCTATTAGCTCTGAAGCTACAAAAGTAAAAGACTTTTTGGAAAATAAACAACTTCCGATTGCTAGGAAGAATTTACAACAAGTTGAAGTTGCTGAAAGTAAGTACAGACAAGATAGCGGTATTGTTTCTTTTGAAGAACAAACTAAATCTTTAGTTGAGAATTTAGGATCTCTTGAAGAGCAAGAACGAACCTTGAGCGCCTTACTCGAACAAGTGCGATCGCAAGAAAATTCTTTACGAGAAATTACAGATGCGAAGAGTTTGAATAGTGCTTATTCTTCGGTTCGCAGTGGTTCGGATGAAGAATTAGTTAAAATGCGGGCTAGCTTAGCAGAGTTGGAACGGCAATTTGTGGAAACACGTTTGCGGTTTACTTTTAATCACCCCCAGGTAATTGAGTTAGCCGAAAAACGAGATGCTTTCCGTCAAATGTACGAAAGGGAGTTAGCGAAAGTATCCCAGTCAAGCCAAACTGTTCCTACAAACCAAATAGCTTCAGACGAAATTTCTCAGGAGTTGACTTCTAAGTTAATTACTAGTGAAATTGAACGCTTAGCTATTCAAAAGAAATTAGCAATCGTGCGGGCACAAGCATCACAATTGAAAGCTCGTGTGGCTCAATTACCAATTAAACAGCAACCTTTAACTGCACTCGTCCGCCGAAGGGAAGAAGTTGCTTCAACTCTAAAATTTTTACAAAGTAAGTTAGAAGAAGCAAGACTTGCTCAAGCGCAGAAGGTAAGCAATATCCGGGTCATACAATCAGCTAAAGTGCCAGAATCGCCATCTTCACCGAAAAAAGCTGTGGTTTTAGCATTAGCTACAATTTTTGGAGGTATTTTAGCAACTGGCGTTATCTTGCTGCTGGAATTAATGGATAACACCCTTCGAGATGCTAGAGAAGCAGGAGAATTGCTCAACCTACCGTTACTAGGAGTATTACCCCGTTTACCGGGAAAAACTTTAGTATTAGAACCTTCAGATAGATTTTTAGACCGAATTGGTTTGGTGGAACCTTACCGAATGCTGTTTAAAACTTTAGAGTTTCGTAGTGATAAGGAGTTGCAAAAAATTGTAGTCAGCAGCACCATCTCTGGTGAAGGTAAATCGGTAGTAGTATCTCACTTAGCAGCAGTTTCAGCAATGCTGTCTCGAAAAACACTAGTTATTGATGCAGATTTACGCAGACCAGTACAGCACACTCTGTTTAATTTACCACCAAAGCCAGGGATTACCGAGATAATTGAGGGCAACAGAAGTTTCACCGACGCTATACAAAAAACTGATGTAGAAAACTTAGATGTCTTAACTTGCGGAGAACTCCACGGCAGACCTTCGCAGTTATTAGAGTCTGCTGCAATGAAATCAATATTAGAAGAAGCTGCGAAAGAATACGATTTAGTTGTAATAGATACACCTCCAGTTAGCGCTTGTGCGGATGCTGCCACTTTAGGTAAATACAGCGATGGAGTAGTTTTAGTTACACGACCTAGCTTTACAAACAAAGAAATGCTGAAAAAAGTAGTATCGGAATTGACCGATAATCACATACCGATTTTAGGAGTTGTAGTTAACGGAATGTCCAATCTGACAGAAAAATATTACCGCTATCCCGTTAAAAGTTATCAACCGACAAAACATTTGACTTCAGGGGCAAGGAGTAGATGAGAGGAGATAGGAAGATGGTAAGCCACTGCGTTGCGCGGTGAAACACTTGCGGTGGACGGGTTCCCCGGCATAAGCAAAGAGTTGAACCCGGAGGGGTTCCCAAGGCAGCCCTGTGCGGAGGTTCCCTCCGTTGAGGGGACTGCCGCCGCGTTGTAGCAAGTGGCGCAACCCGTTCACCGGAGGTGTTCCCGAAGGGTAGGGGGAGACAAGGGGACATTATTAAAGTAGTGAGTAATGAGTAGTGAGTAGCGACATTTATGACAATAATAAAAAGTGATTAACTCTCTACTTTCTACTCTTAACTATGCCCAATCCCCAATCCCCAATCCTCAATCCTCAATTAAATCTAAAATCTAAAATCCAAAATTTTTATGTTAAGCAATAAAGGATTAAATGCTTCTTTTTATACGTCACTGGTAATTGGATTGGCAGGGGTTTTAATTGGTGTCGCTGTGGGATATGGGGCTGGTGCGGTACCCGTTTATATAGGTTTGCTTTTGGGTGTAATCGCAGTACTGGTGTTCTTTTTTGCTCGATTTGAACAAGCAGTATTAACTTTATTAGTTTTACGTAGTTCCCTCGATCCTTTTTCGGCACAGCAAGTACCTGCTGCTTTTGCGATTGGATTGGATGCTTTGACAATACTCTATGTAATAGTACAAATATTGTTAAGACAAAAGGTTAATACGGATAAATTTTTCTGGTTTTTTGCGGGATGGGTAGCATTTTTGGGAATATGGCTGGTGCTACCAATAGTTGGTTGGGGTAGTTTAGGAAAAAGCTATTTAATAGACGGTATTCGAGAATGGACGCGAATATTTACCTGGTTGATGGTATATCTGCTGGTGATGCAGTTAAAAGGAAGAATTCATCCGCAAAAAGCAATTTCTGCTTTATTTTTTAGCACTATCGTACCGCTGATAGTAGGATTATTACAGCTTTTCACACCTTCGCTACTTCCGAGCGTGCTTCTCGATCGCCCAAACTATCTTAATTCAACAATTGGTCATCCTAGCGCTTTTGGAAGCTTTTTGTTTCTTTTTATTTGTTTAACTTTATGGAAATTAGGTCACGCACGTAACCGCTGGGGATGGTTACTTTTATTAGGATTAGCTGCTTTCTTAATGGTTATGAGTCGTTCATTAACCAGCTTATTGATGTTTACCGTATTTATTATTGCTTTAATTGCGCCTAAATTGAACCTTATAAGACTAATTGGGGGGATTTTATTTATCGTACTTGTATTTTACTTATTCGTGAATACAGAATTTGGTCACGATAAGCTAAATGCAGTTTTAGAAACGCCTGTATTTAATCAAGAATTGGATATATCGCGAACAATATTATTGTCGTTTGGAGATGGAAACAGCGCGAATTGGCGAATTGCCCAATGGACTTTTTTAATAGACGCTTGGAAAGAATCACCCTTTTTGGGATATGGTTTGGGTACAAGTAAATATATCACCTATTTTGAAAATTATGCTCATAACGATTATCTTAGATTCCTTACAGAAACGGGAATTATCGGATTCACTAGTTTTATGATATTTTTAGGAGTGAAAATGCTTCGTTTGATTAAATATTTGCAGTCTTCTGCGATATCAAGTCCGCGTCGCAAACTGTCTTCAATTATGATAGCCATTTTTATGGCAATACTTGTAGGAATGACCACTGATAATGTTTGGAGTCACACAACATTGTTTTTCTACTGGTGTTTGTTATTTGCGGTATTAGGTTGGGAATCGAAGTATTGGGAGAATGGGGAGGAGTTAGGAGTAGCAAGTAGTAAGTAGCAAGTAGTAAGTAGCGAGTTAAAAGTTAGGAGTTATTTCTCCCACTCTTCCCCTTCTACCCTACTCCTTATTGCAAAAATATAGATTGTCCGCAGGAGTTTATAATATGTCATTCGCTTATCAAGTATCTGGTTGGAATCGCAAACGTAAATGGGAATCCTTTCTTAAAGAAATTAGACCAACTACTCAAAGTACTATTTTAGATATTGGTTTTAGTGAAGAAGAATATAGCGATACAGATAATTTTTTAGAGAAACATTATCCTCAAACCGAACAAATAACGGCTTTATGTCTAGAAACACCGGAAGCATATCTTCACGCTAGAAAAGAGGTCGATTTTCAAGTACCAAAAGAAGCAATTGCAGTCAAAAAGAAACAAGCTTCAAAACGATATCCACAGCTAGAAATTGTCACATATAACGGTAAAACTTTCCCCTTTAGCGACAAAACTTTTGATATTTGTTGGTCAAATGCTGTTTTAGAACACGTCGGTGATGAGGAAGAACAAATAATTTTTTTAAAGGAGATTAAGAGAGTAGCAAAACGGGCATTTATCACAACTCCAAATAGATATTTTCCGATTGAAGTTCATACACGCATACCGCTATTGCATTTTTTGCCCAAGAAAGTATTTGACCATTTTTTACACTTTGTTGGTAAAGGATGGGCTGCTGAAGAATATATGTATTTGTTGTCATTAAGTGATTTGTGCAAAAGACTAGAAGCTGCGGGTATTACTAAATATAAAATCATTAAAAATAGATTGCTATTTTTCACTTTAGATTTTGTGGTTGTAATTAATGATGACTAAAAGATTAAAGGGCAATTGGGAATTGGAAATTGGGAATTGAAAATGTAAAATAGAATGATTCAACAACTAATCAAATCTACAAAGAATCGGCAGCAACTGTTAAATAACAAAAAACATTCTTACAAAATAACCATCATTCATCCCAGCGCGGGAGTTAATTGGAGCGGTGGTTCAGAAGTTTTTGCAATCGAAATTTCTCGTCGTCTTAGTAATTACTTTGACGTAGAACTTTTAAGTGGTGCTGAGTGCGGTGAATTTTCTCTTCCTTCTGGTGGTATTCCTCGCGCTTATACTTATGATTTTATCAATCAACCGTTGATTAAAAATTTATTACATCGCTTTGTAAATCATCCCGAAATTATAATTGAACATCTAACTAATTTTTTACCCTGCGTGACTCATTGTTTAAATAATTCTACCGATTTAATATTCCCTTGTAATGATTATGGTGGGTTAGCAATTGCTGCTCTAGTACGTGCGATAAAAGGTATTCCTATACTCTATACCGAACATAATAATCTATTAGCTGGAGGTAAATGTTTGAAACGCAATTTGCATTTTTCTCCCGACCATTTAATAGTTTATGATGATAAAACTGCTAAATTAGCTCGCAATATTAAATCAACGCAACCTGTAAGTATTATTCCCAATGGAGTTGATTTAGAACAGTTTAATCCCAAAGGAAGCAAGATGGAATTTGGTTTGAAAAAACCAATTATATTGTGTGTCGCTTCCTTAAATCGTAATAATCATAAAAGAGTAGATTTAGCTATCGACGCGGTTGCTCGTTTGCCTGAAGCAAGTTTATTGCTATGCGGAGATGGGCCAGATAAAAAATATTTTAAAATTAGAGGCGATAAATTACTCGGTTCAAATCGATTTAAAATATGTACGTTTCCTTTTAAAAGAATGCCCGAAGTATATCGTAGTGCCGATATGTTTACACTTCCTTCTATTAATGAACCTTTTGGTTTTGCTTATATTGAAGCGATGGCGAGTGGTTTACCAATAGTTGCAACTGATGACGAAATGCGGCGTTATATTGTCGGCAATAGCGGTATCTTATGTGATGTTACGAACCCACGAATATATGCAGACACATTAATAAAAGTATTGCAACAAAATTGGCAACAAAAACCTATAAATAACGTTTTAAGATTTAATTCTGATACTATTGCTTTAAAATACAGAGATGTGATTTTAGCAACTATTAAAAGAAAGCAGGAGCAAGCTGGATAGATATTATTATTTGATAAATTTATTTAAAAAATAGCCTTAAAAATAGCTTTAAAAATAGCTTTAAAAATAATTTAATTAGTAGGCTCGTACTAACTATGTAACGGAAAGTAAAAGCCTCAAAACGATTGGGATTAACCGCAGCTCGGCTGAATGCGTCGTCGTGCCTCCATTCCCGCTTTTGGGAACACTCCGTGTTCAGCTTGCCTCACCGTTAGGGTAACGCAATGACAGAACACAATTATATTTTACGCCGACTTACCTAATTTAACTCCTAATCCCTAACTCCAAAAATATCCGTTATTAAAATCCAAAATCCAAAATCTAAAATCCAAAATCGAACTATGCCAAAACTTTCTGTAATTATTCCAGTTTACAACGCGATGAATTATCTGCCGGAAACTCTAGAAAGTGTTTTTAAGCAGACTTTCAGCGATTTTGAAATATTGATTATTAATGATGGTAGTTCAGATAATGTTGTGGAATGGGTTTCACAAATAACAGACTCGCGAGTCAAGTTGATTTCGCAAGCAAATCAGGGTGTGTCCGCAGCACGAAATACGGGAATTCGCAACTCTCAAGGGAAGTATATAGCTTTTCTTGATGCTGATGATTTATGGGAATCGACAAAGTTAGAAAAACAAGTGAATCGTCTCGAAGCTAGTCCCAAAGTAGGTTTAGCTTATACCTGGACAGCTTTTATAGACCAATTTAGTCAGCCTATAGGGGTATCACTTATTTCTCATATTGAGGGAAATGTATGGGAAAAAATCGTGGTTCGAGATATGATATCCACTGGTAGTTCTACAATGATTCGGGCTGAATGCTTTGATAAAGTAGGTCTGTTCGATTCAGATTTATCTATTGGTGAAGATAGGGATATGTGGACTCGTATCGCGAGCTGTTATCCTTTTGCAGTAATCAAAGAACCTTTAACTCTCTATAGAAGGCATCCTCAGAATACAACTAAAAGCAATAAAAAAATAGTTCCCGAACTATCTAGGGTAATAGAAAAAACCTTTCAAAATGTCCCAGAAAAATTACTTTATTTAAAAAACCGCAGCTATGGATGGATGAATATCTTAGCCGCTTGGTTGGCTAATGACGAAGAAAAAGACTACAAACAAGCAGCGTATTACCGTCAACAGGCCGTACACCATTACCCTGAAATACGTTTTACATCAATATATCTACGTTTGAGTGTCGCCATCATGATATTAGCTTTATTTGGACCTCAAACTTACGGCAAAGTCCGAGGATTGAAGAAAACCTTGGGTAAGCTTAGGGCTGGTACCGTTTCATGATAGTCCTTAAATAAGTTGGGAGTAGTAAGTAGGGAGTAAGGAGTAGTAAAGAATGCCCAATGCCCAATTCCCAATGCCCAAATCCATTGCAAACATACATAATATTTTAAATATATATGGGATTACGTAATCAAGCCGTAAAAGGCGGATTTATTATGGTTATCCGCCAAGGTTTGGGTATTTTACTCAGCTTGTCGAGCATTATCTTTGTGACGCGAATTATTGGCCCGGAGCAATTTGGTTTTTTTGGTGCTGCTTCGGGAATCGCTGTTTTTCTTCACCGTTTAGGGCCCTTGGGGTTTGGATGTTTATCTGGTGCGTCAAACTGAGAATCCAGACCAGAAAGAGTACAATCAAGCTTTCACAATTTTACTTGGTATCAGTATAGTTCTGACTTTGGGTATGGCGTTCTTCCGAGATATTATTGCTGGTTTTCTCAGAATTGAGCAAGTTTCACCACTTTTATTAGCCTTAGCTTTTACAATTCCTCCGACTCTTTTAAAAGTACCTTCGACGGTGAAACTCGAACGCGACCTGAATTATAAACGTGTTGCTTTCAATGAGTTAATAAGTCAAATTAGCTACTACGTAATTGCCATACCGTTGGCGTTTCAAGGGGCTGGTGCTTGGTCGCACGCAGTAGGTTTATTAGTTCAACAACATATCTTCTTTATACTTAGTCAGTTAGGTGCTAATTTAAAATTCGGCTTGTGCTGGAACCCGAAATTAGCAAAACAAATGTTGAGCTTTGGCTTTACCTATTCCGCTTCTAGCTGGACTTGGGAATTGCGATCGCTGGTAAATCTGGTAGTTGTAGGACGTTTTGCTGGTGCAGAAGCTGTTGCTTTTGTCGCTTTAGCCATCCGCTTGGTAGAAATACTTTCCTTCGTAAAATATATTGCTTGGCGTTTAGCAATGGCGGCTTTAGCGAAATTTAAAGACAATAAAGCTCGCTTGCTTTATAGCGTTGAAGAAGGAATGCATTTATTAGCTTTGATAGTCGGATTACCAATGGCGTGTTTTTCCCTAATAGCACCAATAGTCTTGAGTATTGTTTTTGGTCAAAAATGGGACCCGGTATTAGATGTGTATCCATTTATTGCAGTTAGCTATATAGCCAATTCAATATTTAATTTACATATTTCCGCTCTTTATTTATTAAGCAAAAATATGCAAGTTGCTTGGTTTCATTTAATTAATGTAGTCATACTCGGGGGAACTGCGTTGTTACTAGTACCTCGTATCGGCATAGTTGGATATGGATGGGCTGAAGTCTGTACTTTAATCAGTTATATTGTTCTACATTTATATGTTTCAAAAGAACTTGGTAAACCAAATTATATTACCCCTTCGATCTGGTTTACTCTTTCGGTAACTGTATTGTTTTTAGGTACAGTTGAAAGTCCATTGCGTTACTTCTCTATATTATTATTAATGCTGCCATTGATATCGACAAAAGAAAGAAAGAATTTGTGGGGATATTATCAAATATTACGGTCTTGAGGTTAAAGGTTAAAGGTTGAGTTAGCCTGATAAAATCCGTAGATGATTTTGATTGTATTTTTCGCACACTAGGTACGGCTATAACCTAAAGGGCTAATATTATTTACTAATTGCTGTCGTACATCTCCGCAGTAGAAAAAATAACTTGAGAAACTTTTGATAAGCTTCATTTCCCAACCAGCGCTGAATCTCGATTGCTAAACTCAGTCTGAAAAATTCTTTAGATAAACAAGTCTGGGGATAGTATTTAATTGCTAAACTACGAAAATAAATAGCTTTTTTATAGTCTTGAATGCTGCTTTGTAAGGGCTTCCAAGCTAGACAGAGATAAGCTGATGTATAGGATTTATTCTTCAAATGTTCTAATTTATTTGGAGCAGAAGAAAAAGCTTTTTCAATCACTATTTTATAGTTTTCTTCCATCGATGGCCAATTTTTAGAACCCCCATTGGGGTGTTGTCGATAATATACTAAAACTTCCTTAGCCACTTTAAAAGGAAAACGGGAAGCAATACGCAGCCACATATCCCAATCTTCAACAAATGAACTTAAATTCCGATCGAATATGCCAACATCATCAAAACAACTGCGACGAACCATTGCAACGCTACCGCATTCAACAAGATTACATTTTATGAGTTTTTCCCAAACATTACCTTCAGCCTGATGCTTAACAATTCTACCTGTAGATTGACCTGTTTCACTAATATATTCGACCCAAGTATATACTAATCCAACTTCTGGATTTTCTTCCAAAATACGTAGTTGTTTTTCCAGTTTTGTTGATTCCCAAATATCATCTGCATCTAAAAATGCTAAATATTCGCCTTTGGCATTAATTATACCTGTATTTCTTGCTAATCCCGCCCCTTGATTTTCTTGAGAAATCAGCTTAACTCGCCGATCTTGGAGTTGAGAAAACCATTGTTCAATGCTATCGGAACTACCATCATTAACAATAATTATTTCAAAATCATTATATGTTTGCTTCAGAAGATTATCTAAAGTATCTGGAAGATAATTCATTGCATTATAAGCGGGAATTATAACAGATATTTTCGGCATTTTATTGTTCCCTCTAAATACTAGTTGATCATTTTTTGAATTCAAAATTAAGGATACAAGCCTCTCCTTTTAAGGAGAAAAATATAAAAGAATTATTATACCGCTTTAAGCTTCAGACTTCAGGTAATGGTAATTTTTAATTTTTAATTGTTTTAGGACGATGAATAAATTACTTCTTTGATAGATTAAGGAAAAACTTGATTTCAAAATAATTATAAAAAAAGGTTATTCTGTACTCGGTACGCTAATTAAAAAGTTGTACAAGAGGGAACAGTAAATAAGACAGTATTAATAAGTAATCTGAGTTTTTTTTTGAGATAATTATCGTATAATATATATTAAAGCCTTTTATAGCAAGGTTTTAGCGTGCTAGTACAGTACGGCGTAAATAAAGCACCCATTTAAAAAGTTTGAAAGCCTTATCATATAATACTTTTTACTTCTTACTTTTGACTTTTTACTTCCGCGCAGCGGTACTAGGTATTAAAAAATTTTTATTCCAATTTAAAACCCAATTTTTAACGTAATTTGCTTTCCTTATTAAAAAAATATAGCTTAGATCGTCCCTCGATCTTTGTAATTGTAGCCCCAGCCTTGGAGGCTGCGGGCATTTTGCAATTATCTTAAACCAAATCTGGAAATACTTCTTTTACGGCTGGATGCACGATTTTATGATGATCTACATTTAATCCTTTCGCTAATGCTGGATTATTAACCAAAGCTTTTATTCCCTCATTCGCTAACTGTCGTACATAGGGTAAAGTACTATTGTTTAGTGCCTGAGTTGCACTCCTTGGTACGGCACCTGGCATATTAGGTACGCCGTAATGTATTACTCCTTCTTCTTCATAAACTGGATTTGTATGAGATGTAGGGTGTAAAGTCTCAATACATCCACCTTGATCGACGGCAACATCTACAATTACTGCACCGGGCTTCATCTTTTTGATCAATTCGCGAGATACTAAGGTAGGCGCTCGTCTTCCTAAGACTAAAACTGCACCTATAAGTAAATCCGCTTGAGGAACTACTTCTTCAATATAGGCAGAATTACTATAAAGCAGTTCAACTCTGGAACCGAATAATGTTTCTAAATAAGATAAGCGTTCGACGTTAATATCTAAAATTTGTACTGTAGCACCCATGCCGACGGCAATTTTTGCAGCTTCGGTACCAACTACACCACCACCTAAAATTACGACTTTACCCGGTTTAACTCCTGGTACTCCACCTAAAAGTACCCCTCTTCCACCTTGCTGACTTTCAAGGTATCTAGCACCAAACTGTACCGAAAGACGACCGGCAATTATACTCATCGGAGTAAGCAAAGGTAACTTATTCGCACCAGGTTGCTCTACTGTTTCGTAGGCGATCGCCGTTACACCACAATCAATTAAATGTTCAGTTAATTTTCTATCTGCTGCTAAATGTAAATAAGTAAATAGTAATTGCCCTTTTTGCAAAAATTTATATTCTGCCTGTAGCGGTTTCTTTGACTTTTACAATTAATTCACGATTCCAAGCAGTTTCAGGTGTGGTAACAATTTGTGCGCCCGCACTTACGTAATTGTCATCTGTAAATCCAGCACCAGTACCGGCTTTGGTTTCTACAAAAATATTATGGCCTGCTTCCTTTAAAACCCTGACACTGGAAGGACTTAACCCTACTCGAAACTCTCTATCTTTTGTTTCCTTGGGAACACCGATTTCCATATACTGCCCCTAAATTAACTTACAGCTTCAATATTGCTTTAACTGTAGTCTGTCAATTTAATAGCAGTCATGCTGAATTAAATACTACCAATTTCATCTTACATACCCTCAATTCTTCGGCGGAGCCTTACAATTAGCTGTTTTAACCACCACCAGCGCCTTGTTACGTTATATAAAAAATAGTAAAATTTTGTAAATTGTAGTTGTATTGCCTTAATTTTGAATATTGCTAGTTCAAGCAGTGCAATTAAAATTTAAATCCGATCGAATATGTCGATCTTTATATAAGGAGGTATTTTCAATGACAGTACAGCAACCACAACCAACCGTTACACCCAGATTGGAAGAACCAAAATTAGGCTTTAACGAGTATGCAGAACGTTTAAATGGTAGAGCTGCAATGATTGGTTTTGTGATAATGGTGGCGATTGAATGTATAACCAATCAAGGTGTTTTAGCATGGTTGGGGCTGAGATAGTCTTTTTTTAGGCAACAAATAAGAGTGCGATCGCGGCGGTGAGTAATTAGAAAGCATTACTTTTAGTTAAAACCGGGTTTTTTGATAATGAGTGAACTAGAAAAACCGATCGATTCATTTAAAAACCCGGTTTTTTCGATTCCCTCAAGATTTGTCTCTAAAATTTAATTTAAGTAGTCAAGCCTGCATTATTTATATATTTACTGCTCAGTGATATGAATGTTCCCTAGCCAAAGAAAATATTTAATTAATTTTGCACAAGTACTTAAATAAAAACTATCTTGCTTCTAATCCTAACTTTTACGTTGAAATTATCCGCTAAAGAGGAATTATTTTTTAGTTAAGCAAGAAAAACGGTCGAGACAAAATCAAAATAATATATTCATCTCCCCTTGCCCTACAATCTCTTACTCCCTATTCCCTGTCTTTGATATAAGTGCTATTGTGAACTTGCAATTAAATATAAAGACGAGGGATAATAGCTAAACTGAATAGAAGCTAAACTTTTAGTAAAGTTAGGGAATTCCTTACTTGCCTGTTGAATAAAATTATAATAGTATTAATGCTTTGATATTAAGCGTCTATAATGCAATATCGCTATATTAGTAAACAATTAACTTAAGGGGAACTGAAAACACGCTGTGATGAATGCTGTATTTCCTCGTATTGTAAAATCAGCCTACCGTAAAGAACCGCTAATCACCATATTAATCACGATGGGAATAGTGGATGCACTCATAGGTGGATTCGATGACAGTTGGGCACTGTTTGTTTTTGGCTTAGGAACTGCTGGAACAGCCTTAATTATCAGGTGGTTGCGGATTAAACAAAGTCCTACTTTACAAAATTCGGATGAACCTGCAAAACAATTATATTTACCTCCCCATTCATCTAATTCGTCGTTGCCAATGTTGAGTATCTCTAAGAAGAAACCACCACAGTAGGCATTAAAGATCGAAGTTGAAAAGTTGAATAAAAAGCTACATAAACAATGTAGAGACGTTGTAATGCAACGTCTCAAACATTTTTAGGAAAGAAATATCAATTATCGAAAATTACTGTCTATTGGCAAACCTTTGATGTACAAGGCAAAATAGATTTTGAGGAGGGGAAACCCTCTTTTATGCTTTTTAAGGGTATTTGCTTAGATTATTTTGTAAACCATGAAAATATTTCATCATAACTTTATAAAGTCCAGCTTTATTAATTCCTCTGTATTTGAGATCTTAGCTTCTAAATCTAAAATATTTGTCGCAAAAAACCTTATGCCGGTATTAATGGGAGCAGTAGGTATTGTGGGTATTACTCAATTACCATTGACTGAGCCAGCTACTGCACAAGTTATTATAGGTTCAACTGCTGCAAATAATTTTACGAATCCTCAATTAAGTCATACTTTTAAAGGCCATAAAGGAGCCGTTAAAGCTGTAACTTTCAGCCCTGACGGTAGAATGCTTGTCAGCGGAGGTTCTAACAACGATGGTATTATTCGTTTATGGAATTTGAAAAAGAAGAAACGCTTGGGTGAGATTCGTAAAGCACATCAAGAATCGATACAATCTTTGTTAATTTCCCCAGATGGTAGACATTTAGTCAGTTGTAGTACTGATAACTCCGTTAATATTTGGAGTTTGGAAAGCTACAAATTTATCCGTTCCTTTAGGGCACATAGCAGTAACGTACTTTCAATCGCGGTGACTCCAGATAGTAAAGTTCTTGTTAGCGGTGCTTTAGATGGAATTAGGATATGGGATTTGTTGCAACAACGTCCTTTGGGGAGATTAGCAAAGTTTGATAATTTAATTTACACCGTAGCAATTAGCCCCGATGGTAGAACATTAATTAGCGGCGACAATAAAGGTATTGTGAAACTGTGGGATTTGCAAAGTGGAAGGTTGATTCGCGGATTCCAAGCGCATCAGAGGGAAGTTAAAGCTATAGCCTTTACACCGGATGGAAATAATGTGATTACCGCTAGTAGCGATCGCGTTGTGAAAATGTGGAATTTCAATTCTGGAGAAGTATTGCAAACCTTCACCGGGCATACTAACTCAGTGATTGCGATCGCAGTTAATCCAGACGGACAAACTTTAGCTAGCGGTGGTAAAGACGGGATAAAAATCTGGGATTTGAATACAGGTAGTTTATTAAGTACGCTTTACGGGCATTCAGACTGGGTAAGTTCCCTCGCTTTCAGCCCTGACGGAAAAACTCTTGCTAGCGGTGGTTTCGATAAAACAGTTCGTCTTTGGGAAAGTCGATCGCCAACGGTTAATGCAAGACTAAAAACGAAACTTTGATAAGGCTTTATAATGGTTTGTAGTAAGAACTTCAGTTCTCTTAATCTGAAGACTAAATTCCTTACTACGAATCTAGTGAAGTAAAATCATACAGCACTTTCTTTAAAGCGAATTAATCGGAAGCATTATTACAAATTCCGTACCTTCTCCAAGTACAGAATTACATTTGAGTTGTCCGCCATGTTTTTCTACTACAATTTGATGACTGATAGATAATCCCAATCCCGTACCTTTTCCGACTTCTTTAGTTGTAAAAAATGGATCGAATAATTTAGAACTAACTTCTTCTGTCATCCCCAAACCATTATCAGAAATACTAACAGATATCCATTTTTCATTTAAAACTTTAGTACGAATACGAATTTGAAAAGGTTTAAAAATATCTTTGTTCCATTCTTTTTTATTATCTTCTGTTGCCCATCCTCTATTACCTATTTGTTCTTCTAAAGCATCAATCGCATTAGCAATAATATTCATGAATACTTGATTTAGTTGACCGGGATAGCAATCTATTTCTGGTAATTTGCCATATTCTTTTATTACTTCAATATTTGAATGAGTGGATTGATCTTTTAAACGACTTTGTAAAATCATCAAAGTACTATCGATACCTAAATGAATATCAACCCGTTTAATTTCTGCTTCGTCTAAGCGAGAAAAAATTCTTAGAGATTTAACAATTTCTTGAATACGTTCAGTTCCTACCTTCATCGACCGAATAATTTGGATAAAGTCTTCTTTGATAAAATCTAATTCTTCAAAATCAAGTTCTTGTTGAATTTGTTCTAAATCGTCGGCATCTTTCTGTTGATACAAGTGGATTAATTTGAGTAAAGTTTGGCTGTATTCCTCTACGTAGTTAAGATTTCCATGAATAAAGCTTACAGGATTATTAATTTCATGAGCAACACCTGCCACCATCTGACCTAAACTAGACATTTTTTCATTATGTACTAGTTGAATTTGAGTTTTCTGAAGCTGATTCAAAGTTTGCTCAAGGTTGATAATTGCTTTCTCTAAACGATCTGACTGAGTAATAGTGGATTGTTCGGAAACATTTAGTAACTGATTTAAAGTGCCAACTTTAGAATTTAGGCGCTGTAAAATATTGTCTTCGTTAATAGATACTTGATGAGGTTCTTTGAAAATTCTGCCGTCATCAAAAGGAAGAATCGCAGTTTTAACATTTAGGGCTAAAGGACGTATTAAATCTACAATTGTTTGCGGAAACTACTATCCTCAAAAACATCAAAATCGTAAACATATTGCCAGTAGGCAATAATCCACCAAATCCAATCACAGATTTGACTCCGAACGGAATTACGAAAGATGTTTGGCAAGGAATATAAGAGCTACCCAAAGCATTAGGAACATAAAATACGTTATACATCTTCTGTTCGCTATCAATTAATAAATCGGCATCGGTTTGTAATAGTGTTCCAGGATTTAAACCCATTTGTCTAATCAATTGCGAAATCATTGGTATGCGATGTATAGAATCTTCACTTGCAAGTGGTATTGCTTTGTGTGCTGTTGATTTATAGCGAGAATTCCATTCTGGAAGTTCACCCGCAGTAGATAGTAAAGTCAAACATTTTAAATCATCGGCAACCTTGTTTTGAGCTAATATATCCCGTGCAAATTCTTGTAATTCGGGAGTTAGTTTCTCGTAGGTATGAGTTTTAAAAAAGCGTACAAGAATGCAAGATTTTTCTCCAGTATCTTTATTAATAAAATTTTCGTAAAAATATTTGATAATTAAATTACTAGCATCTTCCATGCAATCAGATTTTTCTGCAATTTGTCGTAGCGCTAAACCGCACTCTGACATATCCCTAAGAGTAAATTTAGTTAAGTCGTACATAATATGTAGATTTTTCCCTGGATTAGAATAATTAAACAAAGCAGCTTTAATTTAGATAGATAGAGCTAACCCCAAAATTGGGAGCATCCCTACGGATTTAAATTAGTAGTACGAGCTCGCTATTTACTACGAGGGAGCGAGACGCTCCCACTACAATATGTTAAAAAAATTGAGATGCTCCCCCAAAATCAAGTTTTTATGTCAGCCATAACAGATTTTAGATTTTTAGCTTTAAATAATTCAAAAAATATGCCTGTAACTTCAGCTATGGCAATACTTTCAGAGATAATTTAAAATTTAAAATCGTAAATCCAAAATTACTTGATATTCTATCCAAGCAAAAAGTGCAAAAATATTTAATTATTTTTTCAGTTTAGTTTGCCCATTTTGAGGGTTTTTATATCAAAATCACAATTATTGCTGAGAAATTTGCTGAAATCTTTCTCAAAGAGAATCAAATTGTTATAAAACAGTAAAATTAGTTGCTCAGCTATCTTGTAGAGAAGTAGCAACAGTAATCTTAAGATGCCATTACGTAGAAAAAAAATTGAGTTTGAAGATGCAACCCTGACTTTAAATGTAGATGCACTAAAATTATGTCGTCAGCCAAAGCTGGAATTATTGTAGCGCATTTTACATGGAATCGAACATATATCTGGTAAATATGCCCTATATCAGGGATTAGCTCGACTGTAGAGTCTGTAAAAATTAGCTTTTCACTTCATGGGAGCTAGTTTTTTTGATAAAGACTCAATATTTTTAACGAAATACGGAGTAGGTAACTACAATGAAGTATAAAAAAATAAGAAAATAAAGATAACACCGGCTTGCTAGATAAATTATTCTATATTGAAAGTAATAGCATGGCGATCGCGCTTCTATTACCGGAAGCATAAGGTTTTTACACTAATATTTATGGGGAGGAAATAAATAACTCCTTATTTATATGGAGTCGCGAGCAAAATGCTTGCACTACAGCAAATGAAATAAATATCCTATCTAAAGTATATTTTGCCATTATTACTATTAAAGAATACTCAAACCACTAAAATTTAGATATTTTTTTTATATTCTCAACATCAATTTCTAGTCAGATAGTCTACTATTATTTATCATTTTGCTTAGAAGATATAACAATCACTAAGATATTAATTGAACATAGCTGAATCGACATGAAGCGGGATGAAGTTTTTAGTAGTTTACAATAATTCATATTATTAATTGAGCGGGATATTTTTTGTAAAAGAGATAGTTCACAATCTCAAAGCTATGCATATCAATCTATTAGGATTTATTTATAGATATATTTTTCTGTGAAAATACCCTGGACAGATAACTATCTGACACATACATTTAATAACTTTCTAGAATAAAAAACTATAGTTGATAATAAGTAAATAGAAAATATTGATAAAAATGAATAGTAATTTAATTAGCACCAGCGATTTGTCGGCTTTGGATGTAGAAGAAATGTTTGCGCTTTTAACGAATCACTTTGAAGGAGTTAAGAGAGACGTATTCAACAACGATTTGGATAGTAAAAATTGGGTAATCTTAATTAAAGATGAAGAAACAAATCAATTAAAAGGTTTTTCTACATTACTAATGTACGACACCTATTTTGAAGGTGAAAATATTAGCATTGTATTTTCTGGAGATACTATTGTAGATCCTACCGCTTGGTCAAGTTCGGCTCTATCTACGGGCTGGATAGCTTCGATAAATAAATTACGCCGGGAATACTGTAAAGGAAAACTCTACTGGCTATTAATTTCTGGTGGTTATCGCACCTATCGTTTTTTACCCTTATTTTGGAAAGAGTTTTATCCCTGCTACGACTCCGTAACCCCCGAACGTATTTTGAATTTGATGCAAGATTTATCTGTCAAACGTTTTGGCGAAAATTATAATATTAAAACTGGTGTGGTTCGTTTTCCCCATCCCCACAAACTCCGAGATGGCTTGCACGGTATACCCGTTCAAAGATTGCGAGATCCGCATATTCAGTTTTTCCAGACGCTCAACCCAGGGCATCTTAATGGTGATGAATTAGTTTGTTTTACGGAGATTTGCGAGGAAAATTTGACTCGTGCCGGACGTAGAATGTGGTTTGCAAATACAAATTGTAAGAGCGAAGATAAAAATTCCGACTTTAAAATTCCGGTTTAAAAGTCCTGTTTCAAAGTTCGCTTTAAAACTAAAAATGCGGTCGGGTTGAAATAGAGGGCGTTGAATAGTTTCGAGGTGATGCTTTCAACACACTAAAAATTACTCATCCTTGATATAACGCTTTTAAATACAACTTATTTAAAACCCGGAACTTCCGGTAATGAAAATGACATGAAAGCCGTACCAAATACTATTAGTTCATATCGTTACACGCAAATATTTAACCATCCAAGGCGGTTTATTGAAGGTTGGTATTGGGCTATTCCTGCCAAAAAGTTGCGAAAAGGACAAGTCAAAGCGGTTTCGTTACTGGGTAAAGAGTTAGCAATTTACCGGAATATTGATGGTGAACTAGTTTGCTTTGACGCTAAGTGTCCTCATATGGGCGCTCACCTTGCCGAAGGTAAAGTTGAAGGTAAGGGATTGCGTTGTTTATTTCATAATTGGAAGTTTGATAGTCAAGGTAATTGCGTTGATGTTCCTTGTTTGGGAACGAGTCTTCCGTTGCAGTTGAAAACCTGGCACGTTGCCGAAAAATACGGCATGATATGGGTTTGGGTGGGTGAAACTCATGCTCAACCCTTACCGTTTGTTCCAGAATTAGAAAATTATGAATGTGATAGTCTTGTAACTTCTGAGTTTGTGAAAAACTGTCATCCCAACGTGGTGATGATTAATGCTATCGATGCTCATCATTTTAATACGGTTCACAATCTACCCTTAGAGATTGTTTTTCGCAAGCAGCAACTCAATGATAATGCGATTATTTTTAACAACATTACTAGGGGTGGCGAAGATTCGTTTCTGATGAAATTAATCCGCCCTTTTTACAAAAAAGCCGTTACTTATAATATGTGTTATTGGTATGGAAGTATTGGCACAGTAACTTTAGGACCCGATTTTCTACATTTTCATATTATGTTTGCTTTGCGTTTGCTTGAAGGCGGGAAAGCAGAGGGACAAACCATTCTAATAACTAAAAAGCGTCGGGGTGTTTTCGGTTGGTTGTTCAACAGAGCGGTACTTTTGCTGACAAAGTTGGTGGGTAACTACTTTGCTTCCGGAGATACTCAGATATTTCAAACAATCAACTTCGACTTTCAAACACCAACTAAAGCAGATAATGCCATTTTGCAATTTATCCAAAATGTAGAAACACAAAAAGCCTTACGTTGGGAAAGTTGGGAACCCATAAACGAGGAACAAGAAAGACAAAGACAAAAAAAAGCAGAGATGGTGGAATCAAAAGGAGAAGCGAATGATTAATTAGGTTTGTAGTAGCGCTTTAGCGCCTCACTTTACGGAATTTGGAGATTTAATGTGGTGGAGTACTAAAGCGTTACAAAAATTGAAACAACTAGATTGAAGGTTAACCAAACAACAATAATTACAAGAAATATATTAATCAAATATTCGATCGTGAAAAAAGCCCTTACAGTTCGTTCAATCCTTTTCAACTCCCTGATAGTAATTATTTTTGCTGCTTGCGGTGCAAATTCTCAGAAAAAAGCCGAAATCTGCCCTCATGAGGACTCGGAGATGCTTATACCGGGAAAAAAATTCGCGAATAACAAAACTGAAGAGAATTCTCATCCTATGGTTTTACCGAAAGATCGTAGCTTTGAAAAAGAATCTCATCCTATGGTTATTCCCAGCTGTTTAAAATCGCAAGAGTAAGAAGGAAAGTTAAGAATAGAATATTTTATTTACTTTAATGTTTATATTAGTAGGTTTCAATTTACGTTTTTATCATTTTTAATAAGCTTAAATAAACTTGAACTTTTGCCAGCTCCACTTTATAAGTCATGAATAATTAAAGTTCGTAGTAGCGCTTCAGCGCCTCATGAATCCGGAGGCGCTGAAGCGCTACTACAAACCCTTTTAATAAATTTTCAGATATTCAACTCTTAGTTAGTAGCTTAAAATATAAAATCATGGATCGACAATATACTATTGCTGGATTAGATTTACCTGATATTAATTCAAAAGATAAATTAAATCGAATTCTATCTTCAGCACTTGAAAAAACAAATAGATATTATGAAAATAGATCTACTTTAGTTAATTACTGGAATGCTAATTATTTTAATCTCGATAAAGTCAAAATTTTTAAAGATTCCACACCTGGGGAACAAAGTTCTATTTTACAACTTTGCAATTTAGGAATTTTGGAGGAAGCTTATTTTATCGAAAAAGCTGGCATGGGCTATATGGCGAAAATGATTTTGCTAGCAGAAACCACTGAGGAAAGAATGCTTTATGGTTTATTTGCTGCGGATGAAGTAACCCATTTTGCACAAATTAGTAGTTTTTTACCGACTCCGGAAGTAAGCAACAACCCATTTTTAGATTTGCTGGAAAAGGTGGTAGAAAGCGATGATAAAACAGTTTTATTATTTGTGCTGCAAGTCGTTTTAGAAGGGTGGGGTTTAACTCATTACCGCAGTATTGCTTCATATTGTCAAAATCCTCAATTAAAATCGATATTGCAAGGTTTTTTGCAAGATGAAAGCCGACATCACGCTACCGGAGTAACGCTGTTTGAGAATATATCGCTAAGTAAATCTAGTCAATATATTGTGGAAATATTAGCAATGTTTTTACAAATGGTGCAACTGGGGCCTCAAAGTGTTGTTAAAGCAATTGAACAAGTCAAAGGACATTTATCAAAAGAAGATAAAATTAATATTTTTGCACAACTTGATACTGAAAATCATAGTGGAAGTCGCTTGAAATTGTTACGCAATTTGATTGATTTACCCAATGCTAAAAATATACTTGAAAATCTGGATATTAAGGGAAGTTTTCAAGCTTTAAAACCCAGTCAATGTGTTTTTTAGAAAGAGAGTAGAAAAATATTCTCAAATTTGTAAGTAGGGTGTCGTGCATTTTATTTGTATTTTTCTGGCGGGCAAGATGCCCGCACTACAATAATTTTAGATTTACAGCCCTTTGCAGCTAAATGAGGTACAAAACTATATTCCGAAAGTCTTGTGGGATGGGCATCCCTGCCCGTCAGAATGTACTTCACCAAAACTAAATATGCTGTATGTCCTTCGGACACGCTGAGCCGCACCTTCGGTGAACGCTAACGTTTTATAGAGTTTAGCTGCACATCAGCTTAATTGATAACTGATAATTGATAATTGAAAATGCTTTTAGAAAATCAACAAGTCTGCCGTAAGTTGCAAATTAACTATAAACGTAATAAACAGCAAGATTGTACGGAATTATTAGATCAAGCTGCGACTGATTTTAAGTATGATGATTGCAAAAATGAATACTGGAATCCAGAAGAGTTCTCGTTACTTTTTGGTACGCCTTTATGGTTAGAATCAAGTCCAAGTCAAAGAATTATTCTCAATCAACTTTACTGGGTAGCTTACTATTCTCAAATCATTTCTGCTGAAATTGCGACTATCTTTTTTAACCAAACTAGCGCTGCTGGATTGTATGCTCAAGAGGATTTTCGTTCGATCTGCGATATGCTCGATTTGGAATCTTCACAGGAACGCGCCCATATTAATGCTTTCAAAACCATCTCTAAAGAAGTCGAATTAAAGCTGTTTGAAGAACGTATTTTCAGCTACCCAATGCGCGGCCCTTATACAGAAACTATGGTGTTTACTGATACCAACTTGCTCAAGCAACAATGGAAAAAACTTCAGCTACAAGCTTTTGGATTAATATCCGCAGATAATACATTTCTTGCTTGTCAGTATTTTACAGTTAGGGGCGTGCGTACTCTTAACGGTAAGTTAGTTCAACATAAGCTCAGCAATTATTATCAAAAACATCTTAATCCGGAAGATGCACCCATCCCCGCAAAAATTTCCTACTATCATTTTATGGATGAAAGCTTTCATTTTAATAGTTCAACTATAATTTCCCACGATGTAATTAACTGCATCAAACCTCCTACCGACTTTGAGAAACTGGTTGCAAACTTAGGAGTACGCGGCTGTCAAAAAGACCATTATCATTGTTCTGTGGCAGTCAACGGGATATTTTGGTACGATGCTGCACTGTATTCAGCGATTTACAAAGTATTGCGATCGCGCATTTTCGGGATGAGCGATGCAGATGCGAAAGATATGATGCGTCGTTGTTTTACTGAAGAGACGGAAGCGTTACACAACAGCTTTCAAACTCATCATGAAGCGATGGAATCCTATAAAGTTTATCTGCAATCTCTGGATTATCTATGGAAAAGCAACCGTGAAATGTCTTTGATGGCTGAAAATTCTACTTCTCGATATTTGAATCGGCAAAGAAAAGCTTTTAAAAAATGGGTAATTAATAATCAACACGATTAATTATGAGCTATACGTTATTAGGAAGTTATTTGTTTCTAATTGGTTCTCTTCTATTTACGAACAATTCTTTTATCGATTTATTTAAAGAGATATCCTTTTATTCTATTTCTTCTGTCTGCGGAGGAATATTATTTACTATCGGATCAATTCTGTTTATTCTTGATGCTAAAAATCAATAAGAGTCAATTAATTACATGAACTCATTACAAAACAAAAATACCCAACCATTAATAAAGATGGAAGTATTTAATAATTGGGACGTTGTTACTAAAGGTTGGTATATAGTTTGTCTGAGTAAAGACATATCCCAAGGCAAAGCCAAATCTTTTACTATTTGCGGACAGAAAATAGTGATTTTTCGCGGTAAAGATAATGAAGTTAGGGCATTAGATGCTTACTGTCCCCATTTAGGAACCGATTTAGCAATTGGGAAAGTCGATGGTAATTTAATTCGCTGTTTCTTCCATCATTGGGCATTTGATGGTGAAGGTAAATGTCAAGATATTCCCTGTCAATCAAATATTCCTCAAAAAGCCAAGTTGCAATCTTATGCTACTGACGAAAAATATGGTTTTATTTGGGTTTATCCAGAGGAAAAAGCACCAGAGATTGCAGAGTTTGGTGAATTAAAAAATAAATCTCTTGTTACATCATACGACAAAGCATTTGAACGCAATTGTCATCATCATATTTGTATGATGAACGGAATTGATGCTCAACATCTTCAAACCGTACATAAACTAAATATCAAAATGGATTTATCGCTAGAGGAAAATAAATCTGGAAATATCATTGATTTTACCCTTAGTGGTAAGTTTCCACAAACTACATCTAGAGAGAAAATTGCTAAAAGAATACTCGGCGATGATTACGAATACACCATGAGATACGCCGATGGCTGTATAGGATTGCTAACTATCATGAAAAAAGTGCGATTTATACCTTCTTTGCATATGATTTATGCCTATACACCTTTAGAAGGTAGAAAAACTAGAATTCAGCCTATTTATATAACTAAAAAAAGAAAAGGAATTATTGGTTGGTTGATAAGTAGATTTTTGTTATTTATGACGAAACTAGCTTACTATTTCTTACGTGGTGAAGATGGAATGATTTATGACAATATTCGTTATAATCCAAATGCTCTTTTAACTATTGATGAGCCGTTGGTTAAATATATGAGCTATGTAAATCGACTTCAACCTTCAATATGGTCAAATAAAAAATAAATTATTGATTTGTAGAGGCATTATAAGATAATAAACCTTACTAGACGCAGAGACGCAGAGGAAAGAAATTAAGAGAGATAAGTCGTCTTAAAGAGTATTAGGAATAGTTAATAGTAAATAACTTATAAATATGACTAAAAAATGTATTATTCAATTTCCAGAAACAAATTATCAACCGATTGAATTAGAAATAAATCAAAACCTTGCCGAACATTTAACTGTAGAAAACTCACCGATACTTTTCGGTTGTCGTACTGGAATTTGTGGCACTTGTATTGTAGCTGTAGAAGGAGATATTCCACCTGCATCGGAAGAGGAAATAGAACTTTTAGAAGTACTAGATCCAGAAAATCCAAAGGCAAGATTAGCTTGTCAAATTCAGTTAACTAATAATATTCAAATTACAACAATAAAATAGTCCACGCAGGTGGACTTTGCCTGTGTAGCAGTGAATTACATTCGCCAGGTATTTCAATCAACTAACAACTATCCACTAACAACATTATGAAACTTGAAGATTTTTGGTATGTTGTCGCTTTGAGCAACCAATTAAAACCAAATCAAGTCCTTTCACGAACAATTTTAGGTGAATGGCTGGCAGTTTTCCGTGGGGAAGATGGTAAACCTGTTGCTTTACAAGATAGGTGCATTCACAGAAATACCCGTTTATCAAAAGGTAAAGTTTGTCAGGGCAAGCTCGAATGTCCTTACCACGGTTGGGTTTACGATGATACCGGCAAGGTTGTTACCGTACCTTCGGAAGGAGAGAATTTTTGTTCAAGCAAAATGCGAAAAAACCAACTTTATCAAACTAAAGAAGAAGATGGTTTCGTTTACGTGCGCTTATCGTCACCTTTGGAGGAATTTGCACCTTTCAAAATGCCTGAGTACCAACAGCCGGGATGGGAAACTGTAAAAGTTATCAATCGCTTTCGTAATAACGTCACTAACTGTGCAGAAAATTTTATTGATGTTCCTCATACCGCTTCAGTGCATCCTGGGATTTTTCGCAAACCCAGCAAACAACAGCTAGAAATGACTGTAGAAAGACGCAACGGTAGCGTGTTTGCAGAATACCGTAACGAAACCAATAATATAGGCTGGTTTGCAAAATTTCTCAATCGTAAAAATCATAAAATTCGCCATATCGATAGCTTTCATATGCCGAATGTTACCAGCGTTGAATACGATATATCCCCTAACAGAAGACTTTTCATCACCAGCCAATGCATTCCAGAAACAGAAGATTCCACTTTGGTTTATACCTATGTAACCTATAACTATGGCATATGGACTAAACTGGCAAAGCCCCTCGTACATTGGACTACACAGCATATTATCCAGCAAGATATTCAAGCTTTAAAGATTCAGTGGCAAGTAATCGAAAAGTATGGAACCCAATTTGCTAATACCCCTGCTGACACCATCCATATTTTTGTCGAGTCAATTCGCGATCGCATTTTAGCAGGAAAAGATCCAAGGCAACTTCCGGATAAATCGGTAGAGGTAAAATTTTGGGTTTAAGTAAAGTACAAACAAAAAAAGAAGTGGCTCAGCCACTTCCAAAAAATTCCCAGGTAGAACCTGAGTTAAAGTATAGCGATTATATAATCCTGAAATCGTATAAATTACAACTGATTTATCAATATGTTAGTTTTCTTTACCTTCGTAATTCTTCTAGCATTAACCGTTACAAATAGCAAACAACCCTTTCTATGGCGAAAAAAGAGTCGTGAGGATTGGTTATTAGACGGTATTGGCTTATTTTTTCAGGGAATTGCAATCCCATTTTTACAAATTACTGTAGTTTTTCAACTTTACCAGTTGCTGCTACCACATACTCGTGCTTCAATAAATCTTTATCCTATCGCTGCTTTCTCGCTAAGTTTTGTATTTGTAGATTATCTCTATTACTGGAATCATCGTCTATTTCACACTCGAAAACTATGGTTTATGCATCAAGTGCATCACACTGTCACAGAAATGGACGTGTTAGGAACTTCCCGTAATACTTTATGGACAAGCTTCTTTATTGTTTATCTATGGATTCACTCTTTATTCCTGTATTTGCTGCAAGAACCTTACTGGTATATTTTAGGCATCAGTTTAAGTTCGGCTTTGGATTTATGGCGACACAGTAACTTTACGCCAAAAGTAAATTCATGGTTATATTATTGTTTATCACC
Organism: uncultured Rivularia sp.; assembly: GCA_963665115.1. Classification (GTDB taxonomy): domain Bacteria; phylum Cyanobacteriota; class Cyanobacteriia; order Cyanobacteriales; family Nostocaceae; genus Rivularia. The sequence continues at coordinate 2,270,841 of OY762007.1, read as the reverse complement.
GTGGTTAATTTTACCTCAAGATCATGCTTGGCATCATTCCAGCAATTGCGATCGGGGAAACTACGGTGCAAATTTGAAGCTTTGGGATAAAATACATGGAACTTACTATCAATCCGATAATCTTCCAGATTCATTAGGTATTAATAATTATCTATCTTTGACGAAAAAATTATTCTTGCCATTTTGAGTAGTATAGATAGTATAGAGAATATAAAATTGCGATGAATATCCAAATACTTGCGTAATAACACATCATCTCAACTACTGCTAGTTGTACTCTTTTTACTTCATATTACAGGCATAAAATTTAAAGAGATTGTAGATTGAGATACTTACATCCGGATTTATACGTGTTTTAAAAGCAATTGGTACTAGTGCTTAATAAACTGGATATCGTGGAAATTACTAAACTACATCGCCTTTCAAATGTTGCGGATGTTAAAGCTCAAAATTTACTTGAAATCCAAATTAGGAACAAAATGATGTCAGCATACACAATTTCACGATCGATATATTTAAACCCATGACTATAACAAGCACTATACTTTCCTTTTTTCCTGCTGCTGTGATGCTTCTAGGATTTACCTCTTTCTTATGGGTTTGTTATTCACCTGGAATTTTAAGCGTTGCCAGTTTATTGTTTTCCTTCTATGGATTGCCATTATTAATCCATAAAATACATGACTATTTTTACCAGATTGAAGAAGGAATTAGTTATCTAGGGGGGAAAGAATATTCTCCTTGGTGGGGAAGTCACCAAATACAGTTAATATATGTCACTTTTAGCTTTCTAGAATCGGCATTGCGTCTGATTCCTGGTGCATTTTCGCTGTGGTTGCGATTGTGGGGAGCAAAAGTTGGTAAAAATGTATACTGGACTCCCACACTAGAAATTGGCGATCGTTCCTTAATTGAAATTGGCGATCGCGTACTTTTTGGGCAAAGCTGCGGTATTTTTCCCCACGTTGTTAAACCGAAAAAACAAGATTTGATGCTGTATGTAAAAAAAGTAAAAATTGGTAGCGATGTTTTTATCGGAGCGGGTTCTAAACTTACTCCCGGTGTAATTGTGAAAGACCAAACTTTTATTCCTGCAAATAGCTGTTTGTATCCAAATACGGTGATCGAAAAAGATTGTCAGCAGGATAATAATCAATTAGTAAATCCGCTAATTTTATCGTAATTGAATACAGGCTTTAGCTTAGAATATTGCGGGAAGTAGTTTTTTTCATCCATTTATAAATACAGATTTTAATCTCGTTATCCTACTATGAACTTACTCATCAAACTTTTTAGTAAACTAATCGAATCCACAAGCCATAATTTTTATCGGGCTTTAGAAAATCCCCAAGCTGCACAGGAAAAAGTCCAGAATCAAATATTAAAAAGCTTGATTAAAAGCGACTATGGAAGATATTTGCGTGTAAAAACGATTGATGATTGGCATCGCATTCCTATAATCGAATACCATAATATTGAGAATTGGATTCATATACAGCAGCAAGATAAAACTCAGCTACTTACAGCGGAAAAAGTTAGCTTTTACGAAAAAACTTCTGGAAGTCGTGGCTCAGCCAAATTAATTCCCTATACTAAATCTTTGCGGCGCTCTTTCAATGAAATGTTCTGTATATGGGCGTACGATCTGATTAAACACGGCCCCAAATTTAACACTGGAAAAATATATTTTTGTATTTCCCCGCAATTAGGAGAAAATCAGCAAGAACAATTCAAAAATAATTCCAACTTTCAATCCTTACAAGATGATTCAGAATATTTAGATGGTTGGTTGAAGTTTTTGATGAATAATTTTCTAGTTTCTCCGCCTGGATTAAACAAATTGCGCGATGCAGAAAAATTTAAACATGAATTGGCTAAAACGCTTTTAAAATCAGAAAAATTAGAAATAATATCGATCTGGAGTCCAACTTTTCTCAAAGTTATCCTTGATTATATTCAAAATAATCGCAAACAATTAGCTTTAGAATTGAAAGAAAAGATGTCAGCAAAACGTCGTTTAATGCTGTTGCAACCTCATTTATTCAAACAAATCTCTACAAATCCTAAATTAAATCAGCTATTCCAGAAAATTTATTGCGATAAAATTCCTTGGCATTTGTTATGGAGCGAACTTAAACTAATATCTTGTTGGGATAGCGCCAATGCTGCTGATGGTGCTGATTTTTTACGTTCTTTATTTCCTAATGTTTTGGTACAAGGAAAAGGACTTCTCGCTACAGAAGCACCAATGACTATTCCTTTAATTCCTGCAAAAGGATGCGTACCCGTACTAAATGAAGTGTTTTTTGAATTTATAGATGAAAGCGGGTTTGTTTTTCAGCTACACCAATTAAAACAGGGAAACACCTATGAAATGATTATTTCTCAAAAAGGTGGATTCTATCGCTATCGTATCGGAGATAGAGTACGTTTTACCCATTCATACCTAAATACACCTTGTTTGGAATTTATCGGAAGACAAAAAGAAGTAAGTGATTTAGTTGGTGAAAAATTACATTCAGATTTTGTTCGCGATGTCTTAAAAAGTTTACCCTTAGAAGAAAGCTGTTTTAAAACTTTAGTACCCGTAAAACATCCCCAAGAGCATTATCTATTATTACTTGATAACGCGAAACATAATCCCCAAGAAATCGCATCACAGTTAGAAGAGGGATTACAAAAATCGCACCACTATCGTAAAGCAAGACTATTAGAACAACTGCAATCCGTGCGAGTCATGGTGTCTTCACAAATCCCTGAAATTATTAGTTTACACAAAACTAGTTCTGGTAAAAAATGGGGAGATTTAAAACACGATATCTTTTCTACTAAACCAATTGAAAAAGATTTATTAGTTGAATTAGAAGAAGCTTGTTTGATTAGTAGATAGGTAATAATTGATAATTGGTAATGGGTAATAGGTAATTGGTAGTTGGTAAAATGGAATTAAGTCATACCATCACTTGGAAATAACCAATGGTTGCTAATCCTCAATTTCAATACATGAGTCCCCAGGAATACCTGGAATGGGAAAAAACTCAAGAACTCCGTTATGAATATATTGACGGTGAAGTATTCGCAATGACTGGGGGAACAAAACCCCATAGCCGTATTGCTTTTAACTTAGGTAGTGAGTTAGATAATTTTTTAGCCGAAAAGGGTTGTGAATTTTATATCTCTGATGTGAAAGTACAAGTATCAGAAGCAGGACCATATCATTATCCCGATGTAGTAGTAACTTGTGATGAGAGAGATAAAGGACGGATTGACATGATCCGTCATCCTTGTTTAATTGTCGAAGTGCTTTCCCCATCAACAGAAGCTTTCGATAGAGGTAAAAAATTCACTCGCTATCGTCAATCAAGCACTTTAAAAGAATACGTTTTAATTGCATCCGATGAAATTGCTGTGGAATGCTTTCGTCGGAATGATAAAGGTTTATGGGTTTTACATACCTACGGGGAAGGTGATACTTTGAATTTGGAAAGCGTGGGAATTTCGATTTCGGTAGAGAAACTTTATCGACGAGTTCAGTTTGATGTGGGAGAGAAGAATTGAATATAAATTGCCGACTTTGAAAAGTAATGCTAAAAGTCTCTTAACTGATATCTTGCAGCATTATCGTTAAGCCCTATTTCCCGCCTCGAAATCAATTTCAAGGCTAACAGTTGGAAAATTTGGGGGAAGCTTTGCTTGATTTTCAAGGGATGTCCGATTTGGATGCTTGGTTGGAAGCGATACCTACGCTAGTAAACAACGCAGATGAAAAGTAAGTTAATCAATTTTGGCTTTTCTGCCAATCATCCAAAGCTGCAATTACAAAAGTTGATGCCGGGTGATTCAGCATTTGGCCTAACGCTTGAATTCCTCCTGTTTTTAAAGCGTTGAGTACCCGTTGACGAAGATTAGAATTATTCTCGATACGTTGGATAGCTGTTGTTGCTACTTCCATTTTTTCAGAAGTTGTGTTTGTCGGGTAGGTTTGAGATAGTTGATTGAGTAATTGTTGGATTTCTGCTGCTGCTTCGGATAAATTTTGCTGTTGATTAACATTAAAATCACCTTCAACATTACCAGCAACACCACCTGAAATAGTTGCTTGATGCATATTCATTTGAACTTTAGAATTATCTGACATAAAATTATCTCCTTATGATTAATTTATGAGTTTTGTTTATGCACATTGAGGTTGATACATGAAATTTCCCTCAACATTACCAGCCACACCAGTAACATCTGCATAAAAGTTCTGTTGTGAAAAATTCATAATTGGCTGATTTGACTTAATTGCTTTTTTTATAAATTGTGCATATTCGTATTGGTTGATTTTGCCGTGGTTGAAAAGTAATCCTAAAATATCCTCTTTATAATCATCAAAATCTATATCTGTAAGTAGAATATATACTAACTTTTCTTTCTGCACGTAGGGAGGCATATCTACAATCAAAGGCATTGTTTTTCCTACCCAAAAAAGCATTTGCTGTTTATTTTTAGCTCGTGCAGCTAAAAGAGCCAAATTAACTAAAGGATAAGGATTTAAATTATAAACATTATGTGATTGGAGATATAAATTCTGACTACTTTGGTAATCTTCTAGAACAAAAAAAATTCTTGCTTTATCATTCAGACAACAACTTAGCTTTAATCTGAATAAGTCAATACTAAAGTTTTGGCTTTGGGCAATGTTGAGGGATATTTGATAATGTTGGATAGCGTTATCAAAATGGGATAAGGAATCGTGATACATTCCCTGACTGCTAGTACAAAAGGCGATTGCGTAACAAATATCCCCTATCGTTAGGTGTTCGTTTGCTCCTATACTGTTAAATTGTAGAATTTGCTGGATAAAATAGTAGGCTTGATTAAAATCCTGTTTAATTTGATAGCACCAAGCCAAACGAAAATAAGTTGTTGGATTATTAGGATATTTATTAATACCTTGAAATATTTTTAAGCAATCTAAAGATAATGCTATTGCTGTATCTAATTGTTGTTTACGGGCATAAACTTCTGCAAGAGTATCAATAAAACAAGCTTTATCAACGTGACTGCTTGCTAGTTGAACCGCATTATTTGCAAATGCAAGTGCTTGTTCGAGTTCATAGTTATGAATTGCATAAATCCAAGCTAGGTAGTTATAGGTTGGTGCGTGCTGAGGATTTGTTTCTAAAATTTGAAGGAATATCTGGGTTGCTTGATGATAGTTTCCTTGTTGAATTAAGGCAAGCGCTTGGTTAAATAAAGCATCCACTTCTGTCTGCTTATAGTTGTTGTTTGATTTATTTGAGTTGTTGAAAATTGACCAAATCCCGGTTGCTGCTGCGGCTAATGCTGCGATGGATAAGGTGGTGTTGTTGTTTTCGTTGGAAGGCATTTTTGGATTTTTTGGAATAACAATTAAGAGATAATTTTACATATTTTTGATTGTTATAAGAATAAACTACAGATTTAAATCTAAGTCATCCCAATTTATATCATTATCTTTTTGATGACGACTTTTACTACTACTATGATTGTTAATGATATTCTCAATGTCTTTACGATTTAATTTTTCTTCGATAACTGAAACCTTTCGTAGTACTTGCATCATTTGTGATATATATCCTAATGTATCTTTATTATTGTTATCATCTTTTTTAAGTTCTCTGGAATAAGTATCGATAGCTGCTTTTATTTGTGAACGAATACGCTCTAATTCTCTGTATATTTGCTTTATTCTTGTGTTATCTTCATCGTGTTGACCGGAACACACTAACTTATTAATTAATAAAAAAAGTATATGTCTTAAATCAATATCATCATATGATTCTATTTCTTCTTCTAAAACTCTTAAGCTATTTGTAGATTTTGTCATTAATTTTTCTAAAGCTATATTTTTGCTCATAACATCAGCCTTATTTTTGGATTATGTTTAGTTTTACTAATTAGATGTTTAATCTATTCCTGGAAGAAATAATATTTTGCCTTCAGTGATTAATTTCTTTGTTCCTCGCACTGCTATTTCTTTTACGTCATCTATCACTTGTCTAAGTAAATTTCCCAAATTTTCAAGTAAAGAAGAAGCCCAAGCCCAAAAGTTTCTATCAACCAATTCATATTGTGCATTATTTACAGTTTCTGTTAAACGTTTTAGTTTAGCTACAACATATACCCATTTATTTGCAATTTGTTGTGATTCCTTATCATTAAATATAGGTGACAAATTTTCTAATTCTTTTTTTAACTCTTTTAAACAATGTGCCATATTTTTTGTGCCACTATTAATAGTTTTAATTTGATTTGCAAGCCTATCCGCAGATCCCCAAAAATCATTGAAATCACATACCTCCGATCTTAAACTATCAGCTTGACCTTGCAATTTATCAATTTTATCAATCATTTTTTCTATTTCGTTAATTTTTGAATCGTACATATTTTCCCCAGATAAACAATTTGTTACATTTTTCAATTAAACCTAATACATTTGAAGATAAATGATATTTATCCTATACTCCTTTGATTTATCCAGTTTATAAAGGATAAAACTATTTTATATATGAGGTAAAAATGAAACGACAATTAAAGCTAAAAATCCAAATGCAATTCCTAAAATAAACCAGAGTGTAGAACTACGTCCTTTTTCTTGAGCAATTTTCATTGTAACTGTAGCTATACTTACTAATAAAATCAATCCAAAAACAAGTCCTAATCCTTCCATTGTTAACTCCTTGAGGAATAATGTTAGTTTGTTTGATAAAATACTTTATTATCATTATTTGTTTCTGAAATATAAAGTTATGACTTACATACTCGCAATGAAAAATAAAGCTTTACGACTACTTAACACAACGAATAATGACATAAAAATGATATTGGTGCGTAAGTCATGAGAGTAAGTAATACTTTCATTTAGTTAATAGTAAAAAATATTAGTATAAGCATTGAGTATCCATTTTATAAATCCAATATTGAATTTAAAAGTAACTACTTGCTGCTATTTTATAGCGTATTTTGCAATTAGTAGCACAACCGCAATTAATGCTATTAAGGCAGTGATAACAGTTGGATTTGAAAGAAAATTACCTATAGCACGAGCTGCTCGATATGATGATGCATTCGCTGCTTGAGTATGAGATACAGCAGCAGTAAAAATCACACCACTCAACACCAAATATCCCAGTTTCAGTTTCATATTTAATCCTCCAGCATTTTTCACTCTTGTAACCCTTCACATCCCCATCTTCCATAAATCCACTGAGAAAAACCAGCACACTTTCAGCACAATTCCGGATCACTTACCCCTCCCCTTGTAGTGTTCCGTAAATGTACTTGACAACACTCATCTAATTACCTAGTCATGCGGAGCTTAAAAGCATCACCAGAGGGGCTGAAAAAAATCAAGGAAGCGCGGGAGAAAAGAGGATCAGCCATTGATAACCCAACGTGGCTAGAAGAAGCGAGTCATATCCTCGAACCGGGCAACAAAAGTTGGCAATATCCAGTAGTCGCGGTTTCTATCGGTACTTGGAAGCGTTTTCTATGGGGTACACCTGTTAAATCTCCTAATTTCAAGGCTTTCTGCCAAATCTTACAACTAAATTGGGAAGAGGTTGTTGAAACTCAGAATGAAGTTAAAAGCGCGAATAATAAAGATAAATCATCACCGACAAAGCATGATTGGAATGCTGCTCCTGATGTATCAATTTTCTACGATAGAAGGGTAGAATTAACTAGGCTAAAACAATGGTTAATTAACGATAAATGCCGTTTGGTAGCAATTTTGGCGATGGGTGGTGTGGGTAAAACTGCTTTGACGGTAAAGTTAGCTCAAGAGGTAAGTGGGGAGTTTGACTATATTATTTGGCGGAGTTTGCGAGAAGCTCCAACACCGGAAAAAATAATTGCAGATATTGTTAAGTTTCTTTCTCTTCAACAAGAAATTGATTTACCTGACACTTTGGAGGAGAAAATCACGCGATTAATTGATTATTTACGCGCTTCTCGTTGTTTGCTGATTCTTGATAATGCTGAATCAATTTTACAAAGTGGTTCTTCTTCAGGTAATTATCGTGAGGAATATTCTGGTTATGGTGAGTTATTTCGCAGAATAGGAGAATCTCAACATCAAAGTTGTTTGATTTTAACTAGTCGCGAACAATTTAAGGAGGTGCGACGGTTAGCGGGGGAAACTTTACCTGTGCGGGTTTGGGAGTTGAAAGGGTTAGAGAAGGCAGCCGAAATTTTGACTGCAAGGGGTATAAGTGGTTCAACAGAAGACATCGAAGAATTGGTAAAGCGCTATCACGGTAATCCTTTAGCTTTACAAATTGTTCCAGAAACTATAATAAAACTTTTTCATGGTGATATTAAAGCTTTTTTAAATACAGGTATTATTGTTTTTGATGATATTCACGATTTATTAACGCAGCAGTTTGAGCGGTTATCGGAACTAGAAAAAGGTTTAATGTATTGGTTGGCAATTAACCGTCAAGCTGTATCGGAAAATGATTTAGCAGAAGATATTTTAGGTTTATCACCGCGTCAGATTCGAGAAGGTTTAGATTCTTTATTACGACGTTGTTTAATTCAATCTACTAATTTAGGATTGACGCTGCAAAATGTGGTGATGGAGTATATTACGGAAGTTTTCATTACCAAAATTATCCATGAATTAGATAGTTGCGAGTTAGATTTATTAAGAACTCACGCGATTATTAAGGCTTCAGCACCAGATTATCTCAGGGAAAATCAAAAACGGGTTTTATTAGAACCTGTGGCTGAAAGTTTATGCAAAAACCAGACGAAAAGAGTTTTAGAACAGAAATTTCGTATTATTGTTGAGAAGTTAAGAGAACAAGAATTACAAGCACCTGTAGGATATGCGGGAGGAAATTTAATTAATCTTTTAATTCAACTCCAAGTAAATCTAGCTGGTTACGATTTTTCTCGTCTTCCTATTTCCCAAGCTTATTTACAGGGGGTGGAATTACCACAAGTAAATTTTAGCGATTGCAGTTTTGATAAAACTGTTTTTTCTCAATCTTTAAGTAGTATATTTAGCGTTACATTTAGCCCCGATCAAAAATTACTTGCAACTGGGGGAATGGATGGACAAATTCGTTTTTGGAATGTGGCAGATGGTTCGCAAATTTTAGCATGGCAAGCTCATGGTGATTGGATTCGCTGTGTAGCTTTTAGTCCGGATGGTAACTTAATTGCAAGTTGTGGAAATGACCATACGGTGAAAATTTGGGATAGTCAAACTGCAAAATGTTTAAAAATATTGCGCGGACATACTGATTGGGTGTGGTCGGTGTATTTTATCTGGGATAAGCGTTTGGTAGTTAGCGCCAGTAGCGATCGCACTGTAAAAGTTTGGAGTCTCGATTCAGGAGTTTGCATTTATACTTTCCACGAACCGGATCGAGAGGTTTGGGGATTTTCTTTTAGTAATGATGGTCAAACTTTGGCTACAAGTGGTGCTGACTCGATAAGATTATGGAATGTCTGGACGAATGAATGTTTAAAAACCTTTGATGATAATTCCACAGGGGTTCGGAAACTTGCTTTTAGTCCAGATAGTAAAAGTTTGGTGGGAAGCACCGATAATCAATGTCTGAAAACTTGGGATGTGAATACAGGTAAGTGTTTGCGGAGTGTGAAAACTGCACCAACTGCTATTTGGGCTATTAAATTTAGTCCTAATGGTGAAACTATCATCAGTTGCGGTACCGATAAAATTCAACTTTGGAATTTAGCAAATGGGGAACCGCAAATGACTTTACACGAACCCCATCACCGCATTCGTTCTTTGGCTTATAGTGCTGACAAAAAGATTATTGCCGTGGGTAGCGATGACCAGTTGGTTAGGTTATGGGATACTCAAACTGGTGAGCCAATTAAAACTTTTCAAGGTTATAGCAATCGAATTTGGACTGTAGCTGTTAGTCCCGTTTATCAACAAAATACGATCTATCTTGCTAGTGGTAGCGATGATGGCAAGATTCGATTGTGGAATGCAGAAACTGGTGAATTGTTAAAAACCTTGTCGGGACATCAAGGTAGAATTCGTCACGTTACTTTTAGTTCGGATGGTGAACTAATTGCAAGTGCTAGTCACGATCGCACGATTAAAATTTGGGATGTAAATACGGGTAAATGCTTGAAAACTTTACGCGCTCATACTGATTGGATATGGTCAATAATATTTATCCAGAATAATCATACATTAATTAGTGCTAGCGACGATCGCACAGTTTTAATCTGGGATACTTGCACTAATAAATCTCAAGTTTTAGGTAATTTAGAAACAGAATGGATGTGGGCGATCGCTTCTCATCCCCAAGCTGAAATTCTAGCGACTGCTGGAACTAGTCAATCTATAAATTTGTGGGATATTCACAAGAAAGTTTGCTTAACTAGTTTGAAAGGACATACCCATCGCATTCGAGCCATAACTTTTAATAATTCTGGTAAATTAATTGCTAGCAGCAGCGATGATTTCAATATCAAATTATGGGAAGTGGAAACCCAAAATTGCTTGCAAACTTTTTCTGGACATCAAGCACAAATTCGCGCTCTGACTTTTATTCCTCAATCTTCTACTCAACCAGAAATTTTAATTAGCGCCAGCGACGATCGCACTATTAGATTCTGGGATATTTGTACGGGAAATTGTCTTAAAATTTTAACAGGTCATCAACACAGTATTTGGTCAATTTGTTATAGTCACCAGTTGAATATTTTATTCAGTTGCAGCGAGGATGAAACCATTAAGCTCTGGGATATTAATACAGTTAAGTGCATTAAAACTTTGATAATTCCTAAGCCTTATCAAAAAATGAATATTCAAGGTGCTAATGGTTTAACAGCAGCGACAAAGGAAACGTTACACATTTTAGGTGCTGTTTCAGATATCGCTTAAAAGTTGAAAATTACTAAATTAGACTCTTTTGCCACCACAGTGTACTTAAACAAGGCTGCTATCTTTAAGAGGATGCATGGGAAATTTACTAGAAGTCGCTGCTACACAAATAAAACCCGCCTGCGCGGGTTATAAATCTTCTAGTACTTCACCACATTGATTTTGCTGGGTATTACTTCAGTCCTATTTATGAAGGATACTGTTTGCGTGGTTTAGCAAAATCCCATTTAGGAAAATTCCAATCGGCAATTCAAGATTTTGATCGAGCGTTAAAAATTAATCCCCGTCATGCGGATGCTTACAACAGTCGCGGTATTGTAAATGCAAGTTTAGGAAATGTTTCGGCAGCAATATCAGATTTTGACCAAACTGTAAAATTAGAACCAAAGTTTGTAGATGCTTACTACAACAGGGGACTGATTAATTATCAGCAAGGTAATAATAAAGCAGCAGTAACAGATTTCAATCAAGCAATAAAATACAATCCAAAATTAGCCAATGCTTACGGTAGCAGGGGATTAGCCAATTACGCTTTAGGAAACAAGCGCGTTGCCGTAACCGATTTACAGCAAGCTGCCAAACTATTTCGTCAGCAAGGAAATACTCAAGGCTATCAATTAACCCAAGGTATACTAAATCAACTTAAAAAATAGGAGCTATTTAATTTTAGATTTTAGATTCTGGATTAAGGGAAAAGTTAGGAATTAAGAACATTGATTTCCCCCTTGTCTCCTTGTCCCCTTGTCTTCCTATCTCCCCATCTCCCATCCCCAATTACTGATTACTCAACCACTTCATTCACAGGAAATCTATCAATCAACTGAGTTGCCCGCTGAGCATTACGCTTAATTTCTTGCGGTAAATGAGGTACGTGAGGAATTTGCGATAACAAATCTAAGGTACGACGTAATATTCTTACCACATCTCCTTCATCTAAGGTAGTGTTTTCACACAGTTCCACCCAATCCATTCCTAACGCCCATTTTTCTACCAAAGCAATTAATTCAAACTCCAACCATACGGGTAATGCTACCCCATACCTGCGTTGCAATTGAAACACCTTGCGACGAATTGAGCGCAATGAAGCTAAAGCATCTGAAACTTCAGTACTGAGTTCAAAAAATACTCTACTGTCGGGACGGGAGGTTTCTGTTACTAAACCTGCGATCGCCGTAGCAAAATGATGGGGAGCTAGTTGATCTAAGTTACCGCTATCAAGTACTAAACCCAACCATAGTTCGTTTTCTCCCCGAATTGCGGCTGCCATTTGTCCTAAATGAGTAGGTACCAAGTTATCTAAAGCTTCAAAATATTGAAGAATTTCAATTAATGTGACGAACTCATCCCAATGACGTTGAGATTGTAGTTCAACTTGCGATCGCAAATATTGGATTTCGTTTTCTAATTCAGCAGCGCGGGCTTGACGTTTGTATATGCTCGCGGCATTCCCTAACCCATGCAGCGGACTGCTTTCCATTTGCTCTTGCAAACTTGATACCAGACGCGACTGCTCTAATACTTCCGGAGCCATAGACAAATCGTCTGTAGATTCGGGAATTTGTGCGGCTATATTGGCTGTAATTTCATCACCATCATCGGATTCGCCCGGTTGCAACGATAACTCCGGTGGGGGTAGCAAATCGGGAGGTACGTCAATGCGAGGTAATTGAGCGTATAAGTCTATTACTTCATGAACCGAAGTTACGTACCAACGATTATTTTTTCCCAAACAAACTAAGAAAGGTGTTTCCGTACCTGGTGTTTTACCAACTAACACGGCCGTGACTGGTGCAGAAATTTCGGCATTATCACCTTTTAAACTTAACAGCGTTCCCGAAACCGCGAAACTCAGCATCATGATTAATTCTTCTTTGCGAGTTTCTGCTGCTTGTTCTTGCAAGGTTGTTAGCAGCTTGCGTTCCACTTTTATACGCTGACGCAATTTCTCATATTGCGCGACTTCTTCGTCGCTAACGTTGGCAATCTTTGAGTGAACGTCTGTTAATTGCTGCTTAATTTCAGAAATTTGTTTGTACTGCGGTTGTAGATGCAGATTAGCTAAATACTGCCCAAAACTTCGTTCTATTAACTCTTTCGCTTCTTCCAATGTATGGGTTTGCAGCAAGTTCAACACCATTCCGTAACTTGGCGAAAACTGACTAACTAAAGGATCTGGATTGGATGTTGCTAAATAACCACCTTCCTTAGCACCTTCAAACGGGGTTTGTAGCGCTACAACGTGACCGACTTCATCCATACCCCGACGGCCAGCCCTTCCCGCCATCTGTAAAAACTCGGAAGCATTTAACAGTCGATGTCCGCTATCGGTACGTTTGGAAAGTGTAGAAATTACTGTTGTTCTAGCAGGCATATTAATTCCTGCCGCTAGAGTTTCCGTAGCAAATACAACTTTAATTAAACCTTGTTGAAAAAGTTCTTCAACTAACCCTTTCCAAGCAGGTAAAATTCCGGCATGATGGGCGGCAACTCCTCGGTAAAGCGGCCCCGACGTGTCCGGCGCGGCCAGCATCTGGATTGCGAGTTAGGAAATCATCAATCTGGGGTCGCAATCTTTGCGCTTCATCACCATCTACCAACCATAAATCCCCTACCTCAGCCACCGCTCGATCGCAACCCCGGCGACTAAAAATAAAGTAAATCGCTGGCAGCATATCACGCGCTCGCAAATGCTCTAATACTTCACTAATGCCAGGAGATTCTTGTCTAGCAATTTGTTTGCTTCTGTCGCCTCTCTTTCTTTTTCTTTTGATTAAGCGATGATTTAATTCCGATTTATCTTCATTTAAAAGAGGAAAAAACCCTTTACTATTACCAAAATGATAATCCAAAGGAACCGGACGAAAATCCGAATAAATCAAATCCGTAGGGCCGTGAACTTGATTCAACCAGTCAGTAAGCTGATCGCTATTATCAACCGTCGCCGAAAGAGCTACAATCTGAATTGATTCCGGGCAATAAATAATAGATTCTTCCCAAACCGTCCCGCGTTGACGGTCATTCATATAGTGGCACTCATCCAACACCACTGCTTCCACATCTATTAAAGAAGTACCGACCTGTCCAATAGGTGTACCGTAGAGCATATTACGGAAAATTTCCGTAGTCATCACCAAAATTGGAGCATCTCGATTGATAGAAACATCTCCAGTCAAAAGTCCCACCGAATCGAAACCAAACTCGGAACGGAAATCGCGTAATTTTTGATTGGAAAGCGCCTTGAGGGGAGTAGTATAAAATACCCGTTTGCCTCGCGCCATAGCACGATAAATCGCGTATTCCCCAATTAACGTTTTACCGGAACCCGTAGGCGCACATACAACAACTGAATGTCCGGCATTCAGAGAATCGATCGCATCATGCTGGAATCGATCGAGTTCAAAAGAAAAAACAGAACTCGGCTCAACATCTGGAGTTAGGGCTGGATTATTCACTCAAATACAATTACATCCAAACTGATTTTCAATTAAATTATTTTCGTCTATTGCAAGCAGGATTTACATATCTCGCGCATAATTTCCCCGCACCAATCAATCAAACTCCCTTACGCGAGTTAAGAGTATTATACTTAACCACATTCAATTTGATTAAATTTCTCGACAATTCGTAAAATACGAAGTATTAGGAATTGGGGATTGGGGATTGGGGATTGGGGATTGGGCATCGGGAATTGGGCATCGGGAATTGGGCATCGGGCATTGGGAATTGGGAATTGCGAGACAAGGAGAAGAATAACTATTTATTACTCCAAACTCCCTACTCCAAACTCCTAACTCCCTACTTCCTACTCCCTACTCCCTACTCCCTACTCCCTACTCCCTACTCCCTACTCCCTACTCCCTACTCCCTACTCCCTACTTTCCCAATTCCTGAGAACGCTTAGTAGCAGCTTTTACTGCTTCAATTAATGCAGAACGAAATCCAGCTTGCTCAAGTTTGGTAATCCCGGCAATTGTTGTACCGCCGGGACTGGTAACTTTATCTTTTAATACTGCTGGATGCATTTTACTTTCTAGTAGCAATTGTGCCGTTCCTAATACAGTTTGTAAGGCCAAAGTAGCAGCAGTTGCTCTTGGTAAACCTGCTGCAACTCCACCGTCGGCAAGGGCTTCTATCATTAATGCGACATAAGCCGGACCACTTCCTGAAAGACCTGTGACTGCATCCATTAAGTATTCGGGTACTTCTACTACTTCCCCGACTGCCGAAAATAGCTTTGTTGCAATTTCAGTATGTTTGGCTTTAGTGTAAGCACCACAACAAATTGCAGTCATTCCCGCACCTACTGTAGCTGGGGTGTTTGGCATTGCTCTAACTACCGGCAAACCAGGGAAAGCTGCTTCTAATTGCTTTAATGGTACTCCCGCCAAAATAGAAACTATCAATTGCTTGCTTCCATGTTCAATTACTCCTGCTAACTCCTGAGCAATCGCACTGAATATCTGAGGCTTAATGGCTAAAAATACTACTTCTGTAGATTGAGCAAACGCCATGCTGCTATCGGCGATCGCCAAAATTTTGTATTCTTGCTCTAAATAAGTCCGACGTTCTGGAAGTGGTTCGCTGACAATAACTTCGGATGGTTGATATATTCCACAACTGATGAGGCGGGATAATAATGCTTCACCCATTACCCCGCCACCAATTAAGCCAAATTTTTTGTGATTCGTCATTGCCCGTTCTATCGTTGGTCATTCGTCATTGGTCATCAGGCAGAAACAAACGGACTAATGACTAATGACTAATGACTAGTTTATCTTTATTGTGCCATGCGATTCGGTTCGTTTCCCCACGCTTGGTTAGATGGATTTGGATTAGGACGAGTACGTACTGGTGGCTGAGGAACTTCATGAAGTACTCCGCCAGTAGTACTAACTTGTACGCAGCTAGGTGTGAACAGAAAGATACTTTCTCCTATACGCTCTTGATGTCCGTCAAGGGCGTAAGTACCTCCTGCAACAAAATCTACAGCACGCTGAGCTTGGTCTGGGTCCATAATTGTTAAATTTAATACCACAGACTTACGTTCGCGCAATGCTTGAATCGCTTGGGGCATTTCTTCAAAAGTACGTGGTTCAAGTACCAATACTTCAGAAATACCGTTCAAGACTCCTGGCATACCAATAACATTACTCATTGTCTTTGCAGCAGAGGAAGTGCTTGTTACATCGCTACCCATTGTAGGCATTGGTTCGCGCCAACGTCGATTAACTGCGGCATTTTCTGGTTGAGGAGGAGCAGTCGCTGGTTGATTCTGTTCTTGATACAGATTCTCATAACCCTCTGCATCTGGCTCCTCTTCATAATATTCATATTCAACTGGTTCATTTAAACCAACAAAGTCTCTCAATCGGGAAAATATGTTATTCACTGTTACGCTCCTGGTGCCAATCATCTTTATTGAGAAGGTAAAAATTGTTTTTGTCAACTTTTACCGCTACAAACAGAAAATAATTGTTACATTAAATAACTACTTGTAGCATATATCACGGTCTTTTCTACAGCATTCACCTTATTGCAAGGTTTGTACTTAAACTACCTACAATAATGAGTCAAAATTATATCTTAGTCACCTCGGAATGAAAAGCTGTTTTCACCCCTTATTTTATTTTTTTTTCATTTGTAAATACTATATCTTTTGTCGCATTTGCAACTAGGGTATTAAATAAATATTCTGTATCAAATATAATAGCTTTGGCACTTACCTACGGACGAATATTTGTTCATTTGATGGGAGTTCGCCAGTTTTAGGTGTAATCTGGCGAATTATTGAAGGTGCATCAAAAGACTGACTGATTTTGAGAATCGGCAGATTTTTCTTCTCCCAGCTTAAAACCAAGCAATATCGAGGTTTTTAGCTTTTTTTAGCTTAATAAAGGTGACTCATAGATAACGTTCTCCGAACAAAATTGTTCCCAAACGTACCATAGTTGCACCTGATTGAATTGCTAACTGATAATCTTGCGACATTCCCATCGAAAGCTGCTTCATTTTAATATTTGACAAGTTGCGTTCGTTGATTTCAGCTATCAGTTCTCGTGTCCGATTAAACACGTAAATAACCTCCGAGCTATCTAATCCCAATGGTGGAATTGTCATCAAACCTTCAAATTGTAAACTTTGACAAAGGTTAAGTTCCACTAAATCGTCTAGAAGTTGCTGTATCGTCCAACCGGATTTGTTTGAATCGGGGAGAATTTTGACTTGCAGGCAAATTTTGGGACTGATTCCCAGCTCGCTTGCTAAAAGGTTTAAGCGTTGCGCTAACTTGAGGCTGTCTACGGAATGAAGCCATTGAAAATACGAAAGAGCTTTTTTAGCCTTATTGCTTTGTAGATGTCCAATAAAATGCCAGGAAATGCCCGATAAGTCTTGTAATTGCTCAATTTTGCTTTCAGCTTCCTGAATCCGACTTTCGCCGAAGTCTCGGATGCCAGCAGCATATGCTTCGCGTACTGCGGCAGCCGAAACTTTCTTACTTACAGCAATTAATTTGACAGATTCAGGAAGCTTTTCTTGAATTGAACGTATACGTCGAGAAAGCGAACTACTCATTGGAATGTACGTTGAAAAATACTAGTGAGTT
Source organism: uncultured Rivularia sp. (assembly GCA_963665115.1). Lineage (GTDB taxonomy): Bacteria > Cyanobacteriota > Cyanobacteriia > Cyanobacteriales > Nostocaceae > Rivularia. The sequence continues at coordinate 2,253,334 of OY762007.1, read as the reverse complement.
GATCGTACTCAACAGATTGTCCGCTTCGACGCAAGTTACGCAAACGATTTTCCAACATCATTCTCGCTTCAGTACGTCCTACTGGTTGGAACTTAATGCCTTTCTCATCGTTGATTACCAAGAAAAACAGGCGTTGAGCATACAACGTAGTAAAAAGCTCTTGACTTTGGTCTACCATACATATTCTGTAAAGTAGTCCCCAAGTAGGATGATTCAAGTAAGTTTCGGAGGTTTCTGAAGTCATTTAGTAGTCAAGGTACGAGTACATATATCTTTTCGCTGTTAAAAACAAAAAGTCGGACTTTCTTTAATAAGATATCGCCCAAATATTTTTAAGCAATGTAAATACAGAATGGCAATAATGGTAGTTATTTGCACATCAACGAATGGATGTACGCATGAGAAAAATTAAATGCTAAATGTTCGTTACATTCTTCCCATCAAAAAATATAGTTACGACAAAACCTGTTACAATTACGACAAGTTTTGCTAAAAACCAATTAATAGCCTATTTTATCTATCGAGCTTTTCTGGGTAAAAAACTATTTTACCGCAGCTTTGAAATATCATATAGAACCAATTTTATTACTTCCCGATTCAATCGTTAGATATAAAGCATCCAAAGTAATATTTTTTAAACTTTTAAACAATGCGGTCAATTTTATGTTGAGACTTGAGACTACTTAATCATTTAGATAGGTATAAAATTTGATGCAAATTGAAGCGAGCTATAAAATACTTATGGTTCTTGAGTAGTTAGGGCTTGCTAAAGAATAGGTGAAAATATCTGTAAGACTGGCTGTGAGATGACTATTGGTCTTCGGAAACAAGATTATCTTATAATATTTAGGACTTACGCAAGCTGCCCTTTTTAAGAGGGTTGGGGGATCTAGAATGTCTGGAACACTATACTTTCTGTTATTGATGCGTAAGTCCTATATGCTCTGTTCCCTCTTCAACGACTATTGAATTGGCATAACAAGTACGAAAGAAACATACTTGTTTGCATAGCTACTTTCATCTCAAACTCTTTGCAGTGCTTGTATTTGTGCTTGTGCTTTATGCAGAGATTCGTACCATTCTTTCTGAGGATTACTGTCTGCTACAATTCCTGCTCCAACTTGTCCCCAAACGGAATTAACAGTTGGCAAATGTAAATTGCCCGATGATGCTTGAGGAGCCACTAATAAGGTACGAATCAAGATATTCAAATCTAGATTACCTCTTCTATCTAAATAACCGCAGGAAACCATAGAATAAACTGCGTCTGACAGGTTCGAGTTCTTCTATAATTTCCATGCAGCGAACTTTTGGACAACCCGTAATTGTACCACCGGGAAACATGGAAGCAATCAAATCCACTATAGTACTTTTATTTTTACTATTTAATAGAGTTCCTTTAACATTGCTCACCAGATGCATCACGTGACTGTAGCGCTCAATTGTCAGTAATTCATCTACATTGACACTTCCCCATTCACAAACTCGTCCCAAATCATTACGTTCCAAATCCACGAGCATGATATGCTCGGCACGCTCTTTACTATTATTAAGTAATTCTTCAGCTAATATATAATCTTCTTTCTCAGTATCACCGCGCTTTCTAGTTCCTGCAATTGGTCGAGTTTGGGCTTGATTCTCGTATACTTGAACCAATCTTTCCGGGGAACAGCTAACTACCTCACCCCAAGGAGTTTTAAAATAGCTCGCAAAAGGAGAAGGATTTATTTTTTGTAGAGCTTGATAAATTTCCCATCCAGAAGCATTTGTTTGAGTTTCAAAGCGGATAGAAAGATTAGTTTGAAAAATATCTCCTGATTGAATGTACTTTTTCGCTTGCAAAACAGCCGCTTCATAATCAGCTTGAGAGGTAACTAATTCTAAGGGTGATATTACATCACCAATTGCAGATGTGCAATCGGATAAATCTAGCTTTTGTTGATATTTATCTTCTAATTCATCCAATTCGCTGTTATTGCTCGCAGCCAACCACAAAACTTGTTCCCAATGATCCAGCACTGCGAAACATTTAGGCTCATACCAAAAAGCTACTGGAAACGGTAAAGTATCCGATCTGAGTTTAGGTAAATTTTCTGTTTCCCAAGCCACATCGTAACCCAACCAACCCAACCAACCTCCGGTAAATGGAAGAGGAGGAAATGTTTCAAAATCTGCTGGTTTTTTTGCTGGCTTTTCTAATAATTGTCTGAGAAAAGGTAACACTCCCCCTAATTCAGGTGTCCACATTTGCGGAACACCATTAATTACCCGAGATGAACCAGCACAGATCGAATAGCGAGCTAATTGGGGATTATTTGTACTATTTGGATAAGGACTTTCTAAAAGAGTAGCTATTTCATTAAGGGGATTAGAAATAAACAAACAGCTAAAAATATCACTACCAGTACGTTGTTTTAAAGGAAGCTTTCGCCAATACCAAGGCTGAATTTGGTTTGTCATTAATTGAAAACTGGGGAATTGGGAATTGGGGATGGGGGATGGGGGAATGGGGAGAGGGGGAGAAATAATCCCTAATTCCTAACTACTCTCTACTCCCTACTCCCTACTCCCTACTCACTCTTAACTCCTAACAACCATCAACTATCACTTAACCTGATTTCCGATAGCAAACCGCATTCCCCAAAATAGAATTAATACAAAAATTGCCAACCAGTCAAAACGTTTTAAACTTAAGTTATGCCACTGAACTCGGTGTTTGTTAGGGCCAATAAAACCTCTTACCACAATACCATTAGCCATTTGTTCGGCACGTAAAAGTAAATTTTGCAGCAATCGCTCTGCAATCATCATCCAAACTTTAACTACTCCTTTCAATCCTAATTTTTTCCAATTAATTGCCCTAGTCATTACCGAGCGAATTAAATTTTGGATTTCTTCTAAAACTAAAGGAATAAAGCGTAAAGACAATGTTAATGTTAAAGCGATTTCAGTAACTGGTACTTTAAATCGCCTCAAGGGCTGCATCAAACTTTCTATACCAGCAGTAATTTCTTCTGGTGCAGTTGTTAGTAAATATAAGGTAGTACTATATAGAACTGTAAAAAAAATAGTGCTTAAACGAACTGCTAGATCGAAGGAATGTCGAGTTATTTTTACAGGCCCTCTAGCAAACAATACATAATTATATTCTTGGGGGTCAAATATTGATAGAATCGGATTCTTAGAACTATTCTGAGTCGATGGCACGTTTACAACTTGTGTATTTGCAGGTAAACGTGGTTGATAATCAATACCCATCCCATCAGGACTTAGAGATGCAATAGTTAAAACTAATAAGCAAACTGATAATAAATAACCCATTTGCTGCCGCCATACTCTCCGAGGAATTCCGGATATTAACGTGATAAAAATCAGCACAAATACTAATATTACACGCCACCCAGTATTAGCAAAAATATAAGTACTTAAAAAACTCATTAACCATACAAACTTAACTCGCGAATCGAGTTTATGTAGCCAAGTAATAGGTTGCTCTAAATAAAGTCCCAGTGGTAAAGAACGTAATAAATCCATTTAAGAATAGTTGAGAGTAGGGAGTAGGGAGTTAGGAGTAGGGAGTAGGGAGTAGGGAGTAGGGAGTAGGGAGTTAGGAGTAGGAAGTAGGGAGTAGGGAGTTATGAGTTAGGAGTTAGGAGTTAGGAGTTAGGAGTTAGAAGCTATAAGTTAGGAATTAGGGTTAAAAATTTTAACCTTTAACCTTTAACCTTTGACCTTTGACCTTTAACCTTTGACCTTTAACCTTTAACCTGTCTTAATTTGACCAAACTTTAGTAGCTCTGTTGGCTTTGACATTACTTTCCATGTCGCGAACCTTTTTGCTTCTCCATATAAGACGAATTGGAGTACCTTTAAAACCTAATTGTTCTCGAAATTGACGTTCGATATAGCGACGGTAATTATCGTTGAAACGTTTGGCTTCGTTGACGAATAAAGCAATGGTAGGTGGTTCGGTAGTAACTTGAGTTCCGTAATAAATTCTTCCTTGTTTTCCACTACGACTTGCGGGTGGTGAATGCCAGCGAACTGCATCTTCTAAAACTTCGTTAATTACTGAAGTACTTACCCGCCGTCTATGCTGTTCAATTGCTTCTTTGACTAGATCAAGAATTTTGAGTACGCGCTGTCCTGTCAAAGCACTAACAAAAATGGTTTCCGACCATTCGGAAAAATGAAGTCTACCTGATAAATACTTTTGATAGTCATAAACACTATAGGAATCTTTTTCGTAAGCATCCCATTTGTTTACAACTGTTATACAAGCTCTACCTTCTTCAATTATTCTGCCAGCTAATTTCTGATCTTGATCGGTAACACCATCAAGGGCATCTACTACAAATAAAACCACATCCGAACGACGAATTGCTTTAAAAGCACGGTTAATACTAAAAAATTCGGTACCGTAATCAATGTTTTTCTTTTTTCTAATCCCAGCCGTATCAATTAATCGATAAACTTGTTCGTCTTGTTTAATAAAAGTATCGATCGCATCGCGAGTAGTACCGGAAATTGGACTAACAATTGCTCTTTCTTCACCAGCAAAAGAGTTTAGTAAACTTGATTTACCAACATTTGGTCGTCCAATGATGGCAATTTTAATTTCTTCATCTTCGGTAATTTCTGAAGCTGGAGGAAGATGATTAATTAATTCATCTAATAACTCTCCCGTACCGTTACCGTGAATTCCCGACATCGGATAAGGTTCACCCAATCCCAACTGCCAAAAATCAGCGGCTTGAACCAATCCCATATCTGGAGACTCGCATTTGTTAACCGCAAGTAATACGGGAACCGATTGAAGCCGCAACCACTCAGCAATTTCCTGATCTGCCGGTGTAGCGCCAGTTTGTCCATCGACAACAAAAATAGCCGCACTAGCTTCAGCTAAAGCTATCATTGCTTGCTGACGAATTAACGGCAAAAATTCTGTATCGTCATTAAAGATCAAACCACCCGTATCAACCACCATAAATTCGCGATCGCGCCAAAATGCATTTAGGTAAGTTCTGTCTCGGGTGACTCCGGGTTCATCGTGAACAATCGCTGACTGCTGTTTTGCTAAACGATTGACTATTGTTGATTTGCCCACGTTTGGGCGGCCAATAATGGCTACTATAGGAAGACTCATAAATTAAGGATGCTCCTGAAGCTCCAAACTAATATTGTAACTATATGGGTGAAACAAATTCAAAATTCTGGTACTTACAGATTAAGGAATTGATTATTAAAAATGGAAAATGTAGGGATGGAAATTCACAAGTTGCTTTTTAGAGCTAAATTTTTCCTCTCAAGACTAGCAAAATTTATTTTTACCACTATCATTTGCACTTTATTATACGCCCACTTTATTGAACCTAACTGGATTGATATCAATTACGTGCGACTAAATTTACCAAATTTAGCATCGGAATTCAATGGCTATCGGATTGTGCAAATCAGTGATATTCATGTTGACAAACAAAGCAAAAAACGGCGTTTAAATCATATCTTCCGGCTTGTAAATCAACAAAAACCAGATTTAATTGCGATTACAGGAGATTTTGTGACTCGTCGTCAAATGAAATTTCTTCCTAAACTAGAGGCTACTTTAGGTCAACTTAATGCTTCAGATAAGGTAGTAGGAGTATTAGGAAATCATGATTACTGGGCAAATGCAAGCAAAATTGCTGAAGTTCTAGAAAAAACTAATGTACTAAATCTTGATAATAAAGTTTATACCCTAAAAAGAGGTAATGCCATACTTAATATTGCGGGTGTAGATGATGTTTGGATGGGTAAAGACCGTTTAGATTTAGTATTACAACAATTACCTCCAGAAGGCGCAGCTATTTTACTCGCACACGAGCCAGATTTTGCAGATACTAGTGCTGCAACAAATCGGTTTGATTTGCAATTGTCAGGACATTCTCATGCAGGACAAATTCGTTTACCTTTTTTAGAACCGCCATTATTACCAGGTTTAGGTCAAAAATATTATGTAGGTCTTTATAAGATAGGAAAAATGTTTGAATATACTAATCGGGGTTTAGGTATGACCAAACTGCATTTACGATTTGGTTCGCGCCCAGAAATAACGGTATTTATATTAGGGAGTAGGGAGTAGGGAGTAGGGAGTAGGGAGTAGAAAGTAGAAAGTAGAAAGTTGGGAGTAGAAAGTAGAAAGTAGAAAGTTGGGAGTTGGTCAGGGCGTAAAAAAACCATATTTATGAATAAGAATTCTCGCGTCTACCTTGAATTAAAATATGCCTTAAAGCAGCTATCCAAACAATAATTTGTGCAAGTTCTAAGTTAGCAAAATCTATAATTATTGCTGGTAGCCATAAGCTTAAAGATACTAAAGTAAGGAAGAATATATTTAATTTGTTACTGTCACTAATATCTAAATTTAAATAGATACAAGTATTTTAATACACTAAGGTTCGTAGTAAGGACTTTAGTCCTTAAATCAAGGCATAAAAGGTCTAGAGCTACTTACTACAAACCTTTTAAGCTTTAAAAGTCAAAATTGGACTCAACCGCGCTACAACATCAATAATTCCTGCTTCCACCTGCACGTCAATTACCGACTGAATTGGTTTATAAGCAGCAGGTGCTTCTTCAATCCGTCTTTCTTCACGCAAAGTAATGCAGTCAACTCCGGTTAATCCTAATTCTTCCTCAGTTTCCAATGCACCTTCACGATTGAGGTCAAATCGACTACGCAATCTTCCGGCACCATGAGAAGCAGAATTAGAAAAATTATTATTACCTTTTCCGACGCATAAGTAAGAATAAGCACCCATTGAGCCGGGAATAATTACGGGTTGTTCTCGATGGGCAGGGCAAGCACCTTTACGAGTTATCCAGCTTTTCTCAGTTGCTGGCAATGTAATATTGTGTGGCAAATCGTAAATTAAAGGCGCTTCCACATCTCCATAAACTTCCCGTAACCGCAAACGCAGTAATTCAGCTAACAGCAAACGGTTGATAAAACCATAGTTTGCAGCAGTCGCTTCAGCTTGCAAATAACCAGCAACTAATTCGGGATGAGAATTTACTGAAAGCGGAAATATTTTTCCAACAGGATATTTAACTCCCGGTTGCCAAGCCGCAACAGCCTTATCTCGCCACATTCCGCCAATATATTTACCAACATGACGGGAGCCGGAATGAATCATAAAGGCAAGTTGTCCTTCTTTGATTCCCCAAGCGTAAGCCAAAGCCGAATTTTCAATTTTATCGACGCGCTGAATTTCTACAAAATGGTTTCCACCACCGATAGTTGCCAACCCACCATCGCGCACGAACCCTTCATCGGGTACTAATTCCGGAGGTGCAAGTCGCCAATTACCATCCATCGAGCCATTCAGAAAAATATTGTCATTTTCTTCTGCTAACTGATCTAAATTAGATTTCGCCACACTTCCGGTAGCTGAATCCAACATCGCATCTAACCAACCGGGAACCCCATATTCAAATAAAGCTTGCATAGCTTTACCAGACATGGTGACATCGCGAGTACCGAAAAAGTAATCGCCTTTCATCAACTCTACAAATTGATTCCGCTTTGCTAAAAATTGATCGACAGTCAAATCGGCAACGTGCAGACGCATTCCGCAGTTAATATCCGAACCTGTTGCCGCAGGAATCACTATATTTTCAGTTTGCACTACCGAGCCGATCGCAATTCCGGAATCACCTGGATGAAAATCCGGTGTAGCATGACATTTGCAAACAGAGCCACCCGCAGGATGACGAACATTCGCAAGATTCGCTAACTGTTTGAGAGCTTTTGCTTCTACAGGAAAACTTTCAGGTAATAAAACTTGTGCAACTGGGGCATTAGTATTATTACTCAACCCAACCGAATAAGTTGAATTATTGTAAGTGACTTCCATTCCTTGCCGCGACAAAGCACGCAAGAGACGCTTTAAATTTTTTGGCTGCATGAATTTTTGCAAGTCTTTTTTTTAACTTGTTGTTGTGAAGGTTTTAGCGAGACATGGGTTCAGCAGCCGCGTCTCTGGTGATTGTGGCTTATCGCCTTTCCGGAAATTAGGGAAAAACGACGGATTATTTTTAGTTAATTTTGATTTAATTAATATATAACTTTGCTATCACATATTTCTTGTTTTGACAACAATTCAAGCTCCTTCTCCGTTCATAGCTGGAATTTGAATTTCTTTAATACAGCTTGAACGAGATAATGAAAGTACGCAGTCAATAACTTGCAAAATGTCTTGAAGAGGTATTGCGTTTTCTTCGGATTTCCCAACTTCCCTCAAATCGGATAACACTTCTGGAGTACCGATATTTCCAGGATTAATAATTGTGACTGCAATTCTATCTTGACGTAATTCTTCTCGAAGCGCATGAACTACACCCCTCAACCCAAATTTAGAAGCAGAATTTGCGACTTCTCTTGCAGGAAAGTTATCTAGTCCAGATAAAGCACCCATAAATATAATCTTTGGGTTGGAAGATTGGCGAAGAGTGGGTAACAAAGATTTAGTTAAACGAATTGGAGCTAAAAGATTTACCATTAAAACATTTTCAATATCTTCATCAGAACATTTTTCAAAAGAATACCCTTGAGTAAATGCTTTGTTTTCCCAGGTTCCACCCATATAAAGTAAACCGTCAAGCACGCAATTACCTACAGCATTGCGAACAATTTCAATTCCCTGCTTTGTACTGATATCCGCTTTTACCCATTCACCAAAAGGTGGAGCAGAGCGGGAAACTGAAATTAGTCGATTGGTACGAGAAACTAAATGCTCTGCTACAGCAGCACCTATTCCTCGACTAGCACCAACTACAACTAGGTTGTCAAAAGTATTATTCAATTTCAGCACCTTTTGATTATCATAAAATTGTGAATGGCAGCAAGTGTCACAATTGGTGGTTGGTGCGTGAGACTACAAGCTACAAAAGAAATTCGCTAGTTACGTAATGACTAATTTGTTTAAAATCATTATTCCTTGGCAATAAATGACCCGTCAGAAAACCATAAATTCTCATTTAAATAAATTATTTAATCAATACTAAAAGACTCTAATAATTATCTACAAAAACTATAAATTATACAGATTTATTAATTAAATTAAGTATCAAAAAACGTAAAATTGATTATAATCCTTAATATAAGTTATTAATTGTTAAATCAAGTTAATAACTGCAACACCAGCTAATGAATTGACGATTCCGCAAAAATATCATTTAGCTAGGGTAAAAGAATTAAAGCATCTTCTATTTTACAAGTCTTCTCAAAGTTGACTTTGAAAAAAAATATCGGAATTTCGGAATTGTAAAACATATGCTTGACAGCTTAATATTTTGCAACAAATATTCCGAAAAAGCAGAATCAAAGAATGATAATCTGATAAATCATAGGTTAAATAAATTAGTTATTTAGGATGAATTAATATATGGGTGTAACTTCAGGAACGCCTCACTTGCTCCGAGCAGCTCGCGGTGAAATTGTAAACCGTCCCCCTGTATGGATGATGCGACAAGCTGGACGATATATGAAAGCTTATCGCGACTTGAGGGAAAAATACCCTTCTTTTCGCCAGCGTTCGGAAATTCCCGAAGTGGCAATTGAAGTTTCCCTACAACCTTGGAAAGCTTTTCAACCTGATGGCGTAATTCTCTTTTCCGATATCGTTACTCCTTTACCCGGTATCGGTATTGATATGGATGTTGCCGAAGGAAAAGGTCCCATTATTGAAAATCCTATTCGCACTCAAGAACAAGTAGATAGCTTGTATCCCTTGCAACCAGACGAATCTTTGCCATTTATAAAAACAATTTTGCAAGCGTTGCGAGACGAAGTAGGCAATCAATCAACTGTACTGGGTTTTGTTGGTGCGCCTTGGACTTTAGCAGCTTATGCAGTAGAAGGAAAAGGTTCAAAAACCTATTCCATCATTAAAAATATGGCTTTTTCAGAACCAGCCATTCTGCACCAACTACTAGCAAAATTATCCGATTCCATAGCTACTTACGTCCGCTATCAAATTGACTGCGGCGCTCAAATAGTACAAATGTTTGATTCTTGGGCAGGTCAATTGAGTCCCCAAGATTACGAAACCTTCGCTTTACCTTATCAAAAAAGAGTCTTCGAGCAAGTAAAGCAAACCCATCCAGATACACCATTAATTCTTTTAGTCAGCGGCAGCGCGGGTTTATTAGAAAGAATGAGTCAATCCGGAGCCGATATCGTCAACGTAGATTGGACGGTAGACATGGCAGATGCGCGGCGAAGATTGGGTAAAGAAATGAAAGTACAGGGAAATCTCGATCCAGGAGTACTTTTTGGTTCCAAAGAATTTATTCGCGATCGCATTCACGATACAGTTCGCAAAGCCGGAAATTGGGGTCACATTCTCAACCTTGGACACGGTGTTTTACCCACCACACCAGAAGAAAATGTTGCATTCTTCTTTGAAACCGCCAAACAGTTGGATATGACTAAAAGCGAAATCTTAACTGCTGCGAAATAGGGAATGGGGCATTGGTTAGAGGGGGAAGAGGGGGAAGAGGGGGTAGAGGGGGTAGAAAAAAATCCTAACTCCTAACTCTTAACTCCTAACTTTGTATTTTCTCCTTGTCCCCTTGTCTCCCTATCTCCTTATCCCCCCATCTCCCCATCCCCCCATCTTTTTTTCATCCCGACACTTTTGGTATCTGGTTGTAGTTGTTAGTTGTGAGTATAAAAGTTAAAAATAACTACTAACATCTAACAATAAAAATTTAGAACAATTCTATGAACCAGAAGCGGATTTTAGTCACTGGTGCAAGTGGCTGTATAGGGCATTACATCAGTGAGTTACTGATAGAAGAAACCCAACACGAACTGTATTTGTTAGTAAGAAATCCAGAGAAATTAAAGATTGATACCTTAGTACGTCCCGGTATCCATGTTTTGCAAGGTGATATGCAAAAAATCGGGGATTTAGCTGAATTGCTCAAAACTATAGATGTAGCAGTGTTAACAGCAACCGCTTGGGGTGGTACGGGAACTTTTGATATTAATGTAGTTAAAACAATCGAATTACTTAATCTGTTAGACGTTGAAAAATGCGAACAGGTAATTTATTTCTCTACAGCTAGTGTTTTAGACAGCAAAAATCAACCTCTTAAAGAAGCAGGGGAATTAGGTACAGACTATATTCGTTCCAAATTCGATTGCTTGCGGAGATTTTCCAAACTGGCGATCGCACCTAAAATAACCAAAGTGTTCCCTACATTAGTTGTAGGTGGTGATGAAAATAAACCATTATCTCAAATAACATCCGGTATTCCCGAAGTAACGAAATATGTTAATTTAATTCGCTTTTTGAAAGCAGACGGTAGTTTTCACTTCATCCACGCAAAAGATATTGCTACCGTAGTTAAACATCTGATCGATAACCCTCCCAAAGCAGAAGAACCGAGAAAATACGTATTAGGACAAGAAAAGATTACCGCAAATCAAGCAATAGAACAAATTTGCGCTTATTTGGACAAAAAGATTCACTTCCGCATCCCTCTATCTCCATCCTTAGCAGATGTAATAATTAAAAACTTCAACATTCAGATGGCTGCATGGGATAGATTCTGTATGCAATATCGCCATTTTAGCTATGACGACATAACAAATCCCGGCACCTTCAACTTACCAAACTACTGCGACACCATGAGCGATGTTTTGAAAACAAGTGGCGTGGAGAAGAAGTAACTGTTAACTGTTAACCGTTACCCAGAAGTCGGCGGTTTTTACTTTACCGTTGCGATTGAATTGCAGCCAAAGTTTGTAGGTTTCCGGGTTGGGGAAATTTGGTTGTAAAATGCACCTGGTTGTTTGGTGATTTTTTGATGGTTTCAGTATCGATATAATCAGTTTCTCCCAGGGAAGAGGAACTTTTGATCACTACTAGATTTGCTTTTTGACCTAAATACGGTTTTAAGTCTTTAATTGGTTTGTTATTGCTAGCTTGCTTCAAATCAAACTTTAAAGTTACTTTTTTACCAGCTTTGATATTAGGTTGAGATAAATTCAAATCTATTTTTGTATCGGCGAATGTCTTTGTTTTGCTATAACTTTCTAACTCTGTAGGAAATGGAACTTCACCGGGAATAGAAACTTTTTCTACAGATACTTGTTCTTTTTCTCCAGATGGATTGTAATCGCTAAAAACGGTATATTCACCTGGAGCCGGAAATTTAGGCTTAACTTCAATATTTTGATTATTTTTGTAACTAGCTTGAACTAAATCGAAAAATCTTAAGTCATTGCTCACAACAACCATCTGCATTTGATGGGGTTTAGCATCATTATTATTAGCTTTTGCTACAGTTGCTGGAATTTGAACCTTAACGGGAACGGGTTTATTTGGTGTAATTTTCTCAGGAATGTCTAATTTACCTTGAGTAGCTGTAGAATTTTTCTGAGATTGAGAGCTAGCCTGCAATTTTTCTTTTTTTTCTTCAGTGTTTTGCTTACCAGAGGTTGACGTTGATTCTGGCTGCTTAGTTTGGGAAGTTTTATCTGGTAAAGATTGTACCTGACGTTGATTCTCAGATGTATCTTCAGTTTTCGTGGTAGATGAGCAACCCTGAGATAAAAACAAGGTAGCTAATAAAGCAATTCCAGCAGCAGAAGATTTCATTGTTATTGTTTTTTCGGTTATGCAAGTTATTGGGTTGTATTTCCCAATCCGTTATAGCAAACCAGAAATACTATGTAACCCACAATTGGGATATTTCCAACTCCCAATCAGGAAACAACTCAGGTAAACTTAGCTTATCTCCATCCTGCAAAACATTAACTGAGTCTTTCTTATCCCCTTCATTTATGTAAACACTTACACTACGCTGATCGGGATTAATTAAAACAGCCGAACCTATACCCATTTCTAAAAACTGAAATATTTTGTTTGTTACGGTATTAACTTGCTCAAATGCCGATTTAATTTCTACTACCAAATCAGGTGATAATTCAGGATATATTCTAGGCACTTGCTTGAGTTTTTCTTTGGAATAAAATGAAATATGCGGCGCAATTACATCTCCATTAGATAGTTTAAATCCTGTATTTGTAACTATATATCCTAATTGATGCAACTCCACTAAACTAGATAAAAGACTGACAAAACGAGCGCTAATTGCACCAGATGTAAAATCAATTGGCTTTGATAATTCTTGATTTCCAGCAGTTATGATTTGCTGGAGTTCTATTTTCTCTGACGCAACTTGTTCTAAAACTTTTTGACGAAGATTATTAATGTCAATTCCTAAAACTTTCAAAACTCTTATTGCTACTCCTCCTCCTTCTAGTAACAAACCTAATAAAAGATGCTCTGTATCAATATAGTTATGTCCAACTTGATGCGCTTGCTCCAAAGATAATTTAAAAACTCGCTTCATTCTTGGTGTAAACGGTACTTGTATTTCTAAAAAGCTAGAACCTTTACCAATAATTTTCTCTACTTCGACACGAGCTTTATCGAGCGTTACACCCTCAGATTTCAGAACTTTAGCCGCAATACCGCTTTCTTTTGCAATCAATCCCAGCAAAACCTGCTCCGTACCAACAAAATTATGTCCTAAATGACGAGCTTCTTGTTGAGCTAGCTGAATTACTTCCACTGCTTGAGGAGTCCATTTATCAAATGTAAAGTTTCCTTGAGCGAGTGCTATTACCTGTACTGCTTTAGTTGTCAATTTATCAAGCATAGAATCTCCTTTTGAACCTTCTTGCAAATTTGGTTCAAATAAAAATATTGTTTCAATTGCACAATCAAAAAGCTGAGCAATCTTCATTGCCAGCGGCAGACTGGGGTCATATTTACCCTTTTCTAAAGCGTTAATCGTTTGGCGACTGACTCCCAAACGCTCTGCTAATGCTGCTTGCGAAAAATTGTGCTGTGTTCTAAAGATTTTTAGGCGGTTTTCCATTGGTTGCAAATTAATATACTTGCATAGCTTATTTTTACCACCATGCTTTTATAGTAAAGTTTAAATTACTATAAGTCAAGTTTACTTTACGTTGCGATGTATTTTAACCATAAATGTAGAGACGCAGCACTGCTACGTCTCCATATTTTTGATTCACATTGGGATTAATTTCTGATTAAAATCTTATAATTCAACCAGTCGAACTAACAGTCTGCTCTGCTTCCGCTTCTACCGTTGATTTTTGTCCCAACTTTGGTTCGGTACCAGCAAGTAATCGCTCAATATTGCTACGATGGCGGATAATGACATAAAAGCCACCAGCAATACCAAACAATATATATGGCAGCGGTTGATGCAGTAAAACCATGAAAACAGAAACTGCGATCGCGCCACAAATAGAACTCAAAGATACAATTCGCGATATCGCAACAACTACGGCAAATACTCCAAATGTCGCTAAACCAATTTGCCAATTCATGGCTAACAAAATTCCTAAACTCGTAGCTACGGATTTACCGCCACGAAATCCTAAAAATATTGATTTACTATGTCCGAGTATGGCAGCTAAACCGGCTAAAGTTACCATGATTGGTTGCCATTCGGGGTTAACTGTTGCCGGAATCAGATTATTGCTAGACGCAAGTTCAAACAACCTATAAACCAGAAATATTGACAAAACACCTTTCAAACAGTCAACCAGTAAAACGAATGCACCAGGACCTTTACCCAAAGTTCTTAAGACATTAGTTGCACCAGTCGAACCAGAACCAATTTCTGTAATATCAATTCCCTTTAACAGCTTTACCAGCGTGTAGCCTGTAGGGGTAGAACCTAAAAGATAAGCTGCGACTAAAATTGCTCCACACAAACTTAACCAAATAGCCATATTTTTAGAAGTTATCTGTTAATGGTTGTAGTGCGAGCATCTTGCTCGCTATCGGAACTAAGCATCTTGCTCGCTAAGTAGTTGTGCAAAATTCATTTTACATTCTGAAAGCTTCAAAATTTTGGGATTGCTTCGTTCCTCGCAATGACAATACACAATTAATTTTGCCTAAGCACTTATCGAAACTAACAACTCTTAGAAAAATTCATCCTCATAATAGTCTCTCATCATCTTGGGGTCAGGAGCAAAAGCTAACCATAATGGAAATTGCAACAACCCTACATTAATTTGTTCTTCTGAATCATCGATAATAATAAACGGTTGTAAACCAGCTTTTACCAGACGCTCTGCTTTTTGCGCGACGGCTGAAGATGTTTCAAATAATGCTAAGCCTCTATCTGGACCAAAATCCGGACGACCAATCCCTAAACAATCTTGTAAACCGCGTCGCCATTCTCCCAAACGTTCCGGGGAATTAGCTAAAACCAAAGTACGAACTTTATTGCCGTATAAGGAATGCAGTATAGATACAATTGCTGAAGCAATAAGCGTATTTTGTAACCGACTACCCATTGTTCTTAAAGCACCTCTTCCTCCTTGCTTGAAAAACCAAGTAGAAACTCGTTCTGCGTGAACTGGTTCAAATGTACGGCGTAATTGCCACGGTGGACCGTAGTAATCTGGTTTAGTACGATATTGATCTACTAGCTGCCGAATTTTTTTCGTAGTATCTTGAAACTGTCCCCGGCTAAAGTCCGAAGTATCCCGCTCCTCATACTCGTCTTCATATTCGTCATCAAAATCATCATCTGGTTCAGCTTCTCGAACAGCTAATTTTTGAGGTTCTAGCTTAGTAGGAGGCACTAGCTCTAACTGTTCGGCAGCTGCTGCTAAATCTACCAAACTACCAGTTAGATAATCTTTAAAACCCTGAACTCGAATTGCTAATTCTTGAGAAGCACCGGCGAAAGTAGTTCGCATTTCATTACGAATGCGTTCTTGACGGCGTTCGAGTTGTTCAATAGAAATTGATAAAGTTTGTTTGCGTTGTTCTAATTCCGAAAGCGCTTCTTGGGTCATTTTAGAAAGCGCTTTTTGAGTATTACCGACTTCAGACTGAAGAGTTTTGTAAGACGCTTGTAAATCGGATATTTCCTGTTTTAAAGATTCTTCAGTCAGTTGTAATTGCGCGACTCTTTGAGCCGCCAGGTTGTATTCCGGAGAGTTATCAATTGATTTCGAGTTTATTTGCGAATCTTCTGGGGTATTCTGTTCGCTGGAATTCGCCATATTGGAAGTAACTGAAGTTAATGAATTTTCTTCTGTAGAACCTAGTTGAAATTGTTCTTCGTTATAATTTTCGTCTTGGCTCATAATTAATCTAAGCCCCTAAAAGAATGAGGCGAATTCATAAATGCTAACTTTACAAATTTCAATATAAGAACCAATATAAAGTATCAATTTCACATTTTACCAGTGAGGTGAACCAATAATTACAGCCGATCGGGCAGATGGGGAAATTCTTCAAGTAGTGAGTTACGAGTAGTGAGTAGCGAGTAAAAATAGACGTAATTAGCAGCCACATTTATGACGATAAGAATAAAAAGAAATTTACTCCCCACTCCCCACTCCTCACTCCCTAATCGATCCTTGGACAACGTTCTTCCAAACAAGCCTTAAGATTTTTAGGATCGAACAAAATTGGCAAAAAGTGAATGCTTTTAATTTCTTTGAAGTAAAACAAAATTGGAACTATATTCCAGAAGATACGCCAATTCAGCCACTCGCTATAAGGAAAGCGACGAAGCAATTTATCACCTCTAAAAAGGTCTAAATCAGTAGCAGTAAATTGTAAACGTAGTGTTACCGCTTGGTACATAAGGAATAAACCAAACAAGCCGATTATTCCTCCAGCTACGGGTTGTCCAATCAGCAGCAAGGGAATCGAGGCAACAATCAAGACTATAGGTATGTTGTAGCTAGGCTTCAGTTCTACAGTAGATGTTGAGTTAGATGTAAGTGAAGTAGTCATTATCTAAAAATAATATTTGTCAAAAGACATTGTTCTTATTCTAGAAGTTAGCGGTTAACAGTGAACAGCGAACAGTTATAAATTAGTAACTCCTAACTCCTAACTCCTAACTCTCAACTCAAATTACTAAATACCTTGTAACAAAGCACCTCCAGTACCTTGAAACATTATCCAAGAAAGAAAGAAGTTGGCAATAAATATAATTAATAAGGCTGTAACAACTGCTGTGGTAGTGGATTGACCTACGCCTTTTGCTCCTCCTGTTGTGGTTAAACCCCAGTTACAGCCAATTACGGCAACTAAAAGTCCGAAACAAAGAGCTTTGATCATTGCGCTTAAAATATCCCAAACTCCTAGAAAATTACGAGCTGAGTCTAGAAACTGGGTATCCGATAGATTGTACAAATTTTTAGCAATAAATAAACCTCCCGCCATACCCGTTACCAAAGATAGTAAAGTCAAAATCGGCAACATTAAGCAGCAAGCAAGCACGCGAGGAATAACTAGATAGTCTACTGGGTCAGTTTTTAACATCAACAAAGCGTCAATTTGCTCCGTTACTCGCATAGTACCAATTTCCGCAGCGAATGCCGAACCAACTCGTCCTGCCAGAACGACTGCTGTAAGTACGGGAGAAAGTTCTCGCGTCAGCGCTACTGCTAATACTCCTCCTACAGCGTTTCCCGCGCCAAAATTAA
Organism: uncultured Rivularia sp.; assembly: GCA_963665115.1. Classification (GTDB taxonomy): domain Bacteria; phylum Cyanobacteriota; class Cyanobacteriia; order Cyanobacteriales; family Nostocaceae; genus Rivularia. The sequence continues at coordinate 2,235,780 of OY762007.1, read as the reverse complement.
TAAACTCTCGTGCAACCTGAATAGTAAACACCGCACCTACAAACACAGCTGTAACTAAGGCGATAAATAGTGAGTCAGGGCCCCCACAGCAGCCATTTGTTCTAAAGTATTGCGGCGATGAATTTTACCTTTAAATAAATGAATTATTACTTGTCCAATCAAGAACACAGCCGCCAGCAATCGCAGGCTCCATGCTCCCAAACTGGATTTAGATGTTGCTTGGCTCACAATTTTTAATTAATTCTGCAATTGCCGTCATAATAGCGAAAGATATCGACAAAAGGTGAAAAACAGTTACCAGTTACCAATTATCAGTTATTGGCTCCTAACTCCTAACTCCTAAAATCGCGCTTTACATTAACTTAAGTAAAAAATTGCTCTCATAAATCAAGGCTGTTATTAACTGTATGCATCGATACAAGAAAAATTGTAGTGTGAGCTTAAGCCTTGATATATGGTGGATTTGATTGAGTGAATGCCATTTGTAATAGTAAACATAGACTACAAACTATATGAACATATTTTAATTAAAACTTAAGATTCTTTAAATGCGGTTTGATATAGCATAATTGCGCTTATTGTAGAAGGTGACAGACACCGACTGTTGTTAATCATCATCATGGAATAATTCCTATGACCATGTTTACAAGCTTTCTTCGCTCTTTGCTTCTAACGATTATTTTGAGTTTCGTGGCTCCAATGATATTTATTGGGGTAGCATTACTGATTTTATCGCTTTTGAGTTTGCTTCCTGGTTTACAAGCTCTGGGTGAAATAATCGCAACTCAAATTTCTCATTTCTTAGCTACTTTTGGAAGCGGTACTCCTTTACAGGGGTTGTTTGTAATTTGTTTAACTTGTAGCTTTGTTGGAGCGCTTTTCGACACTTATGTATACTACCGGTGTCAAATTTTACGAATAGGTTCTTAAGTGCTAGATTCTTTGCTGTGCGATTTTTTTTGGTTTTAGTCTCTTAAACTGTAAGATTAAAGCTGAAGACTATGGTATTTATTAATTGTAGAATATTAGAAAATTAACAAAAGACCTTTGACCGTTAAACAAAATTGTTTAGAAAATTGTTTAGCAGAAAACTTTTTAAAGAAAACTAAAATACATTTCAAGACAGAAAAATTTATCAAATCTAGCTTGTAATTTTGCCTCTGCTTATATTTTTGACAGCAGATGCTTTACGCATTTATAAATTAAAGCTAATGTTTTAATTCAAATAAGATTTATACAAATCGTCCTAAATTAGTGAGGAGTTAGGGTGATATCAACTTCTGGAATACTATATTTCCGTTGTTGGTGTGTAGGTAATATTAAGCAAAAAATATCGCAAGGTTCTGTTTACTGCTCATGGTTTGGCCTTTTAAGTCAAAGTTTCGCAAGCAAATTGCCAAGATAGAAATTAATGGCGCGATCGCAGGTAGTACTCGCAAACGGGTTTTGGAAGCACTCAAAACTGTAGAGGAGAAAAAATTTCCTGCTTTACTATTACGGATTGATAGCCCTGGTGGTACCGTAGGAGACTCGCAAGAAATCTACAGTGCCCTCAAGCGTTTGCGTGAAAAAATGAAAATTGTCGCTAGTTTCGGCAATATTTCTGCTTCCGGGGGTGTATATATCGGTATGGGGGCAGAACACATCATGGCTAATCCCGGAACCATTACGGGTAGTATCGGTGTGATCTTGCGCGGAAACAATTTACAACGCTTATTAGATAAAATTGGTGTTTCCTTCAAGGTAATAAAATCCGGTCCTTATAAAGACATTTTGTCTTTCGATAGAGAACTAACTGATAGTGAAGAAACTATTCTGCAAGAATTGATTGATACAAGTTATCGGCAGTTTGTGCAAACAGTCGCAGAGGGACGTAATTTAACGCCGGAAACAGTTAGAACCTTCGCTGACGGCAGAATTTTTACCGGAGAGCAAGCTGTGGAATTAGGGGTTGTTGATAGATTAGGAACTGAGGAAGATGCTCGTCGTTGGGCAGCAGAATTGGTAAATCTCGATCCAGAAAAAACCGAAGTTTATACCTTAGAAGAACCCAAGCCTTGGTACAGCAAGATTTTACCAGGTAACAAAGTCAAAAATGGACTAAGCAAAATTGATTGGTTAGAATTTGAGTTGTCTACGTCTGGTTTACCTCTGTGGCTGTATCGCCCTTGAATTAAGCATCTAATTAAAACGTAGCAAAGGTAGCATCCTAAATTTTCAATTTCGCTGCGCTAACGCACTACGATATATATTTCAAAATATATTTCAAAAATTGTGATGCTCCCAATTTAAAAAAAAATAAAACATAGTCATTCGTTATTAGTTAACACTCAATTGTTCTTTACTCAAAGTTGATGAATAATAACTAATGACTCGTGTTTTTGATTAGGAGGATTTTTAAGTGGAATGGCGAATGCAGGCAATTCGTGGAGCAACAACCGTTTCAGAAAATACGGTTGAAGCAATCCAGGAAGCTGTAATGGAAATATTAGACGAAATTGAAAAACGTAATAACTTGCATCCAACGGATATGATTAGCGTTACTTTTTCGGTAACATCCGATTTAGATGCTATTTTCCCGGCTGCTGTGGCTCGTTATCGTGATGATTGGAATAATGTTCCGATGATAGATGTACAGCAAATGTATGTTCCAGGGAGCTTGGAAAAGTGCATTCGGATTTTGATCCACACATACATTAAATCTTCCACCACCATAAGCCATATTTATTTACGTAATGCTTCTAAGCTTCGTCCTGACTGGAATTTACCCCAGCCGTTACAAGCATGACAGTCAACAACAGAGTCAAAAGTGTAGAATGTACCCAATTCTATGTGAAAATACTTAAAATACTATGAAGTTTGACGGTTGTGACGCGACTCAACCAGCAGCTATTGGTGGAAGAGTCTTCACTGACAGAGGAACTGGAGTTCGGGTAAAGTCGGAAGATTTTATGACAATTGTTTCTAAAAGTGAAGAACCGCTGGTGGTTGAAACAGCAGAGGGATTTTTCACCAAAATCTATAAATATGCAACTGCCTATAAAGGTTTTGTGTTTTTCACAGAATCTTTAAACAGATTGCAATTTAATGCTCATACCGAAATTATACAGGCTCAAAGTATATCTAGCGACATTTGAATTTGGTAATTGGTAATTGGTAATTGGGATGGGAATTGGGAATTGGGAATTGGGAATTGGGAACTTTCTTCCCCCACTCCCCGGCTGTCCTTGTCCCCTTGTCTCCCCATTCCTCTACTCCTTCTTAGAGTGAAAACGAATTCCTAAAACTAGGTCATACATAAATTCCAGAAAGTCTTTTTTTCTAAGCAAACCTAGTGATTGATGGCATTCTTTTTCATCCAAAAGCGGCTTCATCAAACGGTATGTAGGTTGATAATTATACCAAGCTACTGAAGGCCATAGATGATGAATTAGATGATAATTTTGACCCAAAATCAACACGTTAAGAATTGGGCTTGCGTAAACCCGAGCATTTTTCCAGCGATTGCGTTCCACGAAGGGACGATGCGGCAAATAGTCGAAAAACAAGCCTAGTGCCAAACCAACGATACCTGACGGTACAAACCAGAAATTGAGAATGTAGCCCAGAAAGTTAAAATGCACTGAAACAATAACAATAGCTATGACTATAAGACGACTTATAAACCATTCGAGAAGCTCATTTTTGCGCCACAAACGGCGTTTAAAGAAAAATATCTCATGGTAGAAAAAGCGAACCGCAATTAACCATAGCGGACCACCTGTCGAAACATAATGGTCTGGGTCATTTTCTGGATCGTTAACATTCGCATGATGTTGTAAATGCACTCTCGTAAATACCGGAAATGCAAAAACAAGCATCAACGCACTAACGTGTCCCATCAGAGCGTTAATTGTCCGATTGCGATGAGCAGACTGGTGGCAAGCATCGTGAATTACCGTACCTGACATATGCAAGGCAATAACGTTCATGCCGAAGCATATCCATTGCGGCCATTGCCAAACCCAATAACCTAGTACAGATAGAATTACAATCCCAATCGCGGCCAAAAACATTTGCACAGTGGGATTGAAACCACCGGGTGGGGACAAAAGTTCCTTGGGGGGGAGTGTCAGTGGCGATTTTGCCTCCGACATCAGCATTGTTAACTCCTTATTTACCAAATATTTGCGAGTATACGACACAGAAGTACAGAATAATAAAGTTTTGTGTACCAACATTTATTTTTGCATTTATCGCGCATCAGTCAACAGTCAACAGCTACCAGTTTTCGCCCAAAGGTTGTGGCTCTAAGGCGAACGGTTACTAGTTAACAGTTACGAGTTGCTAGCGACCGGTAATAAAAATATATAAGTGGAGAGATATTATGAGACAATTTTATAGTTTAGGAATTTTAATTTCTGATTTATTGCGTTTCTAGCCACAGACAGAAGTTTCAGTTTCATCTACGATTATTCCCTAGCTAGAAGCGCTATACAGCAGCCCCCTATGGAACTAAGAGATTCAGTACGCCGGACAAAAATTGTTGCCACTATTGGACCTGCTACGAGCAGCCCTGAAGTCCTTAAGGCTCTCATTGAAGCAGGTGCAACAACGCTGCGGCTCAATTTTTCACATGGAAGCCATGCCGATCATCAACGTAATATTCGGTTGATTCGGCAAACAGCATTTGAACTAAATAAACCAGTTGCGATTCTGCAAGATTTGCAGGGTCCCAAAATTCGCTTGGGTAAATTTGAAAATGGATCGATAGTGCTAGCCAAGGGCGATCGCTTCACTTTGACTAACCGTCCAGTTGTCGGTACTCAAGAAATTAGCTGCATTACCTACGAGCATTTGGCAGAGGAAGTTCCTGTTGGAGCGAATATTCTTCTCGATGATGGAAAAGTGGAAATGCAGGTTGTGGAGGTAGACAAAGAAAAAGGCGATTTACATTGTAGCGTTACGGTCGAAGGTAAGCTTTCTAATAACAAGGGTGTTAATTTCCCCGGCGTTTATTTGTCTATCAAGGCATTAACCGATAAAGACCGCGAGGATTTAGTATTCGGTTTAGACCAAGGTGTCGATTGGGTAGCCCTTTCCTTCGTCCGCAATCCACAAGATGTAATGGAAATTAAGGAGTTAATTTCTAGCGCGGGAAAACAAGTACCAGTAATAGCCAAAATTGAAAAGCATGAAGCTATTGAACAAATGGAAGCTGTTCTGGCTTTGTGTGATGGTGTAATGGTGGCAAGAGGGGATTTAGGCGTAGAACTCCCGGCAGAAGATGTCCCCGTGCTGCAAAAGCGTTTAATCGCCACTGCAAACCGTTTGGGTATTCCCATCATTACCGCTACTCAAATGTTAGATAGTATGGTTAGCAATCCTCGTCCAACTCGGGCGGAAGTATCGGATGTAGCCAACGCAATCCTAGATGGTACGGATGCGGTGATGCTTTCTAACGAAACGGCAGTCGGTAAATATCCGGTAGAAGCAGTAGCCACAATGGCCCGAATTGCCGAACGCATTGAAAAAGAAGATTTCCCAAGTAAAAATACTAATCAATTACCAGACCCCAGACGTTCGATTCCTAATGCTATTTCTCAAGCAGTAGGTCAAATTTCCCAACAGCTTGAGGCAGCTGCAATTATGACACTTACTCAGAGTGGTGCTACTGCCCGTAACGTTTCTAAATTCCGTCCTCGCACTCCGATTTTGGCAATAACACCCCATGTAAACGTAGCCAGACAGCTGCAATTAGTATGGGGAGTCAAACCATTATTAGTTTTAGAGCTACCTTCGACTGGTCAAACTTTTCAAGCAGCTATCAACGTCGCTCAAGAGAAAAATTTATTAAACGAAGGCGATCTAGTCGTCATGAGTGCGGGTACTCTTCAAGGAATTTCCGGTTCTACCGATTTAATTAAAGTTGAAGTTGTAACTGCTGTACTCGGGCAAGGAATAGGATTGGGACAAGGTTCTGTCAGCGGTCGCGCACGGGTAGCTCATAGCGGCATCGACCTAAATAACTTTAATCCTGGAGAGATTTTAGTAGCCCCAACGACAACTGCGGATTTTGTCGAAGCAATTCGCAAATCTGGCGGTATTATCACCGAGGAAGAAAGTCTTACTTCTCATGCTGCCGTAATCGGATTGCGTCTTGGGGTACCTGTAATAGTTGGGGTTAAAAATGCAACCAAAATGATTAGGGATGGAGCAATTCTGACTATGGATATACAGCGGGGTACAGTTTACTCCGGTGCGGTAGGAACTCAGTAAAGTTAGATCGCAAAATTAGGAGTTAGGAGTTAGGAGTTGGGAGTTAGGATTGCAACTAACAACTAACAACTAACAACTAACAACTGATGAGAAATTCAGTTAGGATTGTTGATTATTAGTCTAATAACTTCAATTTAGTTTTTCTAGCTACTTGGCGAGCATACATTATTAGTCCGAAAAATTTTCCAAATGCTGCTTTGGGTTGAATAAAAATTAAGACTAGAGCATTAATAGCGAGTCTAATTAATCTAATCGTTAAAATTAAATCATTGGTATATTTTTCTAAAGTTAGTAAATAACTATAGGTACTATGTTTAATTTTTTTAAGAATATACCTATTTGTGATTGATGAAGGCTGATGAAGTACACCGAAATCTTTAGTTACAGCAATTAAATATCCTTGATTAGCATAGCGTCTACAAAAATCGAAATCTTCGTAATATAGAAAGTAAGCTTCATCAAATTGCGGACAATCAGAAAAATTAAGCAGATTAACTATTAAGCTACAACCTGAAACCCAATCACATACAACATAGTCTACATTTGTATTTGTTAATAAATCTGGTGTTGATATTGATCCAGTCTGAGATAAAAAGCTACCACCAGCAAACCAAATTTTATTTGTAGGTGTATGAATAATAGTGCCAAGAATAGAAACTTCTGGATGTAAATCAAAAAAACTTTTTACCTTCTCTAAAGATATCTCTTTAAAATAAGCATCTGGATTAATTATCCAAATAGTAGCTTGTCTATCTCTTTTGTAAATCCACTGAAGCCCTAGATTACAAGCACAACCAAACCCTAAATTACTTTGATTATCAACAATGAGGACTGATGGAGCGCTGAGTTCTTTAATAGAATAGTCTTCTGGGGAGTTGTTAACTATAACTATTTGGTACTCAACATTTATGTTTACTGGAATAGAGCTAATTAGTTTACGGACAAGAGTCGTAGAGTAATAATTAACTATTAAAAAATAAATCACTTAAAAACTAGGCAAACCTATCTAAATTTGATAAGAAACTTAGAGCATCTAATTTTTAGATGATTCATCTCAGTCAGTTTCCTAATTAATTTGATAACGACTTCAAGGTTTGACCGTTTTCGGAACTATAAATTGACGGACTAGATAAATAATGCTACCTAATATATTCAAATAAATTCTATTAATACTAGAACATATTTATTTTCAAAAGTTCATTAGGCGCTATTTAAACTGTCATGCAAAAATATCACGATAATTTAATTGTATTAGTTATAAAACATACAGTTTTTAAGTAACAATTTAAAAAATTGATAGCAATCTGATTTAACTGTTAAAAGTTTCGGTACGTTCGAGAAATAGTTAACAGGCAATATATTTAATTTTTTCAGCACAAGTTACGTCAAAATAATATTAGAAATTATCTAAAAATTATTTTGAACTAATATCGTCTTTTTCCTTTGTTCCCCATTACCTTTGAATTTATGATAATTCTATTTGAGAGTCGTCACCAATCATAAATCGCAAGGCTTTAGGACGACGGGGTGCAAGTGTTACCTGCGCCCTTTGCCCTATTAAACTATCAATAATTCTTTGATGAATTCCGGATATCTTAGCACCTTGCAAAACTACACTGTGTTCTAACTCGGTATCTACTAAAGTTGATTCGTCAGCAATGCTGGTATAAGGACCAATAAAACAATTTTCTAAATGACAATTATCTCCAATAATTACGGGGCCGCGAATCGTGCAGTTAATGACTTTTGAGTCGGAGCCGATTTGCACTCTGCCAATTACTTGACTTTGGCTATCTACCTCTCCAGAAATCAATGTTTGTAAGCTGGTATCAAGAATTAAACGATTAGCTTCTAATAAATCATCTTTTTTCCCTGTATCTAGCCACCAACCCTCAAGCTTACAGGCTAACACCTGCTTTTTCTGACTAATTAAATATTGAATAGCGTCAGTAATTTCTAATTCACCCCTTGCCGAAGGTTTAATACAGGCAATGGCTTGGTGAATAATTTCAGAAAAGAAATAAACCCCTACCAAAGCTAAATTGGAAGGAGGAAGCTTTGGTTTTTCAATTAGTTCTAAAACTTTGCCACTTTCATCGACTTTAGCGACTCCGAACGCACTAGGATTATCAACAGCACGCAATAGTATTAATGCATCGTGGTGTTGCTGTTGAAATTGTTTGAGAAAATAACTTAAGTCACCTTGTTGAATAAGATTATCACCTAAGTACATTACAAAAGGTGAATCTCCTAAGAAAGGTTGTGCAACTTTCACCGCATGAGCAAGTCCTGCTGGTTGCTCTTGTAAAATATAGGTGATATTGACTGCAAATTTATCCCCATTTCCGGTTTGAGATTTTACTTCTTCTCCAGTCTCTGGTGAAATAATGATACCGATATCAGTAATACCGGCTGCTACCATTTCTTCGATGCCATACCATAAAATAGGTTTGTTGGCGACAGGTACAAGTTGTTTAGCTCCAGTGTAAGTAAGGGGGCGCAGTCGGGTACCTTTACCGCCAGAGAGGATTAATGCTTTCATATATTTTGGGAATTCAGCCGAGAGGGAATCAAGTTAGTACAAAACACACAGCTAATAAATCTTTTAGCTTTTATAATTCACAATTGACTTAATTGTCGAAGTTCTTGAAGCATTTCTCTAAGGCTTTGTCGCCAATGAGGTGGATAGGATTCCAGCTTCGGTGATATTTTGGCGCAATTAAGAACTGAATATTTAGGGGACGAGTCGCAGGAGTCGGGTATTCGGAAGTAGTAATAGGAATGACGCGCTCAATCTTCAAAGGAAAGTTTAATAATCTTGCTTCTTCAAAAATGGCAACAGCAAAGTCATACCAACTGGCTACACCGCTGTTTGTGTAGTGGTAAGTGCCAGTTTCACAAGGATTCTGAGAAATTAGTAAGGCTATAGTTTGCGCTATATCTTTTGCCCTGGTGGGACTACCTATTTGATCGGCGACTATCTTGAGTTCTGTCTTTTCTGCTCCTAATCGCAACATTGTTTTGACAAAGTTGCTTTTACCTCCTGTCCCATAAACCCAGGCTGTACGCAGAATTATATGGTTGCTACAATTTAACCGAATAGCTTGTTCTGCGGCTAATTTAGTCTTGCCGTAAACGCTTAAAGGGTTAGTTGGATCGTTTTCCTGATAAGGGCAACTGGTTTTACCATCGAAAACATAATCAGTAGAGATATGAATCAATAAAGCCCGCAATTTTTCAGCTTCTTCAGCTAAAACTTTTGAAGCTATAGCATTAACTGTGTTTGCTAATTCGGGTTCGCTTTCAGCTTTATCTACGGAAGTATAAGCAGCAGCGTTAACGATCGTTTCTGGTTGATGTTGCTTAATTAAGTCCTTTATCGTTTCAGGTTGAGCAAGCTCCACTACCGGCCGCGCTACAGGTATCAAATTGTTGTAAGGTTGAAGAGTTTTTGTTAATTGAGTACCTACTTGACCATTACAGCCAATTAGCAAAATTGATTTACTCACCATGAAATACTCCCCACATTTCTAGCCTATAAACTAGTCTACAAATTCTATCCATGTAGAAAAATAATATCTTGAAAGGCGATCGCCCATCAATAGTTATGCAATGAGAATTAAGGAGATAAATAAAAGTTTACATTAGTATTTTTAATGTTCCAGACAAAAAGAACTAAGTATTATCGTTGGCAGGTCAAAAATAAGGATAACACTATTAATTGTTTTTAATATAAACACATTATTTTTGCTCAATAATTTTATAATTTAAATGTTATCTATCAGTTTAAATAATAGATTAAATGTAGCTTCAAGGACTTATAATCAGCAATCGGTTTAAATTTTATTTCAGTACATATCCTATAATCACTAAACTTACATAACAAATTAATCTTAAATACTATAAATATTGTATTGTTGAATCTTCTTTTTTCACATAATATTTTCTTATCAGCTAATTTAGCTAAATAGATAAGTCTTTGGGTAAAGTTTTTAGGCTTGAATAATTATTTTTGCTCACAAATATATAGATAGATACAAAAGTATTTTCTTATAACATGATTTAAATTTCTACAGTTAAAAAATAATTAATGTTAAAAAATACTTATGTATGTAGTTAAAGTGTTTAGTATTTGTTTACATTGATGTTTATGAAGATTCTGTGAATCGCTTACAAATAGGTTGTTTTTCAAAAATATAACCTACCTACTTAGAAATACTACTTATAGTAGTAGACAAAATTTAGTGTGCTAATCTTGCTATAATCCGTAGTTGAATGAATGTTTAATTTTTTCTTAAAATTATAAAACTTCTGGTTTTATGATTTTAGCCACGTGGTATAGGAACCCTGACGAAAGCAAACGTTTGCAATGTTTTTTTGTGTTGTTCCCTAATAAACCTATGCCTATCAATTTATTTGATGCTAACTTCTATCGCTCGGCTAATTCAGATTTGAATGGCTTAAGCGATAACCAATCATGGTCGCATTTTAAAAATTACGGTTTAGAAAATGGTCTGGAATTTTCATCATTAGTTGATTTAGATTTTTATCGTGCTAGTAATAGCGATCTAGCTGACTTAAATAACAGACAAGCTTACGAGCATTTAGTGAATTATGGTGTCAGCCAGGGGCGAAAATTCTCTTCGCTTGTTGACTTAAATTTCTACCAAGAAAGTAATAGTAATTTAGCTGATTTAAATTACGAAGAACTATTTGAGGATTTAAAAAATCGGGGTATAGCGGCAGGAGATTCCTTTTCACCATTTTTCAACGTTGACTATTATTTGGCTGATAATCCTGATGTTGCTCAAGCCTTTGGTAATAGCTATAAAAAGGCATTTGATAATTTGGTAATTGAAGGTTTGAATAGTGGCGATTCTTTTTCACCTGCTTTTGATGCACAATTCTATAAAAATGCTCATGCCGATTTAGCAGCTAGTTCATTAGATAACAAGCAGCTTTTAGAGCATTTTGTACTCAATGGTTTAAATGAAGGCAGAGCATCAGCACCGGGATTTGATGTCAAGTACTATTTAGACAACAATCCTGAATTAAACAACTTGGGTTTTACTTATAGCGATGCTTACGAACACTTCGTCACTACGGGTTTAAGTAACGGACTTAATGCCAGTGAATTTATTGAAACCGACTATGCTGGTAACAGCTTAGAAAGCTCTCGTGCAGTAGCTTTAAACTCTGGGGAAATAGTTTTTAGAGACTCTATTGGCTACTCTGACACAGACGATTTTTATAGTTTGAGTTTGAATAATCCCAACAGCAATCTCGAAATAACAATTAACGGATTAAGTGCAGACGTAGATGTGGAATTGTTGAACGGCAGCGGTGAAATCGTCTCTCGTGCTGCCAGCAATAGTAACATCAACGAATTCTTAAGCACTAATAATTTGGAAACTGGAACCTACTATATTAGGGTTTTCCAAGGAATAGAAGAATCTAATAGTAACTATAATTTGAGCCTGTCTGTAACTCCGATAGATACTGAATCTAATACCATAGTTTTGAATGAATCTTCACCCGTTCCAGCTACTCCAACTTCTCCCACACCTGAGTCTGCTGCCTTACCTCCGACTATAAATCCTCTAATTGAAGAAGTTGTTGCACTGACAAATTCTTATCGCAGTCAGCATGGTTTGCAGCTTCTAACTTTAAATATGAACCTATCCGAATCTGCTCAAGTACATAGTGAAGATATGGCTTTAAGTGACTTCTTTAGCCATACAGGTTCCAACGGTACTAGAGTTAGCGATCGCACTAAATCGGCAGGCTACCAATCATCTTATGTAGGGGAAAACATTGCAGCAGGCTACATTACAGCTGAAGAAGTTGTCAGAGGATGGATGAATAGTCCCGGACATCGCGAAAATATTCTCAATCCGAACTATAAAGAAGTTGGAATTGGGTATCATTACCTGGCAAACGACACCGGAGAAATAAACTACAACACTTATTGGACACAGGATTTTGGCGCTGTAGTTTAAACCTAAAATTAGAAATTTTACTAACATAATGTAGAGACATGATATATCACGTCTCTACACTGGTTTCAATTTCACAACGAATTAATTGCAATTGATTAATACATCAAGGAAAAACTTCAGCGATTTTAAAAGATTTACCTGCTGCATCTTTATCAGAAACAATTGGGCGATCGCTTATTTGCCAATCAATACTTAAATCGGTATCGTTCCAAAGGATAGTACGTTCTCCACGAGGTGCGTAATAATCTGTAGTTTTATAAAGAACTTCTGCAACTTCGGAAAGCACCACAAAACCATGAGCAAAACCTGATGGTACCCACATTTGACGCTTATTTTCAGCGCTGATTTCATAGCCCACCCATTTACCGAAAGTAGGAGAGCTTTTCCGAATATCTACTGCTACGTCAAATATACTACCAACAACAGCACGTACTAATTTTCCTTGCGGTTGCTCGATTTGGTAATGTAAACCCCGCAATACGCTTCGTTTTGAGTAAGAATGATTATCTTGAACGAAGTTAACATTAATACCTGTTTTATCGGCAAATTTTTTTAAATTAAAAGCTTCAAAGAAAAAACCACGATTATCTTGAAAGATTTGTGGTTCGAGAATTAGAATATCAGGAATTTCAGCAAAAATGATTTTCATTGATTTGTTATAAACTATCCCTGAATTTTCATCTTACTTCCATTTTGGAATAAAATTTTAACAGGTAATTTTTAGCTTAGAAAAATAATAACTTTACCAAGTTTTACCAAGCCTACCTATAAAACCGTCAAAAGTTCCAAAAGTGCAAGCCCATACTTTGAGAAAAACTAAGTCGGGTTCGTAACGCATAACCCTAATTATCATATCTCTAAGACATTTTAATCTATAGACAATACAAAAATGTAACATTCGCTTATTTGAGTGACGAGTTTCAAAATAAGTATGATTTCGACAGGCATAGTAATAACGAGATGGAGAACAAGTAAAAGTTAAAATTTCGTTGTCTATCTTGGATAATCTATCTTTAACTTTAGAATAATTACCAAGACGATGCTGCATAATTATATTTTTGACTACAATTATTTCATAACCTTGGGATTTTAAATTCATACAGTAGGCATAATCCACTGCATCCAGAAATAAATTCCCTTTAGGAAGTTCAACAGATTTAGCTGCGTTTAAATTGACAAGAGAGCCTGAAGTGATTACACCATCACAGGTATAATAATCTTTTGCTTGAGCATATCCAGTTTTTGGTACAAATTTATAATCTTGAAAAACGTATCCAGGGAATTCTTGCGAAGTATTAATGTCAAGTATCTGAGGAGAAAGTATGCCAATATTATATTTTGCAGATAATTCTTGATATTTAGCTAATAAAACTTTTAAACTATCGTCTGCTGGTTGACTATCCTGATCGAAAAGCCAAAGGAAATCATATTTTTTCTCAATAGCCCATTTTAAAGCTATATTTAATCCGCCATCAACACCTATATTTTCGGGGTGAAATTCAACTGTAATATTTTCATCTTTATTTTCAATAATAACTTGTTTTATCGAATTGTCGATAATAAATATTTCCAATATTGGATAACACTGTTTTTGGATTGCAGTAATAGTACTTTTAAGTGCTTCTATATCTTGATAAGCTGTAATGTAAGCTGCTACTTTATAATTCAAATTTAATCCCATACTTTTCGTCACAATATAATTAGTTTTTAATTTTAATTAAAAAACTTTTTAGCTTGAGCCATTTATTTCTTAATTCCCAAAACTTACTCGACTCCATAGCTACAATTTGATTTCGAGCAAGCTGTAATTCTTGTAGTAACAATTGTGGATTATTCTCTAGAATGTAAAATGGCTCGCGATATAATTCGTTTTGAGAAAAACCGAATATCATCTCCGATGTCTGATATTTTTGAACAAAATCGGCAAACTTTTGACAAAAATATTTAGCAAGGTTAAGTGCATATTTATTAGTAGTATTTATCATCGAAGTTGAATGAACTCTATATGCACTAAGAACTTGAGGAACGAACTTACAAACATAGTTAGCTTGAGCTAATTTTAACCACACATCATAGTCATCCCATCCAAACCAACCATACTCAATCAAATCTGTAGAATATCCCCCGACTTGAAGCAATATATCTCTATCAAACATAGCCATAGCATCAATATAAGGCTGCCTGACTAATTTGTTGACATCCCATTCGTGAGAAGAGATTCTACCTAATTCTTTTCTTGTATCATTATCAAATTGGCTTATTTGTGCATAAACAGCAGCATATTTATTTGAATTTATTTGTTCGTAAAGAACTGATAGACAGTGGGGATAAATCCAATTATCAGCGTCTAAAATAAATATATAGGGTGAATTGGCTGTTTCTAAACCGATATTTCTTGCTTCGGCTAAACCAGTATTAAACCATTTTTTTATCAAACATATTGGCAAATCTGATTTTTCTAAATATTCTTCCACAAGAATTGCGGAATTATCAGTTGAACAATCATCAATTACCAAAACTTCAATATCTCCTGGTAAATTATAAATATCTGAATTAGCTACACTATTCAAACACTCATGAATATATTTAGAATAATTGAAGAGTGTAATAACAACAGTTATACAGGGATTATTACAATTTTGGTATGCCCGATTATATTTTAATTCCCAAGGGTTGTATCCTTTGCTTTTACACAAATTGGCAGCTTGCGATCGCGCTATAACTAATAATCTCTTTTCTTCTAAAGTGTAATCGGATTTTTTTATTCGTAATGGTTGAGAAATTGGTTTATTTAGATTATATATATCCTGCGGAAAATATTTTTTTTCTAATTCTTGGTGATTGGCTAATATTTGAGAATGACGATGATTTAATTGTTGTTGATTTATAACTAATTGAGATTGCTTTGCCTGACTAATCATTGTTTAACATCCTCAACTAAAATCTTTAAACTATATGTGTTTGTAGTAAGGGCTTTAGCCCTCTAATACGACATCTTGTTTGCTAGATGAATAACAAGAGAGCATCTTGCTAGTTAGATAAATAACGAGCGAGCAAGATGCTCGCACTACAACATTACTTATCTAGCGAGCAAGATGCTCGCACTACAACATTACTTATCCAGCGAGCAAGATGCTCGCACTACGACATTACTTATCCAGCGAGCAAGATGCTCGCACTACGACATTACTTATCCAGCGAGCAAGATGCTCGCACTACGACATTACTTATCTAGCGAGCAAGATGCTCGCACTACAAATTCACCCAACTTTAAAACCTAGAGAATGCTTAAGTTTCAACCATGCTCCACGTAACTTCCAAAATTTACTGGTTTCCATTGCTTCAATAATTTGCTGACAATGTTCCCATCCACCGTGGGCTTGCTGTAGCTGAATTTGATTATCTTCCCATTGCTGCTGTACCTGCTGTAGCCGATTTTTTTCTTGCTCAAACTGTAATTGTTTTTCTTTTAACTGAATTTGTGCCTCTTCAATTAGAAGTTGATATTCTTCAAGTTGATTTTTGACTTTTTTAAATTCAATTTGAGTTTGCTGTAAATTATTTTTTTCTTCTTTCAGTAGTATTTCAGCCTGTTGTAACTTATCTAAAGTTTGTTCAAATTCTATATTTTGAGCTTGAAGCTGAACTTTTGAATTTTGATATTCTATTCGCAAATTATTCAACTTAGTTTCTGAGTTATTCAATCGCTCAACAACTTCAAAATACTGCTTATGTAAAGTTGCATATTTATTTTCTAAAGAAACAGGATATCCTCTCACAACGAATTGCAATGTATCTGCATCTTCATCTTGCTCGATTTCGTGAGTAATCTTGTTGTCGAAACTATTTCTATCAATAGCTGGAATTAAATCGGAATTAGAATAAATAGGTAGCTTTGTTCGCTCTATCACGTCTATTAAATATCCCGAGTCTTCAAATAATTTATCGACTGTTTCACGAGTAAAAAATCGTAAATGGGTATTATCTAAAATTCCAAGTGTTTTATATTCAAAATTCCCTTGTAATAAAGCAAGCCTAATCGCTCCATGAGCAATATTAGGAATAGAAGCAACAACATACCCTTGAGGCTTTAATATATTACGAGTTTCTTGTAATACCTTCCAAGGATTGCGGAGATGTTCTAAAATATCGCCAAATATAGCTACATCAAATTTTTCTTTAGATACTTTTTCTGATAAAATATCATTTAAAGATACAAAATCTAAATCGGCAATAATCACTTCATCGCAATAATTTTCGGCAACTTTTGCAGCTTTAGAATTAACTTCTACTCCTGTTACCTCACAACCTCTATCCGTAAGTAAGCGAGCGAAGTAACCTGTAGCACAGCCAAAATCAATAACGCGCTGATTTTTTCCTATTAATGACAGCATTTTCTTTAAGCTGCTGTTATTATCCAAATCTGTTTCTAACAAATTTACTAATGAAGGATAATCTTTTTCCCAGTCGGCATTCATAGCATTATGCTTTTGTTGGTTTTTGTTGGTAAGTTTTGCTGTAATACCTTGACATTTATTGGTGTATCTACCAGAGCGTGAATTCGCTTGCCCGTATCTGGCGGCAATACCTGAAAAACTATCGCGTTATCAATCCAATCAAACGTCATCGCCGTATAGTTTTCCGCACCAGCTACCGTTAAACTATAAGAGCTTGGACGTAATGGTAATTTAAATGTAAATTCAATTTTTAAATTGGTTCCTGCCGCTAATTTACCAATTGGTTGGTTTTCTTCAATCGTATTACTACCAATTAATTCGTTTCCGTTTTTATCGCAGGCAAAGAATCCGATAATACAGCCCTGTAACTGTTGATAAACCTTGACTTCAATTATTAGTTTTACTTGTTCGTTAAATCCAAAAATAGGGCTTTCATCCGCTTCATCTCCGGATTGATGAAATAGCTTTACGCTTTCAATTAGGGCTTTACGATTTCCTCGACGAGTTTTTTCAACTAAAGAAGATTGCTTTGTAAGATTATTTTTATCGCTTTGTTGATTAGGTAAGGATTTTTGATTAGATTGGGATTTTTGATTAGATTGGGAGCAAGATGCTCCCACTACCATTTTTCTTGAATCATCATCAATATTGTTTTCTGATGTTACCAATCCCAATTCGCTTTCTGTCACCAACTTCATGTATTTGATAATTACATTGTTTGGAGTACCAGAAGCGTAAATCTTACCGCCATCAATCATTACTGCTGAATTACATAGCGTTTTAATTGCACCAGAATCGTGAGAGACAAATAACGTGGTTACACCAGAATCCATCATGCTTCTCATTCGACGCATACAGCGATGTTGAAATACAATATCACCTACAGCCAAAGCTTCATCTACAATCAAAATTTCCGGCTCAACATTTACCGCTACCGCAAAAGCCAAGCGAACAAACATTCCACTGGAATAAGTTTTTACGGGTTGCTCGATAAAATTACCGATATCGGCAAAAGCGGCAATATCATCAAATTTATTTTCAATTTCTTGTTGATTTAACCCCAATAATCTAGCGTTGAAAAACACATTTTGTGTTCCCGTAAATTCCGGATTAAAACCGCTTCCCAACTCTAAAAGTGCCGATACCCTACCCTTGACAACTACCTCCCCAGCGGTTGGTGTTAAAGTACCTGCAATAATTTGTAGCAGCGTACTTTTACCGGAACCATTGCGCCCAACAATTCCTACTGTTTGTCCTTTTTCTATCTCTAAATCAACATCTTGTAACGCCCAAAATTGCGAGGTTGTACTATTACCCGGTAATAAAATTTCCTTTAATCTATCTACCGGATGAGCATACCTTTGAAAGCACTTTGAGACTTTTTTCAAAGAGATTGTGATGTCTTCATTCATACATAATGAAGGCTGTTAATTATAAAACTGGCAAGTTCACTTACTACCCTGTTTTAAGCTGGTTAAGATGCTGCTGTGGTGCTATTTTTCTATTTATTCCAGTCGATTGTAGATAGTTTTATTTAGTTTGAGTTGCCAATTTGCCGAATTATTTTGGAGATTTGGAAAAGCATGACGCTTGTTTAAGGTTTAGACTTAAGTATAACGAGATAAAATTTCTACAGTTTCTCTCCCCGTTTTCTCCCAACTAAATTTTTTGGCTCTTTCTACTCCTAACTTAGATAAACTGTTTCTTAATTGTGCGTCAGTCGCAATTAACTGCATCGCTTCAGTAATTTCTCCAATGTTGTAAGGATTAACTAAAATCGCAGCATCTCCAGCAACTTCCGGTAGGGAAGAAATATTAGAAGTAATCACAGGAATACCGCAAGCCATTGCTTCTAATACCGGAAATCCAAAACCTTCCCATAGACTGGGAAATACTAACGCTAAAGCTTGATTGATGATTTTTGGTAGTTCGCTATAAGGTACGTAGTCAAGAAATTTAACTTGCTCGGTAATACCTAACTCTTTTATTTGTGCTTTTAATAAAGGTGTATAGCGTTTGTCCTCCGAACCCGCAAACCATAGTTGATATTCATGGTTTTTTGGTAAAGCTGCAAATGCTGAAATTATTCGGTGTAAGTTTTTATAAGGATCTTGTCTTCCTAAATAAAGAAAATAAGGATTACTCAGATTTTCTTTGCTCTTAATTAAAGGTCTAAAATTTTGAGCATCATGTGCAAGATAAATCGGAGTAATTTTACTTTTAGGAACTTTATAAAAGTGATGAATATCTTTTGCCGTAGCCTCAGAATTGCAGATAATATGCTCTGCTTTGTGGAGTATTTGAGGAACGTAATAACGATGATAATATGTTAGCGGTGAAAAAGGTTTAGGAAAACGAAGAGGAATTGCATCGTGGAAAGTAACTATGTAGCGACATTTGGCATTAAGCGGTGCTTCGGGAATTGGAGAGAATAATAAATTTGATTTAAGTTTTTTGTAGATTTTAGGTAATTGAAATTGCGTCCATATTAAACGGTTAAAATGTCCTTTTGTACCTTGTGCTGGAGTTAAATTATTTGGTACTGGGTAGCACCTAAATTCTGGATATGTTTGAGAAGTTAAGAGAGTGGGTTGAAGAGATTTTAAGTAAGGAAAAAGATTTTGGGCATAATTACTTATGCCTGTAGGTTTAGAAAAAAGTATAGATAAGTTTATTATTAGGTTGCTAGACAGCGAAGTATCTACAATGTTCATTAAATAATACTTCTATAAGCTTTTAAAGTTTCCTTAGCAGTTCTTTCCCAAGAGAATGTTTTAGCTCTTTCCTTACCTTTATCAATAAATTCTTGATGCAGTTCGGAATCAGTAATTAACTTCAAAATAGCTTCAGCAAGCTGCATCGGTTCGTCGGGATTAATTAACAAAGCTGCATCCCCTGCAACTTCTGGCAATGAGGAAGTATTAGAAGTTACTACCGGAGTTCCTATTGTCATTGCTTCCAGTACGGGTAAGCCAAATCCTTCATAGTGAGAAGGATAAACAAATACATCTGCTTTTGCATAAAATAAAGCTACTAATTCATCTGATAAATAGTCAAGATGGTGGATTTTATTTTTCCAAGGAGATTTTTCAATGGCTGTAAATATTGGTTCATAATGCCATCCTTTTCGACCAATCATTACTAAATTATGTGGAATCTTATGCTTTTCTTTTAAGTAATTAAAAGCGGAAATTATCGCCTGAATATTTTTTCTCGGTTCTATAGTACTGACAAACAGTAAATAAGGTTGAGAAAGATCGTATTGAATCTGCTTACTTAACTCATCAATCCTGCCATCTGCAAAATAATCAGTATGGTAACGACTAGCTAAAGGTGTAACAACAACTTTTTTCTCATCTACCTGCAAATATTTGATAATATCTTGCTTGGAGCTTTCAGAAATAGTTAATACTAGATCGGTCCACTCCAAACACTGCTTTACTTTTGCTGTATATGTTTCAACAACCGAATTAGTAAAGTGGGGATATTTAATAAAAGTCAGGTCGTACAAATTCATTACCTTACGACTTTTGTGGCAAGGATAAACCGAGTAATTGGTACCGTGAACTATATTCGGATAACCAAAAAATTTTTCAAAATAGGATGTAATTGGATTAACCTGTCTAGAAATTAGCAGATTAGAAAATCTAACCGGCATTGGGAATAAATGTAAATTAGGATGCTTCTGCAAACAATCGGGAAAACTCCAATCTCCTCGCAACCACTTTTTTAATCCTGGTTGAAAAGCTATTCCTAATTGGAAATCATCTTGTGCCTGTAATCGTTGTAAAGCCGAGATTAAATTAGCAACATAAAAGCCAACTCCACTTGGTTTCGGATCAACTGGAGTGGCATCAATGACAACTTGTAACATATTACTTAAACCTGGCTGTTAGTTAACTTTTTCAAATCGTACTCAACCATCGATTCAACTAACTGTGCAAACGAATATTCTGGCTGCCAATCTAACTGATTTTTTATTTTATCAATAGAACCAATTAGCTGCACTGGTTCATCTGGACGATAAAATTCTGGATCTACAGAGACATAATCTTCCCAATTTAAACCTACACTGCTAAAAGCACACTCTACAAGTTCCTTTACAGAATGAGTTTCACCGCTAGCAATAATGTAATCGTCGGGCTTATCTTGCTGTAACATCAACCACATTGCCCTGACTGCATCTTTGGCATAACACCAGTCTCTGCGTGCTTCGAGATTACCCAGTCTTAGCTCTTTTGCCAATCCAAGTTTTATTTTGGCGGCAGTGCTGGTAATTTTACGAAATACAAACTCGGCTCCCCTCCGTGGAGATTCATGAGTATAAGTAATACCGCAACAAGCATATAAATGATAGTGCTGACGATAATTAGCAGTCATCCAGTGAGCGTAGGCTTTTGCTACACCATAAGGATTGCGAGGGACGAAAAGCAGTACGTTCAGTTTGTGGAGACTCATCCGGCTGTCCGAAGACTTCACTACTGGAAGCCTGATAAAATCTTGCATCCGGCTTACAGCGACGAATAGACTCTAGCAATCTAGATACACCCAAAGCAGTATATTCCGCAGTCAAAGCCGGTTGCGTCCAAGATAAGGGAACGTAACTTTGAGCAGCAAGATTATAAATTTCATCCGGCTCGGTGTCGTTTATGACATCCATTAAAGAAGACTGATCTAATAAATCGCCAGAGACAATTTCAACTTTACTGCCTAGATGGCTGATACGCTCTAGACTACTGGTACTAGTACGGCGAACTAAACCGTATACTTGGTAGCCTTTGGAGGCTAAGAGTTCCGCGAGGTACGAACCGTCTTGTCCTGTTAGTCCGGTTATGAGGGCTTTTTTAGTCATAAAATTGATTTCTGTATTTTTTTGGAGTTTAACTCTAAAGAAACACATTTTAAAATCCTTAAGTAGCAAGGATTGAAGATTTTTAAGAAAATGTATTTCTTTACGTAAGCTCAGCAATAAACAAAATTCTTGTACGCTCAAGCTAAACTCCCGGCGTTTCTAACTAAATCACTTTGTTTGAATCACCCCCAATGTATTATTTGGTGTGCTGCAACAATTGATTTATGTAAAATTATTTTTTATAACTTTTACCAACTAAAAACTTAGTTACTTTTTAACGTCGTGCTTTGAATGTCCATTTTGAATTAAGAGTAAAATTACTTATTGATACAAAAATGGCTGATATCATTTGACCAAATAAATACCATAGCTGCAAAATATCAACGAGAAAAAACATAATTGCTAAATTGAGGAGAAACCCAATTAGAGAAACTGTACCATAGCGGAATAGGGCCGTTTTGTGTTTACTTTTTGCGTTGAAAGTCCATCTGTAATTAAGACAGTAAGAAATAATAACTACGATTATAAAAGCAGTAGATGAACTGAAAACAGGAGGTAAAAACAACCATTCAACAAAGAGTATTAATAATCCTACATGAGTAAAAGTTCCGAACAATCCAACGATTGCATATCTAATAAATTTATGTCTTAACTTCATCTATATATCATTAATTATTTCTGAAACAAGATATCGAGGGCGACCCTTAATTTCATCGTGTATTTTTGCCAAATATAAGCCGATAATGCCTAAGCTAATCATAATTAAACTGCCAGTAATTAATAGCAGAAGTATCACAGTGGCAAACCCATCAATAGCTCCTCCTGTAAGTTTGAGAAATAAAGTTTGTGTCCCTAAAGTTGTAGCAAGAATTAAAAATAAACATCCACAAAGAGTAACGAAGTGTAGAGGTAATGCAGAAAAAGCTGTTACTCCAGTAATGGCTAGCTTTATTAGTCTTAAAGTTGACCATCCGGATTTACCGCCTACGCGAGGTGCTACTTTAAAGGGAATCTGTACGCGCTTAAACCCCAGCCAAGCAGTCATTCCACGGAAGAAAAGATTGCGCTCTGGCATTTTTAGCCAAGCATTCACTACTTTACGGTCGAGGAGTTTATAGTCTGATGCACCTCTAAGATTATAACCCGACATTTTATTTAAAATAGCGTAGAAAAGTTTAGCACTAATTCTTCCAAAAATAGATTCTTTACCGCGAGATACTTTGATGGCTTCTACTATATCAACATCAGATTTGCGCCAAATATGTACCATCTCTGGGATCAATTCTGGAGGATGCTGTAAATCTCCATCCATGACAATTACGGCTTCACCTCTAGCTATTTCTATACCGGCAGATAAAGCACATTCTTTGCCAAAATTTCGACTTAAACGTACCCCCTTAATTATAAATGGGTGTTTTTCTGCAAGCTCTTTAATTACATCCCAAGTGTTATCTGGCGAACCATCATCAATTAAGATTAATTCATAAGGGATTTGCAAAGGGTAGAATACTTTATCTATTGTTTTAAATACCAGGGATAAGTGAGATGATTCAGCATATACCGGAATTACAACAGAGCATAATTCTTTTCGATTCATATCTACTGATTTAACCATAATATTTGCCATAAAGAGCAAGAGTTGTCGCAGGCATCCATAGATTCAAGTGATTCAAACCAGATGGAATTTTAATTCCTAATTTTGCAGCAACAAGGGGTATAGGAAATGCGTGGGGATAAGGTAGATGTTTAACCTTTTCTAATCCCATTTGTTCCATTACAGAAGATAAAGATCTTTTGTCAAAATACAGTATATGTTCTGGTAATTTAAAAGAAGGCCATCTATGTCCCATTAAATGACGCCAAAAACTCCCCATGTCTGGTGTTGCAATCACAACTGTTGCACCTGGTTTTAAGTAGTTTAATATTTGTTTAAGAAAGTCTTTTGGCTGATAAACATGTTCTATAACGTGAGTTGCAATGATTAAGTCAAACTTCTCTTCAACAGGAATTTGTTCAATGCCACCACAATAAACACGATCTGCTTTGTTTGAGGCTTGTTGAACCGCTCCCTCAGAAAAGTCAGTACCAACTCGAACCTGAAAAAAATTTTCAGCTTCATCTAAAAGATAACCATAACCACAACCAATCTCTAATAAACGGCCTCCCGTAAGATTGCGTTTTTTTAGATTTAGCATTAAACGCTTAAAAGTAGTACGTAAAGCCATTTCCTGATCGGAATAATTTATGTAACCTTGATCTTTACCTTCGAAATAGCAATTATCTGCATAAAGTTTGAGCATATTAGTTTCTGTTAAACGTGGATACAAATAATGAAATCCACAGGTAACACATTGCACTACATTGTAAGTTTTAAAATTTGAATAAGTATTGCTACGATATTCACTATGACAAACGGGGCATGCAGGATATTCTAATTGCATATAATTCATCTGATTAATTGTTGTTTATGGATTTATGTTGATATTCTTTAAAGAATAAGTATCCAAATAAAACTAAAATAGCAGAACTTATTCCCACTCCAATGTGAAAACTTTTGGATTTAAAGTTAAACTCAACTAAGTGTTCACCCTCAGGTATTAAAACGCCTCGTAACACATAATCAGTTTGAAAAATTTGTGTATTTTTGCCATCGATCTGTGCTTTCCATCCGGGATAATAAACATCACTTAATATCAAAAACGCTGGATATTGTGAATTGGTTTTAACTTGAATACGAGTATCATTTAACTTCACAACCTTAGTAGTTGCTGCTAAGTCAAGGTTTTTGATTTTAAAATCTAAATTTTTCTCGATCAAGGCTATTTTTGATGGATCATAAAAACCTCCATTAGGTAATTTTGAGGATTTGATCGTACTAATAACTTGCTCCGGATTTAGAGTTATTACTTCCGGTACTAACCATGCGCGTGGCATAGCACGTAGGTTTTCATAAACATAAGCTTTATTATTAATTTTATCAACATACTGCCAACGTCCAGTAGTTGCGAAATCATCTGAATTTTCTTTTGTAATTGGGTAGGATTCTTTGCTATCTTCATCGATAATACTAATCTTTTGAATATCAATTTCACCCGATTTACCTAACCATTTAAGCTTTATTGTTTGAATATTACTTAGTTTATCAATGGGTAGTAAAGTAACATAACTATGTCCCTGACACTTGGGAAAACCATCTCTTTCAACCGGATAACTGTCAAATATTAGTGAGCGACTATGGCGCATTGCAGGAAGAACATCACTACAGTCATAAGCCCATTCCGAAGTATCACGTCCAACCCGAAGTTTTTGAGTAGCAACTTTACCGTTACTATCTGTTAATTGTACTTCAATAATTTCTGTATCATTGGGTATGTTTGTAGAACAAGCTAACGAACTAACAATACCTATAGTAGTTATCTTCGGAATAGATTTCTTCGGAGAATGCACAAATTTGATCGAGTCAGGCTGTTGCTTTGTACAACCAGACCCGAGTTTAATACTCATGTTCGCATTAGACCAATTAATTCCTTGAACATTAGATATAGACGATAAGTTTCCAGGAGTAAATACATAGCGTATAGACATAATATCTAAGCTACGGTTAGCTTCCAACCTCCAGTCTGATGAAACATTTCCTGGCGTACCCATTGATAATAACTGGCTCATTCGAGACAATATCAGTGGTCCATAGCCACTTGCATTAGGTACGCCCCATAACCTGGACATATTTACCGGTATTTCTTCCAATTTACCCAAGCCTCCGTTAATAGATAACATTCGCTGTTGACTAGCATTGAGAGTTTTTGCATACTTTTGAGTAGAAGCAGTAGGTGTAAGTAAACTTTTGTTAGGTGAAGCGTATTGCCACTCACAAAACCAACCAAAACTTCCAAGATCGAATATTAAAAATAAAATAATAAATAATTTTAAAAATCTAGACGATGGCGATTGACTCCAATACATTAAGAGAATTAGTGAAAGTACGAGAATCAATAGAGGTATGCCAATTGCCGGATTATGCCATGGAATTAAAGTAAAATTGCTTGCCTCTTCTTGAGTAGCAACTTCTCTAATCCGGCGTACTATTTGATCTTTTGAAAGAAAAATTGCAGTTATTAAAATTAAAACAAATCCAATGATAGATCTATATATTTTTCTAAGTAAAAAATTACTTAATAATTTTTTTTGTATGGGGGGAACAGCTAAGCCTGAAAGTACACTAAATGCCATTGTAAACTCAATAAAATGGCGAGACGGAACGCGAAATTTGTTGAATACAGGGATATGAAAAATTACCCAAGACAATGGAGTGCTCGCACCGAGTGTCAACATAAAAGTTATTAAGGCTGTAAATCCCCAAAATTTAGATATATGATTCTTTTCAGAACATAGTAAACCAACAATTGCCAGCACTAATGGAAGTAATCCTACATAACCTGTTGTTTCTGTTAAGCCCCAGCGACCAAAGTAAGGTTGGTCATAAAACCATGATGGCTTTCCTCCGAAAAAATATGGGAATAACAACTGAACAGCTTCAATTGGAGGAAGAGAATAAGAGTTAAACTCTTGAAAAGACATCTTGGAGCGTAGTCCAAGATTTGCTAATTCAGCAGTAGGCAAAATTTGAATAGCACTTAAGCCTATGCCTAGAAGCAAAGCACCAAAGGATAACTTGTAATATTTCCAACATCCTATTGGTGCAATCCGTCCCAAAAAAATTATATATGCAGTGCTTAACCCTGCACTATAAACAGCAATTTGTGGATGACCAGCAAGAATACAGAAACTGAGACCAAAGCAAGTACTTACAAACCATTGAATTGTAAATTTATAACGTAACTTCTCTAATGACCAAATTATTAATGGTATCCATACAGCACTATGAATCATTGAAGTATGACCTAGATGAGCCATCATGAAGCCGCTCATACCATAAATGATTCCACTCATAGTTGCAGCTAAGTTGGAATTTGTCAGTGTATAGACATAACCATAAGAAAAACAGCTTGCTAGTACATAAGCTGAGACTACAAACCAATTCCAGGAATTAGGAATTAGAGAGAACAGTAGAGATACTGGATACCATGTTTGAATTGTTGGGGTCTGCTGCTGTAGGAAATCCGCCTTGGAGTAAATCAGTCCACAGCACCCGCTTAGAATATAATGCAGGTACACTTTGAATTATTCCATCTCCGGGTGCTAATAAATGTTGTGAGAATAGAACTGAAGAAAAGAAAAGAGTATAAAGAAGGCAAAAGAATAAAAATACGAATAATGTATGAGCAAATATACTATTAAATTTAGGCAATGTGGTTATGTTTTTCATGTGTCACTTTCAGAATTAACCAGTAATAAGGAGTATAAATTCTGCTACTTCTTGCAGAGTAGAGTAAAATATTATACTCGCACAAGAATAACCCAAATAATCAAAAGTTTGTTAAAAAATTATTAAAGAAATGATTGCTCAGTTTTTAATACATTTTTACTTATCTCATGCTGCTTGGAATGAATGAAAATTATATTATTAGCCTTAAAAATTTCTCTTCAATGTTTGACCATATATAATTTTTTTCAACAAACTTTTTTCTCTGTAATCCTAGTTGATTTCTAACTTGCTGATTCATGAATTCAATTGCTACTTGAAACTCATCTTCATTTGAATACCAAACCCTACTTTGAAATCTACGATATTGACAAGGAATGTGAATTAAATAAAGTGCAAAACTTGGCTTAAAGACTTTTTACATCATAGGTTAGCTGATGAAAAAAATTGTAAGTTAATAAATCCACGTTCCTAAAACATCGCATTTACCATTAACCAAAACTGGTTTACCTATAGTCCAAGCTTCCAATATGACAATTGAAAGACTTCTACTGGTACTAGTGCGACGGACTAAACCGTATAATTGGTAGCCTTTTGCTAATAATAGTTCGGTAAGCTAGGAACCATCTTGTCCAGTGATTAGGGCTTTTTTCATTACGGATATTTAATTATTTGCATCAAGTCAACTTTTTATCATATTCCTATACAAATTCTGTAGAAGTCAAACATATAATTAACTTATTAAGATATCATTATCAATTAAAGCATATCTATTTGTTTAGAAAAGTTTTGTGCAATTGCTTGCCAATCAAACTTATCTTGAACATATATTTTTGCTTTTTCAACACGAATTTGTTTTGCTTTTAAGGTTTCATGTCTAATATCTATAATTGCCTGAGTAAACTTTTCTAAATCTACAATCAAGCAATGTTTTCCTTCATCAACACCTAATCCTCTGACCCCAAAAGCTGTAGAAACAACTGGAATTCCAGCAGCAAAATAATCTAACATTTTTAGGTTAGTACCAGAACCATAAGTCATTGGATTAAGTGCTACATCTGCCAATCCAAAAATAACATCTTTAGTGTCTTCATCAACCACTCCCATAAACCCAATATTTGCAGGATATAATTCGTCTCGGAAAGCTAAACCCACAGATCCTACGATTAAAAAATTCACGTCAGGTAGTTTTTCTGCCATCTTAAAAATATGACGCACTGCTTCTAAATTAGGGGGATGCCAACTTCCTACAAACACGGCAGTAAAACTTTTGTCAAATCCTAATCTTGCTTTATTTAAATTACGTTCTTCTAAAGATATATAGTTAACTGTTTCTAAATCTACGCCATTTGGAACTTCAATAATTTTCTTTAAATCTATGTCGTATATTCTATTTAAGCCATTAGCATCATTGTGAGAGCAAACCATAATTAGTTTGCTCATTTGACAACAATCAGCCTCAATTTTACGGGTAGTTTCTAGTAGTTTTAAACCCATTTTATTCTTCGGAAGCACAACTTTCTTTAGTACTAGTTCAATATCTTGAGCTTCGTAGTAAATTGGTTTATTGCTAACTTCTTGAATTGCTGTAAACAAGTAGGGATGACAAGCAATAACAAAATTGGAAGATTCTATGGATGCTTTTAATGCTTGTGTATAAGCAGGAGTTAAATGATATAGCATTGGCATTGCTACATCTGTAACTGGTACTCCTACCTTGTTTTCAATTAGTAGTTCTTGTTGCTGATGTTCTTTAGACTTTGGAATTCTGATTTCATATAAGTTTGGAGCAATTTCTTCTCTAAATGCTTTTTCATCAGGATTAGTAAATGTAACAAGTTCAATATCAAATTGACTTGCCAAGTGTCTATACAAGTGAAACACTCGGCTTTGTCCACCTCCTCTAGGTGGAAAAACAGGGAAAGTCAAAGCCACTGTAATTTTTTTTCGCTTTTTAGCAATTGAAACAGGTTTAAATATTTGGGTTTCACCCAACAAGCGAGTAACTGTATTTTCCCAGTTAATTCCTGAAACTAACTTTTGACCTGTTAGCCCCATTTCCTTAGCTTCATTTCGATGTTCGCACAGATAATCAATCCGTTCAGCCAGGGCTTGGGGGTCAGGGATAACTGAATATCCTGTCTCACCATTGACGACAAACTCATTAGGACCGCCAGCGTCTATTGTTGTTAGTACTGGCTTTCCACTCATCATAGCTTCTATAGTCACTAGCCCATAATCTTCATCATAGGGAATGTAAGGAACTGCTAATGCATCTGCATATAAATCTGTAATTTCCTGGTCATTAACAAAACCTAGAAAAATAATCCTTTCGTCATTTTCTGCCATTTGTTTCAAGGAGTCGGCATCAGGACCTGTTCCAGCAATCTTTAATTGAATATTTGTTTTGACATATTTCATTGCTTGAATTAACAAACTGACTCTTTTAGCATTATCTAAACGGCTAACTGTAAATAGATAATCATTACTACCTTTACGAAATGACTTTAGATTTGAAGGATGATATATAACCTCTGCTACAGTTCCCTGTGGAAAATAATTTTGACGATTTGCTACATTGTAAGAAATAGCTGCATATGTTTTAATTCTGCTAGGGTCTAAAGCTACCCCGTCCAGAAAATGAATTATTTCTCGTGCTAAAGAACCTGGGAATTGGAATGCTTCTTGTGGGCAATTTGAACTTAAACGTAGTTTGTCTAAGCTTTTAAAAAATTCTTGTATAGCGTTTCCATTTCGTTTGCTATCTCTCATCAAACTCTGTAATTCAGCAATATGTATATTTCCGTAATTATCTGTTTTTGGTAAACCAGTGAAATTATATGTATCGTATAAGCCACGCAAACGATGCTGCATATAACAAATATGATTTGAATGCTGCACCATCCATGCTGGGTATTTGCTTGATATTACTAAATCAAAGTGACTTAAGTCTAATTGGGAAAAATTTTTATAATTATCAATTAATTCCCAAAAATTTCTTTCTTTACTAGGTAATTTAATTAAGTCAGCTTTATGATTCGTGTAATTATTGATGTAATTCAGCAATCCCCACCAAAGATTTTCGGCACCACCAATACAAAATGGCACAGGACTAGGAGCAACTATAGCTATTTGCATATTAATTCTATTAAATTATTTTTTTTCACAAGTAATGTCAAATAACCAGTGATCTTTTTTTGCAAACTTAATTTTGTTAAATCCAGCTTTTTCTAAATAATCCTGTAACAAAATTTCTGTAAAACCAGTTAAATGCCAATCACCGTTATACGCTTGTGTTCCATACATACATTGAACTAATGTTTCTTGCTCTTTGACAGATTGCTTGGATTCCCATTTAAAAAGCTCTAGCAAACCAATTAAATTGGGAACCCTAAGTTTCAAAATACCTTCTGACTTAAGTAATCTTGACCATTCAGATAGTGCAGGCTCAGTATCACAACGTGGGAAATGTTCAAGGCAATCTTGAGCAACTACTTCTTCATAAAAACCTGAAGGTAACATATCTAGTTTTCTTATGTCTGCTACTAAATCCGGGTTATGAAAACCCTGAAAATCAACATTTAAGTAACCATTACGAATATCAAATCCACACCCAAGATTTAGCTTAGGTGGATATTGTAAATGATCAAATTCACTTAGGGTTTTATACTCAATCTTTTCTGGTGTAGATTGCTGTATCTTGTTAGACTGATAGACCACTTTATTAATTTTCTTGCTACTAGTAGATAACTTGCTAATAATCTTGGAAGTAAGAAACTTTAACTTGTTCATAATCTTTAGTTGCACAGATTATTTAAAATAATTAATTACAATTACGTAAAAGATTGTTGACGACATTCTCCCACGAAATATCTAATGCGTGATATCTTTCCCGTCCTGCAATACCCATTGCAGAAGCACGTTCCTGATGAAAGTATAAATAATCGATTGCTTTGGCGATCGCTTGTGGTTCTGGTGTAACAATAAAACCCGTTTCTTGGTCAACTACAAATTCTACAGCTTCTCCAGAGTCAGTACAGGTAATTACTGGTTTAGCAGCCAACATTGCTTCTAAGGTTACATAACCATAATCTTCATAATAAGAGCCAAAAAATACACCTAGACAATGAGCATAGAAACCTAGCATTTCCGCATCCGAAATGCTTCCTATTAAGCGTACTCGTTGATTTACACCTAATTGTTCAATTAAATTTTGTAAAACTACCTTTTGTCCTCCATCTCCAGCCACCAAAGCGACTACAGGAGATTCAACATACTGCATTGCTTCAATTAATAAATATTGTCTCTTCAACTCTTCTAAGCGACTAGGAAAAAAAATATAAGGCTCTGCCGGAGCATTATATAAATAGTTAGCCAACTTTGGTGGATGATATAGAGTACTTGAATTAATTTGATTAAACTTTTGAAGCCGCGTTGAAACTATTTTTCCAATAGTAAAAATATTCCGAAAAGTTTTGAATGCTTGCGTATCACGTTTAATAATCTCCTCTCTAAGTTTTTTACCTTCAATTGTGGTTGAGAAGTCTTTAGTAAAAGAAGTATTCCAAAGGTCATAAACAGCACGATGCTGATGAATAATCCAAGCCACTTTGTTTGGATGCTGCAAGTAAAAAGAAGGAAACTTGAGACAAACAACCAAATCCATATTATGACCATTCATGTATTCAAAGTTTTCACTAGCCCAAACATCCATGCTGCGCTTAACTTCAGTTACTGGAGCAAAACGAAAAGGCATAGATATTTCTTCAGCTTGATGACCTAACTCTAAAAAAGCTTTTACTAAACCATCTGCTAGTATTTCTGCACCACCACGTATAAAAGGTACTTGAACTGTGCTAACTCCTATTCTCATTCTAAAAACTTATAACTACTATTTTTATTTATGGCTTATGAGCTGTTAATACCATGTCGCGAGAAATTTTAACATAGTCATTTAAATCATCAAATTTTACGTTTGATGAACTAATAAGATGTAGTTTTCCTTCTATTTCTTCAAAAAAATATGATTTACTTTTAATAAAACCTTGTGACTCAGCCAGAAAAGCTACTGTGTCAGGGTGAATAGGTGTTTTATGTGTCGGGTCTCTATAAAAATCTCCTGAGCTTACTAATATATTTCTAGCATTCGGCGTTTCAAAAATTATTAAACCTCCAGGTTTAATTACCCTGATAGCTTCAGCAAACAACGTCATCAGAGTTTCAAATGGCAAATGTTCAATAATATGAAAGCCCGTAATTGCACCTAAACTACTATCTTCTAAAGACTGTAGATAAGAAATAACATCAGATTCAATTACTTCAAATCCTCTATTCAAACATTGCTCAATCATGACCCTATTGATGTCTAAACCTCGGGCTGTATACCCAAATTCTCGCAGCAACTCCAGCCATTCCCCTCTACCACAACCTACATCTAAAATAGCTGAATCAGATGTACCAAGTTTTGCTTCTTCAATTAATGGTAGATACACTTTTAATCTATCAAAAATTTCCTCACGACTACCGCGAAATTTGTCTTCAAAAGCAACGTATAATGCATCTGATAAATGTTTTTCTTCATTAAGAATATTTTGCAACTGTTCTTGATTAAAAGGCTCTGGTAAGCTTTTGCGTGCTTCTTCTAAAAACATTGTAAGCAAACGTTTTTGCTGTACTAAGTCATTTTTAATATAGCTATCATTTTGTAGATAACTTCCATTCAATTCTTGGACTCTACTATTGATATAATTCAAACGCTCATTTAAGGCTTTTGCTTGGCTATCTACTTGATTGAAGCGCTCATCTGAAACTTTTACTTGGTTATTTAATTGATTAAAGTGTTTATCTGAGGCTTTGACTTGGTTATCTAGTTGATTAAAACGCTCGTCTGAGACTTTAACTTGACTATCTATTTGATTGAAACGTTTGTCTAATACTTTAACTTGACTATCTATGTGATTAATGCGACTCTCAAAAGTACCCAAATGCTCATTTAATCGCGAATGCAAAAGTTCAACTTCTGTAACCAACTGACGATTCAACAGCGTAGACTGCTTTAAAGCATTAACTAGGTTTAAGTTAACTTCCCTTTGGTCTTTAAATATAAAATTTACTATCTTTAAACAGTATTTCTTAATTTTTTCACTCAAGGTAAAAGGAAAGCCATTCAGCTTATCGGGCCACTTTGTTCGTACATCGGCTCTAGCTTCTGCATTCCGAAGTAATGCCTCAAGGTAATTAAAATTAAAGTTGATTTTTACTGCATTATTTGAATTTACGAATAAAGATTGTTGAGTATGATTATTACGCCGAGCAACTTCTTCTCGGATTTTCTGCATTAATTCATCGATATTGATTTGGAGATTATTTGATTCAATCATAAGATCCTAAATATCTTGACTAGCTAAACAAATTGTTTCTTCAATAATTTCAACAGTCGATTTTAAATCAACCACACCATCACAAAATTTACCATTTATAACTTCAAATACAACTAATTCATCAACCCAGTCATAGCTAATACCTTCCTCGGAATGGATACCGACTGTAAATGTATAAATACCTTTATTCAAATGACAAGGAATTTGAAAACAAACTTTTAATTGCTGTCCGGCTTGTAAATCTGGCAAATCAACATTCATTAAATGAGTGTTGATACCATATATCACCAAACCCATTAAGTTTCTCAGCGAAATTCCAACAATTAATTTTTCTAATTCTTCTTTTGCTTCTAAGGAAACTATAATTTGAAAAGTTGTTCCTGTTTCTACTTTACTAATTTTTTTGTTATCTAAATCGGTAATTTTAACGCTATTAATAACAGCTAATTGATTGCCGTGTCTATAATTTTTTTTCTGTAATTGATTTTCAAGCACAAAATCATCATGATTTTCAATCTCTTTGATTTCCTGACTATAATCTTGAGATTGTTCTACCCGATCGTCTTGTTTCTGTTTGTCAGAACTTAGTAAAGCTATATAATGATTTACTACTTCTTTAGGTTCACCGACTTCTAATATCTTTCCACTATTCATCAAAACAGCAGTTTTACAAAGCATTTTGACGCTGGAAGAATCATGAGAAACAAATAAAATTGTCACACCTTGCTCTTTTAACTGCCGAATACGCTTCATGCATCTTGCTTGAAATCTCGCATCTCCAACAGCTAATGCTTCATCTACTATTAATATGCTTGGTTCAGTATTAGCAATAACCGCGAATGCTAATCTAACTACCATTCCACTAGAATAAGTCTTTACCGAGCGATCAATGAATTCGCCTATTTCAGCAAAAGCAGCAATATCCTCAAACTTAGCCGCAATTTCTTCATTACTTAAACCTAATATCCGCCCATTAAAAAATACATTCTGTCTTCCCGTAAATTCCGGATTAAATCCACTACCCAATTCTAATAAAGCTGAAATCCGACCATTAACAAATACATCTCCTGTCGTCGGTGTCAATGTTCCAGCAACAATTTGTAACAGCGTACTTTTTCCAGAACCATTTTGACCGATAATCCCTAAAGTTTCACCTTTACGAATCTCTAAATTAATATCTTTTAAAGCCCAAAATTCTTGAGCCTGACTCTTTCGGGGTAGCAAAATTTCTTTAAGCCGATCTACGGGACGAGCATACCGCTTGTAACATTTAGAAATGTTCTTTAGGGAGATTGCAATTTCCTCACTCATAACACCATATATTTACAATTACAACTCGGATTCCCTACTCAACAAAGCTCCTAATCGGCAATTTGATAATTAAGCTATCAAAGTTTTCGGCGTACTACGAATAGTCGCATTATCTAGTACTGCAAATTTACTATTACCGTTAGGAGAAACTAAGCCTAAAACCTGCAAGTCTGCTTCTACCATCAACTTGACTAATTCTTCAAAGCTAACAGTACGCTTCCAACCAAGCTGTTGTTTTGCTTTCCTAGCATCACCAACCAACAAATCAACTTCTGCTGGACGTAAATACCGCTCATCAAAAGCTACATAATCTTCCCATTTAAGATTGACATAGTTAAAAGCAATATCCAAAAACTCCTTTACTGAATGAGTTTCTCCTGTCGCAATTACATAATCATCAGCCTGTTCTTGCTGCAACATTAACCACATTGCATTCACGTAATCTTTCGCGTATCCCCAGTCTCGCTTTGCATCTATGTTTCCCATATACAGCTTCTTCTGCTTGCCTGCTACTATCTGAGCAACAGCACGGGTGATCTTACGAGTAACAAATGTTTCTCCACGGCGGGGTGATTCGTGATTAAATAAAATTCCGTTACAGGCAAACAAGCCGTAAGACTCGCGGTAGTTTACTGTCTGCCAATGAGCAAATACTTTCGCACAAGCATAAGGGCTACGAGGATAGAAAGGTGTTTCTTCCAATTGAGGAACTTCCCGCACTTTACCAAACATCTCGGAAGAACCAGCTTGGTAAAAACGAACATCAAGCCCAGTTCGCTGCTGATAATCTCGCAAGGCTTCTAATAAGCGTAAAGTACCCATCCCCACAGTATCGGCTGTATATTCAGGAGAGTCAAAACTTACACGTACATGGGACTGGGCACCTAAATTGTAAATTTCATCCGGCTTTACCGTTTCTAAAATACGACGTAGAGTAGTACCATCCGTTAAATCGCCATAGTGGAGGAATAATCTTGCATTATCGCTATGAGGGTCAGTATAAATATGGTCGATTCTATCTGTATTAAAAGTAGAAGTACGGCGAATAACACCATGAACTTCATAACCTTTCTCTAACAATAATTCACTCAGATAAGAACCATCTTGTCCAGTTATACCAGTAATTAACGCCTTCTTTACCATGCTTAGTCTCCCTGTAATTGTCTGCGGCTAACAATGTATACTAAAGAACATCTGCAAAACCCGGACGTAATTTTCTGTATGTTAATACACCGACAACAAATACAATTCCCGATATAATAAAAGCTAATCCCAACTCTCCCCAGTGCTTCACCTCCCCCACTAAAATAAAGTCGCGGTAAACCTCTACAATTGCTGCCAGTGGATTCAACCACAACACCCAGTTTCGCCAACTCTCAGGAATAGATGTAATCGGATAAACTATCGGCGTAACATAAAACCAAATATTTAGAATAACATTTAACGTCTGCGGAATATCCCGTAAAAATACGGTTAATCCTGCCGCTAAGTAACCTAAACCTGCGGTAAGTAATAGCTGCGGTATCCAAACTAAAGGTAATAACGCCAGTGTAGTATGTAAAGTCCCGGAGGACAAAGCTACAAAAAAAATTAGCATTATCAATCCGAAAGAACTCTCGATAAAAGCTGAAAAAATCGGTACTAAAGGTAATAAGCTTAAAGGAAATACAACTTTTTTGACTAAATTAGGCTGACCAATTACCGAGCCAGCAGATTGAATTAAACCTGTACTAAAAGCTATCCAAGGAAGCAATCCTGCAAATAGCCATAATCCGAACGATACATTTTCATTTGCTGGCAATCCCTTAAGACTCAGTTTCACTTTTAGCACTACGGAAAACACGTAAGTGTAAATAAGCAGTTGCGAGAGTGGATTAACTATAGACCACAAATTGCCTAATACAGAGCCTTTATACCGCGCTTCTAAATCTCGTCTAACCAAAGTTCTTAACAAATCGAACTTCGTCCAAAGCCGATCGCTAATCGGTAAAACTCGTCTCAACCTACCCGAAATACCTGCAAATATTTGCATTGCTCGCATAGACTTCCCATTCCTCACACATTAATTATCAATTCGCAATTAGCGGTCAAATCTTAATTAATAACCGTTAAAAACCTGAATTATTCTTCTTTATAAGCAACTGTCTACAGGAAATATATTGTAAGTAGAGGTTATAAAAATTACTTTTACGCATTTTTCCCAACAAAATTTTTAGATAATCATACAACGAAATGGTAATTGAGTATGGGGCATAGGGCATGGGGCATGGGGCATAGGGCGTAGGTAATTGGTAATTGATAATTGGTAATTAACATACAAGAAGAAATTAGTTTATAACTTGCTACTTGCTACTTGCTACTCGCCACTTGCTACTAATTCCTAACTTTAGACGTAGCACTGCGCCCCGTCTCTACACAATTTTGAATCCAAAATCTAAAATCCCAATGTCCCATGCCCTATGCCCAATTACCCATTACCCATTACCTAATTCCCAGAATTACCTAATTCAGCTAAACTTAGTCTTGGTTTAGTGCATTTATTTCATCATTTATAATTCGGCATGGAAGTAGGACAAAAAGTTAAAGTAGTTCGTTTGCGCGATCGTTTATCTTCCAGAAATACATCTGGTAGGTTGGGTAAAGTCGGTACCATCAAAGATTTTAAAATAACTGATGGTATGGGTGTTGGCTGCGTGGTTAAGTTTGATGACAATTCTGCCACTTGGTTTTTTGAAGATGAACTAAAAGTAGTGCAATAGAGGGAAGCGTCTTAAGGAAATCTGCTGTTAAGTTGAAGTTGATTAATTAGGCGGAAATTGGAAGTTATAAAATGTCCCAGATATTGACCTTTTTGGGTGAAAGCAGTGCGGCTCGAACTAAAATTGCGATCGCGTCTGCTAAATCCCTTGCGAATCAAGGAAAGCGGGTTCTTTTGGCAAGTGGTGCGGAACCCGTTTTACCCGTTATGTTAGGTGCCGATTTAGGTCCCGATCCTCAAGAAATTGGTGCTAATTTACAAGCAGTGCAGTTTCAATCTTCTGTATTGTTAGAACGCAATTGGGAAGAAGTCAAGAAACTTGAAGCGCAATATCTCAAAACACCTATTCTCAAAGATGTATACGGGCAAGAGTTATCAATCTTACCTGGGATGGATGGCGCTTTGGCACTTAATGCTATTCGTGAATATTTTGAAAGTGGAAAATACGACGCTATTGTCTACAACGGTACGGGCGATTTAAATACCTTGCGGATGCTGGGAATGCCCGAATCTATTAGCTGGTACGTGCGTCGTTTCCGGCAACTATTTATTAATTCGGATTTGGGAAGGACAATCTCTGATTCACCTTTTATCCAACCGTTAATTTCCACTTTTCTCAACATCAACCCGATGGCAGATAACTTTGCTCAACCTACAAACGTAGCTACTAATATCTTGGACAAAGGTAAGCAAGTTCTCGCCAATCCCCAACAGTTTAGCGCTTTCTTGGTAACAACTCCTGACCCCATCGAGGTGGTAACGAGCCGTTATCTTTGGGGAAGTGCCCAACAGGTGGGTTTAACTATTGGTGGCGTTATTGTTATTTCCCCCGATGGTAGTTCAAATGTCTCTGAAGACTTTGCTCCCCTACAAGTAACTAATATCCCAGATATTAAAGAAGGTAACTGGCAGCCATTAGTAGATGCCCTACCTGACTTTACAGTACAGACACAACAAGCTCCCACACCAATAGAAATTGATGTCAACGCCCGTCAGGTACGTTTATTTCTGCCAGGTTTTGATAAAAAGCAAGTCAAACTAACTCAATATGGGCCAGAAGTCACCATAGAAGCGGGAGATCAAAGAAGAAATATATTACTACCTCCAGCCCTCAGCGGCAAACCCGTAGCGGGTGCGAAATTTCAAAACCAATATTTGATAATTTCGTTTTGAAAGAGTTAGTTGTTAGTTATTAGTGGTTAGTGGTTAGGATTTAAGAATTAGGAGTTAGGAGTTGGGAGTTAATCATTAAATTTCTACCCCCTCTCCCCCCTCTACCCCCTCTCCCCCATCTCTCTTCCCAATTCCCAAAATATAAAAATGTCTGAATCAACTCAACCAAAATCAGATGCCGATCGCAGTGCTAAAACCAGACAGTTGCTAGGAATGAAGGGTGCAGCATCTGGTGAAACTTCTGTATGGAAAATCCGCTTGCAGTTAATGAAGCCGATTACTTGGATTCCCTTGATTTGGGGAGTTGTCTGTGGTGCCGCTTCTTCAGGTAACTATACCTGGACTTTGGAAAATGTTCTCAAGTCAGCGGCTTGTATGTTGCTTGCAGGACCAATTTTGGCAGGTTATACCCAAACTTTAAACGAATACTACGATCGCGAAATTGATGCTGTCAACGAACCCTATCGTCCGATTCCTTCTGGTGCGATTCCTTTACCCCAGGTAATTACGCAAATTTGGGTATTAATGATTGCCGGTTTGGGTTTGGCGATCGCTTTGGATAAATGGGCGGGAAATGAGTTTCCGACAATTTCAGTCATTGCCGTGTTAGGTATAATAATCGCCTATATTTATTCCGCACCACCCCTTAAACTAAAACAAAATGGTTGGTTGGGCGGTTATGCTCTTGGTGCAAGCTACATTGCTTTCCCTTGGTGTACTGGTCATGCATTGTTCGGCGAACTTAATTGGAAAGTAGTAGTATTCACCGTTGTATATAGTTTGGCAGGCTTAGGAATTGCTATTGTCAACGACTTTAAGAGCGTAGAAGGCGATAAGCAATTCGGGCTGAAATCCTTACCAGTAGTCTTCGGCGTTAAAAAAGCAGCTTGGATTTGCGCTGGGATGATTGATATTTTTCAAGTTGCGATCGCAGCATACTTAATTTACCTGCATCAAAATTTGTACGCTGCAATACTACTTCTGCTAGTTATCCCACAAATCACGTTGCAAGATATGTACTTCCTGCGCGACCCCTTAGAAAACGATGTAAAATATCAAGCTAGTGCCCAACCATTTCTAGTTTTAGGAATGTTAGTTGCGGGTATAGCACTCGGTCATTCGGGTGTGTAATTAATGATTGGGGAATAGGGCATAAGGCATTAATAATAGATAATTAACCTTTAACCTTTAACCTTTAACCTTTAACCTTTAACCTGAAAATGCTGTTTCAAATACTTTATTTCTTAGTTAATACGATTCAGCCTTTCTTAGTGCCCATTTGCTTTGTCTGTGCTTGGGCATTAGTTATTTTAGTAGGCTGGAGTATGTGGACTGCTGCACGAGATGGAATTGCGACAGTACAGCAAATGCATCAAATTCCATGTTCGGGCTGCCAATATTTTACCGACAACTACCGTTTAAAATGCACAGTAAACCCTTCTATTGCTAATACTGAAGAAGCAATAGAATGTATGGATTATCAACCTAAAACAAATCCAATGTTGTATTAGATTTTGATAGTTAATATTTGATAGTTGATAGTCTTTCTGTTAACAACCAACCACTAACCACTAACAACTAACAACTAAACACTAACCACTAACATTTAATGTTCGTCAAAAAACTGTTAGATTGTCCGGAATTTATCGCGGGTGACAATACTATTTTACGAGAATTGCTTCACCCAGATAAGCATCCTTTAGAATTGCGCTATAGTTTTGCTCATGCAACATTACCAGTCGGAAAAACTTCTCAGCCGCATTCTTTAAAAACTTCGGAAGTTTATTATATTCTCACTGGTAAAGGAGAAATGCATATTGACGAGGAAATCCAAATTGTAGAACCTGGTGATGCCGTATACATTCCTCCCAATGCAAAGCAATTTATTCACAGTTGTGGCAGCGAACCATTAGTATTTATTTGCATTGTAGATCCAGCTTGGCGTAAAGAAGATGAAACTGTTTACGAATAGTTTTGATCGACCTTTTTCTTCATTCGGCTTCAAAATCAAACACAATTATATCGTCAATACAAGGTAATATTTCTGCTTTGACTCGTTCATGCTCTGAATGAGGTAAATAAATATCTCGTGCTTCTATACTCTCGAAAGTTGTCAAAAAGCCATGTTTAAAATCCTTATTTAGTCCCTCATCACTAGAATAGCAACCGCCAGAAAAATAAGTAATACCTGGAATTAAGTGTTTTAATTCCGCAAGTTGATTGAATAAATACTCTATTTTATCGGTAGTGACTTCTGGCTTAAATTTTAAAAGAGCCATATGTTGAATTTGAGGTATTTGTTTTTATTCTCTTAAATAAATTCCATAACTATTTTTTCATAAAAATCAGATTTGTAGAGACTTGAAAAATTTAAATAAATTAAATTTCGACTACTATTTGTGTATTCGATTTATTAAAAGATAAAATTGCTATTCTAAACTAGATCAAAAATATGCAGCCTTCACCGCTTTATTTGAGTAAACTATTTGCTTTATCAGTAGGAATATTTTTTCTATTTTCTTGTACAAGTTACGCTCAACCTAAAATAAATTCCTGCGCTACACAATTTTCCAATAGTCAATGCGCTGATAATTTAAACCAAATATTACCCGAACTAAAAAAAGCTCAAGTAGTATATCTTGGGGAAATTCACGACAGTACCAAAGATCATCAAAATCAATTAAAAGTTATTCAAGAATTATATAAAAATAATCCAAAAATTGCGATCGGGATGGAAATGTTTCAACGCCCCTTTCAAGAAGTCATTAACCAATATATTGCAGGAAAAATTACAGAAGCAGAACTAGTTGAAAAAACCGAATATAAAAATCGTTGGGGTTTTGATTGGGAACTTTATGCTCCTATTTTACGCTTTGCCAAAGAAAAACAAATACCCGTTTTAGCTTTAAACACTCCTAGCGAAATTAGCCGTAAAGTTGCCAAAGAGGGCATAGAAAAACTTACCGATGCTGAAAAACAATTAATACCGCCGATTACAGAAATTCGCTTAGATAACATAGCATACCGGCAAATGGTGTTGAAAGCATTTGAACAACATCAAAGTGCGGGGCATGGAAACAGTAGTAGTGCAAATCGTTTTTTTCTAGCCCAAGTATTGTGGGATGAAACAATGGCGGATGGTATCGCCAAGTTCATCAAAGCTAACAAAGATTATCAAATGGTTGTCTTAGCAGGGCAAGGTCATATTGTATACGGTTACGGTATTCCTAATCGAGTACAAAGACGAGTTCAAGATAAACCAGATAGTAAATTTACTCAGCGTTCGGTTTTATTAAGCGTTCCCGACATTACACCCGTAGATAAAGATAAGGCGATCGCCGACTTTATATTAAAGTAAGCAAATTTTCAGCAAAATCATAATTTATTGAATCCATTGTGTAGTAGTAATACATCCTTTTTAATTTCTTCGCGACATCTAACTTT
Organism: uncultured Rivularia sp.; assembly: GCA_963665115.1. Taxonomy (GTDB): domain Bacteria; phylum Cyanobacteriota; class Cyanobacteriia; order Cyanobacteriales; family Nostocaceae; genus Rivularia. The sequence continues at coordinate 2,193,825 of OY762007.1, read as the reverse complement.
CCACAGTCGCGTATTACAACATAACTACAAAAACACAGTGAATCAACAACCGAAGCTTTCCCGGTGTCAACAAATAGCTTTAGAAAATGCATTATGGAAAATAAAATCGTCGAGTAGTGCTGAAAATCGTCTTTATGCTTCTCGAATGAAATGGTTATTGTTGCGTGCATTTGTAATTTACAAGCGTCGTCAGTCTTTTTCACCAGATGCTTTATCCAAACATCAACAAAGCTTGCAGAAACGTTTGCAAGCTTGTTTGAAGTTACAGCCGCAAAAAAATCTTGAAATTCCTTATTATTTATTTAGCTTTTGGGATGAAGTATTCAAATCGGTTAACGGTATTAACGAACAGCAAAATCTCAAAGTAAAGCCAGTCTCTAAAATCAATAACAGTGCTGCTTTACAAACAGAAAGTATAAAATTGCGGTTGTCTCAATACCAGAAATTTTGGGTAGCGTTGCTTAAAAATATTATAGATATAACCAATCAAAGTTCTCAAATTACTCAATTTAAGAAAACTCTAGGTTGTATTAGCATAATTCCCATCAAAATTGGTAACGAGCATATTCAAATGAAAGGTGTTTTCATCCACTATCACGACTTATATCATCTTGAAGTAGCCCAATTAGAACGTATCCGAATGGGAAAATACATGGTGAGCGGAATACATGGGCTTAAAGTCTCGGTTTTTCATGATTCCCTAAAACCACAAGAATATGACGGTTTCTTAGATGAAGCGCGGATTGCTATTCACGAAGGATTAACTCGCCCTACAGCTTTTAGCATTATTAAAGCACTTTGTTGGATGACATTATTAATGCTTCAAGGAATAAATGCTTTTGCAGTTGTAATTCGTCATATTAGAAGCATGAAGAAGAAGCAGAGAGATTTTTGCACTAGCGATATAAATTCCAACCCGGTTAAATGTTCTGCTTGAAAATTTCATAACCTCAGCGACAGTAATTTTAACCAGAATGAAATATTTATCTATGTTGAAAAACCCGGTTTTTGAAAAAACCGGGCTTCTGCTCGCGAACGATCTAATAATGCGATATCAATCAATCATTTCATCATATTGTTATCTAAATCGGGAGTACTTCTTTCAGCAGTATCTCCATACATCTCACCAAAATCTTTTATAGCTTCAGCAGATTCTTTACCAATTCTCTTAACTCTTTGAAGGGGAGCATCTTCTGTTTGACGAGCTTCCTTATTCCATTCTCCTACAGTTTTAGGTCTATCGGAATCGTTTTGATTTACTAAATTATCAATTTTATTAGTAACAGCTTCACTCCTATCCGAGAGAGCAAAACTTGTATTTAGCACTAAAAACCCAGCTAAAACAACAGCCAAAAAACTTTTAACCTGAAGCTGTTTAAATGCAAAACTGATATTAGCGATCGCGCTCTTAATTATATTTTTCATCACGAAACTTTGTTAGCTCATTTCCAATAGTTTTAACTGATTCAGCACATCTAAAAATCCAATCTATTTCAAAGCAAGATTAGTTGTACTGAATACAAATCAAGATTACCTATAAATGATCTAATCATCCCTCTAACAGAAGTTATAGTTTGGTTACTGTACTTAAGATAGATTTTATTTTTGATGATAAATGTTTACTTTCTAATCCTTAATAGAGATTAGAGGCGATTTCAACGTAAATAATCACTTCTTAACTACCAATTCTTCCGTTTCAATCCCTAATAGGGATTAGAGGTAATTTCAACTTGGTAATACCAATAGTTTGAGTATCGTTTCTGCGTTTCAATCCCTAATAGGGATTAGAGGTAATTTCAACCTGTAGCTCTCAAACCTTCTTTCTTGTCTTCTGTGTTTCAATCCCTAATAGGGATTAGAGGTAATTTCAACATTCTTTTTCCGCATCTGTTTTTGCAATACGACGTGTTTCAATCCCTAATAGGGATTAGAGGTAATTTCAACTTTTGTCAAAAAATGATGGATTAGCGTATTTCCCGTTTCAATCCCTAATAGGGATTAGAGGTAATTTCAACTGCACTATTTCAGAACACTGTCTGTATATGGTTTTCAAGGTTCGGTTGCGCGGATGACCTAATAGTAGCATGGGAAAACAAAATAGAGAAGGGGCAAAATCGCTGAAATCCAGTCCAGGTAAGGTGCGCGGATGGTTGTAGGTAAAATAATGCTTCAAAGCCTTATCCAATATGGGATTCAGCAATTATTTTTTCAATTTATTTTTCAACACCTTACCATCCGCGCAAATACTCTACCACCACTTCAACTGTAAATAACCGCGTTCGGATAGCGCAATTTCTTTTTCACCGATCCATTCTTCAACAGGTTTGTAAGTACCGAAAACATGGTCCCACCAGTCTACAGCTAAACCAAAGTTATGCTCCCACATCCCGTATTTATGATGGACGTAATGAACTGGCATTTTCATCCAGAAGCATTTGGTTGGATTTTCATGCTGTAATTGATGAGCATATGCTGAAAAAGCCGCATAGCTCAAACTTCCGAGCAACCAACCCAAACCAGCACTCCAAGAAAAGAAAAACATTAATGGCAAGACGACTAAGCTACCAACAACATAATCGCGAAACTCCCAGACTACACCTTGTCCTTCGTTGCGACGATGATGATCGCGATGACGTTCACCAATTTTACGATTAACGTGCATCAAACGATGCAGCCAGTATTCCACCAAACTCGCCAGTGTGAAGGCAATTAGGAAACAAATTATTGCTGTCGAAGCACTAAATAACACTGAATTCATATAAGCTTTTGAAGAAATATCTGTCTTGTAATTTATCGTAACAATTTATCGACATGATAATTGCGTACAACACTACTTTGTTGAGGACGTTAAAAATCTTTAATAGGTTGCAATAATGAGGACTTAGCAGGTTCGTAGTTGCGCTTTAGCGCTTCTTCTCGGAGGCGCTGAAGCGCAACTACCAACAACCTTATTTTTGTTTTATCTTTAAATTTGAGATTGTAAGTGTGTAGCAATTTCTTGTAATGTTTGGGACACAGAACGGGGTTGCCAACCTAATTTTTCACGCGCTTTCTTTGCATCGACTCGCACGCAGCGGTCGTACAAGTAATGTAAGCGCTCTTTACCTATTGGTGGATTCCATGAGAATAAGCTTCCTATCGGGTCAAGAATATTACCTGCAATTCTAACTATCGGTTGTGGAACTTCCGTAGGTGTGGAAATGCCTGTCTGTTCGCTGATAATTTCAAACATTTCGCGGGAGGGAACTTCACCAGCAGAAATTATGTAATGTTCTCCTCTTTCGCCTTTTTCTGCTGCCAATATCATGGCATTTACAAGATCGTCCACATGAACTATCCCTGTCATGCGATCGCCAGCTACCCAGAGTTTTAATTTACCTTGCAAAAATAGTTTAAATACGGGGCCAAAATGCGGATCGTCTGGGCCAAAAATACCTGAAGGCATAACGCTAACTACGGGAAAACCGATGACGGCGTAGTTGTCAACTAGCTGCTGTGCTTCATATTTGGTGCTGTCGTAAGCAGAGGAGAAGTTTTCTTGAGTTCTTTCAAAGGTTTCATCGATGATTTCACCTTTGGTATCGCCATAAATGCCGATGGTGCTGCAATAAACCATTTTTAAAATTCCCATTTCCTTGGCAACTTCTAAAACGGCTTGAGTTCCTTCGACGTTTACCCGTTCCATTTTTGCGGCATCGACTAAACCTAACTCCACAAAAGCTGCTGTATGGAATACCATGTCAACATCCTGCATCGCTTGACGTAAGGCGTTGCGATCGGTAATGTCTCCCGTAACTAAATGTATTCCTGTATTTTCTAATCTTGTTAAATCGCTGGATTTTCGCACTAGTCCAATAACCGAATCGCCGCGCTGCTGTAGCGCTTTTACTAAGTGCGAACCCGTGAAACCATTGGCACCTGTAACTAAAGCTTTCATAACGCTTTCTCGTAAATTCGGTAAGTCTTGTAGATTTTGCCGCCTGCTGCTTCAATCATTTTGCGGGAAGCTGAGTTATCTTCCCATACCCAACCGAGTTCTGCTCTTTTGTAGGGCTTTCCTTTTCGGATTCCTCCTTGCATACCTAAGTAAACAAGAGCTAAAGGCACCATTTTGCGGCGATACTCAGGCAAACAAGCAATAAGGGGTACTATCCCTTGGTCAATTTGACGGCGATACCAAAGGAATTTGATAATTCCTAACCAATTTAGTTTACCGTTAATATGTTTTAAAACAATATTATAGTCTGGTATTCCCATCCAAACACCAATCATTTTACCGTCATGTTCGGCTATGGGAAATACATCTGGGTCAGCCATATCTTGCAAATCTTTAGCCTGACTGAGAAATTCTTCTACAGTACGGTAGCTATAACTATAATTTTTAGTAAAAACTTTACCTACAAGGTTATATATATCTCGACAATCTTGTTCAAAACCTTCACCTTTAGTGCGGAGTGGGCGAAATGTTACTCCAGATTTACAAGCAATTCGATAAGCTTTTTCAAATTTAGGGTCTAAAGCAGTATCTAAGGGAAAATTGAAAACATATGCATCATTTCCTTTGTAATAACCAGCCTTTTCCATAAATTCAGGATAATAAGGCGGATTATAAGGTGTCATCATGATTGGTGGTTGATCAAATTTATCTACTAAAAATAAACAGCTATTGTGAGTAGATAAATTTATTGGTCCCCTGACAAAATTCATCCCTTTATCGCGCAACCACTTGGAAGCTGTTTCTAATAGACTATTAGCAACCTCAAAGTCTTCTAGGCATTCAAAATAACCAAAAAGACCGACATTTTTACCTTCGCTTTCAATTAATCGGCGATTTACTATAGCGACAATTCTTCCTAAAGGTTCGTTATTCTTTTGAGAAATAGCAATAAACTGCTGAAATTCTCCATATTCCAAAAAAGGATTTTCGTTTGATGCTAATTGTTTGGCAATGCTGCTGCGAATTGGTGGAACCCAATTAGGATTATTTTTATATACTTTAACAGGCACATCGAGGAACATTTCCCTCTGTGCGTCTGTAGTTACAGGTGATACCTGAAAATTTTGAGTTTGAGTAACCATATTCACTAATAAAGTTTTGCGTTTAATGTAAAAAAGTTACAGTTAAATTTTTAATTATGATATTTTTATTGGTTTATTTTAATTGTTTGGCACAGGGAACAGGAAATAGCAAAAAGTGCGCTTTTGAGAACGTAGGGTGTGTCATCGCGCAGCATAACGCACCATCAAAAAATTCAGAAACCCGGTTTTTTGAAAAAACCGGGTTTCTAAAATCTCGACAATTCTTACAAATCAAGAAGATTTACAACTATTGTGGGGCAGGGATGCCCACCCTTTTCAATTTCTAAGCAGTAGCTACAGTCGCAGGTTTATATAAAAGCTCTCGCGTTTGTACCATTGCTTCAACCAAATTATCCATTTCTTCTTTAGTATGAAGCGCGTTTGCGGTAATTCTTAAGCGAGGTTTAGCAATAAACCAAATCGCAGATACCCAAATACCGTGGTGTTCCATCAAATGACGGGTGAACTGCTTGGGATTGAGTTCGGGTGGCATTAGTACTGGTATGACGTTAGTTTCGCCAATCGCTGCAAAATCATGTTCGATTAAACGCGATCGCAAGTAATTCGCGTTGGCTTGCAAGGTTTCGACTAATTCAGGATTTTGTCTTACCTGACGAATACTTTCTAACGCTGCTGCTGTTGTTGGAGGTGGAAGAGAAATTGTACCGATGGAGGTTGGGGAAACGTCCAACAAGTCAATCATTTCTGGCATATGAGAACTGATTGCTGCACCTGCGGAAGCTGCAAATTTAGAGAAGGTGGTCATAATTAATGGCACCATTCCCCGATCGAGTACTTGCTGGGGCGTAATTCCAAAATGGTCGTAGATACCGCCGCCTTTAGGACCGAGCGCACCGCTGGCGTGAGCTTCATCCATCACAATGACGCTACCTGGATAGTTTTCTAAAACGTCCAGCATCTCTGGCAATGGAGCGATATCCCCATCCATTGAGAAGACAGCATCGGAAACTACCAAAATTCGGTCATTTGGCTTCGCATAGCGTCGTAATTTTCGCGCTAAGTCATTTACGTCGCAATGACGGTAAGCTTTCACGCGAACATCAGGACTATGACTAAACATCTTTCCAGAACGATTGCTGGCATTGGTAACGGCAGAAACTATACAGCCGTGGTTGAGAACATCAGTCAAAATTAAGGTTTCTCTGGTGTTCCGAAAGCCAGGAAGATTAATCGCTAAGTGGCAAAAACCATCTATTAATGCTTGCATTGCCATCCAAGCATTGAGGAATAGATGAGTATGGGGCAAATGTTTGAAAGCCGAAATTTCTTGCTCCAACTGACGATGCAACTCAATTCTGCCGCTTAACACGGAACAGGAACTATTAGAAGTACCGTATTTCACAATTGCATCAATCGCCGCTTGTCTTACTTCTTCTGACTGAACTAACCCTAATACATCGTTAGTGCAGAATGTCAATAGTTTATATCGCTTGCCATCGGCAGGATCTTCAACTTCGACTACATTTCCATGTTTTTCATGGCAAATTAACTTATCTGGATAGAGACCACTTTGATAGAGTCCCTGCATATACTCTTCAACAACTTCCACAAATAACTCCTCTCACCTAATATTTGCCTATGGGCTTTTAATATATGTTTGCAGTTGAAAATTTACTTTTTTACTTTGTACAATTAACCAATCTGTTATATCAGATGATGTACCACCTTCCTAAGTAGAAGTTAAATTTGATTTAATTTCACCAACCGAAGATGCGTGATTACCATTATTGCCATTGGATAGTTTTTTAGATTGTTGCACAAATTTTTCATATTGACCGACAATTACCCGTTGTAGGGCAATGATTGCTGGATTAATTTCTACATAACGTCTTTGGGGATTAGCTAGGTAGGTTTGTTGTTCGCTTTCAATCATCTCGGTGTCTTGATCGAGAAAACTTTTCAAGATAAACCGCCAAATGATTTTTGTTATCGGTTTTTGTAACGGTTTTACAAACCATTGAGGAAGGCGAATTTTGATAAACAATAGGGAAAAAGATTTTGTTAATTGTGCCCCCACTGGTTGACGCATCAAATAAAGGGAAGACATTCCTTCCAAAGAACTATGGTAATGGGGATAGTTATATTTAATTGTGACAGTACGAGTAGTAACTTCGTTCCCTTGTTCGCTGAATCCGAAAAACTTGGTCATCCAACCTTGATAAGATACTCGACCCATAGCAAATACCGATGCATCGGAGGCTTTCAAACTTATTAGTTCTGGATCGAACCAGCCCTGCAAGTTTTCATGTAAATAGCCGTGGAACACGTCCATCGTGTTTTCGTTACAGATGGAGAAATGAGCTTTAAACTCTCCCGGTATGGGAATAGCTAGCCAGTTTGGGTCATCATATTCTGGAATCGAAGGAAATTCGACTGTTTCTGAATCTTCAATCGCTCCCGGAAAAATCCAGATCAAATTAAATTTTTCTCGCACCGCATAGCTACGTGAAGAAGCACAGGGCAATTTTTGGTCTTTAGGAAAATAAGGAATGTTGGTACACACCCCATCACCGTTAAACTCCCAACCGTGATAAGGACAGGTAAGGTTTTCTCCAGCTACTTTACCTTTGTGTAAAGCTATACCTTTATGCGGGCAGGCATCTTCCATAGCGTGAACTTGACCATCCTGGGAACGGTAAAGTGCGATCGCCGAATTCCAAATCATTACGGGTATTACATCACCTGGTTTTAGTTCCGAAGCCCAAGTTGCGGGATACCAATAATTTGGATTAATACCGACTTCGCGCACTTGATTTTGAACGGTTTGGCTCCTTAGCATTGGAGCTATTTCCATTACGATACTCCCTAATAAGTAATTAACTATATGAGCAATTACGACAGAAAGTTAGCGTATCATTCTAGAAGACTTGCCGACAATCTTATTAGAAATTTACAAAGTTCTCAGTAATTAAGCAAGAACTTATGGCAAAACAAACCAAAAATCTACGAAAAACCATTATCTTAGGCATTTTAGTTTTCAATCGCCCAAATGTCACTTTTCTTCCATAGTTTTATCCGATTTTTCGCAAATGTCGAGTGCCTTATGACACTTTTATGTTCTTGTTTATTTAGTTGTATATTGTTTACACTGACAAGATAAAAGTGTTGCTTACAACATAATTATATTTTATGATACGTTTAATTACTGAAATATCTAAAACCATAAATTGTTTGCTTTTCTGATATATAAATCTTATGCTCGCACATCAAATATATGGATTTTTTGTGCATGAGCCTTCTTTATAAAACTCGATAAATAAATGTGGTCTATGTATTTATTAGCTCTTACCCGGTAAAATTTCATAGCCGATTGTATCGTATAAATTAAACTTTAACTTCTAAGCACAATATAAAAGGCTTAAACTCAGATTATTAAAAAAACCGTTTCAATACTGAGAAGCTGAGATACATTGATACACAATCAAAAGTTAAGTAGTTTCTAACTGTAATATTAAATTTAAGGAAACATCTCTGGGAACAAATCCATCAATAATCTTGTAATAACAATAAATTTATATTTTTTTCCTTGCGTCTTGATGCAGTTTTTGTTTTACTTATCATTACCCAAAAGCGACCTTATTGCCAAATACAGAAGAAGTTAGGTCGCAGTAATTTACAAATCCCTCATATTAACGATCGATCAACTTAGCAAAAACAAAAGATTTTAGACGAAGGTTTTCTCGATCTAATAAACGTATTTTTTTATGGTTTGTGCCGCAATTCAAAAAAAAGTGTATCCACAACTACAATAGTAAAAAAGTAAAAAATATAGATAATTAAAATCTTCAATTCTCGGATTTCAGCCATCAAAACCACTTCGGCAATGTTTTTCTAAATTGCTATATAAATGCGAGTTTTACTGCTATATCCTCAGTTTCCAAAATCTTTTTGGTCTTTCGACAAAAGTATAGAACTAATTGGATGTAAAGTAACTGTTCCTCCTCTGGGGATGATTACGGTAGCGGCTATTCTACCTCAAGATTGGGATTTTCGACTAGTTGACCGTAATATTGCTCCTGAAACCGAAGCTGATTGGGAATGGGCAGAATTGATCGTTGTTTCCGGAATGATTGTCCAGAAACCAGATATGCTGCACTTAATCCGCGAAGCAAAACGGCGTAACAAATTAGTCGCGGTGGGAGGTCCTTACGTAACTTCCGTACCCCAAGAAGCCCAAGCCGCAGGGGTAGATTTTTTGGTTCTAGATGAAGGAGAAATAACTTTACCTCTATTTGTAGAAGCACTTCAAAGAGGGGAAACTTCGGGGATATTCCGCTCAAATGGTGAAAAGCCCGATATTACTACTACGCCGATACCAAGATACGATTTACTGGAAATAAGCGCTTACAGCGATATGTCGGTGCAGTTTTCCCGTGGTTGTCCTTATCAGTGTGAATTTTGCGACATTATCGTACTTTACGGACGCAAACCGCGTACAAAGTCTCCAGCACAACTGCTGGGGGAATTACAAACACTGTATGATTTAGGCTGGCGGCATTCGGTGTTTATGGTAGATGATAATTTCATCGGCAATAAACGTAATGTCAAGCTTCTACTCAAAGAACTGATTCCTTGGATGGTAGAGCGGGGTTATCCCTTTAGCTTGCAAACAGAAGCTTCAGTAGATTTAGCACAAGACGATGAATTGCTCGATTTAATGATTGCTGCTAACTTTAGCTCTGTATTTTTGGGAATTGAGACACCCGATACGGATAGTTTGTCATTAACGAAAAAGCATCAAAACACTCGCGATTCTTTAGTAGAAGCCGTTCAGAAAATTAATCGTAAAGGCTTGCGAGTCATGGCTGGCTTTATTCTCGGTTTCGACGGAGAAAAAGCAGGAGCAGGCGATCGCATTATTGATTTTGTGGAGACGACTGCAATTCCGAATGCAATGTTTGGTTTGCTGCAAGCTCTACCAAATACAGCATTATGGCATCGATTAGAAAAAGAAGGGCGTTTGTTAGAAATTGACCAAAAAGGCAATACGGGCAATCAAACAACCTCTTTAACTAACTTTATTCCAACTCGTCCCATAGAAGAATTAGCCTCCGAATATGTCAAGTGTTTCTGGGAATTATACGAACCAAAGAAATACTTGGGAAGGGTTTATCGCCATTACCTGGAAATGCAGCCTCGCCCTTACAAGAAAGAGTTTAAAATGCCAGAGTTAATAGAATTAAAAGCACTATTAATTATTGTTTGGCGACAGGGTATTAAACGAAATACGCGATTCCAATTCTGGAGTCAACTTTTCGGGATACTTAAGCATAATCCTAGTGTATTAATCTCTTACGTAACTATGTGCGCTCTTTTAGAGCATCATATTGATTACCGTCAAGTTGTCCAGAATGAAATTGAAGGGCAAATAGCCGATTATCGTGCAGCGAATATCAAAGAAAAGTCTCAGCAAGTTGAGATGAACGAATCTTTGGTTATTTAGAGCATATCTGAGAATTACTTAATGCCGAGTTCCGACATTAGAGTATGTACAGAAATTTACTTAACCTCACCCCGCCTCCCGCTTAATAAGGAGAGGGGAAGGGGGTGAGGTTGCCCGAAGTTATTGCACTAAAACGAAAAGCGCTGTATGAACGGAACACAGTATTAAATGTATCAAAAAATTATCTTTTATCTTTAAGTAGGTGTAGGGCAAAAAAATTCATGACTACCAATTTATCTCCAGTTTCTTTACCTCAATTAAATCCACCTTCTCCCCGATTGAAGGTGATTATTTTTACTGTCATTCTTCATCTAGCAGTCTTATTAGCATTTTTACCCCAAAACTTTAGCTGGGCTGCTGTAGGAGTCGCAGTGTTATTGCACTGGATGACTATTGGTTTGGGAATTGCTTTCGGATTTCATCGTTTAGCAACCCATCGCAGCTTACAAGTTCCCAAATGGCTGGAGTATTTCTTGATTTTGTGCGGGACTTTGGCACTTCAAGGAGGTGTGATGGGCTGGGTTGGATATCACCGAGTACATCATTTACATTCCGACGAAAAAGGAGATCCTCATACACCCAATGAAGGTTTCTGGTGGAGTCACATCGGCTGGTTAATGCATACGGTGCCTGCTAAACCCGAACTTCCACGCATGACAAAAGATATTGCCGACGATGCATTTTATCGTTTCTGCCATCGTTATTATATTGAACTGCAAGTCGCGTTAGGAGTTATTTTATATTTGCTTGGTGGATGGCCTTTTGTAGTTTGGGGAACATTTGTACGCTTGTTTGTCGGCATTCACTCTACTATGTTCGTCAACAGTGCTTGTCATACCATCGGCTATCGCAATCAAGATTCAGGCGATCGCTCTACCAACTGTTGGTGGGTTGCTCTGCTGACTTTTGGTGAAGGTTGGCATAATAATCATCATGCTTTTCAATATTCCGCACGTCATGGATTGAAATGGTGGGAAATTGACATGACTTGGATGACGATTAGATTATTGCAATTCCTCGGATTAGCAACCAACGTCAAGCTTCCGCAGAAGTAATGATAAAAAGGTTCGTAGTAGGGGCTTTAGCCCTAAATCCGAGGATTAAAGTCCTTGCTACAAACCTATCAAACACTTAGATAAGGAACAAAGTAAATTATATTTTATTCACTTCTTTTTAAAATCGTAGGGACGCTATATATATGACACAAACACAAGCCCCAGATTTACAAAAAACGCAAGAAAAAATTGCTCCTTCAAACCAGAATTGGAGCGATATTATTTCTAAGCTACCCAGTGGAGAACGCTATCTTTATCAGCTTTTCACTTTAATTAAAGAAGGGAATCTGACAATTATTAATCCATCTGGTACAGCTTTCCATTTTGGTGAAGAATCTTCTCCAGCCTTGGGTTTAAAAATTCACAATCCCGATACTTATGACCGTATTTTGACATTTGGCGCACTTGGGTTTTGTGAAGCTTATATGGAAGGCTGGTGGGATGAGGAGAACGATAATATTGTTGAACTGATTGGCTTATTTTATCGTGAGAATGTGTACTCAAAAGCCAACCAACGGGTAACAATTCCGCTGTTGTTCAAGGTCATAACCCAACGTTTGCGAACAGTTCCCACTAACATTCAGAATAGTCGCAAAAACGTACAGCATCACTACGATTTAGGCAACGATTTCTATCAGCATTTTCTCGATCCAACAATGACCTATTCTTGTGGATATCAGATTAAAGAAACTGATTCGCTCGAACAGATGCAGCGGCAAAAATACGAATTAATTTGTAAAAAGCTGGCGTTACAACCGGGAGAATCCCTGATTGAGATTGGTTGTGGCTGGGGTGGAATGCTAATTTATGCTGCCGAAAATTACGGTATTACTGGAACAGGTATTACCTTAAGCGTTGAACAAGCCGCATTAGCGAAAGAAAGAATTGAACAAAAAGGTCTGAGCAATAAAATCAAAATTGAGATTGCCGATTATCGAGAGGTAGAAGGGCAATACGATAAATTTGTCAGCATCGCCATGTTTGAGGCAGTTGGCAAAAAAAGTTTTGGGACATTCATGCAGAAAGCATCAGAACTTTTAATTCCCAATGGGATCGGTTTTCTGCACACAATTGTCACCGAAAGTAACGAACGAAACGGAGCTTGGAGCGATAAATATATTTTCCCAGGCGGCTATGCACCACAGCTTCACGAATTAATGAAAGAACTGCGGCTAGCAAAATTACCAGTAGCCCATTGTGAAAATCTTAAGGCTCACTATGCGGAAACTATGAAGCATTGGGCAGAGAATTTTACTCAAAACCGAGAAAAAATTGCATCATTGGGGACAACCTATGATGAGCGATTTTTGCGGATGTGGTATCTTTACCTGCAATCTTTTCAAGCTTCATTTCGCTACGGTAGCTTACACCTTCATCAAATATTGTTTTACAAGGGTAAACAGTGGCCCTTAGATGTTCCTTTGAATTTTTCGCACCACGATAAGTAAAGCGGAACACTTCAAGCTTAAAACGATTCAAAATATAAAGTACTATTTCCCCTCCAACAATTTTATCGGAGGGGATTTTGCGATCAAATTTAGCTATTCATCGTTAATAAATTAGTTTATTCTACTTGTAATGCACTAATATCGTTAATTCACTTCTTTTTAAACAAATAACCATTAATCAAAAAAGAATACCGAAAGCGGGGAAATCTTTAGAAGTTAGTTTTAATACCTTTTCGATACCAAACAAAATTAAGGATTTTTTTATTTATATGTCTACCTCGTTTCTAACTCAAGAAACTCGCAAACAAATTCCTATATTATTAGTACTACTTGCTTGTGGCAGCTTAACCACCATGACGGGAAGCTTAGTAGCACCAGTGATGCCGGAGGTTAAAGATCAACTTTTAATCGATCCCCGGTGGTCGGGAATTCTGGTTAGTATGCACTGCCTAACAATCTTCTTGTTTAGTCCAATATTTGGTATATTAGCCGACCGTATTGGAAAGGTAAAAGTGCTAATTCCATCACTTATTTGCTACGCAATTTTCGGTACTGCTGGGGCTTTTGCAAACAGCTTTACGCCTTTATTAATATCGCGAGCATTGTTAGGGGCTGCCAGCGGGGGAATTGCAGCTGCGAGTATCGGCATTCTCAGCAGTATGTATGAAGGAGAGAAGCGAACCCGCGTTTTGGGTTACACAACCAGTGCATTGGCGATCGCCAGCATTATTTTTCCTCTTCTTGGTGGTTTACTTGGTAAATACAATTGGCGATTTACCTTTTTTATGTATGGTTTGGCTTTACCAGCAGCGTTACTTGCCCACTTTTTATTACCAAAGCGCAAACGTCAAGGTTCTTCATCAATCAATTTAGGTCAAAAAGATAAATTAATTGAAAGCTTGAGAGCTAGTAGTACTTTAACCTTATTTACAGCTTTAGCCTTGTCATCTGCAATCTTTTATGTAGTTATTGTCTACGCTCCCCTACATTTTAAAAAAGCAATCGGAGCCGATACGGTTCTTAATGGAGCAATTTTGGCATCGCGAGCCATTGGTGCGGCCGTTATTTCTGCCGTAGGTGCCAGCAAATTAGCAAAGCGTGTGGGAAGCGCTAAAGCTATTGCCTTGGGTTTTATCTTAATGGCAGTAACATTGATTACTATACCTTTTGTAGAACAAGTTTATTTGATTCTGCCCACAGCAATTATTTTCGGCATGGGATTTGGTATTGTCATGCCTAATTTGTACGATGCTTTATCTAAATCAACTCCGAGAGAAGTACGTTCTAGCGTTTTAGCTATCGGAACGGGGGCTAGTAATTTAGGACAATTTTTCTCGCCTATTTTGCTCGGGCCAGTTTGGAAATATGCCGGAATTGGGGTATTTTTTGTAGGAGCAGGCGTAGCTTTAATAACTACGTTTTTGAGCATTCAACAAGGTAAAGCACTTGAAACAGCACAATATGATAAGTAAACTAGCTGCTCACCAAGCCAAAATTGCCAGGTGAAGACGGGGAAGGGGAAGAGGGGGAGAGGGGGAAGAAAAAATTTCTGATTATCAACCCTATATAGTTCCTTTAGTGGACTACTAACCCCAATGAATAAGCTTTTCAAAATAGCTTCGTGCGCGAGAATAATATTTATCGGGTATTTAGCAATTGCATTCGGCTTCCCCGCACAAACTGCGATCGCACAACCACAATCTCAGGTAACTTTGCTCGCTGGTGGGGATGTAGAATGGTCGAGGATGTCAAAGGAAAGTTTATTTCACCGGCAAATTATTCGATACGATTTAGATTTTGCATCAAAACAGGAAGAAGCGCGTTATCCATTTCAAAAGATAAAGCCTGTACTAGAAGATGCCGATATTGCTTTTGTTAATTTAGAAGCTCCCTTATCGGATACTGCTAAGAGAAAAGGTGCTTTTTTAGCACCAACTGCTTTTGCCGCAGGATTAAAATGGGCTGGCGTTGATGTGGTTTCTACTGCTAACAATCACGCTCTTGATGCTGGAGTTGCAGGATTAAAAGATACTTTAACCAGTTTATCTCAAGTTAATTTACCTGCTGTTGGTAGCGGTAAAGATTTGGCTTCAGCACGACTGCCATTTATTAGCGAAAAAAATGGTATTCGTTTGGGTTTTCTTGCTTATACAATGTCAGAAAATTCCGGCGATTCGAGTTATGCAAAGCCGAATCGTGCTGGTGTAATGCCTACAGATTTATCGTTAATTCGAGAAGATATTCAAAAATTACGACAGAAAGTGGATTATGTAATATTATCTTTTCACTGGGGACTCAATGACAGTAAAAAGCCACCATTTTGGGTTCGCAGTTTAGCGCATAAATCCATAGATTCTGGTGCTGACATTATTCTTGGGCACCATCCCCATTTTCCGCAAGGGATAGAAATTTATAAAAATAAACCTATAATTTACTGCTTGGGTAATTTTATTTTCGGTCACAATCATCCGTTTTGGACAGATAATTTTTTAGCCAAATTTATTTTAACTTCTAAGCAAATTAATAGTATTGAAATCCTGCCAGTAGCTGGGGAAAATCAAGATTTAGCACAGCCTTTTTTCTTAAAGGGAGACAGAAGCCAAAAGCTTTTGAAAAAAGTTCAAGAAAGAAGTTTAGCGTTAAAAACGAAAATGGATATAGTCGGAGATGTTGGAGTTATTAATCCCAATACAGCCGCTATTGAAAAAAATATATTTGACGATTTAATATACGATTTAATGCTACCAAAACCGTTATGGCAACTTTTACTAGCATTATCAACCGTTGGAATAATTTTATGGTTTAGTTTATCAAGATTATTTCGTAAAAGAAAACGGTTTGCTCGTAGATGAAAAAAGGTTCGTAGTAGCGCTTCAGCGCATCCGATAAGAGGCGCTAAAGCGCTACTACGAACTAAGAAACCAATTCCTTGGATTTATTCTCAGCTTCAAACTTATCTTCCCAAGCTTTATGACTAGCTTTAGCATCTTTAACTATGGGAGTTGCAGTAATAAATTTATTAGCTAACGAACTAATAAAAGAAAGTGGAAATTTTAAAGGGCGAGCAATATCTAAGAATAAAACTACACGGTAGCCATCCGTATCATTCCAAACTTCATGGTAAAAAGTATCGTCGAAAATTAAACTTTTACCTTCTTCCCAATATTTAATTTCATCAGCTACTTGAATTTTACAATTTTCTTTGGGCTGTGGAACAATTAAACCCAAATGGTAGCGAATCATAGTCTTGAGCTTACCGCGATGTTTGGGGATATGTTTACCGGGAGCAAGAATCGAGAAAAATGCTACTTTCATTCCCGGTATTTGTTCGATTAACTTAGTAGTTTCGGGACATCTTTCGCAGTTTTTAGTAGCTTTAAACCCGAATGCATAGAAAAAGTAGGTTTTCCAGCGATTATCGTTGGCAATCCGCGATTGACGCTTAGAAATATCCTGAAAATTAGGTAACTCGTCTACTCTTTCCAGCACCCCATCCAATTCTTTGCGAATCACCATCCAGTTAGCTTCTAAATCTTTGCTCCAAGGAAACTGTTCATTTTCAAAAAAAACAGAATCGCCAACCAAAGAGTTTTTCGCGATTAACCTTTCCAACCAACCATCTTTGGTTAGTAATTTTTCTAATTGCTTAACGACTATCTTTGATAAGTTTTGCATATTTGAAATCTATAAAATTTTAATTGTTGGAAGGAATGGGAAAGAGAGGGGGAGATGAGGAGATGGCGAGACGGGGAGATAAAGAGTAATTTAAAACTCTTAACTCCTTAATACTTATTACTTATTACTTATTACTTATTACTTGCTACTTGCTACTTGCTACTCATTCCTAACTCCTCACTCCTATAAAGACGTAGCAGTGCTACGTCTCTACAATTTTTAATCCAAAATCTCAAATCCAAAATCCTCACAGTCTTTGCACTAAATGACGTATCTTTTGTTCTCTATCTTTACTAAATATGGCAGCTATCCAAGTTTTTGTAATATGAGGTGCAGTCATCAAAGCGCCAAGATGTAAGCGCCATTTATTCCAGGAAGTTGCTGCTCTTGTTAAAGGTAAAACGTGCCAAAAACGATTAATTGAGCAGACAACTCCATCACCCAAAGAAGTTACTTCATGCCACCATCCCGCAGGAATAAATAGAATTTCACCTTGTTTGAGAATCACTTCGTAACGATGAGCAAGTGCTTTCTCGAATTTCGGAAATTTTTCTAAATCTGGTTTTTCAGGATATACCTGAGAGTAATTAGCTCGCAGCTTTAAACCATGCCGTAAATAATTAAATAATGATAGTGGATAAAGATTATAGGTTTGAGATGGCGGAAATAGTAGAAGTCGCTTTTCACCATGAATCTGTATCAAGGTACCATCGAGGGGATCGTAATGCAAAGGAGTTATATGACTTCCGGGGCATACCCACAGGTTAGGGCTGGTACCTGGCATTTTTAAACCAAGTTTGGCATCAGCTTCTGTAAGTGCTGGTGTATCGGCAAGTGGTGTTTTTTTTAAAGCGCATCTGCCAAGATAAATATCATTTTTGTGGGCTTCTTTGGATGATAGTAAATCGGCGTATTCATTAAAAGAAAGAGTGCGCGACTCAACACCGCTACCAATATTGTTCCACGCCTTTTTATCTTTTTTATATCTTTCCCATCCGTTAAAACGAACTGGAAATTCCTGATTTCCTAACTTTTCACGTAGAAAATCCAAATCCCAACTATTCATGGAATCTAGTAAACCAGTAACAATTACTGGAACACCATCTTTTCTATATTTATTAGCAAATATTTTTGGTGTCAAATTAGTTCCATCAATTCTTGCAACTTTTAACAGCGCGTTATCTGATGCGGATAGATGTTTCTCTTCTAAGGGTGTCTTCATCACTGGATCGATCGAGTAAGGTTAAATAAAAGCAATCGAAAGATTTATTTACCTTAGTTAACAATCGAAAATTAAACTATTGGTATAAAATACCGTTAAAATACAAAGCATTTAATAGCAATAGCAACAATATCGATTGTTATCTATAGGTTATTGGTATAACTAATCACAATTAGTCTTATTTCCCAATCTCTTATAGATTTACATATTTCCCATCTTTATGTCTTGTAAAAAATTGATCTTAATTATTTACTTATTATTTACTTATTTGTTCTAATTGCGATAATTTAACTTCTTGCTCAATATCTAATCCTTCAAGAAATTTTCTATCTTCGTTAATATGAGGAATTTTGAGGTGGGAATCGGGTATTCCTTTCTGTAAAAGCCGCTGACGAACTGTAGCAAAACTTCCAGGGGCTAAAATACGTAGGCGAGGTGGAGGAAGTATGTTATTACACCTTTTTTCCTCGTAAGATACGTTTGCTTGCTGCATTTTTAAATCGAATTCAGCTAAAAGTTTCTCTGGGTTATTCAAAGGATGGTTAGGAAGTAATTCAATATTTAATAAATAGTGTGGTGGAATTTCATTTTTAGATAATGTGATGCAGTAGCTTGCTAAAGGTAAATCAAACTCTTTTTGTAATTGCTGCATTACTTGAGTCGCATGAAATTCATTAGTTTTTTCGCTGGTAGCAGATAACAATCCTCCCATACGATGGCGAAATACAATTATGGGAGCTTGTTCGTAAAAGCCGACAATTTCAACTACATCACCAATATCGTAACGATATAAACCGCTGTAATTGGTAACAACAATACGATAGTTTTTACCGACTTCAACTTGATGAGCTAAAACAGTTTTCGGCTGTTCTTTTTCCCATTCATCTGAAGGAATAAATTCAAAGAAACCGCTGTCAATAGCTAAAATAGTACCGTCGCTGTTAAAGTCTTCGTAAATACCAAAAGTTGCTTCAGAAGCTGCGTAAATTCCTCCAAAGATTGGAGTATCGCCAAAATATTGATTAAACCTTTCAAAATAGAAGTCGGAAGTACCGCCGCGAGCGGTAATTATCCATGAAAGATTTTTCCAAGCCATCTTAGGAGTTAAGGTTTCTTCACTTTGCAAAATAGAGCGTAATTCAGCCGCTCTTTGCGGTGCTGCACTCCACTGCTTTTCTAATGCTTCACGCACTTCAGGTTCTATTTTCAACCAAGAAGCAATTTTTCCAGTCTCTAAATCTTGAATTAAATATAAAGCATAACGCTCTAAATAATCAGCTAACTGTAGCGCCAAAATCGGGAAATTTGCCCCAATCACTCGCATTTGAGGATTTCTCAATGCAAACAATAAGCAAACATAATTACGAGCCAAACTATCTGCTGGCTTCAAAGCATCGTAAGGATGGACAAAAACTTGTCTGTAGAGAAAATCCATATTGCGTAAATCCCCTACGCTGGAAGTGCCATAAGCAATACCTCCACTAGTGCGATCGCGAATTTGGATGGAGGTAGTCAGCAACATTTTACCAATCGGCAAACCTCGTTTTATTGCAGCATCTACCATGAATCCCAGAGATTGCTGAGTTACCCTAGAACGTACTTTACGCACTCTTTTCGTTACCGGGATCAGTTTTTGTTTACCCGTGGAACCGCTGCTTTGATTAAAGTAAACGACTGGATCTGATGTGAGAATATTTTGTTCTCCTCGTGCAATACGTTCGACGTATTTTTCGTAACCGCTATAAGTAAGGATCGGAATTCTTTCTTTAAATTGCTCTACAGTTTTGATATCTTCAAAACCGCAATCTTTTCCAAATTGAGTTTCTTGGTGAGTTTTCAGCAGTGAAAACAAAAATTGCTCTTGACAAATTGCCGTTTTACGAGTTTTACGTACAAAATTTGCTTTAGATAATCTTGCTGCACTAGTTAATAGAGTTAGAGCTAAATTTACCATTTAATCCTCACACGAATTATTAAGGAAACATGAACAATCGTTGAAGCGACTTTACAAAACTATTTAAAACTAACTAAAGTTAGGGAAACACGACTATATCGGCTTCGGAGTGAGAAAAATATTACTACTCACACTCCAGTCTGTCGAGAGAAGTCACTTACACTCTTAAGTATTTATGATGTTGTAAGTACTAATTAAGAATGTACATCTGTATGGATATAAATCGGTTTCAGTCATGGGATACTTTCATATCTGGTTGAAAATTTTATGGAGTTTATAAAATGAAATTGTCAATCAAATGAATGTAGGGATTTGAGATTGACATCGAGCTAGTAGGATGGAATATTTTATCTGGTAGACTTTATCTCTATCAAAAGGTTCCATAGCTTAAACTACTTGGCTTGAAACTAGAATAAGAAATCAAGAAGTATAATGCACATTCAATTTTAGGTTTGATATTCACGATTTTAAATTGTTCTCTTCTTAACAGAATATGTCAGGATAATTTGAAATTCAGTTTTTGTAATTCAGCTTATCTCACAGCTAAGAATTAGCAGGAGCATAATTTTGATAGTTGGTTTTAAGAGGAAATCAATTCACTCTTTTTGTATTCTTATTCGCCGTCTCTATCTGATAAACCTTACTATAGCACCGATCAAAAGCCATTTTTAAGTCTATATCTAAGCCAAAACATACTTTTTTTAGAAAACTTTCGCTAACTACAAACATTAGAAAATTTATAAAATAAAGAACATATGTATTATACATCGTCACCGATCGCAGCAGTAGCTTATTACCAGTTGATAGATATTCTTTAAACCCAATTCGCATCTTATTCCATAAACCTTAACCGCAGCCCCTAAGAATAAAAAGGAACGATTTCTTCTTGCTTTTGCGTCAGTAAACAGGTGAAGGTAAGTTGCCTTGTTAAGTAAACTTTTTCAATGATTGTGTTTCATGGTTTCTATTGCTCGTAAAAACCTGTTTGAAGATATTCCGCGCTTTCTAGTGGCTCAAGCAGGAATTATGTTTGCTGTCAGCTTGGTGACTATTCAAACTGGGGTATTCAACGGTGTAATTCGTTCTACCACAGCTTTAGTAGAAAATTCGCGAGCCGATATCTGGTTAGCTTCAGATAAGATGGTGCAGCTCGAACTTACGCAGCCGCTGATTTTTGATTATGCCGTCAGGGCTAGGAAAGTTGAAGGTGTAAAGCGAGCCGAAGCTTTGCTCCAAGGTTCAGCTAGATGGAATGTTCCGAATGGCAAGTTAAATGTAGTAAAAGTATACGGATTTCCAGCCACAGGAAGATTATTTGTTCCTGGAGATGTGCTGAAGGGAAACAAAAAATCTTTGAGAAACCCTTATACGGCAATCATTGATAAAAGCAATTTAAAGTCTCTCAAAATTAAAAAAATTGGAGATACCGTTCAAATTGGCTCATTGCCAGTACAGGTAGTTGGTTTAACGCAAAATACTCAATCAGTTGTTTCGAGTCCTTTTATATTTACTTCTTTAGAAACTGCAAATGCTTACGCAAACGCCAGCGTTACCACCAACGTCAACTGTACCTGGGTTGGAGAACAACTTCAGTGTCGGAATGTTTATGAAAAAGATGCCGATGCCAAGAAAAAGCAATCAGCTAATGAACCGCCACCCAAACTCAGCTTAAATACACCCATTTCTTACGTACTAATTCAAGCAGAGCCAGGTCAAAATATCCGAAAATTGAAAAAACGTTTAGAAGCTACCTTCCCAGAAACTAAAGCGTATACCACTAAAGAGTTGTCTAAAAAGATACGAATTTATTGGCAGCAGTCAACGGGAATCGGCTTCATTTTAGGCTTGGGGGCAGGAGTTGGGGTAGTTGTTGGAGTCGTAATTGTTGGTCAAATTCTATACTCTGCCGTTGCCGACCATTTAAAAGAATTTGGAACACTCAAAGCGATGGGAGCGTCAAATAGGGTGATATACGGCGTAATTATTGAGCAAGCTCTGTGGATGGCGATTCTTGGGTATATACCAGGAATGTTGCTTTGTTGGGGCTTGGGTGCTTGGACTTTAGCAACTCAAGGAATTGTCATTTTAATTACTCCATTAACAGCCGTTGGAGTATTTGGCATAACCGTTTTGATGTGTGTTGGTTCTGCCTTATTTGCGATTCAAAAAGTCAGTAAAGTAGACCCGGCAATAGTATTCAAAGCATAGACTGTCACACGATTGGAATTCTCTATCTTTAGAGTGAATTATTTTATTCTCATACTGAAAATCTATAAGTAAATTTACGCTTCTCCTTGCACAAAGCCCTAAAATCAATATCCTCTCCCTAAATAAATGACTATTTCTCAAAATCGATGTATAGTGACTTCCAGAATCGACAGTTGGAATGATTCAAAGTCTATTAATGCAAGTAAATTGAAAACTTCCGCTATTTCTGCCAGAGGAGTAGAAATGGTATATCAATCCGGCAAACAGCGTTATGTAGCACTCAAAGGAATTGATTTAGATATTCCCAAGGGTACTATTCAGTTGTTGATGGGACATTCTGGTTCCGGAAAAACTACTTTACTATCAATTCTGGCAGGGATTTTGACTCCTACTTCTGGTGAGGTAAATCTTTTAGGGAAAGAAATTACCCGAATGTCTCGTAAAAAATTATCACAATTTAGAAGAGATAATATTGGTTTTATTTTTCAAGGCTTTAACCTTTTTGGTGCTTTAAATGCAGTAGAAAACGTCCAACTTGCCTTAGAGATCAAAGGTATTAAAGGAAAATCTGCTACCAATCAAGCTTTAGAGCTATTAGATATGGTGGGATTAGCCAATAAAGCTCACTTGCTTCCCCGAGACTTATCTGGTGGGCAAAAACAAAGAATCGCGATTGCCCGTGCTTTAGCTGGTAATCCCAAGTTGATTATGGCAGATGAGCCAACCGCCGCACTTGATTCTCACAACGGGCAAGCAGTCATCGAATTACTGTGCAATTTAGCCAAAGAAGGTGGAAGCACCGTCGTCATGGTGACTCACGACTCCCGGATTCAAAGTTTCGCCGACAATGTAGCATTCTTAGAAGATGGCAGAATCACCGAAAATTATTTGTGATTGGTAATTGGTAATTGGTAATTGGTAATTGGTAATTGGTAATTGGGCATGGGGCATTAGGGAGACAACTAACCACTAACCACTAACCACTAACAACTAACCATAAAAGGTTTAAACACCTCAATCAATTCTGGTTTACTTACAGCCAAAGTAGGTATAGATTTTGCACTATAATCTTCACCTACTTTTAAAGGAAAAGGCTCAAACTTCAAAGATATCCAGTTTGCTCCAGCAGCTTGTAAAATAACCCAAGCGCCAGCAATATCCCATACTTTGGGTGTCGCTTCAACAGCACCCAAAACTGCTCCCGTCGCTACCGTCAGAAAATTATAGCTAGCAACACCAAGCATTCTAATTTTAGAAGGAAAATCTGGAGTAATTATTGATGTACTGCGAGAGCATACGTTGAAAAAATGATTTTTACTAATTTCATCATCGCTAGTTTTGATTGGAGTATTGTTCCGAAATGCTCCCCGTGGTAAATCCAATCCCGAATCACCTTGCCAATAACCGTGAAAAGCTTCATTGGTAGGTGGAGCATAAACGTAACCAAATACAGGCGTACCTTTATAAAGCAAGCCCAGAGAAATACACCAGATAGGAATTCCCCTCGTAAAGTTAGTAGTACCATCCAAAGGATCGACAATCCAGCACCACTCATTATCGGGAAAAACTTTATTATTCTCTTCGCTGAGAACACCATGATGGGGGAATTTAGATTTTATTGCTTCTCGTATTTGATTATCAGCCCATTTATCGGCTTTTGTCACCAAACTACCATCAGCTTTATTATCAGCTTGAACTTTTCCAAAATCTTGCATCAACTGCTTTCCGACTCTAGCAGTAGTAGTTTGAGAAAACTCTAAAATAGTATTCCAGAAATCGTTCATATTGTTAGTTGGGGATTGGGGATTGGGGATTGAGCATGGAGTATTTAAAACTTATTTTTTCATATAATGTTTGAATGATAAAAATATTTATTGATTTTATTATTAATCTGCTTTTTCTGATTATTCTAATTTTTACAGGTTCTTCTTTAATAAGCAAGATACAGTTATCAACTCATTACTATAGAGCTAATATTCCTCCACTGACTGTGCTAATGATAATAACTTTCGGGAGTTTACTATTTTATTTTATTAGTGGGTGGTTGTTGTTAGCAAAATATTATATAACTAATATTCCTTCACCAACTGAATTATATACTTGGCAAACAGGTAACATTGGCTTGGTTTCTTATAAAAACAGTCTAAATATAGGTATTACAGAAGAAGGTCTTTATCTATCATTTATTTTTTTGATGAGTCTTTTCCATCCACCTTTATTAATACCTTGGGATGCAATCACCGAAGCCAGTATAAATAGTTTTGACGAATACGAAATTTATATTGATATACCTATATTTCCGAATAGCCCAAGCGTGATTAGACTGCCCAAAAAAGCTTTAAAAATGTAGAAAATATTTTGAAAGCTAAAAACAATTAGGATAATCCATCAATTACCAATTACCAATTACCAACTACCAATCCCCCATTCCCATATTCATCAATCTAATTCACTTTCTAAAATCGAACTAATTGCGACTTTGGCATTATTTTGAAACTCTTTAACATTAATGCGACGCAATAATATAATCGCAAAAATCATTCCTATTGCTTGCAGAAAAAAGACTAGTCCATATGCCATTGCTGGTAACTCAAATAGCATTTTACCTAAGTTTAAAAATCCACCACCAAGTACCGTCGCAGAACCTCTAGCCATTGATTGTGCCAATCCCCAAGCACCAATAAACGTACCCGCAGTTTCAGCAGCAGTCAAATCTAACATTAAACTAGTGGCACCTGCTGTTAACATTCCAGATGATAAACCAAAAAAGAATAAACTACCCATTAACAAACTTTTGCTAGCAGTAAATCCCGCCATAATAATAAAAATATTGCTGACGGCTGCACTCATACATCCGAATTTAGTAGTATTCTTCTTTCCTAAACGAGGTACTACTAAAAAGCCAGTTGAGGCAATTCCGATTAAAGTACCCATGCCAAAAGGAACGTTTAATCTTGTGGTTTCAGCAATACACATTCCAAAAACTTCACCACCATAAGGCTCTAATATTGAATCTTGCATAAAAAGACTTATACTTAATACCAGTAAAAAGCCGAAAAATAAACCTGTTTGACGGTTAGCAGTAAGAACTTTTAATGCTTTTTTTAAAGTTATTTGGTCTTCTCTTTCTACAGCTTGAGAACGTAAATAATAACGCGAATATTTTTTTTCTACCCCAAAAGTTGCTAAAATGCATAGTCCGAAAACTATGGCTGGCATAATAATAAATACGGGGTTAATTAAAGCTTGGAGTTGCCCAATATCAGCTATTTTCCCAGTTTGAGCAGGGTTGTAAGATAATATAGCCGCCCCGCAAACTTCTGGTGTTTCTAATAATCTGGAACTTACAATTGCTCCAATTACAATCCCAACCATCAACATTGACCAAACAACCCCAATCAATTTAGAACGGTTGTCTTCGTCGGTTACATCTACTAATAAAGCCGCAAAAGGAGTAGAACTTGCACTGAGAGCTAAACCGTAAAGTGCAAAAATTAATGCCAGTATTGCAGTCCAAGCGTAAGTTTGAAAACTCCATCCACGAGCCTGCAAACTAAAGCCTAACTGCCACACAACTTGCAGCGCTACAAAAGAAATAAGAGTAAAAAAAGCTGCTCCAATCCATACATACCCAGAACGATGATAGCCACCAATCGGCTTAGCATCGGACATTTGACCAAACCAAATCCGCGCTGGGCTGACAAACTGGTACATGGCGATCGCACCTGCTGCAATCAAGGGTAAAACCTTAAGTTCGTCAATCATGACTCGGTTAAGTACCCCCAATGTCAGGAGTGACATAATCCCAAGTCCCATCTGAAATAAACCCAAGCGGAACATTGTTAAAAGCTTGATTCTGGGAAGCGATTTTGTTTGTTCCGAGTTGTTAGATTCTGGATTTGGTAAAGAATCACTGCTTGCCATAACTAGTTAAACATAAAACTATAAATAACCGGAGCAACCAAAATTAAACTGAAACGCTTATCTAATTTAATCAGTTGCTGCTTTGCTATTATCCCACTAACGAATCATCAATAAAGTTTTTAATATCAACAACAGCGATACACTTTAAGTTAAGTATTGTAAAAACATTTAATCAATTGTGGAACAGATCGCATTAGGACAAAACGCTGTATCAGTCACCCCTTTGTGTCTTGGTACTTGGGCTTGGGGTGATAAACTATTTTGGAATTATGGCAATGACTACGGCTCGGAACAGGTAGAACAAGCTTTTGACGCTGCAATCGAAGCTGGAATTACATTTTTTGATACTGCGGAAGTCTACGGGTTGGGACTTTCAGAAGAATTGCTCGGAAAATTTATCAAAAAAACGGACAAAGAGGTACAGATCGCTACAAAATTTGGTCCTTTACCTTGGCGATTTTCTGCTGAGTCTGTCAGCGAAGCATTAACTGATAGTCTTAAACGTCTTCAAGTAGAACAAATTGCGCTTTATCAAGTTCATTGGCCTTTTACTTTTTTCATGAGCCAGGAAACGTTGATGAATGCTTTAGCAACTGAGGTAGAACTCGGCAGAATTAAAACCATTGGTGTAAGTAATTATTCCCAAGAACAAATGCAGGAAGCACACCAAATTTTAGCTCGTCGCGGTATACCTTTGGCTGTTAATCAGGTGCGCTATTCTTTATTAACCCGTCAAGTTGAAAGTCAAGGAATTATTGCTACAGCCAAACAATTGGGCGTGACAATTTTAGCTTATAGTCCTTTAGCCCAAGGTTTACTTACAGGTAAATATTCTTTAGATAGCAGTGTAAAGCCTACAGGAGCCAGAAGCATAGACCCGCGTTTTAGTAAAGACAATTTACAGAAAATTCAGCCAGTAATATCTTTGTTACGCACAATCGGCGAAAAATATAATCGTACTCCAGCACAAGTTGCTCTTAACTGGTTAATTGCTCAAGGCAATGTAATTCCAATCTCTGGAGTAAAAACAGCAGAACAAGTTAAACAAAACGCTGGTGCTGTGGATTGGAAATTAAGCGATGAAGAAATTACTCAATTAGATGAAATTAGCCGTCGTTGGTTGAATTAATAATTGTTAGGTTAAAGGTTAAAGATGTATTTGTTGTAATTAATTTTCGTAATGTTCGTATCTTGCTCCCTGATATTCCACCACATTAATTTTGATGGGTAATAAAAATGTAGTGGGAGCGTCTCGCTCCCTGGTGGTAATTAGCTACGCAAGATGCGAACACTCCTGATTTTGATCGGGAATAAAAATGTAGTGGGAGCGTCTCGCTCCCTGGTGGTAACTAGCAAGATGCGAACGCTCCTGATAGTTAATTTATTTGAAATTCCTAACTCCTAACTCCCTACTCCCTACTCTCTACTCCTAACTCTTTCTTATAAAACAATAACTGGCTCCATTGCTTTCTTCTAAGTTACTTCTGAACTATGCAGAAGTATGAAGCTTGCATTGAAACCAGTTGCTTTGCGATTTAACACGCTTGGCTTAATTTTTTTTAAATATCAAGTTCGATTGATTTCTACATTTATCTTCGGTTGTAGTTCAACTAATAACCGTTCAAATTTTTCCCGCTAGATATCAGTTTTTAACAGCCTTGTCAATAACTTAAGTATCAAACGAACCTGATATATTTGATAATTTCATCCAATTTAGGGATGAATTTTTGATTTCTCTACTAGTTTTGCTCTATATGAAATATCAAATCAAATAACCAGTAGAGATTATTCTTCTACAAGAAGACCAAATCTAAATTTAAGATTATGATTCTTTTGCAGCACTAGAAGATGTTTCCCGATGGTTTGATTTTAGTTTTGGCTTGGAGGTTGCACCACCACCGCCATTGCCACCACGTTTTCCATCTCTATTTTTGCCTTCCGACCAACGACGACCTCTATCCCCATTTGAGCGACGCGATCCACCACCACGTAGTTTGGGTTTTGGTGAAGCAAAATTCTTTGCATCCTCTTCGGGTATGCTGTCTGCTTTTAACCAATCCGGACGGGTTTGATCGTAAGCAATTTGTAATGCTGCTGCTGCGATCGCATGAGCATCATATTCTTCACTTAGTTCGCGCACTATCGGTAAAAATGAAGCCAAACGTTCGCCACTTAAAGCTTCTTTAACCTGAACTTGCAGTTTTTCCAACTGTTTGGCTTCAATTTGAGCGCGGGTTGGAATCGAAAGCATTTGCCAGCTCTGCTTGTTATGGCGTTCGATAACTTGCTGTTTGCGTCGCTCGAATGCCTGTACCAAAGAAATCGCGGTTCCTTCTTTTCCGGCTCTACCAGTACGACCAATACGGTGAACGTAAGTTTCTACACTATCAGGTAAATCAAAGTTGATCACGTGGGTAAGTTCGTCAACATCCAAACCTCTTGCAGCAATATCAGTTGCTACAACCCAGCGAACTTGATGATTGCGGAAGCGTCCTAATAATCTTTCCCGCGCTTGCTGGGACAAATCGCCATGATATTCATCTACGCTATGACCTGCTCCTTGCAACTGATTTGTTAGTTCTGCTGCGGTGCGTCGGGTACGAACGAAAATTAACGCCGTTTCGGGATCTTCCATCTCTAATATCGGCTGCAAAGCTCTTGCTTTCGTCCAATGACGCGGTATCAAGTAAGCGACTTGATTGATTTTATTCGGAGCCGCTTTTGGCTGTTGAACCGTCACTGTTACGGGATCGTTTAAGTATTTATTCACCAACTGGCGAATTGACGGAGGCATTGTTGCCGAAAATAGCGCGGTTTGACGTTCTTTTGGTGCCCGTGAAAGAATTTTTTCTACGTCGTCAATGAAGCCCATGCTCAACATTTCATCAGCTTCATCCAATACAAACCATTTCACCTGGTCGAGCTTCAAACAACCCCGATCTAGTAAATCAATTACTCGTCCAGGAGTTCCTACGACAACGTGAACGCCGCGCTTAAGCGCCATCATTTGACGGTCAATTGATTGACCACCATAAATTGCCAATATTTTCAATCTTTGACTGCCGACAAACTCAGAAACAGCACTATGAACCTGAATTGCTAACTCGCGAGTTGGAGCTAAAACTACTGCCTGTACTGCTTTGCGATCGGCATCTAGCTTTTCTAAAATTGGTAAAGAAAATGCTGCTGTTTTACCCGTTCCAGTCTGGGATTGACCGACTACATCGCGACCAGATAACAGTTGCGGGATTGCCTGTTCCTGAATATTTGTAGGTGTGCTAAAACCTAATTTCTCTAATTGTGCAAGGCGTTGTTCTGAAATTCCTAAATCTTCAAAAGTAAGACTCATCAATTCTCCTATGTTCTAAGTTTAATCTTCAATAAATCATCATTTGCGTTAATTTTTTGCCTACTAGTCCAGCAAAATTGATAACTAATAGCCAAAATTTAAAGCTAAAAAACTGTTACGACTTCACCATATAAGTCGTATGCATCCGCAGCGTCAATTTTCACTTGCACGATGCTTCCTAAACTTGCTTCCCCACGAACATATATTTGTCCGTCTACTTCTGGAGCAAATCTACTAGAACGACCTATTAGCTCTCCCCGAATGGGATTTTCTTGCTCAATTAACACATCAACTACTTTGCCAACTTCCTGTTGATTGTTTTTCAGGGAAATTGGCTGCTGAATTTGCATTAATATATCTCGCCGCCGATCCATTATTTCTTGCGGCAATTGATTCGGTAGATTATACGCTTTTGTTCCTTCCTCCGGTGAAAAAGTGAAAACACCCACATGGTCAAACTCGTGACGCTCAACAAACTGGCGTAGATGCACGAAATGCTCGTCTGTTTCGCCAGGAAAACCCACAATGAAGGTTGTTCGCAATACGGCATTTGGCAATGCCTGCTTGATATTTTCAATAACTGTATCGTTTACCTGTCCTTGCCAGGGACGATTCATTGCGCGAAGAATTTCAGGGTGGGAATGCTGTAATGGCAAATCTAAATAAGGTAAAACATTTTCTGTTTCTTTTATAGCCGCAATTACATCTGGGGTTAGCCCCGTTGGATAAGCATAATGCATCCTAATCCACGGTACATTCACTTTACCCAGAGCGCGAAGTAATTCTGCTAACTGCGGCTTACCGTAAATATCTATACCGTAATTTGTAGTTATCTGGGAAATTAATATTATCTCCCTTACTCCTTGAGATGCCAACTGTTCTGCTTCAGCAACAATTGATTCAATGGTACGCGAACGTTGGTTTCCCCGCAGATGAGGAATTATACAAAACGCGCAACGATAATCACATCCTTCAGCAACCCTTAAGTAAGCTACACCTTCTGAAGTAGTCCGATAGCGAGGCGTTTTTTCATCGGCAATAAAAGTTGGTTCGGCACTTACTTCCTTGACACGTTCGCCAAGCTGGGTTCGCTGTAGAACATTTACGATCTTATCGTAATCGCCCGTACCTACAACTGCTACTGCTTCAGGCAACTCTTCCAATAACTGCTCTTGGAAATGCTGCGCCATGCAACCAGTAATTACTATTTTCTTATCTGCCTCTGCTAATTCTACTAAAGTTTTAACAGACTCTTCTCGCGCTGCTGCGATAAAACTACAAGTATTGACAATAACGTAATCGGCTAACTCTTCATTGCTATCTACGCCGTAACCTGCTTCTACCAGCAGACCGAGCATATGCTCTGTATCAATCCGATTTTTCTCGCACCCAAGGTGAGAAATTGCGATTGTTGGCTTATCACCCATATTATAAAAGATATTTTGCTGTTTCGAGTTGAACGTTTAAGCGATCGCCGGCGAGGTCACGGAATTTTGCCATAAAAAATCGCAAAACTCATTGATGCTCAGCCTACTCTTTTTACCTGATAAAAACCAACTATAAATAACGGTTTTATCTATCTCGGGAATTAAGAAGATTGTGCTATGGTACCCCATGTATTTTTAATTACACATAGATATTAAATAGTTTTCACTACTGTTCGGTCTGTTGTATTTTTCTTTTACATACTGTTATAAGAATGGTTTTTCACATTACCGCAGTTCGTACAATACTGATTTAATCGTTAGGAAGCATCCGACCAAAGTCGGTTTATGTAGAGAAGTCGCTACCTTATGATGTAATCCCAGGCTGAGTTACGCTTTAATCAGCGGTAATGTTACCTCTTTACCGAGCGATTACCTGTATCCGTTGCCGCCTTACACTGTTATAAGTAAAGCTGCAAGCCGCTGCATCGATGAGCGGCAGACTCCTCTTGTATCAAGTTTTATCTTAACATATCTTATGAAAAAATTTTTGCCAAATTACATCTCAAGGAGGAGGTATCTTATCTAATTTATATAAGCATTTTACAAAGAAAATTACCCCCATATTGCCGCCTACTTAAAAAGAGTAATTGAAAAATTTATTTGTATGAAGATTAAGAGATAGCGGTAATCCAGGTAAAATAGTCTTCGTGTGTTTTTTTGCTTGGTTAAACCTGCGCGAGCAGAGTACGAATCACTGTTTGAAAAGGTTAATTCCTGTACTAAAGGTTTACGCCCGGTATTTTCTGAGTTCTGCTTATAAAACAGAATACATGAAGGAATATCGGTTGTAGCAACTCTAACTGTTGCTCTATGAGATATTCGCGCAAATGAGCGTTGTTCGTTCGGGGAAACCACACAAAGTCCGTAAAAAAAAAAGACGTGGATTTATATCATTTATTTAAAACACGAAGACCGATTATTGGTGTGGTTCACTTGTTACCGCTGCCAACTTCACCGCGTTGGGGAGGTAGTCTCAAAGCGGTAATCGACCGTGCCGAACAAGAAGCAGTCGCCCTCGCTAGTGGCGGAATTGACGGCATTATTGTTGAGAATTTTTTTGATGCGCCGTTTGCTAAGAATCGGGTAGATCCGGCGGTTGTAAGTGCGATGACTGTTGTAGTTCAGCGAATACAAAATCTGATTACTTTGCCTATAGGTTTAAACGTATTGCGGAACGACGCTCACAGTGCGATCGCTATTGCAAGTTGTACTGGAGCGCAATTTATCCGCGTTAACGTGTTGACTGGGGTAATGGCAACAGATCAAGGATTAATCGAAGGAGAAGCGCACCAATTATTAAGATACCGTCGAGAATTGGGTAGTGAGGTGAAAATTATAGCGGATGTATTGGTGAAGCACGCTCGCCCTTTAGGTTCGGTCAATTTAACTACTGCCGTCCAAGACACCATTGAGCGTGGATTAGCAGATGCAGTAATTTTGTCGGGTTGGGCTACAGGCGATCCTCCGAATCCCGAGGATTTGGAACTAGCATCAAGAGCAGCAAAAGGTACCCCAGTATTTGTTGGTAGTGGAGCTAGTTGGGATAATATTGCTACACTTATGCAAGCTGCTGATGGTGTAATAGTTTCCAGTTCTTTGAAACGCCACGGTAATCGCGACCAAACAATAGATCCAATTCGTGTCAGTCAGTTTGTAGAGGCTGCTTGGCAAAATTTTAATGTAGGAGCGAGAACCGAATCAGCATCTTCTTTAAAGCGACATTCTTAAATGCGGAAATTGGGAATAATGGTGGTTTGCATTTGTAGTAGTTATTAACAAATCTGTTTTTTGAATACTTGAGGGTTATTTATTTCAAATCTAGTTAACCTAAAAGTAATTTCGGATTCTTGCAGCTAATCTTAATTTTAACTACATTAAGCTATAGCAATCCGATTTTAATTACGGAACTGTATATAGATTTAGAATAATGCTTCCGACATTATTCCCTTTAACCGATATATTAATCCCAATTAATAATGTTTTAGCTTATGATTCGTCGTCGTTCTACTCCTTGGATTCATCGTTTCTCTCGCTTATTAATTGCAGGAATCGCTTCCTGCGGCGCTTTAGTAACGGGTTATCTGACTATAGTTAAGTTGAGTGGAGAACAAGTTGCTTGTAACGCTTCTTCTGCTGGTGCGGGTACGGGTGCTGGATGTAATAGCGTTCTTTCTAGCCCCTGGGCAGAAGTTCTCGGACAGCCATTAGCGTTATTCGGATTTCTCGCATATTTCAGTATGCTGGTGTTTGCTGTTGCGCCTTTACTTTTAAAAGGCGGAGAAAATAAAGAACAGCGTCTAAAGCTGGAAAACTTGACATGGATGTTTCTGTTGATCGGCTCGATTTCCATGACGGTTTTCAGCAGCTATTTAATGTATGTGTTATTTAGCAAAATTCAGACGCTTTGTCCCTACTGTATTGCATCGGCTTTGTTTTCTTTAACGATGCTGGTGCTAACAATTATTGGCCGTATTTGGGAAGACATAGGGCAAATATTCTTTACTGCAATTATTGTGGGAATGGTAACGCTGATCGGGACATTAGGCGTTTATGCTGGTGTTACACCTGATGGATCTGAACCCGGAACCGATCCTGCTAAAGCTGCAATAGTGGCTGAAGATGGAAAAATCACTTTTAATCCTACTAGAGATAATCCTCCTCAACCAGGAGTTGGTTGGGAAGTTACAACCACTTCCGGAGAAGCAGAAATAGCATTAGCGCGTCACCTCAAAGATATTGGAGCCAAAGAGTATATTGCCTGGTGGTGTCCTCATTGCCACGACCAAAAGCTATTGTTTGGTAAGGAAGCTTATGAAGAAGTTCCCCATACAGATTGCGCTCCTGCCGATAATCCTAACAATGTGAAACCGGAGTGTAAAACAGCTGGGATTCAAAGCTATCCTACTTGGAAAATAAACGGAAAAACCTATCAAGGTGCCAAGAATCTTGATGAACTAGCAAAACTTTCTGGTTATAAAGGCCCAACTAATTTCAAGTATTATCTGAATCGTTAATTATCTTTTGACCTATTGGTTTAAAAGGTACGAAAAATTAAGGTTCTAAGTCAACAGGAGTCTCTACTTTTGTTGGCTTTTTTCTATATCTCTAAAGCAGGTGCTATATTGATATTCCCCGTACTTAGGCTTAAAGGAAATTTCAGTATAAGTTATTCCAATTGTTTTTTTTAGTAACTAACTAAAAATTACGTATAAGTAGGTTGGCACTAATAAATATAACTATGTAACGAAAAGTAAAAACCTCAAAACGATTGGGATGAACCGCACATAAAGGTGAATGCGTCGTCGTGCCTCCATTCCCTCGAATGGAACACTCCATGTTCAGCTTGCCTCACTATTCGGGTAACGCAATGACAAATCATAATTTTATTTATTCACGCCGAGCTACTTATCTTTAGAACACTATATTTACTATTGTCGCTGAGTAAGAGCTGAACAAGTCAGTCCGCGATTTGTAGATATGTGGTTTTGCTAATGGATAAGTATCAAAGATTATTGAGAATAAGGTCGCAATACACATATCTAGATTTAAAAAATAGATGTCTGTTGAATCTATATATTTCAGTATTTTTTTCTTAGTAGTATTAATTGTAATAAGTAAAAAGTATTTATCGTTCTAAATACTTAAGAGTATGTTCAGCTATCATCTATCTCAAAGCTATGTTTATAAAGGAATAAAGCAGTAATTGCAATTATTTTAAACTGCTACGGAATATGTTTATAAGTATAAAATATCACTCAAAAACTAAAAGTGTAATGTTAATTATTCACGATTTAATACTTGCCGATAGCCTATTTATGTAAGTACTATTTAACTATGTGCTATCAGTACTTATACTAACCAATGATTATGGGTAACGAATAACAGTTACTGTTAGTTCGTAAATATAATCGTTTGCACTATAGTCGTTTAAAATAATTTGCGTAGTAAAGTTAGCTGTTCGACTCCTACTACCATCTGTTTTTATTTGAAACGACTATAAATGTAAAAGATGTAAGTCTTTAGGGAACCATGTTCTGCTAAAACGCCTCTAATAAATTTAGTAAATAACTAGAACAATTTAATTCTCATCCATACATCTAATAAAAAAATATATTTAGATGTTTGGTCTGATTTTATTTAATATCTAGCAGCAAAGTACAGTTAGTACCTTGAAAATATCGGTTTTAATTAATTTGAAAAAGTTTCTCCCGCTCGGCTAATGGGAATAAGAAAAAAAATCGGCAAAGATTTACAAATATCTATCTTTGCACTACAGCAAAAAATTTTCAGAAGATATAGAGAATTAATTACCGCTTCTGGTGTAGTACTTTGCGTACTTATATTGCGCTACTTGGGATTATTACAACCTTTAGAATGGGCTACTTTAGACCAGTTTTTTCAATTGCGTCCAATTGAAGCTTCTCAAGAGCGAATTACCATAGTAGCTATAGATGAAGCTTCTTTACGTAAATTCGGCTCGCCAATTTCCGACCGCTATATTGCTAAATTGTTACAGACAATAGATAGTTATCAACCTCGTGCTATTGGTTTAGATATTTATAGAGATTTAGCAGTACCACCTGGTGAAAAAGAACTTGAGAAAGCATTTAATTCAATGCCGAATTTAATTGGCATTGAATTACTCTCAGATAGTCAAAACAGTCGGGTTAACCCACCAGCCGTATTAAGTAAAAGGGGTCAGGTAGGTGTTAATAACACGATACGGGATGCTGATGGTAAAGTGCGTCGCGGTCTGCTATACGCTCATCTTGAGGGTAAAGAAAAAGAATACGAAAGCTTTGCCTTGAAATTAGCGCGGCTTTATTTAAAAAAGGAGAATGTTGTACCTAAAAATGCAAAAAATTCTGAATACTTACAATTAGGTAAAGCTAAATTTATTCGATTTAAAAATAATGACGGAGGCTATGTAAATGCCGATGATGGTGGCTATCAGTTTTTATCTAACTTTCCTAAGCCAGCTTGCTCTGAAGGCTGTGGCGATAGTTCTTATGGCTTTCGCACAATACCTTTGAAAGATGTATTAGATGAGAATAAGAAGCTACCTGAAAACTGGATTAAAGATCGTATTGTTCTTATCGGTTCGACTGCACCAAGCTTGTTAGATTTAAAATTTATTCCATACTCAAGTAGTTTTATGGTTGGAGAGCCAGAGTCTATAGCTGGTGTAGAACTGCAAGCTTATTTTATTGATGAAATTATTTCTGCATCACTTGGGGGAAGAAAATTATTGCGAGTTTGGTCGGAA
Source organism: uncultured Rivularia sp. (assembly GCA_963665115.1). Lineage (GTDB taxonomy): Bacteria > Cyanobacteriota > Cyanobacteriia > Cyanobacteriales > Nostocaceae > Rivularia. The sequence continues at coordinate 2,157,694 of OY762007.1, read as the reverse complement.
CCAGTAGAATATTTATGCATTGCAATTTGGGCTTATATAGGGGCAATAACTAGGTGGCGGATTAGGAGTTCAAGTAAGAACATATTATTAATATTATTTATTAGTTTTATCTTTACAGTTTGTGCCTATCTTTTGTTTTTAGAAGGCTGGTGGATACCTTTAATTCCTACATTAATAACTTATATTGCTTCAGTAATCGTTATTACTAGCCAAATTGCTCATACACAAGAAGAATTTAAACGATCTAAAGATTTTTTGCAGCAAGTTATCAATACAGTTGCAGATCCCATTTTTGTTAAAAACGAAAAGCATCAATGGATTGTTTTAAACGATGCATACTGTAATTTGATCGGTTTTCCACAAAATAAATTAATCGGTAAGTTCGATTATGAGTTTTTTCCTAAGCATGAAGCGGATGTTTTCATCAAAAATGATGAACAGGTTTTTAAGACTCACAAATTTATAGAGAATGAAGAAAAGTTGACGGATATAAATGGCAAGCTTCATCTAATTGCTACCAAACGTTCGCTTCATAAAGATTCAGCAGGAAATTTATTTTTAGTGGGAATAATTCGTGATATTACCGAACGTAAATTTCAAGAAGACCATTTGCGTTATATAGCTTATCACGATGCTCTTACGGGCTTACCAAATCGCAAAGCTTTTGCTGAAGAACTTTATGAGTCTCTATTATGGGCAAAAAACGGTAATTGCCTATTGGCATTATTATTTGTCGATTTAGATGGATTTAAGCAGGTAAATGACTCTTTAGGGCATAAAATGGGCGATTTACTATTGGTTACAGTCGCTCAAAGACTTAGTAATTGCTTGCGCGGTAGCGATACTGTTTCACGGTTGGGTGGGGACGAGTTCACTATTATCTTACGCAAAATCCCTAAGCCACAAGTGGCTGCTAAAATCGCGGACAAAATCCTTAATAGTCTTACAGAAACCAATTACTCTGGAAAGTCATAGTGCCACAGTTTCTGCGAGTATCGGTATCAGTATTTATCCAAATACTGCTGACAATTGCGAAATGTTACTAAAACAAGCTGATGCTGCGATGTATCGTGCTAAGCATCTTGGAAGAAATCGCTATGAATTCGCACTCCGAGACTTTTAATTGATTTAGTCGCATAAAACAGAGGTATCATAAATTACATTTTTTAGATTTAGATACCTTATTCCTTGAGGTGCGATCGCGCTTATTCAAGAATATTTATCTTTATCTTCAAATATATCAGAAATCTCTAAGTATACTCTTGTAGAACTAATCAGCTAGATAAAAATAAGACCTCAAATCTATCTTTTTTTTACTGACGTACAGTTACTGATTAATTTGTTTTGAGAGATTAATTTTTGTAAAATCTGCCACAATGGCAACATTAATTATCTCTTTTTAGTTATTTTCTCTAATGAAGGTTTAATTAAAAATTGATAACCATTAACAATTTCCAGTATTCATCTTAGTTTGTGAATCAAAATACACCGTAATTCTACTCAATATATTAAGATAGCTTGAAGAAAAACCACGAATAGATACTCATGCTATTGGGTTTATACCCTACGTCTAACTAAAGGCAGATGTAGATAGGTATCTGTTAGTATTACCAATTATTTAGATGATATCTGAATTGTAAAGTTGTCTTCACTCTAAAGATTAATTTTTCTTTGGCAAAGTCGATTTTTACGTAATTCTACTTTGGACAAAAACATTAATTTAATATTAATCCAAATTTAATTAAAAAAATAAGTATATACACGTAAGTAAGATTGTCCTATGAATATTCACATCAATACACAAACTTTTTTAGAAAATGGTTTAAAGATTAGCAGCGCAATATTTTTTGTTGTTGGAGCTTCTTTGGTAATTCCTAAAATTGCGGATGCCGCTTTGACTTTAGATCGTAGGGTTCCTAATTACGCAATTCCTGCCGCGCAAGACAGCTTAGATAGATATGAAGAGGATTCTCAAGATTTATCAGGATATCAACCCCCTAATTTTGGTAGTCCTTCAAGCGCTTATGGTAGCGGTACCCGATGATATAAGGCTTTTAAGTGAAGTAATGTGATTTGATTTGAGATAGGTAGAGTTAATATACCCAGATCGAGTCCCTCATTGTTGTCCTGTTTTAATCGCCATTAATCGCTTCTTTCCACCAACGATCGTTTTGTATTAAGGTGTGAACTTGCCATTCAGGATTGGATTGGGGGTAATCCTGACGATAATGTCCTCCTCTGCTTTCAGTTCTATAAGCAGCACTTTTAAGAATCAAATTAGCTATATCGAGCAGATTGCGGACTTGCGTCCACAGCAAAAGCAGGTTTTGAGCATTGTCCGATTCAAAGCTAGCTGGCTTTGGTGGATTTAAAGAAGATAGAAATTTACTTAGGTGAAGATTGGTGAATTCATTACGCCAAGATTCGATAGTAGAAACTGCTTTATCTAAACTCGATTGCTCTCGACAAATTCCAGCAGACTGCCAAACTAAGCGGGGTATCTCACTTCGTAATTCTTGTAAATATTTAAATTCTTCACTGTTATCTGAGGGATTAATCTCGAATATTTCTTTAGATAGATGCTGATTCTCAATCTCAATATTGTCTTCTAATTTAAGACTGGACATTTGAGCGCCGAAAACTATGCATTCTAGTAGAGAGTTACTAGCCAAACGATTCGCTCCATGAACTCCGGTGCTGGCTGTTTCTCCAACTGCGTATAAACCTGGAATGCTAGTACGATTCATCAAATCTGTTTTAATTCCACCCATCCAATAATGAGCTGCTGGTGCGACGGGAATGGGTTCTGAAAATACATCGATTCCCCAGCGCTGACAAACTTTAACAATGTTAGGAAAGCGATAGCGAATTTTTTCAGGAGGAATAGGTTTCATGTCCAACCATACATTTGCACTGGCGGGATCATTTTCTGTTTTTTGCAAATGAGTGAAAATGGCGCGACTAACTATGTCTCGGGGTGCTAGTTCGCCAGAAGGATGATAGTCAAATGCAAAGCGTCGCCCTTGATTATCAATCAGATGTGCCCCTTCACCGCGTACTGCTTCGCTGATTAAAAATCGATCCGCACCTAGTTTTGTTAAAGCAGTAGGGTGAAACTGCATGAACTCTAAATCTCTAAGAATTGCTCCAGCGTTCCAAGCTATAGCTACACCATCACCAGTACTAATAGCTGGATTAGTGGTTTGAGCAAAAACTTGGCCTCCACCACCTGTTGCTAGTATTACCGCACCAGCCTGAATCCATCTAATTTCGTCTTGGAAGAATAAGCTGATTCCTTGAGTACGTCCAGTCTCTGGATGCAACCACAAATCTAAAGCTAAAGCCTGTTGAATAATTTTGATATTCTGACGTTGTAGTACTTGAGCGCTTAGAGTGGTGACTACTCGCGAACCCGTGGTATCGGCAGCATGAAGAACTCTGTGGCGAGAATGGGCTGCTTCTAAAGTTAAAGCTAATTCAGAACCGCTACGATCGAAAGTTACTCCTAAATCAACTAAAGATTGGATGCAGCCCGGAGCTTGTTCGGCGAGAAATTTTACTACAGAAGGTTCGCATAAACCGGCACCTGCACGTATAGTATCTTCAACGTGTAATTGTGGAGAATCTTGGGGAGAAACTGCCGCTGCAATACCTCCTTGCGCCCATTCACTAGCAGATAAGGAAATTGTTTTTTTAGTAATTAAGCCAACTTGTAAATCTTGAGGGAGACACAGAGCAGTATATAGTCCAGCTGCACCAGCACCCACTACTAAAACATCAAATTTATTTTGAAGAGTATTTTTCGTCAAAATTTATATTTTTAAAAGCTTTAGAGCTTAAATCAAGAGTTTTTCAGCGAACTTCCCCACCCAGGGGATAGGGGAGTTAAATTTTTTGTAAATTTAAAACCATATAAATATAAACGTTTTTGGGAGATACCTAATTAAGAGACATTGCATGGCAACATCTCTTAATTTATCATTTTGAGAATTATCTGAATCTCAAACAAAAACACCGAAATCAACAGTACCCAAATCCATTATCTGTAAATACCGTTATTGATGCGCTCATCGCCGTCAATAAATATTTCATCTGGTGGGTTAACCGTGAAATTCTCCAAGTTAGCTTCCAAGCGTTGTTTTTGTCTGTCGCTTATACCTTGAAGATTCAGCACATCTTCTACATTGTCGTAGGGAGCGTTGAAGACTATCTTCTTAGCAAGTGTCGGATATAGTCCTCTATATCTCTGAAAAGCTCCTATGTTGGTATTGTTTAAATCAATTTTGTCACCATAAACATCTGCAAGTTTGTCATCGGCTCGATTCCGCAATACTCGGGATGAATCGATTGCAAAAATAGGAGCATTATTAACAGTAAATTGATTTAAATTTACTGCTTGGGCTACTCCGTGGGAACCTAACAATCCCCAAAATCCGATTAACAAACTAAATACTGTTACTAAATGCGCCAATCGTTTCACGATTTTCTACCTCTTTCCATCAAACTTACATAAAGCTTTAAGCCAAATCCTACTTAGATGCCATTCATTACAGATAATGCATAAATGACAGATGCTCGTAGTCAGTAACTTAATTCAAACACAGCAGTTATCAAAAACTAATATATAGCTTATCAATATATCTAATACTTACTCCCAAGGATTTTGAGCAAGATTTTTGCAAAAAAAACTTTTGTTAGCTATTACAGTCGTTGGGAAAGCAGAATTCCCAAACTTAAGCCATAACAGCAGCGATTAAAAATAAGCTATCTACTAAAATTGTGCTTAAAACTGCTCCACTAAAAGCATACCAGTGCAGCTGCTTATATTTTAAAGGTATAATCCCCACACTCAATAACACCACGGCTAGAACAACCGCCCAAGCTTGCCCTGCTGGTGTTTGTACTTGTAAAAGTGCTGCTTTTAAAACGGGTGTTGCTGCTTCCGGTTCTACAACCATAATCTGCCGCCAGTAGGGTATTAAGTCCACAATGTAAAAATATATGTCGGTTAAAACCGTGCCAACTAACGAACCAAAATAAAACCAGTTACCGACTTTTCCCCAATTTCGATACAAACACCACATCGCAAAGGGTAAACCGATTGATTCTACGGGCAAATGCCATAAAGGTTCCCAGCGCAACCAACCCCAATATATAGAGCCAGCTAACCAACTCCAGCTAAAACCTACAAGTAAATCTCCCCAAACATAAGTCGCACTCCGCGACATTAATAATTTACTCAGCCATATCCATCCCACTGTTAGAGCTACACTCAACCACGGCAGTACTCTTACCAGCGGCGCTTCAATGAATACAGGCACCGATACCAGAAATACCGCAGCAGTAAATACCAGTAGAGCTTGTCGAGATGTAACCCCAAAAGAGAGAGGTATTAAGGAAGAAGTTGAAAAAGATGTCACATTCTCATCTTTCTCTTTATATAAGGGTATTGCTGTGCTTATCACTTTTTGATTCGCTATTGTGTTGATTTTTAAGGATTTGAGGCTTTCAACTGTTTGAGTCACAAGGTTAAAAACTGGATATGAATACAACGTATTATTAGTCAAAATTTTAATATTCTTTACAAATATTAACTTTTCTTAAGGTATTAGATCAACCCTTTAGAGGCTATCTAGTATCCCCCTGGGGGGCATATCCATGATACCTCAATTGTAGCCAACTATGAAATCTTTAAAAAAAACACAAAGAATAAAGTGAAGTTTACGGGTATGCTGTAGCGAGAATTGGGCTTCACAATTCTAAGCAAACAGGAAATATTATTTTTAACTGGCGTATTTTTTCCTGTAGACAGTACAGAAGTAGTTGAAAGTGTAATCGTTGGTAATTACGGGTAGATAGGTGTATTCATGGCTGTATCCAAACGTTTGCTGTTTCCCTTATTGATGGTAGGAAGTGGTGTTTTATCAGTAGCGGCATTTCCGTTGAAAGTTCTGAGTCAAGATGCGAGTACTCCTGTTGATGCAGCTTCGCAAATGAACTTATGGCAGGGCATTTTTCTAGGTTTCGTGCAAGGTGCAACAGAATTTTTGCCCATCAGTAGCACGGCGCATTTAAAAGCCGTACCAGTTGCATTAGGTTGGGGAGATCCAGGTTCTGCTTTTAGTGCAGCGATTCAGCTTGGTAGTATTGTGGCTGTGCTTTGGTACTTTTGGGGAGATTTAAAGCGGGTTTCTTACAGGTGCGTATATTGCTATTAGACGTAAAGATTATCAAGATACCGATTTCCGCATCGCTCTAGGAATTGCCATCGGAACATTCCCAATAGTAGTTTTAGGGCTTTTACTCAAAGTTGTGTTTGAAGAATTTTACGAAAATACTGTAAGAGGTATGGGTGTAATTGCAGTTGTGTCAATTGTGATGGGCATACTGTTGGGATTGGCAGAAATGAAAGGCAGCAGACAGCGCAATTTTGACAAATTAACAATGGGTGATGGCATATTAATGGGCTGCGCTCAAGCTTTAGCGTTAGTACCTGGGGCTTCTCGAAGCGGTTCAACTTTGACAGCAGGATTATTTATGGGATTGGAAAGGGGAACAGCAGCAAGGTTCTCATTTTTATTAGGAATTCCCGCAATTACTTTAGCTGGCTTAATTTCAGTTAAAGACTTATTAGAAGTTGGAGTTAATAATTCAGAAATTATTACCTTGGTAGCATCTGTAATATCATCAGGAATATTTTCTTATTTAGCAATTGCTTGGTTAGTAGAATTTCTTAAAACCAAAAGCACCTGGGTATTCGTGTGGTATCGCGTAATATTTGGTATCGCTATCTTAGCTGGATTATATTTCGGTGTACTTCAGGATGCGTAAGAAAAGACAATGAACAATTATCAATTATCAGCTGTTGATTGATAACTAGTAACTGGTAACTGATAACTGTTTGTATTGTCGTAGCCTTGAGTGTGTTAGTTGTTTGTGCAAGATATAGACATTAGGAATTGGTAATTGGGCATTGGGAATTGGGCATAGGAAGTGAACGGGTAAAAAAAAGTAAGTACGATCGGAAGTTTACATAAAAAAGTTTTTTAACTCTTAACTCCTCACTCTTAACTCCTAACTCCTAACTCCCAATCCAAAATCCAAAATCTAAAATACAATGACTGGCGGATTGTGATGAATAATGACAAAAAGCTGCGTAAAACTGGAAGGTTTGGTTTTGTTTTAATGATGAGAACAAATATACGGAGTTTTCAACGTCAATTATTCTGGTTTTTAACTGTAGCATCCGCCATATTCAGCATCGCAATACATCCAATAAAAACTTTTGCCAGCCAAGCTTCAGGTGCTGTTGATGGCGTACAGCAAATGAACGTGTGGCAAGCAATTTTCTTGGGCTTTGTACAAGGTGCAACAGAGTTTTTACCAATTAGCAGTACGGCGCATTTAAAAGTCGTTCCAGTCGCGCTTGGTTGGGGAGATCCAGGAGTCGCTTTTAGTGCGGTGATTCAATTGGGAAGTATTGCAGCGGTGCTGTGGTATTTCTGGAAAGATTTGTCGAGGATTTTTAAAGGTGCTACCAGAGCGATCGCCCTAAAAGACTATATGGACTTTGATTTTCGCTTGTGCATGGGTATCTTCTTTGGCACGCTACCTATATTGTTTTGCGGAATTATCATCAAAATTTTTATTCCCGACTTTGATAACTCACCGCTGCGGAGTATGAGCGCGATCGCAATTGCTTCTATAGTCATGTCAATACTGTTGGGATTGGCGGAGAAATTCAGCAAGCGCCAGCGCGACTTTGAAAATCTCGTAATGTTAGATGGATTGTTTATGGGTGTTGCTCAAGCTTTAGCGCTGATACCGGGTGTAAGTCGATCGGGTTCGACTTTAACGGCGGGATTATTTTTAAATTTAGAACGAGAAACCGCAGCCAGATTTTCTTTTTTGCTAGGTATTCCAGCGATTTCTATAGCTGGATTAGTACAATTACAAGATTTCTTTGCCGCAGGAGTTGATGGAAGTCAGATAGTTTCTTTAGTCGCAGGCATAATTTCGTCAGCAGTATTTTCTTACTTGGCGATCGCCAGTTTGTTGCGCTTTCTAAAAACTCAAAGTACCTGGGTGTTTGTTTGGTATCGATTAATATTTGGAATCTTTATATTGGGTGGAATTGCTGCGGGATTTCTGGAGAATAGTTAGGAGTAATTAAAGGTTAGCAGTTGTAGAGACGTAGCAGTGCTACGTCTCCCGACGGTTACGGGCAAAACGAACCCTTTAAAATGAAGGCTTGTGACGACAATATTTGTTAATCGTGTCGTAACCCAACATCACCATGCTGAATAAATAACATTATCGCGGCGAGGATGTAGGATATTGATGAATATTGACGAATAAAAAATGCAATGTTGGGTTAGGTTGCAGCATCAATTTTTAATTAAAAACTATAATTCTTCTTGCAACCCAACCCAACCTACTAACTTAATTATGGAGACGTAGCACTGCTACGTCTCTACATTCCTAACTCATGAATATCAAACCCGCTCGTATTACAAAGATATTGCCCGATTCTATTGGTGCTGAAATTGGATTTGAGGTAGGTGATGCAATCGTTAGTATTAATGGTATGCATCCTCGCGATTTGATTGATTATCAGTTTTTATGTGCTGATGAAGTTTTAGATTTAGAAATTTTAGATGAAAAGGGAAAAACTCATCAAATTGAAATTGAAAAAGATTACGATGATGATTTAGGTTTAGAGTTTGAAACGGCGCTTTTTGATGGTTTAATCCAGTGCAATAATCGTTGTCCTTTCTGTTTTATCGATCAACAGCCACCGGGTAAACGTTCTAGTCTTTACTTTAAAGATGATGATTATCGCTTAAGTTTTCTGTATGGTTCTTATTTGACTTTAACGAATCTACCGCAACGGGAATGGGAAAGAATCGAACAGATGCGTTTGTCGCCGCTTTATGTATCCGTTCATGCTACCGAACCCGAAGTAAGAATTAGATTGTTAAAGAATCAACGTGCGGGAGAGATTTTACAGCATATCAAGTGGTTTCAGGAAAGACGATTACAAATTCACGCACAAGTAGTTGTTTGCCCTGGTATCAATGATGCCTTACACTTAGAAACAACTCTGCGCGACTTAGCGTCTTTTCATACTGGCGAATTACCTGCTGTGGCTTCTGTTGCAGTTGTTCCAGTAGGCTTAACGCGGTTTCGTCCCCAAGAGGATGAACTTATACCCGTGACACGGGAGAAAGGACGAGAAGTAATTACTCAAGTGCGGAAGTTGCAGCAAGAATTAAAAGAAAGTGTTGGTTCAAATTGCATTTGGCTAGCCGATGAATGGTTTTTAATTGCAGGTGAGGATTTACCATGTGAAGCTGAATACGAAGATTATCCCCAAATTGATAATGGTGTAGGTTCGATTCGTTTGTTTATCAAAGAGTTTTTGCAAACTGCACGGGAATTATTACCGCAGAAAGTTGAACCACGGAAATTAACTTGGGTAGTAGGAAATGCTGTTGAGCAAGCTTTTCAACCTCTTGTAAAACAGTTAAATTCGGTTGAAGGTTTATCGGTTAATATGCGTGCTTTATCCAGCGATTATTGGGGACAAGATATTAGCGTTACTGGTTTATTAACTGGGCAAGATTTACTTTTAAAATTACAAAATGAAGATTTAGGAGATGGAATTTTACTGCCGAATGTAATGTTAAAGCACGGAGAATCAATTTTTCTCGATGATAAAACAGTTGAGGAAGTAGCTAGCAGTTTAAAAACAAAAATTTTTCCTGTAGCAACTGTTGAAGAGTTGATCGAAAGTTGCGTACAAAAGTTAGGAACTAGGAGTTAGGAGTTAGAAATTGGGAGTTATGAATAAAATCAATCTTATATTTATTTTTTAGTTATTTTACTATTCTAATTTGATCGTGGTTTTTCCATAAAGAATATTTTTAATTGTCTTTTGGCTGTACATAGACTGGAGCGTCCCAAGTTTTTCAACAATTAGGATGCTTCCGAGCTATTAGCAAATTGCTACCCTTTTCCTGGTGGGACATTACCTATAAAAAACCGCAGAGACGCAGCGTTAACGTTCACCGAAGGTGCGGCTCAGCGTGTCCGCGTTTGACATAGACTTTCTTGAAGAGCCACAACTTTTCAAGAAAGAGAGGGGTGAGGAAAGAGATGGAGAGATAGGTAATTATAGAGCGGAAAGGGAGTAGTTTATCTATAATAAATATTTTGTAAAATTCTGATTAATAGCAAAATCTTTTATTAATTAACTTTTTACTTGAATTTAATTTAACTTAAATCAAATTTAACCTAACTATTACTAAATATCTTAGCGCCAATCCAAAATCCAAAATCCAAAATCGAATGGGGAATAAATAGTGACGAATCAACTTAAAGGAATTAGAAAAGTTAAATTAAAATCTATCAAAACTGGATTACTATTTTTTAAATGCCAATTTTTGGCTTGTATTTTATTTAATATTTTACCTGCTGTCGCAGCAACTGAAACTGTTATCAGCGTAATTCAAAGTCGCGAAAATGCTAACCAGTGGAAGGGTATAACTACTCGTCTTGAAGAAGCTGGGGTTAACTACTGCGTGATTCCTTTGAATAGCATCAGAAATACTGCTGATTGGGGAAGCCGCACGGTACTACTTTTACCTAATGTGGAAACATTAACGCCGTCGCAAGCAATTAGCTTGGAAGAATGGGTAAGTAAAGGTGGAAGTGTGATTGCTAGTGGCCCCCGTAGGAAGTTTATCTGCTCCGGGGGTACGTCGATTAATTAAAAATGTTTTGGGAGGTTACTGGGGATTTAGTTTAGATACACCGCAGAAACTTCAACCTTCTAAAGATAAATTGCAGCGATGGGCTAATAACAAAGATTTAATTGGAGAAGTGCGCGGTGGTGTTGTGGTTCCCAACTCACCCAATCAAGCTGCTGCACTATGGGAATCTCAAAATAATTCCGCAGCCGTTTTAGCTACCTCGCGTTCTACTTTTTTCGGTTGGAGATGGGGAGTTGATAGCGCTGCAAATCCCAGTTTAGATAGTGCTTGGTTACAAGCTGCGGTAAAACGACACGCAACGCCAAATGCCGTTAAAAGTATTCCAGGTGGTGCAACTGAGTGTGATAACCCTGCTGTTGCCAAAATACCTGCGACAAATCCTACTAATAGAAATAGTAGTCAAAATTTACCCACAATAAATTCCACTACGCCAACACAAACAAATACTTCTATTCCGTCTAAAATTACTGCCGTTATTCCCGATAATACTTCTAGGAATATCAACTTCCAACGTTCCGATGAGCTATCCGATGAAGCAATAGATAATTTGCAAGATAAGGTTCGGCTGGATGTTAAACCCAATTCCCGCAAACCAATTAGCCGTAATGAAACAGCAGCGCTACAGCAAGAATTACTAAAATTAATTGGTCGAGTTGAAAGCGCGAATCTAGCTGTTGCAGCGATAAATAACCGAACTCCAGCTGCACAAGCTCAACCCGCACAATTTGCATCCAGTCAACCTGCAACATTGACTTTTGGCAGTCAACAAGCCCTATCACAAGCTAAAGAAGTTGTCCAAAAACTACCGCAGTTAGTTGCAAAGAGAAAATACGCTGAAGCTCGCAAACAATGGTTAGCTGCAAAAGCTTCTTTATGGAATCAGTTTCCGGTAAATCAAAGGTTTGCTCAACCGGAAATCCGAGCAATTTGGCTCGATAGAGGAACTATTGTTAAGGCTAGAAATGAGCAAGGATTAGCCCAAGTTTTCGATCGACTTTCGCAAGCGGGTATTAATACGGTATTTTTTGAAACGGTTAATGCAGGTTATACAGTCTATCCGAGTAAAGTAGCACCCCAGCAAAATCCTTTAACTCGTGACTGGGACCCGTTAAAATCCGCCGTCAAATTAGCCCATGACAGAGGTATGGAATTACACGCCTGGGTATGGGTTTTTGCGGCCGGAAACCAGCGACATAATAAACTTTTGGGTATTAACACTAACTATCCAGGCCCAGTACTTGCCGTTCATCCCGATTGGGCTGGTTACGATAGACGCGGAAAGATGATTCCCCAAGGTCAAAATAAACCATTTTTTGACCCTGCAAATCCTCAATTACGACAGTATTTATTAAATCAGTACGAAGAAATTGTTACCAACTATAACGTAGACGGCTTACATTTGGATTACATCCGCTATCCTTTCCAAGATCATCAACGAAACCGCAGTTATGGTTATGGGAAAGCAGCGCGATCGCAATTTAAACAGCGTTATGGAGTCGATCCGCTCAAAATTTCACCAAGCCAACGCGATATCTGGCAAAAATGGACGGCTTTTCGTACTCAGCAAATAGATAGCTTTGTCGCTCAAGTTTCGCAAAAAATGCGGCAAAAAAAATCCGATTTAATTATGTCCGTAGCGGTGTTTCCTCTACCGGAACAAGAAAGGATTGGTAAATTACAGCAACATTGGGAAGTTTGGGCCAAACGAGGCGATATAGACTTAATTGTTCCCATGACTTACGCTTTAGATACTCCAACTTTTAGCAGATTAGCACAGCCTTGGATTGTATCGAGAAAGTTAGGTTCTACCTTATTAGTTCCCGGAATTCGTCTATTAAATTTACCGACTTTAGGAGCATTTGACCAAGTACAGTTAATTAGAGATTTACCAGTAGGTGGTTACGCATTATTCGCAGCCGAAAACTTACAAAATCAACAGCTACAGCAAGTTTTGGGCAGCACTCAAGGTAGTAAAACCGAACGCGAACCGATTCCCTACCGTCAACCATTCAAAACTGCTGCTTTACGTTACGCTTCCCTACAAAAAGAATGGAAATTTACGTTAGAGAATAAGCAACTACAAATGTCTGCTAGCAGAATTTCCGAATTTAACAGCCAAGCAGAAATATTAGAAAACGCTTTAAATCAACTTGCAAAATCTCCATCTCAAGCTAACTTACAAACAACGAAAGCATCATTGACTCGCTTTCAATCTCAATTTAGAACATTAATGCAGCAACAAGCTTTGAATAACCCCTATCAAGTAGGAGTTTGGGAAAACCGTCTGGCAATGATTGAAAGATTAATCCGCTTTGGCGAACGTGTGAAAAAGTAAAGATATGGGAGTTAAGAATGAGGAGTTAGGAGTTAGGAGTCAGGAATGAGGAGTTCTCAATTATTTAATCTTCCCCTTCTTCCCCCTCTTCCCCCTCTTCCCCCTCTTCTTCTTCTAAAAGCACAAGCTATGAATTGCTTTGTTCTTCACTAGAATCTTGAGATTCTTCTGCAACAACTTCTGATGGTGCTTCATTAGAATCTCGATCTTCGGCAACAGTTTCTGAAACTTCTTCTGGTTCAGCTTCAACTTTAACGGGAGGCTTGCTTGGCTTGGGAGGGCGTGCTAATGCAAGACTAACTGGAGCCTTGATTTCATCTCTTTCAGATGATTTTCTACCTCTACCTTTACCTTTGCCTCTACCTCTATCGTTATCTCTATCGCTGTCTCTATCTTTACGATCTGTTTTTACCGGAGGTGCAAAACTCTTTTTTTCAGAACTGCCTGCTGATTTGACGGGAGGAGTAAAGCTTTGATCGGGACTCTTATCAGAACTGCCTTCAGCTTCCGGTTTTGGTTGACGGTCAGATTTTTTAATTGGGGGTTCTACCATTGTTAATTTCTGTTAATTTATCTGTATGATATATGGTTTTGGTGTTTAGGCAACAAGACAGCGGATACAATCTTTGAGAGATTTTGTGCATAGGTTGAACAATATAACCCAAGTGGCGCAAATCTGCCAAAATAAAATACCACTGTATTATATATTGAACTACTCATAGTTTCTTAAAAAACGGTACTCAGGGATATTGAAATAATTGAGACAGGTAAAACTAGCTAAATTAAAAATGTCTACACAACCCATTTTTTTTATTTTTAGTTAATTTTTAATAAATAAATTACCATAGCTCAAAAATAGACATAATTTACAAGAGTGAGTAGAAACTGTAGAAACTATTACTTTAGACTAATTGTGTTCTAATGCTTTTAGTAGATTAATTCTCTTGAACGAATAATTAATATTGAAAGAGTAAGTAACGTAAGGACAACTAATCAAATGGGCAATCAATCAACAATAGGATGGTCGCTACTGAGTTCTGGATTAACTACGCTTCTACTAAAAGTTCTTCCCGGTGACTCTCTTTGGTGGGGAGTGGCTTTTCTAATACTTGGAACTCTTGCACTTTTTGTACGTAAAGGCGTTACCGAGTCAAAACCATAATTATTGAATTACCAAAACATCACCATTTTTGATATTTAATAATTTGGAAACAACAACCTTTTCCCCTGGCTGCAATCCTTCAATAACTTGATATTTATTATCTATTGTTTTACCTAATTTTACCTGTTTTTGTTTGGCTACTAGGGTTGAGGTTGCTGTTGTCGAATTTATTTTTTCAGCTACATATACAAAAGCTTCTCCAGCGATACGAAATACTGCGGTAGTAGGAATTAATAAACCGGAATGTTGATTCCAATTAATTCTCGCTTTGGCAAATTCTCCTGCTTGCATCTTTCTTTCTTTGTTATCAAATAACGCTTTCACTAATACAGTACGGGTATTTTGATTAACTTTCGGGGAAATGAAAAATATTTTACCCGTACCTATATTTTCACCTTTGGAGTTGATGATTTCTACTGCCATACCTTTGCGTAACTGCGATTTTTTTTCAAGGGAAACTGGAATATCAACTTCTAAAGGTTGATTTTGAGTCACCATCGCAACTCTGGTTGAAGGGTTGACTAAATCTCCTACTTTTACTGAAATATTTGTGACGGTACCTTTGAAAGGGGCTTGAACTTTATATTGCTGCAATTTCTGTGATGTCTGTGGCGCAGGAAGATTGTTGGTAATTTTTACTGATGCTTGCTGTAATGCTTTTTCTAAACTAGATACAGTTGCTCGCTGTGCCTGTATTTTGGCATCTAAACTATTAAATTCGAGTTTTGCTGCTTCAAGTCTCTGAGCGTATTCATCTTTGGTTTGTTTGGATACGGCACCTTGTGCGGCTAGATTAGAATATTTTTCGTATTTTTCTTGGTTTAATCTTACATTTTGTAGCTTCGATAACTGTTGAACTTCTAAGTCTTGAAGTTGGGTACGAGCATTTTGTAGCTGTAGCTGATTCGATTGTATTGCGCTATTACCACCACTGTTATTATTAGCTTTAACAGCTTGATTGTTGGAGTCAATTTGTAATAAAGGAGCTTGCTCTGTAACTTGGCTGCCTTTTTTGACAAAAACTTGAGATACTTTTCCTTGAGTTTTTGCTTGAAGACTCTCCGAGTTTAATGATTGTAAACTAGCAATGAACTCCGAACTTTCTTTTATTTGACTTGCTTGTACATCAGCTAGTTCAACTGATAGCGGTGATTGTTGAACTGTAATACTTGAAGGCGATGTTTTTTCGCGAGCAAGCAAACGAAAAAGTACTGCTACTCCACCAATGCTTAAAGCTACTGGTATCAGTATCAAAATTAAACGTTGCGGCCATTGTTTAGCTTTTTGAGAACTATTTTCTTGAAGTTTGGTTTGGGATTCAGGGGATTTCATGGCTTGTAAAGAAGTTAATAATAGATGAAGCGCTTTTATAATTAAGGTTGAATTCAAAAGTAAATTGGTTACTTATTTTTAACAGTTATTTTTAATTCATAGGTCTTTTTTACTTGCATTTGTAGAGATAATTACAGAGATGCTCGCTAGATATATGTATAATCAAGACACAAAAAAATATACCATTCGCGAGCAAAACGGGATAAAACCATTCTCTATCTCAAGTTAGGTAAGATGTTAACTATTTTTCTTAGATTTATTTTATCTAAAATTGATCGTTTATATTCGCTTAAATAATAAATTTATTTTAATGAATTATTAAAGCAGGTTAGTTTCTAAAATCTGTATATTTTGTATCGCTACAGGCTTTCTCTAAAGCTGACAAGTATCCGGCGGTTAAAACCGCTACTACACAGGCAAAGTCCACCTGCGTGGACTAATTAATTCTTAACCCGCGAAGGCGGGTTTTGCTTGTGTAGCAGTGATTTCAATCGCCAGGTAAAGTAACTTTTTCATAAAAATATCTATGTACCACTAATAATTAAAAATAAATTATTCTATTTAATATAAATTTGACTATCAAAAAAATAACAACTAGATATTACAAATTAGGATTAAAAAAAAAGGCGGGAATCTCCCACCTCCAAATCAATTTAACCTTTAGTCATACGAATATGCTCTAAAATTCGCTGCTGTCTTTCAACAGAATTAATTTTGGGTTTGATAAAATCGTTTGTACTGCGAGCAAGATGCTCCATAATTCGCTTTTGACGGTCGGATTTTTCAGCCATTTTTACGGTTAATAGATAAAACAAACATTCTTCAGAAGTAGAAACGCTTCAGAGTTAACTGATAAAAAGCGTTTATACCTACAATTTATTTTAGTACAATTTTGTTCTATTATGCCTGATGAAAAATGCTTTTTTGTTAACTCTAAAAATAGGACTTATGCAAGCTTAGATATGTCCAATATTATGTCTAACAATATATTCAAAATCAACAAAAAGAGAATTGACAAAGTTCACATTTTATATTTAATAGAGAAAAATCAACAAATTCCGGTAAAATTTTTACAGTCGCGCTCTTAGTCGCTTGAAATGTCAAACATTGTAAAACCGCCATGTGATACTGGAGTCATCAATGCAAAACGATGCTCTACTTCTTGTTCTCGCACTACCGAACGTTGGGTTTCTAGTGGCGACTATACTCGGTTCGAGTATGGCAATGATTGATGGCACTGTTGTCAATGTTGCGCTGCCAGTACTGCAAGAATCTTTGAATGCAAATGCTACTCAAGTACAGTGGGTAGTTGAATCTTATGCTTTGTTTTTAGCTGCTCTAATTTTGGTGGGTGGATCTTTAGGAGATCGATTTGGAAGAAGAATAATTTATGCTTGTGGAATTGCTTTATTTGCTTTTGCTTCTGGATGGTGTGCTTTATCGCCTAATATTAATCAACTAATAATTGCTCGTGCTTTTCAAGGAGTTGGTGGTGCATTATTGGTTCCCGGAAGTTTAGCGATTATTAGTGCCTCTTTTATCGATTCTGAGCGAGGAAAAGCTATTGGTACTTGGTCGGGTTTTACGGCTATAACTTCAGCATTTGGTCCAATTTTAGGCGGTTGGCTGATAGAAAATCTATCTTGGAGATGGATATTTTTTATTAATGTGCCCTTCGCGATCGCAATCTTATCAATTTTATTTCGTTACGTTCCAGAAAGTCGCGATAGAGAATTTACCCGATTGGACTATTGGGGAGCAACACTAGCAACTTTGGGTTTAGGAGCTACAGTTTTTGGGTTAATTGAATCTTCTGCTTTAGGACTTTTTCATCCCTTGGTTATTAGCTGCACGGTATTTGGAATAATTGTTTTAGGTGCGTTTGTTTTTGTAGAAGCTAATATTTACAGCCCGATGATGCCTTTATCTTTATTTCAATCCCGTACCTTTTTGGGTGCTAATTTACTGACGTTACTACTATATGCAGCTTTGGGAGGAGTTTTCTATTTTGTTCCTTTCAATTTAATTCAGGTTCAAGGTTACTCACCGATAGCTGCTGGTGCGGTGTTTTTAACGTTTATTCTCATTATGTTCTTCCTGTCGCGATGGTCTGGTAATCTAGTTAATCGCTACAATGCTAAGTTACCTTTGATGGTAGGGCCAATAATCGCAGCAGTTGGTTTTATACTTTTTGCAATACCCGGAATTGGCGGTAGTTATTGGTTAACATTTTTTCCCGCGATTGTAGTATTAGGATTGGGGATGTCAGTTAGCGTTGCTCCTTTGACAACAACCGTTATGGGTTCAGTGAGAAAGCGTCAAGTTGGTGTTGCTTCGGGAGTCAACAACGCTGTTTCTCGTACTGCTGGATTATTGGCGATCGCCATTTTTAATATCTTTGTTTTTAATGCTTTTAATCTCAGTCTCGATCGGCGTTTGGATCAGTTAAATGTACCATCTCAAGTACGGCAAGCCTTAGCGGCAGAAAGAATAAATTTAGCCGCCGCAAAAGTTCCAGATAATATAAGTAATGAGTTAACAAATGCCATAGAAAAAGCAATTGCACTTTCTTATGTAGATAGTTTTCGTTTAATCATGTTTATTGCCGCAGCCGCTTCAGTTGCCAGTGCTGTAGTTGCGTTGTTAACGATCGATCGGCGACAGAAAGTTTTATAGGTTAAAGGTTAAAGGTTAAAGGTTAAAGGTGTAATAACTCCTTTCCTCTCTACCCCCCCTACTCCCTTTTTTCAATTTTTATTCTTAATTATTAATATGAAAGGCTGGTTGCAAGTACCCCGTTTACGTATAGGTGAAGAAGTAGCTGAAGAACACCGTCATGCTACTTGGTTAGAACTTTTTTACGATCTGGTTTATGTAGTTGCTGTCTCGCAAATTGCTCATTATTTATATGAAGATACTTCTTTAAAAGGTTTTCTTGGCTTTGTATTTTTATTTGTTCCGGTATGGTGGGCATGGATTGGAACTACATTTTATGCAAATCGATTTGATAGCGATGATATTAAACATCGGCTATTAACTGGCTTACAAATGTTAGCAGTCGCTGCTCTTGCTGTAAATATTCATCATGGTTTGGGTGAAACTTCTCCTGGCTTTGCTATTGCTTACGCCGTAACAAGATTTACCCTTGTTTTGGAATACCTACGAGTTATTAAACATATTCCTCAAGCCCGAGGTTTAGCTAAATATTACTGTGTTGGCTTCTCTATTGCTGCTGTTTTGTGGTTAATATCGGCTTTTGTACCAATTCCTATACGTTTCGTACTTTGGGTATTGGGTTTAGCTGTGGATTTTATTACTGGAATCAGTGCAAAACGTTTTCAGGTTGCTTTACTTCCCCATCCCGAACATTTACCGGAGCGTTTTGGGCTGTTTACAATTATTGTTTTGGGTGAAGCAATTATTGCTGTTGTCAATGGAGTTTCCGAACAACAATGGGACGTACAAAGCGCTATTTGTGCGGTGTTTGGCTTTGTTATTGCTTTTAGTTTGTGGTGGGTTTATTTTGAAAATGTCAGCGGTTCAATTTTAAGTGCCAATGTTGATAGAAAAGTGGGACTAATTCAAGTTTGGCTTTACGGACATTTACCGTTGGTAATTGGACTTGCTACTACAGGAGTTGGTGTGGAAAAGGTGATAATGAGCGATGTAAGCAAAGCGCTACCAACCCCACATCGTTGGCTGATTTGTGGTGGAGTCGCCTTATGTTTATTAAGTTTAAGCATTCTCCATAGAACGGGAATGATATTTAGATGCAAAGTTAGAGCAAAATACAGACTTGGGGCTGCTGCAATTCTGATATTTCTAGCTCTATTAGGGAGAAGTTCGCAGCCTATAGTGATAATTGGATTGGTGGCTTTGGTTTGTGCCACTCAAGTGTTAGAAGATTTATATCAAAGTGGTGGATTATCTACAATCAAAGATTGATATTTTAATAAATCGAAATTATCTGGGTCTTACATTGAATACAAGTATTTATTATCGGCATCATAAATAATGCTTATATTTACTTGTTAAAAAAAGATTATGAACCCTAAAATAATATTAACTTAACTGTATGTTGATAAAAATAGACTTTAGTTATTTAAGAATTTTAGTTAAATATATTTCAAAATCAAAGACTCAGATTATTGCTAAAAATAATAAATACGGTTCTTCATTACATAGTATGCTAAAAAATTAATTTGAATAAGCCAATAGGGAATAGGAAATAGGGAACAGAATAAATTTAAATTTTATCATCATCTAAATAATACCTATAAAACTATTTGAATTTTAGAAAATATAGATCGTGTCAACCGTAGCGGAACGTACTAAAATCATCATGGTTATGCGTTATGATGTTCCCCCTAACACCGTTTAAAATACTTAGATTTGTTTTAAAATTAGACCGGATTCATAAATTTCCTCAATAATGCTGTAAAAGTACCACTTTAGAAACAAGTAATACTTACTCTGCCTGAAGAAAACGTTAACAAAAAGAGATTTTATTACCCTATGTTTGATTCGCCTCAGATGTCGGCTAATCAACTACTGATGGCTTTACCTCCTGGGGAATACGAGCGTCTTATTCCTTACTTAGAGCCTGTTAGTTTGGTTTTGGGGCAAATTATTTACGAACCAAAACAGTCGATAAAGGAAGTCTATTTTCCTACAGAGGCAATGATTTCTTTGGTTTCGATGATGAAAGATGGTTCAACTACAGAAATCGGTTTAGTAGGTAATCAAGGAATGGTAGGTATTCCTGTATTTTTAGGAGGAAATATCTCAACAAATCGTGCCATTGTGCAAGTAGAAGGCAACGCACTTAAAATGGATGCCTCCATACTCAAAAGCGAATTTGAAAGAGGAAAACAATTACAGGCAAAGCTCTTACTTTACACCCAAGCAAGATTAACTCAGATATCACAAATAGCTGCTTGTAAATCGCATCATCTAATCGAGGAAAGACTGGCTCGTTGGCTGCTTTCCGTTCATGACTGTGTAAGTATGCCTGAGTTACCGCTCACCCAAAAATTTATATCCGAAATACTTGGAGTTCGTCGTGCTAGCGTCACAGAAGCGGCGATCGCACTTCAGAAAGCAGGGTTGATTAGTTATAGCAGGGGACAGATTACTATCTTGAACAGAAAGGAACTCGAACAAGCAGCCTGCGAATGCTATGGATCGATCTATAACGAGTTCAAACGTCTACTAAAATAGATAGTTGAATTATTAAATTTTTATATTTTCTTAAACTTTCACTAGCTTATGTACGATAGCGTACTGTTTTTTTCTGGGATCGAGGTATTCTTTTGTTTACAGACATACGGTGTCAGCAGAGATAATACCATTTTTGATATTTGATTTTGAATATGCTGCTGCTTTTCGGAATATTCGTTATAGCAAGCTTGTGGGGCTTCGATTAATCGAGCAAGCCACCTGTAAAATTCTTTTTTCAAATTGGATATTGTTGCTGTGCTGATATTGTAAGCAATTCAACGGAAAAATGCCTCTAGACATGACTCAGATATTTTTTATTTTTCTTGTGTCGTCAGATATTTTTCCAAATACGACTCAATTAAGAAGATTGTGTTCTTTCATATGTCCGACGATATTAGTAGTGCGATCGTTAATCAATTGCTAGCAGCTTTACCTCCGGAGGATTATCAACGGTTGGTTTCTCATTTAGAATATGTTGAATTAATTTCTGGGGATGTGTTGTGGGAACCAGGGGAAAAAATCACAGAAGTTTATTTTCCTATTTTAGGGATGATTTCTTTAGTTTCAATCATGGAAAACGGTTCGACAACAGAAATAAGCTTAGTAGGTAAAGAAGGGATAGTAGGTTTGCCCGTCTTTTTGGGTGGTGATTCTACTACGAGTCGCGCCATAGTTCAAGTTGATGGTAGTGTGTTAAAGCTTAACGGCAACATATTAAAAAGCGAGTTCGATCGGGGTGGAGAATTGCAAAGACTTTTGTTACTTTATACGCAAGCGTTATTTACCCAAGCTTCACAAAACGCTGCGTGCAACAGACAACATAATATTGAAGAAAGACTTGCTCGCTGGCTGCTGACAACGCAAGATTGCGTCATGAAAGATGAATTACACCTTACCCAAGAATTTATCTCTCAAATGTTAGGTACTCGTCGTTCGGGCGTAACCGTTGCAGCAGGTACCCTTCAACAAGCGGGAATGATTCGCTATACCCGTGGAAAAATTAGTATTCTAAGTCGAGAAGCTCTAAGTGCTACAGCCTGCGAATGCTATCAAGTTATTAAAAATGAGTATATCCGCTTGCTCAAACCGAAACAAACTTAAGACATAGGTACGATGCCGTACAGACAGAGGGAGAACATTATGTCAATCTCAAATATGACAGAAGGCTTTAATCCCGATAGTTTAGTATAAACAATCAAACTTATTGAAAGTTAAAGCTTTAAAAATATTTATTTTTTTCCTTGTTTAAGCAGAAGATAAAGGAATGTTTTTGTTGTCTATCAAAAATTGTTATATCTTCGATTAGTTACAAATTGAACGCTTGTAACTTAGCTATATCTTAAGTTATAAAATCGCAAATTTTTAAAGTGTAACCTGAGTTTTTCTCAATTAGGTGCAATTATAATAAGCAAGAATAAATCATTGCTTTTGTAAAATAATATTAATCACAAATAAAAAATAATTACCTCCATAGATATATAATAAACTAGACTTTAAACTAATTTATTTTTTTAATTTATTTATTTTGGCAAAATTTCAGGTAAAAAGCACAATATAGATTTATATATAGATCGGTAATTAAGTTACACATTGAGTTATAAGCCTTTAGAAGTAAATAGCTTAGTTAACTTCAAAGTACAAAGGATTAGTTATATGCTTGAGAAGCAACAAGAAACAGGAAAAGAGTTAAAATCGCTAGTACTTATGGGAACTTGTCCCTGTTGCAGTTCTGTAAGAATAAAGTATCGTGAATATTTAACAAATCGTACATTTGGATTCCAATGTTACCATTGTGGTTGGAAATCTCAATATAATTTGAATGAACTACAACAAGCTTCAACTAGTTGGTTCCCCATAGCAAGATAATTTAAAATTTAACAAAACATACTTTTTTAATAAATCATATTTAGAGGCAATATAAATCCACTATCAATCAAAATGGAAGATAAGAAAGATGATAAAAATAGGAAGTTTAGTTAAAATATTATATCCCAAATACGTATTTGAATTTCACGGTATAGTTGAGGCTCCAGAAGAAATAGCAGGGCGTTGGATAATTCGATTAATCAATAATCCTTTTAGTAATAGTAAAGAACCTTTGTTATTGTCTTTAAAGGAATCAGAGATTGAATTAGTTTATGCTCAAACAGCATTAGGCTTTAAATTTCTGTAGATGCTAAGGCAGGTTGTGAAATTTTTCTACACTAACCTTCATTGATAAAATCAAAAAAAGTAGTAAATTATTAGAAGTTTGGTAGCCATCGGGAAGTAAATACTTTCCCGAATGCAGTTCTAATTGGTACATTAACCTGGAACAAACCCATATTTTCTTCTATGTCTACACCTGTTTCATCCCCATCTACATTTTCACCAGCAACCTCACTTGCTCTTTCATCTTTCCATATCCGTTTGGAAACCTTAGAAAAAGAACATCAGTGGTTGCTCAAGCAAATTAAGAAAAAACGCACCGAGCAGCAGAACTTTCTCGAACAGATGCGTGCTGTAGCAACAGAAATACATAGTAGATGTACTCCTTGTTTTCAAAAAATGGCATCTTTGGATGAGGAAATACATTCACTATTTGATGAAATTTTGACTGCACGAAAATTAGGAAAGCAAACCAGAAAAAATATTGAACAAGTTTACCGCAGCCTTCAAGTTGGAGGGATAATCAGTGTCAAACTAAGTTCGATAGAAAATGATTTCCCAGAAGATTTTTTTGAAGCAGAGGAAGAAGAAAGTGACTTCTCCGATTCAAGAAATGAAAACACGGATAGGTATCGGGATTCCGAGCAAGGATATCAAGAAACACAACCAGATTTTTCTTCTGCAAATAGAGCTACTGGATCGAAGAAAATTCGTCAAACATTTCTAAGGTTAGCTGAGATATTTCACCCAGATAAGGTAAAAGATAGTGATATCCAGATGCACCATACAGAAATTATGAAAGAAATTAATAAAGCCTATCAAGAAGGTGATTTAGCCAAATTGCTAGAAATTGAAAGATTGCATCAGGTAGAAGAATCATTTTCAATTAACAGTGAAGATGACTTAACCAGACAATGTAATAAGTTAGAGCAGCATAACGAGTTTCTGAAAACTCAGTATGAGAATTTAAAAAGCGAACTGCGATTAGCTAAAAATACCAACGAAGGGCAAATGGTTTCAGGTTATAGAAAAGCGGTTAAAGGAGGAATAGATCCGATTTCTCAAACCGTCGAACAAGTAGAATCTGAAATTGAGGTGATATCTTCTATTTGTAACTTTGTGAAAGATTTTAGAGATAAGAAAATTACAATTAAAAAATTTCTTGGTGGCCCTCCCATTCTACAACAAAGAAATCAAGAAATAATTGACGATCTTTTTGAGGAGATGCTGGGTGAGTTTGAAGAATTTGGAAATTTTTAGAACTAGTTTTTTGATAAGAATATTTATATTCAAGAAGTAGAGATTTGACATACTCCCCGGCGTAAACGCACGGGGATTCTAGTTCATGGTTCACAGAAATTCGCTTGCTACCGTACAGTTTCCCATCAGTAGTATTGGCGCTCTTCTCCCCATGCTTTCCCTCTTACGAGGCAGATCCCTTTTGCCCAAAGGTACTGTTGTTTTGCCACTTAAATCCTAATATCTTCATACCTTTTTTTAGGATATTAATAGCCGCATTCGTATCACGGCATATTTCAAAACCACAGCTAGAACATGAATGAGTTCTGGTGCTAAGTGATTTTTTTACTCTATGTCCACAATGGCTACAGTTCTGGCTTGTGTAGTTAGGCGATACCGCTACTACTGCTTTATCCCAAATTTTCCCATAGTAGTCTAACCATTGAGTGAACTGATACCAACTAGCATCAGAAATCGCAAAAGATAAATGATGATTTTTGACCATGTTCGCAATCTTCAAATCCTCATAGACAATCACATCGTTAGAGTGAACTACGTATCGGGCTTGCTTTATAGCCCAATCTTTACGCTGTCTTTGGATTTTAAGATGAACTTTACCTAATCGTTTTCGTGCCTTATGAAAATTAATTGACTGAGGTTTTTTACCTCTAACAAACTTTTTGCTTAATCGCTTTGATCGCTTTTTAAGTCTTCGTTCTGACTTTCTCAAGAATTGGGGATAAATTACAGCATTATCATTTTGATCTTTGGTGAAATATTTTAACCCCAAGTCCAACCCAACAACCTTACCAGTGAATTCCCCAACTTCCTTACGGTCAGCATCAAAGCAGAATTGAGCGTGATAACCGTCCGCTCTTCTAATTACTCGTACACGGTTAATCTTAATCCTAAATAGGTCAATGCGTGTTTCCTTATTGCAAAATAAAGAAAATGTCCCTGCATTAAATCCATCAGTGAAATTGATGCTCGTGCAGTCCGGAGATAGCTTCCATCCTGAAACCTTGTACTCCACAGAACGGCAATGTTTTTTAAATTTCGGATATCCTTTATTTTTTTCCTGTTTTTTACAGCGTTTATAAAAGTTAGAGATAGCAGACCAAGCTCTTTCGGCACTGGCTTGACGTGCAGCAGAGTTTAACTTCAAAGCAAAGTCAAATTCGCGTGCTAAGTATGAACACAACTTATATAAGTCAGCTTTACCAACCCCTTGATTATCCATCCAATAACGAACTGCTTTATTCCTAATAAACTGGGCAGTGCGGATTGCAGAGTCAATTGCTTGGTATTGTTCCTTAGTTCCGTTTAGTAGCTTAGCTTCTCTTACTATCATTCATATATTTTATCATCAAATATTGCGGATAAAATAATTTAATTATTAAAGCCGTGCTAAAACCACGGGGGTTCCCCCCGTTGTAGCGACTGCGGAGAATTTATTCCAAGGCGGTTGTTGAGAATGGTGCAAGATGTGAATTTGGTTAGACTTATTTAGAGATTTTTTTGATAAATTATGCAATTAATTCTTGATTTAGTTGATGATTATTAATTAAATTTTCGATTGCTTCATCAATCAAAGTTTCTCCTGCCAAAACCGTTTCAACTGTATTAAACTGCTGTCTTAATTCCGCAGCACCAACAAAACCTTTTGCATACCAAGCCATATGTTTTCGTGCTTGATAAATTCCTCTATTCCCTTTATATTCCCACAACGCTTTTAAATGTTCTTTGGCGCATTCTAAAAGCTGAATAGTGGTTTGAGGAGGTAACTTTTCTCCGGTTTTAAGAAAATAATCGATTTCTCCGACTAAAAACGGATAGCCTAAAGTACCCCGCGAACACATTACCCCATCAGCACCAGTTTCTTCCAAACACTTAATAGCTGATTCAACAGAAAAAATATCTCCATTAGCAATTACGGGAATATCAAGCACTTCCTTAACGCGAGCAATCCATTCCCAGCGAGCATTGCCATTGTATCCTTGAGCGCGAGTACGTCCGTGAATCGTAATCATTTGCGCTCCTACATCCTGCATTCGTTTGGCAAAATCAAGAATAGTAATTTCCGCATCATCCCAACCGATACGAGTTTTAACTGTTACAGGAATATCTACCGCGCTGACAACTTCTTTTACTATTGCCTCTGCAACTTCTGGCTGTCGCAACAACGAAGAACCGCCGCCTTTTCTGGTTACTTTATTTACCGGACAACCCATATTAATATCAATCGTATCTGCGCCTTCTTTTACAGCTTTTTGTGCGGCTTGGGCAAGAAAATCCGGACGACAATCAAATAGTTGAATGCTTATCGGACGTTCGTTTATATCAACATCCATAACCTTGGGTAGCTGTTTGACGTGAGCTAAACCCGAAGCGTGAACCATTTCGGTATACATCATTGAATCTGGTGCATAACGACGCACCAAACGGCGAAATACCAAGTCAGTAACGCCAGATAAAGGGGATTGTAAAACTCTACTTTTGACTTCTACTGAGCCAATTTTTAAAGGTGTTGAAAGTTTTGTTTTTAATTCGGGGGGAAGCATGGGGATTGGGAATTGGGGATGGGGATTGGGAATTGGGGATTGGGGAATTGGGGATGGGGAATTGGGGATTGGGGATTGGGGATTGGGTAATGGCGGTTGAAACCGTGTCTACATAAACGAAGTCCGTCTGCGCGGACTATATTATAAAGATTTTTAGTTAGGGGTTTCAGGAGCATCTCAAATATTTAAAATTGTAGTGCGAGCAAGATGCTCGCTCGATACATATAGCGAGCAAGATGCTCGCACTACCTACCATATATTTTTAAAAAATCGGGATGCTGCCAAGGTTTCAACCATCAAATTTCAAAATATTTGTTGGTTAGGGAGGGTTAAAGATTATTGATTTTCTACTTGTCGTCTAACTTCTTCTAAACTCAAACCTAATTCTTTTGCTGTGTCTTCTAAACTTAATCCTAATCGTAAAAATACAGGTATAAGTTCTAAGCTTTTCCCTCTAGCACCTTCTTCTTTCCCTTCCTCGACTCCTTCTTGATAAACTCGGGTTTGTTTTAAGTCGCTTAATCCAAACATTGCTTCAATCTCCTTCCTACTCATTCTAGGGAATTTATAAACTAATATTGTCTCTATTAATTCTAGTAACTGCCTTTGCTGCTGTTCGATGTTGATTTCTTGCTGGGTTCTTGATATCAATTCTCTCGCGGCAACAATGGCTGTATTTTCATCTTCAATTATTAGTTTTATGGTAGCAATTCCCACTGGTAACGATGTTGTTTCTCCTAATTCATCTAGATAAATTCTGTTAACACGTCTACTTTCAAAAAATTCGCTGTAATGATTGATATCTGCTGTATCTATATTACGACTGGGATAAATTACTATTCCTCGCCAAGGATTTTTAGGTTTGTTTTGACGGAGGTATAAAGTTATTTCTGAGAATACCCGTAAATAAATTTCTTCGTCGGTTTGAAATTGAACTTCTACAAAATAAATGGGGTTTTCTTCTTGTTGTTTGGGAAGAAATACACCGTCGATGCGGAATGCTGTTTGTTTGATTTCAACGGAAGAGAATTCGTAAGCATCTGCGGTTTGCGGTGAATTACCGATTAATTCAAAAAAGATGCTGGGGAATTCTTTAAAAAGGCGGTAGAAGATGCTATCTGTTTTCACACGGATAAAATTAATATTTGGCGCTTAAAGGATTTTATCGCGCTGCTGTTTGTAATTATCGAATATCAAGAATATCAAGAAAAAAAACCGCAGAGGGCACGAAGAGCGAGTTAGGTAAGAGGTAAAGAGAAATAGTAACGAGAATTTGAGATATAGAGAAACCCGGCTTTTTTCAAAAAACCGGGTTTCTGGTTTAATGCGAGATTAAACGATTACCACCAGTAGATGCTTCTGACGGCTAATACTCCGGCTGCTGCACTTGCTGCAAGTGATGTCAAAGCTGCTCCAAATAACCACCATGCGGCACTTGCTGCGGCTCCTTTGGCATCTTTGGCTTGCTTTTTGGCTTGTTTTTTAACGGCTTTGATTCTTTTCTTGGTTTCTTTCTGGATGCGCTCTCCTCTTTCTAAGACGCTATCTCTGGCTGATTCAATTTGACTAACTATGCGGTTTGCGTCTTTTTGAGAAATATCTTGGCGAGAGCTTAGTATGGCAATTAAGCTATCTCTGTCAAATTCTGATAACCGACTGCGTAATGCTTCAGCGCCTATTTGTGGGTCGTCAAATAACTTGGTAAAGTCTTGTTTTATTCCTTCGTAATTTAACTCTGGACGCTCCAAGGAGTTGAGGTAATCGCGAATTTTATTTAAACTTCCATCAACGGCAGATTGTACCTGTTGCTGCACCTGCTGGTACTGTTGCACGATTGAGTTGCGGGTAGATTCGATTTGATCTGCTATTCGGTTGGCTTCTTCCTCGGAAATGTCTTCTCTTTGCGAAAGTACGGATACTAAGGTAGAACGATCGAACTGAGATACGCGATCGCCTAGTACTGAAATTCCGGCGCGTGGATCTTGCAATAGTACCTGTAAGTCGCGTTTGATTCCTTCGGGATTAAGTTCTTCTTTTTCGGTGTTGCGTAAATATTCTTCGATGTTGGCTTGGAAGTTGGCAACTTGTGCGCTGGTACGTTTTGCTAGCTGAGTTGGTGCTTTTATGATGTCGCTAATTGTGTTTTGTACGTTGTCAATTATTTCGTTGACTTTCTCTTCGCTCAAATCTTCACGTTGAGAAAGCAGTTTAACTAAAGTATCTCTATCTGCTTGGGATAAGCGTTGCTGTATCGCTGAAGCTCCTTTTTTTGGATCGTCAAGCAGTTTTTTCAAGTCGCGCTTGATTCCTTCAGGATTAAGTTCTTCTTTGTCGGTTTTACGCAAGTATTCTTCGATTTCGGCTTGAAAACTTTTAGCTTTTTCGCCGGTACGCTTTGCTAAACGATTTGGTGCTTTTACGATGTCGTTAACTGTGTTTTGTACGTCGTCGATTACTTGGTTAACTTTTTCTTCGCTCAAATCTTCTCGTTGAGAAAGCAGTTTAACTAAGGTATCTCTATCTGCTTGGGATAAACGTTGCTGTATAGCTGAAGCTCCTGTTTTTGGATCGTCAAGCAATTTTTGTAAATCGCGTTTGATTCCTTCAGGATTAAGTTCTTCTTTGTCGGTTTTACGCAAATATTCTTCGATGTCGGCTTGGAAGCTTTTAACTTGTTCGCCGGTACGCTTGGCTAAACGACGCGGTGCTTTTACAATGTCGCCAATTGAGTCTTGTACGTCGTCAATTACTTGGTTGATTTTCTCTTCGCTCAAATCATCGCGTTGAGAGAGCAATTTTACCAAGGTATCTCTGTCCACTTGGGAAAGGCGATTACCTATAGCTGAAGCTCCTATTTTTGGATCGTCGAGCAATTTTTGCAAATCGCGTTTGATTGCTTCGGGGTTGAGTTCTTCTTTGTCGGTATTACGTAAATACTCTGAGAGTGATTGTACTGTCTTTTCGTATTGCTGCTTAGCTTTACCTGCAATTTTTCGCGGTGCTTGCAAGACGTTATTGCGTACAGACAATAGCTGGTCAATTTTTCGGTTTACTTCTTCCTCGCTCAAATCGTCGCGTTGAGAGAGTAATTGAACTAACGTATCGCGGTCAAATTGTGACAGCCTTTGACGCAGCTGTTTAGCTCCAACTTCTGGATCGTCTATAAGTGTCTTAAACTCGCGTTTAATTGCTTCGGGATTGAGTTCTTCTTTGTTGGTATTAACAAGATAGTTTTCTACTTCTCCTCGCAATTCGTTGGCTTTGTTTTCTGCTTGCTGCTGTAATTCTTGAGCTTTATTTAAAACTTCGTCGCGGGTGCTTTCAAGTTGAGTGACTATATTATTGGCTTCTTCCTGACTAATATCGTCGCGCTTAGAAAGTAACTCTACTAAATCATCGCGGTTCAATTCTTGTAAGCGATTCTTCAATTCCTCAAAATTAGCTTCAGAATCTTCTATCAGTTTGCTAAAGTCGCGCTTGATTGCTTCGGGGTTGAGTTCTTCCTTACCTGTGGAATTAAGATAGTTCTCAATTTCGCTGCGGAGATTTTGGGATGTTTCTTTTTCTGCTGCTTCACCTACAGTTTGTAAAACTTCGTTCCGAACTTCTTCCATCTGCCCGACGATTTCTTTTACCCTAGCTTCGCTTAAGTCTTCGCGTTGCTTGAGTAAATCGGTTAAGTAATCTTTATCGATTTCCTCTAACCGCTGTTTAACCTGTCTCGGATCGGCATCGGCATCGTAAATGGCTTCTTTGAATTCATCCTTGAGAGTTAAACGGTTGAAATGCCAAGGAAAAGAATTGAGAATATATCCTTGTATGTCTTGCTTGATGGGATTGTTATTAGAAGATAATTGAATTTTCTGGGTGGCTTGTTCTTTAAGATTTTGCAACTGCTGGCTAATCCTATCGATATCTATGTCGGGAGTTTTTTCTTTGAGCTTTTGCAACTGAGGTTTAATTTTTTCAACATCCAAATCGGATAAATGGACATTCTTCATCACAGCTGGAACAGCCGCACCCAAGCCATATTTAAGCGCTTGCTGCATTAGTAAGCCACTACCACCAACTGCTGTAACTTCAGCTAATTGTTTTTCCAACTGCGAACCTAAATCTTCTGAATTTAATTGCTCTGGAGTCGCTTTGCCAATTAAATCTATTACTTGCTGCGTTGGATCTTGATTGCCTACAGCGTTTTGCCAAGCACCTTCTAATTGGTCGGCAACTTTGTTAATATCTTGTTGAGAAAAATCTGTACGACTGCCGATCAAATTAATAAAAGTATCGCGGTTGATGCTTTGGAGCAAGTCGCTATTAGCAAGAGATTTTAAGTTACCATCTTGAAGAATTTTATTAAACTGACCGCTAATTTCTGGTAAATCTAAATTCGGTAATTTGACAGAACTTAAAGAACTTTCTACGGTGTTTTTAATCCCATCAGCATCAATCCCAGAAGTTAATTCGCGGCGAACTGCGGCGGTGATATCTTCTGCTGTAGAAACCATTTGATTTTTAGCAGCATTTGCACCTAAAGCACCAGTTGCCGTACCTAAAACGCCTTGAACGCCAGCGCTAGCAGTACTTAAGAGCGAACCAATCAGCGAGCCAGCAGCCGACGAACCCACCCACGCAATCAGCGAAAAGTATGCAGACCAGATTACTACACCAATAATTCCGCCTAAAACAGTACTTTCAATTAAACTTATTTTCACTGCTAAAAAGCTGGCGACAAATAAAGCTATCGTCGCGGTAAGTAATGCCCAAATTCCAACTTTGGCTTCTACCTTCTTAACAGCTTCACCTACCGTATCCGTATCGTCATCGTCAGAATCCGATCCTCCTCCTAATATAGAAATTCCGATAGCGATAGATAAATTGGTAAGGAGTAACCCAAAGGCGATCGCCATTACTATCCCAGATGCTAAAGCAACTAAAAATTGTGGCCCCGAAAAAATTAATGATGCTTCTTGAGGAGTGACATATCCTCCACCGATTACTGGTGCTTGTCCGATTAACCTGCATCCAACAATATTTGCGATTGGAAACATAGGGAGAGTCCTCTATCTAACTTGATTGCAGATTGTGATTCATTTGTTAAATACAATCTATTCTCACGCTAGCTAGCAGATAGCATACATTTTACTGTCGTAAGAAACATATGTTGATGTCGAAAGGACTAAATTTTAATTAGTAAAAATAACCTTTAACTAGCTAAAAGATTAAAGTTAATTTGAAAGTTGGTATAACTTATATCTAGCATCTCGAATTAAAATCAAATTACTTGCCAATAGCTAAACTCAAAATTATTCGCATGAAATAGACATTCCCCGTTGCTTCACCTTAGTTAAGAATGGTGTTAACAATCGGTAAAAAGGTCGTTTTAAATCAAATTTATAGCCATAGAACTAACAAATAATCCGTTTTTTTAGTAAAAAGACGGCAAACACCACACTATTGTTACGGTTCACCCGAATTACTCAAAGTATTAATTCTCATACATTAGTCATTGTGCAGGCAAACACTGATTGAGCCATCAACACCTGATTGTTGCATAACCGTCCAATTACGGGTTCGGGAAACCACCCTTCATTCACTGGCTGGACAGGCTCAGTATATATAACAGTGTAATTAGGATAGGATAGCCAGTGGTTCAATGCTCAATAAGCGTTTTCATATTGATGCCTTTATTGGTTGCTTTTAAGAGCCAGTTACCTCAAAATTAAACCTTTTATATTCTCATTCATTGTTTTTGTAGTTATACGGAGCCAAAAATAAAATGGCAAAAGTAGTTGGAATTGACTTAGGTACAACTAATTCTTGCGTCGCAGTAATGGAAGGTGGGAAGCCCACAGTTATTGCTAACGCCGAAGGTTTTCGTACCACACCTAGTGTTGTTGCTTTCGCAAAAAATGGCGATCGCCTTGTTGGACAAATCGCCAAGCGTCAAGCGGTGATGAATCCTGAGAACACTTTTTACTCGGTAAAGCGCTTTTTGGGACGTAAGCATGAAGAAATCACCCATGAAGCAACCGAAGTTTCTTACAGTATTGTTAAAGACAGCAACGGCAACGTTAAGCTTGATTGTCCCCAAGCTGGTAAACAGTTTGCTCCAGAAGAAATTTCCTCGCAAGTTCTTCGCAAGCTAGTTGATGATGCTAGTAAGTACACTGGCGAAACCATCACCCAAGCGGTGATCACCGTTCCCGCATACTTCAACGACTCTCAGCGTCAAGCAACCAAAGATGCTGGTAAGATTGCCGGTATTGAAGTAATGCGGATTATCAACGAACCTACTGCCGCTTCCTTGGCATATGGTTTGGATAAAAAGAGCAACGAAACCATTTTGGTATTTGACCTTGGTGGTGGTACCTTCGACGTATCAATCTTAGAAGTTGGCGACGGCGTATTTGAAGTACTTTCTACTTCTGGAGATACCCACCTTGGTGGTGACGACTTTGATAAAAAGATTGTTGATTTCTTAGCTGCGGATTTCCAAAAGCAAGAAGGTATTGACTTACGGAAAGACAAGCAAGCTTTACAGCGCTTAACTGAAGCTGCTGAAAAAGCCAAAATTGAACTTTCCAGCGTTACTCAAACAGAAATCAACCTACCATTTATTACCGCAACTCAGGATGGCCCCAAGCACTTGGATACAACCCTGACTCGCGCTAAATTTGAAGAAATTTGTTCTGACTTAATCGATCGCAGTCGCATTCCCGTAGAAAATGCATTACGCGACGCAAAATTAACCAAAGATAATATTGACGAAATCGTACTAGTTGGTGGTTCTACTCGTATCCCCGCAGTACAAGAAGTAGTTAAGCGCGTATTAGGAAAAGATCCTAACCAAAGCGTTAACCCAGATGAAGTTGTAGCTGTTGGTGCTGCAATCCAAGCTGGTGTACTTTCTGGTGAAGTTACCGGAATCTTGTTATTAGACGTAAGTCCGTTATCCTTGGGTGTAGAAACCCTCGGTGGCGTAATGACCAAGATTATTCCTCGCAACACCACCATTCCTACCAAGAAATCAGAAGTATTCTCCACCGCAGTTGACGGACAAACCAACGTAGAAATTCACGTACTCCAAGGTGAGCGTGAAATGTCCAACGACAACAAGAGCTTGGGAACCTTCCGTCTTGATGGAATTCCTCCCGCACCTCGTGGAGTACCTCAAATTGAAGTTGTTTTTGATATTGATGCGAACGGGATCTTGAACGTTACCGCTAAAGACAAAGGTACTGGTAAGGAACAATCTATCAGTATTACTGGTGCTTCCACTTTGGATAAAACCGAAGTTGAGAGAATGGTTAACGAAGCCGAAAGCTTCTCCTCAACCGACAAAGAGCGTCGCGAAAAAATCGACCGCAAAAACCAAGCTGATTCCTTGGCATATCAAGCAGAAAAGCAGTTGCAAGAATTGGGAGATAAAGTTCCCGAAGAAGACAAAACTAAAATCGAAGGTTTAGTTAAAGACTTGAAAGAAGCCGTCACCAAAGAAGACGACGAGCAAATTCAAAAAGTAATGCCAGAATTGCAACAAGCATTATTCACAGTTGGTAGCAATATGTATCAACAAGCTGGTGGTGAAGCTCCCGATGGTGCTGCTCCTGGTGGTGAAGCTCCTCCTAACGGTGCTACAGGAGATGCAGGTGCTTCCCCAAGTGGTGATGACGTAATTGATGCTGACTTCACCGAGTCCAAGTAGTGATATAGAGGTGAGTTTTGAACTCACCTTTTGATTGAATAATATTAAATAGTATTTTTATCCCCGCAATTCTTGGAATGTGGGGATTTTTGATTGACGTTAGTTTACAAAGCAAGCCATAAACGAAGGGATCTATTTTCCGTTTGTATCAAAATTATTTAGATTTCTGACGTTGCTGAATAGAAATATGAAAATGTAATTTCACATTGAAAGAGACGTAGCAGTGCTACGTCTCTACACGGGTTTCATAATTACACTATTTATCTTTAGAGTAATTCGGCATAAATATCATCATCTTGATTATCCCAAACCTGATTTAAAGCTGTTTCACTTGCTGTTAACCAAAATTTCTGCTCATCTTGATCGGAAATCAACGTAATTAAAACTTTACGAACTATTGCCCAGACGCTTTTAAGCACTTTGTTAGCTCCAAAAATTATATCTGATTTTTAAACTAAGAATAAAACAAATCAAACTATTTATAAAATCCAATATCAAGGTTAAAGTAGAGCGGTATAACTGCGAACTTACTACTCCCATTAAAATTGTGGAAATGTAATTAACTAATATATTAATTGTTATGCCGTCTTTATTTAAAAATATTCCCCAAAATTCCTCTGAATCTAACGTCAAGCAGAAAAATTTCTTGCTCATACCTCGTTCCCAACGACAAGAATTCTTTTTGTTATTTACCTTTATGACAGCTTTAGGATGGATTGGCGGAGGAATTGCCAGTGTTGCTTTAGAAAAGATTCTCCGAGAGAATATACCCGCTTATTTCTTTCAAAATGAAATATTGTGGTTCAGAGTTGCAAAGTTAATAGCTAATAGTTTATTCGCATTAATTTTCGCCGCAGATCAATCTATTCCTTTAAGTAAATATATATTTGGTTGGTCATGGATGTTTGCAACCGCAATCGGATGGTTAGTTGGTAATACCGTTTCTACGGCTTGGATTGCCTACATTTCTTCTATGGCTGCTTCAACAAATCAAATATCACCACAAGCAGCGATCTTTTTTAGAATATTACCAACTGCTGCTTATATTTTTTCTGGTTTGTGGCTGGGTTTATTGCAATGGTTAGTATTACGAACACAGGTAAAAGGTGGATGGTGGTGGATTTTTGTACCTTCGATTTCGTATTTTTTTATTAGTATTTCAATATTGTTAATTTCCTTTGTACAAAGTCTAATTCCAGCAATACATCGTGATATTACTTTATTTTTACTAACTCAAGGATTAACAGCATTTATTTTGGCAGTTATTCCAGCGATTGCTTTTTGTCGCTTGCGGAAGAATAATTATCAATGAACAATTATCAATCTTGGAAGTAATATAGTCATAAAAACTGTTTGTAGTAGCGCTTCAGCGCCTCTATTCCGAGATGGAGGCGCTGAAGCGCTACTACGAACGAACCTTTTTACTGCTAACTGTTAACTGTAAGAACTCCTTCCGAAGCATCCAAAGTTGCCATTACACCTACGGGTAAAGCAGCATTCGGTGCTTGATGTCCAAAGGGTAAGTCTGAAACTACGGGAATACCTAAATCCCCAAGTCGATCGCGCAAGACTTCCGCAACACTAAAACTGGGAATATTTTCTGGTACTTCGCATTTGGTAAAGCTACCTATAGCAACTCCGGCTATTTTTGATAAAGCTCCGCTCATTCGCCATTGAGTTAGCATTCTATCAATCCGGTAGGGAGCCTCTCCTACGTCTTCTATTGCCAAAATTACACCATCCAATTCTGGCTGCATTGGGGTACCCAAAAGATGAGTCGCGACGGTAAGGTTTGCTGGTAGTAATTTACCGCTAACAATACCACCTCCCCATGCTTTGCCTTTTAAAGGTTCGAGAGCTTTACCTTCTACTAAATTAAATAATCTTTGTATTGACCATGTTGGTTCTTCAGCTAAAGTGGTCATTACGGGTGCATGAATGCCACAAATCCCAGCTTTGTAAAGACTCCACAATAAAGCTGTGATATCGGAGAAGCCAATTAGCCATTTTGGAGCGGGAGCATTTGGTGTTTCTTGATTTTGTAACATCCACGTCCATTCTTCCAAAATCCTTGTAGTGCCAAAACCACCTCTAGCGCAAAGAATACCGCGACATTCTGGATCTTTCCATGCTGAGGCTAGATGATTGCGGCGATTTTCGTCATTACCAGCTAAATATCCCCATCTATCCTCTATTTCCGGAATTACTTCAACTCGATAACCGCGCGATCGCCAAATTTCTACACCACGTTGCAATGCTTCCATTTCTCGTAAGGCACCGCTAGGAGCGATTACTCTTAATAAGTCTCCAGGTTGTAAAGGTTGCGGTATCAGTAAATTGTTGATGTGTTGAGTTTTGACTTGCATTGACTGCTGGTTATTTCTAATAGAGATGGATGGGGAAGGTGTCATTCGATTTTGGATTTTGTCTTCTTATAAAAAAGCTTAGAGGATGTTTTAGAAGTATCCGGCGGTTAAAACCGCTACTACACAGGCAAAGTCCACCTGCGTGGACTAAGCGATTTGTAAACCCGCGCAGGCGGGTTTTGCTTGTGTAGCGGTGGTTTCAACCGCTTTAAAAACATCCTCTTAGAGATTTTAGATTTTGCATTCTCTCTGACTTGAAAGCGAAGATTTTATAAGTTCTTTAATTTCAAATCAAAAATAGATACTCGTTTACAAGTTGTTTTTCCTAGTTCATAGTTGGTAAGTGTTTATCCGTAAAATGGCTTGAAAAAAATAATTAACAATTCTAAAAACTTCTAAATTTCTCCGAATTTTAAAGCTGAAAATTCAAAATGTCCATAAACCATTTTTCAAAACGCTCGCCTAATACTTCTAAAGAGAATACTTTTTGTGCGGTATCTCGGCAAGCTTGACGGTTTATTTCATCTAAACGTTTTGTTGCTTCGATTAATCCAGTAACGCTATCTGGCTCTACTAAAAAACCAGTTTCGCCGTCTTTAATAATAGATGCGGGGGCCTCCCCGACTATAGGAAATTACTGGAACTCCACAAGCTAACGCTTCAATTGCTACATTCCCAAATGCTTCCACCCAGCGAGGTGTCATAATTAATGCCTTACACTCGCGGACAACTTGCTGCATTTCTTTAGTAGATAAAAACCCTAGATACTTAAAAGGTGCATTTGGGTAATCTTGCTGGATTTTCTGCCAGTAAGATTCATCTTGAATTTTACCCATAACTTTGAGGGGAATGTTAGTACTGTTTGCTACAGCAAACGCATCTTCTAAACCTTTTTCTGGAGAAATACGACCTAACCAAGCAAATTGCTGTTTCGGTTTGCGACAAAATTGATACAAAGATAAATCGATTCCGCTGCTCAAATAATATATAGGAGAAGTTAATGCGGGAAAAGTGGCAGCCTGTGCAGGAGTATAAAAACCAATCGTGCCGGGAAATTTTTTTGATGTTTCTACAATAATCCGATCGAGAGCATCGGAAAGAGAACCCATACTAACAAAATGAGCTACTGGGATTTTAAGAAAAGGTGTCAAGTAAAAAGGCAACCAATCGTAAGCAAAGTTAAGAACCAAGTCATATTCGCTCTCGACTTGACGAACATAATCCCACATATTTGCTAAAACGGGATTTTGTGGCATTGCGATGGGTGTTTCGCGCTCTAAACTTTGGGCAATAATTTGTAAATTCCCTGAAATCTGCATTGTGGGTAAGTCATCCCATGTCGAACCAGCAGGAGCAACAATTTGTAAATCGTGTCCCCGTCGAATAATTTCTTTGGCAATATTATACAAACTTAATTCCACACCACCACCCAATCCAGAACCAAGAGATCCTACAGGTGTAGAAACGAAGAGTAATTTCATCTGCAATTTTCAAGGCTTGATTACAAACTAAATATTAAATCCCCATGTTGCCTAAAACCAGAATATTAAAACGACACATATAAATTGTGTAGAGACGTAGCAGTGCTACGTCTCCCTATGGCGTACATGGCAACGAGTGTTTAGTCAAATTATTAAGGTGGTACTGCTGTAACAAAGATTTCAAAGACTTAGCAACGAACAAAGTTTATCCAACCATGACTTTTCAAAGACGTAGCAATGCTACGTCTCTACATTAGCTGCTCTCATCTTCCCAGTGTTCTGGATATTGAATTTTTGTGTCTGGTTTTTCAGATGGTAAAATACGTATGCGATTCATTTGCGAGATTGCATACCTGGCAGTTTCTTGTACTTCTGGATCTTCATCATCGGCTGCCATTGATAGCATTTGACTAACTTGCGCCATTACGTCGTATACGCGAGTTAAGTCGCGGATGGCGTTTTTCCGTACATCAGGACTTTTGTCTTGCAATGATACTGCTAAAGCGCGATTCATTGGTTTGAGGGTACGAGTACCAATTTCCGATAAAGCAGCCAAAATTAAACTACGTTGTTGCGAGTCAGCATCAACCATCTGTTCTACCAATGGCTGAATCGCTCGCGAATCTCCTTTTTGCCCTAATTCCCAAATCGCTTTACGTCGTTGCGTGGGGTTGGAACTGTCTAAGTCTTGTATTAGTTCATCTACTACGTTAACCTTCGCTAAACGCGAAGTTTTTTCTGTAGGAATTATTTGTGAAGTTTGTGGAGATGGTGTAATTGTAGATGGAACATCTTCAACATCGTTAGCTGGCAAATATTTTTGTTCTTGGTTGGTGTTTGTAAATTGATCTTGGGGTGGTTGAACTAGTTCAGTATCATCATCGTCTATATAAGCACCAGCATTTTTTGCTCGTTTGGAATACCTAAACCATTGAACTGCATAAAACAAAGTACCCACACCAGCTAATATTCCTACGGCGATAAAACCGAGTTTAATTAAATCGCTTGATGAAGATTTTTCTTCGTCTGGAGCATCTACGGATACAGGTTCTAAGGTAGGTATGGAAGTCGAACTACTTTTTTCTAAAGTTTTTGTTTTTATGAGTTCTTTGGTTTGACTACCTGCAATACCATCGGCAGGCACGTTGTTTTTTTGCTGAAATTCAATCACAGCATTGCGCGTACTTTCACCAAATTGTCCGTCGGGGATGCCATCGTAATACCCCAATTTTTTCAATTGAGCTTGAAGTACTTTTATATCTTCTCCCACACTACCTATTGCCAGGTTGCGTGAAGTTGTATCTGAGGAATCAGCTTGAGCAACTTTTAACAAAGATGGTGTTTTCTCATAGCTAAGCGCAATTGCCGGATTGATGTTAAATCCAAAGCAACTCAGATAAGTAAATATAACTATAGAATAATGGCATCGCCTCATACAGCAAATTTCAGCAAAACAGTAGTTTAAAAGTTATCGACACAACAATAACTTTAATTTACTTAAATGTTAACTTTTTTCCTGACAAAAAAATTTAATCAATAGGAAAAGAGGTGGTTAATGCCAAAGGGGTATCTAACGTTAATGGGGTTAGAATGCCCGTACCATCAGAGTCGCAAAGTAAATTTACAATGTTAATCTACTGTAAAATTTCTGGCTCTGATTCTTTAACTGGTATTTTCAAAGGAGTAAGTTTATTATCGGATTTTTCTAAAGTGAGTTGCGTAGTAATCTCAGATGAATTTTCTAGATTATTCTGATTTCCTAAAACATCGCGTTGATTAATTAGATAAATGCTGATAATAGTTATCGTCACTCCCACCCATTGCAAACCACTCAAAACTTCATTTAATAAGATATTGCCAAATATCAAAGCAAATATGGGAGTTAAAAAAGTTAAAGAACTTAAACTGGTGAGATTTCCACTGGAAGCGAAGTAGAAAAACATCCCATAGGCGATCGCACTGCCAAATATAGCCGCGTAACCCAAAGCTACCCAATCTGAGGCAATTAAATTCTGCCATTGTTGCGATTCTGTAGTTGCGGAAATTCCCCACAACGGTAAGCCACCCAATATCATATGCCATCCGGTAGCGGTAACAGCATCAACATGACGAGTTACAAACCGAATCATTACAGTTCCCACCGCCATACTTAAAGCAGCCAGTAGCATCAAAAATTCACCGCTTTGAAAAAACGATTGAGAAATTGTAAAGGTGGATTCTGCGGTATTAGAGAAAATACTGAAAATTAATTCATCGGGTAAACCAATGAGACTAATACCCATAACACCCATCGCTAACCCCAACCATCCGTATAAACCGATTTTTTCCGCAAACAGCCAGGAACATAACAGCGCTACGGCTAAAGGTTGTGAATCAATCATCACCGAACCCAAACCCGCACCAGTTCTTTGTAAACCTGCCGCCAAAAAACCTTGAAACAGCGCTCCATCAACTAATGCAAACAAAGCAATCCACAGCCAAGCCTTCCAGCCTTTGGGTTGAGGTTTATCCATAAATGCAGCTGCAATCAACACCAATATTCCAGCAGGTAATAATCGCATCCCAGCCAAGAAAAAAGGCGTAGTGTGCGGTATAACTCCCTTCATCGCCACCATCGCCGTACCCCAAAGGAAAAAAGGCGAAATTAATAACAATGGCTTTAAAAAAGAAGAATCTACTGACGCACTTTTATTTAACTGCATGGGATTACGGATTTGATTTACGCAGGTTAAGGTTAAATTTATCTTAACTAATTATTGCGTTTTGTGAAGGAAAAAATACTTAATGGGGATTGGGCATGGGGCATGGGGCATTGGGGATAGAGAATTGTAGGTTGGGTTGACGGAGGAAACCCAACATCAAATCATGATTGTTTAAGAAATTGATTTTGGTTGAGTAGAATCGGACGGGCAGGGATGCCCATCCCACAAGAGTTTAGAATTACAATTAAATATTTTGTTTGATACAGGGATGTGATTATGGAAGATGAAAGAAAATATATTGACTCTAGAAGCTTTTTAAAAAGATATGCTGCTGGAGAGAGAGACTTTGCAGGAATTGCAATCAGTTCATCAGGGCTATATGGGGAAGATTTGCGAGAAATCGATTTAAGTGAAGCTGATTTAACCGCTGTTGATTTGAGTGGTTCAAACTTAAGTCATGCCAACTTGAGTGGAGCTATAATGCTTTGCGTTAATTTGTATGCTGCAAATCTCAGTTATGCTAATTTGCAAGGTGCTGATTTAAGTGGTGCCGATTGCAGAGGAGCTAACTTCAGAGATGCCAATCTTGATGAAGCTATCTTGAGCGCTACTGATTTTACAGGTGCTGATTTTTACGGTTCGGAAATGGACGATGCTATTTTGATTGGAACTGATTTTAGAGCAGCGCAAAATTTTAACGGTCCTGGACAAGGTTCTTTAATCTGTAAAACCTTTTGGGCAGATGGGGAATTCTTTAAAGGTCCCGATTGGTTAGAATAATATATTTATTAATTGATTTTTAATTTAGGGTTTAGCGAAAATTCAGTTTTAAAAGATAGCATGATATTCAATGTTGGGTTACGGCGCAATTACAAATTATTTTTATCGGCTTTAATGTTTCGTGCGCCTAACCCAACCTACATTTTACTATTCCCCATTCCCTATTCCCTTTCTTCAATATGTCACTAACCCGCGCTGACTTGGAATCTAGCCGCTTGCATCAAATGATTTCGCAATCGGGCTTGGGAATGCAACTATTAAGCGAAAGTCAGTTAAAAGAATCTATTCGCGTTACTTTAAATTCGCACAAACCACATACGGATGTTTGGCTGTTTGCTTATGGTTCCTTAATTTGGAATCCTGCGTTTAAATTTACTGAGCGTCGTGTAGGAACTATTTATGGTTGGCATCGCCGCTTTTGCTTGCGGGCGCTAATTGGTAGGGGAACTCCAGAGCATCCCGGTTTGGTGCTGGGTTTGGATTCTGGGGGTAGCTGTCGCGGTGTTGTTTATCGT
This sequence comes from uncultured Rivularia sp., assembly GCA_963665115.1. Lineage (GTDB taxonomy): Bacteria > Cyanobacteriota > Cyanobacteriia > Cyanobacteriales > Nostocaceae > Rivularia. The sequence goes on along the minus strand of OY762007.1, from coordinate 2,115,373 downwards.
ATTGCTGCCGCCGATGTAAACTCAGAATTATTGCTATTGTGGCGGCGAGAAATGGTAATTGGTTCGTATATTCCCCGATGGGTGAAGGTAGTTGATGGTACAGACGAAGTAATGGCGATCGCCTTTATAATCAACCGCCATCATCCAGATTATGCTGGTAAAATTACTTTTGAAACCACAGTTAATACTATTGCTACGGCAAAAGGCGAACTCGGTTCGAGTGCCGAATATTTAATGCAAACGGTTAAGGGTTTAGAAACCGTGGGAATCGAAGATAAACAACTGTTGCGATTGAACGAATCTGTATTAGCGCAACAGAATAATAGGTAATGGGTAATTGGTAATTATTATGAGTTATTAGTTAGTTTGCTTTTTTGATTTAACAATTCTTTTATATCCGAAGGTAGTTGTGCAAAATCTGGGTTTTCGATGGCGTTTTTTGCAAGTTCTACCTGTATCTCAATTGCGATATCTTCAAATTTCATTTTTTCGTGATGGTACATTTCGGTGTTAGGAACCCACCATTCATAAATTACTTCTAAATCTGAATATAGACGGCATTTGAGGATTTTTTCGTATTCTTCGCCAACTTTTCCTAAGTATCGTGCAATTTCGGTTTTGGTCATTTTTTTAATCCTTTGGACAGAATTGATATTAGGACTTAAAACATCTTATTATACTGAATTTTATCATTAGCTACTTAAATATAAATGTTGGGCTTCGTTCCTCAACCCAACCTACGTAGAAATAAATATTTCAGCCCATTAAAATGGATATCTTGCACCATTGTAGTTAAGCCTTTACAACCACCTTGTAAGCCGGAGGCTTTCTAGCCCGCACGCGACCCCGGGAACGCAGAGAAATCAATTTCTGACATTTATAAAAAGAGCATTACAAACTCCGTCTAATTTTCCTCAAACATCCAATGGTGCGTTACGGCTATATCAATTTTCGAGCTTAAACAAAAATATTTCAAAGCCGTAACACATCCTACAATACATTCTTGTAGAATGGGCATCCCTGCCTGTCCAAAATTAGTATTGCATTCAACCGAAAACAACTATAGCCAATCTCTCTACAAACTAGCTATCAATTTAACTCCAAATTGCTCCTCAAATATTAATTTGCTATAACTCAAACTCCAAAGCTCAACAGCACAATCATCATCTACATTCGCTGGAAAAACTTTTAAATGTAATTCTTTATCATCTTTACGATAATCGCACTCAATTCTTGATACTGCTCCAATTTGTCTTCTATCTAAAGATGTTGCTAATCTCAAAAATGGACTTAACTCCTCTACTACTAACCTTTGCTCTTTTGTCGCTATACTTTGGAAGTTTTCGTGTTTTTTCTTGGGCGGAGATTTGCGATGATATCTGGCTAAGTTAGCAATAATGTCTATTTCAGTTTCGTTATAACCCAACAATCCGCTGTTACGAATTAAATAATATGAGTGTTTGTGATGGGAAGAATGACTTATATAGTGTCCGCAGTTATGTAATTCTGAAGCAGCCCATAACAAAAATCTTTCTTGATTGCCCCATTGGTGTAAACGATTTTTGGTTTGATCGAATAATGATAGAGCAAGTGTTGCTATTCGTTCGCTATATTTTAGATCAACCTTATATTTCTTGGCTATTTTAAACACGCTTCGCTGTCTAATCGTACTTTGAAAGCGCAAACGATTCTCTATTAAATCGTGGGCTAACATCCAATCTACAATTACTCCTTCTCGTAAAGAGCGCTCGCAGGTGGTTATCGATTCTACACCCAAAAGTGTCATTGCTTCTTGTAAAATTACCGCGCCTGCAAGTATAACTTCTGACCTTTTCTCTGGCATGGCAGGTATTTCTGCTCGTTCGGAATTGGTCATTTTTCGCAAGCGCGATACCATTTCCCGCAAGTCTTTCAAAGTAAAGCTGTAACCGTTTAATGTTGAAGGAATAGAATCTGATGCGTCTTTTGCATGAATGTTAGCTAAAGTTTCAATTGTGCCGGAAGTTCCTACCAAACGGGTTTTTTCGCCAAAGTGAATGTTTGACAAAACCTCTTCTACAGCACGTTCCATCATTCCTCGTGCGTAGGCTTTAAGATAGTTAAATTCTTGGTCGCTAATTGGATCGGTGGTAATTAATTCGCTGGTTAATCTTACTGCACCAACTTTAGTACTATTAAGACAGCGTTCCTCGTGAGAATCACCTAAAATTAATTCCGTGGAACCACCGCCAATATCAATAATAGTATGCGGCTCGTTGTTAAATTCCATTCCCGAAAGCACGCCTAAATAAATTCGTCGCGCTTCTTCTTGCCCAGAAATTAAATCTACGTGCAAATTTAACTCTTCTTTAATGCGGCGTAAAAAATCTCTACCGTTGGGCGCTTCCCTAATAGCACTTGTTGCTACTGCGATAACTGCTTCAGCATTTAGGTTTTTGGCAATCTCTTGAAAACGTTTTAAAGCAGTTATCGTTTTTTCCATTATTTTGAGCTTGAGATTTCCCGTCTCAATATCTCTATCGCCAAGTCTAACGGTTTCTTTTTCTTTACCAATAATGCTAAAAGATGGTAGTTGAGGTTCAAGTCGTACAATAACCATATGTACGGAGTTGGTACCTAAGTCTATAGCAGCAATTATGCGCTCAGACTTAACGTTTTGAGTAAAAACATCTTCTGTTGTTGTCATCACTGAATTAACCATTTGGTTTTTTCTATAAAACGTAGTAACGGGAAGGCTTTTCAGATTTATATCGGTACAACGATCGAATTTAGCTGTATCAAATAAATAAATCTATCCGAACAATCTATTTAGAAGTTAAAAATTATGATGTTTTATGCGGTGTCAACGTAAAGCATCCAGATATAGTTTAGGTTTAATTTGCTTTTGTAATTGTTTTATAAATATCAAATAAAGTTATTCTATACTTGTTAAGAAATGTAACTTGTCATATTAGTAATTTTTCTATTGCTATGGTTACTCAGCCAGAAAAAATTGAATCTACTTTTAGCAAAATAATCCAACTTCTACGGTGGAATAAACCAGAAGGAAGATTAATTTTAATGATTCCCGGCTTATGGGCTGTATTTTTAGCAGCGCAAGGTAAACCCCCTTTACCATTAGTAGGAGTAATTATTTTAGGTACTCTCGCTACAAGTGCTGCTGGGTGTGTTGTCAATGATTTATGGGATAGAGATATAGATCCAGAAGTTGAAAGAACTAAAAATCGTCCTTTAGCTTCTCGGGCATTATCTTTAAAAGTTGGGATAGTTGTAGCGATAGTATCGATGGTTTGCGCTGCAATTCTCGCTTTTTATCTTAATCCGCTTTCCTTTTGGTTATGCGTCGCAGCTGTTCCGGTAATCGTACTTTATCCAGGTGCAAAAAGGGTATTTCCCGTACCCCAGTTAGTGCTTTCTATTGCTTGGGGTTTCGCCGTACTAATTAGTTGGAGTGCAGTTACGCAGAACCTTTCGCAACCAACTTGGCTGCTGTGGGGTGCGACTGTTTTATGGACTTTAGGATTTGATACCCTTTATGCCATGAGCGATAGAGAAGATGACAAACGTATCGGAGTAAATTCCAGCGCCTTATTTTTTGGTAACTACGTACAAGAAGCTATTGGTGTCTTTTTTATTGGCACTGTTGGTTTCTTAATTTGGTTAGGAATAGTTACACATCTTAATATTGCATTTTGGGTAAGTGTTGCGATCGCGTTTGCTGGATGGGCATGGCAATATTTACGCTTGAAAAAAACAGAGTTACCAAATGCAGCCTACGGCGAGATGTTCCGACAAAACGTCTGGATTGGTTTTATTTTGCTTGTTGGGATGATAGCAGGGCATTGGGCGTTGAGCATTGGGCATTGGGGATAGTAAAGAGTTAATCATAATTAAGGTTAAAGGTTAAAATTACCCTCTCCCCCCTTTCTCATTGTTAACTGCTTAGTGCAAACCGGATTTATACTGATTTTATGTAACAATAGAGTAAATATATCTAAAGCTAGATGTGTAAATATACGAGATTTATTACTAGTTGAATATATATCTATTTGATTAATTAAAATTTTGGATTCGATGAAGCAAGCATATATATTGAAATTCGCCATGATAGCTTTACTATCTTTGGGAGGTGTAGGATCTGTCGGGGGAGGATTCTTTTTAACACAGGCTTTTAATAACAAAAAAGAAACTGAGATAGTAGTAGATAATTCAAATTATCAAGAGATTCGTCATAATACCTGGTCTAATCAAACACAAATAAACCATTTTCCCGCCATCATTCCCAGCGTTGCTAAAGATGTGCGGGTTATTTTTTATCCAGGTTTCTCCAGAATACGGCAGAATTTTTCAACTGAGGATGAAATTATCAAAACAGCAGATAAAAAAAGCACTTAATAAATATAGGAATATAGCCAAACATCAATATCAAGGTGGTGATACAAATGACCACGCAAATCAAGAAAATGGCGTACCCACCACTTTTTTATATACCAGCGACTTACAAGCAGAGAGTTTTCCGTCAACTTATGAAATATTAGTATTAAACGCCAATAATCGCGGCACCTCTGACGACTTTTCCTGGAATCATGGAGATAGTTATGGAGTAGCAATTAATAATACGACTTCAGAAATTGTTTATTGGGCTGAAGAGTGGTGATCTAATTTTTGATTATTGTTTAATCTTGCACATACTCGTTGATAATAAAAGCATATATTCCAGAGTAGAAACAAGATATGACTATCAAAGTAGGCGATAAAATTCCTTCAGCGACTTTAAAGCATATGGATGCATCGGGAGCTAAAGATATAACTACAGACGAATTATTTAAAGATAAAAAGGTACTTTTATTTGCCGTACCTGGTGCATTTACACCAACTTGCTCGGCTCAGCATCTCCCCGGTTATATTCAAAATGCAGAGAAAATTAAAGCTAAAGGTGTTGATATAATTGCCTGTATTTCCGTCAACGATTTTTTCGTTATGGATGCTTGGGGGAAAAGCCAGAAGGCAGATGATATTTTAATGCTAGCCGATGGGATTGGTGAATTTACTAAGGCTGCGGGTTTTGAATTAGACCTAGTTGCCAAAGGATTGGGAATGCGATCGCGACGTTATGCGATGGTAGTAGAAAATGGTGTAGTCAAGGAATTAGAACTCGAAGAAGGTGGAAATATAGAAGTCAGTACTGCCGAACAACTATTGGCAAAATTGTAACCTTAACACGATCTAAGCCCCCCAAATTAGCGGGGGTTGGTTCCTTTAAATTTGCGGTAATCCCAAATCTTCCCTAACTTTATTTCCATTCACCAATTGGATTATCAGAAACTATCTGAAAAATATCATCTAAAAAAGCTTCATATTCTATAGGCTCATCTGGATAAAATTTTAAATATATTTGATTATCATAGTTTTTTGCAGGTAATATTCGTATTCCTATTTTCAGCTTACCTTTTTCCCAACCTTGTCCGCTACTTCTTAAAACTTGGCAATTTTTAATATATTCATGTTTAATTTCAGCTAAATCTATTTTTGTCTTACCGATGGGTATACTGCTGAAAAACTCCAACATCGAAGCACCGGGATGAAAGCTATTGTATTCGTAAATGTGTCTTTGCAATTTCTCATTAATATTCTCTTCAATTAGCCGTTCAATTCTACTAACCTTAAAAGTATCTTCCCCTAAAAGTACAACATCATCGCATTCTAAAAGTATAAAACTATCGTTCATATGAATTGTAAAAAGGGAACAGGGAATCGGGAACAGGCAACAGTAATAACAAGCAAATGAACCAACGAATGATAAATACTATTATCCTTATAACTTAAACTAGCTTATTGAGATAATCTGCCAATTTGCAGACAAATAACTACCTCACTTTCGCTCGAAAACTACCATTCCTCTTCAACCTCTTTCCTCCGCGCTCTCCGCGTTCTCTGCGGTTTTTAAAAATCAGTAATTTGTGAATAAAAAAACTAATTAAAAATACAAAAATCCGCAGCACACAAACCAACCAACTCCATATTTTCCACAACTAAAGTATCTAAATTAACTTTACGAATTGCATGATTATTAGTATCAGCTATATATAAATAACCATCAAAAATACTTAATCCCGAAGGCTCAGATAAACAGCCATCTAAAAAACTTGTACAATCACCAGTCACCGGATTTATTAACTTAATTTTGTGATTATACGTATCGGCTATCCACAAAAAACCGTCAAAATATTCTATTCCCAAACAATGCTGTAATCTGACATCAAAACCTTGTCCATCAACATCACCAAAAGCATTTAAATCTCCGCTACCGCAGATTGTTTTGACTAATTTTTTTTCTAAATCAATAGCGCGAATCGAACTAACTTCACTATCGGCAATATATAATTTCTTACCATTAGTAGCAATACCGCTAGGTTGAGCAAAAGCTGATTCAGAAAGCTCACTATCAAAGCAAGATTCTGCACCTCTACCAGCGTAAACTTTAATAATATTGCTTGCTAAATCCAATTCCCAAATCTGATGACAACCAGCCATTGCAATAAATAGCTTGTTTCCTAATTTCACTAAATCCCAAGGAGAATTAAGATTTTTGCTAATACCAGCAATAGTTTCTACTTTTTGATGCTTAAAATCAACTTTGCGTATGGCATGATTTTCTGTATCGGCTACATACAAAATATTATTAACATCATCAAAAGCCATTCCTTGAGGTGCGAAAAATGTAGCCTCCTCGAAGCTCCCATCCTTTAAACCATTACCGCTACCAATTAAATGTAAAACTTCTCCATTTAAACTGCTGACAACAATACGATGATGCCCGGAATCAGCAATAAATAATTTTGAATCAGCGGCTAAAACCTTACCGGGGAAAGCTAAAGGTGTAATTAAAGGTGTTTTATCCTTTTCTAAAATTACATCTATTTTTTGAAAATTAATTTTACCTTTTTCTTGATGCAGTTGAATTAACTTTTGAATTAACTCATCTAAAATTTGACGTTTACCTTCACCCGTCAAAGTGGCTACCAGATAACCTTGAGGATCGATTACCGCAAAAGTAGGATAAGCCTTCACAGCATATTCTTGCCAAACTCGAAAATCCCTGTCAACTAAAACTGGGTGTTCGATGTTGTAACGTAACACGGCTTGACGGATATTTTCGGTTTCCTTTTCATTATCGAATTTGGCAGAATGTACGCCAATTACAGTAACGCTATCTTTGTATTTTTGTTCGAGATATTTTAAATCCGGTAAAACGTGCAAACAATTAATACAGCAGTAAGTCCAAAAATCAAGAATTACTATTCTTCCCCTAAGCTGTTTTAAAGAAAAAGGTTTATCGGTATTTAACCAAGGATAATTTTGTGGTAATTCCGGTGCGCGAATGCGAGACATTTTGAAGTTGGGATTTGGGGATGGGGCATTGGGCATTGGAAGTTTGTAGTTTCGCGGCTAACGCACCGTATTAATACAAGATAATTTTGATTATAACTATTAATTGCTTCCTTAATATCCTGCTGCGAAAGTGCGGCCCCAATAATTTTTTTTATACTGTTTGAAGAAACCGTCAGTTTATGGAACAAGTTCTGTCCGAGCAGGTATTTCGGGAACAGCAATTTTTTGGTTTTGTTCTGATGTAGGTTTAATCTCTGCTTCTTCAATTTTCGGAGAAATTTCTGGTGTAGGTACGGGAATTGTACGTCGAGGAAGATTAAAATATTCCCCTAATCTCTTAGTTGTAGATTGTTTTGCTTCTGGAGTTATTTTTATTTGGGCTTCCGGTTGGGTTACTGGAGGTTCGTTTTCTAAAGGTTCAACAATTTCGGGTAATGTCGATGGCAATTCCGGAGTTGCTTCTATTTTTGGTTGTGGTATTTCTTCTACTTTTACTTCAGGTTGCTCTTCTATTTTTGGAATTGGTGTTATCTGTAATGTGGGAGTTTTGATAACTTCCGGAATTGGTTTGTTATCTTCTTCCTGACGCTTAAATCTATTCAAAAATCCACCAGGTTCTGATTCTTCTGCTTCAGCACGTTTGAATCTATTAAAGAATCCATCAGGTTTAGATTCTGGTTGTGGAATTGGAATGATTTCTGTTTCTGGTTTTTCTCGATCGGTTTCTAATTGTGGAGTTTCAATTACTTCTGGAATTGTCTCTTCTAAAGAAGTTTCGGGTTGTGGAGTTTCAATTACTTCTGGAATTGTCTCTTCTAAAGGAGTTTCAGATTGTGGGGTTTCCATTATTTCTGGAATTGTCTCTTCTAACTCAGTTCCTAATTCCGGTGTCTCTATTACTTCTGGAATTGTTTCTTCTAATTTTGTTTCCGCTTGTGGAGTTTCTATTACTTCTGGAATTGTTTCTTCTAATTTTGTTTCCGCTTGTGGAGTTTCTATTATTTCGGGAATCGGTTCTATGGTAGGTTGTGGAGTAGGTGTTTTATCTTGTTCACCACGATTGAATCGATTAAAAAATCCACCATTATCTTCTTCTTCTTTATTTTCGGGTGTTGTTTCTATGGGAATTTTAACTGCATAATCTGCGTCTACAATTCCGCGCAATTCTTCCGCAGAAAGTTCTCCTCGAACGATTTTTGCAAGACTGTCTTTACCCTTTGGCTCGTAATTAATAACTTTAACGGTACTGTTATAAACGTTTTTAACTGGATTACCTTGATTATCAAGAAATTCCAATTTAACCCAATTTTGACCGAAATCAAATCCTTTTAAATACAAAGATTGCCATCTATCAATAATAAAACTTTCACCATTAATTGTGCAGCGAATTCGCCAATCTGCAATCGGATTATCGGGATTATCTTCAGCAAGAATATGTAATGGAGCGTTGGTTAAATAAAAATCAAGTAGAATTGGCTCTGCACCATAACTACCCTGCGGACTGTTGTAAGTTAATATTGGCAGATTTTTATCTGGATTATTATCATCGCTCTTAGTAAATACGTGAAAAGTTGTTTGAGCGTAAGCACCTTCATTTTTAAAGCTTTCATGCCAAGCACGAGAAGCAAATACACGCAAGGTATGAGTACCTGGAGATAAATCTGATAGCTCTAATGGTTGATTTAAGTCATAAATTTCTAATTGGGGTTGATTATCTAAAATTACTTCTAAATGCGAACCCAATTCATACCGTGCGTCTTTAAATATTGGTAAGTCTTTAAGTTGTAAACTAACTTTTAATTTATTTGATTCTAATACTTGATCCGGTTGAGGATTGAGTATTTTTACCTGTGGTTGGTAAACGTCTAAACTTTGACGCAATTCTTGAATAACTTCGGGAGGAGCAACTTCGGAGATTTTTCGGGAAAGTTGAGCGTTTTTTTCTTGTACTGGTTTTTCAGCTAGTTGAATAGATACGTCTTTCCCAATCGCTTTATCGCCGCAAGCCGCCAAACTCAATACCAGCAGACATACGATCAAATTCTTAAACAGGACATATCTCTTCGCTTTCAACCATGAATCCATATTTCTTTACCTGGTATCCCGATAAATTTTTCTAGTCTTTGTTCAAGTACCTATAGTACATAAAGCATTCATATCAAAAATAAAATAATTGCTTATTTTGATCGCTTGCTAAACAGGTTGACGAAAATACAAATTTCCGGTTCATATGTTTTTTGAAATCACACAACGCATATAATCTATAACGCCAAACAGATATTTACAATATTTTACATAGATGATTTCACTGGTATCTATGTAGTTATTAAAAGCATCTATTGTTACATATGAATCTCATTCATGCTATGTGTCCACCTTATACCGAATGGTTGCTTCAGATATTGCAGCTATAAGATAAAACAATAATCTGAGGTAACACATTTATTAACTTGTATGCTATGTACGAGAGTTAATTATACGAACTGTTGCTGTTTGTAACGAAATATTTAAACTATTGACTTTTTGACCAACGTCTCAAAGCTAAAAGGTTAATAAGACGAAAATTATCGAAGTTTTAATTATTGTTAATTTAACGCTCACAATGTGGGATAGATGACTTTATAATTCAACCAGAAAGCAATAAACGCATAGAGTCTTTGCGAGCGAAAAAAAGCATATGAGTGGAAACGCATTTTATTATGACGTGCCATTTATTTGTAAAGACAACTAGCAGCAAATCCTCAGTCCTTTTTTTAGAGAGGAGGTCGAATGACAATAAGTCCTCCGGAGCGAGAGGAAAAGAAAGCAAGAATCGTTGTCGATCAAGACCCAGTGCCAACTTCGTTTGAGCGATGGGGCAAACCCGGTCATTTCGATAGAACCCTTGCTAAAGGTCCAAAAACCACTACTTGGATTTGGAACCTACACGCACTCGCCCATGATTTTGATTCACATACAAGCGATTTAGAAGACGTATCCCGCAAAGTATTCGCAGCCCACTTCGGACATTTGGCCGTAGTATTTATCTGGCTGAGCGGGATGATATTCCACGGCGCTCGATTTTCCAACTACGAAGCTTGGTTAATGGACCCCGTTAAATATTAAGCCCAGCGCTCAGGTTGTTTGGCCTGTAGTTGGTCAACAGATATTAAATGGAGATGTGGGTGGCGGATTCCACGGAATCCAAATCACAAGCGGTCTATTCCAGATATGGCGCGGTTGGGGTATAACCAACTCATTCCAGCTATACTGCACCGCCATCGGCGGATTGGTAATGGCAGGTTTGATGCTATTTGCTGGTTGGTTCCACTATCACAAGAAAGCTCCCAAATTGGAATGGTTCCAAAATGTGGAGTCGATGCTCAACCACCACTTATCAGTGTTGTTGGGTTGTGGTTCCTTGGGCTGGGCTGGGCACTTAATTCACGTATCTAACCCAACTAATAAGTTGTTGGATGCGGGAGTTCCCCTCAAAGATGTGCCGCTGCCTCACGAGTTCATCTTGAACAAAGACCTGTTGACAGAGCTTTATCCAGGCTTTGCCAACGGATTAGCGCCTTTCTTCACCTTGAACTGGGGTCAATATGCAGATATTTTGACCTTTAAAGGCGGTTTAAGCCCAGTAACTGGCGGCTTATGGATGACTGACATTGCTCATCACCACTTGGCGATCGCGGTAGTGTTCATCGTTGCCGGTCATATGTACCGTACCAATTGGGGTATCGGTCACAGCATCAAGGCCATTTTGGAGAATCATAAAGGACCCTTTACTGGCCAAGGTCATACGGGACTTTATGAAAACATGACCACATCTTGGCACGCTCAATTAGCAACTAACCTTGCTTTCTTGGGTTCGCTGACGATTATCATCGCGCATCATATGTACGCGATGCCTCCTTATCCATATTTGGCAACTGACTATGCAACTCAGTTGTGTATCTTCACTCACCATATGTGGATTGGTGCCTTCTGTATCGTCGGTGGAGCAGCCCACGCTGCTATATTCATGGTTCGTGATTACGACCCTGTAGTGAACCAAGACAACCTCTTGGATCGAGTAATTCGCCACAGAGACGCGATTATCTCTCACTTGAACTGGGTATGTATATTCCTTGGCTTCCACAGCTTTGGACTTTACATTCACAACGACACCATGCGTGCTTTAGGTCGTCCCCAAGATATGTTCTCGGATACGGCGATTCAATTACAGCCAGTATTTGCTCAGTGGGTACAAAATCTACACACTTTGGCACCTGGTGGAACTGCACCTAATGCATTAGAACCCGTTAGTTATGCTTTCGGTGGCGGTATTTTAGCTGTAGGCGGAAAAGTCGCGATGATGCCCATTGCTTTGGGTACCGCTGACTTCATGGTTCACCACATCCACGCCTTTACAATTCACGTTACCGTCTTGATTCTGTTGAAAGGCGTACTGTTTGCACGCAGTTCTCGCTTAATTCCAGATAAAGCAAACTTAGGCTTCCGTTTCCCTTGCGACGGTCCCGGACGCGGTGGTACTTGTCAAGTATCCGGTTGGGATCACGTATTCCTCGGATTGTTCTGGATGTACAACTGTATATCTGTTGTAATTTTCCACTTCAGTTGGAAGATGCAGTCAGATGTTTGGGGAACCGTAGACGCATCAGGCAACGTATCGCATTTGACTGGCGGTAACTTTGCTCAAAGTGCCATTACCATTAACGGTTGGTTGCGCGACTTCTTGTGGGCACAAGCTTCACAGGTAATCAACTCTTACGGAAGTGCGCTTTCCGCTTACGGTCTGCTCTTCTTAGGCGCTCACTTTGTATGGGCATTCAGCTTAATGTTCCTGTTCAGCGGCAGAGGCTACTGGCAAGAACTAATTGAGTCTATTGTCTGGGCGCACAACAAATTGAAAGTAGCACCAGCAATACAGCCTCGCGCTTTGAGTATTATTCAAGGTCGTGCTGTAGGAGTAGCTCACTACTTATTGGGTGGTATTGTTACCACTTGGGCATTCTTCCATGCCAGAATTCTTTCGTTAGGCTAGCAAGCTCAATAGTTAGGAGTTAGGAGTTAGGAGTTAGGGGTTAATCTCAACTCATAACTCGTAACTCTCAACTCATAACTCAAATTATTAAATGGCTCTCATGTCAGAGGATTTATAAAACCTATGGCAACAAAATTTCCAAAATTTAGCCAGGATCTCGCACAAGATCCGACTACACGTCGGATTTGGTATGCGATCGCGATGGGTAATGATTTTGAAAGCCACGATGGGATGACCGAAGAAAATCTTTACCAAAAGATTTTCGCAACTCATTTCGGACACCTGGCAATCATTTTCTTATGGGCATCCAGCCTAAATTTCCATGTCGCTTGGCAAGGCAACTTTGAACAGTGGATTAAAGATCCTCTTCATATCAGCCCTATCGCTCACGCGATTTGGGACCCTCACTTTGGTAAACCAGCGATCGACGCATTTACTCAAGGTGGCGTAGATTATCCAGTTAACATCGCTTACTCTGGTGTCTACCACTGGTGGTACACCATTGGGATGCGGACAAATAACGACCTTTACTCTGGTGCGTTGTTGCTCCTATTGTTAGCAGGGTTATTCTTGTTTGCTGGTTGGTTGCATTTACAACCTAAGTTCCGTCCCAGTCTTTCTTGGTTCAAGAGTGCAGAACCCCGTTTAAACCACCACTTGGCAGGTTTGTTCGGTGTAAGCTCCTTGGCTTGGACTGGTCACTTGGTACACGTAGCAATCCCCGAATCTCGCGGACAGCACGTAGGTTGGGACAACTTCCTCAGCACACTACCGCACCCAGCAGGTTTGCAGCCCTTCTTCACCGGAAATTGGGGCGCTTACGCGGCAGATCCCGATACTGCAAGCCATCTATTTGGTACATCAACAGGTTCTGGTACGGCGATTCTTACCTTCTTAGGTGGATTCCATCCGCAAACTGAATCCTTGTGGTTGACCGATATGGCTCATCACCACTTGGCGATCGCGGTAATCTTCATTGTTGCCGGTCATATGTACCGGACAAACTTTGGAATTGGTCACAGCATTAAAGAAATGCTTAATGCTAAGCAGTTCTTTGGCACCAAAACTGAAGGACAATTTAACTTACCGCACCAAGGGTTGTATGACACCATCAACAACTCTCTGCACTTCCAGTTGTCATTAGCTTTGGCAGCATTAGGAACAATTACTTCCTTGGTAGCGCAGCATATGTACGCAATGCCGCCCTATGCATTTATTGCAAGGGATTACACAACACAGGCAGCGCTGTATACTCACCACCAGTACATTGCAGTATTCTTAATGACTGGTGCCTTTGCCCACGCGGCTATATTCTGGGTACGCGATTATGACCCAGAACAAAACAAAGGCAACGTACTAGACCGCGTGTTGAAGCATAAAGAAGCGATTATCTCCCACTTAAGCTGGGTATCCCTTTTCTTAGGTTTCCACACCTTAAGCCTTTACGTACACAACGACGTAGTTGTTGCATTCGGTACACCTGAAAAGCAGATTTTGATTGAGCCAGTATTTGCTCAATTCATTCAAGCTTCTCACGGTAAAGTCTTGTACGGCATGGATACATTGCTATCCAACTCAGACAGTATTGCATCCACAGCAGGTGCTGCTTGGTTGCCTGGTTGGGTAGATGCCATTAACAACACTACCAACTCATTATTCTTAACCATCGGTCCTGGGGACTTCTTGGTACACCACGCCTTCGCGTTGGCAATTCACACCACCGTTTTAATCTTGGTTAAAGGTGCTTTGGATGCTCGTGGTTCCAAATTGATGCCCGACAAAAAAGACTTTGGTTATGCATTCCCTTGCGACGGCCCCCGGACGTGGCGGTACTTGTGATATCTCCGGTTGGGACTCCTTCTACCTAGCATTATTCTGGTCGTTAAATACAGTAGGGTGGGTAACGTTCTACTGGCACTGGAAACATCTGGGTATATGGCAAGGAAACGTAGCGCAGTTTAACGAATCGTCAACATATTTGATGGGTTGGCTGCGAGATTACTTGTGGAATTATTCAGCATCGCTGATTAACGGTTACAACCCCTACGGGATGAATAACTTATCCGTCTGGGCTTGGATGTTCTTATTCGGACACCTTGTTTGGGCAACAGGATTCATGTTCCTCATCTCCTGGAGAGGTTACTGGCAAGAATTGATTGAAACTCTTGTTTGGGCACACGAGCGCACACCTCTAGCGAACCTAGTTCGTTGGAAAGACAAGCCCGTTGCAATGTCCATCGTTCAAGGTCGTTTGATTGGTTTAGCTCACTTTACCGTGGGTTACATTCTGACATATGGCGCATTCCTGATAGCCTCAACGGCGAGTAGGGTAGGCGGTTAACCTTTAACGAAGTAAGTAACTTGTTAAAAACAAAAAATCCCTCATCGAAAGGTGGGGGATTTTTTGTATGGAATTGGGGGTTGGGAATGAATAGAAATAAATGGCGGGCAGGGATGCCCACCCCACAAGAGATAATCAATATTCTTCCGTATACGGTTGAGTACAAATACCACCGTTACGCATAATAGTATTGTGATAGAAAGATCCAAGAGCCTCACCAAAGAAACCAACAGTTCCTCGCAGGTTGGCATTTTCAAAGTTAGTTCCCACAACGGAAACTTCATAAATGTTGGCACTCTCTAAATTAGCACCTTTAAGATTAGCCCCATCTAAAAAGGCATAACTAAGATTAGCAGCAGTCAATATTTTCTTATTTCTTGTGAGATGTGCATCAGAAAAAGTTTCATCCACAAGACAAACCAAAATTTACTGAATAAAATTGATTTAAATAAAACCAGAAGCTTATATCCTCAAATTCTTGTGGGGTGGAGAACAGCGCGTTGCTCTGGTTCCCAGATTTGTAGCGACTGCGGGGCATCCCTGCCCGCCCAAACCTACTTTAATATTTTTTTAAATCAAATGCAAAAACCAAAATTTACAACCTCCCAAAGACGATTACCTCACTGGGAATTAGAAGGTTCTACTTATTTTATTACTTTTAATACTTGGGAAAAATTAGAACTTACTCCAGAAGCGAGACAAGTTGTATTTGACAGTTGCTTATTCTTTAATAAGAAAAGATATAAAATATTTGTTTTAGTTGTAATGGTAGACCACGTACATATATTAATAAAACCTTTACCTAAATCAGAAAAAGAATTTTGGTTGCTCAGTAGTATACTTCATAGCATTAAAAGTTATAGTGCCAATCAAATTCCTAAAGTAATGAAACATATAGGAACGGTATGGCAAGATGAACGACACGACCATATTGTGAGAAACGAGCAAGAGTTTGGTTACTATTGGAAATACATTAGACAAAATCCAGTGAAAGCAGCTCTTTCTAAGATGCCAGAAGAATATCCTTTTTTATGGCAGTTATCAGAATAATTTTATAATTCAGATTTTTTCAAATAATCTTCTTGTGTAGTAAGCTCTCTACCTATAAAATTATCTAGATAACTAAAAATCAAAATTATAAAACTCTTGTGGGATGGGCATCCCTGCCCGTCCAATCAAATTACAAAGAAAAAACCACCACTTGAAACCCCAAAAAAACAATCCCCCAAACTTAACCCAACTCCCCCCCTACTACTCCACAAAAAATGGCGCTACCTACTTAGGAGACAGCTTAGAATTAACAAAATCAATCCCAGAAAACAGTATAAATTTAATTCTTACTTCCCCACCATTCGCGCTAACTCGCAAAAAAGAATACGGCAACGAAAGCGCGGATAAATATATAGAATGGTTTTTACCTTTTGCCGATCAATTTAAAAGAGTGCTTGCAGAAAATGGCTCTTTCGTATTAGATTTGGGCGGCACTTATCTTCCCGGTAATCCGATTCGCAGTATTTACCAATACGAGCTTTTAGTCAAACTGTGTAAGGAAGTTGGCTTTTATCTTGCTCAAGAATTTTATCATTACAATCCTTCCAGATTACCTACTCCTGCTGAATGGGTAACTATTAGACGTATACGAGTGAAAGATTCTGTTAATTCAGTTTGGTGGTTGTCGAAAACGCCTCATCCCAAAGCCGATAACCGAAAAGTTTTGAAGCCTTACAGCAAAAGCATGAAAAATTTGCTTGAAAAAGGTTATAAAGCAAAATTACGTCCCAGCGGACACGATATTTCTGATAAATTTCAGAAAGATAATAAAGGGGCAATTCCACCAAATTTGCTAGAAATTGCTAACACCGAATCAAACAGTGCTTATATGCGACACTGCAAACAAGCGGGAATCAAACCTCATCCAGCACGTTTTCCCCGTGGTTTTGCGGAGTTCTTCATTAGATTTTTGACAGACGAGAGTGATATTGTATTAGATCCCTTTGCAGGTTCTAATACAACAGGTTTTGTCGCGGAAACTTTACAACGCCGTTGGATGTCTTTTGAAATTAATGAAAATTATCTGATAGGAAGCAAGTATAGATTCGACGATAGCGAAATTAAGTAAATATTACAATACTCACGTATAAATTACCTTAACGTAGCTTGTCCCGTCAGTGACCACTTTTTGAATTATTTTGACATGAGGTTTACAAAAATGAGCTTAAATAAGTTCTGTATTAATTCGCAGTTAAGGTGACTGCGCTTTTTTATGACTATTTTTCAAGCAAAGCTAAAATACTTGTGGATATACTTATGTAGATTTGCTGAATTTTAGTACTTAATTGTAAAAACTTTATCAAGTCTCCGAGTATACCGAAATTTCTTTGCAGAGAATTTAATAAATCCAGTAAAAAGTCGCTTTACATCTCTATAAGATGTATTTGAAAATGATAAATGTAATAAATTAGCTTTCATTGCTATTTTTCGTCAATTCAGCAAGCTAATGCCGTTATTTGAGTAAGCAGGGAGGAAAGAAAAAATAATATGAGAGATTTTTATTTACTGGCAGCAAGCTTGTTAATCGGATTGACGGTGCCGACATCGGCTTTACCACGGCTATCAGCGCTCAAACCGGAACACTATCAGCCTTTGTTAAATCGGAAAAATGGTTGGCAAAAAAAACTTGAAGATGCAGCTTCTGCATCTGACTCTATACCTCAAAGCTTTTCAACACCAGCACAATCTTCTTATAATCCTCCTCAACCTGTAAGAAGAAGATTAATTTCTGGAAGCCAACTTTATTACGAAAGATTAGCTGCTCTAAAAGCAGGTTATATTTATACCCGCTTGGCTAACGATAAAGTGCAATCGCTGCTAATTACTAGAAGAAAGCCTAAATTAACATATCAAGACTGGAAAAGATTGTTAGCCTTAGAAGCTAGAGCAATGACTAAAGGGCAAGGAAAGAATCGTTTGAGTATTATGCTAGGCGATTCTTTGAGTTTATGGTTTCCGACGAATGGACTTCCCAATGGAAAGTTATGGTTAAATCAAGGCATCTCAGGCGATACTTCCACTGGAATACTTACAAGACTATCTGCATTCTCTGCGACAAAGCCAGAAGCAATTTATCTCATGGCTGGAGTAAACGACTTAAGAAAAGGTACGTCAGATAAAATAATTTTGAGCAATCATCGTCGGATTGTTCGTCGTTTGAAGATTACTCATCCTAATAGTCATATTATTATTCAGTCAATATTACCAACTCGTCGCCCAAAAATTCCTAACACCCGCATTCGCAACCTCAACGGGCAATTAGCACGTATCGCCAAAGAAGAAGGAGTTAATTACGTAAATATTCATAAATGGTTCACTGATTTTAAAGGCGATTTACGACAAGAATTAACTACCGATGGCTTGCACTTAAGTTTAAACGGGTATGAAGTTTGGCAAGCTGCAATAGAGCAAATCGAAAAAAAACTCGCTATTTCTAAAGCTGTAGGGAGTAGCGAGTAGGAAGAATAAGTTGAAATGAAAACTCAAAAATAATAGCTTGGCTCCGTACTTACTACGTGGCATTAAATAGTTGCAAAAGAGGGAATGGGGAATGGGGAATAGGGAAACAATGTAATTTCTTCTCCCCCTACTCTCTACTTCCTACTCCCTACTCTCTACTTCCTACTCCCTACTTCCTACTCCCTACTCCCCACTCTCTACTCTCTACTCCCTACTCTCTACTCCCTACTCTCTACTTCCTACTCCCTACTCTCTACTCCCTACTCCCTACTCTCTACTCCTGATTAGTTGGTACTACCACTGCTGGAGGATTGGAATTTTTTGATTGTTTTGCTGGTGTTACTGGTATCACCACGGGTTTACTAGGCTTCTTAACGGGTTTCAATTTGACGCTATTTTTAGAAGATGAACTATCATTACGAGAATCTCTGACTTTTCTGAGTCTTTCTACTAAAGATGGTGAAGGAACTATTTTTTTGGGTGGAGTAGAAGTTGTTTTAGGTTTAGTGCTGTTACTACGCTGTGTTTGCGATGCTCCTGAAGAACTATTGTTGTTATTCGATGAGTTGCCTTTTGTTGATTGACTTGAAGTTGAAGTAGATTTCTTCTTAATCACCCTAGAAGGTGAAGATGATTTTTTACGAGTTGATCTACTTCTCGAAGTATTACTGCTGCGTCTACGGCGTTTAGGAGTATAACTTGCTGCTGATTTGGTTCTAGTTTCTCTTTCTAATCCTTCTTTGCTTTGTAGCTGTTGTGCTTGAAGGTGTTTCCTCAACTTTCGCATCTTCTGTTTCTTGCGGTGAAGGTAAAGGTGAAAATGAAGGCGAAGGAGTTAATTCTATACTAGGTAGTATTTCGGCGGCTGTTTCATTAATTGGTGCCACTTTTGGCTGTTTTTCGGCAGTAGAAGCAATCTTAGTAAGGCCAAAACCCAATGTAACCCCAAAAATTGCGACACCAGTACTAATCAAAACTCTAGGTGAAGGTACTTTCTTAAACCAAGGTTTTTGTGCGTGGGTAGTTGCTTCATCTGGATTTACTCGCGCAGATGGTATATCAGGATTTACTACGGCTACAGCCGGTGGTGGTAAAGGTGGCTCGTATTCCTGGGTAGATAAATCAATAGTTGGTACTGCATGAGTCGATACTGGTTGAATTACAGTTCTTCTTCCGATTTCAGGTAATGAATCCAACCAATCTACTATCGTCTGCGGACGAAAACGCGCTTCTACAGCCATTCCGCGCATTACCGCTTGATTCACCGCAGCACTCAAATGCGGCTGCAATTCGCGAGGAGAGGGCATTTTTTCTTTATCGCGCAACAATACCGGCATTGGTACTTGCCCGGTTAACAATGCGTACAGCGTAGATGCCAAACCGTATACATCAGTAGCTGGCGATCGCTTTGCGTTTGTCAGGTATTGTTCCATTGGAGAATAGCCTTCAGAAACCATTCCGGTATGGGCTTGTTTTACCCCAGTGTTAAATTCCCGCGCAATACCAAAATCAATTAAAATTACTTCGTTAGTGTTTTGACGAAGAATAATATTATCTGGCTTGATATCCCGGTGCAGTAAACCTTTTTGATGTACTGCTCCTAAAGCCGCACCAACTTGACGAATATAATGAATTGCTTGATCTTCGGGTAAAGATATTCCCGGCATCACAAATGCTTCACCCAAGGTTTCACCAGGAATATATTCCATCACCATATAAGGAAAATCAGCTTCTACAAAGAAGTCGCTGACTCGCACAATATTAGGATGAACGCAACTAGCAAGTCTTCTAGCCTCATCCTGGAATTGACTTTCAAATTTAGCGAAATCCGGATGCTTTTGGAGTTTATGGTTAAGGGTTTTAATCACCACTTCCTGATGTAGGAAATGATGAGTTGCTTTGTAGGTAATACCAAAACCACCCCTTCCAATTTCCTGGTTGATAGTATATTTACCACCCTGTAAGGTTTTACCAGTTAGCATAGTGATTTAACTTTGGGATTTAACAATTGGGCACGGGCAATCTAATTACCAATTTTAAACTAGGACTAGCTCGTTACTTAGATAATTTGAAAACTAAAGCTGAAAAATAGTAAAAAATACTACAGAAATCTAGTTTGTTTTAATTTATTGCTTTTTCTAATTGCATATTAAACTTTAATATTCTATTTTTTGGCAAGTATAAGTAACCAGCAGTAGAAAATACCACTTAAATAATAAAAATATTTACCCCGATTTAGTTAACTATAACTAATAGTCCATCAATTGCTGATATGCGGATCTAAGTAGATATTAGCTAATTTTATAATTAAATAAAAGACAAATCAAATTTAGAGCAATATTATACCATTTTTAGGTTAGAAAGTCTAATTTCCCGGACGTTCCTCGATCGTAAAATTTTGAACTACCACAGAATGCAGAGTGATAAGACGCGATATAATGCCCTATGGGCACGACGCAATACCTACAGTACGCTCCGTTAAGCGCTATCGCGTCTCTACAACTGCTCACTGCTCACCGCTCACTGTCAAAACCGCTGACCAATACCAAAATGTACTTTAGTATCACCTTGATTATTAATACCGTAGTCGGCACGAATTAAACCTAAAGGTGAATTTAGACGTACTCCAGCACCATATCCAAATCCTTCACCAGGTTTACCGCGTACTCCAGCAGGATCTCCTATTACCGTATCCCCGGAACCCAAATCTGTAGCAAAGTCAGCGAATAGTACCCCTCCTAATGAATCTAAGACTGGGAGAGGAAAGCGATATTCTGCTGAAGCTAATACGTAAGAACGACCGTTACCAACATCACCAGCCCCGTAACCGCGAACCGAATTAGAACCGCCTAAATCAAAAGTTTCATAAGGTGGTAAATCCCCGATTACCGTACCTGCTTGAACGTTAAAGGCAAATACTTGATTTTTAGAAGATTTAAATAATTCTACTGGTACAAACTGTGTATAATCAGCCTTTACACGGTTCATTGATATTTCCCCTTGTCCGAAGGGAAGCGATTGTTCCGTACTTAACTTGAGGACAGAACCTTTGGTGGGGTTAAAGGGATTATCGCGACGATCTTTAACGGCATTTAGAGATACAGTAGCTAAATCATCAATACCCGTACCGCTTTTAGTCAAAGGATTATTTTGAGCATCATTTGCAGTAACTTTTCCTTTGCTGTCGCTGATACTAACGCGGGTGTAGTTAAATCCCAAACTGGTATTCCATCCGTCAATCGGACGTTGAAGGCTTACACTACCACCAAATTTTCCTTCCCTGACTTTATCGCCGTTTGCGAGCTTGATATCGTTATCGAAAGTACTCGAAAGTTGACGTTTGCGAAAAGCATTA
The DNA here is from genome assembly GCA_963665115.1 of uncultured Rivularia sp. GTDB lineage: Bacteria > Cyanobacteriota > Cyanobacteriia > Cyanobacteriales > Nostocaceae > Rivularia. The sequence goes on along the minus strand of OY762007.1, from coordinate 2,093,746 downwards.
ATACTGTAACCGTAGTTATCGGGGTTAGTAGCTCGATAAGGGCTGGTAAATCTAGTATCAAAGTTTAAATCGCGCCGAGAAACTTGGAGATTAACGTTTAAATTTTCGTTGACACCACCAACATTTTTGTCGTTGTAGTTTACAGTACCTACAATTCCTTGGTCGGCACTGTAATTACCACCTACATTTACAGACCGCGTTCCAGTTTCCTTAATGTAGTAAACTACATCAAGTTTGTTAGCATCGCCTTCAACTTTCAAATTTACTCTTTCAAATAATCCAGTAGCATACAACCGCTGTATGTCCTGTCTAACCAGGCTATCTTGGAATATTTGACCGGATTTCAGCTTTATTTGCTTTTCCAAAAACTCAGTTTGAGTACGCCCTGCAATTGGTCTACCTTTTTTATTAACAGTCTTATTATCATCGTTAACAAAACGGAATTTAACATTTTCGATCAAACCTTCGGCAACACTTACATCTAATACCCCCTGACGGTTGGGTTTGATTGAAGTTATCCGTGCCAAACTATAATTATTTTCGGCATACCACTTATTAATATCTTCTACCGCTTTTTTCATCGCAACCGGACTAATGGGCTTGCCAATTTGCGTAGCAAATACTTTTTGAGCAACCTGGTAAGAAAGAGCTTTCGCATTAGACAGTTGCAGCGATCGCACAACTAAGGGTTTTACCTGATATACCACGCTCAAACCCTGCTCGTCACTGCGGCTGTTGACAGTAGCTCCAGCAAATAAACCAGTCTCCGAAATCGCCGCAACATCTTGTTTTAACTGAGTTTGACTGGTATCGCCTCCCTGTTGAGTTTTGATTACACCTTTGATAACTTCCTGTAACTCCGGAGTCACCCCTACTATTCGCACGCTACTAGCAGGAACTACAAAATCACTATTGGTTTTTACAGGAATTTGTGAAGGAGGGAGAGGAGGAGAGGGGGAGATTGGGGGATTGGGAGAGGAAGAATTTTTAATTACTATTTGTGTTTGTTGTTCTTTTTCTTTTTCTTTTTCTTGCTTTTTAACCTTTACCTGATTATTGTTAACTGATAATTGTTCATTGATAACTGGTGACTGGTCACTGGTAACTGATGAAAACTGCCCGACTGCTAAAGTTTCTGGTTGAGCAATAGCTTGTATTGGTGCAGGGGTATCCTCAACTACCGGAATGACGACGCTTTTACCTTTTTCCTTGTCGGAAACAGGAGTCGAATCGGTTGCAGCAGTAGCCTGGTTATCAACATTGCTAGCCGCTAACGCAGCTAAAGTCAAAATAGCAGCAGAAGAAATTCGCATAATATTTAGCCTGAAGAACTGAAGTTAGTGTGTATTTTGATAATGAGTTTTGATGATTGGGTTCGCCAACGGGGATAATACTAACTTCCAATTTCTTCGGTTTTTTTATAACTTTATATATCCCTCTTACCTTTTGAGACAGCTAATCAAAAATTTTTGTTTCTCATGAGTGAAATATTACCTCTTCCCTTTACTGAAAAAACACAAGCCACGACTTCTAATTTACGCTTATTAGCCTTAAGCAACGGGCATGGGGAAGATGCGATCGCAGTCCGGATTTTACGGGAATTGCAACAGCAAACCTCCGCACCGGAAATCTTCGCTTTACCTTTGGTGGGTGAAGGGCGTGCCTACGCACAGCTAAATATTCCCGTAATTGCTTCAGTACGTTCGATGCCGAGCGGTGGTTTTATATACATGGACAGTCGGCAATTAGCCAGAGATGTTCGTGGCGGTTTGCTGCAACTAACTATTAATCAACTAAAAGCCGTGCGTCGCTGGGTAAAAACTCAACAGAAATCTGGCTATTCCACAAAAATTTTGGCTGTAGGGGATATCGTACCGTTATTGTTCGCTTGGTTGAGCGGTTCTGAATATGCTTTTGTTGGTACGGCTAAATCGGAATACTATCTGCGAGATGAAACTGGATGGCTCAAAAGAAAAACTAAAGCCGAACGTTGGGAAGGCTGGAGTGGTTCAGATTACCTACCTTGGGAAAGATGGTTAATGAGTCGCAGCCGTTGCAAAGCTGTATTTCCGAGAGATTCTTTAACCACAGAAATATTAAAACAGTGGAAAATTCCCGCTTTCGATCTTGGTAATCCAATGATGGATGGCTTAGATCCCAGCTTTCCTTTACAAAAATTTTATACTACCGATACCCGAAAACAAGAATTAGAGCGTCCTTTAGCAGTCACCTTGTTACCCGGTTCCCGCACTCCAGAAGCTTACGAAAATTGGGAAAAAATTACAGTTGCAGTTTCTGGATTAATATCACTCTTCCACCAACAAGATTTCAGCGGACATACTTCCGGCAATCTTGTATTCTTAGCAGGTATTGCCCCCGGTTTAGACTGCGATATTTTAGCCAAAACCCTCAAAAATCAAGGCTGGAATATTGTACCCAACCAAGAATCACCCATGAAAATTCCCGACGACCAAGCATTGACGTTTGAGCAAAAAAATGCATACATGATTTTGACTCAAACTGCTTATAACGACTGCTTGCACTTGGGAGACATTGCGATCGCGATGGCAGGTACAGCCACCGAACAGTTTATAGGCTTGGGCAAACCAGCATTTATCGTACCCGGAAAGGGACCTCAATTTACTTTTGCATTCGCCGAAGCCCAAACCCGTCTTTTAGGCTCCTCAGCGATCTTAGTCGAACAACCTACCGATGTAGCTTCTGAAATCAAAAGCCTTTTTGCAAACCCTGATAGACTGCACGCAATAGCCAAAAACGGCGCACGACGCATGGGTAAACCTGGTGCAGCAAAACGAATTGCCGAATGTTTGATGAAAAATTGGTAATCATGGTTGGTAGTAGCGCTTTAGCGCATCCGAATTCCGAACCCGGATGCGCTAAAGCGCTACTACTAACTCCTAACTTTCAAATACTCTACCGGAACATTATCCGTCAACCATACTCCGTTATCGGAACAGTAGAAAACGAAACCCGCTTCATACATTTTTGCAGCATTAATTTCAAAAACTACGGCTTTCCCATGTCTTGCGCCAACTTTTTTTGCCGTACCAATATCAAACGATAAATGTACGTGATGACGAGACATTTTACGAAGTCCATTTTGCATAATTATTTCAACCGTTTTATGTCCGGTACCGTGATAAAGTACATCGGGAGGAACGGATGGTAACAACTGTAAATCGACTTCTACACTGTGCCCTTGATTTGCACGAATTTTAGTTCCAGTTGAATCAAAAGAAAAGCGTTTTTTATCGTTTGTAGCAACAACTTCTTCTAAATCAGCGCGAGTAACAGGAAATTTATTTTTTCTACAGGCTTCTAATAATTCATTAACTTCAACCCAACCACCAACGGCTAATTTAGTACCAATTCTTTCTGGCTGATGGCGTAAATGTTTGCTGAGATATTTACTTATTTTTGTTAAACGTGAATTATTCATTTTGATTTTAAATCAACTTTTGTTCGTAGTAAGGACTTCAGTCCTTTTAACCTTAGCTTCGGAAAACAAAGCGATAAATCGCTTACTACGAGCCAGGGATTTTAATGCTGTAATACACACTTAATGTTATTCATAAAAAAATTATATTAACCCAGCTACTTTTAAATCTTGATTTGTTGCTAAACGTATCTTTTTAATAGATTCAACTGGTTGCTCATCAATTGTTTTTACCCAACCACACTGAGTACATTCAAAAAAAACCGTTTCTGTCTCTATATTAAACAAAGCTGACATCTCTAATTTGCCACAACGTTGACATTCAATATCTACTGCTAAAACAATAAGTTCCCATAATTGATCTCTTAAAGAGGCAATCATTGATTGTTCGCTTGAAAACTCTATTTTAAGATAACGTTTGATGTCTTCTGGACTGCATTCTGATTTTTCAAGCGGAAAATCTTTTGTATCTATATTTATTAATTCTTCTAACCCATATTCTTCTGTTAGATGCGATGACAACATTTTTTTGTTTCCAAAATACCAGTGTTTAATGCATTCAAATATACTTACTTGATTATCTCGATTGTCTATTTGAGAAATCATCTGCTGAAATTCTCGCCATGCGCTTCTCAAAGCTTTATTCATCATAATTTGATTTTAAAATATATAATTTATAAGGCTTATTCTAATTATTGATGGTGCGTTACGGCATTTCATAATTTGCAATTTATATCGGTAAGTTATTTTAGCCGTAACACACCCTACAAATTAATATAAAAAACTCTTGTGGTACGGGCATCCCTGCCCGTTTTTCATTTTCAATTTGCAAATTTATCTAACTTCGTCAAAAATTAAAAAGACGTAGCACTGCTACGTCTCTACATTATTATTGACAATATTTTATACTTTGAAATTAAGAATAAAAATTAAGTTAATTCCTATTCAACTTCATTAAAAAGATGTTCTTCTAATAATGGCTGAAATTCACGAAACTCTTCAGGTGAAAGCAATTCTGGGGTTCCTTCTGAATTTATGCGGGCAAAAAATAGCAAGGGATCTAAAGGCGTGTAAATTGCGTATTCTTGTTCTTCGCAATAAAAACTTGCTAATAACTGTAATTGCTCCGGTTCTAAATCTGCCTCTTCGTCTTCAATTTCTAAGGTAAAAATGTCTGACTCTTCTATAGTCGGCAATTCTCCGGCAGCTGTTAAAGCGTAAGCCGTGTTTCTTAAAACTAAATTTTGCTCGGATAAAACAGCTTGAGCAGTGCTAAATATCTGTTCTATTGTCACATCATCTTCGACAAGAACGGCTTCTTCTCCGTCACCATCGGTTTGCCAAGCAAAAATTTCTACAGGTGAGTCAACAGGAAGCAATAAAAAATACTCTTGCTCATCTACTTCAAGCGAATGCTCGACATAACATTCAAGTGCCCTTCCATTTTCATCAGTCAAGGTGATGGAATTTTGATTGGAAACGGTCGTTTTCTTCTGGAAATTGAGGTGGATACATAGCCGAGTAAAATGAACAAATATTAATACCAGCTTGAAAATAGATTTCTCTATCGCGAGCGCAAAAAATTCTTCACCGTAAAATACTAACGATTATTAATTCTAACTCTTGCAATATCCAGAATATCATGTGAAAAGCTTTTAAAATTAAGCGTTTTTTTCATCCAATGCTATTCGCTGCCGTCTCATGTCTAACCATTGTTGCAGGATTAGTGCTGCTGCTTTTCGATCGATTAATCCTTTGTTGCGGGAAGGAGAACGTTTTTCGGCAATTATCATTTGTTCTGCTTGATACGAAGTTAAACGTTCGTCTACGTATTCTACAGGTAATTTCAATATTGCTGTGATTCTTTTGGTAAATTTCTGCACGTGACGCGCTTGAAACCCTATCGAACCGTCCATAGAATAGGGTAGCCCAACTACCAAAATTTCTACGTCTCTTTCTTGGATTATTTGCTGTAATAACTTGATATCTCGGTCAAAAGATGTGCGATGCAACGTGGTAATTCCACTCGCAATTAAACCAGTGCGATCGCACCCTGCTATACCAATTCTTTTTTGACCTACATCTAATCCTAAAGCGGATATATAGGAGGTTTGCTTTGTGTTTGTTGGAGTGTGAGAGAATTCGGGGGCGTTTGCTCGATCTTCTCTTTCCTCTTGCGGAACCAAGTTGTTACTCCTGTGGATTGTCGGTTGAAGGCTTTTGGGAATTCCCTTCTAAGTTACTTTTTTTGTATGGTAAAGCAATATTATCTTGGGATAATTTAGATAATTTGTTTAATTTTGCTCTCTCTAACATTTCCCGTCTTTTTTCTTGCTTCCACAACATTCCACCGGGTATAGGTTTGCGGGCTGGCTGCAATCCTTGGAGCATTTCTGGTAGCTGAATTCCTTCTAAGGAAACAAATTTCGATTCCCGTACTTTGTGCCATACGGAACGAGACATAATTAATGTATGTTCTATACGACTTGCTCCTATTTGCTCCAGATATTCTTCTCCTTCTGGCTGATAGTCTGCTGAAGCAACTTTCAGGGAAGAGGAAGGAAAATCTTGAGTTATGCGAGCCATTTGAGATAGTAGCTCTGGATACAGCCAAGTATATGCTGGATGAACGGTTAAGGTCGCAAGGTGTTGTGCTTCTCCTTTACGATCGATTTTCAGTTGAAAATAGCCAATTGCTGCTTTTCTTTGGGGTTCAAATACGTAACCGCTAACTATTTCTGATTTTGTCAACCACTGCTTAACTGCATCGGCTAAAGCTCCGATTAAGCCAGTTTTAAAATCATGAGTTTGGCGATCAAATACCTGACGTACCAAAGGCGGCATTGATGCTGTATCGAGTTGATACAGTAACTGAGCATCTGCATTACTTACAGGTAACAGATTAGGTAAATCTGGTTCTGCTTGTGCCAGAGAAGCTAGTAATTCTGGTTCAACTTCCCAGTATGTCATTTCAGCCAAACGCTGAAATCCGTTTTGCCGATAAAGGGCTAAGGCTTCTTTGTCGTTGACGTTGGCTTCTAAAATCCAGGTTCGAGCTTCTAAGATCGATTCAAAGCAGTAGCGCAAAAGTTGAGAGCCAATTGCCTGCTTGTTGACAGATTTCTCTAGCATCACCCGATCTACGCGCCAAGTACTGCGTGTTTTATTGAATGGCGATACCTGAACAATTCCCAACATAGTACGTCCTTGTTCTGCTACATAAGCGCAAAGACGATGCTGTAAGGGGTTGGGAAACCAACTTAAAAATTTCAGTAATCCAAAATTACGCCGCAGTTTTTGTGCCTGCTGCGTTGCAAAGTGTTCTTCCGAAAGGTTTTGGGCTGCGAATGACTCTTGGGAAAGACGTTCGATATCATCCAAATCCCGGTATTGGACTTGTCGAATAACGATATTAATATTCTGGGAAAGTAATGATGTCATTTTCATCTCCGTCCAACCTTAAGCCTTAAATATAATGTAATTACTAAGAAGTACTGCAATTATATTAACGGCTTTACGTTGTTAACCGTTGCATCAAAAGAGTGATTTTGCTCACTTGATCATAAAAAACAGCCCTTAAAGAGAATAATAAGTAAGTATTCTCAACAAGAACTGTTTTCATTGTATTTAATTTTTGTTAAGTTTAGTTAATGGTTTATAATGCTTGTCTAGAAATAATCTTTTCAAAATCAGCTTGAGTTTGATGAAGTAGTTCTCCTCGGCTGTCAATCGAATTCTGTTTGAGGCTTGGAACCAGATTGCGAGCCTGTAGAGTCATATGAAATTGCAAGTGAGCAACATATTCGCTGAATTCTTCACGTGCTACTTGATTACCTGTAACGGTATTTGATTCCATTGCCACAGTGTTCTCCTTTTTGATTGCCATTTATGCGAGCATATCAGAACTTATTATCAAAGAAATTTATTCGGCAGTTTTCGCAATGAACTTTAACGGTTTACCTCATAAATGTAAAGTTTGGTAAAGCTTAAATTTTTCTAAAGTTCAACCTAAAGTCTCAATTTATCTTTTAAAGCTTCAGGAATATTCAATGCTTTATCCAAACCGCGAACATTTTCCCATTCCAAATTTTCATTCCAACTGCTATTTTCCAAGTTAGCTTCACTTAAATCGGCACCACCAAGAATCGCATAGCTAAGGTTGGTATGGCTCAAGTCAGCGCCGTTAAAAATAGCCCCAGTCAGATTACTACCGCTGAGATTAGCGCTCTGCAAATTCGCATAACTTAAATCGGTACCAAGTAAAATCGCGTCGCTGAGATCCGCACCGCTTAAATCTGCTTCGCTCAAAGTTACTCCACTCAAGTCAGCTTCGTGAAGAATCACTTTATTTAAATCAACACCTCCTAAATCGGCACCTAAAATAATTGCTCCTTGCAAATTAGCGCTGTTGAGGTTAGCCCCATTGAGTTTGGCGTAGCTAAGATCGGCTGCAAGTAATATAGCTTCGGTAAAGTTAGTACCGAACAGTAAAGAGTCGCTAAGGTTTGTACCTTTAAGAGTAGAGCCTCTAAGATTCACGCCGCTAAGATCGGCGCGGCACAAGTCGGCATAGCTTAATTCCACGCCAGTTAGGTTCGCATCGCTTAAATTAGCAGCAAAAGCAACGGAATTTTTCAGGTTAGCGCCACTCAAATCTGTATCTCTAAGATTTGCACTAGTTAAATTCGCACCAGCTAAATTTACACCAGCTAAATTAGCAGTAGCTAGATTTGCATAGCTTAGATCCGCTCCACTCAAATCCGCACCGCTTAGATCGGCACCGCTCAAATTACAATGAGTCAAGTCGCAATGAGTCAGATTGGCTTCTGTGATATCGGCTCCGCTTAAATTTGCATCACCAAGGTTAGCATTAGAAAGGTTGGTTTTTTTGGCTTGTACTCCTGTAAGATTAGCGTCTCCCAAATAAGCACTTTCAAGGTTGGCACCGCTCAAATTAGCGCCTGTAAGGTTTGCATCCCCTAAATAAACGTTTTCTAGCAGGGCACCTTCTAAAAATGCGCCAACCACGTTACTAAAATTACCTATTTCAACAGAATCGCTATAGTTAATTACCCGCAGCAGCTTAGATGTGAAAAAGTTCTCGCTATCAGGCTTTCCAGATGAATAAAAAGTAATTTCAGCAAGTCCCTTATTACTTTGCTCTTGAAATCTGTGTAACTTTAAAAGCAAAATCATTACATTCAGTCCAGTATTTATGTCTACTTTCCGCAAACCAGTAACGATGTTTTGCCGTTTCAACTGCAACATTTGCTTTTGAGGCAAGTTACGATCTGGTGCGGCATCAATAAATTCACCATCACACCAGCGATTATAAAAATCTTCTAATTTTCTAAAAAGAGTTATTGGATTTGCTTTTCTGCTTGTCATAAACCGCTTTATTGCAGATTCCACAACTTCTGGCTTCAGTGCAATATTAGACAATACAGCATAAATATCTTTGTAAAACTGTTGCTTATCTATGTCTATATTAGATGTAAAACCATTGCTCGTTTGCGCCCATTCTATTAAACTTGCTTGTAGTTTTTCCTCAAAACTAATTGAAAGCAAATTATTTTCTTTACACTCTACTTGTTGTGAAGGCAATCGATCGCTAAGTGCGGGCATCGTAATTATCTTACTTTCTCCGGATGCTGTATGAAGCACGTCTTCCAACCGAGACTGCCTCAAACAATTTCTCCAGAGTTGTTTGAGAAATTCTATCTGCACCATTTGTATATTTTGATACTATATATTAGCTAACTAAAAAGAGCTTACCTGAATATTTGCTTCAACTCAGTGGGTTTTTAAACAAAAAGCCAGTAGTATGATTTACTACGACCAACTAAACTACAATTGGGTATAATAACGGCTACCTGACCGTTGCTATACAATTTGTCATCCTCCAATTGCTAAAATCTCAAGTTGAATAGTTTTTCGTTTCTCAAAAACGGAATTTTCCGGATTTGATTGTTATACTATCTTCCCAGTATATTTTTTGCTCGGCTTTCGTTCTTAATACGCACTGTTTGAGACAGAAGCAATTGTTAGGAAGAATACTACAGCAAAAAGGGACAAAAAAACTAAAAGATGTCATATTCATCCGAACAAAAAAGGTTTCTGCTTGATATAAGGCATTTAATATATTTTTAGTTTTGAAGATCGACCATATAAATACGGTGAGTAACTGAGGGGAGAGCAACTGGTATGCATTCATGCTCTGTAAGCATTGCAAATGAATTAGGCTAAGTAGCCCGGAGATTATTCGGATGAAAAAAAAGAGTGTTTATTTAATTTTGTTACAGGGTTTGTATTTAGCTGTAGCAACTTTTGGTCTCAAGTCACTAGCTGCAACGACTGCCGTTGCAGTAACGTTAAATCCAGCTATGCAGTCGCGTAAAGCAAAAAAAATTAACGATTCTCGTACAGTAAACAAAATTAAGAGAGCGAGTATCGAAAAACTATCACCAGGAAAAGTATGGGTACTTGGGGAGAAAGAAGTACAGCCAGAACAATTTACTTGGGTAGTTAATGATACAAAAAAAGTAGCGCAACAGCCTTTGTTACAATTAAATAAAGCAGATAAAAAACCTGTTAAGAAACCGAAACCAGCAAAAAAAGATGCTTTCAAAGCTTTCGATAAAGTTACTAAAGATACAAAAGTTTCAAAAGGTTTGTTTACCCTTTACAGGGATAAAGAAAAAAATAAAATCTATTTAGAAGTTCAACCAACACAGTTTAAGAAAAATTATCTAGCAACAGCAACTTTAGAATCGGGTATTGGTGAAGCCGGTATTTACAGTGGAATGCCTTTGCAGGATTTTCTGTTTTACTTTGAGCGTGTAGGTGATAATTTACATTTTGTAGTTCGTAACGTCAACTTCCGTACTCAGGAAGGAGATCCTCAAGTCCGTTCTTTGGCTAGATCCTTCAGCGATTCTGTTCTTTATAGAGTCAAAATTAAAAGCATTCATCCGCAGCGTAAGAGCGTGCTGATCGATTTAGGGGATTTATTGCTTACAGATTTAGCTGGATTATCTTCCAGTTTGGGAGTACCGGGAAGTAAAGATTCATCTTATTTTGGTACTGCTAAAGTTTTTCCTCAGAATATAGAAGTTCAGTCCGTTTTGAATTTTTCGGGGACTGGTAGTACCAAGCTAAGAAGCCCTAAATTTAAAACCTTAGCCGATAAACGTGGTTTTACTCTCAAGCTTCATTACAGTCTTTCTCAGTTACCAGAGAATAATTACCAACCCCGTTTAGCCGATGAAAGAGTAGGTTATTTCATCACAGCTTATCGAGATTTATCTACAAAAGACCCCAGCGATCCATTTGTGCGCTATGTAAATCGGTGGAATTTGGAAAAGAAATATCCAAACGCGAGTATTTCCGAACCGAAAAAACCGATTGTTTATTGGATCGATAACGCTACACCTTACGAATATCGGGAAGCTATTAAAGAAGGCGTTTTGATGTGGAATCGGGCGTTTGAAGCCGCTGGGTTTAAAAATGCCATTCAAGTCAAGCAGATGCCCGACACCGCCACTTGGGACCCCTCAGACATCCGTTACAATACCATCCGCTGGATTAACACAGTTGACGGGTATTTTGCAATGGGACCATCCCGCGTTAATCCCTTGACGGGAGAAATTCTAGACGCAGATATCTTGATAGATGCTAGTCTAGTTAGTTCTCTGAAGAAAGATTATCGACAAATGGTTCAACCTACCCAGTCGAAAAAACTTACTTCTTTATCGGCGATGATGCAAAATCGTCTATTGTGTAGCAATAATTTAGAAGCAGAAAATAATGATTCTACAGAGCTATCCGCATTAGAAGAAGTTGTAGAGCGTTTATCTACATTAGCTAGCAGATACGATCTTTGTTATGGAATAGAAGCTACCAATCAATTTGGTTATGGTAAATTAGCGATTTCTCTGCTGCGAGACTTACCACCAACCAGTCAGGAAACTAAAGAATATCTTCACCAATATTTACGGTTGATTGTTGCTCATGAAGTCGGGCATACTTTGGGTTTGAGACATAATTTCCGAGGAAGCACCATGCTGTCTCCCAAAGAAATGAACAACAGAAGTATTACTCGTACTCGCGGGCAAGTAGCTTCGGTTATGGACTATATTCCTCCTAATATTGCCCCAGAAAGCGTTAAGCAGGGAGATTATTTCCCCAGCATAATTGGACCATACGATGCATGGGCAGTAAAATACGGTTATTCTCAAATCAAGGCTGCGTCCACAAACGCCGAAAAGCCAGCTTTACGAAAAATCGCTTCCCAATCTTATAAACCCGAGTATAGCTATGCTACAGATGAAGACGTATACGACTTAGATCCCACAGCCGATGCCTGGGATAATAGTTCTAACGTACTGCTTTATTCCCAATGGCAGATGGATAACGCTCGCAAAATGTGGGATAGAATCAACAAGCGATATCCTCTAGAAGGAGAAAGTTACAGCGACGTGCGCGATCGCTTTGGTGCAGTATTAAGTAACTATTTTCAACAAATTTACTACACATCAAAATACATTGGCGGTCAGTCATTCTACCGAGTTTACGCCAGTAAAGACCAAACTCGGTTGCCATTTGAACCCGTACCTGTCGAAAAACAGCGGCAAGCCTTAGAAGTATTAGGAGATTACATCTTTGCTGAAGATGCTTTTAATTTCTCTCCCGAACTGCTGAATAAATTAGCACCATCACGTTGGCGGCATTGGGGAAGCAATCCTCAAGTAGGTCGGTTGGACTATCCCATCCACGACTTAGTACTATTCATGCAGAACATGGTGTTGTACGATTTACTTTCGAGCGATCGCCTTTCTCGTCTCAAAGATATTGAGTTGAAAAGTAAGTCGGGAGAAGCACTGACATTGCCAGAGCTATTTAATACGCTTCAAGACAGCATTTGGACGGAAGTATTGAAACCAAAAGACAAAGACATCGAAATCTCCAGTTTACGTCGGGGATTGCAGCGAAAATATTTAGACATTTTAGCCAACATGGTGTTGCGAAAAGTCAACGTACCCGAAGATGCCCGTACCTTAGCATGGTACAAGCTGCGTCAATTAGGCGAGAAAATAGACGATGTAAATTCCGACGATGAATATACAAAGGCGCATTTACTAGAAACACGCCAAAGAATTAGTAAAGTGTTGAATGCCCCTCTGAGAACCAATTAAGTCAATGTTCAATTGTCAATTATTGTTCATTGGTAATTGATGATTGTTCATTGATAATCCTGGACTTTCTGCTTAATGCAAACGGGAATTCCGACTTGAAGAAGTATCTCCTCATCTTGATGCTCGATTCTTAATTCGGAACCTTCACTTAACAAATAAGTTACTGCTTCATGGCAAATGTCTACTTCTAATCTTTGAGAACGAATTGTTAAAGGAAAATGTAGGCGTTTTGTTCCTTTGGGCAATCTGGGATTAAAAGATAAATTGCCGTTGTAGTCTTTCATCCCGGCAAATCCGTATACCATTACCATCCAGGAACCACCCATTGAAGCCATGTGACAGCCATCTTTGGTGTTACCTCCAATATCCGCTAAATCCATCAATACCGCATAATAGGCGTATTTGACAGCTTTCTCGATATATCCAAGTTGACAAGCGACAATACTTTGAATAGATACCGAAAGAGAAGAATCTCCGCTTGTCAAAGGATCGTAATAATCAAAATTAAGCTTTTTCTGTTCTTCGGAAAATTCTTGTCCCAGCAAATGCATAGCTAGTACCACATCCACTTGTTTAATTACTTGGTGACGGTAGATTACTAGGGGATGAAAGTGTAGCAGCAAAGGATATTTTGAGGTAGGTGTATTCTCAAAATCCCAAGCTTTTTTACTGAGGAAACTGTCATCTTGGGGGTGAATACCTTTTACTTGATCGTAGGGAAGATACATCGCATCGGCAGCTTTTTGCCATTCTTTAATCTCAGATAAAGCAAGGTTAGTTCTATCTAAGAGTGCTGTAAATCTTTCTAAATCTTCGTTTTGCAGAATCTCAACCGTTTGGACGGCATACCGTAAATTTTCCCGCGCCATTAAGTTGGTGTAGGTATTATTATTTACTACGGCAGTGTATTCGTCTGGTCCGGTGACACCGTGAATGTGGAATTTGCCATTTTTAAAAAATCCTAAATTCTGCCATAGTCGGGCAGTTTCCACCAAAATTTCCACACCTTCGTTGTAGAGAAAATCGGTATCTCCAGTAATCTCAACGTATTTTTTGATAGCGTAAGCGATGTCGGCGTTGATGTGATATTGAGCTGTCCCCGCCGCATAATATGCCGATGCTTCCTCACCATTGATAGTTCTCCAGGGAAACAGCGCTCCTTTTTGATTTAACTCACGAGCGCGTTGTCGGGCTTTATCAAGGATTTGGTAACGAAATTTCAGCAGATTTTTGGCAATGCGCGGTGCGGTGTAAATCAAAAAAGGTAAAAGGTAAATTTCCGTATCCCAGAAATATTGGCCTTCGTAAGCTTGTCCCGAAAGTCCTTTAGCTGGAATACCAGTTCCTTCTGCCCTACCTGAAGCTTGCAAAATCTGAAACAAATTAAAGCGAATTGCTTGCTGCAACTCTAAAGCACGATTTACATCGTTATCGTAAGGTAACCCATCAATTTTGATGTCACTTCTATACCAAAAATCATCCATGTATTGTTGCTGGCTTGCCAAAATTGCTGCAAACCCTAGATTTTCGGCTCTATCTAAAGTTATCTGTGCCCTTGTACATAGCTCTTCAACAGAATTAACATCAGGTGAAGTATGGTAACTGATGTATTTAATCAACTTAATCGGTATATCCGGTTGAGCATCTACAAAAAAGACAACTTTACCTCCATCCTCGAAACACTCACTTTTGTGGGTGTAGGAGCATTCCGTTTCTATCTGATGTTCAACCCCACAAACAAGACCTATTTTGCTTTGATTGGTGATATAACCCAGAAGAATCCGTGTATCTTCGCAGGAATTTACTTGAGGATTTAAGACTCTATCTTTTAAACCCGTTGCTTTACGAGGATCGTTATCCTTAGAAGTTATATGCTTATGGTTTTGCATTTCCGAAGAAATAACCACTGGAGCTTTAGCATTGAGAACTGTAACTTCATATTCAATTGCCGCTAAATGCCGGTGTACTAAAGAAATCAAGCGACGGGATTTGATCGCAACCTGTTTACCCGATGCAGTTTCCCAAACCGCTTCACGATTCAAGATACCGGCTTTCATATCTAGTACGCGCTCGAAACTAATTAAATTAGCAGTAGAAAGAGAGAAAGGTTCATCGTCAACAAAAAGCTTGATTATCTTACTATCGGTAACATTAACAATAGTTTGCCCGGTTTTAGCAAAACCAAAAGCTCTTTCACCGTAGACAATAGGCCCAAGATTCATAGAAACCATTGATAAAAGTTCCATTTTCAGTGCAGGGTGTAACTTCATCACAGACACCGCGCATTCCCAAATAACCGTTACCAATAGAAAATATTGTTTCCATTTGAGCTTGGAAACGAGGATAATATTGCTTTTCTACCATCCGCCATTCATCAGCGGGGTAGACATATTTAGGGGGATTTAAAGGTTCGCGTCGTAACATGGGTATTCGTTCAACCTCACTTGTTGATAATTTTGCATCGCACGAAAAAAAGTGCAGCACGAAAATGATTCGTAATACGCAATTGCTAATTAATGGATTTGTATTTCAAAGACAGTCAATAAAGGAAAAATTTTATTTTCATTCTCAGTAGTAAAAATAAAATTTTTCCTATTCCCAACTTTCAAGTCAGGGAAGAGAGAAAATTAACAAATAGAGAATCAAAACGCTCTAATTTATTAATGAAGCGATAATTACTAAAGCATTTCGCCTAAATCGCTAACAACGATATCCGCACCATTGTTAAGAAGTGCATCGGCATCATCGTTACGATTTACCCCAATAACTAGCCCAAATTCACCAGCACTTCCAGCCTGTACGCCAGATATGGCATCCTCGACAACAATGCAACGTTGGGGTTCTACATTTAATATTTCAGCAGCTTTCAGATAAGTATCTGGTGCTGGTTTACCGGCTATTCCCAAATTTGCGGCAACCTTACCATCAACCCTTGCATCAAATAAATTGGTAATATCGGCAGCCTTGAGTACCGCTTCGCAATTACGGCTTGAAGAAACCACCGCAATTTTTATTTCCTGATTGCGAAGATAGCAAACCCAAGCCACCGAAGTTTCGTATACTTCCACACCATCACTTTCTAAAATAGAGTGGAAAATTTCATCCTTACGCTTTCCCAAACTATAAACTGTATCATCTTCTGAAGCTGTATCGGGGCTACCATCGGGTAACTCAATACCTCGCAATTTGAGAAAACTACGAACTCCTTCCAAACGAGGTTTACCGTCTACATAATGTTTGTAATCGGTATCAATTTTAAAAGGCACAAAAGATTCATGATTATCTTTAGCACGTCGAGAGAGAAACTCATCAAACATCCGCTTCCAAGAAACAGCATGAACCTTCGCTGTTGCTGTTAATACACCGTCTAGATCGAAAAGAACGGCATCAAAATCATCGGTGGTTACAGAATAGTTCGATTGACTCATTGACTGTTTTTTTAATTACTATACGTTGCGAACATATTGATACAATCAACGCAGAAGATAACCCTGCATTGATTAATAGAACAATCTAGTCAGGTCGGAATTATTTTTGAGAAAAATTGAGTAACTTTGTATTTTCTGAAAATATTACTTCTGGATTTGGTCGATCTCAAGATGAATCGTTAATGTAAACAAAATAGTTGTTTAATTATCCTTATTCACACATTGTCGCCAACAACACCATACTTTTTTAGACATTCAGGTTGCGCTGAAAAATTTACAAACAAATATTGCACTCAAGATATTGAAAATGCCGTTAACTAGTTAGATAAATTAGATAAAGCAAATAAAATAACCTGTGTCGCTTCGATTGTGATATACAAATTATTTTGAATCATGATGGGTTTGATACAATTCGCCATCAGATAATAATGAAGTTTTTATAAAGTTAATTATGGATAAAAAATTAGTTAAATCTATTAAATATCAAGTAGCAATGGGTAGAGAATAATTAAAATTATATAGCATTCCTAAATCATTTGTAAGATTTTAGAAACCCGGTTTTTTCACGACTCATCTAGGATTGCTATAGTTACTCCCTTCTCTGCTTTGTGATTACCGATTCAAAACCGCTGAGACGCTCAGAGCGCAGAGAAAAGAGATAGAGAGAGATAATTATAAAGAGGCGAGGGAGTAATGACCTATTTGTTAATACTGAAAAACCGGGTTGCTTCTCGATTAAATACAAGACAACTTTTCGTCTTATAAATAATAAAAACCCGGTTTATAAAATTAATTCTGTTATATTTTTTGCAAGAATAAAAACTAACTTCTCAAAGCTTTAACAAATCGCTGCAAACTTTTAAATACATTCTTGCCCGTCGCAGCTACAGGTTCACCTTCAGCTTGCGGTTGTCCATCAGATATAATCGCATCTAATTCATCACCAGAAGGCTTATTCGGTAATTCAGCAACACGAACGTAATCACCATCTTTTTCTACCCAAACTTCCCACAATCCTGGATAGCAACGAAATACCGCAGCTTCTTCAAATATTGGACGTATGTAATAGCAAGATTCAATTGTATTGATAAAACGCTGGCGAGTTTGTCGCGCTGCATAACCGATACCAACGATGCTCGAATCTTCCAAACGAGGAGCGAACATTACAAAAGGACGATGTTCTCCTATTATTTCGCATACCTTTTCTAACTGCGGTACCTCCACCGAAGTTGGTTGAACAAATAAGAATATTTCATCCTCTGGTTGAACTTTTGACTGTATCGAAGTCATCCTACCAGTACCAATATCTATTAGTTGAAAAGGTACTTCATTCCAATCGCGACGAGCCAGAGCTGCACTACCAGCGTCGGCGAAAAAAATCTTTAGTTTGTCACCATATTCTTCAAAAGCTGGTAGAAATTGTTGCGCTATAGGTAATGGTTTTAATTCCGGAAACAATAATTCAACCTGTAAACGAGTACAGCCATCTGCAAGCGCGGCTTGAGTCGCTTCTCGGGCTTGAACGATTGCGTCTTCTAATGTTCTTGGAAGTTCAGGCATTTCAAAAGATAGTTGTTAGTGGTTAGTTGTTAGTTGTTAGTTATTGGAAGTTAGGAGTTAGGAGTTAGTAAATTTCTATTACGTTCTTATTTTCATAGGGCTGCTCAATCTTGCATTCCTACTTGCTACTCGCTACTCGCTACTCACTACTTTAAAATGTCCCCTTTTCCCCATCCCCCATCCCTAATTCGCAACAAGGGCAAAACGACTTTCAAGGCGACTCATAACTTGCTTCAATACCATTGCTACCCAGTCAACGTCTGCTTGTGTGGTGTAACGTCCCAGGGTGATGCGAATACCTCCCATTGCTGCTCCTTCGGAATATCCCATTGCAGTTAATACGGGGCTGGGACTAAGTTTACCACTATGACAGGCTGAACCGGCACTTATACCTATGCCTGCTAGGTTCAATTGACGGACGATGGTTTTTCCACTAATTTTTTGTCCGTCGGCGTATTCCAAGCAAAAACTCACGTGGTGCGGTAAACGCTGGATCAAATCTCCCGTAGGAATTAAACCTTTAACATTGGCTAATTGCGAAAATAGTCGATCGCGCAATTCAATTAACCGGGGAGTTTCCACTGGTAATTCTTGGGCTGCTAACTCTGCTGCTATGCCAAATCCGGCAATAATTGGTACGGCTTGAGTGCCGGAACGCGATCGCATTTCTTGTCCGCCACCGTTAAGTAAGGGTACTAACTCTACTCCAGGACGAATATACAATGCTCCGACACCTTGAGGCCCATATATTTTGTGGCTGGAAAGGCTCAGCAAATCTACTGGCAATTTGGTCAAATCTATAGGCAATCTTCCTGCCGCCTGCACCGCATCTGTATGAAATAAAATTCCAGCACTGCGAGCAATTTTACCTATTTCTTCAATCGGCTGTACGGTACCAATTTCACTTTGTCCGTAAATAATCGAAATTAAAACGGTATTGTCTTGCAAAGCTGCTTGCAAATGTGAAGGATTAACTCTACCTTTACTATCAACATTCAAATAAGTAACTTCCCAACCCCAACTTTCAAGCAACTTTGCAGGTTCTGAAATGGCGGAATGTTCTACGCTCGAAATAATAATATGTTGGGGTTTCGTAAACAGGCGAGCAACTCCCATAATTGCTAAATTATTCGCTTCCGTACCGCCACTGGTGAAGATTATCGATTCGGCTGGTGCGTTAATCAAACTAGCAACCTGCATTCTAGCTTGTTCTAAAATAGTTGCGGCCCGTTGTCCCCATTCATGCAAGCTAGAAGGATTTCCCCATCCTTGAGTTAATACTGCTTGCATTATGTTGATTGCTTCTGGACGAGTAGGAGTTGTAGCGCTGTAATCTAAATAAATTTGCATAAAAATTAGGCTATGAAACGCAGTTAGGAGCTGGTTTTATTTTCAACTCCCAACGAAAGGCGAGAAAATTTCTTGGTAGATATCTTCTTTTTAAGACAAGAATGGTGACATTTGCCGTGAAGATTCTTTAAGAGAAGTGTTTTTCGGAGAATATTAATTGGAATCAATAGGCAATGGAGCAAAATTTATGCTCCCGAAAAGCCAAATTTTTACTGCTAAAACCTTTACCGCAATTTAACCTACTCCTGTAAAAGTCGTCCAATCGTGAATGTTTTTTTGAAAAAAGCACGCACCATAAACACAAATTATAAAATTTAATTATTTATTAATGCAAATTCATCAGTAAAAATACTTTAGTAAACTAAAAAGCATTTATAAAACATTCATAATACTTTAAGATTGGAACCATGCTGTTAGTGCGATCGCCAAAGCATCAGCAGCGTCATCGGGGCGAGGAATATAGTCTAAGTCGAGTTCTCGGGCTACTGCTTCCTGTACTTCATGTTTTTCAGCTTTACCGTAACCAGCCAAAGCTAGTTTAATTTGAGAAGGTGCAAATTCTACTATGGGTAAACGATGTTGCCCTAATACCAACATGATGATTCCTCTAGCTTGAGCAACTAAGATAGTGTTTGACATACGGTAGAAGAAAAATTTTTCAATCGCGACCAAATCTGGTTGGAATTGTTCTATTACAGTATGTAGATCATCGTAAATAGTACATAGTCTTTGCTCCAATGGAGTTTTAGCAGGCGTAGTAATAACACCAAAATCCAGTAGTTCTACTGAATCAGTAGTAATCGTTAATTCATTTTTTTGGCATATAATTACTCCAAAACCTAAAATCGCGAATCCTGGATCTAATCCTAAAATTTTTCTTTGCATTTACTTTACTTTAGTTTCATCTAAACTATAGTAATTCCACTGCTTCTTTTCGCTAGGTTAATTACATGAGTTCAGTCAATTAGAATTAAAAATTGTAATAATTACATTCTTAAATTTGAATGCTCTTAGTGTAAATTTTCAATTAATTACTTTTTAGACCACTGCTTACAATTCCAATATGTCAATTGGTTTTATTAGACAAGCCCTCAACGTTATGCAACAACAGTCGCGCCGCCGCACTCCCCATCGAGTCAATCAGTGGTTTAAGTGGTTGTCTCCTGGGTTATCGGTTAAACGTTGGTTTTTAATTAGTGTCGCGGGCATAGTACTAGCTGGTCTGGGTTTAGCTATTTGGAGCGGGTATACACCGATCTATTGGGTGCTGAAACTAGTTAGAAAGGCACTCTCATTTATTACAAATACTATACCTTCCTACATCAGCGGACCTGTAGTGATGATTGGCGGTTTGCTGTTATTGGTTTGGGGACAAAGCCGCACGGTAGGTTCTATTACACAGGTACTAAAACCAGAGAATGATGAAGAATTAGTTGACGTACTTTTAGCTCATCGCAAACTATATAGAGGACCAAAAATTGTTGTTATTGGTGGGGGAACCGGACTTTCCACCTTATTAAGAGGACTCAAAACTTACAGTGCGAATATCACCGCTATTGTGACTGTAGCTGATGATGGTGGTTCTAGTGGTAGGTTACGCGAGGAATTTGGCGTATTACCACCAGGAGATATTCGTAATTGTTTGGCAGCTTTGGCAGATGAAGAAAAATTACTAACGGAGTTGTTTCAATATCGTTTCAGTGCTGGAGACGGTTTAAGCGGTCACAGTTTTGGCAACTTGTTTTTGACAGCGATGAGTGAGATTACTGGCGATCTAGAGCGGGGTGTTGCAGCGAGTTCCAAAGTTCTAGCTATTAGAGGTCAAGTGCTTCCAGCAACTCTTAGCGATGTTCGTTTGTGGGCTGAGTTAGCCGATGGTCGTCGTATTGAGGGTGAATCAAAAATTACTAAGGCTGGAGGCAAGGTAGTTAAACTAGGCTGCACTCCCGCGAATCCGCCTGCTTTACCAGCCGCTATAAAGGCAATTAAAGATGCCGATTATATTATCATGGGTCCGGGTAGTCTTTACACCAGCGTGATCCCCAATCTTTTGGTACCTGAAATTGCCAGTGCGATCGCTGCAAAAAACGTGCCAAAAATATATGTGTGTAATATCATGACTCAACCGGGAGAAACTCAAGGATATACGGTTGCCAATCATATTCATTCTATTGATAAAGCTTGCGGACAAAAGTTATTTGATGCGGTTTTAGTACACAAAACATCTCCTTCTGCCCACGCTCTTATCCGCTACGCTAAAGAAGATTCCCATCCTGTATTTTTAGATCGCGAAGCGGTAACTATGAGCGGGCGTAGAATAGTTTCAGCCAACGTCATGAATGAAGATGAAACTGGTTGCGTGCGTCACGATCACGAGCGGTTAGCACAGATTCTTTTCCGTTGGTATAGTGGAACTCCTAAAGGAATGCGAAAGTTATACAAAATGTTTGGAAAAGAATCTGTTATTAGCTGAAATTCAATTTATGCGAAAAGGGGAATAGGGAATAGCAAGCGATTGCAGAAAAACTACCTAAAAATAATATTTAGGTAGTTTTTTTATTCATTGATCGCAAATTTAAAAATTACGATAGTTCTTTAATCGAAATCAAAAATAAAACATGAAAATTTTTCTTAAAGATGCATTCGCAACTCAACGCTTAGGTATCATTCTGGGTGAAACGCTTTCTTGCAATAGCGTGATTCTACTAGAAGGCGATTTAGGGGCTGGCAAAACCACTTTAATTCAAGGCTTAGGCAAAGGTTTAGGTATTGATGAACCAATCGTCAGTCCTACTTTCACCATTATTAATGAATATAATAGGGCACGGCTTCCTCTTTACCACCTAGATTTATATCGTTTAGAAGCTGCGGAAATAATAGCGTTAAACCTCGATACTTACTGGGAAGCTATAGAGGTTGAGCCGGGAATAGTCGCTATTGAATGGGCACAACGAATGCCTTATAAACCAGATACTTATCTCAGCATACATTTAACCGTCCGAAGCGAAAGCCAATACCTTGAAGATGCTAACTCTGCACGTTTTGCCCAAATCACGACCTTTAATTGCACTCTTGACGAGAAAATTCTGGCATTAAGCTTCATAACATAATTACCAATAAAGCGGCAGGTGCGTTCAGATATAAAGGCCGCAAGTAGTTTCTTCGCCTTCTTTTGACTTGTTCTATCTACCACTTCCTCTTTCATCACAATAATTGCAGCACATTGTAATTCTAATAACCTTCTTTTCTGCTAATGCGTTTACATAATAGAAAGACATATTGCTTTTTCAAGGATTGATTTTATACTACTGAAGTTGATTGAGTAAGTATCATGCCAAACCAAGTTGAACTTAACAAGGGAGGGTGATACCCCAATCGGTTAAGAAACTATCTAAATACCTAAATATTTTCAGTGTTTTTCCGAGGTGATAATTCTAAAAACTGCTTAAATTGGGAAAATTACGTCATACTAAAAAATCGTCCGATTCAAATTTGTGTTCAGTTTGACACGTTTATTATTGATATGCCTGAGTGATTGCTCGTAAGCAAAAACGCTAGTATTTTAAGAGTAAGAAATAAATATAAGATTAAATAAACGTTTTAGAGTTAAGTAGTTTTGCAGGCTTTGAACAATCGTGATATCCACATTTTGTCGGTTTGTCAAATGCAATAAATACTTAAAAAAGAAAGTCCAAGTGCAAGCATTGAAATTAGAGACCGGATATTTACTTAGGCATAAAGATGGTATTCAATATCTATTAAAGTATAAACAACTACATTTTGTGTTGAAAGTAAATTCTTTTGACTGGTAAATATACTATTAGTATCTGTAATTGACTCGAAATTTTGTTAATTAGTGCCCTGGAAAAGATATTTGCTTGAAAATCCGATAATTATTTGCAGACAAATAAAGCGCTTAGTTGAATAACAACAAGCGCTTGCAATATTAAATCTGAAATAACATGAGTTTTAGCGCTTAAAAGTTAAGGCTCTGCCTCTAACTTTCGTATTTAATTCACCTTGGTGATAGGCTAATTCACCACCAACAATAGTTGTCACCGGCCATCCTGTCAGATTCCAGCCTTCAAAAGAACTCCAACCGCATTTAGTTGCTTGTTCTTTACCTTTCACCTTTTTTCGCGAGTTTAAATCTACAAGCACTAAATCGGCATCATAACCGGGAGCAATTGCTCCTTTATTAGGAATCGAGTAAGCAGAAGCCACAGCAGTTGACATCCAATTAACAACCTGGGCAACAGTACAACGTCCTTCAACTGCCGCAGTTAGCATTAAAGGCAACGAAGTTTCGACTCCAGGCATTCCCGAAGGACTTTTAGGATAAGTTTGCGCTTTCTCTTCCAAAGTATGAGGTGCATGATCCGTAGCGATAAAATCAATTACCCCATCCAACAAAGCTTGCCAAAGTACTTGATTGTCATGAGATGTTCGTAAAGGTGGATTCATCTGCGCCAAACTGCCTATTTTTTCGTAGGCATCTGTATTTAAAAATAAATGCTGGGGTGTTACCTCTGCCGTCACCCAACTAGGTTTATCTTCGCGGAGTAAATTTGCTTCCTCTGCGGTAGACATATGTAAAATATGTAGCCGACGACGATATTTTTTAGAAAGCTTTAATGCTCTTTTAGTTGCGATCAATGCTGCTTGATTGTCCTGTATCTGCGAGTGAATAGCGACATCATGAATATTGGCAAACTCTTCTCTACGCTGTCTAAGTCTGGTTTGATCTTCAGCATGAACTGCAATTAAAATTTCGCCATTAGCAAAGATTCCTTCTAATACTTCTTGAGGATCTACCAACAAAGGGTCCATGCATAGAACCCATAAAAATCTTTATGCCTGGAGTCGGGGTAGCCTGTAGCAATTCGGACAAATTATCTGTAGTTGCTCCAATAAAAAAGCCATAATTAACTAGGCACTTACTAGCAGCACGCTCTAGCTTATCATTTAAGGCTTCTTGATTAATTGTTAAAGGGCGAGTATTAGGCATTTCCAAAAACGAAGTCACTCCCCCTTTAGCACAGGCACAAGAAGCAGTAAACAAGTCTTCCTTATGTTCCAGCCCCGGTTCCCGAAAATGTACTTGTGGGTCGATGACTCCTGGCAACAAAGTTAACCCGTCAGCGTCAATCACATGGGTAGGTGTTTCGTCCGCAATCTCTGACGGTGAAACTTTGACAATTTGGCGATCGCGCGTCAGCACATCCCCAACAATAAATTCACCCGAAGGTAAAATAATTCTCGCACGGCGAATTAGTAAACTAGGAGGTGACATGATACACCTGGCTTAAATAACAGTAAATTTTGACATACAGCTATCGATGAAGTTGTTAAACTTGTGGTTAGAGCTTTACTCGCGGACATTATGTGCTATTTACAACAAATAATGTCTAACCTCTTAATTACAAATAACTGCGTCAACATGACAACATAACTCCTAACAGCATCTTTGTACAGTTAAGATAAATAAATACAGTCTCCCTAGCAATAGCCCTATTTTTGGAGCATAATTTAGTTTCACTTGAGTAATTACATGCGAAATCCAGTGTCTGACCGCCACTCTAACCAACAACCCGACAATTCCTGGTTTTTTGAATTAGGTAAAACAATCGGATTAAGCATCGTGCTTGCTCTTTCGATTCGCACCTTTGTTGCTGAAGCCCGATGGATTCCTTCTGGCTCGATGGAACCCACTTTGCACGGTACTCCAAATCAGTGGGAGGCAGACAAAATAATTGTTGATAAGTTAAGTTATAAATTTTCTATTCCTCAGCGGGGAGACGTTGTAGTCTTTTCTCCTACAGAAGAGCTACAAAAAGAACAATTTCAAGATGCTTTTATTAAGCGAATAATTGGTTTACCTGAAGACAAGGTACAGTTAAAAGATGGCAAAGTATATATAAATGATAAGCCGCTACAAGAAGAAAAATATCTTGGTGGCGTACAAAATACATCAATTGAAGTTTGTACATCAGCACCTACACAGCCATTTCTATCTAAAACTCAGACTATTCCAGCTGGTTCCTATTTAGTATTAGGAGATAATCGCGGGAGTAGCTACGATAGCCGTTGTTGGGGTGTTGTCCCTCGCGAAAATATTATCGGTAAAGCCGTACTTCGTTTTTGGCCTCTAAATAAAGTCGGTGGAATTGATGAAACCCCGCTTTATGATACCCAAGAAGGTTCTGAAGAAAAGATTAAAGTTGAGTAAATAACTATATAAATATGTATTGCTGTCTTTTTTTACGCAATTTTTTTGCATGAAGGACAGCTAATTTTTTGTAAATAAATAATGATTTATTTTTCGTATTTAGCAAGCGAGTGGAATAAATAAATTGCAAATAGTAAAAGTCTTGCAAATAATTGTTCAAATAGAGTTATCTTATACCTTGACAATAAACCGGGTTTATTTTTGTTCGTAGAAAACAGTGCCAGATGTTTGTGTGAATAGACAAAATTACCGTAAATAAGTAGTTAAGCCCGCATCATTTATATCATTACTACTCAGTGATATAACCGTTCCCTGTTCCCCCCCCAAAGCTATTCCCTATTCAAACAAAATATTCAATTAATTTTGCACGGGTACTTAGCTAATCACTTTACTAATTGCGGCTATCAGATTGTCCTTTTTGACTGCATCAAAATAAATTGATACGTGTAGGTATAAAATTAAAAAAATAAAATTATTGTTTGTTAGCTAAGACCATAAACATATTTTAAGTCACAAAGACAATTTTATTCTAACGTTATTTGTAGTTTAAAATACATTAGAGATATGATGAATCTGGATAAAATTATACAGATGTAATTATTGTGCCTAAGTATACTAAAAAGCAAAATGCTTATATTACTCCTATGCTGCTCTAAGAATACCTATCTCTCTCCTCTAGCTTTAAAAGTTGTTCTCGAAGAGATTGCCTCCAGATCGCATTTAGAAAACCTAAAAGATCGCACTTTATGTATCGGACACGCTTTGCTAACGCTGCGTCTCAGCGGTTTTTTTCTTGGCAATCGCAGAGCCGGGAAAGGAATAATTGCTTTGAGAGCTTCTAATAGGTTATTAGCAACAATGTGTTAGCTACTTTTATTCCAATTCCCATTGATAATAATGTAATAGAGACAGTATCCTTTAAAGTTATAACAATTAAGAATATGGCTTTATTAATTAAAGATATGAGCTTTAAAACGATAACAAGTTAATGATGATTATAAATCAGGGATTTAGCTTTTAATTATAGCTTGAATAAATTATGGAATTGACTCCAAAAAATACAGGGAATGGCTCGTCAGACAATAGTAATCAAGATATTTTAATTATTGATGATACAGCAGATAATCTACGAATTTTATCCTCAATTCTAGTTAGAGTCGGGTATAAAGTTCGTAAAGCATTAAACTGGCAGATGGCTTGTACTGCTTGTCAAACTCAATTGCCAGATTTAATTTTACTAGATATTATGATGCCGGAGGTAGACGGATATGAGGTTTGCCAGCGTTTTAAAGACGATCGAGTAACTGCCGATATACCAATTATTTTTATCAGCGCATTAGACGATATTTTCGATAAAGTGAAAGCCTTTAAGGTAGGAGGAGTAGATTATATTACTAAACCATTTGAATTTGCAGAAGTTATAGTAAGAGTGCAAAATCAACTTGAATTAAGAAGCGCTCAGTTAGAAATATTAGAACTTAACGATAGGCTTGAAGAAAGAGTTAAACAGCGTACCCTAGAACTTGAAAACACCTTACTAAAACTTAAAATAGAAATTAATTCTCGGCAGGAATTGCAAAATAAGCTACTTGAAAGTGCTTTGCGCGATGCTTTAACTAACTTACCTAATAGAGTATCTTTTATAAATCGATTAGAACAAGCATTAAATCGCGCTAAGTTAGAATCCGAGCATAACTTTGCCGTACTTTTTCTAGACTGCGATCGCTTCAAAATTATTAATGATTCATTAGGGCATTTAGTCGGAGATAGATTACTGATTGCGATAGCCGAGCGCTTGCAAACTTCTTTATCGCCATTTGACACTTTAGCACGATTGGGCGGGGATGAGTTCGGTATTATTTTAGAAAACGTTTCGGATATCGAGATGGTAACTTCCATTGCCGAAAGTATTCTCAACTCTTTAAGTCAACATTTTAATGTATCTAGATACCAAGTATTTGTTAATGTAAGTATAGGCATAAACTGGGGCAATATTAGTTATGAAAAACCGGAATATTTACTCCGAGATGCCGATACAGCCATGTATCGTGCAAAAGCATTAGGCAGGGGAAGATTCCATGTTTTCGATCCCGAGATGCATCGGGAAGCTATCCAAATTTTAGAGTTAGAAAATGACCTAAGAAGAGCGGTAAAAAAGCAAGAATTAGTTGTTTACTATCAGCCTATTATTTCTTTAAAAACAGGTTCAATCATTGGATTTGAAGCACTTGTCCGCTGGCAACATCCTGGGAAAGGTTTAATTTTACCAACCGAGTTTATACCTGTGGCAGAAGAAACAGGTTTAATTCATGCTATCGATACTTGGGTATTAAAAACAGCCTGCAATCAACTATGTATTTGGCAAAATCATCCGGCAGTTCCAAAACCTTTGTATATCAGTGTCAACTTGAGTGCAAAATTGTTTTTACAACCGAATTTACTCGCTCAAATTGACCAAATTATTCACGAAACGAAAGTTAATCCTGCTTTTTTAGAATTAGAAATTACAGAAAGTGTAATTATGGAAAATAGTGTGGATGTAAAAGCAACTCTTCAAGAACTTAAACAGAGAAATATTAAGTTGACTATGGATGATTTTGGTACTGGTTATTCTTCTTTAAGCTATTTACATAATTTCCCTTTGAGTACTCTTAAAATAGATAAGTCGTTTTTAAATCTAATGCAGAACAATCATGAAAATATGGGTTTGGTTCCAGCCATGATTGGTATAGCTCATTCTATGGGAATGAAAGCAATTGCTGAAGGTGTTGAAACTTCCGAACAATTATCGCAAATTAGAGATTTAAAGTGTAATTTTGCTCAGGGAAATTTGTTTTCTGAACCAATGGAGCCACAGCGAATACTTGACTTGATGTTGGCAGCACCTCAGTGGTGAATAAATGGGTAGACAAAGTACAAACGATGACAAATAAGTTTGCGACCTAATATACTTAAAAAAATAAGGCAAATAGCAATAACTATTTATTCTAGAAAATATTACTTAATCCTATTATGCTAGTTGTATAGGTTCATGGAGTTTTAACCATGACTTAGAGTAAAATCTAGTATTAAGGTTAGTTTTATCAGCATAGCTACTATGGATTATACTGTGTTCAAAGATTAACAATCAGATTTAAGAGTTATTAATATTGTTATAAAATTAATAATTTTCAGCTATAGTTTACTTGTTTTGCTTACTCAACAGTCAAAAAAAATAATGTCCGGACTCATAAACTCTTAATAGTGATATATAGATAACATGAATAAAGAGTATTAATCCTAAATTTAAAATCATATTTTTTGTATAGTGAATAACAGTTGTTTTTTCAACTATTTTTTAGCACAAAATAATTGATCAAATAGTTGTTCATGATTAGACGAAAACAATTATTAACATAATTATAGTTTCACAAAATTTGATTTTATCGAATATAAAAACGAAAATAGGTAATGTATTTAATTATTCGTTTATCAAAATATTTTTTCAAAAAAAATAAAAGCGTATTTTTAGGTAGCAAATGCATTTTCATATCAATGATAAATCCAATATTCTAGTAGTCGATGATACTCCAGATAATTTGCGTCTTTTGTCGGCAATGTTAACAACACAAGGTTACGAAGTTCGTAAAGCTCTAAACGGTAAGATGGCATTAAATGCTTGTCAAATTATTCTGCCAGATTTAATTTTGCTCGATATAAATATGCCAGAAATGAATGGCTATGAAGTTTGTCAAAAATTAAAAGCCGATCGAACAACTAGCGGAGTTCCCGTAATATTTATCAGCGCTCTAGATGACGTGTTAGATAAAGTCAAAGCTTTTGATGTAGGAGGTTCAGATTACATAACCAAACCTTTTTACACAGCAGAAATAATATCAAGAATAGAAAATCAAATTAATTTACGTTCTTTACAAGTCAAACTTCATCAAAAAAATATTTATTTACAAAAAACTTTAGAAGATTTAAAAGCAACCCAAGCACAGCAAATCCAAAATGAAAAAATGGTTGCTTTAGGACATTTGGTAGCAGGTGTTGCTCATGAAGTAAATAATCCAGTTAGCTTCATCTACGGGAATCTGGAATATATTCGCGAATATGTACAAGATTTAGTTAATTTAGTTGAAGCGTATCAGCAGGAATATCCTAACCCCACTGAAAGAATTCAGAAAGTAGAAAAAGAGATAGACTTAGATTTCTTGATGAATGATTCGCAATCGCTAATGGGTGCAATGCACAGAGGAGCAGACCGCATACGTTCAATTGTACTAGCTTTGCAAAACTTTTCTAGACATGACGAAGCCTCCTATAAGCGAGTTAATATTCATCAAGGGATAGAAAGTACTTTGCTAATATTGCAGCATCGATTTAGAAAAACGAGTTATCGCGATGCTATTAAGATAATCAAAAAGTATGACGATTTACCACCCATTCCCTGTTATCCAGGCGAATTAAATCAAGTCTTTATGCATTTGTTAAGTAATGCCGTTGATGCTATAGATTCGCAAGCAGAAAAATTCCAAGCAAAAAAGGTAGAGGGTTTTACGACTGCTCATACTATTTCCATCGGTACTTGTGCAATTAACAATGATGGTGGAGTAAGAATCTCTATCGCAGATAACGGGATGGGAATACCCGAGAAACTTCGCTCTTTCATTTTCGATCCCTTCTTCACCACAAAGCCTGTAGGAAAAGGCAGTGGGTTGGGATTATATATTTGCTACCAAATTATAGTAAAGAGGCATTTGGGAACAATGAATTATAATTCGACTCCTGGAAATGGAACAGAATTTATTATTGAAATTCCAACCCAGACAGCAAGGTATTTAAATACTTCTAAAGAAAAAACGCGGTGAAATCTTCTCCGATTGCAATTAAATTGAGGATTTATATCATCTATTTCTTCTGTCACGTAGCATAATAGAAGTGTGACCGATCTATTTAACCCCCTACTATCGCTGAAAAAAGGCTGCTGGTTCAAATTGATTTGTGGAGCCAGCTTCCAACATCTGCCTGCGGTTAGAAGTTTAGCATTAGCTTATGCATTAGCTGGGGCTGACTGCATAGATGTAGCTGCCGATCCAGCTGTGATTGTTGCCGCTCAAGAAGGGTTAGAAGCTGCTGCGACTTTGGGTGCTGCGGCCCCAAAAACGAGGCTTTGCCTATCAAGGAAGACCTTTATTAATGGTTAGCTTAAATGATGGCGAAGATCCTCACTTCCGCAAAGCAGAATTTGATTCTACTAAATGCCCAACTGAGTGTTCCCGACCATGCGAACGCATTTGTCCCGCACAAGCCATTACGTTTGATAGTATCAAATATAACTTTACTGGCGTTCTGTCCGATAAGTGCTATGGCTGCGGTCGTTGCGCTCCAGTATGCCCGTATGATAGAATAGAAACGGTATCTTATGCAACAGCTAATGGAGCAATCGCACCCTTGATACTGAAATCTGGAGTAGATGCCGTAGAAATTCATACAACTGTCGGGCGTTTGGCGGAATTTAAGAAATTGTGGCAGACAATTTCAAGCCATGTTGAGCATTTGAAGTTATTAGCCATTAGTTGTCCTGATGGTGAAGGGATGATTGACTATCTGCATAGTTTGTATGATGCGATCGCCCCGCTTAACTGCGTAAATATATGGCAAACCGACGGTAGGTCTATGAGCGGTGATATTGGCTCGGGCACTACATTAGCTGCTGTAAAGTTAGGTTCCAAAGTATTGAAAGCAAATATACCAGGATATGTGCAGTTAGCAGGTGGTACTAATAGTTACACCGTGCCAAAATTAAAGGCAATGAGATTATTAAAGGAATTAACGAACCACAGAAGTGGGAATATGAGAGAGAATAATGTTATCTCTCGTACATCAGGTTCGAGAACTGAAGCATCCATTGCTGGAGTGGCTTATGGTAGCTATGCCCGAAAACTGCTTTCACCAGTTTTGGAAAAATTAGAAGAAAAGGAGGTGAATGTTGAGCATATCAAAGTAACTTCTCGAAAGCTTGAAGAAGAACCCACACTGCTTTGGCAAGCCGTATCGCTTGCACACGAATTAGTTTCCCAGCTCAAAGAATAAGTGCGACGGATGAGCTTTGGCTCGTCGTCCCTATCTCTAAAAACGTCACCATAAAAAGCATGACGATTACAGACGATCTCCGAAAATTATTAGCCATATTGCCTCAAGATTTGCGCTCGATGCTCGAAGAGCATCCTCAAAGAGATAGTTTAGTAGAAGTGGTTTTGGATCTGGGTCGTCGCCCAGAAGCAAGATTCCCGGATGGAGCCGAATATCTAAGCGAAATACCCATTACTCAGCAACAGATAGATGATTGCATTGTGCGAGTGGGCACTTTCGGCGGAGATAATCGAGCAGGAATAGAGCAAACTTTACATCGGATTAGTGCTATTCGCAATCGCACCGGCAAGATTATAGGTTTAACCTGTCGTGTTGGACGCGCGGTATATGGAACGATTAGCATGATCCGCGATTTAGTAGAAAATGGTCAATCAATTCTCATGCTGGGTCGTCCAGGTGTGGGAAAGACTACTGTTTTAAGAGAAATAGCCCGTGTTTTAGCGGATGAACTTGATAAAAGAGTGGTGATCATTGACACTTCCAATGAAATTGCTGGAGATGGTGATGTTCCTCATCCGGCTATTGGTAGAGCCAGACGGATGCAGGTTTCTCATCCTTCCGAACAGCATCAAGTAATGATTGAGGCAGTGGAAAACCATATGCCCGAAGTAATCGTAATTGATGAAATTGGTACGGAGTTAGAAGCATTAGCATCTCGTACTATTGCCGAACGTGGCGTGCAATTAATAGGTACGGCACACGGCAACCAGATTGAAAATTTGATAAAAAACCCCACTTTGTCTGACTTAGTAGGGGGTATACAGGCTGTAACCCTGGGGGATGATGAAGCTAGAAGGCGAGGCTCTCAGAAAACAGTTTTGGAACGCAAAGCGCCTCCTACCTTTGAAATTGCAGTGGAAATGCAAGAAAGGCAGCGTTGGGTAGTTCATGAAAGCGTTGCTGATACTATAGATAATCTTTTGAGAGGAAGACAGCCAAGCCCGCAAGTGAGAACCATAGATGATGGCGGTAAGGTAGCGATCGCCCGTCAACTAACTGCTATTAACGGTGGAGCCTCACAAACCGATCGAGGAGGAGAAACTTTTCGCGGGCGAAGCGCTAATAGAACCAACGGTTGGAGAGCATCTGGGCAAATGCGTCCTTTGGTGCCATTAAATGCGGAATACCAAAATGGAAATGGTTCCGGACGTAGTGAATTTGACCGCTTATTAGATCAATCTTTCAATAGCTATAATGGTTTTGAGAGCAATGGACACAAGGACTCCGGGCCAAATGGCGAAGATTTACCTTTACATATTTACCCCTACGGCGTTAGTCGCAGTCAGTTAGACCAGGTAGTTGGGGTACTTCATTTGCCGGTGGTATTGACAAAAGATATTGATAGTGCGGATGCAATTTTAGCATTGCGGTCGCACGTCAAAAACCATGCGAAATTGCGACAAATGGCGAAAGCTCGTCAAGTCCCAATTCACATGATTAAGTCCAGCACCATTCCACAAATAACCCGTGGCTTACGTCGCTTGTTAAATATTGACGAACCAGAAGTTGCTGACGAGCGTGAATTACAATTATTTCTCCACAACGGCAGCGATGATGAAATTGACGCTTTAGAAGAAGCTAGACTTGCGGTTGAACAAATAGTAATTCCCAAGGGACAGCCAGTAGAATTACTACCGCGTTCTTCGCAAGTGCGTAAAATGCAGCATGAACTAGTCGAACATTATCGACTTAAATCAAACAGTTTTGGGGAAGAACCAAATCGGAGGCTAAGAATTTTTCCTGCCTAATTTTTCCCTATCTCTATTTATCTAACGGCGTGCGTCACAACAAACCCCTTCTTCCTTTAGGTCGAGGGGGATTATACTTTATAATTCTTGATTACAGACAAGAATACTATTATAGCACAAATTTAAGAAAAAGTTAATTGATGGTTAGTTAGGGATTGTTTTTTGGTTAATTTTTTGATTATTTATTTTATTGGTAGTTTACGGATGCGTATATTATTGTCTTCTATAGTGACAATAAAACAAAACCTGGCGATTGGAAATCGTGGCTACATAAAGCGAAATCCATCTGCGTGTGTTTAGATAAAATTAGCTGTGATTTAACTCCCACGTTGGAATTATTGGTATTTGTAAAACCTGGCGGTTTAAACCGCAGCTACATAAAGCGAAACCCACCTGCGTGGGTTTAGATAAAATTAACTGTGATTTAATTCCCACGTTGGAATTATTGGTATTTGTAAAATCTGGCGGTTTAAACCGCAGCTACACAAAGCGAAACCCACCTGCGTGGGTTTAGATAAAATTAACTGTGATTTAATTGATTTAATTCCCACGTTGGAATTATCGATTTTTGCTGATGGTGGATTGCTTGATTTCTGATGTAGTTGGCAACTTGATCTATACCCTCATGACTAACCGTAAAAGCTCCGTAACTCCCTTGCCATTTAAAAAATTCACCTGGTTTGATGTCATGGGTGACAAGATGTGAAGAACTACCTTTGATATTTTTAATAAAGTTAGATACTGATAAGCTGGGGGGAAGACCTGTTAATAGATGTATGTGATCTTCAACTCCACCGATGGCAATGATTGTACATCGCAATTCTTGACAATGTTTAATAATTGCACCATAAATATTCTTTTGTATATCTGGTGTGATTAAAGGTAATCTATCCCAGGTTGCCCAAACGGCGTGTAAATACAGTTGGGTGAAATTGGATCTCATGTTATTAATGTTTTTGAAATTGGTAATTAAAAAATCTGGCGGTTGAAACCGCTGCTACACAAACGAAGTCCGCCTGCGCGGACTAAAATTGATTCAAAATTCGATAACATACATTATATTTTTCTTTTTGAACCCACGCAGGTGGGTTTTGCCTGTGTAGCCGCGTTAGCGAAGCGTCTCCGAAGGAGATATTGAATCGCCAGGTTTTATCAAAAATCACCCACCTAGTTGATTTTTGATGAAGTGATGACTGGATTTGGTAGAACAGGGGAATGGTTTCCTAGCCTTAAAAGTCAAGTTACACCGGATATTACTTGTTTATCAAAGGGGATTACTGGAGGATTTTTGCCTTTATCGGTAACAGTATGTTCGGAGAAAATTTACGATACTTTTTACAGCGATGACCCCATAAAAACCTTATATCACGGTCATAGTTACACTGCAAATCCTTTAGGATGTGCTGCTGCTTTAGCTTCTTTAGAGTTGATGGTAGAAAATCAACCTGTTTTTAGCACTATGGAAGACAAACATTTAAAATATCTGAAAAAATTACAAGGGAATTCCAAAGTTGAAAAGTTACGGGTAACGGGTACAATTGCCGCGATGGATATTGTAAATACTCAAAAGTCCGGGTATTTGAATAAAGTTGGTTTGCAAATTCGAGAAAAATCTTTAGAGAAAGGTTTACTTTTACGTCCTTTGGGAAATGTACTTTATCTAATGCCGCCTTATTGTATTACTGATGAGGAATTATCAGAAGTTTATCAGGGAATTTATGATATTTTAAAAACTATTTAGATTTTAAATCATATGAATATTGTCTCTCTATTCTCAGGTTGTGGAGGATTAGATTTAGGCTTTCACCAAGCTGGATTTAATATTGTTTGGGCGAATGAATATGATAAATCTATATGGGATACTTACGAATTTAATCATCCTAATACTCAATTAGACAAAAGAGATATCAGAAAAATAATTCCCGATGATATTCCCGACTGTGTTGGTATTATAGGTGGTCCACCTTGCCAAAGTTGGAGTAAAGCAGGAGTGCAAAGAGGTATTGATGATAGTAGAGGTCAATTATTTTTTGATTATATTAGAATTCTGAGACAAAAAAAGCCTTTATTTTTTCTAGCTGAAAATGTCGGTGGAATTTTAGCGAAAAAACACGATGAAGCGTTTAGAAATATTTTGGCTCATTTTAAGAATGCTGGATACGAAGTAAGTTATAAATTAGTCAATGCTGCGGATTAAGTAGGTGGGCACAAATAAACCAAACTATGTGAAGATAAGTAAATACGGGAAATGCATCTACATTTTGGACTGAATTATGGGCGCTCGTTTAAGGATTTTTCTCACTAAGCAAGAAGACCAAACCTTATTAAAGCTTAGAAATTGTGATGTGCCACAGAAAGTCAAAGACCGAGCAGAAGTTATCAGATTAAACGCACATGGCTGGTACGTAGAAAAAATAGCTGGTCATTTTAACTGGACTTCACAAACGGTAAGGGATGTTTTACATAAATGGCAGAAACTAAACTATTCTGGACTTTGGGATAAGCCGGGTAGAGGAGGAAAACCGAAATGGAAGGAAGAAGACATAGTTTTTCTAGAAGAGTGCCTTGAAAAAGAGCCGCGAACGTACAATAGTCGTCAACTTGCTCAAAAATTATATAGCGATCGCCAAGTTCAATTGAGTCCTGACAGATTAAGACGGGTACTCAAAAAAAGGGGGTCACTTGGAAACGAACCAGGAAGAGCCATAAAGGAAAACAAGACCCACAAGTAAGATTGAGTAAACAAGCAGACCTAGATATGTTAGAAATGGCTGCTGCGACTGGAGAGATAGATTTGAAATACCTTGATGAATCTGGGTTTTGTATGTGGAGTGAACCTAGCTACACATATTACTTTCAAGGTGAGCAAAAACGTCTAGAACAAAGCAAACGGCGTGGTCGAAGGTTAAGTATTATCGGTTTTTTTCAACCCTTAATAAGCTTTGTTTACGGTTTAGTTATTGGGGGTGTTAATCGCAAATCTTACATTCATATGATGGATCAAGAAGCTGCCGATGCCTTCAAGAGTGGACGTACTAGAGTAATAGTGCAGGATAACAGCCCTATACATCGATGTAAAGAAGTCCAGCAGTTATGGTCAAAGTGGGAGCAGATGGGTTTGTATATCTTCTTTTTACCTAAGTATTGCTCAGAAATGAACCCAATCGAATTGGAATGGCAACATCTTAAAAAGAACGAAATATCGGGACGAATGTTTGATGATGAATTAGACCTTGCTTATGCCGTAATTGATGGAGTTGAGACTAGGGGAGAAAGAGGAAACTACAGTACAAAACGTGTCAAATTTCATTCTAAAGCTAGTCCTTAATTTTTCGTTACATACTTATCAATTTCCTCACCCACCTACTTATCAAGTTCCTCAAGATAGAAAAAGAGTAATTATTATTGGTTATCGAAAAGAGATCGGTGGAACATTTGAATTTCCCCATGCGATCGAGAATAAATTAACTCTTGAAAATGCTATTTACGATATTAAAGATATTGATGCTATTGCAATATATTCTAAAATTAATCAATGCAATACTGTAATACCAAATCACGAATATAAAGAAGGTAGCTTTTCCAGTATTTATATGTCTAGAAATAGAGTAAGAAGTTGGAACGAACCATCTTTTACAATACAAGCAGGTGCTAGACACACTCCTCTACATCCACAAGCAAATAAAATGATTTTGATCGACAAAGATAAATGGAAGTTCGATGAAAAATCGCCTCAATCATATAGAAGATTGTCTGTTAGAGAATGTGCCAGAATTCAAACTTTTCCAGATAATTTTATTTTCAAGTATAAGTATATTGGTGATGCCTATAAAATGATCGGAAATGCCGTTCCTGTAATGCTAGCAAAAATATTAGCAGATAAAATATTTATAAATGTTAAAGAATATCTAGAGTTAGGATTTTGCAATGCTTTACCTAAAAAAGATATTCCTAAACAATTAACTTTATTTTAAGCAACTACAAACTTATTATTTCCCCTCGTAAAACTGTAACAGCTTGTCCTCTCAAATAAACTCTATCTTCACCGGGATATTTGACTTTTACTACACCACCACGACTTGATGCTTGATAAGCTAAAAATTCGTCTTTATTTAATTTATTTCTCCAATAAGGTGCGAGACAGCAATGTGCAGCACCAGTTACGGGGTCTTCATTAATACCTAAACCAGGACAAAAGAAGCGCGATACGAAGTCATATTCCGAGTTATTTTCAGCGATACTAGTAACAATAACTTCTGGAAACAGCTTTGTTAAAAGTGTCAAATTTGGCTCTACTTTTCTCACTAAATCTTCCGATTCCACTTCTACTAAATAACCCAGAGAATTCTTCATTACTTTTTTAACAGGTATTCCCAAAGCTTCGCTAATTTCTGGAGGTGTGGAAATATCTTCAGAAAGATTCGCAGGGAAATCCAACTCAATCCAATCTTCTTGTTTTTTAGCAATTAATAAACCGCTTTTGGTGTGAAAACGCGCCGATTCATTGGATGAAAGATGATTTTCCGACCATAAAACGTGAGAACTTGCAAGAGTAGCGTGCCCGCACAATGGTACTTCGGTTGCTGGAGTGAACCACCGTAAGCTGTAACCATCTTCTTGTTTGACTAAAAATGCGGTTTCGGATAAATTCATTTCCTTTGCTACATTTTGCATCCATTCGTCATCTTTAGGAGAATCTAAAACGCAAACAGCAGCGGGATTTCCGGAAAAAGGTTTGTTGGTAAATGCGTCAACTTGGATGATGGTTTGTTTCATGTTTTTATAAGGAAAGGATTTATATTTAACGCAAAGTTTCGCCGAGGTTAGCGCAGAGTTTCGCGGAGAAATGCTTTTTAATTAGTTTACCTAAAATAGATATTCCCAAATCAATTTCTGATTCTGAGGTGTTAGAAAAACTCAATCTCATTGCTGGATAACCTTGTTCATTTGGGAAAAATGCGGAACCAGAAGCGAATAAAACGTTTTCTTGTATAGCTTGTTTACGGATTTCGGAAATATTCATATTTAGTGGTAATTGCACCCACAAAAATAATCCACCATTGGGAACCGTCCATTTAGCTTCTTGAGGAAAATAATTTTCTATGGCTTGCAACATTATATTACGACTACAGAGGTTTTCGGTTTGCAACCTTTTGCGGTGACGACGATAATGTCCGGAAGCAAGATATTCGCTGACTATTGCTTGAGAAACTGTGGATGTATGAACGTCATGCATCAATTTACTTTCAACTAAGGGTTGATAATGTTTTCCCGTCACTACCATATAACCAACTCGCAAACCGGGAATCAATGTTTTAGAAAAAGTACCTGTGTAAATTACTAAATCTTGTTTATCTAAAGCTTTGATTGGTGGTGGTACTGGTTCAAAATTTAATCCTTCATAAGCGTTATCTTCTAAGATTGGACATTGGTATTTTTCGGCTAACTGTAGAAGTTGTTGTCGATGAGCTTGTGAAGTGGCAATTCCTGTAGGATTATGTTGAGTGCTGATGGTGTAAATTAACTTTGGACGATGGCTTTTAAGGTATTTTTCTAATAATTCCAGGTTCATTCCCTCAGCATTCATAGGAATGCCAATGATTCTGGCTCCGATATTTTCTAAAATGGCGATCGCACCGTGATAAGTTGGTGTTTCTACAATTACCCAATCATCTTTTTGCAAAAAATATTGCATTGTTAATGATAAAGCTTGCTGGCACCCGTTAGTAATAATTAAATTTTCTGGTGTTACTTCTAAGCCCTGTTGTACCAATAGTTGAGCAACTTGTCTGCGTAAAATAGTTTGTCCGTGAGGTATATCGTAAGCAAATAAACTATCAACAGTATTGGTAATTGTACGTCTACCAATTAATGCCATGTCTTGAGGAGGACGAGGTAAACCGTAGCTAAAATTAATCGTACCTTCTTTGGCTTGTGCTTGTACAGCACTCATATGAATATCAAAAAAAGAATTTTCTGTGCTTTCTGAAATAATCACATTTTGTGCTGGTGCAAAAGTTGATTTTATATTAGTAGAATTATTAAAATTAATGTTTTGCTTGTTGACAAAATATCCAGAACCTTGACGGGCAAAAATTATTCCATCTGCTTCTAAAATGCTATAAGCTTCCAGAATTGTTAATTTATTGACTTGTAAATTCTCTGCTAAAGAACGAATTGAAGGTAAACGTTCTTCCGGTTGTAATGCTCCAGTTTTAATTAACCGATTGATTCTATCTTTAATTTGTAAATATATCGGTTTGCGCGATCGTCTATCTAAAGGAATCTTCACGGCTCAGTATTTATAAATCGCTATCTGCAATATATGCGATTTTTTACGACGATACACGGTACAATTCTCAGCTTTTTAACTAGTACAATCGTAGAATCTCATAACTGTACTAGTCAAACTTAATCTATTTGTACCTTTTCAAAGAATCAATCATAAGAGATTGTGAAATTAATTCCAAGTTGATTGATTAACAGCACAATGGGTAAAAGCATCACAAAAATAAACGAAACAAATAATAATGAAACTACTGGATTAATATATGGTTTTCTTGGTGTTCTCGGATTTAGTGGAACCTTACCAGCCACGCGAATCGCTGTAACAAATTTTGACCCTACTTTTGTTGGTTTAGGACGAGCGCTTGTTGCTGCGGCTTTTGCAATAGTGCTTTTACGGTTAACTCGGCAGCCAATACCACATTCCCAATACTGGGGAAATTTGGGAATTATTGTAGGAGGGGTAATTATCGGATTTCCGTTGTTATCAGCATGGGCTATGCAGCAATTACCTGCTTCTCATGGAGCAATTGTTACAGGTATTTTACCTTTAGCGACTGCAATAGTGGCTGCATTACGTATGGGTGAAAAACCATCTATAGGCTTTTGGATAAGTACCTACGCAAAATTAATTGTGTATTGTCATTGCGAGGAACGAAGCAATCGCAGGGACTTGAAGTTTTCAGAATGTTAAATTAATTTTGCACGAGTACTTAGCAAGTTTTTTTGGAAGTATGACGATTGTTGGCTTTGCATTGATTGAAGGTAATGGAAGTATTAAGTTTGCCGATATCGTTTTAATGCTGGCTGTTATTGCAGCTGCCTTTGGCTATGCTGAAGGAGGGAAGTTAGCTAAAATCCTTGGAGGATGGCAGGTTATTTGTTGGGCTTTGGTGTTTTCTGTACCAATATTAATTATTCCTGTAGCTTCAGTTGTTTTACAAACAGGTATTAGTGCTTCTCTGAGT
This sequence comes from uncultured Rivularia sp., assembly GCA_963665115.1. Classification (GTDB taxonomy): domain Bacteria; phylum Cyanobacteriota; class Cyanobacteriia; order Cyanobacteriales; family Nostocaceae; genus Rivularia. The sequence continues at coordinate 2,053,389 of OY762007.1, read as the reverse complement.
GCATGGTTAGGGTTTGGCTATGTAAGTATTATCAGTATGCTGCTTTCTTTCTTCGCTTGGTATCGTGGATTAGCTATAGGTGGAATTGCAAGAGTTAGTCAAGTGCAGTTACTACAGCCATTTTTGAGCATTTTATTATCTGCTTTATTTTTACGTGAAAAGATCACTTTTTTAATGGTTTGTACTGCGGTAATTGTTGTGGCTTCTATTGCCATCGGAAGAAGACAGCCAGTTGAATATCTCAAATAAGGGGAAAGTAAAGAATACTTCTAACTAACGGAGGATATAGTTTGACAATCTGTACAAGTAGACGATATATCGCTCCCCTAGTAGGAAGATTTCATCCTAACTTTAATTATCTCATAGGAGTAAATCTGTATTTCCCAAGAGTTGGTTTATCGCAATCAAATAGCTGATAAAGACGCTGTATATAATACCGTGCTTCTACGCTGTTAATCTTTAGGTTCAAGGAACTATCACTAAAGGATGAATATAATGTATCAACTTTTATGAACTTTTGATATTTACGATTTTTAATTAACCTTGTCATACTTAAAGGAGTTATAAAGTCAATAACAAAAAATAAATATCTTATCATTATTACATAGAGTTTTATCATGGAAAATAATATTGAAAGAATGTTTGAAAGCGGTAGAATTACTAGACACGACCAAAATTGGTTATGCGAAGTAATGTTATCTGACAAACCTCTCAACCACGAGCAAAATCAAAAAGTTCGTAAATTGCATGATTTTGTACGCATGGGATTTGTAAAAATTATTGATTAAGCTATCGAACTTTAACAATCTAATTGAATTAATTTGTACCTGTTTAAATAAGCAATAGTAAATTGTGAAATTGATTAAAAATGTTTTTTATTAAATAAAGGTGAAATTCTTAAAATAATATCTGAAGACAATTACTGACACCTGATGAATACCCAAACACGCTCCAATTCCCCAGATGTTTACTCGATTCTATCTACAGCTAACCGTTTACGAGTCAGCGATGGAGAGATTAAACCTGTTTTAGATGGCTGCTCGAATGCTTCTCAGTTGCTCGTGCTGATTTGGTCGCAGTTGGGTGATTTTGATAATTTAGAATATGCTTGGTGGCTGCAAAGAGAAAAAGAAAAGCTCGAAGCAAGAGGAATCACCATCCGCGCTATTGGAATTGGCGATCGCAACTCCGGTATGAAATTCTGTAACTACACCCAATTCCCCCAGGAATGGTTATTCGTAGATTCGCAAGCTGAAATTCACAAAGATTTAGAACTTTATCGCGGTTTAAATATAAACTTCCCTTTGCTATCAACCTCACAAAAGGCTTGGCTCAATTTGATGTTGATGTGTGCTGGGATTGGCAGCCGTGGAACTTTGGCGGAAGTTTTTAGGGGTTACAAAGGAGATAAAAATGCACCTCAGTTAATTGGTGATGAAGAAGTTGTTGGCGACACACCTCTACCAGATATCAAAGGTTCGTTTTTTAAACTAGCTGGGGGAAAGGGTTTTCAGCGTCCTTTTGAACTTGCAACTTTACGTTTACGAAATATGACTGAGGTTTTGAGCAATTGGAATACTTACGTTCCCGACTCGGCTTATTTGACACAACGAGGAGGAACTTTTTTGTTTGATTCTGGAGGTAACTTAATTTACGAGCATCGCGATCGAGGTATTCTCGGTTTTGCTCGGAATATGAGCAATCCCTTATCTTTTCTACTAGATAAGTAGAACTGTGTGTTTCCGAATTTACATAGTTTATTTATTATGGGACTTTTTCTTAATCTTCCCCATTCGCCGTCCTATTTTGCCGATTCTTAATGACTAATAAAGAGATTTAACGAGAATTTAGAAGTAAACTTTGTGACTTCTCCCAACAGGCTCTAACAGTAGTAGCGCAGAAAATTATTATTTAGTTTACAAAAGATTTAAATAACTGCCTTTTGTATCATCAACTACAAAATACTTAAGTTACCCGCGTAAATATGTTTACATCTCCTGACTTTCAATACAAAAATTACCAATTTATTTTTAAAAATTGTTTTGAAAGTACTTACAATTTCTGAGAACTGATGTATATCTAAATATAGTTTACTATCATCTTTTGTAAAGCAGCATACAACATCCCATTGTTATTGCTATAAGATTGCAATAGTCCTTGAAGTCGTCAAATTTATCATGATTAAAGTATCATCCACTATACCCTCCTTGTTATTTACTGACAGTAAATCAAAGGATGAAGAAGATAATTATCAATCCGAGGAGTATTTAGCTAAACTCCAAGATTTAATTAGCGAACGTTGGGAAGATGTTTGGCAGGAAGTTCAAGCAAGAAAGCAGGAAGAATTTAAGCTTAATTAGCTTTACTCGGATCTGAAAAAAGGGCTATAGGATAAAGGTAAGAATCGTCTTTATGTCTTTCTTTCCCTTATCCTTTCAGCTTTAACCAATTTTTAACCTAGTAATGGTTAAGGAATAACTTCTAATTAATGTAAGTTTGTTTCAGCGTTGCTTCTATCGAATTAGTATCTTTGTACAGTCCGATCAGTTCGTGGGCTGGTGTTTCTCGCTTTTCTAGAAAAGTTTTTAGTGGTGCGAGTAAATTAACATCGGGGTCATTTTCTAATGCAGTTTCTACTGCTTGCAGAATATGTTTTGCATTTGTAAAAATTTCTTCGTTATCAAACCCTTCTTTTGCGGAAACTTGGTGCTTTTTAGCATCGGGTACGATTGCTCTATCAGGTAACGATTCGTCTAACACAATACCTTTTAATAAAGCTAACAAAGCAGCATAGATAGAAAAATCGCTACAGCTATCAAAAGCTTTAAATTCAATTCGACCAATTTCTGCGGGAATGCGAGCAATTTTTGTTAGGGATGGAATACTTTTTATTAGTTCTTCTTGCTTCTCTAAAAATACCATTGCCGCAGGTCTTCTTCCAGTTCTCACAAAAGTTCTGACAGAAAAGCCTTCCCATAAACTACCTTGATAAAAGGGAGAACTGTAACTAAAAGGAATAATATAAGGACTGTAATAAGTCAACTTTTTACCAATATCAATAATACGTTCGGTAGTTAACCCCACCATAGAAATATTCAAATCTGGGCCATAAGTAAGCATGGGAATATTGGCAGTTTGCTTCTCAGGAGAAGCCTGTCTTCGTTTAGTTTCATACTCATTTAAAGGTGGATTGGGTGCGAATGCATCGTAGTAAGGATTAAAGCTGATTAATGCTGGTGAAAAACCATATTCCGCTGCCGTTTCTCTGAGCAAACGGAAACTTTCAGATAACTCAGCGATCGCACTATGAATATCTGGATTTATAGTTGTCCTAATTTCGATTCCTTTGGGTACGCATTCGATAACTTTTTCAGAATCCGCGAAACGTTCAAAACCCTCTATATACCAGCGCTTCTGTTTAATCCCAGCGTCTCCAATTCGTAATTCGGGATAATCATTTTTATAGACGGGTAACTTTTCGACTATTTGGTTAAAATCAGCAAATTTTACACGAGAAAAATCAGCAAATTTTCCAGCACTATCAATGAAAGCAACCTCATGTTCGATGCCAAAATGAAACATTATTTATTCCTTTGCGAGCAGTTAGTAATTGTGGTTTAAGCGATTTGACATAATGAGGGGTGAAAAATACTTGCAGAGCAAACGATTTATCAAAGTTAAAGACAAAGGCAACCGAAATTTAACTTCAAAATTTGCGAAGGTAATAATTTCATCACCCGACAACCGGAGTTTCAATGTTGAATCTCACAAATCTTTGAAATACTGGTAGTCAAAATTTGCTGACATATATTTGATTCTGTGTTGGCTCTTCACTATCAGTGACAAGACAGAATCAAATGCAAATAATGAATCAGAAAAATTCTCAATAAGCTTATCAAAGAGTTGTTTAACTTGCTGTCTGCTTAGATACATCCGCAATTCCGCTATGAATATATAGAATGTGGTGCTTGTTTCTTTTACAACCTCAATCCAATCATTTTTTACCACCGAAGCAGCGATAAAGTCTTGTTTGAACTGAGTTTCGTCAAGTAAATTCAATTCTAAACAGGGCACTTTACCGTTATCCAAGTGCTTAAAACGAATATTCAAACCACCACCCATTCCTACAACGGTACCTTGAGGGTATTGACGAAGCAAATTACTGACCATATTGCCAATTATTTTGCCTTGCAGACAGCTAGCTACAAAGGAATTATTAGCATTAGAAAGTTTTTCAAAATCGGAATTTAGTGTTTTAACTATCTCGACTGCTTTCTTCATCTGTAACTATCGATTTAACTTGTTCAAATTGTTTACCTCTTCCTAAGAAGAAAAATAATAGTGTTTGTTGAGCGATATGGAGATTGACTTGAGTTTTCAAAATGCACCTTTTCACGGTATAAATGAAATTTTGCTTTCAAATATATAAAAAAATAAATAAAAATAATTATCAATAATATCATTGAATTTAATTTACATCAATAGGAATTATGTATTAAGTTAAGATGGGTAAGTATATTTTGAGCGAATAAGAATAATGCTTGAAAACTATCCTGAGTAAGGATTACAAAGCAAATTTTGCCAATTTTAAAATTTCCTAAATTAAATCCGATCGCAATTATGTATATATTCAATAGAAATCTTTTTCATATACATTAGCAATAAGTTTGAAAAAACTTTTGAGGATAGCAAGCTAGTATGTAAAGCAGGAAAGTTAGAGAAGTGAGTTATGACCAGTGCTGTTCAATCTCCCTACAGTAGCGAGCAAATATCCGCTTGGCTGCGTGGGCTGCTGACTATTGCTTGGGCTGACGGAAACTTTGACGAGCAAGAAAAGCAATTGATAACTTCAATTACCCAAGATGAACTAAGTCCTGGGATGAATGTAGAATCATTTGAAACGATAACGCCAGAAGAATTAGCTGCTATTTTTGGTAAAAATACCCCAGTAGCAGAGAACTTCTTGCGAACAGCGGTAATGGTAGCCATTGCCGATGGAATCTATTCTCCCAGCGAAGACGAGCTATTGCAGAAGCTGTGTGAAGCTCTGGGAGAGCCAAAAAACCTGCTGGAATCTCTGCGCCACACTTTAGAAAATCCTCAACCAGTAGAAGCCACTTCCGGTGTTGCATCGTCTCTGATACGTCCAACTAAGCCGCCAATCGAAGCCTTGAATCCTCTGCGAGATTGGCTTGATGGTTTGGATGTCCAAGATCCCAAAGTCGCCCGCTTCCTGTGCAAAATGATTCCGAATCAATGTCCTTTTGAGCGGGATGTCAAGCTGTTCGGGCGCAAAATTGTACATATTCCCCCCTTGTGCAAAATAAATCCGCTTTACGAACAACTCGTGGGTTTACGTTTCCGCGCTTTGTCCTATTTAGCAGATGATTGTAAAGAGGATATTTCGGAATATATTTAGTTAATTAGTTGTTAGTTGTTAGTTGTTGGTGGTTAGTTATGGAGACAAATGGCAGGTAAGAGGTTTCAAGATTTACGGGTGTATCAATTATCTGAGCGATTAGCCGATAATATCTGGGAAATTGTTAATGGATGGGAATCATTGCCGATAGATACTGTTGGTAAGCAGATGATTCGTTCCGCAGACAGTGTAGGTGCAAATATTGCCGAAGGTATAGGTAGAGGAACTAATAAAGAGAATAAACGATTTATTCGGATTGCTAGAGGTTCCTTGTACGAAACCCAACATTGGCTAAGACGTGCCTATTATCGTAAACTCTTAACAGCGGAACAGACAGAATCGCTAAAATCAATCATTGATAATCTAGCACCTCAATTAAACTCATACCTTAACTCAATCCCTGACTCTAACGACTAACAACTAATAACTAAAAACTAATAACTAAAAACTAAATGCAATTTATCGATCAAGCAAAAATTGAAGTAGAAGCAGGTAAAGGTGGTGATGGTATTGTCGCTTTTCGTAGAGAAAAGTATGTACCCGCTGGCGGTCCTTCGGGAGGGAATGGAGGACGCGGTGGCTCGGTGCTTCTGGTTGCTTCTGACAACCTGCAAACCCTACTGGACTTCAGATACAAGCGTCGCTTTGTGGCAAAAAACGGCTCTCGCGGTGGTCCGAAAAATATGACAGGTGGATCTGGAGAGGATTTATTAATTGAAGTTCCTTGCGGTACTGCTGTTTACAATGGGGAAACTGGTGATTTAATTGGCGATTTAACGAAACCCGAACAAACTTTATTAGTTGCCGAAGGCGGTAAAGGTGGACTGGGAAACAAGTATTTTTTGAGCAACCGCAACCGCGCCCCGGAACACGCTTTACCGGGATTAGATGGAGAAATTAAAGAATTACGTTTGGAGTTAAAACTGTTAGCAGAAGTAGGAATTATTGGATTACCAAATGCTGGTAAATCTACTTTAATTTCGGCTTTATCGGCAGCACGTCCCAAAATTGCCGATTATCCTTTTACAACTTTAATACCGAATCTAGGGGTAGTTAGAAAACCAACTGGTGACGGTACGGTTTTTGCGGACATTCCCGGATTAATTGAAGGTGCTTCTCAAGGTGCGGGATTGGGACATGATTTTTTGCGTCACATCGAACGTACCCGTGTATTGCTGCACGTAATTGATGCAACTAGCGAAGATGTAGTTGGCGAATACAACACCATTGTCCAAGAATTACAAACATATGGGCGAGAATTGCGAGACAAAACCCAAATTATCGCCTTAAATAAAATCGATGCTGTTGACAAAGAAAGCGTGGATTTAGAAGCATTAGCAACACAGTTAAATCATCTTTCCTATGCGCCAATTTTCATAATTTCTGCCGTGACTGGTGAAGGTTTACAGCCAATGTTGCAGCAAATTTGGGATACTCTTGATGCTTTGAATGCTCGTGAACAGGAAGAAATAAAAATAGAAGTTTCTAACGTCTGATAAATGTAGGGTGTGTTATGGGGCGATCGCTAATTGCGATAATGACAAAAAATATATATTCGCGCTTAACGCACCATTTGAATTTTGTGATGTAAATTCAAAGATATTTTTAGATTAACGATCGAACAAATCATGAATGTAGAGACGTAGCAGTGCTACGTCTCCCTGTATTTTGGTTTGTAGCGATACTCGGATGGTGCGTTAGACGTATCAAGGTTATTAGTTAAAGCGAAATATTATCGTGCCTCTAACACACCCTACAATTTGAAAGATGTTTTTGTATTAGTTGGTAGTTGCTTTTGCTGCGGTTTAATTAAGTTAATTAAAGTGGCAATTAAAGGTATGAGAAAAACTAAAACCAGAACAACTGCTGCTACTTGAAATATTACAGGTCGTTTTCTTCCTTTTGTGGGAAAACCGCAGCTAAGACAAATTTCTTCTTCACTACTGTTGAGTACACCACAAACTTTACAAGGTTCTAGGGACATTTTTTAATAACTTTAAGAATATCTTGTGTTTCTCCTCAACTATAAACCTGTTTATAGGTGAAATTGAGTTAGAAATACGATTTAATAATTTAATTATTCAGAATTATTCTTAAACAATCGCAAACCATATTTCATAACTCATAATTGCTAACTCTTTAATCTAAAATCTAAAATCTAAAATCTAAAATCTAAAATCCAAAATTAAATAACTCCTAACTAAACAAACAAATAGCGGTACAGGTATTTTAAAATATATTACCTGTACCGCCAAAGCACTCGCGGGAGAAAATGCAAGTGCTGTGATATTTGATTGTTAAGCGTTTATTTTGGGATTAGTGTTTTGATTTTTCCCTCCAATTAATTATTTAACTTACTTCTGGCGACTTAATAAGTGGAGTTGACTTTGGAAGGCATAGTAAAACTGCCGTGAGCTTTACCATTGCCATTTCCATTACCGTTAGAATGACCGTTATTACGAGCTTGAATTACACCATAACCACCGTGGTTGCGTTCGTAAATCACATTTATCTCGTCTGTTTCGCTATTATGGAACATATAAAAATCGTGTCCCACCAATTGCAACTGCTCCAAAGCTTGTGAAACAGTCATCGGCGGCATGGCAAAATATTTGGTACGGACTACTTCTTCAGGTAATTCTGGAGTGCGATCGCCAATTAAATCTGTGATTACTTCTTCTGGAATTAGTTCTTCGATATTATTATTGGTATGGGCATGAATTTTCTGATCTCGTCGTCGCTCCTTATATTTTCGCAGTTGACGGGAAATTTTATTCGCAACTAAATCAATACTGGCATATAAATTTTCACTGCTTTCCTCGGCACGGATAACGTTACCATTAGCGTAAATAGTCACCTCCGCTGTCTGGTTGGGATTAATTCGGGGATTTTTAGCTACGCTTAAATGTACATCAACCTCGTTAGTAATATGCTGAAAATGACTCGCAGCTTTTTCGATTTTTTGATGCACGTATTCCCGAATCGCATCCGTGATTTCAATATTTTTGCCGTGGATAACAAGCTTCATGAAAACTCTCCCGCTGAAATATTTTATTTGGTATAAACAAATGAACGAATTACGGTTAGTTACAGGTAACTACCGTTTTTGTTAAGCTCCGAAACGCTTTAGTCAATAAACGATTCTTGCTTAATGCAAGATTTTCTCGTATTTAAGTTAAACTCCGGTTTAATGATTCCGTTTTTTCTACTTAAGTCGGTTATATCCGTTATAACCGGGGATTGCTAACAAACAAAAACAAATCTTCTTAGAAATGCTTTCCCTCAAAACCTAGTAGAAACCATACGCTGCCTACATATAGACTTTTCTTGAGCGTAATGGCTTGTAGAGAACTCCTCCAACATTGAGCTATATATTCAAATTAACACTTCATTTTTTACAAAACAGGTTTATGTGACTTTCCTTTAAAATCCTTTGCATTGCTTGACATTTATTGACTTAATCTGGGTAACTTGAAACACATTAGGTACCTCGTATATCTTGCCTTTTATCAGTTTTCATAGTATGTCTGACACTTTAAACCGATGTTTGCTATATAACCAAGCAGTAATAAAGTACTTAGATGCGTGGAAGTGGCAAAAAGAACTTCAAAGTCAGCGCGTAAAAGACCCCAGTTTAGATGACGTGCTGATACTGCTTGAGCATCCTCCTGTATACACTTTAGGAAAAGCAGCAAACAGCGAATTTCTCAAATTTGATATTGATGAAAATACTTATGAAGTGCATCGAATTGAACGAGGTGGAGAGGTGACTTACCATTGCCCCGGACAATTAGTGGGGTATCCAATTTTGAATTTACAGCGCCATCGTCAAGACTTGCACTGGTACCTACGTCAATTAGAAGAAGTATTAATTCGCGTATTAGCAGTTTACAAATTGCAAGGAGAACGAATACCATCACTCACTGGTGTTTGGTTGGAAGGGCGAAAAGTTGCGGCGATTGGTATAAAAGTGACTCGCTGGATTACCATGCACGGATTTTCTTTAAACGTTTGTCCCGACATGAAAGGATTTGAGCGTATTGTGCCTTGCGGTATATCAGATAAAGCAGTAGCAAGTTTAACCGAATGGATTCCCGGTATTACTTGTGCGGAGGTACGGCTTCATACTGCACGCTGCTTTGCCGAAGTCTTTCATTTGGAATTAATTGAGCAATCCTTAGACAATGTTCATCAACGTTGAGGGTAAGGGCTTGAGTAGGATAGGATGAACATTCACTTAAAATACTTTACAGGTAGTTTTTTATGAAATAAGAAAGTAAATAATTATTAATATTCATTAACATACGATAAATAAAAGTAAAGTTTCTTGTTCGTAGCGAGGAATGCGGGTTTTTCTCCATACTTACTGGAAATATAGCCTTCATTCTCAAAATTATTTTTTAATTAATGCAATTCAAATTAAAACGTATTTATATTTAATCTGTGAAAAGCGATATTTCGCCTAAGTCAATCAAAATCGGTAAGGTACCAAAAACAACTGAAGTACACGCTTCACCCGTAGAGGAATTTAACGAGCGTGACTGGAAAATCTTGGTGGAATTATTTGATAGAAAAGATAGCGACGAAATAGAAGAGGATATTAAGACAAAATTGAGTTGGTTAGCACCCGAACCTATTTGGGAAGAAGAAGCATTAGACTTTTTACAGGAATTTTTGTAAATAATAGGTAACTGGGGATTGGGCATGGGAAAATGCGGGGGCAAGGGGAGATTATTAAAGTAGTAAGTAGTGAGTAGTGAGTAGTGAGTAGTGAGTAGTGAGTAGTGAGTAGTGAGTAGTGAGTAATGAGTAGTGAGTAGTGAGTAGTGAATAGTAAGTAGTAAGTAGTAAGTAGTAAGTAAAAATATACGTAATTAGCAGCTACATTTATGACAATAATAATAAAAAGTGATTTACTCTCTACTCTCTACTCTCTACTTGCTACTCCCTACTCCTAACTGATAACTGTTATGAATACTTACGAAGGTGGATGTCATTGTGGTGCGGTACGTTTTCGGGTTGTAGTTGATAATCTCAAAGGTGATGACTGCAACTGTTCAATTTGCGCTAAAAAAGGTTTTTTGCATTTGATAGTGCCGCAAGACAACTTTACTTTGATGAAGGGTAAAGATAGTTTAACAACTTACACTTTCAATACTGGTGTAGCCAAGCATAAATTTTGTAAAAACTGCGGAATTCATTCTTTTTATATTCCTCGCAGTCATCCCGACTGTGTTGACGTAAATCTACGCTGCCTTGATGGCGATGTGATATCGCAATTTGAAATTGTACCTTTTGATGGTAAAAACTGGGAAGATAATGTTCAGAAACTACGAGAGAATAGTTAGGAGTTAGGAGTTGGGGATTAGGAGTTAGGAATTAGGAATTAATTATTTAAACTTCTCCTTGTCTCGCTATCTCCCCATCTCCCTTGCCAAATTATCCCAACATCTGAATATTGGAGAAGATAAACTGCATAGTCATGGGCTTTCCTTCGACTTCGGTGGTAATTATCCGTTCGTTAAGAATGGAATAATCGCCAACTTTTTCGTATTTATCTTCAAATTCGCTTTTTCCACCTTTTTGTTCGCCTGTTTTCGGATCGTGATATACCGAATCATAGCGGTGAGCAAGGTAGCCTGCGCCAGTATCGTGAGTGCTGAAAGTATTGATGGTCACTACTATAGCGTGAATGTGACGGTGAACTAGTACTACTTCGCGATCGCGAATTTTGTATTTGTCTCCGGAAGCCTTACCACCGACTAAAACTTCTACGGCACCGGATTCGTCGGTATCTCCGCAGCTAAAAGTATTATCTTTATGAGAATCTTCAAATTCGCGTCTAATGCGATGAATGGCTATTTCCCACAACTGATTGTTAATTGCTTCTTTAGCTTGTGCGTCTTCTATATCAGAAACTTCGGCTTTCAAATCGGAGGTAACGCGGACTTTTCCCTTAAATTCTTTACCATCATATTTATAAGTTACATCTGCGGTGTAACCGGGGAAATTCTTGTCCCAAGTGTAACGATTGTCGTAAGCTTCTCGTAAAAGTTGGCGGGCAGAAGTTTGAGCTACTGTCATATCTATAAATTTATCTCCTATCATCTTTAGTTATGTTAGCTCGAATCCGGGGAAGCCCTACGTCAATCTGCCCAAGTAAGCCCATGTGGCAAATTGAACGAAGAGTATTCCAAATGTATGACTCTACGATTACTAGAAATTAATGATTTTTCTGAAGAATGCAGTATATGAGGGCGCATCACAATTGCATCTCCTGCATCAACTTCACAAGATACCATTGGATAAATATTTTTAATTCGATTTATTTCAGGTTGGCTCAAAATTCCGAAGCGATGGGTACCGGGTATTACTTTCAAACATCCATTTGCTCGATCTGCTGCGTCTAAGTGAATGCGAAATGTTACCATATCTTCTAAAACTGTAAGCGGTGGCTGAACGCAATTAATTTTGTCTTTGAGAGTCCAAGCTTTGTATCCTGATAAATCTATTTGTTTATTTACCGCAATAGTTTTATCCTGATGCCATGTAATGCTCCAATTGGTATTTAATGTCTTATTAAAATAAACTGCACGTACCAGAAAAGCGTCTCCATTCAAATAAGAACTTGCAGAATTCAAGAAGGATTTTGAATTTGCCACCGAAGCAATAGCATTTACCTTTTTATCGATATTGCGAATACCATAGTTGCTGACTGAATTTATGTTTTCTTCTATTTCTGAAATTAGATACTTACATTTATTGATAGAAATAAAATTAGGTTTGATTTCAAAACCTTGTTTTTTAAAATTCATAAATAATAATTGTATGGTGTGTTGTCGCATAGCGCAACGCACCGGCAGATTTTAATTATTAATAGTAGAATAAATAGTGCGTTAGAAGCGAAACAGATATATTTTGTCACAAAATAAATTAACTATCCCGCTACAACACGCGGTACTCTGTGCAAATTATTTAGAACGTAAAGTAAATAAAGTTACTTCCGGAGGACAGTTAATTCTAATCGGAATATCGCTGAATCCGATGCCGCGATTTACGTAAAGACGATTACCTTCTTTACCATAATTTTTGATCCAGCCATCACCATACACTTCTTCACCTTTAACTAAGGATATCCAAGACCATTGTGGTGTAAATGGTAGCCGAATTTGACCTCCATGAGTATGTCCTGCTACAGCCAAAGGTGCAGTTTGAGGTGGAAATGCTGCAAAGGATGCTGGATTATGCATCATAACTACGCGAGGGCTATTATCAGGAACTTCTGATAAAGCTTTGTCAACGTCGGAATTGTTGGCAATATAAGCACCAACTCCTACTAAATAAAGCGGTTGATTACCTCCTTGAACAATGGGAGAATTAATTTCAACTGCTTGATTTTTTAATACTTTTACACCTACTTTTTCTAAAGCAGTTTGAACCTGTTTTCCAAGTTCTGGTTTTGGTGGTTTATGACTGTAGTCATGATTTCCTAATACCGCATAAGTCGGAATATTCGCTGTTATTAATGGTTGAATTGCGCTGGTAACTTTACTAAGCTCTTCTGATGCATTCGGCAAGGAATGATAAACAAAATCGCCGGTAATTAATACTGCTGCTGGTCGTTCTTCTACAAGTTTTTTAACTGCGTCACTCATAGTGCCAGTATTATCCCACCACATACCTACCTGGAAATCAGTTATTTGACCGATGCGTTTTCCTTCCCAAGCGGGTGGAAGATCGGGAATAATGGCAGTTTGTTCTTCTACGTCAAAAAATTTTGGTTCAATTAATCCCCAAATAATCAATACACTTAATATTCCGAATATTCCCAAAGCTGAGTATTTTAAAATATTAGTAATTTTCATAGATTTTATTAAAGATAGATCTAGTTAAAAATTGATTGTAATTAACTGTTTAGCTATCTATTATTAATATCAAAAAAAGTAGATGTTTAAATCTTCCATTAGGATAGAAAATCTTAACCAAAGTATTTAACTTAGTATCTCACCTCCAAAAATTAGCGTTAAAATTGGTTTTTAAGATATAAATTTAGGTAAAAATTAGATCGAGAGTATTTTCTATCTACCTTAAGATATATATTAAAATATGTATGTAGATATAAATTGAGCTTTTGTAACAGTCTCAAAAATTCGGTTTCTTTCGGCTTGTTAAGACTGGTGCAAGATGTGAATAGAAAAAAACTATATTCAAACGAGAATTTTAAAAAAAATTACATTTAGTTATCAACTAATTCGCACTTGTGAGCCATTATCTACATCCAATTTCAAGCTTGCATTACCGCTATTCACGGCAATTTCTACCCACCCGTGACTACCAACAAGCGCAATTAATTCTCCAACTTTTACTTCTGAATAAGTTTTCCGCGCTTTTATTTTCCTTCCTCTTATCTCTACAGTCCAATTAGTACCTTCTACATAACTTTGAGGAATGTTAGTAACCAAATTTCCGAAATGGTCTATATATTGAATGCAGCCTATAACACTATCATCTTTCTGACAGCATTCTGGTAAATCTAACTTTATTAGACTTTCAGGATTTATCTCTCGCCCTAATTTTTGTAAAGATACCCCATTAGCTAGATGCGCTCCGACGGGTGCAAATATATCTCTACCGTGGAAGGTAGTACTAGCCTCAAATGTCAGCCAATATTCGGGATTGGTTAATTCCACTGCACAAATCACAGAATTTTTGCTTAAAACTCCACTAAGCAAACCATTATCTGGAGCAACTAAAAAGCCCTGCGCTAATTCCACAGCAACTGCTCTACGCTTTCCTCCCACTCCTGGATCTACCACCGCTACGTGTACGGTACCCGCAGGAAAATATGGATAAGCATTCATTAAACAAAATCTGGCTGCTGCTATATTTTGCGGTGGAATCTGATGCGTTATATCAATCGTTCTCAATATCGGATTAATTTGCGCGATCGCACCTTTCATCACGGCGACATACTCGTCGCGAATTCCAAAGTCGCTAAGTAATGTTATCAACGATTTGGTTAATTTATCGTACATGAAAGCTACTCATAGTTTATTTAATAAAATACTTCTGTAACATCCATCACTAAAATTATGTTATGTTAACTATGCAATATGAGAAATAATATTGCACGAGCTAATAAAAAATAATTTTTGGCTTGGAATTACTGTCTTTGTAAAAATAAGAGCAGAAATTTAGTTTTGTATATGAACAAATAGTTCACATAGTTCATAGTTTTGTTGTGTTAATACCCGCTTTGTGCGGGTTTTCGTCTATTAATTATCTAAATTAAAATCATTATTTGATGGCTTTGATTCATAAGCATATCTGACATAAGATAGTCATGCATCCAGTGTTTTAAACACGATCGGAAAATTTATAAAATTAAATCATATAAATTTGTTATTGGCTTATACTGTTTAGATAATTATAGCTGATTATTGTCTACTTTCTATCAAATCGCAAAATTACAAAATTGCGACCTTATTTATCTTAATCGAACTGCAAATAACCCTCATTTTATAAAATTTAGGACAGACTAACTTAGATATAGCTTAACCTGTATAAAATCATGCAATTATCAAGGTAAATTAATAGTTTCAGGCGATAAGTTTAGTTAAATTTTTGACAAATAATGCCTCAAATTTGATAAGTTCCATACATTTATAGGTAAAACAATCTTAAATTTTCCTTAAGTTACATAAAGTTCGGTTACTACTACTCTAATTGTAGTGTTTATAACTATTTACATAAAAGTTTCCAAAAATTAGATTTAAAATGAAAATTGGAAAACCTTGTATCAGTCTAAGGGAGAGCGTTATGGATAATAATGTGATTAAATTAGCAAAACTTTTTCGAGAATTTCGCGTATAATCAAGGTGAATTGTATGCGGAAACACGTTAGAGGGATCATCAAAGCTAGACGAAAAGCCAACTCTATTTCAGGTATTTCAGGGTATGTCCGTCAATGCTATGTTTGATTAATCAAATTTATCGTCCAACAATGTTATGTTCAACAACTGATATCAAATTGCTAGATATGCACTCTTGAAACGGTTTACGAAAGTTGTGTACCTCTGAGGGTAAATATATATTCCTATCTAAAGATGGTTGAGTATATCTGGCTCGCTTCGTTACAGTTGATTACAAAAACTTTAGGAGATTTATATGCGAATAGCTCAAGTTGCTCCGCTGTGGGAGAGAGTTCCTCCCCCCGGTTATGGTGGTGTTGAGTTGGTCGTAGGATTGTTGACCGATGAATTAGTCCGACGAGGACATGAAGTGACTTTGTTTGCTTCAGGAGATTCATTAACTTTAGCAAAGCTAGAGTCTGTTTATCCCCGTGCTTTTCGTCTGGAACCTTCTATAACAGAGTATTCTGCTTATGAAGCTTTACAGTTAAGCCGAGTTTATAAGCAAGCTGGAAACTTTGATGTAATTCATTCTCACGTTGGTTATACTTCTCTCTTTCACGCTGGTTTTGTTGAAACTCCAACGGTTCATACCCTACACGGTGCTTTCAATTCAGACACCAAGCAGATATATACCGAAGCACGCGAACAGCACTATGTAAGCATTTCAGATTCCCAACGCGAACCGATAAAGGAGTTGAATTACGCTGCAACAGTGTATAACGGTATCGATACTGAAAGCCATCGTTTTTACGCTCAATCGCAGTCTTCCCCCTATTTAGCCTTTCTGGGAAGAATTTCTCCGGAAAAAGGCACTCACATCGCTATCGAAATTGCTCAGAAATCCGGCGTACCTTTAAAGATCGCTGGTAAAGTCGATAGAGTTGATGTGGATTATTTCGAGAGCAAAATTAAGCCTCATATTGATGGCAAGCATATAGAATATTTGGGCGAAGCTAATCACTTCGAGAAAAATGAACTTTTGGGTGGTGCGATCGCCATGTTATTTCCCATAACTTGGAGAGAGCCTTTTGGATTAGTAATGACAGAATCGATGGCTGCGGGAACTCCGGTACTTGCGAAACCAATGGGTTCGGTACCAGAAGTAATTGCAGATGGAAAAACAGGCTTTTTATGCGACAGCGTTGATGATTTTGTTAAGGCGGTTCAACGTTTGGGAGAAATAGATCGACTTGTGTGTCGCGCTCATGTCGAGCAGCATTACAGTATAAAAAGCATGGTAGATGGTTACTTGGATGTTTATCGCAAAGTAATGGGCAATAAATTTGAAAAGAACGGTTATTCCCGTTTTTTGTCAAACCTACTCATGAGATAAGTCGGCAGTGGATGAATTAAATACTTATTAATTAAACAAGAAATTCATCCACTTTTTTCGCACAGAATTGCATCTACCAAAAATGGCTTTACTTTTGCTGAAATTCAGATAGTTGCTGGTCATTTCAATTTTAGATTTACGATTGATTTGCTTGTCCCTTTTGGGAAAAACAGATCGGGGCAATTTAAAATCATAAATTGGGATTCTCAGTTTTGGAAATTTTTAGATTGTCCCGCGCTGGCTTTCACTCGGCAGCTTTAGTTCGATAGAGTATTAAGTCGAAATTATCAATATAAAATTCGATGTCGAACAAAAACTAGGTTGGAATTTTTGATGATAGTTGTGATGAGAAGTTTGGTGTTTCTCTATCAAGACGATTTCTAATAATTCTTGCTGGTGTACCTACTGCGATAGAAAAGGGAGGAATGCTCTTATTAACAACGGAACCCGCACCAATAATACTTCCTTTTCCAATAATCACTCCATCTAATACCGTAACGTTATGCCCTAACCAACAGTCATCTTCAATTACAATTCCCTGACGAGTTGTACCTTGTTCTTCAATAGTTCGAGTCGGATCTGTAAAAATATGATTGTTCGCGAATATTCCACAATGTGGTGCAATTAAGCAGTTTTTACCAATTTTTATATCTCCCGTACCGCTAATAGTGACATAGGGACCGATATATGCATTTTCGTCAATTATTATATGTGTATCGTGCAGCGAGCGAATATCTACACCGCGTTCTAATCTAGCTCGATCTTTTATATGTACCTTATTATTTGGATGCCCTAAAGCATTAATTTGCACTCCTTTCAAAAGACTTACCTGATTACCAATTTCAATCCAAGGAGTTCCAATAAGCTCTACAAAATGTTGAATATTAACAGATTTACCTATCCGATTCAAAAGGCTTCGATATACCAAATTCCTTAATTTTTTACCTAAAAAAAGATTCGGAATACCACCGAAAATGGTAGTGAGCAATCTTTCTTTTAAAGATATTCTACTGAAGCTATTACTTTTTATCATCCTGATGACCCTTATAACTCAAGTCAATTATCATGTAGGTCTATTGAAAAAATAGACTTATATAACAAAATTTAAATATTTAATTTTTATCGATAAGTAAATAGATATATATAGAAATTATTCATTATTATTGATTTTTTTATATACTATCCAATTATTTTCCATTATGAAGAAAAAATATAAATAATTTATAAATATTCATAGATAAACATTAAAACCATTATTTTTATTCCGTCAAATAATAATTAATACAAAAGCCCTTGTTTGATATCAACAAAAATATAATGATAAATTTGTGAATTAGTTAATATTTTATATCTAAATCATATAGCACAAAATTAAATGTCGCAAGCTATACTAAAAAGTTTTTTCGCCTTCATTTGTTACGGGGAGTAGTAATTAAGATCAAAACTCTCTCCCCGATGGAAATATGACTTATTAATAAGCACCCGTTTTTTGCAAAACAACTCGTACTGTTTGCAGTAAAATTCTCATATCCAAAAGGATAGACCAGTTCTCAATGTAACTAATATCTAATTTGACTGCATCTTCAAATTTTTCGATGTTAGAACGACCTGAAACTTGCCACAAACCTGTAATGCCTGGTAAAACTTCTTGTCGAATAAAGTGCGGTGTTAGAAATTTTTCAACATCTCTTACAGGAAGAGGGCGAGGACCAACTAAACTCATATCACCTAATAACACATTGAATAATTGAGGTAATTCATCCAAGCTGTAAAGACGTAGAAACTTACCAATTTTTGTAATCCGGGGGTCATCTTTCATTTTAAACAGAACCCCATCTTTTATTTCATTTTTAGCTTCCAAGTTTGCCTGTAATTTTTCCGCATTCGTTACCATCGTGCGGAATTTCCAAATTTTAAATTTCTTACAGTGTAAACCAATTCGCTCTTGTCTAAAAAATATTGGACCGGGAGAATCTAATTTAATAAGTAAAGAAATTAACAGATATAAAGGTGAAAACAGCATTAATAAAATAATCGAACAACAAAGGTCGAAACACCGTTTAATCCAAAAGTCGCTACCTGCAATAATTGGTGCGGGAATTGTTAAACAAGGAATATTACCAATTTTCCAAAGTGTTGATTTGGGATGATAAATGCGATCGGTTGTTGGCAAAATTCGTAAAGTAATACCAGCAGTTTGGAAATGCCAGCAAATATATAGGCGATTCTTAATTGCATTCCAAGAAACAAAAGTCTCAACTATACCTTGTTGTTTTAGAAAATCAAAGGTTGCTTCTCTATTCTCTCTATCCAGACTTTCTGAGTCAGCAATACCTTCGAGAGTATAACAATTTTCCTTCTGAATAAACTTGATATAATCGTCTCTGTCGTCTGGATCGGTAATCACAAAAATGGGATAGCGAATTGCCCCTTTTTTACGCAATAGTTTAGTTGAAAAATCAAATATCAAGCGTCCCGTGCAGGTAAAAGTTACCGATAGTAGCCAAAATATTAAAAAGCTAGACCGGGAAACGTAACCATCTGGTTCGTACAGGAAAGCAATTAATAGTAATAAAATTTCTGAAAGGGTAACGGCTTTTATTAACGCAGCATAATTACGACGATAAATACCGGGCAAATATAAACCCTTAGTTGCAATCATACCAATGCCAACTATCAGGATTAGTAGGATAAATGAAGGCTTTTTCGTCCAAGCTGATTCTAAAAACGTGCCGAAATTTATTGCTAAAGTCCACGCTAAACTTAGAGCAATTACATCTGATGAAACAAGAGTTACAACTCGAAGGAATCTGATTGTAATTCCTTTTCTTAAGTTTGCACCTTTAGCCGATCTTAAGTCAGGTCGAAAATTTACTCCTGGTAGAGAACGATAAGCCATAATTAGTATTACACCTCTATAAACACTGTTCGCATGATTGTTATAAATTGCTAAATTCAGGGATATTAAATCTTGCTTCATTCACTGACAAGATTTGCATATAGCTATTTGAAAAATATCAAAAAGTTATTTCCAAATTTTAATATTTTTTAAGCTTTGATAAATACCCGTATTGTATCGATGTTTTGCTATTTTTTATTTTGCTTCAAAAGTAAAATAAAACATTTTCTTCGGTTAATAGATTTAATATCAAATTAACTAAAAGCGATCGAGTTAATTTGATAAAAAAATGCAATCTATCTTAATATGTTGAAGACGCTTTACTGCCCTTCTTAAAAAGTTTTACGAAGCGTTCTTTGAGAAGACGGTAGAAAAACAGCGGATTACCTATAACGTAACGTTGCCACAATCTTTTTGGTTCGGTAAATATTCGGGATAACCATTCAAGTCCGCGATTAGTCATCCAGCGGGGACCACGATATACTGCACCCGTATAAAAGTCTAAGCAAGCACCCAAAGGTAGAAACACTTTTGCATCAATTCGGTCAAAATTATCAATTATCCAACGTTCTTGCAATGGCATTCCGAAGCCAACATATAATACATCTGGCTTAAACTGATTAATTTCATTAACAACGTATTCATTTTCTATGCCAGATTTATGAAAGTAACCATGATGTCCTTTTACATTTAATTTGGGTGCAATAACTTGCAACTTCTCAATTGCTTTATCGACAACACCAGGCTTACCTGCAAGCAAATACAGCGAAACATTCTCTCGTTCGCAAGCGGAAGCCAAGTTTTCTATGTAGTCGGGGCAAGTCATACGATGTTCCGAATTTATCCCACAACCGCACATTTTGGCACCTAATAATACGCCAAATCCATCGCAAAAGACTAAATCCGATCTGTTAATAAAATCTTTGTACCAAGGCATTTCGCAAGCAAAATTCATTGCTCGAACGTTGACATTCCCGACTAGGGTTTTTTTATCAATACCTGCTGAGCTAACAATAAAATTAATTAATTCTTGGACTCTGACTTTATGAAACTTAGTGCCAAGTAATTCGACTTCATCAAATTGGTGGATGCAGACGTTATTTGTAGTCATTGTTTTTTATTAAAATTATCTAGAGTTCTAAATTATTCAACTATTTACCGTAGTAAATGCCTCTACCGTTGGTGCCAATAAAAACTAAACCAAACTCTGTGGAACTAGCTTCCATTACGTTTGGATCGTTACCGATAGGTTTGTTTTTATCGCCTATTCGCTGCCAAATTTGTCCATTATTTAAAGAACGAAATATACCTTTTCCTTGGTTAGCAATTTCTCCATATAGATATAATGCATTACCTTTATTTCCAGTTTTAGGCTTGCCTAATGCAATCAAATATGCTCTATTTACTCCTTTAATTCGGGTAAAATTATTTCCTCCATCGGTTGAGCGGTAAAGTCCCTCGATCGTCCAGACTCAGCCATAATTCACCTTTAACTCCTGAAACAGTTTTTAAAGAGTGCCAATCTGCATGGGGTAACGATTCAGAAACGACTTCAAAAGATTTACCACCGTTACTGCTGCGATAAACTTTTCCATCGGCGTAATAGTAAAACGTATTGCCGTCAACTTTGTCTGCTACTAAAGGTTGCGTCCAATTCCAATTTCCCTCAAATCCATTGGGTAAACCAGAAACCGGAAGCCAAGAAGCACCGCCATCCGTTGTTCGCAGAGGTTGAGTACCGCTGAGGGTAACAACAAATAAATTGGGATCGGTTGCAGACATGGCTACTCGCGTCGCCAATTGATTCTTGGGAAAACTGGAAAACTTCTCCCAAGTTTTTCCACCATCGCTAGAAGTTGCGCCGCTATAAGTATTGTTATGACGATTCCCCCCCACTCGCACCATTTTTAAAGGACTTTTTTGGCTGTAAGCAATGCTGTAAGTGTCTTGAAAATCATGAGGTTTGCTACTCAACATTTTCGACGGATAAGCATTTAGTCCCCGGTCATGGTAAAATCCTTCAACATCTGCTAAACCGCTGATTAATGCTCCCGAGGGTGTTGCAACCAACGTAAAGGTGACAATCTCTTCATGTCCCCGTTGATAATTTGTCCACACAACTGGATTGCGATTGATATTATCAGTTCGCCATATCCCATACCAGTCTGTTAACCAAACCCTACTTGCATTCCAAGGGTCAAATTCGATACTGGCTACGGAAGGTTTTGACTTCATATAGTCAGACCACCACGAAACTGTATTATTGGCTTGCCGTTTCTGCTGAGTCCATTTACTTCCACCATCAAAAGAATGGAATATCTGTGTATATGAGTCACTATAGGTAGCAACCATAACATCTTCCCTATTTTTAGGATTAACGCTAACAGCATTAAAAGCTAATTTGTTTTGTTGAGGGGTAATATCTTTCCAACTACCGTTAACAAATTTACTAACACCCCCGGCATGAGTTACATATAAAGTATCCTCATTTCCTATGGCGATACGGTTGACTTCGGCAAGACTTTGTGAAATTTTATTCCACGTTTTACCCGTATCAATCGATTTATATATTCCATTTTTATGAGCTAATCCATAGATAGTGCCTTTTTTGTATCTATCAAAAGTAATAGCGTTGATGCCAATATCGTCATTGAGTATGGGAAATGATTTGACTTTAGCCCAACTTTGGCCACCATTGTCTGACTTCCACAACCCATCTTGACGAGAACCAAAAAATAGATTTTTAGAGTTGAAAGGATTAACCGCTAATCTTTCACCAGTCCATCTTTGTGATTCGTTGCCACCCATCTTCAAATCCAGATTTAGCTTAGTCCAAGTTCTGCCTCTATCTAAAGATTTGAGAATTGTTCCTTGAGACTGCCACCAATCGGCAGTATATTTCCCTACAGCAATGTATACAATATTAGGGTCTTTAGGGTCAAGCGCTAAAGCTTCTCCTCCGTAGTAGTTGCTATTAGCCAAGGAAAACTGTTCGTTAAGCGGTATCCAAGTTGAATTCGCGGGATTCCACCGATAAAAACCACCAATATCGGTTTTTATATAAACTAAATTACGCTCTTTTGGATGAAGGTAAATTCCAGTTACATAACCTCCCCCACCGATGGCAACATTCGCAGTACCTAAAGAAGGATACTGTTGAGAACGAGCTTTGGCTACAGTAATTTGTTGGGATATATTGCGAACAGCTTGATTGGAATTAAAGGAAAACGAAACAAAAAATGTAGCTAGTACGATAAAGGCGATGCCAAATATTCGCTGCTGACGACGATTAAGTAGATTGAAAAAACGCATTTTTTAAATAGCTAGATATCTGTACTACAGCGATTCTGTATATTTGGCTTTAGACTCAAATATCTCTAATACGCGATCGAGCTGAGTTAGTTCAATGACAATTTTTAAGGAAGGGGAAACTGAGCAAAGGCTAAAGCGTGTTTGTAAACTTTGAGCTAATTTGCAGCTAGATATTAATGCCATCAACCCAGCACTATCTATATGTTCCACTTGTTTTAGATCGACTAATAATTTGGAATGAGAGTTTTTTCTTAATGCTGTAGCTAGTTTTCTTTCAAACAAATAAGCGTTTGCGGCTGTAATTGAATTTTGAGGTTCTACCACCGTACATCTAGGGCTTAGAAGTTTAGTTTGCATATTGGTTGATTGGTAATTTCGATAAGCAACGGGCGATTTTTGCAGGTAAAAACTAGCAGCCATCTCACATCTATAGACTTTATAAGATCACTTTTTTTTATGATGCTTCACTCAATTTATCTTTATTAATACTTTTCTGTTGCAAATTTCCGATTATCTTCAAAGCGAACAATTTAACTTTCTCGTATACAGGCTTCGGTACAACGCAAAGTAAAATAGCAGCAGCAATAGTTTCAAAGGTACGCTGAAAATCTTCTATAATAATTGGCCAGTAATTCACAATCGAACGGCACATAAGTTTCAACGCAAAAATTCCTTTATTAATAGTTATAGCCCTTCTTGCAACGTACCTTAAATGATAAGCTCTTGCAGGTTTTAACCAACGCGCCATTTGTTCTGGAGCATAAGAGGAAGCTTTTTCAAAAACCTGTTCTCTATAGTTAATCATCTGCTGAAGATTAGCTGAGAGACCATTAGAATTAATTCTGTAAAGAGTTAATGGTTGAGCAATACCTGCAAATTTCCAGTTAGTTTGAATCGCGATTCTGATCCAACATTCAATATCTTCAGAGAGCGTAAAAGTATCGTCAAAATAATAATCTTCTACATAACCATAAAGATTCTTTTGAAACTTGATATCTTCAAAAACAGCTTTTCTGAAAACCGCAGCAGAACCATTTCCAATTGGACTGCGACAAAGAATATCGAGAGGAGTAATATCTTGAAGCTTAGTAATTTGATAAATACCTAAAGGGTCTATCTGTTTCATCGATAAAAGCAGAACGACTAAAACTTACTCCCACATCTGGATGACTTTCCAAATGAGCGATATGCTTTGCTAACTTTTCTGGCAACCAAATATCATCGGCATCTATAAATGCGATATAATCGCCGCTAGCATGACGGATACCCGTATTTCTAGAACCAGGTAAGCCTCGATTTTTTTGATGTAAAATTTTAATTCTGGAGTCACTAAACTGCTCGCAAATTTTAACGCTGCGATCGGGTGATTCATCATCGACAATGATAATTTCTAGATTCTCATATGTTTGATTTAAAACAGATTGTAGGGTTCTGCCGATATATTTCTCTGCATTATACAGCGGAATAATCACCGATACTTTTTTGTTCATTTGTTGATGATTCATAGTGGTTTGATAGATGTAATGGCACAAAAAAAACTGGTAGTAATTCAAATACTAACAGAATTTAGTTCGATTAAATATCTTTAGTTTTTAGAGAGACAGTAGAAAAAAAATGGGATTGCTAGAAGAAGCAATATCAATAAATCATGTTAGGAATTGAGGTAAATTCAATAGAGTACAGTTCGCTTATTAAAATGTTTCATGCATTTTGCCATTTAAGTTTATAAAGGACTGTATTTGACTCTAGTCAGAGAAAAAAGCAATTTACTTCTAAATACATTTTGCTCTTAACTCTTAACTCATAACTTTAAATTTATAAATTAGCTAGTTTGTAACCTGGGATCGGCAACGTTACGAACAGTAACACTTCTGTTTAAAAACCTAGAAGCAATTTTTGGAGAAAGTATTCGTAATATGATTAGTTTAATTGATAAAAGCTGAGCCTCTTTACTTAATAATATTTTCGGGGAAAAACGAATAGCTTTCCATAATTTTTGAGTGGCTTGTTTAACAACTTTTGCATCATTAGCCCGACTCAAGTAAAGTCGTGTCATAAATAAATAAATATAAGCAAAACCTCGATTCTTTAAAGGCTGAAGTTCTAAAGGTGCCGATGCAAAAGCTCTTTCTAAAACCAAAGTTTGATATTTTTCCATCACATCGAGCTTGCTTGACATAGCCCCCGAAGATAATCGATAAATAATTTGAGGTTTAGGAACAACTGCGAACTCCCATTTCGGTGCTAATCGCAACCAGTAATCCCAGTCTTCGCATGACTTCAAGCTCTCATCAAAATAGCCTACCGATTCAATTGCTTCTCTACGAACTAAAACATTCGATCCACTGCCAATAAAGTTACCTACTAGTAAATCGGGGTAAACATTACCTTGAAAACTTTCAGATACACCGGGGTGAAATAAATTTCCATTATTTCCCATACAAATCGTCCAACTGTAAGCAACTCCTGCTTGAGGATTTTGTTGTAAAGCCTGAAGTTGCAACTCTAATTTATCAGGTGTCCATAAATCATCAGCGTCTATAAAAGATAAAAATTCTCCCGTGGCACGAACTATACCGCGATTTCGGGCTGCTGGTAAACCTCCATTCTTATAAGAATAAACTTTTAATCTGGCATCTTTTATATTTGATAACAGTTCCAAAGTGCCATCGGTAGAACCATCATTGATTACAATTAATTCAAAGTCTGTAAAACTTTGCTGTAAAACAGAATTAATTGTTTCTAAAATTGTACTTTGACCGTTGTAAGCTGGTACGATAACTGATACTTTTGGCATTATAATCTTGACCTAATGATTAATTATTAACTATGGAATAAAGTTTATTTTCTTACTAATATGCTAATTAAATAGTTGAAAAAGAGCAAAGACTGGATATGGAAATAGGGAACAGAGAAAAAATAAATCTAACAAATTTACAAAGCGAACTAAAAAATATTAGTTAACTTTTAGTAAAAATTCTTGGTCTAAAATATCTAAAATATTGCTATCTAGCTTAATATCAAATTTGCGAGCAAAATAATATTTTTTTTGGATCATGGCATGATGATCTTTTTCTGTTAATATTGCTGGATGCCCGTAGCTAGTATCAGAAAAATCATAATAGTGTTTGCATTCATTGTGTAGATTAAATTGATTGCTATTAACTAAAACAGTTTGGAGAAAACTTTCATCAGAGACTAAAACATATTTATAATATTCAACTATCTGACGATTATTTTGATAAAAATCATTCAAGTATTTCACGCATTTCATAGATAAAATAGAAAAGAATGAACCTCCATAACAATTGAAATTATCATTAAATATAGACTTCTGTTTAATACCAAGCCTCAAACCATATGAAAAATCAAGTCTGAAAAAAGGTTGTGAATAATTAAAAACTTTGAGTACCTTCAGTATTGTTCTGATTGGTTTAGGTATAGATGAAAGCAGCTTTTTATATTTATACAAATATCTCTGAGAGCCATCCTTAATACTCCACGCACTTTCTGGACTAAAAACTTTGAAAAATTCTAAAAAGCCATCGTATTCCGTGGTAGATAGCAAAAACTCAAGTTCTGAAAGGGGCTGAGTTGGATAATCTTGGGCAGAAAGAGTTATCAACCAATCAAAATCTATATTATTACTGAATAAGTAATTAATAGCCCAAAAATACTTGTTAATTAGAGAAAAATCTGCTCTTTCTGCTGTCGCAAATTGGACATCAACTCCAGATAATTTTTTAAAAGTTGATACATCTAAGCTACAATTTGTCGAATCATGACTTAATAGAATATGAGAATTGGGGCTAAGCTTTTTGATAGTGTAGACAAGCCGATAGATTTGTTCTGGATCTTTATGGCTCATAATCAAATAACAAGGTTTCATTTTTTTACTTCCATTATTAGTTGTAAATGTTTTATAGCTAATTGTAACGGAAATATCATCGATAATAATTAAAAAATAATTAGCGAGTATCCCAATTCTGAACAAATATTTTACCCCACGCTTATAATCTGAGGACTTTTTGCAAAATTGGAATGTTCCCAAGAATTAAGTATTCCTGGATTTTTGAATAGAGACTTCAAAACCCCCATTACTTCGTAATAAAGGGGGCTATTTTAATTATAATTAACGGTGACAAATCAAATATTATTGTTTGATTGATTGTATGAAATTATTCTCCTCAATTCTAAATTTAGTCGGAGGTATATCAATCACTTTATCTGTAAGTGTTCTGCGATCGAGTTTATCTAAGATTGTGCTGTCTACATTCATATCAAACTTACGAGCAAAATAAATATTATCTTGTGTTAACGCCGGGAAATCTTTGCTAGTTAGTATGCGTGGATGTCCGTGACGGCTACTAGCAAAATCAGTATAGCGAAAATTATTGTTGTACAATTTGAATTGTTTACTATTCACTAAAATGGTTTGTAATAAAGACTCTTCCGGAATAAAAGTTTTTTTGTAATAGTCCATAATTTGGGTATTTTCTCGAACAAACTCATACAGATAAATCGCGCATTTTTGAGAAATTGTACTAAAATAAGAACCCCCATAGCAAATAAAATCTTTGTCGAAGAATTTATAGAAGTTTTTAAATCCAACTATCAATCCATAAGAATAATCTAGTCGAACAAAAGGCTGGCAATTGTTAACTATATATTTAATCGGTCTTAACATATACTTTTGCCGAGGCGATAAGTATTCTTTAAAATGTTTATAACTGTATAAATATCTGGTATTTACTACTTTTTTACTCCAGGGACTTTGCTTGGAATAAACGTCATAATACTCTACAAAACCATCATAGTTTGTATTCGCTAAAAGATTTTCAACTTTGCAAAGAGGTTGGGTGGGGTAATCTTGACCTGTTAAATTAATTAGCCAGTCAAATTGAATCTTTTGATTTAATAGCCAACCAATAGCATCAAAAAAACCTTGGATAATGCCGAAGCTACCCATCATCACTCCATTATTAGGAATTACTTCAACATTCTTTAGTTTTTTGAATAAGCTGATATTTAAATTACAGCTATTAAAATTATGACTAACAACTATAAATGAATTGGAAGTTGTATTCTTAATTAATTTGACAAGTCTGTATATTTGTTCTGGATTCTTATAAGTCTGAATCAAATAGCATATTTTCATGTTAGTTCATTTTCTACAAGATGCCTCCAGTAATAAATGATACTTTATGAAATCTGCTATTTAGCAAACATATGTAAATTAAATAAAACTTTCATCTAATCTTTACACTGATGGAGAAAATTTACGTAAGTTTACATATTCTAGAATCTGAGCCCCATAAACTGCTACGATTGTAACCAGAGTTGTCCCTGGTTCTCTTATTACTAATCGCCAATCTGAGCTTAATGCCCGATTTAAAAAATTAACTCCAATCTTAGGGGAAAGACGCAAGCGGAAAGCTCTACGGGCAAGGTATCGCAGATGATTGCTTCTAGCTTTACTATAATGTTGATCGATTAGCTCGGGTGCCTTTGCTCTAGCTTTATTCATCAAAGTTTCCCAACCCTCTTCCATTTTGTAAAGCTGCGACGATAGTCCTCCGTGTGTTGTTCTATACCCCAATAATACTTTGTCGATTCCTTCAATTTCCCAAGGGCTACAGGCAACCCGAAACAGAAAATCCATATCTTCTGAATAGCTCATGGTGCAATCAAAGCAGCCGATTTCCTCAAATACTTGCCGACGAACCACGATATTTGATACTGTCATCGTGGGATTTTCATACAACAAATGCTGAGGTTGTAGTTTGGTTAAACGTCCCCCTAGCAATTTTTCCAGTATGGTTTCCGTCTGGATGTAAAAATTCTACTTTTGCATAGCTAACACCTAAATGAGGATTTTTTTCCAAATGCTCAAAATGGAACTTTAAGTTTTCGGGGAACCATTTATCATCTGCATCAATAAAAGCAATGTATTTGGATTTAGAAAGATTAATTCCTTTATTACGAGTTGCCGATACTCCTTGGTTGGATTGACATAAAACTTTTACTCTATTATCTATTTTTTGGTACTTATCGGCGATCGCAGTAGTATCATCTGTAGAACCATCATCGATAATTATTAGTTCAAAATTAGTAAAGGTTTGACTTAAGACTGATTCGATTGTTTGTGATAGATATGCAGCAGCGTTGTAAGCTGGCATAACTACTGTAAATGCTGAACTCATGATTTTTATTGGGAAAGAAAATTGGGAATAGGCAACAGAAAATGTGCGCTCGTATTATAAATGCAAGTGCAAGTTATTATCTCCTTTTTTGATAAGAGTTAGGAATAGGGACAATTTTAACGATTAGAAGACTCGATCTTTCGCTTTGATCGCTTAAACACTACCGAATCCTTGGCGAATACAAATTTTGTTGCCCAAACGGTAAACATTGGCATTGCGATTGCGTGAGAAACTAATACGGATACTGCTACTCCATAAATTCCCCAATTCATACCAATTAATAATGAAGTAAGAAATATTGCAGTAAATAGTACGCTCCAGCGCAAATTAATCCAAGCTTTATCTAGAGATTGTAGTAATAAAGCCGCTGCTGTACCGAAAGGGCGGGGTAAAGCAGAAAGGCAAATTATTACCAATATGGGCACAGCCATTGTCCACTTTTCACCAAAAACAATCGGTACGTAAAATGGAGCTAAACTCGACTGAAGAATAACTAAAGGAATTATCACCAAGCCGATGGTTTTGAGACTGTGAAAATATTTGTGTTTAAATTCATCAAAGTTATTTCTGGCAGCACAAAGATGAGGGTAAAGCGGCCAAACCATGATATTTATAACATTTAGACTGATACCTAAACCAGCATTAAATGCAAAAAAGTAAATTCCTAAAGCTTCAACTCCCAGAATTCTTCCCACTAATAAATAGTCAATATTTGACCGGAATTTTTCTAATAATTCATAACCGAGTATGTCTTTCCCAAAATAAACTATTTCTTTCCATCTTTTAAGAGTAAAAGACATTTTAGGTCGCCAAGGTTCATTAAGATGGGTAACTACTATCCATACTGGAGTTGTAAAAAGCCCAGGTAATACTAAAGCCCACATACCCATACCCGAAAGCGCCAATGCTGGAATAAGAATGTTATTCAACATTGACTGAATTGCCGTACTTATTGCCGTGATTTTTAGTCTATTGGCTCTATCTATCAATGCATTATGAACGGCGAAAAACGGTAACATTAAGTAGACTAAACTGTATACGCAAAGTGGTAATATTAGTTTTTCTTCGTTATAAAACCATGCAATAGGAAAAGCCGCAATGCATTGAATTAAAAATAATGAAATGCATAAAATCCAATTTAACCAGTAGGCTGTATTGCAAAAGACTTCTACATCTTCTTCATCAGCTTGAACAATTTTGCCCCCAATTCCGGCTCTGAGGGTAAAAACTGTTGTAAATTCATTTATAGTTAAAACAACTGCCGCTAATCCGTAGTCTTGGGGACTCAGAGCGCGGGCTAGCACTACTGTTGCTCCTAAACGGAATACACGATTTATTAATTCGGCACCTCCAAGCCAACCAATATTACGAATGAATTGGTTTGACAACTGTTGCCTAATCTTTTCAATTATCATCTATTTTTAGATATTTCTGTATTTATTTAATATTGAGTAGAACGAGCGGGATAGCATTTAATTTTATTACTTTAATTAGAGAATACTTAAGAACCATAATAGTCAAAAATGACCGATGGAAATATATTTTTTAACGGTCAAACAGGGATACTATTTTTTGTTGAGTCTACGGTATTTAGAATACGGTTATCTGTGAGTTATTTTAGAGCGTTAAAAGTAGATAGATGCAAGCTGTAAACCTTCTTAGGAAACAATACTAAGCGGAAATAGGATGAGAAAATTTTTGTTTGAAGGCAATTCCCATAGTTATTAAACCAGGCCAACAAATATACCCTAAAACATCTATTTGTTCTCCAAAAGAGAATATCAGAAGTACAAGTAAAATGCTCAAAGATGTTTCGGCAAGTTTACTATGACGAGCCTTGAGAACTAATTCAATAAAACTCCATAACACAGGTATTAGTAAAGCCATGAAGCCAACTAATCCTTTCGTATACAAGAGTCCTACCCAGGTATGATGAGAACCAATTGGTAAATTTGCCAGCACTGGTGGCCCAGGTTTTTGAGTTCCATGACCCCAGATAGGAGATTCTTTCCAACCCTCTATTCCTACTCTTTGTAAAGCAGCCCGAACTCTTGAAGAATCGGCTCTCGAACTGTAGAATGTATCGACAAAATCTGTAGCAGCATTTGTCAGTGAGGTACTAAAAATCCCGGCAATGAAACTAGCAATTCCAGCAGCAATTTGCATCTTCGGATTAGTAAAGTTTTTCAAACCCCAAATAATAATTAGTACTAGTGGTAGACAAACAACAGCGGCTCGTGAAAGGGATACAATATTCATCGCGATCGCGCCAACTATGCCAATGTATCTCCATTTTTTATTTGACTCTTGCAGCACCATAAAAAAGAACACATTGCTAACAAGACCCTAAAGCCGGACACCAGGGAGTAAACAAAAACAAACGAACGTTATCAATGCCATAATCTGACGTGTAAAATCCGACGTTATAAAAAATCGGTCCATTTTGAATCAATCTTTCAATGGGAGATGTATAAAGAATACCTGGTAGATTTGCGGCATAGGCTGCATAAGCAATCGGAATTGCGATTAAACTTTGCAAGCATAATATACATACCGCTCGATAAATAAGTTTTGGTCTGATATTTAAGCAGCCGCAGAGGAGAAACAAGGGTATGACTGCCGTACTCATCAACCAACCTAAAATGGCTCTTAAAAGAGCAGTTCTTCCCAAATTAAAATCTGTAATACCGGCATAAGTTGCCACTAAAGTAATTAGCGAACAAATTCCCCACAGCCATGTTATCCACGGAATACGAATTCTTTCTTCGGGTGGAGTTTTTTTAGTTTGCAGCAAAATTTTAAAAACTAAATATCCACTTAATACCCATGCCAATGCCGAATAAACGGGAAACACTAATCCTAATGCGTAGATACCATAGGTGCCGATAAGTACGTACCAAATTAAACTTTCTTCAAAGTTTTGGGGTTTCATGCTTTAGTAATGATCTTCTACAAATTCCGGGTATTCTATATATTCTTGAAGGTGTTTTTCTTGTTTTTGCTGTTGCAGTTTAGCTCTCCATAATCCAATAATTCCACTACTAAAGAATAAAGAGCCTAATGTTGCACCTAGCAAAACCAAGGTTGTTCTCGGTCCGGATGCCTCTTCTGGTAAACTGGGTGTGGCAAGAATCTGAATTTCTGGATAAGAAGAAGAAACGCTGGTTTTTGCCAAGTCTAATTTTGCAATAGTTGATGAAAATACTGCTTCGGCAACCTGTACGTCTCGTCTTATGTCCTCCATGATGGACTGCTGCTGCGATAATTTTTTTAACCTATCTTCTAGCTGAGGAATTAGTGAGTCTAAAGAATTCACTTGAGCCTTTATTCCTTGCTTTGCGACGTTTGTTGTCACCAATTGCTCTGACAGAATAGCGCGTTTAGAACCAGACGATTCATTATTACTGAAGTTAAGTCTATTAACTAACGACATACTTATCGGACGGTTCAAAAGGGCTTGCGCTCTGTCCAAAAGAGCAATTTGGGCTGCTTGCTGCTCTGTTTGGAGGTTAATAACCGTTGGATGGATCTTAGTTAATTTGGCGCTGGCTTTGATTAAATCGCTATTGGCTTCGCTATAACTTTTCAAATAATTCTGAAAAAGTTGATCGGCTTGCAAAACAAAAGCATTGGAAGCTTGGTTGGAAGACAAACTTAGATTATCGGATAATTCCGAAACCTGAGCCTGGGGGACTGTTGCTGTTGGGCTGCTAGTTCGCTACGCTGTCTGCGTAACTCTTCGATATTAATTGCCATACTTTTCAGTTGTTCTTCGGAATTTAAACCCGAAGCAGCTTTAAAATTACTAAGCCGTCTTTGAGCAGTTTTTAAATTTCGCCGCGACGCTTCCATCCCATTTTCTAAGCGTACTCTTTGCTGAGCTATTTCTTCGTTTCTTAACTGCTCTAATTTAGCTTCAAATGTATTCTGTAAAGCTATAGATTTTCTTCTTGCTATTTGAGGATTGGAACCTTTAAGCTCAAACCTCATTAAGGATGTATTGTCAACTGTTTTAACTCGCGGCTTGCCAAACTTTTTTGGTGGCATATTCACGATTCTAGCGGCAGCTTTTAATACTTGATCGCTGGTGGCGATCGCCTTATAGTTTTCTCTAGGATCGTAATTTGCTCCGGCATAAGCTGAATAGTTTTGGGATGTTGCTTGTCCAATATCGGGAAGGTTGATATTAGAGGTTGAACCACTACCAGGAATGTTAACTGCCCATTCACTGATATATTTTGGTTTGGCTGTAGCTAAATACATTAAAGCTCCACTCCAAATACCCGCATTCACTAATATCAAGGTAAGTATATAAAATATTCCTGACACTTTGGGCACTACTTGCCTTTTTTTCGTGTTAGCTGGGGTTTCGTTAAAAGAAGCTGTTGTTGGATGTTCAACGCTAACTATTTTCCCGTTTTTTAACTTTACAAACGGATTCCTGTTCAAAGTAACACCTCTTATGCCTTATGCCCTATTTAACAATATTTCAGATTATATTAATCTGCTGTTCCTAGAATTCAAGAAGTTGAATGAAGCTAGCATATATCAAATTAGTTACTAAGTTAAACCCTGATGAAAAATATTTGTCTTATTTGAATCTTGAACTGTTCCTTCAAACTTCTTAGGTGAATTCTAATGCACGATTTTCAGAGATTTTCATAGCTCGCCATTCGTGCATGTCTGCGAGTAAATTCGCTAACACTGGGATTACCTCTGGCTTCATCTACTCCTATAGCTTGTTCCCATAATTGAGTTGGTGCTAAAGAGATCGAATATGAAGTTTGACCAGCATTTTTGTCCGAATTTTTACCAAGCTTTTCAACTCTATACCATTTTGTTTGCTGACATTCATCGCACCAAAATGCTTCTAACCATTCATCTTCTAAAACTACTGCGGTTTGACTTGCTATCAATATTTTGGCATTCTGTCGTCCTATTCCTTTTTGTTGAAGTTGTCTGGGGCAGGAAGAAAATAATCTATATTTTTGGCTGACGCTGTGTAAATAGCACCCATGAACGGGGCAGTATATAGCCCTTCTCTTAGAACGCTTTCGATTGCGATCGCATCTTTTAAGCAATTTAAAATCTTTCATACACATACTTTCATCCGATAACTATACGTCTTTAAAGAAGCTGCATTTGAATAAATTCCAACTAGGCAGGCTTCTTACACTTAAGTTAAGGAATACGCCTAACTTAACTTTTTACTCAGACGGAAAGCAGATGCACGCAATTTTATAATTTATACTCCATACAGAAGATATTATTCAACCTTTTCTGCTCGCAAAAATAC
Source organism: uncultured Rivularia sp. (assembly GCA_963665115.1). Taxonomy (GTDB): domain Bacteria; phylum Cyanobacteriota; class Cyanobacteriia; order Cyanobacteriales; family Nostocaceae; genus Rivularia. The sequence continues at coordinate 2,019,013 of OY762007.1, read as the reverse complement.
AGCAAAGGCTCGCGAAAGGGCTGAGATCCATTAGACCATCGAAGCCCCATTCCCGCTCAAAATTAATGCAATGTTTCGATTGTCATATTTGACTATCCCGAACGCAGCTTAAGATATTTATTTGCTAAGTGCCTTCTTCTCGAGGGATTTACCAAACTAAAACTGTTCTTCCGTTCAAGATTTTACTGCTCCTATCTTAAAATTAATCAAGCATCTCAATTTCATTAATAGTACAGATAAATGCAATTGAATTAGTATTCAAAAAATGGTAATCTATACCTAATCTCAGTCATAAGACATAAGCTTCCCTTCCTAATTTTTGTATGTACCAATTTAGTTTTTTGGTGCTTCTTTATAATCCCAAAAAAAATTATTTACAGTAATCATACAGTATCTGTATATTTCTTTGCAAGCAATTTATTCGTGATAAATGCATGAAATATAAATTATCAATTTTGCAATATTTTCAAATCAAATAAGCCTCAATCTCTTTTAGCAATGCCAATTAATAATATTCTTTATTGCCGTTTTCATTTGAGATCGTAAATATACTACGCTTGGATTTCATCACTACGGATATCTATTTAAAATCATACCCTCATTACTGCTGTAATAATCAACTTACAGCATTAATACAAGACAGTTTCAGAGGGACTGAGATCCACTAGACCGTCAAAGCCCAACTCAAGAATGAAAACGTAAATTGATTGTCTTAAAATGCAATTAAGAATACAAAAATACATTGACTAAATGATTACGCATCAAATTTTCAATAAAGATGCAAACATACAAAGTTTGGAACTTTGTAAATCATCTCAAATGCATAATTTTAATTTAAAGCAAAGTGAAAACTATAGTTAGGTCTGAATACCATTAAAGCTGTTTAAGCATAATGAGGAGAACCGATATTTCTCTCATCAGAGTTAACAAAACATTAACTATGTTCAACTGTACTTTAGCAGACCTTAAATAATTGCTCCTCCCTTTGTATTTTTTTTTACATATCGAAATGTTAACAATGCTTGCGACCAGGTAACAATACCTTTACTTAGTACTTCACAATATCTTGATATTAACTTTATAATATCTTGACATTAAACGTATAAATACTCTTCTCAACAGATAGCAAGTCTTGGAAGAAGCTTGCGACACATATTTTTTTTAACTGTTGAGAAAACTATTTACATTCTTGTCAGTAATTATACAGTATCTTGATAATTTGTTTCAAATAGATTTTTATAATCTTGCTTTCAAGGAAGCAATGCACTATAGAAATATTTGAAATCTAACTTTTGATAGATTTATGTCTTGATAAAGTAATAAAAGCAATAATTGTCAGTTTTTTGATTTAAGTATTGGATGCTTTTCTGACAATATTCTCATGCATTACTTTTATTTATGCTACATATATTATAGAAATTACTTTTGAATAAATGTATACAGTTGATCAAAAAACAAACATCCTCGTGAATATAAACGATTATAAAAGCAGTTCTGATTAGACAAAGGCTGCAAATTACAATATTTAAATAGGATGTTTAGAATACATTAATTATTTTTTATATGGTGTATAATAATTAATCTTGTTTATAAATGAATACAGTTATCAAGCTAATATCAAGTTGCTTAGATATCATTTATATATATTTGGTTAATCTGGATGCATAACAAATGCCTGAACCCGCCCTTTTATAAAGGGCGGAGTAGCTCAAAATGGCAGATACATCCTAAATAATCGTCATATCCTCAAAAGTTATTTGGATTTGGGCTTGAATGTAGAAGCAACGTGCAACTCTTTCAATTGAGAAGTATCTACAGCTGAAGGTGCATCTGTTAATAAGCAACTTGCTTGTTGGGTTTTGGGAAAAGCAATTACATCTCGAATTGATTCTTCTCCTGCTAATAACATAACTAATCTATCCAAACCATAAGCAATACCACCGTGAGGAGGAGTACCATATTCAAAAGCTTCTAAAAGAAAGCCGAATTTGTTGTACGCTTCATCAGTGGATAAGCCGATTGTTTCAAATACTTGTTCTTGAACTTCTCGTTGGTAAATCCGCAAGCTGCCACCACCAATTTCAAAGCCGTTAAAGACTAAATCGTATGCTTGAGCGCGTGCGGTTTTTAAGTCTTCTAAATCATCAGGATGGGGCGCAGTGAATGGGTGGTGTAATGCTTCAAGGCGTTTTTGATCTGCATTCCATTCAAACATCGGGAAATCTGTAATCCAGAGTAAGTTAATTTTATCAGGTTGGATTAATTTAAATTCCTTGGCTACATACTGGCGCAGTCTATCTAAGGTTTTATTAACGGTATTAGAATCAGCAGCAGCGAAAAGTAATAAATGTCCGGCTTTGGCATTAGTGCGCTGCAAAATTTCTTGCTTTTGTTCGTCGCTCAAATTATCTTTGATTGCACCTATAGTATCAATTTCACCGTTTTCTTTGACGCGAATGTAAGCTAAACCTTTAGCACCGGCTTCGCTAGCTTCTTTAAACATATCGCCACCCGGTTTGATACGGACATTAGAAATTACATCGCCGCCGGGGATGGGAAGAATTTTGATAATTCCGCCTTTAGCAACAGCATCGCGGAATACCTTGAAACCGCTCTCTTTGAGTAAATCCGAGACATTAACTAGTTCTAAATCGTAGCGTGTATCGGGTTTATCGCTACCATAGCGTTCCATTGCTTCGGCATAGGTGAGACGGGGAAAAGCAGGTGGTAAATCGATATTTTTAACAGTTTTGAAGATATGAGCGACCAACTTTTCATTAAGTGCGATAATTTCTTCAACAGACATGAAACTCATTTCTATATCCAACTGAGTAAATTCCGGTTGTCTGTCAGCGCGTAAATCTTCATCGCGGAAGCAGCGGGCAATTTGATAATATCGATCGGTACCCGATACCATAAGAATTTGCTTGAATAGTTGCGGTGACTGGGGTAGCGCGAACCAATCGCCAGCATTCACGCGACTTGGTAAAAGAAAATCCCGTGCCCCTTCCGGAGTCGAACGAGTTAGTATGGGAGTTTCGATTTCGATAAACTTTTCTTCGTCTTCAAGGTAGCGACGAATAGCTTTAACAACTTGATGGCGTAACTGTAGATTACGCGCCATACGTTCCCGACGCAAATCCAAATAACGATATTTTAACCGTAAATCTTCCCTCACGGGTTCTGTATCGGCGGTAGAAACTTGGAAAGGTAATTGCGATCGCACTGCGTTAAGCAGTTCAATATTATCAATGTAGATTTCAATTTCACCAGTAGGTAAGCGGGGATTAAGAGAATCATCAGGACGTTGGGATACTCTACCAGTGACTTTAACAACGTACTCCGAACGCAGCGCATTCGCCTGTTCGTAAGAATCAGGAGTACGTTGTGGATCGCTAACAATTTGCACAATGCCAGTGCGATCGCGCAAGTCTAAGAATATCACACCCCCATGATCGCGGCGACGGTCTACCCATCCATATAAAGTGACAGTTTCTCCGATATTAGATGAACGGATTTCGCCGCAATAGTAAGTTCGCATAAGTATTACTTCTTAGTAGTCGAGCAGGGATTTTCAAGCTTTTGTGAAAACCTTAATATTATATGAGTCAATGAGTAATAAAGGTCAAAGGTTAAAGGTTAAAAATATTTATCTACCCCCTCTCCCCCCTCTACCCCCTCTACCCCCTCTCCCCCCTCTCCCTCTCCCCCCTCTCCCTCTCCCCCATCCCCCAAAATAATAAAGACGCTGCGCGATCGCAACGTCTCTACAAAATAAATTTTTTATTGCTACTAGGGCTTTGGACGAGGTGTTGTTAGTACGTCCCAAGCTGCTTGAGCTGCGGCTTGTAATCGATCCCCAAGTTCTTGCACTTCTGCGACAATCGATTCAAAGTTTTTGGTTGCTTCATTTTGCACCATCTCGAAAGCATTTTCTATACGAGCGCGTTCGATAAGCTGGTTTTGTTCGATTGTTTCTCGTGCTTGACGTACTGCACTTAAGTAGGTTTCGCGGGTAAGAGTACCGGCAGATTGTGCTTCGGATTGAGCGCGTCTTTTCAAGGCTTCAATTAAAGCAGCAGTTTCATCTTTGACATCTTGGCTTTCCCCAGGCATTTGGCTTTCTACCATTTCGGTAGTTTGAGGACTGACTTCTACCGTTACTTTTGGTTGTGGATTGTTATCTGTCATGATTTTAGATAAAGTTAAGGATTTATGAATTACGAATTATGAATTATGATGAAGACTGAAGTTTAGCTGTTTCATGGGCTAAGAATACATGAATTAGAACCGAAATACAATTTTTAAAGTTCTAATAATTCACGATTACAAATCAATCTTCACTCTTCATATTTAAACTTTTGTGGGTAATTGTTGCTCTATCTTTAATAATGCTTCAATCCTGGCTTCGGTGCTGGGATGGGTTCTAAATAAGTTGCCCAAGAATTTGCCGCTCAAGGGATTGATAATTAATAAAGGCTCGAAAGCTGGATTTGCCTCCATTGGCATTTGTCGCGCTGTGGCATCTAACCGCTGTAAAGCTTGAGCTAAAGCACGGGGATTACCCGTTAATTTGGCTGCACCAGCATCGGCGGAAAATTCTCGCGTGCGGGAAATTGCCAGTTGAATCACGCTTGCAGCTAAAGGGGCTAAAGTTACTGTTAATAACATTCCCAAAGGATTCGCACCTCTATTTCCATCCCGCGAATTTCCGCCAAACCATAAACTGTAACTTACCATCTGTGCCAAAAAGGAAATTGCACCGGCGATGGTAGCGCTAACCGCTTGAGTAAGAGTGTCGCGATTTATGATGTGAGTCAGTTCGTGGGCAAGTACGGCTTCAAGTTCTTGCTCTGAGAGAATATTTAAAATCCCTTCGGTGACAGCGACAGCGGCGTTTTCTGGATCTCTCCCAGTGGCGAAAGCGTTAGCATTGGAACCGGGAACTATATATATCCTTGGCGTAGGAATATTAGATGAAGTAGATAGTCTTTCTACCATACGATAGAGTCCCGGCGCATCGCTTTGCGAAACGGGCTGCGCTCGATAAGCTGCCAAAGCGATTTTATCCGATTGGTACCAAGAGACAAGATTAGTAATTGCTGCAATACTGATACCTATAATTAAACCTGCACTACCGCCAATTATCCAATAACTAATAGCTATCAGAAGACCGCTCAGTGCAGCTAGTAAAGCAGCTGTCTTTAATTGATTCTCCATATTTTTCTCCTGAAGTATGCTGCGTCTTCATAATTGTTATTCTGGTGGAACAGCATTACTCAATCTATACCTTAATTGTATCTACCATTACTAATATTTTTGGGTAGAGAACGCTAATACTTAAGTACGGTTTTGCGTACTAATAGTTTTACAAATTTTTTGTAGATTCTGAATAATCTTTATGAATTTGAGATTAATTTAATTTGATATCATTAATAGCGCTTTCGAGTATCTATCTATAGGGTTATTTTTTATTTGCCCGAAAATAATTTTTGGATAAGTAAATTTTTTGTAAACGGAGAAATTGTAATTTTATAGTGAAGTATATAACAAAAATTGCCTGTAGTTGAATATTTTGTAACGTTTAAATTGCTAGAATAGACATTAGGAAGGTAAGCAATTTTAGTTGAGTCACCGTATGATTACGCTTTATATATATTCTCGGCATAATTTCCCGTAAATACAGCATAATCTGCGCGATTATAAATACTCTCAAGCAATCTGGAGATTTAATGAGTAGAGTAAAGTTGGTTATTGCTTGCGGTAACTATTCACTCTCAAAGTAAAGCAGGTAAGTATATTTTTTAATAGGTGTCGTAAACTTCTAAGACAATAGTAAACTCTACAAACAAAATTCGGAAGCTTGTAATTAACGTCAAATTTTAAGGATAAGCCGAATGGCTCAAAAGTTGAATAATGCAGGGGTAATAGGAAAAATGGGAAAAACTTTACATGGGTTTGCAGGGTTTATTTTTAGCCCTTGGGTGAATGCATCTTTATTTAAAAGAATGCAAAGAAGAGTAGAAGATTTAGAAAGAAAACTGTATAAAACTTCGTCGCAGAGTGAATTATCTCAAGAGAAGATGATTAGCTCTTTGCAACAGCAGCTTGATGTTTTAGAAGAAAGTACAAACAATCGTCTAGAAAAAATCGTAAACTACGAACTACGCGATCGGGTTTCGGAGGGAATTCAAGAGCAGATAGATTTTATTGTTAAAATTATCAAACCAACTGTAGAAGTATTAATCAGGGAATTAGAAGATAAAAAGTTCTCTCATGTAGGAATTATAAATCTTAAAGAAGTTCAAGAAAGACAAGACAAACTTCGTTACTCATTAGAATATCTGGAAAAAGAATTAACAGCATCGCTTCCAGAATTAGAATCGCAGAGGGCTGGATGTATAGAAGGAGGAAGATGGCTATTAGCGAATCGAATCGAATTAGCGCAAACAGTGGCTCGTGAATTATTAACTCAAGAGCATCCTCACATAGAAGAATTTTGTCGTAACATCAGTAAATATCTCAAACTAATTGGTAGCTGCATGGAAAATGAAATCGAACCCCGTTTAGTTTACAAAGGGGTAGTTACACATTACGAACCACCAATTGAGATATATTTGAAAGCATTTGAGTTAATTAGAAGTAAGTATATCCGCGATTGGCAAACTTCAGGTGTCGTTTCCGATAAAGCAATTGACGAATTAAAGGGTTACTTAGACTATTTAATTGACTATTTTGTTAACGTCTTAGTCTAACAGAAGTGACTTTTTAATATCTTCTTCGATTGCAGTTACAGACTGTGCATTTTTAGTTTCGACTTCTAATAAAATATCAAGCATCACCCGAACAACTTTACCTTGTTGACAGCATTTTTCTGCTTCTAACTGAGTAGCCAAATCTTGCAATGCTTTTATCAAAGCTGCATTATATTCTTGAAAACGCCGATCTAAAAACTGATGCTGAGTCATAAAATCACTTGAAGACGGCACAATAATTTTTACTTTAGATAGCTATATACCCAGGATTTAACAGATAAAAATTTCATAAAAATAGATTAAATTTTGATAAATGGAGACAAAAGTTCGTAGTAAGCGCTGGGATTTGGGACAGGCATTCCCTACTACGAACCCGTGATAATTAGTTTGGTGAAGTATCACAACTCCTAACTCTTGTTCAAATATCCACTTTGTAACCCAAATCCAATTCATCGCCGGGAACACCTCGCACTCCCCAGTTATGTTTTGGTGTTTCAAATATGGTAATTTCGATATCGTTGTGAGAAATACGAAATCTTTCGCTAATACGTTTGAGAAGTAAGCGAATTAAGTTTTTCTTTGCTTCAATGGAACGTCCTTCAAACATACTAATTTCAATAATCAAATAGCTTTGGCTTTTATCCGGTGGAAAGATAAAATCCGATTTATCCATCGGGAAAAAGCGATGGAAACGTTTCTCGGAAGGATATTGCAGTGCATCCACAAAACAACTATGAATTATTATACTTAGTTGGCTTTTAATCGGATTTAAAAACTCGCGAACACCATATATTTTAGTTTGAGGCATATTTTAGTTATCAATTTTCGTTATTTGGATAAAAATCTTCATTCAGCAACTTTTCTTGATAATAGCTTTGTAATAAATTTTCCAACTGTCCCCTTCGGGACAACATTCAATTAATGCTTCAAAAACCTCAAATAATTTAGCAGCGCTATCTCCCAATAATGGGCTTAACCCCCAAACATCCTCTACCCAATCTTTAGGGTGAGTCTCTTCAAAAATCATCCGTTCTAAAAGTTGTTGTGCTTCAGTTTTTGAAATAGACATTTTTTGAATCAATTATCAATGAACAATCAACAATTATCACCCGAAGAGTGCGGAACTTCAATGGGAATTTGGAGATGGTAAGCCACTCTCGTGGGGAGCTTCCCTCCGTTGAGAGAAGTGGCGCAACCCGTTACTCTAACGAGTCAGCAAGCTGAACACGCGGAGCGTGCGGCTCAGGGGGAGATGGGGGATAATCAGAAAATAACTGTTCACTTATAACTATTACTCCCTTCCCGGCTCTACGATTACCGATTTTAAAAACCTTTACCCAAATCATAGAGAATATCTTTGGAGTTGATTTTAGCTAATTTTAGTATGGCTTCTACAATCTCTTGGTTGCAGGGAATATAGGCAATATCTGGCAATGGATGCATGATTCGCTAACAGAATTTCAACAACAGATGCTTTGGATTTTGCAATTTGTATTATCTCTTGTATAAATCTATTTTGGACATCAAGTTAGTCAAAATTCCTTGTGAATCGTAAAGAATTTTACAGCCGCGACTAACTACGTTAAAAGTACCCGAATCGATCGGGTTAACCGATGCCCATGAAGGTAAACCAAAACTAATTTCGACTTTTAACTTGCTGGTTAGATTGTTGCTCAAATCATCTAAATATATATGTCTTGACCAAACTGCACCATATTGAGCGTCATTAAAGGTTAGAATTTTGTAGTTGATGGATTCCCAGTTTATTTCATGCATCCAATCATGATTTTGACGGAAAAATTGTGGGTTAAAGGCGATCGCCATTATATCAATATCGGAATCTGCTGTTGCTTCACCTCGCGCATGAGAACCGACTAAAGCTAATGCGAATATTTCCGAGCGTATTTTAGCCCAATTTGCGACTGTTTCTAAAATTTCGTTGATTATAATATCCAATAATAACCTAAGTTTTATTACTTATTTTTTCGCGAATTGCAGTTAAAATTTTATCTTCAAAATCGGATTCATTGAGAGTTGCAATTACTGGATTTGAATGTTGATGGCGGCGGTTTAAATAAACTTGAAGTGCTGCTTTGTCGTTGCGATTTTTAATCAAATATTTTTTTAACTGCTTGTCGGACATTTGAGTATAGTTTTCAGGATTCATTAAAATACTTCTCCATCAATAGTTATTTCAAATTCGATATCTTCGTTTTCACCCGCTAATATATATAAATTTAACGTGCGTCGATCTAAGTAAACAAGGTGAATTGGCTGGAGCATTACGAAGGTTAACTGGCAAGTTATTGTGTACAGACATTTTAACTGTTCTTCTGTAGGCATTTTTCCAGTTCAATCCTCTTGTTGCTGAATTTATCCTACAGATTGTGGTGATGGAGTTTCAAGCAGCGGTGCTTACATATATGTAATGGGAATGGGGGATGGGGCATTGGGCATTGGGTATTTTGAATTCGGGGTTTAAAATTACTGTTAAAATTACCATGTAAATGTGGGAAAACAAGCAGAGATAATGGCAGAATTTTCTAAGTTTGATCGGGTTTTGGAAAGTATAGAAACGTTATCTTTAGAGGAACAGGAAGCAATAGTAAAAGTTGTACGGCAACGGATTATTGAAAAGCGCCGGAATGAAATCGCTGAAAATGTTGCTCAAGCAAATGTCGAATACCGTACAGGTAAAGTTTTTCGTGGCTCCGTCACCGAAATTATGGACGAGTTGAATAAGTGAAAACTTTAGTTTTTGCATCTTCCTTTAAAAGGGCATATAAGCGATTAATTAAGCGACAACCTGAACTCAAAGAGCAGATTGAAGAACGGCTTGCCTTGTTGGCAAATGACCCATTCGAGCCTTTATTGCAAACCCATAAACTTAAAGGTAAGTTATCTGGAGCTTGGGCTTGTTCAGTAGAGTATGACTGCCGGATAGTGTTTAACTTTGTAGAAAATGAGGATTCTAGGGAAGAAGAAATTTTACTAATTGATATTGGAACTCATGACGAAGTATATTAAAGTCTTAATTTTTATCATCTGAGTGAAAAAAAAGCTTTTTGGAGAAAATCTAAAGACTACTTGTAAAACATTAAAGTAAGCTTAGATTCTTATGTTTATCTTTCCCAAAATTTTGTGATAAATAACACTTAATAAGTATTATTTATATCGAAACTAGCAAAAATTCTTTTGATAATCATAGTCAGGCAAAATGCCTGACTAAGTAAAGTTTTAAACTTTAAATTTATCGGTAATCCGCTTCATTGCTTCTTCTACATTTTCTCTACTATTAAAAGCTGAAATACGGAAATAACCTTCACCCGCAGCACCAAAACCGGAACCTGGTGTTCCTATTACGTTACAAGTGTTGACTAATTTATCGAAGAAGTCCCAACTGGTTAATCCTAAAGGTGTTTTCACCCAAACGTAAGGTGCGTTAACTCCTCCGTAAACTTGCAATCCGGCAGCGGTGAGTTTCTCGCGGATGATTTTGGCGTTTTCTAAGTAGAAGCTGACGAGTTTTTTAATTTGCTCTTGTCCTTCTTTAGAATAAACTGCTTCTGCACCGCGCTGTACTATATAAGATACGCCATTAAATTTGGTTGATTGACGGCGATTCCACAGTTTCCACAGTTCGACATCGGAACCGTCGGCAGCTTTTGCGGTAAGTGTTTTGGGTACTACTGTCAACGCGCAACGGGTTCCAGTAAATCCTGCATTTTTGGAAAAGGAACGGAATTCAATCGCACAATCTCTCGCACCTTCAATTTCGTAAATCGAATGGGGAAGTGAGGAGTCGGTGATATAGGCTTCGTAAGCTGCATCGAAGAAAATAATTGAATTATTCGCTTTTGCATAATCTACCCAAGCCTTTAAATCTTCTTTACTCGCGGTGGCTCCCGTGGGATTGTTGGGAAAGCAAAGGTAGATTAAATCAACTTTTTGTGAAGGAATTTGAGCGGTAAAATTATTATCAGCAGTTACTGGTAAATATACTAAGCCTTCATATTCTCCGCTTTTCTTGGCATCTCCTGTATTACCTGCCATGACGTTAGTATCAACATAAACGGGATAAACGGGGTCTGTGACCGCAATAGTATTATTTTTACCAAAAATATCGAGAATATTACCCGTATCGCATTTGGAACCATCAGAAATAAAGATTTCGGAAGCGTCAATTTCGCATCCTCGTGCCTGGAAATCTTGATGGGCAATCTTTTCGCGCAACCAACCATAACCTTGTTCGGGGCCATAACCATGAAATGTTTCTCGGTTTCCCATTTCCTTGGTAGCTTCTATCATCGCCGTGCGACAAGCTTCCGGTAATGGTTCGGTAACATCTCCAATTCCTAATTTGATGATTTTCGCATTAGGGTTAGCTTCAGCGAAAGCATTTACTCTCCGCGCAATTTCGGGAAATAAATAACCTGCTTTTAGCTTCAAATAATTGTCGTTAATAGTTGCCATATTAGTTTGATAAACGCATAATTTATCAGCTTACTGCAAAGTGGAGGTGAGGGGGAGAGGGAGAGATGGGGAGATTCTTTAAATAGCGAGTAGCGAGTAAAGAGTAAAGAGTAAAGAAATTAGAATAGATAGTTGAGGAGCCGGTAATAAAAACGAATTGGTTGCTACTCACTACTCACTACTCACTACTTACTACTTACTACTCACTACTTACTACTCACTACTCACTACTCACTACTCCCTACTCCCTACTCCCTACTCACTACTCCTAACTATTCTCAATCCATTGAAAAATATATGTATAATTACTTACAACCTATAACGTTCTTTTTATCTTATAGGAATGACGAATAATCGGGGGTGTTTATGTCTGGCGGACAAATAGATACGGGATGCTCATTTTATGAGAATAATCGCAAATTATTCGTTATAGGTATTGGTGCATCTGCTGGTGGTTTGCATGCAATTGAAGAGTTTTTCAAAAATATGCCTGCTGATAGCGGTGGGGTTTTTGTGGTTGTGCAGCATCTTTCTCCTGATTTCAAGAGCTTGATGAAGCAATTATTGCAGCGACATACTCAGATGGAAATTCACCGAGTCACAGATGGTATTGAGTTGACTGCTAATTCTATTTATTTAATTCCACCAGATAAAAATCTGATTGTAGAAGATAATAAATTACGTTTACTTGAACGGGAAGATAAAAAACATTCAGGACCAAATTTTCCGATTGACTTACTTTTTAATTCTTTAGCAAAAAATTATCAAGAAAATGCAACTGGAGTAATTTTATCTGGTACGGGAAGTGATGGATCTCTGGGTTTACAGGCGATTACTCAAGCTGGCGGTTTTGCTTTAGTTCAAGATCCATCAACTGCTGAATTTGATGGTATGCCATCAAGCGCGATCGCAACATTGAATTTACAGAAGTTGCCTCAAAAAAATCTCAAGCCGATAATCACTCAAATTGATTCTCCTAGTGAATTAGCGCAGCTAATTTATAGTTATCTAACTTCACCTGCATCTATGCGACAAGAGTATATCAATTCTTGTTTGCCTTTAGATGATGTTAAGCTCAAACAAATTACTGATATTTTATCTCAATATCAAAAAGTCAATTACTCGTTCTACAAATCCAGTACTTTATCAAGACGAATCCATCGTCGTTGTTCTGCGACTTCCTGCGATAACGTGCAGGAATATATCAAAATTTTGCAGGAGTCCGATGAAGAGAAGCAGGCTTTATCTCAAGACTTATCAATTGTTGTTACGAACTTTTTTAGAGATATAGCTTCTTGGGAATATTTATCAGAAGAAGTCATTCCCGATTTAATTGAGAAGATTCAGCCAGATGAAGAATTGAGATTTTGGGTAAGTGGATGCGCTACGGGAGAAGAAGCTTATTCTTTAGCTATTTTAGTTGATGAAGCTTTAGAAAATTCGCCAAAAAAATTACGAGTCAAAATTTTTACTACAGACATTAATCAAAATGCTTTAGAAACAGCTGCTATTGGTATTTATCCTGCAACTATTGCTAAGAATGTCGATCCTGAAAGATTAGAAAAATATTTTATCAAGCAGAAAAATTCATTCCAGGTAACGCGAAAATTACGAGATATGCTAATTTTTGCGAGTCACGATTTAACAACAGATGTGGGTTTTACTCGAATAAATTTGATTAGCTGTCGTAATATATTAATTTATATGCAGCCAGATTTACAGCGTAGAGTGCTGCAAAATTTGCATTTTTCTCTCAAAAGTCAAGGGATTTTATTTTTGGGAGATTCCGAACATCTGGGTAATTTACAAGATGAATTTATTCCGATCAATAAGAAATATAAGCTTTACTACAAACGACGAGATGTCAGTTTACATATACCAGCAATTTCGATAGATAATCAACATAAAATTAGTAAGTTTTCAATTGGAAATATATCTAGGAATAAAAATAAGCAAGGTAAAAGGGAATTGATGCTAGAAAATGCATTAAAAACCTTTTTAAATGCTAGTAAAACTACCTGCTTAATCGTGAATAATGAGAATCAAGTAGTAGAATTTTTTGAAGATTTAGCGAATGTCCTAAAAATACCCGTAGGAAAATTGACCAATGATGTAACGCAACTTGTATTACCATCTTTACAGTTACCTTTAAATACGGCTTTATATAGAGTACGCAAGGAAAAACAGAGCGTTACTTATAAAGGGATAAAATTAATTGAAGAAAATAATGTCCGCACAATGCAATTAAAAGTGCATTTATCTGAGGATAACAAAGTAGCGGGTAATTTATTCGTAATAAGTTTTGAAGAACAAAATATATCAATACCGCTTATTAAAGGAGAAAATTTTCAACCCGACTCTCAAGCCTCGGAGAGAATTTCGCAACTCGAATATCAATTACAGCAGGCTGAAGAAAGTTTTCAAACCCTGATTCAAGAATTAGAGTCTATTGATGAGGAACATCAAGCTGCTAATGAAGAATTAACTGCTTCTAATGAAGAATTGCAAAGTACAAATGAAGAATTACATTCAGTAAACGAAGAACTTTATACAGTAAATTCTCAATATCAGTTAAAAATTCATGAATTAATTGAACTAAACGAAGATATTAATAATTTACTTCAAAGTACGAATATCGGAGTTGTGTTTTTAGATAAGAAGTTAAGAATTCGTAAGTTTACTCCGGCCACAATTGTTGCAATAAATCTGATAGAAACAGATATCAACCGCCCTTTAAAACATCTCAGTCATAATCTCGATTGCGACAATTTTATTGAAATTATTCAGTCAGCTGCTCAAAGTGAAAAGTCATTAGATTTAGAAGTCAAAGTTGCTCGTTCTGATAAATATTTATTGATGCGGATTAATCCTTATATTAAGGATAACGGCAGTATCGATGGTGTAGTACTTAGCTTTATTGATATTAATGAAATTAAAACGGCTCAAAATCAATTGCAAGAAACTTTTGATGCACTACAAGATTCAAATACAAAATTAAATCAAAAACAAGCAGAATTTGAAGCAATTTTTTATTCTTTACCCGATGCTGTTATCTTTACCGATACGACTCGTGGGATAAGAATGCTTAATCCCGGATTTTCTAATTTATTTGGTTATCAACCTCAAGCTTTAATTGGAAAAAGTGCAGAAAGATTATATGCAGATTTAGAAGATTTTCACAAATACAACTTGGAATTAAGCGATGCACATTGCGATATCCATATTGAATCCTGTGAAATCAAGCCTTATGAAATTAACTTCCGTCGTCGTAATGGAGAAATTTTTGTCAGCGAAACTTTAAAAACCACTGTTAAAGATAGTCAGGGTAACGTTTTTGGCTTTTTGAAATTAATAAGAGATATTAGTTATCGCAAACAGGCTGAAGCCGATTTACGATCGAGTGAAGAAAGATTTCGCAGTTTGTATTTAAGAACGCCGGTGATGCTTCATTCTATGGATAAGGATGGTAACATTCTCGATGTAAGTAACTATTGGCTGCAAAAACTTGGTTACTCTCGTCAAGAAGTTATTGGTAAAAAATTCATTCAATTTCTCACTTCAGAATCTCATAGTTACGCGCAAGATATTTTACCCGAATTTTTCCGTAATGGTAGCTGTTGGGATATTCCTTATCAATTTGTATGCAAAAATGGCGAAGTAATTGACACTTTGCTGAGTGCGATCGCTGATAAAGATGAAAACGAGATTGTAATACGTACTTTAGAGGTGATTATTGACATTACCGAGCGCAAAAAAGCCGAAGCTGCGTTACGTGAAAGTGAAGCTCGGTTTAAAACTATGGCTGACAGCGCTCCCGTACTTATTTGGATGAGTGAAGCGTATGGTAAAGCGGTATTTTTCAACAAAGCATGGTTGGAGTGTACTGGAAATAGTTTAGAGCAGCAACTTGGTGATGGTTGGCTCGAAAGTATTCACCCCGAAGATCGAGATTTATGTTACGAAACTCTATGCAATGTGAGCGATAAAACTCAACCAACTGAAATCCAATTCCGCATCCGGGGAGTTGATGCTCAATATTCTTGGATGCTGGGAAGACAAGTTCCTCGCTTTAATTCTCAAGGTGAAGTCATTGGCTATATTGGCTCGTGCATTGATATTACCGAAATTAAAAATGCTAAAGAACAGCTTTATCGAACCAATTATCAATTAGAAAAAAGTACCATACAATTATCTCGCGCTAAAGAAGCAGCAGAAAGCACCAATCAAGCAAAAAGTTCTTTTATTGCTCATATGAGCCACGAATTAAGAACACCTTTAAATGGGATTTTAGGCTTTGCTCAAATTCTTCAAGGAGATGATACTCTTACCAAAGAGCAGCGTAAAAAAATAGATACTATTCATCAATCCGGCGAGCATTTACTCACATTGCTCAACGATATATTGAATTTGTCAAAGATTGAAGCTAATCAGTTAGAACTAGAACTCAAAGATATACCGTTTCCACTGTTTATAGAAAAGATAAATTCTATAATTAATGTCCGCGCTCAACAAAAAAATATTAGTTTCAAATATGAAGCTTTATCACCTTTGCCTGCCGTAATTAGAGGTGATGAAACCCGTTTGAGACAAGTTTTGCTCAATTTATTAGGTAATGCTGTTAAGTTTACTGACAAAGGTAGCGTTAATTTTTATGTCAGTAAGCTAGGAGATTGCGAAGAAGCTACTGAAAAGAATAAAGGCTGTTTGATTCGTTTTAAAATAGAAGATACAGGAATTGGTATATCTCCAGAAAAAACGCAGGCAATATTTTTACCGTTTCATCAATTAATACAAGATGATTCTATTAATGAAGGAAGTGGATTGGGTTTGACTATTAGCCAAAAAATCGTCAATCTCATGGGGGGAGAAATTATTGTAGACAGTACCCCAGGAAAAGGAAGTGCCTTTTATTTTGACATTTGTGTTTTAGAAATAGAAAATGCTCAAATCCATACAGATACTAATTTAGAAATACAGCCTATAGGTATCAAAGGTAAACATCCGAAAGTATTAGTTATAGATGATAATAAAGTTAACCGCGCTGTAGTTGTTAGTTATTTAGAACAATTGGGTTTTGAAATTGATGAAGCTATCAATGGTAGGCAAGGATTGGAAAAAGTTGAAAGTTTTAAGCCCGATCTGGTATTAATGGATTTAGTCATGCCAGTTATGGATGGTTTTGAAGCAACCAAAGCCTTAAGGGATAATCCTCAATTTAAAGATTTGCCAATTATCGCCGTTTCTGCTAATGCAATGTTTGATGCACAACTTTCCAGCTATCGCATCGGATGTAATGCTTTCTTATCAAAACCTATAGACTTAAAGCTACTAATAAAATCCATAGCCCAATTTGTAGAAATAGAATGGATTTATCCGCAGCCTTCTAAATTAGCATTATCTGAAGATAACAAATCTAAAGAAATCGCTACTTACCAAGATACTAATACGTCGGAATCTATAGTAGCTCCATCGGACGAGCAATTAACACAATTTATACATCTAACTCAAATGGGGGATATAGAAGCGATTATTGAGCAAGCAGAGCATCTTGAAGAATTAGATACCAAGTACCTTCTATTCATTAAAAAAGTTTGCGAACTTGCTCAAAGTTTTCAACAACATAAATTGTTAAAATTTCTGGAAAATTTTCTTGAATAGATGCTTTTTGGGTGTAATTCAGTATTTTCACTATTGAATAACTGTAAAATTACTGTGAATATTTAAATGTAATATAGCTTAGATTAAAAGTATGCCGAGATTGTAGTTACGTATATATTAGGTATTTTGAATAAGATTGTGTATAACACTTCTTGCTCAAGTACAACGCATATAAATAGATTGTAATTGATTTATCTTTTATCCATAAAAATTATTTTTATTGAAACGATAACCTCATTACAGTCTTTTTTCTACTGCATATATAATGCGCGTGAGTAACATCAATGCAAGTGTAATAAAAGAAGAAGCTCTATAGCTAATTTTCGCTTGCTTATTTTAAATATCTTTCATTTAATAAATAATTCAAATCAATATAGCTAAAAGGTTGGCTTAATTAAATTGAATAAATATTTTATTAGCTGTATATTTTTACTACATATTTTAATTTTATACTATTTTTAAAAATGTTTAATATTATCTTTATAATATTTTGCCAACTAGATAATGTATATCTACCAAAAGTATTATGTTTGCTAAAAAAGAGATTGTTGATAAATATAAGGGAATAGTATTAGTTGTTGACGATACTCCCAATAATTTAAACGTTTTATTTAGCCATTTACGCTCGGCTGGATTTAAAGTACTAGTGGCTCAAACAGGTAATAATGCTCTTAAAAGTGCAGAATATAGTAAGCCAGATTTGATTTTGCTAGATATTTTGATGTCTGGGATAGACGGGTTTGAAACTTGTCGTCGTTTGAAAAATAATCACAAAACTAAAGACATTCCTGTAATATTTATGACTGGTTTGTCGGATAGTATCAATAAAATACGTGGATTTGAATTAGGTGCTGTAGACTATGTAACTAAGCCGATTCAAAAACAAGAATTAATTGCTCGCATTCAGACTCACATTAGTCTAGAAAAATGCCGTCATAATTTAGTCATACAAAACACTACTTTACAAAAACAAGCACGGCAAGAAAAACTATTAGTTCAACTTTCCGAACGGATTCGTGATTCTTTAGACGTTGATTTCATTATAAAAACTGCTGCTAAAGAAATTTTACAGTTTTTGGAGTGCGACCGTGTTATTATCAGTCGCTTAGACAATTTAGTTAGTTCTATTGAAGAGCAAGTTACAAAGCCTGGAATATCAGAAATACCTCAAGAGAGCATTGTTCATAAGTGTTTTCTTGAAGATAAAGATGAAGCCCAATTTATTAAAGGTGAAATTAAAGCAATAGATGATATTGAAGAGTCAAATTTGGAAACTATTTTTCTAAATAATTTGCAGCACTTTGAAGTGAAAGCAGCCTTAATAATACCAATTCTTTTCAAAAGTAATAAAAATTACGAGGCTCAAACAGATAGAACAAGCTTTTTGTGGGGATTTCTTACGGTACATCAATGCAATACAACCAGAAAATGGAAATCTGAAGAAATCCAATTTATAAAAAGGTTAGTAAATCAATTAGCAATTGGAATTCAACAAGGAAGGTTATATCATCAGCTGAGTACGGCCAACACAGAACTAAAACAACTTGCTTTATGCGACCCCTTTAACTAAAGTCTTTAATCGTCGTTTCTTCGATGAAAAACTGACTCAAGAATGGAATCGTTTACGGCGCATTCCTTCACCGTTATCTATAATTATGTGTGATGTTGACTGCTTCAAATCTTACAACGATACATACGGACATCAAGCAGGAGACAAATGTTTGCGAACAATCGCCGATGCTATTTCTGATATGGCAAAGCGTCCGGCTGACTGCGTTGCTAGATATGGAGGTGAAGAATTTGCGATTATTTTACCTTATACTCCAGCAAGAGGTGCTTTGAAAGTAGCAGAAGCAATTAGAAATAAAATAAAAGAACTAAATATTCCTCATAGTAGTTCCTCTGTATCTTCATCTGTTACCGTCAGTATGGGAATTGCTGGTTCTATTCCAAATAACGAAGACAATCCTATTTTATTATTAGAAGCAGCCGACCATGCCTTATACTTAGCAAAAGCACAAGGACGTAACAGAGAACAGGTATATATGCACGATATAGCTAGAGAAAAATCGAGAAAGGATTCTCAGCTATTATGGGTAAAGAAATTACGTCAGGCTTTAGAAAAAAATCAATTCCGTTTGTACGCTCAGCCAATCGTTCCTTTAGGCAAGGATAATAACAAAATACATTATGAAGTTCTGCTTCGACTATTAGATGAGAACGGTAAAATCCTTATGCCGGAACAATTTTTAGAGATAGCTAATCTGTATTCTATGATGCCTAGAATTGATTTATGGGTAATTGATAACTTATTTTATTATTTAACTAATGCTAACTTTACAAGTTGGGATAATGTATGCTTTTCTGTAAACATTTCCGGTGCATCTCTTAATGACAATGAGTTTTTTAGATATTTGTATCAAAAGTTTCAACACTCTAAGCTCCCTCCACAACTGTTCTGTTTTGAAATTACAGAAACTATCGCGATTAATAATTTATCTCAAGCATCAAAATTTATAAAGACTCTCAAAGCTTTGGGATGTTCTTTCGCTTTAGATGATTTCGGTAAAGGAATGTCATCGCTAACTTATTTAAAAAATCTTCCCGTAGACTATTTAAAAATAGACGGTTCTTTTATCAAAGAAATTCATACCGAAACTGTTACGAAAGCAATGGTACAGGCCATACATTATTTAGCAAAAGCTCTTGGAGTTAAGACAATAGCAGAATTTGCTGAAAATCAAGATATCGTTGATATTTTAAAAGAATTGAATATTGACTACGCACAAGGTTATCACTTCGGCAAACCTAGCTTAATTAATTATTCTTCTTCTTCACCTATTTTGGAAACAGCTTGTTGAGCAGTTATCAGTTATCAGTGAGTTAAGTAAGTCGCTTTGAATGGAAATGGCGATCGCTGCTAATAACAATGTGAAATTTTACTCTACGTTCTCTGTATCTAATAGTCTGTCCTACTAAATATAATAGGTTTTATCGCACACCCGCCTGGGGTTGAAAACCCCAATCTAATAGCCAAAATCCTTTTCCAGCCGTTTTGACAGGTTGTAGAGACGTTATACATAACGTCTCCCGAAGGTTATGGGAAAAACGAACCCATCAAAACGGCTGGAAAAGGACTACTAGTAGTTCATTTCATTAGTTTTGATGGGTTGGATAAATTTTATAAAGCTTATTTCTAGCGTCTTCTGTACGAAAACGCCAATCTACACAAACCGAGTTTGCATTGCGATCGCCCTCCCAAATGGAAACTTCTTTTTCTAAAGTTTCGACATTCGGAATTCGTCGATTTAAGCATTGCCGCGCAAGTACAGATAGCTCAGATTCAACCATATTTAACCAACTGCCATGTTTGGGTGTATGGTGAATCTCTAATTTTTTTGTGATTCTTCTGGCTTCTTCGGGGGTAAATACTTCATATAAAGAAGCGATTGTATGAGTGTTCAAATTATCCATGACTAATCGAATCACTTCGGCATCAGTGAAATGAATATCAACTAGTTCTTTCATGCAGTACGCAAAGTCGATTTTGGTTCTTCTACTAGTAACTTTGATGTGTCTCCATCCTAAATATGGAGCAAAAAATGCGAACAAATTACAAGTTCCATTACGCTCGTATTCATAATCAATTTTTTCTTTTTTACCTGGTTTCTTATCGATTTTAGGCGCAGGTGGGATAGAGTCATAAACATCCTCTATTAATGGGCATAGTTTTTCATCGAAACATACTAATGGACGGATTGGGGTCTAATGGTTGAGCGTATAGATCAAGTACATCTTCCATTTTTGAGACAAATTCTGAACTAACTTTAGGGATACACCATTGTTGTTTTAGCCAAGGTTTTAATTCGTTTTTTTTAAAGTACGAAAAACTGTAGTTTCACTCACTCTATCAACTACTTCTAAGTTTACAAGTTTGTCTGCTAACATTTTTAAAGTCCAACGGGCA
This sequence comes from uncultured Rivularia sp., assembly GCA_963665115.1. Taxonomy (GTDB): domain Bacteria; phylum Cyanobacteriota; class Cyanobacteriia; order Cyanobacteriales; family Nostocaceae; genus Rivularia. The sequence continues at coordinate 1,998,160 of OY762007.1, read as the reverse complement.
TAACCGCTTGGTGGATTACTGCAAGTGGTCGCAATTAAATATGCCTCTGCTGTAGAAGTTAACTTAGGTGGTTTGCCACTACGTGGACGTTCTTTAAGCGTGATTTCTAAACCTTCGGTGCAGAATTGTTTACGAGTTCTTTCAATAGTTGGGATTGATATATGTAGAGTTTTAGATATTCTTTTATCTGTCCTACCCTCATAAGCCATTAATAGCGTATGCGCTCTACGAATTTCTCTAGCATTACTTGAACCTTTTTTTACAATATCAAGTAGTTGTTGCTTTTGTTCTGCTGTAAGATCAATTTTATGCTTCATAGTAAGTACACCCATCTGACTGGCGATCGCAATCTGCTCGTGAAGTTAAAAGTTCACATCGCTGCTATAAGTAGTATAGAATAAAAACCCATCGGAACAAATGAAAAGGACTACTAGTAGTCCTTTGCATAAATTCTGATGGGTGTATAGAAAAAATAAAAGATTATTCTACCCCCTCTACCCTCTCTTCCCCCTCTTCCCCCTCCCCATCTTTACCCGTCAGAACAAATGAAAAGGACTACTAGTGGTCGATTGCATAAATTATGAAGGGTTCGTTTTCGACCTAACGTCGGGAGACGTAGCACTGCTACGTCTCTACAACCCATCAAAACGGCTGGAAAAGGACTACTAGTACTCCATTTCCAGCCGTTTTGATGGGATGATTTATCTACGAGCGAGCAAGATGTATGTCCTACCCTACGGGAATACCTTACGGTGAACGGATATGCGCTCGCCGCACGCTCCACCTGAACGCTAACGCACTACGAAATATAAAACCCGTCAAATTTAGGGACTTCCAGAAAATAAATTATCCTAAGTCGTTGACACTCTCCCACCTGGAAGATGGGAGATTCTTTCAAGCCTAGACAGCTTTCGCTTGAAATATCCTCACATGGCTGTCGGGTTCCCAGGCTCACACCGTTTGCCAACAATGGGCGGAGTGATGTTTCCTTACAACTCGTCGGTTCGAGATTTGGGCGTATACTTTCCGAGAGTCCCCCGGTAGGTTTTAACGTCTTATACTGACAATTAAATAGTACCATGTTGGGGCATGAATGCCCTGCCTCGCTCTACATCTCCCACTTCAAAGATGGGAGTTTTGAGCCTCGACTCGTTTCTATAATAATCACTCTCGTAGCCAATAAAGAGTGCTACTGCCGACAGTACGGCAATGGCAGGTAGAGTTTGAAATTAGACTTTTCTGGCGCATCCTTTTAAATAAGTTTTGCAAATAAAGCTCACAAATCAAAAACTTACCGAAAACCCGTAAAAATACTTGTGTATCATTCTAGATAACTATATCGATAAATAAAGGTTTAATATCTGATGTTTAAACAGATTAAACTTGCAGCTTTAGCATTGGTTGCAGCTTCAGCTATATTACCAGTGGCACCTCCTGCTAGTGCAGCATTGTTAAAAACTGCTCAAGAATCTGTAGCAGAAATCCAAGCGGAAATACTCAAAGAAGAGTTAATAGCAGATCGTTATCGCCGCGTTCGTCGTCGTCGCGTTCGTCGTCGCGTTCGCTATCGTCGTCGCCCTCATAGTCGTCGTCGCGTTCGTCGGGGTCCACCGTCGTCGGGTTTACCGTCGTCCGGTTCGCGTTTATCGTCGTCGTACCTGCTACCGTAGTCGTTACAAAACTGTATGCCGTTACCGTACTTACCGTCGCTAACCATACTAAATTGACCTAATTTTTATAACTACCCCCAACCGTTTCCAGAATTATCTTTGTAATCAATTAATAGGGTTTGAAAGAGTAATACCTTCAGCAATTTTTCCTACTTCTACGGAGCATAAAGCTTTTGCTGAGAAAGGTTGCAGCGAAACTATTGATGTTCCAATAATCACGGGCATTATTACTTGAAAGAATATCATTGTATTTAAAAAATATGCCTTAAGTATATTGCCCGATATCTCGGTAAATTGCTTTTCTTTTTATAAAAAGTTGATGAAAAACAGACTGTTCACTGTTTACTGTTCAACCCAAATTCCTTTGCAAGGATATTATCAAGGACTCTTTTGGGAAGTAATCTGGCGATCGCCCAATCAAATAAATGGTTTGGCACAATGGGATAGCGTACTTTAGGTTTTGCAACTGTCAAAGCTTTCAAAATCAAATTTCCTACTGCTTCTGCTGAATAACCCGAACGTCCTTTTTCTAAGGCATAGTCTAAAAACTTCTTACTTGAAGCTGCAAATTCGGTATTTTCGTATGCAGAAACATCCATTTGTTCGGCTTTGTCCCAAATTGGTGTGACTACCGAACCTGGTCCGATTATAATTACATCTATTCCGTAGAGTATAAGCTCGCGCCGTAACGCTTCAGAAAATCCTTCTAATGCAAACTTTGATGCACTATAAGCACCTAAAAATGGCGATGCAATTTTGCCACCAACGGAACTTACATTAATAATTCTTCCCGGTTTACCTTTAAAAGTGGAATTGGTTCCCAATAAAGGCAAGAAAGCTTGAGTAACAATTAGCTGCCCAATTAAATTGACTTCGATTTGTTTGCTAAATTCCGCAATCGGTTGATGCATTAAAGGGCCACCTTTTGCAATACCGGCGTTATTTATCAAACCAAGTAAGTTATTTCCATTGATTTGATTGCTAACTTTAGCCGCAGCTTCACGTACAGATTGTTCATTCGTAACGTCGAATATTAAAGGTGTAAAGCGATCGCCAAATTCGTCAGTTAAACGTTGTGCATCTTCGGATTTACGAACGCTACCAAATACGTGAATTCCTTTACTGGTTAGTACTTTCAGCGTACCCCAACCGATACCTGTGGAAACGCCCGTGACGACAACGCTTTGCATATTTTTAAAGAGTTTGTAGTTAAGAATAAAAGTGATTTTAACTTTTTTAACTTCAATCTATTGTTCGCTGTCTACTTTTAATCGCCGATCAAATTACTATTTCAAAAACTTTGTCAAAGAATAACCAGTAAATTAAAAATTAACCTGAAAAAAGCAGGTTTGGAAATGAACGATACTGCAAATTGTTTGAAAATACCACTACTATCTGCTGATATATTCCGAATTCGCTTGTTTGCAGAAACAACAAAGTCGAGATAGGAGGATAAAAGGAAGTAAAGCCGAAAATCTGTATTTTTCTACCTTAAAAGCATAAAGGTTGTTTTTTATACTTTGATTTGACTGTTTTTATCAGCAAACAACGCAATTAAAACATTTTAAACAGATAAAATATATTTAAAATTTAAAATTAATACGTAATTATATCCTCATTATTGTATAAATAAACAGTAAAATAGAATAAGGGCACTGATATAAAAAAGAATCTAATTTTATCTTTGCTTTTGACTAAAATTATTTGCGGTGTACGAATATGAAAACATTGCATCACCCGCAGCATTCTCGATTTTACTTATATTTTCAGGTAATGCAAAAGATTTAAAAAAGTAACAGAAATAAGACAACAAATTAATATAAGATGAAATCCCAAAAGTCCTTATTTATAGCGGTACTACTGCTATCCATTTCTACAATTAGCTGTAGCACAACTCAAAATTTCGCCATAAAAAACTCTTTATTAGCTAAAACCAGCCATAGCCAAACTCTTTCTAAAGCAAAAGACTACTTCAATCAAGCTGAAGATAAAGTTCAACAAGGTGACTTAAAAGGAGCAATTAACAGTTATAACAAGGCGATAGAGCTTAATCCCAATTTTACAGAAGCTTACAATTCTCGTGGCTTAGCAAATCGAAAATCAAAGAATTATAAACAAGCAATTTCCGATTACAGCAAAGCAATTAAAATCAATCCTAAATATGCAGGAGCCTTTAACAACAGAGGTTTAGTGTATTATTATCTCAAAGATTATAATAGTGCGATCGCCGATTTCAACGAAGCAATCAAAATCAATTCCAAATTGGCTACAGCTTATAGCAACCGGGGTCTTGTATATCTTAGTTTAGATGATTATCAAAAGGCTATGAACGATTACGACCAAGCTATTAAGCTAGATCCTAAATATGATACAGCTTATAACAACCGTGGCAATGCTCACAACGAATTAAAGGATAATCAAAAAGCTATAGCCGATTTTAACCAAGCCATTATACTTAATCCTCAAAATACTAATGCTTTTAATAATCGAGGTTTTGTTTATACCGAATTAAAAGACTATCAAAAAGCAATTGTCGATTTTACCCGAATACTCGAAATAGATTCCCAAAACACCTTAGCCTACTACAATCGAGGTTTCGTCCATGAAAAACTGGGGAATAAACTCCAAGCAATTACAGATTTTAAACAAGCAGCAAATCTTTATCAGCAGCAGGGAAATCAGAAAGACTATCAAGAGGCACTCAAGCAGATTAAAAAGTTAAGTAGTTAGGAGTTAGAAGTTATGGTTGGATAGTTACTTATTATTGGAGTATTTGTGCAAAGACTTCTAAGCTGATGTGCAGCTAAATTATATAATGCATTAGCGCAGCGTGTCCGAAGGACATAAAAGTGAAAGTATTGTAGTGCGAGCATCTTGCACGAAGGGTATTATACAAATTAAGTGCGTAACAGCTTATCCTATATCCTTTTCTCTCTACTTCCTACTCCTTGCTCGGCTCAACCAAAATTCACTATATATTTTTATTCACATTTAACTCTTATCGAAAACATAAAATCTATGAAAAAGTTATTTGTTCTCAGTAACTAAAAATACTATGTATTCTATTTGACTTGTAATTGAGATGGAAAGGGATGTAGGTTTTTGAGTTAATAGCAAATTCCCCCTAACTAAACTCAAAGGTGATGAAAATTTTATACTTGGTTTTGCCGCTATTGATTTCAGTAGCGTCACCTTCGTTTAACCAAAATTCTATATTTCAATCAAAGAATAAGTTGGATACTTACAAGCAAACACAAAAAAACTATCCAAGGAGGCAAAAAGACCATCGTGGTAGCGGTCGTCGTAGTTCTTATAAGGGTGTTCATTATTAGCTATTGTCAAAAACCCCCTAAATGATTGGGGGTTGGTAATTAACCGTAAATCGTATTAATTAAAATAGAGCAAAACCCGTATCGGGTCTTTTGATGGGTGAATGAAATCCTAATACAATATTAGATTTAGAAATTCCTTTTTCTAATAACTGCTCTGCGATACGTAAATCTGCAACGTCAACTCAATCTTAGATTTTAGACTTTGGATTATCCCTCAATTCTTCCAATTTACTTAATACAGCACTTTGCAAATAAGTGAGGTACAGCCTCATATTACAAAACTCTTGTGGGATGGGCATCCCTGCCCGTCCGAATGTACCTTACAGAGATGAAATATGCTGTATAAGTTTCAATTCTACCGAAGATAAACTACGATTCGCAGAAGCAAAAAATATCGATAAATCTTGATTGCCTTGGTGCTCGTAAACGCTAGCTTGTAAAGCCATTTCTAATCGATCGAGTTGTCTGACAAACTGCGATTCTGCCGATTAACCTTTTTTTTTGAATTCAAAATGCAAAGTGCAAAATAAAAAATAAACTCTATTTTAATTTTGAATTAGGGATACAAACCTCTCCTTTTAAGGAGAAAAAGATAAAAGAATTATTATGCCGCTTCAAGCCTTAGACTTCAAGTAATGGTAATTTTTGAATTTTTAATTGATAATTTTGAATTGTTTTAACTTTTCATCTATAACTACAAATCTTAAAATACAAACGTGCTTGCTTCATGATATAAGTTTTCTTACCTATTTTATAACAAAAACATATGCGTATTTTATCTCGCTCAATCATTTTATTAAGCGTTGTTTTTTACACTCAAATTGCTAGTGCCGCTTTTAGGCAACCTTTGCGTGGAAAAAGAGCAATAGTAGTTTCAGCCCATCCTTTAGCTAGCGATGCAGGGTTAGAAATGTTAAAAAAAGGAGGTAATGCTATTGATGCTGCCGTAGCGACGACTTTTGCAATTTCGGTGGTGGAACCTTTTTCGGCAGGAATTGGTGGTGGCGGTTTTTTGTTGATGCATGACTCAAGAAACCGTAAAATTAAGGCTTTGGATTTTCGCGAACGCGCTCCGTTAAAAGCAACGAAAAATATGTATTTGGATGATGACGGTAAAGTTCGTCGTAATGCAAGTATAAATGGCTATTTGGCTGTGGGTACGCCGGGAACTGTGGCGGGTATGTATGAGGTTCACCGCCGAAGCGGTAAGTTACCTTGGAAAACAGTTGTTCAACCTTCAATTAAATTGGCAAAGAATGGTTTTCTAGTCAGTGACAAGTTTGTGCAAGCTGTCAAAAGACGCAAGAAAATGATTGCTAGCAACCAAGAGGCACGGGCTATCTTTACTCGCAACGGTAACTATTTTCAACCGGGAGACAAGCTTGTACAAAGAGATTTGGGAAAGACTTTACAAGATATAGCTGCCAATCCTCAAAGTTTATATACGGGCAAAATAGCTAGTGCGATCGCCAATGATATGGCAAAAAATAACGGCTTAATTACTTTAGAAGACTTGAAATCTTACAAACCGATTTGGCGCGAGCCAGTATGCGGTGATTTTGGCAAAGCTAAAGTTTGTTCGATGCCACCACCATCATCGGGAGGCATTCATTTATTGCAGATGTTAAATATTATCGGCAATACCCACTTAAAATCTTTAGGATGGCATCACCCAGACGCAATACACTTGATGGCGGAAGCGATGCGAATTGCTTATGCCGATCGCTCAGAATATTTGGGCGATCCTGATTTCGTCAAAGTTCCCCAACAACAACTGATAAATCCCGAATATGCAAAACTTCGCCGTCAGCAAATTGATATGCAGCGTGCGAAGCCTTCAACTCAAGTAAAGCCAGTTAGTAAAGAGACGTTACAGAAATTTAGTGTAAACGCACCATCTCGTTTAATACCTGCAACTAGCAATCCAAAATCTCAAATCCAAAATCCAAAATATTATGAGTCTACAGAAACCAGTCATCTGACAGTTATCGACGAACAACACAATGCAGTGAGTTTGACATTCACTATTAACTTAGGTTTTGGTGCTGGGGTAGTCACGCCGGGAACGGGAATAGTTCTTAATAATGAAATGGATGATTTTTCCGCAGCACCAGGAGTTCCCAACGCTTTCGGCTTGCTCGGCAACGAAGCAAATTCTATCGCACCTCTCAAAACTCCCCTATCGAGCATGACTCCCACAATTGTCACCCAAAACGGCAGGTTGCGGATGGCTGTCGGTACCCCCGGTGGTAGCACCATTATCACCCAAGTACTACAAATTATTCTTAACGTCCTCGAATATGACATGGATGCATCAGCAGCAGTATCTGCATCCCGCATACATCATCAATGGTTTCCCGATACGTTGCGCGTTGAGCCTTGGGGATTAGATGCAATGACTTTGCAAGAATTAAAACGACGGGGACACAAAATCAAGCAAACCAACCCTTGGGGCAACTCCAACTTAATTATTGTCAAACCAGATGGCACTCTTGAAGGTGCTGCCGATCCCAGGGGGGAAGGTGAAGCCAGGGGATTTTAGGGAGAAGGGAATTGGGCATTGGACATTGGGCATGGAGAGACAAGGGGACAAGGGCAGAGGGGGGAGAGGGGGGAGAGGGGGTAGAGGGGGGAGAGGGGGTAGAGGGGGGAGAATAATTAATCTTAAATTAACTCTCTACTTACTACTTACTACTCTCTACTCCTAATGCCCAATTACCAATTCCCCATGCCCTATCCCCTATTTTTATTTACGTGAAGCGTCTGAAGTGTTCGATGGTGAAAATTCGTTGGCGCGGGCGCTGGCTACTAATGTCCAACCTGCTTTTAATAGCTTTTGATAGGTTGCCCATCCTTTGGAACCGCCGGGTATTTTGTAGTCTGGTACTGCGATTTGTCGAAAAGCGGTGTATGGTCGCCAGGGTTCGTTCGGTGCTGTCTGCAAGTGCAAAATCTTCTCTCCGTTTTGACCAGACTTAGATAGCCAACACATTCTTTTCATAAAAACTCCTTCGCATTTTTGCATATGAAGCATAATTACAGACAATTGTCAATCATTGCCTCACCCTTTCAGGATGTTTTTGAAAAATGAGTTATAAAATATCAAATAGATATAGAATAATTAATTTTCATTCTTCATTTGTAGGCAACAATCTACCGTGTTTGTTGATACTTTTTTAGAGATGAAATTTTATATGTCTTCTCTATATAAAAATTAACCACAGACAAAATGGTCTGTGGAATACAAAAGTCAAACACTAATCTTAAAGGTCTGCGTTTGTTCAATTTTATATGTATTTTTGCTAAGCGTGTGTAACTTTAGCTACCTTTGTATTGTATAATTTGACATTCATAACTCAGTGCATTGTATGAGTTTCTAGAACTCTTACAAATAAAGGCTTTCACAGCTAAGATTAAAAATTTGAGTTTGTATATAGAAATAAAGATTGGTTTTTTATTCTTCTAATTTATCGAGGAAATATAGGAAGAATCGCCAATAATCTCGCAGATTTGAGTTGTTAGTTCCAAATAAACACTTTCTGACAAAGCTGGTTTTGCTGATTCCAGGAAAATTAATTCATTTAAGTCAATCCAGGATTTGCATCCACCATATCGTTGATGATAGGTTACAACTTGTTGTACTGGAAGTTTGTATGTCCGTAATAGCAGTACAAACAAGGGCTCTTGAGGTTTCCACACAAAACGATCGCAAACAAATTTTTTACTCCAGATATGGAATGGAAATAGAGCGTTGACAATTGATTCATCGGTGACGGGTAAGATATGAGTAATTTGAGCGTAACTATTGATATTAACGCTTTGAGGTCGCCAACCGGGTGTTATTGGAACAACTTGATTTGAGTAATCGGCTTTGAGCATGAAAGTTTTTTGATGCTCGTAGGTTGGGTAAAGTAAAACCTGATTATGAGCAACTCGAAAGCTTCCTCCTTTTTCGTGAATACCACCCTTACGCAACAGCATTATCGTTTTTCCGGTTTCTAAAGCATTAATGGCGATCGCCCATTCTTTGAGTGCATGGTTTGTGGTTATTTCCATTTGCAATTTTTTCATAGAAATAAATAACTATAAAGCCGTGTCAAACTATTTATAGATAAAACAGGGAAGAATCATGGAAAAACGCAATTTAGGTCAATCCGATATTAAAATTACTCCCATTCTGATGGGAACTTGGCAAGCGGGTAAAAAGTGGTGGGTAGGAATCGAAGATGCTGATTCTGTTAAAGCCATACGAGCCGCTTTTGATAATGGTATCACTACTATCGATACTGCCGAAGTCTACGGTAACGGGCATTCAGAAAAAATTGTTGCTGAAGCACTATCAGATGTTAGAGATAAAGTTGAATATGCTACGAAGGTTTTCCTCAATCATCTTAAATATCAACAGGTAATCGAAGCTTGCGAGCGTTCTTTAAAACATCTCAAAACTGACTATATCGATTTATACCAAATTCATTGGCCTAGTGGTTCTTTGAATAGTGAAATTGTTCCTATAGAAGAGACAATGAACGCCCTCAACTATTTGAAGGAACAAGGTAAAATCCGAGCCATCGGTGTATCAAATTTTTCGCGGAATCAATTAGAAGAAGCTGCAAAATACGGCAGAATAGATAGTTTACCGAAAATTTTGGGTTTAAAGCCCCGTCCTTATAGGACGGCATATTTTTAATATATGAAACTTTATATTTCTGCGAAAGAATGTTGGGGTACATTATTAAAAGTAATAACTAGGTCGAAGTTGTGAAGACTTATAAATTTAAGTTATACGAGAATAGAAGAAACAGATATTTAAAGCGTAGCATCAATGCCTCAGCTTCTATCTACAATCACTGTATTGCAATTCATAAAAGATATTATTCAATGTACAAAAAACATTTGAATAAGTTTAGACTTATGAAACATATTGCCAAACTAAGAAACAGAATTGAATATTGGCAATTAGTAGGTTCTCAATCGGTACAGAACATTTGTGACAGAGTGGATAAAGCTTATCAGCTATTTTTTAAATATCATAAACGTGGTGTACGTCCTCCTTCTTTCTGTAAATCTAAAAAGTATAAGTCTTTCACTCTTAAGCAAGCAGGCTACAAGTTTTTAGGTTCCAATCAAATAAAAATAGGCAAATACATATATAAGTTTCATAAATCAAGAGATATTGAAGGTCATATTAAGACTTTAACAGTTAAACGATCTCCAACAGGAGATATGTACATTTATGTAGTAACTGATTTTAAACCAGAAACAGTTGGAATCGCGACGTGTAAAAACGCGGGTTTTGACTTCGGTTTGAAGGTGTTCTTAACTGACTCGATGGGTCAAGAATATCATGCGCCATTATTAATGCGTAAAGCTTCCAAGCTAATAAAAGCTTTAAGCAAGAAACTATCCTCTAAGAAAAAAGGTTCTAAAAACTGGAATAAAGCTAGAGTTAATTTAGCTAAATTGCATGAGAAAATAGTTCATAAAAGACGTGATTTCTTTTGGAAATTAGCACATCAGTTATGCAATACTTGTGACCATTTGTTTTTTGAAGACCTAAATATAGAAGGAATGAAAAGGTTGTGGGGTCATAAGGTTTCAGACCTAGCTTTTGCAACGTTTCTAGAAGTATTAAACTTTGTGGCTTCTAAAAAAGGAAAGTATGTAGGTTTTGTAAAAAGATGGTATCCTAGTTCTAAAACTTGTAATAATTGTGGTTATGTTAATAAAGATTTAAAATTAGAAGATAGATGGTGGCGCTGTTCTCAATGTCATAAAGAACAGCATAGAGATATTGGAGCAGCGGTAAATATTTATAGAGAAGGGGCATCTTCTCTTGGTCTACTAGGCGATGTTAGTCAAGGTTTCGACTTTGCGATTGCTGATTGAATCCACAATCCTCACGCCTTTAGGCTGAGGAGTATGTCAAAACCACCTTATTCTTTATTTTGGCGGAAAGTCGAGAATGATGCAGCGCCTTACTGTGTTGAAAATAATATTTCTATCCTGGCTTATTCACCTCTAGCCCAAGGATTACTAACTGGAAAATTTGACGCTTCCCATAAATTTCAAGAAGGTGATAATCGCGCCGATAACCAGCTATTTAAAGGAGAAAATATGAAACGCGCCCAACAAGCTTTAGATAAACTCCGCCCAATCGCTGAAAAGCATCAATGCAGCCTCGCACAGCTATCATTAGCGTGGTTAATTGCCCAACCTCAAAGTAACGCGATCGCAGGTGCCCGAATTGCCGAACACGTTATATCAAATGCCAAAGCTGCCGAAGTAAAGCTTTCTCAAGACGAACTAAAACAAATAGACGAGATCGGAAAAACCGTCACCAGCCATCATGACGACAGCCCTGTAATGTGGAATTGGTAATCAGTGAACAGTGAGCAGTTAATTATAAGTTTTGGTTGGCTGTGGCTACTTTGGTGCTTTACGCCAACCATTGGCGATCGCTTCTGATTCTGTACAAAACCACCTTTCTCCCTTTGCTGGCGAGATAACTGTTGATTCGTAATCTTCCATACCCGCAAGGTGATAAATTTTGTTTCCCGTATTAATCGAGATGTTGCCTTTGATAGTACATCCTGGTTTTGCGATCGATGTAATTGGTGAGGGAGCTTGGTTACGATTAAATTCCATTATTGTAGGAATCACTATCGCAGTCGCGATGGCAATACGAAAAATAGGAATAATAATTTTAGATAGATCCCCCCGTTTTGTTGGTTTGCGTCGAGGTGCAACACCTTGAATTGAAGCTCTAGCAATGCTTACCTTCCCCTTTGATTGAGTAACTCGCTCGTACAAAATTGTATCTCCGACTTTTGGACGACGACTTGCTTTTTTCAGCGCACTGATATGCAAAAAAATTTCTTTACCCCCATTATCCGGTTTGATAAAGCCAAAGCCTCTATCATCTTTCCAGCTTATCAATCGTCCTTTATTCAAAAAAGGTTTCATAAAATAGCCTTATAACAATGCCTCTCCAGATAGTTTTCCCAGATTAAGATCGAAATAACTCAATCTCCAATGCCCAATGCCCCATCCCCCATCCCCAACTAACAATATTGCGAAATTTGAAGACTCGTAAATTTGAGTAAACAAGGGGTTTCAATTTTCTTGAGAGGTGATAACTTAATAAGTAAGACACCTACCAAGGCATTAAGAACTCAGTCGGGTAAATGACAACGTGTCTCCGGTCAACGCCCAGGTAAATTTCGGCATTAAAAAAGGGCATATACCGAATTTCGGTAAGCCAAGCTCCTAAATAGGAAAATATATAAATGCGTTGTTTGCTATGAGTTGAGTAAACCTTAGTTTTTGAAATATTCAATTCTTTAAATCATTGACTAAAAGCAAAGATTTGACCTTAATAAATCTTCATCGAAAAGCCTGGTAAACCCCTTTACCAGGCTTTAGGTTTGTTATAGGTTCTAAAAGATTAGATTACGCTTTATTATTGAAAATTATCGCCGAAGTCAGCTTGCGAAGAAGCTTTCCCATCATCTGAAGCGGGCATATAATCGTTATATTTGTCTTGATTGTAGTAGTACAAAGTACGAATTGGGTAAGGAATATTGATATCAGCTTTGTCAAAAGCTTGTTTTATACTTAATATTGCTCTGGTTTGAACGTGACGGACTTGTTTTTGTTGAGATGAAGTCCAATAGCGAATCATAAAATCAATAGAAAACTATCACCAAAACCTACTAAATCGATTTCTGGTTCTGGTTTATCTAAAACTCCTTCGACTTGTGAAATTGTTTGCTCTAAAATGTCAGATGCTTGTGATAAAGAAGTATTGTAATCTACACCTACAGCTAAATCAGTACGTCTGTGAGCAAATGCTGTTCTGACTCGAACTACGCTTGTAAATACTGTTGAATTGGGAATTACAACTCGTTCCCCACCATAAGTGATAATTTCTGTTGTGCGAATATCAATTTGATCGACGGTACCTTCGTAATCGCTGACAACTATTTGATCGCCAATCCGAAAAGGTTGCTGTAATAGTATCAAAATACCAGCAAAAAAGTTTTTGAAAATATCTTGAAAAGCAAAACCTATTGCTACAGAACTGAGTCCGAGAGTAGCAATAATATCTCCCAAACTTAAACCGGGAAAGGCAATTACACAAGCAAGCAGAATTCCACAAATCCAGGTAGTAGTAGAAGCGGCTTTCACCATCAAAAACTGTAGCGATTTACTGCTAACCGTTTTATAGGCTATTGTTTCAGTTATTCTCTGAGCAAATTGGGCGGCAAATCTAGTTAAAAATATAATAATTAGTGCCGTTAATAATGCAGGAAAAATTTTAACTGCACTGCCAATTAGTTCCTTGATGCTGTCTTTTATTGTCTCTATCAAAGCCATAAATAATCCAAGAAAAACTTATACGAAAGAATAGAAGGTTTTTTTGTTATCCAAAAGTAATTCGGATCATAGAAATATAGTCTAATAATTTTGAATTTAAAAAATCAGTATTTATAAAACTTATAATCACCATAGAATATCAAGATTTTAGTTTAAGCCTTTATAGTTTGGCAATCTATCCGCTGAATAGATAATAGCTAATATAGTATCTATCTAAAGGATTAATTTTAAAGCTAACTAAAGACTGATTTGTAGTTTTTATACGGTTAATTGGATTTTGAGTCAGCTTTATTCTGCAAAAAAAATGCCAAGGGTTTAAACCCCCGACAAATTACAACTAAGTTTTACAACACACAACCACACAAAACTAGTGAGGTCTATAACCATGTTAAAGAAATTCCGCAGCTTTGGTGTACTGTTTGATGCTTTTGTTCGTTGAATCTTGGTTTGTTCGATACTTCTATTTGAGTAATTACAACAATAACCGTTTGCTAAAGCCGTTACTATCGCTATTGACTGCAAAATTATCTTTAATTGCTATTGATAGTAAAAATATTACATTGAAGACAAAAATTGATGCATGATTATATTGATGCTGCTTTCTCAGGATACAAATTCCCATGCTACAAGTATTTCCGGGTGAAGTTTTCGCTCAAACTATAGATTTTGATGCTGGTATGCGGCAACTAACGCCGGGATATGACGAAATGCTAGAAGCTGTTGCTCGCTGCATTCCTTCTACCTCTCGTCGTATTTTGGAATTAGGTTGCGGTACGGGTGAACTTAGTAAGAAAATCCTTAATCGTTGTCCCGATGCTCAAATTATCGCTCTAGATTATTCGCCGAGGATGATTGAATTTGCTCGAAAAAAGATGATTGAAGCTGGATATCAGCAGTGGAATGGGATAGAAGCCGATTTTGGCGAATGGGCTAATAATCCTAAAAAATTAGATATCGGAGCGGAATTTGATGCTTGCGTTTCATCATTGGCAATTCATCATCTTAGTGATGAGATGAAAGCACACTTATTTCAATCCATCGGCAAAAGTCTAAAAAAGGGTGGTTGTTTTTGGAATGCAGATCCAGTTTTATCAGAATCGCCAATATTAGAAGAAATATATAAAACTGTAGGAAAAGAATGGGCAGAAAAACAAGGAGTGACTATAGAAGAAGTTCGTTCTCGTTTGGCAAGTAATAGCGATTCTGTAGATTATGCTGCTAGTTACGGTTACTCCAGTCAAGACCAGTTAGCAACTTTAGATGCACAGTTGCAAATGCTAGTGGAAGCTAAATTCAATACCGTAGCAGTGCCTTGGAAATACTATCAATTAGCCGTGTTTGGGGGAATAATCTAAAGATTTTGGATTTTAGATTATTCCTTAACGTCTTGTGGTACGGGCATCTTGCCCGTTTTTTATGATTAAAATGTTTAGATAGAGTTTAACAACGGGTGCTTTCGGTAGGGATTATTTCTAAAGTTTCTTCTGATTAAAATACATTGAATTTTAAATAATAAATATAAACAATTATTACATAGCAATAAAAAACATTATCTATATTGCATTAATAAAACACTGATAAGTAACATAGCCAACATTCGCGTTTGTTTTATCGTTTAGATTCATTGAATTTGGTATCAAAATATAATTTACCCGAAAGGATACTTTGATACATTCGCGACATTAAGCCATGTCTGTATTGGTTTAATAAGGAAAAGCAGATTGAATACAACTTCCTATATTAATCCAAAATCTAAAATCTAAAATTCTCTTAGGGAGAACATTTTTAAATGGCTCGAAAAAAACACAAAAAATCGCATGGTTTAGGGTTTACCCATTCACTGAATTACAGATGTCCTATCTGTTGTATTGTACCGCCCTATATGTTAGAAAAAGTGGCGGTTAATGGTTCTCCAAGGCAGCGTGAATGGGCTTTTGAGACTTTAAATCTTTCGGCACAAACTAGGGGGAAGCGGATAAATTCGGGCCGTATGCAAGTTGCAACCCAAACTGGTGAAAAATACCGGATTATATATGATGCGAAAAATGCACAGCAGCTTCCTGGTGAAGTAGTACGTAGTGAAGGTGATTCTCCTACCGAAGACGAAGCTGTCAACGAAGCATATGACGCTGCTGGCGCAACTTACGACTTTTTCAAAGAAATTTGCGATCGCACTTCCATAGATAATAAAGGTTTGCGTATAGATTCCACGGTACATTACGGCAAGGATTACGAAAACGCTTTCTGGAACGGTAGCCAAATGGTGTACGGTGACGGCGACGGCGAATTATTTAATCGTTTCACCAAATCAGTTGATGTCATCGGACATGAATTAACCCACGGAGTTACCCAGCATGAAGCCGACTTAATCTATTTTGGCGAAGCCGGGGCACTTAATGAATCATTTTCTGATGTATTTGGTTCTTTAGTCAAACAGCGAATCAACAATCAAACCGCCGATCAAGCAGACTGGTTAATTGGTGTAGGATTATTTACCGATAAAGTAAAGGGCGAGGGAATTCGCTCGATGAAGTCACCAGGAACAGCTTACGACGACCCCGTACTTGGCAAAGATCCCCAACCAGGACACATGAAAGATATATACACGGGTACTAAAGATAACGGCGGAGTGCATATAAACTCCGGTATTCCCAACCGAGCTTTTTACCTAGCAGCAACCGAAATCGGCGGTTACGCTTGGGAGAAAGCAGGAAAAATTTGGTACGTTAGCTTATGTGAAAAATTAGATTCAAAAGCCAACATCACACAAGGCGCAGAAGTAACAATTGCAGTCGCAGGAGAACTTTACGGAGAAGGAAGCAGCGAACAAAAAGCTGTAGAAAATGCTTGGAAAGAAGTGGGAGTGAACAGTTAGGAGTAGTGAGTAGTGAGTAGAAAGTTAGGAGTAATTAAGGTCAAAGGTCAAAGGTTGAAGGTTAAAGGTTAAAGGTTAAAATTCTCCTTGTCTCCCCATCTCCCCATCTTCCCCCTCTCCCCCTCTCTCCCCAATTCCCCATTCGCAACCAAAATGTTAATATCCTTAGAGCGTAGCGGCGGTTTTGCGGGAATAAGTAAAGTTATGGAGATTGATACGGCTAAATTACCGCAAAATAAAGCCGAGGAAGTATCTATATTATTAGAAGCTGCAAATTTCTTTAATTTACCTGCATATATAGCTGCCCAATCTAACCAGCGCGATCGCTTTCAATATACTCTGGCAGTAGAAGATAAAGGTAGTCAACATACAGTCACGGTAGCCGAAAGCGCGATACCAGAAGATTTAAAACCTTTGATTGATTGGATCGCAAATAATTCATGAGGTCAAAGGTCAAAGGTTAAAGGTTAAAGGTGTAAAACTTCACTGATTATTAACTCCTAACTCTTAACTTATTACTCACTACTCCTAACTTCTTAAAACTTTTCCCAACCTTTACCTTGATAACCGTATTGAAAGATTTCTGGATGGATGATTTCTGCTACAATTTCTAACGAATCTGCTAAGCGCGGTCCGGGACGGTTAAAGTAGGAGTTACCGTCTGTGATGTACACTTGACTATTTTGTACTGCTTTGAGTTTTTCCCATTCGGGTTTTTGAGTTAATGAACTAGCTTCGGTGCGAGTACGGTTTAAATCGAAACCACAGGGCATAAAGATGATTATATCTGGATTGCTATTGACAAAATCTTGCCATTTTAATATTTCGGAAGGTTTCCCTGTGGAACTAAATAAAGGTTTCCCTCCAGCATAAGTAATTAATTCGGGAATCCAATTTGATGCGCTCATTAAAGGTTCAGTCCATTCGATACAGGCAATGCTAGGAATATTTTTAGCTGTAAGTGCCTGGGTTTTATCTTGAATGGTTTTAACTCTCCAGTGTAAACTTTCTAATGCCTGTTTAGAATCTACCTCAAAAACTTCAGCGACTCTTGCAATATCATTCCAAACATCTTGAAGAATATCTGGTTGTAGGGAAATAACTTGTGGTGAAGTAAGAGTAAGACTCTTCAGCGCGTTTTCTACTTCTCCAAAGCTGACAGCACAAACATCGCATTGATCCTGGGTAATAATATGAGTGGGTTGCAACTGCTGCAAAATATCGGTTTTAATTTGATATATGCTCAAAGCAGATTGCAGTAACTCGTTAACTTTGTCGTGAATTTCACCACTAGCAGCATTACTATTTAATCTGGCTTGAGTGCAAGCAGGAAGATTTTTTATATCAGAAGGAAAATCGCATTCATGAGAGCGTCCGACTATCGCATCGGTTAATCCTAAAGCTGCTAATATCTCGGTTCCACTGGGAATCAACGAAACTATTCTAATGCTGTCTTTGGTCATTACTCAACTCGAAGACAATAACTGATATTACACTAATTCTGAGCATATTGAGCTATAAATGTAAATACAGCAACTGCAATCAAAATTAAAATGAATTAACAAAAACCAGAAAATTAAAAGTGTCTATATTAATATTGCCAAGTTTACCGCTATAGGAAGAATACAGCTTTATAGTTGGTGAGAATAGCTCTAAGATATACGGTCTTTTAAATTATAGCCTTTGGTATTAATATGATAATGTTTAGTGAGTATACTTAGATTCTATTATAATCTGTGTACGTAAAAATACGTAATGAGGATTAAGTTCAAATTTGTAAGATATTATGAGACACTAATAATGTTTAAATTGAGTCGTGATTCTGGGTAACTGCTCTACTGGTGACGAGCATGACATTGAATAGTTATAGTATCTTGCTGTTAAAGACTAATCAAAACGATATTGAGCGGTTGCAGCCAATGCTCTTGCCTCATCAAATTACTGTGGTAAATGGGTTCTCTGAAGCTGATTCAGTATTGTCCAAAAAATCTATTGATGCAGTAATCTTAGATTTATCGTTTAGGAATATTCAAGATTTTGAAGTTATTTCCTCAGTATATTCACTGTTTCCTAATACGGTTATTATGGTGACAAGTGATAATGATGATGAAGTTACTCTACAAAAAGCCATTGAGTTGGGCGCAGACGAAGTTGTAGTTATAAATAATACTGATAGTCGCTATTTGAAACGCATATTAATATCTGCGGTTGAAAGACGAAAGCGTGCCTTTGCATCTGAAAATATTCAGATTAAGAATATATATTCTCAGAATGAAGACAATGAAAAAGCGAAATGGTGTTTTTTGTCTGAAGCTACTTTTGAAGGAATAATCTTGCACGAGCAAGGAATTATTTTAGATCTAAATCATGTTTTAGCAAAGATGACTGGTTATGAGTTTGAAGAATTGATCGGTAAAGATGGGTTTGAATTAGTTACATCAGAATCGCAAGAATTAATTAAACAAAATATCTTTAGTGGTTATGAAAAAACACTAAAAGTTACTGTAATAAGAAAAGACGGTTCTACATTCCCAGCGGAAATTAAAGCAAAAATAATTTCTAATTGTTCCCAAGATTTGCGGGTAGCGGCAATAAGAGATATTACAGAGTGCAATCGAGTAGAAGCAGTATTACAACAAAGAGAAAATCTGTTGAAAAAGCAAAGCAATACTTTGGCAGAGCTAGCTAGGAGTAAAGCTTTTATTCAAGGGAATATAATTGACTCGATACGTGAAATTACGCGAGCAGCAGCAATTATTTTAAATGTTGAACAAGTCGGTGTTTGGCTGTATGGCGAAGACAATTATCAAATGCAAAGTATTGATTTATATAATTACAAATACAATAGTCATTCAAAGTCAATTGTTTTAAAAAAAGAGGATTACTCTAGTTACTTTGCAGCTTTAGAAAAAGGTAGTTATTCTGTAGATAATCTTTCAGAAACTAATATAGCCCAAGAACTATCAAAATTTTATCTTTCTGTATTTGGTGTCACATCTGTATTAAACGTACCTGTTTGGCTTAGAGGTAGTGTAGTAGGTATAGTATGTCATGCATACAGTGATGACAATATACAATTATATCGTCAGCGGAATTTTGAAGCAGACAGTTTTGCAAGTTCCATTGCAGACTTTGTGACATTAGCAATAGAAGCAGGCGAAAGAGCAACCGCGCAAAAAGCTTTAAAGCAGAGTGAAGCTCAATTTAAGGCAATTTTTGAATGTTCTTCTATCGGTATTTGCTTAGTAGACATTAAAGGGAAAATTGTTGATATAAACCCGGCGCTATGTAAAATACTCAAATATGGCGATCGCGATCTGATTCAAAAAAGTTTTGCCGATTATATTTGCTTTGAGAATGGTGATATCGGGCTTTACAAGCAACTGATGCTAGGTAAAGTTGAGCGTTTGGAAATAGAAAGGCAGCTATTACATAAAAATGGTAGTACGGTTTGGACTCATTTAAGTATCTCCTTGATTGTACGTTCAAGTGGCAAACCTAAATTTTTTCTGGCGATTATCGAAGAGATCGGTGAACGTAAAGAAACAGAATTACAACTTAGAGAAAGTAAAGAAGCAGCGGAAGTTGGTAGTCGAGCAAAAAGCGAATTTTTGGCAACTATGAGTCATGAATTGCGAACTCCTCTAAATGCAATTATGGGTTTATCGCAGTTGCTTCAACAAGAAGTTGTTGGTTTGATGAATGATAAACAAAAAGAATATATTGACTGTATATACGGCAGTGGCGTACATTTGTTAGAGCTAATTAACGATATTCTCGATCTATCTAAGATAGAGGCAGGAAAAGAAGAATTATCATTGCAGCCTTTGCGGGTAGAAGATTTATGTAATTATGTTATATCAACTGTACGCGAACGTGGTGAAGAAAAAGGATTGGATTTAACTTGTTCCATCGATCAAAAAGCAGATATTTGTATTGCTGATGAACGACGAATCAAGCAAATGCTATTAAATCTACTTACCAATGCAATTAAGTTCACTTCTAAAGGTAAAGTTTCGCTGCAAGTAATAAAGTTACCTCAAGGAATCGCATTTCGGGTATGTGATACTGGTATTGGTATTGAAGCTCATCAATTTCAATATTTGTTTGAACCTTTTAAACAACTTGATTCTCAGCTAAATCGTCAGTATGAAGGTACGGGTTTGGGTTTAGCTTTAACTCGCAAATTAGCACGTTTGCATGGAGGAGATGTAACGGTAGAATCTAATTTTCAAAAAGGAAGTCGGTTTACTTTATTTATTCCCGATGGTGAATTTCAAGAAGAAAATATTATTGAAAAATGGGAAGAAAAAGTTAACATTTTGAATAGGGCTGTAGTTTCCAGAAATGTTATCAAAAATAAACGTATTCTGCTAGTAGAAGATGATAAACATACCGGCACCTTATTACAAGATTATTTGCAAACTATTGGCTATCAAGTTGAGTGGATGTCACAAGGGACAAGAATTTTTAGAAAAAGTCCGCATTTACCAGCCGAATCTAATTTTATTAGATATTTTGTTAGGAGATGTCAGCGGTTTCGATTTACTTGCTTCCTTGCGAAAAACATCAGATTTACAAGGTAAAATTGTAGTAGTGATGACTCCAACTAAAGATAATGATGATTCCCGCAGTCGTTTTATCCAAGCTGGAGCCAATGATTTTGTAAGCAAACCAATTGGTATTGTTAAATTGGAATCGATATTAATGCGATATTTTCATTAAAAATTTGGGAATTGGTAATGGGTAATTGGGCATTGGGGATTGGGGATTGGGGATTGGGCATTGGGGATTGGGAACAAGGAGACAAGGAATAATTAACTCATATCTCCTAACCAAAAATCTAAAATACCATAATTGATAATTGATAATTGATAACTGATTATGATCAAACTTGACCAATTTTTGAAGTTGTTGGGTGTCGCGTCAACGGGTGGGCAAGCCAAGCACATGATTGTAGATGGTGCTGTGAAAGTTAATGGCACTCTTGAAATTCGTCGCGGTAGAAAATTAGTGACTGGAGATAAAGTAACGGTGGAAAATCAAACTTTTGAAGTTGGTGATTTAGAAAGTTAATTTAGCATCAATTGTAATCAGCACGAAAACGCACTCCGGAATCAATTAATGTATCTAATAACGAAAGTCCTATAAATCTGACATATTGCACCATTCTCAACAACCGCTTTGGAATAAATTCCAAGGCGGTTTACCGGTTTGTATCAATCATTCCGGCTTGTTTATTTTGAACTTCGCGATACTGTCTATCTTTAGATTCGCGATATTTTTCTACTGTGCGTTTTGTAGCAGTTGCATTATAGTATTCTTCGCCTTTTTCGGAAAGCAATCTTTCTTTAACTTTTTTACGTAGGTTAGAAACTATTTTACCGTTAACTTTACGTGTTTGCGACCAATCAATTATTGGTGGCGGATAGTAACTACTGTTAATGTAATCGCCAGAAAGTATCTCCGGTAAGCTGTAACCCCGCAATTCTTCAATCCAATGGTAAATAAAGTTTAATTCGGGATCTCTATCTTTGATGTTTTTAGTCGGATTATAAATACGGAAGGTGTCGCTAAGGGGATTGGTAATTCCTGCTTGCATTTGCCACTGCCAATTATTGATAGCTAAGTCTCCATCTACTAAATAGTTCATGAAGTGTTTAGCACCATGATGCCAAGAAATGCCGCAGTTTATTGTTAAGAAAGTAGCACACATGGCCCGCATTCGGAAGTTCATCCAACCCATTCTTTCTAACTGACGCATACTTGCATCTACCATTGGGAAACCTGTCATTCCTTCACACCAAGCTTGAAATAATTCTTGCTGTTGGGGTGTTAATTCTTCGGGTTTGTAGTATTCGTTGAATTCTGGAAAACGATTGGTGTAAGCTATTTCTGGATGCGAGTATAAGCGTTGGGTAAAACTATCATGCCATCGTAACCGATCTCTGAATGCTTTTAGTGAAAATCCTGCTTTGGGTTGTTTTTCTAATTCTTCGGCACGTTTTTTAGTTCTTTGATATACCGTGCGTGTAGAAACTGTACCGAAGGCAAGATGTGGTGATAGGTGAGATGTAGCTCTTTTCTGTGCCATCCAAGGGCGAGATACTTTCCAATGGTATCCTTTGTATCTGCTCGAAAGAAAGGAATTTAGTACCGTAGTTGCTTCTGTTTCTCCACCGGGGAAATAAACTTTTTCTGTTTCCCAAAAATTCCGATATTTCTGCTTTAATTCTTCTATTGTTAGTTGGGGTACATTTAAAGATAATTGTGGTGTGTTGATATGAGTTGGAGTTGGATATAAAATATCTCTTTGATAAGAATAATATTCTTTAAACCATTCTTCGCGATTTTCCTGGGGCTGGATAAAGTTGCTTAAACCGATGTGATATTCTAAGTTCTGTAGTTGGTAGAAATCTACAATTGATTTATCTCTGGCAATTCCATATTCTACCTGTACGTCGCGGTTGAAATACAGTTTTGGTTGATAGGATTGCTGTTTTAGTTCGCGGGTAAGTTGTTGCAGAATATCTACCGCATTTCCTTCAAATAAATATAATTTGCTACCTAATTCTTGTAGATTTTTATCTAAATCTTCCAAACATTCAAACAAAAATCTGACTCGTGCTTGTCCAACATCTTTCCACTGATAAAACCACGGATCGATAATAAAGCATGGTAAAACTTCTGCATTGTTAGCAGTTGCTTTGACAACACTTTCGTTGTCGCTTAAACGTAAGTCTCTACGGAACCAAATTATGTTCATAATCAAGAAACAGTAAGCAGTGAACAGTTAACAGCGAGCAGTTATATTTTCTGAAAGATATATTTTACGGTTAGGTATTTTTAATAACCATAGGTGTAAAGCTTTAAATATTAAATAAGAGTGTTTTTAGTATTTTTTTACCTTTAATATAATTTTTGATATATATTAAGCCTGAAAAATAATATAATTACTTTGTCAAACGCTAAATAGCGATTGTAAATGAGAAGTAAGAATAAGGTATATTAATTTTATTGCTTTAAATATTGATAACCATCGAATTTTATCGGCTGTAACTTTATTATCACCTGAATGTCTAACGATTTACTTTAACGCACTACTATTATTTTGCCAGATTATACGGATTTTATAGGGTCGGTTAATACTACAAAATTATCGCAATATGAATATCAATTTAAAATGATAAATCATCATAGACAAGGAACTTTCCAAGGTGCAAAAGGACTCGAACTGTATTATCAAAGTTGGCATCCTCAAAGTTCAACAGAAGCCGTTTTGGTAATAATTCACGGACACGGAGGGCATAGCGGCATTTTTGCACTTATGGTCGAATATTTAACTGAGTGTAATTACGCTGTTTATAGCTTTGATTTGCGTGGTAATGGGCGATCGCCAGGTCAACGCGGCTATATTAATAGTTGGGCAGAATTTCGATCGGATTTAGCGTCATTTTTAGATTTAGTCAAAGCGAAAGAACCCAACCAAGATTTGTTTATTATTGCTCAAAGCATGGGGGGAACCATTGCTTTAGACTATATTTTACGAGAACCCGTGCAACTCAAAGGTTTAATATTGTTAGCTCCAGCTTTGGGATTGGGGGTAACTTCGTGGAAGTTATTAGCTGGTAAAATATTGTCCGGCATTTTGCCTCGTTTCTCTTTAGCTACGGGAATAGACTTTAGTGCTGCTTCTCGCGATCCAAAAGCAGTCGCCGCTTGCAGAGAAGATCCGCTTCGTCATAGCCGAGGTACCGCTAGATTAGCTACAGAATTACTAAATACTATTGAGTGGATTGAGGCTCGTATCCCAGAAATAAAAGTTCCTCTATTAATTCTTCATGGTGGTGCGGATAAAGTTACCTTACCTCAAAGCAGCAGTATTTTTTTTGAACGCTTAACTTTAGCTGATAAAGAAAGACAAGAGTACGCAGGTGGCTATCATGAGCTTCACAGCGATATTAACTACCAAGAGGTACTAAGAGATATGGAAGATTGGATACAAAGACATCTGTTGAGTTCGGGAATAATAAAGTAGTTTGTCAGTATTTGAGGGAGTAGGGAGTAGAAAGTAGGGAGTAGAAAGTAGGGAGTAGGGAGTAGGGAGTAGGGAGTAGGGAGTAGAAAGTAGGGAGTAGGGAGTAGGGAGTAGGGAGTAGAAAGTAGGGAGTAGGGAGTAGGGAGTAGGGAGTAGGGAGTAGGGAGTAGGGAGTAGAAAGTAGGGAGTAGGGAGTAGGGAGTAGGGAGTAGGGAGTAGAAAGTAGAGAGTAGAAAGTAGGGAACAGGGAACAGGGGAATATTTAACAACTAGCAACTAACAACTAACAACTAAAATATGCAACGCGCTCAACCAAAACTAGGTTTTATTTCTCCAGATTTTAACTTTTCAATTCTTCGACTTGTTCATTGGTCGCTGCCTCTTTTACAACGATTTCGCTTGCAGCCTTGGCTACCAGCAGGAATTAAAGAAATTGAAACAATAAATAAAGAAACTTTAGTTAATCTTTACCATCAATTCCAAATAGGAAAAATTCGCCTTATCTTCTCCTTTCGTCATTGCGAAGTAGACGACCCTCTTATTGGTTTATATTTATTTTCTCGCGAAATACCGCTTGTTGCTCGTCAAAATAATATTGCGATTAAATCTCCAGCTAACTGTCATTTTATGTATGACAGAGGTATGACAATTTGGGCTGGTGATTGGCTGGGTTGGTTGTTTTCCAAGTTAGGAGGTATTCCCGTACATCGAGGTAAAGCTCTTGATTTGCAAGCGATAAAAAAAGTCAGAGAAATATTGGTTGATGGTAAGTTTCCTTTGGTAGTTGCTCCTGAAGGTGCGACAAATGGGCATAGCGAAGTTATTAGTCCTCTCGAACCTGGTGTAGCTCAATTAGCGTTTTGGTGTGCGGAGGATTTAGCAAAAGCCAGCCGTTTTGAACGAGTTGTTGTTCTTCCAATTAACATTCAGTATTCTTACATTAATCCTCAATGGTCAAAACTCGATCGGCTGTTAAGTAAATTAGAAGCGGATTGCGGTTTATCAAAACAAACTATAGAAATTACTAATACGGAACCAGAACAATTATATCTAAAGCGTTTATTGAGATTGGGAGAATATCTTATTGAAGAAATGGAACAGTTTTATCGTTGTTTTTATCATCGCGATTTGCAAGATTTATCTGTAGATTCTGTTAGTTTAGAAGAAAATCTCACAGCTAGACTACAACAATTATTAGATGTATCTCTACAGGTAGGTGAAGAATATTTTGGTATTAAGAAAAAAGGAAACGTAATTGAACGCTGTAGACGTTTAGAAGAAGCTGGTTGGAATTACATTTATCGCGAAGAAGAGGACAAGTTCAAAAAATTATCTCCTGTGAAACGAGGTTTAGCAGATTGGATTGCAGCAGAAGCCGATTTAAAAATGCTGCATATGCGTTTGGTAGAATATTTTGTCGTCATGACAGCTACTTACGTTAAAGAAAAACCTAGTTTTGAAAGATTTGCCGAAACAACCTTAATTTTGTTTGATGCGATCGCCCGAATCAAAGGTAATAAAAGTCCTCGTCGTCCCCGCTTAGGATTGCGTAAGTCAACGGTGACTGTGGGAGAACCTATTTCGGTGAGCGATCGCACTACCGTTTATCAACAAAGCCGTCAAGGTGCAAAGCAAGCTGTAGCTCAATTAACTCAAGATTTACAAACGGCTTTGGAAGAAATGGTTTTTTAATAATTGGGAATGGGGCATTGGGGATTGGGCATTGGGGATGGGGCATTGGGGATTGGGCATTGGGCATTGGGGATGGGGCATTGGGGATTGGGGATTGGGCATTGGGGATGGGGCATTGGGGATTGGGGATTGGGCATTGGGGATGGGGCATTGGGGATTGGGGATTGGGGATTGGGAGTTAATGTAAATTTAAAATCGGTAACTGATAACTGATAACTGATAACTGATAACTGATTCCTGAGACAGTCTTCACAAAACTTTGTATGCTATTTGAATAGGGATATTCAGATTTTTTTATAAGCTCGTGCAAGAAGATTTTAGATTAATAGTTGATTTGGTTTCGGTTCTCGCCGTTGCTGCTGGTGGGGGACTGTGTGCTTCGCTTTTGGGTTTACCCGTGCTATTGGGGTATCTCGCAGGTGGAATGATAGTTGGGGCCAACTGGATTTGGATTAATTAAGGAGTTTATTCAAGTTGAGACGTTGGCGCAGTTTGGTGTGGCTTTCTTATTGTTTGCGCTGGGTGTGGAGTTTTCTTTTGCGGAACTCAACAAGGTTAAGAAAATTAGTTTGGGTGGTGGTGGTTTACAAATTATTTTGACTATCGCAGTCACGACTCTGGTGTCGGTGGGAGTCGGTTGGGTAGATTCGCCAGTCCAAGGTGTATTTTTGGGGGCAATTTTATCATTGTCTTCCACTGCGGTTGTTTTGAAGTGTTTGATGGAACGCAATGAAACGGAAACCCCTCACGGACAGGTAATGTTAGGAATCCTGGTGGTACAGGATTTAGCGTTGGGATTAATGTTAGCAGTGTTACCCGCTCTCGACCAACCCGTGGAAACTCTGGGCATGGCGGTGCTGTTGGCTTTGTTAAAAATTGGTTTATTCGCTGCGGGTGCTGTAGCCACGGGAATTTGGCTGATTCCGCCTTTATTGCAATTATTAGCGCGGACGGAAAGCCGGGAGTTATTTTTATTAGGTGTGGTAGCTCTGTGTTTGGGAATCGCTCTGTTAACCGAAGAGTTGGGACTTTCCATTGAAATGGGGGCGTTTGTCGCCGGTTTGATGATTTCCGAGGTGGAATATGCCGATCAAACTTTAAC
The DNA here is from genome assembly GCA_963665115.1 of uncultured Rivularia sp. Classification (GTDB taxonomy): domain Bacteria; phylum Cyanobacteriota; class Cyanobacteriia; order Cyanobacteriales; family Nostocaceae; genus Rivularia. The sequence continues at coordinate 1,971,075 of OY762007.1, read as the reverse complement.
TTATGTAGAACCGCTGCGGGATATTTGCGCCAGTTTGTTTTTTGTAGCGATCGGGATGTTGATCGATCCGGTATTTCTATGGAGCCATCTGGAATTAATTTTAGGATTGGTCACGCTAGTATTTATCGGTAAATTTTTAATAATCACTCCTTTAGTAAAAATATTTCGCTATCCGCTGAAAACGGCGATAATTGCGGGATTGGGATTGTCTCAAATTGGTGAATTTTCCTTTGTTCTCGCTAGTGAAGGTCAAAAATTAGGGTTAGTATCTCGTAAAGTATATTTACTTATTTTAGGTACAACGGCAGTAACATTAGTTTTAACGCCCTTCGTGTTGCGATTGGTACCAATTTTCTTTGATTGGGCCGAATCGATGCCCTGGTTAAAACCTTATCTCAACGGTGAAGGCAAACCCTTAGATGCAGCCGACGATTTACCGATAAAAGATCATGTAATAGTTTGCGGTTACGGAAGAGTTGGTAAAAACCTAGTTAAATTGCTGCTTTTTCATCAGCTACCCGTAGTAGTTATAGATCAATCCGAAAGAGTAATTCAACAACTGCGAGAAGCGAAAATTCCTTATGTATACGGTAACTGCGTTAGTTTTCACGTCTTAGAAACAGCAGGAGTAACCCAAGCCAAAGCAATGGCGATCGCACTTCCCGATCCAATGAGTACTCGTCTTTCTCTACGTCGCGGTTTGGAATTATTTCCGGAATTAAATATAGTTGTTCGCGCTACTAACAATAAAAATATTGAAGCACTTTACCAATTAGGAGCGCGAGAAGTAGTACAGCCAGAATTTGAAGCTAGTTTAGAAATGGTTTCCTTCGTGTTAACAGATGTCGGCTTATCGCCAACAACAGTACAGCGAGAAATCCAAGAAATTCGTCAAAGTCACTACTTAGATTTCCGTCCCGAACAATCAGCCTCCGAAGTAGCCCGCGATTTGCGACGCGCCACAGCCGATTTAAACAAACGCTGGTATCCCCTCCCAACAAACTCTCCCCTCGTCGGCATGACCTTAGAACAAGCCGATATGCGCTATCTTACTGGCGTGAGCTTAATGGCAATCAAGCGCACCACCGGGGAAGAAATAGATTATCCCGACGCTGCAACAAATTTAGAACAAGGCGACAAACTTTTAGTGGTTGGTTCATCCGAAGAAATAGCAGCCTTAGACGAATTCGCATCCGGGAAAGCAACCGTACCCGGAGAAAACAGCGCTTGTCAGTGGGTAAAACTCAGCGCAGAATCCCCCATATTAGGTAAAACCCTTAGCAACTTAGACATCCGCAAACAATACGCAGTAGAAATACAAGCAATCAGGCGAGAAGGAAAATTTATTCGCTATCCCAACGGCAAAACCAAACTGCAAAACCGCGATCAACTATTATTGTGCGGCAGATTATCCGCTTTAAATGAACTAGAACAATTACTATCACCCCAAAACAACCAGCCAGCATTATCAATTCCAGTAGTCAAAGCCGCAGAATTAGAAGCATTGCGCGAATACTTGCCGCTTGATGAATTGCGGGAATGAAGAATGGAAATGGGGGATGGGGCATTGGGCATGGGGGATGGGGCATTGGGCATGGGAATGAGTAATAGGGAATAGTTAGGTAGGAATTTATTTCTCCCCCCTCTACCCCCTCTCCCCCCTCTCCCCCCTCTCCCCTAACTCCCGATTTTCAAAAAGGCGATCGCCTGCTTCCAGACGGTGGTTTTTTGATTGTCTTCTGACATGATGCAGAAACACTGTAAGTCTTGCCATAATACTTTGCCTGCAATGACATCGCCGGTTATTAGCTTTAGTTCAATTTGCGTGTTTTCTTGAATTAATCTTTGAACTTGCTTGACGCTGGGTAATGAAGTATCGAATTCTGTCAACATTGTTTATGTGCTTAGTGGATAGTGGATAGTGGTTAGTGGTTAGTAGATAGTGTTTTGAACAACTAACAACTAACAATTTCTTTACTGTAATAATTCATCTCATAGGCAAATGGCAATTAATTTTACTAAGTATCAGGGTTTAGGTAACGATTTTATTTTGATTGATAATCGCTCATCTTCCGAACCGGCAGTTACTCCAGAGCAAGCAATTCAGTTGTGCGATCGCCATTTTGGTATCGGTGCTGATGGTGTCATTTTTGCTTTACCTGGAGAAAATGGCACTGACTATACTATGCGGATTTTTAACTCTGATGGTTCGGAACCGGAAATGTGCGGAAATGGTATTCGCTGTATGGCTGCTTTTCTGGCTGAATTAGAAGGAGACGCAAAAAAAAGCAAGTACCAAATTCATACTTTAGCCGGTACCATAACACCTCAATTAATGTCCGACGGTCAAGTTAAAGTTGATATGGGAACTCCTAGATTGACTGCGGGTGAAATTCCTACTACTCTTGCTGTTAAAAACGAAAAAGTAGTTAATCAAGCTTTAGAAATAGCCGGTAAATCTTGGGATGTTACCTGTGTGAATATGGGTAATCCTCACTGCATTACTTTTGTAGAAGATGTTGCCGCAATTCAATTAGAAAAAATTGGTCCCCAGTTTGAAAATAACCCAGCTTTCCCCGAAAGAATTAACACTGAATTTATTCAAGTTGTCAGTTCTAACCACGTAAAAATGCGAGTTTGGGAGCGTGGCGCGGGTATTACTTTAGCCTGCGGTACGGGAGCCTGTGCTTCCTTGGTAGCCGGTGTATTAAACGGAAAATGCGATCGAACAGCCACCGTAGAACTTCCCGGAGGCCCATTATTAATAGAATGGTCGGATAATGAGCGAATTTACATGACTGGGCCAGCCGAGAAAGTCTTCACGGGTAAACTGTAAATAAAATAGTCACTAATGTAGAGACGTAGCACTGCTATGTCTCCTCCAACTCACCGTTACAATTACTCATCTTCTGCCAACTATTTTGAATACCAGATTGAGCCACAAATTCGATATTTCCTTGTTTATCAACAACCCAACCAGTAGCTTCTACAATTGGTTTTATAGAATTTTCCCTAGCTTGAATATCTGTTTTATTCTCTCTTTCAAAAATACTCAAATCGCGCAAATCGTTCCATAAACTTATACTTGTAATTACATCTTCAGGATTCGCAGCTAAACCACCTTTACCGACAGCCGTAAAACTATTTCCTTGAGCTGCACTACATCCACTGGCAATTTGTTGACTGCTATCAACTACATCAGATGGTAATTGTGTCAAGCTGGAACTAGGATCGATTGCCGGATTATTAATTTCTACAGTACCGTTAACTCCAAATTGAGAACTAGCAGTAATATCGGAATCTATAGTTAACTCCGAGCGAAACTGCAAACCGAATAAACCACTCGTATTAATATTGATATTTCCACCGTTACCTTCTGAAGCATTAGCAACAATATCGCTGTTTTCTAAACCTGCAATTACTGGTGAATTGATATTAATATTTCCACCGTTTCCTGTACCTCCAGCTTCAGCAGAAATAAGACTTTGATTTATTAAAATTAAACCATCTTGAATTTGTAAATCAATATTTCCACCTCCACCAGATTGGGTAGAAGCTGTTATCTTTCCTTTGCTGTTAAGAAGAATAGAATTAGCATTAATATCTAACATTCCACCTTTACCAGTTCCATCATTTTTTACAGTTACTTCCCCACCGTCAAAAACTTTTAAAATCGGCGTATTAATCGTTACGTTACCCGAATTTCCGCTGGGAATAGCAGGTAATCCTAAAAGCTGTTGCAAGGATTCATCTACAATATTTGCACTAGAAGCGATTAAGCTAGGATTAATTGAACCCGGTACTGTACCACTTACTTCAATAAAATTCTTAGCATTAACAGTTACGCTTCCCCCTGTACCGGAAGCAAGGGTGGAAGAATCAACTCTACCACCATCCCGAAGTACCAAACTTTCGGTATTAACAATTAAATCACCTGCATTTCCGCTTCCAAGTGTTGCAGCAGTCAAAGCACTAGGTGTAAAATCAGGATCTGTGCCTATTAGTTCAATCGATTTCGCGTCAATCTCAACTTCTCCTCCCGAACCAATTGCTAAAGTTGCAGAAGCAATAACTCCACCATCTTCAATTATTAATTCCTCGGTTGAGACATAAATTTTTCCGCCATCATTAATGCCAAAAGTCGTAGATAGAATATCTTGACCTAGAAGTGATAACTGTTTGGTTAGGATGCTAATATCTCCGGCTTTACCATCACGAAAGCTGACAGTAGAGATTTTAGTATCATTTCTAGGATTTATAGGAGAAGTTTCACTAACCTGTACTGCTTGAGAAGCATTTACTGTAATATCACCTCCTTTTCCGGGACTAAAAGTTCTACTTGAGATTACTGCATCTTGAGTTAAGAGTAAATTTGGAGTTGAAATTAAAATTTCTGCTGCATCTCCCATTCTGATAGTTTCAGTTAACACTGCACTTACCAAACTTCCATCTGAATTAGTACCTACAACATCAATTGATTCTGTTGCATTTACCTCAATTTTTCCTAATCCCGTGTTTCCCTGACTTTGTATAAACACTCTTGAACCATCTTTGAGAGAAACATTTCTTCCTTGTAATTGAATAGAACCGTTTCCCGTTCCACTTGCATTAGCTAAGGCTAAAGAGTTAAGCTTAATATCACCAAAATCTTGCAACCCTTTGTAATCAAAATTCCAACCTTGCGTAGTTAAATTAATATTAACTAAACCTTCTTTAACAGCCCCCAATTCAACTTTTCCAGAATTTGCGGCTACTAAACCTCCATTTAAAGAAACCTCGCTAGCAATTAAAGCCAAAGTATTTCCAGATTTAACCCGTAAACCGTCCCTACTCGAAAGAATAAAAGGTTTTCTATCTATATCGGTAGTAGTTTTGTAACCCTCACCTTGTACTTCGATGGCTGCTGAACTACTTCCCATCTGTAAACCCAGAGGTATATTAATAGACAACAATGGTTCTGTTATCGTATCAATTGCGCTAAATTCACCATCTGCGAATTTGATGCTTTCAGAAGTACTACCAAAAAACGAACCACCGATATCCAAGCGAGCATCTTTACCGAATACTATACCCGCAGGATTAATTAAAAATAAATTTGCATTACTTTTCGCTTTAATTAATCCATTAATATTAGAAATATTTCCACCAGTTACCCGATTAATTATATTAACCACATCCGTGGAATTATTGAAAATTGCAGAGCCACCCGTAGGAATAGAAAACTCTTTGAAACTATGAAATAAATTATTTCCTACGCGGTTTTTATTCTTAATACTATCAATTGTAAAATTGAGATTATCTGTACTGTTAACGCGAGTAGGTAAAGTACCATCTTCAATTACCCGTTGAGCATATGCTGGGGTTTGTAAAAATGAAATTGCTAGGATGCTTAAAAAGCTTAAACTTTGAAAAGATTGTTTTATAGAGAGAATAAACATATACAAGAGTGGTAGTGCTTGACTTTTATATATGATTCCCAGATAAAAGTTAAAAATTGAAAATGCAAATTTATTTTATATTTATCTAAGATATTTATCTAAGAAAAATTTCAGGATGTATTATGGCGATTACCTTCGGTAGAGCTTAGTCTAACGACTCACTGCATAAACGCTTAACGCCTAACCTTAATCTCTAAAACCGCTAATTAACTGCTTAATTCCCCTTTACAATTACTCGCCTTGTGCCAACTATCTAGATTTTCAGATTCAGCTACAAATTCAACATTCCCGTGCTTATCAACAACCCAACCAGTAGCTTCAACAATTTTCATCGGAACATCGTTTTTAACTTGAACGCTCCTTTTTTTACCATTGTTAATAGCATTTAAATCGCGTAAATCTCGCCATACATTTACTTCTGAAATAACATCTTCAGGATTTGCAGCTAAACCACCTTTGCCAACAAGAGTAAAACTATTTCCTTGATTTACACTACATCCACTGGCAATTTGTTGACTGCTATCAACTACATCAGATGGTAATTGTGTCAAGCTGGAACTAGGGTCAATTGCAGGATTATTGATTTCGACTGTACCGCTAACACCAAATTGAGAACTAGCAGTAATATCGGAATCTAAAGTTAACTCCGAGCGAAACTGCAAACCAAATAAGCCTTGAGTATTAATATTGATATTTCCACCATTACCTTGTACTGCATTCGCAATAATATCGCTGTTTTCCACACCAGCAATTACTGGTGAATTGATATTAATATTTCCACCATCACCCGTACCACCAGCTTCAGCAGAAATAAGACTTTGATTTCTTAGAATTAAACCATCTTGAATTTGTAAATCAATATTTCCACCAGTACCAGATTGAGTTGATGCGGTAATTTTTCCTTTACTGTTGAGAAGAATAGAATTAGCATTGATATTTAAAATTCCACCTTTACCCTTTCCATCATTTCTTACAGTTACTTCCGCACCATTATTAACTTTTAAAACAGGAGTGTTAATATTCACGTTTCCCGAATCTCCGCTGGGAATAGCTGGTATTCCTATAGCCTGTTGCAATAATTCATCTACAATATTGGCGCTAGAAATAATTAAACTAGGATTAACAGAACCTGGCACTGTACCGCTCACTTCTACAAAATCTTTAGCATTAATAGTTACGCTTCCTGCTGCTCCAAAAGCAAACGTGGAAGAATCAACCCTACCACCATCCCGAAGTGCCAAACTCTCTGTATTAACATTTACATCACCTGCATTTCCGCTTCCAAGTGTTGCAGCAGTCAAAGTGCTAGCTGTAAAATTATCAAAATTTATACCTACTAGTTCAATCGATTTCGCATCAATATTTACATCTCCTCCCGAACCAATTCCTACAGTTGAAGAAGCAATAACTCCACCATCTTCAACTGCCAATTTTTCTGTTGAAACCGAAATATTTCCACCATTGGCAATACCAAAATTTATAGATTGAATATCTTGACCTACAAGTGATAAATGTTTAGTGGAAATACTAATATCTCCAGCTTTACTATCAAGAAAACTTACAGTAGAAATTTTAGTATCATTACTGGGGTTAATAGGAGAAAACTCTGTAATTTCGATGAATTGGGAAGCTTCTATATTAATATCACCTCCACTTCCCAGCCCAAAAGTTTTGGTAGTTATTCCTGCACCCTGAGAAACAAATAAATTTGCAGTTGAAATTGTAATTTCCCCGGCGTTTCCAGCACCGACAGTTTCAGTTAACAATGTACTAGCCAAAATACCATTTGAATTGGTTCCTACAACTTCAATTGATTCTGTTGCATTTATTTTGATTTTTTCTCCAGATTCTAAACCGCGACTCTGCAAAAACACCGTTGAACCATCTTTGATAGAAATATTTCGTCCTTGTAATTGAATTGAAACCGCTTCCCACACCACTTGCATCAGCTAAAGCTTGAGAATTAAATCTGATATCATCAAAGTTTTGCACGTTATCGTAATCTAAACTCCAACCTTGTGGATTTGAATTGAGATTAACTAAACCTTCTTTCACGCTTCCCAACTCAACTCTTCCAGAATTCGCGGCTAGGATACCTCCATTTAAAGAAACCCCACCGCTAACTAAAGCAAGTGTATTTCCCAGCTTAACTCGCAAACCGTCGGAGCTAGTAATGATAAAAGGAGTGAACAAATCAGTATCATTAGAAGGAGAAGTGTAGCCATTCCCTTGTACCTCAATCGCTGCTGAATTACTCCCCATCTGCAAACCGAGGGGAACGTTAATACTTAATAATGGCTCTGTTATCGTATCTACGGCGCTAAATTCCTCATCAGCAAATTTAATACTATTAGCAGTACTTCCAAAAAACGAACCGCCGATATCTAACCGAGCATTCTTACCGAATACTATACCCGCAGGATTAATTAAAAATAAATTTGCGTTACCGTTAGCTTTGATTAACCCGTCAATATTAGAAATACTGCCACCAGTTACCCGATTTATAATATTAACTACATCTGTAGAATTATTGAAAGTTGCAGAACCACCTGTAGGAATAGAAAATTCTTTGAAACTGTGAAATAAATTATTTCCTGCGCGGTTTTGATTGTTAATGCTGTCAATTGTAAAATTGAGATTATCCGTACTGTTAACGCGAGTTGGTAAAGTAGCATCTTCAATTACTTGAGCGTAAACTGGAGCTTGCAAAAATGAAATTGCTAGAATCCCCAAGCAGCTTGAGGTTTGGAGATATTTTTGGATTAAGGGAATAAACATATATAAAGATGCTAGAGTCTGATTTATATATGGTTCCCACATTCTAGTTAAAAATCAAACCTCATTTGATATTAGTTTTTTCTGATTAATATATTTATTTCCTCACTACATATAAATTTATAAAAAAATACTAATTAATTACTTCACCCTTGCAATTACTCACATTCTGCCAACTGTATCTACTTTCAGATTGAGCAACAAATTCGATATTTCCTTCTTTATCAACAACCCAACCAGTAGCTTCAACAATTTGTTTCGGAGAATCCTTTTTAACTTGAATACTTGTTTTTTTTACGCTGTTAATAGCATTTAAATCCCGTAAATCGCGCCACACATTAACCTCTGCAACAACTTCATTAGGATTTGCAGCTAAACCACCTTTACCGACAGCCGTAAAACTATTTCCTTGATTGACGACGCTACATCCACTAGCAACTTCTTGACTGCTATCAACTACATCTGTTGGTAATTGTGTCAAGCTGGAACTGGGGTCAATTGCGGGATTATTAATTTCAACTATACCATTAACACCAAATTGAGAACTAGCAGTAATATCGGAATCTAAAGTTAACTCCGAGCGAAACTGCAAACCAAATAAGCCTTGAGTATTAATATTGATATTTCCACCATTACCTTGTACTGCATTCGCAATAATATCGCTATTTTCTAATCCTGCGATTACTGGTGAATTGATATTAATATTTCCACCGTTACCAGTTCCTCCAGCTTCAGCAGAAATAAGACTTTGATTTCTGATAATTAAACCATCTTGAATTTGCAAATCAATATTACCTCCTTCACCCGATTGAGTTGATGCGGTAATTTTTCCTTTACTATTAAGAAGAATAGAATTAGCGTCAACATTCAAAATTCCACCTTTACCAGTACCATCGTTTTTTACAGTTACTTCCGCACCATTATTAACTTTTAAAACAGGAGTGTTAATATTCACGTTTCCAGAATCTCCGCTCGGAATAGGAGGTAATCCCAAGAATTGCCGGAAAGATTCATCTATAATATTGGCGCTGGAAATGATTAAACTAGGATTAACTGAACCAGGTACAGTACCGCTAACTTCGATAAAATCAGTAGCATTAACGGTTACGCTTCCCGAATTACCGAAAGCAAGAGTAGAAGAATCAACCCTACCACCATTTTGGAGTACCAAGCTTTCAGTGTTGACAGTTAAATTACCTGCATTACCGACTGCAAGACTCGAAGCGCTCAAAGTACTAGGGGAAAAATTATCATTGTTAATACCTTTGAGATTAATTGATTTTGCATCAATCTTTACATCTCCTCCATTACCAAATCCTAAAGTTGCAGAAGCAATAACTCCACCATCCAAAATAGTCAATTCCTCGATTGATATAGAAACATTTCCACCATCCCCAATACCAAAGGTAGCAGATGAAATCTCTTGACCTAAAATTGATAACTTTTTAGTTGAAATATCAATATCTCCAGCACTACCGGAATTAAAGTTTAAAGTTGAAATTTCAGTTTCATTCTCAGGATTTATAAAAGAAAAATCGCTGATTTGTAATGATTTGGAAGCATCAATAATAATATTACCTCCTCTGGCAGAACTAAAAGTTCGACTAACTATTCTTGCACCTTGAGAAACAAGTAAATCGGGAGTGAAAATTGTAATTTCCGCCGCATTTCCTACTCCTAATGTTTCGGTTAACAATCCACCATCTAAATCTCCATCCGAACGAGTTCCGACTATTTCTATAGACTGTGTTGCATTTAATTTAATTTTTTCTCCCGCTGTATTACCCCGACTTTGCACAAATACTCTAGAACCATCTTTGATAGAAATATTTCTTCCCTGTAACTGAATTGAACCGCTTCCAGTTCCACTCGCATCTGCTAAAGCTAAAGAAGAAAGTTTTATATCACCAAAATTTTCTACACCTTTGTAATCTAAAACTAAATCTTTTGTAGTCGAATTATTAATATTAATTAAACCTTGACGAGCACCTGCCAATTCAATCCTTCCAGAATCGGCTACTACTATACCTCCATTTAAAGAAACTTCACTACCAATTAAAGCTAAAGTATTTCCAGATTTAACTCGCAAACCATCTGAACTGTTAACTAAAAAAGGAGCAAGTACATTGACACCATTATCGATATTCTTAGAAGTAGTAATATAACCATCAGCTTGTACTTTAATACCACCAGAACTACTCCCCATCTGCAAACCAAGGGGGACGTTAATACTTAATAACGGCTCTGTGATGGTACTAATAGCGCTAAATTCAATATCATCACTAAATTTGATACTTTCAGCAGTACTTCCGAAAAACGAGCCACCGATGTCTAAGCGAGCATTTTTACCAAATACTATTCCCGCAGGATTAATTAAAAATAAATTTGCATTACCATTCGCTTTAATTAATCCATCAATATTAGAGATATTTCCACCAGTTACCCGATTGATTATATTAACTACATCCGTAGAATTATTGAAAACCGCAGAGCCACCCGTAGGAATAGAAAATTCTTTGAAACTGTGAAATAAATTATTCCCCACGCGGTTTTGATTGTTAATGCTGTCAATTGTAAAATTGAGATTATCTGTAGTTTTAACGCGAGTTGGTAAGGTAGCATCCTCAACCAGTTGAGCGTAAACTGGGGCTTGTAAAAACGAAATTGCTAGAATTCCTAACCAGCTTGAGGTTTGGAGAGATTTTTTAACAAAAGTAAGAGGCATATCATAAAAAGGGTTAAGCCTGACTCATATATGGTTCCCAGCTACAAACTGAAAATTAAAGTTAATTTGATATTTATCTAAAAAAGCTTGTAGAGACGCTATTCTTAAACTTACCTCTGAGCGTTTTATAAATGACTTTTACAAAAATACCAAACAAATCCCGAACTATACGAATTCTCGCGATTTCCGGTAGTCTTCGCAAAATTTCTTCAAATACTTCGTTACTTAACGCGGCGTTAAGCGTTTCACGCAGTGAGTCGTTAGACTAAGCTCTACCGAAGGTAATCGCACTATCACCAGAAAACGTAGAAATGAGGTTGTATCATGGACTTGCCGATTTACTGCATTTCAATCCCGATATTGAAGAGATACCTTTATCAGTCAAAGATTTGCGGCTACAGATAAAATGGGCTGATGGTTTGATAATTTCAAGCCCAGAATATGCACATGGTATACCGGGGGTTTTGAAAAATGCGCTGGATTGGTTGGTGAGTGGAGAAGAGTTTATAGGTAAGCCAGTTGCGCTGTTCAATGCATCACCGCGAGCAATTCACGCCCAAGCCCAGCTTACCGAAATCGTTACAACAATGGCAGGAAGGATTGTTCCTGAAGCCTCAATCGCAGTTTCGCTGCTTGGTAAAAATCTTGATGTAGATGGGATTCTTGCCGATTCAAATATTTCGGGTGAAGTACAAGCTGCAACTATTTCATTTGTAAATGCTATTGAGCAATTAAGTAGGTAGGCTAGAATAAACCAAACTATGTAAAGGAATGTAAAATCCTCAAAGTGCTTGTGATGATCCACACCTTCGGTGAATGCTTCGTTTCACTCCGTTCCACTCGCAATGACATAGTTATAAATTTTCCCACCCACCTACTTATAGAAGCAGTAAATTACTAATAAAAAGCCCCCTTTAAAAAGAGGGTTGGGGGGATCTCAACGTTTTAAACAACTAATTTATTCTAAAAAAAGGCGTAAATTTCAATCCACTCGTTATTATTTAAATTTTAGGAGACGTAAATTTTAATTACAGCACTTTGCAGGTAAATGAAGTACAAAATTATGTAATAAAACTCTTGTGGGATGGGCATCCCTGCCCGTCCGAATGTACTTTTCCAAAATAAAATGTGCTGTAACTCGTTATTATTTAAATTTTAGGAGACGTAAAATTTTACGTCTCTACATTATTAACTTGTTATTCCAATTTAAATTCATCGAATTTCACTACTTTCTCTTCAGGTTTAGTCATATCGAAATAATAGCTATTAACCGTAGCATTTTCCGTATCTAAAATACTAAATACGGTCATTTCATTACTAGCAATATAAGGAATAGGTTTATCATCTTCGCCATTTAATGGTTTAATTGATGGCATTATCGGTTCTAAACCATTTGGATCGCCGACTTGAATATATTTCTCTTCGTATCCTTGAGGTACGTTACGTTTTTTGTCACCTAAATAAGCACTGTAACTATTACCAACATTGGATGATTCTAAGAAATGTATTCCCGATTCGCTCTTGAAACGATTCCATAGATGAGAATGTCCGTAAAATACTAGTTGAACGTTATTCTTTTCTAATAAAGGTACTACATCCCGAATCAAGTAATCTTCTTCTAAGGGATATTCGTAACTTATAGACGTAATTTTACCGCTATCGTCTTTTTCAATTGTTTGTACTGGATTAGTATAAGCTGGAACAATATTATCACCCAAGGAATGAACTGGGTGATGCAGCATGACGACTTTGTATTTTGCTTGTTTAAATTCCGGACTATCAATTTCTTCAACTAACCAATTATATTGAGGACTACCTTTATCAATTGGTTCAAAAATATGCTGTCCGTAACCCCATTTTTCTGGATTATCAAAATCAGCTTTTCTTTCGCGGTATTTACCTTTTGCATCGGGTTCTAAACTAGGAACTCGCCAGATATTTGTTGCATAAAGAACTACTAAACGCACATCACCAAAAGTTGTTGCATAATACTTTTCTCCTCCCGATTTACTTTCAGGTAAACTAAAAATTTCTTCGTAGGTATCGGTATTAAAAGAATTGGCTTCTAAAGATGATTCACCATATAAGTTTTTTGCAACTGCACGAGGAATTGCATCATTATATTCATCACCCAAACTATCACTTCTACCTCTTCTTCCCATAACTTCATGATTGCCGATAGCGGTAAAAAGTGGAGCATTTTGAATAATTTCGCCACCAGTATAAGTTGTATTTACCCCATCCTTATCTATCTGATAATTAGCTTTGCCTTGTAAAGCCCGAAAGAATGCACCACCGCGATTATCGTCAAACCATTCGCTAGCGCGGTCTGGTATATTAATTAAATCGCCAGCCATGAATACTGCATCAATATCCCCAACAGTTTCTTTTGCTTTTTGCAAATTCGCAGCCGTCATTGGTTTTAACTGATGATCTGAAGTAAGCAGAATTTTTAACGGTGTACCGGCTTGAGGTGCGGGTGCAAGTTTATAAACTTCACTTTTTGCATCGCCACCATTTTCGGGTTTACTAATAACTTGATAGTCAACTTCTTTACCCTGAGTTAAACCAGTAACTTCGGCTTCATGTCGCCAAATATCGCGTTTAACGGGTTTCTGATAAACTTGTTTGTCTTCCGTTTGATTTCCAACTCTGGATTTTTGATCTTCCCTAGTGTGACTTAATTTAATAGTTGTAGCGTCAGTAGTCTGTTTCAGATTTTCACCGTAAACAACCGTATTTTTCTCTCCGGGAAACTCAGTAAACCAAACAACTCTAACTGAATTTTCGGTTGGTAACTGTAAAAAAGGTTCCGTTAGCAGCGTCGAAGCTTCAGCAACTGGTTGCGAATTGGGTAAACACCCATATATCAAAGTAAAACATAATACAGATATAAATATAGTTGCTAATGGTGCGGGACGATTTTGAAAGCGCCTAAACATAATTAATTCCCAATCATCTTTAGTTTTGTAGAAACAATAAATTCATAATTGTTTCTTATAAATGTAGTTTATTTGACAAAAATACTTTTGGATTTTTTATATAGAATCGCCCTCACTCTCGAAGAGTGGGGCTACATTTACAAAGCCCACCTTCGTGGGCTATTAGAATTCTTAGCCCACGAAGGTGGGCTTTGTTTGTATAGCCGCACCCTTATAGGGTGACGGATAGAACCTTTTCACGAAACTCCTTCCAAAACCATTCGCGGAATCAATAAATTATCTTTCAATTCAGCAATTCCCAAGAAAAGCCTTTGTTCGTTGTAAATTCTTGCTACTTCCGATACTTGACTATCGAAGGAAATTTTCTGCCCTTGACACCATCTAAGCGCTTCCGTGGCAGGTAAAGTTATTTCAGAAAGATGCTGTAAAGGTGCATCGGCAACCATTGGTTGAAATTCTTCTGCTTCTAACTTTGCTTCCAAATCACTCAAAGTAATGCTATCTGCTAAATTAAAACCGCTGCTAACAGTACGTTGCAAAGCTGCTAGAGTTCCACCAGTATCTAATATTGCACCTAAATCTCTGGCGATCGCCCTAATGTAAGTTCCCCCGCCGCAGGCTATATTCACATCTAATTCGGGGAAGGTACCTTCTCGCCAATCCAAAATATCAATATTAAATATTTCTACATTTCGCACGGGTGCTTCAACTTTTTCACCTTTGCGTGCTAAATCGTAAAGTCGTTTTCCATCAACTTGAATAGCGCTGTAACTTGGAGGAATTTGCTCAATTTTACCTTGAAACTGCTTCAAAGCCATTTTTACAGTTTCCAAATTCAACTTAGTTACAGACTGTTGAGAAATAATTTCTCCTTGTAAATCATCAGTCGTAGTTTGTACCCCCAACCGAATCGTAGCTTTATAAGCTTTTTCGGTAGGCAAATACTGTAATAATCGAGTTGCTTTACCAATAGCTATCGGTAAAACACCAGTAGCGGCAGGATCTAAAGTACCCCCGTGACCGATTTTTTTGATACCTAAAAGTTTGCGCGTTTTCGCCACACAATCATGAGAAGTCCCAATCAAAAGCTTTATCGAGATTTAAAAAACCAAACACGAATCAATTATCAATTAACAATAATCAATT
This sequence comes from uncultured Rivularia sp., assembly GCA_963665115.1. GTDB lineage: Bacteria > Cyanobacteriota > Cyanobacteriia > Cyanobacteriales > Nostocaceae > Rivularia. The sequence continues at coordinate 1,956,049 of OY762007.1, read as the reverse complement.
ATCACTCGCCGCAAGCTGTGAATGTACTTAATCAAAATACAATTAGTAATCCATTCTTCTACCTGCCGCGATTATCGCTCGGATTTAGGATTAAAGTCGGCACGAAAAACCCATCAAAGCTAAATAATACTCTTAATTGATAATTGATAATTGATAATTGTTCATTTATTCACTGCTTTTGCAATTTCAGTAGTAGTTAAGTTCTGAATTAGACTTAAATCCATAGATTTTTTAGAAATGCTTTCTATGTAAGTTGATGTAAGATAAGGACGATATTGCAAGTTTCCAGATACATAGCTTTGAAAGAAAGGTAAACTCACATACCTCATGTAGCTCTGTGCTTGTTTGGGATTATCACCGATCAATTTCGAGGGTAATCCAACTTGCTCGGAACTATCTTTGCCATCACCGATAGTGGAAAAGTGAGTTGCACCCTCAAGCTGGACTAAATATTTGTGAGGATTCGCAATCCAGGCGAAAGGTAAAATTTGTTCGTATAAAGCCGGTGCAACTGTGTCTTCGCTGCTAGCAACCATCATCACCGGAGTTTTTATTTGACTCAAGCCGGTTTTGCCAAAAATGCTGCTGGTTATAGGGTTCACCGCGATTACAGCTTTGACTCGCTTATCGTGTAAGTTATATTGCTTTACTGGTTTGTTTGCTTGCAATTCCTGGATTCGACATTGCAACAGTAAAGACATATTCCAGGTTTGTTTTAAAGCTTTTTGTTTGCAGTCTTTTTCTATTTTCTCTAGATTAATTTTTGCTCCGGCTAAGGCTAAAGCTGTATAGCCACCAAAAGACTGTCCAAATACTCCAACTTGCTGTAAATCCAGACGTTTCTTAAAGCGTGAATCGGTATTGTTTAGTTTCTCCAATTCATCGAGGACAAATTTAACATCCAAAGGGCGATTGATAAATTCTTCCGGTTGTGCGACTTCAGAAGCGCTGCCATTTAATAAAGATTCTATTTGTTTGGTATCGCTACCGGGATGATTGGGAACAATAACTGCAAAACCATTTGTTGCTAAATGATTGGCTAAATATCGAAAATTGCTGCTGTCGGTACCTATACCGTGTGATATCACAATCACAGGTACGGAGGAGGAAATATTAGGAAGATAAATGTCGGTTGATAACAACCTTCCACGCATTACATCAAAGAATTTTAATGTTTGCTTTTTCGCAATAAACTTTCCCCTACGATTTAAGTTGGGTAAATTATTAACGCTGACTGCTGTTTGAGCAGTTGGAATAACAGCTTCCGTATCAGACTTAGCTGAAACTACTGCGACAGCCTTATTAGTTTCATTTACTAGCGTTTCTAATTGCTCTGCTATCTGCAATGTACGCGCTAAATCGATATCCATGCTGGAGCTTGGATACTTTCGCAATACATTCAATAAAGTTAAACCTTCCGGCTCATCGGCAGCTAAAATTAAAGCCGATCGCAAAGCATAAAATCCCGGCTTACTCTCACCCGATTCGGTTCTAATTACTTCCCCCAACCGTCGCAACATAAATTCCCCTTGCGAGGTATAGAGAAACTGCGATACCGCTGCGGGATGTACTTTGATCTGACTTGTCAAAACTTGCCGTAATTCTGCTATTTGTTCCGGTTTTAGATACTGCGTATACACCGCAATTTCTTCGCCAATTTCGCCATTAAGGGCAAATTCTTCTAAAGCAGTTATAGAAATAGAACGTTGAAATGCTGAATAAGATGCATAAATTCGCTCCGCAGTCCAACCATAATTACTGATACCAAATATAGATAACAATACAGATAGAACCAGCAACAGCCAAGATTTTCTCAGTGTGCTAGTCCATTTATCAAACAAACTGTTCATCACTAGATAGTGTCAAAAAAGATGTGCTTCAAATAGGTAGATTTGGTAGCTCAGACACCCTGCGTGATATTAATTATTATTTGCCTTACTAATAACGTATCGATTTAGTTGTGAAGGTAGATAGGTAGAATGCTGTTTTACATCTCAACCGTATTTACAGGTAAGTTAAACTACTTACTAATAAACAGATTGAATCAATTTATTGATGTTCACCATGACATGATAGCAGATAAAACAAACATCTGCTTCAGTAGGTCAAGTTAAACTTTAAAATAAAAATAAACTTGATTTTAATTACACGTAGAAGTACCGAAGAAAATTGAAACTTATTATCTTTTCCCCAATGCAATCGCCGTAGAACCACATACAACTAAAATAGCTCCAGCTATTCCTAACAAAGTAAAATTCTCGGCAACGATTAAATTTGGTGATATTTCTGATACAAAGTACGATGATAATAATGTTACAACCGGAGTTAAAGCTAATACCGCACTAACTCGCGATGCTTCCCAATGTTCTAATGCTTCAGCAAAAGCACCGTAAGCAATTAGAGTATTTAAAGCACAAAAAAGTAACATTCCGCTCTGCAATAAATTAAGTGTAAAAATTGTTTGAATACTGGCAAAAGGCGTGAATATTAAAGCACATCCCCCATAGATAATCAGCATAATATGAGCAGAAGATAAACTTTGCAAAAGCTGTTTTTGAGCTAAAGCATAAATAGACCAAGTAGTTGCTGCGATTACAATTAAACTACTACCTAATAAATATGTTGTTTTGGCGGTAATCAAATTAGACAACTGTTCGTTAAAGAATAAAACAAAGCCTGTAGTAAGAATACCTATGCCGATCCACTGAAACAAGTTATACCGCTCTTTAAAAACGATCAAACCCCCGAAGCCCATTAGTAAAGGGGCTAATTGAATCAAAACTTGAGCATTTGCAGGGGTAGTAAAATCCAAACCTTTGACAAACAAAATGTAGTTGATCGCCAGAAAGATAGTTGCAATAGCTACCAGCTTCGGGGAAGTAGAACGTAATTGTGAAACAGTTGGTAATTTCCCGCGCCACATTAAATAAATCGCTAGCAAACAAAAAGATACCAGAAAGCGAAACCAAGTTAAGGTATATACATCTAATCCTTGTAGCGTTATCGACAAGGAAATCGGTAATACACCCCATAGAATAACTGTTACTAAAGACAAAGCTAGCCCAAAACGCCAGCGTCCGGAAATTTCATGCATCAATCAATTTTGGATTTTAGATTTTAGATTTTAGATTTAATCGGGCATAGGGCATAGGGAATTGGGCATTGAAAGTTAGGAGTTAGGGACTTCCAAATTCAACAATATGCAATTTAAATTAGGTAGTGCGTTAGCGTAAAGTGTCCTATGGACAAGCATCTTTGCTCGCTTGAGACACACAGCAAGCAAGATGCTCGCACTACGGGAGAATTAATTATTTTTTGCTTCCTTAATAAGTTAAAAATTAATAGTTTAGTTATCCCCTTGTCTCCTTGTCTCCCCATCTCCTCATCTCCCCCATTCCCCCTCTCCCAACTCCCAATTTTTGTAAAATTGTATAACTCTTAACTGAATAATTACCTTCCTTTCCCATCCTCGACTATATTAAGATACATCTACTAACTCAGGCTATTGCTACCCTACCGTGATTAGGAGACTTTTAGATAATTTTCGTATTCCGTTTTTAAGTAAGAAACCGAGTAATTTGTCGGTAAATGATGATACACAACTTCCCCAAGTTGTTGATAGTACCGGCGATAATTCTATTCAAGATTCAACTCCTACAAGCTGGTGGAGAACAATTCTTGTTACCAGTTTGGGTGTTACTGTTTTGGTTTTAGGGGCACGGGAATTAAGATGGTTGCAGCGTTGGGAGTTGCGTGCTTACGATCAAATGATGGCTTTACGTCCCTGTGGAATCGCAGGATAATCGGATTGTACTTGTAACGGTAACAGAAGAAGATTTACAGAATTACAACAATCCATTACCCGATGAAACTATTAATCAATTATTGACAAAAATTAAATCTTACCAACCGCTTGTTATTGGTTTACACATCAAGCGTCCTCAACAAACTAATTTAGCAGCGGATATAGGTAAAGAAAATATAATTGCTACTTGTGCATTTGGTAGTATGGGCGAACCAGAAATGCTACCGCCAGCTAATTTTGATGGAGACAATATAGCTTTTCGGGATTTCGTTTTTGACCGTGGGAATGTTATTCGTCGGGGCTTAATATTTCAAACACCTGCAAAAAATAGTCGTTGCAATACCGACCATTCCTTTGCTATTACTTTAGCAATAAATTATTTAAAAGATTTGGACTATAATTCCGATAAAAATAAAGTTTTTTATATAGGAAATGTCTTCTTTAACGGCTTGACAAAAAAATCTGGTAGCTATGTAAAACTTGACGATCGAGGTAATCAAATTCTAATCAATTACCGCAATCCCCGTCAATTTGCTCGCACTGTTACTTTAACAAATGTTTTAACAGATAAAGTAAATCCTAATTTATTTAAAGACCGTTTAGTTATTATTGGTATTACTGCTCGCAGTGGCAATACTAGATACCAAACTCCTTATAGTGTTTCCGAACAAGATAACTTAAATACAGTGTCTCCTGTATTTATTCACGCACAGATAACCAGTCAACTTATTAGTGCGGTATTAGATGGTAGACCTTTAATTTGGTATTTTCCCGAATGGCTCGAAGCACTATGGATATGGGGTTGGTCTTTAATTGGTGGCGTTTTAGCCTGGAAATTGCGAAGACCTGTATTTTTATTAATAGTATCAGGTGTAACTGTAGCTGGCTTAGTCGGAATTTGTTATCTGCTAATTGTACAAGCTGGTTGGATACCCGTAGTACCTCCAGGTTTGGCACTTGTTTTTACTGCTATTGGCGTATTAGGTTACACAAGTTATCAAACACAATTACAGACAAAAGTAATTATTTTAGAAGTTGAAAAACAGAAAGAAGCCATAGAACAATTAAATACACTTTTAAAAGAAACCACAGGTATTCAAGATGCACCTCGAATACAACCTATAGCTCCTGCTGTTTCTACTTCCTCTTCCTATTCCTTACTTAGCAATCGTTATAAAGTAACTAGAGTTCTTGCTCAAGGTGGTTTTGGCTGTACATATTTAGCTAAAGATACTCAACGCCCCGGTTTGCCAACTTGTGTTGTAAAACAATTAATGCCAGCTAGAAGAGATACCAGATTCTTACAAGTTGCCAGAAGATTGTTTGACTCAGAAGCAGAAATTCTCGAACTTTTAGGCAAACACAATCAAATACCAGAATTGTATGCATTTTTTGAACAAGAAAAAGAATTTTATTTAGTAGAGCAATTTATACCCGGACATCCTTTAACTGAAGAATTGCCTCCTCATAAGAGTGTCAAAAGCGAATCTTATGTTATTGATATGCTAAAAGAACTTTTAGAAGTTGTCGCATTTATTCATCAACGTCAAGTAATTCATCGCGACATTAAACCGGCAAATATTATTAGATGTAATCAAGATAATCGTTTGGTACTAATTGATTTTGGTGCGGTGAAACTAATGCAGCCGCAATCAAAAGAAGAAACCGAATTAGCCACCGTAGCCATTGGTACGCGGGGCTATACACCACCAGAACAATTTGCCGGACATCCTCGACTCAGTAGCGATATTTATGCTTTAGGGGCGATCGCCATCCAGGCATTAACCGGATTACTTCCCCACGAATTACAACCAAATCCCCATACGGGAAACTTAGAATGGCAAGAATGGGCGGAAGTCAGCGATAAATTTGCAGCAATTTTAGAGAAAATGGTGCGCTATCATGCTTCGGAACGCTATAAATCGGCTGTTGAAGCATTGGAAGACGTTAAGTCAGTGAACACTTAGGAGTAGAAGGGAGCGGAGGAAGAAAATATAAAATATGCTACCCTTGCTCCTCGGCTTCCTCTACCTCCCCTGCTCTCTTTACCCCCTCTTCCCCTCTCCTCTCTACTCTTTCAACTGCTTAATAGGAATAGCGATCGAGAACTCCGTTCCTTCTCCTAGTGTCGAAGTGCAACCAATTATACCTTTATGTTTTTCTGTAATAATTTGATGACTAATAGATAAACCTAATCCGGTACCTTTACCAACAGGTTTGGTGGTAAAGAAGGGATTAAAGATATTTTTAATCCCTTCTTGGTTAATTCCCGAACCATTATCGCTGATACTAATTCTTACGCTGTCTTCTCCTGTTCTGCAAGTAAGAATGCGAATTTGTAATTTTTCCTTCCCACTTTCTTCTAATGCATCAATCCCGTTACTAAGAATATTCATAAACACCTGATTAAGCTGGTTAGGATAACATTCTACTAAGGGCAATTCTTGATATTCTTTAATTACTTCAATCCCTGATTTTTGCTGGTTGCTTTTTAATTTATTAGCTAAAATCATTAAGGTATTATCTATTCCTTCGTGAATATCAACAGCTTTAAATTCAGCCTCATCAATTCGTGAAAAGTTACGTAATGAATTGACTATTTCACTTATACGTTCGGCTCCTATTTCCATCGAATTTAACATCTTTGGTAAATCTTCCTGCAAAAATTCTAGATCGATTGCTTCTATTTCTTTCGTAATAGGAGCTGTTGGATTTGGATATTCTTGCTGATACAGTTGCAATAATCCTAGTAAATCTTGAATGTATTCCTGAGCATGATTGATATTTCCATAAACAAAACTTACAGGATTATTTATTTCATGGGCAACTCCAGCAACCATTTGTCCCAAAGCTGACATTTTTTCTGTTTGGATTAAATAGCTTTGATTTTGCTTTAATTTTTCTAAAGTTTCTTCGAGCTGCTGCATTTGCTCTTTGTTGGTTTTTTCTCGTAAAGCCAATTTTTCTGCCATTGAATTAAAACTGCTGGCTAATTCACCTATTTCATCTTGTGAAGAAACTTCAACCGGTGTTTGGAGATTTCCTTTAGTAAAATGTTGAGTTGTTTTCTGTAAACTTTTAATCGGATTTGCGATTGTTCTTCCCAAAATAATCGCTAAACCGATATCTATTAATAAAGCTAAAGCCGCAATTAATAGTTGCAGCATCAAACTTTTTTGCAGCAGAATATTTAAAGCTGTTTCAGAAGTTCCTCTTACTAAAATTGCAGTGGGTTCTCCTCGGAAATTCTGCACGGTTTTTGCTGCTACTGTATATTTTTTACTTTTAATAGAAATTCTCTCAGTTACCACTCGATCGCGTGCTTTTATTGCTTTTTCAAATAGCTTATTTCTCGGTAAAGCAACATTATACAAATATTTATTACTCGTTGCTTGTTTTAATTCAGTTGGTTCTGCAATATTTAATGTTGCTATTGCAAGACTTAATTGTTCGGGATTGGAAAGAAAATAAACGGCGCTATAACCACTATCTTGCATTGCTAAGTTTTGATTAACAATCGATAACTTACCATTAACAAGATCGCCTGATATCAATGCTCCTAATACTTCCCCATTTTTTGGGTCTTTTATAGAGGTGACTGTGTAGCGAATAAGCCCCATTTTTTTTTCTAATTCTGTTGGAAGTGGGGGAGATTCTTTTTCTAATTCTTCCCAAGAAATTATTTCGGTACTTTTGATCTGTTTGGGTGATTTTAAAGCCTCACTGACTAAATTATTAGGATTAAAAATCTCTCCAGTACGATCGGCATTAGCATTAACAATAATTCGTGAGTCTTTATCTACTAAAGTTGCATATTCAATGTTTCTCGCTTTAATTTCATTTTCAAGAATCTGTTTTACTTGTTTCTTTAAATCCTCATCTAATATTTGAGATTTTTTACGTGCTTTTGCAGCAGCAATTATCGCCACATTATCAGATTGTCCACGAAACCCAAATCCCATCTGATTAATTTTGATATTGTAATTAATCTCCGTGACTGCGAGTTCAGATTTCGCTTGATTAACTAGAACACTGCGACCTCCGATAACAATTAAAAAAGCGCCAACTCCCACAAGTCCAAATACAGAAATTACTTCCGATGCAAACAACCCAACCAGCTGTTTGCGCCAAATAGATAGATTAGACCACCATCTAAGTATTTTATTATTTTTCATGAAAAACTGATTCAATCAAATACTCAATTTACCATTCCCTAAACTTATATTTCCCCAAAATTGACGTAAAATTATTAAAATTAGAGATGCTTTATGATTAGCTCACAATTAAATCTACAAATGATGCATTTCTAATAGAATTAAGAGACTTTACGGATGTTTAGATAAAAATTACAAATAACCCAATTAACGCTTTTTAATGATTGCTGCGGTTAAGTAGGATAAAATTTTTCAAGCGATCTAACTACTCGACTCAAGATTATTTATAATTATTTATTTAAATATCCGAACAACTTAATGCACATACAACCAACTGAAACTGAACTACAGCAGCAAAATCATAGTAATTTACACAGAATTGCAATTATCGGTTGCGGTTATGTAGGAACTGCTGCTTCACGCTACTGGTGTCAACAACAGGGTTACTTGGTAACGGCAACGACTACAAGACAAGAGCGGGTTGCAGAATTAGAGGAAGTCGCTACTCAGATAGTAGTTATGAAAGGAGAAGATTCCCAAGCTGTAAAATTGCTCTTGCAAAATCGAGACACTGTGGTTTTGAGCATTGCCCCGATTAGCGATCGCCAAGTTGATGCAGAGGTATATCGGGAAACTTATATTCCTACAGCTAAGAATCTGGTAGCAGCGTTAAAGGAAAATAAGAGTGTTAAACAGTTGATTTACCTTAGTAGTGTCTCGGTATACGGCGATCGTAATGGTGAGTGGGTTGATGAAACTTCCTCGGTTGATACTAACGGCGAATATAATCAGGTACTGTGTGAAACGGAGCAACTTTTATTAAATTCAGCCAGCGAAGATGTGAGAATTAGTATCTTACGTATGGGTGGAATTTATGGCCCCAAGCGGGAATTAATGAAGCGTTTTGCAAAACTTGCTGGTAAAAATATTCCTGGAAGTGGTGAAACTTTTACCAGTTGGATTCACCTTGATGATATTATTGCCGCTATGGATTTTGTTATTCAAAAAAGGTTGAACGGTATCTATAATCTGGTGAATGACTTTGATTTTACCATTCGCGAATTATCCGATGAAATTTGCCACCGTGTTGATTTGGAAAAGATTCTTTGGGATGATACAAAACCAAGTTACCGCTCTCTTAATGCTCGTATTAGCAATAAGAAAATTAAAGCCGCAGGTTACAAGTTGATTCATCCCGAGACAATTATGTGAAAAGATTTTATTGCCAGTTTTTTTCTTTAAGGTCTATAGACATAAGTTAACCCGGTCTAAAACTGCTTTTAATTTTGGTTTTATTACTTAAGCAAATATTCAGCCAGATGCTCGGAAGTAATCTCTGAGAACTGCTCAACTCGGTTTTCTAGAAAAGTACCGCTACAATTTATCCCGTCGTATCGAATATTCCGTGCCCTCACATCGTTAGTTAGAAAATGAAAAAATTCCATGTGCGTCCAACCATTTTTATACTCAGTAATCATGCGACACATATCATTGCCGACAGATGTAATTGGACACTCAATACTTTCTTCCCCCAAGTAGCCCACCGCACGTACAATATGTTCCGGACAAGCGTGTAGAATAGTCTCCATTTCATTCTCAAGCTTACCCTCATTAACATTCCATACCTTGAACGTATGGTTTACAGAAATTCCCTCTGGGAAGAGAAATTTTTCTTGTGGTATGACCTCATTACTAAATTGGGTGTAACGGACTACCTTGTCACCATTGTCATAGACATACCAACGACGACCTTCCCAATTTCCCATTGACTTTTCAAATAACTCTACTCCGTTCATCTTTCCCCTCTATAATTTCAACAAACCTTCGTCAGTAGAAAAAAATGCGACATTTCGACGAGAACCATATGTAAATATTACCTAAGCAACTTCAAAAATCAATAGTAAAAGTTGCAACTTAAGTATCTATTCAATAGTATGCTCTGTATTTCAATCAATCGAGAAGCAGTATAAAGCAAGTTCTCAACAAACCTCACCCTCGTTTTCCTTCTTCTTCAAAGAATATTTGGATGAGGTTTCGATTGATTACTATTAACAACTTACAACTGTACGGTAACAGTCTTTACCTCAGTGTAATGCTCCAAACAATACTCGCCGAGTTATCTACCCATACCAGATTGCTTGAAACCACCGAAGGGTGCAGCAGTATCGAAAATATTATGCGAGGTGGAAGTTATACATCTCGAAAGGAAAATTAGTTAGAACTTTACGTAAAATCAATAAAAAATTTCAACTCGTCAGCAAAGCCATACACGCTAATAACAAGTAAGAGTAATGCTGTTATTTTGGTAATTCTTGTTTGAGGTGTTGGTGCGATCGCCTCTCTTACTAAAATCGAAGCCGATGCACCAATTACAAAACTAAAACCTAAAATCAAATAAGGAACACTAGGATTTAAGGTATAAATTGTCAGCATCGTTAACGCCATACCGAGCATAATCAACTCTACAAATCTCGGTGGATTGTATTGACTTGCTAGAAAGAGGGTATGTATCCAGGAATAACAAGTTCTAATCATGATGGGCATTGGAGATGGGTGGATGGGGAGGTGGGGGGACAAGGAGACAAGGGGATAAGGGAAAATTTATACTACTACCAACTAACTCCTAACCTTTAACCTTTGACCTTTAACCTTTGACCTTTAACCTTTGACCTTTAACCTTTAACCTTTAACCTCTAGCTCCTACTTTATCGACCGTTCCGTTGACGTTGGCTGCATCTTCTGGAAGTTCTACACCGAAGATGCGGGAGAAGGTTTTCTCTACTTTGTAGCCGGTATCTATGGATTCTAATGGATCTTTACGCAGTCGGTGACGCAAACACAGGGAAATAACGCGGCGAATGTCGTCTACGGTGACTTCGTTGCGTCCTTCAAATGCGGTTAGGGCTTTAGCTGCGCGGTTGCTTACGATGTCACCGCGTAAACCGTCTACATCTAGTTCGGAACAGACTTCGGAAATTTTAACCCGATAATCGTATTCCATATTAACGGAGGGTAAAAGTTCCTGGGCTTCGACGATACGCTTTTGTAGTTCTTCTTGCTGTTGTTGATATTTTTCGATGAATTCAGGAGGATTTTGGTCAAATTCTGACCTTTGTTCCACAATTTGCACTCTTAATGCTGGTTCCCTAACGGTGCGAATTTCGGCGTGCATTCCGAATCTATCAAGTAGCTGGGGTCGTAATTCACCTTCCTCTGGGTTCCCGGAACCAACCAGAACGAAACGTGCCGGGTGGCGAATAGAAATTCCTTCACGTTCGACGGTATTCCAACCACTCGCGGCTGAGTCTAATAGTACATCAACCAAATGATCGTCTAACAAGTTAACTTCATCAACGTAGAGAATACCCCGGTTTGCTTTAGCTAAAAGTCCCGGTTCAAAAGCTTTAACACCTTCCGACAAAGCCTTTTCAATATCAATAGTGCCGCAAACTCGGTCTTCTGTAGCTCCCAAAGGTAAATCCACCATTGGCACCTTCATTTGTGCTACGGGAATATCTTCGCCTTGTTCTAGCTTTCTACGAGCTGCATCACCCATAATATCCGGGGTCGCTGGGATGAGAATTGAAGGGGTCATCTGCAACCACGGAAACTTCCGGAAGTAGGTCAGCTAGCGCTCGAATAGTAGTTGATTTTCCAGTTCCGCGATCGCCCATTATCATTACACCGCCAACCTTGGGGTCAATTACATTTAAAATTAGAGCCAGCTTCATTTCTTCTTGGCCCACAATGGCGGTAAAAGGAAATACCACGCGCCGCGCTGTAGAAGTCTTTTGATTAGTAGGACTCACTGATAAATTACCTTTATATATTTCACATATTACCGTTTTAATTTTGCCACATTAGGGAATTGGGGGATAGGGGGGATGGGGAGATGGAGAATAGTTAGGAGTTAAGAGTTAAGAGTTAAGAGTTAGGAGTTAAGAATTATAAAAACATTTGTAGTGGGAGCATCTTGCTCCCTGGCTGTTTCGTATACAATTACCAATTACCAATTACCAATTACCAATTACCAATCCCCGATTACCAATTACCAATTACCAATTACCAATTACCAATCCCCAATTACCAATTACCAATTACCAATTACCAATTACCAATTACCAATTACCAATTACCAATTACCAATTACCAATCCCCGATTACCAGTTACCAATCCCCAATCCCCAATTACCAATTACCAATTACCAATCCCCGATGCCCAATTCCCAAATCAATTAAATTGTAATTTAGCAGTAAGTTAATTCTAAAAAGTATATTTTATCACTTAACACTTTGTTAATCTGGAATATACCATTGTATAAGTTTAATGCTTTAGTGCTTACAGATTAAGTATTATTTCTAATTTTTCTTTTGGTACTCTACTTAATTATGCAGGGAAAAGGTTTGTAGTAAGGGCTTTAACTCTTAAAGGACTAAAGTCCCTACTACAAACCCGTAGGAATTAATGCAACGAACACTACGATTATTTCGGATAAATTGTTTTTTGGAAGTTTCTAATAAGTTATTACAAAATACGGGTTTGGTGGTATGGGTATAGATTTACGAAGGTTTTTTCAGGCTACGAATCCTAGCAAAACTCTGGTTATCGAAAATGCTGAAGATGAAAAGTATTATATTGATTTTTCTTCGGTAAGAGGTGGCAAGATTATTCAGGAGTTGCGGGATAATATTACTTTTTTCTCGCCGGATCGACCTACTTGTGTTTTGTTTACGGGACATATCGGTTGCGGTAAGTCTACTGAGTTATTGCGATTGAAAGCAGAGTTGGAGGGGGAAGGCTTTTATGTGGTCTATTTTGAGTCTAGTGAAGATATGGAAATGGCTGATGTTGATATTGGCGATTTCCTGCTAAGTGTGGCACGTCGGGTTAGTCAGAGTCTAGCTGATATGAGTTTGGATGAACCGAGTCTATTAAAGGAATTGCTACAGGGTGCTTGGCGGGTTCTAAATGCTGAAGTTGTGGGGATGAAGGCTAAACTTCCGGGTGTTGGTGATGTTGGTGTTAGTTCGGATAAGGATAAGTTTTCTCTAGCTTTTGGGATTGGAGAAATTACGGCGAAAACAAAGGATGATGCTACTTTACGAGGCAGACTTAATCAGTATTTAGGTCCTCAAAAAACGAAGTTGTTAGAAGCGATTAATTCTGAATTACTCGAACCTGCTGTAGAAAAATTGAAGCAACAGGGTAAGAAAGGGTTGGTAGTGATTGTAGATAATCTCGATCGGGTAGATTCACGCGCTAAGTCTTGGGGAAGACCGCAACAAGAGTATCTATTTATCGATCAGAGCGAGTATTTAACGAAGTTAGGGTGTCATGTTGTTTACACAATGCCTTTGGCGTTAAAGTTCTCGAATGATTATGGAAATTTGACTCAACGATTTCCTGAAGATCCAAAGGTGTTACCAATGGTATCAGTAGAATTACCAGATGGAAGTATTTTTGAACCTGGAATGGTATTGTTACGGCAAATGGTATTAGCGCGGGCTTTTCCGAATTTGAATCCCCAGCAGCGTTTGAATCGTATGACTGAAGTTTTCGACAATGCCAAAAGTTTAGATAGATTATGTCAGGTAAGTGGCGGGCACGTGCGGGATTTGCTGCGATTGTTGAATAACTGGATTCAAAAAGAAAGAAAACTTCCTTTATCTCGTGAAACTTTAGAAGCTTTAATTCGCTACCGTCGCAACGAAATGACTATGCAAATTTCCGATGATGAATGGGAATTATTGCGTCAGGTGAAAAAGCGGAAGAAGGTTAGAGGAGATTTAGAGTATCAAGCATTAGTTTCACAGTCGTTTGGTATTTGAATATCGCGATGCTGGTGGAGAATCTTGGTTTGATATCAATCCGATTTTGGCAGAAGCGAATGAGTTGGAAGAAATGTAGAGACGTAGCATTGCTACGTCTACAGTTAGTTAGGAGTTAAGAGTTATGAGTGAAGAGTTAGAAGATAGTAAAAGATTACAAAGAGACAAGTTAGATATTTCTACCCCCTCTCCCCCCATCTCCCCATCCCCCTCTCCCCCCTCTCCCCCCTCTACCCCTCTCCCCCAATCCTCCAACGAAGAGGGCTTGGAGGAACTTGCTTGGACTTTGGAAGCATCGAGAGGTGAGTTTAAGTTGATTTTGGCGCGTTGTAATTATTTAAGATTGCGATCGCGATTGGTAAAACGGTTGCGACAGCTTACCGACATTGATGTGCGGGTTGTGAATTTAAAGCGTACTGACAAGAGTCTTTATGGAATTATTGCTGCTGAGGTTAAGGATAATCCACCGGATGCAGTCATGGTTTTTTACTTAGAGTCGGTGGATAATTTAAAACAAATGTTGAGTGCTACAAATCAGGTGCGGGAGGAGTTTCGCAAGCGGTTTGACTTCCCGGTTGTGCTTTGGGTGACGGATGAAGTTTTGCCGCAATTGGTGCGCTCTGCAAGCGATTTCGAGAGTTGGGCTACTACTACGGAGTTTGCGATCGCAACTGCGGAATTAACTGCAACTCTACATAAAGACACCGATGCTTTATTTGCTACAGCCTTGGCGGCAGATGCTTATTGTTTGGGTTGGCAAATGGGATATCTGCGTCGTAGAGAGGTGACTACTGCATTACAAGATTTGCAGGGAAGGGGATATGAATTGGAACCAGTACTTAAAGCTAGTGTAGAGTTCGTTTTAGGACAAGATGCTTATTTAAAAAATCAGATGGAACAAGCTTTGAAGTATTATCATCAAAGTTTAGCTTTTTGGCAAAGTTCAATTAATATTCATCAATTATCTACTTCATCCCCTTGTCTCCCTATCCCCTTGTCTCCCTCTCCCCTGCTTCCAAATTCAAAATTTCGCATGGGAGTAATTTTGTTTTATATCGGATTATGCTATTTCCAACAAGCTCAAAGATATCGTTTAAAATCTGTTGCTTTTTTACAAGCAGCGAAGCAATATTTTCAACAGAGTATTAATATTTTTATTGAGGCAAATCGTCCTAATTTAGTTGCAAAATTTATCAATCCTTTGGGTGAAGTGTTACAGCGTTTAGAGGATTGGAGTGAGTTAAAAAATATTGCTCAACAGTCTTTAGATTTGCAGCAATTGTACGGAAATCCTTTAAGAGTAGCGCAAGCATATGGCTTTTTGGCAGAAGTTGCAACTAGCCAAAATCAATATGCTCAAACGAAACAATATGCTTATCAAGCATTACATAATATAGCTAAAGCACCTTCAGCACAGTTACAACATCGTGCTTTATATTTACTGTTATTAGCAATAGCAGAAACACATCTCGAACAAAAACCGCGAGCTGTCAAACATCTACAGATGGCGCGGGATATTGGTTCTCAGGATAACCCACATCAATATATTCGTATTTTACAAGCTTTGCAGGAAGTTTATTGGGAACAACATCGTTATTTAGAAGCATTTCGCATTAAATTAGAACAGCGTTCTATCGAACAACAATATGGTTTTAGGGCGTTTATTGGTGCGGGAATAATTCAACCCCAAAGGCAAGCCAAATTAATTGTAGAAACTTTACATACAGCTTCAATACAGTCAGCATCTGTATTAGAAACGGTTGCACCAGAAATGACTGCATCCGGTAGAGGAAAGGATGTAAAAAAGTTATTAGAAAAAATTGCTCGTCCCGACTGTAAAATGATCGTAATTCATGGGTATTCTGGTGTAGGAAAAAGTTCTTTAGTACAGGCTGGATTAGTACCAGCTTTAAAGCATAGTTCTATTGGTTTACAAGAGATAGTACCAGTCAAGGTTAGAACTTACACTAATTGGGTATATGAATTAGGAAAACTATTAGTTCAAGCGTTAAAATCCAAAGGAATCCAATTTGGAATGGAAGGAGAAGCCTGGAAAAAAGTTTATCAGTTTCCATTCTCTAATCCCGAATCACCAGAAGATATATTAGAGTTATTGCGACAAAGTGAATGGCGTAATTTAAGAATAGTATTAATTTTTGACCAATTTGAAGAATTCTTCTTTGTTTATGATTCAGCTTATCGAAGAAAGCAATTTTTTGAATTCATGGGAGAATGTTTAAATATTTTAAGCGTGAAAGTTGTATTATCATTAAGGGAAGATTACCTGCATTATTTACTCGAATGCAATCGTTTATCGAGCATGAATATTATTAACAATGATATTCTTAGTAAAAATATTCTTTATAAATTAGATAACTTTGCTTCTGCGGACGCAAAATCTTTAATTGAACGCTTAACACAACATTCTAATTTTCATTTAGAAGCAAGTTTTATAGAAAAACTAGTGCAAGATTTATCAGCTAAATATGGAGAAGTGCGTCCGATTGAATTACAAGTAGTCGGAGCGCAACTACAAACAGAAAATATTACTACATTAGTACAATATCAAAATTGCGGACCAAAAGAAGAATTAGTCAAACGCTACATGAAAGAAGTAGTAGAAGATTGCGGTGAGATTAATCGTCAAGTTGCCGAATTAATATTATATTTACTCACGGATGAAAAAGGAACTCGTCCGCTGAAAACTCGTTCGGAACTAGAAAGAGATTTACGAGCCTTATCCTTAGAAGATTTAAGCAAAGAAACCAATCAGTTAGACTTAGTACTGCGGATTTTTGTAGAAGCAGGCATAGTAGTTTTGATACCCGAAAAACCTGCCGATAGATATCAACTCGTACATGATTATTTAGCAGCATTTATTCAGAAACAGCAGAAACCTAGAATCAACGAATTAATTGCAGAATTGAAGAGAGAGAGAAATCAAAGAAAACTCAGCGAAGACAAACTCAATCGCATTTACCAAAAAGTTTTATTTGCAGCACTAGTAGCTTTAGGAATATTGATTTTACTAGCAGTAGTTACGATCGGATTTGCTCAGAAGTAGGGAGTTAGGAGTTAGGAGTAAAGAGTAGTAAGTAGCAAGTAGCAAGTAAGCTACCAATTCATTCTTATTGTCGGCTCCTCAACGATCTACCTATTCCCTAATTATTACTCATTACTTTTTACTCACTACTCGCTACTCGCTACTCATTACTTTAATAATCTCCCCATCTCCTTCCCCACTGGTCACTGTAAACTGTAAACTGTAAACTGTACTCTTTGCTTTTATCCTTGCTGATGGATAAGTTACTTGATGAAACTGCTTCGCGAGAAATTGCCGCTCAAATCGAGACTAGGGCCAAAAAACCTTTTGACAATGCTTATAAAGCAGTATTGGCTACTGAAGGTGCAGTTTATGCTCAAGGTTTTTTGATTATTAAACGCAAGTCTTATCAACTTCTCGAACACGCTTGGATAGAAATAGAATCTCGAATAATCGACCCCAATTTACCGCATTTAACCGATAAATCTCAAAAAATGTGGTATTTCACAGCACAAACTTTTACTGTCAAAAAACTTAAAAAGATAATTGAAGAGTCAAAAGAGGATTATCCAGAAGATGACCCCTTGCCAATTTATGGTGATGCACCTTATGAATATTATGGGGATGTTATTTTAGGTGGTAAAGAATATTTATCAGCATACGAAGCTGCTGCTGCAAAATATGAAGAACTTAATCAACCAAATATTGAAAATAATTAAGGTAATTGGTAATTGATAATTGATAATTGGTAATTGATAATTGATAATTGATTTAATTAGATTTACCATCGCTTCCAAAGTATTCGCGGTATCCGCAAATTTTATCTCCACGTACATCAAAGGATACTGCGACTCTGTTTTTATAAGGTTTTCCCATTAATTTTCCTTCGTCGCAAAATTCAAGTACAACTGTTGTATCGTTGCTGGTAACTCTTTCAACGGAAGTTATTGTGATTCCCGAACTAAAGGCTTGGGAAACGTATTCAAAAAATTCTCTGGCTTGCTGTTTTCCAATATTTAAACCGTGATATTTTCCTTGGGGAAACCAGAAACTAAAGTCTTCTGTAAGCATTTCTAAAAAATTATTCCATTCCCCAGTTGCTAAACCATAAGTAAAAAATTCAAATGCTTGATGTGCGACTTTTAAGGTGTTCTCTGAATTTTGGGTCATTAGATTCTAGATTTTCCTCTATTTAATATTAAATACTGTGTAACAGGATTGTATTCTTATCCAAAGTATTTTGAGCTTAAATGATACAACCTGTAAAGGTAATTACAAAATATTTAACCTGAAAGTAAATAAAAAACAACAAAAAAATCCCAAGCGAATAATAATAAAAATCAATTATCAACATTAGATGTGACAAATTAATTATTTATCTATAAAATATATTTTGATATACTTGACTAAATACAGCAGAAATTAGTTGAGGCAGATACAGCAATGCCAAATTCAAGTTTATCGCAGCGAAACATATGGATAGAAGACAATTACTCAAAAAGGGATTATTTACAGCTACTGGGATTGCAGCAAGTTCTTTGTTTGGCTGTGATTCATTAACCTCAGCAACAAAAGAAAAAGGTAAATCTCATTGGGGTTATATTGGTGAGAAAGGCCCTGCAAATTGGGGAACTCTGTCATCTGATTTTGAAGTTTGTCAATCGGGTAAAAGTCAATCTCCAGTTAATCTTGAATCGGCAGTTGATGCGGATTTACCGGATTTAAAAATAAACTATAAAGATACTCCTCTTCGTATTGTTAATAATGGTCATACTATCAAGGTCAATTATCAACCGGGAAACATTTTAACTCTTGATGGTGAGCCTTATGAATTACTACAGTTTCACTTCCATCTCCCCAGCGAACATAAGGTTGAGGGAAAAGCATTACCGATGGAATTGCACTTAGTTCATAAGAGTGAAAAAGGTGCTTTAGCTGTGATTGGTGTTTTTCTTAAACAAGGTAAACCAAACCCGACTTTACAAGAAATTTGGCAAGCAATGCCGATGAAAGAAAGTCGCGAAAAAACGGTATCGAATGTAAATATTAATGTTTCTGACTTGTTACCAGAAGACAAAGATTATTATCGTTATTTTGGTTCTTTGACTACACCACCTTGTTCGGAAACGGTAAACTGGATTGTTTTAAAAGAACCCGTGGAAATTTCTTCTCCACAAGTTAAGAAGTTTGCAAAAGTTTTTCCCATGAATGCCAGGCCGGTACAACAGGTGAAGCGGAGATTTTTGCTGGAATAGAGTTGATATATTTCGATCTTTTACCTTTTACCTTTTCTGTTCGCAAAGAAGGTTTCGAGGTAATTGATTTCTATTCCTCATCTAAAAAATCTAAAACCGAATCTGCTATTTTTTCAGGAATTTGATTCATCATACAGATTGTTCCATCAGCAAATTCCATCACTTTAGCCTGGGGAATAGCCTGAGAAATTAATAATCTATCTTTTACTAAAACCAAGCCCAATTTTTCAAATTGTTTCATGTTTTCCAAACCCCAAACTATCAAAGTAGGACATTTTATATTTTTAATTTTTTGTTGTACATCTAAACAGCAATTTGCTACAGCCCAAACTGTATATAGAGGATAGCCAAAACATTTTAAATCGTCTAACACAAGACGGTGATTTAATTCAGCAGAATCAGCAACTTTTTGCCGTGCTGTCCATCTTTTCATGAGATGCGAACCATCTTCTTCTACTTGTAAAGGTTGATCGGATGATCTCATGAATTTAGCTTTGCCTTGTTCGTCAAAAGCCACTAAATTACATAAAATCAGTTTGTTTACTCTTTCTGGATAGGATATTGCTACTTCCACAGCAACGAAAGCACCAGTAAGATTTCCTAATAAATTTACTTTTTCAATACTCAACTCATCTAATAAAGCAATAACAGTTTTGGCATAGTCTAAAATAGAATACATTCTTGGCGGTTTATCGGAATCACCAAGTCCCATAAAATCCATTGCAACCACCTGATATTTGTCAATCAAGAGTGGCATTAATTCCCGATACTCATCGCTACTGCGGGGATTCATGTGCAGTAACAAAAGTGCTTCTCCTTCACCACCAATTCGATAATGGATCTGTCCATCTTCGGTGTCTAAAAATGCTCTTTTGATTTTTTTACTCATCAGATACACCTATTATTTTTGAGCTTTATTTTTATCGTTCCCAGGCTTCAATCTGGGGATCAATTTGTAATACACTCGGAACCTCACCCCGCCCTAAAGGGCACCCCTCTCCTTATTAAGGAGAGGGGAAGGGGAGTAGTTTCGTGTATTCTTCAAGCATGAAAACCGCGATAAATTCAACTTTATCCCTTTTCCTTAGTGAGGATGTTGATTATCCCAATCTTTGCTTAATTTCCTCTGCTAATTTATCCAGAGTAACTTCAATTTGTTCGCCAGATTTTAAATCTTTCAAATTGGATTTTTGCGCTTCAGCTTCATCAGCACCAATAATTACACAAAATTGAATTCCTTGTTTATCGGCGGCTTGAAACTGTTTACCTAATCCGCGTTTATCAAAGCTGGTAATGACGTTAATTCCTGTTTGACGCAATTGTTGAGATATCTTTAAATAAAGTGGCATCAATTCGGCTTGTAAATTAACTACCATTACCTGTGCTGGTGTCGCGGGTAAACTCTTTAAAATATCAGCTTTTAATAATCTACTCATCAACCGAGTTAAACCGATAGAAATACCAACACCCGGCATTTTTTCGCCTAAAAATGTTCCGACTAACTCTTCATATCTTCCACCAGAACATATACTTCCTAACGCTTCATGTCCTAGCAAAGTTGTTTCGTAAACGGTGCCGGTATAATAATCTAATCCACGAGCAATTGATAAATCGATGCAATAGCGATTGTCGGCAACTCCTAAATCGCGAACTCCGGAAATAACGGTTTCTAATTCATTTAAGCCTAATTTAAATTGCTCGGCTTCTGGCATACTTTCAGTAAGATGCTTCAGTTTACTCAAAACCTCATCTACCGAACCTTTTATTTTAACAAATTCAATAATTTTATCCGTTTGTTCCGCCGAAATACCTTCTTTTTCTAACTCTTTTTTTACTTTAGCTTCGCCAATTTTCTCTAAATTATCAATTATTCCGACGCAGGTTTTAATTTTGTCTGCGGTAACACCAACCGACTCAAAGAAACCAGTCAAAACCTTACGATTATTGATCCGAATCAGAAAATCGCCAATATTTACAGCTTCAAATATCTCCGAGATAATTGCAGGCATTTGAGCATCATAAAGTAAACTCAATTCCCGACGAGCAATAACGTCAATATCGCATTGACGAAACTGGCGAAAACGTCCATCTTTTGCTCTTTCCCCGCGAAATACAACATCCATTTGATAGCGAGCAAAGGGAAAAGTTAAATTATTTAAGTTTCGGGCAATATAAGCCGCTAAAGGAACAGTTTGATCGAACTTTAATGCTCTAGCTTCCGAATTATTATCATCGGATTTACTTTTACCTGATTCTTCTTTTTCAGCTTGTTTATTCGGCGGTAAAATTGGACTGATACCGTAGACGATATTATCACCTTGATTTCCCTTAGCTTGCAGAACCTCCAAACGTTCCACAGCAGGAGTTTCAATCGGCGTAAATCCGTAACTTTCATATACCTTACGGATAGTATCCATCAAATAAGATTCTAAGCGCTTTTCACCAGGTAAAAATTCAGGAAAACCGCTGGGATTTGAGTAATTTATTTTTTCAGATTTTGGCATAACAATTCAATTATCAATTATCAGTTATCAATTATCAATTATTGGGGAATTGGGCATGGGGGAGAAGGATTTCTACGAACCTTTATTACTTAATTGCTGTAGTGTGTCCGTTAGGATATGCATCTTGCTTGCTATTTTATAATCTCGCTATTTTATGATATTTCTCGCTATTCTATAATCTTGTTCGTCCAATTACCAATTACCAATTACCAATGCCCAATCCCCTATGCCCTATGCCCAATCCCCGCTCACTACTCAAACCACCAAGGATCGTAATCATCGTTAGTCTTGATCAAAAATGCTTTTTTGCGGATAAATCTTGTTAATGCTGATGCACCCATGCGGGAGGCTCCTAAACCGGAAAATTTGAAGGCGTTTTTTTCGGCTTCGTGCATCATACTTGTTAAACCTGTATCGTTAATGCTTATGGCACCTGCATCTATTTGACGGGCTATTTCTAATGCTTCCTCTGGCGATTCTGCAAATACTGCGGCACTTAATCCATAGTAGGTGTCGTTTGCTAATTCTATGGCTTCTTGTACTGTAGAAAAAGACATTATTGGCATTATTGGAGCAAATGTTTCTTCGTTCATTAGCTTCATATCATGATTTACTTCGGTAATTACTGTAGGGTGACACCACCAACCACCACCTATTTTTTCAACTTCACCACCGCAGTGAATTACTGCACCTTTTTCTACAGCATCTTGTAAATGTTCGTTGATTATTGCTGCTTGCTTTTCTGAAATAATTGGTCCTATTTCTCCACTTTCTAATGTCGGATAAGCAAGGTTTATTTTATGTGCTTTGGCTACGAGTTTATGATAAAAATCTTCATAAATATTCTTATCAACATAAATTCTCTCAATTGAAAGACATGATTGCCCGCTGTTAACTACAGAAACCCCATAATATAGCAGAAGTTGCTAACTCTATATCTGCCGATTCTAATACAATTGCTGGATCTTTTCCTCCTAATTCTAAAAAAGCAGGAATGAAACGACGAGCTGCTGCGATCGCAACTTGTTGTCCTGTTTCTACACTGCCTGTAAAGCATACCATATCTACATTTTCAACCAAATTCGCCCCCGTTTTAGCATCCCCTTCAATAAAAGTTAATATATCCCGTAGGTGGGGAATATTACTAATTGCACTCATCAAAGGAGCCATAAATCTAGGCGTAAGTTCGCTGGGTTTAACGATTACCGCACAACCTGCTAATAATGCGGGGATAGCATCAATAGTTGATAATAATAAAGGAAAATTCCAAGGGCTAATAACGCTAACTAAAGCATAAGGTACTGCGGTTTGTTGCAAATTAACGAACGGAATTGAGGTTCCTTTTTCAGTGTCTTGCAATAATTTTGAACTTAGCCGACACCATCTTTCAATAGTGGAAAAAAATGAATCAACTTCTAACTTAGATTCTCGAAGTCTACCCGTATCAATTGTCAAAGCTTCTATCAATACATCCTGCGTCGAGTATATGGTATCTTTCAATTCCAATAAAGCATCAATTCTTGCATTTAAACCCAAATCAAACCAATTTTGTTGCGCTCTCCGCAGACGATTGCATTGCTGTACTAAAAGCTTCTCTGGTGGCGGTACAATTACGTAATCATATTTTCCCGTGCGGGGGTTGCGAATTTCGATTGGTTGGGACATAACATATTAAGGCATTGGACATTGAGGATTGGGCATTGGAAATAGTTAAGGAGTGAGTATAAAGTATTAGCACGTCTCCTTTTTTTGCTTTCCCCTCAATGATTTTAACTTTCTCATAGTTCATCCCTTTTGGGTAAGATTTATATCTTATTACCTGATGGAAATTGAATTTATCGAATGAATATAGTAAATTTGTCAATATCATCTTTTAATTTAAGCTAACAAATAGTCTTAACTTAAATTAAAAACAATATTTTAACGCCTAAATTTTTGCGGAATAATTTACCAACCAATAGCCAAAAAGTTTAGCCGATAAAAAACTATCAAGAATATGATACTGTTGCGCTAAGCGTGCAGGTTGCCTCTATTCTCTGTTTCTTAAAACTATATAAATAGAAGTGGAGAGCATAGTAAATATTCTCTTCTCTACAGTTTCCTTAGAAGAAAGCGTATTTGGCGAAGGAACTGATGAACGAATAAAGCGTTAAAAAGATATGGTGAAAGTTTGATGAGTAATCCCTCTTCTGAATCTAAAGATTTTTTTATCATAGGTATAGGAGCTTCAGCAGGAGGCGTACAAGCTTTAGAAGCTTTTTTTAGTAGTTTGCCCGATCATCCTGGTGCTGCTTTTGTGGTGATACAGCATTTGTCTCCCAATTACAAAAGTATGATGGCGGAAATAATTCAACGAAAAACTCAATTACCTGTTAATGAAATTGTAGATGGGGTTATTTTAGAACCAAGTCATGCATACGTTTTACCTCCAGGTAAACTTGTAACTGTTAAAAATGGACAGTTGCGCTTAGAAAAAAGAAGTCGTTCTTTTAGCTATCCCGTCAATAAGTTTTTTAAATCCGCAGCGCAAGAATGGGGTGAAAAAGTTGTCGGAATTGTGCTATCGGGAACCGGAAATGATGGTACCGAAGGATTGAAAACAATCAGTGAAGCGGGTGGTATTGGTTTAGTACAGTCGCCAGAAACCGCTCAATTTAATTCTATGCCCAGTAGTGCGATTCCTTCTGGTTTGGTAGATGAAATTCTTTCTCCTCAAGATTTAGCCCGTACTGTTTTTGAACTAATTCGCTTTTCACGAAAAAATCCGTCTATTTCACCGCAGGATATCACTTTAATTGATACCGACCAATTACAGCAAATTTTAAATATTCTTGCCGAGAATGAAGATATTGATTTTTCCCATTATAAAATTAGTACTCTTGCCAGACGCATACACCGGCGTTGTGCTTTAACTAACAGCACCAACTTAAAAAATTATATTGGTTTATTAGAAGCATCCGTTGAAGAACAAAAATTGTTGCGTCAAGACTTGCTTATTGGTGCTACTTGCTTTTTTCGCGATCGCCCTGCATGGCAACATATAGAAGAGGAAGTATTACCGCAAATCATTGACAGCGTACAACCACAACAACAATTAAGGATTTGGGTGTCGGCTTGCGCTACTGGGGAAGAAGCCTATACGATGGCGATACTGGTTAACGAAGCCGTAGAAAAAAGCGCTAAATCACTACATCTCAAAGTATTTGCCACCGATGTAGACACCAACGCTTTAGAAGTTGCAGCCCGAGGTGTTTATCCCCAAAGCATCAGTCAAGATATACCTGCCGAACTTTTAGAAAAATATTTTGTCCATAATGGCGATCGCTATCAAGTAAAGCATTTTTTACGGGAAATGCTAATTATCGCTCCCCACGATTTAACTAAAAATGCCGGTTTTTCTAAAATGCATTTGGTTAGCTGCCGCAATGTATTAATTTATATGCAGCCGCATCTCCAGCAGCAAGTATTGCGACTGCTACATTTTGCAATTGCTTCTAACGGTACCCTATTTTTAGGTAGCTCGGAAACTTTGGGAGATTTAACCGAAGAATTTGTCTCCCTTAATTCTAAATGGAAGGTTTTCCGCAAAAAACGAGATATTCCCTTGTCTCTTGCCCCACTTTCACGACAACCTATAATTACACCAATTCCTGCTAACGTGCGTGCCAAAACCAGGCACAATCAATTCGAGCGAGTACTTTCAGAAGTATTTAAGCATTGCCTGGGAGAAAGACAATTAACCTGCGTGCTGGTTAACCACCAAAATCAAATGATCAGGGTATTCCATAACTCTGCAAGATTACTAGATTATCCGGTGGGTGAAGCAATGTTAGATATTACTGAAATCGTTCACCCCAGCTTAAAATTACCTTTATCTACAGCACTACATCGTGCCAAACGCGATCGAGAAGCCGTTTTATATACCGGAATCAAGCTTAATCGAGGCAAAATAGAAGATAATGTCAGTTTAAAAGTAGGTTTAGACAGCAAAAGTAGTGCAGTTGAAGAATTTTTTATTGTTGTATTGGAAATCGAAACCCAACTATCACTAATAAAAGCTCCTGCTCTGCGTTTTGAAGTAGATAACGAAGCAGCACAGCAAATAAACGAACTTGAATATGAGCTACAGCAAACCCGTGAAAATCTTCAAGTTACGATTGAAGAACTTGAAACTACTAACGAAGAACAACAAGCAACAAACGAAGAACTTCTTGCCTCTAACGAAGAACTGCAAAGTACTAACGAAGAGCTACAGTCTGTTAATGAAGAATTATATACGATCAATGCCGAATATCAATCAAAAATTCATGAACTAACTCAACTTAATAATGATATTGATAATTTATTACGTTCTACCGATATTGGTGTAGTATTTCTCGATCGCGAACTAAATATTCGTAAATTTACACCCGCAGCAACCCGCGCTATTAATATTAGAACTTCCGATGTTGAACGTCCTTTAAAGCATTTTACGCATAATTTAGACTGTCCCAATTTAATTGAAATTCTTCAACAAGTTGTAGACACAGGAATTGCAACCGAACATGAAGTCAAACAAATTCAAACTGACGAAAAGTTGTTAATGCGCGTCAATGTATATCTTCGCGAAGATGGCAGAAGCGACGGTGTTGTAATGACGTTTGTAAATATCAACGAACTCAAAAAAGTACAGCAGCAGCTACATCAAGCCAACGCATTACTAGAGAATTTGTACGTTACAAGTCCAGTTGGTTTAAGTTTACACGACCAAAATCTCAGATATTTACGAGTTAATCAAACTTTAGCCGACATCAACGGTATATCTATTCCCCAACATATTGGTAAAACTGTTGCGGAAATACCATCCGATTTAGCGCAAGGCATAGAATCAAGCTTGCGTCGGGTTATTGAAACAGATAGGGCAATTTGCGATGTCGAAATTACTGGAAAAACCAAAGACAAACCCGATATAGAAAGATGTTGGACTGCAAATTATTATCCTGTAAAATTGCTCAATGGTAATCGTGGAGTTGGAACCGTAATTACCGAAATCACCGACAGAAAGCGCACTCAAGAAGAATTGTTGCGTCAAAATCAAGCTTTAGAAGATGCGATCGCAGTAGCACAAGCAGCAGATTCGGCAAACCAAGCTAAAAGTGAATTTCTGGCAAATATCAGCCACGAAATCCGCACTCCCATGAATGCAGTATTAGGTGTAAGTCAATTATTGGAATACACCGAATTGAATTCCAGACAAAGCAGCTTGTTAATCAAACTCAGAAGTAATGGTGAAAGATTATTAGAAATTATCAACGATGTTCTCGATTTATCTAAAATAGAAGCTAGAGAACTGCGGTTAAATCAAAACGTATTCAATTTAAACAATCTTGGCGAAAATTTAATTAATTTATTTGCGACTCAAGCTGAAGAAAAAGGACTTCAATTCGCAATTGAAATTGCATCTGATGTTCCAATGAATTTAATTGGTGATGATTTTCGTTTGCAACAAGTGTTAAGTAATTTGATAAGCAACGCCATAAAATTTACCGATACTGGAGAAGTATTAGTTAATATAGATTGCGATTCAGATACGGTTAAATCTCCAGTAAAATTGAATTTTATCGTTACAGATTCCGGGATTGGAATCGATCCGAATTTACAAGAAAATCTATTTAAACCATTTACTCAAGCCGATGGTTCCACAACTCGTAAATATGGTGGAACAGGCTTAGGATTAACTATTTGTAGACGGATTGTAGACTTAATGGGCGGAAAAATCCGCGTTGAAAGCAAGCTGGGTTCCGGTTCTACATTTTGGTTTGCAGTTAACTTCGACTTAGCCCAAACAAACCCAAAAGCTGACTTAGAATCAAGCACTCTAAAAATAGATACTTCCTCAGCCAAAAATCTAAAAATATTAATAGTAGAAGATTACGCCGACAACCGCGAAATTGTAGTATTTATGCTAGAAGAATTGGGTTATGAAGCAGAAGCAGTCAGCGATGGACAACAAGCACTTGAGAAACTAGCCGAAAGCCACTACGACATAATATTAATGGACTGTCAAATGCCCGTAATGGATGGTTACGAAGCTACCCGTCAGTTGCGTCAAATAGAAGGTGAACAGCGGCATACCATAATTATCGGTTTAACCGCTAACGCTATGTATGATGATAAGAAAAAATGTTTAAATGCTGGTATGGATGATTATTTAAGTAAACCCGTGATGATGGAAGATTTATTAGGGATTTTGAGAAATCTTGAAAGATAATCAGTTAACAGTTAACAGTTATCAATAAAAATTTGTAGGTTAGCTTCGCGGCATATAAAAGATACGATCTGGCTCCCAGGTTCAACCTGGTAGCAAGGTTTTTAAGGCTCTGCCTTCTATTAAAAATGGTGCAAGATGTAAGTTTTGTACGAGTAAATTTATTTAGTGCCGTAACCCAACATTTAATTATGGGTTTGGACACCATTAATATAAGCTGTTGTTAATTAAAAAAAAAATTTTTTGTCTAACCCACCCTACAATGCAATTCTAAATCATAAGCAAATTA
Source organism: uncultured Rivularia sp. (assembly GCA_963665115.1). Taxonomy (GTDB): domain Bacteria; phylum Cyanobacteriota; class Cyanobacteriia; order Cyanobacteriales; family Nostocaceae; genus Rivularia. Next base: position 1,927,923 of record OY762007.1, on the reverse strand, counting down.
ATATTGTTTCATCCACCTGAAGGTAGATTATTTATTACAACTTAAGATAAATTGAAGTATTCCTTAGAGGTATAGTAAATTTAAATAATAATTGCTATTTACTAAAAAAATTCTAAAATGTAATTTTCATAAGAAAACTTGCAATTTAATCGTTAATTATTTAGCAGATTTAATGGCTACTTCATCTTCAAACGACAAAGATTTTTTTATTATTGGCATTGGTGCCTCTGCGGGAGGCGTACAGGCTCTAGAAGGGTTTTTTGGTAATTTACCGGATACTCCTTTTGCTGCTTTTGTGGTGGTACAGCACTTGTCTCCCAACCATAAAAGCATGATGGCGGAAATTATTCAGCGGCAAACTAAATTACCCGTTTATCAAATTGAAGATGGAATGATTGTTGAGCCAAATAAAGCTTATGTACTGCCACCCGGTAAAGTTTTAACGCTAAAAAATAATCGGTTGCGTTTGAATAAAAGAGCCGATACTTTTGATTACCCCGTTAACAAATTTTTTAAATCTGTCGCTCAAGAATGGGGAGAAAAGACTGTTGCAATTGTGCTGTCGGGAACTGGTAGCGATGGTACCGAAGGGCTGAAAGCGATTAGTAATGCTGGTGGTATTGGTTTAGTGCAGTCACCAGAAACCGCTCAATTTAACTCGATGCCGACTAGTGCCATTCCTTCTGGCTTAGTAGATGAAATTCTCTCTCCTCAAGAATTAGCTCATACTGTTTTCGATTTAATTCGTTTTTCCGAAAGTAATCCTCATGCTTCACCGCAAGATGTAAGTTTAATCGATCCAGATAAGCTACAGCGGATTTTAGATATTATTGCCAAGCGCGAAGATATTGATTTTTCTCATTATAAAGTTGGTACTCTTGCCCGTCGGATTCATCATCGCTGTAGCATTACTCAATGCGATGATTTAGAAAGCTACATTAGCTTATTGAAAGAATCCGAACCAGAACAAAAACATTTGCGTCAGGATTTACTCATCGGCGCTACTTGTTTTTTTCGCGATAAAAGCGCTTGGAAATACATTGAAACAACAGTATTACCGGGAATTATTGCAAATTTAGAGCATCAACAACAAATAAGAATTTGGGTTTCTGCTTGCGCTACGGGGGAAGAAGCCTACACAATGGCAATGCTTGTAGATGAAGCAATAGAAAAAAGTAGTAAATCAATTCAAATTAAAATTTTTGTTACCGATATAGATACCAATTCTTTGGAAGTAGCCGCTAGAGGTATTTATCCCGAAACAATTGCTAACGATATTACAGAAGAACGTTTAAAAAAATATTTTACCCATCATGGAGATCATTTTCAGGTAAAGCGTTTTTTGCGGGAAATGCTGATAATTGCACCCCATGATTTAACCAAAAATGCTGGCTTTTCCAAAATGCATTTGGTTAGTTGCCGCAACGTACTAATTTATATGCAACCGCATCTCCAACAACAAGTTTTGCGGTTGTTACACTTTGCTTTGGCTTCCCAAGGAATTCTGTTTTTAGGTAGTTCGGAAACTTTGGGAGACTTGTCAGAAGAATTTACTGTCGTCGAACCGAAGTTAAAAATTTTTAGTAAGCGTCGGGATATTTCCTTAACTCTAGCACCAATCTCTCGGCAGGCGATCGCCACACCAATGAATTCTATGGTGCGGACAAAAACCAGACAGAATCAGCTCGATAGGATGTTTGAAGGATTATTAGATTTTTGTCTGGAGGAGCGAAAATTAACTTTTTTATTGGTAAATCGAGACAATGAACTGCTGCGAATATTTTATAATACTGCTAATTTACTCACATTTTCTGTTGGTGAGGCAGTATTAGATATTAACGAACTTATTCATCCCGATTTGAAATTACCTTTATCTACAGCATTACACCGTGCCAAACGCGACCGAGAAAACGTAATTTATAACGGGATTAAATTAAATCGAGGTGAAGACTCAGAAAACGTTTCTTTGAAAATAGGATTCAATAAAAGCAAATCGGGAATTGAAGATTCGCTGATTATATTATTGGAAGTAGAAACCACTACATCTATATCCAATAAAGCAGCTTTACATTTTGACGTTGACGAGCAAGCCGCACGACAAATTACCGAACTTGAATACGAACTACAGCAAACCCGCGAAAACCTCCAAGTAACAATTGAAGAACTTGAAACTACAAACGAAGAACAGCAAGCAACTAACGAAGAACTTTTAGCTTCTAACGAAGAACTGCAAAGTACCAACGAAGAACTACAGTCAGTTAATGAAGAATTGTACACCGTTAATGCCGAACATCAATCTAAAATCGAAGAATTAACTCAACTTAATAACGACATTGATAATTTACTTCGCTCTACAGATATTGGTGTGGTATTTCTCGATCGTCAACTTCACATTCGCAAATATACACCCGCAGCCAAACGTGCAATTAATATCATACCAACAGATGTAGACCGTCCCCTTGCTCACCTTACCTATAATTTAGATTGTTCTGATTTAGTAGAAACGATTCAAACAGCTGTTGATAATAAGAATGCCAGCGAAAAAGAAGTTTGTATTACTACAACTGGCGAACAATTATTAATGAGGGTGAATCCCTATCTGCGAGAAAATGGTACTAATGACGGCGTTGTTTTAACATTTGTTAATATTGGCGAACTCAAAAGGGTACAGTCAGAATTACATCAAGCCAACGTTTTACTGGAAAATTTGTATGCTAAAAGCCCTGTAGGTTTAAGTTTGCTCGACCAAAACTTCAGATTTTTGCGAATCAACCAAGCTTTAGCCGATATCAACGGTTTACCTATTGAAGAGCATATTGGTAAAACCATTAGAGAAATATTACCCGATTTAGTAGATAGGATAGAGCATATTTATCATCAGGTAGTAGAAACCGGGGAACCAATTTGCGATCTAGAAATTAAAGGTACTACACCAGCCGCTCCTGATGTGGAAAGATATTGGTGTGCGAGTTATTATCCCGTTGATTTGGTTGATGGTACTCGCGGAGTCGGAACCGTAATTACTGAAATTACCGAAATTAAACGCACTCAACAACAATTATTGCGTCAAAATCAAGTTTTACAAGATGCGATCGCAGTAGCTCAAGCAGCAGACTCGGCTAACCAAGCCAAAAGCGAATTTTTGGCAAATATGAGTCACGAAATCCGTACTCCCATGAATGCAATACTGGGTGTGAGTGAAATACTACAGCGTACTCAATTAAATCCCCAACAACATAAATTTCTGCAAAAACTCAGAGTTAATGGAGAAAAACTATTACAAATTATCAACGATGTTCTCGATTTATCTAAAATTGAAGCTAGAGAACTACAGTTAAATTTCAGTGAATTTAATTTAGATACGCTACGGGAAAATTTACTCGATTCATTTATTACCCAAGCCGAAGAAAAAGGGCTAGAATTCACATTTAAAATTGCTTCTGATGTACCGCGAAATTTAATCGGCGATGATTTTCGATTGCACCAGATTATCGCTAATTTAGTGAGCAATGCGATTAAATTCACCGAAACCGGAACAGTATCAGTTAACATCACCCGCGAAACTGAAAATACATCAGAAAATGAAGCAAAGCTGCGTTTCAATATCGAGGATACGGGTATTGGTATTGCCTCAGAGTTACAAGAAAAGCTTTTTCAACCGTTTACTCAAGCCGATGGTTCCACAACCCGTAGATTTGGCGGTACTGGTTTGGGATTAACAATTTGTCGGCGGATTGTGGAGTTAATGGAAGGAAAAATTGGTCTTCGCAGCAATCCCGGTGACGGTTCGACATTTTGGTTTACAGTTAATTTTAACTTGGCAGGTTCTACAAGCGAGGAAACTAATTTACAATCAATCTCTTCAACAACAGATTCAAATTACTCCACAACAAATTTAAAAATATTAGTTGTAGAAGATAATGTCGATAACCGGGATATTATAGAATTTATGGTTGAAAGTTTAGGTTATCAAGTTGATACTGTAGAAGATGGTCAACAAGCATTAGACATATTAAGTCAAAATGAATATGACATTGTTTTTATGGATTGTCAAATGCCCGTAATGGACGGTTACGAAGCTACCGAACAATTGCGTCAAATTGAAGGACAACAGCGTCATACTATAATTATTGGTTTAACCGCTCACGCAATGGATAATGATAGAGAAAAATGTTTAAATGCGGGTATGGATGAATACTTAAGTAAACCCGTGAGTATAGAAGAATTAGAGCAAGTTATTAACATTTATCAGTGTTAGCTAACAGTTATCAATTATCAATTATCAATTAACAATTTATTTTAATCAGTTCGTAGTAGCGCTTGAGCGCATCCGGATTCAGAAGTGTTCAAGCGCTAATACGAACATTCTTTACAATCCACCCCATAGTGCTTTAACTAACTTATCTGTTAATTCCGTTCCTAACATCTGCTCTGCCATCTTATTTCCAGGGTCGTTTTCAGCACTGCTACGACGTATAAATAAATCGCGTTCGGCTAAAATATTCCGCATATTTTCGTGTACTGGTGTTGCTTCATCTAGCCATTTTAGCCAGCGTATGATTGTTTCATCAGCAACGGTACGAATTAGATTTAAAGAATCATCATTGGGTAAACAGGTATAACACAAACTTACGGGTGATTGAAATGAACGTACATAAGCGCTTTTACTAGTAAATGATGTTAAATCGGGATTTGCTTGTAATTTCAAAAATGTCTCATTTACTGGTTCGTAATAACTATTAAGATATTCAAGGTTAGTATAAAGATCGGTACGGGGAATATAATCTATATAAAATAAAATATCGGGAAGCGTGCCGAATTCAAACACTAAATGTGGCACTTGGAGATGGGAACTCAACCAAGTTGTTAAGCGCATGGTATTAAAGTTAGATTTTCCCGGATTTCCTAACCAAGAATGCACTAACCAATCAATCTCTTTCCCTTTAAAAGCATTTAACGAACCTTTTAAATTACCATCTTTACTGCTGTATTCTTGTAAATCTTTAGTAGATGCTTGTAACTGCAAATCGAAACGTGTTTCTATTTTTTGCTTTAATTCGCAGGTGATTCCCCATAACTGTTCAAAATACTTACTATCTGCATTCATAGGTTTATTTTACTTTCTAGTGATTACGCTATTATCATAAAGTTAAAATAAAATTAGAGACTTAAAAATCAAAAAAGTATATGAAAAAACAATTCCAACACGCAATGCTTCCGCAAGCTAACCATGATGAGTTGGCACGGCAAAAATTTGTAGAAAGCATGAAGAAATACGTCGTTAAGAATATCACTCCTGGCAATAAATTAGTTTACGAAAAAATAGCGAAGCCGAAGTTTGAGCTTGAACATCAACGCACACCCGAAAATCGTTTTGAGATTCAGCAAATTATGCAGCAGCAATCTTACTACAAATGGTGGGGGGTGCTAATGCGGATCAATCAAAAAATGTTGTGGGATGCGGTAAATGTTAACGTTGATCGACAACTACCTGAATTGATAGAGCGTGCAAAAGACAAGGGAGAAGCTCTAGGGACTTTAACTCTTGACCCCGATTTTAAAATTCCCGCTTATCAAACTGCCGTAGACATTCATTGTATGCCTGGTAGCTATCACAGTGATTATACAGAAAATGACGTTGCGGCTGGTGCTACTTATGACCGTGGAGTTTATGTCTATGGTTTGGGTTGGCTGGGACCACTCAATGATGATATGGGACTTTCTATAGTCAAAAATTACTTAAAGCCAGAATATCCCGATTTCCAACCCAAAAAAATTCTTGATATGGGATGTTCTGTAGGTCATAGTACCCTTCCTTATGTAGATGCTTACCCAGAGTCGGAAGTATTTGCTATAGATGTTTCAGCACCAATGTTGCGTTATGCTCGCGCACGAGCAGAAGCTATGGGTAAACAGGTACATTTCTCCCAACAAAATGCCGAATGCACTAACTTTGCTGCCGAATCTTTTGACCTTATAGTTTCTCATATTTTGCTACATGAGATTCCTCCATCAGCCATTCGTAAAGTCATGCGCGAGTGTTACCGTCTGCTTGCACCTGGTGGCATGATGATTCATGTCGAAGCACCTCAATACAAACACATGGATTTGTTTAGTCAGTTTATATATGATTGGCAAACCGTTAATAACAACGAACCTTTCTGGGGTGCAATGCGCGATTTGGACTTAGGAGAAGTAGTGACATCTGGGGGTTTTGATACGGATAAAATTAACCAAACTTTTGTCCCAAATGGTGCGTGGAAAGCAAAAACGGTGAATGCTAATTCTCAACATGGAGAATCGGGAAGTAGGGGTACTTGGTTTATCGTTAAAGCTTCTAAGTAATTTGCGTTCATTTTTTTAAACGGGGAAGTAGCTAAAATGGCGAAAACAGCCAAGGGAAAACAACCAATTTATCTTGATAATCCGCACGTCGATAAATTGTTAGCGATGGTAATGGCTTTGACTGGTGAAGTTTCAGTTTTGCGGGAACGGCTCGATACTATTGAACGTTTGCTTGAGACAAAAGGTAATATTTCAATTGCTGAGATTGAATCCTATCAAGCCGATGAAAAGGTAACTCAACAGCGCGAACAGTGGCGTGATGCTTATCTGGAGCGCGTGTTACGGGTATTGGAAGAAGACTTGGAAGTGTTGAATCAAAAATGAAAATTTAGTATTTTTAGGATTTACATAAAGCCCCCCAAATTGGCGGGGGGTTGGCAGATCTTTCTGTTCTGGAACACTATATTTTCCGTTGTCGCTGCCTTCCCTTTGCATTACCCAAAACCTCGTCGTTATTGTCAATCAAAATGGGTAAAATCATCATCTTCATCTAACCCGTAACTGATGAATTTTTCATAGAACTTCTGTTGTAAGACAGTAAAATTTCATCGACCTTTTCTAAAGTCAAATTTTCCCGTTCTGCTAATACTTTAATTTCTTGAGTAATTACCTGAATTTGGGTTGAATCTAAGTTAAGTCCAAGTTGATTTACCCGATGAGTTACCGCATGAGTTCCTGTCAGTTTATGGTTGATTAATACGGAGCGGGTTATCCCAAAATCTGTAGGAGAAATCATTTCGTAGGTATTTGAGTTATTCAAGATTGCTTTTGTATGAACTCCAGCTTTATGAGTAAAGGCATATTCACCAACTATATAGTGATTGAAGGGAATCTCGATTCCAAGTTTATTCGCTACGATTTGATGTAAATTTAAAAGAGTTTTAAGGTGATATTTATTGCGTAAAGCTTCTGGATCGAGGGTATATAAACGAGCAATTAATCCAGCTAAAGGAGTAATCCCATTTCTTTCGCCAATTCCCAATACGCTTGTATCAATATGGGTAGCACCAGCTTCAAAGGCTGCATAACTATTAGCGATCGCGCAGCCGGTATCGTTATGAGCATGAAACTCAATATCTTGAGAAAAACATTGACGTAAAGTCTGTACTAATTGAGAAACTCGATCGGGTGTTGCAACGCCAACGGTATCGGAAATTCCGAAACGATTAACAAGTCCTAATTCTCCAATAGCAAGATAAACTTTGAGCAAATCTGAAAGCGAACTGCGGAAAGAATCTTCTGTGGAAAAACGCAGTTCTGTTTCAGGGCTTTGTTGATGAATGAAGCTAATAACTTCGCTTGCCATATCAATCACTTGATCGATCTCTTTACCATGACCGAATTGGCGTAATAGTGGAGAGGTAGCCATAAATATATTGATCCCATTAACACCTGTATCTAAGGCTTTTTTAGCATCATCTAAATTACAGCGAATGTGTGTTAATACTTTTGATTGCAAGCCTAATTGAGCTAAAAGTTGACAATCTTTAAATGATTGCGGGGAAGCACATGGAGATGTAAGTTCTATGTATTCCACTCCAAAGGCATCAAGTTCTCTTGCTATTTCAATTTTATCTTTAGAAGAAAAGTTAGCATAGCAAGATTGTTCGCCTTCACGCAAAGTAGAGTCAATAATCGCTAACTTACTTAATAACATTGACTATATTACATTTCACAACAGCTTGATTTATTTTACAACAATTTGGTTTTGCGTTATTCTATTTTTGAAAATAAAATTATTTTTGATATATACAAATCCGGTTTTATTAATAAAATTACCGAATCTAAATAGGGAGCAGAGTACAGAAAATATACTGAGTTTTATTTAATTTTCTAACTTTTCTGACTTTTCTGACTTTTCTTACACAATTCGATGATTTTACAGAAATTAATCTTGCTTCAAATAATTTTATTTAAATACGAGCAGTTCGAGTAGTAGAATGTACAAACTTATTTATTTTCTCGCGATATTTACATCTTGCACCTTTTTCAGAAGCCGGGTTTATTTTCGAGCAAATACGATTTTTTCGTTGTGCGATCGATAAAAAACCGGGTTCATTTGAACTTGCTGAGAATAGTACTATAAGTCAGTATAAAAAATTATAAAGAGGTTAAATTAAATAATGATCGATCGCAATAAAAGTTTGCTAGGAAAAACAACTATAGTTACGGGTTTCCGGTCAAAATATTGGTAGAGCGATCGCGTTACTTTTTGCATCATGCGGCGCGAATGTTGTAATTAATGGCCATCGCAATCGAGAAAAAATTGAAAAAGTTGCTCAAGAAGCTCGCGATTTAGGCGCTCAAGCAATTGCAGTCATGGCAGACGTGAGCGATGCTGATGCAGTTCAAAAAATGGTTGATACTGCTACTCAAAAGTTTGGTGCAGTTGATATTATTGTTTCTAATGTTTCCTTGAGACGGAAACAACCTTTCTTTGATATTTCCATTGAAGATTGGCATCAAGTTATCAACACAAACTTAAATTCAGCATTTTATCTTGCCAAAGCAGCAGTAGCGGGAATGAAAGAGAGAGGATGGGGGCGAATCATTCATATTTCTGGTTTTGATGGAACAATCGGAGCATCCCACCGCGCTCATAACGTTACTTGTAAAGGGGGTTTGGATGCTTTGGTTAAAGGACTTGCCACAGAATTAGGACAATACGGAATCACCGCAAATGCAATTAGCCCCGGCACAATTGATACTAACCGTATTGCTCAAGATTACCCGAACTTAGAGGCTAAATACGAACTTTTAAAAAAGCTCATACCCGTGCGTCGTTTGGGAGCTTGTGAAGACATCGCAGAGGCTTGTTTGTATCTTGCTTCAGAGAATAGCGGTTTTGTCAACGGTCAAGTGATGCAAGTTAATGGTGGTGCGTTAACAATTTCCTCTCACTTAGAACCTATTTTAGAATGATTCGCAACGATAGATAGATTTGCCTCCCGAATTTCCATATATAAAACCATATGCAGGTTTGTAATCAGGACTAAAGTCCTCGGATTTCAAGCTAAAGCGACAAACTAAGAACCGATCGAAATTTACCATCAACCGCGAGAAGGCTCACACCGAATTCTTTGAATCGGTGTTGAGATGAATCGCGGGCAGAGTTTTAACAGATAACGAGTCAATCCATTCTTCTACAATTGCCGTCATTGTTTTATCTCTATCTAAAGCATAAGCTCTAAGAATATTTAATCTTTTTTCGCTAATTCTTAAATTTAGTGCTTTGTTTTTCATGATAATCTACACAATAACTACACATATATGTTAATATATCAATAGGTCGATAGCAAGAGGGATTTATTAATGAGAATTTCTTATCAATACCGATTAAAGCCGAATAAAGAGCAACGAGAAATTATTGATAACACACTCGATATGTTGCGTTGTCAATATAATTATCAGCTTGCACAGCGGTTTGATTGGTACGAACAGAATCGCTGTTCTATTGATAGATGCCCTCTTGTTTGTCATCTTCCAGAATTAAAAAATAAACCGAACAAAGTAAGCCAAGAAAAAAGTTTAGTTCAACTAAAAAAAGATAGACCTTGGTACAAAAAAATTCATAGCCAGGTACTTCAAGCTGTATCTGACAAAGTAGAAAAAACTTTTGATAGATGGCTCAAAGGTGATAGTAACGGTAAGCGTTCTGGTCGTCCAAGATTTAAAGGTGTAGGACGTTATAAAACATTTACATATAAACAATTCAAACAGCATCCTAAAGTTGGTAATAAAATTACGCTATCAAAAATTGGTGAGGTAAAAGTAATTGTACACCGACCTATCCCAGATGGTTTCGTTATCAAAACCCTATCTGTAACGAAAAAAGCTAGCGGTTACTATGTAACTTTAAGTCTTGATAACAAAGAAGTCCCAACAATTAAACCAGATTTCAATGCTGATAATATTGTAGGTATTGATGTTGGGCTGATTGATTTTTATGTAGCTTCTGATAATACCCGAATTGCTGCACCAAAACATTTACGAAAAGCACAACGTAAATTATCCGCAGCACAACGTAAAGTATCGCGGCGGCATATTGGCTCAAATCGTCGCAAAAAAGCAATTAAAAAGTTAGGTATTAGACATAAAAAGGTAGCTGATACCCGAAAAGATTTTCACTTTAAAACAGCTAAAAAACTACTAGACAAATACGATGTCGTAGTAGTTGAAAAGCTGAATATCAAAGGACTTGTTAAAACAAGATTAGCTAAATCAATTAATGATGCTGGTTGGGGTCAATTCATTTGTATACTGACAAACAAAGCCGAAAATGCTGGTTTGAAAGTTATTGCTGTGAATCCCAACGGTACAAGTCAATCTTGTTCTAGTTGTGGTCATATTGTCAAAAAGCCGCTGTCTCAAAGAATGCATAATTGCCCAGTGTGCAAAACCACCATCTGCCGGGACTTGAACGCAGCGCGGAACATCAAGGTGCGTGGGACGCACGCCCTAAAAGCTCAGTTTATGTCGTCAAAGACGAGTCGCTGAGAAGCTCACACCTACTCGAAGAGAGGTGTGAGTACGTCACCAAATATACCGTTCGTTTCGTTCGAGCAATAATATTGTTTATCCTTCGGGGTGATGTTGGACTAAGACACGATGAATATGGATTCTTGCTACAAATTAAATTGGTTTATGTCCTCCGGACACGCTATCTCCCTCCGGGAGACGCTTCGCTAAGGCTAACGTGTCTAAACCAATCTACGAACTCCCTACTCTCTAAATCTGGTATTATAAAAAATACCAGGCTTATTTTTCAACTAGTTTTTCTATTTCTTTTTCTCTACTAATTTCTCTACTAACTTATTTTTATGAGCAACAGGAATTTCAATCAAAAATTTAGTTCCTTGCATGAGAGTAGAGTCAAAAGATAATTTTCCTCCGTGTTTATCTGTAACTATTTCATAACTGATAGATAAACCCAAACCCGTACCTTTTCCAACTTGCTTCGTTGTAAAAAATGGGTCAAATACTCTTGGATATATCTCATGAGGAATCCCACAAGCATTGTCAGCAATGATGATTTTGACAAAGTTATCATTTTTTTGAGTAGAAACTACAATCTGGTTAGAATTAACTTTTTGGTTATCTGATTTTTCCTCAAAAGCATCAATAGCATTAGCAAGAATATTCATAAATACTTGATTTAGCTGACTAGGATAGCATTCCACATTAGGAATATCGCCATATTCTTTAATTACTTTAATCTCAGAACGTTTTGATGTTGCTTTTAACTGATTTCTTAGAAGCATCAAAGTACTATCAATCCCATCATGAATATCTACTTTTTTAAAATCAGCTTCATCCAAACGAGAGAAATTACGCAGCGATAAAATAATTTTATAAATACGCTCGGTTCCTACCTCCATCGAATTCAGCAATTTCATAAAATCTTCTTTCATAAAATCCAAATCGATTTCTTCTATTTTCTCTTGAATTTTTGCCAGAGGCTGAGAATATTCTTGCTGATAAAGTTCTAATAATTCGATGAAATCTTGAGCATATTCTCTTGCAGGAACAAGATTGCTATAAACAAAGCTAACTGGATTATTGATTTCATGAGCTATCCCCGCTACCATTTGTCCCAAACCAGACATTTTCTCCGTATGAATCATCTGAGCTTGAGTACGCTGGAGTTCCAATAAAGTTTCTTCTAAATGTTGAGTTTGTAAACTTAACTTTGTTTCTATTTGTTTTCTTTCAATAATTTCTTTTTCTAAAGCAATATTTAACGCTGCCAACTTTGGAACATTAGGAATCGCTAGCAGCTTTGGAGTTAACCAAAAAAGCAAAACTGCCGTACCTAAAGATATTGCCGCAGTCGAAGCTTTTAACCAACCAGAAACCCAATAATTCGGATGCCATAACGTCCAAACCTCCGCTAAATGGGTAAACCCACACAAAATAATAAAAGCACCAAAACAAAGAAATATCCAATCAAAAGGAACATCATCTCGGTTATGGACAATATAGACAAGCATGATAGGAATTAAAAAATAAGCCACCGTAATCAAAGAATCTGAGATTAGATGCAGCGAAACCAATCCAGTTTTCCATAGATAACAGTGTCCGTGAGGAATAAAAATAGTAGATAGAGATAGCATTTTTAATCGGGGTGATGAAATATCGCTAAGAATATATTCTCACTAGTTTAACTTTAGTAATTTTGAAAAAGTAGAGTAAATTTATACCTACTCTTGGCAGATGGGGAGAAAAATTCTTAACTACTTACTACTCACTACTTATTACTCACTACTTACTACTAGTTGATTGCATAAATTCTGAAGGGTTCGTTTTTCCCGTAACCTTCGGGAGACGTTATGTATAACGTCTCTACGACCCATCGGAACTGATGAAAAGGACTACTACTAGTTGATTGCATAAATTCTGATGGGTTCGTTTTCGACCTAACGTCGGGAGACGTAGCATTGCTACGTCTCTACAACCCATTAAAATTAATGAAAAGGACTGCTACTCACTACTCACTACTCACTACTTATTACTTACTACTTACTACTTATTACTCACTACTTACTACTCACTACTAACTACTCACTACTTACTACTCACTACTCACTACTCACTACTCTCTCCTAACTCCTCACTGTTCGCTGCTTTCATTACAAACTTCACCAACCAAGGCCCCAAAGCGATAATAATCAACATTCGGGTTAACTGCATCGCCAATACTAAACCTGTGTCACCACCCAATTGCATTACGGTAGCAACCATTGCTTCCAATCCTCCGGGAGTAAATCCTAATAAAGAAGTAATAGTATCAACGTGAGTAAATACATGAAATTCGTAACCAATACCAAGACATAAAAGAATCAAAGAAACTACTAAAACGATTTCAATTAACACCGCTTTGATAAGTTTATTCACCGTTTTAAGATCGAATTTAACCCCAATCGAAAGCCCTACACATAATAATCCCGTAGCAAATAACCATTGAGGAATCACTAAATTATAGGGACAACTCCAAAACACCGCTAAACCTACTATAAATGTGCCTAAAAACCCAGAAGCAGGTAAAGCTAAACGATTTCCACCCCACACTCCCACAACGCAACATCCAGCTAATACAATCAAATTTAACCACATCGGAATTGAAGGATTATTTGCTATCGTTGGTGCGATTGTCATCATCATGGAGTCATTCAAATCGACTGGGAAAAAGAAACCGGCGGCGCTGGGTATCAACAATACTACTAGCAATAAACGTATTGATTGAAATACTGCTACCGCGACTGCATCTGCTCCCATTTCTTCTGCTATAGGGACAATACTAGAAGCAGCACCAGGGATAAACGCAACTAACCCCGTAACTCTATCTATACCAGATAGGCGAGATAATAGATATCCATGAAACAAGCTTAAAGCGCCAGAAATCAACACGCACAACAGTAATGGTACGGCATAAGTTGCAGCAACATTTATCGTGTCCCAAGAAAAACGTGCCGCAGTATAAAGAGCGATAAACGCTTTACCTACAGTAATGAACATCTTCGGTAATGGCTGGGGATTACCTTGAATCGCTGAATAGACAATTCCTCCAATCATCGAACCCAACAACCAACCTACAGGAATTTGTAACCAGTTAAATACTAAACCTGCAATAATTCCCACAGCTAGTTGAGAAACAATTGTTGTTATTTGGGGAAGAGAAGAGACAAGCTGCTGTTGCCACTCTTTACGATCGTATTTTTGGAAAAGTAGAATTTTCTCAATCACAAAGCTATTTATAAACAAATATATTGACACTAAAAATCAAATCGTTGATTCACATCTTAGTTTATCTTGCTTTGCGAGTAGATTAGTTTGAAAAATTGTATTATCTGTTTCAAATTGCAAATTACTAATTGGTAAATCCTAAATTATCCAACAGCAAATTATGTAAATTGTCTCTTAAAAGCAGAATGAAACCCGAACACAATATCTTGTTTGTCAATTCCTCGCTCTAACATCTCTGAAGCTAGTATAAGTATGTAAAAAATGCTTTTCATTCCCACAACCGAATTCTACTTTACCCGTATCAATCCGATTTACTCTATCACTTAATCTAAACCAATATTTAATTTCAGATTCCGGAAGCCCAGAAGATGTTTTACAAGCATATTCAAAGTCTAAATATAGCCTTTATTAGGCAGATGAGGTACAGCGATTACCTCACCCCGATAAAGCTGTGCTTTATTTCCCCTCTACGCATATTAGGGGGTTGGGGGTGAGGTTTTGAGATATACCTTGCGGAGACTGGGAAATGCTATATCCTCCTAATTCAAAATTAGAGAAACCGGAATCAAAATCTGCTTCTTTAGCTTCATCTCGCGTGCGCCACAAACTCCAACTGGGTTCTGGTTTATTCTCAATACCATTAGCATTGCTAGCTTCTGCCCGCAGCTTTAAAGGTAACAACAAGGCGATCGCCATAGTCATTATAAAGTCTGTAGTGAGGGCTTCAGCCCTTCTCACAAGGCGATTAGCTCTTACTACGAACTTACACTTATGAATACTCACTTGTAATTCTCAATTAAATTTATATTTAATATAGGTGATGTTTTTTACCTGCGATGAGCGATAAAGTTCATTAAGTGTAGGGCTTTAAGCAGTTATTAAGTATATAGACATAACTAAACATTGCACAACGCCGGTTATTTTTGCGTAAGTTCTAACTACTTTTTTTCGTTATACGTAAGTATAGATAAATATATTACATATTTTTCACTGACACACTGCTACGATAGATTCTTATAATACAGTATAACTTATGGCTAGATTCGCTGTTCCCTAACGTTTTAAGACTATTATAATGGTTTTAACTAAAGCTATTGTAAAATATATTTGAGGAACAGTAATTCCTGTTTGCGGTAACATTTAAAAGGGTACTTAATAAAATTGGGCGTTTTGACCCATATTTTTACTACGATAGTATATCTACCAGTTGTCAATCAAGCCAGAATCACTAGAACCCGAATTATTGATTGTATCGATATTTTAAATAAAATAGTCAATTCTAATTTTAATTTCAGGGTGATCTGTAATATATCTTGTACATATACAATTATCAGTGGTGCCTACATCTAACTGAAAAGTTAAGAGTAGGAAGACGATAACAAGGAATGAAATTCAAATTACTGTTTTATTTGATTTAAATTTAAATTGTAATTGTAGTTTTAATTTTATTTTTTTTTAATTCGTTTCTCCTTTTTAATTATTTTAAAGCGCCACGATGAAATATCATGTGTTAGAGAAAATTTTTAATAAACACAATGCACCACGTAAGTTTGAAAGCTTGGAGTTGGATAGAAACTTTTCTATCTTACATATATCCAAGCAGGTGCAGCGTTTTGCTTATTATCCTCAAGAGGTAAATTTACAGAAAGATGTCCGTCTTGGGTTCCCAGAATTTGTCGGACTTGAAGATGTAATGACATCTATATTAGAAGGAAAACAGGAATTATTTGAATTAGAAGGTATTTACCGTTTCAATCAAGATAAAGGCGATTTTTATATAGATATATATATTGTCGGCGAACCGATTGAAAATAGATTAATCGTTTTAATTGAAGACGTAACCGGTAGAATGCTCCTAGAGCAAAAGTTAAACCAGAGAGTCAATGAAACGAATTTGCTCTCAAGTACTTTAGTTGCGTATAAAAATTATTTAGATAAAGTGATCGCTTCAATGGCGGATGCGTTAATCGTGACGACAAAAACGGGGATAATTAAAAGAATAAATAAAGCAACGGTAGAGTTATTAGGTTATACAGAAGAAGAATTAATTGATAGACAAATTTCTTTAATTATCGCTGATAATAAATTATTGCAAAAAGCGA
Organism: uncultured Rivularia sp.; assembly: GCA_963665115.1. Lineage (GTDB taxonomy): Bacteria > Cyanobacteriota > Cyanobacteriia > Cyanobacteriales > Nostocaceae > Rivularia. The sequence goes on along the minus strand of OY762007.1, from coordinate 1,911,733 downwards.
TCCAACAACGTTCTTTATACAAAAAATATTTCCAAAATGTAGAAGTTGTATGTCGAACAAAATCAAGAGAAAGAAAATTGATTGCTTTTTCTTGCTCGGTAATTAGCAAGAAAATTAATGGTGTAGAAGATATTGTTTATATTGGTCGAGATATTACCGCTAAAAAACGCCGTCAACGTCGTAAAAGCGCCCAATATGCAATTACTAATATCTTGTCGGAATCGATTACTGTTAAAGAAGCGATGCCGCAAATTTTGCAGGCAATTTGTGAAAGTTTGGGATGGGATTTAGGAGAATTGTGGACTCCCAGTCAATACCTCGCTGTAAACCAGAAATTTTCGAGCAATCCTGTTTTAAGATGTGTCGAAATGTGGTCATCTCGAAGGATTGATGTGCCAGAGTTTGAAGCGATTACTTGGCTAACAACTTTAACTCCTGGAGTTGGTTTAGCCGGGAAAATTTGGGAAACTCTTTCTCCCTTGTGGTGCGAAGATATGGTAAACGACCGTGTTTGTCCGCGATTCAAGCAGGTAGAAGAAACCCAATTACACGCAGGCTTCGGCTTCCCTATTTTGAACGATAATAAAATTTTGGGAGTAATGATTTTCTTTTGCCGAGAGGTGTTGTTTAAAGACGAAGACTTGCTGCAAATGATGGTTTCAATCGGCAGTCAAATAGCGCAATTTCTACAAAGAAAACAAGCAGAGTCAGCACTATTAGAAAGTGAAGAAAGATACCGCGATTTATTTGAAAATGCCAACGATTTGATTCAGTCAGTTAACCCTTACGGAAGATTTTTATATATTAATCATGCTTGGCAAGAAACTTTAGGATATAGCGAAGCCGATCTTGAGAAAATAAGCGTATTTGATATTGTACATCCAGATTTTAGAATCCGCTGTCGAGATGTTTTTTATCGCGTTATGTCAAGCGGTAATTTTGAACAGCTTCAAGCTGCGTTTATAACTAAAGATGGGCGAACGATCTTTCTCGAAGGAAACCTTAACTGTAAATTTGTCGAAGGAAAACCCATCGCTGCACGCGCCATTTTTCGCGATGTTACTGCTAGGATCTCCGCTGAGAAAGCATTATGTCACCAGCAAGAACAAACCGAACGTTTGTTACTCAACATTTTACCAGCTAGCATTGCCAATCGTTTAAAGCAGGAACCGGGTACTATCGCGGAGGATTTCGACGATGTAACGGTTTTATTTGCGGATATTGTCGGCTTTACTCAAATCGCCACTTCAGTAAGCGCTACAACCTTGGTGAACTTGTTAAATCAAATTTTTTCAGTATTTGACCGTCTTTCGTTAAAATATGGTTTAGAGAAAATCAAAACCATCGGTGATGCTTATATGGTTGTTGGTGGTTTACCTACCCGAAGTTCAAATCACCCTCAAGCTATTGCTTCGATGGCATTAGAAATGCAAAATGCTATTACGATTTTTAACAAAAGAAATAATTTAGACTTGAGTATTCGCATTGGCATTCATACTGGTTCAGTAGTCGCCGGAGTAATTGGGCTGCAAAAATTTTCTTACGATTTATGGGGTAATACGGTAAATATCGCCAGCAGAATGGAATCTCACGGTTTACCTGGAAAAATTCAAGTTACTGTTGAAACTTACAACAGATTGCGAGATGAGTTTATCTTAGAAAAACGCGGAGAAATTTCTGTTAAAGGAAGAGGTGTGATGACTACTTATTTGTTAATTGGAAATAGGTAATTGGTAATTGGGCATTGGGGATTGGGAATTAGACATTGGGGTTTAGCTAAAAATCGTTTGGAAAAGTCAATAATTACAAATAGCTAAAATATGTAAATTCATATTTAATGCGGTAGCAGCCGCAGCATAGATATATCAAAATGTAATTATTCTAATAAATCAAATAACTACATAAGAACCCCACTGTTTTTAAGCTTAGCCTGCGCTATTTATTTCTAATGCCCTATTCCCAATGCGCTATGCACCATCTAAACGAATAATTTAAAAAATCAAACAGGATTATTATAAATATGACAACACAAACAGCACCGATGCCAGAAAGCTATCAAGGTCAATTTGGCGAATTTACGATTACTAAAGATGACCGATTGGGCGTAATTATCTACCGTGCGGGATTGGCGATCGCCGCACTTTGTTTTGCTATTGGTACAGCCTTGGTATTTCGCGATAATCCCAACTTACAATTAATCACATTCTTGTACGCTGGTTTTAGTCTTGCTCTTGGAGTCAGCTTGTTAAGCATTCATATCTACATGGTAGAGTTGCACAGACTATTACAAGTTTTTTGGGCAATTGGCAGTATTTCCGCAATTGTTTTTGCTTTCTCTAACACCCAAACCCTAGCAGAAACAATTTACAATTATCCCCTAACTATATTAGGAATTGGCTTTACCTTTGCAGCTTTAACAGGTATTTATTTTAAAGAAGCTTTTTGTTTCAATCGATTAGAAACCAAACTATTAACTCCCATAGTTCCGTTGTTACTTTTAGGACACATGACAAAGATTCTTCCCCTAGAAGTAGAAAAAGTTTTATTAGTAGTTTGGGCAGTATTTTTTTTAGTTTTTGCAATTCGTAAAACCATACAAGCAATTCCCCCCGATATTGGAGATAAATCAGTATTTGAATATCTAAAAGGTCAAAAGTTAAAGGTTAAAGGTTAAGAATTGGGCATGGGGCATTGGGGATTGGGCATTGAGAAGAGGGGGTAGAAGTTTTATTCACTAATTTCTAATTCCTAACTCTCCCGCTCTCCCGCTCTCCCGCTCTCCCCATCTCCGCATCTCCCCAATTGATAATTGATAATTGATAATTGTTCATTGTCTTTCTGGGAATACTAAACCAGTAGGGTTGAGGATAGAAAATTGACAGAAGAACGTGCGTACTGGTTGGCTTGGTCGCGGGTTTCGGGGGTTGGGGCCAGTTTTACTGCAAAGACTCTACCAACATTTTGGTTCGCCGAAAACTGCTTGGGAAGCAAATTCTTCGCAATTGGGAGAGGTTGAAGGTTTTGGTTTTCAAACTTTGCAAAAGATAACTAAACAACGTTCCCAAATAAATCCAGAACAGTTCTTGAAACAGCACGAACAAGAAAACCCCAATTTCTGGACTCCCGCAGATGCAGACTATCCGCGCTTATTGCTGGAAATTCCCAGCCCTCCAGCCGTACTTTACTATTGTGGCAAGGTGGATAAGGCTGAAAATTTGGCACAAAAACCCCTCGTTGCCATAGTAGGGACGCGCCAACCCACAGAGTACGGAATCCGCTGGACGCGCCGCATTAGTACCGCTTTGGTACAAAATGGTTTTACGGTAGTTTCTGGTTTAGCAGAAGGAATCGATACCGCTTCACATTCAGCTGCAATTAAAGCCGGAGGACGTACTATCGCCGCTTTGGGTACGGGTGTAGATGTAGTTTATCCCGCAAAAAATCGCAAACTATACGAGCATATTTTGAATCAAGGTTTCGTTGTCAGCGAATATCCCACAAAAACTCAACCTCATCGCACTCACTTTCCCCGGCGCAATCGAATTATTGCGGGTTTGTCTCGCGCTGTCTTAGTTATGGAAGCTCCTCAAAAATCCGGTGCTTTGATTACCGCCGACTACGCAAACGAATTTGGTAGAGATGTTTACGCATTGCCGGGAAGACTCGATGATTTTTCTTCCCAAGGATGCTTAAAATTAGTTTCTCAAGGTGCTACTCCTATTCTCAAAGAGTTGGACGAATTATTAAAAATGTTAGGTGCAATTCCTCAAGTTCATGTAGAAAATTTGACACCTGATATAGAAAAGCCGTTACCAGATTTACCAGCAGAATTACACCAAGTAATGAAAGCAATTTCTTCAGAATCTTTGCCCTTTGATTTTATAATTCAACAAACCAAAATGCCAGCATCAGAAGTTTCCAGTGCTTTATTACAGTTGGAATTAATGGGTTTAGTAAGCCAGCTTCCAGGAATGCGATATCAGAGGAATTGACAGTTAGCTGCATCTTAAAAAATCAACATAAATAGTATTGCTGCACATTAGTTTTATTGGGTAATCAAAATGTAGTGGGAGCGTCTCGCTCCCTCGTGAAAACCAGCGAGCTTTCCGGCTCGCACTCCCTGAACCCCTTATAACTTATGTGGTGAAGTAGAGTACTTTGAAGGTTTTATGCAAAAAGAAACTAAGAAGTCGTAATCTAACAGCTAATTCGAGCAAAATAAGTAAGCGCCTACTTATTAATGCTATGCTAAATGAGCAAGCACTTACTTATATAAAGGCATTCCCATGAATCAACATTTGGATTGCGATGCTTCAACTACCTTGGGTGAGGCAATTCAAAAATTGCGTAGCTTGGAGCATGACGATATGACAAACAAAATGTCTGCAGAAGTAACCCAAGCATTGGAACAACATGATGCCGTACACGTGTTGTTTAACTGTGGTACTTCTATTCGAGAGGAAATTGCCGCACATCTATGGATGCTTTTTGCAACAACAGCGAACATCAGTGAAATGCATCGTGCAGTTGCAAGTATTGAGCATAAAAGTGTTTTGTCTAAAATTGGGCATTTTAAGTTGTTGGGTATTTGGTTTACCAGCCTTCCGCGCATCATTGGTATTATTTCCAAAAGCTTGCGGATGAAAAAGAAGTTAGCTATCGAAGAATTGTCCCAACTTAAGGAAATGTCTTTGCTGGAAATTCGTCGAGAACACGGCATTATTTTGTGAGAAAGTTAAAGTAAAAAAGAATGCCTCGCAATAAAACGATTGCAGATGAAGAGATTTTGAACGTAGCGCGATCGCACTTTCTCAAGCAGGGGGTGAAAGCTTCGACAAAGACTATTGCTAAAGCAGTTGGTATTTCTGAAGCAGTGATTTTCCAGCGATTTGGCACAAAAGAAGACCTGTTTTTTGCTGCAATGGTACCTCCAGAAGCCCAACTTGAGGTTATATTCTGCGTGAAGCCTGGAGAGAAACAGGTAAATGAAAACTTGAAATCAATCAGCTTGCAGATTGTTGACTACTTCCGCGAAGTGATGCCAATTTTTTTAACGCTGATCAGCCATCCATCCTTCGATATGCAAACTTTTCTGCAACGCCATACCATGCCTGCGATTCAACTTGGTAATAAACTTACAGAATATTTGAATGCAGAAGCAGATTTGGGAAGGATTCGTAAAGATAACGTTGCAACTGCTGCAAGCGTTTTGCTTTCGTATTTACATAATTTGGCATTATCAGAAAATATCGGTTCGCATCAAGAAACTGATACGGAGAATGCTATTTCAGAGACAATTGTATTTTTGTGGCAAGGTTTAGTCCTGTAAAGTGCAAGCAGTAGATAATATTTACCTCTTTATTTGTTGCCCTACAATGGACATAAAACCTAGAAAATTACCAAGTAAGCAATGAATACCACCGATGATTCCTCAATGGATGATAAATCATCAACAGATATGATATCTGTGACAGAGTTGCAGAGCCAACTTAATGACTTACTTAAGCAACTATCGCCAGAACGGTTGCAGGTGCTTGCTGATTTTGCGGCTTACTTGGCAAATGCTGAAAGCGAAGCTGCAACTCAAGAAATTTTGGCAATTCCTGGATTACTAGAGCGAGTTAAACAAAATCAAACAACTCCTAAAACCGATTACACAAACTGGAGAAATCTTCGCTCCGATGTATGAAGTTCTGCTACATCCCGATGCCCAAAAAGTTTATGTCAATGCTGACAAAGCTTTAGGGAAGAAAATCGCTCGATGTTTGGAGCAACTAGAGCAAACTCCCCGCTCACACCCAAATATTAAAGTCCTTAAGGGAGATTATGCCGGGTACTATCGCTACCGAATCGGCAATTATAGGGTAATCTATTCGGTAGACGATGAATTGGTAAAGGTATTTGTTATAGCGATCGCTCATCGTAGCGAAGCATATCAATCATGAATTACAGCACTTTGCCAATAAGTGAGGTACAGTCTCATATTACAAAACTCTTGTGGGATGGGCATCCCTGCCCGTCCGAATGTAACTCACAAAGATGAAATATGCTGTATATGGCGCAGAGTATAATCCGGTTTTTGTAGGCATTATTTGATTTCAAAGAGTGAAAAACCGGCGTTGTTGCAGTGACATAGAAAAATGGTTAAAAACCATATAGAACTTAGAAAGAAAAGGTACTTCAAGCTCAGTTCGCAAATCGCTCATTTAGATAATGCACAATTGCGCTGTTTATTTGCTAATAGTTATTCAAATGAGTCAAGTACGGGTTGGGGAATGAATCACACCATCGTGCTTGGGGAATCCAAGGTTTTTGTGAAACGTATTCCGGTTACAAACATTGAGTATGAGAACCAGTTTTCCACCAAAAATCTCTATAATTTGCCGACTTACTGTAACTACGGCTTTGGTTCAACTGGTTTTGGGGTGTTCCGGGAACTCGTAACTCATATCAAGACAACTAACTGGGTATTAGAAGGGGCGATTGCTAACTTTCCATTGATGTACCATTATCGGATTGTTCCGTTCTCTGGGCAACGTGTGGATGTGGATAGGGTCGCGTCTCAAAGATTACGTGGAATACTGGGGTAATAGTGAAAACGCCGGAAAGTACGTGTTAGATAGAGCGATCGCCAACTATGAATTGGTTTTGTTCCTAGAATACATACCGTATATTCTAGAAACATGGCTCCGAGAAAACCCCAACAAACTTCAGCTAGCCCTAGATGACTTACGCACGACGATTGACTTTTTAAGAACGAAGGGAATCATCCACTTTGACGCGCATTTTCGCAACGTCCTTACTGACGGCGAACAGACATATTTAACCGATTTTGGTTTAGTACTTGACAAGAGTTTTTCGTTGACTTCATATGAAGAGCCTTTCTTTGAACAGAACACATTTTACGACTGCGGAGAAGTTCTGCGAAATCTTGGTATCTTGATTCGATGGTCGTATGATTCATGTTCGGAGAACCAGAAGCATAATATCATGCAAAAATATGGCATAGCAGAAGGTTTAAAACCTTATCAATTAGGATCTATATTGCTCGACAACATCAAGCAGATACATACCGAGGGAGACATAAAGTTAGATGATTTTTATGTTACCAGTATCATCAAATACCGGAGCATAATTGCTCTGATGCAAGACTTCTTTGCTGATATGTGGGGAAATAATAAGAAGGATACTCAACTTCCTTATGTAGAATTACGAATGTTGCTCAAGAAGACGGGATTTATTGAATAACGCGATGAATAGTTATGAGTTAGGAATTAGGACTTAAAAGTTAGGAATCATTTTCCCAATGCCCTATCCCCAATGCCCCATGCCCTATCCCCATTCAAAATGTATCTTTCATCCCCCGTATCCGCGCAAAAGTTTGCACCGAATCGCTACTATTTGCAGCCGACTGTAAAGCAGTGTCTTCCCATCTGAGAAATGGATTCGTGTGTTTTTCTACTCCTAACAACGATGGAACGGTAGCTTCATTCCGACTGCGATGTGCCTTAACTTCCTCAAATCGCTTTTGAAGTTTAGGGTTTTTACCATCCACCGTGACGGCGAATTTTAAATTATTTAAAGTATATTCGTGGGCGCACCAAACCCGCGTATTGTCGGGCAAAGCGCGGATTTTACTCAGGGAATTTACCATCTGTGCTGGTGTTCCTTCAAACAAGCGACCGCAGCCACCAGCAAATAAAGTATCTCCACAGAATAGCTCACCCGTCTCTTCGGAATTTTCGGGAGGAAAATAATAAGCTATGTGAGCGCGAGTATGTCCGGGAACGAACAAAACATCAGCAGTGCGATTGGAAAAAGAAACGCGATCGCCATCTTCGAGAAAAACTTGTTGTCCGGGAATTCTGCCTTTATCGGAGCTTCCACCATAAACTGTCAATTGTGGAAATTTTTCAATTAATTTTTGATTGCCACCTACATGATCGGAATGATGGTGGGTATTGAAGATTGCGACTAATTCCGCTTTGAGTTCCTGGAGTTTATCTAAAACAGGTTTTGCTTGGGCTGGATCGACTACAGCAGCTATATTTTGTTTATTGTCGTATAGCAGAAATATGTAATTATCTGAAAGAACTGGTAAACGAAATACCTGCATAACTATAGCCTTCCTAATTTTATTTATTCACCCCAGAACTAGTTTAGCGAAACAAAAGGTTAGATAAACTGATATTTTGTGACGCACCTACATCAAATCTCAGATTATGATGTAGCCTTCTCGGCGACTCCTCTATGAGAACATTGACCGAGCTTTGAAGCCGTGCGCCCCACGGACTTTTTATCAAATTGTTTCTTTTATTTGTAGGCTGCATTTCTGCATTTAATTGGACTACACCTACCGAAGCCATAATACCATAAGCTCGGATTGTAATTCATCTCAACACTTCCCTTGCGGGTAAGTATGAGACTTCTTACAAGTGAAAGTTAAATTCAATTCGTCTGGCGCGTTTTTAACTGGCTTTTGAGTTGTAGCGGAAGTCGAGACATCCCCAAATCCACCATTCGGGCCATTGTCTGTTGCATACAGTAAGTTTTCTGTAGTCCAAACTAAATCAAAAGGATTGCGTGTACCGCTAGCATATACAGATACATCAACTCCATCCACTACCTTGGCTATATCCCCGAATACCTGACTTTCTGCGGGGTCGAATGTTAATCCTTGAGGTGGTACAAAATCAGTAGGTAATTTATATTTGATCTCACCATTAAAATCTGATTTTGTAATTTCTGCCTTCAAAATTGCCGCAGCAAAGGGAGATTCAGGAATTCCACCAATTTTAGCTGCTGATATACCCGCATTTGTATTTCCACCAACCGCAACATATAGATTACCTTCGTTGTCAAAGGTCATACTATTGACACCGTGGTCGTGATTGGAAACTGGTAATCCGGTTATTAATGCTGTAACGGTAGAGAAATCTGGACCTTCTAAGGTTGATATCTGTCCGCTGTAGGGAGATAATTCGGTTTCTGGAAAAAATGAACCACCATTAGCATAAAGTTTGTTATGAGATACATAGATCGTAGGAGAATCAGAAGTATCGTATGGGTTGAAAGCTATACCTAATATATTTTTATTAGATAAGCCTTTCATGGTGGTTATGGTTTGAGTCTCGATGACATTGTAATTATCATCAAAAGTATATGCTTTGATTTCACCCGAATAGGAGCCAACATAAAGTCTATGGTCGGGACCCCAAGCTGCTGCTGTTGGTTTAGACATAGCTGCAACTGTCTTTTTAGTAAAGTCGATTGCAACGGTATCGTTATCACTTATATAAACAGAGATATTAGGCAAGCTCAGACTCTCATAATCTGCATCTGAGCTACTAATGGTGTGTGTAATATCTACAGTTTGGTTGCCATCTGCAAGATTATTATCTAAAGCATTAACCGTTATCTGTTGAGCTACATTCCAATTATCTGGAGTAAAGGTAACACTATTATTGCTTGTATTAATTTGGCTGTTGGGATTTAAGTAAACAGTCACATCACTAGCTGGTTGACTGTTTAAAATAATTGAATAACTATCTCCTGTAGCTTCACCTTCAACCACAGAGGTATTACCATCTGTTTGTTTGAAAATAACTTGAGGACCAGTCAGGGAAACAATTTCAATTGCAGAAATTTTGGCATTATCTACGCTAGCATCAAAGTCTAGATTTAAAAAACCATCGCTAACGTTTACATCATCAACGGAGTAGACATAAGCAGAATCTTTCCCTGGGAAAAAAGCATTCTTAGATTTAGCAAAGATATCTAAGTCATCAACGACTCTTTCTCCTTCCACAGATACATCGAATATACGTTTGTTGAAGTCATCGAAATAAGTTTCTGCGAAATGCAAATTAACCCTGTAGTTACCATCGTTCACAGGTATGTCATATCCTAAATTTTTAGCCCAGCGTTCTGTCTGATAGAGTTTGTCTTCTTCGGTTTTGAAAATATCTGCATTAGTAGAAGTTGTCTGGCCCGCATCAAAATACTGGTCTTTCATCCATACATTACCTACTGTATCGGTGTAGGCATTACCACCAGCATTGATGCGAATAGTACCTGTGTTGGGATTTGTTGGTGGGCTTGGTGGTGTAGTTGGAGTTGGTGGTGTTGTGGGGTTTGGTGCTGAACCACCAATAATTTCAATGGCTGCTAATTTCGCATTATCAGAATTAGTCAGGAAATCTAAATTTAAGCTTCCATCGCTGACGGTAATATCAAAAGACTTGTTTAAAGCAAGATTTTTACCTCCTGCTTCTGCGAAGATATCAAGGTCATCAATAACTAATTGACCTTCAGCAGATAAGTCAAAACTTCTTTTACCTGCTTCATTCCAGTAAATTTCTGCAAACTTAACATTTACTTTGTAGTCACCATTTGTAACTGGAACTACGTAAGATAAGTTGTTTGTCCAACGTTCTGTTTAACTAGCTGGTCAAGTACTATATCGTTTGCAAGGGTGTAAATCCCGAAAGCGACCATAAGTAATTCCATCAATTAGATAAATGTCTCATGACCTATACCTAACAGACTATATGTGAAAAACGCATATAAATAAGGTAAATATTACGTAATGTATGTGAATATTAGTTGAACTATAAGTGATATTACCTTCAGAAATATTACTTAAGTACGTAAAACAAGATTTAAGTATTAAAAAGCTACAAATACTCTAGCCGCACGTATTTTATGCTACATTGCATTCTATAAATTGATATTATGGGCTTTGCTTTAAATTATGTAAAAATACTCAACTGATAATATAATCCTTTAAATTTTTCTAGGACTATCAGTAAATTCGCTCTAGGATAAGTAGTAGATACAGGGTTAGACTATGACTCATGTTTTTATACACAAACATCGAGTAAATGCCGTTTTATACGAAGTTTTAAAACTTTGCTTAAATTGGCTGGGGGCTTCTACAAATATCTTTTATTGCAAATTAGCAGAACTTAATTGTTATGGAGAAGTATGCAAAGCAAAAAACAACTAAAAGTTTCTATAGTTGTTAGTGACTTATCCAGTGCTGGTGCGGGTAGATGGGGTGGTGGTGGTGTACGTTCATTTTTACTTGCACAAGCACTCCAAAAGCTTGAATATCAAGTTGAAATTTTAGGATTTGTTTTTGGCAATGAATCAGTAGTAAGCTCTCAATCTGAAATTAAAGTTTGCAGTTTTAATGGTTATAATTATCCACGATTTTTATCATCAGCTTCTCAACTTATAAATAAGATAGATGGTGATATTGTTTATGCGATGAGACCAAAAATGACTACTTTTGGTTTATCGTTATTAAAAAGATTGAAGACTCAAAAGCCAATAATTTTAGATATTGATGATTGGGAATTGAGTTGGTCTGGAGGTGAAAAATGGCGTTATCGTCCTTCTTTAAAACAGTTTGCTAGGGATGTTTTGAAATCGGAAGGAGCTTTGAGATATCCAGACCATCAGCTTTATTTAAAATGGATGGAAGATATATCGTATAAGGCTGATGCAATTACCATCCATACTCAATTTTTAAAAGAAAAGTTTGGTGGAGTTTATATTCCCAATGGGAAGGATACTTCGCTTTTTAATCCCGAACTTTATAACTCTGAAGAAAGTAAAAAGCGTTATGGGCTTTCCGAGCATAAAATTTTAATGTTTCCCGGTGCCCCAAGACCTTATAAAGGGGTAGAAGATGTTTTAATTGCTTTGGATAAGTTGAATGATTCCACTTTAAAGTTGGTGATTGTTGGTGGTAGTCCCTATGATGATTATGATGCTCAACTAATAGAAAAATGGGGACGTTGGATAATTCAATTACCAAAACAGTCATCTGATAAAATGCCAGATATTGTCGCAGCAGCGGATGTTATTGTTGTTCCCCAACGAGATACTCCAGCGGCTTTGGCTCAGTTCCCTTTAAAGTTGACAGATGGAATGTCAATGGCGAAACCAATTTTAGCGACAAAAGTAGGCGATATTCCAGATATTTTAGGTGACACTGGTTATATAGTTGATTCTAGTAGTCCCGAACAAATTGCTGAGAAAATTCAGTCTATTTTCCAGAATTATCCAGAAGCAATTGAAAAAGGGAAAAGAGCTAGAGAAAGATGTATTAAATTTTATAGTATTGATGCAATGGCTAATATCCTATCAGACCTAGTTTCAAAACTATAACAAGACAGATTACTAATATCTCGCTACCTAATTTTTATATTAATTGTTATGAAAAATGTTAATTGTTCCCTACCAATTATGGTTGCACCTACAGACATAAACATTCCGTTTATTATGCACACCATTCCCCATTTATTAGACAGGTGTAGCTATCTACTCCTAAAGCGCCTACTCACGATCGATAAAGTTTCTCGATGGGGAGACAATTCACTCCGTTCTGGAATTGTTAGAATCGAACAATTATGGGAATACTGAAAAATGCGGTTAGAATTGCTGATTTAGCGAGCTCTTCTTTCGTCATTCGCGCGTCAAAGTAATTAATTTTATGAGTTGATATATTTTATATATTGAAATGTCACAAAAAATTCTTATATCTCAGTTTGCAACAAAGTATCCTTTCTTAATTGTTATCTCAATTATTTTAGGATTTTCTGGTGCTTTATTTAATGGAGTAAGTACAACTTTAATCGTACCAGTTATTTTAAAGATAGTTGGTCAAGAAGTAGATTTAAGCAAGGCTCCATCGTTGATTAAAGCAATTATGTACCCTTTCGATAATATTGACGAAAATTATCGAGTAGTAGCGATGTCAGCAGCAATTATACTTGCCTTACTTTTTAAAAATGCTGCTACATATGCGAGCGCTTTGACTGCTGGTTCTTTGAACAGAAAGCTATCCTCAGAAATGCGGAAAGATGCAGTTAATATTTTAATGGCGGTAGATATTAATTACTTTGCTACGAGCAAATTGGGCGATTTAATGAATCGCTTTAACGGTGAGATTCCTCGAACAGCAAGTTCATTAAGTAATTTTGTTCGCTTAATCACTCTATCAATCACAATATTGGTTTTCTTGGGTATATTATTATCTATCTCTTGGGAGCTAACTATTTGTTCCACAATTCTCTTATCATTAGTTACTCTGGTAAGTCAATTCCCTATTTCTCGATCTAAAAAATTAGGTCAAGAAATTTCAAATGTAGCGAAAAATTTGACAAACACAGTTATTGAGAGTATCTCCGGAATTCGGATTATTAAAGCAAATGCTAATGAGGATATAACTGAAGAGAAAATTAATCATCTGATTTTGAGAAAGGAAGATGCTGAATATAAATCCCAACTATATTCTGAGATGATAGCTCCAACTAGTGAATTTGTTGGCATTGTTTCTTTAATAATCATTGTTTTTATCGCCAGAGCTATATTTGCAGATAGAATTGCCTCTCTCTCAGCAATATTATTAACGTATTTATTAGTTTTAATGCGATTGTTACCACTTGTATCGCAATTGAATAACTTACGTAGTACTTTTGCAAAAAATTCAGCTGCTGTAGATTTTGTCATCGATTTTTTGAGTCGCAAAAATAAACCTTTTATGGGAGATGGTGAAGTTGAATATACTGCATTAAGGGAAAAAATTGAATTCAAAGACTTGACATTTGCTTATCCAGGATATGAAAAGCAAGTTATTCAAAGTGTGGATTTGACTTTACCCAAAGGAACAACTTTAGCATTAGTTGGTGGTTCTGGTGCAGGTAAATCGACTTTAGCAGATTTACTTCCAAGATTTTACGACGCTAGTTCTGGTTGCATAATTATTGATGGAGTAAACCTGCAAGATTATGACCTTAAGTCATTGCGGATGAAAATGGGAATTGTTAGTCAAGATACTTTCTTATTTAATGACACTGCACTTGCAAACATTGCTTATGGAAGACCCTGATGCTAGTGAAGATGAAGTCATAAAAGCAGCACAGCGTGCAAATGCTTATGAATTTATTGTCAAGTTACCCCAAGGTTTTGACACTATAGTCGGCGATCGCGGAGTAATGTTATCGGGAGGACAACGACAACGCATCTCAATTGCCCGTGCATTGCTGCGAGATCCGGATATTTTAATTCTTGATGAAGCAACTAGCGCATTAGATACGGTTTCAGAAAGATTGGTACAGCAAGCCATCGATGATTTAAGTCGCGATCGCACTACCTTAGTGATAGCCCACCGCCTATCCACAATTCAAAAAGCCGATCAAATCGCGGTAATGGAACAAGGAAGGGTTGTTGAAGTCGGTACCCATGAAGAACTTCTGAGTAAAGGAGCTTATTATTCTCGACTGTACGAAATGCAATTTCATGGAGAGAAACCAAACGCGCTCCAAGACGATGAACTAAACTGCGTTGCTGATTAGTATTTGGCAATTAAACAATATATTAACTAAAAATTATGCAAATGTTAAATAGAAAAAAAATCGCATTTTATTATCCCTATTTTACTGGTGGGGGAGCAGAAGCTGTAGGACTATGGATGATACAGGCTTTAATGGATAAATACGACATTACACTTTTTACTGTTGGCTCCATTAATATTCAGAAACTGAACTCAATGTATGGGACTAATATATCAACGGAAAATATCAGAATTCATCAGCTTGTTCCTAAATATTTAACTAAGACTTGTTATTTCTTGATTGCGAATAGCCAACATTGTCGGCATTTTTTCTTACATCTATTATTACGTGAATTTAAAAAACATTGTCATCTATATGATTTATCCATGTCTGGCTATAATGCGATTGATATGGGACGAAAAGGGATTCAATATATTCATTGGCCGGGAGTTTTTGAAGAAATAAAGTTTTATCATAAACTATCCAATTTTTCTGAAGAATCATTGCGTCAAAATATCTCTTTAGTTAATTCAGAAGCGATTTTCAAGCGGGTTGAAAAAGCCTACGATATTGATGCGAAAGTACTTTTTCCTCCGGTTGTTATTCCCACCCAATATGTTTCGTGGGAGGAAAAAGAAGACTCATTTATTTGCAGTGGTAGAATCGTCAAGGCAAAAGAACCACATCGCGCCATAAAAATACTCAAACGAGTTCGCGAAGCTGGCTTTGACATTAAGTTACATATCACTGGTGGTGGTGGTGGTATCTACGGATGGCAATACAAGAGAACGATCAACAAACTGGTGGCAGAAAATTCTTCTTGGATTACTTTACACGAAAATCGACCTTATGAAGAATATGCAACGCTTCTGAGTAGATGTAAATATGGTATTCACTATAAAAAAGAACCATTTGGAATATCAATTGCAGAAATGGTTAAAGCAGGTGCTATTCCATTTGTACGTAGTATAGGTGGCCAGGTAGAAATAGTTGGCGATCGCAATCAGGAATTATTGTTTAATTCTGAGGATGAGGCAGTTGAAAAGATAATTGCAACCCTCAAGGATGAAAATCAGCAAAAGCAATTAATAGCATCTCTTGAAGATCGAAAGTATTTATTCTCAACCGAAAAGTTCATATCAGATATTCAGGGTGTTGTTGATACATACTTTGAAGATAGTTTGGCTGT
The DNA here is from genome assembly GCA_963665115.1 of uncultured Rivularia sp. Taxonomy (GTDB): domain Bacteria; phylum Cyanobacteriota; class Cyanobacteriia; order Cyanobacteriales; family Nostocaceae; genus Rivularia. The sequence continues at coordinate 1,896,199 of OY762007.1, read as the reverse complement.
AGATAAAGTTATCGCATAATTATATTTAGTATTTTATCGTGAAAAAAATTATTAGCTCTCATGTAATAGATCCTACAAACATTGGTGATTTATATTCGGCACCATCACATTATTTTGATTTCCCCGGCTATCAAGTTGAACCCCTAGATATTCGTCATATTACTCCTGAAAATATTCAGGGTAAAGATGTAATTGTTGGAGGTGGAGGGTTGCTCTTTACTAGATTCCATGATTCATTTCAGAAGCTAGTAAAGAGCAAAAAGCATAGTAGGCTTATTTCATGGGGAATTGGACAACAAATCTATGGTACCAATAAATTTGATGAGATTAAAAAGTTTGATTATCAAGCATATATTCAAGGATTTGATTTAGTTGGAATCCGCGATAGTGATTATTTAGATAATTGGGTTCCATGTGTAAGTTGTATGCATCCTAGCTTTGATAGAAAGCGAGATATTAAACATGAATTTGTGGTTTTTTCTCACAAAAAGTTTCAACTCAACTTTCCCGAATTTCCAACTATGACCAATAATCATCAAAGTATTGATGAAATTTTTGATTTCCTCGGTTCTGGAGAAACTATAATCACCAGTTCATATCATGGTGCTTATTGGGGAACACTGTTAGGTAGAAAAGTACTCGCATTTCCTTTTAGTAGTAAATTTTATACTCTGAAGCATTTACCAGTTCTCTATCCAGTTAAAAAATGGTTTGAAGCTAAATTCAAAGTTTCCATATTCAATAAAACATTATTTGAATCACCTTATGAAAATAAATTTCTCTGCAATCAAGATAATTGGAGAAATTATCTAAAAGATTGTCGTGCTTATCCAGATAGTCTTCAGGAAAATCGCGATCGCAATATCTGGTATTATTCAAAAGTTATGGAATTATTAGCTAGTTGAAAAGCTTTTTAAGATTACCAACTATGCATAAAAAAGGATTGGCTTGTCGAAATATTTCAAAAATGTTTCGCTATCGTTTAGAGTTTCGGCAAAGCTCCCTTTTTTTTCAATCGATCGGGATATCTTAATATTTTTAGAATTTACGGAGGCTTAAATGACTGAAGGAATTTACATACTAGGCAATGATGGAGTTTACGATCAGGTAGTAGCTTTACTCAATTCGATTGAAGTCAATGTTGGTAATAAGTATCCGATTTTGATTGTCCCATATAACGAAGATTTGGAATTAGTACGAGAGAATATCAAAAATAGAAGCAATGTAGAAATATTTGAAGATTATTCTGCAATGAAGCTTTGGGAAGATTATTCTACAGAAATATGGAAAGCACACCCCGAAGCTTTTAAAATTTGGCAAGAACAGGGTATTTCAGGAATTTACCGTTTGGGAATGCATCGAAGATTCGGTGGTTTTAATGGCCCTTTTGATAAGTTTCTATACTTGGATGCTGATATTCTGGTACTCAATTCGCTAGATTACATATTCAAGCAACTAGATCGCAATGACTTTGTTGTCTATGACTTCCAGTATAAAGATTTGGATCATGTATTCAATACAAAGTCCCAAAAACTGCTAGATATTTTCCCGCAATCTCGACTGGATACCGAAATATTCTGTACTGGTTTGTACGGTGGGAAAAAAGATTTATTTAACGAAGAAACTCGTCAAAATATGTTATCTAAGCTGCAATCGGGAGAAGCAGAAATATTATATCAAAATGCCCCCATAAATACTATTCTTAACTACCTGGTAATGCGTTCGGAAGTTGATATATATAATTTTGCTTTGAATTTATCTAAAAGCGAACTTACTGGATGTTGCGTAACTTCACCTCACCTTGAAGAACGAGATAATCTGGTATATGACGGAGATAAATGCTTAACTTATCTGCACTATATCGGCTTATCTTCCAAATTCTTCAAACGGCTTTGTAATGGAGAAAATATTGGTTTTCCTTACCGCGAAACCTTTTTGCATTACCGCTACCTACACGAACCAGATAAGCGACCAAAATTTACCACCAAACCCGTAGCTTACAACGCACCCCCAAGTTTAAGCACCCGAGTTTTGAAAAGATTAGGAATAAAAGCTGGAGCATAAATCATGACTAAAGGAATTTATATAATTGCGAATGATAAGGTGACAGATCATGCTATTGCTTTACTAAATAGCATTCGTCTCCATGATAAAGAAACTCCCATTGTGATGATTCCCTATGATGATAATTATCACAAAATTGCTGACACTCTCGGCAAATATTATGGAGTCGAAGTTTACCAAGATTTAGAATTTATCGATCGTTTGTCAAATAAATTATACGAAACATTCGGTGGTAAATTCTTTGCTCGTCCCAATCAATTCCGCAAGCAAGCCTGTTGGTTTGGTCCCTTCGATGAGTTTTTGTATATAGATACAGATATTGTCGTCTTTGAAAGAATTATTGATAATCTCAACTACTTACAAAATACTGACTTTATTTGCTGTGATTATCAACATTTAGGTGGAATAAGAAACGTATTTAGTTCCACAGTCTTAGAAGAAAAAGTATTTAGCGAAAGCGAAGTCAAAGACATATTTAACGGTGGCTTTTGGGGTTCCAAGAAAAACCTGATATCCGAACAGGATTTATACGAAACCTTTGCAGAATGTGCCCAACATCCCGAATACTTTGATTTCTCCGAAAAAACATCCGATCAACCAATCATCAACTATATGTTACTCAAGCGGATTCCCAACCGTTTCAACATAGTTAATAGAGAAGGTAAAGCACCAGGAAACTGGGGAGGAACATCTCACTTCTTACATGAAGGAAATAAATTAGTCGATCCAACAGTCAACCAACCTTTACAGTACTTGCATTGGGCAGGTATTCGCATCGAGCCAGGTTGTCCTTATTGGGAGATTTGGGAACATTACCGCAACTTGAACCCACAATTACCACCACCAGTATTTCCAGAAAAGCCAAAGCCAACTTCTTGGCAAAAAACCATGAATGAAGCTAAAAGTTTCTTGCGTTCATTGAAGTCGTAAATAGTTAAAAAATCAGAAAAAATTAAAGTTTTCTTGGGGTTAGATAATTTATCTAACTCTTTTTTGTAGGGTGTGTTGCGGCTTCGGTATTTTTAAGTTATACATTGCCATTTTTAAAATGCCGTAACGCACCATTTCCCGAATTAATCATATTAAACCGTCCAACACCAATAACCCTTGGTGCGTTGGCAAATTTTTACCTGTTCTTTTTCCTATCAAATCCCTAAAAGCCGTAATACACCCTACTTGAAATTTATTTTGGAAACACCGTCTTAACCCAAAAAAATTCGCCGCTCACAAATTGCTTCTTAAAACACAACTTACAAACGGCGAATAGCTCATTCTAAACTTATTAATTCTAGCTAAAAGAATCCAAATCCAAAGATTGAAATCCTCGGCTTTCAGCATAAGTCATCATACTTCCTAGTTGAAAACCAGTTAAGATGCAGGTTAAAAGAGTAATTGGTAAACCAATTGCTAAAGCTAGCCAATTTGGAAAACCAAATATTGCTAAACCCGAACAAAGAAATAATCCAATACCGATAGTAATACCGATAAATGGTACAACCAACTGTTTATTGGAGAAACGAGGAGCAGAATTTTCAGCACCCTTTTTACGCCATGTTTTTGAAATTACTTTTAAAGTTCCGCTTAATGCAGCACCGGAAGTTACGGCGATAAAAAATCCCAAAACTAAAATTAAATACGGGGGATCTGAAGGATAATAATACATGAAAACTCCTAATTTATATACTGCCTTCTAAGAGGTTGTTTAATAAGTATTGCATTTTACTTGAAATTTCGTAAACCTAACCCCGATTGCACAAAGAAAAATTTTCCCTGTTTCTATAAATAATCTAGAGACGCGATATATCACGTCTCTATAAACCAATTTGTCGGTAAACGACAGTCATTTATTCATAGAACTAGAAGTGCCCAAGGGAGGTAATATTGCTGCAACTCTTTCTCGGGAATACTGAGTCAAAACTCCAAAAGCCGCACCGAATAAGCGAGATGGATTTAAATCGTCTTTGACCATATTCCACAAGCGCTGCACTTCTTGGGCGTGTAAACGGTCATCTTCAGTGAGTGCAAGTACCAACTGCTGTTGCAGAAACTTACCTTCATCGCTCAGTAAATACTCTAGACCCATTCGTGCTGTGGGTAACAAATCAAAATCGTTGTCGGTACGCGCGATCGCAATCATATTTTCCAATCGTTCCCATTGGAATGTACCATCTTTGAACAGTACGTTGATTAATCTTCGTCGCAGTTGGGCAGATTCACCCGTTAGCAATCGCCGCGCTACATAAGGATATGCGACTTCTACAATTTTGAAGTTAGGATTTAGCGATAGTGCAATACCTTCTTGAGTCACCAAGGAACGAATAATTAAAGCAAATTTAGCGGGGACTCGGAAAGGAAATTCGTACATGAGTTTAGAAAACTCATCGGTTATTGTCTTGAAGTTGAAATCGCCGACATTGCGATTAATTGCATCTCCAAGTAACGCTTCCAAAGCCGGTACAATCGGACGAATATCTGTATCAGTCGTTAGAAAACCCAACTTTACGTAATCGCCTGCTAAGTCGGTATAATCCTTATTGATCAGATGAACAATCGCATCTACAAGAGTTTCCTTGGTAGTTTCATTAAGCTGATCCATCATACCGAAGTCGATGTAGCCCATTCTACCATCTGGCATGGCAAACAAATTACCCGGATGGGGGTCAGCATGAAAGAAACCATGTTCTAACAACTGCTGTAAACCTGTAGTTACCGCAATTTCAATCAGGGATTGTGGATCTACACCTGCTGCAATGATACTTTCGGTATCGGTCAGCTTAAATCCGTTGAGCCATTCTAAAGTTAAAACGCGGGTTGTAGTGTAGCGCCAGTAAATTTCCGGAACCTTAACGTGCGGACTGTTACGAAAGTTAGTAGCGAATCTTTCAGCGTTACGACCTTCATTTAAATAGTCAATCTCCTCAAATAATTTGGTACCAAACTCATCAACTATTAATGTCAAGTCGTGTCCCAAATTTAAAGGCAACCAAGGAGTCAACCAGCCAGCAGCCCAGCGCATTAAATATAAGTCAAGCGAAAGAATCGGACGTAAATTTGGTCGCTGTACCTTCACAGCAACTTCTTCACCCGTGTGCAAACGACCGCGATAAACTTGACCTAAACTTGCCGCAGCAACCGGAGCCGGAGAAAGTTCGCTAAATATTTCTTTGATTGGATGACCTAACTCACTTTGAATCTTTCTCAAAGCAAGAGCATTATCATACGGTGGCAACTGATCTTGTAATTTGATCAATTCTTCTAGAAAATCTTTGCGGATTAAATCGGGGCCGCGTTGATAAAGCTTGACCAACTTTAATAAACGCCGGGCCTAAACGCACTAGAATTTTTCGTAGGTGAACGGCTCGTCTCAGCTTATTGCGTTCGGCTACTCCCTGCCATTCATCCCACTTTAGACCCAGAATAAACCAGGCAAAATTCCAGACAATTTTAATTGCACGTCCCCAACCTAACCAAGGACGTAGGCGATAGAATCGCGCTATTTGACGTGCATCGTACTTACGATTGTTTTGTGTGAGGGTTTGTGAATTCACTTCCCTTTTTTACCTCTTTACCTATGAAAATTGGAATCAAACTCAATATGAAAAAAAAAAGCCGTTATGGGCACCCATCAGTTAAACAAACTTTCATATGATGTTTTCCCGTTCAACTTTGCATTTTTTAGCCAAAGTTTATTAAAAGTTACTTTTTATATTTTATTATTTTATATTACTACATAAAAGTATAAATACTTAGCTCAGCAATCAAAATATTGAATACTCGCAAGCGTATATGTATAAAAGGTTGTATTTATCTGCTGTTCGAGTTAGGCGATCGCGATAATTAAATCGATCTCAAGCTTTAAGTAGAGGGAATTTGGTGATAAACAACCTAATTTGAAGACAAGTCATTTATTTTACTTTGTAATCGACAATAATTAATTAAACTTCAGTAAATACCACGAAATCATTTCGGTTAACATTTTTCTGGTAATTAGATTGAGACAAGAGTCTTTAGCATTGAGATTGCAACGGTTTGAGCTAGAAGTGAGAGTTTTGCGATTATACCGTTAGAGAGCCTGTTTAAGAGCCTTGCGCCTGTTGCTACAATATTCAGGTATTGTAAATTAATCAGATTGATTTATACGCTCAACCAAAACATCTTCATTTAGAATTATGCTTTTTCATAGCTAACAGCGCAAAGTAAATAAATACATATAATCTATAATTTTTCTAAAGGTTTTTTGAAAAGAAATGAAGAAAGCAACCCCTAACTAAAGCTTTGGATTGGGGATTTATCATAATGACCATCATTCAAGTAAATGCTTTATTATTTCTTAACTATTTATCTAAAAAATCTAAATTGATGCGATTGTTTTATTCGATGAAAAACCTTTCATTTCTAACAAGTCCGTTCTGGCTGCGTATTTTGGTTGTTTTCTTGATTGGCATAATTATGGCTTTAGCGTGGGGCTGTCCGACTTTCGGTAAAACGTCCGAAAGAGACAAGTTTTTGCAGCCCTTTTTGTCTACATCAATTTGGAATATGCCCATAGGCTCCAATGCGCGTTACGTTAAAGCGAGTATAGGTAAATCCCAGCAAGCAGCCGCAGACAAAGAATATTTTTTTCAGCTAAAAGATACATACCCGTACCGTCAGGTTTACGCTCCCGGTGCTTGGGGTGAAGGGCGCTGTACGGGTACAAAATATATGGATATTGCCGTACCGATTCCCGACGATTTGATTGTTCCAGACGCGACGAAAGAACCACACTATACACCAAACAACGCTTCAGCCTTCTTAATGCCAGATGGTAGAACGTTAGTACAGCTTTCACCCTTAGCTCGTTGCGAAAAAGAAGGTTCGCTATACGGTTGGCGATATGAAAACGTAGATATCTATGGAGAAGGAATCGGAGGAGCGCACTTTGGTTCGGGGTTATCCTCAATTGGTGGTTCAATTCGTAAAGGCGAACTTACAAACGATAAACCGATTCCTCACGCTTTGAAAGTTGTAATTTGGGCGGAAAAATATCTGTTTTACGACGATGAAATACGTGGTTATCGCTGGCCAGCAAGTCATGCCGATGATTATGCAGGAAAGAGGTATGGTGGTCAAAATCATGCTTTAGTACAGGGTTCATTGCTAGCAATTCCGCCAGAAACCACAAAGAAAAGTCTTAAATTACAAACACCAGCAGCTAAAAAGATATTTGATGCCTTGCAAAATTACGGTGCTTATGTTGTAGAAGATTCAGACTGGGATGCACATTACTTTGCAGTAGAAAAAGGAGTTACCGACGAGTTTCGTAAAAAGTACAGCTATGACTTCGAGACTAGAAGCGGCAAATTTTACGATGATTTCATGAAACTGTTTCAGGCATTATATATTGTCGATAATAATAGTTCGAATAGTATTGGTGGTGGCGGAACTCCCCGTGCAGAACTTGCACCGCCGATTGGGAATTAGAAGGTTTGTAGTAAGCGATTTATCGCTCAAAGGAGTGGAGTACTACCTTAAGAATTGGGAACGCAAAATTTTCTATTAGAGCAACCATTATGAAAACTATAACTGCTGTATTGCCTCCATTTATTGTTTTAGATAATCATTTGAAAGACTGGTTAAGAGAAGATATCGGCAGGGGCGATCGCACTACGCAATCTCTTCTAAGTCAAGGTGAAGCGGAAGGTAAAGCGCGGTGGATAGCCAAAGCTGATGGTGTAGTTGCTGGATTACCAATTGCGGGGAGAGCATTTCAGCTTTTGAATGAAAAAGTTGATTTTACAGCGTTGGTGAAGGAAGGGGAGTTTTGCGAGCAAGGTAAAGTTATAGCTCAGATGGAAGGTTCCCTTGATGCTTTATTAACGGGTGAAAGAGTCGCCTTAAATTTAGCGATGCGTTTGAGCGGGATTGCGACGCTGACTCGGAAATATGTTGAAAAAATCGCCGATTTACCGACTTTATTTGTAGATACTCGTAAAACAACACCTGGTTTGAGAATTTTAGAAAAGTATGCGACTCAAGTTGGTGGTGCTATTAATCATCGGATGGGTTTGGATGATGCGGTAATGATTAAAGACAATCATATTGTTGCTGCGGGTGGAATTGGGAAAGCTGTAAATAAAATTCGTTCTCGAATTCCTTATCCTTTAACTATAGAAGTGGAGACTGAAAATTTAGAACAAGTAAAAGAGGCTTTGGAATACAAAGCCGATATTATTATGTTGGATAATATGAAGCCGGATATGATGCGGGAGGCTGTGAAAGTTATTCGTCAGCATAATAATAGAGTGAAAATTGAAGCTTCCGGTAACGTCACACTGGAAACTATTCGCGATATCGCTGAAACCGGAGTTGATTATATTTCGAGTAGTGCGCCGATTACTCAGTCAAAATGGTTAGATTTAAGTATGAGAATCATTTAGGATTTTGGACTGGGAATAATCAGTTACTGACAATCCTATCTACCGATACAGCGGTATCCGGAAATGCTAACGGGTAAATCGTCCCTTCGGTTATTGTAGATTTTGAAGCGTACTCCCCATCAGATGGTTCTCTAAATACAATTAATTGCCTTTTTTTAAGATTTACTACCCAATATTCAATGATTCCGACTTCAGCGTAAATTTTTGTTTTCGTTTCTAAGTCTTTTTCTAAGCTGGAATTAGAATACTCTATTAGCCAGAAAACGTTTTCGGGATAAGGATGATGTTCTAAATATTCGCGTCCTAATGGTTCAACAATAGCAATATCTGGTTCGGGTTCGGAATTATTGGGAAGTGTAATGGGCTTTGCTGGACGAACTTTTACACGTCTACCTAATAAATAAATTAAGTATTCTTCAGCTTCACTACTAAAATAAGCATGGGGTTCCCCTTCTGGTGACATCTCTACAATTTCTCCCTTCAACAATTCCACGCGACGATTGTCAAATATTCCCGCTTCAATCATTTGGTGATATTCTGCTATCGTCCATTTGGCTAGAGTTACTGTCATGGTTAGTCTCCCATACAACCAGGCAACTTAATCGCGTTCTATCTGATATTTTATCTAAAAGTAATTATGAAAGCTTTGTTCTATTTTACAAGCTGCAATTTCGCAACTAACGGAAAATGATCTGAACCTCCTCCCTTTGCAACGTAAGCTTCAAGAGTTTTAATATCTTCAGTATGCCAAATATAATCAATTCTTCCTACAGGAAAATGTTTACCTTTAAATGTATGTCCAAAACCCCATCCTGCTTGATGAAAACTATCGCTCATTGCATTTTGCATTTGAGAATAAGTTTCTGAAGTATCTGTAAAATTACAGTCACACATAACTATTACTGGCTCATCATACTGTTTTACGATATTACTTAAATAAGACACTTCCTTGGCACGATTAGCATACCAATCTTGAGCTAATCGATAAAAATTATTCAGGGGATAAAATGGAATTAAATGTGCAACTATTGCCTCTATTGGTTCTCCATTCTTTAAACGAAGGGTTACTTGAATTCCGCGTTTTATAGGTGGTGCGGGTAAAGCAATAAGTTTGTCAATGGGAAAACGACTTAAAATTCCGACATTATGAGAAAGTTCAATGGGATGAAAAGCACGATAGGGATAACCCTTTTCCAAACGTTTAATTAAAATGGGTGCAGCTTGCGGAGTTACTTCTTGTAAACCGATAATATCGGGATTATTTTCAGCCACCATTTTAACTATTGAATCATAGTCGGTGTTACTCCGAAGCATATTGAATGTCATTGCTTTTATGGTTTGTTGGTTTTGAGAAACAGGAATTGATAAAGACGGTAGAAAAAAGGAACTGTACAAGCCAATAAACAAACCCAAAGGAAAACAAAGCCCAAAAAATAAGTACGATTTTCTAAATAACAGCGCAAAGGGTAAAAATATTACTAAAGGAACAAAAAGATATAAGGCTAAAGTATTGATTAAAGCCAATACCCATAAACTATCGAAGAAGAGAAAGCGTAATGCAATCCATAGAAAAAATAAAATGACGTAAATCCATCCGATACGGGAAATTAATTTAGAAATACTCATAAGAGATTTAGTATAATAATTATCGGTTTTCTATTGATTGTTATAACCTAATTTATTTAAAATAATTTCCGGGCTATCAACCCAAATAAAAGGGCTACAATGACTCCAACCATATCCAGCGCGATCGTAAATACAGACTCGGGTAATTTTAGCAATATCTTCGATAAGTAAATAACCTTCAATTCCCCCCAAACTAATTTATTAGAATAAAGTTTGTTTTTTCATAGAGTTGCACCATTCTCAACAGCGCCTTAGAATAAATTCTTAGGCTAATATACAAAGTCTGATAAATCAGACTGGGCAAGATTTTTAGATGGTGCAAGATGTTGGATATAATAAACCAAAAATCGTCAATAATGACAGTTGCTTTCAAGGCTCTTAAATATAGGGATAAGCTGAAACCATTTTTATTTTATTTTTTTATCTTGTTTTATCCTCACACCAATTATTACTGATTATTTACGATATTGTTCTTACTTAAAGCATCGTCATATGGATATTACACCCGGTACTCAGCATATAGCTTTATGGGGAAGCATTTGACAATTTTGTTTCCTTATTTGTTTTATCTTAGTGCTGGAGTTTAGATAATTGTTTATTCTACAATAGAAGAATTAATATGCAATCTCACATTGAAGTTATCGGAGAATCGAAGTATTTAGAAAGAGTACAAAAATACGTTGCGAATATCAATATAATTGTATGGACAAATCGCACAAAAATTCCTTTAAATGAAATTACGATTCTACGCAATCTTTGTATTGAAACTTTGTTATCAAACGGTTTAAAAGAATCTGAATTAAAAGAAGGAGGTATGGATGTACGGGAACGCTCTTTAAATCGCAGAAGAATAAGACAGGAAGCAAAGCAGAAAATTATTGTTTCCTGTTCCGAGATATCTCGTTTATTACAAGCTGTCTCTACGTTAGAAAAATTATTCAGAAAACCGCGCTATTCATTTACTTTAGATATGTGTCAGCCTGTATTTAGCGCAAGTGTAGAAGTAAAGGAACAAGCGAAAAAAGCAGCAATTAAAAATGCTTACTCTCATGCAACGCTTTTAGCAGATTCAGCGAATATTAATATTAAAAATGTTGTAAAAATCGAAGAACTTTCTCCAATAATAGGAGAATCAGAAATTTATGAGAATGAATTACAAGATAAAATGGTTACAACATCATCAAAAGTTGATGCAAATTATAGAAAACTTGAAAATGCTGTTCGAGAAATAACCCTTAGATATCGAGTGATTTTTGGAATTAAATCATCGGTTGGAAATACAGTTCGATTAAATTCTGCTGATTTTGGCTAAAAGATTTGTGCTACACTCGTTACATATATGTAGCATAAACGTATTATGAGACGACGAAGAAAGTAATTCGCTACCATAAGCTTTTTCACATCAAGCTGGATAAGTAGATATATTGCAAGTGACTATATATAGATGTATCAAACCGCTAACGAAAAATATAAGCGGTAAAATACACCTGTCATATTGTAGAATTTTGAGTCAGCTACAACGTTCCAAAATCAATGAATATGCTTTTTTGTATTGCACTCAAGTAAGCAGTAAGATTAAGAGAAAATTTACATATGAACGCTACACAAGAACATCTAAAACAGCAGTTAAAGCTAGCTTTAAGCAAGGCTTTCGGTAATGAATATGCCGACACCGATCCAATTTTAGTTCCTGCGTCAAATCCTAAGTTTGGGGATTTTCAAGCAAATATGGCTTTGTCTTTAGCGAAGAAGTTGGGACAAAAACCGAGAGATATTGCAAAGCAGGTGGTTGATAATCTTGATGTTTCCGATATTTGCGAGAAGCCAGAAATTGCTGGTCCCGGTTTTATCAATTTACGGTTACAAACATCATACCTTGAAGCGCAGTTAAATTCGATTCAAACCGATTCGCGTTTGGGGGTACCCACAGCAAAGCAGCCAAAGCGGGAAGTTGTGGATTTTTCCAGCCCGAATATTGCTAAGGAGATGCACGTCGGACATTTACGCTCTACTATTATCGGTGATGCGATCGCCAGAATTTTGGAATTCCGGGGACATGATGTAATCCGCTTAAATCATGTTGGTGACTGGGGTACGCAGTTCGGAATGTTAATTACCAATCTTCGCGAAGTTTCACCCGAAGCGTTGACTACTGCAAATGCTTTAAATATTGGAGATTTAGTTAATTTTTACAAGCAAGCCAAAAAACGGTTTGATGAAGATGAGGAATTTCAAGAAAAGTCGCGGAATGAAGTTGTCAAATTACAAGCGGGTGCGGAAGACACTATTCGCGCTTGGAAATTACTTTGCGAACAATCTCGACAAGAGTTTCAGGTAATTTACGATTTACTCGATATCAAGGTAGAAGAAAGAGGTGAATCTTTCTACAATCCTTTGTTACCAGAAGTCGTGGAAGATTTAAATAAAGCGGGATTATTAGAATCAAGCGATGGTGCAAAAGTTGTATTTTTAGAAGGGTTTAAAAATAGAGAAGGCGAACCTTTACCGTTAATTGTACAGAAATCCGATGGCGGTTATAACTACGCAACAACAGATTTAGCCGCATTACGTTACAGAATACGCAAAGACGAAGCCAAAAGATTAATTTATGTCACCGACGCTGGACAAGCAAACCATTTTGCTAGTGTTTTTCAAGTAGCAAACCGCGCTAACTGGATTCCCGAAGATGTGGAAATTGTTCACGTACCTTTCGGTTTGGTATTAGGAGAAGATGGGAAGAAACTAAAAACCCGCTCTGGGGAAACAGTGAGATTGCGGGATTTATTAGATGAAGCAGTTTCCCGGTGTCGTGAAGATTTAGAAACAAGACTGAAAGGGGAAGAAGGAAGAGAAGAAACAGAAGATTTTATTGCTAATGTTGCTAAAGTTGTAGGAATTAGCGCAGTTAAATATGCTGACTTGAGTCAAAACCGTACTGGTAATTATAAATTTAGCTTTGATAAAATGCTTGCACTTAAAGGTAATACCGCACCTTATATGCTTTATGCTTATGCGAGAACTCAAAGTATTAGTAGAAAAGGCGATATTGACTATCAAAACTTAGGTGATAATATCAAAATCATGCTCAAGGAAGAAGCTGAATTAACTTTAGCAAAACATATTTTGCAGCTAGATGAAGTAGTTGCTGAAGTTGAGCAAGAATTACTTCCAAATCGCTTATGTGAATACCTTTATCAACTGAGTGAAAAGTTTAATCAATTCTTTGAAAATTGTCCGGTTTTAAAATCGGAAGAACCTGTTAAAACATCGCGGTTAGCATTGTGCGATTTGACAGCGAGAACTTTGAAGTTGGGTTTAAATTTGTTGGGAATTGAGGTGTTGGAGAGGATGTAGTTATTATTAGCATTTTCATAAACCCGGTTTCTTTAAGAAACCGGGTTTATAAAATACTTCGATTCAGTTTTTATTTAAAATATTCAACAATCCCTAACATAAACTGCACTGCTTCAAAATACCTTCGCACTGGTGCAAATTTGAGCATACTTTTAAATAGGTTTGGTTCAAATATTCCTTCTGGGTACTCAATAGCTATGTATATCATGTCATCGACGAAAGAAAGATAAATGTTTTTATTTACTTTTTTCCGCAATCGAACCAGCTTTTCAATGAACTCTACAGATAAAATTTTTCTTGCTTGTAATTGGTCTTCACTATAAACTGTAAATAAAGAATTAAATTCAGCATCTTCAAGTTTAATAAATTGTTTTTTACCGTAATATAGCAAATTTATTTCATTTTCTGATAGCTTTGGTCTAATTACTGTTAATGCTTGAGATAATCTTTTAGATTTAGCTGTGAAAAATAATCCTTTGAAAACTCGAATATTATAAGTTTCATTTTTTAGTACTTCAATCTGAAAACGTTGGAAATCTAAGTTTTTACCGTGCATCATTCGGTTAAAGACATAAGGTATCCCTTTAAATAGTCGGAAAGCGATTAATGTAATTGCTGCAAAAACTGAAATTACGGTAACTGATGATTTTACATCTTGTTTTCTATTTATATTAAATATTTTTGTCCAAGGATGATTGTTTAATGAATTAATATTGATAGATGCTAGCTTTATCTCTATATTGTTGATGCTTCCATTAATTAAATGATTTTGTTCAATATAATTGGGTTCTATCAAACCATTGAAAAATTGGCTGTTACGTATATCAATAAGAGTTTGATTATTTTCTTTCTCTGAAGATGCAATAGATATATTAAAATATCCATTTGTATCAATAAACTGATATATTTTGTGAATTATATTATCTTCAAAATTATAAGTAAATGCTTTAAATGCAGAATGATAAAACAATAAATATATGATAGAGAATAGTACAATTAAAGAGAAATAAATAACAGATGGAAATTTGAAAAATAATAGTATTATCGAAAAAGCGGTAATATTACAAACTATAATCGTTGCTATTGCTTGCTTTCGTCTGGTTTCAAAGAGTTTTAAACTTTTAAGCAAGCTTTGTTCATAAAAATGTTTGAATTCGTAGAGTGTCTTTAAGCGAAAAGGTTTGAAATTAGTCTTTGAGATTGAGCTTTGTAATTGCGTATCTGTGACAGCAGATGAGTCAAGACTTGCTGTTTCTATAGATAAATCTAGATTCTCAATTGGATTTTCGGGTGGAGTTTCGCGAAATAAATCGGTAAAAAGTAATTCTCGTGACCATCTTTGACTGGGTTTATCATCGCTGGTAATTAAGTTTATGCAGAGCTTAGTAGCGAGTTCCAATTCTCCATTACTTTGATAAAAATGAACTAAATACTTACTAGCTTGTAAATATTCTCTAGTTCCCGGTAAAGCAGTTTCACAGTATTCTTCAAATATATCGAATGCTTTAGCGTAATTTTTATCCAGCAACGCATTATATCCTTGATGATAAAGAATCGAAGCTTGTTTATCAGTTAATAATTTCGTTTCTTTTCCTAGATTCCTTTTTCTTACCCATTGATGGTTTGACAAAGAAGATAAATATTTATTTGCGAGTAATCTAGTTACATAATGCTTGCTGTTAAGAAGTTGATTACAAAGTGCTACTGCATTTTTTGATTGTCCGTTAAGATTGTAAGCTTCAATTAATAAAGCCTGTGCATAGAGACGTTCTTTACTATTAAATTTTAGACTTTCACAAGCTGATTCTAAACTTTCAACAACATGAGAACTACTTCCGAATTCTAAATAGTCATTTATTGAATACAATACCAACTTTGCAGATTCACTATCCCAAAGCGGTTTATTATTGCTTTCAATTACTTCTTGAGGTAGCGATTGGTAAGCTTCTGGAGATAGATAAGCAAGTACCCGTTTAGCCCATTTTTTGATTTGAGGGTGTCCGCTTATTGCTAATTCTTTGGTACGCTCAATTGCTTTTGATTTATCTCCAAGATAACCGTAAGCTTTGACAATGTGTTGCTGAGCATAAATGTATTCCGAGTAATTATCTTCGGAATCGGTTTGATAGTTTTGACAATATTCTTCTAATAATTCTATAGCGGTAGAAAAATTTCCACGCTGAATTTCACTTACACCTTCGATAAGTGTATTTAAGGTAGATGACATGGTTATTAAATTTGGTTTTATATAGATTAGATAAATAAGAATTTAGACGTGGAGATAAAGGATAAATCCCTTACTACGAACAAATAAATTAGTGTTTTATATTAATATTATATAAACTTCGATTTTGACGGTATAAGGGTGTAATTACGCAATTGGGTGTAGAGACTTCGCACTGCTACGTCTTGAAAAACTGTGGTTGTTGTTGGATAAAATTTGTTATTTTGAGATAATTATAATTAATTAAAATTTTTAGATAGCTATTTTAAGGATTACTATCGTAAAAGGTAAAACTACTATCAAGTGATACAGGCACATCAAGGTTGTATGCTTCGATATTTTTCGCATTATCAGTAATTAATTTTTGTAATTGTTGATAATAATTTTTGCGTTGATTTTCTATTTCTTCATTCCAATCATCATCATCTCTTTCCGAGCGGGGTGGAGCGTATCTGTAGTCAATTGGGTTAGTTGGTGTTCCCCAAGTTTCGATGTTTTTCCAATGTTCAAATACAAATTCTATATCTGTGGGGTTGACAAAACCCTCATGAATCATTAAGTTCCAGAGGTTGAATTCATCTTGGGTTGCATCCCAAAAGAAGGTTTTACCTGAGTTGAGAATCTCAAGAGTTGCGAGGAGTTTAATTGTTGAGGGGTTCATTGTTTTGGGTTTAGGTTGATATAATATCTGGAATTAGAACCTGGCGATTGAAATCGCGGCTACACAGGGGAAACCCACCTTCGTGGGTTGGAGAATATTTATAATTTTTATTTGTTCTGATAAAAGCTTTAAAGTTTGTACGGGTGTATATGGATTCTGAGCAACAGCTAACCTCACCCAACCCCAACGACTCTCCCCCAATTCCATCAACTGCTCAACATCCGCATTCCAATTACTTACCAAATCGTGCTGACTCTTCACCAACTCAACCAACTCCGACAGACAATTTTGGTTATATTCCACGGCTAACCGTACCGCTAAGTGCAAATCCCCAGCTAACAATTCCAACAATTAAACCCGAGTTTCCGAAGATTCCGCAACCGAGGAATAATCGCTGTTAACTAAAACCGCTAAAAGACTGCGGGGAGTTTAGGGGAAAGTTGCGATCGCAATCTGCATTTCCTCTGATTCCCCCAACAATTCCGGAGCATCCAAAAATCTTTGTAAATCCCCTGTACTGATTTGAAGTAGCTGCATAATTCTTAAATTCTTGCATAGTACTAATATACTATTATTTTGTGGATTGTCAAAAGTTTGATTATTAAACTTATGATTCCCCAAATGAAAATAAAAATATGCAGATAATTATTTGTATAAAGTTTGTAGTAGCGCTACTGTTTCTCCTTCGGAGACGCTACGCTAACGAGGAAACTGCGTTAAAAGCGCCTATTATCGGATGCGCTGAAGCGCTACTACGAACCTATTTTTGCTTGTTGGTGAAGAAGATTGTTGAAAAAAACCTTACTAGACGCAAAGTACGCAGAGGGAAGAAGTGGAGAGGATTTATAAAACATGGTGCGTGACGCTAGAGAATTGTAACTACATTTCAAATTGATCGACGAAGCGTCACACACCCGACAAAAAACTCTCAATCTCTTGTGGGATGGAGAGCAGCGCGTTGCTCTGGTTCCCAGATTTGTAGCGACTGCGGGGCATCCTTGCCCGTTTCTCTATTACCAATTACCAATTACCAATGCCCTATGCCCAATCCCCAATTCACAATATCCCTCGATAATGAATAAAGGTTAAAAGCACTGCCCAAGAACCCAATGCAACTTTAATTGCAACTAAAAAATTCAATAAGGGTAAAGTTCCACCGCTAAAAAAGGTACCTAATTCACCCAGTGGTAATTCAAATCCAGATAGTTTAATTACAGACAATACGATAAAAATCAATACCGAAATTTTCTCCCATTTTGAAGCGTGCCATTTTGTATAAAGTGACTGCATCCATTCTGGTGATGAGGTAATGGCAACCAAGCCGATTGCAGTACCTCCAGCGACTCCGGCGGCAAAACCACCACCTGGACTGAGGTGTCCGCGAATTGCTAGTTCGATACCTACTAAAGCTGCAATTGTGGCTCCCAATCGAGCTAATATTATCGAAGGGCGATCGCTAAAATGATAAATTGTACAAAATGGTCTTTCGTTTGCCAACATATAGGTGGCTCCCATGATGGCAATTGTAAATACGACGACTTCAAAAATGGTGTCGTAAAGCCGATTGCGAAAGATGATTCCGGATACTGCATTGGGTACTCCGCTATCAGCTACGACTGCTTGCACAATCGATATTGATAACTCTCCTTCTGGATTGGCTACGAGCAACATTTTTACAAATAGCGCCATTCCAGCAACTATATATATCCATCTCATAACTGCTGCTCCTTCAATTTAGGTAAATTAGCATCTATTGCTGTTGCGTAATTCAAAACCGTTTGAGGGGATGTAAGTTCGGTTTGCATAATGTCGTAGATGCGCGGAATGCGAATAGTGGTTCGTAATGGTATGTCTGTATCTGAATGATGGGTACAGGTTGCATGAATTTCTTTTTCAGTTAAGGCTCTTTGTAAAGCATGAATATCGTTATAAGGTACTAATTCCAATCGCATATGACGCTTGTTTAAAACTTTTCGCAAGTCAGCGGTTAATTCGATAAAAGCGGGTTCTTCTTGGAGATGATGGGCTGCATCTGCCAACATCCCTACACGCAAAACTAAGGACGATCGCACTGCTACCGCATACAGGGTAATTGCTAATAAAGTACCCATCAAAGCTTCAGTTAAAGCCACATCCGCAGCACCCAAAACCGCATAAACCAAAGCGGCGATCGTACCTAATATTCCCCTTAACGCTAAAGCATGGTAGGGATTAACTTGAAGTACTACTAAGCAGGAGGTTAAAGGTAGTAAAGCGACAATAATATAAAGATAAATGTCAAGATTGTGGTTCATTGCTATCTCCCTCACCGGAACAGTAAGCTAAAACGTAACCGAGCATGGTGTTCCAAATTGCTAAGGTGATGATAGCAAGGAGAAGCAACGGCCATTCTGATGGTCTTTTTAACAGCAATCCGAAGACAATGGCTATTGAACCCAGAGTATCTGCTACAGAAAGACTGTGTAATTTAAATAAGACGGAGCGTTTCCCCATCAAAGGAAAGGTACCCCAAAACCAAAAAAAAATGCCTATACCAATAAAGAAATAGCTAACTATATTAATCATGTTTCCCTTAACCTTTTGAGTATATGTGCTAACAACATTATTCCGGCATCACCTACGCTGAGAATAATTACTGAAACTACCCCAATCATCCAATCGTCGCGGATTACGGATACCACCAAAGCGATAATGGCTGTTTTGGTGGAAATACTGGCGAATGCCAACATTGTCTGCCAGATATTTTCATCTTTCCAAGCTTCGTAAATGGGTATTAACAAAGCCAGAAGCATGGCGAATAAAATTATCAGATTTAGATTTATATTTGTATTCATTATTTTGACCTTTTAGGTAGCACTCGATGTACTTCATACCAACCATCTCGATATTTATAAACGATTGTCTTGGGTGTAAAAGTAATTAAGAAAATATCTAAAAATATTAGTCTGGCAGAACGATTTGGTGGAATCTCTTCTAAAATTACATCTTCATGTTGATGGGGACGAATAATAATTTCAAAGGCTTCAATATAAGCTTGGGGAATTGCCAAGAGAATTTTACCCAACACTGTCAACCAATCTTTTAATACTTCTTTCGATGCATAACCACGAGGTAAAGCAAAAGCAACAATTACACCGATGATAATATTCTCTACGCTCAAATCGGATGTGAGCAAAAACCAGATAGTAAGTCTTAATATGAGATTCCCAACCATGAAAATGCCATCCAAAATAATAAAATTGCAACAAGACTCATTACACCAATCAGATGCTCGAATTCTTCAAGTACGTGGGGTAATTTCAAAGCGATACGTTTGAATATCAACCAATACAGCAACCAACCCCCAGCTATAGTTACAAGAGCTTTGCCGATATCATAGGGGTTATAAGCTTGGGGATAAAGCACATTAGCCGTTACCAACCAACCGAGTAAAAGTACGATCGCAGCCCAAAAACCGGGCTTTGGTTTTTCTCCTTCCCCATGAGGAAGAAAGATAAATTTGGCATATACTATTACTGTTCCGACAACGGCAACGTTCATAGCGATTTCTTGCCAAGGCAACAAACCCTTCATTGTCAAAGTTTTGGCACCAAACCCCGTCAATAAGGGAAAACCCGAGATTGAAAGACTCGCTATAACTAAAACAATCCAAGTAGAAGTGCGAATCGGTTTATTTTGCAATTCCTTGATGCTACGACTGGGTAAATTACCAGCAGTCAAAAACAGCGCCGATTTTGCTAAACCGTGCGCTAAAGCGTAGTATCCTCCATATAAAGGTGCAGCAAGAATCCAACCCAATTGGGAAATCGTACTTGAAGCTAAGATCCGCTTGGTGTCGTTTTCACACAAAGCATAGATAATTCCTAGAAAAGCAGTTGCAAGTCCGAAACTCCTCACAATCGGATCTATTTCTTCAACAATTAACGCACACCTCACCATCGGATAAATCCCAGCTTTGACAACCACCCCCGATAGCAAAGCCGAAACCGGAGTCTCGGATTCCGAATGAGTCAAAGGTAGCCACAATCCCGAAACAAAAACCCCTCCTTTCACCAAAAGCCCGACAAAAATCATAGCCAATGCTTCCGGAGGTGCTTGCCGTAAACCAGCATAAGTAAAGGAATGAGTAGCTTGATATACCAACACGGCACCAATCAAATAAAACAGCATCGCCGTATTGCTGATAAACAGATAGCGTAAAGCCACCCAAATCGAACGATCTGTGCGAGGATAGGCAACTAACAAAAATGCTGCAATGCCGCTGACTTCCAAAGCCACATATAAACTGATAAAATCCGTACAGGCAAACGCCGCATTAACACTGCCATGCACGATAATAGCTTGAGTGTAGAAAAAAGCCGATTTATCGCTGCGCCAACAATATAAGATAACGGCAGCCGTCACCAAAGCATTAGTTAATATAAAGTAACCGCTTAATTCATCGACGTACAAAGTTACGCCAAAATTATCAACTAATTCCAACGTTAACGGCGACTGTTGGATAAATAGTATTAATGCATATACAAAGGAAGCAATTGTCCCCAACAATGCCAAATAGCGGTCAAGTTTGGGAATAAGATAAATAGTGAATCCTAAAAAAAACGGTAGAGTTGCCCAAACGATGGTAATGGTGTTCATGGTGTATTATTCTTTTCAATCTCATTACTTTCCAAAGTGGGATTATCCCGAGCCAACTTCATCACACCAACCAACATCAAGGCTTGGATTGAAAAGCCAATAACAATAGCCGTTAGAATCACCGCTTGGGGAACTGGATCTGCATAAGTACGGTTTTCAACTCCCGAATAAATTGGCGTAAATAAACCATTCCGAGAGGCGATCGCCACATAATAAGCAATCACCCCAGTACTCATCACGTCCATTGAAACGATTTTCATCACCAGATTTTTCTTAAAGATGATGCCGAAAAATCCGCATAACACTGTTGCGAGGATAAAAGCTTCTAACACAAGATTTGCTTTTTAGGTAAAGTTTAGTTATAGTTATTTTCTAGCCAGTGTATTATTTTTTATCTATAGTCGTTTGGTATATATTGTGGTAATAAAGATATACGAGAAACTATAAATTAAAATTAATTTTAATTGAGCAAAAATAATACAAATGTCTTGTTAAAGGTAGGCTCTCAATATAAATAGAGCATTATTAAATAGTTTTACATATCTCGATTTATATAACTTTTTAAGAGAATACGGATAAGCAAAGCATTTTTGTATTTGCAGGAAGTGATTGATATACGCATTGTTTTTTATACTTTACCCTATTCTTAAGATTTGATTAATGTCATATATATAGAATAAATGGTAAAAGGCTTTCAAGGCAAGGAATTGGTTTTGAAATGGGTAATCGGTAATTGTAAGGTATGTGAGGCTTCGATAAATTTTCTGGGTGATTGGAATTGTTACATTGCGTCACGCACCATTGACAAACTATGACCGAATTGAAATTCTTGAGATAATCAAGGATTGTAATCAAATTCGCTGGTGAGTTTTAACCCAACTCGGTCGTTTTCTGTGGATTCACCAACGATGAATATCTGTGTATAGTCCCAAAAGCGGAAAGTAAACATCGTTGATTCTGGACATTTGGCTTTGAGAAACGAGTTCAAATGTTGATATTTTTGATATAGTTCTTTTCCTTCTTCATCGGTACTGAAGCTTTGAAAAAGATATTCTCGTTCGTCTGGATAAAAACATTGGAATTTACCGATTTGAAGAAATCCAGATTTAATTAAAGCATTTTGTAGTGCTGTTTGTTTTGTGGAGGCAGTTTGATAAATAATTTTATGGAGATAAGTATGGTCGTAACCACCGTAATAATGTCCGTAGATTAAAATTGATTTTAAAGATTTTAGAATTTGATGAATTTGGAATTCAAATTCAGAGTTTGGTTTATCTGGCAATATTTCTACATTATTTTTAACAACTAAAATATGGCTTAAATCTGGAGTTTCTTGAGGTACGGTAGAGGTGATGCTAATCCAGTTTTTATTATCGAGTTGTCCGACAATAGCAAAGCAGGAATATTCTATCGAAGAACTAAATTGATATACTTGTAAATTTTGTAAGTTGGATTTTAAGAGTTGAGATAGTTGTTGGTAAATCTTTTTACGTTGTTGGAATGCTGGAGATTTTCTATCTACTATTTCTTCTTCGTATTCTTCAAATCCTTCAAATTCATATTCTTCTTCCTCTTCTAAAATCCCATCAGCATAATCGTTATATTCTTCCGGTGTGGGAATACCATTTTTTTCTATTTCCTGCCAATTATTGATAGCAATTTCAATATCTGTGTTTCTCATCCAACCTTGGGAGTAAAGTAGGGATATTGAATTAAATTCTCCTTTTACAGAAGATTCCCAGTAAAAAGGTTGCCATTCCGATGTGTGATTATAAGGAAGAATGCATTCCATTTCTTCTTGTAATAAAACTTCGAGGGTTGCGAGGATTTGGGTTGTTGAAGGGTTCATGTGAATATTCAGATTATATTTTAAACGCGGAGGGACACAAAGCTAAACGCGGAGGAGCGCGGAGTTTTTTTATAAATTATTATTCGCTGCTGCTCTAACAATCCGATTCCCATCGCGAGCAAGTCTTGAACGAATTTCTGAAGATGTCGATTCGTTTTCTGCAACTGCATATCTTTCTAACCAAGAAGCGGAATTTGCAGCTTGAATTAATGTTTCCCCTGGTGTGACGGGATGAAGTAGAGTTATGAATCTGACGAAACCGTTATTTGATTGAGCGTATTCTGCTAGTAGGATTAGTAAGTCGTCGGTGTCGGGGTTGTAAATTCGGGAAAGACTTTGAAGAGTTGGGGTGATGTCTGGGGTTTGAGGTGGTGAAATCAAATACTGTAAACTTTGGCGGATAATTTCGGGAGTATTAGGATTACAAGCAACTTCTCGACGTACTTCTACTTTTTCATCGTTAGCGAGTTGTTCTAAAGTTGTTGGTGAAAGGTTGGGATTAGAAGCTACTGCTGTACGAATTGTAGAATCTTCGCTTTGAGCAAAATTTTCTAAAATGTAATTTGGAGTATTTTGATTAGTAGCTACTTTTTGTTTGACTTCTACAGCAGAGTCAAAAGCAAGGGTTTCTAAGACTTCCGATGGACAATTTTGTTGACTTGCTACAGTTTCTCGAACCTCTGATGATTCGTTCACTGATAAATTTGTCAAAATATCGGGAGTAATATTTGGATTTCGTGCTATTGCACGTAGAAAACTTGATTCAGAACTATTTTCTACTAACCATTCCAAAGCAACAACAGATATACTTTCTCTATAATCTGCTTTTCTACGAAGAATGTTAGTAATATCTTTGTGATTCGCTTCATCTAATAAAGCTTCCGATAAAACTTCCCTGGGAATATTCGCATTTGACAAAGCTTTAATTCGGATATCCCGTTGTTCGTTTTCCGCTAAAGATGCAAGAATATCCGAAGGAGTGTGTATATTTCCAGCCATTCCAGCAAATATTGATGTATTTTTACTTTCCAAAAGCTTCAATAAAACATCTCTGGGAGTTGAATAATTTCGAGACGCGATTAGGTACTGAATATCTTGTGTAGAGTTTTGAGCTAATTCCATCAAACAATGTGAAGGACAATTTGGATTCCTAACTACAGCTTTACGAATTTCATCTGAGTCTTTCACTAGCCTTTCGAGAATAGTAATCGGAGTTTCATGTTTACGTGCAATAATAACTTTGGCTTCTTGCTCTCCTGTTTCTACAATTCGCTCTAAAATATCGTAATTATTAGTTCGCTCTACAATTAATTTATGTGCTTTAACTGTAAATTCGACGTTTTCTTTCTCAAGTAACAACCGATAGCGTTGTAAAACAGATAAACCGCGATTTTCCAAAACCCAGAAAGACATTGATACATTATTGCTGTAAGATTCTTTATTCAATTTTTCACGAATAAATCGAAAAAGTAAATCAACAGGAGTATTCGGATTTCTTGCAAGAACTTCCCAATATTTGTGTTCGTCTGCTATTCTTCTAAGAAGATATTCAGGAGTTGCAGAATTCCTAGCAATTTCTTCTTTACAGTTTCCTCTTTCCAATAATTGTTCTAAGACATTGGCTGGAGTTTGAGCATCTTTTGCGATTCTCCGAGCGTAATCTGGATTCTTTGAAATAATTTCTTGAAGATAATTAATTCGTTCTGCTTCTGAAATTTGTGGGTTGCTAGCTAAAGCCAAACGTATATCGGAATCGTATTTATAATGTCCTTCACTATCTGGAGGTTCAGTAAATTGATTTACCAAAGTTTCTCTTAGCCACAAAGGAATGTTGGGATTACGAATCAAACTCG
This sequence comes from uncultured Rivularia sp., assembly GCA_963665115.1. Lineage (GTDB taxonomy): Bacteria > Cyanobacteriota > Cyanobacteriia > Cyanobacteriales > Nostocaceae > Rivularia. The sequence continues at coordinate 1,871,511 of OY762007.1, read as the reverse complement.
CAGCAATTGCTCGATGTTGGCGATCGCCTACAAAAGCAGGTTTAATATATATCAAAAGCCCATAAAGAATATAATTCGGGGTAAATGTACCATCGGGTTTAAAAAGTTCCGAACCCAACCATCCCCTATCTTTCTGTGAGAAACCTCCTACAAAACCAAATCCACTCAAAATTTTAGCTAGCTCCTGTAAAGCTTGAATTTCTGAGTCATTAAGAGAGACAAGTAATTGATTCCAATCTTCTAAGATAGGTTTACTCAACCCAGGATCTTGTTGTAACCAAAATAATATAAGTTCTGGAGATTGATAAGTCGCAATAAAATCTCGAATTTTATTCAATAAGTTTTCTAATTCATTCTCATTAAACCTATTCTTTGAAGAAGCACGCATAAACTTAGTTAACGTCTTGCTCATTTGATTTGATGGAGACAATTTATCAGCGATTTGCTCTAAAATTGCTACAGGAGTGTTGAAATCTTTAGCAATTACCTCAATAATGTCTTGTTCTCTATTATTTAGCAATTCTTCTAATAAACGCATTCGTAATGTGTTGGGGATTTTTTCATTACGAGCTACAGCTAACTTTAATTTAATATTTGGATAATCAACCAATCTTTCGAGAATTTCTGTTGAAACCTGGGGATGTTTGGCAATATTTTCTAAATACTTAATTTCATAACTAATCTTTTTGTTTAAAGTTTTTAAGTCTACCTCACTATGAGTTGCAATTATATCTGCTCTCACTTCTTCCAAATCAACATTTGCTAACTCAGCTAAGATCCATGTCGGTGTATTCGACTGATTTAATAGCAAATGCCAAATTGGGGAATATTCCCAAGGTTTTCTCCATGCTTCTTCCCGATAAAACCGCTCCAAAATACTAACTGGTAAATCATTCCGTTTTTCAATTTCAGATTTATAACCAGCAAACAACTGATGTAATGTCTCTTCCCCAATATTAGGATGCTCCACAACAGCAACCTGCATCAACCTGAGCGATTCTTCCGCTAAAACAGCCAAAACTCTAGAAGTACTATTCGGATTCTTCCCAACACCCAACCGTACCCTAAATAACTTATCCGTTGCCAACTTCATCAAAACATCTTCCGGAGCAAAGGGATTTTGAGCAACCGTCAACCTTATCCAACTCCAACGACTATTCCCCAATTCCCTCAACTGCTCAACTTCAGCATCCCAATTACCAGCCAAATCGTGCTGACTTTTCACCAATTCAACTACTTCCGACGGACAATTATCATTAGACTCCACCGTCAAACGTACCGCTAATTCCAAATCTCCCGCTAACAATTCCAATAACGAAACCGGAGTTTCGGAAGATTCCGCAACTACTAAACGTGCTTCTAATTTCTCGCTAACTGCCAACCTTTCCAATAACTGCAACCGATACCGCAACGGCATATATTCATTCTGCAATCCTTCAACTAACCTCCTTGCGGGAACCCATTCACTCAAAAAACCAGGAGCTACCGGAGCAAATTGTATCAACTCCACCGCTAATCTGTCATTTTGCCCTAAATCCCGATTCCGCAGTACTTCCGCAACAATTTCTCGATAATCCCCTGCAATCTCACCTGCAAAATTAACGTGTAAACTAGCAGCTTCCACAACTGCGGAATAATCGCTATTAACTAAAACTGCTAAAAGACTGCGGGGAGTTTCAGGAAAAGTTGCAACAGCAATCTGTATTTGCTCCGATTCTCTCAGTAATTCTTCGGCTGTCTCTAAAAATCTTTGTAAATCCGATGCACTAACCCTGTAAAGTGACTGCATAATTTAAATTAATCTCCAGTATAGTACAAATATACCATATGGTTCTAAGTTATTAAATTTATAGTTCCCAGGTAAAGACAGATATTATCAAAACAATTAGTAATTTTTAATTCTTAAGGACTTACGCACGGATAACGTAACTATAGTAAATTACCGATTACTTATTAATAATCCGCTCAACCAAAACAGAAATATCACTAAATGCAATCGGTTGAATTGTTCCCGCAGTTAGCGTAAATTTAGTCGCATAATCTCCATCTAATGGATCTCTAAATACTATTAAATGTAATCTTTTTAGATTAACAACCCAATACTCTTTAATTCCAGCTTCAGCATAAATTTTGCTTTTTATTTCTAAATCTTTTTCTAAAGTAGTATTGGAATACTCAATTACCCAAAAAATATTTTCTACATAGGGATGATGTTCTCGATAATCCCTTCCTAAACGTTGGACAATGGCTAAATCTGGTTCCGGTTTCCGAATCGTTGGGTAAAGTAATTGGTTTCGCTTGACGAACTTTAGCACGCTTACCCAATAATTCACTTAAATACTCTGCTGCTTCATCGCTACAATAAGCGTGAGGTTCCCCTTCTGGTGGCATTTGGACAATTTCTCCTTTGAGTAGTTCAACTTGGCGATCGCGCAAAATCCCAGCGGCAATCATTCGATGATAATCTTCAACCGTCCACTTTGCAGCAATAAAAGTCATTTACTTTTCCCAATCATTTCCTAAATTCATGTTAAAGCATTCATTCCAATTTGCATTCACTGTATATGCTTTATAACAAATATTAAATATTAATCAAACTGTAATCAATCAAAATTTAAATTTATCAAAAATGCCTGCTTTTGTTAGAAGTTTACTTGCTTGAACGTTAATAAAGTTAATCTTGGCAAAAAAAATTGTAGAGACGAAGCATATTAAACCCCATCTCTACATTAATAAAAATATAAAATTAGACCGAAACTTATCTTGGTAAACTGCTTACTTGTGGTTTATTCATGTGTCCGTAAACTATTCGAGAAACTTGTTTAATAAAGGATTTAGCCCGTGCATCGCGAAAAGGTCTATTTACCATAATACCGGCTAAATAACGCTTACCATTGGGCATTGTTACAATACCTGCATCACCAAGAACAATTCCTAAAGTTCCTGTTTTGTGAGCAAATTTTGCATTACTACCAAAACCTGATGCTAAATACGCTTTATTCTCGACGCGATGCATAATATCTAAAACTTTGGCACGGCTGGTATTACTTAACAACAAATTATTAGAAATCAAAGCTCCAACTCTAGCTAAATCTTTAGGGCTAGTAGTGTTAGTTCCTTTAAAATCACCAAGTAGATTGCGTATGACAGTGTTTTGCAATCCCCAATTACGAAAACGCTGATTTAATCTAGCTTTACCACCTAAGCGATCGATCACCATATTAGTTGCGGTATTATCGCTGATGGTAATCATTTTAGTCACGGTTTCCATCAAACTAAACTTAGTACCGGGACGTTTATAACGCATTGTTCCGGAACCTCCAGTCATCAAATCGCGACGCATGACTACAGTTTCATTTAACTTAACTCTACCTGCATCTACTTCTTCAAATAAAGCAACTAAAAGCGGAAGTTTAATTGTAGAAGCTGCGGGAAATGCCTTCTCTCCATTTATGTCTAAATAATCTCCAGTTTCCAAATCCATGAAAAAGATTCCCGGATCTAAATAACTGTAGCGAGACATCAAACTTTTCACTTGAGAATGGAGTTGTGGTATTTTACTTCCTACAGGAACAACCCCCGCAAATGAAGATGCAGCAGGAAACGGCACGGGAATCTTTTCTTCACCAGAACTTTGATTAGAGTTGGAGGTAATGCGCTCTATAGATGAAAAATTAACAATCCAATGGGAAGAAGTATCGCCTTTTACTAATAGCTTTTCGGGAGAAACTGTATAACCTGGTGCTAATTCCACCACCAAACGAGTAGTTTTATCATCAACTTTTCCAACTCTAACTTCTCGTACTGACGAACCAAATTTTTTGCGAATAGTATTACCACTCAATTTCGTACCGGGTAAATCAATTACAAGTCGCGTCGGATTGTTAATTAAAAACGCTCTTGGTTGAACTCCCGAATCAGTAGTTAAGTTAAGTTGATTCCGCGTAGGATTAAAATGCCATGATTGAAAATTAGCCGCATTTAATGGAGAGGATAAAAGCAGAATACTGCTAGCGGCGCTAAGGAATAATAAGGGTAGTCTCATGTGTATGATTTGCGAGCAACCAGAGAATTTACTTGAATAAAGTTTTCAGTCTTTCTATGTATTCTCCGGAAAAAAAGTACCAGTATTTCCCGAATAATAAATTTAATTTTTAGTCTATCATTTTGAGAACATTTACTCTTTGACGTTTGTGTAAAGGAATAGTTCCAGTGTTGATTTGAACTAATATATTGCATTATTCTTAATAAGAATTTCCGGCTGCTGTTCTGGTTGCTAAAGCTAATAAACTAGTTGTCCTTTCAGTTTTCCGATGATTCCTTTCTGGTTTTTACCATATGCTTTAGCTTGCGGTAACACCTACATTCTCAAACCTTTGGAAAAGGTACCGTTGACGATGCAGAAAATCTTTCAATTATTTAGAACAAACTAGCTTACCCGAAGATGTAGTTAATTTAGTTGATGGTGGGAAAGAAACTGTAGACGTAATAGTAGAGCATCCACAAATAAAAGCAATTAGTTTTGTTGGCTCGTCACCCGTAGCCAAATATCTTTACAGTTGGGGTGCTGCCAATAAAAAACGAATGCAGTATCAAGGTGGTGCGAAAAATCCGATTGTGGTTTTGCCCGACGCAGACATAGTTAGAATAACCCGCATCGCTGCCGATAGTGCTTTCGGTTTAGCTGGACAAAGTTGCCTGAATGCTTCGGTGACAATAACTGTAGGGGAAGCGAAAGAAACTTTTACCCAAGCGATCGCCGAAGTTGCAAACAAGCGAATTGTAGGTAACGGCTTAAATAATAAGGTATAAACGGGAGCCGTAATTAGTGCCGGAAGTAAAACCCGAATTGAAAGGTTGATTGAATAAGGAGTGCCATCAGGTGGCAAGTTGTTAGTAGACGGTAGAAATCCGCTGATATCTGGTTACAAGCAAGGTTATTTTATCCGCCCAGCCATCTTGCAATATGCAAATACTTTAAGCGAAATTGCCAACACATAAATATTATAACCAGTATTGAGCTTAAATTTACACGGACAAGTAAACCAATCAGTATAATTTTTTACTAAAACAAAAGTAGCAGTGGACAATGAACGGTTAGGAGTTATGAATAGAAGAGAGCGGAGGTAGAAAATAAATAATTAAGAAATAAAATTAATTGCCTCCCCTGCTTCCCCTGCTCTCTTTACCCTCTCTCTCTTTCACAAATTTTTCCCAACTCGGCACACAAACAGTGTAATATCCGTCACGAGAAGTAAGTTATGAACAAATCATAATTATTAATAGGTAGTGTAGGAGTCGAAAATGAAAATAGCTTTTATCGGTAAAACATTAGCTGCGTCTTTAGGTTTATTGGCTGTATTTGCACCTCAGCAAGCTGATGCTCAAATAGTTCCAAATATAGTTCCAGAACCTTGGGTATCTGTTGGAACTAAAGATGGTGATGTTACTTATGCTGTGGGTGCAAAGGTTATGGGTTACGGTGCGGAATTGGGAGTAGGAGAAGATGGTGCTGTTGGTGTAGATGTACTGCAATTCCTTCCTTTACCTGCTGTTTCTCCTTATGTTGGGGTTGGATATTATACTGAAGGTAAAGGTGTATCCCTTTCGGGTGGAGTACAAGTTAACCCTACTGAAAACTTAATGGTTGGTGCTGGTTACAATACACGTCGCGGTATCAACGGACAATTGGGAATTAAGTTCTAATTTTTTCTAAAGTATCTTAAATAAATTTAATTTTCGCATCGCTAACTTTTTGGTTAGCGGTGTCGATTTTTTTTGGATAAGCCTGTCTTCAGGCTAAGAAAAAATAAAGTAACGCAATCTATAACCCACATTCCGCAAGATAGTACTGGCAAATAAAATCTGGTTGAATCGTAACTAACTGTATTTATTCATACATTTTAAGTAAAGGCAATATATTCCAAATGCTTTTGCTAGTTAAAAAACTTGGTGGTTGGAGTAAGAAAAAATTTGTATGGTTGTGGGAGAGTAATAGTGGAGACTGTGACCTTGGTTGGCAGAGAAAGCGATATAAATCGCGGGAATTAAGCGCAGTTTGTGGAGAGGTGCGGTTCCTTCAATCAGCTTTTATGTTTTACTTTCACTATCTGGGGTAATTGCAACTTTTGAATTTTTAGCCAATAGTGCGGCAACCATTATTGGGGCGATGATAGTTGCACCTTTAATGGGACTAATAATTGCGATCGCCTATAGTATGGTGGCAGCAAATCAACGTCTTTTAAGGCATTCGGTGTTTACTAATACTAGAAACTTTACTGGGTTCTTACAAGCTATAGATAGTAAGGGTTTTAAAATTCAAAATTAAATAATTCTAGGATATGTTTTCTATATGCCTTGATTTAATATTAGTTTAGAAGTTCGCAATTGCTTTGTGTACAAGAATTTCGAGATTATAAAAAATAAAAGCTTTCCAGAGAGTGAAACAAGAGGGATAAGTGGGTGTGCAAAATTATTTGTGTCATTACGAGCGACAGCGTTAGCGAAGCGTGTCCGATAGGACATAGTAATCGCAAAGTGCTGCGATGATCCACACCTTCGGTGAATGCTTCGTTTCACTTCGTTCCACTCGCAATGACAAATACACAATTAATTTTGCCTAAGTACTTATTTAATTTCTGTCTCATAAGGCAGTTTGGTTGATTTAGTTATTTTATTAGTTCATCCATACTAAATTATTCGAGGCTCAGTGCAATGTGCTGCTCGGATAACAAATACTTTCAACCAACCGCTTTAAAACCTTAGCGAAAAAACCTCAGCTACAAACCTTGAATCGCTCAAAATTTCTATATATAGTCCACGGAAGCAGATTTTTTTCTTGTATAGGAACGGCTTCAACCCTCCGCCATCAAAAAATAATTCTCATATACACAGCCCGCGCAGGGGGGACTTTGCCTGTTTAAGCCCGGTTTCAACCGTCAAATTGAATAACTTCTATATATATAGTCTACGGAAGCGGATTTTTCCTGTATAGGAACGGCTTCAACCCTCCGCCATCAAAAAAATAATTCTTATGCATCTCAATATATAGAATCCATTTGGAATCTATAAGCCTTTGCATTTCAATAAAAGATTACAAATAGGTTCTATATACGCGCTGCCGGACTTTTTCTATATAGAAGCAATTTGGACCGTCATCATGCCAAACAGAATTTCCAAACCTAAACTACCAACTTAAATCGAAAATTCGGCAATAAGTTCGCCCTCGATAGACGCGAAACCAATAAAGTTCGCTTCCATGAAAGCATTTTTCAAAATAACTAAAAAATTTTTATCGCTTAAAACCGTTGTGGAGTAGGGATTATAGCGATGACAAATAAACTAATTCCAAAATTTTTTGAAAAAAGAGTTGACACGAATAGGTGTTCTCGGTACTATGTATAAGTGCCTGAGAGAGAGAAGCGCAAAACGCCGACTCCTCAAGGGTTCCGAACCAAGAAAACTATATATTTGTTTGAAAGCCAGCATACCATAAAAGGTCTGCGTTAGTAAAGTAATTAACCAAGACTAAGGTTTAAAAAAAGTCAGTCAAGGACGAAGGATGCTTAGGTGGTTACGGATGTGACTATTTGCTAAGTATTCAACTTATCCAAAACGGAGAGTTTGATCCTGGCTCAGGATGAACGCTGGCGGCGTGCCTAACACATGCAAGTCGAACGGTCTCTTCGGAGATAGTGGCGGACGGGTGAGTAACGCGTGAAAATCTGCCTTTAGGTTCGGGACAACAGTTGGAAACGACTGCTAATACCGAATGTGTCGTAAGATGAAAGATTAATTGCCTAAAGATGAGTTCGCGTCCGATTAGCTAGTTGGTGTGGTAAGAGCGCACCAAGGCGACGATCGGTAGCTGGTCTGAGAGGATGATCAGCCACACTGGGACTGAGACACGGCCCAGACTCCTACGGGAGGCAGCAGTGGGGAATTTTCCGCAATGGGCGAAAGCCTGACGGAGCAACGCCGCGTGAGGGAGGAAGGCTCTTGGGTTGTAAACCTCTTTTCTCAAGGAAGATAATGACGGTACTTGAGGAATCAGCATCGGCTAACTCCGTGCCAGCAGCCGCGGTAATACGGAGGATGCAAGCGTTATCCGGAATAATTGGGCGTAAAGCGTTCGTAGGTGGTTGTGTAAGTCTGCTGTTAAAGCGTGTAGCTCAACTACATATAGGCAGTGGAAACTACAAAACTTGAGTGCGTTCGGGGTAGAGGGAATTCCTGGTGTAGCGGTGAAATGCGTAGAGATCAGGAAGAACACCGGTGGCGAAGGCGCTCTACTAGACCGCAACTGACACTGAGGGACGAAAGCTAGGGGAGCGAATGGGATTAGATACCCCAGTAGTCCTAGCTGTAAACGATGGATACTAGGCGTTGTCTGTATCGACCCGGACAGTGCCGTAGCTAACGCGTTAAGTATCCCGCCTGGGGAGTACGCACGCAAGTGTGAAACTCAAAGGAATTGACGGGGGCCCGCACAAGCGGTGGAGTATGTGGTTTAATTCGATGCAACGCGAAGAACCTTACCAAGGCTTGACATGTCCGGAAGTTCTGGGAAACTAGAATGTGCCTTCGGGAACCGGAACACAGGTGGTGCATGGCTGTCGTCAGCTCGTGTCGTGAGATGTTGGGTTAAGTCCCGCAACGAGCGCAACCCTCGTCCTTAGTTGCCATCATTAAGTTGGGCACTTTAGGGAGACTGCCGGTGACAAACCGGAGGAAGGTGGGGATGACGTCAAGTCATCATGCCCCTTACGTCTTGGGCTACACACGTACTACAATGCTATGGACAAAGAGCAGCCAACTAGCGATAGTGCGCTAATCTCATAAACCATGGCTCAGTTCAGATCGCAGGCTGCAACTCGCCTGCGTGAAGTAGGAATCGCTAGTAATTGCAGGTCAGCATACTGCAGTGAATTCGTTCCCGGGCCTTGTACACACCGCCCGTCACACCATGGAAGTTGGTCACGCCCGAAGTCGTTACCCTAACCGTTCGCGGAGGGGGATGCCGAAGGTAGGACTGATGACTGGGGTGAAGTCGTAACAAGGTAGCCGTACCGGAAGGTGTGGCTGGATCACCTCCTTTTCAGGGAGACCTAACCACTCATACATCCAAAGCAATTTGTGATTAGATGATCGAGTTGGTATATCCCAGGTCGTGATGTAGATTTAGGTATTTGAAAGGCTTTCAAACAATTATAGGTTCGGTTCGTAAGAACTCATAACTTATGGGCTATTAGCTCAGGTGGTTAGAGCGCACCCCTGATAAGGGTGAGGTCCCTGGTTCGAGTCCAGGATGGCCCACCTGAAACAGCAAACAGTATTAAATAATTATTTGGTCACTGGTAGCTGTAGATGGGGGTATAGCTCAGTTGGTAGAGCGCTGCCTTTGCAAGGCAGATGTCAGCGGTTCGAGTCCGCTTACCTCCACCAAATTTTTTTGATTGAATTATGAGTGAAAAAAGTAGATAAGTTTCAGCACCCAAATTTATATAGAAATAAATTGGAATGCTGGATTATTATCCAGTCAGAACCTTGAAAACTGCATATTCACGCGAAATGATTTAGGTAGTCCTTGATTACTTTAAGTAGTTAAGGAAAGTATCTAGATATCCTATTTTGTAACCGATGATTGTATTGGAATATCTTTGTGGTCAAGCTACAAAGGGCTAATGGTGGATACCTAGGCACGTAGAGGCGATGAAGGACGTGGCTACCGACGAAACGTTCCGGGGAGCTGGAAGCAAGCGATGAGCCGGAAATATCCGAATAGGACAACCTTTAAACACGACCTGCTGAATATATAGGCAGGAGCGAGCGAACCCGGTGAACTGAAACATCTCAGTAACCAGAGGAAAAGAAAACAAAAGTGATTCCCCTAGTAGCGGTGAGCGGACGGGGAGAAGCCTAAACCATATTGCTTGCAATATGGGGTAGTGGGACAGTGACATGGAATCCATAGGTTAGATGAAGCAGCGAAATACTGCACCAGAGAAGGTGAAAGTCCTGTAGTCGAAAATTGATTGGATACTAACTGAATCCCGAGTAGGTAGGGGCACGTGAAATCCCTATTGAATCAGCGAGGACCATCTCGTAAGGCTAAATACTACTACGTGACCGATAGCGAAAAGTACCGCGAGGGAAAGGTGAAAAGAACCCCGGAAGGGGAGTGAAATAGAACATGAAACCATTAGCCTACAAGCAGTTGAAGCACGATTAAACGTGTGACAGCGTGCCTGTTGAAGAATGAGCCGGCGACTTATAGGTACTGGTAGGTTAAGGCGGGAATGCCGGAGCCAAAGAGAAATCGAGTCTGAATAGGGCGTTAATCAGTATTTATAGACCCGAACCCTGGCGATCTAACCATGCCCAGGATGAAGCTTGGGTAACACCAAGTGGAGGTCCGAACCGACTGATGTTGAAAAATCAGCGGATGAGGTGTGGTTAGCGGTGAAATGCCAATCGAGCCAGGAGCTAGCTGGTTCTCCCCGAAATGTGTTGAGGCGCAGCGGTAATGATTATATCTGGGGGGTAAAGCACTGTTTCGGTGCGGGCTGCGAGAGCGGTACCAAATCGATGCAAACTCAGAATACCCAGAGAACACATTGCCAGTGAGACGGTGGGGGATAAGCTTCATCGTCAAGAGGGAAACAGCCCAGACCGCCAGCTAAGGTCCCAAAATCATTACTAAGTGGCAAAGGAGGTGGGAGTGCATAGACAACCAGGAGGTTTGCCTAGAAGCAGCCATCCTTGAAAGAGTGCGTAATAGCTCACTGGTCAAGCGCTCCTGCGCCGAAAATGAACGGGACTAAGTAATGTACCGAAGCTGCGGACTTACTACGTAAGTGGTAGGGGAGCGTTCTATACGGGTAGAAGCAATAGCGGCGAGCAGTTGTGGACTGTATAGAAGTGAGAATGTCGGCTTGAGTAGCGAAAATATATGTGAGAATCATATACCCCGAAACCCTAAGGGTTCCTCCGCCAGGTTCGTCCTCGGAGGGTTAGCCGGGACCTAAGGCGAGGCTGAAAAGCGTAGTCGATGGACATAGGGTCAATAATCCCTAGCTATTAAGTGGGAGCATAGTCAGGACGCATGACGGATAGCTACACCCTGATTGGATTGGGAGTTCTCCACGGAGAACGTGTAGTGAAGAATAGTGCCAAGAAAAGCCGACTATGTGTTGAAAACTTAGTACCCGTACCCGAAACCGACACAGGTAGGGAGGTTGAGTAAACTAAGGGGCGCGAGATAACTCTCTCTAAGGAACTCGGCAAAATGACCCCGTAACTTCGGAAGAAGGGGTGCCTGCGAGAGCAGGTCACAGTAAAGAGGCCCAGGCGACTGTTTACCAAAAACACAGGTCTCTGCAAACTCGTAAGAGGACGTATAGGGGCTGACGCCTGCCCAGTGCCGGAAGGTTAAGGAAGTTGGTCAGTTCTTCGGAATGAAGCTAACGACTGAAGCCCCGGTGAACGGCGGCCGTAACTATAACGGTCCTAAGGTAGCGAAATTCCTTGTCGGGTAAGTTCCGACCCGCACGAAAGGCGTAACGATCTGGGCACTGTCTCGGAGAGAGGCTCGGCGAAATAGGATTGTCTGTGAAGATACGGACTACCTGCACCCGGACAGAAAGACCCTATGAAGCTTTACTGTAGTCTGGAATTGGGTTCGGGCTTGGCTTGCGCAGTATAGGTGGGAGGCGTTGAAGCATTCCTTGTGGGGAATGTGGAGCCAACAGTGAGATACCACTCCCGCGAAGCTAGAATTCTAACCTACTTCCGTTAGCCGGAAGAGGAACAGTTTCAGATGGGCAGTTTGACTGGGGCGGTCGCCTCCTAAAAGGTAACGGAGGCGCGCAAAGGTTCTCTCAGCACGCTTGGAAACCGTGCGTCGAGTGTAAAGGCATTAAGAGAGCTTGACTGCAAGACCTACAAGTCGAGCAGGGTGGAAACACGGCCTTAGTGATCCGACGGTTCAGAATGGAATGGCCGTCGCTCAACGGATAAAAGTTACTCTAGGGATAACAGGCTGATCTCCCCCAAGAGTCCACATCGACGGGGAGGTTTGGCACCTCGATGTCGGCTCATCGCAACCTGGGGCGGAAGTACGTCCCAAGGGTTGGGCTGTTCGCCCATTAAAGCGGTACGTGAGCTGGGTTCAGAACGTCGTGAGACAGTTCGGTCCATATCCGGTGCAGGCGCAAGAACATTGAGAGGAGTCCTCCTTAGTACGAGAGGACCGGGAGGGACGCACCGCTGGTGTACCAGTTATCGTGCCAACGGTAAACGCTGGGTAGCCAAGTGCGGAGCGGATAACCGCTGAAAGCATCTAAGTGGGAAGCCCACCTCAAGATGAGTGTTCTCATGGCATAAGCCAGTAAGGTCACGGAAAGAATATCCGTTAATAGGTGGTAGGTGGAAGTGCAGTAATGTATGTAGCCGAGCCATGCTAACAGACCGAGGGCTTGACCTCATCAATTGATGTTCTACATTTTAAAGATACTAATCATTTTTACAAAAAGCGCGTGAATGTGCAGCCTTCAGGGATTCTGTATTCCCTACAAGTTTCCTGGTGCTTATGGCACGGTGGAACCACACTGATCCCATCCCGAACTCAGAGGTGAAACGCCGTTGCGGCGACGATAGTTGGAGGGTTGCCTCCTGTGAAAATAGCTCGGTGCCAGGTTTGTAATTTAAAAAAACCCTTCTGAATATGACAGAAGGGTTTTTTGCTGTTTAATTACTTCTATATAAATTAAATTATTTGAATTTTGTAGGGTGTGTTAGACACTTAACTATATATTGCTTTAAAGGGTAATTTTTCTATTGCGTTTAATCCACCATGCGAATTTAACGAATTTACGATTAAATTTGTGTTGATTTAAGTAATGCACTTTTAGATGCTGTCGTATTTGAGCGAGTTGATTTGACTGATGCTAATCTGACTGCTGCTTGGGATGCCGACGTTGATGATTGTATTCTACATAACACTATAATAAGCGTAGTATTTAGTTTGGTGCGTGACGGTAAATTTGAACAATTTTGTTACAGTTGATAAGTTACCGTAACCGTCACAGCACCCTACGAGAAAATTTTATTTATCTTCCGTCTCAACCGTAAGTACCTGGGGTGGTGTCGCATCTGGGGGATACAGTAAATCAACTTCTACAAGTCTTTTAGCACCTGGTTTCATATTTAATATCGTTAAAGGTTCTCCTTTTTCACCTCTATTTTGTACTAAATGCAAGTACCGAGTGCGCGGTAATCCTCTGTCATCCGTATAACGCACCCTTACTGTACCGCGAAAGAATATTCGCTTAGATGGATTATCAAAGAAGCGTAACCCATCTTTGGTTAATTTATCTTCTTTAATAGGTGTTTGCAATGATACTTTAACAGTCTGCGGTGCTGAAGATTTATTTAATAAAGGTAACTGCAAACTGTACCAAATCCCATAGTTGCCATGAGTGTAATATGCAGTGTCCGGATATCGTGCTAACATTTTAGCACTTTGAATTTGGTTGGTTCCTAAAGTTCCGCGATGTAAGGTAGCAATACCGTAGGAAAAAGCTTTACCCGATTGGGGAATTGTAAGATAAGTTTTTTTAGGACTATCAACGACTAAGGAATTCCACTGAGAACCTTTTGCGACTCCGGATACTCTGCCGTAGATAATTGGTTTGTTGATGTCTTCGGGTGGAGTTGGAGCTTTATCTCTTGGCCCTGCTAAATCACCGTTATCAAGTAAATTTTGCCATTCTTGTAATGTTGGCGCACGTTCGTTTCCGTCGGGGTTAGTGGGTGCAAACATTGCTAAAGATGCTGCATATACTTTACCGCTGCTCCGCAATCGCATTAAAGTAGAACGTCCATTTATCGGCGGTTCTAATTCTTTTACAGGAATGGGTGCATTCATCATCATGCGACTTTCCCCTGCTGGAATTATTACTTTAGCAGGTAATGTTGATTGACGACGTTTTCTGAGAATATCGCTCATGACGCGACTTCCAGGGCCCGAAAATACCCTACCAAAATAATTAGTTTTTTGGGATGGTAAATCAATAAATGGTGCATCCGGTTGACTCAAATAACTAGCCGCATTTAATACATTTACCGTAACAGGTTGGGAAGTGGGATTGTGCAGAATTATCCCCAGGTATAACGTCCTTAAATCCGAAGGTTTAGATGCTTTAGCGATATGATGGGCAAATATATCAAATCGTCCTTTAAAAGGAAAATCAAGGTGTGCTGAGGGCACTTTTTTTCCTCTTCCCCGAAATGTCGAAAGCAGAATTCCTTCTTTGAGAACTAATTCCGGACTATTGCTATTAAAAACCGGAACATTATCAAGTCTACCTGGTAAAGGACGTACTTGTTGTGGCTGTACTACTTCTACAGGTGCGGGGGTGAAAGTAGTTGTTTGAGCAATAGTATAATTGAGTAAAAATGAGAACATATATCTTTAGTTTTTTCGTTTCATTAAAGACGCACCTATATCGATGAAAGTGCCTACCTGACTTCTAATTAATCGCAAATTGACAACAATTATAGACGTTTTTTTTTGTCAAAATAATAACTTGAATCAAGATACAACATCTAAAAATTTAGGTACGAGCCAGCGATCTAAAATTGAATAATAAAACAGATGGACAATAAAGTTATCCGAAGCTGTGTTTGATGTCAACGGTTCATAATTGCCATGCCAGCATTTATTGCTTTTAATCAACAGTTGTATGCAACACAGTTTGTGCAAATCTATATTATTTACTAAAACGGCAATATGTCTGTACTATAGTAATTATTAGATGCTTATTTAAAAATTAGGTAATAGTAGAGATGTTGTAAGGGTTTATATCCGTTCAAGTCTCAAAAAAAAGCAGGGTGAAGACGCAAGTTTTACTATGTTTGCCACTTAATTTTTGAAATTAATGGCTTATTACTTTGCATCATTGAGCCGCTTAGAATAGCATAGAGTTAAAAGTTCGCTGTTCTTTAATTTCTCTTAAACTAACAAGTTGTAATTTTACAGGTAAGTCAATGCAGGAAAATCAAATCATCGAGAGAATCTAACAATGTAAAGCAATTTTAAGCAGGAATTGTTCAGAACAAATTTATTTGTAACGTATAAGCCAAAATTTGTTCGGAAGTAAATAACAATCTTTGCCTTGCTAAAATTTATTATTTAAAATAGAAACACCCTCCATCTATAAATTTATCGGGAGTAGGTTATGGCGGTAATTGCAGTAATTGATTATGACATGGGAAATTTGCACTCAGTTTGTAAAGCTTTAGAAAGAGCTGGTGCAACTCCTAAAGTTACAAGTTCTCCAAAAGATTTAGAAAGAGCCAATGCTATTGTATTACCTGGTGTTGGTGCATTCGACCCAGCAATGCAAAATTTGCGATCGCGAGGTTTGATTGAACCAATAAAGAATGTCATCTACAGCGGTAAACCTTTCTTAGGAATATGTCTGGGAATGCAAATTCTCTTTGAATCGTCCGAGGAAGGAGTTGAAAATGGATTGGGAATAATTCCAGGAAAAGTAAAGCGTTTTCGTGCTTCCTCAGAAATAAGAATTCCTCATATGGGTTGGAATCAATTAGAAGTAACCCAAGCAAGAAGTCTTTTATGGGAGCATTTACCCCCGCAACCTTGGGTATACTTTGTTCATTCTTTCTACGTCGATCCAGTAGAAAAAAAAGTACGGGCTGCAACCGTAACTCACGGTAGTCAAACTGTAACTGCTGCCGTTGCTTATGATAATGTCACCGCAGTTCAGTTTCACCCCGAAAAATCCTCTAATGTCGGACTACAAATACTTTCTAATTTTGTCTCTCAGGTGCGTGAAAAGATAGCCGTTTAAGCTGTTAAATTAATTGCCTTCGTATCTTATATTTAATTGCCAATGCAAACAATTCTGGTATGATGTAACAATTCAATTCGTGTTTTCTGCTATATTCAATATTTGGCAGTGAAGGATACTATTGTCGCTAAAATCCTCGACGACACGAAAATTATTTTGCTAAGAATTTACGGAAATCGTCAGTTAAAAACATTACCAGGGAAGCAAACCAGACCTACTCAAGCACGGGTAAGAGAAGCCATATTTAATATTTGGCAGGGAAGAATTGCAGATTGTCGCTGGTTAGATTTATGCACCGGAACGGGTTCTATGGGTGCAGAAGCTTTGTGTCGAGGAGCTAGCCTTGTAGTTGGTGTTGAGAAGTCTAAGAGTGCCTGCGGTATCATAAAAGAGAATTGGCAACCCTTAGCAAGTTCCGAACAAGAATGGAAACTTTTGCAAGGAGATATATTACAGCAGTTGCCCAAACTTCGCGAACAGCAGTTTGACAGAATTTATTTCGATCCACCTTATGCAAGCGATTTATACGAGCCAGTTTTAGAAGCCATTGCTCGGAGTCGGATTCTAGATATTAATGGAGAAATCGCAGTAGAACATAATCCCAAATTATGGACACCACCACAAATTCTAAATTGGGAAATATGCCGTCAAAAATTTTATGGCAATACTGCTGTGAGTTTTTACAGTTATCAGTAAGCAGTAGGGCTGTATTTTTAAGCTTTTTCCTTAACAATTACCCAATTAAAAATAGTATGGGAATTTGGAAGAATAACTGTAGCGATATAGCAAAAGTCCTCTAGAAGAGGACTAAATGAAGATTTTGTGTTATTCAGTTTTCCGCAAATTATACCTACCAATTACCAGGGATCGATGTCCGATCGCTGGTAATCGATCGCGATTAAAGTCCGAGTTCGTTACCACGTTTGTATTGTTCGTAAGCTTTATAAAATAAACCAGCTAAAGTAACGAAAACTAAACCTAGAACCATACCATCAAGTAAAGGTTCAACCATAGTCGCCTCCTTATTGCAATTTTTCATATTTGTTTACTATTTTCATTTTACCATCAAGAGTTGGCAAACAGCGCTCCTATAAAGAATTAGAGCCATATTCCAGGTGCAGAAAATGACGATTGGTGCTTGCAGAGACAGTCAAGAACTTTTAAGCTATGTGTAGGAAATGAAATATTTTTTGTAGACACCGACTTTGACAGCAAACCTTTTGGATAACCAGATTATCAAACCGGACACTCTAATAGGGCGAATCGCGTTCTTTTCGTTAGCGGTTTTGCTAGCAATCCTATTAGGCATTTTTGCTGTAAATATGGTAAGAACTTCCGATCCCTATATTAAAAATGTACTCTCTAAGCCAGGAAACCCCGTTCAAGGACACGCAATTTTTCAGATTAACTGCGCTGGCTGTCATGGCTTGGAAGCAACGGGAAGTGTAGGTCCTTCTCTAGAAGCCGTATCTAAACGTAAATCTCGTTATGGGCTAATTCATCAAGTAATCAGCGGAGATACGCCCCCAATGCCCAAATTCCAGCCTAACGTGGAGGAAATGGCGGACTTGTTAAGTTATTTAGAATCGATTTAGAAATTGGGCATTGGGCATGGATGCTCCCGGAGAGGGAGATGGGGAGACAATTAAAAATTGTTAACTTCTAACTTCTATACTCTTAACTCCTAATCTAAAATCTAATAACCTTTAACCTTTGATTGTGTGAATTTAGAGAATAAGCCGATTGCCACAAGTAGGAAAATGCCTGATAGTGCTACTATCTTCAAGTTTGAATTTTCCCAGTGCTTAATCGCGATCGCAGTTAATGCCCATACTGTAACACCACTGTATGTAATGTCTTGACGCTGAGTGATTGAAAGTGTGGCTATAAATGTGGCGATAATTACCATAATTGCAGTCCATGTTTCAGCGGAGATTCCGAAGCCATTCCAATTATTGATATATAAAGCACTTGCTATATTAACGATAGTCGCAACGCTTATCCAACCAAGATAAATGCTAATTGGGTAGCGAATAAACCATTTTTCAGCGCGTGATGCTGATGTAGTTCCAATTTTCAAGCCCAGATACATGAAAATTAATGGTATTAAAATTAACAGCATTGCTGCAACCGAAGCAACAAAAAACCGGGATAAAAATAAATACACCCAAATACTTTGAGCAAGGGATGCAATAGTTAATAAATATCCGGTTTTGCGTAAATTGGGATTTTCTCGTTGGGAAGGTAAGACTTGATAAATTGCGAAAGCGAATAATCCGAGGTAAATTAATCCCCAGATAGCAAAAGCATAATTAGCGGGAACGATTAAAACGTCTTTGAATAAAGTATTAGATATTCCGCCAATGGTAAGTCCGTTAAGCGGGAAGATATTTGATAAAACATTGACGATAAAAGCAATTACTACAGCAGCTAAGGTTACAAGTTGCCGTAGAGTATCTCCAGAATTATTGTTAGACTGCTGCATAGAATTTTTCCGCGCTTAATATCTATCTATGCTTGATAGCCTATATCGTCTGACGATAAATATTCAAATTACATTACAGTTTTTATTATTATAATTGCCGATTCAATAAATAAAACTAATGTAAAGGAAATTATATAACCTCATGTTAGTTTTATTTGGTATCATTTGTATCAGCAATAGAAATTGTCAAAGGTTAATATTGCTGAAGTTTAGATAGATAAAGCATCTATTTAAATACCGCTAAATTTTGGTTTCCCACAGAATTACATTAATTATAGTAATTCAAGTGATGTTTTAAGAAGAAAGGTAGATGTTCCCCGTATACAGTTCAGGGGTTTCGTCTTTGCGTTCGATTTTAGAGGCGAACGTAATAAGGAGTTTACCATAAATTTGTTCTTTGGGAGAATAGTTATGAGTAAACAGAATATTGTTGAATATAAAATTAATCCTCACTCAGTAATTATTGAGTGGGGATTGGTGTATATGGGGATTAATAATTTTGAGGTTAGAGATTTTAATAATCTTCTTAGAAGCATGGTTATGTATTAATTTTCAATTCCACACCCTACGTAAATTCAGCACAAAACCAGGTAAAACATCTTTACCGGACAATTCAGCGGGATTTTCTAATACTTTAACTTCTATTCCTGGTTGATAAATTTCTACTCTGCGATTTTGCGGATCGAGCAACCAGCCTAATCTCGCGCTATTTTCTGTATATTCCTTCATCTTAGCTTGCAAAGTCTCAATTCTATCGGAACTAGACCGTAATTCAACCACAAAATCGGGGCAGATATTAGCAAAAGTTCCTTTTTGTTCAGTTGTAAGTGCATCCCATCGTTGTTGAGAAACCCAAGAAGCATCCGGAGAGCGAGTAGCACTGTTGGGTAAAATGAAGCCAGTAGAAGAATCAAAAACTAACCCCGATTCACCAGAATTGCGCCACCACAAATACAATTCCCCCGAAATACTCGAATTACGTTTTCCAGTTTCCCAACCAGTTGGTGGATTCACAATTAATTCTCCTTGTGCATTTCTTTCAAGTTTCAAATCTCGGTTTGCTGCACTTAAAGCTAAAAACTGTTCTTGAGTAACGTATAATCCAATGGTTTTGGGTAATTCAAGCAAAAAGGTTTCGTGTGGAGTGGTAGGTGTCTTTACCATCTTGACCTCTTGTACAATAGGAGTTTGATGAATGAAACTACCCTATTTAGTAGCATATTATTTTTAGGGGAAGAGGGGGAAGAATAATTCGTAATTGATATCCTTAATTGAGGTGGTGAATAAATTTAAAAATGATAAAATTAATTGCAACAACGCCTTTAACTGAATTTCTTTCTCAACCTAATATTGAGGCTTCCCCCGCATGGGAATTAATAAATGGGGAAGCGCTGCAAAAACCGATGCCAACTCTTTTTCACTCGCGGTTGCAACGCAATTTAGTAAATTATATAAATAATAATACCGAGCAGTTTGAAGCTATACAAGAATTAAGATGTATTGTACTCTTACAATCTCCAGTACCCGATATTTCTGTAATTGCTTGTGAAAGAATTCCCGATGAAGATGGAGCCTTTGAAGGAGCGCCGGATTGGTTAATTGAAATTCGTTCTCCCAACCAAAGTACTATAGATTTACAAAATAAAATTCTTCACTGTTTGAGCAATGGAACCCAATTGGCTTGGTTGATAGACATAACTCGTCAACAAGTTTGGGTTTGGGTAGGAGATGAATTACCTGTTGTTCTTTCAGGAGAGGATATTTTACCGACTTTGGGTGAATTGCCAGAGCTTACGGTTGATGTGGTTGTGGATATGACTAAAAGGTAAATTTAAATTCAAAAATAATTTTTACAATATTAGTAAGTTAAAACTCTCCGGGGAAGGAAACTATGCAAGTACAACTCGAACAAATTGTAGTTCCTCCGGGACAACAACTTATAATGACTGATGTTACCTGGTTGATGTACGAGCAACTGCTAGAAGAGTTTGGGGAAAAACGGGGTTCCCGAATTAATTATAGTGGGGGAGTTTTAGAAATCATGGTGCCCTTGCCGGAGCATGAAGATGATAAAGTCATTATTGCTGACTTGGTAAAAGTGCTTCTGGAAGAGCTTGATATTGAATTTAGAAGTTTAGGTTCAACAACTTTTAAAAGCGAATCTATGAAGCGGGGTATAGAAGCAGATGATTGTTTCTATATTGAAAACGAAGCAGCAATACGGGGGAAAAAGCGTATAGATTTGAATATAGATCCCCCACCCGATATAGCTTTGGAAATTGATCTTACATCTAGAACTCGTTTTGATAATTACGAAGTTTTGGGTGTAGGAGAATTGTGGAGGTTTAACGGTAGGGAATTAGAAATTAACGTTTTGCGAAAGGGTAAATATATTCAAGTAAAAGAAAGTCCTCATTTTCCTGGTTTTCCCCTGAGTGAAATAATTCCTCAGTATTTAGAAAGAAGTAAAAGCGAGGGAAGAAATAAAATTATGAAAGCATTTCGGGGTTGGGTGATTAGTAGGTTAGGTTAAGGGAGTGTAACCCAACAATTATGTTAAGTTATGCTCCGTTACACCTTAAGTTAGTTAATCGAAACTTGGGTTATGTTCGGTAGTATCTATATGATATAAAAACCGCAGAGACGCAGAGGGCACGGAAGAAGAGGTAAAGAAAGATAGCATATTATAAAGCGCGAATGAAATCATTTTTTTGATTTTCTAAAATATAATTCCCTATTTTTGACTGCTTACTGAAAATTCCTCACGACTCCCATCATCACATTTAAAAGTTATATAATACCAATTATCAAAAAGATGAATGCAAAACACTCTGCTTTCCTCTGCGTTTTAAAATCAATAATTCAATTGATAATTTAACAATCTATATCTAAATATCAACTAAACTGCCGCGCATAAAATCTGGCATAACGACGCTCAAAGGCTAACAATTCATCATGGGTACCCGATTCAACTACTTCCCCATGTTCCATTACTAAAATTCTGTCGCATTTCCTCACGGTACTCAAACGGTGAGCTATTATAAACACCGTGCGATTTACCATCAATCTTTCCAATGCTTCCTGTACTAATGCTTCCGATTCCGAATCTAATGCAGATGTCGCTTCATCTAAAATCAAAATTCTCGGATTTAATAATACAGCACGTGCGATCGCAATTCTTTGTCTTTGTCCGCCAGATAAACTCGCACCGCGTTCCCCAACTACGGTATAATATCCATCGGGCATTTGAGTGATAAAATCGTGTGCGTTGGCGATTTTCGCTGCTTCCTCAACGGCTTTCATCTCAAATTCGGTTTGTCCGAAAGCTATATTTCCAGCAATTGTACCGGAAAACATCACGGTTTCTTGGGGTACTATGCCAATTTGTCGCCGCAAACTATGTAAAGTAACATCTTTTATATCTATTCCATCGATTAATATTTCACCTTTTTGAGCGTCATAAAAACGCGGTAAAAGATTGACAAATGTAGTTTTACCAGCACCCGAAGCACCAACAAGAGCGATTGCTTCTCCCGGCATTGCTAATAAATCAACGTTTTGAATTATGGGTTTATCTGCTTCATACGCAAAGCTAACGTTACGATATTCTACCTTACCCGTAACTCTGGGAAGAATTATTGCATCAGATTTTTCCACCACCGCTGCTTTAATTGCTAATAATTCAAAAACTCTATCAACAGAAGCTTCCCCTTCCTTAAATAAATTATAGTTATTAGTAGTATGTCCTACAGGATCGATTAATAAAGCTGCTGCCGAAAGATAGCTAAAAAAGGTTCCAACTGTAATATTGTCAATAGAAATCTGCCAAGCTGCAAAAAATAATAATAATAAAAAACTTAATGCCTGTAAAAATCCGATAATCGGAATTTGAATCGCTTTTAATCGTTCGGTATTATACTTAGCTTTTAATGTACCTTCCGCTTCCTTACTAAACCGAGCAACTTCGTAAGACTCCGCCGCAAACGCTTGTATAATCCGAATTCCGCCAAACACCTCAGTTAAAATTGCCGATAGATCGGATACATGATTTTGACTGCGACGAGATAACTTTTGTAAGCGATCGCCAAACCAAGCAATCAACACACCCATCAAGGGAGCAATAACTAATGTTGCTAAGGTTAGTTGCCAACTAAGGTAAATCATGTATATGGGAATGGCAATTAACTGTAGCGAGGAAGGAATAAAATCGTGAAACATCTTGTGGACAACTTCCCCAACTCTATCCACATCTTCAGTAAGTCGGTAAGATAAATCTCCAGCTTTGGCAGTTTCAAAGTAGCTAAGATTCAGCTTTTGCAGATGAGCGTAAACCTGCTTGCGGAGATTATAAGCTACTCTCAAAGCAGCTTTTGCCATGTAAATATCTTGTACTGACTGAAAAAATCCCCTAACTAAGAAAACTCCCGCTAAGATAACCGCAAGTTTCGCTATCTCTAAAACATTTCCTTGTCCAAAGGGAGTTGCTAACTCTTCTACAAGCTTAATTAATCCCAATGTCGCGATTACATATCCGATAATTCCCACAAAACCCTTAGCGATAGTTTGCGATTGGGGACGGATATAAGGTAAAAGTTGCCAGTAGTTTGACCGATTCAAGCTGAAAGTCCCAAAATTTGATTTATTAATCTTCAGACGGTATCAACTTTTCGGTAGTTTCTCAAATGGTGGAAATTGGGTATGGGGCATTGGTAATTAAGAATTGAGAATGATGAGAGTAATGTAAATAATTTTCAATTACCCATCCCCAATCCCCCATGCCCAATTATTTGATATTCTCTTCCCACTTACGAGGCTCGCTTGCTCTGCGAATATTTCGCCAGATTTGAGTGGCTGCCATTGTACCATCAGCGACTGCAACGGATACTTGATTCAATCCCTTTTTTAAATCTCCCAAAGCAAAGATACGCTCGTGAGTAGTTTGAGCTAAATCATGAGTGACTAAATTTTCACCATCCCACTCTAATCCATCTATACCCTTCAAATATTTATTGTGGTAAATCGAACCCATATTAATTAAACCAGTTGTCGCTTTAATTACCGTACCGTCTTCTAGTTCAACACCACTCATTTGATGTTTCTCACCCAAGAATTTAGCAATCTTTTTTTCGTAAAGCGGATAGCCGTAATCTGCTAATTTCTGTTTCATTTCATCGCTGACTTCACACAATCCGTGAGTCAACACCGTAATATAAGGAGTAAACCAATTCATCACGAATGCAGCATTAATTTGAGACTCTTTACCTGCAATCAAAACTGCACGTCGATCCCACATATCAAAACCATCACAAATCATGCAGACGTGTAATGTATACCCGGCATAGTCATACACATTCTGCATATTTTCCAATTCGGGTAAAACATCAATTACCCCCGATGCAGCAATCAAATATTTACTTCTAAATACTTGATAAATATCATCTGTTCTACCAATTTTAGTTTTAACTGTAAAGGTATCGCCTTCATCGGTAACATCTTGCACAAATCCCTGTAAATGGTCTGCACCCCATTCAATAGCTTGCTTGGTAGATTGATTCACAATCGAACATCCGCTAGTCTCTGGACTTAATCCCACATAATTCCGTAAATCTTGCATCCATATCGAACGTCCCTTTCCTTTTTCAATTACGAGACATCTTAAACCGTAGCGAGCAAGATAAATTGCAGCCGATAAACCACCCATTCCACCACCGACAACGATTGCATCGTATAATGTATCCGCACGCTCGGCAAGATTCTTTTTAGTTAGTTTCATGCAGACGACTCCTATTTAATTTGAATTTAAATTGAAAAAGGAACAGGGAAATTTTTAATTAAATTCACATCTTCCACCATTCTCAATAAGCCTGAAGAAACCGGGTTTCTATTGGTTAAAACATGATTTCGCACGTTATACAACCAGCAAGAAACCCGGTTTATGACACTAATGCAAGAAGTCAGATAAAAAAAATTAATTTAAATTAATTTAACTAAAATCAATTTTAAACTTTCTTATCTGCAATTTACTATGAAAGGTATTTTTAAAGGCTTAATTTGATTTTTTGTACAAAAGTATTTAGATTTTTAAGGGATTTTGAATTGGATTCCACTGATGAGAGAAATCCAAAATCCGTCTTGAAAATTTTAATGGGAACGCCACTTTGCTCAACGGAGATTACCTCCGCACGCAAGTGGCTCCGGAAACCGAGCCGATCAACTTTCCGCAAACTCTAAAATTCTTCGGTTATCCTACAAATTCGCGACGAGGTTCGGAAACACCAGCAGATTTACCTCCCTTTAGATAAGCCAACATGGTATCAGCGTCGGAAACCTCAAAAGGATCGGTGGGGCAGTTATCACCAAAATTAGGTTCAACGAACATCTTTTCAATTTTGCCATCGTTCACCAGCATGGAATAGCGCCAAGAACGATATCCGAAACCTAAATTTGATTTATCAACAAGCATTCCCATTTTGCGGGTAAATTCACCGCTGCCATCGGGAAGTAAAAAGACATTCTTTGCCCCAACTTGCTTACCCCACTGGAACATCACAAAAGCATCATTTACAGAAACGCAGATGATTTGATCTACACCCAAAGCTTTAAACTCATCATAGAGTTCTTCATAGCGTGGCAAGTGATTGGAAGAGCAGGTGGGAGTAAACGCACCGGGCAAAGAGAATACTACAACTTTTTTACCGCCAAAAATATCTTGAGTCGTTTTATCTTCCCAACGATAAGGGTTGGGGCCAGGAACTGACTCATCGCGGACACGAGTTTTAAAGACGACGTTAGGAACCTGTTCGATTGCAGCCATAGTTACCTCCTGATTTTTTTGACTCATGTTGCGCTCTATTGAGCAAAAACTTGATTAAGTCCTAAATCAGAATAATTCTTACTTAGAAAATATTCAATAGAGATAATTACTCATTGGTTATTTTAAGTTTTTTGTTAAATTAATACTTATACAAAAAATTTTGCTCGGATTAGTTCTATCTTTTGATTCAATCCGCCCTATATTAATTAAAAAAAACAATACAGCAAACACTGATATGGAAAAACAAGCCGATAAAATTGTCCAAACTTTAAAGTCTAAAGGGTTGCGAGTAACACCCCAGCGGTTTGCAGTTTATTCCAATCTACTTAATCGTCAAGATCATCCAACTGCCGAACAGATATTAATTAGTTTAAATCAAAACAGTCCTACTTCTTCTCAAGCCACGATATATAGTTCTCTTCAAGCCTTGAGAGATGTAGGTTTAGTTAGAGAAGTTTTATTAGAAGAAGGTGTTTGTCGTTACGATGCAAACGTTTCATCCCATCATCACTTCCGTTGCTACAAATGTGGAAGTATTGAAGATATTCTTTGGCAACAGGTTGAAGGTATTAGTTTTAAAGGTCTTCGTGCTGGATTAACCGTAGATAAATACGAATTGACGGTGCAGGGTGTTTGCGATTGCTGCCAGGATCAAATTTGACCTCTCTCCAAACCTCTCTCTCCGAAATCGCTACAACGGAGGGAACCTCCGCAACGCGCTTCTCTCTGCAAGGAGAGAGGCTTTAAAATTTTCTTAAGTTCCCCCTTCCCTACCAGGGAAGGGGGTTAGGGGGTTAGGTCTTTTAATCCAACGATTTCAATCCAATGGCAATTTTACTATGCTGCTCAATTTGTCCCATCACCTGCTTTGCTCGCTTTATCACCGTTGCTGGTAAACCTGCCAATCTTCCCGCTTCAATACCATAAGATTTATCGGCACCACCGGGTTGTACTTGATGCAA
Organism: uncultured Rivularia sp.; assembly: GCA_963665115.1. GTDB lineage: Bacteria > Cyanobacteriota > Cyanobacteriia > Cyanobacteriales > Nostocaceae > Rivularia. The sequence goes on along the minus strand of OY762007.1, from coordinate 1,845,375 downwards.
AAAGATAATTTGGTCTGGCATTTCTTTCACCGTCACCTGATAATTAGCAACGTTATCTAACAGCGACGCTAATTCATTCAATTCATGATAGTGAGTTGCAAAAATTGTTCTCGCTAAAAGTTCGGTGGCAATATATTCTCCTACAGCCCATGCGATTGATAAACCATCAAAAGTCGCCGTACCTCGACCAATTTCATCTAACAATACTAACGATCTTGACGTACCATGATTGAGAATATTTGCCGTCTCGTTCATTTCCACCATAAAAGTAGATTGTCCGGTAGCTAAATCATCTACCGCACCTACGCGAGTAAAAATGCGATCGCAAACTCCCAGAGTTGCCGAGCTAGCTGGAATATAGCTTCCCACCTGCGCCATTAGTTGAATTAATCCCACCTGACGTAAGTAACAACTTTTACCGCTGGCATTTGGCCCGGTAAGAATAATTAAATCGGGAGAATTTTTACTTTGATTATTATCATTATCTTGATTTTCTTCCCTTCCTAAATAAGTCGAATTTGGTACAAAGAAACCAGCGGGTAAAGACTGCTCAACTACCGGATGTCTTCCATCGATAATCCTAATTTCTCTTCCTTCAACCATTTCAGGACGACAATAACCTTGAAATACCGCTAATTCTGCTAAGCCACACAACACATCAGCCGCTGCAACAGCACGGGATATATTGCGAATAGTTTCGGCTTGAGAACCAACTTCTTCCCGTAACGCTAAGAAGATGTCAAATTCCAACTTATTTAAATCATCTCTTGCAGTTAAAATCCGAGCTTCTCTTTCCTTCAATTCCGGAGTAATATAACGTTCTTCATTAGTTAAAGTCTGCTTGCGAATATAATTATCGGGAACCTTTTCGGCTAAAGCCCGAGAAACGCTGAGATAATAACCAAAAGTCTTGTTATAACCAACTTTTAACTTAGGAATTCCCGTCCTTTCCCTTTCATCAATTTCTAAATTCGCAATCCACTTTTGGTCATCTTCTACTAATTCTTTTCTTTCATCTAATAAAGGATTTATCCCTTCCCTAATTAAACCACCTTCCTTAATTTGTATCGGCGGAGATTCCACAATATGAGTTTTTATTTTATCCGCTAACTCTTCCATACTTGGCGGAACTTTCTGCAAAGCCTTGAGAAAAGGAGAACGAGCATCCATCACCAAATTAGCCAACTGCGGTAACTTAGATAAAGAATCCGCCAAAGCCCACAAATCTCTTGCATTCGCAGTTCCAGAACCAGAACGTCCGCTTAACCTTTCCAAATCATAAATCTGCTTTAACAACCCGCGTAAATCTTGACGCAAAGTTGTATTTTCCGTTAATTCCTGTATCGTATCCTGCCGAGAGCGAATCCCCTTCACATCCAACAACGGCTGCAACAACCATCGTTTCAAAGCACGTCCACCCATAGCCGTAGTAGTTCTATCCATAGCCCACGACAGCGAGCCATGATAAGTACCATCACGAATCGTCTGCGTAATTTCCAGGTTACGCCTTGTTGAATAATCTACAACTAAAAAATCAGTAAAAGTATAAGTTCGCAAAGGCTGTAAAGGAACCTTATTTTGCTTTTGCGTTTCCTCTAAATATTCCAACAAACCACCAGCAGCACGCACGGCTAAAGGTAAATGGTCGCAACCAACCCCTTCCAGAGAGCGGAGTCTGAACTTTTGCAATAACCGACTTCTCGCTTCACCTTGAGAAAAAGGAACTTGGGATCGCAACGCATAACAAAACGAAGTTGGCAGACATTGGGGTAAACTATTCGACTTTTCACCAGGTCTAAGTAGCGCACCCAAATCCGGAGCGTTAGTAGGAAATAACACCTCACTCGGCTGCAACCGCATCAACTCTTGAGTTAAATGCTCCAAATCATTTGTTTGAGTAGTTAAAAACTCTCCCGTAGAAATATCAGCATAAGCCAAACCCCAATTATCCCCCGCAATTACCACAGCAGCTAAATAATTGTTCCGACTCGCTTTTAACATCCCATCTTCTAAAAGAGTACCGGGAGTCAAAATTCTGGTAATTTCCCTCTTCACCAAACGACCACCAGTTACCTGAGAAGCATCCTCTACCTGGTCGCAAATTACTACCGCATAACCTTTTTCTACCAACCCAGTAGCATGACGCTCCCAAGAATGATGGGGGACACCACTCATAGCCACCCGTCCCACATCAGCACCAGCTTGCTTGCTAGTTAAGACGAGTTCCAACTCCTGAGCTAAAGTTACAGCATCTTCAAAATAACATTCAAAAAAATCACCCACTCGATAAAAAAGCACCGCATGAGGATGTTTTTCCTTAGTTTCAATATAATGCTGGTACATCTGACTCAGCTTACTGATATCCACCGTGCGATGGTCAACGATAGTTGTTGTATTTTGGTGTTTAGATGCAGTCATGGATGAAGGATGCAGGTTGCAAGCTGACAATATATGATGATAACCCAAAGACTGAGGTTATCCTGACTTACTCAAAGTTTATTTAAGTTTGTAGTCAGGGTTTTAACCCTTCACATCAAGTTGACTACAGTTTATTTGCTGCATTTTTTACAATTGCTATTTATATATAGCAATGGATTTTTAGTTATAAATACGATTTTTTATCATTGAGAGTAAAATAAAATACTTTTTTAACGCAGAGGGGCGCGGAGTTCGTAGCTTGGGTCTTACACCTGAAGCTCTATGAGGATGGTAGCCGCGACTATTTATAGCGCGGTGGAAATCCGAAGTTAGGCGAATTTATTCGCCGTCAACAGTATTGTTCAAATCATCTATATATTCTCTTAGTCGTTCCTGCCAGTTGGGAACGTTTTTTAGTTTATTTTTCTGAGACTGAGTAACTCTGAGGTTAACGATAGATGTTAAAGGTTCCGACCTATCTGTTGTAAAACCTAGCTTGTGACCTTTTTTAAAACGACCAAAGTTATTTCTTGGCATTTTATACTTCCATGTGTATACTAATGTTATAGCAACATTTGAGAGGTCGGTCAAATGGCTCGGAAAACAACTCCATCTTTCGTAACAGAAGTTCCGTTAAAAGTTGATAGCAAGCTTGAAAAACAGTTAAACGCAAGTTTTCAGGCTGGAAGGCAATTATATAATGCTTGTCTTAACGAGGCGTTAGTTCGGATGGAGTTGGTACATAATTCCGAGCCTTATAAACAAGCTAAAAAACTTAATCGAGAGAAAGATAAGAAACAGCGTAAAGAGTTGTTTAAAGCTGCTAGAGAGCAAGCAAGATTTTCTGATTATGATTTACAAAGTTTTGCTGTTTTAACGGCTAAATCATCTAAATGGATAGCAGAGAAATTAGATTCTAATACTCAACAAAAGTTAGCTACAAGAGCGTTTAAAGCTGTTGAGCGTATTCTGTTTGGAATGGCTAGACAAGTTAGATTTAGAGTACCTACTCGCTTTAAATCAGTAGAAGGTAAATCAAACAAGCAAGGTTTACGCTGGTTTAAAAATCAAGTTGTTTGGTGTGGTTTAAAAATCAACCCGATTATTGATTGGAATAACCCAGTAATAGTTCATGGCTTAAATTCGCCTGTTAAATATTGCCGTATTTTATGGCGTAACCTCAACGGTAAAAAGCGATGGTTTATTCAATTAGTTAACGAAGGTTCACCATATCAAAAACCGACTAATTACGTAACCGAAGGAATTGTTGGACTTGATGTCAACATTTCTAATGTTGCGTTTGTTGCTGACAATAAAGCTGGGTTATTACCATTTGCAGAAAAAGTCCCAACTTTTGAGCGCGAAATAAAAGCGTTGCAGCGTAAAATGCAGCGTTCTCAAAGAATGCATAATCCAGATAATTTTGAGCCAGACTTTGATAAAAAAGTTGGTAACAGAATTATTCGCAAAAAAGGTAAAGTTAAAAAAGGTAAAAAGCAATGGATAAAAACGAGAAACTATCGCCGGATAGCAGCTAAAAAAGCAGAGTTAGAAAGACGTAAATCAAGTTATGCAAAGTCTCAAAACCGTAAATTAGTTAACGAGATTCTGCGTCATGGCAATCAAATTAAAACTGAGAGAGTAAGCGTAAAAGGATGGCAGAAACGTTACGGTAAAGCAATTTCTGTTAAGTCACCAGGTTTTTTTCAATCAGAACTTAAACGCAAGGCTGAAAGTGCTGGCGGTTATTTTCTAACTTTTTCGACTCAAACTACAGCATTGTCCCAAACTCATCTTGATGGTACTCGTATCAAGAAAAAACTATCAGAAAGAGTGCATAAAGACGTAACGGGTATTAAACCTATGCATCGGGACTTATTTAGTGCGTTTTTGAGTCGATGCGTGTATAACAACAAGTTGTCACTTTGGGATGCTCAATGTGAGTATCCAGGGGACGGAGCCGTTCCTATTAGACGGGTGGCAGCGAAGTCTGGTGGGGGAAGTTTCCCCCACCGAGCTTCGGCAATATCAATCTGCGAATCGAGTAGCCGAGTGCAAAAGTAGGGATAGTTATAGTCCCTCGGAGCAGATGTCTAATGAAGGTACAGCCCCTAACCAGATAAGTCAGAAGGACTACAAGTTAGGGTAGCTAGCCTGAATCGCCGTCTCTTTAGAGCGGCGAGTGGCTCAACATTATGCAATATTGAGATTTCCATTCCGATGTCGGAATAGTACCATATTTTTCTGGGAACCAAACACCGTGATAAGCGTAAACCTTGAAACCGTCAGAGTATTCGATTGCGGGTTTTCCGTTTGACTCGTGGAGGTTGTTTTGTTCGTCGAAGGATAATTTAATTGGGCGATTGGATACTATACAAACATTGTTGTAATCAAAAATCCATCCACAATGCTTAACTATATTTTTAAAAGCTTTCCATTGATTTTGGTTGTGAGGTAACTTTAAAACGGAAATACAGAAATCATAAAAACAGCATTCAGCAATTAAAAAATCAGTTTGGATACCACCTAACGTGTATTCATCAGGTATCCCAATCTCTTGTTCATCTAAATCTTCTTCCAACTGAGTATGTATCTGATAATTTTGTTCTAATACTATCTTTAATATTTCTCGTTCTATTTCAGTTCGTTCTTCAATAGCAGTAGCATTATGAGAACGTTCGTATGGATAATTTATTAAAGGATGTCGCAAATCGTATTTAATAGAAAAATGTGAGTAATTGCAACCAATATCATACAATTCTTTCAAAGCCGCATTAGGACTTTCAACAAAAACAATTTCAGGTACTTCCTTTTCAAACCACTGATAAGCTGCTTTTACCGCTTTTTTTGCTTTCTTCTCATCAATCCTCTGGGTTGAAAGCGCAATTTTTCGCCATTTCTCCCGATAAACCGGAATTAAAGCTTCTTGTTTGGGTGTTAGTTCGGTAATAGTTGGATTTTCGGACATGACAAAATATTTTTGAATACAAATAGGCTAGATACCTAAACTGTGAATTCTTATATATAGATTTTTCACGGTTGATATTTAAAGTATTCCCACTCACAAGGTAAAACTTACTTATTCAGCCATTTTTTCTGACAAAATTTTAAACAAGCCATCGCAGTGAAAAGAAGCTTGACGTACTTTCTCAACATCCAACATTTCTAAAAGCTTTGAAGCGTGCTTTATTTTTTGATATTCGCCTTTTGAAGTATTGCGGGTAGCTTCTTTAAGACTTGATGCTAAACTAGATTTATTGATTTTCTCTACATTTAAAGTTTTAGGAATAGCATTTTCTTTAAACCCCTTACCGTAAAAATTTTTCAGAGTCTCAACATCAGCAATCATCCATGCTTCCATTGTTTGCACCATTAAATGACAGTGAGTATCATCTATTTCTGGTGGTGTCCAATTATCTCTTTTATTTAAATGCTCCCAAGGAGAATTATTTACAGGTGCTTCTGCATCAACTAAAAGTACATTAAAAGCATTTTGATGAAATTTTAAAGCGGTTTTGAAATCGCGGAAAGCATTATTCCGACTTCCACAAATAATAATTTGCCATTTTATATTTTTGCTTCTTGCTAACTGTACTAATTCTTGAAAAAACTGGCTAAATCCTCTACGAATCGAAGCTTTAGTATTATTACTGTCACCACCACCTTCAATATAAATACGAATTTCCTTTACCATCTAGTTCCCCCGATTTCACCCATCCTCCATAAATCTCCAACGGTATAGTTTTCTAACCAATCTTTCAATTGTTCGGGTTGAAGACGACGTAAATAAGTACCTTTTTCCTGATTCCTTTCGCAAACTAATACCGATTCGGGAGGAATCGCAGAAACTAAAACATCTGAATGAGTTGTGACAATTAATTGCGTTTTTTGAGATGCTTCTATTAACATTTCGGCAATAACAGGTAAAATATCAGGATGAAAACCTATTTCTGGTTCTTCAATACATATAAGTGGTGGTGGAGTGGGATCTAATAGTAAAGCCATTAAAAATAAATAATGAAGCGTACCATCGGATAATCGAGTTGCAGGAATCGGTTGAATTAAACCTTCTTCGCGAATAAATATCTGTACTGTTCCCCCAGATATCTTTATAATAAGTTCTTCTGCATCATCATAAAATTTTCTTAGCTTTTCAATAAGTTTTCTATTGCCTAGTTGGTATTGGAGGTAATTTAAAAATAATCCTAGATTACTTCCATCTTCTAAAAGAGGATTTTCCGGTAAATCAGTTTTCTGGAGATTTCTTAATTCTGAATATCTGCCAATATGCGATTCTCTATATAAACAGATATTTGCAAATTTATTACCTAAATATGATATTTCTGGATATAAATAAGGATCTTTTCTTTGAGATAAAATAGACTGCTGTGGATTTATCCAGCCCGGTGTAAAATGCTGTATTTGTGTTTCTGTAGAACTATTTGACTTAGCTTTTAAAATTGAATAACCACTAAGATAATTATAAAATGTATCAGCATCAGTTTCTATAGCTTCGTCAATAATATCTAATTTTTGATGGGTAGCACTCAATTTCAACTCATAGTTTAAAGGTTGAAGTCCTGGAGGATAATTTATAATAGCTTTTATTCTAGCTACTGGATTTTCTTTACTACCTTTCCAAATAAAATTAGTAATACCTCCACCTTGACGGATTGGTGCTGGTAAATCGGTGGGTGTTGCTTTTAATAATGCGATCGCTTCAATTAAATTCGATTTTCCCGATGCATTTGAACCAATTAATACATTCAGCGGTTGTAATTCAATTTCTTCACTCTCGCTTCCATAGGAAAGAAAGTTTTCTAATTGTAGGGACTTTATTAATCTGCTGTCTTCCACAATTATCTCCAGTTATCGCCACACTATACATTAAAATTGTAAGCTTGAAATCAAATCATCACTATCTCTCTTCTACCTCTTTCCTCCGCGCTCTCTAAGGCTGAAAAGTTGTTCTCGAAGAGATTGCCTCCGACTCACATGGGGGAAACCACGCTACTTCTCTCAACGCGCTTATCCCCTGAGCCGCACGCGGAGCGTGAACGGGTATCTCCCAAGGGGAGACGCTGAGCCGCACGCGGAGCGTGAACGCTAACGGCAGTTCGCTCAACGGCTGTGTTCCCCCCTCCGGGTAAGGCTAACGCCTCGCTTCGCTAACGCGCTTTTTGGGGGACGGAAACCGACACCCCCTTGCCTAGTCTCACCGCACACCTTATGAAGGCTCCCCAAGATCACACTTTATGTCCTGTCGGACACGCAATACCTACGGTACGCTTCGCTAGCTGCTAACGCTGCGTCTAGTAAGGTTTTTTTAATCCGTAATCTGTTCGTAAATTTGTAGTCGTAACCCAATACCAACATCTTGAATAAATAAAAATATCCTAAAATTGATTGTATTTGAATTTGATGGTGCGTTAGTGCGAACTAACTGAAAAGAGCAGAGGGAAGCAATGTCCCCTTACTACGAACTAAGAATTTGTTGCTCAGACGGCTAGAGATGTTGGGTTACGACGCTATATAGATTCTTAACTAAAACTTTAAATGCTAAAAGCGTTTAACCCAACCTACGATAATTCTTTATCGTCTACCATATTAAATTCCCCATCTCGCCAACCATCAGCAACGCTTTTAATAAAACTAGCTAAGGGAATCGCAACTAATAATCCCAAGACTCCTAAAAGTTTCGCTCCAATTAACAATGAAATTACTACCCAAACTGGGTTTAAGCCAGTAAATTTACTGAGGATGCGTGGCGCTACAAAATTATAGTTAAATTGGTCAATTGCGACTGCTACGGTTAAAACTTCGACTCCCAACCAAAAGTTGTTCAATCCCACCAATAAACTGACTAAAGTAATTCCAATACCCGTACCGAAAGGAAATAACGCGAAAAATCCAATAACTAAAGCAAACAATAAATTTAAAGGAACTTTTAACGCGACAAAAGCCAAAGTTAACCCCGTTGCAAGGATGGTAGCTAAAGTTGCTTGTCCGATAAAGTAATTCTGAAAGTCTTCGCTCAAAGACTCGCTTACCTGCTTACTAATGCGTTCCGGAAACCATTTGAGAATTCCCTCCCAAAGGCGATCGCCATTTAAAATCATGTACAAAGTCAGCACTACCGTCAGTAATATATTGAAAACGCTGCCGATGGTACCGAATGCTAAGCCTATTATTCTACCACTCAAGCTTTGAACTTGATTAGATAATTTTTGGAGAATATCGGGAAGTAAACCACTAAGATTAACTGGTAGCTGTTGAGTTGCAGCCCAATTCTGCCAAACTTGTAACTGTTGCGAACCTGAGTCAATCCAACTTGGCAATATATTTACTAATTCGTTTACCTGTTCGAGAATTAACGGTAAAACTGTAATTCCTAGAGCTGCGAGTATTACAACCGCGAGTAGAAGTACTCCCACAATAGCTAAATTACGTTTTACCCCTCGTCGCTGGAAAAAAACAATCGGATATTCTAAAACAAAAGCTAGCAATACAGCAGCAATAACTATATTTACCAAGGGTTGAAGATATTTAATAACTCCAAGCAATACCCAAGCATTAAGAATACATAACGGAAAAGCCAACCCTAAACTTAACCATCTCGGCAGTTTGAAACCTTCAGCCATAGCACCTTCTCCACAATAGTTATTAGTTTATTGCGGTTTTAGCTTGTTGGACTATTATTTTGAGAATTGGGGATGAAGAGAGGGGGCAGAGTGGGGAGAATTTTAAATTCATAACTTCTTACTCTTAATTAAGATTTTTAATCTAAAATCCAAAATCTGAAAAGGGTGCTTTTGTCAATCAAATAACCCACGGAGGTGGGTTTCGCCTGTGTAGCAGCTGCCTTCGCAGCGTCTCCGGAGGAGATATTCAATCGCCAGGTATTTTATTCCCCATCCCCAATTCCCCAATCCAAAAACGTCAAAAGCCCAGCCGTTAAGACTGAGCTTTTCATAAGACGGCGGGGTTATAAGATGAAGTTCCCCGGTTTCGATATAAAAATTGGCTATAGAATTCGTCAAGCTGATTATTACTTCCACCGTATTTCTATCTATTCCGGATAGTTTGCGAACTATTTTTTAGAAAAAGGGAATGGGAGAGGGGGAAGAGGGGGAGATGGGGAGACAAGGGGACAAGGATAAAATATTAACTCCTAATTCTTAATTACTAACTCCTCACTCCTAACAAATAACAAATAACAACTAACCACTAACTTTTATTCATAAAATCCAACAAAATCCGCTGATGGACATCACCTAAAGGTCTTTCTTCTCCTGCCGCAGCGGAATAACACTTACCTTTGCGAATTTCTTCGGGAGTTACTAAACCCATATCCCAACCTTCGCCGAGTACTAATTTATCTAGTTCGACTTCTAGGGGTGCGTGGAAAACATGACGCACTGCTTTTTCTGAGTCATAACGACCAAATTCATAAATTTTTTCTGGTAACGTATAGCTAATTTCTTCTGTAACTTCTCTTCTCACGGCGATTTCGGGAGTTTCACCTGGTTCTATATGTCCGCCAAAAAATGCCCAATAACCCGGATAGGGAATAGTTGGGATATTATCTCGCAACTGCATTAAAAATTTGTTGTCTTTGTAGAGAATGGCGATCGCTACATAATGCACCTGTTTATCGTTCATTGGTTATTGTTCATAAAAATTAATTATAGTCAAAGTCTAAAATATTACTTTTCTTCTAAGTAAACTTTCCCTAATTCTGCCCCAGAGATGGGAATGCTTTCGTACTGAGGTATGGCTTTGACTACAACTTTCTCTCCTACCTTCCAGCCTTTCTGATTGGTTAATACCCAAATTTTGCCAGTGGAGTCCTCGATCTGATACATTTGTTTCTCTAACAAAGGTACTTTTCTTTCGACTTTGCCGCTCACGTAAACGGGAGCATTATTATCGCCTTTTTGCGGTGTTAGCTCGCTAATTGCAGTCACATTCACGCCAATGGCATTCATTCCGTATTCGCTCACATTGTTGCAACTTGCTAGCCCCAATATCAAGATAGGAGCTAATCCCAGACGGTATATAAATTTTGTGTTAACTCTTTTTCTAGCTTGTTGCATTGTAGGCAGCATATCCGGAATTTTAGGTATCAGCGCTTGGATTGTCGTAATTTTCATATATATAGTTCCCGATAATACTAAGTTTTTAACAGACAAAATTCTATTCTCGCTTCACGGCAAACTATCTGAGAAGATAAATAATATGGTGAATGCCGTGGCGTATTTACTGATTTAAAATTGCTCATGGAAACAAAAACAGCAAAATTGCTTGATGGTAAAGCTTTAGGGTTAAAGATTCACGAAGAACTTTCAACTAAGATAGCCCAATTGCAATCTAAAATAGGTCGTCCCCCTGGCTTGGCGGTATTGATGGTTGGTGACAACCCTGCAAGCGCTGCTTATGTCCGCAACAAGGAACGAGCTTGTGCCAAGGTGGGTATTGCTTCGTTTAACCGACATTTCCCCACAGAAACCAGTTTTAACGAACTTCAAGAAGTTATTCATAATTTAAATTCCGACGAACGAGTTGATGGGATTTTAGTCCAGCTACCTCTCCCCCCTCATTTGGATAGCGTAGCGTTATTACATCAAATTGCTCCCGATAAAGATGTTGATGGACTCCATCCCCTGAATTTGGGAAGATTATTAAGGGGTGAGCCAGGTTTACGCAGTTGCACTCCTGCGGGTGTAATGCGTTTGTTGGAAGAATATTCCATATCCCTTGAAGGAAAACAAGCAGTAGTATTAGGACGTTCGATTTTGGTAGGGAAACCAATGTCGATCATGCTATTAGAAGCAAATGCCACAGTTACTATGGCTCATTCGCGCACCCAAAATTTACAAGATATTACAAAAAAAGCCGATATTCTAGTTAGCGCCGTGGGGATTCCCCAATTAATTACCGCCGAAATGGTGAAAAAAGGCGCGGTTGTGGTAGATGTGGGGATAAACCGCATTACTGACGACAACGGCAAAAGTCGCTTAATTGGTGATGTCAGGTTTGATGAAGTTGCAACTGTTGCAGATTTCCTTACCCCAGTTCCCGGTGGTATAGGGGCCTATGACTGTTGCCATGTTGTTAGAAAATACTGTTAACAGTTATCAGGAGCGTTGTTAGTGGTGAGTAGTTAGTGGTTAGTGGTGAACAATTACCAATTACCAATTACCAATTACCAACTACCAATTACCAATTACCAGTTAACAGTTGAGATAAAACAGGAAATTAAGGAGCAGGAGCAAATGGTTGCAGCAGATAATCTGACAAAAAATTCACCAGAATCCAAACAATTAAAGTTTGATTTATCGGTTTATCTAAAGGATAGACAAAAGCTTGTGGAAGCTGCTTTGGATAAGTCGATGACCGTAGTTTATCCGGAGAAAATTTATGAGTCAATGCGCTATTCTCTTTTAGCTGGAGGTAAGCGGTTGCGTCCGATTTTATGTCTGGCTACTTGCGAAATGACTGGTGGAAATATCGAGATGGCAATGCCGACGGCTTGCGCTTTGGAAATGATTCACACCATGTCTTTGATTCACGATGACCTCCCGGCGATGGATAATGATGATTACCGTCGGGGTAAGTTAACCAATCACAAAGTATATGGGGATGATGTAGCAATTTTAGCTGGGGATGGTTTGTTAGCTTATGCTTTTGAGTATGTGGCAGCGAATACCCAAGAAGTGCCAGCAACCCAAGTTTTACAGGTAATTTCCCGTTTGGGACGTGCGGTTGGTGCTGCTGGTTTAGTTGGCGGCCAAGTTGTAGATTTAGAAATGGAAGGGAAGACGGATGTTCCCTTAGAAACTCTGAATTTTATTCATAATCATAAAACAGCCGCTCTTTTAGAAGCTAGTGTAGTTTGTGGGGGTATCTTATCGGGAACATCATCAGAAAACTTACAAAGACTCGAACGCTATTCTCAAAATATTGGACTTGCATTTCAGATAGTTGATGATATTCTGGATATCACCGCAACCCAAGAACAATTAGGTAAAACTGCTGGCAAAGACCAAAAAGCGCAAAAAGTTACCTATCCCAGTCTTTGGGGTTTGGAAGAATCGAAGAAACAAGCACAGTTACTTGTTGAAGCTGCTTGTGCTGAATTAGAACCCTTTGGGGAGCAAGCTAAACCTTTAGTTGCCCTCGCTTATTTCATTACTAGTCGTAATAACTAATTCAACTTTTCCACCTTGGGGATTTTAATAAGTAATATCCCACACTTCCTCACGCGCACAACCACTGCTAATATTACTCTAATTTAACCGTAATACCATGCAAGATATAGGCAATGTATTTGACAATCACGTGCTATTGGTTGCCTTGATAGCTTGTTTCACCGCCCAGGCTTTAAAGCTCCTAATCGAGCTAATCAAAAACGGTAAAGTGAGTGCGAGTGTTTTAGTCACAACTGGAGGTATGCCCAGCGCTCATTCAGCTTTAGTTACCGCTTTGGCTGCTGGTGTTGGACAAACTATCGGCTGGGCTTCCCCCGAGTTTGCTTTAGCTGCAATTTTCGCCGTCATCGTTATGTATGATGCTGCTGGAGTCCGACAAGCTGCCGGAAAACAAGCACGCATCCTCAACCAAGTAATTGACGAGATGTTCCACGATCATCCCGAAATAGCTGCCGAGCGTCTTAAAGAATTACTCGGACATACACCCTTTCAAGTAATAGCCGGTTCGGCTTTGGGTGTTACTATTTCTTTGTTGGCGCAAGCAGCTTATTAAGGGTTAGTGGTGAGACAGCGCGGTCTTGGGGGTCTCCCCCATGAGCGACTGCATTAGCGTTCACGCGGAGCGTGCGGCTCAGCGTCTCCGAAGGAGATACCCGAAGGGTTAGTGGTTAGTGGAACAACTATCAACTATCAACTATCAACTAATTAGGTAAATTGACGACAGAACGTAATAACATCACCTTTTCACTATCAACAATGATGGCAAAAAATCCGCGTTTGGAAAGTTCTTCTAAGGTTTGATAGGCTTCTTTTTGATTGCTGGTGTAATTAGCTAACAAATAAGGTCGTCTTCCGTAAGCTACGAAACCCACGTCTCCTTTGACTGCTTTGCGAACGTCGTTTACCATTTGAGGACGATTGTAATAATCTACTAATACGGCGTAACCATTTCCCAAGCGTCGAGGTTTGTAACTTACGGTAGTTGCTTGAATTCCTGCTTGAGATGGTGTAGGTGTTCCCGTAGGTCTAGTAGTAATTATTGCAGATAAACCAGCAGAATCTTTGATATATCTTGCCCAGCGATTGGCATCGTCAATTTTCTTAAATCCACCGATGCGGGTAACTGTATCGTCAAGATATTTACAGATATTTGTCCTAATTTTTGTGGGTAATACTCGCTTTAATTGGGTTTGATTATCTTTTGTCGGACTGACTACTAATAAAAGATATTCACCTGTTCTAGGAGCTTGACAGGTAGGAGTATTGCTCTGAGCAGATACAGAATTTATCCCGCATAGCAAACCGGCTGTTGATAATATTAAAGCGGCTGGGATTTTAAATTTACGCAAAATACTTGAATTAATCGGATTCATATTTATTCCCCTAATACACACCATAATTAAAAAGGTTAAAGGTTAAAGCTTAAAAGTCAAAGGTTAAAGGTTAAAGGTTTTAAATTAAATCCCCTCGTTATTAATTAGATAAATACTTTTCCCGCGTTTCCTGTTACCTATTCCCCCTTCCCCGTTCCCTGTTCCCTACGATGAAACTGGAGCTAGACTCGCTAAAGCATCGGGAATCTCTGAAGAAGGAGCTTGAAATTCACCCGTTACTACATATTCCAATCGCAGTTTCAACCAAGTGATAAATTGAGGATTGGTAGAAACAACTGCCGCTGCTGGTTGCGGGCATTTGGCTTTAATCTCTGACATGGCGGCAGTTTCAAGAAAAGCTGGCTGTTTAACTAACCAAAAATCGATTTCTTTCTCTTGTTCGTGATAATAACGAGTACGTTCCTTTAAAACCTCCTCAAAAGGTTCTTCTTCTAATAAAAAGCGTTGAGAAGCGAGTACGTAATAGTATGTTTGCATTGTCACACGTGATAGATTGAACAAATGATTGGGACACAGCATATAATACTGTGTCCGAGTGCAATTTAATTTGAAGAATTGAAAGGAGCGGCTAATTTTTTAAACGGACAACCAGTTGTTGCTAGCTGTTGAGTAGCTGGTTTTTCGCTGCTTCCCCAAAGTTTTTGCACCAATCTTAAAATTGGGTTGCTTCTCTTGTGCGTAGTAATCATACCACCGCTTGTAAGTTTGTCAAAGAACAGAGTGTTATCGAAATAGTGTTCCAAAGAAATCACTTTCAAATCATCACTTACCCGTGCAAGACTCATACCAATTACCTCTACAACTTCCCCTGTAGGAGCATAGTCTTTATATAGGCCATTAAATGTTCCCCAATGCCGCCATTTGAATGTAACGTTTGGTGGCCCCGAATATACTTCTAACACTTCCCATAAAAATCCTTTGGGAAATGCACTGCGGAAAAGTCTTCCAGATGATTCAAAGTTTTCCTCCGAAGCTTTATACTGCTCCATTTCCCCAATAAATAAGTTGTAAGTTCCCGCATCCGACACTTCTTGTGCGGTGAATTCTTCTCCACCGTTGCTGCTCATGCGAAACTTATCATTTACAACCGATAGCCACTCCGAAGGATTAGTTTTGAAAGATGCCTCCATCTCAAAGGCTCTAACCAAATTTTGCACTAAATCCTCTAAAGAACCCGCAGGATGATTTTTCAGGCTTTCCTTTGCCAAATTTTCAACTGATTCGGCATAATCGGGAGGGTTATTACCGCGCCATTGAGCATCGGCACTATGTTCAATTAGAGTTTCTCGATCCTGTACCCACAAAGGCAAATTGTTCGATTGTGTTGCGCTCATAGAATTAATCTGCTGTAAAGTATTGTCGCTATATATTTATTATTGGTAAATAAATTGATTGGATATGCAGTGACTATTTACTTTCTAAGTAAGATTTCTTTTGCCCAGAGCATATTTCACGGATTCAACCCTCAAATCTCGGTTAACAATTTTTAATTATCAACTATTAAGATATTTTTACTGTTTACTGTTAACTGTTGTAATTGGGGATTGGGGATTGGGGATGGGGCATTGGGCATTGAATAACTGTTCACTGTTAACTAATTACTGTTAACTGATTACTGTTTCCCGTGCATGATTTGCTTGATTTCTCTTACCGCTCTTTCTATGCCTACTAAAGAGGCTCTACTAATAATAGTATGACCGATATTAAGCTCTTCCATGCCTTCAATACAAGCCACGGGATAAACGTTTGTATATGTAAGTCCATGTCCGGCATTTACTCGCAATCCGGCATTTCTTGCTTGGTTGCAAGCGTATGTTAATAAATTCAACTCCATATCTTGAGTTACTTCATTTTTAGCTTCCGCATATCTTCCCGTATGTAACTCAATAAATTTTGCTTTTACCTTGACAGATGCTTCAATTTGTGAATCTTCCGCATCAATAAATAAACTTACGGGAATGCCAATACTTTGCAACTTCTCAACTATATTTCCAATTCTATCAACTTGTCCGGCAATATCTAAACCGCCTTCGGTGGTGACTTCCTCGCGCTTCTCCGGTACCAGAGTCACATAATCGGGTTTGATATCGAGAGCGATCGCCAACATTTCGTCGGTAGCCGCCATTTCTAAATTCAGATGAGTTCTGACAGTTTCTCGCAAAATCCGTACATCTCTGTCTTGAATATGTCTTCGATCTTCCCGTAAATGTACCGTAATCCCATCCGCACCACCTATCTCAGCCAGCACCGCAGCCGCCACTGGATCGGGTTCCACCGTGCGCCGCGCTTGTCGAATAGTGGCGATGTGGTCAATATTTACACCGAGTGTCAGCACTCCTGTTTTCTCCCCTTTGCAGTTGATCTAAAAACTGATTTTACATCGTAATTGACATGGGGAATAGGGTTGGGGGGCATGGGGCATTGAGATATTATTTGTCTTGCTTATTCTTGATTACCGATTACTCATTTTCTTTCTTGCGAAATTAAAGATAATTAGATAAAACAAGACGCATTCAAGCAAAAACAATAATACTGTCCATTTTGGATCGCCAGTTTCTTTGGCTAACCAAATTGCAGGTACTTGAATTGCTGAGTCTTTTGTGCTGACAAATAAGATAACAAACAGGTTATTTGCTGCATGAGCGCCAAAAGCGAGTTCTAATCGATTGTCTTTGAGTGTTAGTAACGTACAAAAAACACCAAAAGAAAAGTAATATAGTGCCATCCATAAAAATCCGCGTTGAACTTCTGGATTGGCTAAATGCGGTAACATAAATAAAATACCATTAATCATCATTAGTATTAATGGCTGTTTTGTAATTAATCCCAATCCTTGAAGTATATAGCCGCGAAAAAATAACTCTTCTGTAGAAGTTTGTATGGGAGTTAATATTAAAGCACAAGCAAGTAAAATCAACCATTGAACTGGTTTAAAAGCAAATTCTAAATTACCTGGTTCTAATATAAAACTGATAGCAAAAAGAGTTGAGTGAATTAAAAACCAGACTCCAAATCCTTGAAAAAAGCGCTGCCATCTAATTTTGGCATCTGCACCAACTAAAGATAAAAATCGCCGCTGATGCAGCCACTTCATACTCAAGAATATTCCTAGCAAAAAAAAGATAAACTGAATATTAATTATCAGATATGTTTGGATAGAAGGTTTTCTCAAAGAAGCTTCAACTTGTTGAGTTAATTCCGATGAACTTAAACCTTGGTTGGCAACAGGTAAGATTAGTAAAATACCTGCGGCTATACCACCTACAATAAACCAGAAGAATAGAATGAGAATTATACCTAATAAATAGCGCCACCAATTATTTTTGCCTTGTCGTGCAATATCCAAATAAGTTTGACTCATTTTATTGATTTAATAAAGTTTTTATTGCTATTGAAAAAAATATCGCTTTTAATATTTACGTATATAATTATAAGCAAATCAAACCTTATTAATAACAATACACATCTGGTTACATTTCTAAAAATTAATTATATATGACTAACTTTATCAATTAAACTGTATTTTATCTATACTTGATTTATGTAAAGTGAAAAACTGCGATACTAAATTAAAGATTATTTGTAGGACTTATTTTTGTGAGGATGATTGAGCGTGTGGCTATACGATCAAAATTCGGTAGAGTACGAAGTATTTAAACAGTACGAAAAAGCTTTAGTTACTATTGGTGTAAATTTTTCACGTGCTGATGTACGAGAAGCTTTGGAAAGTAGCTTTGATGGGCTAGAAGATGCTTTAAGAGCAGCAATCAGCTATGTATTATGGTTGCACAAACAAAAACAAGAATATCACGCGAGTATTATTCTAGTGCGATCGCTAAATGAAAAATGGCAGCCAAAGGAATGGTATGCGGAGTATCTGAATCAATCGATTTTGAAAACACCGGGGCAAAAATGGTGGGAAGGTGCTGCAAAGATGTGGGGATATGATAAGCGCAATCAACTTGTTGCAGATATTATTTATGATGCTGGGAAGGAATACATTGTTTTTACAAATAGTAAAGAAATGTTGATAGAAACAGCTTGGCGCTGGGGTTGGGAAAGAGTTTTAGATTATGCTATTCATTAGGGCATTGGGCATTGGGGATTGGGGATTGGGGATTGGTAATTGGTAATTGGTAATTGGTAATTGGTAATAGTAATAGAAAGTTACTACCAGGGAGCGAGACGCTCCCACTACAATATATTTTTAAATAATTGGGATGCTCCCAATCTAAAATCTAAAATCTAAAATCCAAAATCCTATGAGTTCACTTACATTAAATTTAAATCCAATAGTCATGCTTACCAGAGAACAGTTTTATCAACTGTGTGAAACAAACCCGGAATTAAAATTAGAAACGTAATGCTCAAGGGGAATTAATTGTTATGCCACCAACGGGAGGAGAAACGGGAAGAAGTAATTCTAGTATTAACGGACAAATATGGTTTTGGAACGAACAAAATCAACTCGGCGAAGTTTTTGATTCATCAACTGGATTTACTTTACCATCAGGAGCAGATCGATCTCCAGATGTTTCGTGGGTGGAAAAGTCTCGTTGGGATGCTTTAACTAAAGAACAAAAAGAAAGATTTATTCCTCTTTGTCCCGATTTTGTGATTGAAATAATGTCGCCTTCTGATAATTTGAAAAAGCTGCAAAATAAGATGCTTGAATATATTGAAAATGGCTGTCGTTTGGGCTGGTTGATTAATCGGAAAAAACAGGAAGTAGAAATTTATCGTTTGGAGAAAGAAGTTGAAGTCTTAAAATTACCTCAAACTATTTCCGGAGAGTATGTTTTACCTGGGTTTTTGCTGAATATGCAGAAAATTTGGGGATAGGATATTTTGATTAAAGCGTGCAGAGGAAATAAGGCACAGAAAAGAATCGTAAGTTATAGTGGCTTTTTAGCGTAAATTTTATTATCAAAGGTACTTAAAAACCTTAATTACAATATATACTTTCAATAATATTTAAATTAATTCAAATAAACTAAAAAATTGTCAACTAATACAAAAAAGCCGGGAGAATACATCCGTAAATTAGCTAGAAAACGAAAGCTGTCAGCAATGGTACGTTATTTTCTAGCTGGGGGTGTTTCAATAGCAACGGTGTGGTTATTTTTTATTTTTTCTACCTCTTCAGCAGCAATTTTAATTTTATTGATAGGGTTTACGGGTTCATGCTATTTGTTCCGTAGCGGTAAATACTTTGATAAACGAGCCTTAGATGCTCGACGTGGTGCTAAAGCTGAAACTGATGTAGCTGATTTATTATATGTTTTAGAAAGCCAAAAATGGCAAATTGAATATAATTTGAGAATTAAAAGATGGGGAGATGCTGATATAGTTTTACGTTCACCTAAAGGTAAGTGGTACGTAGTTGATGTTAAGTCTCATGGTGGGACCAAAATATCTGAAAACGGACATTTAAGAAGACGTTATGGTAAAAAAATTCATGATTTTAGAGAAGGCGATCTGATTCATAAAGTTAAAGGACAAGCAAAAGAAGTAAGGAAGTTAAAAGGTGTAGATTGGGTAACTGCAATACTTTGTTTTACAAGGGGTGGTGTGAATATTCCTGATAGCGAACTGAATGGTATTTATGTGGTCGATGCGAAAAAGTTAGTTGATATTTTGTTGCGGTTGGATAAGTGATTTTGGGTAATTGGGAATTGGTAATAGGTAATGGGTAATGGGTAATTGGGAATTATTAATTTAGATTATTCGTAATTGGTAGGGAGAGAAATATTTATGAATAAAAACATCAAATCAAGCAACTTATGTTGTATCTCGGGACATATTATTTCTCCTTCATTACTACGTGCAATTCAACGTTGGGATATTCCCGTTTACGTACAACCTCCGACTGCTCCGTTACCGGATATTAATATCATTAAAGATGTGGAAGCTGCGTCTTTTCTTAAAGATAAAAATGCAGTGGTAATTATGAATTGGGAAGCAAGTCTTGCTTTTATTCTTGATAATCTGCCACCGCAACGTTTAGATAGAGTTAATGCTTTTAAAAATAAAGCTACTTTTCGCGAGTTAGTTAAAGAGCTATATCCAAATTTATTTTATCTAGAACTTACAAGGGAAGCTTTGCAAGATTTTCGATTTCCAGAGTCAGTTGAAACGGTAGTAATCAAACCCAGTTTTGGAACTACTTCTATAGGTATTCGCACCGTAGATAGACAACAGGAATGGGAAAAGGCAGTAAATTCGGTTCTTAAAGATATTGATATAGCTAAAGAACATTTGAATCCGGCGATGTTAAATGATTCTTCTTTTCTTGTGGAAGAATATGTTGAAGGTGATGAATTTGCTTGTGATGGTTTTTGGGATGCAAACAGTGAAACGGTAATAACTGGCATTTATCAACATCCTTTTGCATCAAGTTTAGATGTTAGCGATACGCTGTATTACACTTCTACAAAAGTGGTAGCTGAAACAATAGAGCAAACGATGCAGGTGTTGGAGCATATTGGAAACAAGCTTGATATGCGTCGTTTTCCGTTTCATTTTGAGTTTAGATTTAATAACGGCAATCTTTTTCCTATTGAATTAAATCCGTTGCGGTTTGGACAAGTTGCGCTACCAGATATTACTGAATATGCTTTTGGTTTTAATCCCTACGATTTATTTTTTACGGATGAAGCACCGAATTGGGATTCTTTGTTAAATAGTGATAGTAATTCTCAGGTTTATGCTTTTGTGCTTGCTAGTATACCGGAGAAATACGAAGCTGAAAAATACAGCTTTGATGAGGAATCTTTTTGTAATAGCTTTGGGGATAGGTTGTTAAATTATCTTCCCAGTAATCCGGAAATTACTCCTTTTTTCGGGGTAGCTCATGTTGTTGCTGATAATGTTGAGGATGTGTTGGAATATCTGAATCTTGATTTTAAGAGGTTTTTGAGGAGTAGGGAATAGGAATAAAACCGCAGAGGGCGCAGAGGGCGCTGAGGGAAAAGGTGGAGAGAATTAATTTGTTTTGGAGCGGGAAAGAAGTAATATTTACAAAGACAAAAACTGTTGATAGAACTTTCTTTTAATATTCCAGCCCTCTTTAGAAGATGTTGCTGCTTTTGATGATGGTAGAAACTCGATGTCATAATCAAAAGGACTTGGTTTACCTAATTCTAACCAATTTTCGTAAAGTTCTTGCAGTCGATTGTAGAGTTTTCTATCACCTTCTAAAAGTATGCAGTTCTTTCGCGGACTAATTAGAATTATTCCTTCTTGTTTATCGTACAAACCATACCCCGGAGGGTTCATATCCCAAAAAGCACGGGAATCGGATATTGTTATAAAATAATAGAAATTAACTGGAAAAGCTGACCACATCAAAAAGTTGCTGGTATGCTCAACTTCGAGGTTATCAAATAAAGCAAGTTCTTCAAACTCTTCAATCGAAACTGAATTCATAAAACCAAAAGGTGCAGGTTCATCCGCAAATTCATCTCCTTTAAAAGGCATAAAACCAGAAATACCAACTACTTTACCGAGTAGCGTTTCTTCTTGCTGCCAAACTTTTACTAAAGGAGTCCCAGCCTCCATGATGTAGCGGTAATATCATCAAGCCAGAAGTCGAAAGCTGATTTACCCAATAAGGTGAAATATCAAAACATCCAACAGTTGCAATAATTCTGTCGTATGGTGCTTGCTGTTGAACTCCGTGAAAGCCATCACCCAGCACTAAATTAATATTTGGGTAGCCCGCATCAGATAGTAATCTTTGAGTTTGAGCAATAACATCTTCTTGAATATCTATAGAAACAACAAGATTTTGCTCGCCAACTATTTCTGATATCAGTGCAGCATTGTAACCAGTACCTGTGCCAATTTCTAAAACTTTCATTTTGGCAGAAAGCGCCAGCAATTCAAGCATACGAGCCATTAACATCGGTTCGGATGTTGAACTTGATGCTTGCCTATCACTTATACGAGTAATAAGACATTTATTAGAGTAAATAAGCTTTAGGTGTTCCGGATCTGGGTTATTTGGTTTATTGACAATTGGTTGTTGTAAATCTCCAGGAATATAGAAGGTTTCTAATAATTTGTGACGTAAAACTTTGCTAAATGCCTTTTCTACCTGAATCGATGTTATCGCACCTAATTCTTTTAATTCACTCACCATTTGATTTAAAAGATTTGTATCCATTTCAATCCTCTTTCTTCTTCAAACTCCGCGTACCTCTGCGCCCCTTTGCGTTCAAAACATATTTTCCAAAACCCTAACTCGAAGCACTAGTATAAGATTTCAACGCAAACAGCCAAAATCTCGACGAAACAAAAAATAACGCTAAAGCCAAAATTCCCGCACCTATCACCCAAACAATTTGAGTTCTACCAAGCATCGCTTCGGCAGGTACGGTAGTTAAAAAAGCCACCGGAACTACAAAAGTAAAAAATATCCGAAAAGCCGCCGGATAAGCAACCATTGGATATCTTCCGGCTTCAATCAATCCCCGCAAAACTTCAGTTACGTTGTATATTTTCACAAACCAAATACTTGTAGCTCCCAACATAAACCACAAGCTATAAAGGATTATTAAACCAAAAAACAGCGGTGGAATGCTAACAAGATAATCGCCAATTCCCAAACCCAAACGATTACCAGCGTAAATAATTATAATGCTGCCAAAAATCAAATCCGAGATTCCCCAGGGTGAAACGGTGTGGGAAGAAAGCCAAAATTGGCTGCGGATGGGTTTTAGTAAAACAAAATCGAGAGTTCCTTCCTGTACGTGACGCACGATGCGGTTTAAGTTAGGAGCGAGAAACGTTTCCGAAAAGCCTTGCAATAAAGTGTAAATCCCCACAACTATCAAAGCCGCTTCCCATTGCCAGCCAGAAAAAGTATAGCCAGTACGGTAAAACAAAAACAAACTAAACAAGCTCCCCGCCAGGTTTCCCACGCTGCTGAGAGTTGCAATGACAAAATTGACGCGGTACTCCATTTCAGCCGCTATAGCAGCACTCCAGAATAATCTAATAACTTTTAAGTATCTTCCCATGATGAAAACAAGCAGCGCTTCCGGTATAGTTAATTTTCAGGTTGTATATTGTGCTTGATAAAACTGTATTCTTAATAATCTTATGCCTAAACTGTCCAAGGAATTAAACCGCTTTTTTTTTGAAGAGAAGCGTGGTGATACCGTAACTTTAGAAAATGTCCTGGATTTAGCAGGGGAAAGAATTTTCGGATTTTTGTTTGTTATCCTCTCTTTACCTTCAGCTTTACCGCTTCCGGCACCAGTTATATCAATTCCCTTCGGAATCATAATGATATTCTTAGCAGCGCAATTAATTATAGGACGTGAAGAACCCTGGCTGCCGGAAAAATTTGCAAAACGTCCGATTAAACTTGAAACAGCGCAAAAATTTGTCAAAGCTGGAATTCCATTCTTACAGAAAATTGAAGCCGTAAGTCGTCCCCGCTTACCGTTTATTTGTACTACTATTCCCGGAAAAATCATTATTGGATTAGCGATCGCCTTAATGTCAAGCTTCATGATGATTCCCATTCCCGGAACAAATACTTTACCAGCAATTGGTATTTTTGTAACCGGCTTTGGTTTATTAGAAGACGACGGTGCAATTAGTTTGGGTGGTTTAACTATTTGCGCGATCGCAGCAGTATTAATTGGTTCCGTTTTTGCAGCTTTGATTTGGGGTGGTACTAGTTTAATCGATCAAATAAAAACTATTTTGAAAGGTAATGGGTAATAGGTAATAGGTAATAGGTAAAATGCTAATCATATAAAAAAAATGTAGAGACGTTGCAGTGCAACGTCTCCTTTAATTTAGGTTTAAATAAATAATGAACGTAAAACAATATTTAGAATATTTAGTTTAAAAACCTCTTAAAACAGGTTCGCTTAGAAGTTCGCGATAACCTTTAGAAACAGTTAAATTCTTACCTTTAGTTGAATTAGCCAAAATATAAGTATACTTGCCATTAACAGCTTCAAAATATTGTCCTCGTGAATCTACTCCATCTACATTTAAAGGTAATCGTATAGATTTACCAGTTTTCTTACTAACACCTACATAATGATAAGGTGAATGGCTGCCGCAAATACTCACATAAAAATTCTTAGTTTCAGCAGCTACAAATACGCTTTCATAATCTTTACAATAATGACGTACTTCCTGATATGGAGTAGCTTGTGCGGATTGCATGAAAGGAATTGATAGCGAACATACACTGGCCACAGATAAAAATAATTTCTGCAAAGATAAAGAAGATAATTTCATGTGTAATTCTCTAATATAGTGTTTAATTTACTAATTAGTCCTACACTATGAGCAAAATAGATTCCTGATAACTGGGTATGTAAATTCGTGTGTTTTTGAGTAATTACGTAGCCGCGTTAAACGTTATAAAAAATAAAATAAAAAATAACTAATATGAGAAGGATTTGTTTTATACAAATTCTGTATAAAGATGCGCTTAACCCGATTTCCCCTTTTGTGTGAAGAAATTTGATATTTTTTAAACTATGAAGATTATTGAAAATGTTAAATATTCTTGCTTCAAACTTATTAGAGAAAATTTTCTTTAATTGCAATATAAAATCAGATGCTTTCTGGAAATACTTATTTAAGTCATCTTTTGTTTCTATTAGAGAGAAACCAAGCTTTTCTCCGTAGATTATCCGTTCAAATTTAGATGATATGCTTTCAACGTGTTTTCTTGCCGCTTCTATTGCTTTAGTTGAAAATACATTTTTGATGAGTATTCCGTCTAACTCATCTGTGTATAATAAATCAATACTATAATTTAAAACTGATAATTAAGTCGGCACAAGTAAATATAACTATATAACAAAATGTTTTTTACCCTAAAACCCTTATTCCTACTGCCGACTGCCTTGCCCTAATTACAATTTTCAACGCCAACCTACTTACACTCACATGGAAAAACCCTTTAGGCTTGCCATGTCAAATGGACTAACGGCATCTGCGATTCGAGTTGAGTCTCAAAAGGACTTATTATCGGCTATGTCGGAACTAGGTTTTGACAATCCGCGCCCCATCCTCGTAATTTTGGGTGGTGCAGGTAAAATGAGCGAAACCGATTTAAACCGTTTGCGATCGCTATTTGTCAATGTGCTGGCTCCGGTAATTGAAACTCTAGGTGCCTCTGTTGTGGATGGTGGTACAGATTTTGGTGTGATGCAGATGATTGGGCAAGCTCGTGCCCAGATATCGGCGCAATTTGCCTTAATTGGTGTAACTCCAGTAGGAAAAGTAGCTCTGCCCAATCAACCCCCACCAGAAGAAGTGTCAGCATTGGAACCAAACCACAGTCATTTTGTGTTTATTCCTGGCTGTGACTGGGGTGATGAATCACCTTGGTTAGCAAATGTAGCTACTGTAATAGCCAAGGGAGCGCCATCTATAGCAGTTTTAGTTAACGGTGGAGAAATTTCCAGAAAAGATGTATCGGAAAGCCATAAAGCAAATAGAAAGGTGCTGGCTGTAGCTGGTAGTGGAAGATTAGCCGATGCGCTGAGTGCTGCCATAGATGGGAAAACTACAGATGAGGGTGCGAAGGAATTAGTTGCTTCGGGGTTGGTGCAAATACTTGACTTCAAAGAGAGTTTTGTGAGTACGACTGAGTTGATTAAGTCGTATTTAATTGAGGAATAGGGAATGGGGAATAGGGAATGGGGAATGGGGAATGGGGAATAGTTATTTAAATAGAATCCTCTGGGTTTTAACTTCCATTGTAGGGTGGGTGACAATACTGCTCGGTTAAGGAATTGAACGCAATCGTTAGATCCCCCAAACCCCCTTAAAAAGGGGGCTTAGTTCCCTCCTTTTTAAGGAGGGTTAGGGAGGATCTCCCCTTCACCGAGTAGTATTGTAAGTTGGGTGACGCTATGAGAAAAAATTGAAAGAAGTAACGCTGGTTTGTAGCCTACGCATCACTCAAATGTTGTACTATAATTTATAAGTTTAAAATTAAGTATTTTTACATAAAATAGGCCTAGCCGTTAATGACTAAATTTTTCGATGCTTTCATCTCCTACGGACGAGCTGACAGTAAAGATTTTGCCTTAAAACTTCAATCTAGTTTAAACAAACATGGGTTGGAAGTTTGGTTCGATTTTAACGATATCCCTTTGGGTGTTGATTTTCAAAATCAAATTGATGATGGTATCGAAAAAGCCGATCATTTCTTATTTGTTATTAGTCCCCATTCGATCAATTCCCCCTATTGTCTTAAGGAAATAGAATTAGCGATTAAGTGTAATAAACGGATTATTCCTTTATTACACGTCGATGAAATTAATCGGGAAACTTGGCTTTCTAGATATCCCAATGGTAGTTTACAAGATTGGGAGGCATACATTGCACAAGGGAAACACACATCTTTTGTGAATATGCACCCAACAATCGGTAAAATTAACTGGGTGTATTTCCAAGAGGATAAAAATGATTTTGACAAATCCCTCGCAGATTTAATTAATTTACTTGATTTACATAGAGATTATGTACAACAGCATACCAGGTTTTTAAATAAAGCTTTGGAATGGGAGAGGAATCAAAAGCAAACAAGGTACTTGTTAACTGGGGAAGAAAAGGAAAAGGCTCAAGCTTGGTTGAAAATTCGCTTCAAAGACTCCCAACCACCTTGTGTTCCCAGCGATTTGCATTGCGAATTCATTACCGAAAGCATCAAAAATGGTAATAATTTGATGACTCAGGTATTTCTCTCCTATGCTGAGGAAGATAGAGCCACAATGGAGAAAATTCGCGCTAGTTTAAGACGAGAAGGTATTACGGTTTGGACAAATACCATAGATATTAAAACAGGGGAAGATTTTGTCAACTCTATTAAACAGGGGATTGAAAAAGCCGATAACTTGGTTTATTTACTTTCTCCTCATGCAGTCAAATCCACTTACACTCAGCAAGAATTGGATTTAGCTGTTGAATTCAATAAGCGGATTATTCCCCTGCTGGTACAAACAACTGACAATATAGAATTACCATCTGCATTGCAGGATTTACAGTATATTGACTTGACGGATAATCTAACCGAAGCTGATTATCAACTCGATGAAAGCGAATTACTCAAAATTTTATATGAGGATGCAGCTTACTACAACGAGCATAAAATCCTGTTAACTAAAGCTTTGAAATGGCAACAGCAAAATCACAATCCTAGTATTTTACTACGGGGATATAACCTGCACAGCGCCGAAACTTGGTTGGAGGTGGCACATAAAAGAACGCAGCATCCACCCATTCCATTACAATCAGAATTTATTGTCGCAAGTCTGCAACAACCTCCATTAGAATCGCTCGATGTGTTCATTTCCTACTCTCGTGCTGACTCAGACTTAGCGAGAAAGTTGAATGATGCTTTACAGCTACAGGGAAAAACGACTTGGTTCGATCAAGAAAGTATAGCATCGGGGAGTGATTTTCAACAAGAAATTAATAGAGGAATTAAAATATCCGATAATTTTGTATTTATTATCTCACCGCGTTCTGTAAATTCACCTTACTGTAATTCGGAGGTGGAGTATGCAGCTTCGTTGAATAAACGCTGTGTGACGGTGCTGCATCGGGAAATAAATACCAGCGATTTACATCCAGAATTAGCCAAAGTGCAATGGATTGATTTTAACAGCAATAACAAAGATTTTAATGCCAACTTCAATCAATTGCTCAGAACAATTGAAACTGACAGAGAACACGTCCAAAATCATAGTAAGTGGTTACAAAGAGCTTTAGAGTGGGAGCAGAAGAATAAAAATGATGATTTATTATTGCGGGGTAGTAACTTAATAATTGCTCAAAACTGGTTGGAAGAGACAGAAGAGAAAAAGAAAAAACCTGCTACAACTTTTCTTCAGAAAGAGTTTATTCAAGCCAGTCAAAATGCGATTGAACTAGCACAAAAAGAAGAAAAACGCCGACAAGAAAGAATGCTGCTTTTACAGCAAGAGAAGATAGCCGAACAGAAAAAAAGTGCTAAAAAACAAAAGTTTTTTCTTGGTGCCGTTAGTATTGCACTTTTGGTTGCTGTTGTTCTTGCTGGATTGGCATGGCAGGAGAGGGGAAGGGCTGAATCTCAGAGGAAAACTGCCCTAATAGCACAGAAAAATGCTGAAGAGCAGAAGAAAAAAGCCCTAAAAGCTAAAGAAACAGCCCTAAAAGCTCAGCAAGACGCTGAAAACGCTGAGGAAAACGCTGAAAACGCTAAGAAAAGAGCTGAAGAGCAGAAGAAAAAAGCCCAAGCAGCTCTTGAACGTCAGATTTCTTCTGTAATTCGATTATCCTCGATGCTATATCAGGAAGATCTCAAGTTTGATGCTCTAATTGAAGCCGTTAGGGCAGGGGAACAAATATTAAAACAAGGATTGCGCCCAAATCAAGAAACTCGTAGTTTAGTTTTAACAGCTTTACAGGCAACAGTTTATGAACATGGATTTAGAGAGCAAAATCGTTTAAAACATCAAGGTAAAGTCAAAGATGTAGCTTGGAGTCGTGACGGAAAGCAAATTGTCTCAGCTAGCGAAGATGGTACAATCAAACGTTGGAATCTTAACGGCAAGGTAATTAAAACCACACAGCTAGCCAGTAACAGCAGTAACGTTCAATTCTATAGGTTTAGTCCTGACGGCAAAACTATTGCCTTTACTAAAGATCAAAAAACTGTTAGAATGTTCAACTTGCAGTCAGAAAGAACCAAAACTCTCCGAAAGCATGGTTCCGTCAAGAATGTAACTTGGAGTGCCCGCAGAAAAACTATAGCCTCTCGATATTCGGATAATAAGATTGTACTCTGGAATAGCCGAGGAAATCCTCTGAAACTCCTTACAGCCGATCGAGAAAAGATTACAAGTTTCAGCTTCAGCCCCGATGGTAAGACAATTGCTTCTGCTATTCAAGGTGGTAAAATCAAACTTTGGAATGTTAATAGTGGTCAAGTAGTTAAAGCCATACCAGAAGACAAAGATATTAAATTTTATAGCGGTAGTTTTAGTCCTGACGGGAAGACTATTGCCTTTGCTAGTAATAAGAATGTTAAACTCTGGAACATAGAAGAAGAGGAACCCATAACTCTTGGAGCACATGAAGATTCCGTCTTGAGTATAGCTTGGAGTCCTGAAGGGAATACTATTGCCTCTGCAAGTGCCGACAATACTGTTAAAATTTGGGACACAAGGGGAAAACTTCTGCAAACTCTTAAAGGTCATGACGGTCGAATCAACAGTGTCAAATTCAGCCCTGACGGAAAGAAAATAGCTACTGCTAGCGAGGATAATACTGTCAGGCTTTGGAGCTTATTGGATAAGAAACTGAAAAAGCTTGAGGAAGATAATCAAGCATTATTCTCCAGCGTTGCTTGGAACCCAAAAGGAAATAACATTGCTTTTGGTACAAAGGAAGGTACCATCGAAATCTGGAGGTTGAAGCAGGAGAGATGGAAAACGATTCCAACAAAAATCAAACATACGGATAAAGTTTTAAGCGTTAGTTTTAGTCCCGACGGAAGGATCATTGCTTCTGCTAGTGATGATAATACTATTAAACTTTGGAACAAAAATGGTCAAGTATTCAAAACTCTCGAAGGACATGATGATTCGGTTTTGAGTGTAGCTTGGAGTCCCGACGGAAATACCATTGCCTCTGGTAGTGAAGATAAAACTATCAAACTATGGAACAAAAATGGTCAAGTATTCAAAACACTCGAAGGACATAAGGCTTATGTCAACAGTGTAGCTTGGAGTCCCGATGGAAAAACCATTGCTTCTGGTAGCGATGATAAAACTATTAAACTATGGAACAAAAACGGTCAATTCCTCAAAACATTCGACGGACATAAATATGCACTCAACAGTGTAGCTTGGAGTCCCAACGAAAATACCATTGCCTCTGCTAGTAAAGATACCATCAAACTCTGGAACAAGAAAGGCGAAGAACTCAAAACCCTCAAAGGGCATAATAATGTTTTAAGCGTCGCTTTTAGCCCCAACGGAAAAATTATTGCAACTGCGAGTGAAGACGGTACCGTAAAACTTTGGAACCTTGATGGTAAAGAACTGCAAACCTTAAACCCGAACCTTGATGGTGAAGAATTCCAAACCTTAAACCCGAACCTTGATGATAAAGAACCGCAAACCTCAAACCCAGACAATGAGCCAAATAAGCCAGTCAAAATTGTTAGTTTTAGCCCTGACGGTAAAACTCTTGCCTCAGTTAGCTATGATGACGGAACGTTAATCCTGTGGGATTTGCGAGAGTTGCAATTAGATTTAAATCAACTAGTGAAGGCTGCTTGCCTACAAGCTGCATATTATCTTGAATCCAATGCTAAAGAAAGCGATCGCGAACTCTGTAAGTAAATTCGTAATTCGTGAAAATCTTAATAGCCTTCATAAAAATAATTTAGAGAATACTAGGACTTACGCAGCAATCACGAGAAATATAGTGTTCCAGACATTCTCGATCCCCCCAACCCCCCTTTTTAAGGGGGGCTCTATTAAGTCCTGAATAGTTGCTTTTAAGTTGCTGATTACATAACTGAATAACTAGAAAGTGATTTAAGCTTTTCTACTTTTTGCGACATAATTATGTTCTACACCTACTTCCCACGTACTTGGAGTTAAAGCAATGTTCGCTTTGGAAGCAAAATCTAAAAAAGCACGAGTAACATCGCTGCTGAAAAGAGGTTCGTTATAAGTAGAAGCAACGTAGGCTTTGGCCGTCAATTTAATCGCATCAGGAGTTTGGCTCAGATAAATTTGCATCGGTAAAGAAGGTTCGTAATAAACAGAAGATTGTATCGCATCCCAAATAGTATCTTCAGCAGCCTGTCGTTGCTCGGCAGTATTAAAAGAAGCTAGGTAAAAATTTATCACACACAAAGAAGAACGATTGCCTGAATTAGCAGAGTTTAAAACTTCATTCCAAAGGGTATGAGTAGGTATACTAATAAGATCGTCATCAGGTGTTATCAAGACGACAAAAAAAGTATTAAACTTAACTACTTTACCTTTAATACCTTTGAGATTAACCCGATCTCCAACTTGAAAAGGCTGTGTAAAAGCAGTAATAGTTTTGAAAGCTAGACCATTAAGAAAAGCTTTAATCAGATCGGTGCCGTTAACGAAAATCCAAATTAATAAAAGGACAAAAACGAGAAGTAAGCTACTTTTATCCGCATCCTCAAGAGAACTGATAGAAACTAACAAAAAAGGAACAATAAAAACTGAAGCTAATAGGAGAAAGTTTTGAATTAAAACATCAATGCGACGAGAGGATTGTTTTTCCGCATGGTGAATTAATATTGTTTCTGGTAAACCGCGAGCAAAACGTCGTTTATTAGTCCTAGTCTGACGTAAGTAAATACCTAGTGAGTAGAGCAGTTGAGTGCCAATAATTGTCCCTAAATAAATTAAAAAATAAATTAAAAATTCAGGCTTTGTTATAGCATCTTGTAATTTTTCCATCGTCAAAGTGTTGATTATTAGTAGATAACGGTTTAATTGTCGATTATTTCTGATTCTAAATTATAATTACTTAGTAAATCTAAGCCAACTGTTTCGCGAATACAAAATATTACTATCGCCAAGTATTCAGGGCCAATATAATAGATTTGTCCCGATTGTTTGACAATATCGATATTTGTAAAAACAGCAATACTTCTAACTCCCATACTATAGTGAAGTCCTAAATCTTCAGATATTTCCTTTAAAGTTGAAGGGCCCGCTAATTAGCAAAATTGCTAAAGTTCTAATTTCATCCCTCACCGAGAGCCTGGAAATAATTTGTCTGAGAGCTAAATACTTGTTAGCTAATGATTGTGGAAGATCGTGACCAAAACGCTCAAAATTTTCAAGTTGCCTGATAATCCCCAACCAGTTGCGGATTGTTTCGATAAACTCTTTGTTGTTTTTAACCTCAAACGGTAATATCCAATCAAAATTCTTAGCTTGTTTGAGAAAACTATAGGCAAAAACATCAATGTGACAAGTAAGATCGCGATCGCTTTCAATTTCACTTAAGGTAGCAACAAAGTTCTTGAGCGGTTTGAAGCCTCGAGTATTTTTACGAAAAAGTTGATCTAAATGATAAATATCGCTAATTTGATGCTGCTGGATTTGACTAGAGAGAAATTCAAGATAGTTTTCATCTCTTAAAGCAGCTTCATGTAGTTGTCGAGCCGTCCATGATTTAGATTTTTGGTAATTCCAACCAGTAGTTATTTTAGCCCTAAGTTTCATTGAGTTTTAAAGTCACGAATCACAGAAGTAAAGCTTGATTAATTGAACCTATAAGCTATTTTAAAGCAGAGTGGGATTGATAATCGCTTTAGAAGCGCTAATACTTTTAATTTGTTCAAAAAAAATATAAAGCTCCGTCGCAACCGTCGGCAGTAGTCTTTTCGTCTCCCGAAAATTCAGAAACCCAGTTTTTCAAAAAAATCGGGTTTTTATTGCTTCCAATTTTTTAAATTGTAAATTCGTGGATTAAAGAATATTAGAATTGTAGTAGACTACATCGGAATAAAGTAACGGTCAGCCGCATTCAACGTTAGAAAAAATTAAATACAAAAAAAACAATCAACATCAGAAGAACCTTTTACAAACTTTCTTTATTAGGGATAGCTGCTATCCTCATTAGCGAGCTGACGGCGTGTCAACTTTACCTTATTTTGAAGGATTTTATAGTATGGGGTCCCTTTGCTAATAAGTGGGGAATTACTTTAGAACAAGATTGGGCTATTATGAAAAATCCCAATGATGCTGCTGCTTTCTATAACCGGAGAACTCTTCGCTATTCATCGGGAAGGACAGAGGAAGCTATTGCAGATTTCACTGAG
This sequence comes from uncultured Rivularia sp., assembly GCA_963665115.1. Taxonomy (GTDB): domain Bacteria; phylum Cyanobacteriota; class Cyanobacteriia; order Cyanobacteriales; family Nostocaceae; genus Rivularia. The sequence continues at coordinate 1,812,493 of OY762007.1, read as the reverse complement.
GTCATCAGAATTAACCCTAGAGATCCTAATGCTTTCCCCAGCATCGTTGGTGCCTACTCCCGGCGAGGGCAGCTGTACCATAGACTTGGAAACAAGCAGAAAGCACTTGCAGACTATCATAAAGTAGCAGAAATTTGTAAACAACAGAAGGACAATTTTTGTTATGAGCGTGCATTAGATGATATTAGATGGGTTCAGCAGTCATCACCTTCAACACCTTAATTTAATTCAATAATAAAAAACACGGGGAAATTGGCATCATAATTATCTTACAATCCCCCATGCCCAATTCCCTAACTCAGTAAAAACTCCTTAATAAACATCACCGTAGAATAAAATTGAAAGTCAATATTCTTCTTCTTACTAAACCCATGCCCTTCATCTTTTGCCATTAAATACCACACGGGTACATCATTCTTTCTCACCGTTTCAACAATTTGCTCCGCTTCAATTAACGGCACTCTGGGGTCATTTTTTCCGTGAATTACAAATAACGGCACTTTGATATTTTCAGCATTATTTGTAGGAGAAATTTTCTGGAGAAACTCCCTCATTTTCGGATCTCTTTCGTCTCCATATTCCACTCTTCGTAAATCTCTTCGATAACCTTTAGTATTTTCTAGGAAAGTCACAAAATTAGAAATACCAACAATATCAATTGCAGCTTTGATTTTATCGCTGTATTTCGTCGCAACAGCCAAAGACATATAGCCACCATAACTTCCCCCGGTAACTAAAATTTTATCTGCATCTAATTGCGGTTGCGTGGTTATCCAATCAAGCAAAGCACCAATATCTTTAACAGAATCTTCCCGACGAAACCCGTTATCTAACTTAGTAAAAGTTTTACCGTATCCCGTTGAGCCTCGCACGTTAGGAAATATAACCGCAACACCCAATTCATTCAGGTAGTAATTATATCTTCCTAAAAAAGAAGGACGAAACTGGGACTCGGGACCGCCGTGAATGTTAATTATTACCGGACGTTTTCCGGTAAACTTAGCGGGAGGACGATATAAAAAGCCCGAAATTGTTCTACCGTCAAAACTCTTCCACCTTACTAACTCTGCATCGGAGAAGCTGCTAGTATTTAAACCGCCAGTTTCGCTTTGAGTCCAGCGTTCAACTTTATTACTGCGGATATTCAAAGAATAAGCATCGGCAGTATACTTCGCTGAAATCAGCGTAAAACCTAAATCGCGGTTATTATTATGCCATCGAATTCCGTATACTTGCCCAACAGGAAGCTTTGGTAAACGTTTGAAACGACGGGTAGCAGTATTAAGAATATGCAATACCCCGGTTCCATCTTCATTAGTTACAAAAGCGAGGAAATTACCGTCATCGGAAAGGTCAAAATCGGTAACATCCCAACGAAACTTCTTGCTGAGATAAGTATGCTCTAAAGTATCAAGACTAACGTATGCTAACCGGGAAAACTCGGAATCGCGATCGGTGATTACATATAAACCTTTGCCATCCTTACTGAAATAAGCGCCATCGTAAGAAATCTTTTCCTCACCTTTTTTAGGTAGTAGCTGTTGCTTCTCACCGGTGAAAGTATCTACCAACCACAGATAACTTTCATTTACAGAAACATACTGCAACGCTAAATACTTAACATCATCCGGCGAGAAATCCAAACCGTACCAGCCACCACCTTCATTTTGGGTTAACAGTTTATTACTTGCGGGATTTTGCGGATTAATAGTGTAAAAATCAGCATCATTACCAGTGCGACGAGTAGAAGTGTAGATTAGGCGATCGCCACTATTAGACCACACTCCACGACTGTTTTTTGACTCACCATCGGTTAATAAAGTAACTTCTCCAGTATCTAAGTCATAGCGATAATTCTGGTTAAATTCATTACCGCCAGCATCTTTACTGAAGACAAAATAATTACCTTCCGTAGGTTGAAAACTCGCACCGCGCACGGGTTCGGGGAAGAAAGTTAATTGTTGACGAGTAGCAAGAGGAGATTTAACGTAATGTGTTTGTCGAGTATCTGCAAAGCGAGTTGAAATCAGCATTTCGCGCTTTGTGGGATGCCAGCTAGAAATACCAGCAGAGCGGAATTGAGTATAGCGTTCGACTTTTTGAGCTAAATCCCCAGGAATCGGGGGAATTCCCTCAACAACAAGATTGTCTCCAGGAATAATAGGAGTAACAGCAGCAACCATCGGCATAGGTAGTAAGATTACTGCAAGCAGAGTAGCAAAAAATAAAGATAAAAATCGCATTTATCAATTATCAATTATCAATTAACAATTATCAATGGGTAATTGGGAATTGGGGATTGGGCATTGGGGATTGGGCATTGAAAATGAACAATGTCATATTGATAATATCTACTAACAACTAACAACTAACCACTAACTACTAACAACCAAATATTGATAAGATGCTGGTGGTTATGGGTTTTGCAGTTTCAGCCAATCGATAATAAAAAATATGACAAAGCAACACGATAAGATTATTATTTTTGATTGCGACAGTACTTTGAGCAGCATTGAAGGAGTTGATGAGTTAGCCCGTGTTGCTGGTGAGGAAGCAACTCAAGAAATTGAAAAGATGACAGAGCAAGCGATGGAAGGTAAAATTACTTTAGAAAGTATCTTTGCACGACGTTTAGAAATTATTCAACCATCTGCTTCCAATGTCTCAAAAGTTGGTCAGTTATATATCGATACAGTTGAACCTTCCGCAAAGCAAGTAATTACAACTTTAAAAAACAAAGGATGGACACCAGTTATTTTAAGCGGTGGTTATCGTCAAGCAATCAAACCTTTAGCCGATTATCTTGATGTAGAATTAATCGAAGCAGTTGACCTTTATTTTAACGAAGATGGCAGCTATCGCGACTTTGACCGTAATTATCCCTCAACACGTAACGGTGGTAAACCCGAAGTTGTTAAAAGTTTAAAAGATAAATATTCTCCAAGCAAAATTGTCGCTGTTGGTGATGGTGTTAGCGATTTGGAAAGCAAACCCGTTATCGATCTGTTTATCGGGTTTGGTAGATATGCAGTGAGAGAAAAAGTTAAGCAAGAAGCCGATTATTTTATTAATGATTTACAGGAAATTGTTTCTTTGATTGGGAATGGGGCATAGGGCATTGGGAATGGGGGATTGGGGATTGGGGATTAGAAACAGTTTGTAGGTTGGGTTAGGTTTCACCAAACATATACTTTATAAACAAATAATCTATATAGCGAATTTTATTTGACTCAAATACATTCTTGTGGAGTGGGCATCCTTGCCCGCCTTAATTTCACAACAAACGATTAATAAACATTTCCATTAACAACCTAAATTTGTTTTCGTCTCCAACCCAACCTACAAGCTACCAACTACTTTAAATAGGATTTTGCCCATCCATAACGCTTTGGATCTTTGTTAAGAAGATATTCTACGACTTCTTTACGTTTATTCTTGTCTTTTGTCATTCGGACAATTTTTTCAATTTCATCGTCTGTATCGTTAGCACCCCGCTCTGCTGCCATTTCAAACCAGACATCACCATCAGCAAATTTACCTTTATCGTAACAAATTGCTCCCATCAATGTATAAGGCTGGTGATTGTCGGGTTGCGATTCCATTGCTTGTGCAGCACAACTTTCTGCTTCATCCAATCGATTTAAATCGCGAAAAGCCGCACCTCTTGTTACCAACAAGGCAGATTTAAGATCGGCTTCTCGTACCTTACTCAAATTAACTTGTTTTGTAACTTCTAACGCTTTTTCTGATTCATCAGCTTTACGCCAGTTACTGCTTGCACTAGGTAAATTCCACTTGTTTCCAGTTCTTTTGTGCTCTTTTTCATAAAAAATTGCCTCTAATCTATAGTAGGCGATCGCTATTTTTCCATGTCGGGAAAGACGACGCTCTTCAATTAATTGAACTACCTGTTTTGGATCTAAGCGCTCCTGACGCTCAAGTTTAAGCATAATTTCGTAAAATGGATCTATTGCCAAATTAGGATCTATAATTTGATATTTGCGCCTTAAAGATTGAAAATGAATTTTACGAGCAATTTCCGCAGTTTCACAAAGTCCTTCTTGTGTTAACCAATTAATATCTTTTTCACGCAGTTCGGATTTGAAATGTTCTGGCAGTGTTTGAATAATTCCAATTAGCTTTGAAACTCCCGTATCATCATAAGCCATTTTTATCAGCACTTTAAATAACTGACCAAAAGGTTTTATCTCAGAATGTTGAGAAGCCCGATAATGTTCTTTTAATTGAAAAAATAATCTACTTAATTTTTGCTCTTGATCTAGTTTGATAATAGAGTTGAATTTTTTGTTTTTTAACCATTCGCCATCTTTAATATCTAAAGTTTCTCCTAACTCAAGTTTTTTTAATATAGAATAAAGTCGGCTAGAAATAGAAGTATCAGGATAAGAGGTGACCTGATATTTAGATTTTAGTTCTAAAAATTCAAGTTCAGCTTTTCTTATATCTTCCTGCTGCCAATAAATTCCTAACGTTTCTTCAAAGCCTGAGTCTAAAAGCCATTCAGATTCAGAATTCGATAATTCCTGTTTCGCATCTAGTTTCTTCAAAATTAGAAAAAGAGGTTTTTCTGGAAGTAAACTCAAATTATGAGTAGCTTTGAATTTAGTTTTTAGCTTTGAAAAACTCGCAATATCTTGAATTAGAGCAACTGTTTCTACAAGATTATGAGCATTAAGCAGTTCAAAGTCTGAATTTGCAAGTGTATTTCCTGTTTCTAGTTTCCAAAGCACTGAATAGATAGAACTTGCGGTAGAAAGCTCTATATTATCTGGAATAAGGTATTTAGATCGCAATTGCATTAACTCTGCTTCTAGTCTTTTTTCTTCTTCTGCTTTATATTGCTGTAAAGAAATGAACTCAATACAATTAGACAAGTGATTTTCTGTTAACCATTGAAGCTCTACATCTGTCACTTGCATACCTAAGTCAGATTTTCGCAATATTAAATAAAGAAAACTATTCGACGCAAAAGTTCTATTGCTACCTACTTTGTACTTAACTCTGAGGCTATCAAAATGTATTTTCTGTAGTACGATACTATCCATTTTTTATCCGGCTTTATATAATAATCACCCTAAGACTATGCTACTCGTTTAAAAAAAAAGTGTCCAGCTAATATGAGGCTAATTAATATTAAGCAATGAGTCGAATACAAGATTCAGTTGAATTATTTAATAGTTAGCGAAAAGTTGGGTTACGACACGATAAATAAAAATTTTAATTACAACCTAAATTTGTTTTCGTCTCCAACCCAACCTACCAGCTACAAGCTAACCTACCAACTAACTACTAACTATTTACCATGCCCAATTACCTAATACCCAATCATCTTCCCATATCCTTTTCGATATCATGAATAACAGTTTCGATATACCATTCTTCCGACATTCCGGGATAATAAAACTTTGCTTGTTCAATTAATCTTTGAGCAATTTCCCATTGCCCACCAACTAATCTTAGCAACCGATAGCGTAACTGTTCATAGTCATTTTTTGGAGTTTCAGGAGCGGGAGCATTAATTTTTTTCAAACTTTCTAAAACTTGCTGATAATTATCCCAATCTTCTTTTTCACAATAAATACTCGCTGCATTCTGAAGATCGGTAATTGCTTGAGGAATTTCTTCCATGCGAATATTACATAAACCGCGATTGTAGAAAGCTGTCGCACTAGTCGAATTAAATTCTAAAGCTTGATTATAATCTTCAATTGCACCTAAATAATGACCTATGGCTTGATAAGCATTACCTCTAGCAACATATATCAAATCATCTTCAGGCTGTTTTTTTAAAGCTTGATTAAAATCAGTAATAGCACCTTGATTATCGCCCATCTGCAAACGTGCTTTACCACGATTGCGATAAACCGCAGCATCTTCAAAATTCAACTGTAGTGCTGCATTAAAATCTGCAATCGCTTCTCGATATTTTCCCTGCTTGCAATATACAACCCCGCGACAGCAATAAGCTTTCCCATCTTGAGAATCTGCTCTTAACACCCAATTCAAATCTTCCATCGCTTCGCGGGTGTCTCCCTTTTCCGCCTTTTCTAACAAAGCGGTAAAATAATCTTTCTCCGTTATTAATCTCGCAGTTTGAGAAACTGATTTTTCTACAAAAACCTCTTGCTTGCGCGGTTGTAGCTGCTTCACCTTCTCCATACACGACTTTGCATTATCAGCATCCTTCTGCTCCAAATACAATTGTGCTGCCTTTTTAAAATTGGCGATCGCACTTTCAATATTTCCCAACTTACGCTCTACAACACCCCGTAAATTGTAAGCGCCAGCTTTATAAGAATTAAGCTCAATAGTTTTATCAACATCCTTTAAAGCACCGGGTAAATTTTTCAACGCTAACCGGGCTAAAGCACGACAATAATATACATCAACATTATAAGAATCGCGCTTCAAAACCTCATCATAATCAAAAACCGCTTGGGGAATATGTCCCAAATCGTAGTATGCTAAACCTCGTTGATAATAAGCTTCAACAAACTCAGAATTAACTTGCAGCGCTTTGGTAAATTCCTCAACAGCGCCAGCATAGTCTTTTTGCTTCGCCTTTTCCAATCCCTTATCAAACGATTCTTGTTCCATCACACTCAACGGTTAACTCAATTAATTATAGATACATATCCTAACCGACGAATTGTGAATTGGGGATGGGGAATTGGGGATGGGGCATTGGGCATTAGGCATTGAGTTTTAAATTCATAATTCCTAACTCTTAATTAAACGTTTCTAATCCAAAATTCCATAACTCCTAACTCCTAACTTTAATTAAATATTTTTAATCCAAAATCCAAAATGACTGACTTCCTTTACCGTTATCCAACTTTATATCCAGGAACTTTAGTTAAACGCTACAAGCGATTTTTCGCAGATGTAGAACTTGCTTCTGGGGAAATTGTTACAGCACACTGTCCAAATACTGGCCCGATGAAGGGAGTATATATTCCCGGAAATCCAGTACAACTATCGAAATCAGACAATCCCAAACGTAAATTAGCTTACACTTGGGAAATGATTCAATTGCACGATAACGAACCAACTTGGGTAGGTGTAAATACAGGTTTACCAAATAAAATTATTAAAATAGCGCTACAAAAACATATTTTTCCAGAATTAGGAAAGTACGATGAAGTGAAAAGCGAAGTTGTTTACGGACAAGATAGAAAAAGCCGAGTAGATTTCTATTTACCTGTCTCCGAAAAAGCAACTCATTTAGCAAATCAACTTTCACTTTTAGATAATGCAATAGATAGTAATTCTGTAGGGATAGAGAATAAAACTTTACCAAAAGATGATAACCGTTCAATATATTTAGAAGTGAAAAATACAACTTGGACGGATAAAAGATTAGCATTATTTCCCGACACAGAAACCACGAGGGGACAAAAGCATATACGAGAATTAATGGCTCTTTTGCCCCAAACTCGTGGAGTAATGCTGTATTTTATTAACCGTAGCGATTGTACTCACTTTGCACCCGGAGATATTGCCGACCCCTTATATGGTAAATTATTGCGGGAAGCTGTATCTATGGGATTAGAAGTATTACCCTGTCGCTTTGAAACCACACCCGAAGGGGTTAAGTATTTGGGGTTAGCAGAATTGCAATTGTGATAGGTTAGAGGTTAAAGGTTAGAGGTCAAAGGTTAGAGGTTAAGGGTTAAATTTTCCCCAATGCCCAATGCCCAATGCCCAATCCCCAATGCCCAATCCCCTTTATATAAAATCATTAGCAGAAAGACTGCTTGCTTCTATTCCGGTTAATATCGCTAAGGTTTCATCTTTATGGATAATCGTGGTGTCGTTATAACCGCTACTGGAACCTTGAATAGCAGTAATATCTTGAATGTTTAAACCTGTAGATAAAGCTATAGAATCTTCACCAATTATAAAATCGGTAATAGTATCAATTCCTTCTCCCAAGGTTAAAACAAATGTGTCACTACTACCACCGCCGGTTAATGTATCGTTACCAGCACCACCCTGAATAGTATTAACACCACTGTTGCCTATAATTACATCATCATAGTTTGATCCGATGATATTCTCGATGTCGCTTAAGCTATCTTGAGGTTTATTTTGATCGAGAATCGCATCATACCAAACGTCGGCAATCTTGCTGTAACCTTCTACAGTCGCATGAATTCCATCTTGTAAATCATCGGGTGTTAACGCGCTGAAAATATCGACAAAACTAACATTTTTACCAAGTGCTGCTTTACTATCAACGATACCTGGTATATGCGAATTAAATTCTATAGCCTCTTTTCGTTGTTCTTCTGTGCGACTAATTGGAGGAATTGAACTGACTAAAAGCTGGGTATTTGGTAACTGATTGGTAATATTGTCGATCAGTTTGTTGAGACGACTGGGTGCTTGACTGATATTGTCATCTCGAAGTATGTCGTTAGTGCCGATTTCTAACAGCACCATATCCGGTTGAGCATCATTCAACCAACCATCAACAGCACTGTCGATATCACGAATTCTCCATCCGCTAAATCCGGCATTATCGCGATCGAAACCTTGTGGCCCCGTTGCGTGAGGCCCCAACAAAATCTACTTTATTATTCTCAAAATTGTTCTCAAACAATTGCCATAAATCATCCCGATAAGCACCTAAATCCCAACTTCCCCAACCTTTTGTATTGGAATCACCCAAAGGCATTATTTTAAGGGGTTGCATAGAAAAGTTTGTCGAATTGTGAGTTACTTTACCAGCATTTAAATCTGCAACAATACTAGAATTGGCTGCACTATAAGTAATAGTATCTATTCCGCGATCGCCATAGAAAGAATTATTTCCCGTACCTCCATAAATTAAATTACTGTTACTATTATTTATTAGAGAGATGGGAACTAACTCTAAATAATTGATATTAAAAACACTTCCCAACATATCGAGACGCATTTCATAATTACCTGCATTCAAAGAGAAAGTTTGAGCAGACTCAATATTTTGCCAATTCCACCAACCACCAGTATTACCGACATCAAAATTTGTTTGTTGTCCCTCAAGAGTTGCTTGAAAACTGTGATTTCCATCTCGTGCCGAAGCCATACGGGACACTAAACGATATTCTCCCGATGTCGGAACGGTAAAATCGTAGGTTAACCATTCACCCGAATCGATCCAACCCAGCGAATAACCACCATCAATATCCTTGCTAGATTGAATATCAACATCCTCAAAGCGATATTCTCCACCATTATTACCAACAGTGCTGTCGATACCATCCTTGTAATTTTCCGCTTCAATGCGAATTGAACTCATATTTTCCTGAATCGTATTTTTCCTTCTTCTGGTTTTACAGCAAAATCCGGGAAAATGAATTATTAAAGCGTAAAAAATCATCAGAATGGCATTGACTATAATTCTTTTGCAAAAAGTAGTTGATTATTAGCAATATATACAGCAATTTTAGATTTGATGCTAAATGAAAGGATTTTTTGAGTGCAAAAATGTAGATATTAGTTATTTGCATTCAACTTGAGGTTAAAAAAGATTAAAACCAGAAACGCCAAGTTGTCTTCTTAGATAGAAAATAGATTTATAAATTTTCTCTAATTCTCTAATTTAAAATCTAAGAACGCAAGCTGGCATATATTTTTCGATGATGGCTTCCCTGAAACTGTTGCTAAAACAGAGAAATTGTCTTAGCAGCCACCATTGATTAAGGTGATGCAATATCGGGAGCAACTAATTGGTACGTCTAGCGATACACATTATCGATTGTGCTGCTTCTGGTGTTTCGGGGTTGATGCCTGATAACCGTTGACTTAATCTCAATCTCCAAGAATTTCGACCATTTTTACCTTTAAGTACCTCTGCACCTAAATCGTGAGAGTGAGGATATAATTTCACCTCAAAACCTAATGGTTCCAAAGCTTTGTAGTACACATCGGGTGTAATCCCATCTCCCGGTCTTTGATTGTGAACTTCAGTTTTCCAACGTGCGTGTCTTTCCTTATAAGGAATGTAATACTTGCTGCCAAGCAGACGATACAAAGGGTATCGAATATCTCGTATAAATAGACCCGCTCCTTTCAAATCCCAAGCTGTACGCTGGGGGTCTTGGTCGGTAAACAACAATCCACCGGGACGCACCAAACGCGCCGCTTCTGTTAAAATTCTACCCATATCATCGCAATGATGAACGGTAGCATTAGCAACAACTATGTCTGCAAAGCTATCTACAAATGGTAGATGATGGGCATCAGCTAAAATCGGTGTATAGCCAACTTCGCGAGCCATCTCTAAAGCACTTAGAGAAACATCAACCCCAATTAATAATTTAGGCTTACCGCCATGCGTTGCATAAACATTACCAGGACCGCATCCGATATCAACTACAATTTTGTCATCCCAACTACCCATCACAGCCTGCCAACGTTCCTTAAAAGGTTCGCTACGATGACTAGTTTCAAAGTATTCCTTTCCCCATTTTGTATGTCCGAAAAAGTACCTGTTAGCCTGCATACCCTTAGTAAAAACTGGGATTGAACAGATTGGAATATCTTTTGTTTGCCAATCTACAATCGCATCCGAAGCTAGATAAGCTTTCAACTGCAAGTACGCAGAATCCTTCATTCTTTTTCCTTAAGTATTATTTACAATTCCTAAGTAGTATTTGGTAGGAGTTAAAGCCAGAATATCAAATTTACACCTATATATTTAGTATGATTTACGTAATATTACAGAGAAAGATAAAAAGAGTTGATGAAGTTATTTTTATTTCTAAATAAATAATTTTAGAATTGAATGTTCGGTTTTGTTAGAGAAAAGTATTTTGTCTTTTATACTGGATGAAAAATGTCTACTCAAATTATATTAATGAGTATTATTAGTTTGCGCTAAAATACAAAATGAACTTAAAAAGTTAGAATAAGTATCTTTATTTAATGTAAACGATATGATTAATAATTATAATACAATATTTATTATAGAGAAAAGTGTTAGTAATAAATAACAGTAAAAAATATAAGTTATTAATAATGCTGCAAGATATGAAATTAGACAAAAAAATTTTATTACTCTATTAATAAATGGTAATAAATACCGTATTGGTTTCTCCTATATTGCAAAAAAATCTCCTACGAAAGATAGAAAGGTATTACAAAATTTTCATCTTTGAGAAAGAAGTCAAAAGGAGGATACTTACATTACATTATGCAGAGACTAATTGGAATCATATATACAAAGTAAAATTTTATGAACGTACAGCCAGAAATTACTTATCGTAGTGTAGAAAAAACAGATGCTTTAGATGAATTGGTAAATTCCAAAATTGCTAAGTTAGAAAAATTTTGCGACCATATCAGCAGTTGTCGCGTAGCTATCGAAAAAGCACATGACCATCCCAGCAGCGGTTCTCCTTATAGAGTGCGTTTAGATATCACCGTACCACCATCCCACGAACTAGCAGTAGACCGCAGCCCCGACAAAGGAGAACAGTACGAACCCGTAGATGCAGTAATTCGTCATGCTTTCGATGCTATGGAGCGTCAATTAAAAGAACTTAATGAGCGACAGAAACAGTAATCAGTGAACAGTGAACAGTTAGGAGTTGGGAGTAGTGAGTAGTAAGTAGTGAGTTGACAATTAATAATCCTTCTCCTTGTCCCCTTGTCCCCTTGTCCCCCACTCTCCCACTCTCCCCCTCCCGTCCGTCACCGTTTTTTGGTAACATTCAGTAAACCTGACTCTTAGCAAACGGATTGAGATGAGCAAAGGCACGTTATTTGATAAAGTTTGGGATTTACATACAGTTGGTACCCTAAGATCCGGACAAACGCAACTGTTTATTGGGCTGCATCTGATTCATGAGGTAACAAGTCCTCAAGCCTTTGCTATGCTTAGGGAACGGGGATTAGTCGTATTGTTTCCACAACGCACGGTGGCAACGGTGGATCATATTGTACCTACAGATAATCAAGCGCGTCCTTTTGTCGATACTTTGGCAGAAGAGATGATGCAGGCGCTTGAAACAAATTGTAAAGAAAATGGCATAACTTTTTACAATATTGGTACGGGAAATCAAGGTATTGTTCACGTAATTGCGCCAGAGCAGGGACTTACCCAGCCGGGAATGACCATTGCTTGTGGTGATAGTCACACTTCAACTCACGGTGCTTTTGGGGCGATCGCCTTTGGTATTGGTACTTCTCAGGTGCGGGATGTATTGGCTTCGCAAACGTTGGCTCTATCTAAGTTAAAAGTCCGTAAAATCGAAGTAAACGGTACTTTAAAACCGGGTGTTTACGCCAAAGATGTGGTTTTACATATAATCCGTACTCTCGGCGTGAAAGGTGGTGTAGGATACGCTTACGAATTTGCAGGTACCACCTTTGAACAAATGAGCATGGAAGAACGGATGACTGCTTGTAATATGTCCATCGAAGGCGGTGCGAGATGCGGTTACGTTAATCCCGATCAAGTGACTTACGAATACCTCAAAGGTAAAGACTTTGCCCCCAAAGGAGAAGACTGGAAAAAAGCCATTGCTTGGTGGGAATCTCTCCGTAGTAATGCTGATGCACAATACGATGATGTAGTAGTATTTGATGCCGCAGACATTCCACCCACAGTTACTTGGGGAATCACTCCCGGACAAGGTATAGGAATCAATCAATCCGTACCTAAGCCTGAAGAATTACCAGCAGATGACCGAGTTATTGCCGAAGAAGCTTATCGCTACATGGATTTAGCACCCGGCAATCCCATCAAAGGTACAAAAATAGATGTTTGTTTTATAGGCAGCTGCACCAACGGTAGAATAACTGACTTACGCGAAGCCGCCAAAATCGCCGAAGGGCATCATGTAGCCCAAGGAATCAAAGCTTTTGTAGTACCCGGTTCCGAAAGAGTCAAAAAGCAAGCCGAAGCCGAAGGTTTAGATAAAATCTTTGAAGCAGCCGGATTTGAATGGCGAGAACCCGGATGTTCCATGTGTTTGGCAATGAATCCCGATAAATTGCAGGGAAGACAAATAAGTGCTTCTTCCTCCAACCGCAACTTTAAAGGAAGACAAGGTTCCGCCTCCGGACGTACATTATTAATGAGTCCCGCAATGGTTGCAGCAGCAGCAATTAAAGGCACCGTTGCAGATGTGCGAGAGTTTGTTAGTGGTTAGTTGTTAGTTGTTAGTTGAAAGGAGAGGGGGAAGAATTTTCCCAATTACCAATTACCAATTACCAATTCTTTAATCCAAAATCTAAAATCTAAAATCCAAAATCGTAATGAGTGAAGTTAAAACAGTTTCCGGAAACGGTATTCCTTTAGTTGGTAACGACATCGATACAGATAGAATCATCCCAGCGCGATTTTTGCGTTGCGTTACCTTTGATGGTTTAGGAGAACACGCTTTTGAAGACGATCGCAAAGGACTTGAAGGCAAACATTCCTTCGATCGTCCGCAGTATCAGAATGCAAGCATATTAGTAGTCAACCGTAACTTTGGCTGTGGTTCATCAAGGGAACACGCACCTCAAGCACTTGCAAAATGGGGAATTCAGGCTTTAATTGGCGAAAGCTTTGCAGAAATATTTTTCGGTAATTGCGTAGCGATGGGCGTTCCTTGTGTTACTGCTGATTCCGATACCGTTCAACAATTGCAGGTGATGTTAACTGATAATCCTCAAACAAATATCACGGTAGATTTGCAAGCAATGAAAGTACAGTGCGGTGATTTTTCAGCAGCCGTAAACATGGGTGAAGGTGCGAAAAATATGTTTGTTGCCGGTACTTGGGATGCTTGCGGACAATTGGTAAGTAATGCACAGAAGGTGAGAGAGACTGCGGCGAAGTTGCCTTATGTTGGTTGGAGTCAATTGGCTGCTAGCTCACGGTGATGATTTATTTTTGCCATGATGTACCACATGAAATAATACATCATGGCTAATTATTTTTCTATTATTGAAATTTCGCTAGATGCACCTGGTGAAGAAGAACAAATGGGAACCAAAGAAAAGTTTTGGTTTGACCATGAAAATTTTGGTAACTGTTTATATAAAAAAGCTAGACCTAATACAGGTGAAGATTGGTCAGAAAAGATTGCGGCAGAGTTATGCGAATTATTGCATTTACCTCACGCAAAATATGAATTGGCGACATTTCAAGGAGAGAAAGGAATTATCTCACCATATTTTTTGCCTAAAGGGGGTAGTCTTACTTTTGGTAATGAAATTTTATCTAGAACAATTCCAGATTATCTCAGGGATATAAAAAATCCTTCTCAACACACAATCAATTCTGTATTAGATGCTATTGCAGGTGATTCTATTAATTTTCCTGTAGGCTGGACTTCACCAGAAGGTATAAGTAATGCAGTAGAAACTTTTATCGGTTATTTACTTTTAGATGCTTGGATTGGTAATACTGATAGACACCATGAAAACTGGGCATTTGTCAATTTAGTTAATAAAACTCACTTAGCTCCGACTTATGACCATGCTTCTTGTCTTGGTAGAGAGTTATTGGATAAAAACGTAAAGAAAGACTGAAAACAAAAGATGCTGGTTTTTCTGTAGAAGCATACGCAAGTAGATCCACTTCAGCTTTTTATGGTGAAACAGGCGATCAAAAGACGCTTAAAACATTTGATGCATTTTATCTAGCTGCACAAGGTTATCCAGATGCAGCTTTATTGTGGTTAGATTATCTATCAAATATATCATCTGCAAATACTTCAGAACTATTTGAGCGCATTCCACAAGAACGGATATCACCAAGCGCTATCGAATTTGCACAGAGAATACTGGAATTTAATCGAAGTAGATTACTCAAGCTGCGTGAAAGTTTATAAAACCAGTAAATCATTAGTTGTGTTACTCAATGACATTGTTGCGTTCTGATATCGGAGTACAATATCTTGTATAACTGACATATATATTTTAATATGCTATGTCTAAATAATTTTTCTATATGAAAACCCTATTTCTGGCTTGGCAAGATCCAAATACTCGTACATGGTTTCCCATTGGTCGCTTGACTTATGATGGGGAAGAATACCAATTTTCATATGTAAGAGGTGCTTTGCAGGCTAGAGAGCAATGCGGTTTCAATGCTTTGTATTCTTTTCCTGAGTTCAATCAGGTATATAAATCAACAATAATTTTTCCATTATTCTCTAATCGGATTATGCGGTCTTCTCGTCCCGATTATAAAAATTATATTGAGCGGTTGAATATTCCTGAAAAGGAAGACGAACCTATTAATATTTTAGCTCGTAGTGGTGGAAGAAAAGCTACAGATACTTTAGAAGTTTTCCCTTGTCCGAGTCAAGATGAAAACGGTTTATATGAGATGAAATTTTTTGCACGTGGGTTAAGATATTTTCCATTATCTTCTGTTGAAAGGATTCTTAAATCTGAACCGGGGGAATTATTATATTTATCTCATGAGTTACAGAACCCTTATGATTCTAAGGTATTGATGCTTTGTACAAAAGATCATCATAATGTAGGTTATTGTCCACGATATCTTAATAATGATTTTCATGTATTATTAGAAAATCTAAATAGCGTTCTAGTCCGAGTTGAAAGAGTAAATCCCGCACCAACACCTTTACAACAACGTTTACTGTGTAATTTAACAGCAGAATGGAAATCTGGGTTTAGTCCATTTAGTGGTAATGAATATCAGCCAATTGCATATGCCACTGATATTGATTATAATGTGGCCTAATTAATAATTATTCTTCCGAATAATTCTATTATGTCAATTCATATAATTCCTATTCTCGCACCACTGATTAGCTTACAATTTTTCCTATTACCAATACATCCAATGTTATGCGGTGCTGCTTGGTTAACTAGTTCGATAATAATTTTGTTATTACCAAAAGACTTTGATCGCGATATCAACCCTTCACGTCACAGAAGGATTGCATTACTTTTAGTTTTCATCGAATTTATGGGCGCTCCTACTGCTCTATTTACATCTTGGTGGAGGTATATCTATAAGTGGTGAAGGTGCAGCTAGAGTCGTTGCGGGTTTAAGAGGATTTGGTGCAATGATTTTTACGATATTATTTCAACTAGCCGTTTCAATAATTGCGATTCCGATCGGCTATTGGGGTAAATATCGGTTGCAACGTAATTTACCGATGTTTTAAAATAAATTTCAGAAGAGTTAGATTAGTTATTGGCTTTATGCTCTATCCCAACCGCTTCGGGAAAAAGCATATTTGATTTTAGTAGCAAAGATAGTATAGATACAGCAGAAATGATGTTACGATTCAATGTCGTAGCAGCACAATTTGTTGTACCCAATTTAATAATTTATAAATCAAAAATTAATTAAGCTTGATATTGAAATAATTAGTAATTAATATTACAAGGGTATCCAAAATTATTCGTAATTTTATTTATATTACCGAAATGTCTGTAAACTTGGAGAGCGATGAAAAAAGCCGTTTTTTCGATATTAGAGCAAAAATATCGTCGCATCCAGCAAGAGTTAATGATTGGAACACTGTCCTTTTGTGGCGTGTTGCTGACGGGAACTTTATGGTACAGATTTGTAGAAGGTTGGAAGTGGGAAGATTCTGCTTATATGACGGTGATCACCTTATCAACCGTTGGCTATGGAGAAACTATACCATTAGGAAGCCGAGGAAGGTTATTTACTATCGCCTTAATTTTAATGGGGATAGTTACCATTGGTTATATTGTTAATCGATTTACAGAGGCCGTAATTCAAGGATATTTTCAAGAAGGAATTCGACTCAGACAACAACGGCGAACAATGGAATCATTATCTAGACATTATATTATTTGCGGATTTAGTCGTACAGGTCGTCAAATCGCTCAAGAATTTGAAGCAGAAAGTGTAAGTTTTATAGTTGTTGATTCGGAAGTAGATACTGTCAGACAAGCTCAAGAAGAAGGTTATACCATATATCAAGGTGATGCAACTTTAGATGAAACGCTGATGCGCGTAGGAATAGATAGAGCTATTTGTATCGTCGCCGCACTACCATCAGATGCCGAAAATTTATACATAGTTTTATCCGCCAAAACACTTAATCCGCGAATTAGGGCGATCGCCCGCGCCAGCACAGAAGAAGCCGTACAAAAACTTCAGCGAGGCGGTGCAGATGCAGTAGTTTCGCCCTACATCACCGGCGGTAGAAGAATGGCAGCAGCAGCTTTAAGACCCCAGATAATGGATTTCGTAGACGGAATTATATCAGGAAAAGGTAGCGAGCTCTACATGGAAGAAGTTTTAATTGACTATAAATCTTGTCCCTTTGTCGGTCAAAGTTTAGGAGAAGCAAGATTGCGAGCGCAAACTGGAGCATTAGTTCTTGCGATTCGTCGTGCTAGTGGAGAACTGATTGGTGGCCCTACAGCAGAGACTATTTTAATGACAGGGGATGTAATGATAAGCATGGGAACAGCCGAACAATTACGCGCACTTAACAAGATATTAGGACCGATAGATTCAAAGCCATTGCGGAAACCGAAAAAGAGTTAGGGGGGAGACAAGGGGACAAGGGGACAAGGAGACAAGGAGACAAGGAGACAAGGAGACAAATTATTATTAACTCCCAACTCCCAACTCCCAACTCCCAACTCCCAACTCCCAACTCCCAACTCTCTACTCCCAACTCCCAACTCTCTACTCTCTACTCCCTACTCCCTACTTCCTACTCCCAACTCCCAACTCTCTACTCCCAACTCCCAACTCCTAACTAACTTCCTCCCATCCGTGTAAGATGGCGTTGCTTTGAATTGTTCGGGCAATGATGATTCTGGGTGCTACTGAAATTAAAATACTGGGATAAACTGCTGTTCCCCATTTAGGGTGAATTAATACGCGGCATTTGTTGCAAATCATTGGGTATTTAAGCAATGTTTTGACAACTGCGGTATCGTCATGGGGAATTTGTCCGGGGCGAGATAGCAATGGATAGCCGGTACGGGGATCTATCAAGTCTGTCAGATATTGTTTATCTCTTAAATCGAATGCAACATCGCAAGCAAACCTCATGAATTTTGCTCGCAAGCGCTGTTTTTCTGCTTCTATTCGGGGTGAAGTTTCTGTAAGTGCAAATTGGGATTGTTGTAAAACAATAGCTACCGACATTTCTAACTTGTTGTTCCAATCTGGTAATATCCGTTGGCAGTTTTCACGAATATACCGAGTAGGGGAATGAATTGAAATTTGAATTTCTTCTCCCCTTTCACTGACTAAGTTGATTTTATAGTCTTTTTTGAAAGAGAAAATTTTTGGATAGCTCACTAATTAAATAGGGTTTTTCCAAATGTTTATCCTTTATATAGATAGTATCTATAATCTGGGATAATTATTATCAATTTCAATTATCAGTTATCAATGAACAATTATCAATAATTAATTACTAAAACTTTTTTATCTCTGTTCCCCGTTTCCCGTTCTCCCAACCCTATTCCTTATCTCAACTAGTCCTGTTTATTAATCAAACCAAAACCCAATATTAATTTAGTTTTAAAGAATTAACTGGAACTTCATCCCAGGATTCTACTGTTCTCATTCGCGCTATCCAACCGGCTGCCAACTGTACTTCATTCAAGTCATTTTTGAAAGACTCGTGGCAATCTTTTGCTTGAGACTCGTTGCAGCAGGCAATACAAGCGTAAATTAATCCGGAGGGGTCTATTTGTTCGTTTACCCAAATAGTCTTTTTCATATTTTTAGTTCAATCTTTAGTTCAAAAGGTTTATGTAATAGAAAATTTTTCTATGGTTTTTCAGTGGCGATCGCCAATCTAACTCCAGGTATTTCTCGCAATTTATCCATGACGGCGACTACTTTTCCGTGCCCTACTTTTTCGTCTGCATTAACTATTACCAATCGTTCTTGATTTACATTAATTGATTTTTTGATTTCAGCTTCTAATAGATCGAGAGTAATCGGTTGTCTATTCAAGCTAATTGTACCTAATTCGTCAATTGTGACCGCAATTGGTTCAGTTGCTTGTTGCTGTTGTGCCGATGATGCTTTGGGTAAATTTACTGGCAATCCTTCTATTTTTGTCAAAAATAACGATGACATAATGAAAAACGCCAAAATCGCGAATATCACATCAATCATCGGTACGATATTAATTTGTGCTGGAATATCTGGTTCTTCTGGTAGTTTCACGATTTTATTTGGGAATTGGTAATTGGTAATTGGTAATTGGTAATTGGTAATTGGTAATTGGTAATTGGTAATTGGTAATTGGGCATTGGAAAGAATTTTTAATCACTCCTTACTCACTACTCACTACTCACTACTCCTAACTATTCACTGTTCACTCCTAACTCCTAACTCCTAACTTATTTCCCCGTTCGTAATGACGACGGTAAAGTAATTCTAATTGTCCGCCGTATTCTTGAATTAATGCGATTTGTCGCTGGTATAATCCCCGGAATGTGTTGGCGAATAATAGTGTAAAGATAGCCACTATTAATCCTGCTGCTGTGGAAACTAATGCTTCGCTGATTCCACCAGTAACGTTGGTTGTTTGGGTACCTCCAACGTTACCAAGGTTGAGCGAAGCAAAAGAAGCAATTAGTCCTAAAACGGTTCCTAAAAGTCCTAAGAGTGGTGAAAGAGAAATCACTGTATCGAAGATGTTTTGAAAGCGTTTTAGTAAAGGTATTTCGGCTTGTGCTTCGCTTTCTAATGCTAGACGAAATTCTTCTGGGTTTGCTTCTTCTAATTCTAAAGCTGCTAAAAAGATCCGAGCAATGGGTAAATCGGTATTTTGCTTGAGTTTTTCCAAGGCACTAACTACATTATCTCGACGATAAAGTTTAAGTACTTCTTCTACTATGCGTGTTTGACGACGGTTTATTTTGACCCAAAATCGGATGCGTTCGATAATTAGTGTCGCTACTAATATCGAGAAGAACAGCAATGGTATCATTACTATCCCACCCGCACTCAGTAGATTTGTAATTTGCATATGTTTGTCCACTCCTCAACAAAGCAAACTTAGACTACTAGAGTGCTTTTTACAATACCTTGCAGGATACAAGATTTAAAATACATCTAAAATACATCGGCAGGATCGGCAGATTGTAACTTTCTTATTGCTGTTAACCCGGAAATTAAGCACATAGTTACTGTTAATAGAAATACCATAATACCTCTTTGAAGAGTCATATAAATAGGTAGCAGCGTCAGGAAAGCAGCAAGATCGTATATTAGCCAAGATACTGCGAACGCTGGGATGTAGCCGCATATCGCTAATATTAATGATTCTTGCATTAATACCCCTATCAAATAGCGATCGCGATATCCCATTGCTTTGAGGGTGGCATATTGCGGTAAATGGGTGGCGACATCGGAATACATAATTTGATACACCACCATAGTACCTACAAGAAAGGCGATAATTACACCAAAGCCAAATACAAAACCGATGGGTGTAGTTTTTGCCCAATAAGCTTTTTCTGCGGCTTGAAAAGTTGAGACTGTAAAAATTTTTACGTCTTTAGGTAAAGCAGTTTCTAAGTTTTTACGAACTTGGTTAATATCGACATCGCTTTTAAGTTTGACCAAACCAAGTTTAACTTTAGTGACAGAAGACTGAGGGAATAAGTGTAAATATGTTGTATCGCTGGTAATTACGTTGCCATAGGCTGCGAAAGATGCACCTAAGTTAAACAAGCCACGAACTTGAATTTTCGAGCCATTGAGTTCGGTTTCAACGTTTGATTGTTGTTGAAATAAAGTGCCTATAGGACCAAATATGGGTAAGGATGTTTGGTCGAATAATACCGTGTTCGGCTTCTGTAATTCAGAGATATTTCGATTGACTTGAGCAGACTTAAATGCTGTGGTACGCGGATCGGTACCGAATATCAAAATAGTCTGGCTGTGAAGAGTTTGCGGATTTTTCCACTTTCCGGAACTGATGTACAAAGGACTAACAGATTCTACTCCTTCAAATCCTAGAACTTGATATAAACGTCGTCGGGGAAAGTTTTTGACTGAATATATAGACTCAAAGTAGCGATTAACTACTACTAAATCGGCATTTAGACTTTTGTGTGGTGCGGTTGAACTATCAAATAATGAGGCTTCAAAGCCCATTTGAGAGAACATTAGAATATTTGCGAAAGCAATACCAGCCACAGCAATTCCAAAACAGTTTTTTTCTTTCATCAACTGTCTTAGAGCTATGGGAGTTTTAGTAAATATGTGGCGAAGCATCTACTGCTGTCTCCTGAAAGAAGGCTCAGTCTTGCTCAAACAACTTCACAGAAGTTTCACAAAACTGCATTTCAACCACATAATATTTCGTTTAATCTTTAAAAACAGTTACTGGAAAGATTTTTTTGATATTTCTATTTGGCTAACTATTTCATTATTTTTGAATCAAGATAAACCCAATTGTTTACGAAATTCTGGAGCGTAGTCTGCTTTAACCCAGTTATTAGCTGCTTTAACCTGTTAGTAATGTTAAATTTACAGCATCTCTAAGATTAGCGTAACTTAAGTCAGCACCGCTCAAGTTAGCATTTTTGAAATCGGCACCTCCAAGGTTGGTAAGGCTGAGGTTATAATACGGTATTTGTAAATCTCAAAATAATACTTAATAGTTCTTCCGTACAAGGAGAGGTAAACAAAGAATTCAAAAAAAGGAAACAGCGATAGCTGCAAACTTTTAAATTCAGATTTTTAGGATAATATATACTGTTAAGCCAAATGAAGAAACCCGGTTTTTTGATCAAACCGGGTTTCTGGGCATCTCAATTGATTAAAAATCATCTAGGATTAATATAGACCTCTTGTTTGGAAGTAAAAACATTTGCTGTAATTAATCATATAGCAATCCAACTTTAAGTTTATTCTAGTTTCCCGTTCCCCGTTCCCTCAACATACAAATAGTTACGGGAATTAAACCGAATTTCTATAGTTATGACCTCAATCATTGAACTTTCCCAACAAAAAACACCAGTGACAATAATCACAGGTTTTCTCGGAAGTGGTAAAACTACTTTATTAAATCAAATTTTGACCAATCGTCAAAATCTAAAAATAGCTGTTTTAGTCAACGAGTTTGGGGAAATAAATATTGATAGTCAGCTTTTAGTCTCTATTGATGAAGATATGATGCTTCTCAGTAACGGCTGTATTTGCTGTACTATTAATGCTAGTTTGATAGAAGCTGTAAATAAAGTTTTAGAAAGTCATAATATTGATTATATAGTTATCGAAACAACTGGTTTAGCCGAACCCGTACCTTTGATGATGACTTTTACCAGCAGTAATTTAAGGGATGTAACTCGTTTAGATTCTATTTTAACAGTTGTTGATGCAGAAAATTTTAATTCTAATAACTTTGATAGCAAAATTGCTGTAGAACAGGTTATTTATGCCGATATTGTTTTATTAAATAAAATAGATTTAGTATCGTCAGTGCAACTTGAGGAAGTTGAAGAATATATTAATTCAATTAAAGTCGATGCCAAAATTATCCGTTGTGAATACGGAAAAGTTTCTTTACCTTTAATTTTAGATGTGGGTGATTCTAATTTTAAAACACTTTCACTTTCGTCTTTACAGTATAGTATTGAATCATCTTCTACCAATCGGTTGAAAGAAGATAATTTCATGTCCGTTTCCTTCCAAAGTGATAAACCTTTAAGTGTTGAAAAGTTTAATAAATTCTTAGACGAACAATTACCAAAAACAGTATTTAGAGCAAAAGGGATTATCTGGTATCAAGGAAGTAAACTCCGACATATTTTCCAGCTTAGCGGTAAACGCTGTAATTTTCAAAGAGATGAATGGACAACAACTCCATCGAATCAATTAGTTTTTATCGGACAAAATTTAGATGCCCAAAAGATGATCGATTGGTTGGAAGAATGTGTTAGTTTTGAACAGTAATTAAGGCTCGTAGTAAGGGCTTTAGCCCTGAGATTAAGGACTAAAATCATTACTACAAACCTATTAGAATTAAGGTGAAATATTAAAAAGTAAAGGTAGTTCTAAGAGTACCAACCAACGCTTCATCATTGTTACTGTTGTTACCGGGTGCTGTTACCCAAATAACCCCTGGAGTAATGCTGATATTATCATTTACCTTGTGCTGATAAAATCCTTCGATGTGATAGGAAGTATCTGGATCTTCGTTTAAACCAGCAATACTCGAATTTGTAACTTTAGGATTCATCCCAAAAATCACCCCAGCCAAATTACCTTTTTTACCAAAGTCGGGTAATCCTAAAGTAACAGCCCAATTCCAGATATCTGCATCTCCACTCGAAGCCAAGCTGCGAGTATTTGTGTAGCCTCCCCAGCCTCCTAATACCAAGTTATCGCCTAAACCCAATGTTGCTTGAACACCGTAAGAATCGCTTTCATAGGATGAACCTAAATTCACACCTTGAGCATCTAAACCTTGATTATAAGCATTGATGTAAGTTAAACCAACTTTAAAACGCTTGCTGGGTTCAAAAGTTAGTTGCGCTAAAGCACCGTAGGGACCATTAAATATACCGCTTCCTTGGCTGGAGTCGTTATTTTCACTAGCTAAATACCCTAAACTGAATGATAAACTCTTCCCCAACTCTTGAGTAATTCCCAATCCAGAACCATCCATTTGATAATAGATTGAGTTGCGAGTACCAAATTTAGATAAGGCTCCACTTGCTCCATCTCCATCAAATTGGTTAACGGTATCTACCACGTCATCCGCTGCACCTGCATTGGCGATCGCGATGACATTAGTACTTTTTGTTAACGGGAAACTATACCATAATCCGTCTAAGTAAGCATTGGTATCACTATCGCCAGCGAAGGCTAAAGGAATCTCGTCGGTATCGGGAATATTATTAGCTTGGATGCGAGTGTATAAAGTATCTTTACCCGTGAAACTGGTAACGAAATTAATCCGCGCTCTTGTACCTAAAGTCGTGTTTTTGTTTGCAGTATTACCCTCAAAAACATCAGTTGCAGCAATAACAACTTCTCCCTCTAACTTGGTAGTTGTAGAGAATTGATTTGCTTCGATTTGAGCGGTTTTAGCTTCAACTGCATCCACCCTACCGCGCAATGTTGCTAATTCAGAAGAAAATTCTGACTGCAATCTTTTGATAGTGCTTAAGTCTTCGCCACCTGCATTGCTGTTTCCAGCAGCTATTAGTTCGTTAATTCTATCCAAACAAGCATTCAAACCCGCAGCGAATTCATATCTTGTTAATGCTCGATTACCGCGAAAAGTGCTGTTTGGATATCCAGCAATACAGCCGTAACGCTCTACTAAAGACTGTAATGATTGAAATGCCCAATCTGTAGGCTGTACATCAGAAAATTGAGATACAGAAGTTACCTGCGCCCTTGTTTCTTCTTGAATATTTTCCGATGTTGCTGCCGTTTGTGCTGCAACTGATGTAGCGTTTAAAATCAAAGTCGCAACTAAAACAGATGGACTTGCTAATAAAGTTTTCCAGATATTTTTCACTTCTCTCCTCACACAAAATTAAATAAACATCGGGATAGAAAAAACAGCCAATACTAGCTAGCATGATGGCTGTTAAATATTCAAGACACATCCAAAAAAAAGACTATTTTTAAAGGTTTTTAGCCTTCTCCACCTTCACCACCGACATCAGCCCCACTACAAGCAGTAATACTTGCAGCTAAACCCAAAGCTAGAAACAAAGCAACTGATTTTGAATTGATTCCCAGACTCCTTACCAATTTAATTAGAAGTTTTTCGGCTTTATTAGTCAGTCAATATCTACTGCTTAAACACAGCCAGATATTTGTAAGAACGGGCATTTTAATTGATAGTAAGTGGCATTAACTCAAATAAGCAAGAAATATAGGCTACAAATAGATAATCAATTTTTTATTGTTCTTAACTAAATATTAAAGATGCTAAATTTACGTCGCTGCCGAGCGTTGTCTGAATTGATTTATAAGTCAAAAGTGAAAGATTAAAAAAGGGCCTCTGGTAATTGGTGAAAGAGTATATCTATCCCAGAGGCTGTAACTAAATCTGAATATGTATAAATGTAAATATAGATTACGCTTCAATACCCAAGCTATTACGAGTTTTTCTCAAAGCATCAACTATTGCGTCTCGCTGTTTAGCATTAATAGAACGAACTATAAGGTTTAGCAGCAACTTGTCCCTCTGTGAAGAATGATTCTACATTCAAACAAACGTAAGATAGTTTTCATTTCTGCTGATATTTGCTCATTACAATATTCTTGATATAGTACAATTATTGATAAGTTATATCAAGTATCTTGCAAAAATTTTTCAAATATATCCTAAAAACTTACACATACTATTTATGAATGCATCCATTACCTAACTTTTTCCATCTTCGGAAGATAATCAAAAATTAAATTACACGATGATAAATAATAGATTGTTATAGAATTGATTTATTCATCATAAAAATATAAAAATCATTTGATTAATATTAATCAATTAGCTAGCTTCATTATTTTCATCTTCTGCAATATAAATAAGATGATTTAAGTCATCAGATTTTATTTTATAAGCCGAACCAAAATCCATTATGAAAATACCTTCATAGGGCGTAAATTTAATAATATTAAAATCTGGTAAGCTACGGAACATATAAACAATATTTCCGAATCTTTTCTCAAATTGATTGGCGATATGCTTGCATTCTGTACAGTTTTTATCAATAGCAGTAGCATTACAGGAATAAGTCAAGCGACGACGAGCAAAAATTTGTTTACTTTTAGCTTCATCTTCAACTAACATTACGCTGGCTTTTGGATTAGCTTGAAGATTATCAGTATGAATAGAAAGCTTACTGACAAAAATATAAATATTTTTAGCTTCATCCATAATAAAAGGTGCGTAACTGACATTAGGCGTATTCTCAGCGCTCACTGTTCCTAATACTACCGTTCTCACACTATTAATTAAAAAAGCATATGCCGCTTTTGCTTTTGCTATTTTCATTCCTAATATATATCAAAAATTTAGTTTGTTTGTTCATCGATTGAATTCCAGCTATCCCTCGTAATTTACAATCTGCAAGTCATTAATCACTTTATATAATACCTTGAAACTTATTGCAAATTATTATAGATAATTTTTTGTACATCAGATGTATTGCATCATACAGGCTTCTAGCTACAGAGGAAGCGGATTATAAAAATGATCTTGATGCGAGTGCGATCGCCAATTATTTTTCGTTCTTGGCTGGCTAAATAAAGTCATGCAACGCTATTACCTTCTAACTCTATTGTGCTATTCTCAAGTTGAAAAACAGCTTATTGGCGATTAATTCTGTTTAAAAGCCGGAGGAACATCGGTTTAATCTGCTTCTTTTTCTCAATACACGCATCGCGAGCGCGTATCGAATTGCAATCTCCTAAACTTTGCGGGTTTACACTCAAATTTACTCGTTATACATTACAGAATTGTTGATAAATGTTATCGTTAATAACAGCTATTGAGTGAAGCTACAGAGAAATCATATAGAAGGCGATCGCCAAGTAGAAAAAACTACGGTGGCGATTGCATTAATTTTTCTTGATGCTTTTATAGTACTAATGACGAGCTTTTGAGCGTTATGATGTACTGCTTGCACATAGATGTTATACATGATGTCTTGATGACTTAACCCGAAACAGCTAATTGTTTTACTGGAGAAAAAGATAAAAAAATGCGACAAAAATTTTTATTAGCGGGATTGATTGCTTCCTTAGTCATCAGCGCGGGGTGTGAAGCACAAAGCGATAATTCTAAAAGTCTTATTGTTTATTCCGGTAGAAACAAGAAGCTAGTTTCCCCCCTACTCGAACAAGCTTCCAAAGACTTGAACTTAGATATTAAAGTGCGCTACGGAAAAACCTCTGAGTTAACAATCGCGCTTTTAGAAGAAGGCGAAAATAGTAAAGTTGACGTATTCTTGGGACAGGATGCGGGAGCTTTAGGTGCTTTAGAGCAGAAGCAACGAACTCAACCGATTCCGTCGGAGATCCTTGAAGAAGTAGATTCTCGCTTCCGTTCACCTACGGGGAATTGGATCGGAGTTTCTGGACGCGCTCGCGTGGTTGATTATAATACGAACTTAGTTAAAGTAAGCGAGTTGCCGAAAGATGTGTGGGAATTAACCCAACCAAAATGGCGCGGTAAAGTTGCTTGGGCACCAACAAATGGTTCGTTTCAGTCATTTGTTACGGGAATGCGGATTATAGAAGGTGATGAAAGAACATTGGAATGGCTCAAAGCAATGAAAGCCAACGATGTCAAGAAATACGGTAACAATACGTCAATAGTCAAGGCTTTAGGACGGGGTGAAATTCATGTAGGATTGGTGAATCACTATTATCTACCTCGTTTTACGAAAGACGATCCAAATTTCCCCGTAGCACATCACTTCACCAATGGGGATGCAGGTGCAATGGTTAACGTTGCAGGGTTCGCAATACTTAAATCCACCGATCAACCAGAAGATGCTCAAGCATTTATCAAGTATATGGTAAGTCCGGCAGCACAAAAATACTTTGCTTCCCAAACAAACGAGTATCCTTTGGCAAAAGGAGTAGAAGCCGACAAATCCTTAGTGCCTTTAGATAAATTGAATCCCCCTAATATTGACTTATCCAAACTTGATAGCTTAGACGAAACCTTAAAGTTACTAGAAAAAGCAGGAATCGTTTAACAGGTTAAAGGTTAGGAGTTAAGAGTAATGAGTAATGAGTAGTAAGTAGCGAGTTAGGAATCAATTTCACCTTGTCTCTCCCCCTCTACCCCCTCTACCCCCTCTACCCCCTCTCCCCCCTCTACCCCCTCTACCCCCTCTACCCCCTCTCCCAATCCCCAATTCCCCAATTCCCCATAAAAACAGGAGTATAAAAAAGTGTCAAAGGCGGCTCGCCCTCCGTTATTTCTGAGTGTCGCAGCAGTGGTAGTAGCAATTGCGATCGCTTTACCGTTGTTTTATCTGGTGATTCGTGCGGCTTATGCTGGTGGGGAAGAGTTACTGCAATTATTTACCCGCCAGCAAAATCAGATAATTTTGTTTAATAGTATTGTTTTAATGGCGGCTGTTGCGCTGTTATCTGCTTTAATTTCGGTTCCTTTGGCATTTTTAACGGTGCGAACGGATTTACCAAAGCGACGTTTTTGGTTGATAGCAACTACATTACCTTTGGCTGTTCCCAGTTATGTTGGGAGTTTTGCGCTAATTGGGGCTTTTGCACCGAGGGGTAGTTTTCTGCAACTTCTACTCGCACCTTTGGGTGTGGAAGAATTACCTTCTATTTATGGTTGGTTTGGGGCAATTCTTGCATTAACTTTGTTTACTTATCCCTATATGTTGTTAAGTCTGCGTTCGGCGTTGCAAGGATTAGATCCTTCTTTGGAAGAAGCGGCTCGCAGTATGGGTTACAACAGTAGAGATACTTTTATCAAAGTTGTTTTACCACAATTGTATCCATCATTAATTGCCGGGGGATTGTTAGTAGCTTTGTACGCTTTGCGAGACTTTGGTACTCCTTCTTTAATGCAGTTTGATGCTTTTACCCAGGCAATTTATATCCAATATCAAGCCAGCTTTAACCGCGATGCAGCAGCGGCTTTATCTTTGGTGCTAGTAACAATAGTAATGTTAATGTTGTGGCTAGAATATCGAATGCGTTCCCGTGCTGCTTATTATACTCGCGGAACCTCATCATTTCGTCCGGGGAAATTGGTTAAGTTAGGAAAATGGAAGTTGCCAGCTTTGCTTTTTTGCGCGGTAATTACTTTTTTGGGTGTGGTGCTACCCGTAATCACCATAGTATTTTGGTTAATTCAAGGATTATTAACTGAATACGAATTTGTTGATTTACTAAAACCAACTTTGAATTCAATCACCGCAGCCGGTTTAGCAGCAATTATCACGACTTTATTTGCATTACCAATCGCCATATTGTCGGTAAGGTTTCCTTCTAAAATTATTGCTATAGTTGAACGTGCAACTTATATTTGTTTTGGCGTACCCGGAATAGTTGTAGCTCTATCATTAGTCTTTTTTGGTGCTAATTATTTACCATTTTTGTACCAAACTTTACCGATGTTGATTTTTGCATATTTGATATTATTTTTGCAGCAATCAATCGGAACCGTTCGTACTTCTTTATTACAAGTAAATCCTCAAATAGAAGAAGCTGCGCGTAGTTTAGGTAAATCATCCTGGCAAACATTAAAAGAAGTCACATTACCTTTAGTAAGTCCGGGTATTTTAAGCGGTACCGTATTAGTATTTCTGACAGCAATGAAAGAATTACCCGCCACTATGCTGTTATCGCCTATAGGCTTTGATACCCTCGCAGTAGAAACTTGGAAAGCAACAGAAAATGTGGATTTTGCCGATGCAGCAGCAGCTTCGTTGATGATATTAATAGTATCTATGACTTCAACATTTTTTGTGTTATCTCAAGAGAAAGCTAATAAAAAATCCTGAAAAATAGCTGATTCTTGTTCTACTTTTATAACTGAGGATAAATTACAATTCATTTTATTTGATTAGATTTATTTATTCTTTTTTACAGAGATAAAACCATTGCTTATTTACAAAATAATAATTTTTATGAGTAAACTTATAAATTCAAGATTCTCCTTGATTTTTGATTAATTCCAATCGTCGATAAATCAGATATAAACAAAATATAAGCTAGGTCTAAAAATTGAGTAAATATGTATAAAAGCTTATTAATTATTAATTGCTAATTACCAATCCCCAATTACCCATTACCCCTTCCCAATTATTGTAAAATGCAAAAAGAAATTCTCAGCTTACAAACTATAACTAAAACCTTTGCAGAAAGTAAGATTCCTGCGGTGAATAATGTCTCTTTGACATTGCAAGAAGGAGATATACTAGCTTTAGTTGGTCCTTCGGGTTGCGGTAAGACAACTTTGTTACGAATAATTGGTGGTTTTGAATTTCCGCAAACTGGAAAAGTTCAAATTGGGGAACAGAAAGTTTGCTCTCCGACTGATTGGGTACCACCAGAAAAACGTGATATTGGTATTGTGTTTCAGGATTACGCACTTTTCCCACATCTGACGGTAGCGGAAAACGTTGCTTTTGGGTTAAAAAACTTGAATAAACATCAAGTTAAACAACGGGTTTCGGAAGTTTTAAAATTGGTAAGCTTAGAAACTTTAGAAAAACGTTATCCTTACGAACTTTCCGGGGGGCAGCAACAACGAGTTGCTTTAGCCCGTGCTTTAGCACCCAAACCAAAATTAATGCTTTTGGATGAAACCATTGTCTAATCTTGATATCCAAGTTAGATTGCAGTTGCGAGAAGAAATTCGAGATATTCTCAAACTTGCTGGAACTTCGGCAGTTTTTATTACTCACGATCAAGAAGAAGCTCTCGCTATCGCAGATGTAGTAGGAGTGATGCGTCAGGGAAACTTAGAACAAATAGGCACCCCAGAAGAAATTTACAGCCATCCGGCATCGCGTTTTGTCGCAGAATTTGTCACTCAAGCCAACTTTTTACCAGCCCGTCGTCAAGGTAATGATTGGCAAACTGAAATTGGTTGTTTTGAGATTGAGGAAAATCATAGCCAGAAGAAAGGTGAAGTAATGATTCGCCAAGAAGATTGTATTTTAAAACCAGATACAGATTCTCAAGTAAAGATTACCAAACGGCGATTTTTAGGAAGAGAATACCGCTATTGTTTAGAAACTCCTTCCGGTAGAGAAATTCATGCCAGAACAATGACGGATACAATAATACCTGAAGGAACATTTGTAAAAATATCAATAGCAGATGATGCCGTGAAAGTTTTTCCAGAGTAAGGGTAATTAATAATTGGTAATAGGTAATAGGTAATAGGTAATGGGTAATAGGCAATGGGTTAAATCTAGTCGTCAATTCTTCAATAATAAGTAATATAGCTCGCCTTGATTGACAATAGCACCAGCGCGATCGCCTGCTTCTTTGCCGACACCGATATAGTAATCAACTCTCCCTGGGGTTTTGATTGCACCTCCTGTATCTTGATCGAGTACGTAGCGACTAACTAAACGCTGTTCAATTTCGCCTTGGTTAATAAATGGGAAAGGTGCGCGAATTATGGCTAATGCACCGGGAGGCATTAATGATTTATCTGTAGCAATCGATCTTTCTGGTGTAACTGGGACATTAAGGCTGCCGATTGCGGGAGCGTTTTTAGTATCTTTAAAAAAGATAAAACGAGGGTTTCTAGGTAAATATTCATTTTGGCTTTCGGGATTTTCTTCTAAATAATTAATAACTTTTTCTAGAGTGATTCCTTCTTGTTCCAATTTCCCATCTTTGATTAATTCTTTCCCCAAACTGACATATTCATGGTCGGTATTTGCTGCATAATTAATTGAAGTGGTAGTACCATCCGAAAATTCCAATACCGCAGATCCTTGCACTTGAGCCAGAAAGGCATCCATACGGGATTTTAACCAAAATAATTTATTACCTTTTAGTTTCCCTTTTTCTGCTTGTAAAGCGTCTGCACCTTCCAATTCTAAACGAGTGGGATGGGGTTTACTCCAAGTTTTAAAATCCTCGGGTAAACGATAGACGGGATAGCGGTATTCTGCTGTTGGTTGGCGACTTGCTTGGTAAATTGGTTTGTAATAACCAGTAAATAAAATAGTACCTTGATTGTCCGAACCAATAGATTTATAAAATACAAATTCTTTGTTAACAGCAGCCTGTAATTCTTCAGCGTTTTGAGAATTAACAACTAATTCACGAAATCTATTCAGGCTTTTTTCAACTCTTTCTCGGGTAATTTCGGGAACAATATATTTTTCATAAGTCGAAGAAGCTCCTGGAGTTTGCAGATAGCTTAAACTATAATCAATTGCTTTAAGTAAATTTTGTTTATCTCCAGCTTCACCCCAAATTTGATTATCAAGAAAATATTTATCATCTTGTGGTGATGTTTGTAATGATAGAGGTGCCTTTTGGGAAGTTGTTTGAGCTTCTGCGGTTGGTGAAGTTTGATCTTGGCTGATTTGCTGGCGATCGCCACAAGCTAGCAAAGGTAAACAGCAAAGATAACTTGTCAGGATTAGCTTTGCTAACTTATTAGAATAATGTAGTTTAGATTGCATTATTTTTTTTGGAGTTCAACCTGATAATTCTAAATGATTTGTAGAAAATTTTGATAAAAACGGGAAATCCCTCTTCTTAATAAGGCTGCCTTGTATACATAAGTAGTTAAAAGCATTACTCGCGGCTAATAGCGAAAGTCCCTCTAAAGACGACTAAAAAATCAAATACCACACTAAATATATTGGGTATTAAATTAGTCCTATTTATCTGACATCTTGCACCAGTGTCGTTAAGCCCGAATACCCGCCTTGTAAGCCGGAGGCTTTCTAGCCCGCACGCTCCGCGTGAACGCAGAGAAATCAATTTCAGGGCTGCATAAACAAAGTACGTTAAAACGCACTCAAAGCATTACCCAGTCTGCCGCAATCAGACTTTATTTTTGAGCCTGGAGAGCAGCGCGTTGCGGGGGTTCCCCCCGTTGTAGCGACTGCGGAGAATTTATTCCAAGGCGGTTGTTGCGAATGGTGCAAGATGTGAGATTTATCGGAATTTTGCTATTATGCGGGTGTTTTCAACCCCCGGCGAACTAAAATATAAAATCTAAAACAAACCCATCCGTTGTTAAAATCCAAAATTGTTCTCAACCTCCAATTTGTGACATAGTACGGTTGTAAGTACCAATTGTTCCCCTATCTCGTTCTTTAAAATTAATTTCCTCTTTAAGAAACAGTAAATCTCTTACCTTTTCCCTTAACTCAGAAGAATCAACTCCATTGCGTAACGCATCTTTTAAATTAATTTGACCAGTTTCATTTAATAAACAAGGGCGCAACCAACCATCGGCAGATAAACGAATCCGGTTGCATCTGTCGCAAAAGCATTCTGACATTTGCGAAATAAATCCTAAAGTACCTTTAGCACCAGGAATTTTAAAAACATCTGCCGGGCCATTTCCTTTTATATTAGATTCAATTAAGCCGAATTTTTGCGAAATACTTTCACGTAATTCCACAGAAGGAATCCAGGCAGATTCGTCAAATAATTTACTATTACCAATCGGCATAAATTCAATAAAACGGACGTGCCAATTACGCTTGATAGTTAAAGCTGCTAATTCGAGAATTTCCGAATCGTTTATTCCTTTGATAACAACTACATTTAGCTTCAAAGGATTGAAACCTACTTCATAGGCTGCTTGAATACCTTGCCAAGTTTTTTCCCAGCGCGACTTTCCCCCATTCCCAATCATTTTGTCAAAAATTTCTGGATTTAGCGAATCAAGACTGATATTGATGCGTCGCAAACCAGCATCAAAAAGTGGTTTTGCTAATTTATCTAACAAAAAACCGTTAGTCGTCATTGCTAAATCATCGCATCCAGAAAGAGAAGCAACTTCTCCAACAAAATCAACTACCCCCGGACGTAATAATGGTTCACCTCCGGTAAGACGAAATTTAGTAAATTCCAATGGAATAAATACTTCTTTTAGTAGAGTTAATAACTCCTGATAATTTAGTAATTCCTGTTGTAATATATAATCAAGTTTTTCGCCTTCCGGCACGCAATAATGACAGCGAAAGTTACAACGGTCTATTAAACTGATACGCAGGTAATCTACTTTGTTCATATATTTATTTTAATTATTTATTTCTAAATTGCTTAAAGATTATAGGTAAAAGCTTTTAGTGTCAATTGGGAATCCGGTACCTGCACTAATAAGCTGATGTGCAGCTAAATTGTGTAAAACGTTAGCGAAGCGTGTCCGTAGGAAATAAATATCAAATTCTTGTAGTGCGGGCATCTTGCCCGCTAGTTAAATACAAATAAAATGCGTAACAGCTTACAAGGAACATAAAACATTCTGGCGATAAAAAAATCTGCTGGGTAGTTCTATTACGAATGCCCTATGCCCTATGCCCTATGCCCAATTCCCAATTCCCAATTTCTTAATTAAAAAGTAGAATTACTACCTTTTTTATATATATATAAGTAATTAGCTGAACTAAAATAAAGTGTATAAAATGGTACAAAATATTGGATAAATAAGATGACCTTGCTCAAATCGCGATCGCAGTTATGTTTGAGATGAATTTCAGCAATCGTAGATACGCAGTGATTGAGGATTATCCTTTATTTGAGGCTCAAATTTAGCGTTTAAATTTGAGTTACTTGTAAAGCCGTTGGCATTAATTCGGGATATAAAAACAATAATGTCATTTCTTCACAATTATAGCGATAAAATCTGGATTGTTTTTTACATAACTGGTGAAGAAAGCTTACTTTAGGTAGTTCAATACTGAGATATTCTCTAGTCGAAGTAAAATTTAATACTTTTTATTTATGAGTTGAAAATATTTCAGACTTCAGTAAATATCACCTAACTTTTGTCTTCAATACAGCGCACAATTCAGATATCGGCTCGAAAGAGAAGATTAAAGAGAAGACATTAAAGAGAAAAGAATTAGATTCATGTTTAAGAAATTATTTTCAATTGCTGCTTTATCTGCTATCGCTACCGTTGCTTACGCTGGTTCTGCACAAGCTGCTGGTTTTAGCTATAGTTTTCTGGTGCTTTTCGCGATAGCAATGTAACAAACCAAGGTGCTTTTTCGCAGAATGTTAATGACGCAGGTTACGAGACATTTGATTTCAATGACGGCAAGTTGCCAGGTAATGATAAAGTAAAGTATTCTTTCGAGGGTAGTAATAATAAAACTTCAGTTGGTGGTGAAAAGAGATGGGCACCTGCTGGGGTGAATGGCGAAGAAAACACATCGGATTATTTACAAGTATTTGAAGGTAAAAGTGCTGTTATCGAAACAGCTAAAGAAGGCGATACTTTCAATTACTTCGGTATAAATTTGGGCGCTTTGAGTGAAGGTAACACCCTCGAATTCTTCAATGCAGGTAATGCTGTAGAATTCAACTACACAGATAGTAAGGGTATGGCCCAAGCTGCGACCACTTTAACATACAATATCTTGACCGCGCTTGCTCCTACAGCAGCCCAGCAGCATGGAGGACAAACAAATGGTTTCTTCGAGTTCTTCTCTCAAGGTATAGATGATAACTTCGATAAGATTATGATTTCTCAAGTCGGTGACGGTGGTTTTGAAACTGACAACCATACATTCCGCGTTGGCAAAGGGAAATTTGTACAAGCCAGCGTACCCGAACCAAGCTTCGCTTTAGGAATGTTAGCTGTTAGTGGTGGTATGTTCTTACGTAAGCGTAAATCACACAAATCTGCAAAGTAAGTTTAGATTGTTGAAATTATCTTTCACATCACTTTTATAGTTTTTCCAGTTAAGTTCTATAGTGGGAGCATCTTTCCCCTCAGCAAAGAAGGAGCAAGATGCTTCCACTACCAAACTTTTTTAAATTTGAGTAGAAATATTCAGAGAATTTCCCTTCAAAATTCTGACTTCCTGCGAACCTT
Source organism: uncultured Rivularia sp. (assembly GCA_963665115.1). Lineage (GTDB taxonomy): Bacteria > Cyanobacteriota > Cyanobacteriia > Cyanobacteriales > Nostocaceae > Rivularia. The sequence continues at coordinate 1,776,995 of OY762007.1, read as the reverse complement.
ATATTAGGTTCGCAGGTTTTTATTTTGGCGAATTAGATTGACTGCTTTCCGTAAGCCGTCAATCCAATTTTTTTAGCTAACAACTCTCGGAGGGTTGACTATATCGTCATTATTAAAATCAAATCCAGCTTCGGTTAAACGAGCGCGACTAGCGTGCCATATATGTCCGCATAGAAATAGGGTTGCTAAAGCAATATGAAAACTTACCAACCATCCCCGAGAAGAGACTAAATCTGGAGAGGATTCTATCATTCTTGCAGCCCCGTAAAAGACTTTTGGATAAACTGTGTCATTGAAAAAAGCAAAAGTTGCAGCCAGAAATCCCATATATGCTATTGCTCCTAAACTGTAGGATAGATAAGCCTCTCCAGACCAAACTAAAAGTTTTTCTGTCCAGGTAAATGGCTTACTTCTGATGTGCCAAATACCACCACCAATGCACATTAAGCCAACCCAGATATGACCACCAATTACGTCTTCTAGGTTATCCACAGCAGCCATTCCTGTAGCACCATGAACGGGTAATAAATAGCTAAAAATTCTCAGTGGATTAAGTGTTGGATGATTAATTACTCGCACGTCTCCACCCGTTCCGAAATGAGGATCGAATAGTCCACCCCATAACATGGCTTTTGCCACTAATAACCAAGCACCTACACCTAAAAGAATCAGATGAATTCCTAAAATAGTGGTCATCTTATCCTTATCTTTCCAGTCATAGCCAAAAAAGCCCGCGAAACTAGAGTTTTCTGGCAATACACTCGGTCCTTTTAACGAATGAAATATACCACCCGCGCCTAAAACCGCAGAGGAAATTAAATGTATTACACCAATTATGTAATAGGGCTGAATGTCAGTTACTGCACCCCCAGCACCGACACCTAAACCAAGACTTGCTAAATGTGGAAGTAAAATTAACCCTTGTTCGTACATTGGTAAAGCTGGGTTAAAGTGCGTTAATTCAAACAACGTCATTGCACCCGCCCAGAAGACTATCAAACCTGCATGAGCTACATGAGCGCCCAGAAGTTTACCGGATAAGTTGAGCAAACGAGCATTACCACGATACCAGTCAACGTTAGTAAAGCTATATGTTCGATTGGATAGAGTTGTTACAGCCATTTGATTTTGGATTTTGGATTGTTTAACGGGTTTGAAATTCTGACTAAAAAAGAACACATGACTAAATTTATAATCCGAAAGCTGATTTAACTTGAGCAGCCCAAGCCTTGATTCTTTCATCACTTAAATCCGATTGATTGTCATCATCAAGGGCAAGCCCGCAAAACTTCCCATCTCTCAAAGCTTTAGATTCACTAAATTCATATCCATCTGTTGACGTATAACCAACAGTTTTCCCACCTCTCTCAGAAATTTTTTCTTCTAAAATTCCCATCGCATCTTGAAAGTTTTCTTCGTACCCAATTTGATCTCCGGTACCAAAGTAAGCAACTGTCTTAGCGCTAAAATCAATCTCATCTAGTTCTTCAAAAAAGCCTTCCCAATCACTCTGAAGTTCGCCGATATTCCAAGTCGGACAACCGATAATTAAACATTCATACTCATCAAAATCACTCGTATCTGTATCAGCTATCTCATGCATAGTCACATCACCACCGAAAGCATCCCGAATCGTTTCCGCCGCAGCTTCGGTTTTACCAGTTGTAGTACCGTAAAAAAGACCAATTTGTTTTGACATTTCCTGATTACTCGCTGTTGAAAATTAATTAACTGAGAAAAAATGAAATTATTGCAACTTCTTTCTATTAGATGTATTCGTTCTTGAGATAATGAGCATAGAGCATGAAGGAGAAAACTAACCCCATCATTCTCTACATCGGTTCTAGAGAAGCATCCAATTATATACAAAGGCAAATAATATTCATCAAGCATTCTAAGTTAATGATTATTACTTGCAATAATTATTTTTTAGCATATCAATATTTTGAAAATATGTATCCTCGATTTTGTGAAGTTTTGTAAATATATGAATTGCGAATCCGTTGCTTTTGGAATTAGAGATATCTTGTGCAGCAGTCACAACGCCCGGTTTGTAGGATTAGCACAGAGCGAAAGTAAATGCGATCGCCTAACTTAAGGGCTGTCGCAGCTTAATATAATTTACGCTTACCTTTTTGACAACTATTGCAATTAGCGGTTTTCACCTCAAAATCAATACAGCCGATAGCTTCTTCCGAACAAGCTTGTTCCGGATGAATCGTACATTTGAGACGGTAATCATTGGTAAAAAAATCACAGTCAGAACAAGGAATATCATGTAGCTTTTTGAGGTGATTTGTTCCTTTATTTAGCATCAACCAAAAACTAGCAATGCCTAAAATAACTATTGTCCACGCACAGAAAGCACAAAAAATTGTAGGTAGCATAATTTATCCTCAAAATAATTTTCCAAAAAAATGCCCGCAGAGAAATTTCAACTACGGACATTGAATTTAGTAGGCTCTCAAGTCAGAAAAATTAAAAACTATGGAGAATTAAAGGTTAATTTGACGGGAACGCCAAGAATGCCAAATATAACCACAAAAAGCTAGAATTCCTAGAAAAAGCTGTACATTCGCTCTACCTAATCTGTCATAACCATAGAATTCGCTAGGATAGACTATTTGGTTATAGGCTATAAACGGAATAGATATAAAAGCCATTAAAGCTAAACCAAGCAGGCTATAAGAAAGAATTTCCTCACCGTTTTCAATTGGAAAAATTCGCCTTACCCAGCTAAAAGGTGGTATTAAAATATGCCAAACACCACCAAAAATTAACATCAATCCTACCCAAATATGACCGCCGATGACATCTTCTAAATTGTCAACGCTCGCCATTCCTAAAATATTCCAACTGCCATCTTTTAAACCAACTAAGTAACCAAATATAATACTTGGGTCGAGAGTTGGGTTACTTATTAATCGCACGTTACCAAGATTAGCATCATAAATTCCACCAACAAACATCGCTTTTACTACTAAAAGAAATGCTCCCAAACCAAGAACAATCAGATGATTACCCAAGATAAAAGCTAATTGTCTGGGGGTCGTTCCATTCGTAGTGAAATTTCGCTACGATTCCACCGAGGCTATACAAAACCTTCGGACCGCGAAATACATGAAAAAGTCCACCCGCACCTAAAACTGCTGAAGCGATTAAATGCAGAATACCGATGACAAAATAGGGATAAGTATCTACCACTTGACCATTAGCACCAACTCCCCAACCCAAAGTTGCAAGATGGGGTAACAAAGTCATCGTCTGTTGATACATTGGTATACCAGGGGCAAAACGCAATACCTCAATAATGGTAATACTTCCCGCCCAAAACATAATTAAACCTGCATGAGCGATATGAGCGCCCAATAATTGCCCTGATAAATCGGTTAAACGAGCATTACCAACTAACCAAGGTGACTCTGTACCTGATGCAAAAGTTTTATCGGTTGAAACAGCCACAATTTTTACCCTTTTCTAACATTGCAATTTGGAGACGCTGTATAAAACAACGTCTCCATAGTTATTACGATTCGCTACCGACAGTACCTACAGCAGTATCCAATGCTTTACCAAACTGTTTGAAGTCAACACCAATAGCTCGTAGCGCGTGCCATAAATGTCCTTGCAAAAAGAAGAAAGCAAGGAAGAAATGAGAGTTTGCTAACCATGCTCTGGCTGTATGAGCACCATAAGGTAAATCTATAGTGTCTGCAAAATAGGGACAAATACCAAACTTTAGTTCTAAAGCAGGACCATAAAACTCAACTGGATAAGCCAAAGTGTTTACCGCACAGTAATAAGATGCAACAAATCCAGCTAAGGCAATTCCTCCTAAAGAGTAAGAAAGAATGGCTTCACCAGAGAAGATTAACGCTCTCTTCGCCCAAGGTAATGGTTCCTGGACAATATGCCATACTCCTCCACCAATCAACATTACACCGACATAAATATGTCCCCCTACTAAATCTTCGAGATTATCGACACTAGCAAAATGAAACTGATAACCATAGATGACTAAAGGGTTAAGAGTCGGATTCGTCACCGTGCGGACAGTCTCAGATGCTGCATCATAGAGTCCGCCAAAGTACATTGCTTTAGCTGCTAACAACAATGCTCCGGCTCCTAAAAACAACAGGTGATGTCCCAAAATAATTCCTAATTGTTTGGCATCATCCCATTCAAAGTCAAACTTGCGAGCCTGTCCCGTCGCATCTTTCAAGTTTCGAGGAGCTTTGAAGGTATGGAACAGCCCACCCGCAGCAAAGACAGCAGATGAAATCAGGTGTATAACTCCGATAGCAAAAAAAGGATATGTATCAACTACAATCCCACCATCTCCTACACCAAAACCTAAAGTCGCTAAATGAGGCAACAAAATTAACCCTTGTTCCCCCATTGCAATCTCGGGGTTATATCGAGACAGTTCAAATAGAGTGAATGAACCAGCCCACAGAGTAATTAAAGCCGCTTGCGCTGCATGAGCGCCGATAAATAAACCTGACAATTTGGCGAAGCGTGCATTACCAGCCCACCAATCATATTTAACTCTGGGATTATCGTAAGTTTGCATTGTTTAACGCTTGCTCCTTATTGCTATATTTACTCAACAATTTGGCTGTAATTAACTGCTCAACTTGTTTTGTTCAAAGCAGCTTGATTGATTGCCACAATACGAAAATTTTAATCGAAGTCCGTTTCGGTTGGAATAGTTACGCAATATAGCTTTAGAAGCACTATAGTTACACAAACATACTCCGCCAAGGAACTTACCGCTAACAGTGCAACGTTTTTATCTTTTGACTTAATGCTTAGTTTATTGATAAAGATTTTTATTAACAAGGGTATTTACAAAAATTAATAGTTGCACTCAACCACATATTTAGGGAATGAGTCTTATATTGGAATATTGGCAGATATGGAACTATAGGCAGCGATTATAGAGCGCTCATGCTTAGTGTAGATAAATTATCTAACACAATATTCGATGAAAAAACAAAGCAGAGAAAAAATGCTGGAATTCCTAGCTGATTTATCAGCACCGATTGGGGCTGAAGTGTTTGCAGGCTTTGGCAGCCAATTTCAACAAAATAGATATCAATGGCAAAAAGAAGATACAGCAATTGAAGAGGAAGAAAAATATATCTCCTGTTGGGTAGAAGAGCAGGAAGTTGTGCATACCTTGGATATTTTATTTGATATTGCACGCAATCCACCAGGTGTAGAACTTTACGATGGAATTGCTCAACGGAGACAATTGGATTGGGAATACTTTTTAACTTTGCTTATTTATCAGTTGGGAATAAAAGATAGGGTTGCACTTTTAACTAAACTGGAAGCTGCTGTATGAAGATGAAAAACTATCTTCTGTTATCAAAACTGTTAAAGAATATCTTGCAGATAATTATCCATAACTTGCATTGCTGCGACTTTCCCGCATATGAAATCGCTGTTTCGACAATATACTACGGCACAATTTAATTTCATAACCAAATTCCAATTTACTACAGCAAAAAAGACTCCTTAAAAGTGATGGTTCCTAAAAAACGAGCGAAAATATAGTTTCAACTCAAATATTGACAATTTTTCAAGAAAATCGGCTTTCACAAGAGAATGCTGTAGCAAATTAGGGCGGCATAATCTCAACAGTTTCAAGTTTCTTCCCGATATTTTTTGAATTTGCTCTTTTAATTCATCAGTTTCAGAACCTAATTGCTGCGCTAATTCTAATCCTTTTTGAAAAGCTGCAAGAGCCAATTGATTTTCTTGACGCTGTAAATGAATTTTACCTATTTGCTCGTAGGCATTCATCATACCGTAGAAGTTAGCAGCTCGTTCTTCTGCTTGTAATAAAATCTGACTTGTTTGCAAAGCATCTTCTGTTTGATTTTCTGCAACATACAAGGAAACTAACTTTTGTAAAGCTTCAGCAGCACGTACATACTGTTGAAAATCCCAAGCCATAGTATAGGCTTCTTGATAATTTTTAAAAGCTTCATCGACAAAATTAGGATTTTCTTTTGCCAAAGCTTCGTAATCCGAACCTATAGCTAATTTCAATGCCGATAACTGTGCAATATCATTTATTTGACGGTAAACTAACGATAGTTTTTTACGTACATCTATTGCTTTTAAAGGCTGTTTTGTCCGGTCATAAATGTAAGCTAAATCTTTTAAAGATTCTTCAATATCGCTATTATTATTAACTAAATTTATTAATTGTTCGTAAGTCGTTGCAGCTGCTGGATAATCAAACCAATCAAGATGAATTTTTCCAATTGTTTTCAAAGCCTCTATCTCTGTTGCAATATCCGAACTTCCTCGGACAATTATCAAAACTTGATTGTAAGCTTCCACCGCAAACAAAGGCGATCGCACTTGACGGTAAGCTTCACCCAAAGCCTGCAATACTTGCAAATTCGGTGTTTGCTCTTGTTGAACCTGTTTTTGAATTGTTTGCAATCGCTCGGTAATATATCTTATTTGCTGGCGATTGTTTTTAGTGTAAGCAATTCCACCAACCCGCTGTAGTGCTTCAATTTCTGCCAAAGTACCCAAATAGCGACGTAAACGTAGTTCTCTATTCCAAGTTGCAAATGCTCCTGGAGTATCTCCCGCTTGCAGTTTTGCAGTTGCTTCTAGATTAAGTTTATCCAAAGCCGCTTCCAAAGAACGCTTTTCCTCACCACTTAAAGATTGTTGATTAGCCCGAGCCGGTAGCAATGGATCGGTTACGGTAATCTCTAATGGATTTGGTGGAAATTCTTTTGGTGGCTTGGGCTTTTTTTCTTTCGCTAACGTCAACGAAGTCGAAAGCAAACAAATTGTAATGGTTGTAGCAATTGTAATACTAAAACGTTGTATATTTATCATTTTCTTAGAATAGGGAATGGGATTTTAGCATAACAATTATAAGAACTATTCCATATCAACTAAAACGAAAGACCAATATCTTTTACAACTTTCTCCATCGATATTTCAAATCCGTGAAAAGTCTGCATATTGAAGATTAACTTCCATTCTCCTGATTTTTTCCTAATTTGCGCTGATTTAGAAGAAATTATTCAACTTGCCCCAGAGAAAACCTCACACGGGCAATTAGTAGATTATAGTTTTGCAAGAAGAAAACTTGTTTAAATTCGTTGCGCGTAGCGAAACAAACAGGTACTTCAGTTGGTAATATACCTTTATCTGGAAAACTTTTAACCACAATATATATTCTATATAATGTCGCACTCTACTGATATACCAACCTTAGCTCGCTGGATGGCTTCTGATTTCAGCAATCAAGAACAAGCTTTTGAAAATCCGCCCTTTTTCGCTCATATTCGGGTATGTATGCGTCCTCTACCGCATAATTTATTGTCGGGGGTAAGCTTTTATGTTGAGCAAGCTTATGATTATATGCTTAATGACCCCTATCGTGTTGCAGTTAATAAATTAGTTGATGCAGGGGACCATATAGAAATTGAAAATTATAGAGTTAAAGATGCGGAAAAATTTGGGGGTGCATCCCGCGACTTGGAGCGTCTCAAAGCATTAAAGCAGAATGATTTGGAGAAACTATCTGGCTGTAACATGATTGTAGAATGGACTGGTCACAGTTTCAAAGGGATGGTAGAACCAGGCAAAAGCTGTATTGTATTTCGTAAAGGACAAAATACTTACCTTGACAGCGAATTTGAAATTGACACAGAAAAATTTATCAGCAGAGACAAAGGAAGAGACTTAGAAAACGACGAACACATTTGGGGTTCGGTAGCAGGACCATTTCAATTTGTCCGCTGGCACAGCTTTGCCGACGAAGTAAAAGTTTAACAATTACCAATAGCTGATAACTGCTCACTGTCATTATCCATTTGCTGCTAACTCTACAGTGTGAAAATACGGAACTCTTTCAATCCAACTTTCCCAAGTTCCATTAGGGTAAAGTTTCATCAAGCGAAATCCTGGTGATTTTTGGTCAAGAGCAAATTTTTTGCTTCTTGGCTGAAACTGAACGCAGGTTGAAGGAGTTCCTAAATAATCAACACCCTGCCGTTGAGTATAAAATTCTTGATGTATGTGACCAAACAACACCAATCGAACTTGCGGATATTTATCTAAAACTGCACAAAATTCTTCGGAGTTTTGCAAGCTACTGTTATCTAACCAAGAAGAATTTACATGGAAGGGAGGATGATGAAGTGCTACTGCTGTTGGTCGATCGCTCGTCATACTTAATTGTAGATCTAGCCATTCCAAAGTTTCGCGGCGTAGATAACCATGCACCTCACCAGGTACCGAAGAATCTAACAATACAAAATTCCATCCACCGCGCTCAAAACATTTACGGCGAGAAACCAGCCCCAGATTTAGAACTTCATTCATTATTGTGAAATCATCGTGATTTCCTGGCAGCCAATAACTAGGAAGAAATAGGGGACTCAGCATATTTTGCAAATTACCATAAGATTGTGACGTACTATCACCTGACAAATCTCCCGTCAACAACAGCATATCGAGTTCCTCTCGCAGTTTTTTTAAGCGCTCGATAACTGCATGGAAAGACTTTGTGGTAGGCATTCCCAGTAGCTGCTTCTGTTCCGAGGCAAATAGATGTATATCCGTTACCTGAGCAATAGTTATGGTCGAAACTTCTTTCATATGATGGTGATACCAATCTAATACGAGTCTTAATGTCCAATTCTCCTTTGTAGTCATAACTTACTAATTTGATGGTAGTTAATGCTTCTTTAGTAGCATATTCATACTGCCAAGCCCTCAATAATTTTAAGGTTATGTATATTTACTAATGCCTCAATTTTGTAAGTAAAAACCGAGATTTATCTTCAATATCTTATACTATCAAGAGCCTTTTTTATGTTTTTCATCTATCCTAAGATATAAATATATTATGTTTAATGTTTTCCAGTACCGATCTCTTAAAGAGTATAAATACTGTTTCTACAGAGAAAAATATGTATTCTACGTAACCGAAAATCCTAGCACAAATGTGAGGTAATGCAATGGGTGGGTGAATAACGAAAAAATATGGTGTTTTAGACATCCTCTCAAAGGTTTGTGGTTAAATAGCAAGTCGGAATGGTGATTGTAGACTCATACTGCTTCTAAGACTGTTATCAAAAAACATAGTTTTCTGCGTTTTGAATTCAATTCCCTACAGTTGTATTTTCCTTCGACAAGGTTTTTTACTGCTTATCCTTAATCTCTTGAAGGTATTTCACAAAATAATCTACAAAGGGGTAGATTTATAAATAAAATTTTGGTAAGATAAAAACTCTATTGTGCGGCGACATAGCCAAGTGGTAAGGCAGAGGTCTGCAAAACCTCCATCCCCCGGTTCAAATCCGGGTGTCGCCTTTGTTTATATTCCGTTGTTTCCCCCTCCCCAAGCGCCTTCTAGCTTCCAGGAGTGGATTCTTCGTTTGTACCATTTTAGGTCAAATGGGGTAGAATCAACCCACGATTTTAGTCACAAATTTAGTCACAGTTTTAGCTACCATTTAAGGACTAGGAAAAACTGCTCAGTAGAGTATTGCGTGTTCGTCCGTTTGAAATTGGGTGACATCTTCTATAAAAAACAGTCCCTTAAAATCTTTGGGGTAAATTTTTATGGACATTAATAATCGTCTTGCTCAAGCAAATGGTAGATTGAAGGCTTCAAATACTGGCATCAGCATTGAGAAGCGTGGAGGAACCTTATGGTTAAGAGGAACGCTTCCACCAAAGCCAAATTCGGGTAAAACTAAACCCTACCAGCAGAAGCTTTCTTTGAGAACAAAAGAAAATCCTCAAGGAGTTAAAGCTACCATTGCAGGATTACAGTATGCAGAGCAACAAGCTCGTGCTTTAAGAGTAGAACTTGATAAATGTCAATTTAGTTGGGAACAATGGCAATTAAGTCAATCGCCCAAACCCGAAACCGTATCGGATTGGGTAGAAAAGTTTGAAACCGAATATTGGAGAAGGCGATCGCGCAACCAGCAAACCGAAACAACCTGGAAGAAAGATTATCAAGTTGTTTTTCCAAAATTCGCCGAATTTGCCTCGGATGCAGAACTTTCTATCGATTTGATAATCGAATTCGCAAGTCTTACCGAACCCGATACGCGAAGTCGTAAAAGAGTATGTGACATTTTGGGTAGACTAGCTAAATTCGCCAAGCTTGAAAATTTAGAAGCAATCAAAGAACTGACTGGTAGTTATTCACCTGGAACAGTATCGCCAAGAAGTTTACCAACAGACGAGCAGATAGTTCAATGGCGAGACAGAATTACCAGCCCCGGTTGGCAGTGGATATACGGGATGTGTGCGGCATACGGTTTGCGTCCCCATGAAGCATTTCATGTTGATATGCTAGATTTTCCCACTGCACGAGTTAGCGATGAAACCAAAACAGGAGAGCGATTTATTTATCCGTTGTATCTGGAATGGGCACACAATTGGAATCTTAAAGAAATCGTCTTACCCAATTTGAAATCAATCGAAGATTCCCCCAATGCCAAACTTGGAACCAAGGTATCTGGATTTTTCTACGATTTCAAAATTCCATTTCCCCCATATAATTTACGTCACTGCTATGCACGTAGATGCTTTGAATTTGGATTCACTCCCGACTTTGGAGCAAAATTGATGGGACATTCAGTTACCACCCATTGCAAGACATATCGAGCTTGGATTGATGAAGCAACATACCTAAAAGTTTATGAAACATTAATTAATAGAACAGGTAGACCACCTGCTCCTTAACTCAAAACTGTCTGGAGGGATTGAATTGTCCTTCCAGGAAAATCTAACGAAAAGCTGCTGGAGTTATAAATCCGTTCAGCACGGCAGTAACGTTGATTTTGATAAGGCGATTCATTGAATCATTGCGTCTTGCATCAACCCAATGTAAACCTTCTTTCCATTGTCCGGAACTAATTCGACGAAGAATTGAAGTACGGCTAAAACCTTTTCCTAACCTTTTTGATGCTTCTTGAATCGTCAAAAGTTCTGCATCAGGTGGCAGCTTATACATTGTTCGCTTAGCCAAGTTACTAACCTCTAAATTTTTATTGTTTTTCAGCAGGCAATGAATTAATTTTTCGTGATTTTTTTCGTAATAGTTTTTCTTCGATCTTTTTCGGACTTACCGTAATTAAAACTATTGCAATTGGAAACAATTTCAAGTTTGATTGTGTCTCGAAGTAAGTAAGGTTCGAGACAGTTAAGAAAAAGCGGTTAAACCAGCGTTCTCCAAACAAACCTTTCTTCTGATTGCAAGCCCCCACTATGCAGATTCAGAAAAAATGTTGTTCATCATACAATCTCGCGTCTGATTAATACGAGTAGACCTGTTTTGAATCAAAAAAAAGCTCTTTGAACTATTTATACATATTTATTTGTATTTTGACAATTTTTTCGCTTAATAAAGAATTACAGGTTAATATCAAGCTGTATCATAAAAGATGATAAGAAAATATTCAGCTACGTAAATAAATAAAAGTTGATATTGCTTTAAATCCGCTCATAGTAATACTCAAGAATAATAATCGACTACATCAATGTTAAAAGCTGTAGTATCCATAAATAAAAGTGATAACCGAATACTGAAATTAAGTAAAATTTCAACAAAATTTGATTTATTTGTTGAAAATCTCGTATTTATAAATATTTCAGATAATAATCAATGCATAATGAATAAGTAAAATAATATTTGCTCGCTCAAAATGTTTTATTTTCTACACATCTGTTTTTGTAGAGTAGCTTACATTTATAGTTAATCAACTGTTAAATATGAGTTTAACGGTTAGGAATTTAAAAGCTGATTACGTAATTGTATAGATTGTTTAAATTAATATTTGTATAAAAACTTTTTTATTGAGCGTAAAAAATAATTGTGGAAGTTAAGAATAAAAAAACAACTATCACTTTAGGTAGATTTGTTTTCTGTGTAATTTAGTCATCATTTTTAATTAGGTGTCTACGGCTACAGTTAAAACCATCAGAAAATTTGTTGATGGATTTTAATACCCGCATAGGTTTAAATTATGCGGGCATCTACTAAGTGATAATTAATTCCCTATTTAAGGAACACTCGGAGTCCACAGTTATGAGTGAAAAAAATCGTGTAGTTGCGATTCGTATTTTAATAACGCAACAAGGTTTACGTTTAGTGCAGCGATTATTTAAGCTGAAAATGCGTTTAGTTGCGTCGTTCAAAAATAAAATTTACGACTCTCCACATAGCTAAACTTTTGAAGGAATAACGGCTCTTTTTCGTTTCAATTGTTGTTCTTCTCAACAGTTCGATAAACTTTAAACGATAGGCGATCGCAGGATAATAGTAATCTTGAGCCTAGCACAGACAAGTCAGGAAGCGACTTTTGCTTGCCCCACACTGCTTGCCCATCTATCTGCTAGTCCCTCTAAGAATTTCTTCAATTTCGTTATCACTAGCAGATAAAACTCTCGTTCGCCAATCTGCTTCTTCCACACGAATCTTAAGCCAAAAAGTATCTTGAAATTCTTTTGGCATACAAGTAAGTAAGCTGAAAAATTCTCCTGCTTCTAAATCGAGTTTTCCCGTGCGAAATCGACTGAGACGACTTTGATGAATTCCAGTCCAACCACTCACCTGTTTGGCTGAATAATCAAAAGCCAACAATAGCTGATTAAAAATTTCTCTGTGCTGGCTCATCGCAACATTTCTTTACTTAATGTTTGCCAAGTTAGCAATATTATATTTTTGTAATTGCTATTTCAGCAATGCTTACTTTTTTACAAAGATGCCTCATTGATGGATGAGTTAGCTTTGAGTACCCACATAATAGCACCAACAGCTTTGGTGAGACATCTATTTTCAAGTGCCGAATTAGTAGACCAATAGCTCGGCTTAAATGTTTCAGGCTTTCTAAAAAATATGACTAAAAACAATTGCTGCGTACAAAACGAGTCTAATTCTGGCGAACACAAACAAAAAACACCTCTTTTTTATCGTCTAATTCACAATGAATGGGTGGAAACTGTGAAAAACTTGACTGGAGCCGAAATCAAGGTGCTGTACTATTTGCGTTCGCTCGATCCATTTGGCGTTAAGCGAAGCTCACCGCAGGTATCGCCATCTCGAATACAGCATTACGGAAATGGCGAAAGAACTAAATATCTCCAAAGGAGCAGCATCAAAAGCAGTTAAGAAATTAGACCAAATTGGTTTGCATTGATTAACAAGTTATCGAAAGTAAAAATCAAAATTACCACTGACCAATACAAAGATACTGAGTTTCCTATAGGAAATCCGAGTTTCGTAGAGGAAACTGAGGTTTCTTATAGGAAACCACAATTTCCTATAGGAAACGAACAACAGCCAGAACCTTTGCCAGATGGCGATTTGAGAACTCCTCAGACTATTAAGACTTATTCAGACTTTATAAAGACTCTCTCAGATGAGGAGCGAGCGAGTTTTTTGAATTTTTGTCAAGAAAAAACGAAAAGTCTTAGTCAGGAGGTGATTGACTTAGAAGCGTGGTTAGCAAGTAATACCAAAGCTGGAGAAAATCGCTGGGAAGTTCACTACCGTTTTTATAAAGCTTCACAAATTTCTAGGAATCAAGAAGAACTTTCTCGCATACAAGCAAGAGAGCAAGTAGAAAAATGGAAACGTGAGCTAGAAGAACAAACCGTTGCAGCTACAGTTGCTTGTAAGGAATCGCTGATACAAGAAAGTTCTTCTTAAAATCGTACAAAAAATTGAACTGCAATCTTAAGAATGAGTGTGAATAAAATGATTGATCAAATGCCCCCTGCAAATATAGAAGCCTCTATAAGCTGTCCTCGGCGGAATACTTCTAAACCCCCAAGCTATTGTACGAGTTCGTTCTCACTTAATTCCAGAAGCTTTTTATATCAAAGCTCACCAAGAAATTTATGATGCTGCATTAGAACTTGATAGTCAAGGTAAACCAACAGATTTACTCACAATTATCAGTTGGTTAGATGACCATAATTTACTTATTCGGGTAGGTGGTAGGAATAAATTAGCATCACTTGTAGACCGAACGGTATCGGCTGTAAACATTGATTTTCTTGCCGATTTAATTATGGAAAAGTATAGAAGGAGGCAATTGATAAGAGCGGGTAATGAAATCGTTCAACTCGGCTATCAGACAGAAATTGACTTACCACAGATATTAGATAGCTCCGAACAAAAAATTTTTCAAATTTTCAATCAAAGACTTTGCTCAAATACTGAACATAATAGCGCGATCGCCGTTGCTGCTTACGAGGAAATTGAAAACGTTAATCCGATCTATTCGACCGGATTTAACCAATTAGATAAGTTGATAGTAGGATTTGAACCAGGTACGCTGACTTTAATTGCAGGTAGACCGTCAATGGGTAAAAGTGCCATTTCCCTAAGCCTTGCATTGAAGATGATATTAAGCCATTCTCTCCCGGTAATATTTTTTTCATTAGAGATGACTAAAAAGCAATTGGAATATCGCTTATGGAGTTTGATCAGTATTGCTTCCGATTATAAAAATTGCGACCTTGTTCCGATACAAAGTGACCGCATCCGCAGACACCGAGCTTTGAGTGAAAGCTTGGCTGATTGGGAATTAAGCAATATCAACAAGATTGTCAATATTGCATCAACTTTCCCACTCTACATTAGTGACAGTAGGGGAGTTAAAGTCTCTGACATTGCCCATGAATGTCGTCAAATCAAAAGTAAGAAAGGAAAAATAGGGTTAGTTGTAATTGATTACCTACAGATGATGGCTTCCGACTTGAGCGGTAATCGTAGTTATGAGTTAGGAGAAGTAGCAAGGGAACTTTATAAAATGGCAGGTGATTTAGATGTTCCCGTATTAGCACTTTCCCAAATTAATCGGGCTGTCGAAAGTAGACCAGTTAAGCGTCCAACAATGAGCGATCTTAGCCAGTCGGGGATATTAGAGATGGTTGCCGATAACATTATCCTCGCATATAGGGACGAGTACTATAACCCGAATACTTCAGACCAAAAAATATTAGAACTGATTGTAGCTAAAGCAAGACATGGAGAAACTGGAACAGCCACTGTTCTATTTGACAAATCTTATGGAGCTATTGCGTCTCTAATGGAATGAAATTTACGACAACAATCTTCACTTTAAAAAAATAGAACTCGTGAGCGGAATAATTATGAGTATAAATTCAGCTTCAATAATTTGTGACGAACAACAGGATCTACAAGCAAAGACTGTCGAAGAAAACGAAGAAAGAGTTACACCATCAATACCACCCTCATTCAACGTAGAACTTCAGATTGACTCTGAATTTAAAAATCTAATTCCTCCACTCTCTGTAGAAGAGAAAACACAATTGGAAGCAAATTTAAAAGAATTTGGTTGTATTGACCCTTTGATAGTTTGGAAAGGTAAGTCTATTATCTTAGATGGACACAACCGCTATGAAATTTGTACTAAAAATCAAATTCCGTACAAAATTGTAGAAATTGATATGCCATCCAGAGATAATGCTATTTGCTGGATAGTTAATAATCAATTAGGGCGGCGCAATACTACACCAGAAGTTGCTAGTTACCTCCGAGGTAAACGCTATCTGCATTTGAAGGGTAATCGTGAAGATAATTTAAAACAGAATTCCCCGAAGTGCAAGTTTTGCACTTCGGAAGAAGAATTAGAAGATGCTATCTCGATGGGACAAAGCGAAATCTTTAGCTGCTGAATATAAAGTTAGTCCCAGAACAATCAAGAACGATGCAAAATTAAGCCAAGCATTAGACACTTTAGCTGATGGTTTAGGAGAAAAAGTTAAGCACTCAATTTTATCTCGTAGCCCCAAGATGACCAAAGAAGATATTCTATCCCTAGCTCAAGTAGTGCATACTCAAGGAAGTGCTTTAGCTCAACAGATATTTGATAATAAACGAGGAAATACAAGTATTGTTCAACAAATTAAAGACAAACAGCGCGTTCCTAATCCAAGAATTGTAGGTGAAGTTTGTCAAATTATTTCTAAAGGCGATCCAGATTTAAGACAATATTCCCGATGTTGGTGCATAATTAATGCGGTGAATCTTCATAGTTGTGCTATTAGGATGTGGAAAATGGACTTACCCACAGTCAAACCAGAAAATTTGGAACCAACATATACAGCATCTGAAGAAATTGCTGCTCAAAATTGTCAACGTATTCGGCGATTAGCGGATATAGTTTGCAAAGACGGTGATCCCACTCATATAGCTGTACTTGAGGCGCTTTCAAGAATACATGACCCTGCTAATCTTACATCTAAACAAGAACGTATACTGTCTTTTTTGGAAAGTGAATACGATTTATAAAACAAATTTTGTAAGTATGTGATAATTGCAGAAAATATTGACGATTTTAGTTGTAGCCCAAACATTATAAGTTCTGGGCTATTTTTAATTCGCATAACATCAGGCATGGTGATTTAATTAAGTAGTATACATAAATAGTTAGTATTTATTTCATTTTTAGTTTATGTAATTTCACGTTTTAATAAATTAATGAACAATAATTTCATACCCCAGTAAAACATAAAAGCGTATTAATACATAAGAATATATTTTAACAATGTAATGTTTGTGGTCTTGTTTAATAATATTTAATCAGAGAAAAAGCGATTTTAATTTACCTAAATCGGCTGATTAAATTTGAAGATGAAACAAGTTATCAAAGATATAGAAAATGATTGGGTTTGAAAAATCATGTCTTTGAGAATACCCCATATTTTTTTGATGTCCCCCAAACACTATCCCTCATCAAACTCAATATCTAATTTATCTTTATGGATTGTTGCAATTGCGATCGCAGTACTCAATACAATAATTAATCCAAGCATCGCAAGTATTGCAACATTAACTTTCTTGTTTTTTGGAACAACTGCAATAGCTTGGCGACACAATCTTGATAGGCTGTTTATTTTTCTCTCAAAGCTTTATCGGCATTATAGATTATCCACACCTATATTCATAATCGTGGGTACGTTTTTCTTGCTAGATGCCCTATCAATACCAGCACAAGCACAGTTTTTTCAGAACGCAGAAACCTGGATGACAGGACAATTTACAGGTGCAGGAGAAGCAATTCCATTGGTATTTAATGTGTTGCGAGGATTGTTTCTAATTTACTTAGGAATATCGCTAGTGAAGGTGATTCAAGCTTCTCGGCAGGATGAAGATTGGCAAAATTTAGCCCGTACACCAATGATTATTTTGATTGCGGTGACAGTGGGCGATATTTTGGCGAATTTGATTATTGGTGGTGGAGGTGGTGGTGCAGCACCAGGAGGGTAAGAGGCAGGGAGCAAGCGGGGAATAATATGAAGACTTGTAGATAGTAATGACTGAATATGGACTTAGAAAAATCAAAATATCGAAAAGTTAACGGTACTTTAGGTAAACAACCATCAATCGGACCCTTTCCGGCTGACCAATTAGTACCCTGGGTAATAATTTGTGGAGGTTCTTATTATATCGCTCATGGTTTATTGCGGTTGAATTGGGTTTGGACAATTGCGATCGCAACTTGGGGAATTTCCACTTGGTGGGTGTTAACTGCCAATGGTGCTTGGAGAATTTTATCTAAATTTGTAGCTACTCCTAACTGGACTAGAGTCGGTATACCTTATCAGCAGCTGATGAATACAAGAACAAGAGAAGCACACTCAAAGAAAATATATAGAAAATGAGCGTTCAATCAAAAGTAGGTAAACGGATAGTTGATAACGGTACAGATAAAATTCGTTTAACACCGTTAGAAGATGCTTTATCCTTAGTATCAATGTTGCAGATAAACCTGCAAGGACGCTCTGTTGGAGCCTACGTTTTGAGAAAAGGTGCCAACAATTTTATGATTCACTTCGGCTTCGAGTGCGGGGGGATTCATTCAACATTACGTAGCGAACAAATATCTCCAGTATTTGATGCAATTGAATCGGGGTTGAAAGATTTACCATCCGGGGAACGTCTGACAATTCATTTAAGTTCATTTACCAACGATACGAATCGACAGCAACAACTAAAAAACTTAAGCAATAACGCCCCAAACCTAGAATTACAATACCTTTTGATGGGCGAACGCGCTCGCATCAAACAATTAACACAAAAGGGCATCCGTAAACCCAAAATTCTACGTTTGTATTGCACCTACACAATCGAACAAGATACTAACGGTGCAAGCGATGCGATAGAAAAAGGGCTTTCAAAGTTAGAGCGTTTATGGAAGTCATTCACTGGGGAAATTAACGAATTACAATTTGTTCGGATTGAGCGCTTACTATATTCATCTTTTACCGATGGCTACCAACTTTGGGAGCAGTTGCTTTCCAATAAAATGGGTTTGAATATTCGTCCACTGAGTGCAGAAGAACTTTGGACAATTTTATGGCAACGTTTTAATGACACACCACCGCGCCCAATCCCCCAACTTTTAGTTCTCAACTCTGACGGATTACATGAAGAAATTTACTCAGATATTGCCCCCAAATCTCTGTTAATGGAATCCGATTCTTCTATTCCTGTGGCAGACAAACGCTGGGTGCATCTAAAAGGAAAATATATAGGGGCGCTTACCTTTGTAGAAAAACCCGGTGGTTGGACTGATAAAGAACGACAAATGCAGTATCTATGGTCCGTGTTATCGAAGGAAAGAATTTACGACACCGAAATTTACTGTCAATTGATGCGTGCGAATGAAACATTGGTGAAAACCAATATGCAGCGTCTTACGAAACAGTCAAATACAAGTGCTGCGATTGCTCAACAAAAGAATTCGGTTGACGTAAAATCTCTACTTAATATCAAAAAATCAATCGACGCGCAGTCAGAACTTTACGAAGGAGCCGTCCCCATTCATACTGCGGTAGTATTTTTGGTTTATCGAGATACCCGCGAACAATTAGATGAGGCTTGTCGTTACTTACAATCAAGTTTTCTTCGTCCCGCATGGGTAGTAAGAGAAACCGAATATCCCTGGCGAATTTGGTTGCAAACTCTACCTATCACCTGGGAACGTTTAATGACAGTTCCCTTTAATCGAAGACTGGTTTACCTGAGTGGAGAAGTGCCGGGACTTTTGCCTTTAGTCAGGACAAGAAAAGGTGATGATGACGGTTTTGAATTGATTGCTTCTGCGGGGGGAACGCCAGTATTTCTAAACTTGTACACTCAACATAAGAATTTAGGATTATTTGCTACCACCCGCGCCGGAAAAAGCGTATTGGCATCAGGTATTATAACCCAAGCTTTAGCTCATGGAATGCCCGTGGTAGCGATGGACTACCCAAAACCTGATGGGACAAGCACTTTCACAGATTACACTAAATTTATGGGTGACGATGGAGCTTACTTCGATATCGGTAAGGAATCAAGTAATTTATTTGAACTACCCAACTTACGTTCCCTTCCACCCAAATTGCAGCAAGAAAGGTTTTCCGATTACAAAGATTTCCTTGCAACTGCTTTACTAACAATGATTGTAGGTAGCCGTCGGGGTTCTAGTAGTGCAGAGTCGCAAACATTAACCGATACCGTGCGTTCTATCTTGGCATTAGGACTCAAAGCTTTCTTTGAAGATGATTTGATACGCGATAGATATGCTGCTGCATACGTGAACGGCTTTGGTTCCCCTGAATGGTCTACAATGCCTACCCTGCATGACTTTTTAAGTTATTGCTCCCACGAAAGACTGCGATTAGATTCGATGAGTGGTGATACTAAAGCCGCATTAGAAACAATTTTATTGCGTTTGCGATTCTGGCTTTCCTCAAAAGTTGGACAATCCCTAGCTCAACCTTCCACCTTTCGTAGCGATGCGCGACTGCTGATTTTCGCATTGCGTAACCTTTCCAACGATGACGATGCTGCAATCTTAAGTTTGAGTGCTTACAGTGCTGCATTGCGGCGAGCATTGTCAGAGAAAGCAAGCGTGTTCTTTATTGATGAAAGTCCCATCTTATTTGAATATGACTCAATTGCAGCTTTAGTTGGAAGACTTTGTGCAAATGGAGCAAAAGCAGGAATAAGAGTAATATTATCAGCCCAAGACCCAGAAAGTATTGCTCAGTCTCCATCAGGAGCAAAGATATTTCAGAATTTAACTACACGACTTATAGGACGTATTCAACCCAACGCTGTAGATAGTTTCATTTCGATATTGAAATATCCGCAATCGATAATTGCTTGTAATGCAACAGAAAGCTTTTTTCCAAAAAAGGAAGGATTTTATTCTCAATGGTTATTAGATGATAACGGGATTTTTACAGGTACTCGTTATTATCCACCATTTAATTTATTAGCAATAGTAGCCAATAATCCCATAGAGCAAGAGTATAGAACTGCTGCTATGAAGAAATATTCAGATAAATTTGTAGCTGTGACTGAGTTTTCTAAGCAATTGGTAACTGCACTGTAAATCAATAATAGGAATAATTATTATGAAGAAAAGAAAATTGGTATTTTTTGGATTAGGGGGAGCTATAGTTATTTCTATTTTAGGAATAAGCCACGCTCAAGCTTCATCAATACCATTTATTTTCAATACTATTAACCAATTAAAACAGGAGTTGCAATCAATAGACAACTATGTTGAATCCGTACTCGAAAGTAAACTAGAACCGATTACTTTATCTTTGGGGAAAGATATAGAAGCGGCTATTAATGAAACGCTTGGTGTATTAGGTTTACCGGACGCTATTGAAGCTCGCACGGAAGTTGAAAATATCGCAGCAACTTCAGATACTGCCATTAATACCGTAGAGCAAGCCACAAATGAAGTAGACCGTCAAATTACTCGTGCTGTTGTGGATAGTACATTGAGTAAAAATGGTCAAAAGCTTACTAATAAAGAAGTTGAGAAAACCCAAAATTCTATTGAAAGAGTTCAAATTTACTCAGCCGCTGCTCAAGACGAGGTAGTCACGCAAAATGTGATGAAGCGAATTGCCCAACAGAATACATCAACCGCAGCGATTTTAGGAGCAATGCGTGCGGACGGCTTGAAATCTAAGCAATCACAAGATTTAGCAAATCTAAATTTGACCAATATTTCAAGGTCGTTAGATGGTCAAAACCAAGCACGTCAGAAAGAAATTGTAGGACAGGGTTTTAGCAATCTACGTACAGCGTCACAAGCACGTTTGTTTTAGAAGGCAGGAGGCAGTAGGCAGAAGGCAGGAGGTAAGAGAAGGAAGGAGGAAGAAGAAGAAACTAATAAATCAAGTTTTTATCTTTTGGATTGTAGACACCATGATTCCTTGAAGTTGGTCAACTTCTTTCAACAAAGAAGTAAAAAATTCAGTCTCAGCCAAATTAACTTCTTTAGCAATAATTAACTGGGTATCTAGTTCTCTAAGAGAGCCTAACGCTATATGAAGAAATTGAATATATTCTTTCGTTGTTCTCCTACCATATCCTTCTGCAATATTTGAAGGAACCGAAACAGCGGAACGTCTAATTTGACTTGTTAAACCATAAAGTTCAGATTTGGGAAAATGTTCAGTCAACCGATAACAGTTAATTGCCAACTGAATACCGCGTTTCCAAATAAATTGTTCTCTATAACTCATGAGTTTGAAGGCAGAAGTTTGAAGGATTCATTGATTTTACTACCTTCTTCCTTCCTATTTCTACCTCCTGCCCTCTGCCTCCTGCCTCCTGCCTTCGCTAACAATCCAAATCCTGGGCAAGCAGCTTCTACCATTACAGAAGATGGAATTGCCGCGAGTGAAGCTGTTGCTCAGTCAGTGGACAAGCTGTGGGATGACGTACTTGGTGGGGGATTGTATAGTGCGATCGCCAATCTTGGAATTTTCTTTGCTGTCGGAACTTTGTTGATTTTCATGGTGCAGTGGACGAGAGAGATGGTAGATGGTGACAACAGCAAAGCTTTCTCAGAAATCATCTGGCCGTTAGTTGTAATAGTTTTGCTGACTAATAACGCCAAACTTTTATCCGAAGCGACTCTTGGACTTAGAGCTATCATCAATCAAACAAATCAAACATTACTCTCGACTACATCTGCTTCCATTCAGTTGCAAGAAGCCTATCAAAGAGTCATGCTCAAAAATGGTAAATCAGAAGCAATAAGAACATTAATTACTCAATGTAACGCCATCGCTGACCCGACTCAACAAACGGAATGCTTGGAAAATGCCCAGAAACAAGCGCAACAAATCGAATCTCAAATTGATAATAACGATTCCAATTTTCTTGAAGGTATCAATGATTTTTTCAACACTAATATTTTTCAATTAACAGTAAGAGGATTGTTATTAGCTTTTAGTATTGCCTTCCAATGGATTATAGAAGTTTCTATGTTACTGAGTGCATTACTAGGACCTCTTGCTGTCGGAGGCTCATTATTACCTGTAGGAAATAAAGCTATTTTCGCTTGGTTAACGGGCTTCTTCTCGGTAGGAATGGTAAAACTTAGTTTCAATATCATTTCTGGTTTAGTTGCGACGTTAGTTATGAATGCCGATAATAATGACCCGATGATTTTTGCATTTGCAATTGGTATTCTTGCTCCGATTTTATCTGTTGTATTAGCTGTAGGTGGAGGTATGGCAGTTTTAAGGAGTTTTTCAAGTATTGCGAGTTTGGGATTATCTTCTATTGTGACTGGGTTTGTCAAAAAATAGAGCAGTAATAGGTCAGTTTATGGCAATTAATAAAAACTTAAATTCTCAAACAGAAGACAGACGTTTAAAATTTTTAAATCGCACTACAACTCGTTTTTCTAGAAGTGATACTTTAGCATTATTCACTGTCGGTACTTTCTTATTACATCTTCTAGCTTTTGTAATCCTATTTTTGTTGTACGGTTCCTATTCTCAATTAAGTAAAAAGGCACCTCCAAGTTTAGTTCAATTAGAAAGTGGGAAATCAATTAAAGTTGCTCAATTAGGAAGCTTAGAACGCACTCCCCAAGTAGTATTACGCTTTGTTTCCGACACAATGAGCTTAATGATGAATTGGTCGGGGAATTTACCCGCTACGACAGTCGAAGATGCAGTGGAACCAAAACTCGACAGTGGTGTAGATATTAGTTCAATCAGTAATAGTAGAGGTAAAGTAACTCATGGAGCATGGCAAGCATCCTACGCTTTATCGTCAGATTTCCGGAAAGAGTTTTTAGAATTATTAGCCGATATAACACCTTCAAGAGTGTTTAAAGGAAAAACCCAAGTAGTTTTTGTTCCACAATATTTTCAACAACCAGTAAAAATAGCTGAAGGTAAATGGAAAGTAAGAATGATTGCTAACCTTACCATGTTTGAACAAAGTAATAAGTTAGGAGAAGTAATTCCTTTCAATAAATAAATATTTGTCCAAGCGGTAGAAGCTCCTTCATCTCCATCGAAAAATGATGGACTTGCAGCAGTAGTTTATCAAGTACGTTCTAGCGGTTTAGAAATTTATGCAATACGAGATTTACCACAGGAGAATCTATGATGAATGATAATCTAAATTCGAGTGAAAATGTTGTCAAAGAAAACAATCAACAAGAAAGTCAAGAATCTTCAACTAATTGGGATGAAGAAAGTTTAGCTAAATTGCTTGGTTATGATGATTCTGAGAATAAAGATAATACTGTCTCTAAAACTGAGATAGAAACGATTGATGAAGAGGAGCCAACAAGCAATAACGAACAAGAAGTAAACGATACAGATGCTAATGATTCAAATAATAATGTAGTTGATACTCATGAATTATTTGATGACCCACATAATGGTAAAACTCAACCAACTTTTGCAACTAATCCCTTTGCTAAGTTTGGTGCAGTAGGCTTTATATTACTAATTGTTTTTGGTACAGGAGCCACTTTCCTTAATACTATTATTTCTGGTAAACCAAGAACTACACCCCTGATTTCAGATAAAAAAGCTGAAAAACCGAGAGTACTTTTTGAAGAAAATACTAAACCAATAGAAAACGAAAACGGGAAATTAAAAGCCGAATTAGCATTATCAACTCAAAGAGAGAAAATTAAATCTGTCTCCTCAGAATCAGAAAATACTAAAACACCTATTCCGAAAACGAATTCTCAAACTCCACAAAAATTGAACGAAGCGAACATTAATACGAATAGGAAAAGCACAGCTTCAGTTGAAAGACCACCAGTTGTAAGTCGAACACCAGTTTATAGAACGATTCCTCGTCGAACAGTGCAAAATAATTATCCTGCTCGCTCGTACAACAGTAATAATAAAGCGTTACCTACTGCTCCTCCCAAAGCTACAATCAAACCAAACCCACCACTAATAACTTCTCCCGTAAGAAGAATACCACCACCACCTCCACCAGCTATACTTGAAAAAGCATCCGAAATTGACCCGACACAGCAATGGTTAGCTGTTAATCAATTAGGAAGCTATGGTACTGCACAAATTACATCTGTTACTGAAGATAAGAACGAACAGATAAGTCAAAAGGAAGTTAAGCCTACAGTAGATGAAAAGCCAGTTTTACCTACGACGATACCATCAGCTACACCTCTAATGGTTGGAGAAGGCAGGAGGCAGATGGCAGAAGGCAGGAGGAGGAATAAAGGAAAAGGGATATGCTACTCATCCATATCTTGCAATGTATATCCTGAACCACTTTATACAGAAGAAGCTCGAATATTAAATGAAAGGAGAAATATATCAATTGGACAAGTAGATAGTTCAGAATTTTCTTGTATTAATAAATCTTCTTCCTACCCTTCTGCCTCCTGCCCCCTGCCTCCTGCCTTCAGAATCGGTTCTACTGTAGCTGGAAGAATAACTACACCCTTGATGTGGGATAAAAGCTTAACTGAAGATACTACCCATAAACAACAAAATTTTAATAAACCAGAAAACTTTATTATTCAAACTACCGAACCACTTAAAGATAAAAATGGTTTTATTACTATTCCCAAAAATACTCAAATTGTTACGACTATTAAAAACATTCAAGAGTCAGGGTTAGTACAACTTCAAGCGCAACAAATTATTATTAATGGTAAGCAATACATTCTTCCCAAACAAGCAATCAGTATTCGTGGAAATAAGGGCAATCCTTTAATAGCATCAAAACGAGGTTCAAAAGGTAAAGGTATTGCCACACGGGATGCAGAAACATTTGTCGTTGGTTCTCTTGCAAAAGTTGGTAAAGTACTTAATCAACCCAAATCCGAACAATTTTCTACTTCAAGTGGCTTTGGTGGTAACAGTAGTTTTTCTTCTATTAGACGAAGTAATTCTAATATTTTAGGTGCTGTTTTAGAAGGTGGATTTGAACCACTTACCGAACAAATAGTAGAGCGCAATAAACGAAAAATTTCGGAAATTAAACAGCAGCAAAAGGTTTGGTATGTTCCTGTCAATACGCAGGTGCAGATATTTGTAAATCAATCTTTTCAATTTAGTGAGTGATGAAAAATATCATAAATAAAGCTGCGGTAATTTCTATATTCACCTTAATTATCTCTACTAATATTTCAATGAAAGTAATCGCTGGTGAAATAAATTTTAGTGTCAAGCGAATAAGCAGTACAGTTGCAACTGGAAATAGTAAAAGCGCAATACCGTTGATTAAATTATCTCCTGGATATGGAGTCAATATTTCATTTATTTCTACTGGTGAAACAATAGAGAAAGTATGGTTAGATAACCCTGGTATTGCTTCTTTAGATGTTGACGGTTGTTTATCTGGATTGGGGAAAGAATGTGAAGAAGATAATGGTGCAACTGTATTGCATTTGCGAAGAATTAAACCTTTAGATTTTAAACAATTACCTTCATCTAATAGCAGTTTATTAACAGTAGTAACCAAAGGTGGTAGCAAGCGACGGGTTTATATGTTTAGGGTAGCTCCTGGAGATGCAACACCCAAATTTCACACAATTGAGATTACAAATGATAAAGAAGAGTTTAATACTAATAGATTCGGAAACACTACAGATATCAATAATTTACAGTTAATAAGCCGGGGATTTATTGTTGCACGACAGCAGCGTTTAATTTCTTTAAAATCTCCTTTAATTCCGAGAGTTAAAAACTTTTTAGTTTTAGTTCGAGCAGGAGAACAAATAAATATAGCTGCTCGCAAAAATGGGATTTCGTTACAGTTGGTTAACAGATTAATGCAATTAGGAAATGAAAGTTATGAAACGTATAGATAAAAAAATTAGTTTATTCTCTGGTATCGGTTTATCAATAATAATTTCTGGTGCAATCATTGTTTCATCACAAGCTCAAGATATATCCAATAATCAAAATCGAATCCAAACAGTTAATTGGCAGAATACTCGTATACCAGACTGGAATCAAATTACTTTTTCTACAATGCCTTCTATTAATACAGATGGTTCATTCCAAGCACCTCTAGGTGTTCAAGAAAAGTTAGGTTATAACCCCAATCGCAGTTGGGGAAAAGGACAAAACGTTTCAGAATTTATGATGTTAGGTGACTTTCAGGACTCTTTTGAATTACAAAAGTTTTCGCTGGCTGATATTTCTCAAATTACAAATACTGATTCAAAAGATATTAATTTAGAAGAATTTGGTGTTATGAAATTACAAACTTTAGGTAGTTTAGTCTCTGCAATTCCTGGGTTAAAGAATACTCCTATTGGTGAGGTAAAGCCTGTAGAGTATTTACTTTCTCAAAATTTATCTAGCTCAATTGATGGAAGCCAAAGGATTGGTAATTTACTAAAAAAATCCCCTCACCTGGGTAAGCTTAGTTTTTCTGAAGTTGATTTAACTTCTTACAATATTGATTCCATTCCTGAACTATCTGTTACCCCAATTGAAGTATTTTCCAATTGGCAAGGAGCTTACATTGATTCTGTTCGAGGATTAGATTCGGTTCCTTTCTCCCAATTCCCCAATCCTATAAACGCTATAGGTGGAGAAGTCGGAATAGTTGATGTTGCTTTTGGAACTGATGAGCAGTTGCGACAACGAACAATTTCTGGAAGTAAGAAAGAAGGTTTCGCGGTACCCTGTAAACAAGACTGCGCTCATGTAGAGCTATCTGGTTCTAAATCTGTTAAGGGTAAAGCTTGGGTTAGCGGTAAGTATCAGTTGGTCAAAGGTGGTAGAGGAATTCTTGGTTCAATAAATGGTGGAAAAGAACCTACAGGAAGACATTTGTTTGGTGATGCTTTTAAAGTAGCGGTTTGGGATGTATCGGAAGTCGATGGAATGATGTCCCAAGCTTTATTCTTTAGAGTTTGTATGCGGAATAATTTTGTTGATTTGGGATGTACACCTTATTTTATCGGTCCGATTCCGTTTATGAGTTATCAAGAAAAAGACGCTATATTTTTAGGTTTGATAAATGGGGGTGGAGAAAATTCTACTTCTACTCCGACTGGATTAAAAAGTAGTGGATTCACTTTCAATAATTCTCCCATAACTTCAAGTAGTAAGTCATCTAGTTTATTGCCACCCAATAAAGGTAGTTGCAGCAAACGACATTTATCAGGTACTAATATCGATGCTTTGAGTACTGCTCTTTCTGATATTCAAGATAATTACGATTCGGTAGGGAATTATCTTTGTGATGGTAAGGGTAATTGCGGTCGCTCGCTTGGTGCTATGCAATTTATGTCATACCGTCCTAATGTGAGAAAAATTATTCAGAGTAAATCTGGTGGGACAAAATTTCTTACTCGATTAGATAAAGGTGAAGAAGTTACAGGTGAAGAAATGGTGCAATATTTTTCACCTACAGAACAACAGAATTTAATTGCATCCAATACTAATCGATTATTGGATACAGCATCAAAACAAATTGACCCAACTACATCAAAAACATTTACAGGTGAAAGATTAATTGAACGTGTCGGTCAAATACATTTTGGCGGTGCAAGTATTCCAATTGATTCAGAAATTAGTAATGCTAACGAGAGTGATTCTGTTAAGAAACATGGGATTGCAGTTGTAGATGGATATAGAAAAGCGGTAGAAGCAATGGATTGTATCGATAATAAATAAAAAATTTAACTATTATCTTTAATATGAAAAAACAACTCCGCAAAAAGATTATTTGTTTTCAAATATCATGTATAGTTTTGTTTTTTATTTCGGCTCCTATTTTATTATGGATGCTGAAAACACCATCATCTAATAAAAAAGTAAAAGATTTTGAATATAATTGGCAAAATGCTGTTGATGTTGTTCCTCAACCTCTACTTGCACAAGTAAAATCTTCTCTCCCAGAAACTAAGTTAGACAAAAAATCAATCAAAGTTCTGAAAATATCATTAGATAGCGGTGGTGAATTATTTGTATTTGATTATCGTTCACCTGAGTTATGTGGTGTCGGTGGCTGTTTATATGAAGTTTATCGCTCGGAGGGAGAACGTCTTTTACAAATAATTGCTAATCCAAATTTACCACCACCTCAACAGTTAATAAAAGTTGATGATAGTTTTTTTAAACCTTTTCCTTGTCTGGTTTTTAGTCAACATACAACGATGAAAAAAATGGTATCTGAAAACCAATATTGTTTTGACCTTGGCAGGTATACGCACTTCCACGAGAGTTGGACAACTATCGAACAAAAAATTAAACCATGACAGCAATACGACAGACAACGACGACACCACCAACTTTACAGATTGAAAGATTAGCGGATTTGATGAAGTCAGAATCTGGGTTAATTCTTATGGGCTGTTTTTTGGCGATCGCCATTTTCAACTTCCTGTCCGGTCGCAATCATAAAGGTAAAGTAGCAACCAGTTACTGGGGAGGTAAACGCGAGAAAAACAAGGCTAAACATAAAGCTACTTTTCAGATTGCCAAGCCAATCCGAAACTCAGTAGCGCTTTATGTGGGTACTCCAACTTTCATTACTTCTAAGCTTGAAAAACAATGGCGTGATGCTGGTTTAATCAAAACTAAAGCCACGTTCAGAAGACAACTACATATGTTGAAAGAACCAAACAGAACCTTATATGTACCTGATGCTCAAAGAGGGATTGCGGCTATCTTACATATGATTGTGACTCGTAATGTATCGCGTACCGTACCGCGTTCTGACCCTTTGATTGTGGCTTTGGACGAATTACCAACTTTGTACTTGCCAGCGTTAGTAAATTGGCTGAATGAAAATAGGGAAGATGGGTTTGTAGGGATTTTAGGATATCAGAATATTGCTCAGTTGGAGAAAGTTTACGGTAAGGAATTAACAAGAGCTATTTTTGGGGGAACTGCAACTAAGTTTATATTTAACCCCCAAGATACGGAATCAGCCAAGTTGTTCAGCGATTATCTAGGAGAAATGGAAATTCAGTTTAATTCCAAATCTCGCAGTATGGGTAAAGGTGGGGGTTCTCGCAGTACTAACGAGCATCATCAGAAAAGGCATTTATTAGAACCAGCCCAGTTTGCCAAAATGGGTACTGGTAAAGCGGTAATTATTAACCCAGCTTACCAGAGGGGTACAGAGGCTTATGTTCCGTTGTTGCAAAAAATAAAGGTTCCTTTATCTGATATTCAGCAGATGAATTGGTCTGAGGGTAAATGGAACTTACTGCGAGAAAGATTGATTCAGAATAATTCTGTAAAGGTAAGTGATTCGGAACGTTCTAATCAGTTTTTAGAAAGAGTTCAATTGGCAGAAAAATTATTTCCATTACCCGAAAAACCCGGAACTATACCTTCTCCTCAAGAACTTGCGAGTGTGTTTTAAATGAAGGCAGGAGGCAGGTGGCAGAGGGCAGGAGGGAAAGAAGGAGGGATGGAGGAAAAGAAGTTTTAAACCAAATGTTAATACCTTAAATCCAAACTGTAAATCCAATGTAGTAACGGGACTTAAATAACCTCACTTTACAAGAACTAAAAATTATCAACTATGTCTTTTACTTAAGGTTAAATAAATGAATATATCTAATAAAACAAGTACTATACCTTCTGCCTCCTGCCCTCTGCCTCCTGCCTCTTCTACAAATTTTAGTCCAGATATTTCATCTATTTTAATGAATTATCCTTCATGGCATAAAACGTTAATTGAAGCTATAAAAAAACCATTGTTTGAAACAGGTTACTGTCCTTTTGTTATAGAAATATTTGACCAGTATGGCTTATTAGCTGGCAGGATTAATAAATTTGGATGCTATGAATGTGTGAGAAATAGTAATCAGGAGAGTCAGTTTATAGCTTGGATGTTCGATGGAGAATTAGCAATTTTTTATTTGGATGAAAAGATTCTTCTGAATCGTATGCCAATGCATGAGGAGTTAACACAATGAGTGATATATTTACATTAAACTCCGGAGATGCAACTGCTATTCAACAGCATTACGAGCAGATAATTGAAACTTTATTACGAACGTTACTAGATGTTAAAAATTTGGGAGATAATCAGCGACAAGACTTAAAAATATTTGATGGTGATAGGTTAGTTTACGGACGAGATAATAATCAATTTAGAGACGAAATTTCTGGGATATCGGGACAGCTTTTAAATCCTCAATTAATTAGCGAACTTCAACAATTACGCTCTACACCTGTTGGTGATGTCCTAGAAGGAGTAAATAATAAAAGAGTTGAATTAAACGGACAAGTTATTTTACAGAGTGATGAAAGTGGTAAAGTACTTGTAAATAATTTAATCGGTGCTGAGACAAATCTAAGTCAAAATAAACCAGAAGTTGTCAAAGAAAATAATTATGTTAAAGAGCGTCAAGACTTAAACCAAATTCATGAAGGTGATTTTATAAACGCTGAATCAAATAATCATCCATCTTCAGTTAAAGAGGATGCAAATTTACCACTTACTAATGGCTCAACACGAGTTAAAGAGTCACTTCAATTTTTAGAAGATAGTCCTTTAAAAAATATCTTACTGGCTGAAGTTGAACAGTTAAAAACTGAGTTAAAAGCATTAGAACAAGAACGTCATTTTTATCAAGAACTAATTGAACAAAGGTTACGGCAACCCAAAAATACTTCATGGTGGCAACAAGCTGTTAACAATGTTTCAACTGTCGTTCAAGGCGTGACTTCTGCTATTAAACTAGGGATACGAGAATTCAAAGAAAATTCCGTACAACATAAGGGTGCTGCATCCCTAAAAACTTTATTTCATCTCCAAACGCAACCCGGAGTAAATCAATATACTGCTGGAGAATACCAAATTTCCCGTCAAGGTACAAAGTATGAAGTATCCAACTCTTCAACAGGGAAACTATTAATGCAGTTCCGTTCAACTCCTTTAGGCTTGAAAGTTGAGAAAGGAAATTTGGATAGTACAGAAATTCAAGACATTAGTACTTTACAACATTCTCTTAAGAAAAATGAACCTCTACCTACAACCTTTACTCCTATAGGTAAACAAGAAGCTGAGTATTTTAAGAGCGTAGAAAGAGTGACTAATGCTCTGGTGCAATATGCTATAGCTCAACAAAAAGAAGTTGAAATAGATGGTGTTTTTTCCTATAAATGGCGAGCTAGTCCGGAAGGAAACGTGCATATTGAAGCTAAAGATGGACGTGGTGTGTTGTTAGAAAAGGATGGGGGAAAGCTCAAAAGTAATATGAGTCAGAAAGATTTAACGTATTTTGAACAAATCTTACCAAAGCTGCAACCGTCACAGGTCGAAGGCAGTAGGCAGGTGGCAGAAGGCAGGAGGGAATTAATGATGGAATAACTATTAATAATGGTCAGCTAATTATACAAGTATTCTTCGTGCATATTTTCTGTAGGAAGTTTTAAGATATTTATTTATCTTCTTACCTCCTGCCCTCTGCCCTTTACCTCCTGCCTTCTAACATGGAATTATCTTATTTAAACGTATTGATTGATTCAGGTGTTCCTGTAATTAACGTAACTGCTTCAACCAGAGAACGTGCAACTGTTTTAGGGTCGATTATAAGAAACAGTGCTTCTCTAAAAAATGTTCCTGTATATTTATGGAATTCTGGCTGGGGATGCATGGAACAAGTAAATTGTAATTCGGAAGATAAAGTAGATTTTGAAGCTATACATTCTAGTTGTTTATGCAAGCACGACCTAGATGTTTTTGATGTTTTTGAGTTTTTAATGGATTCTGAAAGAGAAGGAATATTTGTCTTTGAAAATCTATTCTCTTTAGGAAATGATGCGTCAAAAGAAGATAATTTTTTTTCTCATAAACTCATATCAAAAATCATTAATATCTACTATGAACTTGAAAATAATAGTTTCTTCAAAAAACTAATCATTTTGACCACAGATAATGTTGAAATACCCTCAACTCTTGCTAGTTTAATTCCAACTTTATACAATCCATTACCTTCTGAGAAGGATATCGCTGATTACCTCAAAAAAGAGTTACCATGTTTGACGGACAAAACTAATATATCGAGCCTAGTAAATGCTGCTTCTGGTCTGACTATTGAAGAAATTCGCTTGGGATTAAAAATTGCTATTCGTCCTGAAGAGACAACAAATATTCATGACTTATTAAAACAACTTTTAGCTTACAAGATTTATCGTTTTCGTTCTTTGAATTTGAATTTTGTTTCAAAGCCAAGCGTACCTGATTTCGGCGGTTTAGATTTATTCAAGAAGTTCACCCTCCAAGCGAAGCTAGATTTTTCGACGGAAGCTAGGAAAGCGAATATTCCTCTTCCCAAGGGATGTTTGTTAGTAGGGACCACCTGGAACTGGTAAAACTCTTGCTGCAAATGTCTGTGCTTCTGTTCTGGGTTTTCCTCTTGTCAGTATAGATACCGCAGCCTTTGTAAGCGGTGGTGCTACGTATTTGAAGCGTACTTTAAAACGGGTAGAAGCTTGCGCTCCTGTAGTGCTTTATTTTGATGAGTTGGATAAATTGTTTTCTACCTCAGATACAGGTGGGGAAGATACTAATTCTACACAGATTTTAGGAACTCTACTTACTTGGTTGCAGGATAAAAAAACTGCGGTGTTTGTGGTTGCGACTCTCAATAGAATTGATGTGTTACCACCTGAGTTAACCAGGATGGGAAGATTTGATGAAATATTTTATGTGGGATTCCCTCAAGCTTACGAGCGTAAGGAAATTTTGATGATGCATTTGGCAAGATTTGATAAGCGCTATAAGGATAGTGATGTGCTTACACAGAAGGAATGGCGGATTATTCTGAATAATACTGTTAACTGTACTGGTGCGGAATTAGCTCGGATGGTGGAGAAAGCTGCTCGCAAATTGTTTCACCAGGGGCTTAAAATGAATATTAGTTTGAATGAATTATTGGAACAACGGGACTCGATGGTGCCGTTGTATGTCAGGGATACTGATAGAATTTTGGCTATTGCCAACCGTGCTAAGTATTTTTCACAACCTGCTAGTAGTGAAGATACGTCGGTGTTTGCCCCTGCTATTACTTCCTTTTGGGGCGATGCGGTATAAGATTATAACTATAAACAATAGCTAGCTCTAATAACCTATACCGCTTGTATTAGTGAAGCAGATTCAGTTTTCGCTTGATTTTCTACTAAGGAATTAGCAATTAAATTCAATACCTCAGACTTGCGCTCTATCGACATCGAACCAATTAGCGATCGCAAATCAACCGTGTCTAACATTGACTCCCCATTTAAAAGAGAAAAGTAATAAATCTTTGCATCACTTGGTAGTGCAGCTATCAAGTTGAAAAGAGTTTCAGCCATCAAATCTTTACCTTTCCTAAATTGGCTAATCTGACATTCTTGTACTCCACTACTAAGTGCCAAAGATTTTGCAGGTATACCAAATTTTTTCAGTGTTTGAATAAAAGCTTTTCTGTAATCCATCTTTATATAATAAATATAATTTTTAACCGTTTAATTATATAATTCTATAAGTAGCTAACTCACAATAGAGATTCTCGGCGAATAATTTAATGCTACCAGATTAAGCAGGTTGCGACTTCGTATTGCGACTAAGCGCAATAAAGAAAGCATATTCTCCCGAACTAAAAAATATCAAGTTAAATAGTTGACGGCTATATAGCAATAGCTCTTATTTTTGCTTCTATTTAAGAATCAAGTGTGTTTGCTCCTAGTTGGTAGAGGATTCATCCGTAAGGAAGATATCAAAATGACAACTCTTTTTGACATTGAATTATATCAGGACTTTGAAAAACAAGGCACTCAACGCGACTGGGATAAAGTTTTTTATGACCCTGCTTGGGATGAACCAGACGGTCACAGTCTTCCCAAAATCGAGCAAAACAAAGTTTTGGGAGAGGAAGACGAAACTGTAGCTCCTCAAAACAAAAGTTTATTTGAGCAATCTGATTCAAAATTTTCTGAATCTATAACGGTCAAATCAGCAGATACAGAAGAATTAACCCCAACTCCTCGAAGCTCGATTCAACGGGAGCAAGAATCTGGCCTTAGATTATTTAATCATTCCTTGAAAGCAATCAGTTTATGGCAGCCTTATTGCTCATTGATTGCTTTGGGTATAAAACAGTATGAGACTAGAAGCTGGAAAACCAATTATAGAGGTAAGCTATTAATTTGCTCCACAGCCAAACTTACTAAAAAGCAATATCAACAGTATTGGAAGATTTGCAGTAGCGTCGAATTACCAGATTGGAACGAAATTAATTTTCCATGTGGGAAGGCGATCGCCGTTTGCGATTTAGTAGATTGCATCCCTATAACACCCTCGCTTATTACCCAGCAATCAGAAACAGAAATAAAGAGTGGTGATTGGGAAGTTGGACGTTATGCATGGAAGTTGGAAAATATTCAACCAATAACAGAACCGTTTGCTGTTAAGGGTAAGCAAGGACTATTCAATATTTCTGTTGATACTCTCCCATCTAATCCTGAAATAGCAGAATTAATAAAGACTCAGGAAACAACTACTCCTATTCCATCAGAAGATTATTTAAAATCTAATGCAGGGAGTAGGGGACAGGGATCTCTTAGCAATAAATCATTATCATCAGACGAATGGTACACTCCACCTCATATGTCTGATCTTGTTACTCAGGTGCTTGGACAAATTACTCTTGACCCTTGCGCGGATGAAGGTAAGCACATAAGAGCAGCGCAGCACTACACAGTTCTTGATGACGGTTTAATTCAAGAGTGGAACGGACGTATATTTATGAATCCTCCCTACTCTGCGCCAAGTGTGTGGATAAAAAAGTTGCAAGCTGAATTTGAATCGGGAAGGGTAACGGAAGCTATCGCACTAGTTCCTGCTGCTACGGATACTAAGTGGCTATCTCCACTACTGAAATCTCAACCCGTTTGTTTTTGGACTGGTCGGATTAAATTTCTTGATACGAGTTACAAGCCAAAATTATCAGCTCGGCAATCGCACTGTCTGGTTTACTGGGGTGAAAATTGGGAAAGGTTTAAGGAAGTGTTTGACCCTTATGGTGTGGTTTATCCACCAGCATCTATGTGGGTTAACAAAAATGTTTCTACCCAGGATACAGTACTACCTGTTGGAACCGGTAGTACTCACTCAGAGGAACACTCACCACCAGTACTACCTGTTGGAACCGGTAGTACTCACTCAGAGGAACACTCACCACCAGTACTACCTGTTGGAACCGGTAGTACTCACTCGGAGGAAAACTCATCATCAGTACTACCTGTTGAGCGAACCGGTAGTACTCACTCGGAGGAAAACTCATCATCGGTACTACCTGTTGAGCGAACCGGTAGTACTCAGTTGGAGGAACGCTCACCATTGGTACTACCTGTTGAGCGAACCGGTAGTACTCAGTTAAAGGAACGCTCACCATTGGTACTACCTGTTGAGCGAACCGGTAGTACTCAGTTAAAGGAACGCTCACCATTGGTACTACCTGTTGAGCGAACCGGTAGTACTCAGTCGGAGGAACACTCACCACCAGTACTACCTGTTGGAACCGGTAGTACTCAGTTAGAGGAAAACTCACCATCAGTACTACCTGTTGGAACAGGTAGTACTCAGTTAGAGGAATACTCACCATCGGTACTACCTGTTGAGCGAACCGGTAGTACTCAGTCGGAGCAACACTCATCATCGGTACTACCTGTTGAGCGAACCGGTAGTACTCAGTTGGAGAAAAACTCATCACCAGTGCTACCTGTTGAGCGAACCGGTAGTACTACTCGAAGAAGTTACGGCGAAGGCACAGGTAGAATACACTGGAGGACTATTACTAAGAAAAATGGTAAACAGTACCAGCAACCGTGGTACGACTGGCAGCTAAAAAGTGGTGAAAAAACAATTTCTAAAAGTACTTATATTCCAAAAAGGTTATTATCCCAGGTGCAGATGTTGGAGGCACAAAAAGAACCAATAAGGGGAATATTACAGTTGTTGGGAATAAACCTGTAGTTATTAAAATATTAAATTATTTTGCTTTCGCTGCTTACTTTGAGAGCGAATAATTAAATTAAATTAGGCGAAGGCTCCAGTGAAATAAATATTATAATTGCTGGTTTATTACCCAAAATTAGCGTGCATCTTAGACCACTATCACTGTTAATAAATATCCTAAAAATAGATCGATTTAAGTTGCCATAAACTTAGATGTATTTCAACTGCTAATATTTATTTTCAGGTTATTTATAGTAAAATTAATATATAGTTTTATCGATTTTTTAATTCTCGATAACTATTTAAAAAACTGTATTTAAAATCCTTTTCAAAATGAATATTATAGACCCATTCAAGCTTCCGTCATTGCCGTTAACTTGGAATAGGGCTTTACCTAAATGTGCAGCTATTTACTTTGTAATCAGTGAAAATAAACAAATTCTCTATATTGGCTCAACAGTAAATCTCAATAGCAGATGGTTTCGGCATGAGCGGTGTAGAGAATTAGCGAATACAGGTAATGTTAAGATTGCCTGGTTTCAAGTCTCAGATATTTCTATCCTTACAGAGTTAGAAAGTCAATCAATCAGGTCTTATCAGCCATCTTTAAACATACGTCGGTGTAAAGGTGACGGTACTGGCAGAATTCAGATGCGAATACTTACCAAGAAGAATGGTAAACAGTACCAACAGGCTTGGTATGATTGGCAGCTAAAAAGTGGCGAAAAAGTAATTTCCAAAAGTACTTATATTCCCAAGCGATTACTACCCCAAGTCCAGCAATTGGAAGAAAGTAAAGCACCGGTGAAGGAGATTTTAAAGTTATTACAGTAAAAACATATATTAATTTTAGTTTTTATTAATACAAATTAAACAAAATACTCCAATTAAAATTATATTCTGTTCGATAGTTATTTTATGTATTTAAGGTCAGTTATGAAAGCAATCGTTAATGATGTTGAAATACTTAACTATGCACGAACCATGTCAAGTTGCAAGTTATCTAAAGTCTAAAGGTTGGCATGAAAGGACTCGCGTACCCAATGAAGTATCGGGATGGACTAGAGATACTTTCTCCGACGACAAATTGAAAATTTATTTACCATTAGACCCTACTTTTGATGACTACCCGCGCCGTATGTATGAAGTTATGGAAATTTTAGAAAAAGTAGAGAATCGTTCTCAGCTTGATATCCACCAGCGAACTTATTACTATTATTCATAACGTTACCGTTCAAGGTGTTGTGATACAAATTGACGAACCATTGTCGAAACATTTGGATGGTGAAGTAACCTTGATGGGTGTAGTAGTTGATAAGCTAAGAAAAATAAAAGCTGAATTTAAAAAACACGATTATATTTTAGCAATTAAGGCTTATCAAGAACGCTTAACAATCACTTGTCAAGGCGATTTGATTAAAGAGAATGATGCTTTTATTTTAAAAAATCCATCTAATATAACTTTGAAAAATGTTGAATAACACTATTAACTAACAATAGCTACCTCAAGCACGTCATTTTTAATCTTTAAGCTCTTCAAAAATACCATACTACTTTTCTATCAATAACTTATAAATCAATAGACAGAACCTTCTCAACCCTCGTCGAAATATTCTCTTCCGCACAAGCTTTCAAAACCTTGATAGCAGTTTTATTGCTCTTCTTCGCGAAATGCTCCCATATTCTGAGCCAATCATTACAACTAAAAGTATGCACTTGTACTACTCCAAGTTCAGTAATAAATCGACATTCGATAGCTTGGTGAGATATCCCCATTTTAGAAAGCATTCTAGCTTTTTTAGGTGAATTGTCCATCAACCAATCATAATTCATTTCAATACACTGCAATCCCTGTGCATATGAAATCCGATATTCTCCAGTTGCTAACACCAAAACTTCCAAATTAATCTCATCGTTAAGTTGAATTTTAATTGGATTTGCTCTTTTTACTAAAGAACTACTTTTAAAAAAGCAGGGATTTGGTAAAACAAAGTCTTTCTGCGATCTAAAATTTAATCCGTCTATAAAATCTTTCCATTCTTCACGACATAGAGATAATCGATGATGCTTTAATTTACCTCCTTCGAGAAGATGCTGTAAATAAGTTGCGATTGCGGGTAAAGTAATTGCATTAATAACAACTTGAGAAGGAATTTTGACATCGATTGTTTCTAAATTATTGGATTGCACAAAATCTATAACATCCGCTTTCAATTGTCCTACTAATCGTGCGGTTTGACGAGCGCTCATTACTTTCGTACCGTCTGGAAGTCGATAAGTTGTCCAATAATGATGTCTCCATCGCCACCTAGATAAAGTCGTGTTTGGTATTTTTAAATTACGATTTGGATAAACAATCCTTTTTGAACGGTTACTTTCTACTGGTTTCAGAGTATTAGATAGATTCATAATTTGTGACAATGAATTTAGAAAAAATGCTTTTAGCGTTCTTCCATCTAATCGTTTTACAATCTCGTACAATAACTAGATTGTTATCCTCTCTTACTGTTTCTTAGTAGATACACCCGTTTATATTATTTCAAATTTTGTTGATTTTATATTTGTCGTTGTCAGCAACACGAATCAGAAAAAATTAGCTTTTGATATGCTATTAAACACTGACTTAACTGTAGCTTAAGTTAATATGAATAAACCAATACTACATAAATGTTTAAATATTACACTTCGATTTATTATTTATATTTTTACTTTCAAAATAAATATTTTTTGACCTATTTTGACACACATTTGATGTGATAAAAGACAAAACAACGGTCAATAACTATTAATCCCTTCAATAGCTATCGACCGTTAATATAGTAAAACCTCAATTATTAGTGTATTTCAAAATTAAATCTATATTTTTAGCTTCTTGCTTTTTACCTTGCTGTAAATAAAGTGTTTTAGCATGGCGAATAGATTTTTTGCCTTCTGCGATATTTTTCTGGCAAATTAGACTCATACCTTGCCCTTGGTAGCCTAAAGCGATGTCAGAATCAAGAGAAATTGCTTTTTTAAACGATTTTTGTGCGTTCTTGCAATTAGCTAGATGCTGTGCATTTTTATTTTGTTGAAATGGTGATATTTCATTCATCAGTTCATAACCCCGTTCAACATATTCTTGTGCTGTTTCAGGTTGCTTCTTATTCTCGGGTTTTTGAAAATTCTCCGTTACCGATTTGAACCAAAGGTCAACACCTATTATCACTCCTAACAAAGCAAATCCTAATATGTAGGATAAGGGATTATTGCTCATCAAGAATGACAATATTGTCATTTCATTACGTTCTCTATTCCAACGTGGCATAGTTTTTAACTCCTTGACGTTGTTGTAGCTCTTTATTCCAAGTAGTTTCTTGGCTGTAATTTGGTTGAATGAGGTAAAAGCTTTTGAATGGCTGCTACATTTTTATCGGGGATAGCAATAGCTACATTTGGTACAGTCTTCAAAAATTGCACAGGTATAGGAATGTGCTGCTCTGGAAGACTATTTGAATGAATCTTGTCAATGGACAAATAAAGAGTTCTATTTGTATGAGGAGCGTTTAATATTGCTAGAGACAATGATTCAATTGGTGAAGCAGTTAAGATTGCTGCTGTTATAGGATTATTTGAGGTTCTTCCCATGCTCAGATGAAACCAACCACCAGAACGTTGACTTCCAGGATATAAACTGAAAGTATTCGCGGTGGTTTTTAATGAGTGTAGGTAAGCTCCGGTAATTTCAAAAGAAAGATTTCGTGCTAGGAATACTGCATTATTATTGCTATCTGCATATAGCAAAGTTCGCTGATTGAGCGTTTGTGTCAATTTGTGGGGAATACAATAATGGTTTTGGAAATATTTCTCAACTTCTTTCCAAAGACTTTTATCGGGTACTGGTGGTACGAAAACTTTTGTAGGATGTTGATATGCAATGTTCAAGGCTCTACTAGCTACTTGATTAGTTACCGCAGCTAGCATTTGTTCCTTTCCAAATTTATCTCGCAACCAGATAAGTGCATCATCAAATTTGCACTGATTGACTCGCATCACTAAGTCAATAGCGTTAGTTTTTGATAACCATTGATTATCTAGATTCATCCCTAATTCGTAAGCAACCAAGCCTAAAGGCAATTCTTCACGTTTAATAGTTGTTTTAAGGATTTGTAATTCTGACTCTAATTCTTGGCGAAGTTTTTCGCTGTGTGTTGCAGTTCGCTTTAACTCATTAAATTTATTGAGCAAATGCGAGCGTTGATTGAGTTGGTAATTAATTATTTCAAACTCAGGATTCAAAATTTGAATTATTCGCTGTCGGTATTCCTCACTAGATTCAGACATCTTAACTTTAGGAAGAAAGCGTTCTAAATTTATAAGT
Organism: uncultured Rivularia sp.; assembly: GCA_963665115.1. Lineage (GTDB taxonomy): Bacteria > Cyanobacteriota > Cyanobacteriia > Cyanobacteriales > Nostocaceae > Rivularia. The sequence goes on along the minus strand of OY762007.1, from coordinate 1,736,361 downwards.
TGGGAATCTTGATTAACGGCAGCATAGTATTTTTTGAGCGTGGTGTAAGTCGCTTTGCTGCCTTTAATCCCGCGAGAGATACCTAGATGTTCAACAGCCCTTCCGAAACTATCTTGCAATTCTGATAGTTTAATTTTTCCACCAAACAATGCCCGACAGTTGAGTTTACCTCTCTCGTCTAACGGCACAATGTAAGCGTGAATATGAGGTGTAATTTCGTCAAGATGTAACTCTGCTCTAACTACTCGTTCTTCCCAAGAAGAATGTAACCAATTAACTGTTGCTTCTACAAAATTATCTAAACGCTGTTTGTCATAAGCTCCTGCTTCTTGAGGTGCATTGGGACGGAAATAGGAAGCACTTGCACTGAGCAACATTTCTACTGCAAGAACAGCATTTGAGCGGATTTTCTGCGAACCGATTGCATGTCTTACTAAAGTTGCTAAATCTAAATTGGAAGAATCACCAATAATTCGTATATTGGTTACTTCTGGGTTTGCATTGGGGGTATCTCTTTCTCGTGCGGTATGAGCTTCATTACCCTTGAGCATTCCCCAGCTTTTGATTTTCTGGATTTTACAGACGGCTAGCGGTATCATCGCTTTTCGTTAGTTTTTATCTTCTTATGAATTTAATTTGCGTCTCAAATCTCGAATTGCAGCGCTAGTATTTCGCTCGTAAGCTATTCGGAAACATTCATTGACAATTTCTAAAATATTGATATCTGGGAAATAACGACTGTTAGTTTTTTTGACATATTCATCATCTTCCAAACCGTAAATTTTTAGCTGGTTCTTTTTAAACAAGCAAACTTCCGGAACGCGGTAAGGTAGATAATCGTTTATATCCGTGTAACTTGTTACGTCTACTTCGATTGCTAAATCCGGAGGTGGTTCAACACTCCAATCAATTCTATCTTTTCCGGCGATCGCCATCCAATTATCAATATAAAAGCAGTAATCCCGCTCGATACCACTTATGGAAGATAATTGCATTGTAATTGGGGTAAATGACTCGTATTCCTGCTCTAAATAATCGAGCAAAACTTTAACCACATCAGCAATTAAGCTAGCTTTGCGTCCGTGTTCTGGTAGCGGTGCCATCAACAGAATTTCTCCAGGTCGATATTTGATGCGAGGAGAAGAACGGTCCCCTAGTTGTGCGGATAGGGATTGATACTCATCCCAACTACCAGGTAATTTTAAAACCGTTCCAGGGGGTAAATGAATTTCTTTGGGCGTGACAACAGCAAACATCATGTCACCTCATAAAATAATACGTTATTCGGAAGCAAAGTTTTTGAATTTACGCAGTAGATGCCACTAAATTTTACCCTTAAAACAAGATTTTCACCTTACGTATGAATTGAAAACTACATTTATAAATTACATATACTCTATGTATTTACTCTTGGTTTGGCTCATTTAAAAGTAACGCTTATGTACTATTTTTAGCATTCACTGTTTTAAATTAATGTAATTATACACAGCCATATTTTCCTCCTTTATATGCTTGAGATTTATTCATAGCAATAGCTACAGTATTTTATTAAATATTTCTTCTATTTAAATCAAAAATAAATTTTAATACGATAGAATTTTGCTGTAAATTCGAGAAAAAAGAATCTTCCTATTGCTAGATTGCCGCTTCTACCCCTCATTCGTTACTAAATAGAAAGATTGTTAAAGTTATCAAGAATTAAAAATGTTGAAAATTAAAATTGCTAACTACGAATCAATCTCACTTGATTTGTTATTTAGAGTGATAAGCATTGTTAATACCCATTCTAGTAAGACGCTTGAAAGAAATTTATTGAACGAAAACTGGGGTTTAATTTCAACGCAATAATTATTCAAGCCGCAAATAAAAAAATGTGTAGTGTGTTTACAAATGAACTTATCAACAGGCTGGAATATTTTCGGAGCGCAGTAAACACAGGTGGGTAATTTGGTTATTTAATTGCAGCCGAATTACGCTGAATTCAGCCCTCAAAATGTGGCTAATTAAAAACTCAAAGTATTGCTATAACGATGTTGTAAGGAAGTGATTAACAAAAACTATGTAATGAGGATTTGGTGAGGAATATAGGAGGTAATTTATCCGAAAAAGGGTATTAGATAAAATTATGAATCCCTCATTTATTCCTTACAACTTACTCAATTCATCCTCGAAATTTACTTGCAATTTATTTTTCATAAAACATGGGTAAAAATAATCGAAAAACAGAACAAAAAAATAGTACTCCGGTTCAATTAACTCTCGCGGCTGATATTGGTGGTAGCGGTTTGAAAGCAATTTATACAAGCACTGACGGTAAAATTGGGAGTTTATTTATGGAACCGGAAGTAATTGCAGTACCCAAAGCTGCTATTGATGACTTATTACAAAATAATTTAGGAGTATGCGAACCTACAAATGCTGCTTGGGTGGGATTTGGAGGAAAGTATGCAGCGGTTGGATACTTAGCTGCATCGCGCTTTTATGCAAATGCTGGATTGAAAGAGCTTAAGTACGAACGAGGTTTATACAAAGCTTTGGCAAGTGTTTGGGTTTTAGCGCAAAAGCTGAAGTTGAGCAATTGTTTCAAATTCGATTTGTGTGTATTGCTTCCAGCTAATGAATATGAATCCAGAAAGAAATTTGAAAATATTCTGCGCTCCCTTCTCAAAAACTTTGAAACCCCTTCAGGAGATATGTCACTGGAGTTGGGACGATTTAATTGTTATCCAGAAGGTGCGGGAGTATTTCTACTTCATTCAAAACGAGTAGGGGTAGAGATTGGGCAACGCAAAAGCGCAATAATCATGATTGGATATCGCAATGCTTCAGTTTTGGTAAGCTATCGGGGAGCATTAGACAGCGGTAAAACTTCGGATTTAGGTATGGTGCGGATGATAGAAACCGTTATGACTAAAACCAGTGGATTATCTGAATCTGATTTATGTAGAGCTATAGTTGCGAGCGGGTACGATATCAGCCCTAGTCCCTTTGTATAAGTTAACTCGTAGCACTACGGTTGCAGCTCGCAATGAGGAAGTAGCAGCACTGGTAACGGCAATAAAAGAAGCGAGAAATCTTTATATCGCAACGCTAATATCCTGGTTAAGCAATGTAGTTCCTCGCGATATTGACGAAATAGTATTTTGTGGAGGTACAGCAGATTATTTGAAGAAAGAACTCAATTCTCGTTATTCTGCTACACCTTGCATTTGGCACGGTGGGGTTGTGGTTCCCGATGCTGTAGATACGTACAAATTAGGAACGAGACTTACAGATGCTTATGGAATGTTTTTGTATTTCATGTCTGGTTCAAATTCGGTTGCTGAGGTAGCATAAGTTGAAGAAACGAAGAGTTGACTACAGCATCAGATTTCAACCTTTTGTCGGAACTCCAGAAGAAAAAGTTTTAAATTATCTGAGACATTACCAATTGAATTCTGCTAATGCTTTGATAATGCAGGCAATTCGTCCTTACTGGTTGCCTTTAGTGTTACTTGAAGATGATGTAACTCCTTTGAATATTAAACAACAATTAGGTAGAGATGCGGTTAGGGAGTTATTGCTTCACGCTGATTATATTTGCTCATCTTTAGGATTAGAGCGGTTCTATAACTTACTTATGAGTGATGGGAATTTAGCTCAAACTAATAAATCAAATGAAGTTAAAGCTGAAAACAGTTCTAATATTTCTTATAAAAATGAAACAAAGCTTGTCGGACAGTTAGAAGTGGAAGTAGGGAATGGGGAATGGGGAAGTCTGGGTTCGTTTTCTGAATAAATTGTTGTTACTTAAGCAGAGGTTTATCAAATGAGCGATACAGCAGAAAATCAACAACCAGAAAAAAGAAAGAGAGGTAGACCAAAGAAAAACACTAATTTTTCTAGTGCTTCAAATAATAACTCACAAGGTACATCTATAACCATGCAAGAAAAATATTCTGCTCCTGAAAATTCAAATACTAAAAATGGGATGAATTCATCTAGTGAAACTTCTGCTCAAGATTGGGCAAAAGAATTAGAGGGTGATTCAAGTTTACCCCATACAGAATTATTACAATCAAATACAGATGAAGATAAACCTGTAACTACCGCTCCAATACCTACTAACACAAATAATACTGCTAGCAATCAAGAAAAATTAGTCAAAATTCCCACAACTATTCATATCATAGACGGTGAAAAAGGAGGCGCGGGCAAGTCATTTGTTAGTAGAGCATTAATAGAATATTGCGCTTCAATAAAGCATAAAGTAGCAATTGTTGATGCAGATAAAAGCAACGAAGATATTTCTCAGATTTATGATAACGTACATTCTGCTTTCTTTAGCGATGATGATAAAAAAGCCAATCAAGCCGACCACATTTTTGATTTAGCATTTGAAAAATCAGTGATTGTCAATTTACCCGCTCAAGTTTATTCAAAGGTGACTGACTGGATAAAAACAAATGATTTGGATGAGATAGGTAAGGAATATCAAATTACTTTTGTGAAATGGTTTGTATGTACGGGAGGTGTAGATTCTGTTGATTTCTTTATCAAATCTCTGAATGATTTGGGAGATAGAGTAACTCATGTATTTGTGAAAAATTTGGGATTATGCTCGGAGTGGGATTATGTAGATGAAATGCCAGATTTTCTCACTGCTAAAGAGAATCATAAATTTAAAGAGATGAATTTCCCCAAGTTTCCATTCTGGGAACGAAATGTGATTGATCGATTAGGGATTACTTTTAATAGTGCGCTCTCTCATCCTGAAATAAAGGTGATATCGAGACAGCGAGTCAAGAATTTTCTTGCAGAAGTTCATACAGCGTTCGCCGAAACGGGATTGGTTAAATGACACAGGAAGTTGCTCCCAGCGATAAAAACTCAAATCGGGAAGAAAATGACCAAGTTAATAAGTTTTTGGCTGAAGCTCTAAATGGTAAAAGCGAAGAGTTTAAAAAGCAGGTATTGAGTTTTGCTGTAAGCTGTGGTTTATCTCAAGATGACCCTTTGTTTCTAATTTTGGTAGCTACCGGACAATTAGAAGCAATGTTGACAAATGCGCCGTCCGTTTTGCAACTGTTGTTTGAAACCTGGAATCAAGATTTGGCTCGCAACTTGCAAGAAGTGGAAAAAGTTACGGTATTACGTCAGAAAGTTGCTATTGATAGAGCCGCTCACGCTCTGATTCGCAAAGCACAGTTTACAGAAAGCCGAAAACTTTTAACTTCTGTACTTCCGGCAAGTTTATTATTATTTTTCACCCTGGGAGTCGGTGCAATCATGGGAATTTTAACGCCTCCCTGGATTGCTGGGATGATAAGTGGTGGATATACAAAGGTGCAATCAAGTACTTTGACCTGGGATGAGTTGGAAGCAATGAAATGGGCGATTTCTAAGGAAGGAAAATTTGCTAGAAATTTGATTGATTGGAACAGAGGTTATTTGGACAACGGGGAATGCGTCAAAGATGCTCAAAGATTGGGTGTGATTTTATCCCAGTACGGACGTAAAGCAAAGTCTGGACATTGTGTTATTTGGGCTACTCCACCGACAAAGCGTAAGTTCGTAGATTGAACCCAAACAATAAAGTTTATTACTAAGACGTAAACTCGTAAACTAGGTCGTAAAGTCATAAACTAACTGTCACATATAGGAATCGGGATTTGATTTGGAGAAAGAATCTTGAACTATAACTTTTGAGACTTGTTAACCGTTTTTTAGTAAAAACTCTTCTGGTTTTGAGCTAATAATTAATGTGACAGTAATAAACTTTATTGTTTACGGTTTCTTATTAACCAACAGTTTTACACCCAAACAGTTTACAACTTTATTTTGAGTAAAATTGTAAATGTCAACGTAATATCAAGGCTTTAGGATGCCTGCCAGTTTACAACTTTATTGTTTGCTTACAAGAACCGTAATATGAGGCAGGGGGTAGGGAGCAGCCAGCAGAGGTTTAGTTAATGTCAATAGCTCTAGAATATTTCTGTACCAAAACAGGTAAACCCATCGAAGTTGATGGTAAACCTTTAATCGAGACTTTGGAAAATACTGCTGCGGAGTATCTTTATGGTAATGATGTTAAGTGGAGTATCGGCATTGTTTATCCTGGAATTTCAACTGAGGATGATTTAACGAAACATCAGGATAAGTATCTTCAGTTTTCCAAAAAAGACCGATTATATTTCTCCGATAAACCAGGATTACGGTTACAAATTTTTGACGAGCCACATTTCGGTTCTGCATATGGTTCTTTACTATTTGGCGAATGCGAGTATTTTGCTGAAGTCGAAGATATTAAAGTGTTGATTGTAGATGATGAAACTGGGAAGTGTGGTGGGGTTTTACCAGAAGAACAGGCTTTGTTACTTGTGGGAGATGGAGATGGACGGATTGACCATAAATTGCACGAAAAGTTAGGTAATATTCCTTCTGCTCAGTTCCAGGTAAGAGGAATTATTAAGTCCCAGGAGGGAATCAACGCTAACCAAACAATAAAAGGTACTTTAGCACCAGTTAATCTTTCTAGTATCGGAAGCGGTTATGATTTGGTGCTTTCTAAATCTCAATTGGGTAAGGGACGCAAAAATAAACTCTACAATGAGAAAACCGGGATACGAATTAATCGACAAACAGAAGTGGAACCGGGAGAATACACTCTTACAATCGGTATTGGTAATCGCGAAAATGCTCGCACCGTAGAAGCTGCAACGGGCGCTCAGTATTGGGTAGGATTGTCTGAAGGTGCAAAAAATGATGCTTTACCCAGGGTACAAGAGCGTTTAGCACAATTAGATAGTATTGCGAATGACCCGCGTAAGGTTGCACTAGATTATATTCAAACGGTGGAAAGAAGACTCGCAGGTGATTTTAAAAGAGAAACCGGAAGTAAGCTAATACATGATTTTGATTTGGATGATTTTGGAGATGTGATTAACGAAGCTTTTGGAGATAACGATACTGAATTAATGTATCAACTTCTCAAAGCTGATTTAGAAGGACATCTGCAAATTATCGAAACACCAAAGGTTATTAATTTTCTTTCAGAACATCTTCAAGAACAATATAGAGATTGTGCTACTGGAAGAATTATCAAATTTCAGTCATCAATGCTGATGACTTGCAACCGCTTGAAAGATTGGGAGATTTGCGATCGCACTAAACCCAATGGTGCGAAAGTTTTATATCATCGTCCCCCAGTTGGTAATACCAACGTAATGGCAGTACTTACGAATCGCTTATTAGAAGGAGAAGAAATCCATCCCGGTAGTATTAAACTCAATCGTCGCACAGCAACGGCTCTTAATAGTGACTGCGATGGTGATAAACCTTTAACTGCATTGGCTCAAGATTTTCCCAGCACAACTGAGGAAATTCAGTTCAAAACTCAACCAGAAAACCGTTATCCAGAAAGTGTTTTACCTCAAAAAGCAGCTTACTGTGGAAGTTTTGAGAAGATAGCTTTGGAAGCTGCTCATGACAACATTGGGATTGTGGCTAACTTAGCGATGAAAGCAATTGCAATTGAATCGGAGTGTAGTCAAATTCCTGCCAACGAACAAAGAACATTTTTAGCAAATTTATCAGCTAATCTTGCTCGATGTGCTTCTGATAATTTGCCCAAAGAAGCGGAACATTTACGAGAGTTATTAAATGATTTTAGCGAATATAATCGTCGTTTAAATTATGAAAATCAAAGTTCAAAAAATGCTTTTCAGGATTACTTAATTCCAGCACAGGAGTCAGAATTAAATAATACTATTACATCCGAACAAGTTTCCGAAGGATTAGCAAAAGCACAGCAGGTAATTATTACTACAACAAAAGGCAATTCAATCGAGGTAAATAAATTAAAATCAGGAGCTTTCGCTGATGTGGATTGGAACAAACAGAGTTATCAAGCTACTGTTACTATTTCCGTTAAACCTAGTAAAAATTCTCAGAAACCAAATATCGGAATTGCAATGATTAAAGACAAGAAGTTGGGAGAATTAAAACCCGAATCATTTGAGAAACTTACAGCAGTATTGAAAGCTCATAATATTCTGATACAGGGTTACACCGTCAAAGGTAAAATTACCGCTGCTCCACCTTCAGCAGCAAAAGTTGTAATTGATGCGAGTACGGTAGAGTATCCCCAAGAGTGGAGTATAATCCAACAAAATGAGCCTTCCGAAAATAAGTTTTTATTAGTACAACAAGTTCAAGCTAATCGTACATTGGAAGTTGCACCAATTATTCATGCTTTTCTTTCAACTCAGGATAAAACAACGGTAGCAGGGAAGTTAAATACAGTAAGCTGGAATCCACAAACGCAAGAAATTACTTTATGGACTAACGGTTCATCTAATCCGAAAATGCGAGTTAAGTATTCCGATGGGGAGTATCAAGCATTGTCAATTGGTAATACTCTTGAAGAAATTGAAGCTAATGGTTTAAGTGAAGCAGACGTTCAACACTTTCAGCAGATAGCACCTTCTATTTATGCGAGAATTGCTGGAAATCAATCGGTAAAAATAGATAATAATGTGGAAAATGGTTACTAATCTTTTCGCTTAAATTAAATTCAGTATAAAAAAAGGAGGATTTGTAAAAATGACTCAAAAGAAAGAATACATTTCGATTCGTAATCCTTATCAAGACAAGACATCAGGGGAATTATTGGCAGAAGGTAAGCTTGATGTTGACCAACTATATTATCCGACTAGCGATGATTTGAAAAAAATGGAAGAACGAGAGAAAGAAAACGAAGAAACTGAGAAACTTGTTAATTCTGAAGAATTTAATCAAATGATTGAAGAAAATAGAAATAATCAAGATTCTGAAGACATAGAATTTTGATTTGTTTATATTTTAAGAGACGCTTATGGAAAATTACCACAAGCGTCTCTTCTTAAATTAGTACTCGCTTGCAAGCATAATGGTCATTACTCGAAATGTTTTATCAACGTTGTATGGTTCCTCTGAACCAATACCTTGTTGATATTTTTGTCGGTCAAAGTAATCTATCTTAAAGTAAAACTTTTCATCAAATAACTCTATTTTACCCATATCATGTTCTTTCCAAGGGTCGTTATCTTTATTAAAATCGCTAAATTGCTTTACCGCTTGAAGTAATTTTTGTAGCTGATTTGTATTTAAACAACCGACTCCGTGTGTAATGATTACTTTTCCCAGTTTATTATCAAATGTTTGACGAAATTTATCGTTGAGAGCGCGAATTTGAGCAGTTGAGTTTTTCTCGGTTTGATTTGTCATGTTTCTCACCGTTATTTTTCAACCCGGCTTGCTCTATATTTAATTTTTTTACCTTTTCAACTATAAAAACTCTATTATCTACCTAACTCTCATGCAGATAAATATTAATACAATTGCTTCTTCCTTGTTTTTGTTAAGTAATAATAATTACCATATCAAAAGTTGAGCTTCACCAGCCTTACTATACCTCCATTAATCACCTCTATATTTAATTCGTAACCTTCCATCAACGACATTCCAACAAGTGGATCTGAGTCTGCTTCATCAATAGGAATTGTTAAAAGTTGCTCATCCCAAAGTACCGTTGCTTCATAAATATCAAAAATACTTTCGCTACCGTCTGACAATAATGCTCGTCCGCGTCTTTTCCAATTAAGCCCTAGTTCATTAATAATATCTGGAGGCAAGGAAAGCCAACCATCAAAACCTGTGTCTATAACTGCATCTCGCTCGTATATCTTTCCCTTAGAATCATGAATTGCAACACAAATAATTGGCTCATAGTCCGAATTCACTTGTCCAATAATCATGCCATTTTTGCTTTTCGACTACGACTTGCACCAAATCGACGAACATAGCGAGAACCAACTCGTACAATCCAAATCTGCGCATCTGGATAACGTTTTTCGAGACGACTAGAAGCTGCAATCTCATCAAAATCTACCTCCCATGCACCTGTAACAATGTCAACAGCGACTATTTTATTAACACTATCTGGTTGAAGTTGGGGATAAATATCGCGATAATAAATCTCATCACCTAGTCTTGCAAATTCTTCTTTACTATATTGCGGTTGTTGAGGTTGCATAATGTAGGCATTATAGTTTTTTTTTATTGCCTATGATTGTAACACTTATTAAACTCAAAAATCGGTCGCTGTCAACATAAGATTATCTATCCCTACAATAGAATCTGGTTCAAAATCCCGCCGGTAACATCATAACTACCCAAGTTTTCGAGCTATAAGCAGTAGGTTTAGTTAATGGATGATAATTAAATAATTCTGTCACAGCTTCGCAGAAGATATCCATTCCATGAGCTTCTAATATTTCCTCTAATTTATCACTACATTCAGAAATTTGATTTGGATTTAACTCAGAATTAACTTTCATGATTTTATGGTATTTAATAATGGTTTTCATCCTTAGCACTGCTTTCATTAAAGAGTACACAATTGAATTTTTATAGGTTTTTCTTGATAACCTACTCTTATAATTTTAGCTATCACCCGTCCTTGCTCAATTGTTAGTTCAAGTACTCCTAATAAATTCTCAACTCCATCTTGAACTTCAACTATGGCAATATTTTATTCTATAGTAGTAACTATAAAAACTGTGTCATCACTATCTGCACTTTGTAAAATAAAGTTTGCACAAATAGGAGTTTTCATACTTATCCTCAGCTATAAAATTAGAAGCAACACAATTTACTGAAAAAAAATAAAGCTGAGTTAAGGGAACCCAGCCTTATTATTATTTTTCTAATTAATTAGAACAGCATTCGGAAAAGCTTTGCTCAACAACAGAAACATTTTCGATATCGCTGTCTTTACCTTCCCAATCGTAACCATGTTCTTCAGCCCAAGCTTTCGCTTCCTCCAGTTTGCTAGTACGAGAACTAACTACTTTTCTTAAATCAGCGTCACTCAGTTCTTGAGATACCGTATTACGTGCCATTAAGGTTTCAGCGTGCTTGAGGTTAACCAGTTCAACGTCTTCTTGTTGTTCGAGTCGTTTCAACTCGTTGCGCTTATTCATTCGTTCCTTGTTTAGTACTATTAGTAATTCAGTCAAAGCGTAGATTATTTTCACCCGAAGTTCGTTACGATATTCTTGTTCCTCGGTACTTAAATAATCTTCGGAATCCAGTTCAATCCATTCTTCAATTTCATCAGAAGTTAGGTTGCATTTGATTTCAATTAGTCGATGTTGGTGTTCTGGTTTCCAACAGCAAAATATCCAATTGCTCGACTATATAATTCCGAAGATTCTTATGGATATTTTGAAGCTGCTTCTCGTCGGGATTTTGTTTGTCAATCATGGAGATATCGCCAACACCAGATGCAAATATTTCAGTTAAACGCTGATGCTGCCAACTGTAGTAGGATTTCATGTCGTACTCTGGTGGTGTATAACCTCGGCGTTAAGCGAAGCTCTACCGAAGGTAATCGCCTTCATTATCAGCATAAGGATTTTGGTATTCGTTGCGGTATCCAGGAGCAATCAGAAATTGTTGCAATTCTCCATCTTCTTTAGCTTCTGACCATAATTGTTTCCAATCAAGTAGATTTATAGCTTGGGATTTAGTTTCATACCATAATGCTGCAACGCGGTAGTAGTATTGAATTGTTTCTTTTCGAGCAGATGTTTGTTGACCTAATTGGCGATTTTGTTTGATGTTAAGCATGATTGAAGCGATATAGTATTCAAGATTATCTGCACCCTTTAATAATTCAATTAAAGAGTTATTTATTCACCTTTTTTAGTGCGAAGCACATGACGTTAGGATTGATTTTTAAATTTTTGTAATTAGTTTTTCTCGGCTTACAAAGCGGGCATAAGCTAACTGAATTATGACGCTGCTTTAATTGTTTTTCTAATTCGCGATTACATTTTGACCAGTGACGAACCAGTTGCAATTTATACTTATAATCTTGCACAACAGCACGGGTTATTTTTGCACCTACACCTTTTTGGTGTTCTTCTAAACGCTTTTTTAGACTTCTGCTGGTATAACCCAAATAATGTTGAGCAGTTCCTTTCGGATTCTTTAGGTTGCCGATGGGATGGGAGAAATGTAACAGGTAAACATAACCCATGATATGCACCGCTTAGATTGTTTTTACAACCGTCGGCTAGTGCTAATTTAGGCTTCTTGAAATTTCTATCAAATTATATTTTTGATAAAATTTGGTAAGCATCATGTACTCTTCTGAAAGCTTCAGCAGTGCCCCCAGTATCTGGATGAGTTTCTAATGATTTTATTCTGTATGCGCTTTTAAGTTCTTCTTTTGTAAAAGGGAAGCTCAATTGTAATACTTCGAGATGATATTTATGGGGTAAAGTTTTGTTAGTCGATTTGTTGGAATTATTAGATTGTTCTTCATTCCAACCACCCCAACGGCTTTTAAAATATCTTAGCCAATGGTTTCGATTGGAATCAATGATTCTGAAAACTTCTTCGTGGCTTATATGAATACCAAGATTCTTAATTTGGTAGTAAGCCCACCAAGGGGAATAGTCGAAAACAACTGACATCCAACAAATTTCTGCTACTGTTAGTTTGAAACTGCTCATCAAAGAGCGCCAAATCCAACCAACTTTATAATTACGCTCCCTTTGAATCATAAGATGTTGCTCAAATCGGTAGAGAAACTTTTCACGCAGATCATAATTATTTCCTGTTTGGTTCTTAGTGCGAGTACTCTGTTTCTTCTTGCGATTGTTAGAGTTCGACTTCTTAGATGTTTTCTTTTGTTGGTATTTGGTTCTATCTGGTGGTGAATAATTTTTTGCTTGATTAATGAAATCAACCGTACTTTCACTTTGTTGCCAAGCTCTACTTCCTTTTAGTTTCCATTTTCCTTTTTGAGGAGAATAGTAGAATTCCCGATCGTTTACCTTGCACCAGTAAAGCCAATCCTTGAGTTCGTAGTCAATTCCTAATTCAAGAAAGGTTTTTTCTACATTTCTCCAATCTTTTTTCATGTTGACGAAAGAAGTAAGGCTTATTGTTTATCAGTGATAGTTCGCACAAAGTAATTATAGTAATTTGAGAAAATGTGTGGGTAGTTAATGTGTAAATTTTTAAGTAGAGTTGTTTGACTTACTTCAGCCCGCTTTTTTAACGATTAAAAACGTAGATTTTTCTAAGCCCGACTTCAATTGAAAAATATGAATCTATAAACCAGTCTCGTGCAATTGCTTTCCAATCGATGTAGAACGTGGGAATATTTAATTCTTCAAGCTGTTGAATCTTTCCGCACTCTTCCCACATCTGGTAAACAAAATCTTTTTCGTCTTCGTATTCACCTAAATAACGGTCTTTAAAATCTTCTTCTGTAGCATAATTATCTCCATAGTGCTGATAGTAAACTGCGTAAGCTTTACCGTGTTCTTCAAGTAGTTGTGCTAATTCTGAAACTTTTTCTATATCTTCGTATTCACTAAGCTGTATTCCTTCCCAACATTCGTAATCATGTATTGCCCATTCGTCGCAAGATTCTGTATCTGCAACTGGAGACCATGAAAGCATCCATTTAATATCGTCTTCGATATCTTCTGGTTGTTGAGTGCCATCAATCCACAAGCCATGTAAATACCCAGCATTATAAGCACTCAGACAAGCTACATAAATTTTGGGTGTTTCTTCATCTGCACATTCCCTTTCTTCACTAGGAAATGGCAACATACATCTTAAACTAGCATTTCTTTTAACAACTTTTACCTGAGCTAAAGCAATAGCTAAATTTAAAGCTCTCAAATCAATATTTTGAATAAATAAAATATTATCCAAACGTTCAACATTGTAAAGCTGTTCTGCTACAGATACAGCGTCTATTTCTGAATCAAATATTATATTCATTGTAAAATATTTTTATTGAATGAAGTGAAAGGGCAGTTTTAAGACTTGCCCCATGTGTTAAAAATCAGCTATTATTTATTGTTTTACACTGTTACCGTTTTGCAAAAATTCTGATGCTTGGATTTGACAATCACAACTTTTCATTTCTTCTAGTTCCCATTGCAAAGTTTCTATTTTTTGATTTATTTGTTGTTCCGTAACGCTGCGAAGATTGTTCAACAACTTTTCTAAAATAGGTATCTGATTGGGATGAAATTCAATTGTAAATTTTTCGTTATCAGCATAACAAATTACAAGTTCAACGAAACCAGACAAAATAAAGGTATTCAAGAAAGTACTATCTAATAATTTGATGGTTGTTGAACGATAAACCTCTATGTTGCTTTCCATTACTTTCTTCTCATTGATTTTTCACCCTCAGCAACAGCTAATTTTGTATTTATATTAAATATTTTGTTTATCTACTAGTTATAATAAATCTAACTACGTTTTATGATTTTGTAGACCAGTATAATAAACTTCTCAAATCGATAACTTGCTTGTAATGATAGAAGTATTTTTCTCTGCTCCAGGTATATTTTTGAATATTTCTGCGGATTATACCTAATTACTCACCGTTCGCCCATTTAAAATCGAGTTAGAAGAAAGCTGAACGATTTAATCAGGGTTCCAGGCTATGATTCAAATGTACTTTCTTCCTGACTTTGGGCGATCGCATATAAAGTAGGGTTTTTTGAGCAGAGTGTTAGTTCAAGATAAATTTAGGTAAATCGCGAAAACTATTGCGGTGTATAGATTTTTCGATTTTAGGCAATATCTCTGAACTCGAAAAAAAATGAGCGAACCGGGAGTAATTAATTATATTGAGTAATGGGATAAATGTATTAATGATTTTTCTTGCATTGGGATTGTAAAGTAATTTGTACCCAATGCATTTATCAATTAATAATAAATTGTTAAAAATTTGATGTGTAAAGCATCTACTTATGCTTTTTACTTTTCTTATTTTTCTTCTTCTGTTTTGTTGTTAAATTAGTAGCAAAGCCAAGTGGTTTTTGTGCTTTCGTTTTGTACCCGTAGTACTCAAATATTTCTTGGGGCGAAAATCTACGTATTGGAACTTCTTCTCTTGTTTTTAGCCCCAAAGATACCTGTACTTCACCCCAATCTCCCACTAAATAAGGTATAACTTGATTCGCAGCAAACGCACGTTCAATTACGGGTGCAGACTCTACTGCATTTAAATCAATCAGTTCCCCAACCAAACAAGCGTTTAAATCTGGGTCATTATCTGCAAAATTTCTAATTCGCCTGTTAAAATTGTTACACACTTATTGCGGAGTTCTGGATGCTTCTCGACGATTTGAGTCAAAGACATTGCAGCATCCGCACGTTCATAGCTTTCATGGGAAGAGTCTCCTATATACTTTTGGAGTGCAGGAATTGCATTATGTCCTATCTCAGCAAAGAAATTGGATAGTTCTGTACTCATCCAATCATCATCAAGTTCGTGAATTAAATTAGTTAAAGGTTCAATTGCTTCTTCGGCGCGTAATTGACCTAATGCGCGCACAGCATGAACTGGTGCCCATACTTCCAAGCTGTCAACATCCCCAAAGTTTAACTCTTTATCACCTGCCATACTTATGAGTTCGGGGATATGTTCTGCACTAAAGCCAAATTCTTTGACATAATCGGGAGTTGCTTCCATTTCGCTTATGTCGCCATAGTTTATCAATTTATCAACGGGAGATGAGTTTGTTGATGCAGCCATGTTAAATATCTCCTTTAAATATCCGTCGTAGATATTATCTAACGTCTAAAAACCTATTATCTTAATTTTGTAATAAAGCTTTTAGTTAATTAATTTAGAATACAAGAAACTTTCATCAACCTTTCCTTCAACTGCGTATATCGCTCCTGAGATTTTCTAGAACGAACGCACATACCTATCGCTTTCTTACTACCAATAATAATCGCTAACTTCTTTGCACGAGTTAAGCCGGTATACAATAAATTCCTGCTCAACATTACGAAATGTTGCGAGTATAGTGGCAAAAATACAACCGGATATTCCGAACCCTGGGATTTGTGAATGCTAACGCTCCAAGAAGACGGCCAGTTCGTTTAAATCGGCATAATCGTAAATCACATCACGTTCTTGAAATTTTACGATAACTTCCTGTTCCTCAGTGTCAATATGAATAATAAAACCCATATCCCCATTAAAAACTTCCCGGTGGTAATCGTTAGTTAATTGAATAACGCGATAGGCGAAGCCGACACCCTCCGGGTGTATCGCCAACTCGAAAAATTATCCCACCCCTTGTTACTTCTATCTTCTGGGGACTAGGAGGATTAATGAGTTTTTGCAGTACGTTGTTAAGATTGCGCGTACCAACCAAACCTCTCGTCATTGGTGCGAGTACTTGTACATCAGTCACAGGATTAAAACCAAGTCTGGGAATTAAATCTGTGATTAACTCGCTAATTGCTTGTACCCCATGCTCCGGCTGAAAACCTCCTCCATGCCACAAACAATCCGATTCGGGGGTATCGGAAATTGTTTCAATCAAAGGATATTGTCCGCGATTTATTTGGTGAGATGCGGTAATAATTTTACTACTTGCAGCTTGACGAAAGACTTGGGTGAGCCGTACTACCGGAACTTTACCCGAATGAATTAAATCTGCCAAAACGTTACCAGCACCGACTGACGGCAGCTGATCTATATCCCCAACAAGGAGAAGTTGCGTATCATCCGCTACCGCTTCAAATAATGAATATGCCAAAAATAAATCAAGCATACCAAAATAATTCGTAATTCGTAATTCGTAATTCGTAATTATTTCTGTTTAAGTTTTTTAGTAGAAGAAACTAATATCTTGCCAATTTCATTAGCTTCTTGAAGTAAAGAATCAAACTTAGATTTCTCTACTAACTCAGATTCAATTATAATTTCCAACCAGTACTGAGTTTCCCTTGCTTCTTTCAATGCGATTTCTAGTTTACTAAGAAAATCTTTATCAGACTGTGCCGATTGTGCTTCTCGAACATTAGCACCAATAGATGTTCCAGAACGAAGTAATTGGCTTGATATTATTCGATTAACTCCTGGTTTTTCATCTAGGAAGCAACAAGCTTTTATAATTCTAACTGCAAACTTTTTAGTTCTGTCAGTTATACTAATATTATGAATCATCTTTATAATGTCAATTAACTATTAATAATTATCTCATATTCAGTTTTTAAATGTAATCTTAATTAATTACGAATTACGAATTACGAATTACGAATTATTCTGTGCAGCTCGTCCAGTTGGTGCAGCTAGAGCGATTGATTTACCCATCGCTTTCCATAATGAAACAATAGTCCGGGTACAAAACGTTTTACCGACACCGGGACCACCAGTGATTACCATGATTTTTGAGTAAGCTGCGGTTTCAACTGCTTGTAGCTGTTCCGTTGATAATGAAACTTTACGGCTTTGGCTAAAACGCTCCAACCAATTATGAACGCGAGGTATATCTGTATTTATCGTTTGATGCAAACGAGAAAGTATAAGTTGCGCTAGGTTTTGTTCGGTATGGAAGAAGGTTGGTTTGTAGCAGAGTAATACTTTATCAGCATCACGTTCTCTAATTAATTCATCGCTGAGAGACATATCGCTGATGACTTTTGTTAATCCATCCTCTTGTGGTTGATGTTCGTCAGTTTTTAGTTTTTCACAAAGCTGTTGTATTAACTCCGGTTGCGGTAAATAACAATGTCCTGAATCTGCTGCTTCGCTTAAAACGTGGATAATACCAGCTTTATATCTAAATTCCGAATCTGGAGGAACCCCCAAATTACGAGCAATTTTATCAGCAGTGAGAAACCCAATTCCATAAATATCGGTTGCTAGCTGGTAAGGATTTTCGTTAACTTTATTGATTGCCAAATCACCGTAATGTTTGTAAATCTTCACCGCGTAGGTTGTTGAGACACCATGACTTTGAAGAAATACCATCACTTCTTTTATGGCTCGTTGCTCCTTCCAAGCTTTCTGAATCATGGCAATACGTTTCTTCGCAATGCCATTCACTTCTTGCAATCGCTCGATTTGATTGTCAATAATATCGAGAGTTTCTGTACCGAAATGAGCAACGATACGTTTTGCTGTTACCGGACCAACTCCTTTAATTAATCCGCTACCTAAATACTTTTCGATTCCCGTGATTGTTGCTGGTTTAGTTTCCTTGTAGTTGGTAACTTGAAATTGCAAACCGTCCGCAGGGATGTTCGCGCCAGAAACCATTAAGTTGAAGCGTTTGTCCGGGCTGAATACCTGCAAAGCTGCCCGTAATGGTAGTTAATTCCGATACCCTTGGACGCTGTAACCGCGCTACCGTATAACCCGACTCTTCGGAGTGATAGGTCAAGCGTTCAACCACTCCCATGATTGATTCGGAGTTGGGAGTAGCGTTTATTTGTTGTGGGTTAACTTGATATGCGCGCTTACATTGCTTTTTGGAAGATGGCGCAAATATTATACTAAATCTTTGCGATTTCGGAAGTAATTATTGTCAACAATTTAGTAATTGCGTACTATTATTTCAAGGTGTATGTTTTATTTCTATATCCACTTAAATAAATCATTGAAAAAGTATAAAGTTAGACCAAGATATTGCGGTGTATAATTTTTAATGGTAATAACTGCTGACAGTTACAACACCCTTTGTTTACCGCAATCTCTTTCCATGAGCCTAATTAATCTGGATTTGCTGTTTAAAGCAATTAGTGGCATCGCTCAACCTGTGATTAAAGAAAAGGTTCAGCGTAATGAAACTGTAATTAAATTACTTAAGCAGTTTAAAATTGACCCAGAGCATCCACCGGGAGATTTTAGCGGGGTATATGCTTATACTCTTGTAGAATATGGTGTTGGTAAGCCACAGCCCATTCTTGAGTTGTTTCGTCAACAAGAAATTAAAGCAGCGTTTCGCAAAGCATTTGACCACAATAACCCTTCAATATTGCTGTCTGAGGTAGATGCTTTTGTCGATGCTTATGCTTTGGGTGATGAAATCAAAAGTTTGAGAGTTGATATCAAGCGGGAAATTGCAGCGTTTTACATCGTGTTTTCGCAAGTCGTTAGACTTACCCGCAACCCAGCAGATACGATGATGAGCCAGCAAATTGGTTCTTTACATACAAGTATCAAAAATATTCAAGAGCAGCTTGATAGAATGCCGACTTTAGAAGGTATTCGTACAGAAATTGCACGATTAGCAGCACAGAATTATCCAGCATTACCCGACAAGAATGTAGAGACGTTACAGGTAACGTCTGAAAATCAATGCAGAGCCATAGCATTAGCTCAACAAATGCGCGGTTGGTTTGAAACTTTAGGTTATAGCTTTGAAAATCATGAAGTTTGGGCAGAAGAGTATTTTGAATTTATCATTAACATTCCTGTAAGACGTAGTTTTGACCGCATCTTAGTACGTGGAATTGCTGGAGAAATCGGACTTAGCGATGTTATGGCTTTGCGTTCTTCGGTGCAGGAACAAAAAACTGATGAAGGTTGGTTGGTAACTACTCGTCGAATTTCTAGAGCAGCGCGGGATGAGGTTAAGAAGGAAGAAAACCGTTTTCTTGATTGCTATACTTTTGACGAACTGATTGACCTTGATGCTGATTTTAGCGGTTATGTTAATTGGTTGGAAGCGGAAATTAAACGCCGAAAGGTTGATACTAAGTATGTACCTTTAGCCTGTACTAAGGAAGAACTTGACCCAGTTACTAAACGACGCATAGGTGTAAGCCGTTATGAAGAAGAAGACGGTTGGATTGATGGCTATATTGATTTATGGTTGGATGACCCCCGCAAAGGAGCATATTTCTATATTGGGTGAATTCGGTACTGGTAAAACCTGGTTTGCTTTTCACTATGCTTGGACTGCATTACAGCGCTACAAAGATGCTCAAAAAAGAGGTTTAGAGCGTCCCCGTTTACCTGTAGTAATTACATTGCGGGATTTTGCTAAAGCTTTGAATGTAGAAAATGTTTTGGCTGGGTTCTTTTTTACTCAGCATAATATCCGCATAAATAGCGATGTCTTCGACCAGTTGAACCGCATGGGTAAGCTGCTGCTAATTTTTGACGGTTTTGACGAAATGGCTGCAAAAGTTGACCGTCAGCAGATGATTAATAATTTCTGGGAACTGGCTAAGGTTGTGGTTCCGGGTGCCAAGGTGATTTTAACTTGTCGCACGGAACATTTTCCCGAAGCTCAAGAAGGACGGGCTTTACTGAACGCAGAGTTACAAGCTTCTACTAAAAACTTAACCGGAGAAACACCCCAGTTTGAAGTGTTGGAATTGGAGAAATTCAACGACGAGCAAATAAGACAAGTATTGTTACATCAAGCGGAAGCCGCAACGGTTGACCAAGTGATGGGCAATCCGCAATTGTTGGACTTGGCTCGTCGTCCGGTAATGACCGATTTAATTTTAGAAGCATTACCAGATATTGAAGCGGGTAAACCTGTGGATATGTCGCGGGTTTATTTGTATGCAGTGCGACGAAAGATGGAGCGGGATATCAAAGCCGAACGCACATTTACTTCCTTGGCAGATAAGCTGTATTTCTTGTGCGAACTATCTTGGGAAATGCTTTCGAGCGACCAAATGAGCATTAACTATAAGTTGTTTCCCGATAGGATTCGGCGCTTATTTGGTTCTATGGTGCAAGAACAAAATGACTTGGATCATTGGCATTACGATATGATGGGGCAAACGATGCTGATTCGTAATGCTAATGGAGATTATACTCCGGCTCATCGTTCGTTATTGGAATTTTTTGTAGCGTATAAATTTGCGGCTGAGTTGGGAGCTTTAGCTGATGATTTTACGGAATTAGCTTCTTCACAATCTTGTTTGGATGTGGCTGCTGTACCCGTTGATTATACTTGGTCTGGTTATTTTGAGCGACAGTTAGATAATTCGGGAAATTGTATTGCGATTGCTCCATTAAAGGGATTTACTAAAGAATCTTTGGAGAAATTGAGGGGAAATTTTGGGCGATCGCCACTTACTTTAGCGGTGATGGATCTGATGTTGGGAATGGTGGGGGATAATGAAGCGCTGGTTAAGGTAATTGAAGAGACTAAGGGTAAGAGCGAAGCGGAGGTTGATTATATTGGCGGGAATGCAACTACTTTGGCAGTGAAGTTTGATAATGAAAGTTTGGAAGGGAAGGATTTATCGGCTGCTGTGGTTAAAGGAGCGGATTTTAGTGATGCGAGTTTGAGCGGTGTTGATTTTGCAAAGGCGAATTTGGCTGACTGCATTTTTACTAGTAATTTAGGTGATGTTACAGCAGTAGAATTTAGTCCGGACAGTAAATTATTAGCTACAGGTGATAGTAGCAATATGGTTCGTTTGTGGGACACTGCCAATGGGAGACAAATCTTAATTTGTAGAGGACATACTCATTGGATAAATGCATTAGCTTTTAGCCCAGATGGCAAAATGCTTGCTAGTTGCAGTGGAGATCGCACTATCCGGTTATGGAATATTGTGACTGGAGAATGTGTTTATATTTTAGAAGGTCATTTTCATTGGGTGAGTTCCGTCGCTTTTAGCCCAGATGGCAGAATAATCGCAAGTTGCGGTGCGGATAATACTTTAAAATTTTGGAACAATATCATAACAGGAAAATGTCTACAAACTTTGCAAGGGCACGAGTTAAGGATATGCTCGGTTACTTTCAGCCCAGATGGCAAGATAATTGCTAGTGGTAGTAGAGATAAAACTGTAAAATTATGGGATATTGCAACTAAAAAATTACTTAAGACTTTCAAAGGACATACTCACAAAGTAACTTCAGTTGTTTTCAGTTCTAATAACAAGATAGTTGCCAGTGGTAGTTTTGATAAAACTGTAAAGTTGTGGGATATTGCAACCGGAGAATGTGTTTGTACTTTACAAGGACATACTCATCGAATAGATTCAGTAGCTTTTAGCCCAGATTGCAAGATAATTGCTAGTGGAAGTGATGACCAAACAGTAAGGTTTTGGGATACTACTGGAAAATGCTTACATATTTTAGAAGGACATACCAGTTCGGTGAATGCCGTTGCTTTTAGTCCAGATGGCAAGATATTTGCTAGTGCTGGTTATAACCAAATTATAAAGTTATGGGATGTTTCTACAAAAAAATGCCTATATACTTTGCAAAGACATACTAATTTAGTAAGAGCCATTGCCTTTAGTCCAGATTTTAAGAAGTTTGTTAGTGGTAGTGGTGAGCCAACTGTAAGATTATGGAATATTGCTAACAGAGAATGTGTTCATACTTATGAAGGGCACAGTAGTGTGGTAAGAGCAGTTGCTTTCAGTGCAGATGGTAAAATTCTTGCGAGTGGGGATTATGATTCAACAATAAAACTCTGGCATCTTAGTACTGGAAAATGTGTGCATACTTTGCATTCAGACACGAATTGGATAAATTCATTAGCATTTAGTCCAGATGGTAAAATTCTTGCGAGTGGAGATCATGATGCAGTAGTAAAGCTGTGGAATGTTTTGACAGGAGAATGTGTTCATACCTTGCAGGGAGATACAGACTGGGTTAATTCAGTTACTTTTAGTCCAGATAGTAAAATTCTTGCCTGTGCAGGTTATGACCTAATTATAAAGTTATGGGATGTTAGTCTTGGAAAACTGATTAAAACTTTAGAAGGACATATTAATGAAATATGCTCATTAGCATTTAGTCCAGATGGCAGCACGCTTGCTAGTGGGAGTGATGACGAAACTATAAAGCTATGGAATATTGCAACTGGTAAATGTGTCCATACTTTTGAGGGGTCACTTGGATCGCGTACATACAATTGCATTTAGTCCCGATGGTAATACGCTTGCTAGTGGGAGCCGCGACTTAACCGCAAGGCTTTGGGATATTAATAACGGAAAATGTGTTCATACTCTAGAAGGGCATACCAATTCGGTAAGGTCAGTTACATTTAGTCCTGATGGTAAAACTCTTGGTAGTTATAGCATGGATGAAACTACAAAACTTTGGGACATTAAAACTGGCGAATGTCTAAAAACACTAAAGAGCGATCGCCCTTACGAACGCATGAACATCACAGGTGTCAAAGGCTTAACCGAAGCCGAAATCTCTACGCTCAAAGCATTAGGTGCGGTAGAAAACTAAATCAACCTTTCACACCCATTCAAAACCAAGCCGATTCATCCCAATCCCCCATCAAGTCTTTAATTTCACAATAGTTCTGGTAATCAATTTCCAATTGTTTCAAGTCGGTATCTAATATTAAATTTTTCAATTCTTGTACTATTTCTTGAACGTGATTTTCATCACTGACACCCGAATAATATATTTTGATAAATTTGTCAGCTTTACTGATGAACTGTTCTAAGTTTGAAACGAATACCTGTTCTGAATCAATTGCTTGAATCATTATTTTCCCCCAATTATTATGGTTGCTTGTTGAAATCAACACTTGTTTGTAAGCATTAATTTTTTTCAACCAAACATAGATTTAGATTGGGTAAAATAAGTAACGTACAATATCTTGCTATTAATGAGTCTATAATAACCTTTAGGAAATAAACATAAATAGCTATGGAAACTAAAACAAAACGTCAAGATTTAATTCAATTAATATCCGCACATTTGGATATAGCACCCGAAAGTACTTTAGAAAAAGTTTTAGAACTATTAGAAGATGAAGAAGACATTAGAGATGCTCGTGCCCAATTAGCAGATGCGAAGAGAAACGGAACAATCTCATGGGAAGAATATAAGAGAGAAACTGCGTGAATTATCAAGTTGAATTGACTAAGGGTGCATCAAAGCAACTCAAAAAACTACCAAAAGATATTAAAGAACGAATAGATGCAAAAATTCAAGAATTAGCAATAGAACCTCGCCCAAGTGGGGTTAAAAAGTTACAGGATGATGATTTGTATCGTATTAGAGTCGGTGATTATCGAATTATTTACCAAATATATGATGATATTTTATTAGTGACTGTCGTTAAAGTAAAACATCGTCGGGAAGTTTACCGAGATAAAAGTTGAAGAACCACTTTCCAAAATCAATTACAGCGTAAAAACCGCGCCATTTTTCGCTAACCATTCTTTTCGTTCTTCCCAATCGGGTAAAATTCTCTCTACTCTATCCCAAAAGTCTCGGTTGTGATTTTGTTGTACTAAATGAACCATTTCATAGACGACTATATACAGACAAGTACATATGATATCAAGTTAATTGCGATTGGGGAATTTTATCGAGGAATGAAGTCATATTGGTGCGTGACGGTAAGACGGCAATTATCATTTTCATAATAGAAAATTTCTGTAACCGTCACAGCACCCTACGAGTTTATTACTTTTTACTTCTTACTTCCGCGTAGCGGTACTAGCCCACAACTTCCCCACCGCAACCGCATTTTTTACGACTGCAACGATAGCAAAAAAGATTATCGCATTCTACACAAATAGATAGATTTTCTAATCTATATGTTTCTCCACAACGACAGCAATAGTCTCTTGTACGAAGCAAATTATCGTAATTTGAATCTCCAATAGCTTTCCTATTTGCACTTCCAAATTCTTTGATTTCTGAATTATTCTCTTCAGATTTTCTAGCTTCATTAAAAGACCATAGATAAGCAAGCATTCTTTGATATTCTGTAGTAAAAAGGTTGCTGCTGCTCTTTTCACTGTCGTACCATTCTTTCATTTTTGCATTGAATCGTTCTTGAAATTTGGTCATAATAATATTTCCGTAATGAATAAAAAACTAATTACTTGCGGGAGCAATATAAAAAGTAAAGCTATTATTATTTAAGCGACAAGATGGAAATAGCGTATTCCACCTGCTGTTAAAGTAGAGACATCTACCAAAAGTACAAATCAAAGCAGAATGAAGAGAGAAGTTTTTAACTATCCTCCTAGTGTTGAAGTTCTCAAGATATTAACAGCAGGTTCTCTGAAGCAAAATTTAGCAAAAGCTGTAAGGTTATGGGTTATCTTACGTTCTATTTATGGGGATGAAAGTGATGAAGTAAAATTAGACTTGAAAGAAGAGTTTAGTTTTTTAGAATGGCGCGATTTATTTTTTATTGATGCTAAGAAATATCATAAACGTGATTGTATACCAAGCTTACATAGCCTAAATGAGTTAAACCAAGATTTTATCAAAGAAGAATGTCGATGTGCTATTAAACTAAAGCAATGGTTGTTTGAATCAAGTTTAAGAATTGATGAAAACCGCTGGTGTCAATCGCTAAAAAAATATTATTCTTTTGAAGGTGATGAACTAAATAATCTACTCCAAGGTGGAATAGCTAAAAATAAATCTCAACACATGCAATCAGAAGTAAAATCGTTAACTGTTAATAAAAAATTTTCCAAATCGTTACCAGAAGGACGTTTGTTTGCAGTTACTGCTCGTAATTTAAAAGACCACGATTTTCAATCTTTAGTAAATTTAGGTTGGTTAAATATCAAAAAATATAGTGGCAAAGTTATATATACAAAAGTAAATCGATTCCCGGAAGTTTTCTTAAGTTCTCTGAAGAACAAAGAAATTACCTCAGAACAATTCACAAATCATGAATTATCAGCTTTTAATAATTCTCTTTCACAACCTATTAACGGTATACAAAGATTTTTTATTCATGCAGAATATATAGTTCATTCAAGTTTAAACGAACATATAGAGCTATTGCAGCAGAAAATAAAAAGTCTTTGGAAAAGGGACAAAGTACCATTAGTTAAATTAAACTATCGTAGCGCTAAACTATATCAAGAAACAATTGATTGTATTGTTTATCCAGTCTGTATTTATTACTATAAACGCGCACCTTATTTATTTGCTTATGGTCAAATTCCTCAGTCAAACAGGAAGAATCCTTGGAGTAAAATAGATTGGTATGACTATCGACTTGATAAAATTATTAATTTAGATGAATTAAATAAATTAGATTCTAATGCAGATAACCTTGATATACCCAAACACTTTTTAGATAAATGTTACGGTAAATATCCACCAAATCCAGATGAAATTAAAGATAAAATGTCAGCAGTTTGGGGATTTGATATTCATAAACCCCAAGCATTATTAATACTAAGATTTGACCAATATTTTTACGGTAATTATATCGAAGGAACAGAAAGAGATGATATGTTTCATAAAATTACCCGTAAACAGGTAGAAAAACTGATTAAATCTTACACACCAAAAGCATCTTTAGAACAGAAACAATTGATTTCTACAGTACAATCTCGTTCCGAATACGATATTTATTGCAAAATTGATTATCGAGTTGACGACAATAATATTGTCATGCGTTTACGAGCTTGGTGTCCAAATGTTGAAGTGATTTTTCCTTTGGATTTAAGAGACAGAATGAGAAGAGAAATGGAAGCTACTTATAAGCTTTATATATAAGAGAACAGTTAGGAGTTATTTTTCTCCTTGTTACCTTTTCTAATTTACCTTTAACCTTTAACCTTTGACCTTTGACCTTTAAATAATATGAATTTAAACACAACACAAAAATATTTTTTAACAAATCGTTTTGAACAAGCTTTAGTTTATGCTTCAAGATTACATCGCGAACAAATAAGGAAGGGAAGCAATATTCCGTATATTAGTCATCTTTTAAGCGTTACTGCATTGGTGTTAGAAGATGGTGGTGATGAAGATGAAGCTATCGCTGCATTATTACATGATGCAGTAGAAGACCAAGGAGGACAAGCAACTCGTGAAGTAATTTTTGATATGTTTGGACTAAAAGTTGCGGAAATAGTTGATGGTTGCAGCGATACGAATACTATACCAAAACCTCCTTGGTTGCAGCGCAAACAGCAATATATTGATAATTTGCGTGGTGCTTCTGCTTCTATTCGTAAGGTATCGCTAGCTGACAAATTGCATAACGCTCGCAGTATTTTGAGAGATTTATCTAACAATGGTGAATCTACTTGGGGAAAATTTAAAGGTGGTAAAGAAGGAACATTATGGTACTACCAGACTTTATTGCAATTATTTTTGAAAGCTGATGCTGATTCTTTTATGGTTCAAGAATTAAAGCGAATTGTCGAGCAGTTTTCAGTTAACAGTTAACAGTGAACAGTTATCAGTTATTAGTAAGCAGTGAACAATTATCAATTATTAATTACTTCTTACCTCTTACTTTTGACTTCTAAATACTGATTGGTGCGTGACGGTAAGACGACAATTCATTGTCAAAATCGACAATTATCTCGTAAGTACAGCACCCTACAAGTTTATTACTTCTTACTTTTGACTTCTTACTTTTTACTTCTTACTTCTTACTTATCATGATTTCCAGTCTATTTATCGATATTAATAATTTTCAGCGTGCTTGGGAAAAGGTTGCTGATAAACGCGGTTGTGCGGGTGTTGATGGTGAAACTATTAGTAGTTTTGCTAGCAATCAAACGGTTAACATTTATCAGTTAATGAATTCTGTTGCTGATGGTAGCTATCAACCTTCTCCTTGCAAGCAGGTAATTATTCCCAAAAGAAATGGCTCCCAAAGAGAGTTAAAAATTCCTACTATTCGAGACAGAATTGTTCAGCAAGCTCTATTAAATGTAATTAGTCCGTTAATGGAAGAGAAATTTTCACCTGTAAGTTTTGCTTATCGTCCTAATTTATCTTATATCAATGCGGTAGAGAAAATAGCCGATTGGCGAGACATGGGTTATGTCTGGGTTTTGGATGCTGATATCGTCAAGTTTTTTGATAATATTGACCATCATCGCTTGTTACAACAGGTAAGGTTACATATTGACCACCCAGGTATTTTATGTTTAATTAAAGCTTGGATTTCGGTTGGTGTGGAAACTAGAGAAGGGCTAATCTTACCTCAAAAAGGTATTCCTCAAGGTGCGGTTATTTCTCCAATTTTGGCAAATATTTATCTCCATGAATTTGATGGAATTATTAGCGCTAGTGATTTAGAAATCGTGCGTTATGCTGATGATTTTTTGGTTTTATCAACTAGTCAAGAACGAATCGCGATCGCAAAATCGCAAGTGATTGATTTATTGGATTCGATGGGGTTAGAAATAAATACCGAGAAAACCCAAATTACTAGCTTTGAACGCGGTTTTCGTTTTTTAGGTCATGGTTTTTTAGAAGATGCAATTTTCCCTGTAGATACAAATAAAGCTAAATTAAGGTCAGCTATTGAAAACAATCGCGAGAAAACGAGAACTAGAAAAACTAGTAAAAAAAAAGTCTATCGCAACCAATATCGAAAGAAGAAAGCAGTTTAGAATTAGCTGAAGCTTCTAATTCAATAACTAACGGTTTTGCTGGTTTGGGTTATGAAAATATACGTTATCTACACAAACCATATTTTGCCGAAACAATCACGGAAAAACCTCCACAAACAGCAGAGGATGATAGTCCTTTTCAAAAAAATATTTGGAATCAAGAAATGGCGGCTATATACTTAATTGAACAAGGAACAAATATCTATAAAGATTATCAGCGGTTTATTATTCATGTCTCAGAAAAACCGAAGCTTGAAGTTCCGATTCGGGAAGTAGAGCAAATTATAGTATTCGGTAATATTCAATTATCAACTCCAGTAATTCAAGCTTGTTTAAAAGAACAAATTCCCGTGGTATTTCTCAGTCAAACTGGTACATATCATGGTCACTTATGGAGCGAAAAATCTATTCATCTGGATAATCAATTAGTTCAAGTAGAAAGACGTAATGATGATTTATTTCGATTTAGCGTATCAAGAGCGGTTGTTTTAGGTAAATTATTGAATTCCAAACAATTATTGATGCGATTTAATCGCAGACGCAAAATAGGAAAAGTAGAAGAAGCTATCTATGGAATTAATCAAGATATTGATGCTTTGAATTATGTTGATAACTTAGATACTTTGCGCGGTTATGAAGGAATTGCTGCTGCTAGATATTTTCCAGCCTTTGGGAATTTAATTACTAATCCTAAATTTAGTTTTTCTCAGAGATTTCGGCAGCCTCCCACCGATGAGATAAATTCATTATTGAGTTTTGGCTATACACTTTTATTTAATAATGTACTCAGCTTTATTATTACCGAAGGACTTTCACCATATATCGGTCATTTTCATTATGGTGATAAGCAAAAAACATATTTAGCTTTTGATTTAATGGAAGAATTTCGTTCTCCTATTGTTGATAGTTTGGTTTTAAAAGTAATTAATAATAGTGAATTTAAACCGAAAGACTTTGATGTCGTCGCAACCACAGGAGGAGTTTATTTAAGTCAAACTGCTAGAAGAGTTTTTCTGAAACAGTTTGAAAATCGCATGAATGAAGAAATTTCTCATCCAGATTTAATTTCTCAAGTAACATATCGACATGCAATTCAATTACAAGTTAGGAGATATAAGCGCTGTTTATTATCTGATATTATCTATGAATCTTACCTAAGAGCAGACTGAAGTAAGAAGTAAGAAGTAAGAAGTAATGAGTAAGAAGTAAGAAGTAAGAAGTAAGAAGTAATGAGTAAGAAGTAAGAAGTAAGAAGTAAGAAGTAAGAAGTAAGAAGTAATGAGTAAGAAGTAAGAAGTAAGAAGTAAGAAGTTATACTTGATACGTTATTTATTGTTTTTCGATTAATAACAAGTTGTCGCATTATTTTTGATTCATGGTTAATCATAAGGGTAATATTAGTATTCAAGAAAGAACAGAAAATTTTGCTATCAGAGTTATCAAAGCTTATTGCGAACTAAATAAAAGACCTTTTGACGATGCGGGTAAGGTATTATCTAAGCAATTTTTAAGAAGTGGAACATCAATAGGAGCAAACTGTTCGGAAGCTAAGTATGCTCAATCAAACGCAGATTTTATCAACAAGTATTCTATAGCCTTGAAAGAAGCTAATGAGACTCTTTATTGGATAAAAATAATGATTAAATCAGAATTAGTGCTGAAATCCAAATTCAACAATATGATACAAGAAAATGAAGAAATTATTAAGGTATTAGTATCTTCGATTAATAAACTTAAACAAAAATAACCAATTTATTACTTTTTACTTCTTACTTTTTACTTTTTACTTCTTACTTATTACTTGTAAAGCATCTTATACTTAAGTAACAAATTAATTCTTAGTATTGAAGATGTTAGTGGTTGTTGTATATGATATTCCTAATGATAAAAGACGCACTAAATTATCTAACTTTTTAGAGGGTTACGGGCAAAGAGTACAATTTTCTGTATTTGAATGCTTTTTAAATTTAGATGAAATGCGACAACTTTTTGAGAAATCGAAAAAAATTGTCAAGCCATCTGAGGATAACGTGCGATTTTATTGGATTTCTGAAGATGCTGTTTCCAGAGTGTTAACTATTGGTAGCGAACATCCTCAAGAGCCACCAAACTATTATGTCATATAGGTTTTAGCCCCACTACGGAGAAAAAGGTAACATGAAAATCGACACACTCCGCCAAATCGCTCAAATGCCTATTCTTTCGTTGGAGTGTGTCGATGGCTTGCAGGGCAAG
The DNA here is from genome assembly GCA_963665115.1 of uncultured Rivularia sp. Classification (GTDB taxonomy): domain Bacteria; phylum Cyanobacteriota; class Cyanobacteriia; order Cyanobacteriales; family Nostocaceae; genus Rivularia. The sequence goes on along the minus strand of OY762007.1, from coordinate 1,705,968 downwards.
GGTTTGAGGCTTGTGTTTTGTTCAGTTTTGCGCGAGATACATACTGTTTTTCAGGAGTGTGTCGATTTGGCGGCTGAAACTCTTACTGGGTAGGGGCTGCTGAACGAACTCCCCACCGATTGGGTTAATTCGGATTAGTTGGAAACTTTAATGCTTTCTAAGCTTTCATAGAAAAACTTAGCACCCCACCGATTGGGTTAATTCGGATTAGTTGGAAACTTCAATATTCACCTGAGCAATAGTCAAAACAGAAGCGACCCCCACCGATTGGGTTAATTCGGATTAGTTGGAAACTTAAAGAATTTTACACACCAATTTGCGTAGAGACGCCCCACCGATTGGGTTAATTCGGATTAGTTGGAAACTTTCCCTCTTCTGCACGAGCAGAAGAAGCGTGAACCCCCCACCGATTGGGTTAATTCGGATTAGTTGGAAACTTATCAACCATAGTTGTTTTTATTATTATAAAAAACCCCACCGATTGGGTTAATTCGGATTAGTTGGAAACTCTCCAACCTTCTTTCCATTGAAAATATAATCTCTCCCCACCGATTGGGTTAATTCGGATTAGTTGGAAACCTATTATGCTTTTGCAAGCATTATAGAGTTTTCTCCCCCACCGATTGGGTTAATTCGGATTAGTTGGAAACTAATCATTATGATTACTCCGTCTTTCTGTAAAATAACCCCACCGATTGGGTTAATTCGGATTAGTTGGAAACGGAACTGATGATTGAAAATTACGAAAGAAGCAATAAAAACCCCACCGATTGGGTTAATTCGGATTAGTTGGAAACTACTCCGTTGGCAGTTATACATCTTATTTTCATCAACCCCACCGATTGGGTTAATTCGGATTAGTTGGAAACGTTTATTGGTCGTCTTTCAGGTCTCTTGGGCTGTTTCCCCACCGATTGGGTTAATTCGGATTAGTTGGAAACACTATTACGTGCGGATGCTACTGCTAGACTAATTAAACCACCCCACCGATTGGGTTAATTCGGATTAGTTGGAAACAAATGCGTTTGTAGCTCTCAGATAAATTTGTTTCCCCACCGATTGGGTTAATTCGGATTAGTTGGAAACGAAAACAAAGAAAAAAGCGCAATTCTGTTTTGAACCCCCACCGATTGGGTTAATTCGGATTAGTTGGAAACTCCAGTAACTAAGACTTTTGGAACTTTCGCTCCGTTTCCCCACCGATTGGGTTAATTCGGATTAGTTGGAAACTTTCAACTAACTCAATTTTTTGCTTTATATCTTTCAATCCCCCACCGATTGGGTTAATTCGGATTAGTTGGAAACTTTATCTTATAAACCATGACTTGTAACTCTTGCTCTTTCCCCACCGATTGGGTTAATTCGGATTAGTTGGAAACCTTATCACACCGTTACTTTTTCACGTAATGATGAGCAACCCCACCGATTGGGTTAATTCGGATTAGTTGGAAACGTTCATGCAGCGACCGTCAGCTTCTTTAACCATGTCCCCACCGATTGGGTTAATTCGGATTAGTTGGAAACATTAATAAACTAATAGGAGTTAATGTTACTTACACCCCACCGATTGGGTTAATTCGGATTAGTTGGAAACCTTGAACACAGGTTTCCCTATGTCCTAATTTACCCATCCCCACCGATTGGGTTAATTCGGATTAGTTGGAAACCTGGAATGTTATCTTTTCAGAACCTACCCAAAAGGAAACCCCACCGATTGGGTTAATTCGGATTAGTTGGAAACAATCCTTTAAAAAATAAACTACATCGTCTCTACCCCACCGATTGGGTTAATTCGGATTAGTTGGAAACCTTACTGGCAGCAACACACCTCCCCAGTTCAACACCCCACCGATTGGGTTAATTCGGATTAGTTGGAAACACCCAATATTCAGATTTACCAGGCTTAAGGTGCCATCCCCACCGATTGGGTTAATTCGGATTAGTTGGAAACATTATTATAGCAAGATGTGCTAGATTATTTTCATCTACCCCACCGATTGGGTTAATTCGGATTAGTTGGAAACTTTTGTTACATGGTTAATTAATGTAATCTTGTTGGACCCCACCGATTGGGTTAATTCGGATTAGTTGGAAACATTAGTATCAAACTTTTTGAACTGGTTCTCAGTGCTTCCCCACCGATTGGGTTAATTCGGATTAGTTGGAAACACAAGTACCCCATGAAACTTTACTGCTATAGCCGTCGCCCCACCGATTGGGTTAATTCGGATTAGTTGGAAACGTTAATTTGCGTTACATTCATTCCGTTTCCACTACCCCACCGATTGGGTTAATTCGGATTAGTTGGAAACTATTATTGCCGCTAATGCTTACATTTCCACTATTAGACCCCACCGATTGGGTTAATTCGGATTAGTTGGAAACCAAATCAGATGAACCGGAAGCCATTGCTTCTAATTCACCCCCACCGATTGGGTTAATTCGGATTAGTTGGAAACTGCATAGTTTGCAAACCTACGATTGTCGTATTCCCCACCGATTGGGTTAATTCGGATTAGTTGGAAACTTTACTGCCAACTATATGCTTCCCTTTTAGTTTTCCCCACCGATTGGGTTAATTCGGATTAGTTGGAAACTGGGAGGTTCATAGCCTCGCTGACCTGGTTTTGCACCCCACCGATTGGGTTAATTCGGATTAGTTGGAAACTTTAAAGCAGAATTCCCCAAAATAAAGATAAAGTTTCCCCACCGATTGGGTTAATTCGGATTAGTTGGAAACCTTGGTGGTTCTCTCAGTTATCTCTCATGCCCAATCCCCACCGATTGGGTTAATTCGGATTAGTTGGAAACTATGCATTGCTTTTAAGTAAGCAAATAGATGAAATCCCCACCGATTGGGTTAATTCGGATTAGTTGGAAACTTGAGGTGTGTGAGGCACGCCAACATCACGACCCCTTGCCCCACCGATTGGGTTAATTCGGATTAGTTGGAAACTCTTCTTCAGCTTCAGTTTCAACTTCTTCTTCAGTTTCCCCACCGATTGGGTTAATTCGGATTAGTTGGAAACTTTTTCTTTGTCCAATACCAAAACCCATGTTTTGAATATTGCCCCACCGATTGGGTTAATTCGGATTAGTTGGAAACTGTGCCTTAGGTTCGCATTCTTCTTTTTTTTCTTCAGCCCCACCGATTGGGTTAATTCGGATTAGTTGGAAACGTTGGAAATACCCTCCTATCTTGAAAACATTTATCCCCCACCGATTGGGTTAATTCGGATTAGTTGGAAACTTTTATATCTGACTTAGAGATTTTTTCAATACTGTCCCCACCGATTGGGTTAATTCGGATTAGTTGGAAACTTGGTGAATCCTCCTGTAAATACAACGGGGAACCCCCACCGATTGGGTTAATTCGGATTAGTTGGAAACGAAACGGTAGCTTTTTAAAACTTCAATTCCACGAATTCCCCACCGATTGGGTTAATTCGGATTAGTTGGAAACCTAAATATCCGCCAGCATTTAACAAATATATTGAAAAACCCCACCGATTGGGTTAATTCGGATTAGTTGGAAACTCAAAGAGGCAAGAGCCTCTTTTTCAGAATCTTTTTGATCCCCCACCGATTGGGTTAATTCGGATTAGTTGGAAACTTTTTCTCTTTTTCAGAGAAGAAAATGTTTTCCCCTTCTGCCCCACCGATTGGGTTAATTCGGATTAGTTGGAAACTTTAAAATCCTGCACAATTTCCATCAATACAAACCGCCCCACCGATTGGGTTAATTCGGATTAGTTGGAAACGTTAGCTAATCAAATGAAGACAGAAAAATGTGAGCCCCACCGATTGGGTTAATTCGGATTAGTTGGAAACTTCAAAGAGGCAAGAGCCTCTTTTTCAGAATCTTTTTCCCCACCGATTGGGTTAATTCGGATTAGTTGGAAACTTTCTTGCTAATTCTAATGCTTCGTCAAATTTTTCCCCACCGATTGGGTTAATTCGGATTAGTTGGAAACGTTAGACATTTTAGCAAATCCTTAAAGATAAGTGCCCCACCGATTGGGTTAATTCGGATTAGTTGGAAACTTACTTGTACTTGCCTTCGTAAAATTGAAACAAACAATCCCCCACCGATTGGGTTAATTCGGATTAGTTGGAAACTGTTTTCGTTTTTTTCGTTATTCACTTAGCAAATTTTTTTCCCACCGATTGGGTTAATTCGGATTAGTTGGAAACTTTCCAGTTCGCATTCCAATTCGCATTTTGACTGCCCCACCGATTGGGTTAATTCGGATTAGTTGGAAACGAAAATAGAAAGAAACAAAGACGCAAAAACCAAAGCCCCCACCGATTGGGTTAATTCGGATTAGTTGGAAACATGTTGACTAATCCTGTCCTTGCAGGAGCGCCAGATCCCCACCGATTGGGTTAATTCGGATTAGTTGGAAACAAGTTAGCTAGTTAGGAAAAAGCGAAAATGTTACCCCACCGATTGGGTTAATTCGGATTAGTTGGAAACTTTCCCTATAATACAATATTACTCGTGTTATCCTTTCGCCCCACCGATTGGGTTAATTCGGATTAGTTGGAAACTAAAAGCCGCAGTAGTAAATACTGCCAAAATGTTGTACCCCACCGATTGGGTTAATTCGGATTAGTTGGAAACTGATGAATACAGACTATGCAACTGATAAACAAAAAAACCCCACCGATTGGGTTAATTCGGATTAGTTGGAAACTATCCTCCGGACTTGCTGCCTTTTTGATTCTGGCTGCCCCCACCGATTGGGTTAATTCGGATTAGTTGGAAACGTTATAGTTGCCGGAGTCGCCTCAGTGGCTGACTCCCCCCACCGATTGGGTTAATTCGGATTAGTTGGAAACTCTAACTGACCTCGACTTATGCTGTTTTTCAAACAGCCCCCCACCGATTGGGTTAATTCGGATTAGTTGGAAACCGTTAGGTGGAAAGTCTAAGACTTCCTCTTTTGTCTTTCCCCACCGATTGGGTTAATTCGGATTAGTTGGAAACTATCTTTAATTTCTGTAAAAGAAATTTCACCATATTCCCCACCGATTGGGTTAATTCGGATTAGTTGGAAACATTAGAATTCGGAACTGTTTTACCGCTATTATATTTCCCCACCGATTGGGTTAATTCGGATTAGTTGGAAACTCTAAAGCAACCACGTGGCTGCTTTTTTCTAACAAACCCCACCGATTGGGTTAATTCGGATTAGTTGGAAACATTAGCTTTATTTACTAAAAACATACGGTGAACACCACCCCACCGATTGGGTTAATTCGGATTAGTTGGAAACATTACGAATTCCATCACATCTATTGGCTTCTGAAAAGACCCCACCGATTGGGTTAATTCGGATTAGTTGGAAACTTTATATTCTGGAATACCTCTTCCTACAGAAGAACGACCCCCACCGATTGGGTTAATTCGGATTAGTTGGAAACGAACTAACAGATTCTAACTTCTCAGAAAAATTGAAATTACCCCACCGATTGGGTTAATTCGGATTAGTTGGAAACTTTTTACGAGAGACTAGGGTTTGAAACTGCTGGGAACACCCCACCGATTGGGTTAATTCGGATTAGTTGGAAACTTTATTAATTTCTTCCGCTATATCTTTCTTGTCTCTTACCCCACCGATTGGGTTAATTCGGATTAGTTGGAAACGATCCATTTCCATTTCTGTCGCTGGAAGAATTAATTCTCCCCCACCGATTGGGTTAATTCGGATTAGTTGGAAACTTTCGTTATTTTCAAACTTTTCAATGATTCTCTTCCCCACCGATTGGGTTAATTCGGATTAGTTGGAAACATAAATTGGCGTGTATGTGATTTCTTTTTAAGAAATCCCCACCGATTGGGTTAATTCGGATTAGTTGGAAACTATTCTCTTTTGATTATTTTCGTTCTTTAAGAAACGACCCCACCGATTGGGTTAATTCGGATTAGTTGGAAACTTTTGTCCGTAGTCACCCCACAAAATTTGCAGGGATACCCCACCGATTGGGTTAATTCGGATTAGTTGGAAACCTTAACAGCGTTGTTCTTGTCGTTAAAAAAGTTCCCCACCGATTGGGTTAATTCGGATTAGTTGGAAACCGAGCAAATTTGTTTTTTAGTTAGATGTTAAAACCCCACCGATTGGGTTAATTCGGATTAGTTGGAAACAAAAGATGCTGCGAATAGAATTGAACTTAGCCACCCCACCGATTGGGTTAATTCGGATTAGTTGGAAACACTCGTATCCTTCAGTGATTTCAATGTCTCCATCAAAACCCCACCGATTGGGTTAATTCGGATTAGTTGGAAACTTTTCAATAAGAGCAAAAGCAGCATTTCTTGCGACAGTTTCCCCACCGATTGGGTTAATTCGGATTAGTTGGAAACTTTATTCAGGCAATATATTCCCGTTAATTGGGTATGCCCCACCGATTGGGTTAATTCGGATTAGTTGGAAACTGTACTATACAGTGCAGTTAGATGTTATTGGAGAACTCCCCACCGATTGGGTTAATTCGGATTAGTTGGAAACTCTCCTTTAATCCAGCCTTAAAGAAAGAATTTACTTCCCCACCGATTGGGTTAATTCGGATTAGTTGGAAACGAGTCCCTGAACAGCTAAACAAATTGTCACTTTACCGAGAAGATGACAGTAAGGTGGAAGCAGTTGATGGCAGTAAAATTGTCTCAAACCCTGATTAATACGTTGTGTAGAAAATACAAGTTGCATCCCTAATACAGTACGGCAGAAATTTGGCAACCATTCCTAATAGTTAAAATCCTTATCCTAAAAGACTTTTTACTTTTGAATTCCGCGCAGCTGTATTAGTGGAAGGAGTTGATGGCAGTAAGTATAAATATGGAAGCACAAACGTGGCAGTGAGTTGACTGTATATTTTAAAATATTTAGGATGCTCTCATAAAAAAAAGCCTACCGTTTAAATTGGTAAGCTTTTAACATCAATATCGAATAAAAATCAATCTGTAATTAATTTAAATAATTAATAATTCCGAAGAATACCTTTAAACATAGAAACACCCCAATTAACCATAACTTCACCCGTACATCCGTAACCAAATTGTTTCTTCATTTCCATAGTTACTTCATTAATTAAAACATCTTTAGCTACACCTCCAAAACTGTTACCTTGAATAATTGAGGACATAGTTGTAAATGCTCTCGAAGATATTCTATCGTCAACATTTTGTGCTGAACTACAGAAAGGAAAACCAGCTAATGCAATCAAAAATTTAGTCGCAGGATTTACATGATTTGCATAAAGTTTGTATCGAGATGTTTGGGAACCATAGTTGACTACTTTAATAATTACATCTTTATTCTGGGTAAAAAATGGTGTAATAACTAACTCTGTTTGTGTTCCCAATTCATCTGCTTCAGATAGTAATTGTCCATTGCTAGAATCATACACAGAAATATCAAAATCTGACCTCCCGCTGTGATTTTTGAGAGTGAAAACTCCAAAAGTATTCGCAGGTATTTTATATTTATAGCGTGCAACACCTTTTGAATTTAAGTTTTGGTGATAGTATGTATCGTCTTGATGCTCAAATCTAGTAATCTGCTGGGAATTCGCAATACCTGGAGAAACGAAACATAAACCTAATGCTGCGATACCTGCAATTAACTTATTCATTTGACTATTTTCCTTTTTAGTTAGATAAAGCAAGCGTTATTTTCAAGTTCAGAATTATCGGAGCAATAGGTTTTCCAACGAACTTAAATCGGGATTAAAACCTTGATTTAACTGTTCTCTAGTATTTTCAATTAATGAAAGTTGTTTATCGATATGTGTAATCAAGCGACTACCATTCAAAGCATGAACTCGTAAAAATGTATCGATAATGTCGCCAAAAATAGGGACTATTCCTACCACTACATCAACAAAAGTAAGAGCAACAATCATTAATTTATCCTCGTTTTCGGCTCGTACTTTGTAGGATTGTAATAGTAGCCAAATACCCATTATTCCCGTATACATTCCCCCGACTCCAGGAATCGCTCCAATAAGAGCATCCAGCCCAACTTGGTCAAACAATAAACCCTCAGACATTTTGATAAACTTCTGAATTTCATTTTTAGTTTGAATTAAATTTGCTTCATGAGCTTGAATCTTCACAGGTAAGGATTTATTGATATCCATAATTAGTAGTAAATTTATTGTGCTTTCTTGATTTCATGTATTTACTTTAATCAGCTAGTGGAAATAACGTTTTCCATTGATTGATAAGAAACCGCTCAACCTCACCCTCGCTTTTTACTACGTAAAAATCTTTCCCTCTCCTTATCAAGGAGAGGGATATCTGAGTGTCCATATAGGTTTCAGAAATTTTAGACCCGTTTTTGACCCTTATCCTAGCTCCGGCTTCCCTCTCCTTAATAAGGAGAGGGATTGAGGGTGAGGTTTTCTATTTGCACTTGCTCCACTTATTTAGTAATTGAAAAAAATAAAGGAAAGAGCCTATTCCACCAATCGGTTTAAATTGTAATCAAGAAAACAAAAACCCAAAACAAGGTTAAAAATCGAATGAGAAATCTTCATCGAGTCATGATTATAGCTGATGGTGATAACGCTTTTATGGCAGCACAAAGCTTTAATCGTAGAATAAACTGGCATAAAATGCGGGATTATTTAGCTGACCCCAAAGAAGGTAGAGAACTAATCGAAATGGTGATTTATTTTGGTCTACCCCCTGCTAAAGATAGATTTGAAGAGCAGCGAAAAAGCAAAGAAAAATTTATTTATTGGGCTAAGAGTAATGGATTTTTAATTGTTACAAAAGAAGGTAAAGCCAAAGGAGATGGTTATGAAAATAATGTTGATGTAGTGATGGCAATAGACGCGATGGAATTAGCTTTAGAAATTAAACCAGATATTGTGGTTTTGGTGACGGGTGATTCGGATTTTGCTTATTTAGCACAAAAATTAAGAAGAAGAGGAATAAGAGTTGAGGTTGCTTCAGTCGAACAATCTTTAGGAAGCGAGTTAAAGAATTCAGCTAATAGCGTGGTGGATTTAACTGAGGTATTTGATGAATTTGACCCACATAATTCTAATGAGAATTTTCATCGAATTGGTCATGCAAATATTTTTGATGCATGAGTAAACATAGTTGAAATAAATAAAAAATCAAGGGAGTTATTTATGGAAACAGTAAACGGGAAGCTAACCAATCAAAAACTAAATCAATTTGATGAAATAACGCACAATATTGAGTATATCAATCGACGTTGTGAGTATCTACAATCTCAATTAACTCACATTAGCAGTCAAGATAATTTACAATATTTGCAAAAACTCGAACAGCGAATAGGTTTTCTTGAAGAATTGACATCAAAGCAATCAAAACAAATATCATTTATTAAGATAGGCAGCATTATTGCGTTACTTTTTGTATGGTCTATTTCTGGTATGAATAATCAACAAAAAGATGACAATAGCCAGATTCCAAAACAAGTATACTCATATATTGCACCATTCTCTGCGGACTGAAGGCAGAGCCTTCAAACACTAATTCCCAGGTAGAACCTGGGAACCAGAAAATATCTTTCAAATAATAATAGTCCACGCAGGTGGACTTGGTTTCTGTAGCCCCAGACTTATAGTCTGAGGGAGATTTTAAATTACCATTAACCAAATAATTAGAACAAAGCGAGGAAATTAAATGAGAGCAATTGTTAACGGTAAATTAGTCGATTTACCCAAAGGTGCAACTGTTGAAGAATTACGAAAAAAACTACCAGAAATTGGTCAAGATGATGTGATGGAAGAAGGTTTCGGTGGTACTCGTCCGTTGAAAAGTAATGAAGCATTGAAGGAAGGTTCAAAGGTTTGGACTGTACCGAAGATTGTGAAAGGAAGTAAAAAGTAAAAAGTAAGAAGTAAAAAGTAAGAAGTAATGAGGTGAGATATGGCAATTACAATTAGTAAAGATAAATCGGGATTTAAACCTAGTTCGCGAATTATAGAAGAACTTAAGCTATTAGAAAAAGTTGCTAAAAATATAATCGTTGGTAGCAAGACTGTTGGTGATACTAGATATACTGCTGTTTTGATTAAGGGAATGCCTTTATCTTCTCAAAAATTTAAGGTTTCCAATACTGATGTTTTGTTTCTATTACCGTCAGATTACCCTCGACTTCCTCCGATTGGCTGCTATCTAAATTATCCTTGGAATACTGTAGGAGAAGGCGACCATCATTTTACCAGACAAAGCTATTACGGTGCCCCATTTTTAAGCGAACAAGGATGGTATTGGTATTGTGTCGGATTGGGAGGAGGATTTAATCACGATGTTTGGTTGAATTCTTGGCGACCTAGTAATAATGCGGAAAACGGTCACAATCTCACGACATTGTTTGTAACAGCACGTCATGCGATTAATAGTGACGATTAATTAAGTAAGAAGTAATAAGTAAGAAGTAGGATATTTATTTTTGTAGGGTGTGTGACGGTTACGATAACTTATCACTTGTAACAAAATCATTTGAAATTACCGTCACGCACCATAAATCTAAACTATCAACTAACAACTATCAACTAACAACTTTCACCGGTCGGGTGTGGATCATCAACTAACCATGAATACTAAATTTTCTCTTCATGTACCACCAAAAATGTGGTCTGATTTTCAAAAATCGATGCTCTCTTCTCGGATGTTCAACGAAGAAGTAATTGGTTTTCTATTTTGTCAGCGTCATCAGGTTTCAAAACGCAAAGTTAGATATATTCCCAAGACTTGGGTTGTTCCAACTTCTGAATGCTACGAACATCAATCTACCGATGGTTTGGTTTTAACTCAACGTTTCCATTCTTATCTGTTAGAAAATCATCTATTCCCCGGTTTGGATATAGTCCATATTCATACTCATGCTGGTGTGGGTATTCCTGAGTTTTCTTATGTTGATAACCGTTATGAATCAGAATATGCAAAGTTTATTGCATCTCATTTCCCTGAAAAACCCCGTTTGGTTTCGGGTGTGTTTGATGAAGGCTTAGATAATTGTAAGTTTCGGATATGGGATAGGAAGGGAAGAGAATTTCAGCAGGTTGATTTTTGTAATTCATTATTTGAAATCTCTGATTCTGAAAATATTTTTGACAACCCTAATTTAATGTTCGCTCGTCAAAAAACATTTGGGGAAACCAATCAAAAAACTTTGAATCAATTGAAAGTAGGATTAATCGGTTGTGGTGGAATTGGTTCTATTTTTGCGGAATTATTAGGTCGTCTGGGTGTCAAAAATTGGGTGCTGGTTGACCCCGATAAATTAGAGCAAGTCAACTTAAATCGGATGACGGGTGCAACTCAAGAAATGGTCGAGCAGAATTGGCACAAAGTCCATTATGTCAAGCATTTGATTAAAAAAATTTACGCTTGTGGTTCTCATGTCAAAACCATATCGACTGCTATTGAAGCCGAAACAGCCACGCAAGAAATAGCTAATTGCGATTTGATTATAGTTGCTACTGATAATCATCTTTCTCGCAAAACTGCTCAAGAAGTTGCATTAAAGTATATGCGTCCTTTGGTATGCTTGGGGACTCACATCGACGTGAAATCAGATGGAACACCGCGAATGTACTGTAGAATCACAATTCCTCCTGTGGGTGGTGATTGGTGTTTAATGTGCGGTAACATCATCAACTTACAACGCGCTGCTTTAGAGTCTGCACCATCAGAAATTAATCATATGGCTGAAAATGCGGGTTATTTAGAAGGAGTAAATGACCCCCTCAGTATTTTGGTTGAATAGTATTTGTGCAAGTACCGCTGTGGGAGTGATTCACGGTATAGTAAGCGGTTTTATGAATGTGGATTCTGGTATTGATTGGATTTATGAGTTTCCCAATAGCGAATGGCGTAAAACTGATACCACATATTTACAGACGGATGATTGTTATTTTTGTGGGTTGAATAGTTCGGAGCAAGTCGTTCAAAATTCGGATTTTGAAAGTCAAGATTTTGAAGAGCAAGATTTTGATAATTCGGATTTTATTGTTTGGTAAAGAATGTAGATTAAATCAAAGATAAATTATAATCACCTACATTTTGTATGAAACACAAAACCCTTGTAGAGACGTAGCACTGCTACGTCTCCAGCAATGTGAAATCATCACTTCACATTGTGATTTAGCAAAGCTACCTTCTACAAATATGGAATACGCCTATTCCACTTCCATGTCATAGTAAACCAGTAGTCAGAGAAATACAAAGTATGCAAAGCTACCAAATTAAATTAGAAGGAGACGTATTGCACGTTGGTTTTAATCGTAACGTTCCCGCACAAGGCGATCGCATTGCTAAAGACGCACTCTCTCGAATCAACCAAATGATTGATTCTGGTGAGATTTCCGGAGGCAAGCGCATCTTAATTGATGGGCCGCAATCAGTTCCCGTTGCTTATATTCTTTCCCATAAACTCGTACATTTATACGAAGCAGTCGCCGTACTCGACCCCAAACTGAGTAGTAAAATTAGTACAGCAGATGGTGCTATCAGGCACAAAGTTTATATTGTTACCTCCGTACACGGCTCCACAGAATATCAAGTAGGAGATTTGATTGAAACCCAAGAATTTCCAGAAGAAAGTTTTTCTCCCATCAGAGTCGTTTTATGCGGTCCTCCACAATCGGGAAAATCATGCTTAAGGGATGGCTTAAAAAGAGCTATTTTCAGTAATTTTGGGGCACCTTATCCATATATAATCACGGCTTGCCCTGATGGAGAAGGGTCTTGGCATCAAGAAGCTTACGAAAATAACGAGCAAGTAGCAAAGGATTGCAAACGCAGAAATAAAGCACCTGTGACCCCAAAATTTGCGATAGAAGCTGCACAATGGGTAAAGAGTGTGAACCAATTAATAAATATCATTGACGTTGGTGGCAAAATTACCGACGAAAACAAGCTAATTATGCAACCAGCAACCCACGCAGTTATTTTGTCGGGAGACACGAGTAAATTTGCAGAGTGGGAAGATTTTTGTCAAACATTAGGATTAAAAGTCATTGCCAAAATTCACAGTCAGCTAAATGCTGTCAAAGACGAAGTTTTGTTTAGCAACGGTTGGCAAGAGAATACAAGCGAATTGTTAGAAAGCACATCTCTGCTTACTGGTAGCGTGCATCGATTAGAGCGAGGAGAAAATTTATCAACTCGTGCGATGGTACAAGCATTAGCTGATGTTTTGATTCATTTGACTAAATGTTAAGTAAATGTGATTTAGATGACTTGTGCAACAACAAGTATCAATGTATATTAAATTACATATTTTCTAAGCCTAGTAAATTTAGCTGACTTGCCTTAAAGCAGAAAAACAGATTAATGCTTATATTTTGTTGATAAATATAAATACGAGTACGGCACGATCAAACAGTCATTTTACTTTTTATGACAAATCAAATTTACACAGTAATTACCTTTGCTCCCGTGCAGGGGTTTATCGAAAAGTCACGAAAGTTGCGAGATTTGTATGGTAGTTCATATCTACTTTCCTATATCTCTTGGGTGATTTGTAACGCTGCTAAAAATCGTGGTTGTGATGTAATTTCTCCAGCTTCGATAAATGTCACTCAGGGAATGCCGAACCAGATTATTATTGAAGGTAACTTCCCAGAAGATGAAGCTAAATCAGCACTCTTAAAGGCTTGGAAATGCATTACGGAGACTTGTCGAGAGTGGATTGAAACAAATGTTGAAGTGATTGAAGGTGAGAAGGTTAATTATACCCCTTGGAAAAGAACTTGGGGTTTGTGGACGAAATATGCGTGGGAATTTTTCTGGGTTCAGGGTGAGTCTGGTGAGAGTATAAGTGATGTTAGAGGAAAGTTAAACGAGAAAAAACGCGCACGCGATTGGACTGGTATAAACTGGCAGGGTGAGAGTTCTACCCTTTCCGGTGCAGATGCGATCGCCTATCCAAAACTTGGTTTAAATTCCGACCCGCGTAAATATAATTACCAGCAAGAAAAGAATGATGTCAGAGCTTTTTATCAAGCACTCAGCGAGAAATTAGGGGAATCATTGATTGACCCCCAAGGAAGAACTCAGCGTTCCTGAGTTAATCAAGCGAATGATTACCTATGAAACTGTTTCTAATCAATTAATTGAGAATTTTAGAAACGAGTTTGGTAAAAATGGGGCAAATATTGAACCATTGATTGAACAAATCCAGCAAGTATCTAATGATTTACAACCTTCTTCTTTTAAAGATTTAAATCGTCATAAAGATAATACAACAGCTACTCAAGAGCAACAAGACAGAGGTTTTCAAGGTTGGTTTCAAGGAGATGGTGATAAAGCTGGTGACTATTTGAAAAAGTATCCTCATAAAACCAATGATTTTAGTAAAGAAATGCGAGATTGGGGTAAATGGTTTAAAAATAAACCTCTACACTTTGGTCGTGTTATTTATGCAGGAGGAGATGATTTTTTAGGTGTCTTTTATGATAGAGAAGATTCGGGAGATAAATTAGAACCAAAGTATTGTGTGGATTGGTTTGAGGAATTTAAATCAAAAATTTGGCATCAAAATAAAACCACTGAAGAAGAACAAAAGAAAATAACCGTCAGCGTCGGTTTTGTATGGGCTTTTCGTGGAATTCCCCAGCGGGATATCTTACAACATTGTCGGGAAGCGGAAAAGTCAGCAAAAAATAACGGACGGGATAGAATTGCTTTTCGTATTTTATTCAATAACGGTAATCACTTAGAATGGGTGTGTCCTTGGTGGTTGTTAGAATCTGGTTTGCTGTCGGGTTATCAAGATAGAGAGGGAAAACAAAACTGGACGCACATATATAATGATGTCGCTGTTTTGGAATCTCGTCATGCTTTTGATGATGATGGTTTGGATGTAGCGTTGGGTTTGTTGGAGATATATTTTCCCGATTATTTAGACACAATTAAAGATAAGCAAAAGCAATTACATCCCCAGAAAGCGAATTTAACAGAAGTCACTGCTGGAATATTAGGGGAAGAGGATATTTATTACAAAGAAAATACACAACAGATAGAGCAAACCAAAGTCGATAAAGCATTAACCGATTGGATAATTAACCTTGCAAAAGTAGGATTTCATTTATGTCAGCAGTAGAAACCAGTTCTAATACATCCGAAAAAACCAAATATCTTCCTCCTCGCTCCCCGTTTACCCATTTAATTATCATCGAACCACTGGGTTTACTCTACGGTAGTTCCGGAAGATTTCTCTCACCAGAAAACTTAGTCGGACGTTCTGGTAGTAATTTTCCTCCAAGTAGTGCGACTTTATCCGGTTTATTTGCAGTTTCTCAAGATGAAAATGCAGATATCCGCGATTTGATGTTAGCTGGACCGTTTTGGGGAGATGTAGATGAGTTAACCTCATCCGAACAAAACTTTTACGTACCAACTCCCAAGAACTGTTTAGTTAAAGATGGAAAAATTGTTGATAAATTAAGTTGGAATGGCGAACATGAAGCTTGGAAAAATAAAGACAATCAAACTCCAGTTGATAAATATGATAATAATACTTGGTTAGCAATTAATAATTGGAATAATCCTAAAGAAGTTAAGAAAAATCCTTGGAATTTTCTAGCTCATTTGCATCCACGTTTGGAATTAGAAGAACGACACGTAATTAGAAATAGCGAAGAACAAGGAAGCTTATTTCTAGAAAATTCAGTTCAGATGGAAACTGGTACTTGTTTGGTTTATCTTTCCAACACCAAACTTGAACCTGGTTGGTATCGCTTTGGTGGTGAAGGGCATATGGTTGATGTGCGATGCGAACCTATTTGTAATACCCTCGCAAATTTATTAAAAAAACCCGTAGGAAATTCTTTTGCTTTGATTACACCTGCGGTTTGGGGTTCCAATCGTTTATCTAAACGAGTACCCGTTTACTTAGAAAAACGCGATCGCAATTTTTATCAGCAAGAAGAACCAATACCAGAAAACCAAGAAAAAAACGTTTGGGAATTAGAAGCACTTTTTACCGCTCGTCCCTATTCCTTTTCGTTATCGTTTGGGGGGAAAAGGTGACACTAAACTATTATCTCGCGGACGTTATGCGGTTCCTGCGGGTACTGTATACATCTTAAAAGAACCAATAAATCAACCTTGGCAGGAATGGCATCCTAACTGGTTCCCCAAAGAAGGACCTTCACTTAAGCGTTGGGGATGTGGGTTAGCGCTTCCTTTGGTTGAGTAATGAGTAATAAATAACAACTAACCACTAACAACTAACAACTAAAATGTATCACAAAGCCTACGGCATCATTGAAACTTTGGCACCTCTGTATACTGGAGCTAGCGCTGGAGAAGAAACGGGTAATCTTAATTTAATTTTTCGCGACCAATTTACTAGAACAGGGATTATTCCTGGTAGTTCGATTCGGGGGAGATTTCGCTGCGATATGCGGTTGCAAACAATGGGTGAGGAACAAGTTCGAGAAGGACTTAGCCCAGTTGAATATTGGTATGGAAAAGATGCGAAACTGGGTAAAGAGGATACCACTACTGAAGGTATAGTCAAGCTTGAGTATGCTTCCATTTTGTGGCTTCCTGTCTATTGTCCTAATCAACCAGTAGTAAGAGTTTCTTGCCCAACTTTACTCAAGCGTTATCAAAAATTAACTGGTAAACCACCACATAATTTTGAACCGTATAGTTATTACGGCAAAACTTCAAGCAAGACTTTATTTTTTAATTTGGGATTTTTGCCGCTTGAAAAGAAAGACGAAAAGCTCAAAGAATATATGCCTTCTGAGATTAGTGATGCCGAACGTTACTTACTGTTAGTAGTTGATGATACAGAGATTTCAATGATTCACGATATGGCACTTTATCGTCAAAGTAGAGTTGCGCTTGAAGACAATCAGAAAAAAGCTAAAGGTGGGGCATTTTTTAATGTTGAAGCTTTACCAGAAGGGACGATTATGACTTTTCCTATAGCATTACGGAAAACCTTCAATGAGAAGCCAGTAAAATGGGAAGAATTTATTAATGATTCCAATATGAATGAAACCCAAGAATTCTATTTTGGCGGTTTAGAATCAGTCGGATTCGGTCGTACTCAAGTAACTTTAAAATCTACTCAGCAGTAATTAATTATGACACAAGCACAAACAAACAAAACAAGAGGTTGGCAACCTTATAAACTTGACCATTATGCTCAAACTTTAGTATTACAAAATCGAGATGCTAAAGACATCTTAAATGAATCGCACAAAATGCGAATGTCAGTTGCATATGGTTTAGAAAGGTTTTGGGGAGAACATCTCAGACTTGGTAGAGAGAAACCAGCGAAAGGTAAATATTGGAAATCCGTCTGGGATACACTAGAAGAAATCTTACAAAATGCTGATGTTGTTTTACCAAATGATGATGTAACTTATTATTTAACAGAGTCAGAAAAGAAAGAGAATGATAAAAAAAGGCTCAAAGCTATCAAAGAAAAAAAACAGCGCGAAGAAACTAGAAATATCCAAGCAATGGCGAAAGAAATTTGGTCAATGCCACCCGAACAACAACGCATTGCTTTAATGGTATTGACTCAATTATGTGATGCTTTGGTTTGGTGGACTCAACGTTATAAAATTAAGAGTTCTGATAATTATGATAATCACAATTACTAGCAAATAAAATATTATGATTCGAGGACTTAGTGAAGTAGCGAAACAATTCGGTATTGAAACAGAAAGTACAACTGAACAAGAACAATCGAGAAATAATTCTCAATTAAATATGAATATAGAGCAGATACCAATGATGTATCGCGCTCAAGTTTCGGGACGTTGTAGTCTACAATTCGCTGGTAATAACGAAGATTTAGAACAATGGCGTGATGAATGGGTATATCCTAATTCCAACAATAATAACCAACCGCGTTATCAACATAAAGAACCAAAACTTGGCATCGTTGATAAAACTTATCGTATCAAAATAGAGTTTCCGTTTAGATTATTTAGTAATTGCGGTCAAGATAGTATTCTCCGTCCAGCTTTAGGAAAGAATGGAATCCCTTTTATTCCAGGTAGCAGTATTAAAGGATTATTTAGACGTGCTTGTACTCCACAGCAAGCTATTAAATACTGTGGAGACAATAAGGAATTAGTTCCGGGAATTTTGCGTTTTCACCGTGCTTATCCCATAGGAGATTGGGCTGGTACGAAACAAGTTTCAATCCGTCGAAATAGGCAGGTTATTTCTGAAACTCGTTACCGCATTGTTGATGTAATTCATCCTCAACAAACACGTCAGGTGGAAGGAGGAGGTTCTCCTAAAGCCCTTGCAAGTATTAGTTTTTATCAACCAACCTGTACTTTTGAATTAAGTTGCAGTAACACCGATATTAACTGGAAGGAAATTGAAGAAATTTTATTGAAAGCATTACAAAATGGTTTAGGAGGTAAAACCAGTACCGGCTATGGATTGGGTGGTCATATTCCTTCACAACCTCCTAGCATACCTGAGTATCCTTTAAATATTCGTTTTAATGGATTTGGTGTTAGTCCGCTTTTACGTAGTGATGAGCCAGAATTTCGTCCTAACGTATTTAAAGCAACTTTAAGAGGTCATATCAAACGACTTTTGGGTGGAGTTTGTAATCATGAAAAAGTGATTAAACAAGTAGAAAATAAGTTTTTTGGTAGTTCAGAAAACCCCGGGATTGTAAATATTTTCTGGGAAGTATGTGAGGAAAATTATAACCAAAACGACCTTACTCCGACTTATGATACCGAGGGAATATTACACATAAATGTGCCATCTAGAGAAGACCTCCGCTTTATCGAACAGGTACTTAAATTCGGCTTTATTATGGGTGGATTTGGTAAATCTTGGCGCAGAGTGTCCCATAAAAAGTTTTATCATAATTATCCCAAGTTAGCTCAGGGTTTACATATTGGTTGTCATTGGGAATGCTTAAACTCTAGTTGGGCAAATATAAACACAACGAAAGAGTTAAATAAATTTTTGGATAATTTATACGAACTTTGCAAGAATCGACTGGGTACAAAACCGCCATCAGCAATGAGTTGGCGAGAAGCTTGGCATCCTAACCGAGTAACAGTTTACAGTAAGGTTGTAAATACATCTCAAGCTGTAAAATTATTTCATGACGATACTTTCAAGACTACTCCAGCAATCGGTGGTAAAAATCAAGGTGATACAAGACCAAAATTCTTCAGTTCAGTTTGGCATCGGATGTTGCCCGTGTCAAACAATCAATACTTAGAAATTGTAACCATATTTCATGGCGATCGCACTCCTTGGAAACATCAATCGCAAGGTAATCAACTACAAACATTTATTAAAAACTTGAAAGAAAAAGAATTAAAACTATCTTGGGGAAGGGAACCGAATTAAGACTAAATATCAACAAGCATCTTAATTAGCTTTAGTTATTTACAATTGATAATTTTAGAGATAATCAACTAAAAACATCATGCGTCGCGTAATTTTATCTACCATTGGCACCAGCTTACTAACAAATCAAATTAATCGCGCTAACCCCGAAGAAAAAGATTGGTATGCACAACTGCGCGATGCAGCCAATTTTAAGGAAAAAGAAACACCAGAAAATGTCAAAAAGATTATTTATAATCTCGAACAAAGAGCGAATGTACAGTTAGAAAATGTTAATATTCCCCAAATTCGTCGTGCAAGTGCGGAATTAAACGGTATTTACGGTGTCTACCAAGAAGATTTAAGTCAAGGAAAAGAGGATTACCATTTTCTGATTGCTACCGATACAATTCAAGGTAAAAATACCGCTCAAATTGTCGAAACATTTCTCAGGAAACAAGGTTTAACTAATACTAGTATTTATGCTCCCAGCGGACTTTCTACTGCGAGTACCGAAGATTTTTCTGTGGGAATTGATGACTTAATTGTTTGGCTGCAAGAAACTATTCCACCCTTAAGGGAAAGCAAATACAAAATTTGTTTTAATTTGGTGGGTAGTTTCAAGAGTTTGCAAGGTTATCTCAACACCATTGGAATGTTTTACGCAGATGAAATAATTTACATATTTGAAGGTCAAAAATCCGATTTAATTACTATTCCTCGCTTACCAATTTCTGTAGATACTTCCTTATTTAAACCTTACACAATGCAGCTAGCTTTACTAAACGCTGGTGCGGGACTTTCTCCCCAGGAAACTAACGGAATTCCCGAAACTATGTTAGGTGAAGTTGATGGAAAAATGACCCTTTCAACCTGGGGACAGCTAATTTGGAATCAGTGTAAAGATGATTTACTAGCTGGGGATTTAATTTCTTTTTCTAAATTGGAATATCAAGATAGTTTTAGGGCTGATTACAACAGAGTGAGGGAAAAACATAAGCGGGTTAAATTACAAGAAACTTTAGCTAATGTTACCCGTTTATTAAATGAGTCAAATGGTGATACTGCGATTCTTAGACAACATGGGGGAATACAGTATGATAAATATACAAATAAAGGAAATATTGACCATTTTCGCATAACTCAAGGTATACGGGTTAGTAATACTATTATTCAAGGTAAATTACTATTACGTCGTTATGGTTTAGAACCTGAAGTTAATAATAATCCTTAATTTTGCTTTCAAAATGGATTTGCGATTCCAACTTATAACTAAAACAAAAAAACCTTCTAATTTGAGATTTAGAGGGTTTTTTCATTATTCTATTTAATCCAGTCAGTGGAAGATTTTAGAAATTAATCTCAGATTAAAAAAGTAATACGTTTCCAACTAATCCGACTTAATCCAGTCGGCGGAAGAACTCAAACCAATCAGGTTTTAGATGTACAAGTAGCGTTTTCAACTATCAAGCTGATAATCAAATATTAAAACGTTTGCTTCTTTGTGTCTAGTTTTTACCGGGCTTTTGTTTAAAAAACTATCTCCGACCCCTAAAATATAATATAAATGTCCCATCCGATTTGTACAATATTTAAAGATGACCGTCACTACTGCCAAATGGTCGCTTGATGACTATCACCGAATGATTGAAGTTGGTCTTATTTATGGTCGTCAGGTTGAATTATTAAATGGAGAAATCGTAGAAATGCCTCCAGAAGGGCCAGAACACGCGCAGTCTAGTACGGATGCTGCGGACTATTTACGTTCTCTACTCGGAGAAAAAGCACTTATACGTGACGCAAAGCCCATAACAATACCAGAGACAAATTCCGAACCAGAACCAGATTTAGCAATTGTTCAACCAAATCGACAACTTTACCGAACTCGTCATCCATATCCAGAAAATATTTTCTGGGTTATTGAATATGCGAATACTAGTTTGAGTAAAGATTTAGACACGAAACGGAAAGCTTATGCCCGAGCAGGAATTAAAGAATATTGGGTTGTGGATTTAAAAAATCGCCTCGTTAAAGTTTTTCGCAACCCGGTTAACGGAAATTACATTGAAGAAACAACTCTTACATCGGGTGAGATAAATCCAATTGCGTTTGAAGAAATAAAGGTTTCGGTAAAAAGGTTATTCAACTAACAATACCTGTTAATACACTAAGACGAATTGTATTGCGAAGATATTAGATCAATTCAATAAACTTCTTTCAATTTCTTGCTCCGTGCCAATCTTCTTTCCGTTAACGCAATTTCAATCGGATTTAAAGAATTTCCAGTAGGTTTACCATCTCTTGATTCTGCTGGAGTATACTGCAACTTTGATTGTCGCATTAATAAAGATGCAATTGTCATCCCCACACTACCCTGAGCAGTCATTCCCGTGAAGTCAGCGATAATATCATCTTTTGTCCAACGGCTAGGAAGACAATCGTAAACATTCATAACCACTTGAGAAAATTCTACCGGGTCATACACATCTTTGATTACTAATGGTTCGGGAATTATCAATTTAGGAAAGTCTTGCTGTAGTTTTTTCGCAACGTTGATAGTTTGGGAAGAACAAATCAACCAGCAATATTTTAGTTCGGGTAGATGATGTTCTATTGCTGTGCGACAGGGTTCTTCTCGACTGACTAATAATATCAACCCCTTATGTTTGCGAGGAGAAGATTTACCCAAATCTATCGGTGCTAAATTTGTCGTTAATGATTTCGCTACTAACCAAACACAAAATATAAAAATTAATACTGAGCCGATCGCAATTTTAACTGCGTCTTGTAAAGTATCGCCAACAATTGCTTTTAATATGTCACTAATAGCGTTACCCAGTAAGGACAAAACAATTGACCCGATCAAAAAGGGAATTAAGGTTTCTGGGTTAAAAAACCTCTTCGCTGCTTGAAAAAAACTATTTTGCATATTTAATTTGAATCTAGGTATCTTAAACAGCATTCGGCATATACTGTCGTTAATAATACCTACATCTTGTTTTGCTGCTTTTCAGTAAAAATCCTTAATTTTAATTAAGTATTAGGAGATGCTACACTGGACATTACTAATTGACGTAGCTCTTGATACTAGCAATACTTAAACCGGCAAATGTCTCAAAACCCTAAAAAGCGATCGCCCTTACGAACGCATGAACATCACAGGTGTCAAAGGGTTAACCGAAGCCGAAATCTCCACACTCAAAGCATTAGGTGCAGTAGAAGAATAAATCAACCTTTCACATCCAGTCAAAACCAAGCCGATTCATCGCAATCTCCCATCAAGTCTTTAATTTCACAATAGTTCTGGTAATCAATTTCCAATTGTTTCAAATCTGTATCCAATACTAAATTTTTCAATTCTTGCACTATTTCTTGAACTTGATTTTCATCGCTGACACCTGAGTAATATGTTTTGATAAATTTGTCAGCTTTACTGATGAATTGTTTTAAGTTTGAAACGAATATCCGATCTGAATCAATTACTTGAATCATTATTTTTCCCCAATCATTATAGTTGCTTGTTGAAATCGATACTTGTTTATAAGCATTAATTTCTTTTCAACCAAATACAATTTGTTATTGGGTAAAAGAAAGAACCTACAATTAAGTTCTGTCGCAAGTTCCCGTATTATTTAACCGGAAGATTTTAAGTTTTACCTCGTTAATGTAGCTATACGTATCTGCTAGTAATTGAATAATCGCATAATATTTTCGTTGCCACACATCATATATTGTCGAGTGAGGGATAGCTATGATGCATCGTGGTACTGTCTTAGAATAGAATGAACTGCATAAAACGGTAATTTTGAACGGCATATTACATAATTACGCTTATACAAGGCGTATAATTAAAAACTAAAAAAGAAAAAACTAAACAATCTATTATGCAGCTACCTTCTATATTTAAAACCTGCGTTCCTAGAGCGGAAATATTAGCCGGAGAACTTTCACTAGATTTATTTGCAGCGAAGTTAAAGTTAGTTACTGAAGGTAAAGCTCCCCATGTCTACCAAGATTCTACAACTTTCTTTAGTAATACTTTTGCTACTGAGGGATTAAAAACTTTGATTTCGGAAGTATTCGGACGTTTGGTTGGTGAGAAAGTGGGTTCTCCGATTATCCGTTTGGAAACTAGTTTTGGTGGTGGTAAAACTCACGATGAAATTGCTTTATGGCATATTGCTAAAAATGGTAGAGAAATTCCCGGTTTAGAACGTTTTGCTGACTTAAATGTAATACCACAACGTCCCCCTATTCAGGTAGCGGCGATCGCCTGTCAAGATTTGACTCCGGTGGAAGGAGTTTTGCACGCAGATACAGGTATTACGACGTACACGATTTGGGGTGAAATTGCTTACCAAATCGGGGGGATTGATGGTTATAGTTTGCTCAAGGGTTCCGACGAGCAGCGAGTTAGCCCCGGTACTGCTGTTTTAGAAAGAATTATTCAAGGACAACCGACTGTAATAATTTTAGATGAAATTGCTCAACATTTACGAGTTAGTAAAGCGGTAGGAGTTGGTAAAAGCGATTTAGCACAGCAGGTAGTTGCTTTTTTATTTTCTTTGATGGATTTAGCAGCTTCTAGCAATAATTTAATTTTTGTTTATACTTTGGCTGATTCTGGTGATAGCTTCGGGGAAGAAACTACGGAAATAAAAGAAGCGATTTCAGCTTCAGCACGACAGGAAAGGGTTCTAAAACCTAGTACTGATGTGGAAATTTATAATATTGTGAAACAGCGTTTATTTGCTAGTATTGACACCGAAGCAGGTAAAAATGCAGCAAAGGAATATTTGCAAAGTTATAAAGCTAGCAGCGTTAGTTTACCCGATGGTTGTAAAGATTCCCGTTACGCTGACACTATAGAAGCAAGTTATCCCTTCCATCCCGAACTTTTTAGTTTACTTAATAAAAAAATCGCTTCTATTCAAAATTTCCAACGTACTCGGGGTGCTTTACGATTATTTGCGAGGGTTATTCGTTATTTGTGGAATAGTTCAAATTCGGGAAATAAAACAAATAATTGGATACCTTTAATTCATCCCCATCATATTCCTATTGGAATAGAAGAAGAAATTACCAGCGAATTAACTTCACGTTTAGAACGTCCTTTGTTACGTTTGGCGATATCCGCTGACATATATAATGCAGATGGGAGAGAAGCACACGCTCAAATCCAAGATGGTGAATGGAAAGCTGCTGGTAAACCTGCTTTTTCTTCTTGGGTAGCAAGAACCATTTTTTTGCATTCGATTAATCAAGGTGTGGTTGCGGGCATTAGACGTACTGAATTAAATTTATCATTATTAACTCCGGGGTTAGGAACTAGTTTTGTTGATACTGCTTTGGAAAGATTGAGTACTGTTGCTTGGTATTTAGAAAATGACAGTATTACTTCTATTGCTAGGTTTAAAGAAGAACCATCAATTAATAAGATTATTTCGGAAGAAAAGCAGCAAATTGGTAAAACTGAAGCTAAAGATGAGTTAAGAAAACGTCGAGATACTATTTTTGCAGAAAGGTTATTTAAATTAGTTTCTGCACCAGAATCACCGGGAGATGTAGATGATGTTGCCGATAATATTGCGTTATGTATCATTGATTTTAACGAAGCAACAGTTTCTGCTACAACTGAAGGTGCGCCGCTACTTGTAGAAAAAATATTTGGTGAAACTGGAGAATCTGGAAAGTTTCGCACTTATAGAAATCGCTTGTTATTTTTAACTGCTAATAAGAGTCAATTAGATATAGCAATTAATAATGCGAGGGAATATTTGGCGATATTAAATATTCTCAATTCAGCTAATAGATTACAAGATTTGTCAGAAAGTCAGCAGAAGCAATTAAGACAAAAGAAAGGGGAATTTGATTTAAAGGTGAGAATATCTTTAACTAATGCTTATCGTCATTTATTTTATGCTGCTAACGACCAAGTAAAAGCACCAAAAGGGTTAATGCACTATACTTTACCAGCGCAAGATGCTAGCGATGTTAAAGGTAAAAATAATCAGCAGGATGCGATTTTAAAAGCTCTTAAAGATTGTCAGAAAATTCGTTCGGAAAATGCTTCACCTTATGCACCAGCTTATATATTACAGAAAGTTTGGTTAGCGGGATTACAACATTGGACAACCAAAGCTTTACGAGAAGAATTCGCCAAAAATTTGGGTTTAAATATCCTGCTTGATGCAGAAGTTTCTAAATTGCGAGATACCATCCGTACTGGTTTGCAAAATGGTAGTTGGGATATGAAGGTGGGAGAAAAGATGTTTATAAAAACCCCGGATGGGAACTTGAATTTACCCGACACCATTGAATTTTCTGAAAGGATGGTGCTTTATCGTCGGGGAATTTTAGAATTACCCAAACCCCGAGAAATTCAACTTTCTACTCAGTTAATGAATAGTACAGATTCAATTAAACCTGTAAAAGTAAGGTGGAAAGCATCGGGAGCTTTGAAAATTGCACTTTATCAAGATGGGGAATTGATAGCAGGAGAATTTCGTCCCAGCGATGAATACGAAGCTCAAGTTGATAAAACCACAAACTTTAAAATAGTTGCCGACTACGGTAATGGTGAAATAGTCGAAAAAGAAAATCAAATAACCATATACGGAAATAATATTCAGCCAAATCCTACCAGTAACGAAAACGGTAGTGATTCATGGGATAATCTTGATTTATTTAAAGCAAAACCAGCAGAATTTAATTTAGAAGGAACCCCAAATGTTGTATTTAATCAATTAGTCGATCGCATTCACGATGACAAAATTACTGGTATCGAATTTATCGCCATATCCGTAGATCAAGTAATGGACTACCGTAAATTGATGACGGCTTTACCATTATTAATGAAGCTTCCCATAGAAATCGATCAATTGGCAACCATTCGCGCCGGGGAACAGTTTGTCAGATTAGAATACCAAGGAGCGGTAAAAGGGTTTCAAAGCTTCCAAGCAGCGATAAACGCATTGTTGAATAATCAAGATGCTCAAGCCGATGTCATGTTGAAGCTGGAAATTAAATTTTCCTGTGCAGTGCAACCAGAAGGCTCAGAAATTAGTATTATCAAAGGTGCCCTTAATCGTAATCCGGTTGACAGGTTAAATTTAGCAGTGAAGGTAACTTATTAATTGTAATCATTTAGTAGTTAATTAAATTTATTTTCACTGGTTGGTTTTTTCGGTAAACTTTGGGAGACGTTATATATAACGTCTCTACACCAGCAATGTTTAATTACCCATTACCCATTACCCTTCGGGTTCACCAGTTGTTCATGGGGGAGACCCCCAAGACCACACTGGTTCACCAATTACAAATTCCCAATTCCTCAAAAATGCAAGAATTCCAATTACGTGTAGTTCCCATAGATAACAATAATTTTGCCTTGGAATTATACCAGTGTGCTTATAAAAAAGCTGGTGAAAAAAAACGTCCTTCTGCGAAACGGATTGGACGTTTAAAAGGTAATGCTTTAATTATGGCAAAGCAAGCGATATACGATTGTTTAAAAGCGAATAATTACGACCCCAAAACCTTAAATAATACTCGTAAAACACCTTATATAGTTAGTGAAGAAACGGGAATAAATCTGGCTTTACTGATTCAAACATTACAACCGCTTTCTAAACCAGAAAGAATAGCTAATATTGCTACTGGAATTAAAGAAATGAGTAACGAAGAATCTCATTATTGGTTTGCAAAAGTTAGTAACGGTAAAAAACGGACTGCTTTAAAAGCAATTCGGGTATTGTTAGGAGATTGATTTTTGGTAATTGGGGATTGGGGATTGGTAATTGTTAATTTCCGGCATCAAAAATCTGTTGTGCGGTGAGATTTAGCTCCGGGAAAGTGGAAGAGACAATCCGGTCATTTCCTCGGAATAGAGCAATTTGATATTCATCATTAATTAAATTATAAATAGACACAGTTGGTTGTTTTGGTTTACCGATAAATTTGGTTCCACCTAATCCTAAATAGTCTACGATCCAATATTCAGGTATACCAATCTCCTCATATTCACCTAGCTTTCTATAATAATCATCGCGCCAGTTTGTAGAAACAACTTCAATTATTAAAGGGATTGAAGCACCTAACTGTACTGTAGAATATTTTGTCCATAATTCTTCGGATTTTAAAGCCGGTTTATTCAGTACTAACAAGTCTGGAGAATACGCTGATTCGTTACTAACCGATCGCACTAGTGCTGTTTTAGGAATTGAATACGGTAATTGCAAGCGCTTGATTTCGGCAGAAGCTTCAATAGTTAAAAAGCCTGTTACCTCTTCATGTTCCCCTATGGGCTGTGCCATTTCAACTATTGCTCCATTATGCAATTCATCGCGTCCCTTTTCTGGTTTAGTTTCCAGAAATTCTTGCACTGTAATTAATTTGGTTAATGATTGAGCCATGATTAATCCTTGTTTTAGTTTATTATAAAAGACTGCATATTTTTATAAGTTTCGGTTTGCGTGGTAAGCACTACAATATACATGATCTAAAAATTACCAATCTCCCGCACCCATGTCCAACCCAACCCCCGAACGTCCCCAACTGTTCATCGAGAAAATGATGCCGGTACAATTGCTTAATCAGCAGGTATATTACGAGCATGGGGGAAATCCGTTTAAGGGTTTACATAGATGGTATTCTCGCAAGCCTTTGTCGTTTAGTCGCGCTTCGGTTTTGGCTTCTTTGTTACCAGCAGATGTGACGATGCAGGAATTTGAGCATTTATTGGGGTTGGTACCGGGAAAGGAAGTCAAGCTTTACAAAACTCCACCAAGTTCCACAAGGATTAAGAAAGTACAGGATTATTGTGAAAAGACTTGGGGAACTCGCACACCGACTGTATTAGATGCGTTTGCGGGTGGTGGTAGTATTCCCTTTGAAGCAGCGAGATATGGGTTAAATGTATTAGCTTCCGATTTAAATCCCGTTGCTGTGGTGACGATGAAAGCAGCAATGGAATATCCCTTGAAATTTGGTCCCGATTTGCAGGAGGATAATGATGCAAAAGAAATGATTCTGTCAGAATATGGTTTTGATAAAGCAGAAGCAATTTTAGTTTATATAAGCATGATATTTGACAGATGTATTGATAAAAACTGTCGATTATCTCATTGGCAGGCAAGTGCGGCTACTACTAGAAGAGCTTCTACGCAACACGCATTGAACTTAATGTGGAATTATCCAGAAACAAGTGGTGCAGGAGAACTATGGTTTTCTACTGCGAACGCTTTTAAATCAATTTATAAAAAAGTATGTAGTCTAATTGCAACAAAATCGAGTTCTCAAAGTTTACCTGGTATCGAACAATATCAACCCAAAATAATTAAAATAGATGCTGCATCAGCCGATAATTTAACTCATATTGCTGATAAATATGTAGACGCAATTGTTATTGACCCACCTTACTATGGCACAATTCCCTACGCGGATATTTCAGATTTCTTCTACGTCTGGCTAAAACGCACCCTCGGCGATATCTTCCCGGAATTATTCTACCTCGAACTCACCGACAAAGACCGCGAAGCCGTCGCCAATCCTTCCCGCTTCCGCAATATGGGAATATCCCCCGAAGAACTCGCTAACCAAGACTACGAAGCAAAAATGGCAATGGCTTTTGCTGAATACCACCGAGTTTTGCGCGACGATGGCGTAATGACAGTACAATTTAACCACAAAGATTCCGGTGCTTGGGATGTTTTAGCAAAATCTCTCATCGATGCAGGTTTCGAGATTACCGCTTCTTGGGCTGTGAGTACCGAAAATCCCCAAAATCTGCACCAAGCTCAAAAAAATGCCGTATCCAGCACCGTACTTTTAGTATGTCGCAAACGCAACCCCGAAGCCGAACAAGCTTGGTGGGATGACGTTCGCATTGATATCAGAAATATCGTCTTTGAAAAAGCTCCCGAAATCGAAAAATCCCTCACCGAAGATTCTCGTCCCGATGCTGACAAAGTAGCAAATCCAAATTACCGCATCAAGCCCCCCGGTATCGATTTATGCTTAACCGCTTTCGGTGCAGCTTTGAGCGTATTTACCAAATATACCTCTATTCTCGACAGCGCTGGAAATCAAATCGCACCCAAAGCAGCATTTGAAGAAGTACGTCAAGCGATAGTTGAATACCGATTGCAAAACTTATTACAGGGTAAAGATTTCAACGGCATCGATGCATTAACCCAATGGTATATATTAGCATGGGACACCTTTGAAGCCCGCGAATTTCCCTTTGACGAAGCTCGACAACTCGCATTAGCTGTCGGTGGTTTTGACGTTTCCGACTTAGCCAAAAAGCATAAATTAATTGAATCAAAAAGCGGAAACTGTAAATTACTAACACCCCAACAAAGACTCAAAAAACGCGCATTCTCCGTCAACGAAAACGACTTTTCCGCGCAACATCTATTAGACGGACTTCATGCCATAATTGCCCTTTATCAAGAAGAAGAAAACATCGAACCAATCCGCAGATTTTTGAAAAATACCGGATTAATCAGCAACGATTTATTCATGCGAACATTTGAAGTTGCTCTAAAAGTTATCCCGCAAACTCGCGACGAAAAGAAACGCATCCCCGAAGAAAAAGTATTACAAGAACTGTGGTTATCAATGGATGAAATTAAATCCAAAGTATCCTACGTTCAACAAGAATTAGAATTGAATCAAGGAGGACAATTAGAATTAGATTTGTAGGGTGCTGTACTGGACTATCTCGTTATCTCGTTCCAAGATTCTACCTTGGAATGCCGTTATCAGAGGCTCTGCATCGTTTCACAGCGGAAGGCAGAGCCTTCTTTTCTGTATTCCTTGCCAGAGACAAGGAACAAGTTATAACAAGTTATAAAAAATAGTAAAATATAATCACACCTTTTATCAAGGGATAACATTATGTATCAATACAATCCCTTAAATTGTTTACCATCTTCCGCAGAATTACCTGATTCTGACGATACCCCCGTGGATAGCGAACTACAAATACTAATACCTAATTTACTATTAGCAATTTTGTCAGCAATTTGGCAAAATCGTGATGATTGGTATTTTGGAATTAATATGGGTGTTTATTACGAACCCAGCAAAAATCCGATTGTTCCCGATGGTTTTCTAAGCTTAAACGTAGAAAGATTTGTTGGAGAAAACGGACGCTCAAGTTACGTGCTTTGGGAAGAAGATAATATTCCCCCAATTTTAACTTTAGAAGTTGTCTCTCAAACCTACAACGGAGAATACGAACAGAAAAAAATAGATTATGCCCAATTAGGGATATTATATTACGTTATTTATGCCCCAACCCGTCTACGTCGCAAGCGTCAACGTTTAGAAGTTTATCGTTTAGTTAACGGTGAATATATTCTACAACCAGGTAATCAAATTTGGATGCCAGAAATAGGTTTAGGTATTGGAAGAGAACAAGGAATTTATCAAGGGAGAACGCGAGAATGGTTGTTTTGGTATGACGAAAATGGGAATAGATACCAAACACCAGAAGAAATAAATGTACAACAGCAGCAACAACTTCAACAACTTTTAGCTAAATTACAACAGCAAGGAATCGACCCAAATACACTTTAAAAAAATGATTTAATAAAGCTGGAGTCGCACATAATATTGTACGTGAATGGGCTGATAGTTTATAAAAATATTGGTAAATACGGTTACTAAATACTACGCTATCTTAAGAGAAAGACTTCAATTCTTACCCCCCTCTACTTAATAAGGAGAGGGGCTGGGGGTGAGGTTTTTCTACCATAACGTCATAATATGCCCAAATTACTACGCGATTATTCCTGGAATATAAGCTACTTTAGCAACACCGATAATACTATTGCTGATTTTTATATTCCTGCTTTAGAATCTGCGATTAAATATGACCGTAAATCTGGCTTTTTTAGCAGCGCAATTTTGAGTAAAGTTGCTCGTGGTTTGGGAGCAATGTTACATCATCAAGGACAAATCCGTTTAATTATGGGTTGTCAATTTAGCCAGCAATATTTATCAGCAATTCAACAAGGTTTTGCATTAAGAGATGCTTTATTGACTCGTTTAGATACGGAATTAAAACCACCAGAAAACTTTTCTCAACTCAAGCATTTTGAAATTCTTAGCTGGTTGATTGCGAATAATTATCTTGATATTAAAATTGCTATTCCTCTCAAAGAAAATGGTATTCCCGAATCAAGCGAACAGCAATTAGATCCACAGCATATTTTTCATGAAAAAGTTGGTATCTTTACTGATAGTAACGGGGATAATTTAGCTTTTAGCGGTTCAAATAACGAATCTATCAGCGGTTGGTCAAAAAATGTCGAATCTTTTCATGTTTATTGCTCTTGGGAAGGTGGAAGGGAATTAGATAGGGTACAAGAAGAAATTTCTCGGTTTGAACAACTTTGGTTTGATATTTCACCGAATGTGCGGGTATTTGATGTTCCGGAAGCTGTAAAAAGAAAGCTGTTACAATACACTCCCGATGTTAAACCTGTGTGGGAACCTGAAATAGAATTTGATACTCGGATTATTGATTCTGTAGAAGATGATAATAATCAACATTATTATTTTCAACGTGGTGGAAAACCAAGTTCAAGATTAGAACAATTCCTACGAAAAAAAGACCGAATTCTCGCTTACAAAATACAGGATACCTGGCAGCGTGGTAAAAAAATCGTCAACCATAAAAAAATATTAGCAGATAAAGATTTTATTACCGCTTCTTGTCAATATCTCACCGCTAATACTCCGCTCAAAGATTTAATGTTTCGTCATACCCGCGATACTTTAAGACAATACTATCAACGCGGACTTTTAGAAAAAGATATTCCTATTAGAGAAGTATGCGATAACGCTATTACCTTAGAATCACAACGGGAAATTCCCCTTTACCAAGCAGTCAGCGATTACGTCAGACATTTTTACAGATTAGCGCAAAAAGACCAACGCTCCTGTTTGGGTTTCTTAATGACTCTATACCGCAAACGCTTAACCAGTTCATTTTACGCCATTAAATCATCTCTGCAACGCCGTTTAGATTTTCTTTTAACTCAACAAGGTAATATCTTAACCAACGATGATATTGCCGATTTAGATGACGCTTCCGATGCTGTAATTCTGGGGATGGAATCTTATCTAGAAAATATCAAAGAAGAAGTAGACCCGCAAGAAATCGCATACCTTGAAGATTTATTACAACAGTTTGACAATACCGGGGAAGATACCAAACTTTCCGAATTTATCAAAATCCTTCGTCAAGAACTTTTAGCTCGTGAAAGCGCGATTGTCTTTACCCAATACACCGACACAATGGACTATCTGCGAGCAACATTGCAATCATCCTACGGTAGTCAAATCGCTTGTTATTCCGGTAGAGGTGGAGAACTTTTACAAATTGATCGTAATAATAGCAATCAACAAGTTTGGAAAGTCGTTGCTAAAGAAGAAATCAAAAAACGCTTTCGCAATAATGAAATCAAAATTCTTCTCTGTACCGAATCCGCTTCCGAAGGATTAAACTTACAAAATTGTGGAGTATTAATCAATTATGATATGCCGTGGAATCCCATGCGAGTCGAACAACGTATTGGTAGAATAGATCGGATCGGACAAAGATATTCTACCGTCAGGATTCACAACTTTTATTAAGACGGCACCGTAGAAGCAAAAGTTTACAGAAAATTGCGCGATCACATTAATGCTTTTGCTACGGTAGTGGGTAATCTGCAACCAATTTTAGCTCAAGTCCCCACCTTCATCGAACAAGCAGCAATGAGCGCAGATCCAGAAGAGGAAGACGTATTAATGTCGGAATTCGATTCAGTCATAGACACCCCTGCTTCACAACTTGCCATTGAAGAAATGATTGTCATGGATATGGATGCAGACTTAGCTGAAATTCAAAAACCGATTGCTCCTTCACCCTTCACACCACAAAACATCGAGCAGTTATTTACTACTTCAGTAACTCTAAAAAATTGCAACGTCATTTTTACCCCCAATCAGCAAAAAACTTGGCAGCTAACATATCAAGGGAATACATATAATATTACCTTTTATCCACAAACTTTTGACGAAACACCTTCATTAAGGTTAATAAGTTTTGGTGATTCTTTGTTTGAGGAATTGCTGGAATTAGTTATTTTTAAACATTCTGCTTGAATCAAAATATAGGTCCTGTTACATTAATCGACTCAATTTTCAACCTTGGATAATTCAGCTAACGGCACCATATACATATAAACATCTAATTGTGCTTCCGCACCTTGTATATCCGTAATTAAAAACGGCTGCCAACTGGTTAAATTTCCTGGACAATTATTCCAAATCACCTTATCTCCAACTTGAGGTGTTTTATCAAGTTTTTCAAAATGCCGATTTTTCAACTCATTAATACGCTGTCTTTCTTCTTCACTCAAAGCTTGCCAAACAGTAGATTTTAATTCTTCACTCCAACTTTCTGTTGTCGAAATAACTTCTTCCCAGCAACTTGCTTGCACTAACATTTCAACTTTGTTTAAAATATCTTCGGATGCAGCATCATTTTGATTTTGATTACAAATTAATTTTAAATCTGTATAGTAAAAATATTTTCTAATTCCTGGAAATCTTACACCGATAGGAACTTTGTTTTCCATTGATAAATCAACAACATGACCTCTGCGCCCGAAGCAGCTATGACTATCTGTTGTCACCTCGACCTTACTACCAACTTCAAAACCCATAATTGCTAAAGCCTTGGTACGGATGACTCCATCAACCCAAATCAACTCTTCTGGATGAGTTACAGCATACTCTGCCAAGAGCTTGGGTAAGTTTTCAAACCAAGCTTTTTGCTCATCTCCCAAAAACCCAATTACAAACGCTAAAGACATCGAATCACATTGGGTAGCTGTAGCGATAGATTCCCAAGTATCACAAGTCGAAGCAATAGAATTTACCACCTCACAAGCAAACTTTCTATCCTGCTTATTAAATGGCAATGGTAACGAACGAACCAATTGTAATTTGTTTACCAATTCTTGAGGTGTAGGTATTGTTTCTAATTTTTTAGAGATAGGTGCTTCAGAAGTAATTTGTGTCTCTAATTGTGTATTAGACAATACCTCTTTTACAACCTCTTCAGAGTCAATGTCTGATTTATCAGTATATTCAGGCTCAGTATTTTCTGTATCTTTTTGCAATAATGATTCAAAATCTTGTTGTTTGGATTCCCAGTTTATTTGACTTTCAACATCTTCCGAGTTTATAGTGTCGCTCCCTTCTTTATCATCAATCAAATCAGTTAGAGAGCTAATTTTATCTGTTACAATCTCAGCTTG
The DNA here is from genome assembly GCA_963665115.1 of uncultured Rivularia sp. Taxonomy (GTDB): domain Bacteria; phylum Cyanobacteriota; class Cyanobacteriia; order Cyanobacteriales; family Nostocaceae; genus Rivularia. The sequence goes on along the minus strand of OY762007.1, from coordinate 1,671,312 downwards.
TTGCTTCTCATATAAGTCAGCAATTGCTATTCTGACAATTCGCTGTGGGGAAAACCCTAACTGCTCTATCAGCTTATCTGCAAGCACTCCTGTTTGATGGTCATCCTCCATAATCTTGCCGAAAGTATAATACCGATTACCATCTGGTGTTGCTCGCCAATTACCAGCTTTTTTCTCTGTTTTTTGAGATTTGAGAAACTTTCCTCTTTCATTAATCAGTTCCAATACAAGTCTGCAAGTCAATCCTCCAATAGGAATATCTTGCAACTTTTCAATCAAAACGTTGTAACTCTTCGAGCATAACCGCACTAGTACGGGTACAGGCAATACAGCTAGGTGTTCCGGACAACCAACAAACGCTTGAAAATTCTCTGCAATTTTTAGCGATCGCCTTTCTTCTGTAGTCCCTTTATCCCATCCATACTCTTCCAACAGTCCGCGATATTGTTTTCTATTAAGAGTTTGCTTACATTCGTAAAGCGAGAATGCTGCATACAGATACTCCAATGTACTCTGCTCGATATGTACCGTAGGATTGGAGTCAATATAGTTCTGCTCGGTGTACCTTTCGGTTGCAAGAATTAGTCCAGTCATGATAAATTCGATTTGCTTTTATAGTGTTTGGTCTGTCACAAAGACCAATTTTTCTAATCCAACCAATTTGAATAACTTAAGCCGCTGTTGAGAGAGCTTTAGACACTGTTGCTGCTGGCTTGCTTGCCTTGAGAAAAGCGTCAGTTGATGAAACTTGGGAGATAGCAGCCAATGCATAACCCAAAGTATGCTTGTGAATTTGGGGCATTTTTTGAAACGACATATCTTGCCCCCAATCCTGGACTGATTTTGTTCCTATTTGCAAAACATCGGTAAGGGTTTTAACACAAGTGCCACGAAAATTAGCATGAGAGACAGTTTGTAATATTTCCTGCTCCGTTAACCCATCTAAAAGGACTTTCTCTAAAAACGTTTGAGCATCAACCGATGGTGGAACAAAATCCCCTCTTAGGATGCTTCCTAGCTGACGAGGCACAATTTGAGCAGCATAGATATAAGCAAGAGCAATCCTACAGTATTTAGGCATTCCTTCAAAATTGAGGTCGCTTCCCCATTTACGAACCGTGGCTCGCTGAATATCAAAGATTGCACAAAATACCGTAATGCATTTTTTGCGATATTGGCTGTCTGTTTCTTCTTCAAGCAACTCAGAGGGAGTCAGTTCGGCAATACCGAAGCAGTGGCGTAGGAACTGCCTGGGTTCTAAACCTTGTTGCGGTAAACTTTTCAGGATTTCGCAGTTTTTCATCTTTCAAGATTCCTGTTTAAAAGTAAAGGAGTTTACGGGAGCATTTAAATTTTGGACTCGAAACTAAAATTTTATTATTTTGAATGATACCCTATATAGGTATATTAGTACAGAATGCATAGTCTACCTATATGTTGATATTTATCTCAATGACATAATTGGGGTAAGTATCGTAATGGGTGAAATGTGTCTAACTTGAAAAAAACGGAAGAAAAAACCGTAAAGCTTGTGGTTTTTTTGTCCGATGACGAACGCACACAATTTAAAATCGCTTGCGCTCGCAATAAAACCTCCATGAGCCAAAAAGCTAAAGAATTAATCCTCTCTTGGATTGAATCAGAAGAAGAGGAATCTTCATAAAAATATGTGGTGGAACAGATGCTCGGAGTTGAATTGAGTGATGCTTTCATGTTGGAAGTTGTCGAATTTCTAATTAATTCTCCTCCGAGCAATTCTGGAGGACTTGGTTTGACTGCATATTTAACTTTTGTACTCAAAGCTGAAATTTGATTTTTCTTATCTAAGTTGCAAGTATTTTTAGACCCGCGTATAAATTATTTTTGAACAATTTTTACTCTAGAGAATATCTAGAGATTCTGTCAAGCATCTTTAATGCTATATTTACAATAATAGATTCTTTAGAGCATCACCACAACATCCCACAAGGTAATAAAGAAGGTGTAAATTAATGAAGACACAGCGAGAAGAATTATTAGACATGGCAGAAGACAACGTTCGTTTTTCGATTACCCTATCCCCCTATGATTTTCGGAAACTAAAGCTATGGGCAAAACTTCGGGGTCGTCCTCCGGCTGCATTTGCGGCTCAAATTATTGCTGCAAGATTAGAGGCTAACTTTGAAGGCATTAATCAGCAACTCACAGAATATGCACGATACAAAAATGTTTCTATAGAAGAACTAGAAGCTAGCTTTGATTCTGATTGATTAAGGCATTTTTAAGTTAATTTTAGAGATAAAGAAGGATATAGCGGAATCAAGTGTCGATTAATAAACTTTTAATCCCTTCCGAGTCAGTTTTGTTATAAATAAGCAGGTTTTTCCTTTTTACTTATATATGGAATCAGTAGAAGTTTTTCATCAACACAGTTATCATAGTCCATATAGGTCATATATATCAACAAGGTTTTGTGGGCTATTTCCAAACTGAGTTAACTAGCAGAAAATGAGCGTGCGGTATATGTGACCTGTTTATGTCGGATGAGAACAAAAAAGAAGACCAAACTGTAAGCTTTAGAGTTTTTCTACCTGAGTCCCTACGAACGGAATTTAAAGTCTGGTGCGCTAGAGAAGGGACAAATATGAGCGAAAAATCTAGGCAGCTTATAGAGCAATGGATTGAAAGTAGAGTTAATCAAAGTAATAAATGAATACGGGACTCTTTTGACCCGTTCAAATTACCCACAATTTCGCTCTCGAAACGGAAGCATCTACCCTTAATTTGTGCAGTCTACTTCGTGCTGCATGACAACAAAGTTGTTTACGTTGGTAAAGCAACAGTATTAAGACAGCGTTGGGATTCTCATCATAGAATCAATGAATTCAAAAATTTACCTGGTGAAGTTCGCATCGCTTGGCTGAAAAGTGATAGTCCAGAGTTAATAGATGAGTTAGAAAAATCAATGATTGCTCGTTTTGAACCTTCGATGAATGGCTCCAAAGTTGAATATGCAACCCCAAGGAAGACAATTGATCTTGAACCGAAAACAATGGAAGCTCTCAAACAACGAGCTAATAAGGAGAAACGAACAGTAAGCAACCTATGCAATTTATTAATTGAGCAAGAAATGAGCGAATGGTTAAAGCTGGAGAAAACTTCAGATCATAAAACACAAAAATACAGCCAATAATTCGTAATCAAAGTACGTTACACAACAATATCCTTGTGTTTTAGCGGAAGTTAGTTTCTACGCAACCGATTCGAGAGGGTGGTATTTCTTGCAATATTTTATATTGTTGGACACCTCACCATTGATTAAAAAAATTGACAATACAGCTATAGAACCCATTTGGGCATCACAAGTAGCAGTAACAATGATTGCGATTGCAATCAATTTTGTGCTTGATGAATCAAGAATATCAAAATCTAGATTTATGTATGTGTTTTATTTACATTTTGTAATTTTTAATCAGTGTTAAATTGTTTTCACACAAATTAAAAGTAACGTTTTTTAAAATAATTGTTTTAAAATGCTTCAAATATGCTTTGTGGTTTCGATAAACTGGGATAAGCATGAGTAAACAACAGTTTGAGCAAAACCCAAAGCTACCTCCAAAGCGCGGTCGTCCAGTTGATGTGCAAAAGGACCGCGTTACTTTTCATATTAATGTTGATACACGTATTCAAATTGAGAAGCTGATACCTGAATGGGGTAAGAGCTTGTCAATGGTAGTAAGAAAGTTAGTCAATTTAGGTTTGGAGGTTGTTAGTTTATCGAACAAGGGAATTACTCCTCGTTCGGGTAATTTGGAGGATTGGCTTGCAAGCTATACTTCTTTGGGAACCGAATTAACTATTGCTTGTGAAACTCTAAATTTATCAGTTCCGAAATCTGGGCAAGTAGCTATTTGGCTTTTAGATAAAATGGCTTTTGGGTCAAATGATCCTCACGTTATTAGTGAAGAAGTAGATACTACCCCAAACCTACTAGAAAGAATTAGTTTGGGTAGACAAATACAAACTTTTAGCGTTAAACAAGGAGTAGAATTACCTCAAAATGAGGAATTTTTGACTTGGTTGGAGCAATGTTATGTTGATGCTTTGATTGGACAAGAATTCGTTGCGACTTGTCAAACGCTTGGCTTGCAACCACCACAGAAAGGAGAAATAGAGGAATGGTTACTTTTAAAGATGGGACAACACCCGCAGCTTGAGCAAAGTAACGTCGCAGAAGCCGACTCTACAGCACAATCGCAATCAACAGAAGATGATTTGCTTGGAGTGAATTCCCAACCGTTTTTGGAGTATTTATTGACGCTCGATAAAATGCCGACTGAAGAAGAGCAGTTTTTGATTGCTAGTCGGTTTGGTGTAGAGTCAACACATCTTACAAAACTAATATCTCGGATGATGTTTGAGGAGAAGGGGTGAAACAAATAATTGAAACATAAATTTTTCGGTATTGATATGTATCTATATTGCGGCTGTAATCTCTACAATCGGTCATTGACATATGACAACGGTGCAAAATTTTAAGATAAAATTATTGATAAGTTACCAGGCAAGAAGTAGATAATGTCAATCCTCAAAGTTGAAGTACAATTATCTTCAGAAGAATTGCTCAAGGCAGTTGAGCAATTAAACTTGTCTGAATTAGAACAATTTGTATCGCAAGTTATTGTTTTAAAAGCGCAACGTAAAGCCACCCGACTGCCGCAAACAGAAGCAGAATTATTGCTTAAAATTAATCAAGGTATTCCTGATAATCTTCAAAAAGATTACGAAGAATTAAAAGTTAAACGAGAAGAAGAAACTCTCACAGATGATGAGCATCAAAGGTTATTACAACTGACTGAGGAAATAGAAAAAATCCAAGCACAACGTATAGAAAATTTAGCAGAGTTAGCACGTTTGCGTGGTGTGTCACTAACTGCATTGATGGAAAATTTAGGAATTCACGCAACAAATTAATGTCCGATTCAAGAGTGAGGGCGCAGTTAAAAAAGTCTGTAGTAAAAAGAGAAGACCGGATGTTGTGAATATTGTAGAAGCCAAGAAAGTTTTGCAATTCAAGCTTTTTCTGCCGAGCATATTATCCCCAAAAGTAAAGGTGGAGAAACCTTCTTTAAGTAATTTGGCTCTTTCTTGTCAGGGTTGTAATAATCACCAAAGCATTTTTACGCGATCGCGCAACTGCACCAATCAACACATCAATTTCCTCTGTTGGTTTAGCAATTTTTGTAAGTTCGCTTTGAATCCTACCAAACTTAACAGCCGCATCTAGGTCAAATGGTGGTTCAACTGTCAGATTTTGGGTTAACTGCGCTAATATTTCTAAATTCTTTTCGACCTGCTGCGAACAGTAGACACCTTCATAAGTTCAGAAACAACGATTGTCGAAATATAACATTGAGCCTTGGCATGACTAACTTTGATAAAACGAATAAAATCGAATGCTTCAGTTAATAATTCTGAAGGTAAAGATTCTATTTCTTTAATTAGTAATTCTTTATTAACCATATTAAGTAATTATCTTTGTTTGTATTTTAAATTTTATACAACGGATACACAAACTTATCCAAGCAAAGCGATAAATTCTTCTACTGTTAAATCTATATCTCGAATAATTGCTCGTAGGGTTCCCTTAGCTATTTGATCGTGGTCAGGAACGACAACTTGGCTAAATGGGTCATCTCGCCGCATAATAATGTGACTACTTTCTCTGCGCTTTTGGTAAAAACCTATTTTCTCCAAAGCTTTTATACATTCTTTTCCAGAAATGCTCGGTAGCTTACTCATACAACTACCAGGTACGCTTCAAAATTATCTGTAGGAACAGGTAAACCGTCTTCTTCTAAAGCCGCAATGTATCCAGCAATTGCTTCTTTAATATTAGATAGGGCTTCCTCTTTTGTTTTGCCTTGGCTAATACATCCTTTTAAGCTTGGGCATTCCACAACCCAATAACCATCCTCATCTTTGTACATGATTACTTGTCTCATGTTCAGTATATAACCCAAAACTAAAGAATTCTTCTTGATTGTAATTGTTATATTTTATTTTAAGGTGATTATGATTGTCTTATGTTTTAAAGTAATTTAAAAAAATAAATTGTTCAAACACTCTCTCAAACAATCGCATCAAAGGCTTGCTGTGCTGTAAGGTTCAGTTGGGGGAAAGCAGGAGAAAGAATTCGCTCGTCACCTCTAAAAGCAGTCATCTGATATTCATCATCAATTAACTCACACACAAAAAATGTCTGCTGCTTGGGATTTCCAATAAATTTTCTTCCACCCAATGCTGCATAATCTACTATCCAATATTCTGGTATTTTCATCGCTTGGTAATTACCAAACTTTGTGTAATAGTCATCTTCCCAATTCGTGCTAACAACCTTTACTATCAAAGGAATAGAAGCACTTTTAGTAACAGTAGATTCTTTTTCCCACAAAGGCTCATTCTCTAAATTCGCATCATTAATCAAAACTACATCGGGTAAATAGCCGTCCGGATTTGTTTGGTGGCTTTACTAATGCTGTTTTTGGAATAAAATACGGCAATTTCAAGCGTTTATACTCAACGCTAACTTCTCCTGCTAAAAAACCTGTTACTTTTTCATGCTTACCACTCGGTTGAGGCATTTCAATAATTATGCCATCGTGTAATTCGTATCGTTTTGCGGAATTTTTGGGCAACCAGTCTATAAATTCTTCAAAAGTTAATAGTTTCGATGGAGTAATATTGAGCCACTCTCAGGTCTGAAGACGCGCTCGATTCAGGCATACACCCTAACTTGTCGCCGTTGTTGGCTATCTGGTTAAGGTTTAGCTCTTTGACGGATATCTGCTCCGAGGAGTTATGATATCTCCTGCTTTTGCGCTTGGCTACTTGGCTTGCAGATTGTTGATTATATTCTTTCCATGCATCCATCATGATCGGCTCCGACCACGGATAGTCTAAAAGACCATCCACCACAGAAAGAGAATCATCATATACGTGTCTAGCTAGGTACGCGCTCCATAAATCACGATGCATTTTAAATCCGTTTACGTCGTGATGAACTCTTTCCGATAATTTTTTCTTGATACGAATACCAGAAGAATGAGTTTGAGAAAGAGCGGTGTTTCTAGTAGAAAACTTAATGAACTGTCCGCCAGTATTCTCAACTTTGCGTTTTAGTTCTGATTGAAAAAATCCCGGAGATTTAGCAGATATAGCCTTGCCGTAACGTTTCTGCCAACCTTTAACGCTTACGTTTTCGGTTTTTATGACGTTACCGTGACGCAATATCTCGTTAACTAATCTACGGTTTTGAGACTTTGAATAACTTGATTTACGACGTTCTAATTCAGATTTTTTAGCTTGAATTCGACGATAATTTCTCGTCTTTATCCATTGCTTTTTACCTTTCTTGACTTTACCTTTCTTGCGAACGATTTTGTTCCCAACATTTTTATCAAAGTCGGGTTCAAAATTATCTGGATTATGCGTTTTTAGAGAGCGCTGCATCTTTTTTTGAAGCGATTTTATCTCGCGTTCAAAAGTTGAAACGTTCTCTGCAAACGGTAGTAATCCAGCTTTATTATCAGCAACAAACGCAACATCAGAGATGTTAATATCTAATCCAACTATCCCTTGTGTTACGTAGTTAGTCGGTTTTTGATACGGCAAACCGCTCTGAATTAATTGGATAAACCAACGCCTTTTGCCGTTAAGGTTACGCCATAAGATACGACAATACTTAACAGGTGAATTTAATCCGTGAACTATTACCGGATTACTCCAGTCAATAATCGGATTTAACGCTAATTTCTTCCATAGAACCTGGTTATTGATAAACCTTATCCCCGTAGCGTTTGACTTACCTTCAACGGATTTAAAGCGCGTCGCAACTTTGAATCGTACTTTTTTAGCTCTCCCAAACAACATCTTCTCTACAGCATTGAATGCCCTTTTACGTAAAGCTCTGCGGGGGAGGATTCCCCCGCAAGACTTTACCTATTGTTTGCTTTTCGTGAGCGCCTAACTTACTAGCTATCCACTTACTATCATTTGCTGTCCGAGTTGCTGCATAACATAACCCATACTCATTGAATCTATATTGTTCTCTCGCCTCGTTGAATAGCTCTTGACGCTCCTTTTTGCTAGCCCCCTTGAGCTTTTTTGCTCGCCTGTATGGATCGGAATGCCGTACTAGCTCTAACCGGATTAGAGCTTCGCCTAAACAAGCATTGTATAGCTGTCTGGCGGCTTGAAATCGTGCTAGCAATTCTTTTTCTTGCTTGCTGTCTACCTTTAACGGTATCTCGGTAATAAATGACGGGGTTTTTGCTCGTGCCATTTGACTCGACCTCTCAAATAGTGCTACAAACAGTATAGCCATTAGTTACCATATCGTCAACAGGTTTATGAGAAGTTCTAAAGGACATTTTGCGAAAGGGCATAAAGAAGGCTTCACTACCAACAGAAAACAACCATTGACAGCACAAATAGCTATTAGATTGACCCCAAAAGTAAAAGAAAAGTTGAAAAATGTTCCTAACTGGCAAGGTGAAGTTAGGGAGTTTATTGAAGCGCTCGCGGAAAGGGGAGACGGCGAATAAATTCGCTTCACATCGAACTAACCCAGGTTTAAAAACTCTGGGCTTGCGTTCTCTTGGAATTTCTTGTCAAATAAGTAAAGATGTTGTTCGTGTTTTAGGTGTGGATATCGATTTAGATAATCATGCGGCAATACTATCTGTCCTAGAAATCGAAGATAACCAAGTACGAGAGTGCGCCAGACGATTCATAAAAGCTCCGAACGGATTAAATCTGATTGATGAGGGATTTAGGAAAGATAGCTGTCAAAATGAACAAAACAGCGATTATCCACAAAGGTTATTGTTTTAAAAAGTGGGAGAAAATTCGTAACCGAGAAAAAGACATGGGTTATCAAGTTGCTCGGGAAATAATCAATTATGCCAAGGGGTATGGTTGTGCAATTATTTCGTTCGAGCATTTAAAAAATCTGCGCCCCAAAAAAGGCAAGTATTCCAAACGTTCCAAACAAAAACGTTCTTATTGGCTTAAAGATAAGATTTATCAAAACGTCAAAATAGGAGCTTATAACGATTACTCCATTCTGACCACTCGCGTTAATCCTCGCAATACTTCTAAGCTTGACCTGTGGGGGAACAATGTAAGTAGACAAAATTACATTCCTCAAACCGTAACCGAACAAAACATTGAATATAACCCCGGCGCAACATGGGTAAAGTCCCCATCTGGATACACCGCCCATTCCGGAGTCAACGCCGCAAGAAACATTGGGCTTAAAGCTGTCCTAAGATATAAAGAAGATGCTGTATTCGTATCATAAACAGCATAAAAATCTAAGCCTAGACCCGTGAGGGACTAGGTGTGTATTCAGGCTTGTAACGAAGGTTGGCACCTTCATCTGAGTATACAGGGCGTGTGAAGCGTCCGGCAAGTTTCTGTTGAGTAGCAATCAAAGTAGTTGAGTCTATGACTCCCATAACTACAGATGAGCCGAATCCTCAGAGATTCTTAACAAAAGTGTTATTTCGGGTAAATTACTATTTATTCCGTTTTAATGCCTTCACAACGAGATGAAATATTACCTGGTATCCGTAGTCTATCCGTAGATAGTTACCTCATACTTTACATGCCGATAGGGCAAAATGTTGAAATTTTTCGAGTGATTAGCGGTTATCGAGATTTAACTGCATTATTTAGTGATTCCGATTCTTGATGCTTGTTTGGTGATTATTGCGATCGCCAAAGTTAAGAGAAAATTTTGCACAAAGTTTGGTAGGTTTATCGAGTGCGATAGCTTAAATTGCTCAAATCGCAAAAATCATAGTTCCAAATAAATTCCCTAGATATCTAATTCCTTCATCAGATATTTAAAAGTGCTGCTCTTACAGAATTATAAGCAAAGCCCACCACATTCCTGGGGGGATTTGCGAACAGCAGATTTATCTGCACTTAACCGATAAATTTGATGTGCTTTGCTTCGAGACACTTAATCTTAAAGGTATGCAACGCCTTTGGGGCAAGAAGATATCTGACTTAGCTTTTGGCGAATTTCTAGAAATCTTGGAATGGGTTGCCAAGAAAAAAGATAAGCAGCTAGTTTTTATAGACCAATGGTATCCATCGAGCAAGACTTGCTCTAACTGTGGTCACGTCCTAGAAAAGCTCGAATTATCAACCAGAGAATGGCGTTGTCCTTCTTGCCAAGTAGTTAACGGAAGAGACGAAAACGCTGCTCGTAATATTCAAATGGTTGGGGCATCAACCATTGGGCTAGGAGATGTAAGACAGTCTGAGACTGCAATCTCTGTTTGAACCCAGAATCCCATGGATAGAATCCTTGGGAGTATGTCAAACTCCTTAAAAAAAACCATCTCCTCGCCGGGGGCAACGCGAAAAAGTGGGTTACTAAAATTTGGAACGAAAATAGACTATTTCAAAGTGCGATCGCAGCTAAATTATCAATAAAATTAGATAATTTAGCTATATTGTTGAGAATCTAAACCCATGTTCACAAAATCGCGTTGCTCCCCTCCTCGCCCGTAATGCCTCCCCAGTAATCATAATTTTAACCATTTTCCCCACTTACTTCGTCCTCCAACACCATCCCGAGCAGAAAGAATTGATAATACACCTTCGTAAAAGCTGCTGCGAACAGATCCCCAATTGGATAATTTGTAGCAATCACCGCAGCTGCATCATGCTGAATCAAATTTTTGGATTAGTTGAAAGTCCGCCCACAAGATGCGATTTCTTCTGCATAATGTTCTAGATTGAATAATGCCAATTATAGATTTAGATAGAAAATTTCAATATCATTCTTTTTATTTTGAGCATATTTTTCTACTAAAGCGTATTTTGACACTATCAAACATATTTTATTTTTTTTACTTCATATATCTAAACCTGCTTGCATTGCCAATATACAATATGTAACCTAACAATTGTTTGCTGAATTAGGCATAAATTTAACTAAGCTTAAGTCCAGTTGAACCTGAATTAAAGTAGCTGGATTCGTTAAATAAAAAATATTTAACAAATGTTGTTGTGATACTTAAGTTTGCCTTTTTCCCTACAGACAATCACCTCAACGTTGGAATTGAGTGGGTATGGTATATGAAAACGTTATCTACACGCAGAAGACACTTTCTCAAAGATATGGAATTTCAATTGCAGCCTTACAGCAGTGGTTCCCATACGCGGGAATCGTGAAACCTAAGAAGCGCGGAGGATATTTTGATGCAGCAGCAGTTGAAGTAGCTGATATTTTTTATGTTGCTATTAGGATTAGAAGATTAACCTTTGAAGAATATTTAGAGCAGGTAATTCCTGCTGGTGGATTAGATTCTTATTTACGTCTTGTTAACAAGATGACTCTGTATGATTTTTTGACCAAGCACATATCTGAAGCAGAAAAAAATAACCCAATAGTACAAACAGTAATTAGGATAATTGAGCGTAATGAAGCATATCAATCAGCTAGCACAACAGCTACAAGTGTCACCTGAAGTTGTGCGAAATATTTGCCAATTATTGGATTTGGAAATTAGCGGTAATACTGTTAGCGAACAGGTCGAATCTCAACTATCTAATCTAAAAGCTGCTGCAAATAAAGAAAATATGTCTCTTGAAGAGGCTGCTCGGCATTTGATTGAGATGCGTAATAGTTCCGAAGAATTAGGCGATGCTCCTTTAGGAGCCGCCTTCGGCGATCGCAAATTCAACAAGCGTGAATACATCAAACAAAGATTTGGTGTAGATCCAGAACAAGCTCCTGGAGACAGTTTCGTAGGAATGCTTTACGGGGATACGGATAGAGGCATTCAGTTGGGGCAATTACGTCATCGAGTAGTACTGGAATCTTCTACTCTTGCTTTAGAGGAATTTATATTTAGTGGAACTGGAGATAATTTAAATGAATTTGACCAAGCTCAGGAGCGGATTAACTCGCGCATTGATAATGATTTTTTCGGCAAAGTCAACTGGGGGGAGGAAGCACATCCCCTACTGCTGAATACATCAACACCGCAGCAGAAACAGTTGAAGTCCTCGCAGCAGAAAATAAAGCAATCTCCGAAGAAATAGTTAATCAAATGCTACCTATTTGTTACCAGTTTCGTGATGAAAGTTTATTGCAAATGCGGAATAATGCAACGGTTGCAGTTGGTATAAACTTTCTCAGTGTTTTAACTGGAACAGTTGTTGGAACATGGGTAGCAGTTCCCCCAACTCAAGAAAGGCAAGAAATTAACAGCATTCAACCTATTTTGATTGGAGTGGGGATTGGCGAAATAATTGGGTTAATTTTGGCACTAATTGTAATTTGGAAGAGTAATAAAAATGAAAGCAGCATTTGACTTTTTAGTTAATACCGCAGGTGGATTATTAATGAACTTGGGCGTTTCTGGAATGGTCGGTCAATTGATGGGAATAGGTGCAACCCTTGCCCTGAATCCATTATTGCTCTTAACCGGAATAGTTGTTGGTGGTACAGGAATTGCTGTTGCACGCGAATTGAATAAACGCCCGCAATTAAGTTTGATTGTTGACAATACTTAAATGATTAGTTCCAATGTTTACTCCCGTACCCGTTCAAGATAAAAAGCCAACTAAAAAGAAGAAAAGGGTAAGTATAGGTTTGTGGACGGCTTTTTCCACTGTTGGAGCAATTTCTATAATTGGTGCAGTAGCTTTGATGGTTGGCTGGAAGCAACAGATACCAGGAAGGAATCAAATTTCAGCCGTACAGCAGGCTAAGACACAAGTTTCCCAAATACGTGAAGTCTACCTAGAAAAGCTTACCCGAACTGACTACAACATTGACCATCTTTCCAGTTACTCTTCTGTTGAAGGTACGCCAAATTTGAGCGGTTGGCGACAAATGGCAGCAGCATTATGGGGTCAGCAACTCAAAAGCCAAATATCTACGATGCAGAGCGATGAAGATTCAGGTTTTTACCGTTTGCATTATATGCCTGCATTAGAGATAGTTAAATTCAACTCCCTAGACGTTTTGCTAGAAGCGGCTTCTGGTAATGATACCTTTTACTGGGGTTATCGCAAAACTGACGGAACGAAAGTAGAAGAAAAGATTCCTATAGGTGCGGCTGCTGTAATGATATTAGGGAAACTCGAAGCAATTGATTACGCGCAAAATCTGGAGTCTCAACCCGTAGTGGATTTGAATCAGATGCTAGTGCAAATCCGTAATGCTCAAGAACCATATTCCCTTGCTCAAGCGCAGTTATTGCGTGCCCGTGGATATTCAGATCCAGTTGAACAATTAGCTCAAGTAGGAGAAATTCGTGAAAAAATCAAAAAACAACAGGAGGAACGAAAACTTTATTTGCAAGAGATGAAAGAGACAGTCAGACCAGCTACTCCGAATCCAGAAGATACTCAACCTTAAATAACCAAACGAAGCTCTAATTAATGTTTGTAATCTCAAATCCTAAACCAAGGAGACTTTAGTATGTACGCCAAATTTGCCGCTGCAATAATTTGTATAGCTTTATGTTCGCTAAACGTTGTAGCGGCAGTTAAACGTACTCCTATCCGTACCACTCTTTCTGGTTCAACCCGCACAACGGTAGAGATGATGCCGTCCCCCAATTCATCCGTACATTGGATGAGTGCAATCATCTTTATCGGTGGTTTTGCTGGTTTTTTGGGTTGGGGAATTTCTGATTACAACAACATAATTGAAGATGATGAGATGATTGATAATTCGGTAAATACAAATGCCCCCACAACTTCGAATAATGTTCAATTACCTCCACCTGTTAATCCTGATGTGAATAGTATTTCTAGCAATAACTTAATTCACTTTCCCTCTCGTTCCTTATCTAATCAATCTGATTTAGATGTAGTGAGCGAATCTGAAACATTATCTCCACAAGAATTTTATTCTCAACTTCAACAAGAAGATTTGTGGGAAGACGATAATTCCAATCCCAATAATACTGCAAATTAGGAGTTAAATATGTCCAGAAATCGTCGCAATCATGTTGATATTGACTATTCCGATGGTGGTGCAATTGTTCCTACCACACGCTTACAGGGAATGTTGAACCAAGTTCAACAGCAAGGAGGTGTAGTAAATCAGCAACCAGGAATACCAATGTCTACTGATTCCCAACCTGTAGAAGTAAGGTACGTCAATTCACAAACGAGCTATAAACCAAAAGTCCCTCAAATTGAAATTCCCTATGTAGAAACGTGGAAAGCTCATAGATTGCATCCTCAGAACCAAGCGCGTTTCCTTTGGTATCCTGCCTACTTCCTCAGCGATTGTATAAAGTCTCCAATTGGTGTCGCTGCTGTTGGGTTGTGGTTGTTTGTAATGTTGGTTAATTTTTTACTCAATGGTAGCTATACCGGACCAGGTTATGCTTCCGGGAAGAAGATTGAAGTTGTACCAGAGGAAGTACCCTCATTTTCAATGCCTGTATTTCGGCAATTGGAATAATGTTGGTCAAAATTTTCTTTGGGGTGACTTTCTTGGTGTGGGTACTGGATATTCTCCAACCGGGATATCTTAAGTTTTACAACTTGGGTAATGTAACTCAAAAAATTAAATTCCCAATTTCCACTGCGATTGTTTCTCAACCCAAACCCAAACCCACACCAACTGATTCGATTTGCAACAATCCTCTCAACAATTTTGAGAAGTTACTGAGTTCCACCAATTCTAATTGTCAGAATGCGAATAAAACTGGAAATTGAAAGTAACAACACTAAAATCGTAGGTTTAAAAGAGTCCGGTAGCGGTTTGTCTATCGATAGAAATTGGGGATATGCTTTTGCTACTTTGGCTTTGAGCATGGCGATCACACTTCCTCAAGTTTCAAAATGGGTTGAATCCCAACAACCAATTAGGTTACTCCAAAGATTAGCAAAAAACACCAACAAGCTTACCGATTCTAAAAGTACAGCTTTTCCCACAATAAAAGGTTCACCTATCACCAGTGGTTTTGGTTGGAGAATTCACCCTATTACTCGGGAACGTAAGTTTCATTCGGGTATTGATTTTGGTGCTTCTAAAGGTACTCCAATTTATGCATTTGAAGCAGGTTTAGTTGAGTTTGCTGGTTGGAGAGGTGGTTATGGAAAAGCTGTGATTATTAATCATGGTGCTGGTAAATCAACCCTTTATGGTCATGCTAGCAAGCTTTTTGTAAGACAAGGAGAAAGAGTTGTAGCAGGAAAAAAAATCGGCAAGATAGGAAGCACGGGAATGTCTACAGGACCGCATTTACATTTCGAGGTGAGGTTAAATAATAAGCCAGTTAACCCACGTCCCTATTTAGAACAGCATAAAGTAAACTCTAACTATTCACCTCGATCGAATGCAGGCTTTTTTAGCAACTATTCGCTGGGCTGAAACCGGGGACAAGTGGAATCCAAAGTTATCGACAATTAGTTTTTAATGGCACTTTTGATAATTTTTCAACTCATCCGTTAATTAAACAATGTGCCCCAATTAATGGTAAGAAAACCTGTTCTACTGCTGCTGGTGCTTATCAAATGCTCGACAAATCTTGGTGGGATTTGCAGCCAAAGTTAAACCTGCCAGATTTTTCTCCCGAATCACAAGATAGGATGGCTATTGAATATATTCGTCGTAACAAGGCTATTTCTGATGTTGAGTCGGGCAATTTTACTCAAGCTGCTTGTAAAGTTGGTAAAATTTGGGCTTCTTTTCCGTGCAATTCTTACAACCAAAATCCAAAAGCTATGAGCGAATTGAGTCGCTATTACCAAAAGCAATTGTCTCGGAGGGTTGTTCGTTAATATGTCAAATTATACTAACACCGAAATTCATCAAGCTGTTACTGTTCTTAAATCACAGGGATTATCTAACCGATATATTCTTGCAGAAGCAGAACAATTATTTGATTTCAACCAGCAGTTGTATGTGGCAAATATCCTTCAAGAAGCGGACTTTGGTAGTAAAATAATTCGCCCCGTCAAGAATTACGACCATGATTATTTATTTGCAATTATTTACCAAGCTGTAACAAGCGGTACTGATTGTGACCGAATAATTGATGTTTGCTCGGAAGAATTAAACTTGGAAGATTTAGCTTTCTCCAAACTAGCATTAGGGTATATTTTAATCAATCGATACATCAGTAAATATGAAAGAGATGCTTTCATTCTGGAACTATATAAGCTATATCAAGAAAGTAAATCCTATCAAGAGTTAGTTAAGCTTGCTTCTTCAACAAAAAATATTTATCTCAAGCAATTGGTCTATAAAACAGCCGAATTAGTTGCTAAAAAAACTGGAGAAATTCCATCTTTACCTTTACCGAACAGTAAAACAAACCCCTACAACGGTAATTTAATCAGTAGCACCGAACAAGACATTTCCGAAGTCGAAGAAAAATTTAATCATAAGGTGGGTGACACCTTAGTCGAAACCCTCAATGATTTTGGTGTTAGCTGTAGCTATGTCGATACTAAAGTTGGTCCCACTTTCAAACGTGTCAAAATCAAATTGAAAAAAGGAGTTAGCTTCAAGAAGGTTCAAGGACTTGGTAGCGATTTGGTTCAGCAATTGGGAGAAGAATTGAGCTTTGAAAACCCACCAATGATATCTGTTGTACCGGGTGCTGTTGTATTTGATATTCCCAGACTTGAACGACAGATAGCTCATTTCAGTGATTACGTTGACTTAACAAGTGAGATTAATATTAATCGAATAGTTATCCCCGGTGGTGTGGATGTTGATGGCAATTATATTGAAATTTCACTTTGCGACTCGAATGTTTATCACACCTTGGGAGGGGGTATGACTGGTGGAGGAAAGAGTCAATTTGAAAAAGCAATGGTTCTGTATTTGGCACTGCGCTATCCTCCCAGTTTGGTCAAACTTGCTTTGAGTGACGTTAAATTAGTATCTCTGACTTGCTTCAATGGACTTCCCCATCTCATCGCACCCGTTGCAGAAGATGCAGCTAACACCCTGCAAATTTTCAACTATTTGGTAGCAGAGCAAGAACTTCGCTACGAGGAATTTAAACGGGTGGGAGTTGAAAATATTAAAGAGTACAATCAGATGTTTCCCGATTGTCCCATGCCTCGAATAGTTTCTGTAACTGATGAATGTTTTGATTTACTTTCAGACAGTAGCTACAAAGACTCAATTGAAATGGATTTGATGAAGCTATTAGCTAAAGCAGGTGCTGCGGGAATCAATATTTTTCTGTTTACCCAACGTCCCGATAAAGATGTAATTAAACCCCTGATTCGGTCAAATTGTTCCGGTAAAGTTGCTTTCATGGTATCCCGTCCCTGAAGATAGTGGAATTATTTTGGGTAATCCCGACGATAACCGTGCTGCTAGTTTATTAGGTAGTGGGGATATGTTGTATAAGTCTCCTAAAGGTGTTATGCGTCTTCAAGGTTTATTTTTAGGTACAAAAGCTGATTTTGGGGATTATCTTGAGCAAGCGATGAGTACCCCTAGTGAAACTTCTTGTTGGGATTCCGGGTTAGATTTTTTAACTTTTTCGATTGAAAATACTTCTGATAATCAAAACTTCCCTAAAAAATCAAAAAAATCTACAACCGATTCACTTATTACAAATAATCAAAAGGAAGAATTTTATTTTAACATTAACCTTGATGATTTAACCAAATCTCAGATTCATTCACTCCATAGTCGAGGTTACGAACTGCATCAAATATTGCAAGAGGTGTTTAATTTATCTCGTGCTGATGGTAGGAAATATAGGCGAATCAGGAATATTGTTACTGAATTTATTGCTGGTTTGGAAGAGCGAAATAAAGATGATATTTGAAAGTTTTCTAATGGGTGATATTCCTGGTGGAATTATTGCAGTGTCAATAAAGTAAGTTCAATTCTTGCTATTACCATTGGGGATAAATGATTGCCGATACTGAAAATATTAGTACGGAATTAAAATAATTCCGAAAACAAAGAGTAAGGCGTAGGTTAATTGTTTTCCTCAAGTCCCAATTGTCAATATGCCGGGGCAAGAGTAACTTTTGCTTTTGTTACCTATATTAGAGAGGGATAAACTATGTTTAATAAATTTTGTATCAAAGCATTTCAAGCAATTAATCTGACAGTAGGAGCAACTTCATTAGTTGCAATTGCTGTTGGTGCGATAGCAGTTTTTGGCGGTGCTGGCTTATTTAGTCTTGAAAAAGCTGGAGTAAAGACAATACCAGATAAACGAATTCAACAAACATTATATCTAGGAATGGGTTCTACCTTTCTAGGAGGTGTTGGATTTGTATCTGCTTCTTTCGCTGCTGCTTGTGTTGCTTCGATTGTAAGTGATGCTGACTTGGATGATGAGCAGGAATCTTTAGCTTCTAATGATACTAATCCCGTAGTATTTAAGTCGAGTGGGAGTATCCCAACGACTGAAAATAATGATTTGCTATATCTTTATCAGATAATGCGAATTGAAGGTTGTTCTCATCTCGACACGAAGTTGATTGTTGGAAGGATAGAAGATGAAGCATTACGAAAAGTTGTTGTTTACGATTTTTTAGATTCACGTCGTAAAAATAGCTTAATGGAATTATTTGACCTCGATTTTGATGAGGAGAAGCTAATTGGAAAAGCATTTTCATCTTTAAAATCAAACCCTTGGAATGCTGTTTGTGAATTTGTTAATTTCTACCGTCCTCAATTAGAATTTAAATCTTCCTATGAGGAATTCTCTAGTTTTAATCTAGAAATATGTGCTGGATGTCGCAATTTTCATGGAGCAAATAAAATCGTTTGCGGAATGCATCCATATGGGTTCGACTCTAACTGTACTTGCCCCGATTGGCAGTCCGATAAACATCAAAAACGGGTTTATTTTCCATTCGAGCGTGAAGAGACAATTGAGCAGTTGAATCAAAGCATTGATGTAAATCAAGCAACTTTGATGAAAAATGACGACGGCACTTTAACTCTTTGGGATGACTACACCAATCGTAGATTTCATTTTTCGTGGGCAGGAATTCTTCTTGATGATTCAGACAAACTAGTGGAGTTGGGCGAACACGCTCGATTGCTTTCTTACATTCAATATTTTTCAGTACGAACTGTAATTGAGTTTGATTATTCATCTAAAATTGATGAATTTGCTCAACAGTTGAAGGGTATTGCTACTGTTGAAATTAGCGATACGGGTATTAATGTTAGGGTTAATAATTGCCCAAAGTTCAATATAAAAATTGAACGACAATACCGTTTCTTATTGAATGGTATTCCGGTGTACCCTTACGAATCAATTGTGCCGCAAGAACTTAAGTACAATTATAATCTTGTGACTTTTATTGGATGGTTGAAAGCTAATAAAAGTAGGGTCAGACAATGAATCAAACTTCCAACTTCAATCTAGAAATTCAAGAATAACCTATCATAACTTAGGGTGTCTATCTACTCATCTCTTGGAAAACACTGCAAATTTCGGGAAACTTAGTTTATCTGCTACAAAAAAGTAGTAAAACTCTCTTTCCTTCAGGATTATGGGCATGATTTGTTAGATACATTCAGTACGGGGAGGAATCTCCCCACTACTGGGTGATATTTACAAATCATCCAATAACTATTTGGAGGAGCTACAATGTTTAAATTTTTGTTTGATTGTTCGGCATTTGAAATTTCTACTACCATTCAAACTATCAACAATATCTTATTTCCGGTTGTTTTGTTTGCGATTATCTTTATTGTAATGTGCGAAATTTTCTTAGTCGATATTGCAGTTGATGACAAATTACCAATAATAGATACACAATTCATCCCTGGTGTTGTCAGAACTCAAATTGATGAGAACATTCCTTATCAAAAAGATGAACCAAACGTCGAAAACTTGCTTTCTAATATGGAAGTAAAAATCGGCGATTACAAAACTGAAATGGAATTGTTTGATATTGATAAAGAACAAATCTATGTTCGTTCTGGTCGAACAGCAAGCTAAACATGTAGAAATATCGGCAATTAGTGAGTGAAAAGCCTCGGCATTTTGATTGGGATTTATTTCATCCGAAAAAACTTAATAGATTACCTAATAAACTAGCTTATTGTCAATGTAAGCAATGGACGATAAGTCAACAAGCACATTTCCTAATTCCTTCGGTTCTAATTTGTGCAAACCACCTCCATACACCCGACCTCCAGAAATTAGAGCTTCATCGGAAATATTTTTTAAAGCAAGCCACACATCCTTTTTCAATGAAGGCTGACGCGAAAAAGCTTCATTTAGAATAGGTTTCGGGTATAACATCAAGTACACATTAGTGGCGATCGCACTCGAATGATTCAGCATAAATCGGAACGGTTTTCTGCGACTGCTATTACTTCGTCCCATGTAAGTGCAGAGGAATGGAGTCGGAGAGCGATTTTCTTGAGAGTACCAAGGAGTGCGATGTTTACACAAGTAGCGGGAACTAATACCGCTGTCTTCACCTATCTGGAGATATTGCCAAAGCGTAGGATAGTTATTTTGTATTTCAGGTAAAGGCAAATTACAATCAAGTAAGAATAACTGCTGTTCTAAAAGGGGATTACCAAGTATGTCAGTTTCAATTTCTTCTACTAATAAATAGCGAGGACTTGGTAAAATTGGTTTCAAAAACTGAGTAGGAATTTGATGAGCAGTAACTTGTTCTCTGGTTAGAATGAAAAAATTATTGGCTCCCGTTGCTAATCCGCGTTTAATATTGAATAAATCTTTTAATTTAAATTGTTTAGAATTGAAGTTTTTAGGTTTAAATACTAATCCAATGCTAGTCCACTTGGAAGTATTGCGTAATGTGTCAGATGTAACTAAGTTTCTCTCTTTGGGTGCTGTAAGACTACCGCCATAAGTAAACTCAATTGTATGATTTAGTGACGGCAAAGTTTTCTTGAACCAAATAATTGTACTTGATACCAACGCATCATCAAACTGCACTTCATTTGGACAAAAACGATGAACGCGCATTAACGTTACATTATTAAGTAAATAATCTTTTACTTCTTGTCCATAATTTACATCCATAAATCCACTCGGTATCAGCCATCCAGCAATTCCATTTTTCGCCATCCAGGCATCTGCAATACACAAGAAATGGCAATATAAACTTGCTAACTGACTTAGTTTAATTCCAGCTATTTTTAGACTTTTATTTTGTAGTTTTAGTTTATCACTACGCTTTAAATGATGGTGGCGGACATAAGGTGGATTACAAATGATTAGATTAGCTTTTTCCTCTTGATTTTTAGGTGGTAAAGCTTTTGTAAAATCACTAATATTTATTTTTAACGGTGTATTTTTCCACAGTGAAATTGCCTCATTACCATAGTGTGAATCAATTTCATACCCTACGGCAGATTCAATTTTCGATTGAGAAAATAGTTGCAGCAGTGCCGAGTAAAATGCACCAGTACCAAATGCAGGGTCAAGAAATTTTATTTTTTTATTTTGTGATAGTAATTTCTTAGAATATTCTATAATTTCGACCGCCAATTCTGTTGGCGTAGCAAATTGACCAAGCTTATTACGTTCAGTTTGAGTTTTTTTCGCGTCGAGTTTATTTTGACGCTGTATTCTCGTTTCTTCCGTTAACTTAGTGAAATTCATATGTTAAATAAAGCTAAATCATCGACGCGATGTTCCCATACCCAATCAATTCCTTCTGCTGCTTCATATGCTAAATATCCACTGTCAAAATATCCACATAAGAATAGAATAAAACGAATATTATTACCATAACTGTTTTTTAATTGTGCAACTTTAGCTGCTTCTTCTTTGCGGCGCTTATTAGGATTTGTGAAATCTCCTGCGGACTTTGCTTCTATTAATAAAGGTAAATCACTTGGCGATGAATTTAATGGCATAATTACAGCATCTACGGGAATATTAACTTGTTTTTTACCAGATTGTAAATTTACCGGAATATTAAGTCGAAATGTAAAATTTCCTGGCTCAATACTATTAAATTTTAATCTAGTTCCACCAGGTAAATATGAGTAACCAGGAAAAATACCTTTATCAATTAACTGTGCGATTACTTGACTAATTCTTTCCAATTCAATATCAACAAGCGTACTTTCCATTCTTGGTGGAATACGTTGCTTATCTTCCATATTTTTGACTAAATTAGGCGAAACACCAGCCAAACCAATAAGTCTATCCCGTGCTATTGGTGGTGCGGTTGCCATCCGAAGTATTTGTAATACCGATGGATGTTGCCGCAGTGTACCAGGTGTAATATTAGTCAAATTGGCAGTAAAAGATAATGCTGATTCTACTTGCTGTGTTGTATGAGTGCGGGTTTGGCGGTATGTTACTGGAGCAAATTGCATAAACCAGTTGTTGTACAAGTTTACCGACTGAGCAATATCTTGTTTCCATAAGTCGGGTTTGTCGGCATTAACTGGCACTTAAGTTTCCTCTATTTGGTCAAATTTATTTTTCTCGCTTATATTTAGAAAAGGTTTAATACTGTTTGCTTCTGATAATTTTTCAAATTTACTGACTCCCCCTGCATAATGAGATTATAAATTTCTTGTATTTCATCGACGGTATTTTCTTTAGTGAGAAATCGGAATGTTGAAGCAGCTAAATATTCTGGTTTTTCCTCAAATGCCAACCACAAACGATTTTCTACTTCGGCAACTTTACCAGTAGTATTAGAACCCGCGAAAATATCTATTACTAAGTCACCAGGGGTCTGTTAGAAGTTGACGGCAATAACATTGATTTTAGAGTCTTAACTTTTTGCTCTTCCCACTCTGCGTACTCTGTAGGGTTGTTATGAAATTCCTTCCATGCTTGTTGCAGTAAAAAGGGTAGATTACCATCTTGGGATGGTTGTTTCTGGTAAGAGATTAGTCCAACCTTATCACATACATTTATTACATTTTGAGCAAGTTTTTGTAAAATATTATCTGGATAGCAATATGCATATTCTTCGTTAGGTGAATCAAGCACAATTTTCTTATACTGCTGCCACTGTTGAGAAATATTTTGTGCCTGCTGTGAATCTCTGAGTTCATTCAATGTTATTAAAATTGCTCTCATTCGCGCTTCATCAGAAGGATGTGTTCCTTCCTCACCAAAGCTTGGATAATATATTTCTGAATGTGATTGAAGTATCAATCTCAAATGCGACCAACCATAAGCATCACCCACAAGGTAGGTAGCAAAAATATCACAAGAGAACTCGATAATATACTCTTGCAGCCAAGTTTTTTTTAACAAATTTAAATAATCTTGATAAGCTTTGGAGGAAGATTGATTAGCTAAGTTTTGCTTTTGTTCTTGCACATATGTATTTATAACTTCGGCAAATGGTCTAAAAATGTCTTCTTCATTTTTATCATAGAATATATGTCCTAGCTCATGCACAAAATCTGGTATTGCTAGTAAAAATTCGTCTTCACACAAGGGAAGACTAATCATATTTGCAGTTGTGAATGCATAGAAATAATCATTACTATGAGTACTGACTAGAGGTGGTTCGTACCCGTATTGTATTTGTTGACAAAAATATTTAGCAAAACAGTAAAAATACAAATCCTTCTGATTGAATTGGTCTAATAAGTTAAGTGGATAAGCTTCTATTAAGTTAACTTGTTCTGTATACCGTCTAAATGTATTAATTTGGTTATTTAAAAGATAGTCAACACCTAAATCTGGATCTTCAACAATTAGCTTGATGTCATGTGCTAACTTCTCAAGCTCTGCATCTAAATTATTTACATACAAGCTCATATCCTTTGGTAAATTATTTAGCAACTGTAAATGTTTTCGCAATACATTACAACGCTTAAACAGTAACTGAACTTGTCCGCGCAAAAACTCAGATGTCATTTTTACTCAACGTCTCCGTAATTTACGATACAAACGTGTTGTTTCCACATCAAGCTGCTCGCACAATTTATCAAGACAATCTATAAAGCTTAAAGTTAGTGCTTGATTCTCCATAAGAGCTTTATAAACTTTATTTAAATCCTCTATATACCATTCAAGACTTCCTCTATGTTGTTCTTGCAGACGTTTAATAAAAAAAGGTGGAATCAGCGATAATTCTTGTTTATTTTCTTTAGGTAAATTATCGTCATTAAGTTGTGCAATAATTTGACTTAAAATGCTTGCTATTACTTTTCTTGCACCAACAATTTCCTCCTCGTTTATATTTGCCGAACTTATAGGTTTAAAATGACATTTCTTAAGCAAAACAATAGCTTCGTTAAATTTTTTAAATAAGTTAGCTGTATTTTTATATTCCTGAGAAACTATCCCTATTGTACTCATCTTTTCTATCCTACCTTATGTTTCTAACTCCTCTTCATCCAGTTCATATTCACTGTAAAGTGCATTTTCTGTATCAGAATCACTAGCAATGTGTTCAATAAAAGTATCTCCTATTTTAATCGTAACTGGATTTCGGACTGCTTTATCAGGAGCAGCCCAAGCTGCTAGCTGTGCTAGTGAAAACACATCGCGAAGTACTTTAGCAATGTCTAAATTGCCATACGCGATTAAAATATGTAAAGGATTAGCTGTCCCAGGAAATTTAAACGGATTACCAGTTGTACACACAGTACCCTCTTGGTCATTAATTATAAAGTAGTCTCCAATTGAAGGATTACTTATCCTTCCGTTTTCTTCATAATAAAGTCTTATACGTGCTGAGCTGGTTTTATGGATCTCAACTACCCCAATTTGAATATTTTCTGCTAAGAATCCTTCTTCTTTTAGTAATTCGATTGCTTTAAAAAAACCTTGCTCCTCCTCATGATAACTGCGTCCGTCTCGATGAATAACGATTGATTTGTGGTTTAGTTTTAATTCGCTGATATCTTTTTGTAAATCTTTTTTAAGAATATTAAATATTTGTTTTTTAGTGAGTTTTTCGCCATTAACAGGATAATGCCGGAAATAGCATTTTTTACCTCCATTGTAAATATACGTAAAGCCTGCAAAATCATTTAGAACATCAATGCCTATGTACACATCATAATATAGCGGGTCTTTGAGTGCGAATGCCCATTGACGGTTTACTAACAACATTCCCAATGCTGCATTACGTAGATAAGAGATGAATTTTCTTCTCTTATTTTCTTTTAAAATATAACCTTCATTACTAGAACAGAAAAAATGTTTAAGTTTAGCTGCATCTGCACACTGAAATTGTAAAGTGTCAAAAAGTTCTCGTTTAATATAATTATGTAAACCTGAATGAGCACTCTCTGGTAAGATTAAAAATCCTCGCCCTCTATCAATATTATTATCTTCAACTGCTTGCTTAATAGCTTCTACCTGTTGATATAAATTTTTGGCTTCCCGGTCATTATAAATAATTGTTTTTATGCTATATTTTCGTGATAAAAACTTTTCCATTTGAGTTATGAAATTTTCTTGAAACTTTCTAGCAATAGAACTGTTGAGCGAATTAGGTATAAATAAATACTGAGGTTGTAGTGATTCTCGTGTAAATAAACCTATTTCTTTATTTAACAACCAATTTAATCTTGATTTTCCATAATCTTGAATATTGATTCCCGTCTCTTCAGTATTAACTTTGACCTGAAGCACTTTTTGATTACCAAAAAGTAAATCGGGAATTTTGAAATTTTCTATAGTTTTTTTATAAGCTTGAGACGCTATGTCAAGTTTTGTTCGGTTAGCAAATAAAATAGAATGAAAATACTTACTTATAATATCCTCACTTTTTTGTAAACGTTCATGAGGTTTTAGAATGGAATGCTTGTGTAAACTTGATACTTGTGGGTCATTAGTTTTGTATGTTTTGAAGCATAAGGATGCAGCACCGTAACGTTCAATATTTTTATTAGGATATTTATAGCTAATTGCAGGTGAATTATGGTTTAATGCTTTTATTTCATCAAGATGTGGCGCATTAGAGTGTTGCAAAGTATAGTCAAAAACATTATATATATTATTATCTCTATCTGAGGTAAATAATTGTTCTTTAATTGAATTACCTGTAGTATTTATTAATTGAATTCGATACCACTGCAAGCCAAATTTATAGAGAAAATGTTGCATTTTGAAATCGTTTATTTCTTCTCCATCATTCAGACGTTCTAGCAAGGATATTCTATCGATATACCGAACAATTAAGTCTAAGGAAATGTAAATTTTACAGTCTGATAGATAATGAAGTTGATATGTAAATCCTCGCAATACATCAACTTGGGTATTGTCTCCAAAATTCATTGGTTCCCGAAAGTAAAATGTTCTCGAAGTATCGTTCCAAAGTTCTGGAGTTTTTATCAATGCAGAGCGAATATGATAACTTAGTAAACGAAGAGCTAGCTTAACTTGGTTAGCGCCAATATTACTGTAGTCTAATTTATATACAGTAGATTTTGGAACAAGCTTTGCAATGTGTGGAGTTAAGCGCCATTGTAATTTAATCTTATCGATAGAAGCAGTAGTTGCAAGATAAGCTTTTTTATCTTCCCAATAGACACACACCGGTTTACGTATGGAAGAAGCAACCATCCCAGCCAAGCGATGAATATTTTCTAAATATGTTGGGTGCTTTTCTGGAAGATTAGTTATTTCTAAAAGTCTATAAGTACAGTTTAATTCGGATAAGTTATTAATAGGAAAAAGATTAATCCTATGGGTAATCATGAAGCAAGCCTCACACACAGTTTTTCCATTTTACAATATTCACAAGATAGTGAGCTATTTGCATATTTATAATTTTCTAAGTCTTCTATTTTATATTTTTGGTTTCTAGTGACAGCTTGAATATCCGAAGTACTACGGTAAATAAAGTCTTCAATTTCCAATAATTCTTTTTCACTTACCCTATGTTTGATTAACTTTCCTTGAAGTAAATTGGCTTCAACCAACAATAAGTCATCTGCATTATAATTTTTCCAATTATTTAAAGCCGCAAAAGCATAAAAATATAATTGTTTTGAGTAATCACTATTTTGATTGCGATTTGTTTTCCAATCAATAATACATAGTTTTTTATCACTATACTCTAATACTAAATCTAATTGACCTATGAGCGTGGTACCATTAAATTTAAATTGTATTCGTTTCTCTGCACTATAACGATGACAATTTTGTAAAAATGCTAGAAAGCGAGTCTGTGAATAAAGATATTTACAGCACTGTATAATAGTTTCATAAAAACTATCAATATCTTCTTTTTGCTCTCGTAATGCAAGAAAAGAATCGCCAGCATCTTTTTTCTTAAAATTAGGTTCTTTATATTTTTGCTGTTTAGAGAATTCTAATTGCCTTTTGCCTAAAGCAATTGTTTGTCGAATGAATTCATTTTCTGAAATAAGTTGAGCTTGTTTTAAAGATGGAACAAAATATTTTTCTATGGCCCGATGGATTAAGCTTCCTCGCCATTCATTCAAACTACTAAATTGTTTAAGCATAAATGCTTCCCGGCGAATTGGGTCTTTAGCATTATGAAATGCCATGACATTTTGTAGAAAATATTGTCTTTGACATTTACGAAAGCAATTATGTGTAGATATAGACCATCTCATAGCATTATTTGGAACTACAAAAAAGATTCTGCTTAAATGAATACATTGGCTATATTATGTATATAAAACTATAGCCCTACAAAAATTTATTGAATATTATACTTTAATCTGAGGTGTAGTAAAACCATTCGTAAGAGTAACTTAATACATTTTTTATATTTACAGGCATATTACTTACATATAGGAATTGTGGTAACACATCTGCTCAAGCAACGTAACCTTAAACAGCCAGAAATCAGCAAATTTCTCTGTACTTCATAAACGCAAGTATTTCCTAAACAATGCCGGAAAGTGTTTCGGTATGCACTGGAAACTCTATAAACAAATTCTTATACAAGTCCGGTGACTGGATAATATCTACTTAAATCGGGTTAATCGGTATTAACTGGCACTCGGGTTTCCTCTACTTAATCGACAAAAATCCTACTCTACCATCCCTAGTAACCTTACTTTGAAGCGGAAGTGCATAAATCTTCAACTGAATAAACCTATTAAATAAATGAAGGGGTTCAAACCTGTTGGTATAAACAAATCTGAAGAAAGGTAATGTTATGACAATAAATCAGTTGAATTTTGTACTATTTTTACTTTCCCATGTATCAGTCTAAAAAAAGTTTACACCGATTTACTGAAGCTAATCTATTACTGTAAGCTCAATATCAAGTTAACAAGCATCATGAATAATCATGTTCCTATATTTAGTAATAGTAGCTGGATTGTTATTAGTACAAACTCATTGCTACAAACAATTGTCCGCATATAATCGCGAATTGATGAACGTTATATGACCGCTATTGATTAATAACCCCTCTCATGCTTGAAATACAGGTTTTAAAGGCTAACAATTTTTTTGCTAGTCGCCATATAGTAAGTAATTAACCGGACTTCATATTATTACTTTTGGTATTCGATGAACTTCAAAGGATAATTATCGCGTAGGAATACGTTGAATCGCATTTACATCGTCCTCTTGCTATGCAGATAAACCTGTTTACGTAGAACTGCGTTGATATATGTTTTACTCCCACAACGCTTGAGTTTCCTTCAGCTTTAAGAAAGCTCTAGCTTTTGCCATTCTTACAATATGTTCTAAATACTGATAATCTTGCCATATTTTCTCATCTTCAGGTGTTAAAGCAACAGTCCTATTTTTTTCTAGCAAATTACTAATCTGACTTTGAAGAGTTTCCGACGGACGCGAAGCAATAATAGCTTCGGGAGTAGGGAAATTCGCTAAAAATTCTACCACTTCAGTTAGCCCTGAAAATCCAACTTGCGGTTCGGTCATTTAACTCTCGCATCCTCGGTTTAATGGTGAAAGGTAGTTTATCTTCAAAAAGGTTCAGTTGAGCAACAACCTCCGTAAAGGTGGCTCGAAAGCAACTTGTACACTGTTAGTACATTATTATTAAATATTATAAGACAAACTACTCAAGCAGCAGCGGTTCTGAAGTTGATACTCGCGCTGATGAATTAATGGGAGCAACGCGATGCCGGTGAACTCGGAGCCAAATTCTCAATTACATTAGTTAATTCTCAATAAGACTAGGTTTTTTAGTGGCGATCGCACCTTGAAATAACCTATTCTCGTTCTTGAGCAACTTATTAAGACGGTTGATGACAGATTTGAAGAACACTTAACCCCACTCAAAAATCAAAAAGATGAAAATTGAGAAGAACCTATGGGAAAAACTTTTAGAGAAAAATTACAAGAGTTGTCACCAGAACGACAGAAAAAAATCGAAGAAGAATCACAAAAGCTGATCGCAGAAGAAATGACCCCGACAGCAATTGAGACAAGCCAGAAAATTTACTCCGCAAACAAATGGCAGAACTTTTACAAGTTGACCAAGGGAATATTTCTCGTTTGGAACAGCGTACCGATTTGATGATTTCAACTTTACAAAAGTATATTGCGGCAATGGGAGGAGATTTAAAGCTTGTTATTGAGTTTCCCAATCGCCCACCCGTCACCAAAGGGAGGCATTTCAGAAATTGAAGAGTCCGAATTAAATGATGTTGATTTTGGTTCATACTAATAAATACTCTTTCAAATAGGGAACGAATTATTTGTTCATCCTAAATTAATCAATAATATTGTTTAGTCCAAATTTAGTCCAAAAACCGAAGTATGAAATTTACAAGCCGCTTACAGCAAGGGTTTGGGGGAGCGGCCAATCGGTCTGCAAAACCTCCATCCCCCGGTTCAAATCCGGGTGTCGCCTTTGTTAATATTCCGTTGTTTCCCGTTTCTCAAGCGCCTTCTAGCTTAGAGGAGCGGATTCTTCGTTTGTTCCATTTTAGGTCAAATCCGGTAGAATCAACCCACAATTTTAGGCACAAATTTAGTCCAAGTTTTAGCTACCATTTAAAATCTGAGAAAAGCTGCTCAGTTGGGTATTGCGTGTGTGTCCGCTTGAAATTGGGTGACATCTATAAAAAACAGTCCCTTAAAAACTTTGGGGTAAATTTTTATGGATATTAGTAATCGTCTTGCTCAAGCAAATGGTAGATTGCGAGCTTCCAAAATTGGCATAACTATCGACCAGCGTGGAAATACTTTATGGCTAAGAGGCACATTCCTGCCGAAACTAAATTCACGTAAAACAAAGCCCCACCAACAAAGAATATCTCTGAAGACACAGGAA
Organism: uncultured Rivularia sp.; assembly: GCA_963665115.1. Classification (GTDB taxonomy): domain Bacteria; phylum Cyanobacteriota; class Cyanobacteriia; order Cyanobacteriales; family Nostocaceae; genus Rivularia. The sequence goes on along the minus strand of OY762007.1, from coordinate 1,641,132 downwards.
CAACCTTTCGTATTCTAATAACACAGCATGGCTTACGCTTAGTGCAAAGATTATGTAAGCTGAAAATGCGTTTAGTTGCTTCGTTCAAAAATAACATTGGCTACTTGCCTGGTAGCTCAATTCGGAAGGGAATAAGACATTAATCGATTCAAGTTTCGTTCTTTCGGCGGATGCCTTCTTAAGTTTTGTTGCTCAGATACTAAGATTTATAGAGCCATCAAGGAAGTTTTGTTGCTATTTTTGCCTTATCTACAACGCTTGCCCATCGATCTGCCAGTCCTCTAAGGATTTCTTCAATGTCGTTATCACTCGCAGATAGTATTTTGACGCGCCAATCCATTTCTTCTGTACGAATCTTTAACCAAAAACTATCTTGAAATTCTTTCGGCATACAGGCAAGCAAGCTGAAAAATTCTCCTGCTTCTAAATCAAGTTTTCCCGTGCGAAACCGACTGAGACGACTTTGATGAACTCCAGTCCAAGCGCTAACTTGTTTGGCTGAATAATCAAAAGCCAACAATAATTGATTAAAGATTTCTCTGTGCTGGCTCATCGCAACATTTCTTTACTGATAAATTGCTAATATAGCAATATTATATTTTTTTAATTGCTATTTCGGCAATGCTTGCTTTTCAAGGAAGACCACTCACGCATAAGTGAGGCGGCTTTGAGTACCGATATCATAGCACCAACAACCGAGCGTGAGGTAGTGATTTTGAAGCGTCCAATTAATAGACCAATAATCGGCTTGAATGTTTCTTATTTTTAAATTATGACCCACAGAAATTGCTGCGTAAACGATAACTCTATCGAAAATAAACATAAAACACCTCTTTTTTATCGACTAACTCACGATGAATGGGTAGAAACTGTGAAAAACTTAACGGGAGCCGAAATCAAGGTGCTGTACTACTTGCGCTCGCTCGACCCTTTTGGCGTTAAGCGAAGCTCTACCGAAGGTAATCACCACTTAGAATATAGTATTACGGAAATGGCTAAAGAGCTAAACATCTCCAAAGGAGCAGCATCAAAAGCAGTTAAAAAATTAGACCATATTGGTTTGATTGAGGCGCAAATATCGAAGGTCAGAATTAAAATAACCACTGATCAATACAAAGATACTGAGTTTCCTATAGGAAACAAGGTTTCGCATAGTGAATCTCAGTTTCCTATAGGAAACGAACAGCAGCCAGAACCTATGTCAGATGGTGATTTGAGAACCCCTCAGACTATTAAGACTTATTCAGACTTTATAAAAACTCTCTCAGACTTCGACCGAGCGAGTTTTTTGAATTTTTGTCAAGAAAAAGCGAAAAATCTTAGTCAGGAGGTGATTGATTTAGAAGCATGGTTAGCAAGTAAAACTAAAGCTGGAGAAAACCGTTGGGAAGTTCAATACCGTTTTTATAAAGCTTCTCAAAGTTCCAGGCATCAAGAAGAACTTTCTCGAATACAAGCAAGAGAGCAAGTGAAAAAGTGGAAGTGCAAATTAGAAGAACAAACCGTTACAGCAACTGTTGCTTGTAAAGAGTCATTGTTGCAAGAGGACGATTGCCACCAAAATAATAGCTCTTCAGGCAATCGTGAAAATTGAACCATAATTCCCAAAAGGATAAATACATGATTCATCAAATGCCCCCTGCAAATATAGAAGCTGAAGAAGCTGTTCTCGGTGGAATAATTCTAGACCCTCAAGCTATCGCCCGAGTCAGTTTTTACTTAATCTCAGAAGCTTTTTATATCAAAGGTCATCAGGATATTTATAATGCTGCGCTACAACTAGATAATCAAGGTAAACCAACAGATTTACTAACTATTATCAGTTGGCTTAATGACCACGATTTACTTAAAAACATAGGTGGTAGGAATAAATTAGCAACACTTGTAGACCGGACAGTATCAGCTGTAAATATTGATTTTCTTGCCGATTTAATTATGGAAAAGTATAGAAGGAGGCAATTGATAAAAGCGGGTAACGAAATCGTTCAACTCGGCTACCAGACAGAAATTGAACTACCACAAATACTAGATAGTTCCGAACAAAAAATCTTCCAAATTTCTAATCAAAGGACTTGCTCTAATACCGAACACAACAGCACAATAGCCTTTACTGCTTACAAAGAAATAGAAAATGTCAATCCTATTTATTCAACAGGATTTAAGCAACTAGATAAGTTGATAGTGGGATTTGAACCAGGTACTTTAACTTTGGTTGCAGGCAGACCGTCAATGGGTAAAAGTGCTATCTCTTTAAACCTGGCACTGAGGATGATATTGCATCATTCTCTTCCAGTGATATTTTTTTCATTGGAAATGACTAAGGAGCAGTTGGAATATCGTTTATGGAGTTTAATTAGCATTGCTTCCGATTATAAAAATTGTGACCTTGTTCCGATACCGAGCGACCGCATCCGCAGACACCGAGCTTTGAGTGAAACCTTGGCTGATTGGGAATTAAGCAATATCAACAAGATTGTCAATATTGCATCAACTTTACCGCTCTACATTAGTGACAGTAGGGGGATTAAAGTTTCAGATATTGCTCACGAATGTCGTCAAATCAAGACCAAGAAAGGAAAAATAGGGTTAGTTGTAATTGATTACCTACAGATGATGGCTGAAGATTCTAGTGCCAATCGCAGTTATGAATTAGGCGGAGCAAGGGAAATTTATAAAATGGCAGGCGATTTAAATGTTCCCATATTGGCGCTTTCCCAAATTAATCGGGCTGTCGAAAGTAGACCAGTTAAACGTCCAACAATGAGCGACCTTAGCCAGTCGGGGATATTAGAGATGGTTGCCGATAACATTATCCTCGCATATAGGGACGAGTAAGTGGGTGTGCAAAATTATTTGTGTCATTACGAGCGACAGCGTTAGCGAAGCGTGTCCGATAGGACATAGTAATCGCAAAGTGCTGCGATGATCCACACCTTCGGTGAATGCTTCGTTTCACTTCGTTCCACTCGCAATGACAAATACACAATTAATTTTGCCTAAGTACTTATTATAACCCGAATACGTCTGACCAAAAGATATTAGAACTGATTGTAGCTAAAGCAAGACATAGAGAAACTGGAACAGCCACTGTTCTATTTGACAAATCTTATGGAACTATTGCGTCTCTAATGGAATGAAATTTACGACAACAATCTTCACTTAAAAAAAATAGAACTCGTGAGCGGAATAATTATGAGTATAAATTCAGCTTCAATAATTTGTGACGAACAACAGGATCTACAAGCAAAGACTGTCGAAGAAAACGAAGAAAGAGTTACACCATCAATACCACCCTCATTCAACGTAGAACTTCAAATTGACTCTGAATTTAAAAATCTGATTCCTCCACTTTCTGTTGAAGAGAAAATACAATTGGAAGTAAATTTAAAACCCACATTCCGCACTTCAAATTGAAACACGAATAAAATACAGTGAAGATAAAAGCAAAAAATCAGAATAATTAAATAATTAATACTGAATTAATGTGATGAAGGAAGAAAAATATTAAACATAAAATATTTGGCTCATAAATGCAAGTTATTTAAGTATTAGAAAACTTCGGAACAACAACTGTTCCTTCGGAGATTGATAAATTTTGATTCACTATGCAGAAAAATGTTTATCCGCAAGTAAGTAAATAGTATTTTTGACAAGATGACGGTAGATAATTCAAGATAAAATTACGTTCTTCAGTTAAATTAACAATTTGATTAATTCCATTTAAGGTTAAAATATGAATACCTTGGAAACATTGAAAAACCCATCTTAATGTAGGAGAATCTGTTAACTTCCTTAGTTGATTCTTGATTCCGATTTTGGCTCTTTTTAAATTATTTCTCAGTTCCCTTTGACCGAGATTATAAACTAATAAGCATAAAGACATTAAAAACAACATACTCTCTATTCTTTCAGGATTTTCAACAAAGAAACTATCAGCAAAAAATAAAGGGTCTTTAAGAAATCTAAATCCTCTCATGCCTCTTCGAGGCACGCTTCGCTAACACAAGACTGTTGATTTTTATAATTTATAATAATTTCTTCTGGTTTTAATTTATCATCGTCAACTAAATTAGTCGCTAAAATAAATCTTCCTGCTTGTTTTCTTTGTAAATCTATCTCTTCTATTTTTTGATAACTTTCTCCTTCCATTTTGTAAACAGTCTTATTACATGAAGCATTAGTTTTCATTATGTTAATTTCTTTAATTCCGAATAGCTTCAGTTTTTTGTTGATTCCTTTTAATTTATAGCGAGCTTGTTCTGGGGTTTCAAAATCTTCTTTTCTTAACTCTTTTAAAAGTTTTTCAACTTTTTCTCTTTCTTTTTTTAGTTTTTTCTCTAGCTTCTCCAAATCACTATTTTTCCTTTTTTCACTTTCTACTACTAGCCAAACTTGTTTAATTCCACCATAATTAACTATTTCCTCTTTCCATCTATATCCATCTAAATTTAAGTCTGCTCTTTTTTTCTTTCTTCTGAGTCTACTTCTTCTATCTCTACAGACTGAATTAATTCTTTAGCCTTTTTGATAGTCATTGGAACTCTACTTATCCATTTTATATGTTGGATTAGTTGGATATTTTCTTGACTATATAATGCACTATCACATACCATAATACTATCAAAAACTATTTGCTTTTTAAACTCGACTAATATTTTTCCAAATACGGCTTTATCTGCTTCATTTCCATCTCCAGTCCTCATTAGTAACGGTAAATCACCATCCCCACTTGTTACTAAGTCTAAAACTACTTGTTTTAAGTCTGGTCTGTGGTCACGAGAATAGCCCTTAGTTATTATTGGTCTTTCTCTAAGTATTTCTGAAGATTTATCCTTACTCTCTTCACTGTTGTATTTCCCATGCAAATGGAATGATGTTGCATCTAAATGTGAATATTTTATATCTATCTGAAACTTTTTTATTACTGATAATACAATTTCTATAAAAAGATTATTTAATCCATACTTGTATAATTTATCCATAACTCGTCCAATCTTATCGTCATTAATATAATCACTTTCTACATCTTCTCCTAATAATATTTTTATTCCTTTATCATCAAAAAATTGGTTAAATAAATATAAAGGTGAAGTCTGCCGTGGGGAGTATCCCCACGGCGAGCTTCACGTCTTGACACAAATCCTAGTCCATTTATTAAAATAGCTTTTACTAAAATTCCTGCTGAAATCTTCTCGCGAGGGTCTATTCTTAACTTGGAATTAATTGTTTCAACTATTCCTATTTCATCAATTAATCCAGCTACTATTCCAAGATGGTCGATATTTTTTATTTCTGCTTTTGATGTTGGAGACACTTTTTTACCTCTACAATTTTTTTTATTGTCTCATTTTCTTATTTAAGAATTGAACTATGATTCGTTAGCGAAGCGTGCCGCTGAAAGCGGCATATAGCGAAGCGGCGTTAAGGCGGGCTATGACTATTTAGGGTTTTTATGAGTTAATTGTAAGCCCGTCTCAACGCAATCGAATCAAGCGTAGCGGTAGTTCAATTCGCCCTCGCCAACGAGTTGATTCACCGCTATGAAGCCTTCACTTAATGAGTTTTATACTAAGTGTTGAAGAACCAATTTACTTAAATATTCTGAGTGTTTTTATTTATTCATATCGGAGATAAATTTCGTATTTCATTGTACTACATCCTGAAGTGCGGAATGTGGGTTACAACGCCGTCCATGTACTAGTGAGGACGAATTCTCAACCCAGTCCGCTACCGTATTCTCTATGAAAATCGCCTTCCTACCTTTACCACACTAGCTTGACTTTAGTCCTGCATAACGCTCGTTGGATTTCAACTCTCCGCGAAAATATAAGCGGGTACAAGAGCATCCGCGCCACGAAGAGCTACCCAGATTAAAAGCTAACAGTTGAACCCTATGGGAAAATTCCACCATACGCTAACCACCGTGCCAATATGCCTCTTCGCGGGCTACGCTCCAAGTCGATTAGTCTGGAAAGCTCTACATTTAACAAAACGGCTCCATTTCCCCACCTGTCTAAACGGTGGGGATGGTGTGCGCGGTTAAAAAAGGGGATTCGATGTCCCCTTTTTTGACAATCTTTGTGCGAGTTCACGAACAAATTCCCTGAACACATCTGTTTGATTACGGTCAGTCAGTTCACAGTATTGCTGCACTATTGATCTTTCCGCTTCGGTAATCCTGAATGTCATCATCACTTTTTTATCAGTACTCATTATTTTTTGGTTTTATTGATACATCATTATGATGTATAATATATACCTTCTAAACGTTGGAAAAAAGCAAATAAACAAGTATCTAAACTCCAACGTAAAGTAGGTAATCAACGTAAAAATTGGCAGCATCAGATAACTTCAGATATTGCAAGTCGCTATGACATCGGAGTTACTGAAGAGTTAAAAGTCAAGAATATAACTCGTAAAGCCAAAAAAGGTAGTAAACGTAAAAGACAAAAAGCCGGACTCAACAAATCTGTTTTAGATGTCGGAATGTCGGCACGGTTAGGAAATGATAAGTTACAAAATTGAGGCTAAAGGCGGTTTACTCCTGGTATTAAATACTAAGAAATTGAAGCCATCACAAAGGTGTCCGAATTGCGGCAAAGTTCATAAATATTGGGCGGATTTCTCGAACCGTCCTGAATGTCTGTGACTCTTGCGGGTTCGAAATTGAGCGTGATAAAGACTCTGCCTTAGTGATGTATCAGACAGCGTTGTCTAGGCAACCGGGGGATGGAATAGCCCTCGTAGACGTGAATGTTCGTAGCTCTACTTATAAGACTCGTAAAAACACGGGGTCTTTCAAGCAACTGCAACAGGCGAAGCGTTCAAAATCCGGTAAGTCCAATAAGACAGATGAGGAAGTTAGAAATCCCATCCGTCTAACGGCGGGGTAGTTCATTATGCTAGTCTTTAGAAAGTCTTCAATTAAACATGAATCTTTCCCGAAAATACGGGCGCACTTAACAATGTCATATCCATCTAAACCATCTGTTGAGCCCTACGTAACAACCTTCGATGAGTTTGTGCAATTGGCGGATTATTCTCTGATGGACACCTTAAATGCCGATCCTGATGCCACGGTCGATGGTGATGATCACCGTGCCCGCCAGGTTTTTTCTGGTCATTTTGTACCTGTGACACCCACACCGCTTGCAGAACCAGAATATGTAGCCCATAGCAGTACTTTTTTTAAGGAACTTGGGTTGAGCTCGGAGCTGGCGCTTAATGAAAAATTTCGCTCCTGTTTTTCTGGTGATATCTCTGCTGCGTATGAGCCTATGCGCCAGGTTGGCTGGGCGACGGGTTATGCACTGTCAATTTATGGCACCGAATATACCCAACAATGTCCATTCGGTACGGGTAATGGTTATGGCGATGGTCGGGCGATATCTATATTTGAAGGAATAATCAATGGTCAGCGCTGGGAAATGCAATTGAAAGGTGGTGGTCCAACGCCTTATTGCCGTGGTGCCGACGGGCGCGCAGTACTACGTTCAAGTGTTCGTGAGTTTCTAGCACAAGAATATATGCAGGCTTTAGGTGTTCCAACATCGCGCTCTTTGACACTGTATGTTTCATTTTCTGAAACCGTTACCCGGCCTTGGTATTCTCAAGACTCCCATGACCTTGACCCTGATATTTTGGTGGACAATCCTGTGGCCATTTCAACTCGCGTTGCACCATCCTTTTTGCGCGTTGGTCAGCTAGAGTTATTTGCCCGCCGCGCTCGCAGCAATGCTCATCCAAAAGCATTAGAAGAACTGAGCACTCTTGTGTTGCATTTAATTGAGCGAGAATACAAAAGCGACATTAATCAAAACCTTGGTTTTGCAGATCAATTGGTTGAGTTGGCTAAGCTATTTCGCCAGCGTCTTACTTCACTGGTGGCCAATTGGCTACGTGTTGGTTATTGCCAGGGTAATTTTAATAGTGACAACTGCGCCGCTGGTGGCTTTACCCTCGACTATGGACCATTTGGGTTTTGTGAAATTTTTGACCCTTGGTTTCAACCTTGGACTGGCGGCGGCAAAAAGTTTTCATTCTTCAATCAGCCAGGAGCAGCAGAAGCGAATTATTATATGTTTTGGAAAGCTGTGAGACCGTTACTGGAAGAAGATGCTGGAGCTTTAGAACAGTTCGACCAATTAGGTCGTGGCTTTTCAGAAGCCATGCAAAAACAAGTCCAAAAAATGTGGGCGACCAAACTTGGCTTAACTGAATTTAACCCAGAGCTATTTAAGAAATTAATGCAGCTAATGACACAGGAGGATGTGGATTACACCATTTTCTTCCGCGAGTTATCCCACATACCAGGCGATGTCTCAGCTTTGAAAAAGAGCTTAATTGGTAAAACGTCACAACAAGATGAACAATGGCAATCTTGGCTAAAAAGCTGGCGCGGCCTCCTGCCCGACGGTAACTTGGCCTCGTTATCAACTTCGATGAAACAGACTAATCCAAAATACACATGGCGAGAGTGGTTGATTATCCCTGCCTATCAACAAGCTATGCAGGGTGACTACACGTTAGTTAAAGAGTTGCAAGAAGTACTGAGCTATCCATATGATGAGCAATCACAAGACGTAGAAGATAAATACTATCGTCTAAGACCTAGCGCGTTAAGAGACGTTGGTGGCGTGTCGCACTATAGTTGTTCATCTTGATGTTGAATTACAACAGTCACATCTTCTGTGATGGTGATTGTATCTTATGTGACATTTTACTCAGATGCGATCGCCAAAGAACGATTTGCACCTTTTCGCAAACGAGCAACAGTTTTGAGTAATAAATTGGTTCCTTGAAATGATTTGAACTGGCACTAAATTGGGACTAATATGTGAGTAGCTGCGACTAAGCTAACAACGCTCAATATACCCAGGGATGTGGGACAGTGGATAAGAATGTAATCGTAATTATCGAGTATGGGGGCAAGTGCATTTTTCAGTCGCATCTCGCGCATGAGTGCTGCAACTAGTTCGAGTTCGGCAGCACTGAGATTAATGTTAGCTGGAGTAAAAGACATACCGTGAATCGGTTTCGGATACACGGGTAAATCTTCTTCTCTCACTACCGCTTCGTATATGGTTTGGGTAATATTTTCCGGTTCCAAACCCATAAACATCGTTAAAGATGCTTGCGGGTCCATATCTATAAGTAAGACGCGATTCTTTTTTTTAGCTAGGTGGTAGCCTAAGTTCATTGTTAAACTTGTCTTCCCCACCCCCCACTTTGATTAAATAAGGCGATAATGCGGGTTTTGATCACGAGTTATATATCGCAGTTGTATAAATATTGCTTGTAATAAAGCCATATTTTACCGTTTGATGTGGTGTAATACAACTGGTTTGAGTGATAAATTTTATTTTGCTAAAAAGTTTTTATAAAAGCACAAAAAATTACCACTACATTGTAAAAATGTCGAATTATTTATTGGCAATGAATTCTGTGTTGACGGTCTTGAGTTTGATGCTATGGCTGCATCCCATACCTCACATGTATGCGAATGAGCCTGTAGAAGATACAGGAGAAACTAATTATAAGCCCGATACCTTTAATGATATTGCGAATCACTCTCTGCCGCCATGTAATCAACTGGATGGCTGGAAATAATCCACGTTCTATTTCTTATTTAAAAGATAGGGAAAAGAATTTTCGACCGGGATGCCCAATTACACGAGGGGAGTGGGTTGCTATGTCCGAGAACATACTCGATTTGAAAAACCGTCCCTCGGCACCAGGAAAGCAAGTCGCTAATGTTCCGAGATGTCCTGATATTCCTTCTTGGCGCTGTCCGTTTTCCGATGTACCAGCAACTGAAAGTTCCAACCCACCAGAACTTTTTGGGTACTATCAAGCTACCTTTCATGCCTGGAGAACTGGAATGATATCCGGCTATAAAAATGGTACTTTCCGACCCAATCAACCATTGACTTATACCGAAGCTGTCGCATCATTAAATGGTGGTTTAAACCTAGTAGCACAGATTGATAAGCGCAAGAAGCAAAGCGGGGAAAAACCATCAATCGTCGGAACTGATTATTTTATAAATGGTAGTGTGATGAAAAATGAATGGTTTGCAAAACCGCTCCACGGTGCATTGCTGGCTAATTTAGTAGCATTTGACTGGCCACTTGAATTTTACCCCGAAGCGTCACTTAGTCGAGGCGAAGCTGCTGTAATAATGTACCTAGTTCTTGCTTACAAAGGTCAAGCTAGCTTAGATAATCCGATTCTTAAAAAAGAAATAGCGCTGTCGAGCGGCGAGTATGCATTCAGACGTATTCGTAAAGCCGGAGAAGTTAATTTTTCTTTTAGTCCGCCTTCTTTTAAACGGCAATGTAACAATTGAAATAGGAGACGGCAATGGGTGAGATGCCAGTTGTTGTATAAAGCTTTCGGAGCAACACTTCAATAGGCATTGAACCAAAATGCATTTAATTTCTCGCAATATGGTCTATAAACCCTTATTGTATCTAGTTTCTATTATTTTTAATGACCAGTGATATTAATCCTATAACTAAGCGAAAGATAGAGAAAGCTATACCAATAGACACCATTAAAACTAAGCCTAGTGCGCCTTGTCCGCTAAATTTTGAATCACTTGCGTTAAGGATAATTGCCCAAATGAAAGCATTAATAAAATATAGAGGCACCGGAATAAATGCACCAATTGTTTTTAAACCTCCGTTTATATAGTAGATTGTGAGAAGCACATCGATTGGGAATGCCCGAAAGAGCGCACGAAAAATGTAAAAGCCCATGAATACAGTAAATATGGATTATTAAATTTGAATCTTCTACAACCAAGTTAACAACCAGCTAAACTTGTCACGAATGTTCCCATCGACGGTTTTTTAATCTACATAGCTCACATTATTGCAAGCATATTAACAAAAGTTTGTAACTAGTCCTGTTTTACATATATCCTGGCGGACAACCTATAAAATTTATAATGAATGGATTTTGGATATTAATCGAGAGTTTGCAAGATGTAAAAGGTGAGAAAGCTGACGGCACCTTTTGAATTCAATGAATACAAATACTTAAATAGTAGTTATTTATAATATTAATTATACCCCAAATGTAGAAATTAATAAACCCGTTTTAAGTGCATACATTGCTGTCATCGCAACATATTCAGGAGTATCGAAACAAGGGTATGCAACAATACAAATGTCAAGACTGTAAACATTTTCCTTCAGATTAGACTCTACAAGATTAACTAATAGTAACAAGCTCAAAATAGAGTAAAAATATTACTTCAACTGTCTTATAAGCCAGATTTTTTGTTGGTTTGGTTGAGGATTAAATCTCTAAGTTTATTGCCATAAAAGCAATATAGCCGTTTTTGTGTAAATTTAAAATTATGTAAAGACGGATGTATTTGTAATGATTCAAAATAAATATTGCTTAATGAATCAATCTATTTTGACGGTAATTACTATTAGTAAATAGCCATATTTGATTTATTTTTTTGTTAGTAAATGACCCCTCTCAATCAGGTGTTTATGTGTATAAAAATCCACAGTAATTAATGTTAATTATATGGTAATTATAATCTATGACTAAAATATCTATATGATAATTTTTGTACCCATAAGTACCCTATTGGGTACATCTCATGTAAGATTTTAAAAGTAACATTATAATCAAGGTTTGAGGCGATGAGAACCGAAAGTGTACCCAATTGTACCCAGACCAAAATTCCTGGTAAAAACCGTAAATTATTTAAAAGTGTCGTTGACTTGGGGAATCATTGCATAAAAGCTTATGTGGAAGGCTACGACTTTTTGAGATATTGACTTTGTTGTCAATTATGTAGACAACTTAGTACACTGCTAGACAACTATTACTAGGTTGTTTTAATGAATTACAAGCCTCACGAATTCGCTAAAATAGTAGGTGTGTCGGTCAAAACCCTGCAACGGTGGGACAATCACGGAAAGTTACCGGCTAAAAGAACTCCATCTAATTACAGATATTATACAGATGAAGATTTAAGGATTGCTTTAGGCGAAAAACCTAGACCTCAAGTAAGAAAGGTTATTGTTTATTGTCGAGTGTCCTCAAGCAACCAAAGACCTGAATTGAAAAATCAGGTAAAAGCGATGCAGGAATTCGCAAATATTTGTGGATATTCAGTATCAGAAACTATTTCAGAAATAGGTGGAGGGCTTGATTTTAAAAGAAAGAAATTCATTGAAATCATAATAGCGATGCTCAAAGGGGATATCGAGGTAATAGTTGTTGCTCACAAAGATAGACTGTGTAGATTTGCTTTTGATTTTGTAGAACAGTTAGCTAATTACTCGGATTGCCAGATTATTGTGGCTAACCAAACACAGCTATCCCCTGAGTCCGAACTTTGTAATGATTTAATGTCTATAGTTCATTGCTTTTCTTGTCGGCTATACGGTTTAAGAAGCTACTCAAAAAATCTAAAAAAAGTACTTCAAGAAAGTATTGACAACCCTGCCTGAAGGGGCGACGAAATTAGTTAAAATGTAGACTCTATAAGCGTCATAGCCCTTATACCTTTTTTATAATACTTTTGCTTGTTGCGCCAACCGTTTCATTAATTTGATTACTAATTCTATGCAATCATCCTTGAAAGTAACCCAACTTTGACCGTATAAACCAACATAAAAACTGCTATGTCTTCGCTCCAAACGAGGATATTCTTTTACACGAGCTACATATTTTTGTACTCCTTTACGTTTAATTTTCTGACCTTGAATAGTTGCGCTAGTATAAGCAATTGCTATTAATAAAACTAGAGTTATAAAGCGTTCACCTTTTACATTCGTGTCTTCTAAATTATAACCACCTTTCTTAAAATCTCTAAACATTTCCTCAATATAAAATCTTTTTTTATAAGCTAAAATTGCGAACTCTAAACTATCAAAATTTGTCAAAATAAACCATCCTTCTTTCGGAGCTATTCCGTTTATTTTACGTTTCCATTTACCAGCAATATTAAAACTAAAAAAACCACGAGTCTTTGTAAGCTTAACTCCTTTGAGAAAAAACGAGACTCCGGGAACTAATCCTAAATCATTTAATTCAACCCAAATATTTTTTTGATATTCAACAAATTCATTCTTTTTTAAACGCAAACAAAAATACACACCCAAGTCCTGGAGATATTTTGCTAACTTAACAGAGCAAAATTCTCTGTCCCCCAACACGCATATTTTATATTCTTTAAAAAGAGGAATAATTTTTGTAATAGCACTTTGCTGTTCTGTTAAATTACTACTACCCAACTTTGGTAGCAATGTAAAATAGATTGGAAACGCTCTTTTATCCCAAATGATACTAACCATAAATATTGCGACGAATATCTTAGAAGAAACTGAACTTGATAATACCTCTATGATTTATAAATATAAAGCACAGCAATCCTGCGTTAGCGGAGCGTGCCGTTAGGCATACGTGGATTTAGCTTTCTTAAAGACCCCACTATTCTTTGCTGACAGTATTTACTTAAAACCCACATTCCGCACCCAAACTGTCACAAAAGGGTTTTCACTGAGTATTTTTTATGTGTAAAGAATAAAAACAGACTAACTACATTTAAGTAGTCGTATTCTTTACCTGCTTTACATAGAATTTCGATTCTCAATAAGAAGCAATAAGTTTTGGTGTTAAATTCATGATAAAAACTTATTATTCTTAGTTGAATATCCGTATACTATTTATATTTCGTAAATAAAAAGTTATGGTTCTTCAACACTTAGTATGCTTAACTAACATTTTAAATGCCAATTAAGTAAACATCTAGTTCTGAAATTATCAAAGTTTCTAAATCCATAACCCGAGCGTTTAATAAGTTTCAATTTATTATTAATGCCCTCAACTACACCACTAGTTGTACCATTATCAAAGTAGGCGATAATTTCATCAATTCACCGAATAATAGTTTTCTGACTAACTGGAAAGTATGTTTTCGCTTGATCTAGCCACATACCAAGTTTAAAGAGTCCTGCTAACCAATCATATGTATCGTTAAAAATAATTCTGATGTTCTCATGACCGTTCATGCATTATTTTTAGGTTTGAAGATACTTGTTTAACTTCAGCAAGTTTTGTCTTCTGTTCTTCATTTAGATTTAATTCATTCTTTAGTAAAGCATATTTACTTTTTTTCAATCCATTTAGAATTTTTTCATATTCATCTTTATCAGATTTAGATTTAGATTTTTTGATTAAATCTTCTAATTTTCGTTTTTCTAATTTTCTAGTCTTATCTAATTCTTGATTTATTTGTGTCATTACATGAAATCTATCTGCAACAACTTGTGCATTTGGCATTAGTTCATGAACTATATTTTTATAACCTCGCCATAAGTCTATACTTACTTCCTCTACTTGGTCTAAAATTTCTTTTCCCCATGAATTAAGTACTTTTCTGATTATTTCTTGTGAACTTCGGGGTAAAATTGTAATTAATTCAGACTTATCTAAATCTACCAATACAGCACAGTAATTTCCTTTACCTTTAACTAAAGCTATTTCATCAATACCAAGTCTTTTTAAATATGAAGGCTTTCTAATTATTGCATTATTTGAAGCATCTTTGAGCATTCTTTCTATTTCTCTAGTAGTAACAATACCCTTTTCTGCAACACTATTAATATCTGAATCTAATACTTCTTTTATTACTTTATTGCTAAGCCTTTTGGTATATTTTCTTCTTGTTTCTACAAAATATAAGTCTTCTGTAAAAGGTTTTTGGCATTTTTGACATTTAAACTGTCGTTTATTTATTTCTAGAAAAACTTGTTGCTCTCCTAGAGGTAAATCTTTAATTATAGATTTATGATTTTGATGTAAATGATGACTTTTTTTTCCACAACGGGGACAGATACTCTCATTATTAATTGATTCGATTTGTAATATTATTCCAACACCTTTGTATTGATGATGTGAGATAACTTTTATTCCTGACAAATCCAGTAGTTGTGTTAATATTTTAATATCTTTTTTTGAAGTCATTATAGTAAGATATACCAGGTTTTATAAATCTATTTTATAACTAGTAACACGAAGCCAGTTGTTTTTTTATTTTTAGTAATTATTTGATATACTTATTTATATTTAAGAATTGAACTATGATTCGATTAGCGTAGCGGCGTTGAGGCGGGCTATGAGTATTTAGGGTTTTTACGAGTTGATTTTAAGCCCGTCTCAACGCAATTGAATCAAGCGGAGCGGTAGTT
The DNA here is from genome assembly GCA_963665115.1 of uncultured Rivularia sp. Lineage (GTDB taxonomy): Bacteria > Cyanobacteriota > Cyanobacteriia > Cyanobacteriales > Nostocaceae > Rivularia. Next base: position 1,625,911 of record OY762007.1, on the reverse strand, counting down.
CAATTCGCCGCTCTAACGAGTCAATTTGCGCTATTTAATCTTTACTTTCACTTTTTTTAATGTATTTTTAGCATACTAAGTGTTGAAGAACCTAATTGATGAAGTTATTTTAAATTTAGGAAACCAAAATATTGTTATTTTTTTTGACGAAATTGATGCGGTTCTGAGATTAACATTTGAAACGGACGATTTCTTTTCGCTTATTCGCTCTTGCTACAATCAGCGTGTTGATGACCCAAGATACAAACGCTTAACTTTCTGTTTACTTGGAGTTGCTTCTCCTACTGACCTTATCGAAGATAACAGATGCTCTCCCTTCAATATTGGAACAGCTATTAATTTAAGCGGATTCAAACTTCAGGAAGCAAAGCATTCTCTTCTTTATGGACTAAAAGAAAAAGTTACAAACCCAGAACAAACCTTAGCTGAAATTATAGCCTGGACAGAAGGTCAACCGTTTTTAACACAAAAAATTTGTCATTTGGTAGTTAGTAATATTAAACAAAATACAGATACAGTAGATGGAATTGTTGAGAAAAATATTATTCAGGATTGGGAATCTAAAGATAACCCGCCTCATTTACGAGCAGTCATTGTCCGAATTTTCAATCGTAATAAACGGACAATCGCTATTTTAGAAAGGTATAAAGCCATTATAAATAAACGGGGGGACAAGGTTAGAAATGATGCTTATGAAGTAGAATTATTACTATCAGGACTAATATTGAAAGAAAACAATAAATTAAAAGTTAGCAACCGAATATATCAAGAAATTTTTAATTTGGAATGGGTTGAATATAAATTGGAAGAAGTCTGGCAACTTTTACAAGAATCCGGTCAACCTGAAGATGTAACCATCATATCGCCAGAACTTAAGGAAGTAACTAATATCATATGGATTTGTATAGCTATTATAATAATTAGCTTCCTCTCGTTGTGGGCAGCATATCGTTGGTTCACAAGTTGGGTTTGGTTGCAGGCATTTAGTCAAAATTTTCCTGGAGAAATAATTGAATTAGTACGCACGTTAATTCTTGCGCTTGGAGCATTTTATTTCATTGGTATTGTATGGAGAAAAGAAGCATATGAACTTTTTAGAAGCAAACAAATTATCGTAAGGCGTTGGAGAAGAACTTTTTTATTTGTTGGTGTAATAGTTTTTATTTTATCAATCTACTATCATCTACAATTAGCTCCTTCATCCCTACAAAAAGAGTATGCTGTCAGTACTAATATATTCAGAACTTGCTTTATTCCCTATATTGTATATCTACCTTACACGCTTATAAATTATAATGTATTAGCTCTTTCATGGGTCGCAGTAAGTTCTTACAGTGCCTTTAAAGATTTGAGTAAAAGCTCATTCCGGACAAATTATTTAATTGAAAAGCTAAGTTCTTTAGAAGGAATCAACACAGCCTCAGAATATAATAATAACAGTATTGAATAATTTATAGATAGAGAATTTACGAAGTTTTCAACTGATTTTATAACTTTGATTAGTCGGTACGCTCTACTACTTCTATCTATTTGTATTATCACGCTGTTTGAGAACAACTTGGGAGTAATAGTTCTTTCTAATAAGGCTAAAGATTTTATGTTTCTTGGTTATGGATTTAGCGCCTTAGCATTAATTATAATGCTTCGTATATTTTATCATTACCATATAGCTTTTCGGCAAGCTTCTATTTCTTTATTTAATCTTCATTGTAATTATGAAACTTTTGAAGCAAGACATAATTTTTCTCGATTGTTCATGCGGATTGCCAATTCACATTTGAACATATATCTGTTTTTAACTCTGATTTATACATCTATTTTTTTATATTTAGCAAACATAATTAGTCGATTACTTTAAATAAACAACATAGAAAAAAATAAAGATTTTAATATAATTTTGAATATGTACTTCATAGTAAAATAAAAATGAATAAAGTATTAAATCAAAATTTTTTATATATAGTTATTATTGCAATTTCCTTTTTGCTTTATCCAATTTTAAACCAAACTCCCCATGAGGCTCATATTTTAAAAACTTGGCTTGATAACTATATTCCCCTTGTTCCGATCTTCAGTATCCCCTACGTTTTATTTATACCCTATATTGTTTTTACATTAGTTTTCTTGGTGTATTTCTCTGGCTATGCTGTTTCAGTAACTATCTCCTTTGTGTTCTGTTTCGTAGTAGCATCCTTGTTTTATATTTTTTTTCAGACAACTGTTCCAAGACCAACTGTTGCTTCAACAGATGTGTTCTCAAGCTAAGTCAAAATTATATATATAATTGATAAACCATATAACTGTTTTCCCAGCCTTCATGTAACGCTTTCAACCTTAGCATATCTTTACTGGAGGAAGATAACTAAGAAACTGTGGATTTATCTGGAAACTTTTACGGTTCTTATTGTACTATCTACTTTATTTATTAAACAGCACTTCATTCCCGATGTGATTAGCGGAATAATTTTAGCAGTTTTGAGCTACTATATTGGGACTTATAATGTGACAAGTACTCGTAAAGGTTAGTAAAGAAGTTAAGAGAGGAATATAGGATATTAGACCCCTGCTATTCACAGTTGACGAGCCTACTTTAAATTTGGGTGAATTGGTAGTATAAAATACTGGAATTTCAACTCCTCAGTGCCCATAATCGTGGATGTAATAGACCCGTCCAAAATATAATCTAGACACAAAAAAATGGTAGAAAGTAAAATTAGCAGTCTACCACTCTGTAATTAAAAATGTGTATTGTGTTTGATTATGTCCAAAAATACCCTGCGAAAACAAAGCATATTTTAGGTATTAGTCACGAAAAATTTCAAGAATTAATTCAATCAGCTTCCAAAAAACATCTTGAAATCCTAAAAGAAAAAGAAAACCAGAAAATTAGGGTTCATTCTCCTGGTGGAGGACGTAAAGAATTATTATCAATTTCTGAAGAAATATGTTTGTGTCTATTTTATCTCAGACAGATACCAACATTTGAAATACTAGGGATGTTGTTCGGTGTGTCGAAAAGTAAAGCACACACAACTTTTCATTATTGGAGAAAAATTTTACGAGAAATACTACCTTCAAGCTTGATGGAACAGGTTGATAATCAAGAAGGAGATTTGGCAATTGTACAAGAAATATTGACCAACTTTAAACTAATCGTCGATAGCCTGGAACAACCAATTGATAGACCATCTGATAACGCAGAACAAAAAAAGTTTTCAAAAGGAAAGAAAAAACAGCATACATTAAAAAGTCAATTAATTACTATGCCAAACGGTAAAGATATAGTTGATGTCGAAGTCGGCTTTCCTGGTCCGACGGCAGATATTAATTTGTTTAGAGGACAACAGAAAAAATTTGATGAACAACAAGAATTTGAAGGAGATAAAGGATATCAAGGAGGTAAAAATATTACTACACCTCATAAGAAAAAGAAAAAAAAACAATTAAGTGAGAAACAAAAAGAAGAAAATAGAATTTTATCTAGCAAGCGCATATTTGTAGAACATTTAATCAGAATAGTTAGAATTTTTCATATAGCTTCACAAAGATTTAGGTTAAATTCAAATGTTTATGAAGAAATAATTTTAACAGTTTGCGGGCTTGTGAGGCTAAGGATTGGTTCTTTAATTTTACCAGCTAATTAAGATTAGTAGTTTTTGGCGATCGCCAAAAACTATGAAACTTTATCTTTCTTCTCTAAACTATCAGTAACGGTATCAAACCCTAATTTCTCGTGAAGCCGGAATCTGCAAGGATTGCTTTCAAAGCCTTGTGAATACTGGGCTACAAATTTTTGGACGGGTCTATTGAAAATAGTATTGAAGGTTACGATACTCAAAGAGCTAGAGAACCATTTGAACTAGAGTTTTCACGTCAAGAAATTAATTATTTTTTCAGCTATTTTCACGGGTACATAAGTGGATGCTTTAAAGTCGCAAATATGATGATTCCAACCCAGACATTTCTTAAAAGGATTAACTCTAACTTAATTTTATTTGGATGTAGAGATGGTGCTTATTTTGAGGAACAACATGAAACACCAGAAACATTTTATGCTTCAATAAATTTATTTTATGAAAATTACGAGAATACAGTTGATTTACCAGATGTTCGCGAACTAATAAAATAAATTACGGCGGATGAAGAATAGCTAAAGGGTTATTTAATTTCAAACATGATAAAAATCTTCTGATTTAGATGTTCTCTTGCGTATGTAGAGGGACTTATCTGTGGTTTTTTAAACTCTGTGTATTGTTCCCATAACTGCTCCAAGTCCTGTTTTTTCGGACGAAACGGACGAGTTTGAGGAGCAACAGTTTCGACGGAGGCTGCTGGTTTATATTTAGCCAGAGTTGCATCGAATTCTCCATAATCGATATCCCTTTGAATCTTGGCAGCTATTATAGAAGCCTGCTGTCTTCCCAAGGGTGTATCATCATGTCTTGTTGAAAGATAAAAACGTTTAGTTTTTAATTCCCCTGCTTCTGTTGTAATTGGGTGAGAAAAAACTATTTGAAGTCTGCCGTTAGAATTTTTTATCTGTACCGAACCACGACCTGAATAACCATTTGGCTTCTTTGAGGACATAACGTCAATCCTTCAAAACTTACTGTATCGATATATTTTCTTTTAGTGAAAGCTTTATTTAATTAAGTAATTAACTGCGTTACAAAGAATCTTAACTAAAAAGTATAAATGATCAATTCTAAAAAGTAATCACAATTTCCGTTTTTTACGCACTTTTAGATTATATAACCTTAATAGTACTTAAATACTATATTATTGGAATATCATTCCTAGATATAATAAATATTTACGATTAATAGTAACATATGCGTGTGATAATCCGCTTGTGCAATAATTGGAATTATGCAAGACATGTTTTTTACGAGCAAACAAGCGGCGCAAATAGCAGGTTGCACTCTCCGCCAATTACAATATTGGCGCGAGAAAGAAGTTATTGTACCTACGATTAGCAGTACCGGAACGGGACGTAGTGTTTACTACTCTCGTTCGGAGGTAATGGAATTAGCTTTGATGGTTTATTGTTTGGAAGTGGGACTAAATTTTGATATTGCCGCTGCGACGGTTAATAATCTCAAAGACAAGGAATTGATTCTACCCGCATCTGAAGAAGTTCCTCGACGTTTTATGTTGGCTTGGGATAAGAAGCTGGGTAAATTAGAACTGTCCAAGTTTGATCTGAAAAAGGCGATCGCCATTTTAGAAAAAGGGAAACCAGTAATTCCTGTTTACTTGGATGACATTTACCAGAAATTAGCTGCTAAACTCGGTTAATTTTTGTAATTAATTTTTGTAAAAAAGTATTGACATTTAAAGAAATAAAATAATTAAACAAACTGCATCGTCAATAATTTCTCACTTTACTGGGTTAGCTTGAAAATTTTTTAGGTTAGTCCCGTTCCGCTCGCTGTTGGCGATTTCCGGATAAAAATTTATCCCTCGCTCCCTCCCTCTCTCACTCCCTCACTCCCTCCCTCAACCCGAAATGGCAATCTTCCATAGGCAAGAAAACAACTTTACCCCAATTTTACCCCAAAAGAGCTTATTGGGGTAAACACCTCTACCTTACATTCTTTACCCCAGTTTTACCCCAGTTGTTGCTCTGAAGTCCCCAAAAGTGACCTAAAATTATATATAAGCCTGAAAAATCAGTCCTTGCGGACAAATTAAAAAAGGGCTTGGAAGCCCTACAATGCTTGTATTTCTTAAAAGGCGACACCCGGATTTGAACCGGGGGATGGAGGTTTTGCAGACCTTGGTAAACCACGCAGATATAACGGTTTTACCTTACAATCAATATTTTTACCCCAATTTTACCCCAATTCATATTTTTAGCTCGTATTGCTCAATTAATTCACTAATATGCACTCCCGTTTTGTTCGGTTGCAAAGTTTGAGTTCCCAAGCTAATTCCATTTCTTATGAATACAAATATTGATATACTGGACAAGGAGATGCGCGTTCATATTGAGGCACAAATAATGTCAGGTGCTAATAGCAGTAAATATTTTATCAATTTAGCGCAGCAAGACCAAAAACGTAAGGTAAAAGAAAGATTGGAAACTCTTTTACTCGAAGGTATTGATTCTCAAGGACAGAAAGCAACGCCAGAATATTGGCAAAATCTGCGTTCTACGGTTTTGGGCAAGAACAATGAAAAACCCGAATAACGCATGAACTATCGTTTAATTATCAAAGACCGGGCAACGCAAGATTTGCGACAGTTAGCAAATTATATATTAGTCAACGGTAATGCCCAAATAGCTGTTAAATTCTTAAATAGTGCGGAACTGACTTTTAGAAATTATAGAAAAATTAATGGCTGCTCGCGACTTATTCCATGATGCTGTGAAACAAGCACTTTTGAAAGAAGACTGGGTTATCACAGCAGACCCACTAAAGATTAAAATTGAAGGTGTCAAGCTTGAGATAGATTTAGCAGCAGAAAAAGTTTTAGCAGCTCAAAAAGAAGGAAAGAAGATAGCAGTAGAAATTAAAAGTTTCCTCAAGACTTCTGTAATCACAGATTTTCATGCAGCACTAGGTCAAGGGTTCCCATAAGAATTTTTTTTTAGAAGAAAAAATTCTTATGGGTTCCCGTCAATTTTTGAATTATCGTCTAGCATTACAGATGAGTGAATCGGATAGAATGCTTTATTTAGCAGTTCCGATTGATACATTTGAATCATTTTTTCAAGAAAAGTTTACTCAAGAAGCAGTCAGACTTTATCAAGTAAAATTGATAATTTACGATCCTGTTAAAGAGGTAGTCGTCGAATGGAAAAATTAGAGCAATATCGATTATTTGTTCGTGAATTACTAAATACTCATGCCAAGCTAGAAGAAAATAATCCTTCTACTGAGATTGAGTCTCAGTTGATTTTTGACACAGAACATGACCATTACCAACTTCTTGATATTGGTTGGGATGGTCTTAAACGAGTTTATAACTGTTTCATCCATATAGATATCAAAGATGGTAAAGTGTGGATTCAGCGAAACATGACGGAAGCTGATTTAGCGCAAGATTTAGTAGATATGGGTATACCCAAAAAGGATATTGTTATCGGTTTGCATCCGAGTTATAAACGTCCTTACACAGGTTATGGGGTTGCTTAAGTATCTTACAAGAGGAATAAATACCCAGCTACGAACGATAATTTCTACACTTAGTAACTAACTCCTTTTTTCAAATAAACAAACTAGACGATACTTTAAAATACTCACTCAAAGCCTTAGCTTGTGCTTTACTAATCCCTCGTTTACCATTTACGATTTCGGATACTACACCACTTGAGCCAATAATTCCGACCAAATCAATTTGACGGGTTCCACTTGATTCCATAATATGCTGTAGAATTTCGTGGGGTGCAGATTCTTCTATTGGATAGTTTTCTGTCTCATAAGCTTCTACTAAAATTACAAGTAACTTATGTAAAGCTTTTTCCTCAGTAGTGCGATTTTTCTTAAAAGTTAGCTCCTCTACTATTTTTAAAACGCGATCGTACTCCTCTTCTGTCTCAATTGCAACAGGAATAACTTCTGTAAGAAGATTGCGGTAAGTATTTCTATCAAAAGTAAGGGTCATTTTTCCACTTATCTTTATCGTATTGGGCGTGCGTAATAAAGTATTTATAGTAAATTACTTGGTTTTCATAGTCTATCCCAACAATTAAACGATATGCGTTACCTTTTATGTTAAAAACAGTAAAATTACCAACGGCTTCTGCATCCCTGTAAATTAAACGAACATCCTCTAAATTATTCCATTCAGCTTTTTTTACAGTTGCATACCAGTCCTCAACTTGCTTTTTAACATCGGGAAATTGATTAGCATCAATGCGAAGACTGCGAATCGAGATTAGATGCATTCCTAAAAAAGTTAATTAGCTAATGTGAGCTAATTAATAGAATTAACTTAAGATTCATACTCTCAAAACGAGAGTAAGTTGTCAAGATATTTATTTTTGCAATATTTTCATTAATTGCGTTTTTACATCAACGTATTTCCATAGCTATCAGTTAATTATTGCGGCTTCGCTAAAATAAAACTATTTCCCGCTCACAATATGAGTTATGACATACACTCCACCCAAACTTCTGACTTTCGAGCAATTTATTACTGAGTATGGAGACAACGCACGTTACGAACTTATTGACGGAGAATTACGTGACATGGAACCAACTGGTCCTCATGAAGAAGTTTCAGGAAATATTGCTGGTAGAGTTTATGCTGAGATTTTTCGCTCTAATTTGAATTGGTTGATTCCAAAGACTTGTTTGATTAAACCACCCGCCTTACTAAGCAACAGCATTACGCCCAGATGTAATTGTTTTAGATAAAGAAAAGTTAAGACAGGAACCGCTATGGGATAAGGAACCGATTATTTGTAGAGGCGATACTATTAAATTAGTCGCAGAGGTAGTAAGTACTAATTGGCAGGATGATTATGCCAGAAAGGTTGAAGAATATAGTTTATTAGGGATACCCGAATATTGGATTATTGAGGACACTGCGTTGGACGGGTTCCCCGGCTTGAAGCAAGTGTCCGTTGATTTTCGCAGTTTGGGTGGTTTGCAGTTTATCGGGAACCCCAAACAACCAACTTTTACCGTGTGTCAATTAGTTAATGGTGTATATCAACAACAGCAATATCGTTTAGGAGATATGATTTGTTCTCATTTATTTCCAAATTTACAATTAAAACTTGACTATGTTATGCCGTAGTTTAGTTGACAATTGCTTTTATGTTCGCATAACTTCAATGCGCTGCTTAACCTTGTGCTATTAAAGCATTGATTTGTTCATCATCAATATTTATACCCTTACGTTGAAAATATGGACGTAAATTAATTTGAATAAACAAATCCTTTAATTCTGAGCGCAATCTCTTCAGGGGGATTTCCGGATAAAGCTGTTGCTATTAAACGTTCTGCTGCTTTCAATTCTCCGCAATCTATCGCGCCTTGTTGCTGCACTGCGATGTAAAATTGAACGGCTCGGTTCTGCATCTAATTGATGAGCAATTAGTTCTGCGGCTGTTTGTTCATTTTCAAATGCTTCTCGAATAAGTTGAGATGCTTATTCTAAGTTACCTGTCCCGTTTCGCACTAAAAGCTGCCTCCGCCAAATCCATTGCTCTGTTGTGTTTTTATTGAATTTGACTCCAGAATCTGTATTCTAAATTGCTTTCATGAATTTTACTTGACGATAAATAATTAGCTACCCGTTTTGATTTACGATGATAAATGTAGCGCCTTCTACATTACCATGAGCGATTCTGATGTTGATACTGCCCAACTTCGCAGCCAACTAATCGAGGAATTTCATCTACTAGCACCACTAGAAGAGAAGATTATCCAATTATTTTCGGTAATTTACGAACCAATTAACCGAACTTCTTTCTTGGAATGTTTTAATTACTTAGGCGCACAAGATAAGAATTACAAGCCTGTTGGTAACTCCAAGTTAAAACCCTACATCGATAACTTGTTAGCAGCAGGATTACTAATTCAAGAGCGGGGAAAAGCACCCCAATGTCATCCATTATTAGCAGAAGTTGCGACTCGTTCGGCAGTAAAATCTGGATGTTTTGCAGCGATGGCAAAGGCAGTAGAAGAAAAATTACCGGTTCGCACATACTTTACAGGAAAAGGTAAGATTTTCCAGAACCAAACTCAACTATTACGAGAAGTTCGTCTGGGAATTTACAACCAAGATATAGAGTTTATTAACAAGCAATTAGAAGACTACGAAGAATACGGTTATCACGAGGACAAAATATCCGCTACAGATGTTTTCGAGTTAGTATGCAATAATCCCTTCGATGCAGATTGGTTTCGGACTTTATCGCTGCCGTTGTACAGAAGTATATTACCCTCAATTCTGATAAATTCACTTCTGAGATTATCTCCGACTCCAGAAGCTTTTGCTGTCTTGGAAGAAGGATGCGTCCAACCCGGAGAACATTCCTCAGATTTCTTACAAATGGTTTTGGCTGAACAACTGTTACTAAGGGGTTGTTTGCAAGAAACACAAGAGTGTTTGGAACGCATATCTGAAGATTATCAAAATAATGCTGCCGTTTTCTGGGGATGGTTTCACTTTCTTCAAGGAGATAACGAGAAAGCCATTAATTATTACACCATAGCGCTCAAGCATTTCAAAAAATCGAAGAATAAAAAGAAAACATATTTTAATACTATAGGTGGATTATTTTTTATCCTGGCATTATTGAAAGAGGGTTCACCTAATCGACTCCGAGAAGCAGAAGGCTATTGTAGTTGGATTTCTCGTCAATCAGACCATTGGTTGAGGTCTACTTACGCACAGTTGAAAATATTATTACAAGTTCAACAGGGTGATATTGCCCAAAAAGATTTTATTCTCAGTAACGATATTCCGATTTTAGAACAACAGCATAGTTTAGAAACCTTTTTTAGCGCTCTGTGTTTCTACTGGGTAGATGCAACTGAAGCCAAAAAATATTTACCTCTGATATTAGAGCCTATTTTAAGTCAGGCGATCGCGTCGGAATATCATTGGTTAGCAATGGAAACCGCAGAACTTTTATCTAGGCTCAAACCCGATAGTAGTTATGGTACCCAAGGGTCAATATTACGAGAAGATATTGGTATTGAGAGCATTGTAGATGTGGTTCATCCCCAGGAGCCTTGGGAATTGTGTTTAAATGCTTTGGTAAATATTCACAAGGCACCACAAGAAGCACCAAAAGCTCTTTCAGAAAGGCGATTGGCATGGTTTATCACTTTTTATCCTAGTGGATGTGTATTACAACCTCGCGAACAGAAAATTAATGCCAAAGGTGATTGGAGTAAAGGGTCGTGTCATAGCTTTAAGACGTTTGCAAGAAAACCTTGGTGAGTTTGATTATCTCACTACTCAGGATATTAGAGTATGTGGTTGTATTGAAACTTTTACTACTTACAATCGCGGATATTATGGCAGAACGGAGTATACTTTCAACGAAAAAGCGATTTCTGTTTTAATCGGACATCCCTTGGTTTTCTGGGAAGATTCTCCTACAACAAGAGTAGAAATTGTTAAGGGAGAACCGGAATTAATTGTCAAGAAGGGTAAAGCAGGTCGTTTAATTTTAAAATTCTTGCCTCATATTGAAGATACGAGCGATGTCCTTACCGTAAAAGAAACCCCTACCCGCATCAAGGTAATTGAAGTTAATAGCGAACACCGCCGCATTGCAGATATCTTGGGTAAAAAGAACCGATTGGAAGTACCTGAGACTGCCCAAGAAAAGGTATTGGCAGCTATAAATACTGTATCAACAATGGTTACAGTTCATTCGAATATCGGTGGTGGTTTAGAAAATGTTGAGGAAGTACCGGTAGAAACTACACCCCATATTCATTTATTACCTGCTGGTGCGGGGTTAAAAGTAGCCATATTATCTCGTCCCTTTGCTGATGGTGGTTCTTATTATCGTCCAGGTAAGGGAGGTGCAACGGTGATTGCTGAAATTGGTGGAAAGCGTTTGCAGACTACACGCAATCTGAAACACGAAAAGCAATTGAAAAAGGAGATTATTGCCGCTTGTCCAACTTTAACTCGTTATGAACCACAAGATGGGGAATGGTTGATAGAAGATGTGGAAGATTGTTTAGAATTGCTGTTGGAACTGCAAGAATTAGGAGATAAAACCATATTAGAATGGCCCGAAGGGGAAAAGTTGCGAGTCAGTCACAATGCTGACAAAGATGATTTGCAATTGAAAATTAAACGTCAACGAGATTGGTTTGCTGTTGATGGTGAGTTGAAGTTAGATGATAATTTGGTGTTGGATATGCAGCACCTATTGGAATTACTGAAGCAAAGTCCCAGTCGTTTTGTGCGTTTGGGAGATGGTCAATTTTTAGCATTGACGCGGGAATTTCGTCAGCGTTTGGATGAATTGCGAGCATTTACTCAAAGGAATGGGAAAGGCTTGGGTTTTCATCCTACTTCTGTGTTGGCTGTGGAAGATTTAGTTGACGGTGTAGGGAAATTACAAGCAGATAAACATTGGAAAGCGCATATTCAACGTCTCCAGGAAATGAAAAATTTGCAGCCAGAACTTCCTTCTACTTTGCAAGCAGAATTAAGGGATTATCAAATAGAAGGTTTTAATTGGTTGTCACGTTTGGCATACTGGGGAGTAGGAGCTTGTTTGGCTGACCAAATGGGTTTAGGAAAAACTTTGCAAGCATTAGCTGTAATTCTACAACGGGCACCCCAAGGAGCAACTTTAATCATTGCTCCGACTTCAGTATGTCTAAATTGGATCGGCGAAGTACAAAAGTTTGCACCTACTTTAAACCCGATTCAATTTGGTAGTGGGAATCGTCAAAAATTGTTAGATGAATTGCAACCTTTGGATATGCTTGTATGTAGCTATGGTTTGTTGCAGCAAGAAGATGTAGCTCAAATGTTATCTCAGGTAGAGTGGCAAACCATAGTCTTGGATGAAGCCCAAGCAATCAAAAATATTGCTACCAAACGTTCTCAAGCTGCGATGAATCTGCAATCGGAATTTAAGTTAATTACTACCGGAACTCCTGTTGAAAACCATCTTGGTGAATTGTGGAATTTATTCCGGTTTATCAATCCCGGATTACTGGGTTCCTTGGAAAGTTTTAATCAACGCTTTGCAGTACCAATTGAGAAATTTCAAGATAAACAAGCACGTCAGAGATTAAAGAAGTTAATTCTACCTTTTTTATTAAGACGTACCAAAACTCAAGTTTTATCGGAATTACCTTCTCGTACTGAAATTACCTTGCACGTAGAATTGAGTCGGGAAGAAATGGCAATGTATGAAGCATTGCGTCAACAAGCCATTACCAAATTAGCAGATAGCGATGCAGCTGCGGGACACAAACATCTGCAAGTATTAGCTGAAATTATGAAATTGCGTCGTGCTTGCTGTAATTCTCACTTAGTAATGCCAGATGCCCCACTTCCCAGTGCTAAATTGCAGTTATTTGGTGAGGTGCTGACTGAATTATTGGAAAATCGTCATAAGGCTTTGGTGTTTAGTCAATTCGTAGACCATTTGCATATCATACGTGACTACCTTGAAGAACAGAATATTAAATATCAATATTTAGATGGCAGTACTCCAGCAAAAGAAAGGAAAAAGCGAGTAGATGCTTTTCAAGCTGGGGAAGGGGATGTATTCTTGATTAGTTTAAAAGCCGGAGGTACTGGTCTTAATTTAACTGCTGCCGACTACGTAATTCATATGGACCCCTGGTGGAATCCCGCAGTGGAAGACCAAGCCTCAGACCGCGCCCACCGTATTGGACAGCAGCGTCCGGTAACAATTTATCGTTTGGTTGCTAAGGATACTATTGAAGATAAAATTGTGGATTTACATCACCATAAGCGAGATTTGGCGGATAGTTTATTGGAAGATGCTGATATTAGTGGCAAGATATCTACGCAAGAGTTGTTGCAGTTGATTCAGGAAAGGTAGATTAACTAAAAGTCATCAAATATATCATGTTGCGTATCCGCTCAAAAAAATGGGGTAAAGGTACACCTTGCGTCGTAGAATATGAAGCATGACGCAAAAACGATCATCTAAAAAATTAGTCACAGCATTATTGCAATCAATCGACCCAAAACAGATTGCAGACGAGGACGTGCGTCAAACGGTAGAAGTATTACTCAACTTAATAGAACAGCTAAATGTAAAAATCAAAGAATTAGAAGAAGAAAATCAAAAACTACGTGATGAAAACAACCGCTTAAAAGGTGAACAAGGTAAACCAGACATCAAAGCGAATAAAAACAAAGGGTTTAAGAAAAACTATTCATCAGAAAAAGAACGAAAAATAGCAAAAGAACACAGTAAAGCAAGTAAAAACGAGTCTATCAAGATAAACCGAGAAGAGATTGTAGTTTACCCACAAGAACAATTACCAGCAGACGCACAGTTCAAGGGTTATGAGGAAGTAGTAGTCCAAGACATTTTACTTAAGCCAGATAACATACTGTTCCGCAAGCAAAAATACTACTCACCAGAAACAGGAAAAACTTATTTAGCGGAACTACCAACAGGTTACGAAGGTGAATTTGGTCCAGGAGTAAAAGCTTTGGTCATGAGTCTATATTATGGTGGAAACATGACCCAAGGGAAGTTATTAGAATTTTTAGAAGATATTGGTATCTCGATTAGTGCAGGAACAATATCAAATTTATTAATTAAAAACCAAGAATATTTTGAAGCTGAATACGAAGAAGTATACAAGGAAGGGTTAGCCAGCAGTCCTTGGCAACACTTTGACCAAACAGGTGCGCGTGTTGCAGGAGTGAACCATACAACAAATGTGATTTGTAACCCCTTGTACACAATTTACCAAACAACGCGATACAAAGACCGTTTGACTGTATTAAAAGTATTTCAAAACACAACCGAACTCTCCTTTGTTCTCAACGAGATGACCTATGAACTTTTGGAGACTTTTAAAGTTCCAATTAAGTGGGTTAATAAACTAAAATTACTATCTCAACAGAAGGCTTTTACCGAAACTGAGTTTAATTTTTTGATTGGTGAGTACTTAAGTAGACTTGGTTCTCAACACCGTTCTCGCATATATGAATCGGCAGCAATTGCTTTTTATCATCAGCAATCAACTGTACCAGTAATTACAACTCTAGTATGCGATGATGCTCCGCAGTTCAAGTTAATAACATCGGATTTGGCTCTTTGTTGGGTGCATGAAGGACGACATTATAAGAAATTAAGTCCGCTTATACCTTGCCATCAAAAACTTTTAGATAATTTTCTAGAAAGATTCTGGGAATATTACAGAAAATTATTATCTTATCGAGATTCTCCAAGTTGGGATAAAGCTCACGAACTAGAAATGGAATTTTGGACACTTTTTACAGAAAAAAGTGGTTATCAACAGTTAGATGAGCGAAAACGATTAACTACTTTGAAAGTAAACGAGTTGCTTCTCGTGTTGGAGCATCCAGAATTACTATTGCATAACAACCCTGCCGAATTAGCTGCTAGGACTATGGTACAACGACGTAACATCAGTTACGCAACCCAGACAAAACAAGGCACAAAAGCGTGGGATGTTTTTATGTCCCTTGTTGACACTACTCGTAAGTTGGGTATCAGTTTTTATGAGTATATGCGTGACCGCATTTCTCAAGTTGAAAATATTCCATCTTTGGGGACAATTATTCGGAAGAAATCTTCTTCTAATTCCTATGGTTGGTCATGGATGCCTCAATAACACCCCTGTATATTAAGACTGTGCTAAACCCTCATATCCTTGGTTGTAGAATACTGTAAAGTGCATGGATTAACCACATCTATTTCTTCATAGTTTTTATAAGCGATTGAAACTTTTTTAGTTACTTTGATAGCATATTTACAATTTACCTTATTTGCAACTTCCGCTATTAATCAATTTCTTGATTTTGATTATTTTTATTTATTTGTTGCTCTCACGAGAGATCCAGCAACTGGGGAAGATTTGGCGGCGACAGCGGAGTGCCAGGTGGGGGCACGATTATTTTCTGTGCCTATGTAAAATCTATCTGCCCCTACCTGGTACCGTCAAATCAGCGTAGCGGTTCCCCAGTTGCGCCGCTGCTTTTTTTTATCGTAGTTGACATTCAAGACAGCCGATACCCCGAAATTTTGAGGGGATACCATGTTGCTCTTGAAAAGTTCTTTGTATATTAGGCAAGCCTAAATCTAAGATAAGTAAATCAATCCCATCAATAATTTTAGGAATTTGGGCTTTCTCTACTTGTAAAGAAGTAAAACATTTTTCCCTGTAATCAGGTCTAGAATGAAAATTTTGTATGGCTTTTTTTAAAGGGTCGTATAACTTCATAAGCATTTTCAGCTTTATCAATTGAAGATTGAGGAATTGGATAATTTAATCTCAGAATTGCTAAATCAATTAAATCCCTAGCTTGTACGCTATCGTCCATATACCTATCGGAATTTGATAGTAGTTTGGAGGTAAAACAGTCAATTAAACTTAAGCATGGAACAGATGACCATTCTGTATACCTTGGTAAATCTAATTGAAAACGAGTTTCTGCAACAATTTCTAGTTTTATAGGCAGATTATCCACGGAAACAATCATTCTAATACCGTACTGGTCAGTTGTAGAACGACCTATTTTAATTTTACTTATATCGTGGAATAACACTTCATACCCATTGTCAAATATTTCAGTTCTTAAGTATTTATAGCCTCCTGTACTAACAGAAGATAAAAAATCAATATCATTACTCCATCGATATTCTTGAAAATCAAGAGCAAGAAGAGTTCCACCCCCGAAATAGCTGGAGCCTTTTTTCAGAATTTCAAAGTCCAAAGATTCAAGAATTGTAAGAATTTTATTATGATGTTCTAATCGGAAGTTCATAATTCAACTTTCAACCAGGAATCATAAAACTCAGCAATTTTTTTGATAAACTCAAGTTCATCATCGCCAAGATTGTTGAACAAATTTCTATACTTCCAACCGCGCTCATAACGACCTAACATTTCCTCTAAAGTAAATTCGTAAACATTAGCAGTCTGCCAGCAAATTGATTCTAGGAAAGGTAGCTTGTCTGGTACATAAGCAGTTTGAGCATTCATTCTACTCTTTTTATTTAATAATAATGATTATTTGATTTAAGCTTTATTTTAGCGGATTTTAATTCATTTGACTTTGGGATAAAGTTTGACAAGCGGATTTTCATGCTTCCTATTTACAAGATGTTCCTTTTACTGCGATCTTCCGGGGTACCGATAACATTATCAATAACGCACTCAGCAAATTTGACCTTAACGAATTTCACTAAATCACGAAAAGTGCATAACCACAACGCCGCTCAGAGTTAAGAATTAATGACGGTTAAGGAAACTGAGGAGCCTTGTTTCTAGAAATGCTTGGTTAAATTTACTTAGTAATTTAATATGCACTTATATAATAGCGATCGCCCGCATGACTAATCCATCAACATATTATTGGACATTGATCAAAATTAATGCTGCGGGAAATCGCCAAGTTCAGTCGATTCCTTCAGCAGAGACATTTTTTAACCAAGTATTTGCTCAGTTAATCGATGTCTTAACAGCGAATAATAAGGATATTCAGTTACAACTGTTAAATTTATATGGGGATACATCTGATGATAAGAGCGTGAATGCTCAACGCTGTCTGCTGTGCTTTATTTCTTGGAAAATCGAAAAGGTTTGCTTGAATTTAGAAAATCAATTTGGCATAACTGGGGGTTTTAGCAGCCGCGATTTACTTCCCTATGTACTAGATGATGACGGAAGATTGCAGCCGAAAACTTCTTACCAATGCTATTCTTTAGAAATATTACAGAGTTTTGATGCGAGTCAAAGTAGTTTATCATCGTGGACAAATAGGAAGGTAAGACAGCACCCAGCTTTAAGTAAATTTTTGTTGGAATGTGGAATTTACCTTTTGAGTGATTGGGCAATTCTTAATGATACTCAACCTAAACAGTTGGAGCGTATTTTGGATCAATTTCACTCGTTAACTGTTACGGAGATTCAACAATATAAATGGTTGTTGGCAAGTTACCATCAAGTTTATCGCGCCCAACGGTTGCAACAGCGTAAAGCTAAAAAGACAAGTAAATGTCAACCACCAACTGTAGAACAATTACAGCAAATTAGCGATAAATTAAACAATTTAACTCAGGGTAAATACTGTGTTGCTGCCAATAATTTAATGTCACAATTACAGTTCTTGGCGGGATATCTGCGAGAATATCGAATTCACGTTAGAGGTGGTTATTTAGCTACAGAATCTATAGATAATAATTATCTAGCTGTTAAAAATCCTACTGATAATCTTGAAGTTAATCAAACCAGCGAATTTTTAAACTTATATCGTCCCCAGTTTCTTGAATGTTTGGATAATGCGTTAGCTAGCGTTACACAAACACGGGTGAATAAAATGCAGCGTAAAGATGTTATTAAAGCTAACAAATTTATTACAGGATTAAAATTATTTCACTGTCAGGGATTATCGATGACAGAAATAGCCAAACGTATAGAAATGAAAGCCCAGTTTCAAGTCACTCGTTTGTTAAAATTGAAGGAATTTCGCGCTGATGTCACTTATGAACTTTTGAGAATATTAAAAGTTCGCGTTTTGGAATTAGCAAAAAAATATTCTTCTTTAGAAGATTTACAAGCTTTAGAATCACAAATTACTACTGCGCTGACTGAGCAAGTTACTAATTTAATTGGGGGACGCGGAAATAGAAGCGGCTGGTTCAAGAAGTGATTCAACAAGGAGTAGATTTGCAAGTAGATTATGTGAATACTTGGATTCTAGGGAGCAGTCGCAAGATTATATATAAACAAAAAATAATCATTAATTTTGAAATAAATAGTAATTACAAATCATGACTAACTTATCAACAGAAATATTACCAATGACACTAGATTTTGAACAATTACCACCAGAAGCAATTCTTCTATCTCAGTCACAAATTAACCAAGCAGTGGAACTTAGCGGTCAAATTAAAGATGAATCGAAACAATGGCAAACTTATTTGAATGCTTTAAGTTTATCAGCTTTTGAAAACTGGTTGGAATCAAGAGGTAATTCTTTTAATGTAAATCGGGAAGACTGTACTATTTTAGAGCCGCGATTTGCTAATGTAATTCCTACTGTTGCTAAATTAAAAGTAGGTGAATATAAAATTTGTCTGATTACCACCGGGAGTTTTATTGACGAACAAGTTGATATATCTAGAATAGTCATAGATTTACCGGAATATATTCCTCATTTTTACGTTTTAGTCGAAGTTATAGAAGAGGAAGAAAAAGCGGTAATTAAAGGATTTATCTCTTATAACGAATTATCATCAAGACAGCAAAGTGTTAACTTAAAACCGGATTCAGATTGGACATACGAAATACCTTTAACTTGGTTTTGTAACGAAGCAGATAGATTATTATTATATTTAAATTGTTTGGAAGCAACAGCTATTTCTTTACCCGCAATACCCGCAAACCGGGTTGAAAATTTAGGACTAGTTAAGAACGAACTTATAAGGATATTACCAGAATTAAAAACACAAGAACTGTGGGAAACTTTAACATGGGAACAAGCAACCGCAGTATTAACTAATCGAGAATTAATCGATTGGATATATAACCTACAAACTCAAGAAGAAACATCATCTACAACATCTAGACAAAAACATCTATCAGATATATTTAAATTAATTACCCAACCAGCAATTAACGTCGGACGTTGGTTGTGGGATGAATTGGATGCATTAGCGGAAGAAACTTGGAATTTACTACCGAATATTACACCACAACCAGTAATGCGAAGTCCTGTAGAAGAATTTACGGTAATTAACTCGCAACTCCAAAAAAAAGGTTTGGAAATTCCGGTTCAAGCAAGAGGTGCTTATCAAGATTTATCTTTAGCTGGTGTTCCCTTGAGGTTATATGCTGTAACTTGGCATTTGCTATCAGAATCAGAACCTAATTCATGGACGTTATTATTAATATTGGGTACTCCAGCTTTAGAAAGTTTACCAACAAATTTAAAATTAAGAGTTAGCGACCAAACAGGGATTTTGGTAGAGCAAGAAGTGAATCCGGAATTGGGGAATAGTTATTTGTTTACGAGAGTTGTGGGGAATTTTGATGAGAAGTTTTTGGTAAGTGTAAATTTGGGGGATGGGGTTGAGTTGACGTTGCCTTTTGCGTTTGATATGAGTCGATAACCTCACCCCTAACCCCTCTCCTTGTTAAGGAGAGGGGGATTTTGTATTTGTAGGGTGTGTTACGGCTACGGAATGTTATCGGAATAAACAAATATGTTATCGTTTTGCCGTAACGCACCATCGATAATTTACTAACAATAAATACATAACCCACATCTTCCATTAAAGCTAAAATATCAATAACACCGCAAGACGAAAATCTCATGAGCCAAAGCACTGAAGAACGGGTACGATGGACTATAGCTGATATTGAGCTATTGCCAGATAACGGCAATCGGTATGAAATTATTGATGGGGAATTGTTCGTGACTAGAGCACCACATTGGGGACATCAAAAAGCAATTAAAAACGCTTGTACAGAATTGGATCAATGGTCAAAATCAAGTGGTTTAGGAGAAACAGTTCCAACCCCAGGAATAATTTTTACCGACGCGGACAATGTAATTCCCGATGTGGTTTGGGTGAGTAAAGAACGTCTGCCAATGTTACTTGATGAAGCGGGACATTTAACAGGTGCGCCGGAATTAGTTATTGAAGTGCTTTCTGAAGGTGTTGAAAATCAACGTCGAGATAGAGAAGTTAAGTTGAAATTATATGCTTCTAGGGGAGTAAAGGAATATTGGATTTTGGATTGGAGATTGCAGCAAGTTGAGGTTTATCGACGGGATAAAGCGCTTTTAAAGTTAGTAGAAACCTTGTTTGTTGCGGATGATTTAACTTCACCGATGTTACCTGATTTTGTTTGTCCGGTGTCGCGTTTGTTTGTGTGAGAACAATTTATGTTCGTAATTTTGCTGTAACGTCGCATCAGTTCGTAGTAAGGACTTTAGTGCTTGAAGAGCGATAAATCGCTTACTACGAACCTAAAAACTGCATACCCCCCGAACTTCAGGATATACAGCATATTTAGTTTTGGTGAAGTACATTCTGACGGGCAGGGATGCCCATCCCACAAGACTTTCTGAATATAGCTTTGTACCTCATTTAGCTGCAAAGGGCTGTATACATAAACGTAGCGCGGTAATCTTACATTAGTTAAGTAATACTACTAACGTTATATGTAAATTATTAATATCTTTTGGAAGTTTGGTTTATGTATTCCCGCTTAAAATTAATTGCTTTGATGTCGGTTACTGCAATATTTTCACTGAGTCTTCCGGTATATGGTGAAACTCCGTCGCGTTTGTTAACTCAAAATCCCTCGTTGTTAGCTCAAAACTCTACAGTAGAAGCAGATAAGCTATTCGAGCAAGGGGTAAAGTTATATCGTCGGGGACAACATTCCCAAGCTCTGGAAGTTTATCTGCGAGTATTGAAAATCCGACGACAGCAGGGAGATAAAGCAGGAATTGCTCAAACTCTAAATAATATTGGTAAGGTTTATACAATCTTAAACGTAAACGATAAAGCTGATAAAGCATTACAGGAAGCTTTAGTTATTCGTCGGGAGTTGAAAGATAGAAGAGGTGAAGGAGAAACTTTACAAAATGTTGGCTGGCTTTATGCTGTGAAGGAGGAATTTAACAAAGCTTTAAAGTTGTTAGAGCAAGCTTTAGCTATTCGTCGTGAGGTGAAAGATAGAAGCGGTGAAGCTGAAACCTTAAGAAGAATTGGGCTAGTTTATAGTTATGGCTTCGATAATGATACTAAAGCTTTAGAGTTTCTAAAACAAGCTTTAAATATTCAACAGGAAATAGAGGATAAGTTTCAAGCTAGCAATACTCTTTTTGACATAGGAAAAACATATTTTTTCTTAAAGGATTATTCTAGTAGTTTGGAATTTTTAGAAAAAGCTAAATTGCTAAGTCGCGAAGCAGACAATCCGGTAGTAGAAGTTTTAGCATTAAAACAAATAGCATCGGTTTACTTTCAACAAGGTAACTTTAAACGTGCTGCGGAAGCTGGAGAAGAAGCGTTAGTATTTGCACGAAAAAACCAGTTTCGTGATGATGAACTTGATATTCTAAATTCGCTTGCGAGAACATATATTCTCAATAAAAAACCTGTTCGTGCTAGAGATTTAGCACAAGAAGCTGTAAATCTTGCCAGGGAGTTAAAAAAGCGAAATGATGAAGCTCAAGCTTTAAATTCGCTTGGTAGTGCTTATATAGCATTAAGAGATTATCAAAGAGCGGAAACAGTATCGCTACAAGCATTAAGCATTGCTAAAGAAATTGAAGATTTGAATATTGAATCATCGGCTTTATCATTTCTAGACACAATATATTTTTTTAGAGGAGATTTTAATAAACAAATTGAAATTCGGCTTAGACGATTAGAAATTGCTAGAAAGCAAAAAGATAAGTTGGCAGAATCCACAGCATTAATATATTTAGGTAGTGCTTACAATAATAACGGACAATATCAAAAAGGATTAGAAGCATACCAACAGTCTTTAGCTATATTACGACAAATTGAAATTAGTAAACTAGCACCATTTCAACAAAAATGGATTGGAGTAGATGAAGTTGTCCTTTTGCAAGGAATAAGTCTTACTTACCAGTATTTAGGAGAGTACAATAAAGCGTTAGATTTCGCTCAACAAACTTTGAAAAAAGCGCAATCTATAAACCAACCGGAATATGAAGTACAAGCATTGCTTAATTTAGCTGGCTTATACGATAATCCTTTTGATAATCTATCAAAAGCGATTGAATTATCCCAACAAGCTTTAAGCATTGCGCGACAAATTAATAAACCTCAAAAAGAAGCAGAAGCTTTACTTCAATTGAGCGGATTATACAACAAACAGCGAAATTATACCGTTTCTTTAGAATATGCTCAGCAGGTTTTGACAATTGCGAAAAAATTGAATAATCCTAACTTAGAATACTTAGCTTTGATTATGTTTACAGATATATATCAAAAGCAAGGTAAATATCAAAAAGCACTGGAATTTGCCCAACAAGCTTACGCTCTGGTGGAAGAAGAAAATATCGGGATGTATAAAAATATTGCTTTGAATAATCTGGCTGAAATTTATTACTTTGCAGGAGATACAATTAAAGCTGAGGAAACTGCAAAAAAACTAATACAATCGGCACAAGGTAATAGTAGTTATAATGAACAATTAATAGGTTTATTACAGCTTACTAGAGCATATATGGTTCAAGGTAAATATGAACAAGGAATAGAAACAGCGCAAAAAGTTTTACAAAAATCAAGACAAAGTAAATATTTTTTAGCAGAAGTCGCAGCATCACTTTTCCTTAGCGATATCTACGAGCGATTAGGAAATTATCAAAAAGTAATTGCTGTTGCTCAACCAAATATAAGACTAGCGAGAAAAATTAATCAACGGGATAAAGAAGCGGAATTACTAATTAATTTAGGTAATGCTTATCGAGTTATCGGTGAATACACGAAAGCCAAGGATTTGATTGAGCAAGGATTGAAAATAGCACGAGAATTGAAAAGTCCTAAATTAGAATCAAACGCTTTAAATAATCTTGGTTATTACTACTTTTCACTCAAAGATTATCAAAAAGCTTTAGAATTAACCCAACAAAGTTTAAAAATTGCTCAACAACTAAAAAGCCCACCTCTATTAATTTCTCCTCAGTTCAATTTAGGTGATATTTACAGCAATTTGGGAGATTATCAAAAAAGCCGCGATTACTACCAACAAGCATTAGAAACAGCGCAAAAACTAAAAAACCGTCGCAGCGAAGGTAATGCTTTGTTAGCTCTTGCTAGTACCTATTTTGCTCAAGGTAAACCACAAAGAACTGTAGAATTATCTCAACAAGCTTTGATAATATTCCAACGAATCAAAGTACCACAATTACAAGCTTTTGCTCATCGGATGTTAAGTATTGGTTATGGTAACTCGATGAATGATGCAAATGCGATGAAATCAGCCCAAAAGTTTTTTGAATTTTCCAAAATAGTTGAAAATCCCGTCTTTGAAAAAAATGCACTTGGTCTTTTAGGAGACTTACATTACAATTTTGGAAGAAATCAAGAAGCAATCAAAGCATATCAACAAGCACTTGCAATTCAAACTCCTGAAAAAACAACTGGTAGTGAATGGGGAATTTATGCTGGTTTGGGTAGAGTTTATCGTAAGTTAAATCAACCCAACATTGCTATCGGTTATTACAAGCAAGCAATCAACGGAATTGAAGAAATCCGTCGGGGAATAGAAGGTTTACCACCGGAATTGCAAAACTCTTTCTTAGATACGGTAGTTGATTTTAAAGGTACCAAAACTGCTGATATTTATCGAGAAACTAGCGGAATTATTGATTTCTCAAGGAAGGGACAAAGAAGCATTATCTGTGCAAGAGTTATTGAGAAGACAGGAAATAGAAGACTTCATTGCAACTCAACCGACTACAAGCAAAGAATCTCAAATACCACTTACACCCGCAGAAAAACGAATTCCAGTTTTAAATAATTCCTTAATTGCTCTCGGTAATCAAATAAGCAAATGTCAAACAACAACCCCAGAATGTACCCAACTCGAAAATAAGCGGAATCAATTAATTCAACAGCATATGAAAGAGTTGGAAAAACTTGACAAAGAAATTCGCGATAATCGTAGTAAAGATGATAATTTCTTTGACCCTAAAGAATTAGGTATAATTAGAAAAATTATCGATGCACAACCCGATACTGTAATGATTTACCCTTTGGTAGGGGAACAAGAATTAAATATACAATTATATGGGAAAGCAGGGGTTGTTAAAACATTTAAAGTTCCAGTTGGACGTGAAGAATTAGGAAATGCAGTCAAAGAATTTCGAGATTTAATGGAATACTGCGAACAAGTTTATCATTGCGGTGACGAAGAAATTCCGAAAGTGCAAGCAGCCAGTCAAAAGCTCTACAATTTTCTGATTAAACCTATAGAAGCAGAATTAAAAGCAAATCCAGTAAAAAACTTGGTCTTTTCACTCGATAGGGTGACACGGTACGTACCTATGAGTGCTTTGTTTGACGGTAATCAATATTTGATAGAAAAATACACCATTTATCTCGCTCCTTCAGCAAGTTTGGTAAATACAGAAAAACCATCACCGTTACTAACACCCCAAAGCACAAGTGTCTTAGCAATGGGACTTTCTAATGGTGTTCGGCAAAAAGGTAATACACCTGCTTTCAGTGCTTTACCAAATGTACCATTAGAATTAGATTTCATCGTGCAAGAAAAATCTAATGATAAACAAGGAGTATATCGAGGGCAAACATTTTTAAATAACACTTTTAGCTTCAATAGCTTGCAAAATAATCTCAAAAAAGGACATAATATTTTGCACTTAGCTACCCACGGTTTATTTGACCCAAAACATCCAGATGAATCTTACATTCTTTTGGGTAATGAGGAACCTTTAACACCAAAATTAATTTACAATTTAGTAGCACTTAAAGACATTCACCTTGTTGTTTTGTCAGCTTGTCAAACAGCACTAGCTAGTCCCCGTCAAGATGGTGTAGAAATTAATGCTTTTGCCCATCACTTTTTGAAAAATCAAGTAAAATCAGTCATCGCTTCATTATGGCAAGTTGCCGATAGTAGCACCAGTACCTTGATGCAAAACTTCTACAATAATCTTGCTAATAGCAAACAACCAATTACCAAAGCCGAAGCGATGCGTTTAGCTCAATTGCAGTTACTTTATGACAAAGATGTGACTGTAAGCGATATTAAAAGAGCCGGAGGTTTAATTCCAGAAGAAATACTATCATCTGGTAAAAAACCTGAATCAAAAACTTTTACTCATCCTTATTATTGGGCACCATTTGTGTTGATTGGGAATGGTTTGTAACGTGTTTATAAACCTCACCCCGCCCTTACGGGCACCCCTCTCCGATATTTTGGAGAAGGGAAGGGAATCCGGACATCCCTCTCCTTGTTAAGGAGAGGGAACGAGGGTGAGGTTAAGACTTAATCTGTAACGTTTTTTAAATAATATCGTAAAAGATACCGTAAAATTTAGACTATAAAATGGCGGTTTCCCAATTACCAATTCCCAATGCCCAATGCCCAATTCCCAATTCCCCATGTCTAATTTAAATCTCAAAATTCAATTAATCGAAAAAACCTGTTTATTTGAACTTGCTTGGGGTGATAGTCAACAGCTTAATGCTACCTTAACTTATCCCCAAACAATCGCTGACTTATATCACGAATGGCAGCAGTATTATCTAAAGTTTTATAAAAATTCATTCAGAGGAAAAGTAGCCGATATTGGAACTATAGCACCACCGACCATAGATTGGCGTGCTAAATTAGTGGAAGCAGAAACAAAGTTTTTAGCTGAATTTCGTCACTGGTTACGCAGTGCTGAACTATATCAAATCCGCTCTACAATTACCAACGATCAATTATCAATTACCAATAATCAATTATCAATTACCCAAACTAACGTTTATTTAACTTGTAATTGTATAGAATTAGAACGTTTACCTTGGGAAGCTTGGAATATTGGTAATGAGTTTGCTGTTAATTCTGATATTAGAATTGTTCGTAAACCGATAAATATTAGTAAACCGAATACAATTCCAATTCGTCATCGGAAAGCCAGAATTTTAGCAATTTTGGGTGATGATACTGGTTTGGGATTTGCAGATGAAAAAAAAGCTTTAGATTCATTAAAAACAGTTGTTGATGTTAAATTCATCGGTTGGGAACCAGGAAAGGATATTAATCAATTAAAACAAGAGATTGTAGACGCGCTTTCTGATAAGATTGGTTGGGATATTTTATTTTTTGCGGGGCACAGTAATGAAACTAATTTAACTGGTGGAGAAATTGTTATCGCTCCAAATCATGCTTTATATTTGAATGAAATACAAGCACCTTTAACTATTGCCAAAGAAAACGGTTTACAGGTAGCAATTTTTAATTCCTGTAGCGGATTGAGTATTGCTAATAAATTGATTGATTTAGGATTCTCCCAAGTTGCAATTATGCGAGAACCTATTCACAATCAAGTTGCAGTTGAATTTTTTATGCAGTTTTCTCAAGCTTTAGCTGAATATAAAGACGTTCACCAATCTTTAATCGAAGCTAGCGATTATTTACAGCAAAAAAATTATATTTATCCAAGCTCTTATTTAATTCCTTCATTGTTTCGACATCCAGCAGCAGATTTATTTCGTATCGAACCTTCTGGATTTAAACAACTTATTAAATATATCAAACCAACAGCTTTAGAAACTGCGGTAATCTCCATTTTAGGATTAATCAGTTTACAGCTTCCCGTACAAAGTTGGTTATTAGAAAAACGAGTTTTAACACAAGCTGTATATCGTAATCTGAGCAATCAAGTTGATGCTACCACAACTCCCCCAGTCTTACTCGTAGAAATAGATAACGAATCGATTAATAAAGCTGGAATTTCCAATCCCCGACCGATAAACCGCGAATATATGGCGCGAATTGTTGATAAACTAGTAGAATTAGAAGCGCCAATTGTCGGAATTGACTACTTATTCAATAGACCAAACAATGGCGATCGCACATTATCAAACTCCATCAAATCCGGCTTAAATTCATCTACTCCCACAAGCTTTGTATTCGCTAAAACCCGCGACCAAAAAGGGGATTGGCTCGCAATAAACCCTCGAATAGCCACCGATAACTGGAGTCTATTCGGCGAAATTGAAGTTTTACCTGGGTGGTATATGCAATTATTACCCAGTTCAAATGATAATCCCAAACCCAGACCCTTCGCTGCTCTTTTAGCCCTTTCTCAAGAATTGCAGCAACTACCCAAATCACCAAAACCAAAATTAGAAAGTAAACAAGAGTTTTGGAATCAGATAAATGCATACATCAACAATGATGTTAATAACAACACGATTCTGAAATCAGAACGGACACGCTTGCAACCATTGACAGCATTTAGCTATTATCTTAGTCAAATGTGGTTGCATCCCATCATAGATTTCTCCATTCCACCCAAACAAGTTTATCAAACCGTCCCCGCTTGGAAATTATTAGAAGAGAATTTTTCTTCCCCCTCTCCCCCTCCAATTATTCTCATCGCTCCCGGTGGATACGGAGAAGCGGGATTCTCAAAAAATAATGAAGACAACTTCGAGTTACCTGCTGCTATGAGTTATTGGAGAAATCAAGAAAATCCCGATAATACTCGTGGGGTGCTGACGGGTGGTAAAGCTCATGCATATATGACACATCACTATCTAAATAATCGAATGGTAATGCCGATTCCCGATTTATGGATGATTGGATTGGTGATAATACTAGTACAGTACGGCGTAAATAAACCAAGTATTAAGCAGCTAAAACTTTGCCCTTATATGTCCACTTGAAAGGTTTAGCCATTGTAATATTAAAGTAGTCAATAAATTCAAGAATTCGGGTTTTGAGGTCATGCTGGCTTTTAAAGCTAGCTCGCTTCAATAACTTACGAACCAAAATGCTGAACCAAATTTCAATTTGGTTGAGCCAAGAAGAATGTTTGGGTGTATAGTGGCAAACAATTTTATGGGTTGGGGTCACTCAAAAAAGCTGCACGGGATTTCATAGATTTGAGGATACCACTTTTCCCTTTGGTACCCAGATCAATATTTAAACCTTCTTTTTGTGCAACAAAACGAACCAGTGACTCGGATTGGTGAGTATTAAGACAATCCATAATTAAATGCCACTTTTTGGCATGGCGATCGCTTTCAATAATTCGACTGATGTTGAGGAGAAAATCTGATTCGGTTCTGGAATCACCACAATTTGGCTGAATTATTTTACCAGTAGCAACATCGAAATTCGCAATTAAGGTCTGTGTTCCATGACGGATATATTCAAACTCTTTTCTTTGTACTTTGAAAATATTTTGGGAAAATTTGATGAATCAGCCTTATTCCCAGATGCAGCTTCAAAAAACATTGGGATGTCTCCATCCCCCGAGGATATTAATTCTATAATAAATTGTTTTAAATCAGGTCTATGGTCACGAGAATAACCATATGTAATTTCAATTGCTTGTGGTGGTTTGATTAGATTCTCCGGATTTATATCAAGAATTACATCTGGTAAGCTATTATTATATTCACCATGTACGTGCAATGAACTTGAGTCTAAATGTGATGTCTTTGAGCTAATTTCAAATTGCTTTTTAACATTCATACTAATAGCTAAAAATATCTCTGTCAGACCTTTTAGAAATAATTTATCCATAACTCTGCCCAACTTATAATCATTTAAATACTCCGCTTTTACTCCTTCTCCTATTAAATGTTCGCAGGGTTTATCTTTAAAAAACTCTGAAAACATATATAAAGGACTACTGACAAAACCTAATCCATTTAATATCATTGCCTTTACCACATGTCCGGAACTGATTTTTTCTCCTAGCTCCTTTCCACAGTATTCATTAATCACTTCTACTAAACAAGACGGAATCGATAATTCCTGCTACTATACCCAGGTGGTCTATATTTTTAATTTCAATTTCAGAAATATTAGACATGACAACAGACGATTCGGAACATCTGTCCAATTCTTACATTTTTCGCTGTCTAAAAACTCATTTACAGTAAAAAGTTCTTCGAGTGCATCATAAAAACTCTAATCATTTTAATTGGAAGTTTTACATGATTATTGATAATTATATTTATTAAGCTTAAATATATTACCATGCTTAATAGTTTTTATGTACTATATTCTCTCCGGCTGCTTAGTATTTATGAACTTGTGACAGTTGGGGTGCGGAATGTGGGATACAACTCATCATAAGTACCAAGCAATACTACAAAGTTTATTTAAATTTGCTGTTGAACAAGGTTATATTAAGTTCAATCCTATTCGTGGTTTAAAACAGCGTCAGCCGAATGCTTAATGCATTACTTGTATTTTTTCTTCTTTCTTTTTTATTTCTATTCCATCCCAATTTTCAACATCGGTCAATTCTAAAATTTTCGTAACATTCTCTTTAAATTCTTCCACAGATTTGTTTAAATCTAAAGTTGCATATATTTTATTCATGTTGGTAAGCACCCCGCTCTCTGAGGGTTTTGAACAGCAAAACCTCTGATAATAGGGAATCTTACCTTTTTTATGTGTTTATACTAAGTTGAATGTGTTTTTTATATTTAATTCTAAGTGTAGGTTGAGCGTTCGCCGCAGCCGTGCGGCTGATCGTACTGGTTTTCACAAAATCGCGTTGCTCCCCTTCCAGTTCGACCCCTAACTAGATCCATGCCGAATGGGGGGTTTACAACGGGAGCAACGCGATTTTGTGAACCATACCTCAAATATTGCGATCGCCATGAAAAAAACTTCAATCATTTGCAACTAATTATACATTTACTATAAATATAAATACGTATTGTTCAACCAGTGGTGTGCCGCTGCGCGGCACACCACTCCTATTTGTATAAATAAAGTCAGCACAAAACACCCTACGATAAGAGTGCTTATTGTTATAATTTTTTAATTGAAAAATAAAGTTTGGTATAATTTATGCAATCTCTGCGGGTTTAATGAGTGCGGTTAAGATAGAATCACAGAAGTTATTCCAACAACCAGCAATCCATTGGCAACGAGTGTGTAAGATAATTTCGGCATTTTCTTTTAACCAAAATTTGCTGTTTCCTTTCATGCGTAAATTAACAGCTTGTCGAATTAAACTTTCCACTGCGCCACTACCAATAGGTAGTTTAAGAGATGAAATATTATGGTAATTGAAACGTCCTTCTTTATTACCTTTAATAAAATAATTGATTTCTCTATCTAAATTTTTACGACGCTCACCGCTAAATTCCAAACTTCGTTTATTCATGTCTTGAATAATGGAATTTATCTTACCCCTTTTTAACGCAGAACGAGTTTGTTTAAACCACTTTTGTCGTTCTGTTTCTTTTGAAAAAATATTATCTGCAAATACTTGCAGATGTTCCGTTGCGTGATAAAAATCTAACAACTGATAAGTTTCTAGTGGGCAATTTAATTTTTGAAGGAGTGGAGGAATGTGTTTCCATATCCACTCGGCTCCATCAGCAATTAATAATACTTGTTTAGCTTGATTTATTCCTAAACTAACGAGGTACATTTCTAGTATCTTTAGAAATCCCTGGTAATCTCCATAAGTTCCATCATTTATAATAGGAATTTCACCATGTTTATTTTTTTTACCTTGTTTATCAACTGTGTAAATAGTTAAAAGCTTTGGTTCAATCCACTCTCCAATAAAACCGTGCCTGTTTGTTTTAGATTTTTTTCGACCTTTTTTATTAACACGAATCCTAGTTCTTCCACCGTCAGCAGCTATAACTACTCGTTGGTCTTTTAGTGTATTACCTGGTAGTAAATTGCCAATATTAAGATTGAATATCTTTGACTCGCGCAGACTTAATCCTATTTGACCAAAACATAATCGTGAATCTTTCTATACGTTTTAAACTAATATTAACACCCCAGTCTATCAATGTATGATGAGCAGCTTCAAATGATGAACTTATTGCACCATACTTTGCAATTGTTGACCAAACTAGCGGGGTAACTCCTTCTTCCATACTTAACCATCGTAACATTGGACAAAAACCTTGCTTAGGTAAATTTTTTGATTTATTATTTTTGTAATCCCGTTCAACAACATAAGGTATCTTTAAAGTTAATTCAACATTACCAATTGTTAAAAGTTGGCGTTTTTTATGTCCGTGATTTTTCGTTTTTGCACGCCGCCATAACTGTGTTTTATTATTTGCTGTATTTATAGCTATCGTATTACGAGAAAGGTTATATATAAGAATTGCTATACACTGACCAGCTAAAATCAAAGCAATATTTCTTATTTCTTCTTCTTTATCTTTTATTTTTACTCCATCCCAATTTTCAACATCAGTTAATTCTAAAACTTTCGTAACATTTTCTTTAAATTCTTCTAAAGATTTGTTTAAATCTAAAGTTGCATATATTTTATTCATCTTGGTAAGCACTCCGCTTTCTGAGGGTTTTGAACAGCAAAACCCCTGACAATAGGGAATCTTACCTTTTTTTCTGCTCTTAAAGAATAAGGAGTTGCAGCGAAGCTGCAACTCCTTATTCCTCTTGTCTATGTATAAATGCATAGACTTAATGTATTAATCATATTTTAATGCTTAAGTATAGGTATGGCGATCGCACTGGTTTTCACAAAATCGCGTTGCTCCCCGTTCAAGTTTATCTGGAAACCAAACATCATCCGAATCTAAAAAAGCAATAAATTCACCTTGAGCTAATTTAATACCATGATTGCGAGCACTACTTCGTCCCTGATTATCTTGATAGATATAGGTTAGTTTATCTTTATAAATGGCTAATACTTCTCTAGTATTGTCTGTTGAACCATCATCAATAACAATTAATTCAAAATTTTGATAAGTTTGATTGAGAACGCTTTCTACTGCATCTTTAACTAAATGCGCTCGATTGTAAGTTGGGATAATAACTGTAACTTCGGGAGATGACATCTGTTTATTTATATTCACAATTATCACTACAAAATTAATTTAATATTTTTTCTTTATCCAAGGTTTTTCCCTGTTCCCTCTTGCCTATCCCCTTGTTTTCTAATTTTTCCAAATTATTCTGTGTTAGCTGGTAGTAAATAGTTTCAGTTTCAGAAATCATTCGCTCTAAGGTAAATAGTTTCATAAATCTTGTTCTACCTTTTTCTCCCATCTGTTGAGCAATGTCAGGATTATCAATTAAAAAATTTATCTTTTCTGCTAATTTTTCAGGGTTTTCAGGTTCAACTAAGTAACCCGTTTCATTATCTGCGACAGAATAACGCATACCTCCAACAGCAGTAGCTACAACTGGAACACTCATTGCAGCAGCTTCCACGACAGCGTAACATAAGCCTTCAAATAGTGAAGACATAGTAAATATATCAACTGCACATAAAAAATCATATATATTGTTCACAAATCCAGGTAATAAAAATTTTCCTGATAAACCTTGATTTTCAATTTGAGTTTCTAATTGAGTTCTTAAACTTCCCTCTCCCACAAGAACAAAAGTAACATTATCATGTTTAGAGCAGACAATGTTTGCAGCTTCAATTAAATCTGATTGTGCTTTTTGAGCTACTAATCTTCCTGCACTTGCTATAACAATATTGTTTTGAGGAATCTGTAATTTTTCTCTAATATTCTTTCGGATAATATTTCTTTGTTCCTGAGTGTGTGAAAACTTATTAGTATCTAGCCCATAAGCAATTACTTTGGATTTTTTATAAGGAATATTATCTAACTTCACTCCTATTTCTTTGTCGTAGTCTGAAGTAAAAATAAAGGAATCTGTTAATTTAAACGCCAAATTTTTCGCTAATTTACCTTTCCAGTTATATTGAGCTTTTACTTCGGGAGTATGATGTGTAATTACCACTTTCTTTACACCAGCAATACGAGCTGCAATTACTCCTAAAAAACTAGGGTCATTAATATGTATAATATCTGGAGAAAATTTTCTAATTATGGCGGCAATAGAGTTAGCGTTACGAATCAAATTAGCTGCAAAAAATTTGGAGTCAACTGCTAAAAGTTCAACATTATCTAGTTTACTAAAGGGTTGAAGTACTTGAACATCAGGGTATAAAATTCCTACCTCAAAATCAACTTTATTCAATATTTGAGCTAAAGTACATATGTAATTTTCAGTTGCACCATAAACAGGATGAGCTTGAAAATATAGAATTTTCACAATTAATTTATTTCCAATATACTAGTTACTTACCAAAGCATTTGCGATTTTTACTTGATATTTATACCACATAAATAATACGCCATAACTTATTGTTATCCCTGATAATATACAAAGCATAGCGAATAATTTACCCGTCACAAGGATTTGCATTTGTGAAACAATAAAGAAAACTGTAAAACAGATTAATACAGGAATTAAAGTATCTTGTATCAACCAGCGTCTATGTTCTTGATGCAAAATATATCGATGGGTAATTCTTGAAAGAACTAAATAATAAAGTATATTTACAACAGTTTTAATTAAAGCAGCTCCAAACAACTCAAATTCCGGAACTATATATAACATTGCTGGAATTACCAAAATCACGCTACAACTATTAAAAATAGCTGCAATTTGTGGTTTCCCAATTGCAAGCTGTATTTGAGATGAAATATTAGAAATACTATCTAACATAGCTCCAAAGGTTAATATTGCTAAAATACTCGATGCTTGTGTTGCTACATCTGGGGATTGAGTCCATAATTCTAGAATTATTGGTGCAAAGAATATAAATGCGGAAGCTACGGGTATTACAGTTAGCGATATAAACAAACTGCTTTTATGAAAGAAATTTATAAATTTTTGTTCGTCTGTTTGAGCGGCTAATGCTATGAGTTGTGGTGAAATAGCAACAACAAAAGGTTGAAATATGATAGCAAGTTTTTGAGCTAACGTACTGGCTAGCATATAGTAACCAAACTGTTCTAAAGAAACGAATTTAGACAGCAATATTTTGTCTATTTGTGCCAGTATAATTGACACTATCGTCGTCCAGCTTATTCCGGCTGCAAACCGCCATATTTCTTGCAGTATTTCTATCTTAAAACTTGCTCGATTTTTAATTTGAGGTACATAGCGCCAAGCAAATACCATCATTAACAATACTTCTAAAACTGCAATGAATGCTTGCCACAGCAAAAACGCGATAATTGTTGGCGAAATCATCACCAAAATTAATACTGCTCCCAATTCTCTGAAAGTTTTTAAAGCCCCCTCTAAAATATTAAGTTGTACCTGTTTTTCTAACGCAATTAATGTTCCCCTATAGGTTGTAACCGGCCACCTAATAGCTACAGTTAAACCTAAAATTATAACCGCCCATTTGACAGTTGCTTTTGCAATATTTTCTGCATTAATCCATTGACTACTAATTGGTTGTGCAAGTACTACCATCAGCAAAAGTATTACCGAACCCGTACACCAGTAAATTATCTCTGTTGTTCTTAATAAGTCTGGTATGGTTAAAAGTTTTTCTGGGATAGTCTTACGTAAAGCAACTTCCCGTTTAATAGTTGCGCTCAAACCCAAATCGAGCAAAGCAATAAATGAAATCACCGCATAAAATCCGCCTATTAAACCATAAGCTTCCACACCTAAATAATGCAGGTAAACTGGAACCAGCAAAACACTGAGCAAGTTTGACCAGATGTTACCTGCATAATTGGCGATCGCATTTAATTTTAATTGAGACAGCGACTTTAGCTTACGTATTAATACGATCATTATAATTTGTTAGGAATTGGCTGCTCCCGTATCTTTTGTTACGGCTATAACAGCGCTAAGTTAGCCGATTTTCATATAGAATGGCAACCGTATATTGAATTTGGAAAACTACAGATGCAATCCTGATTATGAAAAAATACATTTTAAAATACTGGATACTTATTAGCGTATTAGCTGTAGTTGTTGTAACTGAAGCTACTCTCAGACTGGCTTTGGGACAAGGCTTGCCAGTGTTAAGCCAAGCCGACAGCGATACAGGTTATCGCTTTCAACCAAACCAGAAAATATATCGCTTTGGTAAAAATATTGAATATAACCAATATTCTCAACGCTCCAAACCAATTACAATCGAGAAGCCACGGGGAAAGCTAAGAATTTTGATGGTAGGCGATTCTGTTCTGAATGGTGGTAATTTTATAGACCAAAGTCAAATTGTTAGTGAGTTATTTGAGAAAAAACTAACTGCATCTGCACATCCAGCAGAAGTTTTAAATGCTTCAGCCCGATCTTGGGGTATAGGAAACCAACTAGGATATCTTCATAAATTCGGCACTTTTAATAGTGATGCAGTCATTTTACAAATTGGTACCCATGATTTACTTCAACCTACAA
The DNA here is from genome assembly GCA_963665115.1 of uncultured Rivularia sp. GTDB lineage: Bacteria > Cyanobacteriota > Cyanobacteriia > Cyanobacteriales > Nostocaceae > Rivularia. The sequence continues at coordinate 1,590,305 of OY762007.1, read as the reverse complement.
GTACTGGTGAAAAAATTGGCTTTTCATCAAACTTTCCTAACCATCCTCCACTACTTGCGATTGAAGAACTTTTTACTCGCTATGGATTACCAAAATTGAAGGAAGAGTTTTCGTATCTGTTCAAGAGCAACCGAAATTCTTCAATCGGGAGACACAGAAAACCTGTTTCAACAAAATATGGACAGTCTCAAAGCGATGATAGAAATTATTCGCAGCCAGAATACTCCTGTATTCGTGCTATTTACTCCTAACCGCAACGAATTACTTTACCGTCCTGAAATTCCACAATATAAATCTAGATTTATTAAACTCCTCAATTCTTTAGAAGTTCCTATAATTGACGCTCATGCCAATTGGGGTAAAAATACTGACGAATCTGTAAAAAATTATTTTATAGATAGAATGCATTTAACTGTAGAAGGGAACCAAGAGACTACTAATTTATTATTTGAAAAGCTTTGCGTCGAGCAAGAATTATCTGCTTGTTCTACAACAAAGTCATAATTTGGATGCTATTTTTTTACGTAATATCACTAACAGGACATCCACCTAAGTGCGGTTACAATTGCCTCGGTTATATCGATATTTCCTTATTCCCTCTCTTGGAAATTTGCTCTACTTGGGGAGACCACAAGACCGCAATTTCCGCTATTCCCCATTCCCTATATTCTTAAAAATAATGAATCAAACAACTTCAATTCTGAACCAAAAACTAACGACTTTCCAAAAGCGTGACTTCATCAATTTGATTAAGTACCTACGCAAAATTAATTGTGTATTGTCATTGCGAGGAACGAAGCATATGTCCTATCGGACACGCTCCGCTAACGCAGGGACTTGAAGTTTTCAGAATGTTAAATTAATTTTGCACGAGTACTTAAATATAGCATTTGATAAGATTGTGGGATTCACTACCAAAATGTAAGCCATAGTCATAAACGTTGTGACACCTGCTGTTACCTCTGTTCGGTAAGTAGTACCCCTATCTTCAAACCGAAAATATTCAGGGATAATAGTAGTTAATATAAATTTGGGCGTAAATAATTTCATAAATTTAAGTGATGATAGTTAAGCTGCAAATTATATAGATAAGACCTAAAAAATATCGATTATGCTTGGAATCAGAACAAGATAGGGTACGACTGTATCGACACTGCTGATACCATTTATATTAAATATGCGAATCAACGCTCTTCTTTAGAATTTTAACCAACCTGCTATTTCTTTTATCAACCAATAACGTTCTATCGTTGATAAAGGAGTAGTAGTAATTTTTTTATTTTTAATTAATTCAATAGTTACACCCATAGGTGCTGAAGCTACTTTTTTCTTCTCTTGGTAAATCTTTTTTATCTTCTTATTTTTAACAGTTTTTCGCCAATAACGAAACCCAAATATTTTCCATCTCACTTCAACACTTTCGCGACTAAAACATAAATCTGTGTGTCCAAATGATGATAATAACATTACTGATATGTTCAACAATATCAACGAGTAAAAGAGAAGTTGAAAATACCATAACCCATAGCTATTAATTATATTTATAATTAATGGTAAAAAAGCTGCAATCGAACCAATTAAATATAAAGAACGAAATGATTTACCTCCGCGCTTAGGGATTTTAATTTCAAGGTAGCTAGCTGTTTTTTTTAGTTGGATTTTACTACCAGTTGGTTTGTGTTTTGTAATAGCAGGACTCAAAGTATATTTATTTTTGAAAGCAGCAATTGCATCGTTTGCAGTGCTAATTCTATCATTAATATTTGGTTCAGTCAGTTTACCAATCCAATTAATTAATCCCAAATCAATGCTAACAAGATTAGCAAATTCGATTCGAGAATTTTGATACGGTAAATCGGCAGGATTAGTTCCTGTTATCAAATGAATTAATGTTGCACCTAGTGCATATAAATCAGATGCTCTTTTTGCACGTCCTGCAAATTGTTCCATCGGTACGTAACCGTAAGTTCCTACTACAGTAAAAGTGACACCTTCGGCGACAGCTTTATCCTGTACTGCACCAAAATCAACTAAATAAACTTGTTTATCTTTCCCCAAAATCAAATTACTTGGTTTAATGTCGCGGTGTAAACATGGTGGTTCTAGTGAATGCAGGTAAACTAAAATATTTAATATCTCAATTGCAATTTCTTCAACTTGCGATGCTGAAAATCGCTGTCCTTGGTTAAGTAATTCTTGCAAAGATACACCATCAATATAACTTTGTACTAATATAAACCAAGGAAATCTTGAGCCCGGTAAATTGTCAAGAATGAAATAATCTTGATATTTGGGAATACGGGGATGGTTGAGGTTTTTTAAAACTTGACCTTCGCGTTCAAATAACTTATGTTCTTCCCACTGCATTTGAGGATTTAAAGTTAGTAATTTTAAAACCACTTGTTTTTGCGAAACTAATGATATCGCCAACCAAGTTTGACGACTACTATTTTGTCCCAATTTTTTTTCTAATTGATAGCGATTATCGATTAATTGTCCTGGTTCTAACATTTTCCCCTCAGTTAAATTAAATTCCTAACCAATTTCTAATTTCTGAAGCTATACATTGACTTTCTTTTTTTGTTAAACCTTTCTTTAATCGACCAAATGAATATTCATCAACACCAACAGCCAGAACAATCTCAAGCACTTTTTTGCGACCTATACCTCCATTTCGAGAAATATAAGCTTTCTCAATTTCTAGTGCATTACCACGTTGTTTTCTCAACGTTATACCAAATAATTTCCACCTAATTTCAAATTTTTTATTATTGAAAAAAATATCATTTTCTACAAAACCAGGTAATGTCAACCAAGCGGCGATTGAAGGCACGAATAGAAAAGATATAAAACCCACCCAAGTACTTGGTGTACCACCAGAAGCGAGAATAAGAAGTATCCATAGAAGTAATGCACCTCCTACACACACCAATTTAATTGGATTTTCATCAGTGGGAATATAGATTTCTAATTTCTCTAATGATTTGCTTATTGATAATATGGGAGGATAGAAAATCTGGTTATCTATATAATTTGTTGCCAGTTGGTTTGTTTCAAGTGCTTTAAGTGCCTCCGTTGCCCTCCCAAAGCGGTAGTCTAAATCAGGCTCAGTCATTTTTCCCAACCACTTGACAAAGCCAGGGTTTAATTTGACGAGATGCGAAAATTGCATTCTCGAATCAAACTGTGGCAAATCTGCTGGTGAAACACCAGTGGCTAAATTTATTAAAGTCGCTCCCAATGCATAGATATCGGATGCAGGTGTCGCTCGTCCACCAAACTGCTCTAAAGGTGCATATCCATAAGTCCCAACGATTGTAAATGTTGCGCCTTCTGCTGCAACACGGTCTTGAACAGCACCAAAATCAACTAAGTAAATTTGATTTTCATTTGTTGATTCGTCTAATAATAAATTGCTGGGTTTGATGTCACGATGCAAAACAGGAGGGTTGAGTTTATGAAGATAAATCAGGATTTTCAAAACTGCGATCGCGATTTCCCTGACTTCAGTTTCACTAAAAGTTTTCCCAGAAGCAAGCAATTCCTGAATGGATTTTGCTGGTATGTATTCCTGAACTAAAGCAAAATATATAACATCGCCCTCAAGAACAAAATCATCGTAGTATTCAGGAATGCAGGGATGACCTAATTGTCGCAGTACCTTGGCTTCGCGTTCAAAAAGCCGTATTTCATCCCACTGTAATTGGTCGTTAGCCGTCAGCAGTTTAATCACAACTTGCTCTTGATTTCTCAAATCCCGTGCTAACCAAGTTTGACGAATTGCGCTTTTGCCTAACACCCTTAGAAGTTGATATCGTTCTACTAATATTTTTTGCGCTTGTAACATCGTACTCTGTTGGTTAAGGGGCACATCATATTATTTTCTACGTCTGTGACGGGAACTTCAAACTGTTATTTTTGGCGATGCAGTACTTCGACATGAACTCGAATCATCACCCCAATCCCCAATAGCTAAAGCCTTCTTTGTCACTGCTATAATCTGCACTACCCACATTATTTACAACTTTTAAAGAAACTCTGGACACTCTTCCAATAATTCCATTAAGGCATAGCAATAAGTATTCGTTCAAAGTATTCGCTTGGTTAAATACAACTTTTAATAGAGTTTAATTTTTGATTTTATCTTTATAATCTTATACCTAAACATAGTGCAAAAAAACTAGACTAAAGTCTAATTTTATTTTTGGAAATAATTTAGCAAAATGTATTTGTTGTTTTAAGTTTGAGGTGGGTATTGCTGTGAATAAGCGAAAGGAGCAATCAAGCTTTAAGAAATAATTTAATCCAAGTAAAACATTATAAGCATCACCTCAATCAAATGAATGCAAGTGTTTTAAAACCGGAAATGATACAGCCCTCTTATGGAAGATAGGAAAACCCTTTTTTTACCTAATTCTCCATACAAGAATTTATTTAGTGGCTAGTTTTTATACAAATTAGGGTTATCAAGAAATATTATGTCTAGCATATTCTCACTCTCATTAAAGAATAAAATTTTACATTTAACTTGGATAGCCTTTTTTTTGTCATTTTTAGTTTGGTTTAGCTTTGCACCATTTGCGATCGCCATTCAAAATGATTTGGGCTTGACATCGGAACAAATGAAAACTCTTGCGATTTGCAATCTAGCGTTGACGATACCAGCAAGAATAATAATCGGCATAATTTTAGACCGTTGGGGAGCGCGAATTACTTTTGCTGGAGTGCTGATATTTGCAATGATTCCCTGTTTCATGACTGGATTTGCAACTAATTTTGACCAGCTTGTTTACAGCAGTCTGACGATGGGTGTGATGGGTGCGGGTTTTGTTGTTGGAGTGCGAATGATAGCGGAATGGTTTCCACCATCAGAAATTGGTATTGCTCAAGGAATATATGGTGGTTGGGGTAATTTCGGTGCTGCTGCATCCCAATTGTTATTACCATTGTTAGGAGTCGCAACAGCTACATTCACAGTAGGAAGCGTTAACTGGCGATTTTCAATATGTATTATTAGTATCGTTTGTGCGGTTTACGGTGTTTTCTATTGGTTTAACGTTCAAGACACACCACCCGGAAAAGAATTTCGCCGTCCCCAACGTAGCGGAGCAATGCAAGTTACGAGTCGCAGAAGTTTTTTTGCAATGACTCTGATGGATTTGGGATTATTGTTGTCTTTAGGATTGCTATCACTTCCTTTGCATTCAGATTCTATTCAATTTCTGAATGAAAGCCAAGTTATTTTTATTTGGATCGCAGTAACTGCATTATATTTATTTCAGCTATACAAATCTTGGCAAGTAAATAGAGAATTGATTGGTTTCTTTGAATCCTGGTGCAGAAGATTTTTTAAAAAGTCAACAAACCTTTGCACCCTCAGAACGCTACGAGTTTCGACAGATTGCTTTGCTAAGTTTGACCTATGTGACTAACTTTGGTTCGCAAATTGCGGTAATTTCTGTATTACCAAGTTTTTTTGCCCAAACCTTTGATTTAAATATTGTTCAAGCTGGTTTTGTTGCAGCTAGCTTTCCATTTTTAAACTTAATTTCTCGTCCAAGTGGTGGATTAATTTCCGATAGATTGGGAAGCCGTAAGTGGGTAATGACAGGGATGACGGTGGGAATTGGCATCGGTTATCTACTGATGGCAGCAATAGATACAAATTGGACAGTTGTAGGTGCTACGATGGCAACTATATTTTGTGCTTACTTCGTTCAAGCTGCTGCTGGTGCCACGTTTAGCATAGTTCCTTTGATAAAAAAAGAAATTACCGGACAAATTGCGGGTAACGTAGGTGCTTATGGAAATGTCGGTGGTGTAGTTTTTTTGACTGTTTACAACTTCAGTAATACCCGAGCTTTATTCAATACGATGGGTATAACTGCATTGATTTGTGCAAGTTTGTGCGCGTTTTTTCTCAAAGAACCTCGTAATTCGTTTGGTACAAACTTAGAAGATGATTTGAACAATTCTCAAGTAATAGATAGATCTAAAATCGCTGCTTTGAATACATCAAGTGATACTGAAGAGCGGAAATAAAGAGGGAGAGAGTGAGGGAGTGAGGGAGAGAGGGAGAGGTAATTGGTGGTGGTATTTTACCCTAACCAATTACTAGTATGCCTTCTTGTAGGTGGGGTTTTAGACCCAAAGGTCTCGATAATTACCTGTGAAGCTCTAAGTTCTATTTTGAATTACTAAATACTTTTCTTATAACCTTCAGAAAATAGATAATTTACAGATAAAGTTATGCGTTTATCCAGTCAACAAATGGAAATAATCGAAAAATTAAAGTTGAATGAAAACCTGATTGTTTCCGAAGCAACGGAATTCCTTAAATTATTCTATACGGAACGAAATATACCAATAGTAAAATTAGAAAAGCGGCTCGCCGAAATATGTGACGAAGTTCAAAAAACGGGAACATACTGGCAAACCCCAAAAGAAATTAATTATGGGGCACAACTAGCTTGGCGAAACAGCACGCGCTGTATTGGAAGAATTTTCTGGAACACATTAATTGTTCGCGATTTAAGGCATTTATCTACAGCCTCAGAAATATTTGAGGCAATTGTAGAGCATATTAAGTTAGCAACAAATAATGGCAAAATATTATCAATGATTTCCATTTTCGCTCCCGATAAACCTGGAGAACCTGGTATAAGAATTTGGAATCCTTTATTAATTCGCTATGCAGGTTATTCACTTCCAGATGGTACAATTATTGGCGACCCCGCACAAATTGAATTAACGAAAATATGTCAGAAATTGGGGTGGAATGGAATTGGAACCCGCTTCGATATTTTGCCATTAATTATTCAAATGCCAGGAGAAAATCCGCAGCTGTTTAATATTCCCAAAGAAATAGTTTTAGAAGTTCCTATTACCCATCCTGAATTACCTTGGTTTGCAGAATTAGGTTTGAAATGGCACGCTTTACCTTCTGTTTCAAATCACCGTTTAGAAATAGGTGGAATCTCATATTCAGCCTCACCATTCAACGGTTGGTATATGAGTACAGAAATAGCTTCCCGCAATTTTGGCGATGATTACCGCTACAACTTGCTGCCAGTAATTGGGGAGAAATTGGGATTAAATACCCGTTCAAAATTATCTTTATGGAAAGACAAGGCATTAATTGAATTGAACGCAGCAGTACTACATTCATTTGCCATAAATGGTGTTTCAATAGTTGACCATCATACAGCCTCCAAACAATTTATGAAACATTGCGATCGCGAAGCAAATCAAGGTCGAACAGTTCCTGCTGATTGGGGTGTAATTGTCCCACCACTTTCAGGTTCGGCAACCAAAGTGTTTCATACAGAATTTGAAAATACGATTTTGAAACCTAATTTATTTCCTCAACCTGACCCTTGGAACAGTATAAAAAGCGTTGATAAATGCCCATTTCATTAGAAACTTGTATGATTAAAATTTTTATTAATGTTACCTAAGTTTTTATAGATAGGGTCGGGTTAAAAATATAGCCATTTTCATTTGAATAGAATAAAAATAAACTCACCGAACTGCCCCCTAGCCCCCAAAATTGGGGGAACAAAATAATTTTCAAAGTCCCCCATAATTGGGGGATTTAGGGGGCTAAATAGACTGAAATTAAAACAGGTAGGACTTGTGTGTACGCCGTAGTTAATAAGGAGATGAGAAGGGGGTGAGGTTTCCTTATGTATTAAACTCAGTCGAGAACCGCTATAATATCAAAACCTCCCAAATTTCATCCTCCAAACAATCTTCTAATTAAATTTTTGAATGCTTTCCAGACATTTTTGAGATTAGTGCTAACACTTCTAACAATATTAAATTTGTTTTTTTGAGGTTCTATATGATGATTTGTTCTTGGTTGATAAACTGTACCATCTGGTTTCGGTTGTCCCTGCTGTGAAGAGTGCATTCTAGTTTGTGCGGGTAGGTTTTGCGGAGGTTCTTGACTAATTCCATTTCGGGATTGATAAATGGTTCCATCAATCGACTGTTGCGGTTGAGAATTAGTATTAGTGGGTCGGGATTGATACATAGTCCCCTCTGGTTTTGAGGAGTTTGCATCTTCTGAATTGCGCGATTGATAAATAGTCCCTTCTGGGGTTTTCGGTTGTGGATTAGATGTCGAACGATCCGGAATTCCGGCTTCAGATTTGGGTTCGTCAAACCGAGCTGATTGTGGTGATTGTTGTATTGACCTATTTTTGCTTGTATACGGTTGCTGATTTTGTGATGGTTGAGGTTGGGGTTTAACGACTCTGGATTGGGGTTTAAACACAGTTTCGGAGTTTGAACCTTTTATCGGTTGAGTTTCTTGACGCTCCTGTACGGGTTTGTAAACAGTTTCATCATTTGTAGTTGAAGAGGTTTGTTTTATTTGAGATTTAACAATGATTTGTTTATTTTGTGGATTTTTATTAGCTGTGGTGGATTGAAGCGCAGTTTCTAAAGCTACAGATAGTTTTGTTACCGAATCAAAACGATGTGCGGGTTTTTTTTGCAAACATTTTAAAACTACAGCTTCTAATTCTGAAGATAAATGTTCGCACCCCCGACGAGATGTAAACGGTATGGGTTCGCGATAACCGTGAGCATGTAACCACGAATTTTCACTAACTCTACTTCTATCGACACTTAGACCAAAAGGGTCTAAAGCTGTTAGCATTTCGTAGAGAATGATTCCCAAAGTATAAATATCAGACCTTCCATCTATATTTTTATCGTTTTGAATTTGTTCTGGTGAAGAATAACGAAATGTACCGATAAACGTTTTAGTGAGATTTGTTTGTTTGGAGGATTCTTTATGAATTTTGGCAATACCGAAGTCTAAAATCTTTACCCGTTCTCCAAAATCTTTAGGTAACAAAAATATATTGTCTGGCTTTAAATCGCGATGAATAACCTTAATAACATTGCTGCTTTTAGCATCGTGTCCCATGACAACTCCTTGATGGGCAAGCTGCAACCCTTTACACACCTGCTTAATAATATTTACCGTTCGTTCCGGTGTTAGCTGCTTTTCCCTTAGCATTAAATTTCGCAAAGTTTGTCCCCGGAGATATTCCATCACGTAGAACGGAAAACCTTCATCGCTGACTCCACAATCGCTAATCTCAATAATATGGTCGCTTTGCAAAGCAGCACAAATTGCAATTTCTCGCTCAAAACGCTTTTGCATCTCACTAGATGCTAGCCATTTATATTTAAGTAATTTTAATGCTACTTCCTTGCCAAGACGAGTATCGCTGGCAAGGTAAACTTCCCCCATTCCACCTCCACCCAAACTTTTTAGCAAGCGGTATCTTTGGTTATCACCTATCAAGCGACCTATCCAAGAGTTTGATGAAAGTGGCGAATTCATTTTTGATAAGCCGTCCTATTTTTATAAAGTTACTGTAGTTACAATTAAAATGCTATGCAAATATTTAAATTTTGGCGTTACTGATTCACAATATGAATAGCCCCCCAACCCCCAATTATGGGGGAGAAATGTATTTTAAAGTCCCCCAGTACCCTCAAAATTGGGGGTCACGGGGGCAGGGGATTTAGGGGGCGCAACTTAGATAGTAAAATCAATTCATACCTGTATTCAGCAACCCCCAAATTCTTATATATAAGTATTAATTTGTTTCAAACTGTTTCAAACTATTTATATATATAATTTTTGAACATACTTAGTTAAAAGACTTCATCATAAAATACTGTTCATAAGCTAAAATCAAATCAAATCAAAATAATTTTCTTAAAACTAAACTAATGCTAATTAATATTCATTATTTATAAACATATTCTGTAAAACAGCTAGCTGACAATATACTTTCGTCTGAAATTGTTGATAAAATATCAATCAAAATTTTCTTGATTCTAAAAACAATGTATTAATTGTATGTATAACGATTTTTTATAAAACTATTAAGGGAGTCGGATGAGTAATGCGCTTTCCATAGCTGCGGTTACGGCAGTTATCAAGAATTTATTGGAAAACGGTCTGGTTAGCGATGCTATCGTCGCTAGCGTTGGAGATGTATTCGTAAGTGCCCTTCCTCCAGATAAAATTGAAGTGGGAACAGACGAGCGAGCGCAAATCAATATCTTTTTGTACCACGTTACTCAAAATCGCAACGTTGATTGGATTTCTCCAGAATTTCGCGATCGCCATTCACGGATTGGTACTAACGATAAAGAAAAACTGCGCTCAAATCCACCGCTAGCCCTCGATTTACACTACTTATTATCGGTTTACGGGCCAAAAGATTTTCAATCAGAAATCTTACTTTGTTCGGTAATGCAATTGCTGCACGTGTCACCAATAATTAAATCCGAAGTAATTGAAACTGCTTTGAAAAACGCTTCTGAAACAAGCACTTCGGGCGTATTCTCACAAGCCTTGACTGGTGTATCAGCATCCGATTTAGCAAAGCAAATAGGACAAATCAAAATTAGTCCAGAATTTCTGAATATGGAAGAGAGTACAAAAATTTGGTCTGCACTGCAAACAAATTATCGACCTTCGGTAACATATTACGCATCAATGGTCTTAATTGAAAGCGCTGATGCAGATCCACGATAAAGATTAAAAAAATTACGGCCTTGCCTCATGGCGATATGAATTTATTTTACTATCGGGCATTGTGCCCCCTAAATCCCCTGCCCCCGTTACCCACAATGCAAGGGGGTACAGGTTCTCTTTAAAATACATTTCTCCCCCATAATTGGGGGTTGGGGGGCTATTCATATTTTGATTAAGCAACGCCAAAATTACTGTACCAGAAGTAGATTACCTTCTATCGTCTTCGTCTTCTTCCTCCTGCTCCACCACCTGCACCTCCAGCAGGTCCACCACCTAATAAACCACCAGCAACACCACCTAACATACCTCCAGCCATTTCTCCTAAAGGACCAAACATTCCACCAACTGCTCCACCAATATCGGCTAAACCTCCACCACCTTGCTCTTCTTCCTGTTCACCTCCACCCATCAAACTACCCATAGCTCCTAAAGCACCCATTGCTAGAGGTAAGAAACACTGAACGGGTTGTGTACTGTTCTGAATTGGTGGGATTGTTTTGGAACTACCACCAGTTGCACCAGGAACCTGGGCTTTTTCTCCTCTTGCGGCTTTAGCTCCTAAATTGTCTGCTTCTGTTTCTAAACTGGGGTCGGCGTTTATCGGCGCACCTTTACTTTGCTGTGGTGTTGCTACACGTCCGGCTCGTTGCTGTACTACGTGAGTTAGTTCGTGACCCAACAGAGCTTGTCCAGATTGACTTTGAGGATTGTATTGTCCGGGAGCAAAGTGAACATTGCTACCTTGAGTGAATGCTAAAGCCCCCATCGATTTAGCTTGGGGACTATCTTTATGGATTTTGACATCTGAGAAACTACTACCCAAAGAGTTTTCCATTTTTGACCGGACTGGTGCGGATATGGAACTTTTAGAACCGGAGGATGCTCCCTGATTGCTCTGCTTTTGGTTTTGATTTGATTTTGTACTTTGACTAGCTTGTTCGGACTTCATTTGGCTAATATTATGACCAAACTGTTTTGCTTGTTTGAATTGAGTCGTCAAATTTGATTGTTGAGCGTCTGATTTTTTTTGTACGCTAAACCCACGATTATCAAATCGATTATCTAGGGTTGCGGTACTGTTTGAGGAAGATTTTTTCTGAAGAAGTTGTTGCGTACTCATAATGTTTTACTGGTAATCCGATACAGAATATGAGGTTTATATTTATAAAATTTATTCTTATAAGTAAGAAATTTTAACTATACTTTTTTAGGTGTTAAGTTGGTTCTTTATAATATAATTTCCAAGTTGTTTTTATCAGCCCTTATGATACTAGAAAAATGACCGGAAAGCACGATTACTTTAATTTTACATTCTTGCCTCGAAATTAATTACGAGGAACCGAATATCAAGTACTTTAAAATTTACTCAAGTTTTACCAAGTCAAATAAATCATACATTAGCTACGAGAACTGTAAATTCATTACCAGACAGGTGTTAAGAATAGTGCTATTCGGTCAACAAACAAAACTGAGCCTAAGAGAATTATAGCTTGATTGATTTATATAATATCTGACAAAATATTAGACTTTAGTCTAGTTTTTTTTATTGACTTATTCTGCCGATATTGACTTACTTGAATTACGGTTTGAATGTATGGAAGTATTTTATGAATCGTCGAATTAACCATTGCGACCGCAAAAACAGCCAAAATAATTCTTATTCTGCAACTACTTTAAACTCAGGAATGTTTACCTCACGACCTTTTGTAGTGCAATTCAAGATGCGGTCGCAGAACTTAAAAGCTTCTTTTAACCAAGCAGAACTTTACGGTCATCACCTGGATAAAGTTTCAGGTGATAACATATTTAGTAGTGAGCCTATACAAATGCTTTCTGCCTTGGAAGAACAAGAAAGCAAGTTAATGTCTGGGATGGATTTGGGAATAAATAATTATGTTGGTGAGAAAAAAGTATTAGATAATGTTTTGAAAGTTAAGAAACAGTTTATTAAAAATCCCAATACCGACAGCAATAAAAATAAAAATAAAAATCATATCAAAAATAGTTTAAATACAACTCATGCTGAAAAAGATAATCAAGGAAAAGCAAGAGATAAAAATAAAGATAAGCATAAAAAAGATGACGAAAACCTAACATCGCAAAATAAGCAAAAATCTAATCATAGCTCAGCAGATAAAAATCCTCATTCGCAAGACCCAGAAGTGCAAAAACTATTAAATCAAGAAAGAAATCATCTTCCAGCTAATTCAAGTGATTTTATTGCTCCTTCTTCTACATACGAAAACAAGACAAATACACCACCTCCTAAAGCTAAAACCAGGAGAGAATATTTAGTTAAAAGAGAAGCTATGAATACATTAAATGATAATCAAGCCTTTTCTGGTATGCAGCGTGCAGTCAAAAAAGTTCCGACTAAACATTATGTAAAATTTGAAAACGTCAAAGCACAAGATAGTCAACAACAGGTAAAGTTAAAGAAATCTGCCGAATTAGTTCGTAATAGCATATCTAAAGACGACAAACAAGTAAAAGATAACCTTCGAGAAAATTTGCATTTAAACCCGGATATTGTTGAAAAACAAGGAGGTGAAGATTTAATTTTACAAAAGTTACAGTCTTAAATAATATAAATCTTTAAATTAAAAAAAAATTGCATTGATATAGAAATAATATCCCGAAAAAACTTATTTAAATATATAAATATGAGCTATTGTATTAATCCTAATTGCAAACAGCCTTATAATTCAGATGATAGTAACGTATGTCTCAGTTGCGGTACTTCATTACTGATTAATAATTGCTATCGTGCAAACAGAAGTATCATAAGAAATGAATCTGTTTGTACTGAAATATTTGAAGTTAGAGATATTTGTTCAGAAAATAATAATGAAAAAAAGATTCTGAAAATAATTTACGACGATGATGTAGAATTCGGTGATGGTGAAAAGAAATTTACAGCTTTAACTCGATTATTTAAACGAGAACAAGATTTTTTAGTCAGCGAAAATCAAAATTTTGGTATTCCTTTAGGCTATGATAAATTTTCTTTTATTTTAGGAGATGGTAAAGAAATACACTGTCTAGTGATGGAGAAAGTTAAGGGAATAAACTTAGAGCAATGGGTAAAAAATAATGGAGCTATAAACCAAGAGCGAGCTTTACGATGGTTGAAACAAATAGTTGATATTCTCGATTTTATACATGAGGAAAAAGATTTCTTCCACCGAGATATTAAACCATCAAATATCATGCGGCGACAAACAGACCAAAAATTAGTTTTAATAGACTTTGGAACGGTAAAAGAAATCTGCTTCAATCAATATGGGATGCAAGTAGCTACCCAAATAGGAACACCTGGTTATCAACCACCGGAACAAACTTTTGGATTGGCTGAAAAAAAATCAGATTTCTATGCTTTGGGTAGGACTTTCGTATATCTGCTTACAGGTAGAACTCCGCGTCAAATGGAGATAGAAGGAACAATCTCTAGATGGTACGAGCAGATTGGTTATCCTACTTCTCCATTATTAATTCAATTAATTAATGATTTGATGGAAGGAGATATAAACAAGCGTCCCGAAGATACGCGAAATATTCTCGCACGTCTCGACCATATTCAGGAAGAAATTACTCAATTCCCACCATTTGTATCTTCAAATCCGAGCAATCCTCCTCAATATAATGGTGCTTACACCAATCCGAGCAATCCTCCTCAATATAATGGTGCTTACACCAATCCGAGCAATCCCCCTCAACATAATGGTGCTTACCCAAATCCGAGCAATCCTCCTCAACATAATGGTGCTTACACTATTCCAAGCAATCCCCCTCAATCAAAAAAACCTTTTAAATGGATTTGGTCAGTAAAAAATACAGCTATAGCTTGCGGAGTTTTGGTAGCAGCATCGATACTTTTCACATTACTTATGCGAAATAATCAAGCTGCAAATAATTCAACAAAAGATACACCTGTTACAGCTATTTCTGGTTGTGATTTTAAACCAGGAGACAACATCAGTTGTGGAGAAGAAAGTTTGATTTCTCAGAAAGGTCAAATAAAAAATCCTTCTCAACAGAAAATCCAAGCAATGAATGAAATGAAAAGAGGTAGATACAGAAATGCAGAAAATTTGTTTAAAGAAGCTTTCAAGCAAACTCGTAAGCAGAGAATCCCAGACCCCGAATCCTTAATTTATCGAAATAATGCCAAAATTCAGAACCTGATTGCTAAAGGTGAAATTTCTCCACGACAGGTTCGTACTATAGCAGTAGCTGCTCCTTTAAAAGATATTAATCAAGAACAAGAAGTAGATATTTCTAATCAAGCTTTAGAAATTCTGCGTGGTGTTGCTCAAGCACAATATATAGTTTTAGAACGGGACGAAGGTAAGATATATTTGCAAGTTGCTATTGCCAATGATGCTAATGATAAAAACAAAGCACCAGAAATTGCCCAACAGCTTGGTGAAAATAAAGGCATTTTAGGAGTAGTAGGGCATTATTCTAACAGTATTGTTAAAGAAGTACTGCCAAAATATCAACAAAACGGGCTAGCATTAGTTTCACCAGCAAGTACTTCTGTAGAATTATCCGGTGAGAAAAACCTGTACCGTATTGCTCCAAACGATGCTGTTGCTGGTAGAAACATTGCACAATTTATGAACAGTTGGCAAAAACCTCAAAAAATAGCAATATTTTGGAGTCGGGGAGAATCATTCAGTGAATCTTTCAAAAGTGAAGCAGAAAAAGGTTTAGAAGATGATAACGAAA
The DNA here is from genome assembly GCA_963665115.1 of uncultured Rivularia sp. Classification (GTDB taxonomy): domain Bacteria; phylum Cyanobacteriota; class Cyanobacteriia; order Cyanobacteriales; family Nostocaceae; genus Rivularia. The sequence continues at coordinate 1,575,004 of OY762007.1, read as the reverse complement.
TTATCAATAATCGCGTCCCAAATAGCGAAATTTTTAATTTAGCAAGCAATAATTTTAATGCCGAAAAAGCTCTAAACGAAGCAAGAAAACAACAAGTAACTGCAATTATTCTGATTCCCGATGACGGACAAAGTAAAGCTTTATCTAATGCTTATAAGATAATTCAAGCAAATAAAGACCGTAATTTAAACTTTGTAGGAGCAGACACTCTTTATAGATTTAAAACTATCACAGATGTAGGAAACAAGGCAGCAATAAATCAGCTTGTAGCAGCTGCTGTATGGCATCCTTTTGATAACAAAACATTTACTAAAAATGCAGATAGCTTTTGGAACACAAAGAGGATTAGTTGGCTTACCGCTACAGCCTATGATGCTACTCGTGTTTTAGCTGAGGTAACAGATGACGACCCCAAGTCGCGAAGGTGTCAATCAAATCATATCTGGGGATAGTTTCAAATTTAGAAGAGGTGCAACTGGAGAAATTAGATTTAATGGCAGCGAGCGAGCAAATCCTAAAGTTACTTTAGTAAAAGTTTTACCTTATTGTAAGGGGGATGGTTATAGTTTTGTTCCTGTAGTTTTTAAGAATAAATGTATTCAATAGCTATCAGCATTTCTATAAATTTTGGCGTTACTGTTAGCGTAGCTCGGCGCTAGCCATATCCGGGTATGAATTTATTTTTTCCGCTCTATGTGATGTCCCCTAAATCCCCTGCCCCCGTGACCCCCAAATTTGGGGGTACTGAGGGACTTTTAATTATGTTGTTCCCCCATAATTGGGGGTTAGGGGGCAATTTATACTTTCAATCAGCAATGCCTAAATTTTTATTTGTAATTCATTAAGTGAAAGAAAATGTTTAACCAAACCAGTCCAGATAAAAGAATCAATAACGAAATAAAGAGTACAAATAATACAGAAGCAATGTTTCATAAACGACCATTTGTGGTGCATTCTTCTAATACCCAAAGCAATGGGGAAAAAACCTTCAATACATCTTTATCTCAGGCACAAAAATACGGTCATAGTCTTAATAATGCTCGGACTGCGAATGCTGGAAGTTCAACACAAAGTACAGCAGTAGCCCAATGCAAACCGAGCATAATGAAAAGATTTAGTTCGTCTATAGATAAAAAGAAAGAAGTTGGAGTTGAAGGAGGTAACGTCGGTAGTGGTATTTCTAATATGGTTGGTAATGCAGTCGAAGCTGCTGCTATACCAGCAGGAGGAAGTACAGGTGTTTTAGCATTACCAGCAGCAGTAAATGATGCAAATGATGCTATTGGGGCTTATAAGCAAGGAAATAAATCAGAAGCTACTACAAGCGGTATAAAAGCTGCTACAGGAGGGGCTGGGGCTGGTGCTACTATAGCCGGTGTTGCAGGTGATGCGATAAATGCCACAGCAGCAGGTAGTGTAGGAGGTGGAGCAACTGTTGTAACTGGTGGAATAGATGCTATTAAAGGTGGGAAAAATATTAAAAAAGCCAAAGACAGCTATGGAGAAGTAAAAGGTGTAGCTAGAGGTGCAGCAGAGAAGTTATCACCACAAGATGCTAACAATAAGCCACGCAACACAAAAGAACTTCAAGGTGTATTGGGAAGATTTAATAATCTTGAAGGAGATATTGGTGAAAAAAGAGAGAATGTAAATTCCTTAACGGATGAGATTAACAACTTGACACCGAAACAAAAACCGGATGACAACACAAGAAAAGCACTCGGAGAATCGAGGAATTATAGAAAGTCTTTAAAGAAACAGCAAAAAGGTTTAAAGAATGAGAAAGCGGATTTAAAGAAAGATAAAAGACATTTAGATAAATCCCCAGAAACATTAGATGTATTAGATGTTGCTCTGCATTCTGCGGATGGATTAGAGAAAACTAAAAAACGTGAGGGTGTAAATACTGCTGCTGGTGGTATATCAGCAGTTGGCGGAGGTTTAGCAATTGCAGGAGCCGCTGGTGCAGGATTTGGTGGAATTCCTGGAGCTGCTATTGGAGCTACTGGAGCTAGTCTCAAACCTTTAGCGGCAGGAGTTCGCAAAGGAAAGCAGATGGGACGAGACAAAGGTTTGCGAGGGTTCAATCAAGACAAGACAACCGCAAAGAAAGATACCGAACGTCAAAGGATTGCAGGGAAAATGACTAACCGTCGAGATGTTCCCGAGATGCAAACAATATTTGGTAATTTGCCAGGTGTGACTGAAGAACAAACTAACCGTTTTAAAGATCAACAATCAACTAATCCGGTTTCGGACAAGGATATTCAAGAAATTCTGAAACGACGCAATTACTAAATTTTGGGTAGAACGTTGGTTAGCGCAGCTTGTCTAAAGTACATAGTGAAGCATAATTTTATTAGGTTTTATTAGGTTTTGTTGGGTTGCGCTCCGCTTCACCCAACCTACAAACTACAAACTACGATTTATTATTTCCTTCTTCTGTTTAAAAGCTTACTAGCCAACGAATTATGCTCTGGCTTCCCCTTCTTAACAGACTCCCGCATATCCATATTAATCATTTGTTGACTAACATACGGACTAACAGGACGACTAGTCAAATTATTTTCACTATTATTTGCAGTACCGGGGTCGGCGCACGTGCGTTTTAATTGGAGTCCCGTTTTTAACTGTAGGTGTTCCACGATAAGCAGATGCAGTTTTATCTAACAAGTCGTCCGTAGTATGTTTACTATGTTCGCCGACTCCTCCTGCTGCTCTAAGCGATGTCAAAGTGCTATGAGACTCTGCTCCATGACTCGCAAAATGGTGAGTAGGTATTTGATTTTGCCCAATATTGAGACGAACTGAACCTTGTTGATTCTTAGCGTGCGGTCTTCCTGTCGCTCTTATTTGACCGTCTGTTGTTTTGTTGTAACTAACAAGTGATGGAGAATGATCGCCGGATTTATGAGGATCTTTTTTTCCCACACGTAAATGTGGGTTTTGTTTTAGAATCTCATTAGGGGTTCTTCCAGGTGCTTTCTTTCCAAGTTGTTCTAGTTGCTTTTGTTTTCCAGATTGTTTCTTTCTAACTTTATCTAGTTCCTTGTGTTTTCTAGAGTTTCCTAGTGCAGCCTGAATCGGTTGATTATCTAGCTTTGGCTGAACTACAGTTGTATTTGATTGATTCGTTGAATCTGTTTTACCAAGATGATGACCGTAGGTATTTGCTTGCGTCAAAGATGTTTTTAAATCAGACGGTTTTGAATTATCGCTTTTTGACTGCATCACAAACGGACGCGAATCAAACCTTCCTGATGATGTTTGGTTGCTAGTTTTGTTGTTTGTAATATTGAGTCGGTTAGTCATAATAATAGGCTGACATATATATAATATTTTTTCTTAAATGATTCTCAAAAAAATTAGACTAAAGTATAGTTTTTTTATTGTGAATATAATGACTAAACCTCACCCCGCCCTCCGGGCACCCCTCTCCTTATTAAGGAGAGGGGATGGGGGTGAGGTTCCAAAATCAAAATCAAACCCACCCTTTCACTTCAGTATCTGTCAGCGTCCGCTCTAATTTAGTATATTCACTCTTAGCTGCCTTCAATATACAATTCATCGTTACCGGACTTTCTGCATCTGAGGCTAAAAACGCTGCATTCAAGGCAATACTGCGAATATTACCCCCTGCAACGTTCAACCGTCCCAACTTCTGATAGTCTAAATTTTCTGTAGGTGTCGATGACGGGAAAATTTGCTTATCAGATAGGTTGATTTCCAACACCAAACAATAAAATTACACCTAATTTATTTTCCCAGTAATTCAAAGAATGTTTCCTTGTCAATACCAATATCCTGAATCATGCCCATTAGAGTTCCTTGTTTTAGGTCTTTTCCCGAATGAATGGGAACAACAACCCTTTTTCCAAGACTATCCTTGTAAATAGCATGACTCCCCTTTTGGCGGTCAAGATAAAAACCAATATTTTCAATAACTTTTATAAATTCTTTAGCTTTGACACTGGGAAAATTGCTCATGCTAAGATGCTTAACGGTTTAACAATTAAATCTTCTCTAGGAATTGACTGATTATCAGCTCTTAAACTTTCAACATATAATTCAATAGCTTCTGTAATATTCTCGATGGCTTCTTCAAAAGAATCCCCTTGAGAATGACAACCTTTTAGCATAGGACAAAAAGCGTGATAACCTCCATCTGATTCTTTTTCCAAAATAACTGTGTAATTGTAAAGTTTTTTACTGTGGTTGTCCATATATTTATGTTTTCAATTTATTTGTGATTTACTGACTTTTAGCTTAGGTTGATTCTATAATAAAGGCTTTTAAATATAGTTTCAAAATCAAAATCAAACCCACCCTTTCACTTCAGTATCCGTCAGCGTCCGCTCCAATTTAGTATATTCACTCTTAGCTGCTTTTAATATACAATTCATAGTTACCGCACTTTCTGCATCTGCCGCTAAAAACGCTGCATTCAAGGCAATACTGCGAATATTACCCCCTGCAACGTTCAACCGTCCCAACTTCTGATAGTCTAAATTTTCTGTAGGTGTCTTTTTGGGAAAAATTCGCCGCCAAATCTCCGCTCGCTGTATAGAATCTGGAAACGGAAATTCCATTATGAACCGGATGCGACGCAGAAAAGCCTGGTCTAAGGTACTTTTTAAATTAGTTGTTAATACTGATAGTCCCCGGTAAGTTTCCATTCTTTGTAACAAGTAACTGACTTCAACATTTGCGTGACGGTCGTTGGAATCGCTGACTTCAGTACGCTTACCAAACAATGCATCAGCTTCGTCAAAGAGTAATATTACACCTCCCAATTCTGCTGCATCAAATACCCTACCCAGGTTCTTCTCTGTCTCTCCAATATATTTACTAATTACCGCACTTAAATCAATTCTGTATAAATCGAGTCTTAATTCCCCTGCCAAAACTTCCGCAGCCATTGTCTTACCCGTACCGCTTAGACCGGCAAATAAGGCACTAATTCCCAATCCTCTTTTACTTTTACCACCAAATCCCCACAAATCATATACTTTAGCTCGCTGTTTGACTTGGAGAGCAACATCTCTGAGGACTTTTAACTGTGGTTGCGGTAATACCAAATCTTCCCACTTCGCAACAGAATCAATTCGCTGTGCTAAATCGTCTAATTTGGGACGAGCTTGAGCGCGACAGCTATCCCAAAGCATATGACTAAAATTGTTTTCAACTTCCTTATTTTTTGATTCTTGTGCTTGCTCCCACTGCACGGAAACTTGGGAACAAGTAGCTTGAATTACTGGAACGCTGAGATTAAATTGAGACACTAAGTTACTGACCTCAACATTTGCTGATTCCGAAGTTACATTTAAAGCTTGTTCCCAGATAGTATACTGTTCGGGAGTTGTAGGACGTTCGATATCGAAAACTAACGCCGGTCTTAATCGCGATCGCCGACGTTCGTTAGCGGTAATAATTATCGGAGAGCGCATCCACTCACATAGATAAGTAATAGTAGATTCTTTGTTTGCATCCATTCCTTCCAAATCATCGCAGTCAATCAACAAAGCGCAATTAGCCAACAATACTTCTCTTTCCCAAAGCTGCTTAAACTTATTAATTTCGCTCGGACTTGACGGTAAAGAATGTGCAGCGATTGCATACAAATTTTGCTGCAAATAATCGCAAGCTACTGCTGAAATGGGTCTTTTGCTAGCCACTTCATTCCCACATAGCTGCAATATTGGTAACTTGAGAAAATCATAAACATCTATCCACCAAGCAGCAGTCATTTGCTCGGTTAATTTCAAATGAGAGGGAACCAAATTCTCTGTAACTCTTACAGGTTCCACCATTCCCAACAAACGCTCATCAAGATGCTGCACCCCGATTAAATAATGTAAAATTCGTTCGTCAATCCGTAAAGGACTGCTCATCAAATCGCTTCCAGAACCTACTTCAATCAGTCCCCACCTACGTAAACCACCTGCGGGAGTAAAAGCACTCCAGTGTAAACCTTCCAGCACAGTCATGGCTAAACCAAAAGTGGGAAAGTTACGCTGTTCATTTCCGCAAGCAGCAGCACAAAGTATAGAAAAACTAGCATCTAATTCCACACCCGCACATAACAGCAGTAAATCTCGTTCAAAACTGCTTAAATTAAAAATCGCACAGAGTCTATCTAGAGATGACCATTGAGAAGATGTAATCGAGTTATCTATAAAAGAATCTTTATGGGTAATATCTTCTTCCAACAAGCTAGAATCAGCGTGCTTGAGCAAAATCTTCCTGAGTTTACCCAAAGCTTGTGTCATATACCCATAATTATCAAAACTCTGATTATTAGTAGTGGTTGCATCCATTTTTAAAGCGTTAAATCTTAAAAGTTATAACCAATTCCAAACTTTAATCCAACATCAGTTTCATCAAAAAAGCCAACATCAACTCCAGCAGTAGCAGTAAATTCATCTGATAAAGGTACATCAACACCACCCGTAATCATAAATTCTACGGAACTATCATTACCTGTAGAAACTACTGCTCCCCCCCCAATGTAAGGAATTGCAACTGTTTTAGATTCTTTAAAAACTGGGGATGATTTGATTGGAAAGTCGATTGTTAAAGGTAAAAGAAATACTGTTTTGTCACTGACTGTAGTAGCAGGACGAAAAGAGAAGTTATTTGTCAAACCAATTTTACTGAAGAAAGTAAAGCCATTTTCACCCAAAGCAGTATCTCCACTCAAACCTAAATTACCACCAACCCCTACATAGTTACGAGTAGGTATTGTTTGAGTTTGTTCGATTGAATCTGGTTGATTTGGAATAGTCGGATTCGGTTGATTTGGTTCGATTGAATCCGGTTGATTTGGTGTAGGGGTTGATTGATTTGGTTCGGTTGAATCTGGTTGAGTTGGTGTGGGAGTTGATTGATTTTGTTCAGTTGAATCCGGTTGAGTGGGTATTGGGGTTGATTGGTTTGGTTCGATTGAATCCGGTTGATTTGGAATAGTTGGATTCGGTTGGTTTTGTTCGATTGAATTTGGTTGGGTTGGTGTCGGGGTTGATTGATTTGGTTCGGTTGAATCTGGTTGAGTTGGTGTTGGATCTGGTTGATTTGGGATAGTTGGATTCGGTTGATTTGGTTCGGTTGAATCTGGTTGATTTGGGATAGTTGGATTCGGTTGATTTGGTTCGATTGAATCTGGTTGATTTGGTGTCGGATTCGGTTGATTTTGGTCAGTTGAATCTGGTTGAGTTGGTGTCGGATTCGGTTGATTTTGGTCAGTTGAATCTGGTTGAGTTGGTGTCGGATTCGGTTGATTTTGTTCGGTTGAATCTGGTTGAGTTTGTGTTGAATCCGGTTGAGTTGGTGTTGGGGTTGATTGATTTGGTTCGATTGAATCCGGTTGATTTGGTTCGGTTGAATCTGGTTGAGTTGGTGTTGAATCCGGTTGATTTTGTTCGGTTGAATCTGGTTGAGTTGGTGTTGAATCCGGTTGATTTTGTTCGGTTGAATCCGGTTGATTTGGTGTTGGATCATCTGGTATAGGAATAGGTGTTGGGGATTCCGGTGTGGGAATGGGTGTTGGGGTTTGTGCTGGAGTAGGTGCTGGAATTGGAGATTCTGGCTGAGGTTGTGCTATTGATATTTTTGAATATAGTTCTAATATAAAAATACTGCTGAAAACTAATAATAAAAATTTAGGGAACAGCAACACCAAATTAATAAACTTTTTTTTATTCATCATATTTGTATTTAAAAATTAGTTGCAACAGGTTTTATCTTGACCGACCAATTTACCTCTATTCCAGGTATTTGTTTGACGATAACCATTTTGAGATATACAAGTTCCTTGACCGTGAAAACGATTCTCCTTAAATTCTCCTATATACTGGCAACCATTTTTATAAACTAATTTACCTATACCTTCGTAAAGACTATTTCTAAATTGACCAGTATATTTATCTCCATTTTTAAATAAAAAAGTTCCTTGACCGTGAAATTGACCTTCTTGAAATCGTCCTCGATATTTATTGCCGCTTTTAGCAAAAATCAAGATTCCACAACCGTGATACTTACCGCTTTTTAACGTTCCATAATATCTATTACCTGTTCTATTTATATCGGGATTTCGAGCTAGAGCAGATTGTAAATCTGTTTCCGAGCAAGCTAATTTTACATCACTATTTTGTTCAACCTTAGTAACAGATGATTCCGAAAAAGTCATTAATAATAAACCAATTCCGAAAAGTATACTAACCGCTGCTCCAACACCAACCACAATTTTTTGAGATACTCCTAATAAATTCCTTCGTGAAATTGAAGATGTTATTAATGCTTGTAAAGCCTCACCAGCAGTTTGATAGCGTTCTTTAAATTTAGAACGCACCATTTTATCTAACACCTTTGCAAGTTTGGGACTAACCGAAACTTTATCTTGCCAAATAACTTCAAAAGTATCTGGATCTTTGGGTAAATCCTGCGGTCTAATTCCAGTTAAAGCATAAATTCCCAACATTCCTACAGCATAAACGTCACTAGATAATTTCGGATAACCATTTAACTGTTCGCTGGGCATGTAGCCATAAGTACCAACAATTACTGAGACGTTAGTAGCTTCTTGAGGATTAACTTTTAACTGGCTAATTTCTTTAACAGTTCCAAAGTCGATTAATATTATTTTGCCATCACTTTTACGACGCATTAAATTTTGCGCTTTGATATCTCGATGGATTATATTTTGATTGTGAATAGGTGTTAATACTTCTAAAATTTCTTGTAAAAGCTCAACTACTTTATCTTCACTCAATTGATTGCCAGAAAAAATTTCTTGACTCAAATCATGTCCATCAATATATTCTTGTACTAAATAAAATTCACCTCCTTCTTCAAAGTGAGCAAAAAGCCGGGGAATTTGATTTAATTCATTACCCAAGCGGTATAGAGCTTTTGCTTCTTTGTCAAAAAAAACTATGAAAGCTTCTAGCTCTTCCTGATTTTGGCTTTGTCGAAGATTTTTGACGACACATAAAGGATGCTCGGGTAAATCTAAATCTTCAGCTAAATAAGTAATTCCGAAGCTACCGCTTCCTAATAGTTTAATAATTTTATAGCGATTGCGGAGAATATGACCGGACAGCATTACATTTACAATTAAGTAAGTAAAAAGGATTTAATTTTTCATAGAAATTGTCAGAGCAAATCTATTAATTAAAATGTTAATATGAGCCAGCAGAAAATCATTTAGACTTTTGGTTAGTTTTCGCAGCTTATATAGTCGCGGCTTTTGGTTGGGTAAAATACACCTTTGACTTCACCGCTCTGTTTAGAGGATGTTTTAAAAGTATCCGGCGGTTAAAACCGCTACTACACAGGCGAAGTCCACCTCCGTGGACTAAACAATTTCTAACCCGCGCAGGCGGGTTTTGTTTGTGTAGCCGCGGTTTCAACCGCCAGGTGAAGTATTCTTACCATTTTCCAGAATCATCTTCTTGCTGCAAACCTATTAATTGACGACGTTTCCAAGCGTAAGAAATAATATTAATTCCGAATTCCTGCGCGGTACGGATTGCCAATCTAGGCATTTTTAAATCTTTATCCAATCCCCAAGCTGATGCTAAATCTCCAATAATTAAAATTATTCCTCCACCAGCTACTATTTCAATTGTTTTCTGATTCACTATCGGTAATCCTGCAAATAAAAATGGTCGGGTTCTTAAGGGATGGTCGCGTCGTAATTCTGCTGATTTTTTAAGAGGAATTTGCAATTTTTCAGCCAAAGCATAGGTACTATTAATCAAAGCTTCTGCATCTGCTGGTGCATCAATTAAAACTATTCCTCCCATATCTAAATATTTTTTTAAAGCTTCAAATTCGACGTTGCTAATTGATAATTCTTGTTGACCTGTTAAATACAATAAATCGTATTCTTGAATATTTTTTGATAAAGTTGTTTGTCCCGGCTCCTCAAGACCTCTCAAATAAGGATATAGAGGCTCAATTGATTGTAAGAAATAAGATAAATTGAAGAAATTACGAGCGCATTCTGAATCAGCATGATTGACCTGTGCCACACGTACAATTGCTTGCGGACGTGCTTGCGCTTGACGACGATAGCGTAAGTCTATATCGTTATAACCGGGAAAAAATATATCACCTGGTTGGGTAACATTCTTTTGTCCTGGTTGTAAAAGTATGCGACAAATTTCTATTTCGGAAATATCAAGTGTAGAGTTTCTTTGGTCGAACCGATAAGCTTCTCTAACTATTTCTCTAGAATTCCGGGAGCGTAAATCTTTCGGGTCTACATAACTCACTGTTAAATAAACTAAAATTGGCTCGGTTTTGGCAACTTCTAAATCAATTGGAAAATCGAAAGGTTCTGGTACAACTATTAAATTACCAGCTAAATCAATAGCGATACCTGGTTGAATTTGTACCCAACGTCCATCTCTATATTTAGCTTGAACTTTACTAGGTGCGGGAATATCACGTACTCCCAAACCGCAAACAATTCCTGGCTGGTTTAAACATTGGTAGTGAGTATTTTGTCGCTGACGATGATAATTGTGGGCTGTACGCCAGCGTTCGGCATTTATAAGCAAACCATCCGCTGGTTGAAGACGGTCAAATGGTTGAATTGATGGTGGGGGAAATGGGTGAGACATGGTGAGTAGGGAGTAGAAAGTAGAAAGTACAAAGTAGGGAGTTATGAGTTAAGAGTTAGGAGTTATTAGTTTATGAATTTATTCTAAATTTCATTATTTTTACGGAAAATATATTATTTTTGTTCAGCTATTTATGTAAGCGTAAATTCGTTTAATTATGATGATTTTCTATATATAATTCATAAGTGCAAAAAGCAGGTTTTTCTTGCTCTACAATTATTTTTACTAATTCCTCGCGGATAATATATTTATCACTATCGGAACGCAATCGCACGACAAAATGATATGATTGTCCTCCTCCTAATACTGCATTATTTAATTCTGCATCATTGAGAATAAAACTATTACCAAAAGGTTCTGTAATACTTATATGTTTATCGCTTTCATTGGGTAATTCTTCGTCTAAAGGCAATCCTGTATATAAATGTAAATAAAGCCGCAAACCTTTACGAGTACCTCGCCATCGATATAGTTCAACCGCACGGCTAATTAAACGACGTTGTTTTCCTAAATCCCAAGCTGGGTCTACTTCCCAAGCAACCCAATAAGCTAAAAATGGTAATAGTCTTTGCGGTGCTGTTAAAGGGTCAAGGTTTGCCCACATCGCTGAAAAACTATTTACCACTGGTTGATAAGCTTCTTCAAATATTTTTATCAACCTACCAATAAAATCCACTTCTCTATATAGAAGCGGTAAAAATTCCATGTAATTAGACCAAGGACGTACATACAAATTGAATTCGTCGCTTCTTTCAATTTGTTCTCGGTCTGTTCCCCGGTTTATATGTAAAATTACAAAGCAGCGAAAGTTAATTTCTAATTTTTCATTTTTATTCGGTGCTATTGCTTGTCGGTCTTCAAAAAATGACTCGGGAATCTGAAAACGAAGGACTGCTTGCATCTCTCCTCTAGGTGCAAGTTGATTACCTTCAGTGCCGATGCTACACCATTCAAAGGGAAAATTACCCTCAACTTGTAATTCTAAGTTGATTGGATGGGTACTCAAGTTTCTGATTTGTACAATCATTTCGCTTGATTGTCCGGGATGCAGCACTAAGCTATGTCCTGCGACATCAATTTCCGACCCTATAAATGCCAAAGCTGTTCCAGGTAAAGCTTCTGGAATTTGCATTGGGGTTAAGTCTATTTCCACTGTGGGACTAAAGCGACTCTGTACCATGAAGTTTTTTACTTATTTTTTACTTGTTTGACGTAAATCATTTCATTTTCAACGATTGATAATATTCACAACATGACTCGAACGTAAATTGATATTGTCCCAGGAACAAACCAAACCTTGTAATCCAGGGTCAATAACTCTATCTGGGGAAGATTGACGTACCCAAGTATCTTCTTGCTTGCGTATGGGAAATAGCAGCACGGGACCTAGATAGCGCACTCCTTGGGCTTTTTGCAGCAATGCTACGATATCGGATTCATAAACAGGTCTTCCAAAAGCCCAACCTTTTCCATCCATTCCACCAGTCAGAGGATTTAAAAATTTATACAGCGAAATCTTTATTTTACGGATAATTTCTTGCCGAGCTAGGGGATTGTCGTAAAGTGGTTCTAAAGCTATTTCTGTTTGAACCGCAACTCCTACATATTCTGGTTGATGCAGTTGAACTCGCACCCCTAATAGCTTTCTATCATCTAAGTAACTTAATACTTGTTCTTGCAATGCTGGACTTAAGTCAAATTTTTCTGGAGACAAACCCGAACCATAAGCAATTGCATCAGTATTTGTTTTGGGAACAATCATTAAACCAACCGTACCCGGTTGTCCGGTGCGATCGGCACTCAAACACCGCACCCGAGCAATTGCTCCTAAACCAGCTTGTTGAGCTAATACTTCAAAATCTTCGGCCGTGACAGCGCGATCGCGAGTACGTAAAACTCGCGGTGCCCTTACAACTGCTTGCTCTAAGGATTCTGCATCTGCTCCGTTGATAGCTGGTTTATGATTCGTGACGCTAGCGACGTAAGGTATTGCGGACTTCAAAAATCTTAAACTATGAGCTTGAACGTTTCCCTGTCTACCTCCTCCCGAATGATAAGCAACCATTCTAACTTCAGCACCTCGCACGGGAATTGCTCCATATTGATGCTGTTGCTTGTTTCTTTCAATATCGCTTAATTGAAAAATAGTATCATCTGCTGTAGCCAGTTGAATTCCTTTACGCATCTCTGTTTCAAGTTTTATTTGACTGGGTTCGCGAATCAAAGGGCCAAATTGAACTGTGCCAGTAATAGAATCAATGGTGTAGTGTAAATCTTGCGATGTACTATCAGCAAAATCCCTGACTTCTTGCCATCTTTGAGGTAAGCCACCGGGAGGAGTAACTATAATATATTCGTGTTCTCGACGTTCTAAAACTGGAGTTTCTTGTAATTGAAAAGTCTGTCCCGGCATACCATTACTAATTCCCAGTCGTTCGTCCTCTTTGAGATTGCTTTGACTTCCCCGCACAGTACCACCAGTAGACCTTACTCCCAAAGCGGTGATACGTGGAGAACTATTATAACCGGGCTGATTTCTTTCTGATTCCGTATAAACGCACCGCAACCAGCGACCGCGATAGGATGTAAAATTTGTGGCTGGAAAAGTCTGTGGTAAATGCAAGCGTGTTTCTGCACCTTCCTCCGGACTACCACCTTGCTGGATTAGTTCGTAAAAACTGAAGCCTCGGGTTTTATCATCTGCTTCTTGTATTAAAACAGACTGCCAGTTCTCTCCATCCCAAGCTTCCCAGCGACGTGGAGGTTGATTAGGATTAATACCAGTCGGTGTCGCGCTAGCTCCTCTAAAAGCAACTTCTAAAACATTTCCATCCAAAGGTTCATCTGCATCAATAACTATGTAAAAACAATTTCCCTGTTGTGGTTCGTCTTCAAATATTGACTGCTCGTTACCTTCCCAAAAATCATCTGCTTGACGATTCCAAGTAACTGTAACTCTTTCTCGCAAAGATTGAGGGATTATTTCGGCATTTTGCGCTGTCAGAAAATGTAAGAGTCGAGGTTTAGCGATTATCAGAGGAGAATCAGTACTAAAAGTAATTGCTTCTGCGCTTTCCGTCCGCACGGTAGAAACTTCAAATGCTTCTGGAATAGTATAAGCCTCCGGCAAATCCGAACTCAAATAAAACGTTAACTCAGTACGAGCAGGGGCTGGAGGTTGCAGACGAATACCCAGTAATTCCAGAAAAGCAACATAATTTTTACGAGGTACTTGGTTAAACCTGAGTAGCATTTGGTCAGTTAACCAAGCGAACAACTCAATTAGCGTAACTCCTGGATCGCTTAGATTATGGTCAGTCCACTCCGGACAATAGCGAGGAATACGCATAATGCATTCCTCCACCAAATCATCAAAGGTGCGGTCATCTAGATTAGAAGAAGGTAATTTAGGTAAAAAATCGAATTCCACAATAATATTTTAGATTTTAGATTTTAACAACGGATGCGTTTATTTTGGATTTTGGATTTTGGATTTTGGATTGGTGATTGGTGATTGATAATTGGTAATTGATAATTGGGAAACGAGAATAGTTAAGAGTTAGTTAGGAAGAAATAATTTAACAATGTAGTGAAACATCCTGCTCCCTGTCTCCTTGTCTCCCCATCTCCTTGTGTCCTTGTCTCCCAATCCCCAATCCTCAAATCTCCGTCGATGAAAGTAAGTAGAAAGGATAAACTAAGCTGTAAACATCGGGATAATCTTTTAGTTTATAGTTGACGATAATATCTACTTTTCCACGTACTGGGGTCTGCATCGGTGCGGACTTCATCGACTATAATCCGGGGTTCCCAAACTTCTAAAGCTTCTAAAACATAGATGCGAATTTGCAGTAGAGTTTCGCTATTCATGGGAGCAAAAGCTAATTCTGATAACCTCGAACCAAAATTAGGTCGATAAACCCGCTCACCGACGCTAGTACGAAGAATAATCCAGATTGATTCTTTGACTTTCTGTTCTTCACTGCTGAACTTTATTCCTCCCTGCAAGCTCAACTGTAGCGGAAAAGCCCAACCTTTCCCTAAATATTCTCGCGGCTTATTATAAAGTGGGTTTGTCATAGTGGCAGTTATCAGGATAAATATGAACTTGTATATAAATTCAAGCGTTGCTGAATCCGGGTATGAATTTATTTTTTCCTTCATAGTAATGCCCCCTAAATCCCTTAAAAATGGGGGACTTTTGATTGTTTTGTTCCCCCAGAATTGGGGGTTAGGGGGCAATTCATACTTTTAATCAGCAACGCCTAAATTCAAGATATTGCCATATAAGGTATTAGCCTATTCGCCAAAAGTCGAGTTTATGTTTTTCTAACCTAACTATTGTAGAGACGTAGCAATGCTACGTCTCCCTTCAATGTGAAATCACAACTGCTACTCGCTACTCGCTGCTTCGTCACGAAACTTACGCTGTATTAAGGAAACCCTGGTGGAACAGTTGGTGGTATTGGTACTATAGGTCTGCTGGTAAAAATCGCCGTATTAGCTTTAAATACTAGATTTCCCATCGAACTAATAGAAAGCGTAGGACCAAGTGGACCAAAATCTGCCATCTTAATTTCATGACCAAGTGTGGTTTTAAGCTCTATTTTTTTCCACTTATCATCAAGAACCATTTTATGACCCCGTTTAGTCTTGATTTCCACACATCCATCAGAATCATTTAAATGTAGTTTGTGACCTCCAGCAGTTTCTATTTTGACACCGGCTTTGCTAGAAGCTTTTCTCTCTTCAACAAACTCAATAGTATGACCAGTGCGAGTTTTAATTGTTCGCAAACGCACTTTACCACCTTGTATAGTATTGTTGACATTTTCGGGTGTTTTGTCCTTGCCGTTCCATACACCACCAATAATGTAAGGACGATGAATATCACCATGTTCAAAACCAACCAAAACTTCGTCATTGATTTCTGGTAAGCAATAAAAACCGCGAGATTTTCCCGCTCCAACCCCTACAACTCTAGCCCAGTAACTTTCATGTTCTTGTGTAAGAGTAGGAAACTTAACTTTGACTCTACCCAAACCTTCAGGATCTTTGTTGTTGGTAACAATTCCGACCAAAAATGTTTGACCGGGCTGTAAACTTTTTTGCTGAGATATGGAAGTAAATAAATTACCAGCACGTAATCCTCGAACGCTAAATTCGGTTGTATAAACTCGTTGATTGTATATATGGCGCGTCTCCGTAATGTAATATTTACCGCTAAAGCGATCGCCCATTTCCGTAAGATTGACAAAACGTCCCGGTCGAACTCTAGGATTACCTTCAGCCGTTGCATCAGCGTAGACAAACTCTCCACCCAATTCATTGCATAAAGATTGAGCCATAACTTCAGCTTGTTTAGCACTAGAAACTGGCTTATCTACAACAACCATCTTTGGAGGTTTATTTAAATTAAACTTGTTAGAACAATCACTTCCTTTTTTATTCCCAGTATCAGTTATTACTTTTTCTGATTTTGCTGTTTCTGTTACCAATTTCTTCTTCGTATAGTCCCAACTACGAACTTCTACCGAGCTAACTTGTTCTGCACTAGTAACACGAGTACTGAATTTACTGATTTCTTTTAACCACTTTAGTTCAACAAGTTCCTTAGTTTCAGGTTTGCGAAAATTGATTTTTCCATCTTCTACAAAAAGTTCAAAACCAATCCGAGCAGCTCTTTCTCTGAGAAAGTTCATATTAGTTTGATTTTCTTGAAAAACATACTCATGAACTTCCCCACTTTCGCTTATTTGTCCGAGATCAATAGCTACTTCTTTGGCAATTTTACGCACTATATCGCTATCAGTATTATTTAAAAAAGAGCGATTATGTCGTCCTCGGTGAAGCCGATGAGATTTATCATAACCTCTTACAATAATAGGAGCTTCAGACTTACTATTAAAATGAACTTCAATTGCTGTAATTTCACCTTCAATTAAATAACCTTCTTCTTCTTGGTCGAAATTTGGGTCTTGGGTAGTACTAGAAATAAAACCAATCTTTACCTTTTTGCCAATTTCAAATAGCTTCTCGTGTCTCCAAGGTTGATATTCCGATTTATCGCTAGTTGGAAGATAGCTATTGTGAACTACAATTGTAAACATTGCAGGCAAATGTAGACTTTCTTCTACAGTAATTTGCAACAAATCTTTTTCTAATTCTGGAGGAGCTAATTGTCCTCCTAATTCTAATTTAGGTAAACTTAAATAAAGACTTTGATTAGGCATAATATTCTTAAGTTTGTAATTTTTTGAAAAGTTATTTCAAGTTCAGGACTTACGCAGCGATAACAGAAAATATAATGTTCTAGATACTGAGATCCCCCCAACCCCCCTTAAAAAAGGGGGGCTTTGCGTAAGTCATAAAGATATAAAATTAATCAATACTAATAATTATTATCCCAGTCTAGGGTCAGCTTGACGATTATTAGCTTGAGCAGCCGATTCAGTTCCACCGGGAAGATTATTTTTATCTACTTCTTGTAATGATATATCTACAATAGCTCTAACAGGAGTTCCATCAGTGAGAAACATCGTTAGATTATAAGTTAAGCTAGTCATTACACAATAGAAATACTCGTCTTTCCAAGTAAATTTATAAACAGGTGGACGTTTATCACTGCTCATTTCAATTGTTTCTACACCCTTTTTAATTTTATCTATTTGTTTCATTACTGATTCTTTTGTTTCATAAGTATCGTAGATAATTTGTTTAAGGGTAAAACGATAAGGTTGAACTCCAGAAAAGTTAATTTTAGGTAGTAGAGTACTTCCTCTATTACCGGGATGTTCTTGCCAAACAATACTTCGAGAAAAACTAATTTCAGAAGGATTAAACATCAAATCAATATCAGGAGCTTCACCGTTATATGCTTTTAATTTAGCTTTCTCTAATTGCGGTTGTCGCTTTTGGGGAGTAGCTACAGATTGACCAGCCATTTATTTTGTCTCCGTAAGTTCTAAGTTCTAATTAATAAGAAAACTACCAAGGTAAACGTCCGGAATAGCTTCCTTGACGTTCTTTTTCTATTTCTAATTCTTGTCGCAATCTTCGATAAATTTCGCGAGCTAAAGATTCTAAAGCTATTTCATCATTATCATTTGAATTAGATGGCGCATTAATAGTTTCAGTTATTATTTTGCTGTCTTGGGATATATCACTTTCCTTAACTTCTCCACCTTTAGCAAAACCTTTTACTTTCGGAACATGACGTTTTTGAGTAAACGTTTCTTGCGATGATTTTGTAGAAGGATAAATAGTTTCATTATTTGATGAATGATGATTTTGACTATCTATATTTATAAAATCGCTGTTGTTATTACCTACATTCATTAAATCCTCAATTGTTGACCATTCCGAAGGAGTATCAAAATTAGTTTGAGAAGATGTACTAGAATTTGCTTTTTTAAAAATCAACGGAGGTGATGAGTAATTATGAGAAGATGATTTTTTCTCAACTAAATTATTATCTTGATTGTGAGATGAATTAAGAGTTTTATTATCAGTCAAGGAAGAATTTTGTTTTGCAATATTCAATCCCAAAGAAGGAGAAATTAAAGATGAAGTTTCCTCAGTTTGTTGAACAGCAGGTTTCTGTATTTTGTCCGGAACATCTTCTTTTTTACCACCTTTATTGATATGTTCCAACAACGGAAGATTTTCTTGAGTATCTTTAGAATTTACTACAAATTCTCCAGGTGACAGCATAGCTGGTATAGTATCGGAGTCTGCTATCGGTTGATTGCTATCAACCTGTAACTGTATAGCTTTTCCTCCAGTAAAGAAACCTTGAGGTGCTGGTATTTTTTTTAAATTAGTACCGGGTTTTACTTGAAAAGATGACTCTGCTTTCTGGTTTTCTTCTGAAGATACTTTATCCGTAATTGGTGATAACGGAGTTTGATTAACTTCTAAATTTTGAGGAGGAATTGTTTGAGGAGAAACGGGTTCAACAGAAGATGTTTCATCCGTCTTGTGTTGTAACGGAGTTTGATTAATTTCTGGAGTTTGAGAAGGAATTGTTTGAGGAGAAACTGGTTCAACAGAAGATGTTTTATCCGTAATTGGTGATAACGCAGTTTGATTAATTTCTGGGTTTTGAGGAGGAATTGTTTGTGGAGAAACTGTGTTTACCCCAGATATTTCATCCGTAATTGGCGATAACGGAGTTTGATTAACTTCTGGAGTTTGAGAAGGAATTGTTTGAGGAGAAACTGGTTCAACAGAAGATGTTTCATCCGTAATTGGTGATAACGGAGTTTGATTAACTTCTGGAGTTTGAGAAGGAATTGTTTGAGGAGAAACTGGTTCAACAGAAGATGTTTCATCCGTAATTGGTGATAACGGAGTTTGATTAACTTCTGGAGTTTGAGAAGGAATTGTTTTAGGAGAAACTGATTCAATAGAAGATACTTCATCCGTTTTCTGTTGTAACGGAGTTTGATTAACTTCTGGAGTTTGAGAAGGAATTGTTTGAGGAGAAACTGGTTCAATAGAAGATGTTTCATCCGTAATTGGTGATAACGGAGTTTGATTAACTTCTGGAGTTTGAGAAGGAATTGTTTTAGGAGAAGCTGATTCAATAGAAGATATTTCATCCGCTTTCTGTTGTAACGGAGTTTGATTAACTTCTGGAGTTTGAGGAGGAATTTGTGGAGAAACTGTGTTTACCCCAGATATTTCATCCGTTTTCTGTTGTAACGGAGTTTGATCAACTTGTGGATTCTGAGGAGGAATTGTTTGAGGAGAAACGGGTTCAACAGAAGATATTTCATCCGTTTTCTGTTGTAACGGAGTTTGATCAACTTGTGGATTCTGAGGAGGAATTGTTTGAGGAGAAACGGGTTCAACAGAAGATATTTCATCCGTAATTGGTGATAACGGAGTTTGATCAACTTGTGGATTCTGAGGAGGAATTGTTTGAGGAGAAACGGGTTCAACAGAAGATGTTTCATCCGTAATTGGTGATAACGGAGTTTGATCAACTTGTGAATTTTGAGGAGGAATTTGTGGAGAAACTGGTTCAATAGAAGATGTTTGATCCGTAATTGGTGATAACGGAGTTTGATCAACTTGTGGAGGTTGAGGAGGAATTGTTTGAGGATAAACTGGTTCAATAGAAGATGTTTCATCCGTAATTGGCGATAACTTTGTTTGATTAACTTCTAAATTTTGAGGAGGAATTGTTTGTGGAGAAACTGGTTCAACAGAAGATGTTTCATCCGTAATTGGCGATAACTTTGTTTGATTAACTTCTAAATTTTGAGGAGGAATTGTTTGAGGAAAAACTGGTTCAACAGAAGATGTTTCATTCGTAATTGGTGATAACGGAGTTTGATTAACTTCTGGAGTTTGAGAAGGAATTGTTTTAGGAGAAACTGATTCAATAGAAGATATTTCATCCGCTTTCTGTTGTAACGGAGTTTGATTAACTTCTGAATTTTCAGAAGGAATTTGTGAATAAACTGGTTCAACAGAAGATATTTCATCCGTTTTCTGTTGTAACGGAGTTTGATTAACTTCTGGAGTCGGAGAAGGAATTGTTTGAGGAGAAACGGGTTCAACCGAAGATGTTTCATCCGTAATTGGTGATAACGGAGTTTGATCAACTTGTGGATTTTGAGGAGGAATTGTTTGAGGATAAACTGGTTCAATAGAAGATACTTCATCCGCTTTCTGTTGCAACGGAGTTTGATTAACTTCTGGAGTTTGAGAAGGAATTGTTTTAGGATAAACTTGTTCAACAGAAGATGTTTCATCCGTAATTGGCGATAACGGAGTTTGATTAACTTCTAAATTTTGAAGAGGAATTGTTTGAGGAGAAACTGGTTCAACAGAAGATGTTTGATCCGTAATTGGTGATAACGGAGTTTGATTAACTTCTGGAGTTTGAGAAGGAATTGTTTGAGGAGAAACTGGTTCAACAGAAGATGCTTCATCCGTTTTCTGTTGTAACGGAGCTTGATTAACTTCTGGAGTTTGAGGAAGAATTTTTTGAGGAGAAACTGGTTCAATAGAAGATGTTTCATCCGTAATTGGTGATAACGCAGTTTGATTAACTTGTAGAGTTTGAGGAGGAATTGTTTGAGGAGAAACGGGTTCAATAGAAGATATTTCATCCGTTTTCTGTTGTAACGGAATTTGATTAACTTGTGGATTATGAGGAGGAATTGTTTGAGGAGAAACTGGTTCAATAGAAGATGTTTCATCCGTAATTGGTGATAACGGAGTTTGATTAATTTCTGGATTTTGAGAAGGAATTGTTTGTGGAGAAACTTGTTCTACCGAAGATATCTCATCCGTCTTCTGTTGTAACGGAGTTTGATTAATTTCTGGAGTTTGAGAAGGAATTGTTTGTGGAGAAACTTGTTCTACCGAAGATATCTCATCCGTCTTCTGTTGTAACGGAGTTTGATTAATTTCTGGAGTTTGAGAAAGAATTGTTTTTGGAGAAACTGGTTCTACCCCAAATGTTTCATCGGTAATTGGTGATAACGGAGTTTGATTAACTTGTGGAGTTTGAGAAGGAATTGTTTGAGGGGAAACTTGTTCAACCGAAGATGTTTCATCGGTCTTGTGTTGTAACGGAGTTTGATTAACTTGTGGAGTTTGAGAAGGAATTGTTTGAGGAGAAACTGGTTCAACAGAAGATGTTTCATCAGTAATTGGTGATAACGCAGTTTGATTAACTTCTAAATTTTGAGGAGGAATTGTTTGAGGATAAACTGGTTCTACCGAAGATGTTTGATCCGTTTTCTGTTGTAACGGAGTTTGATTAACTTCTAGAGTTTGAGGAGGAATTGTTTGTGGAGAAACTTGTTCAACAGAAGATGTTTCATCAGTAATTGGTGATAACGCAGTTTGATTAACTTCTAAATTTTGAGGAGGAATTGTTTGAGGATAAACTGGTTCTACCGAAGATGTTTGATCCGTTTTCTGTTGTAACGGAGTTTGATTAACTTCTAGAGTTTGAGGAGGAATTGTTTGTGGAGAAACTTGTTCTACCCCAGATGTTTCATCCGTAATTGGCGATAACTTTGTTTGATTAACTTCTAAATTTTGAGGAGGAATTTGTGAAGAAACGGGTTCTACCCCAGATGTCTCATCCGTTGCCTGTTGTAACTGTATTGAATCAACTTCTGAATTCTGAGAAGGAATTTGTTGAGAAACAGGTTCTACCGTAGAGACTTCATCCGTTGTTGGTTTTAACTGGACTGGATTAATTTCTAAGTTTTTAGCATTAACTGTGTTTGAATCAATAGGTTTAGATACTGATTCTGCTTTCTTATTTTTAGATGTTCTTTTAGCTTTAGTTTTAGATTTAGTTTTAGCTTTAGATTTAGAATTAGATTTATTTTGAGGTTTAGTACGGGATTTTCTTGGAGTTTTTTCACCAGTTTCAACTGGATTATATATAATATTCCCTGTAGGTATAATGTCTGAACTAACTGTTTTTCTTTCTACCTGTTGGTTTGGATAATAATTAGTATTTGTCTGAGATAGTAAGTCTGTAGATTGCAAACTCTCCGAATCACTCAAATCATTACTTTCAGTTCCTAAATTCCAATTTACTAACGAATTGAAAGAACTTGTATATTTACGAGGTAAAATGAATTTCGACGCTTTTACTAATGGCGAACGATTAGCAAAAAGCTGAATTAAGTTATTTCTTTTACATAAAAAATTAGATTCTTTTCTTAAAGTTAATCTGCTAGGTTCGCATAAAGATGCTCCTACTTCTAACCCAGAATCTTGATTTTTAAAAGGCTTAATATTTTCCATATTTTAAAGCTGGTATTAAGCATAATAATTGATTATTTTCATTATCTTGACTCAAAAAATCCTGATTTCATTCTTGTTGTTGAGTTACCACCTCCTTTATCTTTTCCTACTTCTAATCCCTCATAAGCTAAAGTTAATTCTTCAATTCCAACTGTGTTTCCATCTGCTTGTAGTTCAGGAGCTTTCCAACCAACAGGAACAGCACCTATTAATGTCCAACTCATCATTGTTTCACCAGCTTGATTGAAAACTAAAATATTAACGTTACGTCGAGATGTTGACGACTGTTCCCCAAACGCTTCGTTTATCCAGTTCCAAAAACCTGGATTATCGGTAAGACCTCGCTTAAGGGTTACGTCGGAAAATTCAACATGTCCCAGATATACCCTTTGCTGGTCGTTCACACCTCCTTCATGAACTACCTGTTTCTGAATTCTCGCACCCAATCCAGAACATCCAGTAAATGATGCTGCGATCGCACTATCTACTTCCACATAAAAACGGTTGGTAGTTACGTAATTTAATTCGTGAACGATGTTACCATTTGTACTGTTAGCCATTTCTACCACCTATTACAACCATAATTATTAACTCTTTCTCGCTGGTATCTTATATCTTCGAGCAAAAGCTCATAAACTCGTCTAGTTAATTTACTTAATAACAGTGAGTCTTTCAGATATTTATCTGCTGTTTTACCCACTTTACTAGCATCAGATACCGCAGAAATATTTGCATATCCTGTAGTACCACCAGCATCTTCAAGAGGTCTGAAAAAACTTTGTTCTTGCTCTAAATGCATAGATTAAAATTACTTAATATTCGTGTCTTGATAAAATCTAGACTAAAGCTTATTTGAGACAATAAAAAGTAGCCAAAAGTCTAATATTATATTGCTATAGCTACAGGTGGAAAATCCGAAGCGCTTAGATTGTTTTAGTATCAATTATTTTTGGCGTTGATGATTAAAAGTATGAATAGCCCCCAACCCCAATTATAGGGGAGAAATATATTTTAAAGTCCCCCAGAATTGGGGGATTTAGGGGGCTGCGATAAGATAGTAATAACAAATTTATACTCAATATGGCTAGCGCCACGCAATACCTACGGTACGCTTCGCTAGGCGCTAACAGCAACGCCAATTATTTTAAATGATTATAGTTTTCTAAAGAGCATCCCAATATTGAACAAATATTTATTTATCTTACCTATTAGTATTCCTAAGACTTTTATTCACCAAATCTCCATTACTATTCGTAATGCCAAGAACGGGAATACTTGTTTTCTTCCAGGTTTTATCAAGCTTGTAACAACTCGCTGATAGTATATGCTTTTCAATCGAAATGTCTTTACAAGAATGTTGGAAAGTACTAACATTACTAAGACCTGTTTTCTTTAAATCTCCATTTTGATTCTTAATACCCGGAACGGGAATACTTGTTTTCTTCCAGGTTTTATCAAGCTTGTAACAACTCGCTGATAGTATATTCTTATCAATCGAAATGTCTTTACAAGAACCTTGGAAAGTACTTTGGTCAAGTGGTATTTTCTGAGATGATGATATTAATGGAATTCTTTGTTGCACAATTATCGCTAATACAGTTGCCAATACACCCGAAAATATTTTTGGCAACTGTCGCAATGGTGGAATTCTTGGTTTCTTAGGGTAATTATTCTCTTCCTCAGTCAGCGGTTCTTTAATGGTGGGGTAATTCTTCATTCCTTGCCAAGTCAGCGGCTCTTTTTTAGTTGGATTTTGACAAAGTGCTGCTAACCAACTAGCACAGGGATATTCATTTTCCAAACCTTGCAATCTTTCCCGTGCTTCGCGAAACTGCTAGATGCAAAGGGTTGCCAGAAGCAAAGGCTTTTAGAAAGTGCTGCAAAAATTTCTGTGCTACAACATCAGGTACCGGCATTCGCATAACGATAATTGGAATATTCAAATCAGCTAGTTCTTGCGCTAAGCCTAAGCCATCGCAGGAATTGAAAATTGCTAGCTGTAAACCTTTATGAGCTACTCTTCTTAAGGCATTTCCTATTTCTTTAAGCGATAAGCTGTCGTCCTGATTAATAAAAATTTGACCCGTACTACCATCAGCTTCACTAGTACTATGACCAGCAAAGAAAAGTATATCCCATTGTTGCTCCCAAAGTCGCTCATTTAAAAGCTGACGATTGGGTTGTACGAGAAAGTCTATTTCTGCATCTGATAATTGCTCTTGTAATATAGCTTTATCTTGCTCTAATTCAATATTTGTAGTATCGCCAAGAATTGCTAAGATTCTAACTTTATTATTATGAGCTAGGGGTAATGAGGGTTTATATTTTAGCGAACTAAAAATAAATTCTGCATTCACAAAGCGCTCGGAAATTAAATTCCATAAGTGCCAAGGTAATTGTCGTAGCTGTATATCTTGAGTTTGAATGATGAACTCTATTTCGTCGTCTTCGCTTAAATTCCCTAATAATTCTTCTCTAATCTTTTTCCACTCTTGATAATCTGAATTTAGCCATTCATTTAAGCTATTTGCTAACACAAAACCCGATGAAGCTACCTCACGATAGGAAAAATTAGTCACTTGACCTGGGATTGGGACTATTTTAATCCGATAAGTAGATTGCCACTGGTTATAAACAGATCGGAAGCTATTAAATATTTGTAACAAGTTAGGTGCAGGAGGCAACCTACCTGATAATTGAGTCTCATGAAGAGCGCCATATTGCCAAATTCGGATAATAACTGAAAACCCTTGTTCAAAGTTGCCTTCAACTATTGTGAGAATGACTTGCTTCCTCATAGTAAAAACTTTTTATTTACTTTCCCTGTATAAGCTTAACAGCTATTAATTAAGATTTTCTATTATTCGATTGATTAAATTCTAGATAAAAATGTATATAGCAATGGCAATATTCCAAAAAAACACCAATTACTAAATATATAGCTCGCAATTAAATAGTTTTTTTATAAACAATTACCAATTACTAATTACCAATTTTCATAGATATAATAACTAGAAAAAGACAATTATGATTAATTAATAACTATTTTAAAAATCACAAGGTTATCTTGTCCAAGCTGTAATGTATCGCCATTTAATATACGATATGAAACACCAGAATTCACAAGAGTACCATTCAAATAAATACCGTTTTTACTCGTATCAACAATCATATAGGTGTTTTGCGACCAATCCCAAAAAACCCGAGCATGTCGTCGAGAAACTATTCCTTCTTGAGGAATACCACTTAAGTCAATTTCTGGTGGATTTGGCATACTTTGAGTACGACGACCAATCGAACCACTTTCTCCACACAAGCTAAACTCACGACCGCTAGGATGAATTAGCCTTAAAACGGGTAATCTTGGAACTTGAGGTTGAGGTTGAGGTGGAGGTGCTGGTGGTATATAAGCACGCTGCTGATAGTTGGTTGCATAATAATCAGGAGCAGGTTGGTTAATAGGTTGTTGAGGTGGTTGTTGAGGTGGTGGTTCTTCCAAAGGTTGCGGAGTCGGTGGATTATTTGGTACTGAAGGAACTACATTACCTAAAGGAGTAGAACACCAAGGACAAACTTTGGCATTATTAGGTAAAGCACGATTAAAATATTCACAGGTTGGATTTGGACACCGATTGGCAGGCATTTTTACTTCCAGTATCATCAGGTATAGGTTGTAAGGGAACAAGACCTACTTTATAAAGTAGACGTTGACCCTGTTGAGTCTTCAAAATATCGGCAAAAATAGAGCCAGCAGGTTCGCGATTGTTGTCTTTAGGATACACGACATACTGATGATATCCCAAAGGATAGCTAGCAGTTTTATTGGATTGGAAAGTGCTGACGTTAAAGTAATTAGCTTTGTCGCAAAGGTTATCTGAAGGGTTTATAGGACGATTTGTACGCAGACGAAACAGAGGTTGGATAGACTGATTGTTTCTGTTAACTATTGCTAAAGGATAACCGGAACATTGATTCCAAGTTTTGCTGAGAATACCAAAACTAATAATACCGCTATTTTCTCCATTATTGATTGCTTGCCGCATTTTTATTTGAGTACTTCCTGTATTCTCAGTATTGATTTTTGCTATTTTTTCATTGAATAAGTTAATGTCTTCGTCATTATCATTAAGAACTATTTGTTTAAATTTTTCGACCGCTTCTGCTTCTTGGGGTACATAAGCTCTGATGGCTAAATTGGGATGGTTTGGTAAAATTTGTTTCCAATTGCTCACCCTACCAGTATATATTTGGCGTAATTGTTCAAGGCTAATTCTTCCTTGCAATGCTTGAGGAAGACTATCATTATTTTTACTAAATGTAACATATACTAATAAGCCATCGTAGCCTATTTTTTCTTTTTTCATATCGTTAGTAATAATATTTTCTAAGCTTGTTACAGCAAAATCTTTTCCTCCGGTTTGTACTTCTTCTATCAGCTTTTTACTATTGTTTTTGATATCGGTCTGCAAAAAATTAAATGTGGCTGCAACTTCTGGTTTTGGTGTAGTTAGTATAGTATTTAAATTAACCTTGCTTACAGGTGCTTGTCTAAGAATAAAACTCCAAGTACCTTCTTTTTCAGCCGTATACAAAAAATTGCCTGTAGGTACGTTGCTTACTTCCGAAAAATCTTTCAGCAGTTTATTCCAAACAACAAAACATTCACTATTTTTAGATGTACGTCGCCAAAAGTAGTACCAAAGACCTCCCGCAAGTAATAATAAAGCTATTAAAATTAAGAATATTTTATATATGGAAAAACGCTTTCGCTTTTGCTGCAATTCGCCCTTATATTGTATATTATAATCCTCGCTGAAGACAGAAAGTTTAAGTAATGCTTGACGAGCGGTATCAGCATCTTTGAAAGGAGCATCAAACCCTAATAAACGATAGATAAATTGTTTGAGTTCATTATCGGTATTTGGCAATAAATCCTGTTGTGCTGGGTCAATTTTTTTTCCTGTATGATGGTTTTTTGTTCTTCCCAGCCACAAATAAAAAGCTAAAGTACCCAAGGATTCTAAATCTTGTTTATATGTACTAGCTGGAGGTTGAGAAAAGGAAGGTGGAATAAATAAGTTTTCCCATTTGGCTAAATCGCAAAAATATACTGAAAAAAATTGTTGATTACTTTGTAATTTAATTAATATACTATCTAAATTAATATTGCCGTGTTCTAATCCTTTTTGAACTTGGTTAGAAGGAAAACAAAGTTTCTGAGTATGAAGAAATACAAGAGTTTGTAAAGCTTGATTTAAAAATTCACGCACTTGAGGTGCATTCATTGCTCCATAATCTATTAAATATTGGGCAGCAGTTCGACATGGTTCTGTATCTTTTGTAATTAAAAAGCAGCGTTCTCCCTTTTCATCCGCAATAGCTTCCCAAGTCTGAATTAAACGAAAGTTTTGCTGTCTACCATCAGCTAAATTGACTCCTCCCACTCGTTTGAAGGTTTCTTTACGCTGTAAAGCTTCTTCTTGATTAAAACAACGTTCTGGTAGCAAATATTCTTTGATAATTACAGCTTCTTGATTGTTTAACTGTATCCCTGCATACAGACGACCCCAGACCTCGTACACCTAAAAATTCTGTGATTTTATAGCTTCCTCGTTCACCTTTGATTTCGCTTTCGAGAGTAATGGTTGCTGGAAAACCGCATTCTAAACAAAACTTAGCACCTCTAATTTGTTGTGCTGTTTCTATAGGGTTTTTGCAACTTAGAGGTGCATTACAAGAACAATCATATTCTTTGTAATAAGATTCTAGAGATGACATATAAATAATGTTTTTAATTTATAACTAATTTTTCTTTATCAATAACTAAGCTCGAACAAGACCTAATTTGATAGCTGTGACAATCGCTTGAGTACGACTGGTAACTTTCAGTTTTTCAAAAATATTGGTGAGATGAGCTTTTACAGTCGCAACGGTCACATATAACTGTTTGGCAATTTCTTCGTTAGATGCTCCTTGAGTTAAAAGGTATAAAACTTCTTGTTCTCTCTGAGTAAGATGTAGTTCATCTTTTTTCTGTCTAATCGATTCTGAATTTGCTTGAAATTTACGAAAGAAACTACTAGCAGCTTCTTGAGGTAAATAAATTTGCGATTGCATTACTGTATTGATAGCTTCATACAACTGAGTTGCTAAACGAGTTTTAAATACATAACCCGCTGCTCCTTTCTCCATAGCTTGAAAAATATAGTTATCTTCTTGATGACCTGATAAAACTAAAACCTTACCAACATAATCGATATCTTTTAGATGAGCCAATGCTGTAATTCCATCGCTACCAACTAATTCCATGTCAAGCAAGATTAAATCTGGAGATTTTTTAGTAGTTACTTTTAAAGCTTGTTCTACACTATTAGTTTCACCAATAACTTTTATACTAAGCGAATTATTATTACTATAGAAATCTAGGAGATTGCGTAAACCTTGACGAAAAACTTCGTCATCGTCTACTAATAAGGTGGAAATTTGCCGATTCATCATTTTGTTAATAGGGTTTGGGGTTTTTAAGACAATACATAAACGGGAAGCTATTTTCTTGGTAAAACTATAGAAAACATTGCACCTCCTTGTGACGAATTTTGTGCCCATAAACTTCCACTATGGTCTAATACAATCTTTTTAGCTATTGTTAAACCAAGTCCGGTTCCTCCCTGACGATGTGAATAGAAAGGATTAAAAATTTTTGGAATATCTTCTGCTGCTATTCCCGGTCCACTATCGCAAATTTTAACTAAAATCTCTTCTTGAAAAATCTGCCAGCTAATAACTATTTTTCCGAATTCTGGACTGAAATGAATCGCATTACTAATCAAATTATCAAATACTTGTTGAATCTGTAATTTATCTAGCAGTAATCTTGTCGAGATTTCGGGAAGATTTATTTCTATATTTTTCTGAGAAATTATGGGTTGAAAATTCTTGATACTTTCAGCTACTATTTCTTTTAAGTCTTGAGAAGCTCTGTTTAATTTTACTCCCTGACCGCAGGATAATATGTCTGTAAGGCTAAAATCTAGTTTTTGTACGCTTTCATGAATTATTGCTGCTTGTTGTTGGCAATAATCATTCTCTGGTAATCTTAAATATAAGTTATGTGCGTAAATACTTATTAATGATAAATAATTACGTATTTGATGACTTGCTTTATGGACTGTATGCTCTAGTAGTTGAATTTTCGATTTTTGAGATAAATTTTCTGCATAGGTTTCTATGTATTGGCTGAGTATTCTTGCGGAATCTTGCAAGAAATTTTGTAATTCGGTAGATATTGCTTCACTAGTAATAATTTGAATATATTCAGGTCGATGGTTTTTATATCCGATGATACAAACATAACAATGATGGTTTGGTAGTTCGAGAAGTTGAAACTCATGAATATCAAAAACGTGAGGATAGTTATCCATCCAAGATTCTGACCTTAAATAAGCTAAATTTAGGGGAGAATATCGAAATTTGCTTTGGGTGTAATCAACAACTTCCTGGTGTTTTGTTAAATTTGGATCGTAATATACTATGCGAGCGCAATCAATTTGATGATGAAAAGTTAATTGCTTTATATGCAAACAACAGAATTTTTTTAAACTAAAGTTACCCAAATTTGGGTGTTTCTGTTGTTTCAAAGAGATATTTAAAACCATTGCTTTACCCTCGGATAGTGAATGCAAAATGTATTGCGATTATCTCTTGAAAGCCGCGATATATAAGAGGCTTGGTTGTTGTCTATTACAGCATTTATCGTAGGGTCTGCTTTTATAAGACAAACCATAATTTTGATTCCAAATTATTTTATTGGACAATTTTGGTGAATAATTTAGTGTTGCTTAATCAAAATATAAATAGCCCCCCAACCCCCAAATCTGGGGGAGAAATTGATTTTTAAGTCCCCCAATATTGGGGGATTTAGGGGGCTGTTGTTAGATACCAATTAGGAATTCATATCTGTATTCAGCAACGCCAATAATTTTAGTATTTATCCTTCGCATGATTCTACAAAGCAAATTTAATCAGTTAGCTGACTAATTAAGCTTAGGATTAAATAGGGGAAAGCAGACTGAAGTTATGCACTTAGGTTGGGCAACAATAATATTGCCTTTGATAATTAAATAAATATTTTTGCAATCTATCTGAAGTTAGATATTTCAGATTTGTTTTGCTATACAGCATTTTTACCTACCTTTATTTCTCGGAAGCTTATATTAATATATAGGTTTCATCAATTAAAGCTTATTCATCATTTAGCAAGCTATGTAGTTTTTTTTACAAATTGAAAATAGGTTCAAAGTTTTTCTAATCACAAAAATCGTGGCGTTCGATAAAATTTTGTATAGAATTACATACTACTTTTTTATTGCTTAATCTAATTAACAGTAAAAATTATCTTTGAAAATCGATTTACGTTTAAATAAAATTGTTTTAAATCTCGACAAAAGTCTAATTAACACAAGAGTAAGAGTCAAGCTATTCTAAGGACATACGGGTTAAGTAACAGTTGACATAATCTATGCTCATTTATGTTCTTCAGACCCTAGCAGAAATTTTAGCTGGAGGAACTTCGCTCAATAGTACCGAGCAAATTGACTTTAGCCATCCTAGTAATCGTAAGGAAGAAGCAGCAGGGCCAACTCTCAACTTGTATATTTACGACATCCGTGAGAGTAAACAAATGCAGCATTCCGGAAGACAGGTAGAGCGTAAAATTACACGAGCTTTGCAACAAGCACCAATTAATTGGTCTCCGAATTGGTTTGATATCTCTATTTTGCTTACTGCATGGGATAGAACGACTTTGGGAGAATGCCATATTATCAGTGAAGCAATAGCTGTTTTATTACGACACCGCTTGTTAAGGGAAGAGTTTTTGGTTTCTGGATTACGCGGTTATGGTAATTTGAATATGACGGTTTCTTTGGAGCCACAAGTCGAAGCTGGTGCTTTATGGAGCGCTTTAACTACACCTTTACGTCCCGCTTTGTATTTGATGGTGACTATTCCGTTTGAAGCAGAAAAAGCTTTAGTACCTCTGGTTTGGGAAAGAATTTTTCAAACAACCAATCAGCTTGGAAATGGCAGTACTGAAACTATTGTCAAGAAAGTGATAATGGCAGGAGTAGTTAAGAATGCTGTGACAAATCAACCGCTTGAAAATGTTGAAATTAAGCTGACGGGAACCAGAGAATCGACTGCTAGCAGCAAAGAAGGTTTATTTTATTTTGAAAATCTTGACCTGGGTAATTATGTTTTGTTGCTCAATTGCGAGGGATATTTACCCCTGGAAGTAAATGCGTTGGTTGATACTCAAAACTGTAACTTCAAAGAAATTTTACTCAATCCCGTCTAGATTATTTATCTAGATAATTTAATTTACATCAAAGGGAGATAACCTAATGCCTAGACTTGACTATTTTGCTCCTGGTGTCTATATCGAAGAAATAGACAGAGGAAGTCGTCCGATAGAAGGAGTTAGTACGGCGATCGCCGGATTTGTTGGTTTTACCGAAGATGTGCGGGGTGGAGCCGAGTTATTTAAGCCCATGCTCGTAACCAATTGGACGCAATATTTGAATTATTTTGCTCGTCCTAATTCTGATGGTTTTACCAATTTTAATGCCTATTTACCTTTTGCTATATATGGCTACTTTATGAATGGTGGTGGTCGTTGCTGGATTACTAGTATCGGTACTCAGTTACCCGGTATTCCCCAAACTCCCGAACCAGAACCGACTTCACTGGTTATAGGTGGTCGAGGTAATCGTCCTTCTCTAAGATTTAGCATACGTCCGGAACAGATTGCAGGTGGTGCGGTAACAGTCTTAATTATCGATAGCGGTCCTCGTGCTTTACCGGAGGGCGATCAAGGTCAAACTCCTCCAGATACAGGTGAGTATTTTAAAGTACAGATTCGTCGGGAAGATGAAACTCTTGAAGAATACGATAACCTGACGATGAACTCCGAAGCTAATGCTCAAGTTGCAACTTATGCAGTAGCAGCATTATCGAATTCAATGTTTGTAGCTGTGGAAGATGTTTCTCGCAGGGGACAACCTCTAGCTCGTCGTCCGGGAAATGGACAGTACGAAATTACCGCACCTATAATTCCCACAACACCAGACCAGTTTTCTTCGGAAGTTGAGGGAGTACGGGATGACCGCACGGGGGTACGAGGACTGTTTGAAATTGATGAAATTACGATGGTGGCTTGTCCTGACTTGATGCGCGTGTATGAAGAAAACTTGATGAACCTAGATCAAGTTCATGGCATCATGGAGTTGATGATCAGTATGTGCGAAGGTTCTAATAATGGGGATATTCCCAACCCACCTAACCGCATGGTTGTCCTCGATCCTCCTCGCGACCGTAATAAACCCCAGCAGGTGGTTGAGTGGTTGAATAACAGCTTCAATCGTCGCTCTATGTTCGGTGCGCTTTATTATCCTTGGATTAAAGTTGCCAATCCTCGCGACCGTGGTAATCCACTTAGCGTTCCTCCATGCGGTCATATGATGGGTGTTTGGGGACGCACCGATGAAACTCGTGGAGTTTACAAAGCACCAGCGAACGAAGTCCCTAGAGGGGTAATCGGTTTAGATTATGAAGTGAATTTCCGCGAACAAGAACTTTTAAACCCCATCGGTATCAACTGTATTCGTAGATTTCCCAATCGAGGTATTCGTATTTGGGGTGCCCGTACTCTTGTGGAACCGGATAAAACAGAATGGCGCTATATCAGCGTTCGTCGATTAATTAGCTATATTGAAAAATCTCTAGAACTCGGTACTCAATGGGTAGTATTTGAGCCAAACGACGAGGATTTATGGGCGCGTGTCAGACGTACTGTAAGTAATTTCTTAGAGAGAATTTGGCGTGAAGGTGCTTTGTTTGGTGCAACTCCCCAACAGGCATTTTACGTTAAATGCGATGAAGAATTGAATCCTCCAGAAACAAGAATTTTAGGACGTTTATACGTTGAAGTCGGGGTTTGTCCCGTCAGACCAGCAGAATTTGTTATCCTTCGCATCAGCCAGTGGAATGGAATCGAAGCTGAGGAAGGAGCATAAAGTAATTTAAAAATTTGCGAAAAATTTGCGAAAAACTTGCGAAAAACTTGCGAAAAAACCCTCAATATAATTGCTAGTAAAACATTAGTTACACAGGAGTTTAAAACATCATGCCAGGAGAATTTCTTACATCTTGCAAATTTTACTTTGAAGCAGATGGAATTACTGATAAATTCATCAAAGAAATTAGTGGATTAGGTATAGAAAATACGCCAGCGCAAGAGATTCACGGCTCATCTCGCTCGGGGAAAATTATGCGCCAAGCAACACCTACTGTTGTTAAATTTACCAATATCACAGTAAAAGTTATAGCTACAGATGATGTGGATCTTTATCAGTGGTATCAAAAGTGTAACGAAGACATGGGAGACCCCAGACAGTGGCAGCAAAATCGTAAGACTGGCTCTATAGTCGCTTACGACCAGCAAGGAACCGAAAAAGCTCGTTGGAATATTGTGCAATGTTATCCCTGTAAATACACCGGGCCGACTTTAGTCGCATCGGGTGAAGATATGGCAAATGAAACTATCGAATTAGTTCACGAAGGTATCAAACGTGAAAAATAAAAAGTTAGTGGTTATTAAATAGACGATGGTACAAGCAGGACGAAATCCCGAAATTCTGACGGCACATCGCTTCTATTTAGCCCTGGCATTAGACGGACAAAAAGATGCTGATGCTTACTTTTTGGAGTGTCAGGGTTTCCAAAGAACTCAAGAAGTGATTGAGATTTGCGAAGTTACTTCTCAAAGTGGAGCAAACAAGCAATCTCAAGGATTACCAGTTAGAACTAAAATTCCTGGAAATATCAGGAGCGGTAACATCACTCTACGTAGAGGTATGACTAACTCTATGGATATTTGGAATTGGTTTGAAAAAATAGAAAGAGGTGAATGGGCACAACAAAGAAAGCTCGCTTCTCTATCTATTTATAGTCAAGCCTGTGAGGAACTTGCAAGATTTGAATTAGCAGGTGCTTGGGCAACAAGCTATAAAATTGCTGATGTTAATGCTCGCAGCACTGACATAGAAATAGAGGAAGTAGAAATTGCTTTTGAGGAGTTTAAAAGAGTTAAATAAAACAGGTTTTTTCAGATATTTTGTAGAAAACTCAACCGAGACTGTAAGTCTGTGTCTAATAACCAAAGTCATATAAATATGACTGTAAAAGTTCTATCAAAATAAATGTAAGGGGTTAGTAGTGGTCTGTCCCATTAATTTTAATGGGTTTCTATATTCGTTTGTAGTTGCGCGGTCTTCGCCAAGTATTGAGGGTTTTAGCCGAATGGTACAAACAAGTTTTACCCTTCAGAACTAATGGGACAGACCACTAGACCACATTAATTTTACGGGGTACTTCCTCAGTCCTCTTAAGAGGATTTTCGCTATTAGCCAGGGACTTGCAGTCCCTAGCAGGTCGGATATCTACCCCGCAAAATTAATGTGGGGGGGGTAGTATTCCACCACATTAATTTTGCAGGGTTAAGATACCTCTTCGTAGGTTGGGTTAAGCGAAGCGCAACCCAACTCGGGTGTTGGGTTTCTCTCCGTTCAACCCAACCTACAAATACCATTTTGATTACCCCGCAAGATTAATGTGGTCAAGTAGTAGTACTAGACCACATAAGTTATGAGGGATAAATCATTGTTTGTACGTAAGGTTTTAGCCCTAAATATTTGGCGCTATAAGCGCAACTACGAACCCGTCATATTTCTTAAAAAACTATGTTTGCTACAGAGTTTGAATTTACTTTACCTAAAGGGTACCTTGATTCCGAGGGGAACCTGCATCGTAAGGGTGTAATGCGTTTGTCTACTGCTATAGATGAGATTTCACCTTTACGCGACCCTCGTGTTAGGGCTAATGCAGCTTATGCAACTATTATCATTTTGGCGCGGGTAATAAATTGTTTGGGGGCTGTATCTGAAGTTACTCCCGCGATTGTGGAAAATCTCTTTAGTCAGGATTTGGAGTATTTACAAAATTTTTATCGCCAAATCAACGGTTTAGATGGTGCTAATGATGATGTTGTAGCAGAAACAGAATCAGCAGAATCACTTATGAGTAATTAGGATAATTGGTACTATTTATGCCTAAAAAAGAAAGACTTTGCACTGAATTTTCGTTTATCCTTCCTAAAGGATTAGTTGATAACCACGAGCGATTGCAGCGTAAGGGTTTGATGCGTTTAGCTACTGCGATGGATGAAATATCAGTCCAGCAAGAACGTAAAGTCAGAGAAAATCCGGCTTACGCTACCCTCGCGATGCTATCAAGGGTAATATCTCGATTGGGTAGCCTTAATTCTGTTACTCCAGAACAACTGGAGGAGCTTGTATTACCAGATATTTCCTATTTGAGAGAATTTTATAATCGGATTAATCAACAAGGAAATACCTGTATTTCAACACAGTGTCCTCGTTGTGACAACGAATTTCAATTCAAGCTAGAACTAGCGGGGGAGTAATTAGCTACCCCTCAGATACCTTATATGAGGAGGTAGCTTTTATTGCCTACCATTTCCACTGGTCGCAAAATGAGGTTTTGAATCTCGACCATATAACACGTCAGCGATGGGTTGCACAAATCAATAAAATTAACCAAAAATTATAATGAAAGTCAAAATATCCAATTCCCCAACACAAAATGAATTAGAGGAAATCGACCTTTCTTCTACAACTAGAAGAGGACATGAATGTGTAGTTGGTCGTTCTCCTGATTCCGATGTAATTCTTGATAGCGATGATGTAAGTCGTTTTCACGGTAAGTTTTTTTACCAATCAGGAAATTACTATTTTTGTGACCTTGGTAGCAGAAATGGCACAATCATTAATGGAAAGATTTTAGAAGAAAATCATTCATACATTTTAAATGATGGCGATATTATCCGCATCGGAGACTTTGCTTTGATGCTGGAAGAAGATATATCATTTTCTCAGCAGTCAGAGACGGTGGTGAGAATCATAAATCCTTCAATGTTTTCTCATGTGCAGCGAAATCAAAATGATAAAGTAGCAGAAGTTGCACAATTAGATAGTCAATCAGAAGAATCTGCCAAATCTTTTGTTAGCGAAGCAGTTGAAACCGCTGAGGAAATTAATCGAAATTCCGAAGAACCAACTTTTGTTCAACCTGACGAAGAAATTCCCCAAAATAATCAAATTAATGAAATTTCAGATACACCAGTTGAAGCTATAGAAAATATTAGCTCGACCGAACCAGAATATACTATTGTTCAACCACGGGATATATTTGATGAAAATTCGCATGAAAATAACAATGATTCTATTCAAGTAGAAAGTGAAGAAGATAATTCCGATTTAAATCTAGAAGAAGACACCGAACCACAAGCAAGGGTTGAGCAAGAAGAAGTTGATTCAAACGAACAAGAAATTGCTTCCGAAGCAGAAGTAGAAAGCGAGCAAGAAGAAACCGAAACTGACGAACAAGACATTGCTCAGACGAGTGAAGAAACTGAAACAACCGAAGCTGAAAGCGGAATGATAGAAGTTACAAATAACGAATATACAGATTCTGATATGACAAATACTGAGGAAGTTGAAGAAGAGTTAATGTCTGAAGCTTCTATCTCAACATTAGAGCCTGTTACTGCTGAAGAGGATGAAGTTGCTCAAGAAAAAGAAAAGGAAACAGAAGAAAGCAATCAGGAAGAAGAATTAATTATCAAAATTGCTCCCGTTCTAGAAGAAAAACGAATTGTATTAATTTCTCACGATACTAAAAAGTCTGAACTCAAAGAATTAATTTCCGAACATGAAGAATTTTTATCCTATTGTCAAACAATAACCTGGCAAACTTATAACGATTATATATATCGTCAGACTGGTTTGAGCATTACCGAAGACATTCCTCCAGCTACATCTGGTGGATATCAAGCAATCAATTCGCTGATAAATTCAGAAAAAATCATCGCTGTAATTTTTATCAGAGATTTAACCGTTCCCCAACAAGGGCAAGCTTCTGAAGAAGCACTATTGCGAACCTGCAATATTCGTGAAATCTTACTTGCAAATAACTTACCTACAGCACAAGCAGTCATTCATTACTTGAAAAACATGGGAGATTCGTAAATTTACTTATGGGTAGGTAGATAGATAGTAGACAAAGGATGTGAATGTTTTCAATTTTTATTCTCCACCATCAATTCTTGGTGGATAGCTATTAAATGACTCCGACATGAGAAATAGTGTTATTAGTGCTAGTCTTTCCACACAAAGCTTAGTTTTTCGACCAAACGAACCTCCGGTCACTTTTGAAATAACTGTTAATAACGATAGCGATCGCTTTGCAAATTTTCAATTAGAGATTGAAGCAGCGGGACAAAAGGGGAACGATGACTACCGTTGGTATAGATTAGAACCAGAAGTGGCTGCTGCTCAACCTCATGGCAGCAGTACAATTTTTCAGGTATTTATTTTTAATACTCCTATTCCGGGATTTGTCGGTACGATTAATTTGACAGTCAAAGTATTTTCGCCACAATTAGGACAAGAGCGTAGGTTGTTGCTGCGCTTGCAAATAGAGCGAGATAAAAGACCAAATCTAATCAGTGTTGAATTTCCCGTCAAAGATTATCAGGTTTATCCCGGTAATAGCGTAGATATTTTAGTAAAATTGCGGAATATGGGGCAACAGCCAGCAAATATAACTTTAGATTTTGCTGGTATCGATTCTTCTTGGTTGATAGGTAGCGAGCAAAGACGATTATCAATCAATCCGGGCTATCACAAAGACATCTCTTTTCAATGTCAGCCTCCTTCTGTAGCTCAAGCACCAAGCGATATTTATCCTTTTACAGTCAAGGCTACAAGTCATAATAGTTACCCAGCTAGTGCCGAAGCTAATTTAGAAGTATTACCCATAGGCTTTATTAAATTTGATACTCCACAACGGCAAAAAACACTTCCTCAAACAAACAAATGGCTGCCTGACTGGAAATCTAAAACGGTTGTTTACGAACTATTATTTAAGAATGCCAGCAACTTGCGTCAAGAAATTGATATACAAATTCAGGGTAAAGACTGGCGAAAATGTACGTATAAAAAGTTTCCCGAAATTGCTAACCCCGATTTAGGACAAACAGCTACAGTAAATTTGGAAGTTACCACAAAACGTCCTTGGATTGGTATCAGAAAAAATTTACTTTTGGAAGCGAGAGCGGAATTATCCGACCAACGTTTGGGTAGTACAGACCCCAGCTACTCAAACTTTAGAACTAAAAGTTTTGCCGATTTTACCTTTATGGTTGCAAGCGGCTATTCTAGCTTTACTAGCAGCATTACTCGGATTTTTATTACCCAGAGAAACAGCTCCACAACATCTTCTGTCTGTCAATTCAGTTGCTATCAACGGTACCGCTACATCAGTGGTAAGTGGTTCGGACGATTGTACGCTAAGGTTCTGGAGAGTACGTACTAGAAAAGTGGAACCAGATGAAACGGTTAGAGCAAACGGAAAATATACAAGAAGTTGCGGTAGAAGACATAAAACGAAAGGTTTTTTAACAAATGCGAAAGATGTTGTTAGTGTATTACGATTTATTCCTGTTGAGAATAACCGGGTTGCGGTTGGTTTAGATAAAGGTGTAATTGAGTTAAGAGAAAGTACTACAGGTACAAAAATAGAGCAGCTTCAAGACACCAAAGCTTTTGCTGATAGAGGGGATAGAGTATTCGACTTAGCCTTTACTTCTAACTCACTTTATTTATTTGGTGGTTATGGTAGCGGTAAATTACGAATATGGTCAAGAGCAGCAATTAATCAGCGATGGAATCAGGAACCAAAAGTTTTTGATTTTAAGAAACTACAGGGATTACCGGATTTTCAAATAAGAGCTTTAACTTTAAGTCCTGATGACCAATATTTAGTTATTGCTGGTAATTTCAAGCGTTTTTTAGTGATACCTGTAAAACAGATTATATCTAGTAGTTCATTGCAAGATTTAAAAAATATATTCGTACAAACATTTGAAGAAATTGATAAAAGTACGGGTCAGGAAGATTATGTTTGGAAATTAGCTTTTGCACCTGTTTCTCTTAATTATAATCAAAAAGTAATGGCAACTTCTGATTCGTCGGGATACATTACAATTTGGGATTTAAATAAATGCAATCCTACTAATAATATTGAGCAAACTTTTAGTAATTCAAACTGTACGGTATTAGAACGTTGGCAGGATGAATCTAGAAATAGTATACGTGCTTTAGCATTTAGTCAAGATAATAAATATATAGTCAGTGGTGGAGATGATGGAAAAGTAGTGGTTTGGTATTTAAAAGATGACTATTCGCTCGACAAAGTAAAATCATTGAAAGGTAAAACAGTATTTCGTAGTAGAAAGAAGATCAATAGTATTGATTTGAAAAGTAATAAAGGATTTGCAGTTAGTGGTAGCGAAGATTCTGAAGTTAGACTACATCGGATTAAGTAATGAGTAATGAGTGGTGAGTAATGAATTATAAGTTGTTAGTTATAAATTTTTAGTAGTCAAAAATATAAATAATCATATGTTTTGCAGTTAGATTATCAGAAGTCATGTAATAGAATCAGCGATTATATTAATTAAGTTAATTAAAAGCTTTATTTTAAATTCAAGTTAATTAATATAGATAAAATTCTAGAAATATATAGATAACAAGAAGATAATATGATACAAGCTAAATTAAATCCATTATTTGTAATTATAGACCCACCTGGAATTCAATACGGAATGCCGGGAGAGACGATTGAAATTCATGTAGTAGTGCGTAACGAAGGCAAACAAAGCGCAATTATCGATTTATTTTTTACATTTGATAAGATATTTCAAAAAGTAAGTAATTGGTCTAATTCTCCTAGAGAAAGTTTAGCATTAGCACCAGGAGAAATCAGCAACGAGGTAACATTTAAATTAGAAATTCCTGCCGATGCATTACCGGGGACTTACGATTATACTTTTGTCGTAGACTCACCCGAACACTATTCACAAGAAACCCCAATAAACTTTCCCGGACAAATCAAAGTTCTGCTCAGAGAACAAACGGTAATTCGAGCAAACGACCCAATCTTTTCTATTCAACCAGCGACAAACCCTAATAAACCTTTAATTTATAAACCCGATAGTCTTCTACAGGTAGCACTAAAAGTTGAAAATCGTTCCGCTAGGGTAGACCGTTTCCACGTTACTTGTCCGGAATTAGACGAAAATTCATTGAAAATATCTTATCCACAAACTGGAGTAGAAGCAGCAGGATTAGTTGAGGTAAAAGCATTAGAATTAAATCCTGCTTCTCAAGGGGAAATATTATTAGAATTTTGTCCTCCATCTAGCACTCTTGCGGGCACCTACTCACCTACTATTCGTTTATACTCGGCAAATAATCCAGATTTAGTTTTGTTAGATTTGGTTTATATTGATGTCCCACCAGACTATCAAATTAGCGCTCAATTAAACACTATTTTAGGTAAAGTCAGACGCAATCCTGGAAAATATTTATTAACTTTAATCAATGAAGGGAATTTAGTCAGAGAATTGTCTTTTAGTGCAAGAAGTAAAGACGAAGAAGAACTTTGTAAATATCAGTTTGAGCCAAAAGAAATAAAACTATTACCAAGTAAAAGTGTAGATGCAAGTTTGATTGTAAAACCGCGACCTTGGTGGAGACAACCCTGGATAGGAAAACCTTTAACTATTAATTTTCAAGTAGATATTGAAGATAAGCAAGAACTACCTATCTCGAACCAATCGCTGGAAGGAGTTTTAGAATGGAAATCGCGTCCTTTTTGGCAGTTAATTCTATTAACATTATTAGGATTTGGCTTTGTAGCAACTGCGGGATTTTTTATTTGGAGATTTTTATATCCCGACCCTTTAGAAATAGAAAGTTTTACTACTCAATCTCCCGTACTTACAGAAGGGGATGAAGTACGTTTGGATTGGAAAATTTCTAATTATAAACAACTACAAAGTTTAGAAATTACAACCAAACAGCCACCACGCAACGAGCCTTTAGTGAGCGTAACAAATATTCGTAATAGTGAGTTACTTTCTCGTAATAAAAACGGTGAAAATACTCCCTGTCAAATCACAACACAATCCGTTTTAATCTGCAATCAATTCAAAACAGGAATCACATCTCCTGGTAAATATACTTTTGAAATTAAAGCGGTATCCAGACAGCGGCATTTGCTATTTTATCAAAAAAATAATACCGAAACTAAAACAGACGAAATCGAAATAAAACAAAAACCAATTGCTGAAATAATTAATGTCCAAACGGATAAAGCCAAATATCAAAAAGGAGAAGACGTACTTGTAAGTTGGAGTGTTAAACGTCCAGAATTATTAGAAAAAGTAGACATTATTGCCAAAGAAAATGAAAATACCCAAATAGCTGCACCAACAAGCTTTAAATTTAAAGATGGCACATTTGAAAATCCAAAGTTTAAAGACAATTGTGTAAAAGAAGCAAATCAAATTAATTGCAAAATCGCTTTACCAGCAAGAAGCGTTGGAACTTTGATGTATGAATTAAAAGCTTATTCTCGTAATGAAAAAAATCGTATTAGTACTGAAACTACTAAAAATAATATTCAAATAGTTTCTCAACCGTTTAATATTGTGTTTTTTAAGATTAACGGTAGCGAACAGCTAAATCAAGTTTTGAATGAAGGAGACAAAGTAACACTCACCTGGAAAGTAGAAGGTGAAGATATCGAAGTA
This sequence comes from uncultured Rivularia sp., assembly GCA_963665115.1. Classification (GTDB taxonomy): domain Bacteria; phylum Cyanobacteriota; class Cyanobacteriia; order Cyanobacteriales; family Nostocaceae; genus Rivularia. Next base: position 1,532,797 of record OY762007.1, on the reverse strand, counting down.
AAATTACTCCCTTATCAATATAATCTTCCCAAACAGGGAAAACAGGTGCTTGAGGTAATTAAAAATTTTCCATCTCCAATTGAACTTGTAGTAACTGATAAATCCGGCCAGCGACAACCTCAACGAAAGGGTTTTGCAATTAGTGTTAAAGAGAAGCCATCACCTCCTAATGTTATTATTGCTCCTCCGATTCGTAATTCTCCCGTTCCACTCCCTAGAAGATAACTATTAGCTGTACTTACCAGTCCCCTTGGGGCTGAAGTAATAAGTAATGAGTAATAAGTAATAAGTAGTTATAGCCCGTTGTTAGTATAAAGTCTCCTCAAACACGTCGGAAAAATAAAAATATAATTCAATTATTCAATCCTCTGCGTAGGCAAGAGGTATTACTTATTACTTGTTACTTATTACTTATTACTTTAAAATACTTAACACCTAGATAATAATCTAAATCCATTCTACGATTTATAAGTAAATCAATTAAATTTACTTGTTATGTACCGTCGCACAGAAATCGTACAAATGTTCTCCACTTTTATGGATTTAGAAGCAGATAAATTTAGCAAATGGTTGACTGATGTCAGGCTACATAAAAGTATACAAAACTGCTTGAATCATTCGCCTCAAAACTCAAGACAAGAACATTTTTGGGCGCTTTACTGGCACAAACACTGGCTGTTAAAATCCAACGATTTAGCCAGAATTCATATTCAGGCATATTTACAAGAGCCATGCTACCACGTATCGCGAAGAATAGTTTCTTTGTTACAAAATACTCAATATAGTGTAGCCGATTGTTTTCAAATGGCAAATGCCGAAATTGAGACAATTCTTAAAGATTTTGATTCTAAAAAGTCTTCTAGCTTAAAAGCTTATTCTACGATGGCAATCAAAAGCCGATTGAGAGATATTTTACGGCAGCGAAAAGAAGCCGATATTTGTAGCGATTGGGCTTTATTACGCAAAGTTAGTAAAAAATTATTTTTAGAAGCTCATTATAATGCTGGATTATCAGCAAAACATGCTTTACAATACCGTTTAGCCTGGACTTGTTTCAAACAACTATATTTCCAAACCCGACCGGGAGGTACAGCATCGTTACCGGAACCAACTGCTCAATTATGGCAGCAAATTGCCAATCTTTACAACAATTCTTGTCATCAACTGGCTGAAAATATTCCTCTTTGTACCGCAAAAACAATTGAAAATTGGTTGAATCAATCTATTATTTATCTCCGTGCTTACCAGCATCCACTTGTAAAATCTTTAGATATCAAAACAGATGATGACAATCCAATACTAGATTTACCAGACCCTGCTTCGGATTCGGTAATAGCTGATATCATAGCCGCAGAGAATTTACAAGACCGACAAAATCAAATTTCTCAAATGTTTGATGTATTGTCAAAGGCTTTACAAAGCTTGGATGTCAAATCCCAAGAAATATTCAAGCTTTACTATCAGCAAGAACTGACTCAACAGCAAATTATGCAGCAAATGCAAATGAGCCAGTCTACAGTATCTCGTAAATTAGTTAAAAGTAGAGAATTTTTGTTAGAAGCATTAGTTAAATGGAGTCAAGAATTGAATATTTCTGTAACTTCCAACCAAATAAAAGATATGAGCGTTGCTCTAGAAGAATGGTTGAGAAATCAGCTAGGAAATTTCAACGTAAATCCGTAATATTTATAAGGTAGTAAAAAATGACCTGCGAGTTTGTAGATCCAAAAGAATGGTCGTTAGAAGTGACCTCAAAAATTCAGTTACAGTCCCCTGGAAGCAAAGTCAAGTTTATGGAACTCCCAGCAGTCGCTGGTGTGCCTATATAAATCAAATTTGCCAAAACGTTTTCCTTAATTGGTTAAAAACTGAATATGCTTTACAAGCAAGCGTTTGGAAAAGTTTTGCTGATATTCCTGCTTTTTGGGAATTTGTCAACGGTACGGCAATTTTATTTAATCAGAAAAGAGTAGTTTTGATTCCCACTGAAGCAATTGACGATAGGGAATTAGAAGTTCCGCAAGAATGGGTAGATATTCCTAGCTGGATAGCAGATTTTTATTTAGCAGTCCAAGTTGAACCAGAAGGGGAAAAAATCAGATTTTGGGCTTATACAACTCACAAGGAACTGAAAACTCTAGCCCATTATGATTCAGTAGATAGAACCTACTGTATGGATAAACGGCATTTAACAAAAGACCTAAATGCTTTTTGGATGGCTTACCAATTTATTCAAGAAGATGTTAAAGCTGCTATATCGAGCTTAGCAGAATTATCGACCAGTCAAGCCGAAAACATGCTACAGCAATTAAGTAATTCAAAAGCAATGTTCCCCAAACTGGAAATTCCTTTTAGCAGTTGGGGAGCATTATTAGATAACGAATATTATCGAGAGAAATTATATCTTTCTCGTCAACAAACAGTTAATCTTAGTGCTTGGCTCCAAGATATTTATCAAGCCGCTTGGCAAGAAATAGATTCATTTTTTAATTCTAGTAACAATAATTTAGCTTTTAATTTTAGAACCAGCGCAGGTTTAAATACTGATAATATAAAACGAGCTAAAGCGATTCATTTGGGAACCGAAACTGATTCTCAACAAGTTGTAATGCTAGTTGAATTAATTCCCTCAGCCGACGAACAGTTTGCTATTCGGATACAGCTACATCCTTTGAACAATGAATATTTACCAGCAAATATTAAACTAGTTTTACTTTCAGAAACTGGAGAAATTATTCAGGAAGTACAATCAAGAATTCAAGATAACTACGTGCAATTAAGGCTTTTTGAAGGTGAAATTGGAGAATGTTTTAGTATTAATGTCTTGTTTGATAGTTATCAAATTGCAGAACATTTTGTAATTTAATTATACTCTTAACAATTAATACAATTTTAATGTGATTATATATACTCTATATTGAATAATAACCATTAAGAACCTTTATAAAATGAATGGATATTTATCTTTCAGGGAATTTTATATTTTACTCATGATGCACAATTGCTAAAGTTATTAATAATTAACTACAATTAGCTGTTGCAGGAACAATGAGTAAAATACTAGTCTACACCTTGTTGGGGGGAGATTTAAACAAAGGATTTCCTGTTGTTACGGCTCAACTTTGGCATCACGACCAATTTTTCAAAATCACAGGAAGCTTACCAGCAGCACCAGAACTAAATCAACTTTACCAAACATGGCAGCGACTTCATGAAGCTATTCATCAGCGTTTAGGAAACAATCAGCGTATAAAAGTATATCAAGAAGATATTACTAATGTTTCTGTGAGTGATTTTGATGAAGTTTGTCAGCAGCTACGAGCTAGTCTAAATGATTGGTTAAGATTCGATTCATTTGCGAATGTAGAGCGACAACTGCGGACTTTACTTAATCGAGATGATGAAGTAAGGGTTATTATTGAAACCAATATAATCGAACTGCATCAGCTACCTTGGCATTTGTGGGATTTTTTTGATGATTATCCTCAAGCGGAATTAGGTTTGAGCAATCATGAATATGCTTCCCCTCAAGTATTACGAAAATATTCCACAGGTAAAGTTAAAATTCTAGCAATTTTAGGTAATAAAGCTGGTATTGATATTGATAAAGACAGATTATTTTTAGAGAATGTAAGCAATACTCAAACCTTATTTTTAGTAGAACCAACAAGAAAAGAACTTGACGAACAGTTGTGGAACCATAATTGGGATATTCTTTTTTTTGCAGGACATAGTGTTAGTTCTATAGATAAAAATATAGGAAAAATTTATATTAATCAGACAGAAAGTTTAACAATTTATCAACTAAAAAATGCGCTAAATACAGCAATTAGTAAAGGTTTAAATATAGCAATTTTTAATTCATGCGATGGAATTGGTTTGGCAAGAAATTTAGCTGAATTGAATATTCCTCAAATGATTGTTATGCGAACTGGTGTACCCGATTTTGTCGCACAGGAATTTTTGAAAAACTTTTTAATTGCTTTTAGTAATAATAAACCTTTTTACCCAGCAGTAAGAGAAGCACGAGAAAGACTTCAAGGATTGGAAAATGATTTTCCTTGTGCTAGTTGGCTACCAGTTATTTACCAAAATCCGACAACGGTTCCAGTCACTTGGCAAGAATTATCTAATAATCGCAGCCAAACAGATTTAATAGATAAACCAGTACAAAATAAAATCTCGTTTTCAAAATCTCAATTTTTTACTTTTTTATCTACCATTTTTATTGTAGCTCTTTCCACAATTGGCTTAAGATACTTCGGAATTTTTGAAAAAATTGAGCTACAAACCTTTGACCAAATGTTACGACTCAAACCCAAAGAAGAGATAGATCCAAAGGTAGTAGTGGTGGAAATCACCGAGGAAGATATTCAATCTCGACCGGAACTTACTGTAGGAGCTAAATCAATTTCCGATAGTACTCTAGCAAGGTTACTTAACAAATTACAAGATTACCAACCGCAAGTAATTGGAATAGATATTTATAGAGATTTACCAGATAGGAAAAACAAATCAAATCCAATAAATCTTTCTACCGAACTTCAAAAACAAAACGTTATTGCTGCTTGTAAAGGTAAAGATAAAAAATATGACCCTCAAGGAATAAAACCTCCTCAAGGAGTACCATTAGAGCGTCAGGGTTTTACTGATGCAATTAAAGATCCCGATGGTATTGTTCGTCGTCAAATTTTGTTGATGAAACAAGAACCTGCTTCATCTTGTGAAACACCTTATTCACTTGCGTTGCAATTAGCAAGTCGTTATTTATTTGATAGAAATATTCCATTATCATTTAAAAATGATTACATCAAATTTGGGTCTAAAGAATTTAAACGTTTAAAACAAGGTCGTAGCGGAGCCTATCAAACTGTCAGCTTAGGGGGAAATCAAATATTAATCAACTACCGTAATACTGATTCTTATTTTGGAGTTTCTTTAACAGATGTATTAAATGATAAAATTACTCCCCAACAGCTTAAAGATAAGGTAGTTATTATTGGAGTTACAGCTAACAGTATAAGCGATAATTGGTCTACTCCTTACAGCAGTAACAGAAAAAATTATTACGATGTACCAGGTGTAATTATACAAGCACAAAAAGTCAGTCAAATTTTGAATGCAGTTCTTGAAGACCGTCCTATTATTTGGGTTTTGCCTTTCTGGGCTGATATTATCTGGATATGCGGATGGTCTGCCATCGGAAGCTTGATGATTGTAAAAATTAGTTCCTTATCTCATCAAGGATTTACTATCGCTGCAATACAGGTTTTTTTATATGGAACTTGTGCGATCGCTCTTCTAAGTTCAGGACTGTGGGTACCGTTTATTCCTTCAGCTTTTGGTTTAGCTGTAGGTGGTGTTGTGGTGTTGTTTGTTCAGAATTCTAAATCATATAAGTTCTGATAGTTGCTTTGTTCCGGTCATGAGCTTAAGTTACAACAGATTTCATCTTAATAAGGTACAGAAAATATTGTTATTAGGGAGTAGGGAATAGAAAAACTAAAGTTGCTGTTAGCAAAGCGTAAACTTAGCCATATCAAAATATGAATAGCCCCCCAACCCCCAATTATGGGGGAGAAATATATTTCAAAGTTCCCCATTACCCCCAGCATTGGGGGTCACGGGGGCAGGGGATTTAGGGGGCTTTTATTGTGTAACTTAATCATTTACGAACGCTCAGTTTCTGCATAATTCAAACCAGTTGTCTCCTATAAATTAAAGATTCACGTAGTAAAACTACTGATGATTTTTTATAGAGTGGTAGCTGATAAATGAAATCAATATTAACAATTTTGCTAATTTTAAGTAGTATTATCCAGTATGCACCGCAAGCAATAGCTGAAAATAAAAAACCAGCGACTACACAAAAGCCAGTTCAAAAACCATCAAGGAAACCTGTTTCTCCTAAAACACCCTCTCGCAAACCAGTTTTTGTTCCACCAAAACCACCCAAAGGATTAACTTCGATACCGGGGGACGTAGAACGGGAATGGGTAGTCGAGATAATTGTCCTGCTGTTTCCATACGACTAACTGCTTTAGCACCTCAAACACAACAGCAAAATAAATCAAATACTAGCGTTGTTGGAGGACTAACCAGTTTGGAAAGACCGAATTTTTTATTCTACGTTCCATATACTCAAAAAACCGGCTCAAGTGCTGAATTCAGCTTGTTAGACAGTAAACGTATGGATGTTCACAGACAAAAAATTACGCTACCGACTCAACCCGGTATTGTTAAAATTTCTTTTCCGAATACAGTTGCTTTAAAAACAGGTCAAAATTATCGCTGGTATTTCAAAGTTCGTTGCAGCAATAGGAAACCAAGCATTCCCATTTACGTAACGGGATATATTCAAAGGAATAACTTTGATTATCGCATTCGAGAGCAACTGAAAACAGCTAATCCTCAACAGCAGGTAGCTATATACGCACAAAATGGTATATGGTTTGATGCTTTAAATACCCTAGCACAACTACGTAAATCTTCTCAAAATCCCTCTGTTGAACAAGATTGGCAAAGTTTATTGCAATCGGTGAATTTAGATGGTATCGCTACCGCTCATGAGGTGAATTCGATTAATCAACAGTAAAGTTAAAACTATTATTTTCAGCTTTTGAGTTAGTAGGTTGGGTTAGACAGGTTTAGAAATTTGGCGTTGCTGTTAGCGTTCACGCGGAGCGTGTGGCTCAGCGTGGCGTTAGCCATATCAAAGTATGAATAGCCCCCCAACCCCCAATTCTGGGGGAGAAATATATCTTAAAGCCCCCCAACCCCCAATTCTGGGGGAGAAATTGATATTAAAGTCCCCCAACCCCCAATTCTGGGGGAGAAATATATCTTAAAGTCCCCAAGGCGATCGCCTCAACTTCCCACCCTTGCGATTTGGGGTACAGAAGATAAAATCTATGACATTAGTGGAGCCTCTCGATTGCAACGCTGTATTCCCCGAACCCAAGTCATCCGATTACCAAAGGCTGGACATTTGCTACTAATCGAAAATTCAAAGGAGGCAACTGCGACTTATTTAAAATTTCTGTCTAAGAGGATTTAGACTTTACAAATATCCTTTAATATCCAAAATTAAAAAAACTCTGAGGTAATCAAATATATTGCATTCCTAAATCATTTGTGAGATTTTAGAAACCCGGTTTTTTTGGAAAAACCGGGTTTCTGGCACCTACCTTTTCCACGACTCATCTAGGATTGCTATAGATTACAATAATCCGCTAATATCATCCAGACACCTTGCAATCAGCGGGAGTTTGGCTGTGATTGCGGGGATTAACTCGATTTGCATCTGCAACAAATTCGATATTTCCATCTTTATCAACTATCCAACCAGTAGCTTCGACAATTTGTTTGATTTGAGTAACTTTATTGTTATTACTAGTTGTTCTTGGTCGCAGTTTAATAGTTGTATTTGTTGTTTGTGGTTTTAATTTTACCCAAGCTTGCAAAGTATTAGTTTCTTGCAAAGGTTCGGTGGGACTTATGGGTAAACCACCTCTTCCTGTAATTGAAAATTCGTTATCAAATTGACTACCTCCAGGAGTGCAAGCATTAGATATTTGGTTGGCAGCATCAACTAGATTAACTGGGAGTTCTATTAAGCCGCTACTGGGGTCTATTTGCGTGTTGACTTGCACCTCACCGCTTAATAGGGGTGTTGCTCCTGTAGCGGTGATAAAACCTTTGAGAGTTTCTGGATACCAAAGCTGCGTGCCAAATAAACCTTGGGTATTGATTGTGACTCGACCACCACGAAAGTTGCTGGAGTTGGCGCTGATGCGGCTTTGTTCAAAAACCCCTATTGCTCCAGCATCAATATTAATATTGCCACCGATGACGTTTTCTTTTGTGGCGTTAGTGGTAATGTTACTGTTCCGACGTAGGATTAAATCTCGTGAGTTGATATTAATATTTGCCTGGGGATTACTAGGGTCTTTATTTACACTTTGGGTATTTGCGGAAACTATGGCGTTATTATCTAAGCGCAGGGAGTTAGCATTGATGTTAAGATCCCCGGCATTTCCTGCCCCATTGCTTTCAACAGATACTTTTCCTTGATTGATTAACAAAGTATTGCTATTTACATTTAAATCTCCTGCATCCCCCGTTGAGCCTGACTCAGATGAAGCAAACAAACCACTGGCAAACTGACCATCAGCAGAGGTACCAATAACTTTTATAGTATCGGTGGCGGTGACATTCAAATTTCCACCTTTGCCGCTACCAAATGTACCAGCACCTATTTGTGCCCCATCTTCTAGAAGTAACCGAGCAGTTTCAATTGTTAAATCTCCTGCATCCTCTGAACCCTGAGTTTGAGCAAACAAACCACTGGCAAAATTGCCGTTAGCAGACTGACTAATAACTTCTATAGTATCGGTGGCGGTGACATTCAAATTTCCACCCCTGCCGCTACCAAATGTACTAGCACCTATTTGCGCCCCATCTCGTACAAGTAACTGAGCAGTTTCAATTGTTAAATCTCCAGCATCTCCTGAACCCGCAGACGAAGTAAACAAACTACTCGGAAAGTTACCATCAGCGGAGGTACCAATAACTTCTATAGTATCGGCGGCGGTGACATTCAAATTTCCACCTTTGCCGCTACCAAATGTACCTGCATCTATTATTGCCCCATCTCGTACAAGTAACTGAGCAGTTTTAATTGTTAAATTTCCTGCATCTCCCGCGTCCCCTGGTTGAACCCCGAACAGATCGAGCAAGCAAACCACTGCTAAACTTACCATCATCAGACTCACCAATAACTTCTATAGTTTCGGTAGCGGTGACATTCAAATTTCCACCTTTACCTTCACCCGTTGTACTAACACTTATTCGTGCCCCATCTCGTACAAGTAACTGAGCAGTTTCAATTGTTAAATCTCCTGCATCACTGGTTGAGCCTGACTCCGATGAAGCAAACAAACCACTGGGAAACAGACCATCGGCAGACCTACCAATAACTTCTATATTTTCGGTAGCAGTGACATTCAAATTTCCACCTTTGCCGCTACCAAATGTACCAACACCTATTTGTGCCCCATCTTCTAGAAGTAACCGAGCAGTTTCAATTGTTAAATCTCCTGCATCCTCTGAACCCTGAGTTTGAGCAAACAAACCACTGCGAAACTTACCGTCAGCAGAGGTACCAATAACTTCTATAGTTTCGGTGGCGGTGACATTCAAATTTCCACCTTTGCCGCTACCAAATGTACTAGCATTTATTTGTCCCCCATCTCGTACAAGTAACTGAGCAGTTTCAATTTTTAAATTTCCTGCATCCCCAGTTGAGCCTGGATAAACATTAGCAAACAAGGCGCTTTGAGAAATTATTTCTACTGACTCAGTTGCATTAACGACTAAATCTCCTCCCGGCTTTGCTCCCAAAGTGCTTGTCTCTATCCACGAACCATCCGTAAGGGTGATACGTTTACCTTGCACTTGAATATCCCCAGCACCTTCTCCGCTTGCATCGATATTCGCTTGCTGGGATAATTGAATCTCTCGAAAATTTGCTACACCACCATAATCCAAAACAAAACCTTTATTGGTAGGCACTAGATTAACTAAACTATTTTCCCCGACACTACCTAATTCTATTCTTCCCCCAGCAGTTTTCAGCGTTGCTCCTTCTAAGTTAATATCTCCACCAACCAAGGCTAAAGTTTTGTCGGCTTCTACCCGCAATGCATCTTGTGTATCAATAATTTCAATAATCGGAGAATCAAAATCTCTTGCTCCTTCACCGTTTCCTCGTACCTGAATCGAACCGGGATTTGTCCCAAATTGCAAACCCAAAGGAACACTTACTGTTAACAAAGGTTCAGATTGAGGATTTACCGCACTAAATTCAGAACCATCACTAAATTTCATACTTTCGGCAGATGTGCCAATAAAAGAACCACCAATATCCAACCGCGCATTTTCACCAAATACAATTCCATTGGGATTAATTAAAAATAGGTTCGCGCTACCGTTAGCTTTGATTAAACCATCAATATTAGAAATCGAACTACCCGTAACTCGGTTAATAATATTTTGAATATCTGCACGGTTATCAAAAAATGCTGTCGAATCAGTGGGAACCGAAAATTCCTTGAAGCTATGGAATAAATTTCCTCCCGAAGCGCTTCCTCCGGTGATGTTGAAGGTTTTGTCAACTAGATTTTCATTTACATTGGTATTATTTGGTAGAGTTGCATCGGGAGTTATTTGAGCGATCGCACTATTTGCATAAAAAGCGAATAGACTCCCAACTACAATTGCTATTTCCAATACAAATCTTTTGCTAGACATTGCTCTCTCCGCTTTCACAGGAAATTTAGCATGGAATCTTCTATTAACTATATAGGTACGAGGAAAATCTAGTTATTCACTTTCACAAAAAATTATTGCTGAAAATAGGTAGGGGGAAGAGGGGAGAGAATGATTTTTTTGTTGACAATATACTCGCGAGTATCTATAAATAGGCGTTGCTTAATCAAAATATGAATAGCCCCCCAACCCCCAATTCTGGGGGAGAAATATATCTTAAAGCCCCCCAACCCCCAATTCTGGGGGAGAAATATATCTTAAAGTCCCCCAAAATTGGGGGATTTAGGGGGCTGTTGTTAGATACCAATTAGGAGTTCATATCTTTATTCAGCAATGCCCATAAATATAAATTTCTATAGCCAATTACCAACTAGAACATAAGGTGCCCAGTACATGGGAAGACTGTATTCTGGAGTTGCAAGCATTTTCACTTGAGCTTCTCTTAAAGCTTCTGCGGTGGTTTTACCAGTCATTAACTGACGGTAAAATTCATCAATAAAACTAGCTGTGGAATTATCTCCAATCTGCCATAAAGAAGCTAAAGTACTTCTTGCACCCGCACTTAAAGCTACTCCTGCTAATCCCAAAGCAGCACGGTTATCTCCTGATGCTGTTTCGCAAGCGCTTAAAACAAGCAGTTCGATTGGTTGTGTTCGTTTTTGCTCTCGACTTTTGAGCAAATTGTCTAATTCGCCAACTTTAATACGTTTATCTGATGCTAATATAAAAGTCTCATTTGGGTTTGAGCTAAACTGTCCGTGAGTGGCAAGGTGAACGACCCTCGAAAGGTTTGGCGTTGATTTTTTCTTCTAAAATAATACTTGTAAATTGGTCATTAAATAGCGTGACCGTTGATACTCCTGATTCTTTAATTGATTTTAACTCTTGTACAACATTAGGAAGTGCTGCAAATTTATCTTTTTCGCTTTTGGGTATTTCTGATAATCCACCAGCAAGAGCAGTTAGTTCTTGTCTTGCTAAAGATTTGGGAGTAAATAACTGTAATCCCGGACTAATAGCAATAGCATACTTTTGCACTAAATACTTTTCACCATCGTACAGTGCAGCCATTGGAATATTTCGCAGCGAACCATCGGGGATAAACACCAAAGTTTTAATTTTACTATTTTTCAACTCAGTTTCTACTGGTTGAATCAATAAGTTATAAAGAGCTACGGAAGCTTGTTGAAGCTGTGAAATTCTATCGGGTTCAACTATTTGTTCTCGCATTTGTACAATCAATTTCTCTAATTTTTTACTGCTAATGGTAGAAGTTTTATGTATTAATTTTTTATTAGGAAGCTTCAGAATAATTTCTAATCGTTCGTCTAAAATAATTGGATAAAAGATGGCAGTATTAATATTATCGCGGTCTACAACTTCATCGAGTACAACAAATTGATTGTTTAAACAAGCTTCTCGAAAATAATTATCTAGTTCTGCTAATTGTAAAGCTTCTATTCGCTTACGTACTTTATCTAAATCGGGTTTCGCTCCACTTTTGGGCTGTAAAAGTAGTTCTACTGACTGACGATAAATCGGTTCTACGGTATCGCGAAAATTAAACTGTACTTCTCGGTTAACTGCTGTTAAATCACTGCGAAGAGAATCAAGGGTTGCAACTGCGCTATCATATGCAGATATCGCTGCTGAAATATTGCTTTGTGCTTTTAGCAATCGTCCTAACTGCCATTCCCAAAGATAAGCTATATCGGAAGCATCATTTTTTTGAGCAATAAATAAAGCTTTTTGAGTTAAATTCCGTGCTTCTTCTAACTGATTGTTTTGTTCGTAAAGTTCTCCTAAGCTACCATTAGCATAAGATTGGGCACGCTCGTCACCTATATTTTTAGCTTGCTGTAAGCTTGTTGCTAAAATCTTGGCAATATCTTTTTTACTGCTAATTTTAGCTTTAATTAAAGTGCGAGCAAAATTTATCCGTGCATAAATACCAATTTGATTTTCTGGTAAGTTAGATAATTGAGATTGGATTATTGGTACTAATGTTTTCGCTCGTGTTAAATCTCCCTTCTCAACCATCAAACTGAATTGATTGATTTGAGCTTGAATTTTTGTTAGAGGATTCGGTGCAATTTGAGCAGCTTTTTGATAATAATTAATTGCAGTTTGTTTATATTGATCGCTATTACCTAATGACCTAGCAGTATTACCGAGACTAAATTGTGTTAAAGCTATTTCAGAGGGTGATTGCAGACGACGAGCAATTTCTAAGCTTTGTAGTAAAACTTTCTGGGATTCTTCTAAATTACCTAATTGTTGGTGAGTATTTCCCAGAGTTCGTAGGGCTGCGACTTTAACGGGGGAGTCAGGTTGAGCCTGTAAATTTTGAGATACCTGCTTTAATATATTTAAGCTGCGACGATAAAAACCAGAAACTCGTAAAGCTTGTGCTTGGTTGATAAGACTGCGCGTTACTCCCGTACTATTATTTAATTTCTGATAGATTTGCTCTGAATGCTGCGATATATCAAAAGATTCCGAAGGCTTTCCTTGTTTTAGTAATAATCCAGCCCGAAGTTCGAGAGTTTGTGCCATAACTTCCCACAATACAGAATTGCTCTTGTTAATATTCGGCTCCGAAAAAGAATTATCCCAACCAAGTAAATTTAAACTTTGATTGATAACTGCATTAGCTTCTTCCCAATTACCAAGTTTCTGATAAACCGTAGAAAGATTAGTCAGCGCTGCGGCTTGTCCCAGGTTATTATTGTCTCGTTGAAATATCTTTGCAGCTTGTTGAAGAATGGCGATCGCACTTTTAAAGTTTCCTTGCAGATATTGTGCTTCTCCTTGTTCGAGAAGTTGCTCTGGATTGGTAGCTGCGAATTTGATTGTTTGAGTTTGACCTAAAAAAATTGATTCTGGTTGTTTAGCGAAAGTGCTAGGAGTAATAGTTAATAAAAAAGCAAGAGTAAATAGAATGATATTTTTAGCAGTAAATTTTGAGAAATGTTTGAGATCCTGAAATTTTGCCATTTCATTAATTTAGGAAGTAGGGAATAAAAAGCAGCTGAAAGAGATTTTTGATATTTTTGTGTTTCACTTAGATACATTACAAGAAGCAGTTTGCTTTTTACTTTGGGGATTAACTCGATTGGTTTGAGCAACAAACTCGATATTCCCACCCTTATCAACTACCCAACCAGTAGCTTCAACAATTTGACTTCTTTTCTTAACTTTATTTTCACGTGAATTTCCATCCGTGACCAAATCCCCATCAGTTATTCCTAATCTCACCCAAGAAACTAGACAAAGTATTAGTTTCTTGTAATATTTCCGTCGGACTCATTGGTAAACCACCCCTCCCAGTTACCACAAATTCGTTATCAAATTGCGAACCTCCGGGAGTACAAGCGTTGGATATTTGATTGGAAGCATCAACAAGATTAACGGGAAGTTCTATTAAACCGTTGTTGGGGTCTAATTCTGGTGGATTAACTTGTATATTGCCACTTAAATCTGGGGTTGCTCCTTTTGCAGTAATATCGCTTGAATTTGGCAATGGTTCTTTTCTTGACTGAATACCATAAATACCAGCAGTATTTTTAATTGTCACATTCCCACCACGGAAGTTTTGAGAATCTGCACGGATATCGCTATTTTCCCAGGGAAGGGCAATGATAAAACCATTTTCGCCATCAATTGTAATATTACCGCCAGTAATATTTTCACCACTGGCATTAGTAGTTATACTGCTACCACGACGTAATACTAAAAGAGGAGAGTTAACAAAAACGTCTCCACCTCCTCCAGTTGTATCGGCACGAATTTGTCCTTGGTTGTCTAATAATATTGAATTAGCATTAACTGTTAATGCACCAGCTTTTCCTTGGCTAGCGGTTTCAGTCGCTGTAGCGGAGACTTTACCTCCACTTTCAAGAGTAAGAGTTTTAGTTATTAAATTTATATCTCCTGCTTTACCAAGTCCAGAAGTACTAGAACTCAGTTGAGCATTTTGATTGAGAGAAAGCGAGTCGGTAATAATATCAATATTACCTCCATTCCCCCTCGCAGTCTGTTCTACCTCGCTGAATACACTACTTCCACTACTAAATAAGACACCATCAGGAGCAGTAATTTTTACATTACCAGCATTTCCTTCTCTAAGGGTACTTGAACGCAGAGCAGTACCATTAATAGCAGAAAATAAAGCTGTAGTGATATTAATATTACCACCATTTCCGACTGCTCTATCATCACTATCAACACCTACTGTTGTCAGAATTTCACTATTATCAGCTAGGAAGCGATTAGCGGTTATTTTAGTTTGCCCAGCATTACCTTCATCTAAAGTTTTGCTATCGATTACGCTATCTAGTAGTGAGATCGCATCAGCATCTAGCGTAATATCTCCTGAGTCACCTCTACCAAAGGTTCGGCTGGTAAGTTTGCTATTATTTGCAATTTTAATTGAATCAACCGCATCAATGGTTATCGAACCACCCCCCTGCCTGCTATCACCACTACGTATCCTGGAGTTATCAACCAAAACCGAGTTAGCGGTTATGTTAATTGCTCCACCTCTATTAAAGCTACGAGTGTCAATGTAGCTATTGTTGGTAATTGAGACAGAATCAGTAGCGGTGATATTGAGTGGTTTGTTGCCTCGATCTGCTGTAACACTTCCATCATTAATTTCAACTGAGCCATTGGTTGCAGCGATTGTAACTCCCGCATTACCTTGATTATTGCCCCGGCTGCTAACACTACCCCTATTCTTCATCACAACTGACTCAGCAGTTACCGTAACTGTTCCAACTCCATTTCCACTATTTACATCCGTATTAAAGATACTGCTATTTTCAAGCTCAAACTTTTCACCACCAGTCACGCTGATTGAACCTACACTACCTTTTCCCCAATTTATTCCGTTAATGCTACTATTCCTAAGTACAATCGGACTACCATTGACTTTGATTGGAGCAACATTACCTTGACCAAAATTTTCACCAGCTACATGGCTAGTTTCTAATTGCAAGCGCGAATTAGCATTTAGGTTAATTGAACCAACATTGGCTTTACCATAAGTTACTCCGTTGATTCGACTGTTGTTTATAAAAATAGAGTCCCCGTTAATAGTAATTGCGCCACCGTTAGCCTCCTCAGAACTAATATTAGTAGAAACTGCTGCTCCTGATATTAGTCACTTTTTCTCGTTCCTCTATTCCTTTTAACTGCTCAACAGTAGCAGTACCTGTTATTGAGATGTCACCATTGCTATTAAAGGTGATATTACCTCCAAGTAAGCCATCGGAAAAAATAGAAGCATCTGTACCCAAAGTAATATTACCGTCAGCTTTTAAGTTAATATCACCACCATTACCAAAATTTTCCTTCAATTCTCCAGCGGATGCATTAACTTTAGCGGTTTGAATATCTCCTTTGGCTCTAAAAAAGATATTTCCTGCACGGCGATTATTAACTAAATTATTCTTAATTTGAGATGTAACTGTACCTCTAGTGGTATCAATAGCTCCTGCATTACTTGCAAGAGTAATATCTCCACCATTGCCACTACCTAATGCTTCTGAGTTGATACCAGCCGTGGTAATGTTGGCATCGGCAGTTAAGGCGATCGCGCCGCCATTTCCAGATGTGCCAGAATAAGAGCTGGAGTTAGCGTTTAAATTACCAGCCGTAATAATACCATTTTTAGATTCAAGGCGAATATCACCTCCATCTCCTGCGATGCCTTCAAAAGACAGCGAGTAAGCATAAGAATTACCAGTGATATTGATACCATTGCTAGCAACCAGGTTAATTTCACCGCCTTTTTCCGCTATGTTATTAGGAGAGAATGATGAAGAATTCAAGGCACCACTTACAAAAGCTCCAGGTTGAGAGTTCCAAGTGTCAGCGATGTTGATACTATCAGAGCTTTCAAGATTAATTGCACCGCCATTTCCAGCATTATCAGAACCAGAGAATGAAGCAGAGAACAAACTACCAGTGTTAATGCTGCCTTTAGCGCTTAATGTAATATCACCACCCTTTCGATTGCTGTCGGAATTAGATAGTGAGGAAGAATTTAAAATGCCTGTGGTAATACTACCATTATCAGCTTTGATGTTAATTTCACCCCCATTAGTTGTGATTCCTTTAACAGTTACATTCCCTAACGCTGCCGATAAGTCAACTATCCCCCCAGCACCATTAAACGGTTGTAAAAAAACATTTCCATCTATGGTAATTCCCTGGGTAACGGTTCCACTCATAAATCCAGCTACAGAACCAGAATTAACACCTCCATAAGCCAAAGTATTCTGCCCAGAACGTACAATCAACGCCGTACTATTACTTAAAGTTGCGGTATCTTGTCCCGTAGGTAAATTACTAGTATCCGGACTAGTAATATTTATATCACCCCCAAAACGAATATTTCCTTTACTTTCAACCAATAAAGATGCACCTGTATAGTTAGCTGCAATATCCACATCACCATTACTACTGATTATGGGGTCATATTTGCTAACAAAATTTGCTACCTTTCCCGATACACTCCCAAGCGAGAAATTTCCACCACTAGCAAAACGAGCATCCCCAGAAATAATTCCATCGCTAATTAAGCTTAAATTTCCCCCACTCACAAACGGTGACTGACTTGGGTGATTAAGCGCTAAAATATCAATTCCTTGATTTCCTTGAATCGTTAAATTACCACCTGCTTGAGCTAAAAACGGAGTCGTCACACTGTCACGTACTTTCACAGTATCTTGTGCTTGTAACGTCAAATCCCTTCCTGCTTTTAATTCTCCCTGTAGATCGAGTTTGTCAGCTACTAATTTCAAGTCTTGCTGTGATGTTAAATTTCCGTTATTGCTAATAGTTGCTCCTGGCTGACTTGTTCCATACTGCAAACCAGGAGTAATATTAACCTTCAACAATGGTGGTGCTTGAGGATTTATTGCACTAAATTCACTTCCATCACTAAATTTCATACTTTCAGCAGATGTGCCAATAAAAGAACCGCCAATATTTAATGAAGCATTTTCGCCAAATACAATTCCATTGGGATTCATCAAAAAAAGGTTCGCGCTACCGTTAGCCTTGATTAAACCATCTATTTGAGAAATTGAACTACCAGTGACTCTTGTAAAAATATTTTGAATATCTGCATTATTCTGAAAAACTGCTTCCCAACCTGTAGGAACCGAAAAATCCTTGAAGCTATGGAATAGATTTGCTCCCGAAGAAGTTCCTCCGGAGATATTCAAACTTTTATTAACTCGATTAACCTGAGAATTATTAAGAAGAGTATTATCCGGAGTAACTTGAGCAACCGAGCTATCTATACATAGTGTACTCAGCCCCACTATTGCAGTCATCACACTTCCAATTACAGTAGCAAAACATGAATAACTCCACATTACTTAAACCTTCCCATTAAAGGAATTTAACTGCTGATTTGATTTAATTATTTGGCGTTGCTGTTAGCGCAGCTTGGCGTTAGCCATATAAAAGTATGAATTGCCCCCTAGCCCCCAATTATGGGGGAACAAGATAATTGAAAGTCCCCGCTTCTTTGGGGGATTTAGGGGGCATCACTATGAAGGAAAAAATAAATTCATACTCAGATTCAGCAACGCCAATTATTTAATTATATAGATATATAGGTGCTGGCAATATCAAATTATGCACTTTACTGACGTTGAATAAAATCATAACCCTAATACCAATTAAAAAAGAAGAGAGATAAACTTTCGCTCTCCCGTGGCTTTAAAGTTTATCTCATCTAAAAATTACTTGAGATAATCCTATGTCTTTTTGATAAATATCTAAGTAGCGTCAGGTAAATTGGTATATATGATTCAGTGACTATGAATACTTCTGATAGATACTGGAAAATTTGGCGAATCGACCCTGCCCAGGGAAAATTAGGGTATAAACTAATCAACGTAGAAATGGCTCAAGAGTTTGTAAATAGCCAATTTGCTGATATCGAAAATACTGCTCTTCAAAGTAGTTTATTATCTATGTTTAAAGGCGAAAATCCCAATATTGATTTGTTTGATCGTGCTAAAGCAGGTCTTTGTCTTAGATGTTATATTTCTGAAGCAATACTTCTTGAATGTAAGAGAATAGATTATTTATATAGCGGTGAAAAGCGATTTAGTTATTGGGATTTATTACCTTTTGTTCTTAATGATGATGGCAAAAATCTGATTGTTTTGGATAAAGATGGTAAAACACAACTTAGTGTAGATCAAAATAATCAATTAAAGCAGTCAACATTTGATTGCTTTGCGCTAAAGATACTACAAACTTTTAATGCTGATTTACAATCAGGAACGGGCTTGGATAATTGGGCACATTTACAAACAAGACGAAATTATCAAATAAAAAAAATTTTGTCTGAGTTTGGTTTAAAACATCTTAGTGATTGGGCTATTTTAAATCGAACTAGAGCCGAGCAACTTGAACGTTTGTCGCTTCAAGAACGCTATATACTTGAAGCTTATCATGCTGTTTATCGTCGAGATAGACAGCTCTCACGCAGTGCTGTTTCTAGAAGGTGTCCCGACCCAACTTCTGCTCAATTACAGGAGATGTTAGTTTATTTACGTTCTCGGCAAGTTTCGATTAGTACCACTTTGCTCTTATTTGAAGCACTCAAACGAATTGCTCTTTTGTTTAGAAGATACGATATCTGGACTTATAGAGAAAATTTATATGTATACGATGCTCAAAGTAATACTAGCATTCCAAGGTCTGATTTATATACCGATGATTTTAATGAAATAAATATAGAAGAACAAGAATTATTGCAATTTTTACGAGAACATCTTGACTCAGCTTTAGCTAAAGCAATAAAGCAACAGTGTGAGACTAATATTCAAAGATTGCAAAAAAGCAGAAATTATGCACCTTATGCTCAAAAATATATCTGGGGATTACAGCTTTACTATCATGATGCAATGACTTTAAAAGAAATCGCTCCTATATTAAAAATGACAAGTTGGAATCAAGCAAAACGAATTTTAAATCCAGGAGAAGTTTTATCTGGAGTACGTGCTAAAACAACAGAATTAATGTTAGAAGCTATTTTAAAGCTAGCAACACAAAAAAGTTTAACTAACATTCCACCGTCAGAAAACTATATTGCAAATTTAACTAAACAAGTTGAATTATATATTGATAAAGAAATTTTTCAAGAAGCTAGCGAAGAAATGAGAACGGGAACAAATCGAAGGATGAATAGTGTATATGCTCAAGCTATTTGTTCTTATATTCAAGAAGTCACCTAAAATTTATCAGATATTTCTATCAACTATTTATTAAATATCTAAATAGACTGGATAAGCTTGTCTCAATCGCATCTATTTATATTTAGTACTGAGGTTAAATAATGCTCAATTCAACTTCTTCTCAAAACCTGAGACTCATGTTACCAGAAACTGTTTGGTTAGAAGCTGAACATTTTTATGCAGCACAGCAGGCTAGTCGCTCGGACAAAACTGACCCCGATACCTCTTGGCAAATTTATATTAATACATTAGCGCTAAGTGGTTTTGAAGCATGGTTGCAGAAACGTTTGAATGATAAAGTTATTACTAAAGATATTAGTGTAATCGAAATAGCCGGTACTCTTCAAGTCGATGACTTCCGATTTTGTGCGATCGCAACCGAGAATGTACTTTCTCAGACTGTTTGTATACCTTCATTAATTGTTAAAAAGCTAGAATTAATAACTCATTTTTACGTATTGTTAGAGGTTTTGGAAGAAGAGGAACAAGTTGTAATTCGAGGATTTTTACCTTATAACCAATTAGTTGACATCAAAAACAATTTAAAATTGTCAATAAATAATGGTTATTACGAATTTCCACTATGGTTATTTGATATGGAACCGAATCATTTATTATTCTATCAGCGTTATGTCTCTTCATCAGAGTTTATTCCATCTTTAGGAGATAATAAAGTTAGTCAAATAAATCAAAAATTATCTGATACTGTAAATATTACTACTACCAAATTAAGTCAATGGTTGCAGGGAGTATTTGACGAAAGTTGGCAAACGCTAGATTCTCTCTATAAATCAGAACTAAACTTAGCTTTTGGTATCAGAACTCTTGATAATGGTACAAAAAGAACTAAAATTATTGATTTAGGAATAAATTTGGATAGCAATAAATTCGCTTTAATTATACATATATTTCCTGATAAAAAAGATAGTTCTAATCAACATAAGATAAGTGTTTTGGTTCAATTACGTCCAGCAGACAGATTTTTTTCTTTGCCGCAAAATATTAAATTAGTTTTGATTTCTAAAGCGGGTAAAGTTCTTCAGGAAGTGGCTTCAAGAGTTCAAGACAATTGCATCCAATTGAATGTTTTTAAAGGTGAACCGGGTAAAAAGTTTAGCATACAGGTTAGTTTAGAAAGTTCCAGCATTACGGAACAATTTGAGCTTTAAAAGATACTCAATATCTTCAGTTTTTATCTTCGATTATTGAATACCTTATTTATATAGTAAGCAAGGTCAAACAGATTTTAGTGACAAGTAATCACTATATTGTAGATGATTTGTAAGCTCTATCAGGATTTATATGATGAATCGCAAAAAGTTGAGAAATATAAAATTGCTTTCCAAAGCATTGATTTTAGGTATATGCTTGAACGCTGGAAGTAGTATTGCCCAAACGTTACCTCTAACTTCAAACTTGATTAGTTTTGATTCTAACGAAGGTGAAAAATTACTTATTGAAAGCAAATCAAGGGAAGATTTCTTTCCTTTGAGTATGCATTTCGTTACCCAAATTAATCAAGCTTACTGTGGTGTAGCAAGTATAGTTATGGTTTTAAATATTTTAGATATTAAAGCACCATTATCAGAACCATATAAACCCAGCCCTTTCAATGCGAACATATGAACTATTTAAGTCAAGACTGGAGCCCGCTCACAGTATAGGTTATTGATAGTGAATTCAAGGTATTCTGGGCAATATGAGTACCAGGGTGTTTAAGAATGTTGTCCTCTATCTTTGAGCGATTTATAAAAGAAAGTCCAGTAAGTGTGATGATGCAGGTATTAATGTCACATATATTTGCGCCGGAGCGCGTGGATAGATTATTTACAGAATATGCATAAGCACAGTATCAACAAGATTTGCTATTTTCTTCTCAGGTAGATTTGATGAGTTTGGTAGTGTGTGGAATCCAGAAATCAGTTCATGCAGCTTACAAAACAAGGGGTAGTAACTGTTATCTAATTTCTACCCATAAATAGACATATTTACCCATATTGTCCAGATATCGTGTTAAGTGTGTAATACGTATTTACGTAAAGTCTGCCGTGGGGAGTATCCCCACGGCGAGCTTTACAGTAAAGCGATGGTTAAAGGTTGTTTATTCTACTAATGGTTGGCAACGGCTGCCAATTAAATTTTAAGAATTAATAAATTTAACATTTATACTATTAATGATAGTAATAAAAATGATATGTTTATATCTAATAATCTAAAAGATAGATGCCTTATATTTATAAAACTTGAAAACCTAAATTTTATACAATGTTACTCGGATTTAAAACAGAATTAAAATTAAATAACAATCAAAAAACTGTTTTACTCAAACATTGTGGAGTTTCTAGACATGCTTGGAATTGGGGATTAGCATTAACCCGCGCAATATTAGAAAACAATTTTATTAATCCTGATTCTAAAATAAAATTTCCAAGTGCGATTGATTTACATAAATACTTAGTGGCTTTGGTTAAACCCGAAAACCCTTGGTACTATGAGTGTTCAAAGTCTGCACCACAATCAGCATTAAGAGATTTATCTACTGCTTGGAAAAGATGCTTCAAAACAGTTAGTGGTCAACCCAGGTTTAAAAAGAAAGGTAAAAACGATTCATTTACTTTGGAAGGAACTTGTAAGACTATAGATAGTTTTATAATTCAAGTTCCAAGAATAGGTAAATTAAAAACATATGAGAAATTACCCCAGCTAGATAAAATAAAATCTGTAACGATATCCCGACAAGCAGATAGGTGGTTTATTAGTTTTAAAATTGATACCCAAATTCAAAAAAATAATAATACAACTGTTGTAGGAGTTGATTTAGGAGTTAAGGCTCTAGCAACCTTATCGACAGGTGAAGTTATAGAAGGAGCGAAAGCCTATCGTAAAAATAAAACTAAATTATCTCGATTGCAGTGGTTAAATCGCAATAAAGTGATTGGTTCTAAAAATTGGAGAAAAACTCAACTAAAAATAGCTAGACTTCATAGAAGAATTTCCAATATAAGAGCATATTCTATCCATAAATTGACATCATTATTAGCCAAGAATCACGGAACGATAGTGATAGAAGATTTAAATGTATCGGGTATGATGAAAAATCATAAACTAGCCTTATCGATTTCTGATATGGGATTTTATGAAGTTAGAAGACAACTTGAATACAAATGTAAATTGTACGGCTCCAAACTAGTTGTGGTTGATAGATGGTTTCCATCATCTAAAACTTGTTCCAATTGTGGTCATAAAAAGGAAGTACTCTCTCTTCTGGAAAGAGTGTTTGATTGTAAGAACT
The DNA here is from genome assembly GCA_963665115.1 of uncultured Rivularia sp. Classification (GTDB taxonomy): domain Bacteria; phylum Cyanobacteriota; class Cyanobacteriia; order Cyanobacteriales; family Nostocaceae; genus Rivularia. Next base: position 1,509,910 of record OY762007.1, on the reverse strand, counting down.
GTAATTTTACGATTGACCGCGATTTAAACGCTGCAATCAATTTATCTAAGGCTGTCAGTTAGACAGTTTCAGCCTGTGGATGGGAAGTAGCCGACTACCCCAGCTTGAAGCAGGAAGTAAACACTAAAATCATATATGTCTAGATTTGTCTAGTTATAGGTAGTTTTGGGTAAGTTTTATGTAACGGAGGATTTAACCATGATGTGTGGAACAGGAATCGAACTCAAACCCGAATGGGTGGATGTTTTGCGATTAGCTTTTGAAGATGGTTTGACAGATAAAGAAATCGCCAATCGAATGTATAAATCAGAACGAGCAGTGCGGACTTACTGGACAAAAATTCAGGATGTTTTGGGAGTATATCCTGAAGACTGCAAGCAAAGCGGCAAAAACCTGCGAATCCAAACCGAAATTCGTTCTAGAGAAGAAGGCTTAATTGATTAGAAATTTGTTAGTGGTTAGTTGTTAGTTGTTAGTGGTTATGAGTTAATAATTATCTACCCCCTCTACCCCCTCTACCCCCTCTACCCCCTCTACCCCCTCTCCCCTGATAAGATTGTGAACAGAATCTGGAAACGCATTAACAAAGAATTCGAGTTGTGGTTCCGTGCTGCACCTCCAGGAATGATTGTGCTGGCTGCGGTGATATTAATACGTATGCTTGGAGGAATGCAATCTTTAGAATGGATGTTCCTCGATGCAATGTTGCGTTTGCGTCCAAAAGAACCAGTTGACGAGCGAGTAGTAATTGTCGGGATTGATGCAAAAGATATTGATTTTGTAAAACAATATCCAATCCCCGATGGAAAAGTTGCTGAATTACTTACCAAGCTGCAAACCTATAAACCACGAGCGATTGGCTTGGATCTATTCAAAAATGTTCCCGTGGAACCTGGGAGCGAACAACTAACTAAAGTTTTACGGGAAAATACAAATATAATTGGTATCGATAAAATTCTACCACCCGGAGAAGTTCCCCCACACAAGAGTTTGTCACACAAACAAGTTGGATTCGCCGATTTACTTAATGATGAGGATAGTAAAAATCGCCGCTATTTGTTATATACACCAGACCCAAAAAATTCGCAAAACCCTGAAAAAGATAAATATTCTCTAGCACTGCGATTAGTGACTCGGTACTTCAGTGCAGAAGAAACTAGAATAAACTACCCCGATCCAATCGCGATTCGCGGTAAAGAATTACCCCGCATCAGTAGCAAGAATTTTGGCGGATACGTTGATGTTGATGATGGTGGATTGTGGATTTTAATGAACTTTCGCAACAGTTATAAACCTTTCCGTGTAGTATCGCTGCGGAATGTCCTCAACGGGGAAGTTAATCCAAAATGGTTGCGCGATCGCATTATTTTAGTAGGTAATCGCAATACTAGTGCTGGCGATATTTTTTACACGTCTGCCGCACCAACATTCCCATTAAAGGGTCAAATTTATGGTGTTGACTATCACGCTCATGCCATTAGCGAGATTCTTAGTTATGTAATTGATAATCCTCCTAATAATCGTCCTAATAATCGTCCTATGTTAAACAGTTGGGGAGAGACCGAAGAGTACCTATGGATATTTATTTGGGGTTTTGTGCCGATTGCTTTGGGACGATTAACTCAATCTGTATGGAAAAATTTACTTAGTGTCGGAATCGTATCTGTTTGTTTGTTTGGCTACGGCTATGTGATGCTGTGGTTGTGGGGTATGTGGATTCCCATTGCACCTAATGTTGTGATATTTGCTGTAAATGGAGTTGGTTTGAGTGCTTTTGCATTTTACCAGCACGATAAGTTTTTGAAACGGCAAATTGAAGAACGACAAAGCACGATTAATTACACTTTTGATGTTATTCATAATGGTCCCTTACAAACCCTTGCCTATGGATTAAGACATATGCGTGCCCAAGATATACCCTACGAACAACTGATTTGGCAGTTTGAAAAGCTCAACCAAAAAATTAGAGAAATTAGCGAATTTCTGAAGTTAGAAGCATTAGGTGAAAAAGAAGTTTTGCGTTTGGGAGGTGGATTAATTTTAGATTTAAAGCGACCACTTCACGATTTATTATATGAAGTATATTCGAGTACCTTAGAACGGCATGATTTTGAACACTTTAAAACTTTAAAAGTTAAAATTCGTAATTTCGACCCAATTGATGATAAATATTTAAGCAGGGAACAAAAACGCAGCATTTGCTTGTTTTTAGAAGAAGCATTATGTAATGTTGGCAAACACGCTCAAGGTGTAAAACGCATTCAGGCATCAGGTACCTATTCTGCAAGTCATTATAAATTGTGGGTGAAAGATAACGGCTCCGGAATTAAATCAAAACTGGAAAATAAAGGTACAAAATATTCTAAATTACTTGCAAAAAAATTAGGAGGAAATTTTCGCCGGGAACCCCTTTCTCCTCGCGGCACAATCTGCGAACTTAGCTGGATACCCATGAGAGGATTTTAATTTATTGCTTATATAATACCCGATATTTAATGTTAAAAATTTATGTGTTCTTTATATTAATAATTTTTGTTAATTACTACTTGCGTCTCATGTATTGTTTATAATAATTTCGTTTGTATTTCCACCGTCTACTTTTTACAAAAAAATACATTGAGCTAACATCATGAGCCATCGCACTTTAAGATTTTGGCAAAATAGTCGCAGATTTACAAGTTTAATTGCAGCGGTATTTTTCTTTGCTACAGCAGTTCCCGCATATGCTGAATATAAACCTCGCAATCGCAAAGCCGCGAGCGGATATTCCCGTGGTGGTGGTTCTCGTGGATGTCCGGGTAGTAGTGATAGTGATATACCTCTGACGCTACTCGCACCAAAGACATTTGTGGGTAAAACAACTGCTAAACGTCCAATGCTTGCTTTCTATATGTCGGATTCTCAAAACGTGCGATTCCGACTTGCGGAATTTATATCAGACAAAGAAGTTAAAACAATTGGTAAACCCCAAGAAATATCAGCAATTGCAGGCATTAATAAATTAAAACTTCCTACCGATTATCCAGAACTTACAGCAGGTAAAAAGTATTTATGGCAGATTACACTTTACTGTGAAGGTGGAAATCCAATAATTGGACGTGCAGAATTTGATGTTGTTCCTCAATCCTTTTCTAAAACAAGATTTAGCACTATACACGAAAGTGTGAAACATTATGCTGAAAACGATTTGTGGTATGAAGCGCTTGAAGAAGCCTTAAAAAAAACAGGTGATGGTAAACTTAGTCAAAGTGGGTCAATTTTATTAAAAGAACTCGCACAGGTAGAGGCTTCTATAAATACAGAAACAAAATACAAAATTGAAATTATCAACAAACAAATTGAATATCTTCAGAAAATTTCAGATATTCGATTATAAGAATTAGAAATGCAAATTTTTCTTATACATCGTAATCCTAAATTCTGAAACGAGAAATTATAAGCCTGGTTTTGACAAATCGGGTTTCTTTTTACCTATCTAAATTAATTGAATATGTGGTAAATTATTGATATTTCATAAAACTACTTTTTAGTAACATAAAAATTATCAACTGTAATGAATAAAATAAGTTTTTATAAACGGTCTTACTTGGGTTTTCTGGGACTTTTAAGTACAACCATATTAGAGATATTTGCATCAAGCAGATATCCTGTTTTTGCTCAAAGTAATATTATTCCTGACGATACTTTGGGTAGCGAAAATTCTATAGTTGTACCTTTAGATTCCGGTGGTTTAGCTATCGATGCTATTGCTGGTGGAGCAACTAGAGGAAGTAATCTTTTCCATAGCTTCAAAGAATTTAACGTTGGTGAAGGTCGTAGTAGTTATTTTTTTAACAACGATAACAATCTGCAAAATATCTTGACTCGCGTTACTGGTAATAATCCTTCTAATATTTTGGGAACTCTGGGGATTTCTAACTTAACGGGAATTACTTCTAACCCCAATTTATATTTGATTAATCCCAACGGAATTGTGTTTGGAGAAAATGCCAGTTTGGATGTGGGTGGTTCGTTTGTCGCAACTACTGCGGATGGGATTGAATTTGGGGAGCAGGGGGTTTTTAGGGCGACGAATCCGGAACAAAGTAGTTTACTTTCGGTTAATCCTTCGGCTTTGTTTTTTAATGCCGTTAATAGTCAATCAGCAATAGTTAATCGTTCGAGAGCGACAAGTACTTTATTGGGAAGGGCTTTTAATGGTGATGCAAATCGTCCGATTAACGGTTTGCAGGTGTTAGATGGTAAGAGTTTGTTGTTGGTTGGTGGAAATGTCAGTTTGGATGGTGGGAAATTATTTGCTCCTGGGGGAAGAGTTGATTTAGCAAGTATCGCTGGTAAAGGAAGAGTAGAACTCAATCAAGATAGTAATAATTTGAGTTTAAGCCTTGCAGATACTGCATCAAGAGGAAATATAAGTTTAACTAACGACGGTGGTGTGATTGTAACTGCTGGTGGTGGTGGAGATATTGTCGTTAAAGGAAAGAATATTGATATTTTGGGAGGGAGTAGCCTTGAAGCTGGAATATTAAGCCAACTGGGTTCAGTGGATGTTCAAGCAGGAGACATTACCCTAGATGCAACAGAAAAGATAACTATTGCCAATCCCGTAAGTGAAGTTAATAATGATGTTAATTCTGATGCTGTTGGTAACAGTGGGGATATAAATATAGTAGGAAAATCTGTTGAAATAAATGACGGTGGCAGAATATCAGCTAGTACTGATGGAATGGGAAATGCTGGTAGTATAAATATTCTTGGTGAAAATACAGTATCTGTAAAAAGTAGTGGTGGAAATAACAATAGCTTTATTTTCAATAATATTCGCTCTGAAGCAATGGGTAATACAAGTGGAATAAATATTACTACAGGCTCTCTTGCCGTCACTGATGGCGCTCAGATACAATCCCTTGTATACGGTGAAGGAAATTCAGGAAAAATTACAATTGATGCTCGCGATCAAGTGTCCTTAGACGGTCGCAACGCTAATGATTCTCCTAGTTTAGTTATTAGCAGAGTCGAAGTTGGAGCAGTGGGTAACGGTGGTGATGTTGATATTACTACAAGCTCTCTTTCTATGACTAATCGCGCTCAAATAATTAGCGCTACGCAGGGGCGGGGAAATGCAGGCAGCATCTCAATCAACGCACAAAACCAGGTTTTCTTATTAGATTCGGATATTATCACCGAAGTTAGTGAGGAAGGCGGTGTTGGGAAAGGAGGAGATATTAACATAAACACTGGGACTTTACTGCTTCAAGACGGTTCTTCATTGCTAGCCGATTTAGAAAATATTGGAAAAGCAGGTAATATTACGATTAATGTTCGCGATCGCATGGTTGTAGAGGGAGAAGGTCTTTCAGCATTCGCTAATGCTACTGATATATTTCCCAGTCAAATTAGCACCACTGTTGAGTCTGATGCAGTGGGAGAGGGAGGAAATATTGATATTACTACAGGTTTACTTTTGCTGAATGATGACGGGTTTATCAGTTCTGATACTTCCGGAGATGGTAAAGCAGGAAATATAAATATAAAAACTAACAACTTAACACTAAGAAATGATGCAAGAGTTTCAGCTACTACTTTCAGTTCCGGAGATGCTGGGAATTTAAATATAATTACAGATTTTTTTAGATTAGAAGATACTTCACAATTAGGAGCCATTACTTTTGGTGAAGGAGATGCAGGAACTTTAAGAATAAAAGCATCAGAAATTATTCAATTAATTGGTAGTTTAGATGAAAATAGAATTCAAAATGGTGGTTTATTTGCTTCTGCAATTGAAGGTAGTGGAAACGGTGGTAATTTAATCCTAGAAACCGATAAATTAATTGTGCAAGACGGAGCAACAATAAGCGCAAGCAATTTTCAATCTAGTAATCAACGTCCTCCCGGAACTGGTTCACCAGGAAATTTGAGTATTGATGCTAGTTCCGTCACGCTTGATAAAGGAAGTATCACAACAGCTACATCAGTCGGTTCCGACAAAAATAGAGGGAATATTTCTATAAATGTCCGCGATAATTTAACAGCTACTAACAGCACAATATCAACCACCTCCGAACAATCTTCCGGTGGTGCTATCAACATCACCGCTAAAGACATCCGCCTTTTCGACGACAGCGATATCCGCACCAACGTCTTCAACGGAACAGGTGGAGGAGGAAATATCAACCTCACAGCCAATACCATCGTAGCTGTTGACGACAGCGATATTCTCTCATTCGCTCGCGATGGTAAAGGTGGCGATATCACCTTCAATACAGAAGGTTTCTTTAGTACACCCCTGTATCGTCCCAGTTCCCCAACTGCCAATGCGACAACGCTTCAAGCCCTCAACAACAACAGCCGCGTTGATGTGAACGCATCCGGTACAGTCAACGGAGCAGTTACCGGAGTCCCAGATGTTACGTTTATTGACGATGAGTTGACAGACTTACCCGACAGTCAAATTGACACTAACGCTTTGATTGCTAATAGCTGCATTTCACGTGGCACGAAGCGACAAGAAAACTCTTTTATAATTACGGGTGCCGGTGCTTTACGCAACAGTCCGGGAGATGGATTTATTTCCAAGTATTCCACTGGCGATGTGCGAAATGTATCAGAGGACAATCAATCTTCTGAGTGGAAAAAAGGAGAGCCAATTATTGAACCTCAAGGAGTTTATCAACTGGCTTCGGGAGAGTTAATTTTGAGTCGCGAGTGTAAGTAGTGGTATTTTCCATTAATTCCGACGGGTTGTAGAGACGTAGCAGTGCTACGTCTCCCGACGGTTTCCGGGAAAACAAACCATTCAGAATTTGTACAATCGACTATTAGTAGTTCATTTCATTAGTTTTGATGGGTTTTCAACGTTAAAAAAACCGCAGAGAGCGCGGAAGAAGAGAATAAAGAGAATTATTCGATTTCAAATAAAATTGATGTTCACCCCGCAAAATTAATGTGGTGGGAGCGTCTCGCTCCCTCGTGACAACCAGCGAGCAAGATGCTCGCACTCCCGGAACCCTTCCACCACATTAATTTTGATGGATAAATTATTGTTTGTACATAAGGGTTTTAGCCCTAAATATTTGGCGCTAAAGCGCAACTACGAACCTATCATAATTAATGTGGCGGAGTACTACTAGTAGTCGATTGCATAAATTATGAAGGGTTCGTTTTTCCCGTAACCTTCGGGAGACGTTATGTATAACGTCTCTACAACCCATCGGAACTAATGAAAAGGACTACTAGTCAAATAGTGCGTTAGGCTGAAGTTATAACATCTCTAGATGATTGATAATTGTTAAAGCCAATTACCGATAACAATCATCGGTGCCCAATGTGCGGGGTTATCATACGCGATATTCATATCTTCAGATGGAGGTAATTTTTTAGCGTTAATCATTTTTATTTGAGCTTTTTGCAATGCTTGAGAAACACTCATTCCTTGTTGACGATAGTTTTGATAAAATTCTTTTACAAGTCTGGATGTGGATGCATCTTGTACACTCCACAAAGAGGCGATCGCACTTTTAACTCCGACTTGCAATGCTACTCCAGCTAATCCTAACGTAGCACGGTCGTTACCAACTGCGGTTTGACAGGCAGTAAGGGCAAGAAGTTCGACGCTATCGGATGGGCTGTTAAGATTTTGCAGTGAGTTTTCTAATTCGCTGATGGTAATTTTTTTGTTGTTACCCGTGACTATGAATGTGTCTTCGGGAATCACACCAAATTGAGCGTGACTGGCAATATGAACTATAGGGTATGTGGTTTTTTGGAGTTTCTGCCGAAAATTGTCGGGAATAAAATTATCGTCTTGTAAATAACTATGATTGGGAAATTGTTCTTTAACTGCACTAACTTCGTCGTTAACCCAAGAAAGCCCCTCAAATTTCTTGCCATCGATTGTAGCTGATTTTGTTAAACCCAAAATTAATGCTTTCTGCTTGCTGCGGCGTGGTTTGGGTGTGGTAATTCGTAAACTTGGAGTTGTGCCAATAGCGTAGGTTTCAACTAAATATTTTTCTTGTTCCCTGTCATAAAGTGCTGCCATTGGCACGCTACGCAAAAATCCATCCTGAAGAAACACCAGGGTTTTGACTTTATCGGGTGAAATATCCCCATCTTTTATAAATGGACGAATTATCCAATCGTAAAGCTCTGCCGCAGTTGTCGTATCGTAGTTAATTTGTTCTCTTCCTTTCTTTAACCCATCACGAAATTCGGCAATTTTTTGCTCTAGCTTATTCGTGCTAACTATTTTGTCTTTACCTTCTTGATTAACATCTTCAATCCACTTAAATTTAGTTTCTCGGTTGGCTGATTGCAATAATATCCCGGTTTTACCATCTAAAATTATCGAACTTAAAAATACGGTGTTTTTAAACGCCGCACTATTATTTTTATCCTCCAGAAGTTCATCCACCTGCTTGGGATTCAAAGCACTCAAAACACAATCATTACCAAAGTAATTCTGTAATTCTGCTAATTTCAAAGAATCAATAGTTTCTACTACTTTCGATAATTGATTTGGGCGTTCTTTCTGAGTAATTGCTCCACTTTGCAGCAGTTCCAACCGCGACTGCGCTAATGTACGATAAAGTGGTTTAACAACATCGCGGAAGTCAAACTGTACGTCTCGTTTTGCTGTTAAAATATCCTGGCGAATATCTTCCAAAGTTTCATATGCACGCTGATAAGATTTAACCGCAGCTTGATTTTTATTCTGCTTGCTCAAAATTCTTCCAGCTTGCCACTCCCACAAATACAAGCTATCTTTTGCACCCAACTTACTGTCTGCCGCAACAATTGCATTTTGGGTATATGTTAATGCCTTCTGGTTATTTTGACGGCATTCCCAGAAATGTCCCAAAGCACCGTTAGCATAAGATTGTAGGCGATTATCTTTTAAATTATTGCTGGTTAACACTGACTTTTGCAGCAAACTCAAAGATTGATTTTCCGGTAAAACAAGCTCAGTTGTGCAGCCAATTAAAGGTGATTTTTTTTGATTGCGTTGCAAATATGCTAAATCAATTGATCCATAAACTTTTGTTGTTGAATCTGGTAAATCTTCCAGAGCTTTTAAAGCATCTGCCAACGAACTATTAAAAGTTGCATCATCAACAACTTTCATTTGACTTGCCTGGGAAGCCAACTGAATTAAATTTAATAATCCCCGTATTTCAGCTAAACTTTCTTTCCGCTGACGGGCAAAATTGATACTTTCTTGGAAATAATTACGGGCTTGATTGTAATCTGCCTCAGACTTTTGATTAAATTCTTTTGCTTTATTTGAAAGACGAATTTGCTTTGCCGAATTAGCTCTTAAATCTAATAATTGGGCACGATTTCTGTAAGCATTCCCCAAACTATTTAAAACTAAAAAATTTGTCGGAGCCGCTTGTTTTGCTGTATCTAAATAATAAATTGCTCTATCGTAATTTCCGATTAACCGATATGCATCACCGAGAACACCCAAAGCTGCAACCTTACCATCTGCATCATCGTATTGATTCGCAATTTCTGCGGCACTTTCCGACATACATTTGACTTGCAGATTTTCTTGACTTGCGACTTTGCCACACACAAGTGCGATCGCCTTTCGAGGTTGTCCCAAATTGCTATAAACTTGAGCAAGTTCTGTCTGCACTCGTCCCACCTGCTTAATATCTTTAGCCGCTCCATAATCCCGAATTGCCGCAGACAGCGATTGAATTGCCGCTTTATCTTCTCCTAATTTTTGATAAGCACGTCCCAAATTTTCATTGACAACAGCCGTAGCAGAGGGATTGTTTTGATACTCTTTGATTGCGTCTTTCCAGTGTTCTACCGCATTGCGATACTTCTTAGCCTTGTAGTCTTCAACTCCTTGTTTCACCAACGAACTGGCATTTGGAGCTTGTGCCGATACAACTTGTCCAAAAGATAAACTGATTAAGAGAGTTGCAAAAAATAATACTTTAAGAAATTGATGGCGATTTAATTTTTGGTATTTTTTGGTATTCATAATTTAAATAGTGAAAACTTAGATGAGAAGTATCTGGCGGTTTAAACCGCTGCTATACAAGCGAAGTCCCTTCGGGTATCTCCTCCGGAGACGCTGCGCTAACGGCAGTCAGATCAACGGAGGGAACCTCCGCACGGGGCTGCTCTCACCACCTCCGTGGACTGGTACTTCATTAAATATGACTAGCTTTAACCGTTACCCGCTCGGGGTTGCAAACCCCGAGCTAATAGCAAAAGTCCTATAAATAGGACTAAAATACAAGCCGTCAGAATAAATGCAAACGACTACTAGTCAAGTTAGAACCCGAGCAGGAGGGGTTTTGTTTGTGTAGCAGCGACTTCTAGTCGCTAGGAAAAGTATTAAATTAGACTCTTAAAACACCTTTTAGGCTTTATTTTTTTAAGTTACCAGAAATAGACATGAATAACTCAGCTTTACAGAAAATATGCAGTTTTATGCAACTTTTACCGACAGGGGTTTGAAATAATTGATTTTAGATAAAATTCAGTTTGGTTAACTTTATGTAACTGCTGCTTGCAAATCTATAGCGATTCAAGGTAATTTTATTTTACGTGTAAATAAAAAACATTTATGAATATTTATGTCAGTGTTAACCATTAGTAATTAACATTAATTTTAAGAGCAGGGGAGGAATTAACAGTGAAGGGTATTTACTGGCTCGGACTTTTGGGTATAGCTTCATTTCAAGCATTTTTCATCAATCCATGTTTTGCTCAAAGTAGTAATATTATTCCCGATAATTCCCTCGGGGCTGAATCTTCTCAAGTTGATGAAAATTTTTCAGGATTACCTCTAGAAGTAATTACAGGTGGAGCGCAAAGAGGTATTAATTTATTTCACAGCTTTCAACAATTCAATGTTAGCGAAGGGAGAGGAGCATATTTTTTCAGTCCTAACGCAGAAATACAAAATATCTTAACGCGGGTGACGGGTAGAAATCCTTCGGAAATTCTGGGTACTTTGGGTACTTTTGGTAATTCTCAGCCGAATTTCTTTTTGATTAATCCCAACGGAATTGTTTTTGGGGAAAATGCGAGTTTAGATGTGGGTGGTTCGTTTGTCGCGACTACTGCGAATGGAATTAACTTGGGAGAGACGGGATTATTTAGCGCAACGGAACCAGGAAAAAGTAATTTACTTTCAGTGAATCCATCTGCGTTGTTTTTTAATGCTGTTAATAATCAAGCAGGAATCATAAATCGTTCGAGAGCGACAAGTACAGTATTGGGAATTGCTTTGAATGGTGATGCAAATCGCCCGATAAATGGTTTGCAGGTGTTGGATGCTAAGAGTTTGTTGTTGGTTGGTGGTGATGTCAGTTTGGATGGTGGGAGGTTATCTACTCCTGGGGGGAGAGTTGAGTTGGGGGGATTAGCAGCACCTGGAAATATAAATTTTCTTTTTGATGGGGATAATTTGAAATTGGGATTTCCTGAAAATGTAGCTCGTGCAGATGTATCGCTGACCAATCAAGCGTTTGTAGGTGTAGAAGCAGATGGTGGTGGTGATATTGTTATCAATACTCGTAATTTAGATATTTTGCAAGGAAGTAAGCTTTCTGGTGGGATTGGGCAAGGTTTAGGGACTGCTGATACTGTTGCGGGAGATATTACGCTCAATGCTACTGGGGAAATTAAAGTTGCAGGTGCTGGGAGTAATGTTCGCAATAATGTACGCTCAGGTTCACAAGGAAAAGGAGGTAATATTACTATTGATTCTGATTCCTTCTTATTAGAAGATAGCGCTCAACTCATTGCTTCCACTTTAGGAATTGGTAATCCTGGTAATGTCAAGGTGACAGCAGCAGACGCTGTTTCCCTTGTAGATGCTGTCATTTTAAGTACAGTGGAAGCAGAGGGTGAGGCTCAAGCTGGCAATATCGATATTAATGCGGCAACGCTTTCACTCACTGAGGGCGCTCAAATGCTAACTATTACTCGTGGTGCATCTGATAGTCAACCAGCAGGTAGAGGGGATGCTGGCAATGTAAATGTGAAAGTTACCGGGTTAGTTGATATTGCTGGAGAGAAAAATGGTTTTTTCAGTAGCATTTCTAGCTCCGTGGAAATAGGGTCGCAAGGAAATGGAGGTAATATTTCTATTGATTCTGGTTCCTTTTCATTGCGAGATGGCGCTCAACTTATTGCTTCTACTTTTGGGCAGGGTGATGCAGGAAATGTGATAGTCAATGCAAAAGATACTATTTCGGTTGCAGGTGCTAGCATTTTGAGTGCAGTGGAAGCAGGGAGTGTGGGACAGGGTGGCAATATAGATATTAATGCGGCAACGCTGTCACTTACTGAAGGCGCTCAACTGCTAGCTATTAATCGTAATGCATTCGACACTCAATCAGTGGGTAATGGGAATGCTGGCAATGTGAATGTGAAAGTTACTGGATTAGTTGATATTGCTGGAGAGAAAAACGGTTTTCTAAGTGGGATTTTTAGCTCCGTGGAAGCAGGGGTCGCGAGGAAATGGAGGTAATATTACGATTGATTCTCGTTCCTTTTCATTGCGAGATGGCGCTCAACTCGCTGCTTCTACTTTCGGGCAGGGTGATGCAGGAAATTTCAAGGTGACAGCAACAGATGCTGTTTCTGTTGCAGGAAATGCTGGTATTTTCAGTACTGTGGAAGCAGGAGGTGTGGGTAAAGGTGGCGATATTGATATCAACGCAGCAACACTTTCACTTACTGAAGGCGCTCAATTACTAACTATTACTCGTGAAGCATCCGATACCCAACCAGCAGGACAAGGGAATGCTGGCAATGTGAATGTGAAGGTTACTGAGTCAGTTAATATTGCTGGAGTAAAAAACGGTGCTCCTAGTGGGATTGGTAGCCTTGTAAATACGGGAACAAAAGGGAACGGAGGTAATATTACTATTGATTCTAGTTCCTTCTCATTACGAGATGGCGCTCTTATAGATGCGGGTACTAGAAATGATGATAAGGGTGGCAACATTGCAGTGAATACAGGTATTTTTGAAGCACTCGAAGGAGGACAATTAATTACAACTACGTCGAGCAATGGAAGCGCTGGAAAAATTATAATTAACGTTATACAGAAGGCGATTGTTAATGGAAGTTACCCTAATTACAATAACCTGGTAGCTCAAGAAGGCGATCGCGTCCGAAATATTGGTCCTAACAGTGGCTTGTTTGTTAGTTCTTCCGGTTCAGGTGATACAGGTAATATCGAAGTCAACTCACCTCAAATTACCTTAGATAACCAAGGCAAACTCAACGCCAACTCAGCATCCGGCAATGGCGGAAACATCAACCTCACAAGCGACTTACTCCTCATGCGTCGCGGCGCTCAAATCTCCACAAACGCAGGTACAGCCAAAAAAGGCGGCGACGGCGGAAACATTGACATCAACTCCAAATTCATCGTCGCTCTCCCCCAAGAAAACAGCGACATCACCGCCAATGCTTTCAGCGGTACTGGTGGAAACGTTAACATTCTCTCTCAGGGAATATTCGGTATCGAACCTCGCCAACAACAAAATGATGCAACAAGCGATATTACAGCCAGTTCTGATTTAGGAGTTCCTGGAGTTCTCAATCTCACCGATCCAGATGATAGCAATATCCGAAACAACCTTGACGACTTACCCGAAAATCAAATTGATACAGACGCTTTAATAGCCAATAGCTGTATTTCACGCAGCACAAAGCGACAAGAAAACTCTTTTAAAATTACAGGTTCTGGTGGTTTACGCAATAGTCCGGGGGATGGATTTATTTCCGAATATTCCACTGGTGATGTACGTAATGTTGAAAGTAATATACAACCAAATTCTCGCGCTTGGAAAAAAGGCGATCGCATTATTGAACCAACAGGAGTTTATAAATTATCAGATGGAAAAATTTTATTGAGTCGGGGATGTAGTTCTTAAATTTTCAGATCAAATATTATTTTTTAACATTTAGATTTTAATAATGAGGGGATTAACAATGAAGGGTATTTACTGGTTAGGACTTTTGGGCATAGCTTCATTTCAGGCATTTTTCATCAATCCATGTTTTGCTCAAAGTAGTAATATTATTCCGGATAATTCCCTTGGGGCTGAATCTTCTCAAGTTGATGAAAATTTCCAAGGATTACCTCCAGCATTTTCTAGAGACAAAATCGAAACAATCACTGGTGGAGCGCAGCGAGGGATTAATTTATTTCACAGCTTTCAAGAATTCAACGTTAGCGAAGGAAGAGGAACATATTTTTTCAGTCCGAATGCAGAAATACAGAATATTTTAACGCGGGTGACGGGTAGAAATCCTTCGGAAATTCTGGGTACTCTAGGTACTTTTGGTAATTCTCAGCCGAATTTCTTTTTGATTAATCCCAATGGGATTGTATTTGGCGAAAATGCGAGTTTAGATGTGGGTGGTTCGTTTGTCGCGACTACTGCGAATGGGATTAACTTGGGAGAGACAGGATTATTTAGTGCAACGGAACCTGAAAAAAGTAATTTACTTTCGGTTAACCCGTCTGCATTGTTTTTTAATGCAGTTAATAATCAAGCAGCGATTCAAAATGACTCAATTGCACCCGCAGGAACAAATCCAGCAGGTGGTAACGCTTTTGGTTTACGAGTAGCGGATGGTAAGAGTTTGCTGTTGGTGGGTGGTAATGTCAGCATGGATAGAGGAAGATTAAATGCTTATGGTGGGAGAGTTGAATTAGGAGGATTAGCAGCACCTGGAAATGTCAATCTTCTCTCTGATGGGGATAATTTGAAGTTAGGATTTCCTGAAAATGCCACTCGTTCAGATGTATCGCTTACTAATCGAGCGTTTGTACGTGTAGAAGCGGATGGTGGTGGTGATATTGCTATCAATTCCCGAAATTTAGATATTTTGCAAGGAAGTAAGCTTTTTGCTGGGATTGGGCGAGGTTTGGGGACACCTGAAACTGTTGCAGGAGATATCACACTTAATGCTACTGGGGAAATTAATGTTGCAGGTGCTGGGAGTATTGTTCGCAATTTTGTACGCTCCGGTTCACAAGGCAATGGAGGTAATATTACTATTGACTCTGGTTTGTTCTTATTAGGAGAAGGCGGTGTACTTGGTGCCTCAAGTTTTGGCAAAGGTAACGCCGGGAATGTGACGGTGAGTGCAAAAGATGCTATTTCCCTTAGAGGTAATGCTGCTATTCTTAGCACGGTGGAAGCAAGTGGTGTGGGTGACGGTGGCAATATTGATATTAACGCGTCAACCCTTTCTCTTACTGATGGCGCTGGACTTGCTACCTCAATTTCTGGAGTTGGCAATGCAGGGAATATCAAGGTGACAGCAACAGAAACTGTTTCGCTCGCAGGTTATCCTACTGTCATCTATAGCGGAGTGGAAGCAGAGGGTGAGGGTCAAAGTGGCAATATTGATATCAATACGGCAACCCTTTCTCTTACTGAGGGGACTGAACTTAGTGCCTCAACTCGTGGAATGGGCAATGCAGGGAATATCAAGGTGACAGCAACAGAAGCTATTTCGCTTATGGATGGTAACATTATCAGCACAGTAGAAGCAGGAGGTGTGGGACAAGGTGGCAATATCGATATTAATGCAGCAACGCTTTCTCTTGCTGACAGCGCTCAACTGATAACTATTACTCGTGGTGCATCTGATACTCAACCACCAGGTAGAGGTAATGCTGGAAATGTCAATGTGAGAGTTACTGGGTTAGTTGATATTGCTGGTGTGAAAAATGGATTGTCTAGTGGAATTTTGAGTTTTGTAGGTTCTGGGACAAAAGGGAAAGGGGGTAATATTACTGTTGATTCTGGTTCATTATCGTTACGAAATGGTGCTCAACTTGGTGCCTCGACTCGTGGAATGGGCGATGCTGGGAATGTGAGAGTAAATACACTAGGTGCTGTTTCGCTTGTAAGTAATGCTTACATTCTCAGCACGGTAGAAGCAGGAGGTGACGGTCAGGGTGGTGATATTGATATTAATGCGGCAACGCTTTCTCTTACTGACAGTGCTCAACTGTTAACTATTACTCGTAGTGCGTCTGATAACCAATTAGCAGGTAGAGGTAATGCTGGCAATGTTAATGTGAAAGTTACTGGGTTAGTTAATATTGCTGGGAAGAAAGGCATTTTTGCCAGTGGGATTTTTAGCTCTGTAGGTACGGGTACAGTTGGCAATGGAGGTAATATTACTGTTGATTCTGGTTCTTTCTTATTACGAGATGGCGCTCGAATTGAAGCTTCAACTTTTGGAATGGGCGATGCAGGGAATGTGAAAGTAAATACACCCGGTGCTGTTTCGCTTGCAGGTCAGCCTACTGGCATCTTTAGCACAGTGGAAGTAGGAGGTAAGGGTCGGGGTGGCAATATCGACATTAATGCTGCGACGCTTTCACTCACTGATGGCGCTCAATTACAAACTATTACTCGTAGTGCATCTGATAACCAACTAGCAGGACAAGGGGATGCTGGCAATGTTAATGTGAAAGCTACTGGGTCAGTTAATATCGCTGGGAAGAAAGACGTTTTTGCTAGTGGGATTTTTAGCTCTGTAGGTACGGGAACAGTTGGCAATGGAGGTAATATTACCGTTGATTCTGGTTCTTTCTCATTACGAGATGGCGCTTCAGTTGCTGCTTCAACTTTGGGACAAGGAAGTGCAGGGAATGTCAAAGTGAATGCACTCGATGCTGTTTCGCTTGCAGGTAACGTTAACATCTTTAGCACAGTGGAAGCAGGAGGTAAGGGTAAGGGTGGCAATATCGATATTAATGCCGCAACACTTTCACTCACTGATGGTGCTCAATTGCAAACTATTACTCGTAGTGCATTTAATACTCAAGCAGTAGGTAGAGGGGATGCTGGCAGTGTCAACGTGAAAGTTACTGGATTAGTTGATATTGCTGGGGAGAAAAACGGTAGTTTCAGTGGGATTTTTAGCTTTGTGGATACGGGAGCAGAAGGAAATGGAGGTAGTATTACTATCGATTCTGGTTCCTTCTTGTTACGAGATGGCGCTTATCTTCAAGCCTCAACTTATGGAATTGGCAATGCAGGAAATGTGACATTTAATACCGGAAATGCTGTTTCGCTTGCAGGTAACGTTAACATCTTTAGCACAGTGGAAGCAGGAGGTAAGGGTAAGGGTGGCAATATCGATATTAATGCCGCAACACTTTCACTAGCTGATGGCGCTCAATTGTTAACTCTTACTCGTGAAGCATCCGATACCCAGCCACCAGGACAAGGAGATGCTGGTAATGTAAATGTGAAAGTTACTGGTTCAGTTGATATCGCTGGTGTGAAAAACGGTACTTTCAGTGCGATTTTTAGCTCTGTAGGTGCGGGGGGACAGTTGGTAATGGAGGTAATATTACTATTGATTCTGGCTCCTTCTCATTACGAGATGGCGCTCAACTTATTGCCTCAACTTTTGGAATAGGCGATGCAGGGGATGTGAAGGTGACAGCAAAAGATACAAATATTAGTTCTAACAGCGGCTTGTTTGTAAATTCCATAGGCTCAGGCAACACAGGTAATATCGAAGTCAACTCACCTCAAGTTACCTTAGATAACGGCGGAAAACTCAACGCCAACTCAACATCTGGCAACGGCGGAAACATCAACCTCACAAGCGACTTACTCCTCATGCGTCGCGGCGCTCAAATCTCCACAAACGCCGGTACAGCCGAAAAAGGCGGTGACGGTGGCGACATTGACATCAACTCCAAATTCATCGTTGCTCTCCCCCAAGAAAACAGCGACATCACCGCTAATGCTTTCAGCGGTAGTGGTGGAAACGTTAACATTCTTTCCCAAGGAATCTTCGGTATCGAACCTCGCCAACAACAAAATGATGCAACAAGCGATATTACAGCCAGTTCCGAATTAGGAGTTCCCGGAGTTCTCAATCTCACCGATCCAGATGATAGCAGCATCCGAAACAACCTTGACGACTTACCCGATAATCAAATTGACACCAACGCTTTAATCGCTAATAGCTGTATTTCACGCAGTACAAAGCGCCAAGAAAACTCTTTTCAAATTACAGGTTCTGGTGGTTTACGCAATAGTCCGGGGGATGGATTTATTTCCGAATATTCCACTGGTGATGTGCGTGGTGTTGAAGGTAATATACAACCAAATTCTCGCGCTTGGAAGAAAGGCGATCGCATTATTGAACCACAAGGATTATATAAATTACCTGATGGGCGATTGCTCTTGAGTCGGGCTTGTTAACAAGGTAGTTTTCTGCAATTAACTTTGCATCTTTAGTGAATGCATTACCAATTACTCTCCTTTAATCTAAGTATTAATAGAAGTTCAATCTTCAACAAACCATTTATAAAAATTACTTAGGAGAGCAATCGTGACTGACTTTACCCAAACACAGCATGATTTACTATATCCAATTCGCCAGTGGTTGGAAACTATCGAAATCCACAATACTAAACTAGCTCAATTTCTGTGCAAACTTATTCCTTCCCAATGTCCCTTTGAACGCAATATCATATTTGGACGCAAGCAAATCCATATCCCTCCTATGTGTAAGTTAAATCCTTTGTATGATGAACTGGTGGGTTTGCGTTTTAAGGCTATGTGTTTTCTTGCAGATAATTAAACAGAAATATTTTGTTAACAATTACATTTAAGCTAATACCAATAATAAAGCTCGCTACCACAGCGGGCTTTGTAATTGTTTAAAATTCCTTTCTTACATCCAAATCAGTTATAGATTAAGTTTGTTGCGGCTAAAGTTGCCGAAAAATGCAATTACTTTATCAATAAACAGCAACTTAACAGGCATAAATGTTTGTTGTGTCTATTATTATTTTCCTCTAATTTATTAATTAAACCGAGTGGAATAAATCAGAAATAAACCACTGCTAAATCGTTTTAATCAATTAGGGGCAATCATCAAATGATTCATAAAAATTTACTTTGTCATACAATTGCCATAACTAGTACTATTGTTTACAATTATCCTGCAATTAGTGTCAAAAACTATTCAATTCAGGAAAATAAAATACAAAATATAAGTCAGCAGAAAGAAAATGCTGATATTTTTGATAAATCAAATCTCTTAGCTCAAGCTAAATTTCAAATAGATATTGGGGAACTAGGATATGACTTTAATTTAATTACCCGACCGAAAAAAGTTACAGTTAATTCGCAAGATGAGTTCAATCAAAATAATCCTCTAGATGCAATCCAATTTAGTGTTGAAGCAAAGCAATTTGTCTTACCTCTAGGATATACCGCACACTTCTACGATAAAAATGGTGTTGAATTAGGTTTTGTTCCAGTTGAGATTAATCCTGCTGGCTCTATTCAGCCAAGGCAACGTGTGTATGTCACTATTCCCCTAATTCTACTTAATACTAATAGTCAAATTCGCCGAATGGTTATTCAAAGACTTTAGTGCAAATCCATATAAAAGTCTTCATTTTTAAAACATCCCTAAAGTCTTTTTTGACGACGCAATTATTCAGCGTCTTTTTTTTTGCATAATTTCCGACAACAGAATTTTGATGATAGTGGCAACGGTACAGACTATGAAAATATTAGCTGAATTGCCAATACTATTAGCATTCTTGAATATAACTTTTGAAAAGCAACACTGCACTCACGGTAAAAATAGCATATGCAGTTTTCTGCAAAATCGCAAGCAAGTTATTGCAATCAGTTTTGCATGATTGGTGAATGCATTACCTATTTATTTACTTTAATCTAAGCATTATCAGGATTCAAATTAAATAAGTTGTGTCTGAGAATAAAACTTTGTAATAGTGGTAAACAATCATGACAAATACTTCAACAATTATTTCTCAAACTAATTCCGATTTCGTCACCGATGAATCTAATCCCCTTTTTGAAACTTTAGCTAATCAAGTTTATTTCAGTTACAGGGGAATTACGGAAGAAGCTTTTTCTTCAACTATATTCCAAGAAACTCTAAATCAACCAGCTTCCTTCGATGATTTATTACCAAATTCTACTACGTACCACAATGCTGTTGACCATAATCTCACCACGACTCATTTATGCAACTGCAGCCACCATATGTCCAATGATGAAACAAATACAGATTTAATTCCTCAAGCTGCTGCATCTTATACCAGTGGAATTGAGGCTTTAATAGGAACAAACTATTGGACTAGTCAAACTATAAACTATAGCTTTATGACTAGAGTTCCAAATTACTATTCTGGTAATGCTGAGGAGCGGAATCAATTCATTGCTTTTAATGAAACTCAACAAGCAGCAGCAAGACAAGCTTTGCAACTTTACAGCGAAGTTTCAGGACTAAACTTTGTTGAGGTACCAGATGCTGGGGCAGGGGGAACTATCCGGTTTGGAACGGCGAATATGGAACATGGTAGCGCTCATGCTTACCTTCCAAGTAATCATTCAGTCGGAGGTGATGTCTGGTTAAATAATATTCATAATTCAAATCTAACTCAAACTAATGGTTCCTATGGATTTCATACCTTAATCCACGAAATCGGTCATGCATTAGGATTGAAACATCCAGGTAATTATAATGCAGGTGGGGGTGGTGCTGAGGGTCCCTATTTATACTCTGATTTAGATAACAATCAATACACGGTAATGTCATACAACGACCATTCAGGTAGTGTTGCCAATCCTCAGACACCTATGCTCTACGATATTGCTGCAATACAGCATCTTTACGGGGTTAACGATAATACCCGCGCAGGTAATACTACATATGATTGGGATGCGAACCAAGCCTTCGTTGAGACAATTTGGGATGGTGGTGGTATTGATACTATTAATGCAAGCAATCAAGGGATTTCTGTTACGATTAATCTCAATTCTGGAACTTTTAGTAACATTGGTCCTCAAGATGATGGAAGTTCTAACAGAGCCAGTAATAATTTGGCGATCGCTTATGGAGTCACTATCGAAAATGCTGTGGGGGGTGCAGGAAATGATATCCTCATTGGCAATACAGCTAATAACTATCTCTATGGTGGTTCCGGAAACGATTACCTTGTGGATAATGCGGGTAGTGACACGCTGATTGGTGGAAGTGGTAATGATACTATAGTTGGCGGTTCTGGATATGATATCTTAACGGGAGAAACTGGAAATGATACCTTCGTTCTGGGAGAATCTTCAAATGTCTTCTATCAAGGAGATGAATATGCGGTAATTACTGACTTTAACTGGCAGTATGATTACATCCAGGTTCAAGGTAATTTTAGTCAATATTCTCTAGCAACTGGTAACTGGCTTGGTAGCTCTGCCGAAGATACTGGTATTTTCTTTGGAAATGATGCAATTGCTATAGTGCAAGACTCTACTAACGTCAACTTTGAACGCGATTTTATCTTTAGTTCAAATTTTGTCCTTCTTGAATAGATGTTTGTCAAGGTGTCTTGTTTGGTGATAGTAAAAACTAGCGAAATATCTATTCTTTGTAGTATTAAATACGAGCAAAAAGACAAGTATCTTCATTAACAAATATTAAGTATTACTGCAATTGGATGGAAATTTAATGATTGCATAAAGAAGCAATCATTAACCAAAGCATTATGATATTTTGATTAAGTAATAATATCTAAAATTTCATAACTTTTACAAAATTATCTTACATACTACATACAAACAATGGGTTCCTACTTTCGGTTTCAACACTTCTTTTTAACGTTCATTTCCTGCATTAGCATCAATCAAGTAGCTGTATTCGCACAATCAACACCTCCATCGGGAGTGACAATTCCTCCTAATACACCAGAGAAAATAGAAGAAATTATTCCTCAACCATCACCAACTTTACCAGCGAAACCACCTACACCAACCGTTCCTATACTTCCATCACCACCACAGCAAAATATTCCAAATACAACCTTTCCTAGCGGTGAAACTTTCACTGTCACAGAAATTCAAGTTGAAGGAAACTCTGTTTTAGAAGATGAAATCAATCAGTTAATAAAGCCTTTATTAGAACAGAAAAGAATCACATTTGAGCAGCTATTACAATTACGCTCTCAAATCACCCAACTTTATGCTGACAACGGCTACATCACCAGCGGTGCATTTATTCCCAACAACCAAAATGTTGCCAGCGGTATCGTCAAAATCCAAGTTGTGGAAGGTGAACTTGAAGATATCGCCATTTCAGGTTTACAAAGATTGCGTAAAGGATATGTACGCTCCCGAATTCAAAGACTTGCGGGGAAGCCTTTAAATCAACAGCATCTCGAACAAGCACTGCAATTATTGCAAATAGATCCCGTTATTAAACGAGTCAATGCAGAGTTAACCGCAGGTAGCGTTCCCGGAAACAATATTTTACAGATACAAATTACCGAAGCTCCAGCATTCCACGCTGGAGTTACATTTGCAAATAATCAATCACCCAGCGTTGGTTCCGAACAAGCAAGTGTTTTTGTCGCTCACGATAACGTATTAGGATTTGCCGATAAATTAAGTGCAGAATATTCCATCACCGAAGGCTTAGACGTTTACGATATCAATTATTCCGTTCCCATTAACGCTCTCGATGGTACAGTTGGTGTGCGTTTCAGCAACAGCGATAGCAAAATAATTGAAGACGAATTTAACGACTTAGATATCCGTAGCGAAACCGAAACCCTATCCTTTAACCTGCGTCAACCCTTAGTTAATAAACCAGACAGCGAACTTGCTCTGGGTTTAGCATTCGACTTACGACGCTCTCAAACCTTCATACTCGATGATATCCCCTTTTCCTTCACCGAAGGACCAGAAGACGGAGAATCAAAACTCAGCGTCATTCGCTTTTCCCAAGATTGGCTACAGCGCAATACTAATAGTGTTTTAGCAGCGCGATCGCAATTTAGCGTTGGCATCGATGCTTTTGATGCTACGGTTAACGACAGCGGCACAGATGGGCGTTTTTTCGCTTGGGTGGGACAATTCCAATGGGTACAAAGATTATCTCCCCGCGTTTTGATGCTTGCCAAAGTTAACACTCAACTGACAGGTGATTCCTTACTTTCAGCAGAAAAAATCAGCATTGGGGGAGTAGATACAGTCCGTGGTTATCGTCAAAATCAACTCGTTACCGACAGCGGAATAGTTGGAGGTGTGGAAGTCAGAATTCCCCTGGCATCGGAAGTCGAAACCCTACAATTAATCCCATTTTTTGACATCGGTACGGGTTGGAATAATCGCGGCGATAATCCCGATCCACAAACACTTGCTAGTTTAGGGTTAGGCTTGCAGTGGCAACCTACAAGAGGTTTAGGATTGCGTGCAGACTACGGTATTCCATTAGTAGGAAGAGGTGATAGTGGTAATTCCCTGCAAGAAAATGGTTTTAATTTTTCAGTCAGATATCAACCATTTTAATAAGTTCGTAGTTGCGCTACTCTGCGAGAAAGCTAACGCTCACAGCGCCAAAATTCGTAGTTCGTAGTTAGTAGGTTGGGTTAGTTTGTAGAGTGTGTTACGGCGCTCGTAAATTCGATGGATATTACTAATTAAATCATGCCGTAACGCACCATCAAGTTCGTAGGTTGGGTTAGACACCAAAATCAAACTTGAGAATAACGAGCATCTTTACTTATGGTGTCGTAACCCAACACTACCGTTATGGATATAGTTGCAAGATGTTGGGTTACGACGCTATATAGATTCGGTAATTAAACCCCAAATTATCGTCATCGTCTAACCCAACCTACGATTCTACGATTCCTGAATTTTCAAAGTAAAATGGTGCGTTAATAAACAAAGTGTTTGGCGAAGACAGCGCAACTACGAACGAACCTTTAATTTATGATGAAAATAAATCCTCTGTAGAGAATACTTAGTATTTATTTCTTTCTGGTAGGAGCGCACCGACGTGCGCCCAGAGGAGTGGTATATTTTTTTTAATTGGATATCCCTTATTTAACCAACCAAAGATTTAATATTTTCTTGAAGATTTGGCTCTACTTTTTGCCAACTATTAGCAATATTAATGTTCATATTGATTTTCGCAACCTCTATTAACGCATCATCAATAGCATACTTCTTGGCTCCTCTCAACCATATTAATATTTCTGCCAAATGCCAAATAGAAGGTGTACCTTCGTAAACAGGAATTGGAGCAAATGGTTCATTTGTTATGATGAGCTTCCTGATATTTTGTCGAGTAAATCCAAGGATTTTAGCTGCATCTGTTAAACCAACCGTTGGAGGGTGTAGCTTCAATTAAAATCGCGTATGGAATAACTCTTTTGACTTCAATAATAGCGCTAGAAATAGCCTCATAAGCCGATGATGCTTCACGAATAAAATTCAGCGAAATATATCCTTTCTTCCCAATTCCAATTAAAGCATCGTCACAACCACCTTCATATAACTTCTCAACATGAATATCGGGGTCAGCTTGAGAATTTTGGAGATTAAACTTTAAAGTAAAATCATACTCTTTCATTGGTTATCCCTCTTCTTCGCAAGAATCATCTGTAATGTTATGTCTTGTACAGTTATCCACTATCCGACGAATCTGCTTCCCATGATTTCCGGCATTTTTTAGGGTACTCCAAACACTAGATATACAAAAAATTCCACATCTACATTCTTTATCGTTATAGAATCTCGTAACGCACCACGTTATTTGAAATGGTACGTTAATAAACAAAGTGTTTGGCGCTTAAGCGCAACTACGAACCTTTAATTAGAACATTCCCGACTCAATAACAACTCTCCATTATTCAACCGATACAATCCTTGGGGTTCAATAATTGGATCTCCTTTTTTCCAACTTTGATTTTTACTTTCAATAGTTCTAACTTCACCAGTCGTATAGTTAGAAACAAAAACATTACCGGGACGATTTGGTGATAAAGCACCAGCACCTGTAATCGTAAAAGAGTTTTCTTGTCGCTTATTACTTTGTGCTATACAACTATTAGCAATTATCGCATTGGTATCAATGGTTGGAGGTAGTTCGGTAAAACTGTTTTGAATTGAACTGGTATCGTCTGTATTAATATTAGTTTCACCTGAAATAGCTTCTTCTGAACTTGCGGTAATATCGCTTTTATTAGTTAAGCTTTGTTGAGTTTCAATACCGAAAATACCGCTACTATTAATATTGACTTGTCCACCATTACCGCTAAAAGCATTTGCAGTGATATCGCTGTTTTCGTTTTGTGGTGCGACGATAAATTTAGAATTTATATTGATATTACCTCCATCTCCCCCAGCTTGAGCGGTTCCTGCGGTTGTGGTGATTTGGCTTTTGTTCCGTAACAGTAATAAATCACTTATTTGTAAATCAATATTTCCACCTTGGGTGCTTGCTGTTTGGGCAGTGATAAAACCGTTATCTAATTGAAGAGTTCCTGCTTGTAAAGTAATATCCCCTGCATCTTTGCTACCATTACTTTCAACTGATATCCCCGCACCATTTTCTATAATTACTAATCGTGGGTCGATAAATATACTACCTCCTTTGCCGGTTGATTCGGCAGAAGTACCAGCAACTAAACCAGTGAAACCTTGTTCGCTTCCAGAAAGAATAATTTTACCTTTTATATTCAGGTTGATATTACCAGCTTTACCGCTACTGAAGGTACTTGTTAAAACTCGTCCGCCGTTAACTGCTTCAAAAGTATTAGCATTAAAAGTGATGCTTCCAGCATTACCATCATTAGAGGTTTCTGCTGATATAATCCCATCATCTGTAATCCTAAAGTTGCCTGTGGTTACGGTTATATTACCTGCATCACCGGAAGCACCTGTTCGTGTTGAACTGTATATACCACTATTTGAAAGGTTAACTGATTCGGAAGCATTGATATTAATATCTCCTCCGTTTCCTTTACCACCAGGAAGATTATTAGATTCATTAACTACAGCAGCACCTATAAAAGAACTATTAGTTAATGTTAGAGCTTGAGTATTGATATCAATCAAACCACCTTTTCCTTCTGCTCCAGCATAAACATTGCTGTCAATTAAGCCAGTGTTAGATAAAGACACCAAGTCGCGAGCGTTAATTTTAATATTTCCTGCGTCTCCCGTACCATAAGTAGTAGCAGAAATTCGACCACCATTATTTAAATCTACACTGAAAGTATTTAATTTAATTTCACCACCTTTTCCTTCTGCTCCTTGATTTACAGTGCTGAGTATAGAGCCAGAATTAGATAAAGAAATTAGGTCAGCAGCATCTACTTGAATTTTACCTGCGTTTCCCTGACCAACGGTATCAGCAGAAATTTTACTATTATTAGTAATAAAAAGCGAACCTGCTGTAATTTCGATATTCCCACCATTACCAATAGCATTTGTATTTACTGAGGTAAAAGCAAAGCTTTCCTTGTCAAAAGTAACGGTATCGCTAGCACTAATTATGATATTACCCGCATCCCCTTCCCCACTTGTTATGGCGAATAAGTAAGCACCGTTAATTACAGAAAGTGACTTCGTTGCAATTTCAATATCTCCACCTTTGCCTTTACCGTTAGATAGGTGAGTAAGTAATCCACTATATTTACCATCTATCTTGACAGTATCGCGGGCATTGATTGCGATCTTACCAGCACTAAAGTTGTCAGAATTTTCTTCTCCTACTAATGTGGTAGCCATGCTGCTGCCATCTGTTAAAAATAGCGAGCCAGTTTTTACTTCAATATTTCCCGCATTACCATTATCTGCAACAGTTTGGGCACCACTTTCCATACCATTAATAGCTACACCCTCAAAAGTAATCGTGTCCCGAACATCTAAAAAAATATTACCCGAATTTCCTGCTTTACCATTAAAAGTTTGCAGCAAACCACCATTTTTTAATAGTAATTCACCTGTTTTAATACGGATGTCACCACCATTTCCTACAGCAGTAGATGTAGCCGCGCTGCCAGCCCTTCCTAAGTCGCTAAAAGTAACTTTATCGCTAGCATTTATAGTAATATTACCTGCATTTCCCTGTCCGCTCGTACCAGCAGATATTTCTGCAAAATTGCTTACGGAAAGCGATTTTGTTGTTATTTGAATATCTCCAGCTTTACCCACACCACTTAGTAAATCGCTTGTAATACGACTGGATGCAATAATTCCATCGAATACATTACCACTTGAAGAAGAAGCATTTGGATTCCTCAAAACGCCATCCAATTTCACATTATTGCTAACTTCGATAAAGAGATTACCTGCATTTCCTTCTCCTAACATTGATGTCGATAGACTACTTCCATTAGTTAAGCTAAGGTTTCCGGTTGTCACCCGAATATCTCCCCCTTTACCCACTACCCCAATAAAGACGTTGCTAGTAACGCTACTAACATTATCAAAACTAACAGTATCGCGGGCATTGATAGTAATATTGCCTGCGTTACCTTTCCCAGTAGTATCGCTATAAATATAAGCTCCATCCGTAAGAGAAAGAGTTCCAGTAGTTAATTGAATATTACCTGCATTACCTGTAGCTTCCGGTAATACCATACTAGAGATTGCAGTTAATTGAATATCATCGTTACTATTATTAAACCAAGGTAGATTACCACTACCCTGTAAGGAAATATTCTCACGAGTATTTATGTTTATATTACCAGCATCTCCGATTCCGAAGGTGTCATTACTTATTGCAGAACCTTCACTTATAAAAAGTGAATTAGCATTAATATTTATATTTCCAGCATTACCTTGACTATTAACACTGTTATCAATCAAAACATTATTTTTGAGTTCAATTGAACCCGTAGCATTAAGGTTCACATCTCCAGCTTGTACGTCGGGATTATCCGAGTTTCCAACAACTCCAGCAAATATAATTGAATCGGAAATTTCTAAATTACGAGCGTTAATCGTAAAATTTCCCCCACCAGCACCAATAACACTTAAATAAGATTCATTTGTTAAAGAAATATATCCTCTCTCAACATCTTCAGGAATATTTAAACTAAAATTATCACCAGAAATATTTAATCCTACCGTTCCCGGAACAGTTACAGCAGCTAATTCAATATTCCCCCCATAAGCTCTTAATCGACCTCCATCAAAATTAATCTCACCTCCTACAAGCAACAAACTTTTACCATCGGGTACTCTTAATCCTGTAGTTTCAAATCCATAAGGATTGATTCCTGCTGGTGCTTGAGACTTATTAATTATTCCCCCACTCGCTTCTACTTGATTGAAAAACAAAGCCGAAGGATTGACGGTTAATGAACCTGGTATTTCTGGATTTGTAGCGCTGAAACTACCTTGTTCACCAAACTGTAACCCCGAAGCAGTTGTTCCAACAAAAGAACCTTTTAAATCTAAACTCGCATTTTCTCCAAATACAATTCCGTTAGGATTAATCAAAAACAAATTCGCTGCACCATCAACTCCCAAGGTACCGAAAATATTTGATTGATTCCCACCAGTTACCCTGCTCAATATATTCTGTACACCATCGGGATTAGCAAAATAAACCGCTTGAGTGTTGTTAATATTAAACTCGCTGAAGCTGTGAAATAAATTACTATTGCGTCTTGCTCCACCATCAATTTTGTCTGCATTTATTCCGTTAATCTCGACATTGGAATTTAGACGAGAATTTTCTCCACCTAAAGTATTGTCGGGGATGATATTACTTTGCTGTGCCAGGGTTTTAGACGCGATCAAGCTTGTACTCAAACAACTGAAAAATCCCACTAATGCTAATTTTACATACTTATTTACGGTCATAGACTACGTATTTATATTGATTATAGAGTATCCAATGATATTAGCGTTTTATTTAAGAAATGGATTAAATCTTGACGAATAAAAAATACAATGCACTTTTCTGCAATTCCCCATTCACATTCATGCATCCACCAGGTATTAATACTGCACTTCAATAAGCATAAAAGGCTGATGCGTAACATTTGAATCCGATTTAATGTGTAAATTATCGACAACAGCAATATTACTGAGCGCCAATTATTCCGCTGATTTTTCAACTCAGTAATTACACAAATTCAAGTTTTTACAAGTAAATAGCAAATTATAGATTTAAGGGGAAGGTGAAAACAATGATTATCGTCGTTAAATCTGGTTGTCCTCAAGAAGAAATTAAATTATTATGTACGGAACTTCGACGCTGGAATATTTTACCAGAAGTATCTAGAGGGAAAAATAAAGTAGCTATTGGTTTGGTTGGTGATACGGCGGAAATCGATTTACAACAGGTGCAAAATTTAAGTCCTTATATTGAGCAGGTGCTGCGGATAAATAAGCCTTTCAAACGAGCTAGTTTGGAGTTTCGCTATGGTGAACCCAGTAATATTAAAGTTTCGACTCCTTCTGGGAATGTTACTTTCGGTCAAAATCATCCTCTAGTTGTAATTGCTGGTCCCTGCTCTGTGGAAAGCGAAGAGATGATTGTGGAAACTGCGCTGCAAGTTAAAGCCGCAGGTGCAAAGTTTCTCCGGGGAGGTGCTTACAAACCCAGAACTTCTCCTTATGCTTTCCAAGGACATGGAGAGACTGCTTTGGAATGGTTGGCAACTGCTAGGTCAGTTTCTGGTTTGGGAATTATTACTGAAGTGATGGATGGTTCTGAATTATCGGCGATCGCATCGGTTGCAGATATACTCCAAGTTGGTGCCCGCAATATGCAAAATTTTTCACTTTTGAAAAAAATCGGTGCAACTAATAAGCCGGTGTTGCTGAAGCGAGGTTTATCAGCCACGATTGAGGAATGGCTGATGTCAGCAGAATATATCTTGGCAGCGGGAAATCCCAATGTGATTCTCTGCGAACGGGGAATTAGAACTTGCGACAGGAAGTATACTCGCAATACTTTAGATATATCTGCAATTCCTGTTTTACGCAATCTAACTCACCTGCCAATTGTCGTTGATCCCAGTCACGCTACTGGTAAATCTGAACTGGTTAGTCCAATGGCAAAGGCTGCTATTGCGGCTGGTTGCGATTCTTTGATGGTGGAAGTTCACCCCAATCCTCAAAAAGCGCTTTCAGATGGTCCTCAGTCACTTGATTTTGCTAGTTTTGCCCAATTAATGCGGGAAATAAGTCATTTGAGTCAATTTTTCGGTCGCTGGGAACAGCATCAGCCCTGCATTACTTCCAAACAACTATCTATAGATTCAGAAGTATCTGGTCTTTGTTTACGCTAAAACCTCTCTTGTAAAAAATATTAGGTCAACAACATGGATGCAACTCGCTTAACTCAAAACAATGTCTCCTCAAAACAGTTTACTTTTTTAAATAATTCGGATGCTGCGGTAATTGTTGGCGATCGCCAACTTACGATTGAGGAAGTGGTAAGTGTAGCGCGTTATGGAGTACGGGTACGTTTAACTGAAAATCTGGAAAAATTAGCCAATGTTCAAGCATCCTGCGATTTTATCCGCGATGCTGTTGAATCGGGGGAGCCAATTTATGGGGTGACTACTGGTTTTGGTGGGATGGCAAATGTGGTAATTTCGCCGGAATCTGCGACTTTACTACAAAATAATTTGATGTGCTATCACAAGGTGGGTGCGGGAAACAAGTTACCTCTAGCTGATGTTCGGGCTGCGATGCTGTTACGTGCTAACTCTCACGTTGCTGGTGCATCGGGTATTCGTCTGGAACTCATCAAGCGGATGCTGATATTCTTAAATGCTGGTGTTACTCCTCATGTACCCGAATTTGGTTCGATTGGTGCTAGTGGGGATTTAACACCTTTAGCGTATATTTCTGGAGCATTAATTGGTTTAAATTCCAGCTACATCGTAGATTTTGACGGTGAAGAAATGGATGCACCAACAGCACTGCAAAAGCTGGGTTTAGAGCCGTTGCAATTACTTCCCAAGGAAGGATTAGCAATGATGAATGGGACTTCTGTAATGACTGGAATTGCGGCTAATTGCGTCCAAGATACGAGAATTTTATTAGCTTTGAGCGTCGGAACCCATGCTTTAACAATTCAAGGTTTGGAAGGTACTAATCAATCTTTTCACGAATATATTCATAAACTAAAACCCCATTCCGGGCAAGTTTGGGCTGCTTCCCAAATGCTGGAATTGTTGGCAGGTTTCTGGGTTAATTCGCGATGAGTTAGATGGTTCCCACAATTATCGAGGTAAAAATCCCATTCAGGATCGTTATTCATTACGCTGTCTGGCACAGTATATGGGACCGATTGTAGACGGTATCGAAGATATTGCCAAACAGGTGGAGATAGAAATAAATTCTGTCACCGATAACCCGTTAATTGATGTAGAAAATCAAGCTAGTTATCATGGGGGCAATTTTCTGGGACAGTACATTGGTGTGGGAATGGATAGATTGCGCTATCACATTGGAATGTTAGCCAAACATTTAGATGTACAAATCGCTTATTTAGTGGCTCCGGAGTTTAATAATGGATTGTCTCCGTCCCTAGTTGGAAATCAACAGCGTACTGTGAATATGGGTTTAAAGGGATTGCAAATTACTGGTAATTCGATTATGCCTTTGTTAACCTTCTATGGAAATTCTATTGCTGACAGATTTCCTACCCATGCAGAACAATACAACCAGAATATTAATAGTCAGGGGTTTGCTTCAGCTAATTTAGCGCGAACCAGTGTAGAGATTTTTCAACAATATATCGCTTTAGCTTTGATGTTTGGGGTGCAATCGGTGGATTTGCGTACCTATGCAGTTGCGGGACATTATGATGCTCGTGCAACTTTATCACCCGCTACTCAAGATTTATACATGGCAGTTCGGAATGTTGTTGGCAGACCACCAAGTAAAGAACGTCCTTATATATGGGATGACAACGAGCAAGGTTTAGATTCTCATATTAGTAAAATTGCTGACGATGTTACTCGTGGCGGACAAATTGTTACTGCAATCTCAGAAGTTTTATCCGCTTTGAAATCAGTTAACCTTTAACCTTCAACCTTTGACCTTTAAAATTATGAATATCGCACATCATGTCGAACGCGGTCATCGGCTATTTCCCAACAAGACCGCAATAATTTACGAAGATAAGTTTTATACCTACAAGCATTTTGACCAATTAGTTAATCGTACAGCTAATGCATTGCGGGGATTGGGGATTGAAAAAGGCGATCGCGTTGCTTTGTTCTTGCCAAATATACCGGAGTTTGCTATTGCCTATTTAGGAATTTTGAAAATTGGCGCGATTGCAGTTTCCCTGAATGTAATGTTTAAGTCGGCTGAGGTTAGTTATGTTCTGAATGATTGTACTGCTAAAGCAATTGTGACCACAGCATCGGGACGTTTGCACTTAGTTGATAGCGATTTACCTCATTTACAGCATATTTTGATTGCTGAGGGTACGGTAGAGAAAGATAAAGATATCGAATTTACAGCTTTGATTGAAAATGCTTCTCCCATAGCTCGCGCTGTAGAGATGGAATGGGATTCTCCTGCTAGTATTGTCTATACTTCTGGAACTACGGGTTTTCCTAAAGGTGCAACTCTTTCCCACGGTAATATTATTTCTAATATCTCCGCACACAATCGCTGTTCTGGGATGAATCAACATGATAGATTGCTGCTATATGTACCTTTGTTTCATTGCTTCGGTCAAAATGCAATTTTCAACGCTGGATTAAATGTTTGTGCGACTATCATTTTACAAAGAAGATTTGAATTAGAAGTAGCTTTAGAAAGCATTGATAAATATCAGGTAACAATGTTTTTTGGAGTACCAACTGTATTTATCCGATTGCTGAATCAAGACACTTCTAAATATAACTTTAGCAGCTTGCGTTATTATTTTAGCGCTGCCGCTCCCATGCCCGTAGAAATTGCTCGTATGTGGCAAGAAAAGTATAAAAAAGTGATTCATGAAGGATACGGTTTAACAGAAGCATCACCCTGCGCTAGCTATAACCACAATTTAAAATATAAGTTTGGTTCCATTGGAATGCCTATCGAAAATGTCCAAATGCAAGTTGTTGATAGTGATGGAAATCAGGTATCACCGGGAGAATTGGGGGAGATAATTATTAAAGGTCCCAATGTCATGCTCGGTTATTGGAAGCGTCTTGAAGAAACTCAAGAAGTAATTAAAAATGGCTGGCTGCATAGTGGTGATATTGGTCGTATGGATGAAGAAGGCTTTTTCTACATTGCCGACCGTTTAAAAGATATGGTTAATGTTTCTGGGTTTAAAGTATATCCTACAGAAGTAGAAAATGTAATTTACCAACATCATGCAGTTGCAGAAGTTGCAATTTATGGAGTTCCCGATGCGATTAAAGGGGAAATAGTTAAAGCCAATATTGTCTGCAAAGCCAACAGTCAAATTAGCGAATTAGAAATAATTCAGTTTTGCAATCAAAGAATGGCAGCATATAAAATTCCCCAAAAAATTCAATTTGTTAATTCACTACCAAAAAATCCGACGGGGAAGGTGATGAAAAGATTTTTGCGCCAGCAAGAATGTGCGATTACCAATTCCCAATTACTGCTTCCGCTCTGATGATTACTGATTAAAAAAACCGCAGAGGAAAGAGTTGGAGAGATAGAGAAAAATAGGTCGGCTTAAAGCCAGAAGTGAGTAACAATTACCAATTACCAATTACCAATTACCAATCCCCAATCCCCAATTACTAATTAAAAACATGAATACCAAATCGTATCAAATTACAAAATCATCTACATCTTCAATTTTCTCCCCACCTGGAAATGAACAAATCACCCAATTAACACCAACTCAACTGACAGTTGGAGAAACTGCGGTCAAAATGTTGGAAGATATGGGGGTGGAATCTGCATTCGGTGTTTCTGGAGGTGGTATTGGACCACTTTGGGCAGCGCTCAACCGCAGCAATATTCAAGTTCTCCATTTTCGCCACGAGTCGGGAGCAGCTTTTGCAGCTTGTGAAGCTTACTTTGCTAGCAATCGTCCGGTGGTAGTATTCGTTACTACGGGTCCGGGTATCACTAATGTACTGACTGGATTGTTGGCTGCTAGGGGAGAAGGTGCCAAGGTAATTCTAATCTCTGCGGCAACTGCAACGGGAAATCGCGGACGTTGGGCTTGTCAAGAAACAAGCGCTCATACTATGCCGATTTCGGGTTTGTTTACCCCTGGAGCATTATTTAACTACGCTACGATTGTGGAGAATGGAGATGAAATCCCGGAAATTTCCCGACGATTGGCACGAGGTTTATCCCAACCGGGGGGTTTTGTTGCCCATATCAGTATTCCGACTCCAATTCAAACTACACCATGCGCGGTAAAGTACCAAACTGGGTTTACTTGTGGGGAATTAGCCCCTAGCGAACATACAACTGTTGAATGCGTGCGCTTACTTTCTCAGGAACCCTTTGCAATTTGGGTTGGTTTCGGTGCTAGAGGTGCAGCTGCGGAAATTCGCGAATTAGCGGAGCGTACTGGGGCTGCGGTGATGTGTTCTCCCCGTGCTAAAGGCGTTTTTCCCGAAAATCATCCGCAATTTGTCGGTGTGACTGGGTTTAGCGGTCATAGTTCTGTTCTCGCATATATGCAGGAGCAGCAACCCCATCGCATCCTGGTTTTGGGAACCCGTTTGGGAGAACCAACTTCGTTCTGGAATCCGCAAATGGTACCTGCTGGTGGGTTTATCCATGTAGATATTGACCCGGAAGTACCTGGAGTTGCTTACCCGGAAGCATCAATTTTCTCAATTCAATCGGAAGTCAAAGCTTTTCTGAAATCTCTATTATCTCACTTTCCCCTACGTCCTGGAAATTTACCAACACTGCCCCATCCAGAGCAAAAACAGATTTCTTCCCATAATGGTTTAGTCAGACCGGAAGTTTTAATGGATACAATTCAACAGGTTATCGTTGATGGTAGCGATGCTGTAATCTTGGCTGAAGCCGGAAATTCCTTTGCTTGGGCAACTAATCGACTGTGCTTTAAACAACCGGGGCGCTACCGAATTAGTACTGGTGTGGGAGCAATGGGTCATGCCGTTACCGGAGTAGTCGGAGCGGCTTGGGGAAGGAATGGTAAAGCTGTTGCCATTGTGGGAGACGGTGCAATGTTGATGAATAGCGAAGTCAGTACCGCAGTTCGATTCAAAATTCCTGCCGTGTGGATTGTACTTAATGACGGACGCTACAATATGTGCGCCCAAGGTATGAATTTACAAGGATTTACAGGGGTGGATACTGAAATACCGAGTACAAATTTTGTTCAGTTAGCGCGGGGAATGGGTGCAGACGGTATCCGCGTTGACCGAGAGTCGGAACTCGAAGCAGCCTTAATAACAGCCCTTGCTGCCACAGTTCCCTTTGTAATTGACATTAATTTAGACCCCACACAACCCGCTCCCATTGGTGCTAGAATTCGCAGCCTCATCCAACAAGGAGCTATTTCAGCTAACAGCGAACAGTGAACAGTTATCGCGGCGCATGGTGGGGGACTTAAACCGTTTGGATCAATACCTCATTTACCGATAGCTATTAAATTTAAAGGAGAAAAATCATGAACTTACAACCAGTTGGCATTCGGGCGATCGCCGTTAATTTTCCCAGCATCATCCGCACTAACGATTATTATCGAGAGAATTATCCGGAGATGGTGGCTGTAGCCGAAAAGAAGACTTTAGCAAGATTATTTGCACCCGACGGCTCCACAGATATCTGGTCGCAAGAACTAGCACCCTATATGTCAGACCCGTTTCGCGGTACGGTAGAAAGGCGGGTGGTAGCTGAGGATGAAACCTCGCTTTCTCTAGAATACCGCGCGGCGATGGATGCACTCGAAGCGGCAAAGCTGGCACCCGAAGATGTTGATTTGATGTTGGTTACTTCCCTGTTTCCCGAACAAGTTACACCAGGGAATGCTGCTTTCCTCGCGGGTAAATTAGGGTTGCAAAATGCGGCATGGAATATAGAATCAACCTGCACTTCGGCGTTAGTTTCGCTCCAGACTGCTTGCTCCCTGGTCAGAACGGGAGAATACCGCAATGTTTTGGTAGTGGTTTCAACTACTTACTCTCGCTATACTGACGAAAATGATACCCTGGCATTTTTATCGGGTGATGGTGCGGGAGCGTTTGTAGTTGGTAGTTTAAAAGAAAACCAGGGAGTGTTGGGTAGTAAAATTGCGAATACCGCTGCTACCTGCGGTGCCTTTTACAACGAATTCACCACTGACGAGCAAGGCAACATTAAAATGTTCATCCGTGGTGGTAAAGGGGCAAGCAAAATGTTTAACGAAACCACAGTCAAGTTTATTCGGTTGTGCTGTCATGGCGCGATTGCGGCTGCTGATGTCAGCTTAGATGAAATTGACTTTTTTGCCTTCAACACTCCCAGCGCTTGGTATTCCAGAGTTTGTACTCGTGCATTAGGAATAGACCCAGACCGCACAATTAACCTCAATCCCCTGTATGCAAATATTGGGCCGACATTTCCGATTGCGAACCTTTATCACGCCGCTGAATCCCGTAAGATTCGAGAAAATGATTTAGTTCTTGTTTATACAATGGGTTCCTCATCAAATGCCGGTGCAAGCGTAATGCGCTGGGGTGATGTTGCATTAGGACCAGCCCCTGCTCCTGGAGTGAGCTTTTCCCAACCCCAGGAAAGGATTCTTCTGACTCATTAAGCATATTTTTAGATATTTTTGGTGACTGGGTACAAAAGTAATTTCTAATTTTTCCCAGTCACCGTTAATTCCAATTCACATCTACTCGTATCTTCAAAGGAGTTTTTATGCAGATAACAGAGAAAATTAGTATCCTACCCAATTCGCAATCTCTACTCAACGACCCCAATTTTATCAGAGCTTTTTTATCTATAGCAGCAAATCCTAACGATTCAGAACTGCAAGATTATTTCAAGCTCGAAGAAGTTACAAGACATTTGGAAGAAATACAAACTTGCGAATACGTTGAGCAATTGCGTCTTAGTCCCGGAATGGCAGAGATGATTGAGCAACGCTATTTTGGACCTGAGTATAGATTAGAAGACCTCAAAAATCAATGTCCTCCGGGTAGTTTGGGCTATGTTTATTATCATCACATGATTGCAAACGGTATTCCCGCTTATGACTATACCGCTTTTGAATCCCCCGATGACGCAAGCTATATCAAACTGCGTAAGATGCAAACTCATGATATCTGGCACGTTGTTACTGGTTACAATGCCGATACGCTGGGAGAATTAGCGCTTCAAGGTTTTTATCACGGTCAAGGAGCAACAGTTTACCAAACGTTTTTGATGACTGCGTTGGTTCTGCACTTTGCAACCGTGGAAACAAAGCAACTAGATTTAGCCTTAGAAGCGCTATTTGAAGGCTGGCAGCGCGGACGTGCTGCTCGTCCTCTTTGGGCTATTCGTTGGGAAGAGATGTGGAATCGACCTCTTGCAGATATTAAAGAGGAATATAACATTTTACCTCTAAAAGAATTGTCGCCTAGTGAAAAAATTCTCAATCTAAAAAAATTAGAAGGCACAAGTAAGTAGTTTATTTCATTATTAGTTCGTAGTTGCGCTTTAGCGCCAAATATTTAGGGCTAAAACCCTCATGTATAAACAATAATTAATCCCTCAGAACTAATGAAAAATACCACTGTCAATACCACATTAATTTTGATGGGTTCGTAGTATGAAATTCGGAGCGCTAAAGCACTTACTACAAACTTTAAATAACCGCAGAGAGCGCGGAGAGCGCGAAGGAAAGAGGTAAAGAGAGATGTTTTATTTCAGAGCATAAAACGTCAGTAAATATCATCACACCATCATTAAAAGATTACAGGAGATAAAGAAAATGGCTTTTTGGAAAAGATTATTTATTGTGGTTGCGATTAGTTTTGCAGTGTTACTAGTTCAAGGAACATTT
This sequence comes from uncultured Rivularia sp., assembly GCA_963665115.1. Taxonomy (GTDB): domain Bacteria; phylum Cyanobacteriota; class Cyanobacteriia; order Cyanobacteriales; family Nostocaceae; genus Rivularia. The sequence goes on along the minus strand of OY762007.1, from coordinate 1,472,128 downwards.
AACACGACTCCCGCTCAAGCTGCTATGTACAAGTTCACTTTCAATGGTGAAGGAGTGGATGGTTACATGATTTATGATGACTCTGCTAAAGGTGAAACAAAGTCACCTTATATGACTCAATATTATGGTGGAGGAAGGGATTACAAAATTGATTTAGGTGAAAAAGGAGTTTTCGACGGAACAGTTAGTAATGCGGTAGTGATGTTAGCACGTAAAGAAGATAAAACCCTAGCAAAAATCAAAGCAGAACACGATAAAGCATACGGAAAAGAAGAGAAGCGTCAAGATTTTGAACCAAAGGACCTTTTCCTATTACAAGTACGCAGTTTTGAAAGACAGCCAAAGTCGAAATATTCCTTGGTAAGTTATTTTAAGTATCCAGTAGAAACGTTTCATGGTTCAACTGAGTTACCAACTAGTTTTCCAAGTACTGCTGAAGTTGAAATATTTCCCAAAGTAAACTTCCCCAGAACATTGGGTAAAGCATTATTTAAGGGACAAGTGAAAACTAAGATTGAAAAGATTTCCGATTAATTATTTCAGGGGAATTCAAGATTAATAATTCCCCTCTAAGTATCTTTGATTATCAATAATTGATACGAATCTAATTTTTAACTAATAGGAGAAAGAATGATGAAAATCTGGCAAAAAATCACATTTGTATTATTTTTAGGTGTCGCAATCTTTTTGATTCAGGGAATTATGATTAACCTCCCAGCCCACGCTGCTCTACACAAATTTAATTTCAACGGTGATAAAGTAAATGGCTATTTTATCTTTGATGATTCAATTAAAGGAGGAGCGCCAATTCGTCCCGATATGTTGAGTGAATATTATGCTTCCGTTCCAGAATATAACCTCAATATTGAAGATGAAATTTCCGAACATGGTTTCCAAAGTCCTGAAAGAACAACTCATGATGAAGCTCGAACTATTGTAAGTTTACTCCGTCCGGAATTAGTCAAAGCTTCTCCCAATCTTTCTTCAGACTCTCCCCAAGATGATGAGTTTATTCTTTTTGTACCAAAAGTTGCTCGCAAATCAAAATATGCATTATCAGTTCGTTTTCGATATCCACAGAATACCTTTAACAACTCCGTAGCTCAACCAAAAAACGTTCCAAATCAAGCGTTAATATCCGTTCATCCCTACTGGAACTTTCCTATTACTATGGGACCCGTAAAATTTGAAGAAACCGTCCAAACTGAAATTGAAGATGTTTCTTAAACGTCAATAATTACTTTTGTAGTAATAGAAGATTAACGAATTTTATTGAGAGGAGGAAGAGGGGGAGAGAAAAAAGATTTTTACAGCCATCTCTCTTAAACTTCTTCCTCTGTCTTGAAAAGTTTTTCATGGGGGAAACCCCCAAGACCATACTTTTCGCTGCGCTCTCTGCGGTTTATTGTTATAAATCTTCTGCTAGCGAATAACTCATAATAAATATCACTAGGTAATTGATAAAATGCAACAAGAACTTAGACAAATTGACCGAGAAATAATTCAGCTATTAGGTAAAAGAATCGCGGCTTTAAATGAATCATCTACCTTTGATTTAGAAACAACATTACATAATTATCAAATAATGCTTCAACAGGCTGGTGTTCCTAATTTAATTTGGCAAAATATAGTTGTAGGTTGTACCGCTGCTCTTGCTCGTAAAAAAGCAACTTTAAGCCTAACAAAACCGCGACGGGTAACTGTAATTGGTGGAAAAGGCGCAATGGGACGCTTTTTTTCTCAACAATTACTTACTGCCGGACATGATGTTAATATCCTAGATAATGACGATTGGGATAAAGCTGAATATTTACTCAGTCAAGTAGATTTAGTTTTAATTTGCGTTCCCATTGATTGTACTTTAGAAGTAATTAAAAAAGCCTCTCAATATCTTTCTCCCACAACAGCTTTAGCCGATATAACTAGTATTAAATCTCCGGTTTTGCAAGCTATGCTTTCCCATCATAGCGGGGCTGTAATTGGCTTACATCCAATGTTTGCTCCTGGGGTTGAATCCTTCTTATCTCAAAAAATTATCGTATGTCCGGGTCGGATGCAAGAAAGTTTCCAATGGTTTTTAGATTTGATTAAAAATGAAGGTGGTAAATTAATTTTTTCAACATCGGAAGAACACGACCAGATAATGGTAATCGTTCAAGCAATTCGCCACTTTACAACCTTGAGTTTAGGTACTTTTTTATCAGAAGAAGCTGTCAAAATAGATAGAAGCTTAGATTTTTCTACTCCCGTTTATAGACAAGAAATTGGCATTATTAGCCGTTTAATTGCTCAGTCTGCACCAATGATTGTCGATATCATCCTAACAACAGAAGAAAGACGAAACGCGATTGCTAGATTTGCAAACACTAATAACCGCTTAGCACAGTTGGTAATCCAAGGAGATAGAGATTCTTTAGTTTCCGAATTGCAAAAGGTGCAACGCTTTTTTAAAGAAGAAGCTACCGATAGTTTTGCGGAAAGCAACTATGTTATCGATGCACTGACTGCGCTATTAACTGCGAATGAAGTAAAGCAAGCATCTAACAAAATAAGTCAAACATCAATCCACAAAGAAAAAGTTGGTTTATCTGATATCTTACACCATTCTCAACAAGCCAAAGAAACCCGGTTTCTTGCTGATTTGAAAACGAGATAATAATGCTTTCACCAAAAGAAACCGGGTTTTTAAGTGTAAGAAGTTGGCTTGGTAATTAAAAATTGTAATGCGATTTAGTTAGTCAACTTAAACTATAGTCAGGAGAAATTATGAAACAGAAACCAGATATACCAATCGAATCACTCAAACGAGTTGTAGCAATGTTGCAGAAATACCCCAGAATGGTATTCGGTGCGATCGCCAGTTTGTTAATGCTGAGTGTTGCGAATATTTTGACTCCTCAACTGATTGGCTGGGGTATTGATGCGGGTATAAAAGAAAATGACTTACGAGTGATTCTGACTTGTGGGGGATTAATGCTTTTACTGGCTTTAGTAAGGGGATTATTCAATTTTGGTCAAAGTTTTTTGAGTGAGACGGTATCTCAAGGTGTTGCTTATGACTTGAGAAATCAGTTTTTTCACAAAACTCAAAATCTCGATTTAGCTTATCAAGAACGTACCTCTACATCCCAATTACTTACCCGTATTAGTAATGATATCGAACAAATTCGCATTTTCATTGCTACAACACTATTACAAATTTTCGGTGCTGCGATTATGTTATTGAGCAGCGCAATCATCTTACTATTAATGAATTGGAAGTTAGCTTTAATAGCATTGTTAGTTATACCAATGTCATTGATATTGCTGGGCGGTTTTTTTCATAAAAATGCTCCATTATTTAATAAGGTGCAGATACAATTAGATGAGCTAAATACAGTTTTAAAAGAAAATTTACTGGGAGTGCGTGCAATCAAAGCTTTTGTACGGGAAGAAACAGAAATAAAACGTTATGCTGCGTTCAACCAGGAATTCCTTTCCACAAGCATCAAAACAATTTATGTCCTTAGAGATACTTTTCCTGTCATCTTTTTATTAACTAATTTGCTGGGAGTGGCGATTTTTGGATTTGGAGGTTTTGAAGTAATTCGCAGTGAATTTTCGATTGGTAAATTGATTGCATTTAATTCATATCTATTATTCATGGTTCAACCAATTCTTCAAATTAGTTTAGCTTTTTCATCGGTTGCTCAAGCCGCAGCATCAGTCACTAGGGTTTATCAAGTAATAGATACTGTGGTTGAAATTAAAGAATCTACAAATGCAATTAGTTTGAATAGATGTAAAGGTAAAATTTCTTTTGAGAATGTTAATTTTTGCTATTCTGAAGTGCAAGAAAATACTCTCAAAAATATTTCATTTGAAATTCAGCCAGGAGAAACAGTCGCAATTCTAGGTATGACGGGAGCAGGTAAAAGTACAATTGCTAAATTGATACCACGCTTTTACGATGCAACCAATGGAACGGTAAGGATTGATGGGTATGACGTTCGCTGTTTAAATTTAATTGATTTACGCTCTCACATCGGTTTTATTTCTCAAGACGCTAATTTATTTTCTGGAACTATCCGTGAAAATATCGCTTATGGAATGCCAGATGCTCCTTTATCAAAAGTAATTGAAGCAGCTAAATTTGCTCAAATCCACGATTTTATTATTACCCAATCGGATGGTTACGATACTGTGATTGGAGAAAGAGGAATTGGTTTATCGGGGGGACAAAGACAAAGAATTGCTATCGCTCGTGTTTTACTAAACGACTATAAAATATTGATTGTAGATGATAGTTTGTCTGCGGTTGATGCCAAGACAGGAGCATTAATTCAGAACTCTTTAAATATTCTCAAGCAACAGCGTGAATATACCTTAATTTATCTCACCCAACGTATCAACAATACAATTAGTCAAGCCGACAAAATATTTATTATTGATGAAGGGGAATTAGTTGTAAAAGATAAACTCACCGCAATGCAATATTCAGGTTTTTAATCGAGGGAAATAAATACTTCTCATTTAACAGATATTTTGCTTCCTTTTAGGAGAAGATTATTAATTTAAAAAACCGCAGAGGAAAGAGTTAGAGAAGAATTGGTAATTAGAGAGTTTTAATGTAGTGATAAGTAAACGTGTTCATAGGATATTTTAACTCATGAATAAATCTCACATTTTTGTTAAATCGACTTCTAAGGTAAATCAATCATTACCTGTTATCCATCGTTTTGCTAAATACTTCCATCCATATTTGAAAGAGATTCCGTTAATTTTTGGTTTAATTCTTGTTAGCTCTATTACCCAAGCAATTCCACCTTTTATTTTTGGTTGGTCAATAGATAACTTAGTTATTAAAAACAACTTATCTGGACTCGCTTGGATGTTATTGCTGCTGGCAATATTGTATTTAATTGGATTTATATGTAGTCGTATTTTGATTGCTCGTGTTGGTGTAATCATGCAGCGTATACTCGCTCAATTACGGCAAGATATTATGAACAAATTACAAGCATTACCTCTCAGCTTTTTCGATAACAGTAAAGCTGGTGATTTAATGAGTCGATTACTGAGCGATATCAATACATTAAATCAGTTACTCAGCCCTATATTACCACAAGTTATTGGCAGCTTTTTTGGCTTATTGACAAGCGCAATAGTTATGCTTTCCATCAACTTAAAATTAGGTTTATTCACAAACTTAATGATACCTATAATGTTATTAGCAACAGCATTTTTTGCACGTTTAGCTAGGGAAAAATTTCGAGTCACCAGACAAACAATTTCTCAACTTTCTAGCAAAGTGGAAGAAGATATTAGCAATATTCAGGAAGTTCAAGGATTTAACCGCATACAACTGAGCTTTCAAGAATTTCGTCAACTTAACGCAAATAACCGCAATGCGAATATTCAAGCTACAGCAATTACTTCTGCTTTTTTACCAACAATCGATTTTCTAAATACACTTGCTCTTGCTATTGTATTAGCCTGTGGAGGATTTCTAGCTTACACAAATGTCATGACAGTAGGAGCAGTCACCGCATTTGTAATTTACGTGCAGCAATTTTTTCAACCCATCCAAATTATCAGCCACTTCTATACTCAAGCACAATCTGCATTAGCCGGATTAGAAAGAATTTTTTTACTTTTAGATCAACCAGTCAAACTTCAAGATGCTACAGATGCAATTACAATGCCATCAATTCAGGGTAAAGTAGAGTTCGAGCAAGTGTCTTTCGAGTATAAACCCAGTCAAAAAGTTATAGATAAAGTGAACTTTCATGCTCAACCAGGGACAATCAATTGCATTAGTTGGAGCAACAGGTGCAGGGAAAACGACCATAATCAGTTTACTTTCTCGCTTCTATGATGTTACAGATGGTGCAATCAAAATTGATGGAATAGATATTAGAAAAGTCACTCAAGCAAGTTTACGTCGTCAAATTGGTATAGTCTCCCAAGAAACCGTGATTTTTAGCTGTAGCATTGCCGAAAATATTGCTTTCGGAAATCCCCAAGCAACAGCAACAGAAATTGAAATGGCTGCAAAGATTGCAAATATTCATGACTTTATCTTGACCTTACCCCAAGGTTACGATACTCAATTAGGAGAACGTGGAATAAATCTGAGTAAAGGACAACAACAGTTAATCAGTATAGCCCGTGCAGTTTTGGTAAACCCGCGAATCTTGATTTTAGACGAAGCAACGAGTAACATCGACAGCCAAACAGAGCAGTTAGTTCAACAAGCTATAGCGAATTTGCTCAAAGGACGTACCAGCTTTATTATTGCTCATCGGTTATCTACTGTCACCAGTGTAGATAGGATACTAGTTATTCAGCAAGGACAAATTGTCGAAGAGGGTACCCATAGAGAATTAATCAGTCAAAACAGAGTATATGCAAATCTCTATTCCCTACAATTGGCAAATAATATTAAGACTGATATGACCTTGGTAAATCATAATATGAAGTGATGCTTTCACACTATTAGAGACGTAGCACTGCTACGTCTCTACAAGATTTTCGGTGATTCAATACATTAATTTTAGATAATCAAACCATCTTGAACTTTAATAATTCGCTTTGTTTGAGCGGCAATCTCTTGTTCGTGAGTTACGATAGCAATTGTGATTCCCTGTTGATTTAATTCTGATAGCAAATCCATTACTTCTTGGGATGTTTGACTATCTAATGCACCCGTGGGTTCATCCGCTAAAACTAAAGCTGGTTGATTAACTAATGCTCGTGCGATCGCCACTCTTTGCTGTTGTCCCCCAGAGAGTTGATTTGGACGGTTAAATATGCGTTCTGCCAATCCGACTTTTACTAATGCTTGTTCTGCATATTCGCGGCGTTTTTGCTGCGGAACATTAGCATAAATCATTGGCAACATCACATTTTCTATTGCAGTTGAGCGGGGTAATAAATTAAATTGTTGAAATATAAAACCTATCCGTTGATTGCGGATATATGCTAACTCATCATCATCAAAACTACTTAAATTTCTATCTTCAAAAATATATTCTCCCGCTGTTGGACGATCCAAGCAACCAAGAATATTCATTAAAGTAGATTTGCCAGAACCAGATGCACCCATGATAGCGATATATTCCCCTTCTTTTATAGACAAGTTAATGCCTTTGAGTACAGCAATCTCCACTTCTCCTAAACGATAGTTTTTTGAAATAGATTCTAGATAAATCATAATTTTTGCAAAAAAAAAGATTACAAACTTTGAGTAAATATGTTTAAGTAAATCGGTAAATTCAATATCAATATTTGTCGTAAATTATGATTACATTGATGATACGTTAGACTATTTTCAGTTATTATCAAAAATTAAATGTAAAAGTGTAGTTAACATACTTTATAATAATGCGCTGAATTTAGCCCACGCAGGTGGGCTTTGTAATATTAGCCCTAGCCTTCTAGGCTGCGGGTATTTTTAATCGCTACGCAAAGCCGTTATTGGGTCTAACTTAGCAGCATTACGTGCGGGGATTACTCCAGCTAATAAACCAACACTAAAGGAAAGTCCAGAACCAACAGCAATTGAATAAACCGAAATAACCAAAGGAATATTAAAAACAGTTGCCGCACCAAAGGCAATTAAAATACCTCCTCCCATGCCAATTACACCTCCCAAACTAGAAATAATAATCGCCTCAGCCAAGAATTGATTTAAAATCGCAGAATTCTTTGCTCCAACAGCTTTACGAATCCCAATTTCCCGCGTTCTTTCCACCACCGACACTAACATAATGTTGGCAATTCCAATCCCACCAACCACCAAAGAGATTCCGGCGATTGCAACCACCATAACAGTCAATAAACCAACTATATTTGTAAAAGTTTTGATAATATCAGCTTGATTTGTTATTCGGAAATCATCACCTTGAGGTGGGTAGATATTATGACGAATCCGTAACAAATTTTGAATTTGAAATTGAGCAGCAAGAAGCTGTTCTTGATTCCTCGATTTGACAAAAATAGTATTAACTGAAATACCAGATAAAGCATTGTTACCCACAATTCGTGCTGACATAGTTGTGAGTGGAATATATACTCCATCATCTCTATCTATAGGACCTTGGGAACCCTTTGCTTCCATAATTCCAATCACTTCATAAGCTTCACCCTGAATCCTAATTGTTTTACCAACAACGTCATTTTTATTCCCAAATAGATTACGCTTAACAGTAGGAGCTAACACCGCTACCTGCTTACTAGCATTCAATTCTTCTTGATTAAAATATCTTCCTATTTGTGGATAAGTATTTCTAGCTTCGGAATAATTTAAATCTGCACCATAAATAGTTGTAGAAGTGTTTTTTTCTTCATAAACCACTTGTCCTTGATGTTGTAAATAAGCAGAAACAACTTCTGCTGATGGCGCTTGTGCAGCAATTTCCTTCGCATCTTCCCAAGTTAAAGTACTTGTCGAACCCAATCCTTGACTCACATTTCCTCTAGCTGCGTCACCGGGGAATATCTGTAATACATTTGTGCCTAATGACTTAATTTCTTCTTCCGTTGCTTTCTGCACACCTTGTCCTATAGAAGTAATACCAATAACAGAAGAAATACCAATAATCATCCCTAACATAGTTAGCCCCGTGCGTAATTTATTACTCCACAGCACTTCTACTGCCATTGAAAAAATATCTACATAATAAATCGAAACTTGGGGTTTTTTTGAATTAAAAGCCATTTACTATCTTCCTAAATTTATATATTTGATGTTCGCAATTTTATTTCTGCTCTTAACTATTGAATTATTTAGGTAATTATTTCCGTACATTTTATGGAGCAGGAGGAAAAATACCTTGTGGTGAATTAGTTTTCATTCCTGGTGGAGAACTAATTAAAACTTGTTTATCAGAAGTTATTCCAGAAAGTATCTGAGTTTTACTTTTAACAGTAACGCCAGTTTTCACTGGGATAAATTGTGGTTTATTATCTGCGTCAACAATATATACACCGCTTTGATTTTGTTGACGTATAATAGCAACAGTCGGGACAACCAAAGTATTTTCTAATTGACCAACTTGAAATTCCGCACTTACATTCATTCCAGATTTTAATAATTGTTCTTCCTCAGAAACAATCGCTATTTTGACTTCAAAACTAGTCACATTTTGCTCAATAGTTGCCTTCGCTGCAATTTGCGATACTTTCCCCTCAAAAACTTTTTCTGGATAAGCATCTACCAAGATTTTAACTTTTTGACCAATCTTAATTTTTGAGATACTCGATTCAGCGACATTAGCCACTACTTGATTTTTTGATGTTAATGATAAAATCGAAGATGAAAGCGCTGAAGAAACAACACTTCCAGAAGTTGTTGGTGTGACAAAAGAACCAGGCTCCGCGTATATTTTTGCTATCAAGCCATTAAATGGTGCGCGGATTACTGTATCATCAATTCTGGCTTGAATAGTCTTTAAAGAACCTTGTGCAGAGTTAACTTCAGCTCGTGCTTGTGCAATATCTTCTTTTCGCGCTCCCACTTGACTTAATTTGAAAGCTTGTTGTAACTGTTTAACTCTTGCTTGTGCTTGTTGAATATCTTCCCTTCGCGTACCCGATTTTTTTAATGCTAAAGCTTGTTGAGATTCTTGTAATTGCAACATACTTGTATCCCGCTTTGTTTGATAATCGCTGAAATTTTGGCGGGATATTGCGCCAACTTTAAATAATCGTTCGTAGCGCTGAAATTCCTCCTTTGCTTGCTTAAAAGCTAAGTCTGCTTGTTTTAAACGCGCTTCGGCTTGAGTGATTTCTTCACGACGATTCCCTGCAATTAATTTGGTCAGATTTGCTTGGCTTTCTTCTAATTGTGCTTGTGCTTGAATAATATCTTCAGGACGATTTCCCGATTTCAATTTTTGTAAATTCGCCTCTGCTGAAGCTAATTTTGCTTTTGACTGAATCAGTTCACCTTGTAGGTTTAAATCATCCATATAAGCAATAATTTGCCCTTGCTTGACTAAATCACCTTCGTTTACTAATAACTCTTTTAAAATACCAGCATTTTTTGGACTTAAATTCACCGTGCGCTCTGGTTGAATAGTGCCGTTAGCCGACACCGTAATGTTTAGATTTTGCTTTCTGACTGGAGCAGTCAATAATTTACTTTGGGTTCGAGGAATATTCGCAACCACAAAATGTTGTACTGCATAGAATGTTCCACCCAAAAAAGCACACCCCAATAGCCAGAATAGAAAACGATTTTTATTTTTGTGGCTATAGTTTTTATGGGATTTTAATGATGAATAATTTTGGCTTTTTACGTCAGTTTTCATGGATTTATTTTATTGTCATTATATGAGAATGGACATCAATAAAAATATGATTTATTAGTTGATTAATATCGAATTATTATTCACAATTTGGTTGTAAAAAGGCAAAAATAAAAAGACTTATATTATAAAGCTTTCATCTATTTCAGATGGTTGCTCTATTTACCTCGTACTAGTAAGTTTGCAGCCAGATGACTTACTTAATAAGTAAATAATAATTCTGTCGGTAAGCGATACTCTTTAGAGAATGTTTTAAAAGTGTAATTTAATAATTCATCTGGCAATTTAATATACCCTCCGGGCACGCTGAGCCTTACTATGCCCTTTTAGGGCACACTCGGTGAACGTGGGTTAAAAACAATTAGTCCACGGAGGTGGACTTAGCCTATGTAGTAGCGGTTTTAACCGCCGAATACTTTTAAAACATCTTCTTTAACCGCTTTGCGACAATATTTGTATTATGCTAATTTTTTAATTCCTAAGTCCAGCTAGTTAATGCATAATTATTTGCATTTTTATGCTTGACAAACTAGTGCTCCACCAAGTCAACTTTAACTGGATTTTTAATTCAGGGCGAGTGTATATTGTCAATAGCAATGCTTAATTCTTAATACATTCAGGACTCACGCAAGCCCCCCTAAAAAAGGGGGGCTAAGGGGATCTAGAATGTCTGGAACACTATATTTTCCGTGATTGCTGCGTAAGTCCTAACATTCTCAAAATATTGTATTAAGCTAAATTTGTTGAGAATCTACAAGATATAATTTTTTACCTTTTGTTTGCTGAACGTTGATTCTAACGCTCTTGACAGGCTAAAGTAGTGATAAAATTATTTCTGCGATTAGTATTATTATTCCGGGGTGGATATTTGACTATCTCGACGCATGGTAAGAATATCATCTGCTTCAACATTAATATTGCCACCTGTAGTGCTGCGAGTTGTCGCATCTATCAAGCCATTATCAAGGTTTAAAGCATCTGTTTCTAGTTCAATATTCCCACCAATTCCTCTGCTTAGGCTATTAACTGCAATATTTGCACCATCTTTTATAGTTAATTCTGGTGTGGCAATTTTGATATCCCCGGAATCACCATCGCTGGTTTCTATCTCTACTTTCAGTGGTTATGCGACTAACGGTAGAACTGTCAACATCTGATATGCCAATAACTTTAACAAATAAGGATTGTACTGCAACGTAAAATAAATACCGTTTTCTTGGCATGTCCTCTTCCTTGAATTTACCGATACTAAAGGAATACCCCAATCAAGACGAGCGCGGAAATTATCTCCCCTAAGCAACTGCAAACCCATACCAAAAGATGTGGCATGGGGCATTGGGTATGGTAAAAAAATATAATCTTAAATTTGTTATTTTGCTGTAAAAATTTTAGAGTTTTTTGTTATACTCTATCAAGGAAATTACAGAACCTTGACAACTTAATTATACGTTTCCAATTCAAAACAGCAGTGTTTGTTTTGACAGAGTATACGTAAGATTTTAGCGGGGGTAGGGCGATCGCCATAACAATGATTCTTCCGTTACCCCCCGCTAATTGACTATTGCATGGTGCTTTGAAGCTGGTGTTTGGGTTAGTTTTTATCGATAACTTCGGTTTATTGGTAGTTAAATTAGACCCCCCGCTAAAATGGCACCTTGGAATCCAGTTATAGTAAGGGTTCTAAATAGGTAGGGTTTTAATTCTTTAACCCCTCACGGGGATGGAAACGATCCGCAAATATAGCGAATTTATTACTTGTAACTTGTTTTAATTCTTTAACCCCTCACGGGGATGGAAACGAGAAAGTTCCATTCTTATCGCAATCCCAATCAACGGTTTTAATTCTTTAACCCCTCACGGGGATGGAAACAATCTTTACCACATCCAGAAAAAATATCTAAAATAAACTGGTTTTAATTCTTTAACCCCTCACGGGGATGGAAACCACTGAATGCACAACGTGTGCTCCAGTTCCAGATATTCGTGTTTTAATTCTTTAACCCCTCACGGGGATGGAAACATCTTGCAAGCGATGGGGCGAAAGTCAATCAAGTCGTTTTAATTCTTTAACCCCTCACGGGGATGGAAACAAATTAGCGAGTTCCACTGCCATATTTTCCACTAGGTGTTTTAATTCTTTAACCCCTCACGGGGATGGAAACTTAATCCCATTGCTACCAGCAAGAGCCGGAGAAAAGGTTTTAATTCTTTAACCCCTCACGGGGATGGAAACTGAAGCAAGGATAATTCCTATTCCTCCAACTCTTTATTTTAATTCTTTAACCCCTCACGGGGATGGAAACTTTTCCCTCGCTATTTTGATGTATTCTTACAAATCTGGTTTTAATTCTTTAACCCCTCACGGGGATGGAAACTGTCCAGCATCTTTCGCTCCGGGGAAAGCAGACATGGTTTTAATTCCTTAGCCCCTCACGGGGATGGAAACTCAGCAACAGAAGCTGTTCCACCTTGATCGAGCATTAGTTTTAATTCTTTAACCCCTCACGGGGATGAAAACTAGTTCTTCTGAGAAAAGTAACAACTAACCACTAAACGTATTCTTCCGATAAAAAGCCTATTTGCGACTTCATAATTGAAAAATACGGAAATTTTTTCTTGAATTCGGAAACTAGTAATGATATAAATATCACATCTAACGAATGCCTATTGGCGGAAAGTCATCTGGCATCGCGTTACATAAAATCAGTAAAATTCCTAATATAACTGGATGACAAACGACTCTCGCACGCGCACAATCACTGCTTTTGCTTGGTGTCTCGCTTGGGGCAAAAAGCACACTTTGGTTCAGGATGAACTCAGTGAATTGAAGAAAATGCGACAGGTATTATTAGCTCCTACAAGCGCAAGTGAGGGTGAAAAGCAGGTTTTACCTGATGAGGTGCAACGTTTTGTAAAGCTGGCAGAGCAACTTTATGATATTGGTGAAGAATATCAACCTCAGACACTTTTACAATTAAAAGATAAATATCCAAATCTTTGGGATGAAGATACACCTATCGGTTTGGTTTATGGTGGTGCGACAAAGATTAAACAATATGTGTTTGAAGCTGCTAAACTCCATGATATACGCGGTGCTTCTGCGCTTCTCGATAGAATAAATTTGGTTGATTTACCTGCTTTTTTTGGTGAAGGTCAGAAGTCAATTACAATTGAGCAGTGGTTGGATAGAAATTTTCCTAATCTAAATCTAAGACAAGCTTTAATTCCGGAATTGATCGTCTACTCTACAGGTGGTAATATTCTCGCATTTTGTCCGGCAGCTTTTGTTGATGATTTGGCGAATGCAATTGAAAAACGCTATACCGATGAAACTTTAACAGCAAATTCCTGTGCGGTTGGCGATACTTTCCGGTTGTTGGAATTTCGATTTGGATTATTGCAAGACAATATTGAAGATACTTTTTGGTTTGATAAGTATGAGAAAAATCAAGAAAATCCCATAGTTAAAAGTTATTTCGAGCAGTCGGAAGTTAGCAATCCTTTGCAAAGGTTTCACAACCGTAAGAATTTTAATGAATTGGTGGGAAAATTGGCTAACGAATTCACCCGTCGTCGGAATGGTAATTCTGTTGAAAATAACGAATTCACTCCTCGTCAGAACGGTAATTCTGTTGAAAATCGTCCCAGTCGTTGCTACCCACCGATGTTTGAAACTCATCCTTATCTACGACGAGATGAAAGCGATCGCCGTTGTGCAATCATGACGGCAGAGTTGCCAAATACTCGCTTTTTATCGGAGCCTTTAGCGCGAAAACGTTTAGTAGGAGAGGTTGCTAAACGGGAAAGTTCTCATGCATGGTATAACAATGCTGGTTTGGAATGGAAACCTGGTGATATTTGGATTCCTAGTTGGGTAGATAAGTTTAAGAAGTTTCTTGAAGAAGAAGGGAACCAAGAATTAGCAAATCGATATTATAGCTCTGTTGGTGTTAGTGAGAAAGACAAAGTAGAAGAAGCACGCTCTTTAAGAGAAATTGCTTCCTCAAGTAATCCATCAGGATTTGTTGCTTATATCTATGCTGATGGTAATAATATGGGTGGCTATATTCGTCAAAAGATTAAAACATCCCAGAGCTATCGACTTTTTAGTCAAGATATTTTTAATGCTACCGAGAAATCTGTTTACAAAGCTTTAGCAAGTTATTTACATCCTTCTAAATATACACCTGATGCTAAATCTAGCAGAAGGAAAAAAGAATCCGTTTTAATTCATCCTTTTGAAATTATTACTATTGGTGGTGATGATGTACTCTTAGTTGTACCGGCTGACAAGGCTTTAGAAATTGCTAAGATGATTGGCGATGAATTTGAAAGGTTATTACTACAAACTCGAAATTATTCATTAAAAGAAGAGAAATATAATTCATTTACACATCGTTACATTACAGATAATATCCCAGCTTCTAAATGTCTGTTGAGTATGTCAACTGGGGTTTTAATTACAGCGCAAGATACACCGATATACTATGCAGATAAATTAGTTAGTCAATTATTAAAATCTGCGAAAAAATATGCTAAAGAATTGAAGAAAGACCATCAATATTATAGTGGAACTGTAGATTTTTTAGTAATGAAAGCTGTAACGATGATTTCTTCTAATATCAAGGAATTTCGGGAGCAGGGATTAATTAAGAATAAAGATGGACAATCCAAATTAAAGCTTTATGCTTCTCCCTATACTCTACATGAATTAGGAGGACTTTTGGAAACTGCTCATGCTTTTAAAAAAGCTAAATTTCCTCGTTCGCAACTTTATCAAATTCGCAGTTTACTGGAAAAAGGTAAGCGTACAGCTATCCTTAATTATCGCTATTTTCGCGTTCGTTTAACAAACGAATTGGCTAGACAAGAATTACAGGAAAGATTTGAATTAGCTTGGTGTCAACCAAAAGAATCATCTAATCATGGAAATTTAGCACCTTGGATGTCTTTACAAGAAGAATCACAAGAAGCAGAAAAATCGAAAATGACCTACGAAACGATTTGGCGAGAATTAGTTGATTTATATCCATTTATTCCAGAAGAAGCAGATGAATTTATTGCAGAGGAATCATCTCCACGGGAGGTAAATTAATGATTGATTTGGATAACCTTACTTCAATAGAAACTGATACTATTATTCTCAATGCTGTAATTGATAGTGCATTGTGTGTAGGTGCAGGTGGATCGAGTGGTTCTTTAGCTGACAAACCTATTGTGCGTAATGCACAAGGGCAACTATTGATTCCAGCTTCTCAACTTAAAGGCAGATTGCGTCATGAATGCGAGAAATTGGCGCGTTGTTTGGGATGGCAAATCTTTTCTGCACCCACAGCTAAATCACTTTGCCCTCAAGAAACGGAAGTTTCTAGTCAGTTTAGAACAGCTTATCAAGTTTCTGGCTATCGAGGATATCACTGTTTGGTTTCTCAGATATTTGGCAATCCGATTTTACCTTCACGAATTATTGTTGATGACCTAATTTGTGATTTTGCCTCAGTAGATTTACCAGAAGTATTGCGTCCGGGGGTGACAATTAACCGCAGAAGACGTACCGCAGATGAGAAAAAATTATATTTATTAGAAACTTCTCCCGCAAATGCTCAACTAAGTTTTAAAGGAGAAATTCATCTACAACCAGACTGCCCAAATTATGCTAAACCTTTGATAATTGCAGCTTTACATCATATTCATGCTCTGGGTGGTAGCAAGTCTGCGGGGTTGGGTTGGTTGCGCTGGAAAGGATTACCAAAAATTACGAAAAACGATGAGGCTTGGTTAAGTTTATTACCAGAGGTAAAGCCATGACGCAACTGGAATTAACTATTACAGCTTTATCTCCCCTGGCACTAGGAAAACTAAAACCCGGTACTTCCGTTAGCGAGGTAGAAAACTATATTTCTGGTTCGGTTTTGCGGGGTGCGATCGCCTCTCAAATTTTACATTTATCCGGTCGATATTCTGCAAATCTAGCGGAAAATGGAGGTGATTTTCAAAGTTTATTTTTAGATGAAAGTCCGGCTATTTTTGGCAATGCTTATCCAGCAGTGAGGAAAATCAATGATGAATCGATAGCTGTCAGTAGTCAAATCAAGGTTTTACCAGCAACTGCTGTTAGTTCCAAAACCAATCCGGGTTTTAAGTGTAGCAATGGACATGGAGTTTTTGATACTCTTATTGATGCTTTTTGTGCAGCAGCTTATAATCAACCTTTTGAGTCGAGCGATCCAAGAGCGATCGCCCAAGGAACAAACCCCCAGGTGGAAACTTACGGTAGTTTTTATAGCTTAGTAGATAGTCATTATTACAGTCATGATGCAAGTAGCCGTTTTTTAACGCGGGTGGGAATTAATCGCCGTCGTGCAACTTCGGAAGAAGAAATTCTTTACAGCATTCAAGTTTTAAATGAGTCTTTTTTGAAAAGTACTAAAACGGATGAATGGAATAATTTTGTTTTTCGCGGTTTTGTGCGGGTTTCTGATGAATCTTTAGCTGGAAAGTTGCAAGATTTTATTCAAAGAAATAAAAATAACTTTCGCATAGGTGGTTCTGTTTCTAGGGGTTTAGGTAAAGTCAAAATTGAAGTTAGCAGACAAGAAACATCAATCAAAAGAATTCAAAATCGAATTGAAGAATTTAATCAAACGTTGCAAACTAGATGGGGACTTTGGTCTATTTTCGGTAAATGTGAAAATGATTTATTAACAGGTAAAACTTATTTCACTATCGATTTACAATCTGATGCTATTTTAAGCGAAAACTGGCAGCGAACTACGGTTATTTCAAAGTGTATGCTCAAAGATTTTACCAATGTTGACGATTCATCGCTGGAAATGCACGTTGCTTACAGTAGCTATGACTACCGTAGTGGATGGAATTCCGCTTGGGGATTGATGAAAGACGTGGAATTAGTTACTAATAAAGGTTCTGTATACTTATTTAGTACAAAGCAACCAGAAAAATGGTATTTAGCATTAGAAAATTTATCAAAAACGGGAATAGGCGATCGCACTTGTGAAGGTTTTGGACAGGTGGAAGTTTGTAATGAATTTCATCAAGTTTTTCGAGAGGAGGCTAAATGACTCAAATATTAGATCCAAAGATTGCGCTAAAAGTACAGCAAGCAATTCGTCAATCAGAAGATGATTTAGTGATTGCAATAGAAACCGCTTTAGATAATTGTAAATATACTAAATCTGGGAATAAAAAATTAGAGGAATCGCAGTTTAATAATTTACTCCGCGTTGCTGACACAACTGATAGCGCAGAAGTGATTAAAAATTTTATTTGTTATCAAGTTGGTAGGGATGAAAAATGGGGAAGAGGTAAAGATTCTCTTGCTGCTCGAATCATTCAGGATATAGATGTTTCTATCAAAGTTAAAGCTAAACAAATAGAAACGGATAACCCCGGTGCGGATTTTAAATATATTTGGATACAGTTAATTCGTCGTTATATTGGTTATGGTTCTCGCTATTTAACGTATCTCAACAAAATAAAAACAGAAAAAGATTCATCTATTATAGACGCTCGTATTGACTTACAAAATGTTGAAGAAAATAATCAAACCGGATAATAATTATGTTTGATGTGTTTAAAAATCGTTTAGAAATAACTGGAAAACTTTCTACAGTCACCGCATTACGTATTAGTTCCGGTCGTTCTACCGAACCAATTGGAGCCGATTTACCTGTAATAAAAGATGCATTAGATAGACCATTAATTCCTGGTGCCAGCTTCAAAGGTGCATTGCGATCGCGTCTTGAAAGTTTTTTGCGGGGGATTAATATCAATTTAGCAGAAGATCCAGCTAATTTTACCAGTCAAGCTCGTAACCAAGCAATAAAAAAGTTAAAGGAAGATTATCAAGATGATGCTGTTTTAACAGATCAATTATTAGAGCAAACTGATTCAATTTCTCGTTTATTCGGTTCTCCTTGGTTTGCTAGTAAATTTCAAGTGCGGGATTTAACCGTAGTTGCCGATACATGGTTTGGACAATATCAAGAACGAGATGGTGTTGCAATTGATAGGGATACTGAAACAGCAGCAGATGGAAAACTATATGATTTTCAGGTAGTTCCTTCTGGTACTAGTTTTGATATGAAAGTAGTAGTAGAAAATGCCGAAAAGTGGGAACTAGGTTTGTTGGCGATTGGTTTACATCAGTTTGAAAGCGAACAGATACCGCTCGGAGGTGGGCGTTCTCGTGGTTTAGGAGTTGTGCGTTTGGAAATTGACCAAATGCAGTGGTTTGATGCAGAAGGTGATTCTGGAAAGTTATTAACATATATGCAAAATCAAGTTGCAGGAAATATGGATGAATATCAGTATCGAGGAGAAGAAATTAATGATTTCAAGAAGAAATGGACTGAAGCTCTACTTTGGTACTTGAGGTGTTTAATTCCAGAAAAATCTATAGCTAATACCACAAGCGGAGAAAATTAGTCATGCATAAGCGATTAGTTAACCAATGCACTATTGAACTCAGCATAATTCCCGATGGGCCAATTTTAATTAAGTCGGGAAAAGAAGGTGCAAACCCAACTAAACCTGATATGGAATTTGTGGAAACTTATCATGCTGGTGGACGTTCGATTTTTTTACCAGGAAGTTCGCTTAAAGGGGCAATTCGCGCTCATGCCGAACGCATTGTCAGAACTGTAGGTGATGATAAACCACCATCAGAAAATAGTACAACTATTTGGGCTAGTAATCCATTAGATAAGCAAAATATTAGAAATCAAGAAGAATTAAAAAAGAAGTTACTTCCCCATGAAATCTACAAAAAATCTTCGTTTACCGACCAATTATTTGGCAGTACTATCATAGCTAGTCGGCTTCGTATCGAAGATGCTTATCCCAATCCATCCCAACCATTGAAAATTGAAGAACGTAATGGAGTCGCGATCGATAGAGTATTTGGCTCTGCTGTCAGGGGTGCATTATTTAACTACGAAGTTTGTACATCTGGAGATTTTCGCACAAAAATTCACCTGAAAAATTTCTCTTTAGCACAGTTGGGTTTAATTGGTTTAGTATTGCGTGACTTAAATGACGGTTGGTTTGGTATTGGTTTTGCCAAATCTCGCGGTATGGGTACAGTCAAACTACAACTTCACTCAGCAGTAGTGCAATATCCTGGTTGTGAGTTGCGAGATGATAAAATCTACGCCATTGGGAAAGAATTAAATTGGCCAAAAACGTTTTTATTAGGAGCAGGAGAATTTTTACAAGAAGAAAACCTGTATGGATTTCCGATTGATGATAAACAGGACTCAATAATTACAGCAGAAGAAATGTCTTATGGTTTTGGAGTACAGCTTATTTGGGAAGGTGATAGTGAAAGGGGTGTCCCAGATTTATTTGAGCGTGCTGTTCGTCAATGGCGTGATATCTTACCACAGGGAGTTAGTGCATGACTTTTGTTGGTTGTAAACAAGTTTCATCTTCTGAAAAATTACAAACATTACTCAAAGATTGTTATCGGCAACCCAGTTATTATTTTCTGCGTTGGAAACACAAGGTTAGTGGTATTTTAACTTATTTACCACCCGAATTTATTAGTGCAGAAGGGCAAATGTTTAACGTGGAATTAGAGTTACGCTGGAAAAAAAATAGTAGCGGGTATCAAGTGTTGTTGCTCAGTCAAAATCAGCCAAATAAGGAATTAGAATTTAACTCTATTGGTAAACATTGGAAAACTTGCGATCGCAATGCATATTTTTATGATATTGATGAAACTAAATTCCCTCAAGGGTTTACTTACAAAAATGAATCTCAAGATAATATAGAGCCGAAAAAAATATCTTTAGCTCAGCGTTATTTTCAAGATGTTCAAACTTCAACAGTGCATTTTGTCGCTCTAACTATAAACAAGTAATTTGTGAACTTTAATTTAAAAAAATCTCAAAAAATATGCCTAGTAACTATAATTTTATTTCTCTTCCTCAAACAGCACCTGACAGAATAAACATTCAAGGTAATCAAAAGTTTGGTCACAATAAATATCAACTAACTAATAAACGTTTTAGCGGTAAATTATATTTGAATTTAACAGTTGTTTCACCTGTATCCGTAAATTCAGGTATTACCGTCATGGGTAGCGATTTAGCACAGCAAATAGATACTGTTTCAGCAAGATATGTCGCTAAATTAAGCTTAATTCAATCTTCCGTACAGCAAAACCACAGACTTATTATTCCCGGTAGTTCGCTCAAGGGGGTTGTACGTTCAATTTATGAAGCAATTACAAGAAGTTGTTTGTGCAAAACTGATGCCAGAAGAGAAGAGATTCCTAATAATTACAGTGAATGTAAAGATACATCAGAACTTTGTCCGGCTTGCGTCATATTTGGAGCAATGAATTGGCTGGGATTAGTACATTTTTATGATGCGAAATATGACCCCGATAACGATAAATCAGGTTTCGATACAGGATTGATTCCTGCTTTATTTTCTCCTAAACCTAAAGCTGAAAATCGTGAAACTCAGGAAAAAATTTATTACGATAACAATAACAAAATTCGCGGTAGAAAGTTTTATCCTCATTCCTACCAAGAAGATGAAGAAGTCACACCTACAATTCGTATTCAACAAGCAGAATTAGGAAAAAGATTTACAACTTATGTGAATTATAGCAACCTAACAAAAATGCAATTAGGAGCATTATTAATTGCTCTCGGACAAGATCCAGAAAACCGACTGGGATTAAAAATTGGTAGCGGTAAAGCTGTAGGAATGGGAACTATGAAAATTGATATAGTTAAAATAGAACAGTTAGAAATTAATCGTTACTTATCCTATAATCCAAACAATTCGGTTTTAGAAGAAAATACATTAAAACAGTTTATATTAGATGCTATCCAATCCGCTAAACCTCAAACCCCAGTAACAACAAATAATAATCAATTAAAAAAACCGATTAAACCGGGTAACAGACCATTAATACAAACTCAGCAGCTACAGGAATTAACAGCAATACTAAGAATTAACAACTAAATTAGAGGAAAATAAATGGTGGAAGTCAAAGGATCTTGCTCAGAAGATAAAATGTGGAATACTGCTCACGAAATTGCGAAAATACTAGTTCAAGAACAGCAAAATATTGAAGCGAATAAAGATGGAATTCGCTCTGAATTAGGAAAAATTGTAGCTTATTTACGTGCTGCGATAAATCGGAATAAATCTGAAGCTGGTACAAGTTTTTTTAAATATTTAAAAGCATTAGTTGATAACAGCCAAAGCATTAAACATAGCGAAAAAACACCCAGTTACTATCGTAGTATCCATAAAGCTTGCAATCAGCATCTCATCGAATTCCAATCAAATCCCGATCAAATATTAGAAATATTGGGTTGGACATTTCGTTTATTTAACTACTTTAAAGTTACTCCTTTAGAAGATTTTGAAGAATTATCAGCATTAAATCGTAAACTAGAAATTCAAACAGCCGCTAAATCTCAAGATTTAAAACTTGATGATGAAATAGAAGCCGAGATTACTAATAAAAGTGGGAATAAAGTTACCTATAAAATGTTTAATACTTTTACAAAAACTGTTAAAGAACCGAAAAAATCTCAATTACTTGAACTCGGACAACAAGTAATCGTCAAAATAACTGAAACTGAAAATGGAGTTCCGAAAAAAGTAAAATATATAAGACATAAGTAATAGCCGGGAAAAAAGTCAAAAGTTAAAGGCAAATTTTACGGAGCAATTTGTCCGTTTGCTACATAAGCAGCATCAGCCACCATACCCACTAAAGTAATTGGTGTATTTGCAGGTGCATAATATATACCCTTAAATCTTTCACTATTAATTGCTCTCAGTGCTGGTGGAGCAACATAAATCACTATCGTCTTGGTTGACGGCAACATTTTAATAAATCCATCAAAAATTTGTTTAGCAGTTTCTTCTCGTTTATCTTGTGGTAATTGAGAAAACTTTTGATTATTAGAGTCAATTGAATTTTCTAAATCTAAAACACATACATCACCAGTAAATCTCTGGGGAAGATTGATGTTATTCCAAAACATTACATCTTGGAATTCTCTTGCTTGCAGTAACTTATATTCATTTGTTTCTCCTTCTGGTGATGGTAGATAATAATCTACTACAGTTGAACTAATAACTCGTTCGCGTGATAACGTTCGTTTTACATTTCTAACTTCTTTTTGTACTAAACCAGCAATATGGCTATCAATTTCTTGTTGAATTGTCTGGCTAGCAACTTTCTTTGCGTCTTCTAAATTTTTACCAAAAATATAAGTTAAAAATGCACCCAAAAAACCAAATGCAACTAAAGTAAACTGCATCGCACTAACAAATCGAGTGAAGCTTTGACCTAATTGTCCGTTAGTTGCTTTTAAAAACTCTAATTGACTTTTGAGTAATTCAATTTCATTCGCAGCTTTCGCAGGATTTAATGTTGGTGAAGGTGTTGGAGTTGGGGTTGGAGTTTGAGCGATAACTATATCCCAAACGTGAGATATATCAATTGAAGTTAGTAAATCCATAAGATATTTTATAATCCATCGTACTAATCACTTTATATTAATACGGCTGATAGACTCTTTAATATTCATTTTCTTTTTATCCTATTTTAAAGTTAATATTTTTTATTTCTTTCAATCCCCGTGAGGGGTTAAGAAATTAAAACATAAAGCTGAAATGTCAGTTTTGTTTGGTGAGCTAGCGTTTCCATCCCCGTGAGGGGTAAAGGAATTAAAACCAGACTGACTCAGAAGCTAAATGATATCACGGAAGGTTTCCATCCCCGTGAGGGGTAAAGGAATTAAAACTCAGAAATTTCCAGAGGGAAGTTCAGAGAGGGTTTTCTTGTTTCCATCCCCGTGAGGGGTAAAGGAATTAAAACAAAAAAACCTACGTTCGTGATCCTAATCTTAGCACGTTTCCATCCCCGTGAGGGGTAAAGGAATTAAAACTTTTTACTACTCTGACTTCAATGTTGACGTTCGGGTACGTTTCCATCCCCGTGAGGGGTAAAGGAATTAAAACTAATATTGGAGATAATCTTAAGAGATATCTTTGCAAAAAAGTTTCCATCCCCGTGAGGGGTTAAAGAATTAAAACATATTGCGTATAATACAAATAGTCAGACCTTAACAGGTGTTTCCATCCCCGTGAGGGGTAAAGGAATTAAAACCCTACCATTCCAGAACCCTTACTATAACTGGATTCCAAGGTGCCATTTTAGCGGGGGGGTGTAACTTAACTACCAACAAACCAAAATTATCGATAAAAACTAACCCAAGCACCATCTTCAAAGCACCATATAGCAGGCAATTAGCGGGGGGTAACGGAAGAATAAGCGTTTCAAACATCGCCATACCTCCGCTAAAAACTTGCGTGTGAACAGCAAACATAAACACATTCGCTTTCACCAGGAAACTTAATATTCATTTTTCAAGGTTCGGATTTCAATAAAACAAAGTATACAAAACTACTCCAGCTTTTTCAACTCCCGTCGCGCTAACTTAGCATAAGTTTTCACGGTTTCGTAAGGCATCTCTAAATCTTGGGCAATTGCTTGTAAAGAATCTCCCATTTCTCGTCTTGCTAAAATTGTCGCCCATTTTGAAGCAATTTCGCTAGCTCTGTTTCCCCCGGTGCGCTTGCGTTGTGCTTTGAAAGTTTCTGTTAAATCTTCGATGCGTTTAGCTAGTAGGTTTTCTACTTCGGGTATATCTTGTACAACTTTTGATGTCCATCCTAACCGGGTTTGCCCCAATCCAAAGGTGGTTTTATGTCCGGTTCCGCAATAGGGTGCGAGTTTTCCTAGAGCGTAGAATAATTGTTGATATTGTGGTTGTTTGGCTGCTTCTCTAGTTAAACTCAATTCAATTGCACCAGTGAATCCCGTCACCGCTCCTTTTTTACCTGCCAATACTTTATCGGTTGAGATTTGACAGCGATTTACCAATACACATTCATCCACCCAAGCCAAAAAATCATCTTGCTCAAAAGTAATCCCAGAAAAATTATTCCAGCGTCGCAGATAGCTATGAAAAATATTCGTAGGTAATGGTAGGGGAAAATGATGTCCTTTGCGACGAAAACTAGTAGGGCTGATAAATTTTAAAGTGATATTTTTATTATCTTCCGACTTTAACAACTGAGCATAAGTTGTGGGAGCATGAACAATATTACAAGCATTAATTTTAAAACTTACAGTCCGTAAATCAATCGTAGAAGGCATTTTTTTTACCCATTCTGCCATCCATTGCTGTAGTGGTTGAGATAAAGCAGTGAGATACCAGCGATATTTATTATTCGCAAATACTTGAATTTGTCTACCGCTACTAATCATTTCTCCATTGAAAGCAGAGACGGTAAAAGGTTTTTCTGACTCTCCATTATGGAGATAAGTAGAAAATTCTGCGTCCACTTGCCGTACTTGATCCAAAAACCAAGCATGGAGTCCAATAGTGTACTGTGGGAAAAGATAACCATCTTTTTCTGGCGATAACTCAAATTCTAAGCCAACTAACTCAGTTTTTGACGACCATTTTAAGTTAGATGAAGAAGCACTTGACTTCTTGCGAGTACGTCGGAGCATAGCAACATTTGATTTACTGATTTGATACTTGATATTTTATATATTATATTTTTTAGTCCCCTTGAGGGGATTTTAGAAGTAAAAAATACAAATCATTCAAACTTCACCTTTGACATAAAGAATTGCATAATCCCCCTCCGCTCACCTCTATATAAATATAGGACAAGTTGAAATTGCTATATATATAGATAATCAATTAACATGAGCGTTTTAGATTTCCCTCGCTTACATTTCCAAGGTTTAGCCCGCATTCATGCCCCTACGGGATATAAAAACGGTTTAATCGACATCAGCGACAATACCTGTTATATGAATGGTCTTCCTTATAAAGAAAATCATTCGGCTTCGGAATATCACGAATATCTTTATAATCAAGGCCCAAAATTTAATGCTGAAGGGAAATTAGATGAAAATGGCCCTTTTAGTAAAGCAATGGGTTGGAATTTCGGTGGTAACGGTCATTTTTCAATTGATGCCAAAATTACTAGTACTCAAACAGAGTTTGGCAAAGTTAATTTAAATGACCCGGTTATTGGCAGAAGCGTTGATTTTTGGGGTCATTATAACGAGTATGTAAAAACCAGCGTCAATCGTGCCAGGATATTTGAATGCGACCCCGGCTTCTAATTGGACTAATACGATTATGTTAGGTCAGTTAGCTTTTGGTAGGTTGGGTGATTCCAATCAAGTTCCTTATATGGTAACTGCCCCGATACAAGGTTATCAGTTAGCTCGCTGGCAAGATTTTGATTATATTCGCGATTTACCAGACCATATTTTAAATGATGAGTTTGGCAAAGCTGCTGTTTATCAGTTTGCTATTTCCAAGGATGCTGAAGATTTTCTCTGGAATGATGAGGTAAATATTTCTCCCACGGTTGCTTTGTTAAAGGAAGCGATGCAGCGAGAAGACGTTTTGGGTTTGGTGGTGCAGTTTAGTATCAGCAATATGTCTGCACCAGTTCAACCTGATGCACCAAGTTTCTGGGAATTACATGGAACTATTGGTTTATGGTGTCTTTCGGAATTGAAAACTTATCCCAGTGGAAGGTTATTAATTCCCGAATCGGAATATAAAGCAATCGGGAATCTGACGTTGAAGTTAAATTCTCAGGGGATAAGCTTAAATATGATTACAGCGATTCCTAATGTAGGGCGATCGCCTGAATCTAAAGCTGGATTTCACAAGATTTTTTCAAAGTTGAATTTAGGTGATTTAGAAATTCGTACCGTTAACAGTCATAGATTAATCGGAAAAATCCCTTCAGAAGCATACAACAAGCAAGCTCATCAGTTAACTAGCGGTTTGGTAGATATTCCTTTTTACCCCTCTAAAAATTGGCAAGATTTACGTTCTGACGTTGAAAATCAAGGTTTGTGTATTATCGGAACCGTTGATGGTGAAAGAAGAGTTTTAGTAAAAGAGAAGGAAATTAATCTTCAAGTTGATGACGCTTGTTTATTTGTCGAATTTCCCAACCTTGATAAAGGAGAAGATAACGCTGTTGAATTAGAAGTGCGCTCTTTTGTTAGAGGTGTTCCGACATCGGTACAGTCAATATATGTAAATCAATTTTATAATCCTAGAGCTTTTCCTCAATTACGATATCAATTTGAAAGGGATAGTAATAATACAGATAAAACTTTTCATTATCCTCATAGCTCAGAAATTCAAATCGTTGGCTTAAAACCTGGAAAACTTTTAGATAAAGGAGAATTTAATTCAAGTTGCGAAATTTCCACCAATAAACAAGGAAGAGGTTGGTTTACTTTAAAAGGAGCCAAAGCCGGAACTTGCAAAATATTAATTTCTAATTCCTTAAACGAGATTGCTTGTGGCTACGATAACTTAGATGAAGCGGAAATTGCTTACGACAACGATAATAAACTGGGATTTTGGAACAGTTCCGGCTTCTTAGCTGTAAGAGTCATGGGTGATGATTGGCACTTAGATAAAATTCCGCAACAAGATGTTGATTTTAATTTAATTTACGAACATATATTATCTTTCTACGAAGCCAGCTTCTCGTTTATGAAAGCCGAAGTTTTTAGCTTGGCAGATAAATGCAAAGTTGCTACCTACGCTCGCTTAATGTGGCAGATGTCCGACCCCAAAAATAAAAGCAAAACTTACTATATGCCCCCCACAAGAGATATGTCCGAAGCTAAATCACAACTTTTACTCAAATTTCTGCAAAATCAACAGCAAATTGGTTATATTCCGCCATCGGAACAGAAACAACCAGAGCAAACTAAATATCAAATTAAAACCAAAGAAGAATTAATCACAGCATTAAAACAAGCAGCAGAATTAGAAGTTGCCGTGATGCTGCAATATATCTACGCCGGATATTCGGTTCCCAACTACGTCACTGGGGAAGAATACGTTCGTCGGGGATTATGGACGCAAGAACAATTACATTTAGCTTGTGGTGATAACAAAGAAGTTGATAATTATGGAATGCGGGGAGTATTAATGGAAATTGCCCGCGAAGAAATGATTCATTTTCTTTTAGTTAACAATATATTGATGGCGATCGCCGAACCATTTTATCCAGCAGTTCCCGATTTCAAACAACTCAACGCCAAATTCCCCATAGATATTGACTTTGCTTTAGAACCATTAAATGCTTTATCACTACAGTATTTTATGCGGTTGGAAATGCCCGATTTTCTTAACGAAGACCTTGTAAACGAAACTATTCCGATATCGGAACAGTTACATACATATGGTTCCTTAAGCGAATTGTACGGTCAAATCCGCGATGGATTACAAAATATTCCCGACTTATTTACAGTTGATAAAAACAAAGTTGGTGGAGAACACCGTTTATTCATGCGAGACAACTTGAATAAACAACATCCAGATTATCAAATGCAGGTGTATGACGTTAAAAGCGCCTTATTTGCAGTAGACGTAATTGTAGAACATGGAGAAGGAAGCGAAATTGAAACAGAAACATTTGCAAAATCCCATTATCAAAAATTCCGCAATTTAGCAGACGCTCTTTCTTTAGAACAAATTAATCAATCTAAAAAAGGAGAAAAAAGAACTTGGAATCCTTCATACCCATCTGTTCGTAATCCCAGCTTGAATCATCAAGACCATAATTCCAACGTTGTTACCGTTCCCCAAACCAGAACAGTGATGGAAATATTCAACCAAAGTTACTTCCTGATGATGCAATTAATGGTTCAACACTTCGGTTCAAATCCCCAAGGAAGCTTAAGACGCTCCAAACTAATGAACGCCAGCATAGATATTATGACAGGAATGATGCGTCCCTTGGGAGAACTATTAATGACCCTACCTTCGGGTAAACGCGGAAAAACAGCAGGGCCATCCTTTGATATTCCCACACCCGAATATATTCCTAATCCAGAAATTGCAGCTTCAACAATATCAAATCAATTCGGAATTTTAGCAAAACGTTCTCATAACTGCGAAGTTATCCCCGAAGCCGTTTCACAAATGTTTGATTTTTACGATAACTTTTTTTCAGTGAACAGTAACCAGTAACCAGTTAAAAATTATTTCTTCCTCCTCTCTCTCCCCTTCTTCCTCCGCGCCCTCAGCGCCCTCTGCGGTTAATTAATCCAAGAGTAGTTAAAAATTAATTATTAAATCTTCCTCTCTCTCTCCCCCTCTTCCTCAGCGCCCTCAGCGCCCTCTGCGGTTAATTAATCCAAGAGTAGTTAAAAATTAAGGAAAATAATCATAATGAAACTCTATTACGCACCAGCTTCTTCCTATTCCCAACGGGTATTAATCGCTATGAACGAAAAAGAGTTAGAATTTACCCCTATTGAAATAAACTTATTTGATGCAGAATCGAGAAATGAATACTTACAGATAAATCGCTTTGGTAAAATCCCGACTCTAATAACGGATGATGGGGAAATACTTTTAGAAGCAAGCATCATAATTGAATATCTCGACAGCTATCAAAACCAAATTCCCTTAATTCCCAAGGATATTAACGCAAATTTAGAAATGCGAATGCTCGAACGGATTATTGATGTTTACGTTAATGGGGGAAGAGAAGCATTATTTAAGGATAGTCAGCGATCGCCCAACGAAAGAGGTAGTAAGGAAGTTATCAAAGCCAAGGGATTATTAGAGTCAGCTTGTAATTTACTTGATGAAAAACTAGCAAGTCGTAATTGGTTGGTAGGGGATGCGTTTACTGCTTCCGATTGCAGCGCTGCCCCTACTCTTTCTTATCTACGAATTGTTTACGATTACCAACATTTAAAGAATTTGACAGCTTATTTTAAAAGGTTGTCGGAGAAACCATCTGTTGCAAAAGTCTTTGCATCTGGAAGAGAGCAAATGAAACAGATGTTATCTACATTGAAATATCCGGTAATAAGTAATTGGTAATTGGGCATTGGAGTAGCGAGTTATTTTCCCTTGTCTCCTTGTCTCCTTGTCCCCCCCCCATCTCCCCCTGAGCCGCACGCTCCGCGTGAACGGGTTCACCACTTCTCTCAACGCGGGGAACCCGCGCACGAGAGTGGATTCACCATCTCCCCATCTCCCCATCCCCCCATCCCCCCAATCTCCCCCTCTCCCTAATTTCTACGACTTTTGTAAACCACGTAAAAAATCAAGATTCAAAACCTGCTGCTCTCCCATCCAAGAAGCGTAATCGGTATGATCGATTAAATCATCTCCGGTGAGTGGATGAATTAAAATTGTTAAACCTTTTCTATTCAAAGCCAGCCAAGTCATTAAATCGGCATATTGATTTTTATCAAAAGCCAGCTGACAACTCCAACAGGGATGAGGGGCCTACATTCTTACGATGTACTCTACCTACTTGTACTGAAAATTGCTTTCCTGCTTCCTCACATAAAACCGTTGCTTGTTCGCACGTGGATTCATCAAAATAAACGTGAGCGTGGTATCCGCTAATTAAACTGATGTCTTGAAATTCCATGAAAATTTAAAAATGATTGTTGGTTGATTACAGCTTTAATTTATCGGATTTTACAATAAGCTTAGAATATAGAGGTTTTAATTGATAAGCAGATAAATGCCGTTTCGATTTCAAGAATGAAGCAAAGTTGCCGTGGAAAATTAATTTAAACCGATTTTAGGATTACAACTAGATATTGCCTCTTGCAGTAACTCAATATTCATATCCCACCATTCCTGTAAATTAATTAAAGCTTGATAAAGTCTTGCATCTCCGATTTCTTTGGCTGCTTCAACGGTTAATATACCAACACGCCGGTTTTCAAGCTCTGAAATTAACGGATCAATTACCCGTCGATCTTTTCTAATTGCTAAACCTACTAATGCTTCACCACGAATTTCAGCGATAGTATCCGAATCTGCTGTTTCTGAAATTACCCGAGCAAACAAAGCATCTCGAATAGCTGATGTATCGGCTTCTATCTGGGAACCCAAACCAAAAGTTGCCCAATTTCTGATATCTTCTTCTTCATCGCTGGATAAATCAATTAATGCTTGAATTGCTAATTCATCCTCTTGTTGGCTTAAACCAGAAACAACACCCATCCGCACATCGGCATCGTGATGATTTTTCAATTTTATTAAAGGTAAAATACCTCTGGAATCATGTAAATGTCCGAATGCAAATCCTATCGAAGCCAAAACACTGTTATTTTCTTCAGTCAATAATAACTTTAAAAGAATATCTCCAGATTGAACGAGAAAAGTTCTTTCCGGTATTCCTAATTGTGATAATATACGAACTCCTAAACTTCTTTCTTTTGCACTTTGACTTTCACATAATATTGACGCGGCTATAAATTCTTTATCACTACCACGGAAATTTAAAATAGAAACATAATCCCAGTAAATATGCTCATTTTCTTCATTAGAAGCTAGTTGAATTATTTCTTCCGTGCTTCTTGGATCATCCTTTAAATTTATACTCATATTATTATTTAGTTTAATCGTCGCGAGTCTAAATAGGGAAGAATAATATCCCCCATAAAACAAATTTATGTTGATTAACGATTATTCTTAAATTCTTGAATTAAATTTAATATTTCGGTTTTAGCTTGCGTATCATCTTCAAGTTTGGCAAAAAAATTGGACATCACTTTTACTAAAATGCTATGAGCTTCAACTTGACTAATTTCTGGATCGAGAGATTGAATAGATTTAGCAGAATTTACCACTTCGAGCATCACCTCTTCCAAAACAACATTCATTTCATCAGAAACATATGCAGTTCCTTTATCGGTAGTGACAAATGCACTATCGTCTTCATTGATTTGCACAAATGCATTCGATTGATCGGTCATTTTACCTGTATCTCCATGATGAAAGTGTTAGTGGAATTATAAATGATGGGAGAGGGGGAAGAGGGGGGAGAATAGATTATTTTAAATTGCTCACTGCTAACTGCTCACTGATAATTGATTTCAAAATTGCATAAACCAAATAACCCCATCCCTACATATTTAATAAGACAGCAAGTTAACCCCAAACAGTTAACTATCAATTAATTAAAAAAGGAGAATTTAAAAATGGCACCACAAACTTTAAGTCGTGGAATGAATGGTTCGGAAGTAGAACGCTTACAAAAGGACTTATCTGCAAAAGGATATCAACTTAACGTTGATGGAAACTTCGACGAAGCTACCGAAAATGCAGTCAAAGCATTTCAAAAGGATAACAATGTAACGGTAGATGGAGTTGTTGGAGCCGAAACTGGTCCTAAATTAGGCGCTCCTGCTGCTTAAACTTAAATTTCAGATGATTAAAAAGCGGGTTGATTATTTAACCCGCTTTTTATTAATGGAGAGGGGGAGATGGGGAGATGGGGAGAGAGGGAGATGGGGGGACAAGGTGAAACTAACTCTTAATTCCTAACTCTTAACTCCTAACTCCTAATTGCTCACTGTCAAACACATAGCAGTTCCTTTTTCGTAATATGCTGCTTCATTGATAAATACCGGATATACCGTTTCATTTCCTTGATAAAAAATTTCTTCTCCATCAAAGGTAATAAATATTGGATTGCCGGGATGTAAAGGTTGGTAATCTTGAAATTGCAATTGGGGGTGAATCATAGCTTGGATTTCTCCTTGCTCATTTCTGGGAAAATCAACTGTTCCGATGGCAGAATATTTAGTAAAACTGGGGGGAGTTGATAACGGTTGTCCTTTGTTCTCGGCTTCGAGATAATCTAAAATAGCGTGAACTAAATTCTCGGTTTCTTGAAATAATTTTGCATCCAATAAACCATTGGCAACTGCTCCCACTTCGATGGTGATTCCGAATTCCGCTGAGCTTATCAAGTAAGATGATTCTTTATTAAGAGTGTGTTGTAATATTCTGACTTTAGAATTAATTTGTGTAAGATATGCAGCCAATTTGGTTAAATAAGGATGATTCGAGTGCAAAATTATCGTTAATCCCATATTTGCTGTTGTGCTGTGCAAGTCAATGATTAAATCAATTTTCTCTTCTTTAATTCGGCGAGTTATTTTTTTGGCTAATGATTGCTCGTGATTGGTTAATTGGGGATTTTCTAATTCTTGACGGTTGAAAGCTCGATTCAAATCTGTATCTATATATCTTGTCCCTATAGCAACAGCTTTTTCGTTAGCAATTAAACTAATTGTTTCAATCCCATCTCGTTGAATCAGTTGCGGAGATTGTTGAAATTTATTAACTAAAAATACTCCCGTAAGTTCCCCACCATGAGTTCCACCGACTAAAGCAACTCGTTTAATTGACGCAACCATAAATCATCTCTATAAATGAAAATTTATTTCTTTATCTCATCAGTGTAAAGAAAAGAGATTATTACGTCTAGAGTAGGGTGTGTTATGGCACTTGCTGTAATTCCGATTGCAATAAATTAGGTTCGTAGTAGCGCTATGCCCTGGCGGGCACGCTACTACGAACCCTTTAAAATTAGTGTGGTGGAATACTAAGTTTTAAACCAATATTATTTTTAAGCCTGCGTCAAACAAATAGACGCAGTTTTTTTTATTCTTATAACTACTTATTAAAAGACTCTGCTTGATGTATTAACATTTCGCAATATATAGTTAAAACCTTTACTGAGTAAAGAATTAGGTGGTGTATGCATAAAAATAATTTTAGCTCAAGCTATATCGAAAGCATAAATATTTTTCTTATTCCCTATGAATTAATAACGCAAAAAACAAATCAATTAGAAAAAAATACTAAGGTAAATAAGGAAAATGACTACACCATTAAAACCAATTAATTCTCAAGCAGGTAGAGCAGAACAATCAAAAGGCAATATTTTTCAAGATAAAAATCTGTTATTTGTTGTCAGTATAACGATGATAGCAATTATGCCTTTGTTCAGCATAAGTCCAATTCTTTCTACTATAGCTACAGGATTAAATATTTCTCCCCAACAATCGGGATTGATTATGGCAGCTTATCTAATGCCAGTTGCAATTGGAACACCAATATTCGGGGTTTTAGCTGACCGTTTTGGCTTTAAGAAAATTTTGATTCCTTCCTTACTTGTATTTGCTCTGGGTGGTGTTTTATGTGCTTTCGCTCCCAACTTCCGCTCTCTTATAGAATGGAGAATTTTACAGGGACTTGGTGGTGCTTCTTTAGAGGCTCTGGTACTTTCAATAATTAGTAGCTCATATAGTGGGAACAAATTAACGGCTGCAATGGCTTTCAATGGAGGTGCAATCGGTGTGGGTTCAACTATTTATCCTATGTTAGGAGGAGTGTTAGCTTCTTTAAATTGGAGATACCCGTTCGCACTATCATTATTAGCTATTCCGGTTGCATTACTAGTAGGCTTAAAACTTAAATTGCCTAAAACACAAAAGCATACTGAGAAATTTCAACTTGGTAGCTACGTTAAAAATATATTTAAAAGTATTCAAAATCGAAATGTTTTACTGTTGTTTTCTGCGGTAATTACCTTATTCATGGTTGAATTTGGAGCATTCTATACCTTCACTCCAGTCTTCGCAGGAGAGAATCTGGGAGCAACGAGCGCGGTAATTGGAATGGTATTAACGACAAACGCTTTATCTTTAGCAGTCTTCTCCTTCTTCGTCACCTTATTCGCTCACAAAGTTTCTGAAATCAAATTAATTCAAGTATCCTTCGTCATCTTCGCAGTTGCTTTATGCATCATTCCCACAGTTGATTCAATTCCTATGTTGGTAATCCCCTCTGTACTCATCGGATTAGTTGAAGCTCTAGCATTTCCTACCCTTCAATCATCCATCGCTAAACTTGCTCCTCAAGAATACCGTTCTGGTTTCATGTCTCTCAACGTCACAACTCAATCACTTGGTAGAGCAATCGGCCCCCGGTATTTGCAGGAATCATATTTGGTATCGGAGGAATCGCAGCAGTTTGTTTCATCGGTGCTGCTGTGAGTATAATCTCAATCGTAATCTTCAGCTTATTCATCAATGTCAAATCTGGTAAATTTTAGCATATATGATAATTACAGAAAAAGGGAACGGGGAACAGAAATAAAATTATTCGTAAATAACCCACCATGTTGTAGAGACGTAGCACTGCTACGTCTCTCTTGTATTTGAGGTTGTATAGAAAATAGGAAAGTAAGTTGGGTTAAAGACGCACTTACCATCTGGCTCCGAAAAATAAAATTAACCAACATCACCATAATGCGGCGATCGCCACTTCATAATCTATAACCAAAATCTGGATGTTGGGTTAAAAGCGTGAGTTAAATATTGAGTGGGAGCAGACATATTATTCGTGCTTTTAACCCAACCTACAAACTAATTTTTTCATTCTTAATACCTAACTCCTAACTCCTAACTCCTAACTCCCAACTAAAAATTGCATAATCTCCAACCCCTCACCCCCTATGAATAAATAAGGAATAAAAAATCTCTGCGAGCAAAAATGTCAATTTCTACAATTGAAAGATTAAATCCATTTGTCAAAGAAGTAATTAGCGACCCTTATACTTATTACAGTCTTTATAGAAAAGAAGATCCAGTACATTGGGGGCTTTCTGCAAATCCTAAATTAGATGGTGCTTGGTATCTATTCCGATACCGGGATGTGATGAAAGTAATGGAAAGTCCGAAGTTTGGTAGAGAAGCTAGCAAGGTACGAGATGATGGTGAAGGGGCACCCGTACCGAAGGCTTATCGGGGATTTAGTTCGATGGTGAGTAATTGGATGGTGTTCCGAGATCCACCAACTCATACAAGATTAAGAACTATTGTTAATAAAGTATTTTCTGCCAAGATGGTGGAAAATTTGAGGCCTGCCATTATCGGAATAGCTGATTGTCTATTAGATAAAGTTCATCTGCAAGGGGAAATGGATTTAGTTGAAGATTTTGCTTTCCCTTTACCGATTATGGTAATTGCCGATATGTTGGGTGTTGACCCCAAGGACAGACCACTATTCCGACAATGGGCCTTAGCTCTACAACACGCTAGCGCCAGTCGTTTGACACCATCCCCGGAAGTGTACGAACAAGCTGAAGCAGCAACTCAAGGATTTATTGAATATTTCAAAAAGGAAATTGCTAAAAGACACGTTGAGCCGGGAAAGGATTTAATTACAGCTTTAGTTAAGGCAAGAGATGAAGGAAATAAATTAAATGACGAGGAAATATTAGCTACCTGCATACACTTATTAACAGCAGGTCACGAAACTACAGTTAATTTGATAAGTAAGGGAATATTGGCTCTATTGCGTCATCCCAAGCAGTTGAAACTGTTGCGATCGCACCCCGAATTAATTCCCGCAGCAGTAGAAGAGTTGGTTCGATATGATTCCCCGGTGCAAATGGTTAGTCGTTGGGCTTATGAAGATTTTGAAATTGACGGGAAGATAATTAAGCGCGGCGATAGCGTTGGTTTGATTTTGGGTTCCGCTAATAGAGATGAGGAACAGTTTGAAAACCCCGACGAATTAAATTTTCAACGAGAAGCAACTAAGCATAGCGGTTTCGGAAGCGGTATTCATTTCTGCTTGGGTTCAAGTTTAGCCCGTGCTGAAGTCACCATTGCATTAAACACTTTAATAAATCGATTGCCGAATTTGACTTTGAAAGAAGAATCAATTGAATGGGCAAATAATATAGTCTTCCACGGGCCAAAGCATTTACAAGTAGGCTTTAGTTCGCCCAGGGATGCAAAAGGTTTGTGGGGACACGATAGTGTATGAATAAATTGGGGATTGGGCATTGGGAGTTGGTAATTGGATTTCTACCCCCTCCGTTGTCTAATAAAGATGTAGGGATTTTTAGTTAATAGTGGTAATAGAAAAAACTGTAGGAGAAGTTGAAATAATTGAATAATTTACAGCAGATTGATTGCATAAATAAATTTTCTCACCCCTATAGATTAATTAAGAACAGAATTACAGATAGTTAGTTAATATTTGTGACCTTTGACCAATTACCAACTACCAATAAATAGAAATGATTGAACAAAATAAGACACAATCTGCGACTAGTGCTTGTCCGTTTCATGGAAAAGAATTTCAACCTTTTGTTGGGGAGCAACTTGAAAATCCTTACCCATTTTTACAAAGAGCCAGAAATGAACAACCTGTATTTTATAGCCCGGTGGTAGATGCTTATGTAATTACACGGTACGAAGATGTATTACATATCCTTAAAAGTCCTACAGTATTTTCATCAGCGAAAAGTCTGCAAACCGCTCAAAATGTGACTCCAGAAACCCAAAAAGTATTAGAAGAAGGCTTTCCTTTTACATCTTTAATTAATAGTGATGGCGAACAACATAGACGTTTGCGTGCCCCTTTTCTCAAAGTATTTGCACCAGAGAACTTAGCTAAAAAAGAAGATTCAATTTATGCGATCGCGAATAGATTAGTAGATAATTTTATTAATGATGGCAGTGTAGAAATTGTATCAAAATTTGGTCATCCATTACCCCTCGAAGTCATCTTAAGTATGTATGGGATACCTTTAGAAAAGATGGAACAGGTAAAAAAGAGTGGTAATGATGTAGGGCTGTTCTTCTCGTCAAAATTAACACCAGAACGTCAAATAGAATGCGCTAGAAGTTTTGTTACTTTACAGCATTACATAGTAAGTTTAGTCGAAAAACGACGTTCGGCTCCCGGTGACGACTTAATTAGTGAATTACTAACAAGCGAACTGACAGCAATGGAAATCGGTTTACTGTTATGTGAAATGATTATAGCCGGACATAAAACCAGTGCAAATTTAATGAGTAAAGCTTTGAAATTACTTTTAGATAATCCAGATACATGGCAAAGCTTACATCAAAACCCATCAATGATTCCTATAGCTCTCGAAGAAGTACTCCGATACGATTCACCAGCCCAATCAATGGTTCGGGTTGCAACTCAAGAAGTCACCATCTCAGGAGTAACAATCCCTGAAGATAGTCGCTTGCTTATACAATATGCTTCGGCTAACCGAGATTCTCAAAAGTATGAAAATGGCGATCGCTTCGATATCGAACGTTTCAAAGATGCTCCGGTTGACCATTTAGCATTTGGTCACGGAACCCATCACTGTACGGGTTTCAACCTGGCTCGAAGAGAAGTAAGAATTTCTCTGGAAGTACTATCTCAAAGATTGCCAAATTTACGAATTACTCCTAACCAAGAATTGCATCATTCGCCAATATTAACCAATCGTGGTTATCTAAGTCTTAATTTAGAGTGGGATTAATGCAGCTTTGAAGAGAATCAAGGAGCATCCCAAATTTGCATTTTTCCACAATTGGGATGCTCCGGAGAATCGTAGTTATTTCAAATAGAAATGGAGCATAAATAAAAAAACCTACCTCTACTAATATAAAGCGGTAAATAAACCAGTAAGGCAAACGCGAATACATTAAATATCGCTAACCATAATCTGTCGTAATTCACTTATGAAATACTAATTAAAATGTTTACACTCAAAACGAGCGATGACAAAAACGTAAAACAATTTCCCGAACAGTTAATGCAAATGCTAACTGGTCATCACATTAGTCAAGGAATTTACGTTGCCGCTAAACTTGGCATTGCCGATTTACTCAAAGATGGTGCAAAAGCTATCGATGAGCTAGCCCAATCTACAGAAGTCGAAACCCAATCTCTATATCGTATACTGCGAGCCTTAGCAAGTAACGGTATTTTTACCGAATCCGCTCCTTCATACTTTGCCAACACCCAGATGACGGAATATTTGCAATCGGATTTTCCAGATTCGGTACGTGATGCGGTTATCTTAGAAGGCGAGCAATGGTTATGGCAGGCTTGGGGAGGTATGTTTACTGCCCTCAAAACTGGGGCTTCTGGTGTAAGCGCTCAATTAGGAATGCCGCTGCCTGACTACTTCAAGCAAAATCCAGAACAGTTTGCGACTTTCAAAGCGGGATTAAAAAACTATTCCACTATTATTAATCGTGCTGTCTTAGCAGCTTATGATTTCCCCTCCGAGTCTAAAATAATTGATTTGGGCGGGGGAGACGGAAGTTTATTAGTTTCGATTTTAGAAGCTGACTCTACCATGAGTGGTGTTTTATTTGAACTACCATCAGTTATTGCCCGGAATCAAGCCAGTAGTCATAAAAGCTATGAGATGGTTGAGGGAGACTTTTTTACTTCCGTACCCACGGGAGGGAATATTTATGTTCTCAAGCAAATTATCCACAATTGGAACGACGAACAAGCCATAAAAATTTTATGCAACTGTAAACAGGCGATGCCCAAGGATAGCAGACTATTAATTATAGATCCGATTGTTTGTTCTCAAGAATCATCTTTTGCAACCTTTCTAGATTTGCAGTTGTTAATTACCCATCCAGGGGCGTGGGTACGCACTCAAGATGAGTTGGTAAAACTTGCACAAAAAGCAGGTTTACAAGTTACCAACATTATAAAAACTCAATCCCCCTGCACCATTATTGAATGTCAGCATGGGTAATTTCCGATTTCTACAATTGAACAATAACAAATAATCATTTGAGGTAAAAAATGCAAGCTAATACATTTGACCAAACTAATAATATAAATTCATCATCTACAACGCCCAATTTATTGAGCCAACTTGAGATTGGGGAGTATCGACGTAGATTTCTATGGCATGGTTTTAGTATTTTTTCATTAGGCTGTATTGCACCTTTGTTCATACCTTTTTATATCAATCCCAGAGGAGGACTTTCTGCTCATACTTTGGGCGTAATGTTAGGACTGCTGACTATGGCTGTGGGGATGGCTATTCCCTACGGTTGCTTCACCCAATTACGGACTAAACTATTATTTTGGTTTTTTGTCCCCAGTGCCTACACAGGTCTTACAATCCAAGTTTTTGCTGCCATATTTGGTCTTACCCAAAGCTTTGTCGTTACCGCCAAGGGTTATCCCGGAGGAGTATTTTGGATGGAAATTTTAGCAACTATAGGTTTGAGAACTGTAAGCGTGTTTATCCTCTTAGGCGCTTTTATGATGATGCATGGTTTAAGTAAAGCCAAAGGTAATACCTCTATCAACGTTCAAACTTCACAATCTTCAAGCGTCAATGAATAATTGAAAATTTACACCTCTATAAGTTTAAAGAGGTATGCAGAATCTGGAATCGCTAAAAACTATTAATAAACTTTCATACTATTGAACAATGGATACCAATAAAATGACAAAGAATATTTGCCCTTTTCATGCAGGAGAAGAATATCAACCTTTTTCCAATCCACAACTTGAAAATCCCTATCCGTTTTATCAACGTGCCAGAAATGAGCAACCAGTATTTTACAGCGAATTATTGAAAGCTTACGTAATAACAAGATACGAAGATGTTTTAAATATATTAAAAAATCCTAAAATATATTCTTCAGCTAAGAGTCTTCAGAATGCTGGAGATTTAACTCCAGAAGTGATAGAAGTGATGCATCAAGGATTTCCCTTCGTTTCAGTAATTAATAGCGATGGGAAACAACATAAACGGTTACGCACTCCTTTTGCAAAAGCATTCGCACCAGAGCGGCTGATCAAAGAAGAAGACTCCATTCGTACTATTACGTCGAGATTGGTAGATAATTTTATTAATGATGGCAAAGTAGAAATCGTATCGCAATTTGCTCATCCACTACCCCTCGAAGTTATTTTTACAATGTGCGGAGTACCTTTAGAAAAAATGGAATTCGTAAAACATTGTGGAAATAGCACCTCAGCTTTATTTTCAACACCTTTAACACCGGAACGTCAAATCGAATGTGCTAAAAGCTTTGTTGAGTTACAATATTATTTTGCTAGCTTAATCGAAAAACAAAGTTCCACTCCTAGCAACGATTTAATCGGCCAACTACAAAGCAGCGACCTCACATTACCGGAACAAGTTTTACTTTTATGTGAAGTTATTATAGCCGGACATAAGACAACTGCAAGTTTAATTGAAACCGCAATCAAACTGTTAGTAGAAGATCAGAAAACATGGCAAAGTTTACACGAAAATCCATCATTGATTCCCATTGCTCTTGAAGAAGTCCTGAGATACGATACACCAGTTCAATCAATGGTTCGAGTTACCACTCAAGAAGTTAGTGTATCAGGAACGACAATACCAAAAGATAGCCGGGTGGTTTTACTTTTCGGTTCAGCAAACCGGGATTCCGAGCAATTCAAAGATAGCGAACGCTTTGATATCGAACGTTTCAAAGACGCTCCGGTCAACCATCTCGCATTCAGTCATGGAAAACATCACTGTACGGGTTTCGACTTAGCTCGTCGAGAAACGCGTATTACTTTAGAAGTATTATCTCAGAGATTGCCTAATTTACGAATTACTCCCAACCAAGAATTAAATCGTGTTCCCACATTAATAGACCGTGGTTATGCAAGTCTTAAATTAGAGTGGGATTAGGAAGGAGTTAAGAGTTAGGAGCCTTCTCCTTCTCTACTCCCTACTAACAAACAACTTTTTTTAATCCCAATTGTTTTAATATAATTGATAATAGTAACGATAATAAAAGTAATCCAATCCAACCGATAATTTTGATTCCAAGTATTTCGGCAAGATTGAAATTTACCTGACTAAATAATCTTGTACCTATAGATAAAAATATTTGCGCTAAAATACCGTTTATACAAAATATCCCTAAGCTGTATTTTGATAATAGTTTTGTTAGTTTAACTATTGGTGACGGAAAGCTTTTTTCGTTGACTGATGCAAAACATATAAACATCGTTGGTACGCTCAAGATACAGGAAAATGCCGCATAATCGAAAGGACGTAAGGAATCTGCTAAAAAGAAAGTTAATACTCTGTATTCAGCCATCATTGTTGCCGCAGTCAAGCATAAAAGCAAAATTTTATTGGTTTTACTTAAAGAACGAGATATCCTCTCTATCCGGTCAAAATTTTGATAAATATATACGCCAAAAGCTATGTAAGCAAGCCAATAAATAATTAAGGGACGTTCCAGAAATACTAAAACTTGTAAAACTTCATCTACAAAAAAACCGCTAATAGTAGCATAAACAAACAATAAACATACTGCTTGAATAATCAATGTGGTGACAATATTTTTTTCTTGAATTATCCAATCTCTAACTAATACAAAATTCCATAGTAGCTGCAAAATTATTAAAAAATAATAAGCACCCGTAAATATTTCTCCTTGGAAAATTGATACGATAACTTCTATAATAGAATTCCCAACGATCAGCTTTAATCCTGCTGCAATACTAAACCAAAATAAAATAGGAATTCCCAAACGATTAAAACGTGTTTTAAATAGTAATTTTGGCTCTTCTGGAGAATTAGCAATTTGTCTTTCAAAAAGGAACATCGAAATAGTTAGAAAAACTGGAACGCAGAATCTCAAGGGAGCAAACAAAGTTTCTATAGTTCCAGCACTGGTTATAAAAGTAGTGCGAGGAAGAAAAATTGCATGAAATGATACTACTGCAATAATACTTAAGGCTTTAAGAAAATCTAAGAAAAAAAGTCTATCTGAAGCTTGAGAAGGTTGCTCAACTATGGGCTGTTTCATGTAAGTAAATAGAATAATTAGGTTACATCTTGCAATACATATAAAATTAGAACCATGAAATTAGATGGTTCTATATATGCTTATCAGGCACTTTTTTTTTAGATATATGAGCTAAGAAATACGTTTGAGTTTGTATTGATTTATAAACTTATTGTATGGCTGTCAAATTTTGTTAATTGTTAACTGTTAACTTATTGCGAACTTTTACTTTTTCACCCTACTCGCTACTCTCTTGTTTGGTATTTAAAGAACCTTTAATTAAATTAACGAATGATTTGGGAATTCTACCCATAGAAAATATTGATAATCCCACTACATAAACTAAAATTAGTAAAAATGGTTGAATAAAAGTTTGTACAGATGCTGATAGGGGAAGATTAATTACAGTTAATAACGCTATTGTAATAGTTAAAGTTGGTAATATTACTGGTTTAAACAAGTCCATAATATTCCATTTTGCAGCATAACTTACTGCCAACCAAAACCAGACGCTTGCACCAATACCCATCACCGTAGCAACAGCGATCGCCACTCCTCTGACTCCTCCC
Organism: uncultured Rivularia sp.; assembly: GCA_963665115.1. Classification (GTDB taxonomy): domain Bacteria; phylum Cyanobacteriota; class Cyanobacteriia; order Cyanobacteriales; family Nostocaceae; genus Rivularia. The sequence goes on along the minus strand of OY762007.1, from coordinate 1,429,742 downwards.
AAGTTAGCTCCTACAAAGAATGCCGTAATGGAAAGCGGTACTAAAATCCAGTTAATCGCAGCATTGATATTTGGTTTATCTATAGCATTCAAAGCCGTACCAAGAATTGACATAAAACCTCTTGCATAAGCGAAAATCATCACTATTTGAAAGATGCTTACTGCTGCCATCCATTGCTTGCCATATACTAAAGGAATAATCCACGGTGCAACAACAAACCCCACACCGTAAACCGCAGCATACAATACAGCATACATTTCCAACATCTGACAAAGGTATATTTTTCTACCATCATCATCTCGCTGCGACATTACCGACAAGTTAATGCGGTTAATTTGCGAGAGAGCAAATGTTGGTAACATAGCCAGTTGATAAGCCAAATTGTAGTAACCTAAAGACGTAGCTCCAATTAATCTACCAATAATTAAATTATCGGCATTAGTATTGACGTAAACAGCTAAATTAATTCCGATTAAGCTGCTAATATAAGCACGCACCTCACGAATTGCTTGCTTATCTGGTTTGAAATGATATTGAAAATGATATCGGCTAAAATAACGTTTTAATAAAGCATCAACTATAGACATCAATACTTCCGCAACCGCAAAACACCAAACTCCACCACCGAAAAACGCACAAACCACCGCAGCCGCAAAACGTGCAAATCCCGCACAACTATCGGCGATCGCCAACTCCCTAAATTTCATTTGTCGCTGCAATACAGCACCGTGAGAACCCGCACCCGCACCGATTAAAAAGATACAGGCTACAGTTAAAGTCAGCGGAAAGACTAAAGGTTCATCAAAAAATTTCGATAAGGGAAAACCAGCCAAAGCTTGGATAACAAACATCACCACAGAGATATTCACACCCAAGCTATAAACAGCATTCACCAGCTTTTTATCATCCAAACCCCGCTGCACCAAAACCATCGCGATCGCAGCATCTTTAAACAAAGCCGAAAGAGTTGTCACAATCAGCACCATACCCCAAACACCAAAGTCTTCAGGAGATAAAAGACGCGCCAGAAATATTTGAGCAACTAGTTGAGAAACTTTGGCAAAACCGAAACTAGCAGTCAGCCACAAGCCGCTTGAAGCTATTTTTTTAGTACTTATTTTAGTCATGATGGAGAGGGGAGAGAGGGGGAAGAGGGGGAAGATGGGGGAGAGGGGGGAGAGGGGGGGGAAATTTAATTTATAATTACCAATTACCAATTACCAATTACCAATTACCAATTACCCATGCCCAATTTATAACTGCTCACTGTTAACTGCTAACTGTCTTGCCAACTCCATCCCTTTACTTCCTAATTTTTCGCGAAGTTGCTTGTCTTCACACAACCGAATCAATGCTTGGGAAATCTTTTCTGGGGAATTTGGAGTGACTAATAAACCGTTTTCTTCGTGATGTACTGCATCTTCTACACCACCGACGCGGGAGGCGATTACGGGTTTACCAAAATAACCTGCTTCGGCGTAAACTATGCCAAATCCTTCTATACTGGCGCTTTCGGTATCAAAAAACGTCAGCATGGCGAAGATGTCACAGGCTGCGTAATAATCAGCTAAGTCTGCATCAGATACGAATCCGGCAAAATGTACTCTTTGTGCAAGCTGTAATTGAGAAGCTTTTTGTTCTAACTCGGACTGCATTTTTCCTCTGCCACAAATTATATAGTGGACATCTAAACCTCGCTCTAAAAGTTGATTTAGATTATCGATTACTTGTCCGAAACCTTTACGTTTTACCAATCTTCCCACAGAAAGAATTACGATTGCATTTTCAGGAATATTGTATTTTTTACGGATATTCAACCGCGAATTTTCAAGATACTGTTGATTTGTAGCATTAACGCCAAATTTGTCTGCTCTAACTATAGGATTAATTACATAAGTAGGAGAATTAAAATTAAACTTTTCGCTGAGATAATCCCTCGTGAAAGAACTATTGCAAACAATACCCGTACTGCGTTGCAAAGTTAATTCAAATAATTTTTTCAATATGGGATTACGCAAAGGACAAAGAATATCGTTGCCATGTACGTAGATAAAAAATTCAATAGGTAGAATATAGCTTAACAGGAAAATAGCAGGAAAATCGTAACCGTGTCCCCACTCAATACATCTATAGCCATAGCGAAAATAAAGTTTAATTGCTAAAATAAACGACCAAAACATATTCCAAACTTGTTTGATTATCGCTCCCAAACCAAACAAACGAGGTATTTTTGGTAAATACCAACGATGTATGGGAAACTCTTGATTTTTATCAAAATCTTGATAACCTGCAAAAGTTGCTGTTAACAAAATTGTTCCTTGAGGATTTTGCAGACAGCGGTTATATACATACTCTTCAATACCACCTTCCTTCGGAAAAAAAGTACGCGAAACAACCAAAATATCCCGCGAAAAAGTTTTTTCTTTAATTGCAGTCTTCTCAAGTGACGAAATTTGCATTTTAGTTAAGAATTGGTAATTGGTAATTGGGGATTGGTAATTGGTAATTGGTAATTGGTAATTGGTAATTGGTAATTGGTAATTATAAATTATAAATTAATTTTCCCCTCTCCCCCCTCTCCCCCCTCTCCCTTCAAACTTTCAAGAATAGCAACAAACTTAAAACCACTCTGCTCCCAATAATAAGAATCCGCAACTTTCTTACGCCCTGCCTCCCCCATTTGTTTGCGTAAATCAGGGTTTTCAATTAATGTTGATATAGCTTTGGCTAAAGCTTGTGAATCGGCGGGTGGAACTAAAAAACCATTTTTACCTTCTTCAATTAATTCTGGCATTGCCGAAACATTTGTTGTAATTATTGGTAATCCGTAATGCATCGCTTCTAAAAAGACAATCCCAAAGGTTTCTTTGAATGAAGGCAGAACAAAAATATCGGCAGAAGCATACAACTGTTTAATATTTTCTTGATCTGAACCATCGTGAAAAACGACGCATTCTGTTAACTTAAGTTTTTCTACAGCATTGTTTAATTGATTGTAATAACTAGAATTATTTTTACGATTTCCTACTAAATGTAAGCTGTAATTTTGACGTTCTATTTGCGATAAAGCTTCGATCGCATAGATTATACCTTTCCTCGGAACGTAATTACCGACACATAAGATTTTTTTACTATCCGATCTATTAGATGAATATGAAATATTATATTTTTCTCGATCGAGTCCAGGTGATAAAACATGAACTGAGTCGGGATTAATTCCTACGGAAACTATTTCGCTTTTAGAATATTCGCTGCTAGTAATAATTACATCGGCAAAGGATAATTTAATTTTTTCTATTGTTCTGTTAATAAACCTTCTGATAAAAAATTTATCGCTACTGTCATAACTGTAAAAAAGATGTACGATAACAACAATTTTACTTTTAAATAAAACGCGGTGAAGAATATTTGTTAAAAATAGATATTTACTGAAATAATGATCTTCAACTAAAATACCTTTTCCCCTATATTTAAACAAAATTATCGCGAATATAAGCGAAGCTATAATATCTCCAAAAAGTGGTATTTTGCTAAGTCTCAAATAATGTCTTTTTTCATGCAAGCTGACATACTCTTGTTGCCATCCTTGCTGTTCTAGATATTGCGAAAGTTTAAAGTTGTAGAGTTCCCCTCCTGTTTGGGGAGGATTTGCACCTGAAAAAAAAATAACTTTATTCATAGAAAGAATATATCTTTAATTAGGATAATTCGTAAATTTAAATATTATTTTGTCAGCGATAACTAATTTAAACCCGTAAACTTTATCATCCCTAAAGCATAATTTTCTAAGCTACATTGATTTTCAACCCAATTTTGACCTTTTATTAAAAGCTCTTGTTTATGAGAATTTTTCGTGACATCAATAATGGTTTTGGCTACTTCCATAGAATCATCGGGGTTGACAGTCCATTCAGGAGCAAAATTTTGCAAAATCTCGTTAATGCCACCCGTATTGCTACCAACTACCGGCACATTACAAGCAATTGCTTCTACAACCGTGCGCCCAAAGGGTTTCTCGCGGAGCAAGGGTAACTACTATATCTGCACGTTTGTAATAATCTTCAATATTTAAAGCAGCGGGTAAAATCGTGAATCTGTCTGCAACTCCTGCATTAATGGCGCTTTCTCTTAAATCCTGGCTGTAAATCTTTCCGGGAGATTGATCTTCACCCATAGTAACTGCATGATAATTTTCACCCATTGTTTTTAAATGTGCCAATACCGGAATTAATGCTCGTAAATTTTTGTCGTTAACAATTTTAGGTTTGTTAATTCGCGAAGGAGTAAGGATTATCCTCGCACCAGAATTTATTATAGATTTCAAATTATCGGGAGGAGCGCTACTTGCACTTTGGATATTAAACTTTTCAAAATCTACAGGTTGATAAAGAATTCCTCGAATATCCGGCATGAAACCACGAATATGTTCTGCTGTAAATTGTGAATTACAAATGGCACCGGGAGAAAGACTGGCAAAAGTTATCTTTCTGGCTAAATATCCCAGTTTATTGTAAGACAACGCCAAATCGTGACAAAAATGATAGAGTTTACGCCCGCTCAAACGAAGATATGGCGAGAATAATGTCAGTATTGGTAAGTAATTCCGCCAAACACAATTGTCTAACAGTAAAGGAAATTCCTGCGGTTGTCTTCCTACCCATCGCAGTGCTTTTTTTAAAAATTGATTGGCATTAACTGCTTCAATCAGTTTTACACAATTATCCAAACCTGCATCTCGAAAATAATGTTCCAGAAATGAATCTTTCTGAATTAAAACGCATAAATTGTCTGATAATCCACAGAGTGCAAATCCTTTAGCCAGCATTAAAAGACTAACATTTGTACCTCCCAAAACATCGCAATATCCCGGTATGATTAATAGTTTCTGTGCTAGAGGTTGCTTTTGATCAAATATTATATTTTTAGATAGTGAAGTTGTCATAGATGCCTTTTTAATAAAAATACACTAATGTTTAGTTGTTTGATTTGGATACGCGACATTTACTTCTTTGCCTCACTTTTAGACATCTTTCTTTTTAACAAGGAAAGGGAATCAGGGTGAGGTTTCAGATGTATTCGACTCAACAGTAAATTGCGATATTCCATCAGCTTTAAATGGAGATAAAGCCGGAGTTTTAAACGTAAATACAAATCTGCTTCTTGAGGAAATAAACTACATATACCTCTTCTTACAAATCTTTCGATAGTATCTTTACTACTATGACCTATAGCTCTACTTTCGAGACAGGTTATCCAAAATATTTTAATCGCCTCTTTTGGAGAACTCACACCTTTTTCTATTACTTTTAAACTGCGATAATCGGCATCTCTTGCAATATCAAAAGTTTCTGTTATTCCTATTTTACGAGCAGCTTTATTTATACATTTAGCTGTATCTTCCCGCTGTTCGATTAGATGTTGTAAATTATTGGTTCCCGCATTCATATTATTACCGTGATGTCGGTAAAACATTAAAGGTTCTTTGACATATCCGATGTTTCCATAAAAAGGTACTGTTGCAGTTAAATAAGTATCTCCTCCACGGGGACGTTTGGGAAAAGGTAAAACTTTCTCTAACACCGAACGTCTATATGCTAAAGCTGAAGTCACCGCCCAAGCATATCTACCCCATTTTAATAATAGAGGAGTAACATCACCTTGATTGCAAAAAGTTGGATCTCGTCCGATAATTGTTCCATCTGCCTTAACTGAAGTTCTACCGTGAGAAATTTGCACCCAATCGGGATTTTGATTAAACACTTCTACAACTTTTGCTAATTTTGTTTTGTAATAATAATCATCTGAATCTAAAAAACAAATAATCTCACCTTTTGAAGCTGCAAATCCAGCATTAAATGCCGCACCTTGCCCTCCATTTTTCTGAAATATCGCCGTTAATTTATCTTGATAACTGCTTATAATCTCTCGCGAATTATCTGTTGAACCATCATCTACAACTATTAATTCAAAATTTTTGTATGTTTGATGCAAAACGCTTTCGATTGCTTCAGCAATAAAGCCACCGTAGTTATAGTTGCCAATAATTACGCTGACTAAAGGATTTTCTGAATCAGCATTTATTTGATTGCTGCTTGCATATTCATCTAACATTTATTTCCTCCGCATACTAGTTAAAAAGTTTCGTAGTAAGCGCTTTAGCGTCTCTTTCCCAAGAATTAAAATCCTGACTACACCATCAGAAATAAAGGTTCGTAGTCAGGGCTTCAGCCCTTAGACAAAGCGATAAATCGCTTACTACAAACCTGAATAAAAAGCTTTAATCTCTCGTTGAGAAGAATCTGTATTTGTACGAAGCATAATACAGAGAAGACTAATCGGTAAAACGGGCATTTCTAACTCCATTGTGACAAATGTTAAGCTAAAAAGTACAAACACAAAAAGACATGAAGGTCTGTCATATCGCGTTTTATATAACCCCCAAAGTAGCGATATCCAAAAAGTTAAGAAAAATGTAGTTCCTAACAAACCTCCTCGATAAAGTAAGGTTCCTAAAATAAAGCTATGAGTTCCAACTTGTGCCGGTTTATATCCTGGTAAAACTCCTTCTCCATTAAATACATGACCAAAAATGAATTGTGAATTATCGGCATCTTCTATACCTTTGATTGTCAATCTATAAATTTCGCCACGAACTTCTGTAGAATCTGCACGAGCATTTGCTGTTTTTTCGGCGGTATTCGTGATATTATCTACTATTGCATTACTAATAACAGGAACCGACAAAGAACTCAAGCTGACAATTGCTAATAATCCGCAAATAAATGCAGGACCAAAAATCTTACCCGCAGTGAATAAATATCGCAAACTTAAAACAATTGGTAAACTAACCCAAACCGAACGAGTTCCACTTGTAAGTAGTAAAAAGGCAGAACCTAATAATAAAAAAACTGACCAAAAACGATTTTTAATATCCAGCGATAATAAGCAAATAAAACCCATTGCTAAAGCTAAAGCTTCCGGGCCACTAAAAAAGTATAAATAACGAACCATTCCCCCTATAGATTCATCTGTAGGAAAGTAAGGCATTAAGTAATTGCGATTACCGTCTCCTGGTGTAAACTCTCCTGATTTACCAGTTAAAATACCATAAATTGAATGAGGAACTGCATAGTCTGCTTGATTTAAGCCAAAATAAATTACCGCCCATGTTACCAACATCGTGGCGATTAAAACTGTAAAAGCCCAACAAACAGTAGAAAGACGAATACGTATTTTTCTATCTTGAACGTACCATAGCGATAAACCGAAGAAAACTACGTCATTTATAGGTGACATTACAGTATGAAAATTTAGCGGTAAACCCTCCATTTGTGCATAAAAATATCGCACGATTAAAACATATAAACCGTATGCGATAATTCCAACGGCAGCAATACTCGGACGGGAAAGACGGATTTCTTTATTGTTATACCATTCATAAATAACAATACCCGCTACCAAAAAGATAAAATAAAGCCTCCAACCCCACATCCACCATAAAGGGATTAAAGTTATGTTCGCACAAACAATCTTTTCTGCGAGCGTTAATTTTTCCCAACGAATCCACATTCCGGAGAATAAATTACTATCCTCCGGTGTGTTTTTAGAAATAGATTTTAACCCCAATTGCTGGTTCATTAATTTTTTTTATTAATTAACTACTTGCTTAGTCTACTTGAGCAACATTTTGACCGTACATATAGCCTTGCGCTCTTGTTTCTACACCGTTAACTACTAATCCAGCAATTTCTGCTTTATGTCTGGTTAATTGTTCAATACTGTCGCAAAAATAGTTCCGATGGCTGCTAGTGGAACGGACTACAAACAGAACTTGTTTAATTATTTTTGCCAGTAATGCTGCTTCGGGTGTCAGAGTAACTGGAGAACTATCAACTAATACATAATCGTAGTTATTATTAGTTTGTACGAAATTCAAATGTTGTTCAAATTCTCCACGAGCAACAAACTCGGAAATTTTATCTTCGGTAATGTTAACCGATAACAAATCTAAATTGGGACGAACTTGATGATGTACAAATCGCGAATCCAATTTTGTTTGTTGTAGTTGATAACCTAAAGATTGTGAAAGTTCGCTTCTGCGGAAATCTCCGTCAACAAGTAATACTTTAAAACCCAAATTTATTAACGAATTCGCTAACCCCAAACTAGTTGTAGTTTTACCTTCCGAGGTGGTAGCACTAGCAATCATCAACCTGCCAGAATCTAGCTGCATCAAGCTGACTGCGGAAGCCAAGCGCTGAAACTCGATTTCTCCTCCGAGTTTTTGCTCGGATTTGACATTGATGTTTTTGATGTAGGGAATGCTCGCAAGTACCGGAATGTTGGTTTGCTGAATATCTTTGGGGCTGAGTAAAGGATTGCGGTTTTCCAAAAACAGTACGATCGCAGCACTACCAAAACCGGAAGCTAGCAATGCTCCAAGTATCATCAATCTTAATTTAGGTCCGGTTGGTTTAGTATTTAGTAAAGGTTTAGCTAATACTTGAGTGCTGGGATAAGCGCTGAAAGCACCGAGTTTTGATTGTTCGGCTTGTGCAACTACTCCGTTGTAAACCCCTTCGGCGATATCATATTGTCGTTGCAATTCGAGTAATTTGGCTTGTTTTTTAGGTAAAGAATTTAAACTTGCATTCAATCCATCGATCTGGGGTTGCAGTTGTCCTACTTTTTCCACCATTCCTACAGCTTCACTTTCTGCCACAATCAGCCTTTCAGCTAAATTAGCGCTGTTGTCGCCCATAATTTTATTCACATTATTAATGGCTCCTGCATCAGATTTCGCAGCATTAATAAACTGGTTGAGTTGGTTGCGTAAAACAGCCCGTTGATACTGTAAATTCTGCACTTCGGGATGATTGCCGGTTAATTTTCCTAAGCTCTCTACCAACTCAACTTCAACTTCACTTAATTTGTCCCGAACTAATTGATACTCCTTATATTCTTTGAGTTTGACAGAATTTACTGCTGCCCCCGGACTCATATTTACCCGAGCCGATAGCGTATTTACCGTAGCTTCAGCGGCTTTGGCTTGGGCTATTGCTTGAGCTTGTTCCGTTTTCAAAGTATTGATAGCTGAAATAATTTCTTTCGTCTGCTCCTCGGAGTTGACCAAATTAGTTTTTTGCTTGAATTCACTTAATGCTTGTTGTGCCTTCAGCAACTTCTGTGCAGCGAGCTTGACTTCCGGCTGCATAAATTGCGATCGCTGTTGTGCTTCATCCAAACGCAATTCCTGTACGCGATCGCGAAATGCTGCAATTAATGCAGTTGCTCGCTTTCTGGCTAATTCGGGGCTAGAACCTTCAGCAGAGAGAGATATAACGGTAGATTCTTTTTCGGGGGAAATTTCAAACAGCTTCTTAAAATTGCTCAATCGAGAAAATTCATCTTTCTCTGGATCATTTTGCCATACTTTTTCAACAACATCGTCGCTCATGGCAATGGAAGAAAGGATATTTAGCGGATTTATCTGTTGAGAAAAAACGACTCCGCCATCCCTAACGCTACCCAATTTCCCTAAATCTGCGTCACTATCGCTAGTAATGTTGGGTAATATCAATTGTGCTTGGCTATTCCAAACCTTGGGCGTTATCGCGATATTAATCGCAGTTATTCCCAGCACTAAAACATTCCAAGCTAAGAGAAGTTTCCAGTGATGTATTGCTATTTTGGCAATTCTATTCATACGAACTCTTGCTCCAAATCTTTAAATATTTTTAAGCTATATTCTGTTTTTCAATATTTTATTATTGCATTATTGCGACTCATGCCGGATATATCTGCATCAAATGCTCTGCTAATCTAGGGCCCCCTCGAATATTTGTCCTTTAAAACTAGGTGGCGGACATTTTATTGCCTGCTCTAAATTATCTAAACTAGTACAGTAAGGTATCCCCATTTTCTCTACTCCTCGCGCAAACCATAATTGATGGTCGTCTATATGCTCGTTGTAACAAGATAAACGCGGTACTAAAATAAAACACGCTCCCCTATCTGCTAATCCCCGAGTTAACCCCTGCCCTGCATGAGATATAGTCAACCGAGACTCTTGTATTGTCTTCATTAAAAAGCTCGTTTCAACTATTGGTGTAGTTTTTACGAAAGGATATTTTGCCAGCTTAGATACATCAGTCGTTCCATGTTGCACAAAAATACTTTCCGAAATTACCCCAGAGTCTAAAAGACTATCTAGCCAATTAATAGCTCGATCGAAAGAAAAGGGAATCGTTCCTAATGTTACTGTAATCATTTTTTTTTAAATCAAATTGATTTTTGTACCTTAATAAAAGCCTCTAAGCATACCCTTTAAAAATTGCTTTTGGATACTTACGACATAAATTAGGCCACTGAACATAAAATTCATCGCTCAATTTATAAACCAATTTTCCAGATAAACTCAGTTCCTCTGAACGAGATATACTTTCGACATAGACAAACCGTTTACCAAATAATTTAGCTGCAAAAGCAAAGCCAACGGCGATACTAGCTCCAGTTGAAACGACTATATCCGGTTGTTCAAAATGAACTAACTTAAACACCCGAGGAAGATTATGCAAAAAAGCCCAAATATCTCTGGGAGCTTGATAAGGCAACCAATGAACTTTTTCCTCATCCTCCAATAAATTTGTATCTTTTTTCCAGTCAGTCACCCATACCCGCTCGTGATTTGACCAAAACGACTCTAATCTTCTCATAGTTGAAAAATGACCTCCGGAAGTACATACCAACATTAGCTTCATTAGCTTTTCACCCTTCTGATACTTGACAAACACGTTGATCCACAAGGGATGGTGCAACGTTAATATCTTGATAACCACGCTTTAGTCTAGGAAAGGTATAGCATTCAAGGATTACAAATTGCTTGAATAATAAGCTTGTACGCTAGTTTTCCACTCTTAAAGCTGTCTGCCCAAAGCTATTGATGCCAACCCCAAATAAAAGTAGATTTATCCTCCGGTAAGCGATACTGCATTTACGTTTAGTATAGTTAGATCGATATAAATAAGAATTACTACTTACAAATAATTACGTTCATAATTTACCTGAAAGATATACTTGCTTGATGTTAACTCAAAAATAGTCTATATACGTAATGCCAGAGAAAAAAAGCTTGTTGACCGAATCAGTAAACTCACGCGCAAATAAATTAGTAATCGCCACTTGCATAACAAGCTTGCTACACACAAATTTAATACGGAGAGTAATATTTCTTATACAGTACTTAGAAAAATATCGCTTCAAACAGCCAAGTTAAGGAGTTATCAATGTCTAGAATAGTGTATTTACGGTTGCTCCTGCGTAGTGCTGTTATAATTAGCTAAAATTTAATTAATCTTACTTCATCAAAATTTTAAATATAATTGTATTCCTAGATACATAAATCTCTTAGAAACAAGAGGTAATAAAATATACTAGTAGATTGCTTTCAGTCCTTCTCATTACAAATATCAATATAGATAAGTACTGAATGACATAACAAGATAGTAAAAAGTGGCTATTACTACCACTAAATTGATTAAGAGCAAGCGGTTAGCTAAAAAAAAGTGAAGTTATGCTCGTTCTGTTGAACTATTAAGGTACGGTTATCTACAGTGGATTTCCCTCCAAGGGTCACTGTCTAACCATAGTCAGAAGCGATAAATTAAATATGTAGCCAGTAAAGCAACTAAAAGTAAAAGTAAAAGTGCCAATCAGCCGCGCTGTTAAGAACGGAAGACAGCAAGCAAAATTAAAGAATATATCCTTTAAATTGTTAATAAAATTGGCATCAACATCAACTATAGATAATATCGTTTTTAACTGACTGTATCATGCGTAAAAAACTACAAAATGCCATCAAACGGCTTTCCAAACCCCTCTTAGTTCTGTTCCTCGCGTTTACATTGGTATTTAGCCAAGCACCCGGAGCCTTAGCCCGTGGTAGCGGAGGAAGAATTGGGGGCGGTTCCTTCAGAATGCCTTCAAGCCGTGGTTACTCATCTCCTCGCACATATGCTCCTCCCGGAGGTGGATATCGAGGTTATCCCGGAGGTGGATTTGGTTTTCCTTTCCTATTCCCCTTTATAGGTATAGGTGGAGGATTCGGAGGTTTATTTGGGATCTTAATTTTCTTTGCTTTAGCTAACTTTGCAGTACAAACCTTCCGTAGAGTTGCTAGCGATGGAGGGGAAGAAATGGGCTACAGCAGCAACCCTCAAATTTCCGTAACTCGCTTGCAGGTAGGCTTATTAGCTCAAGCCCGCGATCTACAAACCGAGCTAAATCACCTTGCCGAAACTGCCGATACCGAGTCCTCAATTGGTAGAGCGCAAGTATTACAAGAAGCCAGTCTTGCTTTAATGCGTCACCCCGAATATTGGGTTTATGCAGGAGGCGGTACAAAACAAGCACGTTTGAATTCAGCAGAATCAGAATTTAACCGTTTATCCTTAGCAGAGCGTAGCAAGTTTAGTGAAGAAACATTAACCAACGTCAACAACCAGTTGAAATCTGCTACAGCCAAAAACGCTTTACCATCCACCGGAGAACTAGAAAATCCCACCGATTTAATTACCCAAGGTCCCGGAGAATATATAGTTGTTACCTTACTCGCAGCAACTTTAGGTAAAACCGAAATTCCCAACATCAACAGTTCCGACGATTTGCGTCAAGCACTAAGTCAATTTGGCGGTATTCCCAGCGATAAACTGCTCGCATTCGAGATATTGTGGACACCCCAAGCTAATGGTGACACCTTAACCAGCGATGATTTATTAGCCGAGTATGCTGACTTGAAATTGGTTTAAGAATGGGAATTGGGCATTGTTAAGAGTAGAGAGTAGAGAGTAGAGAGTAGAGAGTAGAGAGTTAATCACTTTTTATTATTGTCATAAATGTCGCTACTCACTACTTATTACTCATTACTCACTACTTTAATAATGTCCTCTTGTCTCCCCATCTCCCCCTCACCCACTCACCTGCTTAACCGGAATCTCGATCGCAAATTCCGTACCTTCTCCCGGAGTGGAAGAACGGTTCAACTCTCCGTGGTGTCTATCAACAACAACTTGATAACTAATTGCTAACCCTAAACCAGTCCCTTTTCCGACTGGTTTTGTTGTATAGAAGGGATTGAAAATTTTTGCGCGTACTTCTTCTGTCATACCTAATTTCCTTTTCAATGGCTTCTGTCGAATTGGGATAAACTTGAAAATGAAGCACTAAAAGCAACCGCTGACTTATATTTATTTGCCAAAGGTTTATTCATAAATTTGTATACAAAATCGCTTAATTATAGGTTTCCCAATTTCAGCAGATAAGTATAAGAAAGTAATGAGTAATGAGTAATGAGTAGCGACATTTATGACAATAATAAAAAGTGATTAACTCTCTACTCTCTACTTTCTACTCTTAACAATGCCCATTCCCAACAACCAATCGAAAACCGCACATCCTCAACCCTCCTTCAGTTTCGTTCCAGCTACGACTAGCGCTACGGCAACAATAGGAACTGAAATTCCACGAGCCTCCGCGAAGTACTCGACGATGTAAGTCTCCACCGGAGTGCCAAACGGCTCCGTCTGTGGGTGCTTTCTCGTAATTTTTATGCCAAGGATCGGCGCACCATTCCCATACCTGCCCGTGCATATCGTATAATCCAAAGTCGTTAGCTAGCCCGGAGCTGCCTACGGGTTTTGGTTGTTTATAGTGTTTTTTTATTGCTTCTATTGAATGATATTTATCGATGTTGCAGTTGATCAATTCGGGATTAATGCTTTTACCGAAGTTAAAGGGGGTGCTAGTACCTGCACGGCAAGCATATTCCCATTCTGCTTCGCTGGGTAAACGATATTCTCGTCCGGTTTTTTCTCGCAGTCTCGCACAAAATTCCTGTGCTTCGTACCAAGATACGTTTTCAACTGGTAAAATCCCACCTTTAAATTTTGATGGGTTGGGATTTATAGCACGATTGACTTTTGGTAATGATGCGACGGCTTTCCATTGAGCTTGAGTTATTGGGTATTTACCCATAAAAAATGGTTTTAAAGTGACGATATGTTGCGGACGTTCGTCTGTATCTCCTTCATTCAAAGGCGAACCCATGATAAAGCTACCGCCGGGAATTGATATCATTTCCAGGTTTATTTCACCAACCAAATTTTGTATAAATAAGTCTGCTTTTCTACGCCAGCGTTTAATTAAACTACCCGTTTCGTCTACTTTTACCACATTAAATTCAAAGCTTTGCAAGCTGGGTGATGCTGGTTGTGGTATTGATGAAACTGCTTGGAAAATTGTTGAAGTTTCAAGCTTTTTATTGGATGGTAATGGCGACTTTAATTTTTCAAGTTCTAAATCTTCAAGTACTTCTGCTGCCGATTGATATCGATTTTTAACTAAATGTTGCAGCAATTTATCTAAAATTCTTCCTAATTGCTCGCTAATTGTAATACCTTTTTCTTGTAGAATATTTCGCCACAACCATTCACCATTCATGGCATCATAAATACGGTCATCAAATTGTCCGCTATCATCTGGAAAAGGTAAACATTTAGTTAAAAGCCTTACGCAAGTTACCCCCAAAGCATATAAATCGCTTGCGGGAAATACAAATCCAGCCATTTGTTCGGCAGGTGCATAACCAATCGTATAAATTACTGTAGCTTGTCTTGCTAAACTTGTTTGTGTAACTTGCTTTGCTCCACCGAAGTCAATTAATACCAGTTTTCCGTCGCTCTTGCGACGAATAATGTTTTCGGGTTTGATATCGCGATGAATTACTTTATTAGAATGAATAAAATTTAAAACTGGCAATAAATCGGTCAAAATTCCTCTAATTCGTTCCTCATCAAAAGTAAAATCATCAAGTTCATCTAGAAGAGTTTGCCCTTCAATTAACTCCTGCACCAAATACAGACTCGAACCTTGTTCAAAGAAAGCCAATAATCTGGGAATTTGCCAATGATTTTCGCCCAAATCGTACAAACGAAATGCTTCTTCTCGAAATAACTGAGCTGCTTTAGCCCGTGCTTTCGTTCCTTGCACTTGAGGGAAAAACTGCTTAATAACGCAAGGTGCATCTAATCTATCTGCATCAACAGCAGCATAAGTTTTACTAAAACCACCTTCTCCCAACAATTTTAATACGCGATAACGGTTCCTCAAAAATTTACCAAAATTGCTTCCTCCACAACTGATACAATGTTTATTACCTTCTACATTGAAGGGATTTGAACAATTAGGAACTTGGCAAATTAACACGATAAAGGGTAATGGGTAATGGGTAATTGGTAATTGGTAATTGGTAAATTGGCGAAGAACACTATGGTTGTTAGCGGAGCGTTTCCGCAAAAAGATAGCAAGTGTTCGGATGTAGATTTACGAACCTTAAGATTGCCATTGTGTTATGGAGTGAGAGCTAATTCGGATTGTGAAATATGTATTTTGGTGCCCAACGCACCATTATCACTGATTATTTTATTGTACAAGTAGGCTCCTTAATCTATTTATAACGAGCGATTAAAGAGGAATATCCTACAATATTAAAAAACTACACTTTTATATATATTAAATTTATCACCATTTAACAGTGATATTTGTATCAGATTTAGCGAGCATTTAACGATCGATTATTTATACGTTAAATTACCGATCTAGCTTAATAGTTGTTACTATAAATCTCTTAAAACACAAAAGTATTTCTATCTTAAAAAATATCTTTTCAACACGAAATAATATGGTGAAAAGATTCTTTATGTCAACAGTACCATCAAAATTAATGTGGCGGAGTAGTAGTACTTCACCACATTTGGTGTCCCTGCGAACTAAGAATCCCCTTGTCTTTAGACATGGGGAGTGTGTGCGATTCGTTCATCCTAAATGAGCAAAAACTCAGGGACGGGTGGCAAGGAAAGGATAAAAACTGAACCTTGACAACTTGATAATCGTGAAGGTGTAAGTCCTTCTCCCCAGGTGCCGGGGTAACAGCATCACCCCTACGGTAGCGACTAGTCATCAATCCGTAAAGCGGGGTGAAAAGGTGGTAAAACTGGAAGCTTAATCTGGTTCCCATCGAGCATGAATCTATGGATAGCAAAAGCAAAGATGTGTCCGAATTGTCGTCACAGGTCAATAGCCAAATAAAGCTGATAGGCTATAACCAAAAGGTAAAGGATAACGGGATTGGCGGTTACACTTCCGACCAATATGCACTCCCAATAAACCCGGCAAAGAGCATCATCCTAACGATTCAACTAACGATTATCAGGAACGAAGTAACCCCTTGTTCGCTCTCATGTGTAGGTCGAAACCATGAGTAGGTACTAACCGGATGCAACAAGGCGGAAAGATTGTCTAAGAAGCCAATGCCCAAAGTAATTATTGGGATAAGCAGACGTAGACACGATGTCTTGGATTGAATAGGTATGAGTAGCAGTATATATGTCTAAAGCACGGATTGAAAACCCGATGATGGAATGGAAAAACATCCCCTGGCGTAAGCTAGAAAGGAGAGTTTTTAAGCTGCAAAAACGCATATTCAAAGCCTCAGAACGTGGCGATGTCAAAACAGTCAGGCGACTCCAAAGAACTTTGATAAGGTCTTGGTCATCAAAATGTTTAGCGGTACGTCGGGTAACACAAGATAATACTGGTAAAAAGACGGCAGGAGTGGATGGGATTAAACTACTATCCCCAGAAGCACGTTTAAAGCTAGTTAGGCGATTAAATTTAACCGGAAAATCCAAACCTACACGTAGAATTTGGATTCCTAAACCGGGAACAGATGAAAAACGCCCTTTAGGAATACCCACAATAAAAGACCGCTCATTACAAGCATTAGTGAAAATGGCTCTGGAACCCGAATGGGAAGCTAAATTTGAGCCAAATTCATACGGTTTTAGACCGGGACGTTCACCCCATGATGCAATCGGCGCGATATTTTTAGCAATAAAAACTAAAGCCAAATATGTGCTTGACGCGGATATTGCGAAATGTTTTGACCGAATTGACCATTCAAAATTATTGACAAAACTGAATACCTCCCCTACTATACGCCGTCAAATTAAAGCATGGCTAAAGTCAGGGGTGATAGACAGTAAAAAGCTATTTCCAACAGAAGAAGGTACACCACAAGGTGGCATTTGTTCGCCATTATTAGCAAACATTGCCCTTCATGGAATGGAAGAACGAATTAGACAAGCTTTTCCGGAAAAGGTTTTCTGGGAAAAGAACAAAGTGGCAGCCCGTCGTAATGCCGCTCATCTAATTCGCTTTGCCGATGACTTCGTAATTTTACACGAAGATTTAGAGGTAGTACAGCAATGTCAAATAATAATATCTGAATGGTTAAAAGAAGTGGGACTAGAACTTAAACCTAGTAAAACAAGAATTTCTCACACCATAGAGTATGAGGGAAGCACGGGTTTCAACTTCTTGGGACACACCATCAGGCAGTTTCCGGTTGGGAAATATCAATCAGGAAAGAACACTGTTGGAAAACCACTTGGGTTTAAAACACTTATCAAACCTAGTAACGAAAGCCTTAAGAAACACCGACAGAAAATTAAGAAAATCATCAACGTTCATAAAGCATCAACACAGTTGAAACTTATTAATGAACTCAATCCGGTAATAACGGGATGGTCTAATTATTTTTCCTCAGTAGTAAGTAGTGAGGCATATTCGACGCTAGATAACTGGATGTACCAGCAATTAAAAAACTGGGCAGTTCACCGCCACCCAACAAAAAGCCAATATTGGATATCTAACAAATACTGGCTGATTGATAAAGGTGGTGGTTGGAGATTCGCAAAGACTGAAAAAGACTCATTTAAAAAGATTTCCCGACATACAGAAACTTCTATTTTAAGGCATATAAAAGTGCAAGCAAAAAGAAGTCCTTTTGACGGAGATTGGGTCTACTGGAGTTCCAGAATGGGAAAACACCCGGAAGCTAACAAGAGAATTTCATTACTTCTCAAAAAGCAAAAAGGTAAATGTTCTCATTGTGGACTCTACTTTAAAGAAGATGATTTAATGGAAATCGACCATATCATTCCCCGCTTTCAAGGTGGTAAGGATGAATACAAAAATTTCCAATTATTACATCGACATTGCCACGATGAAAAAACCGCCACAGATAAGCGCGGTACGAGGTGTGTGTAACAAGCACCGAGATATTGAGGAGCCGGATGAAGTGAAAGTTTCATGTCCGGTTTTGAAGACCAACGGGGTTGGTGACAACCTCGTTGAGTTTAATCAAGAGGTTGAGTTTGTATTCTATCAAGCGTGAAACATCTAACTTTTACTGCGTTTCTTATTCAACCATCCCGTAAAAATAGCCAAACCAAACATACCCAACATCGCAAGTACGAGCATCCATCTTGCTTGATTGAATACACCAGCACCCAAAGCAACAATCGGAGGTGTGGAAACTACTATTCCTAAAATCAAAGCTGGGATAAATTTATGCCAAGGCATTTCCGTAAGCCCGACAGCGTAGCAAACAAAATCAAATAATCCAGTCATCAAAAATCCAGCTACTAAAAAGATATTATCTTCAAGATGCTTCGATGCAAGATTATCAACTTTATCTATAAACCTTTCCCCGACAAACCTTTGGACAATTTTACGACCAAAACGTTTAGCAATATAAAAATTTAAACAGCAAGCAGCAAAATCGGCGATGAAAATTACAATAATTCCTTTCCAAAAGCCAAATAAAGTACCTGCTAAAACCGAATAAGCGGTACTAGGAATTGCCGGAATCACAACGCTTACCGTTCGCAGCAATAATAAAGCAATAGGTGCCCAAATTCCTAATTTATCTACATTGGCACGAATTTGCTCAATACCCACCTGATTGACAAAAGTTATGGCCCCAACCAGAGCGATTCCCACACAAACAAATCCCAAAATATCAACCCATTTTTTGCGTCGGGATGGGGATTTTGGTTTGTTTTGAGCGGTTTCGGTTTCCCTATCCGTATCTGGTGGATAATAAAGTTCGTCTTTGAAAACCCAGCCAGTTTCTTGTTGAAGATAAGCATTTTGACTTATTCCCTGCTCTTTGGCTGAAGCTGCAACGGCTTGATAATCCAGCCCTAACAACTCACAAAGTTCGCGTTGACTGATGCCATTTATTGCCTGCATGGATTGAGGAATTTGTATTTACATTCCTACTATCATAAACAAGAATTACTAGCTACTCAATTATCAATTACCAATTACCAATTACCAATTACCAATCCCTTATGCCCAATTAAATCCAATTCCCAACTAATATAAACGGTGCCCAATAAAAGGGGTGGGTTAAGGTTTCGTCTCTTAAAAAAGTTATTTGAGTTTGTCGTAGGGCTTCGGCTTTACTAATTCCTGGTTTATTAAGTTGTTTGTAAAATTCAACCATAAATTTGGCTGTGGATTCGTCCTTTACTGCCCACAATGTAGCTAATGTGCTGCGTGCGCCGGAACGTACTGCTACTCCTGCTAATCCTAATATGGCTCGTTTGTCGCCTTTGGCTGTCTGACAAGCGCTGAGTACCATTAATTCTACTGGTTCGGATTCGGACAAGTCTCGGAAGCGGAGAAATTCGCTGAGTTGTTTGACGTTTATTTTTCCATCCCAGGTAAGTATAAAAGTCTCTTCTGAGTTGCTGCTAAATTGCCCGTGGGTGGCTAAATGTAAGATTGAAAATGGAGTTGTTTTAATACTTTTTGCTAAGTTTTTGTCGGTAAAACTTTCGTTGACAAGCAAGGTTGATTTTACCTGGTTCGATATTTCTTTTACTTCTGATTTTACGCCAGGTAGGGCTTTGAATCCTTGACGGGCTTCGCTTAATCCTGCTGCAATTACGTTGAGGTTATTACCTTTCAATTGTCGCGCTTGCATTAGCTGCAATCCCGGAGATAGAGCAACGCTATACTTTTCTACGAGGTATTGTTTGCCATCGTATAAAGCAGCCATCGGGATGTTTCGCATGGAACCATCTAATACGAATGCTAGGGTTTTGATGTTGTTTGCTGCTAAGTCTGTTTCTATCGGTTTAATTAACCAGTCGTATGCTTGTTGATATACTTTTAATCTTTGTTGTTGCGAGTAAGCAGGGTTTAAGGAGAATCTTAATCGCTTAATTGTCGCCTCGATCTTTGCTTCTGGTAAATTAGTTTTGTAGCTGGTTAAAGGTTTGCCGGGAATTGATGCGATTACTTCCAAACGGTTATCTAAAATAATTGGGTAAATTATTGCTGCTGTTTTGTCGATTCGATCGATTTGTTCTGGTTTTGCATCGATACAAGCTTCGCGGAAGAAGTTATCTAGTTCGGCTAGCTGTAGTGCTTCGAGGGTATTGCGGGCTTGTTTGAGATTTTTTTGGGAGATTCCTTTGGTTAGAGATGATTCGGGTTGTAATAATAAGTCAACGAATTGGCGGTAAACTGGTTCTACGCTTTCTTGGAAGTCGAATTGTACGTCTCGGTTGATTGCTACTAAGTCGCTGCGTAGAGTTTTCAGAATTTTGATCGACGAATCGTAAGCTGAAATTGCCTCTTGATTTTTTCCTTTATTTTTAAGAATTCGTCCAACTTGCCAAGCTGCTTGATAAGTGATGTCAGAAGCATTTATATTTTGAGCTATTTGTAAAGCTTGACGGGAAAGTTTTAAGGCTTCGCTGAATTGATTTGTTTGTTCGTATAAGCTTCCTAGTTGAGTTAAAGCGTATGCTTGAGAGCGTGAGTCTTTAAGGGTTTCTGCTTGTTCGATCGCACTGGCTAAAATTCTTGCTGCATCTTGATTTAGGGAAGCTTTAGCGCCGGGAGCCTGCATTAATTTGGAAAGACTTTTGCTAAGATTGACTAGGGCGTAAATCGAACTGCGACTGGGAGGAATGGTATCTAACTGGGATTGAATTTGTGGTAGTAGACTAAAAGCTTGCTGCCATTGTGACTGTTCGATATGTAAGCTCAGTTGGTTGAGTCGCGCTTCAACTTGTATGAAAGGATTTTTTGGGTTATTTGCTGCTTGTTGATAGTAATTAAAAGCTGCTTCAGTTTGCTTTAAATCTCTAGCGGTGTTTCCCAAACTAAATAAAATATCGCTGGTATCGAGAGAAAGACGTTCGGATATAGTTAAACTTTGCTTTAAAACTTCCTGAGATTTACTCAAATCTCCCACCAGTTGTAAAGCCACTCCCAAAGTTTGCAAACCTTGAACCTTTAATTGAGAATCTGGCTGGGAAAGTAAAGTCTGATTTACCGACTCCAACAACTTTTGCGATCGCCGATAAAATCCCATTGCTTGTAGTGCTTGGGCTTGGTTAATTTGACTACCTATTTTACCATCGTTGTCATGGAGCTTTATGTAAATGCGTTCTGCTTCTTTCCAAGCTTTGAGGGCTTCGTTGGCTTGCCCCATTTTAATTTTTAAACTTCCTTTAGTATTGAGAGCTACTGCCAAAACTTCAGTATTACCTTTTTGGTTTTGCAGCAACATCAAACTTTTATCGATAGCTGTTTGGGCTTGTTGTAGTTTCTCCCAGATTCTGCAAAGCTAAAGAAACAAGACTCAGACTCCAAGCTTGATTGATTTTATCTCCCTGACGTTCAAAACCAGCAGCAGCATCCCGCCAAACTTCAGCCGCTTTACCAAAGTCTGCTTTTTCAAATAAGACTTTACCCAAGTCAAATTGCATTTGAGGTAGATTCGCTTTGTCGTTCGCAATCAAGGAGGTTTGAGATATAGATTTTATATTCTCTTGTGCCGATACAGGAGAAAATATTGTAATTAATAATGACGTAGTTATTGCTAATGCCAGACTTAAACTAATTGATCTTAAAAGCTTTTTTTTTATATTCATTGCTTCTTCTATATAGATGCACTTTTAACTATCGGCAATTCAGTTTGTTTGTAGTAAGTGGCTTCAGCCCCTACTGCGAAGCTCGATCATTAACATAACCTCACCTTACAGATTCTTTATCTAATAAAGTTACTTGTACTATTGAACACAGATAAAAGAGATGCCGAATCCGTAATTTCTCTAGTTTTTGTAGATATTTAATTTAATTATTACGTACTGGTACTTCCTCACAATTAGGCATTTGTTGCCAATCTTCAAAATTTTTCGGTGCGATCGCCACTAATTCGATACTTCCAAATTCATCTAATTCACAACCCGTAGCTTCTACAATTGGAGAATAAGAAGCAAGATTATTTTCTGCAATCGATTTCTCACTCCCCCTTCGCTGAGGAACCCGTAAATCTGCCCACAATGTCATTCTCGTTAATTTAACCGTGGAATTTTCTGGTAAATCTCCTTTGCCTGTTAGCGTAAAGTTATTACCTCCTTGTGCAGTACACCTAATCGCCAAAAAGAATTCTGTTAGGATTGATTAAAAATAGATTTGCGCTACCGTTGGCTTTTAAAATTCCGTCAATATTAGAAATCGAATTACCAGTTACTTTAGTAAAAATATTTTTGATATTAGAAGTATTATTAAATACAGTTTCAGTACCGTTAGGCACATTAAACCGTTCAAAACTATGAAATAAATTACTTTCTTTTACAGTACTATTATTTATATTATATATATTGCCATTCCGGTTAATCCTGGAATTTTGTGGTAGAGTTTTATCTGGGAAAATGGGCTGCGTTTGCGCGTAATAAATATCCGAAAAAATAGATTAAAAAATATAATGATATAAAAGCGAAAAAGTAGATGCAGATAACTAAATTCTATTATGTTTAGCAATAGCTAAAAATTGCGATTTTTTTGTTTTAATATGATATTGTAATTTATTCCGCTGAAAGTTCTATAGTAAATTCTGTTCCTTCTCCAGGTACGGAATTACAAACTAACTCACCCTGATGCTTTTCTTCTACTATCTGTTTGCTGATAGATAATCCCAATCCAGTACCTTTGCCAACACTTTTCGTAGTGAAAAACTGTTCAAATATACTTTTTAATACATCACCTGCTATTCCAGGACCATTATCTTTAAAAGATATACTTACTTTGTCACTATTTGAATCAAATTCGGTTGTAATTAAAATATTGCTAGCATTTTTATTTTTTTCTTCATAAGATAATTTACTGTTATAATCATCTAAAGCATCTATAGAATTGGAAATAATATTCATAAATACTTGATTTAATTGACCCGAATAGCACTTAACTAAAGGTAAATCTCCATAATTTCTCAGGACTTTAATTTCTGGTCGTTTGTTGTTAGCTTTCAACCGATGCTTGAGAATCATTAAAGTGCTGTCAATTCCTTCATGAATATCGCAAGCTACTTTCAATGAACTATCAGAACGAGAGAAAGTTCGCAGACTAGTACTGATATTTCCAATACGCTCTACTCCTATTTTCATAGAAGAAATAATTTGAGGCATATCTTCAATTAAGATATCTAATTCAATATCTTTTGCATTTTTAGAGATTTCTAATTGTGGGTTAGGATAATATTTTTGATAAAGTCGTAAATGTTTAATTATATCTGACGTATTTTCTTCCAAAAATTCCAGATTACCATCAATAAAACCCACGGGATTGTTAATTTCGTGAGCAACTCCAGCTACTAATTCTCCTAAAGCAGACATTTTTTCTGTTTGTACAAGTTGAAGTTGAGATTCTTGCAAATTATTAAGAGCCGTTTTTAGTTCATCAGTACGCTCTTCTACTCGTTTTTCTAAATCATTTTTTTGTTCTGCTAATTGCTTATTCAAAAAGCGCATTTTTAAATGTATGTTAACACGGGCTAATACTTCCTCTGTCTGAAACGGTTTGGTAATATAGTCTACAGCACCTAAAGAAAGCCCTTTTACTTTGTCTACCGTATCGGAAAGCGCTGTCATGAAAATTATCGGAATTTCATGAGTTGCGAGATTTTGTTTGAGTTGGTTACAAGCTTCAAACCCATCGATTCCCGGCATCATTACATCTAGTAATATTAAATCTGGTTTAGCATATTCGGCTTGTTCGATAGCACTTTCACCATCGGTAGCTACTAATATTTCCCATCCAGAATCAGCGATGGCTCCGGATAGGACTTTAATATTTGTGGGATTATCGTCAACAATTAAAACTATTGGCTGTTCTGAATAAGTCATTTCAATTTTAGATTTTAGATTTTAGATAAAATTTATCTGGTTAGTAGTAAGGGCTAAAGCCCTGAATACTAACTTCAATTACCTATAAGTGATAATTTCTACGGTGGAATATTAGGTGCTTGTTTTTGAACTAAAATTAGAAGGTTCATAATTAGATTTTTTCAACTTAGAAAGATTTTATATATTGTCTAATTTGTTTAAATTGGAAATTATCAGCAAGCTCTCTAATTTTTGCTACGAAAGGTTTGAAACTTTGATCCGAACTTTCTAAATTTTCTAAGAAATTTTCTATACTACTTACATTTCCTCGCATAGCTAAATCGAATAATTTATCCATTTCTTCTTCCGAAGGAGCGATTAATTCTTGTTCCTCAATAGATTCTTCATTTAAATATTTTTGTTCATTTTTGGCATAAATCCACTCCAATTGTAAATAGTTTTGTAAAATTTGTAACAAGTTATCTATTTGTATGGGCTTCGGTAAAAATTCATTCGCACCAGCAGCTAAACTTTGCTTAACATCATTTTCGTAAACGCTAGCAGATGACACCACAATTGGTACATTACTAAATTCTTGATTATTTCTGAGAGTTTCTATCATTTCCAAACCATCTATTTCTGGCATAGAGATATCAGTTATAATTAAATCTGGTTTGATATCTTCCGCTTTTTTTAAGCCCTCCTGACCATTACTTGCTTCAAAACAACAAAAACCAATTGCTTTTAAACAATTGATAATAATTGAGCGATTTTCCCACTGGTCATCCACGACTAAAATATTAGGTTTACAGTGTTTCAAACCGATAATTTGGCTGTTTGATAAATCGGATTTGTCCTGTATCTTCTCCTGGCTAACCTTTAAATCAACATCAAACCAAAATTTACTACCCAAACCCAAATTACTTTCTACATTAATACCACTACCCATTAATTCAGTAATTTTGCGACTAATAGCCAATCCCAATCCCGTACCTTCAGCTTGTTTATTTTTATCCCCCACTTGTTCAAAAGGTAAAAATATTTGACTTAATTGTTCCGGTGTCATTCCCACACCGCTATCGATAATTTCAAAGCGAATTTTATAAATATTTTGAGCGCTATCTATATCTAAGTCATATTTTTCTATTACTCGAATAGAAAAATAAACTTCACCTTTATCGGTAAATTTGATTGCATTTCCTAATAAATTTATCAAAACCTGACGTAACCGCTTTTCGTCAGTATTTACTATTAGCGGAAGTTGCGAATCAAATTGAGAATAAAATCCAATACCTTTTTGTTCGGCACGAATACGACATATTTCGGCAACCCCAGTTAAGAATGAATCAAATTTGATATCATTGGAGTGCAATTCTAATTTGCGAGCTTCAATTTTGGATAAATCCAAAATATCATTAATTAAAGTCAACAAATGGGAACCACATTGATAGATAATTTCCACTCCATCAAGTTCTGTTTTAGCTATATTTTGCGAACGTTTTAATATCTGTGCGTAACCTAAAATACCATTCAAAGGTGTTCGCAATTCATGACTCATATTCGCAAGAAACTCACTTTTAGCTTGAGAAGCCACATCTGCTGCTTCTTTAGCTTTAACTAATTCTTTAGTTCTCTCTTCTACCTTGACTTCCAAAGTGTGAGAATATTCCTGTAACTTTTCATTGGCTTGTTCTAATTGCCATTGCTTATGAAAACTACTAACTATAATTGCCGAACTAATCAGAGCAATAAAAGGCGAAACCGTAGGAATCCACCAACCTACCATAAAGCTGCCATAGCTAGTAACAATCAAAGTTCCTACAGCAATTGATATACCTAATATGGATAATCCCCAAAACCCTCGCTTCCCCTTTAAGTTAACTTGCAGTAATTGCCAACTAACCCAACTACCAGTAAAAGACCAACATAAAATCCACAGCCATTCCCCTTGGGAAGACAAGATATTTATCATAGGTCTTCCATCCAATGCTGCACTTAAAATCTGGCTAACTAAATGAGCGTGAATTACCACACCAGCCATAGGAACATTTTGATCTTTTAAGCTAGGAGTATAGCCAATGTTGTGGAAATCATTAACACTCTTGGCCGTCGTACCTATTAATACGATGCGCGATCGCACTTGTTCTTCAGACAAATTACCCGATAGCACATCTCGCAAACTAACTGTATCAAAATTGTTGTCTATATCGCGATAATTAAGTAAAATTTGGTAGATGGCCGTATCTGCATCACGGTAAGCAAATTCTTCTCCTGCAAGCGGATAAAATACCGCTTTACCCAATCGCAAAGATTTCCCTTCCGGGTCGTTACTCGCTAACTGAATACCTTTTTCTTCTAAGTATTTTAAGCTTAAATTTGCCGCTAAACCCAAAACAACATTGCCGCTATTTCCATCATTCGCAGATAGCAATCCTCGTCGAACCTTACCATCTGTATCCGAAAGCATATCGGCAAGAGCTACTTGGTTAAGTTTAGATAAAGTAGGGGATGGTGCAACTTTATCCCCTAACATTTTTTTGATTCCAATCAAATTTGGTGTAGTCTGCATCACCTTAACCAGTTTCTGATGACCGGGTTCCACTGGTAAGTCTCGAAAAATATCCATACCAATAACTGCTGGCTGATGCTGATTGATTTTTTTTAAAGCATCAGCCAAAACAGCACCCGGAATTGGCCATTTACCAACTTTGGTGATGTCCTTTTCGTCAATAGTGACGATTAAAATTCGCTTTTCGGGCTTTTCATGAGGACGGATAGCGAAAAAATGCTCTAGAGTTGTCCACTCCAAAAGCTGAAAACATCCTGTGGTACTTGCTGCAATTACAGTCAAAGCTACAGCAGGGGTTGTTATCGCAACAAAACGCCATTCCCATAAAAACGTTTTAAACTTTGACCACATCACAAATTATGTTAATTAACTATTGGTTCTTGGGCAATTTCACTTAAGCCAGCAGAATTCAATAGTTGCTGCCAAGAATTAACAACAGATTGGTTGTCGGGCTGTGACTTTCTCAATTCTGCAAGAGTAGAAACCGCATCGAACCATATACCATCAGATGCAAGCTGGGATGCTAACTCCACAGAAGGTTGTTGATTTACTAGATTACCTTTGGGCTGAACTCGCTGAATCCAACCACTAGTTAGCGGATCGTCCGGTTCTAAATCTATACCGCAAATCATTGCCAAAGAATATTGATAATTTTTGCCCGTAGCTAACGCTGGAACCGAATCTGGGATTTTAATTTCCATCACTCCTGCTTTCTCAGGTAGCTGTAAAGTTGTTTGATAATAATGATTTAAATCCTCATCCTGGATACTAAAAAATGCCTTTTGAGCAGTACTTGCTGGAACATACACCATTATTAATGGACGTTGTTGTGTTGTTAAACCGATATTCGATTTAGGTAATACTTTTACTATCGCTCCATTCTTCTGATTAGATTTACCAATTGCACAAGTATCTCCACGAGAACCTCCTGGAACTGTATTAGTTTTAGGTGCTTGTCCTCCTCGTGGTGTAAAAGTCATCCCTGCTTGGGCTGGAGTTATCCACGCAGAAACCATAGACAAGGTAAACACGCAACTGATTGCCAAAAGTAAGTTTTTGAAAAGTGGTTTATTTTTATTAGCCATAAAAAAATGCACGAGGCAAGTTATAAAACTGTTAAAAAACTTTTATCCCCTCATTACAGAGAATAAGATTATTGCCAGTTTATTAGTATCATTAGCTAATTGCCATCGGTACGTTTGCTGATAGTAATTAGCGTCTCCTACATTTCTTATCTTAACTTTCACAAATACGTATGTAGGGGCGAAGAACGATTAATGAGTAGTATTTGTTGGAGTACAAAATGTGAATTTTATATAAGTTATATATTTAAATAAATTAAATAAAAACTTTAGAATACTGTTTAATTATGTATTATTTACTTTACAGTTAAAGGATGCTGTAAAAGGTTTGTTTTGAGCAGCAACAAGTTCAATTTCCCCTTTTTTATTACGTCTAAAACCAGTAGCTTCTACAATTGCTGGTTTATTTGATAATCGTGTAATTTTTGCAGAATTATCAGTTTGCTTGCGAGAGGCCGAAAAATTGCGAAGGTCTGACCAAATATTGTTATGATTCAAAGATTGACTGGGATTGTATGGTATCCCGCCTCTTCCAATAGCTACAAAACTATTTCTATTTTGCTTAGAACATCCAGTCGCAATTTTTTGCGATGAATCTGTTAATTCTGTGGGTAAATCTACTAAACCGGAACTGGGGTCAATACCAATATTGTTAATTTCGACTGTACCGTTAACGCCAAATTGGGAACTTGCAGTAATATCGCTTTGCTCGGTTGGTTGCTCGCGAAATTCTAAACCGAAAATACCTTGAGTAGTAATGTTAATGTTACCACCGTTTCCTTCAACTGCGTTGGCGCTAATGTCACTGTTTTCAAAACCAGCAATGATATCGGCGATTATAGTAATATTACCGCCCCCACCCGTACTATCAAGCACGCTGGTACTAATTAAACTATTATTGCGAAGAAATATTTCACTGGCTGTAGCAGTTAAAGTAATATCTCCACCGCCTGTTTTTTCGGAAGTTGCGGTAATTTTTCCTCGATTCGTTTCTAAGCGTTCAAATAAGATATTAATATTACCTGCTTGTCCCAATCCCGTACTATTAGTAGTAACTTGACCATTACTATAAAGTTTGATTTTATCCGCTTCAACGTTGAGAATACCAGCGTTTCCCGTTCCTTGACTGCTAGTACTTATTGCTGCTGCGTTACTCAAGGTTAAGGTATCAGAATTCAAATTTATAATCCCACTATCTCCAGAAGAATCAGCCGTTGCTTGGCTAAATATGCCGCTATTGGTACCATCACTTCGGATATTAGCAGCTTGAATATTAATGATTCCTCCATTACCTGCTGCAATAGTACTGGTACTAAGTGAGCCACCACTTTCAAGTTGTAAATAGTCATTAATTAGCTTTAAACTACCACCATCACCGCTTCCTCTGGCTTCCGCAGTAATTTGACTACCGTTACGAACAAAAACTTCGTTTACATTTAGAGTGACATTCCCTCCTCCACCACTAAAGGTAGAAGCATTGATACTTGCTGGTTCTTCAGGATTATTACTATCTAACTCCAAGATGCGAGCATTAATTTCAATATCACCTGCTTTCCCTTGTCCTGGAGGTATATCAGAATCGCGGCTGGTGAAATTGCTCGAACTAACGGTAGCACCGTTTTGGATAATAAGTTTATCCGTCTCCACAGTTAACTTACCACCATCACCAGTACCTTCAATCGCTGTTGCCAATAAACCGCTACGTCCAAGTACTGTAAAATCACTTAGATATATTTCTTTAGCTTTTACGTTTAAATTACCTGCATCTCCCTTCCCAAATGTAGTCGAACTAATTTGTCCTCCCTCGTTCGCACGTAAACTTGTAGTTTCAATAGTTAAATCTCCACCCCGACCAACATCAGCACTACTAAATAAACCGCTCGGATTATTGTTTAAAAATCCACTGACAATAATATCCTCAGCTTTGATTTTTAAAGTCCCCCCGTTTCCAGAACCAAAAGCACTAGTGCTAATTTGTCCTCCATCTAGTAACCGCAAATCTTCTGTTTTAATTTCGATTAAACCACCATTACCAGATGCTTCTTCTTCTAGATTTGCAAATATACCACTACCCAATCCAACTGGAGAAGCACCAGAGATTTCTATTTGCTTAGCTTGAATATCTAATTCACCTGCATTCCCAGAACCAAACGTAGAAGCTCGAATTTCTGCTCCATCAACCAAGTTTAAAGTATCAGTCTTTATTTTTATATTTCCTCCATTACCAGCAGGGGAAAAACTATTAGTAGATAAAGTACTAGGAAATTCACCAAAAGCAGTACCAGCTATTTGAATATTTTTGGCAGTAATGTCTACATTTCCAGCATTTCCCTCACTAAAAGTTTGACTGGTGATGCTAGCTCCTTCTTGTACTAATAAATTGTCAGTTTTGACGATAACATTACCACCATTACCAGTACCAAATTCAGCAGTAGTAAACAAACCACTAGGACCATCTGGACCACCAAAAATTAACTCGATATTCTCAGCCTTAACCTCAACAATTCCTCCATCACCAAAGCCAAAACTACCGCTTCCTATCTGTCCTCCATCGGCAACAATTAAGTTTTTAGCATCAATTTCAACTCTACCACCGTTACCTTTAGCTTTAAAACCAACATCGCTAGATATGCTAGTTGAAAATGGGAAATCAGAGGAAAAACCCACCACTTCTAATGTTTCTGCTGCTTTAATATTTAAAGTTCTTGCTGGAGAGTCACCCAGAGTATTACCCAAGATAGCGGAACCATCAAATAAAGAGATATTACGTCCTATAACTTGTACCTCACCACCACCGTTACCACTGACATCAATAGAAGCAGCATTTATCAGATTAATATCCCTGAAGTTGTTCGCCTTAGTGTAATCTAAATTCCAACCTGAAGCTGTAGAATCAACACTTTTAAGAGTTACTAATCCTTCTCCTTGGACGCTACCTATCTCAATTCTGCCTTGTTCTGCGGTGACATTCCCACCTTCTAAATTTACATTTCCACCCACAAGAGCTAAAGTTTCACCAGCTACTACTTGCAATCCCACAGGACGATTATCTCTGTCTGTAGCGAAGGTATCGGGGTCGAAGAACAGGTTATTACCATTACCTTGAACGGTAATAGTTCCAGGATTAGAATTGTTGTATTGTAAGCCTAAAGGAATATTAACAGTTAGCAGCGGTGGTTCTTGAGGATTCACAGCACTATAAAAGCTACCATCTGCAAATTTAATACTATCAGCAGTACTAGCAAAAAATGAACCGCCAATATCTAATTTGGCATTGGCTCCAAAAATTATTCCATTAGGATTAATAATAAAAAGATTGGCACTACCTTTATTAGTAGTGCCATTAATTAGGGTTTGAATAGTACCATTAATATTAGAAATTGAACCACCCGTTACCCGATTAATAATGTTTTCAATTCCGCTATTGTGTCGAAAGCGGGCAGTTTGATTGGAATTTACAGAAAAATCTTGAAAGCTGTGAAACAGATTAGCACCATTTCCCGGTCTAGTACCTCCAATGATATCAATCAGATTTCCGTTCGGTGAAACTACTGTATTGTTGGGTAAGTTATTGTCGGGAGCAAGTTGGGCTGTAACCTTTATCGGATGAGCAAGAAACGAGCAGCAAACTACAGGTGTAATAATACTTAGCCAAGAAATTTTTGCTTGGTTGGGAAAAACCCGAAACACTTTAAGGATGGAGATGCTAGACATTCGGTAGTTGACCTAGATTGCACGGTTTCAGAAAAATAAGTTCCCAAATACATCTGTATTTATCGGGAACTTATTCATATCTTTCCCAAAATATCTAAGTAAATTAATACTCTCTACAAGTAATATTTATTTTTAGGTTAAAAAAAATTTTATTCGACACCCTATAGGGGTGCGGCTACATACAGCACTTTGCAGGTATATGAGGTACATTTCCCTACTCACTACTCACTACTTCCTACTCACTACTCCCTACTCCCTACTCCCTACTCACTACTTCCTACTCACTACTCCCTACTCCCTACTCCCTACTCCCTACTCCCTACTCCCTAAAGGCAAGAAGTAAATGACTAAATTAACTTTTTCTTTTGCGCGAACAACCCTTCATAAATAACCCCAAACCTAAAAATCCTAATATTGAAGAAGGTTCGGGAACAGAAGCAGTTTCTGCTTCCATATGAGACCAAAAAGCACCTCTTTGAAACAATCCTTCTTGAGCAAGGAAATCAGCTAAATCTACACCTTGGCGGAAACGATTACGATTGCTGTTTCTACCACGCCAACCATGCTGGTTAAACATCTTTTTAAGACTACTAGTAGGATTGCTACTTGCTGCATTAGCAGCTTGGGATTGAGCTAGATTGCTTAGACTAACCAAGTTGGTCATATTCAATGAATCGTAATTTGCATCCCAACCAATTACATCTAAAGCGGTTAAGTCTTTATAATTAGCCATTCTACGACGATTTGTTGGCAGAGTAGGGTCCATTAAATCTTCTACATTGTCGAATGCACTCCAGTGACTACCCTGATAGCCATCGGCTCCTAAGCTTGTATCTTGACCAGTAGAGAGCAGACCTATAAGGGTAGAACCATTATCTAAAGAAAAGTAGCTTTGGCTATCGTTGCTCATATCTATCGTTCCCCACATTTGCGTGCTTGCACCACGACGAAACATATCGAAGGAAGTAAAAGTGGCATTGCGAGCATTTCTATCATCGTAGTTACTGCTATCGAAATAATCCATGCTGCTGACAAAGCCAAGAGCATGACCAATTTCATGCTTCGCAACACTAGTAAGGTCAAATTTGCTATGACCAACAGAATTAGAAAGATAATTAGTGTTCCATCCGTAGTTCAGATTATTGAGCTTATTCATCAGAATCACACCATCAAGGGCCTTGTGGTGAGGATTAATCATACCTACTGCTTTAGCGTTGGCTCTGGTGAGACTGATTTCATAGCTATGAATCATATTATTATTCCTCAACATATAAGCCCACCATTTGTCTCTTATATAATTATTAGGAACATTCTCATTTGCTCCATCAAAAACCGTATAGTCGTTATGCGACTTGCGGTCATCGAACAGTTTTTGCTTGTAGGCTTCATAACCTGTTCTCTCATGATTAGATGAAGTACTATAAAATCCAGGTATCGCCCCGCCTAAAACATTAGTCGGCATTTTATTGTTATCGGCAAAATCGACGTGAATATTAACGGTGACATCATCTTGCAGTAATTCTCCCCACATCAAACCTGCCATTTCAAAGGCTTCTTTTTGGTCGTTGCTGGTGTCATCGGAATAAGTAAAATTAAAGTTCACTGCTTGAGCGGGAAGAGCGCTACAGAGCAAAGAGAAGAATATTAAAGTTGTTTTTCCGCTTAGATTGCGTATTTTTTTGAGGAGATTAAATCCGATATTTTTCTGGTTCACAAGTTACCCTGTAATTAATGTTTTGTTATGTGAATTAATTATCCTGGGTATTTAATAGCAATAGGTAATAATAGTATAAATATTTTGTGTGCAGAGTATAATTATTAACACTTGTGTCTCATTAAAAAACCGTATAAATACCAAAAAATCCATCCTGCAAGAAATTGCACGATAGACTATCAATAAAATTAGTTAAACTAATAACAAAGTCAGGCTGGTATATTATTTATATATTATGGGTGATTAACAGGGCATAATATAAAAACTAATTATTATTTCTAGACTCTGCCTGACTACGAATTGATTCTGCAACGAAAGCAACAATCGCAGATACGATTATTAAAATTACGCTCAAAGCATTAATATCTGGTTTTACACCCGTTCTGATGCGGCTAAAAATTTCCATCGGTAAAGTATTTGAACCGCTACCAGCAGTAAAGCTTGCAATTAGAAAGTCATCCAAACTAAGCACAAAAGCTAACAAACAACCGGCAATAATTCCAGGCATTAATTGCGGTAACAATACTTTAATAAAAGCTTGAAAAGGTGTAGCCCCTAAATCTAATGCAGCCTCTTCTAAATGGGGATCTAAATTAGTTAATCGAGAAGAAACAACAAGAGCGATATATGCCAAACAAAATACCACATGAGCTGCAATGATAGTCCACACGCTCAAACGAACTGCAAACGCTGCTAAAAAAACTAAAGTAGCCACCGCGATCGCAATATCTGGGACAATTAAAGGTAAATAAGATATTCCTCGATATAAACCCCTCAAAGGAAAGCGATAACGCGCCAAACCCACAGCCATCAAAGTTCCCAACACAGCAGAAATACTTACAGCACTCAAAGCAACAATCAAACTATTTTGTAAAGCCGATAAAATCCGCTCATCCCGAAATAATTTTTCGTACCATTCCCAAGTAAACCCTTCCCAAGCCCCACTATAAGGCGATTTATTAAAACTATAAAAAGCAAGTACCGCGATCGGTAAATACATGACAACATACATAAACAGTGAGAAAACCCCCTGCCATCCGATATGCAGTTTTTCCTTCGGTGGAGATATGTTCATTGGTAATTGGTAATTGGGAATTGGGGATTGGGAATTGGGAATTGGGAATTGGGAATTGGGGAGAGGGGGGAGAATATTAATTATTAAATTAACTTCTAACTTTCTATTTACTACTCCAATGCCCAATCCCCTATTACCCATTACCCATTACCTATTTATAACTTCGTTCCGCATTCGGGACAAAAGTTGTTTGCAGCAGTATTTTTGGCACCGCAGTTACCGCAATAAACTGGCTCTTTGGCTGCTTTCGGTGGCTGCTTGGCTAAACCAACCATTTGGGCGTTACTCTTTCCGGGGGCCTACCATTGGATAGCAGTTTTCATCCCTGGTGACGCGAGCGTTGACTACAACTGGGCCGTCATGGGCAATGATTTCGGCGATCGCGCTTTCGAGTTGTTCTGCCTTTTCAATTACCATGCCTTTGATGCCGTAAGCTTTGCACAGTAATTCGATGTCTGGCATTCCTATTTCCATATTGGAACTAGAATAACGTTCGCCGAAATACGCTTGCTGCCACTGACGCACCATTCCTTGCCAACCGTTATTAATTATTACGGTTTTAACATTTATGCCGTATTGTGCAAGGGTTCCCAATTCTTGCAAATTCATTTGAAAACTAGCATCGCCGCTAATACAGATAACTTGTTCGTCGGGAAACGCGACTTTTACGCCCATTGCAGCGGGAACCCCAAAACCCATTGTTCCCAAACCAGCGCTGGAAATCCAGCGACGGGGGCCGTTTTTAAGGAATTGTGCCGCCCACATTTGATGCTGTCCGACATCTGTGGTGTAGTAAGCGTAGGGTGCTTGACGGGCGATTTCGCTGATTACTTGTTGAGGTGAAATGCTATCAGTATGGTGCGGTACCACCAAAGGATAATCTTCTTTCCAACGGTTGATTAAATTCAACCACTCTTGAGTTTGCTGTGGTGTTTGCTTAATATTCCTTTCTTCGCATCGACGCAGCAATTCTGTTAAAACTCTTTTGACATCGCCAACAATCGGCACTTCCGGAACGCGGTTTTTACCAACTTCTGCCGGATCTATATCGATGTGAATTACCTTGGCGCGGGAAGCGAATTCATCTAACTTACCCGTTACCCTGTCATCAAATCTTGCACCAACGCAAATCAATAAATCGCAATCGGTAACGGCAAAGTTTGCATATGCGGTTCCGTGCATCCCCAACATTGATAAGGAAAGCGGATGATGTTCGTCAAAAGAACCGATACCCATCAATGTAGTGGTGACGGGGATCGAAAATAATTCCGCTAACTGTTGAACTTCCTCATGAGCGCCGGAAGTAATCGCACCACCTCCCACATACAGCAAAGGACGACGGCTTTCGCGAATCAGTTGAATAGCTGCATTGATTTGTCGGGGATTTCCCTTCACCGTCGGACGATAACCCGATAATTTCACCGAACCCGGTTCAACGGGAATGTAATCAAATTCCTCTAACGCCACATCTTTGGGAACGTCAATTAAAACAGGCCCAGGACGACCACTAAGGGCTATATGAAAAGCTTCTGCCACAATCCGCGCCATGTCTCTAGGGTCGCGAACCACGTAGGAATGCTTGACAATCGGTAGTGTAATTCCGTAAATATCGGTTTCCTGGAACGCATCAGTACCAATCGAAGTTCGCGCCACCTGTCCGGTAACAACAACCATCGGTACCGAATCCATATGAGCGGTAGCAATGCCGGTAACTAAATTAGTTGCACCGGGGCCAGAAGTAGCAAAACAAACACCAACTTTACCACTAGCGCGGGCGTAACCATCGGCAGCATGGGAGGCACCTTGTTCGTGCCTAACTAAAATGTGCTTAATACCACCAGCAGCTTCATCTCTATATAAATCATCATAAATCGGTAAAATAGCACCACCGGGATAGCCAAAAATATGCTCAACCCCATGACGCTTCAAGCTATCAATTAAAGCAAAACCGCCAGAAGCACGTTTTGGAAAAGTATTTGATTCAGTAAGAGTTGTTTGGGAAGAGGTAGATTCAATTTGTGGAACGCTGATTTGGGAAGGGGAAGACACGGCAAACCTCAGTTGTTAGCTACTTAACGTAAAAACGTAAAAACGTAAAAAAAATCTGTATGTAGTTGAAACTTCATTTTAATACCGGATGCACAAATTTAGAAATAAGTCTATTGATAGCAGTCGCTAATCACCATTTGGAAAAAGCGGTTTTTGATTATTGATTTTCACTCAAAGCATATGAGTCCTCAGCATTTTCATGCGTTCAGTACTAAACATTACATTAGTACATTAGCTTTCGTGCCATCTTGAATAAGAAAAATGCCTCTATAAATCATATTAAGCAAGGACTAAACGGTATACGATCGTTGCAACTCACGCAATAATGTCAGTATTTATTTTCAAGAATGAAATACTTAGTCACTAAGTATGCTTAACGTAAACTTGTTGATAACGATAGTGATGTTTCGGTAGTCGCTGGTTAAAAGCTTGTGACACGCTTGTAGCAAGAATAATAATACCGAACTATCAAAATGAATATCAAAAAACCTTTATTTTTTGCCTGTATATTACTATCTACATCTTTAATTGGCTATGTTCAACCAGCTAATTCTCAAGTTTCAAATTCAAAAGATAAGAAAGTTTCTATAGCTTCCAATCGAAGAGTTTCAAAAGTATCTGCTAGCAGGGAAATTAAGCGGGGGTGGAAGAACTTTCAAGTTGACGGAATAGAATTACAGTTACCGTCATATTACGAAGGTGGAAATATCAAGAAAAACCCTCAAGAGGTTCTTAAAAGAATAGAAAAAGCAGGAATACCATCCGATTTTGTTACTAATAATTTTGAACTAAGCGGCGATCTTTTTGCTATTAATCCTAAAGAACTAAGTAAAGGGTATCTCAATTACGTAGAAGTTGTAAAAAGGGAATGGTCTGCTATTGTTCCTCTTCAGTTTCTTACTGATAATTTTGCTGAGGGTGCATCTCAGAATAATTCTAATATCATTCTTGAAAAAAAAGTTATTTCTTTAGATAATCACGAAGCTGGAAAAGTTGTGGTTCAACTTATGGACTCGAAAACAAATAAAGTCCAAGGGATTTTAGTTTCATATTTGTTTAAAGAAAATCAAAGTTTTTGGGCAGTAACATATGTAACGAATTCAGAATCTCAGCTTCAGAAACAGCTATCTATGTTCCAAGAAAGTGCTAGTACTTTTAGAATTAATTCAAAAAGTTAATTAACAGAATAAGGCAAAATTTTTTATCAATCTTATTTGCGAGCAAACAGTATACCCTCTAATTTTAGGGGGTATTTTATTTGATTATTGTTTGATTATTATTTGCTTTTTTTACTATCTCCGCTTAAACCTAAAAGTCATCGCACCTTTACCTCCAGCTTTACCACCGCCAATTCCCAACAAGCTAATTTGCCCTTCACCATTAATTTCCACTGACAACTCTACTTCATCAAGCTGCATTTTGGAATTCGGCTCCTCTGCTTCATCAAGCATCTCTCTCATAGCCTGCATAAAATTCTTCATTTCTTGCTTGAGTTTCGCTACCTGTACGGATTTTCTTTTGACAATAGCTATTCCTTCTTTGTCTCTTTTGATAATTATTTCTTTGGTATCTCCACCAATAATTCCTTTAATATCGCGGCTTCCATTACGACTACCACGGTTGTCTTGAGTGGGTACTGAAGCACCAATTCTTCCTCCAATATCGCGAGTGCCATCGCGGCTACCTTGGTTATCTTCTTCAGCGATAATCGAGGTAGTTTCTTCAGTAATAATCCAAATGTTTTCTGGGGTTTGAGTTGTTTCCGACATCAGAATTGATTCCTATAGCTTTAATTAGACTAAGTATTATTGTTCTTACTTAGATATATTAATTACCATACTTCTTGTAGTACGAGCCGGATAGCTTGATAAAAAATGCAATTCTTGATTTTACTTCCTAGAGACGTTGCATTGTACGCGCCGTCTCTACACTTTTTTCTCACCCAATCCCCAATTTCCCATGTCCAATGCCCAATTTCTAAATCACATCTTTCAAAACTTTTCGAGTACTGTGCCAAGCCCAAATACCGATAGTAGCAACTATAAAACTTATTCCTAAAAGTACAGGTCGTAAACCGAAATAATTTGTCAGTCTTTCGGTAATTAGCAGCGGTGCGGTTAAAGCTATATTTACGGCATGATTTTGAAAACCAAACATCTTACCGTGCATTTCTGGGGGTGTTTGCTGTTGAATTAATGTTTGCATCGGTACGGCTATTAATGCTGCACCTAAACCTAGTAAAACACTCAGTGCTAAAG
This sequence comes from uncultured Rivularia sp., assembly GCA_963665115.1. Classification (GTDB taxonomy): domain Bacteria; phylum Cyanobacteriota; class Cyanobacteriia; order Cyanobacteriales; family Nostocaceae; genus Rivularia. Next base: position 1,391,195 of record OY762007.1, on the reverse strand, counting down.
CGATAGGCAAATTATCAATAAATGTGAACACGGCTAACACAAACGCCATGCTCAAAAAGCCGAATAAAGGTAGAGGTTTGTGATGGAATCTTTCACCCCAATGACCTAAAATACCGGCACCTAAAACCATTCCTACCCCTGCTGCTGCTAGGAAGAAGCCGAATTGTTTCTCTTGTAACCCAAATCTTGCTGCCAATCGAATCGATAATGCAACTAAGGAAGCAAAAACACAATACAAAGCAGTCAATTGAACCATCGCGTTCATGATTAAGCGCTTTTTCTTCAGATAGCGCAAGCACTCTTTAAATTCCGCCAAGGGGTTAACTTTTTCTTTTTCGCTAATGCGTTTCGGGCTTTTTAACTTTGCGGGTATTTTTATCAGCGAGGAAAGTAGATATAGTCCACCCACAATAAACTCTTGTCCGTATCTTTCCCCAAACCAACTTTGACCTAAATTTAATAAAGGGTCGCCTATTGCAAAGCCTATTATTATAGCACCCATCATGGTACTTGTAAATAGTGCATTGGCAGCCATCAGATTTTGTTGCTTCACCAAAATTGGTATAGCAGCTTGCTCTGCTGGCGCGAAAAATTGCACAATTACGGAGTTAGCAAAAGTGATTGCTAATAAAATCAAAAACTCTCTTGGTAAAAATGGAATTGCTATAGTCAAAGCTCCTCGCAGCAAATCCGAGCCAATCATAATCGGCTTTTTGGGGAAGCGGTCAACAATGATACCGCCTAGCGAGCCAAGTAAAATCGCTGGTAAAGTAAACGCCAGAAACAAATCCGCACGTCTACCATCTTCAACTACACCTGCTGCAAGTGGGTACTTTGCAAGTAGTGCAATTGTCAACACGAAAAATATTTTGTCTGCTAGCTGACAAATGATTTGTCCGATCCATACCAGCATGAAATTGCGGTTTCTGAGTACCGCACTAAATCCTTTATTAACAGCAGCAGGTTCAGTTGGAAACATTCTTAGATGGGGGTTAGTGACTGCGTTATCGAGAGAGTAAGCAGGGAGGTAAGAGTTAGGAGTTGAGAGTTAGGAGTTAGGAATTGTGAGCTATATTGACATTTGTACATTTTCGGTAAATTGCGTTTGTACTTCTCACGGTAGTGGGAGCGTCTCGAACCCTAGCTTGGACGAAGCTTCCTGGCTCCCACTACGGTTTATTAGAATAACTATAAATTATAAGGACGAGAGCTATAAATTCTATTTTTAACTTTTAACTCTTAACAGACGTAGCACTGCTACGTCTCTACACCCCTAACTGTTATCTCTTATAAATTCTCCTCCCGTTTATATTCAAGCTTTTCCGGATTAAATTTCTTCATAACGTTGTAATAATATTTTGATAAATTCAGCCGCAGTTAAGGATAATGGTAATTCTTCTAACGGTGAATCTACTAGATAACCCTCGACAGATGAAGGCGATCGCCATAATTCTAAATGTTCCACGGCTGGTTGTGCATAAAAGTTATTATGACTGCTACCAAGCAAGCAAGAACTCCAGTGGGTGAAGTAATCGTGACTCATCCGATGGATAGGGAAATTACCGCTCAAAGGTACCATCCATCCATCTATAGCAATAAAAGCCTTAACATTACCTCCGAAAATTTGCCATAAACTAGCAGCAGTAATAGCTCCAACGACACCAGCACTGAAGCCAATGAATACAACAGGTGATTTTAGCTCCGGAGCTAAACTGTCGCGTAAAAACTGCCAGATATGAAATCCGGACAAAGCAGATAGATTATTTGCCGGGAATTCCAGTATATTCACTGACATTTTATTCAACGAGCTATGATAATTTGCTTCTAGTAAACTTTTGATAAAGCTTTTAGTCAAGCTAGATTCGTGAATTCCAGGACAAATAATTACGTTCATCGGTTTTAACTAACGAATTTACAAGTTGACCGCTTTACAGTTTAGACAGTCATAGATATAACTTTTATTTAAAAAAGGACTAAGAAAAATAATTCTTTTTGACATCTATAATTTTTTATTATCTATTCATTTTAAATCTATTCAGAGAATAATTTAGTCTACAGCGATCGCTTAATATTACGGTTAAAGACAAAAACGTAAATTTTGTTATCGAAAGATAAAGGGGTATGTAATTAAAACTTTAAATGTATAATTTTTGGATATCATATCCCCCAGGGTGGGATAATTATCTACACTGGAGTAATAAAACGCTCACCAAGGTTGCACAGAGGAATTAATTGTGGTTGCTACACCAGAAAAAATCGAACATACTCACGAGCATCTACCAAAGCAAAATCGAGTTGCCGTCCTACTTATGGGCTACGGTGAAGTAGAAAGCTACGAAGATTTTGCTAACTATAACGAGCAAGCTTTGAATCTACTTACAGCAAAGTTTGCACCAGTACCAACCTGGATTTACCCACCTCTAGCAAAGATGCTGGCGATATTCGATCTTCACGAGTGGGGACATACACACGATAATTTCATTTCACCCCACAACGCCATCTTTGAAAAGCAACGCGCTGGAATTGAACAGCAACTACAAGAAAAATGGGGCGATAAAGTCCAGGTTTTCAAAGCTTTCAACTTCTGCGCTCCCCATCTTCCCCATCAAGTCTTAGCCGAAATCCATAATCAAGGCTTTGATAAACTGCTCATTTATCCATTATTAGTAGTTGATTCTATCTTTACCAGCGGTATCGCTCTAGAACAAGTTAATAAAGGCTTATCCCAAATGGCTGATGGTGAAGAGCATTGGCTAAAATCACAGCGCTACATTCCTACTTTCTACAACGAACCCAAATACATCAAGTTGTTGGCGAAGCTTGTAGAAGAAAAGATCGCAGCAGAATTAGCTAGCGCTTACCTGCCTTCGGAAATTGGTATTGTATTGATGAATCATGGTTGTCCCCACAAAGCCAAAGGATTCACTTCCGGTATTACCGAATCTCAGATACTTTATGATTTGACACGCGAAGAATTAATCAACCGTTACCCATTAATTTCTGTAGGTTGGCTCAATCACGACACACCTTTGATTGAATGGACTCAACCTAACGCCGAGCAAGCTGCTAAAAACCTGATTCAAATAGGTGCAAAAGCAATAGTATTTATGCCTATCGGGTTTGCTACAGAAAATCACGAAACCCTCTTAGACGTACATCATATTATTCATAACCTTGAGAAAAAGCATAAGGATTTAAACTGCATTCAGATGGAATGCGCCAACGATCATCATGAATTCATGATTATGGCTGCTGAATGGGCTGACTCTCATATCGAAGAGTTATTGGCAGAAGAAGCAACAGCAGTTAATCCTTCCCAAGCTGTAGCTCATCATCACCATCATCATTAAGAATTGGGGAATAGAGAATTGGGCATTGGGCATAGGGCATGGGGCATTGAAAAATATTTAAAGCTTAAATTGCCTTTCCCTTTTCTGTTCTTTATTTTCTCCCATATTAAGCAAAGTGAACCGTGACGAAAAGTTGCGGTTCATTTTGTTTATAGTTCCTTTGATAATTGATAATTGATAATTGATAATTGTTCACTGTTAACTGAAAATGGCTAAATTATTTGAATCAATCACCGAAGAATTACAAAAATTTATTGCAAACCAGCATATGTTCTTTGTTGGTACTGCACCTTTAGATTCCAACGGACACGTAAACCTTTCTCCTAAAGGATTAGAGAGTTTTCGTATTCTTTCAGCACACAAAGTTGCTTATCTAGATTTAACAGGAAGCGGGAACGAAACATCAGCGCATTTACAAGAAAACGGACGAATTACTATTATGTTTTGCGCTTTTGAAGGAGCGCCGTCTATTCTGCGTCTTTACGGTACCGGAAAAACTATTTTACCTAACAATTTAGAATGGGAATCTTTATATTCGCAATTTTCCGAAATACCGGGAAACCCGTCAAATAATAGTAGCTGATATTGAAAGAGTGCAAACTTCATGTGGGATGAGCGTACCTTTGTATGAATATCAGGAGCAGCGAGAAAATTTAGTTAAATGGGCTGCTAAAAAAGGAGAAGAAGGAATTAAAGAATATCATCAACAGAAAAATATGGTTAGCATTGATGGTTTAGCGACTCCTTTGAGTGAAATAATTTAATGTATTTTTGATCTGTTGCTACCATAGCGAGCAAGATGCATGTCCTTGCGGACACACTTCGTTAACGCACTACATTAATAACTTTTAATTCCTAACTCCTAACTCTTAAATTATGGTAGTTCAAAACCAGCAATTAACCCTTGAAGAGTTTTTCAATCTTCCTCCTGGTGAAGGAGATATCACTTATGAACTCGTTGATGGAAAAGCAATTCCTAAAATTTCACCAAAATTTTTTCACGCTAAACTTACCCGCGCTTTTCTTTTCTTAATTGATGCATGGTGTGAAGAGAAAGGAGAAGTATGTCCCGAATTAGCAATTAAATTAACCCGTAATGGACGCGATTGGGTTCCAACTCCAGATTTACTCTATATTTCTTATCAACGTTTACCAGATGACTGGAATGAAAATGAAGCTTGTCCGATTGCACCAGATTTAGCTATTGAAATTATCTCACCTGGGCAAACCTTTGGACAAATGGCAGGTAAAGCAAGAGATTATTTAAATACTGGAGTATTAAGGGTTTGGGTAGTAGACATTGAAGACAGAAGTATTACAATTTTTTACCCAGATGAAGCACTGAAGATTTATAGAGGCGATGAAGTAATAACTGATTCGTTATTTGAAGGTTTAGAATTCAGCGTTGAGGCAGTGTTTAAAAAAGCTAAAATTCCAGCGAAACATGATTTGTAGGGTGCTGTTACGGCTTTAATATGTATCGTTTTAAATTATATGTTTGATAATGCCGTAACGCACCATCTTATTCTCAAAGATTTTTAAAAATAATTTTATATCGTTTGTAAAAATTTCAGATGATCGGAAACCTGGTTTTTTGAAAAAACCGGGTTTATAAACTTTACCGTTTCTCAGTCATCTTTAGATGACTTAAACTATTAGACAGGGAATTACATTCCTTGGCGGATTGGTGATTTAACTTATAACTTTACTTATAAGCCTACAAATTACCAATCAAAACTCATTCTCCTTAATAACTTCCTCTTCCTCCTCACCCGCTTTCACCCATTCCTGCATTGCCGGAAGCGCCAAAACTGCTTCCATATAATCCCCACAAACTTTATCCACTTCCACACCGTAAGTAATAAACCGCATCACTACAGGTGCGTACATCGCATCCGCAATTGTAAATTTACCAAACAACATATCACCGCGATCGCCAAACTTTTGCCGACACTCTTGCCAAATTTCTGTAATCCGGTCAATATCTTTTTGTACCCCTAAAGCCATACCTTTCCCTGGATATTTTGCACGGCAATTCATCGGCATATTTTCGCGTAATTTGTGAAAACCTCCGTGCATTTCGGCGCTGATAGAACGTGCTATAGTTTTTGCAGTTTTATCTTCTGGATACCAATGTAAATCGGAGAATTCTTCTGTTAAATATTCCAAAATAGCCAGCGATTCCCATATAGTTTGACTGTCGTACAATAAAACGGGTATTTTACCAGAAGGCGTATATTGTTGAAGTTTTTGTTTTGATTCTGGAGCGTAAAGAGGAATACGAATCTCTTTGAATTGTAAACCATTCTGTTTCATCGCCAGCCAAGGACGCAGCGACCAAGAAGAATAATTTTTATTGCCAATTACCAAAGTTAATTCTGTCATTTTTAAATTACCTTAAATAGTTTTTTATCAGTCATCTTTAGATGACTCCAGCTATTAGCTATGGGTTTGCAACCCATCGTGGATTATTGATTCAACAACCTATAAACAAATGATTCTCGAAGTCGCAATTTTAGATGTAAAAGACGGTATGTCCGATGAATTTGAAGCAGCATTCAAACAAGCTTCTAAAATCATCTCTTCAATGCCGGGATACATATCTCATGAATTACAAAAATGCATCGAAGTCCCAAATCGTTATATTCTGCTTGCTCGTTGGGAAACTTTAGAAGCTCATACCGTCGGTTTTAGGAAATCACCAGAATATCAAGAATGGAAACAACTTTTACATCATTTTTACGAACCATTTCCCGAAGTAGAACATTATTATTCTGTTTTAGGATCAATTGGAACTGTTAAACAATAAAAGTTACCCTGTTGATAAAAATCAGAAATTTTCAATAAATCCGGTTGTTCCTCAAGAGTTATCGAAACACCAAACTCTTGCTGCTGTATTTTCAAAATTAAATCGACAACTTGAGCTTGATACTGAGGATGATAAGTAGATATTTTAATTGACACTGATTGCTTCCTTAGTAAAAAGCTGATTTTTGAATGAAAAAGCATATTCACTTTCACCATAATCATTAAGATGTTGCAAGCGCTTTTTTGCTTCATCAACTGTAGGTATATCTCCTGAATGAACCCACCATAACGCCATATTTTTTCCTTCCGATTTACGAAACCACTTTTGTCGATCGCGCATTACTTTTCCATGTTGACTGCGATAAACAAATTGCTTCAAAACATCTATTGATTCCCAAACTGATAAATTGAAAAGTATTAATTCATCATCATATGCGCTAATACTTGTTGCATTTCCTTCTTCAGTTTGCAAACGCCATACAAATCCCGTTGCCTCGTCTGCTAACTTATTAATTGAATCTAATTCCGCTACAAAATCAGCCATAATTGGACTGCTAAGCGGAGCAATCATGCGAGAAATATTAACCTGAGACAAGTGATGAGATTTGCTTGTCATGAATTTATGAGTTAACCCGATTTGAACTGTAGTTTTTGAATTCTGCTATCTCATCATCTACGATTCAAACTTGACAATCAAATAACTGCTTCTATAGTTTTTATAAAAGCTATTTATAGATATAAAAATTATTGATACTCTGCATATGAAAATTTCTCAATTGCGAGCCATTGTTGCAATAGCAGATTATGGCAACTTTAGTGAAGCGGCTCTGGAATTACAACTTACTCAACCAGCGATTAGTCATGCTATAGCTACCTTAGAAACAGATTTAGGCGTACCTTTATTTTCTAGAGGGCGACATGGTGCCGTATTAACACCTGCTGGAGAGCGAATTTTATACTATGCCCGCCAAGCGCTACAAAATATAGAAATGATGCAGAAAGAAGCAAACCGACATAAAGGTTTACGTGGCGGGAATGTACGAATTGCTTGTTTCCGCAGCGTCGCAACTCATTTGTTACCCAAAGCAATTTCTCAGTTTCACCAACAATTTCCAGAAGTTGGTGTAACTATTGTAGAACGTCCCCACTATGTTGATATAGAAAATTGTTTGCGTGAAGGGCGTGCTGATATTGGTACTACTTATATACCTACTAGCGATGAATTTGAAGCGTGGAATATTTTGAACGACGAATATATTGTCTTATTTCCCCCAAATGCCCAAATAAATCGTCAAATTACCTGGGAAGACTTAGCTGAATATCAACAAATTATGCTTCCTGCTTTACCCTGCGGTGGTATTCTTCACGCGCATTTGAAATTAGTAGCACCTTCTTTAAATACTGTTAGCGATATCCAAGAAGACTCAACCGTTGTAAGTATGGTAAATCAAGGATTAGCAGCAGCAATTATTCCCCGTTTAGCAGCCTTACCAATACCTCAAAATATACGGGTATGCAGTTTACCAACACCTTTTGCAAGAGCGATCGGAATCGCAGTTTTATCAAATACCCTTCACGTACCAGCGGTTTTTAGATTTTTAGAAATGCTTAAAAAATTCGACTTTCAAACCTTAGCAGAATCTACGGTTTAATTAATTTTCAATCATCAACTGCCAATCTGCCATTATAGGTTTAATTACTCTCCCCTAAATTGTTAATCGTGCTGCAAACTTGGACTTTATTGTAAAATAGTCGCGCATCGATTAAGCATAAATTAAAATGTCTCATAATTGTCTAGAAAATATTTACAACTACTTAAAAATATCAGATAAAATTGCTACCGCCGGACAACCATCAGCGGAACAGTTTTCTCATATAAAAGAAGCAGGATATCAAGTTGTTGTCAATTTAGCGTTAAAAGATTCTTCTAATGCTTTACGTAATGAAAAAGAGATTGTTGAAGCTGAGGGGATGCAATACATTCATATACCCGTAATTTGGGAAAATCCTACGAAAGATAAGTTACAAGAATTTATTCAAGTAATGAAAACAAACGTCGATCAAAAAGTTTTTGTTCATTGTGCAGCAAATAAGCGCGTATCTGCTTTCATATATCTTTACCGCCGCTCTCAGGATATCGGTGATGAGGTAGCGAAAAAAGATTTACATCAAATTTGGATTCCTAATGAAACTTGGCAGCAATTTATTCAGGATGTGGGAAAGAATTATAAGTAACTGATTATTTATAAAGTTTTCATTGTTTAACGAACAACTTAGAAACCCGGTATCTCAAAGATACTGGGAATATTTCTCTAATAAGTACGAAAGCCGGTTTTGTCAATATTTCTTGTGATTAACCTATCCTAATTTCACAATTTGCGCTGCAAGTAATCTAAAAACAATCCAAAAATAAATTACACACAAAATTAATAAATCATTAAATATTATTTTCTTTTTACAACCTTGCGCCCAAACGTGATAACGTTTATAACTCGTTGCAACTTAAGGGTTTTTCCTCTTTTTGCAACGGATATTTGCTACAACATCATTAACCGTGTCGTAGTTATGTCCTCGTATTTGCACGAGTTAAATTATTAACTATGTCTTCTCAACCTACAATTCAAAGTATATATACCGATGGAGCTTGTACCGGCAATCCAGGACCTGGTGGTTGGGGTACTGTTATTTACTTCGATGATGGTTCAGTCCACGAACTTGGTGATGCATCAAAAAAAACCACAAACAACAGAATGGAAATGCAAGCTGCGATCGCGGCTTTAGAATTTCTAGAGTCTTCCGGACAAAATAAACCCATCACTCTTTACACCGACAGCGAATATCTGATTAATTGCGTCACGAAGTGGGTAAAAGGATGGAAACGTAAAGGTTGGAAGAAATCTGATGGAAAACCCGTACTTAACCAAGATTTATTGGAAATTCTTGATAATCTTAATAATCAACAAATTAAATGGCAGCACGTTCGCGGTCACGCTGGTAATATAGGTAACGAACGTTGCGACACTATCGCCCGTGGTTTTGCTTCAGGGAAAATACCATCACTAAAGCGGATGCTGGATATAAATATCAGTGATGCTAATTTCGCACAAAAAGCCGAAGTTGAGGTATCATCTACATCTAACTCACACATTACGCCACCCGTTATTAACAAAAAGATACATAATAGTAGTCTTGAATCGGACACAAACAATACGAACACTATGGAATCATCTAGCGCTTCTGCTACTTTGCAAAACGAAGACTTACCACGCGAAACAAGAGTATCGCAACTCCGCAGTTTAGTTGAAACTCTTCGCATTGCTGACGAAATAGCCGAAAAAGGTTACTTAATCACTAGTTCGGAACTAGCGGACTTAATGAACGTCCACGCTAGTGCTGTTACCAGTCGCGGCGACCAATGGCGCTGGAGAAACTGGATAGTTTCACGAGTACGTCGCGAAGGTAATCAAATACTTTGGGAACTCGAACGTGCTGATAAAATTGAGGATGAAGAAGGAGAGTAAAAAGAGTTAGGAGTTGAGAGTTGAGAGTTAGGAGTTGAGAGTAGCGAGTAGTAAGTAGCAAGTAAAATGCCTTTATGATGATGTTTATTCTAAAAAGGCTCTGAGTAAACAAGTATTCGCTACTTACTACTCACTACTCATTACTTTAAATTTTCTCCCCATCCCCCTTTCTCCCCATCCCTTTTCTCTACCTCAACTATACTCCCGTCCTCGCCATTGTCGTGGAGTGCGGGAGGCTGATAGAAAAATTCGTAAAACTGCTAAGGGGTCTGCTATCGGTGAAAGCCAAAATAGCCAGCCCCCTTTGGTTTGGGTGAAATCGTAGGAAGCTGCTATTGCTAGAAGCATCATTGAACGAATCAATAGTAAAAATAGGTTTAGCGATAGGAGAATCAGAGGGGGGGAGAAGAGATTGGGGGAAGGGGAGACAAGGGGATGGGGAGAAAGAAGTAATAATGACAACACTATTACTAAAGGTAAACCCTGTACTGATGCTAGTAACCATAAGTCTCCCCAAGTTTGAGCGCGAGAGGATGCGTCTTTGAGATCGAGGCTTCTTCCCCATTCTTTCCAGGTTTCCGCAGCACCTTCGTACATTCGTACTTTCAGCACTTTTGCTCCGTCTAAGAAACCGACTTTAAAGCCACTTACAGCGATCTTTCTTGCCAAGGTGACATCATCGCAAAATGAACTTTTGGCGTTGGTATAACCATTTACGCTTTCTAAAACAGAACGACGACACAGAAAACATTGCCCGTTCGCCATTACACGCTCTGATGTCTGTGTGTTTACCCCAGCAGGATCGAACCGATAAAGTAGCGTCATTAACAGCGCCGGTTGAAGCAAAGATTCACCGGGATATTTAAGAATAAATTGAGGAGATAGGGAAACTAGATCGTAATTGCCCGCAGAGGCACGATTTACTAAACCAGCAACTAAACCGGGATCGGGTTGAGTATCTGCATCCATTCCCAAAAACCATTCACTTTTAGGAGAAGTTTGTAAAAAACCACTATGTAAAGCCCAAGGACGACCTACCCAATCTTTGGGTAAAGGTTCGTCGGTTATCAAGCGAAAGCGCGGATCTTTTTGGGGCCGTTGCTTTTACCAAGTCGCGGGTACCATCTTGGGAATTGCTATCTACAACGATAACTTCCCGCACTTCATAACTTTGTCTGCTTAAACCAGTTAATAAAGGGCTAATACGTTCGGCTTCATTAAGAGTCGGAACCACTACGCTCACATTCCCTAAAAGTTCCGGTGTTGGACTTTGAGGTTGAATCGGAGGTTGACGAAATGGCCCTTTTAGTAAACGCGACAGCAGAACAAAAACTGCTGGTACCTGAATAAGTAAAATAAAAAGCGAGATACCGCTTAAAAGCTCCTGCATTATTAACCACTTTATTGAATCGTTACTTTACAGCAACTTTGAGAGAAGCAACTGCAACTTCATTCGCTGCATTTTCTACACCATCCTCAGCATAAGACGCTGGTGCATTAGGACTTTTTAACCATAAAACTACAGCCGGAATAACACCTAGAATTAAACCGAAAGAAACTGGAACGACAAAACCGTCTCCCAAACTTAGTCCAGCAGCGAAAACAAAGTTACTTAAATAAACAATCAGAGGTAAAACTAGTTGACTGCGCCATAATTTAATCGGCTTCGGACTCCATATCAAAGCCGCTAAACTCATAAATAGAGCGCTAGTGCCAAACCAACCAGCATAGTTACGGTAAGGTGTTCCAAAGAAATCTCCCGGAGTTTCCCAGTACCAGAAAGGAAAAGCAGTTTGACTCATAGCTGGTTCGAGAGCAAAATCCCAACTTGTGAAGAGTAAAGCACCAATTGCGATCGCACCAATATGGCGTATCAAAGTTGGTTTTTCGGCTACCTTTAAACCACTTCTTGCAATTAAGTAAGCTGACAAACCGACATAAAACCAGGATAAAGGTATTGTAAACGGAACTAAACCGCCAATTTTATAACCTAAGCCGCTGAGATAGCTGTAATCACCAAAAGGAAAACCAGTACTAGTTCCGAGTAATTCACTTCCTACCGATACCAAAACAGAAGGAACTAGAAAACCCAACCAAGTCTTCCATCCCAAAACTCTACAAGCATAAATAGAAACAGCTATTATTCCAAAAATAATATCTACAACACCACCATTAGCCATACTCAGCTGCATGGCTGTTTGTCCAACATCTCCAAAATTCAAAATCATTTTAGCGTTAGGTATGACCAACATAATACCTATAAGCCCAAAAACCTTAGCCAAAATATGACTTATAAGGCAGACGCGCTCCGCAATAACAGATTGTCTCATGATAATCCCTTAACAAGATATGATAAACCGCAACCTAGCTGACATCAGTTTACAAATGTTTAAGTATTATTGAAATAAATTTTAACAAAATCTTATTTTACCCATAATTAGGGCAAAATATCTGTTCGCGTTCTTCTTTAAATATTAAAGATAGAATTATACTCTACGGCATCGTAGAAAAAAAGAATACGGTAAAATAATTTGTCAATCTTTCAGGGGCAATTTCTCAGGCAAAAGTCTTATTAAACGCTGAAAATAGGTTTAAGTGTAATTACTAATGAAACTACGTCTGCTCTATTACCTTTAATACCAGATACATTTACTATTATTGCAGGTGAGGCGCAATCAATTATGGTATCTATCATTAAAAAACTTCCTTGGGTTTCCCTTGCAGTTGTATTACTTACATACAGTGTATTTGGGTGGATATTATCTCAAGAGAATCTGCCAAATTTTGCATGGTTACTAATTGTCATTAGCATATTAATTCTGGTTGCAGGCATAACTAGCCCTTGGTCAAAAACCGTTAAGTATGTTCGCGTTTTATTTAACACAAAGCTTAAATCTTTTGGGTTCGCGGTTTTAGGTGCTTTCTTATTCTTTCTTGTTTTTGCTGAATTCCGAATATTTCTCGATATTATGTTAATTATTAGCGCAACTATTTTAGTAAGACTAGATTTTCAATTAGCGGGAATGAAAGAAACACAAGCCTTTTTCTTTACTTCCGTGTTTTCCATTGCAGGCTTGATGTTGGGATTTTTATTGAATCAGTTGATTTGATCGAATGGGCATTGGGCATTGGGCATTGGGCATTGGGAATTGGGCATTGGGCATTGGGCATAAAAAATAAGACGAGTAATGTACCCGTCTTACAATCGTTAAACATTTTGTGGGATGGAGAGCAGCGCGGTCCTGGGGGTTTCCCCCATGTGAGCCGGAGGCTTTCTCGCAGAGTGCGACTGCGGGACATCCTTGCCCGTCCGATTCAAATATTACTTAAGAAGCAACAGCTGCTGGCTCTGCCTCAGTAGCGCCAGTGTAAACGCTAACTTTCTTGCGGCTCTTGCCCTTTCTTTCAAAAGTTACAACGCCGTCTATCAAAGCAAACAAAGTATCATCCTTACCGATACCAACGTTGTTACCGGGGTGATACTTAGTACCGCGCTGACGTATCAAAATATTTCCAGCGCGAACACTTTGACCACCATAGCGCTTTACGCCAAGCCGTTGAGCATTTGAGTCGCGTCCGTTGCGAGTACTACCCGTTCCTTTCTTATGAGCCATGTTGTTCTCCTTTTGATAATTGACGATAAAAAGGTTAAAGGTTAAAGGTCAAAGGTTAAAGGTGAGAAATGAATTCATAATTCCTATGCCCAATGCCCAATGCCCAATTCCCATTATTCTATTCTGCAACGACTTCAGCAGTTACGGCTTGTGCAGGTGCATCTTCAGCATCATTGCTAGCAGTACTCTCAGGTTTTGTGGCGATCGCCGAACCATTCATGCTGATTGAATCAATCATTAAGCGAGTGATTTCTTGACGATGACCGCGCTTTTTACGGGTTTTCTTTTTCGGCTTCATCTTGTATACCAAGACTTTGCGCCCTCTATAGTGCCGCATCACCGTTCCTTCTACAGTTGCTCCGGAGACTAACGGCTGTCCAATACTAACTTCACCATCGTGCTGCACGAATAAAACTGAATCTATAGTAATTTTCTCATCCGGTTCGTTGTGCAGTAATTCTATATCGTAAAAGCGACCTGGCTCAACTTTAAGTTGCTTTCCGCCAGTTTCAATAATTGCGTAACTCATTTATTTATCCTTAAAATTGCCGTACAGGTAGCTGGCTTCAAACTTTTAGAATCGTTATACCCAGCTTTTACAACGTGCCTACCTGATCCGAGCAGGAATTAGACAGCCGACAGACAATATTACTATCATGGCGGCTTTATATGCAAGCTTTTGCTTACTTATTTTAAAAAGATTAGGACTGAGGCGAAAATAGGTTCCATTGTTAGCGTCACGTAGTTTATGGAAGTAATCCTATTATCACAAGAAAGTTTTGTTATTTGTGCGTAATTTTTGGAGAAACTTAAAGTTTGAGGTGTTAATGCAAATAATTATCGCAGAAAACATGAAAACAAATATTACAAAAAAGCTTTAGCGACTTAATAAAGCGTAACTAAAAGTATTTTCTCTTGTAGAAACATCAAAAGCCGGTTTTGAAAAAGAACAAGCTTTCCAATTGCTTTTAACTAAACCATTATTTAGCAGTCCGCAAGTACCACCACGCTGACCTAATGGCGTGAAATGTTTACAGCATATACATTTTGAAGCAGAACTATTTAAAGTACTCATCTTATGCCTATAGCCTAAAAGTTAATTTGGGTGTGAATTATGAATCTTGTTTACAATTACTAATGATTGCTAAAAATGGTTAGTCATCCCACTATCTTGGGGTTGATATTCACGTATGTTTGTATTCCTTAAGGAAGATAGTAGATAATCACCTATCGCAACAAAAATATATCAACTTTTATTGCTGGTTATTGTTTATGAGTCTCAAGCTAATTCCATAGATTCAGACCTGAAAATAGTTTTACCCATAGCTGTCTCAATTCGATTAAGTAATGCTTCTTGCCGTAAATCAAAGAAAGCTTGAAAGTTATCCGAACGTAAAGTACCTGGATTTATCGCGTGGGATTGCAAGATATCATCCATCCGTTCCTCTGTAATTTTTGCTTTTTCCTGAAGCTTAGATAAGTAAATACTAGGTGCCTTGGAGCCAATAATTTTATTTGTTCTAGATGATAAAGGGGCTTTGATGATAGAAAGCAGTGGCTACAGTTAGTTACAATTATTTAAGCCGATTCACATCCAAAATTAATCATGTCAGTTGTAGTTGCTAAGTCTTACGTAGAGTATCGAAATGATGCTTATTGGCTAGAAGGGACTCGGATTTCCTTAGACTCGATCGTTTATGCTTTTCAACAAGGATTATCTCCTGAAAGCATTGTTCAATCTTTCCCTTTGTTAACGCTCGAACAAGTTTATGGAGCTATCGCCTTTTATCTAGCTAACTGCGATGAGATCGATGCTTATATAGCAGCCGAAGCAGCAGCATTTGAAACAATGCCTCAACCATTACAAAAAGACGCTCCTGACTTGTACGACAAGCTGATAAAAGCTAAAGCAGCGAAAGGGCAATTAGAAACGTGAAGATTCGTTACCAAGCTGACGCTGATTTAAATCAAGTAATTGTGACGGGAGTCTTAAGAAGAGAAGCTAGTATTAATTTTCAAACTGCAACTGCTGCTAGGTTAGAAGGAGTTAAAGATGCAGAAGTATTAGCAATTGCAGCGCAACAGCAACGTATTCTTATAAGTCACGACCGCAAAACTATGCCATCAGAGTTTGCGGAGTTTATTACTAATAATCAAAGTTCGGGAGTTATTATCGTTTCAAGAAAAGTAGCAATCGAAGTTGTTATCGAAGAATTAATATTAATTTGGGCGGTATGTAGTGCAGAATAATGGATAGACCGAATTGCTAAAATTCCTCTTTGAGTGTATTCAAAAGTTACTAACTGAACAAAAAAACTGCAAATGCTTTTGTTACGTCGTTACTGATTTAAAAGCTAGAAAAGAAGAAGTCAATCATAAGTTCATCTGGATACTGTTGTTCTTGCTCGTGAAACTTGTCATTTGTATATTCTGATATGACTTTGCGCCAGAAAGCCACAGCGGGTTTACTTTTTGGTAAAACGCTAACCTGCCATGACCCCTTTAAACATATCAAAGACTCGGGTTGCTAATAGCTTTCCGATACCTTTACCGCGATAGGGATGAAGAAGAAAAAACTCAGCAATCACTTTATCTGCTTTTCCATCAACTAAGGGAGGTGAAGCAACAAGCGCAAAACCAGCAGCTCGTTCTTCGACATAAAGGATGAAGGCAAAAGCTTGCTTGGGATGAGTCCACCACCCAGTCATAAAGTTTTCAGCCGTGTAGGTAGATATTTCATCATCATCAAAAAGTCCATGTTTATTAGGTAATTGGTTTCGGTATTGAGATAAATCGTGTATATAAGCTGGCCACATATTTTGAATAATGTAACGCTGCTCCGAACTTGCTAATCGAATTTCAACAGTCATAGTTGTTAATTTAAGGTGATACAAGAGTTAAGGATAATACAAGAGGCTACTATTTATTAATCCTGAAATTTCTACAAATTATATAAAGTTGCTGGCACTTTAACCAATTTCAAAGATATAACTAAAAAACAATTATTAATTACAAGCTATTTCTCGCAATCCAATATGAAAAGAATAGAAGTAGAAGCTAGAACGATTTTTGTAGGATTAGCCGGAAGCCACGGTTACGGATTGAATCGTCCAGATTCCGATTACGACTGGAGGGGTGTATTTATCGCACCCAAAGAATATTATCTGGGATTTAATAAAGGAATCGAGCAAAAAGATAGCGGTTGGAACGAACCGGGAATCCATTCTTTTCTGGATAATAGCGAAGATACCGTTATCTATGAACTAAGAAAAATAATTCAATTATTAGCAGGAGCAAACCCCAACGTTTTAGAACTTTTGTGGCTAAACGAATATCCTGTTTTAACCCCAGTAGGACAACATTTAATGAACCACAGAAAACTATTTTTAAGTAAAAAAGTCAAGCATACTTATTCTGGTTATGCCTTTGCTCAAATCAAAAAAATAGAAACTCATCGCAAGTGGTTATTAAATCCGCCGCAATCCAAACCAATACCATCTGATTTTGAAATAGAAAACGAAACACCTTTAGCTAAAGAAGAATTAAATGCTTTTCTCGAATATCTATATTTATTAATTAGAGGTAAAATTGAATTCTTAGAAGAAGCAGAACAGCTTTATAAATTATTGACAGCGGATATCGACTTTAAAGGAATGTTGAAACAGCATCCTTTACCCGATGAAACTATAGAAAAAACTCAACAATTCACCAATAGCCGTAAAGACTTTATTCGCTTACTGCAAAGAAGTCAAAAATATCATAATGCATTGAGAGAATGGCAAGCGTATCAATCGTGGAAAAAAAATAGAAATCCTCAAAGAGCGGAAACAGAAAAATTGTCAGGTTACGACCTCAAACACGGAATGCACTGCATTAGATTATTGCGTAGCGGCTTAGAAATATTACGTCAACAAGAAGTAATTGTAGATAGAAAAAAGATAGGTGATGCAGAAGATTTGAAAGCAATTCTTCGTGGCGAATATTCCTACGAACAACTAATGAAAATAGCAGAGGACTTAGTAGCTGAAATGGAAACCGTTTACGAACAATCAGCCTTACCTCACAAACCGGATTTAGAACAAATTAACGATCTATGTATCGAATTAGTTGAAATGCAAGGGTTTTAATCAATTAATCAATTATCAATTATCAATTATCGCTGAATGGAAAATGCCAGGGTATATTAAATTAAATTTTGAATAATGAGTAAACAAAATAAAAATAAGTTTCTCGGATCAGAAATTCAAACTTTTTTTGAAAACTACGGTAGCGGGTGGTTGGTGTCGCGGCAGGATAAGCATCGATTCCTAAATCTTGT
Source organism: uncultured Rivularia sp. (assembly GCA_963665115.1). GTDB lineage: Bacteria > Cyanobacteriota > Cyanobacteriia > Cyanobacteriales > Nostocaceae > Rivularia. The sequence continues at coordinate 1,373,584 of OY762007.1, read as the reverse complement.
GCCATTAATACAGCGCGTTTGAGGTGTAAAGGGTCGCTAACAATTAGAAATTTACTTTTAATTAATTTATTTTCAACAGCTATTTTTCGGGCATTGATTAAATTTTGTCGCGTAGTTTTAGATTCAGTTTCAACAAAAATATCAGTTTCTTTTACTCCTCGTTCTATAGCATAACGTTTACCAACAACAGCCTCAGATAGTTCGTCACTGTCACCAACACCACCCGTAAAAATAATCTTACGAACATCTTTATTTTGATAAAGATTAACCGCATGATTAATGCGTTCTCGAAAAACAGGGGATGGTTCGTTACCCCAAACAGCAGCCCCTAAAACAATTGCAGCATCAGCTTTAATATTAGGACTTTCGTTACCGTAAACATAAATGTTAAACGCTGTAGAAGTAATAGCCAGCAATAGCGAAGACACCACAGCAATTAAGATCAAACCAAGCCATCGTTTTCTTGACTTTGTGCCCATATAAATTATTTATTATGAATGATAGGGAGTTGGGCATCGGGCATTGGGCATGGGAGAATATAGGGAGAGAGGGGGAAGAGAGGGAAGAGGGGGTAGAAGGGGTAGAAGTTTTAACTTATAACTCCTAATCTAAAATCCAAAATCTAAAATCCAAAATCATTTAATATGCAAATTACTCAATGTTTGCACGTAGCCATTCTTGTCACTGACTTAAACCGTGCCGAACACTTTTATGGTGAAATCTTAAAATTACCTAAAACAGAGCGATCGCGCAATTTTCCTGGTAGCTGGTATCAAGTTGGTGAATATCAATTACACCTAATCGTTACATCTTTACTTTCAAGCCCAGCTAAAAACGAAAAATGGGGGCCGCAACCCCCATATTGCTTTTTCAGTTTCCGACTTAGATGCCGCTAAAGAGCGGTTATTAAATTATAACTGCCCAATTCAACCAAGTGCTTCCGGTCGTAGAGCATTATTCACTCAAGACTCAGACGGAAATATTATTGAATTAAGCCAACAGTAAAGAGTTAGGAGTTAGGAGTTATGAGTGATAATTGATAATTGATAATTGATAACTGATAACTGATAATTGATAACTGTTCACTGAATGAAGTTCGCATATACTTACAGCGACTATTTATTAGAAGAAACTCCCGAACCTACGAGCTTAGGATGGGAAGTAGATCGGGTTTACCAAGATTTGGGGAAACGGTTGGAGTTACAGCAGTTATTCAAAGACTGTCAAACGAATCCTCCTTCTATAGTTTTTATCCGACGTTTGGAAGAGTTAGGAGATTCTGTTGAGGAAGTTGCATCGAACCTTTCCCAATTTGAAGAGATGGGAATAAATCTCGTTGCAGTAGAACAAAATTATAATTCTGCAACAAAAGCAACTAATACCCACGCTAATTTACTCAAGCTATTACACGAAATTCAACAACAAAAACGCAGTCGTCGTATCCGTCAAGGACACGCACGCAATCGTTTAGAGGCATCACCACCACCGGGTAAAGCACCTTACGGTTACCGTCGCGGTAAAGCAAAATATACTATTGACCGCAGTACTTCCCCGGTAGTCAAAGAATTTTTCGATAACTTTTTATTGTATGGTTCGCTACGGGGAGCCGTGCGACATTTAGCTAAAAAATACGGTAAAAAAATATCCGTTACTACCGGAAGACGTTGGTTATCTAATCCTGTATATCGTGGCGATACCGCTTATCGGAATGGGGAAATGATCGGCAACACCCACAATGCAATAATTTCTCGTGAAGAAGCAGCCCAAGTTGATAGAATTTTACGTCGTAATAGTCGTTTACCGTCTCGTACAGCAAGTGCTAGGCGTTCATTGGCTGGTTTAGTTGTTTGTGGTGAATGTCAATCTCACATGAGCGTTACTCGCGTTACCTTTCACAGACGAAAGAAAGAGTATATTTATTTACGTCCTATTAACTGTGTCAAAAATAAAAAATGCCGTGCTATTTCTTACCAACAAGTATTAGAAAACACGATTGAAAAAGTTTGCAACGAATTACCTCAAGCGGTAGAAAAAATTAATTTTACGTTCTTTGATGGGGTAAAAAATAATTTAACCGAAGCTATTATCCGTCAACAGCAAATACTAGAACAAATACCAGCATTGATTGAAACTGGCATTTTAGATGAAGAAACTGCCAAAATCAGAACTTACAAACTCCGCACCGAAATCTCAAAACTTCAAGCACAACTAGCAATATTGCCGCCAGTAAACTTACGTTCGGTTGCCCAAGCCGTTTCCATTCCGCAATTTTGGTTTGACTTATCCGAAACAGAAAGAAGATTTTATTTTAGAGAATTTATTCGTCAGATCGAGATAATTCGTCAAGAGAAAGATTGGGATCTACGAATTATATTTATATTTTAGTTGTTAGTTGTTAGTTATTGGTTGTTGGTTGTTGGTTGCTGGGCATTGGTAATTATTGGGCATGGGGCATGGGGCATTGGTAATTGGTAATTGGTAATTGGTAATTGGTAATTGGGGATTACTAAAATATTGATTCATAACTCAACTCTTAACTCTTAACTCTTAACTTCTAACTGCTAACTGCTAACTCCTAACTTTCCCATGCCCCATGCCCTATGCCCAATTCCCAAATTAAGGCTTTTTCCCAGTATTCCGCACGCTGGAAACTTTACTAATTACATCAAACCAGAAAGGGGCACCCATCGCGATCGCAAGACCGCTAATAATCCAGCCGGGAATTGCTCGCGCAAATTTGAGAAATGACGGCAAGCCAGTGTTAAGTGTTGGTATGGAGCCTACTTGCTGCTTGATGTTGACTTGGGTCCAACCAATGGGTAAAGATATATCGGATAAAACTTCTTCTGTTTGACTTCTAAGGGTTCCGATGTCTATATACTTCAGATTGTCTTTATTCTGGACTACTATTTGTCCGGCATTATTCACAATCGTATTTCTTAAGGCTGAATCGGTAGAAAGTCTACTTATCATATGAAATGCATCGGCGTTTGCTAATACAGCAATAGCAAAACCAATTAGTAACGCGACTCCTTTAGAATTACGCTTGTAAACTCCAGTAGCTCTTTCCATAGAACTATTAAAAGAGTATTCCATTTCTTGTCTCAATTCATGAAGCCCAGATTCTGTTTTATTAATTCTTGTTCGGGTACGATGGGCTAAAACAGTCAGATTCTCTGTAATAGATTGCGGTAAAATACCTGTTAGTTGCTGAAATTTTTCATAGGTTTGACTATCTTTATCTTTAATTGCCTCTTCAAATTCTTGGTAAACTTTACTACCCTTCTTCATTAACTCAACAATTTCGGTTACATTCGGTTCTAAACCTCCTAAAGTAATTGTTTGTTCTTGGGAAGAAAACATATCCTGCTTTAAAAATTTGAGCCTTCGCACTGAAGCAGCCGTATGTTCGCTTTCTGGTATTTCTAATTGAAAAGTTTCTATATATCTATCTATACTTTCTGACATACGACTGATACTAGTATTCAAATCGGCTTTTTTTTGGTTATAATTCCAGATAATTTTTTCTAAATCAGCCTGCATTTCCGCGAATTCTTGATAAATAACGCTCAAAAAATTCGTGAATTTCTCATCTCCTTGTACTCTTCCTTCAAAGCTAAATAAAATATCTTGTATTTCACCGAGTCTTTCATTTTTAAATTTTTCTAACCTTGATTCCGAAAGTTTTCGAGAAAAATCAGGAATTTGCAAAGTTTCCATCAATGTGGTTGCATAAATATCGGCAGGAATATAAGATGGCCCGCTATGTTGACCATTACCGAAAATAGTTTCGTTCTTACTTGTTCCGGCACGTGTCATTTTTAAAGGACGAGTCAAAGAAGAAAAAGCCCAGGTAACTTTTCTAGGTAAAGTCGCTAAAACTCCTTTCGCTTCTTGATTAATATTTCTAACTAAAGGATTTCCATAAATTTGATTTACTAATTGGATTATTTTTGCTTCTTCAGGATTACGAACACCACCTGCAAGTAAAATTTCAATAGATTTTCTGAGGTGCGCGGCACGCCATTGTAATAATGTGGCAATCAATTCCTGTATTTCGGAAGCTAGTAAACTCAAGATTAAGTAAGTAAATACTAAACCTAAAGCAATATCGAAGATAAAAGGCAGATTCATATTTTTTTCTCTCCCAGTATTTAATCATTAATGTTTGTGATGCAACAGGATTAATTTTTATCCAATAAACAAGATTTTAATTTTTATAAAATTTATCCGATTCTTTTTCTTGAGAAAAAATTTAAGAATATAGCAAAATAAAGATAAATAAATTAGATTTAACGAGATAATGAAAAGACAGTAGTTTAATAGAATGTTATTATTGGAGATTCACAATACCGGTTTCTCCATCATTTAAGCAGCGATTTAAAACGATTGTCCTAGTTTATGCAAAAAGAAAGCTTTATTTGGGATCGTGTTGAAAAACAGTATCGTCGGATGGACAAACGGATAGATAGAATTTGGATAGTAATATTACTGGTAGCCGCAGTAATACTTTTTACTATTAATCTAGGCGACTTGCCGCTGCGAGACTGGGATGAAGGCACTGTTGCACAAGTTGCACGCGAATTGGGACGCGCTCCAACTGGCGAGATGCGATGGCTTTTCCCAACTCTAGGGGGTGAGCCATATCACAACAAGCCGCCATTAATACATTTGATGATTGCTTGGGCTTATAGTTTAGGAGGTGTAAACGAGTGGACTACACGTTTACCCGGTGCAATTTTAACAGCTATTTCGGTACCTTTTCTGTATAGCATTGGCAGAGAAATATTTCCTTGCCGTATTTATGCTGTCTACAGCGCTTTGGTTTATCTAACAATGTTGCCGGTTGTACGTCACGGAAGGCTGGCTATGTTAGACGGTGCAGCAGTTTGCTTTTTCACAATTATGCTGTTGTGCGTGTTGCGATCGCGTCGCAATTTACGCTATTGCTTGGGCGTTGGTATCGGTTTTGCGCTGATATGTTTAACTAAGAGCATTTTAGGTATACTGCTGGGTGCTGTGGCGATGATTTATCTATTTTGGGATACGCCGCGATTGCTTACCAGTAAGTATATGTGGATGGGAATGTTTATCGGTGCTGCTCCGGTAGCTTTTTGGTACGGTGCCCAATGGTTACATTACGGGCATAATTTTGTGAATAAAGGGATGATCAATCAATCCTTTAGCCGTATCTGGACTTCCGTTGAAAATCATTCCGGGCCACCCTGGTATTATTTACTTGAAATTTGCAAATATACATGGCCTTGGTTAATTTTTGTCCCAGCTTCTTTACGCTTTGCCTGGGAAAATCGCAATCTTAGTTGGGCGAAACTTGTACTCGTTTGGCTCGGTGTTTATTTAATAGCTATTTCTGTGATGGGAACCAAGCTTCCTTGGTATGTTTTCCCGATTTACCCTGCGATTGCTTTGGCGATCGGAGCAAAATTCGGTCAAGTCGAAAATTTACCTTTACTAACCCCTTTACCGAAATTTTGGGTAGTAATGTTAAGCTTTTTGGCTTTGATTTCCGCAGTTGCCAGTACTTACTATAGCTGGAGTGGAACACCTTCACCCGAATTGCAGCTGATATTTGCCTCACTTAGCGTGACAATGGCTTTATCAGCTTTAAGGGCACAAAGAGGTGACAGACAATTCCTTAAAGTACTTCTGTGGGGAACCTATGTATCTTTATTATTATTTGTAAAGTCGAATTACTGGGTGTGGGAACTTAATGAAGATTATCCAGTTAAGCCAGTTGTCCAGATGGTAGCCCAAGCGAATCTAGGAATAAAAACAGTTTATATCTCTTCACCGCATAATCGTCCATCATTAGATTTTTATAGCGAAGGTACCATCAAACCAGCTTCTCCAGATAACTTGAAATATTATTGGCAGCATGATAAACAACCATATTTCTTACTGGACGAAAATGCGTTGAAGGATTTTCCATCCGATTCAGTACAAGTAATAGCCAAGCAAGAAGGTTGGACTTTAGTTACAAAAAAAATGCCCCCTAACTAAATAAAAATTAGTCAAGGGGGTGTTTTCAAACATTTATATAAAGGCGGGTAATTATTGAATTTTATATATAAATATAAACGAGCAGCTAGCCACAATCGAACGGCATATTTTTCTATTGCTTAAGAATGCTCGCCGTTCCCCATTGCCCGTTCCCTTTAACAAAAAATATTGTTTATTTTTCTTGCGTACCGAGATTTTTATCAATATTCTCTGTATTCAAAGGTTTTTGAGTATTTGACTCGATAGTGTTTGTTTGAGTAACGGTTAACATACCGCATATAATGGCACTTCCCAGAATAAAAGCGATCAAAGGATGCTTAAAAAATACAAAATCTCGTAAAATTCGAGCTAAAGGTCGGCTTTGACGACGTAGTACAGATGAAAGAGTAATTTGTTTTAAAGGAAATGGATCGCGCACGTAATTACCGCTACGACATACCACTAACCTTTCCTGACAGTAAGGACAGTTGTATAATCCAGTACAAGTTTTTAAGACTTTTGCCGTAGCATTCTTTTGGCAAATGGGGCAAGTAACGTAATGATTATCAAAGGTGTGTGTGTTCATCTACCTCGTCCGCTATTCTATTTACTCGCTGTATAACAATTGGTATAACTGATAAATTTGTGCTTATACAACCGAAGCACGGTTGAGAATAAGCAATGTGTGATACATACAAATGTCCGTTAGGTAATGAACATTTTGTGGCTGCAACACGAGTATAGCTATATTCAAATAACTCTGACCTTACCGACCAAAAAATTTTGAATCAAGCAATTATCGATTAATTTGATTGTAGTCAACTTGAATGTGTGAAACATTACATATTTATAACCTTTACATTTATAACCTTGCTTGACGCGATAGTCGATGACCGTTCGTCACGTACTATACATTCAACGTGCATCCACCCGCTCCTATTGGCTAATCAGCAGGTATCTACTGTTTACTATTTAAGCACCTCCTCCACAAAAATTCTGAGTAATTACAGCTTTTTTTACCAAAGCTTTGTAAAGTAATCGGGCTACAGAATGGAAATTACCCATAAATTTTCTACAGAAAGTAGCTACAAAAGCAACTTTTTATAGAAGTAGAGATTATACAGATCGCAGCACTGTTGCCAAACAATTAGTGCTTTCCCTTTGACTTTTACCAAGACACCAAGAGTCATTCAAGGCGAGAATTTTGAACATAATCGAATATATATATATATGCTTAGCTTATATTTTAAATTAATATCTATAAATAACTGTAAAGATAAGTACCTGTAAAGAAGTTAAATCAAATTTATAAAAACGTGTGGAACGATTACATTACTAGTCAAGATATTTGTTAAAACTTCTCAATCTTTTTATCGAAAATCTATATTATTGATTAATTAGTGATGAAGAAATATTACTATAATTTAAATGCTAGCAGGAGATTATTTATTGCTGCCTTCAGCTATGCTGCCTCTATCCCCACTCATCTTAGCTATTCAATCATATCTAAATGTCAATAATAAGAAAGCTGCCTGCAACCATTACAGGCTGGAGAGGCAGCTACAACCAACGAATGGTTGAAGTATAATAATTGACCATTTAATGCCAGCAGTATTTACATTGTTAATTGACGAAACAATGAATTGATATCCTGCTATACATACATATATCAACCACACTTTTTATTTAAACCAAATTTACCCAAATTATCATTAAGCGAAATTATGGATACATTTGTAGGCATAAAACCTGTATGAGTTTTCTAGCCAGTATTGCGCTTCCATGCTTTGATTGATTAATCTTTATCAAGAGATATAAGAGCAATCAAACACTTGCATTTGTTTTAAAGCAAGCGATGTCATTCATGTCTATCTAACAATCAACATTGATTAATCACGATTATTAAATGACTAATTAGTTCGCTTAATCTTCTTCCTCTTCGCCTTCTAAATCTTCTGGATCTACTTGTTTTAGACGAATATGCTTTTTGCCTAAAGTGATGATAAACTCATCTCCTGGTTCAAGACCCATCTGTTTTGTATAAGCCGAACCTATCAACAAATTACCGTTGGACTGCACGCTAATTCGATAGCTAGCGCTGCGTCCTCCACGGCCATTAGCACCAGAAGAACTATCTAACTGAATACCCTCAGCATCAATTAGGGCATTCAAGAATTTCATCATGTTAACGCGCTCTATACCATTTTTCGTAACGGTATAGTAGCCGCATTGTTTGGCTTTATCTTCTTTACTTTCGCTTTCTAGCTCTTTTACTTTCTTGAGTAAATCTTCGCCGACAAGAGGATCAATTTTTTTCTGTTTAGCCATCAACTTAAATCAAAAACTAACGATGGGTGTGGTGGAATCGATTTCATTTTAACTGACATTGAGGTATTAAGAACACTGTATAGGATTAATTTTAATTTTTTTTTGAGGTCGCGATCTAAAACTTGCACTTCCTCTTCTTATTATTTTAACTATGCAGATTGCTTGAGGCAGGTTGATAGCATCAAAAAAAATGAAGCAAAAAATAAATCTTTAGCGATAACTATATAATAAATTTTCCCCTTTGATAGATAGTGTTAATTCCAGCTTCCATTGAGTCTATCAGAAACAGATGCTGCTAGACTATAGAAGATTGAAATTGAAATTATAAGCAAGAGCGGAGCGCCTATTATATTGCTTGCTTGCCGCTCTCTTGATACGAAGTATGAGTAATTTGATAAGCATCAAGTATGAATATTTTACTTTTCAAACACTAATTGTTATCTAACCCAAATGAAACTTACCACTAAAGGACACTATAGTGTAAAAGCGTTACTAGATTTAAGTTTGCAGCAAAAAACTGGCCCTTCTTCAACTAAAGTTATTGCCAACCGTCAAAATATTCCCGCTCCTTATCTAGAAAAACTACTAATAGAAATGCGTCGTGCTGGATTGGTAAAATCAATACGCGGTAAAGATGGTGGATACCAATTAGCGCGAGAACCTGTCAAAATATCTTTAGGAGAAATTTTAGAAGCAGTTGGCGAAACAATTGAACCTTTACCCCACCATAAGGCTTATCCACAAGCAGCTGAAGATTGGGTAACTTTTAGTCTTTGGCATCGACTCTCTCAAAAACTCAAAGAAGCATTATACAGCATTACTTTGGCAGACCTTTATTATGATGCTCGCAGCTGGCAAGCTTCTCTTGGAGAAGAAGCTAGTTTTGTGGTTTAGTTATTAATTATCGGCACCGGGCTGTGAGGGAAATTCAAAACTGAAAATAATTAAATCCCTTTTTTAATTAATAAAACAAACCTATTGTTTTTCATCCCCAGATGCATGGCTTCCTATTCTCAATCTTAATTGAGAGTGACGTGATGATTTTTTTTCCATCATTTGCGGTAATCGCTGCCCCTTTGACCAAATATTTATCAATAAAAACTAAAAACTGTTTTGGCTTTTTCTTCTGCTGTCTTGATTCTTGCTGCTAGTTTAGATTACTTGATCGGCGATCCGTGGAACTGGGTTCATCCGGTACAAGTAATGGGTTGGTTTATTTCTCATTTAACGAAATTAGCTCTTAAGTATTGTCATAATTCCTTAACACAACGTTTAGCGGGAATAGCAATAACTGCAATTTTGGTAATAGGTAGCGGTGTTATTGCTTGGTTAATAGTCCGATGTGCTATATGGATAAATCCAATACTAGGAATTTTACTAGAAAGCGTCTTATTAGCTAGTTGCTTTGCCTTCAAAAGTTTAAGAACAGCAGCCGAAATAGTAATCAGCCGTTTAAAAGTAGGAAACATTGACGAAGCCCGTTCTCTTCTGCGTAATTTTGTTGGTCGAGACACACACAATTTAAATTCCACTGAAATTTTTCGAGCAGTTTTAGAAACAGTAACAGAAAACGCTACTGATGGCGTAATGGCTCCTCTTTTTTATGCAATTATTGGTGCTTTTTTACCCATTATTGGTCCTTCGACCTTTGCTTTAGCATATAAAGCCAGCAGCACTCTTGATTCTATGATTGGTTATCGGGAAGTTCCCTATATTTATTTAGGATGGTTTAGCGCACGTTTAGAAGATTGTTTAACTTGGTTTCCATGTAGGCTAACAGTTATAACTCTAGCTTTGCTATCTCGTAAACCCCTTTCATGTATTAAAATCTGTCAGCGAGATGCCCCCAAAGATTCAAGTCCTAATTCTGGCTGGAGCGAATGCGCTTATGCTGCAATTTTAGGAGTACAGATGGGAGGTACTAATTGGTATCGTGGCGTAGCGAAAGTAAAACCTTTGCTTGGAGATGCGATTTATCCAATTACTTCAAATTCTATTGAAACTGCTTTACAACTAACTCGATATTCCTTTTTGCTGTGGTTGGGGGGAGCTACATCTCTACTCTTATTAGCAACAATGGGGTAATGATTAAATTAGAAGATTGGGTTTCGGATTCTCTGCAATTTATCGGAGATTAAAAAAGGGTTAAATTTTAAGCCTTTATATTACGTGTTTCCTATGACCTTGCTTCTATAAAATAGTATACTTAATGACTCAGTGATATCGGTTTATGAGTGTGTCCGTAAAAGTAGTTAAGATACTTTCATCAGAAGAACTTCCTCGCACCTTAAGAAGACTTGCTTCTGAAATAGTAGAAAGAACTCGCGATTTATCCCAATTAGTGCTTATAGGTATTCATACAAGAGGAGTGCCATTAGCTTACTTATTAGCGAATCAGATTGAAGGATTAGAAAAGGTAAATGTGTCAGTAGGTGCCTTAGATATTACATTTTATCGCGATGACCTCGATCAAATCGGGTTGAGAACCCCAGCAAAAACTAGCATTCCTTTTGATTTGACAGGGAAAATTGTCGTACTTGTTGACGATGTGATATTCAAAGGAAGAACCGCTCGTGCCGCTTTGAATGCAGTAAACGAATACGGCAGACCAGAAGTAATCCGTCTTGCTGTTTTAGTAGATAGAGGTCATCGTCAAGTACCAATTCACCCAGATTTTATCGGTAAACAGCTACCAACCGCAGCAGAAGAAATTGTCAAAGTTTATTTACAAGAAACTGACGGGAAAGATGGAGTGGAGTTGATTAAAGAGTGATATTTAATTGGTAATTGGTAATTGGTAATGGGGGGGATGAGGAGATGGGAAGATGAGGATACAAGGAGAAAATTAATTTTTAACTCCTAACTTTAACCTTTGACCTTTAACCTTTAACCTTCTACCTATTTCCCATTACCGGACTCGCGTGATGATGAACCAAATACCATTTGCCACCGAGTAATTCAAATACATTGGTGGCTAAAGATTGTGCTTCCATTCTCGAACCTTTGATGACTTGCATCACGTTTTCAACTAGCACAACGTAGGCAATATTTTCTCGAATTTCTGTCGAAATTACATCTGTATTTATTTCGATATAAGGAGTATTTTGAAAAATCTTTACCCAGGAATTATTAACTTGCTTCCAACCACGAAGTATATTCCATCCAGGGTGAACGCAAAGGCTACCAGTCCCTTGAGACCATACTTCACTCATTGCGTCAATATCTTTCTTCTCGAAAGCCCGGTAAAAGGCTTCGTTTGCTGCTAATATTTCAGTTCGCTGTTCGGTCATGATAGGGAGTTGGGAGTAGAAAGTATAAAGTAGAAAGTAGGGAGTTAGGAGTAGAAAGTAGGGAGTTAGGAGTTGAAAGTAGAAAGTAGAAAGTTGGGAGTTGATAATTGATAATTGTTAACTGTCTGTTTTAACATTACCAATCGTTTGTAGCAATTGCTGTGCAGTGTAGGGTTTTGATAAAAAAGCTTTGATGCCAATTTCGGTAATTGCGTTAATTTTATCGTTGGAAACAAGTCCGCTGACGGCAATAATTTTTACTTGAGGATTAATTTTTTGTAAGGTGCGAATGGTTGTTAATCCATCCATAACTGGCATGATAATATCTGTTAAAACAACTGATATTTCATCTCTACGTTCTGCATACAAAGCGATTGCTTCAATCCCATCGCTGGCTGTAATTGCTTTATAATTATAGCTTTCTAATGATTTTTTTGTTATGTCTCGAATAGAATCTTCGTCATCTACAACTAAAATTAATTCTCCTTCGCCTTTGGGGAAATCTATTTCTGCTTCTTCTTGAGTTTCAATAATTTCTTGGGCTGGTAAATATACTTGAAAATTGCTTCCTTTATTAATGTCACTTTGTACGTTAATAAATCCACCGTGACTCTTAACAATACCAAGTACTGTGGAAAGACCTAAGCCCGTACCTTTTCCAAGTTCTTTAGTCGTAAAAAATGGCTCAAAAACTCTATCTAAATTTTCTGGAGAAATACCAATTCCATTATCGGCTACGGAAATCATCACATAAGAACCGGACGATGCATCGAGATGCATTTGAGCATAGTTTTCATCTACTACAAAGTTTGTAGCATAAATGGTTAATTTACCACCGTTTGCCATAGCATCGCGAGCATTAACACATAAGTTCATCATGACTTGATGCAGTTGAGTTGCATCTCCTTTAATCATCCAAAGAACCTGCGGTATTTCCTGTGAAAGTTCAATGGTTTTCGGAAATGTCTCTCTGACAACTTGCTTAATTTCATTTATTAAATGCTTTGGCTGTACTAAAGTGCGATCGCCTTCCATTCCACGGGTAAAAGACAGTACTTGCTTAACTAAATTTGCGCCGCGTTTGGCGTTGTTAATTAATATTGGTAAGAGTCGTTGGCTTCGCTCATCATGCAGTTGCGATTCTAATAATTGTGCTGTCATTAAAATCGGTGCTAGTACGTTGTTGAGGTCGTGAGCAATACCGCTTGACAAGGTTCCGATACTCTCTAATCTTTGAGCGCGAAGAAATTGCGATTCTAATTGTTTTTTTTGTGTTATATCAGTATTTACTACGAGAATAGCTTGTGATTTATTTTCGTATTCTTTTAATAGCGTCCATCGACTTTCAACAATAATTTTTTTGCCAAATTTTGTAGTTTGATGAAGTTCGCCTTCCCACGAACCATTTTTTAATAAAGTATTAAGGGCCGTTCGTATTTCCGATATTTTCTTTTCTTGCCAAAGTTCTGCTATTTCTCTACCAATAGCTTCATTCTTCTGATAACCATAAAGACGTTCGGCTGCTTTGTTCCAATATAAAATTTTGTTATCTAAATCCCGTACAAAGATTGCATCAGTGGCAACATCAAGTAATGCTGCTTGTTCGCGAATTTTTTGTTCGGCTTGTTTTCTTTCTAAAGCATAACGAATAGAACGTTCTAATAAAGGTGCATTTAATTGGCTTTTTTCTAAATAATCCGCAGCACCTGCTCTCATCGCTTCGATGTCTATATCTCTATCTCCCCTACCGGTAAGTAAAATAATCGGCGAAGAACATCCGCATTCAATTGAAAATTTTAATAATTCTAATCCGTTTCTCTGCTCCCAAACGATAATCTAATAAGTAAACATTATGTCTTAGCGACGCTATTACATCTTTTGCAGTTTGATAATTATTTAACCATTCTAGTTCGCAGCTACCTAGCTGAAATTCATTCAACCAATCGCGAATTAAAATATAATCATCTTCATCATCATCAACTAGCAGTACTTTGATGGGATTGTCGTTCATAATTTACCTCCCACCGCTTAGTACGGTAGTTCTACAATATCAAACCAGTATTTTCCTATAGTTTTCATAACTTCAACTAAAGAAGTAAAAGTTACTGGTTTAATGATAAAAGAATTTGCACCCAAAAAATAGGAAAGTTCAATATCTTCTTCTGCTTTCGAGGTTGTGAGTATTACAACGGGAATATGTTTAAAAGTGGGATTTGATTTAATTTCTTTAAGTACTTCACGACCATCTTTCTTAGGCATATTCAAATCTAGTAAAATCAAACCTGGGGGTGTTGCATTTTCGGAGTTAGTATATTTTCCCCGCTGATACAAATAATCCATTAATTCTTCACCATCTTTGACAATATGCAGTTGGTGTTGCAAATTACTTTCTGTTAATGCTTCGCTAGCTAACATACAGTCGTCTTCATCATCATCAGCCATCAATATAGATATTTTTTTTTGCCGATCCTCCACTAGTTATTTTCTCCTTTAAGCATGGTTTAGGAATCAATAAATTATTAAATTGCAACAAAACGTACAGTTAACGATAGTCTTCTTTGCACAACTACCTTCCTTACATCCGGTATGATAAACCTTTTTTGAGAAAGATAAAATTGGGGATGGGGAGACAAGGAGAAGAATAACTAACTCCTAACTCTTAACTCTTAACTCTTAACTCTCTACTTCCTACTCCCTACTCTCTACTCCCTACTCCCTACTCTCTACTCCCTACTCCTCACTCCTAATTGTGACAATAAAACTTGCGCCTTTTCCTGGTTCACTTTTGGCTGTAATGCTTCCTTGATGTCGTTCGACTATTTTTCGACAGATGGCTAAACCCATGCCGGTACCTTCGTATTCAGTGCGTCCGTGTAGCCTTTGAAATACGTTGAATATACGGTCTAAGTATTTTTCTTCAAATCCAATACCGTTGTCTTCTACGATAATTTCATAGTATTCAGATTTAAGTTGCTGATTTGTAAATTTTTGACTATGTATTTTTACGATTGGCGGCTCTTTTTCTGGGTGGAATTTCAGAGCATTACTTATCAAGTTTTGTAATAATTGACGCATTTGCAGTGGGTCGGCTTTGATAGTTGATAATTCGCCAATTTCTATATGTGCGCCGGTTTGGGCGATGCGTATTTCGAGGTCAGATAATACTTCTTTTGTTACCCGTGCAAGATTTACTTCTACAAAGGGTTGTGCCCTGGTGGTTATTCGCGAAAGGGTAAGTAAATCTTCAATCAAGACTTGCATTCTTTCGGCTGCATTTTGCATTCGTTGCAGATAGTCGTGTCCCTTATCTGTTAAGGCATCTTGGCAAGTGGCTTTGAGGCGATCGCCAAATGCTGTAATTTTACGTAATGGTTCTTGTAAATCGTGGGAAGCAATAAAGGCAAATTGCTGTAGTTCTTCGTTGGAACGGGTTAATTCTTCTCGCTGACGAGTTTCTTGTTCTAATAGTTTTGCTTGCGAAACTGCTATACCTATTTGGTCGGCTAGTTGTCGTAATAATTCGGTTTCCCACTCGTTCCATTCACGGGGACGAGCGCATTGATGAGCAATTAGTAATCCCCAAAGTTGATTTTGCATAATGATGGGAACTACTAAGTTAGATTTTATATTGAATCTTTTGAGTAATTCGACATGACAAGGTTGGATATTAGCTTGCTCGATATCGGTAATAGCCTTAATCCGACCTTTGCGGTATTGTTCGAGGTATTCCCTGCTAAAACAAGCGTCGTCAATATTTTGCCCCAAAACTACGGGTAAGCCAGGAACTAGTGCTTCTTTAACAGCTTTTATCGAGCCATCGCCAAATACTCGAAGAATCAATACACGGTCGGCATTAAGTAGTTTTTGTACTTCGGTAACGCTGGTTTGAAGAATTTCATCGATTTGTAGGGAAGTGCGAATCTTGAGAGTGATATCGGAGAATAATTGACTACGCAAGTTTTGCCTAACCAGTTGTTCTTGTACGCGCTTGCGTTCTGTAATGTCCATCATCGCGCCAATCATTCGTAATGGTTTTTCTTCTGCGTCGTCGCGAACAACGTAACCGCGATCGAAAATATAAGCGTAGGAACCATTTGCTTTTAGGAAACGGTATTCGTTTGCCCAAAATGGTTGAGCGCTTTCTACAACTGCCTGAATATCGGCAACAATTCTACGTCTATCTTCCGGATGTACTCGTTCGTACCACCAATCAATGTTACCTTCTATAGATTCTGCCGAGTAACCAAACAGCGTCTGCACCGAGTCATTCCACCACATTTTATTTGTGAGCAAGTTCCAATCCCAAACGGCATCGTTTGTAGCACGAGCAAGTATTTGGAAACGCTGTTCGCTTTGTCTTAGCTGCTCTTCTGCTAACTTACGTTCCGTAATATCCGTATGGGAGCCTGCCATTCGTAATACATTCCCACTATCGTCCCATAATGCTCTTGCTCGTTCTAAAATCCATTTGTAAGTACCGTTTTTACACCGCAGACGATGCTCGCTAATGTAAAAAGGAATTTTTTTGTCAAAATGAGTTTGAATAGTTTGCATCAACAAGTCGATATCATCCGGATGTACCAGGGCAAACCATTCATCGACATTATTACCGATTTCCTCTTCTTGATAACCAAGAATTTCTTTGGAACGAATCGAATGAAAAACGTGCTGATTTTTGATGTTCCAATCCCAAATCCCATCATTAGTACCTTTTATTGCAAATTGCCAGCGCTGCTCGCTTTCTCTAAGCGCATCTTCCATACGTTGACGTTCAATCGCTGTAGCTAAAATATTCGCAATTGCTTGTAAAAAAAAGATGTCATCTCTACTGAATCTGCGTTTTTTAGTAGTATGCGCTCCTAAAATCCCAAAAGGACTTTCTTTACCGTGGATAACTACCGATAAACCGCTAACTACATTGTGTTCTAGTAATAATTGCGATCCTTTAAACCGTGTTTCATTTGTTAAATCTTCTACAATTACTGGTTCTTGCGAAGTAATCGTATAACTTGCTTGCGAATTATCGGCAGCATTTACCGTTACCGTTCCCGCAAGCCCAGAATGCCAACCAATACCCGAACGCAACATTAAATCACCATCCGGTAACAATTCTGAAATTTTGCAGTATTCCACTTCAAGACATTGTGCAATGGTGGTAACGGCTTGCTGCATCAAACTATTTAAATCTATCCCTGCTAATGCTGCTTGAGAAAGTTCAGCAACCAATGCTTGTTGACTTGCATGAACTTCCAAAGCTTGTTGTGCCTTTTTGCGAGCAGTAATATCCATATCAATCCCCGACATCCGCATCGCTTTCCCAGAAGAGTTACGAAAAACTAAACCCTGAGAAGCCAACCAGCGAATATTTCCATCGGGCAAAACCACGCGATATTCAATGTTATATTCTCCTCCCTCTTCAATCGCGCACTCCATGCTTCGATTAATTAAATCTCTATCTTGAGGATGAACAAAACTAATAAAGCTTTCAAAAGTTTCATCAAAGCTTAAACCTGCTTCACCGAGTAGCACTTTAATCGTATCGGACCAAGTTAGTTTATCACTAACAATATTCCAATCCCAAATACCCATATGGGCAGCTTCCAATGCAATTCTTAATTGCGCTTCTTGCCACTGTGCTTGTTCGGTTTGCTGCCGTAATTTTTTCATGGTTTCTACTCGCTTCGAGCAAACGTAGCACCCTAGAGCGCAACACCAACCACTGAATAGGCTTAGCTATATAATCTGTAGCACCAGCGTTAAAAGCTCTTTCTACAGAATTTTGGTCGTAAAGAGCCGTAATCATTAATATCGGTATATCATCCCCACCAGCAAGCTGACGTAACCGCTCGCAACACCTAAAACCATCCATTTTCGGCATCAAAGCATCTAGCAGAACCATCTCCGGTTGTAACTGAGTATACGCAGCTAATGCTTCTTCTCCATTACCAGCCTCAGCCACCCAATATCCCACCGATTTGAGTAATTCGCGCAACTGCATCCGCGTTAAATCATCATCATCTACAACCAGGATTAGATTATTCATTTTAAAAGTAGGGAGTTAGGAGTTAGGAAATAGGGAGTAGTAAGTAGCAAGTAGTGAGTAGTGAGTAGTAAGTAGCGAGTAAAGAATTAATTATTTCTCTCTTATTTTCCCAATTATCAATGCCCCATGCCCAATTACCAATTACCAATTACCCATTACCAATTACCAATTACCATTAATTCAAAACCGAATGCAAAGTCGTCAATAATTCTCGTGCAGTATATGGTTTGGGTAAAAAAGCTGTATATTTAGAAGTTTTATCAAAAGGTATTTGTTCGCTGGTTGCTAGTCCGCTGACGGCAATCATGCGTAAATAAGGATTCATTTTATGTAATGTAGTAATGGTAGTTGCACCATCCATGTTCGGCATCATCATGTCAATTATTGCCGCACTAATTTTATTTTTATGTTGAGCATAAAGTGCTATTGCTTCAATTCCATCGTTAGCAGTCATAACTTTATAGTTGTGCTGCTCTAAGGTAGCCAAAGTAATATCTATAACTGACGGTTCGTCATCAACAACTAATATTAATTCGTCGTTTCCTAAAGGTGTTTTTAAATATTCAGTTTGCCGATTTGCATTGGTGTTCGCTGCTGGCAAGTATATTTCAAATTCTGTACCTTTGCCTACAGTACTTGATACGTTGATAAATCCATTATGACCTTTAATAATCCCAATTACTGTTGATAAACCTAATCCAGTACCTTTACCAAATTCTTTTGTCGTGAAAAATGGTTCAAAAATCCTGTCTAATAATTCTTGAGGAATGCCAATACCCGTGTCTGAAACACTAATAACTACATAAGTACCAACTTTAGCTTCAAGATGCATCCCGGCATAATTATTATCAATGACAATATTGTCGGTAGAAATTGTTAATTTACCGCCATCTGACATCGCATCGCGAGCATTCAAACATAAGTTTAATAATACTTGATGCAATTGGGTACTATCTCCCCATATTTGCCATATATTCTGTGGAATTGACCCATTGAATATAATTGTTTTGGGAAAAGTTTGTTCGACAATTTGCTTCATTTCCCAAACTAATTCTTTAACCGAAATTACAGTGCGATCGCCTTCGATTCCTCTAGCAAATGATAATACCTGCTTGACTAGATTAGCTCCGCGTTTAGCGTTGTTTTCCACAATGGATAGCATGGAAATTTCTTGTTGGCTGCGGCTTTTGTTTTGGAGCAACTGCACTGACATTAAAATCGGCGACAGCACATTATTTAAGTCGTGAGCAATCCCACTAGCTAAAGTACCAATACTTTCCATGCGCTGAGCGCGTAAAAATTGCTTTTCTAATTCTTTTTTTTGCGTAATATCTGTATCAACAGTTAAGATAGATTTGGGCTTTTGATGCTCGTCTTTTACCAAAGTCCATCGGCTTTCAACAATAATTTCTTTACCAGATTTACCAACTTTCCTCAATTCACCTTGCCACGAACCGTCCTGCAATACTTTATTGTAAATATCCTCCTTTTTCCAAGATAAAAGTTCGGGTTTTAAAAGTTCATGAGCATTTTTATTAATGGCTTCCTCTTCCGTCCAACCATAAATTGTTTCGGCGCTTTTATTCCACAGTAAAATTTTGTGAGATAAATCTCGCATGATAATGGCATCCGAAGCAATATCTAATAATGCTGCTTGTTCGCGTAGTTGATGTTCGGTGTGCTTGCGGCTTGTAATATTCTCAAACATATGTAGCCGCGCAAAATCTTGATTATCTTGATTCTGTATTTCTCTCGAAAAACGGCGAATAGTACGACCATCTGGCAAGAAAATTTCATCCTCGCAAATGCATTTCTCAATATTATCGGGTTGGCAAGATTTAATAAATGCTGGAACTTGAGATGTTAACTTACGACATTCTTCTACGATGTGTTTATGCTGTAATATTCCACATTCGACCTGTTCTTTTAAATACCCAATTCCCCAGATATCATAAAAACGTTGATTTGCATACAAAATATTCCCAGTTCGGTTTTCTACCACATAAAAAGCTAGTGGTGAAACGCTTGTCATCGAACGTAAAAGTGTTTGTTTCCAACGTAGTTTTTCTTCCGCTTCTTTACGAGTCGTTATATCATCAACCAAATAAGCAAATCTTTGATGCTCCGAGCTATTCACAATCGGCGAAACCTTAGCTTTGAGCCATCTGCTACCATATGAAGTATCAAAAGGATACTCAAATGCTATAGAAGATTGAGTCGTTTCTGTTTGATGATAATAATCAATCCACTGACTTATAAGCTGTGACGAAATCCCCATCTCGCTTACAAAGCGGTTTCTCATTGCTTCAGTCGTCAAACCCAAAAACTTCGCCGCGTGAGTATTACCGGAAATGTGTAAAATATCATTTTCCCGAACCTCAACAATCCCCATCATCATCGGGGCACTATCAAAAAAACTTTTTATAATACCTTCGCTTTCATCCAAGGCTTGTTTTGCTTGTTCGTATTCTGTTTTAATATCCGCTAATTGATTTAAACCAGATCGTATTTCTAATTGCTTGATTACCAAACGACTAATCGCTTCGAGTGACTCTATCTGTTGCGGAGTAATCGAATGCGGTACCGTATCGATTGCACATAAAGTTCCTATCGCCTCACCTCCAGGTGCAATCAACGGGATACCCACATAAAATCTTACGTTTGGTTCCGAAATAACCACATGATTGTGAGCAAATTTTTCATCCGCGAGAGTATCGGGAATAAGCAAAGTCTCACCAAGACTTACGCATAACGAACCAAAGCCTACATCCCTAGACATTTCTGAAACGCTCAATCCCACCTTCGCTTTAAACCATTGACGTTTAGCATCAACAAAATTAATCAAAGCAATTGATGTTCCCGCAACTTGGCTCGCTAACAAAACCAGATCGTTGAAAGCCTGTTCCGGTGCAGTATCAAGAATCTCGTACTGATATAAAGCTTTTAACCTTAACTTCTCATCCTGAGATGTTATATTCATTAAATCTTTCCTACTATTACTGAATTTCCTTTGCATTCGGAAAAGCAAACTGTTATATAGATTTCATTAATAGGAAAAAATTAGCGGGAAGTAGTTTAGTGAGGCTATTTGCCAATAATCGGGAACCAAACACCATTGTATTACTACATCCTCAGTTGATTACAGCTACTTTTCATTACTTATACCAACACCAATCAATAATCAGAAACTTCAACCGGGATAAATTTCCCCCAAAGAAATTTTATTAATAAGTTGCTACCAAGTAAAAACATATTTATATAGGTTATCTACAATTTTTCAGAGATAATTCCGTTACATAAACTATAGTAATATGCCTTAAGTTCAATAAAGAATAATCTTGCTAATTACGTATATTCACGTATTCTACAATAAACAATCGTATTATTTGGTATTTTTGCTATAGAAGAAAAATCAGCAGGCAGTAACTAGTTAAAACTTTTGTTCGCCAAAGGTACGACAGAGGAATATTTGTAAACTCTTAACTTCTAACCCCTAACTCCTATCTTCATATGTTGTCTCAAATAGAAGACAATACACTTAAGTATTATAAAAAAACCGTAATGAACTCGCTGACTTCAACTAATTTTAATTCTGCCCTCAAGCCCAAATCAGAAGATAACTTCGCGATTACTTTTGCACCCCTTTCACTTCCAGAAGTTTATAGTTTAGCCGACCACCCAGCCAACGGTGCAATTGTGTTAATGAGTGGAACAGTTCGCAATCAAACCGATGGAATACCAGTAATTTCTTTAGAGTACCAAGCTTACCAACCAATGGCACTGAGGGTGTTTTATCAAATTGCAGATGATATTCGGAAAAAGTGGACGGATACAAACCGTGTAGTAATTCATCATCGCACCGGACATTTAAAAATCGGTGAAATCAGCGTTTTAGTCGCAGTTGGTTGTCCCCATCGTTCGGAAGCCTTTGATGCTTGTCGTTACGCGATTGATACTCTCAAACATAATGCTCCTATTTGGAAAAAAGAACATAATGGCGATGGTTCCAGTAATTGGGTAAGTATTGGTGCTTGTGAAGTAGAGGAATAAGGAGAAGGGGGGATATTATTTAAGTAGTGAGTAATAAGTAATGAGTGATGAGTAAAAATAGACGGACCGCTATGAGCGACATTTATGACAATAATAAAAAGTGATTTACTTGCTACTCTCTACTCCTAACTCCTAACTCCTAACTCTTCGCTCCTAACTCGTAACTGTTAAAATAATTATTGTTTCATCGTATTTCTTAACAAGAATCCCATCATTCTATTGCACTTTGTAAAAAGGTATTACTTTCAAACATTTATTCCTTTAAACTTATTTTTTAAAGATAAGTTTTTGAATAAACGCGCTATGCATCAAATAAATTTTATCTGTCATGAATTTTTTGTAATGCTTTCGTTTTTTGCTTGCATTGCGGGTTTAGTGTTGTTGTGGGATAAAGAGCAGCTTGAAACTGAAATGCAACAAACCGAGAAAATTCTGTTTAGAATGACCTTTTCGTACTGGTTAGTTTATTGCGTTGCTTTTGGTATTGAGAAAATAGTTTTACTTGAATGGCAAGCTGTACTGATGAGTTTAAGAATGACTACAGCTTTGTCGTACTTCCTAACATTTTCTTGTATTCTCTGCTTGCCACTACATAAATTTGCCATGCGACAAATTCAAGATTAGATAGTAGATAGTGGATAGTGGGTAGTTGATATTAGTCAGCAACTAACAACCAACAACTAACAACTAACAATCAATAACTATTTCTTCATCGCAATAGAAATTGCATCTTGCAATTCATTTTGTTCTAAAGTCGTGAGGATAAATACTTCTTGTACGGTTTTTCCGTGACGTGCAATAATTTTAAACCCACCTCTAATTGGAACCGATACTCGTAATTGCATATGAGGGGAGTGACCTCTTACGCGACGGATTTCTCCTGGTGTTATGGTTTGAATACTATCTTGGTTGCAGAGACGTTCGAGGATAGGGATAAGACCGTTGATGTGAGTAGAGTGATTCCAAACGAGTCTACCGGATTTAGAGGTGGGTTTAGCCATTTTTTTTACGCAGCCTCTAGGGGAGCCATTGTCAAACCAGCTCTACGCAGTTGCTGGTGATATAGTTCGGCAGGTTCTTGAGGGCCCCCACCCAAACAATCGCTTGTCCATCATGATGTATCTGATTGGTGAGTTCCCAAGCGCGATCGCCACTCATTCCCGGAATATATTTCATCAAACATTCGGCAACGTGACCAAAAGTATTAAAGTCATCGTTAAGGACAATAACTTTAAAATTAGGATATGTTTTGCGCGTAACTTGACCCGAACGCTCGGGTGCTATAGTTGGTGCATTAGCCATCCCATAAAAACTAGCCGATACTTTAGTAACCATAAAAAATTTACTACAGATTTTAATAAAATGCATTCCAAATAATTAGTTTAATGCATTGTTAGCAATGAGTGGTTCTCAGTTACCAATTATCAATTACCAATTATCAATTATCACCCAAAGGTTATAGCTGGTGAATTTTTCTCTGACTAGGCTGCGAATAGTTAATTATCGCGCTGATAATAATAACTGATGAGCATACTAATCGCTTCTACTGGTTAGTTTGCAACAATTTAGCTCGAAAATGGTAATTGGTAACTGGTAACTGATAACTGCCTTACTTATTTCCAATCATTCCAGTTTTCATTGAAAATTGAAGTATCGGGAAAAGCAGTTGGGTTGTTGTTTTGTTTTAACAAACGCTGCAATTTAATCAACTGGGGTTCAATTCTAGGTAATTCATCAACCAGTTCGTAAGGCGCGATATTATTTTTCAGTGCAAAAGCTGCTGTAGTTCCCGCAGCCGCTCCCGCAGACCATTCAAAGGAGTGTACGCGATAAGCAGCAGCAGCAATGTGACTTGTAGCGATACTCTTACCAGCTATTAATAAGTTATCAATTTTCTGAGGAATCATTGCCCGAAGCGCAATTTGGAATGGATAAGCCTGTCCAGCACCGCGTCTTTCACCTTCGCGTTCGGTATTCCCTGGCGCTTCTGGAGGACTTTTTGTCATACAGGGATGGAAATCAATTGCGTAATGTCCAATACCTACCGCATCGGGGAAAACCGTAGAACGAGTCCGCCGCGCTACGTCTTCGGGACGCTTCCGACCAGTAAGAACTGATGTTGCTTCTAAACCCGCCAAAGAAGCTTTTAGACGACGATACATTCTTGCAGGTAAAGTTTTTTGGTAATATTCGTCAGTGTAATCGCGGCGAGAAATATCAATTTCCTCAATAGAAAAACCTTGGGGATGTGCATAACCAGGGCGACCAATAATACGCCTTCCTTCACGCATATACGGATATTTTGATAAACCGTGTGCCGTTCCCATAGGAGATTTCAAACCTTTGAGATAGCGATGATTTAGATGAAGTTTCTTTACACCGTCACCAAGTTGAGAATCCGTAGTTCCCCTAACCAACCAGTAAAAATACCCTTTGGAAATTTCCTCACCTTTACGTAAAGCGTCGGTTCTGAGTCCTCCCATCCAACCGCCGGGTTCTAACTGTCCGCTGGCTTGAAGCTGCCCGCGAGTATAAATCAGGTTATCTTGAGCGGTTCCCGGACGGTAATCGTTACCCCAAGTCCAGTTTTGCATGGAAATGTCCCCAGGAGTGGGAGCAGTGAAATTAATACCGCGAAATTTCATCGCTTCGCCTGTTTTAGGACTCCAAATACGACGATAGGTATGTACTAACTCGAAGCTAGCCAAGCGCTCTAATTCATAGCTGTAGTAAGGAGAATATTGCGGATAAAAGCTTGGCATCTCATGTTGTTGAGAGTCCTTAGTAGTCTCCATTGCAAAGGTATAAGTAAAACCTTGAGTGCAGTAAGGGTCATTTGTCGCACTAGAAGAAGAAGGTTCTAAGTAAGAACGCTCATCAATACCAAGACGATGGGGAACATCCGCAAGCCCGATAATTTCGCCGGTTTCGCTAGCGTCTACTACATACCAGTTAGGAGCATCGCTGTTTTTTTGTTGTTTGGGAACAAACCGGATAATAGATTTGCTTAAACGCGAAGAATTTTCATAGGTATAAGCATCTTCAATGGTTTGAGATAAGGTAAAGGTATTGATCGGAGGGGCACCATTCGCCGGTTTGTGTTGAATAGCATAAGCACCATCAATTATTTTTCCACCGTTAATATCAAGTTCTTTAATAACAGTGTTAGGAAACCATTGCAGTTTTCCTTTACCTTTTCTTTGAGCATTTTTGAGCAGCGAAACTAATACTTTGTGACCGTCGCGAGGAAGGAAACAAGAATCGCTTACCCAACAGTCACCGGGGTTAAGTTCACCGTAAGTTTGACGGATGCGTTTTCGTAACTCCAAATAACCGCGAGAATAGAATAGTTTTTGACGTTGAGTAGGACGTTCATCAAGTGCGGATGTTCCTTGAGAGGAAATTTGTCCTCCTATCCAATCAGTTATTTCTGTTATACAAACTTCTTTTCCTGCAAGTAAAGCTTCATAAGCAGTAGCTACACCGGATAGTCCACCACCTACAACCAAGATGTCACATTTTACGGTTTTATCTGCGCTTCTTGATGGTGCAGCAACAACAGATAATGGGGTTAAAAATGAAATCAAGGTTGAGCAAACAGTAAGTAAAGATAGCGAGCGTTTCATTATTAGCAAATTCCGTTCAACTCCTGTAACAGTTTTAGACGCTACCATTGCGGAAATGTTTACCGCAAGGGTTAAAAGAAGTAAATAAAGTAACTTAGTTTACATCTAAGTTAAATTTGTTTTCGTAATATCATAGATAAAATCTATGCATAATAACGCACAATAACGCTTATTGTTGCCTAAGAGTGTTTTAATAAAAACATTCTTATTGGTTTTATTTATTGCAAAAAAATGACAAAACAGCTTATATTTTGATAAAACAAGGAAAAACCTAAGTTTTTATTTGTCTGTTAAGAGCTTATCTTTTTCTTTTGACAATAAAATTATTCGTTTACATCTTAAATACATCTTTTTATACATACGAAATTACTTGTACGGTGAAAAATTATTTTTTAGTCATAGAATCCGTTCGAGTTGGAGAATGAAAGATATAAACAAGCGATTTTTGTATTTCTTGATAATTATAATTACTGTTCATACACTGCCTTCACTTGCAGTTTGTATAAAGCCCGCTATATTAAATAAGTGTTATTAACAGCTTTATTAACTGCTGTAAATTAAATTTAATTAATATCATTCAGCGTTTG
Source organism: uncultured Rivularia sp. (assembly GCA_963665115.1). Lineage (GTDB taxonomy): Bacteria > Cyanobacteriota > Cyanobacteriia > Cyanobacteriales > Nostocaceae > Rivularia. The sequence continues at coordinate 1,347,660 of OY762007.1, read as the reverse complement.
ATAGTTATTTTATTGTTTGGTTATTTACGAACATATTTTTATTTATAAAGCGTCTATTCTCATTATTAATTTCTTCTCCCAGTTGAAAATTCCTAATTTATAATGCTTGGTTTATTTATTAAGCCAAGCACTTATTTTGATTAATTTTAGATTAGGGTTTTTGAGGTAATTTAAATTTTATATATCTAAATTTAATCGTTCGCATTTGCTTCTTGACTCTAACAACAGGTTTACTGCTCAATCGCACCTGCACGAAAATATTTTTTCTCGCTAATGCCCTACCCGAAAGTATCTAATTTTTTTATACTCATAGATACAATTCCTTATGCTGATATTCGTGGATAATATAAAGTATATTTTGTTACTTTTTTTGTTTTTGTAAAAACTATCAATGCTATTAAATTAGCGAATAACAATAAAATAAAATCCTAAATTTTCTTCTCCTGTTCAAAATGCCCTGGACTAGCGCTACTTTGAAAATGTTGAGTAATCTGTTAGCAGTTAGGGAAGTTTCAACCAGAAGGAATATTATCCTTTTCGTTGTGTTGCGTCAGTCAAGCTTTTTCGACTTTTCACCCTTGAAAGGCTTGTTGATTACAGCGGTAAACAATAAATAGTTAAAAACACTTGACAACTTGAGAAATAAAATATAAATGTATTCAAGTTAACAAAACTAACATTAAAACAAAAAAATCTTGCAAGTCGGAAACACTACACACAACACAAAGCGTCTGTTTTCAAGCAGAAGCAATAAATGTGTTTAGAGATATATGAATAACGAGGCTAAAAAAGTAGCGAATTCTGGAAACAGATTACTTCATTCGATTTTTAAAGGTGTCAAAGTAAATCTTAATGCCAGAATTGCACTAGGTATTGCCAGTGCGATTCCTATTACCCTTGCAACTGTTGCAGCAGAAGCCGCACAAGTCCAGTTAAATCCATCGTCACCAAAATTAGGGGACACAATATCGGTGATGATAACGCCCGATAACCCTTCTAATGGTGGTAATTTACAAGTGACTAGCAACGGAAAAACTTATCCAGTATTTCAAATTGCACCAAATCAGTACCGTGCCTTTATTCCCACTACTCCATTACAAAAATACGGAAGGAAAGTAATTCGAGTTTCAGGTGATGGAACAACGCGAAACTTGGCTGTATGGGTTAATAATCGTAAATTTCCTACACAAAGAATTACTTTACGCGGCGGTAAAGGAGGTTTGAAAGCAACACAACTCGAACTCGATCGAGTAAAAGCTTTTAAAGCACTTGTCACGCCACAAAAATATTGGAACGGTTTTTTCCGCCGACCAAATAATTCACGTATTAGTACAATTTATGGTGTTCGTCGCTACTATAATGGTAAATTTGCAAATAACTATTATCATCGCGGCGTTGATTACGCAGGAGGCTATGGTTCGCCCGTAGTTGCACCAGCAGGCGGACGTGTTGCTTTAGTCGGTCGAGAATCCCAAGGTTTCAAAGTACACGGAAACGTAGTAGGTATTGACCACGGACAAGGAGTAACTAGCATTTTTATGCACCTGAATCGGATTAACGTCAAAGAAGGCGATATTGTACAACCGGGACAACTGATTGGCGGCATCGGTTCTACTGGTGCTTCTACAGGTCCTCATTTACACTGGGGTGTATACGTTAATGGACAAGCTGTAGATCCAGTACCCTGGCGTTACAAAGAAATTAAATAATGGGGATGTTATTCGTTACTTTTGTCAGTAAAATGTGTATTATTTATCCAAATAGGGTAAAAGTAATAAATTAAATTGGTACCGTCCTACCTTGCTTGGGTGGTTGATAATAAAATGAGCGTTATGAGTATCGAAAAAATTGTAGAACAAGCTCTCCAGGATGGTTATCTAACACCGGCAATGGAAGCTGAAGTTGGGCGCATCTGCGACAATGCCTCTGAACTCTCTATAGAAGAGTACATGGCACTTGATAGATTAATGGGGGCATTATTAACTGGTGAGGTAGTGGCGGTACCTCGCAAACAATTCATTAACGTCATGGAAGAGTTGGTGTTAACGGAGGCGATCGCACGAGTAGCGGAAATTGAAGCAACTAGCGAAAGTTCCCTTGATGTAGGGGATATTGCCGCTTATGCACTTAACCGTCTGCCGCCTCTGTATGCCACCACAGAAGAAGGTGCTGCTTACCAACGGCAAAGAGCGAAAACAGAACTTCACGAATTCATTTCGCAACAAGTAGGAGAAGCAATTTCTCGTTACATTGCTAAACCTGACTTCTTCCCCGAACGTCAAGCTATTGGTAAAAACACTGGTAACGAAGTTTTACGTCAAGTTAGCACTTTACTTCAGGCTTACGCCCCAAACTTTGAGCAGAAGAGTTGAGAGTTGAGAGTAGGGAGTAGGGAGTAGGAGTTAGGGGTTAGGGGTTAGGAATTAGCAAGTAGCAAGTAGCAAGTAGCGAGTAAGTTATTCTTCACCTTGTCCCCTTGTCCCCTTGTCTTCCCATCTCCCCATCTCCCCATCTCCCTCTCCTACTTCCGTACTTCCACTGGTACTCCCAAGCTAATTTGTTCGTAAAGTAAGCGAACGTCGGGATTACGCATTCTTAAACAGCCGTGAGATACGGGACTTCCTACTAGTTCCGAGTCCGGTGTTCCATGAAAACCAATTTCGTTGTGCCCATCAGACCAGAAACCAATCCAACGTTCTCCTAAAGGGCTGTTTGGTCCTGCGGCAAAGACTTTACCAGTAATTGGATGTTGCCATGCGGGGAACTGCTGCTTATGCATCACTTCAAAAGTTCCTAGAGGTGTTTCCCATCCTTTTTTACCTACACCAATCGGATAGCTAGCGATAACTGTATTTTGACGATACACATAAGCTCGGCGATCGCTCAAATCAACTACAACTTTTTTCTGCGGAGATACATCATTTGGACGTTTATTCGTTCTTTTTTGTGGAGAGGCTAATACAGGTGCCTTTGATGATGACTTCGGTACAGAATTTTTCGCCACATCTTTCCCCACAGATACAAAACGTTGAATTTGTCGTGCGAAAAAATCTTCAGGTTCACGAGTGCTAACTCGAACCGAATTTTTTGCCGTGTTCGTTTTGTAGGTACTCATTCGCCAATGAAGGGTTAAAGATAAAATTGCCGTGACGAAGCACAGCAACATCACTACACGCGCTAAAGAATCATTTCGTACCATTTTGTGCCTCTATAAAGCCTCCCATACACACCGTTAGTTCTTTTAAATCATCTTTTAACTAATCTTAATTAATGCTGTTCTCATCAAACATTCACAAACTCTTATAGGTTTATTTATTAATTACCGTCTATATGCGGGCAAACTAAGGCTATCCCGGTTTTACTATTACTTGTACAACAAAAAAACTTCAGGTCATAAGCTAATATCCGGAACTATTAAAGTGCAATTACCAATCATTAACTTGGTGAGAAGGAGAGAAATTATGTTAGAGAAATTATTGCTCGCAGCAAGCATTACATTTTCCTTAAATATGTTAGTGCAAGTTAGAGTACCATTACATAACGATTTTGAAGGTACTTATCCTCCTAAGACGGATACAGCACCTCAGATTTTAGTCAAGATGCTACGAGAATAAAACGACCGAAAATTACTTTTATACTCAGACTGTATCAAATCCTGTAGTTTATTAAACAAAAGTTCAAAATAATACTTGTTTTTCACAATTTTTCATAGAAATTTCATGAATAGTATAATTTGTCCTTCATTATATAAATAGCGTAAAAGTTGTACTCATAATATATATTTGTGATTCGTTGATTTTTACTTAGAAGGATAATTTTATTTGCAGTAAAATTTCTGCATCTGTTGCTGACAAGCCATTGCTAAAACTGGCATTATCGAACAATCAGGATTTGGTATACCAAAACACAACTGTAAATATTTCGACATTCCACAAAAGCAGGCAGTTATGCAGAGTGGCACTGTCAACTATTCTTGCTTATATCAAGCAATACTTGCCTTCAAAGCTCGTTACAGTGGGTGAAGCAGCCATTCTTATTCGCTGAAATAAACCCGTGATATTACTGAAAAATTTCCCAAATATTTGTTCCAGTTGTAAATCCGTCACTTTTAACGGGAACTAACTGCACATCTTCAGGTCTAATAGATAGGGATGATTTAAAGCCAGTAAGATATATGAGTCAATCGATTACTGCATCTTGGTCTACGCTCGATGCCAGACTGCCGGAAGCACCAGTAGAAGTTGATAAACTTGCAAACCATGACCTGATTTTGCGCTGTCAGACCGGAGTACGTCCCGAACGTACTGCTTTTGCAGAACTGATGCGTCGCTATCAATCGCAAGTTGATAGAGTTTTATATCACTTAGCACCCGATTGGGCCGATCGAGCAGATTTAGCTCAGGAAGTCTGGATACGAGTTTTCCGGAATATTAGTCGATTGCAAGACCCCTGTAAATTCCGAGGTTGGCTAAGTCGTATTGCTACTAATTTGTTCTATGACGAGTTACGTAAACGCAAGCGAGTTGTTAGTCCTTTATCACTCGATGCTCCTCGTACCTTAGACGATGGAGAAATGGATTGGGAAATCGCTGGCGATACTCCCGGCCCCGAAGAAGAACTAACAACAAGAGAATTTTACGAGCAACTACGCTTGGCGATCGCAGATTTGCCCGAAGTATTTCGTACCACAATAGTGTTGCGAGAAATTGAAGGATTGGCATACGAAGAAATCGCCGAAATGACTGGCGTTTCTCTAGGAACGGTGAAGTCAAGAATTGCGAGAGCGAGATCCCGACTGCAAACTCAACTACAAAATTATGTAGAGTCCTAAATTGCAGCGTTCATCCTCACAGTCAGGTGGATTCCCCCAGACTGCTATTAACACACCATATTAAGCGGTAGAATATGCGCTACCCGCCTACTGCGGGAACCCGTTATCTACAAATACGAAATTCTGGGTTTAGATTTGATATCAAATTCTTTCGATATCAAATCGTGTGTTGGAATATTTCTTATAGCTGAAATTAACGATAATTAACTATTTGTTAAAAAACATTTTGTGCGTGTGCCGTTGGGAGAACATTCTCGTCAATTCGATCGCTTGCCCGCTTTATATACCCGTGTATTAATTGGTAATAATGTTAAGATGAATACAGAACATCACTTTGACGATTCCCGCTTGCAAAGTCGAAAAGAATTGCGGGATGGGAACGACCGTAATACCAATAATTTAACGGGTGCTAAGAATATGGTGAAGCGCGATCGCTTCGAGTTATTAAGTGCTTACCTTGATGGTGAGGTAACTGCTGCCGAACGCAGGCAAGTAGAAGATTGGCTGGCAAATGACCCCTCAGTCCAAAGTTTGCACAAACGACTTTTATCACTGCGGCAAAGCTTGAAAAATCTTCCGGTGCCGCAATCAGAAAATTCTATACAAGAAACAGTTAATAGTGTAATGGCACGGTTACGCCGTCGTAGCAGGAAGGCTTGGATGTTCGGAGGTGCTACCGTTGCTGCTTGCGTTATTGGTTCGTTAGCGAGTCTAATTCCCAACAGCGAACCGGGGATGTTCCGATTTGCTAGCAATCCTTTAGAACAAACACAGCAAAGTGCTTCTGAAGAAATGGCATCATTGCCGATGGTTGCTTTGAATGAACCACTGGTACAGATACCTAAAGCAACGCAAAGTCTTCCTCAAGAAGCAATCAATCAAACCCAGCCTCTAGGTTTAGATTCTGACAATTACATTAATTAACTTTTAGTTTTGAAGTTAGGAGTTAATAGTCAAAGAACTTCTAACAAATAAATTACCATAAAAGATGCTAGTGCGAGCTTGTAACTCGCACTTTTGCGTGAATTCCTTCAGAAAACGGTAATTTTAACTTTTGCTTTATATTTAGTTGGGTAGTATTCGATTGCATTAAATTTGACGGGTTCGTTTTTCCGCTTATATTTGGGAGACGTTATATATAAAGTCTCTACAACCCATCAAAATTAATGAAAAGGACTACTAAGTTGTATTAAAAAAAAACTTGAAATTATTGTAGTGCGGGCATCTTGCCCGCTAGTACTATACAAATTAAGTGCGTAACAGCTTAGAAATTTCAAATAGTATTTCTAATTGTTAACTCCTAACTCCTAACTATTCAACCTTCTCCCACTCCACAAACCATCAGTTTGCGGGGTGCCTTTTAGTTGGCGGACTTTTACAGAACTCATAAAATAAACCCAAGCTAAACCAAGAGAATTACTTTCTAAATCAAATATTTCAACTTGCATTCGATTGTAGAGATTTTCTGAAGCAAGTCTTTGAGGATGGTAATCTTCAAGTTCATCAAGATGATTTAAAACTTTTAAATCGTTAAATGAAAGCAAATATCCGTAAACCGAATTATTTCCTTGAGTCATTGCTGGGTATCCTTGGGGAAGCGCATATAGTTCGCCACGAGTCCAAGCTTTTTTAGCATCAACTACCCGATTCGCGCAGTAGCATTCATAGTTTGCTTCACCAGGTTTGAGGGTTCCGTAAACAAACACCCGTAACAAGGCAGAATTTTTGTGCTTACACATAATGATGATCGGGGATTGGGCATTGGGAATTGTAAATAGTTAGGAGTTAAGAGTTAAGAGTTGAAGAGAGCGGAGGAAGCGGAGGAAGAAAATTTATAAATAAATAAATAAATATATATATAAATAAAATAATTACCCCCTCTGCCTCCTCTGCCTCCTCTGCCCCATCTCCCCCTCTCCCCAACAGCATCTACAATAGTTCATCAGACAACATTAAAGTCGCATTAGGAGTATTTCCGGTGGATACCCGATACAACCCAGCAGAAATTGAGCAAAAGTGGCAAAATAAATGGGCAGAAGTTGGCATAGACAAAACGCCTACAGATAGTAACAAGCCAAAATTTTACGCGCTATCCATGTTTCCTTACCCGTCGGGTAGCCTGCATATGGGTCACGTTCGTAACTACACTATTACTGATGTGATTGCCCGTCTCAAGCGAATGCAAGGGTATTGGGTACTCCATCCTATGGGTTGGGATGCTTTTGGCTTACCGGCGGAAAATGCCGCGATTAAACGGGGAGTACCTCCGTCAAAGTGGACTTATCAAAATATTGAGCAAATGCGCTTGCAGTTAAAACGTCTTGGCTTATCTATTGACTGGGATTGCGAAACCGCTACTTGTTCGCCGGATTATTACAAGTGGACGCAATGGATATTTTTGCAGTTTTTCCAAGCAGGTTTAGCTTACCAAAAAGAAGCAGCAGTAAATTGGGACCCCATAGATCGTACTGTATTGGCGAACGAGCAAGTTGATAGTGAAGGTCGTTCTTGGCGTAGTGGTGCTATTGTTGAGCGTAAATTATTACGGCAGTGGTTCTTCAAAATTACTGATTATGCTGAAGAATTATTAAACGATTTGGATAAGTTGCCGGGATGGCCAGAGCGGGTTAAAACCATGCAGGCTAACTGGATTGGTAAATCCACGGGAGCTTATTTGGAATTCCCGATTGTGGGAATGGATGAAAAAATCGCCGTGTATACTACGCGACCCGATACTGTATATGGTGTGAGCTACGTAGTGTTAGCGCCAGAGCATCCTTTAACTAAGCAGGTAACTACATCGGAACAGTTAGAAGCCGTGGAAGCTTTTATCAAAGAAGTTAGCAATCAAAGCGAGTTGGAACGTACTGCTGAAGATAAGCCTAAAAAAGGTATTCCTACAGGTGGTAAGGTAATTAATCCGTTTACCGGGGAAGAAGTTCCGATTTGGATTGCCGATTACGTGCTTTACGAATACGGTACTGGGGCTGTGATGGGTGTACCAGCCCACGACGTGCGAGATTTTAAGTTTGCGAAAGAAAAGGATTTACCTATCAAGGTTGTTGTTGCCCGTGCGGATGCTGCTGACGCAGTACTAATTCCTCAAGAAGCTTATACAGAACCGGGAATTATTGTTAATTCCGATCTTTTCAACGGGATGTCTTCTGCTGATGCTAAACAAGCAATTGTGGAATATGCGGAAAAGCAAGGTTTTGGTAAGGCACGGGTACAGTATCGCTTGCGAGATTGGTTGATTTCCCGTCAGCGATATTGGGGGGCACCGATTCCCATCGTTCACTGTGCCGATTGCGGTGCTGTACCAGTACCGGATAAAGATTTACCCATACAGCTACCCGAAAATGTAGAATTTTCTGGACGTGGTGGTTCGCCGTTAGCGCAATTGGAAAGTTGGGTAAATGTAGATTGTCCCAGTTGCAAAAAACCAGCGAAGCGGGAAACTGACACGATGGATACTTTTATTGATTCTTCGTGGTATTACTTGCGGTTTACCGATGCTAAGAATGATAAGCAAGTTTTTGATTCGGCTAAGGTAAACAACTGGATGCCAGTGGATCAGTACGTTGGCGGTATCGAACACGCAATTTTGCACTTGTTATACTCGCGCTTCTTTACCAAAGTATTGCGCGATCGAGGTTTACTCAACTTTGATGAACCTTTCCAACATTTGTTAACCCAAGGTATGGTGCAGGGTTTAACTTATATGAATCCTAACAAGGGTGGTAAAGATAAATGGGTTGCTTCTAGTTTAGTAAATCCTGCCGATCCCCGCGACCCCGAAACCGGCGAACCTTTGCAAAAGCTTTACGCTACCATGTCCAAATCTAAGGGTAATGGAGTTGCGCCGGAAGATGTAATTGCTAAATACGGTGTTGATACGGCGCGGATGTTTGTTCTATTCAAAGCACCACCGGAAAAGGATTTGGAATGGGATGAAGCTGATGTCGAAGGACAATTCCGCTTTCTTAACCGAGTTTGGCGTTTGGTGACTGATTTTGTCGATAATCCACAATCTTCTAAAAAATCTAAAGAGAAAAATCCCAAATCCAAAATCGAGAAGGATTTACGAAGAGCGATTCATACTGCAATCAAAGAAGTCAGTGAAGATGTAGACGGCGAATATCAATTTAATACAGCTATTTCGGAATTGATGAAGTTAAGTAACTCCTTGAGTGATGCTAAGTGCAAAGATTCACCTATTTATGCTGAAGGAATCCAAACTTTAATTTTGATGCTGGCACCCTTCGCACCTCATATCAGTGAAGAACTATGGCATTTGTTGGGTAAAGATGACTCAGTACATACCGCAAACTGGTCTGAACACGATCCAGAAGCGTTGATAGCTTCGGAAATAACTTTGGTGATTCAAATAAACGGTAAAAAACGTGGCGATTTACAAGTTCCAGCACAACTCGATAAAGCTGGATTAGAAAAGTATGCCCGCGAATCAGATGTTGCCCAACGCCATATTGAAGATAAAACCATCAAAAAAGTGATTGTGGTACCTGGCAAGTTGGTAAACTTCGTCATCGGTTAAACCCTGTTTTACTTGTGCAGGTTTATTAATTGACACAACCGGGGGTAAAATCTCCGGTTTCTTATTTGGGTTCGTTTTTTGAAAACTTGTGACTAATCGGTTACATGGAAAAGCGCTTGACAGTTTTGCCTACCAAACGCCTCATCTGTATAAAGTTATACCATTTCACTTGTTTGATGCAACATTTGAACTCGACACTATTCCCATATAGATAGGGATTGCGAGAATAAGCTTATAGCAAACGTGTTGTGAAGTGGTATCACTCCTTGCACAAATATAGAATATCTTTTAAGACCATTATCAGGGAATTGACTGAGTGACAGTTTGTCAACTGCCATAGTTAAAAACTGCTCAGCATTATCAACACTCACTGAGAAGCTGGGATAAGAGTTTACAAAGGCTTTACAGGGTAGAATCACTACGAAGATGGTATTGCTTATGGCTAGGGGATGGGATGATGGGGAGATTGGGAGATGGGGAGATGGGAAGAGGGGGTAGAGGGGGTAGAGGGGGTAGAGGGGGTAGAAACAATCCCTAACTCCTAGCTATGCCCAATGCCCAATGCCCAATGCCCAATGCCCAATTACCAATTACCAATTACCAATTTGAAATATGAAGAATCGAATTAGGAAGGCTGTAATTCCGGCTGCTGGTTTTGGTACTCGCTTATTTCCGGCGACGAAAGTTGTTAAGAAGGAACTGTTTCCGATAATTGATCGAGATGGTAGGGCTAAACCTGTTATTCAGTCGATTGTGGAGGAGGCTGTTAGTGGGGGTATCGAAGAAATTGGAATTGTGACGCAACCGGATGATAAGGAGGTGTTTGAAAGTTATTTTAAAAACCTGCCCGATGCTAAACTTTTTAACAAGCTTTCACAGCGCGATCGGGAATATTGTAAATATCTTCAAGATTTAGGTAGTAAAATTAAGCTTTTGGCACAGGATAAGCAAGAAGGCTACGGACACGCGGTTTTCTGTGCGAAGGAATGGGTTAATGATGAACCTTTTTTGCTGATGTTAGGAGATCATATTTATTCATCTGATGCCGAACAATCTTGTGCGCGTCAAGTTTTGCAGGTTTACGAACAAGTTAATCAAAGCGTTATTGGTTTGAATTCTTTACCAGCGGAAATGATTCATAAAGCTGGCTGTATTACCGGAGTTTGGCAAGAAGGTAATTCACAAATGCAAGTTACACAAATTTATGAAAAACCAACTATTGAGTATGCGCGGCAAAATTTGCGGGTGGAAGGAATAGGGGAAGATGAGTTTTTATGTATATTTGGTTTGTACGCTTTAACTCCGAAGATTTTTGATTTTTTGGAGGAACATATTAATACTAATTTTCGGGAAAAGGGTGAGTTTCAGTTGACATCTTGTTTGGAACAATTAAGGGAAGCTGAGGGAATGACTGGTTTAGTTGTTGATGGCAAGACTTTTGATATTGGAATGCCTAATATTTATCGGCAGACGATGATGGATTTTGGGAATTGAGAATTGGGCATGGGGCATGGGGCATTAGGAATTGGGCATGGGGAATAGTAGGTTGGGTTAGGTGTCTTGATAAGATAATTTTTGCTCTCGGAATTGATATTGCACCGTAACCCAACATTTACTATGGTTAGTAGCAATGGCAATGTTGGGTTACGACACGATTAAAGAATTCTTGTTACAATTCAAATTGTCTACTCGTGTCTAACCCAACCTACAACTACGAATAATTTCCCCCGTAAAATTAACGTGGTGGAGTACTAGTTTCCAATGCCCAATGCCCAATTCCCAATGCCCTATTCCCCAAAAAACATTTCTTCAGATATTATCCCTTCGGCTACTTTTGTGACTGAGCCTGTCATTTGAATCGAATAATCTTCATTAATTTCGATTAAAATATTTCCTCCTGGCATATGTACGGTAATGGAGGAATCGCACAAATCAAGTCGATGTGCAACCGCTGCTGCTGCACTGCTACTACTTCCCGATGCTAATGTATAACCCGCACCTCTTTCCCAAATTTCTAATTGAATGTTTTCTCGATCGAGTACTTTCATAAATTGTACGTTGATGCGATTTGGAAAAATATTATTGGTTTCAATTAAATAACCATATTGCTTTGCTAAATCTGGCGTAATTTCAGGCAACGGAATTACACAATGAGGATTGCCGATAGTTGCAGCACAAAATGTAAAGGTTTTATTGTCAACTGTAATATTCTCGGATATGACTTCTCTATGTTCTCCAGTAACGGGTATTTTATCGTTCCAAAAGCTGACTTTTCCCATTTCGACGCTGACGGTTTTACCGTTATCTGAAACTGTCGATTTAACTAAACCTCCCTTAGTTTCGATAGTAAATTGTTCTTGTTTAACTAATTGCATATCCCATAAGTAACGAGAAAAAATTCTTAATCCGTTTCCGCTTTTCTCTGCTTCGCTACCGTCGGGATTAAATATTCTTAGTAAAAACTCTCCTTTTTCAGATAATAAAGGACCGAAAAGTATACCATCGGAACCAATACCGAAATTTCTATGACAAATTTTCGTAATCTGTTCGCAAGTTAAATTTTGAGAAACATCTTTGGGATTAATAACTATATAATCGTTGCCTATAGCATGATACTTATAGTATTTCATAAAACTATTGAGTTAAGATTATCTAACAGCAGCTTCCAACATTTTTATTATCCCGGTATTTGCATCAATTTCTACTTGTATACCTATGGGAAGTGTAAATTTATCTCTGATATGTCCAATCATCGAACCATACCATGCAGGAATATTTAAAGGACGAATATGTTCTTGTAATACCTGCATTAAAGTAAATGTAGGTTCTTTTCCCGGCTTACAATTGGTGCATTGCCCGAATACAAAACCTGATAGTTGATTGAGAATTCCGGCATTTCTTAATTGAACTAACATCCTGTCTACACGGTAAACATCTTCGCCGATATCTTCTATAAATAAAATACTATCTTTCCATGCAGGTAGATAAGATGAACCTAACATTGAATTAATCACCGATAAATTACCACCAATAAATTTACCTTTAGCTTTACCGGGTGTAATTATTTCGCGGCTAAGTTTAGTAACTAAAGCATTATCCATTGCTACCGTTTGAGCATTAAATAATATACTTTTTACATATTTCAAAGTAAAATTATTCCAAGTAGAAGTCGCTACTGGACCATGAAAAGTTACAAGTCCGCTACGGGCACTAATTGCTAATAATAAAGATGTAATATCGCTGTATCCCATGATAATTTTAGGATTAGCGCGAATAGAATTATACTTAAGTAATGGTAAAATCCGATTTCCACCCCAGCCACCACGCATAGCAATTATTGCGTTAACAGATTTATCAGCAAACATAGCGTTAATATCACCAGCGCGATTTCTATCTTTTCCCGCTAAGTAACCGTATCTATCTAAAATATGTCTGCCTGGTTCAACTTTTAAACCTAATGCTGTAAATATTTTTTGTGCTTCTTCAACGTCTTCGGAATCTACGATACCAGCAGGGCTAATTAATCCGACTGTATCACCAACTTTCAAACGTGGTGGTTTGATGATGGTATTCGGAGATATTTTAGCTTGAACAACAAATGATGGTAGTTGGGTAGAGATGGTTGCTAAACCCAAGGTTGTGAGGAATTTTCGGCGATTAATATTCATAGTGGGAGTATATTATCATTTAGATCCCCCCAACCCCCCTTTTCATAAGGGGGGCTATGCGTAAATACGATTTCAGCTTTTATTTCAATATGCAGCTATTTTGAGAGCTAAGTGAAGAAAATTATAACGATATGGAGAGATATTTAAGGAGAGAATTTGAATAATGGTAATCGCCCTCGAATCAGCATAAATTCTCAGCTTCTAAGAAATTTTTGACAGTTGATGGTTTCAAAACAAGTATGGTAGCATTATTGACCAATATCCAATGCAAAAACGCTGAAGGCAAAAGGTTAAAGTAGAACACATCTCCCATTACTTTTACTTTTTGCCTTTTACTTTTTATGAAAGGGAACAGGAAATAGGGAACGGGGAATGGGAATCATCATAATCAATCTTGTATTGCTTACTTAGCTATTATTAAAACTTCTCTACAGTTTCCCGCGAGGTACTTAAACCGCTACAGTACAGATGGGACTGAAGTTATCGGGGATAGTTATGCCACGCAAACGATTTATTGTGGAAATGGGAATGGGTATAGATCAGCACGGGCAGGAACCAACCGTTGCTGCTGCAAGAGCCGTGAGAAATGCGATCGCGAATAATGCTTTAATCGGAGTGTTTGAAGTTGCTGGTTTGAACGATCCAAATCAGATGATTGTAGAAGTTGAAATTGCCGTACCTTATCCGGAGCAGGTAAGGGAAGAAGAAGTATTAGCAGTATTACCTTTTGGGCGTAAAAGTCTTACGGTTAAATCTGGGGGAATGGTGGTTGAAGGAAAAGCTATCGAAGTTTTGCAGGATAAAAATGACGAAATGTTGATTGCTGTAGCTGCAGTAACTGTTTTGATTGACAATGATTAATTAGTTGTTAATTCTTGCAATTACATAGATAACTTTAACCTTTGACCTTTAACCTATCCTTATGTTGCCAGAAGAAATTGAAAGTATTGTCAATTCTTATTTAGAAAATATCTCAGCTATGAATGCCGAAGGCTGGGTAGATAATTTTGCTAAAGATGCTTTGAGTTACGATCCAGTTGGAGAGCCACCGACTTTAGTTCATGAAGGTTTTCAAGATTTTATCGGACAAATGAAAGCCGTCTTTGCAAAACTCGAAGCAACCAAAGATAGTATTTTTATTGCGGGGAATGAAGCTGCTGTCAAATGGACGATGCGAGGTGTCAGTAAAACTCAGAAAGCTGTTACTTGTGAAGGGATTACGATATTAGAGATCAACGATGCTGGTAAAATTCAAACTACTCGCGCTTACTGGAATCCAAAAACGATAATAGCCCAATTACGTTCTTAACGTCCGCGCTGTAAATCGTAAATCACCTTTTCTAAATACCAGCGTTCCGATTTTCCGGGATGCTGACGTTTTGCTGAACTGATTAATCTATCTGCTGTATCGCGATGTACGAGATTTAATAATTTACGTCGAAGTGGTTTACATCCTTTATTGGATTTACCAGGATGATATCTGTTACTCCCACGATGACGGTTTTTGTTTATTAATAACGTTAAAATAATCGCAATTATTATAAAGATTAAAAAGAAAGGCATAAATCACCCCATCCAAGCAGCCAGCAATATATACAAGATATAAAATTATGATTCCCTAAAATAGTGGTTATTCTATCAGTTAATTAAATATAATTTTTCTAGAATAAAATATAAATGTATTGATTACGGAACTCTGGCAGTAAGTCTTATAGATACAACGGTAAATATTCACAGCATTATTAGTGGCTATGTTTCAAAATAATAGCGAAGCACCCCGAATCGAGGAGTTGTACAAGTTAAAGCCAGTACACTTTGCTGACTTAATTCGGGCTGCACAACTAGTTTACGATCCAGGTAAAGGAGTTACTGGAGTTGAACCAAAAATTGATTGGAATGAATTTGGTATTCCCGATAATGTCGCCGAAAATCTGGAATTACTTGGTAAAGAGTTTCAATACTCATCTCCTCATGCACCTGTAGACCAAATTTGGAAAAAATTAACTCCCGAAACTCGCGTCTGGTTTGTCGAGAATAAAGAAAGATTATGGCTTATTGAGGAATCTTTCCCCGCTTTGGATGAAGATTGAAGAAATAGTTAAGAGTTATAGATATTGATAAATATTGATAATTGGTAACTTAAAAGACAAAAAGCGTTCGGGAGTGTTGCCGTGTTTCCACCCCAAACGCTTTCTGTTTATCACTTGCTCCTCACACACAACCATAGGTTAGCACTACTTTTAATAATGCACAAGTATTTTACGTGACAGTTTGTAAATTGAACGTGTTGACCAGTTAAAAGCGGAAATTTTTCAGGTAGAGTAGAGATTTTGGAATTATTTATGCAAATTAAAAAACCTGGTTTTCTGGAAAAACCAGGTTGATCAATATCTTGAATTCTCATCATTTCTAATGGGAGCATCCCAATTTTGAATAAATACTTTATCCGACACCCTGTAAGGGTGCGGCTACAAAAACAAAGCCCAACTTCTTGGGCTACGATACGAGACGAGAGTTATTAGCCCACGAAGGTGGGCTTCGTAGTATTAGCCCCAGGCTTCTAGCCTGTAGGCTTTTTGCGAAATTGGGATGCTCCCTTTCTAATTTGTATGCGGTTATTACAATGCTAATAATAAAATTCTTTCAACTAACCACTAAATAATTAAAAAGCAAAAAGCACTCGGGAGTGTTGCCGTGTTTCCACCCCAAGCGCTTTTCACTTTGCTCCTCACACACACAAATATAGGTTAGCACTAGTTTTATGAAATGAAAAGCATTTTAGACTACATTTTGTAAATTTCAGTAATTTTTGTGGTATAATTTTAGTGCAAAAAATGCCTATTGCCGGTTAATACCATTGTTAAGCCTAGTTCGTTGGCTGCCTCGATCGAATCTTTATCGCGCAGGCTTCCACCCGGTTGAATAATTCCAGTAATTCCCGCGCTGGCTGCTGTTTTAACTGAGTCATCAAAGGGGAAAAATCCGTCGCTAGCCAGAAATCCGCCTTTCGCTTTCTCTTCAGCTTGCTCTAAGGCGATTTTTACGGCTCCGACTCGGTTCATTTGTCCCGCGCCAACTCCCAAGGTGGTAAGTTCTTTGCTAACTACAATGGCGTTGGATTTGACGTGTTTGCAAACTTTCCAAGCAAACAATAATTCTTCTATTTCTTTTTGGGTGGGTTTTTTGTCGGTGACTATTTGCCATTTATTGCTGTCGGCTAAAAAGTCATCGGCTGCCTGCATCAGAAATCCACCTGCAATTACCTTGATAGTTTCTTTAGCCCCGCTTTGTAAATCTGGCAGTATTAATACTCGCAGTTTGGATTTAGCAGCGATAATTTCCTTTGCATCATCTTCACAACCGGGTGCAACTACGCATTCTAAAAATGTTTTTGTTAATTCGGTTGCGGTTGCAGCATCGATTGGTTGATTTAAAGCGACAATTCCCCCAAAAGCGGACATTGAATCGGCATTGAAGGCTTTTTGATAAGCTTCTACTAAAGTATTCCCTAAAGCAACGCCGCAGGGATTGGTGTGTTTGAGGACTACTGCTGCGGGATTGTCGGTAAACTCAGTGATGATGCGTCTGGCTGCTTCCAAATCGACTAAGTTGTTGTAGCTCAGTTCCTTTCCTTGTAACTTAGTTGCAGCAGCCCATCCGCTAGCACCCGTTTGGTACCAAGCAGCGCTTTGATGGGGGTTTTCGCCGTAACGCAGGGATTGTACCTGTTTACCAGCAAGGCTGAATTGTTGGGGAGCTTCTCGATCCTCGGAAACTTGATTGCTTAAATAAGATGAGATTGCTTGGTCATATTCAGAAGTATGCAAAAATCCTTTTAAAGCAGCCTTTTGGCGAAATTCTAAAGAAGCTTCACCTTTATTTTGACGCAACTCCTGTAAATATTCTTCATACTGCGCCGGGTTGCATAATACTGTAAGATGAGCAAAGTTTTTTGCAGATGCTCTTAACATTGCCGGGCCACCGATATCAATTTGTTCGACGGCTTCTGGTAAAGTAACTTCAGGTTTGGCTATAGTTTCTTCAAAAGGGTAGAGATTTACAACTACTAAATCTATGGGACGAATTTGATTCTCTTCTAAATCCGCTACATCTTGAGAATTATCTCGTCTGGCTAAAATACCGCCGTGAATTCGCGGATGTAGAGTCTTTACTCGTCCACCCAAAATTTCTGGCGAACCCGTATAATCGGCAACTTTGGTAACAGTCAATCCGGCTGCTTGTAAAACTTTTGCGGTGCCTCCACTGCTGATAAATTCAAAGTTAAACTCCTCTTGCAAACTTCGAGCAAGTTCAACTAAACCTGTTTTATTCGATACACTCAGCAGGGCTAGACGCGCCATAATTTATAACTTTCCTAGAATCTTAATTAATTAGTTGGGAAAAGAATATTTTAAGACTAAGCAGGCACTTAAAAATAGTAATTTTTTGGGAATAGGGCATGGGGCATTGGGGATTGGGTATTGGGAATGGGTAATTGGTAATTGGTAATGGGGTATTGGGAATAATAAACAATATTAATTATTCAACAAACCAAAAGAAACACGGTTTCTTTTGGTAAAAACATTACGATGTAGTTGTGCAACCTACAAGAAACCGGGTTTCTGAAATTGGCGCAAGATATGAATATGTTGGCTACTCACTACTCGCTATTCCCAATGCCCAATGCCCAATCCCCTATGCCCAATCCCCAATTACAGTAATATTATTATTGCAAACCGGATTTCTTCATATTCACTGATGGCTAAGGCTTTGGATTTTATTGACGTACCACCAAATAATGGGGAAACTAAAAAAGGATTAATCGTTATCTTGCATGGTTGGGGTGCAAATGCTGAAGATGTGGCATCGATAGTACCTTTTTTACAGTTGTCAGGATATCATTTTGTATTACCTAATGCACCTTTTCCTCATCCTCATTCACCCATAGGTAGAGCATGGTATGAACTGAGTCGGGATAATATGTATGAAGGTTTAACCGAAAGCCGGGAATTGCTAATTAACTGGTTACAATCTTTAGAAAATACTACTGGCATACCCTTAAAGCAAACAATTTTAAGTGGTTTTTCTCAAGGAGGGGCAATGACTTTAGATGTAGGATTAAAGTTGCCCTTTGCAGGTTTAATTTCTATGAGTGGGTATTTACATTCAGATATCCAAAATCTTGAAGCTCCGGCGAATAATTTTCTACCGCCAGTGTTAATTATGCATGGAAAACAAGATCAAGTTGTGCCTTTGCAAGCTGCTCAAAAAGCACGGGATGCATTAGAATTACAAGCAGTTTCTTTAGAATATCGTGAATTTGATGGAGGACATCAAATTAGTTCTCAAATGCTGGATGTCGCACGTACTTTCGTTCTCAGCAACCTTACCTAATTAAGGTTACAAAAGCTTTACAAAGTATGGTGAAATTCCGGAAGAAAATTCACGTAATTTGCGTCTATGAATGAGTAATATAGATTGGGTGGATGCGTTAAGCGCAAATAAACCTATGCTGGATGGTGTTGCTACTTACGGGAGGGGCTTGAAAATGAAGACTTTGACCATTTCTAAAACCGATATTGACACCATGACTGAACAAGAGGTGGATAAATTGGCGACACGCTTGGAACAAGACAACTACAGTAATGCCTTTGAAGGTTTAGATGATTGGCATTTACTGCGTGCGATCGCGTTTCAACGTCCCGAATTAGTAGAATCCTACATCCACCTTTTGGATTTGGAAGCCTACGATGAAGCTTAATCGGTTATCAATTATCAATGAACAATTATCAATTGATACAATAAACTCTCAATTAATGCGTTTTTCAACCTTTATCTAGTAGGGATATTCGATCGAAAAACAATGTAGACGTTTTTGAGTCATGCTTTTGGTAACAAAAAGCTTACTTGTGAGAGACTGATGATTGTTAATTGATAATTGGTAATTGATAAATGAAAAGGGTGTTGATTGGTGTTGGTGGCGGTATCGCTGCTTATAAGGTTTGTGAAGTCGTTTCTACTTTATTTAAATCTGGGGTGGAAGTACGGACAATTCTCACCAATTCCGCACAACACTTTATCACCCCTTTAACTTTTTCTACTCTTTCTCGTCAGTCTGCCTATACTGACGAGAATTTTTGGCATTCTAGCAATTCTCGCCCTTTACATATCGAGTTGGCAGAATGGGCGGATATTTTTTTAATTGCTCCCCTGACGGCGAATACTTTGGCTAAGTTAGCTTATGGAATGGCTGACAATCTTTTATTAAATACCGTTTTAGCTTCTACTTGTCCGATTTTGCTTGCCCCGGCGATGAATACTGATATGTGGGAGCAGGAAACGGTAAAACAGAATTGGCAGAAAATTTTAACTTTGAGTCGTTTTCATACTTTAGATACTGCATCAGGTTTATTAGCCTGCGATAGAGTTGGTGCGGGAAGAATGGCTGAAGCTCCAGAAATTGTTAGTCACGTACAGTCGTTGTTGCAAACTAACGGAAAGCGAGATTTTTCTGGTAAAAAGGTTTTAATTAGTGCTGGAGGTACGCGAGAATATTTAGATCCGGTAAGGTTTATCGGCAATCCAGCTACAGGTAAAATGGGATTGGCTTTAGCGCGTGCGGCTTTGCATCGCGGTGCGGATGTGACTTTGGTAAGCGGTGCGGCAAGTTGGGATTTTCCTTTAGGCGTAAAAGGCATAACCGTAGATACTGCATCGGAAATGCGTTTGCAAATGTTGCAGTGTATGCCAGATGCTGATGTCATTATCATGTCGGCGGCTGTTGCGGATGTGAAGCCGAGAGAATATAGTTGGCAAAAGTTACCCAAAAAGGCGCTTCCAGAATCTTTACCTTTGGAGAATGTGGGAGATATTATTGCTGAATTAGCGAGTTGTAAGCGTGAGAATCAGAAATTGATTGGTTTTGCGGCTCAAACTGGCGATATTGTGACTCCAGCGAGAGAGAAGTTGCAAAGGAAAAATTTAGACGCAATTGTTGCTAATCCGATTGATGAAATTAATAGTGGATTTGGTAGCGATACGAATAAAGCTATATATATAGATAGGAAAGGTAAGGAAGTTGAGATTCCGATGTGTTCTAAATTGGAAATGGCGCATCGGATATTAGAATTGGTTGAAATTAATACCCTCAGACTGTAAGTCTGGGGCTACACAAACAAAGCCCACCTGCGTGGGCTAAGTTTAACACCTAAAATATTCGGTAATTCTTAAGACTCATTCCCAGCAGCTTGATTTACTTGTTCCTCAGTTAAACCCAACAACTCGGAAACCTCTGCAACGCTCATACCACGGGCTAACATTGCCGGTACAAGTTCTAATTTCACTTCCTGTTTACCTTCTAATCTTCCTTCCTGTTTACCTTCTTCTCTTCCTCGTTGTATACCTTCTTCTCTTCCTTCCTCTTTCGCTTCTCGATAAACCCTTGTTTCTTCCAATTTAATTCCTAACATCGCTTCCACTTCTTCCCTACTCAAGTTGGAAAATTTGTAAACTGCTATTGTCGTTATTATATCTAACAAGTTCTTCTGAGGAAGAATGCTGGTTTCTTCGAGCTTCACTCTCTCGATTAAACGTTTGGCTGATTCTACGAGTTGGTTTTCTGAAGCAATGGTTAACTGCATCAAACTTATGCCTATACTTTGCTCGGCAGAATTATCTAATTCATCTAAATAAATTCGTCTAACTTTATCGCTCTCAAGTTGTGGTTGATGAATTGTTGTATTTTTTGGTTCTAAATTACGGCTGGGGAAAATAATTACACCGTACCAATCATCCTGTAATAAAGCGTTGCGGTACATATAAAGTTGAGATTCTGCGAAAAAACGATGGTATAACAATTCATCTGTTTGAAACTGCACTTCAGCAAAAATAACAACGCGAAATGAAGCATCTTGTGGCGGTAAAAATACGCCGTCAATTCTGAAGGTTGGTTCTTTTACTTCTACTGATTCAAAACGATAATTTGTTGCACTGGTAATTCTTGGTTCTATAAATTCAAAAATTAATTCTGGCGAACGTTGAAAAATTGTATAAAAAATCGCATCTCTTCTCACCCTCCGGGTTCGCCAGTTTGCTTATGCCGGGGAACCCGTCCACCGCAACTGGCTCACAACTTTCTCCAAATTGTCTGGAAATTTTGATATTTTAATTATTATCCTATAATTGAACAGTTTTATTTTGTTTTTTGATTATGTTTAGCTATCAAATAACATCTTGTATCATTTTTGATTGGATGTAAAATAATGTTTTTCAATTAATAATCTTTAAATAAACTTATCAAATCGTGCGGTATTTCTAAAGCCACAACACACCCTAACGTTAGGCTGTTAGTAGTCGCTTGACAAAAATAGCCGCTTGAAGTAACCTTTCGATATGCTGAAAATACTCATATTCATTTACAAAAAGATGAAGCTGTTTTCAGTGTATTTTCTAATACCTAAAAGGTAGTTAAAATCTCACATTTATTCTTTGTAATATTTGTATCTACCCATCATTATTTGTGAGATCGGAAATTATTAAAAAATTGTACCTGGGGACTATAATTCGCGCGGCAGTGGCTACAAGCTTGTTCCAAAGCAACGCGCTGCCTTGGCTACATTAACAAAACCTGCCTGCGCGGGTTATAACTTTTAAAATATCCTCTAAAAAGCAACTTTAGGGATTAAAAAATATTGTCTAATATCCTGAAACTTAAGTTAACTTTGGGTAAGTTAGAAAGCTGTAGACTTATAATTATGAAAATCTGCCAGAATCCTAACTGTTCTAATCCTTTTAATTCAATTGGTAATCGGTTTTGTGTTGGTTGTGGTGCCGATAATTTTGGCGACTTATTAAGAAACCGTTACCGTGTCAAAAGGTTATTGGGTACGGGTGGTTTTGGTAGAACTTATGAAGCGCAAGATTTGGATAGACTTGATGCTGTTTGCGTTGTAAAGCAGTTTATCAGGGAATCTCAGGGAACTACAGCCCGTGCTAAAGCAGCGCAATTGTTTCGTCAGGAAGCTAAGCGCTTGTTTGATTTGGGGGAAAATCATTCGCAAATTCCCCGCTTGGTGGCTTACTTTGAACAAGGTACCTGTATGTATTTGGTACAGGAATTTATTGATGGGGATAATTTACATCAACAGTTACTCAGACAACCCTTTAATGAAACTGAAATTTGGCAAGTTTTAACCGATTTACTTCCGGTTTTAGAATTTATCCATCAACGTCAGGTAATTCATCGCGATATTAAACCCGAAAATATTATTCGTCGGATTGGTGATGGTAAGTTGGTTTTGATTGACTTTGGTGGTGCTAAACAAGTTACGCAAAATAATTTAGCTCAGAAAGGCACGGGAATTTATACTCTAGGTTATGCTGCTGCCGAACAAATGGCGGGTTATGCTTGTGCTGCCAGCGATTTATACGCTTTGGGTGCTACTTGCGTGCGGTTGTTAACTGGCTGTTTGGTGAAGCAAGATGATTCTGGAAATCTTTACGATCCAATTTACGATCCAATTAATGGAAAATGGTTGTGGCGTGAATATTTGGCAAGTAATGGCTTTACTATCAGTCATAAGCTGACGCGAATTCTGAATAAGTTACTCAAGCATTTTGTGCGGGAAAGATATCAATCTGCTGCCGATGTACTTACGGATGTGAAAGATACTTTATATGATTCCACTCATGCTCCTATTCTAAATAAGAATTCTGTTTCTTTATTTACCGAAAAAGATAACCTTTATTCGCAACGAGGCTTTCAATTTGAGACAATTACCGTAGATAAATATGCGAAAGTTGTCAACTGCGATCGCCATCAAGCAGAGTATTTTGTCGAGGAATTAGAGAACGGCGCAAACCTAGATATGGTATACCTTTGCGGCGGCACATTTATGATGGGTTCGCCGGAATTTCAAGGTTATGATAGCGAACATCCGCAGCATTTTGTAACTATCAAGCCTTTATTTATGAGTAAGTTTGCAATTACTCAGGCTATTTGGTTAACAGTAGCCAAACTTCCTCAAATTAATCGTTCGTTAAATCCAGAGCCATCTTATTTTAAAGGAGATTCGCGTCCGGTAGAGCAAATATCTTGGAATGAAGCGTTGGAATTTTGCGCTCGTTTGTCCAAATATTCCGGAAGACAGTACCGTTTACCCAGCGAAGCAGAATGGGAATATGCTTGTCGCGGTAACACAATTACACCTTTTCATTTCGGAGATACCATCACTTCGGATTTGGTAAACCACGACGGTAACTATACCTATGGATTAGCACCCAAAGGAAAATATCGTCAAGGTACAACTCCCGTGGGTAAATTTCCTCCTAACGCCTTTGGATTGTACGATATGCACGGTAACGTGTGGGAATGGTGCGCCGATTCCTGGCACGATAATTATTATGATGCTCCGAATGACGGTAGAGTTTGGCACGACGGGGGAGATCATAATTTGCGAGTCATGCGCGGTGGCTCTTGGTTTAACGTACCTCGGTTTTGTCGTAGTGCGTTGCGGTATAAAGGTGAATCGAGTTTGCGGGATGTTTTTATTGGGTTGAGAGTTGTGAGTGATGCGGTTTGAGGATAATTGGGCGGACAGGGATGCCCACCCCACAAGAGTTGTAGGATTTTAACCGCTAGAGAAACTGTGTCTTAGGATTTTACAGACTTCTAACTTTGGCAATTAACTCAAGTACTTCTTGCGCTTCGGCTTGTCTACCTTGTTTTTGATACAGTTGAACAGTTTTCTGTAAATCTGCAATTGTACCTTGCTTGTCTCCTGAAAATCCGCGAGCAACACCCCGGTTGAGGTAGGCATTGGCATCGTTGGGATTAATTTGTATAACTTTGTTGAAATCGGCAATCGCTCCTTGATAATCTTTTAACTGACTACGAGCAATACCCCGGTTGAGGTAGGCTTCGGCATAATTGGGATTAATTTCTATGGCTTTGTTGAAATCAGCAATTGCTCCTTGATAATCTTTTAACTGACCACGAGCAACACCCCGGTTATAGTAGGCTTCGGCATAATTGGGATTAATTTCTATGGCTTTGTTGAAATCAGCAATCGCTCCTTGATCATCTTTTAACTGATCACGAGCAACACCCCGGTTGAGGTAGGCTTCGGCATAATTAGGATTAATTTCTATGGCTTTGGTAGAATCAGCGATTGCTCCTTGATAATCTTTTAACTGACCACGAACAATACCCCGGTTGAGGTAGGCTTGGGCATAATTGGGATTAATTTCTATGGCTTTGGTAGAATCAGCGATGCCTCCTTGATAATCTTTTAACTGACCACGAACAATACCCCGGTTATAGTAGGCTTCGGCATAGTTGGGATTAATTTTTATAGCTTTGTTGAAATCAGCAATCGCTCCTTGATTATCGTTTAACTCAGTACGAGCAACACCCCGGTTGAGGTAGGCTTCAGCAAAATTGGGATTAATTTGTATAGCTTTAGTGTTATCGGTAATCGCTTCTTGATAATCTTTTAACTGAATACGAGCATCACCTCGGTTGTAATAAACAAAAGCAAACTTGGGATTAATTTGTATAGCTTTGTTGAAATCAGCGATGGCTCCTTGATAATCTTTTAACTGAATACGAACAATACCCCGGTTGGCGTAAGCTTCGGCATAGTTGGGATTAATTTCTATGGCTTTGTTGAAATCAGCAATCCCTCCTTGATAATCTTTTAACTGACTACGAACAATACCCCGGTTATAGAAGGCTTGGGTTAATTGGGGATTAATTTCTATGGCTTTGGTGTAATCAGCGATCGCTCTTTGATAATCTTTTAACTGAATACGAACATTACCCCGGTTGGTGTAGGCTAGGGCATGGTTGGGATTAATTTCTATAGCTTTAGTGTAATCGGCGATGGCTCCTTGATAATCTTTTAAATGACGACGAGCAATACCCCGATTATTGTAGGCTAGGGCATGGTTGGGATTAATTTGTATAGCTTTAGTGAAATCAGCAATGGCTCCTTGATAATCTTTTAACTGAATACGAGCATTACCCCGGCCGTAGTAGGCATCAGCATAGTTGGGATTGATTTCTATAGCTTTGGTATGATCGGCTATTGCTCCTTGATAGTCTTCTAATGAAGCATGAGCAACACCCCGATTATGGTAGGTATTGGCATTGTTGGGATTAATTTGTATAGCTTTGTTAAAATCAGCGATTGCTCCTTGATAATCCCCTCGCATTCCCTTTTCATTGCCACTATTAAAGTATTTTTCTGCATCTTTTAAATTGGCTTGAGCTAACTCTAATCCAGATTTCGATCTTAATTTAGTCGTTGCAGATAAATCAGTAGCATTAGCCTTGGAACTAAAAACAACTACTCCCAACATCAACATTGCCGTTATTTTTGATATTTGCATTCTAATAACTAAGATAAATAAACAGTTTAATTAAAGATTGATTTTCGCAAAACTTTGACTATTTGAAATTTGAAACTTTATAAATATTATTCAATAATAATTCAGGTAAAAATATATTTTTTGAGTGCTATTTATATGAAGTTAAGTTTAGCTGATATTTTATCGTTATCAATATCAAGACTTACGCAATTGTCACACTACCCGGTTGGTGCGTGACACCCAAAACGTTGTTACTACGTTCAATATTGGTCAAAGTGTCACAGCACCCTACAAAAAAATGTGCCGGTTGCGTAAGTCCTAAATATAAAACCTCTCCTCTTAGTAAGAGAAAAGGCTTTGATTAAAAATTTGATGTTTCTGGGTATCTTAGGATTTTACTAACTTTTAACTTTCGCAATTATATTAAATCATTTTTGCGCTTCGGCTCGTCTAACTTGTTGTTGATACAGTTGAGCAGCTTTGTTGTAATCAGCGATTGCTCCTTGATAATCCCCTCGCATTCCCTAAAATATATGAAGATATCTATGTAGAGATTGTTGATATTTTATCTTCAAGCTAAAGATTTATTATCTTGACCAATTTTTCACCAATCCAATTATTTCAAATACTTGTTGGGCTTGAGCATTTCTACCTTGTTGTTGAAATAGATAGACAGCTTTTTCCAAATCTGCAATTCCTTGTTGTCTGTCTCCTAAAGATACAAGAGTAACACCCCGATTATAGTAGCCTTCTGCAAAATTGGGATTAATTTCGATGGCTTTAGTAAAATCAGTTATTGCTGCTTGATAGTCTTTGAGATTAAGACGAATAAGACCTCGTTTGAAGTAGATTTTAGGTAATTTAGGATTGATTTCTAAGGCAATATTGTAATCAGACATCGCTGCTTGATAATCTTTTAAATGAAGATAGACATTACCTCTATTTCTATAGACATCAGCATCTTTAGGATTAATTTCTATAACTTTAGTAAAATCAGCTATTGCTGCTTGATAATCTTTCAACTGAAAATGGGCAAAACCACGATTGAAATAGGTATCGGGATTGTTTGGATTCTTTTTGATGCCTTTCTTCAAATCAGCTATTGCTTCTTTATATTGTTGTAACAGTAAAAAAACACCACCTCGCGATTCGTAGTCTTTTGCTTTTTTTGGATACTTTATGATAGATTTAATGCTGAAAAAAACCATTGCTTCTTGATTATTTCGTAATTGATAAGAGGCAAAATCGCGGTTATAGTCTGCTTGGGCTAATTTAGGATTAATTTCTATAGCTTTAGTAAAGTCGGCTATTGCTTCTTGATAATCTTTTAATCGAAAAAGCGTAACACCCCTTTTGTAGTAGGCTTCGGCATCGTTGGGATTAATTTCTATGCCACGGGTGAAATCAGCTATTGCTGCTTGATAATTTCTTTGCTCAAAGCGCTCTTCGCCACGATTAAAGTATTTTGAAGCATCTTTGATATTTACTTGAGCTAGCTCTAAGCTAAATGCTGGTGTTAATTGGGTAGTTGAAGGTAATTCTGTAGCATTAGCTTTGGGGCTACAAGCAATTATTCCTAATAAGAATATCGCAGCCGTTATTTGTGATATTTGCATTTTTAAAGTTCTATTTAAGAAAAGTATTTAGTTATTCAAAGTTTTTTATTAGACAATGTTTGCTGAGTTTAACCAAAATTTTAATCGTGCTATTACCTAATTAAGTTTGATTATATATTTGATTTTTATATATACAATGAAGAGTATGTATTTTAAGATGCTTTTTGATTGTAATTTACATAAAGTTTTAAGTTGGTAATGTTGCTTGGAGGAACGAAACCTAACCTACGCTATCTTGTGACAAGGGTACGAACTTTTTCTTTCTCAAACACCCCTATATATAGGCACAAATACCCCAATTATAAAAATACACTACTTAATTCAATAGTCGAAGGTAAATCTGTTGCATTAGCTTTGCGACTGAAGCTAATTAAACCTAATATTAATGCCGCAGCCGTTATTTTTGATATTTGCATCATTGCAATCAAAATAAATAAAAAGAGTTATTAAAAGTTCACAAACTTAATCAGGTAAACTTTTGACTATCTTGAATTGGTAATTTTATAGATATTATTATCTAATGATTGAGGTGAAAATATATTTATTGATTGTATTTCATCTAAAGATATAAAGTTTAGTCTAACAGTCGTTTCATCATTCTCAATGTAAAACCTCTCCCCTACGATCGGAGAAAAGGTTTAGATTCAAAAATTGTTCTTTTTAAAGTACGGATTAAAGTACGCAAAATTTATCTACTTCCAACTATGCATAACCACGCTCTTTATAAGCTTTGGCATCCTTGGGATTAATTTGTATGACTTTGGTAAAGTCGGCGATCGCTCTTTGATAATTTTGTAACTGATGACGAGCAATAGCGCGGTTGTAATAGGCTCCGACTAGTTTGGGATTTATTTCTATTGCTTTGGTAAAGTCGTCAATCGCTCCTTGATAATCCCCTTGCTCTAAGCGTTTGATGCCGCTATTAAAATATTTTGCCGCATTTTGGGCTTGAGCTAGTTGTAAGTTAGATTCAGGTTTAATTCGTGTATTTGAAGATGAATTTGTGGCATTAGCTTTGGAGCTATACACAATTGCTCCTAATGCCAAGATAATTATCGTTATTTTTGATATTTTCACCTTGATATCCTAATTAATACAAATATTTATTAAAAGCTTGTTTTGAAACAATTTTAACTGAGTTTAACTAAGATTCTTATACGCGCTATTACTTAAAATCATATAAAGATATCTCTGTAAAATATTATTGATATTTTATTTTCAACCCAAATAGACTATTATTTTATAGTTAATTATATTTTTAAGCCATTATTGAAGTATTTACATCACTAAACCTTTAAATACTTATGCTGACTGTATTTATATTTTAAAGTTTTCTAATGTTTATTCTGAGGAAAGAAGTATTTTTAATGAAGATGATAATTTGCTATTTGGCTCTTAATTCCAAGGGTTTATATGGTATTCCGATTTTATCGTATTACCGAAACTATAAGCTTAAGCTAGCTGTTTCTGATACTTAATAAATTAACGAAACTTTCATTAATATTCAAAATAATAGAGAAACCTTTGTAAGTATCCCAATTTTTGAAAAACATATCGTAGTGGGAGCGTCTCGCTCCCTGGTGGTAATTAACGAGCAAGATGCAATAATAGCCAGCAAGATACACTAATCGCGAGCAAGAGGTATTAGACATCTCCGGAAATAAACAAAAACCCCTCTCCATGAACGCGAAGCGTTTTCTCGTAGAGTACCTCTCCCCCACAGGGAGAGAGGCTTAATTTTCCCCCTTCCCTCGTAGGGAAGGGGGGTAAGGGGTTAGGTTTTACCGAAAAGTTGAAACCATATAAATGTTTTCCGGAGATGTCTATTAATCGCCAGCAAGATGCTTGTCCTGACAGACACGCTGCGCTAACGCACTACAAATTTAAATCCGCAAAGATGCTCCCGAAACCTTTCAGATAGAAACGCTTAACGAGAATCTTTAATAATTAAACTATTGTTCGCATATAGGTGGAGGTGCTGTTCATAATCCAAAACAAGGACACCATTACAGTGCAATCAAATTTATATGCGATAATTCAAAATCTTTATAATTTGCGTCTCTACAAGGCTTGATTTTTCTCAAATACCCTATATATAGGCGCACATATTTCCATTATAAAGATATACTACTACAAAACAAAAAAACAGTCAATCCGCTGCATATAAATTTTTTCCCAGACAAGCATCGTTATAAATTATTAATATCCGTTCCAACCGCAAACGATTGTGGAAGTCGGTAGGATAACAGTCAGAAGGTTTAAATTTAAAGATGTTAAATTCATCAGAATCAGCAATTATAGCTGTGATTGTATTGGTTGCTTTCGGAATTTTGGGATGGGGCTTTGTTCGCGCCAAGCCTTTTGGTCAGTTGGGCATCCTGGCTTGGCTTCAGTCGGTGGTGTTGATAACTCCCTGGCTGTTATATTTTGGCTTACTTGCTGCCGGAATTTATATCAATGTTGCTGGTATACTCTTTCTTTCCATTGCCTTTGCTGGTTTATATATAGCTATTGGCAGACAGTTGCGGGCGATGGGACAAGAGGAGATGATTAAGAAGAAAGCATCCGAAAGGATTGCTGAAGAAGCATCGCAAGATTCTACTCAGCCATCAACAGGAAACCAGCCATCACAACCGGAAATAATGCCAATTCCTGAAGAAGATTTAAGTACTATTAGAAGTATTTTCGGTATCGATACATATTTTGCGACTGAAACTATTGCTTATCAAGAAGGAGCTATTTTTAAAGGTAATTTAAGAGGTGAGCCGGAAGACGTTTTCAACCGTTTGAGTGCGAGTTTACGCGAGCGTGTTGGTGATAAATATCGCCTATTTTTACTCGAAAACCCTGAAGGTAGACCTACGATAATCGTCTTACCGAGCCGCAATGACCCGCGTTCGATGAGTCCGGCGCAAAAAGCCTTTGCAGGTATCCTTTTATTAGCAACTATCGCCACAAGTTTAGAAGCGGGAGGAGTTTTATTAAGTTTCGATTTCTTTTCTAATCCAGCAAGGTTTCAAGAAGCTTTGCCCATTGCAGCAGGCTTTTTCACGGTTTTGCTGGCTCACGAAGCGGGACATCAGGTACTTGCTCGCCGTAACGGAGTCAAATTGAGTTTACCTTACCTGATTCCTTCAGTCGAAATTGGTTCTTTCGGTGCAATTACCCGCTTTGAATCATTGCTTCCCAATCGTAAAGTTTTGTTTGATATTTCCTTGGCTGGTCCCGCAGTCGGGGGGATTGTTTCATTATTGATGTTAATTCTGGGATTGCTGCTTTCCCGTGAAGGAAGTTTATTTCAACTACCAAACGAGTTTTTTCAAGGTTCGATTTTAGTCGGAAGCTTAGCGCGAATTGTTCTTGGTAAAGCTTTACAGTCATCAGTAGTTGACGTAAATCCTTTGGTGATTATTGGTTGGTTAGGTTTAGTAGTTACAGCTTTGAATTTGATGCCAGCAGGACAACTAGATGGCGGTAGAATTGTACAAGCAATTTACGGACGTAAAATCGCCGGACGTACTACATTCGCAACTTTAATAATTTTAGGAATAGTAGGTTTAGGTAATTCTCTAGCTTTATATTGGGCGATTGTAATTTTATTTTTACAAAGAGACTTAGAACGTCCAAGCTTAAACGAAATTACCGAACCCGATGATACACGCGCTGTATTGGGACTTGTAGCTTTATTTTTGATGGTTGCAATTTTGATACCCTTGAGTCCCCCGGTTTGGCGGGTAGGTTGGGGATTGGGTGAATGAGAGGGGGTAGAGGGGGAAGAGAGGGTAGAGGGGGTAGAAAATTAGAAACTTCTAATTCGCAACTCCCAACTCACGATTCCTGACTTCTTCAATCCAAAATCTAAAATCTAAAATCCAAAATTAAACAACTCCTAACTTCTAACTCTTCGACTCGGCTAACAAACTCGGATACTTTGCTGGTGTGGAAAATAATCCTCGCAAGCCTCTTAGACGCTGTTGCGATGGTTCTTTACTCATGTTCCATAGGGTTTCGTAGAAGAAGAATGATACTCCTGCAAAGTTGCGATCGCGCACTTGTTTTACTTGAGCTTTGATTTGTTCTACAGGTACGTGTTTGTTTTTTAAGCCGGAAATTATGCCGATACTGGTGGGAATATGCTTTTTAGCGGCGATGACTTCGGGATACTCCAATTCTTTGATGAATACGTTCATGTCATTACGATAAATTTGAATGATCAAATCTTCGATTAATCCCATCCGTTCCCATCTTTTCCAATCTGCTAAAAAGTATTCGTAGGAAAAGCGTTGGGGATTTGGTGCTACTGAAACGATACAGTTTTGATCGACGGCTTTGATGGCAAAAAATACCTCTTTCATAAAATCGGTAATTTTATCTGCACGCCATTTTAACCATTCTGGGTTTTTATTATCTCTAGGAGGTGCTTTACCGTTATGTTCTTTTTTGTATAAAGCTACGGTGTAATTATCGTATCCATATTCCGATGGTAAGCCAAAATGGTCGTCGAATTGAATCCCGTCAATATCGTAATTTTGTACCATTTCCACGATTAAATCTTTGACAAATCCCTGCACTTCGGGATTAAAAGGATTTAACCAAACTCTGTTATGAACACCTTCTTTCTTAATTTTGCTACCGTCAACTTTACTAGTAAGCCATTGAGGACGACGTTTTGCTAATAGCGAATCTGCCGGTGCCATAAAGCCGAATTCAAACCAGGGAATTACCTTCAAACCCCTTGCGTGTCCTTCACTCACGGCTTCTTTGAGCATATCGCGCCTTTGAAGCCCAGGTTCTGGATCTACGCTACGTCCAATAACATTTCTCGCAACTCTACTGGGATAAAGAGTATAACCCCAATTCCACACCGCAGGATATACAACGTTGAAATTTAATTGTTTGAGACGAGTTAAAGCATTGGTGAGATTTCTACTTGAAAATAAAACATCGCTATCAATATTAGTTAACCATACTCCTCGTAACTCAGTTGATTGCTCGCGATTCGTAACAGTTTGCGGCTGAGGAGGTTTAATAGTTGGTAATTGACGAGGAGGTGCAACAGTTGGTAACTTTTGATTTGTAATAACTGGTTGCTGACGAGTTTTAATAATGACTTGAGCCGGTGCGGGGACAGAAAACATTATCCCAGCCATGAGCGAAAGAGTAAAAATCGCTGCCAGAAACGCCGGTTTTTGTCTGCGCTGCTGACTAAACGAAGACAGCTTAATACACCACTTCACAAATTTGTTCATAATTTACTGAGTACAAAACTAACTTTGATGACTTAGATAACTCTTCGGATGTTGCATGGATTGGGAATTGAGGATTGGGCATTGGGCATGGGGCATTGGGAATAGTTAGGAGTGGGAGCATCTTGCTCCCTAACGACTAACCATTTTTTCTCCCTATCTCCCCATCCCCCTATCTCCCCATCTCCCCATCTCCCCATTCCCCCATCCCCCTATCTCCCCATCTCCCCATCTCCCCATCTCTCATCGTAATTCTACCGACACCTAATACTTAGTAATTAAAAATGCGGGGTGCGGCACCACATCCTCAATAATTACCTTCTGAGTATACTTAAGTAGTTGGGGTAAAAAAGTAATTCATTTGACTCGTACATATCATTCTTAAGCATGAGTTCGTTGAGTGATTGTACTGATAAATTGGATATCTGGTTTGGATAAGTTCACTAAAAGGAAACTTGGGATTACTGATGATAGGCTTGATTGATTCTCAGAATGGTACGACAAATGATACGGCGGTTGTTCAAAGATTGGCAAGGGCGATCGCGCTTTCCGATGGAGAGTTTTCGTTGCTATTAGCGTGCTGCAATTCTGCGAACAAGCAAGAAGAGATTCTCAGCGTTCTCAAAGAGTTTTCGACGGTGGATATCAGAAAGGTGATTTTATCATCAAAGGCAGAAACGCTTTACACAAATATAGTTTCTGTACTTGGTTCCAATCAACCCGATGCTTTGGTAGTCAGGGGTTTGGAGTCTGTAGAAGCAATTAATCAACTGATTATTTCTACAAATTTGATGCGAGATGAATTTGGAAAACAGTTTAAGTTTCCTTTGGTGCTATTCGTAAATGAAGACATTTTACGCAAGTTGGTTAGGTTGGCACCCGATTTGAAAGACTGGGCTGCTAGTACTTTTAGATTTCAAAATTCTTCCCAAAGAGAGTTGGTAAGCTGTTAATAGGAATAAGTAATTTCAACTAGATAGGTTTTGTCTATAGCTGTGGGAAATACTTAAGTTTTTATTTTAGTAAATATTTGTAACTTTGAGATAATCGAAACAATTTCAAAGTTTTACAGATTGTTCCTAGCACTACGCCTTATCCCTTCACCCTATACGAAGGATAAGGCGTTTTTATTTTTCGGGCTTTTCAGTTGATTCCAATACACCTAAAACCTCACTAATTAAATTTTATTGTATGTAGGACTTACGCAAAGCCCCCGTTTAAAAAGGGGGGTTGGGGGGATCTCAGTATCGCTGCGTAAGTCCCTGATATGTTTTTATGTTCGCTATGAAATACACAGGTATTTTATGATTTCGCTGAATTCTCGTTATCTATCAAAATACTGGGAGACGTAGCAATGCTACGTCTCTACATTAGTTATTTTTCTTCTATACAATATGCCCGTTTTAATTATCAACTAACCACATAGTTTCATAGGTTTGCAGATGGATGCGTCCGTTAATAATATTTGGGGGAGCGCCAGAAACTAGTAAGTTACGAATGCTTCCTGTCATCTCGGCATATTTTAGTAAATTAGCATCAACTGATTTTTCGGTTTCGCTAAAGTTGGCTAATACCATTAAGCTTCCTTCTGGACGCTTTTGGCAGTATGCTAAAACACTATCGTTACCACTCCACATTGGGGTGAAGTATGAAAAACAGTGAAGCAGTGAGGTGGATTTGCGGGCTTTAATTAAATGAAGAAGTCCTTGAAAAATTCTTCCTTCAATAGTAGTAGAATCATTTCGTAATTCTGCTTTCTCCCAATCCATTGACGGGCGATGCATCCAACGGTTATCTGTGGCTTTGATTGGATCGTTCATGTAAGAGTAATCGTTGAACAAACCTATTTCATCTCCCATGTGAATTACTGGGATGCCACCAAATCCAAAAATAATGCTATGCACCAATAGAATACGACGCACGGCTAAATCAATTTCACGCTCCGATCCTGTTGTTAGGGCTTTTTCCAAACCGCATAGGGATGCTGTGGTACCAGTTATCCGAGCATCTTTGGTTTCTGGATTGAACTGAAACAAACTTCCTTTGGCGAAAGAACCATCAAAGTTGCCACTGTAGAATTCATTGAGGAATTGTCGGTGAAGAAAACCGTTCTCACCAACTGTTTCCAGAGCTTCATCAGTCATTGCCCAGCCAATATCATCGTGGTTGCGGATGTAGTTGATGGGAGCGCAACCAATCATGATTTTTGGCGAGCTATGAAATACATGAGTCATCAAATTGACTTTGCGGGTGGCTAAGGAACTCCACAGCAGCACCATTAGCTGATTGTTATATGCTAATTCACATTGTTTCTCAACCGTTGCTTTTACACCAAGATATTTCTGTAGTTCGTCTGGAGGTACGATTGCTTCAGCTTTAAGAATTGTCCCTGGAGCAACAACTCGCATTACAGCTCGAAACGCTTGGATAATTTGAAATACTTCGGGTTGATTTTGACAGTTGGTTCCCTCACGCTTCCAAATAAACGGTGCGGCATCTAACCGTAAGATATCGGCACCTTGGTTGGATAGGAAAAACATGATGTCAACTATTTCTCGAAATACCGTAGGGTTGGTGTAGTTAAGATCCCATTGGAATTCGTTAAAGGTTGTCCAAACCCAACGTCCATTATCTGCCATATTCGGATACCAACTGAAATTTCCCGGTGCGTCATCGGGAAAGATTTCTGGTAAGTCTGGCTCGTAGATATCCGGTAAAGTGCGATCGCTATATGTATAGTAGTAGTCTAAATACTCTTCTTCTCCAGCTATTGCCCGTTGCGCCCATTCATGTTCTTTTGCGGTATGATTTAGCACTAAATCTAAGCACAGGCTGATACCACAGGCATGAAGTTCTTCAGATAACTGTTGTAAATCTGACATCGTGCCCAATTCCGGGTTAACTTTGCGGTAGTCTTGCACGGCGTAGCCACCATCACTTTTTCCCGATCGAGGCTCCAGCAATGGCATCAAGTGGAGATAAGTAATACCGAGTTCTTGGAAGTAGCTAATTTTTTCTCGTAACTTGTCGATATTACTTACAAACAGCTCAGTATAACAAACGTAGCCCACCATGTTGGGTTCTTGAAACCATCTTTGGGTAAATTGTCTCTCTAAATCCAGAAGCCTCAATGGTTCGGGGTCTAACTGCGTAAGCATCAACCATCTGGTCAAACAGTAATCCAAATTGCTCTATTGCATCATCGCAATTCCCATAAAGATCCATTAAGGGATAATATAAATCCTCAAAGTAACGTTCTAAACGCAACCAAAATATATCCGCGTCTCTAGCTCCACACCGAGCGGCTAGTTTAGATGACTGATTCTTTTTTAATGATTCAAATGCAGAGCGAGGGTCGCTCGACATCAATAAAATGTTATGCATAGTTAGTTATACTTTAAAAATAAAGTGGCAACAATAAATAGATTCCGCAGTTCAACACAAAATCGCGGAAATTTTGAGATTATATTGATACAAAAAATTAAGTTGTATCCTTAAATTTATCTATTGTCAAACAACCTTCTAAACAATTTATCTACGTCTAAATGCTTATTCAAGATAAAAAAAATACAATTAATTCTAAATTAATATCCGTATTTAAACCTATACAGCACTTTGCAAATAAGTGAGGTACAGCCTCATATTACAAAACTCTTGTGGGATGGGCATCCCTGCCCGTCCGAATGTACCTTACAAAGATGAAATATGCTGTATGATGTTTTCCGGAGATGTCTATTAGTTACCTTTCTTCCACGCAATATGAAAGGCTGACAGATATGATGTCTCGATGGTGTCTCCAAGATTTTTACTTAAAGCATCTCTCAAATCGTTAAATAAAGCATCTCGCTTTTGAGAATCCAATACTATATAAGGTGATAAAGTACTCAGCAACGTTAAATAATCATCAATGCTATAGCTACGTTGACACTCCATACATTCAAACACCAAATTTTTGAATAATCCCGATTTCACCACGTTTTCCCCCAATTCCCTGAGAATTCTTTCTGTAGTTCCCCTTGCTTCGTATCGTGATAGGGAAGGAACTTGTTTTTGGTAAATCTCATCTAAGATTTGGTACACTTCATAGCTGGGTTGGGGTTCTTTGTTCCACAGTAAAATCAAATTACCATCATCTTTTAATGCTTTTTCTAATTTGGGATACCCTACTTCTGGTGAAACCCAATGAAAGGAAGTTGCAGCAAGAACGGTATTAAAGCTATTTTCCTGTAATTCCCATTCTTCAAAGGTAGTATTGATAATTTCTACATTCGGAAAAGCTGCACAATTCTTTCTCGCTAAGTTACAGGATTCCTGGCTGGGTTCGAGACACACCATTGAAAAGCCACATTTCGCAAACTCTGTTGTTGCAGTTCCGGGACCGCACCCTATTTCCAAAATCTTCGTATTTTTACTGAGTAATCCTAATTCTACTGTACGATTAATCAGTTCTCGGGGATAATGCGGTCTGGTTTTGTTGTACGCATCCGCAACTTCACTGTACCAGTTCTTTCTCTGCTCCAAACTATAATCATCTCGATAGTTTTTATAGGTATTTTGGATTTGTTCTAAATCTTTCATGATTCTCCATATTAATTAGGTAATTGGATATTAACCTTTGACCTTTAACCT
Organism: uncultured Rivularia sp.; assembly: GCA_963665115.1. GTDB lineage: Bacteria > Cyanobacteriota > Cyanobacteriia > Cyanobacteriales > Nostocaceae > Rivularia. Next base: position 1,310,746 of record OY762007.1, on the reverse strand, counting down.
TTGACCTTTGACCTATTTATATAAAGTTATCGTAAAAATTCAGGAACAAATCACCTAATAAACTACGTCAAATCTCGTATACAAACACACACATTAATATCATATTTGTCCCTATTAAATTTATAGTATGGGATAATTAATTCTTTGTATTTAATTGCTTTAAAGCGCTATTGCTCGGAAAATAAAAGATTTTGTTAGCTGCAATTTTGATTCAATATAAGAAACAAATCTTAAATATTTGTAAACTAATGACGGATAGAGGTAACTTGACTATGACATCATCTAAAGGTAATTCTACTACAAATAAAGCACGGATATTTGCTGTTTTAGCATTAACTGGCATTATATCTGTTGCAAACGAATTTGCGCTACTAAAAAGCGCGATCGCAACTCCGGTGGTTGTTCCTACTTCCCAAAATTACGAGTTAGCTAATGCGAGTAATAATATAGTTGTCAGCCAACAGCAAAACAATTCACAAACCACAATTCAAGTACAGGGACAGAATAACAGAAGAACTGGTTTACCTCTGGCGGTAATGAATGCTGTCATCAAAGATATATCTCGTAATGAAAATATACCCCAAAATAGGTTAAGAATTTCCGGTTACAGTTCAGAAACTTGGCGGAATGGATGCTTGGAAGTACTCAAACCTGGTGAAATGTGTACCCAAGCTTTGGTTCCCGGTTATCGAGTCACGGTATCCGATGGCAGCCAAAGGTGGATTTATCATACCGATAAAAATGGACGTAAGTTACGTTTGGCATCTGGTAATTCTGGCGATTCTGGTTCGCAATTACCCAATACAGTAAAATCGCGAGTAATTAGAGATGCTGCTCAACGCTTGGGGCAGCCAGTTTCTAACTTCTTTATCATGCAGGTACAGCAAAAAACTTGGAAGGATGGCTGTTTGGAATTGCGCGACGCTAATACAATTTGTTCTCAAGTATTAGTACCTGGTTATCGGGTTATTGTCGGTACCAAAGGACAAAGTTTGGTTTATCATACAAACAAGTCCGGTTCGGTAATTAAGCTGAATACTAAAGCGAGTGAAATTACCGATAACGGCTTACCTTCTCAAGTCAAAGATACCGTTTTAAAAGCCGCATCGGAATTCATTGGTAGTTCTAGAGTTCGCGTTACTAAAGCCGAGCAAGTCACCTTTACCGATAGCTGCTTGAATTTAGGACGTGCAAACGAATCTTGTTTGAGAGCAAATCAAAAAGGATGGAAAGTTACCGTCAAAGGTGCCAGACAAACTTTGATTTATCACACTTCCATCGACGGCAATCAAATTCGTTTGAATGCAGCCGCTAGCAAGTTAAGATTACCTCGAAACGTTCGCAATAGCGTATTAAAAGAAGCGAGAAATGTTTCTGGTTTATCGGGAAGAAGATTGAGAATAGCTTCCTTCAAGCCAGCAAACTGGGAATACGGTTGTGAAGATTTTAGTTTCAATAATCCCTGCGATCGAACTAACGTTTCTGGTTGGGAAGTAACCGTCAGCGGAAACTCGAAGACTTGGGTATTTTTCACCGATGCAACGGGAAATCAAGTAAAGTTATCTAATCAAAATACTCAGCCAACATCTGGATTACCTCAAGCAGTTTCGCGTGCTATTCTTAGAGATGCTTCGCAATGGTCTGGTTTAAGTCAAAGAAGAATACGGATTGCCAAAAGCGAGCGTAAAATTTGGAGCAATCCCTGTTACTTAACCTTCAATCGCATTTGCAACAAAGCTTTTATTCGTACTCCCGGCTGGATAGTCACAGTAGAAGCAAATAATCAAACATGGGTTTACCACGCTAATGATAACGCATCGATAGTAACTCTCGATCGCACCCAAAGTCTAACTCAAAGAGCGGCAGCGGTACTTAAACAAGATGCAGCAAGACGCTCCCGATATACATCCCGTGCTTCTCAAATCCGGGTTATCGAAGTTGAACGACTCAACGAAAGACAAGATAACGTCCCCTTGATGAAAGCTACCTTATCTGACGGCAGAGAAACTTGGACATATCGATTTAAGCAAGATGGTTCGGATTTTCAAGTTGATAAAACTGCTACTTTACCAAAATCCATTGAAAATGCAGTATTATCCGACGTAAGAAACCGCGTTAGAAGTAGAATTTCTGCTAACAATATTGTAGAATCCCAACCAGTAAGATGGCGCAATGGCTGTTTGGGTATAGTTAACCAACGCAGAAGACGCTATTGTTTCTCCAGAATTGTAGATGGCTACCGAGTAAACGTGAAAGTTGGTTCAGAAACTATTCGTTTACCATACCGATGAGAGAAGCAGAGTAATTTTAAACCAAGCCGCTAGCAAGATAAATGGGAATCAAACCACAGTTTTACCCGTGAGAATTCCCCGCAACGAACTACCATCACGTTTAACCAGAGGAATAGTATTTCGTCAAATTAGCAGTGGTGGTTTTGCCGGACAAACTTACGAAACCGTTTTATTTGAAGATGGAAGGATAATGCGCTATCGCATGGGCGATATGAACGATTCTGGACGCAGCGTTCGCCGAGTTTCTCGTCAAGCAGTACGCAACTTTCAAAGACTATTGCAGCGTCAGCGCGATGAATTCAACAATATGAGTTATCCCGCAACCAGAGGTAGTGCAGATTTCATTACCTACACCCTTACCAGCCGTAATGGTACCGTTCAATTTAACGACACTTCTCGGAATAATTTATCTCAAGATTTGCTGACTGTTGTGGAAAGCTGGAATCGGATTATTAGAAGTTAGGGAATTGGGAATTGGGCATTGGGGATAGGAATATACAGCAGATTTCATTTAAGTGAGGTACACATCGTTTCTAGAGGAAGTAGGGAGTAGGGAGTAGGGAAATGTACCTCATATACCTGCAAAGTGCTGTATATGTAGTATTCCTTTTCATTAATTTTGACGGGTTGTAGAGACGTTATACATAACGTCTCCCGAAGGTTACGGAAAAAACGAACCCTTCAGAATTTATGCAATCAACTAGTACTCCACCACATAAGTTATAAGGGGTTTGGGGAGTGCGAGCGTCTCGCTCGCTCGTTGCTACCAGGGAGCGAGACGCTCCCACTACAAATGTGGTACCCCTCAAAATTAATGTGTGACATCTTGCTCCCTGATAATTAAAGCGCTTCCTAGCAATCAAGCAAAATTCTCCCTTGCAATTGTGGGTTTCTAGCGACCAAGATGGTCGCACTACTACCTTTAAAATAAAGAGAATCCCCCCAACCCCCCTTATAGAAGGGGGGCTTTTTGTGTAAGTTGTAAATTATTAAATAAAAAATGAATGCTCAATCCCCGATGCCCAATCCCCAATCCCCAATCCCCAGCGCCCAATTATCGCAATCGAAAGAATCGATGTTTTATTATTTTGCTTATGGTTCTTGTATGTGTCCGGTGGATTTGAAGCGCACTATGGGTGAAAGTACTCATGATTATGTAATGGGTGCGGGAATTCTCAATGGTTATAGATTGGGATTTTACCGTTACAGTGCTTTTCGCAAATGTGGTGTGTTGGATGTGGTAAAAGATTCTGCAAGAACGGTACATGGCGTACTTTATCGATTACCTTTAAGACTTAGCGAAAGCTTGGATAAGCGCGAAGATGTACCGCGTGGTGGTTATCGTCAAGAGTTTGTAGATATTGATTTTCAAGGAAAGGTATATAAAAACGTCCGCACATATGTGGTGGTAAATAAACTTTTAGAAGAAATTGCACCTAATGATTGGTATTTTAACGTTGTGTTGCGGGGTGCGATTACCTGTAAGCTACCTGAAGAGTATTGCTGGGGTTTGTTTAACCATATGCATGGTTTGCAGTCTTCTCAGTTTTCAATGAACAATTAACAATTATCAATTAATAGCTAGTAGGGTGCTGTTAATAGGAGAGTACGGCACCATTATTAATTAATTTCTGCTTAAAAGTTCATACAAGTCTTTGTATACTTTCATTCAATTTAAACGCTCAATTAAAGTAAGTACTTAAAACTTCCTAGCCTCTTCTTTTTTCATAAATAATCTCTACCTAAAGAATGAGGACGAAAACATTTAAAAGGGAGTATACAATTTAGATGAGTCATAGAATACTATTTTGATGATTAAAATACGGAAAAAGAAAAATATTGAGAAGAATACGGATTTAACGTCTTCAGTATTGAACTACTTAAGTAACTAAGGATAAATAAGATAAATTCCTATGGTAAGTACTCCTCCATTTCGAGCTTCGGACGATCAATATAATGTTGAAAATTCCCAAATAGAAGTTGATGCTATTGTCGAAACTCCCGATTCTGATGCCGATATTGACTTGGAGTTTCTCTACACTAGGGATATTGAATTTCGCCAGGAAACTATCTATTTTCTTGTAGTTGATCGTTTTTTCGATGGCAATCCTAAGAATAATAAAGGGTTTAATTCGGAACTTTACGATCCAGATAGGCAAGAATGGGGTAAGTATTGGGGTGGAGATTTACAAGGAGTTATTGATAAATTAGATTATTTAAGAAATCTGGGAGTTACTGCTCTTTGGTTAACTCCTTTATTCGAGCAAGTTGAAGAATTATTTATTGAAAGTGCGGCAATTCATGGCTATTGGACGAAGGATTTTAAACGGTTGAATCCTCGATTTATTGCCCCCGATGATGAACCTTCTTTGAATAAAACTCAAGATACTAGAGATACTGTTTTTGATAGATTGATTGAAGAATTGCACAAGCGCAATATGAAATTGATCTTAGATATTGTGTGCAATCATAGCAGTCCCGATACTGGTGGTAGAAAAGGTGAATTGTACGATGATGGGGTGAAAATTGCCGATTTTAACAATGATAAAGATAATTGGTACCATCATTACGGCGAAGTTAGCGATTGGGAAAACGAATGGCAGGTTCAAAACTGCGAATTATCGGGTTTAGCAACTTTTAATGAAAATAATATTCAATATCGTAGCTATATAAAATCGGCAATCAAGCAGTGGTTGGATAGAGGAGTTGATGCGCTGCGAGTAGATACAGTTAAACATATGCCGATTTGGTTTTGGCAAGAGTTTAACAGTGAAATGTACAACCACAAACCAGACGTGTTTATCTTTGGAGAATGGATTTACAGCCGTCCAGATGATGACCTTTCTGTAGAATTCGCTAACAATTCTGGTATGACTATACTAGATTTTGGATTGTGCATGGCACTCCGTCAAGCTTTGGGAACGAATGATGAATCTGGGTTTTATTTAGTAAATGATGTTTTAAAGCAGGATTATCGCTATAGCGGTGCAACAGAATTGATAACTTTTATCGATAACCATGATATGCACCGCTTCCTGACACTTAACCCAGATATCGATAATTTGCGTTTAGCGGTTGATTTTTTAATGACTAGTCGGGGAATCCCCTGCTTGTTTTACGGTACCGAACAATATCTGCATAACGATACCAACGGTGATAATAACATCTACGGAAATAACGACCCCTACAATCGTCCGATGATGGATGAGTGGGATACTGAAACCCCGATTTATTGGGATGTGCGGAAGCTTTCCGGGTTGCGTCGTTTGAATCCAGCGATATCGATGGGTAGTCAGTGGGAGAAATATATTACACCAGATACTTTCTGTTACGTGCGCCGCTATAATGGCTCCCGCTGCTTTGTAGCTTTGAATAGAGGAGACGCTACAACTGTAGAAGAAGTTGATACCGAGTTACCGGATAGAGAACATACTTGCGTGTTGACGGGACGTAAATTTGAAGTTGTAGATGGAAAAATTATTAACTTAGAACTTGGTTCAAAAGAGGCGATCGTTATTAGTCATGTTGGGGAAAGATTGAAAGCGCAAACAATAGTTAGAGCGCAATTAAATGGAGTAGAAACAAAGCCTGGTGAAAAAATCGTAGTAATTGGTGATTGTCCGGAATTGGGTAATTGGGATATTAGCAAAGCATATCCTTTGGAGTACATTAATTCTAATACTTGGTTTACCGAGATTCCCTTTAATGAAAGTGCTGGGAAGTTAATTAGCTATAAATATGTGATATTGCGGGAAGGGATTTCTCCGTTACGGGAAAATTTGTTAGCTCGTCGCTGGGTGATTGCCAGTGAAGGTACCGTTAAGTGGAGAGATACTTGGGCTTCGGGGAGAGAGTCTTGAGCAGTTAACAGTGAGTAGTGAATAATCTTACCCTCAGACTGGAAGTCTGGGGCTACACAGACAAAACCCACCTGCGTGGGTTATTTATTTGTAATGTAGTAAGGCTCGTAGTAGCGCTTCAGCGCCTCCTTTCCGTAACTTATGTTAATTTTTTTCACAATCCACGCAGGTGGACTTCGCTTGTGTAGTAGCGGTTTCAACCGCCGATTATTCTTAATTAACTTTTCCTTTCAAGCACTTTCAACCATCCAAAAACTTCTTCAGCACTCAAAGTTAAATCAATTCCTTCTAATACTTTGAGTTGATTACTACCTCTACAAATTTTGGGTTCGCGTTGCGGAGTAAAAATTAATATTGAATAATCATCTGGGTCGTCATTAGCTAGAGTGAAGAATTGCTTTTATTTTTAGTATTATACAGCTAAAACTACAATGGATAGAATACTAAACTTTCACAAGATCGACTCTGACAAATAAAGATTTTGGTAAATCTATATGACTATTGTCGTCAATATATGGCATATATTCGTAATTTGGCAACCATGCATTTTGACTGATAAAAAAATTGTTTAAAAATACTCTTTCATTTTTAACTTCATCATCGGAAGCATTTCTAATAGTACTACTAAATGAAAATAAGTAATCTCTATCTTCATCTTTTATACAGTCATGATAATAACTTTGTAATTGTAAATCGAATTCTTCTCCCCTATATTCTGCTGATTCAGCCATTTCTTCAAAATAATCCAGACCAAAACCATATTCTTCTATCTCTACACCATTTCCAAAAAAAGTATATCCTTCCCAATCTGATGTATCTTCATATTCATAATAAATAGAATCAGTTTTTAAAATACGTGATATTTTTTGAGGAAATTCCGATTCACAAACGTGATACTCAAATATCGTCCAATCATGACCAAAGTATTGCCATACTAGATAACCGTAATCCGAACATTCTGTAGAATTATTGTAAACATCTCCGATCGCAGTTGCTGATTTTAATTTTGCAAGAGTTGAACTAACTTCATCAATTCCAGCTTTAACTAAAACATAACCAAAGGAACCAGGGTAATCATTTAAATCAAAACCGCGTTTATTTTTTATTTCTGATGCTTCCATAGCCAATTTAACCAAATAATTTCTCGTAATCGTTGTGGCTACCAACCCAAAACCACGTTACAGTATCACCTTCAAAAATACCAAGCGCTCGATAACTACGAGTAATCCGTGCAGACCAAATATCTTCATCATTATTGATACATTTAAAATGCAATGATGGATGAAAAGGGTTATCTTTCCACAAATGATAGGCTTTCCTTGCGCTACGTCTAGTTTTTTGATCGAGTTCGCGATAACCTTCCCAAAAAGAAGGAAGCGTGGCTGATTTCATAATTCATCATAATCCATTGGCTTTGATAAACCTTCAGCAATTTGTTGTTTGGCACGTTTGGCAGCTGCAATCAAATTTGATTCGGTTTTTTCAAAAGACTGCTCCCATTTCAGTTCTTCTTCTAAATCTTGAATATATTCTCGAAGATGTTCTAAAACTCGATTTTGTGCGCTTTCAGGTAAAGATTCCATAATCTTAACTACAGTACTAATTGCTGGAGATGACATAGTTATTGTTTTTACTACAGTTTGAGATAATTTTGAATCAATATTAATAATAACGCCAATTTTCAAGCAACACCACAATCGGTATATTGTCGTTTATAAGGAGCTTGTAATCCTAAAACAATATCCTCTCTAGGTATTCCCATTTCAATTAATTCCTCAGCAGGGTTTAAATCCGTCAAATTCTGCTGAAGCCAAATTTTTCCATCTTTAATATCGAAATGCATCACGCATCGATAAATACTATTTAATTCTTGCCAACCTACATTCATCCACTGATAATGATCTCTTTGAGTATCTAATGTAAGTTGCCATTTTAGTAACGCTTATATATTTGCTGTTAGATATATCTATAATCTACTTGCTAGCCATATATTTAGTCTCTAAAAAATGTTCTCTTTCTGCTTCAACTTCCCAGAAGTTATCTTGTTCGTAATACTGAGCCGATTCATACCAATCCGCTATGTGTAAAATCAAATCTTTTAAACGACGGTAGCGAATAGAGAAGTCTCTACAATATATATCCAGCATCCTTACAGGATAGTTTTGAGAATCTTCGCAAACTACACTTAGAAGAACACCATTTTCACTCCAAAGTTGAAAAATTGGAAGAGATTTCTCAAAAAAAGATGCTTTTTCAGGCTCCTCAAATATTGCCTCTGATAACCATTCATGATAAATTGCAACAGCACTTCCTAATGACAAAAAGTCATAGTTCTCCATAAGCAATCTATCAACACTTCCATTATGCCATTGATACAATTCATACACTTCTTCTGGTAAGCTAAAAGGTAAATCTTTAACTTGTTCCTCAATTTCACGCCGTGTAAGTCCAGGTTTTAATTCAGCAGCGCGATTCGGCATATGATTTTGTAACCACACCTCAATACGCTGCAAAGCTTCAGTTATTTCCGACATCAGAACATTTCAATTTAACAAAGATACGCTATTAAATTAACACTTAATATCTCTCTCCCCCTCTTCCTCAGCGCTCTCTGCGTCTCTGCGGTTTATTACTGCAATTACCCATTACCAATTACCAATTACCCCAACCCCTCAAACTGCAACCAACACATATACATAGCCCTGGGAACGTGAAAACAACCCTTCCACTTACCACCTTTCAAATTCAACAACACTTCCCCCCGACGATTCAAATAACCAAACCATTCCCCATATTCAGCATCGGCAAAATGTGCCCAAGTATAATCATGCATTTTCTTATACCATTCCCAACATTCCTTTCTTCCTGTCAAACGATAACCCATTGCTAAAGCTACCAAAGATTCTAAATGTACCCACCACAATTTTTGATCCCATTCTAATTGTTGCGGTGGATTACCATCCGCATCCATGAAATAATACAAGCCACCGTGCTTTTTATCCCACGAATAATTAATAATATTCAACGTCACATCAACGGCTCGATTAATTAATTCTTTGTTACCACGACGTTGAGCAATATCCATCATAAACCACATTGCTTCAATACCGTGTCCGGGGTTAATTAACCTGCCTTCAAAACAATCAATATGGGAAGCATCGGGAGCAACATTTTCAAACATTAATCCCCGTTTTTTATCGAGGAAATCACCCATTACTTCTTCGACAGTTTTATCTAAAACTTGTTGTAGCGTATCATCTTTCAATAACCAAGCCATTTCTAAAGACAAATTCGCTAAAATCATCGGTACTGCTAAAGATTTCATCGCACGAGTACCGGGATAGGCTTTATTATATTTACCTTTGGGATTTTCTTGACGACGTAAAACGTTATTATAAGCTTGTAATGCAACTTCTTTTGCCGATTCTTCACCGGAAGCAAGAGCATATTGACTAAAAGCCATTGCCGCAAAACAATCGGAAAAAATATTGTAAGGTTGTATTAACGGTTTACCTTCGCGGGTAAGAGAAAAATACCAGTTACTGCTCTCATCTCGTCCGTTTTCTGCAAGGAAATTTGCACCGTTTGCAGCAATTTTCAACCAATCTTCCCGCTTCTCCAACTGGTTGCAAAGCATGGAAAACAACCATACCTGACGGTTTTGCAACCAAATAAATTTATCGGTATCAAAGACTTTACCAGTTCTATCCAAACAAGTAAAATAACCGCCTTGTTCCCAGTCTATTGAATGGTTTTCCCAAAATGGCAGCACATCGTTGAGGAGAGTGTTTTTATAAAGTTGAGCTAGCTGTTGAAAATCGTACTCCATTGTTTCTATCCATGAATCAAAATCAATGGAGTAATTATCCCTTTGCTGGGAGTAATAAACAAGTATAGGGATTTTGGATTATGGGAGCATCTCAATTTCGCAAAAAGCCCGCAGGCTGTAAGCCTGGGGCTAATACTACGAAGCCCACCTGCGTGGGCTACAAGAAGAGAATTGTTAGCCCACGCAGGTGGGCTTTGTTTGGGTAGCCCCACCCTTCGAGGGTGAGGGCGATTCTTGAATAAAATGCAGCAATGGAACCGAATATAATTCAAAAAAGTCAATATATCTATAAATATTCTTTCTTTAAATAATGAAAGTAAAATTTAAATACTTAAAAATACTAACAATAATTGCTTTAAGTACATTCAATATTGCTTGCACAAATCGCCCATCTTCAACAAAAGCAGAATCTTTTCCAAAACCTGTTAGCAAACAACAGCCAGTTAACCAAGTAATTTTTACTTTATCAGGACATTCTGAATCTGTTCAAGCAATAGCAATTACTCCCAACGGAGAAACTTTAGTTAGCGGAAGTTATGATAATACAGTCAAATTATGGAATTTGAAAACTGGTAAATTAATTAAAACTTTAGAAGGGCACAAAGAAGCAGTAACATCTGTGGCAATTACTCCCGACGGACAAACATTAGCCAGTGCTAGTAATGATAATACAGTCAAAAATTGGAATTTGAAAACTGGAGAATTACTGCGTACTTTAGATAAAAGTAAAGCCGCAGTGACATCAATAGCAATTAGTCCTGATGGAGAAAATTTAATTAGTGCAAATGCAGATAAAACTATTAAATTTTGGAATCTGAAAACTGGAGAATTACAACGCACTTTAAAAGCTGAAACTGTTTCTTTAGCAATGAGTGCGGATGGGAAAACGTTATTTAGCGGTAATAACGACGGTACGATTCAGTTATTTGATTCTTCTACAGGAAAGCTGCTAAAAACTTTAACGCCACCAAAGCCAGAAGATCCTTATTCAGACTTTCAAAAAGCATCTGCTGTTTCGTCTCTCGCTGTTAGTAATGACGGTAAAACTCTTGTCAACAGCGGTTATGACGATAGCCATCAATCAATTAAAGAAACTGATGGGAAGAATATTAAAGTATGGAATCTGGAAACGGGTAAATTAGTTCATAATTTCTCGGTTGGTATTGGTGCTGTTGATACTGTAGCTATTAGCCCGGATGGTAAAACTTTTGCTAGCGGTGGTTATGCATATGAGATTACTTTGTGGGATATAGAGACGGGGAAAAAGTTGCGTACTCTTTCTGCTAAACAAGGGGGAGTTAATGCTATTGCTTTTAGTCAAGATGGGAAAATTATTGTTAGCAGTAGTGGCAATAAATCGATTAAGGTATGGCGTTTGTCGAATTGATTTAGGATAATATTTTTGAAATACAAAGGAACGCAGAGTTTTTGATTTATGTGTTAAGTAATCCTAAACTTTTTAAATCCAAAATCCAAAATCTAAAATCTACTTCGGGTTTGTTTTTCCAAACACATCTGTTTCATGTTGGGAAGCGTCTTCTATTTCATCAACATAACCGCATTTTGCATTGGGGAAAGCATCGCAATAATTAACATAAGGTTTAATATCTAATACTGGGGTGTTATCGAGTAAATCAATTCCTTCTACATATAAAACTAAGCCTTCTATTTTTATTAATTTAGGTGCGCTAAGCCCAATAGGGTTGGGGCGATGGGGGGCACGAGTTGCTAAAGTACCTCGGCGAATGCGCGGGCCGCGTGGAATAATTACGGTAGGATTCCAATGTTTATTTAAGTGCAACCATGCAATTACCCAAATCCGCTCGAAGCCTTCCATATCTTTGAGTGCTTCTTTCGGTATGCTGTCGAAAAGTTCGATTTGTGCGATCGCAGGTTGATAAGTTGACGGTGCGGCTTGGAGTTGCGACTGTCTGGGGGTTCCATGTCTTTCCTTGTATGGCGATCGCACTACTCCGATGGGTTGCAAATTAATCTCGGTGGGAAAAGGAAACGGTTTGAATGTAGTCTTTTGGGGGCAATTTAGGCATTGGAATGATGTGTTGAGTTTACGAAGAATTTTATCGTAGATTAACACCCTCTCGGTTTTGTCTAAAATTCTTAGTAGTGGGAGCGTCTCGCTCCCTGCTTAAAAAAAATCTCGCTCCCTGCTTAAAAAAAATCTCGCTCCCTGCTTAAAAAAAATCTCGCTCCCTGCTTAAAAAAAATCTCGCTCCCTGCTTAAAAAAAATCTCGCTCCCTGCTTAAAAAAAATCTCGCTCCCTGCTTAAAAGAAAATCTCGCTCCCTGCTTAAAAGAAAATCTCGCTCCCTGCTTAAAAGAAAATCTCGCTCCCTGCTAATAACAAGCGAGCAAAATTCTCCCGCAACAAATAATTCTAATGTATCTTTTAAGTAATTACACGTACACATTTACTGTAATTATTTCAATAAAATAAAGCTATAAAGATAACGTCTATTAAAAACTTACATAGTATCAATGAGTATATTAAAAACTAAGTTACCAGCTACTTTAGCTTGCTTATGCCTACTATTCCCAGCTAACCTTATCGCCAAAGCAGAAGCGACTTCTGATAGTAAATCTATTTACCAAAACGCTAAAACACAATTGCCCCCAGACTTTTACGCGCTTTACCGTATAGTTGATAGATTAGCGCGTGCGAATGAATACGATACCCGTCCTTGGCAGGTTGTTCGCATTGCTAAATATGATACTCATGCCTTTGCAAGGAATGCCAATTTGATACCTATCTACAATGGTGCGTTGGAACAATTAGGTGGTGATGCTTCGGCTCTAGCCTGTATGATTAGTCATGAAATGGCACACCATAAGCAACGGCATCAAGTTATAAGCAACGTAGAAAAAGCAGATAAGGTTGCTCAATTTAGAGAAGAAGCAATAGCACAAGTTTTAAATAGAAAAAGAAAAACCTCTCCAGTTGCAGCAGTCGGTGATTTTGTTGTCAGACGGGTAATTGGAGGAACTATTGGTACTGTTGTTAACGGTGTTTTAGATAATCGAAGCAGCAGAAGATTTAGGAAACAGCAAAGACGTATCAACGCAATAGTAGAGAAAAAGACGGCAGGATTACAAGAAAACATCGAAAAACAAAACCGAGAAAATGAATTTGAAGCCGATAAAATTGCTTATCTTGCTTCTGTCAAAGCAGGTTTCGATCGACAAGGATGTTTGCGTGCAATGGCGGTACTCAATCGTACTGCGGGAGTTAAATTTGATCAAAACCATCCCACTATTAAAGAAAGAGTTGTAGCAATCAAAACTGTAATGACAAAGTATCCGGTTGAAAGTTTGATAGAGGAAGGAAAAGAAAATTTATTTCAAACTCAACCTTTAACTTACAATTTGTCTGCAAATCAAACATCCTTGCGGGTTAACTCACGTCACGGTGCTTCAGTAGGGGATGATATTGATAGAATGTTTGGTGGTTGATTGTTAGATATCTAACAAAAAACTATCCCTCAAATGAAAATCTGCTTCTTCCCCACAATGTTTCAGCGCCCAGTAACTAATATCACCTTCTTTGCTTTTAATTACAGTAGTAATAGAAACATCAAGGTTTTCTACTATAGATAAGCAGTCTAGATTAAATTCCAATCCTAAATACAAAGCATTAGAATCGCGCAAAATATTAAATGGAAGAGATTCAACTTTATTCTCTAACTGCATTGATTGTCGGTAGCTCTCAAAAAAATATATATTCCAATCTCCACTTGGCGAAAGGTTGAATTCCCAATAAATAGGAGTATCTTTGATTCCTAAAAAAAGTTCAAAGCAACTTGTTTCCCATAACTCATTTTTACGCATTGGAAGTTTTTCTACAGTCGGTATTTCAATTTCTCCTAAATCGCCTTTGAGCCGATAATGAACAGTTAATATATTATTATCTCGAATGATTTCACCTGTAATTTGCAAATCAGTTTTTGTCTGTTGAAATGGTTGTAGGGAAAAAGTATGTTTTTTCATTTTATTCATTTTCTATTACTAAAACTTGAGATAATTTTCCGAATCGCACTTTCTTGCATTTCAATACTTTCAGTCAGCTTAAACTGTACTAAAGCCCTAGAAAGATTGTGTTCTGGATATTTAACTTTAAAGTAAACATTACCCGCCAAATAATCTGTAAAAAACCGCAACCCTAATTCAAAAGCAATCAAACGAATCGCATCATACATATATATATAGTCGCTTTCAGTAAGAAATTCTTTTGCTACTGAAAGATAACTGCCCAAAAGTGACTCGCAAATATCAGTATTGAAAGTTACCGTCTGCCAATATTCGGTTTCTTCTCCTAAAGGATTACAACCAGAGCGCAAACAATCTCCAATATCGTAATGCACTAATCCCGGTTTAACGGTATCTAAATCAATAATACTGATAGCTTTTCCATTGCGGGTGTCAATCATTACGTTATTTACTTTCGGATCGCCGTGGATGGGACGCAAACACAGACGTTCTTGCATTTGAGCATTTTCTAAGATGCTGGCCCAAGTTTTACGGTTATCAATAAATTGCAAGCAATATTCAACTTCGGGAGATTTTAAGGACTTATTATATTGCGTTTCTACATTTTCGTATTGCTCTAAATAAATCGGTGTAACGTGAAATCCCGGTAGAGTATCAGCTAATTTATCTACAGGTAAATCGCCGATCAGATTATGAAACATTCCCAGAGCATAACCAACTTCACTCGCGTGTTTGTTATCTATAATAGTGTCAAAAGTTTCAGCGTTATCAATAAAACCAATTGCCCGCCAGAATGAATTGTCAGTATCAATAAAATGGTCTTGATTATTTTGAGTTAACAATACTTTTGGTACTTCCCAACGGCGATTCGAGGTAAGGGGAGAATCTTGCAAACGTTGATGGGCATGATTGGTAAAAGTACTTATATTCCGCATTACCAATTCGGGTTTGTGAAACACGCTTTGATTGATGCTTTGTAAAATGAAATGCTTTTCTTCTGTAGAATCCAAGGTAACAAGAAAAGTGCCGTTGATGTTGCCATGCCCAAATGCTTCAACTTTGATAACTTTGCCCGGTATTTCAAATCGACTGGCAATTTCATAATGGTTATTCAAAACTGTGTCTGTATTAGCGTTCAAAATAATTACCTGATGTTTAATTTATAACCAGTGCTAGTTTTATATAAATATATATGCCTATAACCACTAAGCCAATATCAGTATGCAACATTATCGAATGAATTAAGACGTGCCAGCAAAGCCCATCCCACTTATTATTGGTGGATTTAACCGCTATAAGGTTCGGTAAACCTCATAAACTGCTCTTAAATAGTTGTTAAAAGCCTAATTAAATAAAGAGAATCGGGAAGAATGGCTGATTTACGGTAAACTTCAATACGAATCTGATAATATAAACGTTAGAATTTAAATATATTACAAGTTAAGGAACCCAACAGATGCAAGAAGGTACATTTAATTCTGATAAGCGTAAACTGCTATCTAGTTTGTGTCATGGGGCGATTTTCTTTAGTACAACAATATTTTCTATCGGCGTTCCAATTGCCATTTATTTTACTTCCGACGATCCAGTTGTTAAAGGTAGTGCCAAAGAATCAATTAATTTTCACCTTAATGTTTGGTTTTGGGCAACTCTAATTGGAGTACCAATCGGGATTTTATCTTTCCTAACTTTTGGTATTGGTGGAATTATATTTTTCCCAGTAGTTGCGTTTGGTTTTCTACTGCATTGGGGATTGACGATTATGGCTTTATTGCACTGTTTTGGCAATCCAGATGAGCCGTTTCCGTTATCCGTTTATTTTTCGATTGTTTTAATCGCTTCAACTTAATCAGAAGGTTTTTTTGAAAAGGGTTGTGATGAGCAGCCCTTTTTTATTTTGGGGAAGGAATACTAACAATATACTAGTTCTTATTTGTGACTGACAAACTTTGTTTTGTTGATTTAAAATTCCAAATATTAAATTAAGTTTAACTTTTATTGAAACTATTTTGCTTGCAGAATGCACTATTCGCTTGCAAATCAATGCTTTTGCTGACTCGAACTATAGCAAAATACGTATACCGATAAAATGAACACCACAGCCTTACTGTCGTCAATATTTCGATGATGCGATAGGGTAATTAGGTCAGCATAAAACCCAAGAATTTTGCAAAGAAAAGTCCTTGGTAATTATCTGGGAATACGATACTGTAAAACTCCAAAATATGCAGTAATCGACAAATTAAATCTAGTAAAAACTACTAAGCTTTAACTTAGCGACTGGGAATTTCTAATCTCAATAGCAACTCAAAGTAGTGATTCATTGAATCAAAACTTTAGTCATAGAGTCGAAATTCTAATATTACTAAGTAGAGGTTTAGTTTAGTACTTCAACACTGTACATATTCGCTTCAAAGGAACAGGAAATGAGTACATTATACGAAAAAATCGGCGGACAACCTACCATTGAAAAAGTGGTCGATGATTTTCATAACCGCATCATGGCAGATAGCACCGTCAGTGGCTTTTTTGCCAATACTGACATGAAAAAGCAACGCGACCATCAAATTGGTTTCTTTTCTCTAATCCTTGGTGGTCCCAAAGACTATAAAGGACGTAGCATGGACAAAACACACACCGGAATGGGTTTACAACAGCCACATTTTGATGCGATTACCAAGCATTTAAGTAATTCGATGACTAGTTCTGGAGTATCTGCTGACGACGCAAAAGCAGCAATGGAAGCAGTTGAAAAATTGAAAGGCTCTATCTTGAACAAGTAAGTATTTTGTCGGTTGGGTTAGACACGAAAAGAAGCCGTTTTATCGCGGTAAATAAAATTATGGAGTGTGGTAACTCAAAAAATTAGATTAGGTAGATGGTGATTTTTATCTTTATCAAAGGGTTGTGATGAGCATCCCTTTTTTTTTATTTTTTCTGTAGGTTGGGTTAGAAGAGTACTTAAACAATACTTTAAAACTGTAATTATATTGCAGTACTTTCTCCTAGCTTTTATAGATAATTTTGTTCAAGATAATAGCAATTATAAGTAAATCAACAGATATTGTTTAGAATTCGTGTCACTATTTCGATTAGCAATTTTATATTTCCCATGCCCTATGCGGCATGACCGTTTTTTTAATTGATAATTTTGAATTGTTTTGATCCATGCCCCATTTTCTATATTTAAGCTTTTTTCATCGACTTATACATTAAATCAAAATATGCTTCGACTTCGGGTGGTTTATTAGTGAAACGGATGTAAAAACTATTTGTTGTTGCTGCTGGTTTTTCTAAGACTTTAGCATAGATGTCACCACTTTTTTCTGCTTCATTTATAGATATCAATAGATTCATTTTCATATTTGTTAATGCCTGGGGAATGGAAATAATTTCATCTGTACTGGAATCTATATAAACTTCTGCGGCATTTTCTGAAAGCTTAACTAATTTCGCCACTTGAAGAGTATTACTAATATCTTTGCCATCTAAAACCGCATATTCAAATACGATCGGTTGTGATAAGGTAAAAAATACTTCTTCTTCTTGCTTCAAATAAAGATTGTAATCCCCAGCAATTCCACCCACTTCATAAATAGTTATTGGGTTCTGAACTCCTTTTGGTTTGACTTCCCGCTCTCCGATAATTTTTACAATTGGGTCGGCTTGTTTTAAAGTGGATTCAGAAATGAAAATTTGTCCCCCAACTGTATAGGATTCAATCCGATAAGTTAAATTAACTTGCTTGCCGACAATTCCATACTTAGTCCGTTTCTCCGAACCAATATTTCCTACTACGACTTCCCCAGTATTTATACCGATACCCATTTCTAATTTAGGTAATCCCATTTCTTTGATTTTCTGATTGACTGGTTCCATTGCTTGCTGCATCGCTACAGCACAAGCGATTGCTCTGGTAGCATCGTCTTCTCTGGCTGTAGGTGCGCCGAAAAGTACCAGAATACCGTCTCCCATAAACTCATCAATGGTTCCGTGATATTCGGTTATTACATCTGCCATATATCTCAGGTACAAATTAATGATTTTGATTACTTCTTCAGCGGGTAATCGTTCCGAAGTGGCAGTAAAACCTCGCAAATCTGAAGTAAAAATTGTTATATTCCGACGCTGACCACCTAACTTAAGACCTTCGGGACTTTCGAGTAAATTAGCAACAACTTCATCATTGAGATAGCGTCCAAAGGTTTTACGAATCCTACTAGCATTTTGAGCTAAATAAGCCGTTACACCAACCGCAGAGCCTACCAATCCAAACATTGGCGGTACAAGTGGAATCCACCAACCGTAAATAAAAGCAAGGTAACTAATACTAACTAGACAAGAGCCAGCCAAAAAAAGACTAAATGGAGGTATTATCTTTAGCTTACTTGACCTAAGCAGCCATATTAATGTAGCTCCCAGTAAAGACCAAATATAAATCCACACAAATCCAAATAGCCAATTCCAAGTTTTAATTACCGGACGATTTTCTAATTCGGCATTTAATATTTGACTGATAGCATTAGCATGAATCGTGACTCCAGCCATGCGTCTGGGAATTCTGAAAAGAGTACTGCTATAAGGTGTATAAAATATATCTTTGAGGCTTGATGTTGTTGAACCTACAAGTACAATGCGTCCGCGTATCAGCTTTTCATCAACTCGATTCTCTAAAACATCTAATATAGATACCCTCTGAAACTTTTTTATATCTCCACGGTAATTTATTAGAACCTGAAAACCTTTGTCTGAGACGCGAACATAACCACCATCATTACTAGCGAAAGGTTTGAATATAACTTTACCAACTTTGATCGAATCATTCTCTAACTGTTCTACTTTAATTTTCATGTCTTCAAGGTAAAGATAAGCAAGTTTAAATGAAAAGCTGAATACACTATTACCTTTTTTATCTGACAAATAGAAAAAGCTGCGACGAATTTTACCATCTCCATCAATCGCTAAGTCATTTGCTCCTACTCGATCTAGTTTTTTTAATGCTGGTGGTGGATTGACAGCAGAACTATCTGCACTTTCAACTACTTTCTGTACTCCTACTAAGTTTGGTGTAGATTCAAATATTTTGACTAGAGAATCATAACCTTCACCGACTGGTATATCCCGGTAAATATCAAGCCCAATTGCCCGTGGTTTGTGCTGCTTTATATTCTCTAAAATTTGAGCTAGCTTTTTATCTGCAATTGGGTAGCCTAACTTAGTTACAGTTTTCTCATCAATATCTACAATTACAATTCGTTCATCCGGCTTTTCTGACAAACGCCGTATAAATAATTGGTCAAATGCAGCTAATTCCAGCATCTGTAGCAGTCCACTGAAACGTAGCAACAGAACAATAGCTGTAGCACTCGGAGCAGTAATTAAGACATTACGCCATTGCCAGATTTTCTTTTTTAACAGGCTCTGCATAGTATCAATATTCCTTTGAAAAACATTTAATTTTATATTGTTCAATTTTGTTCGGTAAAAACTAGTAAAGCCAATCAAAAGCGAATAACAATTCAGCTTTTTGAAGCTTTTTGTTAAGTGTATTTACTGAAGTATTATTATTTTTTATTCCTACCTTTATAGCACGATTATTAACTACTGCCAGAGCCTATCTATAAGCTTTTTAGATAAACTCGTTCCAGATGTATTGTAAAGAGAAATAGCAATAGCGATGAAAAAAACTAGCGATTAATACTGAAATAATCGGATATTTTTTGCTTTTAGATAATGCCATTCAGTATTTAATATGACAATATAGGTAAAGCTACGAATGGTTAACCTTGTTAGTTATGAAAGTTACACATTTGTAGTGCGAGCAAGATGCTCGCTCGTAATAGCTAACTCGTAATAACTAGCGAGCAAGATGCTTGTCCTGACGGACACGCTGCGTTAGCGGAGCGAGACGATAGTCTTAGGCAGCACTACGAACAAATCGTATTTTATTTAAATTAATTCTTATTCAAATGTACAAATTAATTCGTCGTGCAAGTGTTTTCTCTGCTCTCACCTCAATATTGCCTATAATTGTTAGCTCAGTACCATTTATATTTAATTCAGAAAAAATACAAGCACAATCAGTAATTCCCGCAGCCGATAAAACGGGTACTGTTGTCACTCCTAATGGCAATCAATTCGATATTACTGGTGGACAATTTTCTCAAGATGGAAAAAATCTGTTTCACAGTTTTCAAGAGTTGGGATTAAATAAAAATCAGATTGCGAATTTTCTTAGCAATCCTGCAATTCAAAATATATTTGGGCGGGTAACTGGGGGTAATCCTTCGGTTATAAATGGTTTAATACAGTTGACTGGGGGAAATTCAAATTTATTTCTGATCAATCCATCGGGAATTGTGTTTGGTAATAATGCGAGTTTAAATGTACCCGGTGATTTTACCGCTACAACTGCTAACGGTATTGGATTTGGGAATAATTGGTTGAATGCTTTTGGTAAAAACGATTATGCGATTCTCACGGGTAAACCTAATAGTTTTGCTTTTACCATGAGTCAACCGGCAGCGATTATCAATGCTGGAAACCTGGGAGTTACCGAAAAAAGTAATTTAGCTTTGCTTGGTGGTACAGTTGCGAGTACTGGAAAGTTAGAAGCACCGTTGGGAAATATTACGGTGTCTGCGATTCCCGGTAAAAATTTGGTGCGTTTGAGTCAACCGGGAAGTTTATTGAGTTTGGAAATTCAGCCGATTTCTACAGCAAAAACTCAACCTCAAGCATGGAATTTATCGATAGCTTCCTTACCTCAAATGCTTACTGGAGGAGATGCTAATCATGTTACAGAATTGGTTCGCAATAGTAACGGTGAAGTTGAATTAAAAGGTTCGAGTTTACAGGTAAATCAAGGTGATGTAACTGTTAAAACTTTAAACGCTCAAAATGCTTTGTTATCAGCCCCAGGTAATTTAACATTTCTAGAAAGTCAGTTACAAACCACAGAAAACCTGACTTTATTAGCAAAAGATACCGTGCGGGTGCGGGATAGTGCCCAGAATCCATTTATTGCCCTTGCTGGTGGAGATTTGTATATTCAAGGCGATCGCCAAGTTGATATTTTAGCTTTGAATCACTTGGATAAAACACCTTTTGTCAGTGGTGGCGATTTGAGTTTAGTTAGCGATGGCATAATTTCTGGTGATGCTCACTTTGCTAGTGGTGGTAAATTTTCAATTCTGAATTTACGGGGTGATGGTGGTAAGTTTATCAGTCTTTACGACCCAATTATTAGTTCTGAGGAAGATGTTACCTTTGGTAGTTATGCAGGTGCGGCTTTAAAAGTTGAGTCGAAAGGTAGCATTACGGTAGAAGGTGATATTGAAATTACCAGCCCGGATGCTATTTTATGCGAATCAAGTTGTTCGGCTGATGCTCAAATTTTAGCGAATGAAGCTGCATTAATTTTAAGGGCTGGAGTTAGCGAGCTTGAAGAACCTACTTTTAATTATCCTTTTGGTTTGAATAATCCACCTACTACTGTTGAAGGTACATCTTTTAATAATAGCGGTTCAATTACGTCACCTGCAAATGTAACAGTTAATGGGGATATTTCCACCAGTCTTTTTGACAATGAAGTTACTGCAACTGCTGGTAGAGTAATTATCAGCGCTCCCGGAAATATTACTACAGGTAATATATTGACTGAATACAGTTTGGAAGAAACACCTGTAAATAATGTAATTGGAGGTGAAATAAACTTAAAAGCAGGGGGTGATATTTCTACGATAGATATTGATTCTTCTATCAACTTATTCGGTGCAAATAATATTACTGGAGGAAATATTAATTTGGAAGCTGGGGGTAAGATTTTTGTCGAAGACACTATTCTTTCTTCTGCAAGCTTATCTGAGGATGCGAACCAAATTTCTGCTGGGGAAATAAACTTAAAAGCGGGAGGAAATATTGTTGTACAAGACGGTATCGATTCTTCCGTATTTATAGGAAGCGCAAATGATATTTCAGCAGGAAAAATTAATATTGATTCAGGTGGTGATATTTTTGTAGCCGCAATTGATTCTTCTGTAAATGTTAATGGTTTATCATTCTTCATTCCATTATCTAATAATACCTTTGGAGGAGAAGTTAATTTAAAAGCAATCGGCGATATTCTTACTGGCCCAATTACTTCTTCTGTTGATTTGTTTGCTAATTCTGATAATGGAATAGCTGGGAATATCAATTTAACAGCAGACGGCAATATTGTGATACAGGATATTGAATCTTTTGTTGTGTCGGGTGCTTCTGCTAATAACATTGTTGCTGGTAATGTAAATATTACTTCTGGAGAAAATATCATTTTTGACCGCGTTCAAAC
This sequence comes from uncultured Rivularia sp., assembly GCA_963665115.1. Lineage (GTDB taxonomy): Bacteria > Cyanobacteriota > Cyanobacteriia > Cyanobacteriales > Nostocaceae > Rivularia. Next base: position 1,288,432 of record OY762007.1, on the reverse strand, counting down.
CTCAAACACTACCAATTTTGATGAAGGAAATATTCCTGTTGGGAAAGGTGGAGATGTCAAAATTATTGCTGACAATGGTACCGTAAGGGGAGGACTATATATAGGTGGTGATTTACAGGGCGAGGAGGTAGAAGATGTTGTCCAAATACTAGAATTACCGGAATGGTTTCGACTTCCGGAAGAAATAGAAATAGACGAAGGTCTTGAATTAAAATTAATCGAATTAGCATCGGAAAATACCATTTATACAGCCGGAGAAGAATCATCTGGAACTGTCGAAATTCGTCACGATGGAACTATAGAAAACGTTCCGTTTATTGTTGGAGATGCTACCATTAACGGTACCGCTAATGCAATTAATGCTGGTGATGATATCATTTCACCTACTACTGAATTTCCCAATGCCGGTACAGAAACTCAAGGAAAGATCGGCATTACTTTTAATAATACTCCTCCCGAAGTCACAGTTAATCCTACTCTAAATATTGCCGAAGATAATCAACCTATTACCTTTAGTTTGGCAGATATTGCTACTCAGGTTAGCGATGCAAATAACGATATTACAGAACTACAAATAAACGAAATTTCAGTCGGAGGAACTTTAAAAATTAACGGTAGCGAAGCAAATTCTGGAGATATTATCACCTCAGAAGATACTTTAGAATATACTCCTCCTACCAATACAACGGGGGAAATAAATGCTTTTACAATTGTTGCTAATGATAAAATTTCAGTTTCTACTCCTGCTCAAATTAACGTAAATGTTGCTCAACCCGAACAGGAACCGAATTTACCAGCACCACCACAATCGGAAGCACCACTTTTATTCACACCAGATACAACATTCAAGGCAAATAATCGAGTTGAAGTTGATATGATGATGGGTGAGGTAGAAGATTCTTTTACTAATGCATTTAAAAGTCATCTGGTCGATATAGGTAAGATTAACCTTAAAGGATTACCAGAAGCACGAGACATATTGAGTGAGGTTGAAAAAGCTAGTGGTATAAAACCAGCTTTAGTATATGCAATGTTTGTACCTGAAAGCCTTTCTCCCGAAGCTGAGAATAATCTCGAAAATTCAAAACTCAAAAATGCAAAAACTAATCTTAAAAAAGACAGCGATGTCTTAGAAATCCTCATTGTTACAGCTAAAGGAAAGCCAATTCGTAAAAAAATACCCGGTGCAACCCGTGCAGAAATTTTAAAAGTAGCGCGAAAATTTCAACGTGAAGTTTCCAATCCTCGAAAAAGCAGCACAACCACTTATTTAAAATCCGCGCAACAGCTTTATCAATGGTTGATAGCTCCGGTACAAGAAGAATTGCAAGCCGAAGGAATTGAAAACTTAACTTTTGTTACAGATGTAGGATTACGTTCCATACCATTTGCTGCATTACATGACGGTAACAGTTTTCTTGTAGAACAATATAGTCTTGGTTTAATGCCCAGTCTCAGCCTGACGAATACCAATTATACCGATATTAAACAAGCTAAAATTTTAGCAATGGGAGCTTCAGAATTTGAAGAGCAAAATCCTTTACCTGCGGCATCTTTAGAAATTAATAATATTTCCAAACAATGGAAAGGTAAATCATTTCTCAATAATAGTTTCACTTTAGAAAACCTCAAATCTCAACGTAGAGAACAGCCTTTTGGCATTATTCACCTAGCAACTCATGCAGAATTTCGTCCCGGAAAAATCCAAAATTCCTACATTCAACTATCAAATACAAAATTGCGGTTGGATGAAGTTAGAAAAATGGGATGGAATAACCCACCAGTTGAATTATTAACTTTAAGTGCTTGTCGAACAGCATTAGGAGACAGAGAAGCAGAATTAGGTTTTGCCGGACTTGCCGTTCAAGCTGGGGTAAAATCTGCATTAGGTAGTCTTTGGTATGTTAGCGATGAAGGTACCTTGGGATTAATGGCGCAGTTTTATCAGCAGTTGAAACAAACACCCATCAAAGCCGAAGCTTTACGACAAACTCAAATTGCCATGATTAAAGGAGAGATGTTTTTAGAAAAAGGAATATTACAGCTACCGCAATCTAAAAATATTATTCCCATTCCATCCTTAGCTGGAAGAACTAAAAAACTCGTACATCCTTATTATTGGTCATCTTTTACTTTAGTTGGTAGCCCTTGGTAGAGAGTAGAGAGTTGTGAGTAGAGAGTAGTAAGTAGTAAGTAGTGAGTAGAGAGTAGAGAGTTGTGAGTAGAGAGTTGTGAGTAGTGAGTAGAGAGTTGTGAGTCGAAAGTAATGAGTAACGCCGTCGGGAATAGATGCTTAATTAGCGGATAATAAGAAAGAATATGTACTTTATAGTAATTCCTGCGGAAGAAACAAGTGTTATATGCTTCGCTAACGCACTACGGAAATTAACTGGAATGACTCTACTCCCAACTTCCAACTCCCATCTCACTACTCTCAACTCACTACTTTCAACTCTCTACTTTCTACTCCCTACTCCCTACTCCCTACTTTCTACTCCCTACTCCCTACTCCCTACTCCCTACTCCCTACTCCCTACTTTCTACTTTCTACTTTCTACTCCCTACTCCTTAAAGCTGATAACCGACGCTAAAGTAAAACCCTTCATCTTGAGCGTTATTGCCTTTATCGTCTAATTCAATCAGTGGTACACCGTAATCCAGTTTTAAATTTAATTTTGGTATTGGTTGCCATAATATTCCCATTCCGACTCCGGCTAAAAATGTTTGTCTTGGTTGGAGGTTTGGGTTGTCATCGATGTTCCAAACTACACCTGCATCAAAAAATGGTGCTATTTGTAATGAAGGATTCCCCGATGCGTCTCTTCCTACGGTTATTCTGTCTTCTATGGAAAAACGAACCCCGTTGTCTCCCGCTCGCACGTTTTGACGATAACCCCTTAGTGATTGCCCTCCACCCACTACAAATTGCTGGGATGGTAATAACCCGTTGGGTGTTAATTGCAAGTCGAGTTGAGTAATTAATAAGTGATTTTTATTCAAGCGCTGTACTCGCTGCAACTGTCCTAACCAACTGAAAAAACGCGCATCGGGAACGGGATTTGAATTAACAGTGGCATCAAATAAACCAGTTCCTAAACTAAGTAATGACCTAATTTGCCATGCACCGTTGGCATCTCTTCGCACGTAGTCTTGTCCGAATTTTACAACACGGGTGCGGCTGTTTCCTTCTGCGTCGGGGCCAAAACCAAAGGGGGTTGCTCCAGCAAAGGTAAAGGTTTGACCGTTTTGCAGGCTGAAACCGAGGGATAATGCAAATTCTTCGCGGGGTGTTCTAATTAATGGTTGACTGTAACTGATTTCATAGAGTTGCGATTCTCCCCGGATGTCAAAAGCATCAAAAGGTGGCTGCACAACTTTATTATTGTTAATTGCTGTTCTTAATTGTAAAGTCCCATTTTTAGCATTTAACGGTACTCGATAACTAAAATCGAAAATATTTGAACCACCCCTTGTAGAACGATAATAGGATGCTCTAACTTCATCACCAATACCCATTAGATTGCGATATACCGTATTTATCCCCAATCTTTCCGAACCTACGCTTGGTGGGGAATAATTATCAACTCCTAAATCTACTTGAAATGGTTCCGTTTCAATGACTCGCACCGTTAAAATACTTTGACCGAAATCACTTCCAGGGAGTAAACTAGCTTCTATATTGTCAATATTTGGGTCAAAGCGCAACAATCTTAACTGTTCTTCCAAACCTCTATTTGATAAAGGCTTTTTTCCACCACGGAGCAAGCGCGATCGCACATATTTTTTTTGCAAACGCTGGGTTCCCTCAATTTCGATTTTTTCTAAGGAACCTTCAATGACGCGAATTTGCACCACACCATCGGTTATTTTCTGGTTGACTAGAATTGCTCTTGAAGTAATATAATCTCGTGCTAAATACAACTCAGTAATCGCATCGGCAACCTTTCTTAATTCTGCTAAGGTGACACTTTTACCTTGTACTTGCTCAACGATTGGCTCAAAATCTTCGGAGTCAAAAACAGTACTTCCGGTGATTTGGATCTTATTAACTATAATTTTAACTTCGTCACCCTCAAGATTTGATGGAGGCTCAGTAAATGTAGGAGATGGCTGTAACTGCTGCTGTTTTGGCTTTAGGGGTTCGAGACTTGGGGCTGGTTGAGGAAAGCGTTCTTGATTGAAGTCACCTTCCGGATTTGGTGCTTGGGTTATTATTTCCGGGACTACAGCAAGCACGGAGTTACAAATAGAACAACAAAAGCTGACGAGAATAAAAATACACGTAGCTTTATTTAGTCTTCGATATGGAAAATATAGAATGAACACTTAACATTTTTGAATAATTATCGGATCTATTTTTACACCATTGTCACCGAATTATCTTCTCAGTAATAGAATTTAAAAGCCCATTTATCTAATAAAGTGCTAGGGAACGGGGAAAGAGGTTGCTGAATCCGGGTATGAATTTAGATGTAGAGAGGCAATACTATGCACGTCTCTACAAGCTTTTCGGTTTTCCAATGAAATCGATTAGACATCTCCGGAAAAGATTTGTATGGTTTCAACTTTTCGGTAAAACCTAACCCCCTACCCCCCTTCCCTACGAGGGAAGGGGGAAAATTAAGCCTCTCTCCCTGTGGGGGAGAGATACTCTACGAGAAAACGCTGAGCCGCACGCCGAAGGCGTGAACGCGTTCATGGAGAGGGGTTTTTGTTTATTTCCGGAGATGTCTATTACTTCAATATTTTCTTCAACTGATTGCTAGTTTCTTCGATTTTATCAATACTACCAGGATTTACTAACCCATAATAATCAAAGACATAAACTTGCTCGTTTTGAGCAGCTTTTAGTTGATTCCAAAAAGACTTTGACTTTAACTGATTAATAACTCCTGCTCTGGATGGATCTACTACTAACAATATTTCGGGATTTTCTTGAACAATTTTTTCTTCTGAAAGTGTTACGTAACCTTGTCCAACTGATGAATCCCCTTGTAAGTTGGCTGTTAAATTATTCGCATTAAACTTATTTAACAAGTCTCCAGTCCAGCTATTTTTATTAGGAGATAAAACTGGTTGGCTGCTGACTAGTACCAGAATAGAATCTTTTTTATCTGGTATATCTTTTAGAAATGAATCGTATTTATTTAATAAAGGTGTTGGGTCTGTATTTGTAGCTTCAGCTAACTTTTTTGTATGTTCAATTAAAGAACCCCAACTATTTGTTTCACCGGCTAAAGTTGTAATTCCTAAATCTTTTAATTTTTTAAACGTTTGGTCGTGAAATCCAACCGCACCAATAACCAAATCTGGTTTGAGAGCAACTATTTTTTCTATATTTGGAGGAGTTCTTCCTTCACTTACTGCTGGTAGTTTCTGAAAACGCTCATCTTTTCTCAGTAATCTACTACCGGGAATACCAACTAGTTTTGTCGCGTCAAGTCTGTGTATAATATCCGCTGATAATGATGTTAAAGCAACAACTCTTTTCGCATTTTCAATTTTAGGTTTAGAAACTTGATTTTCTGTTACTTGAGTTGTAGTAGTTGAATCAGCAGAATTTTCTGAGTTTTGATTATTTTCGGTAGTCGTAGAATTACAAGCTATTAAAAGTAAATTCAATAAAATAGCAATTGTGCGAATTTTGAAAATCTTATACATGGCTATGAGAATAAGAACCTAATCTAATTTAATTATATTTTGATATGTTAATAAACTTGGTTTTTTCAAAAAATCGTGTTTCTGATTCCAGTATGATCGTACACAATTTGATGAATTAAAATATAACTTTCAAGCCAACAGTAGCATTGAAACCGGGTAATGTTCTACGTGCAATTTCTGGAGAATCATTTGTCAATTCTCTCACATCTTGCCACTTCCAATATTTCTTATCTAGTAAGTTAAATAAACCAACATTCAAAGAAACTTTGTCGCTGAATTTATAGTAGCCCAATAAATCTAAAGTAAAGTAGCTGTCGGGAATAAATAAATTAGTTCCAGTTTCAGCAGCGCGGTCATTTGCTGCAACAAATGTGGTCACTAACTCGCTTCCCCAACGGTCTTCTGGTGCCCGATAACGCAGTCCAACTACTGCTTGAAATGGGTCTACAGTATCCAAAGGTTGATTATTTTCTAAATTATTACCCTCAGCCCAAGCTAAACTACCAATTAAACTCAAACCGTGTTTAGCTGGACTCAAACGGTATTCAGCTTTTGCTTCTACACCATATATTTCTGCTGAATCAATATTTTGTGATTGGAACTGGAGAAAATCTCGACCCCCAATAGATGTTGTACCAATTTGCTCAGTATCTATAAAGTTTTTGTAGCGGTTATAAAACCCTGCCAAAGTAAAGTCGAATTGGGAATAACCACCCTTAACTCCTATTTCGTAACTGTCGCTGGTTTCAGGTTCTAAATTATTGTTGGGAAGAACAGTATAACCAAATAAGAAATTAGTGAAAGCGATATTCGCATCATCGTAGGGAGGACTGCGGAAACCACGCGCATATTGAGCGTATGCTGATAATTCTGGAGTCACTTTATAGACAACCCCCAATTTAGGAGAAAAAGCAGAAGCATCAAAATCTTCGACTTCGTAATTGTCGATGTTGATATTCTGAAAATCTTGGTCTGGATTAGCTGTCAGTTTATAGTAATCAAAGCTCAATCCAGGAATAAGAGTCAGACGATTATTAGCCAATTCAATTTCATCCTGTACGTAAAGACGAAATCTCAAAGTTTCAGTGTCGGGAAAAGTTTTGTTGGGATAGGTTTCACCAAGTACAACCTTATTTATTGCACCTGTATTTAAATCTGTTTCTGTTCTATCCCGAGGACGAGAAGTATCGGTATTGAATATCTCAAAACCATAAACTAAACGATGGTCTATACTACCCGTTTGAAAATTGCTCTCAAACTGGACATCTCCACCAAAGACGCTTTGCTCAAAGGTATTAACATCTTCTCGACGAGTTGTAACAACAGGACCTCGACCACGCAAGCTGTTAACTTCTTCTGACGCTTCCGCATCCTGGTAATAAACTTGCCATCTAAACTTCTGCAACCAATTATTACCGGGATTATCGTATTCCTGTCCTAAGCTGATGCGATAACGCTGGTTTTCATACTCAGCAGAACTATCAAAGATTGTCAAACCCCGAGAGGTTCCCAAACTACTAAGTAAATTAGTATCGGCGTTGCTGTTGAATCTTTCTCCTGTTAACTTAAAAGTATTGCTGTCGTTAGGTTTAAAGACTATTTTCCCAATAAAGTTCAAAGTATTATTATCTTGAGGATCAGCTATAGCAGTACCATAATTTTTAAACTCTGAACCAGTAGTACTAGTCAAAGCTGCTGAAGCTTGAAATTTTCCATCTTCGCTTTCCGCTGCAATGACTCCAGTTAATTTACGACTTTCATCGGTACTGTCATAGGTATATTTAACGCTACCGTATGAAGGTCCATCAGATAGAAACAGATAGTCTTCTGGGTCTTTAGTAATAAATGAAACTGCACCCCCGATAGCATCACTTCCATAGAGAGTAGAAGCTGGTCCTCTTATGATTTCGACTCGTTTTAGAGTTTCCAAATCGAAATAGTTACGTGAAGTATTTGTTTGAGTGTTATTATCAGGCTGCCGAATTCCATCAACCTGAATCAATACCCGATTACCACCAATACCGCGAATGGTAAAATCTTGATTCCCACGGTTGCGACCATTCCTTACAGAAACCCCCGGTTCGTAGCGAATTAAATCTGCTAAATCTTTGATTAACTGTTTATCAATATCCTCAGATTCAATCACAGTAATGTTTCCGGGAGTATCTTTCACAGGGCGATCGCTCCGAGTCCCCGTCACCGTAATTTCGATATCGGCTTCTTGGGTTTCTTCTTCTTCTCTCTCTTTCTCTGATTCTGCTTGGGCTATTTTACTTTCGTTGCTTTTCGGTTCCTTGAGTAAATCTTGAGCGCTGGTACTAAACTGTTCTATCTCCTCTAAATTTTTAATTTTGGGTGATGCAGATTCAGCCAGCGTTACGGGTAGGATTCCTAGATTCAGGAATACAACATTGAAGAGTAATACGTACCAATATTTGAGATTCATTTTTATTAAGACCTAATGGTGAGAATAGTTATAAACTTTCAGCCACAGTCACCCTTGATATTTTTCGCTGCAACAATAATTCTCAAGAATTATTCTTGTATTTTCTCTAAAAGCTATATATAAAGATTTCTATTAAGAGCATGATGAATATCACTTTAGAGTTATTGAATACTTTTGTCAATAATTATATTAGGGAAACAAAATTTTTATCCAAATTAAAAAACTTGTAAATTGCCCGACTCACGAGTAAACAGCATCAATCAATCCCCAGACTAGCACTGTCTGCATTCCGGGGAATATCCAAAATCCATGTTTTTAACTTATTACAAAACGTAAACACTCGGCATGAGATGAGTGAAGAATATGTGCTTATGGCTGGTATGAGCACAATTCTTTGTCAAAAACTGACATCCTGATGTATAAATAATCAGAATAAATTAGTTGATATATTTTGTCAATTGTTTTTTCATTGACTTAGCAACTCGAATATTTTCCGTGATTAGTTTCTAGTAAAGTGTTTTTTGGATTTTTAATCCATTCAGGCTTGACTGAAGGTGAATAATTAATATTTTTTTAGAGTATTATCTTGAAGTTGGTGATTTATTTATCAGTAGTTGAGAATAGTTAGTGATAGGCTATTAAATAAGAAATATTATAACTACGATAATGACACCAGCCATTTTTTGGGTGAATAAACGTTCTTGGTGGAAACGGTGGAAGTTTATTTAAAGGATTAAACCTATATCGTTTTCCCCTAAAAGTTAATTTGCTGTATAGCAATCCTGAATCGGGGGCATCCCAATTGTTGAAAAATATTTGGGATGCTCGCTCCTAAGTCATTGTATTGAGGGACTGCTATATTCCCTGAATCAATAAAGTTCCCAGAAAAAATGTACAAAGCTAATCAAAATATAATTAGTAGTCGCTTGCTTATAGCTGTTGCAATACTGAGTGTTGCCCTTATTTTCACCTTGGGATTATCTATATCTCAAGGTGCGGTGCCTATGAGTTTGTCAGATATCTGGCAAGCATTATTGCATAAAGGCGACCCTCTGAAACAAACAATTGTCTGGGATTTACGAATACCGCGCATTATTGCATCTATGCTAGTAGGTGCGGCTTTGGGAATGTCGGGAGCATTATTGCAGGGAATGTTACGAAACAGTCTTGCGAGTCCCTTTATTCTGGGTATTTCTTCTGGTGCAGGATTAGTTACTGTAGCAATGATTGTTCTGGAATTATGGACGGCATGGATTCCTTTTGCAGCATGGTTGGGAGCTATTTTAACTGCAATTACAGTCATTTTTCTCGGTCGCGGACAAGGAGGAATCCGCGTTGAAAAATTGATACTAGGAGGAGTTGCAGTCAGTTCGCTTTTAGGTGCGCTCCAGAGTACATTATTGCTTTTAGCGGAAGACGGTAGAGTACAGCAAGCATTAAATTGGCTTATTGGTAGCTTAAACGGACGGGGTTGGAATGAAGTCAAAGTGGCTGCTCCCTATATGTTGGTAGCATTAGTTGCAGGATGTTTGCTCGCAAGATGGGTAAACGTACTGGCTTTAGGAGATGATTTGGCTGTAGGTTTGGGAGTTTCTTTAGTACGCAGTCGGATATTAATTGGTGCTGTAGCCACACTTTTGGCAGCAGGTGCAGTAAGTATCGCTGGATTAATCGGGTTCGTTGGTTTGGTAGTTCCTCACGGAGTACGCTTACTTGTTGGTACCGATTATCGTTTGTGCTTACCGCTTTCAGCCCTTGGGGGTGCATGGTTATTAACCTTTGCAGATTTACTTTCTCGATTGGGAGCAGTGGAATTACCCGTTGGTGCGGTAACAGCATTACTCGGTTTCTCCTCTATTTATTTGGTTACTGTATCGCGGCTCCGGAACGATGAACAGTTAACAGTTATCAGTTATCAGTTATCAGTTATGAGTTATCAACTAACAACTAAATATTATGTCATTAAATGTTAATCGTCTTACTGGTGGTTATTCTAAGAAGCCAATTGTTCGTAATATCAACCTTGATATTGCTAGCGGTGAGTGGTTGAGTTTAGTCGGTGCGAATGGCTCTGGTAAATCCACTTTACTCAAACTTATTAGCAGGATACTTTCACCGCAAAAGGGGAGAATATTGTTAGATGGAAAAGCAATTCACAATCAAAGTGCTGTAGAAGTAGCGCAAAAAATGGCATTATTGCCGCAACAGCAAACTGTACCTGCGGGTTTAAGCGTTTATCAGTTAGTAAGTTTGGGACGCAATCCCCATCAAAGTTGGTGGCAATGGGAATTAGATGCTCAAGATAGGGATAAGGTAGAGTCAGCAATTCATGCTGTGGGAATTGAAAAGTTTAGAAATCGTCCGGTAGAAAGATTATCGGGTGGAGAGCGACAAAGAGCTTTTCTTGCTTTAGCTTTAGCGCAAAATCCGCAGGTGTTACTATTAGATGAACCCACTACATATTTAGACTTACGCTATCAGCTACAGCTATTAGACTTACTCAAAAAATTAAACTTAGAACAAGGATTAACAATTATCACCGTATTACACGAACTGAATTTAGCCGCTAGATACAGTAATAGATTAGCAATGCTATTTAACGGTGAGATTTTGGTGGATGGAGAAACTAATCTTGTGATGAATCCAGAAAATATTCGACAAGTTTTTGGTTTAGAAGTTGTTGTGATGGATACAGTTGTTGGTAAACAAATTTGCCCTTTGAGAGCGATTTAGTTATTAGCTATTATTTATTGCATTATTGTATCAAGCTCATTATCTATGACAATTTTTTGAATTCAAAATAAAAAATATCAAACTGCGTGGGGTAGCTTAGTAGGTTTGCCGAAAAATTGCCCCATCTTTTAAAATAGAGATTTATTGAAACATAAAAACCGATGAAAATTAAACTTATTGAAGACTTAACTCAAGGAATGCCTCATGTATCTTAAATAAATTATTTCAACAACCTACACCTACAGCACTTTGCAGGTATATGAGGTACATTTCCCTACTCCCTACTCACTACTCCCTACTCACTACTTCCTCTAGAAACGATGTGTACCTCACTTAAATGAAATCTGCTGTATATCCTGCATAATTCCTATCTACTAACATCCATATACATGGTAAGAGTGTTGTATAAATATTTGTTTGACGAGTGATACATTGACTATGAATACTTCTTCAAGATATTGGAAAATTTGGCGGATTAACCCTGCTGCGGAAAAATCCGGGTATAAACAATTTCATGTTACCGTTGCTCAAGAATTTACAAATAGTCAAGTCTTCGATGTAGAAGATAGTAACGAACAAAATATTCTATTATCGCGTTTTAAAGGTGAAAATGGTGGAGAAGATACGATTAATTGCGCTAAGGCAGGTCTTTGTCTTAGATGCTATGTTTCTGAGCCAATTTTGCGAGAATGCAAAAAATTGGATTCTTTATTTAGTGGTGAAAAACAGTTTAGTTATCGGGATTTATTACCGTTTGTTCTCAATGATGATGGAGAAAAATTAATTGTTTTAGACAGAGATGGGAAAACTCAACTAATGGTAGATGACAGTTCTAAAACTCGCGCTTCGGAGTATAACTTCTTTTCTGTCAAGGTTTTACAAACATTCAACTCCGAATTACAATCTCGGATGAGTCTGGATAATTGGGCATATTTGCAAACAAAACAAAATCCCGAATTGAAAAAGTTCTTATCGGAGTTTGGTTTTCAGCATTCGAGTGACTGGGCACTGTTAAATAGAACTAGAAAAAAACAACTTGAACGTTTATCACCGCAAGAATACTACGTTGTCGAAGCTTTTCACGCTGTTTATCGTCGAGACAGGCAGCAACAAAAAAATAAAGGGAACAAGAAATGTCCCGATCCAACTACTGCTCAATTAGAAGAAATGCTATCTTATTTACAGCACCATCAAATTCAAATTAATACTCAAGTTCAGTTAATTAAAGAACTCAAACAAATTGCTCTACAGTTAAGAAGGTACGATGTTTGGAATTCTAGAGAATCTTTAGATATATACGATAGTGAAAGCGGTACATATGTAGCGAGACGCGATTTACCTAGTTCATCACTTAATGAAGCGGATTTAGAGCAGCAAGATTTTTTAAAGTTTTTGCATGACTCACTTCAAGCAACTTTGTCCCAAACAATTAAGCAAGAAGTAGAAGTTAATATTCAAAAATTACAAAAAAGTAAAAGGTATCAGTCTTTTGCTCAAAAATACATTCAGGGATTGCATTTGTATTACGAATCAGCAATGTCTTTAAAAGAGATTGCACCTCAATTAGGAATGACTAGTTGGGATCAAGCAAGACGAATTTTGAATCCCGGAGAACTTTTATTAAAAGTGCGTACTAAAACGGTTGAGCAGATGTTGGACAGTATTTTGAAAAAAGCCGCAGAGAAAGGTTTAACTAAAATTCCACCCGAAGCAAATTATCTTCTAACTTTAACCGAACAAATTGAATCCTATGTTGATGGAGAAATATTTCAACAAGCTGCCGAAGAAATTAGAGCGGGTAAAAATCGGACGATGAATAGTCCATATGCTAAGGAACTTCGTTGTTATATTCAACAATCTCTACAGGGGCAAGAAGCTAAATTATGCTAGAAACAGATAGGTAAGCAATAGTCAAAACAATTCAAAATTCAAAATTCAAAATTCAAAATTAACTTAGCCTAAAGTATGAGGCTTATATCCTTAATTAAAAATCTTACCATAAGTCCATAGAGTCATATAATAAACTGCATAAGCTTTTCCGGCTCACAACTATTTACCTTTATACACTAGGTAAGATCATGCCAAATTCAACTTATTCTCAAGAGTTAAGGCTTTTGCTACGAGAAACCGTCTGGTTAGAAACCCGAACATTTCTTGTTAGCACAAAAAATCAGTTCTTTAGATACCACTAATCCTAACGATTCTTGGCAAGCCTATCTTAATGCATTAGCACTACTTGCATTTGAGGAATGGTTATGCGAGCGCTTACCAAATAAAGTAGTATCCAGAGATACCAGCTTTATTGAAACTGTTGGAAATCTCAAAATTGATGACTTCAAATTTTGTGCGATCGCCACCGAGCATTTGTTAGATGAAGTTGTCAAAATACCACAAGCGGTAATCGAAAAGCCGGAATTAACAGCCCATTATTATGTGCTTTTAGAGGTATTGGAAGAAGAGGAAGAAGTTATAATTAGAGGCTTTTTACCTTACAATCAATTGATAGAGATTAAAAGTAGTTTGAAATTATCTGTAGATGAAGGTTGTTATCAACTACCCCTGTCTCTATTTGATATGGAACCAAGCCATTTATTAGTGTATCAGCGTTACTTGCAAGCATCCGAATTTGCTCTACCCGTTGCGAATCAAAGTTTATCCAAACTTGTAAACACAACTACCACTAAGTTAAGTCAATGGTTGCAAGGAGTAATTGATGAAGCTTGGCAAACAATAGATTCCATTTCCAATCCAGAATTAAATTTAGCTTTTAGTACCAGAAATCTTGATAAAGCTACTAAAAAAGCGAAAATTATTGATTTAGGCATAGATTTGGGTAATAGAAAAGTTGCGCTGCTAGTTAATATATCTCCTGATAAATCTGCTGACAGTCAAGATGAAATTAGTGAAGATAAAATTAACGTTTTAGCTCAGCTATATCCCATGAATAGCGAAAAATATTTACCGCAGAATATCAAGTTGCTGTTAATTTCTAAAGCTGGTAAAACCCTCCAAGAAGTTACGTCTAGAATTCAAGATAATTACATTCAATTGAAACCTTTCAAGGGGAAACCAGGGAAAAAATTTAGTATACAAATTAGTTTGGGAAATGTGATTATTAAGGAAAATTTTGAATTGTAAAAAATAATGCTTAGAAATGGGTACAAACAAACTTTGCTAATTCCGATTTAAGTAAATCAATATTTACCAACACTTTAAGTAGTATTTTTGCGGCAAAATTCAGTCCAACAAACAACTTATTCGCTACAGCCATTGACGATCAAATATATTTATGGGAAGTTGACTCTGCAAGACAATTGCATACACTTGAAAGTCATAATTCCGATTAATTGGCTACTTGCAGTTGCTTTAAGCCATGACGGCAAAATTTAGCTACGGGAAGCGATGGTAACGCGGTAAAATTAGTTAGATTATGGGATATTGAAACGGGAAATGCAACAATTAGATTAGAAGGACAACCAGGGAGCGAGACGCTCCCACTACGAATAATTTACCCTGCAAAATTAATGCGGTTGACTACTAATACTTCACTTTCAAATGTATTTTTTGAACTGAATTAAGACAAATCTCTTGTAAAAACTTATGGCTAGCTTTAGCTAACAGCAGCATTCCAAAACACCAAATAATTATTACTATTACATATATCAAACCTGATTTAGCTGTAGATTCAGATTTATTTTCTACCACACTTGAGCGAACATATTGCCTAAATTCCGGTTTTAGCGGAACAACACTATTTTTAGAATGTGCCATCAGATAAATTCTATTTGAATATGATTTGATTTGTTATTATCCTGGTTTATTCATGTCAGTTTAGCTTTGCTTAAACTATTTTTCATTGACGAATAGTACTAGATGTTTGTGGAACTGGATGATAAATCAATTGCCCCTTAGTCCTACTTTTAATTAAATGACTACCTCCAAAGCCGATCGAAAAAAGAGTTGCAATCAAGCAAATTGCAAAGATTTCGTTACCTAAATGTTTAGTTTTTAATTTTGTTTTATTATCGTGTAAATCAAGACTATCTATATCATATTTCCACATATTAGAAAAACATCCCCGATCGTTACCGTACAAAATATTTATTGCTTCTTTATCGAGTTTTTGATTATTGATATTTCGCATGGTAAGTAAATCTCTAGTTGTAAACAATCGGAAGTTAATTTTTATTCTTCAGTACATAATATGGTGCATTTGACCATTTTTTTAATTCAAAATTAAAAATGCCCGCATTAAAAATTAAAAAATAATTATTTTTTAATTGTTTAATTGAGGAGAAAAAGATAAAAGCATATTCCTTGCTTCAAGCCTCAAACTTTAGGTAATGGTAATTTTGAATTTTTAATTGATAATGCATAAATTTTTTTGACTTCTACCTCCCGTTAAAAGGTGCGAGTTTATTCTATTTATCCTATAGGGGAAGCTTTTGCTAATTTATGCAGATTATCCAAAAATTATCTGTTTTATTAACATTTATTCATTAAGATTTGTAATCAAGTTCCTAATCGCAATTAATAAGTACAGTTCGTGATATACCGATTGTTAGAAAGTTAATTATTAGCATTTCGATCCAAACTGCATAATTAGATCGAACTGGCTCCTATATATTCGTAGTCAAACTTTAAGCGTTAGATATAAACACTCATTATGAAATATTTACAAAATCCTTTCTCTTATATATTGTCCAGGTTAAATCGTTTAACTGGGTTCAAACATCTTCTTGAGCGAGAGACAACTAATAATATTCAATTTCTAGAATCACCTGAAACGGATAGATTTATAGATGAAAATGAATACATTCATATCACAGATTGGGTTGAACCATCGATTTATTTTACTATCTTTTGTCCCCACAGACGTTTTTAAGCTATGCTAAATAGTATTTAAATAAATTGAAACAATAAAGCAAAAATCTCAAGTTGCTTCGGTGAGTCAAGCCAATTAATTTTGCGGTAAACATAATATCAAATGTAGAGACGTAGCATTACTACGTCTCAAGCAATATGAAAGCGTGCAAATTTTAGCAATACAATTTTAATAATTTAAGTGTTGTTCAGTAAAAAAATATGCAATATAAAAGATGGCTTTCAAAAATAATTTTATTTGTTTTAGCAGGTATATTCACTTTTGTTTGCGAATCAATTTTAATTCCTGTTTCGCTACCGAAAGCTGATGCTCAAAATAATTTCACACAAAGTAATTTTAATCCAGCTTATCTGGCTCAAATTAGTCAAAATCAGATAAATACAGAAGATTTATTGGAAAAAGGTAAAAAACTTTATGATGCACAAAGGTTTTCAGAAGCGATATCTATTTTAGAGCAAGCAGCGCTAACTTTTCAAAATCAAAGTAATCCAATTAAACAGGCGATCGCACTCAGCAATATTTCCAACGCTTACAAGCAAATTAGTGAATATCAGCAAGCTCTGAAGTACATTATCCAAAGCCGTCAATTATTAGAAAATAAATTAAATATTGATGATGACAAGGAAAGATTAAAAGTATTTGCTCAAGTTTTAGATATTCAAGCTAACATCCAGTTAACGTTAGGAAAACCCTTATTAGCTCTAGAAAACTGGAAAAAAGCTACTGCTATCTACGAACGAGGTGATTTCAATAATGCAAAAATTCGGAGTTTAATCAATCAAAGTCTGGCATTACAAGCTTTAGGACGTTATCACCTAGCTCTGAAAACTTTAGAACAAGTGCTTCCCGAATTAAATCAACAGCCAGCCTCCGTTCTTAAAGTAACAGCATTACGCAGTTTTGGTGACGTTCAATTACATTTAGGGGAAATTGAAGCCTCCTTAAAAATTTTACAGCAAAGCTATCAAACCGCTCAAGAAATTAAATCTAATCCTCAAATCGCTCAAACTTTGCTGAGTTTGGGTAACGCTCAACGTGCAAAGGGAAATAAAGAGCAGTCGCTTTTACAAAACGCAACAATATTTGAGCAAACTTCGCCGTTAGTTTATGTGAGTAAACCGATATCTGAAGAAACAAGAAAATTATATCAGCAAGCCTTAGAAAACTACGATAAAACTGTAGCTGTATCGACATCACCCGCAATCAAAGTTAAAGCCCAATTAAATAAATTTAGTGTATTAATAGAACTTGAAGAATTTTCCAAAGCTGGCAAATTATTCTCTGAATTGCAACCAACTATCAATACATTGCCCGTATCTAACACATCACTTAAGGCTCGGATTAATTTAGCACAAAATCTATTATTATTAAAACAAGTAAGTCCGAGCAATGTACCGGAATGGGAAAAGATAGCCAAAATTTTAGCTTTATCGATTAAACAAGCGGAAACCTTGGAAGATACAAGATTGCAATCTTATGCAATGGGTACTCTTGGTAGCGTATACTTACAAACCCAAAATTTGAATTCCGCTGGTAAACTAACTAAAAAAGCTGTTGACTTAGCCTTGAGAATAGAAGCTCAAGATATAGCTTATCTTTGGCAATGGCAATTAGGATATATATTCAAACTTGAACAAAACACTACCTCAGCAATAGAATATTATTCTCAAGCGGTAGAGAATTTAAACGATTTGCGTGGTGATTTGCTCGTACTCAATTCAGATATACAATATTCATTTCGAGATAAAGTAGAGCCAGTTTATAGACAACTCGTTGATTTACTTTTACAGTCACCATCTCAGAATGTAACTACAAAAAGTTTGAGTAAACAAAACTTAGTTAGCAACAACTTAAAAAAAGCCCGCGATGTGATTGAAGCTCTACAATTAAGGGAAATAGAAAATTACTTTCAGGAAGTTTGCTTGCAGGCTAAACCTGAAATTATTGATACAGTAGTTGATAACACTGATACCGCAGCAGCAGTTATTTACCCAATTATTTTACAAAACCGTCTCGAAATAATTCTCAAACTTCCCAATCAAGATAAATTTAATCGTTACACCACTTTTCTTAAAGCGAATGAACTTGAAAACACCTTAGAAAAACTACAATACAGTCTCAGACAACCAGAACAAATTAAGAAAGTAAATCAAATCTCTGGAAAGATATATAGTTGGTTAATTCAACCATTAGAAGCTGATTTAGAACAAAACAAAATAGAAACATTGGTATTTGTCTTAGATGGCAACTTAAGAAATATTCCAATGGCGGTATTATACGATAGTAAAGCGCAAGAAAAACAGCCAAAATATTTAATCGAAAAATATGCCATTGTTTTAACTCCAGGTTTGCAAATGCTGGAGCCAAAACCGTTAAAAAGAAAAGAATTAAATATTCTGATGGCTGGAGTCACCGAAAAGCGAATAATTAATAATCAAGAATTTAATCCTCTCAATAACGTGCAGCTTGAGTTGGATACAATTAGGTTACAAATACCTAAAAGTAAAAAACTGATCGATCGATCCTTCACCGATGTCAACTTAGAAAAGCAAATTGATTCAGCCAAATATACCATAGTTCATATTGCTACCCACGGTAATTTTAGTTCAAACTCAGAAGAAACCTATATTTTGACGTGGAACAAACTATTAAAACTTGAAGACTTCGATAAATTATTTCAGATTAATAAAAATGCAGATTCTCAAGCTATTGAGTTATTAGTACTTAGTGCTTGCGAAACCGCTAATGGAGATAAAAGAGCAACTTTAGGGCTTTCTGGGATTGCTATTAGTGCGGGTGCCAGGAGTACTTTAGCTAGCTTATGGGCTGTTGAAGATAAATCTACTGCTCAATTGATGAGTCAATTTTACCGAGAATTACAACAGCATAAATCGAACAAAGCAAAAGCTTTACAGCAAGCCCAAATTAAACTTTTAAAGAATAGTGAACCGCCGTTGATTTGGGCACCTTATGTCTTAGTTGGGAATTGGCTTTAATTGACGAGTTTTTTTTCAACGGGTTGGGAGACGTAGCAGTGCTACGTCTCTACAAGTTTTCGACTAATCCGAATTAACCCAATCGGTGGGGAAGAAGTGAACATTGCTGTAAACTGGATACATAAGGGTTTCCAACTAATCCGAATTAACCCAATCGGTGGGGGTTGGAGGTACAGGTGGAGTCACAACCGGGGGCGTTTCCAACTAATCCGAATTAACCCAATCGGTGGGGAGTTTGGATTAACTTCGCTCTTTGTAATATTGGCACCTTTTGTGCAAAGAAACGCACAAAAGTCGCCAACATTACTTCGCCATTTAGCTGAGCGTTATGTTTTTCAAGGAGCTATAAACAATGAATAAGTCGGAAGATTTTTGGAATAAGGCTTCAAAAAATTATGACAAGACAGAAAAGCGTTTTGAATACATCCATAAAAAGGCAAGGGAGAACACCAAAAAGCACCTCAAAGATAGTTATATCGTTATGGATTATGGATGCGGAACCGGCACAGCATCCTGTGAGTTTTCCAGTCAGGTGAAAGAAATACAAGGTATCGATATCTCATCTGAGATGATTCGGATAGCAAAAGAGAAAGCAGTTGTTAGTAAAATTGATAATGTACACTTCGAAAAGGCGGACTTATTTGAAGATAAATTTCAAAATGAATCATTTGATATGATTCTAGCTTTCAACATGTTGCACACAGTACCCAATCCGCAAAATGTTGTGTATCGAATAAATGACCTGTTAAAGCCTGACGGCATATTTATTTCTGTAACGCCTTGCTTAGGGCAAAAGATGTCATTTTTAGTTAATCTCCAGATACAGCTGGTTCGGATATTGTGTAAGTTTGGAGTAATTCCCATTCCAATTAGAAGAATAAAAAGTAGTGACATAGACATTTTGTTAGCAAAAGGGGAACTCGAGGCCATTGAGTCCGAAGAAATATTCAAAGGAGCATCTAGCTATTTTGTTGCAGCAAAGAAATTACACAAAATATAACAAGCGTATGCAGCCGGATCGCCAAACCGCTACGCGCTTTGTCTACCGCTGATGCGAAGCGTTAGACCGCTTCGGTCATAACAGTGAAGATAAAATCAATCCAGTACATCAGTCATGAGTTCAAAAGGCAACAAATCGGGTCAAAATACCATTCCAGTTGTGGTTGCTTTATTGGGAATGCTTGGGGCGATCGGATCTGCAATTGTCCCCAATTTGATCTCCAAAGATAATAAGGAGTTTGAAGTTCGACAGTTTCTAAACTCTGCGGTATCTAATCTCAAGTTTTTGGAAGACGAGATTGATAAATGTAATCCTAACGAGCCACTATGTACATTAAAAAACACATCATATATTGGGGGCATATGTGATTCAGCAACAAGTAAAGTATTAAATTAGACTTTTAAAACATCCTCTTAGAAGTAACATTGCGTAGGTATTTAAATTAGATTACCCGGCGGTTTTGATAATGGTACAAAATGTAAAACATGACATTTTCAACATTATCCACTAGCTTTAAATCCGCCTCCAAATCAATTCCCAGGCTAACAAAGCAAGTACGTTAAAACTGACATATTGCACCATTTTCGTTCAGCCTTCACAACCACCTTGTAAGCCGGAGGCTTTCTAGCCCGCACGCTCCGCGTGAACGTAGAGAAATCAATTGATGCGGCTAATATACGTTAGCGTTCACCGCAGGTGCGGCGAGGGCGTAGTGGAACGCCATAGTACATTAAAACCTACTGGAATCTTTGCTCAGTCTGATTGATCGGACTTTGTGTATAAGCCTTGGAATAAATTCCAAGGCAGTTATTACAACTGGTGCAAGATGTAAGTTAAAATGCACATCTTGTACCAATAGCTAGATTCCCGGTTTCTAATCGTGAAAGCATTATTCCGCAGGTTTGGCGACATCTATTTTCTGCTCAAACTATAGAAGATGCATTTTAATTCGGTTGCTTAGAACGAACTTCAATATCTTCAAGTGTTTGCAGTAAAAGTCGCTTGGCTTGCATTTCCCAACCTAATTTCTGAATTTTAATGGCAGCAAAAGTACCGCCGATTGCAGCTAACAAGCCGATGGGTTGATGAAGTGAAATTCCAAGCAACAAACCTAAACCACCAATTCCCCAAAACGGTAAAGCTACTGTTTGCCGTTGTTCTTCGATAATTTTATTTATTTCACCAGCAGGCATCTGCGTCAATAATTCTTCTTTTACCTTTCTTTGTTCTGCCATTGGTACGGCTAAACAAATCTTCCGTCGCAATTTTTCTATTTTACGAGCATCGGTGCTGTATTCTGTAAGTTCATCAAGAGTCAATGACAACAAACTTTTTAATTTTTCCACTACGTGCTTCAATCCCTTTGTATTTTTTTATTCAGTATTATTTATATAAGTATTTTATCGGTTTTTGACATCTCCCAGCTTTGAAAAAACTAAGATTCTATCTACTGCAAACCAGCAAAGCTTTTTAACGAATATTTAATTAACATCGGATTGCTTGCACGTAACAAATTAATTGCTTGAGTAAGGTGCTAGGGCTAAGTTTTGGTTACTATCGGCAAGGAGAACCCGATCGCAAAGTTTAAGCAGTTCTACCTCGGTTTGTGTCTTTCGCATTAGCCGCAGAAAATGACCTTCGGTGTCAACTAAGAGTGCGATGTAGTTGAGGTACATTTTAAGGTGTCCCGCACGCGCTCGCTCCGGTGTTTTTATTGCTTCGGGGGTTTGCCGTAAACTATCTATATATTTACGTACTTCAACCAAGGGAACCGGCGAAATCGGCTCAAACTGCAATGCCTGCCGAATTTGATTAAAAATCCAAGGATTGGCGATCGCCCAGCGTCCCACCATCACACCTGCCGCACCAGTTTGAGAAAGCACTTTGAGGGCAGTTGCAGCTGAGTTGATATTACCATTTGCAAGCACCGGACAATCCACCCTTTTGACTGCTTGAGCAATCAAATCGTATTTTACTTCACCGTGGTACATCTCTTTCACCGTGCGGCCGTGCAAACTCAGTAAATCAATGCTGTGGCGATTAATCGTATCTAAAATCGGGTAAAAATTATCTGTGTTGTCAAAACCGACGCGCATCTTAACTGTTAAAGGGCGATCGTTCACAGCTGAACGCAATTCTGCTAAAATCCGATCCACTTTTTCCGGTTCTCGCAGCAATCCACCGCCAACATTTTTACGATAAACTCTAGGTGCCGGACAACCTAGATTCAAGTCAATTCCAGCAATATTGTAGCGACAAAGTTCTCGCGCTGTTCTGACTAAATCTGGGATACTTTCGCCAATCATTTGAGCAAAAACGGGGCGATTGGTATCATTTTCGGTGATTGAAGCCAGAATTTTTGGATTGAGCCGCGAATCATCCCGCACGCGAAAATATTCGGTAAAAAAGTAGTCAGGGCTGCCGTAATCGGCAATAATCTTCATAAACCAGAGGTTTGTTACATCCTGCATCGGCGCAAGAGCAGTGAGGGGTAAATCTGGATGAAGCGATTGGGGGAGCGATAAAAGGGACATAGAAATTACGGCGATCGACAAAGCATTACTTTATCATTGCCAGCTTTGACCAAAGCCCTTCGGGCTTAAGTAAGAAGTAAGAAGTAAAAAGTAATAAATATTGCCCGAAGTATGGTACAAAGCCTCGTCTTTTAAAGACGAATAAAAACCTGCATTTATTACTTGAATCCTCTACCATTAGCGGGAGAGGTGTTACTTATTACTTTTTACTTACTAATTATTACTTGTCACACACTCACTGCCAATCAATAAAACTTGAAAAATTAGTCCATATTTGTGACATTACCCATCATTTGATTTACTGGAATATCCGTTCTTTCTTCTTCAATATCTTCTTTTTCAATCCAAAGAAAAAGGATAGCGAAAATGGGGAAAGGTAGGATATAAAAAATTAAAGGAATCATTATCCAAGGCAACCAGGAAGCCGCATATTCTCCTGTCAGTTGTGTGATATCTACCATGATTATTCTCCTGCTTAGATAGAAGTAAATAGCTATTGAAAATTTAAGCCCAAAAATCAAACATCAGCCAACATTAACTGCACCGCGAAGCATGGCATCTAAAGCATCAAAATTTTCTAATAGCAAGTAAGCAAACACGGCTCCACCCATTGAACCAATAAATATTCCCCCATTAAGTTGATTCCATTCTTCACGAGTTCGCAATGGTCTTAAAGGATCTTTGCAGTAGGAGTTATAAGCCCCGCGAGGATTTCCTTGAAAAGTAGCCAAGGCAAAAATAGATATGCCCAAACAGGCTGATACAGTGATAAAAATAGCGGTAATTAATCCACTTAAATTAGCCCCATGTGCAGTTTCTCGGAGTGGTCCAACTACAACTTCTGGTCCTACTAGAAAGTAACCGTGAGCCATACCAATTTCTAAACCTCGCATAAAAGGAGTTAAGCCTTGACGATAAGCAGGTAAATTATTAATAAAGGCTTTTGCTAGGGGAGAATCGTTGATAGGTGTAGATAAATTTGCAACAAAGGGGTTGCCTTGATATGGTTTTATAATTTCTGTATCGGTATTAGCCATAGTTCCCTATTCTTTATTTTATTACTTATGAAAATCCTCTTATCTTAATTTTATAAATGAATGTACTTTTTTATATTTAATTGTCACAAAAATCAATACTTTTTCAATTAATTAAGCATAAAAAAAACCTCTAACAAATAGGCTTTGGCTCTCATGTCAGAGGAGGTCGAATGACAAATTTGTAAAGCTCAAAAATAAGTTTTCTCAGCTTTAATAATAGTAGTAAAAAATAGGTTTTTTTATTGAATGCAGAGACGTAGCATTGCTACGTCTTTACATATTGTGAAAATCGTCAACCAAATCGACTTGCCGTCGAAGCAATTAGAAATGCCCCATAGGTGGCAATATAACCAACGGTGAAGTGAGTTAAGCCAACTAAACGAGCCTGAACAATAGACAAAGCAACAGGCTTATCTTTCCAGTAACCAAAAGATAGTGGTGTTTGTTCGTGTGCCCAAGCGAGAGTTTCAATCAACTCTTGCCAGTAACCCCGCCAAGTAATTAAGAACATGAAACTCACAGCCCAAGCTAAATGTCCGAGGAGGAACATCCAAGTCCAAACAGCTAGGTTATTGGTACCGTAAGGA
Organism: uncultured Rivularia sp.; assembly: GCA_963665115.1. Taxonomy (GTDB): domain Bacteria; phylum Cyanobacteriota; class Cyanobacteriia; order Cyanobacteriales; family Nostocaceae; genus Rivularia. The sequence continues at coordinate 1,264,553 of OY762007.1, read as the reverse complement.
TTGTAACCGTTAATCAGTGATGCTGAATAGTTCCACAAGTAGTCTCGGAACCAGCCCATCAAATAAGTAGAATTTTCATTGAATTGGGCGACATTTCCAGACCAAATAGCTAAATGCTTCCAGTGCCAGTAGAATGTTATCCAACCAAGGCTATTGAGCATCCAGAATACACCTAGATAAGAAGCATCCCAAGCAGAGATATCGCAGGTACCGCCACGTCCGGGACCATCACAAGGGAAAGAGTAACCAAAGTCTTTCTTATCTGGCATTAGTTTGGAACCACGAGCATCCAACGCACCTTTAACTAAAACCAAGGTGGTAACGTGCAAGCCCAAGGCGATCGCGTGGTGAACCAAAAAGTCACCAGGACCAATTGTCAAAAATAAGGAGTTCGCACCACTGTTAACTGCATCGAGCCAACCGGGCAGCCAAACGTTAGCGTGGTTCGGCCATGCTGTCGAAGCAATACTATCGGAGTTCGACAGCAAAGTGTTAAATCCGTAGAGTACTTTTCCGTGAGCCGACTGGATAAACTGAGCAAATACTGGCTCAATTAGGACTTGTTTATCCGCTGCACCAAAAGCAACCTCTACGTCATTGTGAACGTACAATCCCAAAGTGTGAAAGCCAAGGAATAGAGATACCCAACTCAGGTGAGCAATAATCGCTTCTTTGTGCTGCAAAACTCTTTCTAGGACATTACCCTTGTTCAATTCTGAGTCATAGTCTTTAATCCAGAAAATCGCAGCGTGAGAAAATGCCCCTACCATCAAAAATCCGGCTATGTATTGGTGATGGGTATAAAGCGCTGACATTGTAGTAAAATCGCGAGCTATGAAAGCATAAGGCGGCATCGAATACATATGCTGTGCCACCAAAGAACTCGCTACACCCAAACAAGCTAGCGCTAAAGACAGTTGAAAATGTAAAGAGTTGTTGATTGTATCGTACAGTCCTTGGTGAGGTAAATTGAACTGCCCTTCCACCTTCTGCCCAAAAAAGTTCTTAGCATTGAGCATTTCCTTCATGCTGTGACCGATACTCCAATTGGTACGGTACATATGACCCGCAACAATGAAAATCACTGCGATCGCCAAGTGGTGATGCGCCATATCTGTTAGCCACAGCGATTCTGTTTGCGGGTGGAAGCCACCTAAAAAGGTGAGAATTGCCGTCCCCGCACCTTCAGAAGAACTAAATACATGATTGGCCGTATCCGGATTTTGTGCGTAAACACCCCAGTTACCCGTGAAAAACGGTAACAATCCACTGGGGTGTGGAGCCACAGCTAGAAAGTTATTCCAGCCAACATGAATACCGCGAGATTCGGGGATTGCGACATGGATCAAATGTCCAGCCCAAGCCAAAGAGCTAATACCGAATAAACCAGCTAGGTGATGATTTAGACGAGATTCGTTGTTTTTAAACCAAGCAAGTCCCGGACGAAACTTCGGCTTGAGGTGCAGCCATCCTGCAAATAAGAATACAGCCGCAAGTAGTAAAAGAAACAACGAACCACCATAAAGTTCATTATTTGCCCGCATACCGATGGTGTACCACCAATGGTAAACGCCAGAGTAGCAGATATCTACGGGATTATGCGCTCCAGCTTGAGTAAAAGCCTCAATCGCTGGTGGTCCAAATTGAGCATCCCAAATCGCGTGGGCAATTGGATGTACGTGGAGTGGATCTTTAATCCAAACTTCAAAGTTACCTTGCCAAGCAACGTGGAACAGAATACCCGAAGCCCACAGGAAGATAATCGCCAAATGACCAAAGTGAGAAGCAAAAATCCTTTGATAAAGATTTTCCTCCGTCATTTCGTCGTGACTTTCAAAATCGTGAGCAGTTGCGATCGCATACCAAACGCGACGAGTTGTCGGATCTTGTGCCAAGTCTTGGCTAAATTTAGGAAATTTAGTTGCCATAAACTTTCATTGTTTTTGAGTAAGGGAAAATTATGAATTCTAGGTTGGTTTTTTCGTTTTTGCGCTCCTCGTTCCCTGGCTCTGCCAGGGAATGCATATCTAAAGGCTCTGCCTTCCATCTCAGGAGGCAGAGCCTCCCTTTATCCATTACTAGGCTCTGCCTAGTAACGAGAGTCACGAGAGTGAGAGTACGAGAGTCGAACAAGAGTTTTGATGTTTCTTCAACCAAGTGCGCTCATTCGTGCTAGGAAGAATGCCCAAGTAGTAACAATTCCTCCCAAGAGATAGTGAGCAGCACCCACAGCCCGACCTTGAACAATGCTCAAAGCACGGGGCTGAATCGCTGTGGTAATTTTTAACTTGTTGTGCGCCCAAACAATGGATTCAATCAGTTCTTGCCAGTAGCCACGACCGCTAAATAGGAACATCAAACTGAAGCCAAAAACGAAGTGTCCGGCTAAGAACATTAACCCGTATCCAGAAAGCGCACTATTGTAGGAATTGATTACTTGGGAAGATTGCGCCCAGAGAAAGTCCCGCAACCAGCCGTTATTCGTAATCGATGACATCGCAAAGTTTCCACCAGTAATGTGAGTAACTACCCCATTACCATCAACCGTCCCCCAGACATCCGACTGCATCTTCCAAAAGAAGTGGAAAATTACCATCGACAGGGAATTATACATCCAGAACAGTCCTAAGAATACATGGTCCCAAGCAGATACCTGACAAGTACCGCCACGACCAGGGCCCCATCGCAAGGGAAGCGGAAACCGAGGTTTGCTTTATCTGGAATTAAGCGGGAACTGCGAGCAAATAGTACACCCTTGAGCAGAACTAGTACCGTGACGTGAATTGTAAAAGCATGGATGTGGTGAATTAAGAAATCAGCCGTTCCCAGAGGAATAGGCATCATTGCCACTTTACCAGCCACTGCAAGAATACCGCCTCCAAAGGCATAGCTAACAGGCTCGTGTAAACTTGGAGCCGTCATTCCCAGTCCAGAGGTTTGTAAATTGCTTAAGCCCCCAAACATATTGCCTAAAGGTGTAGCCGCTTGCAATCCTAGATTTCCAATTGCCATTGTGTGAATATGCTGTATCCACTGAGCAAAAACGGGCTGTAATTGAATTCCCGTATCCGAAAACATATCCTGGGGACGACCAAAAGCCCGCATTGTGTCGTTGTGACAATACATTGCAAAGCTGTGAAAGCCGAGGAATTGACACACCCAAGCTAGGTGAGAAACAATTGCGTCTCGGTGTCGAATTACGCGATCGAGTACGTTATTATAATTAACTTCTGGGTCGTAGTCGCGCACCATATAAATCGCACCATGAGCCGCAGCACCGACTATCAGAAAACCTCCAATCCATATATGGTGAGTGAACAAAGATAAAACTGTGGCATAGTCTGTTGCCAGGTAAGGATAGGGCGGCATTGCATACATATGATGGGCAACGATCATACTCAGAGAACCCATCATCGCCAAATTGACTGATAGTTGAGCGTGCCAGGAAGTTGTCAGGACTTCATAAAGACCTTTATGACCTCTAGGACCAATAAAGCTCAAAAATGGCAGCATATTAGGACTTCTCAGGTCATCGAGCATAAGCTTGATGTTATGACCAATGCCCCAGTTAGTGCGGTACATATGACCCGCAAAAATAAACATTACAGCTATAGCTAGGTGATGGTGCGCTATATCTGTTAACCACAAGCCACCAGTAGTAGGGTTTAGACCGCCGTTGAATGTCAGAAAGTCTTTGTATCGATCCCAATTCAGAGTAAAAAATGGTACTACTCCACTCATAAAACCCCAATTAACACTGGGATATAATCTTCCCATTAAACTGGAATTCAAAATGAACTCGTGAGGTAAAGGAATATCCTTAAGAGCCACCCCAGCATCCAACAGCTTGTTAGTGGGTAAAGAAACATGAATCAGGTGTCCGCACCAACCCAACGAACCTAAACCTAGAAGTCCAGCTAAGTGGTGATTTAACATCGACTCCACATTCTGAAACCATTCCAGTTTAGGAGCGCGTTTGTGATAGTGGAACCAGCCAGCAAACAGCATTAGTGCTGCCATTACTAACGCTCCAATTGCCGTGCAGTAAAGCTGGAAAGTATTAGTAAATCCAGCACCCCGCCACAATTGGAAAAGTCCAGAAGTAATTTGAATACCGTGGAAGCCATCACCCATATCGGCATTCAAAATATCTTGACCAAATATTGGCCAGACTATTTGAGCGCTTGGTTTAATTCCAGTGGGGTTAGTCATCCAAGATTCAAAATTGGAAAACCTTGCCCCGTGATAATACATCCCGCTCAACCAGATGAAAATCACTGCTAAATGTCCAAAGTGAGCAGCGAAGATTTTGCGAGATACATCTTCCAAGTCACTGGTATGAGTATCGAAATCATGAGCCAGGGCGTGCAGATTCCAAATCCAAGTTGTGGTTTTAGGACCTCTAGTAAGAGAGCGATCGAAGTGTCCTGGTTTCGACCACTTCTCAAAAGAAGTAGGCACCGGATCTTTGTCAACTACTACCTTTACTTTTTGCTCTCGCTCTGGAGTTATTGTCATTATAATTATCTCCTTTTTCAAATATGGCAAGGGGGATTGGGAATTGGGACAAGGAGAGAGGGGGTAGAAGGGGTAGAGGGGGTAGAGGGGGTAGAGGGGGTAGAGGGGGTAGAAGGGGTAGAGGGGGTAGAGGGGGTAGAAGGGGTAGATAATATTCCTAATTCCCGATGCCCAATTACCCATCCCCAATGCCCAACTACCAATTACCAATTACCAGATGATAAATCTAAGGGAAAAGAGTGAATTTTGCCTTCGTTCATTACTTTTATTCCTAAGTCGGCCCAGCTAATCGAGTCTGCCCAGGTATTAATTACGTACTCTTGGTTATCGTGTATATGCCGATTAAAATTCAAGCCATTAATGTTGAATGCCATAGAGACGACACCCAAGGCAGCAGACCAAATCCCTACCACCGGCACAACTGCTAATAACAAGTGCAAATTACGCTTATTTGTGAAACTCAAGCGATACCACGCAAGTCTTCCCAAATAATTGTGAACTGCCATAAAATCGTAAGCTTGTTTTTTATGACCATGTTTGCTGGATTTGTGAATCAGAGTCGAAGTTACCAAGGAACCATGCATAGCGCTCAAGAATGCTCCTCCCAAAACTCCAACTACTCCAATCATGTGAAATGGATTCATCAGAAAATTATGTTCGGCTTGTAGCTTCAGCATGAAATAGAAAGTCCCCGAAATTCCTAAAGGCATTCCCTCACAAAAACCTCCTTGTCCAATTGGATAAACTAATAGTACTGCGGCTGTGGCACTGACTGGAGCAGAGAAAGCTAAACTAATCCAAGGACGCATCCCCAAACGATAGCTTAACTCCCATTCTCTATCTTGATAGCAATAAATACCAATCAAAAAATGCAGCACAATCAGCTGATATGGACCTCCGTTGCACAGCCATTCATCAAAAGAAGCCGCTGCCCAAATCGGATAGAAGTGCAGTCCAATCGCCGCCGAAGTGGGAACAACAGCAGCAGTAATAATATTATTACCATCAAGTAAAGAACCAGAAATTGGTTCTCCCAAACCACCCATATCTACGGGAGGAGCAGCAATAAAGGCAATTATAAAAACGATAGCTGCTATGGAAAGAGTAGGTATCATCACCAGTCCAAACCAGCCAATATAAAGACGATTATCGGTACTAGTTACCCATTGACAGAATCTTTCCCATACCTGGGAATAATCGCTTCTTTCTACAACATTACTTTGAGAGGTGGGTTTAACAACCAAATCGCTATCGGTTGAGGTCGTAATTGTACGTTGTAATTCAGACTGTACCATTTAATTAATGGCTCCTTAGTCAAAGGTAGAGTTCCGCAGGGAGTATTGAAATTTGTTGCAAATGTAATCAAAAAATTGAGAAAATATATCTCCTATCAACATCATCAAATTTTATTATCGACTCCATATAAATCAATCAGCTTTCGCATCTATTTCAGAGTTACCAATGGGATAAACTTCAAAATCTCTAATTGTGTAACTCATTAACTTAGTTGCTCTAAATGGAGAATAAAAAAAAGTTCTGAAGAACTTATGAAGAGGAAGGTTATATTTACAAAAGCTTACAATTTTAATATTCCCAGCCTAATACAGCCGCGATTTCTCTAGTAATAGTTGACAAATCAAAAGGCTTGATAATCGCTGCGGTTACTCCAACTTTACTTAATTGAGGCAATTGTTTATACTGCTCTGTAGAAGTTAATAAAATTATCGGGATTTGCTGAGTTGTCGGGTTATTGTGCAATTGCAATATACTATTCCAGTCAAAATCAAATGTAATTTCATTCAAATTGAGAAGAATTGCATCAACCCGTTTAGTTGTAGCTTTGACAATAGCTTCATTTACCGACCCTGTTGTTACAACTTCCCAACCTGCTGTTGTCTCTAAGCAAAGCTGAGTCACTTCCTGTAGAGCATCTTCATTCTCAATAATAAGTAAAATACGTCGGTGGTTCACAATTTACATTTACCTTACTAACAAGTTTGGGCTGGCTATGTTTTGCAAGCCAGCTTTCTCTTGTAGGGTAGGTAAACATTGTGAATAACCCATGAAGAAAGTAAAATTGCAATTGATTCACCGAGGCGAACTATGAAGGTTTTGGTCGTAACCGATACTAAGTCCCGTTATTAAACTTCTAGAAACTCAGCTGCTATATCTATTTAATGAGGTATGCAATTACGGTAGAGGTTTGCCCACCTAAAAAAACTTGCAAAAATTAAGAAATTCCTTCGGCGCTTTCTTGCGTGAGCGGAGTATAACAGGGGTTATGGCAATGTCTCGCACCGCATGAATTCGGTTGTGGCTGTACCCAACAATACGCTATTTTACAAGATTTAATTCTTCATTTTTTTGATAAAAATACCAGCAGAAGTTCTATAAAATGGCGATCGCAAGCTCCGTTAATTCAAGAATGGCAACTCGCTAACCTTTCTTGAAAATATAAACTATAAATTTGATAGCGTGGCGCTACACTATTATTTGAAAGCTCTACTAATCCACAATCATATAATTTGACTGCATCATCTAATGAGATATCTGTATTGATTTGAATGGGACTATCTGACAATACAATTTCTTTAAAAATATCTAAGAGTGCAGTATTTGATTGTAAGTAACGTAAATGTCTTTCTAAATGAGTCCGATAAAACCCAGAAGCTGTAGGTGCAGACTTCAATAAGTTTTCTAAAGTTATATCCTGGCGCGATATTACCTCTATGGCTTTTTTTATTAAATATGGATGTCCTCCCACCATTGCCATTAGCTGTTCAACTTGAGTGTTTCCCCAGTTTAATTTATATTTCTTTGCTAAAGATTCCACTTGTTCGCTAGTAAAATCTATTAATTTAATTTCGGTTCCGGTATTAAAGGGTGATTGATTAATATTTATTTGATTATAAACTTGTCTATGTAATATTAATAATCGTAATTGCTGCCAAAGAGGTTTAGTTTTTGCGTATTCATGCCAAGTTCGTAGCGTTCCTAAAAAATCTCCTGCTATTTCTTCATGTGGAAATAATTTATCTACTTCATCTAAAGTAATAGTAATAGGACTATCACCAGGTAAAATATACTTTTCAAAGTAAGTTCGGCTTTTTATCTTACAGTTACCCAAGCTTTTAGCCCAATGTTCTTCCACAGATTGCTCTATCTCTAAGATTTCGCTAATACTAATAATCAACCACTGCAAAAAGTTATCCAAACTCTGAAAATCTTCAGTTACTGCATCTCGCAGATTTAAAACTACCGTGCGGTATTGAAGTTTTACGCTATGTTTCACTACTCGTGACATTAGTTCTGTTTTTCCAAACTGCAATGGTGCATGAATTCGCAGCAATACACCCGGTTTGGATATTTGCTCATAACAGTAAGATTCAATGTTCGGACGTTCAATTAATGGTTTCTTCAGTAAATTCGTTTATTAATGGTTGTATTTCTGAGATTTTGGGTGTATTCCCGTTATGCTCCGCTTGTTTTTCCCATTGTCGCTGTAGTGCTTGACGAAAATTAGTTTTTTTAACTTCTTCTCCTAATGCTTCAGAAAGGTTACTCCATAATCTGCCACCAACTTCACCAATATACTTAACCGCGAGAAAAGATTCGGATGCAATAGTTTCATAAGTTTTCCCATACCAGGCTCCATGCAGTACCTGTACTTCTGAAGCACCAAGGTGTTTTTTGGTGACTTGGAAAACTAAATCATCTACTAGATTTTGTGTTTGCTTCCAGGTTAATTCTGATTCGGATTTCATGGATCTTAGCAACTCCCAACAAATATAAGAACGAATGTTCCCTGTTCTTACAATAAATTATTAACATTATTATCGCACCCACCATAGACATCTGGATAAATAACTGGAAAAAACCGGATTTTTTCCGGAACTTTATTTGTTGCCGATTTTTTCCGGTTTTATCATCATAAATTGTTTTTTGAAATACAAATCAATAACCTGTTTTTTTCCGGCTGACTATTAATAAATAATCTGTGAGTATAGGTACATGAAGAGGAAAGCGAATCAAACGAAACGCTTTCATCAAAACACAAATTAAAGTCAAACAAACAAGAAAATAAAATGACAACTAATCTTAAAAAGACAATCGCCAATAATTTAGCTATCGCTACTGTTTTGTTAAGTTCGGCTATGCCATTTGCAGCAACTATTATGCCCGCTAACGCTCTGTCGAAGTCTGAAGTAAATCATGCTTCAATTCTTTCATCAACTCCGGAAAAAAGCATAACTATAGCACAAGCACAAAACGTAACTTTCCCCATACAAGGAACGCGAAAAAATAAAGTAGTCAGAAGAGGATATATGGAAACCTTATTCGACTTAGACTCAAATGGAAACCTAAATGCTAGAACTAAAACCTGGACTAGTCGGAAAACAAGTGGTTTTACTGGTGGAGTTTTAATCGCATTTACTGATAAATCTGGAAATGCTATCTGGAGTACCCAGCAACAGCGATATGGTGTAGATGGTAAATGGATTGGAAAAAGTAATCGTACTGTAAACTGGCAAGCAAAAGTTCCACCAGAGATTCTTAGTAGAATCGGCGGCTATGCGATAGTTCAAGAACATACTCCCAGAGGCAGAGTCTTGGATTGGATAAGTTCTCCACAAGGACAAGGTGTAATTAAAACTCTTACAATTTTCTTTTAAAAACAATTCAATAAGAGTCAAAACTAGCCTTCATCTTAACGCTAGATAAGAGTTAAATAACATGACCTAACTTTTATCTAGCTGGATATTTATGTACAATTTCACACCCTAACAACAAGGACAATTAATATGTTTGCATCTTCAATCAAATCAAAATTAATCGCATTATTTGCATTTGGTACCGTTTTAACACCATTTATTGGTGCTAATTCAACTATTGCTGCGACTCCAAGCAAAGCACAAACTTCTCAAAGTTTATCTAGGTTGAATAAGACAGATGCACTGATGTCAAATAAAGTTATACTTGCTCAAAATACTGATAGCCGTAGAATAAGACCGACCTACCCTGGCATTCCTCCACGCCCTATTCCTATTCCTCCACGTCCTATTTCAGGCAACGGTAAGGCTATGACTTGGACAATCAAAGGAAGCCCTTTAACTCTCGGCTCCAAAACCTACGTTTTATTTGGTGCAGATTATGGAAAGCCTGGTAGTACCAACCCTTACACTGGCGATACTAGTATAAATGCATATCGCTCTTTATTATGTATCAGAAAGACTGGCGCTCCAGCACCAGCAGGTCTACCACCATCTCAAATAACACCTGGTGGTGCAACTAAAAATTCTTGGTCTGGTGGTACGGTGTTTACAATTCCAAATGTTCAAGGTAGGAAATTAACGTCTCAAGCAGTTGCAGATAGAATGTGTAACCGAGTAGGACTCAGAACTTATGGTAAAAGAGGCTTTCGTATGGCAGAATTCCATGATGGCAACGGTAGAAACGCAGGATGGAGTTTTTGGGCAGAAGTCGAAGGTAATTTAAACCCCCCTCGCTATTGGGGTCAATATTAACGACCAACCGAATGCGATTCCTTGGAATAACTAAGATTAGATAAGCCAACGTAAAATTGATTAGTTTGTAGTAAGCGCTTACTACAAACTAATTTTTATTATTTTTAATTTTGATAATTTCGGATGTTGTGAGTAGATGAAGCTTTAATCGGTTAATATCAAATTTCTCTCAAAAAAAACTTTCTACACTCTGATATAAAACCTGTAGCTCTTTCGCTACCCAAGTATCATCAAAAACCGATTTATAAATGCGGTTATAAATTTCTAACTTACCATCATGCTCTTTCACCAAACCCGACAAGTATAATTGCAAAACTTCAGGACTATCATCAGCAGAAATATTTCCATAGTGCAAAATTTTTTGATACAGCTGCAATAATTTATAAGCAGGTATTTTATTGTTGATAATGCGGTCTTTAATAGTATAAAAATGTTGTTGATTATCCTGTAATAACCAATTTTCGATAATGCGCGATCGCACAATCCAAGAAACACTTTTCGCTTCTTCCCCTTCAAATATCCGCAACCCGGAAGTAGAAATTAGCTGACAAACCCATTGAGTTAAAAACGCCTGTCCTCCCGTCCATAAAAGGATTTCTTGCATTACCAGTGATGGATTATCGGCTACTGTAGTTAATGATTTTTGTAATGGCTCTACTTCATGAAGCTGAAAACCCGTTAATTCTATCGCTCGATGTTGGATCTGAAAATATGTATCATTTATATAATTTTTATCTTGAAATAACTCTTCTAGAGTTGCAGTTCCCAATAGAGCGAAAGTAAGACGATTTAGGGAGCGTTTTTCAATCCTTTTGTGATAGCAAGAGCGAATAAAAGCCATAAAATCATTTTTAAAGTTGAAATTTAGAAGGATATCAATTTCATCTATAAATATGACAATATCTTGTGGAAGTTGTAATAGCACTTCTTCAACAAATTTACTTAACCGTAAAGATGGTTGAATAAAGCTGTGTTCGTACCACCAGTTTTGTAAATCAATATCTAAATTTAATTCGCTCGCTAAATGACTAACAAATCCACTATAGAATTCATCTTCAGTGACTTGATTAACGCAAAGCTCCGTCATATCAAATGCAACGCAAGCAAAACCTTCTCTTTCAAGCTTTGACATTGTTCGCACCTGTAAACTAGATTTTCCCATTTGTCGGGAATTCAATACGTAGCAAAGCATTCGCTCTTTTAAACCTTGATAAAAGTCAAAATCGGCTTTTCTTACTACGTAACTAGGAGCTTCTTCGGGTAGACTTCCTCCTAGTTGATATTCATCTTCTTGTTTAAAAGAACTCATAAACTGCTAGTAATTTAGTATATTTTTTACTTTAACTACGGGAACAAAGTCATAATAATTAAGTCTTCATTCCATCAATAAAGCACCAGTTGTAATGCTTCTGATAGTTAATAGTTTTGGATAAATTTACCTATACAATTTTATGAACTTGTGGTGTGGGTAATGACTTATTGGAGATAAATCATAGTTGCTTATCAATTAAAATCCTTTCACGATAGAGAAAACGCTTTAAACACCATATAGAAGCATTACAGCGCTATTAACTAAATTAGTGGCTCTTCAGTACTTACTATGCTAAAAGTCATCGCCTAAAACTTGTAACATATGCTGTATAAGCAAAATAAACCTTTTTTACTAACATCTTTAGCTTTTTTATGGTTTTGGCGTTCAAACCCTTATTAAAAAGATGGTAGCAATGGTGGCGGTGGTGGAATTAACGAGTCGTTTGAGATTGGTGGCGTTAATCTTTGTCCATTTTTAAAAAATTCTAGAACTGTTGTATCAGGATTAGTATCCAATTCTTTAGTTCGTGGATTTAGATCAATATTTACATCGAATTGCTGTGCTTTTTTAAATTTTTCTACAGCACCTTCTAAATCACCTTTTCTAACTAATTGTTCTCCTTTGCGGACAAGAAATATTGCTGTAAGTTCTCTAGCTGCTAGTTTCGGATTGTTATCTAATTTTTTAGTTAATGGATTGAGGTCAATATCTGGATAAAATTGTTGTGCTTCTTTAAACTTTTCTATAGCACCTTTTAAATTATCCTTTTGTATTAATGCTCCTCCTTCGCGAACAATAGATGCTGCTTTAAACTCTTTTACTAATGCTTCAGGGGGACTATTATCTAATTCTCTAGTTTGTGGATTAAAGTCGATATTTGCATCAAGCTGTTGTGCTTTTTCTAACTTTGCGATAGCAGCTTTAAAATCACCTTTTTGTATTAAATCTAATCCTTCGCGAACCATAAATGCTGCTCTAAGCTCTCTTACTACTGAAGAAGGGTTGTTATCTAATTTTTTAGTGAATGGATTAAGGTCAATATTTGCATCAAGCTGCTTTGCTTTTTCTAACTTTTTTAGCATATCTTCAAAATTGCCATTTCTCGCAAATCTACTTTGACTAACTAAATATCGGGCTGTAAGCTCTCCTGCTACTGACGAGGGGTTATTATCTAATTCTTCAGTTTGTGGATCAAGGTCAATATTAACATCAAGCTGCTTTGCTTTTTCCAACTTTTCTATTGCATCTTCAAAATCGCCATTTCTCGCCAAATCTCTACCTAAAGTAACCAAATATCGTGCCTTTGCTTTTATCTCTGGGTTAATATTTAATTTAGGATTCCATTCTTGAGCTTGACGAAACATCGCCACAACTCTTGCAGAATCACCATTTTTAGCTAAATCCTCACCTTGTCTTACTAAAGTAGAAGCAGCTGCGATTAATATTTCTGGGTTTTGACAAACTTTAAGTTCTTTAAGTTTATCTGGACGGTTAATTAAGTAACCTTCAAGTTTCTTACAACCTTGACTTAGTAAATTATCAAAATTCCAATTCCATAATTTTACTATATGATTGTCTGAAACGGAAGCAATAGTTTTACCATCCGGGCTAAATTCTACGGTATTCCCTGATAAATCTTGGAGGAATTTACCATCAATTGACCACAATTTAACTGTAGTTTTATTAATTCTATTATCGCTTGAAATTGTAGCAATAGTTTTACTATCAGGGCTAAATTCTCCGCCATTTCCTGATAAAGTGTTGAGTAATCTACCATCGATTGACCACAATTTTATTTTACTAAATGATGAAGTAGCAATAGTTTTACTGTCTGGGCTAAATTCCACGCTATTTGCGGATAACTTGTAGAGAAATCTACCATTAATAGACCATAATTTCACTGTATTACTGAATATATCGTTATTCCTTGAAATGGTAGCAATAGTTTTACTATCCGGGCTAAATTTAACATCATTTCTTGATGAATTCCCTAATAGAGTATGGAGAAATTTACCATCAATTGACCACAAATTTATTTTACTAGATGATGTGGTAGCAATAGTTTTACTATCCGGGCTAAATTTAACATTATATCCTGATAAAGTGTAGAGAAATTGACCATCAATTGACCAAAATTCTACTTTTCCATCTTTTGAAGAAGCAATAGTTTTACTATCAGGGCTAAAATTAACATTATTTCCTGATAAGGTGTGAAGTAATCTACCATTGATTGACCATAATTTCACTGTATGGTTATTGATTCCATAATCGCTTGAAATTGTGGCAATAGTTTTACTATCGGGGCTAAATGTAACATTATTTCCTGGTAAAGTATGGTTATTTCCTGGTAAAGTGTGGAGTAATTTACCATCGATTGACCACAATTTCACTGTAGTTTTATTAATTCTATTATCCCTTGAAATTGTGGCAATAGTTTTACTATCGGGGCTAAATTCTACGCTATTTCCTGGTAAAGTGTGGAGTAATCTACCATCGATTGACCATAATTTTATTGACGATAATTTTCTTAGCCACAATACTGTATTATCAAATGATACGGTAGCAATAGTTTTACCATTTGGGCTGAATTTAACCCTATCTCCTGATAAAGTGTGGAGTAATTTACCATCATTAATTGACCATAATTTGGCTGTTCCATCATCTAGTGAAGCAGTAGCAATAGTTTTACCATTTGGGCTAAATTTGACGTTATATCCAGACCAAGTATGCAGTAACTTGCCATCAAATGACCACAATTTCACTGTATTATCAAATGATCTGGTAGCAATAGTTTTACCAACCGGATTAAATTCTACGCTACGTCCAGATAAAGTGTGGAGTAATTTACCATCATTAATTGACCATAATTTGGCTGTTCCATCATCTCTTGAAGCAGTAGCAATAATTTTACTATCCGGGCTAAACTTCACGTTATTCCCTGATAGAGTGTAGAGTAATCTACGATTAATTGACCACACTTTGACTGTATTATCCTCTGATGCGGTAGCAATAGTTGTACCATCTGGGCTAAATTCTATATTTAAAACCTTATCTTTATGTCCAGATAAAGTATGAAGTAATTGACCATTTTCAGCAGACCATAATTTAGCTGTTCCATCAAATGATGCGGTAGCAATAGTTGTACCATCTGGGCTAAATTCTACATTTAAAACTCCATCTTTATGTTCAGATAAAGTATCTACTAACTTACCATCAAATGACCACACTTTGACTGTATTATCCTCTGATGCGGTAGCAATAGTTTTTCCATCTGGGCTAAATTTTACATTTAAAACCTTATCTTTATGTCCAGATAAAGTATGAAGTAATTGACCATTTTCAGCAGACCATAATTTAGCTGTTCCATCAAATGATGCGGTAGCAATAGTTTTTCCATCTGGGCTAAATTTTACAGTTAAAACCCTATCTTTATGTCCAGATAAAGTATGAAGTAATTGACCATTTTCAGCAGACCATAATTTGATTGTATTCTCTGACGTGAAAGCAATAATATTACCATTCGGACTATATTCCAAGCTTATAACGGGTTTCTTTCCAGTAGTAATAGTGCTTTTTTCTAATATAGAATTATGAATAGCATTATACAGAGCTAATTTAACTTCCCTTTTTGAATCATTTGGTATCCATCTTTGCAACCAGGTATTTTCTAATAATTCATTCCCTTTTATACCTTCTATTAATGCACTTTCATACTGCTGCGAACCAAAAAGATATTCTGAATTCACTTTGAAACTATTAATTTTGCTTGTTGTCGCGCTTACCTCTGCTTTCACCCAATTCCAACCAGCAAACCCAGTAGCCAAGGAAGCTGCAACCAAACCACCAGAAAGCCATTTAATCGCACGTCTTTGTAACCTTACTTTTTCCTTTTCTTCCTTATCCTGCTTCTCCAAACTCTCCCGAATAAACTCCCGTTGCGAATCACTCAAATACTTCCGATATTTACGATCATTTAACCAAGCTTCCGCTTCACCTAAACCACCACCGTTTAATAAATAATCGCGATCGCGCTTCTTGTCTTCCCATTTCACTAATTCAAATTGTAATCGCTCCTGCCAAATCCGGAACCTACGATTGCTGTGTATCCACTCCCGCAACATTCCCCATTCCCGAATCAAAGCTTCGTGAACAATCTCTACCGTTTGCTGTTGACTGCTTTCATCCCAACCAGTCACCACCAAACGCTTATTCGCTAAAAACTCCACCAAATCCCAATTATCTTCCCCAACTTCTCCACAGGTAGCTTTACGCTTAGTATCTTCCGTACCTTCCCCCGGACGAATTAGCTGAATAAATATGCGTTCGGCTTTTTCTTTATCAACAGCGGATAACGGATTCAAAACACCATCCGCATATTTCGCTAAAGCCTTTTCTAAACCACCAATTTCTGCATAAGCCTTGTGTGTAAGATACCATTTATCGTGTTTCTCCCACAGCAGCGACAAGGTAAACTCTAATAAAGGTAAACGTCCGGGTTGATTGCCTAAATCATCAATTAACTTACTTGTCAACCCCTGCTCTAACTCCACCTTCAATTTCGCTGCTGGTTGTGCGATCGCTGCTTGTAATTCTTCGGGTTTCATGGGAGTCAGCAACACCGGGGGATACTTTTGAAAAGCTTCACCCATCGGTTGATAATCCAGCACTTTCCCCATAAAATCAGCCCTGAGCGTCAATACCAAACTAAAGAGGGGAGTATTCTGTACTGTATAAAGTAATAAATCAAGGAAAGATTGACGCAGGGAATCTTCAGTTAAGGTGTAAAGTTCTTCAAATTGGTCGGCTATTAGTACGAAGCGTTGGGGGGAAACCTCTCTCCAAACCTCTCTCCTGTGAGGAGAGGGGCTTTAATTTCTCCCCCTTCCCTCGCAGGGAAGGGGGCTGGGGGGTTAGGTCATTCAAGTGTTCAATCAACTCGCATAATGCTTTCTCATCATGTTCCAAGTTGATTTCTAATTCCAATTCTTGCAATCGGTTATTGTTTAGTTCAACATTTTGAATTCGACTTAATGCTACAGTCAAAGCATCAAAAGGATTCTTTCCCGGACGAAAGGATACAATCTGTACGTTACCAACATTCCTCAATTGCGGAACCAATCCCGCGAATACCACAGAAGATTTCCCACTACCAGAAGCACCAATAACGGGAATAAAAGATTTACTATTAACAACTTCTACTAAGTCTGCAATTACATCATCCCGACCAAAAAAGAATTCCTTATCTTCTTCCCTAAATGCGGATAAACCCTGATAAGGGCAGTCAGGAAGTTTACCCGTAAGTCCTCCCAAATCTTCCCAAGTCGGAGGAGCATCAGTTGTATTTTTACAGATAATCGGCAACCATTCCAATCCCGGAATAAGATTTTCTTTTTCAGCACTATTTGTTAATTCAACCAGCTTAATTCTGGCATCTCGCACCGAGTTAAATAAAGATTTACCTTCAGCATAAGAACTGAGAAAATACTCCAGAAACTTTTGAGCTATTTTATCTGGTACGGGTTCGCGCCAAACTATAATATAAGGCAAATGTAAATCTGCTAATTGCTTAGCTAAACCCAAACCATCGCAGGAATTAAATATCGCTAACTTTAAACCTTTTCTAATAGCTTCTTGAAAAGTATTTCTAATTTCCTGTAAACTTAAACTTTCCGTACTACTAATTTGTAGCGAACCAAGAGTACCATCAATACTACTTTCACTATGACCGCTATAAAATAAAATATCGCAAGGTTCATCCCATAATTTAATAAAATCTTGACGTTGTGGTTGCTCAAGATTTATTAATTCTGCTCCCCGCTTTTGGAGTTTTGCGATTAATTGGCGATCGCCAGCAATATCGATATCTGTGCTATCACCAAATATACTAGTAATCCTAACTCTTCTAAATATCCCATCGTCAACAATTTTGGTGGAATTTGACTGAAATTTGCTCAAGCACAAAGCGATTTCAAAACCAGAACAACGATTAAAATAATCCCATTCCCGCCAAGGTAAACGATGTAAAATATCCTTTGTAAATTGGGATGTAATATTTTCAGTATTGATAGTTAATAAAATTTCTGAATTTGTATCTAACTTAAAATCAGTTTCTAATTGTGACTTAATTGCAGCCAGCCATTGATTAATTTGAGTACGCAAATCTTCAGCATATTGATTGCAATTCTGCTGACACTCGTAATAAGAGAAATTAGTAGATTGTTGTTTACTAAAACCTCTTGTGGTTATCAGTTCTTTGGGTACAATTTTTCTGACGCGAGTTTCCACTAACTCACAGTATTTCTCCTGCCAACTTTGATACAAACCAGGGATTAAAGGTGCAGGGGGTAGTCGAGTTTCTAGTTCTGTAGAATTTTGACTACCAGTTACAATCCCACTAAGGGTAGTTTTCTCAAATCCATGCTGAAAATCACCATCATGAAACCTTAGATTCACCAGTACCTGCATTATCAGTTCCTTATGGTTGTAATATCCTGTGTATCCTTATTGACTATATGATGTTATTTGATGTGCCATAAAAATATTACTTTTTGTGTAAAAAATGTTACCTAATGTTATGTGAAAGTTTTTGTTAAATAATCAACCATTAGATAGATGACAAGGAGATTCCAAGAAAAATGTATAGGTAAAAAATCCCCAATCTATATATAGATGTAAGCTCGACTGGACAAAGCATGACAGATTTTGTTTACCAATCCCGTTTTTATCGCAAATCTCAATATGAGAACTTATGAACTAATTCCGATGAACAACAAAAATATGGATACAAATACATCAAGATATTGGACAATGTGCATTATCGCTAATCCTTTTGATAAAGATGGTAAACTGACTTCTTGTTATAGAGAGAAACAATCAACTTTAGCAAAAGAGTTTTTTAGAGATGAATTACCACAATTAAGTAGTCAAACAAATTTATCTAAGGCAGAAAATCAATATGTTCAAGTACATCTGTGGAAAATATTCCATGATGTTAATCTTGATGGTAAAAAACGTGCTGAGGCAGGGCTTTGTTTAAGATGCTATTTATCTCACGCTATTATTAAAGGTTGTCAAATACTCGCGAACAAAAGTCCCAATAATTATACATTATTACCAGACTTGTTATCATACGTTCTCAACGATGACGGTAGTACCTTCATTGTTATGGACTGCGATGATAAAACTCAACTAATTTTTAATAAAAATGGTTCTACTCAATCAATACCTAGAGAAGGAAATTTTTTTAGTGTCGATATTTTAAGAACTTACAATCCAAATTTATCTAGTAACAAGAATAGTGAAAGTTTAGATAATTGGTGTATCAGATGTATTAGACAAAATAAGAACTTACAAATATTTTTATTAGAGCTTGGAATTTGGATTTCTAGCGATTGGTCTTTATTATGTAGAGAAGTCCCTCAATCGCTCGATACTCATTTCACTAATAAGGAACATCAATTAATAAAAGTTTTTCATGCAGTTTATAGAAGAGATAGACGAAAATTTCATCAAAGGGGTAGGTGTTCCGAACCAACACACCCACAGTTAGAAGAAATGCTTGATTTATTACAGGATAAAGACATTATACTTAGTTCTGTTCATGAGTTGATTCAAAGTTTTCAAAAAATTGCAGAAATATTACGTCAAGATGAGTATTCTACCAGGATAGGAAGTCCTAAAGCTGGTTCTATAGATAAAGATAATAATAATTCTGATTTTAATCCGAATGCGTCTTATATTAAAAATCTTAACTGCGAATATATAGAAGAGATTGAATTACGAGAACTTTTGAATAAATTACCAAATAAAATATTATTTAACGCAATTTCATCAATCATTCCTCAACGAGTGGTATTTTTATCTAAAAAAAAGAATTATTCTGCCTATGCTCCAAAATTTATCCAAGGATTACAACTCTATTACCAAACAAATAATCCTTTGAGTTTGAAAGAAATTGCACAATTATGGAAAACAAATTGGGCAAAAGCCAGACGTATATTTCAATTGAGCGAACTAATTGAAAATGTTCAGTCTTTTTCCGAGAAGAGTTTCATAGAACAAATTCAAGAAAAAGCTAGCAAATTTTTTACGGAGGAAGTATCTTGCAACCCGAATAATTTACGAGATATAGCACAACAGGTAAGAAATTTTTTGTATGAAATAGCATTTAAAGAAGCTTATGCAGAAATTACAGCATCAAGGAGCCTTTATAAAAATAGCTTATTTGCTCAAAGATTGCGAGAGTATATCAATCAGAAAAGAAACGCAGCATAAAAATAATCATATATAAAAACACCATGACTAGATTATCCTTACAAGCAGAACAAGATTTTAGCCAACGAATTAAACCAAGGATTGCTTGTTTAGAACCAGAACATTATGAGAAAGCTATCAATATTAGTCAAAATATTGATGGTGAGAAAAATCAATGGAGAGTTTATTTAAATCAACTAGCTTTATTCGGTTTTGAAGAATGGTTACAAGAACAAATCCCAGATATCGAAGTTAAGCAACTCGATGCAGATTCTCAACAGAAGAACGTTAATTTACAAGTTGGTGAATTTAAGGTTCAACTAATTACTGTAGATAGTCTTTATGACAATTTAGTTTCTATTCATCAAGAAAATATCATATCACCACAACTTGCTGCTCACTTCTATGTATTAGTTGAAATTTTAGAAGAAGCCGAACAGTTAACAATTCATGGAATAATACGACATGATGAATTATCTCCAAGTCAAAACTCTGAGATTTGTAAAATTCCGCTTTCTAGCTTTGATAGTGAAGTGAACAATTTATTCTTATATATTCGCTTTCTGGAAATAGAAGCTATTCCTTTACCTAAATCAGCAGAAAATATTCCTCACAAAGTTACTCAATCCCTTGTTAATCTTTCTCAATGGTGGAGTGGATTATTTGAAGAAAGTTGGCAATCTATTGAAAATATTTTAACACCACAAATGCCTAATCTTAGTTATGCAAGTGCAACCAGAAGAAATACTCAGTCATCTGATTTTGCAGTTAGAAGGGGTAAATTATTTGACTTTGGATTATTACTAAATAATCAGCGCTTTGCATTAACAATTAATATGAGACTTGAAGAAAATCAAGAGATAGGTGTACTTGCACAAATTCGTTCTCAAAATGAATATTGTTTACCACAAGGTTTGCAACTGAAAGTAACGCTGAATTATAATACTGATGAACCAGAAAGTGAATCGGCGATTGCTAGAGAATCCGACCAAATTATTCAGTTAGCATTTAGCGAAGCTGCTGGTAAACAGTTTAAAGTGGAAGCCATTTATCAAGATGCTGTGGTTACGGAAGAGTTTGTCTTGTAATTGTCACGAATGCTTTCGGGCTATTAGTACCATTTAGTTCCTATTACCGCGATCGCTTACTCTACATAAACGATACAACAAGTATTAACGGGCTAAAACTATCGCTTCAAAACCTGTGTAATTTCATCAGCCAAAGTAAACGGATCGTAAGGCTTAGTAATTACCCCCGCTACACGAAGTTGAGTAAAATGACGCTTTTCGGCAGGTTGAGCTTTTGCTGTTAGTAAAATCACAGGAATATTTTTAGTAACAGGATTCTCTTGTAGCTTCTCAAAAGTTGTCAAACCGTCCATCTCAGGCATCATTACATCTAAAAGAATAGCATCGGGTACCTCGGCTGCTGCTGTAACTAAACCTTCTTTACCTGAAACCAGCACTCAATACTTCCCATGAGCCTAAAATTTCTAGACACATTTGAGTGGCTTCTCGGATATCTTTATCGTCATCAATTATTAAAATGCGTTTGCTCATTTGTTTTTTTCTAATAAATAATCGCTAATTACTAATAGGTAACGTAAAGTAAAAAGTACTACCACGATCCAAAGTACTTTCAACCCAAATATTACCACCATGCTGTTGTACAATGCTGCGACAAATTGCTAACCCTAAACCCGTACCTCCTTGATTTCGAGAATTAGAAGCATCAACTTGTTGAAAGCGGTCAAAAATGGTTTCTAGTTTATCTTCAGGAATTCCTCTACCTCGATCTTTTACTTGAAATAATATTTGAGAATCTTGCAGCTTTCCACTAAGGGAAACTGTACTATTTGCTGGCGAAAATTTAATTGCATTACTGAGTAAATTGGTTAATGTTTGAACGATTCTATCTGGATCTGCCCATAATTGGATTTCAACAGGTTTCAAAGCAAGTTTAATTTCTGCTTTCTCAGCCATTGCTCGCATTTCATCTACTGCTTGGATCGTCAATTGTCCAGCATTGCAATGTTGTTTTTCCATCGTCACTTTGCCGGAATTGATGCGTTCAATATCAAGAATGTCATTAATTAAACGCACCAAGCGGTTGGTATTATCAAAGGCAATTTCCATCATCCGCTGACTTTTAGCGGGTTGATTATTCAACGAACCCTTTGAAAGTAAACCTAAAGCACTGCGAATTGAAGTTAAAGGTGTCCGCAGTTCGTGACTGACAACTGAGACAAACTCATTTTTCATTCGCTCTATTATTTGTCGTTCGGTAATATCCTTGAAAATGACAACAGCACCTACAATCTTACTCTTTTCTAAAATTGGTGTACTAACATACTCTACAGGAAATTTTGTTTTATTTCGACGGTAAAATATATCGTCAGTAATATGTTGCACTGCTCCAGTTTTTAAGGTGGCATAAATAGGATTTTCTTCCCAAGGGTAAGGACTTCCGTCTGGTTGGGAGTGGTTTAATATAACGTGCATAAATCTTTCTCCAGACTGATGCGGAAATTCAGAGAGAATGTATTTTGGGTACGAATCTGAATCCTTATTAGCGATTGAAACAATCAATTCTTCTACTCGATATCCCAACATTCTCGCTGCTGCTGGGTTGATAAAAGTGAGTTTACCTTGAGCATTTAAACCACAAATTCCCTCTCCTGCGGAGTTCAAGATTAACCCGCTTTGCCGACTAAGGCGTTCGAGTGAGGCTTTTGCTTGCTCGCGTTCGTTAATTTCTCGTCGTAATTCTACTGTTCGTTCCTGCACTCGCTGTTCTAATTGGGCATTTAAGGCAGATATTTTGAATTCTGCTTGCTTACGCTCTTCGATATCTTGTTCTAAGTCAATATTGAGAGCGTATACTTGCTGATACAGTTCATATTGATGAATTGCTGTGGCAAAGTGACTTCCTAAAGCCAAAGCAAGTTCAATTTCTGCCTCAATCCATGATTGTACTTGACCTTGCTTTAATTCTCGCCATGTTTCAAAAGATATTATTGGACGCTGTTGTCGCGAATCATTGCGATCGGCTCTTCTTGCCCACAAAGTTTCAATTTCAATTTCATGACGAAATATACTCAAATAACCTAAGCTCTGCTGACGAGATTTTAGTTCGATAACTAGCAAGCTGCGAATATTACTGTTTGAAAAAACCGATTCTAAATATTCTGGCAGCGCAACTTGATGCAAATCTGGAATTATCCAAGCTTTAATTCCATTCCCAACAGTTGCTTGCTTTCCCAACCACTCTTGCCAAGTCGGATGTTCCTCAAATTTTTCTTCATCTTTATTAACCCACTCTCCAGAAACAAACAATTGTGCTTCCTCTTGGAGATTTTGCGGAAAAATGTAAACTCTACCACCCGCCCCTTGCAATCCAGATACAGTTAATTCCAATGCTTGCTGTAACTGCATCTCCGTCATCGAATGCAACAGCTTGGCGACTCGATTAATTGTAGTTTCCTGTGCTGCTCGGGCACGGGTTTGTTCGAGTAAAGTACTTTGTGCGATCGCAATTGATAATTGGTCTGCAACTAGCTGAACAATCTGCAATTCTCGCTCTGTTACCTGACGTGGCAAACTGTGATGAGATACCAATAATCCCCATAGTTGGTCGTGATGTAAAATCGGCACCACTAATGACGACTGTACCCCCATTGAGGTGAGATATTCGATATGACATTCATCTACAGGACGAAACCGAATATCATCTTGTGCTAAAGACTCTCCAGTTTCCGGACAATCCAAAGGACTCACGCCAATTTGTTGTGTAGCTAAATTCACAATTGAACGCTGACGTGCTTTGATAAATAATTCGCGTGCTTCGGGTGGAATATCTTCTGCGGGAAAATGTTGTCCTAAAAGAGATGGTAAGCGCTCTTTGACAACAGATTCAGCAACCACTTCTCCACTGCCATCTGCATCAAAACGATAAACCTTAACTCTGTCTGTCTCCAAGAAAGTACGGACTTCTGCCACAGTTTCCGGTGAGAATTGCAGGTAATTCCAGGGATTGCCGAATCCGATTCATCATCCGGTGTAAAAGTACCTCCACAGAAGCAATTGGCTTTTCATCATTGATAGAGGAATTATTTGATATTTGCGGATGTGGGTTATTAAACTGAGTCATTCTATTTTGGGTTTTAACAACGGATATTTTTGTTTTAGATTAAAAACAAGCCTTATTAACCTTTGACCTTTAACCTTTGACCTTTAACCTTTGACCTTTAACCTTTGACCTTTAACCTTTAACCTCTTCAGTTGTCTTATCAAGGGAAGGATTGACCAATACTGCATCAACTTGAGGCTTGTTTAATGCTTCTTTTGCTGCGAATAAATTTTGTACTGATTCTATATGTATTCCCGATGCAATAGCAGATTTAACTATGTTCCTCGCTAGTTTTACATCATCATTAATTACCAGCATTACAGAATATTTATCGCATTGTACGGGTTTGCAATCGCTGTTAAACGCAGGCTGTTGTATTTCCCGCTGTAAAAGTTTTACCAATTCTCTCAAATGAAGTCCTTGAGTTCTGTCTAAATTAACTCTCGATTTAAAAATTTGCTCTATTTCTCTGGCTAGATGCGAACCTTCAGTAAAACCAAAGATGCCTAACCCTCCAGCAAATTGGTGCGCTACATTTTGCGCCTTTTCTATTAATTCTTCGCTTTTATTATTCTTTAACAATGCGCTAACAGCTTGCTCTAAAATAGTGATGCGTTCAATATTTAGTGCTTTTAGCTTTTCCCACGTTTTAATCAATGCTTCCTTCGCCTGCTGCTGTTTGTTACTTTGTTTATTATTTAGTTTCTTGCGAGGTTTTTCCTCAGAGGATTTTACTTTAGCGCGATCAATTTCTTTAAGACGATAACCCAAACCATAAACAGTTTCAATTAAATCGCTCGGTGCCCCCGCTCTCGTCAGCTTGTGCCGTAAACCTTTAATATGGGCTGTAACTGTATCTTCTTTGGGTGCTTCTTCCATAGACCACAAATGATCTAAAATCTCACTTCTACTAAAAACAATATTGCTATTACGAAGAAAAAGTTCAAGTAAACGATACTCCTTGGGAGTCAGGTTTAGTAAATCACTGTTATAAGTCACTTCCGTGCTACCAGGATTCAGCCGCAGGTTCTCCCATTGCAAAACTGCTTGTATTGGTGTATTTTTCCGACGCAGTAAAACTCGAATTCGAGCTAACAATTCAGTGACTTCAAAAGGTTTAACAACATAATCATCCGCTCCAGCATCTAATCCCAACACTTTATCATTGCTAGAGTTTTGGGCTGTTAATAATAAAACGGGCATTTGATAGTTATGTTCTCGTAACTTCTGGCAAAATTCAATGCCATCAAGTTCGGGTAAAATTACATCTAACAAAATTAAGTCATAGGTGAAAGCCTCCACAAACTCCCAGCCAAGCAAACCATTCTCGGCAATATCCACGACATAGTGTTGATTGCTAAGAATATTTTCCAAAGCTTTGGTAATACACTTGTCATCCTCAACTACTAAAATCCTCATTTAAAATCACCTCTTAAACTTGGAAACTAAGTTTTTTTCACATTAATTAACTAAAAAATTGAACTATTTTTTTCACACAAATTATTATTTTTGCTCTATATAAATGCTAACAGTTGACAAGCACGAACATCCATATCTAAATCTAATTTCTTTATATAGATTAGAAATAAAAATATCCGCAAAAACACTTTTATTCAACATAATTATTAACGAGTTTCTTACCTAAAAGTTACTTAGCTTCAATAAAAAATAATTTTCTTTACTTTTATTTATATTTAGTAAGTATTTATTCTAAATTCAATATAAATAAATTCTCGCATCTGTGCTTCAGACAGTTATTAAGTTTTGTAAAGATAAGAAGATACTTCATTAGTTCTTCATTTTTATTTTTTATTGTACTTTTATCGACTTAAGAGCTCTGAGAACTGCATCTTTGTTAGCTCGCCGTTACCACCTCATCGCATATGCTTTTACAGCAGCGATAGCGATGAGGGGGTTCTTTAACAAAAAAACCTACCTAGTACAGTACGGCGTAAATAAAGCACCCATTTAAAAAGTTTGAAAGCCTTATCATATAATACTTTTTACTTCTTACTTTTGACTTTTTACTTCCGCGCAGCGGTACTAGTAGTTGCAGCTCATAGCTAACAGTTAATGTCGAGCGAAATAAGCCAGTTTTCAGGTATTCTAGAGCCGCAAACGGCAATTTAACTTTTTTCACATCTTTTAGTAACTAACCTTCATAGCACTATCGAGCTTATGACTATAGTTTCACAACAACCTACCCGCTTTCCCTTATGGGATAGGTTCTGCGATTGGATTACTAGTACCGAAAACCGTCTGTATATCGGCTGGTTTGGTTTTCTAATGATTCCTTTATTAGGAGTCTCCACCTGCGTCTTTATAATTGCCTTTATCGCGGCTCCACCCGTAGATATTGACGGCATCCGCGAACCGATAGCAGGTTCATTACTTTATGGCAACAATATCATTTCTGCTGCCGTCGTCCCCAGTTCCAATGCTATTGGGCTGCACTTCTATCCCATTTGGGAAGCAGCTTCTATAGATGAGTGGCTGTATAACGGTGGACCTTACCAGATGATTGCGTTCCACTACATCCCAGCCCTTTGTTGCTACATGGGACGTGAATGGGAACTTTCTTACCGTTTGGGTATGCGTCCTTGGATTGCAGTTGCTTACAGCGCTCCTCTGGCTGCGACAACATCTGTATTCTTGATTTACCCCATCGGACAAGGTAGCTTCTCTGACGGTTTACCAATGGGTATCAGCGGCACCTTTAATTTTATGTTTGTGTTCCAAGCCGAACATAACATCCTAATGAATCCCTTTCATATGATAGGGGTGGCTGGAGTCCTTGGAGGTTCTTTATTCTGTGCCATGCACGGTTCTTTAGTAACGTCGAGTCTTGTACGGGAAACAACTGAATCTGAATCTCAGAATTACGGCTATAAATTTGGGCAAGAACAAGAGACATACAACATAGTTGCAGCGCACGGTTATTTTGGTCGGTTAATATTCCAGTATGCCAGCTTTAATAATAGTCGCTCGTTACATTTCTTCCTTGCAGCTTGGCCTGTAATTTGTATTTGGGGTACGGCCATAGGTATTAGTACGATGGCATTTAACCTCAACGGATTCAACTTTAATAATTCCATCCTTGATTCTCAAGGTCGGGTACTTCCTAGCTGGGCAGATGTATTAAATCGAGCCAATCTTGGTTTTGAAGTCATGCACGAACGGAATGCTCACAATTTTCCATTGGATCTTGCATCTGGTGAATCGGTTCCGGTAATTTCGCTGAAAGCTCCAGCATTAGCTGCTTGAGGATGATTACCTAAAGTCATTAGTCGGAGGTTACTGACTAATGACTCCTAATAAATATTGGGGACGGGGAATTGGGAATTGGGAATTGGGAATTGGGAATTGGGAATGGGGAATGGGGAAGACAAAAATTTGTTTATTCCATTTGTAGCGAGGGTTTCAATTATTACTTTCCCTCGTGGAGCGTTGATGACAAATAACTAGGAGAAATAAATGAGTGTTGTAACAGAATTGATTCTTAGCGCTGATAGTGAAGCTAGATATCCTGCTCCTAAAGAATTAAGAATATTTCAAGATTTTCTAAAAACAGGAGATCAGAGAATTCGCATTGCCAAAACATTGGCAGAAAATGAGCAACAAATCGTCCAAAATGGCAGCATGAGATTTTGGGAACGCTGTCCGAATACCCCAAGTAATAGCGGTATTGACCGTAAGACAGCTTCTTGTCAACGCGATCAGGGTTGGTATGTGCGCTTAATTGCTTATTCTATTTTGGCTGGTAGTGAAAAGCCTCTAGAAGAAATTGGCACTCTTGGCATTAAAGAAATGTACAACAATTTAGAGATTCCATTGAGAAACTTAGTTGAAGCTATGCGCTGCGTCAAAGAAGAAGCTGTATCTATGATGAGTGAAGAAGATGCAGTTGAAGTCGGGCCCTATTTCGACTACATCATTCAGGCACTTTCTTAACAATGGCGGGATTCAGGTTTTTTAGGATTGTAATATACATCAATATCAATCCAAAATCTAAAATCTGTCGATGCTTAGTTTTGGCGGAAGAGAATCTACACCCCAACGCCAGTTCCTCTGCTTGGGGATGTTCCGCAAAATCCAAAATCGAATGAATTCTAATCTTTAACTCAAAAAATAAAAACTTAGCTTAAGGAAACTTTGAATCATGCAAGATGTAATTACTGCCTTGATTAATTCCTCTGATGTTCAAGGCAAATATCTAGATAATACTTTCTTAGACAGATTAGAAACTTACTTTCATAGCGGCGATATGCGAGCAAAAGCTGCTACTGCTGTAAGTGCTAATGCCAAAAATATCGTCACTCAAACTGTTGCCAAGTCTTTACTTTACACAGATATTACCGCTCCTGGTGGCAATATGTATACTTGTCGTCGCTATGCCGCTTGCGTGCGCGACTTGGATTATTTTCTCCGCTATGCAACTTATGCGATGTTAGCTGGTGACGCTTCAATTTTAGATGAGCGTATTTTGAATGGTTTAAGAGAAACTTATAATTCATTGGGAGTTCCCATTGGTGGAACTATCCGAGCAGTACAAGCCATGAAGGAAGTTGTTACTAGTATGCTCGGTAACGAATCAGGTAGGGAAATGGGTGTTTACTTTGATCACATTGCTGCTGGTTTAAGTTGAAAGGTGTTTTAATTCATTGATAAATATTGGTTTGTAACAGTTAATAGTTCACGGTTAATACCAATACAGAGCTAACCCCTAGCCCCTTCCGAGCATCGGGAAGAGGAGTAAGATAACAGCCTCTCTCCTTGCAAGAGAGAGGTTCTAATTAACAATCAAAAACAGGATCTTTATGAGCATCATTACAAAAACAATTGCTCAAGCCGATAGAGAAGCCCGTTATCTAAATGCGGGAGAATTAATTACGATCGGGGACTTTTATCAAGGTGGAGTTTCTCGGCTCTCGCTGGCGACAGTTCTCGCGGAAAACGAACAAAAAATTGTCCAAAAAGCTAGTTTGAGGTTTTGGGAACGGTGTCCCGATACACCCAGTAATAGTGGTAACAGAACCTATCGGGCTTCATGTTTGCGCGACCAAGGTTGGTATGTTCGTCTAATTACCTATTCCCTTGTGGTGGGAGATATAGAACCTCTCGCAGAAATTGGCACTGTCGGGGTGAAGGAGATGTATGAATCTTTGGAAATTCCCCTACCGAATTTAGTGGAAGCTATTCGCTGTCTCAAAGAAGTTTCTTTAGAGCTTTTTTCCTCAAAAGATGCTACTGAAGTCGCACCTTATTTTGATTATTTGATTCAATCATTAATGCCTTGAATGGGCATTAGGCATTGAGGAATAAGTAACAAAGGATAAAATATATGAGTGTAAAAGTAAGTGGTGGTAGTCCAGTTATCCGTCCACAACAATATCAAAGTTTACCTACCTCAGTTATTTCTCAGACGGAACAACAAGACCGTTATTTGAGAAACACTGAACTTCAACAACTAGGATCGTTTTTTAGTTCTGGTGAGTTGCGGTTAGAAATTGCAATAACTTTAACTAATAAGGCCTCGGAAATTGTCTCTGCTGGAGCAAACCGTATTTTCGTTGGTGGTTCGCCAATGGATTATCTGGAAAAGCCCAAAGAACTGCTAGGATTACCGGGTTCGGGATATTTTGTTGGTGAAGATTATCTGACTGCGGCAAGAAGAAATCGCGTTGTTGCTGTTAAGGAGCGTCTCGAATCAATACAAGCTCCTAAGATTTCTGCTCCTTTTAAAGCTTGGTGGCAACAAATCCGAACCCTTTATAGCGATAGAGATCCACTTCCGGGAGGTTTTCGTTTCATCAATATCTCTCGCTACGGACCAAAAAGAATGAAAAGGTCTATGCGGGACTTATCCTGGTTCTTGCGCTATATTACTTATGCAGTTGTTGCTGGTGATGCTAGTATTCTCACAGTTAACGTCCGAGGATTGCGCGGAGTTATTCCAGAAGATGTCACGGAAGCTACCGTTGTTGCGCTCAAAGAAATGCGAAGACAATCGGCGAGCTTTTTGCAAGATAATACTGAAGCAAGCAATATTGTCAAGTATTATTTTGATATATTGATTTCTGAGTATTTAGAAGAAAAGCCCTCAGACAGACTGAGAATTGGGGTTTCCAACGAGCAACAGGGTTTGGTGCTACCTCAGAGTTATGCGATCGCGGCCGAAAATCGACCAAAATTCATGATGAAGTCGGTGCTATCGGAAACAGAAAAGCGAGACGCAATTAAAGCTGCTTATCGTCAAGTTTTTGAACGCGATATTACTGCAATATATGCTTTTCCCGGTACTGAAATAGAATCGAAGCTCAAGGGTGGACAAATCTCGATGAAGGAGTTTGTCCGCAGGTTGGGTAAATCTCGGCTCTACCTGACGCTTTTTTATGAGCCTTATTCAATCGCTCGCGTTATAGAATTGGCGATGCGTCACTTTCTAGGTCGCGGTTTGAGTTCTTTATCGGAGTTCCAAGAATATTTTGCGGTTATTACTAAAGGTGGTTTACCTAAATTAGTAGATACTTTAGTGGATTCTCAGGAATACTCCGATTACT
This sequence comes from uncultured Rivularia sp., assembly GCA_963665115.1. GTDB lineage: Bacteria > Cyanobacteriota > Cyanobacteriia > Cyanobacteriales > Nostocaceae > Rivularia. Next base: position 1,234,257 of record OY762007.1, on the reverse strand, counting down.
TTGGTGAGGAAACAGTACCGTATTTGCGCGGTTTGGGTCAAGAAGCTCAGGAATGTCGCAACTGGGGTCCGCAAATTGATTTATTCAAATATAGCGCTCCCGTTCGCAAAGTTCCTCAGTTTGTAACCCTGTTTGGTAAATATGAAAAACCTCTACCCAATCAACATCCTTACGGTTGCGGAAACGACCCCATTAGAAATTCAGTTTGGTGCAGTTTTTCCTCAAGACACCCGCAATCCTCATCCCGAACCTGCATTTTTCAACAAAGATACTCGCCGGATTTTGATTCATGCTGAAGCTAGCGATTATCAAGTTCGCGGTTCTGCGGTTGGTGTCATCAAGCTAGACCATGTAGAGAAATTTGATACATCTGTGCAAAATGGTCAAAGCACAAATGGAAAGAAGAATGGGAAAAAGCAACAAGAACTTAGTATAAGTTTAGCGAAACACTCTCCCGAAGCAGTTATTAACGGAGCTTATCGACAGGTATTTGGACGCGAGCTTTTACAAGGTCAACGTTTAACAACCCCAGAAATCAAACTCAAAGGTGGCGAAATTACGATGCGGGAGTTTATCCGTCAATTAGGGAAATCTAATTGGTTTCGCAGGATGTATTGGGAAAAACTCTACATTACTAAAGCCATTGAATACATTCATCGGCGTTTGTTAGGTCGTCCGACTTATGGACGGGAAGAAATGAATCGCTACTACGATATTTCCGCCACTAAGGGATTTTACGCTCTGATTGACGAAATAATTGATAGTTCCGAATACATAGAAGCTTTCGGAGAAAATACGGTTCCTTATGAGCGTTATATTACACCCAGAGGTTTCGCCATGCGCCGTTCTGCATCGGTAGAAGGTGTAAATTTAAGAGCTAAATCCTCAATTTCATCACCATCCGAACTGGATGCGTTTATTCCCAAACAGCGCAACGTGCAAAAACAGCTTTTCTGGTCAGAACTTGCTCATACACAACAGCAAAACTCTGAAGATGAATTGAACAACTCAAATTCAGCAGAGCCAATTGTAGAAACAGTGACGCAGTTACAAGAACCAGTGACTGAAACTCAAACAGAGGAGAATTATGAGTATAGTCAAGCAAGTGATTCTTAATGCCGACGAAGAACTGCGTTATCCTACCCCCGGAGAAATCCGGATGATTAAAAACTTTTGTCATACGGGGACGCAGCGGATTCGGGTTGCTACAACTTTAGCGAAGAATGAAAGACGGTTAGTCGAAATCTCCAGCGATAAATTCTGGAAGCGGTGTCCTAACACCCCCAGCAATAGCGGGAATATGCGAAAGACATCTTCATGTCAGCGCGACCAAGGTTGGTATATCCGGTTAGTTGCTTACTGTGTTTTAGCAGGAAACGACCAGCCATTAACAGAAATTGGTATCGTCGGTATGAAAGAAATGTACCAATCTTTGGGTATACCCTTAGCAAATTGGGTAGAAGCATTAAACTGCATCAAAGAACAAGCTGAAGTAACTCTTGGCTCGCAGGATGCAGCTTTGGTTACTCCTTATTTTGACCAAATCATTCAAGCTCTTGCTTTACCGGGGACTCCTTACTTTATTAATGATGGGAATTCGGATTGGTAAAATCTATTACTTGAAGTTCGTAGTAAGGACTTTAGTCCTTGCTTATGAGGGCTAAAGCCCTTACTACCAACAAATAAAAAGGAAAAATACTATGACTATAGCAATCAAACGCAGCCGGACAGGCTGGGAATGGTTTACGGTTCTTGATGACTGGTTGAAGCGCGATCGCTTTGTTTTTATCGGTTGGTCTGGTCTTTTACTGTTCCCCTGTGCCTATATGGCTATTGGAGGTTGGTTTACTGGGACAACTTTTGTAACTTCTTGGTATACCCACGGTGTGGTCAGTTCTTACATTGAAGGCTGTAACTTCCTGACAGCGGCTGTTTCCACTCCCGCCAATAGTATGGGTCACTCTTTACTATTATTATGGGGACCTGAAGCACAGGGAGACTTTATCCGTTGGTTTCAGATTGGAGGTTTATGGAATTTTGTGGCTTTTCATGGTGTTTTCGGATTAATAGGCTTCATGCTCCGGCAACTTGAAGTTGCTCGACTTGTAGGTCTTCGTCCGTATAATGCTATTGCTTTTTCTGCGCCTATTGCTGTTTTTGTTTCTGTATTCTTGATTTATCCTTTAGGTCAATCAAGCTGGTTTTTTGCTGCTAGCTTTGGAGTAGCTGCTATTTTCCGTTTTCTACTATTCTTCCAAGCTTTCCACAACTATACGCTCAATCCTTTCCATATGATGGGAGTCGCTGGTGTATTGGGTGGTGCTTTACTGTGTGCTATTCACGGTGCAACTGTAGAAAATACTCTGTTCAAAGATGGTAAGAATTTCAATACTTTTGGAGCATTTAGCGCAACTCAAGCAGAAGAAACCTATTCCTTTGTGACAGCGAATCGCTTTTGGTCGCAGATTTTCGGGGTAGCCTTTTCTAACAAACGGTGGTTGCACTTTTTCATGTTGTTTGTACCAGTAACTGGCTTGTGGATGAGTGCAATTGGAATGGCGGGTTTAGCCTTTAACTTGCGAGCATATGATTTTGTTTCTCAAGAATTACGAGCAGCCGAAGACCCCGAATTTGAAACTTTTTACACCAAGAATATTCTCCTGAATGAAGGAGCTAGAGCTTGGATGGCACAGGAAGATCAGCCGCATCAACACTTCCAATTTCCCCCAGAAGTATTACCTCGTGGGAATGCTCTTTAAGGGTTAGTGGTTAGTGGTTAGTTGTTGGTTGTTAGTTGTTAAAAATTACCTATGCCCTATGCCCTATGCCCAATCCCCAATCCCCAAAAATAAACAATACAAAACAATTAATAAATAATGGAAACACCTTTTGAAAAATCAAGCACGACGACTGTTAACTCTGAAAAGAGAGAAGGTCGTGATGAGGCATCTACTGGATATGCATGGTGGGCTGGTAATGCCCGTTTTATCAATTTATCCGGTCGCTTTTTAGGCGCTCATGTTGCTCATGCTGGAGTAATTGCGTTCTGGGCTGGAGCAATGCTGTTGTTTGAAGTTGCTCACTATATACCAGAAAAGCCGATGTACGAGCAGGGCTTAATTTTAATGCCTCATATTGCCACTCTCGGCATTGGTGTAGGATATGGGGGTGAAATTGTAGACACTTTCCCATTTTTTGCTATTGCGGTAACGCATTTAATAGGCTCTGCTGTTTTAGGTTTTGGTGGGATTTATCACTCAATTAGAGGTCCCGAAAAGCTAGCAGGTTTCTTCAATTTTGATTGGAGCGACAAGGACAAAGTTACTAGTATTCTGGGATATCATTTGATTGCCCTTGGTCTAGCGGCTTACGTACTTGTCGGTAAAGCTATGTTTTGGGGTGGTTTATATGATACTTGGGTACCGGGTGGCGGTGATGTGCGCCTTGTTACCAGCCCAACTCTTGACCCAAGAATAATTTTTGGTTACATATTTAGTCCGTTTACGGGGGGTGCTGGTAATATTGTTAGCGTTGATAACTTAGAGGATTTAGTTGGCGGTCATATTTGGGTAGGTGGTTTACTAATACTTGGTGGTATTTGGCACATTATCACTAAACCTTTTAAGTGGACCGATAGAGTATTTATTTGGTCTGGTGAAGCCTATCTTTCTCAAAGTTTGGGTAATGTAGCCGGACAAGCTTTTATTGCTGCGATGTTTATCTGGTTTAACAATACTGCTTATCCGAGCGAGTTTTATGGCCCGACAGTTGCAGAGGCTGCCAATTCTCAAGTATTCAACTTTATAGTGCGCGACCAAGCTTTAGGAGCGAATATATCTACATCCCAAGGTCCGACTGGTTTAGGTAAATATTTACAGCGATCGCCAACAGGAGAAATCATCTTTGGGGCTGAAACAATGCGCTTTTGGGATGTCAAAGCTCCTTGGTTAGAACCGTTACGAGGAACTAATGGACTAGATATAGATAAGCTCAAGAATGATATTCAACCTTGGCAAAAGCGTCGGGCGGCCGAATACATGACTCATTCTCCCATCGGCTCTATAAATTCAGTTGGTGGTCTAGCAACTGAACTTAATGCCTTCAACTTTGTTGGGCCTCGTACCTGGCTGGCTTCTGCTCACTTTATTTTTTCACTACTGTTTCTTGTCGGTCATCTTTGGCACGCTGGTCGCGCAAGAGCTGCTGCTGCGGGTTTTGAAAGAGGTATCGAACGGGAAGATGAACCAGTGTTATCGATGAAACCATTGGATTGATCGGTGAACAATTATCAGTTATCAGTGAATAATCATTGCTGGTAGCTGGTAAATTCTTACTCTTTTGCGAGGGTTTTAGTTTATGCTTCTTACGTTTCGTAAAAATTTTCAGGTTGTACGAATTCAGGATTTTTTACTCGAACACATCATTGCTCCTGTAATTGGCTATATTGCGATCGCCTTTTTCTCTGTCACCGTGATGTTTTTAAAAAGATTTTTTCCTGATTCTATATCAGGCACATATTTGCAACTTTTTTTCTAAAAATTGAGGAAACTCAAAAATTCATAACTGCCATAAAGACGTAGCAATGCTACGTCTCTACAATTCATAACTTTTTGATAAGGAACATGATTTTATGGGACTACCTTGGTATCGCGTCCACACAGTTGTTTTGAATGACCCAGGAAGGCTTATTGCTGTCCACCTGATGCATACGGCGCTTACCGCTGGCTGGGCTGGGTCAATGGTTTTATACGAATTAGCTAAGTTTGACCCTAGCGACCCAGTTTTCGACCCGATGTGGCGACAGGGTATGTATGTATTGCCTTTCATGGCTCGATTGGGTGTTACGGAATCTTGGCGTGGTTGGAGTATTACGGGCGCACCTGTAACAGATTTTAGCTTGTGGACTTTTGAAAGTGTCGCGGCTGCTCATATTATTTTGTCAGGTTTGTTATTTTTAGCAGCTTGTTGGCACTGGGTTTATTGGGATTTGGATTTATTTCAAGATAGCAAAAATAATCAACCAGTTCTCGATTTACCAAGAATATTCGGGATTCATTTGTTCTGTGCAGGTCTTCTTTGTTTTGGTTTTGGTGCTTTCCATTTAACAGGTGTATTTGGTCCGGGGATGTGGGTTTCTGATCCCTACGGATTAACTGGTCATGTCCAGGGTGTGGCTCCTGTATGGGGAGCCGAAGGTTTTAATCCGTTTAATCCTGGTGGTGTTGTAGCTCACCACATTGCTGCGGGGATTGTTGGTATTATCGGCGGTATTTTCCATATAGCTTTTCGTCCTCCGGAGGTACTCTACAGGGCTTTAAGAATGGGTAATATCGAAACTGTTCTTGGCAGCGCTTTAGCAACATTCTTTTTTGCAGCTTTTATTGTTTCTGGGACAATGTGGTACGGTAGCGCCACAACTCCGATTGAACTGTTTGGCCCGACTCGTTACCAATGGGACAACGGTTATTTCCAAAATGCGATTAATCGACAAGTGCAAACCAGTTTGGCTAGTGGTAAAACACTTTCACAAGCTTGGTCAACTATTCCAGATAAGTTAGCTTTTTACGACTATGTTGGTAATAGTCCAGCTAAGGGTGGTTTATTCCGAGTAGGAGCAATGAACAATGGAGATGGTATTGCTCAAGGTTGGTCCGGTCATCCAGTATTTAAAGACGGAGAAGGTAGAGAATTGACGGTACGACGGATGCCTAACTTCTTTGAAACCTTTCCTGTAGTGTTGACTGATAAAGATGATGTTGTACGTGCAGATATACCTTTCCGACGAGCAGAATCCAAATTCAGCTTTGAGCAGACTGGTACAACTGTTAGCTTCTACGGTGGCGAACTTAACGGTCAAACTTTTACAGATCCAATTGATGTAAAACCATTTGCTCGTCGCGCTCAACTGGGTGAAATTTTTGAATTTGATAGTGAAACTCTCAATTCCGATGGGATATTTCGTACAAGTACCCGTGGATGGTTTGCTTTTGCTCATACTGTTTGGGGCTTGCTGTGGTTCTTCGGACATATCTGGCATGGTTCACGCACCTTATACCGAGATGTCTTTGCTGGAATTGACGCTGATATAGAGGAACAAGTTGAGTTTGGTGTGTTCCAGAAAGTGGGCGACATGAGTACTCGTAAAAAGCAGACAGTTTAATTAAGAGGGAGTAGGGAGTAGAAAGTAGGGAGTAGGGAGTAGGGAATTGGGAATTGGGAATGGGGAATGGGGAATTGGGAATTGGGAATTTATTCTTGGAGACAATCCAAAATCTGTCTTGGAAAGTTTGGGGGAACGCCACTTGCTACAACGCGGCGGCAGTCGCTCATGGGGGAAACCCCCAAGACCGCGCTGCCTTGGGAACCCGCGCAACGCAGTGGCTCCGGAAACCGAAACCCCCAACTTTCCGCAAAATCTAAAATCCAAAATAAATTGACAATTAATAACAAAGGATAAAACTATGAAAAGAATATTTTTCGCACTACTACTTGCAAGCTTTTTCTGGATTAATTTTATTCCTACTGCATTGGCAGAGAACACTACACTGGTACCTTGTAAAGATTCTCCGGCATTTATAGAACGGATGCAAAATGCGCCTGATAGTTATTACACTACTAAGTAGGTCGGCGGGGAAATTTATAACTATGTAACGAAAAGTTAAGATGTCGTGTTGGAGTTAAATCTAACACGCTGTGTCTTGTAGTTACCTCTTTCTCCTCTAACTTGAACTCCATCTATTACGGCATAAGCAAGGTCTAATTCGTCATCAAACATTTGTCCAGAAAGTTCATCTTTCTTGAGATGCTGCCATTCCAATTCAATTGGGTTCATCTCAGAACAATATTTAGGCAAAAAGAAGATATACAAACCTTGACTTTCCCACTTAGACCATAACTGCTGAACTTCCTTGCATCGGTGTATTGGACCGTTGTCCTGTACTATAACTCTCATGCGTCCGCTTCTTTGAGCCTCAGCCGCTTCTTGTTCCATCATATGGATGTAAGAAAAGCGATTAACACCACCAATAACTAAACCATATACAAAGCTAACTAGGGGTTGTAAAAGCCCTATAATACTTAATCTACGACCACGACGCTTAGTTTGCTCTAAGCGCTTCTGTTCACCGATCTGGTAATATGTGTAGTTTGGTTCACTCCACATACAGAAACCAGATTCATCTAAATACTTTAAATCTATTTCCCCAGCAGCCGCAGATAGTTCTAACATATCTAGGTCTGCTTGCTTGATTTCTTTGAAGATTGGGTCTTGCTTTTCTTTGTGGCTTTTTCTTGTTCTTTTCCAAATGACCCCCTTTTTTTGAGTACCCTTCTTAATCTATCGGGACTCAACTTAACCTGGCGATCGCCTTCTAATTTTTGGGCTAATTGAAGACTATTGTATGTGCGTGGTTCTTTTTTGAGGCATTCTTCCAGATATATAATGTCTTCTTCTTTATACTTCGTCTTACCTCCCCTGCCGGGTTTATCCCAAAGTCCGCTATATCCTTCTTTCTGCCATTTATGTAAAATGTCTCTTACTGTTTGTGCAGTCCACCCGAAATGATCTGCTATTTTTTCAACATACCAACCATGTGCATTTAATCTAATTACTTCTGCTCGGTCTTTTACTTTGTTTGGTACGTCTTTTGTTCTTAGGTTTAGCAAGTCTTTGTCTTGCTCACGAGTCAGAAACACCCTTAAACGAGCGCCCATATTTCAATAACCTCGGTAGATGCATTTTCCGTATTTACTTATCTTTACATACTTTGGTTTTTTCATGCCGACCTACTTAAGCCATTTCAGGCTTATTCTCAGTTACTTTGTGGTGAGGATGGTTTACCACATTTAGTTCTCGATCGTTTGAACCTTGCATTTGATGTAATGGCTCCGATTACGATGTTCTTATATATTGCAGGTTGGATAGGTTGGAGCGGACGTTCTTATCTAATAGCAATTAGAAAAGAAGGTGCAGGAGAAGAAAAGGAATTGTTTATTGATGTAGCACTTTTCGTCAGTTGTATGCTCAAGGCTTTAATGTGGCCACTTTTAGCTGTCAAAGAATTATTAAGTGGGGAATTAGTTGCTAAAGATGATGAAATTCCGATTTCTATTCGCTAGTACAGTACGGTGTAAATAAACCAATCATTTAACAAGGAGAATTTGATCGTGGAATCACGTTATTTGTTTAAATATCTTTCCAGCGTTCCCGTTGTTGCGACTTTAGCAGTAATTATTCTGTTTGTAATTTTCGTTGGATTGAATTACATTTTCCCTGGATTGCAATACGGGACTTTTTTCCATCCTTTACCTCAATAAATTGATCGTTACAGTTGGAGGCTAAACTCGGAATTATTTTGTCTTAGATAGTTAAGGAACAGTCAAGCGCTACGTACAATTTGTAATTTATAATTCGGGCGGATGTGGCGTTAGTCGTCATCCGCCCGAATTATTTGTTCGATGGGGACTTATCCAACTGCCCTGGCGGTAAGGATCTAAAAGGGAAGATGCTACTGTTTGCACTTTTATGCATAGGCTTAATCTAAACTTGCAATTAAAATGAAAGTACAAAAAATTATGGCTATAGCCGCATAATTTCACGTTAATTAAAATAGTAAGCTGCTATGCATTTGATTTGTATAGTACTAGCGAGCAAGATGCTCGCACTACTATTTATGTCCTACGGACACGCTGAGCCGCACGCGGAGCGTGAACGCTAACGAATTATTCAATTTAGCTGCACATCAGCTTATTACAAGGGGGAATAGTGAAAAAAGGTTAATAGTAGAGCATAAAATTATTAGTTCAATCGTACTTACTATGCTAATTAAACATTTGAAAAAAGGGAACGGAAGAAAAAGAAGTTAATATTATATAATGTTGTTTTAAAAATGCATTAACCCTTAAATGGCAAGGGTAATAATAATTTTTGTGTAATTTTCAGCATACTTAGAACTGAAGAACCAGATTGTTATGTAATAGGTATTGAGAGCGCTGATTGCTAAAAGTTAAACATCGTTTTTATTTTTAATGAATGAGAATAAAGTTATGGTAATTTATAATTTCAAAGAACACCAAGTTTATGGGAGCTTGCCAGTGGAAAAAAAACTAGGCATTCTTGTTGTGGACGACCATCAATTAATTTTAACTGGTACTCTGGATGTGTTACGTCGAAAGTATCCGGAAGCGGATATTGTTAAGGCTCAAACAAAACAGGAGACATTATCTTTAATTCAATCTTCTTATTTAGATTTAGTTGTAATGGATTTGTCGATTCCTAATACTTTGGGCGAGAGAGCAGAAATTGAAACGGGAATTCAACTTTTACAAACTTTGCTTGCAGAATATCCCCATCAAAATTTTATTGTGCAAACCAGTTATGTCAAAGCGTTAATCCGCATTAAGCACGAGATTGATAATCATCAAGGTGGATTTGCCATCGCAGACAAAGGATTACCTGAAGATGAAATGTTAATGCGAGTTAATTTGACGCTTGGCGGTGCGACTCATACAAAAGATATTAAAACGGGAATCGAATTAAAACCGGAATGGGTGGATGTTTTACGATTCGCTTTTGAAGAAGGTTTGACTGATAAGGAAATTGCCAAAAGAATGTATAAATCGGAACGGGCAGTACGGACTTACTGGACAAAGATTCAGGATGTTTTAGAGGTATACCCTGAAGACTGCAAGCAAAGTGGTAAGAATCTGCGAATCCAAACCGAAATTCGTGCCCGCGAAGAAGGTTTAATTGATTAATACGGGGATTAATCGGCAAGATGAGGAGAATTTGGAGTCGCATTAGTAAAGAATTAGAGTTATGGTTGCGGGCTGCACCTCCAGGAATGATGGTGCTGATTGTGGTGATGTTAATCCGCATAACCGGAGGAATGCAGCCTTTGGAATGGATGCTCTTGGATACAATGTTGCGTTTACGTCCGGTAGAAAAGGTTGATGAGCGTGTAATAATTGTGGGAATTGACGAACAGGATATTGAATTTGTTGGTAAATATCCGATTCCCGATGGCAAGATTGCAGAGTTACTCAACAAGCTGGAAACTTATCAACCGCGAGCAATTGGTTTGGATTTGTTCAAAAATGTTCCGGTTGAACCCGGTAGCGAACAACTAGCGCGGGTATTAAAGAAAAATACTAACATTATTGGTATTGAAAAAATTTTACCACCAGGAGAAATTCCTCCGCATAAAAGTTTATCACCCGAACAAATTGGATTTGCCGATTTACGTATTGATGGGGATAGTAAAAATCGCCGCTATTTGTTGTATACATCTAACCCGAAAAATATCGAGTCAGATAAATTCTCTTTGGGGTTGCAATTAGTTATTCAGTATTTTGGTGCGGAAGGAACTGATTTGGAAACCGGAATAAAAGATCCTAACGCTATCATGATTCGTGGAAAGGAATTACCGCAAATTACTAAAAATTTTGGCGGATATATTGATATTGATGACGGTGGATTGTCAACTTTAATCAACTTTCGCAACAGTCGCAAACCTTTTCATGTTGTGTCGCTGCGGGATGTTTTGAATAATAAAGTCGATGCGAAATTGTTGCGCGATCGCATTATCTTAATAGGCAATCGGAATATGAGCGCTGGCGATATTTTTTATACATTTGCTTTGCCAATATCAGGAATAAAAGGTCAAATTTATGGAGTTGACTATCACGCTCATGCCGTTAGCGAAATTCTCAGTGCTGTCATCGATAGTCGCCCAATGTTAAGTAGTTGGGGAGATGCAAGCGAGTACATATGGATTGTTATGTGGGGTTTTGTGCCGATTCTCCTGGGAAGACTTACCCAATCTGTCTGGACAAATTTACTTAGTGTTGCTGTAGCAGGAATTGGTTTGTTTAGCTTCGGTTATCTAATGCTGTGGTGGTGGGGTATATGGATTCCCATAGTACCAAATTTACTGATATTAAATGGAGTTAGCTTGAGTGCTTTTGCATTTTACCAGCACGATAAATTTTTGCGTTCGCAAATTAACGAACGTCTCAGCACGATTAAATATACTTTCACTGTAATTCATAATGGTCCTTTGCAAACCCTTGCTTATGGATTAAAGCATATCCGCGCTCAAGATATTCCTCAAGACAAACTAGTCGAGCAATTTGAAAAGCTTGACAAAGAAATTAGAGCCATCGGCGATTTTCTTCAGCTAGAAGCATTAGCAAATGAAGAAGTTTTACGTTTGGGAAGTGGATTAATTTTAGATTTGAATCGCCCGCTTCACGATTTATTATACGAAGTTTATTCAAGTACTTTGGAACGTAACGATTTTGAATATTTTCAAACATTAAGAGTTAAAATTCGCAACTTCGATCCAATTGATGATAAATATTTAAACAGAGAAAAAAAACGCAGCATCTGTTTGTTTTTGGAAGAGGCATTGTGTAACGTTGGCAAACACGCCGAAGGGGTAAAGCGGGTTCAAGCATCGGGTGAATATTCTCCGCATAAATATAAATTGTGGGTGAAAGATAACGGAAACTGGAATTAAATCTACGCAGGAAAATAAAGGTACAAAAAACTGTAAAATTCTTGCCAAACAGTTAGGAGGAGAGTTTAAACGAGAATCTATTTCCCCGAAAGGCACAATATGCGAACTTAGTTGGACACCGATAAAATAATTTAAGATATCCTAAATATTAAAACTATTCTTAAAGATTTATAAATTTTTGTAACCTGTACTATATTTTTCTTGTCTATTTCTTGAAAGCTATATAGTAAACAGTAATTATTGTGAACAATCAATCAACGTTTTGGCGGAATCGTCGCATTGCCAGCTTAATTATTGGAATGCTTTTCTTGATTACCGCAGTTCCAGCCTACGCTAAATATAAGCCGAAGAATCGCAAACCTGCGAGTGGATATTCTCGTGGTGGTGGCTCCCGTGGATGTGGTAGTAATGGTAGTATTCCTTTGACGCTGCTTGCACCTAAACCATTTATCGGAAAAACTGCTTCATTACGTCCAATGTTGGCTTGGTATTCATCGAGTACTAAAAATGTGCAATTTCGACTTTTTGAATTTGAATCAGCCACGCAAGTTAAACAAATCGGTGAATTTAAAGAAATACCATCGGTAGTAGGAATCAATAAATTAAAACTTCCTACCGATTACGCCGAGCTTTCGGTGGGTAAAACATACTTATGGCAAATTTCACTTAACTGCGGAAGCTATCCTATTGTCAAGCGTGCAGAATTTACAGTTATTAATCCTCAATCGCTGGCGAAAAATAAATTTACTACCATTCCTGAAAGCGTTAATTATTATGCTGAAAATGAATTGTGGTATGAAGCACTTGAAGAAGCATTAAAAATAGAAGAAAATGGTAATTTGGGTAAAATTGGGTCAGTTTTAGTGCAAGAATTAGCAGAGTCAGAAATGCCGACAGAAAGTGAAAGTAGTAACATAATTATTAAACAACGAGTTGAATATCTTGAGAAGATTTCGCGGGATAGTTTGTAGATAATTGTAATTAATAGCATGATATCTTGCACCATTCGCGATTAGCCCAAATACCCGCCTCGGTTGGGAATTTCAAGGTTAATATACAAAGTTAAAACGCGCTAAAAGTCTTATCTAGTCGTCTTCAGACGACTTTGCTTATGAGCCTGGGAATTTATTCCAAGGCGGTTGTTGAGAATGGTGCAAGATGTAAATTTAACCCAACATTAATAAATAAAATTCCGATAATCGAGATGTTGGGTTACGAGGCAAAGTTTAATATTGAATTAAAACCGATTTTTGTTGCCCCCAACCTACAATTACAACCAATTACCAATCACAATCATCGGTGCCCAATGTGCGGGATTATCATAATTGATTTCAATGTCTTCTGATGGTGGTAATTTTTTGGCGTTAATCATTTTTCTTTGGGCTTTTTGCAATGCTTGAGCAATACTCATTCCCCCTTCGCGGTAGTTTTTGTAAAATTCTTCTACCAGTTTGGATGTTGATATATCTTGGATATTCCATAACGATGCAACTGCACTTTTAACTCCGACTTGTAATGCTACTCCAGCTAATCCCAAGGTGGCTCGCTCGTCACCAAGGGCGGTTTGACAAGCTGTAAGTGCGAGCAAATCAACGCTATCCGATCGATTTTTAAGGTTTTGCAATGAGTTTTCTAATTGACTGATGGTGAGTTTTTTGTTTTTACCCGTGACTATGAAGGTGTCTTCGGGAATAATTCCGAATTGAGCGTGACTGGCAATGTGTACGATGGGATATGTTGTTTGCTGAAGTTTTTGCTGGAAGTTTTCGGGGAGAAAATTCTCGTTGATTAATTCGGTATGATTGGGAAGTTGTTTTTTAACTGCGCTAATTTCATTTTCAACTGAAGCAAGCTCGGGAAAAATCTTTCCGTCGATTGTCGATTTTTCTGTTAAACCTAAAATTAATGCTTTGTGTTTGCTGCGGTTTGGTTTAGTAACTGTCAATCGTAAGCTGGGAGTTGTGGCAATTGCGTAGGTTTCAACTAAATATTTTTGTTGCTGACTGTCGTAAAGTGCTGCCATTGGCACGCTACGTAAAAATCCATCTTGGATAAACACCAAAGTTTTAACTTCCTCTGCTTTGATGTCTTCAGCAAAGGGACGAATTATCCAATCATAAAGTTGTGCTGCGGTTGTTGTATCGTAGTTAAGTGCAACTCTTCCGTTAACTAACCCTTGGCGAAATTCGGCAATTTTTATTTCTAACTTTTTGCTGCTAACTATTTTATCTGTACCTTGTTGTTGGGAATCTTCAATCCACTTAAACTTGGTTGCTTTATCGGCTGATTGTAATAGTATTCCGGTTTTGCCATCCAAAATTATTGAACTTAAAAACACCGTATTTTTAAACTTCGCACTATTATCTTTATCTTGCAAAAGTTCGTCCACCTGTTTAGGATTCAACCCGCTTAAAACGCAGTCGTTACCAAAATAATTTTGCAATTCTGCCAGTTTCAAAGCATCGATGGTTTTTACAACTTTCGATAATTCTTCGTCACGTTGCTTGTTTGCAATTGCTCCAGCTTGCAATAATTCCAATCGTGATTTTGCTAAGGTGCGATACAATGGTCGGACAACATCGCGGAAGTCAAACTGTACATCTCGTTTCGCTGTCAAAATATCTTGGCGGATATCTTCTAAAGTTTCAAATGCTCTTTGATAGGATTCTATCGCTTGTTTCTTCTGCTTTTGCTCGTCTAAAATTCTTCCGGCTTGCCACTCCCACAAATACAAACTATCTTTTGCACTCAACTTGCTATCTGCTGCCACAATTGCATTTTGGGTATACGTTAACGCTTTCTGGCTATTTTGACGGCATTCCCAAAAATGTCCTAAAGCACCGTTAGCATAGGATTGCAAGCGATTATCTTTTAAATTATTGCTAGTTAAAACAGATTTTTGCAGCAAACTTAATGCTTTTTCTGGTAAAACTAATTGAGTTGGGACAATTGGTAAAGGGTGAATTGAAAGGAGAATTCCGTTGTAAATATGCTAAATCGATAGCTCCATAAACCTTTGTTTCTGAATCTGGTAAATTTTCGAGCAGCTTTAAAGCATTTCCAACAGCATTATTAAACGCCGCATCATCGATAATTTTCGTTTTATCTGTATGAGAAGCCAACTTAATTAAATTCAAAAATCCGCGCATCTCTGCTAAACTTTGTTTTGCATCGCGAGCAAATTTGATACTACTCTGAAAATATTCGCTAGCTTGATTAAAATCTGCCGATGACTTTCGATTAAATTCGGTTTCTTTGTCATCAAGTCCAATTTTAGCAGCCGATTTTGCCTGCAATTCTCGTAATTGAGCGCGATTTATGTGAGCATTACCCAGGCTATTTAAAACTAAAAAGTTATCTGGAATTTCCTTTTGGGCTGCTTGTAAATAAGCGATTGCTCGATCGTAATTTCCGATTAACCGATATACTTCACCCAAAACCCCAAAAGCTGCAACTTTACCGTCTTTGTCATTATATTTACTGGCAATTTGTACGGCACTTTCCCGAATGCATTCAAGCTCAATGCCTTCCCCCCCTTTGCCACACAATAGAGCGATCGCTTTTTGAGGTTGTCCCAAATTACTATAAACTTGAGCTAATTCCGTCCGCATTCTTCCCACTTGCGGCACATTTTTAACCGCTTGATAGTCGCGAATTGCCGCCGAAAGCGATGTAATTGCAGCTTGATTTTCTCCTAATTTTTGATAAGCACGTCCTAAATTTTCATTTATGACAGCCGTTGCAGAAGGATTCTTTTGATTTTTATACTCAGTTAATGCTTGTTGCCAGTTTTCAACTGCACTAAGAAAATTGCCTGTATTGTAATCTTTAATTCCCCTCTCAACTAATAAATTGATATTAGGATTTTGCGCCGTAACAACCTGTCCAAAAGATATACAAATTATCAAAGTTGCGAAGAATAGAATTTGTAAAAATTTGAAATGCTTATTTTTGGTTTTCATAGAAAAGTCTTTAATTCATCCATCTAGTACTCCACCACATTAGTTTTGCGGGGTAATCAAGGTTTGTAGTAGCGCTTTAGCGCCTCATAAATCAGGATTCGGAGGCGCTGAAGCGCTACTACGAACCCTTTAAAATTAATCTGGTACTAATGTTGCCTTAGTTAATTGCTAATTGAATATTCAACATATTAGTGCAGTAATACACCCGACAAAGAATAAAAGTAATTTAAAATACATTAGATGTGCGTTTGATAGATAATTTAAAATTTAATTTAAATTTAGCAGAAATAAACACCTACAACAGCATTTCTGTTAAACTTTGCAGTTTTCGGCAATCACCAAAAAAACTAATTATGATATTTTCATTGAGTAATAATATCTAAAATCATATTTTTTGACATAGTTTTCATACATATCATACATACAAAATGAATTCTTACTTACGATTTCAAAACTTTTTTATCATATTCCTTTCCTGCATCAACATCGCTCCATTAACCGTATTTGCCCAATCGACACCTCCACCGGGAGTGACAATTCCCCTAGGTACACCCGGTAAAGTTGAAGAAACCATTCCCCAACCATCACCAACTTCACCAGCTACACCACCTACGGAAACTGTCCCCATACTGCCATCACCACCACAGGAAAATTTACCAGAGACAACCTTTCCTAGCGGTACAACTTTCTTTGTCAAAGAAATTCAAATCAAAGGAAACTCTATTTTAGAAGCTGAAATTAACCAGTTAAAACAACCTTTAGAAAACAAAAAAATCGCATTTGAACAGTTATTACAATTACGCTCTCAAATCACCCAACTCTACGCTGAAAATGGCTATATCAGCAGCGGTGCATTTATTCCCAACAATCAAAATGTTGCCGACGGTATTGTAACCATCCAAGTTGTAGAAGGCGAAACTCGAAGGAATTACAATCAAAACTCAGCGTCATTCGCTTTTCCCAAGATTGGTTGAGACGTAACACCAAAAGCGTTTTAGCAGCGCGATCGCAATTCAGTGTCGGTATCGATGCCTTCGATGCCACAGTCAATGACAGCGGAACAGATGGACTTTTTTTCGCTTGGGTGGGGCAATTCCAATGGGTGCAAAGATTATCTCCGCGTATTATAATGCTCGCCAAAGTTAACACTCAACTTACAGGTGATTCCTTACTTTCCGCAGAAAAAATCAGCATCGGCGGAGTAGATACAGTACGCGGTTATCGTCAAAATCAAATCGTTACCGACAGCGGCATAGTTGGAGGAATAGAAGCGAGAATTCCCTTGTTATCGGAAGTAGAAACCTTACAATTAATCCCATTTTTTGATATTGGTACGGGTTGGAACAATCGCAGCGACAACCCAGATCCACAAACACTTGCTAGTTTAGGATTAGGCTTGCAATGGCAACCTTTGAGAGGTTTAGGATTGCGTGCAGACTACGGTATTCCATTAGTAGGCAGAGGAGAAAATGGTAATTCTTTATCCGAAAATGGGTTTAACTTTTCAATTAGATATCAGCCATTCTAATTCGTAGTTGCGCTTTAGCACCAAATATTTAATTAATAATTGGTAATTGGTAATTGGTAATTGGTAATTCATACTATCTTATAGCCCACATTCCGCACCCAAGTTGTCGTAATCGGTAATTACTGAGATAAATCTATCTATAAAGAATAAAAAATCACTTGTCGTCGTTTAATAGCACGAATATCTTGAGAAAAAGGCATCATAGTAATTCTCAATAACAAACAATAGTGATGAAAAACATCTATCTTTGAGTCTGATAGATAAAAATCTATATTAAATTGTATTTGGCAAGGTAATAACTTATATATCTGGATTTCAAAGATAAAATGAGACATGACTATCAATAAGCTATCAACAAAACATGGAAATAACTTGTATGGCTATAAAATTGTAAAAATTATTTTATTTTTATGTAATAAAACTATAATAAGATAGACAATGGTTAGGTAATAATTTCAGAATAAAATCTCTTTCTTCGTTCCAATTAGAAACTTGCTTTTGATTATTAAATTCAACAACATGAATTGATTGAAAACATTGAAATATCCATTTTAATGTTGGAGAATCTGTGGGTTTACCTAACTGATTTTTGATTTTTAAATGCGACTCATACAAAGCAAGCCTTAATTGCCTTTGTGCAAGCTTATAAACTAGTAAGCATAAACCCATTATCATTGCCAATGCTTCAATTCTTTCAGGTGTTTTTAAGTAAATACTATCAGCAAAAAATAGTGGGTCTTTAAGAAAGCTAAATCCACGCTCACAAGATTGCTGTGCTTTATACTTGTAAATCATAGAAGTATTATCAAGTTCAGCTTCTTCTAAGATATTCGTCGCAATTATAAATCTTCCTGCGCTCAAGATTGAGGGATTAATTTTATCTTTATCCTCTATAATTGTTGCTGATACTTGATAAAACTTTTCTTGTTTTCCCGAATTTTGTGTATGTTCAATTACAGAAATTTTATTTATTTGATGATATTTGAACTTTTTAGATAATTTCGATAATTCTTTAATTGCATCAGCCTCACAAGCGAATTTTTCTTTCGATAACTTTTTTAACTCACTTTTAATTTTTTCTTCATTCTTATACAGTTTCTGTGATAATTTCTGTAAGTCAGATTTCCTTCTTTCTTGGCTCTGTACAACTAACCATCGTTGCTCTATACCTGCATAAGTAATTTTTTTCGCAACATATGAATATCCCGATAACTTACTTTTAATAAATTCTGCCAAGGGTAACGTTGATGTTAATAACTTTGCTTCTTTAATACTCAAAGGTACTCGACATAGCCACTTCATCTCTGACATTAATTTGATATTTTGTTCTGTATATAGCGCACAATCAGCAACCATTAAACTATCAACTTGTAGTTGTTTTTTATAATCAACTAAAATTTGACCAAAACATGAAGAATCAACAATATTACCAGATGCTGATTTCAAGAATATTGGTATATCTCCATCATCACTACATATTAGTTCTATTAAAAATTGCTTCAAATCTGGTCTATGGTCGCGAGAGTATCCGTATGTAATATTTATTGGTTGTAATGATTTAGTTTTTAGTTCTTCTTCCAGATCGTTATTTTCTACCTTTTGAGAATCAAATACTACTTCAGGTAAGCTTGAATTATGTTCTCCATGTAAGTGCATAGATGATGAGTCTAAATGTGATGTCGATAAAGATATTTTGAATTTTTTAATGACATTTAAAGTAATTGACAAAAATATTGAATCAAGCCCTTTAATAAATAATTTATCCATTACTCTACCGAGTTTATCGTCATTTAAGTATTCTGCTTTTACTCCAGAACCTATTAAATGCTCGCAAGGGATTGACTCAAAGTATTTGGGAAACATATATAAAGGCTTAGAAACAAATCCTAAGCCATTTAAAATCATTGCTTTTACAACTTGTCCAGCATTAACTTTTTCGTTTTCATTTACACCGATGGACTCGTTAATTATTTCTACTAACCCAATCGAATCTATTATCCCTGCTACTATACCCAAATGGTCTATGTTCTTTATTTCAACGTCTTTAATATCAAACATGGCAGACAGAACTGGCGGGGGGAGATTTCTGCTTTCATTTTGACATTTTTTGTTCGTTATAAATTATTTTTACTCTTTCATGTAACTTCAAGAAAGCATTTATCCTCAAAATCTTTTTAGTAACTATGTATCAACACTAATGCAATTTATTATTAATAGTTCCTTTTTAAAACTTGTAACTAGTAGTATCAAAGTACTAAATAATCTGTTTTCGCCTACCTCTGAAACTTAGGGTGCGGAATGTGGGTTATAGGGTGTGTTACGGGTTGAATAAATTTAATGCAAAGTTATTAATTAAATTATGCCGTAACGCATTATCTATTAATAAAAATATGTTCGTAGTTGCGCTGTCTTCGTTGTACACATTTGGCGCTAAAGCGCAACTACGAACGAACCTTTAATTACACTCCCGACTTAATAATAATTCCCCATTTTCCATCCGATACAACCCTTGGGGTTCAACAATCGCATCCCCTTTTTTCCAATCTTGATTTTTAGCGTCAATATTCCTAACTTCACCAGTTGCGTAATTAGAAACCAAAACGTTACCGGGGGGACGATTGCTAGCTAAACCACCAGTACCCGTATTCGTAAAAGAGTTTTCTTGTTTTTGACTACTTCTTGCTATACAGCTATTAGCAATTATTGCGTCGGTGTCGATGTTTGGAGGAAGTTCGGTAAAGCTATTTTGAATTGAACTTGTATCGTCTGCGTTGATATTTGTTTCACCAGAAATACCAAGTCGAGAACTTGCAGTAATATCGCTTTTTCCGGTTACATCTTGCTGTCTTTCAATACCAAAAATACCGCTACTATTGATATTAACTTTACCACCATTACCAGTGAAAGCATTTGCGGTGATATCGCTGTTTTCGTTTTGTGGTGCGACGATAAATTTAGAATTGATATCGATGTTTCCACCATCTCCCCCAGCTTGTGCTGTTCCTGCTGTAGTGGTGATTTGGCTTTCGTTGCGGAGTAATAATAAGTCGCTTATTTGTAAGTTGATATCACCACCTTGGGTGCTTGCTGTTTGAGCAGTGATAAAACCGTTATTTAATTGCAGAGTTCCTGCTTGTAATGTGATATTCCCTGCATCTCCGCTTCCATCGCTACCAACCGATACCGCTGCTCCGTTTTCTATAATTACTAAGCGCGGATCGATATTAATGGAACCGCCTTTTCCGCCAGAGTTAGGAGCAGTACTGGCAAATAAACCCGTCGGCAATTCGCTTCCAGACAAAGTAATTTTATCTTTAATATTGAGGTTGATAGTACCAGCATCACCGTTACTCAAGGTAGTGGTAGTAATTCGTCCACCGTTAACAGCTTCAAAAACATTCGCGTTAAATGTAATATTTCCAGCGTTACCCTCTCCACTCGTAGTGCTATTAATTTCACCATTATTACTAATAGAAAACGAATCTGCTGTAATTTGGATATTACCTGCTTTCCCAAATCCACTAACTAAACTACTTTGTAAACTGCTTACTTCACCATCTATCTTAACTTTATCGCGAGCATTAATTGTGATATTACCGGCGTTTGCAATGTTTTCATCGTTATTTTTACCGATTAGAAAAGCAGCCATGAAACCACCGTCAGTTAAAAATAGCGAACCAGTTTTTACATCAATATTTCCTGCATTACCATTATTTGCATAAGCATTGACTGCACTTGGTGCTATTCGATTTCGTGAAAAACCATCCACAGTAATTGTGTCTCGGACATCCAGAAAGATATTACCTGCATTTCCTTTTTCAATACTAGCTGTTTGAAAAAAACCACCGTCTTTTAATAACAATTCACCTGCGGTAATACGTATATCAGCACCATTCCCAGTCGCATTAATACTAGATATACTTTGAGCATTTCCTAATTCGCTAAAGGTAACAGTATCGCGAGCATTTATAGTGATATTGCCAGCATTTCCATTTCCATTTGTACTAGCTAATATACCCGCCAAATTGTTTACTAAAAGAGAACCCGTGTTGATTTGAATATCTCCACTTTTACCCGTACCTATTAATAAATTACTTTGAATACCGCTCAAAACAGGAACACCACCTATATCAAATATACTAGTATCTATTCCCGTTATATTTGAAATTAATAAAAAACCATCCAAATTAACGCTATCGCGAGCTTCTATATAAATATTACCTGCATTTCCTTTTCCAAATGCGTTGGTAGTTAATTGACCTCCCTCAGTCAACGATAAAGTTCCGGTAAAAACCCGAATATCTCCGCCTTTACCAACTGCATTAAGCAAAGTATCAGTACCAGCATTACCATATTTGTCAAATCTAACAGCGTCGCGAGCATTAATAGTAATATTACCTGCGTTTCCTTTACCAAAAATACGGGTACTAATAAAAGCCCCATTATTAACAGAAAGAGTACCTGTAGTTAATTGAATATTACTTGCATTACCTACAGCTTCGTCTGCAACAAAACTAATGATGCCAGTAATTAAATCATCGTTTACACTATTTAAAAATACAGTACCATTTCCATTTAAGGAAATACTTTCACCAGCATTAATATTTATATCACCAGCATTTCCTTTACCTTGAATAGCATTATTAATCAAAGCATCATTTTTAAGTTCAATTGAACCAGTTGCATTAATATTAATCTCTCCAGTTTTCACATTAGGATTTATTGAATCTTCGCTCAGTCCAGCTAATATAATTGAATCGGAAATCTCTAAATTACCAGCATTTATTTCAATATTTCCCCCACCTGCACCAAAAACACTTAAATAAGATTCATTCGCTAAAGAAATATCTCCATAATCCACATCTTTCGGAATATTTAAACTAAAAGTATCACCTGAAATATTTAATCCTACCTTTCCCGGTGCAGCTACAGAAGCTAATTCAATATTTCCTTCGTCAGCTGTTAAATTTCCACCATCTAAATTAATCTCACCACCCACTAACAATAAACTTTTACCATTAGGAACTCTTAATCCTGTAGTTTCAAATCCATAGGGATTTATCTCTGCGAATGCTTGAGAATTATTAATAATTCCCCCACTCGCTTCTACTTGATTGAAAAATAAAGCCGAAGGATTAATGGTTAAACTACCAGGTACTTCCGGATTTGTAGCGCTAAAATTACCTTGTTCACCAAACTGCAATCCCGAAGCAGTTGTTCCCACAAACGAGCCTTGTAAATCTAAACTGGCATTTTCTCCAAATACAATTCCGTTGGGATTAATCAAAAACAAATTCGCAGCACCATCAACTCCCAAAGTGCCAAAAATATTCGATGCATTCCCACCAGTTACCCGTGTCAAGATATTCTCGATACCAGCAGGGTTAAGAAAATATACTGTTTGCCCATTGTTAATATTAAACTCGTTGAAACTGTGAAAAAGATTGCTATTCCGTGTTGCTCCACCATCAATAGTGTCTGCATTAATCCCATTAATCAAAACATCGCGGTTTAAACGAGAATTTTCTACACCCAAAGTGTTGTCGGGAACAATATTACTTTGCTGTGCCAGGGTTTGATTTGTAATTAAAAGTACACTTACACAGCTAGTAATTCCTGTTAAACCTAACCGCAAACCCTTATAAAACCTGCTTTTTATGCACATAGCTACGCTTATATACCGATCAAAATATATTTTATGATACTTAACATAGCCTGATAGATAAATCAAAT
Source organism: uncultured Rivularia sp. (assembly GCA_963665115.1). Lineage (GTDB taxonomy): Bacteria > Cyanobacteriota > Cyanobacteriia > Cyanobacteriales > Nostocaceae > Rivularia. The sequence goes on along the minus strand of OY762007.1, from coordinate 1,211,515 downwards.
CTTACATAAGGTAACAATTGCAATATAGTTTTGTGCAATGGTGCGATCGCTCTTTTCCCAAAACTACACTCCAGTATGCATAAAAGTGTAATGCTTAATATTTGAACTCGATCTAAAGTGTATATTATCAACAGCGAAAAGACTGAGTGCTAGTTCGTCGCTTGGTTTGAGCTAATCTTTAAAACTTCAAAATATAGGATCAAAATTATGGCTAATAATGTTTACTCTATCAGCGAAAATCTTGAGGAATTTCAACAAGGAATACTAGTAAGTTTGAGTGAAGGATATGATTTAATCGGTACTACATATGGTGACGGTAAATGGATTGCATCGTATCAAGACACACCTAATAATACTGGTTTTGCCCCTGCAAGCAGTGCTTCGGAACTCGGACAAATAGTTCAACAACAGTGGCAAGTAGGAGGATATCGCTTAACTGACGTTGAATACGGCGATGATGGTGTCTGGTTTGGAACTTTTGAAGAAAATTCTGGTGCTAACAACTATAGCATCGCAAATAGTCTTACCGAACTTACACAAGATATTTCGCAGTTATGGAATCAAGGATATGAATTAGTTGATGTTGAATACGGTGATGGTATCTGGTTTGGAACTTTTAGTGATGTTCCTGGGCTTAATGCTTATGAAACAGCTAGTAGTAATGGTGAATTTAAAGAAGATATTCAAAATATGTCGAATAACGGATATGACTTAATTGATATTGAATACGGTGATGGTATTTGGTTTGGAACTTTTCAACAAGATTCTAGTATTACAAGTGGTGCAATCGGCGGAGATACTTTTGATGAACTTGTAGGAAATTTTCGACAAAAATTCGCGAATCAAGGATGGGAATTAGTTGATGTTGAATACGATGATACTGGTTGGTTAGGAGTTGTTGAAAAAGAAACTCCACAAAATACAGCTGTGGGTGACGCATTATTACCTCTTCAGCTTTCAATCGAAGGCAGCATGAATAGCACTCTCGGTGATGTACTGTATGATTACGGCTCGGTTGACTATTACGGAGAATAAAAAAAGTTCGTAGGTTGAGTTAGACACCAAAATCAATCTTGATTATTACAAATATCTTTACTCATGATGTCGTAACCCAACGCCACCGTTAGGATATACCTGCAAGATGTTAGGTTACAACGCTATATGGATTCGGAAATAAAACCTCAAATTAGAAAAGTATCTAACCCAACTTACAATTACTGAATTTTTTTACAACTCCTTTACCGCTATCATCAGATAGCGGTTTTTTTATTCAAAACCAGACGGGTTAAAAGAATTAGCAACTTTGGCAGCATCAAAGAAATCGAGACGAATAATTTTACTTAACTACAGTTATTTCAAAAAAACACCGATGGTTGCACGGAGTTTTAGCTTGATATTCGATCTGTTTTGAGAAAAATTCTTTAAAACTGCATAACCGATTTATCTGGGTGCCCATAAATATATGTAACGCTTGGCGAGCGTGCGAAGTACAGTAAGTAATTGTTAACTTCTATGAATTAAATGTTAATTTGATGCTTTGTATATCAATAAATATAGGAGAAGCAAAAATTTAAATGGCTCTATGGTGAAGTTTGATGTTTTTGGAAAAATCAATGCTTGTAAAAAAACGTAAGAATTTAGTTGATAAGTTTTCTAGCTTTATCTGTTTTACAGCCAACAATTCTCAAATTCAATTGAGTTGGAAGCACGATGCACCGCTTGAAAAAAATATGAGATCAAAAGTAGAAGCAGATCCAGATGCTAAGGAAAGTTTTTGGGCACAATATTTTTTAAAAGCTTTACTTATCCAAGAGCAGTCGAATAATCAAAGTTTACGTCAATTTAATCCAGATTGCTGTTGCTCTACGGCTAAAAAACATTTTTCTGCTTATTTGCAAGAAGCCTGTTTTAAAGCAGCAAAAGATATACATCATGAATTTAAGTATATCAAACATAAATATTCTTTAGAAGAATTTTTTCAAATAGCAAATATCGCCGCAAATTCACCACGCAAGTTTTTTAATAATTTTAATTTTGAGCGTAATCAAATAAATATAGAAGCATACGCGATAACTGCTTTTAAAAGATTTATTCGCAACCAAATCTATCGACAAGATTTGGAAGCGAGAAGAACAAGATTTTCAAGTTACGGTTTATTGAAAGATTTAAGTGCTGGAGAATTAAATGATGCTTTAGTCGCGCAAATTCCGGCTCAACAAGTTGTTTCACATCGCTTAGCTTGGCAATGTTTTAATGAACTTTTTCACATGACACCTAGCCGTTCGGGTTCGGCGCAAAAACCTTCACATGATGAATTGACGGAAATTGCTAGTTATTATAATCAACGATGCAATCAATTTAATATTAATTCTCCACCTGCAACAAAGATTGCAATTTTAGAAATGCTTTCAACTTGTATAAAAGCAGCTAAAAATTACCGTAACAAGGAATATTTATATTTTGAGGAAGATTATTACGGTTTATCAAATCCCGCACCTTCTAGATGGGATGTATTAATACAGCAGGAAGAATTTCAAAACCTAGAAACGATTTTTGATAAATTATTTACGAGTATGCCAGAATTATGTCAAATGATTTTCAAATTATGGCAGGGCTTAAATTTAACTCAAACTGAAATAGCCAATCTTCTTAAATATAAATATTCTGATTTACAAAAGCAGTATCAAGTAGCCCGTCAGTTAAAAAAATATAGTAGAACTATTATAAAGGAGTTTGCCTCGGAATGGAATAAAACGAATCCAGATATCTATCTTAATAATGAAAAAGATATTGAAAGAATAAAATCTGCTTTGGACAAATGCTTACAGCTTTATTGCCAGCAACTGATTTTTTCTATATTGGATGAAATTATTAAACAGTTTAGTTATGAAGAACAAACAAGTATATTTATTAGTATTAAATCTCCAAACAGCTTCATTGTTAAAGATTATAATAATGATTTAAAAGAATTAAATGAATCAGCAGCGGTAAAGCTTAGATTCTTAGAGTGTTTCAAACAGTACGTGGAAAGGACTATGTGTTTACAAAGAGATTCGCTATCTGTGGTAAATGCCAAAATAGTTGATGTGGTAGATCGATGGATACAGCTAAAACAAGGATAATTTTTTAAAATGATTAATAGTCATATGTTGCAATTTGATGATTTGAGAGAAATTTACCACGAATATTTATGGGTAGATTTTTCAGCTAAAGAACGAGAAATAGCATGGCAACAAACTGTAAAAGAGAACTATCGAAATGATGCCGAAGTAAATAGGGTTTTTGTAAATCGCTTGTGTTTAAATACTTTTGTCAAATTGTTAAAGAATGAACCGGATTTACTAGAAAAATTGCAGATACCCGAGCTATCTGAAGATTCATTTCGGCAATGTGAATTTGTGAATGGAATTGATTTAAACTTCGATCGTTCTCGATTGGTTTTAGTTCCAAATGAACAAAGCTATCCAACTGAATTTCGCATTCCCCAAGAATGGGTTGATATCCCTAATTGGGCTGCTAATTATTATATGAAGGTACAGTTAAATGTTGAGGAGGGTTGGTTAAGAATTTGGGGTTTTATTAGCCATCAGCAAATTCGTGAAAAAGCACAATATGATTCAATGGATAGAACTTATTGTGTAAGCAACCGCGATTTGATTGCGGATATTGATATTATGTGGGTTGCCCAGGAGCTTTGTACTCTCGAACAACCACAAGTGCAAACTTTGCCAAGTTTATCGGAGTTTCAAGCAAAGCAAATTATAGAAAAATTAAGCAAGCCGACTGTTTATTCACCTCGCTTATATATGAAATTTTCAGAATGGGGAGCAATCTTATCGGCGCAAAAATATCGTACTATTTTGTACAACCAGAGGATAAAAAATTCACAAGTTAATTTTATGGAAAACAGCCAAAAAGTCGTACATAATTTGAGTTCGTGGTTTGAAAATATTTTTCATGAAGGTTGGCGTTCTGTTGATGATTTATTCGGCTTAACTGATACGAGAACTTTTCAATTCAGAAGCGATTCGGTTTTAAATGAAGTTTGTGTTAAAGGAGCCAAACTTATTGATTTGGGGATGCAGTTAGAGAGTAAATCAGTGGCTTTATTAATTGGTTTATCACCGCAAGTTGATAACAAAGTCGGTATCCGAGTGCAGCTTTATCCAGCTTCCGGGGAAAGTTATTTACCAGACAACGTGCAATTAACTTTGCTTTCCGAATCTGGAAATGCTTTACAATCTGTCGAATCTAGAAGTTACGATAATTACATTCAATTGAAACGATTCAAACTACCCCTCGGTAAATATTTTAGTATTCAAGTAGCTTGCAAGGATATTAAAATCAAAGAGAATTTTGTCATTGAGGGGCTTGCTTAGAAGCATGAGTAACAAGTAGATTCAGCTAGTAATTTGGGTAGCATTTTTTTGGTACAGATTCTATATTTGCTCAAGGAGTCGTACTATAAAAACAGAATTGTTTAATATTTAAGTAGCCCCCAAAGATGTCAAAATAAAATATAATTTTATACTCGAAAGGTTTACCTGCTCGGAAATATGAGTAAATTAGTCGTATTAAATCTGGGAAAAGGTAGCTTACAAGAGGGATTTGATAGTGCGATCGCTCAAATTTACGAGCGCGATGGAGACGTAAATCTTTTCCCCATTCAGTTTACTGGAAGTTTACCTGCGGCACCAGAGCTTACCCAACTTTATACACGCTGGCAGATTCTTTACAATTTGCTTTATGATTCTTTGATTCCTGATTTGACTTGGCGACAGCAATATGAATCGGATGATGAAATTGAAATTGATTCAGAAGATGTAACTAATATTTCATCGGTTGAATTTCATAATTTATGTGAAAATTTAAAAAATAAGTTTAATACTTGGCTCAACTGCCCTACTTTTGTTAATTTAGAACAAAAATTACGCACAAAATTAAATCCTAGCGAAGAGATTCAGGTAATTATTCAAACAGATTTAGATGAGATACGGCGATTACCTTGGAACTTATGGGACTTTTTTGATGATTACCCAAATGCTGTTTTCTGTTTGAGTAAATTGGATTTTGAACGGTTAGAAAGCAGCTACAAACCATTCAGAGATAAAATCAGAATATTAGCAATATTAGGTCATAGCGAAAATATTGATATTCAAGAAGATAGATTAATATTAGAAAATTTACCTGGTGCGGAAACAATTTTTTTAGTAGAAGCTCAGCGTCAAGAATTAGATTTGATGCTGTGGGATGAAAGAGGATGGGATATCTTATTTTTTGCCGGACATAGTTCGAGTCAAGGAAATGGAGAAAGTGGGCGAATTTATATTAACAGAGATGATAGTTTAACAATCGAGCAATTAAAAAACGGTTTGAGAGCGGCAATATCGCGGGGGTTACGGTTAGCAATCTTTAATTCTTGCGATGGTTTGGGATTAGCAACGCAATTAACTTCATTACATATACCGCAAATGATTGTCATGCGCGAACCCGTACCGGATTTAGTCGCACAAAGATTTTTACAGTTTTTCCTATCAGGTTTTTCCGAATCTAAATCATTTTATCGGGCAGTACGCGAAGCTGGGGAAAAATTGCAAGGTTTAGAAGCAGAATTTCCCTGTGCAAGTTGGTTGCCAGTGATATGTCAAAATCCTACCGAAGCACCTTTAGTTTGGTCTAATCCCATTCAATACTCGCAAACACTTAATAATCATCACGTAAATCTGCGTCAAATTATACCTGTAGTTTTAAGCGCTGGTTTGGCGATCGCAACAGCAATTGTGGGAGCGCGAAGTTTCGGATTATTAGAGCATTGGGAGCTTAGAGCATTTGACAGTATGATGCGATCGCGTCCCGATGAAGGCAAAGATAATCGCATTTTGATCGTAAAAATTACTGAGCCAGATGTACAGGCACAGAATGCCGATGAAAGAGGTGCTGCGTCAATTTCCGATGGCGCTTTAGCAAAATTGATCGATAAATTAGAAAAATATAACCCCCGCATCATCGGTTTAAATATTTATCGAGATAATCCCGTTAAACCCAAATATGCAAATTTAGCTAAATGGATGAAAACAAGTTCCAAATTTATTGGAGTTTGTCAAGTCAGCGAAGGAGATGAAAACCCCGGCGTACCATCACCTCCAGAATCCCCACAAAATTTGGGTTTTACTGACGTTGTAGAAGATTCGGACGGAATTCTACGCCGTCATTTATTAGCGATGACTCCGGCACAACCTTGCAATACCGACAAATCCTTTAGCTTTCAATTAGCAGAGCGTTACTTAGCTCAAGAAAACAGAGAATTCAAACTCAATCCAGAAGAAAACCCCAAATCAGGTAATAATTTTGTTCTGCCATATTTAGAAGATAATAGCGGTAGTTACAGTAATATCGATAGTCTCGGCTATCAAATAATGTTAAATTGGCGTTCTACAAGGGAAGTTGCAACCCATGTTACCCTTCAAGACGTGCTTAACAATAAAATTAAACCCGATTTAGTTCGAGATAAAATTGTGATTATTGGCACAACCGCCCAAAGCTTTAATAATTATTGGTCAACATCCTATAGTGCTGCCACATCTCCACAAAAGAAAACTTCGGGGGTAGTTATACACGCACATATGGTAAGTCAAATTCTTAGCGCAGTGCTTGATAATAGACCATTATTATGGGTATGGTCAAAATGGACAGAAGCACTTTGGATTTACTGTTGGGCAATAGTTGGCGGAATGCTAGCTTGGAAAAGTAAATCATCCTTGCAATTAGCATTAACTTTAGGCTTAACCCAAATTGTATTATATTTTCTTTGCTATACAATATTAATTCAAGGTGGTTGGATACCCTTTATTCCTTCAGTGTTTGCTTTGATGGCTGGTAGCGGTAGCATTGCAACCTACAGACTAAAAAAACTAATTTAACTAACAGCCATTCACCTTCAGGTTCTCCTGTCTTCTCTTAGAATTTAAGCATTTTATTCTGAGATTGGGGGAGTAGGGAGTAGTTAACCACGATAATTCTGCGGGGTTTCGGGAGTGCGAGCCGGAAAGCTCGCTGGTTGTCACGAGGGAGCGAGACGCTCCCACTACATTTTGATTACCCCGCAAAACTTATGTGGTGGAGTAGTAGTTGATTGCATAAATTCTGAAGGGTTCTGGGAGTGCGAGCCGGAAAGCTCGCTGGTTGTCACGAGGGAGCGAGACGCTCCCACTACATTTTGATTACCCCGCAAAACTTATGTGGTGGAGTAGTAGTTGATTGCATAAATTCTGAAGGGTTCGTTTTTCCCGTAATCTTCGGGAGACGTTATGTATAACGTCTCTACAACCCGTTAAAATTAATGAAAAGGAGTAGTAGTAGAGAGAAAAAAATTACATCGTTAACAACCAAACCTCTTAAAATTATCGCTACTTTTAGAAGGTTGCTCGGCAACAAACAAGATATCGCCATTTTCATCTTTAACCAAACCTGTAGCTTCAACAATTGGATTTTGAATTCTTCTATTTTGGATTTTAGATTTTAGATTTTGGATTCTTCTCCCCATCTCTCCCTCCACCCAACCAACACCCAAAGCAGAATCCTCCCTCAAAGCTTCACTTGGTAAAGGAGGTAAACCACCACGTCTAGAAAAGACAAATTCGCTTTGATTACCTCTACGAAATCTGCAAACTTGAGAAACTTTCGTATCAACTGGTATCTCTGGTAATTCCACTAATTGTCTTGTCGGTTCCACATCAGTTGCAATAATATTTAATTCACCGTTTAAATTTGGATTTTGCTGAGAAATTGCTGTAATATCGCTGGTTAAAAGTTCTTGGGGATTTAATTCGCTGGGGTTTTGAGGAGATAAAAGTTCTGTTAATTCATCTCGACTGCGGGGTTGAATGCCGAAAATACCAACAGCATTAATATCAACTTTTCCACCATTACCAGTAAAAGCATTCGCAGTGATATCGCTGTTTTCTTCAGGTATGGCAACTATGAAACCATTGGGAATATTAATACTGATATTACCACCATCACCTAGAAATTCTGCTTTCCCTGCATTAGTAGAAATTCGACTGTTGCGACGCATTAATAATAAATCTTTTAACTGAAGATTGATATTGCCTCCGTTTGCTGAGTCGGTTTCAGAAATTATCTTGCCTTGGCGATCTAAAAGTATAGAATCGGCAGTGATTCTGAGTTTCTCCTGCATTTCCTATATTACTTACATTGCCGATGACAGTTACATTTTGTGGAATTTGGGTGAATAAGCTACTGACACTAATTTCAGATCGATCTCTAACAATTAATTGCTTTGTGGAAATAGTTAAATTTCCCGCATTTGTGAAACCTAATGAACTTGCAGTCAAACTGCTCGGATATGTTTCAAAGCTGCCAATTAATTCTACCGAATCAGAAGCATTTACTGTTAAATTTCCTGCTACTCCTGTAGCTGCAAAAAATTGAGAGTTTTGCGATTTCTTACCAATAGAGTTAGCGCCGATAGTGGCTCCATCTTGGATTAACATTCTGCTGGTGTTAATGTTAATATTACCTGCTTTCCCAACTGCGACAGTATTACTAGTCAAAGCAGTAGAAATATAACCAATGGGACTAATAAAACCACCAATGATTTCTACCGAATCGGAGGCATTTACTGTTATATTTGCCCCGAAACTGTTGCCATTATTAGAACTTCTTATTTGTGCCCCATCTCGGGCAACTAATTTGTTTGCATCAATATTCAAATTACCATTATCGATAATATCTCGATCGATTTGATTAATTAGGTTTATAATATTAAAACCAATTAATTCAACTTTTGCACCTCGTATTTGAATGTTACCACTGTTTACGTTGTTACGAACTTCTATAGAAGATTGTATCTTTGAACCATCAGCATTACGTTGAATTAGTTGAATATTCCTAAAATTATCTACACCTTCATACCCTAAAAACCAACCTTTATCAGTTGAGTTGAGATTCACTAAACTATTACTAGCAACAGCAGCTAATTCAATTAGTCCTGAATCTACGCTCAAATTGCCACCTTCTAATATTACATCACCGCCAATCAACGCTAAAGTTTTGCCTGTAGATACTTGTAAACCCGTAGGTCGTATAAATGTATTATTTGCATTATCAATAGTAGCTTTGGATTGATTGCGGATGGATGCAGATGTTGTGCCAAATTGCAACCCAGCAGGAACATTTATAGTTAAAAGTGGTTTTGTTTGGGGTTGTGTAGCGCTAAATTTTGTACCGTCAGTAAAGTTAATAGTACTTGCGGTAGTTGCGAAAAACGAACCACCAATATCTAAAGCAGCATTCTCGCTAAAAACAATTCCATTAGGATTAATTAAAAATAAATTTGCCGTACCGTTAGCACGAAGTTTGCCATCAATATTAGAGATAGACTTTCCTGTAATGCGGGTAATAATATTTTGAATATTTGCTGTATTGTTAAAATATGCTGTTGAATTAGTAGGCACGGAAAACTCTTCAAAACTATGAAATAGATTAGTTTGTGCTTGAGTTCCACCTTCAATCAGTTTGATGTTATCTTGTGAAGTTACGCTCGAATTATTCGGTAAAGTTGTATCAGGAACGATTTGAGCATTAGCATTAGGGTAGAATGCGATAATCGAAAATATTGCAACTGCAATTTTTTGGAAGCAATGCCTCGAAATTTTCACGATCTATTTCCATATTGAACCTCTCAACAAAATACCATCGTTTTGGTAACATGATGTAGGATGCAGTATTTAATATTAGACATACAAACATAAAAAAAATTCCCGACTTCTAATGAAAAGCCGAGAATGTAAATATCCTGTCCGGTTAAATGTTTGTTATGAAGTTAGCAAAAATCAGTTAAATGATGTCAATTTTTTCCATACATAAAGATGAACAACTGATTGTTATATGCACAACATGTTACTGTTTCTCCCATATACTGACATTCACAATTGTTGAGTACATTAGGTGATGGTTCCTTAAAATCAAGCTCATTTTGTAAGCATATTTCTAAGTTTTCGTTCTTCTTTAATTTATTCAAATCTATTACAAACTTAGCATTGACTAATTTTTTTAGTAAACCATCCTCTTGCTCAATGGAATTGACTATATCAGGATCTTTAATTGCCTTGCTGAGGGCATCAACAATTTTATCTTTTAGTTGTTCTAACTGTTCATTAACCGTGGTTTCTGATTTTGGTTGATTTTCTTGTAAGCTCATGGTTTTTATCCTTACTAATCGCTAAACTTTTGAACTTTGTTTTGCAGCAAAATTGAATTGCAGAAGATGAAAAAACTTTCTCCATCCTTCTACTCACTATATAGGTGCCCCTCAAACAAATTTATGCAGTTTTTCCTTTAAAAGAACAGAATATTATCCAAAAAGTCATTTAAGTAAACTAAATAACTAAATAACTAAATAAGTAGATGGGTGTAAATAAACATAACTATAATTTGTCATTGCGTTACCCTAACGGTGAGGCAAGCTGAACATGGAGTCTTCCCAAAAGCGGGAATGGAGGCACGACGAAGCATTCAGCGTTCACCGGAGGTGCGTCTGAGCTGCGGCTCATCACAAGGGGTTTGAGATTTTTACTTTTCGTTACATAGCTAGATTTATTAGTGCCAACCGACTTAAGCGAATTATTTTTATTTCATTTCCAATATTCTTCAGAAATAACTACAAAATAAACAGTAACATAGATTTTAGAAAATCCAACTAAATAGATATTTACAGATAAAACAACTTATGGATTGTTATGCGTAAGTTACACAATTATTTTCTATAATCCTCATCGATAATTTGATAAGCTATCTGCAATGATTCAATTCAAAAATATTTGATGTAAAATAATTTTTTTAATAAATGTAAATAAAACTTTCAAGATAAGGAGAATTATGATGAAAAATAAAATATTAAACCTAACTAGATTTAGCATTATTCCCTTATTAACGTTGACTAATTTAAGTTGGTATGAACCAGTAACAGCATCACAAAGCCAAATTAGTAGAAATGCTCCCAAAATCCAAATACAGCAAAAAAAAAAGCAGCAAAGTGGAGATAATCGAGGAAGACCAACGAAAAGAAGAGGAATGGGGAGCCGTAACGATTGTCCTGCTACAGATATGCCGCTGACTGCTTTAATTCCAGAAAAGCAAGTTGGTAAAGTAGTAGGATCTAATCCGACATTTTGGTTATTTATTCCTTATAAATCGAGCAAGATACCCAAAGGAGAATTTGTCTTGCAAGATGAAGCTGATAATGATGTATATCGGACCCGATTTCCCGATAAATAAAGGTGAAGGAATTGTTGGTGTTAGTCTTGCTTCCGGGCAATCTTTAGAAATTGATAAAACCTACCAGTGGTATTTTAAACTGTATTGCGATCGCGATAAATCAACTACTCCTATTTACGTGCGCGGATGGGTGCGAAGAGTAGCCCTACAACCAAACCAGCAAAAGCAATTAAGTGGCGTAGCTTCTCCCCGTCAGCGAGTTGCTTTTTACGCTCAGAATGGTATTTGGTATTCAGCTTTAACAGAATTAGTCAAACTTCGTCGAGAAAATCCCCAGAATAAGACTCTTGCTAGAGATTGGTTGCAGCTATTAAATAATGTTGGCTTGCAACACTTATCGAACAAACCCATTCTTGGGGAAAATAGGTAGCTTTTACCAGTTACAGGTATTGATTTGAAAATCTCAAATCCGCGCATTTGGATTTTGCCTGTGTAGCTGCCAATTCTATTCGCCGAATAATATTCAGCTTGATTTTGCACATATGTTAACAACTTCCTAGTAGTCCTTTTCCAGCCGTTTTAATGGGTTGTAGAGACGTAGCAGTGCTACGTCTCCCGACGTTAGGTCGAAAACGTACCCATCAGAATTTATGCAATCAACTACTAGTAGTCCTTTTCATTTGTTTTGATGGGTTGTAGAGACGTAGCAGTGCTACGTCTCCCGACGTTAGGTCGAAAACGAACCCCTCAGAATTAATGAAAAGAACTACTAGAATCAAGTGCATCAAAAGAACGGCATTTCATCAATTTCCAAGCGCACTTTGGAAAATGTAAGAAATCAACAGTCGTTTGAGAATTATCATAAGAAATTATTAGTAGCCCAATAAATGGTATCTCAAGTCAAGACTTCCGACTGATGTTTAATTAAATTTCACCGTATTTAATTAAGCCAACGGCTTGACAAGATTCGTCAAGTATTTCTGTTCGACTATATGGAAAACCTGTCCTTAATGCTTCAGTTTCTTGTAACGCCCGAAGGGGCAGGCGGACATTTAATTAAACCGCTAGGTCATCATCAGTTGCTGTTGGTGCTGTTAGAACTATCGCTGTTGCTGCTGGTTTCGCGGGGACTGGGTGAGGTAATGCGACGAATTAACTTCCCACCTGTTGTCGGGGAATTACTTGCAGGTGTGCTGCTTGGCCCTTCATTCTTTGGCTTGTTGTTTCCCAGCTTACAGGTTCAGATTTTTCCCGAAAGCCAACAACAGTCCGATCTATTATCAGTAGTTTCTTGGTTGGGCGTGCTGTGTTTGCTGATTGTCACCGGGCTAGAAACCGACCTGAAGTTGATTATCCGCAAGGGAAAAACGGCTTTGCTGATTTCACTCGGTGGAATTTTGATTCCGTTTCTTACCGGATTCGTACTCGGCTGGTTTTTACCTGAGAACTTTTTAGCAGACCCCAGCAAGAGATTGGTTTTCAGCTTGTTTATTGCCACCGCGATGAGTATTTCGGCGGTGCCTGTGATTGCCAAAGTACTGATGGACTTGAATTTGATTCGCCGCGATATCGGTCAAGTCACTTTGGCAGCAGGAATGACCGATGATACCATCGGCTGGATTTTACTTTCCGTGGTTTCCGGGTTGGCTAGCAGTGGTAAATTTGACTTCGCTACTGTTTTTCGTTCGGTAAGTGCCGCCATCTTATTTTTGGCGATCGCCTTCACAATCGGACGGACAATTGTAGACCAAATATTCCGCTGGGTAGATGACAAAGTTGGCGGAGTTACCGCTAGTTTATCGATGCTGCTGGTTATATCCTTCCTGGCCGCAGCTTTTACTCAGTACTTAGGTTTAGAAGCCGCTTTGGGCGCTTTTGTGGTGGGGATTCTCGTCGGACAATCGCGCCGTTTCAATAGTGAAGCCGGTCGCACCCTCGAAGTTTTCACCGCCGCTTTTCTCGCGCCGATTTTCTTCGCTTCAGCTGGCTTGAAAGTTAATTTACTGGCTCTTTTAGCTCCGCAAACTTTCATCTTTGGTCTGCTCGTTCTTGCCGTAGCCTGTGTAGGAAAATTTACAGGAGCTTACCTCGGTTCTCGCGTCGGCGGTTTGAGCCATTGGGAAGGCATGGCGATGGGTTCGGGGATGAATGCCCGTGGAGCGATGGAAATTGTCGTAGCCACAATTGGTTTATCTTTGGGTGTTCTCAATCCCCAAATGTATTCGATTATCTTAATGGTGGCAATTATTACTTCGCTGATGGCTCCACCTCTATTGCGCTGGTCTTTGTCGAAAGTGGCTATTGGTGAAGAAGAAGCACAACGTTTGGAGCAAGAAGAACTCGCCAGCCGCAGTTTTATTAAGCAGATACATCGCGTTTTGATACCCACTCGCGGTGGTGCAAACATCCAACTTGCAGCGCAATTAGTCGGCTATATGGCGCATCAAAATCATACAGAAGTAACACTTTTGTATGCTAATGAAAAGTCTGCTGAAGCAAGTCAAGCAGCAACAGCGGTAAAAGATACCGTCGCTCAAGAAGCCTTTGCTGCTGCTTCTGAAGTAATGCAGCTACCTGCTGATGCCACCCTTCAGAAAAAAACAGAATTGGGATCTAATAAAGTAGAAGCAATTATCAATGAAGCTAATAAAGGGTATGACTTAATTGTGCTAGGAGCATCCGAAAAAACTCGTTCCAAAGATTCACTATTTAATTTATTAGTTGACCGGGTAATTCAAGAAGCCCCTTGTGCAACAATGGTGGTCAAGTCGCATTTAAGTGAAGCCGAGGCAGAAAGTTCTAGAACCACTCAACAACAGTTAAAGAACATTCTCGTCCCCACGGTAGGAACCGAATACAGCAAAAATGCCGTAGAGGTAGCGAGTACAATTGCTGCTCAGACGGGGGCAATAATTACAATCGTCAACGTGATTAACTTGCCGCCGATAGAGTATATCCTTTATGAAAGGCGAACCTTAAACCCGATGAAAGATATTGCCAGCGATTTACTCGAACAACAAGCTGTAATTGGTCGCAGTTTTGGCGCTGATGTCAAAACCCGCATTCTTAAAGGAACCAGTGCAGAAATGGAAATTCTTACCTATGCTGAAAATCAAAACTTTGACCTAATTATTCTTGGTAGCAATATCCGCATGGTAACTGGGCGGGTTTTCTTCGGCCATCGAGTTGATGCGATTTTGAAAAAAGCCCATTGTCCGGTAGCCGTGATTACTGCACCTTAATTGTAGTTAGTTACCGTGCAAAGTAAATTTAACATTTCGTGCAATGGTTCGCTACAGGAGTTTGGCATTCCTATAAATAGGACTGAACTAATACCCGGCATGATTAATGTGGTGGAGTAGTAGTACATTTCATTAATTCCAATGGGTTGTAGAGACGTAGCAGTGCTACGTCTCCGGACGTTTCCCGCAAAAACGAACCCGTTAAATTTAATGCAATTGCTATTAAAAATATGACAATTAAGGTATATAATCAACCTTGAAGATACCGTATTAGTACATAAATAGTTAAAATTTTATTTTCGCGTAATGGCGAATCAAACTCGAAAAATCATTCACATTGATATGGATGCTTTCTACGCTTCAGTAGAGCAACGGGATAAACCAGAATATATAGGTAAACCATTGGTAGTCGGTGCTTCACCCAGTCAACGCGGTGTAGTTGCAGCAGCGAGTTATGAAGCAAGAAAATATGGTATCCATTCTGCTATGCCGTCAAAAATAGCAGTTGCAAGATGTCCGAATTTGATCTTTGTAAAACCTAGATTTGAAGTATACAGAAACATATCATCCCAAATTCAGGTTATTTTCAGACGTTACACCGATTTACTCGAACCCATCGCACTAGATGAAGCTTACCTCGATGTGACGAGTAACAAGCAAAATATTCCTTATGCTTCTACTATTGCTCGGTTAATTAGAAATGAAATATTTCAAGAAACTAATTTGACTGCATCCGCTGGGGTTTCTATGAATAAGTTTCTAGCAAAAATGGCTTCCGGTAGAAACAAGCCTAATGGCATGACAGTGATTTTACCAGAACAAGCGCAAGAATTTGTGGAAGCCTTACCGATCAAAAAGTTTCACGGTATTGGTAGAGTTACAGCCGCTAAGATGAACGATTTGGGTATTCGCACGGGTGCAGATTTAAAAAGGCGAACGCTCGAATTTTTAGTACGGCAGTTTGGGAAAGCTGGTTATTATTATTACAATATTGCCAGGGCAAAAGATGAACGAGCGGTTGAAGCAAATCGCATTCGTAAATCAATCGGGGCAGAAAATTCTTTTGCAATCGATTTAAGCGATACATCATCGATATTACAAGAACTTGAAAAGATTGCGATTACGTTGAAAGAGCGTATCGATAAACATCAAGCATCGGGTAGAACCATAACACTTAAAGTAAAATTTTCCGATTACCAGCAGATTACCCGCAGCAGAACTTTGAATATTCCAACCAGCGATTTCAATCCGATTTTTAGCGAAGCAAAAGCATTATTTAAAACTATCGAATTAAACAACCGCAGCATTCGATTATTAGGACTTTCGCTGTCAAATCTTGATAATGTTGCCGAGAAAATAGTTCAGTTGTCTTTATGGTAAGTGTGCTATACAAGCGATATTTTTCCCAGAAGGTATCGGAACTATTTAAACTTCCTCTCTCTTCCTCTTCCTCTGCGTTCTCAGCGCTCTCAACGGTTTTTTAATCATTCCAATCCTACCGAACTTAATATTATTGCAATATTGATAAATTAATTGGGAATACTAACTATAACAACAAAAAAATCTAATTAATTAATAATCAGAAAATGACTCCATCTGAACTAAAAGCATATTTAAACAACCTTATTCAAAAAGATTTGCAAATTAGTACGATGATTTGGGGACCACCCGGTATTGGCAAATCAAGCATTGTTGGACAATTAGCGAGCGAATGTAAAATTGATTTTATCGATGTGCGTTTGAGTCAACTTGCACCCACCGATTTACGCGGTTTACCCGTCGCTGAAGATGGTATCTCTAAATGGTATCCGCCAGAATTCCTTCCTCGGAAGGGTAAAGGTATTTTGTTTTTAGACGAATTAAATATGGCACCACCAGCGATGCAGGGAGTTGCTCAACAGTTGATTTTAGATCGAAAAGTTGGCTCTTACGTTGTACCAACCGGCTGGTTTGTCTGGGCTGCTGGCAACCGTAAAGAAGATAGAGCCGCCGTATTTGATATGCCTTCACCTCTAGCAAATCGGTTTTTACATCTAGAAGTACAAGCTGATTTTGATAGTTTCAAAGCTTATGCTCTAGAAAGAAACTTACACGAGCAAATCTTAGCCTTTCTTTCGTTTCGTCCCACAATATTACACAAAATCGACCCCCAACAACCGGCTTGGCCTTCCCCCCGCTCCTGGGAAATGGCAGGTAAGCTACACGAAGCACAATTAGATATTGCACCAGCCGTCGGAGTTGCCACAGCAGCCGAGTTTCAAGCATTTACTCAGCTTTACACCACATTGCCCAATCTCACGCCAATTTTAGAAGGTAAAGGCGAAAATATTTCTTGGTCATCAGAGCCAAGTATTAAGTATGCAACAACCATTGGTTTAACAATGCGTGCGGTTAATGCAAATCAAGCTTACAACGCTTTCACCTGGTTGAGTAGAGTAGCTACAGCGGAATGGGTACAGTTGTTTGCAGTTGATTTATTTCGAGTCATGAGGAGTAAAGGACAAATGGCAGTTTTGGCTCAATTGATTCAGAAAGATGCGAAATTGCAAGAATTTATGAAAGATTTTCGGGAATTGATTGGCTTGTGAATATTCCCACCCGCTTGGGTTATATCAAATTGATTGGTGAATATTCCCACCCTTGGGGTTGCAAACCCCAAGCTAATAGCGAAAGTCCTATGAATAGGACTGGGTAAAGATTTCAGCACATTTTAATTCATATATTTGAATCATCATAAACTCGATTTATTATTCCCTCCCTTGTCTCCTTGTCCCCTCTCCCCCCATGAACACCCAAACCAATTCCCGAATCATCAGTGCATCCCTATTACGTTTGCGGATGAAATCGCCATTTTTCGCTATTTTGGCTTTATTTGCTCGCTTTATTCCATCGCAACAATTAACAAGTGCTGCTACTGACGGCAAAGATATATTTTACAATCCCGAATATTTACATTCATTACCCGTCGCTCAACAAGATGGACTTTTATTACATGAAGTATTACACGCTGCACTGCTCCACGTACCGCGTCAAGGTGTGCGAGAAGCAGAATTATGGAATATTGCCGCAGATATTGTTGTGAATGGAATTATTTATAAACAAGGTGTATTTGAACTACCTCCGGGAGGTTTAAGAGATAAAAAATTGGAGGATTTGAGTGTAGAAGAAATTTATGAATTGCTGTTGAAAAATACGAATAATACTTCTAAATCATTAAAGCTGGTTAATCCCGATTTATTAACTGAAGCTCCTAGTGATGCTTCGTCTTCTCGTAACTCACGGGATTTACACAACGACAATAACCCAAATATTCAGATCCCCCCAACCCCCCTTAAAAAAGGGGGGCTTCGCGTTGAAAAAACAGGTGACAATCGTTTAGATTCTACAAATTTTACAAGCAAACACAGTCTTTCAGTAAAAAGAAAAGCAGCTTTAGAAGAACATTGGCGAAATGCATTACAACAAGCTTCCGTAATTGCTCGGACGGTGAATCAAGGTACACTTCCAGCAGGAATGGAACGGGAATTAGGAGCATTAAGCGCCGCTCAAATAAATTGGCGAAGTTATCTTTGGCGTTATTTAGTGCAGACACCTACTGATTTTAGCGGTTTTGACCGTCGTTTTATCGGCAGGGGACTATATTTAGAAACTCTGCAAGGTGAAAGTATCCAAGTATATCTGGCTGTAGATACTAGCGGTTCGGTTGATAACCAGCAATTATTAATGTTTTTGAACGAAGTAGGGGGAATATTAAGTTCATATCCACATTTAAAATGCGAGCTTTATTATGCTGATGCAGAAGCTTACGGCCCTTATGAACTTAGTCCTGATATGACATTACCGAAACCAGAGGGAGGAGGTGGAACTTCATTTGTACCCTTTTTTGAGAAAGTTGCAGAAAATTGGGATGGGTATACTCAAAGTGTCTGTATTTATTTGACCGATGGCTACGGTACTTTCCCGGATGCAGCACCGCAATTACCCGTGTTGTGGGTGGTGACTCCTGGGGGGTTGGAGTTGCAAGGGTTTCCGTTTGGGGAAGCGGTACGGTTGTTGTCGGATTAAGGGATTTTATGATGAGTGTTTCAGTTTCCATAATTTAATTTTGCTTCCATCATTACTTGCTAAAAATTTTCCATTTGGGCTAAATTTTAATTCTAAATTATAGTTGTCAGGTCTTCCTTGGTTGAAATAGTAAATTTCCTTCATTGTTTCTAAATCCCATAATCTTATTACACCATCAGAGTTACCAGAAGCTAAAATTTGCTCTGAAGGACTAAATGCTAAAGCATATATAAAAGAATATTCTTGAAAAGTTGTTATCTCAGAATTTTTATATAAATTCCACAGTTTAATTTTGTAGTCCTTAATGCCGATAGCAAGCATTTTATCATCAGCGCTAAATGCAATTTGCCCGTGTTCGTCAGGATCGGCCATAAAACTATTAATTAGTTTATTAGTTCTAACATCCCACAACTCAATTTCTTTTTCATAATCCCATACTGCAAGAATATCGCCAGTTGAGCTAAGTGCTAATCTATAATATTCTTGAGCTAAATTTATAGCACCTAATTCTTTTCTAGTTTGTAAATTCCATAATTGAACTGGTTGATTTCCATAGCGTCTCGCTAATATTTTTCCATCTGTACTTAAAGCATGAACAGCAGTATCTGTTGAATCTCGAATTATTATCTTCCACTTATTACCATCATTGTTACCAGTTAAAGTATCTCGATGATACAATTCATCCCAAAAATCGCTACTAACTAAAACTGGATGTGACTGATTTTTTGCCTGAGTAAAAGCAACGGTAGGGTAGAATGTTCGTCTTGATGAGAAGTATTTACTGTATATTTCTTCGTTGGTTCCAATTTGCCATAACTTAAAATCTTTAATACTTTTGCTGGCTAATATTTTGCTATTGGGACTAAAAGCTAAAGACTGTACTGGATCTTTATGTCCGGTAAGAATGCAAATTCGTTTACCAGTTTCTCTATCAAGTAGTTCGATTTGACCATCTGTATCCGATCCGCTTCTAGCTGTAAATTGTCCATCTGGGCTATGTGCTTTAGTTAAAATCTCACTAGAATAACCCTTTAAGGTTCGTGTCTCATGACCAAGATCAAATAGCTCCAAGGGTTTCCCTGTTCCTATCACGTCAAAAATTTCACCATTACCATCAAATACGCTAGAAGTAATATTAGCAGGATGGTTTTTAAGATTTTGAATTAAATTCCCTGTTACTGGATTCCACACTTTCAACTCATTAACATAAAAACTTTCGTAGATATTTATTCCATTCGTACCAAAAAAAACTGAGACGACTGGTTCCGATTGAATATTTATCTTATTAATTGGTTTACCAGTATTAGTATTAATCAAAATAATATGTTCATCTCTAGAAGCAGTGTATGCAAGCATTTTACTATCAGGACTAAAGGCAAAAGATGACCCATCTGATCTCCATATTTCGACACTCAGATGTAGAGATTCTTCAATTTTTTTAGCTAGATTACCTAAAATTGCTAAGTCAAAATTTCCCTGTCTCGCTTGAGCTATATTTGTTCCTCTTAGATCAGTTTTTGTTAATATTGCTCCTTTTAATTCAGTTTCAGATAAATCAGCTTTTTGTAAATTAGCATTTCTAAAATTTGCTAACTGTAATTTACCTTTTCGTAAATAAGCTTGTATTAAACTAGCTTCTTGCAATTTAGCTTTTCGTAATCTTACTCCCGAGCAATTAGCTTTATTCAAAACACATTTTTGCAGATTAGCTGCTGTTAAATCCGCATTTTTTAACTTAGCTCCTTGAAGTTGTGCTCCTACCAATTCAGCACGAGCCATATAAGCATAATTAAGATTACTTTCTATTAAAATTGCATTCTTTAAATTAGCAGCATCTAACTTTGATTCTTCAAGGTTTGCATTGCTTAGATTAGCTTCACTTAAGTCTGCACATTGGAAATCTACTCTTACTAAATTAGCTCTTTTCAGGTTAGCTCCCTTCAAGTTAATTCCTGTTAAGTTAGCCGTACTTAAATCAGCATTTTCTAAGTCAATGTTAGGAAAATTACGTTCTCCTTTTTGATATGCTGCTAGTAATCCTTCAGCACCTCTGATGTCTTGGAATTCTTTAGAAGCATCTGTTTTTTTTATTTTTGAATCTTGTTTTTCTGGAAGCATAGTTATTATTTATTTTTGTTGGAATTCATTATGCAAGGGATATAATTGTACCTTTTGCCGCTGCTCGAACGAATTGGTTACAATCTTCAGCTAACTTATTTAGGATAATTTTATCGGCTCGTGGATTCTGAGCTACAGCAAAACGTTCTAACCAGCTAATAGAAATGCTTTTTTTCTGTAGTAATTCTTGGGTAATTTCTGGTTGAATTAAAATTATTAAACTGAACCAAATCGAAGAATGTTCTACATTAGCATAATGATTGATTACTGAAGCCTTAACGTTCGGATGATAAGAGAGATAATCGGGATTAAAATTTATATAATAAGATGCATATTGACTACAAAGAATACGTTCTACAGTTTTTGTTGATAAGCAAGGATTCCTAAATGCTTGTGTGAAAACTTCAAATGATTCGTCATTCGCTAATTCATCTATAATTTTAGATGGCACTTTAGTATTTGAAGCAATATGCATCCGAACTTTGCTGTCTCTATCTTTAGCTAATTTTTCTAAAAGATTTATTGGTGTATTCGGATTTTGAGCAACTACTTGACGAATTTCTGTTTCTGGTGATTGGGTTAGTTTTTCTAAACTCTCGATTGATGTATTAATATTTTGAGCAACTGCTTGACGAATTTCTGTTTCTGGTGATTGGGCTAGTTTATCCAAAGTACTAATAGAGGTATTAGGATTCTGAGCTACAGCTTCGCAGACTCTAACTTCCGAAGTTTGAGCTAATTTTGCTAATAAATCAGTAGATAAATCAAAGCGACGAGCTAAAAATAAACGAGCAGATGAGCCTCCCTCTTGTATTAATCTTTGTAAAATGTTTTCTAAAGAATTAGTACTTTCTTCCGCAAAAATATCTAATATATTGTCTTCTTCAATGTACTCGTTGGATTTTACAGTTGACATCATCCCAGCAATTTTCCAGTATACTTGTACATCCCTTGCTAACTGCTTAAATAAAATATTTGTTGGTGTACTAGAATTTATAGCAACTGCCTGTCTAACAAAACTACTTTCATTGTGAGCTAACTGTTCTAAAATTGTGACTGGTGTATTTGGATTTCTAGCGATATTTTCATATACGGCTAAAGCATTTTTTTGTTTTTCATTAACGTTTTGGAATAACTTGGAAAGCAATTTAGGGGGTGTATACCGTAGCTCAGCAACAGTTTTTGGGGTCTTTTAGTGCAAATTTTTCTAAAATTTCGGTGGAAATTTCTGGTTTTTTTCTAATTGCTTGCTCCTCGTATTCTCCTTGTTGCTCTCCTAAATTTTTGGTGGCAGCTTGTGCAATTCTTCTGTCAACATCTTTTGTTAATTCTTGAAGCACGGGTAAGGGAGTATTATCATTTTGAGCAACAAGAAGAACCAATTCTTTATCTTCACGTTTGCTCAAAATCTCTAATAAATCATTGGTTGTGCTAGGGTTCATAGCTACATATCTAGCTATATACGAAGGTTGCTCATTTGCTAATTTATGTAAAGTTTCCGTCGGGGTATTAGGATTTATGGCTAATTTTATGCGTGTATAACTATCGGTATGATTTGCTAAGTACTTAAGAATATTTGGAGTAGTAGCAAAAGACTCAGCAAGCTCTCTACACATAATCATGTAGGTTTTTTCCTGAACCCAAACTTGTATAATAAATTTTGGAATACAACAGATTTGAGCAAGGACAAATGTAAGATTACGAATATCATTTTGGTAGCCAGAAGGTATAACTTTTTGAACCAACTCCTCAATCTTCTCCTCAACTCCCTCCGTCAATTCCCCCACAAGATTAACGTGTAAATTCGCAGCTTCCACAACCTCGGAATTTCGGCTTTGACTCAACCGATTTAAAATACTTCTACTAGTTTTAATATTATTAGCAAGCGCTAATTGCACTCCCATATCTGCTTTATCTGCTGCTTGCTCCAAGATGTAATCCGGAACGTTTTCCTGTTGAAGAATACTCCTCAAAGTAGTTAAAGGAATTTCTCTAATAAAATTAGGATTTTCTAAAAGCAATAGTGGAAATACGGGATTATCTAACAATTGAGATGGAAATTCTTCTCCTAGCTGTACAAGCACGTCGGGTGGAGTATTCGCATTACTCGCAACTGCTTCGCGAGTTTTTTCATCGTTAAATAATGCTAATTCCCGCAATAAATCGGGGTTGGTAGTCGAGGAAGCTGCTACTAATTGTGCCTGGGTTATGTTTTCTTTTAAAGCAGCGATAGATGGCTGTATTGAATTATCATCCATTGCGGTAGATTAAAGAGTAAATCAAAAATTGATATTATTAATCACATTATATTCGCATTATATTTCAGTGTCAGGATTAATACCCGGCATATGGATGTAAGAAGATAAACCTGGAATTAGGTTTGTATGCAGTTCTTTTTTATTTGCGGAGATTTCTAATTGCTGATGGTGCGTTACCTGATATCTTGCACCATTATTGTTAAGCCCGATTTCCCGCCTTGTAAGCCGGAGGCTTTCTAGCCCGCACGCAATACCTACGGTACGCTCCGCTAGCCGCGTGAACGCAGAGAAATCAATTTCAAGGCTAATATACTAAGTACGTTAAAACGCACTAAAAGCCATGCCCAATCTGATTTATCAGACTTGGTATATCAGCCTGGGAATTTATTCCAAGGCGATTGTGAAAGCTAACAAAGGTGCAAGATGTGCGTTACGGCACGATCTAATTTGTAGTGCGTTAACGTTCACGAAGTGCGGCTCAGTGTGTCCGTCAGGACATACATCTTGCACGAAGGGTACTATACAAATTAATTGCGTAAAACATCCTACTAATTAAAATCAAAAATTATTGAATCAAGGTAAGCAGATATCAGAATTTTAAATCCAGTTGTGGCAAAAATATAAAGACTCAAAAAGCGAACATCAATGGAGTTGTAAACAATGGCACCTCAAGAATTTTTAGAAAGTTTGGCACAAGCAAAAACAGATTCGGAAAGGTTAGTAATTTTTGCCCAATACTTGGATTCAACCGCTCTGGATAATGCTACAACTCGAATGTGGAGAAAGCTTTCTTACAGTAACGAAATTGAAATGTCGCTCAAAAACGTTTCTTTTCATTTAGAAGCACTTGCTGAAGCAGCAATGCAGTAACAAAAACCGATATATTCCCCCATTTACGGGGGTTTTTCTCATAGAAAATAGCAGAAGTCGTAACACCACAAGAACATCTGTTAGAAAAAATCAATCGGACATCAAAAAACTCATCATCTTTTAACTTTGAAATTCCTCACATCAACCTACCAGCATAAAAAAAATCCCCCCAATCTCCAATTATAAAATATCTGTATACCATTACCGGGTTAAATATTTGGATTATCTATAGTTCTGCTATTAATGCACTTAAAGCAATTTTAATTTGCCGTTCTATTCCTTTAGGATTATTTGCAATTCTTGATCGAAGTTATATAAAGGCTATTAACCCTTTGTAAAATAGATGACCAATTGACCTAAAGATTTGAACTGTAGTGTAGTTTTAGCAATAGAAATATGGAACCTGAAATCATTAATAATCCAGAAGAACAAGAGAATGAACTGCAACCAGTACCCCAACAAGTAGAAAACAGCCCTCCAATTGCTCAAAACGATACTTACACAGCCGCTTCCGGTCAACCTTTAAATGTAGATGTAGCTTCCGGAGTATTGACAAATGATACGGATGCTGAGGGCAATACATTAAGTGCAACCATTGTCGATAATCCCGATAGTGGTAGCTATACCTTTAGCAGCGACGGTTCATTTACATACACTTCCCTTGATGGATTTAGTGGAACCGATAGCTTTGCCTATACAGTTAGCGATGGTCAATTAACTTCCGAACCTGCAACGGTACAGATAAATGTTGAACCAGGAAACAACACCGCTCCAGTAGCTCAAAATGATAGTTACACAGTTGCTTCGGCACAACCTTTAAATGTAGATGTAAATGCTGGAGTATTGGCAAATGATACCGATACCGAGGGCGATCGCCTAAGCGCTACGATTGTCGATAATCCCGTTAGTGGTGGTTATAGCTTTACCAGCGATGGTTCATTTACATATACTCCCCTGGACGGATTTAGCGGAACAGACAGTTTTACCTATACAGTTAGCGATGGTCAATTAACTTCCGAGCCTGCAACGGTACAGATAAATGTTGAAGCTCCACCCGCAGGAAGTAATACTGCTCCAGTAGTTCAAGACGATAGCTACACCGTGGCTGCAAATCAACCTTTGCAAGTAGCTGTAGATGCCGGGGTATTGGCAAACGATACCGATGCAGAAGGAAATACATTAAATGCTACGATTGCCGACGCTCCCGATAGCGGTAGTCTTACATTTACCGGCGATGGTTCATTTACATATACTCCCCTTGAAGGATTTAACGGAACAGATAGTTTTACCTATACAGTTAGGGATGGTACCTCGACATCCGAACCCGCAACGGTACAGATAAATGTTGGAACCCTCACCAATACCGCTCCAGTAGCTCAAAATGATAGTTACACAACGGATATTGGAGAGCCTTTAAATGTAGATGTAAATAGCGGAGTATTAGCAAACGATACGGATGCTGAAGGGAATAGATTAAGCGCTACGGTTGTCGAGAATCCTAAAAATGGTAGTTATACATTTACTAGCGACGGTTCATTTACCTATACTCCCCTCGAAGGATTTAACGGAACAGATAGTTTTACCTATACAGTTAGCGACGGTACCTCGACATCCGAACCCGCAACGGTACAGATAAATGTTGGAGATACATCGCAAACTGAACCAACACCAACACCCGATTCAGGGACTGGTGAAATTGTCAATGTTGTATTTGATGCAGCCGAAGATAATTCAATCAGCAGTTTAATATTCGATACAACTCCCACAAATGCGGGAACCGATATCGTTGCTAGACTAACTGACGATATGTTGGATTTGGGAACTGATGCAGCATTTGACAACCTTGTCGGCTTTTACGAAATCGCAGATGCCAGCGGAGCAATAGACACAAACGATGATGGTATAGGTGATATACTCCCCGGACAGGAAGGTTATGCATTAGCAGCAATTGAAAACCGAATTGATAATTTTGTCATCGAAGCCGGTGGTTCGGGAGATGAAGATCAAAACACCTCAGTTGAAGAATTTGGAAGTGTAATTTTGAATGGAGGAACCTTGTATTCTCCGTTTATTATTGCTAACGGTGGGGATTTAGGTTTTGATGGATTTGTAGAAAGCGAAGGTGGAGAAGGAAATACATTTAATAATGCTGCTGAATTCCGCGATGATGCAGTAGCTTATTTTGGGTTTGTTGGAGCCAATCCCGATGGAGCTTCACATTTACAAGCTCGTGGAAACAATATCTTCGGTTTTGAAGACCTTCCCAGTAATCTTGGTGAAAGCGATAATGATTTTAATGATGCTGTATTTGGGTTTGATTTTTCGGCATAGATGATTTGAGATTTCCTCCTTTTGAACTGATGTGCAGCTAAGTTGTATTAAAAAAAATTGGAATTATTGTAGTGCGGGCATCTTGCCCGCTAGTACTATACAAATTAAGTGCGTTACAGCTTATCAATAGGATGAGAGTTCTACGGGGTGGTTCTTGGATTGAAGGTTCCGATTTATGTCGTTCCGCACACCGTTATCGTTGCTCCCGAGGAAATCGTGGTGATGTTTTTAATGACTTCGGCTATATAGGTTTTCGAGTTGTCTGTGAATTGAAATGATTCTTTTTCAAAATCAACTGGGAACAATAAATATAAAGAAGTTCCTCGTTTTTCAGATGTCAGATAATCAAAATCCGAAACCATACGACGTAGTATTGGGTGGTCAAAATCAACCTTCAAAAGATGCAGCAGTACTTGGTGGAATACAAGGGGTAAAGGGAAAATTAAATAATCCGAATCCAGAAATAAGAATAGTAGCAGTTGAACAAGCTTTAAATTACAAAGAAGCAGGAATAGATTTAATCATCAAAGCTTTGGAAGATGAATCACCACTAGTACAAGCAAAAGCTTATTCTCTATTAATTCCCCGAAACGAACTTAAAGTTAAAAAAGCATTACAAGAATTTCAACCTCTAAGTATGAAATTAGAGTTGATTGAAGTTGTGACGGTAAATCGTAGTGGTGAGATAATTCAACGTCAGCAGAGTTTAGCTAAATACTTCACTGAAAATCTGGCTAAAATTATCCAACGTCAACTTTATCGAAAGCAGCGATTAGCTAACGCTAAATATTTTGTTGAAGATTTGGGTAATGATAAAACCTTGGAAATGGCTTACATTCCTGGTGGTACTTTTATGATGGGTTCACCAAAAAGAGAGAAATTAAGCAGCAATAACGAACGTCCCCAACATAGAGTCACAATAAAACCCTTCTTCATGGGGAAATATCCAGTTACTCAAGCACAATGGAGAGCAGTAGCTATATTACCTAAGATAAATCTAGATTTAGACCCGGATTCTCGTTTTTTTGGTGGGAAAAATCGTCCTGTATGCGATATAACCTGGCATGATGCTGTAGAATTTTGTTCGAGATTATCAAAAGCAACCGGAAAAAAATACGGATTACCTTCCGAAGCAGAATGGGAATACGCTTGTAGAGCGGGAGCAACAACACCGTTCCACTATGGAAAAACAATAACCAGCGAATTAGCTAATTACAAAGCTAACAATACATATTTAAACGAATCACAAGGAGAATTCCGAAACCAGATAGCCCCAGTCGGTAAATTCCCTCCTAATGCTTTTGGATTATACGATATGCACGGAAATGTCTGGGAATGGTGTCAAGATAGCTGGTATAGCAACTATGAAAAAGCCCCTAAGAATGGTAATCCACGGGTTCATCACAATTATAGTGGCTCTAATGAGCGAGTATTACGCGGTGGTTGTTGGAAAGATAATCCTGACTATTTACGCTCTGCTAAACGTTTTAAACTTGTCGATTACGAAAGTTTTGGACATTATTATGTTGGCTTCCGCATCGCTTGTAATGTCTTTTAATCTCAAAATTATTGATTCAGCACTTCTGTGCTTTTTTCAAAAACCCCAACCGATACCGGATTAGTAAAATTAGAATTCCTTTAATTCCTTTATCGGAGTAGAAGCTAAAACACGGAGATTATTCTAAGTTCGTAAAAAACTATTGCAGTATAGAATTACTATTTGTATAAATTTCTCATATCCGACTCGGATTATCAATTCCGGTATCGGAATAGAAGATAAAACCCTTTATTTAAAACGATTTCCAACTCAAAAGCTTTTTTATTGACAAAAGGCGATCGCTAACTGAATCTTAAATAAATTCACTAATATAGTTTAGAAAAATATCTGACATAACAAATAGGGTGGAATCAATATCTTACTTATGGAAAATCATCAACAACCAAAACCATACGATGCAGTTTTAGGTAATCAAAATCAAGCTCCAGAAGGTGCAGCAGTTCTCGGTGGAATAGAAGGTGTAAAGCAACGATTGAATAATGAAAATCTAGAGGTGAGAATAACAGCGCTTCACCAAGCTTTGAATTATGGTGAACCAGGAATAGATTTAATTATCAAAGCTTTGGAAGACGAATCACCACAAGTTCAAATCAAAGCTCATTCTTTATTAATCCCTTTATCGGAACAGAAAGTTAAACAAGCTCTACTTGAATTTAATCCTTGTAATTTAAAGCTTGAAGCGATTGAAGTAGTAACTGTAAACCGTTGTGGTGAAATTATTCAACGTCAGCAGCATTTAGCGAAATATTTTGTGGAAGATTTGGGTAATGGGATTGATTTGGAAATGGCTTATATCAGGGGTGGTAGTTTCTTAATGGGTTTACCAGAAGATGAAAAAACTCGCTTTGGTTATGAAAAACCTCAACACCAAGTCACAATAAAACCATTTTACATGGGAAAATTTACTGTTACTCAGGCACAATGGGAAGCAATAGCCAAATTATCTAAGATAGAGCGAAAACTAAAACTAGAACCTTCTTACTTCAAAGGAGATAATCGTCCTGTAGAAAGAGTATCCTGGTACGATGTAATAGAATTTTGTGCCAGATTATCTAAACTAACAGGAAAAAAATATAGATTACCTAGTGAAGCCGAATGGGAATGTGCTTGTAGAGCCGGGGGACTACAACACCATTTCACTATGGGGAAACAATTACGAGTGAATTAGCGAATTATGATGCTAACTTCACTTATGCAGACGAACCCAAAGGAGAATGGCGAGGACAAACTATCCCAGTCGGACAATTTCCTCCTAATGCTTTTGGGTTATACGATATGCACGGAAATGTATGGGAATGGTGCCAAGATAACTGGCATGATAATTATAGAGGAGCGTCTACAGACGGTAGTTCGCGGATTACTAAGGCATGGAATGTTATTTTTGGAAGTCCCTTTCAGCGAGTAGTACGCTCTGGTTCATGGTTTTCACTTGCTGATTGGTGTCGTTGCACTCAACGCTTTTTTCACGACGACGAATTTGAATTAATTCCAAGCTTTACCGATGACCGCTACCATATTAAGAGCAAGCTTAGTTTTCGGGTTGTCTGCGATATCTTTTAATCTCAACTCCCCGGAGCCTCAAAATAATCAAACTAACGAATAACTTACTCAGCACTCCTTTGCGTTAAAAAAAACAACTATTCCGACTCCGGAACAGTAGATATCACAATAAATTTTTATTCCTAGCTATGACTATCAATCCCCCTATCGGAACAGAAGCTCAAATACGGAGATGATTCTACATTTGCAAAAAACTATTGCGGTATCGAATTAGTATTTTTATAAATTTCTTATTTCTATTTCTTTCTAGCTTCCATTTCTGCTATTTTATCCCTTAATAATTGTTCGGTTTTTTCGGTAGCCGCTAATCTTTCTAAAAGCTTTTTCTTTCTTTGTAATATTCCTTCCAGATACTTCTTAAAACAACTACCATCAATTACCGATTGAAGCCTTCGCTCTTTTTCTTCATCAGACATAGGTGTACCACACATTGCAGTCATACCTAACTCGTCTAATCTTTCTCGCCATTTTATTTCTTCTTCTGTTGGTTGATAATGTTGTTTATCCATTATTGCTCTCCTCTAGTTCTCAATTCTTTATTTAAGAAAATTCTTGCTGTTTCTTTTGTCAAAATTAATTCTCTAGAATACTCGGGATTTTCTTCAAATCCAATATCTAAATAAAAATTTCTTGCTCTATCAATTGCTAATACTTTAGTTACTCCTTCAATTTCAGTCTCAATTGTTTCTTGAACAATTTCTGCCATCAACCATGTAGCCGCACCTTTCCTTTTTTCAGGAAACTCTATTCCCTCTAATTTTAAACAATTCCAGGGAGGAGTAGTAAATGGGTCTATCGATAAGTATTTTCTTTCTTCTGCATACGGGTAAAGTTCACCTATCTGCTCGGAAATTACGGCACCAGCTTGCAAACGACCATCTATATCTCTTACTCCTCTAAAATCCGATAAGTAATTATCATCATATATAAATAATTCTGCTAGAGCCTCTATTTTCGATACGCAATCTCCAAAAACTGTTTTATTAATTTGGCTTCTATATCCTTCAAAATATTGATTAATATATTCTTCCGATTTTGTCACCCAATTAATTAGTTCATCTTCAATTTCATCATTTGCTCCAATTACATAAGTAAATCGGTTGAAATTTGAAGTATTTGTCATCACTTATTATATAAAAAGAGAATTTTATCATGAAAGTTAAGTCAAACGATTTTGGATTTTAGATTGTTCCCATAGTTGAAACCATCTTGCTTGAAACGATTTATAATCCAAAATCTAAAATTCTTTCGGTCAAGCACGAAGGCTTATCGCACTCCTGAAACTATTGATTTCACCTGCTTTTTGATTTGAGATGATTATTTCACGGGTGAGTTGGGAATAATAATTTTCAGGTAGTTCCCAAACTTAATAGAAGATATGTCAGATAATCAAAATCCTAAACCCTACGATGCAGTACTCGGTGGGAAAAATCCGCCTCCAAAACATGCAGCAGTCCTTGGTGGAATTGAAGGTGTAAAACTGCGGTTGAGTAATTCAAATCCACAGGTGAGGATAAAAGCGCTTCAACAAGCTTTGAATTATGGGGAACCAGGTTTGGATTTGGTTATCAAAGCTTTAGAAGATGAATCACCACAAGTTCAAATCAAAGTCTATTCCTTATTAGCTCCTTTATCGGAACAGAAGGTAAAACAAGCTTTAGAAGGATTGGAATCAATTGAAGTAGTAACTGTAAACCGTTGTGGTGAAATTATTCAACGTCAGCAGCATTTAGCGAAATATTTTGTGGAAGATTTGGGTAATAATATTGAGTTGGAAATGGCTTATATTCCCGGTGGGACATTTTTGATGCGTTCACCGGAAGACAAAGGAACACAGCATCAAGTCACAATAAAACCATTTTATATGGGGAAATTCCCAGTTACTCAAGCACAATGGAAAGCAATAGCTATATTACTCAAGATTAAGCGAGATTTATACTCAGAACTTTCTAACTATGAAGGAAAACATCAAAATCGTCCGGTAGAAAGAGTTACTCGGTCTGACGCAGCAGAATTTTGTGCGAGATTATCAAAAGCTACAGGGAAAGAATACAGATTACCTAGTGAAACTCAGTGGGAATATGCTTGTAGAGCCAGAACTATCACACCATTCCATTATGGAGAGACAATTACCAGCGAATTAGCTAATTATTTCGCTCACACAAGCAGCTATGCAGATGAGCCAAAAGGTGAATCCAGGGGAAAAACAACCCCAGTCGGACAATTCCCTCCTAATGCTTTTGGGTTATACGATATGCACGGAAATGTATGGGAATGGTGCGAAGATACTTGGCTTGATGATTATAAAAAATTACCATTAGATGGTAGCGCATGGATTAATTACCAAAGTCGTATAATTCGTTCGATGCGTGGTGGTTCATGGAGAGTCAGTCCTGATAAGTGTCATTCTGCTTATCGTCTTAAGGTAGACCGAACTAATCTCATCCCAGAAAACGGCTTCCGAGTTGCTTGTGAAATATTTTAACACCAACTTTTCTCTCATCCCCTTACCTCTACTCCGCGCTCCTCCGCGTTTCCCTCAGCGCTCCTCTGCGTTTAAAAAAATACTATTCCGATACCGGAACACCTGATATAACAAGATATTCCCTTTCCCAATCTCGGAAATTACAATACACGGATTGGTGCGTGACACAATCAAAATTATCGCTACATCCAACATTACTTAAGGTGTCACGCACCCTACAAAATAAAAAAATTACCAACCATCTCTCTAAAACCTCTTCCCTCAGCGTCCTCTGCGTTTAGTAAGGTTTTTTCTTAATTGATCTTTTTCCACAATAAGATTAAAACCTACGAACTATTCCCATACAGGAAGATTAGATACAAGTAAGTTGGCGCAAAGAAATCAAACTATGTAACGAAAAGTAAAAAGCTCGAAACGGTTGGGATTGCTTCCTTGTCCCTCGTGGCAATGACAGAAGACAATTATATTTATTCATGCCGACTTACTGACCAATTACCAATTACCCATTACCCATTACCCAATCCCCAATTCCCAATTCCCCAAAATTAATATTGCATAAACTGATTACCCCAACTCCTATTTAATAAATGAAGCAGTAAAATCAATAGGGAGTAAATGTGAATACATCAGTTCAAGCAGAGCAGAAAAATACACCAAATATCGCTCAGGATAAAAATCTTTACATCATTATTGGTGTAACTTTGATATCTATTATGGGAGGACAAACGGTTGCTCCAATATTACCGAGTCTGACGGAAGTATTTAATGTCTCTACCAGGGAAATTGAACTGGTGATGACGCTTTTTGTGTTACCCATCGGTCTTGCAACTCCTATTTTAGGGGTTTTGGCAGATCGGATTGGAATTCGCAAAGTGTTGATTCCGGCTTTAATATTGTTTGCGATCGCGGGAGCTTCGATTTCTTTTGCGGGTACTTTCACTTCTGTTCTCGGATTGCGATTTTTACAAGGATTGGGTGCTGCTCCTCTAGATGCTTTATCGCTAACGATGATTGCCATGCTCTACCAAGGTAGAATGTTGGGTGCGGCAATGTCCATCAATGCTGCTGTAATCGGCATATCTTCGGCAATTTACCCGTTGGTGGGTGGAGCTTTAGGAAGTCTAAATTGGTCGTACCCATTTCTACTTTCGGTTTTAGCTTTTCCTTTGGTAATGCTGGTAATCATGGTTTTAAAATTACCAAAAAGACCTGCTAATGTAAAACAAGAAAGTTTAAAAGTTTATCTCAAAGGTACTTGGAATAGCGTTAATAACCGTTCCGTGATGGGATTATTATTTGCGGTGGGTACCATATTTATGATTCAGTTTGGGGCTTTTATAACCTACATACCAATTTTTGCAGGGGTTAATCTTGGTGCTTCTGGGTTTATGAATGGAATTATATTATGTGTAATGTCCTTGGCTGTTGCGATAAGTGCTTCTCAATTGGGATGGTTAATTCAAAGGTTTTCGGAAATAACTTTAATTAAAACTTCTTTTCCCATCAGTGCGGTAGCATTAATAATGATTCCGTTAATAACTAACCCCTGGCTGTTATTAATTCCTAGCGCTTTATTTGGTGTAGCATTAGCATTCGCTTTACCATCATCTCAAGCATTATTAGCAGGATTATCCGCTCAAGATTCCCGTGCTGGATTTATGGCTGTGAATGCCAGCGTGCAATCGTTAGGGCAAGCACTCGGGCCCCATACTCGGAGGTTTAGCAATTGGCTTAGGTGGAATCAAAGTTGTATTTTTCAGTGCTGCTGTTTATTCTGTAATTGCATTTTTCATCTTCAACATTCTCATAACTCCCAAACAAACACTACCCGCACCAATTATTAGCGGATTACAAGCACAAAAAACATTTATTCCAGCAACAGATTCACCGACAAATTTACAAGCACCCGTTCCTCAATTAATTCATACTTTAACTAATCAAGTACTTGATTTACCGGAAGTTCCTT
Source organism: uncultured Rivularia sp. (assembly GCA_963665115.1). Lineage (GTDB taxonomy): Bacteria > Cyanobacteriota > Cyanobacteriia > Cyanobacteriales > Nostocaceae > Rivularia. Next base: position 1,177,824 of record OY762007.1, on the reverse strand, counting down.
CATTAATTAATATCGGTAAAGGAAATAACGATAATAGTCAAAATATAGACGTTGCAAATTTACCTCATTCGGAAGTAGTTTCTCGAAACCATGCTCAAATTAAATTTGATGGAGAAGATTACTATATTCAAGATATGGGAAGTTCTAACGGTACATATATTAATAAATATCCACTTTTACCGGGTATTTGGTATAAGTTAGGTCCCGGAGTAAAGATTGGTTTAGGTAAGCGTGACATGATAGCATTTATATTACAATTCAATTAAATAAACGCACGGGTTTGGAGTTAATATTTTCAGTAATAGCATTAACTCTTTTAACCACACTGATCATATATTTATAATCGGGGGGTGATGATTTTGGGACATATTCGGCTTGTTGAATCAAGGAATCAGGAGCTTTATTCAAGTTACTGCGAATCGCATCGGCGAGTTTTCTTTCTACCATTGGACTACATATCAAAGAGCCGGAAGGTGCAGTATGAGTATCTGTAAATAAAATCTGAAACTGTGCAGAATCTATTTTTGATTTATAAAAATTAAACTCTTCTAAAGAAAGAGCAGCAGCATCAACTTCACCTTGCGATAATAATTCTAAAGATAATTGTGGTGTAGGAGAAAATCGGATCGAGGCTAATGTCAAACCGTAAAGATTGAAAAGTGGAAAATAATAACCAGTTGCCGAACCCTGTTGTCCTAAAGCCAGTTTTTTCCCTTGTAAATCTTGTATTTTCTTTAAAGAACTACCTTGATTGACAACAATTATAGAACGAGAGTTGCTATCTAATTTTAAAGGAAACATACTCCAATATTGATGATAAGCAATACCCATAGCAGCTAAACCAGGAGTAGCAAAAACCAATGACCAAGATTTACGTTTGATGCGTTCGATGGCGATTCTTTCATTAAAAGCGGGTTCCAATTCAATAATCGTCTTGAGATTATCGCTTAAATATTCACGAAATTCGCTTAATCTTTCTACAGTTTGTTTTCCTTGTCCATAACTGAGTACACCTATAACTAAACGTCGAGTAAATATTGTTTCTTCTGTCGCACAAGCAGCTATTGATAAAAGCATTTGTGATATAAATATACGTCGAGATAATTTGGAATTCATTTTAATATGATGGAGTAAATATACTTTCATTATGTAAATCATATCAAGAAGAGTATGAGTATAAAATAAATCTTTATCTGAAGATTACGAAGAATTATAAATAATCATACTTAAATAATTTTTCAAAAATAATAATTTTAAAGTTTGCATAAAAAGCTTCGTCAAACCAATTATTCTTCATAAAATTATGTTTTATTACTAATATAAACTCCCTACTCCCTACTCCCTACTCTCTACTCTCTACTCTCTACTCCCTACTCCCTACTCCCTACTCTCTACTCTCTACTCCCTACTCCCTACTCCCTACTCCCCACTCCCTACTCCCCACTCCCCACTCCCCACTCCCTACTCCCTCCCTTATAAAAGGATAAAAAATCATGAAAATAGGAACCCGATTAACTTTAAATTTGATAATTGTTTTTGTAATTGGTATTTTAATTAGTGGAATTGCACTATCAAACGTATTAAATACAAAAGCCCAGGGAGAAGTAAATTCAAAAGCAGGCGCGTTGATGGAAATGAACAATGCCATCAGAAACTATACAAACGAGCGAGTACAGCCTTTATTATTACCAAAAGCAGAAAATCAAGATACATTTATTCCAGAATCGATACCAGCTTTTTCCGTCAGAGAAATCTTTGAATATTTTCGTAGTACTCCAGATTATGCCAATTTTTTCTATAAAGATGCGACATTAGATCCGACTAATTTACGAGATAAAGCAGATAATTTTGAAACGAAAATCGTCAACAAATTTAAAAATACCGATAAGAATACTTCATCGGGTTATCGCACAATATCGGGGACAAAACTTTACTATACAGCTAAACCTTTCTCGGTAACAAATGAAAGTTGTCTTCGCTGTCATAGTACTCCCGAAAGGGCACCAAAAAGTCAATTAGCAACCTATGGAAGAGAAAATGGTTTCGGATGGAAATTGAATGAAGTACTTGGCGCTCAAATAGTTTACGTACCTGCCGAAAGCATTCTTACAAATGCTCGCGACTCATTTCTCTTAATTACCGGAATTGTCGCGATGATTTTCACAGCAGTCGTTGTCATCATAAATTTGCTATTAAAAAGAACCGTATTACAGCGAATTAAAAAAATTGCATCAGTTGCAGAACAAGTTAGTGTTGGTGACATGAATGCTAATTTCGGCAAACAAAATAAAGATGAAATTGGAGACTTAGCTGAAGCGTTTAACCGAATGAAATACAGTTTAGAAATTGCCATGAATATGATTAATAAAAAAAGAGGTGGTTGAGGTTAAATGTTAAAGATGTTGACTAATTACCAGTTACCGATTACCAATTACCAATTACCACATTAAAACTATGAAAATTGAAACCAAAGTAACGTTAAGTTTAATAATTGTCTTCGTCATTGGTATTCTAATCAGTGGAATATCGCTGGCAAATGTATTAGAAGATAAAGCTGAGAGCGAGGTAGATTCTAAAGCAAGCGCGTTAATGGCAATGAATAATTCAATTAGAACCTATACAAATGACAGAGTACAACCTTTATTATTGCCAAAACTAGAAACTCAAGAAGAGTTTATTCCCGAAGCGATACCAACTTATTCAGTTAGAGAAACCTTTGAATATTTTCGTAAAAGTCCAGAGTTTGCCAGTTACTTCTATAAAGATGCGGCATTAAATCCGACGAATTTACGAGATAAAGCTGATGATTTTGAAGCTGATATTGTTAACAGATTTCGTCGGGAACCAGATACAAAATCTATATCGGGTTTTCGCAATAAGAATGGAACCCAACTGTATTACACTGCCAAACCTTTTCAAATCAAAAACGAAAGTTGTCTTCGCTGTCACACTACAGTCGATAAAGCACCGAAAAGTCAGATAAACACTTATGGCACAGAAAGTGGCTACGGATGGAAATTAAATGAAATTGTTGCCACTCAAATTGTTTATGTACCTGCCCAAAAGATTTTTCAAAATGCGAATCGGTCTTTTATGATAGTTATGGGAGTTGTGGCGATGATTTTTACAGCCGTAGTTGTAATAATGAACGGACTATTAAAAAGAACCGTTTTAGGGCGAATTAAACGAATTTCTACAGTTGCCGAGCAAGTTAGCGTCGGTGATATGAATGCTAGTTTTGGTCAACAACGTAACGATGAAATCGGAGATTTAGCCGAAGCCTTTAATAGAATGAAGTATAGTTTGGAAATTGCAATGAATATGTTGAAAAATAAGGATAATAGGTAATAGGTAATTGGTAATTGGTAATTGGTAATTGGTAATTGGTAAACATTTTTAACCTTTAACCTTTAACCTTTAACCTTTTTCTAACATCCGCTGTTTAAATTCTTCAGCCATTCCGGAGTCGGGTACGTTTTTTGCTAATTCGTTTACAAAGTCGGTTGCACTAATCTGCGGATTAGATTGCAATATCTCTTCAATAACAAAATTCGCGATTGGGCCAATTAAATAAATCAAGTCGCGTTTGCATTCTTTGATAAAATCATTATCGATGCTTTGCCCTACAACTGCTGCCGATTTAGATAGCTGGGGTTGAATGGCAATATCTGAAGACTCTAAAATAACTTTGGCTTGATTTTTAAAATGCCTTTTTTGCTGGAGAGATATATAATCTGTCAGCTTTTCGATTAATTCTTGGTTATTTGCCGATTTGTCAATGCACTGTTGCAATATCGCCGATGCAATTACTCCTACTGAATGTTTGAGCAATGTTTCTAATCTAGTGTAATTTTCGGCTGTTAAAACTATATTCTGTATATTTTGTGCAGTTGCTAATGGTTTTGCAAGCTTCGTTACTGCTGCTTTCTTAATTTCAACTTGCTTAACTTCCTCAAATACCCGATCGATACCACCTGGTAAAATATCAATTATGGCTTGGGTACCGGAAAACCAAGTTTTTAAATTAATATCTTTATTCTGCAACAGTTTTTGTAATTGAGTAATCCATTTTGCAACTGGTAATCCAAGTTGAGAATTTGCCGCAGCAAGACTTTCTATCAAGGTTTGGCAAAAGACTTCCGATTTATCGAAGGATGTTTGAGTAATTATTAAACATTGTCCGTATTCGGCTGAGCATTGTAAATCTTCGATCCAATTCTGTGCGGTAGAAAGATTTGAATCCGGGCTGACTAAATTTAATATTACTATTTGCTGTGTTTTTTGGGCCTGACGCAATATTCTTCTAAAATAACTGCGACTCAAATAGGCTCCACCACCTAAAATTAATCTGCCTTCTCCATCTTCGGTTTCTTTAACGCAACCCCGTAAATATAATAAACAGGTGGATATGTTGTTAACTCCCCCTATGCCATGATTTTCTGCTTTTAATTCCTGGGTAGTTTGGATAAATTTTTGAATTTCTCCTTGAATATCCGACCAATTTTTATCTTGTTGATGAAAACATTCGACTTCAAAACCACCAGCACCAGCCAGCAATAGACTTAACTTGTTGCTCGAATCTCGATTTAACAGCCCATCAACCACAAAAGCACGTCTTAATTGACTTTGACGATTTTCTTTCTTGGGCTTATATCCAACAATTAATTCTCCTACCCCTTCAACAATTCTTTTAGGAGTTTGTAAAGGATACTCCGGATAAAGTTTACTGTCTCCACGAGCCAGCTTTTGCTGATTAATTAAACGTACTTGATAATTTAATTTATCAATATACTGTACCGTTTGACGATAAACATATTTATATAAGCCGTCAGCATCAATAAATCCGGTGGTATCGGCAGCTTCTCCCGACAACCCCTGCATTAAATAATAGGTGAACACCCCATGCCCCAACTCGGGAAATTCCCAAGACTTTTGTCCGCGATCGCAACTTAGTAAAGCACAAAATCCCTTGCTTTGAGAAGCTCGCTGTCTCAAGACGCTCATCAGTTGCGGGGTGGAATTGCTCACGGGTGTTTCTGCATCTCTAGCACTACCACCGGAACCCAATAATGCCATATCACCACTATGACAGGTATCCAAACATAATAATTGTTGCTTTGCAGGACTTTTACTTAAAATTTCTACCAATTCCTGCATCGGTAAACCAGTATTTAATAAATTATTTTGGTTGGTATCGGAAAAACATAATACAGCTTCTTGGGTACTCGGATCTAACATTCCATGTCCGGAAAAATATAGCATTATGGAGTCGTCAGGTTGAGAATAAAAGACAATCTTCTTTAAACTCTCCCGAATATTTTTTAATATAGGCGTTTTTGAAGCAAAATCGTGATGTACCACAATCTCCTTATTAGGAAATCCTTCAGTAGCTTTAATTAATGACTGCTCCAAACCCTGACAATCCAAAGCTGGATAACGTAAAGAAGGTAAACCTATATCTTGATAATCGTTGACACCCACCAATAACAGCCAAAGTTTAGCTTCACCCGATTTTAATGTATAACTTGAATCGCTAGAACCAATGCCGACGGGAGCCATAATTACTAAACCTCTAATAATCTTCTTCTACAGTTAGGAAAACGTCACCAGTTGAACCGCTATCACATATAAACCTGCTTTTTTCAATATGTTTCACAAAATTTTAATATAAATTTAATAGATCGCATTTATAGTTATATAACTCGAATTATAAACAATCCATATAGAAAAATGAGGGAATATCCTTCGTCACAATCGACTCAACTTTTCTATAACTTTGCTTTGACGATTCAACTATCAAATTTTCCATAGTTTAAAGATAATCAGCAATCGAGAAGAAGTAGGGAAGAATATTTAGCAATAGGATATTTATAGTTACAACGGGAGCAAAGAACCATACATTTGCATTGCCAAGCAACCGTCGTCAATAATTAAAATACAGCCCTTTGCAGCTAAATGAGGTACAAAACTATATTCCGAAAGTCTTGTGGGATGGGCATCCCTGCCCGTCAGAATGTACTTCACCAAAACTAAATATGCTGTAAGTTTTAAGCATTTGCTTTTTACAACTTCTGTAATAGTTCCCTACTAATACTATGGGGGAAGATTTAGTCAATTATGCAGTTGAGCATCCCAATTTTCCACTTTCTTGAAAATTACCTATTCAGAAGTATTGACAAAATTGACTCTTTCGTAACAATTTAATCATAAATAATCAAAGATAAAATTTTTAAATCTTTTAAAAACAAGGAATCTACAATAGTCGATACAGTACAAAACTGCATATACTATATAAATTCCTGTATATATGATGTAATAATGCATTCGTGAGTGGTAAAATTTATGCGTTCTCGTCAAGGAATAACTGAATTATTTGCAACTTTTCTGCAATTTGATGCAGATAGAGCCATCGGTTGGGCTAGCGATGGTAGATTGCGGCGAAATATTACCAATTGTCAGCAAAAATTATCAAAGCCTGAAGATTCTGAAGATTTCTGGGTGTCTTACTGGTACAAAGAATGGCAATCTCAAAGCCAAAATTTAGCAAGCGGACATTTAACGGCTTACTTACAGGAAGTTTGCTATTGGGCAGCCAATAAAACAGCGACTAATTTCTCAAGTGGACAATATACTTTGTCAGATTGCTTCCAAGCGATCGCCACTAAAACTGATAAAGTATTGCAAGGTTTTAAGCCCAATATGGGTTTTAATATCAAAAACTACGCCAGCGCCATATTCAGCAGCGAATTAAAAGAATTACTGCGTCAGCAAAAAGAAGTTGATATTTCCACAGATTGGCGATTGTTGCGAAAAGTAACTCAAAAACGCTTGATAGAATCTTTAGAAAATGCTGGATTAAGTCCCCAAATTGTCGAAAGGTACGTACTTGTATGGAAATCCTATCAAGCTTTGTACGCTCCCCGGAAAGAAAAGGGAACTCGCAAACTAGCAAAGCCCGATGATGCTGTATGGCAAAGCATCGCTCAACTTTATAACAAAGAGCGTCATCAACTTTCTCAAAGTGGCCCCCGAATGTAAAGGTGAAACCGCAGAGAAATGTTTGGTTGCTTGTGCTAAAGCAATACGAGCTTATCTTTATCCCAACATGACTTCCTTGAATGCAACTACCGGAGATAATTCGGGAGAATTTCAAGATATTTTACCGCAACTCAGGCAAGATTCTTTACTTTCGCAAATTGAAGTTCAAGAAGAAATTGAAGAACGAAAATCGCAGCAATCGAAGATCGGTGATGTATTAATCACTGCCATCGGGGAGCTAGATGAGCAAGGTCAAAATATCATCAAATACTATTACCGGGGAGACTTAAACCAATCCCAGATAGCGAAAGAACTAGGAGTAAAACAATACACTATTTCTCGTAAGCTCAGTAAATGTAAAGATATGTTACTAATCAAGCTAGCAACTTGGACAAAAGAATCGATGCATATTTCCTTAGACTCGTCGGTACTAGATTATATGAGTACAGTTTTAGAGGAGTGGCTACAAAACTACTATAAACCTCAAGAGTTAAATTGAATTGAACAAAGAAATAAATTTACATTAATCGTATTATTATCAAAAGGAAGCCCGCAATTATGATTGACTTAGAAACGCTGACTTTAAACAATCCTACAAACCTATGGTTGGAAATTCCCGAAGAGCAACAAAGCAAAATTTGGGAGCAGAGCCAAGCCTTTTCTACAGACAATCGTCGTTGGATGGCTTATCTCAACCGCTTAAGCTTAAAAGCATTTTTACCTTGGTTAAAAGAAGAACACTCTTCAGACGCAAAAGTATTTCCTAACTCTGCAACATTACCAAGCATTTGGGAAGTTACCAACGGAACGGGAATTTCTTTTAACGATAAAAAATTGGTATTGATTCCCAGCGAAGCTCTTGATATATCGGAATTAAGAATTCCTCAAGAATGGGTAGACATTCCCAAATGGAGCGCCGATTATTATGTAGCAGTACAGGTAAATGTAGAAGAAGGATATATCAGAATTTGGGGTTATACATCCCAAGTAAATTTAAAAGAAAAAGCAACTTACGACGCTAACGAAAAAGCTTATTGTTTAGACAAAGAAGATTTAATTTCCAACTTAAGTATTTTATGGATATCGCGTCAACTTTGTCCCGAAGAAATCACTAAAAATGAAACTGTTCCGATGGCGGAATTATCTACAACCCAAGCAGAAAACTTAATAACTCGTTTAGGAAATCCCCAATTAATCAACCCCCGTCAAGAAATACCTTTTAGTTCATGGGGAGCGCTGTTAGAGCATGGAGCCTGGAGACAGGGATTGTACGAAAAACGTCAAGGAATGCAAAGACAGTGGTCAATTCGCCAATGGATGCAAAACGGAGTTTCCGAATTTGCACAAACATTTGGTTGGGCAAGCGCAGATCTACAACAAAATTTAGCAGGTGCCAGAGGAATAGCAGCACCAGTACAGCTACCAACATTAATTAAAAGGATTACTATCTCGGGTTCGGAATACGAACTATCAGTAAAAGCAAAAGGTGAAATTCAAAATAGAACCTGGCGCTTTGAATTACGACCTGCCGCCGTGGGAGAAATGATTCCCGTCGGCGTAAAATTAATGTTATTAACAGAAGACTTACAGCCATTCGACGGCAACCAAGCCCAAGCCAAAAAACCCGTAGAAAGACTTTATGTAGATATTGCTTTAGGTGAAGAAGAAGAAGGTTTGGTATGGAAAACAGAACCCATATCCGATGATTATGAATATGAAGCTTTGTATTTATAAAGTATTCTCGTAGGTTGGGTTAGATACACGGATAAGAGTATCGCGTCGTAACCCAACATTGGATTATTGGTATTTTAATTATGTTTTATTCGCTTACCGCAACAGTTCTTTGTAGGTTGGGTTAGACGCACGAAAAAGAATAAATTATAACCAAAAATTGATATCGCGTCGTAACCCAACATTGGAGCATCAGTATTTTGAACTCCGCTATTATTCCAGATAAAGGAACAGTTAATTTTCACGCTTCAACAACAATCGAGCAGCGAATCATTTATTTAATTATCGGATCGTTGGATAAAAGCTTATTTAATTAATTTATTTTAATTTTAGTATAAAACTTATTTTATACTAAAACTAATTACTATTCTCAACCGCTGTTTTGCTAATAACTTCATTTAATTCATAGCGAATTGACGATGCATCTGCGGGTGGATTCTCTACATCGAATGTATTAACTTTCAGCTTATAGATAAATCCTTCTTCATAATCAAATCCCTCAATATCGTTATAGAAAAATTGCCATTCACTATTAGGATCTGTTCTTGTACGCAGGCACTTTTGGGGAGCAACACCAACACAATCAACCCGCTTAGAGTCAACGTAAAGTTCGATGGTTTTAGGGCTAGAAGTGTTAGTTGTAGTATTGTTGGTATTTTCGGGAACGGGGTTGTTATTTATAGTATTGCGACCGCATCCCATAATCATTATATACAGAATTAAAATTAAGCCGGAAAATTTATTCATCTTGTTTTTAATACTTTAGAGACTTGAGAAAGGTTGGTTAAAGATTGCTACATCACTTTATCACATGAGAGCGATCTCCTTTTATTTTATTCCCTTACCGGAACAGTTAAAAATAACCAACCTAAAACTCTGTATTATCCTCCGCGTTGAAAAAATAATCTGCGATATCCCAAAATAATACAGACATTACAATGTAGCGTCTGTACAAATTAATTTGCCAAAAATGCTAATTACTGCTTAACAATCGCGTTTGCGGTATCTATTAAGAAATCTATCCATATTACGCTCCGCTAAAGCCGCAATGGTAAGAGAAGGGTTGGCGCAGGCTGTAGAGCCAGGGATAAAAGCACCATCAACAACAAACAAATTACGATAACCGCGAACTCTACCGTAAGGACTGCATACAGCGCCGATTGTTGCACCACCAAGGGGATGAGCGGTAAGACTATCATCTGGTTGTTGAGCTAAAGTTGTACCGTTAGCTTCGTTTAGTCGTTGGAAAAAATCAAGATTAGCCTGTTTAATTTTTTGATTGTTGGCTGAATTCTCAGGCCAAACTAAATCGGCTGTTTTAGTAGAAGGATTATAAATTAGAGAACCCTCCGGCGTTGTCATAGCAAGACTTACACCACTATAAACGCCTTCCGGTAAACCAGGAAAAGGAACTTGTTCAAATACCAAAGGAGTTATCGGGTTGTCGAAGTCTTCAATTACTGTAGCCCCAGGTCCCCCCTCTGTGGGATTGGTTTGCATTGAAGTAAGGACAGCACCAACCGTATCTCCATTAGTTCCCCATCGTTTTCCTAATTGGTTGTTGAGACGGCGCAATTTACGATTATTTTTAGCACGTAATAAAAGTTCTGTAGTTCCAATAGAACCAGCTGCTAAAAATAGATATTTACAAACAATATTTTTCTGTGCAACTACATTTCCTTGCTCGTCGATTTGATTGCTTATTATACGGAAACGCCCGCGATTTACTTCCTCTATCTCCATTACCATATGCAAAGGTCGTATCTCAACGAAACCAGTAGCCTCTGCCATCGAAAGGTAATTACGGTCTAAACTTTGTTTTGCTCCACTATTGATGCCATAGTATACTTGACCATCGATCGCACTCCGAACTTTTGTACCGGCAATTTCCTGACGAACAATATCCCAATCAACATTCATATCAACTTTGCGAGCTGTTAAATTCGCCTTTGCTGCTTGCTCTAAAACTATACGACTGGTTAAATAAAATGGACTTTCAAGGATATCATCGGGTATGAGGGACGGTTTAAGAATCGAACGCACCCTTGGATAATAAACTCTATCGAGTTCTTCGTAATTTATGTTCCGTGGAAAAGCTCTGTAGAAAAGTTCTTCAGTTGGCTGATAGGTAACAGCATTATATACAAGGGAGCCACCACCTACACCCGCTCCCCGTAAGGCACTAACCCCATCACCTACCTTAATATCCAGAACTCCTGTATACACATCAATGGGAGTTTCTCCGGAAATAATTGTAGTTGGACTCAACCAAGTAGAGCGACCATCAGGTTTTTCATAGGTAGAAAAAGTATCACCCGCGTCAGTGATTTCCCATCGTCGTCCGCGCTCCAGTACAACTGTTTCAATTCCTGCTTGAGCAAGCCTTAAGGAAGCTACTGCTCCACCAAAACCGCTACCGATAACTACAGCTTCTACACGTTCTTCTGAGCGCTCGGCAAAAGTACGAAGGTTGTAAGCACCTATACTTGCAGTAGCTGCTAACGAAGCTTGAAGGAATTGACGACGCTTGAATTTAGGTGACATATTTGATTTCCCGATCTGCTTATTAATTGTTTTGATTGAATAGACATCTCCGGAAAACATTTGTATGGTTTCAACTTTTCGGTAAAACCTAACCCCCTAACCCCCTTCCCTACGAGGGAAGGGGGAAAATTAAGCCTCTCTCCCTGTGGGGGAGAGGTACTCTACGAGAAAACGCTGAGCCGCACGCCGAAGGCGTGAACGCGTTCATGGAGAGGGGTTCTTATTGATTTCCGGAGATGTCTAATAGTTTGTCCTATTAATTCTATAGGTGAATTTTGGTTCAATTATGCAGTCTTAACTTAAAATTTTGCTGCAAAACTAAAATTTATATTTAATAGAAGAATTTCATATTTTGATTTAATTGTCTTGCCAATTGGACTTTATTTACAGGCAAAGCAAGCAAAATAGTATATTAAAATAAATTTAGAAAAACATTTTGATTGGCATTAAAAAACAATAAAATAGAGACGTTGCACTGTGCACGCCGTCTCTACATCATTTCGGGATTTATTATTCAATAAACTACTTCAAAAACCCCGCTAATTCTTCCAATTTTCGCCAAGGCTCCCCACTATTCAACGCATCTTTCGCTAATACCACAGCATCGGCAAAAGTCTGCGAATGATCACCTTTATCTGCAACAGCTTCACCCACATACAATGCCAAAGCAGCATTTAAAGCTACTACATCTTGCTGCTGCTGAGTTCCTTTACCTTGCAAAACAGCTTTTAGGATATGTGCATTTTCTGCAACTTCCCCACCTTTGATGCTGCTAATAGGTGCTGCACTAATACCCAATTCTTCGGGTTCTAATTCCACTATCTCTATTTCTCCGTTGGATAAAACTGCTAAATCTGTTTTATCTCCCAAGCCTGCTTCGTCTAATTTTTCCCTACCGTGGAGTACAACACCGCGACGAGTTCCCAAGTTATGCAGTACTTTAGCAAAGGTTTCGATCAAAACCGGACTATTAACGCCAATAACTTGTCCCGTAGGTTTGAGAGGATTGAGTAAAGGACCGAGTAAATTAAATACAGTGCGGACTTTGAGAGTTTTTCGTAATGGTGCGATCGCCTTTAATGCTGGATGCCAATTGTGTGCAAATAAAAAGGTTATTCCCACAGATTCTAAAGCAGCTGTAGCTTTTTGGGTATCGGCTTTAAGATTAACACCCAAAGCTTCCAACACATCAGCAGAACCAGTTTTACCCGAAGAAGAACGATTACCATGTTTAGCAACCTTCACACCACAAGCAGCCGTGACAAAAGCAACCGCTGTAGAAATATTAAAGGTTGAAGCTCCATCTCCACCAGTTCCGCAAGTATCAATAAAAGGTAAATCCCCGATAATAATTTCACTATCCGGTTTTACCGATTGAGAATGTAAAACCTCCACCATTCCCAACAACTCTTCAACAGAAACACCTTTCGCTTGAATAGCCGTAATAATCGCACCAGACAACACATCCGGAATACTTTGAGTTAGCCAACCCTGCATTAAATCCGCAGCTTGAGAAACTTCCAGAGATTCACCCGAAAGTAACTGTTGCAAAAATGTAGACCAATTTTTTGTTAAAGTTTGAATCATTTTTATATTTGGTAATTGGGCATTGGGAATAGTATTGAGTAGGGAGTAGGGAGTAGAGAGTAGCAAGTAAATCACTTTTTTATTATTTTCATAAATGTCGGTACTTCTGCCCGTCTATTTTTACTTATTACTCACTACTCACTACTCACTACTTATTACTCATTACTCACTACTCACTACTTATTACTCATTACTCACTACTCACTACTCACTACTCACTACTTGTTACTCATTACTCACTACTCACTACTCACTACTTGTTACTCATTACTCACTACTCACTACTCACTACTTATTACTCATTACTCACTACTCACTACTCACTACTCACTACTTTAATAATGTCTCCCCCTCTCCCCCCTCTCTAAAACGAAAAAGTAGTCCGCAGCGTTCCGGTATAAATCGTTCCGTTAGCATCTTGATTGGCGGCGTTTTCAATTATTTGCAGTGTGGGTGTAATTTGCACGTTGCGGCTAATTGGATAGTTGTAAAATGCTTCGTAATTTGTCTGGGTTGAATTTCCGATTTCGTTTGCTATAAAAGGCTGTCCGACTGCTACACCAGCTAAAGCTCCTCTAGTAAATAAGTCTCTAAATGCAACTCCAGCCATCCAATAATTAGGGCTGATATCGCCGAACCGAGTATTGTCATAATTACTGTAACCATAGCGTCCAAATATACCCAATTTCTTAGCAAGAGTTAATTCTAAATTGGCTCCGATTGCTTCAAAATGGTTATCAAATACTTCTCCACCGCTATACTGCAAACGTAAAGCTAAATCCCTTGAAGGGGAAAATTCGACTTCCACTACACCTTGATAATTATCCCCAAATAAACCCCGCTCCCCTCCAACTCCGGGAGGTGAACCAGGATTGGGGGTGTCATAGAGTACGTTAATAAAAGGCGCATTGCCAATAATTCCGCCTTGGTTGCTGGGATTTGCTGCATCTGCTGCGGTATAAGCAGCCCTGACGGAAAAAGCTCCTTTATTGGGTTTCCAATCAATTAATGCACCAGCACTGGGAAACTCGATGGGGAACATTACATAGTTATTAACAAAGGCTTGAGTACTAAAGTCGCGGAAACTGAGTTTGGCATAACTATTAAAGTCTAAAAAATCAGAAGCACGCATACTCGGGCCCGATGGTAACTGCTAAATTTTGACTGGGTTTAAAGGTGTAATAAAGTCTCGATAACTCGATATCCCTGTCTGTAGGGGGATTAATCGAATAATCCAAAGCACTTCCGAAAGATGGTTCCAAGAAACCTGCGGCATTATCTCTACCACCGTCGGGTTGGCCGTTTGGCCCTAATATACCGCTTCCGGCTTCCAAACGCATTTTTAATAAGTCAGTTTTGTTAAAGCTGGTATCTAAATCGAATCCAGCCCTAAATATCATTGTGGTATTGGGGTCATCATTAGCAACTGTTCTCCCAGCAGCATCAATAATACTGTTCCCATCAAAACCACCACCGTTAACAGCAAAAATTGCTTGTCCCCTCAACTTAGTAGTTGTAGAAAACTGATTGGCTTCTAATTCCGCACTACGCACTTCTAAAGCATCTACCCTACCGCGTAAAGTTGCTAATTCAGCAGCAAAACTTTCCTGTAACCTCTGCAAAACTTCTAAATCTTGCCTACTAACCACATCAGTAGTAGCAGTTGCAATCAATTCATTAACTCTATCCAAACAAGCATTAAGCCCAGCAGCGAATTCATAACGAGTCATAGCCCGATTGCCGCGAAAAGTGCCGTTGGGATATCCAGCAATACAACCATACCTTTCAACCAAAGATTGCAAAGCTTGAAACGCCCAATCAGTTGGTTGAACATCGCTTAATTGATTGACATTCGTTACCTGGCTCATCCCAGATTCTGCTTTGACAGGAGTAGTTAAGAGAAAGCAGAAGCAAGAAGAAAGAAGAAAGAAGAATTTAAAGCTTTTAATCATTTTTGAAAACTGGTAATTGGTAATTGGTAATTGGTAATTGGTAATTGGTAATTGGGCATGGGGCATTGGGCATGGGAAGATAATTGCTCACCTTTAACCTTTAACCTACACTACTCCTAACTATTAACTACTCACTGTAATAATTTCACAACTGTCTGCACATCTTTATCTCCCCTGCCAGAACAGTTAAGTACAATTCGAGGATTACCGCTCAATTGGGGACAAAGTGTTTCTAAATAAGCAATTGCATGAGATGTTTCTAAAGCGGGAATTATTCCTTCTAATTGCGATATCAGTTGAAATGCGGCTAAAGCCTGTTTATCGGTGACGCTGTAATATTCAGCACGTTTTATTTCTTTGAAATAGCTGTGTTCCGGCCCGACACCGGGATAATCTAAACCAGCGCTAACAGAGTAAGGCTCGATAATCTGTCCATCTCCATCCTGTAAAACAAAACTCATTGCTCCATGCAGAACACCTATTTTACCAAGTGTCAAAGTAGCGGCGTGTTTATCAGTATCAATACCTTCACCAGCCGCTTCAACACCAATTAACCGTACCTCAACGTCGCTCACAAATTCATGAAATAATCCCATTGCATTAGAACCACCACCAACACAAGCCAGTAAAATATCGGGTAATCCACCCCATTTTTCTTCAGCTTGAGAACGAGTTTCTTTTCCAATTATTGCTTGAAAGTCGCGCACAATCATCGGATAAGGATGTGGCCCGGCAACGGAACCTAAAATGTAATGAGTAGTTTCAACATTAGTTACCCAATCTCGAATTGCTTGGGAAGTCGCATCCTTTAAAGTACCAGTTCCCGCTGCCACCGGACGAACTTCCGCACCCATCAACCGCATTCGGAACACATTCAGGGATTGTCGTTCCATATCGTGGACACCCATATAAATGATGCATTCCAAACCGAATCGAGCGCAGACAGTAGCAGTTGCAACACCGTGTTGTCCGGCTCCAGTTTCCGCAATAATCCTTTGTTTGCCCATGCGCTTAGCAAGTAAAACTTGTCCTAAAGCATTATTAATTTTATGAGCGCCAGTATGATTTAAGTCTTCTCGCTTTAAGTAAATCTGCGCTCCCGTACCGTCAGGACGAGCATAATGTTGAGTAAGTCTTTCGGCAAAATATAAAGGAGTAGAGCGTCCAACATAATCCCGCAGTAATCCTTGTAATTCACTTTGAAAATCCGCGTCATTGCGGTACTTTTGATAAGCCGTTTCTAATTCAGTTAAAGCAGGCATCAAAGTTTCCGGTACATATTTTCCACCGAATTTTCCAAATCTGCCGAGAGCGTCTGGTGTTGTTTTTTGAGTTGTTAGTAGCATGATTTTTCCTTATTAGTTTATTGATTGAGAGGGGAAGAGGGGGTAGAGGGGGAAGAGGGGGAAGAGGGGGTAGATGCGGTAGAAAATTTATAACTGTTAACTGCTCACTGTTAACTGCTCACTGGTAACTGCTTTAAGCTCGGCGCAAAATTCTGAAATGGCTCGCAATCCTTTATACGGTGTGGATTCTCCTAAACGTTTTACAAATGCGCTGCCGACGATTACTGCATCTGCTCCCCATTCTTTTACTTGAAGTGCTTGCTCTGGGCTGGATATACCAAAACCAACGGCAATGGGTTTATCTGTAAATTTTCTGATGTTTTGCAGTACATCTTTTACTCGCGTCTGCAATTGGGAACGAACACCTGTTACTCCGGTGACGCTGACAAGATAAATAAATCCGCGAGACTTTTGGGCGATCGCCTTGATTCTGTCGTCGGGTGTGTTGGGAGTAACTAGTAAAATAACTTCGATTCCGGCTGTTTCGGCAGTGTTTATTAAATTGTCTGCTTCTTCTAAAGGTAAATCGGGTACGACTAATCCTTTGATTCCAGCTTCGGCAATTCTTTTGAGAAATTGGTCAATCCCTAAGTTAAGAATGGGGTTGTAATAAGTAAATAAAATAATTGGAGCTTCAATTTTACGAGTTACCGACTGCGCGATTCGTAAAACATCATCTAAACGAGTTGCTCTTTCCAGAGCGCGGGTTGCTGCTGCTTGAATCACCGGGCCCATCGGCTAACGGATCGGAATAAGGAACTCCTAACTCTATAAAATCAGCACCGTTTGCTTCTAATATTCCTAAAGCTTCTGTGGTAGTTTCTAAATCAGGGTCGCCAGCGGTGATAAATGGAATTAAAGCACATTGCTTTTCGGCGCGTAAATGTTTGAATTTTTCGGATATTGATTTCATTTCAATTTTAGATTTTAGATTGTTATTCTCTTTTTAGGGGAAGGGATTTTAAGTTTATGCAGGAATTTTCGGGAGTATCGTAATTTTGTCGCAATACCCTAGAAGGGTATCGCTACATTTACGAAGCCTGCCTTCGCAGGCTATTAATCTTCTAGCCTGCGAAGGCAGGCTTTGTAGGTGTAGCCCCAGGCTTATAGCCTGCGGGCGTTTTTGATTTCTTCCCTCTCAATTTCACGAAGCCAAAACCACTCCCTTAGCGGAACAGGTAAATTCACGTACAACGTTAGTAATAATCATCAGCCCTGCTCCTCCAACTAATGTCATGATGGATTCGGGATGAAACTGTACTGCGGCTATTGGTAAGGTTTTGTGTTCTATTCCCATTACTATTCCGTCTGCGGATATGGCTGTAATTTTTAGTTCGTCGGGTAAACTATCTTGCAATGCATATAAGGAATGATATCTACCTACTTCAAAGCTTTCTGGTAAATCTTTGAAAGCGACGGAATCCTTATCAACTACATTTACTAAAGATGTTTTACCGTGTTGGGGATAATCTAAAACTCCTAATTTTCCACCGTGGGCTTCTACTATTCCCTGCAATCCCAAACATACGCCGAATATAGGGATTTCACGTTTCTTGCAAGCGGCGATCGCCTTATCTAAACCAAAGTCGCTGGGCTTTCCAGGGCCGGGAGACAATACAACTAAATCTGGCTTTTGCTCGTCAAATACGGATTCGGGAAAACCATATCGTAATGTGGTGACGGCTGCACCTGTTTGACGAATATAGTTAGCAAGGGTATGAACGAATGAGTCTTCGTAATCTATTAGTAAAACTTTTTTACCTGCTGCTGGCTTGGCTTCTTTGATGCCATATTCTGGAATTATTGGTAAAGCAACTTCTTGATGACTGGCTCTATTCAATGCTTGGAATAAAGCACCACCTTTGGTTAAAGTTTCCTGTGCTTCTGCTTCTGGATCGGAATCATACAAAACTGTGGCACCAACTCTGACTTCTGCAATTGAATCTTGGAGTCGAATAGTTCGTAAAATCAAACCTGTATTCAAATTACCTTTAAAATTAAAACCTCCCACCGCTCCACCATACCAACGTCTGGCGCTGCGTTCGTTTTGCTCTAAAAACTGCATTGCCGAACGTTTGGGCGCTCCGGTAACGGTAACTGCCCATAAGTGAGTCAAAAATGCATCTAAAGCATCGGCTTCTGGCTTGAGTACACCTTCTACATGGTCTACTGTGTGGATAAGATGACTGTACATTTCAATTTGACGACGGCCGATAACTCTAACTGAACCGGGTTCGCAAATTCTAGACTTGTCATTGCGATCGACATCGGTACACATAGTAAGCTCTGATTCATCCTTGCGTGAATTAAGCAATTTTTGAATTTGTACCGCATCATCAATCGCAGTTTCTCCCCTTCTAATTGTGCCGCTGATGGGACAGGTTTCCACACGTCTACCTTCAACTCGGACAAACATTTCTGGAGATGCACCAACTAAATATTCCCCACCCATATTAAAGATAAATCCATAAGGGCTGGGATTAATTTTCATCAGAGTGCGGAATAATTCTGTAGGAGATTTTTCGCAGGTTTCAGAAAAGCATTGAGAAGGAACAACTTCAAATAAATCCCCACGTCGGAAATAATCTAAAGCCTTGGTAACTTGTTGCTCGTATTCTCCCGGTGCATGATCGGAACCTTGAGTCACGTTGAGACGCTTGCCACGGAAATCAATCTTTTCACCTTTGCGAGGTAAATCTCTAGTGCTACCGTTTTTGGTGACAAAATCGTACTGCATCCGAAATGCTTGCTGTAAATGGTAGTCAACGACGAATAACTCATCGGGTAAATATAAAACCAAATCCCTCTGGTCATCTTCTCTTTCCAACAGCTTGGGCATTTGTTCAAATTGGAACACCAAATCGTAACCCAAAGCACCGTAAAGCCCTAAATTTTCATCCAACGGACTAAAAAATGCAGAGATAATTTCTCGAATCACGCTAAATACAGATGGCTGTCTGCTGCGTTCTTCTTCTGAAAATAAACGGTTACTCGGTTGAATAGAACCCGAAATAGAATTATCTTGCTTATCCAACTCTTCTATATAAGACTTATCTAAAAATAATTCTTCCAAATAACCTAATAAAATCAAACCTCGGTCATTGTGAGCCGTAATTTTAAAAGTTCTGTCTCTTGTAGATATTTCCAAAGGAGGATTGACAAAGCCTATCGCCCATCTTTTATATCTTCCTGGATATTCATAACTACTAGCTAATAAACCACCCCGTTGAGAATCCAGACGCATCAAAACTTCATCAATAGCGGAATCGATAGAAGTATTGGTAACGGAACGGGATATAAATATACCACCTTGAGTTGTATAAGAATTCGTGTCAAATTGCATATTAATAATTCCAATTAGGTCCTTTAATTTCTTGTAGGGGTTGGTCAATTATGTTTATGCAATTTGCAATTGGTAATGGGTAATTGAAAATAGCGAAGCGGGTGTGTGAATATATAGCGGTTTTCAGGCTTGAGGAATACCGTCTTAACCTCACCCCCTTCCCCTCTCCTTATTAAGGAGAGGGGTGTCCGCAGGACGGGGTGAGGTTCCGAGTGTATTGGACTCAACTGAAAATCGCTATAATAACTGTCACGCACCATCAGTCAATATAAATAATGGTTCTTTCTAAATTTTTATTTTATGGATTTACAAGAAAATCAATCAAATCAACAAGTTACAGCCGTTATTTCCCACTATATCCGTCCAGGTCGCGAATCGGGATATGAAGAATGGCTGACAGGAATTTCCGAAGCAGCAAGACAATTTGAAGGTCATCATGGAGTAACTATTCTGAGGCCGCAACCTGGTAGAACAGAATATGTAATTATTTTACGCTTTAATAACTATAAAAATCTCTGCAAGTGGATGAAGTCATCCGAACGAAAACAGTGGATAGAAAACGCTCAACCTTTAATTGAAAAACCTGAAAGCGTTCAAGTATTAACGGGATTGGAAGCTTTGGTGTCTCTTCCCAACACAGCTTCTGCTCCACCACCAAAATATAAAACCGCCTTTGTCACCTGGATTGGGGTTTTTATCTGTGCATCTACTTTAGGTTATTTTCTCGGTCCTTATTTAGCACCTTTACATTTTCTATTACGTCAAGCAATTATGACTGGATTAGTAGTTGTATTATTAGCTTATGTAGTCATGCCCAGGTTAACTAAGTTGTTTTATAAATGGCTTCATTCATCTTAAATTTTAATTATTGTAGGGTGTGTGATGGTTACGATAAATTATAAAATACAACTAAAAATTAAAATTGCCTTCACGCACCAATTAACCAATAGAAAACAACAAATTAAAGATATTATTGTAGGGTGCTGTGACGGTCACAAAAAACTTAAATTACAATAAATAAATAAATTAAATATTACCGTCACGCACCAATTAATTATCAAAATGTAACCTTCCAAAGTTTTGAATTTATATTTAATATTTTATAGCTCAAGAAGGATGATAAAAACAACAAGGTGCGTGACGGTAATATCAATATTTTAGTTGCGTTTTATAATGGTTTCGTAACCGTCACAGCACCCTACAAAGAATCAAAAAACCCGATTTTTTACAAAAAACCAGGTTTGATAAAACTATTAAATTAATCTTTCGTAGTAAGGATTTTAATTTTTATCCATCAAACACCAACTTTAATTCCACTTTCAACAAAACTTGAATTTACTAAATTAGAATCACCACGTCCAAAGTATTCCGATAAAGGCTTAATTTCTCGCATCAACTCAACAAAATTCTCTGGAGTCAAAGATTGTGGTCCGTCGGAAAGCGCTTTTGCAGGATTGGGGTGAACTTCAATCATCAAAGAATCGGTACCGGAAGCAATCGCAGCTTTAGCCATTGTCGGCACAAATTTTGAGTAACCAGTTGCATGACTGGGATCGACCATAATCGGTAAATGAGTCAGAGTCCGCAATACTGGAACAATCGATAAATCCAACACGTTTCGAGTGTATTTCTTATCAAAACTGCGAATTCCGCGCTCGCACAAAATCACGTTAGGATTGCCAGTAGATAAGATATATTCAGCAGCCATCAACCATTCTTCAATAGTTGCAGACATCCCGCGCTTGAGCAAAATCGGCTTACCAGCAGCACCAGCTTTCTTCAACAGCGAGAAGTTTTGCATATTCCTAGCGCCAATTTGCACCACATCCGCAATTTCCGCTACTTTATCTAAGTCTGCTGTGTCCATTACTTCAGTTATAATTCCCAAACCAGTAACTTCTCTAGCCTTAGCCAATAAATGTAAAGCGCTTTCACCGTGTCCCTGGAAAGCATAAGGCGAGCTACGAGGCTTGTAAGCACCACCTCTGAGGAATTGAGCGCCAGTAGCTTTAACTACTTTCGCAGTCTCCACAATCATTTCTTCATTCTCTACCGAACAAGGCCCAGCGACAACAACCAAAGGATGATTTTGACCAAAGGCGTTAAGCGAAGCTCTACCGAAGGTAATCGCACCGTTGGGAGTTTGGACAACAACTTCAGAATGTTCGCCGTTACGGTATTCTAAAGAAGCTCGCTTAAAAGGTTGTTCAACTCGAAAAACATCTTCAATGAAAGGACTAATTTGTTGAATATAACCAAGATTAATATTAGAAGTATCGCTAACTAAACCAATTACAACCTTCTCTTTACCAACAATTTTCTCAACAGTTCCGTCGTAAACGCTCAATTCATCAATAATCCGCTCGATTTCAACTTCAGGGGTTCCACTTTGGGTAACAATAATCATTTTTTTCCTTGTTTTTATCTGATAATTATTTGTAGGGGGAGGCTTTTTTGGTTTATGCAAAATATGAATAATTCTCTCTGTATATGAGGTACATTTCCCTATTCCCTACTCCCTACTCACTACTCCCTCTAGAAAGGATGTGTACCTCACTTAAATGAAATCTGCTGTAAATACCCGGCTATTTGAAATAACCGGGTTTATTAATATCATCAATAGCTTGGAAGTATAATAGTTTGACGAATTATTCTAAGCAGCTTGTAAAACGTAAGCATCTTCTATTTTATTAACAAAACTTGTAGCTACACGATTCTTTCTCTTATCAGAAACAATATCGTAAACAGCTTCCAAAGCAGACTCAATAGAACCTTGTAACCAAGCAGGATATCTAGAACAATGTTCGCCAGCAAATAACAATTTATGTTGTCTTCTACTAGCTTCTAAATAATTAGAAGTATTTGCAGCATCATCTTCCCAATGTACCGCGCAACCGCCAGCGCTCCATTCGTAATTACCCCAAGCAATAGAAGCTGCTTCCACAACCATATTCTCTGCTTGCAATTCGGGGTGAACTTTACCAACAACATCTTTAACGTAATCGTGACGTTGTGATTCCGGCATATTTCCCATTCTGTCAGCATCATCACCGATTGTATAACTAGCTAACATGATGCTACCGCTTTCAGGAGTAAATTTAACAGAAGGATAATAGGTTTGACGCACACCTTCACCGCTAAAAGAAGCACCACCGCGAATACCTTGCTTTTGCCAAAATGCTTCTTTGGTGTGGAAAGCAACCTTTGTCGCGGGACAATAATATGTATCTTGAATAGAATTAAATTTTCTTTCATCAAATCCTTCCAATTCCATCTTTCGCATTACAGAAAAAGGAATTGTACACAATACATAATCGCAACGGCGGGTGGATTTCTCGCCATTTTCTATATAGTCAATTTCTGTAAATTCGGGATTAACTCTAATAGCTACTACTTTCTGATTGCACTTAATAGGAGATTTAATAGATTCTAATAAACGATCGATAATTTGCTCCATTCCACCTTGAAGCTGCAATAAATCGCGACTGGTTTCAACAACAATATCTTCAAAAAACATATCTAATGCTTTGCTACAACGAGCGCGGAAGCCAGGATTTTCTTTAATAAAAGATTGTAAATCGATTGACTCGTTATCTTCGCAAAAATAAGGTTCTAAATCCAATTTTTCTAATTCATCCATCAAATGAGATTTGAGGTCATTTTCTAAACCTTCGCGCAAATCGCCGGGAGAAATAGTATCAACAATAGTTTTTAACCAAGCAGCAAATAAACGAGTTGTTTCGCTGTAACGAGTATCTGTAAAAATTCCTTGATAACGTTGTTGCAAAATACGAGGAGCATCCTTCATCTTGAAGATTTTACCTTCCAAATTAATAAAGGCATTTTGTTCTTCAAATACAGTCATAAATTTACAAAGTTTGTCACTCAATCCCATTTCATTTACATAATGTAATGTATGGTGATGGCTGCTAGGAATCCGCATTGCTCCCAACTCTGCATAAGGTGCGTTGTTATCCTTACCAAAGCGATGAGTCCAAACCCTTCCACCTACACGGGAACTACCTTCGATAATCTCAACTTCATGTCCCAAACGTTCTAATTCATAAGCTGCAACCAAACCCGCAATACCTGCACCTAGAATGGTAATTTTTTTACCAGGTTGCAAGTTGGTCATTTCACACATATCTAGTAAAGTTGAAGTAAGCATTTTTTTAATCCTTGTTCGGTCTGCATTTCGTTCGCGGTGTTTCGCCGCTTCTGTTATTTCATACCGGACAAGTTTTTTTAATTATGCAGGAATTCCGAAAATTACCGATTTTAAAAACCTTACTAGACGCATAGAGAGATAGGTAATTTTGGGGTTGCTGATTAGTATGAATTGCCCCCTAACCCCCAATTATGGGGGAATAAGACAATCAAAAGTCCCCCCTAAATGGGGGGATTTAGGGGGCATCACTATGAAGGAAAAAATGAATTCATACCCGGATTCAGCAACGCCGTAATTTTAAAGCCAGAAAAGAATCAAAAAAAAAGACGAAGCAACAGCCCCGTCTCTTCAATCAATTAATCTATGCTTTCAAAGAACACATTTTAAGAGTTTGATTAAAATATGTTCGTTTGATTAATTTTCGGTAATTTAATACCTTTAACCTTTAACCTTTGACCTCTAACCTTTTTCTATTTAAGGTGCGAGAAACTCCGCTAAAGGAGTACCACCATTTCTTCCCACAGCAGGTATTTCCAATAAATCATCTTGGGCTTGTTGAACGCCATTAGATGATGCACCGGAATCCACAACTACAGAATTCTCGTCGTTGGGATGTCCGTAAGGAACAAATAACTGTGGATGATCGAAAGGTGCTTGTTGATTGCGAACTCTTTCGTCGGTAAGACTTTTGAGAAATGCAACTAATTTGTCTTTGTCATCTTGAGTCAAATTCAGCTCCCGCAATCCACCAAAATTTCCACCTCGTTTGTAAAAGTCAACCACTTGCTCTAAGGTCGATTGTCCGCCATTATGAAAATATGGAGCAGTTAACTCTATGTTACGAAGCCCCGGTGTTTTAAATGCACCAGTTGCAACTATATCTTGTGGCGAATTGGGAACAAAAGGTGGTTCTTCACCTAGAAGTCGTTTAAATTTACCTTCTAAAGCTAAGGTTGCTTCCGAAAATGAATTATCAAATTCATCTTTACCAGCCAGCCCAACATCTTCTCCTGACGGTCTAACTCCTATCGCGAAAAAGCCAGTATCCTGTGCGGGATTCGGAGGAAATATACCGCGTTCGATGCGTCCTTTACTGTTAACGTTACTAACCGAAGCAGCAGTTAATTCTGTGCCAGCATGACAGCCAATACATCCATTTCGTTGGAATAATTGGAATCCCTGGATTTGCTCTGTAGTCATAGCACTTGTATTACCATTCAAAAATTCATCAAATGGTGTTTGATCGGAAATCAAAGTTGATTCATATTCCTGCACTGCTAACCCGAAAAACAATGCGAAGTTATACTCCATCAAAGTATATTCGTTGCTTTTCAATGGTCGATTCTTGGGTATACGGATAAATCTGCGTCTACCGTTTTTGGGATTAATTCTGATAGCGAGCTTAGAATCCCACCACTTTCGTCGAAAAGTATCTTTTACTAATTGTTCGTAGGATTTATTCAAACCCGTGGGAGATTTACTTAATGAACCTAAAACGCTATCGTCGCTAGCTACAACTTGTTTATTTAAAGGAGTAACGGCCAGCAGTTTTTTACCAAGCTTTCTACCAAATCGCTGAAAACGTCTTTTCCGCTTCGGTTGTTCGATTGGTTGAATCTTGATACTATTTGGTTTATTTTGTTTGGTTAATTCCAGGCTTTCTTCGGCAGATACTCCTTCCACAGCAGAACCTTTTTCAATCAGCGCTCCTTCTTCAGTGAGTACTTCAATATTTTCTTCCGATTCGTCAAGATTTACTCTAAATGGTGCAATTACATCATCATTCTCCGCAGCAATCTCAAAAGCACTTAAAGGTGGTCCCACAGCTTGGGAAGCTAAAGAAGCATTGTTAATTTTGACTCTGACATCTCTAAGTTCTCTTTTAGTCGGAGCCTTTAAAACAAAAGCTCTTTTATCTCTCAAACCAAAAGGATTCACCCCGTTAAAAACGCTTTGTGCCCTTCCATCCCAAAAGTTACGGAAGTTGAACACCGCGTTAATTACAGTTGGTGTGTTACGATCTGTTACCCTGCGGACATTCACCCCGTTAACGTTAAAGGTTGTATCGTTCAAAGGTGTTGTGATGTCTTGGGCGCTACCAGGTTCGATATCAACAAACTTGGCTCTAAATACACCTTGAGAACCCGTAATATCATCTACGCTCTTTAGCACGGTAGAAGAACGGTCATCAGGATTTTCTAACCGATGAAATGGATAATCTCCCGGCCGTAATTGATAGTTCGGTGCCCCTGCAATATCGAAACTATTGTTAGAACCTGGATTAATCTGATTCTTCGATCTACTATCCGCACCGGCATTAAAGTGACAGCTAGCGCAGGATTGCACGCCATCGCTACCCACCTGCATATCCCAAAACAGAGTTTTGCCCAGCGCGATCGCAGATGTTTTGTCTTTAATGAAATTGTTGATATTATCCGGTCTGGGAACGCTTACTGAACTCAATGGCCCAAATGGAGCTAGCTGTGCCGAAACTGAGTTTCCGGCAAGTATTATTACCATTACTAAGGAGGTGATAGCAGTAATTTTTTTAGTTCTACGAGATAATTTATTTACCCTCGTAATAGTTAATTTACTGATAGAATCAACCGCCGGAATGGTAATTTTTCGTATGTTTCTGAACAGTTTTGATACCATATATTAAAAAAGAGCGCAGCTAAATTTTGAATTGCTGAAAAACAATCTATTTCGCTCTATTTTATTCTGGGTCATCTTTGACAGCTTTTATGCAAAATATTCCCTAGCTACAAAATTATTTACAACCACATAATTTTAGGTCAAAGGTTAAAGGTTAAAGGTCAAGATTTAGAGGTTAAAGGTGTGTATTATGTGCTTTAGACAATTTATCCGCTAATTTCAAGGTTTTATTTGTTAATTCTTTATTTGCAATACAGTTTATATTTTTTATTTTGAAAACATAAATTATAAAAACAAATATTATTTCAAGTTAAAAAACCCGATTCCTTTTACGAAATCAGGCATATAAAATTTCATCTCTATATTTTGTATTAAACACAAAACTGCTGTAGAGACGTAGCACTGCTACGTCTACAACCATGTGAAAACACCATTTCTTTAGTGACGTACCTACATCAAATCACAGATTATGATGTAGGCTTCTCGGTGACTCCTCTATGAGAACATTGACCGAGCTTTCAAGCCCTACGCCCTAGGGACTTTTTATCAGATTGTTTTTGTGTTTATAGGCTGCATTTCTGCATTTAATTGGATTACACCTACATTCTTGATAATACCATAAACCAGGGTACTAATTCATCCCAACACCTTCTTACAGATAGGTGTGGGACTTCTTACGATTGAAGTTAAACAACACTATAAAATTAATGTTTTACAAGTGCTATGGAGGAATAGTTGAAAAATATTAGGGGGCAGACAAAAGCCTGCCCATCCTTAAAAATTTTGAAGTGCATAAACCACAAGGGTTTAGCTTCTTGGGCACACCGAACATTCTAGTATCGGTGTTATCCTAGTCTTGCAACTAGCTCCTCAAGCGTTGATTCCGGCACTCCCTGCCGTACATTAATTATTATATAAAAATAACTGGGATAATACCCAAACTAAAAATTTCTTTACAAAGGCGGCTTTACAATGGGCAAACTAAATCCTTATAACCTGCAAATGCAGATTACCTCGATGTTTGAGCAAGGGCAATCGTTTTTTGCAACAACAAAAGTGCAGGATTGGTTAAAAGAGCGCAATCAAAATCCGGCTGATTACGATATTCTTTTTCACAAAAAACCGGCACCTCCCGGTTCAAAAGAAGTAATGGTTGTTGAAATTGAGTTAAAGCGCAAAGATGGACAACCAGTAGATTCTTGGCTGCAAGAGCAAGCGAATCAGCAAGGAGGGTAGAACGATTTTGGATTGAATTCGCAACCTGCTGAACAAGCAGAAGCAGAAGTGGAACAGTTGAAAGCAAAATTGCGCGAACTTGCCGCTTACCCTAGGTAAATATTTATTGTTTTACTACTTGCTTTAATCGGTATTTACGTAAAAGCGTTTGTTATGCTTGGAGCTATCAACAGACGCTTTTTTATTTTATATACATAATTTGTAATGACTAATCGTAACTGGGTAATCGCCTTTTGGTTTTACATCGGAGTGATTATATCAATATCTATATCAGCTTATTTAAAGATTATTCCCAATGAAATAAAGCAGTTTCCTTATTACGACACCATTTTACATTTTCTATTAATGGGATTTTCGGCTTTTTTGGGACATTTAGCATTTAAAAAACGTAAAATAAGTATTTTAAATTTTTCCCTGCCTTTAGTACCGATTATTATTAGCGTTTTTGTATTAATCGAAGAATGCTTGCAAATGTTTTCACCCAACCGTAGCTTCGATTTAGTTGATTTAGCTGCGGATTTTTGCGGGATTGTTTTATTTACTCTGTTAGCAGAGATGATGAAGGTGAGGAGTTGTGAAGGAAGATAAATTGCAATCGGTTTTGATAGTTAATTAAGGTTTGTAGTAAGCGATTTATCACTCGGATTTAGAGGCATTCCTCACTATTTATATCTTGCAGCATTATCAATCAGCTGAAAGAAACCGGCTTTCTATTCGTGAAAACATTATTATCTCGCAATTTAACCAGCAAAAAACCGGGTTTCTGACACTGCTGAAAGATGTAAATAGAAACTGACATCTTGCACCATTCGCAACACCGCCTTGGAATAAATTCCCAGGCTCATAGACAAAGTACCTTGAAACGCACTAAATATTTTACCCAGCCGTCTAAAGACAACTTTAGCTATGAGACTTTTAATTCTATTCCCCGGCAATATTAAAATTGGTACAAGATGTAAATACTATAAACCAATCAAAAATCTGTCTCAAGAATACTTGCTGCTGCTTCTTTAACTTCGGGAGAAGCATCATTTTGAGCGGCTTTTTCAGCAAGTTTCTTGACTTCGGGAAACTGTTCGCGAACTTGCCACAAATTTCTTAATAGCCCTAAGCGAACTGTAACTGATTTTTCTGAGGTAAATGCCTGCTTTTGGATTTTAAAAGTTTCTGGATTTATTTCTCGGTATCCTAATGTTGTTGCGGCTTCTAATCTAACGCTATCGTCTGCATCTCCAGTTAATATTGTTGTAATTACTTTGTCAACTTGCTTGTTATCAATTAACCGTAATGCTGATGTTGCAGCACCACGAATTTTCGGTGCGGAAGCTTTTGTAAATGAAACTATGGTATCAAATGCGTTTGCAGAACCAGTATTTCCTAAAACTAATAAATATTGTCTAGTTTGTTCTTCGGATTCTGTTTTTGACAGCTTTTGTGCAAACTGTTTGACAATTTGATTGGCTCTATTCGGCGATGTTTGAGTTAAGTTATACGCTACTGTTCCTAAAGCCAGTTGAGCGGTAGAAGCAATCCGTTCGTCCTTAGAATTAAATGCTAATTGATTTAAAATATTTTCTGTTTCTTGAGTAGGATTATTTACCGAACCCAAACTAGGAACTAATACATACATTGCATCCCAATCTTGACTGCGAGTATTAATAGTATTAACAAGTGCGGTTTGTGCTTGAGAATTACCTACAGCACTTAATGCTCCCGATAGAATTTGCATTGTCAAACTTTGAGCATCGGCTTCAAGTAATAGTTTTCCTAAAGTTTGACTCGTCTCTGGCTGTAAATATACTAAAGCTTTTAACTTAAGATATAAAGGAGTATGATTTTGATTACTATCTGATGACGCTTCAGCTTTCTCTAAGTCAGCAAGCAAGGTTTTTAAGGTAGCATCTCCTAATTCTTGACGCTGAATCTTGGCTTCTGTTTCTGCTTCCGAGGGAGTTGCAGAAAGTGCTACCGACTGTGCTAATCGATCGCGTTCTGTTCTAGCATTTTGCAGTTGAGTTAATTGTTGGGGATTTAAAACAGTTTGGCTGACATAAGTCATATCCAAATCAGTTTTTACTTGTCCGACATTCTTTTTAGAAATAATTATTTGTTGTGACTCGGTACCTTGGAGAGAAGTTAAGTATCCGTTTTTAAGATTAAAATTAGCGGTTAATTTACCTTCAGGTTTGATTGTAGTCTTTACATCTGATGCATCTGGTTTTTTCCCGCTAACTGATTCTAAATAACGCAGTTTGGTTTTTTCAAATTTTCCCCAACTACTTTCGTAACGAGCAATATACTTACCGTTGGGGTCATCTTCTTTAGTTTCCCAGTTGCTAGGATTGCGGTCGGAACTAGGGGTGACGAATTGACTAATACCTAAAAGAGTACGAGCAAAATTTTGAGCAATATCGCTGACATTTTGGTCAAAGCTAACAGAAATTACTTTACCTTGAGGGTTAAGCTCGGCAAAAATATCTTGTTTTAAATCACCTTGGATGAGTTGCCCTTGCTCTACCGCTTCTTGTCCGCTAGAAGTAATTTTTACTGCGGAGTTTGGTAAACTATAGGAAACAAGTATTTTATCTTTTTTTTGTTCTAAAACGGTTATAACTAACTGACCTTGAAGGCTAACTTGAAAGTCGTTTGTAAAAGTATTAACTCCCGCTGGGGCAGCAGAATTATTAGTTTTTATATCTTGAAATAAAACTCTGAGGTCAGACTGAGAATGATTTTGATAATCAACATTGTAAACTAAACGCTGACCGGGAGTAAATTGGTAAGCTGGTAATGTTTGTTGATTTAAAACTCTAGAAGTTAAAACATTACCAAATTGATTGAATTGTTTACCGTAAACAACTGCTCCCGGAACGGCAAAAATCAGTAAACCAGAAATAATTAAAATCGATTTATAGCGTTGAGATAATCTTTTTATTTGTCGATGAGTATTGGAAGACATAGTTTTAGAGGGGGAGAGGGGGAGAGGGGGGGGAGATGGGGTAGAGGGGGAGATGGGGGACAAGGGGATTATTAAAGTAGCGAGTAACGAGTAGCGATGATAGTTTACTTACTACTTACTACTTGCTACTCATAACTCCTAACTCTTCCCTACCCCCTACTTCCTTTAAAAGTAGACTCTGTTCGAGCCACGGAGTAAGTAACCTCTTTGCTTAAAGCCAGTCCAGTCAAAGATGTTCCAATTCCACTGCTTCTTTCTCCAGGGTGGAATACCAAATCTGGGAACGTAGACGTAAGCGTAAGCATAAGCTTTACCGCTCAGAGCTTCCATATCGTTGTAAACAGAGTAGTAACTTTGTAGATATGCGCGATTACCTGAAGCAAAACCGACTCTAGCTGAAGCGTAAGCGTTAAGATTATCTTTGAGCAATAATAAGTTAGCACCTACTCCAGCACCACCAACTACGATGTCAGCACCACCCTGTCCATAAGCTCTAGAATTGACAAAGGGATTCAATCGTGCATAAGCATATCTGTATGCACCCGAAGCCGCCATATTATATCTGAAGCCTGCACTTCCTCGAACGCCAAACCTGGCACTCATCGGAATTGGACCGACGAAGAATCTAATATTGGCAACTCCGAAATCTAAGGAGCGAGAAAAGGAATCTCCCTTAGAAAAACGATTTGCAAATCCGGTTTGGAAATTATAGACGTTTTGTCTGGCGACGTATAGACTAGTGTTGACTGTACCTCTACCGGATACGGGTGCATATACTGTTGCTGTGCCGCGTGCTAATTCAAAATTGCGATTGAATGCATAGCCACCAGTACTACCTTCAGCATTAGCTCTGGTATAAGTTCTGGAGCCTTTTAACTGTAGTTTTCCTCTGAGATAAGCAGCGAAAGTACTTCTTCTACCAACCTGTTTATTCCAAGTTCTGGTATATGTACGAGAGCCGGAAGCTTGAGCTAGTTTGAAGTTACCTTTGGTTTGCTTGAGTTGTGGATTAATTGGCTTTATAGTACCCGGATTAATCTGAGGATTTTCTATTTGAGGTCTTTGAGGTTTAATATCGAGTTGTGGTTGACTCGGATTAATTACTCCCCCTGGCAATTTAGGATCGATTTGCTGTATTGGTCCTTTATTAATAGTTCTAAGAACCTCACTTGGCTCCAATTGCTTTTGAATCTCAACACTGCGGTCGATTTTTTCTGGAGTTTTTTGCAGAAGCTGTTGCTGCTTTTGTAACTCCTGCTTATTAATAGTAGAACTTTGGATGGTAACTTCTTCCGCAGGCTGACGTAAAGAATAACCAATTTGGTTAAATTCTCTTTCTAGCTTGTTTAATTGAGCGTAATATTCTCCAGCGTTTACCTTTTTTCCATTAGGTAACGTTAGTATTGTACTTGGAGGTATTGCTTTACCCGTTTGTGGATCTTTAACGTCAAAAGCTTTGAATTGAGTAGGCTTTTTCTTAATAATTTGAATTTGGCTCTTATCAACTTGAACGCTTTCAATCTTTTTATTTATAGGCGCTTTATTGATTCTTACTTCACCAGGATTGGGACGTTCAAATCCTTTTATAGGAGCTTCTACTTTATCGATACTTATCGGACGTTCAAATTCTTTAATTGGCCCTTGAATACTGCTTTGTGCAGATACTGGTACGCTAGCAGCTACATTTAATGTAGAAACTGCGATCGCACTAGTAAGACTTATCAATCGTTTCATTTTTTCAACTCACGCTTGGTGTGTTTGGCTTACATCTATAAGTATGCACGGTTAATAATTTTACAACTTGAGATAAATTGTGGAGTACTTTAACCTAAGTAATTTGACTGTGATGCGGGAACTTTCAGAGGTTTTCAGGAATCTTCAGGTAAATTGAGGTATATAAAGTTAGAGCTTTACTTAGATGTATTGCTGCGGATAAATGTCGGTTCCCTATGTGAGAAAATCTATAAAAATGGACTTTGTATTAGATGAAGCGCTAAAAATTGCGAATAATCTTATCTACTCTAAAACGCAGAGAAATTTAACGGATGTTGAAACGGCAATCATCCGGGGGGCTTGGCACAAACAGGATTATGGTAAGATTTCCGAGGAAAATAACTACACCTTAAGTTATATAAGTCAAGATGTGGCTCCTAAATTGTGGAAGCTACTTTCAGGAGCTTTGGGAGAAAAAGTTAAAAAAAATAATTTCAAGGAAGCATTAAAACGGTGCTTGCAAGATAATTCTATTCCCAAGGAAAATTTACCGTTACCAGATAATTTTACTAAGCAAGAATCGTTAATTATTACTGATAGTTATATAAATCGTCCTCCCGTGGAATCTATGTGTTATCAAGAGATTTCGCAGCCAGGGGCGCTAATTCGGATCAAAGCTCCTTGGAAAATGGGCAAAACTTGTTTGATGAACAAGATTTTTGATTCAGCGACAAAGCAGAGTTATAAAACAGTACATTTAAATCTATTGCAAGCGGATGAATGTACTATCAAAAATTTGGATAAATTGTTACGTTGGTTGTGTAGCAGCATCAGCAGACGGTTAAAACTGAAAAATAATATAGCCGATTTCTGGGATGCAGATTCTAGCAGTAATGATAACTGTACCGCTTATTTTGAAGATTATATTTTAGCGAATATAGATACTCCCTTAGTGTTAGGTTTAGATAACGTAGATAGAGTTTTTAAGTATCAAGAAGTTGCAGCAGACTTTTTCGGATTATTGCGCTCTTGGTATGAAGATGCAAAGTTTCTCGATGATTGGAAAAAATTGCGTTTGATAGTAGCCCACTCAACTGAAGTTTATATTCCCTTACAGATCAACCAATCGCCTTTTAATGTTGGATTACCAATTGAATTACCCGAGTTTAATATTGAGCAAGTTCAGCATTTAGCCCAACAATACGAACTCGATAAAGATTGTATTTTAATTGAGAAACTGATGGCAATAGTAGGCGGACATCCCTATCTTTTGCATAAAGCATTTACTAATATTAAAAACCAGCCATACGTAAAAATAGATGAATTTTTGCAAACAGCAGCTACTGAAGCTGGACTGTATAGAAATCATTTACGAAAAATTAGTCAGGATTTACAGCAAGATTCTAAATTAATAGCAGCGATGAGAAATGTAGTTGAAGAAAAACAGCCAGTAAGAATTGATTCGGAGGAAGCATTTAAACTCCACAGCATGGGATTAGTGCATTGGTGCGGTAACAAAATAGAACCTCGCTGTAATTTGTATCGCTTGTATTTACACGATTGCTTGTTAGCGTAGATATTGATTTTCATTGATATCTTGCACCATTCTCATCAAGCCTAAAGAAACCCGGTTTCTATGCGTGAAAAAATTATTATCCTTTAATCTAACCAGCAATAAACCGGGTTTCTGACATTGGTGCAAGATGCAAGTTTTTTACCCTTTAAAATTAATGTGGCGGAGTACTACAAACATCTGTTTATTCTATAAAAATAAATATATTAATTAATGACAGAAGAACCAACCTACGCTTATAAATATCAAGGGGGAAGTTTACCAGCAAACGATCCTACTTATGTTGAACGAAAAGCAGATGACGAACTTTATCGCAGTTTGAAAGCTGGAAAATTTTGCTACGTACTCAACTCGCGTCAAATGGGTAAATCGAGCTTGCGAGTCCGCACTATGAACAGGTTGCAAGCTAACGGTACTGCTTGTGCTGCAATTGATTTAACCGCAACTGGCAGCCAAGTTACCTCAGAACAATGGTACAAAGGTATTGCCTATCGCTTATTTAGAACTTTTGGACGTTCGATTAAAGTTGACTGGAAACAATGGTGGCGCGATCGCGATTTTCTTTCGGGGGTACAGCGAGTAAGTGAAATCATCAACGAAGTATTATTAGAATCGATTTCGGAAAACATTGTCATCTTCATTGACGAAATTGATAGCGTTATTAGTTTAGATTTTCCAACCGATGATTTTTTCGCATTTATTCGCAGTTGCTACAACCAACGCGCCGACAATCCCAAATACAACCGTCTTACTTTTTGCTTGCTCGGAGTAGCAACACCATCAACTTTAATTGAAGACAAAAGACGCACTCCTTTTAATATCGGTCAAGCAATTGAGTTAAAAGGTTTTAAACTAGAAGAAGCCAAATTATCTTTAACAAAAGGATTTGCAAACAAAGTAGATAATCCCGAAAAAACTTTATCAGAAGTGCTTTTATGGACGGGGGGACAACCGTTTCTAACTCAAAAATTATGTCAATTAGTAGTTGACGCGGGAACCGAAAACCCCGATATTACCGAGTTAGTGCAAACCCACCTCATTGAAAGCTGGGAAGCACGGGATGAGCCAGAACATTTAAGAACAATACGCGATCGACTGCTTCACGATAAACAACGTGCTGTAATATTAATAGAACTGTATCAAATAATTTATTGTCAAGGTGAAATCGAAACTACTAATAGTTACGAAGAAGTAGAATTAAGACTTTCTGGATTAGTAGTTAAACAGCAAGGAAAGCTGAAAATAGCTAACCGTATTTATCAAGAAATTTTCAATCAAAACTGGATCGATAAACAGTTAGGTTCATTTTGGTTTTTTCAGCAGGAGTGGAAAGAATTAGATACACAACCTAGATTACCTCCATCGACTGCATATCTAGCTAAAATCTTAAGCTACTACGGAATTTTATTAATTATCTGCGGTATCTCCCTTGGATCGGCTTATCATTTATCTGGCAGCGAACCGTGGATACGAGATTTTGGGGAATATGGAAGCTTAATTGAATTTATTCGCAGCGCTTTTTTACTAATCAACCACTTTTATTTAGTTGGTATTGTATGGAGAAAAGAAGCTGTAGAGATTTTACGAAGTCAAGCCAAATCTGCAAAAATATACCGTTTTGCAGCAATATCTTTGTCGATTTTTATATTTTCATTTTTACTTTATCATATAATTTTTTCACTACCATATCAGATTTCTGGATATGAAAACAGCAATCAAAAATTTAGAGATTATCATTTACCAATAATTTTATATTTTCCTTGCTCTTTTATTTTATACTTCTTCGTAGCCGTACCTTTTTGCTTTGTTAGCGTTTATGCTGCTTTCCAAGCCTACAATCAAAGTCTGAAACGAACCATCAAATTAAATTATCGATTAAAGGAAATAGAAAATAATTTTAATATACTTCAAGATAAAACATCTCAAATCGTCAAAATTATCAACCAAAATTATACAAAATATACATGGGGATTTATTAATGACATTGCTCCATATGTTAGTATTTTGATTATTATAGAAATTGTGAGAAACTTTGAATTTAGATATGGACTTGAAACCATGTCTTCCAGCGGTCAAAAATGGACAATTTTAGCCTACTTAGTTAGTTTGAGTAGTTGTCTAATTATAATTGTGTGGAATTTCTCGCTCTATCAACAAGCATTAACTAAAACTTCCTATTGCTTATCAAAGCTTCAGGCAAATACAAGTAAATTTGAAGCAGACAACAATCTTTTCAAGGTTTTATTAAAAATTATTCGCTGTCAATTTAATACTTATCTGATGGTAATCTTATTTATTTTTAATGTTTTGACGATACTTACAAGTTAACAGGACTTACGAATGATTTTCCGAATAATCCAAAGGCAAATAAGTGAAGCTGAAGCTAAATTACTAATTCAAAGAATCAAAAAAACACCATACATCATGGGCTATACCTTGAAAGAATGGTTGACAGCTAAAAACATTGTGGCTGCTGAAGATGAAAATGGTAACTTAGCGGGAGTCTGCTTAAATTACGATCTAAATGAGAAATGGTGTAAAATAGCAGCCTTATTTGTTTTAGAAGAATTTAGAGGAAGAGGAATTGGTAAATCTTTATTTTACGCATCTGTAGAAAAAGGTTTAGAAAGACGAAAGCATATATATGCTTCGAGTGCTAATCCAATTGTTATTAAAATGATGGATGCTTTGAGTTTTTTAAAGTTTGATCGTCTAGCTAATTTCCCGATAGAATATAGTGAAGATAAATGGTTTATTTATTCACACAGTTTAAAATGGCTGTTTAATTCCTATAGAGTACGGGAAATAATTCGGAAGAAAGTTGTTTATGGATTAAGGGAGCCTTTTGTTTACGGGATAAAGTGTTGAGAGAAAAAGTAAATTTTAGATATGACAATTTAAAGCAACAGCAAGAAAATCTGAATAGAAAGCAATAATTTTTTTAACTTTCAATTCCCAGTTTATTTCTCCTTCAGCAATATTTGTATTGCTATTCAAGTGATTTCTCATAAAAGCCTGTATACCTAAATCAAACCCTAATTCATACCATTTACCATCGGGAGTTATGAGAGCATAGGGAACAATATCAGGTAAATCTTTTACTTTACACGGATAATTAATAGGTGTTTCACTTTCCCTGGGTTCTGTTTCAATAAATCTATACCAATCCCATTTACTTTGAGGATTATAAGTTGTTATTTGATATTCCCCATATTCGTCAACACCAGCTACATCTTCTTCATCCCAATAGAGATTGATCTTAGCCAAATATTCGATTATATTTTCACCTAAAAGCTCATATTCTATTGCCATTTGATAAATTTCATCTTTTGGCAAATTTGATAGCTGCTTAATTTCCCTTTGAAAATCTTCTTGGTTCAAATATTCCTTATATGGTTCAACATCTAGCTCTGAATAATAAGGAAGAAGAAGTTTCTCCGACTTTCACTTGAATATCATTTGTATCTGGAGGTAAAATAACTAAAGCTGTAAAATGAGTCATTAATTTAATTAACTTGAGGTAGAGCCTCTGAAAGTTCGTTCCCAGTACTCAACCACATTAATTACGATCGGTAAAAAGGTTCGTAGTAAGCGATTTATCGCTTAGATTTAGGACTAAAGTCCTCACTACATACCTATCATATTTTATGAAACAGACCATTAGTAACGATGTGACGGCTTTCATGGTGCGTTGTTATATCCAATGCTCAATCCCCTATGCCCAATTCCAATTCAAAATTTATAATTTTTGATTTACACCGAGTATAAGAAGCATCCGATAATTATCGCGACGGGGTATCAAAGGACAAAGCCAGCAAAATAAAATTACATTACATTAAAAAATATCGAGCAAATAAATTTATAAAATTAGAAAAAATAATCGTTAGTATTTTGTAATAAAAGTAACTTTAGTAACTTGTTTACCTCAAAAGTATAAATAATTTTCATATTTTTTGCGAAGAGAGAAAAATTACTGAGTTTGATATTATATATCTACTATTTGAATTCTTGCACTAAAGTAATGACGATTTTTCTCCATTAACTATGCTATTTAAAACTAGTTGGGTGTCAAGCTTTTAGCTTTTATAGTCTAAGATAGAAAAAACAAGCCAGCAGGACTACTATCATTAGGGTTGTGAGCTTACTGTAACAGCGATATTTTAATTGAAGTTAAAATAAATCATGGCAAATTATAAATATCAAACCAGAGCTAAATTACCAGATTGACACTGAGATTGTTAGTAATTATCGCAACACTAAAATATATTTTGATGTTTATATTTAGAACAGTTTATTAAGTCTTAAATAATACAATTGCTCGCGCTTTTACTAAATAAATTGATACGCTATACTAAGGTAAAATAAGCATAATGCAGGCTCTTGTAGGATTATTTTCTTGCCCGCAATTTCTGTAATTTTTATATGC
Organism: uncultured Rivularia sp.; assembly: GCA_963665115.1. Lineage (GTDB taxonomy): Bacteria > Cyanobacteriota > Cyanobacteriia > Cyanobacteriales > Nostocaceae > Rivularia. Next base: position 1,139,553 of record OY762007.1, on the reverse strand, counting down.
CTAATCTATGGACTTCTGCCGAACACGCTTTATTCTACTTAGAACAAGCGGATAATATTCCTCATCGTACTGAAGGTGAAGCAGTGCTGTTGGAGGAAATTCCTAAAACGGTGAAGCGTATTCTCGATTTGGGAACAGGGGATGGACGCTTGCTAGCATTACTAAAAATTGAACGTCCAGCGGTATCATGCGTCGCCGTAGACTTTTCACCAACTATGTTAGAAGCGGTGAAAACTCGCTTTCAAGATGACTCTACGATAGAAATTATTGACCACAATTTAGATGAAACTTTACCTGAGTTAGGCACTTTTGATGCTATTGTTTCCAGTTTTGCTATACATCACCTCAGCCACCATCGCAAGCGTTCGCTTTATGTAGAAATATTTAATTTGTTGCAGCCCGGAGGTATTTTCTGCAACTTAGAACACGTTGCTTCACCAACGGTTCGTTTGCATGAAAAGTTTCTCAAAGCGATAGGTAGAACACCATCAGAAGACGATCCATCCAACCAGCTTTTAGACGTAGAAACTCAGTTAAAGTGGTTGCGAAACATTGGCTTTGAAGATGTGGACTGTTATTGGAAGTGGCTAGAATTAGCGCTACTAATTGCATTAAAACCCAAATTACAACCAGCGACTCGGTGCAGTGAATGAATTTAATCTGGCTTTTATTAAAGGCTTCTTGGATGCAAGTGGCGATCGCCGTTTTCACGGGTTTGCTAAGCGGTGGAAACTACAGCGCGATTAATTGCGTTGATAAATCAGGCTATTAGCGGAGGGTTTCAAGCGTCAAATGATTTCGGCGACTTGGCTTGGCAGTTTCCAACTTTGGCATTGATAGTAGTTGTTAACAGCATTATCTCGCAAGTTTTACTGATCAATCTTTCTCAAGAAGCTGTCTATCAATTACGGTTGCGTTTGAGTCGAGGAATATTATCTGCTCAACTGCGGCATTTAGAAAAGTTAGGTACGTCGCGTCTATTAGCAACCCTGACGGAAGATGTAGCAACCCTAACCGCGACAGTCTACGCAATTCCTTTTATTGCCGTCGATCTTGCCATTATTGCCGGGTGTTTGCTTTATTTATCATTCCTATCGAGTACGGTATTTACTTTTACCGTCGGCTTTGTAATGATAGCTGTCGGTAGCATTCAACTGTTAATTAACAGAGCGCAAGTCTTTCTAATTACAGCGCGAGACGAACAAGATCGTTTACTCAAGCATTTTCGCGCCATAACCGAAGGGATTAAAGAGCTTAAACTTCATAGCGCTCGCCGTCAAGAGTTTTTTGAAGACGAATTACAGCATAGTGCGGCGATATGTCGCGACCAAAATTCAGCGGCTTTATTAACCTTTTCGGTTTCGACTGGATGGGGAAATTTATTATTTTTCGTGCTTGTCGGTTCGCTGCTATTTGTATTACCCCAAATAGCACCAATTTCCCCCGGCGTTCTGTCAGCTTATATACTTACAGTTACTTATTTAATGTTGCCCATGCAGAGCATATTAGATAAGTTACAGGCTTTATCTAAAGCTACCGTAGCACTACAGAAAATCGAAAGAATGGGTTTAATATTAGCTGGGAATAAAGAAAGCTATCTAGAAGTAAAGAATAAAGATACAAAAACATTTTCAAAATTAGAGTTAAAGCAAGTCGTTCATGCATATCCAGGAGAAGACGAAGAAAACCGCTTTAGTTTAGGTCCTATGGATCTCAGCTTTAAACCGGGAGAAATTGTATTTATAGTTGGCGGTAACGGTAGCGGAAAATCTACTTTAGCCAAACTAATTACAGGATTATATATTCCCGAAGATGGAGAAATTAAATTAGACGAACAAGTCATTACCGATGATAACCGGGAATGGTATCGCCAACATTTTTCAGTAATTTTCTCCGATTTTTACTTGTTTGAAAAACTGTTGGGAATGGATAAACCAGCTTTAGACGAACAAGCCCAAGAATATCTAAGACAATTAAAAATCAATCATAAAGTAACAATAGAAAACGGTAATTTATCAACCACCAGTCTTTCCCAGGGGCAGCGAAAACGTCTAGCATTATTAACAGCCTATTTAGAAAACCGTCCGATTTACCTATTTGATGAATGGGCATCAGATCAAGATCCAATATTTAGAAACATTTTTTACAAAGAAATATTAGTTAACTTAAAAAAACGCAATAAAACAGTATTAGTTATCAGTCACGACGACCATTATTTTCACCTTGCAGATAGAATAATCAAATTAGATTACGGTAAAGTTGAATACGATAAAATTAATGCTGAATTGAGTGTTGGGAATGGGGCATTAAGAATTGGGAATTGAGAATTGGGAATTGAGAATTGGGATTAGGAGAAGTATTTTAATCCGCGTAAAAGCCCGCAGGCTATAAGCCTGGGGCTATATTTACAAAGCCCACCTACGTGGGCTAATACTTTTCGAGATTAATTATAATAATTTTTTTAGTCCTATTCATAGGAATGCCAGCTATTAGCCGGGAAATTACGCTTAATACCCAATTACCAATTACCAATTACCAATTACCAATTACCAATTACCAATGCCCAATCCCCCAATTCAGTTAAAATACATGAATGGCAAACAAACACCTAACAATCAAACAACTTACGCTTACTGTTGGCGGTGGTTTGACTCCCAGGATGGTTAGGCATTATCACAAGTTGGGGTTACTACCAGAAGCACAACGTTCCTCCGGTAATTATCGTCTGTATACTGATGCTGACGTGCAGCAGTTGCGGCGAATTTTGGCGTTGAAATCTCAGGGTTTTCAATTAGACGATATTCGTCAATTGTTGGATTCTCCGGAGGTAATGAGTTTTGATGCTTTGTCTTCCCAATTGCAGCAACAATATCATTCGGTAACTGAACAATTAGCGCGATTGCGACAAACAGCGTCGGCTTTGGAAGAATTTTTGCAAAGGGATAAAAGTTGTCAAGATACGCAACTGCAAGCGTTAGAACAATTAAAAAAAGTAGAAATAGAATCAGCTTTTGGATTGCAAGAATTAGATCAACTTTGGGATGGCTTGGATGCAGCACATAATGTCCAACCTGAAGATTTTAGCGAGTCATTGCAAAAAATATTGCCGGATTTATCAAAGAAAAACGAAATTGAAAGAGATTTGCTTTCCAAACTGGTGTTTGCTTGTGGTGATGTCAGCTTGGTAAACTTTGTCCGATTAAGTAAAGATGCAATAGTTGCAGCCAGACATAATCTCAAAGCTGCCACAGAAATTGTTGCCGACGTTTCCCCAGTTGTCGCAGCACTCGACCATACACGAATTGCACATTTAGGTGCTAAAGTCAAGACTTTAATTGACGACCCCCACATTCATAGCGTTGATGAAGCGGAAAGAAAGTTTTGCCAAGATAAAGAACTGCTCGAAAAGTTAAAACAGCTAAATCCCGGCTGCATTTTAGTAATAGGTTATACGCCATCGCTATTAACTTCGGCGTTGAAACTTGTAGAGCAAGAACAGTTAAAACCATCTTTAATTATAGGAATGCCCATCGGCTTTAATCATGCTCCAGCAGCGAAACGCCGTTTAATGCATTCGAGCGTAGAATATATTACCACTGTGGGAACCCTTGGTGGAGGATTGTTAGCAGCTGTAGCTTTAAATGCTTTAGTTGGTTCGTTAATTGAAAGGCCAGATTGTCATTGTTATTTAAGCCATCATCAGTAATCAATTATCAATTATCAATTATCAATTATCAATTATCAATTATCAATTATCAGCGAGCAGTTACTAGTACCGCTGCGCGGAAGTAAAAAGTCAAAAGTAAGAAGTAAAAAGTATTATATGATAAGGCTTTCAAACTTTTTAAATGGGTGCTTTATTTACGCCGTACTGTACTAGTTACCAATTACCACTATCATGTATTTTTTATCTTAAACGACTATAAAATCTAAAATCTAAAATCCAAAATCGAATGGCTAATCAAGATTGGTTGATAACAGACGATGGACATCGTGAAGCTAGCGAAATTAGAACGGAAACGGAATTATCAGAAAATCCCTACCGATTATTTCGCTTTCTAACTGATTTAGAAGATATTCTCATAAATATTAGCGACGATAAACAGCGACTTGAAAAAATTCGTCCTATAGTACGTCGCTTGCTCAATAGCTCGGAATGGCTGCATTACGAATATTTAGAGCCAAATCCTGATACAGGTTTCTCGGTAACAACTCTTTATGACGAGCCGGATTTTCCCCTGACGGTGCAAACGGTAGTTTGGCTACCGGGTTCTGTTTCGCCAATTCATAATCATGCAACTTGGGGAGTTGTTGCTATTTTGAGCGGAGAGGAAAAAAATACTTTTTGGAAGAAAGTAAATCAAGATGATAAACGAATTGAAAAAGCAGGGGAATTAATCCTTTCTCCTGGAGACATTATTAGTCTTACGTCTGATGCTATTCATAACGTAGAAGTTATGGGTGATGAACTAACAGTTAGTTTTAATTTATATGGGGAAACTAACTACGAGCGGCGTTATGAATTTGACCCAATTAATTGTACGGCAACAAATTTTTAAATTATAGTTGCCCTATTTTAAAAAAAATGAATCCATTTAGACTTTAGTCTTGTATAACTAATGGATGACAATTTACTAGTAAAGGAAAAAAGAAATGAAAGTTAATTATTTGGCTACGCTGACAGCAGTTTCTTTGTTAAGTTTGGGAATTGTGGTTGGATGTAGTAATCCTTGCGCTGGTAAGACTACCGATACAGAAACTACAGATCAAGTAGATCCTTGTGCTGGTAAGAATCCTTGCGCCAGTAAAGATCCTTGTGCTGGCAAGAAAAACCCCTGTGCTGCGAAAGATAAACAGTAATATGAATTATAACTGGGACGGGCAGGGATGCCCGTACTACAAGAATTAATTTAAACTTTTAAATCCTGCATAGCTAACCGAATCTGCTCCATCCGCCTTCTATTAACTCCTAAATCGGAATCTCCCACGCGAGATGCCGAACGAATATGAATTACGTTTTCATCGGTAGGAAAGTAAAATTCTACATCGTCAGTAAACTTAAAAATTCTGCTTTTAGAAAGAGCGTGAATATAATTATCAGTTTGCTCTACAACTTCTGTACGGGGAACAACTGTAATAACTTTAAGTAAAGTTTCTTTGGCTCGATCGCGATCGCCATTATAGGGAATCGGCTTAATCGCGTGCTTTTCGTCACCATTTTGACTGACAACGCAATTCGGGGAAGTTGGACAAGAAGTAAGATGATTTTCGGTAATTCCTACCGCTAAAGTCGGATTAGGAAAAATGAAAATACTAGTTAAGCTTAGAAAAATTACGCAAACTATAGAGATTAAACGAGATATAAGTGACATTAAGAAAATACTCCTCAAGGTTGAATTAATTACCTCAACCATTTTCCGTCATTTTCGGAGTTTGTTGATAAAAACCTCACCCTTCCCCTCTCCTTAGCGTAAAACCTCACCCCCTTCCCCTCTCCTTATCAAGGAGAGGGGTGTAATGATTCGCTATCTTCCCTTCTCCGCTAACTTGGAGAGGGGTGTCCGTTAGGACGGGGTGAGGTTGTAAAAATACGGTAAACAATTAATCCAAAGTATCTTTCACATTATTAACAGCATCTTTAAAAGCATTCTTTGTAGAATCTACCGCTTCTTTAGTACGTGCTGCATCTTCGTTAGCGCGTTTTTGAATTGTTTGTGCGTCATTTTTCGCTTTACGCTCTAAGAAATTGCCGCTTCCATCTGTTGCGTCTTCAACTCGCTCGGCATTATTCTTAGCGGTGCGCTTAACTTGATCTTTTACGTCTTCGATAAAACCCTTGGTGTTTGCAGCGTCTTCGCTTGCTTTCTCTTTAGCTTCACCACCCAAACCAAATGCAGCTAAAGTAGGGTTGTTTGCTGCCATTGCAGGGTTATTAGCGAAAAATCCGAATGTCGCAGTCAAGCAAAACATTGCTATAGCTAAGAAACGTCCAATCTTAGTAAGCTTTGAGGTTAAAAATGTTGATTTCATTGAATATTTTCTACCTGTAGATTTAGCATTCTATTTTTAATTGATTTTCGTCAACAGATATAACTTTCCTTCGGTAGAAGTTAATTGATTGGGAAGGGTGAGATTTTTGATGATGGAACTCTGACTTTTGGTTGAAATACGAGAAATTTGGCGGTTGAGACTGGTTTAGATGGGAGAAATCTGGCGGTTTAAACCGCGACTACACAAGCGAAGTCCACCTGCGTGGACTGGGTTACAGATAATTATTTTATTCTTTTAAACATATTGATTTGCGACTCTTAAGGAGTCATTCACATCACAAGTGCGTAGGTTTTATTAAAATAACTCTAATACATATTGTATATCTGAGTACTGGCTGATGACTGAGGAAGAATTGCTACAGGTAATCGAACAAGCAGCAACAGAGGGAGCGACGGAATTAGACCCTTTCTGGTAACAAGTTGACTGCTTTACCTGCTGACATTGGGAAGTTAACTCAACTCAGAAAGCTGATTCTTGGTAAATATGAACTTGACGAAAATGGACGTATAGTTGGTTATATCGGCAACAATTTGAGTGAATTACCGAAAGAAATAGGGAAGCTAACTCAACTTGAAGAACTTCAAATAGTCGATAATCAACTGAGTAGTTTACCAGCAGAAATTGGACAACTCACCAATTTGCAATCCCTCGACCTCTACAACAATCAACTGAGTAGTTTACCAGCAGAATTTGGACAACTCACCAATTTGCAATCCCTCAACCTCAGCAGGAATCAACTGAGTAGTTTACCAGCAGAAATTGTCCAACTCACCAATTTGCAATCCCTCCACCTCTGGGGCAATCAACTGAGTAGTTTACCAGCAGAAATTGTCCAACTCACCAATTTGCAATCCCTCTACCTCTGGGGCAATCAACTGAGTAGTTTACCAGCAGAAATTGTCCAACTCACCAATTTGCAATCCCTCCACCTCTGGGGCAATCAACTGAGTAGTTTACCAGCAGAATTTGGACAACTCACCAATTTGCAATCCCTCAACCTTCGTAGCAATCAACTGAGTAGTTTACCAGCAGAATTTGGCCAACTCACCAATTTGCAATCCCTCCACCTCGGTGGCAATCAACTGAGTAGTTTACCAGCAGAAATTGTCCAACTCACCAATTTGCAATCCCTCTACCTCAGCAGCAATCAACTGAGTAGTTTACCAGCAGAAATTGTCCAACTCACCAATTTGCAATCCCTCTACCTCTACAACAATCAACTGAGTAGTTTACCAGCAGAAATTGTCCAACTCACCAATTTGCAATCCCTCCACCTCGGTGGCAATCAACTGAGTAGTTTACCAGCAGAAATTGTCCAACTCACCAATTTGCAATCCCTCCACCTCGGTGGCAATCAACTGAGTAGTTTACCAGAAACAATTAAAAAACTCACCAAACTTAAAAAACTCGATTTACGCAGGAATCCAGTCCCCATTCCACCGGAAATTTTAGGACCAAAAGATTTATTGGAAGATCCAGGAGATGTCTCGGAAATCCTTGATTTCTATTTCCGAATACAAGATCCATCAGAAACAGAACCTCTCTACGAAGCAAAATTATTAATTATTGGGGAAGGAGGAGCGGGTAAAACCTCTTTAGCTAAGAAAATTGAAGATGAAGACTACGAACTTAAATCAAATGAGGAATCAACGGAAGGAATTGATGTAATTCAGTGGAAATTTACACAACCCAATGGTAAAGAATTTCGCGTTAATATCTGGGATTTTGGCGGACAAGAAATCTATCATCAAACCCACCAGTTTTTCCTCACTAAACGTTCTCTTTATGTTTTAGTTGCTGATACTCGCAGAGAAAACACTGACTTTTACTGGTGGATGAAGGTTGCAGAACTTTTAAGTGAGAATAGCCCGATTTTGATTATCAAAAACGAAAAACAAAACCGTCAGTGTGAAGTCAATGAACGACAGTTACGATCGGAATTTTTACATTTAAAAGAAGTTTTAGCAACTAATTTAGAAACAAATCGCGGTTTAGCAGAAATTAAAGATAAGATTCAAAACTACATCAGCAATCTCGATCACATTGGAGATAAATCACCTTTACCAAAAATTTGGGTGAGAGTGCGAGCAGCTTTAGATAATTATTCTCGCAATTACATCGAGCTTCATGAATATTACGAATTTTGTAAAATTAATCAATTAACTGACCGTAAAGATATGTTACGGCTGAGTAGCTTTTTACACGATTTGGGCGTTTGTTTGCACTTCCAAGATGATCCGACATTAAAACATTATGTAATACTCAAACCCGAATGGGCGACAACTGCGGTTTATAAGGTATTAGATAATAAAACCGTCATAAATAATCGGGGATGTTTTACCAAAGAAGAACTCGCTGATATTTGGAAAGATCGCGAATACAGCGATATGCAAGATGAAACTGCTGCAATTAATGATGCAGTTTAAACTTTGCTATCCAATTCCGAATAATCCCGGTAAGTACATTGCACCACAATTACTCAAAATCGATCCACCAGACGAATACAACCCGGATAAATCCCATAATCTCATTTTGCGCTACGAATACAAATTCATGCCCAAAGGGATTCTCACCCGTTTTATTGTAGAAACACATCCTTTTATAGAAGAACAAAAACTCGTTTGGAGAAGCGGAGTTGTTCTCAACAAAGACGAAACTCGCGCTGAAGTCATCGAAAATTATAATCAAAAGGAAATTAAAGTAAGGGTATCGGGAAGCCGTAAAAAAGAATTGCTCGCAGTCGTCACCCATGAATTAGAAAAAATCCATAATTCTTTTGAGCGTTTACAATATAAAACTTGGGTTCCCTGTAACTGTCGAGAATGTGTAGAAAGTGAAAATCCTTTTGCTTATGCTTTAGAAGATTTGCGTAAACGTTTAAGCAAGAGCAAATTTCAGATTGAGTGTGGGAATAGCTATGAAATGGTAGATGTCAGAAGATTGATTGACGATGTGAATTTGTCGCAAATCCAAAATACACAATTACAACAGCAATTAGAAAGCGAGAAAGAGAAATCTTTTAATCAAAATCAAAACACAATGAATTATAACTACCAAGATTTTCAAATATTAGTTGATAAAAATAATAATATTCGCGCTTCCTCAGAACAAGGTGATGAATCTGGAGAATTACGCTTGGATATTAACGAAATTAATCTGACTTTACAATTAATTGAATTCAAAAAAACCAATAGCGGATTACTAAAAGGATTAGGTCAAAAACTCTATCAAGCATTGTTTCCCAACGATATTAATGCTCAATTCAAAGCTACAGTAGCAGCCGCACAAGAGAACAAACACAGCGTTCGTTTGCGTTTAATATTTGAATCTCCCGAATTAGCTTCATTACCTTGGGAATTCCTTTACTATGAAAGAACCAACACTTTTTTAGGAAACGACACTCAAACCGTACTCTCCCGCTATATTGATGTTCCCCTAAAAAAACGCGAAATCAAAGCCGCTAGTTTACCTTTGAAAGTCCTGTTAGTCATCTCTACTCCTACTGATTTAGCCACATTAGACGCAAATGGTGAAGAAAAGCTAATTCGCGAAGCACTGAAAAAACATATAGACACAGGGAAAATAGAATTAGATGTATTAAAAGAAGCTACCACCAGCAATATTAGACAAAAGCTGCGCGATAAGCCTTACAACGTTTTTCACTTCATCGGACATGGTGATTTTGAGAGCAACAAAGGCTACATTTATTTTGTTGATGAAAATGGTAAAGCTAAATTATTAGATGATGAAAATTTCGCCAACTTCTTTTTAGGCGATCGCAATTTGGGGTTAGTTATTCTAAATTGCTGTCGTAGTGCTACAGTATCAGCAAATCAAGCTTTCGCAGGTACGGTATCCAATCTTGTGCGTCGTGGAATCCCCGCAGTAGTAGCGATGCAATATACGATTCTTGATTCTACAGCAAAACTTTTCGCAGACGAATTTTACCGTAACTTAGCGCAAGGGAATCCCGTAGATGCAGCCATTCAATCAACCCGCAATGCTATTTCTCAAGATGTGGGATTAGATAAACGCGACTTTGGTACACCAGTACTTTATATGCGAGCTAAAGATGGAATAATTTTAGATGGATTGAAACAAAATTCTTGATAAAGTTGATTTTTGGGCTTCGTTTCAATTATCAATTATCAATTATCAATTATCAATTATCAACTCTCCCTCATTTAATATGGCGTACAACAATTTCACTTTAAGTAAAGTTAAGAAGGATTTTGATTTAGTTACAGTTGAGTCAGAAAACTTGTTTAAAGATGTTGGCAGTATAGAACCAACTGCTTTATTAATCGAATTGTTAGAAGAATACTTACCATTAGCGAGAGCAATAAGTACAGAAAAAGCCAAGTCTGAATTATTGGTAATTCCAATATTGGTAGAAATTAGAAAAATTCTTTTCAGAAAAATCAGTTTATTTTCTGGGAGTCTTTTTAATGTTGATATTTTTTTGGGCTTGACTGGTTATGTTGATTTTTTGATTACGTTGTTGTTTTTAAAGTTAGAAGATAAGACCGTTTATATTGACAATCAGGAATATTATATTGATAACCTGGGGAAGATAATGGGTATCTTAGTGAATTGCTTAGAGAAAGCAGCACAGTAATAAAAAGTGAATAAGTTCTATTAAATTAATCCTATTACATATTGTGTCTAATCTATTATGAGCGCTGGCTGATGACTGAGAAAGAATTGCTAGAGATAATCGAACAAGCAGCAGCAGAGGGATGGACGGAATTAGACCTTTCTGGTAAAGAGTTAACTGCTTTACCTGCTGAAATTGGTAAGTTAACTCACCTTAAGAAGTTGATTCTGGGTAAATACGATGAAACAAACGATCGTTATATGGACAACCAATTGAGGGAGTTACCGAAAGAAATAGGACAACTCACCAATTTGCAATTTCTCAAGCTTTGCTACAACCAACTAAGTAGTTTACCAGCACAAATAGCACAACTCACTAATTTACAATCCCTCGACCTCAGCGATAACAAACTGAGTCGTTTACCAGCAGAAATTGGACAACTCACTAATTTACAATCCCTCGACCTCGGTGGTAATCAACTAAGTAGTTTACCAGCAGAAATTGTCCAACTCACCAATTTGCAATCCCTCCACCTCAGCAACACTCAACTGAGTAGCTTACCAGCAGAAATTGTCCAACTCACCAATTTGCAATCCCTCCACCTCAGCAACACTCAACTAAGTAGTTTACCAGCAGAAATTGCCCAACTCACCAATTTGCAATCCCTCCACCTCGGTGGTAATCGACTGAGTAGTTTACCGGCAGAAATTGTCCAACTCACCAATTTGCAATCCCTTCACCTCGTTGGTAATCGACTGAGTAGTTTACCAGCAGAAATAGTCCAACTCACCAATTTACAATCCCTCCACCTCAACGGTAATCAACTGAGTAGCTTACCAGCAGAAATAGTCCAACTCACCAACTTACAAACCCTCCACCTCAGTGGAAATAAACTGAGTAGTTTACCAGAAGTAATAGTCCAACTCACCAATTTACAATCCCTCCACCTCTGGAACACTCAACTAAGTAGTTTACCAGCAGAAATTGGACAACTCACCAATTTACAATTCCTCAACCTCGGTTTCAATCAACTGAGTAGTTTACCAGCAGAAATTGTTCAACTCACCAATTTGCAATCCCTCGAACTCATAAGAAATCAACTAAGTAGTTTACCAGTAGAAATAGGACAGCTCACAAATTTGCAATCCCTCGAACTCAGCAGTAATCAACTGAGTAGTTTACCAGCAGAAATAGGACAACTCACCAATTTGCAATCCCTCGACCTCAGCTATAACAAACTGAGTAATTTACCAGTAGAAATTGGACAACTCACAAATTTGCAATCCCTCTACCTCGAATACAATAAGCTGGGTAGTTTTCCAGCAGAAATTGCCCAACTCATCAATTTGCAATCCCTCAACCTCTCACAGAATCAACTGAGTAGTTTACCAGCAGAAATAGGACAACTTAGCAATTTGCAATCCCTCTGCCTCAACGCTAATCAACTAAGTAGTTTACCAGCAGAAATAGGACAACTCACCAATTTGCAATCCCTCTACCTCTCACAGAATAAACTGAGTAGTTTACCAGCAGAAATAGGACAACTCACCAATTTGCAAGTTCTCTACCTTCATAATAATCAACTGAGTAGTTTACCAGCAGAAATAGGACAACTCACCAATTTACAAATCCTCAACTTACGTGGGAATCGACTGAGTAATTTACCGAAAACAATAAAAAACATCATCAAAAACATAGCGTATTGAAGAGAGAACCCATTACCAATTACCAATTAACAATTACCAATTACCAATTATCAATTACCAACTCTCCCTGATTTAAGATGGCGTACAATAATTTCACTTTAAGTAAAGTTAAGAAGGATTTTGATTTAGTTACAGTCGAGTCAGAAAACTTGTTCAAAGATGTTGGCAGTATAGAACCAACTGCTTTATTAATCGAATTGTTAGAAGAATACCTACCATTAGCGAGGGCAATAAGTACAGAAAAAGCCAAGTCTGAATTATTGGTAATTCCAATATTGGTAGAAATTAGAAAAATTCTTTTCAGAAAAATCAGTTTATTTTCTGGGAGTCTTTTTAATGTTGATATTTCTTTAGGCTTGACTGGTTATGTTGATTTTTTGATTACATTGAGTGAGGAAATGTACGCAATAAGTTCTCCTGTTGTGACGTTAGTTGAAGCTAAAAACGATTTAATTACGTCGGGGATAGGGCAGTGCATAGCCGAAATGGTAGCAGCACAAATTTTTAACAAAAAGCAAGATAATCATCTGTCAACGATTTACGGAGTAGTTACAACTGGAACTTCCTGGTTGTTTTTAAAGTTAGAAGAGAAGACCGTTTATATTGACAATCAGGAATATTATATTGATAACCTGGGGAAGATAATGGGTATCTTAGTGAATTGCTTAGAGAAAGCAGCACAGTAAACAATCAGAATTACACGGACAAGCTTTTGTGCAGATTGAAAAAAATCCGCTTGGCAAAGATTTCAAAAATGGTGGATGTGTATTTCCAAGACTCGCATTAGCTATTACTTCTTCAGGTAGTATTGCCCTGAAGGTGGAATCGTGTTGTTGAAGCTTAAAGTTTTTATAAGAATAAAAGAATGGTGCGTTACGGCATATTTAAATTCATCGCTTCAATTCAAATTAACTCATGCCGTAATGCACCCTACAAAATGATAAATGATAATTGATAATTGATAATTGATTCACCCCCCCCCAACAATAGTAACTATTTCCAAACGGTCATTTGGCTGTATTCTTGTATCTTCCCAATATTGACGATGCAAAATTTCGCCATTATACTCGACAGCAACAAGACGAGGATTATATCCTAATTGCACGAGCAAGCCTGGTAAATTTGTTTTCTCAAAACAGGTGCGGGTTTCTCCGTTTACTTGCAATTCAAGACTGTTCATACACCTTTGATTTACTAGTTACTGTTTGAACTCGGTGCAGTTGAGATAAAAAATATTGCGTGACTAAAGTTGGTTGTTCTGCTTGCATGATGCTTCGCACTACCGCTACGCGACTCGCTCCAATTTCTACCACATCATTAAGATTATTGGGATCTATTCCACCAATCGCAAACCAGGGTATCGGACAATTTTTTGCGGCATAGCTGACATATTGCAAACCAACTGCTGGTTTACCTTCTTTTGTCGGAGTTTCGTATACTGGCCCCCACACCAACATAATCGGCACCCTCGGTAATTGCCCTTTGCATTTCGTCACTATTTGTGGTAGAACGACCTATCAACCTATGAGGACCAAGTAAATCGCGAGCTACGGATATGGGCATATCTTGTTGTCCTAAATGCACGCCATCGGCATCTACAGCTAAAGCTAAGTCTATACGGTCGTTGACCAAAAATAATGCATCATAATCGTGACATAGTTGACAAAGTTTCCTAGCTTGTTCTAAACGAACAGTATCATCGGCTGTCTTTTCGCGATACTGTACCAGCGTTAACCCACCTTTGAGTGCTGCTTCTACAGACTCCAGTAAATGTTCGCTTGCCGAGGTGACTAAATACAAGCGCGATCGCAAAAGTTGCTGGTATCGAGCAAAACCCATCAAATTACTTTCGAGCGTATAAACTCGATAGCGAATTTGCTTAAATGCTTTACCCATACCGACACTATAAAGCTTTCCGTATTCTTCAAGCACCCGTACAGCTTCTTCTACCCGACAGAAGTTAGCCTGCAACAAGGAATTGACGCTTTCACGCTGTTCTTCTTGCGGATGGCTTAATTCCGTACCCGTATCACCTGGTGTATCCCGAGCCGCTCTTAAGTCGGCTGTATGCCATTTAGCAACCTCTTGGCGTAAGTGCTTGCATTCCCGAGTAAATTCGCTATTGTTTAAACCAAAGCGACACCATTCCTCGATAATCCGCAAACCTTCACGAGTACGGTCTAAATTCGCATCTAATATTCGCAGAACAACTTGCTGTACTTGTTCTTTCTGGCTGTATGGCTCGACCATTACAACAACTCCATTATTGCTTTCATCGTAACAGTCAGCCTGTTTCATTTTTCTAATAATGTTGTTTTCATCGTTGATTTTTTTCTTAAATTGCCTTGTATTAAAAGTAATACCGTGTTCATGGTATTTCGGCTTTGCAATTTCAGATTGTGAATCGATGGCTATGTTTAATTCAAATCCACCAAAAATGTATCACAATATACTTGTTTTTATAAATTAAAATCTAGAATACACCCGGAGACAGTTAGCCAATTTTGGATTGACGATTTTAGATTTTTCCATAGCTGAAGCTAGGAGTTTGAAACCATTGATAATTTAATCTAAAATCTAAAATCTAAAATCTAAAATCTAAAATCTAAAGTTTTTTGAAAATTTTAGATGGGAAAAGTGTAAAAAAAAACTTAAAAATTCTCATCTATCTCAATTCAAGACAAATCATATTCCGCCGCTAAAGTAGATTATCAAAGCATTTCAATCGTATTTCCTACCTAGAATCTCATATGCGTACTTCTTCTATCTATTCCGTCTTATTTCTTACGGTTGGTTTAACCACCATTACTACGGCTTTACCAAGCACAAGCTCAAATATTGCCGTCGCTCAGATATCGTCAATGTCAGAGGATTTAATCCTCAGTGAGAACTCAATTTCTCAGGTTAATGTACTGTTTGTCAACCCAAGTGTCGGAAATGACCAAAAGACAAATGGCAGCGAAAATACTCCGTTAAAAACAATTACTCAAGCATTACAAATTGCTAAGGATAATACGGTAATTCGACTTGCCAAAGGTACTTACAGCGCTGAAACGGGAGAACAATTTCCCTTAATCCTCAAAAAAGGCGTTTCTATTCAAGGAGATATCGGTAGTCAAGGTAAAGAAATTATCATTCAAGGGGGTGGTGAATATCTCAGCCGCTATTACGGCAGTAAAAACATTGGGATTGTTGCTACTGGCAAGGCTAAATTAGCTGGTGTAACGGTAATGAATCCCAATCCTCGCGGTTACGGTATGTGGATTGAATCAAGCCAACCAGTAGTGGAAAACAACACCTTTGCAGGTTTCTACCCAAGATGGAGTTGCAGTAACTGGTAAAGCTGCCCCCAAAATTCACAACAATTATTTTTATCAGAATGGCGCAAATGGGATTACAGTTTCAGGAAAATCTCAACCCAAAATCAAGGGAAATACCTTTCAAGATACCGGCTTTGGGATAAATATTGCCCAAAATGCATCTCCTCAAATAATTAGCAACAAAATTTCACAAAATAGAACCGGCGTTGTAGTTCAAGCTGCTTCTCGCCCTGTTTTGCGAAATAATTCTATCTTTAACAACAAAGAAGACGGCTTAGTCGTAATAGCTAAAGCATCACCAGATTTAGGTAATTCATCCAATCCAGGCGGCAATCAATTTAACGCTAACGGGCGCTACGATATCAACGCCGAAGCCGCCAAACAAGAAGTAGCTGCTTACGGCAACACATTAACCGAAAGTCGCATTGCAGGAATTGTCAACTTAACAGCAACGGCAGCACCAGCAAAAGCAACGGCTCAAATATCTCAACAACCAAGGCGTACATCGCCAACATTACTCAAACCCAGAGCAATCCGTCAAAATACCGCTTCTTTGCCAAAACCAGCAACACCAAAAACAGAACAACAATTAAATTTCGTGCAGGTGCAGCCAGATACAATCGAATTTGTTGCACCACAAGCATCACAGATTCCAGCGAATACACCATCATTACCAACATTACAACCAGCCCCTACAGGAGAATCAGCCCTTTTAGCCGTACCTACAGCTAGAATTCCCGTAACTCAAAATGGCAACATAAATATGCCAGCACCCAGAGTACGAAGCAATCCACCGCAAAGGCAAGCAACAGCAACACGAACAGATTTGCGCTACCGGGTGATAGTCGAAGCAGTTACCCCAAAACAGCAGGAACTAGTAAAATTCATCGTACCCGACGCATTCCGCACCAACAGACGTGGAAGAAGAGTCATGCAAGCAGGAATATTCGATAATCGCGGCAAAGCCAATAACTTAGTAAAAATATTCAAAAACAACGGATTGAAAGCCAGAATTGAAGAGTAGCAAGTAGCAAGTAGCAAGTAGCAAGTAGCAAGTAGCAAGTAGCAAGTAGCAAGTAGCAAGTAGCAAGTAGCAAGTAGCAAGTAGCAAGTAGCAAGTAGCAAGTAGCAAGTAGGGAGTAGCAAGTAGGGAGTAGCAAGTAGGGAGTAGCAAGTAAATCACTTTTTATTATTGTCATAAATGTCGCTCATAGCTGCCCGTCTATTTTTACTCCCTACTTATTACTTATTACTTATTACTTATTACTTATTACTTATTACTCACTACTCACTACTTACTACTCACTACTCACTACTCACTACTCACTACTCACTACTTACTACTTACTACTTACTACTTTAATAATCTCCCCCTCACCCCATCACCCCTTTCAACTTCGAGGTAAAGCTGTCGCTCGAATCACTCTTGTCTGGGGTAAATTGTTCGATGGGTGGATGATTCCTTTCTGGGGGGAGAAGTTTTACTCGCTTTTCGGAAATGAAAGCTTTTTCTGATTGTTCTAATTGTTGTGATTCTTCAGATTGCTTTAATTCCTTGAATTTCTTAAATTCGGAATTTTTCTCAATATAATATTTCGTTTCTGTTAAAGTTCTTGATGCGGTACTGCGGGTGACGGATGCCTGAGATTGCGTGTTGGGTACGAAAACCATGCTAGTTGAAGTGGGAAGTACTTTTGATGGGTTTCTAGCAATGGAATCTTCGGATGCCGTACTCGCTAATTCTGCTGTATGGTAATTGTCTTCTTCAACAGGCTTTTCTACGACTTGCTCTGTTTCGAGATTTCTGTAATATGAGGAATTGGAGGATTCGTAGTTCCTCATTACGTCTTCGATCGTAGGATTGCTGCTACCTACGCTTGGTAATGCTGGTGGCAGCGGTGGCAAGCTGTTATTCCATTTCAAATCTTCGGGCAGCTTGTTGCAAATTAATCGTTCAAACTCCATGTTGAAATGGTAGCTGGGATGATTCCTTCTCAACCAAAGAGTTAATATTTGCTGTGCCGAAACTGCTTTATAACGCCCTTGGTATAAAGCCTCGATTATTGCCAAATGTACCCAGTTCGAGGGATATTGATTTTCCCAACGTTTAACCAACTCGCTGGCGCTATATCCACCGAGGTCAAAACTATAATGTGTTAATAGCGATACTGCCAAGTTGTTAGTCACGTTCGATGCTTGAGTGAACATGGGTTGGAAACTGGAGGTGATGGGCATATATTCTGCTACCATCTTTAAAAAAAGTAAAGTACCTTTTGATACGGTGAACTGTTCCCAAGTATTATAAGTCTTTCTTGGGTAGCTTCCCTCTAAACAAAAGTTGCATTCGCCACAATTGATAAAATCTAGCTAATAACGATCTTCGCAGCCAGCCCGGAGGGCAGATTACGAATTGTAGATGAGTATATTCTACTAATCAATGGCCAGTAGGAAAAATTATATAGGGCGAGTTAATAGGAGACACACGTTTAATGGCTACCAGTGCTTGATAAACCATAGCTGCTACTTCAGCTCTGGTTGCTTCACGCTTTGGTTCCATTTTCTTGGGGTCTGGATAATTTACCACAATTCTCTGCTGTGTAGCAGTTGCAACAGCCGCCCGCGCATATTTGGGAAGGGTTTGGCTATCTGTAAAGTTTTGTAATGCCGAGCCGTGAGCTGCTGTTAATGCCAGTCCGTTGACTAAGGAGACAATTACCTGTAGTCGCTGTACGTTTTCCTGGGGACGAAAGGTACCGTCGCTGAATCCTCCGACAAAACCGGCTTGTGCTGCTGCTTTGATGGGTTTATAGTTCCAGGAATTAACTGAAACGTCGAAAAAGTCATTTACCAAACGTTTTGGTGTGGGATTGAAAGCTTTAACGATTAACGCCGCGTATTGAGAGCGTGTCATGGGTATATCCGGTTGATATGTACCGTCAGCGAAGCCACTAGTCAAATCTAGGCTGACTAAACTGCGGATGAATGGTTCGGCCCAATGTGCCGTCAAATCACTAAAGGAAGGCATAGTATCCCCATCGGGTTTGACGATGTAGGGGGAAATTACGGCTCTTTGTTTGCCCAGTGCTACTAAAGCTTGATAAATTAACGCCACCACTTCAGCGCGGGTAGTTTCTCGTAAAGGCTCTAATTGTTCGGTTTGCGGATAATTTACCACCAATAATTTCTGTGTCGCTATAGCCATTGCATTAGTAGCGTAACTGGGAATTTGAGCGCGATCGCCATACATTGCCAAAACGTTCGGATTTCCGCCCTTGAGTTTTAAACCGCTAACTATTGAGACTATTGCTTGAGCTTTGGTTAAATTTTGATTGGGACGAAACGAACCGTCGGGAAAGCCGGTGATAAAGCCCATACCGGCACCGCGATAAATCGCTGAAGCGGCCCCAAAACTTAGAATTAATATCGGTAAATATTCTAGTTTTATTTCTTAAAGGTAGTTGAAAAGTCTTTGAAACTATCGCCGCATACTGAGCGCGAGTAATTGGTGCTTCTGGCGCAAACGTACCGTCGGGAAATCCGCTAATCAATCCTTTTTCGTATATTGCTTCTATAAAAGGTGCTGCCCAATGTCCGTTTAAATCGGGAAAACTGCTATTGACGGCTAGCTCTCGGGGATTATCTACAGTAGTTGCAACAAAGTCTACCAATCCTTTTACCAAAGTCGCATTTAATAAATTACCCGCCGAGACTATTTTTATTGACGTAGCATTTTGGATATCGTATTCATTATTGTCGCGAAAGATATTACCGGCAGGATCTTGAGAGCTACCCAAATCGGGATTGGCATTACCGTTAAGCAGCAAACCACCAGAAGAATTATCAGCAATTAGATTGTATCGAAGTACCGGACGTGCTTCCCTAGATAAAGCGATTGCAGTACGGTTTTCCGACAGCTTATTATTAGCTACCAAAGGAGCGGCAAAATCGCTAATGGCAATACCAATCGGATTTCGTTGCATGACATTTCGCAATATTTCGCCTTTGGCATTACGCGCCATTACCAACCCAGCGGAAGCATTTTGCACAAAAACATTATCTAAAATTGCCGGTTTAGCATTACCGCTAATAAATATTCCTTCCCGACGGCATTTAATAAACGTATTATTCGCGATAGTAGGTGAAGTTGAGTCAATCCAAACACCAGTTCCCTTATTAATAGGATTGGTAACAGTGACACCCATTAATTGAGCATCCGAGGCAAGAATTAACGTAATATTCTGCAAGCCAAAGTTTTTAGTTTGATAATCGCCGCTTCCTTCAATTAGAATATTTTGACCTTTGGTTGCTTCATTACCCACCACCCAGACACCATTGGGAATAATTACCGGAAAGACTTCACCATTAGCAGCATGATAAAGTCCATCAGCCAATTGAACAATAGCAGGTGAACGTAAGTCATTTAAAGCACGAGTGAGACTCTTAAAAGGAGACAACCTCGAACCACTATTGGTATCGCTGCCAGTGACTGGGTTGACATAAACTGTGGTAGCGTCTGTTGAATTTACCATTGTTTAAAAAGGGAATTGGGCATTGGGCATGGGGGATTGGTAATTGGTAATTGGTAATTGGTAATTGAAAATAAAAATAAAAATAAAAATATTTATATATCCTATAATCTAATTTTTTTCTGTGTTATATGTAACTATCTATAAAATAGTGTTTTCTACTCAGCTTTTATGTTTTTTTAGTAACAAAAACAGCTAATAAGGTTAAAGATCTGCATATTAAATATCACTCCCAACTCCTAATTTTTCCTACGCCCCATGCCCCATGCCCCATGCCCTATGCCCCATGCCCTATTCCCCATTACCAATTACCCATTACCCATTCCCAATAGTATTAAGATAAATCTGTCACGTTATAGGTAGCATTTTTATGATTGAAGTTGAACATCTGAATAAAGTATACGGTTCTACCTCGGCGATCGAGGATGTAACTTTTAATGTTGAAGAAGGGGAAATTCTGGGATTTTTAGGGCCTAACGGTGCTGGAAAAACTACTACCATGAGGATTCTAACTGGTTATCTACCTGCCTCTAGCGGCACGGCTAGGATTGCTGGTTTAGATGTTCACGAAGATTCTTTGGCAGTAAGGCAGAAAATCGGCTATTTACCGGAAAATCCGCCTTTGTATCCGGAAATGTCGGTGCAAGGTTTTTTGTTTTTTGTCGCTCGTATTAAGGGAATTAGTGCTGGAGACAGAAAGAGTAAGGTAGCAGCAGCGATGGAACGCTGTAATTTAACAGATAAGCGTCATGTCTTAATCCGCAAACTTTCTAAAGGATACCGTCAAAGAGTTGGCATTGCTCAAGCAATTGTCCACGATCCACCGGCAATTATTCTTGATGAACCCACCGTAGGATTAGATCCCCGACAAATTATAGATGTACGTAATTTAATTAAAAGCCTCGCTGGTAGTCATACGATTATTATTTCTACGCATATTTTGCCAGAAGTCAGCATGACCTGTAACCGCGTAGCAATAATTAATAGCGGCAAAATTGTAGCAACAAATACCCTAGATAATTTAATGAGCGAACTGACTAGTGGTTCGGGTTATGAATTAGAAGTTGAAGGGGAAGCTGCTTTAGCAAAACAAATGCTACAGAATTTACCCGGTGTGAATCTGGTAGAATCAATTCCGATGTTAGTTGCTGAAGGTAAACAACTCGAAGAAAATCGCTTCAGAATGCGGGTAGTATCGCAACCAGAAACCGAACCGGGAAACGCGATCGCCAACTCTTTGCTGCAAGCAGGATTTGGTTTACACGAAATGCGACGAATTAACGCTACATTAGAAGACGTATTTTTACAGTTGACCAGGGAAGAAAAAACTTTGGAAACTCAAACAGAAGACGAAGAAGTAAATCTTGGAGAAGCTGCGTAAATGGGTATAGTACTGAGTAATATAATTGCCATTTATCGTCGAGAATTACAAACTTATTTTGTATCGCCATTAGCTTATGCGATTGCTGGCATATTCTGGTTTTTAGCTGGATTATTTTTTGTATTAATTTTGCTCGGCCCCGATGGAATTTTAGCAGCAGTTGCCAACATCGAGTTAGAAGCACAAAGACGTGGATTAGCAATACCACCTATTGACGTTCCCTACGAATTTATCAAAGCATTTTTAGACAGAATGGGATGGCTTTTATTATTCATCTTGCCCATTCTTTCTATGGGGCTTTATGCAGAAGAACGCAAGCGGGGAACTTTGGAACTATTGGCCACATCTCCTATTACTAACTGGGCTGTAGCCGTAGGAAAATTATTAGGAGTATTAACGTTTTTTATAACATTAATTTTACCATTGATGGTATTAGAAGCGGTAGTTTTGAGCGCATCAGAACCAGCAGCCGTCGTCACAATTCCCTTACTAGGTCATCTGGGATTAATCTTGCTAGCAGGATCAATTTTATCCTTGGGAATGTTTATTTCATCTTTAACTAACAGCACAATATTATCTGCCGTACTAACTTTTGCAGTAATTTTAATGTTGTTATTTATAGATTTAGTAGCCAAAGTAATCGGCGGCCCCATTGGAGAAACTTTAGCTCATTTATCCTTGTTAAAACATTACAACAACATGATACAAGGAATATTTGACACTAGTAGTTTGATCTTATTTTTCAGCTACATTATTTTGGGTATCTTTCTTACGGCGCAATCGATTGATGCATTTCGCTTTCAACGGAATTAATTTTTAGTTGTTGGTTGTTAGTAGTTAGTTGTTAGAGAGAGGAGGAAGAAGGGGAGACAAGGAAACTAATTAACTCCTCACTCGCTACTCGCTACTCTTTACTCCCTACTGATAACTGTTCACTGTTCACTGTTCACTGATTACTGATGAAGTATTTGATTTGGTTTGCACCGTTTCTAATAACTGCGGGTTTAACGGTGGGTTTAGTTTCGGAATGGGGAACTATTCCGCTGGTGTTGATAATTTTGGGATTAGCTGTTGCTGCAATTTGGTTAATATGGCAAAGCTATTCTACTAAATGGTGGAGTCGTCGCTCTACTCAAGTTGGTACTAATGCAATAATTGCAACTTTGGCTGTAGTGGCGATTTTGGGGCTAATTAATTTTTTAGGTACTCGTTACAATGTCCGGAACGATTTAACTGAGACTAATTTATTTACTCTGGCTCCTCAATCCCGAGAAGTAGTAAAAAATTTAGAACAGCCTACGAAAGTTTTTGTGTTTGATGCGAATAAAAATCCTTTAGATGAAGATTTACTGCAAAATTATGCCAGACAAAGTAATAATTTTAAGTTTGAATATATAGATCCTAGCATTAGACTCGATTTAGCAAAGAAATTTGGTGTCAAAGATGATGGTGAAGTTTATTTAGAATCTGGCAAAAATCAACAATTAGTACAGGTTGTTAATACACGGGAACGTCTTTCTGAATCAAGATTAACTAATCGTTTGGCGCAAATTTATAACCCCACTACGTCTAAAATTTATTTTCTCCAAGGTCACGGCGAACGTCAATTAGAAAGGGGAGAAGGTAATATTTCTCAAGCTGTCCAAGCTTTAGCCGATCAAAACTATATTGCCCAACCTTTGAATTTAACTCAAACTGCTAAAATTCCCGATGATGCAAATGCTGTGATTCTTGCAGGGCCGCAAAGGGAGTTATTAGAAGGTGAAATTCAAGCTTTACAAAATTATGCCAATGGTGGTGGTAATTTATTAGTAATGGTTGACCCTGGTGTTGACCCGAAATTAGATGTTTTATTGCAAGAATGGGGAGTCGGTTTAGATAATCGTTTGGTAATTAATGCTTCAGAAAGCGCTCAACAACAACCACCCGGTATATCAATTGTGACGGAATACGGGGAACATCCCATAACTAAAGAGTTTCAAAATGGTATATCTATATATAAATTAGCGCGTCCTGTTGAAACAATTACCGTTAATGGTATTGAAAGTACACCTTTATTACGAACTCAACCATTACCCGCAAGTTGGGGTGAAAGCGACTGGGAAAGTGAAGAATTGGCATACAACGAAAACGAAGATATCCCAGGACCTCTCACTTTGGGTGTTGCTTTAACAAGAAAAATCACAGCACAACCAACACCAACACCAACACCAACCCCAACCCCAACACCTTCCCCCACTCCAACTCCCACCCCCTCTCCCCCCTCTCCCCCCTCCTCGACTCCTTCCCCTACACCTACAACTTCACAAAACAACAAACCCACCGAATCAAGAATGGTAGTATTCGGAGATTCAGACTTTATTACAGACGGCTTATTTAGTCAGCAATTAAATGGAGACGTATTTCTCAACTCAATTACCTGGTTGAGCAAACAAGATTCGCAACCTCTTTCAATTCGTCCAAAACAAGCCAAAAATCGTCGTCTCAACCTTTCCCAAGCACAAGCAAATCTTGTCGCATTATCTTCTGTATTCGTTTTACCCATACTTGCTTTTGCAGCAGCAGCAGTTCTTTGGTTCCAAAGACGGTAAACAATTATCAATGAACAATGAAGGGTAATTGATAACTGATAATTGATAATTGATAATTGATAATTGATAATTGATAATTGATAATTGATAATTGATAATTTATTTTATGAAATTACAGCGAACAACTTTGGGTTTAGTGCTGATAGCAATCTTGTTGGGTGGTTTTGTTTATTTCTACGAGTTTCAGTTGAAAACTCAACAAGAGGCAGTGAAGAAAAAACAGCAGCAACTTTTCTCTTTTAAAGAAGAAGATGTCAAAAGCTTGAAAATAACTACTCCGTCGGAAACGATCGCTTTAGAACGTTCTCCAAAACCGGATAAAACTAAATGGCTGATGAAATCTCCCGATACCGTACCTGCTAATGATGGTACGGTAGCTTATTTATTAAATTTGCTGGAAACAGAAAAGAGCGAACGCACTTTATCAGCAACACCATCTCAACTTACAGAGTTCGGTTTGAAACAACCCCAAGCTACGATTGATATCACCTTAAATAATCAAAAACAATCGAAATTGGTTTTAGGTAAACAAAGTTTTGATAACCGTTTTCTTTACGCTCAAAATCAATTTACGACCAAACCAGATGGAAATGTTGAAGTTGTTTTAGTATCTCAAAAATTTAAAGATGCAATTAACCGCTCGCTCTCGGAATGGAAAGCTGTAGAAAATAATCAAATAACCACCACTCCAAACCCCACTGTAACTCCTACTATTCCAACTACCGGAACTACCCCAGCCATTCCAACCATCAATCCGATTCCAATTAATCCAAATCTACAAACTATTCCGAATAATTCCACCCCAGCCCCAACACCAAAAACTCTTCCAAATAATTCCACCCCAGCCCCAAAACCAACTCCAACGCCAACCTCTACACCAACACCAAATAATTCCACCCCAACACCAACACCAACTCTAAACCCACCCTCAGCCCCAACAAAAGATTAGTAATATTCTTCTACTCCCTACTACCTACTCCCTACCTGTAAAAATAAATAAATAATATCTTAATTAAAATTTAAACAAAAATGTATTATTCATCGCATAGTTTTGGATCGGACAAACTTATAAGTAAATCAATTACTTGCTTATGCTTCTTGTGAAACTTCAATAACTCCAAATAAGCTAAAGGCACAACTACAGGCCATAAAATAGTTCCTGTAATTAAAATTAGTATAGAAAAATAGCGCTGCGCTGAGTTCATTTCTTTATCTGCTATAAAAAAACCCAACCACTGCATAAAGAAACAACAAGCCATTGTTAAATAAAATACAATTACCAAATTAGTTAGAACTGCTTCGATCATGGTTCTGACTTGTTATACCTCTTAGTAAATTATCAACGACACAAATCATAAAGCTTAGCTCCTTCAACAAGTATAGTTTTACAGATACTTGTAAGAAGCACTATGCTTATTTATTTCTGATGACAGAATTGAATAACATACAAACTATTTTTATTTTGCTAAATATACTTTTATCTATATTTTATACAAATTATTACAAACTTCAATTTATGATGCTACACAGCTAATTTCCTTTTTAGCTGCAAGAGCATAAAGTATAGCCGATCTATTTTATGTGATAATACCGCTCGGGACATTTGAGAAGGTAGTACACTTATATGCGTTAGCTTCCGCAATCTCACTTTCATTTTCCCCTTTAAAGGGTAAGTAAGTAAGAATTATTTAACTTTGCGAAAGGTAGTAGTTAAAGTGACATTAGGGACTTCCAAATTAAAAAATATCCAATTTTAATGCGAGCATCTTTCTCTCTTAAGATATAGCAAGCAAGATGCTTGTCCTTACGGACACGCTGCACTAACGCACTACAATTATTTAAGATAAATTATTTTTTGGAAGTACCTTAAAGCATTTTAACCATTCTCAACCCTGTATGAAAGAAGCGAAAGATGTCTACTTAATACAAACGCGATTGTACCAAGATGCTTATAATATTACTTCAAGTAGCGAATTAAGAAAACAGTAACAATCGTTATTTACTTTTCATACTTATTTTAGAATAGATTATATTTTTACCAAGATTATATATTATTTCTACTTGACTCAAATATTTTGCAAATAAAGTCTACATACATGAGGATCAATCGATTTATTGAATATATTTTAATTTTATCGCAGTAAAAAACCCTCTAATTACTGTAGATTGAGAGGGCTTTAGTTCAATAATGTCACTAATCCATGATATAAATTTCAGGGTGGTAACTTTCCTAAATAGAAGGTCGAACAACCTCAAACTTAAAAGTTGCAATCCGACGTTTACCTGCGTAAACTTCCATTACATGAAGCCCAGCGGGGGTCCCCTGAAGAAACAGTCCAAAAATTATTAACGACACCTTTTTTGATTAAAGCGGTACGTTTGATAACTGATTTGGTACCATCAGGAGATAGAAAAAAATGTTCTCCATTATCTGTTCCCCAAGTTAAAGGGGGTTTTGGTAAAGTTAATACTTCCTGCCATGTTAGTTTACCTTCGTATCCTTGAAGTTCGATGCGCCATCCGTATACTTTTCCCTCTTCGTAAGGTACTTTCGTAGTTGGAATAAATGTAGCTTTACCGTTTTTTTCCGTTCTTAATACTCCAAACTCAGCTTTTTTAACAATAATTGGTTTGTCTGATATTATCGCCTTTGATTTTATAGCAGCGTTGGAACCTTCGTAAGCAATAACGACTTCAGTTGCTTTCACTGGGGAAATGAATCCAAAAAAAGCTAAAAAAAGTGTAGTAGCCCAAATTTTCATATTTCTATCTATTTATGATATTTGGTTTTGCCTACGACGTTACAGGAAACGGATTTTTTATTCAGACATAAGCGAACATTTCTGCTGTAATTTCCGAAACCAGCAGAGGGGAGAGGGGGAGAGAGGGGGATATTATTAAAGTAGTGAGTAGTGAGTAGTGAGTAGTGAGTAATAAGTGGCGAGTAAGAATAGACGTAATTAGCACCGGCATTTATCCCAATAATAGTAGAAAGCGATCTACTTGCTACTCTCTACTCTCTACTTGCTACTCTCTACTCTCTACTCTCTACTCACTACTCCTAACTCCTAACTCCTAATTGGTAACTGTTGACTGATAGAGGATTAAGCATTTCTACCAATTTATTCAGCTTAATATCGACTTCGGGCTGTGTTAAATATTCTTCGGTACACTCGATCATTGCATCAAGATTTTCTTGTTTTGCGCTGAAGGTAGGGATGTTTTTTTTGAAATGCGGTTGGAAGCGAAAATAATAATTCCCAAAAATTTGCTCGGCGATATAACATACTGCATCACCAGCACCATCGAAGAGTACGTCTAAAAGAGGTAAGTCATTGCGGGGACTTAACCATTCTATTGCTCCCCAGTGTTTCACCTGCTTTGCACCAATTTTTTTGACTTGTTGTCCAGTACCGAAAGAGGCAACTATAATGTTCTTTTGTTCGACGCTTTCTGGTATCGAAGGATTCCATTTAGGGTTATCTGGCAACCGATCGTTCCATCGCAAACGTTCTGCGATCGCGCACAATGCTGGGTTGTTCGCAAATACGCCACCATCTATTAAGGGAATACCACTGTTTTTCGGTATTGCATAACCCTTTGAACGCAAATCTTCTAAAAAAGCTTGGTGTTTCATTTCGTAACCGGGAAAGCCGATTGGTGCAGCTGAAGAAGCACGACAAATTTCCCATATCGGGATATCTTGATGAGCTATTTTGGTATTTTTAAATACGACTGCCTGACGATTATAAGTATCGTAACTGGTTACTATGGTGGGTTTTTTTAATTCCCCGAACTTAAAATTTCCAAAAATATATTTAAGTACCATCTTTAAACCTTCATCATTATAAATCGGGTGAGATGAACCCAAGCGAATCCAGTTTAAAATGCTGTGAACAAGTATTTTACTTGGGGGAAAGATGATCTGAGAATTATGAATATAAAAATCTTTGACTTCGCTAGCACTCAAACCTTTAGATAAAGCGCAAGCAATAAGGCTACCTGTAGAAGTACCAGCGATAACATCGAAATAATCGGTAAGTAGTTTATGCGGGTTGTATTTTTGCAGCTTTTTTTCCAAGCTTTCCAAAATTATCGCCGTTACCAACCCACGAACTCCACCACCATCAAGAGCAAGAATATGACATGGTACATTAGTTTTCATTTATAGCTCTCCACAAAGATTTAGTAAAAATTCGTTCAGAGAGGGAATAGGGAATGGGGAACGGGGAACAGAGGACAGATGCACTGAGTAGTTTTCCTGCATTCAAATAGTTTTCCTATATTTATCAAGTAAGTTTACTGGTACAAATATCTATTATGTATGTTAAATCACATTATTGCCCGATTTTTTGATACAAGGGATGGGGAGACAAGGGGACAAGGGGATTAACTCACTACTCATTACTCTTTACCCCCTACTCCCTACCCCCTACTCCCTACTCCCTACTCCCTACTCCCTACTCCCTACTCCCTACTCCCTACTCCCTACTCTCTACTCCCTACTCCCTACTCCCTACTCCCTACTCCCTACTCCCTACTCCCTACTCCCTACTCCCTACTTTCTACTCCCTACTCCCTACTCCCTACTCCCTACTCCCTACCCCCTACTCCCTACCCCCTACTGCTACATTAAAAAGGATTAAGCATTGTTCAAAAAATAAAATGAATAAAACAACTTTAAATTTGGTTGCAATATCAATATTTTTGATAACTGTTTCAACGCTGTTGGGGCCTTTAATTGATTTATCCCCTGCGGTTCCTGCTGTGGCTACTTTTGCAATTTTGGGAATAGCAACTTTTGATTCTTGGAGTTTGGAAGGTAGGGGAGGAACTTTATTTTTAGATTTAGTTGGAAGATTTTCTAAGGAATATAGGGAACGGATTCTTCATCATGAAGCAGGACATTTCCTTGTGGCTCATGTTTTAGGAGTTCCGGTGACGGGGTACACTTTGAGCGCTTGGGAAGCATTCAAGCAAAAACAAAAGGGATTTGCAGGTGTGACTTTTGATGATGTTGAGTTGTTATCTCAAATTGAAAAGGGTGCAATTACTGCTCGAATTTTAGAGCGCTACTATACGATTTGGATGGCTGGTATTGCAGCGGAAACACTTGTTTATGAAAATGCTTCTGGTGGAGCAGATGATAAAAACAAACTTATGGAAGTTTTAAAGTCTTTAGGCTGTAGTGAATCTGTTTGCAATCAAAAAAAACGTTTTAGCATTCTCCAAGCGAAAACGCTTTTAGAAAATAATTGGTCTGCATATCAAGTTTTAGTTGATACCATGCGAGAACGTGCGACGGTGAAACAATGTCAGGAAATTTTGATCGAAGAAGGAGTGTTAGTAAAAAGTTAACTGAGGGAATAGGGAATGGGGAATGGGGAAGTAATAACAAAGTATCTTAGTATAGTTTCGTTAGCAATAATCGTTGCTTACAAAAAAATCAGCATAGAAGTAACAGGAGAACTATAAAAATTTATAATTCTAAACTATTTAAATTTTTACTCAAGCGCAAATTTATATTATCCAGTCGCAATTTTTAAATGAGATAGTTGTGATATACGGTTATGACTAATATAGCTACCGCTTTGATTTTGACTGTTGCAATTAACTTCGTTTCGTAAACAATTATTCGTAGAATTTGAAACGTAGGTATTGCCTTGCATAGTATTGCAACAGCTAACTACGCGGTTCCTACCTTTAGATTTGGCTTGTAATAAGAAAGTATCAGCGCGATTAAGCAAGTTTAAACCATGCCCATCATCACTTGGAAGCAAACAAGCGGTTCCTAAACTGATAGTGACATTTATATTT
Source organism: uncultured Rivularia sp. (assembly GCA_963665115.1). Lineage (GTDB taxonomy): Bacteria > Cyanobacteriota > Cyanobacteriia > Cyanobacteriales > Nostocaceae > Rivularia. Next base: position 1,109,564 of record OY762007.1, on the reverse strand, counting down.
AAAGTACTGTCAATTGCGAAGGGATTTTCTTCGACTAGATTTTTGAGACGATGGGCTACCGCATCGGCTTCTTGGGAAGTAGTGTCACCCAAAATAATCACAAATTCCTCTCCGCCGTAACGGAAAGCTGTATCCTGAACCCGCAAATTGTTACGTATGCGACTCGATAATAATTTTAATAGTCTATCGCCGACTAAATGTCCGTAGTTATCGTTAACTTTTTTGAAATAGTCTACATCTAAAATAATCAAGCTTAGGGGAGAATTTTCATTGCGAGCTTTTTCTACTTGTCTGGGTAAATCCCATTCCAAAGCACGACGATTATTTAGTTCTGTTAACGAATCAGCCAAAGCTATTGTCGATAACAAATCATTAGTTTTGATTAAATCCTGATATTTCTGGGCTTTACGCAAAGCTACAGTTAATTGCGACAGCAGCAAACGATGGCTAGCACTTAACTGCTTTGGAACAGAATCTGTTTTTCTTTGTCGAATAGATCCCTCCAATTGAGTATCTCCATACCAAATATAGGCATCAGCCCCAAGTCTCAAGGCTCTAGAAGTCATCTCTAGCTCCCATTCCCAGGGTTGATTTTTTCTATCGGCAATTAGCTCGGGACTATCTTCTAAAAGAATGCAATAAATCCAAGAAAGTTTCGTTTGTTCTTTTAACCAACTGCACAGTTGCATACTATCATTCTGGCTCGACTGCACAAGAATCACATCCGGCGAGTCAAGTTGAATGCGCGATATTGCCATTTGCAAGTTAGCTATTGCTTCGATGCTAAAATCATCTGCGTCGATTATTTGAGATGGTAGTGTGGCTAGGAATTCGTCATTTCCAAAAACCAAAATGGAAATGTTCATGGTTTTTTTCTTCGCTTATTTTTTTTAACTTAGTTATCTTCTTCTATCAGCCTGGAAAAGTTCAACGGTACAAACAATACTTTCCTTTAATAAATAAAATTTTAAATTTTAAGTCAATTAAATTTACTGTATTTCCGCAGGCTTGTGTTTTCCAAAAGTGATACAAAAGAAGATAGGGTAAAACTTCAATGAAATATACTGAAGCTTCTAATTTTTACTCGTTATATATGTATTCGTGCCAAGGGGGTGAGACCCCACACCTTGCTTCCATCCTGTTAACTTAGCGAACAAACTCAAAGTAATCTCCTTTTTTTTATTGCATCTGCATCTTTAACTACAATTTCTAAAACTAATATTCCTGATACCTAATTTCTGCTTAAAAGCATATATTTCAAACAGTGTAAATACGGAATCATATAAAGGAGTCTTTAAATATAGCAGTGATTTCCACCAAGTAAGTCGTTTTGAATACTTATCCAAATATATAGATAGCGTAGTAGCCATAAAAGTACCGGCAATAAATGTTTTCTCAGTATTATTTCTGGTTACTAACGACTATTATTGAAGACATTTTGATATTTTTCGATATCAATTGATAACCTATGAGTCCACCGGAAGGGGGAAGTTTTAAGATTTTTCTAAAGTTTGGCTTTAAGGATAAAAAAAATGGCTTGAGAATATTGTATTTTTTTTAAGTGAATCAAAAATTTAAATTAATCTCAGATAAATTGTTTTTTTCGCGCGTATATTTACTTAAGTAATGCTTAGAGGATGCGGAATTTACTTAAGCAAATATACGTTATAAGCAGATAGAACTCGATTTAATTCTTAATACAAAGAAGCCCGGTTTCTTTAAGAATCGCATTTTTAGGATTAGCGACCTATATAGAAACCGGACTCCTAATATCTTGTGGCGTAAGTTGTATAAATAAAACTTGACTTTAATGCCCTATCCATAGGGGGAGTTTAAAAACCAAAATTTACTTGTCGTGCAACACTCAACTCACAAGAAAGGCTGACGGGTTTACTGATAACCTTCAACGTGATAGCCAGCAGCAACGATCGCCTGCTTAATCGTTTCGTCAGAAGCGCCGGAGTCAACGGTAACGGTTTTGGAATCCACATCCGCTTCAACTTTGGCATTAGGCTCCATAACCTTAATCGCTTCGCTAATCTTGCCAGCGCAATCGTCGCACTTCATATTACTAACTTTTAATTTGAGCGCCATAAACTATCTCACTCTCTAGATTTCACTTGATTGTTCTCCTTGAATTTTACCTATTCTTAAAGAAAAAAAGCATATCCTAAAGAAATAAGATTGGTAATTGGTAATTGGGGATGGGGGATTGGGCATTGGAAATAGTTAGGAGTTAGGAGTAGTGAGTAGCAAGTAGAGAGTAGAGAGTAGCAAGTAGATCGCTTTTTACTATTATTCGGATAAATGCCGCTGCTAACTACATCTATTTTTACTCGCCACTTATTACTCACTACTCACTACTCACTACTTTAATAATGTCCCCTTGTCCCCTTGCCTCCCCATCTACCCCACGCCACTTTGCTCAACGGAGGGAACCTCCGCACGCAAGTGGCTTCTCTCCCCCCTCTCCAATTCCCACTCCCTATACATGATTTTTTTGGTATTTTATAGTTTTAATTCGAGTTAACGTTAATCAAGGCTTAGCCCCATGTCTGTAAATCCCCAACATCTCGGCGGTAACGAAATCCGGCAAAAATTCATCGACTTTTACGCGCAACGGGAACATCAACCGCTTCCTAGTGCTTCTCTGGTACCGGAAGATCCTACGGTTTTGCTGACAATCGCGGGGATGCTGCCGTTTAAGCCGATATTTCTCGGACAGCGCACCCCGGAATTTAACCGCGCTACCACTTCTCAAAAGTGCGTTCGGACTAACGATATTGAAAATGTCGGAGTTACCAAGCGACATCACACGTTTTTTGAGATGTTGGGTAATTTCAGCTTTGGGGACTATTTTAAGGAGCAAGCGATAAATTGGGGTTGGGAAATTTCTACAAAAGTTTTTAATTTACCCCCCGAAAGACTTGCGGTTAGCGTTTATCACGAAGATGACGAAGCTTATGCTATCTGGAGAGATAAAATTGGCGTACCGGAAGCTAGAATTTTACGATTAGATGAAGATAACTTCTGGGCTTCTGGAGCTACGGGACCTTGTGGGCCATGTTCGGAGATTTTCTACGATTTTCACCCAGAACGCGGCAATGAAAATATAGATTTGGAAGATGATACCAGGTTTATCGAGTTTTATAATTTGGTATTCATGCAATACAACCGCGATGCTGATGGTAATTTAACCCCTCTCGCGAATAAAAATATTGATACCGGGATGGGTTTGGAAAGAATGGCTCAAATTCTCCAACAGGTTCCTAATAATTATGAAACCGATTTAATTTTCCCAATTATTGCCAAAGCTGGTGAAATTGCCGGAATTGACTACAGTAAAAGTGACGAAAAAGCCAAAACTTCTTTAAAAGTCATTGGCGACCACATTCGCGCTGTGGTACATATGATATCTGATGAAATCCGCGCTTCTAACGTAGGAAGAGGTTATGTATTGCGTCGGTTGATTCGTCGGGTAGTGCGTCACGGCAGATTGATTGGCATTGAAGGGGAATTTACTACTCAGGTTGCAGAAACGGCGATCGCTCTTTCCGAAGGTGCTTATCCCAGAGTTAGGGAAAGGGAAGACGCAATCAAAGCAGAATTACAGCGAGAAGAGTCTCAATTTCTCACAACTTTGGAGCGTGGAGAGAAACTGCTTGAAGAAGTTATTGCTAAATTAAAGCAGGAAAATAAAACTGTTATTAGCGGTGATGACGCTTTTACTTTATACGATACTCATGGTTTCCCCTTAGAATTAACCCAAGAAATTGCAGCCGAAGAAGGTTTAACGGTTGACGTTGACGGTTTCAACAAGAGAATGCAGGTGCAAATAAAAGGTTCTAAAGGCGCACACCAAACCATCGATTTAACCGTTCAAGGCGAACTTGATAAATTAGCAGAAAATATCGAAGTCACTGAATTTGTTGGCTATACCGAACCCACAGCAACATCAAAAATTGAAGCAATATTAGTAGAAGGGATTTCAACAGAAGCAGCAGAAGCCGGAACCGACGTACAGATAGTTCTCAACAAAACCCCGTTTTACGCTGAATCTGGGGGACAAATTGGGGATAGAGGTTACATCAGCGGTGATGGAATTGTGGTCAGAATTGAAGACGTGAAAAAAGAATCCGACTTTTTTGTTCACTTCGGACGCATCGAACGCGGTACAATCCGAGTAGGAGATTTAGTTACCGCTCAAATCGACCGCGCTTGTCGTCGTCGCGCTCAAGCCAACCACACCGCAACTCACCTGTTACAAGCAGCGTTGAAAAAAATTGTCGATGACAGCATATCTCAAGCAGGTTCCTTAGTTAACTTCGATAGATTGCGCTTCGACTTCAACTGTCCCCGCAACATGACACCGGAAGAAGTACTTTCTGTTGAATCACAAGTTAATAACTGGATAGCAGAAGCTCATGCTGCCAAACTTGAAGTTTTACCATTAGCAGAAGCAAAAGCTAGAGGAGCGGTGGCAATGTTCGGCGAAAAATACGGCGAGGAAGTGCGAGTAATCGACTTTCAAGGCGTATCAATGGAACTTTGCGGTGGGACACACGTAAGTAATACTGCGGAGATAGGAATTTTTAAGATCATCTCCGAAGCTGGGATTTCTTCAGGTGTGAGAAGGATTGAAGCCGTTTCCGGTCCCGCAATATTAGATTATCTCAACGTTAGGGATAATGTAGTCAAAGATTTGAGCGAAAGGTTCAAAGTAAAACCAGAAGAAATCACCGATAGAATAACTACACTGCAAACCGAACTTAGAAACGCGCAGAAAGAAATTGAGAAGATAAAAGGACAAATGGCGATCGCTAAATCCGATAGTTTATTAGAAACCGCTGAATCGGTAGGAGAATATAAATATCTGGTTGCCAAAATGGAAGGAGTTGACGCAGAATCCTTGAAAACAGCAGCCGAAAGATTGCAGCAGAAAATCGGTAATAACGCAGCAGTGGTTTTGGGTTCCGCAATTGACGACGGAAAAGTCAGCTTAGTAGCAGCATTCGGTGCAGATATTAACAAAAAAGGCGTGCAGGCAGGTAAATTTATTGGAGCAGTTGCCAAAATGTGCGGTGGAGGTGGAGGTGGAAGACCTAATTTAGCTCAAGCCGGGGGAAGAGATGCGAGTAAATTACCCGAAGCATTGGAGAAAGCCAAAGGTGATTTGAAAGCTAGTTTGGGTTGATTGGTTGTAGTGCGGGCATCTTGCCCGCTTGGGGAATTTTTCGTATTTGCCCGCTTGGGAATTATTAAAACTTTGCCCGTTACTTTTCTCAAGCGAGCTAGAAGCTTGTCTTTCAGACACGCTAAGCTAACGCACTACTTGAAATTATTTGTATTTGTAGGTTGGGTTAGGCGAATAAATAATATTAAGCATAAACGCAAATAATTGAATTCCGTCGTAACCCAATATTATAGTTTGTGAATAATTACGCATCTTAAATTAACAGTACAATATCGGTCGTCTTCCAAAACATCGATGTTGGGTTACGATACGATAAACTAATTTTCTCATCATCTAAAAATAGTGATTGTTCACAGATCAACACGATTAAGTTCAGAAGAGCAGAACAACGAGGAAGTTTTGATGTTTCTGCTTTATATTTAGTCAATCATCAACGATATTTACTACCTAAAGCGAGAAAAAATCCTCCTTTTAGCGAACAACGAATTACTGATGCCAAAAACGAAAAGAGAGGTTTATTAACTACATATTGTTTGTTTAAGCTCTATCGTAATATCGAAGCACGTTTTGTTACAAAAGAAGATACAAGAAAAGCTTTGTTGCAACATGGACTTGTAAGGTTTCAACCCTCGAATGCAGATAGGATAGGATTTCCGCAAGAAATTCATCACAAGGGAACAGTTGCCATACTACAAATTGAGAATATTACTCTACATAAGGGAGCGAAAATTATTGTCTGTGATGATGGAGTTTATTCAGGAATTAAAATTATGGAAATTAAAATAGATAGTCAAGCAGTTTCAACTGCTTCTAATGGCGAAATTGGTGTTAAATTTAATCGCAGTATTTTAAATACTTCTGAATTATGGGTTGCAAGACGATAACATGAAATAATGTATCGATTCGTTATTCGCGATTTCAACATTTTATTTTCATGTCTAACCCAACCTAACTGCTAATCATAATCAACCAGCGCTGCATTAAAATAAAATTATTCGGAAAGTCAATTTAATACAGAACCTTCTACAAAATGACTGAACTACTTCGCCAAGTTGTTGCAGAAATCGAAAAACTCCCAGATGAACAACAAGATGCGATCGCAACTCGTCTTCTTACGGAACTAAAAGATGAGCAAGCTTGGGAAAAGCGCTTTGCAGCAACTACTAATAAGCAATGGGATAAATTAGCGCAAATGGTAAGACAGGAAATAGCAGATGGTGAAACTTCTCCACTTGATGATGTCTTTCCAAGTTAAACGATGAAATCAAGTGTAACTAAAAGTTTCCGTAAGCAGCTTGATAAACTACCTGAGTCAGTACAACAGCAAGCTGAAAAAGCTTATGAATTATGGCGTGAAGACCCTTATCATAATAGCCTACAGTTTAAACGAGTAAGCCAGCAACAACCGATTTATTCTGCTCGTATCAGTCTTAATTATCGTGTTTTAGGTTTGTTAGAGTCAGACGAACATATTTACTGGTTTTGGATTGGCTCGCATGATAAATATGACGAGTTACTTCAAAGGTTGTGAATCACTACATGAAGAGAACAAGTATGAAACAAAAAAAACAGCTAACAGCAATTATCAACCCTGAAGACGATTGGTATGTAGCACTTTGTCCGGAATTAGATATTGCTAGTCAAGGTAAAACAATTGAAGAAGCAAGGGATAATTTAGTCGAAGCAGTAGAACTATTTTTTGAAGTTGCATCTCCATCTGAAATTGAAGACAGATTACATACAGAAGTATTTGTAACGCGCTTAGAGGTGAGCATTGGGTAAATTGCGCGTTCTTTCTGCTAAAGAAGTTTGTAAAATCCTCGAACAAAATGGCTTTATCCAAGTACGTCAACGCGGTAGCCATATTATCATGCAATTCAAAACCGAAGACTCAACTACAAGTATTCCTGTACCAAATTACGATGAATTAAAAACGGGTACTTTACGTTCTATTATCCGTCAATCAGGGCTTCCTCGTACTCTTTTTGAAGTCGAATAAAAATTAACCCTACAATATATTTACTTTATAAAAATAAAATATTATGTCTTTGATGACAGAAGCAATTGATAGAATTGCAATTTATGCACAACGAAAATCCCAACGTTCTTTATATGACTTTACATTAGCAGCAGTTGCGCCGAATAACGGTTATATTTCATTTAGAAATATCGACGAATTTAGAGAAGTTGGTAAAGAATATGAATTAGAATTACAGAAAGAATTATCAAATTCACCTCCAACATTAACTATTGAACAAATTAATGAGATAACAAAAGATTACCCATTCGAGCTTCCTGTAGAAATGTATGAGCTATATCAAAGAGGTAATGGTTTACTTCCTATTGGTTTAAATCATCCTCCAGAAAATGATTTCAATATATATAAATATTATTTTGTATTTCCTAATTATGAAATTCCTTTGATTGGTTTAAGAGAATCAATGAGGATATATCAAGCGTTCAATGAATGTAGAGAAAAGTATGGGCATGATATTAATCCAAAATGGTTTCCGATTTCTATATTTGAAGATATGTTATTAGCTGTAATTGGTAGTGAAAAATAGCAGAAAAACTCACCTGTTATTATGCTTTTTGATAGCGAATTCATACCTAAAATTGAATGGCTAAGTCTTACAGATATGTTGCTATCTTGGATAGAAATTGCTGAGACTGACTTCAAAAATTGTACTAAAGCAGAAACAAAAGAAATTCTAAAAACTATATATGAAAAATATGGTAGATGTGGTGGTTTAGATTGGATATTGCAGGAAATATAACTCGACCGTTTTCCTAAAATACCGATGTTGGGCTACGACACGATAAATTAATTTACTCATCATCAAGCAATTTACTTTCGTGTCTAACCCAACCTACGAATTGTTTTAATTAATGAAATAAAAATAACATAAGAAGTATTTTAGTTTTAGAGAGGTTTTATGCAAGAAATAAATACAATTCAATTAGAAGTAAAATCTGAATATCTTCACGAAATGCTGCAACGCATCAAGCAAATATCCGTTTAATTACTTATAATTGCTATTTTATTTAACTCAATTTTTCGACAATGATCGGGAGAAAATATCTAGATGTAATTAAAATTTAAAAGTATAATTTAAGTATTATTTCGGTTTTAAAATTACTTGTAATAGTCTTTGTCTTAGATTATTTATAATGCTGATAAACCTTAGTTAAAATTTAGGCTTTATTTGAAATAAATAAGCGAGTTCAACACTCATTAGAAAATAATAGTGTTATAAAAATAAAATAATAGGGCTGAAACATTTATTGAAATCATTAACTATATATCTGATTTTTAAGAGTCCTATTAAAAAACTTTAAAAAGAAGGAAATTACAATGAAAGAAATTAAACTATCAATTTTAGTGGGCGTATCCATGCTACTCTTAATGCCAAATGTAGCCAGCGCTCAAAATAATTCAGCAGGAGAATCTGTCAGTTCTCAATCTTCATCCGAGCTAATCAAATGTGACGATAAATATGGATGTTTGTAATAGCAAATGACTACTTGATGCATTTGACTTATTTCTAAATTTATAGTTTTCTAATCATCCCAAGGTAATTATTTTTATCTTGGGATGATTGTTTGCGTCAAAAGGCTTGTTCCCATTGCTTGCTCTCTATTCCCTTATGTTAGTTTATCTTTACATCTGGGAACTCTATAAATATCACCCTAATAGGTGAATAAGCTAGTAAAAGAGTTTTCAGAGAAAATAAATGCGCGATCGCCAACCTTGGGGTTTAATCCAGAACCATTGTATATTATTCGGTTTATCAGTTACATTATCACTTCCAGCAGCATTTCCCGTAAATGCACAATTGACACCAGATAATACTCTGGGAGAAGAAAATTCTATAGTTAATCCCTCCAAATTGTTGCAAAGAATTGATGGTGGTACAATTCGCGGCTCTAATTTATTTCATAGTTTTAAAGAATTCAATATCGATCGCGGTAAAAGCGTTTATTTTAGCAATCCAACTGCAATAGAAAATATCCTGACTCGGGTTACTGGAAAAAATCCGTCGAACATTTTCGGTAAGTTGGGAGTATTGGGTAATGCTAATTTGTTTTTACTTAATCCTAATGGAATTATCTTTGGTAAAGGTGCAAGTTTAGATATTTATGGTTCGTTTACTGCAACCACCGCTGAGAGTATTTTATTTAATAATGGTTTTGAATTTAGCGCAACAAATCCGTCTTCTGTACCGTTACTAAAAGTAAATCTTACTCCTGGTTTACAATATCCGCGCAATCAACAAGCAGATATTAGCAATCAAGGTAATTTAACTGTTGGCAAAGATTTGAACCTTATAGGAAAAAATCTTGATTTAACTGGAGAGTTAGAAGTTGGTAGAGATTTAAATTTACAAGCACAGAACAATTTAAAAATTAGGGATAATTCAAACAATCCCTTTATTGCTGATGCTGGAAATAATTTATTATTACAAGCAAATCAAAAAATAGATATTTTTGCATTAAACCACCATCAAAGCGGTTTATTTTCTGGTAACGATTTAATTTTGCAAAGTGCTGCACCCGTGCTTGGTGATGCTCGCTATTTTAGTGGTGGAAGTTTCAGAATTGAAAAATTAAATGGAAGTCTGGGGGATTTAGAAAGTCCCAAAGATCCAATAATAAGAGCTAGTGGTGATGTCAGTTTTGATAGTTATATCGGTGCATCATTGCATATTTTGGCTGGGGGAAGCGTCAAGATTACGGGTGATGTGACGATTACGGGTGCAGATGGTGCGAATGGTTTGGAAGAAACGGTTACTCTTTCTAATGGTGAAAGTTTAGATATTAACGGGAAAAATCAAGCAACTTTAGATATTCGAGCGGGTACTACTGCATTTGGTACTCCTGGTGTTATTGGAAATGGTCGTTTTTCTCCGAGGAATCCGAATACGGGGGGAAGTGGAAGCAGTAGCGATATAGTTATTAGTGGAAATATTAGAGTTGATAGTGCTGATGGTTTAGTGTTTTTAAGCAATCAATATAACCCTAACAGTAGTTTAAGTAGCGGAGATATTCAATTAGCAGGAGATATTGATATAAGAGGTGGTTCTATAATTATTGAAGCTTTAGGTAATATTCAAGAGATTTCCTCCTCCTGTTGTTCAACAATTAGATCAAATGGTGCAGATATTAATTTTACCAGTACTCAAGGTGGTATTATAGCTCCAATTTTGTATTCTTCAGGCTCTAATAGCGGTGATATTACAATTACAGCAAAAGGTGATATCGATGTAGGGAGAATTGAAACAGGAGATCGTTTTAGCACTGAAAATTCCGGAAAAATTAACATCACGAGTACTGATGGTAACATTTTTATAGGAAAATTAAGATCTGAAGCATCATCAAAAACTGGTGATATTAATATAACTGCTGCTGGTGATATTAATATACCAAAATCTGGTTCTATTTTTTCTTCAAGTGGAGAGGGAAATGGAAATATTAATCTTACCAGTACTGAAGGTTCTATTAACAGTAGAGATTCTATTCAGAACTCAACTGAATTCGGTAACAATGGTTCTATTATCTTAACTGCTGCTGGGAATATTCAAACTGCTGATATTGATTCTTCTGCTGGAGAACAAGGCAATGCTGGAGCAATTACAATAACTGCTGGTGGCAATATTTCTACCGATTCCTTAAATTCTGAATCTGCTGAAGGTAGCGGTGGAACAGTAAAACTTGAAGCGAATAATGGTATTAATGTAGATTCTATAATTACCTCTGGCACTCAAGAAAGTGGTGATATCTACCTCACAAGTTTAATAGAACCCCTGCAATTGACTGATAGTTTTATTAGTGCTAATGCTGATTATAATGGCAATGCAGGTAATATTTCTCTTCAAGCTCCTTCAATTGAATTAAACCAAACTGATATCACTAGTACTGCCCCTGGTAGTGGAAATAGTGGTGATATATCCCTTAATTCTACTAATCTTATTTACCTTGATAATTCACGTTTGTTAACAGCTTTAGAACCTGGTTCCAATGGCAAGGGTGGAAATATTGAAATTGATGCTCAAAAGCTGCAATTAGAAAACTTTTCTTTAATTGATACCGGAACTTATAGTACAAGTAATGCAGGTAATGTAAACGTTCGCGCAGAAGATGTTTCTCTGAATAACAATAGCAGTATTCTTAGCCTTACAACTGATAAGGGAAATGCCGGAAATATCAATTTGCAAGTCACTAACGCAGTTGATTTAACAAATCAAAGCAAGATTGCGACTGCTGCAACATCATCTTCAACGGGAAATAGTGGTGATATTGATATCACTTCAAATTACTTTTCCCTGTTAGGAGGTTCTCAACTATTAGCATTAACTCAAGGTGCAGGTATATCTGGTGATATTAATCTTAATGTCACCGATACAATTGATATTATTGGCATTGGAAATGATGGTTCTTTAAGTGGTGTTTTTACTTCTAGTGAAGGAATTAATAGCGGTCAAGGAGGAGATATAACTATTGAAACAGGTATTATAAATATTGCTGATGGTGGGGTATTAAGTGCCCAAACTTTTAGTCAATCGGATGGAGGAGACATAACTGTTAATGCTAATACTGTTTCCGTGCAAAATGGCGGACAGATATTAAATAATACCTTTGGGGTGGGAGAAGCAGGTGAAATTATTGTTAATGCCACAGGCAATGTTAATATTGCTGGAGTTGACTCTGAGTTTGAGAATCGTCCAACTGCAAGCAAAATAGACGAGCAAAAATTTGATGTTAACTTATATTCCTGCGATACATTTTTAAATTGTCTTCAAACATTACCCGAAAAAGAACCAAATAATTCTATAAATACCGCACAGAAGATTACTAAAGAAGATTTTTCTATTAATACTCCTAATATTTTTAATCAAAACGTGGAATTCTCCACCCGAATTCCTTATGTTTCTATCGGCGCAAGTGGAGATAATTCAGTTGATTATTACGCAATTGAAATAAAACAAGCTGGCACAAGAGCAGTTTTTGACGTAGATTACGCAGGTAGTGACTATTTAGATGCTAAACTAACTCTCTTCAACCAGCAAGGCAATGAATTGACATCGAGCGATAATTCTTCTGATAACTTAGGTGCAGGAGGTAGTTGGTCACTTGACGGTGGATTAGATCCATATCTGAGATATACTTTTACAGAGCCTGGTACTTATTTGATTAAAGTTAACCAAGCTGATGGTAGTGGAATTCCTACTTCTTTTAACGGTATTAATTATGGGTTGCAAATTTCTCTTGAAACTCCAAGTATAGCTACAAGCACTGTCACGTCTGGTGCAGCTTCCGGAATATTTGCCCGTACTGAAGGAACTGGGAACGCAGGAAATATTGAGATTAATACACCACAATTAAATATTGCCAATGGTGCAGAATTAACTGTTAGTAGTAAAGGAAATAGTAACGCCGGTAATTTATTAGTAGATGCAAAAATTGTAAATATTAATAATCAAGCAAAAATCGCAACTGAAACAGAATCTGGCATTAGCGGAAATATTCGATTTGATAACTTGGAATCGCTACAATTAAACCAAAATAGTCAAATTTCTGCATCAACAGTTGATGGAAAAGCAGGAGATGTAATTATCGATGCGAAAGACATTAACCTTTTTGATGCAAGTAATATAACATCAGAAGCAACAGGTGAAGGAATAGCAGGAGAATTACAAATCACCACCAGACAACTTAACATTATTAATAAGTCACGAGCTAGTGTTAATAGTAAGAAATCAGCAGGTGATTTGATAATTACTGCTGATAGTATCATTCTTGATAACCAAGCCAAACTTACATCAGAAACAGATGATGGTATTAGTGGAGATATTGAATTACGAAACTTAAACACCTTGCTAGTAAAGGGAGATAGCTTAATTAGTGCCACTACAGTTGATGGAGAAGCTGGGGATATTATTATCAACGCTAAAGATGAAGTAAGAATTGAAACTGATAGTACAATTGCATCGGGAGCAGTTGGTACAGGAATAGCAGGTTTTATAGACATAACCACCGACAAGTTAAATATTAGCGATAACTCTCAAGTAACAGTTAGTACTAAAGGTAGTGGAAATGCAGGTTATGTATTGATTAAAGCGTCGAATGTCAATCTTAATAACCAAGCAAAAATATCTGCTACTACAGATAATGGTATTAGCGGTGATATTACTTTAGATAATTTAAATTCGCTAATTTTGAGTAATAATGCTGACATTTCCGCTTCTACAGTTGATGGTAAAGCAGGTAATATTACAATTAATTCTTCCGATAAAGTAAAAATTGAAAGTAATAGTAAACTTGAATCAGCTGCAATTGGTAATGGAGAAGCCGGTTTTTTAGAGATTACTACTAACAAGTTAACTATAAGCGATAACTCCCAAGCAACAGTAAGTAGTAAGGATAGTCAAATTCCAGGTTATATATTAATCGAAGCTGGTAGTGTAAATCTTAATAACGAAGCAAAAATATCTGCTACTACAGATAATGGTATTAGCGGTGATATTACTCTAGATAATTTAAATTCGCTAATTTTGAGTAATAATGCTGACATTTCCGCTTCTACAGTTGATGGTAAAGCTGGTTTTATCACAATTAATGCTTCCGATGAAGTGAAAATTGAAAGTAGTAGTAAACTCGAATCAGCTGCAACTGGTAACGGTAAAGCAGGTTTTTTAGAAGTAACCACCAATAAATTAAGCTTCAGCGATAAATCTCAAGCAACAGTTAGTAGTAAAGGTAGTGGTAATGCGGGTTATCTATTAATTAATGCCAACGATGTAAACTTAAATAATCAAGGAACAATATCGGCTACTACAGAATCAGGAAATGGTGGTGATATTACTTTAGATGGTTTAAACTCATTAAAATTAAACAACAGTGAAATTTCAGCATCTACAGTTGACGGTACAGCTGGTAATTTAAACATTAACGCTTCAGAATCTATAGAATTGATCGGTAAAGGTGGTTTTTCAGTACAATCGAGTGAAGGTGGAACAGCAGGTTCGGTAACAGTTCAAACCAGTCAATTTAACATTAAGGATGAAGCTCAAGTAACTGTTAGTAGTAAGTTAGGGCAAGCAGGAAATTTAGAAATTACGACAGAAAATCTATTTATAAATCAAGGTACATTAACAGCCGAAACTGGAATTGGAGACGGTTCGGAAGGTGCTAATATCATGCTTTATATCCAAGATTTGTTGCAGATGCGAAACAATAGTTTAATTTCCGCAGAAGCATTTGATACTGCGAATGGAGGTAATATTACTATAAATAATTCCCAAGGTTTTATCATTGCATTACCGTTTGAAAATAGCGATGTTACAGCGAATGCAAATCAAGGAAATGGCGGAAATATTGATATCACCACTCAAAATATTTTTGGCTTAGTATTTCGCGAGAAAAAAACACTCAAAAGCGATATTACAGCAAGTTCAAAATTTGGTTTAAACGGAGAAGTAACGGTAGATCAACTTAACGTAAATCCTGCTTCGGGTTTGATCGAATTACCATCAACTTTAGTTGGAACAACTGGAATCAAGGCTGGATGTGCTGCTAGCAACGGAAACAATTTTATTGTTAGTGGAAAGGGTGGATTACCACAAAACCCCGATGATTTATTTAACGGGGAAACAACATATACAGACTTATTTGATTTAGTCCCAACAGAAGAATCTTCATCTAATATTAGGAATGAATTTAGCAATGTTAGTACTGATAATCAAACAAATCAAATTGTCGAAGCTACTGGATGGGTAGTTGATGATGAAGGTGATGTGATATTTGTTGCGAAAATGCCTGAGAATAATTCACAAAGTTCTATGCTTTCTTCCGTTGATTGTGAAAGATTTTCTGCTGTCGGTGAATATCAAAGAAGATAATTTAGAGAATATCTTATAACTCGTATTAAAACGGTGTTACTTTCTCTCTACATTTGGGAACTCTAAAAATGTCGCCTTTGAATGAATTGGTTAGTCAAAGAGTTTTCGGGAACCGTTTCTTTATGTTTCATCGCTATAGTATATTATTCGGTTTATCAGTTACATTATTACTTCCAGCAGCATTTCCCGTAAATGCACAATTAACACCAGATAATACTCTGGGAAAAGAAAATTCTATAGTTAATCCCTCCAAATTGTTGCAAAGAATTGATGGTGGTACAATTCGCGGCTCTAATTTATTTCATAGTTTTAAAGAATTCAATATTGATCGCGGTAAAAGCGTTTATTTTAGCAATCCAACTGCAATAGAAAATATCCTGACTCGGGTTACTGGAAAAAATCCCTCTCAGATTTTTGGTAAGTTGGGAGTATTAGGTAATGCTAATTTATTTTTACTCAATCCCAATGGAATTATTTTTGGTAAAGGTGCAAGTTTAGATATTTCTGGTTCGTTTACTGCAACCACCGCTGAGAGTATTTTATTTAATAATGGTTTTGAATTTAGCGCAACAAATCCGTCTTCTGTACCGTTACTAAAGGTAAATCTTACTCCTGGTTTACAATATCCTCGCTCTCAACAAGCAGATATTATTAATCAAGGTAATTTAACTGTTGGGAAAGATTTAAACTTGATAGGAAAAAATCTTAATTTAACCGGAGAGTTGAATGCTGATTCTGACCTGAAATTGCAAGCAAGCGATACTTTAGAAATTCGCGATAATGAAACCTCACCCTTTATCGCTGATGCTGGTTCTGATTTATTCTTACAAGCAAATCAAACTGTAGATATTTTTGCATTAAATCATCCTTCAAGTGGTTTATTTTCTGGAAATGATTTAATTTTACGAAGCTCAAATCCAGTACTTGGTGATGCTCGCTATTTTAGTGGTGGAAGTTTCAGAATTGAAAAATTAAATGGAAGTTTGGGGGATTTAGAAAGTCCCAAAGATCCAATAATAAGAGCTAGTGGTAATGTCAGTTTTGATAGTTATACTGGTGCATCATTGCATATTTTGGCTGGGGGAAGCGTCAATATTGCGGGTGATGTGACGATTACGGGTGCAGATGGTGCGAATGGTTTGGAAGAAACGGTTACTCTTTCTAATGGTGAAAGTTTAGATATTAATGGAAAAAATCAAGCAACTTTAGATATTCGAGCGGGTACTACTGCATTTGGTACTCCTGGTGTTATTGGAAATGGTCGTTTTTCTCCGAGGAATCCGAATACGGGGGGAAGTGGAAGCAGTAGCGATATAGTTATTAGTGGAAATATTAGAGTTGATAGTGCTGATGGTTTAGTGTTTTTAAGCAATCAATATAATCCTAACAGTAGTTTAACTGGGGGAAATATTAGAGTTGAAGGAAATATTAATACCGATAGCATTTTAGGAAATGCGGGACAAATTATTTTTGATTCACGAAATAATATTGACATTATTAGCAGTCAAATTACAACTAATTCACAAACATTATCTAGCGGTAACATCTTTCTTAATAGTGGTGGTATTATTTCTGTAGTCGATGGTTCTAGTCTTAAAAGTGAATCCGATCGAAATCCTGGTGGAAATTTAGTCCTACTAGGTAACATCAATCTTAATGCGATTTCAATTATCCTAGATAATAGTGAAATTTCTGCGACTACACGAGATAGCGAAGCAGGTGATATTATTCTTAACGCTTCTGATGAGGTAAAAATTGCTAATAATAGTAAAGTTGCATCAGGAGCAGTCGGTTTAGGGGAAGCTGGTTTTATAAACATATTCACCGATAAATTAAGCATTAGCGATAAATCCCAAGTTACCGTCAGTAGCTTAGACACGATACAACCAGGTTTTATCTCAATTAAAGCTAACAATGTTACTCTTACTAACAAAGGAGAAATATTCGCGACGACTGTTTCTGGAAATGGTGGAGATATTGAACTAGAAGATTTAAAAACCTTGCAGTTAAGTGATGGTAGCCTGATATCTGCTTCAACAACTAATGGTATAAGTGGAAATGTCAATATTAGTGCCACTGAATCCATAAATATAGATAGCGGCAGTGGTGTAATAGCAGAAGCTACGGGAGTTGGTAAAGCAGGTAATATCGCTATTACAACATCACAATTTAATCTTGATAATAATGCAATAATATCTGTCAGTAATCGAGGTACTGGAAATGCAGGGGAATTGCAAGTAAATGCCAGTAATATGAAACTGGATAATGGAGCCAAAATCTTTGCTGAAACCCAAGTTGAAACTCTATTAAAAGATGATGGTGGGGATATTAACTTACAAAACTTAAAAACCTTAGAATTGGATAACGGTAGCTCAATCTCTGCTTCTACAAAAGATGGTGAAGGTGGAGATTTTACTATTAATGCAACTGAATCAGTAACTGTCAATCGCGGTAGTAAACTCACGGCAGAATCAAAAGGTAATGGTGAAGCTGGAAATTTGAATATTTCTACACCAATATTTTCAATTGATAATGATTCATTAGTATCAGTTAGCAGCCAAGGAAATGGAGAAGCGGGAGATTTAAAAGTCACGGGTGGTGCTGTGAGTGTTAATAATCAATCAAAAATTATTGCTGAGACTCCAACAGGAAGTGGTGGGGAAATTGATTTTTTGAATATAAAATCCTTACTAGTTAGTAATAATAGTCTTATTTCTGCTTCTACAAAAGATGGTGAAGCAGGAGATGTAACTGTGAATGCTACGGATTCGATTCAGATTGAGAGTGGTAGTGCTTTGGGTTCCCAAGCTTCAAGTCAAGGTAATGCTGGCTTTGTTAAACTAACTGCGAACAAACTCACATTAAATGACAAAGGGCAAGTAACAGTTAGTAGTAAAGGTAGCGGAGATGCAGGGTTTATATTTATTGAAGTGTCGGATGTAAATCTGACTAACCAAGGAATAATATCTGCAACTACAGAATCAGGAAATGGTGGAAACATTACTTTAGATGGTTTAAACTCATTAAAGTTAAATAACAGTGAAATTTCTGCTTCTACTCTTAATGGTGTTGCAGGAGATATAGATATTAACGCCGCAGAATCTATCGAATTAACTGGAAAAGGTGGTTTTTCAGTACAATCGAGTGAAGGTGGAATTGCTGGCTCGGCAACAGTTAAAACCAGTCAATTTACAATTAGTAATGAAGCTCAAGTAACGGTAAGCAGTTCAAAAGGACAAGCAGGAAACTTAAATATTACAGCAGAAAATTTATTTATAAATCAAGGTAAATTAACAGCCGAAACTGGAATTGGAGACGGTTCCGAAGGTGCTAATATCACACTTTCTATCAAAGATTTGTTGCTGATGCGAAACAATAGTTTAATTTCTGCCGCAGCTTTTGATACTGCTAACGGTGGTAATATTACTATTAATAATTCCCAAGGTTTTGTGATTGGATTACCGTTTGAAAATAGCGATATTATTGCAAATGCAAATCAAGGAAATGGTGGTGATATTGATATTACCACTCAAAATATATTTGGCTTAGTATTTCGCGAGCAAAATACGTCTAAAAGCGATATTACAGCAAGTTCAAAATTTGGTTTAAACGGAGAAGTCACGGTAGATCAACTTAACGTAAATCCTGCTTCTGGTTTGGTAGAATTACCGTCAACTTTAGTCGGAGCAACTGGAATTAAAGCTGGATGTGCTGCTAGCAACGGAAACAATTTTGTCGTTAGTGGAAAGGGTGGATTACCACAAAACCCCGATGATTTATTTAACGGGGAAACAACATATACAGACTTATTTGATTTAGTACCAACAGAAGAATCTTCATCTAATATTAGGAATGAATTTAGCAATGTTAGTACTGATAATCAAACAAATCAAATTGTCGAAGCTACTGGATGGGTAGTTGATGATGAAGGTAATGTGATATTTGTTGCGAAAATGCCTGAGAATAATTCACAAAGTTCTATGCTTTCTTCCGTTGATTGTGAAAGATTTTCTGCGGAAAACTAATCTAAACTCTGAAATATTAAAAAACCCGGCTTTTCAAAAAACCGGGTTTATTAATGATTAAAAATAAAATATGAAAACTCCTAACTCCTACTTTGTGAATGGAGTCCATCGCACTGCTAACATCGTAATATCATCAAACTGTGGTGCGTCGTCAATAAAATTAAATAAATTGCTTTTAACACGTTCAAGTAATTCAGAAGCAGAAGGTGATGGCTGTTCTAAAAGTGTTTGCAATCTTTTATCTGTAAATAACTTACCTTCGGGGTTTTTTCCTTCAGTTACACCGTCAGTATAACCAATTAATATGTCCCCCTCTTCGAGTTGAATTTGCCCCATTTTAAACTCCATTCCGGGCATCATTCCTACCGCTGGTCCCGTGGATTTGAGAGTTTGCTTTATTCCAGAATTATTGATAATAAAAAGCGGCTCGTGCCCTCCGTTAATATAGGTAAGGACTCCAGTTTTTGGCTCTAATACTCCGAAGAACATTGTAGCAAACATACTCATTTGCCAATGATTTTGGGCAACATATTCATTAGTTTGAGAAACTGCTTGTAGAGCTTTATAATGAACCAATTTTGTATGCAAATCACCAATCCATTCAGCCTGAACAGGTTGATTTTCTTCTAAGATAGTTAACGGAATTTCTAGTAATTGATTCTGCGATGAAAAAATACGCATTATACTACGCATCAATGCCATAAATAATGCCGCACCTACACCTTTATCACATACATCGGCGATTACCAGCCCTACATGATTGTTGTCAATCTCGAAAGTATCATAAAAATCTCCAGCCACCTGACGAGCGGGATGAAAACAAGCTACTACTTCCAAATTAGGTTTTTGAATAATTTCGTAAGGCAGAAAATCAATTTGAATTTGCCGTCCTTTTTCTAGTTCGGCATCGAGTGCTTTGGAATATTTATCGAGTTTGGAGTAAAGACGAGCATTTTCTATTACTAAAGCCATTTGATTGGCAGTTAGCTGCATCAGACGAGCCGTTTCTTCACTAAAATGTCTTGGTTCTGAATGTAATAGGCTGATAATACCTAATAATTCTTTACCACTAAGAATAGGAACTCCTAAAGCCGAACGCACAACATAAGGCTGATTGGGTAAAGTTAACCAGCGCTCATCTTCTTCGGTATCTGTAATTAATCCGATTTGACGATTGCGAATTACCCAGCCAGCTAAACCTTTATCTAATACATTACCAATTAGTTTTTTTCGCGTTTCTGGTGTAACTTCCGTGCGCGATAAAATTGCGTCAGTCACCTTTCCAGAAGAACTAAGTAGAAATAAACTTCCTTTCTCCGAGTTAGTTTGTTCTGTAGCAACATCTAATGTAGTTTGTAATGCTGCTTTTAATACTTCCCCTTCTGTAGAAGAACCCGCTATTGATATCAAGTTTTCCAGCAGTTTACTTTGTGCCTTGAAAGCAGCAGCTTCATTTCTAAGTTCTGCTATTTCCCGACGTAGTAATTGTAATTCTGTATAATCGACTTTTTCGTATTGATTTCTAACGCCCATATTCCCCTTCAAACAATGTTTAAAACAATCAACTTAACTCAAAAACTTAAATTATGCGAGAATGCCCAATATCCATCCCCTTTAAGCTCGAAACGCACCTAGATACAAATTTTGAGAAGAGATTTTTTAAATGCAATCCGCATTGACAGGCGTTTTACAAAGATTAAAGTCGCTCGGAATATTTACGGGGAAGGATCTAGAACAAATTTCACTCTTATTCAACAATATTAGTGAGATGATGAGCATCCCTGCCCGTCCTAATTTTTACAAACAAAATTTGTACTGTATCCAACCCAGGACATTACATAGCTACAGCGGCTGGACAATTTACCACAAAAATATTTCTATTTCGCTCTCCTACCCGCTCATAAAAATACTTATCGACACCTTGAATTGCTAAATATACTCCTAAACCACCCATAGCACGTTCTTCTAAAGGCTTATCAAAATCTTCTTCAACGCTACGCTCTTTGTAAGGGTCGTATCTAGCTCCAGTATCCTCTACTGAAAGAGTTAAAGCTGAGTCATTAATATCAGCAAATAAATCTAACTTGCCTGACAAATTTGCTTCTTCATAACCATGCGTAATGATATTAGTAGCAACTTCATCTACAGCTAAACGTAATCTGTAGGTGGATTTTTTATCCAAACCAGCAGCTTTTGCAGCTTCGACTACATAGTCTGCAATTGCTTTCAAAGAGTCTAGTGTTCCCGATACGCTTAAGTTTTCCATAAACAGTTGTGCAAGTAATAATCGACTTCTAATTAATTTTGTGGCAACTTTGATGCAGCCTTTAGGTGGGCTGAGAAAGGAATATAACTTCTACTCAACCCAGCATTATTTTTTTATTTTGATGGGTAATATTATTGGTAGTAGCAACGTCTCGCTCCCCGATCGTAACGAGCGAACAAGTCTGTCCAACTCCCTTATTGCATTCCCCAAAAAACTTTTTCTACACAGCTTCTAACTGCGCTTCATCGTACTTATCTACCAAAAATACGCTTTTATCAAAGCCGGTTTTGGTAATAGTATCCAGTACCATTTCCTGAGTACCTACCATATAAATATCAACAGCATTACCCATTTTTTGCTTAGCGAATATCAGCATCCGCAAGCCAGCACTAGCCATGTATTCTAAACCTTCCATCATTAAAACCAAGCGCTTGGGTTCTTCGGCAGCAGCTTCTTCTAATTTTGTTTTTAACTGTGGTGCGGTACTTGCATCCAGTTCTCCGTTGACGGTAATTTTAGCTACGTTATTGATTACTTCTAAAGATGCGTCGAAAGCCATAATTTCCTGTTAGTTATTGTGTAGATTGTAAGTAATTAAAATTTGAAAGCGAAAGTTCGTAGAGCTATCAGTTATTAGTTAATAAATCTAACTGTTCACTGTTTATTGCTCACTGCTTTTATTTACCAACTAAGATTGCTACAGAGCGATCGCCCATTAACAATCCCGATTGATTTTCCAATACTGGTTCTGTTCCTGGTTCCCAGCTATCTTGAGGTGGAACTACTCCAGTATTAGCAAAGACTCGCCAATTCATGCCTGGGTGTAATTGGGGAAGTTCAAACCAATGAGATTCCCAGTGCATATTCATTGCTACGTAAATATAGCTATCTTCTGCATTTCCTTGCTTTGCGTGTTTTCCACACAGCATAAACGCTAAAGTATGATTAGAATTCCAATCTGCATTCCAAGCTTGAGTACCATGCCATGTAATATCTGCGTAACCACTACCCATATAGTCGCGGTTTTGGAAGTGCCATTGGTTTCTCAGTACTGGATGGGCTTTGCGGAAATTAATGCAGTTTTTGGAGAAGTTAAATAAATCTGCATTTTTTTCTAACAGATTCCAATCTAACCAATTTAGTTGGTTGTCGTGGCAATAGGTATTATTATTACCATGCTTAGTCCGACCCATCTCATCACCCATGAGAATCATCGGTACACCTTGGCTGACCATCAATATCGCCAAGGCGTTTTTTATCTGCCGACGGCGCAAGGTATTTATACCAAGGTCATCTGTTGGTCCTTCCCAACCGCAGTTCCAACTATCATTATCATTAGTACCATCGTTGTTGTTTTCCCCATTGGCATCGTTATGTTTTCCATCGTAGGAAACCATATCCATCAAGGTAAAACCGTCGTGAGCGGTAATAAAATTAATTGATGTGGCTGGCGCTCTACCAGACCATGCATAAAGATCCGGAGAACCTTGTAGACATTGTGCTAGATTCCCAGTGCTACCATCGCCCTTGAGGAATTTACGGATATCGTCGCGGTATTTACCATTCCACTCTGCCCAACGTCCGTAAGCCGGGAAAGAACCAACTTGATATAAACCGCCTGCATCCCAAGCTTCAGCAATCAGTTTACATTTAGCCAGAATCGGGTCAAAAGCTAAAGATTCAAGTAAAGGTGGATTTGCTAAAGGTGCGCCCGAAGGGTCGCGTCCTAAAATCGCCGCTAAGTCAAATCTAAACCCATCAATATGGTATTCAGAAGCCCAGTAGCGCAGACAGTCAAGTACTATTCCCCGCACAACTGGATTGTTGCAGTTGAGAGTATTGCCAGTTCCGCTAAAGTTATAGTAATAACCCTCTGGAGTCAGCATATAGTAGGTCTTATTATCAATTCCCCGGAAAGAAATAGTCGGACCGCGCTCGTTACCTTCTGCTGTATGATTGAAAACTACATCCAGAATTACTTCAATGCCGTTTTTGTGTAATTCCTTGATCAGAGTTTTTAACTCATCAACCTGCATCCCAAACTTACCTGTAGCAGCATAACCAGCTTTGGGAGCAAAGAAGCCAACGGTACTATAACCCCAATAGTTGAAAAGCGTCTCCCCAGTTTCAGGATTGGGACGGCTATTTTCAAACTCATCAAATTCATAAATCGGCATCAATTCAACAGCATTGACACCCAACTCTTTGAGGTAAGGAATTTTGTCCCGAAGACCTGCAAACGTTCCCTGATGCTTTTCTTTAATTCCAGAAGAAGCATCCTGGGTAAAGCTGCGAACGTGCATTTCATAGATAATTTGGTCCTCTGGGGGAATCTCCAAAGGGCGATCGCCTTCCCAGTCAAAATCATCGAAAATAATCCTTCCGCGATGATGATAAATATCATTCCAATCTGGAGTGACTCCCCAAACATCTCTACCACCAATAACCTTAGCGTAGGGGGTCCATGACAATTTTACTTGTATCGAACCAATGACCTTCCTGAAAATTGTTTGGCCCATCCATCCGATAGCCGTATTCTAGATTTTCGTAATTTAGGTCAAATACAGTCATACAGTAGACATTACCAATGCGAAATTCTTCCGGAAAAGGAATTTCGATTAGTGGTTCTAAGCCATGTTTCTCAAACAGAACTAAAGTACAAGAAGTTGCATAGCTAGAGAAAATTGAGAAGTTAACTCCTCCAGGTACTAAATCAGCGCCAAAAGGAAATGCTTTTCCGCAACGTAATTTATAACCTTCATAAGTATGCGTTGGATGAACATCAATACGTTCCATTATTATTAATCCTAAATATGGCAAATTATTTTAGATTTTAGATTGCAATTGGTTCGTTGTTTGTATAACGGTTGGAGACGTAGAATTTTATGTCTCTTCAAACTATCAAAATTAATGTGGTGTAGTATTGATAGTCCAAATCAATTGTTCTGAAGGGTTGTAGAGACGTTATACATAACGTCTCCCGACGGTTGCGGGAAAAACGAACCCTTCAGAATTTATGCAATCAACTACTAATTCAAAATCCAGAATTTATCTAAACTTTTGCAGCTAATGCTTCGTCGAGAGTATCGCTAACTTGAAAATGTTCTAGAAATCCAGTTACGGACATGGTGTCTTGAAGTTCTTCATTCAAACCAACTAATAATAGTTTTGCTTCCTTAACGCTTGTTTGTCGGTAAAGAGATAGTAGCACCCGTAAGCCAGCACTAGACATAAAAGGAACTTCAGTCATATCAAGAATGATTCTTTTCCCTGGTTCAACTAAAGGTAAAACCTCTTGAGTTACTGAAGGTGCAGTACTGGCATCTATATCACCTTGAAGTACTGCTATCTTGACATCATCAACTGTTTTAATATTAATTTCCATGTTGTAATTCCGATTAAATTTTTAAACTTCAAATTATAGGGAGACGTTGCACTGCAACGTCTCTACACTAGTACGGAGCCAAGGGAATTACAGCACTTTGCAGGTATATGAGGTACATTTCCCTACTCCCTACTCCCTACTCCCTACTCCCTACTCCCTACTCCCTACTCCCTACTCCCTACTCCCTACTTCCTCTAGAAACGATGTGTACCTCACTTAAATGAAATCTGCTGTACGTAGGGTTATGTTAGTTAATAATGAGAAATTTTTTCTACCCACTCTTCCCCTCTCTGTCTTCACCTGCTAATTTTGGGTTTGTGGAGTACTAAAAACTAAACGGGCACAATTTGCACTTTGACTTTCACCCGCTCGTCAGTTTTCGGTAAGGTAACTGTTAATGCCTCAGCATCAAAGTTACTGTAAGGTTCTCCGTCAATTTCACACTTAGCAATCTTAATACTTCCAGGAGGAAGAATATCTGGAGAAACGCGGAGAATATTATCGGGGAAACCACCAGGAATAGGCTTAAAGTAAAAGTCCATTGGCTGTCTGGTAATTAGCAAGTTGGTATAAACCGCAGCCAAGTAGGACAATTCAAAAGAGTGATAACCGCTCATGGAGTGGGAACCTTTACCGCGTTCGTTACCACCTGCAAGGTAAGGAATACCATTAGCAAGAACGTTAAAGTAAACTCCACCTTCTTCTAAATCGAGGAACCAAGCATTATAAAATGCAGAAGCTTCGCGACTTAAACGCTTGTAATCGTCCTCTTTTTCAATACCCGCTAGAATCAAATACGCCAAAATTGACTGTTCTTGCTGCCACCAAGCTTTGCGATCGTGCCAAACAAAGCGGTATGATTCTTCACCTTCAGCAAGGACACGTTCAACCACATCGTACCAACCTCCACGCTGTTGGTCGCTGCCAACGTCTGGCATTATATCGGCAATTTTTCTTGCCAATTTAACGTAACTATCCTTGGGTTTGAGGCTCTGCATCCGCATCAAGTTCCAAGCAATCTTCAGGTTGTGACCGACTACAGCCCGATTTTGCTGCCATCCCCAAGTAGTATCAGCAGACCAGTCTTGATAAAATCTTTCTTGAACGAAGGGACTATTTTCGTAGTCGGGGAAACGCTGTTCGATAGTGTCGAAGGTATACTCCAACATATCAGCGTATTCTTGCTTACCTGTAGCCAACCATAGGTTTATTAAGTAAGCTGGAGCGTGGTCGCCAACTGAGTTCCAGTTTTTTGTTCCCTTATTACGTCCCAAAGTGTCGCTCAAGGGATCGAGCATTACGGGGTCGATATGGGAGAAATAGCCGCCGTGTTCTCCCTTATCAAGGAAAAACTCGTTAAACAGCTTAATGGTTTTCTCTGTATCGTCCATGATTCTGGGGTCCCCGGTACAGCGGTAAGTCTGAATGGGACCTGCAAGAGCATAAATCTGTTCGTAAGCTGGGATTGCATCGTAGTCATCGCCAAATTCAGAAGCAAAGATTTTTTGTTCTTTTTCTCCCTGTACGTCAATACCGTGATACCAATAAACGATACCTTCGTCTAAATCCACAAACCGCATATGTTCGCGTAAATATTCGGTTCCTCTTTCAGCAGCTTTGAGGAAGCTATCGTTGCCTGTCATCATGAAGGCAGTAGCAAAACCGTAGACAAGACGAGATATAGTATCAGTTTCTTGACGGAAATTAGTAGTTGATTGCTGACCGCTCAAACTTAAACTGGTACGATAATTGCGATAATCATACT
The DNA here is from genome assembly GCA_963665115.1 of uncultured Rivularia sp. Taxonomy (GTDB): domain Bacteria; phylum Cyanobacteriota; class Cyanobacteriia; order Cyanobacteriales; family Nostocaceae; genus Rivularia. Next base: position 1,083,030 of record OY762007.1, on the reverse strand, counting down.
CTCCTTCACCAAACTGAGCTTTAAGATAGAACTTACCTAAAGCATCTATCTGATTAACCCACCAATTTTGTTTCTCGAAAACGTAATCATCTTTCTTAGCACCAGCAAAAACAATCTGCTTGGCATCAAAGATATCGCTATCTGGATAAAATGACCCATAGGTAAATAAATAGCGTCCGGGAACGAGCATCGCTCTCATATTTCCGGTAGCATCGGGATAGCCTTCATCAAAATTCTGAATCACTTTGGCATATGCCATTGGACTCAATTTTGCTTTGAACTCTCTACCGTCGGAGGTTTTTAGTTCAAAAATATCGGTATCTCGATCGTACTGGGTAACGTAACCAGCAATTAAATCCGAAAAGGAAAAATTAACTTTATCTGTCATGATATGTCCTTTTATTTCTATGAATAATTAATTAGCTCAAACTGCTGCTGCGGTTGCGGTTTTTCGGCTACTACTTTTTTCAATTTCTTCAACAAAAACTTTCATAAATTCGTCAACCATGCCGGGATGTTTGCCGGTAATTAAGTTACCATCTATAACTAATTCGGCTGTTCCATCTCCCTCATAAACTACATCTGCTCCAGCATTTTCCACATCGCAAATAATGTTATGAGCGCAGGTAACTTTCTTACCTTTGATTAAATCTGTATCGGCGCATAAGAGCCATAGACTATGACAAATAGTCCCTACTTTAACATTTTCTGTTGCATTCACTTTACGTAAAAATTCTACAGCAGGAGCTTGATTTTTCTGACCTTTTTTAACAGTTGGCTGATATCTTAAACGGTCGGTGGCATAAGCTCCGATGCAAATTATTCCTTTATAATCTTCCGGGTTAATATCATTTACTTCTGTAGAAACTGTAACATGATATTCTACTTTGTCATTTTCAGGATTAGAACCAAAGCGTAATTCTTTATTACCCCATAAGTGAGAGATGTATTCGACTTCATAACCTTGTGTAGGAAAGTATTCATTAAAGCGAATAAATTCTGTTGGATCGAAATGCTCTTCAACTAATACGCCAATCTTGCCTTTTTTTTCAGTTGTCATTTTTTTGATTCCTTATTGTTTGAATAAATTTGAACTATTACAATTTGAAAGCTCTATCAGAAAACCTAGTACTTCTCTCCGGGTTCGTAGCGAGGACTAAAGTCCTTACTAAAAACTTTGATTACCCCTCATAATTAATGTGGCGGACTACTAGCTTCAGCTTTCTGAGATAGTTTGCTCAACAATCCCATAGATATGAACATCAGGGGGAAAAGTTTTGAACCTAAAGAACTTTTTGCAGTTTCGTAATCCTGCCGAGTTTTCCACCGCATATAATTAACTTTGTTTTGTACTTGATGAAAGCAGAAGCAGTCGTAAATAATTTCAATTTTTAAAATCAATCAATGATTTATTTACAACTCACTTCTACCCCATCTGCTTATAGTTTATTGGTGTAATTGATGATTCGCTATATCAATTTCAACCACATATTTTAAGCTTAGAACTTTAGCTGAGAAGCATCTGGATATACCCGCCATTCACAGATTTTATCTCCTTCAAAGCGGTAGATATCGGTACAGGGAACTTGAGAGAATTCTTTGGTAACTTTGTTGACGTAGTTAGCGTCCATTTCTAAAATTACAGTATTATCAACTGCCCAGGTACCTCTAGCATTATGAGTTGTCAACTTTAAAGTTCTGTAAATATTAATTAAAAAGTCGCGACAAGCTTGAGGTCCAATTACTGGTTCGTGAGCGCCAACTTTATAAAGCAAATCGGGAGTAAAGAAGCTCATGAATTGATCCCAGTTTTCTGCGTGTAGAGCCTCATACATTTTGCCAATTCTTTGTAGGAGGAGATCGCTGGAAGTTGAAGCTGCTGGTTCTACTTGTTCGGTTTGAAATACAGGACTGATATCCATGTAAATTTTCAATTGCTGAACTTTATCACCTTTAAATACAATTGTGTCGCAGCAAGGAAGTCGGAAAACTTTACCATCGTGACGGATGTAAGTTACTTCCATTTCACAAATAACTGTGTCTCCCTGCTCCCAGATATTGGTAATGTGGTGGTAGACTTTTGCTACGGTGTTCAGAAAATCTACAGAAGTATCTCGAATTCCTTGAGGACCATATGCTACGGGGAAGTTACTAAATTGATAGTGAGCATCTTCAGTGTAGAATTTCACAAAATTTTCTACATTCATTGACTCCCCAGCTTCAAACATCCGTCTGACAATCTCAGACTTAGAACCAGTACGTGTTAAAGATTGTGTCATTGGTCTTTCCTCTTGAGTAGTATTATTTTCAACAAGTTGTTTGAGTTGATAAACAGCTTCCTGAATTCTTTCGGGTTTTGCTGCTTCAATAAACCCTTGTGCATCTTGATGCTGTAGCGAGTTCTCACTTGTAGGTTGTAAATCAATAGTAAAATTCACTATTGGTGAAGAACCGGGCTGATGAGATTTTTGATCTATATGATTAACAAACTGACCTGTAAACAGAGGGTTATCTACCAAAGCAATACTCATTGTTCCTGCTTGCTTATCAATAGTTACCCTTTGCTTCATTGTCATTCCAGGCATTGATACTTCCCGCAAAACGCCGTTATGATAGCGCTCTAAGATGGGAAAATTTTCACTGTAAGCCTGTTCCGTCCACACTTGCCAAATCTTTTCGGCTGGAGCATTTATTGTGGCGCTATAGCTGCCGTACAGTCGGTTATTACCGTTGACTTTGGTATGCTGTGGTGCAGAATTATTGTAGAACCAATAATCTGTATCGTTGCTCAAATTGTATTCTTTTTGAGCTTCACTAAATCTTTCTTTGGCTCTTTTTGTGACCTGATTAAATTCCAACTGCTCGCCATTCGGACCTTTACAGTAGAATAAAGCCCATCCATCAAAATCACCAATAAAATCCGTTTTGGCATATTTTAGAGCCGCAGTTTTTCTCTGCTCTAGCGAATCAAGATGAATAACTCGGTTGACAACAACGTTATTAATTCCCCGCTGTTGACATTCATCTTCTAGCATTTTGGCGAAGAGATTAATATCCACATCGTCTTTTACATAAAAGGAAATGTGTGGAGCATTAACGTGCCCGATACCAGAAGGAATTTTACTGAAAATGTTCGGTGCGTTTGCACTTAACTGGGCATCTCGGAAATGGATTAATTCGACACAAGTATTGCCAAAAGAAATAAATCTGACATCTAATGCATCTTCGGAACCATCTCGAATATTAGGTATGCCTTGTTCTTTGGGGTTAACACCTTGTTTCCAAGCCTCTAAATCCTCTTTTTGAAAGAGTAGATTGTGTAAATCTTCCCCAACGAATCCATCACCACCAATTGCCAGTTTTCCACCCAAAACTTCGGTATAAAATTCCATAGCTTTCGCCATGTCATTAACTGTAATTCCAAAGTGTTGAACTCCTTGAAGATAATGACCCAAACCTTTGGGCTTTCCATTAACCTGGCTAGACATTAAAGATATTATATTCTCCTTTAATTGATTACTGGCTCCAATATTTTCGATTAGAGATGCAACTTTTGAACTGCGCTGTCCGGAGAGAGTCATTTTGCTATCGTAAACAAAGGTATAAGCAGTTCTTTCTGGAAATGCTTGGATTTGTTTAATATATCTAGCTGCATCTTGAATGGCAGTTTGATATTGAGCAGAAGCAAAAAACTTTTCTCTTTCAAGTTGATTTGAAAAAGCTATTTCATAAGCAGCATGATATTGCTTTTCTGCTGCTTCGTAATGAATAACTCCATCAGCATCGGGACGAGAATTATCTACTTCTTCAAATAAATGCAGTCGAAATTTTAATACAGAATCATGACTGCTGACTTGAGGTGCAAAACTCTCAGTTAGATAATGACGAAAAGCTTCGGTACTGATTCCATCGGCTTTTTTAACCGTGACATGGAATTTCAGCACCCCGGTTTCACCATTCGGTTCTCCGTTGGGAATACCATCTACATAAGTAATAGAATTGCCGGGACTTGTGTTATACCCAATGGCTTTTCTAAATACATTTTTTTCGTCATCCATCAATATCCCGGCTGCTTCAAACCAGGTTTGACGTTCAGCTTCGCTCTCAAAAGTTAATTCTGCAATACCATCAAAATTATCTTCCGCATCGAAGGAATAATCTAAACCCTGAATATTAGGGCAAAATCCACCTTCATTATGAGCTACATGAAACTGCCAGTATTGATGCTGTCCGGGTAATCTCGCACAAACGGGACCATGTACATCTTTCCAATAATTATCAAATAGTTCTAGGGAAATACCTTGGCGTTTCCATAGAAGTACGTAAAAACTGACTTTCCCTTTAGAATCGCGTGCTGAATAATCGGCTTTATTTATCTTTCGACTGTCTGCAACCATTGCTACTGTCCTTGAGGTGCAATTGACGTTATCGGGATCGGAATCAAAAATCTTGTTGAGGCTTCCGAAGCCAGCCGCGACTTTATTAAAGCCTGCATAAACGCATAGAAACAGTAATAGTTCTTCAATTTCTTGGCGACTGGCACCTTGCTTGAGAGCCATATTGACATGAGCGGTGAATGGGTTGCCCGAACCCCTATGGTCCTGATTAACAACATCAATCGCGATGGTAATCAGAGCTTTAGTTTTTTGGTCAATTAACGGCAACCCCCAAGCTTCACCTGCTACCCGAGTTACAAAATCACCAAACTTTGGATTGATTTGTTTTAAACTCTGCTGAAGCTCTTTGTCATCTAGGACAGCATTTTTATCTGCCACCTTTTTTTTCATTTTAAGCAGTAGCGATCAGTTTTAATAATCCATCAGCAGCAAAAACATCACGGTAAAATGTCAATTGTTCGGTCTTTAGATAGCAAGCACCTCGGTGTCCCCGACGTACCCAGGTAACATTACCTTTGGCAATAGTTTCATTGGTTTCATTATCTTCACACTTCCATTCAAAGTAAGTGTGTTCGCCCCAGAACATGACAATTGGCCAGCACATGGTAACTCCTGGCTGAGCAATTAACGCCCACCAATGCTGTTCTCTTGCTTTTTGTTGTTCTAAGCCTCTATAAGGACCATCCTGGCAAAAATAAACCAAATCGTCGCGATATTCACCAGTTAAGATGTCTCCACGTCCCTGTCTCAATGCTTCGCAGTGAGTAGGCCACCATTCTTTATTTTCAGCTTCAATCTGTTCTAAGGAATAGTTATAGTTGATTTCTGGCAATCTGGATTCTTTCATTGCCACAATTTTTTCTGCATCCTCAATCAACTTTTTAGCGACGTAGGAAGTTACAAGTCCCGGACGAGAATAATCTGCGGACAAACCTTCGTAATAATTGGTGCGCTTTTTAATAGCTGGTGGTTGATTCTGGTTCTGGTAAGAAGAAAAACCGTTATTTTGTTGTGTGTAAAGACTAGAATTTAACATGAGAGATTTAATATCCTCCTTAAGTTGGTTTACTGCTCCAATTCCTTCGATTAATTCTGCAACTGAAGAACTACGTTCGCCAGCAAGAGTCATTTTGCCATCGTAAACAAAGGTATAAGCGGTTCTTTCTGGAAATGCCTGCATTTGTTTAATATATTTTGCAGCATCACGAGTAGCAGCTTTATACTGAGCGGAAGCAAAAAACTTTTCTCTTTCAAGCTGATTTGAAAAAGCTATTTCATAAGCAGCATGATATTGCTTTTCTTCTGGTTCGTTATGAATGACTCCATCAGCATCAGGACGAGAATTATCTACTTCTTCAAATAAATGCAGGCGAAACTTGAGTACTGACTCGTGAGAGCTAATGTTTTCTGCAAAAACGTCAGTCAAGTAACGACGAAAAGCTTCGGAACTAACTCCATTAGCTTTTTTAACCATTACATGGAATTTGAGTATCCCAGTTTCACCGTTAGGTTCTCCATTGGGAATACTATCTACATAAGTAATAGAATTGCTGGGATTGGTATTATAACCAATAGCTTTTCTAAATACATTTTTCTCATCATCCATCAGTATCCCGGCGGCTTCAAACCAAGTCTGACGCTCTTGTTCGTTTTCAAAGGTTAATTCTGCAATACCATCAAAATTATCTTCTTGACGAATAGTTTGGTCTAAACCCTTAATCGCTGGGAAAAAGCCACCTTCATTGTGAGCTACATGGAACTGCCAGTATTGATGCTGCCCTGGCAATCTCGCACAAACTGGACCATGTACATCCTTCCAGTATTCATCGAAGAGTTCCAAGGAAATTCCTTGTCTTTTCCACAGGAGTACATAAAAAGCGACTTTACCTTGGCGATCGCGTCCTGAATAATCGGCTCTAGTTACTTTATTTATTGTCGAAACCATTCTGAGAATCTCCTTTTATGTGATTACGATTCAAAAAAAGTTTAACCCTGAATAATATCAAGGAGTTGTTGAGAAAACCCGCAGGTGGAGAAAAATTTTCATGCCAGATATCACAGAAGATTAAATTAAGAAATATTACTGTTGCCCTAATACTTCCACTCTTGCTGTAATGGCTATATTCGGATTAGGATGATGCTTCTAAAACTTCGTTTAGCATCCCAAAACAACCAGCAACCTTATTGAAACCAGCATAAACGCACATGAACAATAGTAATTCTTCAATTTCTGCCGGAGTTGCTCCTTGTTGGAGAGCCATATTTACATGAGCGCCGAAAGGATTTCCCGGTCCCACCTGATCCTGATTAACTATATCTACAGCAATAGTAATCAAAGCCTTAGTCTTTTGGTCGATTAAAGGTAAACCCCAAGCTTCACCAGCTACCCGAGTTACAAAATCACCGAATTTAGGATTTATCTGTTTCAAACCTTCTTGAAGTTCGATATCATCCAAAACCGCGTTATCGTACTTCTTATTTTCCACTTGCATTTTATGTATTCCTCCTCGAATGCTTTCACTACTAAAAAATGAAATTGGCAATCAGTTGCTGGCGTTATTTTCCGATAAGTGTGAAAAATCTTAATTATTTAGCAAAAGACTTACTTCTGATGCATCGCAGATATATGAGTAAGTAATGCAATGAACATAACCTTAACTCTATATTGTAATTTTTACTTCAGAGTGCAAGACTAAACTTACTTAACATCCAGCATAAACTGGGAAAAAGAATTCGGCAATTTTTTTATGTACATTTATTCGCAAACATTTGTACATATTGATTTATTAGCGAATAAAACCGATGCCTATGTAGCGTTTTATTTTTAATAATCACATATAGTAATTGCCTATTGAATGACGATAAAAATATATAAATTGACTAAGGAGTCACAAGAAAATGAAATATTGACAAATAAGTTGTGCGATTATATTCATCAACTTATATTTATAAAATGTAACTTATTACAATTACTTGCTAAGTATAACTACCATTCGTCATAGGTGCAATAGAGGTAGCAATAAAACCTTTTTTTGCTGATAATAAATAATCTTTTCCATCGCTTATTGACTTATCAAGCAAGCTATTAGCCTATTTACAGCCATTATTTAGTATTGTAAAAACAATTAGTTAATAAGAGCATTTAGTTTCGCTGTAACTTCAGTTAACCTTGCACCAATAAGCGCGATCGCCTCTTTTTGTTTGACATCTATCAGGTGCCCGTTATCATCAAGAGCTTGATATGCATTGCTTATAGCCTTTTGTTCGGGTATGACAAGCACGCCAATACTTTCTAAGATAGAACGCAGGTGAACTAATCCGCGCAAGCCTCCCAGTCCACCTGGTGAAGTTGCCATGATTGCAGCCACCTTACCTCGGAAGCAGCTTAAAGCCATTGGTGCTTCCCCTGATGAAGGCCGCGATACCCAATCAATAGTATTTTTGAGTAAGGGAGTAATAGAACTGTTGTACTCGGGACAAGCAATAAGAAACCCTTGATGGGCTTTCATTAATGTTTTTAATTTAATAACCGCTTGCGGTAATCCCTCTTTCGCTTCCAAATCCTCATTGAATAAGGGCATCGGATAATCTTTGAGATCGATATAAGTCACCTCAGCACCGGCGGCTTTAGCTCCTGTAGCGGCAATTTGGACAAGCTTTTTGTTCAAAGATGCCTCGCGAACGCTGCCTGCAAAAGCAAGAATTTCGGGTTGATTAGTCATTTAAGTTTTAGATCTTAGATTTTAGATTTACAATTGTCAAAAGCTGAAAGTTGTTCTTAGTCCACCAATAACAATATCTTCATTATCTCGGTCTTGGTTTGGTGCTGTAATCCAAGTAATAGAAGGGGCTATAGAGATTTTATCCGATATCTGATGAGTGTAATAAGCTTCTATATGCAGTGACGTATCATTCTTAAAATCTGCGGAGGCAAGACTACTTTTCAAACCTGTAAGAGTAGGTTCCATACCTACAATCAAGCCTCCGTGATTTCCTTTTTTAAACAAATCGGGAAAAGCAGCTTGAATCGAGTAAGACCAAATATCGGCATCTCCTTTACCAAGAAGTCTAGCTTTTATTAGGTTTGCCCAACCGCCTATTGTGACTCCAGGGCTAATAGCGAAATAACCACCAAGCGAATAAGCGTTAGTACTCACAGCAGATGCGTCTTCAAATAAAACACCAGCATTATCAAAGCGGTTTGCTAAAGCACTACCAATAAAACCATTATCTCTAAAACTTTGACCGTTATTGAAAGCAAAATTACCAGGACCGAAGTAACCGTGTTGATACGCGAATTGTAAATATAAACCAGGATTGGGATTATAGTTAATTTCTGCTGCGGCTATATAATCTCCGTTAAATAATCCACCTAAACTTGAAATACTGCCAGGAGATGCGATATAGCTCATATTTATGCTGGTTGAGTCCAACAGTTTATAACGAGCCGATATTCCCGAACCTCCTCCAATCAGGTATATAGGAGGTGCGGTGGCAAAAGTGCTGACAGGTCCAACACCCCTAACGTAATACGGCGCAAATTTTTTCAGTTGAATGGGGTTAAAACGATAGCGATTTGCAGCAATCAAATCGACCATTAAGTTATCGGTGACGGGAAATTGATACTCTAATCCAACAATTCGGAAACTATTGTTTTGGTCGCCGGGACTGGAATTAGCGCTCGCACCTTCTCTTGTAGAACCAACATCTCTGCCGTTATTAGTTGTGGCCAAATCGGGAAAAGTTGTGTTTGTAGTAGCTATACCCGTTAGCAATAAATCTCGACCAGTAAAGCTAGTTAATAAACCAAGAAAAGCAAGAGATTGAATTGTAGTTTGCGGGTCGCCATCTCCTGAAAAATAACTATTCGTTTGCAGAGTTACATTCCCTAAAAGCCTAGTGGTAGTGGAAAATTGATTTGCTTCTAAATCAGCAGTACGTGCTTCTAAAGCATCCACCCGACCGCGTAAGCTCGTTAATTCGGTTGTAAATTCTGTTTCCAAACGATTTAAAGCCGCTAAGTCTTCTTGACTCACTACCTCAGAAGTTGCAGTTGCGATTAATTCATTTATTCTATCTACACAAGAATTTAACCCCGCAGCAAATTCATAACGAGTCATCGCACGATTGCCGCGAAAACTACCATTGGGATAACCTGCAATACAACCATAGCGCTCTACCAGAGATTGCAAAGCTTGAAATGCCCAGTCGCTAGGTTGCACGTCAGCAAACTGAGAAACACTATTAACTTGCCCCATAGGATTATTGGCAATCTTCTTAGTGCTGTTAAGTTCGATAGATTCGATAACGTCTGCATTCGATTCTACAGTAGATTTATGAGGTAAAAGTCGGTTTATGTGAGGATTTACTTCTATAAATTGTGTTTGAGATTCCTTAAAATGATTATCAAATCTTTTTAAGGACTTAGATTTAGAAGTATGGTCGTTATTTTTATTGTCGAACAAGATGCTCTCTTTAGTAACAACTTGCTTTTTATTTGAAATAGTAACAGAAGTCAGATTATTTTTATTAGTTTTAGTCTTAGTTTTAAGAATCTTGATTAAACGTTCTGAACTTGGATTATTTTTTGAAACTGCCGAAGTTCTTAATGATTGGTTAATAACTGAACTATCTACTGTTTCAGCCTTAGATTGATTGATACTAGTAATAAGTGATAAAACAGGAATTACGCAGATAGCTAAAATTTGATTAGCCGCTAAATTTCTAAATTGGAACATTTGTTTAATTTTTTGTTAAATCATCTATTTATTGAGGATTAATCATTCCAAACCATTTTTCATCCTGGGTAAAAATTATATCAAGAGTTGCGGTGGGAATTTCCTGAATGACAATATGGGTGATTTTATCGCGCATTGTATCTACTGTTTCAATAGTTGTTAGCTTCTCTTCTTGAGGAAACAACCAGTGAAGATGCAAATATATATCCTGTCCGGCTTGAGTCATTCTCAAACAATGGCTAGCACAAGGAAATTTAGTCGTTGTATCTTCAACGACTCGATTAACTCGTTGTTGTATATCTGCTTCAGGAGCACCTAATAAAAGCTGCTTGATGCTTTCCATCACAACTTTGGCTGGCATAGGAAAAGCAAGTACTACTAGGACAGTTACAAGCGTAGAATCTGCATAGGGAACAAACCAAGATAATGGAGTATTTTGAATCAGAGTGACAATACCGAAAGCCAACCCAACACAAAGACTGATGAACCCGTTAATCATCCAATTCTGAGCATCTACACGAACTATTGGAGAGCCAGTTTTTTTGGCGATCGCAGTTTGCGTTACCGAGATTAACAAACCTACTGACGCTGCAATTGCAGCATAAATTACCGCCGAACCTGCATTAAGCTCTCTTCCACCATGCAATAATGCACCAATTGCAGAAATAAAGGCAAACACGGAGAGTCCACCAATTAATAGCCCTTTGCAAAGGTTAAGCAAGGGTACAGTACCTTTATAGCCAAACTGGAAAGTATTCCCCTCCGGACGTTGCACAAGCCAAGAAATCCATTTGGTGGCTAATGCCATTGAAAAACTAATGATGTTAAAGAAGCCATCGAGCATCACCGCTGCGGACTCTATATACAATCCATAAGAGATGCCCAAGATAGCCATAGATAAAGAGCCAAAAATAGATAGGTTAATTCCAAACTTTTCGAGACGCTGAGTATTCATAGACAAGGGTTATGTATTTAGTCATCAGTTTGGGAACTTAGACTTTCTTAAAGTTATAATTTGCAGGCTTACGCGATGGAGAACTTTGAATAAGTCTCTGCGTCAATTAGATGATGAAACTTACGTAAAATACTTATTCAAATCAAGCTTAATTTACATAAAATTAACACAATTAATTATTGTCTTCACACTAGTCTAATAATATTAGAGCAGAATGTCACGTTTATTTTATTGTTAATTCTTGAAAATAACTTTTTGTTACTATTATTTACCCGGCATAGTTTGCAGAGCATACCATTAGTACAACACAAATTCATTCAAATTTAAACATTCAAAATGCTTATATAGCAAGCATTTTATCTATTTGGAATGAGTTACTTCTTTATACCGAATGCACTAGTTTAGAATTTTGGATAAAAATAAGCCCCTAGCTTTCAAGTAGGGGATAGTTGAAAATCCATGCGGAAGTGAATCGTACTCATTTTAGACAAACATCGCACTTTTTTCTTGAGTTTAATACACTTACTCTGGCAAACTTTATATCTTTACTTAATAAAAAAAGTGCCGGAAGCATGGGGGTTATTGTATCGAACTCAAACCACTATATCTGTCAAATTGAATTAGTGAGTGTTCTATCTTAATGCACAGAAGTTACCTTTTCCGCTTGAATTGTGGAGACGACTTCGTATCGATGGAACTCATGAGGAAACTCTACAGCCTTTTTTACTGGACCCATAAATTCCTGGTTTTGAAGAGCTGATTCTAACGATTCTTGGCTACTCCATTGAGCATAATTAACAACCCGCGTACCGTCCAAACTTTGATGAATATTAGCAGATATGAAGCCTGGTTGCTTCTTAGCTGTTTCGAGATTACTTACTAGGTGTTCTACTAATTGCTTCTGCTGGTCTGGTTTAACTGTAAAGATATTAATTACAGTAAGTACACTATCTTTTTCGCTGATTGTAGTAGTCATTATTACTCCTGATAATTCCTAATTACTTGAGTCTAATGTATGATTTTGGTTTGAAAAAAAAAAGAAGGGCGATTCATTTAAGGCACTTAAAGAGAATAAAAGGGTAGAACAGTTTATTTCTTGGTTCTCCCTTGTTCGTTTGTATTAGTACAAAACGACGGCAATAAATTGATATGCTTATTCAAATAAAATTTGTTTTATATCATGACGCTATGCACTATTCTCTTCACTCCAGTTTAATCACACTGGAACAGAATGTCACGTTTATTTTACAGTTAATTAATTTATTATATTTAAAACCAAGATGTTATATTTCAATAGCTTATATTAAAAAATAAAAATCAGGAAATAAGATTAATATTTTTGCTTTTAAATATTTTTTATCTTTGTAGGTAGTTTAATCAATGAATAGAGAAATCAAGAAACAAGGCAATTTATTTACTCTATAGGCTATCGTCAATTTATGAGCTACCAATTATTTAGATATAATATATAGCATATTTGATTTTAGTAGAGTATATTCTGACGGGAACCAGCAAAATCTTGATAAAGCACTTTGCAGGTATATGAGGTACATTTCCCTACTCCCTACTCCCTACTCCCTACTTCCTCTAGAAACGATGTGTACCTCACTTAAATGAAATCTGCTGTAAATGTGCCTGCATAATCATGCTTCTGAATAGTAGTGAAAATTGACATCTCCATATTGGTAAATATAAAAACTAATTTTGCATTATTTGTAGCTATTATTCAATGGATATACTATTTCTTAAGCTGTAAATTGATTGATTGTCAATATTATTCAAAAAACATATCAACTTCTATCAACTTTTATCAACTTTTAGATCTAAGCATTTGTTTGAATAGATCGGGACTTATGCAAAAAATAACGTGACTATATCCGGCTCTTTAGCGGCTAGCGTTAGCATGTTTGTTAGGATACACACAACGTAATCCTATAGACAAATGGCACGCTTATTAAGCTTAGAGTCACCTATAGTGAGTGGATCTACAATTAATTTTGTCTAAGTACTTATCATTCTCTCTCTCTAAGCTAGAAGTCAGAGCAAGGATTGTCCGTGCAGCTATAAAAACTAACGCAAGCTCTTTTTAAGGAGGGCTTGCGTTAATCTTGTTATTTCTAAATTTTTTCAGAACTACGTCAAACTCACTTTTACTTGCACGGTGATGTCGTTATAATCCAAATCGCCACCACCTGGTAAATCTTCAAATCCAAAAGTATTATCAGCTAACAAGCGAACGTGATCTGCATTGCCTGGGTTAGCTCCCAAGAATGCAAAGTAAACTTCTGGATCGTTACTAGTATCCTCATCTAAAAATTCTTCTTGCCCACCATTGGCAATAAGTAATGGTGCAAATAAGTTGTTCGGGTCGAAAGTTCCTGTATAAGTCGCCGTTCCTTGATTACTTACGCTAAGGTCAATATCTGCTACAACTCCATCGATAGCAGCTTTAATATAACCTTCATCCCCAGGTAGTAAATCAACGGTACCATCCCCATCAATATCGATACCACCTGCTTCGTTAGCGATTTTGTAAAAATGTACTTCATTGTCAAAAGCTGCTTCTCTGTTGACTATAAACTCAGCTTTTATTTGTGTGGTGACATTCCTAAAATCGAGAACTTCTATATCTCCTTGCAAATTCGTACCTAGAGGTAATTCATCATCGGTTGCTTTAATCTTGACGACTAAATCCTTGAAATCTGTGTTGTTGCCAGAACCATCCTTCCAAGCTAAAGAAAATTCGTCTTCGCTTAACTCAGTAGTTTGTAGCGTAGAAGCATCGGCAAACAATACTTCGCTGCTGGTTGTTGTTTCAGATAATGCTATATCAATAGTGCTGTTTCTTACAAACACGAACCTGACATTTTGACCAGAATCAAATTCTAGTAACCGTGTCAGATTTTGAGGATTGAATCCATTAGGATTATTAGCAATCGCTGAAAAAGCTACTTTAGAGCGTCTTAAAGCTGCTTGAGTATAGCCGGATGCTCCAGGAGCAATACCATCAATATTACCATCTGCATCATCAACAAAAAATACTCCCAGTTCGTTCACTGTTTTAGAACTACGTTCTGTAAGACTAATTTTTAGTTTGACTTTGGTTTGACTTCCTTGGATGGTAAAGATACCTTTATCATTGTTTTTCTTCAGTTTGGGAGCTACTAATGGATTTTCTGGTTCTTCTACTGAAGCGAGCATCGACTCAATGACTATTAATTCCTCTTCATTCTTGTCTTCAAGGTTAATTAATTGATAGTCACCCTCTGCTTGACGAGCAAATATAACTCCTTCACCTCTTACTCCATCTATATCCGCGAAACTTCCAGAAAGTTCTGTAATATCTCCATCGGGAGTAAATTCTTTATCAACACGCATTTCTACGGAATCATCCATGTCCATAGAGTCATCCATTTCCATAGAATCATCCATTTCCATGGAGTCATCCATTTCCATAGAATCATCTCCTGAATGACTTTCATCATCTGCATCACTTCCATGTCCTGCGTGATGTCCCCCAAGAAAAGTATGTATCTTTATCTTTTCATGACCATCAGGTACATCACCAACTGCCAATGTTGTAACGTTAGCATTATTGGTTTGAGAACGCTCGCCGTTGGGAGAATCGGGTGTTTGAAGTACGTAGCCAGATGTTACTTCTACTTCTCCAGTGTAAGAATCACCGTAGGGTTGAAATTCTTCTTCCAGCAAAGAGGTTTCATGCGCTACCTCTGTACCATCAAGGCTTATTGCTTGACCGTTACGGATTAGTTTGTCAATTTCGATACCACTGTAAATTTCTACCAGACCTTTTCCGCCACTACCTTGACCAACAATGATATCGTCAAAGTTATCCCCATCCGCATCACCTACAGCGAGGTTGATGGTGCCAGTGAAATCATCTTCGTGATGAAAGGAATTAATCTTGGTAAGTAAGCGGTAATCTTTACCACTGTATATTTCAAGTAATGGAGAAGTTCCGCCACCCAAGCCTACTACTATATCACCAAATCCATCCCCATTTAAATCGCCTGTTGCAACTGATGCTTTTTGTTCGGAAGATACCTGAATTCCTTTGAAGGGATTAAAATCTTCAATTAGCAGTTCTTTATTCTCACCATCAAGTTTTTGATTTCCTTGTTCTTGCTGTTCAAATAAAGTCGCACCATCAAAGATTTTGACTGTAAATTTATCCCCAGCTTTTTCTAAGGAACGTTGTATGGTTACTACGTCAGTAACGTTATCTGTTACATAGTAGTTATCTTCTGCTAAAGGCTTTTTGTGACTAACATCAGCAATATCAAGGTCAATTTCTCCTGTGAAGTTTTGACCGTAAGCATTTAGCACAATACCATCTTGTGTATTGCTAGCTTTGAATAACTCTACAGTTCCATTATTATTCGACCCCCGCACCAAGCCAAGTATCCTCTGTATTTAGAATTACTCGGACAACCGCCATCATTCCTGCGTCTTCATGGAAAAGAATATGGCAATGATTCACGTAACTACCAGGAAAATCCTCAAATTCCATCAAGATTCTGACAACCGATGGATCGCCGTTGAACTGTGCTATACCGTAGGGATTTTCTGGAGTTGCTGTGCCAGGTTCGTGACTCGGAGGCAAGGCAAGCGTATCGCTTAATACACCAGCAAGGTAGTTTTGCTCAATATCCTCAACTGGGATGCCGTTGATTTCTAAAACAATAAAATCATTCTGATGAATGTGGAAGGGATGCCATTCTAATAAAGGAATATCAGCAGTGAAACCAGGAAAAAGTTCAATTTCAGCCAAATCTTCATCACTAATTCCCGATGAGTTGACGACGTTCCATACCTCCGTCGTACCCAACATTGGCATAGTTAGCGGGGGCATACCACCACCAGCTTCACTAGAATAATATTCCCCGTTGATTGTATAGACTCCCTCGAAACTTGTTACATCCGCGTCATCGGGAAAATTACCTTGAATGAGTGCACCACCGACGTTAGCCGACCATTCAAAAGTACGTTCTTTATCAAATTCGTCGTTCTGTGCCGCCGTAACAAGTTCGTTAATTTCTTGACTTTGCTCTGTTAAACTGTCGTAGGCTTCGGGGAAATCGCCAGTTGGAATTGACTCTCCAGTCACTTCCATTGTTGCTAGAACTTGGGAACCCCAAATCAAGTGACCATCATTAAACCCTTTCTCCTTAGTCAAAATTGGGGCATCATCGCCAAGAATTTCTTCCGTTGCATTAGTTAGCAGGTAATATTTACCGGGTTCCTCAAACCAGTGTTGAATAGATGTCCGAGATCCGGGATTTAGCAGCGGAAATTGTGTAATCTGTCTTCTTACGCCTTCTACTACCCCAGCAGCATCACCATCAATTGCGACTAAATTAACTTCCACAGGTGTGAGAGAACCATCGTCTTCCTCTTTCACCAATTGGATTGTGTGGAAGGAATTGACGCTGAAATTACCGAAGGAGAACAAATTCCATTCACCAGTCGTTAAATCTAGAGTCGGGTTGTATTGACCGTTGACGGTATGAATAATATTTTCTACAGGTTCAGCTAAACCAGCTTCTCCATATGCAGGGGAAAATCCGCCGTCTCCAGCAGGAAATGCAGGATTGTAGCCTTCGGGCTTAGCGTTATAGCCTATAAAAGGTGCGTCCGATAACTCATAAACTTTCTGACCATTTTCTTCTACGAATACTTCTAAAGGCGTACCCGCAGGAACTGCTTTACTAATATCTGTATTCAGGGGATCATCTGGTTGACCTTGCCTATCTACTTGCTGAATGCCAAAGCTATTAATAGCCATGACAAATGAAGGTCTTTGTGTGGGATCTTGTTTATCGAGATCGGGAAGGTCGTGTGGGGGGTTTATCAGCAATACACCATTCAACCCAGAAGCTACGTCTAGATTTGTTTCCCCATGCAGGTGGGGGTGATACCAGTCAGTTCCGATGAAATGGTCTTCTGGGATATCAATTTCTACTTCCCAGGTTTCTCCTTGAGCTAATCCAAAAAGAACATTATCTCCATGACCCAAAGGTGATACGTGCAGCCCGTGAGTGTGGAAGTTAGTTGTATGGTCTAGGTCATTTACAAGCGTTATTCTCAGCTTATCCCCTGGCTCTGTAATCATCATTGGACCCGGCACCATGCCGTTATAAGCCCTGAAAATTTCGTAGGGTGTGGCTTTATTGTCATACCAAGGTATAACTCCATCTCCTGCTTTTATAAGCCCCAAACCTTCGATTTCCACTTCCGAAAGTTCAGACATATTCAAGGTGACATCTAATACCTCGTCAGGGCCCCAACTGGAATAGTAAGTTCCAGCGTCACCTTTCTCTTTAAATTCTCCATTTTTATGATCTTGCTGCCAATCGAGGAAGGGGTCTTTAAAAACAACTTTCTCGTCAGGGTGGGGTAATACTTTTAAATATTCTTCAAGATCAAATGGGGAGTCGTTTTCATCTAAGCCCGTACTCCACGCTGCAAAGTTATCTTTTCCGATAACGTATGCGTCTTTTAAATTAACTTGTTCTTCAGCCATGATGCTATTTTCTCCTGTAACGTAAATAATTTGAAATCAAGCAAATATTTTGTGATAACGAGAAGTTATCAATCATAAAAATGCAATACTATTTTTTCTCTGAAAGTAGAAATCTAAAAAAATACTCTACGCGGGAAAATTGTTTAAGAAATTTAAAGCGAGAGAATTAATTTCCGTTGCGAATAACTCTCTTGTTTTTATACAGAACAGTGTTAGGGCTTATTAAGTGAATACTCGTAAATAATCATAATTACTTGAAGCAATATAGCATTGTCGTTTAATATTATCTTCAGTAAAAACACATAGTAATTTTTACTTTGAACGATTTGGTGTCAGAACTATACTGCATCAAACTATATCGACATGAATAAGCAATAAATATTGACACTCTTCACTTGGGTAGATAATAATTTGTATGAATGAATACAGAGTTAAGTATGCCATTCGCATTGTTGTTTGACAATCTTCTGCCTAGATGTTTAGCTCCAACTCAGTCTTGTTTCTACTGAAAACACTGTATTTTCAGAACTTTTTCAACTAACTTAAACAATTAAGATATATTAAGTATTCTAGCCGCGAAAAGCCTGTTAAAAATTATTTTTTTTATACCAAAAAAATAAATTAATAGTTTAGTTCCTATTACCACATCATATGAAAACAGGTTTATGGCAGCCGCCCAGATTACGTACTAATGAAGAAAGCGAAGAAGAAAGAAAAGCTACATGGTTGGAGTTATTCTACGATTTAATATTTGTTGTAGCAATTTCCGAATTGTCTCACAGTCTCAGCAAAGATGTTTCAGTGCAGGGATTCATCAGTTTCGTAGCATTGTTTATACCTATTTGGTTTTGCTGGTTGGGAGCTACATTTTACGCAACTCTCTTTGATACTGACGATATCAGAGATAGACTATTGACTCTACTGCAAATGATGATAGTTGCAGCCTTAGCGGTGAACGTACATCACGGGCTTAGTACATCTTCTACTAACTTCGCTCTTAGTTATGTCGCCGTGCGCTGTATTCTGATTTTTCAGTTTATTTTTGCTGGATATTATATCAAAGAAGCGCGTCCTTTAACTAATTGGTATGCTGTAGGCTTTAGTGTTAGTGCCCTATTGTGGTTGATATCAATTTTTGTACCAATTCCCTGGCGTTTTGTACTTTGGGGAGCCGGATTAATTTTAGATTTCCTAATTCCTTTAGGTACGGGTCATTTAGCAACTAAGATACCACCAGATATATCCCACGTACCCGAAAGACTGGGACTGTTTACCATAATTGTTTTAGGTGAATCAATTGTAGCTGTAGTTAGAGGTGTAGCAGAACAAGAATGGAATTTTTCCTCTACGTTAATTGCTCTTTTGGGATTAAGCATAGCTTTTAGCTTTTGGTGGCTTTACTTCGATAGCGTCAGTGGTTCCGTTTTAGAAAATATGAAAACAGGTCGGATTGGTATGGTTCTGTGCTGGCTTTATTCTCATGTGGTTTTGGCTATTGCTTTGGCAGCGACAGGAGTGGGAGTTGAACATATGATATCTAAGAGCGGAGAAAATATTCTAACTGAATCCGAACGCTGGCTTTTTTGCGGTGCAGTAACTTTGTGTTTAATTACCTTAGCCTTCACTAATTTGATTACCTGCATTTTAGAAAAAAATATAAAAGCTAGAATTTTAAGTATTTACCGTCTTGGTGCAGGTGCGTTTGTTTTAGCTCTTGCTGTGAGCGGTAGCTATATTTCCCCTCTAGTTTTGTCTTTACTTGTGGCGATCGCCTGCATTGTAACTGTTGTTCTAGATTTAACAGGAAAGCACGAATCTAGAATTGGCTTTCATGGCTAGTAGTCCTTTTCATTAATTTTAACGGGTTGTAGAGACGTTATACATAACGTCTCCCGAAGGTTACGGGAAAAACGAACCCTTCAGAATTTATGCAATCAACCACCAGTATTCCACCACCACATTAGTTTTGCGGGGTAGATTATTCGTAGTGGGAGCGTCTCGCTCCCTCGTGACAACCAGCGAGCTTTCCGGCTCGCACTAAAAGTAATTATGTGGGAGCGAAGTAATTGAAAAACTAAAAATATTTTCCCTGTTCCCTATTCCCCTTAACGAAAAACATATTTAAGCAAAAATTGGGAGTTTTAACTTCCCTGTGGGAATACTAAATATGATTGGTAGTGTTTATGAGATATTACCTTGATAGCAAAGACGATAACACGAATATATATTCGGCAAATAATATTAATAAGCGAAGAGGTTTGCCAATGAATTGGATTAAAAAAAATCTATATCTTGCAGCGATTCCCATATCTATGGCACTGTCTACCGTTTCTTTGGTATCAGTGCGAGCAAATTCTTCCAACCAATTTGTGGCTGAGCGGGAAGCCCCGATGTTAATTAGCCAGAGTTTTAAACCTGGAAAACGCCAAGGGGCACCGGAGTCAACAGCTGGTGGAGCAACTCGTGGTGGTTGTACGCAAAAAGAAAACCGTTTAATTTCTTTGATACCTGAAAAACAAGTGGGGCTAACTTTCAACGAACGACCAACATTTTACTGGCATATATCTGAATCTGATGTTCGTGAAGCTGCATTTATGTTATTAGATGATAACGAAGATGTCGTTTATGAAACCGATTTAAGGCTTCCTCAAAAGCCGGGAATTTTTGCATTTACCCTCCCTGCCGAAGTTCCAGGCTTGAAGGTGAATAAGCAATATCATTGGTTCCTGGAAGTAAATTGCAGTTCTCAAACGGATGAGACTGTAACTGTTGAAGGCTGGGTAGAACGAACAAAACCGAGTTTAGCTGTGCGAATGAAGTTAAATAAATTAGAACCAAAACATCGTTCTAAGGTTTATGCTGATGCTGGTATTTGGCACGAAGCTATCAATAATGTAGCTCAACAACGCTGTATCGATCCTAATGACTCTACTACGATGTTTTATTGGAATCAATTGTTAACTTCTGTGGGTTTAAACCAGGTAGTCTCGGAATCGATGAATCACGTTTGTAAAGTTGAAAGTTAGGAAAAATATGTAAACCGTCTTTGGTTTGCACTTGGGTGCATAATATTTTAAATACCAGTTTATTCCATTGCTCTCTCGATATTTACGTCGAGAGAGTTAGGAATTGAGATTTAGATTAATGAAAAAAAATGAAAACTTAAAGACAGAGACTCTAACGAATTAGCAAAAAGATTTAAAACATTGATTCAAACTGATGACAAAATTACTGTTTTTAGGTTCTGGCTGTGCTTTTACTTTTGGCACGGATAACTATCAATCAAATATGCTTTTAGTAAGTGATACTGGAAAAAAATTATTGATAGATTGTGGTTCAGATATCAGATATTCTTTGTACAGAACAGGATTTTCTCATCTTGATATCACCGATATTTATATTAGTCATATTCATGCAGATCATGTTGGTGGACTTGAATTTATTGGCTTCAGCACCAAATTTGATCCAAGATGCGAGAAACCAAAGCTTTATTTAGATACTGAACTAGCTAAAAACCTTTGGATTCATTCATTATCCGGAGGAATGAGATATATAGAAAATGAAGTAGCGACTTTAGACACTTTTTTTGAAGAAGTAAAAATAGATCAGAATAGAAATTTTATTTGGGACAATATTAAAATTAACTTAATTAAAGTTATTCATGTAGATTCTCACCATGTTATTATGCCTAGCTACGGTTTATTTTTTGAAATCAATGGCATCAAAATATTTTTAACTACAGATACACAAATGCGTTTAAATGTTTTAGATAAATTCTACCAGGAAGCAGATATTATTTTTCAAGATTGTGAAACTGCGAAATTTCCTAGCGGGGTTCATGCTCATTACCAGGAATTATTAACTTTGCCATTATCTATAAAAAATAAAATGTGGCTTTACCACTATCAACCAAATAAACTTCCCGATGCCAAAAAAGATGGCTTTTGTGGTTTTATAGAAAGAGGTCAAGAATTTGATTTTTCATTATCAGCGTTTTTTGACAAAAATTTTAAGCCAATAAATGCAACTGTGTTTTAGCAACAGGAATATTCTCATCCGAATCAAGGGTGTATTGAAACTTTATTATTTGCATTAAATAAGCTGTGTTATGCAGTTATTCTATTTATACTTATATTTTTAAAGCCTTGATAGATAAGATAATTTGTTCCAATATATATTGAATAAAAAATTATTGAAAGTTTAAAATGAATGTGAAAAACGATTGGAAAAATTTTATTCTAGATTTGAACTTAAAGTTTACAGTACATCTAAAAAATAAAACTAAATATAATATTTTTTTGGGGTTATTAACTTTATTATTTACTATTACTATATTCAATAAAAATTTCGACTTGAGTCTATTTATATCGAGTGCCGCTGCATCAACTCCACAATATGAATACGTACAGAAATACGCCAAGTCTTTAGAAACAATACCAGGATCAAATACAGTAGATTTACAGACAAAAAAAAATGTTGATTCTCCAGCCTCATTGACACAAGCCGGTAAACAAAACTATCAAAATCAACAGTTTACTGAAGCAATTATACAGTGGCAGCAGGCGCTACAAATTCTGATTTCTCAAGGCGATACAGTAAATCAAGCGATGGTGCTGGGTAACTTGGCACAAGCATATCAAAAATTAGGAAAAATCACCGAAGCAAAAAAGGCGATCGCCAAAAGTATTGAGCTTTTATCCTCTCTTCCAAAAGATAATCCAAGTCTTTTCGCTGCTACGCTAAATATTCAAGGAAGTTTACTATTGTCTGAAGGTAAAACTGAAGATGCATTAATTGTTTGGCAGCGTGCGGTGAAAATATACGAAAAAGCTGGAGATAAAAACGGATTAACTCGCTGTTTGCTCAATCAAACTCAAGCTTACAGTCGATTGGGAATGCATAATCGTGCATTAAATACTTTAAATGAGGTTAATCAAACTTTAGAGAATCAACCAGATTCTCCCTTAAAGATTGTTAGTTTACTCCAGAAAGGAGATACTTTAAGGCTGACAGGAAATCTTCGCGATTCCAAGAAAACCCTACAGCAAAGCTTAGCTATAGCTCAAAAACTTAATTCCAACACTAATATCAGCACAATTCTTTTAGCTTTGGGTAATACTTCTCGTTTTGAAAAAAAAACTCAGGAAGCTTTAAAATATTACAATCGAGCAATTGAAAAATCAAAATCTTTAGCGATAAAACTTCAAGCAGAGTTGAATAAACTGCGTCTTTTAGTAGATAGTCAAAAACTATCGGAAGCTAAAGTCTTAGCAGCGCAAATACAGCCTCAATTGCAGAGATTAGTACCTAGTAGAACATCAGTATATGCATTAGTTAACTACGTACAAAGCATCGACAAATTAAACAGTAAGGATACACTCAATAAACAAGAAACTGCAAATAAGATGGCAAGTAATATTGCAAAAGCAGTTCAACAAGCCGAAAGTATAGGAGATGATAGAGCGCAATCTTACGCTCTTGGTTACTTAGGACATATTTACGAACAAACCCAACAATTAAAATCAGCAAAAACCTTAACCAGAAAAGCATTAATGCTCGCACAAACAAGTAATGCTCCCGATGTTGCTTATCGTTGGGAATGGCAGCTAGGAAGATTATTAAAACAGCAGAATAACTTTGTAGAAGCAATTTCAGCATATGAAAGTGCTGTTAAAACTCTTGATTCTATTCGCAATGAGTTAGTTGCTAGCAATGTTGATATTCAGTTTTCGTTTCGTGAAAGCGTAGAACCCGTTTATCGAGAGTTTGTCAGTTTATTGTTAACTCCAGAAATAAAAGAAGAAAGTCAAGAAAGACTTAATAAAGCTCGCAAAGTGATTGAATCTCTACAGCTAGCAGAATTAAATAATTTCTTTAACGAGCCATGTTTGAAAGCGAATCCTACTCAAATTGATGAAATTGATACTCAAGCAGCAGTTATTTATCCAATTATTTTAGATAATCGTTTAGAAACTATTCTTTCCTTACCAAATCAACCTCTAAGACACTATACTACGGCTATTTCTCAAAACGAACTGGAAAAAAAGGTTCAGACAATGCGCCGTGCCATCAGACGTAAATATCTAAAAAAACAACATTTTGCTATCTGTCAAGAAATTTATAATCTACTTGTTAAACCATTAGAAGCAGATTTGGCAGCGTCGGAAATTAAAACTTTGGCATTTGTTTTAGATGGTTCATTAAAAAATGTGCCCGTAGCAGCCTTATATGATGGAAAGCAGTATTTATTAGAAAAATATAATCTTGCTTTAGCTCCAGGAATGCAATTGCTATCACCTCAACCTTTGGAAAGTCAGAAAATGAAAGTTTTAGTTGGTGCTTTAAGCGAAGGAAGGCAGGGTTTTGTGGCGTTACCTGGAGTAAAAACCGAAATCGATCAAATTAATAACGAAATTCCCACTCAGGTACTTTTCAATCAAAACTTTACCAGCGAAGCTTTGCAAAAACAAATTAATAAAACACCTTTCCCCGTAGTACATTTAGCAACCCACGGTGAATTTAGTTCTAAAGCAGAAGACACATTTGTGCTTACTTGGGATAACCGTTTAGACGTGAAAGAGTTAGGCGATATTCTCCACAGCAGAGAACAACTTAGCAATAATCCCATCGAATTATTAGTTCTCAGCGCTTGTAAAACAGCTAGCGGCGACAAACGCGCTCCTTTGGGATTAGCTGGTGTAGCCGTGCGCTCCGGCGCACGCAGTACTATAGCGAGTTTATGGGCTGTGGATGACGAATCAACTTCCCAGATGATGGTAAATTTGTACGAGCAATTAAATCAGTCTGGAATTACTAAAGCTGAAGCTTTACGTCAAGCTCAAATAAAAATTCTGCAACAATCTAAGTTTCAGCATCCTTACTATTGGGCGGCTTTTGTTTTAGTTGGTAATTGGCTGTAATCGAATGGCACTAAAATAAGCTGAAAGTAAATGGCTGCAACTATTTCAAAAATTTTGGGAAGGTAGAATGAAGTAGTATAGAAATAAATACGCGAATTATGATCCCGTGTTTAAGTCTTATATGTGCGATTATTTTTTGTATCGCCAGCTATGAAATTACACAGATTTTAAATCAACATAATACTATATATAGTTTTTAGGCTTTTCATTTCCAAACATAAATTATGCATAAATGCATTGGCATTTTTACTCCAGTTGTTGCCCGAAAGTGACCCAAAAGCCTGAAGAGTCAGTCATCGCATCTTCTGCTATCAAGTGAGGGAAGATTGGGATTAAGACTTGCACCGCTACGGCCTGTAATAATCCAAAATATAGAACGAAATATATCGCGAGAAATATGTAGAAATGATTCTTTTGGTTGTTGCGAAGGAACAGAAACGGGAGTGAATGTTATTCCGTGACTGCCAAGAACAATTGTGGCGATCGCCTTTGCTCTGGGTAGATGAAAATCAGAAGTTACTATATATAAATGTTTGAGATTAAGTTTTTCAAAGTCTTCGACTAAAGAAGTAAAATTAGTGACTGTATCTACAGCGCGGTAGTCAAGATTAATCCTTGATTTAGGAATTCGAGCTTCACCGAAAATCTTGTTTGCTTGTTTGCAGGAAATACCGCTGGAAACCCAAATATCAAGAGACGGATGATTTTGAGCAAATTGAGCGGTAAATTTTTCTCTTTCGTTTCCACCGCCAAGGATAAGAATTGCTTGGGGTTTGGGTGCTTGGTATGATGCAATGGTTAACTTGATGGGGATTGTTCCTAGCAGAATCAGGAGAAATGCTATTAGGGCGATAAATCGGTATTTAAAGATGAAATCATAAAGCCATTTCATTAATTGGGTTTTTGAGAGCAAAATTTTAATTCGGAATTAGTACATATATTTTTGATGATATATTTAATATATCGCTTACGGCATTAATTGCTATCGCTAAAACATTATGCGTTACTTTCAGTAAGTTCTTGTTTTGGTAGTTTTTCAAATTCGATTAAACGAATAGATAAAAGAATTTCCGCAAGCATTCGTTGAAAAGCATAGTACCAACCATGCCAACCATCAAGAATACCGCCTTTAATGATTAAACAATAAAAAAATATAATTAAAGGAGCGAAAATTTTATATTTGCGGATTTTATCACTTAGGCTTAATTCGTGTTTATTGGAATAGGTAAGTTTTTTGACTTCAATTCTCATGTAATAGTCTTGCGCCGATAACCATCGACTTAAAGGTTTGCGATCGTCATGATGGATGTAAGAAGAGAGTACTGCCGATTCTCCCTCTACATTAACTCGATGTGCATGACCATCATTTTCATAAGTTGCTTTTTCCCTTTTGTAGAGTACTTTTCGAGGTGGAAGTAAAGTACTGTGTAAAGGTTTTCCAAAAACACAATACTTAAATCTAACACTATAACTATTTACTTTAAGTGCCCTTTGCAAACTTTTTATTTCACTAATTAGCTCATCTGTTAAAACATAATCAGCATCTAGTGATAGTACCCATTCAGATGCTATTTTTCCTAATCCATAATTACACTGATCTGCAAAGGAATCAAACTTTCTTTGAAAAATTTGAACTTGGGGGTAAGATTTTACAATGTCTAATGTATTATCTGTGCTGTAACTATCAATTACAACAATTGTCTTTGCCCAGGTAAGATGTTGAAGGGTACGTTCGATATTAGGAGCTTCGTTGTACGTGAGAATGAGTGGAGTAATTTTTTCTAGCATTTTAGAAAAATTAATTAGGTTTATTCGGACTGAGTTAATGTACTAGAACACAACATTGCTTTCCATAGATAGGGATATCTACCTGCAAATTCAAAATGTATATCTGTATAGTTTTCTGATTCGAGTAAAGTGGTTAAAGTTTTAACGGAAAAGAATTTTATATGTCCGCCATCCCAAAGTGCATGAAAGTGAGCATCCATTTTACCTGAAAGCGCAAGGGCAAGATTTTTCAAATAGCCATGATAAGGCGTTGTAACAATTAAACGTCCATTTGGTTTGAGAACTTTTTTAGCTGCTCGTACCAATTCTTTAGGATAAAATAAGTGTTCAATTACTTCTAGAGAAATAACAATATCGAACTTATCTATTAATTTTGTCTCAGGTAGATTATAAATACTTCCTTGAAGAAATTGACAATTAGTAAAATTATTGCGAGCTAATTTGATTCCTGAATCAGATTCTTCTACACCAACTACTTCATAGCCTTGTTGTGCAATGAAATGAGTGAAACTCCCATTACCACAACCAATATCTAAAATACGAGGTTTTGATTGTTCTTGTGGATATTGATGGATGGTTTCTTTTATCATTTTCATAAGAGGCTTTGTTAAATAAGCGTGATGGTGTCCAAGGTTACTATGTTGGTAAGAATATTCATATTTTTTAGAAGTTAAAGTCATAATTTGAATTACTCTTTGTTTGTGTTAATTTAAAGTAGGAATAGGTTGATTTTGAACGATCGCGGTATAAACTCGAATTAGTTTTTTGGCTATAGAATTCCAGGTGTATTGTTCAAAGATCAGTTGACGAGCGCGATCGCCCATTTCTTTTGCTTCTTGAGGAGCTTTCAAACATTTGATTAAGGCTTGAGCAATAGCATCAGCATTAATATCAACTACATATGCAGCGTTAACCTTTGCAGCTTCTGGAAAGTTGCAGCCTGTGGTAATAACACAAGGTAAGCCTGATGCCATACCTTCTAAGACTGACATACTGAATCCTTCTGAATAGGATGGAGCAACATAAATACTAGCGGCAGCCAGAGCAGCATATTTAAGAGAACCTGTAACCATTCCTGTGAAAGTAACAGCTTCTAAACAACCTGCTTTGGTAAAATATTCTTTAGCTGTAGGGAGAAAACCAATGTTATCAGGACCTGCTACTATTAAGTGAGTTTCTGGAAATTGAGTATATATTTTCCCAAAAGCTGTTGCTAATAAGTCTAATCCTTTTTTTGGATCGATGCGTCCTAAGAAAAGGATCAGAGTTTTGTTACGAGTATCTGGAAATTGTTGGTAGAAAAGTTCGGGATTGGGAAGTTTTTCAAAGTCTTGACGATGAACTCCGTTAGGGGTAATAGTGACAGGAGTTTTGAGGTTAAGTGGTTTAATTTGTTCAGCTTCAGAAGAAGCTAGCATTTGGATCGCACTCGCTCGCTGGAGTGCTGGTTGTTCAAATAGATTATAGTACAGCCGCTTTTTCCAAACTTTGTAGGATAAAGCCCAAGGTTCTAACATTCCTCGCGGAATGACTACGTAGGGAATATTATGCCAACGACAGCCGAAGTAAGCGGGTAAATTAGGAACGGAAAAGATAGCGTTTGTTTGAACCAGGTCATAATCAGTTATATGCTGAAACAACCATCGACTTAGGGGTAAACTAAATTTATAATCGTTCCAACCCCGGTAAGAAAAATATTTAATCCGATAATATTCTTTAAGAATCCAGGTATTTAGTGGAACATCGAGTTTATTTGAACCATTGGCGTTAGTAGTTACGAGGTCAACGTTGATATTATGAGTGCCAATAGCTTGAGCTAATTCAACAACACTTTTAGATGGTCCACCATATACACTTCCCAAAGCAGGTATCAAGATTAAGATTTGCATATATTTAGATTAAAGCTTTTAAGAATGCTTAAAACACAGTAAATTACATAGAAAACAAAAATAATTAAAAAAGCAATATTAGATTACTTATTAAATTTAAGAGAATTACTTTGGACCAAAATTTTATTTCCCCAAATAAAGATAGCAGAGTAGATAAAAAATCGAGATGCTGAACGACTAGGGCTATGAAAAGATATTATAAAACCAAATAACAAAGATAGTAAAAGTAGTATATGAGGCCAATAAGCTTTTCTATAAATCAAAATATGTCTAATAATTTCACCTTCTATTTTTCCTATCAAAAAACCTAAACATAAGAAAAGTAATAATCCAATCCATCCCATTCTGAAAAATATCTCACCCACTGTTGGCATAGGAACTCCGTAACTTAGTCCTAAAAGCTTATGGATGCTAATAGATTCTCCAGTTACTCCCAAAAAAGTAGGGGTTGGTAATATAGTTTGTACCCATAATAAGAAGCCATGCACAACATCTCCATTTGGATTGTATAGCTCGCGCAATCGGACAGAAGTACTTATCAGACCTATCATAGAATTAGCTTCAAAAAAATCTTTCACCGAGCCCAGAATATCAGAATTTACTTGATTTAAACCGGTAGATAAACCTTGTAATCCAAAAGATGCTAGATTTCTAGCTGCAATTGTTATAGATCCAAGCGATAAACAAAATGGGAATAAAATGTAATATATCCATCGTGAAAATTTTTTACCTGATAAACAAGCTGCAATAAAAAATAAAACTGTTGGTAAAAATGAACCTCTACTGAGTTTAAGAAGATAATGTAATGTATCTAAAAATAGAGGAACAAAAACTAATTTGTTTTTAGGCTTATAAGAGTATAAAAAACCCGAAATAACTGTCATAATTGTTAGCATTATTCGAGCAAAAGGAATCATTATAAATAAAAAATAGCTATCAGTTACCCTTTCTATTCTTCTAATTCCTTCAGCAAATATTAAATCAGTCCTTAAAGCAAACGCAAAAGGAAATATAAAAGCTGAAAAAAGAGCAATCAATAATATTAGCTCATTTCCATTTTTCCCCTTAATAACTTTATCTAATTTTCTAAAATCATATTTACCAATAGGTCTTCTAAGTACTTTTTTTCTATACAAATGTAAACCAATAAGAATGAAAATTGTTACGAATAAAATTATTATGACGCTAGTTTCAATATGTGACAATGAGATAAGAGATATATTAAATTCAGAATCAAATAATACCCACAATAAAGGAATACAGTAAATTAAAAATATCATAAATGGAATGAGGTTAGATGGTAGCAATAAAGCAATCCATGTGTTAATATTTATTTTTTTAAGATAAGTAAGATTAGTTACTATCCACCAAAAACAAATAAATATTGTTAGGTAATTATATAAAATAGCATTCTTTGAAATATACAATGGATTTATCATAGATTATGATATTTTTTTAATAAACTAAACTTTAAGTAGATCGTATTTTGCTTTTTACTATATTCAGTTAAATAACTGCTTTCAAGTGATTCTGAGAAGTAATAAATATCTGTTTTAGATATTCATCATAATTTATAAAGTTATTAAAAATTAGCTTTTCCTCATAAATAGAAATTAATTTTGCCATCATAATTTTCGCCTGACGAATTGGAACAATGAAACCATTAAAATTATCTTTGACAATAGAACCTGAGTTGGGAGTGGTTATGACAGGTAGTCCCATACTTAAAGCTTCATAAGTCACCATTGCCGAACCTTCACAAATAGAAGGAAGCACAAAGACATCTGCCCATTCATATAGTTGCATCATTACTGAACGAGGAACTCGTCCTAGAAATTGACATATATCACTATACTCAGCGACACGATGAGGCTGAATTTCAATAGCACCTGCAATCTTACAAGTAAAAGGTATTTCTACTTTTAGTTGTTTTAAAGCTTCCAATAAATAAGGAATTCCTTTACGGAGGTTAACTGCTCCGGCAAATAATATTCTTAATCCATCCCCTCTTTCTCGGGGATTTTTACGTTCAAAATAATAATTTTGGAATGAACTTTCCTTTTGACGACCTAACGCTACTACAGAAATTTTATTAGCATTTATTCCTCGCTTTACTAAAGAGTTCTTAACAAAATTGGAGCCACAAATAATATGATTAGCTAAGTCCTGCTCTCGTTGTTCCCTTTGCAGTAATTCCAAATCATTGTCATGAATATTGAAAGGTGTTTGTGACCAGTTTTGCCAAATTTGTTCTTCCTCTAATAAAAGTTTATTTAATAATGATCTTTCAGCGATAGTTTGATCTAGAATACAGCGAAGACCTTGTGATGAAGCATATTCAAATAGTTCTAATGATTCACCGTTAAATCCATAAACAATATTCGCATTACCTAAACCATTTTTAATAATCCGCTTTCCAAACTCTTTCCCTGCCCAAATATAAATACTCGCTCTTTCTTGCATCTGCGATTTCTTCCTAATTTGAGTAAATTGATATCCAAACATGGGGAAGTGAACAATCTTTTGTCTGTCAAGGAATGGTTCATATCTATCCAGACCTTTTTTCAGTAAACCTGGTAGTTGATTGTAAATTGTTGCTTTTCTTAATATTTTAGTAATTGGATTATTCTCTGCATAGAAGTCAGTGTAAAACTTTTCTAAAACACCCCATTCTTGAAAAAGAAGAGGTTCCTGATAATGCTTTCTAGCTCCTAGATGTGCTACTAATACTTTGGAATTTAACATATAAGTTACTTTATTTATTGAAAATAGCTTTCTAATAACAACAGAAATTGCGACTTCACGATCAATATTAGTTAGAAGTCTCTATCCATGAATCATCAACTTCATAGCCTAACCGGATTAACACATCTCCTGCTTCTTGATGAAAAAATTGACGGTCTTGATTAGTAAAAACTTCTTGCCACTTCGGAGATTTTTGTCCGCGATAGCGACCAACTATTGTAGTACTCTCAAATTGCCGTGTTAACCTCAACCAGTAGTCTTCCCACCTATTACCTAATTGTCTTCTTTTAGGCAACAAGGCTTCTACATATAAAGGCTTTAACCCTAACTTTTGACTAATATTACTTAAAATATTAGGGGTATCTTTAATGATTTGTTCAAATCTAAGTAAATTAATTTTCGGTTCGTTTAGCCAGCTGAGAACGTGATGCGCCCAAACTTTAGGACGACTCATACCATTCTCTTCTTGACGTAGAAATTCTGACAATGAACACCTTGTCTTCGGGTCAAAATTTTGCATCCATAAGTAGACAGAACATATTACATCTCGACCATCACGAACTACATAATAAACATCTGCATTTTGCATTAAATTGTTAACAAACTCCTTATTTTCATCACCAAGCTCATTAAAACCAGGTAAGGCATGAGTTTTAATGATTGGTCGTTTAGCACGACAAAGAATGCTAAGAGCTTCTTTCTGGCTGATATTTGGTGAACAATTTTGTGCTAAATGATCTAAATTTAAGTAAGAATGATGTAAAGTTTCGCCAAACCATAGCCATGATTGACATTCTTGAAACTGTTTACGTAAAAGGTCAATTGTCAAGTGCGTACCAGAACGTGGATGAGTTGCGATAACGATGTGCTTACCCATTTTATCTTTTGTCTGCATCTGATTTATCGTCGATATCTGGCTCATATGGATTATGACTTTTTTATTGTATTTAGTGCTTCTCTTTGATTAATTTTGTATAGCAGTTTTCAAAAAAATTAGTTAAATGTGTAATTATGTAGTTTTATTTCTTGTGAAAATTCTTTTTCAATAAAATCACAATGTTTATCTAATAAAAATTCTTGATAAGGTCTTTTTTCTTTGCGGATATGACTTTTAAGCCGAATATTTAATTTACCATTAAATGGTATAGCTAACTTATCAAAAATTTGACTAAGCTCTTGATTTAAATTTTCATATTTAGCTACATAATCAACAATTATTTCATTTGAATTTAATGGATTAGTATAAAGTGGATAATTCCAAGCTAAATAATTTTGTGATAAATAATTATCGAAACTAACGTTTTCATTTTTATCAGTTTTCATGAAATAGTAGTGAGATATAGTTTTATCCCACGGATTTCTATCGAAGCAAAATTTATAGTAATTTTGCCAAATATTTTCTGAAACTCTTTCTTTCACCTGATAAGCAGGAATATGATTGTAAAATTTTCTTGTTTTAAAATAATCTTTAATGGAATTACTTGAATAAAGTCGATAATGATAGTTCTTAGGATTAGCTACATTGGCGTATTTAATTACTTCAGGTAAAGGATTGAATAACCCCTGATAATTTCGACGGTTATTTCCACCCTCTTTAATTGGTGTAACTATGTCTTCTTCACCACAAATTTGCGATAAAAATAGTTCTAAACTTGTTGCTGCTGGTTTTCTTTTTTTGATGAAAATGAATTTATATTTGTGAGAAATTATCATGTTAACCTTGTTACTCTGCTTTAATTTATCTCTAAGGCTTTCTGGCTATAAATTCTCTTAGCTATTTTCGATACACCTCTAACATATCTTGCTAAATATTTAATATATATATAATCTAAAATTGAAATATTACATTTATGCCTATTAATAAATAAAACATCGCCATTATTTGCTCTTGAAAAAACGATACAAATAAAACCAAGTGATTTTAATCTTTCTTTAATCGCTTCTACTTCATTTCTAATATCAAATTGAAAATCGTGAAATTCTATAGTAATTTGTTTGATATTGGATATAATTTCATCAGTCAATGATTCAAATAAATCTATTTCTGCACCTTCAATATCTACTTTTAGTAAATCAATCGATTTTATTTTTTGCTGGTTTATGAAACTTTCAAGTGTTACGCCTTCTACTGAAATTATGTCTTGACTTACATCAGTGTTATATTTAACAATATGGTTAGACTCTGGATTCTCTGTAACACAAAATTCTATACCAGCATTAGTATTGGATATCGCATAGTTAAACTTTTTTACTAAAGGTGTTTCAACGATTTCTGTATACAGCGATGGTAATGCTTCAACTGCATAACATCTACAGTTAAAATAACTACTTATTTCGTGGGAAAATTGAGCAAAATGAGCGCCTAAGTCTACAATTATAGAGTTTGAGGAGATTATCTTAGTGT
The DNA here is from genome assembly GCA_963665115.1 of uncultured Rivularia sp. Lineage (GTDB taxonomy): Bacteria > Cyanobacteriota > Cyanobacteriia > Cyanobacteriales > Nostocaceae > Rivularia. The sequence continues at coordinate 1,049,650 of OY762007.1, read as the reverse complement.
AACAGTGATGTCCTCGAAATGATTGTAATCTATTTCTTTTAACAGTATTTTTCATTCTTAATACCTTTAATTAGTTTAAACTTCCTATAGCTGTAGAATTAATTCCTAACTTTTTTTTAACATAGATAAAACTAATACCGTTCCAGATAATTGTGCTACTTGTAGTAGCTATTGCGGCACCTTCTATTCTCCATATTGGTATTAATAAAGCATTTAGAATAATATTAAATATTGCACCAGTTCCTACACTGATAACTGTATATCTTTCATGACCAGACATTGTTAATAATAAACCTACTGGTCCCATAGCTGCGTTTACTAACTGCCCAATACTCAAAATTATTAGAGCATTCTGTCCTTGTGTAAAATCAGAGCCAAATAGAAGCAAAACCCAATAACTAAATCCAATTACGCTAATAGCAACAGTGAGGGAAACAAAAAAGACGATGCGGGAACTATTAGTAATTATTCGTTGTAATTGTTCAATTTTTCCTTCTGCATAAAGACTAGCAATATTAGGTGCTAAAGCGCTGTTTACAGCCAGAAGAATAAAGACAATTAAAGATGTTACTCGGCTAACGACTACGTATACACCTACATCTTCTGTCCCTCTCATCGCACCCAACATTAAAATATCGGTTCGCGAATTAATTAAGTGCATTGCACCAAGAAACATCAGAGGTAAAGAACTACTTATCCACTTTTTTACTTGGTATTGAGGAGAAGCATTGCCGATTGCTTTAGGTAATGTCTGATGTAGTAAGCATATTCCAATAATGAATGTAATAGCAATGGCTAAAACATGGATTGCTACAACAGTTGAAGCATCAAATTCTTCCTTTAAAAGCAGATGTGTAAATACACTTAGGATAATCAGTAATAAAGGTGTAATCAGTATTTCTGGTAATTGAGCCAAAACTACTTTATGTAGACCTCCTATTACTGAGAGTCTCACTTTTGTTAAAGAAGCTATAGGTAAGGAAACTAGTGCTACACAAAACGCTAATAACATCTGCGAGTTTCCATTCATCCCAAAACTGTAGGCAATACCCCCTGCGATCAAGGCTAATATGATTGATACTAATAGTACAACTTGGTTAGACCAATTTAAAAGACCTCGCATCAAGCCCCATTCCGATCGAGTTTGGTATATAGCTACTTCACGTACAATCAACTTAGGCAATCCTAATGTTGCTGGAATAATTAGTAAGTTAATCCAGGTAATAACATAAGCATAAGTACCCAAACCTTCTATACCTAATAGTCGAGCAAAGATTAAGCTGTTTAGAAAGGTTAAACCTGTGCCAGCAATTTTTAATCCAAATGAACCTACAGCACCTTTAATCAAACGCCGCTTTAAGCTATCTGCTTTACCCAGATTGATGAATGCGGAAATTCGATTGAGCATCTTAATTAACTACAGTATTGAAACAATTGATTGTAGGCTTGACTTTGAATTTGATGCTTGCTTTATCAGCTAAACCCCAGACTCCGCTCGAACCTCAACATAACCCAACTCTTCCAAAGCACTAATCACCCGATCGGCACTTTCCTCAACAGTTTCCTTCCCACTCTCACAAACAACTTCTGGATTCAATGGAACCTCATAAGGGTCATCTATACCTGTAAAACCCTTAATCTCTCCGGCTCTAGCTTTCGCATACAACCCCTTAACATCTCGCGCTTCACAAACTTCTAAGGGTGCATTAACATGAACCTCCACAAAATCTTTATTAATGGCTCGAATTTCATCTCGAATATCTTGATAAGGGCTGATCGTGGCAGCAAGTACAACTACTCCATTGCGACTGAGCAAATTAGCCACAAATCCTACTCGACGCACGTTAATGTCGCGATCTTTTTTGCTAAAACCCAATCCCTGAGATAGCCAAGTTCTGATTAAATCGCCATCCAAAACTTCAACTCGACAATTTCGAGCTTTGAGTTTTTCTTCTATGCATCTGACGATTGTGGTTTTACCCGCGCCACTTAAACCTGTTAGCCAAACTGTTACACCTTTATTGTTCACGATCGCGTTAACTCCAATTAAAAAATATACACTTAATCCAAATGTATTTTGACCGTATTATTACTGAAAAACTAATCTATCAAAACCTAAATTTCATAACTGATAAATTTGAATTAATGCCAATTGATAGATATGGTAGATGCACTTTTCTCTTATAAAACTGCTTGCAACAAGACGTTATAGTATTGCCTAGAAATCACCTCGGAAGTGAAATAAGATTCTGCGTATTCACGCGCAGCCTTACCAGTTTTATTTGTTAAAACACTATCCTGACTTAACTTACGGATATACTCTGCTAAACCGGAACTATCTCCATTTTCAAAAGTTTGACCGCAATTTCCATCCGCAATTAACTGTTTTAAGTACGAATGCTGGGGACAGATAACTGCTACTGGTCTTCCTGTGGCTAAAGCAGGATAAAGTTTACTTGGAGCAACTAAACTCTCCATCTTTGCATCCACGCTTACTAGGGATAAATCGCAAGCTGTCAAGGAATAAGGTAAATCATCTCTTTCTTGATATGGAAGAAACAAAAAGTTTTTTAATTCTAATCGTTTTACCTCTTTGATAAGTTGTTCGCGTTTTGCACCACCGCCAATACACACAAACTTAATAGGCTCATCTTGGAGATATTTGGCAGCCTCCAACATAGTTTGTATATCATGACATCTACCCATGTTGCCTGAGTACAAGACTGTAAATTTATTTACAAGTGAGTGTCTCCGAGCAAACCAATTGTCTTTTTTATCAATAGGCACAATCTTTTGAGTATTTGCCCAACTCTGAATCACGGATATTTTATCGGCTGCCTCCGGATAATTTGCCGCAATTTGTCGCTTCATTGCAGGGCTAAGAACTATTATCCCAGTAGCTTTTCGGAACACCCGTCTATTTATTGCCTGCCATAATCGAGCCAAAAAATGCTGTTTTGGTACTACATCGAGAGCAACAGCAATGTCTGGATACAAATCGTAGAGTACACAAATATAGCTGAGTCCAAAAAGCATATGAGCTAAATATCCTAAGACAGGTAAAAATGGGGGAGCCGTAGTTAGCAAAACTGTATTGCGACGACGAGCAGCCGAAATTAAATACAACGCTGCACGTAAGGTAAATAAAATTCCATTTATAGTTTTACCGCGAATTCTTTTAGACCAAAGTTGCGTAGTGCGCGATCGTTTAATTCTGACTCCAAAACGAGTCTCGACAGGAGGGGCATTTTTTTTCTCGAAAGCATAGCCCGGTTGTCCTGTAAAGACTTCAATATCTAGACCCTGTTTACTCAGTTGCATTACTAATTCCTCAATTAATTGCCCTGTTGGGGCGTAATCTGGAGGAAAAAATTGGGTAATAACAGATAATTTAATTAACTGCCCAATTTCAACAAATTCCTGAGTTAAATTTCGTAATCGATTGTATTTATTTGGAAAACGTGTTTTCAATTCTTCTACGGATTTTGCCATTTTATTGTCATACCAAAGTTCTTGGAATATTTATATCAATCTACCCAAATAAATAAGATTCTTAGCATGATTAAAAAAAAATACAAATCTTTTCTTTTTCTTATTATTCGCTATAAGAAGAATAAAATATCATGCTTCTCAGCAAATAAACATTATTTGTTAATGCTATATTCCTCATGATATGAATGTTGACTCTTTCGCAAGTTAGCATTGCAATTACGAGGACTATAGCTACAAAGAATCTTTTTTGTAACAAGCCTAACAATAACCGTGTAAACTCGGTTTTATTCTATCTGCGTAAAACTATTTTTACATCATACTAGTCTTATAGTACTTCAGTAAATCTACTCAATAGTTGTAGATTTTACCTATAAAAATTTGATCGGCTTAATTTTCGTTCGGCAGAGCTAAAAGAACAGATAAAACACGATATTTATAAAATATAGCGATTTTTGAGAAGATTTAGATAAAATATAGTTTGTATTTTTCTCTAATGAGAGTATTAATAGATATTAATAAAAACCTAAAAACTCAGTATATTCAAGGAAGTCATTGAGTAGTCGGTAAAGTTAATATTTTGCTTTAAGACACTTCAAGTCTCAGTGATTATTCTCTGTTGGCTGATAGTTTTGATGCTCCCCTTTAGACTTATAGTAAGCGTAAAGAAGCAATGGAGACATATTCTTTTAAATCCTCAACTGAAAATCGAGACATAGGCTATGCACCTCAGTTGCTTCAAGCTCAACCTATACCTTGGGGTGAAACTGAAGAAGATGACTGGGATTTACGTCAATTTTTCAGCATTATTAAACGACGAAGTTTAGCAATTTTAGGGGTGGCAAGTCTTGTAATGGCTGGTGTTGTGACTTTCACCCTCAATCAAGAATTTCAATACGAAAGTAAATTCCAAATTCTAGCTGAACCTGTAAACAGTGAAGAAAACGATTTACCCACAATTTTTGAAGGAAGCTTAACTAAGTCAGGTCTTGATTACGAAACTCAAATTCAAGTCCTTAAAAGTCCTGAATTCATGACAAAAGTGGTTAAGGAGTTGCAAGCTTCTTATGGAGATATTGACTATGAGTCTTTAATAGAATCTCTTCGTATTGTTCGCTTGGGTGAAACTAAAATTATAGAAGTTGCTTACGAAGCCAATGATAGAGTTAAGACTAAAGCAGTATTAGATAAACTTGCTCAAGTTTATTTACAGTATAGTTTAGAAAATCGTCAAACTCACTTGCGTCAAGGTCTTAATTTTGTAGAAAAGCAATTGTCACCCATTCAGAAGCGTGTAAACAAACTTCAGGAAGAACTACAACTATTTAGACAAAAGCAGGATTTTCTCCAGCCAGAAACTCAAGCCGAACAAATTTCTAACGAACTAAAAATATTATCAGAAAAACGAGTAGAAGCCGACCAAAAACTGGCACATGCTTATTCAGGGTTAAATAATTTACAAAATCAACAAGGAGCATTAGCGGTACTGAATGACGCACCCGTATACCAGCAACTGATTGTCCAATTACGTGGATTAGAGTCTCAAATAGCTAGTGAATCAACACGTTTTCTGGAGAATAGCATTCCAATTCAAAATTTGCGAGAAAAACGACAGAAACTACTGCCTTTGCTGCGTCAAGAAGCGCAACGAGTCCTATATATAAGACGTGCTGAAGCAGTTTCAGAAGTACGGAATTTACAACAGCAAAGTGAAGCATTAGCTACAACAGAACAGCAACTTAAGAAAAAAATTGAGCAACTACCATATATAAATCGGAAATATACTGAGTTAATCGCGGAATTACAAATTGCAAATGATAGCTTAAATCGTTTTTTAGCTACTCGTGAAAAGCTACAAATAGAAGCAGCACAAACACAAATTCCTTGGCAGTTAATTCAAACACCAATTTTACCTGAAGACCCAATATCTCCAAGTATTCCACGTAATTTAATTTTAGGATTTGTTGCTAGCACTATTTTAGGAATTGGTAGCGGATTACTTATTGAAAAGTTAGATAATCGGTACCATTCTATCGAAGCTTTCAAAGAAAATATCAGATTACCTCTTCTAGCAAATATTCCTTTTGAAAAACAGTCCTTATATAGCCAACAAAAACTTGCTTTAGAAGCAAATAGCTTTAATGAAACAGTGAATGTTCTCCCTGCGAAGACTTTGCGATCCACGCAAGATATTCCCCAGCAAGAGATAGCTATTAAAAAGTATAGTGAATCATCCAGATTTTTAGAAGCATTTCGGGTTCTGCATACCAATATTCAGTTACTCAGTTCTGATGAAACTATTAATTCCTTAGTTATCAGTTCTGCTATGTCTGGAGACGGTAAGTCTACAGTTGCATTCAACTTAGCGCAAACAGCTTGTGCTATGGGAAGACGAGTATTATTAGTAGATGCAGATATGCGCCGACCACAAATTCATGATTTATCTAATTTAAATAATCTCTGGGGATTAAGTAATCTGCTTTCTGGAAATATACCTTTAGAAACAGCTATACGACAGCTATCTTCAATAGGTGGACTATCTGTAATTACCGCTGGACCAATTCCTCCAGATCCAACAAAGTTACTTTCCTCTCAAAAAATGAGGCAAATCATGGAAGATTTACACTCTAAATTTGATTTAGTAATTTATGATACTCCACCTTTAATCGGTTTAGCTGATGCTAATTTAATTGCACCATTAACAAATGGTGTTATATTTGTAGCCAGAATTCATCAAACACACAGGTTAGGAATAATGCAAGCTATAGACAACTTAAAAATGGCACGAACTAATGTATTGGGAATGGTAATAAATGGCGACAAGAGAGTGCAAACCTATTCTAATTACTATTGAATCATTCTAAATATCTAGCTATTTACAAATAGCAGTGATTAATTATTCTAACTTTCTTACACTTTTCCTAATCTTAACGTACTACAAAACGAAAATATTTATTTTTTAAGGTAGTATGTTTGATTCGGTAAAAATTATATCCACATAAATTATATTTCCAAAGTAAACATTCAAATATTTTGATATTAATAATGCATAAAAAAACACCTAATCATACTACTAGTTTATTTTTCTACTTGTACTTTGGCTTCAAACTGCTATGTGCTCTACTTGTTACATTAAGCTTTTGGCAAAAGCCCGCATTCAGTACGATAAATCAAAAAAATAATTTATCAAGAAAAATAACCTCAACTTTAAAATCTGATTCAAAACTAAAACTATCTATTAACAAACTGACTGAAATTGAAAAAAAACAGTTGTTAAAACCAATTTACTTATCTTCTAAATTGTTGGTAGGAGAGAATAAACCATTAGCAACGGGTGATGTGTATATCAACATAGATAACTTAGAAAAATCTATAGAAAAATCTAAAGATTATTGTTGCGAAAATATCAATAAACAATTGGGACAAAAAATTACCCAAATAGATTCTTCTGAAGTTATAGGCGACACCTTAAAAGAAGCAAATGAGTTACGTCGAGAACTTTTAATTGACCCCATTACTGTAGAAGCAATAACTTTTGGTGCTGCACCTGGTTCTACAGCAGGTACACCATCCGCTTACGGTGCAAGTTGGGGACAAGCTTACGTTGGGGGCGGATTATTCTTCCCTTTAGAAGATGGACGTACTGATGGTTCTTTATCCATTGGTTTTGGTTTGGGAGATACTGTTAAAAGTATTGGTATTGAGGTTAATGCCAATATTACCAGCGTCGGTGGTGGTAACAGTAACTTTGACTTTGGAGATAGCGGTTTCTTAGGGGTTAAAGTACATAAATATCTTGGTAATGGTGGTGCTGTTGCGGTTGGTTATGCGAATCCTGTGACTTGGGGAGATTCCAACAGAGCGAAAGATACTATATATGGAGTAGTTACAAAGTCATTTGATTTGCAACCGAATGACCCAAATAATAAAATGCCTTTAACCTTTTCTTTAGGTGTTGGTAGCGGGATATTTCGTTCTAAAGGCGCGATCGCAGCTAATGAAAATCCCGCTAATATCTTCGGTAGTATAGGTATAAGAACAGCTCCAGAAGTAGCTTGGGTAAGCAGCTGGACTGGGAATCGCTTAAATGTAGGTGGTTCTTTTGCCCCCATTAAAAAAACTCCTATAGTTATCAATGCTATATTTACAGATGTCACAGATAATTTTGGTGATGGTATTGGTATAAGCTTAAGCGCAGGTTATGCAATTAAGTTTTAATTAGTATGAACAAGGACAGGATGTGGCTGTTCGCAGAGAATTCCTACATACAGTTGATATTTGGATAAAGCTTGTTCGTAAAAAACAGCGTTTTGCTAAGATAAACAATCCTGAGCAGCTTAGATTTTCATTCTTTACTGTTGATTTGTTCTTCCCAGACTGTTAACGTTGCGAAAAAACTACTAGTCCTTTTCATTAATTCCGATGTGTTGTAGAGACGTTATACATAACGTCTCCCGAAGGTTACGGGAAAAAACGAACCCTTCAGAATTTATGCAATCAACTACTAAAGCAGGATTTTCCGAAATTGATAGTTGCTGAACCATTATTAATCAAAGACGTGCATGACCCGGTAGAATTTTCTCAAGTAGTTATGAACTGCTAAACGATAGTCGTATTGTTGAAGCTTGAGTGCAATTGGATAAGACCATCTAATTTTATCCGCTATATTCTGTTTGATATCGTTGATTATTTCTTCCATCACTACAAAATAACTCTTCTCAAATTCCTTTTTAACAACAAGAACTCCACCAAAGGAACTATGCAGGGGGTTAATAATCATATTTTTTTCTTCCCCTCTCTTCCCCCTCCCTGTCTTCACCCGGCAATTTTGCGTTGGTGAAGTACTAGGCGTGGGGTTGATTGATATTTAAGGACGAGTTGTCCCAGACGTTATTGACAAAATGATTTAGTTAAACTAATCTAAAGGTGTAGTACAAATATACTGTTAAGTCGATCGAAGAATGACGAGGTAAATCTTAGGGCTTAACGAGAATGCTGCATTCGGATCGGCATTGCAAAGCCCTCAGTCTTCTATTCCCTGTTGTACGGCAATTGCAAAATGTTAAATCCAATAAAAATTTTGGGTACCCTAAATACAACAGAAGAGTGTTTCCACATTTTAAGATTGCTGATTTTTAATAAATTCAAATCTAATCAAATATCACTTAAAACTTTTACCGTCATGATAAATACAAGCTACGAATTTGACCAAGCTATCCTACCTACAGGAAGCTCATTAAAGGCTAATGTATTGTTGCGTTTTCGTGCTGCTGAAATCCTTGAATCTCCCAGACGCAACCTGAATCTTTCTTTGGTAATTGACCGTTCGGGTTCTATGGCTGGTGCCCCTTTACATCATGCTCTCAAAGCTGCTGAATCTGTAGTAGACCAGTTGGGAACAGATGATATGCTTTCGGTGGTTGTTTACGATGACAGAGTAGATACCGTTATACCACCTCAGTCTGTTACTAATAAGTCTGCGCTCAAAGATGCGATACGCAGAGTTAGAGCGGGAGGTATTACCAATCTATCTGGTGGATGGCTCAAGGGTTGCGAATATGTAAAAAATAAACTTGATAGCCAAAAAATAAACCGCGTGCTTCTACTGACGGATGGTCGCGCAAATATGGGTGTTATAGACCCGCAAATACTTACGGCAACGGCAGCACAAAAAGCTGAAGAAGGTATTACAACAACAACTTTGGGTTTTGCTCAAGGTTTCAATGAAGACCTTTTGATTGGTATGGCAAGGGCTGCTAATGGTAACTTTTATTTTATTCAAAGTATTGATGAAGCATCTGAAGTTTTTAGTATTGAATTAGATAGTCTCAGAGCGGTTGTAGGTCAAAATCTGAAAGTTACTCTTGAGTTGGCTGATGGTGTGAATCTGGTTGATACTTTAAGTCTTGCTCAAGTTGACCAAAACAATTCCGGTCAATCCGTAATTACTCTAGGTGAACTTTACGAGGGTGAAGATAAACTTTTAGGATTAAGTCTCGATATTTCTGATGCTCCCATTGGTGAAAAACCTGTAATGAAACTGCATTACACTGCTGATGTAGTTCAAGATAATGTGATTGTGAGCGTCTCCGGAACTTTAGACGTGATTGCTAAAGTTGGTACGGTTGAGGAATCGGCTTTTGCTTCTTCAAGTGATGTCATGCTCGATCTGAGTCGCTTGACTATTGCCAAAGTCAAAGAAACTGCTCTTGAGCTAGCTGAATACGGTAAACATTCCGAAGCCGAACAAGCTTTGAAGTTGATTGTAGAAGACTTACGAAATAAAGGTTTAAACGAGAATTTTGAAATAGCTGAAGAAATAGACCAGCTTGAATATTTTGCTCAACAGATTGCACAAAGAGCTTTGGGCAATGCAGGACGTAAAGAACTGCGCGACCAGACTTATCAAGCAATGACTCGCAATCGCAGCGAGTTGGTAGGTCGTGGTGTAACTGCGGGTGCGGAAATATATAGAATGCCGACAGTAAATGAAGCTGGTTCTGGTGTTGAATTATATTGCGTTAGAGAAAAGGGTAAACTACGGATCAAAGTAAAATCCGATGGTTACGATTCAACTAAAAAAGTTCAGTTCCCCCGTTCAATTCGTGCTGAAGGAGCGAGCTATATTGTTGAAGGATTAGAGCTTTCGAGTAACGGTACTTTTTATCGTGTAACTGGTAAAATCAATCGTTTTGCTAAACCCGGTGAAGCAGATAATTTTGTTGCTCCCAGACAGGTACAGAGAATTAGTAATGCTAAAGCTTCCAAAGGTCCAGCTAGCGCTGCCGACCTTCCTACCACCGACGCTGTAAATCGCGGTATTTTAGTTCAGTGCGTTAAAGACGGAAAAAAACTGCGTGCTAGGGTAGTTGCTGACGGATACGAACCCGATTGGAATATGCGTTTTCCTCGCTCAGTGCGTGAAGAAGGAATGCTTTACGTTGTTGATGAAATTAAAACCGGCCCCGACGGTAAGTCTTATATTGCTTGCGGTCAGATTAAGCGTTTTGTTCAGCCTGCTGCTGTTAGTTAAAATGAAGTCGTGATTTTGCCCATTGTTGGAGACGTAGCAGTGCAAAGACGTAGCAGTGCTACGTCTCTACAGAGTTTTTATGCTTCAATCAAAGGATTGTAATCATCCGGATTGTTAAATCCGGCAATCCAAGCGGCTGCTTGATGGCAAGTTTGCATATATGGAGGAACGCGCAATACATGAGTATGTGCGGTGGATGGACAAATCACTTTTAAAATCATCAGAGCTTCATCATCTTCAAAGGGTATATATACAAGTTGACGCTCTCCCCCAACATCTCGATCGCGATCGCGGATTAATCCTCCAACTTGCTGCAAAAATGTTTCGTATCCCAATCGCTCAATTAGTACTCGACGTAGTTCAATATTTTCAACACTAAGAATATCTTGACCTGTCATCGAATCCGATTCAAAAGCAATACGGTCAGTTACCCGCACACCCCTAAACCGCAAGACAAAACCATGTCCTTTTCCTAAATTAGTAATCCCACTGCCAGCTAATTCAATCCAATGAGTAACATGAAGACCTTGAGGAAGATTAGTTAAGTTCGGACAATCGCTGATATCGAGAGTTTCACAGGTAAGATTTTCGGGTAAATTAAAAAGCTGCGATGCACCGCTTAAATCCAAATTACCGTTAACTCTCATTCCATCCCATCCACGATGCTCAAGGATAATTTTTCGAGCTAATTCTGGAGCTATCGGTTCGTTACTTTCGTGCGATCGCCGTTTAACTAATCTCCTGGGAATACGTCCCTTGGACATCATAGTTCGCATTAATCTTCTACCTCAACATAAGCATCGGGACGATATTCGCGTTGTTTCCAAACCCGATAAATCCCTTGAGATAATTCAATGGCTCGATGCTCTTCATGAATTAAGGTCGCAGTTGCTTGTTTAACTTCCAGAAAAAGCTCATTCCCGCGTACCCATAGCTGAACTGCATCTTCTTGCATAATCCGATGGCTATGTCCGGTGACTTCACCATGAGCCAAAGTAACACCCGCACGCTTTTGTGCCCTTGGCGGAATAGTAGCAATCGGAGCTAACAAAACGTCACCATGTCGAAACAGAATATGATTTTGCTTCTGTTGAGAGTTTCTGCGATTCGAGAACATATATAGAAGGATTTAAAATTTAGTTTTCAGCTTTTATATCTATTGTAGTACATTTATATTGTGAAAATAAATTAGTTCGCTTTATTTACCTCGAACAGACTTAAGGCAGATTACAACTGCATAAGTTGATTTGGCTCTCACCTATATAAAGGAGTAGTGAAAAATCTGAGGATTGTGAACTGGTAACTCCTAATACCAATTCTGTATGAGGCTGCGCTAAATCGCCCTCACTCTGGAAGAGTAGGGCTACTCGAACAAAGCCCACCTGCGTGGGCTAAATTAAGCGCATCTTTATAAAGAAATGGTATAACTCCTAACTTATTATTAATCCTGTATTGCTTCATAAAGTAATTCAACAAATAGCCGAATTCCATCACTTTGTTTTAATTCTTGATAATTTGGTTCGGGACGTTTACCAATTTCTCGTAAATCGCTTAATAATTCTGGATGAAATTGACAAGTGAAAGAACGACGGATTTTTTTGGTTTCAAAGTCTTTATAGTTAATACAAGTGCAGGAACATTCAGTTAAAATTTGTCCCGATGCTTCTGTTGAGGCTAAAATTTCTATCGAGTAAGGTAATTTCAATAACCAAGAAAGTTGACTACCAGCGATTATATCTCGGTAGGAAACAATAGCGTTGTGAAGATAAATGTAAGCCCAATTTGCAAACAGAATTGCTTCTTCGTTGACTTCTTCATAATGAAACATGGAAATATCAACATCCCGTCCATGTTCTACAATCATTTTATCAATAACTCCTTCATACTCATAAGCCATTATCTTGTGAGCTTCAAGCAGTTCGATGGGAATAGATGAGTTTTTTGCTCTGGGAGTTTTGTAAGGTAATAATTCGCAATCGCCGATTTCTTTATCTTCATTGAGAACCACTGCAAAATTAGCATCATTCCAACCTTGAGCGACTATTCTACCATCCCGTTTCTCAATTTTCAGCTTTTCTCCTAGAGAATAAATTTTCTGACAAATTGATTTTAAAGATATTATTGCTTCTCCTTCAACATCACGAACAAGTTCTTCTGTATTAAGTACATCTTGAACAGCACGTTTGATTAAACGAATGTGAGCTTCTGCTGCTAATTGATGACTGACACAAATCATAATCGCGGGAGCGCTTTGAGGGGAACGAGATAGAATGATTTGCTCGACCAAAGTTAACATATCTTCCCTAGAACAGTTAGGATGAGTCCATTGAGAAGCATCATGAACGGAAGCATTTCCTCCTTCTAATATTATTGCCATACTAGAAGAAAGAATAGAAATCATCGAATTCATTTCAAAAAGTCCCGTATGCCAAACGGGAAGTAAAATAGAATCGCAATCGGCAATTTTTTGAGCAATAAAAGCGACATTTTTTGATGCTCTCACTGTCTCATTATATTCATTATTTTTGCCTACATGTTCCCAAGGTTCAATGATAATAAATGAATTACGAAATAAATAAGGATGTTGAAGCAGAAATTCCCAATCTTCTTGTGAATTAATAACTTTTTCTAAAGGTGCTGCATAGTCCCATTCAAACTTTCCATCATCAGAAAATAAAGATTTTTTTGGTAAAGGGTCTTCCGAACTTCGGTCAGTTAGAAAACGACCAAAAAAAATCAAAGTTGATTCTAAGTCTGAGCCACCTTCTGTTAAATAACCGGGTTTTAATCTCCATTTAGAACTCATAATCTGCTAATTGGTAATTGGTAATCGAGTATAGAATATCTTAGTGGATTTTAAAATGCAATCTGTTGTAAATACAAAACTCAGTCTGCCTCCGACTTCCTTATTAAGGAAAGTGATTGAGAACCCACTGCGTTACGATGAGTTAGCGTGCAGAGTAGGGGAGCTATGTATAATAAACGCTTAGACTATTCGAGAGCTAATAATATGACGGAATCGAAAATAAATTGAAATTCTGCAATCTAAATCTAAAATATAAATCGAATTATGCAATCAAGTTTTCTAACCACTGTTTTCCTACCCCTAGCTTTATTCATCATCATGCTGGGAATGGGTTTAGGGCTTACGTTAAATGATTTTAAACGAGTTTTTATTCAACCCAAAGCTGTAATTTTTGGTTTAATAGCTCAGTTAATCGTTTTACCAATAATAGGTTTTCTCTTAGCGACAATTTTTCCCCTTTCACCAGAGTTAGCTGTGGGAGTAATGATTTTAGCGGCTTGCCCTGGTGGCCCCAACTTCTAATATGGTGACTTATTTAGTAAGGGGAAATGTTGCTCTTTCAATTACCCTTACCGCAATTAGCAGTTTAATTACAGTGTTTACTATTCCGTTAGTGGTAAACCTAGCAATGCAGAAGTTTATGGGAGAAGCAGTTGCTTTACAGTTACCTTTTGTTAAAACAGTAATTCAAATTGCGGTAATAACTTTTATTCCGGTTGCTTTAGGAATGTTACTGCATAATTACACTCCTAAATTTGCAACAAAGGTGGAAAAATTTGTTAAATGGCTTTCCCTATTCTTCTTAGGATTAATTATTGCAGGTTTACTTTTAAAGGAACGGAATAACGTAGCAAGCTTTTTCTTCCAAGTTGGTGGAGTTACTTTAACTTTAAATTTATTAACAATGGCTTTGGGTTATACCATTGCAACTCTTGGTAAACTTGATTCTAGCAGCGCTAAAGCAATTACAGTAGAAGTCGGCATTCAAAACGGTACCTTGGCCATCGCCGTTGCAACTACACTTTTGAATTCCCCAAATATGGCAATACCAGCAGCAATATACAGTCTAATCATGTTCGTAACTAGCGCAGCCTTTGCCGGAATAGTAAGAAATCGACAAGTTAAAGTTTGATTTTTATTAATTTGATGTGTTTGGAAACCCGGTTTTTTAATTGGGTTTATTTCTTTTTGCAAACCCTAATCAACTTTATCTTTCCAATGACGCTTATCGATGATTCGCACGTTTTCTTCCCAACTAATCATTTCCAAATATTTCAATAGCATAAAAAGTTCTATATCATCCGCTTCCCCCTGGTATTTTTTTACTAAAATGCCGTTTCCATAGTTGTATTTAAATGTTTGGGCAATATCATCTACAATCAAAACACTATCTAACGAAAAACCCTTTTTCTTAACTTTCTTTAAAGGCTTAAATGTTTCAATGACATCTAATTCAGGATTTCTTTTAAAAACACAGCGTTCCCTCGAAAAAATAAATTCTAATTTTATATTGTCGGGAAAAATATTTTTAATGACTTCACGAGCATAATCTGAGCTAGATGCAGTCCATACTGCTAAACGAAACCAATTGTTACAACTTGCAATAAATTCTGATAATCCTGGTCTTTTGTAAACAAAATATTTTTCTATTTCAAAATTTAATTCAAAATCCGGTAGTCGATCGAGTTGTGTTTCAGAACTAGAAATTAATGTTTCATCAATATCTAAAATTAGTAATTTATTATATTTATACTTGTTATCGTAGAATCTAATCATTTTAAAACAATTGGACAAGCTGTTGCTAAATTAGAATTTACTGTAGAGGATATTCCTCAGATTTAGCATCGAGCATCAGTACTGATAAAGCCTGCTTTGAATTAATTATTACACTAGTATTCTTAGAAGTAAAACGAAGGTTTGAGTTTCCATTCTCGCTATTAAAAATTCAATATCAAAATTAAGCAGCTTAGATGTTTGGTTCTCAATCCTTTCCAGTGCTATCGGCTTTGAGAACCTAGTTATTTATGATGCCCTTGCTCGATAAACCAAAAATCCTTAACTTAGACAATAACAAGAATAAATTTTGGTTTCTATATAATATTTTACCATGTAATTAAATCAGATATTAATGATTTTAGCCGAACCTTTGAGAATTTATTTTTGAATAAATTGAATTATAAAATTGAATTATAAAATGGATGAGAACTGACTTAATATTGAAGATACCGCATCAGTTAAAATCATATCCAAGACTTTCTTCCCAGACAGCACCTCCACAAGATGAAATTGAAACATAAAAAGAAGCCGTCCATCGATCAAAATCAACTTCTATTTCTAAAATTCCAAGATGTTAGCAGAAAATTCCTCAATGTTTTTATATATAAATTTTAGATTCTAAGTTGGTAATTCCCTTTTTTACATTAAGGCTCAAACGAAAATCTTCTAAAATTTGCTTAGCAATCAACGGTAATTATTACTGTTCCGATAAGGGAATAGAAAATAAAAAATCTAAAATACTATTGACCTAGAGCGCACTCTAGGTCTTATAGTCGTAACATGAGCAAGTTCACCATTCAACAAGTTGCTTCGATAACAGGTTTGAGCATCCATGCTTTGCGTTATTACGAGAAAATTGGACTGCTGCCAACTATTGAAAGAGCATCTAACAATCATCGGCAATATTCTGCCGAGGATGTTGCTTGGCTGGAATTTTTGATTCGGTTGCGGGAAACGGGGATGTCAATTCAAGAAATGCAGGATTTTACAAATTTAGTGCGTCAGCGTCCAAATGAAGTTGGAGAGCGGCGCTTGCTACTTGAGAAACATCGCGATCGCGTTACTCAACATTTACAGGAATTAACGCAAAACCTCAAAATCATTGATTTGAAAATCGAACATTATCAATATTTGGAGGAAACTGGTGAAAATGACCATAGCTGTATTTTCTGGAAGCAGTATTTAGAAAAACAATTAAAGGGTTGAGGGAACGGGGAACGTAAATAATTTAAGAACGATATTTACTACTATTCCACCGCATTAATTCCAACGGATTGTAGAGACGTTATAAATAACGTCTCCCGACGGTTGTGGGAAAACGAATCCATTCAAACTATTGCAGTTAACCACTACTATTCCGATACAGGATTGGAGATTAAAAAATGAATCTGTTGATGGTGGATATACAATTCCAGGACATCGAGTTTAACGAAACCAATGTAGAGACGTAAAATTTTACGTCTCCCTTCAGAATTTATGCAATATAGCAGTAGTAAGAGTAAAAAAATGAAAAGACGAGAATTAATTTTAGGATGCATTTTGGCAATTGTTTTACCTTCGCTTCATTCTTGTGTCGCGAATGCTGGAGATAAAGAATTAAATCCCATCGCATTACCTAAAGGCTTTCAATATCCTAATGGAATCACCCGTTTCCGATAACGGAACAGTTTATGTGGGTTCGATTACTAGTGGTGATATTTTACAAATTTCCCCTGATAATCAAATTAAAAGTTTTTTTCAAGGGAATAAAGATATTTTTGCAGTTACCACCCTCAGATTGGATGAAGCCAGAGGAATATTATGGGGAGCTTCTCCGGATGTTTTAGGTACTGTTGGTAAACCACACCGAATTTTTGCAATCGATATTAACTCGTCGAGGGTATTAAAAATCATAACTATTCCCGATGATGGTTTTGGTAATGATATTGCTGTTGATTCCAATGGTGGTATTTATGTAACTGATTCTCTCAAACCTCGAATTCTATATCTGTCACCAGGAGCAACTCAATTTCAAACTTGGGTAGAAAATCAACTATGGAGTACCAACAAGAGATTTGGATTATCTGGAATTGCTCGTAGAGAAGATGGTGTTTTGTTCGTGACGATGTATTCGGATGGTCGATTATTTAAGATCAACCCGAATCGGACTGTGGAAGAAATCGAATTACCTCGTAAGATAGACGGTTCGGATGCTATCGCTTTAGCTGATGATGGTTCTCTTTTGATGATTGAGGGAGGAGTAGAAAGTGGGAATGGTCGTTTATTACAGTTACAGGAATTGGATGATGCTAAAAGTAAACCTGAATTTAAGGTTTTGGCTTCTGGGATGAATTTACCTGTTAATTTAACCGTTGCAGGGAAAGAAATTTTGCTGACGGAATCTTTGTTTCGTCACCGTTTTGTACCGGGAAGTGAGAAAGAGATTCCCAATCAGTTTTTTATTCGTCGTTTTGTGTGGGAATAGTTTGATCGGTGATTAATTTATATACTCCCTTCTTGCTCTATAATTACCTATCTCTCTTTCCTCCGCGTATGGGTCTAGAATGGTTTTTTATATCGGTAATCGTAGAGCTGGGAAGAAAGTAATTAATCGTAGACATTGAATTACAATGCCTACAATATCTATTTCTATCAATCATTAGTTAACTAAAAATTAATCGGGTAATTTGATTTTAGGTTCGGTTCCTTCTATAACTCTCTCAACATCATTAAAGTATTCTTTAAATTCAATTTTTTAGCAAATCAAAGCAATTGTTAAATAATTTAAAAAACTTCCGATCCAACTAATTTCTGCCAGCAAAAGACTCCAAAACCAATAAAAATCAAACCAAATAAAAACAAAGCTGTATCCAAATTATATGTGTCTGTAATCCATCCAACCACTGGAGCAATTATCACAAAACCTAAACGAAACATAAAACTATTGATAGAAAGTACTGTAGCTCTAATTGATGAAGGAAGATTTTGGTTAATACAATTTAATAATAAAGGACTATGAACACCTCTACTGAAGTAAATCAAAGCAATAAATATAATTCCCCATACTTGGTTAATCAAACCCAGAAAGGTATAAGATAGACCTAATAATATAACTAAACCCAAAAAGACTTTTTTTGTACCCAAAATATTCTCAATCGATGTTGCTTTAAAAGAAGCAAAGCTCAATATCAAATGAAATGCAGCCCAAGCAAATCCAAAGCTAGAAACTGCTAAACCGCGACTTTGCATATCTGCTTGAGATAACCAAACAGCAAGAAAGGTGGCAATTCCAAAGTTGGCTGAAAATAAAATTAACCATTTCACTTTTTTATTCTCTAACAGTGAAAAACGGATTGCTTGCCATATTTCCCTGCGATCGATTGCTTGAGAGGAATTAGTTGATGATTGATGTAAATTTGGTTCAACTAAAGTTAAAGCAATTAGAAAATATAAGAATATACAAATCGTTTGTAAGTAAAAAGGATAAACCAAATTGCGAGCAGCTACTAAACCCCCTATCAAACCACAAATTGCTTCTGCAACTCCCGCAATAGCTCCGAGTCTTCCTTCTACATGACGGTAGTTTTGCTCTTGATTTATTTTGACTAAACTATCGAATCCTAAAGCTGTATTTGCACCAGATATAAGACTAGCAGCCAAACCGGATAAAATTTCTGCAATTGCAAATGCTGAAAAACCAGTTTGAAAGCAGTAAAATAATAATCCTAATGTCCAGATTAATCCCCCTGAAACTAAGCAAGCTTTTCTACCAAAAATATCTGCAAAGTAACCGGAAGGTATTTCAAATATAAATATTGATAGTGATAAAATGGTTTTTAAAAGTAGGGATTGTTCAAACGATAAACCGCTTTTTTCATAAAAAAGAATAATCACAGGAATTGGGAACCAAGCAAACTCTAATCCTTTTAATATATAAAGCTTCCATATATTAGACTTGATTGAACGAATATTTTGAAGATTCACACCCATATTTTTCTCGATCGCTTCTCCGAGGCATTTAAGGTCAATATGAGTTAAATACTATCAGGGAAAATACTTAGTTGTCCAATGTTTTAATTATGCTTATTTTTACACGCGCTTTGGCATTTATTCTTTTTGTATGTTTGTTTGTTGCAATTTATAAATCATGGACTGGAAACAAAGTTTACTATTTTATGTGGCTATTCGGATTCATCACGCTTTCTACTCCGGCTTTATTACCAATTTATCAAAATAGAAGACATGAAGCAGCTATTGATGGAGATGTAGCTACTATTAGAAAATATTTAAACAAAGGAGTTGATATTAATATCAGAGATAGCCGAGGATTAACTTTTCTACATGAAGCTTCCAGACCTGGACACATAAACTTAGTCAATTTTCTCATTCAAAATGGGGCGGATGTTAATCTTCAAGACTGGGATGGTCTTTCTTCTCTTCATTCAGTGATGACAAGTGGTCATATTGAAGTTGTAAGATTATTAATTGATTCTGGAGCAAAAGTTAATAGTAAAACGATTAAAGGAATTACTCCTTTACATATAGCTGCAACTTATGGTCATAGAGATATAGTAAGTTTATTAATTCTACATGGTGCAGAAGTAAATAGTCGCACGAGAAGTGGAAAAACTGCTCTCGGAATTGTTCTAGAAAAAGGGTATGAGGATATTGCTCAAATATTAAGGAATCATGGTGGTATAGAGTAAATAATTTCGTTGTAAATCTATTGATTTGATTCTAAGGTAATATTCTGTTTTTCGATTCTTTTTCCTTAGAATAATGTAAGTTTTGCATTGATACATTGTTTAAATATTTATAGGACTTAAGTAGGTAGGCTGGAATAAACCGATCTATGTAACGGAATGTAAAACTATCAAAGTGCTTGTGATGATCCACACCTTCGGTGAATGCTTCGTTTCACTCCGTTACACTCGCAATGACATAATTATAAATTTTCCCACCCACCTACTTAGCTAATAATTTACCTCCGATAATATTTGTATCTGCCGATAATGAGTTGAATACAGCAGCTACAAACGAAGGGTTAACAGTTGAAAATCCCAACAATTATTCCTAAAAAATTTGATTTAACTATAAAAAATAAAGACGCTGCATTATACAATTTCTCTTTTTCTCTTTCTTCTGCGCTCTCGGCGGTTATTTTTATAATCATCTCTACCGATAACGGAATAGTTACCACCCTAAAAAATAAGAGACGTTGCACTGCAACGTCTCTACATTAGTTATTCAATTTTCCCGAATCTTTATTTCACAGTTCCTAAAACCGGAGCAACTTCGGCTTTGGCAATTTCAGGTGTGACATTTCCTCTGGCATAAACACCGGGATTACTTTCTGCTATTTGCGTATAAGATTCCCTAACTTGAGCGTTTATCGCTACTGTCTTGACATCATATATCTGCATTACAGCTTTGGGATAAAACCCAATCCCGATAATCAACACTAAGAAACAAGCTGCAATAAATACTTCACGAGCGCTGGCATCTCTGTAAATCGATTCACCTGGTAAAACGCAATCGGTACCGAAACAAGCGGTACCTTCTGCTTCTAAATTCTCAAATTTCGCATTACCAATATCGCAGACGACTTTCCCTTCTCCGTAAAATACCTGTTTCAACAAGTCAAGTAAATAAATCGGAGTCAAGATAATCCCTACTGAAGCGAGGAAAACCGTTACCGTACAGAAAGTTGAACTGTAAATATCGCTGGTAGTTACACCAACCAATACCGAAAGCTCGCTGATAAATCCACTCATTCCGGGAAGCGCTAAGGAAGCCATTGCTGCCATCGTACACAATGCGAATACTTTGGGCATCACTTGTCCAATTCCACCCATTTCATCCATTTTCATGGTGTGGGTTCTATCGTATGTCACCCCAGCCAAGAAGAATAATACCGATGCAATTAATCCGTGGGAAATCATCTGCAACATTGCACCGTTGATTCCCAAGTCGGTAAAGGAAGCAATTCCTAACAGCACAAATCCCATGTGAGAAACTGACGAATAAGCTAAACGCCGTTTCATATGAGTTTGAGCAAAGGAATTCAAAGCCCCATAAATAATGTTAATTACTCCCAGAGTTGCTAAAACTGGTGCAAAGTAAATGTGTGCTTCGGTAAGTAACTCTAAATTAAGGCGAATTAATCCATAACCGCCCATTTTCAACAACACACCTGCCAAAATCATCGATACGGGAGCCGAAGCTTCACCGTGAGCATCTGGCAGCCATGTATGTAAGGGGAAGATTGCTAACTTTACGCCAAATGCAATTAATAATCCTGCATACAGTAACAACTCAAAACCTAACGAATAATCCTTCGTTGCCAGAACCGCCATATCAAAAGTTACATTTTCGCCACCATACAAAGCCATTGCGATCGCGGCAACTAAAATAAATATGGAAGCGGCTGCGGTATAGAGTATGAACTTGGTTGCAGCATAACGTCGATTTTTACCACCCCAAATGTTAATCAGTAAATATACGGGAACTAATTCAACTTCCCACATAATAAAGAACAACATTAAATCCTGGGCGACAAACACCCCAATCTGTGCCGAATACAGCACCAACATCAAAAAGTAAAATAAATGCGATCTGCGATCAACCTGCCAAGCTGAAAACATTGCCAGCGTGGTGACAAAACCCGCCAATAATACCAAAGGAACGGATAAACCATCGACGGAAACAGCCCAGTTGAAACCTAACTGAGGTACCCAAGCATAACTCTCCGCTAGTTGAAAACTTGCACTGCTTGCATCGTAATTCCGCCAAAAGGCAAAGCACATCAATATAAAGTCTGCCATTCCCACCCCGGTGGCATACCATCTCACGCGATTACCACTTTTACTCGGTATCAACGGAATGAACGCAGAAGCAATAAGTGGAAATAAAACTATCGCGGTTAGCCAAGGAAAATGTTCCGCCATGATTTCAATAGTAAGAAATACTTATTTTATTATTAGTGTCATTTTACTAAACTTTGTAACATTTATTTAATCAATTTTTCTATAGGGTATTCATAGAGAAGCGGAGGAGAAAAAAATACTTTTAATAATCCCCTTCATTTTTCTTCATAATTTGTCACAATACATATATCATTCATATACACAACTTATATAAATCAAGTTATGTCTTCCTCAACCAGCACCGTAAATAATTCCAACCAAACCCTCAACCAACCTTGGGAAATCAAACTACTTTACGATGGTGAATGTCCGTTATGTTTGCGCGAAGTTAATTTTTTGCAAAAGCGGGATGCGGGGAGAGGTAAAGTTGCATTTGTAGATATCGCAGCAGATGACTACAATCCAGAAGAAAATGCTGGGATTGACTTTGAAACAGCGATGGGAAGAATTCACGCAATTTTACCCGACGGTACGATTATTAAAAACGTCGAAGTGTTCCGTCGGGTGTACGAAGCCTTGGGAATGGGTTGGGTTTACGCGATTACAAAGTTGCCAATTTTGGGGGCGATCGCCAATTTCATTTATGGTATTTGGGCAGATTTACGTTTGCGTTTAACCGGAAGACCAAATTTAGGAACTGTTATTAAACAACGTCAGGAAAAATTGGGTTGTGATGATGAAGCTCGTTGTCGGGTGGATTGAATCAAAGGTATCAATACCCTCGAAGGGCATCGCTACGGAAACGAAGCCCACCTGCGAGGGCTAATAAATAAAGAATTCAGCCCGCGAAGGTGGGCTTTGTAATCCTAGCCCCAGGCTTCCAGCCTGCGGGCGTTTTTTTGCAAATATTTCAAACTGCATAAACTGATATAGCTTGCTCCTATATACAGACATAGCCAAAAACAATAATTCTTCATCAGTTTGTTACATATTAAGCAATATTGATGAAAAGTTAAGTCAAATCGCTATCAATTCAATCCCTCATTTTTCTGTATGGTGTTTTATAAATCATCGACTTATATAGAAATTTTTGCAGGAGTTTGAAATTGACAAAACAGCTAAAACAATAACGTTTATTGAGGATTGAACAATGTTTCTAACTTATCGTGGTTTATCTTACGAGCGTAATTATTCTGAAGTTAAAACTTCGGAAACTAATAGATTTGCTATCTATCGCGGCATACCCTATTGCATTCACCGTTCAATTGTTACTCAAAATAATCGTTCGCGTAAAAATCTAAAGTATCGTGGTATATCTTACTCCACAAATTAATCGGATATAATCCAAATTGAAAAAAAACGTTACTGTTAATTCAGTAGATAGGCACGAAAAATAAAGTAATTATAAAACTTACGGAATTTGACTACAAAGCTCTCTATTCTACCTAAAGCTACTCAGTCTCAACGATTAAGTTCCTCAGACTAATATTTTTATCGCAATTGCTATCGTTGAGTGCAAAATAGTTATTGAAATATTAACAAATGTTTCAACAGATAAAGTTTAGTTGATTTGCAGAGATTTTATTTTGATAAATCGGCTAATAGAATTTAAATTGAGTAATTGTAACTAAGGGGAGAATATCATGGCTAAAAATACTTTTATGACACTTCAACAAGGCTCAATTGGAGATGCTGTAGTCAATTTGCAAGAGTGTTTGAAAACGGTTGGTGTTTACTCTTGCAGAAGTAATGGTGTTTTTGACGAAAGAACTAAAGCAGCCGTGATTAAGTTCCAGAAAAATAATGCCATGACTGCTGATGGGGTAGTAAGACGGGCAACAATGTCTGCATTAGTTAGATGTTGGTGGTGTTGATAGCGTCATGACTTGAACTGTATTCTCAACAAGGCTAATATAACAAAAGCTATTTACAGCAGGGTAGGGTATTCAAACATAGTAATTATATATGAATTTTAATAATTTCAGTTTTCAACAAACCCGGTTTTTTATCAGCCGGGTTTTTAATTTAAAAAAAGAATAAAGTTAAGCTTTTCTATTTTTCACCATAAATCCCAATGTAATTGCTCCTATACCAATTAAACTACTAGGCTCAGGAATAGAAGTGGGATTAGAAGCACGACGAGAGAAAACGATATCACCATTGCCACTACTACCATTAACACCATCTATTAAATAACTGAAATCTACTATGTTCAATTCGCCGAACTCGTCTGTATAATAAGATCTAAAAGCAAATGAATATCCTAAATCGGAATAGTCATACCGATCGGATTCAAGCCTAAAGTATAAAGAGTAGATCGCACCATTTTTGAAACTTAACTGAGTACGGTTACTTTCGTCATCAGTTTGCTGGAAAGTTGTACCTAAAAAATCAAAAGAGAATAATAAACCACCGTCGGAACTAGTGATTGCTTCAAAACCATTCCCCGTTATTTTATTAGCCGGATGACTGTCATCATATTGAAGATATCCTTTATATGTATTACCTGCTAAACTTCCATTCAAATTTTCAACGGTGAAATCATAAGTAACTACCGCAGCTAATGTTGAACCGCTACTGATAATACCTAAGCCTAAAGATAAACCTGTAAGTACTTTGAAAATATTTTGCTTAACTTTCATTTTTTATCCTTACTTATTAACTCCGAATAATTCCTATCTTATGTATTAAACCGGAGAAACATAAGCCGTTTTTTTAAAGTAACAAACAAGAATTGTGAGTGTACTTAATAGATAAAAATGTAAAGATTTAGCATCAAATTATATCATTTTTATATTCACAGATTATTCTTAATAATGTCAGATGCATAAAATAGATACATCTAACGTACAAATGCAAAGCAAATATTCTCTCAAATTGTGGTTTATCGATTAATGCGAATTTACTTAAGTAAACCGAAATAAAGCATTAATTAATACACTTAATACGCTAATCCCTTCATCACAACATCAATTAATTCATCTACAAAATTTT
Source organism: uncultured Rivularia sp. (assembly GCA_963665115.1). Taxonomy (GTDB): domain Bacteria; phylum Cyanobacteriota; class Cyanobacteriia; order Cyanobacteriales; family Nostocaceae; genus Rivularia. The sequence goes on along the minus strand of OY762007.1, from coordinate 1,024,707 downwards.
CGCTTAAAGGTAAATGCTTTAACAACAATCGATAAAACAAAGGACTATAAAGCGCATCAATAACTATTTCTGCATCCAAATCACGGCGCAATTCTCCCCGCACTACCCCACGCTGAAAAATTCGCTTGGCATCATCGCGTCTCGGCAACAACCAATTTTCTCGAAAAGCAGATATTAATTCATCCTCCATCTGCCCGCATCCAATAACAGTCGCTAAAATTTCCCCTCTTGAACTATTCATCAGCTTGACAATTTTGTACATTTGCTGTCTAAAATCTTCCTTCACCGAACCCGTATCGGGAAAAGCAATTTCTGGAGTCACTGCTGACAAAAACGCATCCATTGCCAATTGCGCTTTGGTACTCCAGCGTCGGTAAATTGTCGGTTTGCCTACTCCTGCTCTCGCTGCAACTCCTTCAATAGTTAAGTCCATAAATCCTACTTCATCAAGCAATTCATAAGCTGCTCTGAGAATTTTTTTATCGGCTTCTTCACATCGAGGTCGCCCACGCCCTTGCTTGGTAGGTGTTGTGGCTTTTTTGCTCTTATCTGTTGACATAATCATAACCTCTTTGCTAAATTAAATAACGTGACGTAACGATAATATATAAGAAGAAAAACGAAGTAATCTCATGTTAATGGCTCGTCGTAAGGCTTTGAGTTTAAATCAGTGGCATAAGAAGAAAATGAACAAACTGAATTAGCCATCTAGATATAAATTGTTTCTGCTATCGTGGGTGGCAATTTATCCCTTAATTACTGGCATTCTGTTTTTATTTGGGCAACAGTTAAGTTTATTACCTTTGCCCGTGCGTACCTTGCTTTTAACGGGAGTTCTAGTTTATCTAATGGCTTTTTGGGTAATGCCAAGGTTAACTAAATTATTTCATCGCTGGTTGTATTTATAAGGATGAATTTTATGCGGTTTGAAATGATTATTTTTTGGTTACTGGTTAAAGAAAAGAGGTGATTTCATGGTTCAGATAAAAAAGAATCTTTCAGAAGATGTAAATTCTTTAAAAACAAGAATTAGTGAGTACTGTGTAGCATGGACAACGCAGCAAGCACAACCTAATTGGTTAACGATAGAGAAACTTTATGCAAATGAAGACTTGCTACATTACGATGCAGTTACACCTCACAGCTTTGCTAACGTTGCAGAAATGAAAGAGGCATTTGCACAAATGAAGCAAAATTTGCATTTAAAATCTCTAGAACTTAAACCTAGAGACGATTTAAATGCTTTTCGACGTGGCGATTTGGTTTGGACAACTGTTTTACATGATGTTATCGCTACAACTGAAGATGAAAACGAGTTGAGATTGGTGCAGAGACAGACTGCAATTTGGGAAGAACGAGATGGAGATTGGGTCATAATTCACGAGCATTTGTCTGCTCCTTCTTCACTACAAGCCAATAAGTAATTGTTTATTTAAGGGGTGTTATATATGACTTTAATTCTCACAAAAACAACTCAAATAGGGGAATTTAAACAACTTAACGTGAAAATGCAAGACAAGAATAATGCAACTACTCAAGGTGATGCTCGCTATACGCTTATTTGGGAAAAACATGATGACAAGTGGTTGATTGTTCACGAACATCTTTCCTCAACAGTTCGCTAACAAAGTGGTAGTTAGAACAAAAATAAAATTGGTAAAATCAATAATTTTTGTCTAATAGTCAGATTACTAAATAGCTTTTTGATTCAATAATTGTAAATTTCAGGAGCAGCTAAATATGCAGACAGTTTCTTCTATTCAATTCGATGCTTCTAACCAAGATGAAGCAGCTATTTATGCAAAGCTTAAGCGTTGGGTGGAGATGTTTAGTGCTACCGGACGCGGCGAACAATTTACTCTCGAAGGCTATGAAGATATTTATTTCACCGACGATGGCTTACTTGTCTTCGATAACTATTCCCCAAAATGGGCAAGCACTCAAATTGATGGCTTCGAGCAATATCGACGTATTTGGGAGCGTGACGTAAACGAAAACTTTCCTAACTGGACTATTACAAAGATGGACTTGCTTCGAGTTGAAGTGCAAGGAAATTTAGCATGGTCAGCTTTGAATTTCTGGGGAGAAGGAAAGCGAGCGGATAATAGCAGTTATCAAGGTAGTCAGCATAGTACTCATGTTTGGCGGAAAATCAACGGTGATTGGAAAATGATTCACGAACACCTCAGCGCACCTATTACTGTTAAAGGTGAAGCTAATAGCGAATACAACGATCATCCCTCCGAGCCTAATTACAATGCCTAATATCAAATATGATTGAATTGGCAAAATCCATGAATGACTCGAACTATAACAACAGCGACCCACCAGTCACCGTAGTTGTTTCGCGGCAAGTTAAATCTGGATGCGAAAAAGCGTTTGAGGAATTTATTTCTGGTATTACTGCTGCTGCAATGACTTTTGAGGGACATTTGGGTACAAACATCTTTCGTCCTAGCAATCCTGGGGAAAACGAATATCGGATTATTTTTAAATTTGATAGACAAAGTAACCTGCGTCGTTGGGAAGAGTCAGAATGTCGCCGTCAGTGGCTAGCAAGGGCAGAAAGTTTGACAGTGGGTTCCCCAATGGTAGAAATAATCACGGGTTTGGAAAGCTGGTTTACACTGCCTACATCAAAACCAATTCCCCCTCCTCCCCGCTACAAGATGGCTTTAATTACCTGGTTAGCTATCTTCGTTTTGATTAATATTATCAATCTACTGTTTGCTTCAGTACTCAATCAACTACCTCCCTTGTTGCGTAGCTTTATTTTGACAGTTACACTCGTTTCCTTAATGACTTACGTTGTCATGCCCAGAATGACTAAGTTATTTGCTCGCTGGCTTTATCCAGAGCAAGTAAATAGAAAAAAGAAGAAATCTCGTCGAGTTTGACATATAAAAGTTGCTGAGAAATTAACGTAGCAAAGTTAAATAAATAGGAAAACAATTATGGAACTTCAACTTCAGAGTAGATGGTGGTACTGTGCCAACTATTAATTAAATTTTTCATAATATTGATTTGAATCAAAATAAAAGAATAAGAATATCAACAATGAAAAACCATCCTAAAATTTTAGTTCTCGGAGCAACTGGTAAAGTTGGTGGGAAAGTCGCTCAATTATTAGCAGAATCGGGAGATATCAAAGTTGTTGCGGGAGTTCGTTCTCCTGAAAAAGCAGCATTTTTAAAAGAAAAAGGAATAGAAATTCGTCATCTTGATTTAGATAAACAAGAAACTTTGCAACCAGCTTTAGAAGGAATAGATAGAGCTTTGCTGATGACTGGTTATACCGTCGATATGCTCAAACAAAGTAAAGCTTTCCTCGACACAGCTAAACAAACGGGAGTTGAGCATATAGTTCATATCGGTGCTTCTACTGCTCCTACAAACGAAGTTGCTCATTGGGGATGGCATCAATATATAGAAAAATATATTGAATCATTGGGATTTAGCTTTACTCATCTGCGTCCCGAAGCTTTTATGAAAAATATAACTGGTTTTGGCTGGTTGAATAAAGATGTTTTAACTAACTATATCGGTGATTCTCGTTGGAGTTGGGTTGATAGCGATGATTTAGCTTTAGTTGCTGCGGAAACTTTAAGAAAACCGGAGAAACACGCTGGTAAAATCTATCCTCTTGGTTACGATACCGCTACTATTCCGGAAGTGGCACAAATAATGATAGAAGTGATTGGTAAACCCTATCGAGTCGAAAATCATTCTCCCGATGAATTTTTGCAAAATATGCTTGAATTTGGTGCGGAACCAGCATATATTCACTGCGTTTACACTCAGCTTAAATTGAATATTGCTAACAAGATTCCCGATGCTGACGCTACTTTTGATAACTTTGAAGCAATTACGGGGAAAAAACCTACTAGTTGGAGAGAATTTGTAGAAAAGAATCGCGAAGAATTGCAATATTGATATCGGGTTCGGTAATGGGTAATTGGTAATTGGGAATAAAACACCTCTAGTCATTAATGAATGGAAGAAAACAGGAAAGTAATTTAATTTAAGGAGAAATATCATGGTTAAAATTGTTCGTTTCCACGAGGTTGGTGATGCAGAAGTTTTGAAATTAGAGGAAGTAACTCCTACGGAACCGAAACAAGGTGAAGTGAGATTACAAGTTAAAGCAATTGGACTTAACCGAGCCGAAGTAGTGTTTCGTCAAGGTGCATATTTAGAACAACCTACTTTCCCTTCTCGGATTGGTTATGAAGCATCGGGAATAGTTGATGCAGTTGGTGCTGGAGTTGAAGGAATTAAAGTTGGTGACAGAGTTAGTACTATTCCTTCACCAGGAGCCAAGATGAGCAAGTATGGAGTGTATGGAGAAAGCGCTATCGTTCCCGCTAATATAATTGCTCCGTTTCCGGAACAGTTAACTTTTGAGCAGGGAACAGCGATTTGGATGCAATATCTTACAGCTTACGGTGCTTTGAATTATTACGGTCAGATGAAGGCAGAGGATTATGTCGTAATTACCGCAGCTAGTAGTAGTGTGGGTTACTCAGCAATTCAGTTAGCTAAGGCAGTTGGAGCAGTCGCGATCGCAACTACTAGAACCTCGGCGAAGAAGCAAAAACTGCTGGATGCGGGAGCGGATTACGTTATTGCAACTCAAGAGGAAGATTTAGTTAGCAAGGTAATGGAAATTACTTCCGGACATGGAGCAGATTTAATTTTTGACCCGATTGCAGGTTCGTTCGTAGAGAAATTAGCAGAAGCAGCAGCTATAGGAGCAACTATTTTTATCTATGGTGCTTTGAGTATGGAAATTAATAGTACACCTTTTCCGATAATGACTGCTTTGAGTAAGGGATTGAAAATTCAAGCTTACACGGTACTTGAAATTACGGGAAATCCAGAACGGTTAGAAGAAGGTAAAAAATATATTTACGACGGTTTGAATTCAGGTAAACTCAATCCGGTCATTGATTCTCAGAAGTTCACTTTAGATAATATCGTCGAAGCACATCGCTACATGGAATCCAACAAGCAGAATGGGAAAATTATCGTCACTGTTTAATAGCAGGTAATCAAAAATGGAAACCAAAATCGCATTAGTAACAGGTGGAAATCGAGGAATTGGATTTGCTATTACCCAAGGTTTACTGCAAAAAGGTTATCAGGTAATTATTACTTCTCGTTCTTTGGATAAAGCAAAACAAGCTGCTAAAAAATTAAATTCAAATGACAAAATTATACCTATAGAATTAGATGTTGCCGACGATAATTCTATTGATAAAGCCTTAGAAAGTTTACAGCAAAAGGTAAATAAATTAGATGCCTTGATTAACAATGCAGGTATATATCCTGACCAAGGCGTAAATATTCTTACTATCGATCGCGAGCTTTTAGATAAAACGTTTAATACTAATACCTTTGGTGCGATTCGGATGGTACAGGCATTTTTACCGCTATTGAAAAAATCTCAAGATGCCAGGGTAGTTAATGTTTCTAGCGGTTACGGCGAAATCGATGGATTGTCTGCTGACGTTCCCAGCTACTGCTTATCAAAACTCGCGTTAAATGGTGCAACGATTATGTTATCCCAAGCATTACGCTCTGATAAAATTGCCGTGAATGCCATATGCCCCGGTTGGGTAAAAACAGATATGGGTGGAGATAGCGCACCTCGAACACCAGAGCAGGGAGCAGATACAGCAATTTGGTTGGCAACCGAGGCACCTAGAGAAGAAACGGGGAAATATTGGCGCGATCGCAAAGTAATATCTTATTAATTTGGATTATAAAACCGCAGAGGGCGCGGAGGGCGCAAAGGGAAGAGGAAAGAGAGATAATATCGAAGAATTTTATCTTATTTATTAACTGTTCCCTGTTCCCCATTCCCTCTACTCCCTACTCCCTTAAGGTACTAACCATGAGCGAACAATTAATGCAGGCTGCTTATTACGAAAAACAAGGAGCAGCAAAAGAAGTAATTCAATATCAACAAATACCAATACCACAACCCGGTGCTGATGAAGTGCGAGTTAAAATCCACGCTTCGGGTGTCAATCCATCGGATACAAAATCTCGTGCTGGTTGGGGTGGTATCGAACAGAAATTTGAGCGGATTATTCCCCATCAAGATGGTGCGGGAGTAATTGAAAGTGTAGGAAAAAATGTTTCTAAATCCCGTATCGGCGAACGAGTTTGGATTTACGAAGCGCAATTAGGAAGAGCATTCGGTACTGGTGCGGAATATATTGTCATACCAAGTGAAAAAGCTATTAAATTACCCGATAATACCAGCTTTGCCGAAGGTGCCTGTTTGGGAGTTCCCGCAATGACTGCCCATCGTGCCGTTTTTGCAGATGGTGCGGTAAAAGGACAAACTATTTTGGTAACTGGGGGAGCGGGTGCCGTTGGTAACTACGCGGTACAGTGGGGAAAATATGGTGGTGCAACTGTAATTACCACCGTAAGCACTCCCGAAAAAGCAGAAATGGCCAAAACTGCGGGTGCAGATTACATCATTAACTATAAAAACGAAGATGTAGTTAAACGCATTCAGGAGATTACTGGTAAAAAACGGGGAATCAATCGTATTGTTGATGTTGATTTTAGTCAGAATTTGAATGTAGCCGATGCAGTTTTGCGTACTAATGGTGGAGTCGCGATGTATTCAGCCAATCCAGATGATGCTCCTGCTTTACCAATTCTTTCATTGATGTTGAGAAATATTGTTATTCGCACCATATTGGTTTATACCATGCCTGAAGAAGCCAAACAAGCAGCGATTCGGGATATTACTACTGCATTAGAAGCCGGTAAATTGCATCATAATATTGCTCAACTTTTCCCATTAACCGAACTTGCTGCTGCTCATGAAGCCCAAGATAGCGGCAAGATGATTGGTAAAGCGATTGTAGAAATTTCTTAATTTTTGGTTCGTAGTAAGGAATTTATTCCTCTTATCTAAGAACTAAATTCCTTACTACGAACCTGGTAAAGAACAATAATCAATTAAAAAGAAAACAAAACCATGAACCCAACAAAATCAGTTTCTCAAACATTTACAATAGCCAAAGACATAACCGTCAATCGTATCGGATACGGAGCAATGCGACTCACCGGAAAACCGGGAAATTTCGGCCCTTACCCAGATTGGGAAGCAGGAGAAAAGCTTTTACAACGTGCGGTTGAATTAGGTGTAAACTTTATCGATACCGCCGAAGCTTACGGCCCCCGGTTACAACGAAGAAATCATTGCTTCAGCGTTACATCCATATAAAGAAGGCGTTGTAATAGCAACCAAAGGAGGCATCAATAAACCTTCTCCTAACGACATTAACGCCGATGGAAGTCCGGAATTTCTGCGTCGTGGTGTTGAAGGCAGTTTGAAAAGATTGAAGTTAGAACAAATCGATTTATATCAATTACACCGTCCAGATTCTAAAGTACCGTTTGCCGAATCAATTAATGCATTAGCGCAATTGAAACAGGAAGGAAAAATTCGTCACATTGGTATATCTAACGTAAATTTAGAGCAAATTAAAGAAGCCAAAAATATTGTTGAAATTGCTTCGGTACAAAATCGATTTAGTATTACCAATCGTGAGAAAGAAGACACATTAAATTACTGTACCGATAACGGAATAGCTTTTCTTCCCTACGGCTCATTAGATGCACATCCGCTGAAACAAGGAGCACCTCTTGCGAATGCAGAAGGAAGTATTGCAGATATTGCTCATAAGCATAAAGTTAAACCCAATCAAATTGCTTTAGCGTGGTTATTGCATCGCTACCCTAATGTAATTCTGATTCCGGGCACTACAACTATTGCTCATGTGGAAGAGAATATTAAAGCTGGGGAAATTCAATTGACGGAAGATGAGATTACGGCTTTGAATAAAATATGAAGTTTTGATTTCAAATTGCTGGAGACGTAGCACTGCTACGTCTCTACACCATTATCCTCTTCCCTCAGCGCTCTCCGCGTCAAGTAAGGTTTTTTTTAATCAACAATCTTCTAAAGATGACTAAAGTCATTACTACAAACCTAATTAAATAGCTAAAATATTCTTATAATTAATCTCATATCTCAAAATGAAAAAATTCACTTTCGGTTTATTAATCGGACTCTTCATCGCAACAATATCTTGGCTTTGTTCAATTTATTTTCATGTGAATATTCCCTTACTTCAAGGAATTATTGGCACTTTATTATTATCAATATCTTTTGGTATCCTCGCTACCGTTACCGGAATAGATAAAATATTAGATAATCTTCCGGAATTTTAAGGAACTTTCACCCCTAAATGTAAATTTTATCTAGGTGGTGCTTCCTTCCTGTGGCAGAAACGGACAAGATATGGCGGAATTGTGGGGAAAGTAACTGAAGTTTCTCCCTTTCCCGTTACTTATAAAGGTGCTAGTTCTGTGGTGGGAAATGCAGAAGTAGTAAAAAACATAATGGGTGAAGCAGGAGGAAAAATTGAGGCGATCGCCAAGTTGGAACTTGATTCAAATACTGGGAGTGGTTATAAATGGTCGTCTTCCAAAGGGCCACAATTAGAAATGTCCGCAGGAACTACTACTACTGTAAGGGTGACAATAGAGGAAAGAGCGCCAATTACCTTTGTTTTACCGATTTTACGAGAATGGAGTGGAGTAGAAAGTTCTTAAAGATTCAGATTACCAATTCCCAATTCCAAAAAATCAATCCGGAATCGGAATTCTAATCACAAACTCAGTTCCCCTACCAATAGTCGAAATACATTCCAGAGAACCTTGATGTTTATCTTCTATAATTTGTCGTGCAATTGATAACCCCAATCCAGTTCCACTACCAACACCTTTAGTGGTAAATAAATGGTCAAATATCTGCTTTTTGACATCTTCGGGTATACCCAAACCATTATCTTGAATATGAATAGCAATCTGATTTTTTGCTGCTAATTCTTCGGTAGAAATTGTAATTTGATTTGGCTGTTCCTTAATTTCTTCAAAACTACGTCCAATATTATAATCATCCAATGCATCAATCGCATTCGCTAAGATATTCATAAATACTTGATTTAATTGACCTGGAAAACACTCTACTTGTGGTAAATTTCCATAGTTTTTTATAATCTCAATTTCCGGACGTTTTTCATTAGCTTTCAAACGATGCTTTAAAATTAAAATTGTACTGTCAATACCTGAATGAATATCAAAACTAATTTTATTGTCAGTATCTGCTCTAGAAAAAGTTCTCAGAGAAGTACTAATATCCTGAATTCTCTCGGTTCCCAGTTTCATGGAATCAATCATTTTAGGTAAATCTTCCAACAGAAAATCTAAATCAATTGTTTCGGCATTTTCTTTAATTTCTAAAACTGGTTTTGGATAATGTTGTTGATATAGTTTCAAATGTTCTACTAAACCTTGAATATATACTTCTGTATGATGTAAATTACCATTAATAAAGCCAACTGGATTATTAATTTCGTGAGCAACCCCAGCAACTAAATTACCTAATGCTGACATTTTTTCGCTCTGTACAAGTTGGCTTTGAGTCTGTTGTAAATCTTTCAAAGCTTGTTGAGCTTCTTCTGCATTTGTACGAGCTTCGTTATAAAGTTGTGCTTGATTGAGAGCAATTATCAGTTGTGCTTTAACTTGTTTAATTAATTCTATTTCTTCTTGCGTCCAAGTACGTTTATTGGTACAGGCACATAAAAGAATTCCAATTTCTCCAGAATTATTTAAAATATTTTGAGTCAACACAGAATTCAAGTTTCTAGAGTCGAAAATATTCTTGATAATAGGTTCATCGATCGTAGAAACATCATCTATTGTTTGATTTTCTGAGCTAATTAGTTTTTCTAAAAAAGTCTCTATTTTTTGAGTAAAATTCGACTTGTTAAAAATAGCAAATTTAGATGCACTCACTTCTTCATAAACTATATCCCAACCAGGAGTTTGACTATGACGAAGATACCAAGAGAAGCTACAGTAGTCTAATTGTAATAATTGACAAATTTCTTTGACGCAGCTTTCAATAATAATTTTCAATTCAAGAGAGTGAGTAATTTGACTGGATAAACGGCTTCTAAGTAAATCTTCACGCTGAGAAAATTCTTTAAGTTTAGCTTCTGCTTGTTGACGCTCAATTATCTCAAGACGAAATTCTTTATTTGTTTCGTATAGTTGACGATGTGTATAAATGTAATCAAGAATTAATCCAGCTAAAGGTACTAAATAAGCAATAATCTTAAGAAAATGAGCAATATTAAAATGATTATCAAATAATGCACTAGAGCCAAAAGCCATATGTGCTTGTGTGGCTATATTCGGAATCACGCTAACAATTAAACCGTAAGAAAATAAACTGGGATACTTTTTGTAAAAACGTGGATATATAAAAATACCGCTAATTATAAATAATATTAAAGGTAAAACATCCCAAGGACGAGTAATTATAGATTCAGGAAACAGAGTTTCGGGAAGTCGTTCGCTAGTAGCACAAATATTAATAATCAAATAGGAAAGTAAGCCAAAACCAAAACTAATTAACCCAACAAAACCAAAGCTTTTATTGACTGTTTTTGACTTACACAACATAAAAATGCTAATACCTATTATTGTTAATAAAGCATTAGCAAGACGACAAATTGCCCAAGTAAAAGGAATCAAATTGCGATTGTCAGCAACAGCTTCAATTAAACGATCGGCTGCTAAAGTGTGGAAAGCATCCATTATTCCAGCACAAAACAAAGTGACTCCCAATATTGGAGTTGTTACATCTGCTTTGATTTTGAAATGAGCAAAAGATAAAATAACCGTAAAAATAGCCGCACAAAAAGCGCTCCATTCCAAAATTGTATGCAGAAAACTACCCGCTAAACTGCGATACATTATTTCTTTAGCTTGGGATAGTTCACTTGCTTGCTGAATTAAGCTTAAATCTGGTGGTGTCGGTGAAGCAAAATCGACTCCCAAAAGATTTAAAGCAAAAGGTAGCAAACAGATTAGCCAAACTAGCCATATTAATAATTTAGGTAGTTTTGGAAGTGGATAAGATAAAGTATTCACAACAAAAGTATCTCAATAAAAATGAATATATATGATTTATATATTGGTACTTATCTAATTAGATGGCAGTTTTTTAGTGCATTTCCAATTAGGTTAAAGTCTTATTTTTAGTATGCCCTTAAAAATCAGCGATTTAACACTATAAAAGTCGCAAAATCAAATATTTTTAAGATTTAAGGACAAAATAATTCCAATTTTCTTCGTAAACAAATATTTACGTCAAATACCCAGCCTTTACCTAGAGGCAGTTTTAATTTTTTTTTACCTATATATTCCATTCTTATTTTAGAATATAATTGCAATCTTCATTGGATTAATCAATAGGATCTATTATAAAAAATTATCTTAATAGAATGAAAGTAATTCCGAGGTTCGTAGTAAGAGCTTCAGCGCCTCTTCTCTGAGGACTAAAGTTCTTTTACTAAAACCGTTTAAAATTAATTTGGTGGAGTACTAGTTTTAGAAACGGGGTTTCTATAGGCTCGTTGAGAATGGTGCAATATCCTCCCCAACCCGTTGGTGATGCAGTCTTAATTGGCGAACCAAAATTGTAAAATATCAGTTACTTCCCGCTCTATAATTACTATCTCTCTTTAATCTCTTCCCTCAGCGTATTCAGCGTCTAGTAAGGTTTTTTAATCCGTAATTTTTGCCGAGAAGAGAATCATTACAGGAAGCAACAAAAATAATCGAAGCAGGTTTTTTAGTCAGCGGGTTAATCGGTTCTCGACATTCTAAAATAGAAAAACCGCTAGATTTAAACAAATTTATCCAAGTTTCCAGCTTGCGAAAATACCAAGGTGCAGCTTGTTTAAAATCAGAATTAAAACCATTCCATAATTCCTCTCTCCACCCATCAATATAAGCTGATTCCCCACAACCCATAATTGGATGAAGCGTTTGAATAAATAATAATTGATTGTTTTTCAATAAATTAGGAATTGAAGCAATTAAATTATCTACAGTTTCCCTTCCTAAAAGAGAAAAATTACAAACAGCAGCATCAAAATGTATATCTATCTTATTGTTATTTACAATATCTTCGTAGGAAGCAACTAAAAAATTTCCACAATTCATCAACTGCGCTTTTTCAATTAATGCAGAAACTCCATCAACACCCCAAGCTTCCATACCCTTAATAGTTAATTCGCGAGTTAACCAACCTTCACCACAGCCAAGATCGAGAATAGAATTAACAGAATAACTCATAACTGCATCGATAATCGCCTTATTAGTAACAAGTTTTCGACTTGCGATTTGTTCATTTTCAATAGTAGTTATCCAAGCCGATGCATTTTGATTCCAACTATTTAAAACTGATTCGTCATTGGGGTTTATCATAATAGTTTTATTGAAAATTTCCTTAAGCCCACATTCCCGCCTTGTAAGCCGGAGGCTTTTTAGCCCGCACGCTCCGCGTGAAACCCAGAGAAATTAATTTAAAGGCTCATATACAAAGTACCTTAAAACGCACTAAAATCCTTGCCCAGTATGATAAATCATACTTTGTATACAAGCCTGAGATTTTATTCTAAGGCGGTTGTTGAGTTCGGGGTGAAAGATGTCAGTAACAGGGAACAGTTATCAGCGAGCAGTTATTTTTTACCCCCCACCCAATACCCAATTACCAATTACCAATTACCAATTAAGTAGGTGGGTGGGAAAATTTATAATTATGTCATTGCGAGTGTAACGGAGTGAAACGAAGCATTCACCGAAGGTGTGGATCATCACAAGCACTTTGATAGTTTTACATTCCGTTACATAGATCGGTTTATTCCAGCCTACCTACTTACCACTTCTCCCCAAACGGACGTAAATCTAATTCAAACGTCCAAGCGGAAGGTTTTTGTTGAGTTAAAAAGAATACCGAATCTGCAATATCGTCGGATTTCATAAAGTATTCTTCCGGCTTATCCGACATCCATTCACGAGTACGTTCGGAATTAATTACACCATCAACAATAATATAAGAAACGTGAATTTTTTGTGGATCTAAATATCTCGCCATCGATTGCGCTAAACTGCGTTGAGCGGCTTTTGCAGAAGCAAACGGAGTAAAATTAGCACCGCCTTTAATAGAAGCAGTCGCTCCAATAATCACAATATTGCCTCCGTTGATTTTACGCATTTGAGAAATAACCTGTTTAGCTACAGCAAATAAACCCCTTGCATTGACTTCCCAAGCACGTTGAAAATCTTCAACTGTAGCATCATCTATGTTTGCAAAAGCACCTGCACCCGCATTGTAAACTAAAACGGATATTGTACCCATTTCCGATTCAATTTTATGAAAAACTTCTGCTGCTTTATCAATCTCTGTAACGTCGTATTGATAAGCTTTAGAATCGGGTATTTTCTGAGTTAATTTCTGTAAATAATCGATATTTCTGGCTAACATAGCCACTTGATAACCTTCACCCGCAAACTTACGAGCAAAAGATTCACCGTTACCCGCACCAACACCAACTACTACGCAAACTGGTTTACTCATTGTTTTTTCTTCCTTTAATTTTTAGCTAAGAGATATAGTTAGTAGATTATCGTTATTCCACAATCGAAACAGTTTGTTCAAACATTCATATATCCACCATCAACAACCATATCGCTAGCTGTCATATAGGAAGAATCATCGCTGGCAAGAAATAGCGCAGCTTTGGCGATTTCATCTACTTCCCCTTCTCTATGTAAAGGTGCTGTTTGTACAACTGCATCGATAAACCCTTCAAATGCTCCTTCAGGCAAATCAAGCTTATTTTGAAAATCAGTTCTTACAATACCGGGGCTAAGTGCATTAACTCGAATCTGACGGGAACCCAATTCAGCAGCCAAAGAGCGAGCAAAGGAGCGTACTGCTGCTTTTGTCGCAAAATAAATGCTTCCGGTAGCTGCACCTTTTTGGTTAACCGCTGAAGCATTGAGAATCACGCTTGCTCCTGAATTCAAAAGTCCCACTAATTTCTGTACGGTAAAGAAAACACCTTTAACGTTAATATCAAATTGATTGTCGTAAAATGTTTCATCAACTTGCTCCAAAGGTGAAAAATAACCGCTACCAGCATTCGCAAAAACAATATCTAAGCTACCAAATTCTTCTTTGACTCTAACTGCCAAATTATCCAAGTCGGTAAGAGATAGCACATCTGCTTTAACTGCGATCGCGCTTCCTCCCAATTCCTCAACTGCTTGTGTCAACCTCTCTTCATTACGTCCAGTAATAATTACTTTTGCACCTTCGGAGATAAATTGCTTGGCGGTTGCAAAACCAATACCAGTAGTACCACCAGTAATCACCGCAGTTTTATTATTTAAACGTCCCATGTTTTTCTCCTTTTTTAATTGTTTGGGTAAATCGAAAACCTATACCAATCGGTCTAAGTTAAACCAAAAAAAATTACATTTTCTTCAAAGCCTTAATAGTCGTTAAAACTACACTTTGAGGAATAGTTTCGCTATCTAAAACCCTACCAACGAGAGCCATTCCTTGAGTCGTACAAACCAACATTCTCGCCAAATCGCGAGCGTCAGCTTCCCTACTCAACTCCCCTACTACTTTCGCTCTAGAAATAGCTTCATAATAAATGTTTTCCAACCTCGCAAAATAGCTGCGTAAAACAGGAGCAATTTCTACATCACTAGTGTCAAAATCCGCAGTACAGGTACCGAGCATACAGCCCTTACTACCAGATTGCCCGTGAGTTTTTTGCATACTTAATAAAAGCTGCTCGATATTCCTCAACGGTGAACCCGTTACCGATAACTGTTCCTTAATCGAACGGAGATTAGTTTGAGCGTAATGCTCTAAAGCCTTGAGAAATAAAGCTTGCTTGTTACCGAAGGTGTCGTACATACTTTTACGACTGATGCCCATATTTTGCAGCAACTCGGCAAGACTAGCAGCTTCATAACCCCGCGCCCAAAATACCTTCATCGCTTTTGCTAGAACCATTTCTGGCTCAAAGTTTTTATTTGGTCCTCTGCTCATGAAATTACAATAGCAGAACCTAAACCGATTGGTCAAGGTTATTTTTTAAATTAAATTTGATCGGTAGCGAAACTAAGTAGGTGAACAAAAATATTTACCGTCATTATTCGCTGCGCGAAGTAATCCCAACCCTTGCGATTGCTTCGTTTCACTCCGTTCAACTCGCAATGACAATGTGTTATTAATTTTGTTTAATTACTTAATTCAACCATTCTAAATTTCATAGTTCACTTTAAAGAGAAAAACTGTACATTATCGCACCGACCACACTTACGAGTATAAAGTACTTCACCACTTCCGATCCAACCTTCCTCGGGACGAAAATAAACTGGGGCCACCCCTACCCGCGACACTACTCCCCCAGATAAATTCTTGATAGCCGCAGATATGGCAAGGGTTTTCTCTGGGGTTGCTGTTTCTTTGTGGTCGTTCGTTCATTTGATTGTGCCTTTTTAAACTAAAAGTCTTTTTATAGCACAAGTCTCAAAATGGTTGGTATTACCGAAGTTATTTTTATTCTTTCAGTGCTAAAAAATCAGAATATACCGGCTGGTTTAAATTTGATTAATATAAATTTTGTGATGAGAACAAGTGTGAATTGGGAATTTTTAAAAAGTAATTTTTTGAATTTAGGGGCTTTATTAATTGCTAGTAATGGAGTCAATTTTGTAATTGTTACACCATCTTTCGCGGATACAATAGTTATCGATAAACAATCGCAGGAGAATGAAAATCTCCAAAAAGATTGGCAGCTTCTTTTTCAAGCTATAATAAATCAACCTGTGCTAACTTCGGGAAAGGATAATATTTTTAACCAGCCAATTACACAAGAAATTCATTTAGTTGTAAGGCTAGGAGAAAAACGAGTATATGTATATCAGGGTAAGAATTCAATTAAAAGTTATCCAATAGCCGTTGGCAAACCGGGTTACGAAACTCCGCAGGGCAGTTTTAATATATTTTCAAGACAAATAGATCCAACTTTCAAAAATTTCAAAACAGGGGCAATTATTCCACCCGGCAAAAATAACCCTTTAGGTAATAGATGGATTGGTGTTTGGAGTGATGGTAAAACTCAAATTGGATTTCACGGAACGAATACTCCCAAATCAATTGGCAGAGCAGTCTCTCACGGCTGCATTCGGATGCACAATAAAGATGTAATGGCACTCTACGAAAAAGTTAAAATTGGAACTCTTGTTAGAGTAGAGCCTTGATTATCAAGAGAAAAAACGGCGTTGCTGATTTGATGTATGAAACCGGTTGATTGGAAAACCGAAACGCTTGTAGAGACGTGCATAGTTTCGCGTCTCTACATCTAAATTCATACCTGGATTCAGCAACGCCAATTATTTATTCAGTAGATAAAACCTGTATTTCGCAGTTTTACAACTGAAATTCAAAATTTAAAAATATAGAATTACGCTTAATGTGAATTTATAAATATGTTTCGGCTATCCTAAGAGAATATTTATTCTAAGTCATATTAAAAAATCCCATGAATGCAAACCAACCAATTCCCTTACTTTATAGCGGGCAAGGTGGAGATTACTTCGGTACAGAATATGAAAAGCTGCCGGAAAATGCACATCCGAGCATTCTTGAAGCAGGACAACTGCTAACCAATCAAGGTATGCTCTATGTAGGAAAATTAATTTGCTCGCAATTTCACCAGGTAGAAATTTATGCATATATTAGTCCCGAAAAGCATTTTGCAATTTCTGTAATCGCACAAGAATCTAACTTGCAAGGAATCGATTGCGTTTCTAGATTTGCCGATAATAGCTATTTAACAACCACCACGGTAAAAGTTATTCAAAATGCTTATGAAGAGCAGGGATTATTCCGCGTTTCCCTGCCAGCTTTGAATGTTGTCGAACTTATAACACAGCATTTAGATTACATTAAAGATTTTGAAAAACGCTCCGGTGAAGTGCAAGCCATATTTAACGACTTATTGGCGATCGCTCAAATGGTGGATGAATACACAATCCGTCAGCAATCAAACCCAGGGCACGGTTTATTGCAGTTTACCAGCGGGCTTGCTTCGATTGGTATGTCTCAAGTAATGGAAGATGATGCCGATCAAAATGAGAATACAGCATCTCTATTAGAACAACTTGGTGATGCTGCAATGTACGGTAAATTAGCTAAAGTTGAGCAATTAATTGCAGAAGGTGCAGACGTTAACGCGATCGCCGAATGCGGTAAAAGTCCGCTGATGCTAGCTGCAATGTACGGACACAAAAACGTAATAGAAAAATTGTTCGATGCAGGAGCCGATCCAAATCTTGGCGGCGAGGAAGAATTTGAAGAAGGTACCACTGCCTTAATGTGCATTGCTAGCAGCCTTTTTGCTTCTAACCGGGCTGAAGTAATTAAGTTTCTTGTCAACCAGGGAGCCGATGTGAATGCACGCAATCATAGCGGTGAAACAGCATTGATTATAGGTTGCGATAATGCCGATTCAGTCAAAGCATTAATTGAAGCAGGTGCCGATGTTAATCTTTCAGACAACGAAGGTAATACGCCCATGATGTTAGCGGATTGGGCAGTACAGCAATTGCTGCGTCAAGCTGGTGCTTGCGAGGAAGGTTTGAACTAACAGCACAATTCTCAACACCGCCTTGGAATAAATTCCCAGGCTCAAAAGCAAAGTCTGATAAATCAGACTGGGTAAATATTTGAGTACGTTTTAACGTACTTTGTATTTTAGCCTTGAAATTGATTTCGAGGCGGGTGCTTACCAATTACCAATTACCAATTACCAATTCCCAATCCCCAATCCCCCATCATCAATTACCATCCCGATACTTCTTCGGTGTCATTCCCATAACCTTGCGAAACTGGGAAGTAAAATGACTGGGGTTGTAAAAACCGACACGATAAGCTATTTCTGCTACCGGAAATTTTGTTACTTCCAACAATACCTTTGCTCTTTCCATCCGTCTTTGCGTCACATAACGATGGGGTGACTCACCAGTTGCGGCTTTAAAAACGCGAGCAAAATGAAACTGACTCATATGCAATACCGCTGCAATATCGGCTATTGTCAGACTTTCTGCTAAATTATCTTCAATAAAATCCTTTACTTGCTGCAACTTCAAACCATCAAGGGCACCATCTGAAAATTTCTGCTTTTTTACCGTACCTGTATAGTTTCGCAGCAAATGCACTGCTAACAAATTCCGCAGAGATTCTGTATAAAGTTCTCCTGCAACCCCACCATTAAGAACTTCCGCTTTCATCAATTGCCCGACGTGGAGAATAGTAGAGTCGAGAAAAATAACTTTGTGTTGAATTTCGACGGGAGCAGATATATTATTTTCGGAAGCGACTTGCTCTAAAAACTCAGATTCGAGCATGATATTGATATATTCGCTGTGTCTTTCCCGCTTGTGCCAAACAAATTGGCGGTCGCCATACACAAACGCGCTTCCTGCGGGTAATCCAGTGGTTTGACTCGAACCCCCATCAACCGACCAAGTTACCTTATCATGGGGTGCAAAAGCAATACTGATAGCGTGTTTGGGCATAGCAAAATCAAACTCACCCACAGCATCTAATAAACTATATTCAACAGTAATACCATCCCAAGAAGCTTTTTTAATCAAAGAAGGAAGTTGAGTTTTAGTAGCTTCTTTTTGCTTTGACACGATATCCCCTCTTTTTGGAACCCTTCTTTATTTTAAAGGAGAGGGGGTAGAGGGGGAGAGGGGGGAGATGAAGAGGACAAGGGGACAAGGAGAATTTTAACCTTTAACCTTTAACCTTTGACCTTTAACCTTAATTACTCCTCACTCTTTAATAACAGTAAGGAGCAATGTCAGCAAATTTTTTCCAGCATCAAAACTTCCTAATTCTGCTGCTAAGTGTGCTAATTCTTCAGCTTGTTCTAATACAATATTAACTATAGCTCTCCGCAAATACAATGCTGCTTTAATTTCAACAGGTTGCCAAGGTAAAGAGGTTAAACGAACGGTTTCTTTCCATAGTTCAAAAGACTTACGCGGACATAAACGTAAATCTCCTTCTTCTTCACTAACTTCAAATGCTTCATTGGGATTACCTCCCCAATTAACCGTTTGAATTACTTCCGGACGAAACCATAATACATAATTTCGTTTACCAATTGGAATCGCTAATAATCCACTGGCAATATTTTTAAATTTTTCTGCATCTGGATAAATTTTTGGCAGAGAATCGGTGTAAAAAACTTCCTCTTCAACGTTTTTTTGCAACCAGTTAACTAAACCATTTAACTCTTCTTCTTGGGGAGTTTCACCAACCTTAGTGTAATTGCCACCAAAACAAATTGCTGCACCTTGAGCGCTAGTTAAATCTAATAAATTAGATCGATCTTTGATTAAACCAGCAATAAAATTACCTTCTTGAGATATACAATCAATCAAACTAGATTGAATATCATTCAACTTGATCCGATATTCAGAATCTTCGGTTTCTTCTCTTGTAGAAATTTCTGTAAATATCATTCTTCCCAAGAATTCACAGGCTTTCCGCAATTCAAAGGAAACAAACTTCGGTGTTTGATGGTGACAAGCAATTAATCCCCAAAGTCTACCTTCTTTAATCAAAGAAATAGTTAAAGAAGCACCCACACCCATGTTATGTAAATATTCTACGTGACAGGGATAAGGACTTCTCAAAGTAGAATGACTTAAGTCAATCGGACGCTCTGTAACTGGATTTAAAACTGGAAATATATCTACGGGTTCCTCTTGACTATCTTGGATCGACCTAATCAAATTAGAAAGAAACATTTCTCTAGCTGGTTTAGGAATATCCGATTCTGGGAAATTTAAACCGAGATAAGTCTCCATACTTTCCTTTCTTTCTTCCGCAAGTACGCAGCCATGTCCATCATCATTAAATTTATAAAGCATCACCCTGTCAAACTCGGTGACTTTGCGTACTGTTTCTGCAATAATTTGACAGTAATCCTCAAGACTCGCAGTTGCTTGTAACTTATTTATAGAAGCTTTAGCTAAATGATAAAAACTTAAAAAAGGAATATTATCTTCAGAAATTGCTGGTTCTAATTCTAAAATTAAAATCCCTTCCGAATTGCGATGAAATACCGCATCAAATACTGTATAGTCTTCTCGTGTTTTCTTTACCCAAACTTTTGTCGGATTAGTAAAATCCAGAGAATCTTCTGCTAAACGAGATCTGATTCTTCCGATTTGATAAGGATCTAATAAATCTTCTAAATTTGTTGCTAAGAGCTTTTCTATAGAAACATCCAAGATTGAAGCAGCGTTAGTACTTACTTGTAAAATGTTTAATGATGGTTCTTGAAGAACAAGTAATACACCATGACTCTGAATTTGACTACCTAAATGAATTACTGGTTCTTTCAGATTAGTTAAATCTAAAGAATCTAAGTTTGAATTTACCAAAATTGTCCAACTCCAATTATTTGTATTTTTTTTGAAATATTTTTTTTGAAATATGTTATATACTATCTTTTAGATAATCTCTGAAAACCATCCTTAATAATTAAAGCTAATTCTGTATTGTATCTAACCTAAATTGTAAAAAAGCGTTATATTTTATTATATAAATACTCTTATTGATTAATTCTCGTTCTCAATATAGCAAATTACTCCATACATATCCCGACCAGGAATATTAATAAATATGTACTTGCTCTCTCCGTATTAGGTAATTGGTAACTGGTAACTGGTAACTAATTAAATCCAAGAAGTAAACAACATCCGCAACTTATAAGCATCAGCGGAGAGAGGTAAACCTAGATATATCGGCATCCAAAAAGCAAAAGCGATAATAATCAGAAAAGTAATCGTAAGTCCAAAAGCGCGAAGTTCGATATGATAGCTACGCAAGCATTTATCTATCAGCCAAGCTAAAGCCATAAATGCGAAAACAACAGCAGTCATATAATGGTATATGAAAACGCAACGATTAACTTTTACCCAAGGTAATAAATTAGCTGCATAATTTAAAATTAAATATAAAGCAATCCCAGTATCAACAGAAAATGAGGAATTAAAAGATAAACGCTTTTTTTGAATAGAAGGAATGATTATTTGTTTAAATAAAACTGCAACAATTAAAATCAAAATAGCAGTAAAAGCAAACCACCATAAAAATGGATTGCCCATTGCATGAACATCATATATGACTTTTCCCGTATTTGATGGCAAAGGTGGCCCGATAATAGGTAATGGCTCAGTTACATTCGATGCTGTTTGATAAAAATAAGCAATCGGACGAGTTAATAATGGCCATTTATACCAAGCTGCACAGTAAGGATGAATATCAGAAGTATTACCACCAAGACCGCCGTGAAAAGATAAAATTTGAGTATGTACTTCTATAAAATTATATTTAGGATTTTGTAGGAGATGTGGTATCCAAATTAAGCTGTATGTTATCAGCGGGATTATTCCTAAATAAAATGCAGCGGTAAAAATCTTTAGCTGACCAATTTTTTGCAGCGGTAATAATGAAGATTTCGCTGTAGTTTGTTCCGGTACAGTTAATGTCGTAGTCGATTGTCTTAATTCCGCTGTAGAAACATAATATGATGCAGGCTCTAAAATACTTTTTTGATTAATGTCCTTATCTTTCTCTGTAAAATGTTGCTTTAACCAAGCAAGTATCCAGTTTAAATATATACCAATTAAAAAGAATAAACCATTCCACTTTGTAGCAATTGCAGCACCAAAACTGATTCCAGAAAATATTAAATAGAACTTACGTTGTTTTTTAGTATTTCCTAAAGCAATCAATAACAACCATTGTCCCAACAATCCAAAAATGACTATATATTGATTAATCAAAGCATAGCGAGACTCAACCAAAAATATTCCGTCGCAAGCTGTAAATAAACCTGCCAGAAAAGCAAAACTACGACGATAGCTTAATTGATAGGCGATTCCAGCAACAATCAAAGGAATAAAAGCACCAAACAGCGCATTTATCCACCGATAGCTCCAAGGAGAGCGAGCGACACCAGTAAGAACATTTACAGTATCTTGCCAAAAAGGAAAATAAGCACTCAGCCACATCCCAATAGCAATGATATATTTTCCTAATGGTGGATGTCCATCAAAAAATGAAGTTTGAGTCAGATAATTTTGAGCAAACTTAGCGTAGTAAACCTCGTCAAATACCAGGGTATTAAATCGTCCCAAACCCCAAAACCTTAAGGCAAGCGACAGCAGAAACACGGCTATCATGCCAATTTTAAACCAAGAAAAAGACTGTTTTTGAGTCATCACACAATTGTCTAGCCGAAATCACTACATCCCTACATCATTGAAGCGCATTTTGGATTTTTTTTCTTGCGAATCTAATTTGAATAATAAAAGTTCTACACCGTTGTAATATCGATTTGTAATTCCCATCGGTGTCATACCTAGTCGTTGAGTGACTTTAACTGAAGCGTGATTTTCCGGTTTCACTACCGCATAAATTATCGGCAACTGTAAAACATTAAATCCGTAATTAATAATTCCCTTTGCTGCTTCAGTTGCATAGCCTTTACCCCAAGAAGCTTTTTTTAAATGCCAGCCAACCTCATAATTTTGCATTGGTTGACGCTTTTTATCAGGAATTGCTTGAGCAGAATGGTTCCTACAACTATTGCCGATTCCTTCTCTACAATTGCCCAAGCCCCGGTAGTGTTATTATTGCTTTGGTTGTAACGTCTAATGAATTAAGGGTGTATCAGCCATTTCCAGTATTGTATCTCTCTCGCTTCAATGTATGTAGACAATTTCTGTTCAACGTGGCAACAGTGGTGCCAACAAGTACCGCAAATACCATCAATGACTTTATCCTTGAAATAGAACTACTATTTAATTTTTTGATTTTTTAAAAGATAAATTGTGTAAAAGTTTGCTGTATAAATATTTTTTGTATCCCCTCAAAATTTCGGGGTAGGGAATTATTCAGATTGCCAAGACCAACCAAAGGGATTAGAGGAAGACTTCTCCCGAATAATCGTTCCCAAAGATAGAATATTTTCAATTTGAGAAATGCGTGAGCGCACATACTCAAAAAAGCTGATACCTAATTTGCGAGTAGTGTCAACAAGGGACATAAAAATATCCCAAGCCTTAGTACCTTGCTCAGTTTGGGTGGCGTAACTAATGTTACGTCGTTGCACCATAGTCCTAGCAGCCAGTTCAGCGGGATTCCGCCTGCAGTGGTAATTCTGGATGCTCCAAAACCAGAAGCAACTCATCCACTTTTAAAACAGTTAATCGTTTTCGCTCATCTAACTGCTCGTAACCAGTTTTTTCGGTAAAAACTGTCCAAAATTCCGTTTCAAGCTCGTAAGCTTTGTCTTGACTGGGAGAATCTCGGTAAGCCAATAATTTTCGGTAATAATTCCAGAATCTTTCCAGAAAATCATCTAAAAGTTTTTGGTGGCAAGGTATAAGCGGATTTAACTTCTTATAATGTCGCCCTTCATGCACCCAACAAAGAGCTAAATCCGAGGTTATTAATTTAAACTGCGGAGCATCATCGCATAGTAAAGTTTTGATTATCGGAATGGTCGATTGCTGATGATAAAAAGCAATTGCTGCCGATTCATATATACGGGAACGATGTATATAACCTAATTTACTCAAATACTCGTCAATTAAAAAATGAAACTCTGTTTCCGTAAAAGCTTTTTGTTGAGGTAGTAATTTTAGTTGATTAATCCACTTAATTGAAACTTTAAAAGTCTCCAAAAGCTCATAGGTCATCTCGTTGAGAATAAAGGAGAGTTTGGTAGTGTTTTGTAATACTTTCAACACAGTCAAACGGTCTTTGTATCGTGTCGTTTGGTAGATTGTATATAAAGGATTACAAATCACATTTGTTGTATGGTTCACTCCTCCAACACGCGCACCTGTCTGGTCAAAGTGTTGCCAGGGGCTGCTTGCTAAACCTTGCCTGTATACCTCTTCGTAATCAATTTTAAAATTTTGCTGGTTTTTGATTAATAAATTTGATATTGTTCCTGCACTAATCGAGATATCAATATCTTCTAAAAATTCTAGCAACTTCCCCGCTCGTCATGTTTCCAGCATAATACAGACTCATGACCAAAGCTTTTATTCCTGGACCGAATTCTCCTTCGTAACCTGTTGGTAGGGATGCCAGATATGTTTTTCCTGTTTGTGGTGAGTAGTATTTTTGCTTGCGGAACAGTACGTTATAAAGCTTAAGTAAAATGTCTTGGACTACTACGTACCGAGTAACCCTTGAACTGTGCATCTGCTGGTAATTGTTCTTGGGGGTAAACTACAATCTCTTCTCGGTCTATCTTAATAGATTCGTTTTTAATTGTTTTGCTGTGTTTTTTCGGGTTTTTTCGTTCTTTTTCTGATGAATGGTCTTTTTTTAAACCTTTGTTCTTGTTCTCTTTGATGTCTGGTTTACCTTGTTCGCCTTTCAGGCGGTTGTTTTCATCCCTTAGCTTTTGGATTTCTTCTTCTAATTGTTTATTTTTTGTATTTAGTTGTTCTATCAGATTTAATAACAGTTCTACTGTTTGACGCACCCCTTCGTCTGCAATCTGTTTTGGGTCGATTGATTGCAGTAATGCTGAAACTAATTTCTCTTCCGGTAGTTTTTGCGTCATGCCTCATATTCTACGACGCAAGGTGTACCTTTACCCCATTTTTTTGAGCGGATACGATTTTTTGTTAGAATACTTAGCAAGATTAAACGCCAGTTTTTTATATATCAATGACAGTAAACAGTTTTTCTCTGGCTGTAAATATGTATAATTTGATATCTTTTTTGTTAACTCATGTAAAGTTGATAAAAGATGATAAAACTTGATATCTTTTCTGGCTGCTTCATAATAATTGCTGTTTTTTATAGAAATGCGCTTCTTGTATCTGGGTAGCATCTACATTAATTAGCTATAGTCTAGAATTTTATAAATTTGAATAAAGCGTAGACACAGCTTAGTTTTATGCCAATAAACTCATGTATCTTCATAAATAATGAGGATTATTGTACCCGTAATTCATAAAACCTTTATCTTCTATCAATTGAATACTACGCAATATTTCCAATGTATCTACTGAAACTAATTTGCTTAAATAAATTATCGAAATTATTTTTCTGGTATAGAAAATGCAATTACTTTCAGAGCCAAAAATCATAAATGTAGATAGCAACAATTCGGATTTTATTACCTCAGATAACGAGCAACCCGACACCGTAGCATCATATTCAGTTCAGCAACGCTTACAGCTAATTGGTTCCATAACTCATTTAATGATGAGTTCTCCAGTCCATAGAAAATATGAAATTATAGATATTGCAGATAGATTTGTTCCCGCTTTAATTCACAACCAATTTCGCTATTACGAAATCAATGGTAATCCCATCGGGTTCGTAAATTGGGCTTGGTTGAGCGATGAAGTAGATGAAAAATATATGACAGGTGAATATATTTTGAATCTCGATGAATGGGTTGGTGGAAACAACTTATGGTTTCCTGAATTCGTTGCTCCATTTGGTCATGCGCGTTTGATTATCAAAGATTTACGCACCAATGTTTTACCTAAAGGAACACCCGCAAAGTCTTTCAAAATTCGTCCCGATGGTAGCTTGCGCTCTATCTCTCGCTGGACGGTATAGGTTTTTCAACTTTTTTCAGTCTTTTGTTTCAATTCATTTTTAACTAATTAGGAGAATTGTTGTGGGTAAGAAGAAGAACGAGAAAAGCATATTTGAAAAAGCATGGGACGAGACAAAAAAAGCTGTAGACCCCAAATAAGTACGGTAATAACGGTAACAACACTTTAGAAATTTGGGTTTGGGGTAAAGCTTACGGACGCGGAGGTAACGATACTTTAAGAGCTTATGCGCTTAGTGCCGAACTTTACGGTGGGGATGGTAACGATAAGCTTTATTCTAAATCGGGTAAAGCAAAACTTGATGGTGGTAGCGGTAATGACTATATAGATGCTTGGGGAATTTCCAACAAAATCTATGGTGGTAGCGGTAACGACACTATTAAAGCCCATGCAGCTTCTAACAATATTTATGCTGGCACGGGGAATGACAAAATTTATGCCTGGGGTGGTAAGAACAAAGTTCGCGGTGAAAACGGTCATGACTACTTAGAAGTTTGGGGTGCTAGCAACTATATTCATGGCGGTAACGACAACGACACTATTAAAGCCCGCGCTGCCTCCAATAATGTTTACGGTGGTAACGGGAATGACAAAATTTATGCTTGGGGTGGTAAGAACAAAGTTCGTGGTGACAATGGTAATGACTACATTGAAGTTTGGGGAGCTAGCAACACAATTTGGGGTGGTAACGGTGATGACACTATAAAAGCTCGTGCTGCTTCTAATAAAATTTATGGTGGAAGTGGTAATGACACTATTCAAGCCTGGGGTGGTAAGAATACCGTTAAGGGTGAAGATGGTAACGACAAAATAGAAGCTTGGGGTTTAGGTAACAATCTTCAAGGTGGTAACGGCAACGATACTATCAAAGCCTATGCTGCTTCTAACGATATTTATGGTGGAAGTGGTAATGACACCATTCAAGCATGGGGTGGTAAGAACGACATTTATGCAGGTTCGGGTAAAGATACTATCAAAGTCTACGGTGGTGCGAATTTCATTGATGCCAACGACGATTGGCGGGCTGACAATATCTATGCTGAAGGTGGCTATAACGATATAGATGCAGGTTCTGGAAGCGACACTATTACAGGTAAAGGTGGTTATAACAATATAGATGCCGGTAATGGTAACGATACCATTGAAGCTCACGGTGGCTACAACAAAATTTATGCTCGCCAAGGTTATGACAAAATCAAAGCTTACGGTGGTGCGAATTTCATTGATGCCAACGACGATTGGCGGGCTGACAATATCTATGCTGAAGGTGGCTATAACGATATAGATGCAGGTTCTGGAAGCGACACTATTACAGGTAAAGGTGGTTATAACAATATAGATGCCGGTAATGGTAACGATACCATTGAAGCTCACGGTGGCTACAACAAAATCTACGCTCGCAAAGGCTATGACAAAATTAAAGCTTACGGTGGTGCTAACGAAATCGATGCCAACGATGATTGGCGTGCCGACAATATTTATGCTGAAGGCGGCGCGAATGTAATTAATACAGGTTCGGGTAGCGACAATATCCAAGCTTACGGTGGTGCTAACATCGTTAAAGCTGGTAACGGTAACAATAAAATCATCGCTGGTGGTGCCGCAAACGTAATAACTACAGGTTCTGGTAGCGACAATATCCAAGCTTACGGTGGTGCTAACGTCGTTAATGCTGGTAGCGGTAACAATAAAATCATCGCTGGTGGTGCCGCAAACGTAATAACTACAGGTTCGGGTAGCGACAATATCCAAGCTTACGGTGGTGCTAACGTCGTTATCTCTGGTAACGGAAATGATGTAGTTAAGGCTGGTGGACTTGCTAACGTTATTTACGATTCTGGTGGTAACAATGAGATGTACGGACTTGCCGCTGGCAACGTATTTGTAAAAACTGGTAGCGGTACCGATACTATGGCTGCTATTGGTGGAGCAAACGTATTTACTAAAGTTGGTAGCGGTGATACCAATATGTATGCTGCTGGTGCTTATAATATCCTTACCAAAGTCAGCGACAGCTATGACAACGACACCATGATAGCTGTTGGTAAAGGAAATTTACTGACTAAAGTCGGTCATGGCTCATCCCAAATGTTGAGTGTTGGTATGTTCAACATCCAAACTTCTTGGGGTAATAGCAACGATTTGATGCTCGGTATTGGTAAAATCAACGCCATGATTGGTGGTGGTGGTGACGATATCATGGTTGCTGCTGGTGCGGGAAACATTGCTTTCGGTGATTCCCTGGGAATCGATTTGAATGGTTTCGGCTCCAATGAAACTAAGAATGCTGGTAAAGATGCCAAAACCGATGAAATTGATGCTGGTGTTGACTGGGAAAATGCTGGGAATGTAGATACAACCCAGAAAGTCAGTGGAAATGACGTAATTTTAACCCTTGGAAAATTCAACGCTGCTGTAGGTGATGCAGGAGAAGATATTATCGTCGCTGGTGGAGCCTATAACTTTGTTTATGGAGATAGTTTAACTCAAGGGTGGACTGCGGATTCATTTCAAATTCCCGGTTTTGATGATTTACTTCCAGATGTTGATTGGGATTATATAGGTAGCTTCATCCCAGATATTAATATTCAATTTCCCGATATTGATTTATCGCAACTCAATGTCAGCTTGGATCAACTGCTTGATATTGATGTTAATCTTGAACTTCCAGATTTGAGTTTTTCAGAGTTTGATTTTTCTGATTTCAACTTTGCTGATTTTGACTACTCTTTAGATGAATTTTTCACTTTGTCTGACGAGGAATCAACTTCCACAACCGAGGAAACATCAACTTCTACAAATTCACAAGTTTCAGCTTCTACCACTTCGGGAACATTAAGTTCTACAAATTCACAAGTTTCCACTTCTACCACTTTGGAAACATCAAGCTTTACAAGTTCTCAGGTTACCAGCTACACATCTGGTGAAACATCAACTTCTACAACCGAGGACACATCAGCTTCTGTAAATTTGCAAATACCAAAAATTACCATACCAGAAATAAAATTTGATTTACCTAGCCTGGGTATTCCCGACATCACTATTCCAAGTATTACCTTACCCAACTTGGATCTCAGTCTCGATATCCCTGATTCTTCCGGTTTCTCCTTACCCAAAATATCTTTATTTGGTTCGTCATCTTTAGATTTATCCAACTTAATCCCCGACTTATCTCGATTCAATTTTGAATTCGGACAAAACAACGGCGACATTCTGGTTTCGGCAGGTAAATTAAATGTCGTCGGTGGTGCCTTGGGAGATGACATTATTATCAGTGCTGGTGCAAATAACGTTATGTTTGGTGGTGCTGGTAACGATTTAGTGTTGGGTGCTGGTAAAAATAATCTTGTACTAGGTGATGAAGGTAATGACCTGGTATTTTCTGCCGGACAAAATAATGTTGTGCTTAGCGGTAGCGATGACGACACTATCCTCGCAGCAGGTAAAACTAATGTTGCATTAACTGGTAGCGGTGAGGATATCGTATTCTCCCTTGGTAAAACCAATGCTATCTTCGCTCAAAGTGGCGATGATATAGTTGTCGGTTTAGGTGAAACTAATATAGTTAGCGGTGGCGACGGTAATGATGTCTTGCTAGCTGGCGGTAAATCGAATGTCTTCCTTGGTGGTGCTGGTGACGACTTTATTGTTGGTGTCGGTAAAAACAATATCACCTTTGGCGATAAAGGCGATGACTGGATAATTGCAGCCGGAAGTAGCAATAAGTTCCTTGATTTTTACGGGGATAATACTGTTATTAGCCTTGGTTCAAGTAATTCTGTTTACACTTTCAAAGGTAAGGATGTTATCTTCGCTGGCGGTAAGAGTAATTCAGTGAGTACTGGCGATGATAATGATGTGATTGTCGGAATCGGTCAAACTAACTGGTTAGCAGGTGGTAATGGTAGCGACATCGTAATTGCTGGTGGAAGTAAAAACTATGTTTATGAGGAAGGTTACTTCGATCAGTTAAATTTCGGTTCGATTGAACTTCCTAGCGCTGATGATTTCATCCCAGATATCCCCGATTTTGATAGTCTGGATATGGTTCCAGATATTGACTGGGATAACATCACAAATGTTAACCTTGGTTCGTTAGATTTACCTAGCTTTACTACCGACCTCAGTTTTGATAGTAGTCAAATAGGCTTAGATCTAGACTTCGACTTCAACCTCTCCGATTTCAACTTCTCTTTAGATGAATTCGGGGTACAATCCTTCTCAGCCCCTGCTATTTCTTTACCCGAATTTAATTTACCCAGCTTAGATATCTTAAGTGCCGATGATAGCAATGTTCTTGTAGAATTAAGCAGCACTTTAACAAACTTTTCGCTACCTAGTTTCAATCTTCCTGACTTGTCCTCGCTGAACTTAAACATACCCGGCTTATCAGGTGTTACTCCAGATTTATCTCAATTCAACTCCAGCTACTTCCTGGATAGATTCAACTTTGACTTTTTCCAAAATAACGGCGATATTCTTGTCGCAGCAGGTTTACGCAACATTGTCAGCGGTGCGTTAGGAGACGATATTTTAGTCAGCGCTGGTAAAAATAATGTTTTGTTGGGTGGTGAAGGTAACGACGTAGTATTGGGTGCTGGTAAAAATAACGCGGTGCTGGGTGACAAAGGTAACGACCTAATTTTGAGTGCCGGACAATCCAATTACGCTGTTAGCGGTAGCGGACAAGATACCATCCTTGCTGCCGGACAAACCAATACTATAGCTGCTGGTGCTGATGAAGATATTGTTGTTGCTCTAGGTAAAACCAACAATATATTGGCTCAAAGCGGTAACGATGTTGTTATCGGTTTGGGTGAAAGCAATAGAATTAGCGGTGGCGACGGTGAAGATGCTTTACTTGCTGGCGGTAAGTCTAATATTTTCCTCGGTGGTAAAGGAGACGATACAATTGTCGGTGTCGGTCTTGGTAACACGGTATTCGGTGGTAATGGCGACGACTGGATGTTAGCGGGGGGAACATACAGCAGTTTCGTCGATTTCCAAGGAAAAGATACAGTTGTTAGCCTTGGACTTGGAAACTACATTTTTACCTTTGATGATAACGATACTATTGTCTCCTTGGGTTCTTTGAATATTATTAATAGTGGAGTAGGCGATGATACAATTACTGTCACCGATATTTACAGTAAAGTTTACGCCGGTGATGGTAACGACACAATTGATGCTGGAGGTTCCTACAACACCTTTAATGCTGGCGACGGTGACGATATATTATCTATCGGTGGCGATAATAACAGCTTCATCGGTGGTGATGGCAATGATACTTACAACTTTGATTCCTTCACTGACGAATTAACCGCTTATATTGATAACCAAGGCGATAGCAACACAACCGATACATTGCTCTTTGGCGGTACAGTTAGTCAAAATGACATTCAGTTTGCTCAATCTGGAGATAGCGACTTAGAAGTCAGCATCTTTGGCAGCAGCCAACAAGTTATCTTAGAAAACTGGTATGCAGACGAAGCTCAACGTATCGATACCTTCCAAATCAGCGGAAGTTCAAGTTTGAACGCATCTGAAGTGAACCAACTAGTTGACGCTTGGAGTAACTTTGCAGCTAGCACTTTATCTCAAGAGCAGTTAACTACAGCAATTGATAATGCTTGGGTAGCTTAAAATCATCAAATTCAAACTAATTTAAAATTTGTCTCCCTAGCACGCTAGAAAGTAAGAGCGTGCTTTTTTTATTCACTTCAGAAGATTTCAGAAATCGTCTACATCACAAAAACCCTAGGTTATTATGACTTACTAATTACAAATTCTTCTCAACCTTGGCAACTTCCAACATAGTTTTCAATACAGAATCTGGATTTAAACTAATCGAATCAATCCCTTGCTCAACTAAAAACTGAGCAAATTCTGGATAATCACTTGGTGCTTGTCCGCAAATTCCAATTTTACAGTTATGCGTTTTAACGGATTGAATCGCTAATTTCACCATCCTTTTAACGCCTTCGCTGCGTTCGTCAAATAACCTGGCTACCAAGGAAGAATCTCTATCTAATCCCAAAGTTAACTGAGTTAAATCATTAGAACCAATCGAAAAACCATCGAAAACTTGGGCAAATTCTTCAGCCATTATCACGTTATTTGGTAACTCGCACATCACGTAAACTTGCAAGTTATTATCACCCTGCTGCAAGCCGTTTTTCGCCATTTCTTCCAACACCAAACGTCCTTCATCGGGAGTACGACAAAAAGGAATCATGGGAATCAAATTAGTCAAACCCATTTCTTCTCTTACTCGTTTAATAGCTTCACATTCCAATGCAAAGCCTTCGCGATAACGTTCGTCATAATAACGTGCCGCACCCCGCCAACCCAACATCGGATTTTCTTCCTTGGGTTCAAATTGCCTTCCCCCCAACAAATTCGCATATTCATTACTTTTAAAATCCGACATCCTGACTATTACCGGCTTCGGATAAAATGCGGCTGTAATTCGAGCGATTCCTTGAGCTAATTTATCAACAAAAAATGCCGGTTTATTGTCGTAAAGTGCGGTTATCTGAGCAATCTTTCCCTTAACAAACTCATCTTCCAATTGATCAAAATAAAGCAAAGCCATCGGATGAATTTGGATTTGATTGGCAATAATAAATTCAGTGCGAGCTAATCCCACACCATCATTAGGAATTGTAGATAAACGAAATGCTTCTTGAGGATTGCCCACATTCATTAAAATTTGCGTTTGGGTACGAGGTAAATCTTCTAAATGCACCTCTTCCACTTCAAAAGGCAATAATCCTTGATAAACCTTACCTTCTTCCCCTTCCGCACAAGAAACCGTTATTTCCTGCGAAGTTTTCAAAATTTCCGTAGCATTTTCGCATCCCACAATCGCCGGTACGCCCAATTCCCGCGCAATAATTGCACTGTGACAAGTTCTCCCCCCGGAATTAGTTACAATCGCACTGGCTTTTTTCATAATCGGTTCCCAATCGGGGTCTGTTCTATCCGTCACCAGTATTTCCCCAGCTTGAAACTGCTCAATTTTACTAATATCTACAATTACCCGCGCTTTGCCGTTGCTAATCGCTTCACCGACAGCACGCCCGGCGATCAGGAGATGAGGGGAGGGGGTAGAGGGGGAAGAGGGGGGAGAAATATTCACCTTGTCTCCTTGTCCCCTTGTCCCGACAAACTTATAACTCCGCAGAACATTACTTACCTTCTGCGACTGTACCGTTTCTGGGCGGGCTTGGACTATAAATAATTCGTTGGTAATCCCATCTTTTGCCCATTCCATATCCATCGGTGTATATTTACCGTGGACGTGGGAATAATGATCTTCTATCAAACAAGCCCAACGCGCTAACTGTAATATATCTTCATCGTTTACAGCAAATTTATCTCTTTCGGCAGATGACACCGACACGTTTTTGATATTTTTAGAGCCGTCATCGTAAATCATTTTGATTTCTTTGCTACCCAATCTCTTATCAATAATTGGGCGATATCCTGATATCAATGTTGGTTTAAAAACATGGTACTCATCGGGATTTACGGCACCTTGAACTACATTTTCCCCCAAACCATAAGCTGCTGTAATCAAAGCCGCATCTTTAAAACCACTTTCGGTTTCAATCGAAAACATTACCCCCGAAGTCGCTAAATCCGAGCGCACCATTTTTTGCACTCCCACCGCTAAGGCAACATCAAAATGATCGAAACCCTTCGTATGCCGATAAGAAATTGCTCTATCTGTAAATAATGAAGCAAAGCAACGATGAGTTGCTGCTAAAACTTCTTCGATTGTAGTCACATTAAGATAAGTTTCCTGCTGCCCTGCGAAACTTGCATCCGGTAAATCTTCCGCAGTCGCACTAGAGCGCACCGCAACATCGGTATCGGCATTATAACGCTCGCACAATTTTTTATATGATGTGGCGATCGCACTCCTAAAATCTTTGGGAAATGGAGTATGCAACAACAACTTCCGCGCCTTCCTGGCTCTGATGCGTAAATTTTGTAAATCATCTACATCCAAATCGGCAAAAAGATTCCGCAGCTTTTCTTCTAACCCCGCCGACTGAATAAAATAACGATAAGCATAAGCAGTAGTGGCAAAACCAGTGGGAACATTAACGCCTTTTGGAGTTAACTGTCCAATCATTTCTCCCAAAGATGCATTTTTGCCACCAACTATAGGAATATCATTAATACCAATTTCTTCAAACCACAGCACGAATGCTTGTTTCTCTGGAGAATTCGCCAGTGGTTTTGTTCGCAAGTTCATTCATAATTATTTCCCCCCTGAAAAGAAGCAGGAATATTGATTTATTTATAATTAAAACCGTCAGCTTGCAATATTAGCTTTTCTCTAACAACCGCTGTTACAATCCACCCACCATAACAAAAAAAATAAATAAATTAGGTAGGAGGTTTAGATAAGCAAGGGCTTGTTAAAGGCTGAATAACATCAAGACAAACCGTTTCCTCTTTTTAGGGGGAGTTTCAGCTATGTTATGCCTGGAATAACTAATATCAACTTTACATAAGTCGGATCGTGGAAAGAAGAAAACTAAGAAGTGATTCTTAGAATCCCCGCACCTTTTAGGTGCGGGGAGAATGTCAAGCAAAGCCACCCTAAAAACAAAGGCTGTTAAGGGGATCGAAATTAAAAGAATAATGGTTCTTCAGTATTTAGTAAGCTAAAAAATAGCTAAAATTCTCTGTAAAAGGACTCCTCCGGCTTATAAACTAATATTATTTTTCCCCCATTCCCCATTCCCCATTCCCCATTCCCAATTCCCAATTCCCCATTCCCCACAATCGCCCCTTCTTAACTTATTCATCAAAAATACAGCTATAAGCTTGACTTAATCTTTACAACAAGGTATATTGCATTACCACCAAAATACACGGATTAATCTCTTTATATCCGGCTGGACAGAAAATAGCATAAAAAAAGACAGCACCCCCCCAACATAGAAGCCATACTCGAACCATTAACGGCTCTAAGTGGCTAATGCAGGGACGCGCTGCCTTAAAAAAATGATTTCAAAATAAATTTGGACGGGTTTTTTCAGATTAAAAACAGAGATTCTATAGCTGTTGCCAGCATTGAATATTATTTAGTTTGATTCGATCGTTAATTGGATTCGTCTCTCAATTTTGGATGCCGGGATTTACAATTTTAGTACAATTTTAGATTGTTGCCATAGTTGAAATGATTCCACTTGAAACCATTCATAATTTAATTCAAAATCCAAAATCTAAAATATTTCCAGTTTCTACCAAAACATATACCCTACGAACTCAAAATTAGTCGTTTTCCCAGACTTCTCTACCAATTAAATCCGCTATGCGATCGCGCAGCAAAAATTCGCATTTTTCCAGTTCGCATTCAATACAAACCCACTCTCTTGCGGGTATATATTGGCATAACGTATATATCGGCTGTTGTCGGCTAACTACTCCTTTTTGAACCAATCGTCGCGCTTCATCCTGAATCACGTCTAAAGAGTAATTGATAGAAGGCACCGTATTCACACTCATAATTGCCACTCGCTATTCTACACGTAAGTATTATTCCCAAAATTTACCCGAAACGAACATGGTTATAAACCAATTCGCTATTACTTTTTTTGTAATTTGCTATACGGAACTGATTTCATTTTGACGCTATTAAACCTCAAAAAATATAAAGATATGTTAATAATGTCATGATTTCATGACGTAACTTTTACCTCTGCTAAAGATATTTTTTTTGAGTAGTAAATATAACATTAAGGTTTTTTTGAATCCAGTCATGTTTTGTGAAAGAGCTTTATCGGCACTGTTGAGCGGATAAAATCAATGCAGTAGGCAGGGTTTGTAGTCTTATAAATAGGTTGATGGATTGAATAACTTATCTATAGCAATCATTGAGCTTGAGCGCATCTGTCCGTAGGATAACAAGCAAAAAAATATCGAACTGAGAAAATGTATAATTCATATCTTCATATAAAAGTTGAATTACGACAAAAAAGCTATACACTTACCTACTGTTAACAATTTCTTAAACAGATTTAGTAATTGCTTGGTTAACAAAAACACTACTTACAAAGAAAATACCTCGGATAAATTGCTGTAGCAACTCGAAGATAGTTATAAATCGTGCTGAACTTCGCATAAAGCATCATTGATTAATTTCAGCTATCTATTCGGTTTGCGTAGATAGTAAAATGCATTCACTGAAAATGTATAATAATTAACTTTTAAGCAATTATTAAATCTATTGAATTTACGTGAAATATTGGATAACACATTGTTAACTTTCGTAAAGTGCCTAAAATCTCTTGAAAATAGGGGTATATAACAATGTATGATATTAGATTTCGTAAAATAACTCCTAAAAATGTTAGTGCGTAAGCCATCACTATCTAATCTAAGGAAATAGACTAATCTCGAATCAAAAAGAATTGATGTGTTGCAATAAGCGTATAAATCGAGTTTCTTACAAATGAAGTGGGGAAGAGGGAATAGGGAGTAGGGAGTAGTAAGTAGTAAGTAGGGAGTTGGGGTGGGGTATTATTCTCAACGAGCCTTGAGAAACCCGCTTTCTTGCTCGTCGTACAAGGAAAGATTCATGTTTTCACCAAAAGAAACCGGGTTTGCGGAAACTGGTGCAAGATGTAAGTTTTAACGTACTTAGCTTATGCAGCCTTGAAATTAATTTCAATCCTCGGAATAAGAATGGTGTCCCAACTCCCAACTCACTACTCCCAACTCCCAACTCACTACTTCCTACTCACTACTCACTACTCACTACTCCCAACTCACTACTTACTACTCACTACTCCCAACTCCCAACTCCCAACTCCCAACTCACTACTCCCAACTCCCAACTCCCAACTCACTACTCACTACTCACTACTCACTACTCCCAACTCCCAACTCACTACTCCCAACTCCCAACTCTCCAACAAACAAAAACAGACGCAACAGTGGCTGCGTCCGATAGATATATGTAGCTAAGTTTTAATTAAAAAAAGCAATCGCCATGCTTTCTATAGCAGTTTTCACTCAATATTTTCTACTCCATCTGATTCTGGCTTTTCTCGGTCTTTAATTTGGTTTAGAAGCGATAGTACCTTATTACCCCTTTCAATCGAACGGTCTTCTAAGAAAATTACTTCTGGGGTACGACGCAAACGGACTCTTGAACCGAGTTCGCTGCGAACGTAACCAGTTGCCGATTTTAAACCAGCCATTGTTTCTTCTCTGGCTTCATCGCTGCCATAAATTGAAACGTAGATTTTGGCGTGTTGTAAATCGCCAGAAACATCTACATCAGTAACGCTAACCATTCCGGTACCCACTCGGTCATCTTTAATTCCGTTGAGCAACATTTGGCTAACTTCCCGTCTAATTAATTCAGCAACGCGGGAAACGCGGCGATTAGTAGCCATAAAAATAGCCTCCTAACAGAGGTTTTACTACAGAAAATGCAGCAGATTGTAATAGGGTTTGACTCTACTACAATCTGCCTATCTTTACTAAATTGTACTGAACCCAAGCATTGCACGCAGGGTAAAAGAAACAAAAACGAGAATCCCCACTAAAAATCCTACAAAAAGAATCGAGGTGATAGGGCGTTTAAACACTGGTTCTATCCAGCCAAACGCATTCAGAAATATACCCAACGCGGTACTTATTAAATAGCGGGGGTAGCGAGAGACGTTATCCCAAAAACCATCAAACATCTTTTTTTTAGAGTGTCTTGTTATAAACGGATTTGTTTTTCCGATCTACTTACTTATCCGTCATTGTAATCTAAAGGAAGGAAAATCTCTCACTTAATATAAGATTATCTAGTTTGTCAAAATTATGGTGTGTAACTGGGAGTGTGAATCGAGAACTGTATGCACAAATCAATTTTAAGATATTTCCGATTAAAGCCCTGCGAGTTATCAACTAGAATATTAAAAATCGCGGCACTATTCACGAGTTATTAATTACGTCAGATTAAATTTAGGTTTTTCTTCAGTTTACAAAAATACAATTACGGAAGCGTATATATGTAAAAATTAGATGGGAATATAATTATATTTTAATTTATTTCGGCATCTATTTCTTTTATAGGAGTTTATGAGTGGATTTACAAGAATTGCAAGTATTTGAGCAATTTGCCAATAATGTGGATTTTGCTTTCTGGGTTTGTTCTCTCGACGTAACCGAGTATTACTATATGAGTCCTGGCTATGAAAAAATTTGGGGCAGAAGTATTGCTTCACTCATGGAAAGTCCTCACTCGTTTTTAGAAGCCGTTCATCCCGATGATGTCGAACGTGTCACGCAAGCAGCTGTGGGCAAACAACCTTGGAATATGGATGAAGAATACCGTATAATTCGCCCCGACGGGACAATACGTTGGGTACGCGATCGCACTTTCCCCGTTTACGATGAGCAAGGTAATATTCAACGGATGGCAGGTACTGCCGAAGATATTACAGAGCGGAAAGAAGAACAGAAAGATTTGTATCAAAGCTTAGATCAGTTTAAGCAGCTTGCAGAAAATGTAGATATTGTATTTTGGGTATGCGATGTCGATGTCACCCAATTTCTGTATATTAGCCCTACTTACGAAAAAATCTGGGGTAGAAGTTGTGCTTCACTTTACGAGAATCCCCGTTCTTTCTTAGACACGGTGCATCCAGAAGACCTTCCTAGTAAAATGGCTGCGATTCAAAATAACCCAACATCAATGGATGAGGAGTATCGCATTACCCAGCCTAACGGTATAATGCGTTGGATACGCGATCGCACTTTTCCGGTAAAAGATGAAAATGGAGAAGTCTTTCGTATGGTAGGTGTCGCTGAAGATATAACCTACCGCAAGCAAGCCGAAGTAGAAACATACAAAGCACTGCAAAGAGAACGAGAATTTAGCAATGCAAAATCTGAATTTATCGCCACAATCTCGCACGAAATTCGTACCCCGTTATCAGTAATTCAGTCTTCTGCCGATATTCTGCACCATAATTTTAATAAATTAACCGATGACAAAAAGCAGAAACATTTTCAAAAAATGGACTTAGCAGTTCAACGCATTACATCTATCGTTCAAGACGTGTTGATGATTGGCGAAGAAGAAGCTAATTCTTTGCAATTGAATCCAACTAAGATTGATTTAGCTAAACTGTGCCAAGAAATAATTAATACAATAGTTAATTACAACCCCAACCGTATTGAATTTAAAGTATCGGGAGATGGTGCAACCACTGCAATGCTTGATACTAAAATCATTAATCATATATTAGTTAATTTACTTGAAAACGCACTAAAGTATTCGCAGCCAGACAAAAAAGTACATTTTGAATTAGGCTTATCGCAAAGTAAAATAACATTCCGCATTCAAGACCAAGGTATTGGCATTCCTACGGAAAGTTTACCCCATATTTTCGACTCATTCTATCGTGCTAATAATGTTGAGACAAAACCAGGTACGGGACTGGGACTGTCTATTGTTAAACGTTGTGTCGGTATTCATTGCGGCGGAATAGCAGTAAATAGTACTGTTGGAGAAGGAACTATTTTCACCGTGACTTTGCCCAGATAAAGCAACCAACTACTAATTAAACAGAAATAGTAAGTAGGTTGGCACGAATAAATCTAGCTATGTAACGAAAAGTAAAAACCTCTAAATGATTGCGATGAGCCGCAGTTCCGGTGAACGCTGAATGCGTTGTCGTGCCTCCATTCCCGCTAAGAGGGAACACTAAGCCCTTCGGGTATACTTCCTGAAAGTGTTCAGCGCGGCACGACCCGTTAGGGTAACGCTTCGGACTTTATACAATTATATTTATTCACGCCGACTTACTTATTTAATTGGTGGTTGCTTGCAGATATTGTTTTATTTTCCAATGAATCTTTCATCTTTTAATAAACTATAAATTACAATGATGCGATCTAAATTTATTTTTTTAACTAAAATATTAGTATTAATTAAAATTTACTTTGCAAACAATGAAAATACTTTAACGAATGCAATAACTTTAGTAGAGGCTCCCTATTTATCCCCGACAAACTAACAAGCGGTTGATATATTTGTTATTTGTATTTGTTGGGGATAGAGGCGAGTATTTTCACTGTTTGAATGCGATGAAATCATCTATAGTAACTGTAAATTCCTGTAAAGGTAGCTTACGCTTGGAAAGGTAGATGTTGTTAACCAAGATTTTAACCTGCTTGAGCTTCGGTATTACCGTTACGGATAGACCATGCCATTTCTAACAACTTAGTCCAGCGCTTTTGTAGTTGTTTGGGAGTACACTTAAGTTCTTTTGCAATTGCTTGGTCGTTTTCTTTGGCGCTTTTCAACTCCAACATTTGACGTTGTTGTTCGGAAAGTTGACCGACAAAAGCATCCCACTGAGTGGAAGACATTCCCAATTTTTGCTCCAAAGTTGCACCCAACCACTGGTGTACCAATTGCCAGTTATGAGTCCGGGCAAACTTCTCTACATGGTACTTAAAACGCTGCTGTAAATAATCGCGCTGACGACTAGTCAAACCTAGTATTCTGTCAATTTCTGGAGCGCTGAGGTCTTGCAGTTTCAACGATAAGTAATCTACACAGTCACTTTGACCTTGAGCCTGTAAGTAATTCACCAACTCAGAAACAACTCTATCGCGTTCCGCTTCTTCTGCTGGGTCAAAAGTGGATTTTGCAACCATTTGCGATCGCACTTGTTGAACTGCGGAACTGCGTTGGTAAGCTTCAGCATCTTCGGATTTGGCTGATTCTAAAGCCATCTCCATATCAACGGTGGTTTCTTGAGGTAAACGGCGGCTGAAACCTTGAGCGCGGAGGATGATTAACTGCTGGTTAGCGTTGCCCGGTAGAGAAATACGACGCTTGGCATACTGTTCGGTAAATGCCATGTATTCTCCTAACTGTAAGCGAGTCCGGGGAGTGTAATCTTGCGGTAATTCGTTTTCCCGACGGAAGGCTTTAATCGCTTCGATATAGAATGCTTGAAGAAAATCTTCAATTAAGTTGTAACGAGCATCAAAACCCAACTGACAACCGGGGAGATTGATGTGGCGGTAAACCATAGAACCAAGGGTGCTATGTAGCTCTACCCTACCGCGTCTGGAACCTAATTGGTAGTAGTGCAAGCACTTTTGCAAGCGATGCCGCGATAGACTAACCAACCAAGATTTAACTTGTCCGGATGATTGGATGCGGTAGCTTTTTTCGCAAATACGTTCAACTTCTTTCGCTATGCGAGTGGCAACTAGTTGAATAGTAGCAGGAGTAGCTTTAACTTGGGACTCTAGCTCTTGACATATCTGCTGAACTAATGCATTGTTAGTATCCGGAGATTGTACATTTGCAGTTTCATTTGCGGTTTCGTTATCAACAGCAGATGTGGAAGAAGGTAGATTAGCAATGTTTGTTTTCATCATTTTTTAGAATTGGTACTGCACCGTAACTACATAAGTCGGTGACAGTGTAGGAGGCACTTGTCTTGAGCGTTATCTATCAAGAGTCGCCATCAGCACTGCTCACATTTATGAATGTAAGAAATATCCGTAAGTTCCGGATAGGCTGGTGTGTCGCTTTCTTCGAGTTTATCGAATTTACGACTGGCACACTAGTAAGTATAAATACTCTAAAACTCCTTAAAGCCTTATAAGTTATAGCTTTGCGGCTTAGTAACCGTGCCCCCATTCTAGCCTGACGAATGTGACAATTCTGGAATTGGAGTATCAAAATTGATTAAAAATACAAATTAAAACAACAGATCTTTTTAACTTCGGTAAAGAATAAAGCAGAAGGGGTTGTGGGGAGATCGGGAGATGGGGACATTATTAAAGTAGTGAGTAATGAGTAACAAGTAGTGAGTAACAATAGACGTAATTAGCAGCGAAATTTATGACTATGAGAATAAAAAGTGATTCACTTGCTACTCCTAACTCCTAACTCCCTACTTGTCAAATCCACCCTTCCACTTCCTCCCAACCCAAACCTTGGCGTATAACTGTTGGCTGTTCCTCAGTTAAATCCAAAATTGTAGAGACTTGTACCCCAGGCTCTTTACCAGTATCTATGATTACATCTACCAAGCCTTTCATCCGGTCAAATAACTCCACTCGCGATAAAGGTTCTTGTTCTATCCATTCATCGTCATCATCGGCATCTGAAGGTGGTATATGGGCTGAAGTTGAAATGATTGGGTTTCCTAATGCTTCCAATAACGACAAACAAACCGGATTATCGGGTACTCGAATCCCAGTGGTTTTACGTTTTGGGTTTTGTACTAATTTTGGTACTAACTTGGTAGCAGGTAGCAAAAATGTGTAAGTTCCTGGAATCAGATGCTTCATAATTCGATAAGCTGCATTATTGACAAAAGCATAAGTAGCCACGTCTGAAAGAGAAGGACATAAAAACGTCAGTGGTTTATCATTCGCTAACTGCTTTATTTGCCGCACCCGCCCGACAGCTGACTTATGGCTTAAATCGCAACCTATCGCATAGACTGTATCGGTAGGGTAAAGCATAACCGCGCCATTTTTTAATGCGGCAATAATATCTTCTATTCGGCGATTTTGCGGATTATCAGGATGGAGAGTCAAGATTTTTGCCATGAGAGAAAAATATGAGTGTGTAATAAATGAATTAAGAATTGGTTTTAAAAGTTGAAAGGGAGTAGGGAATGGGGAATGGGGAACAGTGGAAGAAATAATCTTAAAAAAGAAAAAGAATGCTAATAGTAAAACATAATTTTTTTTATTCAACCGGCTTTTCGAGCTTTTTCATAGAAACTTTGTCAGAACTTTGGCATCAAAAACAAATGAATAGGACTTACGCACTCAGATATCTAAAATCGCTGTAATTCCCCGTTTCCTGTTCCCTGCTCCCTATAGCCTCCTTAACTTTTGGTGTCACTGCGGGCATTCACAATTAATTTCTAGCTTTTAATCAAAAGTCTCTTCACTGATAACTGTTTACTGTTCGCTGTAATCATGAGTAAAATTGTTTATTTTCAATGTCCGACTGGAATTTCTGGTGATATGTGTCTCGGGGCTTTAGTGAGTTTGGGGGTAAGTATCGAATACTTAACTGAAAATCTCGATAAGTTAGGAATTGAGCAAGAATATAAATTGTGGACTGAACTTGTTAGCCGTAATACTCAGCAAGCCTCGAAAGTTCATGTAGATTTAATCGGCGATCGCCACCATCATCAAAATCACCATCACGGACGACATTTACCAGAAATTGAGCAAATCATCGAAAAAGCAGGTTTGCCCCCAAGAGTTGAAGCTTGGAGTTTGGCAATATTCCGACAGTTAGCAGTGGCAGAAGGAGCGGTACACGGTATTTCCCCAGAAAGAGTCCATTTCCATGAAGTAGGTGCTGTAGATGCCATAGTGGATATTGTCGGAACTTGTTTGGGTTTAGATTGGTTGGGAATTGAGTGCGATAATCAAGGATTACCTTTACTATACTGCTCTAAGCTGCCGACTGGCGGAGGAAATGTACGCGCTGCCCACGGAATAATGGCTGTACCCGTGCCAGCAGTATTAAAATTGTGGGAAATGCGGAAATGTCCGGTTTATAGCAACGGCATCGAACGGGAATTAGTTACACCAACAGGTGCCGCGATTGTGACAACTCTGGCAACAGAATTTGGTTCTCTACCCGAAATGAATATTGAAAAAATAGGTATGGGTGCGGGTAATTTAGATTTAGAAATACCAAATATTTTACGTATTTGGTTGGGTGAAACTACAAATGTAGAAAATACAGTAAATATTAAAAATATAAAACAAGATAAAAAACTTAACTCTAAAAATATCAACTCAAAAGTTATTTCTGAAAAAAACAATCACCATGATTGCGATATCAACCAGGAATCTAAAAATAATATTAGTCCTTATTTAGAAAACATCTCGGTTTTAGAAACGCAAATAGATGATATTAGCCCTCAAGCAATAGGTTATATATTTGAAGCATTATTTGCAGTAGGTGCGGTAGATGTTTTTACTCAAGCTGTAGGAATGAAAAAATCTCGTCCAGGAATTTTATTAACTGTCATTTGTCATCCACAAGATTTAGTT
Source organism: uncultured Rivularia sp. (assembly GCA_963665115.1). Classification (GTDB taxonomy): domain Bacteria; phylum Cyanobacteriota; class Cyanobacteriia; order Cyanobacteriales; family Nostocaceae; genus Rivularia. Next base: position 980,961 of record OY762007.1, on the reverse strand, counting down.
GAATGTGAAACAGTTTTATTTCGAGAAACCACCACATTAGGAATTCGGCGTTTTACTCAACAACGTGCCGTACTTCAAAGAGAAATTCAAGATTTAGAAACTGAATATGGCAAAGTTAGAGTCAAAGTAGCCTGGAAAGGAACGGTACAAGATAAAGTTATTGCAAACGTACATCCTGAATATGCAGACTGCGCGGAATTGGCACGAAAATACGATATCCCTTGGCAACAAATTCACAGGTTAGCATTGCAAACTTGGTATTTGAAAAGAGGTCAGTAGGTAAGGTTCGTAGTCAGGGCTTTAGCCCTGAATCAGAGGACTGAAGTTTTTACTACGAACTTATCAACAAAAATTATCGGCTCTAAAAATTCATATTATTTACCAATATTATCTTCTTCCACTATTCCCTATTCCCTACTTAGTACATCTATAGCGATTATTTTTGACTTAATTATCCAATTAAAAAATCGGGTAGGTTTTTAATACCCTACCCAATCAAAAGTTAATTAAAAACTGTTATTTCTGATTAATTAACTGCATCTCTTAATGTTCTTTGTACTGCATTCCCAGCATCTTCAGCAGCACGCTGAGTACCTAATTTTGCATCTTTAGCAGCACGTTGAGTACTTAATTTCGCATCTCTAGCAGCACGCTGAGTACTTGATGCCGCATCTTCAGCTACATCACCTGCGTTGTTAGTAAGACTATTCAAAGCATCAGAGGTATTGTCTTTGATATTTTCAATTCCTCGCTTGGTACCCTCAGCGAAATTTCCAGCTTTTTCTTGTGTTTTATCTGCTGCATATCCCGCACTTTCTTTAACGTTTCTACCTAAATCTTCTAGGTTTTCTCCTTTCTTATCCAAAGTGCGACGAGTATTACCACCCAAGCTACCAGTTTGATCGATTTCGTTAACTTCGGCATTATCTCTCAAACCCTTAGCTTTCATATTCGCTGCGGCTTCAGCATCTTTGCTTCTAGGATCGACATCGCTATACCCGTTCATTCCTCCCTTATAACCAGAATCAGGGCTTTTCGCATCAACTGAACTACAAGCTTGGGTAACAAATAGCAACGTTCCTAATACAAAAGCAGTTAGAATTTGCTTGATTTGAATTTTTCTCAATGCAGAAAATAATTTATTCATTGTCTACTCCTTTATTTGAATGATTGAATGAGTTGTAACTTGAAAAAGAATCATTTGCTTAATAAACAGATGCTACCCGTTCGAGACTGCTAAATTTGATTATCAATTGTCAACATTACATGAAAAAAAACAAGTCTTTCCTCTAGCAAAGGTCTTATTCTTGCGACTATTTTAACTATATATTTCTCTTACTTTGGAGAGATATAAGTCTAATAAATTACATTCTTATCCAAATATATAAATTGAATATTCATGTCCATCTTACATAAATATTTAGTTATGAAACAATGTAACTTGAAATCCATCTAAAGAGTGATTTTTTTATCTATAAATGATACTGACACAAACCTCATAAATTAAAATTAGGGAGCTTTTAAAACTTCTGTCTCTATTAAATTAATAAATAAAATTTTGGTAATTATAATTGTTTACGAAGAAAAACGAAACTATATTTTGCATAAAGTTACCAAAATACTTGGGGTTCTGGCCAATGTAACATATTATTTGTTGTGTTTATCTGTATGAAAACTTTATCAGCAAAATTACAGTAATGATTAAGCAAGTTTTGCGCTGGCTGCTTTTGGGTGGAACGCTGTTTTTTCTCGCAAGTGCTTTAAAAAATAATTGGGAAGAAGTCGCAGCTATTCGTATTGATGCGGCTGGATGGGCAATTTTAGCAACTGCAACTGGTGTTACCTTGCTAGCACATATTTGGGCTGGGTGGGTATGGACTTGGATTATTAAAGAGTTCGATGGAGATCCAAGCTCTATAAAACTCATTCAAGCTTATCTTAAAACAAATATTGCCAAGTATTTACCGGGTAATGTCGGACATTACATAGCACGAATCATGGCTGCAAAAGATTTAAGGGTTAGTACTAGCGCCGCTACTGTAAGCGTACTACTCGAACCTTTGTTAATGGCGGCAGCAGCTTTAATCGTTGTGCTTTTGTGCAGCCAGTTTACTTTGATGGAAAGTTCCGTTGCTGTACTTATAGGGCAAATATTGGGTTTAATCGTAGCTATGAGCCTGCTTCACCCTTTGTTTCTCAATCGGGTAATTCGTTTTGTACACCATCGGAAAAGTAATAAATCCAAAACTGGTAATTTTACTAGTGTTTCTTTAAGTTTGAATCGCTATCCACTAATACCTTTGCTTGGAGAATTCGGCTTTTTATTACTTCGTGCCTCCGGTTTTATTATCACTTTATATGCAATAGCTCCAATAAATTTAAGTCAGCTTCCTTTAGTTATAGGAGCATTCAGTTTCGCTTGGTTGCTGGGTTTGGTTGTTCCTGGTGCCCCTGGTGGCATCGGAGTATTTGAAACAACTGCGATCGCACTTTTACAGCAGTTTTTTCCTATCGCACTGATTATTAGCGCTAGTCTTTTGTATCGTTTAATTAGCATTGTCGCTGAAACTGCTGCTGCAAGTCTCGCTTGGTTTGATGAACGGCTTCTTTAACGTCCTCGTTTTTCACTTTCCCTAAGCTGATTATCAAAAACTATGTATTATTAAACTTATTGTTTTGACCTCTTTTTCCTACGTCCAACTCCTAATTCATAATTCCTAAATCAATTCATTCTTTCCCACTTAATTTTAATTGAGAAAAAACTCGATAAGTATCCAAATTAGTTTGTGGTTCGCTCTCAGTTTGCATTTGAATCAAATTGTATTCAACATTTTCTGCATAAATTGCAAAAGTGATGTTAAATACTTCGATAAACTTAATTACCCAATCACACTCTTCTTCCTGATAAATTTCATAATAATTAATTATGTTCGCAATCCGCATTTCTAAATGACGACGCGAATGTTTACTAATTAAAACTATCTTCAGAAGTGCAATTACCAAAGTCAGAGGATTACCCTGAGAAAGCAGTAGAATAAATAGCTGGGAAGGTTCTTTGCCATTTTCCGAAGTCAGACAATCAATTGCCTTATTACAGGTTCTCAGTAATAAATTCTTGTCAATATCTGCTTCGTGATAGTCTGCTTTCCATGCAAACAACTTGTCAGATAGTTGCTGTTCCAGTGTTTCAACAAATTCTTGTTGACTTACCGAATATATCAAATACTTCAACAAGCTTTCTTTGAACTCTTTTACATTTTTATTTTGAGTCTGCTTAACAAAAATATTGGCAATATTTTCATAGCTAAACACACCTCTTCTGACAACAATGACTTTGATTAAACGTAAAACCTCATCTCCCAAAATACTGGGATTATTGTAACGATTAATATTAGAAGCCGCAGATTGAGAGCGAGCAATATACATTGCTAACTCAAACTTGAATTTGTCCTTCAATTGTTTAGAAAGACGTTTTGCCGCTTGCTGTTGTTCTTTCGGATTATTTTTGTCTGTAGACTGAGCTAATAACAAATAGGAGCTATAGCGGTTTGTCCAATGAATATTACTTTTTTCTTCATGTCTAATCGCAAATAATTTTAGTTCTTGATAATCTTTACTATTAATAAAGTTTGTTAACCAAGTTCTAAAAATATTGATTTTTCTAGAACAGCCTAAAGTATTTTTCGGCGTATGGTCGGAAAATAAATCAATTAACTTTTGAATATATTTGTATTTACGACGATTTTCCCAATTGTTGATAAGTATATAACAAGTCCGTTTGAGAGTATTCCTAAACTCCGGTTCGTTACTACCGACAAAAATTTGGTATACTCCTAGCTCAGAATTAGAATTAGCAGAATCTAAACAATTTATAAATAAATCTTTAAATTCTTGTAAAACATCTTCTGGTTCCTGGCTTTGAACAATCTCTAGAAAAAAGCTATAAACTTTTTCTTGTGCAGCCTGCACATCTAATCCTCTATCATTCAAATCAAGAAGATGCTTTTTACCCTGTATACTCGGTAAGCGATCGACAATCATGTTATGGTTCTCAAGACCCAAAAGTCTCCTGATGGCAGTTATTACTAGCTTATCCTTCACAACCAGGAGCATCAATCGATTGTTCAAAACTTAAGTATTTTTTTTACATAAATTTGATAAATTTATGACCAGGAGATAAAAATATTGCATCTAATTGTGTAATTACCGATATAATAGTGAAAATATTATACTGGACTCGACCGTATCCGTAATTATTTAATTCCTTTTAAATTGTCCCAATCAGGAAAATATAAGTTTTCTTGTAGAAATTGGGGAATGGGGAGTAGGGAATAAATTTTTGATTTGATTGGCAAGCATAATATTGTTGTCGGGAATAATCTATTTTTAGTGCAAGCGTCTCGCTTGCTAATTGCCACTAGTACTGCTTCGCGGAAGTAAGAAGTAATAAGTAATAAGTTTGATTTTCTAGTCTTTTCAGCCATTTTTAATGGTTGCCTTATTTACACCGATTTGTACTAGCGAGCAAGACGCATGTCCTGACGGACACACTATGCCCTAAGTCCCTCCGGGACGACCTTCGGTACGGGCACGCTTCGCTAACGTTAACGCACTACGAATTTATTTGTTATCGGGATATTTCGCTACTTACTACTCACTACTCTCTAATCATTACTCCCTACTTCCTACTCCTTTATAAAAATTTTGTCCCAGATGTAACTACATCCGGGACAAAATTTTAAACTATTAATTTTTAGTGGGGGTGGAGGGACTTGAACCCTCACGACTTTATAAGGTCAACGGATTTTCATTCTTCCGTAACTTTCGCTACTGCCTTAATATTTTTTCAAATACAAGGCTTTAAGAATTGGACTCTCTCTTTACCCTCGACTTAACAAACAAATAACTATTTGCCATTACGTTAGGGTCGCTCCCGTCGAGTCTCTGCACCTTCCGAACCGTTAAACATAACCGCTTAACATAATGGCTCGGCTTGGCTCAGGATTGCCGTGTCTCCCGTGAGATTTAGGTTTCCCTGAGTTTGAGAGCATCCACTTGAAGAATTTCTTCAACAAGGCTCAACTTTTTAAGTCCGTAGCGTCTACCATTCCGCCACACCCCCATTTTTTGGGGAATTTGTAGATATTTGCTTGTTGTTCAAATATCTCCTCATATATTTGACCATTAATTACGTGTTTTGTCCAACATTTTTTAAAACTTTTTTTTCAGAAGGACTTTTTACCCGGTTATTACCTAGTTCAATCTCAGCAGCAACAACTAATTAAGGGGCTTAACTAAAACTTCCTCAACATAAAGCGATTAGCTTATTATGGAACTTAAAGATCCAACCATGAGCGTGACTCACACGAAGACAGATGCTACAGAATCTACTGAATTATTTACAGAACTTGCAGACCGAGACGCTAATTCTACCTTTAACGTACTTAGCTTTAGCAGGTTCTTACTTGTTGGTCATTCCGGTTCTTGTTTTGACTTACATGAAGTTTCGCTGGTATTCAGTCAGTTCGTTTGAACGTGGCTTCATGTATTTTCTAGTGTTCTTGTTCTTTCCGGGCTTGCTACTGCTATCACCCTTTGTGAATCTCAGACCCCGACGACGACAAATTGAAGTTTAAGATATATTCGCAGGGCATATTAAGAAATGCGACGCATTGACGCTATCGGAATTGTATTTGGCGTTTTTGTTTTGGGTGGGTTGGCCTATGTGGTTCTTCAATTCGCTGGCTTAAATAATTTAAGCGCTGGCATCTGGAGCCAAGTTTTATTGGTTGCAGGCTTAATTGGCTGGTTGTTTACCTATATTTTCCGTGCTGTAGGAAATAAAATGACCTACCATCAACAGCGAGAAGAATACGAAAAAGCATTTTTGGCTCAGAAGTTAGACCAACTTTCTCCAGAACAAAGGGATAAACTTTTAGCTGAGGTGGAGCTCGAAGAAGGTAATTAGTATTTGACTAACCTATTTATGTGGAGTACTAGTAGTTGATTGCATAAATTCTGAAGGGTTCGTTTTTCCCGTAACCTTCGGGAGACGTTATGTCTAACGTCTCTACAACCTATCGGAATTAATGTGGTGGAGTACTAGTAGCTCGCAAGATTGATTATGAGAATGTTTGTAGTGAGGAGAGCTTTACCTCAATATAAGAGTTAAAACTCTTACTACAAACTTTTTCTGCACCAGTAGCCATCATCATAATATCCGCTGTTGAGTAAGTCGGCAGAAATAAACATAACTATCTAACATTCGGGTAAATTGGCCTCAAAGCCTTGCCCCTACTGCCCACTCCCTACTCCCTTGTCCTAATTACAATTTTCAACGCCAACCTACTTATATATAAGTATTTTTGAAAATTTAATTATTTTTAATATCTATAGATTAAGATCGGAACTTACGTGAAGCGAGTTAATTCTCAAACTGAACTATTTCGTTCGTTATGTTCCAGTATTATTACGGTGAAAATATCATTGATGGCAGATAGCTATTTGCGGATAGATGGCTGGATATATATTCTTCTTTTATGGCTGAAAGACTGTTAAATGCGGCGATAACGGCTAAATATATACTTATCAATAATATTGATAACAATAAAAAACTATATAAAATATGCATAACAATAATGTTTTATTCAACCGCGTGTAGTAGACAATTTCACCGATATGATCTTGAATATATAAGCTATTGTCAGTAACAACCTGCATTAGCTGGTAGGAAATTATTATATTTTCGTTACACAAGTTAAGTTGAGTAAGGTATAAATAATGAGTGTGAGAGAGCGTAGGTTATCAATGATTTTAATTTTGTCGCGCTGTAGGGGCAAAGGTTATGAGTGAAAGTATGGCATTTATCGGTGGAGTTGCAGTAGCTGGACTGGCGGCTCTTTTATTGTTGAAAGGATCTGGTAATTCCCTCCCAGCAACTTTTAATGCTCCGCAAGTGCAATCTCCCGTAGTTGCACAACCGTATATGGCTCAACCGGGTGCTTATCCTGGCGTACCAACTTACCCCAATCAATTTCCTCCAAATCCCGATTCGATCGAGTTGCGGACGCAGTTGGAACGTCAAAAAAGCCAACTCGATGTCCTGCAACGGGAAAATGACCAGTTAAAAAATCAAAATCAACAATTTCAGTCTCAAGTACAAAGCTACTACCAGTCGCAATTGAGCGCCCAGCAAAATCAAAGTTCGGCGCAACAAGCTGCATTGCAACAGCCTCAAGAACCTTGGTGGTCTTCGGGCATACTTTGGGCTGTAGGGGGAATGGCTCTTACAGTTGGCGGTGGTATTGTAGTCGCTGGAGTTTCCGCTTTGTTTTCTCAAAAACAACGCCCGACTCGAACAGTACAGGTAATTCATCCTTATAATGGTTCGAGCAATACGATATCTCCTCCAGTACGTCGCGCTGAGTTTTTACCTCCTCGTTCGGAAAGACGCATGGAAGCGCCTGAATACGACGATACTTATTAAAAATTAAAAATGAGACCAGTAGCGCTGCATCTGTAGCGATGACAGCGCAGGTTCGGATTGAAAATTATATAGATTGTTGCTAACTATTAGCTTTGAAGTTCCCTCAATACTCTTGAGGGACTATCACTTTATATATATTTACTCGGAGCAATGCCAAAATTTTCCATTGCCTGCATTAAAGAACAGTGACTAAAAAAGCAACTACATTTAATGGATATAGTTTAAGCGGCGTTAAGCGTTCACGCAGTGAGTCGTTAGACTAAGCTCTACCAAAGGTAGTCACAACTAAATTTTCTTCAGTATTTTTCGACAAACATAGAAAAATCATCAATACCGCCTCTTTGAGAAGCTTCTCAAACAAGAATGTACAACTAAAAGTTAAATATTTTTCTTGATTAATAAATCGCTCAACTTTGTATTGTCTTCAGTCATCGCGGCCAAAAAGAAGCAAAAAATACACAAAAGTTTATAATTATAGTAGACACTTTATGAACTGTCTATAAATATAATTACACTTATCCTTAAGTATTCTCATGCAAACTTAGTATAAAAATATTTATTTTTAACGGGCGTGCTTGCAAATAATAGGCAACAAGCAGTTTCGCAAGAATGTGATTTATATCACATTTATTGTCAAGCTAGTGTGTGGCTAGATCAAAGAAGAAGCGCTTTCTAAAAGGTCAATAGTAACTAATTACATTTTTACTAATTGCCTACAGTCTATTACTTATTCAACTTGCATATTCCTGTTTCAGGATAATTTATGATTTTTTTTTAATTTGATTAGTTGTTGCAGACAAAAAAATCATTACATACTTTAATTTGAAGTTAAATGATACAAATTTTTTTTAATCAGAGTATTTACACCTTAAGTGATAGCACTTAAATCATCTTTGACATAAAAAATACAGTATAAATTAGGAAATCCCTGATTGCTTAAGCCAAAAATCTGAGTAATATTACTTAAGTGTGACCATTAGATAAAGATTCGGCAAAGACAGGTTTTAGGTAGTCCACTAGATTGTAAATTGGAAACATATAGTCTGTAGGGCAGTTCTTAAATAATGAGTAGATGAGAACCTTGAATATAATTAATGACTAAATAAAGGTTCTCAGAATTACAATATCGGTTGTGCAGTTCAGTTTTTGAATATATATTGCGTCAGGTGTTTAAAAGTTTGGTAACACGCTAATAAATAATTAACGTGGAAATTTTTAATTATTTTCTGAACGTAATTACTGACTCAAAAATAACCCATACGTGGGATACTCAACCTTAAGCAAAAGAAATGTTAGTGGTGTGAAGGTTATGGAGATGATCGTGAATATCTTTTACTTAATATTCAAGAGGAAACGGCGTATATTATTTTCCTTGGCTGATGGTAGTTGTTACCGCAGACAGACAAAATTAAAGTCATTTCAAATAACAAAAATTTAGAGGAAATTCCTTTAATAAAAAAGTTACACGTTGTATTTAGGGTCAAAAAATAGCTGCAATTGTACAGGTGTCAGGTAATCGGCTTTAGTTCACTATTTACGAGTGCAATATCCCTGAAAGACAACAATCCAGATTTACTCTTGATAGCGTGCATTTGCTTGAATAAACGAAGCAATAATGGCAGTCAAAATATTTTTCACGCAACTATTGTGTGGAAATATTTGTCTTACCAGTTTTAGTTGAAGTTGGGGATAGAGATGATGAATTGACCTCAAATTATCTCAAAAAATGAAAATTCCTACTCATGCTTGTTTATTTGATACAGGAATTGATAACTGTATACACCTGGTTTAATTCTTGACAAGCAGTTAATAATATGCTCTGATTGCAAAAAAATATACATTTTGCATAGTAGGAAAAATGAAAAATAAAATTTTCCTCGATACTACGTATAACGCTGGTGAAGTTTAGTGATACTATTCTTTGCTACTGGTTAATAATTTCATGATTAGAAAAAATAGGTTTTTTAGTTAAAGCCTATACAGAGAGAAAAATGACCGCTATTTATTGCATTGATGCCTTCCAATGACATTTTTAATTTCATGGCTAAGGCGTAAAAGCCTCTTTTTAACAATTAGTTCCTTAAGTGTTATTGCTTACGGAATTATACCGACTGTTGCCCAAACAGTGATTAACAATACTGCCTCCGGCGGTGCAGATAATTTACCTGACGAAAGAGTTGATTCTAACGAAGTAACTCTTAGTGCTTCTCCGGCAGATTTGCGATTAACAAAAACTGGCGATCGCGCTGCTGCCGAACCTGGGGATACGGTTATCTATCGATTGTTGATTGAAAATGTTGGTCAATCTCCAGCTACGAACGTGAGTATTACCGATAGGTTGCCTTTAGGTCTGCGATTAGTAACTGAATCGTTGAGAGGTTCTATTGGTGATACAGAAGTAGATTTTGGCACTCCAAGTATCAATGCTTCTAGTCGAGGAACAAATGTTACTGCAAGTTCGACTGCTACTCTGCAACCGGGACAAAGCATGGTTGTTAACTATGCTGCTGAAGTGACTCCAGATTCTATACGTGGCACCGGAAGAAACTTAGCTCAAGCAACAGCTGGGGGTTTACGGAGTAACCAATCGAGTCATAGATTGCGGATTAGACAAGGAATTTTGTCTGACTGCGGTACTTTGATTGGACGGGTATTTGTCGATAAAAACTTTGACGGCGAACAGCAGCCAAACGAACCTGGAGTACCGAATGCGGTAGTTTACATGGATGATGGGAACCGCATTGTCACGGATGCAAATGGTTTGTATTCTTTAGCGAATGTTATCTCTGGATATCGTTCTGCGGCATTGGATTTAACTAGTTTACCAGGCTACTCCTTGGCTCCGAATAAATACTTTATTGAGACAAATAGCCCATCACGTTTAGTGAAATTAGCGCCTGGAAGTATGGTGCGGGTGAATTTTGGCGTTACACCTGCGTTTTCGGAGGGTAAGAAATGAATAAGAAACAATCTCGCGTGCGATTCTCCACTGGCAACAACGATTATCGTAACCAAAAGCAATTTTTCCATACCATGTTACCTGCCCTATTGAAGCTGGGTAGTGCAGGTATTGTGCCGTTAGTTATAGCAATTTTAGGCTTTTCTACGATTTGCTCTAGTGCTCAAGCAGCTGCATCCTCAGATAAAAAGGCTCAATTATCTATAGGTTCTAGATTAAAAAAGGGTAAGAATACAGCAAAAGAGGTTAAAGGTCAAGATCATAAAACTTCTTTACCCTCCAAGACTTCTTTAAGCGTTGACACAGGAAAAGAGGGCAAAAGTCAAAAGCCTAAACCTTCTTCAAGATCGGAGTCTTCTAAGATTTCGCCACCTCTACGGCAGTTACTCAAACTGGCGGAAATCGGAGACAGTCCCGTTTCTCCAACTCCAACAACACCTGGCTCAGACTCTTTGTTTGACCAACGAGGGGGGTCTTTATTTGAGCGACAGCAGCAACCACAGCGGCAGATCCAACAGCCGCAAAAAGAGGTACTGCCTATTCAGCCACAACGGCAAGTTCCCCAAGATCGGCAAACTCAAGGAGAGCCTCTTAATCCCTTCCAAGAGAATTCGACTCCTGCCTCAAGACAAAGAAGTAGTAGCAAGATACAGCTTGAAATTACCCCTGTAGGCGACCCAGTGGTACAGGCTGATGGACGTTCGACGATTCAAATCCGAGGACAGATTATCAACCCGGAAGGGGAAGTAATTCCTCGCGATGTGTTAGTAACTCTGACAAGCAGTGCGGGTAAGTTTATTGGTTCCGACCAAGATAAGGATGCCCCCGGATTCCAGGCACGTGCGATCAATGGAGAATTTATTGCAACTTTGCAGTCAGGATTGAAACCTCAACCCGTTCGCATCCGGGCTGCAGTCCATAAAATTAAAAAGCCTGCATCTACCCTAAGACAGAGGGAGAGAGCAATTGATGGAGAAATCCTGTTAGAGAGCGGTAGAGATACCAGACTATTTAATAACGAACTTGTTAGTCAACCATTAGAAGCCTATACACAAGTAGAATTCACCACCTACTTGCGTCCTTCCTTAGTTACGGGTATCGTCAATCTTCGTATCGGTGCTAGAGGCACCAATTTCTGGGGTAGTCGTAGAGAATTCCTCGATCCAGATGCGGGTGATGGAACCGAGGTCGATTTAGATTCTCAGGTGTTTGCGACTGGTAAAGTTGGGGAATGGTTGTTTACTGGTGCTTTCAACAGCGAGCGACCAATTAACCAAGATTGCGAAGGTAGAAACCGTTTATTTGGCGGGATTCAGTTTTGCGAACAAAACTATCCCGTGTATGGCGATAGTTCCACGGTGACTCCGACAACACCTTCTACGGATAGTTTTTATGCTCGTTTTGAACGCAGTTCTAAAATACCAGGTGCAGACCCCGATTATGTAATGTGGGGAGATTACAGAACTGAGGAATTTTCTCGACCTTCTCAACTTTATGGTGGAACTGCTCGTCAACTGCATGGTTTCAAAGGTAATTACAGTTTAGGACCTTTGCAGATAACTGGTTTATATGCCAATAACGTCGAAGGTTTCCAACGAGATACTTTTACTCCTCAAGGTATTAGCGGTAATTACTTTTTATCACAACGGTTGTTGGTTCCCGGAAGTGAAAGCGTTTATTTAGAAGCTGAAGAAATTAACCGTCCCGGTACTATTGTCAAGAGACAGGAACTATATCGCGGTCGAGATTATGAAATAGATTACGACCGAGGCACGATTAGACTCTTAAGTCCAATCTTGGCAACAGAACTTAATCCTTTTGGGGCAACTCTGCAAAGACAAGTTGTTGTTACCTATCAGCCGGAGTTTGGTGAAGAATCGGATATTTATGCTGCAAGGGCACAGTTTAATATCTCTCAGAATTTTGACAGTAAATCTTTTATCGCCGGTTCTTATTTGAGAGAAGACCAAGGAGATCGAGATTTTGAACTGTATGGAGCGGATTTTCTGTTGTCCTTCGGTCGTTTTGGTAAGATTCTCGGTGAATATGCGAGGTCGGAAAGCAATATTGGCGGTGGTGAAGACCTAACCGGAAACGCTTACCGTATCGAAGCGATTGGTAATTTAAACGACCGCGTAAACTTAAATGCTTATTACCGTTCGGTTGAGGAGAATTTTAATAACAACGCTACATTCAGCTTTTCTCCCGGACAAACCCGTTACGGTGCTGGTTTGTTGGGCAAGTTAACCGATACCACAACTTTGGGTGTATCCTACGATGTGGAAGAAAACTTCGGTCGAGCTAGTACGGGTTTAGTAAACTTCTTCGATCTATTCGATCCCCAACCGCAAGCGCGTCCTGGGGAAGCTTTAGATAACGAACTAAAGACTTTCCGAGCGGGGATTTTACAAAAGTTTGGCTTTGCAGATGCTAGCGTCGAGTATGTCAACCGTTCGCGGGAAGATAGAGCAAACGATGAATTGAATGGCGATGCAGAGCAAATTGTTTCGCGGTTGAAAGTTCCTCTGACTCAATCTTTAACTTTCCAAGCGCAGAATGAAGTTAACATTGACGGTTCCGATCCGCTTTATCCCAACAGAACTACTTTAGGATTGGATTGGCAAGCATTCGAGGGAGTCACCTTTAGACTGGCGCATCAATGGTACGACGATACCAGCTTGCTAGAAGGTAATTCCTTAACTACTTTAGATACTTTAGTTGACTACAACCTAGCCAAAGATACTACTTTTAACGGACGTTATTCGGTACTATCGGGCTTCAACGGCTTGCAAGGACAAGGTGCATTAGGAGTCAATCACGGAATGCCCATTGCTCCAGGATTGCGGATGAGCCTGGGTTATCAATACGTATTCAGAAACATCTTTAATTCGACTGCTGCCGGAGATAGAATACCGCAATATTACGCAGTCGGACAAACGGCATCTTCCCTGGGATTATTTGCCGGTTCTGTGTACAGCGTCGGCTTGGATTATACCGATAATCCAGACTTTAAAGCTAGCGGTCGCTTTGAATTCCGCGATGGTGACGAAGGTGACACGACCTTTATATCCGTTGGTGCGGCAGGTAAGATTTCTCCTGCATTAACAGCATTGGCACGCTTCCAACAAGCGGGTGAAGCCAACGTGTTTTTACCTTCCTCGGTAAATAACTTTGGTGCAGATCAAGGGGTGAGATTTGAAGAATTGGGAGACACCGCTAATTTTAAAGTTGGTTTAGCTTATCGCGATCCAACCAACGATAAATTTAACGGCTTGCTCAAATACGAATGGCGACAAAACTTTGACTCCATACCCGAAAACCAGTTTACGGGAAGTTCTACAGCGACAGGACACGTATTTTCAGCAGAAGGTATTTATGCACCTTCGTGGCGATGGGAATTTTTCGGTAAATACGCGCTGCGTAACGGTGTAACTTATTTCGATGGCGATCGCTACGATGGAACGGTGAATTTAGCACAAGCTAGAGCCAGCTATAAATTGGGCTACCGTACCGATTTAGCAGTAGAAGGACGCTGGATTGGTCAAGATTCCAACAATAATTCTGACTTTGACGAATTTGGAATTGCGGTAGAAGGTGGATATTACTTAACTCCAGATTTGCGTTTGGGAGTCGGTTATGCCTTTGGTAGCGTAGACGACCGCGACTTTACCGGATATCGCTCGGAAGGTGGATTATACCTAAATGTCAGCTTGAAACTTAACGAATTGTTCGGCGGATTTGGATTGCAGAAAACAGTTCCAAAACAAGAACAAGAATCGGAATCACCTTTGGTAAGAAACGGTTCTCAACAACAATCTCAGAAACCGTCGGAGTTAACCGAACGTTTGAAGAAGAATTCACAAAGCAAAAGCAAATTGGTTAATCGTTTGAAGAGGGAACAGGGAACGGGGAATGGGGAGCAGGGAAGAGAAAATTCCTCTATCAACAATACTCAATCCCGAGTTCCTCAAAATAAAGCTTCTCAAACCAAGCTGATTAACAATCTGAAAAACTAGCTGTTGAAATATTGGTCAAATGTGGTGTCATAGGAGCGAGCAATGCCCAAGAAAAGGTCAAAGAGTAATACGGTTAAAGTAATAAGGCTAAAGGTGAATTTTTCGCTTTTACCTACGATCCGTTCGCTTTTACCGAATAAAAAAATATTTTACGTTTTCCCCACTTCGATATTATTTCTTCCCTTCGGGTTCGCCAATCCCTTCAACGGAGGGAACCTCCGCACAGGGTTGGTCTCACCCACTGCGGTATTCGCACAAGAGCAGGAATTTTCTACCCCAACTACTCCCTCAGCCCCTGCGGTAAGGGTGGTAGTAAATAGCAATGAAGATGGTGCGGTAACGGCTGATGCTCAATTAACTTTGCGCGAAGCGATTGAAGTTGTCAACGGTACTCTAACCCCCCAACAACTCAGCAGTGCGGAACAAGCTCAAGTTTCTCCCGCGACAACAGGGGGAAGCAGTATTGAGTTTAATTTACCGCAAGCGGCGACAACTATCGAACTGCAAACAGTGTTGCCCGATTTGGCTGCACCGGGGTTAACTATTGATGGAAGTACTCAACCGGGATACGATGCCAACACTTCGGCAACGGCGGAAATAGCCATTCCGATTCCCTTGGTGACAATTAAACCGGCAACCGGACAAGAGGTATTTCGCGGTTTGACGGTAGTTGCGGATGATATCACCATTCGCGGCTTAAATATGTACGGTTTCAATGCCGAACCCATCAAGCAACAGTTGGGAAGCGCGTTGATTTACGACGGTAAACCCGAACCCGCAACTCTGACAACTCCACCGGGGGATATTGTAATTGCTCACCGCTTACCTCCTCCCGATATTAGTCAGCAAAAACCCCCTGCAAGAAACTTTCCGTTTCGGGAACGAGACGTACCCCCGAAAAATATTGTTATTGAAAATAACTGGTTGGGAATAACTCAAGATGAAAGAGTACCCGATCGTCTTTCCGCTTTTGGTATTTATGCCTTCAACAGTAAAGGAGCGACAATTCGCAACAACCGAATTTCTTATCATGCCGGAAGTGCAATTATTACTTCGGTACGAGCGGAAAATACTCAGGTTGTGCAAAATATTATCGTTGGTAACGGGATCGACGGAATGCCCGATGCCTTGCGCTTTGAAGGTGTCGTTGATAATTCCCAGATTTTGGGTAACTTAATCTGTGCCAACGACGGCGCAGGCGTGTATTTATTTAAACCTCAAGGCAAGGTATTAGTACAGAATAATAAGATTACCTATAACGGCAGAAGACTCCGGCGAGCGGCTGTATTTGTTATGGGTAGCGAGCATCAAGTCATTGGTAACGAAATTGACCATCAAGCCGGGCCAGGAGTCGTAGTTACGGCATTTCCTAGAAACGATGTTGGTAAAAGAGGCGTAGCAATACGTAACGACATCCGCAACAATAAATTTGCTGCTTTAGAAGGATTGAGTATCGATCTTAATAGCCAGAGAAACCTGGGAGTAATTGACTTTCAGCGCGGAGATGGCCCCAATCCCAAACGTAACTCTGGGAACCGACGCAAAGAAACTGGAAACGGTGCAATTAACGCTCCGCGATTTAGCGAAAAAGCTTTTGCACCTAACGGCAGCAGCGCCACTATTACGGGGAAAGCCGATAAAGGAAGCGAAGTTGCAATTTATAAATTGAGCGACTATCAGCGGGGACTAGAAGCTATATACCAACCTGGATATGGTGCTTTAACAGAACCATTGACTATAGTTAGCGCGGGTGAAGACGGCGAATTTACTGCCCAAGTCGAAAACGTGCAGCCAGGGGACATGATTAGTGCGATCGCCACCGACCCAAAATACGGAACTTCAGAACCGGCGATAGCTACAAAGATTGGTACGGTTGAGACTCCACCTAACGTCAACGTTACACCGAGAATTGAGCCTATTAATCCTCCTCAGTGCGTTTCCAGACCAACACCACCACCGCCACCAACACCGCCAGCACCACCACCAACGCCACCAGTTACCCCACCAGAACCAATTCAGATTCAAGTACCGCGCAACATCCACTTTGCTTTAGATAAATCTTTCATTAGCGACGAAAGTGCCGAAGTACTCGACAAAGTAGCAGAAGTTCTCAAACAATATCCTTTTATCGTCATCGAACTGCAAGGTCATACAGACCCCAGAGCTAGCGATGCTTATAACCAAGCATTGGGTAAACGACGAGCCTTGTCTACAAGAAATTATCTGTTGCGTTCGGGAATTGCACCTGAAAGAATGACCATACGCTCCTTTGGTGAAAGCCAACTTAAGGTACCTGGAAGTACAGACATTGTAGATTACGCACGGGATAGGCGTACTGAAATCATCTTCAAGGATATCAGGGGTATAGACCTCGAAATCATTGACCAAGAGCAAGATTTACAAATTGAAGGAAGAAGGTAAAAGCATTTTGGATTTTGGATTTTGGATTGAAGGTTAAGAGTGAGGAGTTAGGAGTTAAGAGTTAATACTTAGAAATTCTCCTTGTCTCCCATCCCCAATGCCCAATGCCCAATGCCCAATGCCCAATGCCCAATATTTTTGGTTGTTTAGGAAGCAAAAAATGAAAGCTTTATTTAAGCATTTATCGGCAATTACTCAAGGGGAGCCGGGTTCGGTGGCAAATAATACTTCGTACTCGGCAAAAAAAATCTCTACTCCTTTTGTGTCTACGACTGTATTAGCGGTGTTGTTGAGCGTACCCCAAGTACCAATAATCGGGGGTGGAAAGGCTATGGCGCAAAATGCGGCAAGTTGTCCTGCGGGTACTGCACCAGAAAGAATACAGTTCAACGCTAGCGATAGCCTGCAAGATTTAACACAAGAGTATAATGTTGGCGGAATTCGTACCGTCTTTAGTTTGACTGAAGAAATCCCCGGTCAAGTAATCGATAGAACCGAATCGAGATTTGATGGTGGTGTTTATGGTGGGCTTCAAGGACCAAATCTACGTTTAAATATTGGTCCGGGAAAACCTCCAGAAACGGGTAATTTTCCACCTGGTAGCGCAACAATTACGATTACCTTTGCTCAGCCAGTTAGCTTGGCATCACCTTTAACTTTGTTAGATGTTGACCGTAATGGTGCGCGAGATAATCGTCGAGTTTTCCAAGATAGAGTTACAGTCAGCGCAGCTAATAATAATGCCAACGTTCCTGTTAACCTTCAAGCGCTTGGACCATTTACTCAAGCTTCCGGGAATACAGCTTTCGGTATCACCGAAAACTCATTTCCTGAGAATGGAGATGGTAATGTTTCCGTAACACCGGGTGGTGCTGTTGACCAAATCCGTATTGTTTACCAACCGGGAACCCAATTCGGTTCACCGGGGGACAAGACCAAACTATCGGTTTAGCTCCATTTACTATCTGTGCGCCCGCAAATGCAGCTTCAATTGGCGATACGGTTTATCGAGATACTAATGGTGATGGTACTCAAAATCCTGGTGAAGAGGGAATTGGTGGAATAAATTTAGTTTTGACAAATCCAGGCCCCGACGGTCAATTTGGGACTCCCGACGACACCACGGAAACTACTACTACTGATAATAATGGAATATACAACTTCCCGGTGCCTGCGGGTAATTATCGAGTTACCGTTAGTAATCCCCCAGAAGGTTTAAATCCGACTCAAACGCCTCCACAAACCATTGTTGTGGCAGCAGGTGAGAATTTTGATACTGCTGATTTTGGTTTCTCGCCACCGCAAACGGGTAGTATCGGCGATACCGTTTATACAGATGGAAATAGAAATAACGTCCAGGATGACGGAGAAGAAGGTATTCCTGGAGCTACAGTTACATTAGTTCTTCCAGGTCCCGACGGGCAATTAGGTACTGGTGACGATACTACTCAAACTACAACTACCAACGACCAAGGTATTTACACATTTCCCAATCTTCCTGCGGGTAATTACACAGTTACTGCAACCAGTCCCAGAGAAGGAGATACTGCCACTCAAACCCAAACGAACCCAGTTGAATTACAGCCAGGTCAAAATTTTGAAGATGCTGACTTTGGTTTTGTACCGGAACCAGTAGGACAAGGACAAGGTAGTATCGGGGATACGGTTTACAACGATACCAACCGCAATAACACTCAAGATCCAGGTGAAACTGGTATTCCTGGAGCGACAGTTACTTTAACAAATCCCGGTGATGATGGTGAATTTGGAACTCCAGACGACACCACCACTACCACAACTACAAACGAAAACGGTAATTACAGCTTCCCTAATTTAACACCGGGTAATTATCGAGTTACTACCACCACACCAGATGGTTTAACTCCAACACAAACCCCACCAGAAACAGTTGATTTAGCAGAAAATCAAACCAATAATGACGTTGATTTCGGTTTTGCACCGGAAGAAGCAGGAACGGGTTCTTTAGGAGATACGGTTTACAACGATACCAATAGTAATAACACTCAAGATCCAGGTGAAACTGGTATTCCTGGAGTCACGGTAACATTAACGGGTCCTGGTCCTGATGGTCAGTTGGGTACTCCTGACGATACAACTCAAACCACAACTACCGACAATAGTGGTGTATACGGATTTACCAATTTACCTCCAGCGAATTACACAGTTAGCACTGAAACTCCCGAAGGTTTAACTCCGACTCAAACCCAACCGGATATTATTAATCTGCAAGGCGGTCAAAATATTGATACGATTGACTTCGGTTTTGCAGGACAGCAACAAGAAACGGGTTCTCTTGGTGATACCGTTTATAACGATGTGAATGGTAACGGTCAACAAGATCAGAACGAACCCGGAATAGCTGGTGTAATTGTCAACTATGCGGGAACGGGTCCAGACGGTGTGTTTGGTGAAAGTCTAACTGATGACGATATCAGTGGTAGAACTCAAACCGATGCAAACGGTAGATACACCTTTCCCAACTTACCTGCGGGAACTTACCGAGTTACTATTAACGACCAAAATCAACAACCAATTCAGGGATTGAGTCAAACCCAGACTCCGAACAACCCGATCGCATTGGGTGAAGGTGAAAATATTGATACTGCTGATTTTGGCTATACTCAAGCGACGGGTACAATTGGCGATACCGTTTACCGAGATAACAACAGCGACGGGACTCAAAATGAAGGTGAACCAGGAATTCCTAACGTTGAAGTTACCTTAATTAATCCAGGTCCCGACGGTCAATTTGGTACTCCCGACGATACGACTCAAACCACAACTACCAACGAAAATGGTATTTACGGTTTCCCCAACGTCCCTACAGGTAACTACCAAGTTGTTGTTAATAATCCTCCCGACGGTTTAACTCCAACTCAAACACCACCTAGTAATATTTCATTACAAGCAGATGAAAACTTCGATACTGCTGACTTCGGTTTCTCTCCACAACAAGTTGGGACAATCGGAGATTTCGTTTTCTACGACAACAACGGTGATAGTATTCCCAACGGAAACGAAATCGGCATCCCCGGAATTACTTTAATTCTGCGAGATACTAACGGAAACGAAGTTGCTAGAACCACTACGGACGATAATGGAATCTACAACTTTTTTAATGTAGCACCGGGTACTTACACCGTCACAATTGAGAATCCTCCTCAAGGTTTGAATCCAACGCTGACGCAAACCAACCCAGTTAACTTAGAAGCCGGTCAAAATATTGATACAGTTGACTTTGGTTTCCAACCACCACTAAACGGTTCAATTGGCGATACTGTATTTGCTGACGTAAATGCTAACCGCATCCAAGATGAAGGAGAACCAGGGGTTAGCGGTGTTGTAGTTAGATTAATTAATCCTGGAGAAGATGGTGTTTTTGGTACTTCTGACGACCAAATAGATGAACAGCGCACCGATAACACCGATACAGTCGCTTTTAATCAAAATACCCCAGGTCAATATACCTTTAACAATCTTCCACCAGGAAATTATCAAGTACAAATGGTGCTTCCCGACGGTAGTATTCTGACCACAGGTGTCAATCCGATTCCGGTAACTCTACAACCCAATCAAAATTTTGTTGATGCTGATTTTGGGGTGAGAATGACTGGATTACCAGGTTCTATCGGCGATACCGTATTCAACGATACGAACGGTAATGGAGTACAGGACTTTACCGATAGTAATAACAACGGTATTAAAGAACCAAACGAAGAAGGTGAAGAAGGAATTCCTGGAGTTCAATTAACTTTAAGAGATTCCGACGGTAATACAGTTGCCACCACAACCACCAACGATAACGGTAACTATGTCTTTAACGGTTTACCATTGGCTAACTACACCGTAGAAGCTGCCAGACCCTACCGACTTCAGCCCAACCACCGAAACCACATTATCGGCTCAGCTAACCGAAGAAAATCCCAGCACAAACGAAGTTGATTTTGGTTTCCGTCCCGGTCGTTTGGGACCATCCGGACCCGTAAACTTACGTTTAGTGAAGCGGATTACCAACGTATTGAGAGGAAATACACCTATTAGCGGTGTTGCTTTCAATCAGTTTGAAGATGATTCCAACGATGAAGATGATAATGTATTCAATCGATCGCCACAATCTTCACCAGTAGGTATTACTCGCTTAGAAACACCCGTAGTAAGTGGTGACATCGTAGAATACACCATCTACTTCTTAAGCGAAGGTGGAGAAGAATTGCAAAATGTTAGAGTTTGTGACTTGATTCCCGACGGTACAACCTTTGTAAACGGTAGCATTGTCGTAAATGGAGCAGGTAACGGTGCAGATAACGGTAATTTCTCCTCACCTTTAGCTCCAATACCCGCGAATTTCCAAAATATTTGTACCAATGGTACCCCAGCAGATGGTGCGGTACTTACCAATTTGGGTACTTTACCTGCTGGTGGACAATTTGGATTTGTTCGCTTCCGCGTCAGAGTTGATTAATTTCATTCAAAAATAGTCTTCCTTAACAACTATAGGGGTGCGGGTTTCCGTGCCTCTTTTTTTTGTTTTGGGGATGGGGAAGAGGGGGGATAAAAACTAAAATTAATTTTGATTTGGTATACTATCGCACAGCGAGGGAGAATTATTATCTAGGTTTATATCTCAATCCTCAATTACCAATGCCCAATTACCAATCCCCAATTACCAATGCCCAATCCCCAATCCCCAATGCCCAATCTCTAATTTTGTAATACAAAAAAATTCGGAACGATTAGGTATCATTATTTTGACCGAAATAATTGTTTGATGAGCCTCACATAAATGTGAATGAAATTTATTAATGACAATGTCAATGCTAAAAAAGAAATTAATTAGTTCGGTTGTTCTACCAATTGCAGTAATATTACCCGCTCTTTTTCCTTTGGGTGAAGCAACTGCTCAAAAGCAAGAAAAAATACGTCCAACTTCTTTGTTGAAAGGCAAGTGTGTTAAAAGCGGAATCGGTAGCGCTCGCAGGGAGAAGCGTAATGTTTCTATTGGTAGAGCGGTTTACAATAGTAAATTTTATTTAGGCCCTGGTTATCGTTCGGCTGCTTTAACTTGTAACATTCAACCAGATGACGATCGCGCTCAAGATCTATTTCAAACTTTGAATTTGGGCTTTGGAATGCGCGACAATAATGTAAATAGTCCCAGTGTCCAGGTTAAACTTTTCTTGGACGGAAGACCAACTGAAACTATTACTATTGGCCCTACAAGAGTGGCAAATGTATCGGTTGATGTAAACAATGTGAGTAATGTTGCGATTGAAGCAACTTGTTCTAGTCCGACTCAATATTGCAGTCGCGTTTACTTTTACGATGCCGATTTGATACGGAATACTCCGACTACTGTAAATAATAATCCCGCACAGGAAGAGATTCTTCCACCCATTCCTAGTAATTGATGGGGAGAGGGGGAGAGGGGGAGACAAGGGGACAAGGGGATATTTAAACTTTTAATTCTCTACTTGCTACTTGCAACTCCTAACTCCTAACTCCTAACTCTCTACTCCCTACTTTCTTCTTCGGCTTCTGCTGGTTTTATTTTGGGTAAACTATTTTTGGTATTTTCGGCGGCTTGCTGAAATAAGGGTTCAACTTTTTTTCGCCAGTATTTAGTATCTGGTAACTTATCGGGATTTTTTTGATAATCCTGGACTTTTTCCCATTTTCCTTGAGAAATTGCTGTATTTACATCGTTGAAGAAACCTTCGGCTTTATCCCAGTCTTTTTGCCATTGAGTCATTAATTCCCGCGCTTCTTTGACGCTGTTATTGTTGGGAGCAAGGGTTTCTAAAATGGCGATCGCACCTTTTAAGTCTCCAGATTCGTATTTTTCTTTGGCTTCTTCTACAGCTTTATCGTCTTGTTTGGCGTTTTCAACTGGTTTTATTGTTTCTTCGTTTTTAATAATTGGCTCCGCTTGGGGCACTGGTGTTGCAATCAATCCGCTGCCATCTACGGTTTTAACTGCAATACTTTGATCTCGCAGACAAGTTATCCATTCGTCTCCATTTTTAATCACGTTGGAATGCGCCCATGCGGAATCGACCGCATTAATTTTGAGTTCTACCCAACCTTTTTTTGTCCTTTTACCTGTTACCAAAAACTGAGTGTCTTTTGATACTTTTTTTACAATATTATTATTAGTATAAGTACTTGGCTCGGAACGAACGTTAGAATTAGCGGCAATTGTAGCCGTACAGTTTGCTTGAGCCGCAGAAAAATTATTTGCAAAGTTGTTTACATTTCTAACTACGCTAGGAGTTGCAAAAGCAGCACCACCTACTAAACCGAGTAATATTAATATTTGTAAAAAATCTGGACCTTTAGAAGCGCGAGGAATCTCGTGTTGAGGAACTGCCTGTGTTGGCTGACGCTTCTGAGAAGGCGCAACCGCAATAGTCATTACACGGGAATGTTGAGATGGAGAAGATTGAGTACGCAGTTGAGGAAATGGTTGAGGTACCAAATCATGCGAAAATGAATCAATCGCGTATAGTGCATCGCTTGCATTTTGGTAGCGCTCTTTAAAGTGATAGCGCACCATTGTATTAAGCACATCTCCTAATTCGCGGCTTACAGGTACTAAGTTTTGCCAGATTAATTCTCCGGTGTAGGGATCTTCCTGTAAATCCATCGGCGCAACCCCAGTCAGGGCCTGAATGGCAATAATTCCCAAGGAATAAATATCGCTATTATGCCGTGGTCTTCCTTGTCCTTGTTCGGTTGGCATATAGCCGGGAGTCCCAATTGCTACGGTAGCAGAAGGGTTTTCGATGCCTTGAAACGAACCATGACCATAAGAAGCTCGTAATTGCTTGACAGCGCCAAAGTCAACTAAAACTAATTTGCCATCACTATAACGACGAATAATATTATCTGGTTTAATATCCCGGTGAATTACACCTTGACTGTGAACAAATTCTAAAATAGAGAGAATTGAAACTAACATTTGAATGACTTGATTTTCATTCCAACGTTCTCCAGGAACCAATTCATCAGTCAGAGGATGTCCTTCTATAAATTCTTGTACTAAATAAAAATTTTGATTTTCGACAAAATAAGCCAATAATCTAGGTATTTGGTCATGATTGCCCAATTGTTCTAGAGTTTCAGCTTCACTTTTAAACAAACGTTTAGCGGTATCAAAAACTTTAGACTCAGTGCTGGTTGGTTTGAGATGCTTTACAACACAAATCGGATTACCCGGTCTTTTGGTATCCTCAGCAATATAATTCTCACCAAAACCACCCGTTGCAAGAACCTTGATAATTTGATAACGATAGTCTAGTAACTTGCCTATCATATTCACTCCCCAGTGTTAACATCCCTTAAAGCGGGACGTACTAAATATTTCCATATATACTGCGACCATATCCGCTATCTTGAAAAAAAAGATTCTCGTTTAAATCCCAGTATTTTATAAATACACATTGTCAATATTGATTTCAACAATTTTGTTTATTAACAATGCCACCAAAAATAACAAACTCAATAGCATGGCAGCAGGCGGAACTACTGATGCAACCAACATTCATTCGCGTTGTTGATAACGTTCGCAAGCTACTTGACAATTCTTCCTGGAAGGGAACTTATCATGATGTGCTGACTTGGGCTGCTGGTACGAGTGAGGAAACTAAAGCGATAGTCACTCAATTGGTGCAAGAACTCGAAACCGCAATGCCCGAACAAGGGTCACAAATAAGAGAAACATTGGCGAAACTACCAACGCCCCATCCAGGATATCATCTGTGCTTGCAGCGTCAAGAGCAGCAAGTAAATGTGGATCTATGGGAGCTATGTTATCAGGTATGTTTTGTTGAATACACCCTCAGTGATGACACAGTTGATATTGATACTAGTTTAATAGATGAAAGCGGTGATGTGGAATGGAATTTGTTAGATAAGAAGGCTATAAGGGTAGTTGAGGAGATGTTTGCTAGTTTACCAGAGTAGGGAATGGGGAGTAGGGAGTAGGGAGTAGGGAATGGGGAGTAGGGAGTAGGGAGTAGGGAGTAGGGAGTAGGGAGTAGGGAGTAGGGAGTAGGGAGTAGGGAGTAGGGAGTAGGGAGTAGGGAGTAGGGAGTAGGGAGTAGGGAGTAGGGAGTAGGGAGTAGGGAGTAGGGAGTAGGGAGTAGGGAGTAGGGAGTAGGGAGTAGGGAGTAGGGAGTAGGGAGAGAAGATATTGTATCGGTAATCTGATAAGCGCGTTGGGAGTAGCTGTTATAAATAAAACTTACAAACTTTCAGTTCCTCCATTATTCTGCTTATAAAAGCGGGGAAGGGGGAGATAATCCGATCGTTGCTTTAAAAACAATACTTATTGAAAATTATCTCAACCGATCGCTGAAAATTATAGAATCTCTCGTAATAAGTTTGTATTTAATAAGTATCACTTATAAATAGTTTTTTTTAATGAAATGCATAACTTTTAAGAATAAATAATCAGCTTTTTTGGAAAAACTGAGTTTCTCAACACCTGACATTTTCTATGATTATCAACAAACGCAAACAAACCAGGTTTTATAAAAGTCAAAAATTGGTTTTTGGTAAGGGCGATCGCGCATATTTTCAGATTATCGCTTTTGGTGCAAGATATGACTTACACTCATGTGAGTTATATATAAGCTCTTCAGGGCTAGCATTTAATTAGATAAAAAACATATCTCAAGTATTTCTTTAGAGTTAGAAACTTAATTAAATCTCCAACCTCCGACTGAAAAATGATTTAGTAATGTCTCCCTAAAGTGGCTGTAAATACTAAATTGCAATTGTTAAATTTATATTATCCGACGAACTGCAAATTTTATATTGATATTGATTGGGCAGTTTAAATATTAAATACTGAGGAAATTATTATGAATGAGAATAAACAACCTTTAGATAACCAAGAAGAAAATAAAGATTTAACTCAAGAAGAGCAAGAACAACAGGAATCTAATTCTGGTTCCGGTATCGGTGCTGCGGTTGCTGGTGCAGCAATTGGTGGTTTGCTAGGTTCTAGAAAAGGAATTATCGGTGCAGTAGCTGGTGCAGCAGCCGGTGCTATGGCTGGTAAAGGTACATCTGAAGCTGTTGATAAAACTGTAGAAGGTGTTGTTGGTGCTGCTGAGACTGTAGCTGATAGTGCAAGTAATGCTATCAACACTGTAGGTAATGCGGTAGAAGATACAGCCGAGGAAGTCAAGCCTTCTATTAAAGGTGTGGTAGATGAAGTTAAGGATACAGTTAAGGAAGCTAAGCCTTCTGTCAAAGGTGTAGTAGATGAAGTGAAGGATACTGTTAAGCAAACTAAGCCTGCTGTAGTTGATACCGCAGAATCTGTTAAGCAAACAGTTCAAGAGTCTAAGCCTTCTGTAGTTAAAGCAGTTCAAGACGTATCGGAAGAAGCAAAACCTACCGTTCAAAAAATTAGTAACTCCGTACAAAGCACGGTTGAAGAAACCAAGCCCGCCATCAAGAGCGCTGCAAATTCCTTGAAAGGTGCGGCTGAAGAAGCTAAACCTGCAATGAGAAGTGTAGCAGGTTCGGTTCAAGAAGCTGTCGAGGAAGTTAAGCCAGCCGTAAAAGATGCTGCAAGCTCCGTCAAGGGTGCGGTAAATGAAGTTAAAGAAGATGTTAAGCCAGCTGTGAAAGATGCTGCAAGCTCCGTAAAAGGTGCGGTTGATGATGCTAAATCATCTGCTAAGAGAGCAGGTGAGGATCTAAAGTCTTCTGCAAAAGATGCTGCTGATTCTGCTAAGAGAGCAGGTGAGGATCTAAAGTCTTCTGCAAAAGATGCTGCTGATTCCGCTAAGCATGCCGGTAAAAATGTCAAGACTTCAGCACAAGACGCGGCAAAATCCGTGAAGAATGCAGCTAAAGATAATAACTCTCCTTCTGTAGCAAAAGAGGAAGTTCTAATTAAAACAGATTTAGAGATGAATCAGAAGGAAGCTGACTTGTACAAGACACAAGCTCCAAGAGTAGAAATTAAGGATACAAGAAATGACATCTAGTCATGTTTGCTGCTCTCAAGAGCGTAAAATATAATTTTCAAAAAGGGTGAATCGTAATACGGTTCGCTCTTTTTTATTTATGTAATGTTTATCCAAGTTGTCTATAATGTTGCCAAAAATTAAGAAAGGGGAGACTTTTTAATGCAAATAAAATCAAACAATATTATTTGATAAAATTTCTTAAGCTTTTAAATCAGTTATTCTACAATAAATCTAAAATCCAAAATTATTATGTCTGTATCAGCTATCCAAACGGTAGAAACAAAAGTTGTAGTGTACAATCGCAGCCATTGGGGACGTATTAAGGTTTCAGATAACGATCGTTTGCGTTTTCTACACAATCAAAGTACAAATGATTTTGAAAGTCTCAAACCTGGGCAGGGATGCGATACAGTTTTTGTAACTTCTACTGCTCGCACTATTGATTTAGCAAGTGCTTACGTCACCGAAGATGCAGTAGTTTTACTGGTTTCTCCCAATCGTCGCGAGTATCTCATTCAGTGGTTAGATAAATATATTTTCTTTGCCGATAAAGTTAAATTAACCGATTTAACTGATGAAACCGTAACTTTTAGTATTATCGGTTCTCAAAGCGACGCTATTGTAGAAAAATTAGGTGCTGACGAAATTATTGGTAAATCTTACGGTTCCCATATCCCTATTCCTAATTTAGAAGGAGATACAGAAAATATTATTGCTGTAGGTAGTGGTTTAGCTTCACCTGGATATACCTTAATTTTGAATGCAAATAATAAAGAAAAAATTTGGTCAAAAATTATCGAAGCTGGTGCAATTGAAATCCAAGATAACGATTGGGAAATGTTACGAATATTACAAGGAAGACCGCAGCCAGAAACCGAATTAACCGATGATTATAATCCTTTAGAAGTCGGTTTATGGCAAACAGTTTCTTTTGATAAAGGTTGCTATATCGGACAAGAAACCATTGCTAGATTAAATACTTATAAAGGTGTAAAACAAAATTTGTGGGGAATTCGTTTAAATGGTGCTGCTGAATTGGGAACCGTAATTACAGCAGGTGATGAAAAAGTAGGAAAACTTACAAGCTACACTCAAGATGGTAATAATTATTTCGGATTAGGCTACATTCGCACAAAAGCCGGTAGTGTCGGTTTAAAAGTGAAAGTAGGAGAAACCGAAGGAGAAGTCGTGTCAATTCCGTTTGTTTCTCACGAATACCCGAAGATTGAAAGTTAGGAGTTAAGAATTATAGTCATTCCAATTAATTTTCGTAGTGCGTTAGCGTTCACGCGGAGCGTGCGGCTCAGCGTGTCTGAAAGAGAGGCATCTTGCTCGCTCGATACTAACGAGCAAGATGCTCGACGGATATGCGCTCCCCGCACCTTCTCTGCTCACTGCTCACTGTTTTAGAACGGAATAAAAATAGCTTCTTCCCTATCCCAACCAGTACCTTGACAAAATTCGTCGATCCAGGAAGCAAGGCTTGATGCTTTTTTTCTGGAAGCTTTTTTAACTTCTTCTGTTTCTTCTTCTATGTCTTGCTCTTTTGTTTCATCACACATGGTAAGTAAAGATAATACTTCATCTTCACTTTCTAATTGAGCAATCATGCTTTGTTCGGCAAATTTTTCAGGTGGATTTTCTTGAAGTAATTCTGAAAATGCTTGAAATTCTTTTTCTATTGATTCTAATTCTGATGTTGATGCGATTTTAGTAATTGCTGTTGAATTAGATATGGGTTGCTTAATTTCTGTATCGTCTCTTTTTTCCGCACAAAATGTATCGAAAACAACTTCTTCTTGAACGATATTATGATTTACTTTATCATTGCTTATACGCTCATCTAAATGCTTTATTAAATGTAAATGCTCGTCGGGGTTAAAATTAAGACCTAATGCAGCAATAATTTCATCTGGGTTATTATTTAATTCCAGAATAAAAGGAAAAAAATCATCTAATTTCGGTTCTAAAACTGATAAAGTTGCTAAGATAAAACCGCTTGAAGGGCGACGATAACCATCATAATTTCCCCAAATTCGCATTTTTGCTAACCAAGGACGATTTTGATGGTAGTATTTCACCCATTTAATTTTCAAAGATTCGCGTAGTTGCTGAATATTCATTTCTATATGCATCTATGTAATTTTGGATTTTGGATTATCCCCATGAATTTAGGGGTTAATCGGCGAACTAAATTGATGATTTTAGATTTTTATATAATTTAATCCAAAATCCATCTGGAAAAGTTTGAAGGGAAGAATATCTACATCCTCAACGCTACTTCTCTCAACGTTGGGAACCCGCGCACCTTCTTTGACTCAACTTTCCGCAAAATCTAAAATCCTTTTGGCTAATAATTAATTATTAACCTGGGAGTGAAATTGAGGATAAAGCATTTGTTCGACTCTTTTACCACCCAACAAATGTTGTTCTATCACTTTTTGGACTTCCGAGGGACGAACGTTACTATACCAAACTTTTTCTGGCAATATTAGTACCATTGGCCCATTACCACATTGTCCCAGACAACTGCTACTTATTACCGTTACTTCAGAAACAGGATTCTCTTTAAAAGCTGCTAATACTTTAACAGCACCTTGTTTTTTACAAGTACGATTTTGGCAAACTTGAACGGATTTCATATTATTTGGTAATTGGGAATTGGTAATGGGTAATGGGTAATGGGTAATTGGTAATCGGTATATTCCAATCCAAAATCTAAAATCTAAAATTAAATAACTCCTAACTTATTTCCAGCCCTTTTGATTTTAACCATTCTGAGTTGAATATTCGCGATTGATAACGAGCGCCGCTATCACATAATATAGTCACAATTGTATGTCCTGGTCCTATTTGTTTGGCTAGTGCGATCGCCGCTCCTACATTGATTCCTGTCGAACCACCCATTAATAAACCTTCTTTTCTTAAAAGTTGGTAAACTACCCGCAATGCTTCTTTGTCATCAATTTGGATGGCATCATCAATGGGTACGTTTTCCATATTGGCTGTAATCCGGCTGTTTCCAATGCCTTCGGTGATGGAACTACCTTCTGTATTAATTTCGCCTGTTTTTATGTAACTGTAAAGTCCGCTGCCCATTGGATCTGCAACAACGCATTTTATGTTTTTGTTTTTCTCTTTGAGAAACATTGATGCACCAGCAAAAGTACCACCCGTACCAGTTGCAGCTACCCAACCATCAACTTTACCATCTGTTTGCGCCCAAATTTCGGGGCCGGTGGTTTCGTAATGGGCTTGACGATTAGCTAAATTATCAAATTGATTTGCCCAAATTGCGTTTTCCATTTCGGACGCAACTCTACCAGATAATTTTACATAATTATTGGGGTCTTTATAAGGCACCGCAGGAACTGGACGAACTTCCGCACCCAAGGCTGCAAGTGCGTCCATTTTTTCCTGTGACTGAGTTTCGGGAATAATAATTAAACATTTGTAACCTTTGGCATTGCAGATATGTGCTAAGCCAATTCCTGTATTACCAGCAGTTCCTTCGACGACAGTGCCACCTGGTTTGAGTAAACCTTTTGCTTCGGCATCTTCAATAATATATAGTGCTGCTCTATCTTTGACGGAGCCACCGGGATTGAGAAATTCGGCTTTGGCTAAGATTTCGCATCCCGTTTCCTCGCTAAAACTGTTCAAGCGAATCAAAGGGGTGTTTCCGACGGTACCGACAAAGCCGTTTTTAATGTCCATGTTGAATTTACCAATTTTCTTCTTCACTATAAGAATTTTGGCTTATTGCGGGACTTAATATTAAGTTTTTTATAGATAATTAGGGAATGGGGAATAGGGAATGGGGAGTAAGGAGTAAAAAAATTGTATTTGATTATTGAGAATTAGATTTAAATGTAGACTCAAGTTTTCCATTCTGTTTCTGGAATATCTGCACCAAGCATGATGTTACGATAATCAATTTTATTACAGTATGCCAATGCCAAATTAATTTTGATACGTTCGTAGTTGCGCCGTCTTCGCTTCATATCTGGGAATTCAGAGGCGCTAAAGCACAACTACGAGCCTTTATTTCCCCCTCAAAATTTATGTAGCAAAGTAGCGGGATGCTTGAATTAAGGTTCAAGATAAAGCTCTATAGCTTCACGAATATTTTCTAAAGCAACTTCAGGGCGTTTCTCCTGCTGATACACAACCAGGTAACTCAGGGACACCAAATAGCCCATTCTGCGGTTTCTGGATCTGGTTCGAGAATTACACGCCACTTCATCAAAATATCTCCTTAATTCAATCAATATTGCTTATGACACAACATAAATACATCCTACCTTAAAGTTAATTATCAATATTAGATATGAAAGTATTCTTCTAATCAGACATAGAGTATATTCTTACCAATACAAAATATCCAAAATTAATTTATCAGCTTCTAATTAATTGTTTAACAAACTATAATTATAAACAGTAATTACACTGAGGTGATTTTTTGTAAATTTAATTTATTTTTATATAATAATACTAGTATTCATAATAAATTTGTTTGGGGGTGCTTATTGATGATAATTGAAACGAAATTACTGAATGTCTTTAATCTCAAAGAAGCTAAGTACGATTAAACTAGCTTCGATAATCGCGATAATTCCGAGTAAATATTTTATTTTAATCAAAAATCATGATACAAACAGATAATAATTTTTTAGATGACTTAGGAAAAGTTGTCCAAGTCCGTTCGGAAGTATCTCAATCTTTAGATAAAATCGTTGAAACTATAGATAAAGCTGAAAAAGCTTCTGAAGAAAATTCAGGTAAATTAAGTTTAGAACGCGATATTGAAGATATTAAGGTTGTCAGTAAAAATCTCCGCGAAGGTGTATTTCGGTTATTGGTTTTAGGAGATATGAAGCGAGGAAAGAGTACTTTTCTTAATGCTTTAATTGGCGAACGATTGTTACCTAGCGATGTGAATCCCTGTACTGCTGTTTTAACTGTTTTGCGTTACGGAGCAGAAAAAACGGTAACGGTTCATTTTAATGATGGTAAAAGTCCGCAACAGTTAGATTTTGATTCTTTTAAACATAAGTATACTATCGATCCAGCGGAAGCTAAAAGGTTAGAAGCAGAGAAGAAACCAGCGTTTCCCGATGTTAGCCATGCGGTGGTTGAATATCCTTTACCTTTATTAGAAAAGGGTATTGAAATCATTGATAGCCCTGGTTTGAACGATACGGAAGCTCGAAACGAATTATCTTTGGGTTACGTAAATAACTGTCATGCAATTTTATTTGTAATGCGAGCTTCTCAACCTTGTACTTTGGGAGAGCGCCGTTATTTAGAAAACTATATTAAAGGTAGAGGTTTATCGGTTTTCTTTTTAGTTAATGCTTGGGACCAGGTAAAAGAAGCTTTAATCGATCCAGATGATGAGGTAGAATTACGGGAAGCTGAAGAAAGATTGCATAAAGTATTTAAAGCCAACTTAGCTGAATATTGCGTTGTTGACGGACAAGATATTTACGACGAAAGAGTATTTGCAATTTCCTCAATTCAAGCTTTACGCAAACGGTTAAAAAATCCTGCTGCCGATCTAAAAGGTACTGGTTTTACCGAGTTCATGCAGGCATTAAATATATTTTTAACTAGAGAAAGAGCGGTTGCTGAATTGCGTCAAGTAAGAACATTAGCAAGACAAGCTTGTCATCATACAAAAGAAGCAATTGAAAGACGAATTCCTTTATTAGAGCAAGATGTCGATCAACTTCGTGAAAAAATTGATTCTGTAGAACCAGAATTTGAGAAACTTAAAAGTATTGGTGATGAATTTCAGCAAGAAATTAAAGATACTCGTAATATTCAAGCTAAAAGTATTTCCGATTCTTTCCGCAGGTACATTTTAAATTTAGGGGATACTTTTGAAACTGATTTTTTACAATATCAGCCAGAATTAAATTTATTTGATTTTTTAAGTAGCGGGAAGCGGGAAGCTTTTAATATTGCACTGCAAAAAGCTTTTGAACAATATATTACTGATAAATTATCTGCTTGGAGCTTAACTGCTGAAGAAGATATTACCGCAGCTTTTAAAGAATTATCTCAAAGTGCGGCAAAATATGGTGCTTCCTATACACAAGTTACCGATAGCATCACTCAAAAGTTGACTGGGGAAAAAGTTAAAATTAATTCTCATAGTAACGCTGAGGAAGATAATTCTCCTACTTGGGCAAAATGGGCAATGGGATTATTATCTTTATCGAGAGGCAACTTCGCTGGTTTTGCAATGGCTGGTGCCGGTTTTGACTGGAAAAATATTTTGTTAAATTACTTTACTGTTATCGGAGTTGGTGGAATAATCACCGCTGTAACTGGTATTTTTCTAGGTCCCATTGGTTTTGCTTTATTAGGCTTAGGTGTAGGAGTTGTACAAGCGGATGGAGCAAGGAAGGAGTTAGTTAAAACCGCGAGGAAAGAGTTAGTAAAATATTTACCGCAAGTAGCGGAAGAACAATCTGCGAATGTTTATCATGCAGTCAAAGAATGTTTTGATGCTTACGAGCAAGAAGTAAGTAGCAGAATTCAAGATGATATTACGGCTCGGAAATCAGAATTAGATAATTTGTTGAAGCAAAAAGAAAATCGTGAAATTAACCGCGATGAGGAATTAAAGCGATTTGAAGTTTTAGAGAAAGATATTTTTGCAGAGTTGCAGAATGTTGAATCAGCTTATAGTAATTTGCTGTCTTATTACGGTTAATGTCGTTTACCCGCGAAATGATTTGTAAAAACATAATTAGTTTACCCGCAGATTGATTTGTAGAGACGTAATACATTACGTCTCCGCATTTACCGGAATAACGATACTTTAGAATAATACATATTGGAGAGCTAATATCTACCCGTCTCCGCATTTACCGGAATAACGATTCTTTAGAAACAATACATATTGGAGAGGTAATATCTACCCGTCTCCGCATTTACCGGAATAACGATTCTTTAGAATAATACATATTGGAGAGGTAATATCTACCCGTCTCCGCATTTACCGGAATAACGATTCTTTACAACCATAAATATCGGAGACGTAGCAGTGCTACGTCTCTACACCAATAACAATTTTTATTTCAATATATAATTATGCCGCATCAAAATTACCAACAACTTGTAGAAACTCTTAAATCTACAGCTAAATCATTAAACTTAGAAGCAACATCTCAACTTTACCGCGATGTCGAAGCAATTTCCCATCATCTTATAAATCCTAACTTCCGCATTGCGGTTTTTGGTCCTTTCAATCACGGAAAGTCAACTTTACTCAATGCTTTACTGGGAAATAAGACTTTACCAATCGATTTAATCCCTACTACTGGTGCTGCAATTACTGTTAAATATGGTGATGTATTAAAAACTAGCATTACTTTTCAAGATGGAAAGCAAATTCATCGCAGCGGTACCGATGTTTTAAAGGAATTTGCCATCCTTGATGACGATAGAAGGATGCGAAATGATGTTTTATCTGTAGAAGTTTTTTCTCCCCATCCATTTCTAAAAACAGGTGTAGAATTTCTCGATTTACCGGGCACTAACGATAGGGAAGAACAAAATAATTTAGTCAAAGAGCAATTATTAAGTGCTGATTTAGTAGTGCAGTTACTCGATGCGCGTAAATTAATGACTTTGGAGGAACGAGAAAATTTACGCGATTGGTTGTTAGATAGAGGAATTAAAACAGTTGTTTTCGTTGCCAATTTTCTCAATTTACTCGAACCCGAAGAACAAAAACAAGTCCAAAGTCGTTTGCGGTTTGTTGCAGAAAGCTTTCGCTCTCAATTACCATCTGGTTTAAGCAATTTATATCGAGTTGATGCTTTACCAGCTTTACGAGCAAGATTGAAAGGTGATGTTGCAGCCGCAAATACCAGCGGTTTAGTTGCTTTTGAAGCCGCTTTACAAAATATTGCTACAAGTTTAAAACAAGATGATGCAAGTGTTTCTTCTCCAAGAATTGAATCAATAGCATCTCAAATTCAACAGGGTTTGAAAACTAAAATTACACCTTTAAAAAATGAGATTAAAGAATTTGATGACAAAAACAAAGCTAAAAACGAAATTAAACTTAAAGCAGAAAGATTAATTAAACAAGGTTTTGCTCAAAGCTTATCTAAACTACGCGATTGGTTTAATTTCAATAATTTATGCGAAAAATATCAAGCTGATGCAGCAACTGAATTAGCTAGCAATAACTTTAAAAACTGGGAAACCAATAATTTAAAACATGATTTAGAAAAATTAACAACTGATTTAGAAAAATGGTTAGAACAAGCATATGATTTCTTTGCACAATCAAAACCAGAAAACTTATCAATTCAATTTCCTGCTCATCCAGAAATAGAAATACCACCTCCACCAAGTAATTCTAATAATAGTGATGCTGGAGCCTATGCAGCCGCTGGTGGAATTGGTTGGTTACTAGGTGGCCCCATTGGGGCTGCTGTAGGTGGAGGTATTGCTTATTTACTTGATAAAGGTTTACAAGAAGGTGGTGAGAATACAACTGAATCTTATACCGAGAAAATAGCAAGAAATTGTATCAATGCTGTTGATGAATATTTACTAAAATTAAGTCAGCAAGGATTATCTATTTTAGAAGAATACCAAAGGAAAGCCGATAAAGTAATTAAATTTGTTCCCGTCAATCAAGATTCCGATCAAATAGCCGCGAAACGAAAAGAATTAAAACAATGGCACAATACTTTAAATAATTTAAACAGAGAATTAGAGCAAGTTTTAGGAATTTATATTCCATCTGAATTTAAGGTTGAAATAGAAGAAACTACTGTAAATTCACCTCAAGCTAAATCTGTATATAGTTATTCTGGTAAAGGAGTAAAAGAAGATGTCGGAACTTTCAAAAAGTCTCCTAGCCAGAAAAAAGAAACTCCAAAAAAAGAAGATGTAGAGAAAAAGTTTGTTAACTGGGAAATTGATGAAGAAATTGCACGGATGAAATCAGAAATGCATTCATCTGGATTTAAAGATAATCGGAAACCCGAAACTAATAAAGATAAAATTGCTCGTGCTTACAATATTCTTGGTTTAAAACCAGATGCTTCACCATCACAAATCAAACAAGCTTATAAAAGTTTAGTCAAAAAATGGCATCCAGATTTATTTGTTAATCAACCGCAACAAGTGGAAGCTCAGGAGAAGATTCGATCGATTAATGAAGCCTATGGTGTTTTGATTTCTGATTGATAAGCTGACGTGCAGCTAAATTGTGTAAGGTAAAGAATTTGAACGATTGTAGTGCGGGCATCTTGCCCGCTTCTCATATACAAATTGAATACGCAATAGCTTAGAGAGAGATAGGGAGATGGGGGAGATGGCGAGATGGCGAGAAAAAAATAGGGAGCAAGATGCTCCCACTACTAACTATCTATTTTTGTGGAACATAAATAACTATTCACTATTAACCTCTAACTAATAATTGATAATTGATAACTGATTACTGCAAAGGTAGACTAACAATAAAAGTGGTACCTTTCCCTTCTCCTGGGCTTTTAGCGGTAA
This sequence comes from uncultured Rivularia sp., assembly GCA_963665115.1. GTDB lineage: Bacteria > Cyanobacteriota > Cyanobacteriia > Cyanobacteriales > Nostocaceae > Rivularia. Next base: position 944,535 of record OY762007.1, on the reverse strand, counting down.
TTGTACCATTATGTAATTCTACTAAGTGATGGGCGATCGCCAATCCTAACCCCAAACCTTTTTGCTTGGTTTCAATGTCGTTACCTTGACGAAAGCGTTCAAAAATTAATGGTAACAACTCGCTGCTAATTCCTTTTCCTGTATCGCTGACTGTAATTTGAGCGGTATTTTCTATTTTTTGTAAATCAACTTTTATATATCCCGATTCGGGTGTAAATTTAATTGCGTTACTTAATAAATTTCCCAATACTTGCTGCAAACGATTGGCATCCCCCACGGTGTTTTCTATTGCAAAATCAAACTGGGATTCTAAACGAATATTTTTAGCAATTGCGATTGGGTATGCTGAATCAATTGCTTCTTTAACTATAGATTGCAGATTCACCGAATTAATTTTTAATTCAAGCTTACCTTGTACAATCCTTGATATATCTAATAAATCTTCAATCAATGCGTCTTGCGTCTTGGCATTACGCTCAATAATTTCTGTAGCACGGTTTCTTGTTACTTCGTCGTTGCCCTTTTGTTGTAATATTCGCGACCAGCCTAAAATCGCATTCAGTGGCGATCGCAAATCGTGAGATACCATTGCCACAAATTCGTCTTTGGCTCGGTTGGCTGCTTCAGCTTCTTCTCGGGCTTGTTGTTCGCTAATTAATAACTGAGCGCGTTCTTTCTCTATACGCTTGCGCTCTGTAATATCAAGGATAAAAGAAACACCAGTATCTCCAGAATTTTCTAGTAAAGAAGCACCTAAAACAATCGCCACTCTACTTCCATCTTTACGAAGATATTCTTTTTCAAAAGGATTACAAACTCGATTGCTTTTAATTTCTTCGATTACTTGTCTATCAACATCTTGCCAAACTTCGGGTGTTAACCGATCCCAACGAATTAATCCTGCTTGCAAATCTTCGCGACTATAGCCAATAATTTCCAAAAAGCGCGTATTGGCATCAACTATTTTACCGTTGGTTTTCCAAAACATGATTCCTAACATATCTGACTCAAAAATGTGACGAAAACGAGCTTCACTTTCTCTTAAAGTTTGTTGAGATTGTTTTTGAGCCGTAATTTCTCTAACTACTCCCAATAACTGACGAGGTATATCATTTGTTCTTAGAAACACTGTATCGCGACTGCTAAACCAGTGCCATTTATCTTGAGCATCGCGCATTCGGTACTCAAAAGATAAGATTTCACCGTCATTTACCGATTTAAATTTCTCGTGATAATCTTTTAAACGCTGTAAATCATCTGGATGAATTAAGTTTTTTAATAAATCTACCCCCATTTCCTGAATCTGCTGAGGAGAAAAACCCAAACGTTGTTGTATTTGACAATTAATATAAATATTCCGCTGTTCTTTTAAGTCATATAAATATAATAAATCTGGCGTTGTATCGGCGATTTGTTGAATTAAACGCTGGCTTTGCTGCAATGCTTGTTCGGATTGTTTGCGTTTGGTAATATCGCGCCAAGTTGCCACAAAACCATCTTCTAATTTAGATATTCTAATATCGTAAGCTTTACTTAAAATTCCTTCTTTATTACTAACAAAATATAAAACTTCTCTTGATAGCGGCTTACCTGTTTCTACAACTTGACAATACTGTTCAAACAATTCTCTTTCTTGCTCATTCTCAAGTTTTTCTAAGCCGATTAAATTGTCTTCACCAGCCGCAGTATTTAAATATTCGCTGCGAAATTCTTGAATTTTCCCGCAATCGTCCCGAATAGAAAGATATATACCGAAGCAGTCGAGCATATTTTCTACCGAAGCATAGAAACGCTGCTTGCTCGCTGCTAATTCCTGCTGCAAAACTATTTTTTCGATAACGTTTCTAACAACAAGACGCAGGCTTTCTGCTGTTGTATCTGCTTTGATCAAATAATCTTCAACGCCGTACTTCATTGCCTGTATAGCAACTTTTTCGCTACCTTCTCCCGTCAGCATTACGACTGATGGTTTACTACCATTACGGTAAGGCTTTAACTTTTGCAAAAATTCTAAACCATCCATATCTAGAAGCATATAATCAAGCAGAATAACATCTGGTTCGATTTGCTTACAAGCTTCTAAACCATCTCCCCCATGCTGTTTTTCTAAAAAGGTATAGTCGTATTTATCGTCTTTTTGCAAGTAGCGACGATAGGTTTGTCTATCTTCGAGGCAATCATCGATAATTAGAATTGTGCGCTGATTTTGCATTATGTTTTACCTTTTTGCTGCTTTGCCTCAAAGTACGTAAAACTTCCATTACTTAGCAGCACTGGGGAATGGGCATGGAATAAAGATAATTCTTAAATTTTTACATCTTTTTATAATAGTATGTCTAATCCGATCGAGACTAATTCTTTAAATTACATATATATCTATATTGATCTTGATTATTTAGAGAAAGATCGGCTATTACGATATCAAGATAAAGTATAAACTAAAACTGATGATACTTAACTACCTCTGAAGCCAAATATCCGAATTTTGCAAAAATAATAAATAATGTTCTAAATTTAATATAAATTGAACTGAATTCTTAATATAAGTCGTAATTCTTATTATCTTCAGGAAGAACAACAATGTTAAACCAATAATCGACAATAGACTGCATTACTTCTTTAGATTTATCGACATTTATTGGCTTCAAAACATAGCTATTCACACCGAAGCGATAACAAGTTTCAATATCTTTGGGATTGGATGAAGTAGTAAAAACAATAACTGGAATAGTCTTTAGTTTATCGTCTTGCTTAATTTGTTCTAAAACTTCTCTTCCATCGGTTCCCGGCAAATTTAAATCTAACAAAATTATAGATGGGCGCGGTGCTTGTTCTAAATCTTGATAATCTCCTTGACGATAAAGAAAGTCTAGAGCATCTTCACCATCAACGCAGCGATAAACCGGGTTAGAAATCTTAGCACACCGTACAAAACGTCCGAATGCTTCAAAATCTTCGTCGCTATCCTCAACTATTAGTAAAGGTAAATGTGATTTTTCTACAAGTTGTTGTATCATTCTTGATCGGGTTGCAAAGTAAAATAGAAAGTAGTGCCGCCTTTAAAAATTGATTCCACCCAAATATTCCCACCGTGACGCTCAACAATTTTTTTAACTATTGTCAAACCAGCCCCAGTACCACCTCCGTATCTATTTGCTGCGTGTAATCTTTTAAAAATGCGAAAAACAGTTTCTAAATGTTTAGCACGAATTCCGATACCATTATCTTTAACATAAAAAATAATTGGTGGTTCTGAATCGCTACGATGGCTGTATGTTTTTTGATATTGTTCGGTATCAGTCACCGGGTTTATGAAACCAATTTCTACCCATTTCTCTGTTTTATCATTATACTTTAAGCCATTACTAATTAGATTACCAAATAGTTCGCTAATTTGAGTGGTATCGCATTTAATTATAGGTAATGTTCTCGGAATGCGAATATCAATCTCTGTATTATGGCTAATTTTTATGACATCAACGGTATTATTAACAATATCGTTCAAATTAGTATTATGTAGCGAAAGCTCGGTTCTTCCTAAACGGGAATAATGCAGTAAGGAATCAATTAAGTTTTCCATCCGCTTGGTTAACCGCATCAAGGTTTCTAACTTAGAAACTCCATCGCTATCTAAAGTATCTCCATAATCTTCCATTAAAAAGCTAGAATAATTATGAATTCCCCGCAACGGTTCTTTTAAATCGTGAGATGCTATATAAGCAAAAGAATCCAAATCATCATTGCTGCGTTCTAATTCCAGATTAACTTTCGCTAACTCATCTGCTTTCCGTAGCAAAATACCGACAATCGAACTCCGTAACTCTAACGCTGCTTCAATTTCGCAATCTTTCCAAGCAAAGGATTTTCCTTTTACCTTTTCCTGCCATAATTTAAAAGATTTTCTGGGAGATATATCGATGTTTTCATCTTCCAATACTTCTACAGGTTCATGAGGATTTCTTCCCCAATTTACCGTTTGAATAGCTTCCGGACGAAACCATAATATATAAGTCTTTTGAACTTTAGAAATTGCTAAAGCTACTAAACCGCTACCAACATCCGTAAACTTTTCTGCTTCTGGATAAACGCTAGCTAAGGAATTGGTATGAAAAATAATTTCCGAACCCATTTGCGCTTCTACCCAAGAAACTAACTCGTTGATTTGTAATTCTGTAAGAGTTTTACCTTCTCTGGCTAAGATACCATCGTTACAAATTACAACACCAGAAGCACCAACTAAATCTAATAAATCGGATGGATTTTTGGTTAAACCGTCAACCAAATCTTCTGCTTGAGTAATTGAATCAATAAACTTAGACTGAATCAACTTCAGCTTCATTTTATAGTCTAAATCTTCGTTCTCTTCTTTGGCTGCTAGTTCAAACGACATTACCTGTCCCAAAAATTCACACACCGTGCGGATTTCGTAAGATACCGCTTTCTCCGAATCGCAATGATGACAAACAATCAAACCCCAAAGCTTTTTATCTTTCACTAAAGAAACCGCCATCGTAGCGGTAACACCCATATTTTTCAAATATTCTATATGTAGCGGTGAAACGCTGCGTAACACCGACAAACTCATATCCAAAGGTTCGTTAGTCTGGGAATTTAATTCAGGAATTAACTTTACTGGCTGATAGTTTACATCCCGAATCAGTCGCAGTAAATTCAATATATACAGCCTTCTAGCTGGCTCGGGAATATCAGTAGCAGGATACCGCAAACCCAAATACTTATCTAAGTCTTCTCTAGGAGATTCAGCAATAACTACACCCACTCCATCTTCATCAAAGCGGTAAACCATTACCCTGTCAAACCCAGTTATTTTCCTGATTTCTTTGACAATTACATTACAAAGCTCACTTAGCGTCGAACTTTTCTGTATCTTATTTAAAGGACTTCTAACTAAGTTATAAAAATCAAAAAACTTTGCATCATCCTGTGTCGAACGCGTCGGTTCCAACTCCAAAATTACCGCACCAACACTCCGATGAACTATACCTGTAAATACTAGGGTTTCCTGACCAAGCTTGATAGAAACTTTCAACGGATTTACGCTGCCAAAATCCTCCGTCAAGCACATACGCATTGCTTGAATTTGACTTTTATCAAGTAGAGAACTCAATTTCCGGTTTAGCAACTCCTCCGGCTGCAAACCAAGATACTCAAACGTATTATTACTTACCTGTATAATCGTAAATTCCGGCTCGCTCAAAGCGAATAATATACCATGCGGCTGAATCGAACTTGGAATGTGAATTGCTTCGCGATGGCAATTCGTTAAATTTACATTTTGCGCCGTTACCACTTGATTTGTACCTACAGCCTTACCCTGTCTCATTCGCTAATCCCTAATTCTTTCAAGTCAACTAATCTACTTAAATCGCCATAAAATTTAAATTACTTTTTATTTTTAACTTTTATTTTTAATAAAAAAATCAATTATTCATATAATAATGAACAATTCTAGATGTTGATTAATCTTCTAAGAAAAAATATTGTAGAAAAAGGCAACGGGGAATGGGGAATGGGGAACAGGCAACAGAAGAAATTTTCAGAACCTTTTCCCATCTTTCAAATACTGACTATTGAAGAACCATTATAATTAACTGCTCACTGCTCACTGCTCACTGCTCACTGATAACTGTTTCACCAAACCTTACTCATATTCAACACAAAACCCGGTAATACATCTTCACCACTAACGGTATCCGGATTTTCCAAACATTCCATCGATTGCGGACGATAAACGTAAACCCTTCTATTCTTACGGTCAATTAACCAGCCTAATTGAATTCCAGGCTCCTGCATATATTCTTCCATCTTTTCCTGCAAAGGCTTAAGATTGTCAGTTCTTGACCTTAATTCAATTACAAAATTGGGACATATAGGAGCAAAGCTTTGTTTTTCTTCTGCCGACAAACTATTCCAGCGTTCTAATGTTATCCAAGAAGCATCGGGAGAACGTTCTGCACCAGTAGACAACTTAAATCCCGTACTTGAATCAAAGCAAATACCAGTACCGTCTTTTTCAGACCAAACCCATAACTGTCCAGCTATATTAAAATTACGATTGCCAGTTTCCGAACCTGTAGGTGGCATAATAGATATTTCTCCATATTGATTGCGTTCGATGCGTAAATCGCGATTCATCTGACAGAATTCAAAAAACTGCTCATCTGTCATTGATGAAGGAAATTGTAAAAGTAAAGGAGACGAGAGCATCATATTTATTTACTTAGACTTATATTTCCTATTTTGAACGACAATTTTGTTAAAAGGGAACGGGGAATTTTTATAAATAAATTTATTTAACAAATAATTTCCTTGATAACCCACATATGTGTAGAGACGTAGCAGTGCTACGTCTCCCAGTATTTATGGTTGTATCGGGATATTTCCACTCCCCATTGTGATAATCCAGTCAAACAAAATCAAATTAATTCGTTTTTTACCCAAATAACAGAGACGTAGCAATGCTACGTCTCTACATTTAATACATTATTGATAATTCAACAACAAATTATTTATTAGGCTGAGGAGTCATCCGCAAATAAGGCTTAACCACTTCATATCCTTTAGGAAACTTCTCCTTGAGAACTTCTGGATCTTTTAGAGTGGGGACAATAACGCAATCATCGCCATCTTTCCAGTCAGCAGGAGTTGCAACGCTGTAATTATCAGTCAATTGCAAAGAATCAATTACCCGTAAAATTTCATCAAAATTACGTCCGGTGCTGGGAGGATAAGTTAAACTCAAACGTAATTTTTTATCTGGATCGATGATAAACACCGTCCGCACAGTTACCTTAGCGTTAGCATTCGGGTGAATCATATCATAAAGGTCAGAAACCTTTTTATCATCGTCGGCCAAAATTGGATAATTTAGCTTAGTACTTTGAGTTTCCTCAATATCTCCAATCCAACCCTTGTGAGATTCAGTATCGTCAACGCTAAGAGCAATAGTCTTAACATTGCGCTTGTCAAATTCCGGCTTTAACTTGGCAACGGTACCCAATTCAGTAGTGCAAACGGGAGTATAGTCAGCAGGGTGGGAAAACAGCACTACCCAGCTATCCCCAGCCCACTTGTAAAAATCAATTTCTCCTTCACTAGAAGCTTGAGTAAAGTTTGGAACTGTATCACCGAGACGTAGAGCCATATGAAGATTACCTGATAGTCCGAAAGTTTTGCGTGTTAAAAAAAGCAGTCATCACATATTACCGGGTTCTCGGATTCGGTTTTAGCAGATTGAAACAAAACGTAAATGTAATTAATTGGGGATTGGGGATTGGGCATGGGGGATTGGTAATGGGTAATTGGGCATTGATAACTCCTAACTCCTAATTCCTAACTCCTAACTCCTTCTTCGATAATTCTCGTAAATTAATCGCATTGCTCCGATATATATATAGATGCTTGTTGCTAGAAAAATAATACATAGTCCCAAATACACTAATTCTTTACTGGGAGAAATTCATGATTTTAAAATGTCGTCGCTTGGTTGCTTATGTTGCAACAGTTGTCAGCATCTTGTTACTGACTGCTTGCGACGGTGGGGGAAATAATTCTACAAATAATTTAGATAATTTCAATGGCTTAAAAATAAAATTCCTGGTTGGCAGCGCTCTAGAAAAGTTTTGCGAGCAAGCAGCAAAAGATTTCAACGCTACAAAACCGCAGTTAGATGATGGTAAGGCTTTTCGGGTGGAATGCGAAGCTGCGGGAAGTGGTGATGTTGTTAGCAAATTAGTAACTCTGGCGACTCAATTTAAAGATGGTACTTTACAAGAATCATCACCAGAATTTCCCACGATTGTTTCTGTGGATGGTGAGATTTATCAAAGTCGGTTGATTTACCAGATGAATCAACTGTTTCCCGGACAAAATTATATTCCCGAAATTACCGAATCCCCTTTACTAGCTAATTCACCAATGGTTTTGATGGCGCAAGCGGATATTGCTAAAGGACTACAAAAAGTTGATAATCCTTACAAGGCTTTGGTTAGCGCCAAAAATCATCGCGATATTGACCCCTCAGCACCTTTATTACCAGTAAACTACGTTCATACTGCCCCAACTCGTTCTAATTCAGGATTGCAAACTTTAGTCACGCAGTTTGCGAGCGTATCAGGTAAACGTCCCCGAAACTATGACGGCTGCTGATGTCCAGAAATTTGAGTCCCAGGTTCAACAGATTCAAACTAAGATTACTCGTTACGGTACTTCTACAAGTTCCTTAGCAAAGTCGATGGTCAAAAATGGTCAATTCTGGGCTTCGGTAGGCTCTGTGTACGAATCAAGCGTAATTGATGCAAATTCTCACTTACAGCCGGGACAGCAAAGCTATCAAGCAGTGTATCCCAAAGCTACATTCACCTCAAATATGCGGGCCATTTTACCTAAAGCACCTTGGGTAAACACCGATGAAAAAGCAGCAGCAGAAAAATTCATCGATTACTTGCGATCGCCACAAGTGCAAAAAATCGCCACTGACTTGGGTTTGCGTCCAGGAATTCCCGGAATTCCTTTAGGTGCAAAGTTTTCACCGGAATTTGGCGTGAATCCCCAAGCGAAGTATGATTCGTTACGACCTCCAAAACCAGAAGTTGTCGAAGTAATGCTCAAATCCTGGCAGGAAGTCGCTAAGAAGCCATCTTTAGTAGTTGTAGTAGTTGATTCTTCGGGTTCGATGGAGGGAGAAAAATTACCTGCTGTACAGAGAACTTTGCAGACATATATTAATAGTTTAGGGCCGAAAGAGCAAATTGCCTTAATTGATTTTGACAAAGAAATTCGTCCTCCCGTATTAGTAAACGGAACTCCCGAAGGAAGAGATAAAGGAATGCAGTTTATCGGTAGTTTAGAAGCAGGAGGTGGAACTCGACTTTACGATGCAGCGATTAGCGCTCGTAACTGGTTGGGAGAAAATCTTCGTCCGAATGCAATTAATGCAGTTTTGATATTAACAGATGGAGACGATACTACTTCAGAAACATCTTTAGAACAGCTAAAACAAGAACTGCAAAAAAGTGGTTTTAATAGCGAGAAACGGATTGCATTTTTTACAGTTGGTTACGGAGATGAACGAGAATTTAATCCCGAAGCACTTAAGACAATCGCTGAATTAAACGGTGGTTATTATTCTAAAGGAGATCCAGAAAGTATTTCAAAATTAATGTCGAATTTACAGCTTGAATTTTGATCGAGTTCGTAGTTGGGGCTTTATCCCTCATAATTACAAACAAATTTATCAGTTCTGATTATTTGATATTCCTATGAACAATAAATCTCAAACCAAAAAAAGAAACCGCACGATTACTTCCTTGGGAATAATCCTAGCCTCATTAGGATTAGCTTACGCTCCCATTCCCGGTTTACAGCAAACAGTAATCATCGTCAGCGGTTCGGAATTACAAGAACCTCTCAAACAGTTAGAAACTCAATTTGAACAAGAAAATCCGAACATCAAAATAGAGTTAAAATTCCAGGGTTCTCAAGAGATAGTTAATAAATTTATCGACAACCAAAACGACTTTACCCCAACTATCTTAATCCCAGCTAACGGAGAGAAATTAACAGAATTATCCAATCGTTATCAAGCGACTAATTCCGATAATCCTTTTTACGACAAACCCCAACCAATAGCCAAAACAATATTAGTAGGAATAGCTTGGCAAGAAAGAGGTAAAGTGCTTTTCCCCGACGGACGTTTTAATTGGGATAGAGTAGAAAAAGCCATGCAATCGGCTAACTGGAGTGGAGTTGGTGGAGCAAGCGATTGGGGAAGCTTTGATTTTGTTACCACTAACCCAACTCGTTCCAATAGCGGACAATTAACTATGAGTTTATGGGCGCAATCAAAAGCTGGTGCTAAGCTTAACAGTTCAACTTTCAATAATACCGCTGTCGAATCATTATTTGGTTTAGTAAAACGTTCAGTTTATCAACCTCCACGCTCTACCGATATCTTATTAGAAGAATTCATTGCCAAAGGTGCTAATGATGCCGATGTCGCAACAGTTTATGAAAGCATAGCATTACATCGTTGGGAACAAGCTCGTAAAACTCAAGGAAAACCCTATCAAATTTATTATCTTAACCCCACAATTGAAACAATTTCTACCGCTGCAATAGTAAAACGTAATGTTGACGGAGGAACCGCAAATGCTGCTCAAAAATTCCTTGGTTTCTTAACAGAAAAAGAACAACAAGCAGTCTTTGTACAGTATGGTTTTCGTCCCGCAAATAATTCAGTAGACTTAAAAACCGTTCCGAATAGCCCTTGGAATCAAAATATTCCCGGTGCTGAAGTTAATCTGTCAGTAAAAAAATCGGCACCACCAGATACAAAGATTTTTGGTGAAATTCAAAGATTGTGGGAGAGAGCTAACTAATTGGGCATGGGGGATTGGGGATTGGGGATTGGTAAAATAGATATATAATAATTTTCTGTAATAATGAGTAGTAAATATAGTGCTGAGGGAATTAAAGTTAATCCAATTGATGATGAAGTATATGAAAACTTAGATTTTAGTCCAGATAATTTTGAAAATAGTCTTATTACAGCAGCAGATAGAGCAAGAGACTTTACTCAACAATATGTAACTAATAATTTACCCCATCGAATTCAATTTAAGGTTTATCTAAATTGCTCTAATGACCATATTTGTAGTGTTATGAGAGAAGGTGAATTAAGAATTACAAGAGATTGGGAAGATGAAATTTATGAATTTGAGACTCCCGCAGAAGTAGTAAATTTAATTTGGATAGAAGGTAAAATTCCAGAGTGGATAAATGTAACCGTAGAGTCTGAGAACGGAGAATTAACTACAGTTGCATTAATATGTTGCGGTAGATTTTCATCAAATCCCAGACATATACAGCCCTTTGCAGCTAAATGAGGTACAAAGCTATATTCCGAAAGTCTTGTGGGATGGGCATCCCTGCCCGTCAGAATGTACTTCACCAAAACTAAATATGCTGTATATCATATTCTCGAAGGAAATCCTCCATTTCACATAGTTGGACCTAATTTACCTAGCAACTGGAAAGGATTAGAAAAAAGCGGTAAATTTAAACTTGAAAAATCGGAGTCATATTAAAATGCCTAACTCCTAACTCCTAATTGCCTTAAGACTTTCTTCATTCCAGACATAATCTTCCATATCATCTGGCCAAGAAACTTCTTTTAGTGTGACAAGTTTCAAACTACTCATTTTCAATTGATGATATAAACCAGCGAAATCACCAATTGTAATATTGTTTTTAATAAAAGTTTGTCTCAAAAGTTCGGTTGTAAACATCATGTTGTGAGCTTCAAAACTGCCTTTATCAAATATCCGCTCAAATATAATAAATTTGATATCGTCTCTTCCTTGCTTATTGGCTATGTTGCGATTCATGCCAAATTTTTCCGGTACTATATCACCTTTAATTGATACCATGATATATTTTGGTCCTTTCACCCATCTTTGATAGCTGTTGCCAAAAGCAAAAACATTAATTAGTTGATCTGTACGATTTTCCCATCTTTTTTCTTGAATTTTTCGCGCTTTAAAATTCCAAAAAGCTGCGTGTTTTCCAACAAACTTTCTTTTAGCACGATTAATAGCGCGAGCTAACAAAATTGTTCCATGACTATCCCCTGAAAAATTAACAGGCTTATCGTTTTCTATCGCATGAAGTATTAAAATCGCAGTATTTCTAATTGCAGGACTTCCAGCTAAACCGATGCGATGTATAGCAGCATCTATCCAATCTAAATATTGATTAACAAACTTAAAAAGAGGATTTTGTTTGAGAAAAGAAGAATTATTCAGATTCGCAACCCCAGTATTTAAAGTCTGTGCATATCTCCTACTTCTCTTTGAAGATATTTCTTCAGGTTGCCCCAATCCAGGAATAAACACTGCAAATAATTCGCGATCGTCACCTTCTGGGTAATAAGCGACTTCTTGAGTAATAAAAGCAATTGGATTATCAATTGCCATCACATCATCAAAATCAAAAATCTTTTCCGTACCAGGATTCTGAAATTGCCCATCAAACTTTTTATCTGGGAATAAAATCTCTAAAAGCCAGCGCCGTGGATTCGACTCTACCTGCTGTCTCTTATATTTATTCCTCATGATCAATTTCCTTTTATTAAAACCGCGTTATTTCAGCTTACTTTTTGGTATACAAATATTTTGTTAAACTTTCCGATAATTAATTTAAACATATATCTAACTTAATGTAAGTATTTTAGGGAACAGGGAATGGGGAGATGGGGAAGAGGGTAGAGGGGGAGATGGGGAGAAGGGGAGACAAGGAGACAAGGTAGAAATAAAATTCTTAACTCCTAACTACTCACTACTCACTCCTAACTCCTTACCTTTAACCTTTAACCTTTGACCTTAATAATATCTTGATAAGCCTCAACTATTTTTTGCGCGATCGCATCCCAACTATAGTTCAATAATGCATATTTCCTTGCCAGCAAACCCCTACGCTGTCTTTCTTCTGGATATTTCAAGGCTTCTCGGATTAAATCTGCAATTCCCAAGGTATTTGTTGTACCTACCCATCCAGATTCGCTACCGCTAATTCCTTGATGAATATGCACTTGGTCTGAAATTACTACCGGGATTCCTGCTACCATCGCTTCAGCTACAGCAATACCAAAGTTTTCATAATAGGAAGGTAGAACGAATAAATCGGCTGATTCAAGTAAAGCTGATTTTAATTCCCCGGTAACAAAACCAGTAATGGTAGTATGTTTATCTAAAGGCGAAGCTTGAATTTGCGACTCTATTTTTTGTTCGTAACTAGGATCTTGAGGGTTGGTTCCAGCTAAAACAAAATGAAAATCTAACCCTTCACTTAAAAGTTTTTCTAAAGCCGGAATTAATAAATCTAATCCCTTTTTGGGGTCAATTCGCGACATAAATAATACTTTTGGTACGTTGTCGGGAATATCAAATTTACTGGAGAGGTTAAATTTAACGTCTCTACATTCCTGCATTTCCTTCACACCAAGGGGAATTACCAAATCTCTGGTAGTCACCCCAAATCGATGAGAAACTTTCGCTTCTTGTTCGCTGGTAAAGTGAATTGCCGCAGCTTTTGCGATGTTAGGACGTTCTAAACCTGCTGCATAAAGTTGTTTTAACTGCTTTTTCTTGCTTAAATCTGCTGGATCGAGAGTTCCTAAAGGACGTAAAATATAAGGTAGTTTTTTAGCACGACAAACAGCAGCAGCGGTACTACTAACAGGAGAAAATAAAGCATGAATATGAGCTAAATCGTATTCATGAGCATGATTATTTAACCACTTCAATAAATCAACAGAAAACTTATAGCGACGAAACGGCGAACATTTAAAATAAATAATTTCATAACCATCTTGTTCGATAGGAGAATTTAGCGGAACATCCAAAGGTTTTTGTCCCGTATCACCATTACTATCAGTTGTGAGAATGGTAACTTTTACACCTTGACGTGCTAGAGCAGGTGCAAGTCCCAAAACCATTTGACTGGGGGCCACCGTAAATTAGAGAAATTGAAGGAACGATTTGTAATACTTTCATAGTTGTTAGTTGTTAGTGGTTAGTTGTTAGTTGTAGGGTGTGTTGTCGCAGAGCATAACGCACTCTTTTAAAGCTGCTATAGTTGCTAATTGTTTTGATAATATTTTTAGCTTTCATAAAAATATGTAGTGGGAGCATCTTGCTCCCTAGTTTTTCTTTAAATCTTGCTCCCTAGTTTTTCTTTAAATAATTTAGATGCTCCGGTTCTTATATTTCCAGCGAGCAAGATATTATTATATTTACAGCGAACAAGATATTATTATATTTCTAGCGAGCAAGATATTATTATATTTCCAGCGAGCAAGATATTGTTATATTTCTAGCGAGCAAGATATTGTTATATTTCTAGCGAGCAAGATGCTCGCACTACTAACAACTACCCACTAACCAATTCTTGATAAAATTCCAATTGCTGTTTGGCTAAAGCAATATTCGTATACTGTGCCATTGCTTTTGCATAACCCATTTGAGCGAGATTTTCGGTTAAATCGGGGTTGTCTATTAACTGTTCCAAGCGATTGGCTAATTCTTCAGCATTACCTTCTGGAAATATCAATCCCGCATCGCCAATTACGTGGGGAATTTCGCCGGAGTCGGAACCAATTACGGGTACTTTACAAGCCATTGCTTCAATGATTACGTGACCAAATTGTTCTTTCCAACCAACGGAAGTTAAGGTTTTAAATTTATAAGTTGTTTCTGATGGCAATATCAAAGTACTCATCAGATTTATATAGTCTGCAACTTGATCGTGGGGAACGCTTTCAATTAATATAATTCTGTCTTTAATTCCTTTCTCTTCAGCTTTCTGCAATATTTCTTCTTTTAACTCTCCTCTTCCCAAAAGCAAGAATTTCCAAGATTTATCTTTGATTTTTACTAAAGCATCTAAAAGCGTCATGATACCTTTTTCAGGTACAAAGCGTCCGACAAAACCAATTACAAAATCATCAGGTTCAAGACCAACTTTGCTTGCTAATTCTGGTTGAGATTTTGGTGTAAATAAAGTTTCATCTACACCCAGTTGCGGCATTACTTTAATTGGTCCTTCATATCCTCTATCGCGCAATATTTCTGCACCATCTTGGTTTCCAGAAATAATTCCGTGACTGTTATCAAGATTGTAATTTTCTAATACCGAAACAGGAAATTTTAAATTATATGGTAAATTCCACCAGGTAAAGAAGACATTTTTTGCTTTAAGTCCCAAAAATGCATTTAAAGTAATCATTTGTGCATAAGCCAACCCTCTAGAACCTTGTTCTACATGAATAATGTTAGGACGAAACTTTCCTAATAAATTTATTAAATCGCTACCGAAAGTAAGTAAACCTTGATGATTTTGACTAAAATTAGAAACCGGAACTATGCGAAAATTACCTTCATCGCGATATTCTGTTTCGATAATTTTATTTTGAACTCCCCCAGGTCGCCATTTTTTAGGCACTACTACCGTTACTTCTATATCTGGCTGCAATCGAGATAGAGCGCGTAATTTTTCGCAGTTTAAATCTACTATATATGTATGACTGGCTACTAGTATTTTCATAATTTTAGAGAATAATTTTTATTTAAAGGGAGTAGGGAATAGGGAACAGGGAATAGGCAATTTTAAATAATTTTTATTAGAACCTTAAATATTTAGATCCCCCCAACCCCCCTTTTTTAAGGGGGGCTTTTTATTTCTCTCTAGTTCCCTACTTAAAAAAGCAGAGCTTTTCTTGACTCTGTGTACTCTGCGTCTAGTAAGGTTTAATAATCAATACTTTCAGAAACTTCCAACAGGTTTTCTAGAATTTGTTTCTACAACTTCAATTTGCTTATCTTGCTGAGTATAAACTTGACCGTCATTCCATAATGACTGAATTTTAGTTCCTAAAGCCTTCAAAAAGCCTAAGCTATAAAAAACGCCGCGAGTTAACACTTTGATCGGAGAGCCGCTTTTGTGACAAGGAGGTCTGCCCAAGACATGACAGTCAAACAAACGAGCGTAAAAACGCAAAGCTTGATTGACAGTTAAGTTATTTAACCCCAGTAAGAAATGATTGTGATAGAAGGTATATTGATATTTAGTAGAACGAGTACTGATATCGTGGCAACCACCCGTTTCTTCTCCTAAATGCACTAAATGCGCTTCTGGGTCGTACCAAATTTTATACCCGGTCTTACGGATGTGCAGGCAAAAATCTGACTCTTCCCGCACCGCACTACCACGAAATCTTTCATCAAAATGCAATCCGTGCTTAGTAAACAATTCGCGACGGAAAGACATATTGCAACCCCTCGCAGTTAAAACTTCCTGGGGTTTTGTCGTATGCACTAAATCAATATAATACCAAGCAACTCCGGGGTCCATTGCTTGAGGAGGTAGATATTCTAACTCTGTATAATTACCTTCCCCTTGGGTATAACCTTTAGCCGAATCTTCCATTTTCATGCGGTCGAAGACTCTTCCTCCAACAGCTCCTATTTCTGGGTTTTGATAATTTTTTGCGTGTGCCGCTAAAAATCCCGGTTCTAACAATACATCATCATCGATAAATAAAATTATCTCACCCGCAGACCGCCGCACCGCATAATTACGCGCTCCCGGTAAACTTGCCCAATCCAAACGATACCATTGGATTTTACCTGAATCAGCTTGTTCTTCTAAATAAGCTTCAATTTCAGGTTGATGCTTCGGAGTTTGGTCTACCACCAAAACCTCATAATTAGAATAATCTTGTTTAAGCACATCCACGATGCTATCCCGCAACGCTTCCTCGCGCCCGTAGGTCGGTATAATTACTGAAATTAAAGGGTCTGACATATAAGATTAGTAGTTAGTAGTTAGTAGTTAGTAGTTAGTTGTTAGTTGTTAGTTGTTAGGAGTTAGGAATTAGAAATTATGAGTTAATGGTTAGAAGTGAGAAGTTATGAACTACTTTCTCCCCATTTCCCCATCTCAAAAGTCACCTTGTCCCCCCCCATCTCCCTCACAGTGGGTTTTCTACAATCTTGCGTTTGCGTTTAGTTTTAGTAGATACTTCAGCGGATACATCAATTACCTCTTTTTGCTCCTCTTTAAGTCTCTCTAGCTTGTCTATTTCTGGCAGTTTGAAAAGCACTCCTGCGAAAAACCAGTAGTAAACAGCAACAGGGTCAACATCTAAAGGATAGTAGTAGGTGTTGTAACTTATAAACAATATAAACACCCATAAAGCTGCTCCGTAACCACGGAAATTACGGTTTTTTACTTTACGGTAAGTTTTGAAGCCAGTAATTGTTAGGGTAGTGACTAAGACTAAAAACCCTAATACTCCCAAAATTCCTATTTCATACATGACTTTTGGATAGTATGTTTCTACTAGTTTGGTTGGTCCCATTATCCTCGCAGAGTTGGTCGCTTTTCCCAAACCGTTTCCTAATGGGTTTTTGGTATTGTGAGCGACTTCCTCAAATTGCTGGGTGATAAATTCGTAAGGTGGCGAAGCATTCCAACGGTCAATAAAGCTATCAAGTCTTTCTTGGACAACTGCGGGATTGCTGGCGATCGCAATTGTCAAAACCAAAACTAATCCCCCGAAAATAGGAACGAATCGCTTGAGGTTGGCAAATTGACCTGTAAGCAATAGCAGTAATACTAAGCAAACAGGTACTAATGCTAAAGCAATTCTTTGTCCGGAAATTACAGCATTGACAAATACTGCTGCTAAAGAAAGCAAACCAACTATCCTCCATTTTGCAGAAGGATCGCTGAAGCCAGTACCGAAGGTGAAGAAGGTGCTTGATATTAAAAACCATGCCCACTGCCAAGGTGCTACAAAGGTACCTGGTAGCCTAATCATCCCTTGACTGGGACTGAAAACCAAAGCACCACCAATAAAGCATCGAGCGGATAATGTTGCCTTAAATAAGTCAACTCCTACAGCCCCACGAGTCCCCGGACAGATACCCACAACTAATAATGCATATTGCACAACTCCGAGCAAACAGCAAACGAGTATGAGGATAACTTGGACTCTCGATACAAACAGAAAATCTTTTTTGTTGCGAATTAAATAATAAGCACAGGTCATTAAGGGTATGTAACCCATAAATACCTTGAGTCCCAGAATGCCCATCCCTAGCGGCATTGACTTCGGTGGTGTTTTAAACAGCGGTGGAGGAGGTGGGTTAAACTGTTGCATTCCATTGATAAACAACAGCGTACAAATACATAAGCCCAATAAAATAAATAATGGTTTTTTAATATCTGACGGGATTATGAAAGGTAAATTCTGCTTGCGGCATTTTTGCCACAGTGCCAAAGCTGCCGGAACGTAAAAGCCATCTTTTGCTAATTGAAGTATCGCATTTCCACCAAGCAGATAAGTTACCGTACCTGCAAACGGAACGTAGAAAATAAACCCGAACAAAGCTTGACGGGGATATTTATAAGAAAGCGCTAGTACTATCACTCCCATCGTTGCAGGGAGGGCTAATTTGATTCCTCCAGCAAAAAATGCCGCAATCCCTAAAACAAGACCTACTCCTCCAGCTTTGGAAAGTAGGTCTATCAGTTCTTTCTTAGCTCTTGTTGCCTTGCGTTTTTGCGCTAACTTCTCTTTGATAGTGAGTTTTGGCTGTTCTTTTTTCGACTGCTTTTTTTTATTCTTATTTTTTGTATTCTTATTTTTTTTACCCTTGGACTTGAGCATATTAAATTTAAGACTTTAGATTAGTAAATTAAAGATGGTTGGTAGATAGTAGATAGTAGTTAGTAGATAGTCGTTGGTCGATGATATCCGAAAGCTAACATTACTACATTGTATTCGTTAGTCTAGTTAGTCGATAAGGATAAAAAAAGAACAAAGAACTAACGATACAATGTTGGTCGGCTCCCTTGCGCCTTGTGGGGTAGGGTCTGCTGTTGCCTGTTCCCCACCTATTAACTACTAACAACTAACAACTATCCCTGCTTTACCAGTCTAAATTCGTCAAATTCTCTATGCTGCCAAATTCTGCTGCACTACATCAACCAATTGTTTTGTCCAGTGGTTAACAAGATCGGCCGCTTCGGCTTCTACCATTACTCGGATTAAAGGTTCCGTACCTGAAGCGCGAACTAATACTCTACCAGAATTACCCATTGCTGTCTCGGCACGGGAAATAGCTTGTTGTAAAGGTTGACAGTCTTTCCAATTTACCCGCTTTTCTCTATCTTCTACTCGCACGTTATGCAATAATTGCGGATAAGTTGTAAAGCTTTGATTTACCATTTCGGACAAAGGTACGTCTGCTTGATGTACCAAAGTTGCTATGTGCAAAGCAGTTAACAAACCATCTCCAGTTATGCCGTAATGACGGCAAAGAATATGACCGGATTGTTCGCCTCCTAACATTCCGCCAGCCCGCAGCATTTCCGCCTGTACGTGTCGATCCCCAACTGCGGTACGTGTAAATTTACCGCCGACTCGGTTCCACGCTCTTTCAAAGCCTAAATTAGCCATTACGGTAGAAACAATCAAATTATCCGGTAATTCTTGTTCCTGCTGTAAAGACTTACCCCAAAGATAAAGAATGTAATCGCCGTTAATCTCTCTTCCGGTATTGTCTACTGCCAATACTCTGTCTGCATCACCATCGAATGCAAAGCCCAAGTCGGCATTGTTTTCTTTTACAGATGCCCGCAAAATACCTAGATGAGTCGAACCGCAATCTACATTGATGCGATCGCCATCTGCTTCATTATGCAGGGAAATAACTTCTGCGCCTAACTGTGTAAATACAGAAGGTGCTAAACCGACTGCTGCTCCCCACGCTAAATCTAAAACAACTTTCATTCCTTGGAGATTTACATTTCCATGCAGCGGCTGTTTTAATATTTGGGCATATTCTTGTATCAACTCCGGACGCGAGTAATGCCGTCCGCAGTTACTTATACTGACCGCAGGTGATGCTTGACCGCGCAAACCCGCTTCAATCTCTTGCTGTAATGCTTTGGATAGCTTAATACCATCAGCACCAAAAATTTTAATGCCGTTGTCTTCTGGTGGATTATGGCTGGCAGAAATCATTACTCCACCCACCGCATCAGTAATGCTACTAAGATAAGCAACGCAAGGGGTAGGACATAAGCCTAAATACCACACTTCTAATCCAGCGGCGGTCAACCCAGCACTCAAAGCCATTGCCAGCATATCGCTAGAATTACGAGAGTCTTGTCCGAGAATCACGGGGCCAAGATTAGCCGCACGACTACGCAACACAATACCCGTCCAAAAGCCCACCTGCAATGCCAAAGGTGCGCTCAACAATCCGCCAACTTTTCCACGAATTCCATCAGTACCGAATAGAGGAGATTTCGGCAGCACCAACGAATTCTGCCCAAAACCGCTTGCAGAGGCTTTTTTCCATCCATTAGCCTCACCAGCAGAGTCCTCACGAATACCACCGCGACTTCTAGTTACAAATGATACCATAACTTTACAAAGCTCCACACACTCACACAGGAGAATAACACTTTATACTTGATTGAACAATTCCTATTGAATACCTTTCCATCAGGACTGTTTAATATACCTTTTTTATTTTTCTCTCTATAAATTTATTCTAATTTAGGTACTTTTGAGCAAACATACTTATGAATTCTATCAAGCAAATATGAAGATTCAATCAAGTCAGTATTATCCCTGATAGGATTAAAAACTTGTTTAAAGAGCATTTAAAGTAAGTTTAAAGTCATTTCTAAGTTAATTATATTATTTCTATAAATTATGCTTCTAATATATTTCAAAGCTTATTCTAATCAGGAATGAGATACCAATTACCTGTATCTTTTCACACTAGAATTAACACGTAGTTTTTTTCAAAAAAAATACTGTTGCAAACTAGAAGCTTGATAAAAAAGACCAACATCCATACGATTAATTAAGCTTTTGTAATAAAAATTAACAAAAGTACAATCTTTTTGAAATCGACATAATTTGTGTATCGTAGTGTTGAAACCGACAAGACAGAATATGCTTAAGAAATTTTAATAGAAATTATCATCAATTGGCTCTAATGTTACCTTTTAGTAGTTGTTTCCAGTATGCACAGTTACAGATGAAGGAAGTTAAGTATTGATGCGCTCAGTGGTGAATCGTTGCAAATAAGTTAGGATTGAGGATCTTATTCTCGTTGTAACTTCCGTTTACCTACTGCAAGCTAGCTTCTAGGAGCTTCCACTCACTTAAAACTTCATACTTTGAAACGACCACTAGAATAGTTAACCTTTTTATTGTTGAGAAATTTAGCATGAGTAGCAATTTAGCAACCAAATTACGTGTAGGCACCAAAAAAGCCCACACAATGGCAGAAAACGTTGGTTTTGTTAAGTGCTTTTTAAAAGGAGTCGTTGAAAAAAATTCTTATCGTAAATTAGTTGCCAACTTTTACTACGCTTACAGTGCGATGGAAGAAGAGTTGGAAAAACACGCTAACCACCCAGTTGTTTCTAAAATTGACTTCAAGGAACTCTATAGAAAGCATAGTTTAGAACAAGACCTTAGCTATTATTACGGTGCAAACTGGCGCGAACAAATAAAGTTATCACCAGCGGGAGAAGCATACGTAAATCGCATCCGCGAAGTATCGCAAAACGAACCCGAATTATTAGTAGCGCATTCCTATACTCGCTACTTGGGTGACTTATCCGGCGGACAAATTTTGAAAAATATTGCTCAAACAGCAATGAATCTCAACGAAGGAGAAGGCATTGCTTTCTACGAATTCGATGAGATTGACGACGAAAAAGCATTTAAAGCAAAATACCGTCAAGCTTTAGATGAGATGCCCATCGACGAAGCAACAGCAGATAAAATTGTTGATGAAGCAAACGCAGCTTTTGGGATGAACATGAAAATGTTCCAAGAGTTGGAAGGTAATTTGATTAAAGCGATTGGGCAAATGTTGTTCAATACCCTTACTCGTCGTCGCAATCGTGGTAATAACGAAACCGGATTAGCAACTGCTGATTAAGATTAGATTGTAAGATTGGAATCTTGAATAATTAATTTTTAGGGGTGATATCCTTATGATTGCTGATGCAATGTATTAGTAATTATAAGGATATTGCCCCTAATTTGGTTTAGTTTTGAGTTTGTAGGTTGGGTAGAGGAACGTTCACCGCTAGGTGTGCCTTTGGCACAACCCAACATTATCTAGAAAATTGAACGAAATCATTTAAAGCAAGAGAATATTTAAATAATACCTAGCGAGCAAGATTTATTTACTTCTAGCGAGCAAGATGCTTGTCTTTCAGACACGCTGAGCCGCACGCTCCGCGTGAACGCTAACGCACTACGATAATTTATTGGAACGATTATAGATTATTAAATCGCTGCTAGTAGCAATCATAAATGAGTTACCCGTATAGGAAAAACCGTATGCTCTTATAGATTCTCGTTGTTCAATCTTGGTAAAATTATCCGATCGATTATAAGTAATACCGTACAAATCGGAACCCGGTTTCTACCAGTAAAATCATCTCTTCTGGAAAATTAATTGTCACTAATTCTAAGCACCAATCGTCTTCAGTAGATGTTGGTAAACCACCACCATTAATACCAGCCATTCTAATAATTTTACCTCTTAAACAACCAATGCCTTCAGCTTCAAGATATTGATTCTCGTAATAATCTTCGTAGTCTCTCGCAGTTTTATCACCAGTCGAACAATCAACCACACCTCGACCCTGATGGGATACTATTAATAAATTCTCTGTATCTCTATCAAAGCCCACCGAACATAATCCACCTACAGGAATAACGGTTTTAAGCTGCCACGGTGATGGTGGTTTTTCAATTTTTAGAATTAATAATTTTGTCTTTAAAGGTTCTAGATGTTCGTACATAGTTGCTTAACCATAATCCACCCAGGGTTGCAAACGCGCTCGCTAATAGCAGAAGTCTTATAAATATAAATAAGACTGATATTTTTTGATTTCTAAAATAGAAGAGAACAATTAATCAATTACGAATTAATATAATCCCAAATATTATCATCTAACTGCTCTAGAGACTCCAAAACCATATCGGCGATCGCGAACTTTGGGTTATGGTATTCTGACACTTCTGGGATAGCGATACATTTCATTTGGGCGGCTTTTGCGGCTAATACTCCATTGAGGGAATCTTCCAAAGCCAAACAATTTTGAGGAGATACACCAAGTTTTTCAGCCGTGGTAAGATAAACACCGGGATGAGGTTTTCCCAAAGTTTCCGATTCAGCCGAATAAATTATTTCAAAATCATCAGCTATATTTAGTTTTTCCAAAGCAGCATTGATAATTTTATATGAAGAAGAAGAAGCTAAAGCAACTTTGATATTTTTAGCTTTGACAAAATTAATGGCATCCTCAACTCCAGCTAAAGCCTTACCTTGAGTATAAATAAACTCAATTAATTTATCAACAATTGCCTCTTGAACTTGCAGTTTGGATAATTTATCCCAAGGATATTTTTTGTACCAATATTCTACAACTTCATCAATTCTCAACCCTTTGGTTTGCAGACACATAGAAGGAATAAGAATGATATCAACTTGTTTGAATATAGTGATTTCTGCCTGTTGCCATAATGGTTCGGAATCAATCAACAAACCATCCATATCGAAAATTACAGCTTCAATCATAAAAATTGTAAATTGGGAATTGGGGATTGGGAAATATCTAAAATTCTACAATTGACTGGTTAAAGCTTTACAAGCAATTCCAGGTTTTTTTGATACTTCAATCTTATTTCTGCTGCTCTTCAAGCAATAACTGTTCGTATTCTTCAGCAGATTTCAGTTTTTTCAAAAGTTTTGCTTTGTGAGAACGTACCTTCTCAAGCTGTCCTGCTACGTAATCTGTATTCAAGAACTCTTTAACAATTTGAGCCTGTTCTTCTTCCGGTGGCAATAGTCCGGCAATAGCTCCATCATTTTCGTCAAGACGCTTCCACCTTGCTAATTGTTCTGGAGTGGGTTGGTAAGTTTTTGATTTTTCCATATTTGGCAATTCTTGTGGCATATGCTTAAATCTTTTTTAATCAAAAGCTGTGGAATTTCTTTTTTGCTCAAGGTCGAGGAGAAGCATTGATGCTGCATTAGAGTTCATTCTCATTTCTCCAGAGCCATTAACTTCTTCAAAACCTAAATCACTGTAAAAACTTTTCGCATCTGGTATCGCCAGCAGCTTTAATATTTCGCTTAATCCGCTTTTTCGACTTTCTTTGATTATACTTTCAACTAGTGATGTAGCTGCCCCTTTTCTTTTCTCTGGTAGTGAATACTTGATTGTATTCCAAGGGCTGTTAGCAATACCTTCTATTTCTATACAATCTGTTAGTTGCTCATCAATCAAAATTGATGTTTCTTGAATAATGCACACGGAAGCTAATAAATTTTGATCATCAATTACGCTTCTAAAACCATCTTCTTTCTCTAATAAACTATCTATCATTTGCCTGGTTTTCAAGATACTTTGATAGAATTTAGTTCCTTTGGCGTTTTCTTCATCTCCTTGATAATAAGTATTAGTATATTCTCTAGCTTTTTTAGCCCAGAAAATTAAACCTTCCCTAACTTCCCTTTTTGCCCCAATAACGTATCTAAACTCGTTCATTCCATTTTTTCTCTCTGGGTATATATAAATTCGGTGGATATTGAAAGCGATCGCCATTTTTCCCGATAGCTCGGAAGCATCGCTTCTTGCTCCTGGGAAATTTCCGTGATAATACGTTTTGGCATATTATTCGTTCGTCTTGGCATTTTATAAAGTTTTGCTATTTCATATACCGTTTCATCGTAAAATAACAATACCCTAAACGCTCCAAACACCGATACACAAAGCTTTTTATACACATGGCTGCAAAAATCCCCGTTACTGTTATCACAGGTTTTTTAGGTAGTGGAAAAACTACTTTAATTCGTAATTTACTACAAAATAATCAAGGAAGACGCATCGCTGTTATTGTCAATGAATTTGGCGAACTTGGTATTGATGGGGAATTACTACAATCTTGTCAAGTTTGCCCGGAAGGGGAAGAAGAGAGCAATAATGATAATAATATCTACGAATTAACCAACGGTTGCCTTTGCTGCACGGTTCAAGAAGAGTTTTTACCAACGATGCAGCAGTTAATTAAACGACGAGACAGCATCGACTGCATTTTAATTGAAACTTCTGGTTTGGCTTTACCAAAACCGTTGGTAAAAGCTTTTCGCTGGCAGGAAATTCGCAATGCTGCTACAGTTGATTCTGTAATTACCGTGGTGGATAGTGAAGCGGTTGCGGCTGGAACTTTTGCTAGCGATTTGGAAGCGGTAGAATCGCAACGGCAAGCTGATGATAGTTTGGAACACGAAACACCTTTGCAAGAACTGTTTGAAGATCAGCTTGCTTGTGCAGATTTGGTGGTGTTAAATAAAACGGATTTGGTGGATGAAAAAACCTTAGCTGAAGTTATAAATTTAGTTAAGGAAGAATTACCACGAGTTGTGAAAATTATTGAAAGTCATCAAAGCGAAGTTGATTCGTCTATATTATTAGGTTTGGAAGCCGCTGTTGAAGACAATTTAGATAAACGTCCTTCCCATCATGACTTTGAAGAAGAACACGAACACGATGATGAAATTACTTCTCATCATGTAGTTCTAAACCGTACTTTTGAACCTCAAAAGCTGAAGCAGCAGTTACAAACTTTGGTACAACAACAAGAAATTTTCCGCATTAAGGGTTTTGTTGCCGTACCAGATAAATCGATGCGTTTGGTAATGCAAGGTGTTGGAAATCGCTTTGAACAATTTTACGATAGGGCTTGGAAACCTGAAGAAGCAAGACAAACTCGTTTGGTTTTTATCGGTAAGGATTTGAAGTCTTCTGATATCGAATCGCAATTGGTTTCGTTGAATTGAAGTAGCAAGGAGTAGGGAGTAGGAAGAAAAGGTTTTTAGATATTACCTATTACCTATTACCTATTACCTATTACCTATTACCCAATAAAAAAAGAGGGTTCCCCCTCTTTAATAATTTACAAAACTCTAAACTGTTATAAGCGTCTATAACGA
Source organism: uncultured Rivularia sp. (assembly GCA_963665115.1). GTDB lineage: Bacteria > Cyanobacteriota > Cyanobacteriia > Cyanobacteriales > Nostocaceae > Rivularia. The sequence goes on along the minus strand of OY762007.1, from coordinate 918,907 downwards.
TAAATCCATTATTCTTCGACAGCCGCTGCAACTTCCTCTTGAGTTTCATTTTGAACTTCAGTTTCTGCTGGTGCTTCTGATTGAACTTCAGCTTCTGAGGAAGGTGCTTCCTCGACGGTTGCTTCAGCTTCTGAGGAAGGTGCTTCCTCGACGGTTGCTTCAACTTCTGAGGAAGGTGCTTCCTCGACGGTTGCTTCAACTTCTGAGGAAGGTGCTTCCTCGACGGTTGCTTCAACTTCTGAGGAAGGTGCTTCCTCGACGGTTGCTTCCTCGACGGTTGCTTCAGTTTCTGCTGGTGATTCTTCTACCGCAGCTGGTGCAGCTTCAGGAGTAATACCTTGTTCCTTAGCTAACAACTGTTCGCGGAATTTAGCAGCCATTTCTTCTGCTTTCTCAAATACCGCATCCCGGTTCTTGATCATGTCGCCAGGTTCGGGTTCAAGCTGCTTGGTAGAAAGTGAAATTCTACCTCTTTCCGCATCCAAGTCAATAATCATGACTTTCAATTCATCATTGACATTGAATACGCTGTGGGGTGTATCAATATGCTCGTGAGAAATTTCGGAGATGTGTAGCAAACCGCTTACACCGCCAATATCGATAAAGGCACCGTAAGGCTTGATTCCGCGAACTGTACCGATTACAACTTCGCCTACTTCCAAGCGATTCATCTTACGCTCAACCAGTGCCCGACGATGAGACAATACGAGTCGGTTACGCTCTTCGTCTACTTCTAAGAATTTTAATGGTAGTTCTTCGCCGACCAAATCTTCTTTTGGTTTGCGAGTACTTATATGAGAAACCGGGAATAAAGCCACGTAATCCTTCAATTCGTACTAATGCTCCACCACGGTTTGTTGCGAATACGCCGGAACGCACGGTGGCATCCTCTGTTTGCAGCTGACGTACCCGTTCCCAAGCCCGCATATACTCAATACGGCGAATAGAAAGAGTTAACTGACCTTCTTCATTCTCATCGCTGAGAATGTAAAACTCCCGTGTTTCGTTAGATTGTAATACTTCTTCCGGGTTATCCACCCGGTTAATTGACATTTCTTGTATAGGTATATATGCTGCCGTTTTAGCACCAATGTCAATCAGAGCGCCGCGCGGCTCTAAACTAAAAACTGTACCTGGAACTATATCCCCTGGGCTGAAGTGATAATCGTATTTATCAAGTAAAGCCGCGAAATCGTCGTGTGTAAACCCAATATCATTGGTTGGTTTCTGATTGACATTTACCATGCTTTATGTTTCCTGGTTTTATTCTCCGTAAAATTTTTTTGCCTCCTAGCGATGTATATCCAATCGCCTCGTTTTGGCACTTCACACTTATATCCAATATTATCCTAGCGCAGAAAAGCTGATTAAACACACATCAACTTTCAGATTATAAATTATATCAAATATGAATACTTTTTGTACCGTTAATACTCAAATAAATTTTAGATTGGGAGTTGGAAATAAGTAAGGAGTAGGGAGTAGGAAGTAGAAAGTAAATTACAAATAATTCTTATTCTCAACCGGGCTGCTCAACCATTCCTTACTTGCTACTCTCTACTCTCTACTTAAAGAATCTCCCCATCCCCCCTCTGTCTAAATATAAAAATAACCGCTGCTATCCCTTAAATATCGGTAGCAGCGGTTAATCATAATTTGTATTTTTGTATTTTGCCGCAAATTTCGGCATTAACAAAATGTTTTCTTATTTTTCCTCTTTATTTTCAATCCGAGGAGGTTCGCGAAAGGCGATCGCAAAAAACAGGGTGCCGATCGCTAGGGCCAAAATCAAAATGTATGCAACGCTTTCCATATCTTTAAATTCCTGCTGACTGTCAGCCTGCAATCTTAGTGTACCAAGCTACAGGAGGTAATGGTCGCGCAAATAAGCCAAATAATGATTTTTAGTTTTATTTTGCGACCATTTTTAACATTTCTTTACTTAGAGGCGCTTAAAACGTAATTAAGCGGTTTCTCTTGTACGAGTAGTTTTGTCACCAACTTTGGCGAATCTACCCCATTCCACTTGTTCTTCGAGGTCTGCATCAACACCAGCAAATACATCTCGGTAAATTGTCCGAGAACCATGCCAAATGTGACCGAAGAAGAACAATAATGCGAATACAGCGTGTCCGTATGTAAACCAACCTCTAGGACTGGTACGGAATACACCGTCAGAGTTCAAGGTTTCGGTATCGAATTCAAACGGTTCGCCCAATTGAGCTTTACGAGCATATTCCTTAACTTTTACGGGGTCATCAAATGTTTGACCATTTAAATCTCCACCGTAGAAGCTTACAGTTACACCAGTTTGCTCGAAACTGTACTTGGATTCTGCACGACGGAAGGGAATATCAGCGCGGATAACATTATCAGCATCGGTGAGAATCACGGGGAATGTTTCAAAGAAGTTAGGAAGACGACGTACATCTAATACGCGACCTTCACCATCTTTGAATACTGGGTGTCCCAACCAAGATTCCGCTATCCCCGCACCTTTGTTCATTTGACCAGTACGGAATAAACCACCTTTTGCGGGGCTATTACCAACGTAGTCGAAGAACGCAAGTTTTTCAGGTATTCTCGACCAAGCTTGATCTAAACTTTCACCATTAGCAAGACTAGCTTGAACGCGACGGTCAATTTCTTGATGATAATAATTTTGGTCCCATTGATAGCGAGTTGGGCCAAATAATTCTACTGGAGTTGTGGCGCTACCGTACCACATGGTACCGGCAACTACGAATGCTGCAAAAAATACTGCTGCAATGGAACTTGAAAGTACGGTTTCGATGTTACCCATCCGTAGTGCTTTATAAAGCCTTTCGGGTGGTCGTACAGTCAAGTGGAACAAACCAGCAATAATTCCGACAATACCAGCAGCGATGTGGTGAGCTACAACTCCACCAGGGTTGAACGGGTTAAAACCCGCCGGTCCCCATTCCGGGGCTACTGCTTCAATGTGACCCGTTAATCCATAAGGGTCAGAAATCCACATTCCTGGGCCAAATAAGCCGGTGAGGTGGAAAGCACCAAAACCGAAGCAAAGAAGACCGGATAAGAAAAGGTGGATACCAAACATTTTTGGTAAATCCAAAGCAGGTTCGCCAGTACGAGGATCTTGGAATAATTCCAAATCCCAATAAACCCAGTGCCAAACGGCAGCTAAGAACAACAAACCAGAAAGAACGATGTGAGCTGCTGCTACACCTTCAAAAGACCAAAAACCAGGGTCGCCAGTAGGATTGCCAGTAACGCTCCAACCGCCCCAAGATTCGACAACTCCTAAACGTGCCATGAAGGGAAGTACAAACATCCCTTGTCGCCACATTGGGTTTAGTACAGCGTCTGAAGGATCGAAAATAGCTAGTTCGTATAAAGCCATCGAACCAGCCCAGCCAGCTACCAAGGCTGTGTGCATTAAATGTACAGAAATAAGCCGTCCTGGATCGTTCAGAACGACTGTATGTACTCGGTACCAGGGTAGTCCCATTGACTACGCTCCTCCTAGATGAATTATGTTTACAAACTTTTCGGAATGGGTTTTTGTTATTAGCAAACTTGATTTTCGCACTAAGCGCGTCTTAATAAAAAAGAAACGCAGTCTTTTAACACGGTACAACCCATTAATGAAATTATTTTCATATAGGTCTAAATTGCCATGTGAAAATGAGAATGTTGTGACATACCTTCATCAAACCATAGATCATTATGATTTAGGCTTCTCAGTGACTCCTTTATGAGGACATTTACTGAGCTTTAAAGCCGTGTGCCCCACGGTCTTTTGATCGGATTTGTTTTTTGAGTTTGTGGGCTGCGGTAAGCATTTATTGGGTTATACCCACATACTATATATACTATAAATTCTACCTCCACTCCGATCTCACATTCCCCGAGGAGGGTGAGATGTGAGACAGTAAAAGTCAAGATTGTTAAAAATTTTAACTATTGATGGAACTGTTTGCAAGAGTGTTAACAGCAGCCTTGATACCGATATATGGTAACAGCAGCAAATATGATAATACTTAAAAGTAACTTCTAATATGAGTCGATGTAGCCTATAGAAGTGTTATTTTTCATCACTTCTCTCATAAAAAAACAATTTTATATAATTATGTTTAATAAAAGTATTTTTACTTAAAGTAATGTATAAAAAACTAAAAATGTTTGAGATCGCGAAATCTCCTTTCTTAGCTATTTAATTTTGGATAGCCTTCTTCTTTTAAGAAGAAGCAAAAAGATTTTCAATGAAGGGGATTTGATGATGCACCCAATGAAGTACTCAAGCCTGCATTATGTATATATTTACAGCTTAGTTATATAACCTTTCCCTGTTCCCAGATCCGGCGTTCCCTTGTCACTTTACAACTGAGTGCATATCTTGCAATAGGCATTTAGCAGAAGCATTTCCCAAACGTTCAATCACCTGTTCGGCGCTAATGAGACGCTTTAAAACGACTTGACCGATATTTTGAAGTGGTGTGTCTCTGGGTACAGATAATACTGGTTGAACTTCCACTGTGACAATAGCTTCTTCAACTTGATAAAGCCACATCACCTCCTCGTCTTCCACCAGGCAAAGATTTAATCGTTCAATTTCTGGATGTCTTCGCCATGCTGATACTTGCCACAGTCCATCAAAAGCCCATACTCTACCGATCTTCCAACCATCGGACAAGAAAAAATATTTCACGTTTAATATCCCAATCAAGAGTTAAATAACAGGTCAAAGAGAGAGGTCAAAGGTTTGGGGCGATCGCTGCCTTTGCTCCCTAGAACCCAGTATTAATTTGTATTTGCACGCCCATTTTACTGACGAGGCGACTTCTCAACCACTACTCATACAGTTTCAATCTAAAACTAAGACCCGAGGAAAGCTTATCAAACCTCTTGCCATCAAATTAGTAGTTTAAGATAAATTTCTTTGGTTTTTTTGCTTTTAATATTTTTTATTTGGAAATTTGGGGATTAGGGACTAAGGGAAAAATAACTAATTTCTAACTCCTAACTTTTAACCTGAAATAAACGTAGAGATATTGCCAAACATATAGTAAAATATCTCACCGCTTATTTTTATTTACCAATCTAATACTTAATGTTATGAGTTTGTTTTCCTTATCTGTAAGACAGTGGGGGCGAATTAGATTGTTATTCTCCCTGTTATGTATGTGTGTTTTGCTGGTTTCTAGTTGTGCTAGCAATCGGGTTAATCCGTCAGCTTCTGCTTCTGGAAATGGTCGGATTACTATCGGTACAACGGCAAAACCGCGTACTCTCGATCCGGCAGATGCTTACGAATTAGCTTCGCTTGCGCTGGTTTACAACATGAGCGATCGCCTTTACACTTACCCACCTGGAAGTACCGAAATTAAGCCGGAATTGGCTACGGCGTTACCTACAGTTAGCGATGATGGTTTAACTTATACTATTCCTATACGTGAAGGTGTGGTTTTTCACGACGGTACGAAGTTCGATGCAAAGGCTATGGAGTTTAGTTTGCGTCGCTTTATCGAAAATAAAGGTAAGCCATCTTTCTTACTCTCCGATAGCGTGGAGTCACTCAAAGCCACGGGAGAATATGAATTAACAATTAAATTAAAACAGCCCTTTGCAGCATTTACTTCATTGCTGGCTTTTGCTGGAGTTTCCCGCGCTTTCTCCCGAAGCTTATGAAATAGGTGAAGGGAAGTTTGAGCCAAATAAGTTTATTGGAACTGGCCCTTATAAATTAACTAAATTTGGCACAGATTCGCTGATATTTGATGTATTCGAGAAATATTGGGGAGAAAAACCCGCTAATAATGGCGTTACCGTGCAGATTCTTAGCAGTGGAGTGAATTTGTACAATAATTTCCGCAAACAAGGCGTAGATGTTGCTTACGTTGCTTTAGATCCAGACCAAATTACCAGTTTGGAAAAAATGTCAAGGGAAGGTAAATGGTTAGCAATTCCCAACGAAGGTAGCGTGGTTAGTTATTTGACGCTCAACCGCAACCAAAAACCCTTAGATATACCCGAAGTGAGACAGGCGATCGCCGCAATGATTGACCGTAAATTAATATATGACAGGGTATTATACGGTCAAGCAGAAGAAGTTTATAGTATGATTCCGACAACCTTTGATGTTTACAAACCAGTATTTAAAGAAAAATACGGTAAAGGAGGGAATTCCGAAAGAGCCAAAGAATTATTGAAAAAAGCAGGTTTTTCTAAAGATAATCCCGCAGTAGTAGAAATTTGGTATCCTTCAAGTTCGGCAACTCGTAGTTTAACAGCTTTGGTGTTGAAAGCTATTGCGAAGAAAACAATGGATGGAATGCTGGTATTTGATGTTAATACAGTAGAATCGACATCCGCTTTCAAAAACATTCGTAAAGGTTTATATCCAGCATTTTTACTCGATTGGTATCCCGATTATTTAGATGCAGATAATTATATTCAGCCATTTTTATCTTGTGAAAAAGGTTCTGTAGAAAAAGGATGCATTGAAGGAGGAAGTCAGAGTCAAGGTTCTTTCTTCTACAGTCAGCAAATGAACCAATTAATTAAGGAAGAACGAGAAGAACAAGATCCTGAAAAACGGAAGCAAATCTTTGCAGAAATTCAAGAAATATTAGCTAAAGAAGTACCTTACGTTCCTTTATGGCAAAGTAAAGATTATGTATTTGCTCAAAACGGAATTACTGGTGTGGGATTAGATGCTACCCAAAATTTGATATATCGGAATATTAAGAAATAAAGAATTGGGAATTGGGCATGGGGGATTGGGCATTGGGAATGAGAAAATTTATTTTTCTCAATATTTTTTCATTTCGTAAAACCCCATCTCGCCGACGGTTGCAAACCGCCGTCTAATAGCGAAAGTCCTCTAAAAGAGGACTGAATAAAATTGGAATATTTAAATATATCGTAGTGGGAGCATCTTGCTCCCTTTACATATAACGCCAGATAACCAATTAATATTTTCAAAAAATAAGTATCCAATTACCAATGCCCAATGCCCAATGCCCAATGCCCAATGCCCCATGCCCATTTATATAATTTAAATCATGTCCCGTTCAAAAGCTTTAGCGTATTACGTTACTACTCGTTTGTTGCTGGCTCCGCTGCAAATTCTGACTATTGTTACTATCGTTTTCCTATTACTAAGAGCGACTCCTGGAGATCCGGTTGATGCTATTTTAGGTGGACGTGCGCCGGAAAGTGCGAAGGAAGAATTACGGACGCAATTAGGTTTAGATTTACCTTTGTGGCTGCAATATTTTAATTATTTAGGTAAATTGCTTGTCTTCGATATGGGCGAATCTACAACTAGTCGCGGACAGAAAGTTTGGGAGATTATTTGGCAGTATTTCCCAGCAACGGCAGAATTAGCAATATTTGCGATTATAGTTGCTCTGGTTGTTGGTATTGGTGTTGGTACTATTTCAGCTTCTCGTCCGGGTACAGCGCTGGATTTGGGCGGAAGATTGTTCGGTACTATTACTTATGCTCTGCCAATGTTTTGGGCGGGAATGATACTACAGTTAATCTTCGCCGTTTGGTTGGGTTGGTTTCCTTTGGGAACTCGTTTTCCAGCAACTATGGGTTCTCCAGAAGGTTTTACTGGTTTATATACAATAGATAGTCTTTTAAGCGGTAATTTTGGTCAGTTTTTTACAGCTATACAATATCTGATATTGCCTTGCTGTACCTTGGGAATATTACTCAGCGGTATTTTCGAGCGGATTGTGCGGGTTAATTTACAGCAAACCATGCAGTCGGATTATGTGGAAGCAGCAAGAGCGAGAGGGATTCAAGAAAGAAAGATATTGTTTTCTCATGCTTTGAGAAATGCATTGATTCCCGTGATTACGGTTTTGGGATTAACTTTTGCATCGTTACTTGGTGGAGCCGTTTTAACCGAAGTAACATTTTCTTGGCCGGGATTAGCGAATAGATTGTTTCAGGGAATTAGCGAAAGGGATTATCCCACCGTGCAGGGAATCATGATATTTTTCGGGACAATTGTTGTTGGAGCGAGTATTTTGATTGATATTTTGAATGCTTATGTAGATCCGAGGATTCGGTATTAGGTAATTGCGAATTCTCTTAAACAACTTAATCGCCCGCAGGCTAGAAGCCTGGGGCTACATTTACGAAGCCCACCTTCGTGGGCTAATACGACTAATTTAGCCCACGAAGGTGGGCTTTGTTCCGATAGCCCCACTCTTCTAGAGTGAGGGTGATTGAGCGCATTAACGCATCATGTTTATATAGATAATTTTTGATTTTTATAAAACCGATAATAACAATTATTTTTCTTTCTAAATTGAAACTATCTAGAATTTTCTTTCCACAACAGCATTTGTTTTTTTATATTTTCGTCAAATCCAGATGGGAAAATTGTCTTTTCGTCGTAATAAATATCTATCCATTTAGTTGTAGAATCGTATTGAATTTTTTGTAAATTAGCACCTATTAAATAGGCGTTTCGTAAACTAGCATCCCTTAAATTTGCCCCGTTTAAATCTGTATCTTTAAGAAAAGTCCTCAGTAAGTAGGCATTAAATAAATTACTACCTTTTAGTTTTGCTTTTATTAAAATAGTGTCAAACATTGTAGCGTAACTTAAATTAGCTCTGCTAAGATTTGCTTGTGTAAAATCAGCATCATATAGTCTACTATTATGAAGATTAGCACCAGTCAAATTAGCCTTTTTTAGGTTAGCATTACTTAATCCTATGCTCTTCAAATTAGCCCTTCTTAAATTAGCTCGTTCTAAGTTATCTTTTTCCAGTTTCAGCTGCTCTAAGATTCGCTCCCTCTAAATTAGCATTACTCAAATTAGCACCGCTCAAATCCAAATAATAAAAATTCACACCAGCTAATTTAGCTCCCTGTAAGTTAACTCCTATAAGCGTTGCTTCATAAGTAACGTTGCAGCTAAAATCACCAATTTCTGCAATACCCATTTTCCCTTTATCGCCAACATCATCTCTCCACCTCAATTCCGCACCAGTTAAATCGGCATTACTCAAATTGGCTCCATCTAACTTAGCTGCTGATAATTCCGCACCTCGTAAGTCAGCTCCTGCTAAATCGGCATTACTCAAATCAGCACCGCTTAAGTCGCATTTGGGACATTTTTTTGTTTTTAGTAGTCGTTTGAGATGGTTAGAGTTGTAGGTTTTTTTAGCATCGCAATCCTGACAAGCGGATAGGAAGATAACAAATATGGCTAGGATTGCTGTGGGTTGGATTTTCATTGGTTTTATAAAAGCGAGCCAAAATAACAACTTTGACTTTTGTGGTTGTGAGAATTTCTCTTATTATTCTTCCCAGGTTGTAGCGATGAAATTACACAGCGACAATGGTAAATATTGTGTTCTAAACATGGAGATCCCCCCAACCCCCCTTACAAAGGGGGGCTTTACGTAAACCTATTTATATTTGTTTTTACACCGCTGATTTATTAACCCACGCAGGTGGGTTTTGCCTGTGTAGCCGTGAATTCTATTCGCCAGGTAAAATCAAAAACTTACGCTGATTTATTAACCCGCGCAGGCGGGTTTCGTTTGTGTAGCAGCGGTTTCAACCGCCAGGTAAAACAAACAATAGAATCTCAACCCAACTCACAAATCGCTTTCAAAACCTGCAACAATTCAACCGCTCGCTGAGATTCCATCAAATTTAATGATGGCATTAACTGATATATCGGAGGATTTCCCTGTTGAATATACACAAATTGATATTCCCTTCCGTTAGTAGTCAAACCCCAAACTGATTTTTGATGTTCTAAACAGTCATATGCATAAGAGAGTAATTGCGGTAAACCCTCGAATACATCAATACCGCTGTTCTTTGATTCAATTACCAAAACCCAAAAATATGATTTAGCTGAGTTCAACTTTGCTTTATTAACAGCTAAAATATCCAGTCTACCTGTAACTTTTGTATCTTCGTCTTCAATAACTATATCGGCAATATTTTCTTCTAAAGCAATTTTGATGGGAGAACGATAAAAGCCAGCTAATCGCATTAATGGAAAGACTGTTAACGCTTTTACTAATCCTTCTAATACTTTACTTTCTATAATGTAATTATCAAAATCCGTGCGAATTTGTAATATTTCTTGTCGTTCAACTTCGGTTAAAGGCTCTAGAGATAATAATGATGTGAATGAATCATTGTATTGTCTTTGATAGTTGAAAAGACGGTGGATATCTCCTATTGATAAATTTTTGCTCTGGAGAATTGCCATAGGTTTAATTATTGTGGTTTGTTAAATTAGCCTTCACAACCGCCTTGGAATAAATTCCCAGGCTTAAAAACAAAGTCTGATGAATCAGACTGGGTAAGGCTTTTAGTGCGTTTCCAACGTACTTTGTATATGAGCCTTGAAATTAATTTCAAGACGAGAGTGTGGGCTATATTAAACAATCCCATCTTCTACAACATTATCCCAAGCAGCAATTTCAGCTTGGTATTCGCAGTCTTGAGCATCCCTTTGTAGAGCCGTAATCATTTGTAATTCTAAACTACAGCGACGATGTTTTGCTAAAACTGCATTTATGTAGGCACTGCGATTACCCGCAACGCTAGCGCCTTGAACGCCTTTTGCTTGAGAATCTATAAATTGAAAAATTTCGTCTTCTAAAATAATTGTAATTTTATGCATAATCTAAATCCTACCAATAATTAACCCACGCAGGTGGGTTTCGTTTGTGTAGACGCGGTTTTAACCGCCAGGTATTTTTCCCTAATATAAAATTCTATCCCCCAAAAGATAATCGCCGAAAAATTCAAATCAAATATCCCTTCTTAACCCAAACCCGTTATAACAATAAAAGAAGGCTGTAGATGGGGCAAAAGTTAAATGGGATGGACACCATTAAGACAACGTATTAATGAACTACCTTTAGTTCTTGCTGGACCAATTTTACGACGCACGGAACCCGATTCTGTAACTGTATGGGTGGCTTTAAAAGCAAATCGTCATGTCACTTTAACCATATTTGATGAAAACCATAATTTCTTATTTGAAAGTACTAGAACTACGGCAAGAATTGGCATCAATTTACACGTTGTTGCTGTGACTGCCAAGGCTTCCTCAAATATACTTATTAGTGGTGAAAATTATCTCTACGATTTACATTTTGGTAATGGTGAATTACTTAGCAGTCCTGGTATATTAACTGCGGATGGTTCGCTTCAAGATATTACTTATCCTCAATATACATTGCCTTCTTTTGCTTTACCTCCTAGCGATTTAAGAGATTTACGCATTATTCATGGTTCTTGCCGCAAACCCCACGGTGAAAGCTTAGATGCGCTTGCTGCTGTGGACAAAATGATCGAAGAAGCGTTACAAATAGAACCCAAAAAGCGACCGCACCAACTGTTTTTAACTGGCGACCAAATTTATGCTGATGATGTCGCTGATGTATTACTTTTTATGTTGATGGATGCCAGTGAAACGCTTTTGGGATGGTCGGAAAAATTACCGGATGTTGAACATTTGGAAGAATTAAAGCCGGGAAAACGTAATAATTTAGCAACTAAAACGGCTGGTTTAACGGCAAGTATTGGTAAATTAAATAACCTAACCGATCTTGCGGAAAGTCATTTATTTACCTTCGGGGAATATTTGGCGATGCATTTATTTGCTTGGAGTAATGTATTGTGGGTTGAACCCGAATTTTTTCCCGATTTTAATGATGTGAATTCGGAACATAGGGAAGCTAAAAACGATCCAAGAAAAGCTTACGAACGAGAAATTGGATATATTAAGGAATTTTGGTCAACTCTCAAAAGTGTAAGACGTGCTTTGGCGAATATTCCTACCTACATGATATTCGACGACCACGAAATTACCGACGATTGGTATTTGAATATGGCTTGGTGTTCCCGCATTCTCGATAAGCCTTTGGGAAAACGGATATTGCAAAATGGTATGCTCGCTTGTGCTATTTGTCAGGCTTGGGGTAATACACCAGAACAGTTTGAAAAAGGTACAAATGGTGAAGAATTACTCAAAGCTGCTGTGGCTTGGAGTATCGGTGGTGGTGAAAATAAAATATTTGAGGAACAGATTGCTCGACGAGTTGGTTTGCCTAGCGTTGCAGATATTCAACAAAATTCACAAAAATTACCTCATTCGGATGTAGCGTTAAATTGGCACTATATAGTTAATGGCCCCGGTTATGAAGTTATAGTACTTGATACGCGCACTTGGCGGGAATTCCCCGGTAAGGAATTTGATTTTCCCGCGCTTATAAGTAAGGAAGGTTACGACGAACAAATAACAAAACAACTGCGTAAAGATGATACTGAAGTTAGTTTTGTGATTTCCCCAGGTCCTTTTATCGGAGTACCTTATATAGAAAACCTACAAAAAATCGCCAAAACTTTTTACGAGAAAATCGGTAATGCGGCTTGGGGTTTTGATACGGAAGCTTGGGCATTAAATAAAACGGCTTTTGAAAGAATGATTGCTAGATTAGCATTACGAGCATTACCTAATTCTCAAAGTCGTGTAGTATTTTTATCTGGGGATGTTCACTATGGTTTTGGTGCGCGTTTGCAATATTCGGCAACACATCCTTTTGAAAGTCCCGAATTCGTTAACTCGAAATTAGTAATTGCTCAATTAACTAGTAGTTCGATTAAAAATGAAGTCGGGGGAATAGGTGGAAGTCATTCGGCACACAGACAAGGTTTTATTCCGATTCGAGTAAATAGCGATTTACCAACGGCAGAAGTATTGGGATGGGAAAATAAACAAGAAAAAGAAGTTGTTATTGGTAATATGAGTCTTCTTGTGGAAGATATATTTCAGCGCACCCCTTTGAAAATTAAAGGTATTCCAGGGACAATTGATTTAGTGAAACAAAGAAATATGTTTCGGAAATTAGAAATTACTAAAAAACCAGAATGGTGGTATCGAATTGATTTCCTTGCATCTCAAGACGAAGGATTAGAAAAACCAAAAATCGAAAACCAAGAAGCGACTTCTGTCATTGCTCCACTACCGGGAGAAAACCGCAAACAAGCTTTAGAAAAATACTTGTCAATGGCGAAAAACTATCGTGAATATCTTAGCAAGAAAGGACACGGTACAGAAATTGTTGGTTTAAACAACGTTGGTGAAATAACTTTTGAAATAGTAGATGGTAAAGAAATAATTGTTCAAACTCTTTGGTGGCGATTGGAAAGTTGGGAAGATGGCAAAATGTTAGAACCGTTTCCGTTGACTAGATGTGAAATATCATTGGATTTTGAAGACAAATTACATCCGATGAGTGATGTGGTTAAGGAAGTATTGAACAGTGAACAGTGAGCAGTTAGGAATAAACCTTACTAGAGCGCGAAGAGCGCGGAGGAAAGAAGTTAAAGAGAGTTAGGAGTTAGTATTTAGTTATTAGTTGTTATTGATAACTGATAATTGATAATTGTTGATTGATAACTGTTATGGCAAGAGTTAGCTATGGTTTACAAGTTCAGAAACGAGCGAAATGTTTGCTGTTTGCACTTTTGGCTTATGCTAACGATGAGTTTGATGTATGCAACGAAGCTGTAGTTGATGCAATACGTTCCCATATTCAAGTTCGCTGGTTAACAGAAAAACGGTTGGTTATCAGAACTAAGGTTCGGTTTTTGCAAGAATTAACGGGTTTGCAAGGTAATGAAGCTCCGTTGAAAGCCGAACAAGTTAAAGAAGCACTTAAGCGGTTTACAGATTTTCTCGAAATTCTCGAAGATAATCGCGCAACTCGTGGGGGTTCGGAAAATTGGCATTTTACCTTAAATCTTTGGCACTCTCGCTGGGAAACGGAAGCTAATTTAGAAAATTTTGATCGAGAATGGGAGTTGAGGAAAGAGGAAAAGGGGACAAGGGGACAAGGAGACAAGGAGAATTTTTCTTCTACCCCCTCCCTAAACTGGATGGAAATTTGTCGTCAAAGTTTGGAGAGGGATAATCACCGACGATTAACTACGAATCCTCTCACAAGTGCGGATGGTGTAACTTTTGCGTTAGATGAAGTTTACGTTCCCCTGGGTTTGGTGAAGCGCTCACGCCGTGAAAGACGTGGTGGTGATGTTCATCCGGGAAAAGGTTCGCAATTATACGAGTCGGAGGAGGGTGATGTTAGTGAAACTTTGACGTTGGATAAGTTCCTACAGCAGTTGCAATCAAAAGAAAATAGTCGCATCGCTATTTTAGGTGAACCTGGTGCAGGGAAAACTACGCTTTTACAAAAAATTGCCACCTGGTTGGCGGATAATACCGAATATTTACCGATTTGGATTTCTCTTGCGGATTTACAGGGAAAGAGTTTAGAAGATTACTTGATTGAAGATTGGTTGAAAGCAGCTACTCGTAAGCGTCGTATTACTCCAGAAATGGAAGATGATTTTTGCGAGCAATTTAACCAAGGGCGTGTATGGTTGCTGCTGGATGCTGTGGATGAAATGGCGATTGAGTCAAGCTTGGGTTTAAGTAAAATTGCCGATTATCTTAAAGGTTGGGTAGCGGATGCATCTGTGATTATTACTTGCCGTTTAAATGTTTGGGATGCTGGAAAAAATGCTTTGTCAGATTTTGATACTTTTCGCAACCTAAATTTTACTTATGGTAATCCCAATAATTCAGATTTGATGGGGAAATTTATCAATTGTTGGTTTGAGGAGAATCCAGAATTAGGCGAAAATCTGCGGACAGAATTAGAACAACCCGCACGCAGAAGGATTCGCGATGCCGTCAAAAATCCTTTGCGATTAGCTTTGATGTGTGGTATTTGGGGATTAAGACGCGGTGGATTTCCCAATACTAAAGCCATGCTTTACGAAAAATTTGTGGAGTCAATTTACGAATGGAAACAAGATAGATTTCCCACCACATCAACCCAGAGAACTCAGTTAAATCAAGCATTAGGCAAACTTGCACTAATGGCGATTACCAACGAAAAAACCAAGTTCCGTCTCAGGCATCGTTTTGTATGCGAAGTATTAGGCGCACCCGATGAAGGCTTGTTTCAATTAGCACTTCAGCTCGGCTGGCTTAATCAAGTAGGAATATCAGAAACCCAAGGTGAAAAAGTATACGCCTTTTACCATCCAACATTTCAAGAATATTTCGCAGCATTAGCGATCGACGATTGGCAATTCTTCATAAATTCTCCCCCCTCTCCCCCCTCTCCCCCCTCTACCCCTCTCCCCCTCTCCAATCCCCCAATCTTCGAGTACCAATGGCGCGAAGTAATTCTACTCTGGTTTGGTAGGGATGATGTACCGCAATCAACCAAAGAGGAATTTATCAAGTATTTAATCGAATTTAAAGACGGTTGCGGTGGATTTTATAGCTATCAAGCTTATTTTTTAGCAGCGGAAGGAATCGCTGAATTTGCAGATTGTTCTTTGTGCGAAACAATTTTAAAACAGTTAATAAAATGGCGTTTCGGTTGTTTTCATTCCACACAGCAAAGATGGTGGAGATATCCTTCGCCAATTGCGGAAGGTGCGCGAGTTAGCTTGTTAAAAACCGATCGCAATTGTGCTATTACTGCTTTAGAAGAGTTTATTGCATCGAGTCAAAGCGATTTCGATACCTGGAATGCGGCTTATAGTTTAGGAAATTTTTTCGATCCTGGTAATAAAATAGCGATTTCGACATTAGAAAAAATTCTTACATCTTTTTATCATGAAAACTTTCGCTTGCAAGCAGCACACAGTTTAGGAAAAATTGAAGCGGGAAATCCTATCGCCATCACAGCTTTAATTAAAATCATTCAATCAACTAAAAAGGAATCCATTCGCAGAAAAGCAGCGTTTAGCTTGGGTAAGTGCGAACCTGAAAATCAAATTGCTATTTCAACTTTAGAAAAAATTATTACTTCATCAACAAATAAACAGCAAAAGCAATATGCAGCAGAAAATTTATTAACTCTTGCTCCAGAAAATCAACTTGCTCTTGCTGTAAATGCATCGAAAAAGACGAAGGGAAACGATCAACCAACACGGCGAAAATCAAGGAATAAATCTAGAAATAACGAAAAAGCAATTGCAGCTTTAGTTGAAGGAATTGCAACCGCGAAAAACGACGATAGTAAAAGACGTAGGGCTTCTAGTTTGGCGAAGTTACAACCGCAAAATCAACTTGCATTTGATACTTTAATAAACATACTTAAATCAGCACAAAAAGATTCCGACAGAAAGAATGCCGCAGAAGATTTAAAGAAGATTATTGATAACGAGCAGATGCCAAAATTAATTGCATCGTTGAAAGATTGTTTCTTAGAAGAACTTAACGACGTAAATTTAGAAGAAGATCGACACTGTTATAAACTGCTGTGGTATTGTGCCGAAAAAATGAATTATGGTGATTTTTATCGAGCTTGGAATGGGGAAGGGTGAAGAATTTTTTGGATCGTAGTTGCGCTTCAGCGCTTCCGAATCCTGAATCATGAGGCGCTGAAGCACTACTACGAACCTTTTAAAAAGCCTGCACCCATTCTTTGACAAAATATTCAGTCCAAATCCCATTTTTCCAATAAGCATCATTTTCAACTAACTTACGCACCGCAGCTTCATCATCTGCTTCGTAAATTCCAAAAACTTTAGTATTATCCTTTGTAGGACCTAATGTAACTAAAACACCATCTTCTTTCTGCTTTTTTAATCCATCCAAATGCTCTTGGCGAAATGGTGCGCGTTTTTCCAAAACGTTTTCGCAGTAGCTGCCCCACATTATGTATTTAGTCATGATTTTTCAATTATCAGTGAACAATGAACAATTATCAATTATCAATCATTTAGGTCATTGATAATTGATAATTGATAATTGATTAACTCCTGAGACTTACCCCAAATTTTTCCACCAAAGTATCTCGAACTTTTTGGTGAAACTGGTTCGACATCTGCATCGGTAAGAGTGCGATCGCCTAAACGATAAATTAACCGAAATGCTAAGCTTCTTTGTCCTTCGGGTACGTTTTTGCCCTGATATTCGTCAAATAACTCGACGGAATCTAATAAACTTTTACCGGCTTTCGTAATCGCTTTTTCGATGTCGGCGACTGTTAAGTTAACGGGTGCGAAGAAGGCTATATCTCGATCGGATGGCGGATAGGTAGAGAATGTTTTGAATTTGGGTGTCAATACATCGTCTTCGTCAATCGCATCTAAAAGTACTTCTAAGCTCAGTTGAAATACATAAATATCATCGGGTAAATCTTTTTCGCTGCGAATTTGGGGATGTACTTGTCCGAATACCCCTAAGCTGTTTCCTCCCACCCACAGCGAAGCAGTACGCCCTGGATGTAGGCGATCGTCACGTCTATCTGGCTGATATTCTACCTGCAATCCCATGACTTTAAAGACGCTTTCTAAAACACCTTTGGCTTCAAACCAACTCATGGATTTTTGACTACCTCCGCTCATCCACTTGCTGGAAGTAATATCACCTCCGATGATTCCTCCTACGGTTTCTGCTTCTTGAAAACCTTCTTCTTCTTCCCAGAAAATTCGTCCGATTTCAAAACCGTTAAGCGCACCGTTTCCTTGTTCGATGTTGTATTGAAATGCAGCAATTAAACCGGATATCAAATCGGTTCGCAATGCTGAATATTCTGCAAACAATGGGTTACTTAAAACCACCTGTCTCTCTTCTCCCGGTTTTACCAAGGAGTAGTGCATTAATTCGGTTAATCCGGTTGCGCGGAATGCGGCTCGTAGTTTGCGAATTAATTCTTGATCTGTTGGTAAATAACCAACTTCTGGCTTTTCCGGTAAAGTATCGCAAAGGTTATCGTAACCGTACAAACGCGCGATTTCTTCGATTAAATCAATTTCTCGCTCTAAGTCACGGTAGCGATATGCAGGTACGTTAACAGCCCATGTTCCATCACCAGAAACAGTTAACCGACATCCCAAAGCAGTTAAAATCCGCTCAACATCTCCCCCTTTTATTTCTCCGGTTTCTTCTTCCCCTAAGTCTACAGGCCCAAGTATCTGATTAACTCGATCCAAACGCAATTCAATCGAACGAGTCCAAGCTGAAGCATCGGGGCGGGTATCGGAAGTCTCTTGAGTTGCTAAAGTACCTCCAGCAATTTCTACTATCAATGATATTGCACGACGACAAGCGATTTCCAACTCGGCGTGATTTACTCCTCGTTCGTATCTGGTAGAGGATTCGCTTCTCAAACCAACGCTGCGAGATGAACGACGAATCACAGCATTGTCAAACAAAGCTGCTTCTAAAACTAAGTTTTCGGTGCCGTCATGAACTTCGCTTTCCTCTCCACCCATGACTCCCGCTAAAGCCACGGGTTTATTGTTAACGGTAATCAATAAATTCTGAGTTGATAAGTTGCGGTTTTTTCCATCCAGTGTTTTAAACGATTCACCGTTACTCGCAAACCTCACTCCAATACTAATATCCTCACTACCAGCAATACTTTGCAGTCGCGTGCGGTCAAATGCGTGTAACGGTTGTCCCCATTCCAACATGACATAGTTAGTAATATCAACTATATTGCTGATTGGTCGAACTCCCGCAGCTAATAACCGTTGCTGCAACCAGTCGGGAGATGGAGCAATTTTAACTTGTGCGATCGCCGTTCCAATGTATGCCGGACAAGCTTTAGTCTCATCAACTTCTATACTTAAATTTCCCGCACCTTGAGGAACCGATATTTCTTCTGGCTGAGCAATTTTCAGTTCACCCCCAGTTATCGCCGCGACTTCCCGCGCTATCCCTACCATACTCAAAGCATCGGCGCGATTTGCAGTAGCGGTAACATCTAAAATCACATCGTCCAAACCCAATAGCGGACGAACATCATCACCTATTTGGATGCTTTCCCCAGAAAAAATATGAATTCCATCTACATCGGTAGGTAAACCCAATTCTTGCAAAGAACAAATCATTCCTTGGGAAGGTACCCCGCGTAGTTTAGCAGGTTTAATTTTCAAATCTTTGTTTGGTAAGTAAGTACCTACGGTTGCAACTGGCACATATATATCTGCACGAACATTAGCAGCGCCGCAGACAATATTTAAATTTTCACCTTTGCCTACATCAACCTGACAAATGCTTAATTTATCAGCATTCGGGTGCTGTTCGCGGCTTTTCACTTTCCCGATTACAACCCCATCAGCCCAAGTGCGACGGTCTTCAATCTCTTCGACTTCAAACCCCGCCATCGTCAGTGTTTCTGCTAGGTCTTCCGGACTTAATTTTAACTCTACAAGTTCCTGCAACCAATTTAAAGATATACGCATGGAATATATTTGATTATCCGATTAAAAATAGCGATTAAATAAACACGCAAAGACTATTTTAAATGGGAATGGGGTATTAGCAATGGGGAATTAGGCAATAGGTATAAGGGTTGTTAATACAAGGTTGAGCATTTCACTCTCAAATATCTGATATTTGTAAGCATTGTGAGAATTAAATCGCTGGTATGAAACCTGGTTTCTGGTTCAAGTGAATACCGATTGTAAAGTTTGCCGATTTTTATTTACAAGTAATTAAACGAACATTCTATTAAGTATCAATAGTTTATAATCTATGTTTTGCAGAAGTAATTAGTTATTTTAAATGTATCTAATCAAACGCCAATGTTTGGAATTAATTTCATTTTTATGTAGGATAACTCTGAAAAATTATAAAAGTAATCAATGACAAAATCCTGAATATAGAAATTGAGCGTTAAACTTTGTTAACGCACTTGCAAAGTAATGTTGAATTTTAGGTAGATGCACTGTAGAATAATATTAGTTCAGTGAAATTATTAAATGATAATTGATTTCACCGCACCAATTAATTGCTGTTTGGTGAAAGGTTTTGTCAGATAAAAATCCGCCCCTTGTCTCATTCCCCAGATGCGGTCAATATCTTTATTTTTGGAACTACAAAAAATAATCGGTATTTTTTTAGTATCTATATCTTTTTTTAGCTTACGACAAAATTCAAAACCACTCATTCCCGGCATTACTACATCTGTAATAATCGCCGAAGGCTGATGCAGCCGTGCTTTCTCTAAGCCGTCTTTAGCATTAGTTGCTCGAAGAACCGTATGCCCAGCTTCTTGCAAAAAAATGTTCATCAACTCCAGTTGAGAAGGAGTATCTTCAACAACTAAAACTGTAGCCATGTTGTTTCCTCAGTATTCATATTTAGTAATCCTAGTCTCGAATCAATCCGATGCTTTGATGAATCATTTATAGCTGACTTGTCACGAATTTATAACTGATATTGCCCCAACAAATCAAGTTAAATGCATAAATACCATTTTGAGTAAATCGGCACGAGTAAAAGGTTTAGTTAAATAACCGCTAGCTCCTACTAATCTCGCCTTTACTTTGTCTACAAATCCTTTACTTCCCGTAACCATAACTATGGGAGTATTCTTGAATTTAGAGTTGTTTCGTATTATTCGGCACAATTCATAACCATCAATTCCTTCCATGTTTAAATCTAACAAAATTAAATCTGGCTGATGTCGAATAACTGACATTACAGCTTTAAGAGGATTGTCTATAGTCACAACAGAGAAACTTTCGTCTTCTAAAAAACGACTAATTTCTTTGAGCATTACTGGGACTATCATCTACAGAAACAATTTTGTAAACTTTTTGTGGTGGTAAGGTTTCGGTAGGAGAAGCAGGTTTAATGTTATCTTTTTTTATTTCTTTTTCAACTTTTTCTGTAGAAGGGGAAGAAAGTTGGGTAACTGGAGCAATTGTTACCTTATTAACAGGTATTCTCTGCTTTGGAAGGGGGACGCTTTGTTTTTGCTTAGTATTTTCTGGTAAAGCTTCTCTTAAATGACTTGTATCAGCTACTTCTTTAACATTACCTTGCCTTATTTTTGTAGGAGCATAAGATAACAGAACATCAGTTTTAGGTAGCTTATCAAATGGTGGATCGGGTTCGTGTAATAAAATTGCTCCACTTTGGATATGGGGGTATAAGCTTCGTGCTAATTGAAGTTCATCTTGATTCATAATTACAGCAAGATGACGCAAACTAAAACCCTTCATCCAATTGACTAAATTCGGCTGAACTTCCGATATTTTCTGTATTTGAGTTTTTGTATTAATCCATAGATAGGGACGTTGAAATGGAGAAGTAATTTGAGGATTAAGATTATGCCAAGCTTGTAATCTATCCTGAGAAAATGATAATAGTTTTTCGGCATCAAGTCGGCAAATTTTCGGGGATAAATTTAAATGTTTATGAAATTCGTATGTACCTTTTTTTATTAATAAAAATGATTCAATTACTTCTTTAACTAACTCTTGAATTAATATAGCTGCTTGTGTTGGATTCAAATATTTTTGACTAATTAGCCAGCAAATTGCTTGATAATCTGAAGGCTGAGCCGAGGATATTGAATATGATGTATCTTCTACATTTCTGTCTGACAAACGCTGCGAATCTGGTTCAAACATCATGCGTAACTGCACGCGAATTTCACTTGTTAAAGCGGGAATTTGAACCGAAAGCCGACGTAAATGACGTTCTAGTCGATCGAAAGGTTCTATAGAATGAGTCGCATAAGCGATTTTTCCTTCTTCTAAGTAAATCCACCAGTTAACCGAATGACTTTGAACTTGCAAACAAGTGTTCTCGAAGCAACTAGATAAGTGTCTTAACAAACTTAAGGGAGGCAGTTTTGTGAAAGTCGCAAAATTATTCATATAGGATAGAGAATTACAGTTGTAGGAGATAAAATATTTGTAAACATCAATTGAATCTAATTAAGTATATACATAGTGGATATTCTGTATGAATCAATCTGCCCTCTTCTGACATGGACATATTACCAGCTAAAAATATTACATCACAGCCTAATTGTTACATTTGTTTTGAGAATATGCGTATCTTCAATACATTAAACTAAAAGTTACTATTCATGTGGAGGATATTAGTTAATCAATTCTCTTGTTAGTAAGATATGTTTTTCAAGCCTTCACTTTTTTATCCAATAATTTGTTTTTTCTACATCTAATCTTTAAGTTTCCACGTATGCATAAGTACGAATTTATTGTATTCTAGATATATTATGTATATAAAGCCATTAACAATTAGCCATCCAAAATCCACAAAATTGCTTATGATTTAGCTAAATAATAGTCAAGATATATCGAACTTTATAAGTAATAATGCATTAGTAATGTGCGAACCTTTATGAAAATATCCTTTGTCTAAAGTGCCACAACTATGGCTACTTTGGGGCTTTAAACTATATACTTTGTACAACCGAAAATCAAACCTTAGAACTTCAATATAACACCGAAAGTTATGTCAGATACCTTAAGACTAGACGAAGTAGTTGATTTCGCGGAGAACCCCGAACCTCGTTGTCCATGCGTACTGTTATTAGATACATCTGGCTCGATGCAAGGAGCGCCAATAGAAGCATTGAATCAAGGCTTGCTTAGTTTTAAGGATGAATTAACTAAAAATCCATTAGCATCAAGAAGAGTCGAAGTATCTATAGTTACCTTTGATAGCAATATAAACGTAGTACAAGATTTTGTGACAGCCGACCAATTTACTCCGCCTATATTAACAGCCCAAGGATTAACTACTATGGGTGCTGGCATTCACAAATCTTTAGACTTGATTCAAGAACGTAAATCTCAGTACCGCTCTAACGGAGTGGCTTACTATCGTCCTTGGATATTTATGATTACCGATGGCGAGCCACAAGGAGAACCGGATGAAACTGTAGAGCAGGCATCGCGGCGGTTGCAGGGTGACGAAACAAGTAAACGTGTTGCTTTTTTCTCCGTAGGAGTAGAGAATGCTAACATGACGCGCTTAAGTCAATTAGCCGTGCGTACCCCCTTAAAACTGAATGGATTGAATTTTGTCGAAATGTTTGTATGGTTATCTGCTAGTATGTCAGCAGTTTCTCATTCAAAAGTGGACGAACAAGTCGCTTTGCCACCAATCGGTTGGGGTTCTGTTTAATATAGTGCAAGTACAGCAATTAAACAGCCCGAAACATTGTTAATATGAACAGTTCAATACAGCAGCTTCGTTGGCGGGTAGTAGGTGCATCAGTTTGTGGAACCAGCCACATTCGGAATTCACAACTTTGTCAAGATGCCCATCACTGGGAGATGTTGCCAGATAATATATTGGTGGCAGCCGCAGCAGATGGTGCTGGAAGTGCTAGCTTGGGAAAGGTAGGAGCAATGGTTGCTGTCGAAGCAGCGATTGAAAATATATCTCTTAAGCAGATAAATCGAGAAACCCTAGATCGGGATAACTCGGCAAAGTCGCTATTAAGTGAAGCAATCTTAGCTGCAAAAACGGCAGTTGAGGAAGAAGCGATAGCTTCAAATAGACCACCCAAGGATTTATCGACAACTTTAATTGTTGTGGTAGCTACACCTATAGTCGCTGTAGTGGCTCAAATAGGAGATGGCGTAGCAGTGGCTAAAGATAGCGCGGGAAATTTAACAGCTTTAACGGTTCCCGATAGTGGCGAATATATCAATGAAACTAGCTTTTTGACTTCGCCCACGGCATTAGATTCGGTACAGGTAAACGTATGGAGACAGGGTATTACCAACATTGCACTTCTTACCGACGGGCTGCAAATGTTGGCAATAAATATGTCTGTGGGTTTACCGCACAAGCCGTTTTTCTTACCTTTATTTGACTTTGTAGCTAATGCCGAAGAGTTGAAAGGGGCAAAAGAACAACTAGTTAAATTTTTACGTTCGGATAAAATTACTCAACGTACCGATGACGATCTAACTTTAATAATAGCAGCATTAAGCGATTCATAAATTTATTAGTTATTAGCGATACTATCGAACCGCAGTCAAATTTAAACAACAGTCATTGTAATTTAAAAATGCAGGTACTACACTGTCTTCCCAGTCAAAAAATTGTTCCGATCAACCTCCACGTCAGCTTGGGGCGTGGTGGTGAAGCGTGCATCTACACAGTACCCTCAGATGCAGAAACCGTCGCCAAAGTCTACCATAAGCCTGACGCAGAAAAGGCTAGCAAGCTGGAAGTGATGGTTCTTAACCCACCGGAAAATCCGACAGCATCTTTAGGGCATATTTCTATTGCTTGGCCTTCCGAACTAATTCGGGGCCGCAGACGGTAGTAATAATATTATTGGTTTTACGATGCCGCGCATTCGGGGGATGCGTCCGGTAATCGATTTTTATAACCCAAGGACTCGCCGTCAACACTGTCCTTTGTTTAACTATCAGTACCTCATACGCACTGCTCGTAATTTGGCTGCGGCGTTTGCTGCTTTACATCAATCTGGATATTGCGTTGGTGATGTTAACGAATCGAATATTTTAGTTAGCGATACGGCATTAGTGACAATTGTGGACACCGATTCGTTTCAAGTCCGCGATCCAAAAACTAATATTGTTTATCGTACTCCCGTAGGTAAACCCGAATTTACCCCCCCAGAACTACAAAACAAAACATTTTCCGAGTACGATCGCGCTACTCCCCATGACTTATTTGGTTTAGGAGTACTGATATTCCAGCTGTTGATGGAAGGTACTCATCCATTTTCCGGAATTTACCATTTGGTAGGCGAACCGCCACCATATGAAGCCCGTATTGCGAATGGGCACTTTACCTACAGTGTGAATCGGCACGTACCTTATAGTCCAACACCTATTGCACCATCTTGGGATATTCTTCATCCCACTTTGCAACAGCTTTTTATACGTTGTTTTGAAGATGGCCATAACAACCCGAATATTCGTCCGAACGCTCAAACATGGCTGTTGGCTTTAGCTGAAGCAGAAGATGCCCTGCGTACTTGTCAGAAAAATCCCCAACATCTTTACAGCAACCACCTACATAAATGTCCTTGGTGCGAACGTAGTGCAAAATTGGGTGGAAGAGATCCTTTTCCATCAATTCAAGATGTTGCCAGCAAGAAACACTTAAAGCCGCGTCCCAGAGCGAATCGCCGACGTACTACTACAACCCCAAGAAGAAGGACTGCTACAACGGTAGCCACATCAAGATACGTGACTCCGAAGCATCCTTCGCCAGTTGGTAGAAAGATTTCTTACTATCAGCCAAACAATAAGCCAAAATTTTATCCACTCGTTTTATGTTTGCTCGGCTTCTTGACATTGGGTTATTTAGATATAGTTACTAAATTTACAACATCCAAAGTTGAAGAAAACCAATACGCTCAACAAACTTTAATAAGTTCCAAACCAGTCGATAATAAAAGCAGCTTTACAGATTATTACAAAGAAGGTCGTGCTGCATACAAAGGGAAGAAATACGAAGAAGCCATTACTAATTTTGCTCAAGCAATACAACAAAATCCCGACAGTCCGAAAGCTTACGTCAATCGCGGCAATTCACACTATAACCTAAAAGAATATGAAGCAGCCCTTACAGATTATACTCATGCTCTTAAATTAAATCCAAACGCAATCAAAGCTCTTGTCAATCGTGGTAACGTTCGTTATATGCTTGCCGAATATAGCAGCGACCCTGACAAAGAATATAAGTTGGCAATTGATGACTACAATCAGGCATTAAGAATTGACCGTGACGAAGTAGAAGCCTACATTAGACGAGGCATCGTCCGTTCTCAAATAGCAAAATTCAGCGGTGATTCTCAGAAAGATTATTTAAGAGCAATTGAGGACTTTAATCGAGCCTTACAAATCAATTCCTCTAGACCAGAAGCTTTCTATCAAAGAGGCTTAGTCCGCTATCAATTAGCTCAATACAGCAGTAACTTCGAGCAAGAATATAAAAAAGCTCTTACAGATTTTAATCAAGCATTACAGCTGAATTCTAAACTACCAAAAGTGTATTTAAAGCGGGGTTTAGTTCGCTACGAACTAGCACAATATGGCGGAGGAGAATCCAATGCATATCGTCAGCAAGCAATAGAAGATTTGCAAAAAGCGGCTAAAATTTCCCTGGAAAAAGACGATATGGATAATTATCAGCAAGCACTTAGCAGCATTTGCGTTGTTGTTGACAACAAATGCGATACCTTATTTCAAAAAACAAGTGTAATAGAGCAATAAAAATTGATGCCCTAACGCTACTAGTAATCTATTTTATTAATTCTGAAAAGTTGTAGAGACGCGATATATCGCGTCTCTATATTTTTTTGGGAATAAATGAATCATCTTAATGCGATCCACTATTTTACCGTCATCAGTTATAAAGGCTAACAAAGGTTCTACGTAGCGGCTTTAACCCTAAATTAGACGACTGAAGTCCTCACTACGAACCTTACAAAATCAATTTGCCCAAGTACTAGTACTTGCCCACAATAATTCTGCTGGGTTGTAGAGACGTTATACATAACGTCTCCCGAAGGTTACGGGAAAAACTAACCTTTCAGAATTTATGCAATCAACTACTACGAATAATTTACCCGGCAAAATCAATGTGCCCGAGGATTACATACAATATGCGGCTAATAAATAATTAATAGCAGGCTCTTCAATAATATATTTGTATTACAAACAGATTGATTTACATATTAAGCGCGGATGCAATTCTAAGTAGGTGAACAAAAATATTTACCGTCATTATTCGCTGCGCGAAGTAATCCCAACCCTTGCGATGATCCACACCTTCGGTGAATGCTTCGTTTCACTCCGTTCAACTCGCAATGACAATGTGTAATTAATTTTGTTTAATTACTTATAAGTGGGTCTGCAAAATTAATTGTGTCATTATTCGCTGCGCGAAGTAATCTCAAAGTGTCGCGATGATCCACACCTTCGGTGAATGCTTCATTTCACTTCGTTCCACTCGCAATGACAATGTGTAATTAATTTTGTTTAATTACTTATATCGCATCCGCGCTGATTAATTTTTAGGTTTGATATGCCGAGTACGATAAAACCAAATTCAACATAAAAAAGGCTGGCACGGATAGTAAAGTATCTTTTAATACTTTAAATATTTAAAGACATTCTGTAATATTACTCTCCTGAGCAAGCTAGATTAATTCACTGTTTTCTTTGATTATTCGTTGTTTATTACCAGATATTCAAGAGTGAATGCCGGAGCGATCGCGCTGAATGCTGTATCGTCTGTTTTCTTTTACAACATAGTTTGTGCAGGCTTAATAAATCGCGAATCTATGACACAGAGAAACTAAAGCACTAGAAGCTTTTGCAATCAATATAAGAATTCTACTTCATGGCTTGTCTGTAATAGGAGCGAGGAGTAAATATTAAGTTGTTTAACCTGCCAGATTATTCTTCAAGGATGGCACCTAGCTGAAGTATAGGTATGAAATTAGCGCTAAATCTCTTTGAAACGAGGCTTAGTACAGACAATCAATTTAGTTTTTTAATTTTTGTCAGAGAATAATACGTAATTATCCGGACTTGATATAATAACTCTTTAGATAAGCAATACAGAAAAAATATTGTCAATTAATAGATTCTTTTTCTATATTTTTGATATATCAAAAATCCTTTATATAACTTTATTTACACTTAGCTTTGTAGAAGTAGATAAAGGTAATTTTGTGATTTTTAATCTGGCAACATCAAAAGTCTTGAATCGCGATTTTATAGCAAAGCAAGCTTTTTCATTTTTTTACAGACAAAACAGCTATATTTATCTCGTCTTTACAAAATCAAGTAAAAATACGGTTAGATTATATACTGAGAAAATAAAAATTTCTCTTAATCTGAATCATAAGAGAACTATTCATTCATCTACCTTAAAAAAAATTAGAGGCAGTTTTTATGAAGGCAGTAATTTTGGCTGGAGGTTTGGGTACGCGGTTAAGTGAGGAAACTAGCGTTAGACCAAAACCGATGGTAGAAATTGGTGGTAAGCCAATTCTTTGGCATATTATGAAAATTTATGCCGCTCACGGTATTAATGATTTTATTATCTGTTGTGGTTACAAAGGGTACATTATTAAGGAGTATTTTGCCAACTACTTCTTACATATGTCAGACGTAACTTTTGATATGCGCTTTAATCAGATGAACGTACATTCTGGTTATGCCGAACCTTGGCGCGTCACTTTGGTAAATACAGGTGATAATACCTTGACAGGTGGAAGATTAAAGCGAGTCAAAGAGCATATTGGTAACGAAACTTTTTGCTTTACTTATGGTGATGGTGTCAGTAACGTAAATATCACCAATATTCTTAAATTTCATCAAGAACAACAGACTTTAGCCACTTTAAGTGCGGTACAACCACCAGGACGTTTTGGTGCGATCGTTCTAGGACAAGAACAAACAAAGATTACCAGTTTCCGCGAAAAACCAGAAGGAGATAACGCTTGGATTAATGGTGGATTTTTTGTCTTAGAACCTCAAGTTATAGATTTTATTGAAGGCGATTCTACCGTTTGGGAAAAAGATCCATTAGAAAAGCTGGCTGATATGGAACAGCTATCTGCTTACAAGCACGATGGCTTTTGGCAGCCAATGGATACTTTACGAGATAAAAATTATTTAGAAAACCTTTGGAAGAATAACGAAGCTCCTTGGAAGGTTTGGTAAATCAATTGTAGAGACGTAGCACTGCTACGTCTGTTTGGATGATTGTTAATTGTTTGATTACTTTAATTACTTTAATTACTTTAGTTTCAGGGGAGCCAAGAAGAATATATGTATGATTTCGTAATTGTTGGTGGGGGTATAGTCGGTCTTTCTACCAGTATGGCTTTAGGGAAACGCTATCCAAAGGCCAGAATCTTGGTTTTGGAGAAAGAAAAGCAAGTAGCATTTCACCAAACTGGTAATAATAGCGGTGTGATTCACTCGGGAATTTATTATAAACCTGGTAGCTTCAAAGCCAAATTTTCCCGCGAAGGTTGCCGTTTCTATGGTGCAATTTTGCCAGGAACACGGCATTGACCATGAAGTCTGCGGTAAAGTTATTGTTGCCACTTCTCCCGAACAACTTCCTCGTTTAGAAAACCTCTACAAACGGGGTTTAGAAAATGGTTTAGATGTTAAAAAAATCACGAGTGAAGAAGTCAAGGAAAAAGAACCCCACGTAAAAAGTGTTGCAGGAATTTGGGTCGGATCAACTGGGATTGTAAATTACAAACAAGTTTGCCAGAAATACGCGGAAATTATCCAGCAACAAGGTGGCGAAATCAAATTCAACACTAAAGTATATAAGATAGTTGCTAGCGGTCAAAATCAGGTTTTAGAAACTAATAATGGCAGTTTTGAAACCCGCTTCCTAATTAACTGTGCTGGCTTGCATTCTGACCGTGTAGCTAAATTAGGAAAAGTCGATCCCCAGGCTAAGATTGTACCTTTTCGCGGTGAATATTACGAATTTGTCCCGGAAAAGCGTCATCTAGTTAAAGGTTTGATTTATCCGGTTCCCAATCCAGATTTTCCCTTCCTTGGCGTTCACTTTACCCGGATGATAGACGGTACCGTTCATGCAGGACCAAATGCCGTACTCAGTTTGAAGCGGGAAGGTTATAAGAAAACAGATTTTAATCTACGCGATTTTGCGGAAGTAATGAGTTATCCTGGCTTCTGGAAACTCGCTGCAAAACACTCAGATGAAGGAATTAAAGAAATTATTCGTTCTTTTAGTAAAGCAGCTTTTGTAAAAAGTATGCAACAACTAATTCCTGAAGTTCGCTCCGAAGACGTAATTCCCACCCACGCAGGGGTTCGCGCTCAAGCTTTGATGAACGATGGAAAGTTAGTAGAGGACTTTTTGATTGTAAAAGGTCAAAACTCCGTTCATGTGTGCAATGCACCTTCTCCAGCAGCTACCTCTTCTATAGAAATTGGCAAAGCTGTAGTGGCAGAAATTCCCGAACAAGCGCATCTCAAACCGGCAGCAGTCAATTGCTAGTTTAATTTCGTAAAAAATCCTTATCTGAATGATTAATAATTAATAGGAATCAAAATCAATGAAAATTCTCGTTACTGGTACAGAAGGTTATCTCGGTTGTTTGTTAGCTCCGTTGTTAATTGAACGGGGACATGAAGTAATTGGTGTAGACACTGGCTACTACAAAGTTGGTTGGTTGTACAACGGTACCGAAACTAGTGCCAAAACCTTGAATAAAGATATTCGTAATATCTCCTTAGAGGATTTGCAAGGCGTAGAAGCTATAGTTCATATGGCCGAACTATCCAACGATCCTACCGGACAATTATCACCAACTATTACATACGATATCAATCATGTTGGTTCGGTTCGTCTTGCCAAACTAGCGAAACAGGCAGGTATACGCCGCTTCGTATATATGTCATCCTGTAGCGTTTATGGTGTTGCTACCGAGGGTGATGTTACCGAAGAATCCCCCGTTAATCCCCAAACTGCTTATGCAGAATGTAAAACCTTTGTAGAAAGAGATGTCCAACCGCTTGCGAGCGATGATTTTTCTCCTACCTTCATGCGGAATGCGACTGCTTTCGGTGCTTCCCCAAGAATGCGCTTTGATATTGTTCTCAATAACTTAGCTGGTTTAGCGTGGACTACCAAAGAAATAAAAATGATCAGCGATGGTACCCCTTGGAGGCCATTAGTTCATGCCTTAGATATTTCTAAAGCGATTATTTGTGCTTTGGAAGCTCCTCGCGATATCGTACACAACCAAATATTTAACGTTGGAGATACCGCTAATAATTATCGAGTCAAGGAAATAGCTGAATTTGTTGCTGAAGCATTCCCTGGATGTAAGTTGAGCTTTGGCGATAGTGCTTCAGATAACCGCAGCTATCGAGTTTCTTTTGAAAAAATTAATACTGTTTTACCTGGCTTTAAATGCGATTGGGATGCCCGTTCGGGAGCAAAACAATTGTTTGATGTGTTTAACCAAATTGACATGACTGAGGAAATATTTTTCTCTAGAGGATTTACTCGTTTAAAACAGTTAGAGTATTTGATTCGCACTCAACAAATCGATAAAGATTTCTTCTGGGCTAAGAAGTAGAAAAATTAAAACCAATAGGTACGGTTTAATTGATTTTGGATTACTAATCTAAAGTTTTTCGATTAACCAGTACCACCAGATTAATAAATTTAATTATTGCAAAGGGGTTGTCATGATTTTTACCGAAACCGAACTTCAAGGGGCTTATACCATCGATTTAGAAGAAAAACACGACCACCGTGGTTTCTTCGCTCGTACTTTCTGCGCTAAAGAACTTGAAGCACATGGTTTAAAGCCAGTGGTTGCTCAATGTAATTTGTCTTTTAATCATAAAAAAGGTACTTTGCGGGGAATGCACTATCAAACAGATCCAGCTGCTGAAACAAAAATAGTTCGCTGTACTAAAGGTGCTATTTACGACGTAATTATCGATATGCGTCCCGACTCTCCTACTTATTTACAGCATTTCGGCGTGGAATTATCAGCAGACAACCACCGTGCTTTATACGTACCGGAAATGTTTGCTCACGGCTACCAAGCACTAACTGATGGTTGTGAAGTTATGTATATGGTCGGTGAATTTTATACCCCTGGATACGAAAAAGGGTTGCGCTACGACGACCCATTTTTTAACATCCAATGGCCCATACAAGCAACTGAAATGTCTGAAAAAGACACTAAGTGGCCTTTGATGAGAATGATGACTGTTGGGGGTGCTTCTTAATCGCTATTTTTTAATCTACATAAAGACTACATCACAACGAGGCAGAGCCTCTAAAACCTAGTTCCCAGGCTGAGCCTGGGAACTAGAATAAGAAACAACACAAACAAAATTACTCAAACCAAGATATCTAAACAGGAATTAAATTTATGATTATCATAGACAACGCTTTACAAAAACGCGCCCAAGCAGGAAACCCAGTCAAAGTAGCAATGATTGGTGCGGGTTTTATGGGGCGCGGAATTGCCAACCAAATTGCAAATTCGGTTCCTGGAATGGAATTGGTGGCGATTTCTAACCGTAGTGTAGATGCTGCAAAACGAGCTTATCGTGAGGCGGGAATTGAAACTATTAAAGAAATTTCCAATGTAGCGGATTTGGAAAATGCTGTAAAAAAAGGTGAATACGCAGTAACTGAAGATGCAATGTTGTTGTGTCGCGCTGAAGGTATTGATGCAATTATCGAAGTAACCGGAGCGATTGAATTCGGCGCTCATGTTGTGATGGAGGCGATCGCTCATCGCAAGCATATCATTATGATGAATGCCGAACTTGACGGTACTATTGGTTCAATATTGAAACTTTATGCCGATAAAGCTGGAGTCGTTCTCTCAGCTTGTGATGGAGATCAACCAGGGGTAGAAATGAACCTCTATCGGTTTGTTAAGAGTATTGGTTTGACTCCATTGCTTTGCGGAAACATCAAGGGATTGCAAGATCCTTACCGCAACCCAACTACTCAAGAAGCATTTGCTAAACGTTGGGGACAAAAGCCTCATATGGTAACTAGCTTTGCCGACGGTAGTAAAATTTCTTTCGAGCAAGCAATTGTTGCTAATGCTACGGGAATGAAAGTTGCTCAAAGAGGAATGCTGGGCTACGACTTCAAAGGTCATGTTGATGAAATGACTTCGATGTATGATATTGACCAGTTAAAGGAACTTGGCGGTATAGTTGATTACGTTGTCGGAGCTAAACCCGGTCCTGGAGTATTCGTTTTTGCAACTCATGATGACCCCAAACAGCAGCACTATCTCAATTTGTATAAGTTAGGTGAAGGTCCTCTTTACAGCTTTTATACCCCCTATCATTTGTGCCATTTTGAAGTACCTCTGTCAGTAGCCCGTGCGGTACTATTCGGAGATGCTGTAATGGCTCCTTTGGGAGGTCCCCTTGTAGATGTGGTAGCCACCGCTAAAATTAATCTCAAGGCTGGAGAAACCCTTGATGGCATTGGTTACTATATGACCTATGGTCAATGCGAGAACTCCGAAATAGTTCGCGAACAAAACTTGTTACCAATGGGATTAGCCGAAGGATGTCGTTTAAAACGAGACATCTCCAAAGACCAAGTTCTCACCTACGATGACGTAGAAGTACCACAAGGTAGACTTTGCGACAAACTGCGAGAAGAACAAAACGCAAAATTCGCTCCATCAAAAACCTTGGCAATAGCTAGATAAAAAACGGTGTAGAAAGAGATGTGTTGGGTTATTATTTAATCTAAGTAGCCTAGAAGACATAAGTTGTGTAGTGAAGAGTCTTCCTCAACTGAAATATATTGATAGATTCTTCTCACAACATTCAATTTCTCTACCGTTAGTTCAAACTTTATCTAACTTTGTTAGGGGGCATTTATGAAAACCAATTTAATTAAGCGCGTAACAGATAACGTTGCTGTAGTAGCCGACAAAATACAAGGTCGTCTCGAAAGACGGCGGATGATTTCATTAGAGCCAAATCAACCAGCAGTCGGAAACGTACTAATATCCTATGTTTTAAACCCATTTACTTTAAAACCAGGCGAACCCGTCCCAACTTTTCATACCCAACATTGGGAATGCCTGCAAATGGCTAAAACTTATTTAGACTTAGGTTATAACGTTGATGTTATCTGGTTTTACAACGACGTATTTATTCCTAAAAAACACTATACCTTTTTTATAGAAACACGTTGGAATTTACAAAGATGCATACCATTTTTAAATCAGGATTGCATAAAAATATTCCACTCCGATACAGCGCATATTTTATTTCATAATGCAGCTGAAGCGAATAGGTTACTAGGATTGCAGCAAAGACGCGGTATTACTTTGAGTCCTCAAAGATTCGAGCCGCCAAACAAAGCGATCGAATACGCCGATTGCGCTACGGTTCTTGGTAACGAGTTTACGATGAATACGTTTAAATACGCAAATAAACCGCTGCACCGAATTCCTATTTCTGCCCCAACGCTATATCCTTGGCCAGATAAAGATTTTGCCGCTTGCCGTAAAAACTTCCTTTGGTTTGGTAGCGGTGGTTTAGTTCATAAGGGATTGGATTTACTTCTAGATGCCTTTTCCCAAATGCCGGATAAACATTTAACCATTTGCGGTCCGATTAATAAAGAAAAAGAATTTGAAGCAGCTTTTTACAAAGAACTTTATCAAACTCCTAACATTCATACAGTTGGTTGGGTTGATGTTACCTCTCAAAAATTTATAGACATTGTTAACAGTTGTTTGGCTATTGTTTACCCTTCTTGTTCCGAAGGCGGCGGCGGATGCGTTATCAACTGTATGCATACAGGACTAGTTCCAATTGTGAGTTATGAATCTAGCGTAGATGTTAGCGATGATTATGGGGTTATTTTAAAAGAAAATTCTGTCGAAGAAATCAAGAAAAGTATTGAGAATATTTCACAATTAGATCCATCAGAACTCGAACAAATGGCTAAGAACTCTTGGGAATTTGTGCGAGAAAATCATACAAGAGAGCATTTTGTTCAAGTTTATAGAGAAACAATTGAAAAAATCATGTTGCAATACGGGATCAAAAACGAATCATTAACCTATGTTTAAACTGCCTTTAAACCAATTACGAATAACTTTAGGAGCAGCCGTTAGAGATGCAAACTACAATGTATTTTATAATTGGTTGCTACGTTTCAAAAGTAAACCAATAGAGGCGAACAATAAACCAGCAATAGTCTTTTCTCCACACCAAGATGATGAAACTATAGGTTGTGGAGGAACTATCGCTATCAAGCGTTCTCAAGGAATACCAGTCAAAGTAGTGTTTCTCACAGATGGACGTTTCGGTAGTAAACCAGATTGGGTTAAACCGGAGAATGTTATTCAATATCGTCAAGAAGAAGCGGCGGAAGCTCTTGAAGTTTTGGGAATCGAACCTTCACAGGCTCTATACCTGGGCGAAACTGATGGTTCTTTAGGTCAACTCTCTTTAGAGAAACAAAACTTATTAATTAGTAAACTAGTCGAAATTATCCAATCCTTTGAACCACAAGAAGTTTACGTTCCACATTCCCAGGATGGACATCCAGACCATGAAGCCACTTACTCTTTAGTGCGGAGTGCCATTAAAAAATCGAAAATGCAGATAGAACTTTTGCAATATCCGATTTGGATGCTGTGGCGGAATCCGCTCTCAAGACATGAATATTTGCATAAAAATAGTCATCTTTACCGATTATCTCTTGGTAGCTTTAAACAAAAAAAGCATCAAGCAATTGCAGCTTACGAATCGCAAACCCCCAATTTGCCTTCCAGCTTTAAGCAGGCAATATATTCATCTTACGAAATGTTTTTTAAAGATTAAATGTATTTTTCACTATTGAAAGTAAAAAATATTTGTAAAACGATGAATATAAATGTTATATATTCCGATTAAAATATAAGCTCCGATAAAAATTCAAACTATTTTTTTAACTCTCTTACAGGCGAACTGTAATTTCATAGGAAAAAAAATGAAAATTGCCTTAGTTCATGATTATTTAACCCAAAGAGGTGGCGCAGAACGGGTTTTTGAATTACTTTGCAAACGCTTTCCTCAAGCAGACGTTTTTACATCTTTATACGATGCTCAAAAAACCATTGATTTAGGCGAAAGGATAGTTAAGACAACTTATTTGCAACATATTCCTGGTGCAGCCAAATATTTCCGGTTAATGGCTCCCTTTTATTTTCCTGCCTTTCGTGCTTTAGATTTGCAAGAATATGATTTAATTATCAGTAGCAGTACTAGTTTTGCTAAAGCAGTACGAAAAAACCCCAAGGCACGACACGTTTGCTTTTGTCATAATGTTACCCGTTTTCTATGGGATACCGAAACTTATTTAAGAGAATATGCTGATTATCAGTATTTTGCTCCGTTAATTGAAAGAGTATTTCAATTAATGAGAAATGTTGACCTAACTTATGCACAAGAGCCAGACCTTTATATTGCGAATTCTAGCGTTGTCGCACGGCGTATTAAGAGCATCTACGGTAAAAAAGCAATAGTCATTAACTATCCAATTGATACCAGTAAGTTTATTTATTCACAATCAAAAGATGATTATTTTCTTGCATCAGCTAGAATGATCGGTTACAAACGACTTGATATAATAGTTGAAGCTTTTAATTGGCTGGGGTGGCAACTGAAAATATCAGGTGACGGCCCAGAGAGAGAACGCTTACAATCAAAAGCATTGAAAAATATCGAATTTGTAGGTCACGTATCC
The DNA here is from genome assembly GCA_963665115.1 of uncultured Rivularia sp. Lineage (GTDB taxonomy): Bacteria > Cyanobacteriota > Cyanobacteriia > Cyanobacteriales > Nostocaceae > Rivularia. Next base: position 882,813 of record OY762007.1, on the reverse strand, counting down.
GATTTAGAACGTACTCAATTGTTTGCGAAAGCGAAATCTGTAATAGTCGCAGCCTTAGAAGACTATGGGTTGGTTCCGGTAGAAGCAAATGCTAGCGGAACCCCGGTAGTGGCCTTTGGAGCGGGAGGAGTTTTAGATACTCAGGTGCCAGGAAAAACAGGAGTGTTTTTCAAGAGGCAAACGCCTGACTCTCTACAAACTGCCTTATTAGAAGCCAGGGAAATCTATTGGAATTACGAAAACATCCGCAATCATGCTGTAGCAAATTTTTCGGAAGAAGCATTTTTTAGTAAAGTCGAGAAAGTCATCGACCAAACTAGTAGCTTACAGCGATCGCAGTCCCTGATTTGTTAGCCGAGGAAATAAAAAAGTGATGCAAACGAGTCTAAGTCCCCATGTAAATCCAGCTGCTGATTCAGAACCGGGTTACGGGCAGCTGTTTGCGGTATTAATCCGGCGATTTCCTTGGTTTTTGATAGTATTTTTGGCTTCAGTCGGTGCGGGTTATTATGTGTATCGTAGAACCCCGCCCAGTTTTAAAAGTTCAATGGAACTGTTGGTGGAGCCAAACTATCAGGGAAAAGCAGAAGGAAATGGGCTAGATAAAAATGAGTTTACCGACTCTAATGTGAAGATAGATATGGATACCCAATTAGAATTGATGGGTAAGTCTTCACTTATTAAACAAGCAGTTGAAAAACTAAAGCCCGAATACCCGGAAATTACCGTAAAAGAGATAAAAAGTTCTTTGGCTTTAAAGAAATTAAGGTCAAGAGACGATGACGCTGCAACTAAAATTGTTCAAGTTGAGTATACAGCTAAAGACGCGAACAAAACTCAAAGAGTATTAGAAGCCATACGGGAAGTTTATCTCGATTTCAACGAAGAACAGCAGAAAAAGCGTTTAAGAAATGGTCTAAAAGTAATTAGAGAACAGAAAAAGAAGGTAACAGATGAGTTAAACAAAGCTGAATTTCAGTTGTTAAGGTTTCGCAACTCTCAAAATTTAACAGACCCCCCAAACACAAGCTCAAGCTTATGAAACTGCTTTAAATAATATTCAACAAGAACGACGCACAACTCACAACCAATATAAAGAAGCTCAAGCACGCCTAGATTCATTACAAAAACAATTAAAACGCACTCCCCAAAAAGCGCTTGTTTCTTCTCGTTTGAGTCAATCAAGTCGCTACCAGTCTTTGCTTAACGAAATCCAAACAACCGAACTTGCGATCGCTCAAGCAAATCTACGTTTTACAGCCGAACATCCCGATGTGTTAAAGCTCAAGGAACAGCTTACAGAGCAAAAGCAGCTACTACAACAAGAAGTAGGGCGAGCTTTGGGAGGTAGTAATATTGATGCAAAAAATGTAAATACTGGTGAATTACTCAGTCAAGGACAGCTTTCCCAAACGGATCTCAACCTTGCTAGCACCTTAGTAGAAACCCAAACAAACCTTTTAGCTTTACGCGCACGCGACCAAAGTTTGGCAGAAAAAGAACAGCAGCTACAGCAAGAACTGACCAAATTTCCTCGTTTGCTAGCTGAGTACAATCGTTTACAACCCCAGGTAGATCGCAGCCGAAAACGCTTCCAGGAGTTATTGACAGCGGAACAAAAAGTAGAGCAAGAACTTGACAAAGGCGGATTTAACTGGGAAGTAGTAGAAGAACCCCAGGAAGGAGATTCTTTAGGCCCTAACCTGCAACAAAACCTGCTATTAGGTGGAGTAGTTGGTTTAATGTTAGGAGGTATCGCGGCTTTCGCGAGGGAAGCAGGAGACGATGCAGTTCGCACTACTGCCGAATTAGAGAAACAATTTGCGATTCCGCTTTTAGGAACAACTCCTAAATTACCTGTTGCTAAAACTAAGGAATCGGTGTTTAAACTACCTTTTGGGAAGCCAGAAGTGCTTGCTCCCTGGACGATTCAGGTATTGCAATCGCCACCGCGCTGGGAATCACTCGACCTAATTTATAAAAACATAGAATTACTAAATTCTGTTTCCGCCTTCAAATCTTTAATGATAACGTCGGCATTACCCGATGAAGGTAAATCAGCCTTGGCTTTAGGTTTAGCAATGAGTGCTGCTCGTCTGCATAAAAAGGTACTATTAATTGATGCGAATTTACGAGATCCCAGCGTACACAAACATCTAAATCTGCCCAACGAACAAGGACTTTCTACTCTGCTGACAAGCGATGTAGCTTTACCTAACCAGATAACTCTTCAATCTTCAGGCTCATCTTATATAGATATTTTAACCGCAGGGCCAGTTCCAGAGGACCCTGCGAATCTATTAAGCTCTCCTCGCATGGAAGAATTAATGAGCGCCTTTGAAGAAAGCTACGATTTAGTCATCTTGGACGCTGCTTCAGTTCTTGGTTTAGTAGATGCTTTACTCACTGCATCAACTTGTCGTGGCGTAGTTATGGTAGCAAGTATTGGAGGAGTTACTCGCACACAACTCGCACAAGCTACAGCCATGCTGGGTAAATTAAATTTACTTGGGGTTGTCGCAAATGGAGTTTCAAAAACTGGCTACAGCTACGTCCCCAACGTGAAGCAACAGCAATTAGCATTGAAAGCAGCCGTGGAAGAATAGGTGTTCAATTAACTGCAACGCCAGATAATCGTTTATTTTTAAGGCTGCGCTTCTATTTAAGCGTATGCCTTTTATATTTTTAATTTGTTTCGATTTCGGGTTTCTGCACGAGTCGCACTACGAAAGAATCATGTTTTACCCAGAGAAACTGGACTTCTTTGGGCTTGTTGAGAATCGTGCAAGATGTGGGTTTGTGACATCTCGGGGCATTCGCAATTAGCTTTCATAACCGCCTTGGAATCAATTCCCAGACTTATATACAAAGTCTGACAAATCAGACTGGGACAAAATAGATAAGAAACTCAACCTTCTCTAATACTTTGGAGAGGGTATCTGATGACAGAATTTACAAAACTATAATAAATGGCTAAGCTCGGAATTCTGAAGCTAGTTAGCTGCGTACAAAAATAGCTTTCAATGACGCAAATCTAAAATCGAATCACTTGTTTTTATTTATAGTTTTATTAAATTTGAACGATGTTTGAGGGGATATATATGAAGTTTACGTAAATTCCCTTATATATTTAGTTTATTTACGAAAAAACCTCAGATAAATAGAAAGGTTCATTAAATCCTAAAAAATATTTATGTTACAATCGCCTAGACTATTTAGAATACGGTAATTAAGTGTTACCTAAAAAGAATTCATAGTACCTTAATAATTCCGAGAATAAAGTAGTAACTATTTGAAGAATAAATAAAGAATTCATTTTAGACAACGTTATTTCTATTGTTTCCTATATCCTATTTATTGAATACCGTTGTAAAAAGAAAAAGTAATCGCGAGGTTCGGTAGATTTATCTATAGTCTCGCATCTTCTTTCAACATACATCTTCAAAAATCGAAATGATAGGTATGCAATTACCGCAACGGAACTTTTCTCTCTAACAATATTTGCCTGGATAACTTCCGTTTTTGGGAAGTCAAGCCAAACATTACGGGCATTAAAGGCATTTTGACACGTTGTATATAAGACAAGCTGTCTACCACTATATTAGTTAAAATTGATATGAAAACTGACTTACTGGCAACTGTAAACAATAGCTCTAGTGTATCTGAAGCTAATAGCTCGATTTACTGTACTCTTCAATGGCGACGCAATCAATTATTGGTAAAGCCTATAGGTACGGTTAAGCAGCCTTATATGCCCTTATTAGATACCTATGAATCTTTAAAAGAATGCTTGCAACATTCTTCCGTTAACTTAGTTCGTATAGATCCGAAATTAGGGGAAGAGAAAGTAAAGCTTTGGGCAGATGCTGCATACTCGGCTTCTAAACCAATATATTTACAGATTGGTACCGATAGAAAACAGCCAAAATCCAACAGTAACTTTTTATCATCGATGAAACGCCTTTGCGAATGGGCGATCGCCACCGTGGTTTTACTTGTAGTTAGTCCACTAATGCTGTTATTAAGCGCATTAATGAAAATTGATGTTCAAGCACCATTGTTTGAACGTTCTTGGTATGTCGGTGAAAGAGGCAGATTATTTAAATTAATCAAATTTCGCACAACATCTGTAAATCAGAAAATCGAGAACAAAGAGATAACAAAAGCAACTACACTATTAGGGAAATGGATGCGTAAATACGGTTTGGATAATTTACCGCAATTGTTGAATGTAATTCGGGGCGAAATGGGCTTATTTGGTTCTCGCTGCTGGACTTTAGAAGATGCGGTAAGGTTAACTCCTTTATCACAGAAGCAACTGAATAATCTACCCGGAATTATGGGTTCTTGGGAAGTAGAGACAGAAGAATCAAGCATATTACATTTAGATAGTCAAACATCTTAATTGATATACCTGCTTTTTCTATCAAATTAATATTATTCATGCTTCAAAGACAAAGCTGATAAAAAGTGCCAGCATTTTTAAGAGCGATATTTTACCTCTCGTGTTGGCATTTTACCCGCAAGCGCAATCATTACAAAAAACCTGGCGGTAGGCGGGGACTGGCTATACTGCACAAAAATCTTCTTAGATCGAGAAGAATTGAAATATCGCCCTGACTCTAATAGTTAAAAAAATATATATGCATTCAAAAATATACCAGCCATTAAGCAACTTATTTAAAGCTAGCAAGTTCTGGAAGAATAATTATTTAGTGCTGCGAGAATTTAAGCACTTTCGCAAAGTTACTATTTTTGCTATAGTTTTTTCGATATTAGCAGCAGCTTTTGAAGGTTTTAGTATTGGTTTTTTGCTAACTTTTTTACAAAGCTTAACGAATGCAGCCGATGCGGAACCAGTTCAAACAGGTGTTGCTTGGTTTGATATCTGGATACTGGGAATTAAAACTTCCGCAACCAGCCGTATGTATAGAATATCAATCTTAATATTGTTAAGTACTTGGCTGCGCTCCATATTTGATTACTTCAGTTCGATCTATACAGAATCAGCACAACTGAACCTTGCAGATCGCTTGCGTAAGCGGATGTTTGAACATTTACAAGCATTACCGTTAAGTTACTTTGTCAAAACTCGTTCCGGCGAACTGATAAATACAATCACCACTGAAATTGAGAGATTAAAACAAGGCTTCGGTGGTGTTGCTTTTGTGATAATCAGAGGCATGGCAGTCGCTGTTTACTTTATCACCATGTTTGTAATTTCATGGCAGCTTTCAATTGTTTCAGTGTTGCTATTTGCACTGTTAGGTGTAGGACTTTCAACGCTCAATGCTCGCGTTCGAGAATCGAGTTTTGGTATTTCTAATGCTAACGGTGCTTTTCATTCAACAGCTACGGAGTTTATTAACGGTATCCGCACGGTTCACGCATCGGGTACGCAAGACTTTGAACGTCAGCGTTTTTACAGCGTTAGCGGTCAATTGTTGAACGCTTCCATAAAAGTTGCAAAGGCTTGGACTTTAGTAAAGCCAATAGCTTCAGCTATTGCAACTACTGCTATTATCGGTTTAATTATTCTTTCCTTTACAGTATTTACCTTACAAGTTGCATCATTATTGACATTTTTCTTTGTTCTGATGCGCGTTGTACCCAGCATTCAAGATATCAATGGAACGATAGCTTTCCTTAGTACCTTGAACGGTTCGATGGATAATGTTAAACAACTCTTAGAAAGCGATAACCAAGCTTACTTCCAAAACGGTTCTACTGAGTTTGAGCAGTTAAATCGTTCTATTGATATAGTATCTGTTGATTTTGGGTACGAACCAACCAATTTAGTGTTACACAATATTACCCTTACGCTTGAAAAGGGAAAAACAACTGCTTTGGTGGGAGCGTCTGGGGCTGGGAAAACAACCCTCGCCGATTTGATTCCTCGATTTTACGATCCAACACAAGGGCACATTTATATTGATGGAGTGGATTTAAAAGAGATTGATATCTACTCGCTGCGAAAAAACATGGCTGTTGTTAGTCAAGATACGTTTATTTTCAATACTTCTGTTTGGAATAACATTGCTTACGGTACCCTCGACGCTACCGAAGCGGAAATTAAAGAAGCTGCTCGGCTTGCTAATGCACTAGAATTCATTGAAGATATGCCTCAAGGCTTCGATACCCAACTTGGCGATCGCGGAGTCAGATTATCTGGAGGGCAGAGACAGCGGATAGCCATAGCGCGTGCATTACTTCGCGACCCCCCAGATTTTGATTTTGGATGAAGCTACCAGCGCTTTGGATTCTGTATCGGAACGCTTGATTCAGGAATCTTTAGAAAAACTTTCTGTAGGTAGAACAGTTATTGCTATTGCTCATAGGCTTTCTACAATAGCTAAAGCCGATAAGGTAGTTGTGTTGGAGGGAGGATATATTGTCGAGCAAGGAAAATACCAAGACTTACTACAACAACGCGGTAAGTTATGGAAATATCATCAAATGCAAAATGAAGTAGGGCAGGTAAGTTAAAAAGTTAAGCTCGCTTTTTGAATCTATAAAAGTAATATTTTTTAAATCCTTTACTGAAAGATGTTTGTTTAGGCTTGTCAGCGATAAGCCTTGCTTTTTGGCGTTGCTTATTTGATGTATTAAATTTATTTGTGTTTGAAATTTATTTGTGGGGTATCCCAAACTCTTGTAGAGACGTGAATAGTATCGCGTCTCTACTTTTTATTTGAAAAAATAATAATTTTGTATAAAATTCTTAATAAATAATAAAATCATTTTTGACAGAAAATTTAGAGACACCCAAGTAAAATTTTTATTGCACAAAAGTGTATTGTCACTGGATCGGTCAAGCAAATATAATGTAGTTTTGATCGCTGTACTGTCATATCTCATTTACTAAACGCAATATTTAATTTGATAGTCACTGCGTTCTTAAAAAAATTAACTTGTAGTTATCTATATATTGTTTCTAGGTTATATCATCCATTGCATCATCTGTATAAAACGATTAAAAGATATGTTGCAATTAGATTCTTCTGAGTATAATCCTTCGAGCGCTGTTTTCCAAGCAGATATTAGTAGTTACCGAATCCTTATTTAAAGCTTTCATAAAGAAGATTATCTATAAGATTTTAATTCCAAAAAATCATCTAAAAGCTCTCGCCTAACATACATATATTTTGATATAACCTATTGAAAAGATACACACAGCAATTATCTACAAATAACTTGTTGTACTTAGGTAAGAGCGTATTAATAACAACTCAATGTATGGAGCTTTATTTAGTTTAATCAACAAACATATTTGTTTGTGCTTCTAAATCTGTATTGCAGTACATAACATCCTATTAGGGCAAATTAATTATGGTTCTAACAAGCGAAACATAAAATTTACTCTTTTAATTATCGTACTCGCTTCATACAAGAAAAAAATCTTGAAGAATAAGCTATGAATCACTTAAATCCTTATCGCCCAAGCATTTTGCCGGTTTCTGAAGAGGTAAAGCGTCCGCTTTGGTCTGTGATGATTCCTACGTACAATTGTGCGGAATACCTACGGTATACATTAGCGACCGTTTTGGCACAAGATCCGGGCATAGACAAGATGCAAATTGTGGTTGTTGATAATAACTCTACAGAAGATGATCCAGCAGCAGTTGTAGAGGAATTAAGCGGAGGACGTGTAGAATTTTACCGTCAGCCGAGCAATGTAGGTATTATGAATAATTTTCAAACCTGTTTTGAATTGTCTCGTGGAAAGTTGATTCATCTGCTGTGTAGTGACGATTGCGTTAGGGAGGGGTTTTATGAAAAGATGGCGCGGCCTTTCGAGGAGCATCCAGAAGTAGGTGCTGCTTTTTGTCGCAGTGTATTGATTGATAAGCATAATCAATGGCAAGGTTTGTCCAATTTTGAGATGCCTAACAGCGGTATTTTGCCTGAAAGTTGGCTGCACAGAATTGCTGAAATTTGCTGTATTTCCGTACCTTCCCTTGCAGTAGTGCGACGCGAGGTTTATGAAAACCTTGGAGGATTCGATCGGCGCTGCGGTATCAGTGCAGATTGGGAGATGTGGGCCAGAATTTTTGCTAATTATCCAATGTGGTTTGAAGCAGAACCTTTAGCTCTGTGGCGCGTACATTTAGAATCAGCAAACAATGTTAATGCCAAAAGCGAAATTTTTATTCAGGAAAATTACAATACTGTAGAAACTATCTTTAAATCTTATTTACCTGAAGAAACAAATACTAAGCTGGCTCGAACTGTAAAACAAAATTGTGCTTTTCTCGCTTTAGAGTCAGCAGATTCTTTAATAAAAAAAGGCGATATAACTGAGGGTTTACTGCAAATAAAAACAGCATTAAGCTATAGTAAATCTCCTAAAGTTCTCAGGTCGGCAAGTCGTATAATGTTGTGGAATAGAACCATTAGTGTTATTCAGAAAATGGTAAAATCCGGCGAAACGAGAAAAAGACTATAAATTTAAATATATGACAAATAATAATCAAAAGAATCAACCTTTAGTCAGTATTATAACTCCTACTTATAATCGTCCGGAATATTTGAAAGCAGCACTGACAAGTGCCGTTCAACAAACATATCAGAATATTGAGATTATTGTTTCCGATAATTGCAGTCCTCAAAATCCTCAGTCAATAATTGAGTCTTTTCAAGATTGTAGAATCCGCTTTTTTCGCAACCAGAGCAATCTGGGAATGTTTGCCAACACTATGAATGCTTTTAAAAAGGCACAAGGTAAATATGTTGCTTGTTTATTAGACGATGATGTATGGGAAAAAGACTTTTTAGCTAAGCTCGTACCTGCTTTAGAAGCCAATTCTAATTTAGCTTTAGCTTTCTGCGACCATCATGTTATTAAAACAGACGGCACAATTGATGCTGCTGCAACAAAAAGATGTTCGCGTTTTTATAAACGGGAAAATTTAAAAGAAGGAATCTACCAACCTTTTCATAAATTGGGTTTAATAGATAGAGCCATTTCCAGCGCTACGGCAGCTGTAATTCGCCGAGAGATTGTTGATTGGGATAATATACCCCAAGAAGTAGGTGGTTCGTGGGATATTTATCTAAATTATCTGTGTTGTCGTTCCGGTTTAGGAGCTTATTATTTCCCCGATAAATTAACCAGATATCGCGAACACGAACAAACAGAAACCATGCAAAGTGGAAGACGTAATTTCCAAGGTAAAATTCGCAAAGCCAAAGCCGATCTTTTCTGCTACGAGCAGTTTATGAAAGATGAGCAATTAAAAGAACTTTTTCCTCATTTTCATCATAAATGGGGACAAATTAATACAAATTTGGGAATCGGCTTGATGCGGAGTGAAAATTCCACAGAAGCACGTATTCGCTTTTGCCATTCGTTGAAAAAACACTTTAGTTTGCGGACAATAGCCGCACTAATTCTAAGTTTTACTCCACCTAAAATTGCAGCTAAATTCTAGCACTCCAGTGAGGAAGGTAGAAGAGCAAATCCTGCACTCTATTTTCTACTCCCCACTCAACGAAGGGAACAATACGTTTCAATTATTTCAAAATCAAGGAAGGTATTTTCATATGCGTATCGCAGCTTGTATCACAACCAGAAATCGTTTCCAGCAACTTGATAATTGTTTAAAAGCTTTGTGGAATTCTACAGTTAAACCCCATTTGGTGATTGTTTCTGATGATTCGCAAGATGTTGAAGTACAGCGAAGCAATCAAGAAGTTGTTAAAAAATATCCAGGAACAACTTATATTTTAGGCCCCAGACGCGGTGTTTGCGCTAATCGCAATAACGCAGTAAATGCAACTTCGGCATTAGAAACAGATTTTGTGGCTTTTGTTGATGATGATATTTGTGTTGAACCCGATTTTATTGCTAATGCTGTAAATAAATATTCTCAGATACCAAACGAGCAAAGGAAATATACTATTCTTACTGGTTCTAGCACGAGTACTCAAGGAGAGAAACTGCTACCATCGAAACTATCTTTTCGAGGATACTTTTGCGCTACCGAAAGTACTCCCGAAACAGTAGTAATTCATGCAGCATTATTCCCCAGACAGTTTTTCTCTCAAGAACAATGGGATGAAGACATCTTTTTCGGTTATGAAGATGCAGAACTTTGCTTGCGAGCAATTAAATACGGCTACAAAATCGTATCTTGTCCCGAGTTACAAGTAAATGAAAGAAGCACCGATAGCATACTAAATGCACCTGGTATTGGCGGCGTAAGTAATTATGAATTACATATAGAAGCAGCTAGACTTTATATCGGTATTAAACGCTATAAAAATTTGTTTCCCAATCCGATTAAGCTGCTGGCTTTTTTAACTATATATTTTGTTCATATGAGCGGATATTTATTAAAGCGAGGATCAATTCAAGCTTGGCCGGAAATTATTCGTCGTTCTCGCATTCATTTGTTATGGCAACAGAAAGAAATTCCTCAATCGGAAGCAGTTTCTTCAGTAATTGTTTCTTGATGAATGAATATAAATTATATGGTTATTTTGTACAAGGGGATGCTAATTAAATTGTTGTAGAAGAGGGAACAGGGAATAGGATTAATCAATCATGTTTTGTTTAAACCTATAATCATTGTATAGAATATGTTTCAGCTTTTACGCCAACGATTTAGCGTACCTTAGTACTGAAGAACCGATCGTATTAATCTTGTAACAGGCTGATAATATCGTGAAGCTTTGCATTGTTACTCACAGTTTAATTAAAGGTGATGGTCAAGGAAGGGTAAATTATGAAGTTGCCTGCGAAGCAATTCGTCGCGGGCACCATGTAACGGTATTAGCAAGTAAGATAGCTCCGGAATTAGAAAAACATCTATCTATTAATTGGGTTACTATTTCCGCAAAAGTTCCGACAGAATTAATGCGGAATATGGTGTTTGCTTATAAAAGCACTAATTGGTTGAGAAAACATCGCCAGCAGTTCGATTTAATTAAAGCAAATGGTGCTATTACCTGGGCTGACTCAGATGTGAATGCAGTACATTTCGTTCATAATTCTTGGTTGAAGTTTTCTCAATTAGAAGCTACAGCAACCAACAATAAAACTATCTTTAATCCATATCTATTTTTATATAATTCATATCAGTGGTTGTATACGAAACTCAACGCACGTTGGGAAAAACAAGCATTTGACAATACAAAAATAGTAGTTGCAGTTTCCGATAAAGTTGCTGAAGATTTACGAGAAATCGGGGTACCTCAAGACGCAATTCGAGTCATTAGTAATGGGGTAGATATCGAGGAATTTTCACCCGGTAACGGTGGTAGTCGTCAAACATGGAATTTACCCGATGGGGTTCCTTTAGCAATGTTTGTTGGGGACATTAGACTACCTCGGAAAAATTTGGACACTGTACTAAAAGCTTTGGTGGAAGTTCCCGATTTACACTTAGCGGTGGTAGGTGTAACCGATGGTAGCCCTTATCTGCAATTAGCGAAATCTCTGGGACTTAACGACCGAGTGCATTTCCTGGGATTTCGCCGCGATGTGCCTTCTTTAATGAAAGCTGTAGATTTCTTTGTATTTCCTTCACGCTACGAACCTTTTGGCTTAGTAATTACAGAAGCAATGGCGACAGGGCTACCAGTAATTACCGCAAGCTGTACGGGTGCTGCTCCTTTAATTACTCCAGAAGCTGGGATAGTTTTACCAAATCCAGATGATAGTAAAGCCTTAGCAGAAGCAATGCAAAAATTAAGCGTAAATCCCGATTTAAGAAGTAACATGGGTCGAACTGCGAGAGAAATTGCTCTGCAAAATACCTGGAAAAGCATGGCCCAACAATATGTAGATTTATTTGAGGAGATTAATAAATAATGGCGATCGCACTCATCATACCAACTTACCGACGCAGCCAAGACCTAGCTCGCTGCCTGGAAGCATTGAAAAATCAAACTCGACTGGCTGATGAGGTGATAGTGGTAGTCCGCGATACGGATACCGAAACTTGGTCATTTCTCGCAGCCTTTGATTGCAAGAAGTTAGCATTACGCACTGCAACAGTAACTATCACCGGAGTAGTTGCAGCCATGAATGTTGGCCTCGATGCAGCTTCGGCCGATATTGTTGCTTTTACAGATGATGATGCGGCTCCCCATCCCGATTGGTTGGCGCGAATTGAAAGCCATTATCTCGCAGACGAGCGCGTCGGTGGAGTTGGGGGGCGCGATTGGGTTTATCACGGCACCGATTTAGAAGATGGGAATTCGGGAATAGTTGGCCAAGTGCGCTGGTTTGGTAGAGTAATCGGCAATCACCATATAGGTACTGGCGAAGCGCGGGAAGTTGACGTACTCAAAGGAGTAAACATGAGCTTTCGACGCGCTGCCATTCAAGGCTGGCACTTTGACGAACGGATGAAAGGCACTGGCGCTCAGGTTCACTTTGAATTAGCTTTTTCTTTAAAATTAAAACGAGCCGGTTGGAAGTTAATTTACGATCCTCAAGTAGCAGTTAATCATTATCCAGCCAAGCGATTCGACGAAGATCGGCGCAACAGTTTCAATCAAATTGCCTTTGCAAACGCCGTACACAACGAAACCGTAGCTTTATTAGAATACTTTTCACCATTGCAAAAAATAGCATTTTTATTCTGGGCTGTAACAATAGGAAGCCGCGAAGCAATGGGTTTCATACAGTGGTTGCGCTTTCTTCCCTCCGAAGGTTTATTAGCAGGCAAAAAATTACTAGCATCCTGGCGCGGCCGTTGGCAAGGGTTGCAAACAGTTACCAATGGGGAATTGGGCATAGGGCATAGGGGATTGGAGAAATTTGATTACTAACTCCCTACTCCTAACTCCTAATTCCTAACTCCTAACTCCTAACTCCTAATTTCTAACTTGAAGCAGTGAACCATACTTTAAACACAACTCCTAAAAAAAGATTTTCCTTTGGTTTAGAGCCTCCTTTGGGTTGGACGGCGATTCTGGCATTTGTATTGTTTACAGCGGTATGTATCTTTTCGGGTGCTACAGCTATCCTGCGAAATGGATATATTGCCGTTTCTTTTGCGGTGGGACTGTTTCTGTATCTGCGATATCCCATCCTCTATATCGGTTTTACATGGTGGCTGTGGTTCATTACGCCATTTGTAACTCGTATAGTTGACTGGAAAAGCGGTTTTGACCCCAGCCGCTTTATGCTTGTATCACAATACTTAGTAACTTTATTAACTTTACATACTGCTTTAATATATTTTCCTAAGTCGTTACGGCAAGGTGGTTTACCTTTTGTAATGGCGTTTTTGGGCGTTTTCTATGGTGCGCTGATCGGACTAATCAAGACTTCCCCTATGATTGTAGCTCGGGGAATTTTTGCCTGGTTGACTCCCGTTGTTTTTGCTTTCTTCTTATTCATCAAATGGCGGGAATATCCTCAGTATCGGCAAGTGCTTCAGCGCACTTTTATTTGGGGTGCTTTAGTAATGGGAGCTTACGGTGTTTGGCAGTTTATAGTGGCACCTGAATGGGATGTATTTTGGCTTGTAGAAACTGAACTTAAAAGTATGGGAAACCCGGAGCCTCTGGAATTGCGTGTATGGAGTACAATGGCTTCTCCCGCTCCTTTTTCAGGTGTAATGATGGCTGGTTTATTATTACTGTTAACTCATGCACATTATTTGAACATACCCGCTACTGCTGTGGGTTATTTATCATTTTTGCTGACATCTGTACGTACTTTGTGGGGTGCCTGGTTAGTAGGATTAGTCACTTTATTTGGTTCGTTAAAAGCACAGTCTCAAATGCGTTTGATTGTAGTTATTGTATTGATGATGCTGTGTATTGTACCTTTAACAACGATTGAGCCATTTTCAGAAACGATTACACAACGCTTTGAAACGTTTGGCGAATTAGAAAAAGACGATAGCGCTCAAGTTAGACAAAAAATTTACGAGGACGGTTTAAATAAAGCCCTTACTAACGGTTTCGGCAATGGAGTAGGAAACACATTTACTCTAAACGAACAAGGTATTTTAGAACCAATTGTAATTGACAGTGGATTTCTCGATTGCTTTTTTACATTAGGTTGGTTTGGAGCAGTATTTTATTTAGGTGGAATGCTGCTGTTGGTTTATCAAGTATTTCAATTTACCGAATGTCGTTTCGATTCTTTTATGGCTGCATCGCGGGGTATTGGTATTGCTATGATATCCACTTTAGCGGGTAACAGCGGAATGTTAGAAGTTGCTGGTATGGTGCTGTGGGGATTTTTAGCTATGGCTTTAGCAGGACATAATTACCACGTACACGAGCAGAATAGCTATCAAAATTATCAGTTAAGAGTTAGAAATGAAGAGTTTGAAGTTAGGAGTGAGGAATTTTAAACTTTATTGTAGGTTGGGTTAAAGGCACACGAATTATTATGGTTTATGAAAAGTAGAAGTGAGCCGTAACCCAACATCAAAGCTGGTTTTTGATTACCGATTAAAAAAACCCGCAGAGACGCAAAGAGCGCAGAGGAAAGAAATAAGGAGAGAGGAAGCATCCCAAATTTTTCATTTTGTAGTGCGAGCATCTTGCTCGCTGGCAACTAAATCGGTAATTGATAATTGATAACTGGAAACAGGCAACACGATTGCCATGAATATTGTTAACTTAATATTGATAATATAAATTTGAATCTATACTCTTAACTCCTCACTCCTAACTTTTTCAAATTACCCAATAAATTTACGCCAAGTTAGATTACCAACAATTCCATCAGCATACAAACCATTTGATCTTTGAAATTGTTGAATTGCAGCTTCTGTAAATAAGCCATATATACCGTCGATTTCGGCACCCACACGGTATTGTAAATATTTCATCACTATACCACCGGCATGATTTTTTCTGATTACTGGTTTTGCTAAAACTTGATTAATTGCGCTCCATGTAGTGTTACCAATAATGCCTGTTTGTTGAATATCAACTATTTCTTGAAATCTCTTGATTGTGGATGCTGTTGCTGGCCCAATTTCATTATCTTCATCTAAAGGTTTGCCGGTGTAATCGGTCATTCTGAGACGATTCAAAGTTTTTTGTAATCTAATTACAGATACATCCGGATTTGATGTTTCATCGGGAACGGAGATAACTGGAGTAGAAGGTAATTTACCTGCCAAACCTTTAACAATAGCATTTGCCATTGATTCTGAACTAAATAACTTCATGTCTTTTGCAGAATCAAGAAAGCAACATTCTACTAAAATTGCAGGCATATTTGTATTTTTCAAAACAAATAAATGGGAACCATTTTTTACACCGCGATTGAAAAATCCCATTTTAACAATTTCATCTAATACTGACTTGGATATTTTTTTACCCGTGTCGCTAATAGAAAATACTTCTGTACCGTTAGCAAAGCCGTTAAAAGTATTAAAATGTATGGAAACAAAAATATCTACTTTACTTTCATTTGCTGTCGCGCATCTTTGACGGAGAGAATTTCCTACACTACTAGATTTTGCTGGCTTACAATTTACTACTTGATGTCCTAAATCTTTCAATTTACCCATTACTCTATTCCCGACATCCAATGTTAAATTGTCTTCGTATTTTATTCCGTTTTCTCCGGTGTCGGGTGGGCAATTATGTCCAATATCAATTCCAAATCTCATACAGTTACCGAAAATATTAAACATTACTTTTAAAACATTGAATATAGTAGATGTCAAGATAATTAAATTACACATATACAACTGCATTTTATATTTTTGTTTAAAAAATATTTGCTTAAAATTTAGTGCTTGATATTCTCCTCTAATTGAAAGCTTAGTGCTAAGGTTTTATCTATAACTGATATCTTGTGTATCAGTATTTACAATTATGTTTTTATGTGTATTGATTAATAAATATCTGTTTTTTTTTGAATTTTAATCTAATACTTATTTAATACTTAATATCTCTCAATATTTGAGTAATTATGCTTTCACAATCGGTATCATTTTGCTACCTTAAATTTTGGTGTTCAACGCAGCAGCTTCCATTTGAGTGTCTAACTTCGTTAAAGTTGTAGAATGAAACACTGGAGTGGTTTTACAACATGAAGCGCATCGTCTTGATTGCAGGGTTTGAATCTTTCAATGCTGGTTTATATCGCAAAGCCGCCGATATGGCCGTATCTCGCTGCTCGGATTTGGATATTCGGGTATTTAGCGATCGCGATATCAGCAGCAAACGGGTTGAAGTAGAATCTGCACTTCAAGACGCTGATGTGTTTTTTGGTAGCTTGCTATTCGACTACGACCAAGTTGTATGGTTGAGGGAAAGAGTAAATGATATTCCCATCCGCTTGGTGTTTGAGTCAGCTTTGGAGTTGATGAGTTGCAACAAAATCGGTGCTTTTGCAATTGGCGATAAACCCAAGGGAATGCCAAAACCAGTAAAATTCATCTTGGATAAGTTCAGCAACGGACGTGAAGAAGATAAACTTGCTGGCTATATTAGCTTCTTGAAACTTGGTCCCAAATTATTAAAATTTGTACCAGTACAGAAAGTACAAGATTTACGCAACTGGTTAGTTATTTACGGTTATTGGAATGCTGGTGGTTCGGAAAATGTCGCTTCACTATTTTGGACGTTAGCAGAAAAGTATTTAGATTTAAAAGTCGGCGATATTCCCGCACCTTTAGAAACTCCGAATATGGGATTGCTTCATCCCGATTATGACGGTTATTTTGAATCGCCAAAAGCATATTTAGAGTGGTATGAGAAAAGAACAAATAAAAAAAATTCTACCCCCTCTACCCCCTCTCAAGCCGTGGGAATTCTCCTCTATAGAAAACACGTTATTACAAAACAACCTTATATTCCGCAATTAATTAAACACTTTGAAGAAGCTGGTTTAATTCCCGTACCGATATTCATCAACGGTGTAGAAGGACACGTTGCCGTCCGCGATTGGATGACTACGGATTATGAAACTCAACAACGGGAACAAGGTAATAAAGAAACTCTTTCTCTTTCCCCGGAAGCTGGAAAAGTCGATGCAATTATTTCTACCATCGGGTTCCCCTTGGTGGGAGGTCCCGCAGGCTCTATGGAAGCGGGAAGACAGGTAGATATTGCTAAGGGAATTCTCTCTGCGAAAAATGTCCCTTATATTGTTGCCGCACCTTTATTAATTCAAGATATTCATTCCTGGACTCGTCAAGGTATTGGCGGTTTACAAAGTGTTGTTTTATACTCATTGCCGGAATTAGATGGAGCGATTGACACGGTTGCTCTCGGTGGTTTGGTAGGAGAAGATATTTACTTGGTTCCGGAAAGGGTACAAAGATTAATTGGTAGGGTAAAAAGTTGGGTTAATCTCAGACAAACACCTGTCTCTGAGCGCAAAATTGCGGTTATTCTCTACGGTTTTCCACCGGGATACGGTGCGACGGGTACGGCTGCTTTATTAAATGTACCCCGCAGCTTATTGAAATTTCTCCACGCTTTAAAAGAACAAGGTTACAACGTTGGAGAATTACCGGAAGATGGGGAAGAATTGATTCGTTTGGTGAAAGAAGCGGACGAATTGCACCCCGAAAATGTAGCTGTAAATGTCAGAACTTTGGAAAAATGGCTGGGATACCTCCAAACAACCCGCGTTGAAAAGCAGTGGAAATCGCTGACGGGTTCCGGTATCAAAACCTACGGGGATGAGTTTCATGTTGGCGGTATCCAATTAGGCAATGTTTGGATAGGAGTTCAACCACCATTAGGGATTCAAGGGGACCCGATGCGGTTGATGTTTGAACGCGATTTAACGCCGCATCCCCAGTATGCTGCTTATTACAAGTGGTTGCAAAATGAGTTTGCTGCCGATGCGCTGGTTCATTTTGGAATGCATGGCACTGTGGAATGGTTGCCCGGATCGCCTTTGGGCAATACTGGTTATTCTTGGTCGGATATTTTACTTGGTGATTTACCCAATCTATACATTTATGCCGCGAATAATCCTTCGGAGTCGATTTTGGCGAAGCGTCGCGGTTATGGGGTGTTGATTTCTCACAACGTACCACCTTACGGACGTGCGGGTTTGTATAAGTTGACGGCTGAGCTACGGGATTTAATTGCGGAGTATCGGGAAGATCCGCAAAAGAATTATGTAGTTAAAGAAGGGATTTGCAAAAAAATTGTTGATTCTGGATTGGATGCTGATTGTCCGTTTGAGGAAGCGAAGAAGTTGGGAATTGAGTTTACACCTGAAAATATCGGAATGTTTAGCCAAAATGCTTTTAACGATTATTTGGTGAAGCTGTACGAATATTTGCAGGTTTTGGAAAATCGGTTGTTTTCTTCTGGGTTACATATTTTGGGGAAAGCACCAAATCAGGAGCAGATGAAGTCTTATTTGGATGCTTATTTTGGGGAGGAGTCAACGAAAAACCTAACCCCCCAGCCCCCGGAGAAACTCAAAGACTTTAAAGCCTCTCTCGACATCGGAGAAAAGTTTGCAACGTGGGGAAGAGGAAGAGAAAATTCAAGATTTGTTGATGCAAAGTACGGATGAGTTAACGAATTTATTACGGGGTTTGAATGGCGAATATATTCCACCTGCACCGGGGGGGGATTTGTTGCGGGATGGTGCTGGCGTGTTACCGACGGGAAGAAATATTCATGCTTTAGATCCCTACAGAATGCCTTCTCCTGCTGCTTATGAAAGAGGAAGGGAGGTTGCTAAGAAGATTATTGAGCAGCATTTACAAGAAAACGGCAGCTATCCGGAGACGGTAGCGGTAATGTTGTGGGGATTGGATGCTATCAAAACAAAGGGCGAATCTTTAGGTATTTTATTGGAGTTAGTGGGTGCGGAACCTGTGAAGGAAGGTACGGGAAGAATTGTTCGTTATGAATTAAAACCTGCTTCTGAGGTTGGGCATCCCCGGATTGATGTTTTGGCTAATCTTTCAGGGATTTTCCGCGATAGTTTTGTAAATATTATTGAGTTGTTGGACGATTTATTTCAACGTGCTGCGGATAAAGATGAACCTTTAGATCAAAATTTCATTCGCAAGCACGCTTTGGAGTTAAAAGAAAAAGGTGTTGAGAATACTTCAGCAAGATTATTTTCTAATCCTGCGGGTGATTTTGGTTCGCTGGTAAACGATCGAGTTGTTGATGGTAATTGGGAATCGGGCGATGAGTTAGCGAATACTTGGCAAAGTCGGAATGTGTTTAGTTATGGAAGAGAAGATAAAGGGAAAGCACGCCCGGAAGTGTTAAACCAACTTTTGCAAAATACCAGTCAAATTGTCCAAGAAATTGACTCGGTGGAATACGGTTTGACTGATATTCAAGAATACTACGGCAATACTGGCGGTTTGAAGAAAGCTGCGGAAAAACAAGGTGGAAAAAAGGTTAAAGCGAGCTTTGTGGAAAGTTTTTCTAAAGATACTACCCCCCGCGACTTAGATGATTTATTGCGGATGGAATATCGCACCAAGTTATTAAATCCCAAATGGGCGGAAGCGATGGTGAATCAAGGTAGTGGTGGTGCCTTTGAAGTATCGCAACGAATGACAGCGTTGATTGGCTGGGGCGGTACTGCGGATTTTACGGATGATTGGGTATACGACCAAGCAGTCGATACTTATGCTTTAGATCCTGAAATGGCGGAAAAATTGAGGAAAGCCAATCCAGAAGCGTTTAAAAATATTGTAAGTAGAATGTTAGAAGCCCACGGAAGAGGTTTTTGGGATGCTAGTGAAGATAAGTTGCAGAAGTTACGCGAGATGTATGAGTTAGCTGATGAGGAATTGGAAGGCGTAACTGTTTAGATACACCCCCATTTTCTTATTCACTTTTTGCGTTATCCTTTTTACCATGTTGCCAGTATCCGAGTAATATTGCTGGTACTGCGGTTGATAGTGCAGTAATCAAAGCAATGACAACGTTGGGATCTGACAATGGATTATCCTTTTTATTACTCTTTGTTCGATCCGATGCTTCAACTGCTTCAATATCTTCAGTTGTTTCAACAGCTTCAGTTGCTTGAGGTGGTTTAACTGCTTGAGTTGGTAGTTGAGTTAATAAAGTATCTTTCCCATTCTCGTATTCTTTTATATATTGTTTGGCTTGATTTAAACTAGCATTGCTCAAAACTTTGTCTATTGTTTTTCTCAGCCATCGGGCATACTGTGTATTCTTATTAATTGCGATCGCATATTGTTGTTTTTCTAGGTTGGGTAGATATTTACCTGGCTCTGGAGGATATATAACGTAATTTTGATTTTTCAACGGTTGTCTATCTTTTCTATATCCAACTTCACCTTTAACTCCTTTCTCCAAAAGAGTTCGCAATATAATTGCATCGCTGGCAAATGCTTTGACTTTACCTGCCTCTAAATCATCTAAGGCAAAATCTCGAACATCTAATTTTTGATTAGCTTGCTTTCTCTTAGGATAGAAAACGAAACTATTATAGAAATTTCTATTAACTCTAAATTCTTTGAAGGTTGTTGTACCTTTGATTGCAGCTATTCGTAATGTAGAAAGCTTATTTTCTAACTGCTTTAGAGGTGTATTATGTAATTCTTCTGCCGTTTCTTTCTTTAAAAGTAACTTTATGCCGGTAGTATGAAAATTGCTTCTAGAAAATATTATCTTGTCTCTGAAAGGTTTTTTATCTCGTGTATCTTTCAATTTAAGTGAAGATGTAGAATTAGGACCACATTCAATTTCAACTTTATTACTTATAAGTCCGTCATATCGAGGATATTCTCTTCCTCGATACTGATTGGCTATATCTAGCGCTATGACTGGGATTTTTTGGTTTTGTCTGCTTAATTCCTGCTCTAATGTTTTCAAAAATTCTCCGCAGAAGCCACCATAGCTACCATCTATATTTTTGCTTCCAATCGCAGAGGAAGTAGTGCGAATTCCCAAACGAATCTGTGTTGGATAATTTTCTGTAGACGCATTGCTAGTTTGAGAAAATGCGCTATTACCGAAAAAACAGCTTGAGGATACGAAGAAAGTCGCTGTTATAAACTTGAATGATTTTTTGTTGAGGTGGAGAAAAGCCATCGCCTAGAACTTCCTTATGAATTAAAACAGTGTCACCCTTTACCCTTGCCATTTCTAGGAAAATCGCACTCAAAGCCTTGTATTACAACAAGACAACAGGAAAGCACAAGACAAAAATATTAAAAACCTTTACGATGCATCGTAAGGTATTTAAGTAAATATTCTTAGCAATACGGTACTGAGATATTTAAGCATATTTTACTCGCAAAAAGTCAGTATTAATACGGCTTGATTTTCTTTTCTCACAAAAAAATAGGTAGTTTATGTTACTAGTAGGCTATATGCGGAGAATGGCAGCCTTGATGATATGTATATTTATATGAAGTCTGTAGCTTGTAGGTTGGCTTAGACAGGATTGAGAAAATACATCTGTAACGAGAAACTTGATTCCCAAAGTGTCCTAACTCAACATCATGCTCGGGAATAACAAGATTGCAAAATATCCAGGCTGCAAATGTTGGGTTACAGAGCAATCTTAATTTTATGTATGAAACGCTTATTATTCATGCGCTTAACCCAAGCTACTAGTTAGAATATAAAATAATATTAGAGTTTCAATCTTTAATTGAAAACAAAACTCTATTTATTAATAATATTTGGTTGAAATACAATAACCAATATTATAAGTTTACCTGTATAAATTAACATAGATGGAAAATTCTTTTACCGCAGTATTTGAAAAAGTAGACGATTGGTATATTGGTTACGTCCAAGAATTACCCGGTGCTAATGTACAAGAAATAACTTTAGAAGCAGCAAGGGAAAGCTTGCAGGAGGCTATCGAACTTATTTTATTATCAAATCGAGAACTTGCAGAGCAACAAATTTTAGGTAAAAATGTTATTCGTGAAGCAATTACAGTCAAGATTTAGTGAAAAGACGTAAACTGATTCGTCATTTAGAAGAAAATGGGTGTCTTTTTCTGCGAGAAGGTGGCAAGCATACAATTTACTATAATCCTTCTAATAATAGAACATCCGCAATTCCCAGACATAGTGAGATTGTTGATATTTTAGTTAAAAATATTTGTAAAGATTTAGAAATTTTTTCACCTTAAAAATGCTAAATTTTACGTTAATACATTAAATGTTGAATTTAGTGTTCGTGAATAATATTACAAAATATCCAGGGCGCAAATTTTGGGTTAGAGCGCAATCTTATTTTTCGTGCGCTTAACCCAAGCTATCGTCATAAGTTGTAATTTACCTTTAAATTTAAAAGGGAATATTTATTATGGGCATTTTCGTCTAAAAATTAAAATTTTATTATTTTTAACTTAAACGTAGTTATAGGCAAATTAATCGTAAATCACATTATAAATTTATTCCTCCATCTACGAATAAAAAATAATTCCCCCTCTAAATAAGTCGGCACAAATAAGAATTTATCCAATGCAGCCAACTTAAATACAGCTTTATTTATGCGCTTTTAACTGACTCTAAGCGTGCATTCCAAAATCAACTTCTGATTTATTAGAGAATAAGGCTGAATTGCTAAAGCACGCTGAAAAGAATTTATTGCTCTTGCGTACTCTCCTAAAGCTGCATAACACAAGCCCATGCCGTGAAGTGCGCCGAAATGTAGCGGATTAAGTTCTATTGCTACTTGGGTATCGGCTAAAGACTTTTCGTACTCGTTATTCGTGTAGTACAGAAATGCACGACGATTCCAAGCTTCGGCAAAGTCGGGTTGTGCTTCAATCAATTGCGTCAGCATTTCTTCAGCTTCGGTAATTTTGCCTGCATCTAATAACTTTTGACTAGCTTCGATTTTTTCTAACCCGTAAACTCCCTTTTGCTGAAACCATAAGCGCCACAATTTGCGAGTTGCTTCTTCACGCACTACCTCATCCGGGTTTTTCAAATCTTCAAGTAACGAGTTGATAAATAAAGAATCCATGAGGTTTATTTTTTTAGTATCAGAGTATCTATGTAAGTCTAATCTCGCACAAATTTACCTTAAAATACAGTAATTCACTCACTTTTAATCTTTTGCTTTAAATTAGATACTGACAAATCTTTATAACTTTGTGTAGTTTACAATACTATTTTTCTGTGCCGAGTCAAACTTAACTATCCCTAAGCTAAAAATTTATCTTTATCTTACATAATTCATAATAAAAATAAACTATTGCTACTTGACATATTGAAATTTATTGATGATTAACCAAAACATCACGAAAAAATCATCACGATGTCTTCTTCAAAAAGTATTTCAAAACATATTTTACGACTCTTCCATCCTAGCCAATTTACGTAAGTGCTTCATCCGCGATGGGAAAAGATCCGGCGATCGCCACTTTAATTAAACAGCGCATCGTATTGTAATCGGCAATATTCGGGAAATTATTCTATATGCCAAGCTTTGGCTATCGCTAGCGAGAGGCTTCGTAAACCGCCTTAGAATAAATTCTTAGGCTAATATACAAAGTCTGATAAATCAGACTGAGCAAGGACTTTAGTGCGTTTTAACGTACTTTGTATATAAGCCTTGGAATTGCCAACCGAGGCGGTTATCTAGGCTAATCGCGATGCGTTGCACTCCATGACAGCACACCCTACAATCTAATTTCAGTAGAATGAGCTTGATTAAAGATTAAAATAACTTACAAGCTTCTAGCTAGTCTTTCTTCACCAAGAGAAGCAATGGTTTCAAAGTGCGAATCTAATTCAATAAATAATTCCCAAAAATCTCGATCAATTAATTTAGATATCCTTTCAATAACTGCTTTTTCTAAATCAATTTCTCGCTTACCTTTCCAAAGTTTATCGGCCAAAGCAATTATCAATTCTTCAAGAGAACATTCCATCGTTTTCCATCGTGCATGAGAAAGACAGCATCTAGCTATTTTAGAACTTACACCTTTACTAATTAATAGTTTTTCTCCATCTGCTTCGTGCTGATTACCTGGAGAAACAAGTTCTTGAGAATGAATAATTTTGCCTGTATCGTGAAATGCTACTCCCAAACGAACAAATTTTTCATCAAAATCAACGTTCATTCGATTAAACTTTTGAATTAATAAATCGGCAGCTTCACCAACTAAACAAACATGACGAATTAACCTTGGTGGTGCATCGAGTTGCTTTAAAAATTCGTAAGCTTGTTCTACATTTTCAAAATTCTTAACTCCTAATTCCATTTCACCAATTTTTCAATTTTTAAAAATAAATCTAAATACTGGGAGACGTAGCACTGCTACGTCTCTACAGCATTACTCTTTCAAATACTGCACGATAAACGGGTTCGTTCTTTTGTAATGTAAATAATTCTCGTTCCGTTGCAACTGGTAAGGGATTTTCTGCTAACCATTCTTTGCTTTGTCTGTGAAAAGCAGGATTCTCTTCAAAACGTTCGCACATCTCTATCTCGACAAATTTAACGTCCGATTGTAAAAATACCGTTCCCCCTGGTGCGAGATAATCTGCTAATTCTGTCACTAATTCCGGTTGTGCAACGCGCCTTTTTGCGTGACGATTCTTAAACCAAGGATCTGGAAATTGAATTGTCACTCGCTGTAAAATTCCTTGTGGAAAGGAAGATAAAATTGGCTTTAATGAAGTATTCGCGTTACAAAAAATATAGTGTAAATTAGTCAATCCTAATTCCGAGCGTATTTTATTGGCTGCTTCCACCAAAGGTTCGCGAATTTCTAAACCCAGAAAATTACAGTTGGGTTCTAACTGCGCCATTTCTATTAAAAATTGACCCCTCGCACAACCAATATCTAAAAGTAAAGGTTGATTTGGATTTACATAAATCTTTTCCCAATCAATTGGATCGATTGGTGCTTGATATCTTATTCCTAAAGGATTAACGTGCTGACGAACTCGAACGCGATTCATAAACAGTGAGCAATAAACAGTGAACAGTAATCAGTTACCAGTGAATAGTTAGAAGCAAATAGTTTTCATGGTGATTTCAATTAATTTCCGTAATGTCCGCTATCTTGCTACCTAAGAGCGATCTAATAACTCCTAACTCTTAACTCCTAATTTATAACTCCTAACTTATAACTCTCAACTCTCTCACCTTTTCGCCAAATATTTACAAATATTAAACCAAGAATATTCCTATGCTTCATTCGCTTTCAAACGTTATACTCTAGTTCAAAAGAAGCTTTTTACATCTTTGTATCAGATTAATTTACTTCAATGAGTCTAAATTTTCGTTTTGCGATCGCCAGCGATTTACACGTTGCGCTTCCCCATACTATCTGGGATCATCCGAGTCGCTTTCACTTAGTGGAAGTTAGTATTCCGGCTTTTGAAAGTGTTTTAGAACATTTAACACAACTAGATTTAGATTTTCTTTTACTACCAGGAGATTTAACTCAACACGGCGAACCAGAAAATCATACTTGGTTGCAAGAACGTTTGGCAAAACTGCCTTTTCCTACTTATGTTATACCTGGCAATCATGATGTTCCGGTTCTAAATGCTAACGAGCAATCGATTGCTTTTAAGGATTTTCCTCGGTTTTACCGTAAATTTGGCTATGAAGATAGTTCACAGCTTTACTATACCTGTGAATTACTACCCAATGTTAGGTTAATTGCTCTTAATTCTAATAACTTTGATGATAAAGGTAATCAGATAGGCCATTTAGATAGCGAGCAGTTACGCTGGTTAGAAGAGGTTTTAGCAGTATCTAACGATGAATTAATTCTGGTGATGGTTCATCATAATGTAGTCGAGCATTTGCCAAATCAAGCGCGTCATCCGATGGCAAGCCGCTATATGTTAGATAATGCACCGGAGCTATTACAAATTCTTCGACGCTACAAAGTTCAGTTAGTCTTTACTGGGCATTTACATATTCAGGATATAGCTTGTCAGGATAATGTATACGATATCACTACAGGTTCCTTAGTTAGCTATCCACATCCCTACAGAATGTTGGAATATCGTCAGGATAATTGCGGAGAAAGTAAGTTGCAAATATTATCTCGTAAAGTAGAATCTGTTTCTAACTTCCCTGACTTACAGCAAAGTTCCCGTCAATGGATGTGCGATCGCAGTTTTCCATTTATAGTCAAACTGCTAACTTTACCTCCACTAAATCTTCCCCAAGACAAAGCAGAAGAATTAGCACCGACATTACGAAGTTTCTGGGCAAATATAGCTGCTGGAGATGCATTCCTTGAATTTCCCGAATTTCCCGAAAAACTACGCCAGCACTTCGAGAAATATAGCGCCATGACTCCCGATGGGCATCGGACTTTTATTGATAATCATTCAACGTTGTTGCTTTGAAGAGTTAGGAGTTAAGAGTTAGGAGTTAATAAAAATTTTCTACCCCCTCTACCCCCTCTACCCCATCTACCCATCCCCTATTCCCTAGTACGGCAAATCGCAAAAACGGAGGTAAAACCATGAACGAAAGTACTCTCACCTACGGGGCCGATTTCACCGTTGCAGAAAAATCCTCCTAAAGGTATATCTTTGACGTACTGTTGGAATAATTGGGAATCAAAGTTTGGTTTTCTATAAAGTCCTTCACCTCTACCCAAGCAGGAAAACATTAAAGCACCTACCGGAGATGATTTATTGGCTTGTTCTTGTTGATATTTGTTGAGTAAAAATTCTAAATCTTGAGCGGAAGTTTGAGCATCGCGGAGGTGGAATTGTAGGCGCTGTCCGGGACGCAGGTAGTCTCCTACGGCGATCGCCCCTGCGGATGGATCGACTCCAAGGATGTTACGGATTAAGAAGTCTCCTTGCTGTAAATCTTGTTTAAATTCACTCATCGCTACACCGACGAATAATGAGTTTTGAGCCAGGATTTTTTCTTCGTCATTTAAACTAGCAATCAAATCCCGCAATAAAATCAACGGCACCTGTTCTTCAATTTCTAAGATGATGTTGCGATCGCACTTACCGATCTGATGTGGTGTACCGATTGGACGACAACCTTGAGCGACGATTGTATCTAAGGTGATATTGCCAGTTAATGCTATTCCGACAGTACCTTCTGTATGCAGCTTGTCGTTACAAAACAAGGCTATGCGATTTCCCATTCCACCGCTTGCTTGTCCCTCCTACGGTAACGGAACCGGGATAGGCAAAGTCCAAACCTTTTAATAAGTCGTTGATACCGCTCGCTACGCTACCCGAAAGCAAAATAAATTGGGGTGTTCCGTCTGGTGATAGTTCAATCAAATCCATCCAGGCATCAGGAGAACTATCTAAATCGGGTAACTCTTCAGCAAGTACATGAAACGGATGAATGTTTACTTCTGGCAAATAAGCTAAAGTCAGCGATAAAGCTGGTTCATCTTCAAGTTCTTGAGCGGCTCCATCACTGCTTGTACCGATTACACCGCCGCCACTACAGCCGATTAGTACGGGCACATCTAATTGCTGTGCGAGTAAAGGTAAAAACCGGGAATACTCGCTGGTAAAAGCACTGCTAATAAACGCGATTCCTAAACTTGCTTTCTGCGATAACTTCCCTACAGCTTGTTCTACGACTTCAGAAATCGCTGCTTCTAGAGAAGGGAGGGTTGATAAGGCGTTGCTCCACTGCATTTTATCTGTCATAAATTACTTTTTATATTTTTATGCGAAGACAGCTAATACTTTTTACTTTTATATGCTCAAAGCCATTATTTACGTCTAAAAGTAGTTGACTATTTTATAGTTCTATCTTCCAATGTGAGTCAATCTTAGAAACCGGTAGTTATTCCACTCTAATACTTGTTTCTATAGATGTTAATCGAAACTATACTAAAAATCTTAAAAGTTTAAGTTGAAGGCTCTGTACGCCAGAATATTTGCTGTATGTTGATAGTGCCGTTCTATTACATCACCATAAATGATGGCTCTAACTAGTTAGAATAGTGGAAACTGTCAAACAGTTTGTGCCGAACTTTTTCTATACTTGTATTAAGAACAATTAACACAACAAGAACTATGAGCGACATCAAAGACAAAATTCAGGAAGAACTTCAGGAAGCTCGCACCGTCTGCGATACTTCAGGTAATAACTCCGCTGAGTGTGCTGCTGCTTGGGATGCAGTAGAAGAATTACAAGCCGAAGCTTCTCACCAGCGCCAATCAAAGCCCAAGAATTCTTTAGAGAAGTACTGCGACGAAAACCCTGATGCTGATGAGTGTAAAATTTACGACGACTAAAAATCAAGTTTGTCGCAAAGCAATGTCTGTTTTTCCACGCAAGCAATTAATGCTTTAACTTATCCTTCGTATTTGAGATAATCGTTTTTAAACTCACATTCATTTTAGAATCTAATTCTAATCACAGGTTTATCCTGGAATGTCTATCTCTGACGAGGTTGCAAGCGTGGGATTTTATCCCAGACAAACCGTTTCAAACTGGGACTTACACAGAAGCCGCTCTAAAACAAAAGAGTGTTATGTGTAAGTCCTATTTTAATTTTTTAAAATATTCGGATATAAATATTCACAGGCTTTACTTTTCAATTGAGGCTTTCTTAGTTAAAGTATGCGGATTATATATAGGAAAAACTATGGATAATAATGATGTTTGGTTTCGCTCGTTAGTTTGGATGGACTATCGTTTGGCGGTTTTATTTACCGTATTGATTCCCTTAGTTTTACTTATTTGGGCATTTGTTCAAAAAGCTGATGGAATCCAGCGTCTATTAACTATTTACTGGCGAGTCTCAAGTTTATTAATGATTACGACTTTCTTGATGATTGGCGGTTTTGGGGTAAGTTTCATTTCATCTTTAATGGCGCGTATCTTAATTCCAATTTCATTATGGTTTTGGGCAGACTTGAACGATGAAATTGAATATGGTTCTGATGGAGCCTTGAAGTTTATTTTTACTTCTTGGAGATGGGCTACAAGCATTTATTGTGCTTTAGGAGCCATCCTCACTATTCCTTTCTTGGGTTGTGCTTTTTCCGAAGTTACTCTTAAAACCCCTTATTGCAGGGTTTGGTTGGAAGCCCCATTATTATTTAAAGAGTATTTTAGCCCCAACAGCAACAATGGACAGTTAGGCTTTGTAGGTATTATTGGTTTAATTTTCTACGTTGTGTGCTTGGCTTACTTCGTTATCGTTAAGCTCGGAAAACAAGGGCGTACAGCTGCACCGCAGTAGGAGATGGGGGGACATTCTTAAAGTAGCGAGTGATGAGTAATGAGTAATGAGTAATGAGTAATGAGTAATGAGCAACGATTAGGGAATGGATGGTAGTTTACTCACTACTCGCTACTTACTACCCCCCATGCCCAATTCTTCAATTACCAATTCCAAATTTTCAACCTTTAATGACAAATTTAATTAATAAACGACTGGAGCAATATACTGTCAAACGTCCTCAAGAAGTCTTGCTGGTGACGGTGGAAGTTGATGGCGAACGAGATGAAGTTGCTATTTTTAGAGGATTTTCTAGTTCTTTGATGCGTCCAACTGCTTTCGATCCGGACGTTTCCAGTAATACCTCAACAGGCAAATATTATTAGTATCGACCGTTTGAAAGCCCCATTTAACCCTGAATCTCCTCAATACATCGAGCAAGGACTTTCTATAGAAGCTATGCAAAACTTACTCGCAGAAGTCAAGGTGTAAAAAAAATAAAATTATCTAGGCAAATATAAAATTTCGAGTTATATATTATATTTATATTTACACAAGAAATAATACCCCTCCCCTGGGTTGATATATTACCTGAAGTGTCTTATGGAAGATATCATGTTCTTTATCTCGTTTAAACCTATTTTTTGATTAATTTTGGTCGAAAGCTAATTTGTCACTGGATAATGCAAGCATCTCGGAAACTTAGAAATTTGAAGTCTTTGTAAAAAAAACAAATTCACCTTTACGCATATTGACCAACTTGTGGTAAGTTTATAAAAATAAACATAAGAAATTCATATCAATAAATATATCTTTTTCTATCCAGTTTAAGGTAGCTTTTTAATCTTAATAGCATTTACAAATATAAGAAGCCCAGCAGGTGCATATATGGAAATTGCGCTTGATGTGAAAGTTGTTAAATAATTCTGCTGGATACAGCTAGCCTTTGTGGTATTTAGCCTGCATCGGAAGCTATCGTAAATCCTTACTCTCAAACTTTCCCCCCATTATGAAAACAGCGGTGACTCTACTAACTAAAGATGCTCCTCAAGCTCACAAAGTAGAATCTAAAAGACAACTTAACCGTCAAATGATTGCGATTCTTGACTTTGGTTCTCAATATTCCGAACTTATCGCTCGCAGAATCCGTGAAACTCAAGTTTACTC
Source organism: uncultured Rivularia sp. (assembly GCA_963665115.1). GTDB lineage: Bacteria > Cyanobacteriota > Cyanobacteriia > Cyanobacteriales > Nostocaceae > Rivularia. The sequence continues at coordinate 852,587 of OY762007.1, read as the reverse complement.
GGAAGTTCTTCCTTATCGAACTACAGCAGAGCAGCTTCGTCAGCTAAACCCCAAGGGAATCATTCTTTCAGGTGGCCCGAGTTCGGTTTATGATGCGAAAGCTCCCCATTGCGACCCTCAAATATGGGATTTAGGGATTCCCATTCTGGGTGTATGCTACGGTATGCAGCTAATGGTGCAGCAACTCGGCGGAGAAGTTAAAAAGTCCGATCGAGGCGAGTATGGTAAGGCCGCTTTGCATATTGACGATGCGACAAATTTACTTACCAACGTTGAAAATGGTACCACGATGTGGATGAGTCATGGAGACTCGGTACTGAAAATGCCTTCCGGGTTTGAACTACTAGCTCATACTGCCAATACTCCTTGCGCGGCGATCGCCAATCCCGAAAAGAAACTTTATGGAGTACAGTTTCATCCAGAGGTGGTGCATTCTGTCGGTGGATTATCCTTAATCCGTAACTTTGTTTATGAAATCTGTAAAAGCGAACCGACTTGGACAACCGATGCTTTTGTAGAAGAAGCGATTCGGGAAATTCGCGCTAAAGTTGGCAGCAAGAGTGTGTTATTAGCTCTTAGCGGAGGAGTTGATTCTTCGACTTTGGCATTTTTGTTGCATAAAGCAATCGGAGAACAGTTAACTTGTGTTTTTATCGACCAAGGCTTTATGCGGAAACTGGAGCCAGAACGCCTAGTAAAATTATTCTCAGAACAGTTTCATATTCCTGTCGAATACGTAAACGCTCGCGAGCGCTTTATTGGAGCCTTGAGTGGAGTCACCGATCCAGAAGAAAAGCGGCGTATTATCGGACACGAGTTTATCAAAGCATTTGAAGAGACTTCAAGACAACTCGGTCCTTTTGATTATCTAGCCCAAGGAACCTTATATCCCGACGTAATCGAATCCGCAGATACCAACGTCGATCCGCAAACCGGAGAACGAGTAGCAGTAAAAATTAAAAGTCATCACAACGTTGGTGGTTTACCCAAAGACTTACGTTTTAAATTGGTAGAACCTTTGCGTAAGCTTTTCAAAGACGAAGTTCGTAAAGTCGGACGTTGCGTTGGTTTGCCTCAAGAAATTGTCCAGCGTCAACCTTTCCCAGGACCGGGTTTAGCAATTCGCATTATTGGGGAAGTTACAGTTGGAAGGTTAAATATTTTACGAGATGCCGATTTAATTGTCCGTCAAGAAATTAATCGTAATAACCTGTATAGCGAATACTGGCAGGCTTTCGCAGTATTGCTACCAGTTCGTAGTGTAGGTGTAATGGGCGACCAAAGAACTTACGCTTATCCCATAGTTTTACGCATCGTTACCAGCGAAGATGGCATGACAGCAGATTGGGCGCGGGTACCTTACGACATACTCGAAGTAATTTCCAATCGGATTGTAAATGAAGTCAAAGGCGTAAACAGAGTAGTCTTTGATATTACATCCAAGCCACCTGGAACTATTGAGTGGGAGTAGGGAGTAGGGAGTAGGGAGTTAGGAGTAGGGAGTAGGGAGTTAGGAGTAGGGAGTAGGGAGTTAGGAGTAGGGAGTAGGGAGTAGGGAGTAAATCACTTTTTATTCTCATTGCCATAAATGTCGCTGCCGTAGAGGTGTCTACTTTTGCCCGCTACTCACTACTCACTACTCACTACTTACTACTTTAATAATGTCCCCCTCTCCCTCATATCGGCAATTGAATCGTAAAACTACTTCCCTTCCCTTCTCCACCACTGGAAACTTCAATAATACCCCCGTGGAGTTGAACAATATGACGGCTAATTGCTAAACCCAGTCCTAATCCACCTTTTTTTCTAGTTCCTTCTGCTTGGCGGTATCGTTCAAAAACATACGGCAAAAACTCCGGATTAATACCTATTCCCGTATCGCTAACCGTAATCCGAGCATATCTAGAAGAATTCAAAACAGGAGAAGTAGAAAAAGTTAGTTCTTCTTCTCTTCTTGTCTCCTTGTCCCCTTGTCCCCTTGTCCCCCCCTTCGGGTTCGCCACTTCGCTCAACGGAGGGAACCTCCGCACACGAGTGGACTCACCATCTTCCCCTCTCCCCATCTCTGCCACAGACAACTCCACCCGAACTCGCCCTTCTTTTGGTGTAAACTTAATCGCGTTAGATAGTAAATTTCCTAATACCTGCTGCAAGCGATTTGAATCGCCTTGTATTAATGGAAGCGAATCATCAAGTATGGACTCTATATAAATTGACTTGACATCTGCTACAGGATGTGCTGTCTCAACCGCTGCCTCCACTGTCTTAACGAGATTAATTAGAGTTATATCAAGTTGAATAGTTCCTTGAAGGATTCGAGATGTATCTAATAAGTCTTCGAGGAGTTTTGCTTGGGATTTGGCGTTACGTTCGATAGTTTCTAAGGCGCGAGTGGTGGCGGTTTCATCAAAGTTACGAGTTCGTAGCAGTTTCGCCCAACCGAGAATTGAATTTAATGGCGATCGCAAGTCGTGGGATACCATTGCGACAAATTCGTCTTTGGCTTTATTGGCTGTTTCTGCTTCTGTACGGGCAGTTTGTTCGCGTTGTACAATTTCACAACTGATAGCTTCTAACTGTTTGCGCTCGTGAATATCAGTACTGGTGCCAAACCATTTTAGAACTTGCCCTTGCTTGTCTTTCATGGGCAACGCTCGCACTAAAAACCAGCGATAGATCCCGTCGCAGCGACGATAGCGCATTTCTGCTTCGTAGAGTTGGCCCCTTCTTAGCGATTGGTGCCATATATGTGTGACAGATTCAGCATCTTCTGGATGCAAAATATTTAGCCAACCAAAACTTTTTGCTTCTTCAATTGTTTTTCCGGTATATTCAACCCAACGCTGACTTATATATTCACACTCTCCTTGTGAATTGCAACTCCAAACTATTTGCGGTATTGATTCGGACAAAAACCGATAGCTTTGCTCGCTTTCACGTAATTTTAATTGTGCTTGCTTGCGCTTGGTTATATCTAAAACAAAACAAACGCTGTAGCCTTCTGCCTCTCTACCTTCAATGCAGGCGATCGCCGTTAGCACAGATACGCGAGTACCATCTTTACGAATATATTGCTTCTCGAAAGGAATACAAAGTCCCTTAGATTTTAATTCCTCTCTGATTTTCGGAATCATTGCTTGGGATTCAATTTCCGGTGCTGTCATCTGATTCCAATACAGCAAACCATTTTCTAAATCTTCGCGATTATAGCCAATTATTTCTAAAAAAGCATCGTTGGCTTCATAAATTCTGCCGGTGAAGTCACCAAAATAAATACCAACAATATTGGATTCTATAATCCGCTTATACTTTGCTTCACTTTCGCGTAATGCAGTTTCAGCTTGTTTGCGCTCTGTAATATTAGTTATCGAACCAACTACCCGCACCGCATGAGATTTAGCATTACGCACAACGGAGCCTCGATCGAGTACGTAGCAATATTGACCATCTTTATGACGCACGCGATACTCGAAAGTATAATATTCACGATTTGCAAGAACAGCTTGTAAAGGTTGGAATAAATTATTTTTATCTTCAGGATGGACTAACTGCATCCACCATTCAATAGTTGGTTCTATTTCTTCTAAAGAGTAGCCCAAAATAGAAGTTAAACCTTCGGTTCTAATAATACTATTAATAGTAATATCCCAATCGTAAATTACAGAGTCAACGGCATGAGATGCTAGTTGAAATCGCTCGTTGCTTAAGCGTAATTTTTCTTGAATTTGTTTGAGATTTGTAATTTCTAATGCCGTACCAATCAACTGACGAGGAGAACCGTTAGAATTCCGATGAAATACCCCATCTCGACTATAAAACCATCGCCATTCACCATTTGCGTCGCGCAATCGATATTCAGTTTGGAAAATATCGTCATCCTTTGCAGTGTCAAATCTTTGCAAAAGACTAGGAAGTCTTGCTAAATCATCAGGATGCATCAACTGCGGGAATGCATTGCTACCCATATTTTTGATTTGTTCAACTGAATAACCCAGCACTTGCCCAATATGACGATTTATATAGACATTCTGTTGCTCTACCAAATCATAAACATATAAAAAACCCGGTGTAGTATCAGCAATGCGTTCGAGTAATTGCTCCGAATCTTGTAATTTTTTTTCTGATTGCTTTTTTTCGGTAACATCCCTCCAAGAAGCAACAAATCCATCTCCTAATTTTGCAGCGCGAATATCAAAAGCTTTTGTTAACTCCTGCTTGCCAAAAACATCTGTATAAATCAAAGATTCTTTAACTAAAGGCTCGCTTGTTTCTACAACTTGACAATATTCCTCAAATAAACCCGTGGTGCGATGGGAGGGAAAAATTTCGCATAACTTGTTACCTAACTGCTGCTCCTTAGCCATTTTATTACATTCACAAGCTGCGGCGTTGATGTAATCAATCCGAAAATCGACAATATTACCCCTTTCATCCCGAATGCTGGAGAAAAGACCAAAACAATCCAACATATTTTCTACGGAAGTACGGAAGCGCTCGTCGCTACCACACCATTTTTTTTCGACTTCTTGAGATTTTGAGACAACAGTTTCAATAGCAGAATTTATTGTGTAGTTTAAAAGTTCTGCCGTTACCTGTTCCTTAACTAAATAATCTTGAAACCCGCTTTTTATTGCTCGTACAGCAATATTTTCATTACCATACCCAGTTATCATAATTACGGGTGGTACTTCTTTATGCTGTTTTAACTTTGCCAGAAATTCTAATCCATTCATGTCTGACAGAACATACTCTAATAAGATTATGTCGGGATGAAACCTTTGGTATAAATCTAATGCAGCGTTCCCCGTTGATTCTGACAAAATTGTATAGCTTTGCTTTGATTGCAGCAGGTAGCTTTCATATCTCTGACGGTCTTCATAACTATTGTCAACTATTAAAACTGTTATTTGTGGCATCATTAAGAACAAAATATGTTAAAATGACTAAAAATTGAGCAATCGACAATTAATTTAAAATCAACAGTTTTAAAATTTAATTAAAGATGCATTAAAGATAACAATGCATAGAATTTTTATAGCAAACACTATATAAGCAAAAGTATCAGCTAAATTCAAATTTACCTTAAAATACTTACATTTTTTTTAACGGACTTTTATCTAAATTTAGCAGATTTTTACAGTTAAATTTGAAGAAATGTGAAGACATCTAGTTTCTAATAGATTACTACAACTGTAATAATTTGTAAAAGACAGTTAATTGTTTCTTTATAATTGGTTTGATTAATGGGTGTCTAGAAGTTTATTTGATTAGATTTGTAAGCAGGTGGTTCGACGTGAATCAAAACTCTTGCTGGGCTAAACTTTTCTTCTAAACGAGATTCGATTTCTTCTGTAATACGGTCAGTAACCCCGGTCTAAAGACACGGGGCTTGCCGGAACCAAATCCAGCAACGTAAGTATTGACTAGCCCGCTGAGCCGTTAATTGGTACAAACTTCCGAATATTTCCCTAGTTCGGATTATCTTTAAAACTGTTTGGTTAGTTGCTTGCAGAAAGGACATCTTATTAACGGTGGGCGAAGGGACTTAAACTTAACACGGAGGATTATCTCTTATGCGTGTACCAGTAATTGATTGGAATGGTAAGCCATTAATGCCAACAAAACCAAGTAGAGCAAGACGTTGGATTAAAGAAGGTAAAGCAATCGGTAAATGGTCAAAGTTAAACGTATTTTACGTTCAGCTATTAAAATCACCAAGCGACACCAAAACTCAAGAAATTGTGGTCGGAATCGACCCCTGGCAAAATGTTTACAGGCATGGCTGTGCTGAGCAAACAAGACACATTATTAACTGCTCACATTGAATTACCTTTCAAAAATGTAACTAAACGAATGGCTCAGCGTGAAATGATGCGTAGAGGCAGAAGGGGAAGAAGGATAAACCGTAAATTACTTTATTCTCAACGCGCTCATAGACAAGCTAGATTCAATAATCGCAAGCAAGGTGGAATGCCACCAAGTATTAAAGCTAATAAAAACTTAGAGCTAAGAATTTTAAGACGAATTGTTGATTTGTTTCCTGTATCTAAAGTTGTCTACGAAGTTGTAAAAGCAAGAGGGGATAAAGGTTTTAGTCCGGTAATGGTTGGGCAAAAAATGATGTGCCGCAAACTGGCTAAGGCTAACAAGCTATTCAGAAATAGTTACCCAAACATCGCTCATAGTATGATGAGCATCGGCAATTAAAATTGGGCTATTAACTTGTTTTCCGACACCTCTTTCATAGAAAGCGACAAAAATATTTATGCCCAGCACTAACAGTAATAACTACAGTTGTGGTGCTGAAATCGTGACTGGTTTACTCCCATTAATAATTCGTTCAACCGTACCTTGAAGAATTTCAAAACAAGCAATTGCTAAAAATGCAGCAATCCCCAAAGCACCTACAGCTTGAAATTTTTGGGCACTAATAAATCAAACTATGTAACGAGAAGTAAAAAGCTCGAAACGGTTGCGATGAGCCTTACTCTCCGCCGAATGCAACCGAATACCTCGTCGCAATGACAGAACACAATTATATTTATTCACGCCGAATTACTTAGTACTCCGCCAGATTAATTTTTGCCGGGTAAATATTCTTAGTGGGAGCGTCTCGCTCCCTGGAGATAACGAGCGAGCTAGAAGCTCGCACTACGATTATTTTGGATAAATTATTTTGTAGAAGTCCCATATTCTTTTTCCCTACTCCCTACTCCCTACTCCGCATTGCCCGTTTCCTCTTTCCAATGATTTAAGAAAGAAAATATTCCTGTACTACGATGCCCCATATAGAGGGAAAATAAAAGAGCAATATGTTTTGATAAATAACTGATGTCTGCAAATCATTTGACACTTAATTTAGTTGAAGGTTCCGTATCTTTTAGCTTTTCACCCGCAGCAGCAAGGGAATTAAAAGCGGCTATAGATGAATTGATGCAGAAACTCAAAGCGGTTGCGGCTAAAACTGCTAGTGGTGGAGGAAAACCCAATCCTCAATCTTCAATGGAATATCGTTATACCGGAGAAGTCTTTCTGGAATTTTTTTGCAACCCTAATATCTGGCCTAGTCCTTTCGCTGCGAAGGTTTTACTTACCGTGCGTGATGCTACCATCCGCTTGACAACGGAAGCCGAATTGACTCGTATTGTAGAAGATGTCAACCAGTATTTAGAACAAGTCGGTTAATTTTTTTGCAAAAATACTTCATGGCCAATCGCGATTTACTATTGGCCATGAACCGTCTGAAGAGATAATAATTAAATTTAAAAATGAAAAATATATAATTATATCTATAAATACCTATCAAAGAAAAGCAAAAGTTAAAAAATATTTCAAATCGGTCTAAAAGTTGCAGTATCAGTATCTAAACTTATTATTTCAATCTTTGTACTGTAATTCTTATAGTTCTTAGGACGAGTTACTCTAATAAGAGTAATATCTTAATTACATATAATTTAATGTAGCTATATTTTTATAATCTTAACCCGATAATACATTTTTTATTAACCTACTTAACGTTTGTGATTGCTACTAAATTAGCTACTACCACTTTTTATCTGTACTCAATAATCATGCATGGAGGTAACAATTATGGACAAATACGATAAATTATTTAATTCGCAAGAAATATTACAAAAGTCGCTTAGTTCCCAGGAAGCAGTGGCTACAGTCGCAATCATAACCGCATCTGCCGATTCTTCGTTGGAAGATGTAGATATAGAATTTTTAGTTGACATACTTTGGGGATTCGAGATTTTTGAAGAATATTCGGATGAAGATTTATTAGAAATGCTTGATAAACTTTTAAATTTAGCCGAAAAAAAAGGACGGGGGGCGCTGTTTAATGCTGCAAACGAAGAACTTGAGGGTGATTTTTTAGAAGATGCTTTTGCCGCCGGGATAAGTGTAATCCTAGATGAAGAGGAAATGCAAATTCCGCGAACAAAAATGCCTTTAGTCAAAAGTTTGCAACAAGCTTTAGGAATTGAGAACACAGATGCTGAAGAAATTATCGAAGATGTAATTGCCGCCTTCGAGGAAGCAGAATTAGAAGAATTACTTGAAGACGAAGATGAAACAATAGTTAATATAGCCTTTAATATAGAGGAATATGAGTCACCATCAGGTAATTTTACTGTTCCTGTTCCGGTAGATCCCCATCAAGGTGGTAAAGTTCAAAGTCAAGAAAATACGGTTAGCTTTTCTGACGATTTAGGTACTTTTTTAAGAATAGATTATTATTCTCTACCTGCGAAACAGATGGAACAAATGGAAGTTATTGGGCAAGAGGAATATTTGAGATCGACTCTTGTAAATAAATATGTTCCTGAAGAAATAGTCGCAAATTTACCGGAAGCGCAAGTCGAATACAGCGAATATATGGCAAAAATTTTTGAAGGTTCTTATTTTGTATTGCTGTATATGCCTGGAGGTTCGAGAATTTCTAAAACAGGAAACAACGGGACTGCAACAAAATTAGATGCCTATCGGGGATTAATCGCTTTTATCGATGGTGACTTTCTTTATATAGTTAGCAGTCAACGTACATTTATGGATGGAAGGACTACTAGTTTTATGAAGCAAGAAGCTGTTGCACTCAAGCAGATGATTTTAGATTTTGTTGAGACTATGGAGTTTAGTTGAAGTTTACTCAAATAATTTTGTGTAGGGGGTGGTTTTTGGGAATCGCCTTCTTTTTGTTTGAAAGAGGATTGGGAATTGGGCATTGGGAATAAAAATTAAAGCTGTTTTATAATCTAAAATCCAAAATCCAAAATCTTCTCAAGTCAAAATCGTTCCACCCATTAACCGTTCGTAACGGTATTTCAACTCTTCTTGCATCAATTTCCACCGTTCTAAACTTGCGTCTATTTCTATTACTTTTTCTGCTGCTTGACGGGCTAAAACTAATACTTCTTCGTCTTCTACTAAGCTTGCTAAAGTAAAGTCTGGAATACCCGATTGTCGAGTTCCTAAAACTTGTCCGGGACCTCTAAATCGCATATCCATTTCTGATATAAAAAACCCGTCTTGAGACTGTTCTAATACTTTCAATCTTTGTTGAGCGTCGGCACTACGAGAACCGCTGACTAAAAGACAAAAGGACTGTGCTGCTCCTCTACCGACACGTCCCCGCAATTGATGCAGTTGCGACAATCCGAATCTTTCCGCGTTTTCAATTAGCATCACCGTTGCATTCGGAACATCAACGCCAACTTCTACTACGGTAGTTGAAACTAAAATTTGCGTTTCTCGATCGCGAAACTTGGTAATTGCTTCGTCTTTGTCGGCAGAACTCATGCGTCCGTGCAGCAACCCCACCTGAAATTCGGGAAATACCGCCTCTTGTAACTTTTTATGCTCATCTACAGCAGAACGCAAATCTAATTTTTCCGATTCTTCCACCAAAGGCAACACTACATAAACCTGTCTTCCCTGAGCAATTTCTCGGCGGATCAAATCGTAAGCTTGGGGGCGATCGCCTGCTTTTAAAGCTGTAGTTTTAATCTTTTGTCTTCCTGGCGGTAATTCATCAATTTGACTTACGTCTAAATCGCCGTGAATAGTCAGCGCCAAGGTTCTTGGTATGGGAGTGGCGGTCATTGTTAACACGTGAGGCTGTTCGCCTTTTTGCTGCAACCGCGCTCGCTGTTCCACTCCAAAACGATGCTGTTCGTCGATTACCACCAAACCCAATCTGTGAAAGTTCACGGGGTCTTGAATTAAAGCATGAGTACCGACTAAAAGCGGTAATTCTCCGGTTTCTAACTGGGCGTGGATTTGTCTTCTTTTTGCGACTTTTGTAGAGCCTGTAAGTAAATCCACTGGTAAATGCAGCAGGTTAAACCAGCTAACTAACTTACGATAATGCTGTTCTGCTAAAACTTCCGTAGGAGCCATCAAAGCTGCTTGATATCCCGATTGAATGGCGGCAATAATCGCCACTACTGCCACAATCGTTTTACCCGAGCCTACATCTCCCTGTACTAAACGATTCATTGCTGCGGGTTTTTGTAAATCGTTAAGAATATCTTGAATAACTCGTTCCTGTGCCCCCGTCAACTTAAACGGTAATATTTGATGAAACTGCTGCAATAATTCACCTTTAGGAGCAAGAATCGCACTCCTTTGAACTTGACGGGCTTTTTGCTGGCGTTGCAGTAAACCGAGTTGCAGGTAAAAAAATTCATCAAACACCAGACGACGACGTGCCGCTCGCAAACTATCGCTATCGGGAGGGAAATGAATGTTATTAATCGCGTCTTTCAATTCCATTAACTGATATTTCTTCCGCAAACCCTTTGGTAAAGGTTCTTTTAATTGCGCGGTTGCTGGTAAAGCAGAAATTACGGCTTGTCGCACCGTACTCGCTACGAGTCCCTCAGTTAAAGAATACACTGGAACAACTCTACCCACAGTCAGCGATTCAATTTCATCTTCTGGATTCGCCAAAACTTCCAACTCTGGATTATCAAGAGTTAAACCGTACCTACTTTCCTTTACCAAACCGCAAGCAGCCACAGTACTACCAGCAACGTAACGGCGCTTCATACTTTCTTGCCAGCCGCGACTGCTGTAACGATTCCCCGCATAAAAACGGCTAATCTTTAAAATACCGGATTTATCTTTTAACTGAATTTCTAAAATCGATAATTTTTTATTTTTAGGGCTGCAAAAGCAATTACAGCGCTTCACCGTTGCCACCAGCGTCACCGTTTCACCTACTTGTAACTCCGCAATACATACTTGATTCGCATAGTCAATATGGTCGCGGGGAAAGTAATATAGTAAATCGCGCACCGTAGATAAACCAAGACGCTGTAATTTAGCCGCCTTTTTAAAGCCAATTTCCGGTAAATCGATCAGCTTTTGGTTTAATTCCGGCGCAAGTCGGCGACTTACTTCAGCTACTACTTTAGTTTTAGGAATTTGGATTTTAATTGATTTTGAATTTGAATTTGAATTAGTTTCACCATCTCCCCGCTCGATTTGCTGCAAACTATAAAGATATCGGCGAGTTTCCGCCACCAAATGCTGCCTATCTTCAGTTTCCAGATTTGGATAATTTGCAAACTTAACCGAAAAATCCAGCCAGCGACGACGCTCTTCACTAGGTAAGCCAGCAGGAAATTTACCAAAAGTTAAAGTCAAAAACTCATTGAAGAGATATTGCCTACCCTTCAAATTAATAAAACCCCGTTCCGTTTCCACCGACAGAGCTTTTTGCAATCTTATCCAATCTGGTTTTTCGTCTATCATGGGGCATTGATTGGGCAATGGGCATCGGGGATGGGGCATCGGGGGATGGGGAGATGGGGAGAGAATTCTTAACTACTCTCTACTCTCTACTCTCTACTCTCTACTCTCTACTTACTACTCGCTACTCGCTACTCACTCCTAACTCCTAACTCCGATTAGTCTTCATACCAGCTAGCACGCCAAGCTGCTTCAGCAGAAGCTATGGAATGTTCTCGCTGTTTCTTTTGGTACTCTCTGCCTAACTTGTTTAACTGATTCAATATATTGCGAATCTGCTTGCGTTCGGAGGAAAGTTTAAGATCGGCAAATTCTATTTCAACTAACCGTAAGTTTAAAGCCATAACTTGCGTTAAGTTTTCGGGTTCCTGCTGTTCTTCACTTTGAATTCCCACTACTAAGTTTAGTAGATTAGGTGGCCCCCGGCATCACATCTGAAGATGCTTCGGAGGAAGCAACAGCAGCTTCCAAAACTTGCTCTGGTAGTTTTCTTGGTAATATACCAGCTTTTTGCAACAAACGATTGCCATCACGAGATAGACTTTTTATTATATAGCCAATAGCTCTTTCTAAGTTTTTTTGCCAAGCAGCTAATTCCATTGGATTGGAAGTCTTGGGGCTAAACCAATTTTTCCAATCTTTATCAAAATCGGGTTCTGAGAAGAATATGGGAGCCTGACCTTTTTTGGCAGATAAAAAAGCTATTTTGGCATCTAAGGGAAGTGAACTGGGAGAAGCATTTTCAGAAAAAATATTTGGCTCTTCTTCGTCTTCCATTTCTAACTTTTCTACAATTTCTTCTAAATCTTCATCTTCTATTTCTAACTTTTCTACAATTTCTTCTAAATCGTCATCTTCAAAGTCTAATTTTTCATCTTCTAAATCTTCTTCTATCTCCTCTTCTTCTGAGTCTAAATTACTTTCTTCTAAATCATTTTCAGTTTCTTCTGCTTCCTCTTCATCGTTCATTAGAGTTTGCATATCTTGGACTGCGGATTTTGCCAATTTACGCATAGCTTTCTGCAATTTCTGTCGTTGATTCAAAGACAATTTTAGAAAACTATCTGGGTATCCTTGGGTACACAGATGGTAACTTGCTAAAATCAATTGCTGACGTAATGCTTGTCCCAAAACTTCTAAGTAACTGCTATAAGCACTTTGGAGTTGTTCGGCTATGAATCCTATCGATTTTTCTAGCTCGACAATATCCTGCTCTATTCGCTCGATTGGTCTTGCCATATCTTCTTATTTTCCATTTTATCGTATTCTGTGGTACAAAGGTACGCAATAATTCCCAAATAATCATTATTAAGATTTAAAAATACCCTTAATTTTGATAATTATTTAAGCGTTAAATTATGTGAAATTAATCTATTAATTTTGTCTAATGTAATTGAAGTAGAAAGTAGCAAGTAGCAAGTAGCAAGTAGCAAGTAGAGAGTAGCAAGTAACAAGTAGAAAGTAGGGAGTTTCAACTAACAACTAACAACTAACTACTAATTATGAAAAACAGGTCAATCTTCAAAAGTTTGACCTGTATAAAAACGAAAATGTTCTTCAAGGAACTACTTGTTACCCATTTGGGCGGCAACTTCTGAGGCAAAGTCTTCTTCTTTTTTATCAATACCTTCGCCGAGAATATAACGGGTAAAGCGGCTAATGGAAATTTCTTCACCGACGCTACTTCCCGTTTGTTTTACCAATTCTTCAATCGAGGTGCTTTGATCTCGAATGTAAGGCTGATCTAACAAAGTCATTTCTTTGAGACGCTTATCGATTCTTCCTTGAACAATTTTTTCTTTGATATTGTCAGGTTTCTTCGCTAAGTCATCGCGCCCCATTTCGATCTCTTTTTCTTTGGCGGAGATTTCAGTAGGAATTTCGCTTACATTTACATACTCAACGTTTGGACAAGCAGCAACCTGCATTGCAACGTTTCGCGCTAATGTTTGAACTTCCTCGTTACCAGTAGCCTTCTCTGAAGCGCATTTTAGTTCAACTAACACGCCTACTCTACCGCCAGTGTGAATGTAGCTATCTACAACACCTTGATTTTCGGAAGCGGAATAGTTTTCAAAGCGACGTACTTTGATATTTTCTCCTAAATGGGCGATCGCCTCGGTAATAGATTGCTCAACTGTTTTTTCTTTGTTTTCGGTATAGGGCTGGCTTAATAAAGCTTCAACACTATCAACAGTTGCGGCTTGCTTGGCTAAGTTTTGCACCAAAGCTTTGAAAGCATCATTACGAGCAACAAAGTCAGTTTGGCAGTTGACTTCTATTAATACACCTACCTGACTACTTGGGTCAATGTAGGTATCAATTAAACCTTCAGCAGCAATGCGATCGCTCTTTTTGGTTGCACCAGCAATGCCTTTTTGGCGTAACCATTCGATGCCTTTTTCGATGTCACCTTCGGTTTCTTTCAGCGCTTTTTTGCAATCCATCATGCCAGCGCCGGTTTTTTTTCGTAACTCTGAAACTAATTTTGCAGATATTTCCGCCATGTTGCCTCAATTTATACTTAACTGATAGTTTTAATCGAAGATGGGATATTGAGTATTTCTATATTACGCAAGCAGTGAGATACTCAGAAATATTTTTATCGTTCGGCTTAAATTATTGGGAAGTTCGAGGTGTAAAGAAGCAGGAGGCAGCGATCTTGTTACGATATTTGAAGAGAAATAAAATATCTAGCCTCGATGGCGATCGCCCCCTGAAAAAAAGGGAGGCACTTATACTCAGGAGATTTAGTAGGATACTATATTTCCCCTTGTCACCGTATATTTTTTGCTCGCGTACAAGTATGATTTTCGGGTAGACTTGTACCACGATCGATATCATGCCTCCCACGTTTTTCTTTGTTGCTGAATTGATAAAGCCGTTTAAACTTTATCCTTCAGTGGATTCCCCTTCTTGACTATCTTCAGAAGATTCTTCGGAAGATTCGCTGTATTCGCTGCTGTCTTCGTAATCGTATTCGCCGCTGTCTTCGTAATCGTATTCGTCTTCATCATCGCTACTTAGTTGGCCGTGATAACCTTCGTAGATAGCGTCAGCTAATTTACCGACTATCAACTTAATCGAACGGATAGCGTCATCGTTAGCTGGAATGGGAATATCGACAACATCGGGGTCGCAATTAGTATCTAACATAGATACAATAGGCAATCCGAGCTTTTCACATTCTTGAACCGCGTTATATTCCCGGCGCTGATCCACAATAATTACCACATCAGGGATTTTACGCATGGTTTTAATCCCACCGAGGTACTTTTGCAGCTTTGATAGCTCCCGACGCAGCATTGAAGCTTCTTTCTTCGGAAGCATATCTAGCGCACCGCTTTCTTCACGACGTTCCAAGTCTTTTAAACGATCTACTCTTGTCTTAATAGTCGTCCAGTTGGTGAGCATTCCACCTAACCAGCGCTGGTTAATATAGTGGGCACCACTGCGGCTTGCTTCCTGAGCAATAATTCCCGCAGCTTGTCTTTTGGTACCTACAAACAGAAATTTCTTACCTTGTTCTGCTTGAGTTCGCATATAAGTATATGCATTATCCATCAACTGGGCAGTTTGCACCAAGTCAATGATATGTACTCCATTACGAGAAGTATAAATGTAAGGAGACATTTTGGGGTTCCATCTTCGGGTTTGATGTCCGAAGTGAACTCCCGACTCCATCATTTGAGCCAACGAAACAACAGGCATATTTTTTCTCCTATTCGGGTTAAACCTCCATCTAGTCGCATTTCCTTGCTGGAAACACCCGAATTCCTAGATGTGCGAGATTAGAAAACTTTTCTAATTTACCACATAAAAATGCCGCGTTTGAGGCGGAAAACCGTATTTCGGTGTTTGTGCTGTTTTTGATTGAGAGCAAATAAAAGTAAGCTCAAATGTTAATTGTGATTTATTGTCACTTAATTTATTAATTCAGATATATTAGACATAAATGAATTTACCACCTTTACCTGACAACGAAGACGATAGGCTCCAAGCACTGATTAAATATCAGGTTTTAGATACTCAAGCAGAACAACGATTCGATGATTTGACGGCAATAGCAGCACACATTTGCGATACTCCAATTTCTTTTATCAGCTTAATAGATACAGATCGACAATGGTTTAAATCGAAATATGGTTTAGAAGTTACGGAAAGCCCTAGAGAACTAGCTTTTTGTGCTTACACCATACTTCAGCCAGAAAAGATGATGATTATTCCCAATGCTGAAGAAGATGAGCGATTTGCTAATAACCCATTTGTAATATCAGAACCTAATATCAGATTTTATGCTGGTGCAGCTTTAGTAACACCTGATGGATTTCCTATCGGTACACTATGTGCTATTGATAATAAACCTAGAGAACTTAGCCCCGAACAATTACAAACTTTACAAGCTTTAAGCCGTCAGGTAATAAGTCAATTAGAGCTAACAATCAATTTAACTAAATTAAACCAAAATATAACTTATCGAAAGCAAGTAGAGCAAAATTTACGCGATACAAATCAGCAGTTAAATCAAACTTTAGGTAAGTTAAAACAAACTCAAGTTCATCTGATTCAAAGTGAAAAAATGTCAAGTTTGGGTGAGATGGTTGCTGGAATAGCTCACGAAATAAATAATCCAGTCACCTTTATTTATGCAAATCTTGACTATGTGAATAGTTACGTTCGTGACTTACTCGATTTACTTTCTCTTTATCAACAGCACTATCCCGAACCTCATACTGAAATTAAAGATAAAACCGCAGCAGTAGATACAGAATTTTTGGCAGAAGATTTACCTAATATATTATCTTCAATGGATGCAGGAGCCGAACGCATTCAAAATATTGTTTTGTCTTTACGAAATTTTTCTCGATTAGATGAGTCTCAAAAAAAACCTGTTAATATTCACGAAGGTATAGATAGTACGTTATTAATTTTGCAACATCGACTCAAAGCAACGTTAGAACGTCCTGAAATAAAAATTATTAAAGAATATGACAAGCTCCCAAAAGTAGAATGCTATGCAGCACAAATAAACCAAGCTTTTCTACATATATTATCGAATGCTGTTGATGCTCTTGAAGAAAAATATAATCGGAAACAAGAGATAACAGACTTAGAAAATAATATTACTCAATTACCTACAATTCGCATTCATACAGAAATTTCCCCTGAAAATAATCTTATAGTCAGAATTGCTGATAATGGAATGGGAATTCCAGAAAATATTCAAACCAAAATATTTGACCCTTTCTTTACAAATAAACCTGTAGGTAAAGGAAAAGGTTTAGGACTATCAATAAGCTATCAAATTATAGTTAAAAAGCATAACGGCAATCTAAAATATAGAACTAAGTACGGAAAATATACCGAATTTTCGATTGAAATCCCGATTAAAAATGATTAGTTAACATAGAAATTAATAAACCCGATTTCTTCAAAAAACCGGGTTTATATAGCCCACTAATTCTTTAACTAAACTTGTGTTCTTTTTTCGCTTCCATATAAGCAGCGTAAACACCTTGAACGTTATACCAATTCAAGAAAATTCGAGCTACTTCTAAAGCTAACTGCGGTTTTCCAGATTTAATTAATCGTCGCAAGAATGGAGCCATCGTCCGCTCGTTTAGCGCACCATTCAGCGAAAGAACACCCCAAAGTAAACGGTGTAACCAAGTCATTTGAATCATCATTCGCACATCCCAAGTGGGATGCTTTTGATAAAACAAAACTCCCATGCGTCCCCGCTGAATTTCTTTATCAATTAAATTAGGAATTTGCTCTAAATCAAAAGCTGGATGCCAATGATAACCTACTGCTTCAGGACATTTAATTAACTTTAAACCCAAATTTTTCAGCCTTACTCCTAATTCCAAATCTTCCCAACCATAAAGTTGAAAACCAGTATCGAAAAGTCCAGCTTTCTCCAACCAATGCTTGGGAATGGCAACGTTTCCTGTAGCAAAAAAAGCGGCAGAATAATCAGTTAATTTATACGGTTCGGAAGTTGGATTCTCGAAATTCGCGGTATTAATTACCGCACCATAAGTAAAAAGCCTGTCACTTCCTAACTCTTTCTGTCCTTTAGTCAGCGCATCTGCATGAGCTTGGAGAAAAACTTCTGTAACGACTAAATCGCTATCAATAAAAATTATTGTATCGCCTTTCGCTTTTTCTACCCCCAAATTCCGTGCCGCAGCAGGGTCCCATATGTTCTTGCTCGAAGGTTCGTACATGGGGAAAATCATCTTTGTGTGTTTCTAACCACTCCAAAGTACCGTCGGTAGAACCATCATCTACCAAAACTATTTCGTAATCTGTCACCGCATTCTGACTCAAAGCCTGTACTTCTAAAGCTTTGAGACACTTTTCCAAAATCGGTTTGCGATTGTAAGTCGGAATCACAACACTAAAAAACACAGTTTCACCCCCAACACTATTCCCTTAAAATAGGACAGCTACAACTATACTGCTGTTCCTTACCTGACTCCGATTACGGAAATTGTGATTTAATTGCTGCGTATTAAAAACTTATAACAGTATTTAATTTTCATATGTATTTTTATTACTATTGTCTATAGTGATTTATACTGATGAAATTATCAACCCGGTTTCTAAGTGTATGGCAACTTGTTACAAACTTGATTGCTTATAGAAACCGGGCTTAAGTATTATCGCTTCAAAGCAGCTTTACGACGATTGCGACGCAAAATTAAACCAGCACCAAATACTCCCGCAGATAACCCAAAAGCACTTGTAGACTCTGGTACCGATTTTGGTGTTTGTATGTTGAATTTCAATGTTGCTACACCGGGAGCGGGAGCATTTTGATCTAATGGAAGGCGATCGCTCTGCTCGAAAGTTATTTCACCGCTGGCGTTTTTAAATACACCCGTTCCTCCAGTAATATTTATAATACCCCCACCGCTTACTGTACCTGGAAAGTTTGGAGTACCTGGAGGAAAGAAGTTAATTTCAGCCTCATCGGCTGCTTGTCCAAATAACTTATTAGCGGTGTCACCAAAATATATATCGGAATTTGCTTGTGGGTTTACTACTCCTAATTCAATACGCCGATCTATAACAGATTGCAGTGGATTTTCTAAACCTATAACGTTGGGATTCGCATTGAATTGAAATTTTTGATTTACTGGTACTATATTTCCGTTCTCGTCGGTAATAGTTTCTTGGGATACCAATTTTCCGAAAGCATTACTTTCAAAATTAGTTAATCCGAAAGCAGTATTACTTTCTTGAGAAATTCCTGAAATCTGAGCAGTAAAAAATCCCGGTTGCTCTTCAATTGGTCTTAATGTAAATAACGTATCGTATGTAATCTCGAATTCTTTATTTACACTTGTTTGCGCTTTTGCACTTTGGATATTTGACCCAAAAGCAACACAGGTAAAAGCTACTGGAATCAGCCATTTAAGTTTTGAATGCATAATAATAAATCTTAGATTGATAACACAATAATTTTCGCTTCTGTATAAGTTTTAGGAGAATATCTTATTTAATATAAATTCATCCTATATTGATTTGGAATGAAGAGCATGAAATTACTAAAGTTTGATAAAAATTATCTAAAAATACTTCAATTAATCGCGCGGACTAATTCGTTGCCAATCGAATTATTAGCCATTATAATTTTATATTTATAAATTTTTTTTTACCGTTACTTTTTACATTGAGAAGAAGTACTAGATTAAGATAGTAGCGACTTCCGCTTATTTATAATTATGAATAAAAATACTGCACTGAATATAAATATTTAGTAATTTTTGCAGAAATTAAAAATAAAAAATTACAAAAATTTTACAAATATATAGTGTAAATACTTAAAAAATTTATCGAATGAAGTAAGTTAGGCTCTAGTTTTAACTTCAAAATCAGCTACATCATTTCTTGCTCAAAATAAAAAAGTCATCAGTTTTAGCTTTTATACTTCTATCTCAGAGTGTTAACCTCTGCATTTATCCTGAGTTTTTTAGTTACACTCATACTTAGGCAAGTGTCTATACAGTCTGTAGAAAATACTGAATTAGTATAAATACTGAGGAGAATATACCTAAATTAATTAGATAATAGACATTCGTCGTTCTACAGCATCGAGAAATAATCAATGGGTCGCGCTAAAAAGGTTGTCTTAGCATATTCTGGTGGAGTAGATACATCAGTGTGTATCCCCTACCTCAAACAAGAGTGGGGAGTAGAAGAAGTAATTACTCTCGCAGCAGATTTAGGTCAAGGTGAGGAATTAGAGCCAGTTCGTGAGAAAGCTCTCAAGTCTGGTGCAAGTGAATCGCTAGTGGTGAATGTCCAAGAAAGCTTTATTAAAGATTATGCTTTCCCTGCCATTCAAGCTAACGCTATCTACGAAAATCGTTATCCTCTGGCAACTGCTCTTGCACGTCCATTAATTGCCAAAGCATTGGTAGAAGCAGCCCAAAAATACGAAGCCGATGCGATCGCACACGGTTGTACTGGAAAAGGTAACGACCAAGTTCGTTTCGACGTAGCTGTTGCGGCTATGAACCCCAATCTAAAAATACTAGCACCAGCAAGGGAATGGGGCATGAGTCGGGAAGAAACTATTGCTTACGGGGAAAGTTTTGGTATTCCCTCACCAGTTAAAAAATCTTCCCCTTACAGTATTGACAAAAACCTTCTCGGTAGGAGTATTGAAGCTGGTCCTTTAGAAGATCCATCATACGAACCCCCAGAAGAAATCTATGAGATGACAAAGGCGATCGCCGATACTCCCGATCAACCAGAGTACGTCGAAATCGGTTTTGTTAAAGGTATTCCGGCGACTCTCAATGGTGAATCCAAAAACCCAATTGAACTGATTGCTCAACTCAACCAACTGGTAGGAAATCACGGTGTAGGACGCATCGACATGATCGAAAACCGTTTGGTAGGCATCAAATCGCGAGAAATCTACGAGTCTCCGGCAATGGTGGCTTTAATTCAAGCACATCGCGATTTGGAAAGTTTGACTTTGACGGCGGATGTCAGCCACTACAAGCGCGGTATCGAAGAAACTTACAGCCAACTAATTTACAACGGCTTATGGTTTAGTCCGCTCAAAGCAGCACTTGATGCCTTTATTCAAAAGACACAAGAACGAGTTTCTGGAACCGTGCGAATGAAACTTTTTAAAGGCAATGCGATCGTTGTTGGTCGTCATTCAGATAGTTCCCTCTATAATCCTGAGATGGCAACCTACGGTTCAGAAGATAAATTCGATCACAAAGCTGCTGAAGGATTTATTTACATTTGGGGAATGCCTACTCGCATTTGGGCCCCAGCAGAAATAATTCATAATTATTAAGGGAGTAGGGAGTAGGGACTAGGGAGTAGGGAGTAGGGAGTTAGGAGTAGGGAGTTAGGAGTTAGGAGTTAGGAGCTAAGAATTCCCAATCCCCAATCCCCTATTCCTCAGTTGTTATTTCCTTAACCTGCCGCGACTCCAACCATAAAGGTATAGCGATTACGGCAACAAGAATTAGCAATGCGAAAATCGCAAACTGACCTACCCATTGCACCATTTGTTCCAAAGATACTACTTTGCCAGCAAAGAAAGCCAATGAAACCATTGCGCCAGCCCAAGCACCAGCACCTAAAAGGTTGTATAACAAGAATTTCGCAAAAGGCATTTCAGCTATACCGGCTAATGGAGCCGCGAAAATTCTTAATAAAGCAAAAAATCTGCCAAAGAATACGGCTTTAGCAGCGTTTTCGCTAAATTTTTCTTTTATGCCAAGAACTTTTACTTCAGAAATTCTCAATAAATTTGCCAGACGCATTAGCAATGGCCAACCACCGATTCTACCAATCCAATAGCCGCAAGTTCCGCCAATAGCAGCACCTGCTGCCGCATCTGCTACAACCAACCAGTAATTGAGTTCGTTGTTACCAGCTAAAAAGCCGCCTACCAAAGTCACAGTTTCACCTGGAAGCGGAATGCCTAAGTTTTCTAATAAAATTCCTACAAAAATTGCCCAATAGCCGTATTGATGAGCAATTTCCTGAATATTCTCCAGTGATATGAAATCGAGAGACATCCAGCTTAAACCTATTTATATAATTTTACATTTCTACATATTGACTCTTTTTTACTTAAGGTGTCAATAAAATCAACGGTTATTCACCTTATGCAGTATCTATCCCAATCCGGACTTTATCTAAAAAGCATTTAAAACATATACATAGTAACTATTAATACTTTTTATGTCGGTTATAATAACATTGAATCTTCGTAGTGCATTTCAGCCTTAACACTGCTGATAAGATGGTTTCACTAAAGAAAACGTATCAAATATTATTTTTTCGCTGTATTAAATAAAACTAATATTTTGGATCTTCATTTACCACAACCTTACAATTCCCAGCATCCATAACAAAAATTTTATCAAAAATTCATAAAACTCTGAGAGAATTATAAAAATTTGGTAAAAGAAGCGGTTGCTACGGAAAAAGCAAATCGCTTATGCCTATACTGAAAATTGTTTGGACAAATGATACGGCATAAATACCGACTGATTTTGTCTCAATTATACTGCCCAAATACCCGATCTAATATGCAGGTAAAAGCGGTAGGTTTCTAGTTGAGAGAGAAAGTCGTATTTGTGTCTGTTTTTGTTTTTTCTTAAGTATTTCAACTATCCAGTAGTTAAATTTATGACTTTCACATTCGAACGTCAAGTTACTTTGTTTAACCCCGAAGGCCGCATGGACTTGCAGGGTGGGAATGCTTTGAGCGAACAGATTGCTTCGGTAGCACCTGCTTCAGAACAACTGTGGGTTGTAGACTTACGATTGGTTGATTTCATGGACAGTTCTGGTTTAGTCAGCTTAGTTAAAGGACTTAAAACAGCACGTCAATATAATTGTCGTTTAGTAATTTGCAATGTAACGGCTTCAGTTCGGTTGGTTCTGGAACTTACTCACCTAGATTCTGTTTTTGAAATTTTCAATACTTATGAAGACGCTCTAAGTGTCTTAGAATACAAAGATTTGGCGGTAGCTGGCTAAATTTTCATTTCGATTAACTTGATATCTAAAGGTGTTAAAGTCATCTTTGATTGCAGCAAGTTATTTAATAACGAAGCCAAACTCAACTTTTGTGTTAGAAGTTTGGGCTGGCATATTCTACGAATCTCTATCAACCGCCATATTTTCTTCACGATATCTTTAAGCCAAATATGCTCAGCAGTTGGCTTGCGAGCGTCGTTAAGTTACTTTAGCTATTTTTAACTTTCAATCGTAGGAAGTCCCACACCTACCCGTAAGGGAGGTGTCGGGATGAATTGCTAACCGAATTTATGGTAAAATCTGCGGATGTAGGTGTAATTCAATTAAATGCAGCCTGCAAAAATTTTTTTTTGTAAAAGTCCCTGGGGCGTAGGGCTTCAAAGCATCTCCTCCGGAGACGCTACGCTAACGGTAAATGTTCTCATGGAGGATTCGCCGAGAGACTTGCACCGATTCGTCAGAGCGGTGAAGGTACGTCGCATATGTAAGTAATCGAAGAATTTACTTGGAGAAGTAAAACTGGGACTTCTCAGTTTGTATCATTTTTCCTGAGTAATTCTTCACTTTCTTACACTTTTCTTAATGTTCTTTTATTTTAAGAGGGTTTAATATCTAATTCTTTTTTTGGCTATAGCTGTACTTGTTAGAGTTACTAAACTGTTTAAAAAAAGGGAGCAGGAAATAGGGAACGCCGGTTCTGCGATAAGAAACAGCATTAATCCTTAATATCCAATCAAAAATCTAATTATCTCGGTGTAATAAGGGTAACAAGCTTTCAATCTATATCTTTAACACTAGATACGACCATAAGCTTTTTACTTAAATACAGTTAATGATGAATTATTTTGACCAAACCGCTTCAAGGAACGGCTATATTTTAGATTTTGGATTATAAGAAAAGATGATGCAGGAATCATCCCGGTCAGACAACAAACTATCTAAACCTTCCTCGTATTATAAATTGCATGGGAGCAAAGCATTTTAACTAAGCATTTGGCACCGTCGAAACGTTGCCTGGTGGATTAGTAGGCCGAGGAAATGAAGGCAAGTCGATACCGCTATGGGAAGCCGTGCGAGATTTTAGGGCTAAGCGATAACTTACGCTTTGCAATTCCGCTTGCAGTTGACGGTTTTCTTGTTGTAGTAATGCTACCTTTTCTCTTACCGGCTCCATGCGCTCCTCGAACTTTTGACGGTAAATTTGAGGTAGTTCTTGCACTACTTGCTCTAACATTCTAGAGCGGTCAGTTAGTTCCTGAACCGACTGACGCAATTGATAAATTTCGCTATCGCGAGTGCTAATTTGCTCTTGGTAAAAACCTACCTGTTCTTCTACTGCTTGCAATTGTTCTCGTAAAGCATTTAACTCAATAGAATGACGTTCGGAAACTTCTGGCTGGGGCATAAAATCGGTATTACCCTTTACCAGTCTGAACAGTTCTTGAGATAACTGCTGCACTAATTGATCGCGAAGCTGCAATTCTTGACGCAACTTAGAGACTTCAGTAGAGAGAGCTTGAATGGTGGAGTTATCTGTTTGGCTCACAGTGTCTTACAATTTACTGGACGGAATCTTTTCCACGCTTAGAGGTAAGTAACTGTTAATGTAACATTCCTAGCTGTAATGGCAAGGGGCAAAGACGTATATTTTTTTTACTTTTTTTAAAGATTAAATTTTATTAACGCAATTATTCTGGCCGAAGCCTAAAGAAACCGGGTTTTTGTACATAAAATATAATTTCTAATTTTACTTAATTGCAAAAAACCCGATCGATTGTCGCACATGAAGAGATAACTTACCTTTCATTTAATATAAATCTTCCCTCATGGAAAGAAGAATATTATCTTTCTTGAGCTATTGATGCTGCCGATGTTTCCTCATCTGCTGTCTCTTGTTCTGCTAAATCCTGCTTGATAGTCAAATAACGAATTACTTCTTCGCTTAAGCGCATAGCACGTTCCATCGGAGCAATAGTGCTACCAACAGCAGTGTAGTTCATCTGAACATAAACTCCATCCCGATGTTTGTTAATCTCATAAGCTAAACGACGCTTGCCGCGATTTTGAATTTCAACGCTTTCAGCACCGTTTTCCTTAATTAAATTTTCGTACTTAGAAATATTTTGCTCAACTTGCTCGTCTATCAAGTCAGGGCGCAAAATGTACATCGTCTCGTAATTTGTAGCCATAGGTTTTAATCTCCTTTTGGACGTTTGGCTGCCAATGTAAAAAACCTCGCAGAGCAAGCAACGGATTGCGATACTCAGGTAAGTAAGCAAACATTTTGAGCAGCAAGGAATTATAATCTTACCAGTTTTTGATTTTTATTGACGAAACTTTAAAAATCTGCTTTGTGACCGTAGTTGCTTTTCTGAGAAGCCTTCTTTTATCCAAACTAAGAGTTTCCGGACACGCTTCATAGGAATACTTTCCTATGCCCGATTTATAAAAGAGAAGTTTGTACCCTCGGTCTGGTAATGTAATTTCTTTATCTCAAAATATCTGTAATGAACGATTGACTTATGCTATCGATTTATCGAATTAAATTTTAGACAAAGACGCGGGAGATTGGCTGAACTATCTAAGCCTTGCTCGTGTTATAAATACTAAATTTTTGGGTAAACAATCAAAAGGAAGTAATCTACTATTATGGCGCAACGGTATGTGCGAGTTCAAAATTCTGAAGGGATAATCTACTACGGTTTGCTGCATCTGGATCTTAACGTCCAAGTTCTTGATGCTCCCCCTTGGTTGCAAGGTCAGCCCACGGATTTAATATTACAACCAGATAGCTACCTAATTTTAGCTCCTTGTTTTCCTTCTAAAATTATTGCAGTGGGCAAAAATTATGCCGATCATGCTGCTGAAATGGGTACAAAAGTACCAGAAGAACCTCTGATTTTTCTCAAACCGCCTACTTGCGTTATTCCTTCAGAGGCAGAAATTCAATATCCGCAAGTTACACAGCGGGTAGATTATGAAGGAGAATTAGCGCTGATTATTGGCGATTCGGCAACTAAATGTACTCCAAAGTCTGCTGAAACTAAAATCTGGGGTTATACCATTGCTAATGATGTGACAGCAAGAGATTTGCAGAAACGCGATGGACAATGGACTCGTGCTAAAGGTTTCGATACTTTTTGTCCTTTAGGGGCCGTGGATTGTTAGAGAAGTAAGTCCTGGTGCTAGATTGCAAACTTTTTTGAATGATGATCCAACTCCCGTTCAATCTGCCTGCATCGACCAAATGGTGTTTTCTCCGGAGACTGTAGTGTCTTACATTAGTCAAGTAATGACACTACTACCGGGAGATGTAATACTAACAGGTACACCTTTGGGAGTCGGTCCATTAAATTGTGGCGATCGCGTTCGTGTTGAAATAGAAGGTATCGGCCGCTTAGAAAATACTGTGGTAGCTAGTAAATAAAAAATAGACAGCGAACGCGATACCAACAGCGCACATTGACTTCACGTACTGTCTTAACGAACCTGCATATGAACCGCATCAGAAATTGCGGGAATTTCTGCGTAACGACCCATGATCGTTTGAGCAACAGAATATACAACGGCTACGAGTAAACCGATAAAAATAGTATTAAACAAGGTTTCTATAGCAAAATTAGCACCCGGTACTGGGCTTAAAGCACGTATCAGAAGACCGCATAGAGACAAAACAATACTTAAAAGAATAGCCTGCATTGTATTGAAGCGAATAAGATGAGGGATTTTCTCATTCCGTACTACCAACATAAATAGAGCAAAGAAAATGATTAACCCAGCAAAAGGTACGCCATTATAAATTGCTAAGACAGGTAAAAGTGGAATCAAAATTACTCCCAAGGGTGGAAACTGCGATAATAAATAGCTACCAAAAGATACTCCTTCAACCAAGGGAAGTAAATAAGGTAAGCAAGCAAAAATCCTATCTTTAACAGTTGTAGAACCGCGCCAAGCCATTCTGCGTTCTCCTATGTTTCAATTACACCGTTTGCATGAACCTAGGATAACGCAGAAACGCGGGTCTTCGTCTTTATTGCACTATTCTATATTGGCAATGCGGAAGCCCATTATACATTCATGCCAATTTGGTTGTTTTTCAGTAATTTTGTTTGCAGCCCGTCCGCAGCCCAATTTACCATCATACCAGCGTGGTTTACCGCTTTTGTCGGCAAGAACGCAAGATTTGCAAACGTTTTGAGGGGCAATAAGCTGCTCTTTTATTAAAATTACTAACATTATAATACCCGTTTAAATGAGTTTTGATTTTTACTATAATTTGTCCGACAACTAAAATTTATATTGATTTTATTTTAATGCTTTGACAAAGAATAGTTCTATTTTTTATTTCCCGTTCGGAGAAGATAAATATCGATGGCGATTGTTAAATTTTGACCGAAAAGTAGATTTATTTCTATTTTATGGTTTAAAGATGAAAATGTTGCAGACTTTTAGTAAAAAGTAATACATAGCAAGATTTATCACTTTGCAGATAGATATAAGTTTTCTTCTTGAACTCGTAGATGACAGATATTTTGTATTTTGTACTTTTGGGCTTGTTGGAAGTTTATTAACTGTTGATACCTTGTTAAATTATTAATGGGAAAAGAGATAGACTTTTCTTCTGTGCGATCGGCGAACGTTTTTCGAGGGAGCTGAACGCACAAATCACGACACAAAGATAACTTAACAGTGACTAAAACTAATTCAGATTTCCTTGCAACTTCTGACCCTACAGTGGCAGAGTTAATCAATGACGAACTAAAGCGTCAACAAGACCACTTGGAGTTGATTGCTTCAGAAAACTTTACTTCTGCGGCTGTATTAGCTGCTCAAGGTTCGGTACTGACGAATAAATACGCTGAGGGATTACCGGGTAAGCGTTACTACGGCGGTTGCGGAATAATCGACAAAATAGAGCAGATAGCCATCGATCGTGCTAAACAGCTATTTGGCGCTGCTCACGCTAACGTCCAGCCTCATTCTGGAGCGCAAGCTAATTTTGCGGTATTCCTAACTTTATTGGAACCCGGCGATAAAATCATGGGAATGGATTTATCTCATGGGGGACACCTTACCCACGGTTCGCCAGTAAATGTTTCTGGTAAGTGGTTTGAAGTTTGTCATTACGGCGTTAGTCAAGAAACAGAACAGCTAGACTACGAACAAATCCGCGAGCAGGCGCTAAGGGAGCGTCCAAAGCTCTTAATTTGTGGATATTCGGCTTATCCTCGTGTAATTGATTTTGAAAAATTCCGCAGTATCGCCGATGAAGTTGGTGCTTACCTGTTGGCGGATATTGCTCACATCGCTGGTTTGGTAGCAGCCGGACTTCATCCAAATCCCGTTCCTTATTGCGATGTAGTGACTACAACTACCCATAAAACTTTACGCGGGCCAAGGGGTGGTTTAATCTTGACTCGCGATGCTGACATGGGCAAAAAGTTTGATAAATCAGTTTTCCCCGGTACCCAAGGTGGCCCATTAGAACACGTTATTGCTGGTAAAGCAGTAGCATTTGGGGAAGCTCTCAAGCCAGAATTTAAAGATTATTCTGCTGCTGTAATTGAAAATGCTCGTGCTTTAGCCAATCAATTGCAAAGCAGGGATTTAAAAATTGTCTCCAACGGTACAGAAAATCATCTTATGCTCGTGGATTTACGGTGCATTAGCATGACGGGTAAGAAAGCAGACCAGTTAGTCAGCGATGTAAATATCACTGTGAATAAAAATACAGTTCCCTTTGACCCCGAATCTCCTTTTGTTACCAGTGGTTTAAGACTTGGTTCTCCTGCCATGACAACGCGAGGCATGGGAGTAGCAGAATTTACTGAAATCGGTAATATAATTGCCGACCGTTTGTTAAATCCCGATTCAGACAAAATTGCTGAAGATTGTCGCCGACGTGTAGCTGCTTTATGTAAGAGTTTTCCTCTATATGAGCATATTGGAGTTCCCGTAGCAGCTTTGGCATAAATTTTAGAAATATGGCGGTAGGTAAATACTCTACTGTATACAAATAAAAACCGCTATATTTTCAACGTTTAATTAATTCCCTCCTTTTTTTAAGGGGGGTTTTTTAATGCTCGCAAAACTATAGTTATTCCCAATCCCCCATGCCCAATTCTCAATGTTCAGCATAATTACTGATATATAAATGTGGTAATTACTCATCTCGATTTCCCAATTCTTTATCTAAAATTCTAAATGTATTTAAAAATGTATCGTTCTTATGCTGACAACTATATAAATCTTAGTAGTAATAGAACAATGC
This sequence comes from uncultured Rivularia sp., assembly GCA_963665115.1. Lineage (GTDB taxonomy): Bacteria > Cyanobacteriota > Cyanobacteriia > Cyanobacteriales > Nostocaceae > Rivularia. Next base: position 824,029 of record OY762007.1, on the reverse strand, counting down.
GATTTTCTACTTAATCTAATTTGTCTATTTGTCTAATACTGTAAACAAGCGATTTTTTTTATGCAGATGCTGCCTGCTCAGATTTATCATCTGATAGCTTTCTTATTGGCTGCCGTAGTGGTTCTCTGGACTACGCCTGATGTCAAAAATATTGGTATAAAAAGCGGACGTTTGGATAAACCTTCGGAGCGAAAAGTTCATCAAAGTCCAATGGTGCGTCTTGGAGGAGTATCAATCTTCGCAGGTACTGTTATTTCTTTATTAATGGTTTGGTGGTTGGGTGGATTTGGATTTTTACCACCCGATAAGGAATGGCAAATTTGGGGTGTAACTCTTGGTGGTTTGGCTTTTTTCCTGATTGGTTTAGCTGATGATTTATTCAATTTGTCTCCTTTGGTACGCTTGACGATTCAAACTGTAGTAGCAGGTTGTGCTTGGAAAGCAGGAGTGAGTATTGATTTTCTCAGCATTCCTACGGGAGGATTAATTCATTTAGGTTGGTTGAGTTTACCCATCACTGTTATTTGGTTGGTGGGTATGGTAAATGCAATTAACTGGATTGATGGTTTAGATGGTTTGGCTGCTGGCGTATCTGGAATTGCGGCGATGGTGATGTTGATTGCCGCTTTATTTATGCAGCAGCCAGCGGCAGCTTTAATAGCCGCAGCCCTTTCTGGAGCTACATTTGGATTTCTCCGTTATAATTTCAATCCCGCGCAAATTTTTATGGGAGACGGAGGTTCTTATTTTATTGGATTCACTTTAGCTTCGGTAGGAGTAATCGGTTTGGTCAAAATACCTGCGGTGACTGCGGTTTTGCTACCATACGTCATTTTGGCAGTACCGATTGTAGATATGTCAAGTGTCATTTTAGGGCGAATTCTACAAGGTAAATCGCCTTTTCTCGCTGATAAAACTCACCTGCACCATAGATTACTAGAAGCTGGTTTATCTCATCGATTGACAGTTTTGTTTATTTATTCTTTAACATTGTGGGTTGGAAGTCTGGCGTTAGCTATTGCTGGTATACCTAGCGGTACTGTCTATGCTTGTGGTAGCACTTCTTTACTGAGTTATACTTCTTGGCGTGCTTGGAGAATAGTACGTTGACAATAATGGGAGGGAACTGAAGAAATTTGCACTAGAATTAACTTCGTTTCCTGTTCTCTAAGAGCGATTATTCCAACTGGTTCATTGCGAAGCATTTATGAAACTTCCGAAGCAAATAAGCGAGAAATGCCATTGAACGGCAAAAATTTGGAAAAACGATGCGAAGTCAAATGCAAAATGTAACGGAATGCAAAGTATAATGAAAATTATCAAAATGCACAAAAGTATTAAATAACCGTATTGTAAATGCGAGTAGCTATCGCCGGAGCAGGCTTGGCAGGACTTTCCTGTGCGAAATATCTTATCGATGAGGGTCATACTCCCGTACTCTTAGAAAGCCGAGACGTACTGGGTGGTTTAGTCGCAGCGTGGAAAGATTCCGATGGCGACTGGTATGAAACCGGACTGCACGTATTCTTTGGGGCTTATCCTAATATGTTGCAGTTATTCAAAGAACTCGGTATTGAAGAGCGTTTGCAGTGGAAAAAACACACGATGATCTTCAATCAACCGGAAAAACCAGGCACTTATAGTAGGTTTGATTTTCCGAATTTGCCAGCACCGCTAAATGGTATTGTGGCAATTCTCAGAAACAACGATATGTTGACCTGGGGTGAAAAAATTGAATTAGCAAAGGGATTAGTTCCAGCTATGCTGCGGGGTCAAAAATATGTTGATTCTACGGATAACTATACTTTTTCTGAATGGCTAAAGTCTCAAGGAGTAGGTGAAGAAGTACAGCAAGATATTTTTATCGCTGCTTCTAAATCGTTAAATTTTATTAATCCCGACGAAATATCAGCCGTAGTGCTATTAACCGCCCTAAACCGCTTCCTTCAGCAAAGAGACGGATCGAAGATGGCTTTCTTGGATGGTTCTCCTACCGAGCGTCTTTGTCAACCGCTGGTAGATTACATCGAAGCCGGTGGTGGAGAAGTTAAGGTAAATGCGCCTTTGAAGGAAATTTTGCTTAACTCAGACGGTAGCGTCAAAGGATTTTTGATGCGCGGTTTAAATGGAGCATCCGATTATATTGAAACCGCAGATGCTTATGTTTCGGCAATGTCTGTTGATGTGATGAAAGTCATGCTACCAGAAGCTTGGAAGGATGTAGAATGCTTCCAAAAACTGGATGGATTGGAAGGCGTGCCGGTAATTAATATCCAGTTATGGTTTGACCGTAAACTTACAGATATTGACCAATTATTATTTTCGCGATCGCCAATTTTGAACGTTTATGCCGACATGAGCAACACTTGTCGCGAATATAGTGACCCAAACCGTTCTATGCTGGAATTAGTTCTTGCACCAGCCGAAGATTGGATTAACAAATCTGATGCGGAAATATTGCAAGTAACTCTTGCCGAATTGTCAAAACTATTTCCTCAACACTTCGGCTCGGAGAATCCAGCAAAGTTACTGAAACACCATGTGGTGAAAACACCGCGTTCGGTTTACAGAGCAACTCCCGGTCGTCAGGAGTACCGTCCTTCACAAGTGACTCCCATTTCAAACTTTTTCTTGAGTGGAAGCTACACCATGCAACCGTTTTTAGGAAGTATGGAAGGAGCAGTACTTTCTGGTAAACTAACAGCGCTCGGTGTGAATAAATCATTCTCAGTAAAGAATTCTTCCAGCGTGCAAATGCCTTCCATCCAGCCTGCAACGAATGCTGCAACTGCCTGATTCCCCCCCATGCATGAAAACGTCGGTCTCTGTGGATGAGTCCTACAAAATTTGTCAGCAAATCACTGCAAAGCATTCCAAAACTTTTTATTTGGGTACTTTGTTGATGAGTCCTCCAAAGCGACGCGCAATTTGGGCCATTTATGCCTGGTGTCGTCGTACTGACGAATTAGTAGACGGTCCTGCTGCTGCTATGACTACTCCCGAAACTCTAGATTTATGGGAAAAGCAGCTCGAACTAATTTTTGCTCAACATCCCCAGGAAAATGTTGATGTAGCCCTTGCGGATACATTGAAGCGCTATTTAATGGACATTCAACCCTTTCGGGATATGATTTCCGGTCAGCGCATGGATTTGTACCGCGATCGCTACTCGACTTTTGATGACTTATATCTTTACTGTTACCGCGTAGCCGGTACTGTAGGTTTAATGTCAACAATGGTAATGGGAATAGACTCCGAGCAAAATACCGCTCCTTGGAACCGTTATAGACAACCCTATATTCCGATAAATGAAGCTGTCACTTTAGGAATAGCTTGTCAACTTACCAACATTCTTCGCGATGTAGGTGAAGATGCCCAACGAGGGCGAATTTATATTCCCATTGAAGATTTAGCGCGATTCAACTACACCGAGAAAGATTTACTTAAAGGAGTTGTTGATCAGCGGTGGCGTTCTTTGATGAAATGTCAAATTCAACGAGCGCGACAATTTTACGCTCAAGCAGAGAAAGGCATTAGCTATTTGCACCCAGATGCCCGCTTGCCAGTATGGGCGGCTCTGATGCACTACAGCCGAATTTTGAGCGTAATTGAGCGCAATGACTATGACGTGTTCAATCAACGCGCTTACGTACCGCAATGGAAAAAAATCAGAACTTTACCTTTTGCTTGGTTGCGATCGCAAATCTAGACAGGTATAAACAAATTAGCCGCTAAGCGCATATGAAGCTGTAACAAGAATGTGTACATAATGCAGTTTAATCTCACTATTGACTTGCACATTATTATCTGCTACCATTCATATTTGTTACCGCTTAAGGAGAGGTGGCTGAGCGGTTGAAAGCGGCTCCCTGCTAAGGAGTTATGGGGTTAATACCTCATCGAGGGTTCGAATCCCTCCCTCTCCGTTACTAATGACTAAAAAGATTCCATCGGAATCTTGTTAAATCATTAGCTTATTTCATTAATTTCAAATGGTTTTAGAGACGGCAATAGTATTGCGTCTCTACGCTATTTTGCTGACAAATCCACCATTCAGAATTAATGAAACGCACTACTATTCCACCACATAAGTTATGCGAAGTAATAAAAATGTAGTGCGACATCTTGCTCGCTCGTAGTTAGTAGCTAGCAAGATGCTCGCACTACCTCTATACCTTATATAGTTACTACCACCACATTAATTTTGCTGGGTAACACATTCGTAGTGCAAACGTCTCGCGTAGCGAATTAGAATCAGCGAGTTGGAAAGATCGCTAGCTGCTATTAGGGAGCGAGACGATTAATTAAAAAAAACAATTGATTCGTATTCATAAAGGCAATAGTGCATTCAAACCAAAGTTCAAATGCACTATTGTTTTCATCGTTACGCAAACTTTTTCAGACGGAAGCAAGTAAAGGTTTGATTTTCCCCTACTTGCCGTATTCGCGATCGGTGTTTAGAAACCTCCGAAGTTATAACCGACTCCTACAGAAAGCCCGAGGGTCGGTTTCATCGAAGAATGCTGCATTTATAGCTGCTGTAGCCGTTAATTTGTCACTTAGCGGTACATCTACACCACCAGTAATCAAGAAACTTAATTCTGAATCGTCGCCAGTTGCTAAAGCCACACCCGCTCCAACGTAAGGAGAAAAAGGTAATGCTTCGCTGAATGGATCTGTTACCTGCTTGAAAGAAAAGTCATAGGTAACGGGAGCTAAAATTACTGTATCGTCCCCAAGCACCACTGAGGGACGTATCGATAAAATATCTGTTATTCCAACTTTACTGATAACCATAAAGTTACCATCACCTAAAGCGGAATCGCCACCCAAACCTAGATTCCCTGCAATTCCGATATAGCTAGAACCACCACGGGTTGCACCACCAAAATCAATATCCGCTTGAGCCACATCTGAAGAAATAGATGGTTTCAGATTTGAAGAAGGAAATTGAGCATTAGAAGATGGATTGCGATCGGCAAGGGGTGCAGATGAAGTCGCTGATGTTCCGGGAACGGGTGCTGATTCCGGTACCTGGGATACTGCCTGAGATGTTAGTAATTCTGGATTAACCGATAGATTTAATTCTTCAGAATCATTAGAGAAACTAGGGGTAAAATGCTCAACACCTGTATTTTGTTGTTCGGAAGATTGCCTGGATTGTACGAACTGCTTATTGCTCGTTTCTTCTGCTGTCTGAGCAGAAACAGATAACCCACCACTTAATAATGCAACAGTTGTCAAAGTAAGCGAAAAAACGCTTTTACGAAGAAAAATGGTATTCACGTTCACTCCTAATTGATATAGCCACTTAAATATTGACTAGCTTAGTTTTAGTCTATATGACGGCAGTATTTAATATTTAACACCAAAAAAATTATAGCTACATCCTTAATTAGGCAGAACTTTTGTAAATTTAATACGTTTTTTTAATTTGTAAATATAGTAATATAACGGTTGACAAAAATATTGCATACATATTCCACAAATATGTAGTAATTATAATTCTTGAAGTAATAGCCGAAATAACACCCCGGATTATCGCAAACAAATTGTAAGTAAGGAATGGAATCTCAGCATTTAAGAAGATGATATTGCATGAGTCTATGAATGACGTATGATTGATGGTTTTACCTTGACAGTAATTATTATTACAATTTACATCTGATGTAATGTAGCTATAGTCTTAAGCAAGAGCAATGGCAGCATCTTAAGTTCCGCCAGATTATCTATGAACGCCTGAATTATGTAGTATTAGTTTTAGGGAAAATTTGCTACTTTCAATTATGATTGCGGGGTTTCTTTTATATAATCCTAAGCTTTTTGCACGTTGAAGATGATCGGCAGCTTTAGTACTTCAATAATTAAAAATTCTTCACTTTTATTAAATAAATAAGATATAAATCGAATAAGTGATTATACTAATTCATAATTTGTTAGTATACTCATATTTATAATAATTTGATAGTATTTGCAACTATTTTTGCAATAAATCTGGTTTTAGAATGTCAATTTTGTTACTACTGTTATGCGGTTTACTATATGTTGTCATCAGAATCAAAGTGAAGTTAATATAGGTAAGTAATAACTCGTATCTTCATGGCGTAATTTTTAATCGTAACTCTAGAATATTGATTAACTCTTCATAATATATATATATAAAGCATATATTTAAGTATAGAGTGGAAGCTATAATTTTTACACAAGCTAATTTTTTTTGGGCAACCGTAATATTACTTTTTTACATTTCTTTTTTATGAAAAATAAGTAACCCAGCAATTTTACTTTGCTTTCTTATGATAACTTTGTTTATTGTCATAAAAATAATTAGCAAAAACATAATATTAGCAAATTTTATTACTGTAAATACAGACAAAACAATCGCTTCAAATTGCTCATCCTTAAAGTTTTTTAGATTCACAAAATAAATGCAGATAGAATCACTGTTTTTGTTTATATAAAGACTTTGTAACTGAAGAGTCTTTATTCAGTTAGTTTTCAGCTAACTAAAATTATGCTTTTATCAAAACAAAATTTTTAGTTTTATGTTACGGGCGTACTATCTTTATAGCCATTTTCAATTAGATTAATAAAGATGTAATTTACTTTCTTATTCAATAAAATTGGAGTTAAACAAAACTATTATTTCAACAAATACGTTCCATGTCAAAAATATAAAAATAGTTATCAGCATTACTAAAAGCCATCATGAACAAGATTAAGATTTTAAACTTAGAAATTGATAATTGGTCTAAACAAGAATTACTCAAAAATTTAAAATCGGGAGTAGTATTTACACCAAATGTAGACCATATTATTAAACTTCAAAGGGATTCCGAGTTTCTTCAATCTTATAGTATCGGTGACTATAAAATTTGTGATAGTCAAATAATTATGTATGCATCTAAATTTTTAGGAACGCCAATCAAAGAAAAAATATCTGGTTCCGATTTATTACCTGCTTTTTGTAATTACCATAGAAACAATAAGGAGATTAAAATTTTCCTATTAGGTGCGGCTCAAGGTGTAGCTAGTAAAGCGCAAAAAAGAATTAATCATAAAATAGGAAGAAATATTGTTGTTAACTCTTATTCTCCACCTTTCGGCTTTGAAAAAGATGAAGCAGAATGTCAAAATATAGTAGATATGATTAATAATTCAGATGCTACAGTCTTGGTTATCGGATTGGGTGCCCCAAAACAAGAAAAGTGGCTTTACAAGTATAAAGATGATTTCAAATTTATCAAAATATTTATGGCATTAGGAGCAACGATTGATTTTGAAGCAGGGAATGTCAAAAGATCGCCAAAATGGATGAGTGAAATAGGTTTGGAGTGGTTATTTAGGCTCTTATGCGAACCAAAAAGATTATGGAAAAGATATTTACTCGATGATATTCCTTTCTTCTTATTAATCCTGAAGCAAAAGCTTAGCTTGTGCTTTAATAAGAGTTCTAAGGATAGCGAGCAAACTATTTTAATTGATAAATATTAGATATTGCTCTTAAAAATAGGTTAGTAGTAGCACCGTCTTCACCTCTTATCGGCGCTACTACTAACCTCAGAAATTGCATTGACAATACGATAAACTCTCCTATGGAATAATAGAAGAGTTTACAAATATATTTCGTTCCTAAAACTTAGCAACCTGGACTTGCGCTCTTATCAACGAGCGTACAGTTCTCCTTCAGAACAAATCAAATTCCTATACTAAGCCGTTACGCACTTAATTTGTATAGTACTAGCGGGCTGTTCGGCCCGCACTACAATAATTCCAATTTTTTTTTAATATAACTTAGCTGCACATTAGCTTATCGAAATCATCTTAGCTAAATTCTTTAAGTAAGTTTTTCTAATTAACATTTCAGGAGTATTCTCTAACCCAACTTTACTTAATATTTCTTCCCAACGATATACCCAATCATGTCTCAGTAATGAGTTAATCATATTATCTTTACGTATTTTTCGCAGCCTTTCTGGTTGTGCATCCAATTGAGTAATAATATCCGCTATATCAGTAGTAACATTTGGTAATTCGATTACGGCATCAGCCCAGTCAAAATATTTAGTATAAGCCTCGCAAACAGGCGGTATTCCAATCATTACTGCTCCTCCTGCGGCTCCTTCAAAGAAACGCGAACCTAACTCTTGTTGACTTCCTATTTGATTGCCACTATCAAATTTGGCTTTATTAGCAATAAAATAACGACTTCTTTTGATTAAATTACTGTATAAAGTTCGATGTTCTCGATAATTCCTCATTTCTAAACCTTTAAGGGTATCGTATAGGTAAAGAAAGTTGTCGCATTCCGTCAATTTTAGTAAAGACTTATGCATCATTGGCGAACGGCGGCCAACGCTATAAACATCGATATGTCTTTGAGGAACTTGTGGATAAGGACAAAACTTTACAGCATCGACGGCATAAGGCAAGCTATAACAAGGACGTTTCACCAGTTGACTTATAGCATTAACGCTTTGACTCTGAGTCGTAAATATATAGTCGAAGTCTTTGGCTAATTTTAAGCAAAGTCCAGTTTTATGATTTTCAAGTTCTTTTGCCCAAATTTCATCTATCCATAGCACTGCTTTTTTACATTTATCGCGCCATCCCTTAATAACATTAATACAGGTTAAATCCCAAAAGTGTTGACAAATAAAGAATATTAAATCGTATTCTTTCTCTACAACTAATTCTTCACAGCCAGAACGCAACAATTTGCTTTGATTTAAAGCCAAACCTGCATAGTTAGCAACCTTTTTTTTGACTTCCGATTTAAAACTAGGTACATAAGCTGGCGAAAGTAAATCGGCGTAATCAAAAGTATTAATTACATCTTCAAATTCATATTCTGCCGAACGGAAAGCTTCGGACTGAAAACCCCGCATTGAAACTATTAGGATACGGGGTTCTTTATGAGATTTAATATAAGGCTTTTGAATGTTAGAGTTAACTTTCGGTTGAAAATTCCATGTGTGAGCGGCAGTTTCTAACATGATTGCAATCAATTTTTATCTATAATTGTTTGAAAATTTGATATATTAGGAATCAGTATTGATTCCAAAAGATACTTGTAAGTTGAAGTAATAGGTAATAGGAAAAAATAAAATAGGTATAGTGATTATAGATGAATGCTACGGCAACAAAAATCTGCCAATCAATCCTAGATTAAGGTAGTATCTTGCTCAAAAGCGCTTGCTTTGAATCATTTACCGTTTGCCAATCATCTTGTAATACACCTCCAGTACCTTTACTATTAGGATTCCAACACCAATAAGCAAAGCTCAGTTTATTTTTAGCAATGTAATCTACAAACTTTCGTTGCCAAATACCTTCTTTAGATTTACTGTCAACGTGATATCCTCCGAATTCACCAACGAAAATGGGAGCGATACTAAGCGTATTGATGTAGTTAAATCCTATTTCCCAACGTTTGTAAAGGTTACTGGGAAAAGCTGAATCCTGAAACCAAGATACAGAAGATCCTCCGTATTCATGGGGAGAATACACTAACTTACGCTGGTTTTTCAGATGCACGGGATATTCCCGAACACCCTCTAAATTCGCACCCCAAAAGTAACCATGCTGTTTTTGGTTAGGTACATTTTTCTCTATTCCCTCTACTACAATTAACCAGTCAGGATTGACTTCGAGAATTTTGTTTCCAGCCTTTTGAACGGCTAAACGCCAGTCAGTTAATGGATCTTCGGTTCCCCAGCTTGCACGCCCGTGGGGTTCGTTTTTCAAATCTGCACCAATAACATTGGGTTGATTTTTATAATGTTTTGCCAAAAGAATCCAGGTATCGATCCAATCCTTTTCTGTAAAACCATCTCCATACCATACTTCTGAAATAATCCCATCTTTTAGACAGTGACTATCTAATAAGATTAGTAATCCCTGCTTGCGTGCTTCTTGGACAATTAAATCCATCACTTCTAAGGGAGTTTTTCCATGAAGTTCGGCATTTGCACCAATCGTAAAATCAACACCATGAATATGGGAAGATTTCAGCGCCTCCACTGAATAAGGTAAGCGAATCGAGTTATAGCCCAAGCTTTTGATATGAGCGAGCATTTGCTTATAGTCTCTTACCCATAAACCATGAGGTGCATGGGTGCTAACTTCCATGCCAAACCAATTTATACCGCGTAGTAAAACTGCTTTACCCGTACTATCAATAATTTGAGATTTTCTTGCGGATAAAGGAGGCACAATAGTAGTAGCTGCTAAAGAACTATTGCCTTGAAAACTCGTTATAAATTGGGAAGAACAAAAACTTAAACTTATACACATTAAACCAAATATTAAGCCGTAATAAACCTTTATTTTCGGTTTTCTCGACTTTATACCGATTTGAGGAATATTACATAACAGCCTCCAAATACCCCGCATTAAAGGCTTGATACTACGTTTTAATCGATACAAGAGTTGCATAATGTGGTGAAGCAGCATAGTTGTTTTATTTTTGTCTGCTTTGGTTTACAGGTAGATCGAAGTTGTATGTCAAATCATTTGATTCAATCGAGTCGATCGCACTTCCTATACTGCGATAGAAATTTTCTCTTCTAAGTACAGACCATGTAAGCCTGCTGTCAAGAAGTTTTGTGCGTTCAACCTCGCGTACATCATACTCATTACCTAAAGCTAATAACTGTATTAGACAGCGAGCAAAATATTCTGGTTCGTCGGCTATTTCAATAGCAGACGGATAGTCTAATATTCCCCGCATGGCAATAGTTGTAGCTACTATTAAACTTCCTGAAGCAATCGCATCTAGAGTCTTAATCTGAATTCCACCACCACTTATCGAAGGAATCGCGATAACTTTGGCTAATGCCATAAATGCTTGTGCATCTGGGGACAAAGCCGCAATATTTAACATTTGAATATCGTTGAGCTAACCACCCGGCACCAGAGCCAGCAACCTGAATCGATATATTTTTAGGTAAGTGGGGATAAACTGCTTGGAAAAACCACTCCAAACCATATTTATTAGCTTTCCATGTCCAGCTACCAATTATTCCAATATCACAGTGTTTAATTGCAGAATTTTTTGGTGGTACTGTTCGGATGGAAGGTAGATGAAACACTTTGCTGCAAAGGTTCTGACTATAAAAGTAGTTGGAATCGTGAGATGTTAGCGTCCATACTTGTTTTGATGAAGCAGCTAAATCGTCTTCCATCTTTTTTATCAAACGAGCTTCTCTTTTGTATATGTACTTTGATAAATACTTTTGGGCATTGTTTAACTGTGCTTCATACAGTTGATGTTCTAAATTATGAGCAATAAATATGACTTTAGACTTTTGAGTTATTAAAGGCAATAACCAACCTAATTGAGCATGATCGATTATGACAGTTTCATAGTCATTTCTATGTAAAATACTTTTTATTTTTGTTAAGTATTTTTTAGAATAATATTTAGCTGCCGAGTAAGGAAGCCCTTTGAACAAACTCAAAACCATCCATAAAAATGGATAATATTTTGATTTTTCTGTTTCTATATATCGTTTTTCAACTACAACTTCATTCTCGTTTTGAGGTTTGGTATCGTCGGGACGCTGATATCCGACAACCAATACTTCATGCCCGCATTGTTTTAAAGCGTTAATGAAGCATTGAGATGCAATTTCACCACCAGTTCTTCTTCCACTTGGAAGAACGGTTGTTAAATATAAAATTTTCATCAAAAAGTTAAGATTAATTTAGATTAATGACCTGATATCGGACACAACTTCCTGTATCACTTGAGTACCAAATAATGATTCGAGTAGTTTTGGTTCGATGTGAATTTTATGAGAGTTTGAAAGTAAATTAACAATTGCTGCGGCAAAAGATTGTTTGTCTGAAGCAATTTTGAAATACTGTCTAACTGAAAGAGGTAAACCTGCTATTCCTTGAGGTGTTGAGACAATTGGTTTACCAGCCATCAGCATTTCCAATGATTTTATACTGACTCCACTACCCGTTAAAACAGGATTGATTAAAACGCTCCCTGAATTATAAATTTCAGTTGAAGACGGCGGATTGATGCTTAAATCTACGCCATCAATATCTTCACATAGCTGTCTAATTCTATTTATCGGTTTTGCCCCGGCAATTAAAACTTTAATGTTAGATAATTGAGTGCGGATTTCAGGCAAAACTTGAGTTAAAAACCAAATAATACCAGCTACATTATTATTAGAATATAAGTTGCCTAAAAAAACAACATCATATCGATCGGATACATCAATCTTTTGATTAAATTTATCTTGTTGGTGAGATTGATAAATTTCCATTAAAGGAGGTAAATAGCGTCCATTTTTAAATCCACGCGATTTCCAGAATTTTAAATCTTCTGCCGAAATATCATAAAACAAAAGACTATCTTTCAATAAAGATTTCTCGTATGTTTCTAAATGAGAAACTGATAAATATCTTTTAACTTTACTTGTGCCTATTGCTGAAGTAAATAATCGTTGATAATACAGATGTTCAATGTTATGGCAGCGAGTCACTATGGGTATATCGAATTGATGACTTAGTTTCGATGCAACATCTCCACCATGAATACCATCTAGCCAGATAAGATGAGGTTTAAAGGCACGAACATGAGAAACTAAACGATCTAATTGCTGTCCAACCACAAGTCTAGAAGTAACTTCTAGAGGGTAGCGAAGCAAGTTTAACAGTCTATAGCCCTTGGAACAGAAATCGTGTTTAAACGGAATAAAATATGTAGAATCAACATACTTTTTAATTTCAGCTACTTCTTCACGCTGCGGAATTTTATCAAACCAGCATATAAGCTGTAATTCAACACCAATCTGAGCAAAAGCTTTGATTCTTCGCCACATATCTATCCTTCCACCATGAATAGCAGGATAAGGAATGTCATGGCATACTAAAGTAATTTTCATGCTTACTTTGTCTTTATTAATACTATTATTGCTGTTTGGTAAATGCTTTTATATTCATCCATTCTTCGTCTATCAAAGAAGAACCATTATGTTGATAATTTTTAGCTTGTTGATACTCTATAGCTAAAGAAAAAACGGTAGAAACGTATACTATCCAGAAAATACTATTAGTCTCGACTAAAGTACTTTCACTGATGTTGTACATAACCAAAAAAGTTAAATACATTAAAGGCCAAATTCCTTCTATACATCCAGTAATTCGCAACCACATTACTCCCTTTAAAAAGGTATTAATAAAACTTAGTAAAAATGCTGACAAGCCTACAAAACCTAACTCTGCTAGTAAATCCATAAAGCCGTTATGTCCGTAAGGACATTCCCACGCCAGAGTCCGCCAGAGGTAAGCAGTTATTTCACTGTTCCAATCTCTCCAGACAGCGTTAAATCCATAGCCTAACCAAGGACGTTCCCAGATTAGATCGAACATTGCACTCCATATATCGGTACGTCCAGTTAGAGTTAAATCTTTCCCTAATGCATCCGCAACAACAGGCAAGTTATCTAATAGCAAAGTAGATATACTCCCAACTGTAAGTATCAATGCAATTATTAAAGGTATTAGCTGGTTGTAATTGCGTCGCCAACTTCTATAGAGAGGCAGAATAGTCATTAAAGATAGACAAACGACTAAAGAGGAGGTAGAAGTTGAAAGTACGATCAAAGCAATAGAAAGAATAAAGCCAGCCCAGGGAAGCCATCGATATCTAGGATTTTGAATCGGATTGCTCATCGCAACAAACAAAAATACCATGCTGCTGAGATTCATTAATCGACCCCAAAATGTTTTTATGAGTCATTATTCCCCGCCAAGATCCAGCGTGAATTCCCCCTTCTTGAACAGTCATTAATCCATATTTTGGCAGTCCGATTGCAAACATGAAACTCAGTACAATTACTATGCCTAAAGCACAAGCTAATAATTGTAGTTGCTCTCTTAAAGTGAAACGCATTGCCATATAGACAGCAAATACGCTTGTCCCTAAAAGCAGTACGCTACGTCGTGGAGTCAGATCGGGCGCAAAAGTCCATAAAATTGATGCTATTACAATTCCTAAGAATAACCAGATCCAAATATCTTTCTGTGCAGCACGTACAAAATGTTTCTGATGCTTCACTATTAACAAGAAAGTAATAGTATAGATTCCCATAAAGAATTTAGGACTGTAGGAATCGCTACCTATACTTCCACTACCTCCTTCTATAAGTACGGGTATCAAGGCACTTGTAGAAAGAAAAAGAGTGAATACAACGAATATTTGTTCGGCTAGCTTTGGCAATTTCGGCATACCGAATATATTTCCCGAAAATATTAATTCTTGATGAAATAAAATACCTAAAATATAAAGGTATTGTTAAACTTCATTATTCTTTTAGGCGAAATAACTGATGAAGTTTTTCAATTAATGAACCAAGTATTTGGTTTTGTCAATAGAGTAATTTTGCTTCGGTAAACCGTTACTTTTTGTTTAATAACTTCATACTTTTTATGGATAATAATAGATAAAAATTTTGCAACCCTTTTATTTCAAGCATTTGAAGCTTAGGTACATATAGAACATTTCGTATTTACTGAATATCTTATTTAAATAATTATGCGTGTTTTTACCACTTTAGTCATAGTAATTAGCTGAGATTTCACTTAATCTTCATCGGCTAGTTTTATTTCAGTAAAGTTTTTATTAATCGGAGTACATTACTAATTAAGCGAGATATGTTGAGGATATTGCTCAGTTTATTAATTTTCAAAGAAGATATGTCGCAGCAGATCGGAGAAACTATTGAGATGTAGTAATATGCAAATACTGTAAAGCGAAGCATTATATTTTAAACTTTGCATTGATGGAGCAATATAAATACTATTATTAGTTATTGGTAACTTATGATACTTGTAATTAAATATACTCTAACTATCTTCACTCCTTTATTGGCAAAAAACTTATTTACAATTTGTTTATTGACCGAAACTGTATATTAAATTGTTTTAAATGGGATTTTGAATGGAAACACAAATGCCAGCAAGAGAACAAGATTTGCAGCCTTTGAACGAAACCAAATCTTTATCTAGAGAACCATACTGGTTATTAAGAAGACCCCAAAATGTTGAAGAAGAAAGTTTTGGTTTTGGTCGAATTTTCTCCATGTTGCGTCGTCGAGCAGCTTTGATTGCTAGCGTAGCCGTAATTGTGACGACAGGGGCTGTTGTCTGGGGTTCTACTCGTACTCCTAAGTATGAAGGCAAGTTTCAGTTACTAGTTGAGCCTTTAACAAATTCAGAAAGCGAACTGCTGGTTTTACTATCTCAAACTCTTCAGCAAGATGTAAATAAAATCACCAGGCAAAACAATACGCCCCTAGATTATCAGGCTTTGGTAGAAGTTTTAAAAAGTCCGAAAATCATAGAACCCGTAGTTGATGAGATTCAGGATAAATATCCAGGAGTTAGCTATGGAAAGTTAGTTGGAGGTGGCAAAGCTGGTAAAGTACCTAGCACCGTCAAAGAAGGGCAGTTGCATATTAGCCGTCTTTCTCAAGGTGAGATTGAATCTAGAGTTATAGAAATTCGCTACAAAGATTCTAATCCTCAGAAAGTTCTGTTTGTGTTAGATAAAGTATCTCAAGCTTATCGGAAGTACAGTCTCGAACAACAGCAGACGAATTTACGTCAGGGAATCAGATTTGTAGAACAACAGATTCCAGTACTGCGGTTGCGAGTAAATAGATTGCAAGGAGATATGCAGCGGTTTCAACAAAACTACAACCTATTCAATCCTGAACTTCAGGGAAAACAACTGCTTGAAAGAGCTTCGGAGCTTCAATCTACGAAAACAGAAGCTAATAAAAGACTTGCTGAATCAAAATCACTTTACGCTTCACTACAAAATCAGTTGGGAATGTCCCCAGATGCGGCGATCGCGGCTTCGGCGTTGAGCGAATCACCGAACTATCAAGAAATACTTAAGCGCGTTCGAGATGTAGAAGCTCAAATCGCTACAGAGTCAGTACGTCTGAGTGATGCTAACCCGGCAATGGTTTCTTTAAGGGAGCAACGCCAAAAGTTATTACCTTTATTAAAACGGGAAGCACAATTGGCTTTAGGTAATAATGTTCCCACCAAAAATTTACTTAATACTCAGGTTGGAACTTATCAAAACTCGGTGCGCCGCGACTTGATTCAAAAAATGGCTGACACTGCGAATCAGATTCAGTTATTAGAAGCCAGCTTGAAAGCTACTGATGGTGCTCTAGTTGAATTAAACAAACAAATCAACGACTATCCAGAAGTTGCTGGTAGACATGCCAATTTGGAACGGGAGTTGCAGGTTGCTAGCGATACTCTTAAGCAGCTTTTAGGCAAACAAGAAGCGTTGCGAGTAGATGCCGCACAGCAGGAAGTACCTTGGGAATTGATTATGCCTCCAAGGCTGCCGAAAGATAAGACTGGTCAATTTGTAGCTGATGCTTCTAAAGGTAAGCTGAATATTATTTTGGGAGGAGCCGGAGGTTTACTCTTAGGTGTTTTAGCTGCTTTTCTTTTAGAAAATGCTCAGAACGTTTTCCACGATCCGCGAGAAGTTAAACGAACCGCAAAACTACCGTTATTAGCAACAATTCCCTATTTAAAAGAATTGAAGCTATTACCTCCTGCCGATCGGGAATTAGTTTACGCGCTGGAAAAAGACGAGCGCTTACTTTCCGAAGCTAAGAATATGAGAAGTAAAGACTATGGAGCGTCTTCCTATACGCAAGCTTTTTACTCTTTATATACTAGAATTCAAGCTTTAAAAGAAGAAACTGCTATTTCTTCGTTAGTAATTACCTCAGCTAATCCGGGAGAAGGTAAAACAACTGTTGCAACAACTTTTGCCAAAACCGCAGCAGAAGCTGGTTTACGAGTACTGTTAGTAGATGCTAATTTACAGAATCCTCAAGTACATCACAGTTTAGGCTTGATAAATACCCAAGGATTAAGCGAAATACTTTCCCAAGGTTTAGATTTGAACGATGCACTCGGACAATCTCATGAAGAAGAAAACTTATTTGTGATTACCGCAGGAGACATTCCGCGTAATTGTGCAAAGCTTTTCTCCTCACCAAGGATGCAAAATTTTGTAATGCGATCGCAATCTGATTTTGATTTAGTGGTGTACGATACTCCTCATATTTTGGGGCGTTTAGACACCAGTATTTTGGCTACCCATGCCGATGGAATTTTGATGGTTGTCGGGCTGGGTAAAACTGTTCGTCCTTCACTTTCAACAGCATTGGATGAATTGGAAGCCGGACGCAATCGCGTATTGGGTTTAGTTTCCAATAGTATGGAATCTTAATTACTCCCTTCCCGGCTCTACAATTACCGATAAAAAAACCTTACTAGAATAGGCGAAAAGTACGTCCCATGTAAGCGGAGCTTTCTTGTTAGCGTAGCGTCTCCGAAGAAGAAAGACTACAACTCAAGACAAGAGAGATAGGTATTCTTAGAGCGGGATAGGAGTAATCGGTTCAAGCTGATTATCCAAGTATCAAAATTTAATAAATTCTTATAACACAAATTGTGAAGTCCTTAAACGCAATTACCAGGTATATCAATAAAAAAGTATCTAGCCAGTTCATTCGTAATCTTGGCTGGCTAGGTATAGCTGAAGTGTTGTACAGAGTCCTACGCTTAGGATTAGTAGTCATCACGGCGAGATATCTAACTCCCTATGATTACGGTTTGGGAGCTATAATTCTTGCCGTGCGCGAGTTTGCAATTACTTTTGCTGATGTAGGTATCGGCGCAAAGATTATTCAAGCTGACGAAAAAGAACTACCTCATCTATGTAGTTCTGCCTTTTGGTTAAACTGGCTAATTTTTGCCAGTTTATTCATGATTCAGGCTCTTGCAGCATTTCCTATTGCAGCATCTTATAACAGTAAAGAGATTATCTTTCCAATTATTGTGAGTGGAATAGCTTATTTAATTTGGCCTATTCACGGGATTCAAAAAACTTTAATTCAAAGAGAAAATCGTTTTAAAGTAATAGCGTTTACCGATGTGGTTCAATATTCTCTCACAGGTATATTGACAGCAGTATTCGCCTTCATGGGTATGGGAGTATGGTCATTTGCTCTGCCAATAGTTTTAGTTGCTCCCTTAGAAATAATAATATATTACAAATATCATTCTTGGCGACCTAAAGAAGGATTCAGTACAAAATATTGGGACGAGATATTAAGTTTTGGAAAAAATATTCTCGGTGTGGGATTACTCAAAACTTTAAGGAACAACTTAGATTATTTAATCGTTGGGCGTTTTGTAGGTATTGAAGAGTTAGGAATCTACTTTTTTGGTTTCAACGCTGGTTTAGGAATTAGTTTGAGTATCATTAATGCTATTAGTTCGGTGATGCTGCCTCATTTATGCGAAGCTCGTACAGAGTGGATTGAATTCAAGCATCGCTATCTTCACAGTTTGAGAACTATTACTATAATAATCGTTCCTTTTGTCCTATTACAATCTAGTTTAGCTCCTTTCTACGTTCCTATTGTTTTTGGCGAACAGTGGATACCCGCCATCCCAATTTTAATTTTAATTTGTTTGTCAGCAATTCCCAGACCTTTTGCAGATGCTGCATCTCAATTATTAGTAGCTATTGGAAAGCCTCATTTAGATTTACGTTGGAACGTAATATTTACCAGCTTATTTGCCCTATTCTTATTTATCGGAGTTAACGCTCAAGTTATTGTTAGTAATTTGTTCGGTGCCGATACTGTAAACAGCTTGACAGTAATATTAGGAGAAAATTGGAAAGTTATTGGAATAGCTTTATCTGTATTCTTAGTTCATATGATTTTTTTGCCGTTTTTTACAATCTGGGCTACACGCTATGTGTTTCCGAAGAAAGTTTAAATATGGTCAATGGGGAATTGGGGCATGGCGGATTAGGAGTGAGGAGATTTATAAACTTTTTAACTGTACGAAAATAAAAAAGTTGTACAATTTTTATTGTGGGTGAATTTTACATCTTGCGTCTTTTTTTTGATTTGTTAGTTGTTTAATGCTGAAGTGTATAGATGAGGATAAGTGTTGAGGAGTTGTTGCAGCGATATGAGAGAGGGGAAAGAAATTTTAGGGGAGTTAACTCGGAAGCTATTTTTGTCAGACCACCTTGGTTGATTGATGTTAATCTGAGCAATGCCAATTTGGGTGGGGTATACATCAAAAACGGTGGGTTGATGAGTACTAACTTGACTGCTGCTAATTTGGAAAGAGCCAACTTCACTAAAACTCTCTTTATCAATACCAACTTGAGCGATGCCAATCTCCGAAGAGCTAATTTGGATCGTGCTGATTTGACTAGTGCCAATTTGACTAGTGCCAATTTTACTGGTGCCAATTTGACTGGTGCCAATTTGACTGATGCCAACTTGACTGGTGCCAATTTGACTAACATTCAAGTTAACGAAAGAACTCTTTTTTGTAATACTATTATGCCTGATGGCAGAATCAATTCGAGCCACCTCAAAATTACTACTGCTCCAGAATTGCTTAGGCGTTATAAAAATGGGGAGCGAGACTTTAGAGACATTATTATACACGGTGGTGACTTGAGAGGGGTTGACCTCCAATCCATCGATTTGAGCGGCGCGTACTTGAGCTACGTCAACTTCAGCAATGTCAATTTCCGTGGTTCTAATTTTTTGGCTGCTAAATTCATCTTTTGTGATTTTCGGGAAGCCAATATCAATATTTGCAACTTTGACAGTATTGGGTTGATTTATTGCGACTTACGTGGAATGTATGGGGTCGGAGTCGATTGTAGTAGTGGTAATTATATTTGTTCCAACTTCCAAGGAGCTAACTTTAATGGTTTTGGGCAAGAACCCACTTTCAAGTGTTGTGTTACCTGGTGTGATGGAGTATTTATCGACGAACCTACTGGTAGACTGCATCCCGACAGCTTTTTCTTTGAAGAATAAATTATCAATTAGGAATGAAGAATTGAGCATGGGAAACAACAAGGGAGCTGTTCGGCGAACACTACTGATGTTTACCTCCCAAGTCTTACTCCTTCCCTACCAGAATATTACGGATAAAAAAACCGCAGAGACGCTGAGGACGCTGAGGAAAGAAATATAGAGAGATAGGTAATTTTACTTTTTAGGTTAGGTAGGTTAGACACGTAAATCAAATTTCGTTTGTAACGCCTGCTTTATAATTATCGTGTCGTAACCCAACATTACTCTTTTCTGATAAGTTGAGATATTTAAGAATACCTCTGAAAGAAAATGTTGGATTACAGCGCTAACATAATTTACAGCACATTTTATTTGGGTAAAATACATTCGGACGGGCAGGGATGCCCATCCCACAAGAGTTTTATTGCATAATCTTGTACTTCATTTACAAAAAAGGCAGTCGGCAATCGGCAGTCGGCAGTGGGTAAGAAGTATCAATTTAAACTTTAGTTCTGAGTTTAAAGCTCAGTAAAAATAAATAATTATACAGAGGCTGCTTGCAGCGAGGTATAAAACGTCAATTTTTCAATCTCACTCTTTTAAGGGTGAGTCACTACTGCCTACTGCCCACTGCCTACTGCCTATGAACTGCAAAGTGCTGTATATTGTTGAGCATCATTATTCTTCTTCGTGCGCTTAACCCAACCTACAAACTACAGATATTTTTATAACTCCCAACTCTTAACTCATAACTTTCTTATCTCCCCCTCCCCCTAATCCATACTACTAACCACTTCCATAAATTGCTGAGAAACAAAAGGTAAAATATCTCGACTTTGAGCGTTGGCTTTTCCTTCTGTAAATACAATTAATAAATAAGGACGTTTATCCGGTATTTCAATATAAGCTGCGTCGTGACGAACTGAAGAAGTCCAACCGGCTTTTGACCAAATTTTCGCCGTCTGAGGAAGACTACCTCCTGAGAAACCCGTTACTTGATCTTCTTCTACATCTGTTGGTAACTCTTCTGGATTTAAACTGCGCTTCATTACATTCATCATTTCTTGGGAACGTGTGGCGCTGACTGCAACTCCACCGACTATAGCGTGCAATAATCGGGCGATCGCATTAGTAGTTAACATATTGCGATTTTCTAATAACTCTCCGTAAAATGCCCGCTCTCTTCCATAAGGGCCATCACCCCAAGTTTTATGACATACATTTACTGCGTCTAATTCTTCCCATCCCAAAGACTTTAAATAACGGTTAACAATATTACGCTGCTGCTTCCAAGTTTCAAATGGACCCTGGTGGTAATTCTGGACCTGAAGTGGTGCCGGTTAATACGTCTACAATCAAACTGGTGGCATCGTTACTTGAATCAATTATCATGTCGCGCATGGCTCGCTCTAACTCTGCCGAAGCCTCTATCATGCCTTTGTGCTGCCATTCGTGTACTGCAAGCAAATAAAATAATTTGATTACAGAAGCCGGATAAATTCTGTCTTCACCGCGATAATTAAAACCACGTACTGAATGATTCCAAAAAGCGTTGGGAGTCAAAGCTCCACCAGTGTTTACAGGTACTGGGGGGTCGTAGATAATCCAAGTTAAGGCGATTTGGTTACGAGCTAACGTAGAAAATTTAGCCCAAGTAGCCTCTAAAATACCATTACCAAGTTGTTCGAGTTGTTCGTCGTGTTTAAAAAACATAGTCGTCGTCCGATTTTGGATTAAAATTCGTTGTTAATACTTACAGATTGTTATGCCTCAAGAGGAATTGCAAGCAAACGTTGAATACGTAACTGAAGCAGATTTGAATATCTACGATTCTCCCGAATGTAAGGACTTGTCAACTCAAGCCGAGAAAGGAAGATACTTACGGGTAATCCCAGATTTAAATCAAACAGCAAATCAAACTGCGGTACAAATATGCCTATGCGAAGATAATTATCCCGGCTGGCTGGCGATAAATGATTTAAATTTGTTGTCACCAGCTGTTGAACCATTGCAAATTAAATCATTTTCCGAAGCTGAAATAAAGCAACTGATACCCGAAGTTATCGCTTTTACTCGCAAAGCCATGCAACAACCAAATTACTATCTTTGGGGTGGTACTGTAGGACCAAATTTTGATTGTTCGGGGTTGATGCAAAAAGCGTTTGCTTCTGTAGGAATTCGCCTACCCAGAGATGCTTATCAGCAAGAAGCTTTTCTAAAACAAATTTGTACTGTAGAGAATTTTGATGCAAACTCTTTACAGTCAGGCGATTTAATATTTTTTGGGACTCCTCAAAAAGCAACTCATGTTGGGCTTTATTTGGGAGATAATTGCTATATCCATAGTTCTGGTAAAGATAAAGGACGAAATGGGATTGGAATTGATTGTCTTTCGGAACAGGGAGACGAAGTTAGTCGGTCATATTATAAACAGCTACGTGGTGCAGGAAGGATAGTAAGCAGTTACATCCCGCAAAAAGGCGGTCGTATTCAATAAACTAAAAACTAATGATGAGAAATGGGTTTGTTTCTGAAAGATTGGCGGAAGTTGGTGCAATGTCTTCTGCCCCGGATGTTTCGGTGGTGGTGCCAGTGCATAACGAAGTGGAAAGTTTGCCCCATTTACTCGAAGCAATTTCATCCACTTTAATTGAAAGTAATTTAAGTTACGAAATTATCTGCGTTGATGACGGTTCTAATGATGGTTCCGTACAACTGCTTAAAGACCAAGCACAAACGCGCACCGACTTGAAAAGCATAATTTTACGACGCAATTACGGTCAAACTGCGGCAATGGCGGCAGGTTTTTATCATGCACGAGGGAAAGCCATTGTAACTTTAGATGCCGATTTGCAAAACGACCCTGTTGATATTCCGATGCTGTTAGCGAAGCTTGAGGAAGGCTACGACTTAGTAAGTGGCTGGCGCAAGAATCGCCAAGATGCAGCCCTAACCCGCTTATTACCTTCAAAGATTGCTAACTGGTTAATTCGCCGCATCACCAGCGTTAACATTCATGACTATGGTTGTTCTCTTAAAGCCTATCGTACCGAATTGGTAGCAGATATGAATTTATACGGAGAACTGCACCGCTTTCTACCAGCCTTAGCCTATATCGAAGGTGCGAGAATTACCGAAGTACCAGTCCGCCACCACGCACGTAAATTTGGTAGCAGTAAATACGGTTTAGGTCGTACTTTCCGAGTCGTGATGGATTTATTTACCATTGCTTTCATGAAAAAGTTCCTCAGCCGTCCGATGCACGTTTTCGGACTTTGGGGTTTAATTTTTATGGTTTCGGGTGGAGCAATGAGTACTTATTTAACCTGGGCTAAATTAGTATTAGGTCAAGAAATTGGCGATCGCCCTTTGTTAATCTTAGCCGTATTGCTATTGGTAACTGGGGTTCAGCTATTTTGCTTTGGATTGCTGGCTGAGTTATTGATGCGTACTTACCACGAGTCCCAAGGTAGACCAATTTACCGAGTAAGAGAAGTTGTGGGGAATAGGGAATAGGGCATTGGGAATTGGAAATTATGATAATTTAAATACAGCACTTTGCAAACAAGTGAGGTACAGCCTCATATTACAAAACTCTTGTGGGATGGGCATCCCTGCCCGTCCGAATGTACCACACAAAGATGAAATATGCTGTATGTAAATAATTAGACGTAGTAGATTCTAAATGCTGCGTCTTTTTTATGGATAAATCACTCAAATAGGTCACTCGATACATTGTCCCTATTCGGTTCCGATTACGTCAACTAATGAACTATATTTACAGAATATTTTTCAAAAGCTGAATCAACAGTTACGATCAATATATTTTCCGCTATTTATACCAGCTACCACCTCACAAGGGTAGATTTTAAAGCTTCTGAGCGTTTCGATCGCAACTCTATGGGCGTAGAATTCATCTCTTCAGTTAGCATTATGTAAAGTAATGTAACATAGACCTTGTAGTCTTCTATTCCGGCGTTATTATCAACCGCGAATAAAGAACTACAAATCGCCAACCTCACACAATACTTGCATCTGCCGTGATTTTATTTTCACTTGATAGTAAATTACGACGAAACCTGCTGTTTTTATTTGCAGCAGGTTTATTGTTTTGGGCTAGTTTAGCTTCGTTATTACCAACTTTACCGCTTTATATTGAAGAGATTGGAGCATCAAAGCAGCAAATTGGCTTGGTAATGGGCAGTTTTGCGATTGGATTATTATTATTTCGTCCATTATTAGGTCAATTAGCAGATAAACGAGGTCGGAAAATTGTATTAATAATAGGGCTTGTATCAGCCGCAATTGCTCCAATTGGCTACAATTTTGTTCAATCTGTACCGCTGTTAATGGTAATCCGAGCTTTTCACGGTATCAGTATCGCAGCTTTTTCTACTGCGTTTTTAGCTTTAGTTGCAGATATCGCACCTGTAGGAAATCGCGGTGAATTAATTGGCTATATGAGTTTGGTTAATCCTGTTGGTATGGCGATTGGGCCAGCATTAGGTGGTTATTTAATGGAAGCATATGGTTATACGCCATTATTCATATTGTCTACCACTTTAGCTTGTTTGGGATTATTATTTTCCATACCAATTATCAATCCCATAGTTCAAGCACAGGAAAAAGTTATAAATAGCGATTCTCCATTTTGGCAAAAATTAATTAGTCCTAGAATGAGAATTCCCGCTACTATCTTACTAATTATCGGCTTAACGCTCGGAACCTTACATACTTTCGTACCATTATTTATCAAATCAACCGAAGCTAATTTAAACCCTGGATTATTTTACACGGCAGTCGCGATCGCCAGTTTTTGTTCGAGGTTTTTTTGCGGAAGGGCTAGCGATAGATTTGGTCGTGGTTTATTTATTACTTCAAGTCTAATTTGCTACAGTGTAGCAATGGTATTATTATGGACTGCCAATAGTTCGGTGGATTTCTTATTAGCAGCAATGTTTGAAGGAATTGGTGGTGGTACGATAATTCCCATGATTGCAGCGATGATAACAGATAGAAGTTATCCCCACGAAAGAGGACGAACCTTCAGCTTGTGCATGGTTGGTTTTGACGTTGGTGTAGCACTTGCTGCCCCCATTTTTGGCATAATTGCTCAAGAAATAGGTTATCGCAATATATTCGGATTCAATTTTGCTATTACCTTTAGTGCAATAATAATCTTCACCACTTTATCAAGTAAAAATTTATCAAGTTCTCTACGCTTTGCTTTCGGACGCGGTATCGATATTTACTCGCTAAATCAAGTAAAAGATGAAAAGTTAGGAGTTAACAGCTAAGACTTGATTTCCCCTTATCACCTTGTCTCCCCATCTCCAATTACCAATTCCCAATTACCAATTCCCAATCCCCTATTCCCCATTCCCTACCTTTAACAAACGAAGCCAAAACCGGGAAACCCCCACCTTCACGAGGTGTAAAGCCGATTTCTCCTCCCCAACGTTCGACTGTGATTTTACAAAAATAAAGTCCAATTCCAGATTTACCCGATTTTTTTTGTCCTTGAGTAAATTTTTGAAATAAAGTATCGGCAATTTCTAAAGGTACGCCGCTTCCTCTATCTTCTACACTGGCAATAATATATTCTTCTTCTTGCTGTAAATTTACAGTAACGGTAGAGTTTGAGGGGCTATGACGAAAAGCATTTTCGATTAAATTTGCTAATATTCTATCCAAACGTGATTTGTCACCAACTACTTGCCAATTGAGTAAAGTATCTATATCCTCAGAAAGCTGCAAGCGCATTTTATTTAATGTAAAAGTTGGTGTTAGCAATTCAACCACATCGCGTGCAGAGACTAAAATATCTGGTGCTTTTTCCCTGCCGTTTGAAAAACCCTCTAGCGATTTTACTTCTGTAGAAAATGCATTTAAAATTTGCCTAATCAATATTTCTTGTTGAATGGTTTGCTTTCTACCAATTTCTAAACGCTGTTTACCTTTCTGTGTTAAATTTTCTAATTCTAATAGAGCTAAACAACAGTTTATACCGCTTAATTGTCCGGCGACATCATGTATAATGCAGTGAATTAATACTTCTTTCTTTTGATTTTCTTTAATAATATGTTGATAATTTAGTTTATTTTCTCTAGCTTGCTGAATCAAGCTTTGCTTTTCTAGATAAGCATCGCTCATCATTTCAATCAGTAATATTTTTTTATGATTCGCGATCAAAGCTGAAGCTTCAAAATGAAATTCATTGCCAACAATATCTAAATCGCTCCAGATTCCCGATTTTAAAGGTTTTTTTTCACTACTTTGCCAATATTCTTCCGCATCAATTAAGAAGTTCTCCACAAAAGGAAAATCTTCTTCAGGAATAAAGATTTCCATTTCTGGTTCTAATTTTTTGCGACAAAATCGTCTAATCCATTTTGGTTTATCTCCGGTAAACTTAAATTTACCAATATCAAGCCGTTCTAAAACTAAAATATTTAAAGCGGCAAAAATTTCTGCTGTGATAGATTCACTCATAATTAAGACAGTCGCAGAATCGTTTTTTTTATTTTTTTAATATTTATTCCCGATATAATATTACTCTTATTTGCGCTGCAATAAACAAGCAGAGTTTACTTCCTGTTGAATTTTAAATATTTGCATTTCATCCCAAGTTGCATCTAATAGTAATACCCAATCTCCTTCCTTTTCTGGAAATAAATGCACATCCGCACAGATTCCACGTTCAGTTTTAAGACAAGGTAAAAACAACGGAAAACCATCGAGCGGTAAAAGTCCTTCCAGAAAGAAAATTTGCTGACTGGCATCTTCTCCCTGATGTAAATTGGCTATTCCATATTGATTTATCTTTCCACCCCAACTATCTAAAGATCCATCTTTATCGACAAAAAGATATGCCAGAGAACGACTTTCTCTCATAAAATTGATTAGATAACTACTTACAGGTAACGGGATATCCATACATTCACCCCTCCAGTATTTTTGTTGCTAGTGTATGAAAGATTTCTTCTACATTCAATCCTGTTTTTGCGCTCGTTTTGATCGTAGTCCACCCCTTTTCTTTAAGAGTTTGGATACTTTCAGAATCTAATTCCCATTCATCTTCTAAGTCGCACTTATTCAAAACTAAAATAAAAGGTACTTTCCCCATTGAATCTTCTGCTCGCTTTTGTAAATCAAAAGCCGTTTGCAAGGTATTTTTTCGCGTTCCATCCACAACTAATAAGTAACCAGATGAACCTCTTAGATAAGAAGTTCTCAATTTCTGAAATTCATCTTCTCCATATAAGTCCCACAAAATCAGATTTAATTCTTTTTCTTGCACCATTAATGTTTTCCTATCAATTTTTACCCCCACAGTAGTTTGATATTTTTCAGAAAATATGCTGTAAACGAACTTAGCTACTAAGCTTGTTTTACCAGTGGCAAATGCACCTACCATACAGATTTTTTTCTGGAGCATTAAACTTATACCCCTTGTTAATTAGCAACGTCGTCTATAATAACTTTGAATGACACTCTACGATTAAACTTTTTATCTTCTGAAGTTGATTCGGGACGTAAAATCTGTTCAGAAGCTAATGCTTTTGTACTAAATTTATTTTTGTCAAAACCTTGAGATGTAAGATAGCTCGAAATTGTCTCCGCACGGTATTGAGAGAGCTTGGTATTAGCTGCTTTATCTCCTTCGGTATCTGTATGCCCTACAATTTCAATTAATATATTTTTTTCTAAGGATTTCCCTAAATTAATAATTTTTTGTAATTTTGATGATAATTTTGAAAGTTTTTCTACTTCACCAGGTGAAAACTGAGTTGTACCTCGTTCAAACAGTACTATAATTTGTTCAATTTCCTTTTTATAAGCATTAAGCTGGTCAATATCTAAATCTCTTAATGTTTTATCTCGATATTCTATAATACCGAGAGTAGATAGGAAATATTTTTGTTTTCTTGCTGACAAAATCCACTCGCGAGGTGCAGAACCTGTAACGTTCAAAACACCGTTATCATCAAGTTTAAAAGTAACTGTTTTAGGTTTTTGCAGTAACTTAGAAGCTCTTTTTAAAACAATTTGTCTCTCTAAAGATAGAAAAGGCTTCCATTGATGAACAACAGCTTTCGGATTAATATTCGTTTTTTTAATTAACTTGTCTGGTTTGATTGCTAAAGGATCGCGCATTCCTGTAATCCAATATTTTCCATTTCTTTTCCCTGTTTTGGTGACTACAATTCCCGGTTGTTCTTGCAAATTTTGTACGTAATTATTCCAGCCCTTATTTTCTCTAACTGCAAAAAATCCCCAGCTAGCTAATACTATCGCCAATACACCTATAGAAGCCCATGCATAAATATATCTTGTTCTATTAGAACTCTTATAATGAGATTCCAGACAAGTTTTTAAATAAGGTTTACTAGCTGCAAATAGCTCTGTATCTCCAGAGAAATTTTTGATTTCTCTACCTAACTTTAAATGTATTTTTTCTATGGCATTCCGAAATACAGACCTTAATTCTTCCGGCGCATTTCCTCGAATGATACCCGCTAAAACCCCTACAGGACCTTGTTCGATCCAAATAGTAAGTTCGCCAAATTCCAAAGTATGCAATCCTTCATGTTTGTTTACATCAAAGGAGTCTTTGACAAAATCTTGAATCGCTGTCAACATTGCTGAAACTAAAGACGGATCTTGAGCTTCTATCTTCGGCGCGACAAGGTGTTGCAGCATCAATCCGCTGTGTTTGTCAATCAGAAATACCTGCTCCACCCGATAAACCAGCGTCCGTAACAATACAACTTCCGCGAAAGATTTTCCCGTTTGTTTAGCTTCTATTCTCCATCTTAAACTTTGTGGTGAAACGCTATGTTCCAAAGCATAATTGAATGATTGCAACATCTCATCCAAAGCACTGGCAACTGCCTTTCTGGTAGCAGGACCAATAATTGGGAAAATCGCGTCGGAAAGTATGTCAATATCTTTCTTAACGGAAGAATCAATTGCTTGTTCAACGGTAGGAACTATAGCCTCCGATAGCTGCCGATCTTGCATTGTCCGCAAAACAATTGCTTCGGGAAGTATGTCACTAATATCTTCAGCATCAACTTGAGGATTATCAAGTTTTTCGTAAAAACGATTAAGTTTTGGTGGCTCAATTCCTAAAAGCAGACTCCGCAATTCACTTAATTCACCCAATTCGCTTAAATCATTATTATCTTGATTATGATTATTATTTAAAGATTCTTCTGTTAATCGATTCTCGTTAGATTCACTCATTCGCAAAATTCTCTTATCTATGTATCAATCTTCATTAAATAAAAAAGTCATTCATTACGTTAATTATAATGAATGACTTATAATAATTACTATTGAGAATTCAAACGCAATGCTAATTCCGAAAATAAAGCCGCTAATTGAGTACGATCTGTTTTTTCATTCCTGAGTTCGTAAGTTTCTCGTTCTAGTAAAGCTACGATTTCCTCGTACTTTTGTCGAATATCATCGTGTAAGCTTTGAGATTGACTGAAAATCTGCTGGCGCAATTCACGTTGAATTTTGCTTGCTTCTTCATCAATTTCAGTCATCTTTTTCTCTAAAGAATCAGCAAGTTTTCTTTGTTCTTCGTTAATCGCTTTCACCGCTTCATCGCGCTTTACTTGCTCATTCTTTGCCCTAGAACTCAAAGAATCTGCTTCTTCTTTAATATAATTTTCTAACGTATCCAGTCGCTTCCTTGTCTCATCTCTTAAATGATTGCATTCTTTAACTAAACGATCTTCCAAACGAGAAAACTTTTTATCTAACTCCCGCATTTGAGAGCCAACTAAAATATCTCGAACCTTACTTAAGCTATTGTTTTCATGAATCTCAGAATTATTATACTCTATTGGCTTACTGATATTTTTGCTTGATACTATTTGCCCAACTTCAAGCGAATTGTTATTTTTGTACTCTTCCGAAGATTCCATACTTTCTGCTACATCCTAATAAAAATTTTTCATCCCGTAATCCTATTTGTCTATACCATAGAAGTGTACTTTATTATACTATCTAATATGGTATATTTTAACTACTCAATTTGATAGCATCCTAAAATTTACACCTAAAAATCATCCTCCTTAAGGTTGACATTAGATTATACATTGGAAATATCTATTTTAACTATAAGTAGTTAATACTACTTATTCTAAGTAAAATCAGTATTTTTGAGTCCCGTTTCTTTCTGTATTAATTATTGTAATATTGCAAAAAATATGACATATAGTGTCGATAAATTAGGAAAAATTTAGTTTCCTCCGAACGCTTAATTTCTCGTTGCCAGAGCTTAAGCTCTAAAAATAAAAACGATTATTCAGTATTTAATATTTAATATGCTATTTAAATAATCAAAGAAGAGGGAATAGAAAACAGCGAATAAAAAAGACCAAACACGAAGGATATGCTGATTATTCAATCTTATAAATCATATGCAGTAGGTCTTGTAGAGATTTTTATAATAAAATTAACAATTTAATGCCGCAGAATAATACGACTATAGCCATATTTTTTAAGTAGTTAAATACTGTTGTGACTAAACTACAATAAAGGCAAATAAAGTTAAAATTTGCTTAAACTAGCGTAGTTTTATGAAAGATTTTAGTCAATCGCTTTTAAATCACAAAGACAAAATCATGCAAATATGGCTGGAAAAAGTTTGTGAAGACGGCCAAATTGAAAGCACCGATGCTTTATCTCGCCCAGCTATCATAAATCATCTTGACCATGTTCTTGTAGCTTTGGCAACAGTCCTTTCCCAAAATAAGGAAGGTAACTTTCAGACGATAGTAGAAGCAAGTTTAAATCACGGAATTCTTCGCGCCGAGCAAGGTTATGATGCATCTGAAATAGCTAGAGAATACCATTTATTTCGTCAAGTCATATTTTCCACTTTGGAGGATTCCTTATTAAAAGCATCGGCAGCGGAAGTTATACGAGCTATGCGTTGGATAGATAGCGTAGTTGATGAAGCAATTGCTCAGTGTTTTAACAGTTATACACAGCAGCGAATTGAAGAATTAGAAAATTTACAGAATCAATTAAGTTTGCATAATGAAGAATTAACTCGGTTTGTTCGTACTTCTCAAGAAAATCTTTCTTATCTAGCTCATGAACTAAAAAGTCCGCTAACATCAATTATTGGATATTCCGATTTATTTTTACGGATACAAAGACAAAAAGCTGAAGTTAAAAGTACCTATGGAAATTTAGAACATATCGATCGCGTATTAAATAGTGGCAGAAAGTTATTGCGCTTAATTAATAACGCATTAGAAATTTCTCGTTTGGAAGCAGGAGAGACAAAACTGAAGTTAGAACCAATTAATCCAAGTGAATTAATTGATGAAGTGCATCATATGTTAAAACCTTCTTTAGGAAAGAAGAATATTCAAATTTTAGCTAATTGTCAAAACGCTCCTAAAACAGTAGTCACAGATACACTCAAATTGCAACAAGTGATTACCAATCTTCTTAGTAATGCAATTCGCTATACCGAATCGGGAACAGTCGAAATCAATTGCGAAACTGTAGACGAGAGTAAATGGAAAGTTATAGTTTCAGATACAGGAATTGGTATTTCCGAAGAAGATTTACCAAATATTTTTAATCCTTATTATCGTGCTGCTCCTAACAGGAAGTCTTGCTCTATCGATGGTACCGGTTTAGGTTTAGCAATAGTTTCACAATTGATTACAATAATTAAAGGCGAAATTAAAGTAGATTCTCAATTAGGGCATGGTTCTACTTTTACCGTTATTTTACCCATAGAAATAGCGAATTGAGAATAGGGGATTGGGAATAGGGAATAGGGCATTGGGCATTGGGCATTGGGAGAAGATTATTTTAAATCATAAATTATTCTAAAGTTAAAATATGAATTTTATTGTCAAGTTAGTTATATCTGATATCTTACACCATTCTTATTAAGCCTTCACAACCACCTTAAAATCAATGCCCCATGCCCCATGCCCCATGCCCCATGCCCTATTCCCCAATGACCCAATCTAAATAAAACCCTCTTTATTTAAGTTATTCAAAGCATCAATTGCTGATGCTTTTTTAGCTTCTTTTGTATTTTTACCTACACCCTTTCCGTATTTTTTATTATCTACAAATACTTCGGAAAGGAACTCTGGAGCGTGAGCCACACCACCTATTGTAGTAATAATATATTTAGGAAGATTGGGCGGATTTTGGGGAATATGGCGCTGAACCCATGCTTGTAACTGATTTATTGGATCGAGATTAGAACGAAATTCAACTATGTCTTCGGGAACCGAATCAAATAGCGGTTCAATAACATTACGCAATGCTTCAATATCTGAATTATTATCGAGATAATAAGCTGCAATCACCGCTTCAAAAGTACTGCTAAGTAAATTTGGATTTTGGTATCCTCCTTCACGGATAGCACCTTTACCCAACCGCATCTTTTGATTTAAACCAACTTCCAAAGCAAACCTTGATAATTGCTTTTCATCTACTAATGCCGAACGTCTGCGCGTTAATTCATCTTCTCCGAGTTTTGGATGACGATTGTAAAGATAATCTCCACTCAAATAAGTTAATAAAGCATCACCTAAAAATTCTAAACGTTCGTTATGTTCGCCTTCTTGAGGATTTTCGTGAACGTAAGAACGGTGAGTCAATGCACTTCGTAAAAGCGAATTATCATTAAATTGAGCTTTTTGGATAATTTCTACTAATTTTTCTTGTTTGCGAACCATTTCTGTTGATTTAAGGGACAATAAAAATAAAACTTGGCTATAGCCGTACAAGTTCATGCTAATTTAATAGTTGCAAAAAATGAGAACAGAGAACAGAGGAACAAGACCATTTTAATAAATCATATTAACTGTGAAATACGATAATAAGAGCTTAGATTTTTCTGCAATTTCTACTTCAGATGCAGATATAGCCTTTAAAAGTCATAGCCTTCACCATAAATATTCTGCTCTCTTGTCAATTAAACCTCAGTATTTAAAGTTACATATAATGTCGCGATCGTTTTAGCTTAAATTCCTCAGAAAACTTTATATTTTGAATAACTTCAGTAACATTTGGTAAGCTATAAAATTAGACTAACTATTATATAAAAAATGCCTGCATCCACCGTTAATTCTACTTTTACTACCTTTCCCTTAACCGCTGTAGTTGGTCAAGAAGCGATAAAAATAGCTTTACTATTAGCAGCAGTCGATCCAGAACTTGGAGGAGTGGCGATCGCCGGACGTAGAGGAACCGCAAAGTCAGTGATGGCAAGGGCTATTCATGCTTTACTACCGCCGATTGAAGTTGTAAAAGATTCCATTAGTAATTGCAACCCCGACAAACCAGAAGAATGGGATGACGATCTATCATCTAACGTTTCCACAGATGTCGAAACCGAAATTATTCCTGCACCATTTTTACAAATACCTTTGGGAGTCACTGAAGATCGACTTTTGGGTTCGGTGGATGTCGAAAAATCGGTAAAGCAGGGAGATACGGTATTTCAACCGGGTTTACTCGCAGCAGCACATCGCGGCGTACTGTATGTAGATGAAATCAACCTTTTAGATGAGCAAATTAGCAATCAACTTTTAACCGTACTATCCGAAGGGCGCAACCAAATCGAACGCGAAGGAATCAGTTTTCAACATCCTTGCAAATCGTTATTTATTGCTACCTACAATCCAGAAGAAGGAACTTTACGAGAACATTTACTCGATAGAATCGCCATTTCCCTTTCCGCAGACGGCGTTTTAGGTTTAGATGACAGAGTACAAGCAGTAGAGCAAGCGATTTCTTATTCCCGCTCTCCTCAAGAATTTCTCCAGCAGTACGAAGAAGATATCGACTCGATCAAAACTCAAATTGTCTTAGCGCGGGAATGGTTGAAAGAAGTTACCATCAGCCAAGAACAAATTACTTATCTTGTCGAAGAAGCAATTCGTGGTGTAGTGCAGGGACACCGTGCCGAATTATTTGCAGTGCGAGTAGCCAAAGCATCCGCAGCCCTCGACGGCAGAAATAAAGTTAACCCCGACGATTTGCGGCGTGCGGTGGAATTAGTTATAGTACCCCGCGCAACCGTAATCCAAACACCACCCGAAGAAGAGCAGCAGCCACCACCACCCCCACCACAACAAAGCCAAGACGAGCCAGAAGACGAATCCGAACAAGAGCAAGACGAACAGGAAGAACAGGAACAAGAAGAAGATTCCAATCAAGAAGAGCAGGAGCCACCAGGCATTCCCGAAGAATTCGTCTTCGATCCAGAAGGCGTAATCTTAGATGAAAGCGTACTTTACTTTGCTCAAACCGCACAGCGTCAAGGTAACTCCGGAAGTCGCGGTTTAATCTTTTCCGACGACAGAGGACGCTACATCAAACCAATGCTACCCAAAGGAAAAGTCCGTCGCATCGCCGTAGATGCTACATTGCGAGCCGCAGCACCATATCAAAAAGCACGTAGGCAAAGAAATCCCGGTAGAAACGTCATTGTAGAGCAAGGGGATATTCGTGCAAAAAGATTGGCAAGGAAAGCCGGAGCATTAGTAATATTCGTAGTAGACGCTTCCGGTTCAATGGCACTCAATCGAATGCAGTCAGCCAAAGGAGCGGTAATGCAATTATTAACAGAAGCATATCAAAACCGCGACCAAGTAGCATTAATTCCCTTCCGAGGAGAACAAGCAGAAGTAATGTTACCACCAACTCGTTCCATAACCTTAGCCCGCACCCGCTTAGAAAAAATGCCTTGCGGCGGCGGTTCACCATTAGCCCACGGATTAACCCAAGCCGCTCACGTCGGCTTAAACGCCCAAAGAAGCGGAGACATTGGACAAGTAGTCATAGTTGCAATTACCGACGGACGCGGTAACATTCCGTTATCTAGGTCACTAGGAGAACCCCAAGAACCCGGAGAAAAGCCAGATATCAAAGGAGAATTATTAGAAGTAGCCGCCAAAATTCGCGCTTTAGGAATACAACTGTTAGTAATCGACACCGAAAGTAAATTTGTGTCTACAGGATTTGCCAAAGAGTTGGCTAAGAATGCCGGAGGTAAATATTATCATTTGCCCAAAGCTACAGATAAAGCCATTGCAGCCATGACAAAAGGTGCGATCGCAGATTTGAGAATGTAATATTAGGGATTGATTATTTGTAATTTGTAGGTTGGGTTAGGCGCACGAATAGTTATAATTTTCAACCCGAAATGTGATTGCGCCGTAACCCAACATCTTGTTTCAAGAGGTAAATTATGACTGCTGAGGAGTTGTTGGAAAGGTATGCTGCTGGGGAGAGAGATTTTAGTGAGGTTGACCTTAGAGGAGCTAACCTTAGTGGAGTTCACCGCCGCTTTGACGTTGATTCTTATACCGAACCCTACCGTCAGGGAATCACTTCTGATTTGAGTGGAATTAATCTCAGTAGTGCCGATTTGACTGAGGCTTACTTGAGGGGGGTTAATTTGGCTGGAGCTAATTTGAGTAATGCCAACTTGACCCGTGTTGACTTGAGCAAGAGCAACCTTACCAATGCCAATTTGAGTGGAGCCAATTTGACCGAAGCCTTTCTTGAATGGACTGAGTTGGATTGTACTAATATGAGAGGGGCTAACTTGCTCTATGCCGAAATTAGAGTTATCGATCCATTTAGTCCCGATCTCACGGGAGCTAAAAATGTCAAGACCGTCGATTTTACTGGTATACCTATGCAGTTGACTTTGGAAGACGGGACTGTTATCGACACTACCGACTACGATTGGTAAATCAACTGTTGCTTGAGGCTCAACTAATAAAGGAGCTTGCAATGATAAGTTTGTAGGTTGGGTTGAACGGAGTGAAACCCAACATAATCTGGAAAACTTAACGAAATAATTCAAATCAAAATAAATACTAAACACCCAACAAAACAGCTCGCTTCATTAAAAAATTTATGTTGGGCAATTTTATATGAAACCAAAATATTGATGTTGGGTTACGACGCAATTTTATTAATCGGCTAATAATTAAATCTTCTCATGCGTCTAACCCAACCTACCGTTTAGAGTTGTATGTATTGGTTATTGCGAAAAATAAATAATGGTCTGGGAAATTACTGCTGACGAGTTGTTGGAACGGTATGCTGATGGGGAACGAAACTTTGCTGGAATTAGATTGCTTGAGAATGGTTTTCGCCCTTCCAAATATGGTGGAGAAGGGAGCGATCTTGATGGTGTGGTTTTGCGAGATATTAACTTGCGAGGGGCTTACTTCAATGAAGTCGCCTTGATTGGAGCCGATTTGACTGGAGCCGATTTGGGGGGGATTTTTCTGGGTGGCTGTTGTTTGAGCAAAGGAATCCTTCGGGATGTCAATTTGTATGGTGCCAACGTTTCTCATAGTGGCTTCATCGATACCGATTTGCGGGGAAGCGACCTTGATTGTATCAACGGCATAGGTACTAGTTTTCGCGGAGCCTATCTTGATACCTTGGAATATGCTGTTCTCGCTGAAGCTAACTTTGAAGGTGCCCACACCAGTAACGGCTTGATCTGCCGAGGCATGAATTTGATTTGGCATACTACTATGCCGGATGGAACTATCATACACGGTCCGCAGTGGGGAACTGGACGTGATGCGAGATGAGGATAATTCTTCATCAATAGTTCGTAGGTTGGGTTGAGGAACGAAACCCAACATAATCTGGAAAACTAAACCAAATAATTCAACTAAAAATAATATTAAATATCCAATGAAACAATGCGCTTCATCAAAAAATGTATGTTGGGTAATTTCAGATGAAATCAAAATATTGATGTTGGGTTACGACGCAATATAAATTAATTGGTTGATCGTTAAATCTTTTCGTGCGTCTAACCCAACCTACTATGTTATTTGTTAGTTATTTGAGGTATTGAATTATGGATGACGAACAATTCTTGCCAAGGTTGAAAGTTCGTAGGTTGGGTTGAGGAACCAAACCCAACATAATCTGGAAAACTCAACGAAATAATTCAAACCAAAATAAATATTAAACACCCAACAAAACAACTCGCTTCATTCATAAATGTATGTTGGATAATTCATAAAAAAATCTATATCTGATAATTCATTATTAAATCAAAATATTGGTGTTGGGTTACGACGCAATTTCAATTGTCGGTTAATAACTCA
Organism: uncultured Rivularia sp.; assembly: GCA_963665115.1. Taxonomy (GTDB): domain Bacteria; phylum Cyanobacteriota; class Cyanobacteriia; order Cyanobacteriales; family Nostocaceae; genus Rivularia. The sequence continues at coordinate 786,972 of OY762007.1, read as the reverse complement.
ATCTTGTCGTGTGTCTAACCCAACCTACAATTATTCATTTCCCACCCAATCGGGAAATTCTAATTCTACTCCTGCACCCCAATCAATATCATAAATACCTCGTTTAACATCGCGATGAAAACTTGAATATTTCCAATCCTTGGGTGCTTTTACATATCCATGTCGCACCGGGTTGTAATGAATATAATCCACATGGTAAATAAAATCTGCTTCATCCTGGATTTGATGTTCCCAAAAACGACGTTGCCAAATTCCTTGTTCTTTTTTACGCTGGCGCGATGCAGATATTTTTCCTTTATACTTGGGATGACAAAGACGACTAAAACCACCTTTAATCAAGCTCCAACGAGTTGAAAAATCATCATCGTTTGGTGGTAAAGTCCAAATACAATGCAAATGTTCGGGTAAAATTACTATTGCGTCGATTGTAAAGCGGTGCTGCTGCATTACCCGTTTGAATATCTTTCTTAGCAATACAATATTTTCTTCGTGACACAAAAATTTGCGGCGATTTTGAGTTACAACCGTGAAAAAGAAAGTACCTCCCTCTATTTTTGCTCTACGGTATTCCATTTATTTTGTTAGATAAATAAAACACGATTATATTTCGTATTTTTATTTTTTGGTTTTAATTCGTAGGTTGGGTTAAGGAACGAAGCCCAACAATATCAGAGTTTTTATTTGTTGGGTTACGACGCAATTTGAATTAATTCGTTAATTGTTAAATCTTATCGTGTGTCTAACCCAACAAAGCGATTTGTGCAATTTTATCTAATTTTTTTATCTGAAATCAAAATACTGATGTTGGGTTACGACGCAAAATTCATTAATTGGTTAATTATTGAATCCTCTCGTGCGTCTAACCCAACCTACCACTCTTGTGGGATGGGCATCCCTGCCCGTCTGAATCTACTTCGTAATAACCATAAAAACGCGCTTTGTTGGGTTACGACGCAATATAAATTAATTGGTTAATTATTAAATCTTGTCGTGCGTCTAACCCAACCTACCACTCTTGTGGGATGGGCATCCCTGCCCGTCTGAATCTACTTCGTAATAACCATAAAAACGCGCTTTGTTGGGTTACGACGCAATATTAATTAATTGGTTAATTATTAAATCTTGTCGTGCGTCTAACCCAACCTACGATTACACTTCCCTTTAACCTCTAACCTTTAACCTCTAACCTTTGACCTGATATCCTAATCCTCAAAAATCGCCCCTTGCTGCTGCAATTCAAATTTCATCTTCTCAGAAATGCCTGTATTCCATCCAAATCGAGCATTATTAACCGTAGCGCCATCGAAATCGGTATCGGAGAGATTTGCACCAAGTAAATGAGCATTAGTTAAGTCAGCATTACTCAAAACAGCATGACTGAGATTTGTCCCTAATAAATAAGCATTGCTGAGATTCGCTGCTCGCAAATTGGCACCTTGGAGAATACTACCGCTTAAGATAGCTCCTTGTAAGTCTGCCTCTTGCAAATCGGTACCGCGCAAAATAGCAAGACAGAAATTAGCACCTTTCAAACTTGCACCTCGAAGTATAGCAAGACTGAGGTTTGCATTACTAAAATCAAAGTCTTCCAAATTATTATTGCTTAGTAAATTCCAATTTAAATCGCTTTCTGCAAAACAATCATTTATCAATTGAGCTTCATTTAAACGGATATAACTCAAATCCGTACCGCTTAAATCAACGCTATTTAGATTATTATCCGTAAATTCTCTATCTACCCTAGCGTTGCGCTTCTGAATTTTGTTAATATTAGATGCCCTAAACACAAATGGTAGTTGATTGTCAACTGTATTCATTCGAGGATTTCTGTATGAGTGCCTCTAATAGCTTTATCCTCAAGCGATACTAAACCACCTTTATGGTAGACAGTTTGCTTTACTGTCTCAAAGCAAACGGTAAGTAATTATTAAAAAACAGAAAGTGAGAATGACTATTTTCTATATCCAGTAATACTTTCAATCATCATTAGAACCTTTTTAGAAATAAAATAATTACCATAGGTCATCATTGCTTGCGGTAGACAATTTTAAAATCGTCACAACATCTAATTTAAGCTTAAAGCTCAATAAATTTTGGATTGTCCCAATTCCCAATTTCCAATGCCCAATTCCCAATTCCCAATGCCCAACCCCTTAAGCATCGCCCCAATGATGGATAGAACAGACCGTCATTATCGATATTTTATGCGACAAATTACCCAACGCACCTTACTTTATACGGAGATGGTGACGAGTGCGGCAATTATGCATGGGGATAAAGAGCATTTATTGGGTTTCTCTGAGGAAGAAAAGCCGTTGTCGCTGCAAGTCGGTGGCGATCGCCCGGCAGATTTGGCAGAATGCGCTCGTATTGCTGAAGGTATGGGTTATGACGAAATTAATTTGAATGTAGGTTGTCCCAGCAGTCGGGTACAGAGCGGTAATTTTGGTGCTTGTTTAATGGCTCAACCACAACAGGTAGCTGATTGTGTAGCGGCGATGATTGACGCTACTAAAATTCCCGTTACCGTTAAACATCGAATCGGCGTTGACGACTTAGATAGTTACGAGGATATGGTAAATTTTGTCAAAGTTGTATCTCAAGCTGGCTGTCAGCGTTTTACCGTTCATGCTCGCAAAGCTTGGTTGCAGGGGTTGAGTCCCAAAGAAAACCGCGATGTTCCACCTTTGAGATACGAAGACGTGCATCGTTTGAAACAAGATTTTCCTGATTTATTTATTGAAATCAACGGTGGATTTAAAACTTTAACTCAGGTAGAGCAGCACTTAAAGTCAGTTGATGCCGTCATGATTGGACGTGCGGCTTACGATAATCCCTACCTTTTTGCTACCGTAGATAAAGATTTTTACACTGAATCAGCCCCGTTTTTTAATAGACACGAAGTCGTAGAGAATATGTATAATTACATAGATAAATGGGCTGCCAAAGGATTGAAGCTTAATAAAATTACCAGACATATGCTGCAACTCTTCGCCGGAAAACCAGGAAGTAGAGCATGGAAGCAGCATATTACCGAAAACTCATGTCGCTTCGGAGTGGGTTCGGAAGTCGTGCGGGAAGCCTTGGGGAAAGTACCGGGTTGAGGGGAGATGGGGAGACAAGGGGACAAGGAGATAAAGCTATTCGTAGTGGGAGCATCTTGCTCCCTTCTTTTTTCCCAATGGTCACTGCTAACTCCTAACTCTTAACTCTTAACACTTATTATTCACCTTTAACCTTTAACCTGTTCGCTTAACTCCTAACTCTTATTATTCACCTTTGACCTTTGATCTTTAACCTTTGACCTGTTCGCTGGTACTTTAATTAGTATTGGCACTTACAAATTTATCAATGAATATTAGTACTGTTTCAACTCAACCGTTTACCGATCAAAAGCCCGGTACTTCGGGATTGCGGAAGAAGGTTAAGGTTTTTCAAAAGCCTAATTATTTGGAAAATTTTGTTCAGTCGATTTTTGATAGTCTTGAAGGCTATGAAGGACAAACTTTGGTTGTGGGTGGTGATGGTCGTTTTTACAACCGTGAAGCTATCCAAATTATCTTGAAAATGGCTGCGGCTAATGGTTTTGGACGAGTATTGGTAGGTGATAGCGGTATTCTCTCTACTCCTGCTGTTTCCTGCATTATTCGCAAGTATAAGGCTTTTGGCGGGATTATTCTTTCTGCTAGTCATAACCCAGCAGGCCCCGATGAAGATTTCGGGATTAAGTACAATACCGATAATGGTGGCCCCGCACCGGAAAAGATTACGGACGCTATCTACAATCGCAGTAAAACCATTGATGGTTACAAGATTTTGGAAGCAGACGATATAAATTTAAGCAAGTTGGGCAGTTTTGAACTCGGCTCGATGACGGTTCAAGTCATTGATTCAGTATCGGATTATGCGGAGTTGATGCAGTCGCTGTTTGATTTTGACAGTATTCGTCAACTTTTGACTTCGGGTGATTTTCGGATGTGTATGGATTCCCTACACGCTGTAACGGGGGCCCTTACGCTTACGATTTATTTGAGCAACGCTTGGGTGCGCCAGAAGGAACTGTGCGTAGCGGTAAGCCTTTAGAAGATTTTGGCGGCGGACATCCAGACCCGAATTTAGTTTATGCTCATGAATTAGTTGATATTCTATTTGGAGACAACGCTCCAGACTTTGGTGCAGCTTCCGATGGAGATGGCGATCGCAATATGATTTTGGGGCGCAATTTCTTTGTAACTCCCAGCGATAGTTTGGCGGTGCTAGCTGCGAATGCAAAACTAGTACCTGGTTACAGTTCGGGATTGGCTGGTGTAGCGCGATCGATGCCTACTTCTGCGGCAGTTGACAGAGTAGCTGCCGAAATGGGAATTGATTGTTATGAAACTCCGACTGGTTGGAAGTTCTTTGGCAACCTTTTAGATGCGGATAAAGCTACTCTTTGTGGTGAAGAAAGTTTTGGTACGGGTTCCAACCATGTACGGGAAAAAGATGGACTTTGGGCTGTTTTATTTTGGCTGAATATCTTAGCGTCTCGAAAGCAGTCGGTTGAAGAAATTGTCAAAGAGCATTGGAAAACCTACGGACGTAATTATTATTCAAGACATGATTACGAAGCAGTGGAAACAGAAAAAGCTAATACCTTAATGGAAAATCTGCGTTCTTCGTTATCTTCAATGAAGGGCAAGCAATTCGGTAATTATACAGTTGAGTATGCCGATGACTTTAGTTATACAGACCCCGTAGATGGCAGCGTCAGCCAGAAGCAGGGAGTTAGAATTGGTTTTACCGACGGTTCTAGGATTGTATTTCGACTTTCCGGTACGGGTACTCAAGGAGCGACTTTGAGAGTTTATTTAGAGAGCTACGAGCCGGATAGTACAAAACACGACCTCGATCCACAAGAAGGATTGGCAGAATTAATTACTTTAGCCGACGAAATAGCTCAGATTAAAGCTAATACCGGAAGAGATAAGCCTACTGTTATTACTTAATTCTTAGGTGATTGGGAGAGGGGGGAGAGTGGGTAGAGGGGGTAGAATTTATAATTCCTAATTCCTTACTCTCAACTCCTTACCTTTAACCTTTTCCTAAAATATTCAATTTAGTTAAAAAGCTGTTGTCGATGTTGGGGAAGATGTAAAGTCTTTGTACAATTTGCACGCGATAAGTGTTGCTTTCTTTATGTATAGCTTTAATAGATAAAAAAAATGTACGGTGAAATAGAATTTTCATGGCTATGTTAACAGCCATGTTTAAACTAATAAATTTTGCAACATTTTCCTCATATCATGTTCCAGTAGCTACTGCCTGTGGTTGTTGCATTAAATTCATTAAATCATCTACTCCTTTTTGCAGGTACCGCGTTACTGTCATTGGGCTAGTACCAATTTTCTTCGCTGCATCTTTACGAGAAAATTCTTTCAAAAATACTAATTCCACTGCCATCCGAGGCTTTTCTTCTAACATACCCATAGCCCCGTGAAGTTGCTGGCGCTCTTCTTCTAAATGTTGCTGAGCCGCTGTCTGAGGACAAGGTAATGCTTCACCCAAGGTGATTTGACAATCGATATAGTTAACTACGGTTGCATCCAAACTTAAAGGCATCCGATTTTGAACCGCTAGCTTGGTTTCTTGCCATTCTTGCACCGAGACTTTAAGCTCGCGGGCAATTTCCAAATCTAATGGTTGTCTTCCTAAGATATGCGCTAAATCTTTACGTATTTTCTGTCCTTCGTTGTATAGTTCTTGCCAACGACGGGGAATTTTCAATAAAGTACTGCGATCGCGCAAGAAGTGCAGCATTTCACCCCTAATATAGGGGACGGCAAAGGAACTAAATGCGTATCCTTGAGTGGGATCGAAACGTTCAATTGCTCTGATTAAACCGAAGTAACCAATTTGTTCCAAATCTTCATAAGGTTCGTTACATTGATGGCTAAATTTATGAGCCATCTTCCGCACTAAACCACTATGCAATTTTACGAGTCTGTTACGAAGTTTAATCGAAGGATTCTGATGATATATACATAATAATTCCATACCATCAGAACGGAGAGAAGACTGAATTACTGCCATATAATTTCCTTTAGGGACTCTTTTTCCTGTTAAAAACCGAGCCGAGTAAAGTTCTATCAAAGCTGTAATTATTTTCCTTGTGAATCCTTTTTCACACCATTCGTTGTTTCACTGAAATTACAAGGTGCAAGACCCCTCATGTACGTATTTGTACGCATTAAAGCTATGTTCACTAATTTGTTTATATGTCAAGATAACCGATTAATATTCGCTCAAAACTTTAGCTAGAGTAACTTTTAAGATTATTAAATTGTTCTCTCTAGAACCAATAACTGAACCAATGACTGAGTAAGAATTAAATAAATTGCGTAAAAATAGGAGAAAGAACAATATCTCAATTAAGAACTTATTGTAAATATGAGTAATACGAGCAATTTCCGAAACGCCATTCGCGACGCTAAAAATCAAGCACTGGTAGGGCCAAACGTAATTGCTAATGCACTTCCTTACGTAGGTGGTGGATTAGTACTTACTGCTTTGGGAACTTATGGTGGGTTAGGAGTAATCCGCAATCATCCCGAACTATTTTTCCCTACCTTGATTGGCGCGATAATCGTAGAACTAATTTTGTTTTTTGTTGCTCAAAATGTAGCTTCTAAAGGTAATAAGCAAGTTGCATTACCACTGTTAGCAGCCTACAGTCTCTTATCTGGCTACACCCTTAGCGGATTAGTATTTGTAGCGTTGAGAACCCAAGGAGTAGGCATTGAGGGTATTGGTATCGCCGCCCTTGGTTGTGGAATAACCTTTATCGCCGCTCGTCAGATTGGTTCTAACCTTTCTGATACTGACGGTATGGCTTTAGCAAAAACTGTTCGTTTGGGTGTAATAGCCTTAGTTGCAGTTTTAGTTATTCAATTAGGACTTTCCTTATTTGGCGTATATACCCCTGGATGGTTGGAAATCGGTATTTCTGGCTTAGGTGTATTGTTGTTTGTTGGTGCTGCGGTAGTTGACTTCTACGTACTACCCCGTACCTATAAAGATGACGAATATTTACCCGCAGCTTTATCGATGTACCTTACCTACATCAACTTATTCATCTTCATCTTACGTCTATTGATTGCCATTAGCGGCGGCGGAAGAGACTAAGAAATTAGTTAGGAGTTAGGAGTGAGGAGTTATGAGTTAAGAATTTTAAATATTTCTCCTCATCCCCCTATCCCCTTTTCCTGTCACTGAAAAAGTAATTTATTTGTAGGGGAGGCAAAACGCGGTGTGGATATTCCTCCCGCGTTATTGCCGTTGTGTGACGGCTACGATTAATTATCAAACATAACGAAATAAATTGAAATTGCCGTCACGCATCATCTTTTATTAATTCCCCATCCCCAATCCCCATTTTTGTACTACTATTTATGTAATGTGACCTAACGAGGAAAAATCATGTTAGAAATATTGGGAATAAAACGCGAAATCGAAACATTATCTAAGTTCCTTAACCAACCTCAAGACTGTCTTTAGCATCCATCAACTAAATACAAAAATTCGGGATATAGAAAAGCTACTTATTAAACCTGAATTTTGGCAAAATACCGTAATTGCTCATAACTCCCTTCAAGAATTAATCTATTTGATATTCTGCGAGCAAGAACAATATCAAGAATGGCAAACTCGTTTAGGTAATATCCAAGCAGCTTTAGAACTTCTGGAGTCAGAAGCAGACGAGCAGTTAGAACAAGAATTACTAGTCAACTTCAATTTCTTAAGCAACGAACTCAAACACGTTGAGATTCTTAATCTTCTGAATCAGCCTTTTGATGATAAAGGAGCTTTCATTACTATTACTGCTGTTAATAATGATGCAGATTCTCAATGCTGGGTGCAAATGCTGCTACGGATGTATTGTCATTGGAGTGAAAGCCATGACTGCAAATCGCGGCTTGTGGATGAGTCGATAGGAGAAATGGGTGGCTTTAACTATGTGACTTTAGAAATTTTCGGTAAGTATGCTTATGGATATCTCAAATCCGAGCAAGGAATTCATCAATTAAGACAAATTTCACCATTTAGTGAAGATTCTAGAATTCAAACCAGCTTTGCAGATGTAGAAGTTATCCCGATTGTGGATGAGTCGATGGATTTTGAGATTCCAATGAAAGATTTAGAAGTAATCAGTGAAGTGTGTCCATACGGAAGATACTTTTGGGCAACCATGTCACATATACCTACTGGTATTTCCTTTACTTCTAAAGAAAAACGTTCCCAATTGCAAAATAAGGAAAAAGCCTTAGCTGTTGTTAAAAGCAAGCTATTTTCATTAATGCAAGCTCAAGGTGTTGCACTTACAGATGTCAAAAAACCATCATCCAAAAATGTAGATAATAACCCAATCCGCGAATATATCTTTCATCCTTACCAAAAAGTTAAAGATTTACGTACCGACGTAGAAACAACTGACATTGAAGAAGTGATGAAAGGAAACTTAGATTTGTTTACCAAAGCGTATCTCAAACAAGCTTTCTAATTGTAGGGTGTGTGACGGCTCTAATAAATTATCAAACATAACGAAATAAATTGAAATTGCCGTCACGCACCACCTGTTATTAATCCCCAATCCCCAATGCCCAATTCCCTATCACCAATCCCCATTTTTGTACTACAATTCATTTAACGTGTCTCAACAAGAGAAAAATATGCTGGCACTATCAAAAGTAAAACGCGAAATCGAAACATTATCTAAGTTCCTCAGCCAACCTCAACACTGTCTTTGACATCCATAAAATAAGTGCAAGAGTAAGGGATCTAGAAAAGCTACTTATAAAACCTGAATTTTGGCAAGATACCGTAATTGCTCATAACTCCCTTCAAGAATTAACCTATTTGATATTCTACGAACAAGAAAAATATCAAGAATTGCGAACTTGTTTGAATAATGCCAAAGCAGCTTTAGAACTTTTGGAATCTGAAGCTGACGAGCAGTTACAGCAAGAATTGCAAACTAACTATGATTTCTTAAGCAGCCAACTCAAACACGTTGAAATCATCAGCCTGCTGAATCAGCCTTTTGATGATAAAGGAGCTTTTATTACTATTACTGCTGGTAATAACGATCTAGATTCCCAAGATTGGGTACATATGTTGCTACAAATGTACGATGATTGGTGCGATCGCCATGACTGCAAACTCCGGTTTTTGGACGAGTCGATAGGAGAATTGGTTGGCTTTAACTATGTGACTTTAGAAATTTTCGGTAAGTATGCTTATGGATATCTCAAATCCGAGCAAGGAATTCATCAACTGAAACGAATTTCACCTTTTTGTAAAAAGGCTGCTATTAAAACTAGTTTTGCAAAGGTGGAAGTTACGCCGATTATAGATGAATCGGTATTTGAAATTCCGATACAGGATTTGGAATTTTATGTACAGCCTAGCAACCCTAACAGTAACCGCAGAAGCGTATTAGTGAAAGTAACTCATATTCCTACTGGTATTTCCTTCACTTCTAGAGATAAACGTTCTCAATTGCTTAATAAGGAAAAAGCCTTAGCTGTTGTTAAAAGTAAGCTATTTTCATTAATGCAAGCTCAAGGTGTTGCACTTACAGATGTCAAAAAACCATCATCCAAAAATGTAGATAATAACCCAATCCGCGAATACATCTTTCATCCTTACCAAAAAGTTAAAGATTTACGTACCAACGTAGAAACAACTGACATTGAAGAAGTGATGAAAGGAAACCTTGATTTGTTCACCAAAGCTTATCTCAAATTGTAGGGTGCGTGACGGCTACGATAAATTATCAAAGCATAGCCCGATAAATTGAAATTGCCGTCACGCACCATCTTTTATTCTTAACATCCAATCCCCAATCCCCAATCCCCAATCCCCCATGCCAATCCCCAATTCCTTCGCTAGAATCATAAAGGGATATAAAATACACTGAGATTCTAGAAGCATCAAAGCTAATAAAAATCACAAACAAATATGGAAGTTCTAGAGATCAAACGGGAAATCGAAACGTTATCTAATCGCCTGGGTAAAACTCAGGACTATCTTTGACTTACCCGCACTCAAAGCTAAAATTCAAGATTTAGAACAAATTGCAGCACAGCCGGAATTTTGGGAAGATCAAAATCAAGCTCAAGATACCCTGCAAGAGCTTAACGAACTTAAATCTTATCTGCAACAGTATCATAACTGGCATTCTAGCTTAGAAGATACCCGCGCAGTTGTCGAACTTTTAGAGTCCGATACCGACGAGTCGCTACTGAATGAAGCTGTATCTAACGTTACAAGTCTCAGCCGCGAACTCGACCAGTGGGAGTTACAGCAGTTACTTTCTGGCCCTTACGATAGCAAAGGCGCTTCTCTAACAATAACAGCCGGTGCTGGCGGTACTGACGCTCAAGATTGGGCGGAAATGATGCTGCGAATGTATACGCGCTGGGGAGAAAGTCACGGTTATAAGGTTGCAATAAGCGATAAATCGGATGGAGATGAAGCTGGTATAAAATCGGTAACTCTAGAAATTACCGGGCGCTATGCCTACGGGTATTTGCGTTCGGAAATGGGTACCCATCGGTTAGTTAGAATTTCTCCTTTCAACGCTAACGGTAAGCGACAAACCAGTTTTGCTGGCGTAGAAGTCATGCCTGAGATAGACGGCAATGTAGAATTGGATATTCCCGATAAGGATTTAGAAATTACTACATCCAGGGCAGGCGGTAAAGGCGGACAAAACGTCAACAAAGTAGAAACGGCAGTCCGAATTGTTCACTTGCCCACAAGTATTGCAGTGCGATGTACCGAAGAGCGATCGCAACTGCAAAACAAAGAAAAAGCCCTTGCTCGTCTCAAAGCAAAGCTGTTGGTTGTGGCTCAAGAACAACACGCCCAAGAAGTCGCTGAAATTCGCGGTGATATGGTGGAAGCAAGTTGGGGAAATCAAATACGTAACTATGTATTCCATCCTTACCAGATGGTAAAAGACTTGCGTACCAACATCGAAACAACAGCCATAACAGACGTGATGGATGGAGAACTAGATTCCTTCATTCAAGCCTATCTGCGACAGGAAAACCAAGTAACGGAGAATGGGGAATAGGGAATTGGAAATGGGTAATGGGGATTGGGCATTGGAGAGAGGGGGAGATGGGCAGAAAATAAAACTAATTCACTACTCTCTACTTGCTACTCCTAACTCCTAAATATTTAACAATGTCCCATCCCCCATCCCCTATGCCCAAATTCTAAAAAATGCCAAATTGGCGCTCCATTTCTCAACAAGTTGTTACATTGGTAGAAGAGTTTGTTATGGAATTTTTATGAACGACTCTTCTACCAAGGAAGATAAACCCAGCTATACGAAACTGGCAATGCGGAATATGGTGCAAAAGGGTGGCACCTCGCTCAAGCATTTTGCACTTACTACTTTTGGACTGTTGGCTGTTTTAATTGGTCTTGCTTATCTAACTCATTGACGAGGGGAGCTTGAGTGGATAAACGGCTTTCCGTTGAAGTTTACGTGCAGGATAATTATTATGAATCTTCTCCAAACGAGGCTGTGGAGAATGAGCATCAAGATGTCCGCATTTGTGCAGAAACTTGGGACAAATGGTTTTGTGAATGGGTGGATATGATGAAATCCGATATCTCCCCAGTTTCTGCTATTGAAATTGGGTTGCGTTTGACAGATGACTCGGAGATTCAAACCCTAAATTCTCAATACCGTTATCAAGATAAGCCTACAGATGTTTTGGCTTTTGCGGCTTTGGAAGTAGATTCGCCACACGTTACAGAAATTGATACCGAGAATGAACCTTTATATTTAGGTGATATTGTTGTTTCCGTTGATACTGCTCGTAAGCAAGCGATACAACAAGGACATCCCTTAAAAACAGAATTAGCTTGGCTAGCATCTCATGGTTTGCTACATCTTATCGGGTGGGATCATCCTGATGAAGAAAGTTTACGAAGAATGCTGGAAAAGCAGGTAATGCTACTGAAGACATTGAGTATTGATATAGACCTAGAATAGATTCGCTTATGAATTTTTTTAATGTCATATTTCAATTATCTCTTTAAAAATGTTCCTGTATAAAATTGGGAAAACGTTGATTTAGTTTTTAATTAGTCTTTAAAACTCGGGAAAAATTCATCTCACGCTTGTAGCAATCATACTTATTAGCCTATGTCCCAGCAAATTTCATCTTCACCTAAAGTAAACCGTTTAGAAACCGTAGTGTCTAAACAAAGAGAATTATCTTGGGCAGTTGCCTCCAACTTGTTTGTTAGTTTTAAATATGCCTGGGCTGGAATTACTTACGCTTTTCAAACTCAGCGTAATTTCCGCATCCACATATCTGTTTGCGCTTTGGCTATTGGCTTGAGCGTTTTTTTACATTTGCAAGCGGTCGAAATTGCGGTAATCGCAGTTACTAGTGGTTTAGTTATGGCTTTGGAACTGCTTAATACAGCCGTTGAATCTGTTGTTGATTTGACAGTTGAGCAAAAGTATCACGAATTAGCGAAAATTGCTAAAGACTGTGCTGCTGCTGCGGTGTTGGTTTCGGCTTTGGTGGCGTTACTGGTAGCTGCTATGCTTATATTGCCTCCTTTGTTCGAGTTGATTTTATCGTCTTTGTGACTTTTAAAATTTACAGTTAAGACAAACAGTTAGGACAAACAGTTAAGACAATCGGATAAACTTGGCATCAGAGATAAAACTTGGGAGTTTAATCGCTGTGCTGATAGTTATAGATAATTACGACAGCTTTACCTATAATTTGGTACAGTATTTGGGTGAACTGGCTGTAAATTTTCCCGTGGCAGCTAGAATTGAGGTATTTCGTAACAATAAAATATCTTTGGATGAAATTCGGGCATTGGAGCCAGATGGGATAGTGATTTCTCCTGGCCCCGGAAGACCAGAAGATGCAGGAATTTCTTTACAATTAATTGAAGAATTGGGGGAGAAGTACCCCATTCTAGGCGTATGTTTGGGGCATCAAAGTATAGGTCAAGTATTTGGCGGTAAAATAGTTTCTGCTGCCTGTTTGATGCATGGTAAAACTTCTGAAGTTTTTCATACTGGAGTAGGAGTTTTTCGCGGATTGGATAATCCGATGACCGCAACCAGGTATCATAGTTTAGTAATAGAGCGAGATACAATTCCGGATGCGTTAGAAATCACTGCCTGGGTTGAAGATGGGACGATTATGGGAGTGCGACACAGGAACTTTTCTCACATAGAAGGAGTCCAATTTCATCCAGAGAGTATCCTGACAAATTCGGGAAAGCAATTATTGCAAAACTTTCTAGAAAAATTATATGCAGATAAGTAAATGAAACGACGACAATTGATTGGCTACGCTGGAGCGGGGTTAGCAGGTGCGTTGTTTGCTAACTTAGGTTCTGGGTTGCGAGTAAATGCCCAATCTGGTGATTCGCTATCAATTAAGTGGTTAGGCCATACTAGCTTTTTGTTTACGGGTGGCGGTACAAAAATCTTAGTTAATCCTTTCCGTACTATAGGCTGTACTGCTGGCTATCGTCCACCCAATGTTGCTGCCGAGTTGGTGTTAATTAGCAGCCAATTGTTGGATGAAGGTGCGGTAGAAGGTTTGCCGGGAGGACCTAAATTAATTTATCAGCCTGGGGTTTACCAGTTTAAAGGAATCAAGTTTCAAGGAATAGCCATAGATCACGATCGCGTTGGTGGAAAACGTTTTGGTATAAATACGGCTTGGCAGTGGAAGCAAGCAGGAGTCAACATCTTACATTTGGGAGGGGCTGCTGCACCTATTTCCTTAGAACAGAAGATTTTGATGGGTCGTCCTGACGTGCTATTAGTACCTGTAGGTGGTAGCGATAAGGCTTACAATGCTGAGGAAGCTAGAAAGGCAATTCAAGTTCTAAATCCGAAGCTAGTTGTTCCTACTCATTATCGTACCCAAGCTGCCGACAACGAAAATTGTGATATTGCGCCTGTAGATGATTTTCTAGCGATAATGGGCGGAATGAATGTACGCCGTAGTGAAAGCGATACGATTAGCGTGAGTCCTGGTAGTTTACCAGAGAATAGCGCAATTCAGGTTTTTAGTTACAACTTTTAAAACGGATTTATCATTTTTGTAGAGTCTACAGAAACAAAGCCCATCGTTAAGGTGGGTTTAATTATATTTATCTTTGTATAGAAATAACAGAAGGAATTAATATGCAATTTAACGAGCCTTTAGAAACCCGGTTTTTTTTGGTGAAACACAATTAACTCAGTGTGAGACGAGCAAGAAACCGGGTTTCTGATAGTGCTGCAAAATGTGAAATGAAAAAAACTGGTTTAAATTTTTTTGCCGATGCTGATGCTGGTAAAGAAATTAGAGAAGAAGTTAAACTGCATATTAATTGCCTCACGCGAAGCACATAAAAATGGTAAAAAAGGTATTCCTGCTCAGGAAGTATATAAGAGACTAGGCTTAAATGTTCAATGAATTATGAGCTTGAGTTTATTGCAATAACTCAAACTATCTGGATCTATCCCTAACTCGCGCAACTTTTCCGCCATTTGTTGGGCTTTTTGTTCTGCAACATCGGCGCATTGAGCTTCTTGTTGTGCCCTTAGCGTTTCTTAAAACTCATTAAAATGATAGCGGAATCGAACGAGATTAGATATTTCAAAGCATGATAAAATCCCTAGAAAGGATTGCATTGAAAAATGGCAGACGAACAAAAAGTATTTTCGATTTTGAAAGAAGCAAAGAAGCAGGATTTAATCAAAGCTTCAGAAATAACTAACTTGTGTTTTGTTTCTTATATAAATACTGCGAATCATATACTGTTAGAGATTCAAAAAAGTTCGGATAGTAAACTAAGTACGGAAGAAATAGTTACGGAAACGGGATTAAATAGTAATACCTGTAAAATCTATTTACGGACTTTGGAAAAATTACATTTTATTAATCGAGTTAAGGATAAAGAATCTAAAATAATCGTGTGGGAATTGAATTAAAATAGGTTCGTAGTAGCGCTTCAGCACCTCTTCCCGGATGCGCTAAAGCGCTACTACGAACCTACATCTACTTTTTTTCTATTAATTCATTTAATTTATAAGCAGTTTCTTTGGGTTTCCCAGCAATCGGAAATACTAAAATGCTCTTAATATCTTTATTTTTTACTAATTCTTCTACGCGATGAAACTGTTTATCGCTAATAGCAATGCCATCAACTTTTTTAGCGTAATTCACTTCTTCGTTGAAACCATCTTCGTTATAAGCCTGAATAAATATTCTATCAACTTTCCATTTTTGATAATCTGCTGCAAAATATCGTTTAGCCCAATAAGGATTGTGATGACAAAGATCAAAACTAACTGAAGGGTTAGCTTGTTTCATCGCTGCTATCATCTGCTGTGTAAACTTAGTTAATTTATCGGTGCGATTAACTTTTCCCGGTAATTCCGCATGATATCCTAAATAATCATCCCATTGCACTGCATCGATTTTGGGATACTTTGTTACAAATTCGGCTAAAATATCTCTAAAGAAATTCGCAACTTCAGGAATCTCAACATCAAGCACATAATGATCGATGCCTGCATAGGTTTTATCTACACCGGGAACAATCCATCTTTTCTCAACTGCTAAATCGAATATCGGACTATTTTTATCGATTTTTATCCCTTTTTCAAAATAAGCATGAATTTCCATTCCCTGTTTATGTGCTTCATCAATTAACCAATCCAACCATTTATCTTTAAATAGATTTGGACAACTTTTATAGCCCAAAGTTTGCTGCATAACTTCGCTTTTATACATGGTACAAGCATTTCCCCAAACACCATGAATAATAGTATTAAATCCTTTACTCTTGTAGTAACGAACTCTTTGGCGAATTACTTTCTCGCTGGTATTATTAGTGATGTTATAACGACTTAAATAAATGCCTCTAATTTCTTTTTTCTCCCAAGGTGTCTTAGGTACAGGTGTTGGTTTAACTGCAACTGGTTTTTTCTGAGCTTTTATTTCTGGAGATGAAGTAGGTGTTGGTGTTACTTTTAGTGTTGGTATAGGAGTTGAAGAAGCGATTGGAGTCGGATTTAAAGGAAGTTTTGGAGGTGATTCTTTGGGAGGTGAAGAAGTAACTGAAGTCGGAACTGAAGTAACAGTTGGAGTCGGTTTTGTAGAAATAAAAGGAATATTTAACCGATCTGTATTAGGAATAATTTTGCTAATACCTAAGTTATCTCTCTGAGTAAATAACCAGATACCACCTCCTAAAAGCAGTACAATTACTGATATTGGAATATTTAAACATCCGCACCCGCTCGGCTCTTTCTTTTTGCGCGACATAGTAATATTAATGATTTCCTGATAAAAGCTCAGTTTAATTGATAACTACAAGTTTGCCATTGGAGAATTCCGAAAAAGTAAGCGAAAATGGATTTTGAATCGTACCTGAATGTATATATTTAAACTGTTTCTTTCTTGTGGCAAGGAGAAACTATAGCGTAAACCAGAATTAAACGGACTTTATATTATTCTCAGGGTGTAAAACAAAAATTATGAATTTAATTCAACGCACGAGGCTTCATTATCAAGTAAATGCCGAAAGTCTCTATGAAGTGAATTTATGGGAAGTGGAAGAAGGGAAATATGCTGTCAGTTTCATTCATATAGAATTCAATAATTACAGCACGGCAGATACGAAAATTTATTCGAGATAAGAAGATTGGTTTGCCGTCACCGTTGGGAAAATACATATCTTCATCTATTTGCTCAAAGATAGTCATATCTATTTTGGATTTTAGATTTTGGATTCTTATCTTTATAAAGATGCGCTTAATTTAGCCTACGCAGGTGGGCTTCGTAATTGTAGCTCCAGCTTTTAGGCTTAGAGCAACTATCTTAAGTAAATTAGATTTGTGGCGCGGATAACATTAAAATTATAGAAATGATGTAGAGACGAATTTCTGTAGTGCGAGCATCTTGCTCGCTAGCTTTCACTGGTAAATACTGAATTTTCTGTAGTGCCAGCATCTTGCTTACTCATTTCACTCGTGACACTACCTCCGTCTCTACACCGTACCGTTTATTTTTTAATTAATATTTATGCCTCCACGTTGGCCCCGCGAACCAGACCGCAAAAACGACCCAGCTTACCGTAAGCTAGAGGATAGGATAAATTTCGCCGTTCACGTAGCGACATTTGGTTTATTTAATTCCAGCTTGTGGTTTTTTCACAATTTTCTTTCAACTAACTGGGAATGGCTGCCCATTCTGACATTAAGTTGGTTAGGAATATTAGTCTCCCATCTGATTTATATTTCAGTCATTGCTGATTATTCAGATAATCCAAAATCTACCTAAAGATGGACTATCAGTGTGAAGGCGATCGCAACTTGTGGTGGTAGAGTTAACTTGAGAATTTCAGCATAATTCTCACAAAACTTATCAATATTATGGCGTTAACTCTATAGAACTATTTTAAGGCTATGTCTAACAACGCAGAATTCATGGAAGCCCTAGCCGCTGAAATTGGCGAAAATGTCTATATAGATATCGCTAAGTGGCACCTTTATTTGTCTGATGCAAAACTGCATACCGTTGTCGCCGAACAAGTTTATCCTTTAATAAGTTCCGGTAAATCCGTGGATGAAGAAGATGTCATTCATGTTTTACAGTCTATCCCCATCAAGGTTGGTGGCGGTAAAAGTGAAATATCTTTATTAGATTTGGTACCTTCACAGTGCCAAGTCAGTTTGGTAGATATTTTAGAGAAATATCAGCAAGAAATGTAATTTTTATAGTTTTTGGTGCTTTTATAAAAAAATGGCATCAAAAACTATTAGTAAATAGATAGATAAATAATTAATAAATAAAAAGGAGAAAAAATGTCTGCTTCCAAATTTCACGACGGATATTCTTTAGCTGATACAACCGATGAGTTAGGAAAACAGGCTTTAAAACTAGGTTTAATACCAAGCTTTACAGTACGTTTCTTTGCCGACAGCAGAGAATACTTTATTGCCCATGATGATAAATCAGAAGCACTAACACCAGAAGAAGCATATTTGTATTTTAAGAAATTAGTCGAAAAAGCTAATAATTAAAGGTTTTAAGAGGCAACAGGGTGAGGAGTGAGGAGTAGAGAGTAGTAAGTAATTAATAATTTAAGAAATTTCAAATTTCTCCCGACTCTTCCCCATCTCCTCAACGCCCGATGCCTAATCCCCAATCCCCAATCCCCAATTCCCCATTACCCATTTTCTTCAAGCATCTTCCGTGCAAATTCAATCGCTTCATAAGATGTCGAAATCTTGCCTTCGACTTGTGCCACTGCTATTTCTGTCAGTAATTTACCTATAAGTGGTGACGAAGGTATGTTTAATGATGATATAATGTGTTTCCCACTTAACAATTGAGTGGGATGTGCAACCGGATCATCAGGGTTTAAGTAGCGGGAAAGTAAAGATGCGTATGTTGTTAGCGGCTTGTCTTCGGACATATCCCTGACTACATTGTCATAAGCTGTTGCTAAAATGGCTGTAGTCGGGAATACGCTACCCGCTTCTCGAAATAAGAAATATTGTTCTCTCAAGGATAATTGTGCATCGAATCTGGGAAATGTTCTCAAGGCTGTAGTTACGCTTTGAATCTCAGCACGACTATAGGTAAGTTTTTCTAATTCCGCTTCTGCTATTTCTGGCTTTAAATTGACTAAGCAAGCTAGTTTTGCAATACCTAGCCAAGTAATTTTTACAGTATCTCTAATATTTTGTTGCAGTATTTCCTTTAAACTTGGAAATTCTTCTGTAAGCTGCAAAGCTACTTTGTCAACTTCTGCAATCAAAGTACAAGTTAGCGATGTTACGTATTCAAAAGAAGATTTTAGTAAACCATCTTCAACAGCTTTTATCAACCAAGGCGTACCTTGAGGATTAGCCAACATATAGCCCAATTCTACCCGTATTCGTTCCGCAGCAACTTTTTCTAAATGAGAAGCTAAAGCGCGAATTGTAGATTGAGTTTCTGCTTCAATGGTAAATCCCAACTGTGCCGCTTGCCGATATCCTCGCATTAAACGTAAAGGGTCATCTTCTAAGTTAGCAGGTGATATCATCCGTAAAATACCCTTTGCTAAATCTGCACCGCCTTGTAACGGATCGATGATTTCTTGAGTATGAATATTGTAAGCTATGGCATTTATTGTAAAATCACGCCGATGCAAATCAGTTTCTAAAGAATCGCCTTCCTGTTGGGCAATATCAACGGTAGCATCGGGAAACACCACGCGAGCAATTTGCCTTTGCTCATCAAGTAAAACAAAACCAGCTTGATGATATTTCGCTATTTTACGAGCTACATTTACCGCTTCTGAAGGTAAAATAAAATCTAAATCCAGATATTCTCGATTTCTTGCTAAAATAGCATCTCGTACCGCACCACCTACCAGGTAAGCTGGTTTTGGTAATAATTCCAGATTAAAAGGTAAAGATTCTGGTGTAAATTTAGACAGAATTGAACCGTACATTGTAATAAAAATAAACTCAAAGGCTAGGCAACAACAGCGTAGCTAATCGTTAGAATAAAAACAAAGCGAAACTGAAACTATAACTTGGTTTTAATATGTGTATTTGTGTAAATTGTCATTATGTAGATCGCTGTGCTACCTACAATGCAGTAGAAACACAGCACCAACAACTTCACTTAACAGAAACACCAACCTTTGATCCTAACGAACCCAGTATAAACGTAAATATCCGCACCGAAGGCGAAATAATTGAAATGGAATGGGATGTTGTAGGATGTTTAAGTTTTAAAGAAGAACAAGGTAAATGGTCTAAATTACGTCCCCGGTGAATTGGTACCCACTTAACAGTTATCAGTGAACAGTGAACAGTAAGGAACTAAGGGATTTTAGATTTTGGATTTTGGATTTTAGATTCAAAATATAATTTGTAGTGCGAGCATCTTGCTCGCTATATATATAGGCATCTTGCTCGCTATATATATAGGTATCTTGCTCGCTATATATATAGGCATCTTGCTCGCTATATATATAGGTATCTTGCTCGCTATATATATAGGCATCTTGCTCGCTATATATATCAAGGCATCTTGCTCGCTATATATATCAAGGCATCTTGCTCGCTATATATATAGGCATCTTGCTCGCTATATATATAGGTATCTTGCTCGCTATATATATCAAGGCATCTTGCTCGCTATATATATAGGTATCTTGCTCGCTATATATATAGGTATCTTGCTCGCTATATATATAGGCATCTTGCTCGCTATATATATAGGCATCTTGCTCGCTATATATAGGTATCTTGCTCGCTATATATATAAGCATCTTGCTCGCTATATATAGGTATCTTGCTCGCTATATATATCAAGGGAGCGAGACGCTCCCACTACGATATATTTTTCAATAATTGGGATGCCCAATGCCCAATTCCCAATTCCCCATGCCCCATTCCCCATTCCCAATGCCTAAATACGCTTTCGCGCTACACACCACAACTCCCGAATTAGGTTTATCTATCAGTAATTTCGCTGATGACTCGCGTTCTGATGTATGGAAATTAGACCGTAATGTTTCTAATTTAATGCATCAATATTTAATAGATTTTGTTAAACCTCAAACTTGGGCTGATATGGCTTTTATTGCTGTAGCGAAGGGACCTGGGGGTTTTACGGGAACTCGTATCGGGGTTGTGGCTGCTCGTACTTTAGGACAACAATTGAATATTCCGGTGTTTGCGGTTTCTACTTTGGCAGCATTTGCTTGGGAAAACCGGGTTGATGATGATAATTTTATTGCCGTACAAATGCCAGCGCAACGAGGTATGTTGTATGGTGCGATTTACCAAGTTATGCCGGATGGTAGCGGATTATCGGTTGTAATGACTGATGTGGTATTAACCCCAGAAATATGGGAAGAAAAATTAGCCGATTGGAATGGTAATTATCGGCTTTTGGAAGCTAACTCTGGTTTAGCTGCGACGGTAACGAGTATGCTGCAATTGGCGCATTTGGATTGGCAGCAGGGGAAGCGTCCGGAATGGACGGAAGCTTTACCTTTTTATGGGCAACATCCGGTTAATTAGTTGGAAATTGCCCTGACAAGCTTTACTCTGGCTCAACTAACTTAAATCCCCAAGGCTTCAGAACTGCGGTCGCAACTTCTCGCTCTATACCTTCATAAGCTTCCCATTCGGAACCAGGATCTTTGGGATGTCCCTCACCGACATGACCTGCAACTTTGATTACCTGATAACCTTCCACGCGATGCTTTTCCATTCCTCTCGGAAGGGCTAATTTGACTTTGCGACCCACGAATTTAGAAGTACTCTCTTCAGCTACAGTTTCGCGGATTAAACAAATATCACCGGCAGTTCCCCAGTTAGTTGAGTAGATATAGAGGAACGATATATAGGATTTGGGTTTGATGGGTCTTTTTTTTACAGCTTCCATTATTATCTATAATTACTACTCATCTTTCTTGGCTCAAAAATTTAATCCAAATAGTTATAACACTATATGCGGAAAGATTTTCTTTTAATTATCGTTTTAAGTTTAACTCCAAGCTGCCTGAAGCCAGCAATTGCACGCAAAGATTTACGCGCTTTTGTGAAAACGAGCAGTATTTCAAATATGAAGGTTTCTATAGCAATTTTATATGAGTTGTAATAATTTGAGCTATTAAGGAACCTGTTTTTTTGAAAAATTGTGGTTTTTTAATTTTCTGCACGTGGGCTTAAGCTCTTTATTTCTTTTCGCTGCGTACTCTGCGTCTAGTATCGGTTTTTTGATCGGTATTCTTCTAATAAACGAAACAATTACATCTTCTCGCTTTTCAAAAATAATCACTATAATTCATTAGCTGTAAAATCAATAAAGTTCTAGCATCACCAACTGAAAACACAGCATGACAATAGCACCTTACGGTTCTTGGAAATCACCCATCACTACTGATTTAATTACCTCAACAACAATCGGACTCGGACAAATTGCTGTTGATGGCGATAATATCTATTGGAGCGAGTTACGGGCTTGGGATAAGGGACGTACTGTTATTGTCCGACGCAACCCCGATGGTGAAACCACTGTGACACCGGATGGTTTCAATGTGCGTAGTCGGGTTCACGAGTATGGTGGTGGTTCCTATTTTATTGCTGATGGTGTCGTCTATTTTTCTAACTTTATCGATCAACGTCTTTATCAGCAGAAACCCGGCTCCGAACCGCAACCAATAACACCTGAATTATCAATGCGTTACGGTGATGGAATTGTTGACAGTCAGCGTCAGCGGATTATATGCATTTGTGAAGACCATACGCAACAGGGAAAAGAGCCGACAAATACAATAGTCGCTGTAAATTTAACAGAAAATAATAACCCGCAAGTGATTGTATCCGGTAATGATTTCTATATTTCACCTCGCTTGAGTAAGGATGGAAAATATTTAGCTTGGTTAACTTGGAATCACCCAAATATGCCTTGGGATAGCGCCGAATTGTGGGTGGGTACGGTTCAAGCTGATGGTTCGATTGGTGATGCTCAAAAAATTGCAGGTGGTGTGAATGAGTCTGCTGGGCAACCGGAATGGTCAAATGATGGAACTTTATATTTTATTTGGGAAAAAACTGGCTGGTGGAATTTATATTCTTGGCAACAGGGAAAAGTAGAAAATTTGACCCCGATGTCAACAGAATTTGGCAAGCCGCAATGGGGTTTAGGCTCCTCTACCTACGCAATTGAATCAACTGATAGAATTATTTGCAGCTATACCCAGAAAGGAATTTGGTATTTAGCAAGCTTAGATGTAAATACAAAAAAACTTGATATTTTCGATTTACCTTACACGGAATTTAGCGGGATAAAAGCAACACCAGGAAAGGTTTTATTCACCGGAGGACAACCAACTCAAGCCAGCGAACTGGTTCAACTCGATTTAACAAGCGGAAAAATCCAAGTTTTGCAACGTTCTAGCAATATTGCCATAGATAACGGCTATCTTTCCCAAGTGCAGCCGATAGAATTTCCTACCAGCAATGGGAAAACAGCTTATGGATTATTTTACCCACCGCAAAACAAAGATTTCACCGCACCGGAGAACGAAAAACCACCATTATTAGTTAAAAGTCATGGTGGCCCCCACTGCGGCTACATCTTCAAGTTTGAGCTATCGAATTCAATATTGGACGAGTCGCGGTATTGCCGTTTTAGACGTTAACTATGGCGGTAGTACTGGTTACGGAAGAGAATACCGTCAGCGTTTGGATGGAAATTGGGGAATTGTTGACGTAGATGATTGCGCTAACGGTGCCAAATATCTCGTAGAACAAAATTTAGTAGATGGCGATCGCCTAGCAATTTCTGGTGGAAGTGCGGGAGGATATACAACTTTATGCGCGTTAACTTTTCGCGATACTTTCAAAGCTGGTGCTAGTTATTATGGCGTAAGCGATTTAGAAGCTTTAGCCAGAGATACCCATAAATTTGAATCCCGATATTTAGATAGATTGGTGGGTGCTTATCCAGAAAAGAAGGAATTATACGTACAAAGATCCCCGATTAACTTTGCCGAGAATTTAACTTGCCCGGTAATTTTTCTCCAAGGCTTAGAAGACAAAGTTGTGCCACCAAATCAAGCTGAAACCATGATTGATATTTTGCGAAACAAGGGATTACCCGTTGCTTACCTTCCCTTTCCCGGAGAACAACATGGTTTTCGCAACTCAGAAAATATTAAACGCGCTTTGGAAGCAGAATTATATTTTTATTCGCGGGTATTTGGATTTGATGTTGTTGAAGAGATACAGACGGTGGAAATAGAAAATTTGTAATTTGTTCGTAGTTGCGCTTTAGCGCTTCCGGTTAAGAGGCGAGTCACCGCGCAACTACGAGCCTTACTCAAACCCCATCACCTTGGCAACAGTTTTAATATCCGCTTCAATACCTTGGGTAAACTGACTTTTATTATGTTTAATTGCTGTATCTGGATCTTTCAATCCATTACCAGTTAATACACAAACTACAGTTGCACCTGTGGGAACTCGATCTTTTACCTTTAATAAACCTGCCACAGAAGCCGCACTCGCTGGTTCGCAAAAAACGCCTTCATCCCCAGCCAAAATTCGATAAGCTTCTAAAATTTCTTCATCGGTAACGGAGTTGAATTCACCTTTACTCGCCGCAGCAGCCGCTACTGCTTTATCCCAACTTGCAGGATTACCAATTCTAATTGCTGTAGCTAAGGTTTCCGGATTCTTCACAACTCCACCATTTACCAAAGGAGCAGCACCCGCAGCTTGAAAACCCATCATCTTGGGTAAACGTCCACATTTACCATCTTGATGATATTGACAAAAACCCATCCAATAGGCCGTGATATTACCCGCATTGCCAACCGGAATACACAGCCAGTCTGGAGCATCACCCAAAATATCTACTACTTCAAAAGCCCCAGTTTTTTGTCCTTCCAAACGGTAAGGGTTAACCGAATTAACCAAAGTTACCGGATATTCCTCGGCTATATCCCGGACAATTTCCAAAGCATCGTCAAAATTTCCTTTAATTGCCAGTACTTCCGCACCATACACCAACGCTTGCGCCAATTTACCCAGCGCCACATAACCATCGGGAATGATTACAAAAGGACGCATCCCTCCGCGCCTAGCGTAAGCTGCTGCTGCTGCCGAAGTATTACCAGTACTCGCGCAAATCACAGCCTTAGCCCCAGCTTCCTTCGCTTTAGAAACCGCCATTGTCATTCCCCTATCTTTGAAGCTACCAGTAGGGTTCAAACCATCGTATTTCACAAAAACACGTACTTGCTTGCCGATTAGACGCGCAATTGATGGCACGGGAATTAAAGGTGTATTACCTTCAAAAAGCGTAACAACCGGCGTATTTTCACTGACGGGCAAGTATTGGCGATACTGTTCAATTAATCCCTGCCAAGGTTGGCGATGAGATTTTACAGCAGACAGGCTTAAGGTCACGGGATTTTATAGAGCTACTTAGTTTTTACTGCAATGTCGAATGACAGTTTATCCTTTTTACTATATCAATGGGAAGCATTAGGATAACTTTTATCACAATTTGAGAATTGGGAATGGGGAATGGGGCATTGGGAATTGGGCATTGGGAATTGGTGATGGAGAGACAAGGGCAATTTTAAACTTTGACCTTTAACCTCAATCCAAAATCAAATGCCCTATGCTCAAATCCATTTTTATTTTTGGAACAAAATCTTAGTGTGTATTGTCATTTCATAGATGTTGCATAGCAAAAAAAATCATTAATATTGCAGCAACTAATACCAGCTACACAAAGATTTAATGATTCTTTAAATTACACTATTATATCTCTAATGGTGTTGAGTAGAGTTTTGGACTTAATTAGTAGTATGTCTGTATCTAGTGTTTCAGAACGTAAACCCGAATATTCTCACGCAACCTCGACTAGTACTTGCTATCAGGTTGACCAGCAAGCTAAGTTAATGGATTTGCAAGCTGAAGTGGATTTATTGTTGATCAAGTTGCAACAACTTAAGCAGCAAAAAGATGTTTGTACTCGCGAACAGTCTTGTTAAATTTATTCTTCGCGTGCTTGCCTATACTTAATATGTAATTACTATGTAATTAAACCGATGGCAAGCACTGCTAGCTAAAACGCTGATTTTTCTACCGGCGTTGAATATATATTTATGGCTATATTTTATTGGTAGAGCGATTTTTAGCTTTACTGCTATTTTTGCGATACGCGGAGCGTGATGCATAAATGCATATCGCACTCTTATTAATATTGCTTTATTTTACTTTAGCACTATTAGTCACTATTAGGGTACGTAGAAGCGATATTTTTTGCTTCTACGTTTGATTTATTTTTATTATTTTTGGCTTGGGGAGTGGGAAGTCGTGTCACGCACCATCCGAGTCTTGTGACAATCGCGGCCATTCCTGAATTATTGCTATTCCCTATCCCCCATTACCCTTTCTCGTGACGTACCCTCACTCCCCTTCGGGTGAGTGCGGGCTTCTCAGCGACTCTTCTTTGAAGACATTGACCGGAGGCGGAGTGTCTCCGACTCCGCTGAGCTTGTTTATACAGGTCGTGCGTCCCACGATTCCTGATATTTATAGCCGCATTCCAATCCCTGCAAATACTGGTATGACATACCGGGCAGTTATGCATTCTTTGGGATAACGGCTTTTTCACTACGTGACCGCAACTAGAACATTCTTGGCTTGTACCGTTTGGAGAAACAGCTATTACTTTCAGCCCAGCATTTTCGGCTTTGAATGAAAGTATATTTACAAACTGACTCCATCCGGCATCATGTATAGACTTAGCCAATCGAGACTTGGCAAGTCCTTTGACATTCAACTTTTCAACAGCAATTACATCATATTTAGATAGCAATTTTTTAGCTGTTTTGAAGTGGAAATCTTTACGGGTATCAGCTACTTTTTTATGTCTAATACCTAATTGTTTAATAGCTATCTTACTACGTTTGGAACCTTTCTCTCTACGCGATACTTTGCGTTGTGCTGACTTTAATTTACGTTCAGCTTTACGGAGATGTTTTGGCGCAGCAATTCGGGTATTATCAGAAGCTACATAAAAATCAATCAATCCAACATCAATGCCGACAATATTATCCGCATTGAAATCAGGCTTAATCGTTGGAGCTTCTTTATTCTCAAGGCTTAGAGTTACATAATAACCGTTTACCTTTTTAGTAACTGATACGGTTTTTATAGCAAAACCATCCGGTATAGGACGGTGAACAATTACTTTTACATCTCCAATTTTTGACAAGGTAATTTTATTACCAACAAAGTGATGTTGCTTGAATTGAGGATAAGTAAAAGTCTTATATTGTCCTACACCTTTAAATCTTGGTCTACCAGATTTTTTACCGTTACAATCACCTTTGAACCATCTATCAAATGCAATCTCAACCTTTTTAGGAACCTCCTGCAATACTTGGCTGTGAATAGTTTTGTACCAAGAACGTTCTTTTTTGAGCTGCTTTAATGATGCTTGCTGACTAAAACGGTTAGGTTGGTCTTTTAATTCTGGAAGATGACAAACAAGAGGACACCTGTCAATAGAGCATCGATTCTGCTCGTACCAATCAAATCTTTGAGCTAATTCATAGTTATATTGACAACGCAACATATCTAACGTGTGATCAATAATTTCACGTTGCTCTTTATTAGGCTTTAATCGGTATTGATAGCTTGTTCGCACTTGTTCATCACCTCCTTGTTATTTAATTAGTGTTACCATATAAGTATACACCAAACTTTATAAATATTCCGAAACTACTGTGAAAAATGATTTTTTTTCTAAAGGACGTTCTGTCAGTGACTTGAAAGTGCATTTAGTTTTAGTCACAAAATATAGGCGCAAAGCCTTTACTGGTGAGATGTTAGAAAGGCTTCACGTCATAATCGAGGAATTGTTACTCAAGTGGGATTGCAAGCTTATAGAGTTTAACGGCGAAGAAGACCATATACACTGTCTTTTTCAATATCATCCGGACTTAGAACTAAGTAAATTAGTCAATAATCTTAAGTCAGTGTCTTCCAGAAAATTACGTCAGGAATTCTCTGAGTATTTATCAAAAATATACTGGAAGGATGTATTTTGGAGCGGTTCTTATTTTGTGGCTAGTTGTGGCGGTGTCACTATATCAACTTTACGAAAATACATCGAAGGTCAACAAAAGCCCGAATAGTGTTCGTCTCCTCCACATATTCCTTCCCTCGCTACGCATTGGTCAGGAATATAGTCGTCGTCTCACTCGCATTCATCCCACACTGCCGACGACGGTCAGATGTGGGACTTCTGCTGTTATGGTTAAATTTGCGCTAAAAGCTTCTGAATATAGGTTTGTGAATTTTTAGAAATATTAGATTGTGTTTTGAGCCAGTAATAAGCCTGGTTTGTATTTTGTTGGGATGCAATCACTAAAGCTTTCCATGCTTGTACTTCGGAACGATTGGGATTTGCTTTTAATGCTGCATCAATCCGACTTTCTATTCTTCCCGTATCGGATTTTAGTAAATTTTTGATTTCTTCTGGATTTTCCGGTGATGCTTCAAATACTTTCAAGGCTTCTCCCCATCTACCATCAATTAAGTTAGCTAAAACTTCTTGAGAGGGACTTGCCCAGCTTGTATCGGCTAATTTTTTGGTGAGTTGAGAATGTTCGTTAATGAAGTCGATTTGTGCTTGTACTTCGGATGATATTTTCCCTTTGTGCTGTTTCTTGATAAATTGCAGCCATTTATGAGCGGGTGTCCACAGTCCATTTTGGGCAATTAACAGCGCATCTTTGTAACCTCCATCTTTAAAAGCTGTTGGTTTAAGGTTGATTTCAGATAATTTGACTGGGTTCACGATAAATTCGCCGGGTTTAATTTGGTAAATTCGCAGACGAGGTTCTAAACCAACTGTTTGACGTACTACTAGTTCTTTTTCACCATCACCAGTTATCTGCTGCCATTGGGGTAAATCTCCAGTTGGACTCGTCCAGGATATGACTCTTCGTAAGTTACGGCGTTCTGGATTATAGTGAAGGATGTAGCCGTAAGCTGTAGTATTTGAACCTGAAGAACGGTTTCCGATTAGATAGTACCAAATTCCAGGCTTCGGTGCATCTTTTCCAACGCGTTTTATTTCTGTTACGGCTAGAGGAATGGTTGAACCGGGGTTTTCTTCTACACCTGCATCTACCAAGGGAGCTATGACTTCAAATTCTTCTGGTCCCGTAACGGGTAATTGAGTGGTGAGGTGATAGTATTTTTTGGAGAGCGACTGCCACTCAAAATCTGTTGCTAGCTGGTAAGTTCTAAGTTCGACTATGTATTTACAGTCAGAATTACAATTGTTGCGATTACGATAAATAGGTAGTAAAAAAGATTCGTTTGTTTCGGTTTCTAAAGGAAGAATTTCTCCGGCTATACGGTTTTGTTTTTTAATCTCTGCTTGAATTTGCTCTACGGTATGCGGTTTGTCTTCTAAATTCGAGGCAATCTTAGCCCATTCCGGTAAAAAAGGATTTAACCAAGTTACAGAAAGGGGATTAAATATAAACATAATGCTGATCCAGCTCAGAGTTATAACTAAACCCGCACTTGAGAGCAAGATTGCAACAGCAAACATTGATGCTACTAAACTTTTTGGTTTTTTGACTTTCGGGCGATCGCCCGAATAGGAACGATTTCCTTTAGTAGGGGCAGTTTTCTTTTTGAGATTTTGTTTAGATTTTTTTATTCTTTTACGAAGCTTGCGAACCTTTGTATTGGGCTGCGTTTTACCGTTTTTTAATGGTTTTGATGAAGGCGAGGAATTTGCATCTTGGGGAAAGTTGCGCTGCGGGGATTCCCCCCGTTGAGCAAACTTTCCAAGACGGATTTTGGATTGACTCTGCTGCTTTTTTTCCACTGTTAAAACTATATTCCAGTCACAAAAGATACTCTTACTCGATCTGAAATCTTAAATTGCTTGTGTCACGATAAAACATCGTTGAAAATCAAAATAAAACATAAGCCCTTTAAATCACTTTATAAATCTTTGATTTTAAATTCCCCGTAACAGTACTAGCTTTTTCTTTTATACTCGCGCTTCAGAGATATTACTTAAAAATTAACTTAATGACCTTTGTTAAAAATCCGTATCATCACCCATGTCATTATGAAAAATTATTAGATACGCTCAACCGTTGTATATATACAACAGTGTAAAAAGTTGAAAACAAGTAAAATTTCTCTAATTATCTGTTTTTTGGCTGCGGGAATTACCGGATTTCCAGATAAAGCAATGTCTAAGGAACTGGCTTCTGTTGAATTAGATTTCACTATCCCTAATCAAGGAACGGTGGAGACAAAATTCGAGATACAAGATACAGAACAGTTTAAGATTTCTCAGCCACTTATTGAACCTGACAACTCATTGGATGTAAATCCGATGGGACAAGTTAATTCGGTTTCTCAATTTAGAGATGTACAGCCAGCAGATTGGGCGTTTCAATCATTGCAGTCTTTGGTGGAGCGTTACGGATGTATTGCAGGTTATCCGAATGGAACTTATCGCGGAAATCGTGCTTTAACTCGCTATGAATTTGCTGCGGGTTTGAATGCTTGTTTGGAAAGAGTAAATGAGTTGATCGCTACAGCAGCGAGTAATATAGTCACCCGTGATGATTTAGCAACTTTACAAAAATTGCAGCAAGAATTTGGTGCTGAATTAGCAACATTGAGAGGAAGAGTTGATGAAGCGGAATCTCGCGCTGCTGATATCGAAGCTAATAAATTTTCGGTAACAACTAAACTTAGGGGAATTGCAATCGTTGGTATTCATGGTAGAGGTGAAAACCGCGCCGATACTTCTCCAAGAGACGGTGTAAAAGATACTAATGACCCAGGGACTAACACTAATATTATTAACTTCAATCAGCTATATTTAACCAGTCAATTCAACCCGCGTAGTTTCTTGGTAACAGGTCTTTTTACTGCGAATGGTTCGACAAGTCCGAAATTAACTAATGACTTTATACTTGGCTACGAACCTCCTTTGGGAAACGATTTTGTTTTAAGCGATTTGCATTTTCACCAACTTCTGACTAAAAATTTAGCGATGATGGTGGGAACTAAAGGAGTTGATATGGTGCGTTCATTTAGAGGTCCCAACCGTGCTGAAAATGCAGCCAACGGGCCCTTTGTCATTCTTTGCACAACGAAACCCAATTTTAAATCTGGATTTTGAAAATGGTGGTATCGCTTTTGATTGGCAATTCGCCAAACGTGCGAGCGTGCAAGCAATTTATAGCGCCAGAGATATAGGAAATCCGGGAAAACGCGCAGGGTTATTTGATGGAAGCACAACGGCAGCAGCACAATTGTTACTGACACCTGCTAAGACTTTTGATGTCGGTTTATATTACGTTAATAATTATTCGCCCAATGGCTCTTTGTTTAGTTACGCAGGTGATAGTTGTTTAACTGCCGTTAATTGTTTTGCAGTTCCCGGAAGACCTTTACAAACTAATGGCTTTGGCGCTACCGTCAATTGGGATATTTCACGAGGGGTTACGTTGGGTGGCTGGGCTGGTTATACTAATTCTCGTATTCCTGGAGAATCGGGAGATGTAGAAATGACTAACTATATGGTTTATCTTAATTTTCCCGACTTATTTGGTAAAGGTAATTTAGGTGGAGTTTATGTAGGGCAGCCACCAAAAATTGTTAGTAGCAACTTACCTGTAGGTAATAATGTACCAGACCTTTTAGACGGTGGTAATGGAAGCGAAGGTGGACAACCCGGTACTACTACTCATATCGAAGCTTTTTATCGTTGGCGATTGAACGATAATATGAGTTTAACTCCAGGAATTATTCACATTATAGAACCCGGTCATACACCCGATAGTGATTCAATTACTATTGGTATTTTAAGGACTAGTTTTACGTTTTAATAATTGCGAATTGGGGATAGGGCATTGGGTATTGGGCATTGGATAAGAAATTAGTGTTTCCTATTAATAATAAATCTAGTTATCAGGGCAATCAACCCGCTAACCGTCGAAAAATATACTTCATTTTTGCTACTAATTTTCATCTATCATTTTATATCAGTTAAACGAGCATTCATTTTAATGTTTATCTGTTAAAAAGTTAATTTACTATGCCCAATGCCCTATCCTATTACCATATAAAGAATTCATATAGTTAAATAAAATAGTCAAATATGCGGCAGTGGCATTTATAATATCTCAGCCATAAAATAGATACCTCATTTCAGTGTTTTTCCTCTTGAAAAGAATATTGATCGAGCATTACATTTTAAGTAGTTGCGCTATAAACGCATATCTTAATAACGATCGGGTTTTCAGAGCGCATTTATGAATCGTATTTATATCGGTTAGAAAGGCGCAGCAAATCATTTACAAATCAACATTTTTCATTTTTCTTGTGCTGTATCCACTTGCTTGATAAAAAAAACCTTTTTTTGCAACGCAATGATGATATTAAAAACAAGACTTTTATCCAATTTTATAAGCAACTAGAACAAATATGCATCAAAATACTTCTTGTCTGCTTGCATTAGCTTTAGCGGTTGGTTCTGCTTTGGTTGCAATGCCATCTCAAGCTCAAACGGCAGCAGAAACAAACGCGGATATTATTGCATCTTCTCAATCTTCCATAACTAATGAAAGCATAATATCAAGATTGAAAAAATCTAAAGCTGTAAATCAAAATGAGGTTATTAATATTTCCCAGTCACAACCCTCATCTGCAACCGCTAATATCCAGAAAGCTGAACGTGTCAGGATTCCGGTATACAGTCGGATTGGCTTCGGATTGAAACAGTAAAGGTAAATAGTTAGGGGTTGAAGACAAAGTAACGAATAAATAAATCGATGTAATTAAATGTAGAGACGTAGCAGTGCTACGTCTCTTTACGGTTTGTAGAAAAACTAACCCATTATAATTAATGCGTTTGACTACTATTCTTCGTTTGTTATCAATGGTTTGTTTTCTTTCAAACGTCGGGAGACGTAGCACTGCTACGTCTCTACACCAATTTATTTGCCAACACAAACTTGTTCGTAACGTTTTCCAGCACTTTCCCAGGTAAATTCTGTTTCTACTAATTTTCTGGCGTTGTGAGATAATTCTGCTCTTAGTTGCGGATTCTCAAATAACTTACTAATGGCATTTACATATTCTTGCGGTTTATTCGCTCGTAATGCCTTTAATTCTACATTTTCACCATCTACAGCTAATCCTTCTAAACCTCTGTCGCTGCCGACGACGGGTATACCAGCAGCCATTGCTTCTAAGGTTTTGTTCTTGATTCCGAAACCAGTCCGCATTGACACTACGCAAACTGTGGATTTGTGTAAGTATTCTGCCATTGAAGGGACTTTTCCGGTTACGTTAACTCCGGGTTTCTCTTTGAGCGCTAATACTTCTGCAACAGGGCGAGAGCCTACTATATCAAAGGTTGTGTCGGGATATTTTTTTTGAATTTCGGGTAATACTTCGTTACAGAAAAAGCATACAGAATCAATGTTTGCTAAATTATCCATTGCACCGATGAAAACTAAACGGTGTCCTCCTGGATCTGCTGTACGATTGGGAAACATGACTAAATCTACACCGTTGGGAATCACCATCATTTCGCTTTGTGAGTTAAATTCCCCTAGCTGAATTTTGTCTTCTTCGGTTGTCGCTACAATTGCCGAAAATTTATTGCAGTAGGT
This sequence comes from uncultured Rivularia sp., assembly GCA_963665115.1. GTDB lineage: Bacteria > Cyanobacteriota > Cyanobacteriia > Cyanobacteriales > Nostocaceae > Rivularia. The sequence goes on along the minus strand of OY762007.1, from coordinate 753,666 downwards.
TTTTTCATAACGACGCAATAAAGGTAAATTAATTTTATCTCTTAAAGCATTTTCAGATATTCCGTTTTGTAATTGATTGAGACAGCTACCGTATACTGAACTGTGAACGTTAACTACGGTACGTATCTTTTTTTGGAAACTAGGGCGGATATAAATTTCATTAACGCTGTGTTCGCTGGTAATGGTGTCGCATTTACCTGCTTCTACGTAGTTATCAATCCAGTTTTGCATTTCCACAGAGTAGCGATTGAATACGCTTGGGGGGATACCTTCACTGACAAATTTATTCAGACGCTGAATTTTTTTCAGTATTCCTCCGGTGGTACCGGAGTCATGGGGACGATTAAAAAGGACTAGTTTATCCACACAATCGCGCAATCCTTCGATTTCTGTTTCAGTAACTCCGGGTTCGGGTTGAGTCACCAGGGTAATGTGATGATTTTTCGTTAAATACTTAAGTAAATTAAAAGTTCTAACTTGAGTTCCACCGCGAGTAGGTGGATAAGGAAATGTAGAAGACAGCATTAAGATGTTCATAGGATTTTGTGTTGTTTTGAATTGAAATAATTAGACTTATTGTCTATATAATTTGCAATATTTAGTTTATTAATATCCGGAAAGATTTCAATTTATTTGAATATTAATAATAATTGTTTTATTAAAACACTATGATATATTTGCTAATTAATTAATGTCAATAATTTAGTAAATATTGTTCTGAATAAGATTAAACATCTATTTTTTCGTAAGGAGAATTAAAATGAATATTTTATTGATGGGATATTATGGTTTTCACAATGTTGGTGATGATTTATTTTTACGTCAGTTAATCGATTATTTTGCTAAAAAACAAGATGTTAAAAAGATATTCGTTTTTTGCCAAGAAGATTATTACGAACGCACCACAGATAAAGTTAAGTTTTTTGCTGCAAGTAATTTAAATAAATTAAAAAGACTTGCGATTATTTTACAAAGCGACTGCTTGATGTGGGGTGGTGGAACTTTAAATATCGAAGAGAAACCCACCAATTTGTTAAGATTGCAGTCATTATCAAAATGGACTGGGAAACGTTTCGGCTTCCTTGGCGTGGGTTTGGAAACTATTAATTCAGATGAAAAAGAAAATAAAAGCCAAGTTTTTCAAAATGCCGATTTACTCTATTTAAGAGACAAACAATCTTACGAATCGGCTCTGCAAAAGCTCAAGCCAGTTAAAGCCTGTTGTTTGGGTGGCGATTTAGCATTTTTAGATTTAAATTATTACCAATCTTATATAAAAGAAAAAAATAAGAACGAAATCAAAAATATTTCTTTTTCTGGTAAATTTTGGTGGGGAGATGGCAGAGGGGAATTTTACGCGCAACAGTTAATGCCCTTGATTGAAAAATACAATTCAGTCATTCATTTATTACCAGCCCATGTAGGAGAAGAAAGAAACGATAATAAGTTTCATCACTTACTTAAAAAATATTTACCCGAATCTAACTATAAACTGCACTCTTGGGAGAAGCCAATAGAGTTTGTAGAAATTTTAAGCGATATGGATTTACACTTTGGCAACCGCTTGCACTCTGTTATTTTAGCTGATATCCTCGGCATACCTAGCATTGGAATTAGCGCTGCAAATACAAAAATTCACCATTATATTGATAAAACAGAAATGCTTCCTGAGTTAAGATTGTTCGATTTTATGGAACCTATAGAATTACATACTATTGAAAAACTCTTCAGAGAATACCAAAGACCAAATGAATTTATTTTAAATGAATCTAAGACAGCGAAAGAAGGGGTTGAGTTGATTTTTAAAGCCTAATAAGTGTACATATCTACTTGTTAAAATTGGGCATGGGGCATGGGGCATGGAGGATTAAAAAATTAGGAGCTATACCGTAGTGGGAGCGTCTCGCTCCCTATTGATTTACAGCAAGCAAGATTTTTATTTACAGCGAGCAGGATTTTTAGAAATCGCGAGTAAGATTTTTATTTACAGTAAGCAGGATTTTTAGAAATCGCGAGTAAGATTTTTATTTACAGCGAGCAAGATTTTTAGAAATCGCGAGTAAGATTTTTATTTACAGTAAGCAGGATTTTTAGAAATCGCGAGTAAGATTTTTATTTACAGCGAGCAAGATGCTCGCACTACAAACTTCCGATTCCCAATTCACAATCCCCAATTCCCTAATTAAATATTATGCCTAAAGTAAGTATTTGCATTCCTACATTTAACCGCATTGATTTACTACCTGTTGCGATTGATAGCGTACTCAAACAAACTTATCAAGATTTTGAATTGATTGTTTGCGATGATGGTTCTAGCGATGGTACTGCGGATTTAATGTCTAAGTATAAAGATAATCGAATTAAATATATTCGCCATCATCAAAATATTGGTAAAAGTAATAATATGCGTTCCGGTTTTGATGCGGCGACTGGCGATTATTTTATCAAGTTTGATGATGATGACAGATTAACTCCAGATTTTATTGCGGAAACTGCTGCAATCTTGGAAGATTCTACTATAGATTTTGTTGGTACTGACCATTGGATAATTGATATTAATAATCAGCGCGATGAAGCTCAGACTAAGGAAAATTCCCGTAAATGGGGAAGAGAAGATTTAGCGTCAGGTGTGGTAAATAATCTTTTGGAAGCCGTGTTTGTAAATCAAAGCTTTCAAATTGGTGCAACTTTATTTCGCCGTCAAACTGTTGTCGAAGTCGGATTTATGCAGCCGAATTGGCAAAATTGTGAGGATAATGATTTATTCGTGCGGTTAGCTTTGGCTAGGAAGAAGGGTTATTATTTGCCGAAGTTGTTGATGGAATATCGAGTTCATGCAGAGCAGCAAGGAATTAATCGCGCAATTCCTTATTTTACAGGTAAGCAGCAGTATTTACAAAGCTATAAATTTGATTCTGAGAAGTTGGAGAATATTAGATTAAAACGTTTGCACGAAACTCAATTATTGTTGGGTTTGCGATTAATTGAAACTGGTGAAACTGATAAAGGAAGAGAGTTGGTTAGGAAAGGTAAATCTTTTTCTACGGCTAAAGCCTGGACTGGTTTGGGGTTGTCTTTGTTACCTTTGGGCGTTAGGGCTAGAGCGTTTGATGCTTTGCGGAAAGTTAAGGGGTGAGGGGAAACAGTGAGCAGTGAGCAGTGAACAGTGAACAGTTATGAGTTAGGAATTAGGAGTTATTTTGACCATTCGTCAATGATAGTTAATATTGTTTTATCACCTAATCCTTTAACCGAATTAACTACATCGCAATAATCTGATTCGCTTTCGTTACGGCAAAGTTCTGGATTAAAAGGCAATCTGAATAACCTCTATAACTCTTTGAACGCAGAAAATAACTGGTAATTTGCTGATTATCTCACAGCCACATTACTTTTGTATGTAATAAATACAACCTCAAGCTACTGATGCAAAAAATCACATAAATTTTATGGTTTTTACAGGTGGATGGGGGATGGTGAATCCACTTGTGTGCGGAGGTTCCCGCAGTACGAGCAAAGTGGTGTTAGCGGAGCGAGGCGTTAGCCTTACCCGAAGGGGGAGACAAAGAAACAATTAAGTATTCATAACTCCTCACTCTTTTTAATTATTAATCTTGCAGCGTATTAACAGCACATGACGGTTAGTATAAAAAAGGAAACAAACTAATGACCTTCTCGGTCAAATAGTGCTGGCTGATATACAGGCAAGATTAATTGTATGGATACAAACGAGTTAAAGTTCTTACTTAAGCTATTGGGGTGCGAAAATTACCGTTCAAGCTTGAGCGGCAATATTTTTAAATCATTTAAAGGTAAAAATACTATTTGCCAAAATTTGGGCGATCGCGAAATAGTCGATTACTCCCGTGAGGTTGCTGGTGTAAAGATTTTACCTCCGGGGCAAGCGTTGTTGGAACTGGATGCGGCTGAGATTCCGATTACAGATAAGGAACTTAAGGTGCTGGAGAATGTTAGTAAAGCTTCAGGTAAAATTGCACCAAGCAAGATTAAGTCTTCGTTGAAGGCTGCACAGAAGGAAGAGATTTTAAGAAGTTTGGGCAGTCGTGGTTTGATTGAGACTGAAATCAAGCTGAAGAAGACGAAAGCGGAAGTTTGGCTGACTGAACGAGGTATTGAGTTTTTACGGGATGATTTTAGCCCGAAGAAGGGGACTAATCCGACGATAAGTTTGGATTTATTAAATAATTACCTGCGCTTTTTGCGGAAGTCTTTGAAAGGAAAGTCGGAAGAAGCTATTGTTGCTGCACCTGTTATTACTAGCGAGCAGGAGCAGGTTAATGAGAAGAGTAACAGTTTAACTGATGAAGATATTTTACAAATTATCCAGAAATTAGATAAAGAGTTAGGTACAAAGGATTATTTACCTATCTTCTATTTGCGAGAAAAGTTGCAGCCACCGTTGTCACGGGATGAATTAGATCAAGTTCTTTTTCAACTACAAGCTGACGACAAAATTGAGTTGAGTACTTTACAGGAAGCTAATGCTTATACTTCCGAACAAATTGAGAGTGGAATTGAGCAAAATGTTGGCGGTCCGTTGTTCTTTATCTCAGTTGAATAGCTATCATAGGTACTTTTTGGACTATTTTTAATTTCGATTCGCGACTCACACCATAGTTTTAGCATGACATCTATCAACAATATTATTAAGCGCGAGGTTAATCCTTTTGACCTCATAAATTTGAAACCGGGTAACTTCTGGGGAGAAAAACAAGATTCAACTAACAGCGTTGATTCAATTCATCAAGAAGTAATAAGTGAAGTTGAAGGTTTTCTCGATTTAGTTAATAAAGACAATCGTAGCCGCAGCCTGTTACTTTTGGGTGATTCTGGTTCTGGTAAAAGTTATTTATTAGGTCGTCTCAAACACACCCTTAATCCTAAAGCCTTTTTTGCTTATATCGGTTCTTGGGCTGATAGCGATTATATTTGGCGACACGTTTTACGTTCTACTGTTGATAGCTTAATTCAAATTCCGGAAGGACAGCAAGAGTCGCAGTTGATCGTGTGGCTCAAAAGCCTATCAGCCTTTACTAGAATCAACTCAGATCAACGACTTTTTAGCGATAGTATTTGGCAGTTTATGCGGAGCGATCGCCGTAAGTTTATTCATCATCTCAAAACAACTTACAGTCAAACTGGACTTTACAATCCTGACTTTTTTTTTGGTGTACTGCACGATTTAACTAACCCAGAATTATATCCCATTGCTTGCGAGTGGTTGCGGGGAGATGACTTAAGTGAAGAGTCGATGCAAGCTTTGAAGGTTAATAGCTGTATTGATTCAGAAAATGCAGCGAAAAACATTTTAGCCAACTTTGGTAGAATTTCCATTGAAACTCAACCAATTGTTTTATGTTTTGACAATTTGGACAATATTCCTCGTGTCGCAGATGGTTCTCAGGATTTTCAATCTTTATTTAATATCAATACAACTATTCATAATAGCTATTTAAAAAACTTTTTAGTTATTATTAGCGTCATTACTAATACTTGGAATAGAAATTGCGACCGCATTCAGCAAGCTGACAGAGTTAGAATTGATAAAGCGGTAAGGTTAAAACGGATCAATTTAGAACAAGTAGAAGCGCTTTGGGCTTATCGTCTTAAACCGTTAAATCAACAAGCCAAACCACAACCTAAATTAGATATATTTCCATTAAATCGTCAATTTTTAGAATCAAGTTTTCTCGGTGGTAAAACTCTACCAAGAAATGCATTAATTTTGGCAAGAAATGAGTATCACAGATATAAACTATCGCTGATAGATAGTAGTGAGATACCGCGACAAGAAAGTAGTGCTGCAAATAGCACAATTGCTGTTAAAATTCCCGGACAAAATAAACCTCCCATAGTTATTACTACGACAAAGGGAACGAAAGACGAGGAAACAATTGCAGCTGAATTTCAACTACTATGGCAAAAAGAATCTAAGAAAATCAAAGATAAAATCTCTAAAATTACTTTTTTATCAGCACCCGATTTAATTGGGATGTTAAAAGAAACCTTAGAAGCATTACAAATTAACGGGATTGAACCAAAACTTATTAGTGGAAAATATGCTGGTTATTCTTTGAGCTATCAACAGCCCGATAAACGCGAACGGGTAGGAATAGTTTGGACGGAAGATTCTAACATGATCAGTTTCTTTAATGTTATGAATGCTTCTCATAAAGTAATAAATAAACAGCTTTCCGATAAACTATATCTGATTAGAAATGCTAACTTAGGAACATCAAAGCTTAAAGGTTATCAACTTTATCAGCAAATTTTTACAGGTAGTAAAAATATTCATATTAAGCCAAGTCTATCTTCCGTCCATCTGTTAGCTACTTATCATAGTTTGGTAGATTCTGCTTTAGCGGCGGAGTTAGTTATTGCTGGTAACACAATTAAATTACCAAAACTACAAACCTTAATTCGGGAATCTAAATTATTGGATAAATGTGTTTTGTTGCAGAATTTAGAAATTATTGATAAATCGGAAGATACTGGTAATGGCGATGAAATAGATTTTGCACCAATCAAAGAGTTCTTATTCAATCTTATCAAAACTCAAAGTTTTATGGGAATTATGACTTTAATTTCACAATGTATCGCAGAATTCTCTGATGTGAGTGAAAGTGATGTTAAATTGCTAATTCAATCTTTATGTGATGAAAGGAAAGTAAAAATTATGAACCCTAAAGCGAAGTTAGAAGATCAATTGATTTGTTTGATTGCTTAGTTTTCTCAAGGGTAATTAAGGTTCGTAGTCAGCGATTTATCGCTCAATCTAAGGACTTTAGTCCTTACTACGAACCTATCAAAATCAATTTATCTGTACGAGTTTCAAATACAGCATATTTAGTTTTGGTGAAGTACATTCTGACGGGCAGGGATGCCCATCCCACAAAACTTTCGGAATATAGCTTTGTACCTCATTTAGCTGCAAAGGGCTGTATTTGTCCAGCTTGCCGAGAAATGTGCGGTGTAGAAGCGAATTATATTCGCCGTTTATCTTAAAAAAATCAAATGCACTACCTGACAGATGCGACTCAAATAAAAACTCAAATCGATCGATTCCGCTCTTCTAAAATCCTATGGCTGGATACGGAAGTTGCTGACTGTCGGACTCCCAATCCCAGATTATCTTTAATTCAGGTATTGGCTAACCCTAATGATTCAATGGGTGAGTTTGCTTATATTTTTGATGTGTTGGATAAACCCGATTTAACAGCATATTTTATTAACCAAATTATGGTTAATCCTCAGATAGAAAAGGTATTTCATAATTCCAGCTTCGATTTAAAATATCTGGGAGGAAAGTTAATCCCAAATGTCACCTGTACGCTGAAAATATCTAGAAAAATTACTCGTTACAAATTAAAAACTTCTAATTTAAAGCTTAAAACTTTAGCAGCAGAACTTTGTCAATTTACCGATGTTGATGCAGAAGGGGGAGCTAGCGACTGGAGACGACGACCTCTTTCAAGTAAACAATTACATTATGCGGCGATGGATGTGGTTTATTTAGCTGCCGTACATCGCTATTTATTAGATTTTAATTCTGATAATGAAAATACTCTGTTTAAGATGAAAGCTAATACAAACAGGTTCGCGAAAAAAACTGATAGTTCTTCTTTAACCGTTACTAAAGTTAGAGTTGCATTTGAATGTCCGCGTTTATTTTATCTTAACGATAAATTTGGCGGGAAGACATTATTTATTCCTCGCAATACTGTAACTGGAATTGGTTCTGTTTTTCATACTTCCGCCGATGAATTTGTTAGTTTAGCTTTGCGTGAAGCTAGATTTAAAGAATTATTTAAACCAGAAGCATCGCAGTTAGATGTAGAAAAAGTTGCTTCGGAAATGCAGCAGATTTTCTATCAAGTTAAATTTTATCCTTATTTACAGCAAGTTACTAAAAAGGATATTAGTAAAGCTCAACCGCTTTTCCAAGTTTGGCAGGGATTGCAAGGTATTATTAAACGTTTTGCCGAAATTCTCGTAGTAAATAGAGGTTATTGCAGTGCTGCCAGCGTAATTCGCAAGACTTTTATTTCGGGAGAGCGGCAGCTAGAACATTATTTTGATTTACCTAATGGAAGCCGACAGCAAGTTAGGGGAGAATATGATTGTTTAATTTATAATTTTGAACGTCAGCGGTTGTGTTTATTGGAATTTAAAACTTACCAACCTGTCGATCCTTCGGCGCAATTAGCCCAAGTTTCTTTGTATGGCTATATGTTGTGGCAGAAAAAGCAAGTACCTGTAGATTCGGCTGTTTACTGCGTTTTGCCGGAATTCAAGGAGTATTATTATGGCTGGGAAGAATTGGAAGATACTGTAAATCAGCTAATTCCCTACAAGTTACAGCAGATGCAAGAGTGGTTGAGTTGGCAACCGTCTCAGCCTAATTCTCCCCCAGCTACAACTCAGCCTTATTTATGTGAAATTTGTTCTCAGCAGGAGAAGTGTCAAAGTTATTTTGGTGGTGAGGTAGATTCTCATCAAATCCCTGTAGATAAAGAAGATTATGGATTTAAAAACCGCAGAGGCGCAGAGAGCGCAGAGGAAAGAGGTGGAGAGAAGGGGGAAGAAAGTAATTCTGTTAACGCTGGTGCTGTTGGTGAGGAGTTGGTAACTACTCTACAGTCGTTTGGAATTAGTGTAGATTTTATTGAGGCTGCTGTTGCTCCAAGTTTTATTCGGGTGAAGTTAAAGCCTCAGTTGGGTGTTAAATTTAATTCTATTCAGAAATTATATGCGGATTTACAGATACAAATGGGATTGGAAAATCCGCCGTTGATTTCTCCACAAGCTGGATATGTTAGTGTCGATTTACCTAATCCGAATCGGAAGGCAGCTTTATTCGATGATTATCTGAAGCCACAAAAATTAGCTGAAAATACATCGGTAAAAATTGCTATCGGTGTAAATCTAGAAGGAAAGTTAATAGAAGCCGATTTATCAGATCCCAATACCTGCCACTTTTTAGTCGGCGGTACAACCGGAAGCGGTAAAAGCGAATTTTTGCGATCGCAACTTTTAAGTTTACTAAAACGCTATTCTCCCCAACAGTTAAAAATTGCTCTGGTAGATCCCAAACGGGTGACTTTTCCAGAGTTTGAAAAAATGCCTTGGCTGTATTCACAAATAGTTAAAGACAGTGAAGATGCGATCGAAACTGATGGATAAGTTGGTTTCGGAAATGGAATATCGCTATCAGCAATTTGAAAAAACCGAGTGTGCTGACTTGGGTGCTTACAATCAACGTGCTGATAAACCTTTAGCTCGGATTGTCTGCATTTTTGACGAATATGCCGATTTTATGGCTGAGAAAGAATCTCGTAGTGCTTTGGAACAAAGTATAAAACGCTTGGGTGCAATGGCACGGGCTGCGGGAATTCATTTGATAATTGCTACTCAACGTCCGGAAGCTAAGGTGGTTACACCGATAATTCGCTCCAATTTACCGGGAAGAGTTGCTTTACGTACCGCAAGTGAAGCGGATTCTGCAATCGTTTTAGGTGGTAAAAAAACTGCTGCTGCTTATTTGCTGGGTAAAGGTGATTTGCTATACCAGGTTGGGGCTAAGTTGCAGCGTTTGCAAAGTTTGTATGCGAAGAATATTGATTTGAAATGATTTTTTGCAGTATCCGCGATTGGCTTTCACACCTTGGAATGTGGGCTTAACAACAATGGTGCAAGATGTACGTTGAAACGCCGTTTAATTGCACATCAGCAGTTATAGCAACCGGGTTTCTATTTGTAAAAATATAATTATCTCGTTATACAACCAGCAAGAAATCGGGTTTATTTGTGCTTTTTAAGAATTTTGTAAGTTATTAATCTTAACGCAATTAGTTTTAGGTTCCTTAAGAGTTAAAACCTACTCAATTCCCTATGCAGTCGTCTTTAGACGACTTCGTATATTAGCCTGGGAATTTATTCCAAGGCGAGTGTGAGGATTTACAGAGAAATTTTATATATCTAAAGAAATACATGAATTGGCTTTACCAATAATCAACTCACAGGTATAATCTGACTGCCTTAAATAATAAAACATTATCAATGCCAATTTCTGGAGTATAAAAAATCTTAAATCTCGCTGTAATTTTGAATTTTATAGATACGTTTGCTTGACTTAAATCGGAATGCGTTAACAGAGGAACTGTAAGAATGGGATATGTAATTTCGACGGCAAATATGAAGGGTGGGGTTGGTAAAACTACTCTTACTGTTAATTTGGCTACTTGTTTGGCGAAAAATCACGGTAAGCGGGTGCTTGTGTTGGATTTAGATACTCAAATCAGCGCTACTCTAAGTTTGATGTCGCCGATTGAGTTTGCTAAACTGCGGAAAAAAAGACAGACTTTAAGATATTTGATCGATGATATTGTCAAATCACCAAATCGGAAAAAATTATCGATTCAAGAGATTATTCAACCTTCACTTAATAACCTTTCAGGACTTGATTTGCTGCCGGGAGATATCGATTTATACGATGAATTCATTGTGTCGCAAATGCTGCACCAACAAGCAGTAAGTTTGGGTGAAAATAATTTTGAAGCAATTTGGAATCGTTTTGAAAGAGTGTTGCTGGGTAAGATTTTAGAACCAGTACGTGATGAGTATGATTTCATTCTTCTCGATTGCGCTCCCGGCTATAATCTTTTAACTCGTAGCGCTTTAGCTGCCAGCGATTTTTACGTTCTTCCTGCGAAACCAGAACCTTTATCTGTGGTTGGTATTCAGTTATTAGAAAGACGCATTGCTCAGTTAAAAGAAAGTCACGAGAACGAGGCAAATATAGATATATCAATGTTGGGAATTGTGTTTACAATGTCCAACAGCAATATGTTAACTGGAAGATATTATAAACAAGTAATCAATCGCGTTTATCAAGATTATGGTGCTGAAAAAATTTGTCAAACGCAAATACCAGTTGATGTAAATGTTGCTAAAGCAGTTGATAGTTTTATGCCAGTGGTGTTAAATAGTCCGCAATCTGGAGGTTCAAAAGCTTTTAATCAATTGACTCAGGAATTGTTGAAAAAACTTTAATTGGGAATTGGGAATTGGTAATTGGTAATTGGTAATCGAGTGGTAGGTTGGGTTGAACGGAGTGTAACCCAATATCTGTGTGGGTTGCGCTAACGCTTCACCCAACCTACAAAATCCAGTACAACAATTTCACCTTTATGCGCTAACGTCAAAGCGATCGAGCATCATCACTTTATTCCAAGCTGCAACAAAGTCTTTAACCATCCGCTCTTTACCGTCGTCGGCTCCGTAGACTTCAGCTACTTGACGCAGTTCGGCGTTAGAACCGAAAATCAAGTCGCAGCGTGTCGCGGTAAACTTGGTTTCGCCTGTTTCGCGATCGCAAATATTAAAGAGCATCTCGCGATTGTCAATTGGCTTCCACTCGTAGTCCATGCTGGTCAAGACACGGAAAAAGTCGTTGGTTAAAACACCTGGTCGGTCAGTGAATATACCATGCTTGGAATTATCCCAGTTTTGGTCGAGGGCGCGAAGTCCACCAACAAGAACCGTCCACTCGGGTGCGGTCAGTGTCAGCAGCTGTGCGCGATCGAGGAAGATGCGCTCTGCCTTCACCTTATAGCCCACAGCCTCGTTATGATAATTTCTGAAACCGTCGGAGACTGGTTTGAGCCATTCAAAGCTTTCAACATCTGTCACTTCTAGAGTAGTATCCATTCGACCTGGTGTGAATGGAACACTGGTGTCAATTCCAGCATCTTTGGCAGCTTTTTCGACAGCAGCGCAGCCACCGAGGACAATCAGGTCTGCCATCGAGACTTTTTTGTTACCTGACTGGGTGCCGTTAAAGTCCGCCTGAATTCGCTCAAGAGTGGATAAAACCTGACTGAGTTCTTGCGGACGATTTACTTCCCAATCTTTTTGGGGGTCTAAACGAACGCGAGCGCCATTCGCACCACCGCGCTTGTCTGAGTCGCGATAGTTTGATGCGGAAGCCCAAGCTGCCGACACTAGCGCCGATACTGAAAGACCGCTCGCCAAAATCTTGTTTTTAAGAGAACTAATATCGGCATCATTGACAACATCGTGGTCGAGTTGTGGAATCGGGTCTTGCCAAGTCAGGTCTTCCTGTGGAACTTCTGGGCCAAGATAGCGTACTTTTGGTCCCATGTCCCGATGAGTCAGCTTATACCAAGCACGCGCAAATGTATCGCTAAAGTACTCGAAGTCACCCAGAAAGCTTTTACAGACTTGATGATAAGCAGAATCTTCCTTCAACGCAACGTCTGAAGTCATCATCATTAAGGAATGCTCGACACCAGATTTATGGGCATCTGGTGTCTTTGGCGCACTAGGATCAACTGGCTTCCACTGAATCGCACCAGTTGGACTCTTGTCTTTTTCCCAATCGTATTTAAAGAGATTTTCTAGGTAGCTGTTGTCCCATTGGGTGGGGTTTGGTGTCCATGAGCCTTCAATCCCGTTTGTCATTGTATATTCGGCAAACCCAGTACCTTCGGGATTCTGCCACCCCAAGCCCATTGCCTGAATCGGCGCACCTTCGGGGGCTGGCCCAATCTTGCCTGCCGCAACCATACCGTGGCTTTTACCAAAAGCATGACCACCCGCAATCAACGCTACAGTTTCCTCATCGTTCATTGCCATGCGAGCAAAAGTCTCGCGGATGTCGCGGGCAGATGCAATCGGGTCTCCGCTGCCATCAGGACCTTCTGGATCGACGTAAATTAAAGCCTGGTGCGAAGCTCCCAAAGGGTTTTCCAGGTCGTAGTATTCGTCTTTCGGTTCGCCAACCCAGCGAATTGTTCGAGTCACCATCTCATCTGGATGTCCCTCGTGTTCCTTACCATTTTCTCCGAAGGGTTCACCGTTCCAGAACTCAGGCCCCCAGTAGGTAGCGCGATCTGCTTCCCAAGCGTCAATGCGACCACCGCCGTAGCCAAAAGTCTTCAAACCCATGATTTCCAGCGAGCAGTTGCCGACCAAAATCATTAAATCTGCCCAGCTTAGTGCTGCGCCGTATTTCTGCTTGATTGGCCACAGCAGCCGTCGTGATTTATCTGTGTTGCCGTTATCCCACCAAGAATTGATCGGGGCAAAGCGCTGCATACCTCGGCTCGCTCCCCCGCGACCGTCTGCGATGCGGTAGGTTCCCGCAGCGTGCCATGCCATGCGGATCATCTGAGGTCCGTAGTTGCCGTAGTCGGCTGGCCACCAGTCTTTTGAATTTGTGAGTAGAGTTTTGATATCCTTCTTCAACTGTTGGAAGTCAATCTTTTGAAACGCTTCTTGATAGTTGAAATCTCCTAACGGGTTAGCTAGAGGTGAATTTTGGTGAAGCAGCTCCACCTGAAGTCGATTCGGCCACCAGTCATCAGTTTGCGGCTTAGAACCGAGCGCTCCTCCAACGCGGGTTCCACGAAAGGGGCATTGTGCGGGAGCGTCAGTAGGGTTGTTGTTCATTTAGTTCAGTCCTTTCTATAGTTGTTGTGATGGTTTAGTTTGAGATTTTACTTGAGGAGATTGTGTAGGCTAAAGTTTGTGTCACAGCAATTCTTATCATTATATGGAATATAAGGATGGAGGCGTTGCTTGATAAGTTATGTGAAGTATTTATCTTCGTCAAATTCCCAGCGTTTACTCAATTAACTCAGGAATTGTAATTGGTAATTGGTAATTGGTAATTGGTAATTGATAATTGGTAATTGGTAACGGGTAATTGCAATGGAAGCCGGAAAGCTCCCTTAATTTGTTATACTATGTCTAATTATACTATGTCTAATTTATGAAAATCAAAAGTCAAATCAAAAAATGGGGGAATAGCTTAGGGTTAATCGTCCCTAGTTCGATAGTCAACGATCTCAAACTGGAGGCTAACAGCAATATTTTGGTAAGTATAGAAGGCGATCGCTTGATTATAGAGCAAGATAAAACATTGCCAACTTTGGATGAAATTTTAGATAGTATTCCTGAAGATTACAGACATCCAGAAGACTTACAGGACTTTCCTCAGTCGGAACCACAGGGGAGAGAGTTAATTTGAGCGTTCAAAGAGGAGAAATTATCAGAATAAACCTTAATCCAACTTCAGGTAGGGAGCAACAAGGAAAAACCAGACCTTACTTAGTGATTAGTAATACTAAGTTCAATCATCGGCGCAAGATGGTTATTGTTTTACCCATAACTAACACTATCAAGCCCAAAATTAAAACCTTAGTGCCATTACCAGATAATTTATCTATTACAGGATCGGTTGATACAGAACAGGTGCGAAATTTAGACCTAAACGATCGATGCTGGGAAACCACTGGTGTTGTTATTGACCAAGATTTGACTGATTATATGGTAGGAATGCTTACAACTTTGCTTAGTTGTTAATAAAGAAAATTGAGAGGGGCAAATGGACATTTCTCTGCTAAGAAAGCTCGATTTACAAGACCTTCAATCCAACCTATAATTTTAATGGAAAAAATTATATTAATATTGGTTAAGTGTTTGTTAGTTCAGAATTGTATTATATATGACAATATGCAATGCTAATTTAAATCGACTTATAAATCATCATAGATTCCTAATTTCCTCTTCCACGAAATGTTTCCCCTATTTAATTGTTTCAATTTGTTTCTAAGTAGTTGACTATGAATTTGATTACACTTAGATTATTCATAGAGTTGCGATACATCAAAATCGACACACTCCGCCAGAACCTTGAAAACCCTATAACTTCGTTGGAGTGTGTCGATTGCTTGCCCAGTAAGGCTTTCAGACGACAAAAATCATCAATTCTCCGAAAAATTTTTCCATTTTTTCAGAGTGTGTCGATTGGGGTATTCCAAACCCCTGCTGTGTAACGGTTCTAGAAGTGAACTCTTTCCAAACCTATTCCCCTCAACGGGGATGGAAACATTAAAGTCCTACAAAAACAGAATTATTAGATGCTTCTTTCCAAACCTATTCCCCTCAACGGGGATGGAAACTGGCAGAAATATGGAAGAGTTCAAATTGACTCTTACACTTTCCAAACCTATTCCCCTCAACGGGGATGGAAACTCTTTCTCCAACGAAAGGTTTTCCAGAATGCATGGGGCACTTTCCAAACCTATTCCCCTCAACGGGGATGGAAACATAATCCATGTAGTCGTTACTAACTGTATGAATTCTTTCCAAACCTATTCCCCTCAACGGGGATGGAAACACCCATTCTTTGGTATTAGCTTCTGCAGGTTTATTCTTTCCAAACCTATTCCCCTCAACGGGGATGGAAACTTTCTTCTTGGAGCTTTAGGCTTACTTCTTTTCTCTTTCCAAACCTATTCCCCTCAACGGGGATGGAAACCTTTCTAGTTGTTTTACTTAAACAATTTAGACCCTTCCTTTCCAAACCTATTCCCCTCAACGGGGATGGAAACTACCTGGTGCACTGTCAGCTTTTGCAACTTCTACTCCTCTTTCCAAACCTATTCCCCTCAACGGGGATGGAAACTTTTAATATAAGCTCTCCTGGGAGAACTTTTTCAACCTTTCCAAACCTATTCCCCTCAACGGGGATGGAAACCGGAACATACACACCTTTTTGGGCAGTTAGATACGAAAACTTTCCAAACCTATTCCCCTCAACGGGGATGGAAACGTTTCGTATTAGGATCTTCACACGAAACTCTTACAACTTTCCAAACCTATTCCCCTCAACGGGGATGGAAACTCTATTGCTTTTTTGCAAGAAAAATATAATTTCCTTCTTTCCAAACCTATTCCCCTCAACGGGGATGGAAACCCACAGATAATAGCATATTTTCTTTCGTTCAAACCACTTTCCAAACCTATTCCCCTCAACGGGGATGGAAACGTTAAAGCAACACCAGCAGCGAAACCTAAAGCAGCGTCTTTCCAAACCTATTCCCCTCAACGGGGATGGAAACCTTATTTGTAAAATCGCCATCTTCTTTCAATATTATCTTTCCAAACCTATTCCCCTCAACGGGGATGGAAACATTCCTACTGGATCTATTTGAGTGACCGATAATCCTTTCCAAACCTATTCCCCTCAACGGGGATGGAAACATGAATTTGCTACTTCTTCTCTAAATTTTTTATTCTTTCCAAACCTATTCCCCTCAACGGGGATGGAAACCATCTAGCACCCATACGGCTTTGCCGTACATTCCCTCCTTTCCAAACCTATTCCCCTCAACGGGGATGGAAACTTTTCTTGTGCAAACTTTACGAAGCACCTTGCAAGTACTTTCCAAACCTATTCCCCTCAACGGGGATGGAAACGATCACATATTTGGGCTCAGACGTGAAAGCAGCAGCTTTCCAAACCTATTCCCCTCAACGGGGATGGAAACTATGTAGTGGTAGGTTGGGTTGAACGAAGTGAAACCCAACATTATCAACCGTTTGTTGGGTTATGTCCTTGCGGGACACGCTGCGCTAACGTTCCTCAACCCAACCTACAATATTTGTTATTTTTGGGTGTTTTGTTGAAATGATGTTTTTTTACGAAGTTGTTGGTACAACCCTAAACACGGGGAGACGTAGCACTGCTACGTCTCTACACAATTGATATGTATAACCTTTTCAATTTGGCATTAATTTCCGCAGTTGAATTAATTGATTTAAATTTTCTTCTACGTCATTAGGCTTCATTGCCGATTTATAGTAGTTAAAAATAATCAGCGTATTTTGGCTTAATTCAATTTCCATATATGTATGTGGTTGTGATAAAAGATATTTCATCATGCTTGGATTGCAAAAATCGTAAGCAAAATCCTTATTTTTACAACGCACAGTAAAATGTTTTGAAAATTCTACAGATTCAGTTCTAGTATCTTTAAAATCTAAAATATTCCCGAATAAATTAAAACTGTTTTTTGGACGTATGAGAATTTTGGGGAAAGATTGCTGAAGATGAATTATTACTCCTCCGATGTAATTAGTACGTTTATTTTTATATTTACAGTGAATATTAAAAGAAAGAAATGAATACCCTTCCCATGTCCCTTTAATAACGTCAAACACAGAAATAGTAAGGATAAACCGGATTAGATTTGAGTGTTTATAATTACGGCAAATCTTTCCATCGCGTTTCGGATTGTAATACCAATTGTATGATTGTGCCCAAGTTTGGTAAGCTTTTCTTCTTTCTTTATCTTCTTTGAACTGAATATAGATACCAAAGGGAACTAAAATAATCGTAAGAATAAAGACAATAAAGATAAATGTTAATTCCATAGCATTAAAAAGAAAAATAAACGAGTGTCAATTAAATATAAGTTAGACTTTGTTTATTTTCTTCCGGTGAAATACTGTACTATTTAAAAGAAATTTTTTGACGAAATTATTATTAAAACCTTAAATGCGGGGAGACGTAGCAGTGCTACGTCTCTACATTGGTGACTGTGTGTTTTAGAATTCTCCTGCTAATGCACTAACGCATCTTTCGCACAATAAGGGATGTTCTTTGAATTCTCCGACTTTTGTAGAGTAATTCCAGCATCGATCGCACTTTTCGCCGTCTGCTTTTGCGACTCCGATATCCCAGTTATCTGTCTGGGATTTGTGTTTACAATCATCAATTCCGGGATTATCTAAGATTTCTGCTTGAGATGTTAGGAAGAAGTAACGAAGTTCGTCTACGTTATTATTACTGTTATCATTCAACGATTTAACTGCATTTCGCAATTCTTCGTCTTTGATGTAAAGTAATACTTTCGCTTCTAAGGAGGAGCCAATCATTTTATCGATTCTGGCTTCTTCCAACACTTTATTTACATCGTTACGAATTTGACGGATTTTCTCCCAGAATTTTACGATGTCGGGATTTTTCCATTTATCTTCTAACTGTACCCATCCGGCTTCAAATACTGATTTCTGGGGAGTTTCGTAAGGTAAATATTGCCAAATGTCTTCTGCCATGTGAGACAAGACTGGTGCGATCGCCTTGGTTAAATTCTCTAGCGCGATTTGCATTACTGTTTGACAGCTACGACGGCGATCGCCATCCAAACTACTGATGTACAATCTGTCTTTGGCGACATCTAAATAGAAGTTGGATAAGTCTACGATGCAGAAATTCTGTACGGCTTGGAAGAATCGCGAGAATTGAAATGTTTCGTATGCATTGGTGATTTCGGAAAACACTTCTGTCATCCGATGCAGCATATATTTATCAATTTCGGCTAAATCTTTGTAAGCCATTGTATCTGTTAGGGGATTAAAATCATGCAAGTTACCCAACAAGAAACGCGATGTGTTGCGAATCTTGTTGCGGATATCCATGATTTGCTTCAAGGTATTTTTACCAATTCCTACGTCGTTGGTATAGTCTACCGATGAAACCCACAATCGCAATACGTCGGCACCATAAGCGGGTTCCTGCTTCTGATTTTTACCACCTTCAATAACGATTCTCGGGTCAATTACGTTACCTAAAGATTTACTTTGCTTAAATCCTTTCTCGTCTAAAGTGTAACCGTGAGTCAACACTGTTTTATAAGGTGCAACACCGTTAACGGCGACGCTGGTAAGTAAACTCGATTGGAACCAACCCCTGTGCTGGTCGGAACCTTCTAAATATACGTCGGCGGGATAACGCAATTCCGGACGCTGTTCAACTACGGATGCCCAGGAGGAACCGGAATCAAACCATACATCCATCGTATCCATACCTTTACGGTACTTTCTGCCGTCGTTGCGGTATTTTTCCGGCATCAAATCTTCTACGGACAGTTCCCACCAAGCGTCAGTTCCTTTTTCGGCAATTATTGCCTGTACGTGCTTGATAGTTTCTTCATTCAAAACCACCTCGTTGGTTTCCTCGTCGTAAAATACCGGAATCGGAACACCCCAACTTCTTTGACGAGAAATACACCAATCATTTCGATCGGCAACCATTGGCGTTATCCGGTTTTGCCCTTGTGCGGGAATCCACTGCACGGATTTGATTTGCTCTAATGCTGTTTCGCGAAATTTTTCTACAGAAGCAAACCATTGCTCGGTAGCTCTAAAAATCGTCGGCTTTTTGGTACGCCAATCGTAAGGATATTTATGCGCGTAGGGTTCGTGTTTTATTAGCGAATGAGCTTCCGTTAAAGCGTCGATAATTGCTTGATTCCCTTCGCTGATTTCTCCTTTTGCACCAACTACTTTTAAACCGACAAACTTCCCTGCTTCCTCGGTAAACTTACCGTTTGCGTCAACCGGAGCCAGAATTGGTAAATTATACTTTTGTCCGACGATGTAATCTTCTTGACCGTGACCTGGGGCAGTATGTACTAAGCCGGTACCGGATTCTGTGGTGATGTAGTCGCCGCCGATAATTACCGGAGATTCTCTGTCAAATAAGGGATGACGGTAAGTAGAATTTTCTAATTCTTTTCCTTTAAAAGTCGCTTTAACAGTTAATTTCGCGCCAAATGTTTCGGAAAGACGTTCCGCTAAATCCGCAGCGACGATCAGATATTTAAAGTTAACTTGGTCTAAATTCTCAACTTCCACCACAGCATAATTGAGCGCTGGATTCACCGCGACGGCTAAATTACCGGGAATTGTCCAGGGTGTTGTTGTCCAAATTGCTACACCTAACTCTGGTAAAAACTCTGATAATTTATCTTTTACTGCATCCGCTAAATTAGTCATCGGGAAAGCAGCGTAGATACTTGGTGAAGTATGTCCCTCCGGATATTCTAATTCAGCTTCAGCCAAAGCAGTCTTTGAGCTAGGACTCCAATGCACGGGTTTTAAACCGCGATAGA
This sequence comes from uncultured Rivularia sp., assembly GCA_963665115.1. Classification (GTDB taxonomy): domain Bacteria; phylum Cyanobacteriota; class Cyanobacteriia; order Cyanobacteriales; family Nostocaceae; genus Rivularia. The sequence goes on along the minus strand of OY762007.1, from coordinate 733,879 downwards.
TGTAACCCTTCAAAAACATATCGCCAAAAACAGCAATTTGTTCGGCTTCGTATTGGGGATTGGAAGTTAAATAAGGATGCTCCCAATCACCCCAAACACCATATCTCTTAAAACTTTCTCGCTGCTCGTTGACAGCTTCCCAAGCAAAATCTTTGGCTTTATTACGCAACTTCAAAGGCGTTAATTCCTGCCTTTCGGAAGACTTCATGGTTTGCAACACCTTTAATTCAATCGGCAAACCGTGACAATCCCAACCGGGTACATAACTAATTTTGCGACCTTGTAAAATTTTGTAACGATTAATAATATCTTTAAGAATTTTGTTTAAAGCGTGACCAATATGTAGCGAACCGTTTGCGTAGGGCGGCCCGTCATGTAATATAAATAATTCGCCAGGATTCTCTTGAGAAAGGCGTTCGTAGACTTTATTCTCAGCCCAAAACTGTTGGATTTCGGGTTCGCGCTTGGTAGCATTTGCCCGCATATCAAACTTAGTCTTGGGTAAATTTACTGTTTTTTTGTAGCTTCCTGATTCAGTCATTCGATTTTGGATTTTGTTTTGGATTATGTAGCTTGTCTCTTCTTGAAATTTGTAATTCCCGTTACGGTAATCTTACCGAAAGTCATGAACTTGAGGAAAATAATTTTAAATGCAATCCGTTGTTAGCCTCATCAAAAAGCGCATTTAAATCGCGATAACCACTAACTACCCGTAAAATTTCAATCCCGTCTTCAATAGGGCGATAAAAAATAAGATAATCATCGACAGGAAAGCTACGTAAAAAAGGTAAAAGTTCGTCGCGCTTGCGCCCCATGCTAGGAAAGCTTGCTAGATTATTACATTTTTCGTTAATTTTCTTGAGCAAACTTTCCGCAGCATCAAAGCTACTGTTGTCAGCAACATAATCAATAATGTTCTCAATATCCCGACTTGCAGGAACAGTAAATCTACAAATATTGGTCATTTGTCATTCTGCTGACGACGAGAAAGTAGCTTCTGTTGTAATTGATGAAAAACGACTTCCCCGTCAATAACTTCCCCACGCTCTGAAGCTTCAACTCCGATTGCAATTTCTCGCTGCAATTGTGCAAATCTACCTTGATAGATACATTCCCTTTCCTCTAAAAGTTTAATTCCCGCAACAATTACTTCTTCTATCGAATCATATTTACCACTCGAAACTTGACTTTGAATAAATTGCTCTAATTCTGGAGTAAAGGAGATATTCATATATTATTCACTACAAATATACGTGCTTATCTTTTTATTTTAGTTATGGGCAATAGAGTTAGGAGTTAGGAGTTAGGAGTTAGGAGTTAAGAGTTAGGAATTTTTTTCCCCATCTCCCCATCTCCCCATCTCCCCCCTCTACCCCCTCTTCCCCCTCTCCCCCCTCTTCCCATGCCCAATCCCCAATGCCCAATGCCCATCCCTCTACTTCAAAGCCACTGGTTTCGCATCAACTTTAATCCGAAATACGCTATAGGGTTTTTCGCGTAAGTCTTTACCGTTATGAAAATTCGGTTGACGGTGAAGCTGATTTGCGGTGAAGTACAAATATCCGTTTGAGGCTAATGATAATGTATCTGGCCACAATAAGCGGGAATCGTGAACTACGGTTTCGTACATTCCATTATTTAAACGGCGCAATATGGCGTTGTCTTCGTAATTGGTAACGTAAATCCGGTTTTCTGCGTCGGATTCTAAGCCGTCGGAAGCTCCACCTTTGTCACCATGATTAATTACGGTTTTGGCAACTTCTTCTTCCGATGCTGGCTCTACTAATGCATCTACACTGACGCTGTACAATGTTCTACCTGAAAGCGGACAATAATATAGGCGATCGCCATTACTACTAATTGCAATACCATCGGCACCAACTTTGAAAGCGCTAATTTCTGCCTGTGGTGGACGAGACATCAACGGTTGCCCTTCGACAATGGGCAAAAATGTGTCAATATCTTCGGCTTTGGTTGATGGATGATTGTTTAACCTTCTCCAGCTTTTACCTGTTTCCAAATCGACGATAATAATTGCATTTGCTCCATTTGGCGACGAATCGGTAATAAATGCCATTCCTTCCTTACCGCGTCGCAAGTCGAAGCGAACATCATTTAAATAAGTGGTTTTCAAAGCCACATCTTGAGGAAAGACGATTTTCTTAAAAATCTTATTCGTCTTCAAATCAACTCCCACCAACTTTGCACCACCATCGATTGTCGGCGTAAATTCAATGCTTCCCGTATCTAAAATCCATAAACGATCTAAAGCATCGATAACTACACTTTGCACCGAAAGTAAAGAATCTTTTGGTTTATCTTTGTTGGCAACATTCACCGCAGCATTAGGATAAGGCACGCTACGATTATTTTTGATTTCAGCAACCGTAAAATCAACCTTATCTCCCCAACGCGGGAAATTAACGAAAATCCTTCCTGTTTGCGACACCGTTACACCCGTAGGCATCGCACCGTTAAAAGTAGCAACTGTTTCAATATTCCCGACAGCTTTTTCCTGCGGTAAATCCTTCGCAGCCTTGGCAGGAGTAGTTATCAGCAGCAAACCAACCGTAATAAAAGCGGCTATAAAAAAGAATAATGATTTGGGAAAACGCATTTTTTTAAGGTTAAAGGTCAAAGGTTAGAGGTTAAAGATATAAAATTCTTTACTCACTACTACTAACATTTACCATTAATTTTCATATAGCTAAGTAACCAATTTGCAATAGTTGCTCTACGTGTTTCTCTAGGTCCAAATTCGCCTATTTTGTAACCAGTAAAACCTAAAAATTCTTTGGCAATCTGTTTATTTTCCTTGGGAATAGAACGAGTTAACTTAACCGTTGGGGGACGATTGGCGATAAAATCTGGTGGCTCTGGATATTCAGTAAGCCATTCTTCGGATACATTACTTGCATCCCATTTACCAGTAGATTCATCATAACGATAACCGAGATAATGCCATACTAAATTAAGAACGGTTGTATCATCAATTTCGTTTTTGAGAATTGCCCAAATTGTATCGGTAGTTAGTGCAGGTAATTCCATTTTGGATTTTGGATTTTAGATTTTGGATTAATGGGATTAAATATTATAAGTCTTGAGTAGAAAAATTCCTATTTTATATTGTTTATATAGGAAAACTGTTCCCTATTCCCTTTCTTGTCAAATCATGTCAAATTCTAATTTACCAAAACAAACTCGCGCCCATGCCTTTATATCCGGCAAAGTGCAAGGAGTAGGCTATCGTTACTCCACGATGAATGCAGCCAAAAAATTAGGTTTAAACGGATGGGTGCGAAATCTTGCCGATAGTCGCGTTGAAGCAGTATTTGAAGGAACATCGGAAGTAGTAGAAGAAATGATTCGCTGGTGCCATCAAGGATCAAATTCTGCTGTTGTCAAAGACGTACAAGTTGAATATTCAGAAGCAGAAGGGTTGCAGGGGTTTGAGATAGTTAGGAGTAGGGAGTAGGGAGTTAGGAGTAGGGGGTAGGGAGTTAGGAGTAGGGAGTAGGGGGTAGGGAGTAGGGGGTAGGGGGTAGGGAGTAGGGAGTAGGGGGTAGGGGGTAGGGAGTGATTAAGAATTCTCTCCAATTACCAATCCCCCATGCCCAATTACCAATCCCCCATGCCCAATCCCCAATTCCCAATCCCCAAAACTATTGCTCATTCATTTCTTTAAAAGTAGCTAATGCTGATGGTGAAATACGACTCAAATAACGAAATATCCAGTATTTACAAATAGTATCTAAAATTACGGGAAATGTGGCGATAAATAGAAACATTACGTGTCTTGATGGTGGGATGCCTAGATGTTGTGCAATTTCTTCGAGAAGTACTTCCCATCCGTGGGGTGAATGAAAACCTACAAACATATCTGTTAATAAAATAACTAGAAATGCTTTGGCGCTGTCGCTAAGTCCGTATACTGTATCATCTAGAAATAGTTGTAAAATTGCTATTTCTCTTTTGCTGGTAGCAATTATTAATGCAAATACTATAAATGAAATTAAATCCGCGAATACGTTACTAATAGCGCTGTTGTTTTGTTGGTGAAATTTTTCTGCTATTTCGATTGCTCTTTCTTTTTGTTTTTGCTGTGTTTCTTCTGGTGATAATAATGGAGCTTGCAGAATTAGTTTTTCAAATCTCTGCTCTTGTTGATAAAATTTGAATTCATGCAGTACTCTTTCTTCTATATGAGTATTTATAAAAGCATCGGTAGCAATATCAGTTCTGACTCGATTTACTATTGGATTAATTAATAGTAGTTTGACTGTTAAATATGTTAGAAAAGGTACTAATATTAAGGTTGCTAAAAATTTTAAAGCAATTTTTGTTCTTTTGCTGGCTATTTGGAAATCTTTAACAGCTTTCTCTTCCGCTTGTGGAGATAGCTCTTTGAAAACTTTTTGCAAACTCCTTGTAATTGAACCTGGAAATAAACCTGTTTTTACAGAGACAGGTTTAACTTTCATTTTATTTATATCAGGATAATCTGGTTCGCTGGGTACTTCGTAGGTTTGAAGATTTGATTCTGAATTAACTGATAATCTTCGTGAAGGAAACTCTGTATCAATGGCATATTTTGCTGTTACTTCATCGATAAACTTTAATCGATCTAAAAATGCTAGATCGGATATATTTAATACAGAACGAGTTCGCTGAAATTCTGCTAATCTGAAGTTGATTATTTTGAGGTTTTTTTCTAATTCTGCTTGCCAATAAGATAAAATATTTGCCGTATGTTCCGTTGATTCTGAAGAAATTTTTCTCCCATTAAAATGCTTGTCTTCAATATCTCGAATTTTCAATGCTGCTTCATAAGCAATTAATAGCGCTCTTTGAGGTGTATCAAAAAACCATTTGTTTACAAAACGCCAATTCTGTTGCAGCTTCTGAAAAAGTGATTTTTTAGGTTTACTCATATCTTTTTTATTGACTTAGATAAATGTCAACAAGGAGAATAAATTTCATTCTCTGCTAAATTACGCTTTTTTTCAGCAACTATATACTCTTGACTTGAGATTTTTGTATATGAAAGGGAATGGAGAATATTTAAACCGATTGCTCTTAACTCCTCCCTACTACCTTTTAAGTACTCAAGAAAAACTAATTGTACATTTGTCATTGCGAGCGATAGCGAAGCAATCACAAGATTCTAGGAAAGATCCACTTCGCTTGCAATGACACAATTAATTTTGCATACCCTTTTATACAAAACCCACTTAGGGCTTGCTAATCATCTAAATAAGCAGTCAAAATACTGCTCTTAACAATATCTTTATTAAAAAGGCTTCATATAGCTGATATATCTAGGCATAATCCGAAATGCTATAAGTAGAACTTGTAGCTTGGAAAAGTTAACACAAAAGTCGAATTTACGCTTTTATATTAAAGTTGCGTTGATTTATGAAACTGGATTTACTTGTAAGAGCATTAAGTGGAGCTACTATAGCTTCTTTGACTGTACTTTCTGCGGTGACATTTAGTCCGATGCCTTCTTATGCTGAAGGGGCAACTTTTTATTGCGGCACGAGCAAGCATGAGAATAAGTCTGTTCCTACAACTTTTGCCCGCACTCAAGATGGTAAAAGGGTGCCAATTGTTCGCTGGGTTAGCAATTATTTTCCGCCACCGTGGGACACCTAGAAGACGTTGTGGAGCGGTATCGAGTAAGTTTCAACGGTTCTACGATCACGGTATTTTAAGATACATTACAGCCGATACTTTGAAGGGACAGCCTGTATTATGTGCGACTCCCAGCCCAGGAATTGGCTGTACCAGCGATACTGTTTTATTTACTTTAAAACCGGGTAGCAATCCTCATGCGACTTTACGAAGACTATTAGATAGACGCGGATTAGCTGGAGGAATGGTGCTTAACGAAAGTTCTAATTCTGTAGATATCGATTTTGAAAGATATTTGGAAAGCGGTAGTGATGAAGCAAAAAGATAGTTGTTAGTAGGGTGTGTGACAACATAACGGCAATGTTTGGGGAGGAGTATCTACACTCAAAATTGCCTCAATCCAAAATCCAAAATCTAAAATCTAAAATCTAAAATCCAAAATAATATAAGATGCTATGGCGCAAATGGAATATCGGCTGTTTTAGTTTTTTACTAGTTGTGCTGTCTGTGTCAAATTTATGCTGTACTGTTTCGGCTAGAAGCGATAGTAATAGCTGTGAGGAGCAAACTTCTCAAGTAAAACCATCAATATTGTCACCACAACAGCTACAGCAAAGAGCGGAAAATATTTCTGTAAAGGTGATGGCACCTGAGATTATAGGCACGGGATTTCTACTAAAAAAACAGGGTTGCGTTTACACGGTGGTGACGAATGCCCATGTATTGCGAGCGGGCAAAGCTCCCTATCAAATTCAAACTTCAGATAGCAAGATTTGGAAAGCCGAGACTAAATATGTTGCTTCTGAGAAGGGTGATGATTTAGCAATATTGCAGTTTCGCAGCAAAGGTGAAGTTTATACCATTCCATCTATTGGGGTGAAGCCAAAAGTAGGTGCGGAAGTCGTTGCCGCCGGATTTCCGATTGTTGAAGCTGGTAGTCGTGTCAAGTTTTTGTTAACTACTGGTAAAGTTTCTTTGATTTTAGACAAGGCTTTACAGGGAGGATATCAAATTGGTTACACCAACGATATTCAAAAGGGAATGAGCGGTGGTGCTTTATTGAATCAGAGCGGTGAAGTTGTTGGTGTCAATGGAATGCACGCTTTTCCTTTGTGGGATATTCCTTCGGTATTCGAGTCGGGAGAGGAAGTTGATAAGGCTTTGCATGAAAAGATTGTGCGTTTGAGTTGGGCGGTGCCGATGGGGAAGGTAATGGGGATTGGGCATGGGGGATTGGGCATGGGGGATTGGGGATGGGGCATGGGGATGGGGAGACAAGGAGACAATAACTGACTATTAACTCCTAATTTTATAATTTCTAACTCTTAACTCCTAACTCCTAACTCCTAACTCACTACTCTCAACTATTCCCAATGCCCAATGCCCAATGCCCAATGCCCAATTCCCAATTCTATTAAGGATAAAAAAATGAAGCTATATTATGCAATTTCTCCGGTGATGATAACGGTATCAACTGTGTTGGTGCAACCGCAGTTTGCTGTGGCTCAATCTTCTGCTGAGGTGGCGAAGATGGCTAAGGAAATTACTGTTTTAATTGATAATAAAAATAGTCCTGGTAGTGGTGTAATTATCGATCGCTCTGGAACAACTTATACTGTTCTTACTGCTGCTCATGTGGTTAGAGGTACGAGCGATTACAATATTGTTACTTCTGATGGGCAGCGATACAGTTTAAATAAAAGCAATATTAAACCATTAAAAGATGTTGATTTGGCTGTTGTTAAATTTAACAGCAATCAAAATTATGCTACTGCGAAAATAGGTAATCCGAATAACTCTACAGAAGGTACTACTGCTTATGTGGCTGGTTTTCCTAAGCCTACTGCGGCAGTTTCTAATGCGCTTTATACTTTTATGGATGGGCGTATTATTGCTAATGCTTCTAAGTCTTTACGCGATGGCTATTCTTTAGTTTACAGTATTGATACTTTTCCGGGAATGAGTGGTGGCCCGGTATTAAATGAAAAGGGTGAATTAGTGGGAATTCACGGTAGGGGAGATACTATGGAAAATTTTAATATTTCTGATGTTAATCCCAATATTATTATCAAAACTGGTAGAAATTTAGGTATTCCTATTAGTACTTTTACAAAGTTGTTTAAAACGGCTTCAAATACAGCGACATCGACAAAACCAAATATTGCAACAAAACCTAAAGCGGATGATTTTTATCTACAAAGTGTGGAAAAACGGAATAAAGCAGATTTTCAAGGAGCTATAACAGATTTAAATCAAGCTATTCGTATTAATCCTAAATATGCTTTTGCTTATTACCGTCGTGCTGAAGCTAGACAAAATATTGGGGAGCCGGAAAAGGCAATTGGGGATTTACAAAAAGCTGCTGAATTATTTGCCGCACAAGGTAATAAGGGAGATGCTTTTAGAAGCCAAGGTTCGATGCGGATGCTGCAAAAAGATTATCCAAAAGCAATTGCAGCTTTTTCTCAAGCGATTCAACTTAATCCCAAAGATACCGATGCTTATAACGAAAGGGGAATGACTCGCTTAAATTCGGGAGATTTAAAGGGAGCGCTCGCTGATTATAACAAGAGTTTGTCACTGCAACCGAGCGATGCTTATGCCTATATGGGTAGAGCTTTTACGCACTTAAAACTTCAAGATAAAACAAGTGCGATCGCCGATGTAAATAAAGCGATTAGCATTGCTCCTAATTATGCATTTCCTTATTTAATTCTTGGTGTTGTCCATTACAATTTTGGAGACATACAAAAAGCAATTGCTAATGTACAAAAAGCCTCAAAACTATTTGCTGCTCAAGGCAATCAAGCTTATGCATATGGTTCTGAAGGCTTCGCATTTAATGTATCAAATAATTATCCAGCAGCAATTAATTCATTTACAAAAGCAATTCAAGTTAATCCCGAAGATGCCGAAATGTACAATTTGCGGGGAGATGCTTACGCAGCAAATGGAGATGCTCTAAAAGCTCTCACAGACTACAACCAAGCAATCAATATTAATCCTAATTATGCTAGCGCTTACGCAAGCCGAGCAAAAATTCTGTTTTTAAAAAAGGATTTTCAGAAAGCATTAACGGATTTCAACCAAAGTTTACGTTTAGATCCCTCGCAGGATCAAGCTTATTTTTTCCGTGCATTGATACGCATTAAACAGGAAAATAAGTCAGGGGCAATTGCGGATATTAACAAAGCGATTCAGTATGCTGCTAATGATGTTAACCTTTACCTATATAAAGGATTTGAACGCGCTTCTCAAGATGATAAACAAGGGGCTGCCGAAAATTTTAGGAAAGCTGAAAATCTTGCTCGACAGCAGGGAAATACAAATTTTATATCTAATATCAAGACTCTAATCAGCGTAATTCAGTAATTATTAATTCAGTTCAATTATCGGGTGCTGCATCTTAACAAAGATATTAAACTTAAGAATTTACCGCATGAAATTTAACTATTTACTTTCTTCCGCAGTTGTTGGCACATCAATTGTAGTTGTACAACCGCAAGTTGTATCGGCACAAGCATTAAATCAGGTAAATAAAATTGCGAAGGAAATTACTATATTAGTAAATAGTCCAAATAGTAACGGTAGCGGAGTAATTATCAAAAAGCAAGGCAATATTTACACTTTTTTAACCGCCGCTCACGTACTTAGAAAGCAAGATGATTATAAGATAGTTACTTTTGATAGTCAACGTTATTCTCTTAATAAAAGCAGCGTTAAACAAGTTGAAGGAGTAGATTTAGCGGTTGCTGAATTTACTAGTAACAAAAATTATCCAGTTGCTAAAGTTGGTAATTCCGATAGCAGCGAAGAAGGTACTACGGCTTTTGTTGCAGGTTTTCCCCAAGCCACTGCGGCGATTTCTCGTTCAATTTATACTTTTACGAAGGGTGAAATTACTGCAAATGCTTCCCAACCGCTAAAGGATGGTTACGGTTTGGTGTATAGCAACGACACTTTACCGGGAATGAGCGGTGGAGCAGTTTTGAATCAAAAAGGTGAATTAATTGGGATTCATGGCAGGGCAGATATTAGAGATACTAATATTGAAGTTTCTGCTGCAAATCCTGCAATTGCTGTGATTAAGAGTGGCTTTAATTTAGGAATTCCCATCAATACTTTTATCCGACAGTCGCTTAAAGTCGGAGTAGATTTAGGAATAAGTTTACCTGAAAAACAGGCTTCCATACTTACAGCAGATGACTTTTTCATTCGTGGTGGTAAAAAGTCTGAAAATCAAAACTATCAAGGAGCAATTGATGATTATACTCAAGCAATCAAATTAAATCCTAATTATGAAGAAGCATATCTTAAAAGAGGCTATAACTACTCGCTTTTAAGAAATTATTCAAATGCAATAGCCGACTATAATCGAGCAATTAAATTAAATCCCAACTATGAAGAAGCTTATATTAAAAGGGGATACAGCCGCTCTAATTTCAAAGATATTAAAGGGGCGATCGCCGACTATACCCAAGCATTGAAAATTAATCCGGTAAATTCCGAAACCTATCTAATTAGGGGACTTGCTTGGAATCAATTGAAAGACTATAAAAAAGCAATTGCTGATTATAACAGAGTATTGCAATTTGAAAAAAACACCAGACTTGCAGCTATTACTTATGGAAGTAGAGGAATTGCTCGTTTTAGCTCTGGAGATAAAAAAGGGGGACTTGCCGATCTAAAATATGGTAATTATCTGTTTGAGCAATTAAAACAAAAAGCTAGTAATTAATAATTTAATCGGGTTTTGATCGTGAAATATAATCATCTACTTTCACCGCTATTAATTGGCACATCAATCGCATTAATACAGCCACAATCTGTAAAAGCGCAATCTTCACCCCAGGTTGCACAATTAGCAAAGAAAATTACTGTTTCAATTAACAGCAAGAATAGTAATGGCTCTGGGGTAATAATTAATAAATCTGGTAATATCTACACCGTTTTAACAGCCGCTCACGTTGTAGGTAAAGAAGATAAATACGAAATTGTTACTGCCGATAATCAACGTCATATTGTTAGTAGTGTCAAAAAACTACCAAATGTTGATTTAGCGGTTGTGAATTTTACTAATGATAATAATTATGCTGCGGCAAAGATTGGTAATTCCGATACCGCAACTGAAGGAAACTACTGCTTATGTCGCTGGTTTTCCTAAACCCACCGCAGTAATTACCCAATCGACTTACACTTTCCTTGATGGCAGAATTAGCGCCAATGCTTCTGAAACTTTAAACGAAGGTTACACTCTAATTTATACTATCAATACTTTACCAGGAATGAGTGGTGGCCCGGTATTGAATCAGAAAGGGGAATTAATTGGAATTCACGGTAGGGGAGATACCACTCAAAATTATCAGATATCCGAAATGAATCCCGATATTATTATCAAAACTGGTTTTAATGCGGCTGTTCCTATTAATACATTTAAGCAGCTTTATGCTTCTGGGAATATTAAACCTAACGTTAATAAACTTCCTACTAACGTTGCCACAAAACCCAAAGCCGATGATTTCTATCTTCAGGGAGGAAACAAGTTTAAAAATAATAATTATCAAGCTGCTGTTACCGATTTATCTAAAGCAGTAAACTTAAATCCGAAATATGAAGATGCTCATATGAAATTAGGAGATGCTTTTTATAAATTAAAGAGCTATCAGAAAGCTAAGGAGAGCTACACAAAAGTATTAGGAATAAATAAGAAAAATTCTAAGGCTTACACCAAGAGAGGAATGGCTCGCAATCGGATGCGCGATTATAGAGGCTCTATTATTGATTTCAGTATCGCATTAGTTTTTGATAATAAAAGTCCTTATGCTGCTGTGTCTTATATTGGTAGGGCTTCTTGTTATCTGAGATTGGGAAAAAAAGAAAGAGCAGTTAAAGATTTACGACGAGCTAGTTATATTTTGAAACAGACGAAAAGACAAAGAAGTCGGTAATCATTAATTACCCTTCCCTTTACATTGTCTCAACTTTTAAAACTATAAGAATGAAATTTAACTATCTACTTACATCAACACTTATCGGTACATCAATCGCAATAGTACAGCCACAGATTACTAATGCTCAATCTTCCCCGCGAGTAAACGAAATTGCGAAGGGAATCACCGTATTAGTTAATAGCCCAAATAGCAACGGTAGCGGAGTAATTATCAAAAAGCAAGGAAATAATTACACCTTTATTACAGCCGCTCATGTTGTAGGAAGACAAGATAACTATGAAATTATTAGCCCGGATAATCAACGCTATCCAATTAATAAAAACAGTATCAAACGAATTAAAGGAGTTGATTTAGCTGTTGCTGAATTTACTAGCAATCAAAATTATCAAGTTGCAAAAATCGGCGATTCCAATACCTGTCAAGAAGGCACTACGGCTTATATCGCTGGTTTTCCTAAAAGTACGGCGGCGATTTCTCGTTCAATTTATACATTTACTAAAGGTGAAATTACTGCAAATGCTTCCCAACCGCTAAAGGATGGTTACGGGTTGGTTTACAGTAACGACACCTTACCGGGAATGAGCGGTGGAGCAATATTAAACGATAAAGGTGAATTAGTTGGGGTGCATGGTAGAGCCGATATTCGAGATAATATCGAAGTTTCTGCGGTTAATCCTGAAATTGCTTTTATCAAAACTGGATTTAATTTAGGAATTCCCATCAATACGCTTTTACAAAATCAAACTGAAGTAGGTATTAACTTAGGGATTAAAATACCTCCTCAAATAGCCAAAGCGGTAACGGCAGATGATTACTTTATACGCGGTGGAGAAAACACTAAAAATGATAACTGGCAGGCTGCAATTACAGATTTTAACCGAGCTATCAGTTTAAAGCCTAAATATTCAGCAGCTTACGGAAAACGTAGCTTTGCTCATCTCAGAGTTGGGGAATATAAAAAAGCAATGGGTGATGCTAATCGAGCAATTAAGTTAAACCCTAAATCTGAAATTGCTTACATGAGTCGTGCTTCGGTTAACTTTGTATTAAAAAAAATTCCGTCAGCTATTAAAGATGTTAATCAAGCAATCAAACTTAATCCCGAAGAAGCTTCTTATTATTCATTCCGAGCTTTTCTTCATGCAGCTACAGCAAACTTGAAACAAGCAATTGCAGATGCTAACTATGCTGTTAAACTTGCTCCTAAATCTTCCGATGCTTATGAAAGCAGGGGTACTTTACGCCAACAAGTCGCTGATTTTGAAGGAGCGCTGGCGGATTTCGATAAAGCAATTCGTCTTAATTCTAAAAATGCTAGCGCTTATTCATCCCGTGGTTATATTTATATTGAATTAGGAGATTACAAAGCAGCTTTAGCTGATGCAAATAAAGCGATATCAATTCAACCTGAAGCGGCTGAAGCTTACATTAATCGTGGCGGTATTTTATTTCGCACGGGAGACATTCAAGAAGCAATTCGAGATTATAACAAAGCAATTCAACTGTCTCCGAAAAATCTTTATGCTTATACTCAACGCAGTCTTAGTTATGGGCAATTAGGGGATTATCAGAAAGCACTCGTAGATATTAATCAAGCAATTGCCATCAATCCCCAAGATTCAAGTTTATATTCAAGTCGCGGTTTAATTCTTTCTACAATGGGAGATAAAGCTGCTGGTGCGGCAGATATGACGAAAGCGATTAATCAAAACCCAGAGAATGCCAGCGCTTATATGCATCGGGCAAATATTCGCGTTGATTTGGGAGATAAAAAAGGTGCTTTAGCCGATGCTGATAAAGCTATTAGTCTTAATCCTAAAAATGCCTTATTTTATGGAATGCGAGCAGGTATCCGCAATAAATTGGGAGATAAGCAGGGAGCAATAGAAGATTTTAGCCAAGGATTATCAATTCAACCCCAAAACCCCGATATTTATCAAGGTAGGGCTTTTCTTCGCATTTCACAAAAGGATTATCAAGGAGCAATCGCAGATTTTTCCCAAGCGATTAAAATTAAACCGACAAATTATATCGCTTATGGAGGGCGCGGTTTAAGTTATTTGCAACAGGAAAATTATCAGAAAGCTATTGCCGATTTATCAAAGTCGATTGAAATTAATCCTAAATATGTTCCAGCTTATCTAGCAAGGGCAGTTACTCATATTAAACAAAAGGATTATCAAGCAGCAGTTGAAGATTATACTCAAATAATTGCCATCAATCCTCAAGATGAATCAGCTTTTATTAATCGGGGAAGCCTGCAATACGATTTACAAAATAAACAAATGGCTGTTTCTGACTTTAGTAAAGCCGTTGAAATTAACCCTAAAAATGACCAAGCCTTTTGGAAAAGAGCTTCGGCTTATTACAGTATCGGCAATAAACAAGCGGCAATTAAAGATGCCAATCAAGCGATAAAGATTAATTCTCAAGCAGCTTTAGCTTATGTAGTTAGAGGTAGAGTTTATCATGATAGAGGAGAAAAACAAAGGGCGATCGCAGATGCTAATAAAGCTATTTCTTTACAGCCAAAACTTGCTCAAGGTTACTTATTAAGGGGTATAATTCGCAGCAATACTGATAAACAAGTTGCTCTGAAAGATTTTGATCAAGCAATAAATTTGGATGCAAATCTACCTTCAGCTTATTACAAGCGCGGTTTACTTCGCGATAATTTACAGGATAAACAAGGAGCGAAAAGCGATTTACAAAAAGCTGCCGAATTGTATCAAGATAAAGGCAGAAGTGATATGCATCAGGTGATGTTGGATTTGGTGAATAAATTTTAGAGTTAATGCACATTTTGCTCTTTAGTAGTTAGGGAAGAAATTTTAGAGTTAATGCACATTTTGCTCTTTAGTAGTTAGGGAAGAAATTTTAGAGTTAATGCACATTTTGCTCTTTAGTAGTTAGGGAAGAAATTTTAGAGTTAATGCACATTTTGCTCTTTAGTAGTTAGGGAGCAAGATGCTCCCACTACGGAAATGAATCTTTTTTCTACTTTCTGCTCTCTACTTTCTTTTTCAAATTACAGCATATTTGACTTTGGTGAAGTACATTCGGACGGGCAGGGATGCCCATCCCACAAGACTTTTAGAATATAGCTTTGTACCTCGTTCATCTGCAAAGTGCTGTAAATATTAAAGACTTTTGAAATGTCCTTTATTTAATTGAAATAAAATTAGTTAACGCCAAAGACTTGAAAGATATCTTGATAACTATTAACCAAATTTCCAGCTTCTTGAATTTGTTGATTATTGAAATTCAATATTCTTTTAGAATTATCACCTTCGCCAGCAAAAACATTAAATATTGAACTAAGCTTACCGTCTGGATAATATACGAAAAAATCGTTTTTATAGTTGCTATCAATTCTCTGAATTGCAAGCGGGTTCCCATTTTCAAACCAATACATAACCGAAGCAGCAGATTCCTTTTGAGATTTAATCGCTTTTACAATCTTACCATCTTTTTTACAAATATAATAATCGTAATTACCTTGACTTTTAGAAGCCGTGTTACAGCCTTTTTCCAAATAATTTAAGGTAGCACTAACAGTTTCAAGAGTTTCTTCTTGAATTGATGGATGTATTTTGAGATTCGCGGTAACGCATTCATCTGGCATTCCATCGCCATTGAAATCAACGCGAACATCATTTTCTTTTCCATCGCCATCGCAGCTAGCCGAGCCGATAATTCTGCCGTTACGTTTTTTTATTTTCGCGTTTAATTCTTCTAAAGTTCCGTATTGAGAAGAGGAATTCTGTTTTGGAGTTGCTGTTGTTTTTCCAGATGAGTTATTATTAAAAGCTGCAAAAATTCGCTCGTGAGCATTATACAAGGATTTAGCATCCTCACGATCTTGATTGCTAATACTTTTAACTTTTCTGGGGTAAATAAACTTTGAGTTAAGTTTACCATTATTGTAAACAAAAGTTTCTTCACTATGAGGTCTTTGTACTGCGACAACTTTACCGTTATGGAACCAAAAGGTTAAGCCAGCACCAGCTTCAGAATTATATTCGCTAGCCTCTACAACCTCGCCGCCTTTTTTACAAATTGAATAATAGCGAACTCCTTCGGTTTTCTCAGTTTTTTTACAACCTTTGGTTAAAGATTTTAAAGATTTTAATGCGCTATTGTAAGAAGTTTCCTCAATAACTGATTTGGTTTTTTCATCGCTTTCAATACACTCATCGGGTATTCCATCACCATTGGTATCTATACGCGCACCATTCGCTTTTCCATCACCATTACAGTCAAATCTCGATTCAATTTGTTTCCTAATTGGATTCTTCTTATTAGAGGAAAATTCATTTGATGGTTTGTCTTCAGCTTGTTGAGAAGCAGGATTTTCTTCTTGAGGTGCATTTGCTGCTTCTACTGTATTCTCAATCTCACTTGTAGCAGAAGGTTGATTGCAGCCAAATAATGTAAATACAACTAAGCTCAAAGATAAAAGTTTTGCGTATTTCATCCTATTAACAATTTCAATAAATCACATATTTATCTACTCATGCTAACCATAGGATTCTCAAGAGATTACCGAGACAATACTGAAACTTTATCTTGTACGGTAATTACTGAAGTAAATCTTATAATCGGTATGTATTAATGTTCTAATAAAAGCTTTTATAGAAATAATATTTGATAAAATTTAAGTATTAACACCCAATGCCCCATTCCCTAAGAATTATTCCCATACTTCTTTCTTAATTCTTCCAATTCATCATCTATTTTGCTATTCGTTGCTGATTGTGGCGTACCTTGAGAAGATGCTGAATTTTGACTAAGAGCTTTTTTACCTTTCATAAATACTGTTTTCATCTCTTCCAATTCCTTATCTATTTGACTCGGAGAAGATGAAACAATAGTTGGTGGAGTTGGTTTGGATGGTGTGGGAAACTGGCTTTACAACATTCCCAGTTTGCGAAATCAAAGTCGGTAATTTATTCAAATCTCTTAATACTTCATCTACAGTTTGATAGCGACGTGCGGGAGTAGTCGCCATCATTTTATCTAATATTCTGCCCAAATCCACATTAATGCTAGCTTGGAGATAATCTCGCCACAGCCAAACATCATTATTAATATCGTATAAATCAAAAGGCGATCGCCCTGTTAACAAATGTATGCAGGTAACTCCCAAACTGTAAATATCGCTGGCAAAAAGCGCCCTTCCTCTCATCTGCTCCGGCGCTACATATTCCGGGCTACCAATACTCGTACCCGTTTGCTGCATGGAAGCTTGAGTGACAACTTTAGAAGCGCCAAAATCCACTAATACAATTTGCCCCCTCAACTTAGTAGGATTTTGACGACGAATAATATTTTCGGGTTTAATATCGCGATGAATAATTTGTTTTTGATGACAAAATTGTAAAATTCTCAACAATTCATTTAAAAAGTGTTGAATTTGAGTTTCACTATAAACCCCGTTTTGCTGTAATTCCTGCCCCAAATTCAAACCATCAATAAATTCTTGCAGCAAATATTGTCTATCATCTTGAGTAAAATACGCTAAAAGTTCGGGTATTTGTCGATGCTTGCCCAATTCTTCCAAACGCATCGCTTCATGATTAAATAATTCTATCGCCTTAGCTAAAGTACTAGTACCTTGAGCTTGCGGATAAAACTGTTTAATTACACAAAGAGGTAGAGACGGTTTATCTTCATCCCGAGCCAAAAAAGTCCTGCTAAAACCACCTTGCCCTATAGGTTTCATCGCCCGATAGCGCTCCTTGAGCAGTAACTTATAACCACAACTCAAGCAAAACTTTTCACTATTCGTATTTTGCGGATTTGGACAATTTGGATTAAGACAGTAACTCATTGTACGCGGGCATTTTATGCTCTTATGTTTCTCTATTGTGCCCTGCTTCAGATATATTGTGTTTTCTTAATACTTGTCAAGGATATGGGGATTTTGAATTACACCATAAAAGCCCTCAGCCTAGAAGGCTGGGGCTACAATTACAAAGCCTGCCTCCGCAGGCTATAGCCCACGCAGGTGGGCTTCGTTTGTGTAACCGCACCCATAAGCCGGTGACGGCGATACTTACTTACCCAACTTCGACTAAATCCTTCCGACTAAAACACTCAACCTTTTCATAAACCCCAATCAAACTATCACCAACTTCAAAAAATAACCCTTCTCCCTCATCCTTTGAAAAACTTAAATTCGGATATTTTGCTGCAAGTTGAATTGCACTCATAACTTTCCCTTCCATGCCATCGGGTAAAAGCCCGGTGGAGCCAATATAAAATACCAAAGGTGAAATTCTATCCCGATAAATCTTCTCTACATATTCATCCAATTTCGTTTTCGCTACCGTTAACGCTGTAATTTTTTCTTGTTTTCCTAATTTCGCATTCATCGTAGTGCGAGCATCTTGCTCGCTAGAAATAACCCGATCTTGCTCGTTAGAAATAACCCGATCTTGCTCGCTAGAAATAACCCGATCTTGCTCGCGAGAAATAACCTTATCTTGCTCGCTTTGATTAAATCTAGGGAGCAAGATGCTCCCACTACTACCATTATAAATATGACCAACTTTCGCTAAAATCCCCGCAACCTTCCCATTACTTACAATTCCCAAAAAATCATCAAAAATCGGCTTCATCAATTCATCAACTTTGCTAATTTTCATCCTGGGTGAAAGCGACTTTTGACGAACGGCTATATTTTCTCTCAAAGTCATTTCAAAGGTTGGTTTACTAAAAATTTCTCCTGTTTCAGTATCGTAAACCTCATATCTTCTTTCTAAGAATTTATTTGCAGAATAAAGTTTACTCAAGTTGAGAACATCTTTATTTCCAATATCAATTTTATAGCTGATTCGCGTATCGATCGCCCCTCCAGCTTTAGTTGTCGGAAAGTTGAGATAAAGATTTTTAGATAAATAATGCTTTTTTAATTCATCCAATTGCTCGGGTACAAAAGCATCCGATTCTTGTTTCAAATGCGCGGAAATGATGCTCGTCAGGATTTTTACTTCTGCTAACCGCTCAAATAAACCGTCAATGTTGCTGTATTTTCCATTCAACGGTACCAACGGTAATTCTAAATCAATTGTATGGCAAGTGCGGAAGTCAAATGTTTCTGCTGTAATTACACCTTTTTGCTTTAATAAATCAAAGGTTTTCTTACTGCTAATTTTCACCTTTAGCGATTTGATATTTATTTCACCGTCGCTAACTATCGTATAATTGTTATAGCTAGTCAAATCATTAGCTAATAAACCTGCAATTTCGATAATTGGGGTTTCATCTTCTGTTTTTACAAGTTTAACTTTATGAGTTACCAGCATATTTATCGTAGCGGTGTTGCGGTTCATTTCAAAGCAACCCATTTCGACATAATCACCGTTATCAATGTATTCTGTTTTCAGCCAAGGTTTAATTAGTTGCCCATTTATATCTCGACTTCCTTTCAGCCTTTTTACACCTTTGTACTGATAATTTCCTCGTAAGTGTTTCAAGTTAACGATAATGCTGTGACGATGTGATTCTAAAATTTGAATCAGTTCTAATAAAGAAATACTGTCATTTTCTCGCATCTGAATAAGTCCCGATTCTTGCATTACTTCAGAAGAAAATATTGCTGTTTCAATATCGCGCTCAAAGTTCGCAAGCTGCTGATTTGTTAATGCTTGAGCGTGTTTTGCTATTAATTTTTCGTTGAAAGTACTGAATAAAGCATATTTGGCAATATTCAAATTACCTTCAGCTAAATTAGCTTTTACAAAAACATAAACAGCCTGATGATTTTGCACAACTGGTACTTCTAATTGCGTGAAGGTTTCTTTGCTAATTGGCTTGTATTTATAAATTATTCCCGTATCTTCTGGCTGCAACTTGTTAACTTTTAATATTCCCGCAGTACATTGAATTATTTTTGCATCTTCAGATAGAAAAACTTGATAACTATAATCAATAGCCAAAGGTTCTTCTATATTCAAACTATTTAAAACAAATTTGTCTGCAATATAGTAAGCTTTCTCTTGCCCTAACAAATTGTAAATAACAAACTTAATTCTGCCATCAACAATGTTTTTCATCTTGATACTTACCTTGATTATTTGTAATTTAAAGCTTTATAAAAAGTCCAAAATTCTCAACAATCCATCACAACGATCTATTGCACTATTCTTAATAAGCTCAAATAAACCTGGTTTCTTGCTGATTGAACAACGAAATATTCATGTTTTTACGAAAAGAAACCCGGTTTCTGAAACTGGTGCAAGATGTGAGTTTGATTGAAGGTGCTGAATGCTTGCTATAGTTTCCCCATACCTATATAGTACACGTGAACTACTTAAATGTCAATATGGTTGCAAGCGGTTCAAATCCTGCTGTGAAGTGAGGTGAATCTCCAAGAAACTGGCAACGACAATATATTAGTTGCGTAAGCCCTAGTTGATAAGAACAGAAAAATGTAGCGATCGCCAACAAACCCGGTTTATCATCAAGGGTGTTTATATAAGTAACCGTGTAAAATTAATTGGATATTTTGTCTTGTTGACTTCTCCCTCGGCTAGAAGCGCGAGGGATTCTAAACTGATGTTGCTACGCCGGATAAAATCCGAGCGGAGCAACGTTTACGATATGATTTATTTAATCGCGCAAACAAGTCATACCGTTGTGGCACAGTCAAAGATGCCCTACCCACCTCGGCTAGATTCAATTCTAGCTGTGTGGCTACTTTTCTCATGATGTTAGCCGCACCATTACAATCTGCATTGATGATGTACCCATCACGACTTTTATACATTCCGCGTTTTACTCGATTACCTGATGCTTTCCAACTTACGGGTTTTTCACCGTGTTTCGGTAGAGAATCACCATCAAGAAAAGACGCTTTTGAAGTATATGCCTCTTCGGTAATTGTTAATTGTATTCCGTATTCTGGGCAAAGTTGTTTTAGTCGGTTAATCAACCGTTTTGTAGGGATAGCAACAAAATTTTGATTACCGCGTTTACCCATGTTGGAACCATTTTTCTGTTCATCATTCCAGCCAATAATCAGATTACCAACTCCATCGTTAAGGCACTGATTAATAATGAATCTTGCTGCTTTGTTAACAGCATCACGCATTTGGTTGTTGCGTTTGCGTTGTACACGATCAAGATTAGAATCCCAGTATAAATCAGGTTTGCCCTGCTTATATTTGGCAACTAAACGACAATAACCTTGATTCATCGCTTTAAGTTTTCGACCATCTATAATTAAGCTTTTGCCACGAGTTGAAACTCCAGTTAACCAATTTGTACTGCCGTGGTCAAAACTCCATGCTTGTGTGTAATCAAGATTGGGGTTAACATCTATCGGGTGTTTTCCATCATCAATAACCCAATCAATCCACAATTCGCCTTTTGAAGGACGAACCGTTACTTCTTTGACCCAATCAAAATCAATAAAATCGGGTAATTGTAGGGTTATTTCTGTTAATAAATGTGGCTTCGTTTCTTTGCTGATTGACGGGTAAAAACAACCGTTTTTCCAAGTGAGAGCCTGACGGGGAAATGTAACCGCAGCCAAACCACCACTTTTTCTGTATTTAGGGAGTGATGGTCTTCTTACAAAGTTCGACGGGACAGAAACCGACCCCGCCGACTTTGCGCTATCAACTTCACCACGATAATAAGCTTTAACCAACCCGTTGTAACTGGTTATTGACTCGCCCACAGACTTCAAGGTTTGCTGTGCTGATTGTGCAGCCATTGCCTTGTAATGAGGATTGTTTTTGAGTATTTTATCTAACTCCGGGTAAGCTGTATTGCACCGATAAGTTTTCCACCCGTAACGCAGTTCATCGCCACGCCAATAAACACAAAACGCATCCTCATTGTTTTGCAGTATCGCATAATGTCGTTGACGTGTTTCGTACACTGCCGAGTTAATAAGACTGTTGGCGTGTTCGCATTGGTCAACCCAAAATGCTTTTTCTTCATCTGTAAACTTCGCTTTTAGCGGTATTGTTCTGTACAATTTGTCATCACTTCCTATTTTTTATTATTGTTGCTACTACGTATTCTAACAACAGTATACCGTAAAATTATGGCTAAACTTTCAGAAAAAGATTACGAGTACAGACGTACTGAAAATTCTGTGTCATCAATAAATTATCATTTTGTCTTTGTCCCGAAACGCCGTAAACCCGTGTTGGTGAAAGATGTAGTTAAACGGTTGCAAGATATTATTTTTGAGTTAACGACAGAGCATGGCTGGAAATTAATTGCTTTGGAAGTTATGCCTGACCATGTTCACTTATTTTTAAATACACCTACCCACGAATCACCCGCAGATATTGCTAGATGGGTAAAAGGTCGAGCATCCCATCATCTTAGAAAAGAGTTTCCGCAACTAAAAAAACTACCGTCTTTGTGGACACCAACCTATTTTGTAGCTTCAACAGGTCAACTCAGCACTGAGGTAGTTAAAAAGTATATTGAAAATCAACGTGGGAAATAAAGAAACACCGGGTTAAAACCCGTCGCGTCGCGTTTCATCCCCTCCTTAAAAGGTAGGGGTTCTCACGTTCCCGGTTAATTTGATAGGGAACAGGAAACGGTTATGTAACTGAGTAGTAATTATATAAATAATTTGGCTTAACTACTTAGCTTTTTATAAACCAAAAATATAATTAATTGCGTAGTTTTATAACTTCCAAATTGTAATAAGAAGGCAAACAACTATATCTAACTTTATTTTTCTTTACTTTTAAAAATAAAACTTAAAGTTATGGTGACGGTCATCGAAAGTCTTGTCTGACTTGTATTTAATGACAAGAACAAAAATCTTCTATCAAAAGTATGATAAACACCTGTAAAGAAGACTATCCGAGGAGTGGTATTATCACAATTAATTAATTATCAATTTTGCTCGGAAGATTGATGAAACGATTGACTTTTTTGTATTACAACTGTAAAGGAAAAGTGAATAGGGAAAATATCTGACGATGAAATCCGATAATAGTAAAAATAAAATGCAAATAGTAAAACATTACTGCCTATCAGTTTTTAGCTGTGTTTTACTGCTAACTACTGTATGGTTTGGTGCAGCACAAGCAGCAGTTGCGTCTCCAATACATAGCTATTCACAACAATTAATTGCAGCTAATCCTCTCTCAGGAGTTGGCGATAAAGTTGAAGGCAATGTAGAACAAGCAATAGGAAAAGCCCAACGTAACTTAGGAAATTCTCCCGGACAAGCATTAGATGGATCGGGAAAAGAAGTGCAAGGTTTAGCCAAGCAAGCGAAAGGTAATGTTAAACAAGGAATTGAAAAAACTAAATCCGCTGCTGACAATGCTTCCGATAAAGTAGAAGAAGGAAGCGAAAACGCTATTGATGCGATAAAAGATTTTTTTGGTAACTAAAAGTAACGGGATACTATTCATTAGCTAACTTAAGACTAGTTCTCTGATATAGTTGAAAAAGGTTAAAAAACACCGAAAACCAAGCGAGTTTGTTGATAAATAAGACGGCTCGAATTATTTAAAGGTTAAGTAAACGAGTTGAATTTAGGAGCGGTACAGCTATCAAAAAATGTTGATTATTGAATGTTTATCTGAATGCTAAATGCTTTACCTTCTGTAATAGTTAAAAAGAATTGAAGCTAGTTCGATATAACTCAATATCAAAGCTTGAATTTTAGGGAAAAATTAAGTTTAATGTTTTTCCTTAATTGTTTTAGCAGTACCGTTTCTAATATTGAATTAAACAACAATGGTTTGGTTCTCCCAAATAATAAAAATCCGTATCCTTGGAGGAAAGACAGTGAATTTTGTTCGTTCTAAACTAGCATCTAACCTACGTCCACTTCGTTTTGTGTTTGCAGCATTAATGTGCGTAATGCTGTTATTGTCCACCGCGCTTCCTGCTGCTGCAATTGGCGCTTCAAAAAGTTCTCCTAATAAAGGAGCAGAGCAGTTAAATGAGATTCAACAAAATACTCAAGAATTAACTGAAAATAACGCTCCTTCAAACAAGAGAGTGATCGACAAATCCAACAAAGGATTGAATGAAGTTCAAGGCGCTGCTAACGCTGAAAACATGAACCGTCCTTTCCAACAGCCAAGGGGCTGTAACTGTAGAAGAGAAGGTAGAAGGTTTCCTCGAAAAGATTACAGGCGATAAGTAGTAATTTACCCCAATGCTTTGATATATAGAGGATAATTTAATTTCCCCTATATTTCTTATATAAAAGAAAATTTTGGTCAAGTGTAGATATCTACCTTGACCAAAATTTTTATTGGGAGAGAGTATGTTGCACAAAGTTGCTGGTGAAATATTTAAATCTTGCACTACTACTCCACCACATTAGTTTTGCGGGGCAATCAAAATGTAGTGGGAGCGTCTCGCTCCCTCGTGACAACCAGCGAGCTTTCCGGCTCGCACTCCTGCAACCCCGCAGAATTATCGTGGTTGGGCACTACTACTTCACCACATTAATTTTGCGGGGTACACGGCTGTGCGATCGCCCTAAAAGTAGTAAGCTATATTTTAAAGCATCTATAGCGAAATTGTCTGCATCTACTCGTTATGTCCAAGAAGTACATCATTAACTTAAATATCTCAGAAAGAGAGCAATTAGAGCAACAGAGTAAGAAAGGAAAAATTTCGGCAAGAAAATACAAACGTATACAGGTTCTATTGATGTCAGAAAGTGGGTATTCTGATGTTGAAATAGCAACAGCGTTAAAAATAAGCGTAGATACAATAGAACGAACTCGTAAAAAATTTGTGCAATCAGGGTTGGCAGAGGCACTGAACGAGAAACCACGACCAGGTAAACCAAAAAAACTAATTGGTTCACATGAAGCATTTTTAATTGCAACCGCTTGTAGTAACCCACCTGAAGGACGAAGTAATTGGACAATGCAATTACTAGCTAACAAGTTGGTACAACTATCAGTTGTCGATAATATTAGTGATGAAACTGTACGTCGAACTCTAAAAAAAACGACTTAAAACCGTGGTTAGTCGAACAATGGTGTATTCCCACAGTTAGTGCAGAATATGTGTGGCGGATGGAAGATGTTTTAGATGTATACGCTCGAAGTTCAAACCCAAAACGCCCAATCATATGTTTTGACGAGCGCCCAACACAATTACTCAGTAATACTAAAGTCCCGATACCAGTTAAACCAAAGCAAAAAAGACGTGTCGATTATGAATACGAACGTATGGGAAATTGTAATTTATTCGTATTTTTAGAACCTCGCATCGGTTGGCGACACGTTGAAGTCACAGACCGCAGAACAGCTATAGATTTTGCTCACTGCATGAAGGATTTAGTTGACATTTATTATTCAAATTCTGAGTTAATAACAGTTGTTATGGACAACTTAAATACTCATAGCCCAGCATCTTTATATAAAGCATTTGCCCCCGAAGAAGCAAAAAGAATTCTAAATAAATTGGAATTTCACTATACACCGAAGCATGGCAGTTGGTTAAATATGGCAGAAATTGAATTATCAATTCTTTCACGTCAATGCTTAAATCGTCGCATTCCAAATCAAGAAATTATCTTTGAAGAAATTGCTGCTTGGGAAGAAGTAAGAAATCAAGAAAAAGCAACTGTAGAGTGGCAGTTTACAACTGATAATGCCCGCGTTAAATTGAATAAACTATATCCAAAAATTGAAATTGTAGATGATAGCTGTGAAAATAATTCACAGTCAATAAATAGTGAGGCGATCGCACAGTCGTGTACCCCGCAAAATTAATGTGGTGGAATACTACTACTCCACCACATTAGTTTTGCGGGGTAATCAAAATGTAGTGGGAGCGTCTCGCTCCCTCGTGACAACCAGCGAGCTTTCCGGCTCGCACTCCTGCAACCCCGCAGAATTATCGTGGTTGGGCACTATTCTCAAAAACAGGAGCATCAGAAGGAATTACTCCCTTCCCGATAGAAAACCACCGATTAAAAAAAACTTTACTAGACAAGGCAGTGCGTTGCGGGGGTTCCCCCCGTTATAGCAACTGCCGCGCAGAGAGCGCAGAGGAAAGAGAGATAGGTAATTATAGAGCGCTCCAATACGGAATTTATCGTTTGATTTTGATTCTTCCCCGCTCTCTATTTCCCGCCATATCATTAAAGCCTTAATATTCAATCAGTCCATAGATATAAATTGTAATTACACCGTAAGAACAGTTATAAAATATCGGTATTTTTTGTAGCATAAAGTTTGCAGATTAAAATTCGATAATATAGGGTGTTTAAAATGGCTGAAGAAAAAGTTGCTAAGACTAATAGTGAACCCAATCAGGAAGCTGATTTAACCAAGGAAGCTATAAGCGAAGAGCAAGAAAAGGCTACGAATGTTGATGTTGACAAAGATTACGAAGCGGCTCAACAATATAAAACTGGCAAAATGAGCAAGGATAAAGAAGAAGGGGATAACGAAGTTACTCCTTCGCTTTAGAGTTTAAAAAACGGTTTGAATAAGCTTCCTCTATTGAGACTTATATTCTCATAGGTTTGAATGGAGGAGGCACAATATTTCTTTAGTTAAAACGCTCTCCATAAATTTAATCTACATATTTATTTAGCAGTATTGCCCAAGCTTTATGCTACCTCTAACAGAATATCAACTATCAGTATTAGATTTAGGATACTACATATTGTTACTAGTATAAGACGCAATATGATTCATCATCAAATATTGATAATTTTTCTAATTACACTACATAAAAAGAATTAGGTATATATCTTCAAAATCTAACCCAACATTCCCACTTGCGATTGATTTTTCAGTAAAGTGAATATGTTCAAATTGAGAGAGAGTTGAATAAGAGAGAAAAATTATGCGTAGTATTAATATTGGTCTGACAGAAGAACAACGTAAAGGTGTTTGCAACCTCCTAAACAACGATCTAGCAGACGCTTACTTACTATTAGTTAAAACTAAAAAGTACCATTGGGATGTAGTCGGACCTCAGTTCCGCAGCTTGCATACTCTGTGGGAAGAACACTATCAAACTTTGACCATGAGCATTGACTCCATCGCCGAGCGCGTTCGTGCTTTGGGTGGTTTCCCTGTAGGTACTATGGAAGGATTTCTCAAGCTAGCATCTTTGAAAGAGAATCCAGCAAATCTACCTTTAGCAACTCAAATGGTATCTAGTTTGGTAGATGACCACGAACAAGTTATCCGCAACTTGCGCGGGCATATCGATGCTTGTGGTGATAAGTTTCATGATGAAGGAACCGCTGATTTCCTTACCGGATTAATGGAAGGACATGAAGAAATGGCTTGGATGTTGCGCTCCTTTATTGAAGGAGAATCCTTACAAGCAGATGGTCAAGGACCTGCAAAAACTGCTGCGGGCGTTAACTAGAAGTAGTTAATTATAAGCAAACTTCATTCTCACATTCATACTCGTGAATTGCATTTAAGACAGGGGAATCAAAATGAATTAAAGCATGAAAGTAAGGCATAATAAGCTGCTTGGAATGCAGTTCACGAGCAATGTGAAGATGATAAAAATTGAGTTTGATCTAAGCAAAAGGTAAATGCTTAAAAGTTATGAAAGATAAGGTATGAAGTAGGAAAAAATATTCATATTTTGTACCCTATCTTTCAAACTATCAGATTATTTATGAGAGATTGAAGAGGATTTGAAAGCTTTAAATACTAAGTCTAGTAATAGAGGTTTGTCGTAAGTCATATTCATGAATAAAAATTTTGAGTATGAAGTATAGAAATACTTTATGCTTTATCTTTTCTTCTTTACCTATCTAAAAATTGAATAGATTTTTCCTCTTACTTTACCAAGTATAGAACGAAATACTTTTCTCGAACCAAAATAAGTAAAAAACATCTAATAATTAATCACTATTAATGCAAAAATATTACGAGATAATAATTACAGTATTAGCAATCAACGATTTTTATTTCGGTTTACCAGAAGATGCAAAACCATCAGATCGCGTTCGCCTAATGGGTAAGCACAAATGGGAGATGATGCGACCAGATTTTCCTCGATGGGTTCTTAACAGCTTATTAAAAGTTTTTGCCAATCGTTCTGTAGATTGGTGGATGCCAAGTGAGGACTTCGCGAATGTTGAAAATCGTGTCGAAATAGCAAAAAACAAACAAATAAAAGTTTATTATCGTCCAAACAACCAAAAAGCTCTTCGTCGCTTGCGACATCAATTTGAAAAAGTCCTCCGAAAAGTTAGGTTCCCAATAATTGTCGGGATACCCATCTCATTAAAAGTTATGAATCATCAGGGAGGAACTTGTCGAGACGGGAAGTTACTCAACAGTTAACGTCCTCGATTTGAATTGTGTTACCCACGATCTAGATAATATTTATGTGGTAAATTCAAATTTCTTCCCTTCAATTGGGGCGATGAATCCCACATTAACACGCTTTTGAAAACTGTTGTCTTGTGTTGCCGAACATCTCAAATAGATGCTAAGGCTGTGGTAAATAAAACAATAAAAGTTTGATTTTTCAACGCATACGGTGAACGTAACCAATATAAAGTTAAAGCTTTCAGGAGTTTTTGATTAATATGCAACCAGCAATTGTTGATAGGGGACAAAAAAATAGCGCATCCGCCGCTCAAAGACTAAATACAGATACCGTCCGGTCTTTTTTAGTTCAAATTGGGCGCGTACCATTATTAACTCGTGAAGAAGAAATATTTCATTCCCAACTAGTTAAGCAGTTAACTCAATTGCTGCAAATTAAAGAAGATTTAACAGAAAAATTTGACTCGGAACCAAGTCTTTCCACATGGGCTTCGGCAGCACAAATGTCAGAATCTCAACTGCAAGAAACCCTTGACAAAGGAGAGATGTCCCGACAAAAAATGATCGAAGCCAACTTACGTTTAGTTGTGGCGATCGCCAAGAAATACCAGCATCGTAATTTGGAGTTTGTCGATTTAATTCAAGAAGGAACTTTGGGTTTACAAAGAGGAGTAGAAAAGTTCGATCCAGATAAAGGATACAAATTTTCTACCTACGCTTATTGGTGGATTAGACAGGCAATTACGCGAGCTTTAGACCAAAAAAGTCGTTCCATTCGTCTACCAATTCACGTATGTCAAACCCTGAAAAAAATTAAGAAAGCCCGTCGGGATTTAACCCAAGAATTAGGACGCACGCCGACGATGGCGGAAATTGGTTCTCAAGTATCTTTGAAACCGTCGCAAATACAAGATTATCTACATATGTCCCGTCAACCCGTATCCTTGGATTTACGAGTTGGTGAAGGACAAGATACCGAACTGCAAGACTTACTCGAAGATACAAGTTCTTCCATAGACGATTACGTCAACAGTCAATCACTCAAAGAATGTCTTGACGAAATGCTTGTAGAATTAACACCCCAACAGCGACAAGTTGTTAACTTACACTTTGGCTTGAGCGACGGACGTGAATTAACATTAACAGAAGTCGCAAAACGTATGGATATTTCCCATACCAGAGTCCGACAGCTACAGCGTCAAGCAATCGCTCGCTTGCGTCGCAAAAAAATGAAAGTCAAAAGTTTTATTGCAAGTTGAAAAAATGGGAATTGGGGATTGGGCATTGGGCATGGGTAATTGGTAATTGGTAATTGGTAATTGGGAGGAGTTAGGAGTAGCAAGTAAATCACTTTTTATTCTTATTGTCATGAATATCGCTCATCGCTGCCCGTCTATTTTTACTCGCTACTCATTACTCACTACTTACTACTTTAATAATGTCTCCCCCTCTTCCCATCCCCCATCCAACTATTCGGATTAAAAAAAACAATGCTAAAACCCTGGATGGTAATCGGAGCCGTAACTTTAATAGTGGCTCTTGCAAGTAATATAATCAGACCAAAAGATATCAAATGGTTTAAGCGATTGCAAAGACCGAGTTGGTTGACATTTGAAAAGCTGATTCCGGTAATTTGGACGGTAATTTTTATCTGTGGTGCATGGTCTGCTTATATAGTTTGGGAAAGCGAACCTGGTAGCTCTCAAACTTGGTTTTTAATGGGCTTCTATCTACTACTTGAAGTTGTTGTTGTGGCTTTCACTCCAGTTTCACTTTGGTTGCAAAGCATGAAAGCAGGGGCAATTGTCGGAGGAGTCGGTTTTGTTATTGGATTAATTCTTACTTTGTTTGTTTTACCAGTTTCCGGTTGGGCGGCATTATTATTGGTTCCTTATTTAATTTGGAGTCCCATTGGCACTTACACCGCTTGGAAAATATATCAGTTAAATCAGTGAGCAGTTACCAGTTAATAAATCAAAATCAATAATTCATTATTAGAAGTATCATAATTAAACAAAATATATTATTGTAGTGGGAGCATCTTGCTCCCTAATAACCAGGACTTACGCAACGGAGATTTGTCATTGCGACCGGAACGCAGTGTAGGGAAGCAATCGCAGGGTTTTTGCGATTACGTCGCTGTCGCTCGTAATGACGCAGTTACGTTACTTTTGCGTAAGTCCTACTAACAATTAAAAAACATTTATTACCAATTCCCAACTACCAATTCCCAACTACCAATTCCCAATTCCCAACTACCAATTCCCAATTAATAATTTCCAATTTCCAACTACCAATTTACCAATTTACCAATTATTAACTAAAATATGATGATTGCACAGGCACCGTCTGCATCAGAAGCAAAAGAGGAAATAACGTCGGCTTGGGATAGAACTCAATTATTGATAGATAATACTATCGCTCGATTGCCAAGTATTCTCTTGGCAATTGTTGTTTTTGTTGTCTTTTTCTTTCTTGCTAGGGGTATTAAGTTAGCAATCAGACGAGTAACCCGCCATCGTCGCAATGCTCGCAGCTTGGGAATGGTTTTGGGGCGTTTGGCACAGGGTACGATAATTTTAATCGGTGCATTTGTAGCGCTAACAATTGTTGTTCCCTCGTTTAAAATTGGCGATTTAGTGAATTTATTGGGAATCAGTGGTGTGGCAGTTGGTTTTGCTTTCCGCGATATTTTGCAAAACTTCCTAGCAGGAATTTTAATTTTACTTACCGAACCCTTTGAAATTAACGACCAAATTGTATTTAAAAACTTTGAGGGAACTGTAGAAAGTATTGAAACGCGAGCGACTAAAATTAGAACTTATGATGGTCGTCGAATTGTAATTCCTAATGCCGAATTATTTACTAATTCCGTCACTGTAAATACTGCTTTTGACAAACGACGTATAGAATATGATTTCGGTATCGGCTATGGGGATGATATTGATCGCGCTAAACAGTTAATCTTGGAAACAATACGGGAAACTGAAGGTGTTCTTAGCGACCCTGCACCGGATGTACTTGTGATGGAATTAGCTGACTTTACCGTTAATATTCGCGGTAGATGGTGGATTAATCCTCCCCGTCGCGCCGATACCTTAGATTTTCGGGATAAAGTACTTACCGCTGTTAAAAATAAGTTAACGGCTAACGGTGTTGATATGCCGTTCCCCACTCAACAAATTCTGTTCCACGATCAAACCGAAGAGACAGATGGCAACAGAAATCGTCAGCGAGAAGGATGGCCAGCTTACGGGGAAGTTCCAAGCAGTCGCAGCATTGGTGGTTCCCTAAGCCGACTGATTAAAAACCAATCCCGAAGCAACAGTGGAGATGGTAACACCTTCAATGCTTCGATTATTGATAAATCATAAACAATGAAAAATATCAAGCTGGGTAAACTGTGGGATTCCCTTAATTCAAGCTACTGGTTTGTACCTACGGTGATGGCGATTATGTTTACCGTGCTAGCCTTTGGTTTACTCAGATTGGATAGACTTGGTTATTACGGCCCTCTTGAAAAATGGGGTTGGATTTATACAGGTAGTGCTGACGGTGCCCGTGGTGTACTTTCAACAGTTGCAGGTTCAACAATTGGTATTACTGCAACGGCTTTTTCTATTACTATAGTGGCACTTCAGCTTGCTTCTTCAAACTTCGGGCCTCGGATTCTGCGTAATTTCATGCAGGATGTAGGAAACAAAGTAGTGCTTGGGACTTTTATTAGCACTTTTGTTTATTCCTTATTAATATTGCGAGCAATTTACGGAAGCGCTGAGGATAGAAATCAATTTGTACCGCATCTTTCGGTAACAGTAGGAATTATTTTAGCCGTAATTTGTACCGGAGTGCTAATCTACTTTATTCATCATGCATCAACTATTATTCAGGTTTCCTATGTCATCTCTCAAATTAGTCAAGAATTAGATCGAGCAATAGAAAGATTATTCCCCAAAAAAATCGGATACAGCGAACCGCAGCACAAGCATTCAGAGGCAATAATTCCCGAAGATTTTGATAAAGAAGCTTTTCCTATTAGAGCTTCAAGTAAAGGTTACGTCCAAGCAATTGATACCGATAAATTGATGGATATAGCTTGCAAACATAACTTAATAGTAAAAATATTAACTCCACCGGGGAAATTTACGATTAAAGGAGGTACTACCGTCAAAATTTTGGCGATGGAAACTGGAAATTCCACCACACCTTTTAACGATATTCAAAAGCAAATTCATCAAGCATTTATTTTAGGTAGAGAACGTAACGAACAGCAAGATATAGAATTTCCCATAAATGAATTAGTAGAAATAGCTTTACGCGCCTTATCTCCCAGCCTTAACGATCCGTTCACCGCTATTCGCTGCATAGATCACCTCAGTGATGGGCTGGCTCGTTTAGCTCAAACCGATTTTCCTTCCCCTTATCGTTACGATGGATTTGACAATCTCCGTGTTATTGCTCATCCGGTAACATTTTCAGGATTAACTGATACTGCTTTCAATCAAATTCGCCAAAATTGTTCTAACGATGTAGCTGTTACCATTCGTTTATTAGAATCCATAGCCGTCATTGCTGAATATACAGAAAATCCTCAAGACAAAAAAGCCTTGCGCCGTCATGCAGATTTGATCTTAAAAGGTAGTTGTCAAGGATTGTCTTTCGAGGAAGATAAGCAAGATGTTGAACAACAATATGCTGCGGTATTAAAAGCTAATGGAAAGTAAGTACCCTGCCGTATCGCTCCCTCTCCTTCCGCCAGGCTAACAACTACAAGTACAAACTACTACCTACGGAATATATCCTAAGCAAGTTGTTTATTCAGATACTCGATCATTACAATTTATAAAATAGAATTAATACTCACAACTTCCTCAAATTTTTAGCCTATAAATAAAATAATTAAGTTGCGCTCGGAGCCGAACAGCTTGTTTGTTTGCATACCAATTTTTTCTGAAAACGAGCTTTACATTTTGTAAACATATTGGCTTAAAAGCTTGCTTGTTACTTTCGTTTGTTACTAAGTATTAAGCTGGATTTGTTGAATAAATAGGTTAAATATTGCTCCCCAGTCATATTTTAAGCAATTTGCTTAGTTCGCGGTTGCTATTAATCAAAAAATACTTGTCAAATTAGTAATGCCTCGGATACGATTATTTACTGAACCAGGGCAATGACAATATACATTGGTAATAGTAATAAATAATTACCATTTAAAAAAAAAGGATACCAAAATGAATCCAACTGCTTTGAATTACATTGAAGAAAAAATAGTTTCAATCGAACTTGATTCTATTCGTTTGCAAGCAGAAATCGTTTTACCTCGAAACTGCCAAGGAATGGTTATATTTGTACATAGTAGTGGAGTTGGTAGTTACAGCACTCGCAATCGCTACCTTGCTCATTTATTAAGGAAAACAGCCGGACTTGCTACCGTACAAATTGATTTATTAACTCCTCAAGAAGAAGCAATTGATTTACGCAGCAGACATTGCAGTAGTAACGTTCAATTTCTTGCTAAAAGATTAACTGATGCAACAAACTGGCTGCTTAATTATTCTCTTACCGCCGATCTAAAAATTGGTTATTTCGGAGAGCAAACGGGTGCGGGTGCGGCTTTACTTGCAGCAGTAGAAAATCCAATAGCGGTAGGGGCTGTAGTTTCCTGTAGCGGAAATACCTGTTTAGCCCATGAGATTTTATCTCAAGTAAAAACTCCTACTTTATTGATTGTGAGTGAGAATGATTTGCCCACAATTGCCACAAATGAAGACACAATTAAACAGATTCAAGCATCTGACAAAGAATTAAAAATTATCCCTAATGCAAGCCGTCAATTTAAAGAAACAGGTGCATTAGAAGAAATTGCCCGTTTAGCAAGCCATTGGTTTAAACAGAATTTATCAGATGTAACGGATTCTCAAAGTAGTGCGATCGCATACGAGTCTTTGTTCAGAGGCTATGTTAATAACGCAGACAAGCCTATGACAACAATAAAATAAGCATTCGAGACGTTTATAACCCCTCAATGCCCCATTGATTTGGGGTTTTTTTGTAAGTACGGTTAGGGGAGATGGGGGGAATAAAGAATCATTACCAATTACCAATTACCAATTACCCATGCCCCATGCCCAAATCCCAATTCCCAAATCTATTACTGTTCGTGCCAACCCTTATAACCAGTAACTAAGCGACTACCATCTTTAAATACGTGAATTTCAATTTGATCGCTAGCCCAGGTAATTTTGTCTTCAAAGTCTGGATTAAATATACGCACCTGTTGATTGCTGGATGAAACGGGTGAGTTGGGAGAATTGATTGCTAAAGATTCTATAAAAGGGCCATCGATTAAAATATCTAACTGTTCTAATAATTCTTGAGAACCTGCGGGTGCTTTTTCTGACTGTAAATTTTCTAAAGTGAAGCCGGTAAAAGCCATTACATTTAGTCCGGAAGCTTTGACTTTACGTGCTAAAGAGGCTAACTCGGTTGCTTGCCAAAATGGTTCTCCTCCCGAAAATGTAATACCCTTATTACCGGGTTTACTGAGAATTTTTTCAGCGAGGGAATCAACCGATTCAAGTTGATTGATTTCAAATGACCAAGAATTCGGATTGAAACACCCCCCACATTCTCGCTTGCAACCTTGTACCCAGATAACAGCCCGACTTCCTGGGCCATTTACTTCTGACTCATCAACGTAACCCATGATGTTTAAATAGCCAGAGGGAACGTTTGCAGGGGATGTTATTGGGTTAGTTGACTTTATTTCCATTGTTTGCTCCTTTTAGCCGTCATCTTAATAATGACGGTTTTGTATGGGAGAGCGCATCCGCAAAGTCTGCTTTATCAAGTGTTATCGATCGGTTAAGTAATGCAGCAGCGAGCAGTAATTAACAAAGGTCAAAGGTTAAAATTATCCTTGTCTCCTTGTCTCCCCATCCCCCTCACCCCCATCTAATAATTTTCACTCCACAGTGATGCCCGTCACTGTCGCATGGTGATTTAGGCTGGTAGCGTAGAAAGCTATATCAAATGTTGGTTTTTCCCATATCAGCAATGAAAAGTGATTCGTGCAGACAAGTTGGTGAAGAAAATATCTTAATAATTGATGATAATTTAGAGAATTTTAAAATTCTATCCGCTACTTTATCTGAAAATGGATATAGAGTGCAGTCAGTAACTTCTGGCTCAATGGCTTTTACGGTTGCACAGTTAACTCCACCGGATTTAATTCTGTTAGATCTGTTAGATATTAAAATGCCGGACATGGATGGCTATGAAGTTTGTAAACAACTTAAAGAATGTCAAAAAACTTGTGATATTCCGATAATTTTTTTAAGTGCTTTACATCATGTTTCCGAAAAAGTTCGGGCTTTTAAATTAGGTGGTGCAGATTATATAACCAAGCCATTTGAAGTTGAGGAAGTATTAGTAAGAGTCAAGCATCAATTAACTATTCTAAGACTTTTTCGGCAATTAAAAGCGCAAAATCAACAGCTTCAGCATGAAATTATAGAACGACGTAAAGCCGAAATAGCAGCAATTTCAGCATCTCAAGCTAAAAGTAATTTCCTGGCTAATATGAGTCATGAATTGAGAACTCCTTTAAATGCAATTATCGGTTTTTCTAAATTAATGAGCGATGACTGTTTATTAAATGCCGATCGACAAGAAGATATCAACATTATTAATCGTAGCGGTCATCATTTACTCGAATTAATTAATGATATTTTAGAACTATCTAAAATTGAAGCGGGTGCTGTTGAATTAAACGAAAAAAGGTTTGATTTATATTTATTACTGGAAGATATTAAAGAAATATTTCAAATCAAGTTAGAACACAAAAATATTAAGTTCAATATTATAGTAGCGTCTAATGTACCTCAGTATATTTATACCGATGCAAAGAAATTACGCAGTTGTTTGAGCAATCCGATCGGCAATGCAATTAAATTTGCTTTTCAAGGAAGCATCACGTTACGAGTCAGTTTTGTAGATGAAGCGGGAGAGAAAAGCAATATTTCTAATTCTTATCGTCTTTTGTTTGAAGTTGAAGATACTGGGTGTGGTATTTCTGCCTCGGAATTGGAAAACTTATTTGATGCATTTACACAGGCTGATGCGGGACGAAAATCTTTACAAGGAACTGGCTTAGGGTTGGCTATTACCCGTAAGTTTGTGCAAATGATGGGAGGAGAAATTCAGGTAACAAGTACTTTGGGTAAAGGATCTATTTTTACATTTGATATTGAGCTTGATGTGACAAAAAATAATGCCGCAAATGTTCAATTAGGTACTTACAATACTACGCTCAATTCTAATCATAAAACGAATAGAAAATTATCTCATACTTCATTATTTGAAGAATTAATGACAATGCCTCGAAGTTGGCTGTTGAATTTACATCGAGCAGCAAATAATGTTGATGAAGAGTTATTAGAACGTCTGATAGAAGAAGTACCAGGAAGTCAAGCATTGTTATCGAAAAACTTGACAGAGTTAACTCAAAATTTTCGTCTTGATATTATTCTTAATTTTACTCAACAAATATTAGGTGAAAAAGTATAAAGTAGTAATTAAGGTAGTAGGAGAGATGGGGAATATCAAAAAGTAAAATTATTGCTGGTGGTTTATGAATCAAAATATAAAAATTCTTATAGTTGACGATCGACCAGAAAATTTACATTTTTTATCAGATATTCTGACTAATCGAGGTTATCAAGTTCAAAGGGCGATCGCCGGAAGGTTGGCTATTAATGCGGCTACAACTTCTCCTCCGGATTTAATTTTACTCGATGCTGTCATGCCCGATATGGATGGCTATACCGTTTGTCAGCATCTAAAAACAAATCAAATTACTCGGGATATTCCCATAATTTTTCTCAGCGTCATAGACGAAGTTTCTGAGAAAGTTAAGGCTTTTGATTTAGGCGCAATTGACTATATTACTAAACCGTTACAGAGCGAAGAAGTTTTAGCTAGGGTTGAAAATCAACTCACTATTCAAAAATTACAAACACAGTTGAAAAAACAAAACCATGAACTACAAAATGTTGCATCTGAATTAAGTATCCGCAATCAACAATATAAGTCTCGCGAAGCTTATTTGACTGCTTTGGTGGAAATTCAGCGTATTTTATTAGGTTTTGATGGTAGTACCAATTGTTATTCTCAGATTACCGAAAGCTTGAGAATTGCTTCTAGGGCTACTTCTGTATGCTTTATTGAAAATCACTCTTCTGGGATTAAATGGTGTAATTATAATAATATAGGTAATAATCAAAATAGATGTCAAAGCGAAATACATTGTTACGAGCAGCTTTTTCCACGCTGGCAAAATTTACTTTTTAAAGGTGATATTATCTGTAGCTTGGTTGCAGATTTACCTGAAGAAGAACGCTCAATGCTTCTTTATTTAGGTATTCAAGCAATTTTGATTTTACCAATCGTAGTTAAGGATGATTTTTTAGGATTCATTCGTTTTGAAAATCGTTCTGAAGCCATAATTTGGGAAGCTGAAGAAATCGCATTTTTACAAGCTGCTGCTTCTGCTATTTCTTTTGCAAACGAACGTTTGCAAGCTGAGGTGAAGCTGCAAAAAGAATTTAATAAAAGTCAATTATTGAAGGAAATTTCTGATAAGATTCGTGCGGAATTTGATGCGGATTCAATATTAAATACTGCAATTCAACAGATAGGTTCGGCTTTGAATGTCAATCGGGGAGCGATTTTTAGCTACGCATCTTCGCCAGTTGCCCAAATTACTACGAAAGCAGAATATCTTGCTCCTGGCTATAGTTCAATTATTACACCGAAGAATCCCCCTGCGGATAATCCCTATTTCAAGGCGGTATTAAGCCAAGACAAGGCTATTGTTACTGATGATGTAGAACAACAACCTTTGTTAAAAGATATTATTGCTAAATGTCGCGAAGTCGGCATTAAATCGATGCTGACGATACGAACTTCTTATAAAGGTGAAGCAAACGGTATCATCTGCTTGCATCAAGCTAATTCAAAGCGTCAGTGGATGCCTACTGAGGTGGATTTTTTGGAATCTATTGCGGCACAGTTGGGAATTGCTTTAGCTCAAGCTCAGTTATTGGAGCAAGAAAGTCTGGCACGCAGAAGACTCCAAGAAGAAGTTAATAATCGTCGGCAAGCAGAAACTGCTTTAAAGAAGAGTGAAAGTGAATATCGATTGCTAGTTGAGACATCCCAAGATATTATTTGGTCAACGGATACGAACGGATGTATTACTTTTGTCAATTCGGCGGTGAAGAAAGTTTTGGGGTACGAGCCGAATCAATTAATTAATCGCCCTTTCACTAATTTTGTATTGCCTTCACTGATTGTAAAGGAATCATCAGCTTTTGAAAGGCTTTTAGGTAGCCAACCGATTTTTGAAAGGGAAACAACTTATCTAAATAAACGCGGTAATCCCGTCGATGTGCGTTATAGCTCTATGCCTTTGTACGACGACGAAGGTAAGGTAACTAAAGTAATTAGCACTTTACATGATATTACTGGAAGAAAAAAAGTGCAGCAAGCATTATTAACAAGTGCTTATAAATTACGCAAAAACAACTTGGTATTAACGCAATTAGCTAGAAATCCGGCGATTTATAATGGCGATTTGACACTGGCTTTACAAAGGATAACTGAAGCTGCTGCGGGTAATATTGAGGTAGAGCGAGCCAGCGTTTGGCTGTATGAGCAAAATGCTTCGATAATGCGCTGCGTCAATTTATTTGAGTGGAGTCATAACCGCCATGTTGAAGGAATTTCAATCGGGATTGCAGATTATCCAAATTTCTTTCAAGCTTTGAATGCCGATGAAATTATTGCTACTAATAATCCTCTTCTTGATGTGAGAAACCCAGGATTTGAGGGAGACTTATCTCGAACCTTTTAATATTACTTCTTTATTCTGCGTTCCCGTGCGTTTGGGAGGCATCACCGCTGGAATATTATGTCTGGAAGCGGTAGAAGAATCGCATTGTTGGACGCAAGAAGACTTAAATTTTGGACGTGCTAATGGCAACTTGATTTCTTTGACGTTGGAAGCGCGATTGCGACAAGCAGCAGAAGCCGCAAGAGGTTTGAGCGAGCAGAAGCTGGCTGCGGCGTTTCGTTCTAGTCCCGATCCAATTTCTCTAAGTACTTTCCCTGATTATACTTATATAGAAGTTAACGATAGTTTTTGTAATTTTTTTGGTTATACCCGAGAACAGGTAATTGGATCTAATGTAAAAGATTTAGGACTTCGGCAAGATTTAGAGCAATGTGATGGTTTAGCCACACTTTTAGCTTATCAAGGTACAATTCGCAACCAAGAAGTGGATGTTCGCGCTGCTGGGGGAGAAGTAAGAACAACGTTATTGAGTGCAGAGTTAATCGAAATCGATCGACAACAATACGTTTTAGCAACTGCAAGGGATATAACCGAACTCAAACAGGCTTTGTTGGAAACTCGTTTGTTATTACAAGTAACTCAAGCTATTAGTAAAGCAATTAATATAGATAGCGCTTTTAGTTTAATTTTACGATTAATTTGTAAAAATATTAATTGGGATTTTGGGGAAGCGTGGATTTCCAGTAGCGACGATCAAACTCTGGAATACTCTCAGGGTTGGGATAAAAAACAAGATAGTTTAGAAGAGTTTTGCCGTATTAGCGAAACTCTAATATCCAAAAATGGGTTAGGAATACCGGGAGTAGTTCGAGATAGCAAACAAACGCAATGGTTAGAAGATATTTCTCGGGTTTCTTCAATACGGTTTATGCGTAAAGAAATAGCTTTAAAAGTAGGCTTCAAAAGCTGTTTTGCAGTACCGATTTTGAACGGAGACGAAGTGCTAGCTGTTTTGATGATTTTCAAATGCAGTACTAACAGTCGGGATAAACGTTTACTGGAATTAGTCAGCGCTGTTGCAGCACAGCTAGGAGGATTAATTAAACGCAAACAAGCAGAAACTGCTCGCAGAGACAGCGAAGAAAGATTACAACTCGCTTTAACAGCCAGCGATTTAGGATTATGGGATTGGAATATTCGCGACGAGAAAGTTTATCGCGATTCGCGTTGGAAGCAAATGTTGGGCTATGAAGATGCAGAGATTGGCGAAGATGCTTTGAGTTTACGACGAGTTATACATTCGCAAGATTGGCATTTTATCCACAAAGAATTAAAAGCATATTTACAAGGAAAAAGTCCGATTTATCAAGTAGAATTCCGGATGCGCTGTAAAAATCAAGATTGGAAGTGGATTCTATGTAGCGGACAAATTATTGAGCGCGATTCTGTTGGGATGCCTGTAAGGATGACGGGTACTTATAAAGATATTACCGAACGCAAGCAAGCTCAATATATTTTACAGGAAAGCGAAAGACGTTTTCGGGCAATTTTTAATTCTAGTTTTGGATTTACTGCTCTGCTACAACCAAATGGCAAAATTATTTCGCTCAATCAAACTGCTCTGATTTTCTTTGGTGTCGAAGAAACTGAAGTTGTAGAAACATTCTTTTGGGAATCTTTAGGAAACAAGATTTGCTGTAGTCAAGATAAATTAACAGCCACAATTAAAAAAGCTGCGAATGGTGAATTGATTCATTCGGAAGTTGAAGTTATCGCCTCTTCTAACGTGAACTCGACAATTGACTCTTCTATCAAACCAATATTTGATGAAAATAATCGAGTAGTCTTGTTAATTGTTGAAGGACGCGATATCACCCAAAGTAAAATATTAGAAAGGGAAGTAGCTTTAAGAGAAGCTCGCTTAAATGCTTTTTTCAGCAATGCCCCTATAGGATTAACTATTTTAGATAAAGAGTTACGATATATTCAAATCAACGAATTACTTGCTGAAATTAACGGTGTATCGGTAGAAGAACATTTGGGGAAAACGATTCAAGAAATTGTACCTCAAATAGCTCCTAGCGTAGAACCAATTTATCAACAAGTTTTAGCAACCAATCAACCTATTCTTAATAATAAATTTAGCGGTGCTTCCATTGCAGAACCTTCAGTAATTCGTGATTTTCTAGTTTCTTACTTTCCCATTCCTGGTGAAGATAATGCCCCCGTAGGAATAGGAAATATATTAATAGAAATTACCGCCCTCAAACGTGCCGAAACAGCTTTACGGGAACGAGAAGAAGCATTCCGCGCCATTTATGAAAATGCTGCCGTCGGAATTGTTCAAGTTTCTCCAGAAGGTAAGTTTATCAAAGTCAACGAGCAGTTTTGTCAAATTGTCGGCTATTCTCAAACGGAATTATTAAAACTCCAATGTTCCGACATTACCCACTCCGATTCCATCGCAGAATATCTCGATTATTGTCAACAGATTGCTAACAATCAAATTGACGTGTTTGCAATGGAGAAAGCCTTTAATACAAAAGATAAGCAGAAGATTTGGACAAATGTGACAGCTTCCACAATACGCGAAACTTCCGGAGAAATTAAATATCTCATCGGAGTAGTTGAAGATATCAGCGCTCGTAAAGATGCTCAACTACAAATGAGTTTGGCAACCGAACGTTTGCAATATTTATTACAGTCTTCTCCAGCAGTAATTTTCAG
The DNA here is from genome assembly GCA_963665115.1 of uncultured Rivularia sp. Lineage (GTDB taxonomy): Bacteria > Cyanobacteriota > Cyanobacteriia > Cyanobacteriales > Nostocaceae > Rivularia. The sequence continues at coordinate 692,435 of OY762007.1, read as the reverse complement.
CCGTTTAGCTGATGGAAACTTTGAGAATACATTTATTAGTAAAAACGTCGAAGAAATTGTTGGTTATCAAGCAGAACAATTTTTATCAAATTCCGGTTTCTGGCAGTATAAGGTACATCCAGACGATTTACCAAAACTGCGATCGCAATTATCCCAAGCCTTAAATCAAGAATATGCTACTTGCGAGTATCGCTTTTTCCACGGCGATGGTACCTATCATTGGTTTCAAGAACAAATCCGAATAATACGCAATCACAACGGCGAACCTTTAGAATATGTCGGTTACTGGGCAGATATCAACGAACGCAAGCAAACCGAATTAGATTTACAGCTCTCTCAGAGACGGTATAAAAATTTATCGGAAGCATCCCCAGTTGCCATTATTAATACCGATGTTGATGGCTCGTGCATTTACTTTAATCAACATTGGAGCGAAATTACCAGACTTTCCACCGAAGAATCACTAGGAGAAGGGTGGATCAAAGCATTACATCCAGAAGATTGCCAACGAGTTGTACGAGCATGGAAACAAGCGGTAAAAGCACAAATACCCTTCGCCAGCGACCATCGTTTTCTGCGTCCAGATGGTAGAGTAGTTTGGGTGATATGTCAAGCATTACCCGAAATTGACGAAAACGGTGAATTTAAAGGCTACATTGGCACTGTCACCGATATTACAGATATCAAACTTGCCCAACAAGCTTTACAAGAAAGCGCCGAAAGAGAAAGAGCCATCGCTCAAACTCTACAAAGAATGCGGCAAACTTTAGATATAGAGCAAATTTTCACCGCCACCACTGAAGAATTGCGCTTTTGTTTAAATTGCGATCGCGTTGTGGTTTATCAATTGGAAGCAGACGATTGCGGTAGCTTCGTTGCTGAGTCGGTAGGAAGTGAGTGGCGAAGGGTAATGTCCCCAGGAGAAGATAATACAGATTTTCAAAACGTTGTTTTAGAAGAAGACGGATCTATAATTCGCAATCTCAACAGTAATTTAAATGAAGTGCGCGATACAACATATTTCTCAGAAAACCAACAAGATAGCTACAACAACGGAGAAAGTTTTATTTACGTTTCTGACATTTACCAAGCTGGATTCAACGAGTATTACGTTAATCTATTAGAACAGTTTCAAGCCAAAGCTTATATAACTGTTCCTATATTCTGCGGAAATCAACTTTGGGGATTGCTGACAAGCTATCAAAATTCCGCACCCCGTGAATGGAATACTGGAGAAATTAGCATTGCAGTACAAATTGGTAATCAGTTAGGAGTCGCACTGCAACAGGTACAGCTACTTTCAAAAACTCGACATCAATCAGAAGCACTACAGCAAGCCGTGATAGCCGCAGATGCAGCAAACCGTGCCAAAAGCGAGTTTTTGACAAACATGAGCCACGAATTGCGAACTCCTCTAAGTGCAATTTTAGGTTTTAGTGAATTGATGAGCCAAGACAAAACCATAAGTAAAGAACATCAAAACACATTCGCAATAATTAACCGTGCTGGCGAACATTTACTCAACCTAATTAACGACATTCTCGAAATGTCCAAAATAGAAGCAGGTAGAACATCATTAAATATTACCGAATTCGACTTACACAAACTCTTAGATAACCTCCAAGAAATGTTACGCTTCCGAGCTTCTAGCAAAGGATTGCAACTCACATTTCATAAAACAGCAGAAATTCCCCGTTGCATCAAAAGCGACGCAAACAAACTGCGTCAAGTTTTAATCAACCTCTTAGGAAATGCGATTAAATTTACCAGTCAAGGTAGCGTTGAGTTGAGCGTCAGGGTTGAGAAAGGGGGAGAGGAGGAGATGGGGAGACAAGGAGACAAGGAGATGGGGAGACAAGGAGACAAGGAGATGGGGAGACAAGGAGATAAGGGGAATATTAATTTATCTCTTTCTACCCCCTCTACCCCCTCTACCCCCTCTACCCCCTCTATCCCCTCTCCCCCCATTCATCTAATCTTTGAAATCGTTGACACCGGAATCGGGATTTCCCCTGAAGAAATTGGATTTTTATTTGAAGCTTTTAGACAAACTGCTGCTGGGAGAAAATCGCAGCAGGGAACTGGATTGGGTTTAGCAATCAGCCGTAAGTACGTGCAGCTAATGGGAGGAGACATTACATCTGAAAGTACTCCCGAAGTTGGTTCCAAATTTACTTTTGATATTCAAGTAAGTCTTGCTTCTTCACACAAAACCGACATTGATAAAACTAGCCGCCAAGTAATTGGTTTAGCAGCATCTCAAATAAAATACCGCATTTTAGTAGTCGATGACCGTCCGGAAAGTCGTTTGCTACTGATAAGAATGCTTTCTCAACTTGGATTTAGTACCAAAGAAGCTGCTAACGGCGCACAAGCAGTAACCGAATGGGAAGAATGGGAACCGCATTTGATCTTAATGGATATGCGAATGCCTATCATGGATGGATATCAAGCTACAAAAATTATTAAAACCAGACAGCAAGAAGCAGTATCCGATAATTCAGTTATTAATAAAACGGTAGTTATTGCTTTAACCGCAAACGTATTTGAAGAACAAAAACATGAAATTATAGCAGCCGGTTGCGATGATTTGATCGATAAACCATTTCCAAAAGAAACATTACTAGAAAAAATCAATCAACACCTTGGAGTCCAATATTCATATCAAAAAGAAAACTCCACTACCCATAAAGCAAATACCACATCAACAGACAATTTCACATCAGCTAATTTACGTAAATTATTATCTTCAATGTGCCCTGAATGGCGAGCAAAAATGCGACAAGCAGCAGCCCAATGCAGCGACAACCTTATTTTTGAGATATTAGAAGAAAATCCCCCCCAAAATGCTCAACTAACAAAAACCCTCAAATATTTCGCCGAAAACTTCCAATTTGACAAAATCCTCGAAGCCATTGATTAATAATTGGTAATTGGGCATGGGGGATTGGGGATTGGGCATTGGTAATTGGTAATTGTTAATTGTTAATTGGTAATTGTTAATTGTTAATTGATTACTCCTCACTGCTCGCTGATTTCTGCTTTTTAAAACCATCGATAGCGTCACCTAATGCGGTGGTTAGACTTTGGCGGGTTTGCGAATGTTTATCTTGTTCGGTTTTCAAAGCTTGTAAAAGGCGATCGCGTTCTTTCATAGAAGCAGTTAATTTACTTTTCAATTCTTCTAATGAAGAAAGTTGGGCTACTTCTTGCTGAATCGCTGTGACTGTATCGCTATCGGGAAGTGTGCCATCTTCTATACCTTTTAGTTGTTGAATTTCTGCTTTCAGAGAAGCAACTGTTTGCCGGAAAAGTTGAGAATCGGTACGACGTTGTTCGGCTTCGGTGTTGTAAAGCTTACGCCATTTCTCTGCACTTTCCCAAGTACCAACCTGCTCGGCTTTCAGTTGAGCTATCTGCTGTTTCATAGATTGAATTTCCGTCAACCATTGCTTAGTTAAATCTTCACTCATAGAAAATTACTTATGTATTTTGTTTATTCTTCTTAAAAATTTTATTACCAACGGTGCAACTTAGTATCGCACCACTATATATTTACGATACTTTGGTGCGTAGGATAAAAAACAGTTATCAATTACCAATGCCCGATGCCCCATGCCCAATGCCCGATGCCCAATTACCAATTACCAATTACCAAATAAAATATGAATCAGCAAGATAAAGAACATCAAACGGTTGGTAGGCTTCGAGATTGGCTTTCGGATAATTTGGGCATTGATGCTGCTCGTAAGGAAGAGGTTTATCTAGGTATATGCGATTCTGTAAGCCTTAGAGATGTTAGCTATTGGATTGAGGTGATTTTTGCTGCTGGTATCGCCACTGTGGGGTTGGTGCTTAATAGCCCTGCGGTAATTATTGGAGCGATGTTAATTTCTCCTTTGATGGGGAGTATCTTGGGTAACGGTTTGGCTTTGGCTGCTGGTGATGTAATTTTAGCTCTGCGGGCAATTATCAAACTTGCGCTTTCTTGTTTGGTTGCTATCTTATTTGCGGTGCTTCTAGTTACAGTACTACCTTTCAAGGAAATGACTCCGGAAATTTTGGCACGTACTCAACCGAATATTCTGGATTTGGTAGTAGCTCTATTTTCTGGCGCTGTGGGTTTCCGTGGCAGTTTGTAAGAAGCCGAAGGGGGTTGCGACTTCTATTCCTGGGGTTGCGATCGCAGTTGCTTTGATGCCACCTTTATGTGTTGTGGGCTATGGATTTGGTATTGCACTCAGCGTAAATATGGTTAATGGATTGCGGGTTGCGAAAGGTGGTGGATTGTTGTTTTTCACCAATTTGGTAGCAATTACTTTTACCGCAATGACTGTTTTTCTTGCTTTACATATTGATAGCGTAAGAACAAAACAAAAAATAAGAGAATGGCGAAAAAAACATCGAGAAACTGTGTGGGTAAAAAATCTTTTAGAAATATTCCCCGAATCAAAGCGCTTCAAAAGAATTGGTAGCCTTCCCGGTAGGTTTTTTCTAATTGTAATTACTATTTTGACTATTTTAATTCCACTTTACCAGTCATTTATTCAACTCCGACAAGAAATAGTTATTAAACAAAAGGAAAATAATATAAATTCGGGAGTGAGAAGTATTTGGCTCGAAGAATTTGCCAATTCACTTAACGGCGAGCCGCGTTCTTTTATTAGTCAAATATCAACTCGCGAACTCAATCAAAAGTTGATGGTTCAACTTCATATTTTCACTAGCAGATTATATACGCCGGGAGAACAAAATTACTTTGTCGAACTGTTAGCTAAACGTTTAAACAAGCCTCCAGAATTAATCTCTTTAAATTTAATCGAAATTCCCACAGCACAAAGCGAAATTTTAAACGCAATACCTGAAGAAGAACCTGCTGAGCCACTAATTACCATTGCAGAATTGCAAACAAATTTATTACAAGAAGTAAGATCGGCTTTACTTAATTTCAAGCTTCCACCACCTGCAAAAATGATCGATTACGAGGTAATTACCAGTCAAAATAAATCTATGGCTATCCGCATAGTATATTTAAGCGAACGAGAAATTGATAAAGACGCTCAAGTTTTACTGGCAAACGAAATTAGACAGAGGCTGAATTATCCATTAACAAAAGTCAGCATGAAGAGAATTGCTGCAAATACCGGAAAAATTGACTTTCAAGACAAATCAACAGTACTTACACCCCAAAACCTGCAACTTTTAGATAATATTGCTTCCATTTTGCAGCAACAACCAGCTTTAAGCTTAAAAATAATTGCCAATCAAAAACAAGAAGAATCATTAGAAACCAGTCAAACCCGCGCAAAAATAATTAAAGAATATCTTGAATTGAAATGGAAAATTGATCGAAAACGAATAATCGAACAACTTGGCGAAGAATCCCAAGCAAATGCCATTCTTAAATTAGTAGAGAGTTAAGAATAAGTAGCGAGTAGTGAGTAGAGAGTTAAGAATAAGTAGAGAGTAGTAAGTAGTAAGTAGAGAGTTAAGAATAAGTAGCGAGTAGTGAGTAGTAAGTAGAGAGTCAAAAATAAGTAGCGAGTAGTGAGTAGTAAGTAGAGAGTCAAAAATAAGTAGCGAGTAGTGAGTAGTAAGTAGAGAGTTAAGAATAAGTAGAGAGTAGTGAGTAGTAAGTAGAGAGTTAAGAATAAGTAGAGAGTTGAGAGTTATAAGTTAAAGGTTAATATTTGTAAGTAGCTGGTAAATTAAATTTTTTACTTATTATCCTTTACTCACTACTCTCAAAATTTCCCCCCATCCCTATCCCCCCTTTCCCTTTCTAAACTGCACTCAACAGGTGATAATTATGAATTGATAATCGATAACTGATGATTGACATGATAAAACCTCGATTTTGGAAATTCTTACGTCATCTTAATTTCAAAACTATTAAACAAATCGTTGTCAATGTAGGTAAACGCAGACTTTTAGGTTTATCTTCGGAAATTGCTTATAATGCAATATTATCTTTATTCCCGGCGATACTTGCTATTTTGACGGCAATCGGTTTATTAGAAGAAGGCTTACAAGATATATTTAAGGATTTAGCAGAACAACTTAGTAAAGTTGCACCTGAAGATGCTTTAAATTTAATTACTGAATTTGCTAGTAATGAAATTGCTAACTCAAAAAATGGCGGCTTGTTTTCTCTAAGTTTTGTAGCTGCCCTATGGACATCTTCCGGTGCAATTAGTACCGCAATGACGGCTTTAGATCAAATTCAACAAACATCTCCAGATAATATACGTCCATTCTGGAAAGCAAAATTAGTATCTTTAGCATTAACAATTGGTACTATCATCCTTTTACTAATAGCTTGTGTTTTAGTCTTTATCAGTGGAAAACTTTTGAACTTTGTAGTTATTAAATCTGCTGGATATTTAAATTTTCTGACTTACTTATGGGATTTGATGCGTATTCCTTTAGCATTAATAATTGTAGCTTCTGCTTTCGGGTTTATTTACCGTTTTGGTCCCAGTCGCTGGAAAAAAGGCACACCAATTATGCCGGGGGCAATATTTGCAGCTATTTGCTGGGCATTTGTTTCAAATTTATTCCGAATTTATGTAGCGAATTTTGGCAATTATAATAAAGCATATGGCACTATTGGTACTGTTATTGTACTTATGCTATGGCTTTACATGACTGCTGCCGTAATACTAATAGGCAATCAATTAAACGTTACCGTGGGTGAAAGTATGTATCCAAATTCAGTTAAAGAAATTGATTAGTATTTCAAACTACATCTTCACTGCAACACGGCACAATATTCAACTATAACAGTAATAGAAGCTGCGATTTACTTATATAAAAGTCATTCCTCCCATGTCTTTGCCACCCTCTCAATTCTATTCTCTCAATCCCGATACCAAAGCACCAACTTTAAAGCGTCTGCGAACTTTAAGTCGCATATTAGATAAAGCTATTACTATTCCCGGAACCGGAATTGGTGTAGGTTTAGATCCTATTTTAGGATTGCTACCCGCAGGTGGTGATTTTATAGGTGTTATGCTTTCAGCCTATATTGTTTTAGAAGCCGCACGATTGGGTGCTTCAAAAGCGACTTTAGGCAGAATGACAGTAAATATTATTATTGATGCCTTAGTTGGTGTAATACCCATTTTAGGAGATTTCTTCGATTTTGCTTGGAAATCCAACGACCATAATATCAAGTTATTAGAAGAACATTTAAAATTCCCCAGCCAAAAGAAAAGAGCAGATACTTGGTTTGTATTTGTACTTTTGGCTGTATTGTTATTACTTGCTATTAGTTTAGTAGCATTTTCTGTAGTTGTTACAAGATTTATTTGGGGAATTATTACAGGCAGTTAACAGTGAACAGTTAAGAGTTAATACTTCAAAAGTTGGAACTTCTAACCGAATAATATTACCTGATTTCCAATGCCCAATCCCCAATCCCCCATTGATAACTGATAATTGATAACTGTTAACTGATATGAAAGACTGGTGGCAAGATACTTTTCCCCAAGGACAACAACAAGTAACGATTACTGATAGTCAAGGTTATCCCGTACAAATTGCCTATGGTGAAAAAGGTACTGGTAAACCGTTATTTTTACTGCATGGTATTGGTAGCTGGAGCTATAATTGGCGCTATCTTATCGAACCTTTATCTAAATATTTTCGAGTTATATGTTTTGATGCTAAAGGTTTCGGATTCTCAGAAAAACCTTTACATCGTGAAGAAACTACAGGTCATCAAGTAATTGAATTGCAACGAATTATTACTGCATTATGCGTTAGCGAAGCGTGTCCGAAGGACATTCAACCTGTAGCTATTTTATCAGAATCTTTAGGAGCTTTAATTGCTCTTGCCTTTGCCGAAGAATATCCCGAACTAGTTTCTCGATTAATGGTTGTTAATGTTCCAATATTCGCTAAAAAACTTCCTCATTGGGGTATGTCAATCCTTGCTCAAACACCTTTAGAATTAATCGAAGTAATTGACAGGTTACGTTTGAGCTACCTTTTTGCACCATTGATCCGAGAAATCATGGCAATAGAAAGGCGTAACGTATTATACGACCCTTCTAAGTTGACTCAAGAAAACGTATTCTGGATAACCTACCCATATATTGAGTTTCCCGGTACTTTTCTTAAAGTTGCTCAGGAATTACAAATTGCTGCACGAGAAATTGAAAATTGTCAAAACAATAAGCCTAATTGGTTAAGTAAAATTCAAGACAATTTAATTAATATAGAATGTCCGACATTAATTATGTGGGGAGAACAAGATAACTGGTTCCCGCTTGAAGATGGAAAAAAGTTACATGATAGACTTGCCTTATCTCAATTTCAACTTTTAGCTAATTGCCATCATGACGCTTCAAGCGGTGCAGCAGATGCAATCGAAATAGCCACAATTGAATTTTTAAGAAATACTAATTTTTTATAGCCAGGGATGGGGAGAGCGGGAGACAAGGAGACAAGGAGATTTTACTCAACTAACTCCCTACTCTCTACTCCCTACTCCCTACTCCCTACTCCCTACTCTCTACTCCCTACTCCCTACTCCCTACTCCCTACTATTAAAATAAGAATGGGAGGATGCATATCATAAGCATTCACTCCCATTCTTACGTTCGTTGCTGAAGCGTTCTGGAATACGTACAAACATTGCCCTGATTTTGGGGGCTGTTTGGGTCAACGCAATCTTTGTACGCGGTTGGTATTCCTAATGCAACAAACGAAACTTTATTTTTTTGAATTTTTGAGATTGACAATTATCTTATTCTTTTGGTAGGATATATATCCCTTAAAGAAAAGACAATTTAGTGGTAAAAAGTGTATCACCTGTTTGTTATTGAAGTGATACACCCTGATAACAACACCCTTGAAGTCGTTTATCTTGATTAAAGATAACTGAGTAAACTGTGAGATGGTTGCCATATTGGCAGGTTTCTTAATTTGTTTTGAAAAGCAAGCAATAAAGCCGTTATTTGCTTGATTTATAGCCGATTTCTGCTGAAAAACCTTTAACTCTGGTTGGATAGTTATATTTTTTGATGCATTCGAGAACTCCACCATATTAATTTTGCCGGGTAACGCCCTCGTGACAACCAGCGAGTTAGAAGCTCGTACTACCTCTACCCATCAGAAAATTTTTCCCCTCCCTGTCTTCACCCGGCAATTTTGGGTTAGAGGAATATTAGTTATTCCCCATTTCATACAAAAAACACGCATTTCGATAGTAAGTCCTCGAAAGCGTGGATAATTCTAGTTTTTTAATTTTTACTCTTAATTATTAGCTTTTAAACAATGAGTTAAATTTAGCTAATTAAGTGCTTGATTATTTAAAAATTTTGCCTATTCTCCTTTCTCGTTCGCTTTTTTAGAAAATCTAACTAATATAACCAGTACTGGAAGAACCGTTAACTTCTACTTACGTAACATTGAAGACAGAGATGTCTGCTTGCGAATATCCATCACATCAGCTAAGGAATCTTGATTTGTTTGATTCGGCTGAAAATTGTGTTCTGGTGGTAAAACTGTTACAACAGGTTTTGGCTGAGGTTTTTGTGGAGGCATAGCCATTATAGGAGTTCTGCGCGCACCGGGTGGGCGAGCGGGTGCCTTTCTTTTTGGTAAACGTGCTTCCATTGCTTGAAAGCGTCGCTGTGCTAAACGTATTTCATCACGATTAACAACCTGTCTCTTAAGTTTTTGTTTTTGCTTCGGACGGTTAAGAACTTTTAAAATCACTAAGCATCCACTAGCACAACTGAGAGCTATAGCAGCTACCATCCATAAAGGTATCGGATTCTTATTGCTTTCTTCTGTTTGATCGGGTGCTTTCGGGGGTATTACCTCAGCTTGCAATGTTTCCGACTCTTTACGCTTTAAACTTTCATCTACATAACCCAAACTGTATATCGATAGGGCACCCCCTCCCAAAAACATTAATAACAAACCAGCCAAAAATAGCCAGGGGTAATGCGTAAATAAATAGATCGTTAAATTTTTAAACCTATTTATTTTGCTTTTCGGTTCGCTATTGTCTGAAACGGGTGCGGACTCTTTGACTTCAGACGATTCCTGCTGTACACTCTGAGTGTTTTGCATGACTTTTTTCAGATTTGTACTTCTCAAGATATAGATTGTACTGGAGTTCAGAGGTTTGACGTATCCGTATTCGTCATCTAAATTTAAGTAGTCTTTTTTAGAAGTTTAGACTACTTAATCCGCTTTTTCTCAACAACAGTTAGGTGCTTAAAGCTACCTGGCTATTTTCTGGAACTGAATTTATTTCTATTGCAAATTGAACAAGTCGATCGACTAACTTGGGGAACGAAACGCCACTGCTTGCCCAAAGTTGCGGATACATACTTGTTGCAGTAAAACCTGGCAAAGTATTGATTTCATTAATTAAAACTTCTCCTGTAGCTTCAACATAGAAGAAATCTACTCGTGCTAAACCGGCGCAGTCAAGAGCGGTGAATGCCTGTATTGCTTGCTCCTGAATTTGCTCAATTACACCATTTGGTAACGGTGCGGGAATCAGTAAATCTGCTTTGCCACTAGTATATTTAGTTTCGTAGTCATAGAAGTCACTTTCGTAAGTGATTTCACCGACGGTCGAAGCTTTGGGGCTGTCATTGCCCAAAACAGCGCATTCAACTTCTCTCGCTGTGACTCCAGCTTCTACAATAATTCTACGGTCATAACTGGCTGCACTATCCAAAGCGGCTTCTAATTCCGAGCGCGATCGCACTTTGGCAATCCCGACGGATGAACCCAAGTTAGCGGGTTTAACGAAACAAGGATAACCCAAAGTTTGCTCGATGTCATCGCAAAGTTTTGGAAAGACACAAGGATTTGACCAAACTTGCTCTCTAGTTAAAGCCATATACTTAACTTGCGGCAATCCGGCTTGAGCAAATATGGATTTCATGCCAATTTTATCCATACCGGCAGATGAACCCAGCACCCCGGAACCCACAAAAGGAACTTGCATCAAACTCAGCAATCCTTGAATAGTACCATCTTCCCCATTTGGGCCGTGAAGAATGGGAAACCATACATCAATTGTTTCCGCTTCTGCTGGGAATTGCCAAAGATTGGGTTTAGATTCACTTGATAATGCTTCTCCCGATGATAAAACCTGACGTGCAACATCGGGACTTTGCCAAGAACCATCTTTTTTAATATAAAAAGGCAATAATTCGTACTTATTGGCGTTTTGTTCAGCAGTTAGAGCTTCCGAAATTGCTTTTGCTGAAACAATAGAAACTTCATGTTCTCCAGATACACCGCCAAAAAGTAAACCTACCTTTAATTTTGTCATCTTGAATACTTAAATATAGTAGCTAATTTCAGATAGGGTATCACAACCAGTTAGAATTGCTGAATATTTTTTATTACCTAGTCTTTAAACATCAAAAACCCAGTCATAACGACCGGGTTTTTGAAGGTTTCATATAAGAAGAGGGGCCATAGTTCCCCAGTTAAATATAGTTAACAAGCAATAACTAGCTCATCTAAGATAGGATACCGATAGTCAGATGTCAATTCCGGAAAGTTTAAAAGTTTTTTGAAATAAATTTTGGAATAGTGGTAGTAGTAGTAGGTTGGGTTAGACGCACAAAAATATATGACCATCAACCGATAAATTTACATTGCGTCGTAACCCAACATCAGTATTGTGAATTTACGATTGCTAACTGCACTTTCCATCAAAAAAATAAAAATATCAAACTGTCAAACCAACAAAACCTAATAATTTATGCCAATTATCACCCAACAAATCAGTAATTTTACTTAAATGAGGCTGGAGTTTTTCTATCGCACCAGCAAACCCTTCAGCTTTCTTGGCATATTTCAAGGCTCGGTTTAATGCTTCACCCACTTCATCTTTATCTGGCTGTGGTTTATTTAACTCTTCTTGAGCATCTTCAAAAGCATTATCAATTTTAGGACGATCTGAGGTTTCTAGTTTCGTTATTATTTCACGCAAAGCGTTAATTTCTGCTTGGATATTGATGGTTTCTGGTGCGGGTAAGTTAGTAGTTTTTTGATAATTTACCTTTGCACTATTGCTATCTCCCGTTACAATTACACCACCAATCACATCATTACCAACAGCAACCGAACGGTTATCTGCACTTTTGCGATCGCCCATTATCATTACACTATCAATAACGCGACCACCGACAGTAATTGAAGGGTTTTGTCCGTCTTTGTTATCGTTATTTAAATCATTATTCTCGTCAGATTTTACAGAATTTATTGGCTCTTCGGTTTGATAACTTCGCCGTCGAATTTTTATTTCTGGGGTTGCATATTCAGGAATTCCCTGTAAATCAATGGCAGCACAACCCATGTGAAAACTATTTTGATAATCTCTGCCAGCAAATAAAGCCGTATAAAAGCCAATGCTAAATTGAATTGCAGCCTCATCTCCAATTGCTTCATTCATCCCTACAACGCAATCAATGTGTTGGTGAATTGCTGTAGCTTGTGCTTGGCTATAACAAGCGTTGAGTAAAACACATTCAACCTGTTGTTGAAATAAATCAAATAATTTTGCTAAAGCTTGAGTACTGACAAGTTGTTGTTGTGCAGAATTATCTTCCAAGATTAATCCATCAGTACCAGTACCATGTCCGGAAAAGTGAACCATTGTAGGTTGATGGTGAGATAGAAAGCGGGTTAAATCGTCTACTTGTACCGCAGATCCTGCGATGATTTCAAATTCGTCTCGATGGGGAGATAGTTGCAGCGTGTTTTTGATTTCCCGTATTTCTTGATCTAAGCGGAGGCTCCTTGTGTTTTTGGGGTTTGCGGAGAGGATAAGGATTTTTTTCATGGTGGGATTTTTTATTAATATGGTTTTTAGGACTTATGCAAAAAAAGTTGTCATTGCGAACGAAGTGAAGCAATCGCAGCACATCTTATATTGGTGAAGTACATTTGGACGGGCAGGGATGCCCATCCCACAAGATTTTTATATTTAGTTCCATACCTCATCTACTTGCAAACCGCTATAAGCAGAGGATTTTTGCAATATCATACATATAGTTAGGAGCTATTAAACCCAAAAATGCAACAAATTAGTATCAACGAATTACCCGAAAATATTCAGAAATTATTTACAGAAATACAACTAACTAAAACACCCTTAACTGTTATCCATGAGGGCAAACCATTAGTAATCATATCTCCTGCGACAACTCAAGCCAAACGTGCAACTTTTGGAGTAATGAAAGGAAGCGGGGAAATTTTGGGAGATTTAATAACTCCAGCAGTTCCCCTTAACACCTGGGAAGTGCTTCAGTGAAACTTTTATTAGATACCCATATTTGGCTTTGGTATCTCCTGGGTGACAAGCGTCTATCTACCAATCTCCAAACCGTAATTGCAGAAGAAACAACCGAGCTGTGGCTTAGTCCTATTAGTATCTGGGAAACGTTAATTTTAGCAGAGAAAGGACGAATTTCTTTACAACCTGATGCGGTTACATGGATTAATTTAGCCTTACAAACTCTAGAAATTATTGAAGCTCCCCTTGTTAATCAAATTGCTATTTTAAGTCGCCAGATTCAACTACCACACCAAGATCCAGCTGATAGATTTATTGCAGCTACAGCAGTTTACTACAATTTTATATTAGCTACAGTTGATAGCAATCTCACGAGTGTTTCTTGGTTGCAAACATTAAGCTAGTAGCAGAAAAATTTGTAACAAGATTACAGTTCACCATTACCAATTACCCATTACCCATTACCCATTACCAATTACCAATTATTTCAATTCCGGATTCTTCTGCTCGGCATGAATTGTTAAAACCTTTGTCAACGACTTCACTTTACAATATTCGCTGCGACATTTATTCGTAACTTCAAGTGCTAATCCCCAGTTTTTATATTTTGCTGCGACTTCGGCTATGGCACTTAAGGCTTCGGCTTTGTCACCGGATTGGGAAATGTTGTCGGCAGATTTGATTGCTTGTTCGAGCAAAGAGGCCGCTTTTTGCGGTTCTGATATCTTGGCAATTACTTCGGCTATGGCTCCTAATGCTTCGGCTTTTTCACCGGATTGGGAAATGTTGTCGGCAGATTTGATTGCTTGTTCGAGCAAAGAGGCCGCTTTTTGCGGTTCTGATATCTTGGCAATTACTTCGGCTATGGTTCTTAAAACATAGCCTTTGTAATGGTAATCGGAAATGTTATCGGCAGATTTGATTGCTTGTTCGAGCAAAGAAGCGGCTTTTTGTGGTTTTGAGAGCTTGGCATATACTCCAGCAATAGCACTTAAAGCATAGGATTTTTTTCTGGAACTGAAAATGTTGTTGGCAGATTTGATTGCTTGTTCGAGCAACAAGGCGGCTTTTTGCGGTTGCTCCCTCTTGGCATATACTTCGGCTATGGCACTTAAGGCTTTTGCTTTGTCATCGGAATCGGAAATGTTGTCGACAGATTTGATTGCTTGTTCGAGCAAAGAGGCGGCTTTTCGCGGTTGCTCCCTCTTGGCATATACTTCGGCTATAGCACTTAAGGCTTTTACTTTATGATCGGAATCAGAAATGTTGTCGGCAGATTTGATTGCTTGTTCAAGCAAAGAGGCGGCTTTTTGCGGTTCTGATATCTTGGCAATTACTTCGGCTATGGCTATTAAAGCTGAGGCTTTGTAATAGGAGTTGTGGTTGTGATAGGAATAGGACATATTGTCGACAGATTTGATTGCTTGTTCGAGCAAAGAGGCGGCTTTTCGCGGTTGCTCCCTCTTGGCATATACTTCGGCTATAGCACTTAAGGCTTTTACTTTATGATCGGAATCAGAAATGTTGTCGGCAGATTTGATTGCTTGTTCGAGCAAAGAGGCGGCTTTTTGCGGTTCTGATATCTTGGCAATTACTTCGGCTATGGCTATTAAAGCTGAGGCTTTGAATTGGGAAACGGGAATGTTTGTGGCAGAAATGTTTTCGGCAGATTTGATTGCTTGTTCGAGCAATGAAGCCGCTTTTTGCGGTTCTGATATTTTGGCAATTACTTCGGCTATGGCACTTAAGGCTGAGGCTTTGTTACGGGAATAGGAAATGTTGTCGGCAGATTTGATTGCTTGTTCGAGCAATGAAGCCGCTTTTTGCGGTTCTGATATTTTGGCATATACTTCGGCTATGGCTCTTAAGGCATCTACTTTGAAATGGGAATCTTTAATTTTGTCAGTAATTTCAAAGGCTCGATCAAAATTTTCATTTTTAGCAAAGGCGATCGCCGCTTTTGATTGATAACTAGGATTTGTTATTAGCTCGCTAGCATCAGTTAATTTCCAGCGAATGTGAGTCAACTGCCCCGGAGTTGTATAATCCCGCCAACCCAAAAACCCGATCCAGATTAAGAAGATACTCCCAGCCACACCCAAACCCGAGTAAATTAGCCCCTTACGACGTTGACGCAGTGCAACACTGGCTTGAATAAATTTTTGCTCATCTGCACTCAATTCATCTCGCCGTTGCTTCAGCTTTTCTTCCGCTTCTGCTAACACTTTACCCCGCAGCAATAGCTCTTTATCTGCTTGATTATTTTGCCATTGAGCCATTGCAAACCTTAGCCTTTCTTGCCAAGCCCGAAAGCTACGATCTTCATTCATCCATCGCCGAAACTCATCCCAATTGCTAATCAACGCTTCATGAACAACTTCTACTGTTTCTTGGTTGGCAGCATTTTGATTGGTAACTACTAATCGGTTATCCGCCAACTGTTTCACCAAATTCCAGCTTGTTTCACCCAATTCGGCTTTCGTCGCCAATCTTCGCGTATCCAACGTGCCTTCACCGGGTTGCACTAATTGAATAAAAATCCGCCTTACCTGCTCTTTTTGGGTGGCATCCAAATTACCATAATTCCAATCTGCATGACGAGCCAATGCACCTTGTACCTTACCTATTTTTTGATAAGCTGCATGAGTTAACTGTCTATCTTTTCGCTGCTTCCACAACTCCGTTAACGCAAATTCTAATAAAGGTAAATTCCCCGGCTCATCTTTTACATCATCCAAAATGCGCTCTACTAATCCCGATTCAAACGTCACTTTCAATTTTTCAGCAGGTTTAGCAATTATCGATGTTAGTTCATCATGATTCATCGAACTAAGCTTGATATCATCTTTCAATACATCTCTAAAAGAGGGATATTCCAAAGCATTGCCCAAAAAATCTGCTCGCATGGTTGCAACTAGCACGCGATTATATTGCGATTGAGTAGAGGAAGATGGAAAAGTTTCTAATAAAGCATCTAAAAAACGATGACGAACTTTATTATCCGCGCATAAAGTGTAAATTTCTTCAAATTGGTCGGCAATCAACAACACCCGATATGTAGGATTATTTTGGTGAATTTGAGCAAATATATCACCTAGAGGAAGAGGATTTTTAGCATCACTAAGGGATTGTGATAACTGACGTGCTTGAATTATCTTTTCGGTATCATTCAAATTTTTTGTATAAAGCGGAATCAACGCTAAAGCCAAAGCATGAAAAGGATCTTTACCAGGACGAAAATGAGTAAACAACCAGTTGCCTTCTTTTTGTAATTTTGGCACTAATCCCGCCAAAACCACCGAAGATTTACCGCTTCCCGAAGCACCTAATAAAGGTATAAAATTACGGGTTTGAGTAGCAGTAAATAGTTCTTCTACAAATACCTCACGTCCAAAGAAATATTCGGCATGATCGGGGCCAAAGTGAAATAAACCGCGATAAGGGCAAAGAAGGTTATCATCTTTAGCGTCAGTAGATTCAACAGATACTACCGTATTTACTTCACGGTAATAGTAATAGTAATTGGTGATAGTCGCAGTGTTGCCATCACCAGTTTGAATAGCACTACTATCAGCACTTTCTCCAATACTGGCGCTGCGATTATCTCCTTCCATGCCGTTATCGCTCATTCAACCTGCCTCACGAGTAATTTACTTAAATTAAACGCTACTATTTCAAATTTAGATACAGGTTGAGTTTAATATTTACCGTAAAATTACACTATTTTAAATACCCACAACTTCCCTTTAAGTTGTAGTTGTAGGTTGGGTTAGACGCACGAAAAAATAATGATTAACTTTATGATTTATATCGCGTCGTAACCCAACATCTATTTTTGGATGAAGCGCGTTATTTTGTTAGGTATTTTATATTGTTTTTAGTTGAATTATTTGGTTTTTTAGTGGTAGTTTGGTCTGTGAAGGGAAAGGGTACTAAAACAACCTCGCCGAATTTATATAGCGATTCTAAATAGAAACCGATTGATTTGTAGTGCGAGCATCTTGCTCGCTAGTACCGAGCGAGCAAGATGCTTGTCTTTCAGACACGCTTCGCTAACGCACTACGGAAATTAATTGGAATGACTATAATTGGTCATATTCAGTGTCTTCAGGATTATCCCAAATTTTTCGCAGTGCTGGTTCGGAAAGCTTGGTAGCAGCTAGGGTAAGGTTATAATCTTCATTCTGCCCAGATCAGGAATCAATAAAATTTTCAACTAATACGACTTGTTCTGGAACTAGTTGACGTATTTTTTCGATTAATCTTTGTTCTGGTATTTTATCAGCTTGCATTGTTTATATCCTCAAATTGTAGGGAGACGTAGCACTGCTACGTCTCTACATCATTGATTAAACATTAACAACTTCCCGCGCTTCTACAACTTCCCCTGTCAAACTAAAGGGACGCACTACGTTAATTTTCACTTTCACCAATTTACCTTTAAGCTCGTTGATATCACCAGTAAAGAAAGTCAACCGATTTCCGCTGGTACGCCCCATTACCTGATTTTTATCTTTAGGATTCTCATCTTCTACCAAAACTTCCTCAATACGTCCCATGTATCTTTCCGAACGTTCGGCTGCTTTGACATTTACAAGATGATTCAATCGCTGCAATCGATCGCTTTTAACTTCTTCGCTCAATTGTTCTTCCCATTCCGCAGCTGGTGTATTTGGACGCGGTGAATATGCAGCAGTGTTTAACAAGTCGAAAGCGATGTCTTCTGTTAACTGCATTGTTTTTTGAAACTGTTCTTCTGTCTCCCCAGGGAAAGCCACAATTGCATCGGCAGTAATTGAAGCATCTGGCATATACTCGCGAACTTTATCGATAATTCTGCGGTATTTTTCATGGGTATAACCCCGTGACATCCGTTTCAAAACTTCGTTATCTCCCGATTGGAAGGGGATGTGAAAATGCTCGCAAACTTTGGGTAATTCGGCGCAAGCTTTAATTAATCTTTCGGTAAAATAACGGGGATGAGATGTAGCAAATCGAATTCTTTCAATTCCCGGTACATCGTGGATGTAATACAATAAATCCGTCAAAGTGTTCTGACGACGACCTTCCGGTGTAATTCCCGGTAAATCTCTACCGTAAGCGTCAATATTTTGACCGAGTAAAGTAATTTCTTTATAACCCTGTCTCGCCAACTCTTCGATTTCAGCGCGAATTGCTTCCGGTGTCCGCGACTGCTCTACACCTCGCACTCCAGGAACTACGCAATAAGTACAGCGTTCGTTACAGCCATAAATTACGTTCACCCAAGCCGTTACCTTACTATCCCGACGCGGCTTGGTGATATCTTCCATAATATGCACCGGCTCGGTTGCCACAACTTGAGAGCCACCGTACACTTCATCCAGCAAATCTTTTAAACGGTTGGCGTGTTGCGGCCCCATGACCAAATCCAATTCCGGAACCCTTCTTAGTAAAGTTTCTCCTTCTTGTTGAGCCACGCAACCCGCTATTACCAAAGTCAAATCCGGCTTTTTGCGCTTCCGCTTTGCTTGTCTGCCCAAATAAGAATAAACTTTTTGCTCCGCATTATCTCGGATGGAACAAGTATTGCAAATTACTATATCTGCATCGTATTGGTCTTCTGACCACTCAAAGCCCATGTCTTCTAAAATGCCAGCCATGCGTTCTGAGTCGGCTTTATTCATCTGGCAACCGAAGGTTGTAATGTGGTATTGGGGTTTGGTGGTCATTGGTAATTTTTCTTTGGGTAATGTAGTATTTACTGATTTCATTATCAATTTTAATAAAGTATTTTAGGTAAATTAAATTAACGAGACTATAAAAAGATGGAAGAAATACTTATTTGCATCTTGATTATATTAGCGGGTTTATTCTCAGTTGCAGCTAGTTACTTTAACTGGGATTGGTATTTTAACAATTATCGCGCTCGCTTCCTGGTTAAAATAATTGGTCGTAAAGGCGCACGAATATTTTACACGGTTTTCGGATTGTTCCTCGTTGCTATGGCAGTAGCTATTTTACTCGGTAGTTAAAACACGTTGCACTTCATCTATACTACAATAAATTACTTGTTCGTAGTAAGCGATTTATCGCTTTAATCATGGATAACAAATACATCGCGTATGAAAAGATACCCGAAAATATCAATAAATGGAATTTAACAGAATCCGATTACCGTATTTTGAAGAAAACCGATTGGGTAGTGACAGAAAAGATTCACGGTGCCAACTTTGGGATTATGACGGATGGTTTAGAAGTTAAATTTGCTAAAAGAAAGAAATTTTTAGATAGTACGGAGGATTTTTTCGGTTATCAGTTGTTGCAAGATAAATTAATTTCACAAGCTCGGAAAATATTCCAATTTTTGCAACTTGAAAAAAACAATTTACACAAAATATTTATTTATGGCGAATTATTTGGCGGAGAATATCCACATCTAGAAGTAACTCCAGTTTCTGGGATACAAGCTATACAAACGGGTGTGTATTATTCCCCTAAGATAGAGTATTGTGGTTTCGATATTGCTGTTGTAGAAAATGAAAATAATACTGAAAAAGTTTATTTAGATTATGATATAGCGCTGCAATTATTTGGTCGAGTAGAAATGATGGCTGCAAAACCTTTATTTATCGGTAAATATGAAGAAGCGGCAGCATATAATATTGAATTTGAATCTACAATTCCGGCAATTTTAAATTTACCTCCGTTACCGCAAGTAAATAAAGCGGAAGGAGTTGTAATTAAACCAGTTAAATCGATTTATATAGAAACTTGTAAAGGTAGAATTCGTCCAATTATTAAAAATAAGATTCCGGAATTTGCAGAAGATAATCGCTACCATCAAGCACAGAAATGGACTTGTGAAAATAGAGAATTAACTTTTGAAGATGAATTATGTCAGGAGATGCTTGTTTTAGTAACTGTGACAAGGCTAGATAATGTGATTTCTAAATTCGGTAGAGTTACAAATCGGGAAATAGAGAAAAGTAATCAATTAGTTGAATTTTTGGAAAAAGATGTATTAGAAAGCTTCAACGAAGAATATGAAACTATTTTTAACGCTTTATCTGTAGAAAATCAGAACTACATAATGGTAAAGTTACATCAAGCGTCGCAGAAGTTAGTTGATGATTATTTTAAATAACCTGAATTTGATACAGGTTTTGACGCAGTACCTTTAGATTCACTAGGTGTTTGACATTGCCATGAGTAAATTAGTTGTGATTAATTTAGGCAATGGCGAGTTGGAAAAAGGATTTGAGCAAGTTACCGCTCGATTGTGGGAAGTGGGTAATTCCTTTCCAGAGCAGTTCATCGGTTCCTTACCTCCAGCACCTGAACTAGCTCAACTCTATAGAAATTGGCGGCTAAGTTATCAAAGCTTGTTCGATCCTGGGCTGCGTACTGGTACACTCGATGAAGATGACGAAATAGAAATTGATGCCACTGGTATTACCAATGTTTCTAGCATTGACTTTAATAATTTAAGTGCAGGATTACAACAATATCTCAATAATTGGCTAAAATCTGTAGAGTTTCTTAATATTGATCGTAAATTACGTTCGGCATTAAATTCAACAGAAGAAATACGAGTTATTATTGAAACTAATCATGCATTGCTGCGGCGATTACCTTGGTATTGCTGGGATTTTTTTGATGATTATCCTAAAGCCGCAATGGCTCTTTCTCAACTTGAATACCAACGTATTGCAAGCTTAAGACAGCCAAAATTTCCCAGAGATAAAGTGAGGATTTTGGCAGTTTTAGGCAATAGTAAAAATATTGATTTGGAAGCAGAAGCTAGATTTCTCGAAAGCCTGCAAGATGCCCAAGTAAAGTTTCTTGTTAAACCTTCACGGAATACATTTAATAATTACCTTTGGGATTCAAAAGGTTGGGATATTCTGTTTTTTGCAGGTCATAGTAAAACGGAAGAAGAAACGGGACGGATTTATATTAATGAAAATAATACAGATAATAGTTTAACTATTGAACAGTTAAAAGAAGCTCTGAAGCAAGCAATTAAAAAAGGTTTAAAATTAGCAATTTTTAATTCTTGCGATGGGTTGGGATTGGCTGATGAATTGCAAAGATTGCATATTCCTACAGTGATTGTGATGCGGGAGCCAGTACCAAATCTCGTTGCTCAGAAATTCTTTGAGTATTTTTTAAATTATTTTGCCATTGAGCAGCTTCCTTTATATTTATCAGTCAAACAAGCACGCAAAAGATTACAAGGATTAGAGAATGAATTTCCTGCTGCTTCTTGGCTACCCATAATCTGTCAAAATCCGGGTGTAGCTCCACCAGTTTGGTTGGATTTAGGTCGTCATCCTACCAAAATTAACCCTTTCCGGGGTTTGTTTGCTTTCCGAGAAGAAGATGCACGGTTCTTTTTTGGAAGGGAAACTTTCACCCAGATGTTGGTGAATGCAGTGCAAAATCAACCTTTTGTTGCGGTTGTTGGTTCTAGCGGTAGCGGCAAATCTAGCGTTGTGTTCGCTGGTTTGGTAAAGCGTCTGCGAGATGCTGGGGAATGGCATATTATCGATTTTCGTCCAGGTGAAAGACCTTTATTTAATCTTGCAACTGCGATTATTTCCCAGCAGGAAGACAACCTTAGTCGCACCGGACGCTTGCGAGATATTAGAAACTTTACTACCGATTTACAAGATTGCGAGAATGGTTTACGGGATTTGGTAGATAATATCCTTTCGGAAAATCCCAATGGTTGTTTTTTGCTGGTTGCCGACCAATTTGAAGAACTTTATACTCTTTGTAGAGATTCCCAAGAACGCAAAGCTTTTTTAGATAGATTGCTAGAAGTAATAAGTCATAGTCATAGATTCAATGCCGTCATCACTCTGAGGGCAGACTTTCTTGGGCAAGCACTGTCTTACCGTCCCTTTGCTGATGTATTGCAGTATGCAGACTTAAAACTTGGTCCGATGACCTACTCCGAACTGCAAGCGACGATAGAAAAACCTGTGGAGTTACTAGGAGTAACAATCGAGGATAAACTCACCGAACGTATCTTATCAGAAGTAAATCCGGGAAATTTACCTTTATTGGAGTTTGCTTTAACTCAGCTATGGGCAAAACAGCAAGATGCTCAGTTAACCCACGCTGCTTACAACGAAATTGGCGGGGTAGAAGCGGCATTAGCTGGTTATGCTTCGGAAGCCTATAACCAGCTTAACTTTGAAGAAAAAGAAAGAGCGCAGCAAATTTTTATCCAACTGGTGCATCCCGGTTTGGGAACCGAAGACACCCGTCGTGTAGCCACCTCAAAGGAAATTGGTGCAGAAAATTGGGATTTGGTAACTCGCTTGGCTGATGCTCGTCTGGTAGTTACGGGATACGACGAAAAAACTAATTTAGAAACCGTAGAAATAGTTCATGAAGCGCTGATTCGCAATTGGGGACAACTACGAGATTGGATGCATCGAGACAGGGACTTTCGTCACTGGCAAGAGCAGTTAAGGGCAGCAATGCTTACTTGGGAAAGTAGCGGTTGTGATGAAGGAGCGCTGTTGCGAGGAAAGCCACTTATAGATGCCCAAGATTGGCAGAATCAACGTTTTTCAGAACTGAGTTCGATGGAAAGAAGTTTTATTGCGCTGAGTGTGGAATTTCGAGAGCGTGAGAGTAAAAACAAAAAGCGCAGAAGAAGATTTACTATTTATGGACTTTCTGTTGGCTTGGTTTTAGCCTTGAGTTTGGCGGGGTTGGCTGGATGGCAATGGCAGAATGCAGTCAAAAATGAGATTAAAGCTATTAATACATCAGCGAAAGCACTTTTGACATCGGAGCAGCATTTTGATGCGCTTTTAGAAAGTTTAAAGGCATGGAAAAAGCTGAGTTCTATCAGTTTTAGTTTTGATAAGCAAACTCCTATCAAAACCGAAATTAGTAACTTATTGCAAGAAGCTGTTTATAAAGTTAAAGAACGCAACAGATGGATGACACATCAAGATGAAATTAAAGATGTTAGTTTTAGTCCTGATGGTAATATTATCGCCA
Source organism: uncultured Rivularia sp. (assembly GCA_963665115.1). Lineage (GTDB taxonomy): Bacteria > Cyanobacteriota > Cyanobacteriia > Cyanobacteriales > Nostocaceae > Rivularia. Next base: position 669,148 of record OY762007.1, on the reverse strand, counting down.
CTGCGGGTACAGACAAAACTGTAAAATTTTGGAGTTTAGGTGGTCAAGGAATCGTATCTTTGAAAAGGCATAAAAGCTCAGTTACTAGTATTACTTTCAGCCCAGACAATGAAAGAATTGCTACTGCTAGCTGGGACGGAACTGTCAAACTTTGGACTACCAAAGGTCTTTTTATAAAAGACCTTGCAAAGCAGGAAGAAGCCTTATCTGACGTTAGTTTTAGTCCCGATGGTCAAACAATTGCTGCTGCTGATACTGTAGGAAATATTATACTTTGGGATAGTAAAGGGCAAAAAATTAAGAGTTTTAAGGGTCATCAAGAAGCAGTATATGATGTTACTTTTAGTCCAGACAGCAAGATGATTGCTACTGCTAGTGCCGATAATAAAGTCAAACTTTGGAATCTCGATGGGCAAGAAATCCGAACTTTGAGCGGACATAAAGATTGGGTTTGGAGTGTGAATTTTAATCCTCAAGAGCCAAAGATTATTACTGCGAGTAAAGACGGAACCGCAAAGCTCTGGAGTCTTGACGGCAAGATAATTAAGACTTTAGAAGCTCATAAAGATGCTCTGACAAGTGCTGCTTTTAGTCCCGATGGCAAGAAAATTGTTACCACTAGTACCGATAAAACCGCGATTCTTTGGAGTAATAATGGCGAACAACTTCAAGTCTTGAAAGGACATAAAAATTGGGTTTTGAAAGCTAATTTTAGTCCTGACAGCAGGATAATTGCTACTGTTAGTAAGGATAGCACTGTTAAAATTTGGCAAGTTAAAGATAAGCCACTACAAATTCTGCCAGCACATAACGATGCAATTTATAGTATTAGTTATAGTCCCGATGCTGAAACAATTGCTACTGCCAGTTGGGATAAAACTGTCAAACTTTGGACTAAAACAGGTCGATTAATTAAAATAATTAATGATTTTAATAGCAGTGTTACCGATGTTAGTTTCAGCCCTGATGGGCAAATCATTGCTACTGCTACTAATGATGGAAATGTTAAACTTTTTAATAACAAAGGTCAGGCGATTAAAACCCTAAAGGAAAAAAATAAAGACAAAGCTCATCAAAAGTGGGTTTGGGATGTCAATTTTAGTCATAATGGTAGAATAATTGCTACGGCTAGTAATGATGGAACTGCTAAACTTTGGAAGTCAACAGGTGAATTCATCAGAACTCTTGACAAACAAAAAGAAGGAGTTAATAGCGTTACATTTAGTCCTGATGACAAGACAATTGCTACTGGCGGTTGGGATAAAACTATCAAACTTTGGAAGTCAAAAGGTGAATTAATCAGAATTATTGAGGGACATAAAGATGCAGTTCATAGCGTTATATTTAGTCCTGACGGTAGTACTATTGCTTCTGCAAGTGAAGATAAAACCGTTAAACTTTGGACTCTGAAAGGTAGACTTATTAAAGATATTCCCGCACACGATGCAGGAGTTTTTAATATTATTTTTAGTCCAGACGGTAAGAAAATTGCCACCGCAAGTTTAGATCGCACGGTTAAATTGTGGAGTCGTGATGGTAAAGAATTGAAAACTTTTAAAGCACATGATGATTCAGTTTGGAGTCTTGATTTTAACCCCAAACATAATACTCTAGCATCAGGTGACAATGCTGGAAAATTAATTCTGTGGAATTTGGACTTGAAAGAAAATAATTTGGTTGATTACGGTTGCAATTGGGTGCGAGATTATCTGAAAAACAATGCTAATAAAGAGACTCGCAACTACTGTGAAAGTATTGTCAGTCAAAAATAAATTACAAACGGATTACCCACACCATATGGATATTATTCAATTTGGTGTGCGGTTTCCTCATTTATTTACAGCTACCAGCGTACCGACTGGGAATTTGATATCCACCAAATTCCTTTAGGTAAGCGACAATAGAAGTACCATTTTCATCCCTGGATACTTTACCATTAACCAGTAAATCGGCAGCAGCTTGGGCACCATTTAGATGAGCAGCAGCCAGAATTCCAGAAGTAGTCACAGTTACTCCATTCTTTTTACGTCCCAAATATTTATTAATAGAACTTCCTTTTCGTTGAAGAAAACTGTTGAGATACTTACAGTTTCAGTGCTAAAGCTTCACCCATCGCAACTTCTTGGACTTTATTCTTATTTTGAAGGAAATCTCTTTTACTACTAATCCCCCTTTTACCCGTCCATCCATTCTTCCATAAATTTTTGGAAGGATTATTACTTACCCAGGATTTATATATGGGATTAGGACTACTTTTATAGTATCCGAGATCCACAAGTAAAGCTTCTCCAAATTGGAATTTACCTATAAAACCTAAACGATTTTCAATGTCAGAAGGAGGATTTTTTCTTCCTGTTTCCCTAATAGCAAGTTTTCTGAGGAATTGTGATAAATTACCCCGAGACTGAGCAATAAGTTGTGTTTTTGCTGGTGTGATATTACCGCTGTTATTGGAAATGCTACGAGCTTGACTCGGCTCAAGCGTTAAAAATGATGTAGTTAAAGTAGAACATACTACTAAACCAGCGGCAGCTAATTTGTTGATTTTTTGTGAACATGATTTTTTTATCTGTCTTGAAGTCATGGAAATCGCTAACACATAAAGTTTTTAGTTAATCTCAGAGAATGTTTCTAAACTCGTATGCTCTAAGTTATTAATCAATAGGTGTCAGCGTTTTAAGCTTATGCAGTTTTAACCCAAAATAATACGTTGTAATTATTTATCTATCTTTCCAAGTACCGTGAAAACCGGGAGGAATGACGCTGGGTAAACTCAATTTACAAACGGGTTTTTCATTTAACCTATCGGCATCAAATATCCATAATTCGCTACGATCGGAATTACCATCATAAACAACCGTTAAAATAAAACCATTCGCGTAAATTGGTTCTGAAGGATAAAGATTTTCGCCAAAGTTTGCTTCGGTGATAGTATCAGTTTTACGATCGAAGCAAGCAATACTATTTAATATCTCTTTACTAATATCAGTACCTTCCTTAACGGTGGAAAGATAAGTATATCGAGAAGATTTTCCTACATTCTGCTGCGGTACGATCGGAAATTCGCAATGTCGATCGAATAATGTTTCTATATTACTAACTTTACCAGTTTGCGGATTCAAATTTACTCTTGTTAAGGTACTTTTGGAAGCTGTATGAGTCTCACCTGTGGGAACTTCTTTAAGATATTGATTGGTTTGAAAGTCTTCATAACTAGCAATATCAACAATTACAGAGCCATTATCATCTATATAACCATTAGAGAAATGCCATTGAAACCAAGGCTCCGTTTCACTACGACTGATAATATTTAAAGTATCGCGATCGCAAACTAAAATTTGAGTACCTTTACTAGGCTGCCATTCTAAAGAATCGCTAAAGCAACTCAATCCAACTGCTGGCATTAATAAATTTAACCGCACCGGAGGAATAAAAAAGACTAAATATCCTCCCGCTAAAACAAAATCATGTAATAAAGGTACACCATCTAATTGATGTGCAGCTTTCTTAAGAATTTTCCCCGTAGCATCGCTTTTGTAAATATTAAGCGTTGAATTTAACCCAGGTGAAACACCAAAATTAAAAATTTCTCCCGTTTCAGAATCAACCTTCGGATGTGCGGAATATCCTATTTCATCATCCAATTGCTCTAAATTATCTTTTCCTAAAGTATCGAGATTATGTAAATCGAGTTTGTGAGGATTTCCACCTTCCCATAGAGCCAAAAGTTTATCAGGTAAAGCTAAAACCGAAGTATTTGCAGCATTTTTAATTGGTTTCCACCACTGATTCCAAACTGCCCCTGGTGCTGTCATCCCATAATTACCGTAAAGCAATTTTCCTGCACTTGCTTCTTCTTTGAATCCCTCAGTTTGCACGTAACGGTAAATCGCTGAAGCACCCCCTTGTGAAGGAGGGAGATTTGAAGTTGAATTAAAATGAACCGCAAGAATAGCACCATCCCCATCAAACCAATGTCCCACAGAAATACCACCACGTTCCAACCTTCCCGGTCCGTTACGATAAAGGGTACCATTTAAACTTGCGGGTATTTCACCTTCAATTATTGAAAGTGGAGTCAAAGGAAATTCCGTTGCAGGCTTTTGAAAAGCTTTAGCCCAAGCTTTTTTTGAAGATTTTTGAACTGTTTGCATATTGATGTTAATGTTAAGCGCTTATACAATAATCTTAATCTTTTATTCTTTCAATTTGCATATAACACAATCTATTTTTCTCTACCTCTTTCCTCCGCGCCCTCCGCGTCAAGCATCGGTTTTTTAATCTTTTATTATAGAATCAAATTGCCACCATTTCCATTTCCTCCTGCTTGTGCTGATACAAGACTATTGTTACGCAACAGCAATAATTTATCGCTTGCTAAATTAATATTACCTCCGTTACCCAATGCCGTTTCTGCTATTAGTTTCCCTTGATTTTTTAATCTAATAAAATCAGCTTTTAATTCAATATTCCCACCATTTCCCGTTCCCGTGCTACTTACAGAAACTTCAGTATTCTTTTTTACTTATAAGCTATTGGCTTCAATTCTTATCGAACCAGCAGCAGCTTCACTTTCCGAAAAATAGGTTTTATTATAGTTAGGTATTAATACAAAGGAGATAGTAATTCATGAATTTGCTGCTATCTAAAATGAAACTGATTGGTCTTCCTCGTCACCGTCAGATGCTCTTATCGACTGCACAGATGAAGGTACTGCTTTGTCTTCCCGACAAAGTTAAAAAAGGTTTATTCCACGGACGAAATTACTATTGCCCCGTCTGTGAAAACCATATTAGTGAATATCAACGTTTTGGGCATATTGCCAAGCTATGGTGTCCAGTTTGTACATCAATGAGATGGCACAGATTAGCTTGGCTATTCCTACAGAGCCACACTAACCTTTTTGATGAGAAGCCTAAAAAGATGCTACATATAGCACCAGAGGTAGCATTCGAGCCAAGATTAAAACGAGTTAATAATCTTGATTATGTGACAGGCGATCTATATAAACCACAAGTGATGGTTAAGATGGATGTCACAGAGATTCCTTTTCCTGATAGTTCATTTGACGCTATCTTCTGTAGCCATGTTATGGAACATATTCCAGACGACAAAAAGGCGCTACGTGAGTTTTTCCGCGTGCTTTCTTCTGGCGGTTGGGCAGTATTTATGGTGCCTATTCGCATGAAGAAGCTTACTGATGAAGATCCAGAAGTTACCGATCCAACAGAGCGTGAAAAGCGCTTTGGTCAGCAAGATCATGTCCGCTTTTATGGATGGGATTTTGAGAAGCGATTGAAAGAAGCAGGGTTTGGGGTAACCGTAGTTCGGGCAAATGATATAGTTGACCCAAATCAGTTCGAGTATATGGGAATTAGTGATAAAGAAGTCTTATTTTATTGTGAAAAGAACTTAGAAACATCAGAATAATTAAAACAGGGCACTTATGAAGAATCTTTTATTAATTATTGGCAAGTATCCTAGTTTCAAACCATAAAGTAATCATCTTAATTATCATCGGCATCGCTCTTAAATTCCGCGAATTAAAAATCTTCTTTGTTCGACTAACTATTTTCTCAGCTACCTACTAGTACTTGACCAATCCAAAAATGCTGGGTGAGGGTAAGGAGGGGAGAGTGGGGGAAGATTCAGGACTTTTTTTCTCATTATTAACCCCGCATAGTTTCGTTGCTGGACTACTAGTACCGCTGGGCGTTCGTCAAAAGTCCGGCATTTAAAAGACGTCTTGCGGACACGCTACGCTAACAAAAGTATTATAGGATCGAGGTTTCAACCGTTTGTTCGTGTAGTGCGTCTTAAATAGGTGCGCCCTTTCCGGCGTGCTGTACTAGCGTCAGTCCTGAAAATAACATAGACAAAAAAACCTCGGGTCTCAATCCGAGGTCTATTGAAGAAAACCAAATGTCTACCGTTGTTAAAGATATTGAAAATTTCAAATCTTATTAATTCACATCAAAGCTATATAAACCAAGCTTTTGTGAACTTATGTAACCAATCTTAATGAAATCATTACATAATGTCAATCAGGCTTGACACTGAATTGTTTTGTATATATTAAGTAAAGCCTCCGTGGATTACGGAGATGGGGACAAGGGGAAATAAACTCCCTACTCCCTACTCCCTACTCCCTACTCCCTACTCCCTACTCCCTACTCCCTCCTCCCTCCTCCCAACTCCCAACTCCCAACTCCCAACTCACTCCTCACTCCTCACTGATAACTGTCTCGATCGCTTTTGCAGCATCATCTGTAATTTCTGTTACCAGACGAAATGGGAATTCTTCGGTGGAAGCAATTTGAGCGTAATCTGCTGTGAGAAACACTTTATATTTGTCGGCTTCTGGAGTCATTTGAGCGGCAAAGGCTAAAACAATAGTTTTGACGAATTTACGAATATCAGCAGCTTTTTCCCCGATTACTTCACCACCGCTCAAAGGAGTATTGGGTTTTCCTTTCTGACTCACGGTAGCACTAGGATCTTTTACGCTTAAATGCGTACCTCCAACTACGCCAACCAGCCATTTCGGTGAGGGAATCTTGCCGAAACCTATTATTTGTTCGGTTAAAGCGGGGTTGGTTTTATCGGCTGAACTCGCTAAAACTAAAGTAGGGACTTCTACGGATTCCAAACCTGTTTCACCAAACATTAAGGAGCTTGTGGGATTAAGAGCAACTATCCTTTTTACTCGTTTGTCACGCAGTTGATAGCTATTTTCTGGTAATTCCTGCGCTATGCATTGTAAACCTTGCCCAAAGCTTAAAATCGCTAAGTTCTCCGTACAGCGTTTTCTGAGACTTTCTGGCTGCAAACGCGCTCCAGCGATGGATAAAGCTGTTCCACCACCCAAGGAATATCCCACCACCATTACTTTATTAGTTGCAAGTTTTCCTTGTAGAGGATTATCTGCTGTTTTATTCAGCTTTTCTAACTCATCTATCACAAAGCTGATATCTTGAGGGCGTTGTAAAAACTCTTGCGGTTTTAAAAGTCTAGTTTTACCTGCAATTGCAGCCTTGGTATTCGCTTCATTACTACCGGGATGTTCTAAAGCTGCAACTACAAAACCATAAGATGCAAGGTGTCTCGCTAAGTAGCGTAACTCGTTACGAACCGAACCCATACCGTGACTAAATACGATAACCGGCTTTTCTACACTCGCAATATTCGACCAATATATATCAACGGGAAGGTTTCTATCTCGTTTGTCATCGTTCAAATTTAAATTAAATTCTTCAACCTCGCCGCTTCCCGCTTGAGTCGCATCCATTGGTAATGAAAGCTGGGGATCTCTACTCGCAAGTTGAGGTGCGATCGCACTCATAAATTGTTGAGTTTGCCAAAATGCTGTATTTAAATTTTTGAATACTTTAAATGCTTGAGATAAATTAATTTCTAAACGTTCGCCGGGATAAGCTGCAATAGAAGAAAGCAGAGAAAAACCTTTGGGTTCCCTAGCTCCCAATATTAAACTTTCTCTGAGGGCTTTTGCTCCCGCATCATCTTCTCGGTGTATCACCGTGGCTAAATCTTCTAAAATTGTCGAACCAATTTGTGTACTAAGTAAATTAATCATAGTCGCAACATTAATTGGAACATTTGTTCTCAATGCTCCCACAATCAATTTGCGCTGATTTTCAGATAACTTATTAGTGTAAGATTTGAAACTTTCGGGAAATTCGCCTGTTTTCGCGACGTTTTCTAATTCAGCAATCGAAATAGATTCCGCAAACGCACCGTAACGAACTACTACGGTTTCCGCTGCCTGTAATGGTTTATCTGCCAACTGTCCAATCATTAATGTACAAAATAAACTTACGAATATCTTTAAACTTCTCCCACTATATTTCATTTGTATTTTTACCTTTGTTGATATTCTCCTACGTAAAAATACTGCCAATCTACTTAAATAATATAATTGTGAGATTTTAGTTTTAGCCTATTAATTCAATCTATGACAACAATATATAAAGCCTGCATCCCAAGAATACTAATAGACAATAATCAATAAATCTTGTTCCACCTCTACATACTAGGATTCAGGAAAAAATTAATATCTGTAAACATTGACATTTAACTAAATGCTTAAATATAATAGTTAAGTAATTGCTTAAATATATTTTGAGTAGATTTATGAAGGAAATTTTATAAACTTTCTGTTTCCTACTTTTGACCTTTCTGCTCCCTCTGTCAATTAATATGAGCCGACAATCCGCGAGTGCAGATATTTTTCAAGCAATTGCAGATCCAACCCGAAGGGCAATATTGGATTTATTGCTTACTGGAGAGCAGCCTGTAAAACAGTTAGCAGAACCCTTTGCGATCAGTTTACCGGCTATTTCTCAGCATCTGCAAATATTGTGTGAATCGAACTTAGTAGAAATGCGTAAATCAGGTCGCCAGCGTTTGTATAAGCTGAAGCCAGAGCCATTGAAGCAAGTGTCAGCTTGGATTGCTAATTACGAAGAATTTTGGCAAGAAAAACTTGATGCTCTCGGCGATTATTTGGAGGAATCATGATCGGATTAAATAAGCTAAATAAAGAGGTATTTTATCCCCATCCACCAGAAAAAGTTTGGCAGGTGATAACGAACAGCCGCGCTTTGGCTGCATGGTTGATGGAAAACGACTTTGAGCCGCGAGTCGGGTGTAAATTTTGTTTTTACAGTAAGTCTTTGCCGGGAATAGATACGAATATTAGATGCGAAGTAATCGAAATTCAAGAAGCAAAGCGTCTGGTTTACACCTGGCAAGACTGCATGATGAGTCAGCCATCTATCGTTACTTGGACATTGAAAGCTGTTGAAGGCGGTACGCGGTTACGTTTGGAACATCGAATTAGAGAAACTGCTTTTACAGGTACGAGAAAGCCAGTTTATTCTCAATTGCAGCCTGTAAATGTAAAACCATCCCAAAGTTTTATTCTGGAATCTTATTTAAATGGAGGATGGGAAGAAAAACTTTGTAACCAGTTACCGAAAATATTGATTAGCTGAAACCTCACCCCCTTCCCTTCTCCTTGCTAAGGAGAGGGGAAGGGGAGGGGTGAGGTTTTTTAAAGGCTACATACAAAGTTATATAGCGATTCTAAATAGAAACCGATTGATTTGTAGTGCGAGCATCTTGCTCGCTAGTACCGAGCGAGCAAGATGCTCGCACTACGGAAATTAATTGGAATGATTATAAAACCAGATATTTACAAATGTCCCAACAAAATTTCATCGACACCAATACAGAAGAATGGGATAAACTCCCTTCTTTTCTGGGGACAGAAATCCTCCCATTAGCTCAACCAGTTCCCCAAGGCTCAATTCATAAATTACGCATGAGTGCTGGTACCGTAATTCCGATTCATTCTCACCCTTGCGACGAGTATGTTTATGTTCTCGAAGGAACTATCGAAACTGGAGGAAAAGAGTGTCAAGCCGGAACATTCTGGTTTACTCCTGCAAACGCTAAAAACGGTTCTCACAAAGCGATTACAGATGTAGAAATTGTGACGATTCGTCTTGGTGAAATGGGTGTGTTTGAAAAGGATTAATCGGAGGTAACTATGTTTAACAAGGAATTTTTAGAGTTAGCTGGTGTACCTGTAATAGTTCATTCACCCGTGAATCCTAGCTTACCTGCTCCACTTATAGTTCTTTGGCACGGTTTTGGGATACCTAATAGCGAAGAATTGCTGGCTGAAGTTTTGCCCTTGAAGGAAGTGCAAGCTTGGAAAGCATATCTGGGATTACCTTCATTTGGTAAACGTTTACCCGAAGGTGGGATTGATGAGATTGAGCGACGACAGATTGAAGATTACGTATTAAAGTTGCTGCTACCTATAAGCGAACAGGCAATGCAAGAATTACCAAGTGTTGTTGAAGCATTGCAAACAAAATTTCCTATTAGTAAACAAGAAATTGGTTTATTTGGTTTCTCCGCTGGTGGTTTAACAGCCTTACTTACCTTGTTGGAAAGTTCTTTACCGATCAAAACTATTGTCTTAGCTGGAGTAACTAAGGATTTAGTATCAGCAGTAGATGCTTATGAGCGTGGAATGAAACAATATTATCCCAACTTAAAGGAAGAGGAAACAAAGTATCGCTGGAGTGAAGCATCAGAAGTAGTCAAAAAACGCTTAGATTTTGTTGCTCGTGCTTCGGAAATTACTCAGCGTCAACCTATTCCGGCAATATTCTTTGTACATGGTTTGCAGGATGAGGTTTTCTATGTGAATCAAATTGAAGAATTATATACAGCTATTGCTCCGCATTATCAGCAAGCGAATCAATCCGAACGTCTATCTTTAAAAACCTTTGAACATTTAGGACATCAGCTTGATTTAGAAGCAGCCAAAAATTCACCCGAATTAAAACAGGATATAGCCGAATTTCAAAAAGTTGTAGCAGCTTGGTTTAGTCAAAACTTAAATTAAAGGAATTCCAAAAAATGAAAATTATGATTATCAGTGGAACTTAAAAACACTCATGCAGATTATTTATTTTCAAAAGGAAGGTAATAATGTTATCTGAATTTGACTGGAAATTGATTTTAATGTTCACCATCTCGTCATTTTTGAATTTGTTTATATGGCGGATGCTTGTAAAAAGGGATTCTCTGGCTAAAGCTTTTAAAACGGCATCAGTCAATACCTTCTTTGGTTCTCTTGGCATTTTTATAGCCAGATTTTTGTGGGGTGGCAATTAAATAATTATATTTCTTTCCATTAGCTCAACCAGTTTACCAAGGCTCAATTCATAAATTAGCCATGAGCGCTGGTACGGAAATTCCAGTTCATTCTCATCCCTGTGATGAGTATGTTTATGTTCTTGAAGGAACTATTGAAACCGGAGGAAGAGAGTGTCAAGCCGGAACATTCCGGTTTACTCCTGCTAATACTAAAAACGGTTCCCACAAAGCGATTACAGATGTAAAAATTCTGACTATTCGTCTTGGTGAAATGGGAGTGTTTGAAAAGGATTAATTATATAGGACTTACGCAAAGCCCCCCTTTAAAAAGGGGGGTTGGGGGGATCTCAGCATCTAGAACACTATATTTTCCGTTATCGCTGCGTAAGTCCTGTTATAAAGACAGCAAAACAAAAAGTAAACATGGTGATAATTATGAGTTCAAATCAAGAATTTCTGCAAAATTTATACGATGCCTTTAATAACCGTGAAATTGAAACAATTATCTCGTTTATGCACCCGGATGTGAAATGGGCGAACGGAGTGGAAGGCGGTTTTGTTTATGGATGCGACGCAGTGCGCGAATACTGGACTAATCAATTTAAGAATATTCAACCAGAGCTTGAGACGCTGAAATTCGAGACGGACGAAAATAATCGAAACGTTGTTACCGTTCATCAAGTCATCAAAGATTTACAAGGCAATTTACTTGCGGATGCAACAGTTCAGCAAATCTTTACCATTGAGGATGGTTTGATTAGCCTTTACGAAATTGGCGAAACTGAAACAATCCAAGAAATGATTCAAAAGGCGAGAACCTCCGATCGACAATAGTAATGCTTCGATTATCAGTAGACATTTCCGGAAAATCAAAATGAAAATTCTAATTATCGGTGGAACTAATTTTATTGGTCCTTCTGTTGTACGTCAGCTTGTAACTATGGGGCACGATGTAACAATATTCCATCGCGGAAACACCAAAGCTGACTTACCTGAGAATGTGGATTTTATATATGGCGATCGCTCTCAACTTCAAGATTATAAAAGTGAGTTTGAGAGTCTTTTACCTGATGCTGTTGTAGATATGATTTGCTACACGGAATCTGACGCACGGATGTTAATGGACGTATTTAAGAGTATTGCACGGCGCGTTGTCGCAATTAGCAGTATGGACGTATACCGCGCTTATGAAATTATTTTAGGTAAGGAATCCGGTACGCAAAACGTTCCGCTTACAGAAGATTCAGCTTTACGTTCTTCGCTTTATCTGTTAAAAGATGCGCCAAAAAGACCTTTGAATGTACCACCAGATTACGAGAAGATTGTAATTGAAAAAGTTGTGATGTCATCCGAATTACCTGGAACAATCATCAGATTACCAATGGTATATGGAAAAAATGACCCTTTGAACCGATTATCACCCTATTTAAAACGAATGGGCGATCGCCGCGATGCGATTGTGTTGTTGGATGGTATTGCTAAATGGCGTGCTTCTTACGGTTATGTTGAAAATATCGGTTATGCAATTGCTTTAGCCGTTACCAGCGAAAAAGCAAAAGGGAGAATCTATAATGTTGCCGAATCAGAGACACTTTCTGAAGGGGAAAGAGTTACAAAAATAGGGAAACTCGCAGGATGGAAAGGTAAAGTTGTCAGTCTACCCAAAGACAAATTTCCTCCAGACTGGAATTTACCACTCAACTCAGAACAAGATTGGTTTGTAGACTCGACTCGCATTCGTGAAGAGTTGGGATACAGGGAAATCGTACCCATAGAAGAAGCGTTGAAAAGAACTATTGAATGGGAAAAAAATCATTTATCTACCGAAATGCAGCAGTTAGCAGCACCCTTTTTATTAGATTACGCGATCGAAGATGCCATTCTAAAACAATAACTAATGTAGAGACGTAGCAGTGCTACGTCTCCATATCTAGGTTATTCAACAAATAAATTTAAATAGTTCCCAAATGTATATTGAGTAAAAAATAACCCCAAAGAGTACTTTAAATAAAGAGTTATTTCTTGTAGCATTCAAGACATATAATCTTTATTGGTAATAATCTCATGGCAGAAACATACATATCAAAAGTCAACGTTGACTTATGGAAACAAGAAGTGACGCTGGAATGGACTGGTTCAAATGCTGCATCACAAAAAAAAGGGCCTTTCCACTGCACCCCCGGTAAAGGTATTTCCGGTGTTAATTGCGATAACGTTGCAACCAGTCAAAAAGCTGGCACAGATTGTACTCCGAAAGGTGAGTTCCCGGTACTTTGGCAAGATCGTAAATTTAGCAAATATCCAGAAGCGGAATGGGTGACGCGCTTTCAAGAAGCGGAAAGGGGAATTGCCCTGCATTACTTTCCACGGGTTCCCGAATATCCTAGCTCCCACGGATGCGTTCGGATTGCAAATAAGGAAGCAGCAAAGCTAATTCACGATAATACGAAATCTGGAAAGTCAATTGTCAAAGTACATGGAGAATTACGACCAAATTTCAACAATACTTTAAGACGCGGTGATACTGGTGAAGATGTTAAAAAAATGCAGCGTCAGTTAAAGAACAAAGGATATACATTGAGTATTGATGGCGATTTTGGTCCAACAACCGAATCTAAAGTTAAACAGTTTCAAAGGGATAAAAGACTTGTATCTGACGGAATATGCGGTAGTAAAACCTACGGCGCACTGTTTGCATAACTTATTTGAAATCACCATTTTTCCCGGTAAAATTATCCTTACGGGAAGTCATTATCGGGGAAAACATGATTATGAAGCATTTACCAGAAGGATGTATTCTCCGCAAAGCCACATCTAAAGACGCTTCATCAATTCGCTGGCTGGTATTCAAAGCAAAACTTGACCCCACACAATTAAAATGGCAGCAATTTTGGGCGATCGAATTCGACGAAAAAATCATCGCTTGCGGACAGTTACGCAATTTTACAGAAGCTCAAGAACTCGGTAGCTTAGTTGTGACAAAAAATTGGAGAAATCGCGGTTTAGGAAGTTTTCTGACTCAACATTTAATCCAACAAGCAACTCAACCATTGTATTTAGAATGTTTGGGTAAAAAATTAGTAGATTACTATATAAAATTTGGTTTTATACAAGTTGCTTTTCAAGATTTACCTGTATCTCTCAAAAATAAATTTAAAATATCTCAAATAGGTAAACAATTAATTGGGGTTCCAGTTACTTTTATGGGCTTAGGTAATGGGTAATAAACAACGCGCTCAAAAATTATTTTCGCTTCTTTTTTCGGCTGCAATCGCTGGTTGCACCAACGTAACTACAAGCCAATATGAAGCTACAGCACTTACAACTTATACCTGGCAAGTAGAATATGCGAATAATCTAACAACGGAACCATCACCACGTTTGGAAGAATTCGCTACAACTTCCTTGCTCAATCGTAATGGTTTGAAACCATCGGGAGCAGTTACAGGACCCCGATGACCGAGGTTTGTGGTGGGCTGCACTACCGCCGCGACCAACAGTTGATGAAGTAGAACAACGCCAAGGTTCGGAACAAGAGGCAAGCAGACCCGAATTATTAAAATCTGTGAAGTACGAATTCATTTACTCAGAAGGTACGCAGCAAAGGACATTACCTACAAATTATGATGTTTATAGGCAAGTAGTAAAAGCTTATCCAGACCGCACGCCTTTAGAATTAACTTTGGGAGTAACGGATAATTCAGTTGAGAAAGCTGAACCTGTTACTAAGTAAGAAAATGTTTAATTCTAAATTAAGTAAGTCCGCGTGAATAAATATAATTGTGTTCTGTCCGAAGCGAGGAACGAAGCAATCCCACCCGTTTCAACCTTTCTACATTTCGTGACATAGTGAGTTTTTTATGTGCCGACTTACTTACCACCTTTAAACGACGAATGAAGCGATACAGACAATTCGCTTCATAACATCACTATTAGTTATTTAACATCGAGAAATTAGGTGGGATTTGCTTGCATCCTTTTCTGTAGCAAGTTGAGTATTGCAGCTTTTTCCAAAATTCCCACTAACACGTTATTGTCACGAATCACGGTTAGCGCAGATAGTTTTTGTTGTTCGATTAACTGCACTACTTCTAATAAAGGTTGATCGGCTTTAACCGTAGTAGATTCTGCAATTGGTCGCATTACATCTTTAACTTGAGTTTCCGACCAAAATTGCGGTGAAACGGCACGAAAATTGTCAGCAGATATTGCTCCTACCAATTGTCCGTCACTGTTGGTAACTAAAAAGCGCTGCCATTTTTGTCCGCTTACTATCTGTTCGTCAGCAAATTCTCTGAGAGTAAGGTTATCGGCAATAACTGGGCTATCGCTACTTACTGCATCAGCAGCAGTTAAACCCGTAAACTGTTCTTGTACCCTTGCAACTTGGGCTGCATTACCAGCATTTCTCAATAAGAAGAAACCAATCAACAAATTCCAGAAGTTAGCAAAACTGCCAGTTAACAATAGTGGAATTAAACCACTTGAAACAGCAATCCAACCAAAAATTTGTCCAACTCGACTGGCGAAAATCACTCCTTTATTAGGATTACCAGTGATTTTCCAAACTATCGCTTTAAGTATATTCCCACCGTCTAGGGGCAAGCCAGGAATCAGGTTAAATAAGCATAGTGCCAAGTTAACAGAAGCGAGCAGTCCCAAAATTGCTGAGAATACCCCAGAGGCTCCAGTACCAAAACCAATCGCTGTAAATACACCAAACAACAACAGGCTAACTAAGGGACCGGCGATCGCCACCCAAAAAGCAGATGCTGGAGTATTTGATTCTTTCTCTAAACTAGCCAAACCTCCAAATATAAACAGGGTGATGGATTTAACATCAATCCCTTGACGAATGGCAACAAAACTATGTCCTAGTTCGTGGGCAACAACAGAGCTAAAAAGCATCAAAGCTGCGATTAAACCCAACAGCAAAGCAGATCCAGTTCCTAAATAAGGAAATGCATTCCCTAGCCCGCTACCATAAGTCCAAGTCACCAAACCCAGTACTAAAAACCAGGATGGATGAATATAGAAGGGAATCCCGAAGAGGTTGCCAACACGGATTGTGTTATTCATGGCGTTTACCTGTGTTTTTTACATTGAGAGACAAACTCGTTAGCTCTCTCAATACATCTATAGTAACGAAGTGTTAAGCAATTTTAATATTTGTAACTGTAGTGGTGTCCGTCCGTAAAAGTGCGGTTATGCGACTTGAGTGTCACCTGTCTTTAGTCCCTTCGCCACCACAGCCTAAAGAAACCCGGTTTCTATCCGTGAAAGCATGAATATCTCGTTCTAAAACTGAAAAGAAACCGGGTTTCTGAAATTGGTGCAAGATGTCAGGTTATGCGACTTGAGTGTCACCTGACTTTAATCCCTCCGCCACTACAGCCAGCAGCATTGTAAATTGGGGTTCCGGTTACTTTTATGAAATCAGCGAACAGTTAACGAACAGAATTGTAGGGTGTGTTGTCACGGAGTGTAACGCACCATAATAGCTAAGATAATCTTGCTCACTGTTCCTAACTCGGCGTTGCTAAACTCCCGCTACCCTGCAATAAAGCATTCGTAACGTTAACAATTAACTGCGCTGCACCGGCGAAAAAATTACGTTTAATATTAGCAGGAATATCGCTTGGTTGATGATAGAAAGAACTACGTAAATTAGCTGTATCGGTAACTAATAAAGCTCCAATTCCTTGTAGCCAAAATGGCGCATGGTCACTTCGTAAAACGTCAGGTGTTAAAACTCCTTTGAGGGGAACTGGTAAAGTAAATACTGGTGGTAATTTTGATGATTTTTGGACTGTTTTAAAAGTATTAATTAATGGTAAATGTTCCGTATCACCTACCACGGCTAAAAAATCACCTTTATCGCTGGTAGGAGTTATGGGAAAACCGGAAGGAGTTTTTTGACAACCTGCTGTATAGCAAGCGTAACCCACCATATCCATGACAATTACACCACGTAAGTTTTGCAAACGGGCTTGATTATTCACAAAAGCGCGACTACCTAATAAACCAGCTTCTTCTCGATCGAAAAAAGCTAATTGCAAAGTTCGGGGAGTCGAATCAGAATTAAAAAGTCGAGCTATTTCGAGCAATACAGCAACACCAGTGGCATTATCATCAGCACCAGGGGAATTCAAAACGGTATCATAATGGGCTGCAAGTAAAATTGCTCCTGCTTCGCTATCGGTTCCCGGTTTTTCAGCAAAAACATTAATACCTTTGGGAAACTGTTCTAAAGAAGATTTCCATCCCTGCTTTTTTAATTCATTAATAATATAATTGCGGGTACGTCTGCGTTCGGCATTCGTAAAACGCTGAAAACTCAAATTTTGCACGTCAGCAAACAATCTTTCCGAATCAACTTGAGGAATATTACTTTGTTTAAGTTGTTTTGATTGATTTTCTATTTTCTCTGCTGTAGATTCTTCCTCTGGGAATGGAGTTTCTATTTGAATACTATTAATAACAGCAGTTTCTTCGGATTTATCCCAAAAATTATAACTAAATGATATCGCAACCGCAACACCTACTAATATCAACAGCACAAACCAAATATTTTTTTTCATAAATAGAAGTTAGTTGGTAACTGATAACTGATAACTGTTCACTGATAATTGTTAACTGTCAAAACCTTCTTTGATATTCGATCGCACCACGGTTATCATCATCAAAATTAGTTGAACCGCGAAGACGAATTTTATCTTTTAATCGGTAATTGATTCCGAATTGAAATGGATCGTCTGCGGTTAAAATCTTGAGAGCGGAAACTGAAATTCGATTTGTTATATCAACCCCAGCTTCTGCGGCTAATTCTATACTAGAACTGCTTTTTCCTGCTTCGGGATTATCGGAAATAATAGTTGGAAATACTCGCAGTTCGTTTAAACCGAAAGCAGTACCAATATCATTAAAAGCGCTTTGTAAGTTACCCAAAACTGCCGAACCTGCGATATTAAGCAATCCTACAGCTAAATTACCTCTTCCATCACCGTCAAATCCACCTCCTAATAAAGCGACAATTTCTGTTTCGCTACGTGCTGGACTACTTTTCAATTCTAAGTTTTCACTAAGTTTACTTGCGGGGCCATTTACTGCTGCTTCTACACGAATTGTTTCTAATGCTGCTAAACCTGTAGCATTTGGTCTACTAAAGTCAGAACTTTGGATTACATCTAATACTTTAGCAAATAAGCTGATATCTAAAATTGGATCGCGGGGCTGATTTTTGATAAATGTAGCGGTATTTTCTTCGCCACGCGCCAGATTAAATTGGGTAGTAAATAAGTTAACTCCTCCTTTCTTTAATTTTAAAGTCCCGACTGGGATGGGATTGCTAAATGTACCGTTTATGTCTAAATTTCCACTAGCTTGAATGCTAACAATTGGAGGACGTTCTACTTTTACTTTTTTCCCTAAAGTCAACTGTAAATTATTAAATTTTCCTCTAGTATTTTCTTCTTGATTAATTTCCTTACCTGCTTTGACACGTTTAAGGTTTTTACTATTTGCAACCCCACTATCGCCATCACCTTCAGGTAGCAATACTAAACCGTTATCTAGATTGATGTTACCGCTAACAATCGGACTTAATGCGGCACCTTTAAGAATTATATTACCTCCAACGCCACCTTGATAAAGTCCTTTAAGATTTACAGCTAATTTATCTAAAGTTACGGAGAGTGGATTATTAATTTGAATAGATCCATCATTATATATAGGAATGTCCCCTTTTGCGACTACCTTACCTTTACTAAAGTCTCCTTGAAGATTTTTGACTGCTATGGTGTCAAAATCAAAATTTACTTTTCCGGTTACATTTGTCAGCTTTTCCGGTAAAGCTTGAGCGGAAAATATCCCATTTTTGATACTAGCATTTCCATTTACTACTGGTTCTTGCAAGGTTCCCCTTACTGTTAATTTAACTTCTCCTTCACCTTTTTCAAAGGTTACTTGATTGTTGAATAAATTTAAGACAGCCAATCCATCATTTTTGACATTTACATCTAAATTAATTTGATTGCTTTGGGGAGCTACTGAAGCGAAAGGCAATTTATAAGGAATACTACCGTTGATGTCAACTGGTTCGGAATCATTCACCATGACGTTACTAGCAAAGTTTAAGCGTCCGTTGCTATAGCTAAAACTTGCTGCTGCTGATTCGATTCCTTTTTGGTTTAAAGTTCCATCGGTAATTTTTAATTCTCCTTTTGTTAAAGGGTTCGCAATACTACCGGCTATTGCTGCTCTACCGTTAAGATTACCAGTGAATCCTATTGGCAAATTAACAAAGTTATTAACTACTTCTAAAGGAAAGTTCTTTACTTGTAAATTACCGAACTGTTCGTCACCACCAATCGCACCGCTAAAGCTAACAAGTCTATTTGTTGATTCAATCCGTAACGGTGTAAATTTTAAAATTCCATTTTCAAAACCACCTTGAGCAATAACTTGTTTTGCTTCGTAACGTTCTGGATCTTCTTCGGTTCCCCAAGTAAAGTTTTGCCCTTTAACATCAAACTGCGTACTTATTCCTTCATTATTGGTTGTATCTAGGCTAACTTCAGCATTGAAAGTTCCTTTTAAATTCGCTAATTCTGGAAAAGGAGAAGCATCTCGCCGCTGTTGTTTTTGTTGTGCTAATAATGCTTGAATTTCTGAATAGCGTCGCAATTGAGTTAATAAAGTTTGATTCGGTAAACCTACTCCAATTGTTTCGAGTTGACTTGCTTTTCCATAAGTCGGTTCTTCTAAACCGCGCTGAATATCTTGTAATTCGTATATTTGTAATGCTGTTAAAACGTCTTGTATTTTACCTTGTTTGACCTTTAATTTACCTTTGATTTGCGGTGCCTCACCTATTTGAGTTACTGTACCTGCAACGGTATATCTGCTTTCTCCTTTGAAAAATTTACCTGTACTAATACTTAATTTATTGCCATTATAATTAAAATTTGCAACCAGTTTATCGCCTTTTAAACGCCCAACTTCTGGATTTTGAACGGTAATATTTCCCGAAGCAGTGGCAAAGGTTTTTTGATTAACTCTGACATTGCCAGTAAATGTTCCAGCAATTTTACCGGAACCGAGATAGCGATTTACTGGTAAAGGCAATTTTAATAACTGCAAAGGAAATGCTTTTATATCTAATGCTAAAATATCGCCTTGAGATTGACCGGATGCAAATGCTTCACCCCGTTTCACTACAAAAGATTCTGGTCGATTATTCTTATTTAAGTTAACTGCAATTCGGTCTTGTTTACCTGCAATATTTAACTGTAAACCGCTTCCTAATTGAGATTTGACATTACCAGATAAAACTGGCTCAAAAGCCACATCATTAATTACAAAATCTTTTAAAGCTACTTGTCCAACTACATTAGGTAAAGGCAATTTACCAGTTACCTTGCCGTCAAAATCAACCTTCCCAGCTACATTAACTGCGTTAGAAATATCTACAGGTAGCTGCTGTAAATCAAAATTACTAGCTTGTATATTTAAGTCTAATTGCGTAATTTGAGGTATTCCCACACCTTTAGCATTAGCAAAAATATCACCGCTAATATTTAAACCCGGTGCAGTTGCTCTGGCAATTTTTAGCTTATTTCCAGTCCAGGCGATCGCCGCATTTATTGGTTTCTCAAAGCCAGGAATTCCTTGGGAAAACTGTACGTTACCATTAGCTCTAATATCAGCTAAAGTGGGATTTTTCAAGTTACCGGCAATTTGTAAATTACTAGCAAATTTACCCCGCAACCTTTGATTTAATTTGTTTAATTCAACATCTGCTGCATTCACAACTGCTTGATAGCGTCCGTTGTTAATTTGAATATTTGACGCTGCAATTTTACCACCAGCTGCATTTATCGCAGCATTTCCCGATAGATTAACATCTTCAAAGGAATTTACCGAACCTGCAACGTTACCTGTAATATTAAAATTACCCGTCAAATCTCCAGCTAAAATTTCCGGTAGTTGTGGTGCAAATTGTCTTAGCCGTATTTGATTTACAGCAACTTTGGCTTGATACTTACCGTTATTAACTAAAATATCTGACGCTGTTACCTTACCATCAGCAGCATCGATCGCAGCATTTCCAGATAGATTAACATCCTCCAAGGAATTTACCGAACCTGCAACATTAAACCTACCTGTCAATCTTCCTCCAAACGATTGAGGAATTTTCGCTGATAATTGGCTTACTAATAGATTATCCGCAGCAACTTTGGCTTGATACTTGCCGTTATTAACAAAAATATCCGACGCTGTTACCTTACCATCACCAGCATCGATCGCAGCATTCCCCGATAAATTGACATCTTCCAAGGAATTTAACGAACCTGCAATATTAAACCTACCCGTCAATCTACCCCGAAACGATTGAGGAATTTTCGGCGATAACTGACTTACCAATAACTTATTAGCATCAACCTTAGCTTGATATCTGCCGTTATAAACCGCAATCTCCGACGCTGAAATCCTCCCACCTGCCGCATTAACAAAACCATTCCCAGATACGGTTAATTCTTCAAAAGATTTTGTAGAGCCAGCAATATTAAAATTTCCCGTCAACTTGCCTGGAAACGATTGAGGAATTTGTGGTGATAATTGACGTACATCTATATTATTCACTCCAACTTTGGCTCGATATTGTCCCCTGGCAAACTCGATATCTGAAGCGGAAATTCTACCAGCAACAGTATTTAAATTTGCTTTACCCGAAATAATTAAGCTTTCCGGTGCAAAAGAATCCAAGGAGCCAGCAAGGTTAAATTTACCTGTTAATCTTCCCGCAAACGACTTGGGAAGCTGTTCGGACAAATCTTGAATCTGGACATTATTTGTTGCTACTTGAGCTAAATAAACTCCATCTTTGACTTGAATATTATTAGCTGCAATAACACCACCATTCGTTTTTATCTCAGCTTTACCAGTGGCTACTATACTTTCGGGTTGCAAGGAATCCAAAGATCCAGCAACATCAAATTCCCCCGTCAATCTGCCTTTAAACGACTTCGGTATTTGCTGTGACAATTGCTGCAACTGTAGGTTATTTGCTCTGACTCTAGCTAAATAAATACCGTCTTTCACTTTGATATTATTCGCTGTAATCCTTCCCCCGGCAGCCGCTAACCTTGCATATCCTTGAATTTGCAAAGTTTTAGCATCAAAATTATCTGTATTGCCCGATACCTGAAACTTACCGCTCAAAGGACCATTTATAGGTAAGCTCGCATCTTTTAATAAACGTCCTACTTGAACCCCAGA
Source organism: uncultured Rivularia sp. (assembly GCA_963665115.1). Taxonomy (GTDB): domain Bacteria; phylum Cyanobacteriota; class Cyanobacteriia; order Cyanobacteriales; family Nostocaceae; genus Rivularia. The sequence continues at coordinate 647,173 of OY762007.1, read as the reverse complement.
AGCTACCAACTCAGCAGAAAACTTTTGCTCGTCAAACTTAACAGAATTAACTGCAACCTTACCCCCAGCAACTTTGATATCGGCATTTTCAGTACGAATTTGACCAATTTTAAAGGGTGCTGAACTACCCGAAACAATAACTTTTCCGTTAAAACTAGCGCGATCGAGATTTACCTTTTCTAACTGTTCCTTACTGACAAACCGATTAATTTTGATACCCTTGGTATTCGCTACAGCTTGCCACTGCTGTTGATTCCAACTTGCTGTTGCTAAAGCCGTACCGCCAGCTACAGCAAGGGCTACGTTACGGAATGAGAGACTGCGATTGGGATTGACAATTACTTCCCCCGTAGCTGGATAAGTCGCTTGAGGAGCATTAAATTTTACCAGAGTGCGAAGAGTTTCTGGTGTACCGCTCAAATTAGCTGTCGCTGCAACTCTACCAACTTGAAATGAACTTGTAGGAATATTGTAAATTCTGGCTAAACTATCTCCTGGTGCATTACCCGTGCGAAAATTAAAATTAACTTGGGTTTTTCTGCCAATACTATCGTCGCCAATTAAGATTTTACCCGCTCCTCGAACTTCTCCACCGACAGCAGCAGTACCGCGAATATCTGTAAAAGTAACGGTTGAATCTGCTGTGACAAAAGCAAATTTACCGCTAGCCGTTTTTAATTTAACTTTATCGACAATTCCAGGTTTAACCGTGGCAACGGTACCGGAAATGACTGGTTGAGTAATCGCTCCCGTCATCGTCAAATCGCCTTTGACAACTCCACCCACGGCTAAAGGTGATTGAATCTCCAGAGTTTGTAAAGTATCGTTGACGCTGACTGCATTGACGCGAGCAGTCAAATTGTAACCTTGATTAAAATCAATGATGCCGCCACCACTCAAAGGAATTTTACCGTAACTGGTAACTACATCATTTAGTTTTACTTTCGTACCATCAAACTGCAAATTTCCTTGAGAATTAACCAGCGGTTTCGGCATTTGGGCTACCTGAAAATCTAGCCCTTCTACGCGAGCGTTGCCATATAATAAAGGCTGTTTTTCCCCAGTTGGTAACTTTACCTGCAAATTCCCATTTATTTTTCCTCCTTTCAACTTAACTGGTAGCTTGACAAGGGGAGTAACTTCTGATGCGAATAAATCTGCTGCCTGTATCTGTAAATTACCTGCTTTATTTTTTAAATTTACCTTTCCCCCTACCGAAAGATTACCAGTACTTCCAGGTTGTCCCTCGACTTCAAACCGAACCACTTGATAATTATCAATAAATTTCGCGTAACCGTTGAGTTTGGAAAAAACCACCTTTGGAGAAGCAATCTCATTCTCGACAAAAGGCTTTAATACTACATTTCCATTACGCAAACGGACTTGTTCTAATTCTATATCAATTGGTCCTGGTTCATCCGGTAATACGATATTAGTAGTAATCCAGCGCCCTTGCTCATCTCGATCGACATAACCAACCGGGTTGACTAAAGTGACATCTAGTTTTAATCTACGATTAAACAATAATTGTAGCGGGTCAAATCCAACCTCTATAGCATCAGCTTTAACGTTGTCTGCGTCTGCTGCTGTTGCCGGAATCGCCGAAGCTCCAAATTTGACTCCAGAAAGCGTAAAACCTTTTACCTCACCCAACTCCAGCGGGCGATCGATAATATTAGTAAGATTTTTTTCTACTAAAGGAGCTAAATCTTGTCGAATAAAACTTTGTAATCGCCAAATACCAACAGAAATTCCTACAAGTAACAATCCGCCAAACGCCAATCCACCGCGACTAAGTATCAGCAACCAAAGACGCTTGCGGTTTTTAGATTTAGAATATTTTTCAGTAGAAGAAGAATTGGTCATTTTATGTTACTTCTGACTTTAGCCGATGCAAAGAGTACAGCGAGAAGGGGCCTAAACGCGGACGTAAAACTCCGTAAACCTTTCTAGGATAACCTGCCGCTCAAACCTGACGGGGAGTAGGAGTAGGGAGTAGGAAAAAATTGCTCGTTTTCTGGGTGAAATACTAGAACATTTAGAACTTTATGTGTTTTTCAGAGAATAAAGTTGGTCTAACCCAGTTGTAGCAGTAATTTCAAAAAATACAATCCAAATAATTAAAATTGAAACGGTACTTGGGTAAAAGCAACACTCTTTACATTCACGTCAAAATAAAAGGGAATTCAGGAAAATGTTAAGAAAGCGAGAATTATTACCTCGACTTTGCCCCAATTGCATCCTAGAACTTTAATATGGATAGAACCCAAACAAAAGGACAGGTGATTACAGATGGGGCGCGTTTTTGTGTTAATCTTTAATGCTCGTACAGAGAATGAGGGAATTCATACAGTTCGGATCGGCGATCGCAATAAAGTGCTGATGTTTGAATCCGAAGATGACGCCTCGCGCTATGCCTTAATGCTCGAAGCGCAAGATTTTCCTACTCCCACACCCGAACCAATGGATATGTCGGAAATAGAGCATTTCTGTAAAAGTGCTGATTATGACTATGAAGTCGTTCCTACTGACGGCGGTTTAGTTGTTCCTCCACCACAAAATGTTGAGGATCTAGATTGGCGCGAGGACGATTCGACTCAAGAAGAACCAAAAGTTCCACAAGAAGAAGAAATCTCGAATTCCGATCTAGACAATATCCGTCGCAAACTGGAAGGATTGTTGTAAGATCCTTCGTATTTGTGATTTTAGATTAATTCTGCGGATAAAACCGGGTATGAATTTAAACGTAGAGACGTGTTAGCGCTAGCGTGCCCGGCAGGGCACTATATCACGTCTTTTCTTCTAAAATCCAAAATTGGTTTGGCATTATTCAAGGATAAATTTACACATGGCAGATTTGCAAGAGCGCGGACACTTACTAACCGAGCAAGTTAATCCCGATAGTCTTAATTTAGACGGGCTAAGTAGCGTCGAATTTGTCGAACTATTTAATAGTGAAGACGCAAAGGCAGTCGCTGCGGTTGCTGCGGAAGCAGAAAATTTGGCTGAAGCGATTGATTTGTCAGCGCAAAGTCTTGAAAAAGGCGGGCGCTTGTTTTATGTAGGTGCAGGTACTTCCGGTCGATTGGGAGTATTAGATGCTGCTGAATGTCCACCTACTTTTTGCACTCCCCCCGAATTAGTCCAAGGTATAATCGCTGGTGGTGCTGGTGCATTAGTACGCAGTTCTGAAGACTTAGAAGATAGCGCCGAAGATGGCGAAGCTGCGATGGCTCAACGAGAAATTACCCAGCTTGATGTGGTAGTGGGTATTACCGCAGGTGGAACTACTCCTTTCGTTCATGGTGCTATCAAGGCAGCGAAAAGCCGGGGCGCGACTACCGTATTTATTGCTTGCGTTCCATCCGAGCAAGTTAGTGTAGAAACAGACGTAGACATTCGCTTGCTTACAGGGCCAGAAATATTAGCTGGTTCTACTCGCCTCAAAGCCGGTACCGCTACAAAATTAGCTTTAAATATTCTTTCTACCGGCGTTATGGTCAAACTCGGTAAGGTTTACGGCAATCGCATGGTAGATGTCGCGGTTACAAATCAAAAGTTACAAGATAGAGCTTTACGAATTTTGCAGGATTTAACTAATTTGAGTCGCGAAGCTGCCGGTACTTTACTTGAACGTAGCGGCAAATGGGTCAAGTTAGCAATTTTGATGCATGAAACTGGTTTGAATAAGGAACAAGCGTCGAAGCTCCTCACCCAATATCAGGGAAATCTAAGAGAAGCAATTGAAGCGAAAAAGTAAGTTGAGTTGGGAATTGGGCATTGGGAATTCTCATTGCCTTTTTACTTTCAATAACTTAAGTGAGTACTTATTTATGGTCTTTTTTGATTTCCAGCAGATCGTTTGGGGGTAAGGCTTGAAAATAGCTACAAATCAGTGATAACGCAGATACAGTATCTCGTTTAATCATGTTAATATATGTTACAAGTATATATATTTAATGTTTTTTAGTAAGCATTCTTTTAGAGCAAATATCAAAGTTTATAAGTCAGTTCAAGCAGGCATCTCCAAAATTGCTTTATGCCTTAACAATCATATTGCATGACAGCTTATTGGTAGCAATATGACTAAAGAAATAACTTATAAGCCATTATTTACCCGGTACTTTCACTTATACAAAAAACTGAAGTGCAGATTATTCTATGCGTATAAACTCTGTTGGCGTTTCAAAATTGCCCAAAGATAATCAGAAGTGCAGTTATCTTAATAGGTAATTAATCATGTCACGTCCAAAACTTGGAGAATTTTCCAGTATTATTTGCTTTAAAGCAGCTATTACTGGAATGGAAGAAGCATTAGGAGAAAAAGCAACTGCGATCGCCCTAATCGCAGCAGGTCGCAGCCGTGGTAAAAACCTCGCGAAAGAGTTAGGCTTAACAGGAAGCAGCGTTGACTGGGCTAGCATCGCGGATAAAATGGCTTTCGCATTAGGTGAGAATGGAACAAAACTCCTTATTATAGAAAGCATTGTTGAAGAAACTGATGTTATTAAAGTTTCTACCTCAGAAACCTTATGTTCTGCTGACGAGCCTGAAGGTTCACCTCGTAAATGCACATTTACTCTTGGTGCAGTTTGGGGAGCTTTAGAAGAAATTACTGGTAAGCGTTTGAAAGGTACTCATGCAGAATCCGTGCTTCGTGGTGGAAGTAACGACGTTTTTGAATTTGCATCCTTAGTATAAATACAGCTTTTTAATCGAGTTGCTCAATTGAGTTTTGCATACAAATAACAAGGACAAATAAATGCCTATTAATGTTGGAAAGATTGAAAGTATCCTGCAAAATTTCGTCAGCGGTACTGGTGATATTCAAGGAGCAACACTTGTTTCTCCAGATGGTTTATCTCTAGCTTCAGTGCTACCAAGTGCGATGGATGATGAGAAAGTATCCGCGATGTCTGCGGCGATGCTATCTTTGGGTGAACGTATAGGTAGTGAATTATCTAGAGGTAGTACAGACCGTATTTTCGTTGAAGGCGATAAAGGCTACGGCGTATTAACTAACTGCGGCGAAGATGCAGTATTGCTAGTATTGGCGAGCCAATCAGCGAAGCAAGGTTTATTGATGTTAGAAATCAAGCGCCTTACCGAAGAATTGAAGTTAGTTTTAATGTAATTTTTCAATAACTTAATGTCGGTCGAGTTACCTAAAACATCAATATGATAGATAATCGATTTTGGAGAATATTATTTTATCAGCTTTTTTAAATCCGATCAAATACAATTCTAAATCTAAAATCTAAAATTTAAAATGGAATAAGGTAACGATTAAATTCATTTTCATCATGTTCGCATTTATTATTTCTAAAAAGGAAATACTAAGTAAATTATTCCTTGAAAACATAACCACAAGTAATCAACCGGACATGATATAAGTTATCAGTTACTACCTTAAAGATAGGTATATTGAACCGTTGCCTTTATCTAGAATCGCATCGATGGTCGAAAGGAAAGTTCAATTTATATTCTTGATAACTGGTTATTTCAACAATAGTTGTCTATTTTTTTTAGTTCTATGGAAATCATGCGTATGGTTGTTACTGGTCCTGTAGGGGCTGGTAAATCTACATTTATTCGTTCGATTAGCGAAATTGAAACTGTAGATACAGACCGCAGAGCAACAGACGAAACTTCATTACTTAAGCAAAAAACTACTGTTGCTTTTGATTTTGGTAGATTGCAGTTTAATCCAGATATGGCACTGCATCTTTACGGTACACCAGGTCAAGAACGATTTAATTTTATCTGGGATATGTTAATTGGTAAGGCTCATGCCTATATATTACTGGTAGCAGCTCATAGACCAGGAGAATTTCGTTACGCTCGCAAAATAATTTCTTATATGAATCAGAGGGCGCAAATTCCTATGGTTATTGGTTTAACTCATTCGGATTGTTCTGGTGCATGGTCTGAGGAAAATGTAATAGCAGCTTTGGGTTATTACGATGCCAGTACACAACCTCCTGTTGTGATAGTTCATCCCAATGAAATATCTTCTGTTGTCACTGCTGTAATTTCTTTAGTACAGCATTATGCACAACATAATGCTTCAAAAGCAATGGTCGTATAATTGAATGTCTGTCTTATGAAGAGCCAAAACTTTTTCTGTCCGCATAATTCTGATGACGGAGATTTGTTTTATAGAATAGTATTTTATTCTTGAAATATATAATTTCAGCATGATGTATACAGATTAACTTCTTGGAACAGACTTATTTATTTTGTAACAATTTTTGTCCCTAACTTAAATATTTATTTAAGAATAAATATAGCGATGAAAATATATAATAAGATAAGAGGTAGATTTAATATACACCATTTAACTTTACATATTTTGGCTCTAAAAGTGATTTATAATTATTTTCAACTTTGACGAGCAAAATAGACAGACGCATTAATGTTACCTAAAAAAATATTTTACGAAGGAAGACATGGCATTTACTGGTTACTTATCTAAATTTTCTTTGCCAGAAATTTTTGAATTTTTAGAACAAGGTTATAAAACCGGCTTGCTGAGCATTCGTGCTTTAAAAATGGAGCAGAATGAACAAGCCCAAAATCATTTTATATGGCTGCGTCAGGGGTCGCATTTTAGCCGCAGCAAATAACTCAGACGGGCGCGGTTTAATTTCAATGATTGCCCGTAGAGGCTGGGTAAGCGAGAGTTCTGTAACAGAAAAATTTCAAGAGAGCGGTCGAAAAATGGCAATGGGCTTGTGTCTCAAGTCTCAAGGGCTGCTTAGCGCAGAGCAACTGACACTATTATTTCGTGCCCAAATAATGGGACAAGTTTCTCCTTTGTTTGAACTCGAAAATGGTAAGTTTGATTTTGATTTTCAGGCTGCCATACCAGCGGCAGAAATGACCGGGTTAAGTATGTCAACAACTGAAGCTACCATCAAGGGTTTACGGAGCCTGCGAAACTGGTCTGCATTAAAAGCAAAGCTACCAGATCCTACTTCAGGTCTTTTAAGAAAGAGTTCTGTTTTATCTCGTCTACAGTTGGATTCTCAAGAATCAAGAGTTTGGGAATATGCTGACAATCAAACCAGTTTGAATGAAATAGCCGTTCGATTAGTAATTCCTGTAGAAAAAGTACAACAGATTGCTTTTAGATTAATTGTCAGCAATTTGGCAGAAGAAGCCTTTATCATAGATACTCCCAAAACACCTATTATTGACAATAAAATTGAATTCGCTGATTTAAATTCTACAAATGGATTTGGTGAATTATCATCTCAAACATTTGCAGCAGATTTATCTAGTCTAAACAGTCAAGAACCGACTTTCGCTTCAAACACTAAGGAACCGGAAAAAAGACAAATTCAAGAAAATGTTACAACACCAGTTGAGAATAAGAGATTAGATTCAGTTCCCAATGCTTCTAGTGAAATTAATGTCAGTCAGTCGTTTTTACAAAATCTAGTTGGCTTTCTTAAAACAAAGGTGGAAGCTTAAGACAAAGATTGATATTAAGTTACAAGAACTAATTTATCTCACTTCTCAATACAGGCTAACCTCTAAAATAAAGCGATTCAACATATATGAATGGCTTTCATTCTTATGAGGTTGTTTTTTTGAGTAAATAAGTATAATTGGAGCTTTTATAATTAGTTAGTGCAGCCCCTTCATTACAGCAGATTTCATTTAAGTGAGGTACACATCGTTCCTAGAGGAAGTAGTGAGTAGGGAGTAGGGAAATGTACCTCATATACCTGCAAAGTGCTGTAACTGTAAATATCTCTTGTGAAAAAAATGTGATAAAAAGCCAGGTTTGTTTTTTTGACAAAGAACCGGCTAAATCATTTTTTTCCCTTTTTTGTGAATAGCTGAATTAAAGGGAATAGTGATAAGAATATAGCACTTACGCAAATTTATCCAAATTAGCAGCGGGTTCGCTTGAGTCTGGAACACTATATTTTCCCTTTCGCTGCCTAAGTCCTGGAATAAATATTAAGAATAACATCAAATAGTAAACATTCTTTTTATAACATAAATTTATTATTTTATTTATTATAAATACGTACTATTATGTTATTCATTTATACCCATTCTTAATCTAAAATATATCAATATAATTAAATGATTGTCTTTGACTAACAATATAGTTATTAGAATTGGCTGAAGTCCGTACAATCAACAGAGTTATAAAAAACTAAAATCAGAATATACACTGATTTAGTTATAGTCATATTCACTTTAAGATAATATATAACTCATACGGGTGCATACTCGTATTGGGCTATAGCTGCTCTATAAAATGATTCGTGAAATCTCAAAAAATATATTCTTTTTCTATGGATATATCTTGCAGATGTTCTGGCTCTTTAACAAGAGGCGTTATTGTACATTACTTCAAATTAAGGTAATCATCCGGAGCCGGTTTGCTTTTTTAATTGCAAACAAAGCGATGTATCTCCTGACTGTTGCAACCGCGAGTCTGGACATTTAATGGAAGACTTATTAATAAAGGGAACAAAGTATGAGCCATCCGGAAATGATGGTGTCGAGTGAATTACTCGATGAATTTAGGACTTGTACTCAAATACAATATAGTGGCAAATTAAATATCAAAAGTTCCAAAGGGCATAAGTGGGTGTTCTACTACAGATTGGGACGTATAGTTTGGGCAACTGGGGGAACTCATCCCTTCCGACGTTGGCGCAGACACATGACCCAACATTGTCCGGATATTGATATTGACAAAATGCAGTTCAACTCCAAAGATTTATCAAATAAAAATGATTACTGGGATTATAAACTGCTTGAAGTTTTGCATGAAAACCAGAAAATTAAACGCGAGCATATAAACTCTGTTGTAGAAAAGACTATCGCAGAACTGCTATTTGACCTAGCTCAACAGGCACATTTCAATCAAATCCAGTGCGATCGCACTAACGATGTGATATTGGAAGCACCGATGAGCTTTACAAGTGCAGATATGTCTTTGAAGTTCATGCAAGACACGTGGAAACATTGGTCTGAAGCAGGTTTGGCGAATTTCTCTCCTGACTTGGCACCAATTCTCCGCAGACCGGAACAGTTACAGCAGATGGTAAGTCCGGCCGTCTACAAAAACTTTGTCAATTTGATGAACGGTAAATACACTTTGCGAGATTTAGCCGTCAAAATGAAGCAAAGTCCGTTACCTATAGCTCGTTCATTGTTGCCTTACGTGCTTAAAGGGATTATCGAACTGATTAAAGTTCCCGATTTGCCTTTTAAGATCGGTGATGGCCAAAACATATCGACTGTAGAACCTGAGCCAGAAGCACCATCAGGACCTTTAATCGCTTGTGTTGATGATAGCCCGCAAGTCTGTCAGATGCTCGAACAAATTCTTGTTCCTCAAGGATTGAGGTTCATTAAAATTCAAGATCCCGTACAGGCTTTACCAATTTTGATTGAGAATAAACCAGATTTGATTTTCTTAGATTTGGTGATGCCAGTTGCTAGTGGTTATGAAATTTGCGCTCAATTGCGTCGAATTTCTGTTTTTGCTAATACACCAGTGATTATACTCACGGGTAGCGATGGCTTATTCGACCGAGTTCGTGCCAAGGTTGTAGGTTCTACGGATTTTATTACCAAGCCTGTGGTTGCTGACAAAGTAATAGGAGTAATACGCAAATATATCCAAACTCCATCACCTGCTAAAAGTGGCTCAAGTAGGCAAACTTTGTCATTTGGTAATTCTTAATTTATTTGCTTTTATAGGCATTACAGGTATGTTTATCTACAACCCTTATTTATGGTAGATATCTGTTGTTTATATATTTGCTTTATCAAAGTAATTCAAACTTTTGATATTGTATAGCACAAGTGTTTTTACTGAAGCTTAATTAACTTCATATGCATCAAAATTAGAAGAAGATTAAGCTATATAAAAGCCCAAAAAATCGCTGTTAACCGCTGTAAATTCTTTATTAAATAAATTTGATAGGTAATTCTATGAGTACTATTTTGGTTGTTGAAGACGGTGTAACTGATATGCAGATGATTAGCCGCTATTTAGAACAAGCTGGCTATAACGTCATGGGAGCAACAAGCAGTGATGAAGCTCAGCAGAAAATCACTCAGAATAAGCCTGATCTTATATTCCTGGATGTAATTTTACCGGGAAAAAGTGGTTTTGAAATTTGCCGCGAACTGAAAGAGAATCCGAATACCAGTACTATTCCAGTAGTTTTCTGCTCCACAAAAAATACTGATGTAGATAAGATGTGGGGTGATATGTTAGGTGCTGATGCTTTTCTTTCTAAGCCAGTTAAAAAAGAGGAGTTGGAAGGTGTTTTACAACAATTAAAAAGGGGATAGGAAATAGTGAGAAGAGTTGATACTAATTGAGAAATAAATAATTACGTGTAAGGAACAATAGCTTTGGATACGACGGAAGATAAGTTTTTAAGCTTTAATTTAGGTGTAAAAGATACAGCAATTATCTCATTGCAAAACGTGACGGAAATTTTACCTGTATCTTTAAATGAAGTGTGCTGCGTTCCTCAGATGCCTAGCTGTGTATTCGGTATCTATAATTGGCGCGGTGAAATGCTTTGGTTAATTGATTTAGAGGAAATGTTAGGCTACTTACCTTACTCCTACGGCAGTAGCTTTGTGTCAAAAATGATGGCAATTATTTTGGAGAAAGAAGGTAAATCTATGGGTTTGTTGGTGCGACAAATCATGGATATTGAAGAGTTTAATTTAAAACAAATGAAGCCACCAGCACCGGAATTAGTTTCCCAAGAAGTTATTCCTTTTTTACAGGGATATTTTATTAATTCTTCAGAAGAAATGATTGTCAATTTAGATGCTTCTGCAATCCTTCAATCTCCTTTATGGTCGATTCATAATTGAGTTTAGGTAATAGGGAAGACAGAAAAAAATAATACCTCTAAGAACGTAATTTAAAATACTTTAAGGTGCCTCCAATGACTAGCGCATATCAAGAACATACAGAAAACGGACATCACATCGCTAAAGTTGAACATTCCGATACACTGAGCGAATTAAGCAGCACAGCCTCAGATTCACCAACTAACCAGGAGCAATTTAAGAATTGGAGAGCACAGTTATCTTCAATTCTTAATCAAATTCGTAAAGTAAAAAATTTGGAAGAATTAGTCCAAGTTACAACCGCAGTAGTAAAGGAGAAAATACAAAGCGATAGAGTAATGCTTTATCGCTTTAATTCTTCATCATCCGGTGTTGTGTTGGGAGAATCTATTGCCAATGGTTGGACTCCTGCAATTGGTGAAACTATCCCAGCAATGATTTTTGGGTTAGATGCTAGAGAAGAATATTTAGAAGCTGTCAGCATTAACGATATTAAGGAAATTGAACTTACAGCTTATAAAGCCCAAATTTTAGAAAAATTCCAAGTTAGAGCTAGTTTAACCATTCCAATCTTTGTTGCAGACCAAATCTGGGGATTGCTAGGAATGCAAAATTGTGCGGCGGAGCGTCAGTGGCAAGAACGGGAAATTAGCCTGTTATCTCTAGTCGTTACTGAAATTTCTCACAAATTAGAAAGTTTTGAATTACAAAGAAGGCTTCAACAGCAGGCTCAAGAGTTTAAATCCATAACCAAAGTTATTGATAAAATTCAACTCGCTTCTAGTTTGGATAAGCTGTTCCGCACTACTACCCAAGAAGTCCGCGAACTCATAAAATGCGACCGTTTGGCGGTTTATCGCTTTAATCCTGATTGGAGTGGCGAATTCGTGGCAGAATCTGTGGCAAATGGTTGGGTACCACTAGTTGGTCCTGGGATCAAAACTATTTGGGAAGATTCTCACTTACAGGAAACCAAAGGAGGTCGTTATCGACAGCACGAAACTTTGGTTGCCAATGATATCTATGAGATGAATCACGCACCTTGTCATCTCGAGATTTTAGAACAGTTCCAAGTCAAAGCCTATGTGATTGTTCCGTTATTTGCAGGACAAAAACTCTGGGGCTTACTAGGTGCTTATCAAAACAGTGGGGTTTATGAATGGCAAGACGAGCAAGTCCAGCTGTTGCGCCAAATCGCGATAAACTTGGGCGTAGCTGTATCTCAAGCAGAATTTGCACAGGAAAGCGAACGTAAATCGCGACAATTATCGCAGACAGCAGAACGCCAGCAAAGTCTTATCACCCTAACCCGCAAAATTGGACAAGGGACTCGCAGAAAAAGTTACAAACTCCTCGCAATTCAATGGAATTCTCCAAACGACGGTTTATGAAGTCCGTCGATTATTGAAAACTGACCGCACCGCTGTTTATCGCTTCAACGAAGACTGGAGCGGTGAATTTATTGCTGAATCTGTAGGCAAAAACTGGAAACCTTTTACAGAAACAGAAATTGACGAAGATTTATTGCAAGAAAACGGTCATTGTGACTCTCTTCGCAGTCTTGATTCAATCAAAGAGAAAGATACCTATCTCCAAGATACTAAAGGAGGTCGTTACAAAAATAAAACCAGTTTCGTTGTTGATGATGTAGAAAAGCAGAATTTTCCTCCTTGCTATAAAGAGCTTTTAGACCAATTTGAAGCTAAAGCCTATCTTACCGTTCCCATTTTTCATGGCGATAGACTTTGGGGATTATTAGCGAGCTATCAACATACAGAAACCCGTCATTGGGAAAAATTTGAAGTCACTTCGATGGAGCAGATTGCCGTGCTGTTAGCAGTCGCGATGCAACAGTCACAAACATTAGATAGATACCAGGAGCAATCTAAGCAAATACAACTATCAGTAAATCGCGATCGCGCTTTATCTAGAGTTATTGATAAAATCAGAGAATCTCTCGATATTGAAAGTATCTTCTTAACTACTACTCAAGAGATGCGAGCGCTATTAAAAGCCGACCGGGTAGCAATATATCGTCTCAATCCTGATTATAGTGGGGAGTTTGTCGCGGAATCAATCAGTCCTGGCTGGCTTCCTTTAGTAGATAGACAGCATCAAATTCGACGTTTACAAGAAAGCGTAAGTAGCTGTACTCGAATGCGGAGTTTATTCCAAAGCAATGGAATAAGTACTGGTAACACAGACCCTCACTTACAAACTTCTCTAAGCAGTAAAGGTGCGGAGAATCAATCTTATGTCGTTTCTGATATATACGCTAAAGGGTTCAACCATTGTTACCTTCAAGTATTGGAGCAATATCAGTGTAAAGCTTATGCTATCGTCCCCATTTATCAAGGACAAAAGCTTTGGGGAATGCTTGCAGCTTATCAAAATGAAGGTCCTCGCGATTGGGAAGATGCAGAAGTTAATCTGCTCACACAAATTTCTAACCAATTAAGCGTAGCGTTACAGCAAGTTGAATTCCTCCAGCAACTACAAACGCAGTCTTCTCAAGTAGCAGAAGCAGCAGATAGAGAGAAGCAAGCGAGAGAATCTTTGCAAAAAGGTGCGATGCAGTTACTTGCAGCAGTTAGACCGGCTCTAAACGGAGATTTGACAGTACGTGCCCCAATTACCGAAGACGAACTAGGTACTATCGCCGACGCTTACAACAATACTTTACAAGCATTACGGAAAATCGTTCTCCAAGTACAAGCGGCTGCCCAACAAGTAGCTGAGACTTCGGGTAACAGCAACATATCCCTAAATGGATTAACAGACTTAGCGCAGCAGCAGTCAAGAGAAATTAGCGGTGCTTTGACTGAGATTCAGCAAATGGTTGATTCTACGCAAGAAGTAGTATCAAATGCTGAATCGGTACAAATGGCAGTCCAAAAAGCTAATCAAACTGTAGATTCCGGTGATGCAGCCATGAACATGACTGTAGAAGCCATTCAAGGCATCCGCGAAACTGTTTCTCAAACCAGTAAAAAGATTAAGCGTCTCAGCGAATCTTCGCAGAAAATTTCCAAAGTAGTAAACTTAATCAGCAACTTTGCGACTCAAACCAACGTACTAGCCCTAAACGCTGCAATTGAAGCTACCCGTGCTGGCGAATACGGTAAAGGCTTTGCAGTCGTAGCCGATGAAGTACGTTCCTTGTCTCGTCAGTCAGCAGCAGCAACGATCGAAATTGAAAAACTAGTTCAAGAAATCCAAGAAGAAACCGGCGAAGTTGCAGTAGCGATGGAAACAGGTATTCAGCAGGTAGTAGAAGGAACCAATCTGGTAAACGAAACCAGACAGAACCTCAACGACATCGTTGACGCAACTGCCGAAATCAGCGATTTACTTGAAAGGATTACTGATGCAACCCAAACCCAAATGTTGCAATCAGTATCAGCTACAGCATCCATGAAAGATGTAGCCCAAATTTCCCAAAAGACTTCCATTGAAGCTAACAGCATTGCTTCTGTATTCCAGCACTTATCTGAAATGGGACAGGAATTGTTGGCGAGTGTAAGTAAATTTAAAATCAACTGACAATGAAAGTTAGGAGTTATGAGTTAGGAGTTAGGAGTGATATCAGGACTTATGCATGAGAAATTAATTAATAACCTTTTTATTAATTTGTAATTACTGTGTAAGTCCTCGATATTTAAATTCCTAGTTAAAACTTCTGATTTGTAAAAGAAAATAAAGTAATAAATTAGGCTTTGACTATGGGAGGGTAGCTTTTGGCAACGAGTATTATACAAAATAAAAGTTTTAACTTTGCTTTAGAGATAATCCATCTTTACACTCAACTTCAACAGCATAAAGAATATGTAATTTCCAATCAATTGTTCAAATCTGGAACAAGTATTGGAGGCAATGTTGAAAAAGCTAGTGGAAGTCAAAGTCGAAAAAACTTCTTAGCGAAAATGTATATTGCTTATAAAGAAGCCAAAGAAACAAAATATTGGTTACGACTACTAAAATATTCTAATTTAGTGAAAATTGATGTAACTCAAAAACTCATATATATAGATAAAATTATTCGTATTTTGAGTTCAATAGTCAAAACAAGCGAACAATCAATTTAAAAGTAAAATAACTCCTAACTCCTAACTCTTCAAATCATGATTACTGACTCTTCTATCCGCGAACAAGGGTATATATATTTTCTCAACGAAGCTCCGGAATTACTGCAAACTATTGAAGAAGAACTTTTCGGTTTGGTTGAAGACCGAACTACCAATAGGGTGCATAATTTAATGCGGGCTACTCATACGCTTAAAGGTGGTGCTGCTAATGTTGAATTAGAATCAATCACTAAAATAGCCCATTCTTTAGAGGATGTTTTTAAAGCTTTATATAATCCTGAAGTTGAAATTGATTCTCAATTACACTCTTTGTTATCACAAGCTTTTGAGTGTTTGCAATTATGCTTAACTTCGGAAATCACGGGGACTAAAATTGATGATGATGAACTGATGCAGCGAGCTGCTTCAGTTTTTGCCGATTTACAGGAAAAGCTTGGTGATGCATTTGGTGCTGAGGCTCATATTCCGACTTCTGAGGAATTAGGTTTTGATATTGTATTATCAATTTTTGAAACTGGTGTAACTCAACGTATTGACAGTATCGAGGATTTAGTTAATAATCCTCCCGAAACTTCCGAAGTTGCTACTTTTTTACGCACTCAAGCTGAAGTTTTTACTGGATTATCGGAGTCTTTAAATTTACCTGGATTCGGTGAAATAACTCAAGCTATTCTTGCCGCATTAGACGCTAATTCTTCTCAAGCTTTGGAAATCGCTAAAATAGCTAATCGCGATTTACAGCAAGCACGAGAAGCTGTTTTAGCTGGCGATCGGGAGCGTGGTGGAGAAGCTTCGCAGGATTTGCTGGCTTTTTCGCAGACTGTAGTCATGAATTCTCAGGATGAAGATACGGAAGATTTTAATTTATTAGAATCCCATATCGCAGAAAATATTTTTGGAAATGTAACAACTCAATCTTTAAAAACAGAATCGAACGCTAAACCTTTAAGAACCCAAATAGAAGAATTATACGAATTTTTTACAAAAGGGAATATTGATAGCGAACCTCTTAAGCCAAAGTCGGCTAAATTTCATTTAAAAGTAATTCGGTGTATTTTGGGTTGGTTTAATCATGAGCTAAATATTCCTGAAGATAAACTTGCTTTACATTTACTTATTCCTAAAAATAATGTAGCCGAAAATTCTGCTGAATATGTTGAGAACTGGCTGCAAGAATTTCTAGAATTTGTACAAGAAGATTCGGATTCTCCCAGTCTTTGTCTTTATCGTTTGGGAGGCATTTTAACAGTTCTTCTAGCTGTAGCCAGATTTAAATGCTATCAAGAAAATTTATGCGATTTTTCCATAATTGAAACTTTACAAAGCAAAGTTTCCGATATTGCTAAAGAATATAAAAATTATTCTCCTGTCACTGTAGAAGAGAAGAAATGGCTTGATAGTTTAAAATTACAAAATTTGCTAGGAATTAAACAAGAAGCCAAAAAAGAACTTATAGAAGAAATTCAAGAAACAGTTTCTCCTGAAATTGTGCATAATCCAGGAGAAAATATACTGGAAGCAATTTGGGGAGAAGATATAGATCCTAATTTAGCGTCGAATATTATTGAAGAAGAAACTACAGAATCTGAACCTGAAAGCAAGGTGACTCAAACTTCACCATTAGATACAAGTAATGATGAAGATTCTTCTAATACGATTATTCAATATGCTGCTAACCCAATTGCTAAAAACGAAAATCGTACAGAAAAAAAAGCAGCAAATCCAGCTAGAAATTCTAAGCTACCTTCTTTTGTACGTGTAGATGTAGAAAGTTTACAGCGTCTCAATTATTTGGCAGGGGAATTGCTAATTTATCAAAAGCGCAGAACTTCCCAAGATGACCAGCTTAAACAAACAGTTAAGCAATTATTTGAAAAACTTCAAAGACATCAACAAAGTTTAGAACAATTACGGGATTTACCTTTACATTCTCAAAAAGTAGTATCGCAAAATACGCTTAATGTTGCTTCTGTAGACTTTGATTCTTTAGAAATGGATGACTATACGGAGTTTCATTTAGGGTTACATGAAGTTACCGAACAAGCAACACGATTACAGGAAATTTTAGAATCAGCAGATTTAGTTATTCAGCGATCTGCTCAAGTTCATGATAAGACACAACGATTAGCACTTGGTATTATTGATAATTTGGTTGAAGCAAGAATGTTACCTCTGGGTAATATTCTCAATCGCTTCCCCCAAATGGTACAAAACCTAACCAATATTCACGGTAAAAATGTTGAATTGCGGCTGAGTGGTGGCTCCGTTTTAGTAGATAAAGCAATTGCTGAAAAACTTTACGATCCATTATTACATTTGGTACGTAACGCTTACGATCATGGTATCGAGTCAACAGAAATTCGTGGCGATCGCCACAAATCCGAACAAGGTTTAATCGAAATTTGTGCTTACAACCGGGGTTCTCAAACTGTTATCGAAGTTAGAGATGATGGTGGAGGTTTGAATTTCGAGAGAATTCGTAATAAAGCAATTGAATTAGGAATGTTAAGTTCAGATAAAGAATTTAGCAGACACGATTCGGGCTTAATGGAGGAAGAACTGTTAGATTGTTTGTTCTCTCCAGGATTTTCGACTGCTGGCAAAGTTAGCGATATTTCCGGAAGGGGTATCGGGTTGGATATTGTTCGCACTCAATTGCAAGCACTCAACGGTTCTATTGCAGTTTATTCACAACCCCAGCAAGGAACAACATTCGTATTAAAAATTCCTTTTTCTATGACTACTGAAAAATTAATGATAGTTCAAACGGGAGGTGCTGCTTACGCACTGCTATTAGACAGCATTGCAAAAATATTGCTTCCATCCCCCGAGCAAATTAAACAGTTTGAAAATAAAAAAGTTCTTTACTGGAATACAGGTAAAGAAGAACGCATGGTAAATCTGCTCAATCTTTCAGATTTAATGCAATATCATCGTCCATTTACTAGTGAAAATACTTTATCTACTCAACCTACTATTAATAATAGGGATAATACTGTAAATCCTATTTTATTATTACACAGCAACGACCAAATTTTAGGTTTAGAAATTGACCAAATAATTGGAGAGCAAGAGTTAGTAGTTAGACCTTTAGGTCAAGCAATTGCTCCCCCAAAATATGTTTACGGTTGTAGTAGCTTGGCTAATGGTAATTTAATTCTAGTAATTGATGGAACTTTGATACCATCCATTGGCGAAATGCAAGCGTCAATTGATTATACGGCTTTACCTTCAGCGACTTCCAAGAAAGCTTTGCAAATGTCGGGAGAAATAATCACATCCAAAGGACTACTTGCTGCTTCTAAATCGACAACTAATCCTCAAATTACTTCGGGGCATAAAGCAAAATCGCCTGTTGCTAAATCTTCAAAAGTTGTTTTAGTGGTGGATGATGCGATTAGTCTGCGACAAACTATTTCTTTAACTTTACAGAAATACGGTTATCAGGTCGTACAAGCCCAAAATGGTATAGAAGCTTTAGAAAAATTGCAGCATCATCCCGAAGTTGATTTAGTAATTTCCGATTTGGAAATGCCTCGGATGAATGGTTTTGAACTGTTAAGTAATTTGCGTCAAAGTCCTAATTTAGGTAATGTTCCTGTAGTTGTGCTTACTTCTCGTAGCGCAGAAAAGCATCGCCAACTTGCTGAAGCATTAGGTGCAAATGCTTACTTAACCAAGCCTTATTTAGAACATGAATTTCTTTCTCAGGTTGAGAAATTAGTAATGGCATGATATAGAGAATAGTTCGGGAATATTTTTTCGCTTCTTTGGGGAACTACTAATTCCTAACTTTAAAAAAGCTTATTAACCTGGTTTTTGAAAAAACCGGGTTTTTTAATATTTTTCATAAGATTCGATTGACATATAGAATGACAACAAATTTATTTGATACAGCATTATTTGAAGATTCGTGGCTCGGTATGGAACATAGTCCCTTCTTAAAATTTTGTTAGTCAAGCCTTGAATATAAATCGTATTCACAAATGCAATTTGTTTGGCTCTTCAAAGTGATTAATTAATATTCTTATTACAACTACAATTTGTTTTCGTGTCTAACCCAACCTACAAATTTAACAAATTTTTCTTCATAAGCAATATCGAAAAATGATGTACCGATAACTTTGTAGTGTCCGCAATCGGGAAACTGATGTTAATATCGTGAATCTATAAGAATGCTTATACTTTGTTCTCATGGGTTTATGAGGTTGTTGATGCGTCGGATATTTTATTGGGTAGCCCCTTTTAGCCTACTTGCTGGATGTTCTGCTGTCGAAATTATTGAACCAATACCTCCCGTGTCGGAAACTCCTTCAAAAATACCTCAATCTGTAAGGCGGGATAGTAACCTTTCGGTGTTGGAACAACGAGTAGTTGCCGAAATGAATCTGGCTCGGACAAATCCTCAAGCTTATGCTGCTATATTAGAAGATTATAGAAAACGCTTTGAAGGTAAACGAGTCAAAATTTCTAAAAATGTTTATTTAATAACTCAAGAAGGTGTGCCCGCTGTTGATGAAGCTATTCGCTATCTAAAAACTGTTTCTCCCGTACCTCCGGTAACTACTTCAAAGGGAATGTCTTTGGCGGCTAAAGATCATGTCAAGGATCAAGGTCCTAAAGGTATCGTCGGTCACAACGGTAGCGATGGTAGCGACCCTTTCAAACGTTTAAGTCGTTACGGAAAATGGCAAGTTACTGCCGGTGAAAATATCAGCTACGGTTCCCACACTGCAAGGGATATAGTCATGCAGCTAATCATTGATGATGGAGTTCCCGATCGCGGTCATCGAATCAATATGTTTAATCCCGATTTCAAAGTATCCGGTGTTGCATTCGGAATTCACACTACCTACAGACAGATGTGCGTTATCACCTACGCTGGAGGATATAAAGAGTCTGTTAGCAGTTAACAGTGAACAGTGAACAGTGTTAGCGTTAGCGGCTAGCGAAGCGTACCGTAGGTATTGCGTGTCCGATAGGACATAGCGTGTCCCGAAAGGGACATACAGCGAACAGTTACCAGCGTTAGCGCAGCGTGTCCCGGAGGGACATACAATTAGAAGTTTAACTACTTAACTCCTAACTCCTAACTCCCAACTCTCTAATGCAACTCAACGCTTATACTCAAGGTGAAGGTTTCCCGATTCTCTGCTTGCACGGGCATCCTGGTTCGGGTTCGAGTCTTTCTGTTTTTACGAATCATCTGTCGCAACGCTTTCAAACTATTGCTCCAGATTTGCGCGGATACGGCAACAGTCGCTTTAATCGCAATTTTGCTATGACAGACCATTTAAGCGACTTAGAACTACTCTTAGACCAATTTCGGATTCAAAAATGCTTAGTATTGGGATGGTCTTTAGGCGGTATTTTAGCTATGGAGTTAGCCCAGCGATTTCCTAAAAGGGTTAGCGGGTTAATTTTAATAGCGACAGCTGCAAGACCTCACGGCAATCATCCACCAATTACATGGCAAGATAATCTCTATACAGGTATTGCCGCTCTTTTAAGTGTTGTAAATCCCAATTGGCAGTGGAATATTGATACGTTTGGTAAGCGTTCTCTTTTTCGCTACCTAATTCAACAACATAATCCCACTGCTTACGGGTATATTGCTTCATGTGCAATACCGGCTTATTTACAAACTTCAGATAAGGCAACTCGCGCTCTTTATTCGGCGATTAGGGCTGGATACAATAAAGTTGGCGACTTAAGCCAAATTCAATGCCCTTCCTTGGTACTTGCAGGTAAAGAAGACAGACATATAACGGCTGAATGCAGCTTAGAAACTTCTCAACATTTAAAAAATAGTCAATTTCACTGTTATCCAAATACAGCCCATCTTTTCCCGTGGGAAATTCCCCAGCAACTATTAAATGACATTGACTGTTGGTTGAAGGATAATCCACAAACCATACAGTTTTAGATTTTGGATTTTAACAACGGATGTTGATGTTTTGGATTTGGGATTAATTAAAATTTATCCACAAATTGACTGGCAGAGACGGTCATAGTATCGCGTCTCTACATTTTCTGGCATTAACGAAAATAAAGCATAAAGTATGGAATAAGTCAATTTTTATTATTCATACTTTACACTTTATTTTTTAACGAATGGTGCCTAATATAAAAGCTTTCTTAATTGAAAGCTTTCAACTACATTTGACCGCTAAAGACAGGCTTTACTTTACGGTCAAACCATTCCCCCAAGTCTTCAGAAATGGTTAAAACTTTTGGTTTACAACGTTTGACATTAACAATTATATTTTGCGCTCCCTCAAGTTCAAGGTCTTCTACATAGCCTTTGACGGCAGCTTTTGCTTCCGTGCCATTGAGAAAAGGTCCAAAGTAGTAAGTACACTTAGGATTTTGAGTGGCAATCTCTACCCACCAAGCTAAGCCAAGGTTCTCAAAGATGTTGGTAACAAATTCCTTGAAAGGATTTCCAATGATGTTCATGGTTTTCGTCTATTACTAAAGTTGATAGCGGTTGTTAAAGAACTATGCTGTCGTTTTTTTGCCTTTACACTTCTTTATACTCTTTTACATATGGTTTTTGGAAGAGGTTTTTCGCAAATTTTTTAAGTTAAGCGTGTTGTTCCAGCGTTGGCGATAAATTTCGTATAGTGCCATACCTGCTGCTACTGAAGCATTAAGGCTGGGAGTCTTGCCCTGTAAGGGAATCGATACTAAAACATCGCAACACTTTTGTGTCAGCATACTTAAACCTTCGCCTTCAGAACCAATTACTAAAACAATTGGTGGCCCGTTGAAATCTACGGTGTGTAAGGGTTCGCTCGCAGAACTTGCAGTACCGTAAATCCAGAAACCGGCGGTTTTCAATTCTTCTAAAGCACGACTGAGATTTACGACTCTAGCGACGGGAAAATTATCTAAAGCTCCAGTTGCTACTTTCATTACCGTAGAAGTAATACCAACAGCCCTACGTTGAGGGATTACTAAGCCTTGGGCACCTATGGATTCAGCCGTGCGAATAATCGCTCCCAAATTGTGGGGATCTGTAATACTATCGGCAACAACTATCACTGGTGTATCGGTTACGGATTTCGCCTTTTCGATCAAATCCTGTAAATCAAAATATTCGTAGGGAGCAGTTTGCGCTGCTACTCCTTGATGATTACCATTTTTAGTAATTTGATCTAAACGTCTGGGTTCTACCTCATCTATAACTGTGCCATTCCCTTTAGCTTGTAAAAGCAAATCGTGAAAACGGTGATCGTAGCGCAAACGAGAAGTAATCCAAATCCGATTGAGAGAACGTTGGTTTTCCAAGCTACTCAAAACGGAATGACGGCCGTAAATTAGGTCGCTAGTTTCTTCGGCTTCTGTAGACGATGATGATGATGATGATGATGATGGATGTTCAAAATTAGAACGATTCTGACGAGGCTTATTAATTACAGAGTTATAATTTTTATCTTTAGATTTACTGCCGGATGGAGATGGCAAACGCTTGCCTTTCAGTTTTAAAGAAGGCTTCCGGCTCGAATCACCATCAATCTTAATCTTTCTTGGTTGGTTGGTCATATAATTATTTGGTAGAGCTTAGATGTAAGGCATCTTCTCTCACTTTTTTTTACCGAAGACCTCAGCATTTGTTGACATTCGCCGAGTCAGATATTCAGCTACTACTCCAGAAGAAGTTTTTGCAGAAGCTCGCTCAATCGTTCGGTGTCAGTGAGATATAAATAGCCAATCAAAGTTTCCAGACTTGTAGCCTGTCTGTATATCTGGGGATCTAAACGTTTGGGACGACCTGTAGCGGCGTTACGACCCCTACGGATAATTTCTAATTCATTACTATTAAGATATGGGTCGAGCAAGTCTAACATTTCTGCCTGCTTTTCGGCTCTTACTTGTGCCACTACCAAATGGTGGTAGTTTTCCATTCTTCGGGGTGGTACCAAGTAATATCTCCTGATATACAGTTCGTAAACTGCATCACCTAAATAAGCAAGAGCGGAAGGAGAAAGTTGGTGTAGTTGCGACACAGAAAGTTTGGGTAACAATTGGTCTGCATTAGGTCTTAACTCATGAAAGTCAAATAAATCTTTGGGGATAATTTTAGAAGTTGCACTTAATTGTTTTTCCTCCTTTGTCACAACTGAATCCCTTACGTAATGGTTAATAATTATCGGGAAGTGATGTAATTTTGGAGTTTGCTTACTACTCGCTTATCCGGGTGATGCTGTTTCACGCTTATTACCGCTATAGCTACAAAAGTTTCCCGATCATTTTAGCTTGTTATTTCAGATTCATAGCATTGATTTTAACTTTTATTTACGCCAATTTTATTAAACTTAAATATTATATCAATCGCTATCATATAAGACATTATCTTTGAATGAATTAATTCCGCAAAAAAAAATATCCAGATCTTTTTTTGCGAAATACTTGCCAGTTATAAATTACAGCCATTGCATATACATAATTAAATATATATATCTTAAATATTACTAAAGTAAGTATATTTCAAGCTTATTTTTTATGCTGCGATCGAAGTAAAATCATTTTTTCTTAAATTTGATTCTATTAAATAAAAATTTAGCTATCCAGATTTAAACATCGGATAGCTAATTTGAACGATTGTCAAGCCGTCAAGAGGATTTGGTATTTTCTAATGCTTTATCAACCGAAGTTTGCAAAGCAAGAAACTTTTCCAAACGTACTAGCTTGACTGTTTGAGTAACGCGGGCGTTAGTGACGATTTGAAAGGTACCTCCTTCGGTTTGAGATTGCTTGGCTAACTGTACCAAAGCTCCTAAACCAGAACTATCTACAAAGTCAATTTGTGAAAGATCCAGGATGACGTGTCTGGGACCTTCGTCAATCTTACTACTAAGTACCTTACGAAATGTCGGCTCGGAAAATGCGTCTAACAAACCTGTGAGGCGGAATAGCTGACAACTATCCCGGACTTCACGAGTACCTCGCAGGCTAACGGTTAGATTTAGTGGTTCAGCTATAATTCCCTCCTCGTGGTGAAAGCAAACGCTCAAGTATAGATGTTTTTTGTGTCTGTTGTCTACTTTAACTGTTACTTACAGAAAAGACAGCAGAAATAATAAATTCAAGCTTAAATTTGGAACTTAAATAATGCTCCAATTTTTCGCTTCCTTTATTTTTACCCGACTTTTACTCAAGCGGTAATTGTTTGACGAGCTTTTTTCATCGATTGAACAAACTGCTCAAATAAATAATCTGCATCGTGAGGACCAGGAGATGCTTCTGGATGATATTGTACCGAGAAAATTGGTAAAGTTTTATGTTTGACTCCAGCAACTGTACTGTCGTTTAAGTTGAGGTGGCTAATTTCCACATCACTGTGAGTTAAAGAATCGGGATCGATGGCAAAGCTGTGGTTTTGAGAAGTTATTTCGATTCGTTCTTTCAAACCTGCTGGTTGATTTAAACCACGATGACCAAATTTGAGCTTATAGGTTTGCGCCCCCAAAGCTTGACCCAAAATTTGATGTCCCATGCAAATGCCAAATAAGGGCTTCTCAGATTTTAATAGTGCTTTGGCGGTTTCAATTCCTTCGGTAACGGCGCTGGGATCTCCTGGCCCGTTGGAAAGAAATATTCCGTCTGGATTATGTTTGAGAATTTCCTGGGTTGAAGTATCTGCTGGTACTACAATTACTCGACAACCATGACTTGCTAAGCGACGCAATATATTTCTTTTAACGCCAAAATCTAAGGCTACTACGGTAAATTTTTCTTCTTCACTCGTCTGGGAATCTGTATTAAATTCCCACGCTGGTGTAGTCGCTTCGGACCATTCGTAAACGTGGGAAGTTGTTACCTCTTTGACCAAATTTAATCCGCTCATTGATGGAGCTGCATTCACCCGTTCTAATAATTCAGCTGGATCGAGTATTTCAGTCGAAACACCGCCATTCATTGCTCCAGAGTCGCGAATTTTACGAGTTAAAGCACGAGTATCAATACCATAAATTCCCGGTATATGATGCTCTTTTAAGTAGTCGGGTAAAGATTGAGTTGCTCGCCAATTACTGGGGCGATCGCAAATATTTCTGGCGATACAAGCTTTAACATGGGGCTTGTCTGACTCGGCATCTTCTGGATTCACACCAGTATTGCCTAGCTCCGGATAGGTAAACACGATGATTTGACCGCAATAGCTGGGGTCGGTCAGCACTTCTTGATATCCGGTCATGCCGGTATTAAAAACAACTTCTCCGATAGCGGTGCCGGTTGCACCAAAAGACCAGCCGTTATAGCTAGTTCCATCTGCTAGGACAAGTAGAGCCGGTGTTGCGTCAAACAGAGGCATAAGTAATAAAACTATAAAGCAACAATAGGTAATGGTAATTATCTATTGGGCACGAACGAAAGATAATTATAAAGTATCGTGAGGTACAAAGGGGCTTCTAATAGTGAAGGAATTGTTGAATTATGCTTGTAAAGTGCTATGCATTTTTTTAAGCTCAACTTTTAACTTCTATTAAAACTCTGCAAACTGGGTAAACTGCTCGTGCCCCTAATGATTAAAATAGTAAAAAGGGTATTCTATATAAGGAGAAATTTAATTAAGCTTACAGATATATTTCTGACTACGAAAAAAACAGGCAGATAGTGGCGCGTTCGCGACGTTAAATAATTAAAACCTGAAAGTAGATTTTTGCCCCCAAGGGCTTGGTAAAATCAAAAATTATTATGCTTGAGCCTTTGAAAACCCGTGCAGCATTAACTTTACTATGGAGCGCACTAACTATAGTTGGTGTTGCCTGTAGCAAACAATCAAAAACCGTCAAAATTCCCCAGAAGCCCTTGGCGGTGCCAGGTACGTCTAACATGGTGAATTCGGCTGGCTCGCTAAAAGAAACATCCAGCCCAAAACCGCTCTCAAAAAAAACCGAGCAAGAAACTTTAGAACCAACTTCCTTTGAAATGGGATTGGACAAAGCTAGTGGTGGTTTCAGTGTAAGTCAATCGGCTCAATCGTCAGAAGATTGGAAATTAGTTGCTGATTATTATCAAGATGCTATTAATTTGATGAAATCGGTTCGCTCTCAAAGTCGCTACTATCCTATAGCCAAAGTAAAAGTTAAAGAATACCAGCGTCATTTTGATTATGCTCTGGAAAAATCTGTTGCTCTTGGACAACCAAATCCAGATCCAGAACCTGAAAGAATAGTGGTAACAGTACCACCGTTGAAAGAATCGATTGCACGTCAAAAAATGCAGGTTCCTCCAGCAGTACAAAAGATATTACAACAAAATTTACAATCTCAAGTAGCCGCAGTACCTATTCAAGTACCTACCTCATTACCACAGGCGGAACCACCACAACCACCACCAACACCACGTCAGCCGATACCCATACCCGTCGATACACAATCTGTATATGCTGCTGCCGTACCTATTCCAGAAAACAAACCTGAAGTTACGGCATTTCGCGCCCCAATTAAACGACGCATTGGGGGTACGCCAATTATCGATGTCACTTTTAACGGAAAACAGCGATTTGAAATGATTGTCGATACGGGTGCTAGCGGTACCGTAATTACCCAGCGAATGGCTAAATTACTCGCTGTTACCACCGTTGGCAAAGCAAGGGCAAATACCGCTTCGGCTCAATCGGTAGAATTCCCCATCGGTTATGTTGATTCAATCGAAGCCGGTGGTGTCAAAGTTAAGAAAGTTGCCGTGGCGATCGCCGGATCGGAATTGCAAAATGGACTGTTAGGTCACGACTTTTTCGGTAACTACGATATTACTATCAAAAGCAATGTTGTAGAATTTCGTTCTCGCACTGATTCCGAAATACCTCAACAACAAACTCGAAAGGAAACTAGAAAAAGTATTCCGATTTATCCCAAGAAGCTTTTTGAGGAGTAGGGATAAGGAAGGGGACAAGGGGATGAGGAAGGGGACGAGGGGACAATTCAATAAATGTATTTATATTATGAAATTCCAGTGGCGATACATAAAGGTGATATGGGAGCAACGCCGTGACTGGGATTGTTTTCTAGAACGAATAAATCAATAATTGTTAGGGAATAAGGGGTCTGAACCCCGAGATAAATCGAAGAATTAAGGTGTAATATCTGGATACATACAGTTAGTCGCTTACCAACTCGCAAACGTAATGTGTAATTGGGGGCGAATGGTTAAATATTCTTCGATATACGGTAGAAGCAAGAGAAAATTTTCTTTGTTCCGTATTTTTCATGATGTCTTAAACTAAATTTAATATTTTCTTAGCTCAAGCTTAACTGCTAAGGTGTTAACTTAAATAGTAATTCACTTTTTGCTGCAACATTTGAACTTCCCCCGCACCTTGGAGTATATAAGGTTCGGGGGATTATCTATTTTAGTTAGGAGTTAGGAGTAGGGAGTAGTGAGTAGTGAGTAGTGAGCAGTTAGTGCGTTAGCGTAGCGTGTCCGTAAGGACATACGTCTCGCTCGCTATCGAAGTAACCTATTACCCCATCACCCCATCCCCTTCGGTGCTGAATTAGGGTAATATTGTTAAAATACGCCGCTATGGATTCTTCTGCGAAAGTGTCTCTTCATAATCTTTCTTCTTTCTTGGATTCAGCTAAATCTTATTTATCCGAAACTGTTGCATTAAAGGCTAACGAAATAGATAAATCACCGGATGCTTTGCTTGAGGCTTTGCAAGGTTTGGGGAATTTAGATTTATTAGCGTTGAGGGTTTCCGGAAAAATGGGGTGGTAAGGGATTTAGCGAAGTTGATTATGGTAATTTTCAAGAATTAGTAGCTAGATATTCTGGGGCTTTAGCTTTTTTACAAACACAACATCAAAGTGCTGCTGGAATGTTGCTTGCGGGTGATAATTCTACTCTTCAACAAGAATATCTCCCGCTTATGGGTAGTGGGAAAGTTTTACTGGGTGTGGGCTTCTCTCATTTGCGTCGCAGAGGTGAACCAATAATTACAGCCCTTGCGGTACCGGGGGGTTATCGTATAAATGGTGTTGTACCTTGGATAACTGGATTTGGATTCTTCCAAGAATTTATTGTTGCTGCGACTTTACCTGATGGAGGTGCCGTTTTTGGAATCGCTCCTTTTAAAAACACCAAACAAGCAGGGGGTGAAATAACCTTTAGTTGCCCCGCACAATTAGCGGCAATGAATTCAACAAATACTGTTTCTGCGACTTTAAATTGGTTTCTGCCTGAAGAGTTGGTAGTTTCTATTAAACCACCGGGTTGGATACAGGAAAACGATCGAAAGAATCTTCTTAGAGCTACCTTTCTCGCTTTTGGATGTGCTGAAGCTGGTTTAGATGTTATTAAATCGGCGTTTGAGAAGAAATCATTATCTTTTATCAATGATGCTTTCAATTCTCTCCAAGCTGAGTTAAATAGCTGTCGTAGTGCGATTGGGAAAGCAAGGCAGCAAGAAGTAGAGTTTAGGCAAAAGCTGCAATTAAGAGCTTGGGCTATCGATCTAATAACAAGAATAGCTCATGGGGCGGTAACTGTTTCTAGTGGGGCTGCTAATTACACTCATCATGCAGCACAGCGGATTTATCGTGAAGCCTTGGTATTTACTGTCACCGGGCAAAGTAGTGCGATTATGGAAGCTACTTTAGCAAGGTTAACGCAGAACTTTAGTTCTGCTAACATTCAACATCAAATTTCATATTCCCGCGTGATTCACTTAAGTCACGTTATCGATCCAAATATTCCTCGATGGGAAGGCGATCCATCCGTAGAATTTGAAACGGTAGCAGATTGGGAAAAAGATGGTTATTATCTGCGTCAGTTTTCAATGGGGGAACATTCTGCTACTCATATCAACGCACCGATAAGTTTTCATGGTAATGGTGCGGGAATAGACGAATACCCGGCTAATTCACTGGTTTTACCTGCCGTGGTGATAGATATTTGTCCTTCTGTGGCAGTTAATCCCGATTATGTGCTGAGTATTGCTGATATTGAGGTTTGGGAAGATCGATACGGGAAAATTCCCGATAAGTGTCTAGTCTTATTAAGAACGGATTGGCAAGAAAAATGGAATGATGAGAAAGCTTTTTTTAACAAAGATGTTCGAGGAACTATGCATTTTCCAGGTTTTGGTGTTGATGCAACTAAGTTATTAATTCAAAAAAGAAATATTGCCGGAATTGGCATCGATACTCACGGTGTAGATGGGGGAAAAGAGACAAATTTTACCATCAATCGCTTAGTTTTAGATCAACCACGCATTGTATTAGAGAATTTAACTAATTTGGAACAGTTACCTTCTACTGGAATAACTATTGTTATTGGGATTTTGAGATTGCGTGGAGGTAGTGGTTCTCCTGTATGCGTGGTTGCTTTACTATAGGTTTTGTTACTTTTTCTCAAAATATCGCCGTTTTTTAGAACAATGTTAAAAAAATATTGTTTTTATCTACAAAAATGAAAATATGCGTTAATTCCAGAAACAGTTAGATAGTTATAGCTTTTTTAATTAAATAAGTTAAATACCCGATCTTTAACTCAATTACTCTCCTAAGATAAATTTATAAATACGACTTAAGGAGTATATATTTAAATCTTTTTTTCTGTAATATTGATTATATTGGTTCTGCAATTTAACAAAAACGATCGGTTGATTTGAAAATATCCTATTAAAAATATTGAAATCATCAGTATCAAGAAAGTGTCTCTATCGGTTATCTAATGCTCAGATGGTGATTTATTCGTGAAGGTATTGAAATGAGTATTTACGATAATTGTTTATTATTCCGGAAAAACCTATAGATAGGGAAAGCTTGTTTTAGTGTGAATTGCAGTATCTCTGGAAACCGCAGAATAGTTGATTGTAAGAGATTAAATGGTTTTTAGTTACGTTGACATCAGTGAGTTTTTAACTATTGATAATTATATCCGCTCAAGTTATAGCTACCGAAACAGCAATATTTTGGAATGAATGGCAGTAATGCAGATTCTTACTATATATTTCTTGAAAATACAAATTTTATTAGAGATGAAACTTTCCGCCGATATGTCTGTTATAAACATGGCAGCAATATCTTGTTTGAAAGGCAATCATATAAATTGATGTCTGAAATTCGTTCTTTCTTTTAAAAAAACAATTATACAATAAACCATAGTTCTCAATCCTGTTCTTAAATGGTTGATCCCTATAAACATGGACTCCAAAAGCATTATTCATGAGTAATATAGAGTTGACGTTCTACAAGACATTGGATTACAACGGTAACAACTTGAATAAATGTTAAGTAAAGTATCTAAAATCCGCTTTTTTTGAGATTTTTCAATATCTGTCGAAGCTTGATATTTAGAATTGTAAAACAATTATTATCTAACGTTAAAACAATTGTTATTGTAATAGAACGATAGATGATTCTACTAGCTAATTTTAGGAACTAAAAATGTTAACAGTATATCCAGTACTATTTATTCTTGCGTTGTGTACTATCTGCTTAGGGCTAAAGATTGCCGAAGAAGTCTATCGTATCGCAGTACTTTTTACCGGAGTAATACTTTTAGTAATGGGGTTTGTATCGGCTCCATCAGTTGTACAAATAGGTAGTGTATTGTTGTTGTTAGCAGTTTACCAACTATATGTTTGGCAACCTAAGTTTAATCTGTTTGTCAGAAATGAAGTTGAAGCTGTAAAGACGGTTAAATGTATTGGTTCTGATTGTAAATAAAAAATATCATCATAAATATCATAATGAAGAATATTTAAGCACTGCCAGATTTTTAACTAAAAATTTAATATCAAACATAAGTCAGAACTTGGAAATTAACTTTTCTAGCTTCTGACTTTAGTTTTTTATTAGAAAATTGAGAGAATTATTTTTTTAACCTGATTGAGGATACTGTATTTGACTTAGCTAGGCTATATGAATTACCAACTTTTATTTTGTCTGGATAAGCAGACAATTAGTTTAATAATTATTTAAGTTATATTTAAAATTTAATTAAATTTCCTAATTTTACACCTCTACTCCGGTTGGTGTAAGCCAGCAGTAGCAAGTTATGTCGTAGATCCAAGAATCCCCGTGCGTTCACGCCGGGGAGTGTCAAGAAGACGATCATATTTCCGAACAGCAAGAGCGTGTCTGCGAGCTAGTCGGAATTGATGAAAATATGCTCGACGAAGACCCCAATTTTACTATCACGAGGACAGCGCAAACTCATTACTATCGCTGAAGCTTTAATTGTAGATCCGAAAGTGCTAACTCTTGACGAACCTACAGTTGGTTTAAGTGCATCATCTCGTCGTCAGATTGCAGAGTTACTAGATAAAGTTTGTGAGATGGGTAAAACCGTGCTTTTAGTCAGCAATAATATTGATTTCGTCTGTGAGATTGCCGACACAGTAACAGTATTAAAACAAGGAGAAATTCAGTTACAAGGTGCGGTAAGTGAATTATTCCCAGCCGACAACTGGGAACGTCTCGAAGAAGTTGATATATAAATTTGTAGTGGGAGCATCTTGCTCGCACTACTTACATACAACTTTCTCTTTCTCATTTGCTTCTTAAAGAAAATTGAATAATGTATTCCTAAAACTTTGCATCTTTGCGTCTTGGCGTGCAACTCTTAATTAACATTATTGTTTAACCCCAGCCAATGGACGCATTACGATTAATTTTATATATCGGTCTAATAGTAATATCTACTGCTGTAGTTTGGAAAGCCAGCTTTATGTTAGAAACTGCTGCCGAAAATTTATCTAAATACTATCGATTACCACCCGTTGTTCAAGGAAGCGTTGTGGTTGCGGTTGGCTCAAGTTTTCCGGAATTATCTAGTACGGTACTTGCAACGCTCGTTCACGGACAGTTTGATTTGGGTGTTGCAGCAATTGTTGGTTCGGCTATTTTTAATATTCTTGTCATCCCCGGAATTTCCGGTTTGGTAGGGCAACGTTTAAGTGCCGATCGCCTTTTGGTTTATAAGGATGCTCAATTTTATATTACTAGCATTACCGTATTATTACTAGCTTTTACTTTTGCGGTTATTTACAACCCGGTACCGGGTGTAATGTTGCAGGGCAAAATGAACCGATTAATTGCTTTGATGCCTCTTTCTATGTACGGACTATATTTGTTTTTACAGCAGCAAGACACTATGGAAGACAATCAAACCAGTAATCGCGAGCGTCCATCAAATATTCGTATTGGTAAAGAATGGCTGCGATTGTTATTCAGTTTGGTTCTTATTGTTATCAGTGTTGAAGGATTAGTTTCAGGTGCGATTGGTTTAGGAAAGGTTTTAAATACACCAACTTTTCTCTGGGGTATCACCGTTATTGCTGCGGGTACTAGTTTACCGGATGCTTTTGTGAGTATCCGCGCTGCTCAAAGAGGTGATGGGATTATCAGCCTCGCGAATGTATTAGGTAGCAATATTTTTGATTTGCTCGTAGCGATTCCTGTAGGAGTAATGATTGCTGGTGCTTCAATTATTGATTTTGCTGTTGCTGCTCCGATGATGGGTGTATTAACTTTTGCCACGATTGTTTTATTCGCGATGCTTCGCACGGGATTGGTTTTGAGTAAGAAAGAATGCGTAGTATTGCTGGGGATGTATGGATTATTTGTAGTTTGGATGGTGTTGGAAACTATGGAAATTACGAATGCGATCTGACTTTTTTCCCGCAATTGTCGGGAGACGTAGCACTGCTACGTCTCTACATTATTTGCCCATCCTCTTCGGTACGGAATTCCACAAACACCAAATTTACGAATATTAATTAAATTAGAACTATATATAATAGAATATTTGCCTCTCACACACATTTATGACCACGAAAGTTGCTATCTCAGATAATCCCTTGCTCAAATGTTCGGGTTTACCTCCTTTTGCAGAAGTTAAGCCGGAACACGTAGAACCTGCTTTAAATCAATTACTCTCAGAACTAAATGAAGAACTTACTCAATTAGAAGCCGATTTAAAACCCACTTGGAGCGGTTTGGTAGAACCTTTGGAACGGTTAACCGAACGTTTAACTTGGAGTTGGGGTATTGTTAGCCATTTGATGGGTGTGAAAAATAGCCCGGAATTACGTCAAGCTTACGAAACTTCACAACCTCAAATAGTACAGTTTTCTAACCGACTCAGCCAAAGTAAACCTATTTATAATGCTTTCAAAGCATTGCGAGAAGACGATATTTGGAACACTTTGGATTCAGCACAACAGCGAATTATTGAATCATCTATCCGCGATGCTGAACTTGCTGGTATTGGTTTGGAAGGTGAAGCACAAGAACGTTTTAATGCTATTCAAATGGAAATGGCAGAAATTTCCACGAAGTTCTCAAACCATGTTTTGGATGCAACTAAAGCTTTTAGTTTAAAGTTAGTAAACCCCGAAGAAGTCGAAGGTTTACCTCCAAGCTGGCTGAGTTTGGCAGCACAAGCAGCAAGAGATGCTGGTGAAGAAAACGCGACTCCGGAAAATGGCCCTTGGCTGATAACTTTGGATTTTCCCAGCTATGCTCCTTTTATGCAGCACAGCAAGCGACGCGATTTACGCGAACAACTGTATAAAGCGTTTATTTCTCGCGCATCTTCGGGAGAGTTGGATAATAGACCGATAATCAAGCGTATTTTGGAGCTAAGGCAAGAATTAGCTGAATTACTCGGATATAAGAACTATGCCGAGGTGAGTTTAGCAAGTAAAATGGCTCCTAACGTAGAAGCAGTTGATAGACTTTTAGAAGAATTGCGTCTTACCAGTTACGATGCCGCACAAAAAGAATTAGAAGAATTAAAAGAATTTGCAGCTTCTAAAAATGCTCCAGAAGCGAAGGATTTAAAAAACTGGGACGTTACCTTTTGGGCAGAGCGTCAGCGCGAAGAGAAGTTTGATTTTACCCAGGAAGAATTACGTCCCTATTTCCCACTTCCTCAAGTTCTTGACGGTTTATTCGGATTGGTAAAACGCTTATTCAACGTTAGCGTTACTCCTGCTGACGGACAAGCGCCGGTATGGCACGAAAATGTTCGCTATTTTCAAATAGCTGATGAAACGGGTAATCCCATAGCTTATTTCTATTTAGATCCTTACAGCCGCCCAGCCGAGAAACGCGGTGGTGCATGGATGGATACCTGTTTAAATCGCCGTCAAATTAAGCAAAACGGTAAAGCTGATATTCAGTTACCCGTTGCTTATTTGATATGCAACCAAACTCCCCCGGTTGATGATAAACCCAGCTTAATGACCTTTACGGAAGTAGAAACCCTTTTCCACGAATTTGGTCACGGCTTGCAGCATATGCTTACCAAGATAAATTATCCTAGCGCTGCTGGTATTAATAATGTCGAGTGGGATGCCGTAGAATTACCCAGTCAATTCATGGAAAACTGGTGTTACGAACGCCCGACTTTGATGGGAATGGCGAAGCATTACGAAACCGGCGAACCTCTGCCAGAACATTATTATCAGAAATTAGTTGCTGCACGTAACTATATGAGCGGTAGCGGGATGTTGCGTCAACTGCACTTTAGCTTGCTCGATATAGAATTACATTACCGTTATCGTCCCCGGTGGTAGCGAAACTCCCGAAGATGTACGCAGCCGCATCGCCAAAAATACAACTGTATTGCCACCGCTACCAGAAGATAACTTCCTCTGTGCCTTCGGACATATTTTTGCTGGTGGATATGCGGCAGGTTATTACAGCTATAAATGGGCTGAAGTATTAAGCGCGGATGCTTTTGCTGCTTTTGAAGAAGCGGGATTAGAAGACGAAGAAGCTATTAAAGAGACAGGTAAACGCTATCGCGACACCGTACTTGCACTTGGCGGTAGCAAACATCCGATGGAAGTATTTGAATCTTTCCGTGGTAGAGAACCGAGTACCGAACCTTTACTCAAGCATAATGGTCTGAAAAGTGCGGCTTAGGTAATTGGGCATGGGAAATTGGATATTTCCTAATACTTCTTGAAATGAACTTATAAAAAAAGACGTTGCAATGCAACGTCTTTTTTCATGTTGATATTCAGCATCCTGGCGCGTCGTAATATTTTATCAAACGCAAAGCATCAAACCTGGTTCTATCTTGTTTTCTATAGCAGATTCTTTACCATGCTTTTGTGCGTAAGCTAAAAGCTCGTATGTCCATTCTGTAAAAATTTGAAATATTTTCTCGACTATATCAAAAGCTTGTTGACGCTGTGAATCTGTAAGCACTATTTCTGTTAAAAAACATTCTGTTTCTGGTGTTCCTACAGTATGTCCTGTTTCTAACTTCAAATGTGATTCACCAAAATAAAGATAATCTTTTTTTGTAATTTTCTTTAAGTCTGAAGCAACTTGAGATGAAGCACAGAAGAAAACATTCCCTACTGCTTCTAATGCTTCAATTGCTGCTATTTTAATTATGGGTTCTGCTGTTAAAGTATATCCAGCAACATGATATGATATTTGACGAGTAATTTTAGTTTCTTCGCTCCAAATAGACTTTAATGCTTTTGAAAAATTTTGAATTGGATTGCAATCTAGTTTTTCTAGGTCTGTAACAAACCAACGCCAGTGTTCCTCATCCTCATTAGCGTGTTCGTTAATTATATGTTGAAGCTTGTTAACTGGCTGTGCTTCTTTCAATACATATTTATTTAAATCACCGAAGCTCATAATAAAATGAGTCATGCAAGGAGCAAAAGATAGCCTATCATTCGGCGTAATACTTTTATCTTGCATATACTCAAATAATTCTAATTTGGTAAATTCTTTCTTGTTCTTTTCAATTAGTGCAAATACTTCTTGCATCAGATTTATTTCCTTATATTGCTAACTATTTATCAAGTTTTGAATGCATTTTGATATCTCAATGCATATAAAATTAGATAGTGCAACCTGATATATAAGTAGCAAAGGCTTTGAGCCTTAATATGAATAAATTAATATGTATTGCCTGCTATACAAAATTATAAAAATCTGTCAGCATTCATCAATTTTTATCCATAACTAGAATTTAAACCAGTTTTTCTATTTTTACAGCAGTAAATATCTGTAAAATATCATTTTATCTATAGAAGTAATAATGTTATCAATTTACAATATTTGTAAGTAATACTATTTATAAATAAGTACAGGTTTAAAAAAAATGTATATTTATTTTTAGCAGTTTTAAAGATTAGATAAAGAAAAATTAGAACAGTAACCTGAATATTGTGTTAGCTTTTGCTTTTCACTATAAGTATTTAAAAATCTTGATTTTTTGTAAAAAGACTATATATGCATAAGGTAAATATAAGGCTATTTTTTTTATGTCTCAGTATAAATACTTTAGTAGCAAATCAAAAATGCTATACCATTAATTGTTATTGTGCAAATCATTGATTGTATCAGAGACTTATATGCTACTCTTTTCTCGGTAGAAGATTACCTATTAAGTAGGTTGGGTTGTTGGGTTGAACGAATTAAAACCCAACGAATGCTGGTCTAAGGAACGAAACCAAACCTACAATTTTTCGCTAATTTTAGAGCGGGAAGGTAGTAAACAAAGACATATAAGTTCATGCATTTATTTTTCAAGTGTTGTCTGGTTGAGTCGTAGGAATTTCAATAACAAACTCAGTACCTTCTCCCTGTTTGCTAAAGCAGAGTAGCTGACCACCATGTTTATCAACGATAATCTGATAACTAATTGATAAACCTAAACCAGTTCCAACTCCAACAGGCTTAGTAGTAAAGAATGGGTCAAATAAACGTCGCTGGACTTTTTCGGAAATTCCCGTGCCGTTATCTATAATGTGGATAGCAACATAATCATTATTTAGCATTTCCGTAGTAATTTTGATTTTAGGTGTACAGACTTGACCTTTATGTAGTCCTTCTTCTAATGCGTCAATTGCATTAGCAAGCAAATTCATAAATACTTGATTTAGCTGTCCGGCAAAGCAAACAACTTTAGGTAGATTAGCGTATTGCTTAATTATCTCAATTCCATGATGCTCCTGCTTGGGCTTAAGACGATGTTGCAGAATCATCAAAGTACTTTCAATACCTTCATGAATATCTACCGTTTTCATTTCTGCTTCGTCAAGACGAGAAAAGGTTCTCAACGATTGTACGATTCCTCGAATCCTTTCAGCCCCTATCATCATTGATTTCATTAGCTTAGGTAGATCGGAAGCTAGAAAATCTACATCGAGGGCTTTTATTTCTTCTTGTATTTCCGGAGTTGGTTCGGGATATTCTCGTTCGTACAGTTTGAGTAAACCTAATATGTCTTCAGTATAACTACTTGCATGAGCTAAATTACCGTAAATAAAATTGACAGGATTGTTGATTTCGTGAGCGACTCCAGCAACTAGCTGACCCAAACCAGACATTTTTTCACTTTGCACCAACTGAGATTGAGCTTTTTGGAGCTGTTGTAGCGTTTGTTCTATTTGTTGCGCTTGTTGTTGAGCATTTAATGCTGTTTGTTGAGTTTCTGCATAAAGATCGGCTTGGTTAATGGCGATCGCCAATTGATCCACTACTGCTTGCAGTAATTCTACTTCACCATCAGTCCAAGGACGAGTTTCTGCCCAGTGACCACAAACAATTACACCAATTTGACCGGAACGGGTCTGGATTGGCAGCACAATTTCTGATTTAATCCCTAAAGATTCTAAGAATTGTCGATGTATTGGTTCTTCACATTTGCTCGCATCGTCTATTTTTAGTATTTCTTGTTTGATAAATAGTTCTGTCACCGACCCTACCTTATCTATAGAATGGCGACCTATCAAACTAGGTAAACTACTATTTTTTGATTCTTCAATAGTTTCCCAAATAGGAGGTTTAGCATTAGGATTAAACCAAGAAAAACTGCATCTATCAATATCTAATAAATCTCTAATTTGTTGTATCGCTGTTTTTAAAACAGTGTTTAAATCTAATGATTCACGAATTTGGCTGGCGAGATTGTTAAGAAGTTGTTCCCGACGCGCTAATTCACGATATTTTGCTTCTGATTCTTTTATAGCAGCTTCGGCTTGTTTACGTGCTGAAATATCTCGTGTAACGGTAGCGAAAGCTATGGGTTTCTCGGTTTTTTGATCTTTAATAACAAAAACATTGTAATCAATTGGAATAAGTTTACCTGTTTTACAATGCCTAAAGCGGAACTCTCCTTGCCATCGTCCTGTATCTTGGATAATCGGCACCATATTTTTCTCGAAATGTTTCCAATCTTCAGGTGTATGATAATCAGCTATAGTTGTCCGTCTGTATTCTTCAGTACTATTTATTCCTACAAGTTTTTTACCAGCTTCGTTAAGGAACAAAGTTTGAGTGTCAAGTGATGCTATAGCAATAAAGTCGGAGCTATTTTCTATTAAAGATACAAACTTTTGTACATCTTCTTCTGCTTGCTTAAGCTCGGTAATATCCATCACCATCCCATCCCAGACAATATCTCCGTTAGGTTGCTTTTCCGGTTTAGAATGCCCCTTCAACCACTTCAATTCTCCTGATGGGGTCGTAATTCGCCATTCTTGCTTCCAAGGCTCTAAATTTTGGGCCGATACCGCTATTGACTGCTGTAAGATTGGTAGGTCATCCGGATGGGTTTTTTCAAAAGTATTTTTAACATCTTGTTGAATCTGTTCGGGTTTCAATTCATAAAGGTTATAACAACCAGGACTTACATAGGGCAAATGGCTGCTACCATCTGGATGCAATATATATTGATAAATCATTCCCGGAACGTTAGCCGCTAGTTTTTCAAACCGCGCTTCTGTTTGATGTAATGTCTTTTCGGCTTGTTGTCTTCCTGAAATTTGGGTTTGTAGTTGTGTGTTCGTTGCCTCAAGTTCGGCAGTGCGATACTGCACCTTGCTTTCTAAATCTAGCTGATACTGCCGTAGCTGTTCTTCTATTTGTATTTTGTCGCTGATATCAATCATCAGCCCACTCCAAAGAATGTCGCAACCAGCTTGTTTTTCCGGTCGCAATACGCACCGAATCCACTTGCATTTACCGCTATGTGTAATGATTCTTCCCTCCCACAGCCAAGGTAACAACGTATCAGCTGAGAGTTTCATTGACTCCAGATAGGATTCTTTGTCTGAAGGATGAATTAAATCAAAAACAACATGGAAATTTTGCTCGGCTTTTTGAGGTTCTATTTCCAGAAACCTCCGACAACCAGAACTCATATAAGGAAACGACATTTCGCCATTTGCATCTAAGCGAAACTGATAAATAACCCCTGGTAAATCCGCAGCTAGTTTTCGCAAGCGTTTTTCGTTAGCTGTTAATGCTTGCTCGCAAAGCATTTGTTCTGTAACTTTCTCTGAGGAAAAGATTATTCCACCAATTTCACCATTATCTTGATTCCAAGGACGACATTCCCATTTGATCCACTCCAATTCACCATCAATACCCACCATTTTGTCAGCTTCGCAACTTGCTATTGCACCAGTCAAACAGCGTTGGTGAATTATCTTCCATTTATCTGAATTTTGGGGAAGTATTTCGTAATAACAACTACCGATCGGATATTCTCCATTCAAACCATAATCTGCCAGCCATTTACGACTTGCTGCCATCAGGCACATCTGAGTATCAAACATTGCAACAGCTACAGGTGTATGCTCTAAAAGCACTTGAAGCAGTTGGGAATCATTATTGGACTGTGCGTGCAGATGCATATAGTTGACTGGTAGATACGTTGACAAACGCGCTTTTTCTGATACTTATATTGAGTTAAATTCCCCGAGGGAATGCCAATCAATATAACTAGT
This sequence comes from uncultured Rivularia sp., assembly GCA_963665115.1. Classification (GTDB taxonomy): domain Bacteria; phylum Cyanobacteriota; class Cyanobacteriia; order Cyanobacteriales; family Nostocaceae; genus Rivularia. The sequence goes on along the minus strand of OY762007.1, from coordinate 607,504 downwards.
CGCAAAGCAAATCAGCTACCGAATTTTCTCTGAATTAAAGTAAATCTTTGTTGAAGTTAATCGAATTTACGTAGGGCTTGATGAAAATTTATCCAAGATAGGTAGTAAGGGTTAGGCAAAAATAAAATCTAAAATCGAATTTACTAACTTTATTTACAAAAATTTATACTGTTATTTTTATCTGTATATTCTTTACAATACTTTACTTAGTTATAATTAACTTTATTAAACATAGATTACAACTAATCAATTTTATAATTAATTGTTAACTTAATAAGGCAGAATTAGAAGTAAGCTAAATAATATGGAACCGTAAATTATAACTTCAAGTAATGCCGGTTCATATCTACACGACCGTCCTTTGTCCTTTGTCATTTGCCCGATTGCAATGGCAAAAAACAGAGACAATTCGAGTAAGACGGTGGAGTATGGTAGGGGAATCTTCTCCAACCGAGCTTCACGTGAAAACCTAAGTTAGGCAATAAGAAAGATGTCCCTATGATGCAAAATATTTTGCTAGCTGTCTCAGGATTGGGACATGCGGAAGAAATGCTCAAACTGATGGAGGAAATACCATCAATTCAACGAGCAAAAATTACCGTTTTGCACGTTGTTCCTCCACAAACTACCGCCGAAACAATGACAGCTAAGTGGCAAGAAGGCGGTAAAATTTTAGCAAGCGCTATTCAAAAGCTGCAGCTCAATCCCAATCAAGTTAATTCAGTGCTGCGTCAAGGCGAACCGAAAGATGTGGTTTGTCAAGTGGCAAATGAAATTGATGCCGATTTGATTATTATGGGTTCAAGAGGACTCAAGCGCTTGGAATCAATTTTGGCTAATTCAGTCAGTCAGTATGTTTTCCAGCTTTCTTCTCGTCCGATGTTACTGGTTAAAGATGACATTTATGTCAAAGCAATTAACCGAGTTATGGTGGCGGTTGACAAATCGGAAGCGTCACAGTACTGTCTAGACTTGGCTTTATTCTTACTAAAAGATATCAAAGGCAGCGAGTTAGTTTTAACTCACGTTATGACCGATCTAAAGAGTCCATCAGCCGAAACTGCACAGATTAATTCTGAAAAACACCCCATTTTAGAAGCAGCAGCTAAAAAAGCTCAAATGCAAGGTGTTAAATCTCGCAGTATACTCAGCATTGGTAAACCGGGTGAAAAAATTTGTAGCTTGGCTTCCGAGATGAATATAGACTTATTATTAGTCGGCTCTCCAGACCGTCGCCCTTCAATCGCTAAGAATTTTGTAGATTTGGATAAACTTATAGGTGCTTCACTTTCTGATTATGTCAGAATTAATGCTACCTGTCCGGTTTTACTAGCGCGTACTGCCGCAGCTTAAACGCTATTTTCGATTCGATTCATTTAAATATAGATTTCGCGGTTGATAGATAAAACCCCTACACTGATACATAGTGTCGGGGTTTTTCCTTTTAAACAATCAAGTCTTAATTAAGAATCGTTTCTTCCGCCTTCACGGCTAACTGTTAAAGTGTAAAGTAGTACTAAAAAAATTGCGGGAACTAGTACGAACAAAATGCTCGCAATGAATCCCAAATCATTAGTTTGCATTGTTAAAAAAGCCTCTCTTTTTATTTGCAGCCACTAGTTTTAGCATAGCATTACTAATGCTTAAGCCGAACGATATCATAAAAAAGACAGCTTGCAAGATATAATTCTCAAGGCTTGGTTGCTACACTTACAGAACCATTAACTAAAGTTTGACAAGCAAGACGATGATTATCCGGCTTTTTCTTCAACATTTTGGTTTCTGCATCGGTACGAGGTGAGAGATTTTCCATTCCTTCTGTTATCTCTACAATACAGGTTCCACACTGCCCCGCACCTCCGCAGTTCATCATTTTCCCCCATACTTTATAGATATCAATATTGTTTTGCATGGCTTTCAATCGTAAATTCGCACCGTCAGCTGCGATTACTTCTTTGTTTTCTTTGACAAAATTGATGTTACCCATAGTTAATACCTTGTTAAATAATACCCTGACAGTAAATACTATATCTATTTTCCAATTTATTACAAATGGTTAAGAAATATCAAATTTAGTAAATAATATTTGGCAAAAAATAAGACAAGCTTGCAAAGCCTGTCTCAAAAAATATTTTTGGTTAACTTACTTGAAGCCTACAGCGGCTTGCCAAACAAAAGCTAGTAACAAGAAGAAAACAGGAATGATTGGGAGAACATCTACGAGAGGATCAAAAACTTGATAAGCTTCCGGCAATTTCGCTAATAATAGTGTTACTTCCATGTTTGTTTAAATCCAAGTATCCAACATAGTTTTCATATTTGAGCAATATCTTAACACGATTGGGTAGTAGGAAGTAGGGAATACTAACTAAGGAATAAATAAATTTATAGTGTGATTTTAGATGAAAAAGCGGTTTTAAACCCAGTTTTTAAGCTGTAATGGGAATTTATACGATAAATTCTGTTCCTTTTCCAGGTTACGATGTATTACAAGCAGTAATACTTCATTGACAAAGAAGTAAATATTGCTGAAAATTTCAATAAAATATAGCGGTTAACGATTTTAACTGTACCGTTACCAAAAAAAGTAGTTAATCTTCCCTGTAATAAATTTATGCTTCCCTAAGACTGAGCGAAAATTAAAGTCTGTGTAAATTACTTGCTACTATCACTTCAACCAATGCCCAAAGTCTGTGGTAAAGCTATCGTTCAATATACTTTCCCGAATCTTCTGGGTAAATCTAATTAATTCGGTAATATTATGAATGCTCAATAACGTATAAGCCAAAATCTCTTGTGCGCGTATCAGATGCGATAAATAAGCGCGAGTAAAGTTTTGACAAGTGTAGCAAGGACAAGTTTCATCTAGGGGAGTAAAATCTTCACGAAACTTAGCATTTTTTACGTTCCATCTTTCTCCATTTACTACAGCAGTACCGTGCCTAGCCCAGCGAGTGGGAATCACGCAATCAAATAAATCCACACCAGAGGCGATCGCCAATACCATTTCTTGATGCGTACCAACACCCATTAAATAACGCGGCTTTTCTGCGGGTAATAGAGGTGCTGTTTGTCGAACAATTTCGTGAATTAATTCTGGCTCTTCTCCAACGCTGACACCACCAATTGCGTATCCTGGTAAATTCAATTCTGTTAAAGCATTTGCTGCTTTGGAGCGCAAATCGGCATAAATGCCACCCTGTACGATTCCAAACAATGCTTGTTCGCTTCTTTTATGCGCTTCAATACATCTCAACAACCAGCGGTAAGTACGCTCCGTTGCAGCTTCTACTTCCGTGCGATTGGCTGTTGCAGGGGGACATTCATCAAATGCCATGATGACATCCGCACCTAAAGTATTTTGAATTTCTATTGATTTTTCTGGCGTTAAATTTATAATCCTTCCATCATGAGGCGAGCGAAAGCTTACTCCTTCTTCAGTAATTTTACGCATCTCGCTCAAGCTAAAAACTTGAAAACCACCAGAATCGGTAAGCATGGGTTTGTCCCAACCCATAAACTTATGTAGTCCACCTGCTCCTGCTACAATCGACTCGCCCGGTTGTAAATGGAGATGATAAGTATTTGAAAGTACCATCTGCGCTCCAGTTTCCTTTAACTGGGCTGGAGTAATGGTTTTAACGTTTGCTAACGTTCCTACCGGCATAAAGCGCGGGGTTTCTACTACACCATGAGGCGTAGAAAATATCCCAGCACGCGCTGAAGTGTTACTGCATTTTGCAAGACATTGGAATGAAAAATTTACGCTCAAAATTAAGAAAACCGAGACTCAGAAGGTTAATGATTTAACTTATTAAACCAAATTTAGAACATATCCGAACTATCATCATCAATTTCAGCGTCCCATTTAGCCGATAAAACCTGCTCCATCATTGCTTCAATGGCGCTAGTATTCCAACAACGTTCTTGCCGTTCCTGCATTGGAGTAGAAAGGGGAATCAACCGCAAACGCATCCCTTCCTGAACTAAATCAAAACAGGCTTCCTTTTCGGATGACAGAGTAAGTTCTAAACAATCAAAACTGTAAACATTTAAATAAAGAGCGTTGTTGGCGACTAATGTAGAGCGTCGGGGATTTGCGAAAACTTCCATTACATCCCCTTCACCCTCGCCGCAAATTTCACCATCTTGGGTGTAAGCATAGCGGGACACGACCTAAATCCCCCAGCAATCGTCGCATATCAAGTTTATTTACGATGACACCTGTATTGACGATACATGGAGCTGGTATTTTGGTTTCGGGTAGATGGTGATTCATAATCAAATAGCTTTTTGAGCAAAGGTGAAGTACAACGTTATAGCCTGCATAACCAATGAATCAGCGGTAATCTATGCTCTGCCCTGTAATATACAAATATCAGATTTTGGAGGCAATTGCTTAAACTCACTGACATTAATTATTAGCTTTTTTTTTCAAAGTACAAAAAACACTACCACCGATTGAAATGCAACTTTTTATGCTTCATGAAAATGTGATAAATATTACTTGCTAATTTTTTCCTACTTAGATAAGCATAACAAATTTTTTGGCTCAGTTTCTCATACAAGTAAATCTTATTTCAAGTTTTAAAATTTGATACTGTTATTTGTGCGGTAATCGTAAGTGCCATTGTTTTTGCTCTACTTAAGTAGTTATTTTTACAAGTATGAATGCTCAGTACCCGTGGTGGAAAACTCAAATTTCAAATTTGGTTGCAAGTATTATATTTTACACGTCTATCCCGATGCCTTATATCGAACAGTTGGAGTTTGGCGAGGTAGCACGTTTTGCTCCAGCGATTGGAATAACGATTGGAGGAATCTTAGGATTATTCGATATTGTAGCTAATTTTATCGGAATACCAGTACTAACTCGTAGTGCATTAGTAGTAGCAAGCTGGATTGTGATTACGGGAGGACTGCATTTGGATGGAGCAATGGATACTGCCGATGGGTTAGCAGTAACGGATAAAGAGCGGCGCTTGGAAGTAATGACTGATAGTGCCACAGGAGCCTTTGGAGCAATGGCTGCAATTGTTTTAGTCTTGCTCAAAACAGTAGCCTTAACAGAAATACAAGAAAATCGTTGGTTGATACTAATGGCTGCTTGTGCATGGGGACGTTGGGGACAGATATTGGCAATACAAAGATATGATTACCTAAAACCAACTGGAAAAGGTGCATTTCACAAGCAAGCCATTCGTTCTTACAAGGACGTTTTACCTTCTCTTTTACTGCTATTAATTTTAAGTTTTGTAAAGCCGATATTTAGCCAATTTAGCCAAAATAATTTATTAGCAGCAATCGGCATGACGTTTGCGGGAATTGCAATTGCTTTTCTCACAGGTGCTTGGTTCAAGCATAAATTAGGTGGTCATACAGGGGATACTTACGGTGCAGTCGTAGAATGGACTGAAGCACTTTTTCTTTGCGCCATGACGATGCAGTGAGCAGTAAGTAGTTAAGAATTATTTCCTTGTCTCCTCATGCCCAATGCCCAATGCCCAATTCCCCATCTCTACTTAACTGGCTTCAATCGAGTTACTTTCAATTTAAAACTGCCGATTCCAGTTTCTCCGAAAGAGCGAACGCGAACAATGTAAGTTCCGGCTTTAGTAACGCGGGTGAAGAGTAGGGAATTGCTGCTGCCGTCGGGGCCATCATCATTTTCTGCTATTGTTGAACCGTCGGGAGCGAGCAGCGTAATAATACTATCAAAGCTATCTGAGGAAAGATCGATAGCTAAATTATCGCCTTTGGCTAACTTAACTATATAGTCGCGAGCAAAGCCACCTTGCCCTGTAGGAATATCTTTATCGGATAGCGCATCGGAGATTTCGTAAGTGGCGGGTAAAGGTATGGGATTATAAAATTTATTTGCTTGAGCGAAAGCTGTTGTCGTACTTATACCAAATACCAATAACGTAGCAGGAATAAACCCAAATTGTCCTAAACCCAGCGCTTTAGACTTACTCATGGTTGTATGTAATTTTCCTGTAAAAATAATCTTAATGTTGGTTAATTATAATTTTTATTAGCCTAGCTTGGCTATGAATTCTTTGTGTAGTTTGCCTTGGAGGGAACGGCAACTGCTGCAACTCCGGAAACGATAATTCCAGATTTACTTAAAATTTCTATAGCAGAATTGACTGTAGTACCCGTTGTATAGATATCGTCAACTAAAATTACTGGGACATTTGGAGGTTTACGAAAATCTTTTCCTATATCAAAAGCTTCAACTAAAGTTTCTTGGCGCTGGGTTGCTGACAATCCAAACAGTGCTTCAGTTTTCTTTACTCTTTGTAATCCGTTTACCTTTAACTTTAGCCCAGTTGTTTGACAGAAGCTTTTTGCAATCAGTGCTGCTTGGTTGAAACCTCGTTTTTTTTCTTTCTCCGGGTGCATCGGAATCGGAAACTACCATAAAAGAATTTTCATATCCATAATTTTGCAGCCATGTTTCTCCCAACCATTCACCAAGGGGACGAGCAATTTCTGGATGATTTTCGTATTTCATTGTGGCGATCGCCCGTTTGATAGCTCCCCCATAAGCACCCCAAGCAATCACTGGTGGAGATAGTAAATTATTTGTACTGCGACTGGAGTCGGTTAAACGACACTTTTGCAACTGTTTATGACAATATTCACAAAATTCTTGCGAAGCAGAGCGCTGACATAAAGGACAATTTGATTGTAAAAAAAGATTAAGAAGGGTTTTCCAAATTTGCATTTTAATATGGTGGGCATAGGGGATGGGGCATTGGGCATTGGAAAGACGTAAAATTTTACGTCTCTACATCAATTTTTTGACGTAAACTCGGTCGCAGCGTTCTGTTTCTACACCTGTTGCAGGTATATAATCATTACTTTCATATAGTTTGACGGCTTCGTGCAAAACGCTGGCAGTTTCGATCCAAATTTGTTTGAAACCACGGCAGTTAATTTCTGCTTCCAACTGTTGTAACAAAAATTTCCCCAATCCAACACCTCTAGCTTTGGGCAATAAATACATTTTGCGTATCTCTACAGCGTCTTTGCCGCGTTCGATGGGATAGTAAGCGCCCGAACCTACTACCTCACCGTGGTATTCAATTACCCAAAAGTCTCCACCTTTATCTAAGTAATAATCTTCAACTTGCAACACATCTCGATCGGCACCATCCGGTTCCCAACCCAAACCGTACTCCGATAATACAGAGCGAATAATTTCAGATGCACAATGGCGATCGCTCGGTTTCCATTGACGAATCAAAAAATCTCGAAAATAAAGACTTACCATTGGTTAGTTGTTAGTTGTTAGTTGTTAGGAGTTAATAATCACCAATTACCAATTATCAATTACCAATTACCCATGCCCAATCCCCAATGCCCAATCCCCAATTCTTAACTATGAATCCTTGGCTCATAATAAAGGGTTGCCAGTATTTCACTTTCGGCTATTGATAGTTCATCTAATCTCTGCATGACGATTTCGCGGTCGAAATAAGTGTCTGCAAGTACCCAATAAATGCCGTAATGTCGTGCTTCTGATGCCATCAAGCCTTGATAGAAATTGGCTAAATCTGGTTCGGGGGACAGTGTGCGGCTAATAATCCCAAGCGTTCGTGACTGCGAGCTTCAATTAAAGCACTAATAAGTAAAGAATCCAAAAATCTATTGGGTTCGTTGGGACGAATTTGAGCTTTTAGTTTCGCACCGTAAGGAGGTGGAGTTACTGGGCGTAAAGCAATGTTTCGCTTTTCTAACCATTGATTAACTTGCTCGAAGTGTTCTAATTCTTCTTTGGCAATTTTAGTTAATTCCTTGACCATTTTTGCATTTGAAGGGTAGCGAAACATAAAGTTGATTGCTGCTGATGCTGCTTTACGCTCGCATTGGGAGTGATCGAGTAATATTGCATCTAAGTTAGATATTGCTAAATCTACCCAATCTGGATTGGTTGGTTGCTTGAGAATGTTGATGGTTGGCAATTCGGAAGTTAGCACGTTAATAATTCTAAAAATTATAAATTAATATACAGTTTTCTATTTTATAGGGAATTTGCGATGGGTTCGATTGTTAATAAATTTGTGTTCTCAATGTTTTTTATACTACAAAAGTATTGTCATATATTATCGTCAAATATTATATGTAACGCTTATTACCTTACTCTACTAGAATATTCGTAATTTATTAGTTTACTTTAGATAAGAAATTATAACTTAAAAACCTGAATATCCGGTTTTTTTTGCAATATAAGATACTTTATTGCCGTAATCACAAGAAGATCGCTATCTTTAGATATAAAATTATTTGATACTCGATCTAGTTTTCGTTCTCCGGAGTTTTTCGTAATTTATCTGTAGTATTTACTATTTGGGTTCGAGAAACACTTTTGCAGCGAAATTGGGACAACTGATGGAGGTAGGTACTTGTTGAGGAAAAAATGAGGAATTACTATTTTGTTCGTCGCCTAACCTCGTTAATTATTCTTTCAATATTTACATCTTTTTTGCAAATAACTACCGCAAAAACAGTTAATGCTGAGGATAAAACAGCTTCCCCGAATATCCAGAAAAAAGATTGTTCTATTCCTCCTCAATTCGCATCTCCCAAACTTAGAATTGTTGTTGCTGATTTCACAATTGTCGCTACTAGCTTAAATAGTAGATCGTTATCTAGTAATACAGAAGAAGTCAAGAGAATTGCCGACATTATAGCAAGTAAGTTAGCGACGGATAGTAATTTTATAGTAATTGACAGAATGCAAATTGAACTCACCGATAAAAAAAATTTAAAGTTGTGTCAAATTCGTAAGCAATTTGGCGTTGAAGCGATATTGATAGGTTCTTTAACTCAATTCGATATTAAAAAAAGGACATCTGGAGGTGGATTTCTTGGTTTTGGTAAAACAACTACTAACACAAACGCTGATGTCGCATTAAGCATCAGAATTATTAATACTGCTACGGGTGAAATAATCGATTATTTTACTGAAACTGGCAGCAGTAATTTTTCTGAAAGTAATGTACAAGTACCTAGAATAAATATAGGACTTATTAATAATGATAATTTTACAAATACAGTTTCTAGTCGCAATGACTATCTTAACGATATTTATTCTATAAGCGGTACTGAATTTAGATTATCTATCAATACCGATCGGCAAGAAAAAATTAGCCATTCTTCAACAGAGAATGAAGGCAGTTTAATGACTTTAGCAACAAAAATAGCTATCGATAGGATTGTGAAAAAGCTAAATGCTAATTCTAATAATTTTGTCTCTTTATTAAAGCAATCTGTAAATAAAAATAGTGTTGTTGTTGGTACTTTTGGAAATTTTATTGTTCTTAATCGCGGTAAATTACATAACTATCAAAAGGGTATGAAGTTAAGAATTGAGGAAATAACAAAAAAATTTGTAGATCCAGATACAAAAGAAGTCATTCGCACTTTTACATTACCATTAGCTCGGGTAGAACTGATTGATGTAGATGATAAATCGAGTCTTGCCAAGATTATCTCTGGTAATACAAGTCGAATCCTTTTTAGTGAAGAAATTAAAAAGCAAATTGAGAAAGGTAATATTATTGCTAAACCTATTAACTAGAATTTATCTAAGTATTAAATATCTATTAATAGTAACGCAGATTATAAAGGTGAAATCAAAACCTAATACACGGGGAGACGTAGCACTGCTACGTCTCTACACCAGTAAATTACAAAATCAAATTTAAGTCGCCGAATTCATGCCATAGATAACCGCGCTGTACTGCATCTTCATAAGCAACTCGAATTTCTTCTGCTGGTAGAAATGCTGTCAATAAGTCTAAATGACTGGCTTCTGGTTCGTGCATTCCTGTCAATAAGCCATCTACTGCTCTCAATTTATGTTCTGCTGAAATATGCAACCGAGTGTAATTGTGTTGAGGTTTAATTACGCCGCTTGTATCTACGGCTGATTCTAAAGCCCTAACTACAGTAGTTCCAACGGCTATTATTCTTCCTCCTTCTTTACTAGTTCGATTAATTTTCTGTGCTGCTGTTTCGCTAATAAAGTACTCTTCTTCTGATGCTGGATGGAGAGCGTCTAGTTCGTCATCCATGTAGGAAGATAAGCTTGTATGTAAAACGATGTGCGCTGTCTCTATACTAGAGCGTTTCAAGTCAAATAATAGCTTCCAGGTGAAAGCCCTTCCCGCTGACGGCATTTCCGCCGAACCCGGTTCTTTTGCATAAACGGTTTGATAGTAGTCTAAATCCCACGGTTTAGATACATATTCGTAACGAATCGGATTCCCCAAACGGTAAATCGAATCCATTAATTGAGTACCGGATTTTGAAAAGCGAATTTTCCACAACCGAGGAATATGAATATCTTGATTTTCTACCCTTGCAGTTAAATTTTCTCCAAAATCTAAATTCATACCTTGTTGCAAACCGCAAGCAAAAGGATTCCCCTGCTGACACATCAGTAAAGCCAGCCATGAATCATCGGGAAGGTGTTGCGCTAAGCGGATTTCCAGACATTTATTAAGAGCGCTATCGCAACCTTCGAGAGATGCTGGAAGGGTACGACTCGTATTGAAAATTAATAAATCGCCAGGGCGCAGAAATTCACTTATACCATTAAAACGAGAATGTTGAACCTCGCCAGATTTACGATTAATTGCCATCAACCGTACCCCATCGCGGGCTATTCCCCTCCGCTCTGGTGGCTCTTTCGCGGAGAGTTCCGTTGGTAGTAAAAAAGTAAAGGGTGTTGACATATCTCAATTATTTTTTAATCGTGTTATGTGATGTAGAGACGTAGCAGTGCTACGTCTCCTAGCTGTTTCTAGGAAAATGAACCAGCCAAAATTAATACCATCGCCTATTAATTTGTATGATTCATTTTGATGAACCGCATGATAAATCTTTCGTTTTTTTAGAAATCTCTGGGAGACGTTATATATAACGTCTCTACATTATTAGTTAACTAACAATCGTTAATTCTCTTGTTTGTTGCCCCCAATTATCTTCCTGAGCCTGAAATCTCTGTCCATTAACTTGCCGCGAGTCTTCGGAAGCTAGATATAGAAAGACTTCTGTCACATCTGCGGGGTTTGCCCACTGTGAGGAATCTTCTTCTGGCTCTGCTGCTCGGTGCATGGCTGTGTTCATGTCCCCTGGATCTACCCAGTTAACGCGAACTCCACTATCTTCTAACTCCGCAGCCCATGTCTGCGACATTCCTTCAATACCAAATTTGGAAATACCGTAAGCACCCCAACCGGGATAACCATTTACTCCTGCATCGCTGGTAACGTTGATGATGGAACCACCACTTTCAATCATCGCTGGTAATGCTTTTTTAATTAATAGGAATGGTGCGATTAAGTTGGTGTTGATGACGTTACGAAAATCTTCTAAAGGATAGTCGAGTAAATATGGCATCGGCGAAAGTCCAATGGTTGATGCATTATTTACTAATACGTCTAATTTACCAAAGGTGCTTAATGTTATCGCTACTGCACGCTCGATATCTTCCTGTTTTGTTAAGTCGGCGCTGATGGTTAAAACGAATGTTTGCGGTGCAATTTCATAAATACTTTGACGCAATTTTTCTAACGCTTTACCATCACGCGCTAAAATAGCAATCCCCGCACTACCAGCACGAGCAAAATCAATTGCCATCTGCTTTCCTAAACCCTGGGAAGCACCTGTTATTAGGATATATTTTCCCTGCAATCTATTTGTTGTTTTCATGGTTAATTTGATAGTGGATAGTGGTTAGTGGATAGTGATTAGTGGTTAAGTTTAATAACAACTAACTACTAACAACCATCAACTAACTACTAACTAAGCTAAATGCATCTTCAAAACACTTCTGGGTGCTTTACGTACCCTGGCTTTTATGGAATATTTACCCAAACGCTGACAAGCTTCAAACCTATGACATCCTGAAAAACCGTAATACTGCCCATCTACTTCTAATAAATCTATCGGCTCTTGCTGCCCAATTTCTGCAATGGACTTCATCAAAGCTTCTACTTTATCAGCGTCGTTTTGACGGGGAAGTGGCCGTATTATTTCATTTAGCGGGATTTCTTCAATTTTCATTATCTGTATCGCCGCCTCCAATAATTAATGTTTTATGTTCTCGATTAAATCATACTCGTTATGACTTCATTTTGCAACTAGGCAATTTGTTAAAAAATTTCTGATGGTATCCGGCTGGCATTTTATACACTAATAGTATTAAGCAACTGTTTGTAGCACGAGTGGGCACCCTTAGTTTTGAATTTCTATGAAAATTTCCTTAGAGCGTTTATCTTTTACAATACTTACAACCTCGTGTTTATTAGGACTTACAGGAGCATCGGTTCCTGCCACGAAGGTTTCTGATGTTGAACTTAAAATTGGGATTGTGCAGCGATTTGCGTCAGATCCCGATGATGAGTTGATACTTGAACCCACGGAAGGCGATAAATTAAAGTTAACTTTTAATTCGGATAAAAGGTCGCAAACCTTGGTGACTACCGAGCCTGTAAAAATACAGACGGCGATGCAGCCTTTAACACAGCCCGTTCTTGACGAACGATTGGTTTTAGGAACATTTCGTACTTTTGAAACTGCGGAAGACAGCGCCGAAATGTGGCGTAAGAAGGGGATAAAGGTAGAAATTGCTCAACCCGAACGCTGGCAGGTGTGGGCGAAAAGAGAGGTTTATAATACACCTTTATTGCGACGTTTGTTACTGAAAAGCGTCAAAGCCTCCGGTAAAAAAACAGCATATGTTGATAGTAAGGTTTTACGGCGAGTACCCCAAGCAAGTTGGGTAATAAATGGATATCGCTACAATCGAAACTATTTAAAAATTAGTAGCGATAAAAATTTAATTAGGGTAAATAACAAAAGCGGAGAATCTAAATCTAAGCGTATTTATGCAGGAAGGATGCAATTACAGCCCAATGCTTACGGTACGTATTCGTTGGTCAATAATGTAGGATTAGAAACCTACTTGCGAGGAGTAGTGCCTTATGAAATTGGTGCGAATGCTCCGGAAGCCGCCATGCAAGCGCAGACGATTATTGCTCGTACCTATGCCTTAAGAAATTTACGTAGATTTGAGGTGGATGATTATGAATTATGTGCCGATACTCACTGCCAAGTTTACTATGGACTCAAGGGAGCAACCGAGAAAACAGATAAGGCGATCGCCGCAACCAGAGGTATGGTACTGACTTATAAAGATGCGTTGGTAGACGCGCTGTATTCTTCAACAACAGGTGGTGTCACTGCTTCTTTCACCAGCGTTTGGAATGGGGAAAATCGTCCTTATTTAAAGCCAGTAGTAGATACACCGAAGGAATTTTGGAATTTATCTCAACAAAGCTTAGCGGATGAAAAGAATTTTCGTTTATTCATGAGCTTGAATAAAGGATTTAACGAAAGCGAGCAAAAATGGTTCCGCTGGCGTAGAGAGAGCAGTTTAGAAAATATTACTGAGGGATTGCAGAAATTTTTAAAAGTTAAAAATAGTCCCTTTGCTAAATTCAAAACCGTCAAAGACATTCAAGTAGTCAAACGCAGTAAAGGTGGGAGAATCCTTAAGCTAGCCGTTGAAACAGATATCGGCACCTTCCACCTATACAAAGACGAAGTTCGCAGCGCTTTCTTTGCACCCAGAAGCACCTTGTTTTACCTAAATGCACTCAATAAAGGAAAACCTGGAATTTGGGGGTATGAGTTTGTTGGTGGTGGATTGGGGCATGGAGTAGGTTTGAGTCAAATTGGCGCGATGAATCTAGCTAATCTAGGTTGGAAAAATGGAGAAATCCTTAAATTTTATTATCCCGGTACTCAGATTCAGATGCTCAGTAATATGGTGAAGGTTGGGAAGAAATAAGGAATGGGGAGAGGGGGAGAAGGGGAGAAGGGGAGAGGGGGGAGAGGGGGGGAGAGGGGGGAGAGGGGGTAGAGGTAGTAGATAATTCTTAACTATTACCAATTAATTACCCATTCCCAATGCCCAATGCCCAATGCCCAATGCCCAATTACCCATTACCAATCCCCAATCCCCAATCCCCAATTCCCAAATAAAAAAGCAGCCACTGCGTCTCGGGGAAAATTCCCGATACGGTGCTGCTCTTAAAGAAATACTTAACTACAAAGTCAACTCTGTGATTTGTGAAAAGAGTTGTCTTTGTTTTTAGTAAAGTTCTTCTTCTTTATGGGTTTCGATGGTGCAGTCAGAAGTTGGGTAAGCGACGCAAGTCAATACATATCCACCTTCCATCTGATCGTCATCCAAGAAAGATTGGTCGGATTGATCTACGGAGCCAGCGGTAATCTTACCAGCGCAGGTGGAACAAGCACCAGCACGGCAAGAGTAAGGTAGATCCAACCCAGCTTCTTCAGCTGCGTCTAAAATATAAGTATCGTCATCACAGTCGATAGTTTGATCTAAACCTTCGGCTTCGCTCTTGAGTGTGACTTTAAATGTTGGCATTTTGTAAATCCTCTCTTTTTTACAAACGGCAGTATAAGTTATCCTCAAGCAAACCATGCGGCTGCTCCTAAAGGAATAGCCGTTTTTTTTATTTGCTTCAATTCTGATACTACGAGAAAAATCGGACTTTGTTACTAGTTTTTTGTCTCGATTAGTAATGAAATAAGTACAGGCTATATAGATAAGTTAAACTTATGCTTTTTGGCTGGTTTTGGGAAGCCTATTAAATATTTTTATATACACGAACAATTTTTATGGTTTTGTAAATCAGTTATCAGGTAGATTTAAAGGATTAATGATATATCTAATAGATTTACTTGATAAACACTGATGTCAAAAGCTTTTGGTATTAATGTATAATCCTGTGACGGTTTAGGCTGTTGAGGATTTTAAAAGTGCGGGTAGGCTTAGTTGGTACTGGTTATGCGGCAAAATTAAGGGCGCAGACGCTCTTAAACGATCGAAGGGCTGAATTAATTGCTGTTGTGGGAGGAAATACGCTTTCAAAAACCGAAGCCTTTGCTAAAGATTTTCAGTGTAAGGTATTAGCTTCTCCACAGCAGTTGATACAAGAAGATATTGAGTTAGTAATAATTAGCAATGTTAATAGCGAACACGGTGCTGTAGCGCGTGCAGCCTTGGAAGCCGATAAACACGTTGTTATCGAATATCCTCTAAGTTTGGATTTAGTGGAAGCATCAGAATTGATAAATTTGGCGAAGTCTAAAAATAAACTGCTTCATGTAGAGCATATTGAACTTTTAGGTGGTTTGCATCAAGCTTTAAAACAACATTTAGATAAAGTCGGCAAAGTTTTTTACGTGCGCTACAGTACTATTAAGCCCGAAAATCCCGCACCTCGTAAGTGGACTTACAGTCATAATTTGTTTGGTTTCCCTTTGATGGGTGCTATTTCAAGATTGCATCGATTAACTAATTTATTTGGTGAAGTGATGGCTGTTAATTGTCACAATCGATTTTGGGAAACAGAAGTAGAGTTTTACCAATCTTGTTTTTGCACAACTCAACTTAATTTTACCAGCGGACTTTTAGCTGAAGTTGTATACGCTAAAGGTGAAACCATGTGGGAAGCGGAACGAAAATTTGAAGTGCATGGTGAAAATGGGGGATTGATTTTTAATTCTCAGGAAGGATTTTTAATTAATGCACAAGAAACAACACCCATAGAAATTGCTAGCCGTCGTGGTTTATTTGCTAAAGATACAGCTATGGTTTTAGATTATCTTTTTGATGGAACTCCTTTATATGTAACCCCGGAAGAAAGTTTATATGCCCTCAAGGTTGCCGATGCTGCAAGACGCTCGGCTGAAATGGGAATTACCATCACGGTTTAAGAGTGAGTAGTGAGTAGTGAGTAAAGAGTTAGGAGTTAGGAGTGAGTAGTAAGTAGTGAGTTAGGAGTTAGGAGTTAGGAGTGAGTAGTAAGTAGTGAGTAGTGAGTTAGTAGTTAATTTGATAATTAATTTTTCCCCAATGCCCAATGCCCAATGCCCAATTACCAATTACCAATTACCAATTACCAATTACCAATCCCCAATTACTAATTCATAAATCCTTGACTATTAAGCATTTATCTTCATTGACGCTTCACTAAAATATTACATAATACTACTAAGTGATTTATTTTTCTTTTATGTTAGAAAAAAGACGTGTAGTATTGAGGAATGCGCTATGAAATCATTAGTAAGAGTAGGAGCAATAGCTACTTTAAATTTGCTTTGCTGCTCAAGTTTTGCCCAAGCGGTCGATGCTACAAATAAGATCGAAGTACAATCTAATATTTCTCAAGCAAATGTATTAAATAGTACTTTGGCTCAAAGCGTAACACCTAGCAGCTTAAAGAATCAATTTCAATCAACTGCGACAAATACTGAGTTTGCGAATTTTCTACCGAGCGATGCACCATTGGTAGCAATGGCTGATACGTCTTCAGTAACTTGGAGAAAAGCTGGAAATTTTCAATTGTTTCGATCGGCTTGGAATGGAATCTCTTTCTTGATACCACCGCAAATCAAAAATGGATATGCAACAGATATTGAACCTTGGCTAGGGGAACAAGTAGCCTTTGCATTTTTACCAAAACTCGGTTCTTCTCAAGTCACGGTAGAATCCAATTTTGTTACTTTGGTTTCCGGTGAAAGACGAAGCGGGTTTGCAGAGATTTTTAAATAAACTTAAAGCTGGTGGAGGTTTGAACCAGCGACAATATAAGGGAATTACGATTTTAGAAACTAAAACAGGTACACCTTCGCAGGATAATACAATACCTCCGGTTCCGAAATCTCCTTTAAATAAAGCCATTAAGCCAAATATTTTAAGAAAACCTAGTCTAAAAAAACCTAATTTAAGAAAGCAAACTAATTTAGTTCTAGGTATTTTACCGGGACATTTGGCAATTGGTTATTCAAATAAATCAATTGAAAGAGTAATTAATACTAGCAGACAGAAAGCTGCAACTTTAGCTCAAAATTCTCAGTTTCAGAAAACAATTAGACAACCCCAAACAGGTAAACCACTGTTTGCAATGTATCAAGATCCGGTTGGCTATATTAATTTCGCAAAAGATTTAATTAAAGATCCAAGTTTGGGTTTACCTACTATTGATTTAGAAAGTATTCTATCTTCAGAACAACTGAAACAATATCAAAGTATCGGTTCTTTTGTTACGATTCAAAAAGAAGGAGTCCGCTTTCAAGTAAATGCTTATCCTTCCCCTGAATTCAATAGAAATAATCTTGCTGCTAATATCAAAACACAAAATATATTATCCCGAATGCCAGCAGCAACATACTCTGCTGTTAACGGGAAAAATCTTAATTTAAGATGGCAAGCAATATCTAAATTATTAAGCTCTCAAAAAGAATTTAAAGATGGTTTAACAACTTTACGTGGACTTATCCGCAGCAATACTGGACTGGATTTAGATCGCGATATTATTAGCTGGATGGATGGGGAGTTTGCCTTTTTTATGTATCCCACCAAAGGCGGATTTTTTCAAGCTATGAATCCCAGCTTAGATATGGGAATTGGTTTAGCTGTTGAAACAAGCAATCGAGTTGCTGCTGAGAATACGTTAAATAAGTTAGGAGATTTAATTGCATCTGTATCCAAGGGAGAGGTTAAAATTGCCCAAAAGAGCATCAAAAATCAAGCTGTAACTAGTTGGGATGTTGATGGAGATTCCGCGAAAAGCCTGCTTGCTTATAGTTGGGTAGACGACAAGACTTTAGTTGTGACAACGGGATATGGAGCGCTTGCAGATTTAGTACCGCAGCCTTATGTTGCTTTAGATAAAGCTTATAACTTTAATACAGCAACCTTATCTCTTCCCAGCCCAAATAATGGTTATTTTTACATGAATATGGGTTCTTTGCTGTCATGGGTTTACGGTTTTGTACCGCAGCAATATACTAACAATCCATATTTTAATATCTTTAAACAAGCTATTGGTTCGGTTTATAGTATTAGCGCCACAACTTCTTCTAAAGTTGACCGAGAACAATCCGATCTGCTATTTGTTTTGGCACCCGTGAGGAAGAAGTAATGGTAATTAGGTATCCCCTCAAAATTTCGGGGTATCGGCTGTCTTGAATGTCAACTACGATAAAAAAAAGCAGCGGCGCAACTGGGGAACCGCTACGCTGATTTGACGGTACCAGGTAGGGGCAGATAGATTTTACATAGGCACAGAAAATAATCGTGCCCCCACCTGGCACTCCGCTGTCGCCGCCAAATCTTCCCCAGTTGCTGGATCTCTCGTGAGAGCAACAAATAAATAAAAATAATCAAAATCAAGAAATTGATTAATAGCGGAAGTTGCAAATAAGGTAAATTGTAAATATGCTATCAAAGTAACTAAAAAAGTTTCAATCGCTTATAAAAACTATGAAGAAATAGATGTGGTTAATCCATGCACTTTACAGTATTCTACAACCAAGGATATGAGGGTTTAGCACAGTCTTAATATACAGGGGTGTTATTGAGGCATCCATGACCAACCATAGGAATTAGAAGAAGATTTCTTCCGAATAATTGTCCCCAAAGATGGAATATTTTCAACTTGAGAAATGCGGTCACGCATATACTCATAAAAACTGATACCCAACTTACGAGTAGTGTCAACAAGGGACATAAAAACATCCCACGCTTTTGTGCCTTGTTTTGTCTGGGTTGCGTAACTGATGTTACGTCGTTGTACCATAGTCCTAGCAGCTAATTCGGCAGGGTTGTTATGCAATAGTAATTCTGGATGCTCCAACACGAGAAGCAACTCGTTTACTTTCAAAGTAGTTAATCGTTTTCGCTCATCTAACTGTTGATAACCACTTTTTTCTGTAAAAAGTGTCCAAAATTCCATTTCTAGTTCGTGAGCTTTATCCCAACTTGGAGAATCTCGATAAGATAATAATTTTCTGTAATATTCCCAGAATCTTTCTAGAAAATTATCTAAAAGTTTTTGATGGCAAGGTATAAGCGGACTTAATTTCTTATAATGTCGTCCTTCATGCACCCAACAAAGAGCCAAATCCGATGTTATTAACTTGAACTGCGGAGCATCATCGCATACTAGAGTTGTAATTACTGGTACAGTTGATTGCTGATGATAAAAAGCAATTGCTGCCGATTCATATATGCGAGAACGGTGTTGAGAACCAAGTCTACTTAAGTACTCACCAATCAAAAAATTAAACTCAGTTTCGGTAAAAGCCTTCTGTTGAGATAGTAATTTTAGTTTATTAACCCACTTAATTGGAACTTTAAAAGTCTCCAAAAGTTCATAGGTCATCTCGTTGAGAACAAAGGAGAGTTCGGTTGTGTTTTGAAATACTTTTAATACAGTCAAACGGTCTTTGTATCGCGTTGTTTGGTAAATTGTGTACAAGGGGTTACAAATCACATTTGTTGTATGGTTCACTCCTGCAACACGCGCACCTGTTTGGTCAAAGTGTTGCCAAGGACTGCTGGCTAACCCTTCCTTGTATACTTCTTCGTATTCAGCTTCAAAATATTCTTGGTTTTTAATTAATAAATTTGATATTGTTCCTGCACTAATCGAGATACCAATATCTTCTAAAAATTCTAATAACTTCCCTTGGGTCATGTTTCCACCATAATATAGACTCATGACCAAAGCTTTTACTCCTGGACCAAATTCACCTTCGTAACCTGTTGGTAGTTCCGCTAAATAAGTTTTTCCTGTTTCTGGTGAGTAGTATTTTTGCTTGCGGAACAGTATGTTATCTGGCTTAAGTAAAATGTCTTGGACTACTACTTCCTCATAACCCTTGAACTGTGCGTCTGCTGGTAATTGTTCTTGTGGGTAAACTACAATCTCTTCTCGGTTTATCTTGATAGACTCGTTTTTACTTGCTTTACTGTGTTCTTTTGCTATTTTTCGTTCTTTTTCTGATGAATAGTTTTTCTTAAACCCTTTGTTTTTATTCGCTTTGATGTCTGGTTTACCTTGTTCACCTTTTAAGCGGTTGTTTTCATCACGTAGTTTTTGATTTTCTTCTTCTAATTCTTTGATTTTTACATTTAGCTGTTCTATTAAGTTGAGTAATACTTCTACCGTTTGACGCACGTCCTCGTCTGCAATCTGTTTTGGGTCGATTGATTGCAATAATGCTGTGACTAATTTTTTAGATGATCGTTTTTGCGTCATGCTTCATATTCTACGACGCAAGGTGTACCTTTACCCCATTTTTTTGAGCGGATACGTAATTAGTATGTATTGTTAGCATGATGCATAAATTTTTGGAGACGTAGCATTGCTACTGTATTCGGTTTTGCAGGTCAAGCTATCTTACAGCATGATGCATAAATTTTTGGAGACGTAGCATTGCTACGTCTCTACATTTTTTTGATATTTTGTATTATTTTTAATCTATGCAACTTTAAATGATTGTCCCCATGTTTTAGGCTCTGGTAAAGTTTCGCCATCTTCTAATGCTGACTCAATCAGCATTTCTAACACCTCTTGAGCATTTTTTACTGCTTCCTCATAAGTATCGCCGTGGGTGTGACAAAACTCCCCCCATTCAGGAAGACTCACAATGTAACAATTATCTTCGTTAGACCATTGAATAACTACCGTGTATTGAGAATTCATAATTATTCTTCTTCCTCTTCTGTTTCTATAGAGTTTCCTATGTCTTCTATTTTTGCAATTGCATTATTAACATCTTTCTCTTGATAAGCTTTGGCATCAGAACCGTCTTTACCTGATAAAGTTACTTTTCCTAGCAGTAAAGGATGATACCAGTTTGTATGACTGCCTTTTCCTGAGCGACTAGTAAATCCTGATTTTCTTAGGCATATTATCGATTTACATTGTCTTTCCTCATCTTCCTATAATTCCGAATTATTTCAATTTTATTCTCTGCTTAAAATAAATTATTCCTAATTCCTAATTACTAACTCCTAACTCCTAGCTCTTAATTAATCCTTATTGGGAAATTTCCGTACCTGATATTCGGATGACTCTACCATCTCGTAAGTAAATCCCAAGTCTTTATCAAACTTTTCGGTAATAGCGTCTACTTCTTCTTGAAGAATCGATTTCCACTGCTCTCGGGTTTCCCAGCGAATCACCATGACAAGCTCTGTGGGGTCATTTGGGTTGATCCACAGTTCTTTTCCTAAAAATCCGGGATAGTTTACCAGGGCTGTTGTCCAAATTTCAGCGTCTCTTTGGATGTATTTTTCCCGCTGTTTAGCCGCTATTTTAAACTTAAGTAACTCAATTACCACCTGCGTTCATTCTCCGTGCTACTTTGCGACAATAGAATTAGCATATTTGCTAAAGTTTAATTCCCAGCATAGCTTTATTGTTAACAAGGGCTAACCGGGAAAATAAAGGGAGAACTAATAGGAGAGCGGTATGGAAAACAATAACTGGATGCAACAATTGTTGATGCTCGGTATCGGTACAACTTCGGTAGTTGCCGACAAAATTAAGGAAGCCAGCGAGCAATTAGTTAAAGATGGCAAACTCGATCCAGAACAAGCGAAAGCTGTTATGGATGATGTGGTACAGGAGTTGAAGTCCGAGCAGGGCAACTGGGATAAAAATATGCAGCGACAAATGAAAAATATGCTGCAAGATTTGGGAGTTGCGCGTCAGTCGGAAGTAGACGAATTGCGCGGTAGAATTGACCGTTTAGAGCGTCAAGTGCGCGATTTGGAAAATAAACTTTGGAAATAGGAAGAGGGGGACAAGGGGACAAAGGGGATGGGGAGGCTTTTATATATTTACTTTTGACCTTTAACCTTTAACCTTTGACCTTAACAATTGTTCATTGTTCGCTGTTGTGATTTACACTAAGTTTTGTTCTATTGGTAATCCTATTTTTGGAATATGAAACTATGGGAAGGATACCTCAATTGAAGGCAATTTTTAAGCGTGTGGGTTTCGTGTTACTTTGTGTTGTATTTTTCGGATGCGCTCAAGTTTCGACTGAAGCACCCGAGACTAATGCTTCACAAAACACTATTCAAGAATCACCAGCTTCTACTACAGTAGCTGATAGTACCACTACAAAAGCGAGCGATAATATGTCTGACGCAGTTACTACTCCTTCGGGATTAAAGTACGAAGTTATCAAGGAAGGAACCGGAGAAACTCCTAAAGCCGGACAAACTGTAACCGTTCACTACACGGGTACTTTGGAGGACGGAACTAAGTTTGATAGCTCTCGCGATCGCGGTCAACCTTTCCAGTTTACAATCGGTCAAGGACAGGTAATCAAGGGTTGGGATGAAGGACTCGGCATTATGAAAGTTGGCGGTCGTCGTAAATTAATCATCCCCCCAGACTTGGGTTATGGCTCTCGCGGTGCGGGTGGTGTTATTCCCCCTAACGCAACTTTAATTTTTGATGTGGAATTATTAGGAGTTAGTTAATAGGCATTGGGCATCGGGCATTGGGGATTGGGCATTGGTAACATCTTCTGAAAAGTTTAAACATTTCAAAGTTTTAAAAAGCCTGGTTCTCTTGAAAGAAACCAGGCTTTTTATATTATTAGAAAAGAAGTTAAAAATTAAAGGTATAGCGATTCTAAATAGAAACCGATTGATTTGTAGTGCGTTAGCGAAGCTTGTCTTTCAGACACGCTTCGCTAACGCACTACGGAAATTAATTGGAATGACTATAAATCTATAATTCCTAACTTATAATGATCTATTTCCAATCCCCAATCCCCTATTCCCAATTAAGAATAATGACTGGGTTTTGCTAAGTTTTTGAATTTGGTAAATTGCGGATCGAATAGTAATTTAACAATTCCGGTGGGGCCGTTTCGATGTTTGGCAATTATGACTTCTGCAATTCCTCTGTCGGGACTGTCGGTATTATAATATTCATCGCGATACAGCATTGCTACTAGGTCGGCATCTTGTTCGATACTTCCACTTTCTCTCAAGTCTGAGAGCATTGGACGTTTGTTTGTCCGGGCTTCCACGCCCCTACTCAACTGAGATAATGCTATTACTGGAGCGCCCAATTCTCTTGCTAATCCTTTAATACTCCTCGTAATTTTTGATAGTTCTTGTACGCGGTTATCTCCACCACCTTCCATTAATTGTAGGTAATCAATAATTACTAAACCGATGTCCGTACCGGCTTCTGCTTGCAATCTTCTAGCCTGACTACGCATTTCTGTGACTGTAATGTTTGGGGTGTCGTCAATAAAGATCGGCATTTCTGAAAGTACGCTAATTGCACGACTTAATGGTTCCCATTGGGTTTGACTAATACGCCCAGTTCTTAAATAACTACTTTCTATTTCTGCTTCGCTGGATAATAATCTTTGCACCAACTGATCTTTTGACATTTCTAAGCTAAAAACAGCAACTGGTAGCTTATACAAGGATGCGACATTATGAGCGATGTTAAGACAAAATGCGGTGTTGTGTACGCAAATATCGTTGGCAACAAAATTATGGGTGTCTGGAATTGTCAAATCGTAAACTTGTTTGTTTCCCATAGGTTCTATAGAAACAATTTCATCCCAATATATATCGCTATTTGCTAACTGCTGTAACTTTAAATTTTCTAATGCTGTTGCTAATAAGAAAAGCCTGTCTCGCGATAAAGCACGTTTGCCAACATGAATATTTGAATACCCTTTTATTCCAGCCCGTTTAGCTAACCCCGTCCAGGTTTCTTCTTCTTTTGCTACTGCTAGCTGTTTCCAAACTTCTATGGGTATCAGATCGCGATTTGTTTGATATCTTTTGTGCGTTAATGCTACTTTAACTTGGCACAATACTTCTTGTTTTCCAAAAATACCAATTTCTGATACAAAGTTTTTGATCGCACGAGCATTAGTAATATCGAGTTGCCAAGCTTCCCGACGGGTATCTTTATATTTAATCAACCGGGTTTTTAATACTGAAATAATCCCGAATCTTAACAATAAATGCTGTACCTGTTGCGCTAATTTTTCGCTAACGCTGTAATAACCTAGCTGAAACTTGACCGCTTTTAAGTACGCTAGCCCAACCATCTGTAGCAAATAAGCGATTTATAAATAGAGCCAGTTGCTGACGCTCTAATTTAAAGATAAAACCAGGAAGTGTTTTTTCGTCGGCTTTTTTACCCCATAACTCTAATTCTTGCAGCCACAGGATAAGAGGGTTGTCTTTTTCGGAAGACATCTCAACATAAAGCATTGGCGATCGCTTGGAGCGTTTTTTCTCGGTAATTCTTAATTGAGAAGAAAATTCCGTAACTGAAGCAGTAAAATCTTCCTGAATCGAAGGATTTATATTATTAAATTTGGGTACTGTATCGGTTAAACAACCATCACCGATTAAATAGGCTAATAATTTAACTTCACATTCGCGAATCTGATGCGTACCAAATACATTTATCTTCCGAGGTACGGCAATTTTATCGCCTATTTTCAATTCGGAAAGTTTTCGCCATCCGTTAATAGTTAAGTAAGGATGGGTAATAGTTGTCTCAATATATTTTCCCAAACGAGTTTTAACGCCAAATACTGGCTTAATCCCATCATCAATAAATGCTTCGGGCTTGGTAAGGCGAAATTTCCAATTCTTGTGCAGTGTCAGCAATTCTGCTTCCCGATTGTTATATATTTCCTTAATTGTGGAAATACTACCGTCACTCAACACTAATTCTGTATCTTCTTGTAAACATTTTCCCATTGACGGACGACCGGCGATGATAATTAAGTCTGAACGTCCAAATCCGCTAGTCATTGCATCCAAATCGTAGAATCCGCAGGGAATACCCGGTAATGCTACGCCTTCATGCCGTTCTTCTATATCTGTGAAAGTATTAATCAGGGTATTGGAAATATGAACTAAGCCGCTGGTATTGCGGGCTTGAGCGATTCCAAAAACCTTTTGTTCTGCTTTGTCGATAACGGTACGAAATTCTGTCTCGGTTTCGTAACCTAATGTAACTATCTCGTTACCGGCTCTAATTAACTGTCGCCGTCGATACTTTTCCACTACTAAGGCTGCTAAAGCGTCAATATTGACTGCTGAAACAGTTCTATCTACCAAGGAGGCTAATTTATTTCTACCGCCAACTTTCTCAAGTAGTTCGCGATCTTTGAGCCAGCTAATCACCGAAAGTAAATCGGTGGGCTTACTTTGAGTCTGAAGCTGTAGCATTCCCGAATAGATATCTTTATGAGCGCCGATATAAAAAGCTTCTGGTTTGAGAGTGTCGCTAATTCTGCTAATAGCTTCAGGATCTAGTAAAATTCCGCCTAATATAGCTTCTTCTGCTTCTATATTTTGTGGTGGGAGGCGATCGGCATTCCCTTGAAAATTTAATTCTTCAGACATAAACTCGTGAGATATATTTGATAATAAAAATAGAACAAGTGAACTACTACACTTATAGTGTAAATAGTCCTCAAATAATATGTAGAGACACTGCGGCGCAACGTCTCTACACATAATGAATAATTTTGAAATAATTAAACCATAGATTTAATCGAAAAATACAAATGTATCAAATGCATCTATGGTTTCCCGCGATAAACCGTAGTAACAAATTTTCAAAAATAAATCATAAATTAAAATCACTCGCTGGCAACAACTTCAATATTGAGTGTCGCGCTTACGTCAGAATGTAGTTTAATTTCACCTTGATAAGTACCCAAACTACTAATATCTGGAATAGTAATACCGCGTTTATCAACTTCCATTTCAGTCGAACCTTGGATGATATCAGCTACATCTTGGGTAGTTACTGTACCAAAAATCGCGTTGTTTTCACCAACTTGTTTAGCAATTTTGAAGCTACCAACTTTTTCTAAAGCTGCTTTCTGTTCAAGGGCTTTTTGCTTCAATTCTTCTTGACGCTGACGTTCTAATTCTCTGCGACGTTCAACTTGCTTGAGAATACCGGGGGTTACAAAGGTTGCCAAATTTTTAGGAAGCAAGTAATTACGAGCATAACCAGGGGCTACTTCGATTAAATCGCCAAATTTCCCTAATTTGTAGACATCTTCATTTAAAACTAACTGTATGCGTTTCGCCATCAATATCCTTCTCTATTTACTGTAATATCAAGCAACCCTTGGGTGTTGTTAGGGCACTGTAGGCGAACAGCCATGATTATCCCAACTGCTTACCTAAAGCCTACAGATTCTAGCGAAATGCAAGGTACATTGGCAACTGTTTGTCTAAGTTAAATAAAAATTAATTCAATTGTGTAAAATCAAAATTTAATTTATACAGGCTTTAGTTAACTTCTTAATTCAGTCTCCATCGATAAATGGGTAATTAATTTTCATGATTAGGAGCATTGCGATACGCAAAGCGTCAAGCCGGAGGCTTATCGCGATTATTTGTCAAGGGTTATGTACAAAAAGTTATAATCATTTTGATCATCTGGATGATTTCACCTTCAACCGCAATTCATCTCACACCATTTACGTGCATTAATAATATACTGTCTGCCAATTGGGGAAATCGTGGCGTATGTTACCCCACGCCCAGCCTCCACACAAAATATAAAAAATAGCGCTTACTACCGCACCCTAATCAACTCTATTGAAACAATTTATGCTAGTTGGCTAGCATTATGTCATCAATATAAGTAAATATGAAAAATGAAGAAAGCTGCGAAAATACCGACTCAGTACAAATTTTATGTTTTGAAGGAAGTAGACTTGTGCAGTCGCTATTGAATTTGATAGCTCTCATCTGAAAAATCGACATAAAACACAATAAAAGACAGATTTTCCTTGTGAATTACTAGTCAAGGTTTTGAACCAAGGACAGTGATTTAAGCATCCATTTATACCAGATGTCCTATTAATCTACAGGGGATACAATTTTTGCTGTTTTCTATTTGCAAAGATCTTCGTTTCCAAAGTTGCTCTCGCTTGGAATGGGGGTAAATATTGTGGAACATCATTGGCAAATAATCGAGATAAATACGCAAACAGTTCTTTTTAACGCTAGATAACTTTAATTACCGTAGCTATTACGCAATCAAATAGTTTTACCCTGGGTACTAAAAATGAAAGAAGTCCCTTGCATTGATTGAAAAAAGAAACTTGAATTTGCCCAAGTGCCGTTCATGAAGTTTATGCAAGACAAGAGCATAGATCCAAGACAAAGACTAGTACCACACGGCTTAAATAGCGCACCCATTTTTTAGACTCAGACTGATGCTTCAGATTAGATTTTCAGATGAGTATCTTACTTACGCCGTGCTTTACTAGCTTGGGGTTCTGCATTTGCTCCTTTCACAAAGTTTTTTTTAATTAACTTTGTTATTGACGTAATTTCATTAGATTTTCTATCTACTTTTTTTGACAATAAATGCTTTATTACTTGTTGCTCCCGTACTAACTTAACCATTTGTTAAAAAGTTTTACAATGGAAAAAAGTTTAATTTTAGATTACAGCAAAAAAGATTCTAGCTTACAGATTCTTTCTTCCGGGCCAATTATTTCAAGTCATGATGCAGGATGGAATAACATTAATCTTGAATTTCATCGACATTCTGCTCATCAAGTTCCTGAATGCAAACCATTACAGCACGTAATTGTTGTTCATCATAATAGTTGTATCAGAACAGTAGAGCGTCAACTTGATGGAAAATTTCAAGGTGAATATATCAAAAAAGGTGATATTGTAATAAACCCTGCGAATGTCCTTCACAAAGCATCATGGTGTAATCATGTTGAATTCATTCTGATAAGTCTTGAACCTATACTTATTAACCGCAATACTTCTGAATTAAATGGTTCAGATGATATTGAAATTCTGCCGCATTTTGCAAAACAAGATCCGTTTATATATCAAATTGGGTTACAGCTAAAGTCAGAACTTGAAAATTCGGAATCTGTTAGTCGGCTTTACGGTGAATATGCTGCACAATTACTTGCAGTTCATTTGGTGGAGCATTACTCTACGAAAAAGCAACCTATTAAAGAGTATACAGATGGTCTTCCACAGCAAAAATTCAAGCAAGTAACGGATTATATATGGAACCATTTAAACCAGGATTTTGGCATAGCTGAGTTGGCTGAATCAGTAAATATGAGTTCTTCTCATTTTGGAAGACAATTTAAGCAGTCTACTGGAATGACTCCGCATCAATACCTGATTGAGTGCCGATTGAAAGAAGTAACAAGGTTATTAACTAGCACGAATTTAACTATTGCTGAGATTGCCTATTGTACTGGTTTTAATAGCCATAGTCATCTTACTAGGATTTTTCGGAAGCGGATGTCAGTCACTCCTGTTGAATATAGAAAGATGTTGTAGTTTATTTTTGAAATTGAGTCGGAATGTGACAGCTTTAGCGTTTTTGTGTAAAGACAGGAGAAGGGATGAGTATTAATCTAGATTATGTATAGAAGAAGATTTTGAAGAATAACGGATAAGCGCAAATGTTAAAAAAACCGGCGTTTTGTATCCATTCATATCCGTATAACTGGCAATGAATAATGTTCGTTTTGGTCGTACTGAGGTCAAAGCGCGGCGTTGCTGATTCAAAATATATTATTGCCCTCCAACCCCCAATTCTGGGGGAGAAAAATAACTGGCTATTCCCCCAAGTTTGGGGGATTGAGGGGGCTGATTCTGCCGAGTAAAAATAAATTCATAGTTCAATTCAGCAACGCCCAAAGCGCGATCGAGTCTTAGTAAATAAAACTACATTTGTGTAAAATGTTTTCCGCACGCATCGTGAAGCAGTGAATGTGAATTTGTCGAATCATATTTAAAATTAGAGGAGACAATAATGAAGAAGATTGAGAAATTAAAAGAAGCCGATACCACAATCAAAACAATCTTTTCAGAATTCCTAAACAAGATTTTAGAATATCTAGAGCTAGAGGAGTTCAAAGCTATTGGTGAAGGAAATAGTCAAGTTAGTTTCCAACAGACACGGAAACAATCGCCTATTTTGGTGATTTGCGATACTAAAATGCTGGAACCGGATGACTATAGCATCTTGACTACACTATCAAAAAATACTGCCGTAGCAATAATTCCCTTTAATTCTCTGACTGGTAAGGCTAGTAGAGATAAATCTCCCTCTAAGTCCTCCAAGACAAAGAAATTACTGAGAGAGATTGCAACCGGATTGGAATCGCAAATCAACCTTGAAGAAAGCACTGCTAAGATTCAGCAAGAGTTGGAAATACCTCCAGATGAAACTGTAGAAACCAGCAGCCCCGAAGTCAATCTTTCCATCTATCTCCGAGCTAAATAGTATCTTCGACTTTATCGAGGCTTATTATCATCAACCGATTGGTTTGCATGAGGTGGCACAGTCAGTTGGCTACTCTGGGGCTTATCTAACCGATCTAGTCCGACGTAAGACAGGACATAGCGTGCATCGCTGGATTACCAAGCGTCGAATGGTAGCAGCCTGTTCGCTACTTTTGGAAACAGAGCAATCAATAGATGCCATTGCCGAAGCAGTCGGATATCGTAATAGGTGGTGTTTCTTTCGTATGTTTCGCAAAAGCTTTGGTATGACTCCCGGAGATTGGCGAAGCGCTTATCATAGTTCTGTTGGAGAAGCGTATGAGGATATAGCATAAGTCCTCTTAAGAGGACTGGTAAATACCCCTCATAAGTTATGTGGTGAAGTACTAAGTAAGTGGACAAAAATAATTGTGTCATTGCGAGCGATAGCGAAACAATCTCAGAGTGTTGCGGTTGCGTCGTTTCACTCCGTTCTACTCGCAATGACAAATATACAATTAATTTTGTCTAAGTACTTAGTAGTTGATTGCATAAATTCTGAATGGTTCGTTTTCCCATAACCTTCGGGAGACGTTATGTATAACGTCTCTACAACCCATCGGAATTAATGAAAAGGACTATTAGTACTCCGCCACATAAGGTAACATCAAATTTATTCATACTCGAATTAATTCTCTTTTCCCTCTTCCTCCGCGTACTCTGCGCCCTAGTAAGGTTTTTTTTAATCCGTTCATAACCCCTGATAATTAATGTGGCGCAATACTAGAGAAATGCTTTGTCTAAGTTTTAACTACTTTTGTTTCATCCAAAGATGATTTTATTAGATAAACTCACAGCCGCATAATTGTGGGGGATATACAGCTTGGAAATAGTCACATTGTATTGATTTGGGAGTAATATGGTAATTCTTTTAAGCTAGACAAATGTAATATCAATATTTGCATCAACTTCAACTCCCAAAATCATCGCAATACTCTCTTCTGAATAGTTTATTAACGTATTATGTCCCTTTTGTGAAAACGTAAGATTTTCTGCATCTTCTATTTCCGAAAAGGCAAGAGAATCTTTTTCTATCTCAAAATCAGTAATGAGAGAAAAGCCTGTAAGATTTAACCAAAACGTATCTTTTCCTGTTCCACCTGAAAGTATATTTTTACCACTATCTCCTAAAAGAACATCATTGTCTTCTCCTCCGAGAAGAATATCCGCACCACTACCCCCAGTGAGATAATCTTTTCCATTCTTCCCTAAAAGAATGTCATTTCCTTCTTGTCCGTAAAGGTTATCTGCTTCTTCACTTCCTCGAAGGATATCACTATTTTCTGTACCTCTATGTTCTGAAATAAAAGAGCCGATAATTGCATCATCGGCTTGTACAAATCCTGTATTTTCACTTACAGTAAGGGAAGTTTCTTGTAATATTGAACGCACGTCTTCTGGTGAAATTCCCCCTGCTCTCTCCAGCATTAATGCGACTACCCCAGCTACATGAGGAGCCGAAGCAGATGTTCCTTCAAAAGGATTAAAAAATGAACTATCTGGGCTAAAGGTAGTTTCTACACCATCGGGAGCAAAAATTTCAGGCTTTTCTCTCAAAACAGGTGAAGAAAGTCTATTACCTTCTGTATCAAAAAGAATTGGAGAGCCTCCTCTACTCGTGTATGTTCTTACATCTTGAGGATTATTTACGTCTGATGCTCCTACAGCAATTGCCGTAGGAGCATTGGCTTGACCAATTACAGTACGATTCACAGAGTCTTTGTCTACATACTCGTAGTTAGTAGTACGATCTAGTCCATTAGCTAAACTAACCCATTTGATGGTGTCAGCTTCAGGCGGATTAATAGCTTCTCTTGCGATAAGAAGATAAAGAGTTTCATCTTTTTCTGGGGGATAGAAAAAGGTTCTTAGCGGATCGTCATTAGCTGAAAGGGAAGGAGGAACAGAAATACTGGCTATATTGTCAATATTTTCCAAACTTGGAAGCTCTGGGCTGTTAAGCAGAAACATTGTATACCCCGAACCCACATTACCAATTGGCTCATCCCAGCTTAAAAGCGGACGAATTCCTGTGCCATCTTCTGTTACCTCTATATTTTGAAAAATATCTATACCAGATCCTGAATCGAAATCATGAGCTTCAAAAGTATTTTCTCCTATAGTAAATGTTTCTCCAGGACGAAATTCACTTTCATAAGCAATGTTTCCATTATTCCCCGCAGCAGTAACAAAAATTATTCCTTCATCTGTTGCTTTCTGAACCGCTTCGGCTGCTATTCCATCCTGAAAAATAGGGGCAGGTATAACAGAATCCTCAATAATAATATCTACCTCTTCTGCTATTAAAGATGAAACTGCATTAGTGAAGCCTTCTTCATTTATTTCAATAGAATTTTCTCCCTCATTTTCAACAACTGAATGAAAATAGATTTCTGCTCCTGGAGCAATGTCGTGAATAATCTGTGCTAATGCTCTCCCTTCATCACTGCTCAAAGGAGAAGTATTATTAAGGTCTTTGAGAATACTTACAGGAACAGTTTTTCCATCAGGATTGTTTTCTCCTGGTAAATCACCACTTATTACATCAGCATCTAAACCATTTAATGCATTAAAGCTTCCAGAGATAACGCCAATCTTTATCCCTGTTCCATCTACCTCAAAAAGTTCTCGGGCTATATCTGAACGCATTGCGCGATCGCCATGACTTGTTACTTTTCCAGCCATATGATTAATCAAGTAAACTGTTTACGGGCAAAAGATAGCAGACTTCGGAAGGATTAAATCTCCGAAGTCTGCTTTGGGAAAATGCATCAAAGGGCGCTATATTCCGAAGGATTTAATAACAGCCACGCTTGATAAAGCAGAATATTTTATTACTTTGATTTTCCTAAAGAAGCAAGAGTTAAAGCACCTGGTACAATGGCACTAGCACCGAGAATTATAGGAACTACAAACTGTAACCCATTATTAAGAGCAATGCTACCAATGGAATCAAGTTGCCTTCTGAGTATATCTCTCGAAGTTGAGTTTGGGTCTAATAAACCCTGCACAGCGATTGCAGTAGTAGTACCAAGCGCAGTAGCAACACCAATAGCCACTCCTCCATTTACTGCTGCTGATTCTTCGTCGTTTAAATCGAACAAATTTAAGTTATCTAATTCTAATGATGCAATAGCCATCGTTTTTTCCTTTGATTTCAAATGATTTACAGAACTTCTTAACTCTTATAGGTCAAGAAATTTAAGTGGTGAATTAAATCACCATAATTTAACAATATTAGTTAAGCCTTTGATGAGCAATCCAATTTTTTTAGTTCTTCTGTCTAAATTATTTAGGTTTTAATAAAGTGGCAGCATTACCCCTGTCGAATTAAACATATGTACTAAGTGGGTAGATGTAATTAAATATAAGATAATACCTCACCCTCAATCCCTCTCCTTAATAAGGAGAGGGAAGCCGGAGGCAGGGTGAGGTATTATATTTAATTTTACCTAGTTACTTATAGCGCTTTTCGGTTGAGTGCAATACAAACCTAACCCCCAGCCCCATAAGAGCAAGGGAAGGGGAGTAAGAATTAAAACCTCTCTCCTGCAAGGAGAGAGGTTAAAACTATATTGCTCAAGAGTGAAAACCGCTATATAAACTGAAATTTTCCTTTAACAAAACAAATATCGGTATACTTAGCAAGGCTTGCAGAGATTTAGATTCCGAGTTTACTGGGTACAAGTCAAGTTAATTTCAAGTAAATCTATAGCCCTTTGTTGTAACTCTGTAGATGAAGTAATCTTCTCAAAAATAAAACATTTATTACCATTTATAAATGCATAAAATAACTCCATAGAAAATTATTTAACATCCAAAACTTTTTCATACATAATTACTTCAACATCATTAATCTGGTGCTTATATTACTTCCTTTTGACTCTTTTGGTAAAATAGAAATAAAGAATAGGACTAGCAATCACACTTGTTAGCACGGCTACAAGTCTATCTTCCTTAGTACCAAATACCTTTTCAGCGATGAATGTAGCTATGGACACAGCTATAAAACTTATTAGTGCAAATACTAGCGTATGGAACCATGTGTCGTTAGTAAATTTCATAACGTATTGACCTCAGTATTAAGTAAGTGGGCGAGAATATTTGTAAGTATGCAACTAATATTTTGATACTTTTATCGCGTCCTAATTTTATAACTAACCTTGTCTAACCTGCACGACGAGAACATCACGATTATTTAGGATTATTATACATCATCAGAATTGGGTGGAAATAAAGTTACTTCCTTTTGACTCTTTTGGTAAAATAGAAATAAACCGGAGCATAGGCAAGCAGCATCGTGAACGAGGTTACAAGAAAATCTTTCTTAATACCAAATACCTTTTCAACGATGAGTGTAGCTATGAAGTAACTCACAAAAACTATTAATACTATTACTAACGTATGGAACCATGTCGCGTTAGTAAATTTCATAACGTATTGACCTCAATATTATGATGACGGCAAGGATTGCCATCTGAAAACCTTGGCTATTGTTGCGACGACTTAAAGTCGGAGGTGCTTATAAAATTACTTCCTTTTGACTCTTTTGATAAAATACAAACTAACCGGAAAACCAACAAACAAAGGCGTTAGCAACTTTAAAAGATTCTTATCCTCAATACCAAATACATTTTCAAGAATGAATTCACCTATGAAGGCACTCACAAAAGTTATTAGTACTATTACTAACGTATGGAACCATGTGTCGTTAGTAAATTTCATGACCTATTTACCTCAGTATTAAGTAAGTAGACGAGAATATTTGTAAGTATATAACCGCATAAATCTAGATGCTATTCTTACACTCCAATCAAGTTCAGCTTTCAACAAATCTCTGAAATTTGCATCACCAAATTGAGCTTCGACTTCAATCAAATTTAGACCAATATCAATTATCTCCGGAACATTCTTACGTATCAAACTTTTAATTTCACTAGTTTTAAGTTATATAAGAGTTCTAATTTGTGGACTTAGAAAATTATAGTCAAAACTCTTGTTTTAGGTTGAAATTTTTTGGAACTATTTAGATGAATGTTGATTACCAAAATTTTTGTTCTGCTTTGAATCAGAAAAGCTCATAGTTATACACCGTATCTTTATTAACTACAGTCTCTTTAAATATTATAATTCATGGATAAACTGATAAAATAATCATGAAAAATATTTAAAGATTAAACAATTTTATAGTTACTATTAAATAATCGAAAGCATCCGAACTATGAAAAATGATTTAGGGGTGGTACTGCCACTTTATCAAATAAAACCTAAAAAATTTAGACACAATAACTAAAAAAATTGGATTGCTTATCTAAATGCTTAACTAATATTGTTAAATTGTGGTTATTAAAATCACTATTTAAATTGATTGCGATCTAATTAAGGAGAAAAATGACATAAGGTAGCGTGTCCCTAAGACAAGTATCTTGCTCGCTAGTTAACACCAGGGAGCGAGACGCTCCCACTACGATATATTCAAAAATTGGGATGCTCCCTTCAGTACTACCCTTGCTTTAAAAATTAAGCACTTATTTATATATATGAAATACCAAGTTGTTCGACAACACAGCGAAGAAGACTGTGGTGCGGCTTGTATTGCGACTGTTGCTAAACATTATGGACGCAACTTTGCCATACATCGAGTGCGAGAAGCAGTAGGAACAGGTTCGCGGGGAACCTCTTTGTTAGGTTTGAGCCGAGGTGCAGAAGTTCTAGGATTCAACACTCAATGTGTCAGAGCTAGCAGTGAGTTTTTGAAGAAATTGCATAATGCTCCTTTACCAGCGATTATCCACTGGAAAGGTAATCACTGGGTTGTTTTGTATGGATTAAAACGTAAAAAATATGTAATTTCCGACCCCGGTATTGGTATCCGCTATCTCAGCCACGAGGAGTTAATTAGTAGTTGGCTTAACGGTGTTATGCTGCTGTTAGTACCAGACGATATCCGCTTTAAGCAGCAACAGGAAGACAAAGTTCAAGGCTTTAAACGCTTTTTGGTCAGGGTTTTGCCCTATCGGTTTATTCTTGCTCAAGCCATTGCAATGAACTTTGCAGTAGGATTACTTTCCTTAGCATCTCCGTTTATGATGCAACTCCTCACCGATGATGTGCTGGTGCGGGGAGATACTCAATTGTTAACCACCGTAGCAATTGGGGTAATTACATTGAACTTAATCAAAAGTGTAATTGGCTTGGTACAGGCTCACTTAATTGGTCATTTTGGTCAGCGGTTGCAATTAGGGTTAATCTTTGAATATGGGCGCAAACTGTTGCACTTACCCCTATCATATTTTGAAGGTCGTCGTAGTGGGGAAGTGGTTAGCCGCATTGCCGATATTAGTGCAGTTAATCGGTTAGTTTCCCAGATAGTTCTTGGTTTACCCAGTCAATTTTTTATCGCCATAGTTTCCTTGAGCTTTATGCTGTTTTACAGCTGGCAACTTACTTTAGCTTCTATTATTGCTTTTATCTTGGTTGCAGCTATTAACCTGCTTTTCCTACCAGCAATGCACCAGCAAAGCCGCAAACAAATTGTTTTGGGTACAGAAAATCAAGGTTTTCTTGTAGAGACTTTTCGCGGGGTTCAAGTACTAAAAACCACTCAAGCTACACCCCAAGCATGGCAAGAATACCAATCAAATTACGGTAAACTTGCGAACGTAGGATGGAAAACTATGAAGCTGGAGCTTTATAGCAGTACAATAACTGGTATTTTTTCAAATTTAACTAATATTGGCGTACTTTGGTTGGGTAGTTATTTAGTAATTGGTAATACTTTATCTATCGGGCAACTGCTGGCTTTTTATGGCATGAGTGGTAACTTTCTCGGATTCCTGAGTACTGCTATTGGGTTAATTGATGAGTTTGTAATTGCTAAGGTTGTTGTCCAACGTTTGAATGAAGTCATCGATACCACCCAAGAAGATGAAAATGATTTCAAAAAGCCTTGGGCAGAAATTTCTCGTAATCAAGATATTATTTGTACTAACATTAATTTCCACCATGCCGGTAGAGTTGATTTATTAGCAGATTTTTCCGTAAATATTCCTGGGGGTAAAGTTACTGCTTTAATCGGTAAATCTGGCTGCGGTAAAAGCACCCTTGCTAAACTAATCGCTGGTTTATACGAAGTTCAATCTGGTAATATCCGCTATGGTGTATACAATCA
Source organism: uncultured Rivularia sp. (assembly GCA_963665115.1). Classification (GTDB taxonomy): domain Bacteria; phylum Cyanobacteriota; class Cyanobacteriia; order Cyanobacteriales; family Nostocaceae; genus Rivularia. The sequence goes on along the minus strand of OY762007.1, from coordinate 571,082 downwards.
ACAAGACTTATCTTTAGAATGTCTGCGACAACAGGTAGTGTTAGTTCCCCAAGAACCCCATTTCTGGAGTCGTTCAATTATTGAAAATTTCCATTTTAGTTATCCCAATATTAGTTTTGAAGATATAGTAAAAGCTTGTCAAATTGCTGGTGCAGATGAATTTATCAGCAAACTACCAGATAAATATCAAACTATTTTAGGTGAATTTGGTGCCAATCTTTCGGGTGGTCAAAAACAAAGATTAGCCATAGCCAGAGCAATTGTTACCGAGCCACCCATACTGATTTTAGATGAATCTACAGGCGCTCTCGACCCAGTTAGTGAAGCCCAAATATTAGATAAACTAATTTACTATCGTCAAGATAAAACCACAATTATGATTAGTCACCGTCCCAAAGTTATCGGGCGTGCTGATTGGATTGTGCTGCTTGAAAATGGACGTTTAAAAATTCAAGGAAAACCACAAGAACTGCGTCAAATCGAAGGTGAGCATTTAGATTTCTTAGATGATTTTATCTCACCTCAAAACGGTTTCAATTCTTCTTTAGTTGTTAGTAATTAGTAATTGGGCATTGGGCATGGGGCATGGGGCATTGGTAATTGGTAATTGGTAATTGGTAATTGTTTATGAAACAGCCAGGGAGCAAGATGCGAACACTACAAATGGTTTTGTAACTCCTAACTCCTAACTCTTTCTCCCCATCCCCCCGTCTCCTATTCCCTACTCCCTACTCCCTATTTTTTCATGCTTAGCAACTCCGATCCAAACTTTCTCCCAGAGGCACAAGAAAACGAATTTCTCCCACCAATTAGTCGCTGGACTACTTTTGGCGGAATGTTTATTCTTTTGGTTTTGGGACTAGCTGTTCCTGTGGCTGCTGTCGTTAAATATAAGGTAACTGTTAAAGGACAGGCTGTTGTTCGTCCTGCTGGTGAGTTGCGAATTGTGCAAGCAGCAACTGAAGGACAAGTAATACAGATTTATGTCAAAGAAAATCAAGCGGTGAAAAAAGGAGATAGAATTGCAACTATTGATGACTCCCGCTTACAAACTAAAAAAAGTCAGCTACAAACCAATATTAGGCAAGCCAGATTACAAGTAGTCCAAATCAATGCCCAGATTAATGCCCTCAATAGTCAGATTAGAGCCGAAACTGACCGCATCAATCGTGCTATAGCCTCAGCCAAAGCTGAATTAAGCGGTAGAAGTCGGGAACATGAAAATAAAAAAATTACTACCGTCTCCGAATTAGAAGAAGCAAGCGCTAACGTTAATATTGCTCAAGAAAAATTGCAAGAAGGTAGAGCCAACTTACAATCGCTACAAGCAAAATTGCAGGCTACTCAAGCTGCATTGGGAGCAGCTAAATCTAAACGCAACAGATACAATAGCGTAGCCAAAGCAGGAGCGCTTTCTAAAGATCAAATGGAAGAAGCACAACTATCTGTAAAGCAGCAAGAACAAGCAGTTTTGACGCAAAAAGCAGCTTTTAAAGCTCAACAAGAAAACATACAGCAGTTACAGCAATCTGTTAAAGCGGCGATCGCCAGACAAAAACGTTTTCAAGCAGCCCTCAATCCAAGTAATGCACAAGTTGCAGTTGCTTCACAGCGCATTGCTCAAGAGAAAGCTTCAGGAAAAGCCAATAAAGCTGTTTTAGAGAAAGAATACCAAACATTGATTCAGCAAAGAATTGAAACTCAAAAACAGCTTCTTCGCGACAACAGCGAACTCAAACAAGTGGAAAAAGAGATGAATCAAACTACTATTACTGCTAATACTGAGGGTATTATTTCCAAGCTAGCTTTAAGAAACCCCGGACAAATTGTACGTGCTGGTGAAGAAATTGCACAAATAGTCCCTAAATTCGCTCCTAAAGTTATCAAAGCAGTAGTAGGTTCCGAAGATAAAGGTAAGCTGAAAATTGGTCAAAAAGTGCAAATGCGAGTTGGAGCTTGTCCTTACCCAGATTACGGTACTCTCAATGGTAAGGTAAAGGCGATTTCCCCAGATGCTGTTGCTCCTCAACAAAATGATGCTGCTTCTACTGATACAAATAATACCTCAAAAGCAACTGCACCCGGTAGTTTATACGAGGTAACTGTTAAACCACAAACTCTGGCTTTAGGTCATACTAAAAACAAATGCCAAATCCAATTAGGAATGGACGGTAGGGCTGATATTATTACCCGAGAAGAAACTGTACTACAATTCTTTCTTAGAAAAGCAAGGTTGATTACAAACTTGTAAGTCCTACTTTCAATTGACAGGTAAGTAGCAACCGAACCAAAAACCCCTTCTAAAAGCTTGAATTTTAAATACGCTTACATTGAATATCAAAAGGTCTAATTACTAGACTATCAAAATCTACTTATAAGAAGATTTATTATTTAAGTTTAATTGTCAAATTAGAGACAGTGTTTTTTATCGTAGATTTATTTTAAATTTTTATGGTTGCCAATCCTCAGTCACTTCCTATTACTACCGAGTCTCATCACCGTTTGTGGATGCCGGAACAAGTATTATTTACACCCGCTGCTTTAGATGAGGATTGGGGACAGCAGATATTGGCCCGTGTCGAATCTTTGGGACTTCCCGTTAAAAAGCTCAAGCAAAATCGCATTACTGGTTTGCGGGGAGAAACGGAACGCGAAACTTACACTACATCTAAGCGTACTTTAGCGGTTGTGACGGCACCAAAGAGTCAGTTTAAACTTACTCCAATTCCACCTTCAGCAGATTGGCAGTTTCATCTTGCTCAGGGATGTCCGGCTCATTGCCAGTATTGTTATTTGGCTGGCAGTCTTCAAGGACCTCCGGTTATTCGAGTTTACGCTAATTTACCGACCATTTTAGATAATCTCAAAAATTACGAAGATTCAGAAAAATCAACTAGCTATGAAGTTAGCTGCTACACCGATCCTTTGGGTATAGAACATTTAACGGGAAGTTTGGCTGAATGCATCCGTTATTTTGGTACTCGCGAAAAAGCTAATTTACGTTGGGTGACAAAATTTGAAAATGTAGATCATCTTTTATCTCTACCTCATAACGGTAATACTAGATGTCGGTTTAGTATTAATGCTGCTTCTATTTCCCGAACGTTGGAAGGTGGTACGGCTTCTGTAATGCAGCGTTTGCAGGCTATTCGTAAGTTAGCTGATAGTGGTTACAAAATTGGCTTTGTTATCGCACCGATTATGCCGATTGAAAATTGGCAGGAAGAATATACTCAACTGCTTGATGCTGCTTCTTCTAGTCTTGATTTCGACTGCGATTTAACTTTTGAATTAATCACTCACCGCTTTACTCCTGGTTCTAAAGGAGTTTTGCAGGAATGGTATCCTAACAGCAAGCTCGATTTAGATGAGTCAAACCGCAGCATTAAACGCAACAAATTCGGAGGTGTGAAATATGTTTATCATAAGGACACCATGAAAGAATTGCGGACATTTTTTGAAAGCGAAATAAACGAACGTTTTCCTGAAGCTGAAATTTTATATTGGACTTAAGAAGGAAGATGGGAAGAGGGGGAAGAGGGGGTAGAGGGGGTAGAGGGGGAAGAGGGGGTAGAAATTTCTTAACTATTAACTTACTACTCCTAATTCCTAACTCCTAACTCTTTAAGAGTCTGCATAAGCCATACCGTTGGCATCAGCATAACGATGCATGAAGCGCATAAATCTTTCCCAATGCTCGTCTTGCTCTATTTCAAATTGACAATCAACTCTTTTTAATTCGTCTCCTTCGTCACCAGCAAAGATGAATTTAGTAGAGGAGGGGGTTACGTTGATTTCGCCTTCTTCATCTTTCAAAAGCATTGAATTTAAAGACTGTTTTTTAAAGCTATTGAATTCTTCTAATGCTTGCATCTGGTCAAATGTCATTAAAACGATGCGTTTTCCAGTATTCGGATTACTACGCAAGCTAACGTTTCCTAATTTCTCGTTAATGCCAGCAAAGAATTGAATTGAAGGAGTAGTCATGGTAAATGGTAATAGGTAATTGGTAATAGAATAAGATACTTAGAAATTATTTCAAAATCGGTGATTTAAAACTTTATCTACTGACAATGGTAAAATCATTTATTCCCTATTTCCTATTCCCTATTCCCTATTCCCTATTTAATTTATCTTTGATAAGGATAATAATACTGCGAATTGTACCCATTGTTGGGATAAGTTGTTATGGGCATTGGATTATTTACACCGTTGGGAACGGGATTCGGTAGCGGAGGTTGATAAGTGTTGGTTCCCGTTGATGGATTATTTAAATAAGGAGAGCTACTGCTTGGTGGAAGCACGTTGGTTCCAGGTATTCCTGGCATCCCCACTGGTTGATTAAAGTATTGGTAAGCGGAACTAGATACGGAAGTAATTAAAGTTTCTGCGCGAGGATCGTTTCTGGGGCGCTGTACCATGACTGCTGCAACGTAGCGCTTGCCGGATGGTAATTCAATTAAACCTACATCACCTAACATTGCGCCAATATATCCGGTTTTATTTGCTATTTTGGCTCCCGCACCTAAACCTTTGGGTAACAAATGCCGTCTTTGGTTGCGACGCATGATGTCAAGTATACGTTCGCGAGACATCATGTTTGAAACTAATTGCCCTTTGTTCACCATTGCCATTACTTGTGCTAATTCTTTGGGGCTGGTGGTATTGGTTCCTTGAATGTCGGGTAGTTGATTGCGAAGTGTGGTAGCTGTTAATCCCCAACTGCGAAATCTTTGATTTAAAGCATCTATTCCACCCATGCGGGCAATTAGCATATTTGTAGCGGTGTTATCGCTAATTACCATCATTTTATCCGCGACTTCCAAGGCGGTGAATTTGCTTCCGACTGGTTTACTCCGCATATCACCGGAGCCACCCGCAAGCATTTCTTTTGTCATGACTAACGGTTCATTTAGTTGAATTTTTCCTGCATCTACATCTTGGAAAAAGGCAACAAGTATGGGTAATTTAATAGTGCTGGCTGCTGGAAATGAAGCGTTGCCGTTTAAATCTACATAGTTACCACTATCTAAATCTGCTATAAGAATCCCCGGTGTCAAATTCGGGTTAGCGGCAACTAGACTTTGTATGGTGCTTTTGAGAGGAATTATTTCCTGGGTTAAATATAAACCTTGATTGTTGGCAGGCGTTTGAGCTTGATTTTGTTCGACGTTAGATGAGTTTGAAGCTGTAGTGTTTTGAGTGGCTGGATCTAATACTGATAATGCTGTACCTACAATTGCGCCAATACCCACTCCGACGATTAATAAGCGCAATATATAAAGCATGGTTCTCGCCATCGGCTTGAGGCGAGTTTTGTTAGATACTTTAACTCTTTTAGTGACTCGTTTATTGAATTTTAAAGGTGGAATCTTACCGTTTACAGCAGCCGATTTCATTCCTTTAGATGCATTCTTTTTTCTTAACCAAGTCTCTGCTGGTGCTTCTACTCTTTGACGCTTTCGAGGTTTTTTCGCGGTGTTAGAGGAAGGGTTAATTATCACACGTGAAACGGTTCCACCTTGTTGAGGTGGACGTTGCTTTCCAACTACTTTTACTTTGCCATTTCCCGGCTTTTGGACTTTACGCACTCGTTGACGGCCCTTTGTGGGTTGTCGCCGTCCAGAAGCTGTATATTTATAACTTGACTCTGACACCGCTACTCCTTCTAACCCACTTATTCTTTTAATACGCTACGAACTCTCGAACTTAAATTACCCTTTGTAGCATTTTTGTGTTTAGTTTAAGCTATTATTCTTACTTTCGGGGATAATAGCGACACATGATTAATATTCTTTCATCTGTTTTCATAACTTTCCGGATTGTGCGATCGCCCACTGCATCTGTCGTAAGATACCTCTTAGCATAGCGACTTCTGTTGTTTGTAGTTGAGCGCGATTATACAATTGTCTAAACTTTTCCATGCGACGGTTGGCAGTATGAGGATATAGATATTCGATAGACAGCAGTAGCGATTCTAACTGTTCGTAGTATCCTTCGACAACCTCTATCGGTGCAATTTCGTTATCTAAAGCAGCAGTTTCAATGGTTGATGGTTGATTTTGTGCTAATTCGTAACAGCTAATTGCTACAGCGGAAGCCAGATTTAAGGATGCATATCCGGAGTCAGTAGGAATACGCATAAATTTTTGAGCGTAGTTTAATTCTTCGTTGCTTAATCCTCGGTCTTCTCTACCAAATATTAATGCTGCTGGTTGTGATTCTGCTTCTAATAACCAGGGTAATACTTCGCGGGGACTTTGCAGCAGAGAATTATCTCGGGTTCTAGCTGTTGTGGCGATCGCTCGAAGGCAACCTTCTAATGCTTGGGGCAATGTGGTTACACATACTGCTGTTTCTAAAACATCTCTGGCATGAACTGCCATTCTTGTAGCTTCTTCTCCCAAATAATCGCATTGGGGGTTTACTAAAACCAGTTGTTTAAGCGCAAAATTTTTCATCACCCGCGCTATAGAGCCTACATTTAGTGGCCCTGCTGGTTCTACTAAAATAATTTTTACCCCTGATGGGTTCATGAAGGTATCTCTCCAAATGGGTATGTGTTAGCAAAATGTGTTGTGTTCTAACTCTGTGTAAAGCTTGAGCAAAGGTCGTTAAAGTTAAATAGCGATCGAGACAGGTCGAAACATAAAAAAATATTACAAGATTTTATCAATCGGCTCAAATATGGCAGAAGTATGACAAAGCCTTAGAACAAGAAGCCGAATTAAATAACAGGACGAAAATTCGATCGTCCCAGTTCAATAGCTACATTAGCATCGATAAGTGAAACTTACACGGGAGCCAGATGAAGTTGCAATCGAGTTAATAGTTTTGCTGTGGTTTATACCGAGTGATTTTTTCTGATAAATGGTTCCTAATATCATTTTTGTAAAGATATTCAATAAGTAAATAATATGTTCGGATATCGGAAATAACGATAATACGAGTTAGAAGCTCAAATTAGTGATACTCAAAAAAAGCTCGGGCAGCAAAATTAAACGATTATTTTTAACCGTCACTCGATAAAATCGCTTCTGAGGAGCCCCCGGATTTATCCCTTAATTAGACGAACATTGAAGTTCCTAAGTGAAATTTATGGGGAATTAATTACGTCCACCCAAATTATAGTCACCCCAACGAGAGTAATTATCATTATTTTTGAAATCATTTATTTTCTCGTAGTCGCTTAAGCAGAGTACATTCGTTTGATATCTATAGGACTTACGTAAAGACAACGTAATTACAGTCATTGCGACGTATCTTGCAATCCTAAACTCTGGAAAATCATCACGAGTGCGTAAGTCTTGATCCAAATATCATAATTTTTATTAACTTACTTTTGATTAATTATTCTTATGATTTAGAACGGTTAGTCGCTCTGCTTTAAAAGTCCTTAATTAATAAGCATTTGAGATTAGTTTGACAACTTATCAAACATCAGAATTATTCTGCTTACTTAAATAAAAATACAGTAAATTGATTACCAACAAATTCATTTTAAATAATTAGTATTATTTTAGACTATTGCTTCGATCGTTTTTCTATCTATATAAGCACTGAAAGCAATTCATTATAAGCACTGAAAACATTTAATTTAAAGAAATAGTATAAATAGCTACTTTTTATTCCTGTGAAGAAAAATAGTCAATAATAGTAAAAACTAATATGTACTATTTGTTACTTTTTGCTAGGAATAGATTTTAGGTTATAGTCTCAATGAATCATAAATATTCAACATCGTGAGTTTTGAATATATCCATAGTAGGTAATATAAATGGTTTTTTATACCATTCTCATCTACTTTACTTTGTAAGAGGATTGTCAATTATTTGAGCAGAATTGCAGAACAAAAAACAAGGAACAGATGTAGAGAAGGCAAGTTCCAATAAAATAAGCATACAAAAAACAATGAAGATTAATAGACCTCCTTTGGAATTTATTGGTGCAGAGATTTTAGACATAGACGTTGTTTCAATTGCTAAAGAACAAATCAATATAATTAAGCAACTTGTATACGAACATAAATTAGTGGTTTTCAGAAACCAAAATATTAATGAAGACCAATACTTAGAATTTGCGAGCAAAATTGGAGTTCCACAAATTTACCCTCAAGATAATTATCATCACCCAGATTATCCAGAAATATTTGTATCTTCTAATGTTCCGAAAGATGGGAAGAAATTTGGAGTTAAGGGTACTGGCAGATATTGGCATACTGACTGTGCATTTCTTAATGAACCCTTGCCATTTACGATGTTATACCCGCAAGTTTTACCTCATTCGATTAGAGAAACTTATTACATAGATATGCAGCAGGTTTATAAAAAATTGCCTGCAAATTTAAAAATGTATGTTGATGGAAAATATTTACGTCATGAGGCTAAATGGCGTTATAAAGTCCAAGAGTGTGATATTGATAGAGCAGTCATCGATATTATGAATGATTTTGAAAATAAATTTCCATCTGTAACACACCCATCTGTAATTACCCATCCCGTTACTAATGAAAAAATATTGTACATGAGCCAAGGTTTTACCACTGGTATTGTGAATGTTGATCGTGAAACAAATCAAAAAGTTTTGCCCGAACTATTTGCATTTATTGAACGTGATGAGCATATTCATACCCATACATGGAGAGACGGAGATATTCTCTTATGGGAGAACAGAAGTTTAAATCATATGGCTTCTACAGTGCCAACAGGTGAGAAAAGTGTCAGCTATCGCATCGGTATTTACGATGGCTTACCATTTTATGTTTCCTCTGAGAGTGTGGAAAAACAGTCAAGAATGCTTGTCAAGTAAATATTACTTTTACATGCAAATTAACAATCAAATTGAAGAATCACAGAGGTTACAGTTCTGTGGTTTATTTATTTGATTGTAGTTATCATCTAATCCACTGAGCAAAAACTATGAATATCAATCAGGAATATATCAAGGTTGATGATGTTAATCAGGATTTATTGGATACTTTTCTTAAGCCTTATAAGGAGAGTTGTAAGTATCTAAAAAAAGCTCAATTTCAATATCCAATACAAAGTGATTTGATTGATAAAAATAAAAGTGATGTTCGGAGTCTATGGTTTATAAAAGCTGACTTTTCAATTTCAGAATCTTGCTATATTGATGATACTGGTCATTTTAATTCAGTAGAATTCAATATTTGTTACAACCAATTGTTCTATATAATAATTGCTTATTTAGTACAAAATGATTTGTTGGAGGTGATGAAAAATTGGAGTTTAGAAACCTATGAATTTCGTCATCTGAGTGATTTTCTGATTGTTAAATTTTCTAGCGCTTTTAAAAAGCCAATAAATTCTAATCATTTTCAAGGAGCTTTATCAATAAATAAAGTATCTGCTCGTGGGGATTTAATTATGTTGAAAACTTCCTGTGCATTTTATGATGATAATGGTGGTTGGTCTGAAGGTGATGTTACCATCGCTATCTTAAATAGCGAGAATGAAAAAACTATTAATAATGGTCACAAATCTGTATTAACTTAAGCTTTAGGGTTCATTTTAAAACTATAATTTTTCCCATGCATTCCAAATTAATTGGTGAAATTGAATCACAAGAAGAATTAGAACACACTGTAGTAAAACCCTATGAATTTTTAGAAAGATGGGCTGAATTCACTACAAGCGAGCGTCAAGAATTCTTAGGAGCTTATATGCGTCTTGAGATTGCTAAAGCTATAGGTATAAGCCCATCTGAATTAGATATGCAGCAGTCTATCAAGTATTTAGGAATTGACTCTCTGATTGCTGTAAAACTGAGGAATAAAGTGAGAACCGATTGGTTGGTGGACTTGGCTGCGGTGAAATTCCTAGACGACTTTACTGTTGCTAATTTGGTAATGCTAGTGGATGAGCAGATAGAAAATGCTCTCTCTCAAGATAAGGAAAACCTCAACTCCAAAGCAATAAATGATGATGATGATTGGATTGACGGAGAAATATGAATAATTTAGCTGATTTTATTAAAGACCTATCACAGCAGAATGTGGAATTGTGGGTAGAGAATGATAAGCTGCGTTATCGGGGTCCTAAAGAAGCATTAACTTCCACACTATTAAATAAAATTAAGCAGCATAAGACAGAAATTATTCATTTATTGAGATCCGATTTTTATAGTTCTAGATCCTATCCTCTTAGTTACGGTCAGCAAGGTTTATGGTTTCTATATAAACTTGCACCATCAAGCGCTGCATATAATATTGCTTTTACAGTTCGCATCCGTTCCCGTTTAAATGTTCCGGCTTTGGAACGGGCTTTGCAGGCATTAATAGCTCGTCATCCCACACTACGTACTACGTTTGCTCAAGGAGATGCTGAACCTTTTCAAGTAGTTCACGAATACCAGGAATTCTCTATTGAAACTACTGACGCTTCAAATTGGGATGATTCGGAATTGATCGAAAGGGCGATCGCTGCATATAAGCGTCCTTTTGATTTGCAACGAGGTTGTGTAATCCGAGTAGATCTATTTACTCGCTCTCTACAAGACTATGTGTTATTACTGACGATACATCACATTGCGGTAGATGGTTTTTCATTTGGGATTATTTTAGATGAGTTGCGTTTGCTCTACGAGGCGGAAAGTCATGGTTCTTCAGTATCTCTAGCTCCTATTAAGCACTCGTATAAGGACTTTGTGCAATGGCAAGATAAAATGCTCAAAAGTCCTGTGGGGGATAATAATTGGGCATATTGGCAGAAACAGTTTGCTGGGGAGTTACCAGTACTAAATATGCCTACGGATCGCCCGCGAATGCCAGTGCAGAATTATCAAGGAGCTTGTTATAGTTTTGAACTAACTAAAGAATTAGCCCATAAGCTTAAGGAAATAGGAAGAGGGGAGGGAGCAACCCTTTACATGACCCTGCTGGCAGCTTTTCAAGTACTGGTTCATCGCTACACGGGGCAGGAAGATATCGTTGTTGGCTCTCCTACGGAGGGGAGAAGTAAGGCTGAATTCGCCCATACTGTAGGCTTTTTCGTTAATATGCTGGCTCTGCGAGTAAATTTTGCTGGCAATCCTACCTTTTCTGAGCTTTTGTCTCAAGTGCGTCAATCGGTATTAGCAGCACTCACCCATCAAGATTATCCAACTCCATTATTAATCGAGCGATTACAGTTAAACCGCGACCCCAGTCTTCTTGGGCTTTTCCGTGCTTCGTTTAATATGTTGCAACTTCAGGAAATGGCACCGGAATATGAATTATCTGTGTCTAATAAAACAACAGTTGCAGAAAGTTGGGGAGGTTTGACTTTAGAACCTTTTGTGATACCGCAACAGGAAGGACAAAACGATTTAGTATTGGATATTGTCGAGACAAGAGAATCCTTAATTGGTATTTTCAGGTACAGCACTGATTTATTTGATGAAACGACTATCAAGCGAATGGCGGACAATTTTCAGACTTTACTTGAGGGAATTGTCAACAACCCACAGAAGGAGATTGGTTTATTACCAATGCTATCGGATGTCGAAGAGAATTTATTGAGAGAGTGGAATAATAACCAAGTAGAATATCCCCCCTGTTTGTGCATTCATCAGTTATTTGAAGATAGGGCGAATAAAACACCAAATGCAGTAGCTGTATCGTTTCAAGACAAACAACTGACTTACCAAGAGTTAAACGAACGAGCTAATCAATTAGCACGCTACTTGCATTCATTGGGAGTAAAGCCAGATGTGCTAGTGGGAATTTATGTGGAGCGTTTCCCTGGAAATGGTTGTAGGTAATTTAGGAATTCTTAAAGCTGGTGGAGCTTATGTAGCTTTAGATCCGCGATTGCCTCAAGAGCGCTTGAATTTCATGCTTGGTGATTCACAGGTATCGGTATTGTTGACTCAAGAAAAACTGCTAGAAATTCTTCCCGAGCAAGATATACCTGTGGTTTGTTTGGACAAAGATTGGCAAGTTATTAGTCAGGAAAGTGAAACAAATTTAGTTCACAGTGCCACGTCAGAAAATTTAGCCTATGTAGTATACACATCAGGCTCTACAGGTAGATCTAAAGGAGTTGCGATCGCCCATCGTAGTTTAGTTAATGCATATTGGGCTTGGGAAGATGCATATCAGCTTAATTCCCTCACCAGTCATTTACAAATGGCTAGTTTCTCTTTTGATGTGTTTTCTGGGGATTTCATTCGCGCTCTTTGCTCTGGGGGTAAGTTAGTTTTATGTCCCCGTGAGTGGCTTTTAGAACCGGAAAAGCTGTATAACTTGATGCGCGAAGAGAAGATTGATTGCGCGGAGTTTGTTCCACCTGTTTTGAGGAATTTGGTGCAATATCTGAAAAGAACCAACCAAAATCTTCACTTTATGCGGTTGTTGGTGGTAGGTTCGGATAGTTTATATGTAAAAGAATATCAAGAATGGAAGCGTTTTTGCGATTCTAATACTCGCTTAATTAATTCCTATGGGCTGAGTGAAGCCACTATTGACAGTACCTATTTTGAAAGTACGAATGTCAATTTATCTGTTGATGGGCTAGTGCCCATTGGACATCCTTTTAATAATACACAAGTTTATATCTTAGACAGTCATCTCCAAGCAGTTCCTATTGGGGTTCCGGGAGAACTGCACGTTGGTGGTATTGGTTTGGCGCAATGCTACTTTAATCGTCCAGATTTAACTAAGCAGAAATTCATCTCCAGCCCCTTTGCAAATAGGGGAGTAAAACAAGAACAACTTTATAAAACTGGAGATTTAGCTCGGTATTTACCTGATGGAAACATTGAGTTTTTGGGTAGAATTGACAATCAAGTTAAAATTCGTGGCTTCCGCATCGAGTTAGGGGAAATTGAAGCGGTTCTGATTACCCATCCTCAAGTACAAGAAGTGGTGGTAATTGTTCGAGAAGAACAAGTAGATAATAAGTATTTAGCTGCCTATATTGTTGCTCGCCAAGAATCTTTAAGCACTAAGGAATTGCGTGATTTAATCAGGCAGAAGTTGCCCGATTATATGGTGCCGTCTGCTTTTGTCATTTTAGAAGCTTTACCTTTAAACCCTAATGGTAAAATAGATCGTCGCGCTTTACCCACACCGGATGTAGAGCAAAATCGACAAGTAGAATTTGTTGCACCCCGCACATCTACCGAAGCAGCAATTGCTGATATTTTTACCTCGGTACTGAAACTGCAACGAGTGGGGATTCACGATAACTTTTTTGAATTGGGAGGACATTCACTGCTCGCGACTCAAGTAGTTTCTCGATTACAGCAAACTTTTAATGTTGAGTTTCCCTTACGCTCTTTGTTGGAATCTCCCACCGTTGCCGAACTTACCCAAAATCTTGCTTCTTTGCGTCAAGGTGAATCTTCATCTGAAATGTTGGTTCCTTTGCCGACAATTGTACCTGCTCCCGAGCAACGGTATCAGCCCTTCCCTCTCACCGATATTCAACAAGCTTACTGGCTAGGTCGTAATGAAGCCTTTGAACTAGGTAATATTGCTGCTCACGGTTATATAGAGTTAGAAAGTAAAAACTTAAATCTGCAAAGGTTAAATCAGGCATGGCAGAAATTAATTGACCGCCATGAGATGCTCAGAACTGTAATCTTACCAGATGGTCAGCAGCAAATTCTAGAACAAGTTCCCTCCTACGATATTGAGCTTTTGGACTTGTGCGGAGAATCTGACGAAGCAGTTAACGCAAAGCTCGAATCTATCCGCGAACGTATGTCTCATGAGGTATTAACAGCAGATAGCTTTCCGTTGTTTGAAATCCGAGCTACTCGTTTGGATCAGGTACATATCCGACTTCATCTCAGCTTCGATGCACTGATAGCTGATGCCTGGAGTATGTTTGTCCTGGGGCGAGAGTGGGCAAAACTTTACGAGAATCCCGATGTTGTATTACCCCCACTAGAACTTTCATTTCGAGATTATGTTTTCGCGGAGTTAACTTTATCAAATACACCACAATATCAACGTTCTCAGGAGTATTGGTTTAACCGATTAGAAACTCTACCCTCAGCACCAGAATTACCCTTAGCCAAGAATCCAGGTTCTATTACCAAGCCTAAATTTAAACGTCGCAACGCCAAACTATCCCCAAGTGAATGGCAACAATTGAAAGATTGGGGAAATAAATTTAATTTAACTCCTAGTGGGGTTTTATTAGCTGCTTTCGCCCAAATTCTTGGTATTTGGAGCAAAAGTCAGAAATTTACGATTAATTTGACTCTTTTTAATCGTTTATCCCTGCACCCCCAAGTCAACGATTTAGTTGGCGACTTCACCTCTCTAACACTTCTGGAAGTTGATAACTCAGTTCCTAATACATTTGCCAACCGCGCTCAAAAATTACAGCAGCAACTATGGCAAGATTTAGATCGCGGTTATATTAGTGCGGTAAAGGTTCAACGAGAATTAAATCGTCGGCGAGAAAGCTATCAGATTGTACCAATAGTTTTTACCAGCACCCTCGGTTTGGACTCGCTCGGTGAAGAAATATGGATGTTAGATCGTTTGGGAGAAGAAGTTTACAGTATTAGTCAAACGCCCCAAGTTTGGCTGGATCATCAAGTCAGAGAGAAAAAAGGAGCATTGATATTTAATTGGGATGGGGTGGAAGAACTCTTCCCACAAGGTCTGATTGATGATATGTTTGCGGCTTATTGCGATTTACTAGAGCGTCTAGCAACTTCCGAATCAGCTTGGGTTGAAGCACATCAACAATTATTACCACAAGCTCAATTATCTCAACGCCATGAGGTTAATAATACTAGCGCTCCAATTTGCGAGCAAACTTTGCACGGTTTGTTTATTGAGCAAGTGAAAGTACAACCCGAACAAATAGCAGTCATTACCAGCGAGAGGAATTTTACTTATAAGGAAATATATCAATTTGCATCTGGATTAGCAGCGAAGTTACAACAGTTGGGAGCAACTCCCAACAATTTAGTTGCTGTAGTCATGGAAAAAGGTTGGGAGCAAGTTGTAGGGGTACTCGGAATTTTAATGTCTGGAGCGGCATATCTGCCAATCGATCCAAATTTACCGCAAGAAAGACAGTGGTATTTACTCGAACAAGGGAAAGTTCAATTAGTTGTTACTCAACGACACCTTGAAAGCAATTTTTCTTTACCTCCAGGTGTGCAGACTGTATGTATTAGCGATGATGATGTAGAGACTTTAGATGTAACGTCTCTAAAAGATCAAAATATCGAAAATCTAGCCTACGTAATTTATACATCAGGTTCCACAGGATTACCAAAAGGAGTTGCGATCGATCATCGAGGTGCGGTGAATACAATTGTTGATATTAATCAGCGGTTTGGAATTGGAAATGGCGATCGCCTTTTAGCTCTATCAGCATTAAATTTTGACTTATCAGTATACGATATCTTTGGTATTCTTGCGGCTGGGGGAACCATAGTTATTCCACCACAAGATGCAGTAAAAGATCCTGCTTGCTGGCATGAGTTAATAGTTAAGTGCGGGGTAAGTATTTGGAACTCAGTTCCGGCTTTGATGCAAATGTTGGTAGAATATTTATCCTCACAGCCAGCAATAACACCATTACCATTACGTTTGGCTTTGTTGAGTGGAGATTGGTTGCCTTTAAATTTACCGCTTCAAATTCAAGCAAAGTGTTCGGATATTCAAATCGTTAGTTTGGGGGGAGCAACGGAAGCTTCGATTTGGTCGATTTTCTATCCCATCACTACCGTCGATCCTAGCGAGAAAAGTATTCCTTATGGTAAACCTCTGACGAATCAACAGTTTTATGTGTTGAATGAATTAATGCAACCGACTCCATTATGGGTTGTGGGAGAACTTTATATTGGGGGAATTGGATTAGCCTTGGGTTATTGGGAAGATTTGAAAAAGACAAAAGAAGGCTTTATTAATCATCCGGTAACTGGGGAAAGATTATATAAAACTGGGGATTTGGGAAGATATTTACCTGACGGGAATATTGAGTTTTTGGGACGTTCCGATTTTCAGGTGAAAATTAATGGTTATCGGATTGAATTGGGAGAGATTGAAGCGACATTAAAACAGCATTCTGGAATTAAACAAGCTGTGGTGATTGCAGTGGGAGAATCACAAAATAAACAGCAACTTGTAGCTTATATTGTTGGCGATAATCCCTCTACTCAAAATCCCGCAGAAGCTTACCAGCCTGCTCAACAAGAAGGAGTAATACAAGATCCTATAGAACGGATTGAATTTAAGCTCAAACAACCAGGATTGCGACAGTTAGAATCTTCTCAACATAGCGTACAATTGCCCCAAACTGAGTCTGATGAAGACGTTACCCAAGCTTACTTAGAACGTCAAAGTTATCGACAATTTCTACCCCAACCTATTTCGTTAACACAATTAAGCAAGTTTTTAAGTTGCTTACAACAGATGAAACTGGAGGATTATCCTCTACCAAAATATCTTTACCCTTCCGCTGGTAGTCTTTATCCCGTACAAACTTACTTATTAATTAAACCCAACCGAATAGAAGGTTTGGAAGCAGGAATATACTATTACAATCCTGCCGACCATCGTTTAATATTAGTTAGTAGTGGCAGCGAAATTGATAATAGTATTTATCGTGGTAATCAACCAATTTTTGATAATGGTGCTTTTTCCCTATTTTTAATTGGAGAACTAAGCGCCATTACCCCAATTTATGGAGAATTAGCAAAAGAATTTTGTCTTTTAGAAGCAGGTCATATCGGTCAATTATTAATGAAATCTGCGCCAGAACAGGAAATAGGATTATGTCCTATTGGCTATTTGGAATTGAGCAAAATACAAGATATATTTAAACTGGAATCAAGTCAGGTTTTACTTTATAGCTTTGTAGGTGGCAAAATCGATTTAGCTCAAACTAAACAGTGGTTAAATTCTAAAAAAGATCGGGATTCACAATCAATTTCTGTACAGCTACGGGAGTACTTACAACAGAAGCTACCAAGATATATGGTGCCTTCTGAGTATATTATCTTAGATGCTTTGCCTTTAACTGCGAATGGAAAAGTAGACCGTAAGAAGTTACCCAGCCCCGATATACTCAAATCTAAATATGAAACAGTTCTAACACCTCCAAGAACTGAAATGGAGAGATCTTTAGCCGAAATTGTGCAAGAACTTCTCCAGATAGATGCTGTGGGAATCGATAATAATTTCTTTCAATTGGGCATGGATTCATTGAAATTAGTGCAGTTGAGAAATAAGTTACAAACTCAACTTGGAGTCAATATTTCCATGAAACAGTTATTAGTCGAAGCAACGAATATTGCAGAATTAGCTGTAGCTGTAGAGGAGCAATTAACCATCGCAAAAATTAAGTCATCGCCTTTATCTATTGAATCTAATGATGATACAGAAATAATCGAATTATGAATAGAAATGAACTTTTAAAACAACTAGAACAGCGAGAAATTAAATTATCAGTTAAAAACGAACGATTAATTATTGAAGCACCAAAAGGAGTTTTGAGTTCAGAGTTAAGAAATTCCTTAGTAGAGCATAAATTAGATATTATACGTTTGCTTAGTCAAACTGAGATAAATACTGATTCTCTACCAGCAATCGAGCCGGATAGTAGTAAAAAATATGAACCTTTTCCTCTTACTGATATTCAGCAAGCCCATTGGTTGGGGCGCAGTGAGGTATTTGAGTTAGGTAATGTAGCAAATCATCATTATCTGGAATTTGAAGCTACCAATTTAGATTTGTCAAGGCTTTCAACAGCTTGGCAGAAATTAATCGATCGCCACGAGATGATGCGTGCTGTAGTGCTACCTACAGGAGAGCAAAAAGTTTTAGAAAAAGTTCCACCCTATGAAATCTCAATCTTAGATCTGCGAGGACTGAAAAATATTGAAGTAAAGGCTCAGCTTCAAGCTATTCGGGAACAATTATCCCATCAAATGTTACCACCACAGGAGTGGCCTTGGTTCAATATTCGAGCCACTTATTTAGACGAGGGGCGTGTGCGAATTCACATCAATCTAGATTTATTGATGGCGGATGCTGGGAGTATTCGTATTCTATTTGAGGAGTGGAACCAATTTTATCATAATCCACAAATATGCTTGCCATTACCGCAAATCTCTTTCCGCGACTATGTAATTAATAAGCAAGGCTTGCAAGATTCTGAATTAGTCAAGCGATCGCAAAATTACTGGTTAAGCCGTTTAGATGATTTACCCCCAGCACCAGAATTACCTCTGATTTATTTTCCCAGCGAGTTAAAAGATTATCGATTTAAACGTTACGCTGCTCAACTTGAACCAAATATTTGGCAGCAATTGAAACAGCGAGGGAAAAATGCTGGTTTGACTCCTTCTATGGTATTGCTGGCTGCTTTTGCTGAAGTTTTAAGGTTGTGGAGCAAAAATCCTCGATTTACTCTTAATCTGACTGTACTCGAGCGTCTTCCTCTTCACCCTGAAATAGATCGAGTTGTTGGAGATTTTACCAATACAACTCTATTAGCAGTAGACAATTCAAGGCAAGCAACATTTACTAGTCGCGCTCAGAAACTACAACAGCAATTGCTACAAGACTTAGAGCATCTTCATGTTAGTGGAGTGGAGTTATTGCGGGAATTAGCTCGTCGTCAGAAAACCGGGTTAACTGCAGTTATGCCCATAGTTTTTAGCAGTGTTTTAGGTTTAAACTCTTTTACTAAGGGAGATTTAGAATTCAATTTTTTGGGAGAAGTGATTTATGGTATCAGTCAAACCCCCCAAGTTTTGCTGGATCATCAAGTTACCGAACAAAAAGGAGCATTAATCTTTAATTGGGATGTGGTGGAAGAAACTCTTCCCAGAAGGTTTGATCGATGATATGTTTGCGGCTTACTGCAATTTACTCCAACGATTAGCAACTTCCGAATCAGCTTGGGTTGAAGCACATCAACAATTATTACCACAAGCTCAATTATCTCAACGCCATCAAGTTAATAACACTAGCGCTCCAATTTGCGAGCAAACTTTGCACGGTTTGTTTATTGAGCAAGTCAAAGTACAACCCGAAGAATTAGCAGTAATTACCAGCGAGAGGAATTTTACTTATAGGGAAATATATCAAAAGGCATCTACATTAGCAGCTAAATTACAACAGTTGGGAGCAATCCCCAATACTTTAGTTGCTGTAGTTATGGAGAAAGGTTGGGAACAAGTTGTAGCTGTACTAGGAATTTTAATGTCTGGAGCGGCATATCTGCCAATCGATCCAAATTTACCGCAAGAAAGACAGTGGTATTTACTCGAACAAGGGAAAGTTCAATTAGTTGTTATTCAACCACACCTTGAAAACAATCTTTCTTTACCTCCAGGTGTGCAGACTGTATGTATTAGCGATGATGATGTAGAGACTTTAGATGTAACGTCTTTAAAAGATCAAAATATCGAAAATCTAGCCTACGTAATTTATACATCAGGTTCCACAGGATTACCAAAAGGAGTTGCGATCGATCATCGAGGTGCGGTGAATACAATTGTTGATATTAATCAGCGGTTTGGAATTGGAAATGGCGATCGCCTTTTAGCTCTATCAGCATTAAATTTTGACTTATCAGTATACGATATCTTCGGTATTCTCGCAGCTGGGGCAACCATAGTTATTCCACCACAAGATGCAGTAAAAGATCCTGCTTGCTGGCATGAGTTAATAGTTAAGCAACGGATAACTATCTGGAACTCAGTTCCGGCTTTGATGCAAATGTTGGTAGAATACTTATCCTCACAGCCAGCAATAACAGCATTACCATTACGTTTGGCTTTGTTGAGTGGAGATTGGTTGCCTTTAAATTTACCGCTTCAAATTCAAAGTTATTGTTCGGATATTGAAATTGTTAGTTTGGGGGGAGCAACGGAAGCTTCGATTTGGTCGATTTTCTATCCCATCACTACCGTCGATCCTAGCGAGAAAAGTATTCCTTACGGTAAACCTCTGACGAATCAACAGTTTTATGTGTTGAATGAGTTAATGCAACCAACTCCGATATGGGTTGTGGGACAACTTTATATTGGTGGGATTGGATTGGCATTGGGTTATTGGGGAGATGATGAAAAGACAAAAGAAGGCTTCATTAATCATCCGGTAACTGGGGAAAGATTATATAAAACCGGGGATTTAGGAAGATATTTACCGAGTGGAGATATTGAATTTTTGGGACGTTCCGATTTTCAGGTGAAAATTAATGGTTATCGGATTGAATTGGGAGAGATTGAAGCGACATTAAAACAACATCCCGCTATTAAACAAGCTGTGGTAAATGCTGTCGTAGAAGAACGAGGAAATAAATCCCTTATCGGTTATATAGTTAAAAATCTGCAACAAAATATTAGCCCAAATTTCAGCGAAATACGTAATTATCTAGAAGCAAAACTACCTAATTACATGGTTCCTTCTACTTTCATGCTGTTAGAATCTTTACCCCTGACATCTAACGGCAAAATAGATCGTCGCACGCTTCCCTTACCTAATCGCATCAAGCCAGAATTAGAAAAAACTTTTGTACCTCCTCGCAACTCTATTGAAGAATTATTAATTGAAACCTGGACTGAAGAATTTAAATTTGAGCAGATAGGCATCCATGATAACTTTTTTGAGTTGGGTGGACATTCGTTTTTGGCACTTCAATTAGTTTCAAAAATCAATCAGAAACTTGAGACAAATATATCTTTGAGTAAAATTTTCCAATATCCAACCGTGGCAGAGCTTGCTGCTAAGATTGCCAAAAATTCTGCTGATTCATTAACTTCCACATACTTAGTTCCAATCCAAACTCAAGGTACTCAGCCCCCCTTATTCTGCATTCATCCAGCCGGGGGACAAGTGATGGTGTATCAGCATTTGGCAGCTTGTTTGGGAGCAGATAGACCAATTATTGGAATAGAGTCTCGCGCTCTCAATCAGCCGGAACAAGAGCATAAAAGCATTGATGAGATGGCTGCCCAATACTATAGAGCTATTTATCAGCATCAACCCCATAGCCCTTATTATCTTATGGGTTGGTCTATGGGTGGAGTAATTGCCGTAACTGTTGCCAAAGAGTTAGAAAAACAAGGACACAAAGTAGCTTTTGTGGGGCTAGTGGATTCCTTTTTGATGTCCGAATTCATCTCAAATAATGCATCACAACTTAAACGTGACCCCCTCATCGATGTATCGTTAGTATTTGGCGGTACTTTCTTTGATGCTTTTATGGCTCTTGATGCAGTCGAACAGCAACAACTGCGAGAAAAACTCATCAATTTATCTTCTCGCCAACGCCTGCAATTTATAATGGATTGGGGACAAAAACGAAACTTATTTCCCACAGATATTTCTATCGATATCCTAGAAAAACAATTAAATATCACCGAAATTCACGACCGAATTCTTCAAGTTCACCGTTCTCCCCAAATTGAAGCACCGCTGCACGTTTGGTGGGCTTCAGATTGGCAAGATCAAATATTACCTCATACCGACTGGAGTAAATATACTACGGCAGCCACTTTCACGAAAACTTTAGATGGTAATCACTTTAGTATAGTCCGCCCTCCACACATTCAAACTCTTGCTCAAGAATTACAAAAATCTCTTGAAACAATTAACATCTATGATATATAACAATAAAATTCTCACATTAGCAGATTTACCACAGGTACAAGCGCGTCAATTTCCAGATGCGAAAGCATTAATATTCAAAGATAATGCACTTACTTATTCACAATTAGAACAACGAAGTAATAAAATCGCAAATTCACTTTTAGCTGTCGGAATTAAACCAGGTGCGCGAGTGGCACTTTTAGCTAAAGATTCACTTAAAAGTTATGAAATCTTATTTGCTTGTTGCAAAATAAATGCTGTTTTAGTACCAATTAATTGGCGTTTAGCTGCTGCTGAAGTGAGCTATATTCTAAGCGATGCTAATGTTGAAATTCTTTTTGTCGGATCTGATTTTTATCAATTAGTAGAATCAATTAAAAACGAAATTGATGATGTTAAAACTATTATTGCTTTAGAAAAAACTGACCGTAATTGGCCCATTTATGATAAATGGTGCCACGAATATAGTGACGAACCACCCAATGTTGCTGTTGACGAAAATGATGTAGCCGTACAAATGTATACTAGTGGCACTACAGGACGACCTAAAGGTGTCCAACTAGGACATTATAGTTTTTTTGCCATCGCCAATGAATTTGCGAAACTTGATAAAAGCTGGATAAATTGGAACGAAACTGACAAGAATCTAGTTACCTTACCTTTATTCCATATCGGAGGTTTATGGTGGGCTATTCGCGGTTTGGCATCCGCAGCCTCCAATATTATATTAGAAACTTTTGTAGACTTTGAAGTTCTCAAAGCGATTGAAAAGTACCGCATCACCAAGACTTGTATGGTTCCAGCAATGATTCAAGTTTTGTTGAGCGAACCATTATGCCAAAAAACAGATTTTTCATCACTGGAATATATTATTTACGGGGGTTTCTCCCATAGCCGAATCATTACTCAAAAAAGCGATCGCCACATTTGACTGTAACTTCGTACAAATATATGGGATGACGGAAACCGGAAATTGTGCTGTCTGTTTACCTGCGGATGCTCATACATCTACAAATACAGACATACTCAAAGCT
The DNA here is from genome assembly GCA_963665115.1 of uncultured Rivularia sp. Lineage (GTDB taxonomy): Bacteria > Cyanobacteriota > Cyanobacteriia > Cyanobacteriales > Nostocaceae > Rivularia. The sequence goes on along the minus strand of OY762007.1, from coordinate 548,471 downwards.
GCGGGGAAACCTTTTCCTGGTGTATCAGTAGCTATCTTAGACAGTAATGGTAAAGAGGTATCAGGCAGTTCAGTAGGTGAAATTTGGATCAAATCCCCTGCAAATATGATTGGTTATTGGAAATTACCCGAAGCTACAGCAAAAACCTTAGTAAATGCCTGGATTCATACTGGTGATGCTGGTTATTTTGATGAAGAAGGTTATATTTACATTTGCGATCGCGTTAAAGATATGATTGTTTATGCTGGCGAGAATGTCTATCCAGCAGAAATTGAAAATATTTTATACGAACATCCAGCAGTAAGTGAGGTTGCAGTAATTGGTGTTCCAGATGAAGATTTTGGAGAAACGATCAAAGCTATTGTTGTTTTAAAAGAAGGGATGAAAGCAACCGCATTAGACATTATTAGTTATATCCGGGGTAAACTTGCCGATTATAAGTTACCTAGAAGTGTTGAATTTACTCAATCCTTACCAAGAACACCAACTGGTAAATTGCAAAAGGGCAAGCTGAGAGAAAAATATTGGCAAGGCTACCAACGTCGCGTTAATTAAACATGAAAGTAGTAGCGCACTCCGAAGCGCTTAGCGCTACTACAAATAAATAATAAATTTTGAGTAATCTATAATCTGCATGGACAAATCAACAATATCGAGTAATCACCGGGTTCCTCTTTGGAAACCACTAACTGTACGTAACTTCCTACTCTTATACATCGGTGAAAACGTTTCACTTTTGGGCGATCAGTTCTATATAATAGCATTGCCTTGGTTAACAATACAGTTAACTAATTCTGGTATCAGCTTGGGTACAGTATTGATGGCAGCAGCAATTCCTCGTGCTGTTTTAATGCTGTTTGGTGGTGTTTTTAGCGATCGCTTTTCACCACGATTAGTTATGCTGATTTCCAATGCTTTACGTGGTTTACTGATTGTTTTATTTACAGTAATAGTTGCTTCTAAAGTCACACAACTATGGCATCTTTACTTCTTTGCTGCTAGCTTCGGAATTCTAGATGGTTTTTTTATCCCAGCATCGAAATCAATTATACCTACATTGGTACCAAAAGAGCAGTTAGTAGCAAGTAATACCTTAAGCCAAGGAACTTCCCAAATAATTCTATTGATTGGACCTGCTTTAGGTGGTTTGCTGATTGCAACTGCCGGTATCCAGGCAGCATTTGCAATTGATGGAGTAACTTTCGTTATCACAACCATAACGCTTTTGCTGATGAAACAGATGAGATCTTCTTCAACAGTGTTAGATGGGAAATCAAATCAAAACTCTACAAAATCTACTTTTACCAACAAAAGTATTAGTTTAATAAATGGTATGCGTGAGGGACTCTATTACGGATGGCGCAACCAGTCTCTCAGAGTACTTTTGCTGATATTAGTAATGCTAAATTTTCTTTTTGTCGGTCCATTACAAGTCGGGATTACTTCACTAGCTCACAGTCGCTTTCAGGGCGGTGCAGTCGCTTTAGGGATAATGCAGTCAGCTTGGGGTGCTGGTGGTTTATTAGGGACATTAGCACCTCAATTTATCCGAAATCTTCCCAAACTTGGAGTATTAATGGTCAGTCTTGCTAGTATACAAGGCTTTGGTCTGTTTCTACTTAGCTTTATCCCAAACATCACACTAGCTGCTATTACAATTGCTATATTAGGACTTTGCAGTGGCTTGTTTACTGTGGTAGGAATTACCTGGATTCAAAAACAAACTCCACCTGAAATGTTAGGAAGAGTTATGAGTTTAGGGATGTTTTCTTCCTTTGGAATTGCCCCTTTTTCCTTTGCTTTGGCTGGTATATTAGTCAACTTTAATTTAACAATTCTTTTCACTGTCGCAGGTAGCATTATGTTAATTACAAGTACTTTGTTGGCATTAAAACCATCAGTACGTGAGATTAATTAACCGCGTCAAAATAACATTGATAAACTGTAACTTTAAGAATGGGATTGCATATTTGTCGCTACTCGATCGCTCGTTTTACTAATCACTAATACGCTTAATAAACCCACTGCTGCACTGATAATAAACATACCTACATATCCGGTAGAACTCGCGATCTTACCGCTGAGCATTGAAGCAGCAACTCCACCAATATACACTACTGAAACTTGAAACGTATAATCTGTTGCGGCTGTCTGGCAATCGCATTTATCCATCATTGCACTAAGTAAGGCGGTATATGCCATTCCTTGCAATGCATTGACTGTGATTGTGACGGCGTATAAGATGGGCAAATTACTGATTCCACTTGCGGGTATTATATACAAAAGTGTTGCAATACTTGCTGCTAAACCAAATAGAATTAGGGAACGTATCCTTCCTATTTTAGTAATCAAAACTCCGGCAATTAAAGCGCTAGCAATACGAACGCTATAACTAACTATTCCCAACATCACGCCAATCTCTGACAGCGACAAGCCTCTATCTACAAAAAGCGGACGCAGCATTGTTCCTGACATCATCTCTCCTCCCATGTACAGCACCAACACTAAAAGCCAAGGTAATGCTTTGGGACGAGAGAGAAAACTAATAAAAGGTTGAAAATAAGACCTAAATAAGTTTGATGTTTTGGGTTTATGATTATTTTCTTTATATAAAAAAACAGGAATCAAAGTCAGTAACATCAATACGGACATGATGATTAAACTGTACTTCCAGCCAACTCTATCTAATAAAATTAATACTCCACCACCGCCAATAATAGCCCCAAAAACATTTCCCCCAGATTGAATAGCGTTTCCAATTCCGCGTTCGTTTGGTTCGAGTAAATTAACTGCTAATGCATCGGTGGCAATATCTTGACTGGAGGAGAACAAAAAAGCGCAGAATATACAAATAACTAAAGTACTGAAGTTCTCTTGAATATCAATAAATGCACATCCAAATGTGACAAGTGCTAATAACAACTGAAAAAGAATAATCCAGCCGCGATAATGTCCTAACTTAGGTAAACGGTAACGATCTATGAATGGCGACCAAAGGAATTTTAATGCTGAAGGAAGAATCAGAAAACTTAAAAAGCCTATAGCATCAAGCGACATATTTTGCTGTCGCATAAAGATAGGTACGGTTTGGATAAAAAAGGTTGTCGGTATGAATTGAGCGGTGTAAAGTGCGGCGAGAAGGATTAGTTTAGAGAGCATAAGAATATAGATTCATAAGACGTTTTGTAGAGACGTTATATATAACGTCTCCGCCCAGTTTCTAGAAAAACAAACCATTCAAATTACAAAGTCGCTTTAAATTGGACTCCGTATGTAACTGGATCTCCAAATCCTGCGGTTCCGTCTGGTACTGGGAATAAGAAGCCAGAAGTAATGTAGCGAGAATCAAACAGGTTATTTGCATATAAATAAATTCCGTATTTTTCAGCTTCGTAACCGATACGAGCATTTACGAGAACGTATGGTTCTTGCTTGATTTGATTATCGTCATCAAAATAAGTAATACCATAACCGCTCAATCCGGCACGAGCAAATAACCCTCCTTTTGTTCGATATTGAGCCGCTAAATTATAGGTAAATTGCGGTACGAAAGGAACTTGATTGTCGCTCAAATCCACTCCAGTATCTGAGTTTAAATAGTTTTTGTATTTACTATCTACATAACCAACTGATGCAATTAAATCTAGTCCTGCTGCTGGTTTTGCTTTCAGTTCAAATTCAACCCCAGTGGCTTTGACATCAATGTTGCTGACACTTCCGAAAAATCCAGTGTTGTCAAATTGTAATACTTGATAGTCATTCACATCGTTATGAAATACCGACAAGTTGGCAATCAAACGATTATCCAGCCAAGAAGATTTTAAACCTGCTTCGTAACTCCAAGTTTTTTCTTCTCCAAATCGTAATTCTGCTTCGCTATTAGCACGATAATTCAATCCACCTGGTCTATAACCTTTGGCAATTGTGGTATAAGCCATTAAATTAGGATTGAGTTGATATTTCAAACCAAAGCGAGGAATTAATTCATCATTACTAACTTCTTCATCTGTAAATTCTGGACGTAGTGGAGTTAAACTACCGTCAGCAGCTACCGATTCATAGCTACTATCTGAAGATGCATCGGAAGTTTCGTAACGCAAACCGGCAAATACGGTTAATGGTTCGATAGGTTTATAATCTACCTGCCCAAATACCGCATAGGTTGTACGAGAATCATCACCAAAACGGCGAAATCTGCCAAATCCGGGAAAGTCGGTTCGAGCATCATCAACTTTAAAGTCGCGAGATTCGTAGTAACCACCTAACAACCATTGCAAACGCTCGGAAGTTTCGGGAGATTGAAAGCGTAATTCCTGCGTCCATGTTGTTGAGTTAATATCATCAAGAATCTGTAACGCTCCCGTGCTTCCAGGAACTACATTTTCTTGACGACTATAACGACGTGCTGTAATCGAAGTTGCTCGAAAACCCTCACCGTTATAACCAACTTTCACCGCTTGGGTATTTGTACTAAGTTTGTTGAAACCTTCAGTCTCTAAATTAACCTCGAATGCATCTTCAGGATTAATTCTGTTGTAAGTCGGATTTCCGTCATCCGTAAAACTGTTATAGCTATTAAAAGAAACGTTCCAATCTAATGTCGGTGTCCACAATAATTGCGCTCTGCCTGCAAATCGCGCTCTTTCGCCGATTTTTTCACCCGTGGCAAGGTTTTCAATAAATCCATCTTGTCCCTTATAAGCTCCAGCTATTCGTAACGCTAATTTATCGTCAACCAAAGCATCGTTAAGAGAAAATTGCAATTCGCGGTGGTTATATTTTCCGTAACCGACACCAAATGTGACTTCTGGTTCAAAAGTTGCTTGACGAGAAATGACGTTAACTACACCAGCCGAACTATTTCTACCGTAGAGAGTACTTTGAGGTCCCCGCAAGACTTCTATCCGCTCTAAATCATTCAAAGCCAAGTCTAAAAAGCCGTTATAATCAACCGGAACATCATCTATATAGAAGGCTACGCTATCCTGAGCGGTAAGAAAATTAGCATTATTTAATCCCCGCATACTGTAGTTACTGAACTCAGTACCACCTGAAGATGTGGGAGCAAAGCTGAAATTAGGGGTATTATTAGCGATATCTTGAAAAGAATCGATTTGAGCGTCTTCGATTTCCTGTTGGGGTATTACCGTAATACTCAGAGGTACATCCCGTGCATCTTCCGGTCGTTTTTGTGCGGTGACAGTGAGTTCGATATCCGCTCTAGGAGCCGAATCTAGGCTGATAACTAAACGGCGATCGCCCGAAGCAACGTTTACAGTTGGTGCAGTTCGTACCCCCGCTATTCGTACTTGTACTTTATTATCTAACTGCGTAACGGTTATTGAAGCAATCCCTTCTACAGGATTATTTTCTTGAAATCTACCATCGGGTATCAAGACTGCATTCTGAATATCTGCAATTAAAGTATTGCCTTCTATTCTTGTAGTTGGCGATAATAAATCTCCCTGGGGAGTTTCTAATATCACTTCCAAACCATTACTTGTTTGCTGTATTCGTACACTAGTTATTTGAGTAATTGCAGGAGTTGTATTTTCCTGTGTCAGTAAATAAGAAGCACTGGTTTTTGCAAATTTAATTTCACGAATATTTGAAATTGATTTCTGAGTTTTTTCCTCAACCGAAGCTTCTTGTTTTCGATTTTCTTCTGCAAAAGCTGGTTGAGATAGCACTAAATAAAATATACCTAATATTCCTGCGTACCAAAGCTGTTTCAATTTCAAAGTATCCTCCAACACCATATGAAAATTACACGCAGATAAAAGAATAGGAACCTTAACACAAACGATCCAGTACTAAAAGCAATTTATATTCTTAATGCAAAAATTAACTGTTGTCAAAAGACAGATTGTCAAAGAAAGACTTATACCATTTCTGTTATAAAGATGCGCCTAGTACCGCTGCGCGGAAGTAAAAAGTCAAAAGTAAGAAGTAAAAAGTATTATGTGATAAGGCTTTCAAACTTTTTAAATGGGTGCTTTATTTACGCCTTACTGTACTAGTACCGCTGCGCGGAAGTAAAAAGTCAAAAGTAAGAAGTAAAAAGTATTAAGAGTATTAGGTTTAGCTTCTTAGTAGCCCCACGCAGCCTCATAAGAATACTGACGAACATAAAAAAACCGGGTATTTAAAACCCGGTTAATATTCCTATAATCTAAAATCCGGTGCAGGAAAGTTTGCTCAACGGGGGGAATCCCCGCACCGCAACTTTCCGCAAAATCCAAAATTCCTACACCATCTGTGATGTTTCCACCGTTGGTTGTGGCTGTGGTTGGAACATGAACAAGGAGTAAACTACGTCGCGGCGGATATTTGTCATCATATCCAGGAATAGTTCGTAACCTTCGCTCTTATACTCAATTAATGGATCTTTTTGACCGTAACCGCGCAATCCGACTGATTCCCTTAAGGCTTCCATTTGCTGCAAATGCTCGCGCCATAAGGTGTCTATCCTTTGTAGAATAAAGAATCGCTCTGCTTGACGCATTAATCCGGGTTGAATTTGGTCAACTTCGGCTTCTTTCATGTCGTAAGCGATGCGAACCTGTTCGTGCAAAAAGGCTTTGATTTCGCTCATGGACATATCTTCTAAATGAGAAGGTTGTAAGTCCGATAATAAATAAACGAATTCTTTGACTTTTTCGGTTAATTTACCTAATTCCCATTCTTCCGATGGTAAGTCTGGGTTGACGTAAAAATCAACGATGTCATCCATCGTTTTTTCAGCATATTTAATTACCTGTTCTTTCAAGTCTTGCCCTTCTAATACTCGACGACGTTCGGCGTAAATTGCTCTACGCTGGTTGTTCATTACTTCGTCGTACTCGAATACTTGTTTACGAATGTCGTAATAGTAGGTTTCAACTTTTTTCTGGGCTCCTTCCAAACTGCGAGTTAGCATACCCGATTCGATGGGCATATCTTCCTCAACGCGGAACATATTCATCAAACCAGCAACGCGATCGCCACCGAATATTCTCATTAAGTTGTCTTCTAAACTTAAGAAAAATCTGGTGGAACCTGGGTCCCCTTGTCTTCCGGCGCGTCCTCTTAATTGATTGTCAATCCGTCGCGATTCGTGGCGTTCGGTACCAATTACGTGCAAACCACCCAAGGAGATAATTTTATCGTGTTCTGCGTCGGTAAATGATTCGTATTCTTCTTTTACGCGGTTATATGCTTCCCGCATTTTCTGAATTACGGGGTTGTCAGTTGGCGCTTTCTCGACTGCAACCGCTATTTTATCTTCGGCTTCGAGTTCGGATAAGCTACGTTCGCCAAATTCTTTCACGGCAGCTTCTACTGCTACTTTCAAGATATTCTCGGCTTCTTTGCTTATATTCGTAGGGAATACTTTCGGGGAAGCTTTCCAGGTTTTAACTTTTTTACCGGGAGTAAATCCTTGTCCGCCACCACTTCCGGTAGGTAAGGTTGCTCTATGAGGTGAAAATACGTCTTCGTCTTCTGGCTTGACGATACGAGGCATTAAAAATTCGCGAACTTTCAAACGCGCCATATATTCGGCGTTACCACCCAAAATAATGTCGGTACCTCTACCAGCCATGTTGGTGGCGATAGTTACCATTCCACCGCGTCCGGCTTGAGCGACAATTTCAGCTTCCCGTTCGACGTTTTCCGGTCTAGCGTTAAGCAGTTCGTGAGCAATATCAATCTCTTTTAATAATTGGCTAAGATATTCCGATTTCTCAACACTTGTGGTTCCGACTAAAACAGGTCTGCCAGTTTCGTGCATTTCGGCACATTCTTTAGCAATGGCTTTCCACTTGCCGACTTCTGTTTTAAACACCATGTCAGCCAAATCTTTACGCTGCCTGACTCGGTTGGTAGGAATTATCGTTACTTCTAATTTGTAAATTTTTTCAAATTCAACTTCTTCTGTTTTTGCTGTCCCTGTCATTCCACCTAATTTGGGATACAGCAAAAATAAGTTTTGATAAGTAATCGAAGCTAGGGTTTGGGTTTCCGGCTGAATCTCTACGTTTTCTTTGGCTTCAATAGCTTGGTGTAAACCATCGCTCCAACGTCTTCCCGGTAATACTCTACCAGTAGATTCATCTACAATTACCACTTCCCCGTTACGAAGAATGTAGTGTACGTCTGGCAAAAACAGTTCTTTGGTTTTAATCGCATTAAATATAAAGTGCGCCCAAGGATCTTCAGGATCGAATAAATCGTTTACTTCTAAAAGCTCTTCTGCGTGTTGGAAACCTTCATCGGTTAAAAGTACGTTACGAGCTTTTTCGTCTACTTCGTAATCTTCTTCTTTCAACAGCGCTCTGGCAATTTGAGCAGCTCTGACGTATTTCTCAGTTGGTCTTTCTACCTGACCGGATATAATCAAAGGTGTCCGTGCTTCGTCAATTAAAATTGAATCAACTTCGTCAATTACGCAATAATTAAACGGACGCTGCACTACATCCGCCATCGAAGTTGCCATGTTATCCCGCAAATAGTCAAAACCTATTTCGCTGTTGGTAACATAGGTAATATCGCATTCATAATTTTTCTTCCGTTCTACGGGAGTCATACTGGACTGAATTAGTCCTACAGTTAATCCCAAAAAACGGTGTACTTGTCCCATCCACTCAGCATCACGACGGGCTAAGTAATCGTTAACGGTAATTACGTGTACGCCTTTACCAGTTAAAGCATTTAAATAACTAGGCAATGTAGCAACCAGGGTTTTACCTTCCCCAGTTTTCATTTCTGCAATTTGTCCCTTGTGCAGAATCATCCCACCGAGCTGCTGCACGTCAAAGTGACGCATCCCTAGAACTCGCCTTCCAGCTTCTCTAGTTACGGCAAAAGCTTCGGGTAAGATATCATCAAGAGATTCGCCTTTACGAAGACGTTCTTTAAACTCTACTGTTTTACCTTTAAGCTCTTCATCAGAAAGAACTTTAATTTCTTCCTCTAAGAGATTAATTTCAGTAATTGATGGTTGGAATTTTTTTAGTTTACGAGCGTTGGGGTCGCCCAACAAGGTTTTTAGCATGGCTTTTTAATTTAACTAAACCTGGCAGAAGAATAAATTTATCGACGTTGGAAATGATTATAAGTACCGTTACCGAAGATCGGATAATTTTCTTGGCTTTGTAAAGACGCATTCCAAGAGAATTAACTCAAAAATAGTAAAAATACCAGCGTCGCAGCTTACTAAACAATTGGTTTTAACAAAGAACTTATATTTATCTAACTTAATAGTATCATTTTGTCCCCAATGCAGCGCCGTAAAGCCCGATCTGGGGAAGGTTGGTTTTCCGTCTTTTAGTAGAAGAGATGAGGAGATAGGGGGATGCGGAGATGGGGAGATGGGGGGATGGGGAGACAAGGAGAACAGTTATGAGTTATGAGTTGTAGATATAAAACTGTTCACTGCTCACTGCTCACTGATTTTTCGGAAGTTATATTCTGCCGCTCCTGGATGACAACTAACGCAGCTTCCTAGTTGTATGGGGCGCTTTGACATACTCCCCGGCGTAAACGCACGGGGATTCTAGTTCATGGTTCACAGAAATCCGCTTGCTACCGTACAGTTTCCCATCAGTAGTATTGGCGCTCTTCTCCCCATGCTTTCCCTCTTACGAGGCAGATCCCTTTTGCCCAAAGGTACTGTTGTTTTGCCACTTAAATCCTAATATCTTCATACCTTTTTTTAGGATATTAATAGCCGCATTCGTATCACGGCATATTTCAAAACCACAGCTAGAACATGAATGAGTTCTGGTGCTAAGTGATTTTTTTACTCTATGTCCACAATGGCTACAGTCCTGGCTTGTGTAGTTAGGCGATACCGCTACTACTGCTTTATCCCAAATTTTCCCATAGTAGTCTAACCATTGAGTGAACTGATACCAACTAGCATCAGAAATCGCAAAAGATAAATGATGATTTTTGACCATGTTCGCAATCTTCAAATCCTCATAGACAATCACATCGTTAGAGTGAACTACGTATCGGGCTTGCTTTATAGCCCAATCTTTACGCTGTCTTTGGATTTTAAGATGAACTTTACCTAATCGTTTTCGTGCCTTATGAAAATTAATTGACTGAGGTTTTTTACCTCTAACAAACTTTTTGCTTAATCGCTTTGATCGCTTTTTAAGTCTTCGTTCTGACTTTCTCAAGAATTGGGGATAAATTACAGCATTATCATTTTGATCTTTGGTGAAATATTTTAACCCCAAGTCCAACCCAACAACCTTACCAGTGAATTCCCCAACTTCCTTACGGTCAGCATCAAAGCAGAATTGAGCATGATAACCGTCCGCTCTTCTAATTACTCGTACACGGTTTATCTTAATCCTAAATAGGTCAATGCGTGTTTCCTTATTGCAAAATAAAGAAAATGTCCCTGCATTAAATCCATCAGTGAAATTGATGCTCGTGCAGTCCGGAGATAGCTTCCATCCTGAAACCTTGTACTCCACAGAACGGCAATGTTTTTTAAATTTCGGATATCCTTTATTTTTTTCCTGTTTTTTACAGCGTTTATAAAAGTTAGAGATAGCAGACCAAGCTCTTTCGGCACTGGCTTGACGTGCAGCAGAGTTTAACTTCAAAGCAAAGTCAAATTCGCGTGCTAAGTATGAACACAGCTTATATAAGTCAGCTTTACCAACCCCTTGATTATCCATCCAATAACGAACTGCTTTATTCCTAATAAACTGGGCAGTGCGGATTGCAGAGTCAATTGCTTGGTATTGTTCCTTGGTTCCGTTTAGCAGCTTGGCTTCTCTTACTATCATTTCTATATTTTATCATGCAATATTGCGGATAAAATAATTTAATTATTAAAGCCGTGCTAAAACCACGGGGCTTTAAACCCAATTTTTTGGTAAAGCTTTGAAAAAACGCGATTTATTAATTCTGTAGGGTGTTCTTTCTTCTTCTTTGTGGACACGGGAGAAAGTTGACAGGTAGCGCCATACTAATATTCTAGGTGGGTCTATTAAAGGTTTTAATGTTGCGCCGTAATGTTGCGAGTCTTGCAGCAAATTCTTCCAAGTTTGAGTCGGTAATACTGCTGGTGGTATCGCTATATGACAGCCAGAACAGTTTTCTAAATAAAGCTTTTGTCCTAACTGCTGTTCTGCTGGTACTACGTCTACCGTAAGCCACTGCGTTGCGGAGGTTCCCTCCGTTGTAGCAAGTGGCTTACCGATTTCCGATTCAGGAACGGCAGCATAAGAGTTGGTTGCGAAATTCAACAGGCAACCCATAGTTAGACTCCAAACCAAAATTACCAGTAGTATGCCTAGGTCATTTTTCTTAAGTTTCGGACGATTGCGGCGCTTAATATGTAACATTCCCACTTTTTACCACGATTGTATATCTCGTATACAAAAATGGCTAATTTTGCTACAAAAAATTACACTCACAGAATTGAATAATTAATATGATAAATTATTTTACAGTTAGTAGTTTATTAAATTAAATCTAATAGTTAATATTATTTTATTTAATAAATATCTAAGTTTTGTTTACTCTTATAATTTATTTTCAGAAAAAATAAATTATGATTGCACCCCGAATATACTTAGTTGAGAGAAAAGATGTCCCTAATGACCCTCGAAAATTCCAAAACTGTGCATAGTAACTCTTACAAACGATACTTAGTGTAACTACAGACTTTTACCCAAACAACAGCAATTTCCACTAAGTAATGTTACTCTATATTTTCATCTCTAAGTAAATTCAACTAATTATATTATTTTTAAAAATATGCTATTGATTAATGCTTAAAATTTGAATTATTAATTTGCCGCTAGCAAAAAAATCAAAAACTAATATGTCGCACTATCAAAAGTTACTCAAAGTTTCTACACTTGGTAAATCTTTGTACAATATTACTCCTAAAATTGAAGCAATCGTTGCTGATTCGGGAGTTGAAACTGGGCTTTGTACTTTATTTTTACGCCATACTTCTGCTAGTTTATTAATCCAAGAAAATGCTGATCCTAGTGTATTGGAAGATCTAGCTAATTTTATGGCTAAATTGGTGCCCGAATCGGCTAACTACATCCATGACGATGAAGGCCCCGATGATATGCCAGCACATATACGTACTGCGATTACTCATACTTCAGAACATATTCCTATCAATCGAGGACATTTGGTCTTAGGTACTTGGCAAGGTATTTATATTTGGGAACATCGGCAACGCAATCACTCTAGAGAGTTAGTTGTTCATATTTCTGCATAGTTTTTAGTTTGTAGGGAATTGGGAATGGGGCATGGGGAATTGGGAATAGTAAGTAGTAAATATTTTTATTTTTAAAATGTGTATTTAAACTGATATCTTGCACCATTCTCGTTAAGCCCGAATACCCGCCTTGTAAGCCGGAGGCTTTCTAGCCCGCACGCAATACCTACGGTACGCTCCGCTAGCCGCGTGAACGCAGAGAAATCAATTTCAAGGCTAATATACAAAGTACGTTAAAACGCACTCTCATGCCTTGCCTAGTCCTATTTATAGGACTTCGTATATGAGCCTTGGAATAAATTCCAAGGCGGTTGTGAAGGCTAACTGAGAATGCTGCAAGATGTAAGATTAAATGTAATATCTAAACCAATTATGTTTTTCCAATACCTTAGTGCTAAATTTTAGAGAAAATAGAACATCTTTTTTAAATACTTCTTCATGCTGTTCCCCGTTCCCTTTTTTACTATTATTATTTTTTCATAACAAGTACGGCTACAGCTATAATTATTAAGTTTATTTATTGCTTGAAGCTTACTATTGATTTTTAATTTAAAGTAAAAATATAAATCAATTTTGAATACTAGCGACTGTTGCGAGCTATTATTTTTTATGAAGCTAAATTTTACACCGAATAATTCGTTTCAAGTTTTAGATAAAATTCTCGTTCAACAAGTTGCAAAACCTTTGTCGCTGAATCCAGATCGATCTTTAATTACTAGTTTCACTGAATTGGAAGTGAAAGTTGTGGAACAAGTATCTGATGTGTACTTGATCGGTGTTTTTCGGGATACTTTACAAAGAATACTTGAATCTTCGCTACATAATTTCCCAGAAAATATATTTTGGGATTTTGATTTTATAGTCAGCAATATGCTTGAACAAGCTTTATCATCTGATGTTCCTGTAGATGTTTTGGAAGATTTCGGCAATAAAATTGTTTTGCTAATGGATATGTTCGGTAGAGAGTCAGAAATTCGCTTTCGATATGTCCATGATTTCATGTATGGATTTGATTGGGCAAGGTGGGTAAAGAAGAAACCCCAACAAAGAGCAAATTCAGAACCTTTCTGCCTTCATTTTCTTGACGATCTACTTTGTAAAGGTGAAGAAATCCTACAAAGCATTAAGAAGGATGATGTCAAGTATCCTCAAATCTCTGGAAAGCTTTATCGGAACCCTTTTTGCTTTTCCCGAGAGCCGAAAGATGAACGTTATCTGCTGACTTATCTTGCTGCTCGTGAATGTATCCCAGTTGCAGCGTGGAGATGGAATGCTGTTGGAGTGTGGGATAAACCTTTTTACCAAATTCGTGAAGAGGCTTCCAAGCAGTTGAATATTGCGAAGAAGTAATTGGTAATTGGTAATTGGTAATTGGGCATAGGGCATAGGTAATTGAGAATAGGGAGTAGTTAAGAGTTAGGAGTTATTCAATTTCGGATTAAAACTTAGAAGTAAGCTAAAAATCTTTTCTCCCCATCACCCCCTCTCCCTTACTCCCTACTCCCTACTCCCTACTCCCTACTTCCTACTTCCTGCTCCCTACTCCCTACTCCCTGTTCCCCAAGTCCTTTACAATAAATAACCGATGCAAAATGCAAAATATTATAATTTAGTTGATGAAAATTACGGATTTAATTATCTGGTTTGAGGAATGGGCGAATCCTGCATGGCAAGAAAAATGGGATAATTGCGGTTGGCAGGTGGAAACCGGGGGTGTTAGATGATGATGCGGGGGTTTTGGTTTGTCTGACTCCTACTTTGGCTGTGATGCAAGAAGCGATCGAGTTGAAAAATTCCGGTCATCCGGTTAATCTCATTTTTGCTCATCATCCTTTAATCTTTAATCCCCCTAAGTCGCTGCGTACTGGTGATGCAATTGGGGAAATGGTTCGTTTAGCATTTATTCATAATATAGGTATATATACTGCTCATACCAATTTCGACCAGGTAAATGACGGTACTGCGGATGTTTTAGCCCAAATTTTAAAGTTGCAGGAAGTTTCTCCTATCGTAAATACTCAACTGGGTTTGGGATATGGGCGTGTTGGTGTTCTTCAACCGAGCTTAAGTTTACGGGTGTTACTGGAGAAAATTCAATCTTCTTTAAAACCACGGAATTTAATTTTTTCCCCAACTGCTGATTTAGATGTGTCTGTGGAAAAGGTGGCTGTTTTAGGAGGCTCGGGGGCTAGTTTTATTCAGTCGGTAAGTAAAACTGGTGCGACGGTATATTTGACTTCTGATTGCAAATTTCATCAGTTTCAAGAAAGCCGCGATGCTGGAATTATTTTAGTTGATGCCGGACATTACGCTACCGAACGCCCAGCTTGCAAAGCTTTAGCCGCTAAGTTCGATTCTTTTAATCTGGCTTTTGTGCAGTTAAGCAATCAAGATGAGGATTTTCGCCAATTTCTTCTTTAATCTTTTATACGTGTAGCTTCAATACCAAGTCAAAATTAATGCTCAGTATTTAATTAGCTTTATGCTGATACTGAGTTACTTAGGATACATTAGAATTAGTGTTTATTTGACAAAATAAAAATACTTGCCATAATATTTATACTGCAATAGCTAGGTTTGAGAATTTATCGCGCGTTAGGCTATTAGTTGCTAGCTGTGACTTAAATCACAAAGATTTAGTGAATTAAATCACTTAAAGATAGTTAGAGTTGCTTCATTATGAAAAATGATGAAATGCTAACTTAGTTTTAATTAATCATGATTCGGGCACTTGTTGAATCTGCTTTTCAAACTGGATATTTAAGCGTTGAGTCCGAAGGTCTGCTGCATCAGATGCTGGCTACCAGAATATATCGAACTGAAGATGTGACTGCATTGACGCGGCTGTCTGATGCCGTTCGTGCGGGACTAGTTAAGCGGGAAGCATCTTCAAATCTTTCTATGGAATTTCTCGCGCAAAGAAAATAATTATTAAATATTGGATTGACCAATGGCAAGTCGTATCGTTGATTTGAGATGTGATGTTGCCGAGTAAAAAATCATATAATTTTTCATTCTTGGGTGAAGCTTGCAAGAGTTTGAGTTAAGATCGATAATATAAAGGTGGATTAATCGCAGTCCGCGCTCTCACCCTGAGCCGCACGCTCCGCGTGAACGGGTATCTCCTTCAGGGAGACGCTTCCAATACAGGAGGCAGTCGCTGGGGAAACTCCCTTTCTGCTCGCTGTCTCACTCCTAGCAATGCTAATGATTACAAGTAGGCAAAATAACCAACCTCAATATTCACTTGCTTTGGAGTATCATTTAATTCATAATAATAGAAATGACTTACCAGCAATATATTATCTGGTCGGCGGGAATTCCACGCGATTTCACTTCTATGATACAAATATTCCTTGAATAATTAGTTCAGAATTTTATTTTTTAGTGCGGTAAACAAGCATATAATTCTTTTGAATCCAAAATTTACATACAACTGATGGGAATATCAGTAAAATATGCCGGTTTGGGTTCAATTACCGCACTCGGGTCATGGGTGTTATCGAATACGCGGGTTAATCCCAAGTTTTTACAGACAAAGAGTACGTTGAGAAAAAGGTAGAAGCACGCGAATGCTACACCGTAAGATTTATCAACTATGCTGTGATGCGCGGGAAATATGTATTTTCTTGCGGGACCAGCAACGCTGGATTGAACGCGCCCGCATTATAGACATTGAGGGAGATTTAGTCACCCTACGTTATGAAACAGAAGAAGACGATGAAATTTGTTCTTGGGAGGAAATGGTTCGACTTGAAAGTATTGGTGCTGTAACTCAAAAGCTTGCTTCGGTTCCACGAGGTAATGTTGAGCCTCTGATGACGGAAGATTGTCCGGATGAGGAACGTATTCATAATCCGTCTACTGATTCTAATCCCGATTAAAAGAGCCAAGAGCTTGTTGCTATTCATCACTTTCAAACGCTGGGCAGTAACCTTCTAATGTTACTTTAAAGTTATATAAAGGGGACGCGGTATTCCAACACCGTTGTCCCCTTTGATGTTTGCAGGTGCCGCAGCAATCCAACGATGACCAAATGTTGCGATCGCTATTTTGGTTGAGCAGTTCTTTTTGGGTTAAACCTCTCAATACGAGTTCTTCTCCTTGCCAGCGTGCTTCAATTAATCCGGTGTCGGCGAATTGTTGCCATCGGGGATCGTTTTTTATATTATCTGAAAGTGTAATTAAGATTGCCGTATCTAGTTGAGTCAGTTCGCCTTCATAATTCGTATCTGGTGCTGCGGGTTGTAAAAATGTATCGCCGATAGGAAGCTGAACTAAAGTTTGAATTTCGGGAGAATGAACGTGATAGCGGTTTTGCAGTTCTTCTAATCCCGTTAAATCTGCCAGGTAAGCTGCCGAGCCGTGGACGAAAACCACGTGTTGTGGTCGTAAATTGTGAATTAATTGAGTGGTACCGGGGCCATCGCTATGTTGTGCGAGGAGGTAGCTTTCGACGGTACCTAGTTCGGAATATTGGGAAGCTTCAATTCCGGTTTTTTCTGGCTGTAAGATCAGCCAAGAACCTGTTTGTGGTTGACAATATTCTTTTAAATCGGTCGTGGAGTCTGTAAGAATTATACAGGGAGAATTTCCAACGTTACTTCTTTGGGAATCTTCTAAACGACGCACGCGGGGGCGCACTCGTTCATCCCAAAATAACGGTTGATGTCGGGCAAAGTTTTGTACCGATGGGGGAAGATGGGGCATCAATTCCAAATAAGCATCGCATCCCGCTGCAACATTTCCATCAACCCAAATATCTATATCCCTACCGGTAAAGTGATGGTGACTGCGGAGAAGCATGAGTAATTCTTGACCTAACCCTAATGCTGGGGTAGGCATTAATACTGAAGAACCATTCGCGATCGCCTGATTTATTCTTTCTGCTAGTTGATTTTCTTGATTGCGGCGATGGGGATGACGAGCGGTACCGTAGCTGCCTTCTACGATCAACACATCTAATTCGATTCCGCGCAATTCTTCTAAACGAAAACCTTCTACTAATCGGGAGTTAGATAGAAAAAAGTCTCCCGTATAAAGCAATTTATAGGCGCGTTCGTAAGTTGTATAGGTAAGCAAAATTGCGACTGCACCCGGTAAATGTCCGCAGGGAAAAAGTTCTACGGTAAGATTTTCTTTAAGCTCTACAGTTGTACGCAGTTCTAATGCTTGGAAGAGTGAGTGGGTTTCTTTACTATTTTTGTCTAACCAATTTAGCGGTAGCAGCTTACAAGTTACTTCACTCCCATAAATTGGTAAAAGAGGAAATGTTTCGTGTAGCGCTAATAATCCCCTAGCATGGTCTGGATGAGCATGAGTTACTAGTACAATGTCGGCTGGTAAAGGAGTGTTATCCGGACGTGCTGACTTTTTCAACTTTTCTGCTAAGGGTGAAATGTCTTCCAAACCGCAGTCCAACATTATACGATGGGGACCCATTCGCACTAACAAACACATACCTTCACCGTCTTGATGAACACCATAGGGTAAGCATTCTAATTCGCTTTGGCTTTCCCCTTCATCAAGAGAGACTATTGAATAAAATCCGCTCATATATCCTCCCAGTAAATTTTGGATTTTGCGGAAAGTTGAGCCATTCTCGTGCGGGGCTTTCCCGCGTTGAGATAAGTGGCGTTGGGGTGTAGATTTTCTTCCCCCAAAACTAAGCATCGACAGATTTTAAATTTTGCGGAAACTTGACGAGGAAATATTCTTCCCCAAAGTTTTTAAGACGGATTTCGGATAAACAATTAATTAAAAAGCCTTTATTAGACAAGAAAGAGGAGAGGAAGTTAAGAAACGCTATACATTTCTATCCTCTCCGTCTACTTCAATAACGGTCGAATTTATCTTTAATGAGCGGAACCATTTCCGTGATAGTTATCGGAATCATAAAACCCGTTCTTAGTGCCGAAAATCAAGCATGACACGCTGAATACGACTGTTAGTGCTACTAGAATTACCTTTACATCCATATTGTTTACCCTTCATTTTTATATATTCCTATCTATATAGGATACTTCTGCTATCGAGTAGATGGCAGAGAAAATTTTATTATCATGTCTTTTTTTATTATGCAATGAGTAAACTTACTGCGATCGGTCAGATTGTAGAACATCTGTATATCAGGTGTCTATCCGGTCTTGTTACATATCGGAAATAGGAAATTTTTACTTTGAGGGATTGAGGAAAATATTTAGTCTTATTTTTTATTCCTACTTACCCTTTATTTGAATACGGTTTTTTGATTTTTTACAGGTAAATTATTTTAGAAATTACTAAGCATACAAATATTTAATATTTTAATTATTTTTACACTTATATATTGAGTACTTTTCTTTTGTAATGTATTATTTTATGCACTTAACAAATTTTGCATTTAAATGTTTAAACATCTAGATGTTATAAAAGTGTCTGTATATCTAGACATTTATGTAACATTCACACATTTAGATGTTTAGACATCGCAAATAATGTACTGTAAAATTTGTACGGTATAAGTTTTTATATTGGAAAAAATGATTATTACTGTAGCGGCTTTCAAAGGGGGTGTAGGTAAGTCTATAACTGCATTACACCTTGCAACATACCTGCAAACTAAGGCTGATACACTGTTGGTGGACGGAGATTTGAATCGTAGTGCGCTACACTGGTCGAACCGTGGTAGTTTACCGTTTAAAGTGGCTGATGAGGATGATGGAATTAGTTTAGCTGCTTTATACGAACATATAGTAATTGACACTCCTACTAAACCTAGTTTAGAGGAATTAAAAAGCATTGCTCGCGGTTGCGATTTAATCATTATACCGACAACACCAGATGCAATTGCATTAGCTGCTACCATGCAAATGGTTGGATTACTTATTAAACTAAAAGCTAATTATCGGATTTTATTAACTATCATTCCTCCAAATCCGAATAAGTCGGGAGAAGAGGCTAAATTAGCTTTAAAAAATGCTAAAGTACCTATTTTTAAAACAGGAATTAAACGACTTGCGGTATTTCAGAGAGCAGCTTTAGAAGGAGTACCAGTTAATGCTGTAGATGATGCTTACGCGCAAGTTGCATGGCGATGTTATGCTGAAGTTGGGAAGGAGATTTTATCTTGAGTAAAAAGAAAACTAGCCGTTTTGATGAATTAATTGATGCTGCTCGTTCCCGTCAAAAACGGGATAAGCCACAGGAGTTAACTGAAGAAAAAGTTACTTTTAAAAGCAAAAGTACCGATCCAGATTATGTTCGGACAACTGTTTATTTGCCCAAGAAACTGCATCGAAGTTTAAAGTTAGCATCTGCTGCTGAGGACCGTCAAATGAGCGATATTATGACTGAATTGCTAGAAAAGTGGCTTTTGGAAAAGAGCAATTAGCTGTTAAAGATAATTCTTGTAGGGGAGGCAAATTGGGGTGTAGATTTTCTTCCCACAATATTGCCGTTGTGTTAGACGTACTGCTATCAAATTAACCGTGAACGTGAGAAACCCCTACCTTTTAAGGAGGGGATGAAACGCGACGCGACGGGTTTTAACCCGGTGTTTCTTTATTTCCCACGTTGATTTTCAATATACTTTTTAACTACCTCAGTGCTGAGTTGACCTGTTGAAGCTACAAAATAGGTTGGTGTCCACAAAGACGGTAGTTTTTTTAGTTGCGGAAACTCTTTTCTAAGATGATGGGATGCTCGACGTTTTACCCATCTAGCAATATCTGCGGGTGATTCGTGGGTAGGTGTATTTAAAAACAAGTGAACATGGTCAGGCATAACTTCCAAAGCAATTAATTTCCAGCCATGCTCTGTCGTTAACTCAAAAATAATATCTTGCAACCGCTTAGCTACATCTTTCACCAACACGGGTTTACGGCGTTTCGGGACAAAGACAAAATGATAATTTATTGATGACACAGAATTTTCAGTACGTCTGTACTCGTAATCTTTTTCTGAAAGTTTAGCCATAATTTTACGGTATACTGTTGTTAGAATACGTAGTAGCAACAATAATAAAAAATAGGAAGTGATGACAAATTGTACAGAACAATACCGCTAAAAGCGAAGTTTACAGATGAAGAAAAAGCATTTTGGGTTGACCAATGCGAACACGCCAACAGTCTTATTAACTCGGCAGTGTACGAAACACGTCAACGACATTATGCGATACTGCAAAACAATGAGGATGCGTTTTGTGTTTATTGGCGTGGCGATGAACTGCGTTACGGGTGGAAAACTTATCGGTGCAATACAGCTTACCCGGAGTTAGATAAAATACTCAAAAACAATCCTCATTACAAGGCAATGGCTGCACAATCAGCACAGCAAACCTTGAAGTCTGTGGGCGAGTCAATAACCAGTTACAACGGGTTGGTTAAAGCTTATTATCGTGGTGAAGTTGATAGCGCAAAGTCGGCGGGGTCGGTTTCCGTCCCGTCGAACTTTGTAAGAAGACCATCACTCCCTAAATACAGAAAAAGTGGTGGTTTGGCTGCGGTTACATTTCCCCGTCAGGCTCTCACTTGGAAAAACGGTTGTTTTTACCCGTCAATCAGCAAAGAAACGAAGCCACATTTATTAACAGAAATAACCCTACAATTACCCGATTTTATTGATTTTGATTGGGTCAAAGAAGTAACGGTTCGTCCTTCAAAAGGCGAATTGTGGATTGATTGGGTTATTGATGATGGAAAACACCCGATAGATGTTAACCCCAATCTTGATTACACACAAGCATGGAGTTTTGACCACGGCAGTACAAATTGGTTAACTGGAGTTTCAACTCGTGGCAAAAGCTTAATTATAGATGGTCGAAAACTTAAAGCGATGAATCAAGGTTATTGTCGTTTAGTTGCCAAATATAAGCAGGGCAAACCTGATTTATACTGGGATTCTAATCTTGATCGTGTACAACGCAAACGCAACAACCAAATGCGTGATGCTGTTAACAAAGCAGCAAGATTCATTATTAATCAGTGCCTTAACGATGGAGTTGGTAATCTGATTATTGGCTGGAATGATGAACAGAAAAATGGTTCCAACATGGGTAAACGCGGTAATCAAAATTTTGTTGCTATCCCTACAAAACGGTTGATTAACCGACTAAAACAACTTTGCCCAGAATACGGAATACAATTAACAATTACCGAAGAGGCATATACTTCAAAAGCGTCTTTTCTTGATGGTGATTCTCTACCGAAACACGGTGAAAAACCCGTAAGTTGGAAAGCATCAGGTAATCGAGTAAAACGCGGAATGTATAAAAGTCGTGATGGGTACATCATCAATGCAGATTGTAATGGTGCGGCTAACATCATGAGAAAAGTAGCCACACAGCTAGAATTGAATCTAGCCGAGGTGGGTAGGGCATCTTTGACTGTGCCACAACGGTATGAATTGTTTGCGCGATTAAATAAATCATATCGTAAACGTTGCTCCGCTCGGATTTTATCCGGCGTAGCAACATCAGTTTAGAATCCCTCGCGCTTCTAGCCGAGGGAGAAGTCAATAATTTAAATTACATCTAACGCATCACGTCTGTTAATAAACAAAATAAGCTGATGTGCAGCTAAGTTGTATTTAAAAAAAAATTGGAATTATTGTAGTGCGGGCCGAACAGCCCGCTAGTACTATACAAATTAAGTGCGTAACAGCTTAATAATGGTGCGTGACGCTATAAGTATTGTAATTATGAATGAGATTACCAAAAGCGTCAGACACAGACTGTTGACTTTGTACCTTTTTAATTGCTAAAAAATTATCCCAAATCCCTCTCCCCGGAGGCGGGGTGAGGGACGAGTGTTAGGATTACTACCGGCATCAAAGTTGTATGAATCAAAAACGGAAAAATCCTATTAAAGTCAACGCCTTAGTTACACACCCTACAAAATAATTAATTAAAATAAAAAACCCGAGTTTGTAAACAACCGGGCTTCTAACAAATATCAACTAACTACCAACAATTTATAAATAAATTTCTTCACCAGACTGGGTAAAGCGAACGTTTCTGATCCTCCATTTGGGGTTGCTGGTTAAGGTTTTTTCAATGCTTTTGAATAAGGTGAATTGTTCGCAACTTGAAAGGGAGACTAATTGTCTTGGAGAATCGGGAGGTATGCGGAAATCTACTGTGGCCATTCCGCTGTTAACGTTAACTCGATAGTTGGAGATGTTAATATCGGCTGTATTTTTTGATGCAATAATTTTACCTACTGCATCTTTTACTGGTTCGTTAGCTGATACTGTTACTTTTTGAGGTACTAAATTTTGACATTCTAAATCACTTGTAAATAGTGTGATGTCGGAATTTTTGAGATTCCCAGTTTTATTTTGATTGGGGGTTTCTGATGTTGGGACTGTTTCTGTTCCAAATGGGGCTGTTTTAGCTGTTGGCGATGGTGATTGTGTTATTTCGGTTTTAGGTACCTGGGTTTCGCTGCTATCGGAGGGAAATGGACTGCTAGCAACTGGGGTTTCGTCGGATGGTGTTTGCCCTACGCTGTCAACACTTGGATCTGAACCACAGCTGCTTGCGGCGATCGCCATTGCTGATAACATCAAAGGGAAAATATATCTTTTTTTGTTACGGAAAAATTTGTTCATAGTGTTATACCCCTAAGTATTTCTTTGTATTTCAGTATCACTTATATGTGTTCAGTAACAATTTATAACTAAAATCGGAAATTTTTTTAATGTTAGCAAGCTGCAATTTTACAAAGTTAGGGATTAGGGAATGGGGACAAGGAGACAATTGTGAACTTTGAATTTCTAAATCATTGCTTGAACTACTAACTCTTAACTTTTATTTATTTTATTGTTTAAAAGATAGTAAAACAGGACTTATGTCTAACAACCAAAATAGTACTTATAATCTACGCAATGCTGAATGGGAAGGTATACCTATAGATAAATGGGAACCTTCTAAATGGAAGCTGTGGAAGGCAAAAGTGTCTGCTAAGGATGAGTTTGTTAAGTTAGAACGCGAGTATTTGCGAATAAAATATAGCGTTATACAGGCTAATTTGGCTTTAAATTTAGATAGAGTAAAAGTTAAGCTTAAATTAACGAATGGCAAAACCATCGCTTTACAAGGTACTTTTCCCTGTAAATCCGGAGATATTGGTAAAAATAATAGTTCTAACAGACAGTATACCATTTCGTTAGGTTTTGCGGCTAATGATGTGGGTTTAAAAACTGCTGTTGCCAAGGCTCGGGAGTTGGATTTGTTGTTAATGACGAAGCAGTTTCAATGGACTCCTGAGTTATTAGGTAAAAAGGCTCAGAAGTTAATTCCTGATGGAGATAAAAGTCTAGTTAAAACGATTGGGGAATTAATTGAAGATTATCAAGAGGAATTTTGGAAGACTCATGAGAAAAATAGGCAGGGTGTTAAAACTTGGGAAAGCCATTATTTACGACATCTAAAAAAGCTAGCTCAAGATGAATATTTAACTAAAAATGCTTTGGAAGCTGCTTTGAAGAATACTAGACCATTAAGTAATTCTAGATTTTATTTGGCTTGGCAATTAAGAAAGTTTTGTCAGTTTTGCGAGTTTGATAGTGGTAAAATTATCGATTCTTATGCAACTCCGTTACCGCAACCTAGTTTACGTAAAATCCCTTCTGATGAAGAGGTTGTGAATGGTTTTTCTACTATTGGAGAAGCGTTGTCAAGTTATGCTAGTAAGGAGGTAACGCAACCGGAACAGTGGCAGTGGCTATATGGTATGTTAGCTACTTACGGTTTAAGACCTCATGAATTGTTTGCGATTGATTTAGAAGCTTTTACCGATACAAATAATCAGTTTCATTTAGTTTATTTAAATCCGAGTTTGACTGAAGGTACTAAGACTGGTGAAAGAAGTTGTGGGATTCCTCCTTTGTATCCTCACTGGATAGAATTATTTGATTTAAAGAATATTAAGTTACCCCAAGCTGGGGGAAGTTTAAGTAATAAAACGGCTTTAATTCATATCAAGTTTAGAAATATTGGTATCGGTTTTAAACCTTACGATCTACGTCATGCTTTTGCAATTCGGGGACATCGTTTACAGGTGCCAATTAAGACTATGGCTGATTATATGGGACATACCGTACAGGAGCATACCAAGACTTATCAACGGTGGATGAGTGAGGATACGAATTTACAAATTTATCAGGAGGTGGTTATTCACCGAAATGGCACTAGTAAGGAAGCTTTGAAGGAGAGGATTAAGGAGTTGGAAGCTGAAAATTTGGCTTTAAAGGCTGAAAATAATTCTTTGAAGGGGATTTTGATTAACCATCGGTTGGGAGAGTTGTTGAATGGGGAGTAAGGAGTAATAAGTAATAAGTAATGAGTAATGAGAAGTTCAAAAATAATCTTTTTGTAGGGTGTGAAAATGATAAACCGATGCTTGACGCGGAGTAAGCTGAGTTAAGAAGGAGGAGGAGGTATAAATATGAGGATTTTGAGACTATAAGATTTAAAATGATGCTTTGAGAGCTACTTGCAGAATATTATTTATTCCCCGTTCCCTATTCCTTCAAAATTAGATTAAGCAGATGTTGTAAAGCAGGTGTTTTTTGGGAATTATAAGTAGGAAAGAATAAATTTTATATAAAATAAGCCGCTGTAACGGCTGATGAGACTATGGAAAACAATCTCATTACTATTGATAAAGGTATTTATGATTCTTTGAAAGGGGAGTTGGTGAAGCTTCGGGAAAGGGTTTCCGATTTGGAGGAGAAGCTATGTCAGCAGGAGGTTGAATTTCAATATGCCGCTGACAATATTCCGGGGATGATTTATAAGTTTCAACTTGCCAAAGATGGTACGATGTCTTT
Organism: uncultured Rivularia sp.; assembly: GCA_963665115.1. Taxonomy (GTDB): domain Bacteria; phylum Cyanobacteriota; class Cyanobacteriia; order Cyanobacteriales; family Nostocaceae; genus Rivularia. The sequence continues at coordinate 523,414 of OY762007.1, read as the reverse complement.
TCCCTACGTTTCTTCTCGATGTCGAGAATTTTACGAGTTGGAGCCGGATGAGGTGCAGCAAAATCCCGATTTGCTGTTTGAAATGGTTCATGATGATGATTTGATTAAATTAAACAAAGCAATTGAGATATCCGCTCAAAGTTTACAAAGATGGGAGTCGGAATGGCGAATTATTACTCGTAGCGGTAAACAAAAGTGGCTGTATGGAGTTTCTCAACCCGTGCTTCAACCATGTGGTGATGTTGTTTGGGATGGTTGTGTAATTGATATTAGTCGGCGTGTTTTAGCGACGGAGGATTTGCTTGATGGGATGAAGAATGCTACCAGTTGCTTGTTGACTACTCAAGATTACGATAAGTCTATTGATGCAGCTTTGGCTGAGTTGGGTAAAGCTACTGCAATAGATAGGATATATATTTTTGAAAATCATTCCCCAAAGGTAACGAAGGAATTATTTTTGAGTCAGCGTTGGGAATGGGTGAAAGATGGGGTGAATTCGGAACAAGATTATCCTTTGTTACAAAATCTTTCTTATAACGATTTTTCACCTTTATGGTACGAACAGCTTTCCCAAGGTGAATCAATTATTAGTCTTGAAGATAAATCTCAATTCCAGGGAAGTCGTTCAATACTTGTAATCCCCATTCAAGTAAAAGGTAAATGGTGGGGTTTTATCGGTTTTGAAGACTATACAACTTTACATCAATGGTCGGATGCACAAAAGTCTATTTTACAAGCTTTTACAATAAATCTTGGTGGTGCGATAAGCTGGAGGCTTGACGCTTCGCCTATCGCACAACATGAAATTGAATATGAACTGAAGTGTTTAAACAAAGATTTAGAACTTCGAGTTAAGGAAAAAACTAATACTGTAGCGGAAACTGAAACAAGGCTAAAGCGTCTTGCTGCCAATGTTCCAGGTATGCTCTACCAATACCGACTTTACAATAATGGTGATGTCCGTTTTTCTTATGTTTCTGATGGTTGTCGCGAACTTTTTGGTGTAGAGCCCGAACAAATTCGCCGTAATTCGGGTATTCTCACGAATATGATACATCCGGATGATGTTGCTTGTTTCGATCGATCAATTGTTAATTCTGTTAGAACTTTGAACAATTGGGAGCATGAATTTAGAATTACTACCCCTTCTAAGAAGGAAAAGTGGTTACAAGGATTTGCTCGATTAGAACAACAATCCGATGATTCAATTTTTTGGGACGGTTGCATAATTGATATCACCGAAAGAAAATTAGTAGAAGCTAAAACCCGAGAACAAGAACAGTTTTTACGTAGCGTTTACGATGGTTCGGAACACGTTATCTTTGTCATTGACATTTTGGAAGATCATGACTTTGTTCTTCAAGGGTGGAATACTGCTTGCGAACGTGCTACTGGTATGAAAAGCGAAGATATTAAAGGTAAAGCTCTTGAAGAAGTTTTTGGAAATGTTGCAGCTAAAGAAGTACGTAAAAGATATCTAAGTTGCGTGGAAGCAAAAGCTCCTATTACTTATGAAGAGTGTTTAGACTTTGATGGAAATCTTAGCTGGTGGTTTACAACTCTAAATCCTCTCAAAGATGCTGGGGGTAAAATTTACCGTTTGGTAGGAACTACTTCTGAAATTACCCAATTTAAAAAAGCTGAAGAAGTTATTCGCTCTTCCGAACAAAACCTGCGAACTCTATTAGACAGTGTTTACGATGCAATAATTATTCACGACCTTGATGGAAATATTTTAGATGTTAACGAGCAAATGCTCCAAATGTATGGAATCAGTCGCTCGGAAGCTAAAAAAATGTCTATTATGGTTGATTTATCAAGTTCCGATAACCCCCACGAACAATTTTTTCAAACTTTTGAAAAGGTAATGAATGAGGATGGTCAGTTATTCGAGTGGAAAGCGAAACGACCTCACGATAATTATACTTTTGATGTAGAAGTATTTTTACGTAAAGTTACCCTTAATTCTAAAGATATCATTTTAGCCAACGTCCGCGATATCAGCGAACGAAAAAAAGTTGAAGCGGAAATTCAAGAGAAACAACATTTTATTGAGCGAATTACAGATTCTTCTCCCAGCACTATCTATATTTATGATTTAGAAAAACAGCAAAATGTTTACACGAATCACGAAATCGCTGCAATTCTCGGTTACTCTCGTCAAGAAATTAAAGAGATGGGAAACAACCTTCTTGCTAATACTCTTCATCCAGAAGATTTAGAAAAAGTAGTATCCAGTTTCCAAGAAACTGCTGTTTGTGAAGATGGTGAAATTAATGAGTCGGAATATCGAGTCAAACAAGTTAATGGTGAATACCGTTGGCTTTACGGCCGAGATACCGTCTTCACTCGTAACCAAGATGGTAAAGTAACGCAAATTCTTGGTGTTGCTACAGATATAACCGAACGTAAACTAGCTGAAATTGAATTACAAAATACCCTAGACAAACTCAAAACTACCCAAGCTCAACTTATTCAAAGTGAAAAAATGTCTTCTTTGGGTCAAATGGTAGCGGGTGTTGCTCACGAAATCAATAATCCCGTTAATTTCATCCACGGAAATATAACTCCGGCAACTCAATACGCTCTAGATTTACTTAAAGTACTCGAACTCTACCAACAACATTACCCCAATCCCCCTGAAGATATTCAAGAGGAAATTGAAACCGTTGAATTAGAATTCCTCAAAGAAGATTTCATCAAAATGCTCAATTCAATGAAACAAGGCACTCAACGTATCCGAGAAATTGTCTTATCCCTACGTAACTTCTCCCGTCTCGACGAAGCTCAATTTAAACCCGTAGATATTCACCAAGGGATTGATTCTACCTTGATGATTCTCCAAAATCGTCTCAAAGCAAAACCCAACTTCCCCGAAATTGAAATCGTAAAACAATATGCTTCTCTTCCCCTAGTTGATTGTTTCCCAAGTCAGCTAAATCAGGTGCTGATGAATATTCTCGCAAACGCTATTGATGCTCTTGAATCGCAAAAATCTCTTTCTACCCCTCAAATTCAAATTCATACTAAACTTCTCGATCGTAATCTAATCTCAATTCATCTTTCTGATAACGGTTCTGGAATTTCTCCCGAAATTCAATCCAAACTATTCGATCCATTCTTCACTACTAAAGAAGTTGGAAAAGGTACTGGCTTGGGTCTATCAATTAGCTATCAAATTGTGGTAAATAAACATGGTGGCAATTTATCATGTAAATCTACCCCAGGAGAAGGAACTGAATTTATCATCGAAATCCCCGTTGTTCAAACTGATAATTAAGTTGTAAATCAAGTAATTTCTCTTATCTCTAACTCTAGTACATTAGTTCCGCTTTTATGGGACGTTAGTTATCTAAGAATTGGATAAAAGTACTTAAATACAATTTTGTTAGTACTGCATTACTACAAAAGAGAAGGTTGGAAGTAAGATAAAAGTAAGAATATAGAAATAATAGATACAGCAAAACGAATAACAGAAGGGAGATATAGAGAATGAAACCGCGCAGGCACCTTGCTCAGCATTGGTTACAGAGTGACAAGGCTTTGAATAGCATTATTAAAGCAGCAGAATTAAAAGATACAGACAGAGTTTTAGAAATTGGGCCGGGGAAAGGAGTATTAACAAGGCAGCTATTAGAGAAAGTAAATTCTTTATTAGCTGTAGAGGTTGACAGAGATTTATGTAAGTTATTAGTTCAAAAATTGGGAGATAAAGAAAATTTTTTGCTGTTGAATGAGGATTTTTTAACTTCTGATTTAACAGCTTTAGTTAAAGATTTTCCTCAGTACCAAAATCAAAATAAAGTAGTAGCGAATATTCCTTATAATATAACTGGTCCTATTATCGAAAAGTTGTTAGGGAAGATTGGGAGTCCAAATCTACAGCCTTATGATTCAATCGTATTATTAGTACAGAAAGAAGTAGCAGAAAGAATTGTAGCTAAACCCGGAAGAACGAGTTTTGGAGCCTTATCGGTAAGAGTACAATACCTAGCAGATTGCGAGATGATTTGTACCGTTCCCGCAAAGGCTTTTTATCCACCACCAAAAGTTGATTCTGCTGTCATCAGATTAATGCCGCGAGAAAGGGAAGTAGTAGCTAAAAATCCCCAGAGATTAGAAACCTTGGTAAAAGTGGGATTTAGTGCAAAACGTAAAATGTTACGAAATAATTTGCAATCAATAATAGAACGCGATAATCTGACACAATTATTGGAAAAGTTAAGCGTCAACCCTCAAGCTCGCGCCGAAGAATTGAGCGTCATGCAGTGGGTAAACTTAGCTAACGAACTAGAAAATCAAGATGCGTAGCTACACCTTAATTGCTCCAGCCAAAATTAACTTATATTTGGAAATCATTGGCGATCGCCCTGATGGTTATCATGAGTTAGCTATGATACTGCAAAGTATAGAGCTTGCAGATCAAATCGACTTAGAAGCAAACGGTATAGAGTTGATTCGATTGCGATGCGATAATAAGCAAGTTCCCGTAGATAAAAGTAACTTAGCTTATCGTGCAGCCGATTTAATGGTTAGCGAATTTCCCGATAGCTTTGCAACTTATGGGGGTGTGGATATAACCCTTCACAAACGCATTCCCGTAGCTGCCGGTTTAGCAGGAGGCTCCACAGACGCAGCAGCAGTATTAGTAGGGATAGATTTATTGTGGAAATTAGGATTGACTAAGTTAGAACTAGAAGAATTAGCAGCAAAAATTGGTTCTGATGTAGCATTTTGTATTGCAGGAGGAACTGCGATCGCAACTCGTCGAGGTGAAGTAGTTTCTTCTTTATCGGATTTAGGAGACATATATATAGTATTGGCGAAACATCGCAGTTTATCAGTTTCCACACCTTGGGCTTACAATAGCTATCGCTCCGAGTTTGGCGATAGCTATATTAAGGATAAAGAAAGTTTAGCAGCGCGTGCGAGTACGGTACATTCGGGAGAAATAGTTAAAGCAATTCTGCATCAAGATGTGAAAGAGATAGCACAGAAAATGCGTAACGATTTAGAAAAGGTAGTGTTACCGGAGTATCCCCAAGTATTAAAGTTGAAAGAAAGCTTTGCAAAATACGACATTTTAGGAACAATGATGTCAGGTAGTGGCCCAAGTGTATTTGCTTTATGCGAATCTAAGGAGAAAGCAGAAGAAGTAAAGTTGAGTATGAGAAACGAAATTCCCGATCCAGATTTAGAATTATTCGTCACCAAGTTGATAACTCATGGGATTCAGGTGGTAAATTAATTGTTAATTGGTAAAAAGGTCTGCATATGTAATAACTCCTTCCCCATCTCCCCCCTCTTTCCTCTCTTTCCCCTCTTTCCCCTCCCTACTCCCTTTTCAAAATCATGGCAGAAGAAAAAATCACCGAAACAACCGAGCAAGAAGAAAATCAAATTGAAAATCAACCAACTCCCCTACGTTGCATAATCGGAGCAACAATGTGTGGAGGATTGGGGTTTGCGATGTACAAATTAATGGTTTCGATCGCGACGACTTTCGCAAATAAACCAGTCACTTCAGATAATCCGATGGTAGTCAGTATTTCCTCAGCGGTAAGAACTTTGGTTGTAGGGGTAGTTGCTTTGGGTACCGGAATATTTGGGATAGTTGGAGTCGGCTTATTAGCTTTAGCGGTACAGTTGGTGATTAAACAGTTGACAGGAAAGGATAAGCAAGAAGTTTAGGGAAAATATTTAAATGTCCAGATGTCTAATCAGGTAAAAACGATTTTCAATCAAGAAGTTATCACTGATTTAGCACAAAGGATTAAGAAAGTTTTTCCGCCATTTGACAAAGTTGCTTTTGAGCAAGATGCTAATCAAAATCTTGATAATTTAGAATTAAAGCAACGCTCTACACAAATATGTACTGCTCTGACATCATATTTACCTGCGGAATTTGAGCAAGCAGTAAATATTCTTATTGCAGCGATGGGGAAAGATGATAATTCTGGAGGTAAGACAGGTTATTACGGATTTCGTTTTATGCCTTTTCTTGATTTTGTTGCTGCTTGTGGTTTAGATAATCCAGATATTGCACTCAATTCGCTGGAAAAAATGACGCTTCACTTCAGCGCGGAATTTGCAATTCGTCCTTTTATTTTAAGATACCCAGATACAACTTTACCGCGTCTTATTAAATGGACATCTCATCGGGATTGGCGTGTCAGACGACTTGCTTCAGAAGGAAGTAGAGCTAGATTACCTTGGAGTATACAGTTAAAACCATTTATCGAAAACCCATCTTTTATTATTCGCATATTAAACCAACTACATAATGACCCGAATCTAATTGTTCGTCGTTCTGTTGCTAATAATTTAAATGATATTGCTAAAGATAATCCAGATTTAGTAGTGACAACAGCACAACACTGGTGGGATTCTGGAGATGAAATTGCTCAATGGACTGTTCGTCATGGATTGAGGACTTTAGTTAAGCAAGGGAATAAACAAGTTTTATCTATTTTAGGTTTTGTTGGTGGTGACAATATTGGAGTTAAGAACTTTCAATTTCAACCTTTGGTAGTAAATATTGGTGACGAATTGAATTTTTCTTTTAATCTTGTTTCTGAAGAATCTAAAAACGTGCATCTTGTTGTAGATTACGTACTGCATCGAGTATTAGCCAATGGGAGAATATCAAAAAAAGTTTTTAAGTTAAGACAAATAGAATTGCCACTAGGTGAAAAAATTGCTTTATCTGGTAAACATAAATTTAAACAGCTATCCACAAGAACTTATTATCCCGGATTTCACAGTATTGAAATTGTAGTTAACGGACGCTCTGTTGGTAAATATGACTTTGAATTGATTGAAAATGTTTGATAAATAGGAAATTATTATAGTGGGCGATCGCCATATCCTAATTTATCTTCAAGTCCAATTAGCTAATGTTGAGATACCCAACACATCTTTTTCTTCTGTATGACCAATACTGTAAATAAAATATCTTGCAGTTGAACCTACTATATATTCTTGTAAGTTATTCAGATTTGACCTAAGAAATTCATCCAACAAACGGAACTCGGATGGGTTAGTACAGTCTTCATTGCAATAATCCTCAAAAGTAAATGCTCTAAAAAATCCCATAGAACCGAGCAATCTATAAAGTAACTCTTCTTTTATACAGCCAACTTCTACAACAGCTTCGTTCTTCCTGTAAAAAGCTAGGAATTCAACTACGGAAAATTCTAATTCCAAAGCCATTGCTTCCAAACTTAGTTTCAAATCAATTGTATTTTCGTTGACAGAAGCTTTATCTAGTACAAATCTTTCTCCACCTCTTCTACCATTAGCACGATACATTTTAGGAGTAATACCCAACCATTCTCCATCAAAAGTTTCCCCAATAACTATATGGAATGCTTCCTGTTCGATACAGATTTCTCCCCTTATATAAGGTTCGTGGATTTCATCTACTGGCAATAAGTAATGTTCTGGATTTCCAAATAAGGATTTTTTAAATGCTTTTTTACGGACTGTAGAATCTTTTTCACCTAAGTTGCTTACTAGATAAACAGATAGCGTCTTCAGATGAGAACAAAAAAAATCAATTATTTCTGTGTACTTAAGATTCATCTTTATCGCAACTTCCGAGGGTGTAGAGCTACCCCAAGGACTCCAGCTAGCTTCGGAAGAAACAAACTCTAAAAAATTATTTGGTTCAAATGGGAATAAAAATCCTTCGGATTGAAGGAAATTTTCTAAGTTCAAAACTCCATGTTCGTTTGTTTCCCATAAAAATGGCTCAAACCCAGAAGTAGTCTCGCTACTAAATAGAAGGTTTTTAGTAATTTCATTAAGCTGTTTGAGAATTTCGGTATTCGATGGCTTCATTTTTGATATCCAAGATGTTGAAATCGAAGACCTACCAATCGGCGATTGCCCTGCATTAGATTATCGGTAGAAGGGGAAATTTCTACTTAAAATAGTTTTCGTGAAAAATCATTATTATGCTGCATTAACCATAAAAATATCTTCTTTTTCCCCAGTTTTCTTAGATTTCTTACGCTTCACTCCCACCGATGCAAAAGTTTCAATCCACAGTACGCCTTTGCAATCTAAAGGATTTTCAGGTTGATAAATAATTTCACAAGGACCATTAATTTTGGCTGAGAAACCATAAGTGTTACTGTCGTAGCGCTTCACAGAAATTACAGGCTCTGGAATGTCCCGATTTTTGTTATCTCTAATTTCGTTTCTATTTACGTTAATTGTAGTTTTTGGGGGAATTCGTCTGCGCCATTTAGGTTTGGGACCTCGTTTACCCCGAGAAATAATGGGCATTCTGTTAAATAAGGGAATTATCCAATTCTTTCCAGATTTATAAGCTCCCTTCACTCTACCTTGGGAAAGCAAATAACGAATTCTGGAAGTTGTGATATCTAAAATTTCTGCTGCTTCGGTAGTACCTACATACATGACAAAAAAACTATTGCGATTAAAAAATAGTTTATTCTCAAAGGGAATCACGGCGAAGAAAAGTCAAAAATTTTAACGTTAACCAGAGATAAATAAATCTAAAATCATTTTATAAGTGGAATTTTCTACCCCCCTCTCTCCTAAATTGGATCTATTCGAGCAAAACTACCAAAACCAAATCTCCCAACAAGCACCTTTAGCTGCAAGAATGCGTCCGCGAACTCTTGATGAATTTATCGGACAAGAGCATATAATTGCACCTGGACGTTTACTTCGTCGGGCAATTTCGGCAGATCAATTATCTTCGTTAATATTTTTTGGCCCTCCCGGTACTGGTAAAACAACTTTAGCTCGCATCATTGCTAATACTACTAAAGCGCATTTTATTGCCATTAATGCCGTACTTGCTGGAGTTAAAGATATTCGCGATGCCATATCTACAGCAACCGATGAAAGAAAATATTACAATCGAAAAACTATTTTATTTGTCGATGAAGTTCACCGTTTCAATAAATCTCAACAAGATGCTTTATTACCTCATGTGGAGAATGGAACGGTAATTTTAATTGGTGCAACTACCGAAAATCCTTACTTTGAAGTTAATAAGGCTTTGGTAAGTCGTTCGCGAATTTTTCAACTCAAGCAGTTGGAAGAAAAGGATTTGCGAGCAATTGGCTTTCAAGCACTCAAAGATTGCGATCGCGGTTTTGGTAATTTGAATGTTGATATACACGAAAATGCTCTTTCCCATTTAGTTAACGTTGCTAATGGTGATGCTCGCTCTTTATTAAATGCTTTGGAATTGGCTGTTGAAACAACGCAAGAGAATAAAAATAAAATTATTGAAATTAATTTAGAAGTAGCAGAAGAATCAATTCAGCAACGAGCGGTACTATACGACAAAGAAGGAGACGCTCACTTCGATACCATCAGCGCTTATATCAAAAGTATTCGCGGTTCAGACCCAGATGCTGCTTTATATTGGTTAGCAAAGATGATTTATGCAGGGGAAGACCCGCGTTTTATATTTAGAAGATTATTAATTCAAGCTAGTGAAGATATTGGTTTAGCAGATTCCCAAGCCATAGTAATCGTAAATTGTTGCGCTCAAGCTTTTGATAGGGTAGGAATGCCGGAAGGAAGATATCATTTAGCTCAAGCAACCTTATATTTAGCGAATGCTCCCAAATCAAATAGCGTCATGGGATTTTTTGACGCTTTAGCTTCGGTAGAGAAAGAGAAATCAGCAGAAATTCCCAATCATCTCAAAGATACAAATCGAGATAACAAAGGTTTTGGACATGGTGCTGGTTATTTATATCCTCACGCATATCGCGACCATTGGGTAGAACAGCAATATTTACCTCAAAGTTTACAGGGACAAGTTTTTTATCAACCTTCCGATGTTGGTGAGGAAGCATTAATTAAAATTCAAGTTGAAAGGAGAAGGGAAGCTCAATTAGCAGCGATGGTTGAAGGATTAGGAATTGAATCGGTAGAAATATTGAGTTATGGCGAGAAAGATAGAGTTACAGATAATTGGTTGCAAAGAACATTAGGAGAAGTTGGGGAAAATTTTGCTTTAATCCGAGACAATTTATTTGAGATAGCGAATCCTCAACGTCATCATTTAATTTTAGATTTGAACGCCAAAAGTGGATTATTAACTTGGGAAGCAGTAAGAAGAGTTCCCGAAGGTGGTGTTTATAGTTGGGTGAAAAATCAAAAAGATGCAGAAGCTTTGATAGAGCAAAGTAATATACTTCCAGAATTAACACGTCCGATTGTAATTCATCCTTCGTTAACGAAAATACCCACAGAAATTAAATTTGATCGGATTATCGGAAGAAACGCTTTAGGGAAAGAAGTTGATAAATTAAAAAATATTTTGGATTTAGTAAAACGGTTGAATAAAAACGGAATGATTATCCTGGGGGAAACTATACCTCGTCGTAATCAAAGATTGTATAACCTGTTGGATAAAACTTGGTTATCGGAAAAGTTATTTAATAAATTAGTTGCAGCAGAAGAGGCTATATATAGTAATCCAGACGATGCGATGGTGAATTGGGATATAGATGATTTAGAAAAAATCTTTATTCAAGCAGGTTTACAGGTAGATATAACTCAACAGAAAAATTCAACTCAACTTTATCTGACACAGAATTTATTAAATCGTTGGTTTACAGCTTCCGATAACAAAACACGTCCGAGTTATCTAAATCATCTTGAGAAGGAATTGACGAAGAAAGAGATAGAAATTGTGAAAAGCTTATTTTATGGGAAATTGGAAAATCGGGTAGTTAATTGGGAAAGTGCGTTCAGCTTGCTGCGTGCGATCGCAATCTTATCTGCATCATAATTTTGTATGTAGAGACGTAGCAGTGCTACGTCTCCAGCAATTAGAAATCCAACCAGCAAGATAAATAAGACTAAAAAAGTGTAATTTCAGATAATGGAAAAAAAGATAAAATTTAAAATGTAAGCGCAATTAAAAATATAATATCTAAAACCAATGAAAATTAAAGGCATCAAACGTGGAAAAACTATAGAAATATCTCAGGAAATAGATATTCCAGATGGACAAGAAATTATAATTTATACGACTTATGAAGAGTCTACACAAATAGTCAACAGTAAAGCGAAATTTTGGGATAATCTACAAAAATTCCGCCAGGAAGAAGATTTAGAAACAGCAGGAATTGAACCAGAACTTTTTGCTGATGTACGAGATGATTCACCCGGAAGAGAGGTAATTTGGTGAGTTGGCAGTTTCTACTAGATACTAATATTATTTCTGAACCATTACGACCAATTCCTAATCCAAATATAATGGAAATGTTGCGGCAACATGAAAGTGAAGTTGTCACAACTAGCATTGTCTATCATGAATTACTTTTTGGTTGTTACCGTCTTCCAGAATCTAAAAAACGTCAGACGATAGAAAGATATATTAAAGAAGTAATAGAACCGAATATACCTCTGATTAGCTATGATGCTAAGGCTGCAAAATGGCACGCTACGGAAAGAGCGCGTTTAATGAAAATTGGTAAAACACCATCATTTGCAGATAGTCAAATTGCTGCGATTGCCAAAGTTAATGACTTGATTCTTGTGACCAATAATGTATCAGATTTTGCTAATTTTAGCGAATTGCAAATTGAAAATTGGTTTGTCAGCAATTAATAATTTATTTTTTTAATTAGTTAATCAAATTAAACGCAAAACATAGCCTTCACTTCCTCCAAAGGTAAATCCCAAAGTAACTCCGGTTCCCATGTATCTGGATTGAAATTACAACTTTTGCCACGTTGATAAGCTTTCCAAATTTTTTCTTTAACTTGAGTTTGATTTGGTAAGCGTTTACGAATCACTCTTAGTAATCCAACACCTATAAGTAAATTAAGCAAACCAAACTTTGCTCCTAATAAGAAAGCTTGTAATTCAGCTTCACCAATTGGGCTACTGTCATAACCAGTTAAAACATGAATCCCATCATGTAATTGTTTGCGACGAAAACCAGTAGTTAAAGGTTGTAAATTATTTCCGAGCAGAAAATCAGCCCAAGCTTTACCAAAACTTCCTTTAGGAAAAGAACGTAATTTTTCTATCTCTATAATTTGAGGTACGCTAGCACCCCTAGATTCAGCAAAATTATCAATAAAAGTAAAAAAGCTTTGAATATTTGGAGTTTTTACAGCAGATGTAGATTGTAAATTCAACATGATAAATATTTCGGTTTATTGGCTTTGATATCTACCATCATAAAAAGCAAACTGCGACATACACATGAAGAGAAAGTCATGAATACTCATCATATATATATGGATAAAATCATGTTTTTACTCATGACTTTAGTCATAGAGATTTTATAATCACTCATCAGAAAATAATGATTCCAAATCTCTAAAACCGCTTAATACACGAGTCACATTAATTCCATCTTCTTTCGGATAATAAAATACAATATAATCATCTACAATAAATCCGCGTAAAGTTGGTACTAGTCTTTCATAACTTTTCCCCATGCTCGGAAAATCAGCGATTAACTTACACTTTTTACGTATATCATCAAAAAGCTTGCTAGCAGCTTTAGAATTACGACGAGCGATATATTCACATATATCATCTAAATCTTGAATTGCTCATCCTTCCGATTCCTCGGCAATCTTCCGTATTTTTTCTTGCAACCGTGCAAAAACTACCTCACCATCCGTAACTCGTCCTTGTTCAATCTCTCGGGTTCCAACAGCAATTTTCTGACGTAATTCCTCTAACCTTCTTTCTCTTTCTTCTAGCAACTTAAATGCTTCATCGATAACATCATCTGCATTAGTAAATCTACCGCTAGCCATTTGTGCTTGGATAAATTGCTGATGTTCGGGTTTGAGTTAGATATTAATTAGTTATCCGTTCTTACTTAATAAAAGTAGCTTTACTCTAGCAATTATTTATTTTAATTTCCTAACTCCCAACTCCTAACTTCTGAGCGCATCCCGTTCTCTCCCTAGCCTCCGGATTATCAACGAAATAATCCTCCAACAAATCGCACCCTCGCGCCAGCAATTTATCTAAACTTTCCAACTGCCAGACTTTCGCTGTATTATCAATTGATGCAGTGACAATCCGCTTGCCGTCGGGGCTAAAAGCCGCATGGCAGACAGAACTCTGATGTCCCTTAAGGGTTTGCAGCAGTTGACCGTTGATGTCCCACACCTTTGCTGTATTATCACTTGATGTAGTTACAATCCGCTTGCCATCGGGGCTAAAGGCGGCATATCCAACCGAATTCTGATGCCCATAGAGTGTTTGTAGTAATTGACCGTTAATGTCCCACACCTTTGCTGTTTTATCATCTGATGCAGTGAGAATCCGCTGTCCATCGGGACTAAAGGCGGCATATCTGACATCATACTGATGCCCTTTGAGGGTTTGCAACAGTTGACCGTTAATGTCCCACACTTTTGCTGTTCCGTCCTTAGATGCAGTGACAATCCGCTTGCTGTCGGGGTTAAAAGCGGCATGGTAGACTTCAACTTCATGCCCGTTGAGGGTTTGCAGCAGTTGACCATTGATATCCCATACTTGCGCTGTATTATGGTCAATCTTGAAAATCGTGATACTTCCTTCGCTAATAATGTACTCGTTGAATATAACAGTAATAATCCGCTGTCCGTCGGGGCTAAAGGCGGCATATCTGACAGAACCTTGAAGCCCCTTGAGTGTTTGCAGCAATTGACCGTTGATGTCCCATACTTTTGCTGTTCCGTCCGTAGATGCAGTCACAATCCTATGTCCGTCGGGGCTAAAGGCGGCATCCCAAACCCAACTCTGATGCCCGTTGAGGGTTTGCAACAGTTGACCGTTGATGTCCCACACCTTTGCTGTTTTATCATCTGATGCAGTGAGAATCCGCTGTCCATCGGGGCTAAAGGCGGCATATCTGATCCCAGACTGATGCCCGTTGAGGGTTTGTAACAGTTGACCGTTGATGTCCCACACCTTTGCTGTATTATCACTTGATGCAGTAACAATCCGCTTGCCGTCGGAGCTAAAGGCGGCATGATTGACCCAACTCTGATGCCCATTAAGGGTTGGCAGCAGTTCACTGTTGATTTCCCACACTTTTGCTGTTCCGTCCGTAGATGCAGTCACAATCTGCTTGCCATCGGGACTAAAGGCGGCATATTTGACTTCATCTTGATGTCCACTGAGTGTTTGCAATAGTTGACCATTAATGTCCCACACTTTTGCTGTTCCGTCCGCAGATGCAGTCACAATCCTATGTCCGTCGGGGCTAAAAGCCGCATCGTGGACAGAACGTTGATGCCCACTGAGGGTTTGCAGCAGTTGACCATTGATGTCCCACACCTTTGCTGTTTTATCACTGGATGCAGTGATAATACGTTTGCCGTCGGGGCTAAAGGCGGCATAAACCCAACTCTGATGCCCCCCCTTGAGGGTTTGCAATAGTTTACCGTTGATGTTCCACACCTTCGCTGTTCCGTCCGCAGATGAAGTGATAATCCGTTGTCCATCGGGACTAAAAACAGCATGGGAGACAAAATCCTGATGTCCCTTGAGGGTTTGCAATAGTTTACCGTTGATGTTCCACACCTTCGCTGTTCCGTCCATAGATGCAGTGACAATCCGCTGTCCGTCAGGGCTAAAGGCGGCATGAACCCAATTAAAGGCGGTATGTTTGACCGAACTCTGATGCCCCTTGAATGTTTGCAGCAGTTGACCGTTAATGTTCCACACTTTCGCTGTTTTGTCCCTAGATGCGGTCACAATCCGCTTGCCGTCGGGGCTAAAGGCAGCATTTCCGACCGAACTCTGATGCCCCTTTAGTGTTTGCAGCAGTTGACCATTGATGTCCCACACTTTTGCTGTTCCGTCCGCAGATGCAGTGACAATCCGCTTGCCGTCGGGGCTAAAGGCGGCATATCTGACAGAACCTTGATGCCCCTTGAGTGTTTGCAGCAGTTGACCATTGATGTCCCACACTTTTGCTGTTCCGTCCGCAGATGCAGTGACAATCCGCTGTCTGTTAGAGCTAAAAGCGGTATCATCTTTAGTTTTACCTAACACAAATGCTAAGAAAGTCACAATCCGCTGTCCGCTGGGGCTAAAGTCGGCATGGATAACTCCACCCTCATGCCCTCTGAGCGTTTTACGTTTGGGGATATCAAGAACAGTATTTAAAGCCAACACAGGACTAGTGGTGGGGTATTTTTCTAAAGGTCGTCCATCTTTTACTAGTGCTTTTAGCCTTGTTCCGGCTTCCATAGCTGTTGCTACTACCTGTGGTGTTGGGTTGTATTCAAACTGCCGCAAGGCTAAATTTCCCAATCTTTCTAACTTCGTCGCTTCCCGTGCTTCCTCCGCTTCTTTGAGTGCCTGTGTTGTTGCTTGCTGTGCTTGCTCAAATTCCCATTTTTGACTGGCTGTAATAAACCGATAATCTTGATTGCTTAAACTTCTTCCTTCCGCCCATGCTAAAGCATCACCAAGTTGTTGTCCCCGCAATAAATGCGAATTATCTTCATAATCGGACTCAACCCAAGCCTCGAAAGCTGTAGCATAAAAATCGGGACGGAGGTTTTTTAATTCTTGATCGACCCAATTTAAATTAAAAATCGATTCATAAATGTGGTTATAAACTCTGAGATTCCCCTGCTGCTCTACCACCAATCCCGACAACCGTAAATACACTTGTTCGGGTGTATCGGCAGTTCGCACACTCTGACCTAACCCCCTAACCCCCTTCCCTGCAAGGGAAGGGGGAACATCTAAAGCCTCTGTGCTTGTAGGAGAGAGGTTTTCCCCTTCAAGTACTTCTTTATATATCGCCAATAACCTTACCGTCAATTGTCCACCACCCCGTAAAATCCTGTCCCGAATCGTCCTTAAATGCTCCGGTTCATCTTGTGCTTCCCAGTTATCAATTACCCCAGATTGCACCAAATGCCCTACCCATTCGTTAATTCCATCCTCCGGAATCACACCATGATGATTCAAAATCAACTTACACAGCTTTTGGGTGAGAAAAGGTTGTCCCCCAGTCCAATACAATACCGCATCCATCACGGCGATCGCCTGACTAGTTTTCTTCGCTAAACCTTGCGCTAATGGTTCCGCTTCTGCCAACTCAAAACCAGTCAATTCAATCGCTCTACCAATATTAAACGGGGTGCGGCGCTTATCTTGAATTAAATCGCTGGGAGTCGTCACCCCCAACAAAGCAAAAGTCAACCGTTGATAATCTGGTTGAGAAGCGCGACTGTTATAACATTCCCGAATCAAAGCGAAAAAATCATCAACGGGGAAATTTAAACTTAAAACACTATCAATTTCATCGATAAAAATTACAATCTTCTGTGAAATTAATTTTAATAAAACCGATTCAAAAAACTTACTTAACTTATTCACCGGAGACAGCAAACCTTGCTGCATCCACCAATCATTTAAATCAAAGTTATCGTAAAGCTCCAAACTATTAATAACACTATCAATTATTCCCGCATACCATTGTTCTAAAGTAATATCCGCCGTACCAATATTTGTAATATCAATCGCCACACAGGCAAAACCTTCATCCTGCAAACGTTGCATAGTTTGCACCCGCAAACTTGATTTTCCCATTTGTCGGGAGTTCAACACATAGCAGAACTCACCATTTTTCAAAGCTTGATATAATTCATCATCAGCCTTTCTTTTCACATAGGTAAGAGCGTTAGTTGGTAGACTTCCCCCTACTTGATATTGGTATGAAGGTAAACTTGTTTGACTCATGGCATCTTTTTTAGAGATTGTTATGTGGGATTTTAACTACTAATTGTCTTCGCGGGATTTCGGATTTTTGATTGGTTCGTTTATGGCCTAAATCCGGAGAGACGTAGCAATGCTACGTCTCTACAATTCCACTCATCAGCCTTTTAAATGCTCCTGGAAATACAAACGATACAAATCGCACAAAGGTATGACATCATTTCCTTGAAACCTCACCAAGCCCATACTGCGTAATTTAAAGCCCGAATTCGTATCTAACCTTACGGGATTGTTTTCGGTAATTACTTATTTCATCGCTGATACTAACCCGTCATCCTCCCTTAAATTCGACAAATGACGGCGCAAATGGTCGCTAAACATTCCTTGTTCCGTGGGCGCAATCTGTAAAAACTGTGACAAGCTAATTCTGTCGCGGGCAATTTCATACAACGACTTCCGCACTAAATAAGGATGTCCACCTACCATTGCCATCAGTTGCTTAATTTCTTCCTCTCCCCAATCCAAATGATATCTTTGTACTAAATCCTTAACCTGCGACTGGTTAAACTCCGGTAACTCAATAGGTAAGCCGACATTAAACGGCGACTGATTGATATTTAAGGGGATGTAAACTTCCTTGGAATGGGCGATCGCCAATCTTAATTTTTGCCAAGTTGCTTGATTCTTGGACTTTTCGTGCCAAGCTCGCAACAAACCGAAAAATTCTGCTGCTACTTGCGGATGCTGAAAAATTTGGTCTACTTCATCCAAGCCCAAAACCACCGGGCTTTTAATTTCTGATAGCAAATATCTTTGAAAGTAATTCGTACACTTATTTTTACTACCCAGCACACCCTGCCAATGTTCGGCTAATTTATCCTTCAAGGTAAGCTCTTGGGCAATGCTACCGCAAAACCACTGCAAGAATTTATCTAAGCTATCGAGAAACTCTGCATCAGCGGATTGCAAATTTAAATATGCAGCTTGGCAACCTTGCTTTTTGGCATAATCCAAAGTCCGCGACAACAGAGAAGTTTTCCCCATTTGACGCGGTGCTTTGATGCGAATCAACGCCCCCGGTTGTAAAATCGTTTCATAACAGTCATTTTCAATCGGTGGGCGTGCGATATAAAAAGCAGAATCAAGGCTTACTTGTCCTTCCGGTTGCTCATAACTATTACTATTAACAGTAGGATTGGAGACAACAGTTGGTGGAAATTCCGGTTCATCGCTCAATAAATCCCGGAAAAATCCGATAATTTTCTGAAACAAAGAAGGTTCTGTTTGAATGGAAGTATTGCTTCTTATATAATTTCGATTTTCCTGTACAGTTGTGTTTAAGTTTGGTGACGGTACAACTACCGTTGTTGTCTGTTCTAAATTTAGTAAATTATTTACGGCTTCTAGGGCAACAGCAGCATTTTTGTAACGCTGAAGATTGTCATAACGCACCATTTTGTCTAATATCTCCGCAAAAGCTGGGCTAACCTCGCATGGGAACAAAGCACAATACAACTCTTTGGTATGATAATCTTGCGGTAGCTCTAGCGGATTTCTATATAAACCAGTTAAAGCCTGAAAACCAATAATTCCTACTGCATAGATATCGCTGCTGAAATTGGGATAACCAGATTGTTGTTCGCGAGGCATATAACCGGGAGTTCCGATTGCAACAGTTTGAGAAATTTCTTGGGGATTGACACCTAAACCAGCAATTTCCTTAACAGCCCCAAAATCAATCAAGACTATCTTGCCATCTTTGCGGCGCATAATATTCTGCGGTTTAATATCCCGGTGGATAACGTTTTGCTGATGTACAAACGCCAACACCTCCAAAATTTCCTTTAAAAGTTGCAATACCTCTTGCTCTTTTTTGGGATTACCTGAAAGAACTTCTTTCGTTAAGTCATACCCATCAACAAATTCCTGAACCAAATAAAATTGCCCATTTTCTTCAAAATGAGCAAATAAACTGGGGATTTGCTTGTTAGCATTACCCAACCGATATAAAGTTTGTGCCTCTTGGTTAAACTTATCCTTCGCAATTTCTAATACCGCAGGATGGGGATTCTTGGGCTTAAAATGTTTAGCGACACATACCGGCTCCCCTGGTAAATCGAAATCAATCGCTCGATAAGTATCTCCAAATCCCCCCTCTCCTATCTTTTCGAGAATTTGGTAGCGATCGCGCAGTTTTTTTCCAATTAAAGAATACTGATTCATGCTATATGGGTAGATAAATAATTAATGATAAATACGCATTATCTAAATTACAGCTTGAGATTAAGTAATTTCATAAGAGCGATTTGTAAACTTTTTTAACTGAAATGCTCTTCAAATAAATAAAACTAACAAATTGATAGAAAGAATAACATCGAAGTCAATGAATCACTTTGATAAAGTTATAAATATTTAAAATAGAACTAAAAAATCAACTATTTATAAAAATTTATACATACAGCAAATATACAGCCACAACTAATGTCAACTAAAAGTATTTTCCAGTCGTCTTTAGACAACTTTGTTTATTAGCCTGAGAATAAATTCTTAGGCGATTGTGAAGACTGGTTGTAGACAAGTAAAATTTTACGTCACTATATTCCTTGTTGAAAACGAGTCCATGCTTCTACTTGATCTGGGATTAAAATGCATTCAGTATAAAAGTCAATATTTAGTTCGGGGACAATAATCGAGGATTGTATTTTTTCGTATCCGTAGGTATCAGCAAAATCTTTCGGAGTTTCTTCACGCAGATAGTATAAGTTAAGTTGGTTGTTCTTCCACAACCAAACCTCCTTCACTCCCAAACGACGATAAGTTTCTAATTTCTTGATACTACCACTGGTAATAGTTACTTCTATAGCTAAATCTGGTATATCCTTCTTCTCGCTTATGCAGTAACATTCATCCGGTTCTGCTCCAGCTTTTTTTAAGCGATTTTTGACGGTAGTGCTTCCCATTGAGATGTGTTTTATTCCTTTCGCACAGAAATAAAACTCTAAAAGAAAACCTATACGAGATTTAACCGTTTCATGTTTTTGTGAGGGGGACACTATTTCTAATATTTCATCTAGGTAAGTGACACGGTAATGCGAATTATCTTCTAACTTGTTTAACAGTCTTTCAAAACTCTCCCAACTTACACCACTAACAGTTAACCGCTCCTCTGGATCGTCAGCGAAACTGTCTTCTGGCTCTTCTATGAGTTCTTTTAGACTTACCATTATTTTTATCCTCCATTAACCATATTCTAAAGCTTGTTCTTACCTTTTGTTTAATTCATTTTTTAATATTCCCACTTTAAAACAAACCATTTCTCTCTTACTATCTTCCCTCAGCGCTCTCTGCGCTCTCTGCGGTTTTATAATCCGTAATATAAAAGTAAATTGTATAACTTCCCTACCTATACTTAAAAAACAAAACTACAACCACAAATCATGACAACAGGAATCTGGATATTAGGCGATCAACTATATTTAACCCAATCAGCTTTACAAACTTGCAACAATCCTTCAGAAGCAGAAATTATCTTCATCGAATCCTACTCCCACATCAAACAAATTAAATATCACAAACAAAAATTAGTATTAATTTGGTCGGCAATGCGTCATTTTGCAGAAGAATTACGTCAACAAAGTTATTCAGTAACTTACGAAATCGCCGAAGATTTTCAAACTCCCCTGCTTACATGGGTAAAAGAAAATCAAATTGACGAATTACAAATAATGTCTCCCAATGACAAACCTTTTCTGCAAATAATCGAAAATTTAAAATTACCTTGCGATATAACTCTGCTTCCCAACAATCAATTTTTATGGAGTACTGAAGATTTTCATCAATGGGCTAAAAATCGCAAACGTTTATTAATGGAAGACTTTTACAGAGAAGGAAGAAAACGCTTTGATATTTTAATGGAAGGCGATCGCCCTGTTGGGGGAAAATGGAATCTTGATAAGGAAAATCGCAAACCACCCAAAGGTAAATTAAATACTCCAGAGCCTTTATGGTTTGAACCTGATAAAATTACGAAAGAAGTAATTCAACAAGTTAACTCCCTTGATATCCCAACTTATGGAGACTTAAAAGAATTTCGTTGGGGAGTAACTCGCAAACAAGCATTAAAAGTACTAAAATATTTTATCGAGATTCGTTTACCAGATTTTGGACCATATCAAGATGCGATGGTAACGGGAGAGGAAACAATGTGGCACGCTATGCTTTCTCCCTATATTAATATTGGTTTACTACAACCCTTAGAAATTATTCAAGCAGCAGAAGCAGCGTATTACGAAAATCAACTTGCATTAAATAGTGTCGAAGGATTCATTCGTCAGGTGCTGGGATGGAGAGAATATATGCACGGGATTTATCATCATGTCGATGCAGATTATTCCCAGCAGAATTGGTTTGAACATCATAAACCATTACCAGAATTTTTTTGGAATGGTGAAACCAAAATGAACTGCCTGCATCAAATATTAACCCAGGTGATGGATACAGGTTACGCCCATCATATTCAAAGATTGATGGTACTAAATAACTTTGGCTTAATTGCCGGAATATCACCGCAAGAATTAGAAAACTGGTTTCATGCAGCATTTATAGATGCTTACGATTGGGTAATGCAAACCAACGTTATAGGAATGGGGCAATATGCAGATGGTGGTTTACTCGCATCAAAACCTTATGCAGCATCTGCCAACTATATTAATAAGATGAGCGATTATTGTAAAAGTTGTTTTTACAAGCATTCCCAACGTACCGGAGAAAAAGCTTGTCCCTTCAACTATTTATATTGGGATTTTCTCAACCGACATCGAGATAAATTGAAGAATGAGGGAAGGATGAATTTTATATTGAGGAATCTTGATAAGATGTCTCCCGAAGAATTGGAAATAATTCATCAGCAAGCGGAAGAGGTGGGGGATAATTCGTAGTTGGGAAATCAAGTTTCTTGTAACTGACTTCTTATGAGTTGTGTTCAGAAGTGATGCTGTTAGCCGTTCCTAGAAGGTGATGGTTATTTCTCTGGTGGTAAACCTAATTTTTTGCGAAATTCTGGGCTATATATTCCTTTCTCCCAGTTTTTGGCTTCTTTGATTTGTTCTGGGGTTATGTTTTTGGCTTCACCCGAAGTTTTATCCCAGAATATTGCACCACTGAGGTTGGCACCAATGAGGTTAGCACTAGCGAGATTGGCTCCAACAAGGTAGGCACCAGTGAGGTTAGCAATAAAGAGGTCAGCATCACTGAGGTCAGCATCACTGAGATCGGCATCAATGAAATCGGTATCAATGAGGTCGGCATTAATGAGATTGGCATTTCTGAGGTCGGCACGAATGAGGTTGGCATGACTGAGGTAGGCATCAATGAGGTTGGCATGACTGAGATCGGCATCAATGAGGTTGGCATTACTGAGGTAGGCATTTTTGAGGTTGGCATTTTTGAGGTTGGCATTTTTGAGGTTGGCATTTTTGAGGTTGGCATTTTTGAGGTTGGCACGTTGTAGGTTGGCACGTTGTAGATTGGCATCCCAGAGCTTGGCACGTTCTAGATTGGCACCCCAGAGTTCGGCACCACTGAGGTAGGTATTTTTGAGGTTGGCACCTTCTAGGTTGGCATTACTGAGTTTGGCATTATTGAGTTCGGCACCTTCTAGGTTGGCGTTATTAAGTTCGGCATTATTGAGTTCGGTATCCCAGAGGTAGGCATTTTTGAGGTTGGCATTTTTGAGGTTGGCACCTTCTAGGTTGGCATTACTGAGGTAGGAATTTTTGAGGTTGGCATCATTGAAGTTGGCACCTTCTAGGTTGGCATTATTAAGGTTGGCACGTTCTAGGTTGGCACCCCAGAGTTCGGCACGACTGAGGTTGGCACTCCAGAGGTAGGCATTATTGAGGTTGGCATTATTGAAGTTGGCACGACTGAGGTCAGTACCAACAAAGTTATGACATTCACCAAAAAACAAACTGAAAATAGGAATATCTTTTGCCCAACAGCCTTCAGTGAGTAACTCTAGTGCTGCACGAGTTCCTTGTTTACGACTTCTGATAATTTCCCAGGCTTGGTTATAACTTTGCTGTCGTTGATATGGAACTATAATTCCTGCCGCAATTAAAATCGGAATTATTAAAATACTAGATGTTTGAAGCAACCTAACTCGCTGTTGCTTGTTGCTTGTTTTAATAAATTCACTAGCCAAATCTGATAATCCTAAATTAATATTCTGCTGTTTCTGAAATGCTTGAGCATCTTTTAATTGTCTCCCTGTCAACAAATAACCTTTTAATTTATTTTTATCTCGCCACTCAATTGCTGCCGCTTCAATCTTACGCTTCTGTATCAATTTCTCCCGATTTTCATCTACCCATTTACGCAAAGTTCCCCACTCTCGTATCAGCGCTTCATGAACAACTTCTACTGTTTCTTCTCCCGATTTATCTTTCCTTCCTGTCACTAATAACCGGGTTTGTGAACCTGCTAAATACCTGACTAAATCCGAATTTTGCTTGCCAATTTCTTCACGAGTCGCTACACGTCGGGTATCTTCTGTTGTTTCTCCCAACCTTACTAAAGAAAGAAAAATACGCTGTGCTTGCTGCTTTTGTGCTTCACTTAATTTGTGATAAACTTCTTCTGTATGTTTAACTAAAGCTTGTTTGACACCACCAATTTCATCGTAAGCTTGGTGAGTTAATTGATTATTCTTTTGCTTGTCCCATAATTGAGTTAAAGCAAATTCTAATAATGGTAAATTTCCTGGCTCTTGACCAACATCATCAAGTATTCTTTCTGCCAAATGGGTTTGTAATTTTACCCCTAACTTTTGGGCAGGTTGTTCAATAGCTGTAAGTAATTCATCGCGATTCATTAACCCCAACGGTTTAAAAGTAATTTGCCCTAATGCATCGCTAAATGGACGGTAAGAAAGCACATAACCGTAGAAGTCAGCACGTAATGTAAAAACTAATGTGATACTTTTTTGATTAACAGCTAAAAGTAATGTATCAATAAAGCTTTGTTGCTGTTCTTTATCTTGAGATTGAGTATAAAGTTCTTCAAATTGGTCTACGATTAATAGAAAGCGTTTTTGTGGTTGATTTTCTAAAATTTGTGATGCAACTTGATGTAATTTGACTTCCCCTTTGTTTAAACTTTCTGCTAATTTACCAACTTTAATAGTTTTATCTACACCATCAATATTGGGTTCTAATTGGCTTACCAAAGCCAAAGCTAGTTCATCAAAGGGTTGACTTTTGGGACGAAATGATTCTATCAACCAAGTTCCTTCTTCTCGCAGTTTGGGAATTAAACCTGCAAACACCACCGAAGATTTTCCACTACCGCTAGCACCAATTACTGCTACTAAGTTTTGCTGATGAACCATATCAAATAACTCATCCGTAAACTTCTCCCTGCCAAAAAAGAAAGCCGCATCTTTTTCTGCAAAAGCAGATAATCCTAAATATGGATTGGGAGGAATATCACCAGCGACAAATTGAATATCAGCAGGATGTATTTCCGTAATTTTGAGAACTGGAGTACTATCTTCATTTAATCCAACAAGTTGACTACAGCCCAAATCATAAGCAAACTGCACATCTTCCCCTGCTCCTAATGCATCGTAAAAAGCGACAGCAAAATTAATTGCAGCTTTATCCCCAATAGCTGTATTCATGCCAACCACATATTTTATGTATTGGCTAATAGCTAAGGTTTGCACCTCCGAGTAGCAAGCATTAAGAACAACACATTCAACTCCTTTGACAGCAAATAATTTAAACAATCGAGATAGGGCTTCAGTTTCCCATAGTCACAGATTGTCCAATATCATCTTCTAAAACAATTCCATCATCTCCCTCACCATGCCCGCAAAAGTGAATAATTTGCGGCTGATATTCTAGAATTGCCCTGTAAAAATCACGCTGACGCACAGCCAATTTAGTTACCAACCTAAAATGTTCGCTATTCTTCAACCCGTCATCAATTTCTCGTATTTCTTCATCCAAGCGCAATCGGGAGGTAGTTTTGGGATTAGCGGCGAGAATTAAAATGGTTTTGATAGAGGTATTGTAAGTCACTAATATTTGTAGCAGTGCTTGCAGTTTGACGGTTAAAAATATTATTTCAGAAAAATTTGAAGGGATTTTAAACTTTTTAAGTAGTTTTGGTAAATATTATTGTTTATCTACCTGTATAAATGCAGATGTAATCAATTTCTGCTGATGAGCAATTCCGAAGAATATCGCCAATTTTTATCGTGTGGTATGGCAGATTGGTGGAAGTTGAGTTGATCGGAGGCGCGGCGCTTCATGAGTGCATTAGCCCGAGTAATGGGAAGTGGAGGCGATCGCTCAAATTATCTTTAGATTGTTTTAAATAGCTTTGTGTAGTAGAAAGCCTATGCCCGAGTGAAAATTAATGCACAACAAATGTGGTGATTTTGCAATAATTGATTTGTAAGTCATTATATGTAGGTTCTCAAAACACAACTCAAGTAAAGCTAGTAAACACATAATTTGATGACAGATTCACAGAATACCCCAAAACCAAAACCTAAACCACCAGTACCTAAAAAATTCCAGCCAATTACGGTGGTAGATTGCAATACTGATAGCCCGCGTGTTTTTACACAATGCTATAAATGCGATCAACCTTTATTAATTCAAACCCATCACGATGGCAGCGAACCAATAGATCATAGAGTACAGTGTCCTACCTGCGGAGGCATAGCGTTTTTTGCCCACGCACCTCAAATAAGTGCAGTAATGCCGTTAGGAGAAGCACCTACACCTAGTACTTAGTTTTCTACGATAGACATATTAGTAAACGTTAGAATCCCCCTTTGTTTTTTTAAGGGGGATATTTTAATTCTTATATATAATAAGCATTGAAATTTCCTCAACGCTCTTAAAATAGTAGGTTTTCAGCGGTTTTCACTGTCAGCACTGAGAGTATAGATTACTACTTTTTTATTTTCTGTCTTATAAATAAAAAAAATCAGTAGCATCCTTTGATTGCAGAGCTACTGATTTCAAATATAGTGTGTGTGAAGTGTGGAAATTTCGGTGGATTAAGGTTATCTAAATCACCATAATACTAGCATAACCCGAAAATAAAGAATGCGAAGTGTTATTTAGAAAAATTCTTGGAATTTAGATGTGAGAGAAAGCTGTGTGATGCATCACCTATGCAGAATGGTAGATTTTTGCTTTGCTCAATTAGTTATCAGAATCTTTATTCGCTGGCAAACCTTTTTTTAAAGTCACTGGATTACTTTGGCGAATATTTAATCCATTAACATTATTGTCCAGACCAACTTTGGAACTATAAGCTTTATTATCAGCAATACGAAGTTTAACATACTGTTTGCTCTTCCCACTTAAAGAAATAGCTTTCTTAGCATTGACAAAAATATTATCGGTAAGTGCAATGTTAACTAACTTTTTATTTCCTCCCATTCCCATAGCTACACCATTACAATTCTGAATCCAATTATCATAAAACTTCAGATTTTCAACCCCATTTCCATTCGGACCGAGATTCATTGCATTACCGCAATCGTTAAACGTATTATGATGAATGGTAATATTTTTAGTCGTTTTTTTCTTTCCACCCCAACCTTCTATCCAGAAAATACGATGTTTATATCCATTAAAAGTATTTTCATAAAATTCGGCTCCCTTCATACCTAATTCTAAACCTGACATATCGTCAGTTACACCGGGATTTGCGTACAATTTATTCTTATAGAAAATCAAGTTACCAGTTTCTGCAATTTCTTCGTCTTTATTCCATTGATTGATTAATGAAACCCAACCATTTAAATCGTTATTGTAGATTTTATTTCCTTTTTGTAAATCCCAAATTTCAATAGAAGCAGACTTATTTACTGGTTTCTTTTTTGAACCTGTAATATTAATTTTATTATTATATATTTGAGTATCACGAATTTTACTGGCAACGCTTTTAATACCACCGCCAGAATTCTCTTCTATATAGTTATCATGGATTTGCAAGCCTTTAGTACCCATAAATCGGATTGCTCCAGAGAAATGTTGATTTTTCTTACCTTCCCTACCAGCAGCATTAATAAATCGACAACTACTGATTTCACCATTTAAACCTGAAATATCAATACCAGCATTATTCAAATTTTTAAAAGTAATATTTTCAAACAAAGTATTCTCTCTACCCCAAGCCCGGAATCCTAATTTGGCTCTGTCTTTTCCATCGACATAAAAATTCCGAAAATACTGATAGCCATCACCTTTTTTGTTCTTAAAATCCTTTGCTTCAAAAAGTACACCTTTATAATTATTACTTGGTACAATAACCGTTTTTTCGCCAATACCTTCTAAACTGACGTGAGAAGAAACTGTTATCATCCGGTTGACTTCAAAAGTACCTTCACCCATCTTAATCAAAGCGTTCTTTTTCGCAACTTTGAAAGCTTTCTCTAAAGTTTGTAATGGTTTATCTAAACTGCCATTACCAGTTTTATTACTACCATTGACAGCGACATAAATAACATTCTCAGATTTGGCAAAAGTTAAAATTGTTTGAGCTTTATTCTTCGGAACACCAACATTTTCTATTTGTGAAGTCAATACCACTTGGCTTTGTGCAACAGTCGTGTTGTTAATACTTGTTTTATATCCAAAACAACCATAAAGCCCGATTAGGAAAAAGAGAAAAAAGAATAGCTTACGAAGCATGATATTATCCAGGGGAGGAAAGGGTAATTAAAATATAGATGCCCCCTGTTAATAACTCCTTAACCAAAAATTAAACTGTTATTATCTTTTGATAGAGAATTGGTACAGAAATATATTATTTTGCCAACCTCACAGATACTAACTCACTCGCTAACTCAATTGCAGCTTTCATACTTGTAGCGTCGGCAATTCCCTTACCAGCAATATCAAATGCTGTTCCGTGATCGGGAGATGTTCTAATAAAAGGTAATCCAATCGTAGTATTAACTGCTCGATCGAAAGCCATTAATTTTACCGGAATCAAACCTTGATCGTGGTAAAGCGCTAAATAACCATCGGCTGCTTGAACTTTAGAATTACCATACCAAGCTTGTCCCGGTTTCACCCACATTGTATCTGGAGG
This sequence comes from uncultured Rivularia sp., assembly GCA_963665115.1. Lineage (GTDB taxonomy): Bacteria > Cyanobacteriota > Cyanobacteriia > Cyanobacteriales > Nostocaceae > Rivularia. Next base: position 495,595 of record OY762007.1, on the reverse strand, counting down.
AATTGGACCAATTAAAGTTAAATTTGGACGCTTTGTCTTTTCTTCTTCCAACCAATCAATCAACCAATCTGCTTCTTCACGCCCCAACTGTCCTTTTTCTCCACTGTGGGGATTCAATCCTGCGATCGCAATCTTTCCATTTTTTATCCCAAAATCTGTTTCCAAACATTCCACCAATAAATCAAGCTTCTGCGTCATCAATTCCGGTGTCAGCGTTTCTGGAACTTGACACAATGGTATATGTGTGGTTGCAAGCAGAGTTCGCAGAGTCCAATTAGTATGAGGCGATCGAGCTACAAAAAGCATTCCAAATTTATCTATACCAGCCTTCTGAGCTAAAAGTTCCGTTTGCCCCGGATAATTATAACCCGCAGCCTTCCAAGCAGACTTAGCAATTGGCCCAGTAACGATACCATCAAAATTCCCCGCAAGCGTAGCAGCTATAGCAGCTTCCATATAAGCAAAACTTGCCGCACCACTCGCCGCATTTTCAACACCCAGAGTAACTTCTTCTTTAATATTGCCGTCCAAATTTACATCTAAAAAATCTATATTCTCATTTAACCGCAAACTAGTATAATTTGTTAATAGTAAATCTCGGTTTCCAACTACAGTTAAATTGCAATATTGACCAACATCCGGATCGGTCAAAGCCTTTAAAACAACTTCAGTTCCAATCCCTGCCGGGTCCCCCAAAGTCACCGCCAAACGAGGACGAATATCTAAACTGGAAACAGCTTGTTCTGGAGTTAATTGATACATAAGAATAGTTAGGAGTTAGGAGTTAGGAATTAGGAATTAGGAGTTATGAGTTATGAGTTATGAGTTAGGAATTAGGAATTATGAGTTAGGAATTATGAGTTAGGAATTAGGAATTATGAGAAGAGTTAATAGTTAGAATTTAGCAATTTTAATTTCTTTCTACCCCAACTACCAATGCCCAATCCCCAATCCCCCATCCCCAATCCCCCAGTTAACAACTGCTCTGGTAAACTTATCTTAATAAAACGATTCATAAAGGAGAACTCACATGGGCGGCGAAATGTTCAACGCAGCTGTATTATCCTTCGGCTTAATCTTCGTTGGTTGGGCTATAGGTGCTTTGTTACTCAAAATTCAAGGTGCAGAGCCAGAATAAGAGTAGTCTACAATTCACAGAAAAGCTCTTTAAACTTTGGCTAGAGACTTTAAATGTAGTCTCTGCCATTCTACAGCGGTTTTAAGTCACAAATTTTGCATTACTTTTGCTTAAAAAAACAATTCTGATAAAATCGTTTTAATAAAAGTTAACATTTTTTAATCAAACCTGATGAAAATATTGATAGTAGGTGCTACCGGTACCTTGGGAAGACAGGTTGCTCGTCATGCGATCGATGAAGGTTATGAGGTACGTTGTCTTGCCCGAAGTTCTAGGAAAGCATCATTTCTTAAAGAATGGGGTGCAGAATTAGTCCGGGGAGATTTATGCTACCCTGAAACCCTCGAAGCAGCACTTGATGGTGTAGATGCGGTAATAGATGCATCCACTTCTCGTCCCACAGATTCACTAAGTATTAAACAAGTAGATTGGGATGGGAAAGTAGCATTAATTCAAGCGGCAGCAGCAGCGAATGTTGAACGCTTTATCTTTTTCTCAATATTGAATAACCAAGATTATCCAGAAGTACCCTTGATGGAAATCAAGCGGTGTACGGAACTATTTTTGGCAGAATCCGGCTTAAATTACACCGTTTTACAGTTAGCAGGCTTCATGCAGGGCTTAATTGGACAATACGGTATTCCGATTTTAGAAGCACAGCCAGTATGGGTAACGGGAGATTCTTCCCCCATTGCTTATATGGATACTCAAGATATTGCAAAATTTGCCATCAAAGCGCTCAAAACTGAAGAAACTGAAAATAAAACCTTCCCAGTGGTGGGAACTCGTGCTTGGAGTGCCCAAGAAGTCATTAACTTATGCGAACGTTTATCCGGCAAGACAGCAAGAATAACCCGGATGCCGTTAAACTTACTTCGCACCATTCGTAATCTGCTGCGTATCTTTCAATGGGGATGGAACGTATCCGATAGACTTTCATTTACAGAAGTTTTGGCAAGCGGTAAGGCATTAGATGCTTCAATGGATGAGACATACAAAGCCTTTGACATAGATAAAAGCGAAGTAACTACTTTAGAATCTTATTTGCAAGAATATTTCAACAGAATTACCAAAAAACTTAGAGAAACTCGATTACCAGCAAAATAAAAGTAAGAAAAAGAAAGAGAAAAGAACTCCTTTTAAACAATCTTCTTAAAAGGGGATTGGGCATAGGGCATAGGGGATTGGGAGTTGGTAAGAAATTATAAATTCTGGTACTTATTACCTTTAACTATTGCCCCATGCCCCATGCCCCATTCCCTTTCAATATAAAGTGTGTACTAGACACGCAAAATGTGTAACTATAAATTACATAAAAAACGGTTCCTTAAATTTGGATATTTGAACGTGCCGAAAGTAGGCATTATATACAATGACGAAAAGCCGATAGCGAATGACATCGCTATCGAATTAGAAGCAAAGTTCACCGAAAAAGGTTGGGACGTATGTGTCGCGACTGGTATCGGTGGAATTTTGGGCTATTCGACTCCGCGAAGCCCTGTATGTCATACGCCAATAGATGGGCTGACTCCCCCCGGTTTCGATTCATCTATGAAATTCGTAGTGGTATTAGGAGGTGATGGTACGGTTTTATCCGCATCTCGCCAAGTCGCACCCTGCAAAATTCCTATGCTGGCGATAAATACTGGTCACATGGGCTTTTTAACTGAAGCTTATGTTAATCAATTACCTCAAGCAGTAGAACAAGTAAGCCAGGGTAATTATCAAATCGAAGAGAGGGCAATGCTTGCCGTCAAAGTGTTTCGTAAAGAAACAGTATTTTGGGAAGCTCTATGTCTAAATGAAATGGTATTGCATCGCGAGCCTTTGACTTCGATGTGCCATTTTGAAATCGGAATTGGTGGTCATGCTGCTGTAGATATAGCCGCAGATGGCATTATTGTTTCTACACCAACGGGTTCCACAGCCTATTGTTTAAGTGCTGGTGGCCCAGTCATAACTCCCGGTGTTGCAGTATTACAGCTAGTACCTATTTGCCCTCATTCTTTAGCATCAAGAGCATTAGTATTTCCAGATAGCGAACCAGTTAATATTCATTCGGTAAATGCAACCCAATTAGTGATGACAGTTGATGGCAACGCTGGATGTTATATTTTGCCAGAAGACCGCATTTATATCGAAAAATCCGATTACAGTGCTCGTTTTATCCGCCTTCAAACACCCGAATTTTTCCAAGTTTTACGAGAAAAATTAGGTTGGGGTTTACCTCATATTGCCAAGCCTAGTTCTGTAGAGCTTCCGAATCGCAGTTAGGAGTTAGGAGTAGGGAGTAGGGAGTAGGAAATAAATAAGTTATTCTTCTCCTCGTCTCCCCATGCACAATCCCCAATTACCAATTACCAATTACCAATTCCCCACCCATTATCATAAATAAAAAAGTCAATTGTTAATAAACTATTAAAAATACTAGATATTTAAATTTCTTCGATTAATACTTGGACGTGCTAAAACATCTTGTAGAAACGTATGCAGTATAAATAAATTGTAACCAAGGCAACTATTACAATCATTTTGCGTCTTACTTTTCACTCAGATGTAAAAAACGGTTGCTTGTAAAATATATTTTGTAAAAACTTGATTAAAAGTCTGATAGCCCTGCTCCTAGATTGGATTAAAGAAGACAATCTAAAATCTAAAATCTAAAATCGAATGCAAAATGCTTATAACCCTTGTGTTTTAGTGATAGAAAGCGACGAAAATCTTGCCAGCCAACTTTCTTCCGACTTAAAAGAAATTGGTTACGAACCGATTTTGGCTCACGATACAGTTTCTGGCTTGCAACATAATCGCGATCGCCAACCTGCTTTAATTGTTGTTGATAGAATGCTTCACGGAGAATCGGGAATCTCGTTATGTAAAAATCTTAGAGGTAGTGGTGTGTGTGCTCCGATACTAATGTTAATGGCAAGAGATTCAATTGACGATCGAGTGGCTTGTTTAGAAGCAGGTGCGGATGATTATTTTCTCAAGCCTTACCGTTCGGAAAATTTCATGAATCTGGTTCGCTTGTATTTGAAACCAGATGTTGATACTTCTGAGCAATTGCGTTTTGGAGATTTAATTTTAGACCTAGCCACTCGTCGTGCTATTAATAACGAACGAGTCATTGATTTGACAATGAAAGAATTTGAATTGCTAAAATATCTCATGGAACATCCCCGTGAAGTGTTAACTCGCGAGCAGATTCTGGAAAATGTTTGGGGTTATGACTTTATGGGCGAGTCTAACGTCATCGAAGTTTATATTCGCTACCTGCGACTAAAAATAGAAGACGAAAGTCAAAAACGATTAATTCAAACTGTACGCGGTGTCGGCTATGTATTAAGAGAATCTTAATTGTAAAGTTGACCGAACAGACAATTCCAAGAAGAGCCAGAATTTTATTATTGTCAAAATTGATTTTCTTCTATTAGGGATACAGTTTTTGATATCCGTTTGCCCAATTAAAGTATGAAGAAAATCTTAATTTATATAGTCATTTCAAATAAAAAAACAGATGGTGAGCAATGGCTCTCCGGATTATTTGAAGTATTCATTTAGGAATCGGCAACCCACAATGACGGGAGCGATCCAATTATTAATTCTTTCATACAGTTAAAATGCCAAGTCTGAAACTATCAAATTTTGGAGTAACGATTAAAAATTTCATGAAATATTGTCAAAGATTATTACCTATAGTATTAGGCATTTTACTTATAAGCTGTTCCCAACAGACACCAGCAAAAGCTCCTAATATCACCGTATCCCCAACTCCTTTAAGTGTGAATAATTTAGGTCAAGAACTACCAATATCTGCTGTAGCGACTATTCCCGACGGTACGCAAATTCAGTTAGAAGTAGCGCGGACACCACAGCAACAAGCAATGGGATTGATGTACAGACAAGCTTTGCCTGATAACCGAGGAATGCTGTTTAACTTTCCTTCTGCCCAACCAGTTAGTTTTTGGATGAAAAATGTACCAGTTGCTTTAGATATGGTTTTTCTGCGTAAAGGAGTAGTCCAATATGTAGAAGTTTCCGCACCTCCCTGCACAGAAGAACCTTGCCCCACCTACGGGCCAAGAACTCTTATCGACCAAGTGATTGAATTACGTTCTGGGAGAGCTACTGAACTAGACTTAAAAAAAGGCGATCAAGTAACAATTGATTCTACGCAATCCCAATAATTACTTAATAGATAAAGACAGCATATCTGCTTATATAGCTTAATAGATATATATTTAAACGATTGTTGATAAAAAAGTATCAATAATAGTGGTATAAAAATCGAATGTGATGTTAAGATTTGCATTGCTGCTAGTCTATTACTAACTGTCTGGGTTCAAGTCAAGTCAAAATTTATATTCGATCCCAAAAATCTTCCTTTTGGTGTACGTGTAAACAGCTGCAAATGGGGGAGTATAAGCTATGGAATCTTTGTTACAAGAAATTAAATTAGCTATCATCACTTAAGTAGAAAGAATTAAACTCTTTTAAATTAAGTGAAGTGTTACTTGAGACTATTGATATAAATCAAGCTAAGATATTTATTTCCCTTGGTTCTCCTTTGTCGTCTTGCATTGGACAAACTATACTCAACTGTTTATTAGACAACCGTGCAGTGACACATGAATTACTAGCTACTAGCTACGGATAAAGAATGGATAGATATATGACAATACACCCTACTGAAGGAGGTGAGACAAAAATGGCACAATCTAATTATTCGAGACTGATACGTTTTTTGCAAGATGACTTATCGATTTCTACGGCTTCGCTAGCGGTAGCTTTACGTCACAGCGAACAAGATCCAGGTCCTTTACCGATGATTTTGTGGCAATATGGTTTGGTAACTTTAGAGCAGTTGGAGCAAATATACGATTGGTTAGAAACAGCATAGGTAATGAGTTAGCAATAGGGAGAATAAAAAGATGTTGTTGCAAAGACTCCACTTTTTGCGAAGACTGATTCCGAATGTAATTATATATAAAACAAAAGAGCGAGTTGAATATTCAACTCGCTCTTTTGTTTGGGATTTTGGATTGAGAGTTAGGAGTGAGGAGTTAATAATAATTGCCTATTCCCTCTTGCCTGTTCCCTACTTCCTATTAATTATTTTGTAGTGACAATTAAATTTAATGGTATAATAGGTGTCTATTTTATTATTTATGCTATTTGTACAATAGATTTGTAGATTAGCAGTCTAAAGTAAAAGAAACTGTTGTAGGGCAGATAGTAAATTGTTGTTATTCAGCCAAGGCTATATATAGCGCTCCTCAGACTTGGTGGTTAAAGTATATTTTCTATGCTTTCAAGACAAATAGACCGAAGACAAAACTTAGGTAATGCTTTGTATTTGTGTTGCCCTACTAGCAGTTATGGTAACTAGCACGTTACTCAGAAGCTGCAATTTGTCCGGAGCTAAGGTGATTGATAGACCAACGGTGCGAAACTTCCATAGAAGAAACCTCACAGACTTGTTCCAAATGCTTTTGTTGGACAGCTGCTTTACGGAGGGTAATAATTAATTGATTTACCTGGTTCCGTAAATTGGGATTTTGATTAACTGCATTCATGGTTTGCCTTTCAAGTAATTGCAGTAATAGTTCGTAATGAACGGGTGAAGGAAGAGGAATTTGCTCCATGAAGTTTAAAAGATAGTTGATAGGGTTGAGGCTCTAGCCAAGCTCAAGGTATGTAATAAATAAATTGTTACACAGCCAACAAGTGAATTGTTGCAAGTCCAAAAAAGTTGGTTATGAAAAATTTGCGAATAGATTGGTAATAGACAAAGCTGGATCTGGCTGTTTTACCAGAGATTCACCAATTAATACCGCAGAGGCACCACTTTTGGCTACTAAACTTAAATCCGATGGGGTATGTAATCCCGATTCGCTAACTACAAGGATATTTCGTTCCTGCAATTGTTTAGTCCTTGCCTGTAATAACTTACAAGTAGTTTGTAAGTCAACAGAAAAGTCTTCCAAATTACGATTATTGATCCCAATTAAGGAAACACCATCTACAGCTAAAACACGGTCAAGTTCTTCCAGAGTATGAACTTCAATCAAAGCCGTTAACTGTAAAGCCTTAGCGATTTTTACAAAGTATTGTAAATCTTGGTCGCTGAGTACCGCTGCTATAAGTAAAACTGCATCAGCACCGCGAAGACGTGCCATATACATTTGGTAAGGATAAATAATAAATTCCTTACACAGCAGAGGTAAATCTACAGCAGCCCTGACTTTAGATAAATTTTCAAAACTACCCTGAAAAAACTTTTTATCTGTAAGCACCGAAAGACAGCTAGCGCCACCTTTTTGATACTCAAGAGCAATTTGTACGGGGTCAAAATCTTCCCGTAATACGCCTTTGCTAGGAGAAGCTTTTTTTACCTCTGCGATTAAAGCCGGTTTAGTTTTTCCTTGACGTAAAGCAGCCAGAAAATCGCGAGCGGGTGGAGTATTAGCCATTTGGCGCTGCAAATCCTGTAAAGACTGCTTATCGCGCATTTGGTCAACTTCAGCTTCTTTATACCAAACAATTTCTTCTAAAATATTGCTTGGCTCGGCATCAGCAGCAGCAATTTGATACCGCAATGACATTACGGCAATATCGGGATTGGGGGGACGACGACGGATTTGCATTGGTAATTGGTAATTGGTAATTGGTAATTGGTAATCGGTAATTGGTAATTGGTAATTGGTAATTGGTAATTGGTAATTGGTAATTGGTAATTGGGGATTGGGGGTAGAGGGAGGAGAAAATTTCAATTCACAACTTTATTGTAAATAGGGAGCGAGACGCTCCCACTACATTTATAACCTTTGACCTTTAACCTTTAACCTCTAACCTGATTAACTGACTGCCGCTCTTTTATATGCTTCATCCAAGACTTCGGAAAGTGTGGGATGGGCGTGGACTAGATGGGCTAGTGAATTTACGCTTTGACGATTGGCGATCGCCGCACTTGCTTCATGGATGATATCGGCTGCGTGAAGTCCGAAGATGTGGACTCCAAGCACTTCTCCGGTATCTTTGCGATAAACAACTTTGGCGATTCCGTCGGCTTCTCCTTCTGCTAAAGCTTTGGAATTACCTTTAAAATAACTTTTACTAACTCCAACTTCAAAGCCTTCGGTTTGGGCTTTTTCTTTAGCTTGTTCCTGCGTCATTCCCACATAGCTAATCTCTGGATGAGTAAATGCTGCTGCGGGAATGCTTGCATAATCAATTTCCTTTGTTCTACCGCAGATGTTTTCCACGGCGGTAATACCTTGAGCGGAAGCAGCATGAGCCAGCATCATTTTGCCAGTAGCATCGCCAATCGCCCATAAATGCGGTACGGGTTTCCCCTTGAGAGAGTACTGCCATCGAATCATTTACCGGAATAAACTTGCGTCTATCTAATTCAACACTCACCGAATCTAAGCCAATGTTTTGCGTGACTGGAATTCTTCCGGTAGCAACCAAACAAGCATCAACTTCTAATACGTCTACATCTTCTTTAGTCTTAAAATCAGCTAATTCAATAATTACTGGTGAACCAGGAGTAATTTTTTTAGCGTATATTCCAGAATAAGTTTCAATATCGCGAGGATTTATTAATACTCTTTCGGCAAGTTTAGCAATATCGCGGTCAAATCCCGGCATTAATTGGGGTAAAGCTTCTATCATGGTGATTTCGCAACCCAAAGCCGAGTAAACATCGGAAAATTCCAAACCGATGTAGCCGCTACCAACAATTGCTACCCATTGCGGCAACCATTCCAACTTTACCGCTTGGTCGCTGGTAAACACCGTTTTACCATCAACTTCAATCCCCGGTGGGACAAAAGGAACCGAACCAGTAGAAAGAATAATATCTTTAGCTGTAATAGTTTTTTCACCGTCAGGAGTATCAATAGTTACCTTTTGTTTTCCGGCAACTTTACCCCAACCTTGAATAATATCAACACCCAAACGTTTAAGAGAATTAGTTAAATCTCCTTGAATCTTCGCCACCAAATTATTCGCATGGTTTGCTATATCATTTCTTTCAAATCTTACGTTATCAATTTGAATACCCATCGACTTGAGATGGTAAGCATCGCGTAACTCCCGCACTCTTCCAGAAGCAGCAAGTAACGCCTTCGAGGGGATACAACCACGGTTAACGCAGGTTCCCCCCATATCACCAGCTTCAATAATTGCAGTTTTTAATCCACAGCTAACGGCGTGTAAGGCAGCGCCATGTCCACCTACTCCAGCGCCGACGATCGCTAAATCGTAATCAAATGACTGACTCACCTTATAATTACTCCGCGTGCTTTACCGTATTAATTCTTAACTGAGTGCAGCGATACTGCAAGTATTTTTTATTTTAAAGTCTTGCCAAACCAATTATTATAGTTTTTGCTACGAATGGTAGTTAAGTTTACTTTGCGATTGTTTACAAGAACTATGTATTGATATAAATGTGTCTAGGAATACAAACTGCTGTTTGATAATAGAAATTGATCGAGCTATTATTATCTATTCGTCTTGCCACCGTTTTCTATTCACTACTCCCTTTTTTACTACTTAGTTAGCATAAAAAACACAGCTATAACCGTTAAAATTGATAGTAAGAAGTTTTGTATTAAAAAAGTTATTGTAAAGGGAATCAATAATTATGACTGAATCAGTACAGTATCTTACCAACAACCAAGGAGAAAGAATAGGCGTATTGTTAGATTTGGACACTTACCATAAATTGATGAATCAATCGGTGGTAGATTCTGAACTTTTAACTAATTTAAGTATAGATGAATTACAAGCTTTAGCGGATATTAAGTTATCTACAAGCACTCAAACTGAATTAAATGATTTATTAGCAAGAAATAGCGATAATCAACTGTCAAATAATGAAAGTGAAATTTTAGATAGTTTATTGACAAAGGTTGACCAGCTAAATATTCTAAAAACTAGAGCTAGATATAGCTTAAATCATCTTCAGGGGTAATGTGAAATCGCGTGAGTGTTTATATTGCTGTAGAGTTACAACGGCGAATTCGCAATCATTTTAATAACTGTTGTGCTTATTGTCGTACAAATGAATCCCTGACAATAAGTACCTTTGAATTAGAACATATTGTTCCTCGTTCGGCAGGAGGGGAAAGTATCTTTGAAAATCTCTGCTTGGCTTGCCCCTTCAGGTAATAGATACAAGGCTTATCGTCAAACAGCAGTTGATGAAATAACTCAACAAGAAACTTACCATTGTTTATGTTAGAGAGTTTTAGATGAAAAATCAATTCTAAAATACTGGTTAAACTAAGGTTCAGCCGGTCAAAATCGAACTACATCTTATTTAACTTTTAATAAATTCCTGCACTGCTTTAACTGCTTCTTGTAACTCTTGGGAATTTTTAGCTTTTACCTTAATTTTCTTACCATTAGCTTCTGCTTCTACTTCAATAACTTTATTACCAAGACGCTCGCTCAAAAATCCCCATACTTGTTTAATATTCTGAGATTTCACGAAAGTCCAAACTTTTCCAGCGATATAACCCGATATTGACTTGCTGTTTTGAGGTACACTCGCTTCGGCAACCCGCCCAACTTCTTCAACTTCATCTAAATTCTTCATTTGTGCAAGCAGCTTAATTACCTCTGCTTCTTTTTCTTCCTCGTCTAAATCTGGATCTACAAAAGAAATAGTCAGCTTCACGTCAGTCAAGTCAGTAATCATACAGCCCTATTGCGAGATTATACTTACATAAACAATTATAAGAGCAATAACTCCGAAAATTAAAGATTTTCCCTTAAACAATCTCACCTGAAATCATTTTCTTGAGTTTCTATATATTTTTCCTGGCTGAGACGATAAACTTCTGACTCTGGTTTACCAACAATATGCCCTTGAATATAAGTTACACCTATTTTTTTTAATTGATATAAACTAATCGGAGTTTCTTCATCTACACCCTCAACTATTACATTCGGTGGATATAAATTATTATCTTTAACAATTTGATGAACGAAACGAATAATTAGATCGCTAGATTGATGATGCAGGATTTCGCGGTCAATTTTAACATGACATGGGTTCAAACCAGCTAGTCGAGAAACTGAAGAATAACCAACTCCAAAATCATCGATAGCAAATCGAATATTAAATTGATGTACGTATTCTAAAAGTTTATTTTTGAAAAAAGCTAAAGGATTATCTAATCGAATACTATCGTCAAACTCTGGTAATTCTGATTTTTCAGAAATTTCTAAGACCAAATTTCGTGGTGAAATAATATCTTCTGCCAAAATTTCTCTAACAGTTTCAAAATATTCCGTTCTAACTAATGATTCCGGATATACATTAACTGACAATGGTACAACATCACTCAGTCTTCTTTGTTTTAACTTCCTAGCTTCTTTATAGCTTTTTGCTGCAACTTTCAGAAAATATTGGTCTAACTCAACTTTGAATCGAGAACCCCATAATTCTGCGGCTTGAAATAGATCGACGGGAGCAGTTAAACTTTCAGGATCTCTAGCTAAAGCTTCCCAACCACTGATAAAAAATTCATTGGCATCTATGCAAATTAAGGGTTCAAAATAAACAACCATTTTCTGCAACCGTTCGCAAAATAGTTGAAAACGTCTTTCGTATAACGATTCAGATACAAATTTAAAATCCTTTTTTAAAGAATCAATAATAGCGGCTTCTACTAATGCAGGTTGTAAAAATGTTTGACTGCTTTGATAAAAACTAGATAAAATCCTACCGTAGGCATTTCCTAATAAATGCGAATTTCGAGGCACACCGCAAATTACCATAATTTCAGCATTCGGAGGCATTTTTAACGGTATCATCACAAAAGCATTGGCAGAACCTTTAGCATATTCATGAATTTTATAAGTGCCGTGATGCGAGGGATTAAAAACTGATTCATGAGAGATAATTGGAAAAATTATTGTGTTTAGTATATTAATATAGCCATTCTTCTCAATATTTTCTGCTAAATTACTTTGTGATTTAACAAAACAGTTATCCTGACTATCATTTTCGAGTATAAATACAAAATCGGCTTCAGAAGCTTCTCGGATAATTTCTAATATTTGAATTTCAAATTCAGAATCAATAGATAAATTATTTGCTCGATCGTTAGTAAAAAAGTTTTCAGTGAGTTTGGTAATTAAAGTTTTAATCAAAAAATCAAACGGTTCTAAAAAATTAGGTAGATAATCAACTTGCAATTCATCTTCAGCGCTTTCCTCTTGCAGCATTCTTCCCAACTTTAATTCACCGAAACCTATTTGATTTTTAGCAATCGGAATTAGCTGTTGAGTTAGACATACTTTTGCCAACTGAATCTTATAACCTTCCTTGAAAGCATAAATCTCAGGTTTACTTTTGGGTGCAACTTCTTGCATTCTAGTGCGAGTATATTCATGCAGTTCATCAACTGAAATTACACCATCACCATCCAAATCGGCTTTACCATTTTCAATTCCTTCGACAAGGTAGCGCGTATAAATTGAGTGATTGGATGCCTGTTCCTCAAAAGAATATTGAGTAGAAGTAGAAGAAGTTAAAACTGCCCTTCCTTCCCCTCCCAATTGATTTTTAATATCTACATCACCATCATTTTTTACCGTCATACCGCGAGCAAAAGCACCGCTGAAGCAGCAATCAAGAATAATTACTTGCCTCCGAGAAGGGCTTTTATCCATGATATTGTGTATAAAACTTGCAGCGACAGTGCTTGAAGTAATCAATTGCCCGTTAGGATGCTTGCAAGTTTGACTGCTCGCTAAATAAAGATTGCCATTATCATCTTTAATCCCATGCCCGGAAAAATATAGCAACACCAAATCATGCTTCTGGCAATTAGAGAAAATTTTCTCAATTTCCATTCCCATATTTGGTATCTGCGGATTTTTCAATAGTTTGATATTATTTGGGGAAAAATCACCCATATCTGGATGTTGTAAAACACGTTGGATTGCATCAACATCCTTAAGGGCACCTGGTAGGGGATTCAAGTCGTACTCATATTCGCTTACCCCAATCAGCAATGCCAACTTTTTCATTCTTTTACCTGTACAGCTACAAAAATCCGCAAACCCAACTTTGAACGCTTAAGGAATTACACTCCTTGGACATTAAGTCCCGTTAATCGAAATGTTAATTCTCAATTGCAGCTTTACCATAAGCTTTCCTTAAGGTCATCATCACTTTTACATAATGACCGCGCTTACAAGTTACCTTCAGTGATACAAGTCACAACATTACCGATCGCAATAGTTGAATGTTCGATTCAGAGCTTGAAATTTGAAGTTTCGAGATTATACTCAGCAAAAAACCCACATACTCGATTGTGTACGTGGGTATAACATAACTTAAATTTATAAACGGAGAGGGAGGGATTCGAACCCTCGCTACCCTTTCGAGTAAACAGCATTTCCAGTGCTGCGCCTTAAACCACTCGGCCACCTCTCCAGGTGGAGTGCCACAAGAAGACATCTTACATTGAAATCAAATAAACTGCAATCCTTGAGAGAATAATTCTATAATTACCGAATCCGAAATCTGAAATCATTATGTCCTCCACATATAAAGTCACAGTTAGAGATCGAGCAAAAGGCACCACACACACCTTAGAAGTACCCGGCGATCGCTACATCCTGCACAGTTTTGAGAAACAAGGCGTAGATTTGCCGTTTTCCTGTCGTAATGGTGCTTGTACGACTTGTGCCGTCAAAGTTATTAAAGGAAATATATCTCAACCAGAAGCCGTGGGATTATCCCCTCACCTGCAAAGAAAAGGCTATGCATTACTATGCGTTAGCTATGCCTGTTCCGACTTGGAAGTAGAAACCCAAGACGAAGACGAAGTTTACGTACTTCAATTCGGGCGTTATTTTGCCAAAGGTAGAGTTCGTGCGGGATTACCGATTGAGGAAGATTAATTAGGATGGGAATTGGGGATGGGGCATTGGGCATGGGGAGATAGGGGGATTTTATTTAAATTTATAACCCTTTACTCCTAACTTATAACTATTAATCTAAAATCTAAAATTCAATGAAGTCAGTAGTTATTGTCTTATGTTGCTTGTTGCTGCTGGGGTGCCAAGCTAAAAAAGATACATTTCAAGCGGGAATGGTGCCGATTAAAGTGGTGCGGGTTGTTAGCGGACAAACTTTGCAAGTTATGGGTTTTCGGGAACAGCCTACTTTAATTTCCGAAGTGCGTTTGACTGGTATTAGCGCCCCTTCTACACGTCATCGACCTTGGGGAGAAGCTTCCAAAGAACGTTTGAGGGAGTTAATTCAAGATAAATCTTCACCCGTCAGATTAGAATTTGACTTAGAAGCTAAAGATAAATTTGGCAGAACCTTAGCTTACGTATGGAAAGATGACACATTAATAAACGAACAACTAATTAAAGAAGGGACACGCAATATTCATAGCGCGATCGCCAAATCACAAATACGATTCCCGTTTGGAACGCGCACAACATTGGTCTAGACTGATGGGAGAAGGAATTTGGAACCCCGAAGATCCCATGCGTCTTTCTCCATCTGAGTTTCGCCGCGTTTACAGGTGATGGGGAGATAGGGAGATGAGGAGACAAGGAGACAAGAAAATTCTTAACTCTTCACTCCTAACTCTTAACTCCTAACTCCTAACTCAATACCTTTGACCTTTAACCTTTAACCTTTAACCTAATTCATGGCTGACTTACAAATTTTTCTAGATATTGCAACTGAAGCAGCGCTGTCTGCTGGTGCTGTTTTACAAGGTTATTTAGGTAAGGTGGAAGATAAAACTGCGGAAAAACGTCCTGGTGATTTGGTGACTGCTGCCGATAAAGCTTCGGAAGCTGTGGTTTTAGAAACTTTACGCCGTCATTTTCCCGAACACGCTATTCTTGCTGAAGAATCTGGGAAGTTAGGTAATCAAAATCAAGAATATCTTTGGGCGATCGATCCGTTGGATGGTACGACAAATTTCGCTCACGAATATCCGTTTTTTTCGGTTTCCATTGGGCTTTTAATTAATGGTGTGCCGCAAGTTGGTGTAATTTACGACCCTTACCGCAATGAATTATACCGCGCTGCTCAAGGGTTGGGAGCAATTTGTAATCGCCGTCCGATAAGTGTTTCTAAGACTTCAGAATTAAGTAAAAGTTTGTTAGTTACTGGTTTCGCTTATGACCGTCGGGAAACATCAGATAACAACTATACGGAATTTTGTCATTTAACTCATTTAACTCAAGGAGTAAGGCGTGGTGGCTCCGCTGCGTTGGATTTAGCTCATACTGCTTGCGGGCGTTTGGATGGATACTGGGAAAGAGGTTTGTCACCTTGGGATATTACTGCTGGAATAATTATTTTACGGGAAGCTGGTGGTAAAGTTACTGCGTATGATGGTAGCGATTTTAAGATGGATTCGGGAAGAATTTTAGCTACTAATGGTTATATTCATCAAAGTTTGAGTGAGGAGTTGGGGAGAGCGCGTGAAGTTTGGAAAGTGGAAAATAAAGGCTCATAGTTGCGCTTTAGCGCTCGTTATGAGCCTTATCAAATCCTCAAAAACCGACGATATAAATTACAACTTGGAAATACATTATCTCCTTGCAATTTAACTAATTCCATACTTTGTAATTTAAATTTAATGACTGTTGATAACGTCGGATTGCTGTTATTAACAATATTTTTCATAGCCTCAGCTAATTCCGGTTGTTGCGATCAAATTAAACTCTGACGGCGTAAATATTCTGAGTAATGCTTTTTGAACTCACGACTTAATTTAGCTAATTTTGTGTTTCCCTCTTTCTCAAATAGATTCGCTGCTGTTTCAAAATCTGTATTTGCATTATCTTTATTACCTAATGCAATATTAACTAATCCCCGGTAATAGTGAGCATAAGAGAGTGAATTATCTAGTTGAATCGATTTATCTAAATCGGTTTTTGCCTGTTTAAATTGTCCCGTGCGAAGGTAAGTAGCTCCTTTACCTTGGTAAGCATATTGATTGTTTGGTTGAATTTTGATTACTTGATCAAAAGCCTTTACTGCTTCGGGATAGTTTCTATTTTTCAAAAAAGTGTGTCCCTGTTTTAAATAAGAGAGTGCTTTCCGGTTTGGTGTCAAATTCTGATTTGGGGTTGATGCAACTTGCAATTTCTCAATTTGTGGTTTGACGTTAGTATCGGGCGTTTGAGCGTTTACTCTGGGACTAATTATTATGAAGCTGAAAACTAGTGCGAATGCTGCTTGTAAACCTTTCATTTGCGTTCCTCTTGTTGTAATCGTTAATGAATTATCGGGATAGTAAATGCACGTTGGTGTTGTGTTCTATTTATTTATAGGTTTGGGTGTTTCGAGGTTATTCAGTTTTGGAAATTTCGCTTTCCTAATTTTTTATATATCTGTGTGGTGTGGAGGGTATGCAGTCTTGGAAGTTGCGTAATTAATACTGATACAGGATCTGAGTGTATCTCCCAGTATTTCAAGAAGGTACCGATAATTTGGTCAAACGGCATAAAACAGACGTAACCCACCAATTGAAATAGTCCACTTAACCGGCAGGTGTGCCAACTAGTTTGATAAAGATATAATGATTTAGATAAGTTGTTTGCAGCAGTAAATTATATTTTTCAACAGTGTGAATTAAAAGTAAAACTAAATTCGTAAAAACTGACGATATAAATTACACCTTGGAAATACACTATCTCCCTGCAATTTAACCAATCCCATACTTTGTAACTTAAATTTAGTAACAGTTGATAGTTCAGTATTGTTGTTATTAACTATATCTTTCATAGCCGCTGCTAATTCCGGTTGTTGCGTCAGAATTAAACTTTGGCGGCGTAAATGTTCTGCGTAAATGCTTTTGGGATTAGTTACATTTTCTAATATTTGATTTAAGGTAATATTTCCACTAGCTATATGATACAGAGTAAGACGAATTAAAAACGGATGTCCACCGACTAAATTGATGATTTTTTCAACTTCGGTATTATTCCAATCAAGTTGATGTCTTTGTGCTAAATCTAAAATTTGATTGCTATTAAATTCGGGTAATTCTATCGATAAACCAACATTAAATGGTGATTGATTAATATCGAGGGGAACGTAAACCTCTGTAGAATGTACAATTATTAATCGCAGCCTTTTCCAAATTTCACGTCGTTTACCTTCTTCATGTAAAGCCCGCAGCAACCCAAAAAAATCTCGATAAATTTCTGGATATTCAAAAACTTTATCAACCTCATCCAAACCAAGAGTTAGCGGATTATCGATAGTTGGTAATAAATACTCTTCAAAATAAGCTTTACAAGCCATGCTGCTACCAACAATTTCAGCTAAATCCCAATATTCGTTAATTTTATTAGGAATATTTAAAGCTAAACCGATGCTGGCACAAAACCAACGTAGAAATTTATCTGAATTAACAAAAATCTGCTGCGCTGCCAGTTGAAAATCTAAAGTTACAGTACGATCTTTTTGAGATTGCGATTTATCAATAATTCTTGCTAGAAGCGAGCTTTTCCCCATCTGTCTGGGAGCTTTTATTCTAATTAAAGTACCGGGTTGGTTGATTTGTTGGTAACATCGTTCTTCAATTGGCGATCGCCCAACATAAAATGGCGAATCTAACGGCACTAATCCAGATGGATGTTCTAAAGAGTTGGAACTCGATATTTCTGGATTTGAAATTACAGGTGAAGTTTCTAGCATTAAATCCGCGATATCTTGCCATTCCAAACTTAAAGCCCGACAAATTTCTCTAAAATTCAAATAATCAACAGGTTTACCGTTGAGAAAACTGCTGATAGTAGATTGAGAAATTTGCAAATATTCAGCTAAATCAGTTTGACGAATATAACCATTACGGGGTAGAGCAGACTTTACCTTAGAGATAAATTCAGAACGTACTTGAACTGAGCGTGGCATATTTTTGACCTCTCTCCAAACCTCTCTCCTTGTAGGAGAGAGGCTTTAATTGTTACTCCCCTTCCCTCGTAGGGAAGGAGTTGGGGGTTAGGTTTGCGTTATTTTCAATCTCGTCACAAAGTCGATACGAACTCGATATACTCCCATGTCAACTCAGATATCGTTGGGGTTAAATGAGATTAGTGGAGTATTACTAGCGACCAAGATGGTCGCACTACCGATCTAATTTTACTGAAAATTATTCTAAATTACTTAATTATGAAATTTCCATTCTCTATAACTTCTATAATTGCTCATACATCATCTATTTTGCTGCTAATTGCTCTACCATTAGTTACACCAATCCTAGCTTCTAATAATCCTGATGAATGCAAAATTCCTAAGCCACCACAACTTAATACAGTAGATGACTTCATAAGAATGGGATTGTTTCAAATGGGGTGCGAAAAAGACTCACAAGCTGCAATTTCTTCTTACACCCAAGCAATTAAACTGAATCCTGAAGTAGAAGCTCCCTACTATCAACGTGCAAATGCTTACTTTCAAATTGGGAATTACAAAGCCGCAATTAAGGATTATACCGAAGTAATTAATATAAATACAGGTAGATTGGATTCGAGTGACGCTGCATATTTGAACAGGGCTAGGGCTTATGAAAAATTAGGTAAAAAACAAAAAGCAATTTCAGATTTGACTAAATACATTCGTGATAGTGGTTTCCTCTGCTAAGGCTGGAGCTGAGACTTATATTTACAGAGCTAATCTGTATCGGGATTTGGGAGATAAAAATAATGCTATTCAAGATTACAAAGTAGCAGATAAAATCTTGCGGGAAGATTTCAATATGCTTTTTGCGATTAGTGGTATAGATCCCATGTATCAAGAAATGATGGATAAAGTTAGAACTGAATTATCACAACTAGGGGTATCAGTTCCAGAACCGGATCTTGCCACTGCTAAGATTTTAAAATCAATTGCTGAAATAGAAGTCGAACGAGCATTAAATTTAGCAAAATTCAAACCTCAAAACCCATTAATTCAGCATTTTGACGCTCAGCTTCAGGACTTGCATAAACAACTTGAAAATACACAAGTACAGCCAGATGAAGAAATAGAAAAAGGCATAATAGTGGCTGCTGCTCATATAAAAATCCAACGTTTGAAAGTAATGCGATCGCAACTTACAAAAAAGTTTACTGCAACGCATCCCGAAAGAATTTTCATTACTAATCAAATAGAGCAATTAAAAGCATTAATTAGCCGTAATCGGATGTAGTTTTAGTGGAACCTACAAACGCTAATCCTAATCGTAAATAAAATAGCTATCGATTAAATAATAATGAAATTTCCATTCTCTATAACTTCTATAATTGCTCATACATCATCTATTTTATTTCTAGGTTTTTCTATACCTTTACTTGGACAGATTTCAGTTCCCGATGATTACCATGAATGTAAAATCGTAAATCCAAAAACTTTTGATTCAGCAGAGAACATCTTGAAGATAGCAGGAGTTCCAAAAAGGTGCTTTGGTTACATACTCAACCAACATCAAAAAGCTGTGTTGAGCCAAGAGCGGAGGAAATACGATGAAAAAGCTATGGCTTATGAAAAATCTGGTGAAAAACGAAAAGCAATTTTAAATTTGAATAAATACATTGATGATAATGATTTGGTTAATACTGAAGCTTATATTCGTCGAGCTAATCTGTATCGAGATTTAGGAGATAAAGAAAACGCTATTAAAGATTATAAAGCAGCAGATAAAATATTGCAGCAAGAGTTAAATGGGGTTTTTGGAAATGGTCATATGGAAGGAATTAGTAAAGAAAAGTTCGCTGAAGTTAGGACAGAATTATCACAATTAGGGGTATCGCTTTCAGAGCCTAATCTTACCACTGCCGATATTTTAAAATCAATCGCCAAAATAGAAGTAGAAAAAGCAATAAATTCAGCAAGATTATCACCTCAACATCCAATGATTCAAGATTTTGAAGTTAAACTTGAGGATTTATATAAACAATTTGAAAATACGCAACCGCAGCCATATAAAGGCACAGTTAAAAGCCTAATAAATAATGCTGCTTATCGAAAAATGGAAGATTTGAAAGTCCAAAAATCGCAACTTTCAAAAAGGTATAGTCCAGTTCATCCAGAAATAGTATTAATTGACGATAGGTTGAAGCAATTAGAAGCTTTGATTAGTAAAAATAGAATCTAATTGTTCGTAGTAGGGGCTTAAGCCCTTCCGGAGAGGACTAAAGTCCCTACTACAAACTTAAAATAAATATCACATCATGAACAACAATTTTTCTTACAAAGTTGGTGGAAGTCTTTCGGAAAATGCTCCCAGTTATGTAGTTAGAAAAGCAGATTTTGACCTTTACAACGAACTCAAAGCAGGCAACTTTTGCTATATTTTCAATTCCCGACAAATGGGTAAAACCAGTTTACAGGTTCGCACCATCAAACGATTGCAAGCTGAAGGAATCGCTTGTACAACAATTGATATTTCTGGAAGGGGTAGTAAAGATATCAATCCAGAACAGTGGTATGCAGGAATTGTTTATACGTTGGTTGCTAATTTTGGTATAGCTAACCCCAGCGAGTTTATTAGAACATCGTGGAAGGAAAACAGCGAATTATCACCTTTACAGCGTTTGGATATATTTATTGAAGAAATATTATTAGAAAAAATTCAAAGTAAAATAGTTATCTTTATTGATGAAATTGATAGTATTTTAAGCTTAAATTTCCCCTGCGATGACTTTTTCTCTTGGATTAGAAGCTGTTATGAAAAGCGTAATTTTAACAAAGAATTTAATCGGATTACTTTTGTGCTTCTCGGAGTAGCAACACCAAGCGATTTAATAGCCGATAAAGTTAGAACACCTTTTAATATTGGTAGCGCTATTCAAGTTAATGGTTTTCAAATAGATGAAGTTTCACCTTTAGCAGCAGGATTTAAAGAAGTTGAAAATCCCCAAGCTGTTTTAAAAGAAGTTTTGGATTGGACTGGGGGGCAACCATTATTAACACAGAAATTATGCGATTTATTAGCAGGTTTTCCAGGATTAAAAAATCAAGATGTAGAAAATATTGTCAGACAGAAAATAATTGACAATTGGGAATCTTTTGACGAACCACCGCATTTAAAAACTATTAAAGATCGGATTTTAAGGAGCAAGCATAATACAGGTGCATTGCTTGGTTTGTATCAGAAAATTTTACAATTAGGACAAATACCCGCTGATGATAGTCCAGAACAAATTGAATTACGGCTATCAGGATTAGTTGTAGAAAATCAAGGGTATTTACAGGTTTACAACCGTATTTATGCAACAGTATTTGATTTAAATTGGGTAGAAAAAGAACTTATGAATTTAAGACCATATTCGGAAGCATTATCAGCTTGGGTTACTTCAAATTTTCAAGATGATTCTAGATTATTGCGAGGAAAAGCATTAGAAGACGCTAATATTTGGGCTGCGGATAAAAGTTTAAGTAAACAAGATTATCAGTTTTTAAATGCTAGTCAGGAATTGGAAAAACAAGAAATAACTACCGCATTAGCTATTCAAGAAGAAGAAAGTCGCATTTTAGCACAAGCAAATGATACTTTAACTACAGCTCAACATAAAGCTAAACGACAAATTCGTATTGGTGGTGGCGTTCTAATTTGTTCTGTGATTGGAGCTACGATTGCTTTTATAGGAGCAAATCATCAATTACAAGAAGCTCAAGAAGGTACAAAATTAGAAAGAGCAGGAGTTACAGCTTTAAAACAGTTTGAAACCAAACAAATTGAATCTTTAGTAACAGCAATGGATGCTGGACAAAGATTGAAAAATTTAGTACAAGATGGACGTTCCTTAGAAAAATATCCTGCAACCAGTCCGCTTTTAGCTTTGCAAACAATAACAAACAATATTCGTGAGGTAAAACAATTTGCAACCCATCAAGACAATATTACAACTGTGAATTGGAGCCATGATGGAAAGTTTTTGATTACTGGTTCCACAGATAAAACCGCTAGAATTTGGAATTTGTCGGGTAAGCTGATAACCGAACTGAAAGGACATAAAGATGGAGTTTATAAGGCTGAATTTAGTCCTGATGGTAGACATATTATTACTGCTTCTTATGGTAAAAACGTTCGGATATGGGACTTTTCTGGAAAACAAGTAGCGATAATAAAACATCAAGAATGGGTAAATAGTGCCAGTTTTAGTCCAGATGGGAAACGTATAATTACTATTTCTCAACAACCACAAACTGAAACAATTGTAAATGGAAAAAGTGTGGTTAGTGGCTCTGATGAAAAAATAGTTCGTATCTGGGATTTATCGGGTAATTTATTACTACAACTTAAAGATACAGTTAATAGCGCTAGTTTTAGCCCGGATAGCAAATATATTCTGACTGCTTCTAATGATAAAACTGCCCGTATTTGGGATACTTCGGGTAAATTAGTAAAAGCGCTTTCAGGACATACAAAAGCTGTTAGCAGCGCTTATTGGAGTCCAAATGGAAAATATATTTTAACTAACTCTGATGAT
Source organism: uncultured Rivularia sp. (assembly GCA_963665115.1). GTDB lineage: Bacteria > Cyanobacteriota > Cyanobacteriia > Cyanobacteriales > Nostocaceae > Rivularia. Next base: position 472,971 of record OY762007.1, on the reverse strand, counting down.
TCCTATGTTTGGGATATTTCAGGTAAACAAATTGCAAGATTTAAAGTAGATGATCGTTCAGGGAATGCGGATGCTGGTTTTAGCCCCGACAGTCAGCGTATCTTTGTAACCACATCTGAGAAAACTTATGTTTGGGATTTATCTGGTAGGTTAATTAGAGAAATAAAAAATCAAAAAGAATTAAATAGTAATGCAGAATTTAGCCCTGATGGGAAGCAATTTTTTACCACCGACGACACTATAAAAGTATGGGATATAAGAGATGGTGCTGCAAAAGCATGGGATTTATCTGCCGATTTAATCGCTGAATTAGCAGGAGATCAAAGAAGTCCCCGTTGGAGTCCTGATGGTAAACATATTGTTACTTATGGATTTGATAGAAACGTTCGTATTTGGAATTTATCTGATGAAATACCAGTAGTTACAGCAAACATTAATTCAAAAGATAAAATTAATGGAGCAAGTTGGAGTCCGGATGGTAAATATGTAGTTACCCCAACTTGGAAATCTGTATTACTTTGGGATAAGTTTGGTAAGCAGTTAGCAAGATTTCAAGGACATTCAGGTATAGTTAGTAGCGCTAATTTTAGTCCAGATGGCAAAAAAATAGTTACAGCATCAGTTGATAAAACTGCTCGTGTTTGGAATACATCTGGAAAACAATTACTGTTACTTTCCGGACATGAAAAGGGATTAGATTATGCTGCTTTTAGTCCAGATGGCAAGCATATTTTAACTACAACTTACGATGGTAAATCAAGAATTTGGTCGGATACGGGAAAGTTAATCTCTACATTCAAAGCTAGAGGTATGACTTGGAGTCCAAATAGTAAATATATTATTGCTAAGTTTGATTATGATGGCAAAAATTATTCTAGTTTGTGGAATATTTCAGGTGAAAAAATAGTAGAGTTTCCAGCAAGTGAATATAGTTATCTCGGTGCTAACTTTAGCCCAGATGGGGAACGTATTGTTGCAAGTAATGGAAGAATAGCAACCATTTGGAATACATCAGGTAAAAAGTTATCAGAAATTAAAGCAAATCAAGATATTTTTAGCCCTAGTTTTAGTCCAGATGGAAAACGAATTATTGCGACTTCCACAAACAATACGGCAATTATTTGGGATACGAATGGCAAACAATTAGTTGAAATACCTCATCAAAGTCCGATTGTCTATGCTAAATTTAGCCCGGATGGTAAGCGTATCCTCACAGCTTCAAAGGACAAGAAATTTCAAATTTGGGATACTTCAGGTAAGCAGCTTGCAGAATATAAGTATTTATCTACCTTCATAACTGAAGCCAAATTCAGCCCAGATGGTAAATACATACTCGCGCACGTTCAAGGTAATCAACCTCAAGGAAATGAGGTGTTAATTTGGCAGATTGATCATTTAGACGGGTTATTAACACGCGGATGCGACTGGTTAAAAGATTATTTAAATAGCAATCCCCAAGTACGGGAAAGATTAAAGGTTTGTCGAAGTAAGTAACTGACCGAATTTTTTGAGAATATTGATTGTATTTTTTGGTAAAAAAGGTTCGTAGTTGCGCTTCAGCGCCTCATATTTCCGAATCCGGATGCGCTGAAGCGCTACTACGAACCTAAAATGTTCTAACCCGCTGCCACGGCGGGTTTTGCTTGTGTAGACGCGGTTTCAACCGCCGGATATTTTATCAAAACATCCTCCCATCAACCCCGACGCAAAAATCTCACCGTAGCATCCTCTCGCTCAACATCTCTTGCAGTGTAATTCACTCTATCAACCCGTCTACCTTTACCTTGATTATCGTACAAACTAATTACCCCACCACGATTTGATAACATCACCGGATTTAAAGGCTGTATCCTCACCGCTTCCCCTGGTTTTAATATCCTTTGTTGCTCTTTCAAAATTGAATTTAGCTGCAACGATTCATGCTTTGTATCCGATAATCTCCAACCTTCTAAATTCACTGGCTCCGAAGAAAGATTGATTACAGAAACCCATTCCGATGCTCTTTCATCTCCCGACGGATTTACCATCGCAGCAGCAATAAAAATGGCAGCATTATCTATAGTAATTGAATCTCTAACTTCACCTTTGGCAATCATTTCAGCAGGTGCATCAACTTCAATTCGTTCGGGAAACTGTGCGATATGAAGTTTTTCTTTCTTTTCGGGATTTTCGTTAAATAACAAAGGATTTTTCTCGTAAATCTCATCATCAAATTCCAAACCCGTTAATCTTTCAATTTCAGTAATTGTTACCTGATAAGTTTGAAAATTAAATAATTTATTACCTTGTTTATCCCTTAAAGCTTCCTCATCTTGGAACATCAGAAAAGCCCGGACATCAAGTTCGTTAGTGTCTTTATTTACGAAGCAAACAACTTTGAAAAAAGCTGAAGGAATAAGTGCGGATTCTCTTCCCTGTGGAGTAATGGTTCGAGGAAAATCGCCATAAACTGGCCCGGTGAAAACGGTTATTTTACCATTACTATCTAAATTGAGGTCAAACACCCAATTTTCTAAAGCCAACCATTCATCTTGATTAAAGTTTTCATGCTGTAGCGCTGCATTGGAATAATAAAAAGTATCATCAGAAGCCCGTTTCGCTTCCCTTTCAGTTTTTCCCCAAGCCATACTACCTCGTCTCGCTAAATGTCCTCGATCCCAAGGATTATTGCGATAGTAGTCATTATCAAGTTGAAAATCCGCACCGATACGAGTATCAATATCCCAACCTTGTTTCCTTGATACATTTTTAATCAAATTCTGGTCAATATTTGCACAAGCGACAATAGTCGAACGTCGAACCCGATTGGTGATAATGGAATAATTAATATAGGTAGCAAAAATATCGTCTTCCAATAAAGAACTGCGGAGTACATCCCCGGCTATTGATGGAGCAAAGCTGGGTACGGGAAGGTTAATCTCATTCCCTAAAAAGTCGGGATTGTAGCCTGCCATAATATTGCCCTTGTAAATTTCACTCATAGTATAAGGGTTCGTAGTAGCGCTTTAGCGCATCATATTTCAGAATTTGAATGTCAGTACAGTACTACTACGAATAATATTTTTATTACTGCGTAAATTACGCAGGCAAAAAATAGAAAAACCCTCACTTTATAAATATTTCATGAAAAAATCTATAAGTTTATTTCAAATTAGTTTTCCTTGCTCAAATGGAAGATTCAATAAATTTAACTAGAACAACATTTACAATTTAGTATCAATAAACGCCATAAGAATCAAATTAGCCAGAGTAATCACTGAAACAAAGACCTATTTAATTTGATAAATACTGCTATATTTCCCTAAATTTCACTGCTGAAAACAGCTATAAATATCAAACACGATTCGGACTGCGATTATTAACTAGTAACTGATACTGGTAATTAATTTGAAATTTACGGACAATCAACTACTGACAAACACCCAAGGGATAGAAGTAAACTAGTAAGATTAATGTTCGCTTTAGTATAAAATACCTCTATGTCTTTTCAAATAGAACGCGGCTTATTTAAGTATGATTTTATAGATTATCACGCAATTTTGTGCGTGCGAGTGGATGCAGATGCTTCGGAAATTCGCAAACGCTATCTGAAAATTGCCCGTCGCTTGCATCCCGATAGCTGTGCTAAAGCTAACGATGAGGAAAAACGCCTAGCGAGCGAACTATTATCAAAATTGGTTAATCCAGCTTACGAACATCTTCATCACGAGAAGAATCATGCAGAACATAACGCCGTTTTAATCCAAATAGCGAAGCGTTTGGCTCAAGATTCTGCTTCTGTGGAATTAACTACCGATAATGCCAGACAGTTAGCAAGTACGCCTAATTTTGAAAGTGCTTATAAAAATGCTATATCCCAAGTAGCTAAAATTCAATACAATTCTTTGGCGCAAGCTGTAGAAGCGATTTCTCAGATCAGCGAGTTAAATTTAGTTTATTTGATGCGGAGTGCGGGAAAATCTTTAAAATCTGGCTCGTCTTCATCCACCGTGTCTGCTGGTGCCCCTAATTCTAAGACTAATACTGCTGCGGGAAATAATTCAGCACCAGCCCAACCCAAGGAAGATCCAGTTTTTGCTGGGTATATGCGTCGTGCCCAAGAATTAATTGTAAAGAATCAATTATCACAAGCACAGGTTGAATTAAAAGATGCTTTAAAGATGAAGCCAAATAGCAATCAGTGTCACAGCTTGATTGGAGTAGTCTATTTGAAGCAAAATCAAGTAAAAATGGCAAAAATTCACTTCGATCGCGCTTTGCAATTAGATCCTAAAGATGCAACTGCCTTGGAAGGGAAAACTAAAATTGATAAGTTTTTGAAGAAAAGTTCACCCGATGCTGGTAAAAAGAGTACTGTGAGTGCTGCTGCGAGTAAATCTTCAAAGTCTGAAAGTAGCGGTTTATTTGGTGGATTGTTTGGTGGAAAGAAAAAATAATGGTGTATCAACCTCCGGTGGGAGCCAGGGATTTATTACCCTTAGATGTAGCTCAAAAGCGCTGGATTGAAGACAGATTAGAACAAGTATTTCAAGGTTGGGGTTATCACAGGATTATCACCTCAACCTTGGAACGTATTGACACGCTGATGGCAAGAGGTGCAATTGAGCGCTCAACGGTGATTCAACTGCAAAATATCCAAGATGAAGAATTGGGATTGCGGCCAGAATTAACGGCTTCCATAGCCCGTGCTGCCGTAACGCGCATGGCTGGCGCTAATTACCCGCAACGGCTTTATTACAATGCCAACGTTTTCGGAAGAACACCAGAATCTAAACACAATAGCCAGCAAGAATTTTATCAAGCTGGAGTTGAGTTGTTAGGCGGTGGTGGCTTAGTTGCAGATGCAGAAGTATTGCTACTAGTAGCCGCTTGTTTGCAAGCACTACAGCTACAGGATTGGCATTTAATTGTTGGGGAAGCCGAAATTACTCAATCTTTACTCAAAGCCTTCCCCGCTGACTTACAAAGTAAAATTCGCAGCGCCATCGTTCACTTGGATAGAGTCACGATAGACACCTTACCTCTAAGCGAAGAACATCGCGATCGCGCTAAAGTCATGTTAGATTTGCGCGGGAAAAGTGCCGACGTTTTGCAAAAGATCGGAACTTTAAATCTCGACACCGGGCAGCAAGAAGCAGTTAACAATCTTAAAGCTTTGGTTGAGTTGATAGAATCCCAAGGGAATTGCTCCTTAATACTCGATCTCAGCTTAATTCAAACCTTTGACTACTACACCGGATTTGTATTTGAAGTAGTTAGCGACATCGATAACCAAGCAAGAGTCATAGGACGCGGCGGACGTTACGATAAACTTTTAGGGCTATATCATCCCCAAAGTAAAGACATACCCGGTACTGGTTTCGCATTATTTATTGAAGATTTATACCACGTACTATCAACTTCTGGGCAATTACCGCAGCCAAAATTAGCCAGTGACTGGTTAGTAGTACCAGAAAATAGCAGTGCGATCGCCGCCGCTTTCACCTACGCCGAAAAACTGCGTTCCTCAACTCATTTAGTAAAAGTCGAAATGGAATTGAGCGGAAGAGATAAACAAGCAATTCAAAAATACGCAAGCGATCGAGAAATTGCTCAAATTGCCTGGATAAAAGCCGACGGTTCAAAAACAGTTGAATCAGTTAGCAGTTAGCAGTTAGCAATGAACAATTATCAATTATCAATGAACAATTACATTGATAATTAATAATTGATAACTGATGCATAGAGGGGAAACATGGCACACACGATTGTTACTGATGTTTGTGAAGGAATTGCCGATTGCGTAGATGCTTGCCCAGTAGCTTGCATTCATCCGGGGCCAGGAAAAAACGTCAAAGGCACCGATTGGTTTTGGATTGACTTCGCTACCTGTATCGACTGCGGCATTTGTATACAGGTATGTCCCGTAGAAGGGGCGATTCTTCCAGAAGAACAGCCAGAGTTGCAGAAAACACCGCAGTAGGGATGGGGAGATTCTTAAAGTAGTGAGTAAAGAGTAGTGAGTAAAAAGTAAGAAATAATAAATAGTTGAGCAGCCCTGTGACAATAATCCTAGACGGAATTATTTAACTCACTACTCACTACTTACTCCTCCTAACTCCTAACTCCCAATTCCCTATAAAAAATGTAAATCCCCTCCGGAGAAAATATCTGGAGGGGATTTACATTTACTTATATATTGATTTGACAACAATAAGTAATTTTCTTTATTTACTCATGTTTGAGGTAAATCGGTGGGTGGAGTTTTTTCTGGTGATGCTTCTGCCGGGGGAGCAAGTACGGCATCAGGAGCAATTTCTTCTACAGGAGGTATGGTTTTTTCTTCTGCATCAGCATTTTCAGAAGCTTCTACTACTTCTTGGGGTGGGGAGTCAGGTGCAATAGCTTCTGGGATTTCAGTTGTCGTTGCGGCATCTGTTGAAGTTGCTTCAGAAGCAGTTTCAGTTGTAGTTGCGGCACCTGTATTATCAACGATAGTTACAGAAGCATCAGATACTGGAGTTTTAACTTCAGTCTCCTCATCAATCGCATCAGTTAAAGTTTTGCCTATTGTCGCAGCAGAAGTATCTTCAACAGTAGAAGGTGTAGATACGGGTTGTGTTGCGGTAGGGGTTTGAGAAACTTTTTCTTTTTTACCAGGTAAAATACCGCTGACAGACTTAAATAATCCTCCCGCACGTTGTTGCAGCGATTTTGCAGCGGGTTCGTTAATATTACCTTTCACCGCTTCAACATTAGGTACCGGGGTTTGTTGCATCGCCGGAGTAACTTGACGACGCAACGAAAACATTTGCAACCCGAACCAAAATAACAAGCCAACCGCAGCCAATTGACCTAGAAAAAACCAGCCACCGATACGCGGCGCAAACACCCACAATACAAGGGCATAAAACAAACCTACCCCACTCAAATAAAAATCATTTTTGCGGTGAACTTCAGGAAAAAAGAAAGCCGCCAAATAAATCGCCAAACTGCCCAAACCGACAATCAAAGCCAAGATGTGTGTCATAAGAATTTTGGATTTTGGATTTTAGATTGGGAATAGGGGGATTGGGGATTGGTAATTGGTAATGGGTAATGGGTAATTGTAGTGCGAGCATCTTGCTCGCTGGGGATTGGGAATAGGGAATAGGGGATTGGTAATTGGTAATGGGTAATTGTAGTGCGAGCATCTTGCTCGCTGGTCCATACATATATAGCGAGCAAGATGCTCGCACTACCTATCTTCCCCCTCTCTCCTTATCCCCCTTTCCCCTTGTCCCCCCATCCCCTGCGGCCCCATCCCCATTGCCCAATAATTTATAGTAAATATTACAATTTAGCGAATTTTAGAGACAAATTGTTGATTGATATACAAATTAAAAATAATTATGTGTATCCATAATGCATTTTTACTATCTAAATAAAGTCTTAATGTCTTCTTTATAAGCGATCTGAAAATCTCGGACTACCCTAAGAGATAAAAGAAAGGATTTGGAAGAGTTAGCCAGAAAAAATTTATGACATTACAAAGCTTTGGTGTGATTGGATTAGCTGTTATGGGAGAAAATATCGCTCTGAATGTAGAGCGTAACGGCTTCCCGATCGCAGTTTATAACCGCTCGCGTGAAAAAACTGATGCGTTTATGGAACAACGCGCCCAAGGTAGAAATGTGAAAGCAGGGTACACCTTGGAAGAATTTGTGGGTTTGCTCGAACGTCCCCGCAAAATTTTGGTGATGGTAAAAGCTGGTGGACCAGTTGATAAGGTAATTGAACAACTCACACCTTTATTAGATGAAGGTGACATCATCATCGACGGTGGTAACTCGCTGTACGAAGACACCGAACGACGCACCCGCGAATTAGAACCCAAAGGTTTTCGCTTCATCGGCATGGGTGTAAGTGGTGGTGAAGAAGGAGCGCTCAACGGTCCCTCTTTGATGCCTGGAGGTACCGAAAGTTCTTATGAGTACCTGTCGCCTATCTTCACTAAAATTGCGGCTCAGGTTGACGATGGCCCTTGTGTTGCCTATTGCGGCCCTGGCGGTGCCGGACATTATGTGAAAATGGTTCACAACGGTATCGAGTATGGCGATATGCAGTTAATTGCAGAAGCCTACGATTTATTGAAAAATGCAGCTGGTTTAGACCACAATCAATTACATGAAGTATTCACTGAGTGGAATACCACTGAGGAATTAGATTCATTCTTGATTGAAATTACTAGCAAGATTTTCCCTTATGTTGATGAAGAAACTGGTATACCTCTAGTAGATTTAATCGTTGACGCAGCCGGACAAAAAGGTACCGGACGCTGGACGGCAGTAGATGCACTTAATTTGGGCGTGCCAATTCCTACCATTGGTGCAGCAGTAAATGCTCGAATTATGTCATCCTACAAACAGGAAAGAGTAGCAGCATCCAAGGAAATTTCTGGCCCTAGCGGTAAGTACGAAGGCGACACCAAGAAATTTATCAACATGGTGCGCGATGCTCTCTACTGTTCCAAAATCTGCTCCTACGCTCAAGGTATGGCGCTGCTGTACAAAGCTTCCAATGAGTTTAACTACAACTTGGATCTTGGTGAAATGGCACGAATTTGGAAAGGTGGTTGTATCATTCGTGCTAGATTCTTGAACAAAATCAAGAAAGCATTCGATCAGAATCCTTCACTCCCCAACTTGCTACTAGCCCCCGAATTCAAGCAAACCATTCTTGATAGACAAGATGCTTGGCGCGAAGTAATTATTACCGCAGCTAAATTAGGAATCGCCGTTCCCGCATTTAGCGCATCCTTAGATTACTTCGACAGCTACCGTCGCGAACGTTTGCCTCAAAACCTCACCCAGGCACAACGCGACTACTTCGGCGCACATACTTACCTGCGTACCGACAAAGAAGGAAGTTTCCATACTGCATGGACACCAATTGACGAAGCTACCGTCAGCAATGAATCAGTAGTGAAAATGGACTAATTATTAATTAGTACCGATTCACCTTTGATATCAAAAACCCGGTTTCTTAAAGAAACCGGGTTTCTTTTTATTTAGGGATTGGGAGTTAGGAGTTAGGAATTCAGGACTTACGCAACCGCAAGAGAAGTTAAGTATTCCACCTCTTAAAATCCTCAAGCCTTCTTAAAAGGGGAGCTTTACATAAGTCCTGAAGTTATTAAATTTTGACCTTTAAACTTGAATTGAATACACCAGATCGCTTTTTAACTGCCCAAGAATGTTCGGCAATCTATCAAGTTAAAAGTATTCCCGTTAGCGATTGCGTCACTCAGTTACGATCGGTTCCACAATTAGGTATTGAACACGCAGCTTACCAAGTTAACACTAGCGATGCTGTAATTTGGATTGATTGTCCATCATCATTTGATTTGGGTGTCGCACCGATGGACTATATTTTATTTACTCATAGTGATTTTTTAGGTGCATCCAACTTATACCGTCAGCAGTTTGATGCTAAGGTTTGGATTCATAAGAGTGATGCAGCTCATCCAAACAGTCGGTTTTTTCCCTTCGATCGTTTATTTGAAACTGATTTTAAACTTTCTGGAATTGAAGCGGTAGTTGTGGGAGGACATACCCCAGGATTCACACTATACTTCTTTGAAGATATTCTGTTCATTTGCGATTACGTTGGGCTAGTGGAGAACCAATTGATTTGGAATAATTACGGCAATCGCCTTAAAACTCCACAGGTAGGTAAGCAGATTCATCAACTACTCAACGAACGCTCAACCTCTATTAAAACAGTATGCGGTTTTGATTATATCTGTGATTACGATTGCTGGAAAGAAATGCTCGATCGTCTAGTTTGGCAATCCTAATTGCGGAACGTTTGCTATGGCATTTAATCCGAACTATGTTTACCTGCTTTAAAAGTAAGTTCCCAAGGAAAAAGAGCGATTGACTATCGTGCGATCGCAACGAAGAGCATTTCCTTTATTTCTAGATAGCTTGACGGATACCTGGTTTGTTAGACGAATTTCCACAGATGCTACAGCAGTCGTAGGTGTAATAAATTGGTTAATGTTTGTTTGCATCATGATTTTGGCTTGTATTAGAGTTGTAGTACAAACACAATTTTCTCAATCAGGAAGGAAGTTATGGGTATTCCGAACAGTAGATTCTAAAACTTTTTCGTCATAAATACGCTATTCGGGTCGTCAATATATTCAGCAAAGGGACCTCGGTACTCAAACCCGTATCGTGCGTACAAAGCTCGTGCTGGTGCGAACTCAGGAAAAGACCCAGTTTCCAAATTCAAGCGTTCATAAGCACGTTGTTGGGCTTCCTCGATAATGCGTTCGAGAATTTTTGAAGCAACACCCTTACGACGGTGATCTGTAGCTGTACGCATTGATTTAACTTCACCAGTTTTTGAATCTAGTTCTTTCAATGCCCCGCATCCAAGTAATTCCGAACCTTCCCAAGCCGTCCAAAAAGTAATATTGGGCGATCGCAATGCTTCCAAATCAAGAGCATGAACGCTTTCGGGTGGTGTAATCTTATTCATATTTTCCAGGTGTTCCCGAAGAAACTCAGCAATCTTTTTACCCGTCAGGTCATCTTCACGAATTTGCAATCTACTCATTAGTCTTTTAAATTTTCGATTTCAAAAGTTTTAATCATTTTTTCCACAACGGGAATAAACTTATCGTAATCTTCTTCTTTCGCGGTATAGGTAAGAATGTATGCCTTATTACCTTTCAAAGTCCAAATTTGCAGGTTTTTAAAATTTAAATCTTGTTCTTCATCTTTCCATGTATAAACTATTTCAAAAGCAGGTTTGTATGCCAGTGTAGTGGAAGTAGTTTTGATAATTTTCGCTGATGGTAATGTTTTATTTATGTCTTGGGTAAAAACATCTTTTGATTGATTCAAAGTTCCGGAATAGTCTTTTATACTTAAAATTACTTTTTCTTTAAAATTATCTGTATCGCTCGATTGAGGCGATAAAAATGTCACTAATTCTTGTGTAAAAATATTATCGATATCTTGCCTTTGCCAACTCTGAGGATATTTGACTGTAATTCCCAAACTAGATTGCTCGTAACTGGAAAAATCTTCAATTTTATTAGGATTAATTATCCACGGTAAAATAGCCGCACTTGCAGCGATAATCCCTGCTATCCCAGAAGCAATTAAAATCTTCTTTGTTTTCCCGGTATCCTGTGATTTATTTCCAACTAAAGTATCGGGTAGTTGGCTAGACGTTGACAATGTTTTTACAGCTTGCAATGCCAATTGGGCTGTAGGATAACGCTGACGAAAATCATAACGAACCATCGTATCTATAAGATTGGCTAATTTAGGATTTACAGTTCTTAAATGATGCCAAGCAATTTCTCCTGTTTGAGGATCTGTACTTATCGGAAATACTCCACTCAAAGCTGCGATCGCAATTATTCCCACGGCATAAACATCGCTGCTAAAATGCGGTTTACCACTAGATTGTTCGCTGGGCATATATCCGGGAGAGCCGATGGCGATCGTTACCTTAGTTTGCCCTTGTGAATTCACGACTTGAGTACTGACTTGTTTAACAGCACCAAAGTCAATTAGCACCAATTTTCCATCCGATTTACGTCGTCGAATATTAGAAGGTTTGATATCGCGATGAATTGCTCCTTGCTGATGTACAAAAGCTAAAACCTCTAAAATATCTTCCAAAAACTGAATTACAAAGGCTTCGCTTAATTGTTTATTTGGTAGTAATTCTTTACTTAAATCGTGCCCCTCAATAAGTTCTTGCACCAGATAAAACTTTTGGTTATCTTCAAAATGCGCTAAAAGTCGGGGAATTTGGTCATGATTTCCTAATTTTTCTAAAGCCTCGGCTTCTCTATCAAATAAATTTTTCCCCGCATTTAAAGTGTAAGGATCTTTTGCGGCAGGTTTAAATAGTTTAACCACACATTTCGGATTTCCAGGACGTTGTAAATCTTCAGCAATATAAGTAACGCCGAAACCCCCTCTCCCTAATTCTTGAACAATTTGATAACGTCCGCTTAATGTTTGATTCATAAGATTCATACAATTAACTAATCATTTTCAAATTTATATTGATAGATGTATATTTTTGCACAAAATTTTGGTTTATAAATAATTTGTAGGCAACGGGGAACAGGGAGTAGTAATATGTATGGTGCATTTAGCATAATTACCTTTATCATTTACTTCTAACTACTAATCACTAACAACCAACAATTAACAACTAACTATGAAAATCAGCCTGTGCGCGATTGTAAAAAACGAAGAATCAACGTTATCAAAGTGCTTGAGTAGCGCCAAAAAGTTTGTCAACGAGATAGTAATATTAGATACTGGTTCAACCGATAAAACAGTAAAAATTGCTCAAGGATATGGTGCTAAAGTACATCATTTTGAATGGTGTAATGATTTTAGTGCCGCTCGTAATGAAGCTTTAAAATATGTAACTGGCGATTGGATTTTAGTTTTAGATGCCGACGAAACCTTAGCACCAGAAATTATTCCCCAGTTGCGAGAAGCAATACAAAGAGAAGAGTACTTACTGATAAATTTAGTGCGCGACGAAATTGGTGCAGCACAATCGCCTTATTCTATGGTTTCGCGGCTGTTTCGCAACCACCCCGATATCAAATTTTCACGTCCCTATCATGCTTTAGTTGATGATAGTGTATCAGAAATATTACAGAAAGAACCGCATTGGCAAATAGGTTATATACAAGGAATTGCGATTTTACATTCAGGCTATCAGCAAAGCCAAATTAATCGCAAAAATAAACTTGTTAAAGCGCAAGCAGCAATGGAAGAGTTTTTTGCCAATAATCCCGAAGATCCTTATGTTTGCAGCAAATTGGGAGCATTGTATATTGATTTAGGGAAAATTCCTCAAAGTATCCAGTTATTATCGAAAGGAGTTTCCTTAAGTCGCGAAAATTACGAGATATTGTACGAACTTTATTATCATTTGGGCATCGCTTACAGTCGGTTGAAAAATCATCAACAGGCGATCGCACATTATCAAGCAGCAATTAAACTACCGATTTATCCCATACTCAAGTTAGGAGCATATAACAATCTCGGTAATTTGCTCAAAGAGAAAGGAGATTTAAACGGTGCGAAAAAAGCTTACGAAACAATTATAAAAATCGACCCTTCTTTCGTTATCGGATATTACAATTTAGGAATGACATATAAAGCAATGGGTTTATTTAAAGAAGCCATTGCCGCTTATGTTAAAGCTATCGATTTGAATTCAGAATATGCTCAAGCTTATCAAAATTTGGGCGTTGTATTGTTAAAAGCTGGTTATGTAGAAGATAGTTTAACAGCATTTAAAGAAGCAATTAATTTGCACGTAAAGCAAAACAACCACTTTGCAGCAGAGCAGTTAAGAAAAGGGTTGAAAGATATGGGTTTGGAAGTTAAGAGTTAGGGATTAAGAGTTAGGAGCTAGGAGTTATATATTTTTAAATTCACGTTATCGTAAAGCTATACGCTCGAATAAAGTCTAAAAGTTTTGAAATAGTTATGAAAGCAGTCAAAGTAATGGCAACGATTGACGAAGAAGGGCAACTTGCTTTAGATACACCTTTAAATTTAAATAAAAATAGTCGTGTTGAAGTGATTGTTTTAGTTTCAGAAGAAGCAGAAGATGAGGATGAAAAACCGAAAGAAGAAATTTTAGAAGATTTTCGTCAAGCTTGGCATGAAGCAATGACGGGAAAAACTATTCCTGCTTCTCAATTATGGGAAGATATTGAGGATGTCTGAGCAGCAGTTTATTCAAGTCGAAATCGCACCAACCTTTCATAAAAATCTACGAACTTTAGCAAAAAAATATCGCAGTATCCGTAATGATATACAACCTGTAATCGAACAACTTGAACAAGGAGAATTACCAGGAGACAAAATATCTGGAACTGATTATACAATTTTTAAATTACGAGTTCGTAATAGCGACATTCAAAAAGTAAAAGCGGTGGCTATCGACTCATTTATTACCTCAAAACAGCAACAGGTATCATTTTGCTGACTATTTATACAAAATCTAAACAAGCTGACATTACAGCTTCGGAGATTAGCAATATTATCACTGAGTATGAACACCATAGTGTTGAAGATGTAGAGAACTAATGAACATTTATAAATGAAACATGGGCAAAGTCACAACTACAATTAAAGTTACCAACCAAATCGATCTGACTTTAGCTAAAAGAGGGTTTATTCCTACAGAACAAATTCGTTCAATAACATTAGATAACGTTTTAGTTGACACTGGAGCAACAAGACTTTGCTTGCCTAAAAATATTATTCTTGAGTTGGGATTACCTCTTCAAGGGGAAGCAGATGTGAACAGGGCAACAGGAGTAGAAAAGGTTCGTGTTTTTAAAATGCTGAATCTCTCTGTTGAAGGGAGGGAAGGAGTATTTAACTGTATTGAATTGCCAGAAGATTGCGAGCCATTATTGGGATTAATATATGCCAGAAGATTTAGGATTAGAACCCGATTTGAATAATCAAAAATTACGAGTTTTACCGGAGCAAGGGAAAGATACTTATTTGACGGTTTTGTAAAAGTAGTTATAACCCTTCAATTGTTACCAATCCACCTTCGGTAAACTGAATCACAAGTTCTTGCTCATCTAATAAAGCGGTTCCAAGTAAAGGTCGTCTTCCTGTAGCAATTACCCGAACTTCTTGTTCTTCGCCATTCCATATAATAATAGCTTCGTGAACTGGTAAGGAAACCTCACTATTATCTGCCAAATTCGCAGGAATATCATATATAAAAGGCAAGCCTAGTAGAGTAACTGTCTCTGAAGGCAAACATAAATGGTCAGTAAACCCTGTATCTATGACAAATTCAATTGGTAAGCTTGAGCCATTCGGAAGTAGAAATGTTAATCTGACTGTAGCGTGTCTATTAATAACGATACCAGAAATCACTTAGATACACGCTCCATACCACCACCAAATGATGCCGCAACCTTATAACCAATACGAATACCGAAAAGTCTTGCGTTTGGATATTTTTGACGTAGGTTACGTGCTGCTTTTAAGCCAGTTTCGTCTATCTCATAGTCACCTGTTTCAATATTAATAATAATCATTTTACCTATATTATCTTCTGACTCAACCTTCTGACGTATGCCATTTTCGTATAGTAGCTTCGCACGTCGGGCAACTTCTTCGCGACTAAAAAATATTGCTTGCATAAACCAAAGTTATTATTACGTTATTAACTTATTTTAAAACTAAAATGGTGAAAAAACTTGAATTTTGTCATCTACTTTTTTGATAATAAATCTTTTAACTTAGTTTTAGATAGCATTGCTAACAATTGAGGATTTTCCAAAAATCTTGCTTCTAATTCCCATTTATCCATAAATCTGTAAACAAGTATTTTAAATAGATTAATTATTTAATTTTACTCGCTATCAATATCAACTATGTCAGAATTACTTAATATATAAGTTTATTGCACTCAAAGTTATTTTACGCTTAAGCGCATACTCCGAATCGGAAAAAAACAGTTACCAGCTATTTAATAATAAACAACTGATAACTGCTCACTGCTCACTGTTAACCGTTAACCGATTTCACAAATTTCTCCAATCGATCCATCCCCTTTTCAATTGTTGCCATATCGGTGGCGTAAGATAAACGAATGTTATTATCTGCACCGAAAGCGACACCGGGGATTACTGCTACTTGATGCTCATCTAATAAAGTTTTGCAGAAATCTAAGGATTTTAAGCCGGTTTCACTAATATCTGGAAATAAATAAAATGCACCATCGGGTTTAGCGCAACTTAATCCCGGAATCGCATTGATTCTTTCCAACATCACTTTGCGGCGTTTTGCAAAAGCTTGACGCATTTCCTCAACACAATCTTGCGATTCTTCTAAGGCAGCAATTGCACCATATTGAGCAAAGGTACATACATTAGATGTACTATGACCTTGAACGGTGGTTGCGGCTTTAATTAATTCCACGGGTGCAGCTAAATAACCCAAACGCCAACCCGTCATTGAGTAACCTTTGGCAAAACCGTTACTAACAATGGTACGGGCAAATATTTCGTCGTTTAAAGAGCCGATACTCAGATGTTTTGCACCGTCATAAAGGATTTTTTCGTAAATTTCGTCGGAAACTACTAAAATATCTTTCTCAACAATAACTTCCGCTAAAGCTTTGATTTCTTCGGGTGTATACACCATTCCCGTAGGATTTGATGGTGAATTCAAAACGAATAATTTAGTCTTTGGCGTAATTGCACTTCTTAAAATTTCCGGCTGAATTTTATACCCATTTGTTTGATCCGTCATGACAATTACTGGATTGCCACCGACTAATTTAACCATCTCAGGATAGCTTACCCAGTAAGGCGCGGGAATAATTACCTCATCACCCGGTTCAATCAAAGCCTGCATTAAATTAAACAGAGAATGCTTACCACCATTAGTAACGATGATGTTCTCTGCTTGATAATCCAGATTATTTTCCCTTTGCAACTTCTGGGCTATAGCCTGCCTTAACCTGGGTTCCCCAGCCGCAGGGCCATATTTTGTCTTACCCTCATCCAATGCCTTCTTTGCAGCAGCTTTAACATGGGCTGGTGAATCAAAATCCGGTTCCCCAGCACTAAAGCTACAAACATCAATACCTTCCGCTTTCATAGCCTTGGCTTTCGCGGCGATCGCCAAAGTTAGAGAAGGTGATACCTGACTAATTCTTGCTGCCAGCTTCATCATTACTTTACATTTCTTTGTTCTTTAACAATATCCCATTATTAGTAAGTTAGGAGATATGAGATATGAGCGAGCAATTAGGAGTTAAAAATTATTTTGTAATTCAAAAGTAGGAAAAGGAACAGAATTTATCATTGAAATTGCTATAGCTTCATAGATTTTTATGTTCTAAAAAATGTTCTAAAAATTCTGTGGGAAGCTTCTAATTGGAAAACATCTGAACTGCATAACTCCGCCCATCAGCACCAGTAGCAATACCATAGCCAAATTTTCTGTATTCCGGAGTAAGAAGGTTAGCGCGATGTCCATTACTGTACATCCAACCACGCTGCCATTTTTCTACTTCACCGTAAGTCAACGCTAAACCTTTAGTGCCACCTTTAGCTATATTTTCGCCAACTCCTAACCAGTTACTACCACCAACTATTACATACCGTTGACGGGGAGTTGTACCTTCGGGGGACACATGATTAAAATATCGTCTCGAAAGCATATCTTCTGCATGAAGCTGCGCTGTTTGAGAAAGTAATTTATCTTTTCGCAAAGAGGATAAATTATTTATATTACGATCTCTATTCACAAGAGAGAGCGCAAATTTCCTTAATAAAGGTAGAGTACGCAATTGTTCAGCATTTAAAACTGTGATTTTACATTCACCGATTTTCCAATCCTTACCGCCGTTACCGTTGTAACAATGTTGAAATAATCCAAATGGTGAAAATTCAGTCCAAAAGTAGTTAACATCTAACGGGTGCCCGCTTTGCGCCTGTCTGATAAAAAACGAAATTGGTCTAAATGTCAAAAGTAATGTGAATAAGAGTACATATTTCCACCATTCCCCTGTTTTCTTTTCAGTTTTCATTAGCCAGTACAAAATATTAGTATAAAAATAGCTCTGTTATTTATCAAAGATTTTGCTCGAAAATTCCGAGTGTAGATACAAAAGTTTATAGATATGAGGTGAGGAGATGGTGAATCCACCCCCGTGCGGAGGTTCCCTCCGTTGAGGGGAGTGGTGTTAGCGTTCACGCGGAGCGTGCGGCTCAGCGTCTCCGGAGGAGATACCCGAAGGGGGAGACAAGGGGACAAGGGGAAGAATAACTTATTCTCTACTCCTAACTCCCTCACCGTATACTGTGTAGCAATACATGATACAAAAAATCTCTCTACGGAAGTATGGTGTTGGTAAAAATTAATGCCTATACTCTAAAGCGATGGAAATACTTGTTACTCAGTACTTAAAAAGGTATATAACTTTAAAAAGATATAAAAACATACATATGTTTCAGTATATATGGCATTTACAGAATAATAAATAAATGCTCCAAGCTATTAAATCATAAGGATTTCCGGAAATATAAAGGATGCTGCGAAAACCTTAGTAGTGGAGTGATTAAGTAACTAGCTCATGACCAACTACATGATTGGAAAGGTACTGCAAGAGCGTTACCAAATTGTCCAAAGCCTCGGTGCAGGGGTATTTGGACAGACATACATATCAGTGGACATAGAACATCCGAACAACCCTAAGTGTGTTGTAAAACAACTCAAGGTAACTAGTTTACAACCGAGTTTTTTACAAGATTTAAGGTTGCGTTTTCTTACGGAGACTCGTACTCTCAAACATCTGGGACATCACAAACAAATTCCTCAGCTAATTTCTTGTTTTGAAGAAAACGAACGTTTTTATTTGGTACAAGAATTTATTGAGGGACATTCCCTAAGTGCGGAATTACCAGAAAATAAAAATCCAGAGTATTTATGGAGCGAAAACGGCGTTGTTAAGTTCTTAAAAGACGTTTTAAGCGTTCTGGAATACGTTCATTCTCAAGGTGTAATACATTGCGATGTGAAGCCAGAGAATTTAATTCGACGTGCAAGGGATGGTAAATTAGTATTAATTGATTTCGGTTCCATTCAACCAGTTGATTTTGGAGCAGACGAAGTATTACCTATTTATTCAATTCCCGTTACATCTCTTGGTTATATACCTCCAGAACAATTTATCGGGCAAACCCAACCTTCGAGCGATATTTATGCTTTGGGAATGATTGCGATTCAGGCTTTGACGGGATTAACTCCTCTACAATTAAAAAAACACCCATCAAATAATGAAGTATTGTGGCGTAGTCGAAACACCGCAGTTAGCGATTATGTTGCTGCTGTGATTAGCAAAATGGTTCGCTACAAGCATCAAGAACGTTTTAAAACGACTTCAGATGTACTGCAAGCACTCAAACAAATTCCTATAGATCCAGCTTCTCAAATTATTGATGCCGAGTATACCGTTTACTCAGAGGCTCCTCAAAATCATAACTATTTTAGAAGTTCCAAAAAATCGAATTTGGAGAATTCATCTCCTTTATTAACAGGAATGAAAATTGGTTTAGCTGCTAATTCCGTGATTATCGGATTTGGAGCTTATTCTTTAATGAATCATTCTCCAGTATTAGGAGAAAATCAAACATTATCTGAAGCACAAAAGGAATTTCAATCTGGAGATTTGCAAGGTGCTATCGCCCTAGCAAAATCGATTCCAAGTGATAGCAATGTTTATCCAGAAGCCCAAGCTACAATTGGTGAATGGCAGCAGGAATGGCAAATTGCTGCTCAGAAATACGAAGCCGCTAAAATAGCTTCCGAACAAAAACGCTGGGGAGATGTAATTAACCATACAGTCGATCTTCCCGATATTTTATATTGGCAAACAAAAACAGATGTATTGGCAAAGCAAGCGCGGGCTTATATTGAGTTGCAGAAAGACGAGTACCTTGCAAAAGCCTACGAAAAAGCTACAGAAAAAGACTTTAGCACTGCCTTACATTACCTGCGTCAAATTCCCAGAGAATCTTCAGATAGTAATTTAATCGCGGAAAAGTTAGCAGAATACGAGCAAAAGCAGCTTGTAAGAGCAACTTACCTTTTACAACAAGCTTATAACCAAGCAGAATTAGGTAAGTTTGATACTGCTATTCAATATCTGCAAAAGGTACCCGAAAATACGCCAGTTTTCGCTAAAGCACGAGTCAAACTAGCTGAGTACAACAGTAAAAAGCGTATTATCGCCAAATTAGACAAAGCTGCTGCATCGGAAATCAAGTCTGCAATCGATAATACAGACTCATTTATTCGCAGTACAACAAATACTCGAATCAATGATTTCCAAATGGGAACCTATTTAGGTGAAATTAATATTCAGTAATCAGTTATCAATTATCATTATTAGATGATAGGTTGGTTTGTTAAGTGCATTGACTGTTCATTGATAATTGTTCATTGAGAATATGATAACGGGTAAGATGAAGTCAAAGGTTGACCGCCTTTTGACTACTTTTTGGAATAATGGGATTAGTAATCCCCTTGCAGCGATAGAGCAAATTTCTTACCTGTTATTTATTAAGCGGTTGGATGATTTGGAGTTGGGTAAATCTTTGGATAAGCCGATTTTTTCCCCAGAGCAACAGCGGTATCGCTGGTGTTTTTTTAAGAATCTCGCCGATTCGGAGGAAATGTTGCAAATTGTGCGAGATGAGGCTTTTCCTTTTATCAAAAATTTGGCAGCAACTGTAGGGGAAAACGCCTATACTCGGCACATGAAGGATGCCGTTTTTTTAATTTCTAGTCCCACATTGTTAGCTAATGTGGTGAAACAAATTGATCGTATTCCGATAGAAGATAGGGATATATCGGGAGATTTATATGAGTATATGCTCTCGAAGTTGAACGCAGCAGGCACTAACGGACAATTCCGCACCCCGCGACACATTATTAAGATGATAGTGGAATTGATGTCACCGGAAGTTACAGACACTATTTGCGATCCAGCTTGTGGTACTGGAGGGTTTTTGGTTGCTGCGGCGGAATATTTAAGCAATTTAAATGCATCTCTTAATCACCAGTTTCACGGATTTGATTTTGATCGCACCATGTTGCGAATTTGCAGCATGAATTTGATGTTACACGGCATGGAAAACCCGCAAATTGAAGCGCGAAATTCGCTTTCTCAAGAATATGAGGAAATTAGTGAGGCGTTTACTTTAATTTTGGCGAATCCACCTTTTAAAGGTTCGGTGGAAAAGTCTACTGTTGCCAAGAATTTAATTAAGGTAATTGATACTGGGAAGACTGAATTATTATTTATTGCTTTATTTCTCAGGTTATTAAAGATTGGCGGAAGAGCAGCGGCAATTGTACCGAATGGAGTGTTATTTGGAGTTTCAAAAGCACATCAAAATATCCGCGAAATATTGGTCGAGGAGCATAAATTAGAAGCAATTATTTCCATGCCCTCTGGGGTATTTAAGCCTTATGCGGGAGTATCAACAGCGGTGGTGATTTTCACAAAAACTGGGGTTGGAGGAACCGATTATGTCTGGTTTTACGATTTGCAAGCAGATGGTTTCTCTTTAGATGATAAACGTCAGCCAGTGGAAGATAATGATATTCCGGATTTGTTGCAGCAGTGGAAGCAAAGAAATTTCCAGGAGAATACACCCACCAATAAAGCATTTTTTGTTGCTAAGGAAGAGATAAAAGAGAATAGTTACGATTTATCAATCCATCGCTACAAAGAAATTGAGTATGAAAAGGTAGAGTATGAGCCGCCAAAGGTGATTTTACAAAAGATGCGGGAATTGGAGAATGAGATTCAGCAGGATTTGAACGATTTAGAGGAATTATTGGGTTGAAACTTATTTATCCAATTCGTCATCTTGGTGAGTTAGTAACTGTTAAAGGAGGAAAAAGACTACCCAAAGGAGATAAATATGCTCCGAATCGTACACAGCATCCATATCTGCGTGTCTGCGATTTTGCTTCTGGATCGATAGATGAAACAAACTTGCGCTATTTAACTAAAGAGACACATTCTAAAATTTCGCAGTATACCATTTCCACCGAAGATGTTTATATATCTATTGCCGGAAGCATCGGTATTGCAGGGATTGTTCCCAAACACCTTTGTGGTGCAAATTTCACTGAGAATGCAGCCAAACTTGTTATTAGAGATAAAAATAAATTAGATCGAAGCTATTTAGCTTATTATTTAAATACTTTAGGTCAGCATGAAATAAAGAAGCAAGTAAAGGCTACAAATCAACCAAAACTAGCGCTTTTTCGGATTGAAAAACTTAAAATTACCCTGCCATCTTTACCTCAGCAGCATCGAATTGCTGCTATTTTAGACAAAGCTGATAGAATACGTCGTAAACGAGAAGCAGCGATTAAACTTACAGAAAACTTGTTGCGATCGCAGTTTCTGGAAATGTTCGGCAATCCGGTTGCAAATCCTTATGGATGGGAATTAGAAAAAATCGGAAATTTAGGTAAAGTTATGATAGGAAATACACCACCAAGAGCCAATCCTGAAAATTACGGCGATTGTATTGAGTGGATAAAATCCGATAACATTACAACCCCGGATCATTTCATCACAGAAGCTGTAGAAAAGTTATCATACCAAGGAAAACAAATAGGAAGAACCGTACCATCTGGCTCAATTTTGGTAACTTGCATTGCAGGTAGTCAGAATAGCATCGGTAGAGCAGCATTAACACATAGAGAAGTTACATTTAATCAACAAATTAATGCGATTATTCCTAAAAAAGGCATAAATCCTTATTTTCTATACAGTCATTTCTTTGTAGCTCAACATTTAGTTCAAGCTAAATCGACAAATTCCATCAAAGGTTTAGTAACTAAAAGTAAATTTTCCGATATTATTTTTCTTAATCCTCCCCAAGAAAAACAACATGAATTTGGTAGTTGGTTTTTAAAGTTTCACGCATGGCTAAATAAATTAGATCGAGATGCACAACTTGCCGAGCAACTGTTTAATTCCTTGGCTCAACGTGCTTTTTCGGGTGAAATTTAAGAAACCTTGTTCTACGTGCCGACTTTAGTCCTCAATTAAAGGGCTAAAGCCCTTACTACAAACCTTTTGGTTAAAAATTGTTAATTGAATCACCTTCTAAAAAAATTTAAAAATCCTGTTTTTTTATCTTTATTTTTATCTTGATCTTGATCTTTATCTTCTAATTGTTCTTCTAATCTTTCCTGTACCTTCCTCCTTGCTTTAATCGCTTCCCGGTAATCTGGATTATATTTAATTGCGGTATCGTAAGCTGTTAATGCTTCTTTCTCTTTGCCTAAATTAACTAAAACATTACCTTTGCTATACCAACTTTCCGCATGATCTTTTTTATAGCGAACAGCGCGATTATAAGCAGATAATGCTTCTTGATATTTCTGCAAATTGTAAAGCGAATTGCCGCGACTGTACCATACTTTGTAATTGTTTCGTCTGACTGCAATAGCTTTATCGTAAAATATAATTGCTTGTTCGTAACGCTGCATTTGATGCAATGCCCAACCTTGAGAATACAATGCATCAAAGTTGCCAGGATTATATTTTAATACTTCTTGAAAAGAATCAATAGCTTCCGGATAGCGCCGTAAACTTATTAGTACGTTACCCCTGGATAACCAAGCTTGGTAAAAATTAGGTTTGTACTGCACTGCCTTAGAGTATGCTTTAATAGCATCGTTTTCGCGCTTCAAGTTAATCAAAGCATTGCCGCTATTGTACCAAGCTCGTTCGTTATTCGGTTTTAAATAGATAACTTGCTCGTAAGTGGCGAGCGCATCTTTATAGCGTTTCAAATTATATAAAACCCATGCTTTATTGTACAAAGCTTGGTCATAATCTGGCTGCAATTCTACGGCTTTATCGTAGGAATTTATAGCTTCATCATATCTCTTCAAATTACTCAAAGCCTGCCCCTTAGCATTTAACACTTCGGGAGATTCTGGCTGTAATTTCAAAGCTTTGTCAAAAGAGTAAATAGCTTCTTGATATCGCTTTAACTTATTTAATGCAAAACCTCTTCCTCTCCAAGAATCTAGATAATTTGGCTCAAGCTCAATTGCTTTATCATATGCAGAAAGCGCTTTTTCATGTGAATCTAACTCATACAGTGCTTTAGCTTGTCCGTTCCATGCTTGAGCGTATTCCGGCTTAATGTCTATCGCTTGTTGATAATTATCTAGCGCATCTTCATAGCGCTGCAACTCGTAAAATGTATTAGCTTTTTTATATAAGTCGCCAGCGTTAGCGGTATTAATACTGTTAAGAATAAATAGAGATGCAGTTGCGCCAGCCCCAGTTAGCAACAGCGCCATAAAAGCTTTAATAAATATTTTTTTAAATTCAATCTTCTTACGAGGTTTGAAAACTTGTGAATGGGGTGCAACATTCAATACCATCGTATTAGAAGAAGCTGGTTTATTAAGATTATTAAGTGCCTCTTTTGCTTGAGTTGCCGAAGAATAACGCTGTCTAAAATCATAACGCACCATCTTATCTATAATTTCAGCCAACTCTTGACTAACTTCAGCGTGTTTTTGCCAGACAATTTCGTTGGTATCATCATCCTTTTCCAACTCGTCGGGAGACAATCCTGTGAGTGCCATGATACTCATTATTCCCAAAGCATAAATATCGCTACTATACTTTGGTTCTCCCTGAGCTTGTTCGCCGGGAATGTATCCTGGAGTACCAATAGCTACAGTAATTTGTGTTTGATTAGCCGGGGAAACTAGCTGAGTCGTAATTTGTTTAACTGCTCCAAAATCAATTAAAACGAGCTTTTCATCTTTATCATTCCTGAGAATATTTCGTGGATTAATATCGCGATGAATAACCTTTTGCTGATGGACAAATTCCAAGATTTCTAGTATCTCTTGTAAAAGGGAAATAACTCGATCTTGACTTATAGGTTCTCCAGGCTTTATTTCTTCATCTAAATCGTGCCCGTAAATATATTCCTGTACCAGATAAAACTCTTGATTTTCTTCAAAATAAGCTAAAAGTTGAGGAATACGCTCGTGTATTCCCAGCTTATACAAAACCTGAGCTTCTGTATCAAATAAACGTCTTGCAGTTTGTAAAGTAGTAGGATCGTTTGCTTGAGGTTTCAGCTTTTTAACAACACATTGAGGAGAACCCGGTAAATGCGTATCGTAAGCAACAAAGGTTTCGCCAAATCCCCCACCTCCCAAATTACTAATTATTTGGTATCTTCCAACAAGTGTATTTCCCAACATTTTTATACAGTTATCAATTATCAATTATCAATTATCAATTATTAGATTATTCGTTATTTTATAACTTGCAACTCCTAACTTTTGACTCCTAACTTAACAATAGACGTAGCAGTGCTACGTCTCTACAATTTTTAATCCAAAATCCAAAATCTAAAATCCAAAATTATATGATTCCTATAGGCGATAAAATTTTTCTTTTGACTAATAAAAAGCCGTTAGCGGTTTGGTTTTTAATTGGTATCAATGTTGCTTTGTTTTTATGGGAAATAAAATTAGAAATAAATGGTGAACTGGCTACATTTTTCAATAATTGGGGTTTGATTCCGGAACAATTTAGTACTGCTTTTGGTAGTGCCATAAATGGAAATCCGGCTGCTGGATTAATCGTATTTTGGCGTTCGTTAACAATATTTTCAGGAATGTTTATTCATGGTAGCTACAGCCAAATCATTGGTAATTTAATATTTTTATGGGTTTTCGGCAATACTTTAGAGAAAATTCTTGGTAGCAGACGTTTTTTATTATTCTATCTATTTTGCGGTTTTTTGACTGGGATAGTACAAATTATTGCCCAACCTAGTTTAGCTGTCCCTTTAGTAGGTGCTAACGGTGCAGTTGCATCTGTTTTGGGAGCATATATTTATAAGTTCCCCAAAGTTAAAATTGATTCTATTTTACCGCTGGTAATTTTGTATATTCCCGTCGAACTACCGGCTTTTTTCTATTGTTTTTGGTGGTTTGTGCAACAGTTATTTTACGGCATTGGTAGTTTAAATGTTCCCGGCGGTGTCAATCCAATTGGTGCGGGTTATTTAGCCCAAGGTGCGGGTTTGCTCATCGGTGTCGCTTGGATGGTGATAATGAAGCTTTGATTATGTCTAAAAAGCTTCACCGTTCGATTTTCTTCAAATACTGCTCAAAAAATGTTTCTTGGCAATCGCTTGTCTGATACAATTAGATATATAAGGTATTTTTTATAATGGGAATATAAACTTCGTTAAAAATTTGAGACAGATTGCCATTATAAAAAGTTAGCTTTGTTTTTATATTTTTAATTATCTCACATAGGGGACATTTTTCTCCCGTAACATATAAATAAAAAAATATTTGTTTAGCCAAATTGCATCCTCTGTGAAAATTAGAGAAAAGTAGGCGATCGCCCGTAAAGAGTATCGGGTTGCTGGTGCGATGATTTTGATTGAGAAATTGCCGCTTCCTTCTATGAAATAGAATAAAGGGGTGATGAATTAGCTTCCTTGCTTGCAGCCATGTCAGAAATTACTGTATCTGAAACTAACGTAACACTACCCCCAACGCAATACGAACTTCCCTGTGATGATGGTGTACCAATGGAAACTCAACGGCATAAACTTGGGTAACTATCAAAGGTGAATTATTACGAACTTCTGATGATATCGCAGAACAACAAAGACAGCGTGCTGAACTTGCAGAATCACAATTAAAACAGGTTGCAATGAATTTGTTACAGCAAGGAATGGCGGTAGAAGAGATAGCTAAATTAACAAGTTTATCGGTTTCTCAAGTCGAAAAATTAGTTAAAGGTGGGTAATGGGTAAACTAAAAATGCCAAATCTTCAGGGAAAACAGATGGGGCAAGTAATTGCTACTCTCACCGTTACAAACAGAATTGACCAGGTTTTAGCTGAAAGAGGTTTTATTCCCGCAGAAGAAGTACGAAAAACTACTTTGACTGATGTTTTAGTGGATACAGGAGCAACTTTACTGTGTTTACCTTCTGCTGTAATCGCTCAATTAGGTTTAGTTCAAGGTGGAGAAGCAAGGGTAGAAACCAGCGCCGGGGTTCAGAAGGGAAGAATTTTTCGTGATGTTGATTTATGCGTGGAAAACCGTCAAGGTACTTTTGATTGTTTAGAGCTTACAGAAGTAACATTCGCTTTATTAGGTGTAACTCCAAGGTCAGTTTTAGGTTTAGAAACCCGATTTAAGAAACCGTAAGCTGAGAGTTTTACCAATGAATTCGGAGCAAACTTATCTTAGTATTTTGTGAATTTCGGATAATATAAGGGATTTCCAAAAAATAATTCATCCTGCGACGGTAGTGCGAGCATCTTGCTCGCTATGTGTCTCTAGTAGTCGATTGCATTAAATTTGACAGGTTCGTTTTCCCGTAACCTTCGGGAGACGTTATGTATAACGTCTCTACAACCCTTCAGAATTTATGCAATCAACTACTAATACTCCACCACATTAATGAAAGCTGGGTAAATTACTTGTAGTGGGAGCGTCTCGCTCCCTCGTTACAACCAGCGAGCTAGAAGTATGTCCTTGCGGACACACTTCGTTAACGCACTACGCGATCTAAAGCAGGATATTTCTATTTTTTAATTTGGAAGTCGCTAAAAAGAAATACTCATTACTGGTAACTGCTCGCTGTTAACTGCAAAAAAAAGCCCCTCATAACGAGAGACTGGTGGAATTTAGCGAAGACAATTTGAATTAATTTGAAATTAACTTAAATTAGCCTGGTGCATTAAAATATACAGCTAAAGCTCCAGCACCTGCCGAAGCAATACCAGATACAACCGCTGTTGCAAGTAACCAGGTAGCTGCTGATGCTGCTGCTTTACGGGTTTCTTCGGCTTGCTTCTGGGCTTGGTACTTAACTTCTTCCAAGCGTCGCTGTGCTTCTTCTTGGATTCTTTCTGCTCTTCTTAATACGCTGTTGCGTGCATTCTCGATTTGATCGATGACTTTGTTGGCATCTGTTTCGGAAATGTCATCGCGAGAACTCATTAGCGCTACATAGGTGTCTCGGTTGAATGATGATAACCTACCGCGTAAGGCATCAAATCCCGCTTGTGGATCGTAGAACAATTGGCGAACATCGCGCTTGATGCCATCGTAATTTAGTTCGGGACGTTCCAAGGAGTTGAGGTAATAGCGAATTCGGTCGAATACTCCATCTATTGTATCTTGAATCTGGCGCTGAATTCCTCTTACCTGAGCTACAAATTGCTCGCGTACTGACATGATGTTATCGGCAATTTGCTCGGCTTCCTGGTTGCTCATGTCTCCACGAATTTTTAGCAAAGCAACTATGGTGGAACGGTCAAATTTAGAAAGGCGATCGCCTAAACTATCCATTCCCACTCGCGGATCGTTTAACAACAGATTGAGGTCGCGTTTAATACCTTCTGGGTTAAGTTCTTGCTTGCCGGTTTGACGCAGGTACTCTTCTAAATATGCTTGGAAGTCTTGTACTCTTTGTTGGGTACGGCTAGCCATACGTTTTGGCGCACGGATGATATCGCGAATTGAAGATTGTACCGAATCTATTGTTTGGTTAACTTCATCTTCGCTCATATCTTGTCGCTGACTCAGTAGTTTTACTAAGGTGTCTCTATCAACTTGCGACAATCTGCGGCGTAGAGAAAGGGCACCTTCTTGGGGATTTTCAAACAGTTTATTAAAGTCTCGCTGAATCCCTTCGGGGTTAAGTTCCGATTTACCAGTGTTGCGTAGATAGTCTGCAATTGTAGTGGTTACGTCGTCGTACTGAGCTTTGGCTTTATCTACCACCTTTCCAGGAGCATGACGAACGCTACTCCAAGACTGTTCTACAGTATCAATGGTTTCATTGATTTGGTCTTCGCTCAAATCTTGACGTTGATTGAGCAATTGTACCAAAGTGTCGCGGTCAAAACGCGCTAATCGCGCCTGAATTGCTGTCATTCCCGCTTGGGGATCTTGTAGTGCAGTTTTCAACTCACCGCGAATTGCATCGGGGTTGAGTTGTTCTTTACCTGTATTACGCAGGTATGATTCTAAATTTAACCACAGGCTTTCTGCTTGATACTTCGCTTGATCTGCAAGTCCTTTGGATTCAATCAAAGCTTGATCGCGCTGTTGCTCCAATTCATCAAGAATTGGGTCGATTTCCCCAGAAGTAATATCGTTACGCTGTGCGAGTATCCCACGCATTTGTCCCCGGTCAAATCGAGACAAGCGCATGGCTAATGTCTCGTAATCAGCATCCGAATCTTCTATAATTGGTTTGAAATTTTGCTTGATTCCTTCAGCATCTAATTCTGACTTTGAAGTTACTAGCAAATAGCTTTCTACCTGACGCTGCAAATCTAAGACTATTTCTTTTTCTTCCTCAGCCCTTACCTGTACCAGCACACCTTTACGAACTGCTTCCAACTGGTTGGCAATTTGCACGATCTCAGTTTGAGTTAACAAACCACGCTGTTTGAGAATGCTAACAAAATCGCTGCGATCGAGCTTTTCCAACTCCTGGCGTACCGTACCTGGATCTGCTGCTGGATCGTAAAGTACGTCGCGAAATTCCTGCCGAACTTTTTCATCGCTAAACTGCCAAGCAAAAGTATTGTGCAGATAATTTTCAACATCAGCGCGAATGGTGCTGTAAGGCTGGGATGGTGTAGGAAGTCCCATCTTATCTGCTTGAACGGTAGCTTTATCTTTAGCTTGGGTAATTTGACCAAGAATCTTTTCTACATCCAAATCGGATAGGTCAGTTCTTCCCATTACCACGCTACTGAGGGTTGTTAAAGCTTGTGGTATGGCCATCTGCAATACACCCCCGGATTGCTGGCTTGACGACTGTCCTTGACTGCCACTACCTTGATTCTGGGAACGCATTTCACTAATAACTCTATCTAACTTAGCATCAAGTTCATCAGTTTTACTTTGTCCCGGTGCAACAGTTTTGAGATAGTCAACCAGTTCGCTCAAACCGTTTCCAGCACTAGGCAAACTAGCTTGTTGAGAGCCTACCGTCTGCTTCCAAACATCATATAAAGTATCGGCAATCCGTCTAACTTCTTTTTTGGAAAGATCGGTACGACTGCTAACCAATTCTACAAACTTTTGTTTATCAATATTACGCAGTTCCGCAGCACCTGCTAGCGAGTTAAGTGATGCATCTGAAAGTAGATTTTCAAATTCTTTACGTATTGATTGTACGTCCAACTCTTTGGGACGTACCGTATCCAAGTAATCTTCTAAATTTTCCTTGATGCTTTCGGGGTCGATCGCATTACCGATTTCGTGACGAACCGCTGAGGCTGCTGCTTCTGCGGTAGCGACAACCTGCTTGTTTACAGCTTTTGCTCCCAATGCGGCGGTAGCAGTTCCTGCGATTGCTTGAAGTCCAGAAGTTGCCGAATTAACGACGTTACCAACTAAAGAACCCACCGCAGTCGAACTAACCCACACCAGAAGACAAAAGTACGCGGCCCAAATTACTAACCCCAGAATTGCCCCTAAAGCTACGTCTATAGACAATCCACTGAGTCTCACCCCTAAGAGACAGGCAAAGAAAAGTGAAGCAGTTACCGAAAGTAACGTACCTAAACCAACAGCGGTACCTATCTTACCAATAGTGCTACCTAAACTTTCGCTTTGACCATCATTATTTGAGTTCGAGTCCGAATCAGATGAACCACCTAAAAATGAAAGGCCAGCAGCCACTGCTGCATTTGTTAATACTAACTGAGCGGCGAAAGCTAGGATAATACCGGCAATCAAAGCAATAAAAAACCTTGGCCCGTCAAAAACAACGGAAGCTGTAGATGGGGCTAAAGGTTCGACTGGATCGGAAAACTGCGCTATCCAAGTCATATTGGGTAGCAAAGGTATTATATGCGTACTTTCAATCATCCTAATAACTTCCTCTAAGTTAACTTTTGGTGTGGGGAAAACAAAAACGGTGTAAAAGACGGCAAAATCAATTTTGTTTATTCATGCAATACCCAGTTGTTAAGCTTAAGAATCCAGCAATATAGCCCTTTTAAACATCTCTCGTAAGTGAGAAAAATTGCCCAAAGCCATAGGGCATTAGATAGAAGTTTTTTTGCTTAAGTCTATTACTTGTAATTAATTCTGCACTCGCTGCATCCTCAATTACTTAAATAAATCAAATTATAGATCCCTGAAAGTACTGCTATAACTTATTTTTACTTAATTAATAACAATTTTAAAATGACAAATCACATATCACTCACATAGCATTATGTCATCTTTCCTTAACATATGTTTATGAATATAAAATTTTTCACCTCCTATAGGTAGATTTATCAGCATGAAGAAATGTAACGAACTTGTGTCTTTAGACAGAAACAAGTTTTTTAATCAATCGTTACATTAGAAACATACAGATAAATTTAACCGCAATAATTAATTATGCAATCTCCAACAAAAACCGATTTACCACCAGTAGCACCAGCGTATAACGGCAAAGACCGCAACTCTTTTCTTTTCGGCTTCAATCCTCAAGCTGAACTATGGAACGGACGTTTAGCAATGATTGGTTTCGTAGCTTACCTAGCATGGGATTTAGCTGGTTACAGCGTAGTTCGCGATTTACTTCACATCGTTGGATACTAATAGCTGTCTGTAATAAAAAATAGAAATTAATGTAGAGACGTAGCAGTGCTACGTCTTTTTAATGTATTTATAAAATTAGTTTTTCATGAAATTAGAACGGGCAGGATGACTGTACCACAAGAGTTTAAATTATATTACTGTTCCCCGTTCCCCATTCCTAATTACCAATTACCAATTACCAATTACCTATTACCTATTCCCCCACAACAGCAGTAGGAACCTCAGCTTCCACAGGATTTTTAGCCAGCTTGCCATCTTCCATATATACAATGCGGTCGGCTATATCTAAAATACGATTATCGTGAGTTACCAAAAGAATCGTACAGCCTTGTTCTTTCGCTAAAGACTGCATTAAATTCACCACATCTCGACCAGATTTTTTATCAAGCGCAGCAGTTGGTTCATCCGCCAAGACAATTTTAGGACGAGCTACCAAAGCTCTGGCGATCGCCACTCTCTGCTTTTGCCCTCCAGACAAATCATCCGGATAATAATTAACACGATTCCCCAAACCAACTAAATCCAACATCTCAACAGAACGGGTATGCATATCTTTGGGTGAAATATTTCCATGTACTTCCAAACCCATGCGAACATTTTGCACAGCCGTTAAACTTTCGTGTAAATTATGAGCCTGAAATATATAGCCATTATCACGTCGCGCTCGCACTAATTGTTTGGGTTTAGCGCCACACATTTCTTTATTTAAAACCTTCATACTCCCCTCCTGAGCCGAACGCAACCCACCAATCAAAGTAAGCAGAGTAGTTTTACCAGAACCAGAAGGGCCAGTCATAATAATAATTTCACCAGCCCCAATATCCAAATTGATATCAAACAACACCTGCTTGCGGAGTTGCCCCTTCCCAAAAAAATGATTCAGATTGCGAACCGAAATAACAGAATTCATAAATAAAGTAAGCTAACTGGTAATTGGTAATTGGTAATTGGTAATTGGTAACTGCTCACCGTTAAAACATATCTGCTGGATCTGCCGATTGGACTTTACGAGTAGCTACGGCACCGGAAATCATGCACATAATAATGGTCATAACCTGTACTTGAACTGCTCTTGCTACGGTCATGTAAAGCGGTAAATTGGTTGCATTGCGGGTAAGTGCATATAGTCCCGTTGAAATCGCAGCCCCTGGAAGAAAACCTAATATAGCTAGAATTATCGCTTCTTCAAAAACTACGCTTAGTAAAAAGAAGTTTTTATAGCCCATCGCTTTGAAAGTCGCGTATTCTTTAATATGAGCGTTAACATCTGTAGAAAGTACTTGATAAACAATAATTACTCCTACAATAAAACCCATCATTGTACCCAAAGCGAAAATAAATCCGATAGGGGTATTGGTTTGCCAGTAGGCTTTTTCAAATTCAATAAATTCTTCTTTTGTTAATATTTTGATATCATCGGCATTTCTGAGATGATACTTTAACTTTTCCGCTACTTCTTCAGCTTCATAACCAGGTTTTAAACTAATCAAACCTAAATTAACGCTTCCCGAGTCTTGGTTAGAAAACAATCTTAAAAAGTTTTGGTCGCTAGTCATTAAAGTTCCATCGGCGGCAAAGGATGCCCCAACTTTAAACAAGTTATCTATTGTTACAGTTCTTCCTTTTATTTCTGTTGTTACGGTTTTACCTTGTTTTATTTGAGCAATTACTTCGCCATATTCGCCTCTAGTTGCTTCATCAAATAAAATAGTATCTGGCAGTTTAATTGAATTAATATTGTTATTCACCTCTGGCAAATCAAACGCCGGTTTATTGGGATTAAACCCAATAATCATTACCTGTGTCTTCAGACCAGTTTGGGGGTTTTTCCAAGTTACAAGACTGTTGTAAATTGGCTCTGCGTTTGCGACTCCCGGCACGTCCATTGCTTGATAAAGTCGTCTGCGAGTAAAAGTAGATAAATCTTGCAAATTAAGCGCTTGCGGACTTAACAAGACGATATCTGCCTTTAAGCTCTCATGTAATATAGTCGCGCTATTAAACAAAGCACTTCGGAAACCAAGCTGCATCAACATCAGCAAATCCGCAAAAGCAACACCCGATAGTGCCACTGCTAAACGTCCTTTTTGACGAGTTAATTGCAACCAGCCTAAAGGAGTTCTTCTTTGTAACTGTTGGATAAATCCAATCATATTAATTTTAGGGTAATTGGTAATTGGTAATTGGTAATTGGTAATGGGTATAGGAATAAGAGGCTTAGGGGTAGATTATTTTATTAATTCTGAATTCTTAGCTGTCAACCTTTAATATGCTTTTAAAATTTGTCTAAATGGGTGAATCAATAACTTTTATTCGGTACCTTATGTACTAAATTTTTCTACTTCTCAATCAATAAGTTACTCAACAAGCATTATTTTTCTTACCTATTCCCAATGCCCTATTCCCAATTACCAATTCTTTTAAATTTCAACAACTGCTTTTACTTGTAAATTCGTAAATCTGGCAGCTTTTTCGCTAGATTCTTCGTTTAAACGCACGTGAATTTCGATGATTCGGGAATCAATATTTGTTGATGGATCGCTATTAACTACATTTTGCCGCAGTACCTGCAAGCCAATTCGATCTACAATCCCGGTTAATTTACCCGGTACTGCATCAGCTAAAAGTTCTACTTCTTGTCCCAAACGTATCTTATTAATGTCGCTTTGGTAAACTTCGACTATCGCGTACATAGTACTAGTTTGACCAATTTCAACTATTCCTTCGTTTGATACTTTTTCCCCAGGGCGAGTATGAACGTCAAATATTTGACCACTTTGAGGGGAACGCACGTAAGCTTGCTTTAAATCTGCTTCTGCTCGATTCATTGCTGCGACAGCTCGGTTAATTTCTGCTTGAGCAACTACCACATCTACCGCTCGAACTTCTGCGATACTTTCTAAAGTTGCTTTACTTTGATTTATTTGTTGTTCTAAAGATGATTGAATGCGTTCTAAATTGGCTTTTTCTTGGGCAACTTGCTGCTGTCGGGATGATTGGATACGTTCTAAATTAGCTCGCGCTTCTGCTAATTGCTGCTCTTTGGAGGATTTGATCCGTTGTAGATTTGCTCTAGCTTCTGCTAATTGCTCTGTTGTTATTTGTACAACCAAACGCTTGCTGTCTCTTAAAGATGTGGCGATCGCTCCTGCTTTGTACAAGCTTTGATAACGCTGGTATTCTAATCGAGCATTTTCTAACTCTGCCTCTTTTCGAGCAATAGTTGCTCTTTGCGCTTCTATTTCTCTAACTCTTTCAGCTTGCAATCGATTAATAGTTGCTTGTTGCGCTCTAGCTTCGGTAGTTTGTTCAACTTGCAATCTATTAATTGCTGCTTGTTGTGCTTTGATTTCTGTAGTTTTTTCAGCCTGCAAGCGAGCAATACCAGCTTTCTGGGCGTTGATGTCTCCTTGTTTTGCACCTGCTTTAACCAAAGCAAGGTTAGCTTGAGCAACTCTTACAGCTTCCTTTGCTTCTTTAAAAGCAGCCATAAGCCGATCTCGACTATCTAAAATCGCTATTACTTGATCGGTTTGTACCTTATCTCCCTGCCTTACAAGTAACTGCTCAACTCGACTTCCTTCTGCTCCCATTGCTGGTGCAGAAAGCTGAACAACTTCTCCCTTGGGTTCGAGTCTTCCTAACGCAGTTACCGTTTCTATCTTTGGAATTGCTGGGATTGGTGCTTGTGGTTTTTGCGCTACTTCACCACCGATAAACTTTTGCAGCGTGTAAATACTAGCTCCACCCATAGCAAAAGCTGCCACCGTCACCGCTAATCGCGACGGGCGGGAAAGTTCGGGAGACGGTGAATTTTCTAGTCTAAGGTTGTCTTGCATGGCATCCCAAGAAATACTGAATTTTTATTATTTCTTACTTATAATACAATTAAACTAAACCGACTAGTTTAGTTTTGCCGATTGTAGATTTTACGGATGCACGACTGAGCTATATTGACAGATTCCTCGGTTTTTGCTGCAAAAATAATCCAATTTTACTCGGAAAATACACTTATTTTTAGTAAATAGAGTAAAGAAATCGGGAAAATGTCTGAGATAAGAGTATCCCCATTTGTATGGTTTTTCACGTGTTTTACTTCATCTCGATAAAATTGCTCAATTAAAACTAAAAATAAGTCAACGTCAACATGAAACTATTAAAACTCGGCGAAACTCAAACCGAAAATTCAAAAGACAAAGTAGAGCAAATCCTGCAAGGAGCGATGCAGGAATTTTTGGTGCATGGCTATGCTGGTACGAGCATGGATAGAGTTGCAGCGTCGGGAGGTGTTTCTAAAGCAACTGTTTACAGTTACTTTCAAGATAAACAAGGGCTTTTCAAGGCATTAGTAGAAAGATTAGCAAAAGAAAGATTTCAATCGGTTTTTGGAACGGAGAATTTAGTTGGAGAGCCAAAAAAAGTACTGCATGAGTTAGCAGTCAAAGTATTGAACGAGATGCTCCAAGATGATGAATATATAGCGTTTATGCGGGTATTAATTGGAGAATCCGGGCGTTTTCCCGAAATAGGTCAATTTTTCGTTGCAAGTTTAGTCAAACCTGCTGTAGATACTCTTCACCATTACTTAGCATCTCGTACCGAGCTTGATATATCAGATCCAGAAGCAACGGCAAGAATTATTGTTGGTTCATTAGTTCACTTCGTAATGACTCAAAAAATGATGCACGGTGCGGATATTTTGCCAATGGAAAGTCATCGCATCACAGATACTTTGACAGATTTATTGTTAGGAATTAGGAGTTAGGAGTTATTTAACCTTTAACCTTTAACATTTAACCTTATTTCTGATTCCAAATTAGTTCGAGCAATTTCCTCTTTCGTCTGCTGCATTAATTCGGTAAAGTAAATATTTTCCCGCTGTAAAAAATTTTGTAATATTTGTTTTCTAGCTGCAATATATTCTACTTCCGGTACCCAAATATATTCTTGACGAATTGCATGAGTATAATTACTGTATTCATTCGGGTTGCTGCTCAGAATTGCTAAATCTGCATCAAGTAATATTTGGGAATGGCGTTCATCCGTAAGGATGGGGTTTCGGCGATCGCCTGCGGTAGAGATTCGCTTAACGCCTTTTAAAGGTTGATGATTTTTAGTGGTTAAAATTAGACTTTTAACGTTGTTAATAACGCCAGACGGAATTGATAGCGATAAAAGAACTTCATCAGCATATTCAGCGCTCTTTTCTTCGTTATCTTTTGCTTTGCTGTCGTAAACTATGTCATGAAACCAAGCAGCAAGTTGAACGGTTTTGGTTTCCAAATCTTCATTTTGAGATGCTAAGGTTTGAATTACTTCTAAAACCTGATGAATGTGTTCTAAATTGTGATAGTAGCGATTTGGAGTAGAGTAAGCTGCAACTATTTGAGTAAAAGTTTTTTCCGCAGCAGTTTGATTAATATCGAAATTTTGCAGTAATTCATGCCAATTCTGAAATAATTTGTCTGTAATTTGGTATGAGTTGGACATATATGACTTTATATATATAAATGATGGTTCGTAGTAGCGCTTCAGCGCATCTTATCGGAGGGGCTGAAGCGCTACTAGAAACCTGCTAACATGAATTTATTAATCATTTCAAATTGCGTCTAAGCATAAACCAATTTTTTACGTTTTCTAATTCTGCTGTGGTAGAAACATCATAACCAAAACGTTGGTAATAGCCTACATTTTCTAGTGTTTGAGTATCGAGAGCAACCCCTTGAGAATCATAATCTTGCTCTGACATCTCATGCACTTGTGAAAGAATTGCTTTACCAATCCCTTTTCCTTGACTTTGCGGATGTACACCGAGAGCATTGATGTAGAAATGAGGAGAAGATGGTTTATTTGCCTTTTTAAGATTAGAGTATGCTTCTATTCGCATCAGAGCTTCTTCTCCAATTGCTTTTGCGAATTCTTCTTCTGAATCTGATGTTATGCTTTCCATCTCTTGATTATTCTTCGGCTTTTGTGGAGGTGTTATAAAAGCAACCCCTTGTAATTTTCCTTCCACAAAACCACCCAAAAGAAAGTTGTCAGCTATAGATGTTTCATCGCACATCGATTCTATCAGATATTTCATCGATTGCTTATATTTATCGCCAAAGAAAAATTCCATAAGTGGGTAATTCTCAAAGGTAGTTAAAAAGATTTCAACAACATTTTCTGTATCTTTCGTATTTAAACGAGTGATTTCGATGGTAGACATTTTATTGAATAATATTAGGTTAGTTTGAATAGCTGTAATTAAATCAAATTAGACGTGTTGCTAGATACAGTAATTTGAAGACTATTCTTAAGTCTTATTCAAGTAAGGTTCTTTCAATCCATTGATTAAAGCCGAGAAGAGCGAATGTAGAACCGAACCAGGTAATCTATTCTCTGGATGAATCACAATGCCAACTGGTAATTTTAAGTCTAGTCCTGAAATTGTCTGAGTAATTGTACCTGATGGAGTTGGAGAAATTGCGGCAGCAGGCATTACGCCAATTCCTAGTCCATATATTACCATTTGTTTGAGTGCTTCCAAGCTGACGATTTCAATGCCTGAAAAGGGATTAATCCCATGAGGAAGCAAGGCTTTCTCTAAAATGTTGCGATAAGGACAGTGTTCCTCAGTAAGAATTAACCGCTCTTGAGCTAAAGAAGATAGTGAAATATTCTTGCTAGCAGCAAGTGGATGGTTTTCTGGAATTAATAATGCAATCGGATCTTGAAATAGTAATTCAAAAGGTAAGCCTAAATTCGCAGATGGAGGAGAACAAATTGCTAAATCAAGAACTCCACTAGCTACACGTTGACTAACAACTTGAGTAACACCTACTTCTAATGTCAGACGAACTTTAGGATACTCGCGACAAAACTGTACCAATATCGAAGGCAAATACACGCTCGCAACAGGTTCAATCGATCCAATTCTTAAATATCCAGCTTCACCCGATACTAGCTCAGCCATAGTCTGTTGCAACTTAGCCGCTCGATAAAGTAATTGATCGGCGTTTACCTGAAGTGTTCTACCAGCAACAGTTAAGTCTATACGTTTTCCATGACGAGAGAACAGTTTCACTCCTAACTCCGCTTCTAGCTGTTGAATATGCAGTGTAATTGTGGATTGTGCGTACTGAAGTTTCTCGGCAGCTTTCAAAAAGCTACCCTCTTTGATAATCGCTTGAAATGTTTGCAGGTGACGGAATTCCATAATTGATGTTATCAGTAAAAATGAATAAAGGATTCAGTTAATTCATTTTGACAAATAAATGGTAGCAGCTTAAGCTCTAAATAAGTAATTAAACAAAATTAATTACACATTGTCATTGCGAGTTGAACGGAGTGAAACGAAGCAATCGCAAGGGTTGGGATTACTTCGCGCAGCGAATAATGACGGTAAATATTTTTGTTCACCTACTTAAATAAAAGCCGATAGGAAAGTATTTTAATGAACGCAATTGTTTGGTCAAATAGGAAAGATAGTCCCGCTCAAGAAGTTTTTAAGGGGATTCGCGTGCGTCAACTCTGGCAGGGTAAAGCGGGAGCGCAGGCAGTTATCGTTGAAATTGAACCTGGCGCTCAGTGGGAAGGAGTTGATTTTCATCAAGACAACTCAGAAGAAGTCTTTGTAATGAATGGAGTATTCAATGATGGCATTCGTGATTACTCGGAAGGCACATTTATTCATCACCCGATAGGTTCGAGTCATGTTCCTCAGTCAAAAACAGGCTGCACTCTTTTTATTTTTTATCCAGAAAAACTTTGATTATCTACACAGCGTTATGATGCGTTACGACACAAATATTATTACCTCAAATAAAAATAGTTGTGCCGTAGCACACCCTAAAATTATTGATAATTGATAATTGTTCATTGAAAAAACTACTGGGCTTAATTTCTACTTAATGCAACAGCTATTTAACAAAAAATTACTAAATAACTGCTGTATTAAAACAAAAATTAAACCCAGTATAAAGGTGTTATTTATTTTTGAAAATTGAAAACTCAGAAGCCTTTGTTGTCTTAACGAGTACGAGAAGGTACTAAGTTTAAGTAATCTAAGCTGGAAGCCTTAATGGTTTGAGCGTAGTTACCTTTATTGCTAACAGTGGCTGCCATGTCAGCATATTTACGAGGGTCGCCTTCGGATAGTCGCTGGTTTTTAGCTTTCTCGGAGTAGAATTTATCCAAGGTAAAGCGCCAGTCGGTTTTGACGGTTCCAGCGGTTTCTCGGAAGTCTTCGTCGTAACGAGGAGTTACCAAGTTGAAAGGACGACCTTCCATGCGTTTGCGCTGGTAAGGTACGATGGTATCGCCGAAATTATCAGTGTACTCTTCACTATCCACCAAGGCATTAACAAAACCGCTAAAGCCTAGAGTCGCAATTTTGATTGACCAAGCAATTTGTTCGTCTTTGTTATAAGCTTTACGACCTAACAAACGTCTGAGACAGATATCTACTAAGCGATAGTTGTTGTTAACTTCGACAACTATGCGGTAAAAAGCTTCAGACTGGGCTAAACCACGAATAAAGTCGCGTACTGTAATGGAACCGTTTTTCAACTGAGATTCCAAATTCTTTTGTCGGTTAAAGCTGAGAATTTCATGTTCGCTGAAAACTTGACGATATCCAGCCCAAATGATGTTTTGAATATCGGTGTAGGAACCTACGTCTTCTAAACGATAGATATACGGTGTATCTTCGCTTCTGTCAGCTTTACCAAAGCTTTCAACTCTTTGGTTTTGAGTTGTGGGTTTGTATTGAAGTAATGGCAATGCCATCTGCAATTATCCTCTAATTTTATTAAACGATCGAATCAAGTCTTATTACTTATTTTCCCTTATTCAGGTCACAATTAAGTAATTATTACAAGGGAAAACTCGCCGTAGTACTGATAGAAACCGGAATTCCTTCTGGTTTGCTTTCTTTTGTCATGTCGGGAATTTCGATATTGGCGGTGCTAATTGACTGAGGCTTAACTGTTTTAATAGAAGCCGAACTTGCCATATCCATGAAATTATTGATATCTCCCCATTTGTAGCGACTTTCTTCTTGTTTATCCCGCCAATAGTCGGCGTAGCGAGGAGTTACTAGGTTAAATGGTCTACCTTTGTAACGGCGACGTTGATAGGGAATCGTATTTTCTCCAAAATTAGTCAAATATTCTTCCGAATCAATCAAAGCATCAACAAAGTTGCCCCAACCTAAAGTAGCAATCTTAATTGACCAAGCAATTTCTTCCTCTTTATTATAAGGGGCACGTCCTAAAAGACGTTTGAGACAGATTTCGACAACGCGATAGTTATTATTTGTCTCAACTACCAAGCGTCGAAATGGTTCAGATTTTGCCAAACCTCTAATAAAATCGCGTGTGGTAATCGCCCGATTTTTCAACTGAGATTCGAGATTTTCTTGGCGGTAGAACTTGAGTATTTCGTGTTCGCTGAATACTTGACGATATCCCGCCCAAATTAATTGCTGAATATCGCTATAGGTAGGAGAATCTTCCAACCGATAAATTTTTGGTGTATCCTCGCCCGAAACCTCATAACCATCAACGCGCTGGTTTTGAGAACTGGGTTTGTATTGCAATAGTGGGATTGACATGATTATCTAAGAATAGGTTAAAGGTCAAAGGTTAGGAGTTAGGAGTTAAGAATGAGTAGAGAGTTATGAGTTATGAGTTGCAAGTAGCTGGTAAATTAAACTTTTTACTCACTACTCTTTACTCACTACTCTAAAAATTTCTCCCCATCTCTCTTACGTAGTCTTCCTTCCAGGTACGTAGCGATAAGGTAAAGCAACTTCTACAGGCTTGATGCTGACTTGAGGTGTGGTAGATTCGCGTGTCATGTCGGGAATCTCCATGTTTCTCACTTGAGAAGTTACTGTGGCAATTGTTCTTTGATAGTTCCGTTCGTCGGTTGCTACGCTACCAGCCATTGCCATAAAGTTGCTGGGAATGACTTTGCGAATTTCGTCTCCGGTTGCGTATCCTCCAGAAGTACGCGCGGTATAGTAAGAAGCACCTCCGTAATTCCGCATGGACAAACGGTTGCGGAAGTCTGCACCGTAACGGGGATTTACTAAGTTGAAAGGTCTGCCTTCGTAGCGACGGCGTTGGTAGGGTACGATGTCGTTACCGAAGTTCTCACGGTATTCGTCGCTGTCTATCAAAGCGTCAATAAATCCATGCAAGCCTTTGGTGGCAATAATAATTGACCAAGCGATTTGCTCTTTTTTGTTATAGGTAGCACGCCCTAAAAATCGCTTGAAGCTGATATCAACTAAGCGATAGTTAGAATTTGTTTCTGCCACTTCTTCCCAGTAAACACTGGTTTTTCCTAAGCCTCGGATAAAATCGCTGACGTTAATCGCCCGATTTCGCATTTGCGATTCTAAGTAAGGTTGCCGATATGTTTCCAATATCAAATGTTCGCTGAAGATTTGACGATAGCCCGCCCAGATAATTTGATCGATGTCTTGATCTGAAGTAGCGTCACGCAATCTATACATTACTGGCGTGTCTTCGCTAGGCACTTCGTAGCCTTCGACACGCTGGTTTTGAGAACTGGGTCTATATTCAAGTACGGGTATTGACATAAGTGTTATTTTATGTAGTTGAACATTTGTAATAATTACGTGTTTCTTAATGAAAAAATATAGTATTTTAAGCCTCGGAATCTCCCCAATTTCCAAAAAAAGGCGCTTTTTATTAACTGGCAAGTGTTTGATGAGCTAGCGCTACGCGAGCGCGAACGGCTGCTTCAGCATCGTTTGCACGCATTAGGGAAAATCTCTCTTCAATTTCTGAGTGTAAACTAGGAATTTTTGCTAATTCCTGTAAACCAACAACAGCAGCGTAACGAATAGCCCAGTCTGCATCTTGAGTAATTGAGAGCAGGGTAGAAAGTGCTTTTCTAGTGGCGGTAGCCTGTTCTGAATCATCCAGCTTGTGCCATTGCAAGCAGCCCAAGCCCTTAGCAGCAGCGCGGCGCACGCTAGGAGCAAAGTCTGTTTCAGCAGCTTCTAACAATAACTCTAAGGCATCGGGGTGAGCAATTGCTGCTAAGGAGCGAATTGAATAAGCTCTCGCGCCATAGTTATATTCATCAATTTGTTCGAGCAGTTGCGGTACTGCTGTTTCTCCTAACTCTATCAATCCTTTAACGGCGATCGCTGCTGCTGCGGGATTGTTGTATCCAAATACAGCGATTAAATTAGGTATTGCTGCTGCATCTTTTACGGCAACTAGGTTCTGTACTGCCGACACCATTCCCTCTGACGAATCAGCATCGGCGATCGCGCGAATTAAGTTTTGGGTGTCGGAGTTCATGGATTTTAGATTTTGGATTTTAGATTAAATTTTTTTTGTTAAGAATTGGAAGTTAGGAGTTAGTGTTAGAAACCTGATTTTTTGTTGATTGCACAAGGGAATGAATATTCATGTTTTCACAAAAAGAAATTGGGTTTCTTTGGGTTACTTCTTGTGGAATAAGCATCCCTGTTCGTCTTTAATTTTTGTTATTTCAATAAATGTGGATAAGACGTAGCATTGCTACGTCTCTACACTCATTAACCATTATCCACTAACAATTAATACTTATAAAAGCGAATCCATTATTTGCATTAATTTGATGGTGTTGTCGTTGAGGGTGTTTACATCTCCGCCTTGAAGTTGATGTTCAAGCAAACCTTTAAGAGCTATAAGCTTAAAGCTGTTTTCAACAGAGGCGCGAGCAATTTTATCTGCTGCTTCCATATACCCTACAGCACCCAAATCGCTTAATGCCATGCGACGCAATTTCAAATCGCTGTTTTGCAATACTTGTACCAAACGCTCTCCATATTCTGGTTTGCTTGTTAATTGATACATTGCTCTAGCGGCGGCGCACTGCACTTTAATTACCGAGTGTTCGAGAAATGGCTCAATGAGTTCAATGAGTTCAATAGTATTTTGGTCAACAGTAGCACCGATTGCTCCTAAAGCTTCTAATACTGCTTCGTAAGGCTGGATTAAGTGAGGTCTTCCGGGTACTTTTACGGCTGCTGCAACACCCCCATCTAATAGCTGTAATAGCGCAGGAATAGCCCTTGCATCGCCAAGCATTTCTAAAGATTGGGCTGCTGCCTCACGCACGTAAAAATCCGAGCATTCCAAGCATTTAATTAAACCCGGTACGGCTCGGTTATCGCTTAATTTACCTAACGCTCTTGCAGCATTACGTCTTAGAGGGTAGCCTCCCAATTCAGTGCGATCGGCTTTATCTTCTAAGGCTGCAATCAAGGCATCAACGACTTCCGGACTATTGACGCGAAACTTACCCAACCACCAAGCAGCATAATAGCGAAGACTTAAATCCGAACATTGCAGATTAACAATTGCTTGCTGCTTTGTTAGCGGTGCTGCATTCTCTGCCGAATGTTCTTCTGCGCTCGGTTCACTAATCATCGCCAATACTATTTTTTCTTTTTCTTAACGTTAGATTCGCTATCAGGCTTAAGTGCAGATTCAGCAGTAACTTGCTCAATATTGACAATCTTGCCACCCATACGGGTAATTCGCTGCATTTCCTCGTTCATCCGATTGTATGGTACCGTCACGAATACGCTACCGCTGCGGCGAATTTGATAATTATTTTTATCTGTCTGTTCGTTCTGACGTAAACCTACAACTTCATAACGAAACATCCGGCTTTTAGCACTAGAAATTCCATTAGTGCCAACTGTTGTCTGTCCGTACATTGAATTACTCCCTCATTAGGATTTTAGATTTTAGATTTTGGATTCAAAGAGTTAGGAGTGAGGAGTAAAGAGTTAGGAGTTAGGATTTTTATTTCTATCCCCTCTACCCTTTCTACCCCGTCAAAAAAATTTCCTTGTCTCCCTGTCTCCTTGTCCCCCCATCTCCCTACCTCTTCCTAAGCTGGCGTTACGCTAACAATCTTCCCGCCTTGACGAACAATTTGCTGCATCTTATCTGATAGCCGTTCGTAAGGTACGACGATGGCGTAACTGCTGCGTCTTGTTTTAGGATATTTGGGGAAAAGCTGACCTGTTACTTCGATGCGATATGAACGATCGCCTACTCCTACTGCATTACCTACATTTCTTCTAGGAGATACATCGTTAGTTGCACGGTAGTTCCAGTTACTGTTACTACCTGATGGTCCCACAATTGAAGATGAACTATTGGTTCCTAATTCCCTTGCCAAACGGGACTTGTTTCCTTCTACCTGAGCGTTATCGCTATTTGCATAACCCCGGTATAAACGGAACATTCGATTAAAACCGACAGTTTTCTGTCCCGATTGAGTTGCAAATCCGCGATAAAATGGTACTATATTATCACCAAAATTTTCGGTGTACTCCATAGAGTCAATATAAGAGTCTATGTCAACGTCGTACCCTTCGTTATGATACAAATCGTTGTGGTAGCTCACTTCTGACTCATCGTAAGGAGCGCGACCTAATAAATGCTTGTAATTTAGTTCGATAAATCGAGTTTGGAAAT
Organism: uncultured Rivularia sp.; assembly: GCA_963665115.1. Lineage (GTDB taxonomy): Bacteria > Cyanobacteriota > Cyanobacteriia > Cyanobacteriales > Nostocaceae > Rivularia. The sequence continues at coordinate 428,237 of OY762007.1, read as the reverse complement.
TGTTGTAGAAAAACTTATTCTTATACAATTCCGACTTAGCTACTGCACGAACAAACTCGCGGACGGTCATGTTACCATCGCGCAAAAGTGACTCCGCACTTTTGAGTCGTTCCACAGCCATTAAATAATCATTTCCCAAAAGCTGCCGATATACCGCACGAATTACAGCTTCTATATCATCCTTCGTAGCGTTAGAGCGTAATTCAACTTTTGGTAAGTCATCAAAGGCTTCTGTTCCCAGCCTAGATGCTGCTGATGTAATTGCCATTACTATTTATTCCCTTTATTTTTACGCTTACCGATGAAGCGATTTTTGATAAATTTTTTTATTTGCTTGAAAAAAGCTTAAAACAATGCCCGGAGACCAATACAACTGCTAGGTGATAAAACCCATCCAGCACTCGCATCACTCTCCGGGCAGAACGCTTACTAGCTTAAAGCGTTGATTGCATAGTCGATGTAGGTGTTAGCTTCGTTAGCAGCTTGGCCGCTCAAACCGTGGTTTCCTTTGATGTTCTTCAAAGCTTCTACATACCAGCTAGGAGACAATTCAAAAGAACGGTTGATTTCATCCAAACCTGCAATCAAATACTCGTCCATAGGACCTGTTCCACCAGCTACTAGGCAATAAGTTACCATGCGTAGGTAGTGACCGACATCGCGAGCGCACTTGGACTTACCACGAGAATCAGCAGCAAACTGAGGTCCCTGCATCTGAGTGGTGTAAGGAAATTTCTGATACACAGCTTGAGCTGCGCCATCAATTAACTTCTGAGCTTGAGAAGTCAAGCTACGAGCAGCTTCCATGCTAGCGGCAGCGCGGTCAAAACGACCGTTAACAGCTTGCAATTCGGTGTTGCTTAAGAAACGACCTTGGGTATCAGCAGATGCAATTGCTTCGGTAATTGGTGTTTTCATGTCTTACAATCTCCTTTATTCTTTGTTTTTTTGCCTAGATACCGATTTTTCGGTTCTGGGTTTCCTTAATTGCGTTTAAACAGTATTTTGCTCTTAAGCAACCGCAGCAGCAGCACGGTCAAAATAGCCACCCAATTCAGACATCAACTGGCTGCAATCGCCCTTTGTGATACCGTTGGGGTCGTTAGCCATCTTGATAGCAGTATCTTTCATCTTCTGAACGCCCTTAGCTACTGAAGAACCGGGAGTTCCTAAAGCTTGGTAAGTTTCGCGCAAACCATTCAAGCAACGGTCATCTAACACGCTAGCGTCACCAGCAATCATGGAATAGGTAACATAGCGCAAGATGATTTCCATGTCGCGCAAGCAAGCAGCCATGCGACGGTTGGTGTAAGCGTTACCACCAGGAGCAATCAACTGAGGCTCTTCTTCAAACAATGCACGAGCAGCATCAGTAACGATTTGAGAAGCACTACTGGTGATGCGGTTAACAGCATCCAAGCGCTTGTTTCCGTCTTTAATCATGTTGCTTAGAGCATCTAACTGCTCCCCGCTCAAGAATTCACCTCTAGAGTCAGCTTGAGAAACAACTTTTGCGAATGCATCTAACATCGACTTTTTCTCCTGATTGCTTAGTTTTTAAGTATTGCCTTGATTAAAAATGGCAGCCTTTCGTCAAAGGATGGGATATAACAGATGTTGTTTTAACTGCCAAATTATTTGCCTCGTCATTCTAATTCGAGGTTGAGCGAATAAGAAATATGAGAATCTTGGCTTATTTTATGAGAAACAGACAACCTTTACAAATTGATTGTCCCTTTTAAATTTTGCCTGTTATTTAACCCCTCCAGATTATGTTTATACACCGCCACAAGGACAGATTTTGTTACAAAATATGAATAAATGCGATAGTGCAATAAGAAAAACCTCAAATCCTTTACATATAAGAGATTTGCCTTAAAAAAGTCGATTTTATTCGTTACATAACTTCATCAAATACCTCAAAGACATTAATTTCTTTCGTTTTTAGATTTTTTTAACTATCTAACAACCCTAGCTACAGCAAGCATTTGAGTACTATGATACAATTTCAGCTTACTATTGACCCCTTAATAGTTGTTAACAAAGTCAGACCATTCTCTTAATGTAAATTTTTGAAAATATTTTGATGGCAACGAAATTAAGAAAAACCCGAAAAGCTTTCAGTTAGCGGGATAGAAGAAAAAGTTCCCAGCGAACAGTTATCAGTTACCACTGGGAGATGGGGAGATGGGGACGAGGAGAAATTTAAACTTCTAATTCCTAACTAACTATTTGATAACTGCTCACTGTTGACTGTCTAAGGCTGTTGCAATTCGGGCCAGTACAACTTTGTCTTGTTCTAGTGTTAGTGCTTGTTGTAAAGCAATATTGGCTCTGGGGGTAGCAATTTCCTGTAAAGAAACCGCAGCAGCATAACGTAAACCCCAATCTTGAGGAGTAAACAACGCCCAAATCAGTTTTTCCGAAGCTCGATGAACGATTTCCGTATTATTTGAAGTGCTGGCAATGCGCCCAAGTCCCCTTGCTGCAATGCGACGGACATTTCCTTGGCAATGATTAGCAACTTCTGTACCCACAACTTCAGCTAACAAATCAACGGCTTCAGGGTTTCCAATTAGAGCCAAAGCCTGAACCATATAAACTTGTATGCTTTGGTCGGTAGAATCATAGAAAGCATCAATCAATGGTTGTACCGTTACAGGTGCAAACTTAATCAAAGCCTCAACCGCAGCAGCACCAATCTGAGGATTATGCTGTTTTAAAGATTCCACGAAAGTATTTATCGCAGAAATATCTAGAGAATCTAAGACGTTCATAGGAGTTAAGAATGAGTAGTGAGTAGCGAGTAGTGAGTAGTGAGTAGCGAGTAGCGAGTAGTAAGTAGAGAGTTATGAGTTGTTGATAGCTGGTAAATTAAACTTTTTACTCACGACTCTAAAAATTTCCCCCAATGCCCAATGCCCCATCCGCAATGCCCCATGCCCAATTCCCAATTCCCTTCAAACCTGAATCAATAAATCATCAATTGCGTGAAAAATTGATTGGGATGTTTCTTTTTCAGGAGTATCGCTATCTAATATGGTTTCTAAAATTCGCTTCAAATTTAGCAGCTTCAAACTATTAGGAACTGTAGCCGTGAGAATGGCTTCTACTGCTTGATGATGTGCCACCGCGCCTAAGTCGAAAACCGCCGCCCAACGCACGTACATATTTTCATGGTTGAGGTATTTAAGAATGCTTTCAAGATATTGCGGTTGTTGAGTTACAAGATAAAAATATCGTGCTGCGGCACATTGGATTCTTTCGGATGAATTATTCAAGAAAGGTTCAATTAAAGAACGGGCTGAATCAACTTTGAAAGTTGCAAGAGCTTCAATCAAAGCTTCGTATGGCTGCTCTTCATCGCACCGCATCATTTTTAATAAAGGATTTATGGCTTTGCGATCGCCAATAGCAGCTAAAGCTTGAATTACTGCTTCTCGTAAACGAAAATCATCGCATTCGCAAGCTTTAATTAATGCTTCCACAGCAGATCGATTTTTTAATTGCCCCAATGCGCGTGCAGCTTGACGACGCAGAGGATATCCCCCCGACGGGATGCGATAACGTTCATCAAACAAAGCTTCACACAAAGCCGCACAGCTTTCTTGCACCTGATGCTTTCCCAACCACCAAGCAGCATAGTAGCGGATTTGATTATCTTCACTTTGTAAAGCAGTTTCCGCAGCTTCCGCAGTAAATATTGGTTCGTTCATAAAAAAAATTGGGGATTGGGCATGGGGCATGGGGAATAGTTAGAAGTGAGGAGTTATAAGTAACAAGTAGCAAGTAACAAGTAAACTACCATAACTACTACTCGCTACTTTAAGAATGCCTCCCTATCTCCTTGTCCCCTTGTCCCCCCATCTTTCCTAAGCTGGTGTAATTTTGGTTATCTTACCGCCGCGTTGTGAATTTCTTGATATGTGTCTGAGAGACGGCTGTAGGGTACGGTGTAAACTTGTCTGCTGCGACGCAGGGCTACTTTACTATTAATTCCACCTGCGATAGATTCAATGATAAACATTCGATTGTCTCCCCTTGGTGCGGAACTAATCAATGTTGGTGCTGTCGATGCAAAGCTTGAAGCAGGTGAGGTTGGCGGTACAATCATGTTTGCTTGGTTTTTGGAAATCTGTCCCCGCAAGCGTGAATTTTTACCGCCATATTGAGCGTTATCGCTGTTACCAAAGCCTTTGTGTAATGCAAATATCCGGTTATATCCGACGGTTTTCATGCCGGGAATTGTACTAAATCCACGGTAATAGGGAACGGTATAATTACCAAAAGCGCTTTCGTATTCGGAACTGTAGATATAGGATTCAATATCTGCATCATAGCCATTCGCGGCGTAGATATCTGTATGATAGGCGATTTCTGATTGATCGTAGGGCGCACGTCCGAGTAAATGCTTGTAGTTTAATTCAATAAACCGCACTTGGGAATTACTTTGAAAAAAGCATTCTTTGTAAAAATCAGATTTTGCTAAGGTTTCAACAAATTGCTGTACATCAATTTTACCGTTACGCAATAAAGACTCGGCACTAGTAAATTTTTCGTTGGCATATATTCCTTGACGACCAAAAATATGGGTGTAAGCAGCTTTAAATACCAACTGCAAATTGTCTTCGTTCCAATTTTGACGCAGTTCTACTTTATTCTCAACTGCATCTCTAATTGCTAATCTTTCTGCAACTGAACTATTCATATTTACAATTTCTCCTTTTTCTTACAGGTTTATTAATTAGATTCATGTTTTGCACCGATCGGATTTTGCTCGAAAGGGTTTAATTTTCCACTGAAAAAATGCAAATAAACCTGGTTTCTTGGGAATAATCGAGCAATATCCGCCTTTTTACTCTCAAAGAAACCAGGTTATTAACGCTTCACAAGCAATTCAGGAATAAATAAGCGGTACTGTTTTAACTAAATACTTTATTACTTCTAACTCAATGCATTGATTGCATAGTTAAGGTAAATATTAGCTTCTCCGGCTACATCTCCACTCAAACCATGATTGTCGCGGACGAATTCTAAAGCAGCTACATACCAGCTAGGAGATAAACCTAAAGCGGCATTTAGTTCGCTTAATCCAGCAACGACATATTCATCTAAAGGACCTGTGCCACCAACTACACAGCAGTAGCTAATAGTGCGTAAGTAATGGTCAATGTCGCGCACGCATTTATTTTTGCCTTCATTGGTAGATGCATATTGTGGTCCCTCCATTTGTGTGGTGTAGGGAAACTTTTTATACACGTGATTTGCTGCTGCTTCTGCCCATTTTTGACCATTTTGGGAAAATGCTTTGGCTGCTTCTAAACCTGCTTTAGCGCGGTTAAAGCGACCGAAAACACCTTGCATTTCGGTGTTGCTTAAGTAGGAACCGCGAACGTCTGCGGTTGATATTGCTTCAGTCAAAGGTGTTTTCATAATTTTCGATATTCCTTTATTTGGGTACGGTTTGTTAAAACAATTGCTGCGTCATCTGATTGCAGGCTGCAAACGATAGCAGTTACAGATGACAAAAAACTACTCTCACAAAAAGTGCGATTCAGAGAAAGTCTATTAGACTACAGCAGAGGCAGCGCGGTCAAAATAGCTTCCCACTTCCGACATTAACTGGCTGCAATCACCCTTGGTTATATTGTTGGAATCATTGGCAATTTGCATCGCAGCATCTTTCATTTTTTGAATTCCAGAAGCCACAGCATCGCCAGGAGTACCTAAAGCTTGATAGGTTTCCCTTAAACCGTTTAAACAACGGTCATCCATTGCGCTTGTATCTCCGGAAAGTACGGAATAGGTAACGTACCGTAGGATAAATCCCATATCACGAATGCAAGCAGCTTGATTGCGATTATGGAAGCAAGCACCACCAGCATTAAAGACTTGCGGACGTTCGGCAACTAAAGCACGATAAGCGTTTGCCACAATCGAAGAAGAGTTGCTGCTGAGTCTGTTAACTATATCTAAACGCTTATTGCTATCAGCAACCATTGCTGACAACCCATTGATTTCGTCTTCTCCGAGGTAAGCACCTTTCTTATCAGCTTGTTCAACAACTTTAGAAAAAGCATCAAGCATTTTTTATTGTCTCCATCAAGTTTATTTAGCTCTTAATTGGTTTGCAGCAGTTCAATTTTTCAGCATAAATTCAGCCAAATTATGGTAACTTTTGCATCTCTAGCTACTAGGCATCAGCGTTGCCCTATGCAAATAAGTAGTCCAAAAAGACTTAATTTTTTGCTTGATTTGTAATTGCTTTTAAAACCTTGTTCGTATTGTATATATCGGTTGAACTTTTTTTTGGTTAAGTTTATTAACGGAAAGTAAATGTATGTCTAATCAAGTCAAAGTCTCTATGTATAAGCTTTTTAAACCTCTAATTGCAAGATATGCTTTACGTTCGGATACTTTTCTTCATCCAGAGTTACAATTGGTTTTTTCTATATTATTAGATGTAAAAAAGATGTATTATAAAAAGGTTGTCTAAGTAAATACAGGTATAATAATATTGAAATCGGAGCAAGATGCTCGCACTAAAAATGTTTTAAATGGCGAAATTAATGCGGCTCAACTAGATTTGTGCTTAATGTAATTCATATAATAAATATAGTATTATAACTTACATATATATTACGTAGAAGAGGTCAAAATATATGGTTAACGTTCGATTATGCAAATATCCAGCGAAAATCTTACTATCACCGGAAGTATTGCTTCAATTTTCAATCAATACAATGTTTCAGCAATAATTTATTTATGTAAAGATGAATTCAAAAACTTATAAATGTAATTAGTATTTTCTATTTTTAATAAATTCGCTTAACGTCGCCTTAAAACTTGTAATAAAGTCGAAAATACTTGAGGAAGAGGTGCTACAACTTCAACTAAATTGTTAGTTAGAGGATGTTTTAACTGAAGTTTCCAAGCGTGTAAAGCTTGTCCTGGTAAATTTACTCCTACCGAATGACCCGAACTATAAACAGAATCTCCTACAATTGGATGACCAATTTGAGCGCTGTGAACGCGAATTTGATGGGTACGTCCTGTTTCTAACTGAAAGTGCATTAATGTATAGTTCCCCAAACGTTCCTTTATTTGCCAATGGGTAACAGCTTCACGCCCACCTTTTTCTACGGGAACAACCGCCATTTTTTTTCGTTCTTTAGGATGACGACCTATAGGTAAATTTATGGAACCGGATTCTTGCTTGGTTACACCGTACACTACACCGAGATATTCTCTACGCGCCGTTTTGGCTTTCAGTTGCGCTTGCAAGCTGTGATGGGCAACTTCAGTTTTGGCGATCGCGATGGCTCCGGTGGTATCTTTATCAAGTCGGTGAACGATTCCCGGACGTTGTACTCCACCGATTCCTGGCAAATTAGGACAATGAGCTAAAACTGCATTAACTAAAGTTCCATTGGGATGCCCTGGTGCAGGATGAACGACTAAACCAGCAGGTTTATTTAAAATAAGAATTTGTTCGTCTTCGTACAAAATATCTAAAGGAATATCTTCTGCCTGTAATTCTAAAGGTTCGGCTTGCGGTATTTCTAAAACAATAAAATCTCCTTGTTTAAGAGCTATTTTTTTAGAATTACAAATTTCACCATTAACTTGGACGTGACCCTTTTTCAATTAATTGTTGAATTCTCGAACGTGATAAATCTGGGCTTTTTTGAGAAAGGTAACTATCTAAACGCGAACTGTTTTGTTCAACTTCTAAAGATATTGATTGATTTGAGATCATTTTAGTTTTTAGTTAATCAAGAATAGGGAACGGAAAACAAGCAATATTGTCGTAATTATAAATAATACTATTTTCCGATCGTAATTTTATATATTTTTTAGATATAAGTCATATCTTGCACTATTTTCGTTAAGCCCTAATAAACCCGGTTTATTTTTATGAAAATAGTATTATTCTGTTGTGCGATCGACAAAAAAACCAACGCGAATTTTCAATAAAAACAAGAATATTTAAAAACTTTGCAATTAATCCTCTACAGGAACAATACTATATTTTTACATAAAACTAATTTCCTACTCATAGTTAATCTAGACTTAATAAAGTGTAATTTTTACGACTATTTTAATAGCTGATTATTGTTACTGGTAAGAATTAACAGCTTGAAACTGAGTTAATAAGTTACTAATGATACATTAGCCACAATCCGATAGTCGTCGATTGAATAGAAAGCTGATTCTTAACTGAACTACACTAAAAAGCGGTCATAATTATTTAATTTTCTTCTCAGGCTAGTTGATAGCTGCTACTGCATCGAAGCCAATATAGTCATTCCAATTAATTTCCGTAGTGCGAGCATCTTGCTCGCTAGTACCGAGCGAGCAAGATGCTCGCACTACAAATCAATCGGTTTCTATTTAGAATCGCTATATCTTAACAAAGTATTTACCAAGTTCTCCAGATAGCTGCTTAAGCTCAAAACTTTATTTGTCTGTATCGGGCAATACTTCCGGAAGTGAAGAGCTAAATACTGAAATTATTATTATTAGTGTATTCAAACATTTTGAGCTAAAAAATCAGTATGTAAATATTCTATTTAAGACTTTGATGATATTATTAGGCAATATGCAATCAGTCCTGACTAGATTGCTTCAGAATTTAACATAAATTCTGCAATTTTAAATTTCCCTAAGTGATTCGGCTCAAAGTGTCTGAGAAAGTGTTCTAAGATTTAAAATAGGATTACTGTAAGGAACCTTTAATTTGTGCTAGCAGCTATCTGAAGAATTGAGTTGATTGTTTATTAGACATTTCTAGCTTTTTTTATTTAGCGAAAGTACTCTCAATCTTAACTTTAAACCGAGTCCATTCAATATGCAAAATAATCAATCATCTTTACATAACTATCTTTGGCACGGCTTCAACGATCGATATCAAACAGAAGATTATCGAGATACAGAAGATAGGGACTTATTTGAAAATTTGAACGATAATGATGATTATTTTAATCAAAGTTATGCGGAATTAAACGAAGAAAATGAGAATTTAAAATTATCCCAACCTTACATAAATTCACATTCTGAGAATAATTTATACGATAATGGAGATAGCTTCTTAAGTACGACAATTAATTATTCAGACTATGAAAATGAGGATGATTCTTACCAAGAAGAAGATGAAATCCATTATCTCAACTTTATTAGAAAATCTGAGATAGCAGTTTCACAAAGGAATGCTTTAGAAACTCAAAGTCATCGTTACGGTGATTACCAGCAGGAAGAGAATATTAAAACTTACAACATTGTCTGTATTGATGACAGTAAAGCGGTGGTAAATGCTATCAAAATGTACTTAGATGATAACCTTTTTTCTGTAGTTGGTATAAACGATCCATTAAAAGCTTTAATGCAAGTTATTCGCTTAAAGCCAGATTTAATTTTATTAGACATAACCATGCCAACATTAGATGGATATGAATTATGTTCTTTATTGCGGAAACATTCTGCTTTGAAAGAAACACCGATAATTATGGTAACGGGGAAAAAAGGAATTATCAATCGGGTAAAAGCCAAAATGGTTAAAGCATCAGATTACATTACTAAACCTTTCGGGAAAAAGGATTTACTCAAAGTAATCTTTAAATATATTGTTTGATGAAAGACACGAACAATAAAACTGAAAAATCAAAATAGAGCAGAACTGAAGTATGATTCAGTATTATTACGGTCGTGCAGTTGCATAAGTGTTAAGTGTATAACAGTACTGATAATGTTATACAAAGCGATTATGAAAAGCATCTACCTAAACTGCTCGGTGAAAGATTTTGCAAAATTTGTTAGTTACAGCTTTGCTTCTACCATCTCTCTAACATTGATATGTTTCTCCTCACCATTATTTCAGATCGCCACAGCATCGGCACAGACAACCGAAAATGCCACAGCAAGCATCAGGGGTGCAGTATCTACTTTAATTCAAGTATTGCGAAGTGAAAATATAGAAGCCAGAGTTAATGCTGCGCGTGCATTGGGTGGAATGGGCATAAGCGCGAAAATAGCCGAGCCAGCTTTGATGGTAGCGCTAAACGATAGCGAATCAGAGGTACGCTACACTGCTGCGACTGCTCTTGCGAATCTAGGTGGAGATACCAAAGTTGCTTTACCTTTGTTACAAGAAGCATTGCAAAATGAATCGAAATGGATTCGTCAGGATGCTGCTTTTGCATTGAGCAACGTTGCGCTGAATATGCAAGCAAAGGCACGTAGATTATCTGACAAGGAATTGAATCAAGTAATTAAGGATTTGGAAAAGACTTTGGAAGTTATGGGAGAGTCGGAGTATGATGTTTCCCCGCAAGCGGTTAAATCGATTAATGATTCTTTGAATTCTTTGCAGAGGGAAAGGCAGAGGGGATAGTTGAACTTTGGATTTTAGGTTTTAGATTAAAATAAGCCCTCACCCTCGAAGGGTGGGGCTACAATTGCGAAGCCCACCTGCGTGGGCTAGGTTATGGAGTGTTTTTATTTGAAAAGAATACAAATGATAGGCGGGTAGGCGTGAATAAATTATAATTATGTCTTGTAATTGCGACGAGGCATTCGGTTGCATTCACTATATTTTTGGTTTCCCCCCTTATCGTTTAATTCTTACAACCTGAGTTTGTCCATCAGGATAATAAACGCCTAAACAGTTATCTGAAGCATCTGTAATAAGCCAAGGATGAGTAACATAAGTTGATTATGTATAACCTGCTTTTGGGTTTAGCTGCCGGTAGAATACTCTTTTACCCAAGTAGTTAAGCCAGTAGATTTTGACTGTCTTTGGACTTTTGTTTCTAAAACTATTTTTGTGGCTACTTTCCCGGAAATAGAACGGGATACCGATTCAGCAGGACATATATTAGTTTCAACTGCCAGATTAATTAATAACTAATAACTGAAAAACAAAAACATTATCATTACTCACTCAATCGCTAACAAATATCTTATTATATAAACATCCGGAAAAAAAGCAGAATAGCCGCACCTAAATTATTAATATTCAAAGATACAAGGAAACTGTAATCGCTTCTACAGAAAGAATTCTTTAAGTATAAGAACCCAAAAACGATAATTAACTATTTATAAAAAAACATTTGCCATTCACAATATTTGGTTTTAATATGAGCTTTACTTGTCAACAAAAACTTTCATACATCTTTTACTTTTTCTGGTACATTAGAGTAATCTAAAAGTTAGTAAGTTAGTTGCTTGTCATCTACCACCTAACTGACGCTCTCTTTACTGGTTATGCTGTCAGTTGGTGCTTCTTCTAAATTGAAAATATGCAGAATGACGTTTCTTATAGAAGAATGACTTTTTTGTGAATCGCTAATCGCTGCATAGTATCGCTGTAAAACTTCTCTTTTAGTTTGCTTGTGTTTATGTAAATTTCTACCCGTCGCATATACAGGGTTAGCGAAAGATAGAAACAACACGTTTCAATGTTCTATAGACGAACAATTTTGAACAAACATTACCTGTAAACTCGTATGCGGCTTATTTTCGCTATGACAAAAGTTCTTAGCATTGCGGTATCTCTGTAGTAAATTAAAAGCCACAGAACATGAAAATCCTTCCTATAAATAGATACAGATTTTTTCAACGAATTCAGCCGACTGTGCTGCTAAAAAAAATTACTGATAAACCTGTTACTGGGTGTTTACAAGTTTTTAGTACATCAGATTCCTGGTCATTTTATTTCGAGGATAGCAAGCTAATTTATGCTTCTTGTACGGATAAAATGTTCGATTTGCTTTATAGAAAATTGCAACAATACGGTAAGCAAATTCCTGCACTTGCTCAAAAAAAGGTATATCAGCAGTTACGAATCATTTTTCAAAAAGGTATTGATAATCAAGCGATAGTTAATCCGGATTATTTAGCTATTTGCTGGTTAGTTAATCAAAAGCTGATTACACCAGCACAAGCAAAAATCTTAATCAAGGAGTTAGCATTTGATGTTTTGAGTTCATTTCTTGCTATAAAACAAGGAAGTTATGAATTTGCTACGGAAAGTTTTATGGAGGATATGCCTAAGTTTTGCAAGCTAGATATGAATTTATTAATCGAAAACACTCAGCAAAAGTCACGGAATCTAGAAAATACTCCGTCGCCAGTAATCGTAAATCCACCATCTAAAAATGTAGAGCAAATCTCATCGAATAAAATACCGATTCAGCAACCTTTGCCAAAAGCAGGGATTAGTCAAGCTCCGGCTCAAACTGCGAATTATCCCAACAGCCCTCAGCGCGTTTACAGACAGAATTATCGAAAAAAGGTTTACACCATAGTCTGTATTGACGATAGCCCTACAGTGTTAACTGCAATTCAATCTTTTTTAGACGAAGAAATTTTTAGCGTTGTTGGTTTCAACGAACCTTTAAAAGCTTTGATGCAAATTCTAAGCACGAATCCAGATTTAATTTTACTGGATATAGAAATGCCGAATTTGGATGGTTATGAATTATGTTCGCTGTTGCGGAAACATTCGTATTTCAAAGATGTACCCGTAATTATGGTGACTGGAAGAAAAGGTTTTATCGATCGAGCCAAGGCAAAAATGGTTAGAGCTAGCGGTTATTTAACTAAGCCTTTCGATCAAAGTGAGCTATTGAAGATGATTTTCCATCATTTACTATAACAGCGAGCAGTGAACAATTACCAATAAGTCCTATTTAATTTGATTGGTTGTTCTTTCATTACTGTATTAATTGTTGAAGACTCTCTAAGTGAATTGGAGCTAATGAGTCATTATCTTGATAATGGTGATTACAAAATTGTTAAGTCTACGGGAGCTAAATAAGCTTTATAACTGCGAATAACTACTTAATACAATTCAATCGGTTTTTGCATAAGTTGACGACATTGGAAATCAGACTTTATTAAATATGAATGCATCTAATATGAAGCTATTAACCCAGCCACAGACAAATTTAGGTGAGGGCTATCTTCAATTCAAGCTAAATCGAAGTACTACTGCTGTTTTACTGGTAAATTTTACTGAAGAAGTAGTTGTATTACCTTTAGCAGCAATAACTTCAATCCCAAATACGTCTGAGTTAATTCTGGGATTAATGAATTGGCGCAATCGAATTATCTGGGTTGTTGACTTACCAAAAATATTGGGTTTGGAGTCACAATCTCAAATGCGACAATGCAATATTATTGTAATTCGTCATGAAGCGGAAACCATCGGTTTAATGGTTCCAGAAATCAAAGGTACAGTCAGATTTGATTCCGGCACTATTCAATCGGCTCAAAATCAAGCAAGTGATATAATTCCTTATCTAAATGGATGTATTGCTGACGAAGATGAATTAAATTTGGTATTAAATATACAGGCTATTCTCAAATCTTCGTTTCTTTACAATAAGTAAGCTTAAAAAAGAGAACGGGGAACGGGGAGTAGGAAGTATAAAAAAAAGAAATTATATCGGTAATCTTAAAACGTTGAGAGGAGTAACCGTTAATATAAAATCCAAAATCCGATTTTTGTATACTAAGGAATACAATTTGATCTATATCTTTAGCATACTATATACGGCGATAACTAAAAGGTTTATTAATTCCGTTCCCCATTCCCCGTTCCCTATTTCCATCAATATTTACAACTGAATAAGATACAAGCACGCAAAAAGATTTGAGAATAGCTGAATGATGAATAACTTGAAAAAAAATCAAACCCAAACAAAAAACAGACATTCGCAGTCTGAATTCTCGAATTTTCCTAAAAATATTAAAAATCAACCAAGACAATCGCATTCTGCTTTTATTAAACGAATGAATCGGTTGAGAAACATCAACTTAAGCGGTAAAGCGGTAATGCTATCTCTTGCTTTGTGCTGTTTACCCACAGCAGGTATTACAGCATTATCTTATCATTTAGGCAATCAAATTATTACCCCAGAAGTTAGCGACACGGATGTTAAAACACCACAGCAGGTAGAAGCATCTCAGAAGCAGTTATTACTAATGTTGCAAATGGGTACTTTAGCTGCTGCATTGCTTGCGGGTATCAGCGCTGCAACACTTGCTCGTCGTTTGGTTTTACCAATTACTGCTGCTAATTTAGCAGTGAAAAAGTTAGCGAATGGTAATCTTAATAGCCGCATTCCCATCAAAGGTAAAGATGAGTTTGCTATTTTGAGTCGCAATGTTAATTTAATTGTCGAACAATTACAAGAATTACTATTTCAAGAAAGAGTTGAAAGCGAACAAGCGAAATTACTTTCGGATACGATTATTTCAATTTCTCAGTCTCTGAATAGTGAAGATTTGTTCAATAGAACTGTAAAAGAAGTCCGGCAAACTTTAGGAGCGCACCGAGTAGTTATTTATCATTGTAACTCGGATGGTGAAGGTCAAGTTATCGCAGAAGAAATTGCTCCGGGTTTACCGATCACTTTTGGAGAGACGATAGAAGATATTTCTTTGGCGAAAGAACTTACAGAACTTTACAAACAATCTGAAGTTTTAGCTATCAATAATATCGATGAAGCTGGACTCAGCAGCGAACATTTGGAATTAATGAAGCGCTTGAAAATTAAAGCAATTTTACTAACACCTATTTTCATAAATAACAAAATATTCGGTTTTCTGATAGCGCATCACTGCTGGAACCCACATCTTTGGCAAGCCTTTGAAATCCATTTGTTAAAACAGCTAGCAATTCAACTAGGATTAACTTTAGAACAGTTAACGACTTCAGAAAAACGGGCAGCTATTCAACAACTGGCAATTAATTTATCTGATTCCATCAACCATCAAGAGATTTGTAATCTAGCGGTTGAAAATATCCGCAAATCTTTGAAAGTAGAAAAAGCGCTGATTTATAAATTTGATTCAACTGAAACGGGAAGCTTCATTGCGGAATCGGGTAATATTGGTTTACCTTCAGTTTTAGATAAAAAGTTTGATTTTTCTGAATTACAGGTTGACGGTGTTATTGCCATTAATGATATCAATAGAGTAGGTTTACCAAAATCTGTTGTCAAACAATTAGAAGCATTAAATATTAAAGCAACTTTAATTGTACCTCTGAAACAAGACGATAAATTATTTGGTTATTTAATCGCTTGTCATTGTTCGCATTATCTTTGGCAGCAATCGGAAATACAGTTATTTGATGAATCGGCTGGAATTGTACGAGAAGCTTTGCAACGAGTCAATAATGTTTTTGAACTCCAACAGCTTTCTCAAGGGCAACTTGATAAAAAAGAAGTATTGCAACAGCAAATTGCTCAGTTAATTGCAAATATTGAAGCGGTAAATAGCGGTGACTTAACTGTACGTGCCGAATTTACTTCCGGGGAAATTGGTACGGTAGCCGATTTTTTCAATTCCATCATCGAAAACTTGGGCGAAATCGTTACTCAAGTCAAGCTGACAGTTACCGAAGTTAACAGCGCGATCGCAAATGACGAAAGTGCAGTTAATAAACTGAGCATTAACGCTAAAGAGCAAGCTTTGGAAATAAATCGCACATTAGACTCAGTACAGGAGATGAGAAGTTCGATTAAGTCCATAGCCAAGGGTGTCAGAAAAGCTGCAACTGTTGCCAGTCAAGCCTTCCGTACCGCCGAATCAGGAAGTGCAGCGATGGATTTAACTGTAGAAAACATTCATTATCTACGTGAAACCATCGGCGATACAGCAAAAAAAGTCAAGCAACTCGGGGAATCTTCGCAGAAAATTTCTCACGTAGTGTCATTGATAAATCAGATCGCCATGCAAACCAACCTACTTGCTATCAACGCCGGAATCGAAGCCACCCGAGCCGGAGAGCAAGGACAAGGTTTTGCAGTAGTAGCCGAAGAAGTAGCAGCTTTAGCTAATCGTAGCAGCGATGCAACCGCAGAGATTGAAGACATCGTTGCCGGAATTCAGCGAGAAACCAGCCAAGTAGTTAAAGCAATGGAATTAGGAATCACCCAGGTAGTAGAAGAAACTGGTTTAATTGAAAATACCAAACAAAACTTTAACGAAATCTTGGATGTTAGCCATCAAATTGATGGATTAATCGAATCAATTTCCGCCGCCACAGTCATTCAAGTAAAAACTTCAAAACAAGTAACCAGTTTAATGAAAGAAATAGCCCAGATATCAGAAAACACCGAAAATTCCTCCCAAGAAATATCTCTATCATTACAAAAAACTGTAGATATTTCCCATAAATTAGCCGCAAGTGTAGACGCTTTTAAAGTCAGTTAACAGTGAACAGTTAGGAGTAATAAGTAGGGAGTAGGGAGTAGGGAGTAGTGAGTAGGGAGTAGGGAGTAGTGAGTAGTGAATAGGGAGTAGTAAGTTCTTAATTATTATCTACCCCATCTACCCCCTCTACCCCCTCTCCCCCCTCTCCCCCCTCTCCCCATCTCCCCATCTCCCCATCTACCCCATCTCCCCACCCCCCATGCCCAATGTCCAATCCGCCTCACCCTATGTCCTCACAAAAAGAATTAGAGATAAAAATGCAGTTTCTAGAGGAAGCTACCGAGCATATTAATACTCTAGAAAATGTGATTGTTGAAGCTAAAAATAATCGTAAAATCGATCTACAAAGAATTAATGCTGCATTAAGAGCCGCTCATTCTATCAAAGGCGGTGCGGCAATTATGGGGTTTCATCCTTTAAGCGATTTATCTCATCTGCTCGAAGATTCTTTCAAGGTTTTAAAAACTGGTAAAAAGCCTTTAGAAGTTGATAGTTCGTTACAAAGTTTACTGCTATCTGCAATTGACTGGTTGCGTCAAATTGTAGAATCTATTTCAATAGGTCATGATGTTGATGAACAATGGATAACTACTTTTTGCTATCCAGTATTTGAAGAATTACGCACCATTTTAGGAGAACCCGCTCCTGAAGACGCGATGAGTATTCTTGCTACAGAAGAAAATCCCCAAGAAATTATATCTTTATTATTTAAAACTGAAGTCGAAGGCTATTTACAACGTTTAGAGTCTTTATTAAAACAAAAAGAATCTTCTGTTTTACGGGAAGAAATTATCATGATGTCTTCTCAGTTGGGTGGTTTGGGGGAAATGCTGCAAATACCCGCTTTTGTTCAACTTTGCGAATCGATAATTCAACGTTTATCGACTGCGGTTTCTGATGCGGAAGTTGAAGAAATTGCGGAATTAGGATTGCAATCGTGGCGAAATACCCAGACTTTACTGCTTGCAAATCAACAAGATAATTTACCCACGACAATCAACAATAAAAAAAATCAAGATTGTCAAAAACTAGTCATCGATCCGGAGTTGAATTTAGTAAATAATTTTGCTCCAAATGTAGAAGAAATTATCCAAACAACACCAGAATTTACTCCAGCAAGTAAAAGAGAAAATAGAGAACCATACGTAAGAGTTCCCAGCAAACAACTCGAACAAATCAACGATTTATTTGGGGAATTAACAATCGGACGCAATACCGTGAGATTGCAGTTAGAAAGAATCAGTAAATTAATTCGTAATCTTTCGATCCGATTAAAAACTCTCGAACGCGAAAACCACGAATTACGCTTGTCTTACGAAAAATTTTCTTTACAGTTGTCTACCTTAAAACCAAAATATTATCAAGTACAAAAAAACTGGGAATGGCACCCCACCGAAAACATTTCAAGCAGTAATAATAAATTTGATGCTTTAGAATTAGAACGCTATAGCGAACTGCATACACTGTCTCAAACAGTGATGGAAAATATAGTTAAAATTCAAGAAATTACAGGTGACATTACTCTTAATTTAGAAGATACAGAACAAGTAAATCACTTACTTAATAGAACATCAAGAAAACTGCAAAACTCTTTAACAAAAGTCAGGATGCGTCCGCTTTCCGAAATATTAGAGCGTCTACCCAGAGCTTTGCAGAATTTAAATGCAGAATACGGTAAAAACGTTCGCTTAGAAATCGAAGGTGCAGATAGCTTGATGGAACGAGGTATATTAGAAGCCTTAAACGAACCCTTGATGCATCTTGTGAGAAACGCTTTCGCACATGGAATCGAAGACAATCAAACCAGAATTGCAGCAGGTAAATCAGAGCAGGGGCTAATCAAAATCAAAACCGTTCATAAAGGCGATCGCACTATTATTACCATCAGCGACGACGGCAACGGAATACCTGTAGAAAAAATTCGCACCCGTGCCGAAGAAATGGGTTTGGATGCTCAAATGTTAGCCACTGCTAGCGATGATGATTTATTAACTCTGATTTTTGAACCTGGATTTAGTACCTCCGAACAAGTCACCACATTATCCGGGCGTGGTGTGGGTATGGATGTGGTACGTAACAATCTCGAATTAATCAACGGAGAAATAGCAGTTGATTCCATCCCTGGCAAAGGAACTACTTTTACCCTCTCGGTACCTTTTACCCTCTCGGTAGCAAGAATCGTTTTAGCAGAAAGCAACGGCATACCATTAGCATTTCCCACCGACGCAATTCAAGAAATATGCTTATTAGAAAATCAGCAGATTTTACCAGGACAAAATGGCGAATTAATTAACTGGCAAGGTTCATTAGTAGAGTTAATTAATATTAGTAACTACTTACATTTCAACAATATACGTTCCATTTCATCAGTCCAAGAAGTTCCACCGAGAATAGAAGATAAAATTGTATTAATTATTAGTACAGGCAATAAATCAATAGCAATCAAAGCAGACCGCTGTTGGGACGAACAAGAAGTAGCAATCCGTAGGGTAGAAGGCAAAATTCCTTTACCAGAAGGCTTTAATAACTGTACTGTTTTAGATAACGGTCGCATAGTTCCCTTGGTCAGTCCGGCACAAATATTAAATTTAATTGCTAAAAAAGATACCTTAAATCTAACTTCCCAACCTTTATCTTCTACCTCATTCCTATCACCAAAAAGCCGGAAAAATTGTATACTAATAGTAGATGATTCGGTAAACGTGCGCCGCTTTTTAGCACTTACCTTAGAAAGAGCCGGATACTTTGTAGAACAAGCAAAAGACGGACAAGACGCACTTTTCCAACTACAAAGCGGCTTACAGGTAGAAAGCATAATTTGTGACATCGAAATGCCGCGTCTCGACGGTTACAACTTCCTGATTCGTCTTAAATCTCAAGAGAATCTGCAAAATATTCCGGTTGTCATGCTAAGCTCGCGCACCACCGAGAAATATCGTCAGCTAGCCATACAGTTAGGAGCAGCAGTGTATTTAACCAAACCTTACAACGAGCATGAACTATTGCAGACATTGAAGCAAGTTGTGAATGGGGATAATACAAATTAAATTTATGACTATTGTGTAGAGACGTAGCAGTGCTACGTCTTTGAATTTATGGAAGGAAGATCGGCCGAATTTATCTTAACCACATAGACAGGAGAAGTTATTTTTTTCTAAATAATATTGTTTTTTGCATAATTATATTTACTTACTACCCATAACTGTAATAAGGATAGCAAAAAATAAAATATTGGAGAATTATTGCAATGACTTCCAATCAAGAGTTTCTGAAAAAAATTATAGAACAAAAAACTATTTTTGAATCTATTGAAATAAATCGGATAGGTCATATAAATACTATCAATGGAATTGAAAATTTGGAAGCGAATTTTTGCATATCAGATAATGAGCTATTTGGGAATGAATCTGATGAACTACAAGCGACGAAGACTACTTCTTTCGAGTTAACTACTCAGTTAGGGAATGGTGATTTTATTACATTTATTATAGAGTTGGAATATGATGGTGAACTTCCCGAATTTACATAGCTATTTGTATGTTTACAAAACCTTGCATTCGCGCAAAGCGTGCGAGCATAACGCGGTAGTATGATTATCGTTAAAACCCAAAATACAAAAAGACGTAGCATTGCTACGTCTTTACATTTTTATTTAAAGGTAAAAGAAATTTAATACATCCCTTTCACCCATTCCCATTCTCTAGTTAAACCTTCTTTTAAACTAACCTGTGGCTGATAACCCAAAATCTTTTTAGCTTTACTCACATCCGCAGCAGTGTGACGAGCATCTCCCATCGCTTTTTCAATATGGTTTCTCTTGATGGGTTTACCAACAATTTCTTCGATTGTTTCCAAGACTTCTTTTAAAACGACTCTGCTACCACCACCAATATTAAAAATTTCTCCAACTGCATCATCTACAGTCGCAGCAGCTAAATTCGCCGCAACCGCATCGCTGACAAAGGTAAAATCTCTGGTTTGCAATCCATCACCATAAACGGGAATCGCTTCATCTTCAATTACAGCCTTATAAAATTTGTGAAAAGCCATATCGGGACGCTGACGAGGCCCATAAACTGTAAAATAACGTAAGGCTACGAAAGGTACGCCAAAGTTTTTGTGATAAAGCCCGCACAATCTTTCCGCAGCTAACTTAGTAATTCCATAGGGTGAAACTGGTTTGGGACAAACTAATTCGCTGGTAGGTAAAGTTTCCGCATCACCATAAACGCTTGATGTGGAAGCATAAACCAACCTTTTTAAATTTTTCGCATCTTTTGCTGCTTCCAACAAAACTTGAGTTGCGCTAATATTGCGCTCCGTATAAAAACGGAAACCTTGCCCCCAGCTAGCCCTTACCCCTGCTTGCGCTGCCTGATGGTAAACTACGTCAACATCCTGTAACAAAGAGTTCCAGTCTAAAAACTGAATATCTGCTTCAATTAACTTAAAGTTGTCATAGCTTTTTAAGAATGTAACATTTTTATTTTTAAAGAAAGGATCGTAATAGTCATTGAATTCATCTATGCCAATTACTTCTTCTCCTTTTTTTAACAATGTTTCTGCTAAATGCGAACCTATAAAACCTGCCGCGCCAGTAACGATATTTTTAGTCATGTCTCTAGATATTTAGATATTTTCTTAACTCAATATTCACAGGTTAATCCGTATAGACAGGTAGTTGCCACTAGTTTTCAAACTTTTTTAAGCACATTCTAACCGATCCACAAATATTTTTAAAAGTTCCGTATTTATATCTAATAAAAATTAGTTTTCTATCCATAATTATACGAATATTCAGAGTTAACTTATGAGAAGAATACAGTATAAATTCTGATGTTTTTTTAACCAAAACCCAACAGTAAATTGGAGAGAAGGAAGAATATTAATTGATTACTGGTAACTGATAACTGTTAATTCCTATCGTTAAGTCAGGATAAGTATTAAAATTGGTGAAAAAATAAAGCGCATCATCAAGGTGAATTCGAGGATAATCAGTGAAAATTTTAGTTGTAGGTAGTGGAGGAAGAGAACACGCTCTGGCTTGGAAGTTTCTTCAATCAAGTCAAGTTGAGCAGGTTGTCTGCGTGCCGGGAAATGGCGGTACGGCTAGTTTGGACAACTGTGAAAATGTTTCTTTGAAAGTTGATGACTTTGAAGGCATCAGTAATTTTGCTTTAAAAGCACAAATCAACCTTGTGGTTATAGGGCCAGAAGTACCTTTAGCAAAAGGAATTACCGATTATCTGCATTCAATTGGTTTAACAGTTTTTGGCCCAACCAAAGCGGGAGCGCAGATCGAAGCTAGCAAAGCATGGGCAAAAAGTATCATGCAAGAAGCGAATATTCCCACAGCTAATAGTGTGGTATTCAATAAAGCAGCACCCGCGAAAAGCTATATCAAAGAACACGGGGTGCCAATTGTCATCAAAGCTGACGGTTTGGCCGCCGGTAAGGGTGTCACCGTTGCAACCAGCTTAAACCAAGCCGTAGAGGCAGTTGAAGCAATCTTTGACGGTCAGTTTGGTAACGCTGGGGAATTTGTAGTTGTTGAAGAATGTTTAACCGGGCAGGAAGTATCCGTTTTAGCTTTGACGGATGGTTTAACTATAAGACCTTTATTGCCAGCCCAAGATCACAAACGCATTGGTGAAGGAGATACGGGAGAGAATACAGGCGGAATGGGAGCCTATGCACCAACACCCATAGCTACCGTTAATTTAATGGAACGAGTTCAAAAACAAGTTTTAGATCGAACTATAAATGTTTTAAAAGCAAAGAAAATTGATTATCGAGGCGTACTTTATGCCGGATTAATGGTCACTTCAACAGGTGAATTCAAAGTTTTAGAATTTAACTGTCGTTTTGGCGACCCAGAAACCCAAGTAATATTACCATTATTAGAAACGCCTTTAGAAGAATTAATGCTTGCCTGCATCGAGCAGCGTCTAGAGCAAATGCCACCCATAAAATGGAAACAAGGAGCCGCCGCGACAGTAGTTGCTGCTTCTGGGGGATATCCCCGAGCTTATGAAAAAGGTAAAGTTATTACAGGCATTGCCGAAGCCGAAGCCGCAGGAGCAACCGTATTTCACGCCGGAACGCAGTTAAATCAACAGTTAATTACAGATGGAGGTAGGGTTTTAAACGTAACAGGAGTCGGAGAAAACTTCGAGCAAGCATTACGATTAGCATACGGTGGTATTGAAAAAATCAACTTCGATCAAATGTACTATCGAAGGGATATTGGGTATCGAGTCAGGAGTTAGGAGAGAGTAGTAAGTAGCGAGTAGCGAGTAGTGAGTAGTAAATTAAGAATTCTTCCCCTTGTCCCCTTGTCTCCCAATTCCCAATCCCCAATTCCCAATCCCCAATTCCCAATCCCCAATTCCCAACTTTCTTCACTGTTTGTCAACTTAGCTGTTAACTTTTAGTTGTTGGGGCTGTCTTCATAAAAACTACTAACAACTTGTATTTGAGATGCGAGCTATTTTTAAAACAATTAGAGAAGCGATCGCCCATTGGTGGTCAGATTTTAATCTTCAAACAAGGCTGTTGGCGGCTGTCACTTTGGTTGTATCTTTGGTGATGAGCGGTTTGACGTTTTGGGCGGTAAATACTATTCAGCAGGATGCACGTGTAAACGACACTCGTTTTGGACGAGATTTAGGTTTGCTGCTGGCTGCGAATGTTTCTCCGTTTTTGGCTGAGAATAATTACACTGAGATAGCACAGTTTTCTCAACGCTTTTATAGCACAACTTCTAGCGTTCGCTATATGCTTTATGCTGATGAAACTGGAAAAATATTTTTTGGTATTCCTTTCTGGGAACCAGAAGTCGAAAATTCACTGACTATCGAACGCAAGATTCAGCTTCCAGAAGATTATGCCGCTAATGTGGAAAAACCTATGGTGCGTCACCATTCTTCACCGGATGGGGAAGTTACCGACGTTTTTGTCCCTTTGAGAGCGAATGGTAAAGATTTGGGCATTTTAGCGGTTGGTATTAACCCCAATCAAACCGCTGTTATTTCTACCAACTTTACCCGCGATGTGACAATTGCGGTGTTTATCTCGATTTGGGTAATGGTAATTTTGGGAGGAGTAATTAATGCTTTGACTATTACTAAGCCCATAAAAGAGTTGTTGGCAGGAGTCAAACAAATTGCTGCGGGGAATTTTAAGCAGCGAATCGAGCTAGAGTTTTCCGGAGAACTCAAAGAATTAATTTCTAGCTTCAATGAAATGGGCGAGCGCTTAGAAGGTTATGAAGAACAAAATATAGAGGAATTAACAGCAGAAAAAGCTAAGTTAGAAACTTTGGTTTCCACTATTGCTGATGGTGCGGTGTTGATTGACAACGAAATGCAGGTAATATTAGCCAACCCGACCGCGAAAGCAATTTTTGGTTGGGAAGAAGCTGAGGTAGTTGGTAATAGCGTATTGAACTATTTACCTTCACAGATGCAGATAGAAATTAATCGTTATTTGCACAAAATGACGGCCGGAGACTTAGAACGCGCCGAGTTCCGCATTACTATCAATGAACCGATTAAAAGAACTATCCGCATTCTTTTAACTACAGTTATAAATCAGCAGCGAGAAAGTATCAAGGGCATTGCAATAACCATCCAAGATATTACTCGCGAAGTAGAACTTAATGAAGCGAAAAGTCAATTTATTAGTAACGTTTCCCACGAATTACGAACGCCTTTATTTAATATCAAATCTTTTATTGAAACCCTACACGAATTCGGCGAAGAATTGGATATAGAACAGCGAAAGGAGTTTTTACAAACAGTTAATAATGAAACAGATAGACTTGCACGTTTAGTTAACGATGTATTAGATTTATCAAAATTGGAATCCGGACGCAGCTACAGCATGGATGGAGTTGATTTAAGTCAAGCCATCGAACAAACTCTACGTACTTATCAATTAAATGCTAGAGATAAAGGTATTGAATTAATTCAAGATATAGGTCCAAACTTGCCTTTAGTAAGAGGACATTACGATTTATTGCTGCAAGTATTAGCAAACTTAATTGGTAATGCACTCAAGTTTAGTAAAGCCGGTGGAAAAGTAGCACTCCGGGCATACGAACTCCAACCCCAGCCACTTTTAAATCTCTCAATATCTCGCGTGCGCGTAGAAATTGGCGATACAGGAATTGGTATTCCTCATGAAGATCAGCAAGCTATTTTCGACCGCTTTTTCCGCGTTGAAAACCGCGTCCATACCCTGGAAGGAACTGGTTTAGGATTATCAATCGTCAGAAACATTCTTGAAGACAAACATCACACTCAAGTATGTTTAGTAAGTGAAGTAGGAATTGGAACGACATTTTGGTTTGACTTAGAAATTTTTGAAGAAACCGTTAACAGCGAACAGCTGGCAGTGAGTAGGGAGGAGTGAGCAGTGAGCAGTGAACAATTATCAATTAACAATTAAGCTGATGTGTAGCTAGATTGAATAAGGGACACAGTTAGAGTTATTGTAGTGCGGGCATCCTGCCCGCTTGCAATATACAAATTAAATGCACAACAGCTTATCAATTAACAGTTAGGAGTTAGGAGTTAGAACAATCTTTAATGCTTCGTGAAATTATAAGTAGTGCGTTAGCGCAGCGTGTCCGTAAGGATATGCATCTTGCTCGTTAGAAAATCGTGAAATTTAAGTAGTGCGTTAGCGCAGCGTGTCCGTAAGGATATGCATCTTGTTGGCTAGAACAGGCAAGCGAGCAAGATGCTCGCACTACTATTTTTAAAGAACTAAGATTTTTTTATGCCCTTATCGCAAGCGAGCAAGATGCTCCCCATGCCCAATTACCAATTACCAATTACCAATTACCAATTACCAATTACCAATTACCAATTACCAATTACCAATGCCCAATGCCCAATTCTCAATTCTCAATCCAAACAACTTTCAACGGTTGCTATTACTGATTGAGAAAGTGTTGGTAAATCGTAACCGCCTTCTAAACCGAATACTATTTTAGGAGTGACTTTTAAGCAATATTGCGTAAATAAACCGTAATCTTGTGGTTGCAAATTCATTCGCGCTAATGGATCGTCGAGATTGGCATCGTAACCAGCGCTGACTAAGAGTAAATCTGGCTGAAAGTTTGATAAAAACGGCAGTACTTCTTTCTCGAATGCCGGTTGATAAGTACTAATATCGCTGTCGGGAGGTATGGGCAAATTTAATACATTATTATTAATACCCCGTTCCGAAGTTTTACCAGTTCCGGGATAACAGGGATATTGATGCAGCGAGCAGTAAGCAATATCGGGATTGTTTTCTACGATTGCTTGAGTACCGTTACCGTGATGCACATCCCAATCCAAAATCGCGACACGGTTAACTTCTGTTTTTTTTAAAGCATGGAAAGCAGAAATAGCCGCATTAGAAAATAAACAGAACCCCATACCATAATCGATTTCCGCATGGTGCCCCGGTGGGCGTGCCAACACAAAAGCAGGTTTACCAGTTTTTAGAACAATATCTACCCCATCGAGCCAAGCATTCACCGCTAACAACGCCACATCATAGCTGCGTGGGGAAACATAAGTATCCGTATCCAAAAAGCCACCGCCATCGGTAGCGATTTCCTTAACTTTACGGATATAGCGCGGTGAATGGATTTCCTCAATCAAAGCAAGCGGCGAATTTTGGTTTACGGAAGTTGGCGATCGCCATTCAATTTGTTGAGAAAAAGCAACTTCTTTCAAAGCCGAAACAACAGCACTTAAACGCTCTGGCTTTTCCGGATGTCCTCTTCCGGTAAGGTGTTCGAGAAATTCGTCCGAGTAGATTATGGGGAACGTGGAATTGGGCATGGGGGATTGGGCATTGGGGATGGGAAGATGGGAAGATGGGAAGATGGGGAGATGGGGAGATGGGGAGATGGGGAGATGGGGAGTGAGATTTTTTCTAGGGAGCGAGACGCTCCCACTACATTTGTAGTACTCGTTACTTACTACTTACTACTCACTACTTGATACTCCTAACCCCTCACTCCTAACTGCTTACCTGTCGTCGAGCATTTCGGGTGATACTGCGGGGTTGCCTTTTAGCTCTTCGGGGGATTGGTTTCTGGAGTGTGTTGTTAATTGATGGGGGATGCTTAATTTTGTCGAGCATTTCCGGACTTAATTCTGGTGCTTCTTCTTTGGGATTGTTTTTTTCAGCTTGATTTTTTGCTGTATCTTCGCTCATATTGTTGTCTTTTTGCTATGTGACTTAGCTTATCAGCTTAGAAGATGCTTTTGAGATAACACACTATCTTAAGAATGAAATACTAAACTACTGCCCTTACTCTTTTCGATAATAATAATTATTAGGGAGACAATGCCCCATGCCCAATCCCCTATCCCCAATTCCTCATGCCCAATTCAATAAAAATTACCGTTAAACTATTTGCGGCTTATCAAGAAGCATACGACGAACCAGAACTAACATTAGAATTTCCCGAAAATACGCCAGTATCCCAAGTAAGAGAACATTTAATCGCAGAACATCCCGAACTCGAACAGTGGCGAGATGTAACCAGATTTGGCGTAAATTTAGATTTTGTCGAACCAGATACTCCTTTAAATGATGGAGATGAAGTTGTATTAATTCCACCCGTTAGCGGGGGATAATTGATTATGCTTTAAATAATCACAAGACTTACGCAACCGCAACGATAAAATAACTATTAGCGCCGTTTAGATCCCCCCAACCCCCTTAAAAAGGGGGGCTTTGCGTAAATCTTTAATGATTAAAAAAAAATTTCTTGTGGGGTGGGCATCCCTGCCCGTCTAATTTCTTCTACAATAAAATTTAAAATAACCCAGATCGCTTTCAATCGCAAAAACAATCATGGCAGGAACACATATTCGCTTCGACTGGGCAATCAAAAAACTATTGCGCGATAAAGCTAATTACGTAGTTTTAGAAGGTTTTGTCAGCGAATTATTAAAAGAAGATATCTTTATTGAGTCGATTTTAGAAAGTGAAAGCAATCGAATAACTGAAGAAAGCAAGCTTAACAGAGTTGATATTTTAGCTAAAAATACGAAAGATGAATTTTTATTAATTGAAGTTCAAAACAGCCCAGAAAATGATTATTTTCATCGGATGCTGTATGGAGTTTCGGCATTAATTAGCGAATATCTTGGTAAAGGGGAAGCTTACGGTAAAGTAAAAAAAGTTTATTCGATTAATATTGTTTATTTTTCTCTCGGACAAGGAAGGGATTATATTTATCAAGGTAAAGTAGATTTTTGTGGAATTCACATTAATGATAAATTAGAACCTTCAGAATTACAGAAAGAGGTATTTAAAATTGAAGAAGTTTACGAAATATTTCCAGAATATTACGTTTTAAGAGTTAATAACTTTAACGATGTAGCGAAAGATAGTTTAGATGAGTGGATCTATTTCTTGAAAAATAGTGAAATTAAAGACGAATTTCAAGCCAGAGGATTGGCTCAAGCAAAAGATAATTTAAAAGTTGAGAATTTATCGCCAGCGGAAAGAACTGCATATCAAAAATA
This sequence comes from uncultured Rivularia sp., assembly GCA_963665115.1. Lineage (GTDB taxonomy): Bacteria > Cyanobacteriota > Cyanobacteriia > Cyanobacteriales > Nostocaceae > Rivularia. The sequence goes on along the minus strand of OY762007.1, from coordinate 400,470 downwards.
TCTCGAAGATAGAAGATATGAAATTAGCATTATTGAAAGTGCGGAAGTAACGGGAGAATTGCGGGGGAGGAAAGAAGGAAGAGAGGAAGGAAAGAAAGAAGGGATAAAAGAAGGAGAGAAGCAAACCCAAATTAAAATTGCTAAATCGTTGAAAGCAGAAGGAACTGATATTAATTTGATTGTCAAAGCTACAGGATTAAGTGTTGAAGAAATTGACAAATTATAAATAAACAAAAATTATCATGGCAGGAACACATATCCGCTTCGACTGGGCAATCAAAAAACTATTGCGCGATAAAGCTAATTACGTAGTTCTAGAAGGTTTTATCAGCGAGTTATTAAAAGAAGATATCTTTATTGAGTCGATTTTAGAAAGCGAAAGCAATCGAATAACTGAAGAAAGCAAGCTTAACAGAGTTGATATTTTAGCTAAAAATACTAAAGATGAATTTTTATTAATTGAAGTTCAAAACAGCCCAGAAAATGATTATTTTCATCGGATGCTGTATGGAGTTTCGGCATTAATTAGCGAATATCTTGGTAAAGGGGAAGCTTACGGTAAAGTAAAAAAAGTTTATTCGATTAATATCGTTTATTTTTCTCTGGGACAAGGAAGGGATTATATTTATCAAGGTAAAGTAGATTTTTGTGGAATTCACATCAATGATAAATTAGAACCTTCAGAATTACAGAAAGAGGTATTTAAGATTGAAGAAGTTTACGAAATATTTCCAGAATATTACGTTTTAAGAGTTAATAACTTTAACGACGTAGCGAAAGATAGTTTAGATGAGTGGATATATTTCTTGAAAAATAGTGAAATCAAAGACGAATTTCAAGCCAGAGGATTGGCTCAAGCAAAAGATAATTTAAAGATTGAAAATTTATCGCCAGCGGAAAGAACTGCATATCAAAAATATCTCGAAGATAGAAGATATGAAATTAGCATTATAGAAAGTGCGGAAGTAACGGGAGAATTGCGGGGGAGGAAAGAAGGAATGAAAGAAGGGGAAAAAATAGCACAGATCAAAATCGCTAAATCTTTGAAAGCCAGAGGAATTGATATTAATTTAATTGTGGAGACTACGGGGTTAAATATTGAAGAAATTGAGAAAATATAGATTTAATCGAAAAAAATAAAAAATTATTGCGGTACGGGCAGAAATACCCGCCCGATTCTAACTATCAATTAATTTTGACTTTAAATCTGATAAAACCATAGGAACTAGTTGGTTTGGGTTGTGTCTGGTCAACATTTGCGGTAGGTATAATATCTTGGTTAGCATTATCTTTATTGACCATGTTCACAACAACAGCGCCATTGTCATTCACACCATTATTGCTACGAGAACAATCCATAGATGGTTTTTTTCCAGCATCGAAAAACTCTCCTCTATCACCATCAGCAATATTAGTTATAAAAGCCGTTGGAGTGCTAGAAAAATTAGTATTATCTAGAGAAATTGCGATACCTAAATTTGCATTGAGCAATCCACCATCTCTAGGTGTTGAACCATTAAAAGCTGTAGGAAGAAAAGTTGTATAAGTTGGTATTAAGTCGCAGATTCTTAATTTGCTGGCATCTGTTTCACCCATTGAAAGAAAGTAGATTGTGTATTCCAACTCATCACCAGGAAGAACCAAAGCACCGCTAATAATTCCACGTAAAAAATCATTTCTATTTGTATCTGAAGGATCGGAGTCTGGCCAATTCGAGTTATTATCGTCAGCACTATTGGGGTCATCAACAAAGTCGTTAAAATCAACCCCATTAAGTGCTGTAATTCTCTTCACTAAAATAATCTTAGGAGAACCGCTTACCACAGGTGATTCTTCTACATTGATAAGAGTCGGTTCGTCATCTGCTGTATCTGAAGGGGTCGTTTCCGGTATTTTGACTATCATCATCAATTTGTTTGAAAGCACTCCCTACAGTTGGTGGATTATCTTGGGTAACTCCCGCAGAATCAGCATCGGTTAAAGCGCTTCCAGTTGCTGCTGGGTTATCGGGTGTAGTGAAAGTTGCGTTAGCTTGGTTGCTAATTGAGTCTCCATTATTTCTATCATCAATAGTAGCGATTATTTTGATAGTAATTTCATCATCAATTCTCAAAGTACCAGAATTAGTTAATGCACCAGAACCGTTATAGGAAGAATTTAGCTGAATATTATTACCAGTTGTTTGCGAAACGATTTGAGATGAATTGTAAGTTAATTGTGGTGGTAAATCATCTTGGATCGTAAAATTATTTGCGTCTGTGGTAGCTTCAGGAGCATTATTGCTGTATGTAATAGTGTATTCAACGGTATCTCCCACAGTCACGGTACCGCTACTATCTTTGTCTTCAAAGAACTGTACCGATTTAGTACCGCGTACATTTGCAGATTTATCGTTGGTGATAATCAGATTGGTTGATGTTCCTTCACTAGGAAAATAAGACCAAGTATCGATTCCTTTAAAATCACCGTAATCCCCAGTAAACCTGTGCGCTCCAGTAGAACTATCAGTTCCAGTCGCAGCATTGCGGGGATTACTCGCACCGCTATCGTCCAAGCTTACAGGTGTACCGTCACTAGTCGTGTAATCGTCATCATCGTAGTAGACAGTAAATTCGTTAAATCCATTGGGAAATGCAGTCGGTGGATTTTGCATTTCAATCACAAATCCATTAGGATTGTTTTCCGCATCCAACATGGGAAAGTGATATTCTCCAGTTCGCAGTCTAATTCTGGCATTGTAGGGGTCGTTATTAACGCGAGGACCCACATTATTACCGTCAGCATCTTGACCATCCCAAGATACGACGTTACTACCGAGATTAGCTATATTCTGTAAGACTCTATCTTGACTGGGGTCAAATACACCATCTTCATCCGTGTCAATAATAATTTCGTAACTACCTGCGCTTGTAGAATCAAAACTGAAATTTCCCCCAACACCTACAAAAGTTTGGTTTCCGCTTCCACCAGTACCACCAGTAAATTCAAAGTTCGTTGGTGTTGCTGGAATTGCTGGTGTACGGGGAATCCCTAATTCATCTAGAGTCTCCGGGTCGGGAGTATTGAAAAATGTTAAATGAGTAATATCGGTTGGAGTATCCGCAACATCGGGACGCTGTACTTGAACGTTTCCTAGAAATGGAGATAATTGATTATTATTGGCTTTAGCAGAATGATAGAGGGTACTATTATCAGTTTTGTCAATAAATCCCCTGCTGTTACCAAAGAAAATAAACCCGAAAGGGTCTACCCCATTCATTACGGTTTTATATAAAAAACCATCTTTTGTTTGAATAAAAAATTCTGAGTTGAGAGATTGACCGCTAGCTCCCATGTTCATCGCAACATAGTTGGTAAATACCCGTCCCATCTTAGTATTTGCACCATCTCGAACTGTAATATCCCAAGCAGCTACAGCTTGCCCTTGTGTATTACCTGTAGGGAATTGTTGCGTTACCGACCTAACAGGTGGATCTCCACTGGTTTTAGGGGAATGAAATTCTACATCGTAAATTCCTGTCTCTGTAGCTGTAAAGGTACATGGTGTATAACCCCCAGTATTGGGTAAAGGACCAGCAGTTTCTTTAGCTACGGTATCTATAAAGCCTTCACCAGATGTCAGAACATCACAAACTTGCTCAACACCAGAAGGACTGCGAAAGACTATATCTTTACCATCAGAACTATTATGTACGCTGGAGCCAAGATTTACGATTTCTCCATTCTTAACAAAAACCTTGAGCCTGGTTTTACGTTCAATATTTGCAGATGTAGCTGTAGCCCATTCTGTATAAGGTCTATCTCCGCCTTTTTCAACTAAGTCTTTTGAACCTTCAGCTTTTGCTGTTAACGTCCACAGATTCAAAATAAATAATGTAAAAAATAAACTCCTAAACAGCTGTATATTTATATTTATTTTAACGTTAGTAAATTTAGATTTACTAAGATACAACCCTTTTAACATATATTTCATTGATGCACTCACTCAAGCCGCGTGTCACAATTAGAACCGAACTTTATAAATTTGGCATATGCTTTTTCAACGCAGCATATGACATTAAAAAACCTGAATTATTCACACAATTCAGCCAAAGTTATGGGATGTTTATATATTTAAGCAAGGAGGCGCATTCCTTACCTACAGGAGAATCAAGCAAATCCCATAAAATATTTTCCAATCAAGTTTTTTTGTTATTAATCATAGTAGAACCATTATCTTTACTTCAAGATTGCATATTCTAAAAAAAGAAATATGTTTTTCAGGATGCAAAAACACAAGTGACATAGATTAAAACAACTAAACCAAATGAGATTTTTCTCTTACTTCATATATTGCATATAAAATCATGATTTGTATCTACGTAAAACTATTGAAATTACAATAAATAGCAGAAATTTTCCCGGATATTACCTAACATCCGGGAAAATACAGGTTTAAAAAAGCAGAATTGAAAATTAACGTTTTACTTTGAGTGTAAACCGAAATAATCCGTAAGAATTATTCGGGGTACCGATACTTTTTTGCTAACATTCGTTAACAAATACAATCTCTAAGAGATGGCGTATCAACCAATGCACGAAGAAAAATTCCTCGCGCACCATTTAAATCTCTAGGCATAGAAACGTCCATCTATTTTAGAAGTTACAACTTTAGAACCACTAAGTTTTTGTAGAATCTCACCTGTCCAACTTACGGTTTTTGATGTGTATGCTTCATTAACATCAAAAACTTTTTTACCATATTCAAATGCTTTATGTTTTAAAAATTGTTTGAATTTGTAATGGCTCAAAGTTAGCATTTGCCGGACAGATTTAGAACGAATTCTGCGCTTAGCTTTTTTAGACATTTGTGATGTTTCAAATGTCGGAAGTAAGATGAAGTCGAAACTATCTACCAAAAATTTAGCAGTCTTTTTATGTAATTCATCAATGAGGGACTTTATTTTGCAACGAAGTCTATTCGCAGCTTTTTTTAATCTTCTTTTTTGTTTACATTTAGCTTGACTTATTTTTGATACTAGCGCATCTAATTTAAAGCATAATTTCTGTACTTTTAAATTAGCACCATTACCAATTTCACCAAAACTAGTTTCAGAAAAGAAAGTTTGAAAAGTTCTAATACCTGGATCTAAAGCAACTACTCTTCCTTGGTTATCGGATTTATACTGCTTATCATTGATAGGGATAGTCACATAGTAATCCCCATAAGCACATACTAATCTACTATCTAAAATATTTTCTGGCAAAGATTCACCATATTCTAGATGTCCTAACTTAGTGTAATAGATTCCTTTTTCATTTATCGCGCTTTTAGGGATATAACAACTTTGAATAATCGCTTTTCTTGACCTAAATCTGCAATTATTAAATTTACCTGTCTTCTTATAATCCTTTTTAGCTTTACTAACAGCTTGACAAGCGTCTTTAATAGCGATTGACTTAATTTGATAAGGAACACATGAACACCAGTCTGGTAAACTATTTAAAATTCCTGTTTTAATCGCCTTCCAATTTGCTTTATTCTCGGGTTCCTTCAAATATTCAATAGTTTGATTATAAACAAACCGACTTACTCCGAACCACTTTTTAATTATTGCTTTCTGCTGCCGATTCAGGAATATCTTTATCTTCTTTGATTTTTTGACTATATTTTCTGAGTCCGTGCATTCTACAAGAGAAGACGTGGATAATTGAGAGAATATCGGCTGTGAGTTCAGTTTGTGGACAGTGAACATTTTTGTCGAGAACCAAGATTTGTCCACCGTTTTGTTCGACCAAATACTGTATAAGCTCAAATCCAAATCGGCATAATCTATCCCTACAGGCAACAATAATCTGGAGCTTATCTCCAAGCAATAATCTGTCCAGTATGGAACGCAATCCTTTTCTTTTAAAGTTGAGTCCGGAACCGATATCAAAGATGATTTCTGCACTCGGGTATTGGGATTGCATATATTCGATTTGTCTTTGAAGGTCGTCTTTTTGCTTTTTGGAACTGACTCGACAGTAACAAATGGTAGTAGCTCTAGCTGCACCGTTGATGTAGGAATCGACGTTGTACAATCTTTGCCCTGCTTTATTTTTGATACTCTCGATTTCTCCATTATCCGCATATCTTCTTAAAGTGTTTGGATGCAATCCCAACCGTTCAACCGCTTTTCTTAGCGGGATATATTTACTCATACATAAATTTTATCATATATTAGCTTTAGTGAGCATTAGTTAATATATTAATTACTGTTACAAAACCTTCTCCGGTGGAACCGGGTAAGCTTGTTAGATTTGGTTCTCCGGTACCAGCATTACCAGTAATAAGTAGGTAGTAGGCGGGGGGTAATTAAATATAAGAGATGAGCCGCACCTCCGGTGAACGTTGAATGCTTCGTTTCACCCACAATGACAAATAGACAATTAATGTTGCCTAAATACTTATTCAATTCCGGTCAATCGATGCTTGTCTTTTGAAATTTAACTGTGTTTGGAATTCTAGCTGTATAGAATCTAGATTGTATGGTTTACCTAAAATAAATTCTGTCATATCAATTAAAGTTTCAGTTACACCAAACTTTTGCCATAGATCGGATTTAATTTGTTTTCTTAGGCATTCCCCTGCTTCTATATCCTCTATAGCAACCTTTAAGCCAACGTGAAGGATTTTGATTTTGGGCGTAACATAATACAGTTCAAGACTAATAACTTGGGTAATATTTGTAAATTTTACTAAGTAATACTCAATCCGATTTAAATCAATTCTGCGAGGTAATCTTCTGTATAACAGCTTGTTTAAAATTTCTAAAGTTAGTATTATCGACATCACAAAAATTGACCAATTCGCCATAGTCGAGCGCATCAGCAAAATTGCTATGACTATCAATAATAATCTAATTATGTAGACAAGATTAGGTTGATTTATATCTTGAATACAGGAATTATAACTACAGCACCGTTTGCAATATCGTACTGCATGAAATAAATTGTTATTCTTTGATAAATTCACACTTAATATTTAACGTTCCAAAACAGCTTCGAGAGGATAGATATTAGGGTAATCGAGTTTGAATTACAATACAAGTCACCGAATATAAATAAGCATCACAAGGTTGTGGTGAACCGCACCAAAGAATGAATGCTACATAACGTTATGCTTCGCTAACAGCAGCCTGTATATTTTATGTCCTCCAGGCACGCTGCACGAACAAAATTCTGCCGAGGATTCCCATACTAAGCCGTTACGCACTTAATTTGTATAATACCCTTCTTGCAAGATGCATGTCCTCGCGGACACGCTGCGCTAACGCATTATATAATTTAGCTGCACATCAGCTTAACCAAGCAACTTTAGATAATTTTTCAGATATTTTTCTCCAAGAAATCAGCGTTCAAATCCTACTTCATAGGATTGTTTTATTATTAAATTGATGCGAATAGGGAACGAAAAAATAGGGAACAAAATAGAACTCAAATAGCCGTCAGAAAAGAGTTAGTCTAACCATTTCCTGCTAAATCAATCACTGATAGCATAGCAAGCAAAAAACTCAATCAATTCAGACTTACCGCAATTAGCAAAATTTCTTGACTCTAAGTGAGGAATGCGCCTCCTCACAATCAGGGAAGATAACCCAGAAAGTCGAACCAAAAAATATTTCAGCTTTGTGACACGCGGTTTTAGTACCTAAATCATTAAGCTACTGACTGTTAAGTATCAAGCAATTATCAAGCCTCTTTATTAAGAATACCTGTATTTTTTTAGTATTACTACAGTGTTTATACGTAAGTAATAAAGTTTATCAAAACTTGTATATGTAACAATTTTACAGCAAGATCAGACAAATAGCATACCCTCTGAAATACTTTTATTAAAAGCTTTGTAGCCTTTATTGAATACTTGAAATGATGTACTTCCTATAATCAATGCGCTCCATATTTCAGCAAAAATAACATTACTATTTTGTATAGTTGTATATTTTTTTTTGATACATAGAATGCTTAGACATGGAAATAGTGATACATTTGCCCAAAACAAATAGAACTTACGCAACTTGACATTTTTCTTATAGAGGAGGCAAAAAGGGAGGACACTGCGTTGGGCGGTGACACAGTTGCGGTGGACGGCTTCCCCGACATAAGCAAAGTGTTGAACCCGGAGGGGTTCCCCGACTTGTAGCAAGTGTCCGGGTGTAGATAATATCCCCATTTATTGCCTTTGCTGTAACACTTTGACTAATTTTTAATCTAGTAATCAGGTTTTTAGTGTCACGCACCAGTAGGTTATTGTGACAATTGCGTAGATTCTGACAAAGTAAAGACGTAGCATTACCCAACCACGATAATTCTACGGGGTTTCGGGAGTGCGAGCCGGAAAGCTCGCTGCTTGTCACGAGGGAGCGAGACGCTCCCACTACGAATGTGTTACCCCTCATAATTAATGTGGCGGACTATTGCTACGTCTTTATATTATGTTTCTTAAGTTTTCACAAACTACTTTACTCTTCCTCGGAAACGAACAAATCCATAAGAAGTATTTGGTGTACCTGGAGCGGTAGCATTAGGTAAGTTACCTAAATTCACGACAACCGCACCATTCGTATTTGTACCATCACACTTGATTTTGGGATAAAGCGTAGAAGGTTCAACACCAGGGGGGAAGTATTGAGCTACGTCTCCATCTTGGACATTGGTTAAAGATTCTGTATTACCGTCTTTTAACCATTGAATACCCCTATCCGCGTTTTGTAATCCTCCCGTTGCTTTATTTGCTTCACCGTTAAAGCTGGTGGGGATAAAAGAAACATTTTCAGGAACGCGATCGCAAAATAATACGTTTTCTGCTTCGGTGTCACCTGCTGAGAGGTAGTAAATAGTATATTCTAGTTCGTCATCGGGTTTTACTGTACCACCGTTAATTCCGCCGATGAGGAAGGTACTGCTTGTGTCTGAGGTGGTATCAAGCCATTTGTCAGTGTCGATTGGGGTCGGGTGCGGGATTGTCTAATTTATTATCGTCGTAGGGGTTAGATTCTTCTTGATTGTAAATTAAGAGGTTATCACCATTATTAGTAGTAGTACTATCGTTAATCTTGGTGATGCGTTTGACTAGAATGACATCGGGATTGCTGGCAATTGCCAGTTTATAACCAAAGTCTGCATCATTATAATCTACAGTGCCAGGTAATAAATTTACGCTGTGGGTATCGGACGCACTAGTCAATGAAGCGTTTGTAAGCACTCCATTGGTATCGGAAACTTTAACAATATAATTACCAAAAATTAGGTCAGGAAAATCATAATTACCATCAGTACCTGTGGTTTGGGTTGCTAATACAGGATCGTCACCATTATCAATTTGACCATTGCCGTTAATGTCCCAGTACAAGTCAACTGTGACATTCTCAATACCATCTTCTCCAGCATCTTGCACGCCATTTTCATTAGCATCATTCCAAACACGGTCGCCTATACTAGACTCACCAATTACACATTCAGCAGCATCATTAGTGTCATGAGGATCTACAGAAATAGTTTGACCTACTTGTTGAATGCTATTACCAACAACCTGAACTTGAAAGATGAATTTAGTCGGCGTGTAAACTACAGCCCATAGGCGACCTTGGCCATCTTTAGCTAGTTGGTGCTGACCTCCTGGAAGGTTACTCGAAAGAGAGGTGTATGTACCGTTGTTTAGGTTATAAGTCCAAAAGCCATCGGGGGTAGCACTTAATATTACACCATTATTATCAATACTAAGATCCCCCCAATCGCTAGGTGGAATCAAACTAGCGATATTAAGCGAAGTCACGCTTTGAACTGTCTGACCATTGGAACCAGGTACAAAATCAACTTTGTAAACTTCAGCACCACCAGTATGTTGATTTTCATCAATACCCAGGTAGAGCGAGCCATTATAAAAAGCTGCACCACCACTACTAAGACTGCTAATATTGCTAGTGCCAGCGAAGCCTTTTATATTACTTGTAATCACAGTATGTGTATTAGTAATTGGACTCCAGGCATAAATAGACTGGTTTTCTGCATAGTAAACTAAGTTATTAATATGGTCGCTAGCGAGACTGTTAGTGTTAGCAGCAATATTTGATGTTGTCAACGGCACAGAAGCACCGCTATCAACGTGAATCGCATCGATCCTATTAGGGAAATGCCCCGAGTAAATCATGTTGTAAGCACTGGAGCAAAAGTTTGTAGTAACAACGGGACCGCTAGGATTTGCCACGATTGTCACTTCTTGACTAAAACTCGCTTCCTGTCGATGATTGGTTGCATCCCCATTAACTGGATTACCATTGGTTTCCCCCGTTGTCCCATCTGAATTATCTTGGGTATAAACATCATTAGTACCCACAGCGTAAACTTGGTTTTGCGTTGCTGCGGAATTATCATTACTTCCCGTATCACCCATGATTACAGTTACATTATCCCCATCAGCTGAATTTGAATCAGCTTTAACGGGAACGCGAATTGTAATACTACCCCCAACCGGAACAGAACCATCATTACTATTAGCAACCCCATTTAATAAGGTTCCCGTGGTAGCTCCATTATTAGGAACTGTAATATTATTACTAGTTAAATCTACTGCCGAAGCACCATCGGGGTCATATTCAATAATTTGAATATCTCCGCTTAAGCTACCGTTGGTAATATTACTAGGTGCGTCAGGAATAAAAAATTGTGTGGGGGTCGTTACCGACGTTAGTAATTTTATAAGTAAAGTAAATAATATCGTCTGGGTTTATTTCACCATTATCTTGATTAGCTCCCGCATCAGTGACACCGCTGGGGGCTTCTTCTGGGATTGCAGATTGAGTAATAGTAATACCCGCAACTTCGGCAACTGTGACCGAAACCGTATTAGATTCAATGCTTGTTACAGTACCAGGGTTGTTTGAATCTTCAAAGGAACCTGTAGCAGTGTTATTAATTGTGGTTCCCGGTGCAGTATTGGCAAGGGTGGGTAACAGCCAATAAAAAGGACTGGTTGTGAATATTGCCAGAGCTAGAAATACTTTTAAGTGATAAGTAAGAGAAGTGAAATTACGAGTCTTTTTCTGGTATCGAATATGATTCGATTTAATTTGTTGGTAAAGATTTTTCACTTTGATGATTGACTATAAAATGGTTTGATTTTGGTAGCAACCCCTGAAAACCATTAAATATAAATCATAAGTAGATTAGCGTTAAAAATTCTAATTAGCAAAAGGGAATAGGGAACAGTTATTTTTATCTTCGAGGGTAAATCGAAAAACAGTGTAGAGACGTAGCAATGCTACGTCTTGGGTAATAGGATAAAACACGTTGCAGCATTGTCTACTTCACCTTTCCTCGGAAACGAACAAATCCATAAGAAGTATTTGGCGTACCTGGAGCGGTAGCATTAGGTAAGTTACCTAAATTCACGACAACCGCACCATTCGTATTTGTACCATCACACTTGATTTTTGGATAAAGCGTAGAAGGTTCAACACCAGGGGGGAAGTATTGAGCTACGTCTCCATCTTGGACATTGGTTAAAGATTCTGTATTACCGTCTTTTAACCATTGAATACCCCTATCCGCGTTTTGTAATCCTCCCGTTGCTTTATTTGCTTCACCGTTAAAGCTGGTGGGGATAAAAGAAACATTTTCAGGAACGCGATCGCAAAATAATACGTTTTCTGCTTCGGTGTCACCTGCTGAGAGGTAGTAAATTGTGTATTCTAGTTCGTCATCGGGTTTTACTGTACCACCGTTAATTCCGCCGATGAGGAAGGTACTGCTTGTGTCTGAGGTGGTATCAAGCCATTTGTCAGTGTCGATTGGGTCGGGTGCGGGATTGTCTAATTCATTATCGTCGTAAGGATTGGAGCTATCTTGGTTGTAAACTGAGAGGTTATCACCGTCGTTGGTAGTGGTACCGTCGTTGATTTTGGTAATGCGTTTGATTAATAAAACATTAGGGTTGTTGGCATTGAAAGGGAAGTTTACGGTTTGGTCGTTACCTGGGACTATTGTAACCAAACGTGGATCGGTCTGAGTTGCATCTGCATCACCACCACCATAAGCACGACCCTTTAAGTCCTCATCATCTGTATCTACATCAACCCAGTAGTTGCCAGCTATAAGTCCTGTAAAGTTGTAGTTACCGTCGCTATCGGTATCTACTGGGCTACCGACAACTGTATCATCGCCCCCTGGATTGCCGTTTCCATCACCAAAGACACCGTCACCACCATCTTGATAAAGGCTAATACCAACATCTTGGATACCGCTTTCATCTACATCTAGGACATCATTTCCGGTATTGCTATCGGTGGTTGTTCCGTAATCTTGGAAAACCGTACCGTTAATGCTGTTGTTACAGTCTACGCCGAAACGGATATCATCAATAAAGTTACCTGTACTAGCATCACCATTGGCTGTACTAACGGCTTCAAACTCAAAACGTGTAATTGTTTGACCGACGGGAACGGTATAGGTACCACTATAAACTTTCCACTCAGTGTTGCCTGTAGTAAATTCTCCTTGGTTAACCGTTGCTCCTGGTGCTCCGATTTTAATTCGGATAGTATCATTACCTGTGCGTCCACGGTGAGCAAACTGCCATCGCATGACAACGCCTGGTGTGGTGATAATATCTTGATGCAAGTTACCAAGAATATAAGCATTAATTTCTGCAAACTGATTACCTTCGTGAGGTGGTACATTCAATAAGTTGCCAGTTCTCCACAATTCAATGGCGTTACGTTGTTCAAAACCAGTTGGTGAACGATCTGATTTTGAACTATTAGGATTGCTGGAAATATAAGCCCAAGCATCAACTTCTGATTCTCGATAAGCAACAATTCGTCCTGATTGAAAAACTTCTAATGGAGTTGGTGTTGAGCCATTAACTGCGGGTGACTCGAAACCACCATTCAGTAATGGTGCTAAACAAGCAGTAATTTCTGGGATAACAACGTTCACTTTATAGTCTTCCACTTCACCGTCGCTGGCTGCTCCCGTTGGCGATAAATTAGATTGGCTGCTAAACCGGAAGCGGGCGTAAGTAGCACCATGAGGAGTAGTTGTGCCTGGATTAACGTTAAGTGTATTTGAGCCAGCACTAAGAGCCTCGTTGGTAGCGATTTGTTCTCCTGGATCGTCCCAGTCACCATCTTGGTTCCAGTCAACCCAAGCATTGAGTACGCCAGTTTTGGAAGCTTCCACAGTAATAGTGTTGTTTTGACCAACTACTAATGCGGTATTACTACCAAGAGTGGGGAAGGTAACACCATCATCGGTATCACCGTCAGCATTTAAAGTGGGTTGTCCGTCGCTTTCGTTATTGACACCTGAGCCGAGGAAAGTACTACCGTCAATTGTATGCTTGGCTCCATTTTCCGCATCTAGGGTGGGGTAAGCGGAACTTAAATCACCGTCAATTGAAGATAAATCATTCGGTGCGTCACCGTAGTCAAAGACTGTTGGTGCTGCTGCAATTTCAACTTGATAATCTTCCACTTCCCCATCGCTGGCTGTACCTGTCGGTGTAAGTCCATCTTGCGAACTATAACGGAAGCGAGCGTAAGTAGTTCCTTCGGTAGCTGTTGCTGGTACGTTTACGGGTAGAGAAATTGCATTGCTACTTGGTGCAATATCCGTAGCTACTTTCTCGTCAGCATCGTCGAAATCACCGTCTTGGTTCCAGTCAAACCAGACGCTTAGTTTACCACTTCCTGCGGTTGTAATATCTAGGTTTACTGTTTGACCTGCGGTCAAACTCTGACCTTGCAGGGAAGCACTGCTCAACTGCACGCCATCATCATTGGCATCATCGCTAGCATCGCCGTTATTATCAGTGCCGTCACCAAATCCATCAGTATCAGCAGTCACAGCACTACCTAAGTAAATATTGCTATTAATAATATGTAAAGGACCCTCATCAATCGCAAGTGTATTGTAGTTGTTGCTTCCTGTACCTGCACCGGAATCTGGCGCATCGCCTAAGTCCAAGTCAAGTGGTGGTAGTGCATTCGGGCAGCTCATGCCATCGTTTTTGTTAGTCGTCTGAGTATCCACCAGTTTGACCGCCTTGGGCGTTCCCGTATCGTAGCCAATAACTTGATACAGTTCTCCACTGCCCGCGCCGTTGGTGTTACGAGAAACATATAAATTGTCTGCGATATCTGTGTAGGCAGCACCATAGAAACTAGGATTACCAGTACTTGCAGGTAATCCAGAAACAGTTGCGGTTGTCACTGATAGCGTGGTGCCAGAAACCGGATTAGTAATGTCAATAATGTAAAGCTTGTTAGATTGGGCACCGTATAGCTTGCCGTTAATATACACAAGGTCGGCTACGTTTCCAATATCTTGGCTGAACGCAAACCCTTCATACTCATTAGTTTGGACATTGAGGCGATAAATAAACGCTCCCGAAGCACTCGAACGCAGCCACAAATTGCCGCTATTATCAAAATCGCCCGAATGGGCACTCTCGAGAGAGCCAACCCCTTTAATTTTTGTCGGCGCTCCCAAGTCTTGTAAGGCACCATCTTGGCTAATTTTGACCAAGTGACCTGCAATCGAACCCTCACGACCATAGCCGTAGATGAAATTGTCAATTGAGTTATATGCTGCGGCATTGTAGTGACCGGGTGCCGGACTACCTATATTGAGATAATTACCTGTGAGTGGATCTAGTTTTTTGAGTTGGTTGTCAATAACTTGATAAAACGCTCTGGCACAGGAAAATGGGTTTGTGTTAATAGCACTCACCGTCACATCCTGACTGAAACTAGCTTCCTGACGATTATTCGTAGCGTCTCCATTTATTGGAGTCCCATCAGTTTCCCCCGTTGTCCCGTTTGGATTATCTTCTGTGTAAACATCATTAGTACCCACAGCGTAAACTTGGTTTTGCGTTGCTGCGGAATTATCATTGCTTCCCGTATCACCCATGATTACAGTTACCGTATCCCCATCACTTAAGTTGGAATCAGCTTTAATGGGAACGCGAATAGTAATACTACCCCCCACAGGAACAGAACCATCATTAGTATTAGCAACTCCATTTAATAAACTTCCAGTAGTATCACCGTTGCTGGGAACAGTAATATTATCACTAGTTAAATCTACTGCTGAAGCACCATCGGGGTCATATTCAATAATTTGAATATTTCCGTTTAAACTACCGTTATTAACTGAAGAAGGAGCATCGGGAATAAAGAATTGTGTAGGGTCGTTACCGACGTTAGTAATTTTATATGTAAAGTAAATAACGTCATCGGGATTAATATCACCATTGCCTTGATTAGCTCCCGCATCAGTGACACCGCTGGGGGCTTCTTCTGGGATTGCTGATTGGGAAATAGTGATACCCGCAACTTCAGCAACTTCTACTTGAACTACGTTTGATTCAATTTGTACTTCGTTATTACTATCGTTTGGGTCAGTGAAACTACCAGTAGCTTGGTTATCAATTACGGTTCCAGGTGTCGAATTAGCGGCTAACAATGGCAATGCTGACAACCAGTTACTACCTGTAAGTAAAAACGTCATCAGCAAAGGACGATAATCGTAAATACGTTTCTTGCGCTGTAGGTTAGGTTTAAATTTAGGATTTAGCATAGGTGTTTTGTTTAATATTTAAAATAATTTTTTTGTAGAGATGTAGCACTGCTACGTCTCCGTATATAGGGTTGTGATTAGGATCTATCGGCTGAGGTTGTTTGGGTGGCTGGGGTACTGGGGTTGTTTGTGTTGTGTTCGCATTGCGGGGAGACGGGGCGCATTGCGCCCCGTCTCTACATTAGTTGTGGGTTAGGGTTTGACGGTGGTTGTAAATCTGAAGAATCCGTAGGAATTATCGGGTGTTCCTTTTCCTGTGGAACCGGGTACGGTTGTTAAATCAGATTGGGTGGTATTTCCTGTACCTGTAATGTCAATTTGTAATGTGCCGTTATCGTTGGTGGCTTTGAGGTTACAGTTAGCTGGAACACTACCAGTTGTTGGAATTAATTGAGCGCGGTCATTAGTATCGGAAGCACTGGTTAAATTAATTACAGCCTTGCTGTCTAATTTTAATTGCAAGTCGTTACCAGTACCGTAAGCATTTAATTTAAAATCTTGGTCGGGAGTAATTCTGTCGCATATTCGCAGGTTTTCTCCATCGCTACTTCCAGCATTGAGGAAGTAAACCGTATATTCAATTTCGTCACCGGGTTTTACTTTACCTGCATCAATGGCACCAATAAGGTAATTATCTAGCCAGTTGGGATTGTTATCATCATCTTTACGAGCAGAAACTGTATCATCGACAAAGGTATTTAAGGGAGTATTGTCGTTGGGGTTTTTATCGCGATCGCCGTTTATTGCGGTGATGCGTTTGACTAGAATGACATCGGGATTGCTGGCAATTGCCAGTTTATAACCAAAGTCTGCATCATTATAATCTACAGTGCCAGGTAATAAATTTACGCTGTGGGTATCGGACGCACTAGTCAATGAAGCGTTTGTAAGCACTCCATTGGTATCGGAAACTTTAACAATATAATTACCAAAAATTAGGTCAGGAAAATCATAATTACCATCAGTACCTGTGGTTTGGGTTGCTAATACAGGATCGTCACCATTATCAATTTGACCATTGCCGTTAATGTCCCAGTACAAGTCAACTGTGACATTCTCAATACCATCTTCTCCAGCATCTTGCACGCCATTTTCATTAGCATCATTCCAAACACGGTCGCCTATACTAGACTCACCAATTACACATTCAGCAGCATCATTAGTGTCATGAGGATCTACAGAAATAGTTTGACCTACTTGTTGAATGCTATTACCAACAACCTGAACTTGAAAGATGAATTTATTCGGCGTGTAAACTACAGCCCATAGGCGACCTTGGCCATCTTTAGCTAGTTGGTGCTGGCCTCCTGGAAGGTTATTGGAAAGAGAGGTGTATGTACCGTTGTTTAGGTTATAAGTCCAAAAGCCACCGGGGGTAGCACCTAACATTACACCATTATTATCAATACTAAGATCCCCCCAATCGCTAGGTGGAATCAAACTAGCGATATTAAGCGAAGTCACGCTTTGAACTGTCTGACCATTGGAAGCAGGTACAAAATCAACTTTATACACTTCAGCACCACCAGTATGTTGATTTTCATCAATACCCAGGTAGAGCGAGCCATTATAAAAAGCTGCACCACCACTACTAAGACTGCTAATATTGCTAGTGCCAGCGAAGCCTTTTATATTACTTGTAATCACAGTATGTGTATTAGTAATTGGACTCCAGGCATAAATAGACTGGTTTTCTGCATAGTAAACTAAGTTATTAACATGGTCGCTAGCGAGACTGTTAGTGTTAGCAGCAACATTTGATGTTGTCAACGGCACAGAAGCACCGCTATCAACGTGAATCGCATCGATCCTATTAGGGAAATGCCCCGAGTAAATCATGTTGTAAGCACTGGAGCAAAAGTTTGTAGTAACAACGGGACCGCTAGGATTTGCCACGATTGTCACTTCTTGACTAAAACTCGCTTCCTGTCGATGATTTGTAGCGTCTCCATTTATTGGAGTCCCATTGGTTTCCCCCGTTGTCCCATCTGGATTATCTTGGGTATAAACATCATTGGTCCCAGCAGCGTAAACTTGGTTTTGTCCGCCTACAGGGTTAGTATCACCCATGACCACCGTTACTGTATCCCCATCAATCAATGTGGAACTAGCTTTGATGGGAACGCGAATTGTTACTGTACCTTCAGGGGGAATAGAACCGTTAGGTAAATCTAAAGCAGCAGCATCTCCTGTACTAATTCCACCACTGGGAATAGTTATAGGAGAACCACTTAAATCAGTTGCAGCAGTTGCACCAGAACCATCGGGGTCATATTCAATAATTTGAATATTTCCGTTAAGATTACCATTGTTAACTGAAGAAGGTGCGTCAGGAATAAAGAATTGTGTAGGATCGTTACCAACGTTAGTAATTTTATAAGTAAAGTAAATAATATCATCGGGGTTAATATCACCATTGCCTTGATTAGCTCCCGCACCGCTAACACCACTGGGGGCTTCTTCTGGGACGGCTGATTGGGAAATAGTGATACCCGCAACTTCAGCAACTTCTACTTGAACTACGTTTGATTCAATTTGTACTTCGTTATTATTGTCATTTGGGTCAGTAAAACTACCAGTTGCTTGGTTATCAATTACCGTTCCAGGTGTCGGACTGGCGGCTAATAATGGCAATGCTGACAACCAGTTACTACCTGTAAGTAAAAATGTCATCAGCAAAGGACGATAATCGTAAATACGTTTATTGCGGCGATTTCGTTTATTTTTGCGGGGAAGGTTTGATTTCAGTTTAGAATTTAGCATGGGTGTTTTGTTCAATATTGAAAATAATTTTTTTGTAGAGACGGGGCGCAATGCTACGTCTCCGTATATAGGGTTGCGATTAGGATCTATCGGCTGAGGTTGTTTGTGTTGTGTTCGCATTGCGGGGAGACGTAGCATTGCTACGTCTCCCCGCTACATTAGTTGTGGGTTATGGTTTGACGGTGGTTGTAAATCTGAAGAATCCGTAGGAGTTATCGGGGGTTCCTTTTCCTGTAGAACCGGGTACGCTGTTTAAATCGGATTGGGTAGTATTTCCTGTACCTGTAATGTCAATTTGTAATGTGCCGCTATCGTTTGTACCCTTGAGGTTACAGTTAGCTGGAACACTACCAGTTGTTGGAATTAATTGAGCGCGGTCATTAGTATCGGAAGCACTGGTTAAATTAATTACAGCCTTGCTGTCTAATTTTAATTGCAAGTCGTTACCAGTACCGTAAGCATTTAATTTAAAATCTTGGTCGGGAGTAATTCTGTCGCATATTCGCAGGTTTTCTCCATCGCTACTTCCAGCATTAAGGAAGTAAACCGTATATTCAATTTCGTCACCGGGTTTTACTTTACCTGCATCAATGGCACCAATGAGGTAATTATCTAGCCAGTTGGGATTGTTATCATCATCTTTACGAGCAGAAACTGTATCATCGACGAAGGTATTTAAGGGAGTATTGTCGTTGGGGTTTTTAGTGCGATCGCCGTTTATTGCGGTGATGCGTTTGACTATTAATACGTCAGGGTTACTGGCAATTGCCAGTTTATAACCAAAGTCTGCATCATTATAATCTACAGTGCCAGGTAATAAATTTACGCTGTGGGTATCCGACGCACTAGTCAATGAAGCGTTTGTAAGCACCCCATTGGTATCAGAAACTTTAACAATATAATTACCAAAAATTAGGTCAGGAAAATCATAATTACCATTAGTACCTGTGGTTTGGGTTGCTAATAGAGGATCGTCACCATTATCAATTTGACCATTGCCGTTAATGTCCCAGTACAAGTCAACTGTGACATTCTCAATACCATCTTCTCCAGCATCTTGCACGCCATTTTCATTAGCATCATTCCAAACACGGTCGCCTATACTAGACTCACCAATTACACATTCAGCAGCATCATTAGTGTCATGAGGATCTACAGAAATAGTTTGACCTACTTGTTGAATGCTATTACCAACAACCTGAACTTGAAAGATGAATTTAGTCGGCGTGTAAACTACAGCCCATAGGCGACCTTGGCCATCTTTAGCTAGTTGGTGCTGACCTCCTGGAAGGTTACTCGAAAGAGAGGTGTATGTACCGTTGTTTAGGTTATAAGTCCAAAAGCCACCGGGGGTAGCACCTAACATTACACCATTATTATCAATACTAAGATCCCCCCAATCGCTAGGTGGAATCAAACTAGCGATATTAAGCGAAGTCACGCTTTGAACTGTCTGACCATTGGAAGCAGGTACAAAATCAACTTTATACACTTCAGCACCACCAGTATGTTGATTTTCATCAATACCCAGGTAGAGCGAGCCATTATAAAAAGCTGCACCACCACTACTAAGACTGCTAATATTGCTAGTGCCAGCGAAGCCTTTTATATTACTTGTAATCACAGTATGTGTATTAGTAATTGGACTCCAGGCATAAATAGACTGGTTTTCTGCATAATAAACTAAGTTATTAACATGGTCGCTAGCGAGACTGTTAGTGTTAGCAGCAATATTTGATGTTGTCAACGGCACAGAAGCACCGCTATCAACGTGAATCGCATCAATCCTATTAGGGAAATGCCCCGAGTAAACCATGTTGTAAGGGCTGGAGCAAAAGTTACTTTGAGCTAAAACTTTTGGCGAAGCTATTAAAAACTGAAACAGAAAAACTCCCATATATCCGAGATTTATAATTAATTTTTGGGAAAATCTCTTGTTTTTGGGTTTATTTTTTGCAGATTCGGCGCTATATAAGCCAAGTAAGTGTTTAAATATAAATTCCATAGCTTTGAGTGATAAATATTACAATGGTGCTATTTTTGCTGATTTAAAAATTTAAATATAAAGATAGTTTAAAGTTCCTTTCCCACTGGCATTAAAACTTTTATTTATTGTTTTTGACTTCCGTATAATTACTAATTGAAATATTTTTATAATGCGTGAAAATACGATGTCAATGGTGTAGAGACGTAGCAGTGCTACGTCTCCGTATTTATGGTTGTGATTAGCATCTATCGGCTGGGGTTGTTTGTTTGGTGTTCGGGTTATTAGGGATTGTCTGTGTTGTTGTTTTAAATCGTTTTCAGTACTGGTGTAGAGACGTAGCACTGCTACGTCTCCTTATATAGGGTTGTAGTTAGCATTTATCGGCTGGGGTTGTTTGTGTTGTGTTTGAGATGTTGGGGTTGTCTGTGTTGTGGTTTAGGTCGCTGGGGTTGTCTGTGTTGTGTTCAAATTGCCGGGAGACGTAGCACTGCTACGTCTCTACATTAATGGTTGTGATTAGCATCTATCGGCTGGGGTTATTTGTGTTGTGGTTTAGGTCGCTGGGGTTGTCTGTGTTGTGTTCAAATTGCCGGGAGACGTAGCAGTGCTACGTCTCTACATTTATTATTGGTGGGTGTTTTACATCCATAAATCTGGGGGGTTGTTTTTGTGTTGTTCCCATTTCGCGGGGTTATTAATGATGTATTGGCGAATTCTATCTATGGAATCATCGACGCGAATAATGCTTTCATAAAATCTTTCTTGCCATGCGAAATATTCATGTTTGTTGCGACGACACCATCGGGTAACGGCTGATTTGTAAGAACGGATAATAGTACTTAACGAACCTGGTTTTGGGGATATCTGGGACATAAATTCACCTTGTATAATGTCCACTTCCGTATTTTTATGACGTGATATTGCAGTATCTGTAGGTTTGTCGATAACCACAATTCCGTGGACGTGATTGGGCATTATTACATATGTGTCTATATAGGTATGTTTAGAATATTTGGGGATATCAATAAAATATTGTTGGGCTATTTCACCAATTGGTGTTAGCTGTACCTCACCAGAAACAACCGCATTACCCAAATGATAAATACAATTTTTTGTACAAATAGTGACGAAATACCAACCATTAGCAGCATAATCCCTATCTGGTAAACGGGTAGATTCAATTCGGTATTTACCTTTGAATTTCGGTTGCATCATAATCAGATGTTTTAAGTTGTTTTCAGTACTGGTGTAGAGACGTAGCAGTGCTACGTCTCCGTATTTATGGTTGTAGTTAGCATCTATCGGCTGTGGTTGTTTGTTTGGTGTTTGAGATGTTCGGGTTATTGGGGGTTGTCTGTGTGATGTTCAAATTGCCGGGAGACGTAGCACTGCTACGTCTCTACATTAGTGGTGGTAGTTAGCATCTATCGGCTGGGGTTGTTTGTTTGGTGTTCGGGTTGTTGGGGGTTGTCTGTGTGATGTTCAAATTGCCGGGAGACGTAGCACTGCTACGTCTCTACATTAGTGGTGGTAATTAGCATTTATCGGTTGGGGTTATTTGTTTGGTGTTCGGGTTATTAGGGATTGTCTGTGTTGTTGTTTTAAATCGTTTTCAGTACTGGTGTAGAGACGTAGCAGTGCTACGTCTCCGTATTTATGGTGGTAATTAGCATTTATCGGCTGGGGTTGTTTGTGTTGTGTTTGAGATGTTGGTGTTGTCTGTGTTGTGTTCGGGTTGTTGGGGTTGTCTGTGTTATGTTCAAATTGCCCGGAGACGTAGCACTGCTACGTCTCTACATCAGGGGAAATTACTTTTCTATCTGCAAATCTCTTTCCTGATTCTCAAATTCGATGTCAATTCCCCTAACATCAAAGAACAATACTTCAACTCGACGGTTGCGTGCGTAATCTACTCGATTATTTTCCTCTGTCCGTAATTTCCGTTCTCCAAAGGAACGAATGGTCATTCTTTCGGGTGCGATACCTCTTTTAACTAGGTAATTTCTCGCGTTTGTTGCGCGTCTTTTCGCCAAATCTTGGTTATAAGCAACGCTAGCGCGGGAGTCGGTATGTCCTTGTAGTTCAATGACTATGTTGGGATATTGCTCCATGACTTCAGCGATTTTATCTAGAACTTCTCCACTTTTGGGACTGATAAAGTCTTTATCTAGTGCAAAGTGGACGTTTCTAGGTACGCTTAAACGAATTGGTGCGGGTGGTTCGGGTATTGGATCTGGAATTGGTGGTTGAGGAATTGGTGGTTCTGGTGTTGGTGCTACCGGACGGGTTGTACAGTTGGGGGTTTCAAAATTTTGGATTGGGGATTGTGGATTTTGGATTCCGGAATTACCAACTGATTTAACTATTGCATTCGCTGCTGGTTCTGAGGTTCCGTATTTATTTTGAGTGGCGATCGCACTAATAATTTCCCCAGGTTGCAGGTTTGTAAAGGTGGCTTTGAATCTACCTTTTTCGTCAGTTTTAACTCTGCCAATTACTTCCCCTAATGCGGAATATGCGGGATATAAATCTATTTGCTGTCTGCTATTGGGATTTACTTTATAAATATCAATTTCGCTACCTGGGTCGGCTTTTCCGTCAATATTTACTTTACCGTTAATAATAATAAATTCGGAACTGAGAAACTCTGGAGCGTTGATAGCACCGTTTGCGGTATCCTTACGACGATTTCCAGAATTTCTCGGTGGGTTGGGACCGTCTCCTCGTTGAAAATCGCGGACGCTGGCAGTATTTCTGTAGTTGAGGTCGATACTCAATCCTTCTATATTGCCAAAGCTGTTGTCTCTGACAACGTTTCCTTTGCTGTCGGGATAAGCTGTAATCGCAACTCCGGAACCTGGTTGATTGGTGATTTGGTTATTAGCTACCTGATGGTTATTACCCATCAAGTAAACACCCGCACGTCGCAAGCGTCTACCGTTATACTTAATATTGTTTGACTGTATTTGTACTGAGCCTTCTGGCTTAAACAAGTACACTCCGCTGCCGTCGTTGGCGCAAATTAAGTTTGAAGTAACTTGAGAATTATTAATTCGACCTTCCAGTCTAATTGCATCGGGAACACCAGCTATTCCATTACCAACGATGATATTTGATTGAATTTGAGTATTTTCTGCTAATTTTCCAGTAATAATTCCGCTACCTTCATGATTTGCAATCAGGTTACGGTTGATATTTGTACCAGTTGCATCAAATACAGAAACCCCAAAAGCCGAAGTTTTATTAGGAACTTGTTCTTCTGAGGTAATACCCAACCAGTTATTTTTAATGTTGACATTTTTGGGTGGCTGAGAAGAATTCTCCTCGTCTCCTTGTCCCCTTGTCTCCCTATCTTGTATTAAAACGGAACGATAGGGTACAACAACAACATCCCCTGGAGGTAAGCTAGCTGTATCTGTATGTTTTGAACTAAACCCATATATACTCAATCCCTGAACTGTAATATTATCGGCTGCTACCGTTAAACCGCGAAATACTTGTTTGTCGGCAGCGGAAGTGATTTCTACAACTGGAATGGGAATCTCAATTTCTGCGGTTGCAGATTTATCGGCTTTGTATCCTGGTTGAGAGGTACCGTCAACTATCAATCCTGGATTTGTTAAAGCTGGGAGAATGCTTTCTAAGGTGATTGTAGTTTGTCCGGGAGCAAGATTAAATTCAATCCGAGACTGGTTATTCCCAGATGAAACCAAAGATTTTTCAGCAGCACTGAGTTTTTCTACAGATAGATTACCGTTGACGATGGCAATTGCTTCGCGTAATGTTAGCTTATCATCAGCCTGTATGCTTCCATCCTGGTTGCTGTTGACTGTTACGCTTAAACTTAAAGCTGTAGTTGGTTGAGCAAAAGCGATATTTGGAGCCGTTAGTAATAAAACTGGTAGGCTAATTAATAAACGTTTTGCTGCGTTGAACTTTTCAAAAGAGTTTTTTTTAGTATTTTTATACATCTTTGTTGCCGTTATATTACTGATGACATCTGAGCATATTGCCTTTCCATACTAGAAATACGGGAAGAAAAGCTTGGAAGCTAAATGTATATTTTGCTTCATGTATCTTTATTCATCTCTTACTCCTCGTCGTCAGTCTTTACAACAGCTTTTTTTTCTATTTCATTCTTTGTGTTAGCTCTTTTGATTCTTTCGGTTAATGTTTGAGTGGTTGGGTTTTTCTCGTTTCTAAGTTTATTCAATAAGCCTTGTCGTGCTTCTATTTCTTTGCGGGGTACTTTTTTCTGTAAACCAAAGCCGCTAAATAACTGGTTAAGCTTCATTGTCACACCCAAATATGGTCCGCTAGCGGAACGACTACCATCAAAATCGCGGTCGTCTATTTCCCCAAAAGCGTAACCTCCAGCTACTCTTAAATTCGGGGTTAGATAATAACCTGCTTCGACAACAAAACCAGTTTCCGTATAGTCAGATTGCTTAATTACTCGTGCTTCTCCGACTAAATCCCAACTGTATCCCAAGCGATAGGTAGCGCGTAACTGTCCTAAATTGGTTGAAGTGCTGGATGAAAAATCGTTAGCTAAGTAAGTGGTACTGTTGCGTAAAGCATATTTACCATAAAATTCCCATTGCCAATTCGGTGCGTAGATTGTTTCAATGGCAAAAGTATGGTCTTCTGCTCCAGAACCGCTTCCGAGTAAAATACTTTCGGGAATCGTTGAAGGATTTTTACGATATTCATAACGCAATAAAGCATTAAGTTTATCGTTTTTAGGATTGCGATATGCTAAACCAACTCTTAAATTAGCCGTATCTCCTAATGCTCTCAAAGTTTGATTGCTCGAACCTGCTTGTTGATAGCGTGCTAAAGCTGTAATTGAAGATGAAATTTTACCAGTAGCACCTGCGGAAATTACGGTATTATTTCCGCTTGAAGAACTTCTGCGTTCAAACCGAGCGCTGGCTTTGAAGTCTGGATTATCGGTGTATTCCAAGCCGACACTATAACTATCTCCGGAATTGAAACCTAAAGCCGCAGTACTCGAACCTACAGCGAAAGGTTGTGCGAATTGTACTCCGGAACCGTTACGACCGAAGAAGTCGCCAAAAACGTGTTCGTAAGCCATACTCAACCGCAATCCGGGAGCTATAGTTAAACCTTGTTTTAAACCTAAAGCACCTTGAGTAGTAGGTCCGTTAGAACCACCCAATACAGAGAAACGTCCGGTAACAGTGGTATCCGTTCCAAAGTTATGTTCCCCATTGACATTGAAACTGGTGATAGAATTACCGTCAAATTGTCCTTGAGTAAAAAACTGTTGCGTTAACGAAAGATTAATACCTTGAATCGCTTCCCAGTTAATTCCGAAGACAGTTCTATCTGGGTAAACTGCATCTGTATCGTCAGATAATGTAGTTTCGTTTTGAGCTAAGAAAGAAAGTTTTTTGGCAATAGGAACATTAAGACGAGAACGTAATTGACTAGAATCTGTATTGAGAGTTTGGGGTGATATCCGATCTTCTCGTTCCCGATTGATCCAATCTACTGATAAGCTAGCTTTACCCAATCTCTGTACGATACCAGCAGAAATTGTAGTTAAAGAGTTATCAACTTCACTACCAGGAACAGCTGTTGTACGAGGTGAAAAGAACTCTTCAAAAGTATCCAGCGGTTGAGGTGCAATCCCAAAGTTGTCTTCACGGTCGTACTGAAACCGTAAATTGGTTGTCTTGGAAACTCTTCCGTTAACCTGCGCTCCGTAACGAGTTTGTCCGGGGACAAAGCTAATAGTAGCGTTGTTTGCAAATCCAGTATCTGCAAAACGGTAATAAGCGCGAGCGCGTAAACCTTTAATAAATTCTGCTTCAGCTTCAGCCCTGACAGCATCACCTTCCACCATTCCCATCTCGTCGGAATCGTTGCGACTCCGAGCGTATTCGGCAACAATTTTACCTAACTTACCAAAAGTAAATTGAGCATCCGCACCGTACAATTCAAAATCGCGATCGCCTTGATTTTCTTGGAGATAAGTTGTAGCCAACCAGCTATCTTTTTCTGCCCCTTGAGAGAAGTTATATTGCAATCTTCCCGCGTAAATATCAGTATCGTTTCCTGCTTCTCCTTCGTATTGATAAGTAACGACAATACGTCTTACCAAAACTTCACCAAATTCATTGACATCTGTACGTAAAACTGGTTCGCGGAATAGAACTGTTCCTCTATCGTAATCAATCTCGTAATCCGCACCCCTATTCAACCGTTCCCGTTGCAATACGGTACCGGGACGATTCAATTCTTCTAATTCAATGAAGACACTTTCACTACCGGGTACGGTTAATCTGCGAGATAAAAAGTAAAAACCGCTGGTTCCGTCAGGGGGTAAGATATCGCGTTGAAAACCTTCTATATTGTTGCCGTAGAAAGCTGTAGCTTGAAGTTTGCCAATATTGTAATTAGCTTTGAAACCGTGTAGCTGACGAGTCAGGGAAGTAAACTGCTGTGAAGAACGAGAAAATTCTTCAGTGTTGTAATCACCCCACATCGCATAATCGGGATTAGCCCCCGGAGTACGAGACGAGCGCTCTAACCGTAAATATACGCTGTCAGTAGATGGAGTCGTAGCATTTACTGTAGAACTATCACCGTAAGTAGGGTAATTATTTTCGTTAAACTGGTAAGTTCCAAATAAGCGATTATCGCAGTTACAATCTTCATTTAAAGAGCGACTGCTATCATAAGCACCAGTTACCAGCCATTCACCAATTGCACCAGTTGCAAATACAGCCGAACGGAATTTGACTTCGGTATCGTTGTCTTCGTCTTCTGGGAGGAAATCTTTAAATCTACTATAGAAATCTGTACCTCTAGCACCTAAGCGAAAATCAATAACCCCCGTCATCAAACTAGGACGCAAAGCCGTTTGAAATTGCAGTTGTGTAAAAGCTTCTAATTTTCCAGCTTTCGCCTTAATTCGTACAGTTTTCGCTTCTAAATCGGATTTTAGAGTTGCAGTAAATTCTCCAGTTTTTGCCTGTATTTGAAATCCCGGTTGTCCTGGTTTAAAATCGGGTTCGACAAATTCCCCAGCAGTAGTTGCTAAAGTAACAACTGCATCGTGATTGGAACGATTGCCATTTTCATCGAGTAACGTACCTTTAATAGTCGCCGTAGAAATTCCGTCAGCAGGAATCCGTGCTTCTACCGTATCTATTTTTAGTTCGTTCGCTCCACCCCTTACCATTATCTTTACCGTAGCGGGAGGTTCCTTGGAGCCAAGAACCTGAGCCGATATAACATTTTCTCCATTTTGCAGAGAAACACCATACCAAGTCTGCGTAACTAAATCGGTATCGGGGTTTGTTTCGGTTCGTCCAATTAAAGAACGGTCGGATAATTCCCCGTTAACTCGTAATTCTACTTCGTTACCTACGGGGAACTGCACGATAATTGGAGTAGCAGCCACATCCACAAGAGCATCAGGTGTGGGTGAGAGGATTACTACAGTTGAAGAATTATTAGTATCTTTGGGAAATTGAGAAATATATTGAGTAGAATTTGGTGCTAAATTAGGGTTTAAATTTTCTAAATTCGGTAATCCAAAAGGAGATTTAGAATAAACTGTCAGCAGGTTATTTCCCGGAAACTCTTGATTGCGATTGTCACCAGAATTAAATGAACTATACCTTGCTGCTAGTTGCATCTCAGATGAATTATTTTCATAATTATCTGCATTATCTGCAAAAGATGAAGGTTTTATGGCAACTAATGATGTAAAACTATAGTCTTTATTGGTAAAATTATCTGCGTTCCAATTCTTTGCAATTAAAGTAGGGGCATTTTCTAGTATTTGATTCTTAGGGGTTGATTCAAATACATTGATTGCAACCAGTTGAGAAAACCATTGTCTTACATTTGTTTCGTTTTCTGATATATTTTGAATTTGAGATTCTACTGATTGTTCTTGCTTGAGGAAAGGTTCTAAAGCCAGAAAATAATTACTATTTGGACTAATTTTCGATTCAACCAGCTTTTGTTCATTAAGAAAAGGTTCTAAAGCAAGAAAATAGTTACCACGTTTGGGAGCATTCCAAGTATTAAAATTCTCAGTGCGTTCGCGTTCGCTAAGTATGCCCGAAGGGCTTAGTGTGCGCGAAGCAAATGTATTTTTCTCGCTAGTTAATGAAGCAAGAAAATAATTATCTGTAGAACTTTGTGGTGATTGTGTTGGCTTTTCTTCGTTAATAAAAGGTTCTAGAGAGAGTAAATATTTACCTTTACTATTTGAACCAATTTTCGATTCAACTGGCTTTTGTTCGTCAAGAAAAGGTTCTAAAGCAACTAAATAATTATCCGCTGGATTTATTTTTTGCAAGTTATCAGATAACTTTTTATCTATATCTATCGAAAATAAACTATTTTGTAAAAATGGATTATACTCTGCCTCTTTAATTGTTATTTTCTCAGATTTAATAGTAGACGCAATAGATTGCGTCTCTAAATTCATGTTATCTTCTTCAAGCAGCTTATTCTCACTGTGAGATGGCTCTAAAGCAACCAATTCTTTTTTTGAATCGGTGATATGATTGCGCGTTACTTTTAGCTTTTGTACTAGAGATAATTTAGGTTCGGAAACTTCAACAGACTTTAAAGCAATCAGCTTTTCATCATTCGCCTTTTTACGTTCGTCTGCCAACTTCTGTAAACTGCTAGATATTTTTTTTGCATTTATATCCGATGCTTTTAATGCAGCTAAAATATATCCTGCGCTATTATTGCCTTCTGCTACTAATTTTTGTAAATTAGCAGTCAAATCTGTATTACTCTCTTCATTAAAATCTGGAGTAATTTTATCTTTATTGTTGTTCTTACTATTCTTACTATTCCGATTTTGGACTTCAAGTACTTTTAGAATTCTTTTAGAACGAGTAGATTGATTGTTATCTTCGGAATCTTTTCCTTTTGTAACTTCAAGTTTTGTAGATTGTGATTTAGACTCTGCACTTGCGATGATTGGGGATAACACCACAGTCATAGCTCCTGCCATTACACCGACTAACTTTAAATTAAAAGTATCTGTACGATTTAATTGTCGTTTCATTTCTTTGCCTCCTCACCAAAGCTAGGAGTGACTGCGAAGTTCATTCTTACCATTCCACCAGGTTCTAAATTTACTAGTCGTGATTGGCTGTTGCGTTCTTTGAATTTGACATTGGGAGCCAAAGTATAGCCGGGTAGACTCTGTAAATCCAGAACGCCTGTATGTTTACCTGGCAATACATTTTTGACA
This sequence comes from uncultured Rivularia sp., assembly GCA_963665115.1. Classification (GTDB taxonomy): domain Bacteria; phylum Cyanobacteriota; class Cyanobacteriia; order Cyanobacteriales; family Nostocaceae; genus Rivularia. The sequence goes on along the minus strand of OY762007.1, from coordinate 370,858 downwards.
GAATATAATCCGTCTGGGTCAGTAGTAATACGGTTGCCGTTTTCTAAGAAGACCACCGCATTTGGTACTCCCGGTTCACCTGCTTGCTGTTCCCCATCAAAGTTTTTATCAACAAATACGCGACCGATGATAGTACCGCAATCGGAAGTAATTCCCGGACGAATCTTAAGTAAATGGGATGCTGGTCCATCTTTGACAGCAAAATCATTATCAATACGTTCGGCGTTAACAGTCGCTGTATTCCTACCCGAACCACGCACCGCATCGGGAGTTAATTTTGCAGCGTAAGCAATATTAAGAACTCCATCAACCGGAATTGTTGCATCAGTCCGGAAGGTAACGGTTGAACCATTTGTTTCAGTAGTTACAGCAACTTCTTCATCCCCAATTTGACCGCGAACAGATTTGGGTAAGAATTTGAATCCGAGGGGGAATTGGTCGGTAACGACTATATCATTCAAACCAACATCACCTGTATTTCTCAACGAGAGACGATAAACAGTCGTTTCTCCAGGTTCTGCTGTAGCTCTATCTCCGGTTTTAGTGATGCGGATTTGCTCGGGAGAGCATAAATCTAAATTAAATTGAAGGGCTAAAGCTAATCCGATTCTTTCCGCATCATCGATAACTACAGATTCTTGGGAAATTTGAGTATCAGAAATTTGAACGGCATTTTCACCTGTAGCAGTAATCGGCTGACCATCTAAAGCGGTAGCAATATAAGTCAGGATATTGCCATTTAAACTTTGAATTTCTAATCTTATTCGTCGCTCGGTAAAACTAGAATTTTCTGGAGGATTAATAACTAAAATATAAGTACGACCTACATCGGTTTGATTCTTGCTTTGGTCAAACAAGAAGTTATAAACACCTCGTTTAGACTCACCGTTACTATCAATAACTGCTTCATTCGTGACAGCATAATTATTAGTATTCGTAATATTGGGTTGTATACCTTGAGGAGTAGCAGTATTTGGATCGTCATCGGTTACAGTTAAGTCAACCTCTGTCCCCGGTTCTGTTCCTGTTGCGTCGTTAGGGTCAGGATTAAATAAAGTAACTCTAAAACCCGTATAATCGTCTAATTCCTCGCTATTACAACCTAAAATTTGTCCAAACGGGTCGATTAATGGTGATTCTGGGTCAGAAGTTGAAGGAGCAAGTTGTATTTGACTAGTAATTCCCCGAAAATTTTGACTAGCTTTTTTATTTTTATAACTAAATTCAGCTTGGTTGTTAATTGACGGACTCGGAACCTCTTGAGCAAATGTAGAGATAGAACTTTGAACAATACTTCCTGCTAAAAAGGTAGCCGCTATCCGTCGGAACCAGCTACTACCATAAATCTGGTATCGCTTCTTTTTGCGGCTCACAAATTTCTCCTAATATAATTAATAATAAGACACTTAGCGTTTTTTGATTTCTTACCGTTATGTCTGCTAACGCATTATCAAGCTTTTAAGTAGATGGATAAAAATAAATGTAATACGCTTAGTCGTTGCCAGAAACTAAGCATTCAACTGGAGGGTGCGGTTCATCTTAAGTAATGGGATTACTTCTTCCTATCTCACCCTAATAATATTTTGCATCTAATTACCCCATTTACCATCATGGGTATCTTCGATAGTTATAAATTGTTTTTGGCGTTGCTGAATTGTGCAATGAATTATATTTGTTTGTATTTTGTAGTAAGTCCGAAATCTGTGTAAAGATATCTGCACTGGTAAGTCTCATATAACGTGAAATTGCCAATTCATCCGCACGATTCAGCAATGCCTTATTTTTTATTGTTTTAGAGACGTTACACCGCAACGTCTCCTAAAATTTAGTTACCGTACTTTTACTTGATAAGTGCCATTAACTGCTGCTTTTGCAGGAACGGATTTACCAAAGTTCCAGCGGATGTGAGTATAAGCAATATCTGGAGCGGGGACGGGTTACTACCGTACCGTCTGCTAACTTAACTTGGACAGTAGGATTTTTTACAAAAGTCTTACCATCGTTAATACTGTAAGTAATTTGTGCGCCGGAATTAGCATTTACAGTTGCAGAATTCAGTAGGAAAGACATTCCTCTAGGAATTGGCTGATTGATAGCAAGATTTTTGACTGCTTTAGTACCATTGTTTGCACCACTTACAGAGTAACGTAATACATCTCCTGGCTGTACTTGAGCGCCATCTTTTAATCCTTGCCAAGTTACTTTTCTATTGCCTTGAGCATCTTTGCCAACAATTTTCTTTTCAGCTTCTAAGCGTAGCTGTACTTGTGACTTCTTAGCATTTTGCGCGTTTGCAATTCCACCACTGAATGCATTCGTGACAGCAGGAATTGCATTGCTAAAGGAAATAGTTGCGATAATCGCTAGAGCGCTTAAACCTACAAACGAGCCATGCTTTATTTTCATTGTCAATACCTCTTCTAAATCAACGTTTTAGGAAATTTAACCATTTATACCAATAGGACTTACGCAACGGGCAAGAAAAATTAAGTATTTATTACCTCAGAATTCCCTCAACCCTTTGCCGTTTTTAGGAGCCGAATGAAGGCGTAAGTCTGTCAGGCGCTGGGTAACGAAGCAGACTTGATATTAATAGAGATGTTGCAATCCAACATCCCTATTCAAAACTTATTTAGTTAACCTTACGTTGGAAGGTGAAGTTTCCTGACGCACCAGGTTCAACAGGTTGTGCCACTTCGTCTACATACTTAGTAACATCAGTATTAGCATCTGTACCTGTTTGATCTTGTGCGGTAGTTGTTGCAGGATCGCCGCTGAAGAATTGGATATTTCCACCATCAGAATCTTGAGCAGAACCAACTACGTTACTGGTATCAATAATGTTATCGCCATCATTGTCTTTTGCCCAGTTGTTATCACCAAGGGTACCATCGTCTTCGACTACCACATTATCGGCATCTAAAGTAATGTTGCCATCTCCAGCTTCAGCATCAGAGATGTTGCTGTAGATAATTCGGTATTCAATCAAGTTGCCTTCCGAAGGCTGCTTCTCATCTTTACTGAACTGATCCTGACCAGTTAATACGTCTGGGCCATCACCTTTGAGAATTCTAGACTCTTTATCCAGTCTTAAGTAGCCAGTGTATACCTGGTCAATAGTGATATTGTTAACTTCTGTACCATCGAAACCTGGAGTTCCATCGTCAACAAAGGCTCTGATCGGAACTGGGAAACCACCGATTGTACCGGAATTGGGGTCTGCGGGGTCATTCAAGTCAGTAGATAAAGGTGTATCACTTGGTAAGTTGACTTCAACACCATAGTTGACTTCTTGACCAGGTTGTACTGCAGTAATGATAATAGGAGGAGTACCAGCAGGAGGATTAAAGTTGGTACCATCCCAGGTGTAAACTACAGAATCAGCATCATAACTAACAGTTACTGTAGTACCAGTAGGTAAATCCGCGGGATTAGCAGGTGGGGCGGGAACCAGTGAAATATCAGTTGGAGTAGCACTACCATTTTCAACGGTATTCGTGAAAGCTACGGGTGCTGGGTCGATTGTAGTACCATTATCTGGTACAAGATTAGGCGGTACTAAGGAAGACTTGTTGGTGAAGTCATCGTTATTATCTGTAGGACCAATTGCATCTGGACTACCTTCAGGTCCATTCACTAGTGCATTTGCATCTGGGTCGATAACAAACTGGTTCAGTTCACCACCTTCACTGCCTGTAGCGCTGTTATTGTTTCCAGTGTCAACTCCAGTCGCCGTTTCATCAGCAGGATCGTCAATGAAACCATCATCAACAACAGTATCAGGTAATGTCTCGGGGATACCATCACCATCAGGATCTGTTCCTGTCAGTGGTGTACCATCATCATTAAAGTTACTGGGGTTTTGATCACCAGATTCGTCATATACTGGAGGATTGTTGGTGGCATCGTTATCGTTATCAGGAGACGAACCGAATAACTGAGCGATATTGTTGACAGTTAACGGTGCTGTTGCCGTTGATTCAACTACAAGATTAATCTTGAAACCAGTTACCGTTTGACCTGGGTTAACAGAGGTGACTATACCAGGATTGTTAACAAAACCAACGCGGGTTACGGTTGATAAAGGAGACGGGGCTGTTGTAGTCCAAGTCGCTGCATTGGCATCTATTGTTACCGCATCTGTGGTGTAAACGACTTCCCAACCAGGAGGTGCAGCAGGCACGCTAGCCAAGTCTGTACCAGCTGGAATTGCATCGGAAACTAAGATACGGGGACTAGCGGTACCATCAACAGTAATATTTGTACCAACTAATGGTGCAGGAGTAATTCCACTGTTAGTAGAATCATTTTGCTCAACTTCTAAGCTGAGGTCGTAGGTTAAAGTGTCATCAGTAATATCAGTTAGAGTTCCCGAATTACTGTAGTCACTACGTTCTTTGAGTACCTTTGCCAATGCATAGGTCTTTAAGGTTGCATCGACTTGAATTTCTTGAGTAGCACTAGCTTCACGAGTACCGTTAACAGGAGCGCCATCTACTTCACCATTACCAGTGCCATCGGGGTTATCCACGGTGTAAATGTCACCACCATCAGGATTACGTGGTTGGTTTTGGGCATCACCTGGAGTATCACCCAACTTAACGGTGATAATATCGTCTGCTTGAGCACCAGCTGCGACTGTAACAGGAACGCGAACTTGTACTGTACCCCCAACTGGAATCTCCGGTACTGTGACTTCAGTTTCTCCTGCACCGCTGTCGATTGGTATCCAAGTAGTACCACCATCAGTACTATATTCCAAACTGCCAGAAACAGTAGCTGGACCTGTTGTACTTGCTAAGTTTGGTATTCTGAACTGTGTTGAGTCATTACCAACGTTAGTAACGGTGTAGTTAAAGTAAACTTCATCGCCAGCATCGGGAGTATTATCGCCATCAGCATCCGTGTTCAATGTAGTACCGGCACCTGTAACGGTGATACCTGCTACTTCCGCAACTTGTACAACTACTTCGTTGGATGTGGTATTGATTGTTGTTCCCGGATCTGTGGGGGTCTTCGTAGGTTGCCGTAGCTCTGTTCTTAATTTCCCCACCTGCTGATGTTTGAGCTAATACAGGAGCAATAAATTGAAATACACCATTAGCAATCAATGCAGCCGCAACCAAGGAACGGTAGACCTGTCCCTTTTTGACAAATTTCTTTTTCTGTGACATTTTAGAATTAATAGCAAATTATGACTTCTCAACCTGCGTGCAAGCACGTAGGTTTTTTTTTGCAACTCTTTTGGAATTGCTAATAGCATTCATCACCTATAAACCCAAGTTATTGAGTATAGCTTCAACCAAATCAACTTTGATATTTCCCCGAACTGATTGGTAGATAGACCTAGCCCTGATGCCCGGAAGCTGCTCTTTTACTCTTAAACATGGAGTTTTTTTAGGTTTTTTGATTTGTCAGAAATATCGAAAGTATTTTTGGTAACAGATAAATCTTAATTTTAAATCTTTATCATATCGTCAGTATAAATATGGAAATTATAAAAATTAAAGGAATTTTCCCGATCAATTTTTTTGATTTTTCTTATACATAAGAATCTGGATATTTCTGCGTAAATTTATCACACGTTGTTCGCAATTTATGTCACAGCCATATCACAATTTATATGTTAATAGCAAAAGAAAGCTGCGATCCACATAGGTATTAGATTAAGTCGTTAACTTTTGAGGACTTTCATTGCGAATGAATAATTTAAGGATTAAGGGATTATGTATATACACAAAGAGACATCGCTTAAGAAGCAAAGGATTATATTACTTTCGTTAAATTCTATTAAAAATAGAATTACTGTTTGGGCTAATTTCTACACAGGTTTCATAGCCTCATCACATTTTTTTGGCTCAGGTAAAGCAAAAGATAGTTTACACAGACAGGATTAATTGCAACGTCTCCACAAAAAACCAGCATTAATCTAATCCCGACAAAATTTATCGGGATTATTTGACTCGGCATTTGAGCCATGTTACTATCAGCCGACAGTTGACAGTTAAAGGTTTTCCAGGGAGATACACCAAATGCAAGCGGCAACCAACATCCAAAACCAAAGCTTTACCCATGCTTTTCATGCCTTGAAGTGTAAAGAATGTGGTGCAGAGTACGAACTTGAAGCAAAAAACGTATGTGAATTCTGCTTTGGTCCTTTGGAGGTAAGCTACGATTACAGCAAATTGCGTCAAACGGTAACTCGCGAAACCATTCAAGCGGGACCTAATTCTATATGGCGCTATGGTAAATTTTTGCCTGTAACTAGCGAAAACCCCATTGATGTTGGAACGGGTATGACTCCTTTGGTTCGCTCGCATCGTTTGGCTCGTCGCTTGGGTTTAAAGAAACTATATATAAAGAATGATGCCGTTAATATGCCTACCCTGAGCTTCAAAGATCGGGTAGTATCTGTGGCGATGACTCGCGCCAAGGAATTGGGTTTTACTACAGTATCCTGCGCCAGCACCGGAAACTTAGCAAATTCGACCGCCGCGATCGCAGCTCATGCAGGTTTAGATTGTTGCGTGTTTATACCCGCCGATTTAGAAGCCGGTAAAATTTTAGGAAGTCTTATTTATAGCCCGACTTTGATGGCTGTTAAGGGAAATTACGACCAAGTTAACCGTCTGTGTTCGGAAGTTGCGAATACCCACGGATGGGGATTTGTAAATATTAACTTGCGTCCTTACTATTCCGAAGGTTCCAAAACATTAGGTTTTGAAGTTGCCGAACAACTAGGTTGGGAATTGCCAGACCATATAGTGGCACCTTTGGCAAGCGGTTCTTTATTCAGCAAAATTTATAAAGGCTTCAACGAATTTAAAGAAGTAGGTTTAGTAGAAGATAAGAACGTTAGATTCAGCGGCGCACAAGCTGAAGGATGTTCCCCAATCGCCAAAGCATTCAAAGAAAAGCGCGATTTCATTGAGCCAGTAAAGCCAAATACCATCGCCAAATCTATTGCAATTGGAAATCCAGCAGATGGTATTTACGCAGTAGAAATAGCGAACAAAACCAACGGTAATATAGAAACAGTCAACGATACTGAAATTATCGAAGGCATGAAACTGCTCGCGGAAACCGAAGGTATATTCACAGAAACTGCTGGTGGTACAACAGTTGCGGTATTAAAGAAACTGGTAGAAGCAGGCAAAATCGATCCTGAAGAAACCACAGTTGTATATATCACAGGCAACGGTTTAAAAACCCAAGAAGCAGTACAGAGTTGCGTCGGCGAACCTTTGACAATTGACGCGAAACTCGATAGCTTTGAATCAGCCCTCGAACGTTCACGCACCCTCGATCGCTTAGAGTGGCAGCAAGTTTTGGTTTAATTAAGATTAGGGAGTAGGGAGTAGGGAGTAGGGAGTAGTTAGTTTATTCTTCATCTTGTCTCCCAACCCAATGCCCAATGCCCAATGCCCAATTCCCATTCCAATTTCAATTTCAAAAGATATGTCTGTAAAAGTTCTCGTTCCCACCGCACTTCAAAAATTCACTAATAATCAAGCGACTTTAGAATGTAGCGGTAACACCATTACCGAACTCTTCGATTCTTTAGAAAAAGCTTGTCCCCGGTATTAAGTCCCGTTTATGCGATGAATCCGGAAAACCGCGTCGTTTTTTAAATTTATATGTAAATAGCGAAGATATCCGCTTCTTGGATGGTGCGGCGACACCTTTAAAAGATGGTGATGAAGTAAGTATCGTTCCTGCTGTAGCTGGCGGCTGAGAATCAATGAACAATTATCAATTATCAATTATTAATGGTTGATAGTTAGTTTTTAATGGATTTTTTGTGGGGTGGGCTTATAGCCTGCCTTTTATTTTTGAATTTTGCTTATTCCCAATTCCCAATCCCCAATCCCCAATTACCAATTACCAATTCCCAATTCCCAATCCCCAATGCCCAATCCCCAATCCCCAATGCCCAATCCCCAATTCCCAATTTCCAATTCCTAATCCCCAATTCCGCATCATAGGTAAAATGAAGATGATTCAAACCAGAAGGATTAACCCAAGTAATGGCAGAAGAAACGAATAAAAACGAAGCAGCATCGGAAGAAAAGCCCAAAGCTGCTGCTAAACCCGCAGGTGATAAGAAACCTGCCGCGAAAAAGAAAGAAAAGCCTCCAGCGGTTGAAGATAAGCCGTTTGAGGAATTTATGCGAGAGCATTACGTACCTGCGCTGCAAGAGGCGATCGCTGGTGAAGGGGTGGAAGATTTGGATTTGGATTTCCAAAAGCAAAAACTTCCGATTCCTGGATATGAGAAAGCTGAGGAATGCTGGCAAGTTTTAGGTAACTTCAAAAATGGCGATCGCCAATTTAATCTATATTTCCCAGATGAAGATATTAAAGGGAAAAAAGCGTTTTCTTGCAATGAAGGCAAAAGCCCCAGCACCCTCGAATCATTTTTAATTGACGAGCGTAGAATTACTCTAGACTTAATGGTATTTGGAGTAATAATGCGTTTGAACGGTCAAAAGTGGTTGGGAAGAAATTAAGTAAGTTCGTGAAAAATATAGGTAACGGCTCCATTTTCGGAGTTGTTACCTATGCCAACATAACCAGATTTGTGCATCTCTTTTAAAGTTGCTTCTACCTGCGAAAACTTTGCACCCGTTTCAAGGACTCCTTGAGTAACGCTAAGTTCACCACCGCGTTTTTCGGCAGCTTTTAATAAGTTCACCATTAAAGTTTCTTGAGGAGATTCATATATTTCAGTTGCTATGACTTGAGGAGTTTGTGCAACACCAAAAGGCGATAAACCAGCTTTTAATCTCAATTTCATTTCTCTTTCTTCCACCATATTAGGAATGAGAAATAAATCTACAAATTGACCAAAACCGAACAAGCCAAGGGTAAACATCCATAGCAAACCCGTAGCAACCTTACCATTATACAAACGATGCAGTCCGCCGGTAAATCCTAAAAAACCCAATACGTTGAGCATATAGGATATTTTCATCCGCTCTTTTTCTTTATCTGCATCGTTGTTCTGATTCTTATCTTTGACTTTAATCTTCATCTGATTTCAACTCCACCGAACGCTTAAGGCAACTGAAATGTATGTGAATTAATAATTATCGATATTAACAATTTAATTTTAGTGTAATATTTTTATATCTCGCTACGTTTTGATGTAATTTGAAAATGAAGCTATAATAAAATGTTATTCCATTACAACAATCAGTTAATTACAGTCATCGAGTTTAATAAATATATTTATTTTTGATTACTTATTTACTATCGTGACGATTGCCGCGTGAGTGAATTTCTATTAATTCCGTGCATTGGATAATCGCACCCATAAGTAAAACTCAATATTGAATTATCTACCTTTAGGATTTACATCCATCAGCATTACAAATCCGGCTAATTTGAGAATTGGGGATTGGGAATTGGGGATGGGGCATGGGGCATTGATAATTGATAATTGATAATTGATTAAATGTCTCGCCCTCTCCTCATTGTTGCAACTCTTAACGTTTGATCTAGTAATTACTCCCAGACTCCTTGGTAAACTGATATTTATACTTAACGCAATATTTCCGTTTTTCGATTTTTAAGCGTTGCAATGTGCTGCGTTTATACATCAAAACAGCGTCTACAAACCCGACACTTATAATAATCAGGATATGGTAGATTCCCTACAAAAACCAGGCTTTAACGAAATACGTCCGGGTGTTAAAGTCCCAGCAAAAGAAACTCTGCTGACACCCAGGTTTTACACCACTGACTTTGACGAGATGGCTAAAATGGACATCTCGGTTAATGAAGACGAGTTGAGAGCCATCATTGAAGAGTTTCGTGCTGACTATAACCGCCATCATTTTGTTCGGGATGAAGAGTTTGAGCAATCCTGGGAACATATTGATGGGGACACTCGCCGGGTGTTTGTTGAGTTTTTAGAACGTTCCTGTACGGCCGAATTCTCTGGCTTTTTGCTGTACAAAGAATTAAGTCGTCGTCTCAAAGGAAAAAACCCGGTTTTAGCTGAAGGCTTTAACTTAATGTCGCGGGATGAAGCCCGTCATGCTGGTTTCTTAAATAAGGCAATGTCAGATTTTAATCTGTCGCTCGATTTAGGATTTTTAACCAAGAGTCGTAGCTACACTTTCTTTAAGCCTAAATTCATCTTTTACGCGACATATCTTTCCGAAAAGATTGGTTACTGGCGCTATATCACTATTTATCGCCATTTAGAACAGCATCCCGAAGATAGAATTTATCCAATTTTCCGATTCTTTGAAAACTGGTGTCAAGATGAAAACCGCCACGGTGACTTCTTCGACGCGGTAATGAGAGCGCAACCTCAAACCTTAAACGATTGGAAAGCGCGTTTATGGTGTCGCTTCTTCCTATTGTCGGTATTTGGCACAATGTACTTAAACGATATTCAGCGTGATGGTTTTTATGCTGCAATTGGTTTAAATGCACGGGAATACGACAAAGAAGTGATTGAAAAAACCAACGAAACTGCTGGGCGTGTATTTCCAGTAATGTTAAATGTTAAGACACCGGAATTTTACGAACGTTTGGAAACTTGCGTCAAGAATAACGAGAAGCTTAGAGCCATCGTGAATTCTACAACGCCTAAATTCCTCCAAATCTTCCAAAAGCTGCCTTACTATCTTTCCAACGGTTGGCAAGCTGTGAAGTTGTACTTTATCAAACCGATTGATTCTGCTGCAATGGAAGGTAGTGTTAAGTAAATCTTAGCTAGAGTTGGTTTTAGTAAAGATTTATTAATTTAAACTCTAAGGTGGGCAATTAATGCTCATCTTTTTTTTGTAGATGGTACTTCGGCACATTAATTTTGCGGGGTGTTGGGAGTGCGAGCTTTCCAGATCGCTAGCTTCCAACAGGGAGCGAGACGCTCCCTCGTGACAACCAGCGAGCAAGATGCTCGCACTCCTGGAACCCCGCAGAATTATCGTGGTGAAGTACGAGTAGTCCTTTTCATTTGTTTTGACGGGTTGTAGAGACGTTATACATAACGTCTCCCGAAGGTTACGGGAAAAACGAATCCTTCAGAATTTATGCAATCAACTACTAGTAGATTGGGTTAGATACGAAAAAAAATCAACTCATAACAAAAACCTGTATTAATCGTGTCGTAACCCAACATCAAGATTGTGAATGGTTACTGAAAATGACTACTTCCATGCCAAAAGCGAGAATAATATTTAAAGATATTTTTTTAAACCTACTCACCTTAACTGCTTGCTGTTAACTGATAAGCTGGTTGCATATAATTAAAATTTTTACGGTGTATAGTATGCTGTTACGTTCGCTGACGACTATCTTTATTTCCTGCATTATTGGAATATTTTCCTGGATTTATTCACCTGCTGCTTTGGCACTAACGCCGATTCCTTTATCAAATATTTCTTACCAAGAGTGTCCGGCGGAACTGAGTACAGGGAATGTTACTAGTGGTGGTGCTAGCAGGGCTGCAAATTGCTTTATAGTCACTGGTACTGCAAAAAATATGACTAGTAAAACTGTGTATGATGCAGATATTTTTGGGCGGATTTATGATGCTAATAATAATACGGTAATGCAAAACCGTACTCGCGTCGGTTCTATTAGCGAAGTACCACCCGGAGAAAGTACTTTTGAAATGAGAATTACCGTTCCAGCAAATCAACCTACGCCATTAAAGTTAAAGCAGTTTAAAGCGTCGGGGTTTACTTCTAAAGTTCGTTACTAAATAGTTACAAAGTATGAAGAATGAAACATCAAAACATGAATCGCGATAGCGAAGCGCTGCTGCAAGCAGATCGCATTTAACAAAAAAACAAAAAAACGAAAATTTGTTTAGGCGATCGCCCTTTGATAAAAAGCAGATCGTATTTTAGATGTCAAACTTCATACTTCGTGTTTGATTAGTCTGCTGAATTTAATAAACTGAAGCTGAAGCTAATAGACTACCAGCTACACCTGCTAAAAGTCCGCTGACTACGTTTAGCGCTAAAAAAGCCAGAATTGGGGATAAGTCAATTCCTCCGAGGGGGGGAATTATATTACGGAACAAATTCAGATAAGGATCGGTTATCTGACTGAGTGCTGCGAATGGTTGGCTACTCCATTCGATTTGTGGGAACCAAGTTAATAGAACCCTACCGATCAGTAAATAACTGTAAAACTGGATGAATTTGAGCAGTGTCTCAATCAATAAAGCAAAAGGCGAATTTGAAACCATAGATATTTGGTGTTTTGAGTTTTAGTGAAAAGCGGTCTTATTATTGATTTTAATTTAGCTGGCACCAAGATGCCGAGACAATTGTTTCGGTATTCATCTTTTTTAATTCTCTAGCTTGAGTATTTTGAGCGGCTATAAAACAATTTATCGCTTTATTACCGCTCAAGTTCCTTTGGGTTTGGTTAAGATTGTAATTCTTCGCTGCGAGAGGGAAATTCGTTTACTCCACCAGAATTGTTGTTAACATTGCCAAGCTGATCGCGCACTTCATCGATTGTGGCGTTTAACTGAGCAATTTTGTCTTCTAGAGAACGTCGCGCTGTTTCCATTTCTACCCCAGTCGTCGCCGCACCTCGCATCTGTCTTCGTTTGCCAGATTTATCCAAGTTTGAGTTCTTACCCGTTATTTGCTGTTCTGCTTCATCTTCAGCAAATTCTGCCCCATTGCGTCTTTGGGTTGCCAGCGTCCCGATAACGCCACCAACTACACTACCAAAAATCGCTCCGGCAAAAAATCCGCTAGCAAAACCATCGCGTTGACTCATATGTTTACCACCTTTAATCGCTACTTCCTACTTTAACGATCGCAACCAACCCCGCCGGATAAACTGTATATTTTTTTAAGTTCCTTTTTTAAGTTCCAAAAGTGCGATCGCCAGCATCTCCTAAACCAGGTACTATAAATCCTCGTTCGTTAAGTTTTTCATCAATTGTTGCAGTATAAACATTTAAACCCGGATAAGCTGCACTCAATTGTTGTAATGCTGGGGGAGAAGCAACTACGCAGACAATCCGCGTTAAAGCAGGGTCAACGCCTCGCCCGACTAATTCCGACATTGCAGCCATTATAGAGCCTCCAGTAGCCAACATAGGGTCGGTAATTAACACTCTTGTCTGAGGGTTAATTTTTTCTGGTAGCTTATTAAGATAACATTCCGGTTGCAAAGTTTTCTCGTTGCGGACTAAACCCAAATGATAAATAGATGCCAAAGGAAGCAAAGTTTGTGCGCCTTCTAGCAATCCTAACCCCGCTCGCAAAATTGGCACTACTGCCACCGGAATTTCAGGATTAATAAAAGTTGCAGGACATTCCTCTAAAGGAGTTTGAACCGTTGTCTCTAACGTCGGCAACCATTCCCTAGCGGCTTCATAAGTTAGCCAGCGCCCCAATTCAGTCATTGCCGAACGAAACAATACGGAAGGCGTACCAGCATCGCGAGCAACTGCCAGCCAATGTTTGATTAAGGGATGGGGTGGAACATAAACGCGCAATTGTAGCGTCATAGTAGATATAAAAGCTTCAATATATAAGGTATCGCAACTGCAACATCATAATACTCTTTCAAGCCAGTGACTAACATCTAACATTGGCATTCATAAATTGATCCGATATTAGTATCAAATTTTATTGAGAATCTTTTTTATTACTAGTTGACATTTATTCTCAATCAGCGCTATATTAATTTCCAGTGTTCTCCTCTCTTTAAGGAACGGCAGACGGGATTGGTCAGCAGTTGCAGACTTGTCCCTCTTTTTTTATTTTGGTAATAGGTAATAGGTAATAGGTAATTGGGGATAGGGCATTGGTAAAGAAAAGTTAGGAATTAGGAATTATAATTATTTAACCTTTGACCTTTAACCTTTAACCTTTAAAGATTTACAACTTATGTACGATGTGATTGTAATTGGTTCGGGTATCGGTGGTTTGGTAACTGCGACTCAATTAGTGGCTAAGGGTGCTAAGGTGCTGGTTTTAGAGGGATATACGATTCCTGGTGGTAGCTCTGGCTATTTTGAACGGGAAGGTTATCGCTTTGATGTAGGGGCTTCGATGATTTTTGGGTTTGGGGACAAAGGAACTACTAATTTACTTACCCGTGCTTTGTCAGCAGTAGATGTGAGTTTGGAAACTATTCCCGATAACGTGCAGATTCACTATCATTTGCCGAACTCGTTGGATTTGAAAGTTGAACGAAATTATGAAGATTTTTTACAAAATTTAATTGCTTATTTTCCTCACGAAAGCAAGGGAATTCGTCGTTTTTATGACGAGTGTTGGAAAGTTTTTAACTGCTTAAATCAAATGGAGTTACTGTCTTTAGAAGAACCCCGATATTTAATGCGGGCGTTTTTTGGGCATCCATTGGCCTGTTTGGCTTTGGCGAAATACTTACCGCAAAATGCCGGAGATATAGCGCGAAGATATATTAACGACCCGGAATTATTAAAGTTTATCGATATAGAGTGTTATTGCTGGTCAGTTGTACCTGCCGATATGACACCAGCAATTAACGCCGGGATGGTATTTTCTGACAGACATTATGGTGGAGTTAATTATCCTAAAGGTGGAGTAGGGCAAATTGCTCAGAAGTTGGTAGAAGGTTTGATTAAGAAGGGTGGAGAAATAAAGTATCAAGCCAGAGTCACCCAAATAATAAAAGAGAAAGGAAAAGTTATTGGTGTTAAGCTGGCGAACAATCACGCCACTTTGCTCAACGGAGGAGACCTCCGCACGCAAGTGGCTCAAGAATATCGCGCCAAACGTGTGGTTTCCAACGCTACTCGCTGGAATACATTTGAGAAATTGCTTTCACCAGTAGAAATACCTGCTAATGAAAAAAAATGGCAGCAAAGATATCAAAAATCGCCGAGTTTTTTCAGTTTACATATGGGAGTAAAAGCAGAATTATTATCTCCAGGAACTGAGTGTCATCATATTTTGGTTTCGGAATGGGAGAAAATGATGGATGTGGAAGGGACAATTTTTGTCTCAATTCCCACATTACTCGACCCAGAATTAGCTCCAAAGGGATATCATATCATTCATGCGTTCGCCACACACACGATTGATGAATGGCAGAATTTATCCGAGAAAGAATATGAAGCCAAGAAAGAAGCTACAGCTTGGCGAATTGTGGATAAATTGGAAAAGATATTTCCAGGGATAGATGCGAATTTAGATTATTTAGAAGCGGGAACGCCAAAAACCCATCGAAGATTTTTGGGAAGAGTCGATGGTACATATGGCCCAATACCGAGACGGAAGTTACGGGGATTGTTGGGAATGCCATTTAATCGGACTGCAATTGAAGGATTATATATCGTGGGAGATAGTACCTTTCCCGGACAAGGATTGAATGCGGTTGCGTTTTCCGGGTTTGCTTGCGCTCATCGGGTGGCGGTGGATTTGGGGTTGGTTTGATATTTGACTTGCATATAATAGATACTTCTAATTGATAAATAAGATTATATGCGGGTGCTGAAATATTTAAGTTTTTTGTTGATGGTGGTAGCGCTGGTTGGGTTTTATCAAAGCAGTTCGTTGCATTTGAATATAGTGCGATCGCCAAACGAGTCAGCGAGTGAAAATTGGTGGTTAAATAATGGTTTTTTTGTAGTTTGGATTCCAGCAATGTTTGCTTTGTACCAATTGTCAAAAAATATTAATGAACGAATTATTAATGAGCGAGACCCTTGGAAAGTTATTCTTGGTTCTGGATGGATAAAAGTTTTTATTTGGGGAATATAGTGTTGCTGCTGTGATTTATTATCGTTTTTGGCGTAGTTAGAGATTGGGAATAATAGATGGGATTTACAACAAAAATAAATGTTAAACTACATTAAACCGTAAAATATATGCCTGGTAAAAGGAAGATTCGCAGTTGAAATTCGATAAACCGATTCCGCAAGAACTTTTAAACATTGCTGAAAAAAAACGTTCTAATTTATTTTCTTGGCGAGGTCAATTTTCACCACAGTTAGTAGAAGCAATTTTTGAAGCATACTGTTTACCTGACTCAGTAGTTCTCGACCCTTTTGTAGGTAGTGGAACTGTTTTATTAGAAGCAGTTGCTTTTTCGCATGAGATATATGGCGTTGAGATAAATCCAGCCGCTTGTATACTTAGTAAAACCTATGAATTTATCAATAAATCAGATAAAAAAAAGACTATAAATCAAGTTAGAGAATATATTAATAAAGAATTTCCTTTCACAATATTGATAGATACTGATAAGAAAATTTATAATTTAGAAGATAAAATAATTAAGTTTAAACAAAATATAAACAATGAAGATGCAACAATATTATTTAATGCATTAATAATACTATTAGATATTGCTAACAATAAAATTACTAATAACTTTATTCAAAAAAAGTTTTTTGAATTACAAAGAATGGTGCATGATTTACCATTACTTAATAAGAATATAAAATCATTACTATCCGACTCTAGATGTATTCCTTTAGAAGATAATAGAGTAGATTTTGTTGTAACTTCTCCACCTTATATAAACGTATTTAACTATCATCAAAATTATAGGAAGTCTGCTGAGATTTTAGGATGGGACTTACTTAGAATAGCTAAATCTGAAATTGGAGCTAATAGAGCTAATAGAGTCAATCGTTTTTATACAGTTGTACAGTATTGTTTAGATATTGCAGAGACTTTGCAGGAAATATCAAGGGTAAGTAAAAAAGAAGCACGTATTGTGTTTGTAGTAGGTTATGAATCCAAAGTTCTTGGAGTACCTTTTTATAATGCTGACATTATTGAAAAGATTGGAATTAAATCTGGGATGTATGCAAAAGTTTTAAGGCAGAAAAGGCAGTTTAAAAATAAATTTGGCAAAATTATCAGAGAAGATTTAATTAACTTTTGTAATTTAAAAATTGAATGTACAAAAGAAATTATTGATGATATTGCTAGAGAAATAGCTTTAAATGTCTTAATCGAGGGAATTAGTTCAGTTCCTGAAAAAAATTTAAAATATCTTGAAAATGCTATTGGAAAGGTCGGAATTATAAAAAGTACGCCAAAATTAGACCAAATAGAATATATCAAACAATTAGAACAAACGATTTAATATAAATTTAATTCGATAAAATATATTGATTATAAAATTATGCCCGAACTATCTCGTCCACATTATGGAAAATTAATTGCTTGCCTTGAAAATCCCCGACTGCCTGAAGCTGATAAAGAGCGTTTAGAAGAGGCTATTAGAAGATATCATGAATGGATTAGTGAACTTGAGTCGGTCGAACGCGGTCAATTTGGTACAGCAGAAAAATTAGTAGAAATTACAAATGAATATAAACGTTTTATTGAGCTTGACTTAATATTTGATAGTACAGAAAATTTTTTATACAGGCAAAAAGGTCAACTCAAGTTAGATAATACTATTTTAGAAGAATTTCTACCTCAACTTGTTTTTTGTAGCTTGAGAGGAATAGACGAATCTTTTGAGCTTGGTCCTAGAAACACTTTTGCGGGACTTAGCTTTTTATCATCTGTTGGTAATCCCAGTGAAGGTGGTGAACCGAACATTAGAACTAAAAATCAAGACTTTGTTTTAGGAAAGAAGTTATATCTCAAAACATCCTTCGATGCGGATTTTAAAACTTTCAAATTAATTGAATCTTATCTTGGCTATGTATGTGCAGAATGTAAAACAAATTTAGATAAAACTATGTTCCAGGAAGCAGTTGCAACAAGTAGAGATTTAAAAATAGCTGTTCCTGGTTCTCTATATTTCTTAATTTGTGAATTTTTGGATATGACACCAGTTTCAATCATCTCAACTCAGATTGATGATGTTCTAATAGTGCGTAAAACAAAACGTATGTCTTCTAATATTAGGCAGGAATTTCGCACACCAGAAGCAAGACGCATTCACAGACAAGAATATGTTGAATTTTTAGATACTTCTAAATACTATCCTGACGTATTTCAGAGAATGATAAGCAAAATTCAAACTTTAGTTGATGATACAAGCCCATCTGTAGATAAGGTGTTGAATCAAGGTCATTTTTAGAAACCTTTTGACTTTTTTAAAACCAATTCCGCAACCACTCCAGCTTGTTCCAGATGCGGAGTATGTCCGCATTTCAACCAAATTAATTGACTCTGCACAATATCTCGTTGAAATTTCTCAGCATCTTCTATCGGAAGAGTTTCGTCTTTTTCTCCCCACAATATTAATGTTGGTTTGGAAATATCTTTAATTCGCGGGGCTATTTCGCTATAACCACCACTTTTGGTAAAACTAATCGTCGCTTCGTGCCAGTTGGGCATATCTAAATGTAAAGCTGCACATTGCAAGGATGTAAGTTCGGAATCTGTTAAGTTACCGAAATCACTAAAGAAAAGCGGTTGGAGTTTGCGTTGTCTCCAATATTCTACTGCCAAATAATCAAAGGGAGGAAACAAAAATCGTCCTTGAGGAAAGCTACCGGAATAACCGACGCTGTTAATTAAAACCAGTTGATGAACGCAATCTGGGTAAGAAAGGGTAAAATCTATCGCGGTTGCACCTCCCATCGAAGCACCTATTAAAATTACTGGACGATTAATTTGGGTTTTCCAGAAGTGGTAAAGATGGGTTTTGATGGTGGCTGGGGAATAGTTAATGTTTTTGAGTCTTTCTGTAAAACCAAAACCGAGTAAGTCAACTGCCCAAGTTTCGTTTTTGGCAGCAAGTAACGGTATGAGCAAGCGAAATTCTAATAAAGAACTCTCGAAACCGTGTAAAAGTAGAATTGGTATTCCTTTATCACCTTGATGGATATAGGCTGTTGAAATTGGTTGCGTGTTTAAAGGTGTGGTTATGGGAATAGTTTGGATATTTTGAAAAAGGTTTAATACGTTAAAATCTTTAATTTTAGATATGTTGATTTCTGAGAAAGATTCATGCATAAATTATTGTGTTCCTCATCAATTAAGCAATTTTTTTAATTACTGGTTCCTATTCATGGGAGCATCCCAATTCTTGGAAAATAGGTAGTGCAAGCATCTTGCTCGCTCGGGAACACCAGCGAGCAAGATGCTCGCACTACAAAATTAAAAATTAGGGATGCTCCCTAATGCACTAAACAATATTAATTCGATCGGCAGCAATTTTAGCTTTTTCTCGCGCTTCTTCAACGCTGCTTCCTTTCGCTAAAGCTACTCCCATACGCCGATATTTGTGAGCGGAGGGTTTACCAAACAATTTTATATCAACGTCTTTTTCTGCGAGTGCTTCGGCTACTCCTGTAAAACTAATATTATCGGATTTTTCTGAAGCTAAAATCACTGCGCTGGCTGAAGGTGCGAACTGTTCTATATTCGGAATTGGTAAACCTAAAATAGCTCTTAAATGTAATTCAAATTCATTCAAGTTTTGCGATATTAATGTTACCATGCCGGTGTCGTGGGGTCTGGGTGATAGTTCGGAAAATATCACCTCATTTTTGGTGATAAAAAACTCTACACCAAAAATTCCCGCACCTCCTAAAGCATCGGTAACTTTTGTGGCGATTTCTTGAGCTTTTGAGGTCATTTGTTGGGAAATTCCTGCTGGTTGCCAAGATTCTTGATAATCACCTCTTTCTTGACGATGACCAATAGGAGAACAGAAAATAGTGGGAGCATTCCACTGTTTGATAGTTAGTAAGGTAATTTCAATTTCAAAGTCGATAAATTCTTCTATAATTACTCTTTGACTATCACCACGAGAACCCGAACTTGCATAATCCCAAGCTTTGGCAACGTGTTGTTTCTCTTTGACTATAGATTGTCCTTTGCCAGAAGATGACATTACTGGTTTAACTACATTGGGAAAACCAATTTCATTACTAATATTTATTAAGTCATCTAAAGATGATGCATAACCATATTTTGCAGTCCGAACACCTAACTCTGTATGCGCTAATTCCCGGATTCTATCGCGGTTCATTGTATAATTAGTCGCCGCAGCAGTGGGGATGACTGTAATACCGCGCTGTTCAAATTCTGCTAACTTTTCGGTTCTAATTGCTTCAATTTCCGGTACAATAAAATCTGGTTGATATTTGCTGACAACAGCTTCTAAATCGTCAGCACTCAACATAGAAATTACTTCGCAACAATCGGCAACCTGCATGGCTGGAGCATCTTTGTAACGATCGATGGCAATTACAAAATTACCCAAACGTTGCGCTGCAATAACGAATTCTTTTCCTAGTTCTCCCGAACCGAGGAGCATGATTTTTTGTGGTAATTTTAGAGATTTTTTCATTAATTTAATAAGGTTAATTTTAAGCAATAAGGAAACCTCACCCTCAATCCCTCTCCTTATTAAGGAGAGGGAGCGATACGGCAGGGTGAGGTTCTATATTTAATTAGAATCGTCAACTTGAAAAAATAAGTAATTAATCCTAGTAAAATATCATCTAATTAATATTTTATTTTTCTACGGTCAATTTGTAAATATTTACGTTTTATACCGATACATTATTCATTAAAGAAATGAAAATAAATGGTGTTTAAGAATACATAGTTTTAACGAATTGATAACCCAAAATCCCAAATTATTGGTTACAATCACATACAGGTTCGCAAAATAAGGTTATAAATTAACTTGTATTTTGCGAGTAATTCTGATAACAGGGTGAAGAAGGTAAACAGAATTACATAGTTTTAATCGATCGTACTTCTACCAAATTGCGAATAAATCTACCTCAATTCAGATGTCAAATGTTATTTTTCTCTCGGGGAAGGGAATTATAAGTAGAGGTTTATTCTGTTGTTTTTTGGAGTAAATAGAAATGTTGAAGAATACTCGGCTAAAAGCGAATTTGACAAAAGTGTTCCCACTGCTTGGAGGAGTTGTTTTATCAACGGCAGCAATATTGGGTGGTACAGAATTTATTCAGCTTTCAAGCAATTCCGATAGTGTTCCTGATTCTTTAATTACATTAAGTTCAAAACCTGTAAATGCAGCTTCGGATGTTGCTGCAATGGAAAAATCGGTACATCGACAAATTAATCAATACCGTAAAAAGAAAGGTTTACCACCTTTAAAATTGAACGGTAAGATAAGCGCGATCGCAAGACAGCACAGTCGAAAAATGGCATCTAAGCAGGTACCTTTCGGACATAATGGTTCAAATTCTCGCTATCAAAAGATTTCTAAGTTTATTCGCTGGAATGGTGTAGCGGAAAACGTTGCTTACAATCAAGGCTATAAGAATCCCGGAAAAAATGCTGTCACGGGTTGGATTAAAAGTTCGGGGCATCGTCGCAATATGGTAGGTAAATATCAGGTGACTGGTATTGGTGTTGCAAAGAATTCTAAGGGTGAATATTATTTCACGCAGCTTTTTGTTAGTCAGCGGTAGATAATCCCAGATGTAGAGACGCAATATATCGCGTCTCTACAATTTACAATTTCAACCACAATTGATTCTACATTTTCTAGACAAATTTAAATCTAGGGAGACGTAGCAGTGCTACGTCTCTACATCTTTAATATTTTTTCTCGTAATTTTTCTACAACAGCTTTCTCTTCCTCAGATAAACTTTCATCAAATAGAAGCTGATATATCAACGGTAATCCTAAATCTAACTGTTCTAAAAGTTCACCTTGAGCAAACACATTTTCGGGTTCACCTTCAAAAATTAATTGTCCTTTATCCATCACAAATATCCAATCAGCCCAGCGATAAACTAAATCTAAGTCGTGGGTGGACATTAATAATGTTGTACCGTCTTGATGAATCTTTTCAAGAGTCTTGATTAGCTGACGAGTATGTTTAATATCTAAATATGCAGTCGGTTCGTCTAATAATAATAGTTTGGGTCGGAGTACCATCACATCTGCAATAGAAACTCGTTTTTTTTGTCCCAAGCTGAGATGATGTACTGGTCTTTGTGCTAATTCTTCTAATCTCAGTTCTACTAATATTTCTTCGACTCTGGATTGAATTTCTTTAGGTGGTAAATTTAAATTACATAAGCCGTAGGAAATATCTTCTTCAATTGTAGAAGCAACTAACTGTTGTTCCGGGTCTTGAAATATTAACCCGACTTCTTGACGTAAGTTACTTAAATAATTGCGGTCATAACGTAATGGTTTACCATGCCAGCGTATGATTCCACTATTCGGTTTATATAAACCATTTGCGAGTAAAAACAATGTCGTTTTCCCGCAACCATTCTGACCGATGAGAGCGCATTTTTTACCAAATGGAATATTTAGGGTCAGACCGTTAAGTGAAGATTCTTTAGCGCCGGGATAGGTGTAATGTACTTGGTCAAATTCAAGCAAATATTCCTGCATTCAGCCACCATTCTAAACTGATTAAAATTACGCAACCAATTACTGCTTCAAGAATGTAGCGTTTTGATGGACGATAGCGACGCGGAGCATAAACTCGAAATTCTCCGCTCATTCCTCGGGATTCTAATCCTAAAGAGAACTGGCTATATTTTTGTAATGCTTGTTTTAAAAGCTGTCCTACTAATAAAGATAAACTTTTGATGCTGGTACGAAAATCGCGGTAGCCAAGACGAGATTTTTGAGCAATAGATAAATCGGTAGCTGTATTCCACAAAATAAAAATAAACCGATACATTAATAATAATAATTCAATTAACAGCGTAGGAAATTTGAATCGGCGCAGAGTTTGTAATACTTCCGTAAACGGAACGGTTAACATTAAAAAATATAGACAAGAAACAGAAGCCAAAGCTCTAGTAAATATAGTTAAAGCCTGGTAGAAACCATTACGACTAATATATATATAGTAGTAGCCTAAGTTTAAACCAAACCAAGAATCGCTTTGTACTCGGGAAATATCAGCTACAGAAATTCCGTTAATAACTAAAGCTGGTAAACTAGTCAGCCAAAAGAAACTGGCAACTGCTAAAATCCTGATATAAATTCCTGCTGGAATTTTCGCATAAACAACAGTCCAAATACTCATCCACAAAGCTATTAATACTTGTATTGGTGGATGAGTAATTAGAGATATCAGCAAAGTAACAACTGCGAAAATTAATTTGTGTTCTGGTGGTAATCCTCGCAATCGATTTGTGTAAGCTAAAGTATCGAGTTTTAAGCTCATTCTAGAAGCATACCGATTTTTCAAAAATATATGGTAGTGCGAGCATCTTGCTCGCTATGTGTATCAAGCGAGCAAGATGCTCGCACTACAAAAGAAATGCTTCCCTCATTCTTCACGTCTTTGCTTTTCGCTACGTCCTTTATACAAACCAACTGCGTAACCAATTAAACCAGCACCTAAAGCAGCTTGAGAAGAAAATAATAAACTTTCAATTTCACCGCTTGCTGGTTCAAATATAGGAGAAAACCAAGGTTTATATTCTGGTTGTATGTTGGTAATTGCTTCTTCGGCTTCACCATCAGCACCACCATATTCACCCCGTACAAATATTAATGGTGCAATTGCTAAAGCAACGACTATTGATATCAACAGCCAATTATTCCATCCATTAGACTGACTTGATTGTCTCATTACGTTGAGGCTCCCGCTTAATTAAATTCAATAGTTCTAATTCTTGTGGATTGTAGGATTCCAACCAATTCCACACCAATACTGTCAATAAACCTTCACTAATCGCTAAAGGAATTTGAGTAATAGCAAAAATTCCTGCAAATTTAGTAAACGAAGCCATCACACCACCAACTTCAGCAGGGAAAGCCAAAGCTAATTGTCCGGAGGTAATAATATAAGTCAATAAATTCGCTAAAGCTGTGGCTATAAATATCGCTAACCTTTGATTACCGGATATTTTCATAGTTAACCGATAAATCCAAAAAGCTGCAAAAGGGTCCGGCGATCGCCATCGAAAATGCATTCGCTCCTAATGTTGTTAATCCCCCATGTGCCAGCAATAGAGCCTGAAACAAGAGTACTAAAGTTCCCAACACCGACATAGCCAAAGGACCAAACAGCACCGCACCTAACCCCGTACCCGTGGGGTGAGAACAGCTACCAGTTACTGAAGGAATTTTCAAAGCCGAAAGCACGAATGCAAAAGCACCAGCCAAACCCAAAAGCAGTTTAAGTTGGGGTTTTTCCTTAGTGATGCGAGTTAGGGATATAAATCCCAAAATTATAAAAGGTAAAGAAACAGCCCACCAAAAAGCAGCCCAACCAAATGGTAGAAAACCTTCCATAACGTGCATTGCATAAGCTGGTTTTGGTACACCAATTACCAAATACAAGCTGATTAACGATATTCCTAATAAATTCAGCCGTTTGAGATTTTTTCGGATTCCCATAAAGATGTGGTTCTGTTTTTTAGTAATGAAATAATTTACAAACAATATTCCTTTGTCTACATTCGATAACAGCAAAACATAGGTAAATCAATAATTAATTTTTATATCGATTTAATCACACAACAAACTATAAAATTAGTTGCTATAGCTTGTCACAAAGTTCCCTCGGTGAAGTTTAGCATGAAAAATTTTATTCATACTAGCACGATTATTTAGTTCTAAATAATCACAAAGAGATGTTTTATTATACGAGTATATCTATAAATTAAATTAATCAATAATATCTCTTATAAGGTTGACATTAACATTAACAATAACGCTGACATTGACATTAACATTGTCATATAAAATCAAAAAAAGATTCGTTTATCTTGGTTGTATTAGAGACGAAATCGGGTATTATTATGATTAAATTATTGTGTAGGGTAAATTTTTATAAATAAGTTAGTTAACAAAGAAAACTAGAAACGAATTGTATTAGAAAATGCTATTAAAGGCAGAGAAAATAGCTAAATATTGAGTTTAGAAAATATAGATATTCAGTATCTAATATGCTAAATATCAGGAATAAATCACTCAAGCCTTTGCTGTATTAAGATTCCAAGCAATTTTAGTTAGTATTATTTATTAATGCCTTCTTACAGCAAAGCAGCAAAGCTACCTTTTTAAGACTATTTAGATAGCACCCGTGCGGAAGAGCCAGAAATATTTATTTCTATTGCTTGTTTTCGATTAACTCAGCGAAATTATCCTACAAAAAGTAGGTTTGATTCAGCGTAAACATATTGCTAATTTATTGCCAATATTAAATTAATTGGTTCTGATGAAAGTCAACCATCAGACGTAAGGGGGAAAGTCCGGTGTAAATCCAGCGCTGTCCCGCAGCTGTAATAAGGCAAAAGTCTTTAAGTCAGAATGCCCGCCAAATGCGATCAAAAACACAATTATCTGCGAGGTACGGATGAAAGAAACTATCTTTAGTTATCAGTTGGGAATACATTTCACAGTATTAATTGTCACTCTATTAGGGATATTGTCTGGAAGCGATTGCGCTACAGCAGAAGATATTTTGCAAATATCAGAATTTTCCCAGCATCAAGGTACAGCAAAAGATTTAGAAATAATTCCAAAATTAATACCTGAAGATACTTTAACTACAACTAATAAGACGGAAGAAATTGCTCAAAATACTCCTTCACAAGAATCAGAAAAAGAAGAAGAAGCAGATATTGAGCTTACAGTTATAGGAGAAATATTAGACCAACCAGTTTTTGCACCGTTTCGTCGTGAAGGAAAGGTACGCGATGCGACTCGTCCAGTATACGTGATTAACCGCGAAGAAATCGAAGCTCAAGGTGCGCGTACTGTCAAAGAAGCGCTAAGATTTCTCCCCGGTATTTTACCCGACGGTACTGTGGGAACAGAAATTGGTGGTTTAAGCGGTCAGTTTATTCGTGGTTCAAATACCGGACAAGTATTGATATTACTAAATGGTAGACCAGTGAATAATCTGGGTAGTGGTGGTTTCGACCTTTCAGAAATTACAACTGATATTGTCGAGAGAGTTGAAGTTCTTCCTGGTGGAGGTTCCACTCTCTATGGTTCCGATGCGATTGGAGGGACAATCAATATTATTACTCGTCGTCCGACAACAGATATTACTACCACTGCTCAACTCAGATTTGGTAGCTACGATTTAAACGAGCAAAGCATTCAAAATAGCGGTAAACAGGGTAATGTCTCTTGGTTGCTAGACTACAATCGCACTCGTGCTAACAATAGCTTTGATTATTCTATTCCCGAAGTTGACTTTGATGGAACCAGAGAAAATGCTGATGTACTCTACAATAATCTGAATTTACAGGTCAATGCAGAATTAGATAAACGTCAAAGTTTGAGTTTCAATGCGATTTATCTAGCAAAAGACCAGGGGATTCCGGGTGGTGTAGCTATTCCCCAAATTTCTCAAGCTGCTTTTAACTCCCTTACCGATAACAATCGTAAGTATACCGACCAAATTCTCACGGATTTAACCTGGAATGCAAAATTAGGGAAAGCAGATGATTCTTTACTAACAGCAAAAATCTATCTAGATTTTCTCAATACTCGTTTCGATAACCGTACAGGAGATATAAGCAACCATCAACAGTTCGATAACAATCAAAACTCCTTGGGTTTTCAGGTACAGCATAATTGGCAAATTGCTGAAAATCAAAACATTACCTATGGTTTTGACTACCGCAATGTCAGCGCTGAAAATGTGACTCGTAACCTCGTAGATGGAACAGAAACAGAGAATTACGATGATAGTATCGGACAGGGAGCCGTATTTGCTAAATATCTCGTCGATGTGACACCAGACGTGCGATTAAACTTAGGATTGCGTCAAGACTTTAATAGTTTGATAAATGGTTCGGTGACTTCTCCTGCGGTAGGAGCGCGTTGGAATTTGGCAGAAAAGACTACAATTAGAGCTAACTATATCCGTAATTTCCGAGTACCTACTCTATTTAACTTATTTAGTAACTCTCCTTTTGCACAAGGGAATCCCGATTTAAAACCAGAAAGAGGTAATAGTTTTGATGTAGGTATCGACCAACAATTAGGTGATATTGGTTTGCTACGTTTTACATTTTTTAATAACACCATCACCGATAATATTGCTTATGATAATGTCAATTTTACCTATGAAAATATTGGTAAAGTTCGGACAACTGGTGTGGAACTTGCCTTAAACTTACAATTAGCAAAAAATTTCTACTTCTCTGGTAACTATACTGCAAATGACCCCAGAATTCTTGAAAGTTCTAATCCTGCCGAAGTTGACCAAGAATTAAGATTTGCAGGTGCTGATAGTATTAATTTAGGAATCAATTATGAAAATTCTCAAGGTTGGTATGCAGGAATTTTGATGCATTCTTTAGGTAGTTATCCCACAAATAACACCAATACAGAATCTTTAGCTGGTTACACAACCTTTGATTTTAAATTACGAGTTCCTGTAAGTACAAATTTAGCCTTTAATGGTAGTGTAGAGAATATTTTTGACCAAAGATTTCAATTATTTCCCGGCTTCCCTGATGCAGGTAGAGTTGTACAAGTAGGTATGAATTATAAGTTTTAAAATATGAAGAATGGGGCATAGGGCATTGGGCATTGGTAATTGGTAATTGGTAATTGATAATTTAATCCAAAATCTAAAATCTAAAATTACTATGAGTAACTATAATGCTTGGGTAACACCATTAAATCGACAAAATACAAAAGATTTACTAACAGGAGGAAAAGTTGAATATGAGGATATTGATTGCAGTTGTGACGTTTTATCATCATTACTTTACACTTTATTTCAACAAAATTGGCAGCAGGTAGAATTAGGACACGTTGCTCAAGGTGGAGTTTTGGAATTAGAATTTAACAATCCACCTAAGATTTGTATTCTTTATGATGGTTATCTGACAGTGGTAACAGAAGGTTGGCATTTACATCTATGTATTGATGAAACTTTAGGTGGTCCTAATAGTGAAACTCCTTTGGAATTAAGAAGACAAAGAAGAGTTAGTCGTGCAGCTTTTTATCGACGTTTCAACAAAGATGGAAATCCCAGAAGTTGGGGAATTGAACTTTGGAATGGTGTTAGTGAGAATGTTATGACAATTTTCTTCCCCAATCCTTTAGTTGACGGTCAAAATTTATTACCAGAGGGTAAACCCAACTTATCAAAGTTAGCTCTTTATCAAGAATTAAGGGAAATATATGTATTAGGTGAAAAACCAATGCCATTTACAAAAAATCCCTTAAAACGTTCTTATATTTCAGTTTGTACTTCTGGAAGATGTTTACCTTCACGTAATTGGCAACCGACTTTTGAATCCTTGAAAAATGCTGTTGAAAAAGCCGGTTTGGATATAGAAGTAAGAACCTCTGGCTGTTTAGAAGTTTGTAAATTAGGACCAGTAGTATTTAATTCTGAGGACAAAACTTGGTACACTCGCGTTAAACCAGAAGTCGCTGAAACTATTGTTGAAAAACATTTAGTTCAAGGAAATAAAGTTACCGAGCATCTTTATCCATCAGAATCAGCTTAAAGATATTCATGTGATTTAAAATCTGGGGAAGACGTAGCACTGCTACGTCTCTACATTAAATTTATGTTTAATACTAGATGTAAATTAATTTAATTCATAATTTAATTCAGTATTTTCAAAAATCTATAATCTTTATTCCCGAACAGAATGAAATTATTATCATTTTTATTTCAGGTTGTATGTGTTGCATTGTTGATTATTGCTTGTAAAAACACATCAGTTCCTCCAGAAGTCTCATCTATTTATAATCAAAGTTGCGTTCAAAATTATGATTCAAATCAAGACTATTTTCCTAATAAAGTAAAGATTAATTATGCAACCGGATTTGCTGTAGAATATCAAAATAATTACAAAATTGTCACGGTAAAAAATCCTTGGAAAGACGCAAAAACAAGTTTTCAATATGTTTTAGTTGAATGCGGTACACCAGCACCGGAAGGATTTAAGGAAAATCAAATAATTACAGTACCCGTAAATACAGTTACATCCCTTTCCACTACTCATTTACCCCATTTAGCAAAATTAGGAGTAGTAGATAAACTCGTCGGTGTAAGCAATCCGAAAATAGTCAATACATCAGAAGTAGTTGAGAAAATAAAAGCAGGTAAAATTGCAGAATTAGGAAATAATGTGAATGTAGAAAGATTGTTAGAACTCAATCCTGATTTAGTTACAACTTATGGAACGGGAAACCCACAAACAGATAGTCATCCTAAATTATTAGAAGCAGGATTAAAAGTAGCTATCAACGCTGAATATATGGAAAATACACCATTAGGGCGTGCAGAATGGTTAAAGTTTACTTCTATGTTTTTTAATAAAGAAGATATTGCTGAAAAAGAATTTGGTGAAATAGCTGGGAAATATCAAGAAATTGCTGCTCAAACTAAAGCTATCAAAAAACGTCCAAAAGTATTTACAGGATTTAATTTTAAAGGAACTTGGTATGTACCGGGATGTCAAAGTTATGCAGCGCAATATTTAGCAGATGCTGGTGCAGAATTACTTTGTGCTGAAAATTCTTCTGGTAGTACACCTTCATCTTTTGAAGATGTTTTTGAACGTGCTGCTACAGCAGATTATTGGTTAAATGTCAGTCAATCTTGGCAGAGTTTAGAAGATGTGATTAAAGCAGATAGTCGTTACAGTAATTTTCAAGCAGTCAAAAAGGGTAATGTTTACAATAACAATGCTCGTTTAAATGAAAATGGAGGTAATGATTATTGGGAAGCTGGAATCAGTAATCCCGATGTGATTTTAGCTGACTTAATTAAAATTTTTCATCCAGAATTATTACCGAATCATCAGTTATTTTTTTATCAGCAGCTTGATTAATGAGAATGGGGAATAGGTAATGGGTAATGGGTAATTATAAATATTTATACAATCAGTTTTTCAGCAAAAATAGCTTTCAGTCTATTATCTTTGTAACTTTAATTAGTAGCTTAATATTCGTATTTTTGTCAAATTTAGCTTTCGGTTCCGTTCATATTCCGATTCAACAAGTAATAATTATTCTATTAGGGGGAGAATCAGAAAAAGCTACTTGGACTACTATTATTCTCAAATTTCGTTTACCAAAAGCTTTAACTGCTACTTTAGCTGGTGCTGCTTTGGGTGTAAGTGGTTTAGAAATGCAAACGCTTTTTAAAAACCCACTTGCTGGACCGTTTGTATTAGGAATTAGTTCCGGTGCTTCTTTAGGAGTAGCGTTAGTGGTTCTCGCAACAAACACTACTGGTATAGGTATATGGCTGATAAAGTTAGGAATAATCGGCGATTTAACTTTAGTTATAGCAGCTTGTCTGGGTGCGGCATTAGTGTTAGGAATGGTACTATTAATATCTCATCGCGTACCCGATTCCATGACGTTATTAATTTTGGGATTACTATTTGGTTATGCGACTAGTGCTATTGTTAGTATTTTGCTGCATTTTAGTGAAAATAATCAAATCCAATCATATTTACAGTGGACATTTGGGAGTTTTGGGGGTGTCACTTGGCAACAAATGATAATTTTAGCACCCGTAATTTTGTTAGGATTAATTATGGCTTTGCTATTATCAAAACCTCTGAATGTAATGCTTTTGGGTGAATCTCAAGCTCAAACTTTGGGTTTAGCAGTACAACAAACAAGATTCTGGATTATCACCAGCGCTTCAATTTTAGCAGGTGCGATTACTGCTTTTTGCGGCCCGATTGGATTTTTAGGTGTTGTGGTTCCTCACCTCTGTCGCAATTTATTTAAAACTGTAAACCATAAAATATTAATTCCCGTCGTTGCTGTGATGGGTGCAATATTGGCTTTGATAGCAGATTTGGTATCCCAGTTACCGGGAAGTGAGGCTGTTTTACCTTTAAACTCCGTTACTGCTTTGATTGGTACTCCAGTTGTGATGTGGGTGATTTTGCATCGTCGTTCCCGTTTTTCTTGAGTTACAACACAACCTACAAATTATTGAATTCTACTATCTTAGAAATGCAATCAGGAATTTTTTTGATTGGGTTATCATATAAACCAATGAAATCCAAATTAGTCAGTTTACAAACAGAATTAGATATTTCCTGTAATTGATTATTCTCGAAAAATAAGTCTTCTAAACTAATCAGTTGAAAAAGTTCTTCTGGTAATTCTTTTAATTGATTATCACCTAAACTAAGGGATTCAAGTTTTTTTAGTTGACATATATCTGCTGGAAGCTCGTCTATCTGATTAAAATCTAAAGATAAACAAGTTAAATTTTTAAGTTTAAAGATAGCTGAAGGAATAGACGTAAATTCATTCCTTGTTAAATACAGTTCCTCTAAATGAATAAGCTCACCAAAACTATCGGGAAGAGTTTCGATTTGATTAGAATCCATCTGTAAATAGTCTAAATTTTTCAGTTTAGATATTTCTGGTGAAATAGTTTTCAAACAATTCCATCTCAAATCTAACGAAGTTAAAGATTTTATCTCAAAAACTTCGCTTGGTATTTCTTTTAAACCATGATTAATTAAGCTAAAAACATTACTTTGTGTTTCTTTAGCTTGTTTAACATTTTCTTGAAACCAATCCCAATCTATTTCAGAATAATTACTCATAAACTTGGGCTTTATTTATAAATTAAAATTACTAATAATATAAATAGTGCGTTGCGCTAAAGCGACAACACACCCTACTAATTAAAGGATGAATTATTTAAATCAACTACTTTAGAAACACAATCGGGTATTTCTGTAATTGGATTATCAAGTAAAGTAAGTTTTTCTAAATTAGTCAGTTTACAAATAGAACTAGAAATTTCTTGTAATTCATTATCTTCCAAAAATAGAT
Organism: uncultured Rivularia sp.; assembly: GCA_963665115.1. Classification (GTDB taxonomy): domain Bacteria; phylum Cyanobacteriota; class Cyanobacteriia; order Cyanobacteriales; family Nostocaceae; genus Rivularia. The sequence continues at coordinate 339,190 of OY762007.1, read as the reverse complement.
ATTTTAAATTACTCAATTCAAATAACTCTTCTGGTAGCTCTGTTAAATTATTTCCCCTCAAATCTAGCGATTCCAGATTTTTTAGCTGAGATATATTTACTGGGAGCTTATTTATAGAATTAAAGCTTACAGATAAACCAGTCAAACTTGTAATTTCAAAAACAACAGAAGGAATAGAGACTAAATCATTCTCTTCTAAATAAATCTCGTATAAATTGGTGATTTGAATTAAATCTTCAGGGAGACTGGTAATTTTGTTATTATCTAAAATCAAATAGCTTAAATTAGTTAATTGAGATATATCTGAAGGAATATTTTCAAAGCGATTGTAACTTAAATCCAATTCACATAAAGAATCTATCTCGAATATTTCGGTTGGTATCTCTGTTAAGCCATAGTTACTCAGATTAAAACAACCCCAATATTCTTCTTTTGCTTGTTTTATTTGTTTTTCAATGTCAGCCCAGTTGATTTTGTTGTAATTACGCATGATTTTGGTTCTGTCTCCTATAATTCATAATATAAATAGTGCCTTGCGCTATCGCTAATAACACTCTACAAAAAATTTATCTTTACCTCTTCCTTTGCGTTCTCTACGTCTCTGCGGTTTTTTAAATCGATAATCTTCACTAATTAAAAAATAGTAATGGTGCTGCTGAATCAAAATATCAAGTGATGATTTCAAATTTATGGAGACGTAGCACTGCTACGTCTCTACATTAGTTTTGCGTTTGCTACTAATCACTGTAGTGGGAGCATCTTGCTCTCTATAGTTTACTAATTAACAATTACAAATTACCAATGCCCAATTTACCCATCAATCTCAGCCAATTCCATCCACCTTTCCGTAGATTTCTCGATCTCTTCTTTCAATTTCTCTACTTTGTCATAAAGCTCTTGCACTTCCGTATAATTCCCAGCACCTTTGGTTAAAGCCATTTCCGTTTCCGTTTTCTCATCTTCCAATTGAGCAATTTTTCCTTCTAACTGCTCGAATTCCTTTCTTTCCCAATTTGATAAACGCCGCTTCTTTTTATCTTCTTTCTTAACTTGAGTTTCTACTTTCTGCGCTGCTACCTTTGGCTTACTTTTCTCTAACTCAGCCTGCAATTGCTTTGCTTTCGCTTCTTCTGCTCTTTTAAAATCCAAATACACCGAATAATTACCGGGAAATTCTCTAATCTTCCTATCTTCAAAAGCGAAAATTCGATCGATAGTACGATCTAAAAAGTAACGGTCGTGAGATACTACTATTACGCAACCTTTGAAGTCTTCTAAATAATCTTCTAATACCGCTAAAGTTTGAACGTCTAAATCGTTTGTTGGTTCGTCCAATATTAAAACATTCGGCGCACTCATCAAAATTCGCAACAAGAACAAACGCCGTTTTTCACCACCAGAAAGCTTATTAATCGGCGCATATTGTTGATTCGGTGGAAACAAAAACCTCTCCAACATTTGAGAAGCACTAATTCTGGTTCCATCGGCAGTTTCAATAAATTCTGCTCCTTCTTGTTTGATATAATCGATGACTCGCTGCGAATCATTAGAAGCACCAATTAATTCTTCTGAATGCTGATCGAAATAACCAATATAAACGGTGGAGCCAATATCAACTTCGCCAGCATCTGGTTGTTCTTTACCAATAATTATATTGATTAAAGTGGATTTACCAGCACCATTTTCACCAATAATTCCGACTCTATCTTCGGGACTAAATTCGTAGGTAAAATCTTTAAATAAAGTTCTGTTGTCAAAAGATTTCGAGATATTATTAACTTCAATAACCTTCTTCCCAATGCGACGACTTGCTGTAGAAATCTCGACTTTACCTTGAGTTTGTTTAAACTCGGTTGCCCGCATATCGCTAATTCGATCTATTCTGGCTTTCTGTTTAGTGCTTCTAGCTTTTGGTCCTTTTTTTAGCCATTCTAATTCTCGCCGCAATACTCCTTTAAATTTACGTTCGCTGCTAGCAGCAGATTCTTCAGCTTCGGCTTTCTTTTGTAAATAATATGAATAGTTACCGGAGTATGTATAAAAATCACCTCGATCGATTTCAATAATCCGATTTGTTACCTTATCCAAAAAATATCTATCGTGAGTTATTAACAATAAAGCGCCATTTCTGCGATTCAAATAACTTTGCAGCCACTCCACAGAATCAGCATCTAAATGGTTTGTCGGCTCATCCATTAACAATAAATCTGGTTCGGATAACAAAGCAGTTGCCAAAGCAATCCGCTTGCGATAACCACCAGATAAAGTACCAATTATTGCATCAAAATCAGTAATTCCTAACTGAGAAAGAATAATTTTAGCGTTGGTTTCAACTTCCCAAGCACCAATCATATCCATTCGCTGCGTCACTTCACCCAAACGCGATAGCAACTGATTATCTTCGGGGTTTTTAGCTAATTTATCGGAAATTTCTTCATATTCGCGCACCAAATTCATTTGCTCGCTACTATCAGCAAATATCTGTTCTAAAACAGTAAGACTTTCATCTAAATCTGGCTGTTGCGGTAAATATATAACTTTAGCACCGGGATTGACAATAATTTCACCACCATCAATCGGTTCCATCCCAGCAATCATTTTTAATAATGTCGATTTACCGGAACCATTAGTACCAATTAAGCCAACCTTTTCGTCAGCATTCAAGCTAAAAGAAGCATCTTTAAGAATTTCCTTGATGCCAAAATCTTTTTTGACAGATTGTAGTGTAATAACACCCATAGGATTTTAGATTTTAGATTTTAGATTATTTTAAATAAGGTGCAGGCACCATTTATAAAGATAGCTTAGGTATCAGAATCAGTACAGTTTTTTATCTCGTTTATCTCGTTACAAGGCTCTGCCTTGTAACGCATTTCAGGAGGCTCTGCCTCCAGTTGGAAAGGAGGCACAAAGGAGGCAGAGCCTCGCGCCTGGGGTTCCCAGCCGGAGACTGGGAACTAGATAAAGCTGGAGACTGGGAACTAGTTAATAGATAATAAATAAATACTTAAAGCCGTAATGCACCAACAAATAGTAGTGCATTACGGCTTCTCAATATTTAAGGCGCAATGAGATTATTGAAAACCGTATGCATTGTAATATTCAATGCCCAATGCCCCATGACGGCAGTTCCTACAACGGAGGGAACCTCCGCAACGGACTGCCTCCCCAATTACCAAGATCGTTTAATCGAATAAATCTAAGGGTAAATGTCCGTACATATGGTTCATTCCACCTTCGGAAGAAGATTGACAAGAAACTAAAACCCCACGATGATGCCCCATATAGGGATCTATGTAACACAAGCCGTTTTTACCATTTAATTTAATGTAAACGGGACCTTCAATTGATGGTAAATTTTTCGGAGGCTCGTATCCCAACGCTCTGGAATAACTTTCCATTGCTTTTATTCCTTGTTCGGTGGTATCGGCAGAAATACCCAGAATTTGATAATCGCAAAGATTAGCAAGCAAAGTCAAAGCCCCACGGACTGAAATTTTCTCTGATGGCTTCAGTTGGGCTGCAACATCAACGAAGTCATATTTACTCAATATTTTCTTGGCTTCTTCAACCGTAATTTGGGTTTGGGGTTTGCTTGTCATAGCCTAACTTGAATCTACTAGGGGTTTACTTTGCGTCGCGGTAGAGCCTCTACTTTACCAAAAATTTCAAGGAGAATTAATCTTGTATGTTACTTAAATTAAACAAAAATGGTACGCTACTATTTGACTCTCCTCCCATCACAAGAACTCTTGGCATTTGAGCGCCTCCACTTTTCCAGGCTTCAATAGCTTCTTTTTGTAACACTAACTCTCCACCTTGAGCTTTCAAAGTTTCAGCTAACAGTTTTTGGGCTTCTGCTCTACCTCTAGCACGGTTGATGTCGGCGAATGCTTCTTGCTCGGCTTCTGCTGCTACATAAACTGCTCTTTGCGAACGTTGTTCGGCAATTTGCTTTTCTTCAACGGCTTTGGCAAATTCAGGAGAGAAAGTTAAGTCAATGACGCTAGTATCTAATATTATCACTCCATATTTATCCAAACGTTGCCCTAAAGCATTATCAAAATCATTTTTCAATTCTTCTCTTTTGGTAATAGCTTCTTCTACAGTTCTTCTTGCTGCGGCAACTTTAAAAGATTCCTGAGTTTGCGGTGCAATAATTTTTGAGACGATGTTTTCTAAACTTCCCTGTTTTCTTCTAATTTCCACAACTTCTACGGAATCTATCCGAAAGTTGATCGCAAATTTTGCCGTCAATTGCTGCAAATCTTTAGTAGAACTTTGGGCGGGAATTTCGTATTTCTGTACTGTTACATCGTATATATCGACATTCGATACTAGTGGTGGTTTGAAATGAATACCTTCAAGTAAAGCACCATCTTGAGCTTTTCCTAATATACTCAAAACTCCGGCTTGACCGGGATTAATAATTACAAATGCATTAAGGGCAAAAATAAGCAGTAGTGAGAGTACTACCCCTGCGATTGCCGATTGCAATCCACCTAATTGTTGATTCTTCAATTGAAAGCTCCTTTTTATGTTAGTTATTCAGTTCTCAATTTATCAATTCATGTATAATTATCGCCCGATTTATGCTCTTAAAGTAAATATTGAAAGTAATTATGAATGTATAAAGCGGTAAAGCAATTCAAAACTGTTTCAAACTTCCCTAACTATAAATCATTGATAATTGTTAATTGATAATTGATAATTGATTTCGTGGTAAAATAGGTTCCTAGCATTTACCTAAAATTGTGGCTCAAGTACTTAAATCCAATCGGTTGCAGAAACAGCGTAGGGATTCAGCGCATCCGTTGAAACGCTTGCTTGACTACGGACATGATTATCGCCAAAAAATTCGGCTAGCGGTAGTTTGTTCTATTCTTAATCGGCTATTCGATCTAGCACCTCCGGTATTAATTGGCTTCGCCGTTGATGTTGTTGTCAAGAAGGAAAATTCTATCATTGCCAGTTGGGGAATCACTGATATTTTTTGGCAATTTTTAATAATTTCTTTCTTAACGGTTGTTATTTGGGTATTAGAGTCGGTTTTTGAATACGCTTTAGAAACTCTATGGCGGAATTTGGCGCAAACTATTCAGCACGATTTGCGCTTGAATGCCTATAAACATTTACAAAATCTAGACTTAGCTTACTTTGAAGAACGCAGTACCGGCGGTTTAATGTCTATCTTAAGCGATGATATTAACCAACTAGAGCGTTTTTTGGATGTGGGAGCTAACGATATATTGCAAACTGCCACAACTATTATAATTCTTGGCGGTGCTTTCTTGATTTTAGCTCCAAATGTGGCATGGATGACCATGTTACCGATTCCGTTTATTCTTTGGGGAACGTTTGCTTATCAAGATTTACTCGAACCCCGCTATGCTGATGTTCGCGAAAAGCTAAGTTTTCTTAACTCGCGGTTATCAAATAATTTAGGCGGTATTACTACTATTAAAAGTTTTACTGCCGAAGAATATGAAAACAAGCGTTTAGAATCGGAAAGTGAAGCTTATCGCCGCAGTAATAGTAAAGCAATTAAACTTTCTGCTGCTTTTGTACCCTTAATTAGAATGTTAATTTTAATCGGGTTCACGGCGCTATTACTATTCGGCGGAATGTCCGCTGTTAACGGCAATATGACAGTAGGAACTTACAGCGTTTTAGTCTTTTTAACTCAAAGATTACTTTGGCCTTTAACTAGATTGGGACAAACCTTCGATCTATATCAAAGAGCGATGGCTTCCACAAATCGCGTGATGAATTTGCTGGATACTCCTATAACGATTAATCCCGGAAATGTAGACTTACCGATTGCAAAAGTACGCGGCGAAATTGCGTTTAATAATATTACTTTTGCCTATCAAGATAGACAGCCAGTAATTAAAAATTTATCCTTAGAAATACCCGCAGGACAAACTATTGCTATTGTAGGTTCTACGGGTTCGGGCAAAAGTACTTTAGTTAAATTATTGCTGAGATTTTACGAAATTACTTCTGGCTCGATTACCGTTGATAACATCGATCTACAAAACATTAATTTGCAAGATTTACGTCGCTGCATCGGTTTAGTCAGCCAAGACGTATTTTTATTTCACGGCACAGTAGCCGAAAATATCGCTTACGGCAGTTTCAGCGCTAACGAAAAAGAAATTATCACAGCCGCCAAAGTTGCAGAAGCCCACGAATTTATCATGCAGCTACCCCAAGGCTATGAGACAATAGTCGGCGAGCGCGGACAAAAATTATCCGGTGGGCAAAGACAAAGGATAGCGATCGCCAGAGCAATATTAAAAAATCCGCCAATCTTAATCTTAGACGAAGCCACTTCAGCAGTAGACAACGAAACAGAAGCAGCCATCGCCCGCTCATTAGAAAGAATTACCGTAGATAGAACAACCATCGCGATCGCCCACCGTCTTTCCACCATTCGCAATTCAGATCGCATATATGTTGTAGAATACGGCGAAATCGTAGAATCCGGCACCCATGAAGAATTATTAGCACACAAGGGAATTTACGCAAGTTTATGGAGAGTACAATCCGGGTTAAAGTCAGTTAGCAGTTAAATGTAGGGTGTGTTACGGCTACCTGAAGTTTTATAAGTAAATAAAAATGTTGAAATTGCCGTAACGCACCAATTAACCTCAATGAAAAACAGGATTTGTGAATAGTTAGCAATGTTAGGTTACGACAGGAGAATATAAAATTTCGTTACAATTCTAATTTGCGTTTCGTGTCTAACCCAACCTAAAACTTAAGACTGATAATTGATTATTAATAACTGACAATTGTTTCCGGACATAATGTAACTTGATAGAAACACTATTAGTAGTTATAACAGTGTTTTGAGTTATACCATTAATTATACTGATGAAGAATAATTCTCATCCAAAACCTATTTGGATTATAGTGACATTTTTACTTACTTTCGGTAGTAGTGTTTTTACTGGCTTTATCGCTTCTATATTAATTTCTAAATCTTATTGGGGATATTATTTCAGCCCTCCGGAATTACCGCAACAAGTTGAAGAATTCGATAAAATTCGTTCAATTACTCCCGTTTCTAGCATTAAAAGAAATGACGGCAGCAGAATTTTTAAAATAGATACATCCAATTCCTGCATCAAAGACATAACAAAAGGTATTGAAAATCTTGAAAGCAGTTGCGGTACCGGAAAATGCAATACAGAATATTGCGATAGCACTCGTATTGTTCTAGATTTGTCTGAAAAAGGAAAGCTACCAAAAAAGACTTCTTATATTTCTCCAGATAAGCTAAATTCTTTATATAATCATTTAGAAAAAACTGAACTTTTATACGAAGGAAAGCCGGGGTATAACGGTGAATTAGTATCAGATTCAGCCAGCGGAGATTTAATATCTAAAGGTGATGGCAAGCGGCTTGAAGGTATAGTAGTTGAAGCCGAAGATAAAAATCAGCAACCATATTTATTTGTAGCAGCAAACGGCGGACAAGTTAGCAACGACCATTATCCATATTACGAATTCTTATTTGAGATTCCCAAAAACGAATCAACTCCCAAATTAATCGCGAATAATCGTTTCTTTTACGAAATTGCCGGAGTTGAAGGAATTTTGGAATGGCATACTATCTGGATGTTTTTTATCGTCATTGGTTTTATTCTGAGTATTCCAATCGCATTTTTGCTAATTCGGATGAAAGCACATCTCAAACCCAAGCAACTACTATTACCACCAAGCAGCGAGCAGTGAGCAGTTAACAGGCAAAACAATCAGACTAGTAGTGGTTTGTTTCATTAATTTTGATGGGCAATTAAGGTTCGTAGTAGCGCTTCAGCGCCTCATGATTCAGGATTCAGAGGCGCTGAAGCGCTACTACAAAACCAATTCCAAGGCGGTTTGTAACGCTTATTAAGAATGGTGCTAACTGCTCACTGTTAACTGCTAACTGTGAGATGATTATATAACTGCGTATTCTACAGATGTAATCATGTTTGCTAGTACCCAACCCGATACACCCCAACCTAAATGGCTGCATAAGCTGGACAAATTTGTGAAAGCGCATCATCTTGAATTAGCGGCGCTAAGTTGGGCACTTTGGCAGCAAAATGGTGATAGTCAGGGTACTATCGGTATTGATTTACAACCAAAGCCGCATTTTGTATATTGTCCTCAAGAGGCAATTGAAAAGTTTAACGATAATGTTGATAATAAACTTCAGGAAATTTTGGGTTTAGTGGAGAATTATAAACCCGAAGTGGAAGTTTTGATGATAGGTATTGGAAAAGAACAAATTAAGTTAATTTATTTTGAACCAGAAACTCCACCACCCGTTTGTTTTGAACAAGTTGATAAAGATGTGGATGGATTAATGGATTTTTTGGAAGAGCGGATGGGTGAAGAAATTACTGTTAATTAAATGCTCAAATCAGCAGCCCTCAGTCTAGAAGACTGGGGCTATATTTACAAAGCTTACCTTCGTAGGCTAAAGATTTCTTAGTCTGCGAAGGCAGGCTTTGTTCCTGTAGCTATACCGATAAGCGGGTATTGCAACTTTGATATCAAAAGCACGCTTAACCTTTAATTAACCATCACTGAGTTAAAGAATACTAATATAAACTTAAGACTTTATAATCAAAATATTACCTAAAACTGAAAGACTAAAGTAATTTATACAACAATTAATTCATTAACGTGTCGAGTAGGATGTTGCTGTAAAAGTGAGAAAATTGAATTAATCATAGGTTTTGGAGAATTAAAGGAGTGGATGAACAACTTCAACAACTAATTGAGGAAGTGTGTGGTTATGAAGAAGGTACCCCGCAAAGACAAAAAGCGTTAAATAATTTGCTGATAGTTGTTCAACAGCTTCCTGGGATCAAAAAGGATGGGCATCAAGACTATTTAGAAGCCTTGAATAAAACATGGGAATGGTTTTGTCGGAGTATTGATAAATTCGATCGATTAAAAGTAAATTCGGGTGAATCTTTAACAGTTAGTTTGGTTAGATGGATAAATGGCTATCTGAAGTGGCGTATCAAAGATTTATATGCTTCCGATGGTAATTATACGATTAGTTTAGACCAACAAATAAGTAACGATGAAGGTAGTAAAGTTACTAAGCTGGATATATTACCAGATCCTAAATTTGCAAATATTACTTTAGACTTGCTCGATCTCAAAATTGCTGAAATTCAACAGCGCGATCGCCAAACTTGGGGTGAAAGAATTATCCAATTTATTGAGCAAGACGAAAAGCGCCAACTCAAACGTTGCTGTACCCGTAATAATACGGAATGCAACTGTCAATTTTTAGCAAAAAGATTGTTATTAACAAAACCATCTCATAAAATTGCCGATATTGCCAGAGAGTTAAATGTAAGCAATCAAACCATATATTCTCACTGGAAAAAAAAATGCTTACCTTTACTTAAAGAAATTGGAATCAAGACTAAGGATTGATTAATGAAAAGTACGCAACCAAACTATTTACAGGTACCTTTGGGGAAAGATGCTCATCAAAAAGCTGAAGAATTTGCAGCGCAGCAAGATTCTGTGGAGAAGGGTAAACAGGTTTATCTAAATACTTTAGCGGTTTATGCCGTTAAGAATTATCTCAAATGGCTAAATATAGAAACAGCTTTGCATCAAAGCGATAGTTGGGATTGGAGCATCAGGACGTTTTTTGATATTGCCGATTTGATGTTACCGTCGGTTGGTAGAATAGAATGCCGCCCCGTATTGCCCGGTGAAAATGCCGTGGTTTTGCCCCAAGAGGTAACGCAAGAAAGAATTGGTTACGTTGCTGTTGGGTTTGGCAAGCAGTTAGATTTTGTGGAAATATTAGGTTTTGTACCAGCAAAACCGTTGATTGGGCAATCGGAAGTAATTGAAATTAATAAATTTGAATCTATCGATCTTCTTATAGATATTATTAATCGACGCAAAAACCTAAATAATTTGTGTCAATGGTTGGAAGGAATATTCGATGGAGGTTGGCAATCTCCGGAATTAGTTTTAGCTGATAACTTCAGAGGGTATAAACACAGAAGTGCTGCGACTATTACCCGTCAAAATAAAAATTATATAACTAACTCTATTAGTCGTGCCAAAGTTATTGATGTTGGCAGACAGATAGTATTATTAATAGAATTAACGCCTACAGATAGTACAGTATTTGATATTCGTTTGCGGGTTTATCCGGCGGAAAATACAGTTCATTTACCTAGAAATTTACAGCTTACTATCTTTGATGAATCGGGAAATACTTGCATGGAAACTCAGTCCGAAAACGCTAATGATTGGATGCAGTTAGAGTTTGATTGCCAGCATGAAGAAAAATTTAGCGTGGAATTGAAGTTAGAAGCAACAAGCATTACCGAAGAATTCATTGTTTAGGTAAACCGAATTTGGATTTACGATTTTGGATTATATTTTTTGTTGAAAGAAGAAGGGGAAACAATTTCCGGTTTTAAATAATCTTTTAAATTATCCCTACCGAAGCTAAAAGCTTGTTTCAATCTAAAATGTGAAATTCAAAATTAATAGAGAAAAATACTATGGCAATTGTAAAATTAAAAATCAGGGAAAGTAAACAAGGATTTCAGGTAGATTTAACTGCGAAGCAACTAGATGTTGAAACGGAGGGATTTCTACCTGTTTTACCACCCCAATTAGAAACATCTTTCAATAACTGGCAACTAGCTTATCGTCAAATTGAAGCAGTACGCTCCTATATTGCACCCGCACCGGGAATGCGGATTACTCCTAAAAGTGTAACCAAGTATTCCAGCGCCGAGCATACAACCTCAGTTAAAGAATGCTTAAATAAATGGCTTAATTGTGGGGATTCCAGATGGTTGCCAGTGCGTGATAGGTTAATTGCGATCGCGCAGCAGTTGCATCAAAAAAATGAAGAAATTCGCGTCATTATTGATGCTAAAGATGTTAACTTACGTCGTCTTCCCTGGCAAGAGTGGAATTTGTTTGAAGAACATTATCCCCAAGTAGAAATTGCTTTAAGTGCGGCTAAAAATACATATAAAAACACAAATAATCCACTTCCTCAAAGTTCAAAAATTAGAGTTTTAGTTGCTGTCGGTAGAAGCGACGATATCAATACTAAAAATGATTTAGAAGTAATAAAAGAGTTAGAACAACATGGTGCAGAAGTTATTTGTTTAATGCAACCCAATCGTAAAGAATTATGTGATGCTTTGTGGAACGAGCAAGGATATCATATTTTTATATTTACAGGGCACAGCGGAAGTAGAGAAGATGGGCAGATTGGTTGGATTGAACTGAATAACACCGATAGTTTAAGCATTGAGGAATTTCAAGAAGCATTAAAACAAGCTATTAACAAGGGATTGCAGTTAGCAATTTTCAATTCCTGTGATGGTTTGGGGTTAGCTTCGCAACTAGCACAGCTACATTTATCCCGATGTATTGTGATGAGGGAAACCCGTACCCGATAGCGTTGCAGTAGAATTTTTAAAGCACTTTTTTGAAGCATTTACTAGCGGTAGTTCGCTTTCTCAAGCTTTAAATAAAGCCCGCAAGCGATTAGAGCATTTTAATTTAGATTATCCCGGTGCAGTTTGGCTACCGACAATTTGCATTGCACCTAATGCTCAATCATTAACTTGGAAATCGCTTCGTCAAGGTGATGTAATTTCTTCGGAAATAGATCCAAACCCAGATCAAAAAAATCCTCCGAATAACAATTATATTAAGCTGTTAATTACATTTGGTTTGATTGGTTTATTTGCTAGCTGTAGTATTACTATTGGGAAAAATACATTTACAAACCTGTTTGAGGCACAAAAGGAAGAAAAAGTAAGTTCAGATAATTCGGATAATTCAGGAATTTTTCCTAAAGGAAGATTTTACTATGGAGGAAGTACCACTTGGGCACCTATTAATAAAAAAGTGCAAAAAGTACTCGAAATAGTTCATCCTCAATTTCAAGTAGAATATACACACCCGAAAAAAGATGATCCGGGTTCCGCTACTGGTATTAAAATGCTTTTAAAAGGCGAACTAGATTTTACTTTGTCTTCTCGCAGACTTAATACAAATGAAAAAGCAGATGCAAAAGAACTAGGCTTTGTTTTAGAAGAAATTCCCGTAGCTATTGATGCGATTGCAGTAGCAGTAAACCGCAATCTCAACGTAGATGAATTAACATTAACCCAGCTTGAAGGTATCTATACAGGCAAGATTCGCAACTGGCAAGAATTAGGCGGACAAAATTTACCGATAGTACCATTCTCTCGACTTAAACAAGCAGGAGGTACCGTAGAGTATTTATCAGAATACGTTTTAAGAGGAAAAGAAATAGATACAATCTTTGTTCAACCTGTTTCTAATACTACACAAGGTATAGCCAAAGTAGCAGCACAACCAGGAAGTATTTACTATGCTTCAGCTTCAGAAATTGTTAATCAATGTAGCGTAAAAACTTTAAAACTAGGAAACACATCAAATAATACAGTTGCTCCCTATCGACAACCATTAATTCCTTATCCCGATTGCAATAAAAAACCAAATAAGGTAGATACCGATAAATTAGCTAGTGGCGATCGATATCCTATTACTAGAAGATTGTATATTATTTACAAAAAAAGCGGCATTAATACAGATGAACCCGATTTACATAAAGATTTCCACTCAGTAAAAGAATCTGCCGAAGCTGCTCGCGCTTATGCAAACTGGTTAAAAACAAATCAAGGAAAAAATTTAATTCAGCAAGCCGGATTTGCTCCAATTAATTGAAAGTTAATTAATTTTTCAAATTGTTGCAGCTTGATTCGCGTTCAACAATTCTATAGTAGGTTGCCAGATTTTGATAAACTCAGTTTATTTTCGCTAAAACATAATTTTTTAGTTGTGTAACGAGCAAGAAACCGGGTTTATTATGATTTATCAGGAATTGTACAATATTTCAGTTAAAAGCAATCTCGCTCTCGTTTTCTTTGATATTCTTCTCCAATCGAAAAGAATTAAAAAATTGTTTAGCGTCTCCAGCTTTATAATTAGAGATATCTAAAATATACAGCCTTTGTCCTACTAAAAATAATCGACTTTTAGCAACTGCTTCTTGATTATCGTTTCGATATTCCACTTCTATACCCGGATATTTACCCAAAGTAATATCTAGCTGGTTAAGAAACTTGACATCAGCGCCTAAAAAATCTAGCAAAAAGTTATGATATATTTCACCGAGTGATAACTCAGTTAAGTCCGTATTATAATCAACGTAGCCAACTATATACGAGCTTTTCTTGTTATCTACATGATAAATATTTATAGAGTAATCTTCACTTTTAGAATTTAAATTAGTTATAGATGTGCTGGGTACAAAAATTGAAAAATTCCCTTCATCTGAATAAAACTGTTTCCATCCAGAAGTCGCTACTACGGAATTCTCAACATTCACTTGAGTAAACAGCGAGACAAGTTCTGCTTTTGCTGTAAATAATTGCGGGAGAGAAAATGCGTTTGCTGCATTAACTTTTGGAGCATATGCCATTACTCCCAATCCAAGCATTACAACACTTAGCGATAATTTATTCATTTTTCTGTCTCCTGTGATACTGGGGAAATGCTTGGGTACAAACCCTTATACAGCTAAAATCAATTCAAATCACTATGATTATTTCTATTTACAAAATTATTTCTATTTACATATCAGGATGATGTACAATTTTTACGAAAATTTCCGCTAATTTACCGGCTTAAGTTTTACAGATTGCCAACTTAACATAATAAATACGGTTTTAGTTAAGAAATTAAACTTTTATAAAAGAATAAAATTATACAAAGTTTTTTATTCTACTAATAGTATTTTTTTGTTCTAGGAAGATTATAATCTAACCAAAACTGAAATAACAACATCAAACATATTACAAAAAATAAAAAATAAAGTAAAAAGTGTCCAGAAGTCAATTGATAATTAGTATCGTGGCTACATCTATTCGATGTTGATATTACAGCAGATTTCATTTAAGTGAGGTACACATCGTTTCTAGAGGAAGTAGGGAGTAGGGAGTAGGGAGTAGGGAAATGTACCTCATATACCTGCAAAGTGCTGTATGTGGCGATTTTACGAAATACTAGTCATTTAAAATAGAAAACAGCTAACCTATTACCTGTTTTCTATTTGAATAACATAAGCGAGCAAGATGCTTGTCTTTCAGACACGTTGCGCTAACACACTACAGAAATTAATTAGAATAACTACACTAATCAATAAAACCTTCTTCTCTTGCCCGAATATGAGTTATAACTCGAAGGTTCTTTCCTTGATTTTTTAGTTCGTCAATATTTATATCCAAGACTTCTTGTAACTTAAACCAATAGTGACGTACCATTCGCTCGGAAACACAAATATGTGCAGCAATTGCTTTATCTTGCAATCCTTCTTCAAATGCTAGATTTAGCAGCCTTAACCACTCTGGTTTCAGTTGTAATCCAGAGTTAATCGCTCTAATATCCTTGGTATGAGTCAATCCCTGCAAAGTCCATTCAACCCTATTTAATGTTTCCTGAGTAGAAAGACATTTATCTGCTACAACAAAACCCGATGGATGACAATCGATTTCCGATTTGATTCGCACTAAAGTATTAATATACGTACTTTGTACGAGGATATTAATTTCAGGATGATTAGTTAATAATTTTTTCAGAAGCTGCATTCCATTATTAATCTGGATTGCTCCGCCGATATTTTGTGCAACACAAATATCGGTAATAACTAACTCTGGCTTAATTGTCGCAATTTGATGTAAAGCATTTTCTACAGTTGTAGCAGCATAAATTTTAGCATCAGGATAATAGGAGCGTAATATCTTTACAGTTTCCACTCAAAAATATCTCATAGCTATCGATTAATAGAATTTTAGGCGATACTTTTTTTTGTAAACCTTGAATCATAACTAACTTCCCAAAATAATATAGTTTGTCTAATGAAGTTTCGTATTCGATATGTACTCGAATACGAAACTTACCTTTAATTGGTAGCAGCAATTAAGAAAACCCTGAGTCTAAAAGTAATTACGTATTTTTGAAGTTAGGAACTCAGCAAATAACTGAAGCACTCTCTTTTTAGATTTTTGAGATGCTTTTGCAATCAGATCAACTCCTAAACTTCAAAATAAATTGCCTAAATTACACCCTGATACTCGCTACTTGTTCCTACTCCTCTTTTAACCTCTGCTTATTTTACAATAATACTCCGTAATTATGCTGTATATAGCTATATAGAAAACATTTTACATGAAAAATCAGTAAAGCTCCGAATAACTCCTTAAGTTTTATTATGTTAGCTTACAATAAATTAAGTATTCCAGTGCAGGGATTCGTTTAATTCAGACATAATACGTTTTGTGGCAATCGATCGCTTCATTAATTTCGATGGGTTGTAAAGACGCGATATATCACGTCTCTAAAAGGTTTCAGTAGATAAGTCAACCATTCACCGCAGGCACGGCTCATTAAAAACGCGGGTAAAAGTCTGAACTCTTCCCCGCGTGGTAATTTATGTTTTATTCTTTTGATGGAACGTACTAGCTGTTGATCTTACCGAAAATAATGGGTCTAAAGCCCCGTCTTAGAAAGACGGCTTTTTATTTATTTTCCAACATTATACCGTTTGTGATAGTATAACGATGGAGGTGATACCATGCTAGTTTTTGAATTTAAAACATACGGAAAATCAAAGCAGTACTCAGCCATTAACGAAGCAATTCGTACAGCCCAATTCGTCCGAAACAGTTGCATCCGTTTATGGATAGACAATAAAGGAACGGGTAAAAACGATTTGCAGAAATATTGCGCTGTACTTGCTAAACAATTTTCGTTTGCAAATGAACTTAATTCAATGGCTAGACAAGCTAGTGCAGAACGAGCATGGTCATCAATAAACCGTTTCTATGAAAACTGTAGAAAAGGTATAGCAGGGAAAAAAGGTTTCCCAAAGTTTCAAAAAGATTGCCGTTCTGTTGAATACAAAACTTCGGGATGGAAACTTGCTCCTGATCGTAAATCGATAACTTTCTCTGGCAAAAAAGGAATTGGAAGATTAAAGCTAAAAGGCACTCGCGACCTGCACTTTTATCAAATCAACCAGATAAAGCGGGTTCGATTAGTGAGGCGCGCTGATGGTGTTTACGTCCAATTCTGTATTGATGTAGAACGTTCGGAAGACATTAAGACTACTGGTAGAGCAGTAGGATTAGACGTTGGATTAAAAGAATACTACACCGATTCAAATGGTGAAGTAATCAAAAATCCAAGGTTTCTTCGTGTTGGAGAAAAAGTTCTCAAGCGCTCTCAACGTCGTGTTTCTAAGAAAGTAAAAGGTTCAAGTAACAGAACAAAAGCAAAACATATTTTAGATAAACGACATCTCAAGATAAGTAGGCAACGTAAAGACCACGCTGTAAAATTAGCGCGGTGCGTAGTTCAGTCTAACGACTTGATAGCTTATGAAGATTTGAGAATAAAAAATATGGTGAAAAATCATTGTTTATCTAAATCAATAAACGATGCGTCTTGGTATCAGTTTCGTTGCTCGATTGAATACTTCGGGAAAGTATTTAAGCGTGTAACGGTTGCGGTTAATCCGCAATATACTTCTCAAGAATGCTCTATCTGCGGCACAATTGTTAAAAAGACTTTATCAACTCGCACGCATATTTGTAGATGTGGCTGTGAGATGGATCGTGATGAAAATGCAGCTAGGAATATCCTTAATCGAGGATTGAGTACGGTAGGGCATACCGGAACTTTTGCGCTGGACGCAGAAAACGCTTGGGGAGATGAAACCTCTACTCATGTTGGTGAAAACCTGCATGAGCAAGTTATATCTTAGATCCAAGAATCCCCGTGCGTTCACGCCGGGGAGTGTCAAATATTAGAAACGATAGCCAAGCCCAACACCGAAGCCTGGATCGATATCACTATCTAAAGGAATGTTTAAATCGCCGAAAACTACTACATTTGTAGCAATTTCTTTTTCTGCGCCAGCATTCAAAAATGCTGTAGAATCACCTTCACCGAAAACTAAACCAGCACCAGCGTAAGCATTTGCTTTTTCGCCGATAGGTAAATCATAGGTAACGGCTGGTGCAAATTGAGTATAAGTGTCACCAGAAAAATCAGTTACGTCTACACTACCTCTCACAGAGATTGGTAACTGACGAACGTCATATCGTCCGTAAATACTAATCCCAGTTACTCCATTTCCAGTTTGGAAACTACCACCAACGTAATGTCCTTCCAAACCCTTTTCAGATTGAGCGTTAGCAGACAATGTAGATACGAAAGTCAAAGCACAAGCAATCCCAGATACAGCAGAGACTTTTGCAGCAAACTTGAAAAACTGTCGCATAATATTGCCTAAGTATAAATTTTAGCTACAACCAGAATTTATTCGGATATCAAAAGAATTGAGCAATATGATTGCTAAGCAAGTTTTTTAGTCCGAGTGTTTAAAATATTAGCTCAGTATTTTTTCAGATGTCGGTATGGAAAATAACTTATAGTAAAGATTCTTTATGGCTCTGAATAGCTCCGGAAATTAAGCAAGTATTTGTAAAGCGATAATTTTAAAGCATCGGAATTTCCTCATCCGTCTTACGTTAACGAAGAAAATAGTAAAGACGTTAAGAAAAATATCCTTCAACGGCTATCATCAGAAACACCAACACTAAGGTAGCCAGCACCTACATAAACATTAGTATTCTTAGCTACTGGAATAATGTATTACATAGAACCTTTACTGTTTCTTTAAACTCCGAATTACTCCGATATACGTGTAAACTCTCAATAAGAAGGTAGAATATATTAAGCCAAAACAATTTTTAGCAAAATGTTCCCAACCGATTTTTTGACTGAAATGGCGCATAATCAAGAACTTTCTCGCGATCAAGAGGAAGTTTTTCTACTGCGAATGGGGAAAGGTAAGAGCTACGAAGAAATAGCCTCGGAATTGGGTACTTCTGCGGACGCTTGTCTAAAAAGGATGGGTCAAGTTTATAAGAAATTCAATGTTAGCGGTAGTAGTAGAGGTAAAGAAAATCGACTCAGGATTTTCTTAAGCAACCAATGGGAACAACGCAAAGCCAAGCTGTCACCAAAAAACAACTCCGAATACTCATTAGTAAATAGTCAGCAGACAGAAATTGCTGATTCGACTTCAGTAGAAAGCCAAAAACTTTCAATCGTGCAAAACTTACCCGCACGGGAATATAGCACTTTTGTGGGACGCGATCGCGAAGTAGCGCGATTGATGGAACTCTTGGATTACAGGCATTCCGCTCATTTAATTAGCGTCGATGGGATTGGTGGGGTAGGTAAAACTACTTTGGCTGTAGAAGTTGCTTATCGCTGTTTTGTTTCTAATTCGCCTGCTTTTGAAGCCATTATCTTTACATCTGCCAAGCAAAATCATCTTACTTCTATCGGACTTTTACCGAGATTAATTTATCAGCGCACTTTACGCGATATATGCCGAGAAATCGCTCGTATTTTTGAATTTTCCGAAATCAATAATTTATCTTTGCAAGAGCAAATTGAAGTTATTCGTCATAAACTTTCCCAGATTAAAACTTTATTGATTGTTGATAACTTAGAAACCATTGAAGACAAACAAGAAGTTCTTTCCTTTCTCTACGACTTGCCACCAACGGTTAAAGTAATTCTTACCACTCGCGAACAAACATTATTCGTACCAATACGTCTTAATTCTTTGCCCAAAGAACATAGTTTGCGGCTAATTCAACACGAAGCTAAAGAGAAAAACGTTAATTTAACTAATCCAGAATCGCAGCAAATCTATGAAGCAGTAAGCGGAGTACCAGCAGCAATGATTTACGCTATCGGGACAGATGGCTGCTGGTTATTTACTCGAAGACGTACTTTTATTAATTAAAAATCCTCAAGGAGATATTGCTCGTTTTTGCTTTACTACTTCAATAAATCCTCTAAGAAACTCCCCACCTTATTCTTTATTAATAGCTCTAACTCTTTTCATCGCTTCAGTTAGCAAGGAAACCTTAGCCAACGTAGCTTTCGAGAAACCAGATCCAATTGTTATATCTCAAGGGTTGGTAAAGTTGCAACAACTTTCCTTGATTTATCGATCCTCAGAACGTTACAGTTTAGCAGCCTTGACTCGCGAATATGCTTGGGCAGAATTATATACAAATCCACAATTCGCGCAAGAATTACGCCAGCGCTGGGTTAATTGGTATCTTAAATTTTCCGAATCATTTGAAAATGAAGATTGGAAAGAATGGCATTTGAGCTATGAATATTTAGAAGTTGAATGGGAAAATCTGCAAGCAGTATTAGAATGGTGTATTTCTGAAAATAGATATTCTGACGTAAAAACTTTGTGGTCGCGGATAAAAGGTTACGTTCATATCCGTGGATATTGGGATGAACGTTTAGCATGGAGTGCCTGGTTAATTGAATCAGCAAAGCAAGCTGGCGATTGGGTTACAGCATTAGAAGCAATGTGCGATCGCGCTTGGACTTTGGTGAGAATGCGCTCTGTCGATCAGTTGCAAGAAGCACAAGTGTTATTGCAAGAAGCATGGGATTTACGGCAGCATCAAACGTTGAGTTTTCAGTTAGAGTTAGCTGCAAACATGGTAATCTTGCATGTTCATCTTTCACAGTTGCAGCAAGCACAAGAATGGTTGACATTAAAGCAACAGCTTTTGGAACAAGCCAACCTTGAAAAAGCAGCATATCAGGAACAGCAAGTTCAGAATTTATATTACCAAGGACAGATATTTTATCGGGAAGGGCATTATCAGCAAGCACAAATAACTTTTGAGCAAGCATCGATCGAAGCACAGCAAATAGGATGGCAAAAAGCAACCGCAGCTATTAACAATTGGTTGGCAGATATAGCGATGTTAAACGGTGATTTATCCGCTTGCCGAAAACTGTTAGAATTTAGCTTACCAATGGCACAAAGGCACAAAGATAAGCGGATTATTGCTTTCCATAAAGCAACATTCGCTAAACTTGAAAAGGCTTGTGGAAATGGTTTTCTTGCCCACCGTTTAGCAAAAGAAGCAGCGGAAAGCTTTGATAGTTTAAAAATGAGTGCAGAAGCCCAAGAAATGTATGCTTTACTGGCAAATTAAATCAGTTATCAATTAACAGTTATCATTGGTTCATTGATAATTGATAATTGTCTATAAGCATTGGGAACAATCGGTAAATCGGCACAAGCAGCAGGACTAGTATCTATGGGAATATCCGCACAAGCAGCAGTCTGAAAAGATGTATTTTCTAAAACTCCTGCTCCGAATATCTGTTCAAATAAAGCTGTAGTTTCACTTGAAGCTTGTCCGTAAATTCGACGCATTTCTTCAGTTTCATTTACAGCGGAAAGATGATTCAAAGTATAACCAAACAAATAATTTGTGTCATGAATATAGTGAAGTAAATTCACCTCAATATGAGCGTGCCAAACTGCATCAATTTCTGAGGTAGGGACTAATCCCGTAGCAGGGTAAACCGATTTAAGATATAAGAATAATTTGTAGCGACTAATTGCCACTTGTGTTTTTTCAGGAGTCCATCCTCTAGAGGACATAAGTTTATATGCAACCCTCTCTAGGCTTAGGTTATTTAACTTATCCCAGAATGCGATCGTTTTCATTTTTCTAATTATTTGTAAACTATATATAGCAGGAGGATTTATTTTCAAAATTCTTCCTCCATTTAGTTATCAGGACATTCCAAGTGTTTTTACGAAAAGTTAAGTATTTATTTTTACTTTTATTAAAGTAAAATATTAAAATTGGTTATAGCCGAGCTTATTAGAAAAAGAAAAGAAGTTGTATGAATTGAGATTAATAAGCTGTTACGCATTTAATTTGTATATCGCAAGCGAGCAAGATGCTTGTCTTTCAGACACGCTTCGCTAACGCACTACAATAATCTGGCGCTTCTGTGTTATTTAACTTAGCTGCACATCAGATGAGGAAATACTATTTTTTATTCCCTACTTCCTATTCCCTTAGATTTGCAAACTGAATACTTTTTCCACAAAAATTAAGTGTTGTTAAAAAAAAGGGTAAATCTGCTGAATAGCTAAAAATTAGCCTTTTTGTAAACGGACTTTTTTCATAAATTTGCAGTGACAGACTGATTAAGTATTATACGGAATACTTAAAAACTGTTTTATCCTATCCCTCCGCGTTAGAGCAATAAATATGCAATTTTTAACAACAACTTGAAGAACTCGTATTACGTATTTTTCTAAAATTGTTCATTTTTATTACATTTGAGGGAAGTCTATTACTAAAAGCAAACGGAATACAATTTATCGGTAGCTTAGAGGCTGATGGCGGTACCCGGCTGTACGATTCCGCGCTACAAGCGCGTAACTGATTGAAAAAAAATGCCATTAACGCTGTAGTTATACTCACAGATGGTGATGATTCTGAATCCAAAATTAATTTAAAGCAACTGCGTCAAGAATTGGAAAAAAGTAACTTTAGCAGCGATAAACGTATAGCCTTTTTCACAGTAGGTTACAGAAACGAAGGAGAATTCAACCCCGAAGTACTCTTTAAATCAGTTATCAATGAACAATTATCAATTATCAATGAGTTAGGAGTTAAGAATTAATTATCTACTTTGCCCAATCCCCAAATTTAATCATGAAACTAGCAAACCCTCTTTATTACCCAATTGCCGTACTTGCCGGTGGCGTTATTCTTATCGCTGGTGTTCGGTTTGTTGGATTACCTAATTTTATTGCTTTACCAGCAGCCGCCGCAGTCGCTACAGGTGGTGCTGCTGCGATGAAATCGAGAGAAACCTGATGCTCAAAAAATTGCTCAGCAGCAGATACAAAGAGAATTAGAAATGCTGCAAACTTCGGCAAAAACTTTAGCAGAAAAAGCACAGACGTTAAGTCAGGAAGCCAATCAATTATTGAGTCGCGGTTCCTTTGAAATGGATTTATTGGTAGCAGTGCAAGAAGCTTGTCAAAGAGCAATTGAACTACCAGTTAAAATTGACGAATTAGGTAGAAGAATTCACGGTGCTAATTCTTTATTGTCAGTTAACGATTTACAACAGCAATTACAAGAAGTAGAAACAAAACGTTCTTCTGCTTCAGGTATTGCAAGTCAACATTTAGACCAACTTAGCAACAGTTTGCAACGCAATATTCAATTAGCAGAAGAAGGACAAAACGCCCGCACCGCACAAATTACCAGTCTTTATACTTTAATTCAAGATTCTGCTGGGGTATTGCAACAAATCCAAAATAAATTGCGTACTGCCGATCTAACAGACGATCGGCAAGTTAGTCAGTTACAAGCATCTACTGATGAACTTACTAGTTTACAAGATAACTTTGCTTTTCTGGTTCGGAAGTGATTGGTTTTAAAATTGACTCCTTGAACGGCTCTTACCTCTGTGCCCTCTGGCTACGCCTCGCTGCGCTAACACCACTCCCCTCAACGGAGGGAGACGACGGGGGTGGGTTTAAGTAGTTAAAGCGGTGTATTAGCATCTGTCTAACAACGGATTTTGGATTTCTGTAGGATGGCATTAGGTATAGCGAAACGCACCACGATTTTAAATTTTGGATTTTAGGATATAGCTATTGATGGTAAAGAATTTGAAGAATATACTAGTACTATAAAGTTCTAATTTTGACATTCATATATCAATGGCTACCCATAATCAGAAATTTCATACTATCAAAAATGGAGTTATTACTTTACACTCCAAGCATTTAGGCGATGTAGTTGAAGTCCATGTAAACAAAGACAAACGCCGTTTTTATGGTATTCGAGAAGACGGTACAAAGATAGAATACGGGCACGATTATGGAAATGATTTTGCTCAACCAGTGATGCTGTATAAAATATTTTATTGTTTTAAAAACGACACTTGGAAAATGGGATATAAAACTAAAGATAATCAAGAAGATAAGTGGATGAGTGGTTTTAAAACAGCCAGGGAAGCTTGGCTGTATAGAGAAACATTAATTGTTAACGGTATCGCTGAAAGATAAAACAATGGTGCGTTACGGCAATATTTAATTTATAAGCTTAAATAAAATTATTCAAAGCCGTAACATACCCTACAAAAAATTTTTTAATTCGCTCTTTTTCCGTTTTAAATAACCAAATTCACACTACATCTGGTAGCCGCTTCTGCTAACCTCGTATCAGTTGTAGCTAGTGGTATTCCTAGTCGCAGCGCCAATTCTAAATAAGCTGCATCATAAGATGCTAAAGCTTCCTGTCGTCCTAATCTAAATGTTGTACTTAATGCTTTTGCCTCTGTAACCGTATCAACTTGAATTAACAACGACTGTAGCAAGGTAATAGCTTCTTCTGATTGTTCAGTTGTCATGCGGTTACGTCGTTCAGCCACTAACAAAACATTCGCAATTTCTAACGACCAAATTGCAGGTACAAATGCTTCACAATCGGGCATCATTGCCAGTATGCTATTAGCGTAATCATTATTTTCATCCACCAAACACCAACTGATTGCGACAGAACAATCTAAAACAAACTGCATTAAAATCTTCGTCCCTCTTCTATCATGGAACGGATTGAGGCTTTATCTAAAGCAACTTTCTGCCGCAACTGTTGCATTCTAGTAATTGCATTCCTTATTGATTTTCTGGTTGTAGGCTTACCCCAAGCATTATAGCGTGCTTCGTCTTCTTCAGATAGTGCAGCTTTTGCATTAGATAATGGCTGTACAACCATCACAACCTCAACAGAAGTATCTTTTAAATTGGTGGATGTTTGAATTTGTAATATACCGTCTGTCCCAATATGCCCTTTTAATTTTATCGTTTCCATGTCTATCTCCGGCAACTAATCAATAATAATTCTAGGGATTGTTTTAATCATACCTTTATCAACTAAGGTACGTTACGGCAATATTTAATTTATAAGCTTAAATAAAATTATTCAAAGCCGTAACATACCCTACAAGAATAGACGTAGAAATGCTACATCTCTACACCGCTACAGGTTTATTCGCAACTTTCTTAATGGGTTTTGCAACCATCTTCATTCCTCCCGGTGTGGCTAAAGTTAAGCCCCGACGCACGGGTGTTAACGGACGCTTATCTGTTCTTGATACTTCGTATTGCGATAAAATTGTTGCTAGAACTAGCTTCATTTCATACATAGCAAAAGCTAATCCGATACAGCGACGATTCCCACCACCGAAGGGGAAAAATTCATAGGAACTAAACTGTCTTTCTAAAAATCTTTCTGGTTTAAACTGCTTTGGTTTCTGGAAAAACTTCTTCGCGGTAGTGTGCTAAATAAATACTGGGAATTATCCACGTACCTTCTGGTAATTGATAGCCACCAATTTCAATCGGAGATGATGCAATTCTAGGAGTAGCACTCGGAACAATAGGATAAATACGCAAAGTTTCTTGACAAACTGCTGTTAAATAAGGCAATTTAGCAACCGCGTTGGGTTCTGGATTTTCGCCTAAATCATTTAATTCCTTGAATAATTTTTCCCGTACTTCTGGTAAATAATCAACCCAGTAAAAAGCCCAAGTCAAAGCAGAAGCAGTTGTTTCATGTCCTGCAAATAGCAGTGTCATTAATTCATCACGTAATTCTTCGTTTGACATTGCTCCACCATCTTCATAGCGTGCAGACATCATTAAACTTAAAATATCTTCACGATTTTGATTGGATTCAGCGCGACGTTCATCAATTAAAGCATAAATTAAATCATCAATTTGCTTGCGTAAGTATAAAACCCTACCCCAAGGACTCCAATTACCCCAATCCTTTTGTAAAACCGGGAAAAACATACCAGCAGACAACAAAGGAGAACTCAAAAAATCCAATAGCGAAGAAATTTTTAGACGAATTTTCTCCAAGCGATTTCCTTCATCCAAACCAAAAACTGCTCGTAAAATTATGCTCAAAGTAATTTCCTGCATCGACTCCCGGATACTGAAAGGTTTCCCCGTCTCCCATTCATCGCTTACCTGCCGAGCAATTTCGCACATAGTCATTCCATAAGCCCGCATCCTATCCCCATGAAAAGGAGGAGACAATAACTTACGCTGACGCTGGTGGCGATCGCCCTGTAATAGCAACACAGAATTATCCCCAACCATAAACTTCAAAATCCGGCTTCCCCTACCACTTTCAAGAGAATTAGAATCAGCCGTAAAAATCTGTTGCAACGCTTCGGGTTGACCAAAATAAACCGTACTAGTACCATCCTTTTGCGGAAGACTAAAAGTATCACCGTAAGTTTGAGCGTTTTGCTCAAGGTATTCAAAAGGTTGAAAAACAAACTTCATCCGTCTGATGAATTTAGGCATTTTAACCGTTGGTGGCAGATTGTGAGTAGATGTCATGATTATTAATTCGCGTTTTCAATACATCTTTATATTGTGACGAAAAAATTAATTCGCTGTGAGCAGTTATCAATAACGCCCTCACTCTATAAGAGTGGGGCTACACAAACAAAGCCCACCTGCGTGGGCTAACGAAAAACCCCCCTGCGTAGGCTAACGAAAAGCCCCCCTGCGTAGGCTAACGAAAAGCCCCCCTTTTTTAAGGGGAGCCACTCCGTTGCGGAGGTTCCCAAGCCATTGCGTTGCCGAGGTTCCCTCGGTTGTAGCAAATGGCGCTCCGTTGTAGGAAGTGGCGTGGGTTGGGGGGATCTCAACAATTGGGATGCTCATTTTATTGCTGCGATTGTGTAAGTGCCATCGTCATACATCTTCGTACAGAAAAGTCAATACCGCTTTCGGCAATCATAATATTTGAAAAAGATATAAAATAATAATCGCGTTTACGTAAAATCGCTTACAAAGAAAGATATATGTATACAGCGAGATACAAGGGTGCCTAAATTATATCTACTTAAAATTTGATGCTGGTCTAACTAATATTAATTTTAGATATTTTGACTTACCTGTATAAAAACATGAAAGAACTTAGAAAAAACAATTATTCGCGGTTTGTCATACGTAACTTAGCGCGTTTCGGTTTGAGTGCATTGCTCGGTATTGTCTTTGTTGGAGAATCGGTAAGTGCGATACCGAGAAGTGAGGGTTTGCAAATAGCGCAGCAGCAGGGAGTGACTGATAATCAAGCAATTCGTAAACAAGCGGAAAAGTTGAGAGATGAAGGATTTGACTTATTTAAGCAAGGAACCGCAGAATCATTAAAGCAGGCTATTAAAAAATGGGAAGAATCGCTTCCTTTATGGCGGAAAGTAGACGATAAAGGATGGGAAGCTAATATTTTACTTGGTATTGGTCGTGTTTATAGCAATTTAGGAGATAAGCAGCAGGCGTTAAAATACTACAATCAAGCATTACCTCTGTCGCGGGAAATTAAAAATAAACATGGTGAAGGAATAATACTCAATAATATTGGTAGTATCTACGACGATTTAGGGAACAAGCAACTTGCACTTAAATATTACAACCAAGCATTACCTATAAGACAGGAAGTTGATGATAAAAGTGGGGAAGCAGCAACCCTTAATAATATTGGTGGTAACTACTCGGATTTAGGAGATAAACAGCAAGCACTCAAATACTACAACCAAGCATTAGTTATATTCCGGAAGCTTCGGGATAAAAATGGAGAAGCAACAACTTTGAGTAATATTGGTGGTGTTTACAGTGATTTAGGAGACAAACAGCAAGCACTGAAATATTACAACCAAGCATTACCTCTAACACGGGAAACTCAAGGATAAGCGTGGGCTAGCAGCAACTCTGGGCAATATTGGTAAAGTCTACTTGAATTTAGGAGACAATCAGCAAGCACTTAAATACTTTAACCAAGCATTACCTCTGGCGCAAGAAGCTGGAGATAAAAGTGGGCAAGCAACTACTTTAGTTAATATTGGTTATGTATACGATATATGGGGAGATAAGCAGCAAGCACTCAAATATTACAACCAATCATTACTTTTAAGTCGAGAAATTGAGGATAAAAGTCGAGAAGCAATAACCCTTAACAATATTAGTAAAGTTTACTCAGATTTAGGAAAAAAGCGTCAAGCACTTGAATTCTATAACCAAGCATTGACTCTATTGCGTTTAGTTGAGGATAAAAGTGGAGAAGCAACAACCCTCAACAATATTGGTAAAGTTTACTCGGATTTAGGAGACAAGCAGCAAGCACTCAAACTCTACAATCAAGCATTACTTCTAAGCCGCGAAGTTGAAGATAAAAGTGGCGAAGCAACAACCCTCAATAATATTGGTGGTATCTACGATTTATTAGGAGACAAACAGCAAGCACTTAAACTCTACAACCAATCGTTATCTTTATACCGGAAAATTGGGGATAAAGACGGGGAAGCATTTGGCATTAATAATATTGGTAGTGTCTATCGAGAGTTAGGAGACATTCAGCAAGCTTTTAAATACTATAACCAAGCTTTACTTTTAAGCCGCGAAGTTGGGAATAAAAGTGGAGAAGCAACAACCCTCAACAATATTGGTTATACCTACTCGGATTTAGGAGACAAGCAGGAAGCACTTAAATACTACAATCAAGCATTAGCTTTAAAGCGCAAAGTTGGGGATAAAAGTGGAGAAGCAACAACACTAAGTAATATTGGTACTGTTTACTCGGATTTAGGAGACAAGCAACGTGCGCTTAATTTCTTTAACCAAGCATTACTTCTAAGCCGCGAAGTTGAATATAAGTTTATGGAAGCAACAACTCTTAATAATATTGGTGCTGTTTACGATGATTTAGAAGAGAAGCATCAAGCCCTTAAATTCTACAATCAAGCATTACCTCTACAGCAAAAAATTGGGGATAAAAGTGGACAAGCAACAACCCTCAACAATATTGGTAAAGTTTACTTCAATTTAGGAAACAACCAGCAAGCTTTAAAACACTATAACCAATCATTACCGTTGAGCCGGGAAGTTGGGGATAAAGATGGAGAAGCAACAACTTTAACTAATATTGGTAGAGTCTACAACTCATTAGGAGACAACCAGCGTGCGCTCAAATTCCATAATCAAGCATTACCTTTAGCACGCTCAATTGGATATAAACAAAGGGAAGCAACAATCCTTCGCAACATAGCCACTACATATATAGAACAAGGTAATCTCCAAAAAGCCCTCACCAACAGCAAAGCCGCAGTCGATATTATTGAAAACCTCCGCACCAAAGTAGATAGCAACGAGTTACGTACATCCTACTTCGCCACAGTACAGGATATCTACAAACTCCACATCGATATCTTGATGCAGCTACACAAGCAAAATCCATCTCTCGGATACGATGCTCAAGCACTTGCAGCCAGCGAAAAATCTCGCGCTAGAGGACTTTTAGAATTATTAACCGAAGCAAATGCCGATATTCGTAAAGGTGTAAATCCGCAACTTGTAGCTCAAGAAAAGAACTTACAACAATTAATCAATTCAAAAGAGAAATTACGACTTGATATACTCAGCGATAAGAATAAAAGTAATGACTTGATTTCTAAAGCTGCCGTACAAAGATTTAAAAAAGAAGTTCAAAACCATATCAACGAACTCAATCAACTTCAAGCCAAAATCAAAACTAGCAATCCCAAATACGCAGCGCTGAAATATCCCGAACCTTTAAACTTAAACAAAATTCAGCAGCAATTAGATAAAGAAACCGTACTTTTACAATATTCCTTGGGTGAGAAACGCAGCTATCTATGGAAAGTAACTCCAGATTCCCTCGATAGTTACGAATTACCCAAAAGCCAACAAATAGAAGAAACTGCGAATAAATTAAGAAATCTTTTGCAAGATCCTTCAATGCAAGGTGTTTCGCCACAAGAAACGGGTAAAGCTGCTACCGAGCTTAGTAAACTTATCCTTGCACCCGTTGCAGATAAACTTGGTAAAAAACGCTTGGTAATTGTTGGTGATGATGCTTTGCAGTATATTCCTTTTGCCGCACTTGCCGATTTAAATTCTGAGCAGAGGCAGAGCCTCTATACAAAGGATTCCCAGCCAGAGGCTAGAAACCAGTTAGAACAGAGAGATATTAATTACCAACCCCTATTAATCAACCATGAAATCGTTCATCTACCATCAGCATCAACCATCGACATTCTCAGAAAAGAAACCGCACAACGCCCCATCGCACCTAAAACTTTAGCAGTTTCTTGCAGATCCGGTATTTCACAAAGATGATAAACGAGTAACTGGTAAAACTGATAGTTCGAGTAATAATATTGATGATATTGACGTAGAAGCCTTACGAAGTTCGTTGAGAAACTTTAATCTTAATGAAATTCATGCTCTCCCAAATACCCGTAAAGAAGCAGAAGAAATTCTCAAACTAGTATCACCCGAAAACAGCCTCAAAGCCTTTGATTTTGATGCCAACTACAACTGGGCTACTCAAAAACAACTTAGCAATTATCGTTATTTGCATTTCGCTACCCACGGTTTTGTTCACCCTACCGATCCAAAATTATCGGGAATTGTACTGTCATTATTAGATAAACAAGGCGATCGCCAAAGTTCCGGTTTTTTAAGACTACACGAATTATTTAACCTCAACTTCCCCGCAGAGTTGGTAGTGTTAAGTGCCTGCAAAACCGGACTTGGTAAGGAAGTCAAAGGCGAAGGATTGGTGGGATTGACAAGAGGACTAATGTATGCGGGTGCCGAAAGAGTTGTCGTGTCTTTGTGGAATGTTAAAGATGATGCCACTTCGTTATTAATGCGTCAGTTTTATCAAGAAATGTTGCAGCAAGGAAAATCGCCAGCAACTGCATTAAGAGAAGCACAGATCAAAATGTGGCAAACCCAGAAATGGCGAAATCCCTACTCTTGGGCTGCTTTTACGATTCAGGGTGAATGGAAGTAAATGAGAATTTATATCTCTTTGTATAGAAAATGTCAATACAGCTTTCAGCAATCATAATATTTGAAAAACATATAGAATAATAAGCGTATTTGCGTAAAATTGCTTACAAATAACGATATATGTATACAGCTATATTCAAGGGTGCCTAAATTCTATTTGATTCAAATTTGATGCTGATCTAACTTTAGTTGATTTCAGATACTTTGATTTACCTGTATAAAAATATGAAAGAACTTAAAAAAGACAATTATTCGCGGTTTGTCATACGCAATTTAGCGCGTTTCAGTTTGAGTGCATTGCTTGGTATTGTCTTGATTGGAGAATCGGTAAGTGCGATTCCGAAAAGCGTGGGAGTGGAGATAGCGCAGCAGCAGAGTGTGACTGACACTGAAAATAGAGAGGTGCTTCGTGTAGAGGCACAAAGGTTGTCTATTGAGGGGATGCAATTATTTAATCAGGGAACATTGCAATCGCTAAAGCAGGCTATAAGTAAATGGGAGAAAGCGCTTTTTCTATGGCAGAAGGTAGAGGATAAAAGATGGCAAACTACTATTGTGCTTGGTATTGGTCGTATTTACGACGATTTAGGAGATAAGCAGCAATCACAGAAGTTCTACGAACAAGCATTACAATTAAATAGTTCAACTGG
Organism: uncultured Rivularia sp.; assembly: GCA_963665115.1. Taxonomy (GTDB): domain Bacteria; phylum Cyanobacteriota; class Cyanobacteriia; order Cyanobacteriales; family Nostocaceae; genus Rivularia. Next base: position 308,659 of record OY762007.1, on the reverse strand, counting down.
GGATAAAAGTGAAAGAGCAACAATCTTAAATAATCTTGGTAAAGTCCATAACGATTTGGGAAACAGAAAAGAAGCACTCAAATCCTATAATCAAGCTTTGCAAATTTTACCTTTAAATGGCTCAATTGAGGATGAAGCTCAAAAAGCAACAACTCTAAGTAATATTGGTTTTGTTTACAAGGATTTAGGAGATTTTCAGCAAGCACTCAAATTTTATAATCAAGCATTACCTCTAATGCAGAAAGTTAAAGATAAAAGTGGGGAAGCGAAAACTCGAAATAATATTGCTGGTATATACGATTCATTTGGAGATAAGCAGAAAGCGCTTAATTTCTACAATCAAGCGTTATCTTTAAGCCAAGAAGTTAACGATAAGAATGCTGAAGCAGCAACTCTTAATAATATTGGTTTTGTTTACAAGGATTTAGTAAATTTTAAGAAATCACTTGAAAAACTAAATCAAGCATTACGTCTAAGAAAAGAAATAGGGGATAAAAGCGGAGAAGCAATAACTCGTAATAATCTTGGTACTGTCCACTTTCTTTTAGAAGATAAAAAGCAAGCTCTAGAATTCTATAAGCAAGCATTGCCTTTAAACCGAGAAGTTGAGGATAAAAATGGAGAAGCAATAACCCTTCACAACATTGCTAAAACACACCGAGATAACGGCAATCTCCAAACCGCTCTCACCAACAGCAAAGCCGCAGTAGATATCATCGAAAACCTCCGCACCAAAGTAGACAGCAACGAGTTACGTACATCCTACTTCGCCACAGTACAGGATATCTACAAACTCCACATCGATATCTTGATGCAGCTACACAAGCAAAATCCATCTCTCGGATACGATGCTCAAGCACTTGCAGCCAGCGAAAAATCTCGCGCTCGCGGACTTTTAGAACTATTAACCGAAGCAAATGCCGATATTCGTAAAGGTGTAAACCCTGAACTTGTAGCTCAAGAAAAGCGGTTGCAACAATTAATCAATTCCAAAGAAAAATTAAGACTTGAGACAGTTAGCGACAAAAATAAAAGTGATAATTTAATTTCAAAAGACGCTGCACAAAGATATAAAAAAGAAGTTCAAAACCATATCAACGAACTCAATCAATTAAAAGCCAAAATCAAAACCACCAGCCCCAAATACGCAGCGCTGAAATATCCCGAACCTCTTAACTTACCTAAAATCCAGCAACAATTAGATAAAGACACCGTACTTTTACAATATTCCTTGGGTGAAAAACGCAGCTATCTATGGAAAGTAACTCCAGATTCCCTCGATAGTTACGAATTACCCAAAAGCCAACAAATAGAAGAAACTGCGAATAAATTAAGAAATCTTTTGCAAGATCCTTCAATGCAAGGTGTTTCGCCACAAGAAACGGGTAAAGCTGCTACCGAGCTTAGTAAACTTATCCTTGCACCCGTTGCAGATAAACTTGGTAAAAAACGCTTGGTAATTGTCGGTGATGATGCTTTGCAATATATTCCTTTTGCTGCACTTGCCGATTTAAATTCTGAGCAGAGGCAGAGCCTCTATACAAAGGATTCCCAGCCAGAGGCTAGAAACCAGTTAGAACAGAGAGATATTAATTACCAACCTCTGTTAATCAACCACGAAATCGTTCATCTACCATCAGCATCAACCATCGACATTCTCAGAAAAGAAACCGCACAACGCCCCATCGCACCTAAAACTTTAGCAGTTCTTGCAGATCCGGTATTTCACAAAGATGATAAACGAGTAACTGGTAAAACTGATAGTTCGAGTAATAATATTGATGATATTGACGTAGAAGCCTTACGAAGTTCGTTGAGAAACTTTAATCTTAATGAAATTCATGCTCTCCCAAATACCCGTAAAGAAGCAGAAGAAATTCTCAAACTAGTATCACCCGAAAACAGCCTCAAAGCCTTTGATTTTGATGCCAACTACAACTGGGCTACTCAAAAACAACTTAGCAATTATCGTTATTTGCATTTCGCTACCCACGGTTTTGTTCACCCTACCGATCCAAAATTATCGGGAATTGTACTGTCATTATTAGATAAACAAGGCGATCGCCAAAGTTCCGGTTTTTTAAGACTACACGAATTATTTAACCTCAACTTCCCCGCAGAGTTGGTAGTGTTAAGTGCCTGCAAAACCGGACTTGGTAAGGAAGTCAAAGGTGAAGGATTGGTGGGATTGACAAGAGGACTAATGTATGCGGGTGCCGAAAGAGTTGTCGTGTCTTTGTGGAATGTTAAAGATGATGCGACTTCGTTATTAATGCGTCAGTTTTTCAAGAAATGTTACAGAAAGGAAAATCGCCAGCTACAGCATTGAGAGAAGCACAGATCAAAATGTGGCAAACCCAGAAATGGCGAAATCCCTACTCTTGGGCTGCTTTTACCATCCAAGGTGAATGGAGAATGTAGAGACGTAGCAGTGCTACGTCTCCAACCGATGTGAAATCCCCACAAATAAACCGAATTAATTTCGTGTGTTATGCGATTTCACCAAATTATTGATAGACAACAAAATATGGGAAGACGTAGCAGTGCTACGTCTCTACACAAAAACACTATTGAACAATAAACCGAAAATTACCAATGAATAAAAAACAGATCCAAAAACAACCTTTCGTTTTTTTTATTGCTTCGATTCTGATTGCATTAATTTTCGGTTCTTTAACAACAAATCAAGCAGAAGCAGAAACGGAATCTCCAAATACTACGACTCCAGAATTTATCAATGTTCAAGATGGCGATCGCATCCAACTAACCGGAGATGGTAAGCCTTTTAAACCTGCGAATATCAAACAATCTGATAAGCCTTCTGATGATAGAGCAATTTTTGGTTTAGATAATCGTCGTCCGATGTTGAGTAGAGATTATCCTTGGGCTGCGATTGGACGTATTGAAGGTGTCAAAGCTGATGGAGAAAAATATCACTGTACGGGAAGTTTAATTACCCAGGATATTGTTTTAACTAATGCCCATTGTGTTGTCGATCCTTACACTCATAAAGTTAGTAAGGAAATTAAATTCCGACCTAATGTTATCAACGGTAGGTCAAAAGATGACAATGATACCGCTGTTGTCAAAAAAATTATTGCTGGTACGAATTTTAAGGAAGCAAATCCATTTAAAAACGATTGGGCTGTTGTCAAAATTGATAAACCCCTCGGTAAAAAGTACGGTCATTTTGGATGGGTATCTTTGCCTACATCAACCATGCTCAAATATCGAGAAAAGTTTCGCATGATAGGCTACTCCAAAGACTTTCCAACTCGTGAAACTTTAAAAGCTTTTCCTTATCTCGAAGCTGGTGAGGGATTGACTGCTGGTGTCCATGATGGCTGTAGCATTCTTAAGGAAGAAGCGGGTTCCTTATCTCACGATTGCGATACCACCGGAGGTTCTTCTGGAGGTCCAATTGTAGCTCAAATCAAAGGAAAGTATTACATTATCGCTCTTAATAATGCCGAAAGATTTACTCTCGATGGGGGACCATTAGATAACCGTGCAGTTAAAATTTCTTTCTTGAATCGGTTGTTTGGTAGGAGGTAACACTACTACTAGATGCCCTCACTCTATAAGAGTGGGACTACAATTACAAAGCCTACCTTCGTAGGCTAAAAATAAGAATTCTTAGCCTACGAAGGTAGGCTTTGTTTGTATAGCCCCAGCCTTCTAGGCTGCGGGCGATTATGCGGATGATTAACAACTTGATTCTACATTCCTAACAACATCGAAGGGAACTTGATATTAACTAACTTCTTCACATAGTTTTATAAGTTAAAAGTTTTTACGGCAAGCAAATAACTGCATACTATTTGTAAGTAATTAATATTACCGATATAAGATAGAAACTTTACAGAATAATCTTGTTTTGTCATCAAAATTAAATATTTATTCGTATCCTCAAGCACTGGAAAAAGCTTAAAAAAAACACTATTAGATTCACTGATGTCTGAGTGAAAAAAGTGCATTAAGCTATCAAAAATATGTGCAAAATGCAAGGATAAAACACTTAATTTTATACTGATGTGGCAACTTTTTAAACTGTACTAAGGTGTGACATATGGGTTTTTATTGAATGTACGGTAGTCGTATATTCCCCAGCTACGAAGTATAAAAGATAAAAAATGGGGGGGGGTTAGTTACTCAGTGTTATCTACCGATGGAAGTTCATTAAATCTGAGTAAAAAATGGCTACTAAAATCAACAAGCTCGATGATAGTAATCTTCAAAGCCAGAATTCCTTCTCGTCGGTATCAAAAAACGCTCTACCTCAGTCTCCTACAAACAATTTAGATGTTTCTGCTGCTACCTATTTAGGTGGGAAGGAAGATGATTCTACCAATGCAGTAGATATTTCTGTTGATGGAAATATCGTCATCGTAGGAGGTTCTTTAAAAAATGCCAACCTTGGAGGAAAAGAGACTGAACTCCTCGGTGGTGGTGACGGAACTATCATCCGTTACAATGCCAAAACCAACGAAGCTGTTGCTACAAGTCGTTTACCAGGGAAAGTATTAGATTTAGAAGTATCGAAAAATGGTGACATCGCTGTCGCTTACGAGGGTGGAATCGCCGTACTAAATTCTGACGCGACGCAAGTAAAATGGAGTAAATCTTTAAGCAATGTTGCTCGTATTGCTATTTCCGATAACGGAAAAGTTGGTGTCGTAAGGGATAGAGAAGGTCCTGACAAAGCTCATCTGTTTGACAATAATGGAGAACAACTCAAAGAGTGGATTACAGATAACAGTAAACGTAATTTTCTCGATATAGCAGTAACTGACCAAAATGGAGGCATGGTTATTGCCACGGGATTCGAGCAAAAAACCAGAATTTTACAGGTTGCCTTTACTCAAGCATGGTCTTATGAAGGAGAAAATCTCTGGAAAAACTATGACTTTGATGATACAGATATCTACAAAGAAAATTTGATGGCTGATACGCGGGGACAGCGTGTAGCTATCGGACGCGACGGACAGCTATATTCTTCATACTTTGTCAATGGTGGTACCGGCTTCTCTATTTTCTATCGAGATCCTTTCGATTTATCAGAGAAAGTTAGTGGCGATCGCAAAATCGAAACAGACAAATATAACAGTCCCACCAACGTTAATTCGATTAAGATGACTTGGTATGGTCGTTATGACCTCAAAACTGGCGATTTAGTTAAAGGTCAATCTTTATTAGGTCGTCTGAGTAATGGTAAAGGTAACTCCGTAGATGTAGATTCAATTACAGCAACAGAAGACGGTACCGTAATTTTAGCCGGAGCGGCAGGAGCTAGAATTGCAAACCGAGACGTACAGACTATAGAAGGACAAGCTGTAAATAAGTATGCTGGTTTTGAGGGATATCTTGCAGTCATCAGTCCAGATTTGAAAGAAAGACGTTCATGGACACCAATTACAGATAGTGATGGAGCTGTAGCTGCATTTCGCGACGGAAAAACAGCAGTTGTCACAACTACTGATTTTGAAAAAGGTCAAATTACTCACAATGCCATACAAGATAGTGCAGGTGGTAAGAACGACGGTTATCTGATTGTGATTGGTGGTTCGGATGTAGCTCCCGGAACCGAACCAGCTACACCAGGAGATGAAACTCCTGTAAATACTGGTGGAGACGAAACTCCTACTCAAGGAGATGTTATTTCCTTCGTCAACGCACTTGAATCCTATGGTGGAAGTCAAGACAATCCCAATGATGGAACTGTTGAGATATCCTCTGATAATGAACTTAATTTGAGCGGGAACCGTTGGCAGAGACTTGAAATTAACTCTACTATCACAAAAGATACCGTTTTACGCTTTGAGTTCGCGAGTAACGGGAATGGTGAAATTCAAGGTCTTGGTTTCGATAATGATAATGTGATTAGTAGCAAACCTGATGCAGGGAATTTCTTCCAAGTTGATGGTAGCCAAAGCTGGGGTATTAAAAATCTCAGTAAATTCATTGTTGGTAGATCGGGTGACAAAGATATTTATGAAATTCCAGTTGGTAAATTCTTCACCGGGGATTTCGACTTCCTGACAATTGCTAACGATGACGATCGAGCTAACCCCGACGCTGAAAGTACATTCAGCAATATTAAGATATTTGAAGGTACTCCCGATTCGGTTGATACACCTGAAGAGACTCCCGATTCACTTGATATTTCCATCAATGGAGTAACTGAAAGTCAAAAAATTCTATCCTACGGTGGTGCAAGTCAAAACACCAGCATAATTTCAACAGTTAGTAATGATAATAAATTGCAGCTAGAAAAGAACGGTTGGAAACGCTTGGATATAACCGGCTATGAAGTCACCGAGGATACTTTACTCAAATTTGACTTTGCAGGTAACGGTAAAGGTGAAATTCAAGGTATTGGCTTCGACAATGATAATGTTATTAATCAACAGGATAGTGGGCAGTTTCTTCCAAGTTGATGGTAGCCAAAGTTGGGGTATGGAAGACTTAGATGATTATATTGTTGGTTCTGACAACGGATTCACACAATATTCCATTGCTGTAGGGGATTTATTTACAGGTCAATTTGACTTCTTAACTATCGGTAACGACCACGATGTAGCAAATCCAACAGCAATTGGACAATTCCAAAATATTGAACTTGTTGGTTAATTGAGAGCTTAGATATTAAAGACGGCAGATGGCTATAAGTTTAATCAAATTTGTAGTCATTTGTAGTCCAATATGGGTTCGATTCGTCGTTCGGATAGGACAACAATTTCAATGATTTCGTGGCTAAAGTTCAGGTTGAATCCGCATAATTAAAGCAATTATCTAGTTGGGTGTACTAGATGCAACGGAGACGTAGCATTGCTACGTCTCTACATTTTATTAAAATACGCTTCGGCTTTTCTAATATTTTCCCGATTCAAATTGTTAATTATTTTGAGTTGTTCGGAATTGAATCTAAATATCTGTTCGTAAATATCAGCAGGAAACAGCTTTTTTACATCTTGTTGGTAAAAACTACCATTTCTTGGATATTGATGGTTAATTACTTGATAGTTATTTTCTTGCTTTTTCAGCATCGTAACAATCGGAACCCTGGTACCGGAACCTGTTTTTAATTTACTATTATACTCATCGCAAAGTAACCATAGATATGCATTAATAGTATTTTTATTTTTTTGATCGGCACTAAAAAAATGATAAGAACAAAATATTTTACCGTTTATAGAGGTCGAGCTAAAAAAATCTTTGATAAATTTTTCACTTTGAATATAGTTTTCTATAACTGGTTTGATTTCTCGCTTGGTATTTTGGTTAACTTGAGTTGAAACTTCAGATTCAGCTTTATCTAATTGCTGACAGCTAGATAAAACTAAAATGATACCAAGTTGTAGAATCAAACTTGATATCATTTTTAAAAGTAATGAATTGTTCATTTATGGCAATACAAAAGGTCAAGCTTAAAAGTTCTTTTTTCAATTCTCTATCCCCTTTGAATAAGCTTTCAGATTTTGGATTAGATTTTAAGTTGCAAAATCTAAAATCCAAAATCCAAAATTGTTAAGCTTTTCTTGAGTAATATTCCACTACTAGCAGTTCATTAACGCTCAAAGCTACCCACTCGCGTTCGCAAAGACCATTTACTTTACCAACCATTGAGTTTTTATCAAACTCTAAATGGCTGGGAAGGTTTGCTAAGCCGGGATATTGCAAATTGGTTTCTACCAACTGCTTGGAAGCGTCTTTATTTTTAACTCCGATGACATCTCCGGGACGACATTGGTAGCTAGCAATGTTAACTTCGCGACCGTTTACTTGAACATGTCCGTGATTAACTAATTGACGTGCTGCGGGGATAGTTGGAGCCATTCCCAAGCGGAAAACGGTGTTATCCAAACGCATTTCAAGCATTTGTAACAATATTTGTCCGGTAGAGCCAGTTACTCGTCTTGCCTTACGGATATAACGCACCATTTGCTTTTCAGTTAAACCGTAATTAAACTTGAGCTTTTGCTTTTCCTCCAAACGGATAGCGTACTCAGAGCGCTTCTTACGGTTTTGACCGTGCTGTCCGGGGGGATAAGCACGTCTAGCAGTTTTACGGCTTAATCCAGGTAATTCACCCAGGCGGCGTGTAATTCTTAATCTAGGTCCTCTATATCGGGACATTATCGCTCCCTTAATTAAATCCTTTCAAATTTTACTCACAGACATAACATTATAGAGGCGGAATGAAGAATATGGAATGGGGTAATGGCTAATAGGTAAAAATTTGACTTTGCTGCCAATTACCAATTACCAATTACCAATTACCAATTCTCATGCCTAAAAAATGAGATAGCATTACACAAAGGTGTTTGGAGAATTTCCATGCTATTTCGTCGTTTCGGCAAGGTTAAAGGTTTCGGTTTCTGTAGATTGTGAAACAAAAATGCTTTCTGAACTGCCCTTCGATTTTAAATTATTTAAATTCTCGGCTAAATTAACAGCACCAGTATTGGCTATGGCTGGGATTTTGGGGATGGCTTTACCTAGTAATGCCATCAAGAATCCTTTTAGAAGAAATCAAAATGAATATCGCGTATGTGCAGCGCGTCTTTTAAGTGTAGGCATTCCTGCGGAAGCTGTTAGTAATGCTTGTGCGGCTTCACTTAGACCTAAAGAAGTATCTTCATGTGTAGGTAAAATTCAGCGAAGAACTCAAATTCCGGCGACAGATTCTCTTGCTTTTTGCGGACAGGCACGTCGTCCTAATGATTTAGCAACTTGTGTTGTTGGCATCGGCACCACAAGTCAGGAAACAGTTAATCCAGCTATTTTAAGTTACTGCAATCGTAGTTTACTACCAGTTGAATTTGGTAAATGTGTTGTAGGTTTGCGTTCTGAAATCGATTTTTCACCCACACAAGCTATGGAAAGTTGTATTGACGCTAGTGACAGAATCAGCAACGTTGTACCTTTATCAACACCCGGACTAGGAGTACCCCCTGCTCCTCCTTCTGAGGGATTTAGCCCTACTTTTGAAACTACTCCGATTCGGTAGAGTCAGAAGATGGGGAGATTGGGGGAAATTTTAAAAGTAGTGAGTAAAGAGTAGTGAGTAAAGAGTAGTGAGTAAAGAGTAGTGAGTAAAGAGTAGTGAGTAAAGAGTAGTGAGTAAAGAGTAGTGAGTAAAAAGTTTAATTTACCAGCTACTTACAACTCTTAACCTCTAACTTATAACTCCCTACTCCCTACTTCCAAAAAACAGGTCGGGTTTGCACAGCGAGTAAACCCAACCTAAATTTTTTATTCAATTGTATCTTTAGACGTATTTTTGCTAGGATTGAAAAATTGGCAGTTAGAGGCAGTCGTTTTTATGACTGCTGATTTACTATTCTTCTTTTTTTCCAAAAACCATCTGGAGAGCCATTGGCGCTCCACCTACTTGATGGTATTTATCTGCCCAAGCACGGATAACTTGATCGAGTTCTTCTAGAGCTTCATCTATACGTTCGGGTGGTATATCCATTTCTTCCAAAACTCGCATTGTGTTGCACTGTCTTTCTGACCACTCTCTCATCATGCGGAAAAATCTTGCGGTATCTTCCACCATAATGTAAGTGCGCTCTTCGTCACTTGCTGTCGCATAATATGGACGAGTAAGAGCATAGAAAGGCATTCCCCAAGGTGAATCAACCCGAGTCACGGTGGTTGAGTAAAGTAAGCGGCGCTTGATATGCTCCGCTAAAGCTTCGCTCAAAGGCATTTGATGTCTTTCGGGTAAGTCTTCTTGAGAACGTTTATGAAGAAATTCTATTAACTCTAAAAATTCAAAAGAGGTAATCAACTGAGCATCGGGCAGATTGGGCGGTAATTTTTGTTCAATCTGTCTTTTTTCCTCAGATGTCAAACTTGTGCCCGGAATGCGCGATCGCCCCGGTTGCCAAGGATATTTTTCCATCCATACATAAGGAAACTGAATCAAATAGCGCGGCTCCTGAGAACCAAGCATTTTTAGCAGTCTTCCTTCAGTCAGCGCTTGTCTGACTTCTTCTACAATGGCTTTCACCCGCTTCGGCTCTAAGTGATGCAAATGACCAGTCATTCGCAGGTTTTGTCCCTGCTCCAGATAAGTCATATAAATCGCACACTTAGCTGCTGTTGCGGCAGCATCTAAAAATGCCCCGTGCCTGTGCCCGCTAGTTCGCATGGCACTGAAAGCCAAATAAAGCATGATCTGATCCATCGCGCTGGGGTCGAGACGTTTGATCAGATCAGTATCGTTATGCATATTACAAACTGTTGAATAGCAGGTTTACAAAATCAAGAATTACAGGAAAGTAAGTAGTATACACCCTCTTCGCAGGTTATGTGTTTACTTTAATTTATCTATTATGCAATAACTAAGGGTCTTAATGGTAATGATAAACAATATTTTACCCGTATTTTTACAGGAGAAAGTAAAAACTCACATTGTTATTAAAATTGCCACCCATTTTTCGTCAGTATCTTCACCAAGTTATATTGGCAAGCAATTTAAGCCTGTCACCCCCAAAGCTGCCAGTATCAGAAGGTTTTGATTGACACAGAATTTCTCCCATCACAACCAGAATTAGCAAGCGTGTCCTTTTTACATCCCCGCAAAGATGTATGTTAGCAGCTCTTAACTACAAGTGTGGCTTACTATATACCAGTAATTTTGAGCATTGGGCATTGGGAATTGAGAATAGTTAGGAGTTAAGAATGAGTAGCGAGTAGTAAGTAGAGAGTTAAGAATTGTAAGTAGCTGGTAAATTAAACTTTTTACTCACTACTCTTTACTCACTACTTTAAAAATTTCTCCCCATCCCCCTATTAACTCGAACGAGGAGCCTTCACCCGCTGCTGCTGCAATTTCTCCATGCTGAAGGCTGCGGCTCCGAAGGTAACTAGTAAGACTCCGAGAACCTGCATGAATGGTAAAGATTCTTGAATGATGATTCCGGCGAAAATTACCGTTAAAACTGGAACGGTAGAACTGATGAGTCCAGCTCTTGTAGCTCCGAGTTTACGGATGCCAAAGTTATTTAGCAAATACCCGCAAAGAGTTAGTACTCCTAGGATGAAAGTGCTTAAAATCAGTTCTAAAAAGTTCACCGAATTTATTTCTAAGCTCCAACCAGAAGGTAAAGGCAGCAGTATAGTGATAAAGCACAAGCCGATAAAGCACAAAAACAGCATTGTGGCGAAGTTAATCAAAGTAAAAGAAACCGGATGCAGTCTAGCAGCGCAAATACGGGTCAATATCACGTAAAATGCAAAGCTTATTCCGGCTAAAATTCCTGTAATGCTTCCAAATGAAACGTTACCCGTATCGCTTGAAGCTCCACCCAATACTAAAACTATTCCTAAAACAATCATCGCGTAAGCAAAAGCGCGGAATTTACTAGGAATGTCGCGAAACAAGAGCCATGACAATAGTCCGCTGACAATCGGGTACACGAACAAAAGGGCGATCGCCATTCCGGTGACAACTTGTGCGATCGACAAGTAAAGCATTACTTGAGATAAAAACAAGAAGCATCCACTGATACCTGATAGCATCAGTACTCTTCTAGCTGTAACGGTTGTAGGATTACGACTTCCTTTGACTGAATCTACTAAATTTTGTAAATCTTGCCAAACTCTGGGGTGCAGGATGGGTGCCAAAACTAGCATCATGGGCACAACAACCAGCATTCTCAGCATTAAAACGAATAGGCAATTTCCTAAAGTTGGCGATATTAATTGATCTAAATCAAATACACCATTGAATATTGCTTTAATTGCAACGTTGTAAATAGACGTAGCGACTGCGGACAATGCAATCAGTAATAATCCCTTGGGACGCTGCCTAACCCCTTCTGTTGGTCTAGATAGTGGTTGTGATGATGTTGTGGGTTCTCTAGCGGCTTCTGGGGGAGCTTGAGATGAAGTTTCAGGCAGCGAAACATTAGCTCCTCGAACGGTAGAAGTTGCTGTTGTGGTATCGGTTGCTGGAGGAATTATATTGTCCCGCTCCTCCAATAAACTTGTAGGAAACGGCTCTTGCTGTGGATATTCTTCTTGGATTACGTTTGAATCTTCTACATAATCAACTTCTACTAACTGTTCGTCTTCAAAGTTGGTTTGAGCATCTTCGGTGGTGGTAGCTTCCAATTCTCGTTTGAGACGATTTACCAATTCTTGTAAAATCGCTTCCCCTTGTTCCTGCTGCAATGACATTCGAGACAATTGCTGGGAAATGCTACTTTGATAATCTTCTAAATCTTGTTGCAGCGTGTTAAAAGCATTATTAAAAGCATTACCGATCGATTCGGATTCTTGATTCTGAGTTTGGGCATATGTTCCGGTTCCGGATTGGAGAGTTGTGTTTCCCGTTGGGCGATCGACCAATTTTTCCAATGAAGCTTGTAACTGCACGGAAATGTGATTTCCCAAAACTTGGGCCAATTGACGCATTAACACTTGTAACTCGTCAATTTGTCTTCCTCCTTGCAACTGCTCTCTTTCTTCTTGCAGACGTTTGATATCATCAGCCAAGCGGATTTTTTCACCTTGTAAGCGCTTGACATCATCCTGCAAGGATTCGAGCAAATTCCGCTGGATAATTTGTAATTCCTCAGTGACAGCCCGCAAAGCAGATTCGGCTGAACCGTATGGCTCGCCTGCTTTACGTGACTTTTCTGGTCCGTTATCAAATCGTCCCATTCCTTATCCTCTGCCCCTTGTTTGACCACCTTTGTGGCTTGCTATTAACTTACTTGGCGGCCTTGATTGTTACTAGTATGATTATATTTTCTCAGTAATCGCTCTGTTTATTCAAATCAACAAATATAAAGTAATATGAAAGCTTATTTAAAAAAATATCATCAATAAATGAATCTATAAAATTTGTTTTTATCGTCGAAGGTATTATTTTTAGCATTTTAAAATAGTAAGTAGAATTGATTAAGTTGTGATTTGAACCAGAATTAACCAGTAGATAAGTAAAAATACAATTATTATTAATGTGTTTTTTGTATCATGCCACAGATGATATGACTGTTAGATTACGCATAAATAGGACTTGACAAAAATATAAAAATAAATACTATATGCAATTTACCTCATCAAGCATAAAAATGTTTAGAAATAATGATTTTACTGTTTTGTAAGAGATAGGCAGACTTAAATTCATACTTTAAACATTACCTTACTACTTAATTAAACGCACTGAAATTCATGATACATCTTACACTCAGAATATCAAAAATCCGCATTAAAATTAACTTATTGCGCCAGCAATATAGGAATCGAGTTTGATTTATGAAATTACTTGTGGGGTTAGAGAAGAGGGAACGCCGGATCTGGAAATAGGGTTGGGGGGAACGGTTATATAACTGAGCGGAAAAGGAGTAGTGTTTTTCTTGCATCCTTTGCACGTCGGAAGATATTTCGTAGCTGGCTGGGGAGATAGTTTTCCTGTCGGGTGTGTTACGCCTTGAGATAACTTTGGCTCTTGGTAACGTAGCTTGGGTTTCATTTCGTTCAACCCAACAAGCCTTTTGAACCGATCAATAAATGGCGATCGCCTTTCTCAAAACATCGGTAATTCAACAGGTGTCTAATTGATTGTAATATAAATATTTTCGCCTTTACATTTACTTAACTAAAAAATTAGAAAAATCTTGATATAACCGTACTTGGTCTGAAATTATATGAATTTCCTTCGTAAGTAAATTTAACTAAAGGCAGGAATAATATTTTTTAATCCTACATTATCGGCTAAGTAAACTCCTTGCAAAATTGGCAGTTGCGTCAGTATTAGTCCACGAAGGTGTACTTCGCCTATGTAGCCGTGGTTTCAACCGCCAGGTAAATCTTAATTTAGTTTTCTTCAGGTAAGTTTGTCGCTGTAGGCGCGATAATCCTGTTTCTCCAACCCGATGTTAATTTTCATTAATTTTAATTGTGAAATGAAGGTAAATTATTAAATGTAAATTTGATTTATTAATTATTTAATTGCTGTATTATCCAATCGGTTGTTTTTGATATTCGGGATATAGAATCCGAGCTTAATAAAGGTGTTGTGACATTAACTATTATGGTTGGAATTTTTGCAACTATGAATATTTTGATGTTGCTGATAATTATATAATTGGTGCATGGATAACGAATACTATCAATTATCATCCAGAAATGATTTTGGCTTTAGCAGTTAATGCAGAAACACCCCATTTAGTTTAGAGCATTTGGATTGAGGGGTAGTAACTGTTATCTAATTTCTACCCATAAATAGACATATTTACCCATATTGTCCAGATATCGTGTTAAGTGTGTAATACGTATTTACGTAAAGTCTGCCGTGGGGAGTATCCCCACGGCGAGCTTTACAGTAAAGCGATGGTTAAAGGTTGTTTATTCTACTAATGGTTGGCAACGGCTGCCAATTGAATTTTAAGAATTAATAAATTTAACATTTATACTATTAATGATAGTAATAAAAATGATATGTTTATATCTAATAATCTAAAAGATAGATGCCTTATATTTATAAAACTTGAAAACCTAAATTTTATACAATGTTACTCGGATTTAAAACAGAATTAAAATTAAATAACAATCAAAAAACTGTTTTACTCAAACATTATGGAGTTTCTAGACATGCTTGGAATTGGGGATTAGCATTAACCCGCGCAATATTAGAAAACAATTTTATTAATCCTGATTCTAAAATAAAATTTCCAAGTGCGATTGATTTACATAAATACTTAGTGGCTTTGGTTAAACCCGAAAACCCTTGGTACTATGAGTGTTCAAAGTCTGCACCACAATCAGCATTAAGAGATTTATCTACTGCTTGGAAAAGATGCTTCAAAACAGTTAGTGGTCAACCCAGGTTTAAAAAGAAAGGTAAAAACGATTCATTTACTTTGGAAGGAACTTGTAAGACTATAGATAGTTTTATAATTCAAGTTCCAAGAATAGGTAAATTAAAAACATATGAGAAATTACCCCAGCTAGATAAAATAAAATCTGTAACGATATCCCGACAAGCAGATAGGTGGTTTATTAGTTTTAAAATTGATACCCAAATTCAAAAAAATAATAATACAACTGTTGTAGGAGTTGATTTAGGAGTTAAGGCTCTAGCAACCTTATCGACAGGTGAAGTTATAGAAGGAGCGAAAGCCTATCGTAAAAATAAAACTAAATTATCTCGATTGCAGTGGTTAAATCGCAATAAAGTGATTGGTTCTAAAAATTGGAGAAAAACTCAACTAAAAATAGCTAGACTTCATAGAAGAATTTCCAATATAAGAGCATATTCTATCCATAAATTGACATCATTATTAGCCAAGAATCACGGAACGATAGTCATAGAAGATTTAAATGTATCGGGTATGATGAAAAATCATAAACTAGCCTTATCGATTTCTGATATGGGATTTTATGAAGTTAGAAGACAACTTGAATACAAATGTAAATTGTACGGCTCCAAACTAGTTGTGGTTGATAGATGGTTTCCATCATCTAAAACTTGTTCCAATTGTGGTCATAAAAAGGAAGTACTCTCTCTTCTGGAAAGAGTGTTTGATTGTAAGAACTGTAATTTTACGATTGACCGCGATTTAAACGCTGCAATCAATTTATCTAAGGCTGTCAGTTAGACAGTTTCAGCCTGTGGATGGGAAGTAGCCGACTACCCCAGTTTGAAGCAGGAAGTAAACACTAAAATCATATATGTCTAGATTTGTCTAGTTATAGGTAGTTTTGGGTAAGTTTTATGTAACGGATGTTTGTTCGTGCCCATTTTAGCGAACCAAGCTATTAAAACCATTTTTTAATTGGTACAGATATCTTCTTCTTCTAAAAGAATAGTTGTCTCTGCACCTATTCGCCCAAATTCTGGTTCCAAACCCATATGCATTTCAACGGTATAAATCCAAATACCAGCTTCTCTTTGAAGGCTTTTAACTTCCCCCGTACCGCCAATAAAGTCAACTTTTTGTTGCTGACGAAATTTGGGTCGATCGAGACAATTAATACTCATAAATTTATCTACTAATGTTTAATTACTTTTTATTAGACTGCTTATAATCATGTTATTCGCTGATGATATCTATAAGTTCTATCCAAAGTTATAGTTGAAATATTAGTTTTTCTTTATTTTTGTGATTCTAAAGACTGGTTCTGTAACTAACAAATTTTACACAAGTACTTAATTTATATTTTCGATCGGATCGAATTAAAGATAATCTTCCCATCGATCGAATACTCGCAAAATTATCCAGGTAATTAATGCTCCTGCTAAACCTAACTGCCATAAACCACAGCCAACTGCAATACCGAGGGCAGATGTCATCCAGATGGTAGCAGCAGAAGTTAAACCTTTGACTTCCGATTCACGTAAAATAGTTCCTCCACCAATAAAACCAACACCGCTAACAATACCGCTGATAACTTTGCCTAAAATATCTAAACTCTGTTGCGCTGCACCGATTTCAATCGGGATTAGTACGAGTAAAGCAGAGGCAAAACACACTAACATATTAGTTCTAAGCCCTGCTGGCTTTCTTTTTGTTTGCCGCTCTAAGCCAATAATTATGCCGATAATTAAGGCAATGCTTATACGAAAAGTAAGTCCCTGCCAGCCGATGGGAGAAAATGCTGATATTTGTGCCGAGGTAAATCCATTAGACATTTTCTTAGCATACTTCCCAATCTACACTATCGCACCTACTATCTCTAAAG
Source organism: uncultured Rivularia sp. (assembly GCA_963665115.1). Taxonomy (GTDB): domain Bacteria; phylum Cyanobacteriota; class Cyanobacteriia; order Cyanobacteriales; family Nostocaceae; genus Rivularia. Next base: position 291,955 of record OY762007.1, on the reverse strand, counting down.
ATAGACATTTATTTTGACATCTTCAAATTAAAACAATTTGAACGCATATATTATTTTAATCGCTGCTTTTATCCGTAGCTTGTAAGACTATGTATCAAATTTTCAAATAATTTTAGATTGAATTTATAACTGAAGAACGATGTAAATCGAGTCAAAGTAAGTAATATTAGTAAATATGGTGAATGTTAAAGAATGTTGAATTAAAGTATATTTATCTTCAGAGTTGTATCTATCTGTACTGAAAACTAAACACAGTGTAATTAAGATTGCAATATCCTATCGGTTATTGTTGCATCTCGCTTCGTTAGCATTCTTCTCATTGCTCATAGTCTTATGTCGTTTATTTATAAATAGAAATGCGATCGCAACGTTTAATCCTACAAAAAGTCTTACCTTTATCGTTAGCTATGCTTCTCGTTCCCTTGGCATCGTGTCAAATCGAGAAAGAACAAGCAGCTCGTTTACCTGAAGTAAATATAGAACCCGGAAGATTACCAGAATATGATATCAAGGGACCAGATGTGAAGGTTGGAGTAACTAAACGCACAGTTACAGTACCCAAAGTAATTGTAGTGCAGGAAGAACAAACTGTTGAAGTTCCATATATTGATGTCGATTTACCTGGAATAGAGCGGAAAGAACGTACTATTACCGCAGAAGTTGAGGCTCCCTCTGCCGGTTACAATCTGGAAATTCAAGATGTATATGCAGCAAATAACGAACTATGGGTAGTTTCTCGACTTGAAGAAGAAAATCCCAATGCACCAAAGGCAACAGTGCGAGTGTCAGATCGTGTTGTTCTTAATGCTCCAGATATACCAGTACGCCAATACATTATTGGCAAAAGTCCTAATGGTAGCTTTAACGAACAGTACACATTCATCAACAGTCGCGAACAGATTGCCTCTCAACTAGCAAGCGGAAAGCAATTGTATAGTAAGTAGTAACAGGCTGTTGGTTAAGATAGATGATTTCTCTTTCTGTGTAGAGACGTTGCAGTGCAACGTCTCTGTAATTTACTGTTACGACTGAATTTTTATACTCAAAGATAATTTAGCTGTCTGATTTTTCTTCGTAATACTCGGAAATCTGTTCGTATATCTCGGAAGGAAACTGCAAATCTTTGTATACATTACAGGAATCCGGATCGTCGGGATTGGGGCAAATTGGAAAGTCTTGTTGAGACTGCCATTCAAGAACACGTTCTTGGTTGGGTGGATTATAGTCTTTACCTTGCACCTGTAAATACATAGAGCGGGCATCTTCCTCGCTGAAATCTTTATCTTTTCTCAGATAACTGATTAGCTCGGATTCGCTTAAAAAGTGACGGGCTACCATTGCAAATACTAATCTTCCGTAATGACCTATATCTTTGCCTGCATCAAGAGCAGAAAGAAGATGCGCCATCATATCGCTTTTTTGTAATTCTTTTACTGACATATATTTTTTATTCCTTTGATTAATTACAAAGCCTGATTTTCTAATCCGATATCGAAGGTAATTTCATGAACGCCTAGATTTTTTTTAATTCCTTCTACAATGTGACGAGCAACTTCTTTATTTTCAACTCTTCCTGAAAGCTTACAGCACTTTGCAAACAAGTGAGGTACAGCCTCATATTACAAAACTCTTGTGGGATGGGCATCCCTGCCCGTCCGAATGTACCACACAAAGATGAAATATGCTGTAACTGCACCGTTGGTAACGCTAACAACAGGTTGTCGTTAGTATAAGGTTCGAGTAATCCTACCTACATCAAATACTAAAACATTCATGTTAGTTACTATTTTTTATAGGATGAATTTCCGCAAGCAAACGAAGCGCACTACTTACTTATCAACTCTTTGCCGATTAAATAAATAGTACTACTTCGTTTGTTGACTAAAAACTATAAACTCACATTAGTACAAACACTTCAAGTTGTGGGTGAATTATAAATTTCCCAATCTCGGACTCCTTGATTGCTTAAAATCGATTGAGCCGCGTTGATTTCTGTTGAAGTTCCTTCAACCAACACTACATAATATCCTTGAGTAAGTTGTTCGTTATAATAATTTGCTCGCTCTTCGGGTACTCCCCAACCGATCAAAGCACCGAGCAAACCACCGCTAGCTGCACCGACACCACTACCGATCAAAGTATTTGCAAGTATTATACCTATTTCCGCAACGGGACCAACACCAGGAATTGCTAAGACACCCAAACTAGGTATTAAACCAATAATTCCGCCGGTAACTCCTCCAGCGGTTGCTCCAGCTTTAGCTCCCCCGGCTGCTTGTTCGCCTTTTGATTTTTCGTAATCCGTACCGCTTACCTGGCTGTCCCCTTCAACGTTTTTAACGAGTACTGAAATTTTATCCATATTGAAGCCAGAATCTCTTAATTCGTGGAGCGCTCTCTCTGCTTCTGGACGAGAAGCAAAAGTACCAACTGCACGCTGCATTTCACCTGTATACATAATTCCTCCTTTATACTAAGTAATTTTTTGTCTGATTCAAGGTTGATTCAGACTTAGATTTTTTTCAATTAACCTTTTGATAGACTTATTGAATAAATTTTTCGTGCAATTTCCCTGTCTACAGATAGATAGTGACAAATAATTCTGTCAAAACAATTAAAAATTACTGACTCCTAAAGTTTGAGGCTTGAAGCAAGGAATATGATGAAAGTCTTTTTCTTCTTAAAAGCAGAGGCTTGTATCCTTAATTAAAAAAAGTGAATTTAGTTTAAGGTATGTTAAAATATTCCGTTTTTTCATCTCCTTTTTGGCGCGTAGTCACCACAATTCAAAGCCTCTTCACTTAAAACCACCGCAGGTTGTACTGCACAAGGAAGCTGTTGATTATTGTCAAAAAACTGACATTTATGACAAGGAATGGAAGAAAAACGCTTTAAATTAACAAGTTTGATATATAAATTTTTCCGATGTTGGACTTGTTTAAAAAAGATAAACGCTAAGGTTACGACGAAAGCCACGGGAATGAAGGCTAATCCAATTTGGATAGTTGTGACTTCCTTTGAAGGAGGAATATTTGGCGATATTTCGCGGGTGCTTGCTTGAGTTGTGATTTCTGTTTCCAGTGCCATTTTGATGTGAATCGATAGAAAACGGTGAACGTGGTTTATGAAATATTAATCGATCTATCTCCCCACAAATTTAATGTTTTAATGATTTTTTGATAATGGACATTATACTAACTGTATAATGCAAGATAAATTATAAATTTTTATAATGATGATAAACCCGGTTTTTTGAAAAAGCCAGGTTCATTAAATTCTTTATTCTGTCGTATTAAGCAGATGTTGACAAAACGGCAGTTAGTTGAAGTAAGTAAACAACGGCGAATCCAACAAAGAAAACTCCGGCTAAAACAGTTATCCAAAAGGTAAATTTAGATAGTTGCAGTTATTTTTGTAACATTCTTTGATTCAGAGATAGCGCTAATTCCGTGACAATGGGAATATGTGTGGCTTCAATATTAGTAGAAACTAATGAGTATTAAAAGTTAAAAATCAATCTAAAGTTGAAACTCTTGAAGGATAAACAGTATCTGCAATCAATACGGGTTTTTCTTTGTACTTTAATTCCATCTCTTTCTTTAATGCTGCATCCCAAGTTAATTTATAATCTCTTTCAAATTCCGCCATTATAAATGGACGCATAATTCCCGTTACAGCTACTGTTTGATTGTCGTTCACAGCCATTGCTGGAGTAGGATTAAAAATTAATAAATCTTCTTCACCAAGTAAATCGTCTTCATCCAAGGTGAACATCTTAGAATTTTTAATATTTTCTATTTCTCCTGTTAATGCCAATCTTCGGTTGTAATATTTACTTGGGTTTGCAGCAATATCATTTACTTCTGGTGCTAAAGCAATATGTTGAGCAACGATAGTAGTTGCATCTTTGTAATCGTCGTAAACTTTATCTTGCAATCTTAAAGAAAATTCTTTTTCAAGTTTGGGTATATCTAACTTACGAACCGTACCGGTTACTTGAACCTCTGTGTCTTTATTAGTTGGAAGATCGAATATTTTACCCGATGCATTTATAATAATAACTGGTTTGCTTTGAATTAAAAACTTTCTCTTTTTTACAGCAAAGGAAGTAGGACCAAGTGTTTCAATATGTTTGCTTCTGATGGTGACAAATTTCCCGATTAAATCATCTTTTTCTCTAGAAATTTTAGATACTGACATCAATCCTGGAGTCGGAGCCGGTTTTCGGTTGAATATGAAGTATAGCCCAAACAAAAATCCAAAAAAAGCAATAGTGAAAATTATTTTTGGACTCCAATGAAAACGATTTTCTGTTTGATTAGCCATTGTTTTAGGAATAGTAGTTGGGAAATAACATAAAACAGTTAAAAGGCTGAGATTACTTCGATCTCAGCCTTTGTTTGAACAACAAATCAATATTATTCGGAAATTGCAGAAGGATAAACGCTATCAGCTACAAATACAGGTTTAGTTTCGTACTCAGCTTCTATTTTCTGTTTAAGCTTTAAATCCCAACCTAACTCGTATTCACGTTCAAAGTCTGCTAGCACAAAGGGACGAAGTACTCCAGTAACCGCAACGACTTCATCGTCTTTGACAACTACTTTTGGTTTAGGATTAAGAACTAACAAATCTGTAGCCCCAAACAACTTTTCTTCATCCAGGGTGAAGGTGTTAGCATCCTGAATATCTTCTACTTCACCCGTTACTGCAAGTCGCTTATTATAATATTTTTCCGGATTCTTAGTAATATCACCTGGATCGGGAGATAATGCAATCGACTGAGCGATAATTGCTGGTTTATTTTCGTACTCTACGTAGTACTGCTTATCTAATTTTAAATTGTATTCACTTTCAACATCTGCAATTACAAAATTGCGAACTATACCCGTTACCTGGATGTCTATATCGTCATCTTCTGGTAAAACAAAAGGTTCTCCGGAAGCATTAACAACTAAAATAGATTCGGTACCAAAGAATTTTTCATCTTCAACGGTAAAGGAAGCGGGACCAACTTTTCCTTTAGGTTCGCTTCTTACAGTTACAGTTTTACCATCTAAGGCAGCAGCATTATTTGCAACTTCCTGAGTAGTAACATTTCCCGTACCAGGAACCTTTGCTTCATCGTTACTGCAAGCGGGAAGTACCAAAGCCATTATACTTAAAGCTATTGCACCCTGAAATCTTAAAAATTTATTCATAAATCCACCCTGCTTTTTACTGAAATAAAAGTTATCTTTTTCGTTACGAACTCGATCCATTTTTCTCCTCACTTTAAAAATTAACTGCACCCTTTTTGATAATTAGTTCAAAAAGACTTGTCCATCTTCCTGAATTCTTAAAACACCTTGGTTATTATCAAATTTGGTTTTTTCATCCAAAGTAATTGTTAACATACCGTCTTCTTCGGTAGACATCGGCATTACTCGTAACAGTCCTTTATCTTCTCTTACCATAGTGATGGTCACAGGTGTAGGAATATCTCGTAAAGTGACTTCTTCTCCACCTTCTAAATATCTCACTTGAGTATGGGTAACGGCTTGATAGGAAATGCGAGCATTAGTATCGTTTTTCAACATTATGCTGACTTTACCCATCATTGGCTTGATAGTCGCAATAGCGTTAGCGCGATTCTCCGGGATAGGAGGCTGTATTGGCTTGACGCTTGTATCTGGATTTACTACATTGATAGATTGATCTACAGCTTGTCCAGTTTTTTTCCAACGTGCAGTAGCAGCATTCGGGGTACATCCTGCTGGTACTAATATCTTATTGTTGTAAGGCTCCTCGTAGTAAATTTTAGGACAAGGATTGCGTTTAGGATTTGGACGTTTAGGAATTGCAAAAGCAGCTAAGGGAAGAAACGGAATTAAAACTGCAAAGCCGCTCAAAAGTTTTTTCCAGGTTCTGATATTTCTTTTTTGTTTTAGCACGGATAGCTCTTTGATGCTCCATTTAATTGGTTAATTCAGTAGATGCAGTCAGATTTTTTTATAAACTCTTTAAGTAAATGTTTGTTTTTATTTATAAATAGATTAATCAACATTAATTTACATTCAATATCATGATTAAAATAAATTTGATTTGGTGTTATCAATATATATACTTTTTCTAATAAAATCTTCTAGCTAAGGCAATACTTGTTATTATTTTCATATTCTTTCTAAAGATAGAATACCAAGTATCCTCAGAGATAGTAAGATACTTTTTCATAGGTTTTTTAATTTACTTAATCTGTCATCCATAAAATCAGATTAAAAAGAGTATAAGCAAAAAGTTTAATTATAAAGCTAAAAGTAAAGCACTATAAATTGCTGCACCTAACCCAAAAGCCCAAAAACGGCTTTCTCGTTCTTCGGGAAGTTCTTCTTTTAATACATTAAGAATAATTCCTCCTGCTAAAAAAGCAAAAATAACGGCGATCGCAGTTTCTCCGATTTGAGTACCGCTACCTACTACCCAACCGACAATAATTGCTGCTGCTAGTATCCAGCGTCCGATTCGATCGTAAGAATGTTTGTGATTTTCTCTTAAACCGAAGTCGTTGACAACAAAATGCAGTGCCATTGCTAAACTATATAGCAACAAATTTTCGATATCTGGCTCTTCTCGATGCATTAACAAGTAACCAATCAGAGCATTGTATATTGCAAAAGATGCAATGTGTATCCAAAAGACTCCTTGGGTTGTAATGTCTCCTTTTCCTGATTTATCTTGACTTCCGCGAGATTCGCTCGCCATTTTTTCTAAACCGTAAAATATGGTTAATCCTAATAATGCTAAAAGGTAACTGTGGTGTTCTAAATAAGAAATAATACCTTTTTCCGCTTCTTCTAAAACTGCTTGATGTTCGCTTAATTCCGGTAGAATATGCACAAAAACGTAAGCAACCGAGACTCCACCCGCACCGCTTAACCAGCGACTGCGAGGAAATTTAGCAAAGCGCAGTTTTCCGCTAAATAGATGAACTATAGCTAATCCGATGGCGATTGCTGCGGTTGAAATAAAATTTAAGGGTGCGGCTAATAATGATGCAATCATCAATGAATTATCAAGTTTGACATGGATTATATAAGCTTCGATTGATTAACAAACTATCCGATTTTACTTTAAATCCATCGTAATCTAATATTTGAGAGCGTATTGCTGTGTTTATATCGCTTTATAAGTGTAAATCTTCTCAAAGATAAGCATAGAGCTTTAAAAATAAAATCTATCTTCAGAAAGAACGTGATTAAATCTTAAGTACTAAAGAAGGATCTGGGAAATAATAAATTAGCGAAACAATTTTGATCTTCGTCATGATTAAAAATAAATCTGCCTCATGCTGCTTTCACTTATTTACTCAAAATAGAGTTTGTTTAATACAAAACTATACAGAATTAAGAGAAAAATACTGTTTAATATTTATTTTTTGAATAAATATGTCAAATTACATTGATTCTTAGTATTAACTTTAATGGCAGTAGGAACTACAGTTTTAAGCAGTTGTTCTACAGGCTTAAAAAATTCATCATTAGCTACCAATAATAGCTTACAGTCAGCTAAGTCTTAAGAAGAAGTTGTAAAATAACGTTTTTTAACAAATGCCAAAGACATACAGCAGATAGTTGAGAATACTGGAGTCGGCAATAATTTACAAATGAAGATAATTCGCAGAGGTAGATCTTTAGAAGTCACTCTGCAACCCCAACCTTTGCTAATTGCATAAAATAGATAAAAATCTAATTATATATTTAATCTTACGGATCAAGCTGCCACTATAGGGCTTTTCAGTTGAGTCCAATACACTCGAAATCTCATACACTCCTCCTGCGGTAGCCGCATATTAGGAGAGGTTAATCTGTGTTGCATCCAAATGAAAGCTGCTACTACATAGCCAAAGTTTGCCTGCGTAGTAGCATCTTCTATGTTGAATTCAACCAAAAACCGCTATATTTTAAGTTTTTATCAGTTAGTGAAGTGTATTTTTTTTGACTAATTTTTGCTTTTCATATTTTAAATTGAGTTCTAATTTTTCAGTATTATTTATCACTAATTACAAAATATTTTAATATCGAATTAACAACCCGGATACTGAGTCCGAATAATTGCCTAAATAAATTAAAACTTTTTAAAGTCTTCATTCATAATTTGGAATCGCTTAATCTAAAAATCATATAAAAATTACCTTAATTGACTAGTCTTGACGGCTGAGAGAGGATGTGCAAAGATTCTTTAAATAATAAAACACTTAAAAAAATACGGGTATATAACGAAACCATTAAACCTGAGTTAGCGTCTGAAGAGACTATCAACTATGTAATTGCCCATGAGCCGAAAAACTATTATTGGCATTGCTTTTACGAGTATTGTGTTAGCGAGTGCTATGGCCACAAAGCCCGTACCCGGTCATACGTCTACGAGCGAGGCCACCACAAACAAATCATTGTTAATTCCGTCACATCCGGTTAAGCTATCTAATACTGTAAAAACTACCGATTTGGAAAAGTCCATATTTGACAAAATAAATCAATATCGAGTTTCCAAAAAATTGCCAAAGTTGAAGCTAGATAGCAAAATTTCCAAGCAAGCGAGGATTCACAGCCAGAATATGGCAAAACACCGAGTCCCGTTTAGTCATAATGGATTTGCTAAAAGAGTTGATGGTACTTTTATTCGCTATAACAGTGCATCTGAAAACGTTGCTTTCAACTTTGGGTATGAAGATCCGGTTGCCGAAGCTGTAAAAGGTTGGATTGAGAGTCCCACACATCTCAAGAATATTCATGGCAAATATGACTTAACCGGGGTTGGTGTTGCCGTAAATAGCGAGGACGAATATTTTTTGACACAAATTTTTATTCGTAGTAGATAAGTTTGATTTATTATTTTTTTTAATAATAAAGTAGTGTTTGACGAAATTTTAAAGACGACAAACACTGCATTGATTTTTAAGGATTCATGGAATTACAAGATTTTCAGGTTTGCGATCGCGATTTTGATGATTCGACTCTTTCGGAATATCTCAAGTGTGAAGCGATTGCTGTAGATACCGAAACGATGGGATTATTGCCTTTACGCGACCGTTTATGCTTGGTGCAGATAGCGGACGATAAAGGTAAGGTAACGGTTGTCCGCATTGCCAAGGGACAAACTGAAGCCCCCAACATGAAAAAACTTTTTGAAGCAGATAATGTCGTCAAAATATTTCACTTTGCTCGTTTTGACTTGGCAACGTTACGTCATTATCTGGGAATCATCGTAAATCCGGTTTTCTGCACCAAGATTGCCAGTAAATTAGTTCGTACCTATACTCCCAGACACGGGCTTAAAGAATTGGTGATGCAATTGGAAGAAGTAGAACTCGATAAAAGCGCTCAATCTTCCGATTGGGGTAACGCTGAAAATTTATCCGATGCTCAGCTAAGTTATGCCGCTAACGACGTGCGTTATTTGGTAAGTATTCGGCGAAAGTTGATAGAAATGCTCGAACGTGAAGAGAGATTGCAATTAGCTGAGGATTGTTTCAAATGCTTACCAACAATAGTGCAGTTGGATTTATTACAGTTCCAGGGTTTATTTGAGCATTAAGGTTCATAGTAAGGACTTAAATCCTAAATTAAAGGACTAAAGTCCTTACTACGAACCATTAAATCAAAAATAGACTTACTTGTTCATATTTTCTGCTTGGTCTTTCATTCTATCGACGACGTTTAAGTCATCCTTACCAACAGGAGTTCTTGATTCTACAATACCTTCAGTAGGGCCGCCGATTGCTTTCCATGCAGCAAGTCCACCTTTTAGCTCGGATACATTTTCAAAACCTTTACTTCTCAAAGCTTGTGCGGCTTGAGTAGTATCATCATCGCTAGTGCCGTAAACGTAGATATCACGAGTTTTAGCTAAACTTTCCGCTGCTGTATCACCTAAACCATCCATCGACATTGATACAGCGCCCATGATGTGACCGTCATTGTAGGTTGGGCGATCGCGCACGTCGAGAATGGTAAATGCAGGCTCACCCCACTCCAAACGAGACTTTAGGGTGTGAGCGTCGGACTTCTTCTGAGTTACAGAAGATTGGTTTGGAATGATATTTTCAAGTGGATTAGCCATGTGTTCTTCTCTCTTTTAAATTTACGGAGGGCAGTAAAAGCGTTAAAGGTAAATAACAGATAAACGGCAAGACGAGGACGATATAATTGCTTGCGAAACTATTGAGTCGTTAAGAAAATAGCTCACTTCACAACTAAAAATATTTACGTGTATTATTTAAGCGTGATGTGCTATAAATTAACCCGTATCAACAGTAGCTCTGATACCGCTAACCCTTGACACTTTTACAAGTATTCTATTCACTGATTAAAATTTAGCGCTTAATACTACAAATATTGCTCCTTCTATAGAAGTAATATTTAATTATTTCTTACAATATTTCTCTGGCGATAGGATGAGAAAGAAAATATTTATTAAGAGTGTTTGATTTATGATCGATATTGGTGATAACAATAATTCCGAAATTATTTCTAAAAATTAGAAACCCGGTTTTTCTGAAAAACCGGGTTTTTAGAATTTGTTCAAAAATCTAATTTTGTTTTAACTTAATCAAGCTAGAACAAAATCCACATCATTAGTACCAGCAGTTGTAGACTGCCCTGATTGCAACTTATCACCATTTACTTCAACAGCAAAAGGTGTTGGATCTAAGCTGAGATTATAATCAGTTTTGTCGGAAGTATATCCAACACTGGCAACCATCTTACGACCAGCATCAGTATACTTGAAAGCCATCATCTGATTTTTCTGTTGCTTGTTGTCGTAAGCCCAAATCACCATGTACTGTTCGCCTTGATATTCAAAAATCTTCGGCGGACGATTGGGAACGTAACGCCCTGCGTCACCAAAGCTTGAATCTAAAAAGCCTTGAACGGAACTTTCTTCAACAGAAGCAAAAGCAACCTCATCTTCTGCGGGTGCTTCAGCATCGGGTTCGCTTTCTGGTGGTGCTTCTTCTTTTCCACGATTCTTGAAGTAGTCTACTGCTTTCTTGGTTCCAATTGCACCAGCCGCAGCAACACCCGCACCGATCAACAAATTACGAAGAGTATTCTTAGCCATGATTTATTTCAAAGAATAAACATCGAGGTAACATCCTATCACTAAGAGAGACTAATTCGAGATTGATTCATTTTTTTTATATAATTTGAGAACAATACGGGTAAAACTCTGATTAAGGTAAGATTATTTTTACCAATAAATACTATCTTTAACTTAACACTCACCTATCGGCAGCAAACTAAGTTCGAGTTTTCCTTTAATCCTTTACATTTAGTCATGAACATCTATCCAAATAAATAACTCCATAGTAGGTAAAGCCGTTATCGTCCATTCAGGAGCAGACGATTTGAAATCCCAGCCAAGCGGTGATGCAGGTAGTCGTCTTGCTTGTGGTGTGATTCAGATGTCGTAAATAACTACAGATAACCAATGTCCTAAATAAATACAGATAACCAATGTAGAGACGTTGCAGTGCAACGTCTTTCTTAGGTATTAGGTTGTCTATATATGACATTTCCTTTTACCGCATTTGAAGGAATTATCGATACAACCAGAAATGCGGGGAGACGTAGCAGTGCTACGTCTCTACATTAGGGGGTTTCTTTTATAGAACTAATGTACTATCCTATTTTCTAGGATTAAATTACAAATGGTGACGGGTAAAAATGTCAGCAGATGTATAAGCGATCACCATTTTTGGGAAATCTAATAGCAGTAGTTCTAAAAAGAGTGTCATGCCAGAGAATCAACAACCGGGAAAATATGATGCTGTCTTGGGGGGACAATCTCCACCTCCGATTCATGGTGCGGTGTTAGGTGGAATTGAGGGGATAAAGCGTAGGTTATCGAATCCGGTAGCAGACGTAAAATTGGCAGCGCTTACCGATGCTCTTAACTATCAAGAAGTTGGTTTGGAGTTGGTGATTCAAGCATTGCAAAATAAACCGAAGATATTACAGCGTCATGCTTATAAGTTATTGCGACGTAGAGAAGAAGCAAAGGTTAAGCAAGCGTTGCGAGAATATCAACCTTGGGATTTATTTGAGCGATTGCAGGGATATAGGGGGTATAAAGGGTTGCACGCCGAGCGGTTTGCTAATCGTCAGGTTGTTGATTATTCTTCGGAAGTTGGGATTGAAGACGCTGCGAATACAGCTTATGCTTTACGATGGGATTGGGATGGTAGTCGCCCTTCCATAGCAGAACAAATTACAAGTATTTTGCAAGATTCGCGAGCCAGTCAATTAGAAGCTTTGATTATTGGTTTGTGGAGTGATGATAGGGAAATTGGTAGCAATGAAATCGTTGATGGGCTTGTCGATGCTAAGGATAAATTAACTAACTTAAAAGCCATATTTATTGGTGACATTCACTACGAAGAAAGCGAAATATCTTGGATTGCACAAGGAGATGTAAGTCCGATTTTGAGAGCTTATCCTCAATTAGAAGTATTGCAAATACGCGGGGGAGAGCGATTACAATTCAATGCACCAGTGCGACACAACAATTTACAAACGCTAATTGTAGAAACTGGGGGATTAGAGCCTCAAGCAGTTGCTCAAATTTGCAACATGAATCTCCCAGCATTAGAGCATTTAGAATTATGGTTTGGTAGCGACAACTATGGTGGAGATTGTACGGTTGTAGACGTAAAACCGATTGTTAAAGATTTAGTATTTCCCGATTTGAATTATTTAGGATTGCGTAACAGTCAATTTGCGGATGATATTGCAGCAGCTGTAATTAAATCTCCTTTAATTGAAACGATTAGCGTACTCGATCTATCTTTGGGAAATTTGAGTGATGAAGGTGCGGAAATTTTGCTTAGTTGTGCAGCGGTAAACGAGCTTGATATTCTTAACGTTTCCGAAGCTCGTTTATCAGATGAAATGGTTGATGATTTGTCTACGCTTAATTGTCAATTGTTAGCAGAGAAGCAAAATGACGAGCATGATGAAGAAGAATATGGATATCGGTATTGTGCTGTGACTGAGTGAAAACCCTAAATCACCTTGGGTTGTAAACCCAAGGCTAACAGCAAAAGTCCTATAAATAGGACTGAATAATTCAAGTCAATTAGTCCATTTTAATGGACTTCTGCTATTAGCTTGCGGTTTGCAACCGTAAGCAGGTGTGAATATCAACGCCAAATTTGTCAAAAGTTTTTTAGCAAATATCAAATAATAAAAAAATGAATAGCAATAAAAATCAACCAAGGGAATTCGACGCAGTTTTAGGTGGGAAAAATCCGGCTCCGGTTACGGGTGTTGTGTTAGGAGGAATTGAAGGGGTAAAGCGACGGTTGGAAAGTGAAATTGTAGATGTGCGAATTAAGGCTTTGTCGGATGCTTTGAATTATGGGGATGAAGGGTTAGATTTAGTTATTGAAGCTTTAGGAGATTCATCGGAAGAGATAAATAATAAAGTTATTTCGATTTTACGCAAGTCTGAAAATAAAGGAAAACAAGCATTATTAGAATTTGATCCTTGGTTAGTTTTTACAACTTTTGATAATTGGCAACATGAAGAATATTTTTCTCACAACAAACTCATTAATACTATAGATGATGCAGTATATGCTATAAGCGATATATACGATTTTAATAGATTAATACACTATAAGAGAGCCAAATATTTAGAAGCGTTCAGATTTGAGATATATTATCAAGACAAAAATCATAAAAATTCTTTTAAAAACTTTGTTGATTTACTTGCAGATGCTAAAGATAAACTTGTGAGCTTAAAAGCTTTATTCATTGGAGATAATTGCGAAACATGGAATAAAAAATATAAATATTCCAGGATTAACGTTTGTAATATTTATCCGATACTCAAAGCATATCCGAATCTTGAAATACTTCATATTCGGGGTAAAATGCTTAATGAAGATATTTTGGTATCTGACAATAAAATTTTAGCAATCCGTAATATCAAGAATAAATCTCTTGTTAAACCAAAAGCTATAAAACACGATTATTTAAAAACCTTAATTATTGATGCTGATGGTATAACTGATAAAAATCTAGCGGAACTGTGCAATTTAAATTTACCATCTTTAGAATACCTTGAGATTTGGGTAAGTAGAAATAAATTAAAAGAGGTAAATATTGATAGTCTTGCACCAATCTTATCAGGTAAATATTGTGAAAACTTAGCGTATTTAGCGATTAGGAAAAGCAACAATACAAGTCAATTAGCCAAAGCTATTATTAATTCGCCAATCATGAAAAATTTGAAAGTACTTGAACTCACAGATGGAAATATGGGAAGCGGTGGTGCAATGGCTATACTTGGGAATTCTGCAATTAATAATTTACATACTTTTAACGTTTCTGGAAACCGTTTACAAACAAAGATGATTCAAAAATTATCCGAATTAGATTGTCAAGTGATTACAAATGGGCAATTTTGCGATCGATATTATTCTGTGTGGGAATAACCTTAAACCACCTTGGGTTGCAAACCCAAGGCTAATAGCGAAAGTCCTATAAATAGGACTAAAAAATTACAATTTTCAGTCCATTTTAATGGACTTCTGCTATTAGCTTGTGGTTTGCAACCGCAAGCGGGTATGAATCCAAAAGCAAAAGATAAATTTTAAAATATTTTGGGAAACCTAATATTATCATCAAAACAAAACTATCATGTCACAACAGCCAAGAGAATTCGACGCAGTTTTAGGCGGAAACAACCCACCTCCGGTTACGGGTGCTGTGTTGGGAGGAATTGAAGGAGTTAAGCGACGGTTAGAAAGTGAAATTGTAGATGTACGAGTTAAAGCGCTTTCGGATGTTTTGAATTATGGGGAAGCGGGTTTAGATTTGGTGATTGAAGCGTTGGAAGATGATTCATTACAGGTAAAAAGTTTTGCTGTGAGGTTGTTAAAGGAAAGGGGAGGTGAAAAGGGTAAACAAGCGCTGTTGAAATTCGATCCTTATTTGTATTTTACGAAGTTGAATGATTGGGAAGTTGAAGAGTTTGATTCTGAAATTGGAATTGTGAATCCAGAGGGTAAAGCTTATGTTGTGAATTTGGAGAAATTAAAACTTTTAATCCAAGACAATAGGGTAAATGAAGTTGAAGCTTTGATTTGTTATTTACAGAATCATTCTTATAAATGCAAAATATATCAAGAATATTATGATTTTGTTAATACTATTTTTGACAATCGCAGAAGCTTATCTAATTTAAAAGCTTTATTCTTAGGTGATGAGCAAAGATACGAATCTAGGCAATCTTATTTTGGGATTGGTGATATCAATTTATTGTTAGAAGGTTATCCAAATTTAGAAATTTTGCACCTTCGTGGTTGTTGTAATCATTTGGAATGTAGCATATTAGCACATGATAATTTAAAAACACTTGTTATTGAAACGACATACATTGGAAACATTGAGTTTCAGATGATGTGTTCGCTGAATTTACCTGCTTTAGAATATTTGGATTTATGGATAGATGGATGCTTTGAAATAGAGATAGGTAGGCAATTTGAAAATAGCTTAAACAATGTGATTAAAAATTTGAAGCCAATTCTTTTTAGCGAATCATTTCCGAAACTAAGCTATTTAGGAATACATAGCAGCAAATATGCTGATGAAATTGCTAATGCGATTACAGAATCTTCTTTTATGGCTGACAATCCTATAATTGGTCATCTTTTAATACTTGATTTATCGATGGGAAATTTAAGTGATGAAGGTTTAGAAACCTTACTTGAAGTCCCTAGCCTTTCTAATTTATATACCTTTAATATTTCTCATAACTACGTGACTAAAGAATTTATTGAAGAAGTTGAACAATTATCACCTCCTGATTGCTGCTTAATTGCACATCCTCAAAATGAGGATGAATCTAGTATGCGTTATTGGGCATTATCTGAATAAACCACCATCAACCCCATGAAAACCCTAACTATCATAGCCAACCCCGAAAACCGTCGCGTCGGATTCCTCCAACAAGCACTTGCAAACCTCAACCTACCACCCGCAACCGTCATATCCTATGCAGACTTAATTACAGGTGAACAAAACCTCGAACAATTCAAACCCAACAATATCATCCGCTTTGATTCTCCGGAGAAAAACTTTGAGGTTGATAAAGCGATTATTGCTGCTGGGGAGGAGTTAGAGGGGGGAGAGGGGGAAGAGGGGGAAGAGGGGGAAGAGGGGGTAGAAAATAATAATTATCAACGGATTACTTCTAATGAAGTTGAGAAGTTGGAGTTTGATAAGGGAAGGATTCTTTATCCGCGACAGTGGTATTTGGGATGGCGAAATTTGTTGCAACGATGGGAACAGGAATTGAAACCTCACCCCCAACCCCTCTCCTTGTTTAAGTAGAGGGGAGAATAAAGTTATGAATCATCCCCGTGATATTGCGGTAATGTTTGACAAACCAAGGTGTCACGAAATATTTAGCAAAAATAACGTTCCCGTAGCGCGTAGTTTGGGTAAAATCCACTGTTACGAACATCTGCGCGAACAAATGCAATCTCAAGGTTTGGAACGGGTTTTCATAAAATTATCTCACGGTTCGAGCGCTTCTGGTGTCATCGCTTACCGCGCTAATTCCCGCTTTGAATCGGCTATCACTACCGTGGAAAGAGTACGAGAAGACGGGGAAACTTTACTGTATAACTCCCGCAGAATTCGTAACTATACAAAACGCGAAGAAATCGCCGATATTATCAATATTTTAACTGCCGAAGGGGTAATTGTTGAGGAATGGCTACCGAAAGCACGGTTACAAGGATGCGGTTTTGATTTGCGAGTTGTGGTTATCGATGGTGAAGCACAACATACAGTTGTTCGTTTGGGAAAAAGTCCGATGACTAACTTACATTTGGGTAACGAAAGAGGAAATATAAATGAATTTTTAGACAAAGTTGGTGATGAGAATTGGCAGAAAATTAAACGTACTTGTGAAGAAGCTGCTGCTTTATTTCCTAATAGTTTATATTGCGGAGTTGACTTGATGATTTTACCGGATTGGGAACAACACGCGGTTTTGGAAATTAATGCTTTTGGGGATTTGTTGCCGGGGATTTTGTGGAATGGGATGGATACTTATATGAGTGAGGTGAAAGCATTGTTGGGAAGAAGGGAGGGGGTAGAGGGGGTAGAGGGGGAGAGGGGGTAGATTAATTAATTCAAAACAAAAATGTTGGGAAGATGAAAGTGTAAGTTAAGTTATTTTTTGATTGTCCATTTTTCGGAGTTGTGAATCATGTTTACTAAGCCTTTCAGGATTTGATTGTAGGTTTTATATAGTTCTCTAGCTTGTTCAATTTCTATATAGGAGCATTTAACAGCGAATTTTATCCAAACTTGAGTTTCAGCAGCTTCTGCTTCGCTATCACTTAGCTTTGCAATAAAAGAGGCTTGATATCTTCTTTTTCTCCATGCTTCCGCTAAATTAGCACATACCGAACGCGAAGAGCGACGAATTTGATCTGTTAAAGAATATGTTTCTTCTTTAGGAAACTTTTTAGAAATATTATAAATAGCCATTGATGAATCAAAAGCCAATTGAAATACAACCAATTCCTCATGACTTCTAAATACCTTTCTTTCTGTATTCACAAATTAAAAACCTTATTAAATGAAACCTTCCCCCCTATAATTCCCACTTCTTAACCAAATCTATCTTTTCTACCCCCTCTACCCCCTCTACCCCCTCTCCCCCCTCTCCCCCCTCTCCCCCCTCTAAAAAAATGCAAATCATCGGCACCCACGACATCGTATTCATCACCCTCGACACCCTCCGCTACGACATCGCAACAGATTTACTTTCACAAAACCGCACTCCAAATTTAGCCAAGGTATTACCAAATGGTTGGGAAAAACGACATTCACCGGGAAGTTTTACTTATGCATCCCATCAAGCATTTTTCGCGGGTTTTCTTCCTACTCCCGTCACTCCAGGAATTCACCCCAGATTGTTCGCTTTGAAATTCGCCGGAAGTACCACAACTACGGAAAAAACTTGTCTTTTAGAAGGTGAAAATATAGTTAAAGGATTATCGCGCAAGGGTTATCATACCGTTTGTATTGGTGGTGTAGGATTTTTCAACAAACAGAATCCCTTGAGTAACGTGATTCCTTCAATGTTCGCAGAAAGTTACTGGAATCGAGAATTAGGAGTTACCGATCCAAAATCTACAGAAAATCAAATCCTATTAGCCGAGAAAATCCTCAATAAAACTCCTCAAAGTCAACGTTTATTCTTATTTATTAATATTTCCGCCCTTCATCAACCCAATTACTTTTACCTTGAAGGTGCTAAAACAGACACATTAGCAACTCATGCCGCCGCTTTGGAATACATCGACATTCAACTAGGAAAACTCTGGAATGCCTTACAAAAACGTGCTTCTACCTTCTGCATACTCACCTCCGACCACGGAACAACATACGGTGAAGATGGTTACACCGGACACCGGGTTAGTCATCCCGTCGTGTGGACTGTTCCTTATGGGGAATTTGTGTTGGAGACTCACCTTTCTCGTTCCCAGGTTTCACCTGGGAATGCATGACAAAAGGCTCTGCCTTTTATATACCGGAGGCAGAGCCTCCAGATACGCATTACCACGCAGAGCGTGGTAACGAGTAACGCAATATCTCACAAACATCTATACCAAAACCTCAATCATGATAACCAACAACCATCCGTTACCAATCCGCCATCCGTTGCCAACCCATCCTTTATTAAAATCCAAAATCTTCCAATCCTACGTTTATTCCTACCCCCACAAAACCGCTTATCGTCCGATTTCCCCCCGAAAACCCCTCACCGATGTCTGGAGTCAAGAAGACAAAAACGCTTTATTCCTCTACATTCACATCCCATTTTGTGAAATGAGGTGTGGTTTCTGCAATTTATTTACCACAGTCACCCACAATGAAGATTTTGTGACTCAATACGTCAATACCCTACAAAAACAAGCCAAACACGTCAAAGCTGTTTTGGGTAAAAGTTCATTTGCACGTCTCGCTATTGGTGGAGGTACACCGACTCAGTTACCGATTCACCATTTAGAAACCGTGTTGAATGTTGCCGAAGATACGATGGGCGCGGATTTACAACAGATTCCTATATCCGTGGAAATGTCACCGGAAACCGCTACCAAAGATAAGTTAAGGTTGTTGCGATCGCGAGGAGTTACCCGTGCCAGTATCGGAGTCCAAAGCTTCTTTGAATCCGAGGTTGCAGCAGTTAACCGCCGTCAAACCACCGCCGAAGTAGAAGCCGCACTAACAAGAATGCGAGCCGCCGGTTTTCCCACAATCAACATTGATTTAATCTACGGATTACCCGGACAAACAGTAGACACCTGGTTGCAATCGATACGGGCTGCATTGCAGTTTGAACCAGAAGAAATATTTTTGTATCCCCTGTACGTGCGTCCCCTCACCGGATTGGGAACATCAGAAAAAGAATGGGATGACATCCGCTTGAATTGTTACCGTCAAGGAAGGGATTTTCTTTTATCACAAGGATACACCCAAAAATCAATGCGAATGTTCCAGCGCAACACGGAGGAGACGTTATGTATAACGTCTCTACATCAGGAACCTGTTTACTGTTGTCAACAAGACGGAATGGTCGGAATCGGATGCGGAGCGCGTTTCTTATACTGATGATTTGCATTATTCCAACGAATACGCTGTTGGAGGAAAGGGAATCAGCGAGATTTTGCAAGGGTATATTCAAACACCGGAAGATTCCTTTGATTTTGTTAATTACGGTTTTCAGCTGGATGCTGAAGAGAAGCGCAGAAGGTACATTTTATTGTCATTACTTTCTCATGAAGGATTGAATTTACATCAATATCAAACGCAATTTAATACAGAATTATTTAGCGATTTTCCGGAGTTATCGGAGCTAATTGATTTGAATTTAGTTGTTAATGACAGCAGAATATTGCGATTGACTCAAACTGGTGTGGAATATTCCGATGCGATTGGGGAATGGTTGTTTTCTAGCAAAGTTAGGGAATTGATGCAGAGATATGAATTGAAATGACAACCTGACACCTGTGTAGAGACGTAGCACTGCTACGTCTCCCCAACGTGAAATCACAATTCAATATTTTGATAAACCAACAACATATTTTTTAAACGCAGAGGAGCGCTGAGCTTAACGCAGAGGAGCGCGGAGTTTTTTCGGTTATTTAGTAAATTAATGGTGGATAAAAATGACAAACAACCAAAACCAACCCAACAAATACGACGCAGTACTCGGAGGAAACGCACCACCGCCAATTCACGGCGCGGTTTTAGGAGGAATTGAAGGTGTAAAAAGGCGTTTGTCGAGTTCTAATGTTGACGCGCAAATTGCAGCTTTGAATGATGCTTTGAATTATGGAGATGTGGGTTTAAAGACGTTAATTAAGACCTTGAAACATGATTCTGAACAAATTAGAAAATACACTTATAAATTATTACAAGATAAAGAAGAAATTCACGTCAAACAAGCTTTAAAAGATTATAAATTCTGGACTAGCTTTGAAAAAAGTTATAAATTCTCAACGAATCATGCAACTACATTTGCTAATCGAAAGGTAATAGAATTTGACCCCGAAATTGGTATTACTGATACGATTAACACAGCTTATGCTATAAGAGTATCTGATTGGGATTTGTCTCCGAAAAACCTTATTAGTACAGAAAAATTACAAATATTACAAAAAAATCCTTTAGCTCACCAGATAAAAGCTTTGGTATTAGGATTTTGGTATACAAAAGATTTATCTCTTATAGATGCGTTGTTAAATGCTAGTGAAAATCTAACAAATCTTAAAGCATTATGTATAGAAAATATTCATGATAGAGAATACTATCCAATTGAAAATATTAATATTAGCTATATTTTATTAGCTTATCCAAATTTAGAAATTCTTAAAATTAGGTTTAGTAATTGTAAAACATACACTTATAATGAAAAGAGATTGGGATTAGAAATAAACTCTATTCGACATGAAAATTTAAAAGCACTAATTATTGAATGCAAGAGAATTGATATGGAATTAATCTTTGAAATTCATAATCTTGAATTGCCAGCATTAGAATATTTTGAGTTGTGGTCTATTACAAGTGAGAACGGTTCTACTTATTCTCGCATGGGTATTAAAGAACTTATGCAAGTTTTTTCTAAAATATTTCCTAAGCTTAAGTACTTGGGAATACGTAACTGTAAAAATAACCTTGAGGACTTAAATCATGTCCCTTTTGGAATAGTAGATTCTTCGATTATTGAAAATTTAGTTGAATTAGACCTTTCAATGGGAAGTATAAATGACGAAGGTGCAGAAGCTTTATTAAATTGTCCATTTATAAAAAATTTAGATACCCTTGATGTTTCCGATAATTATTTAAGCGATGAAATGGTTGAACGGTTAAAACAATTAGATATCGAAGTTATAGCTGATAGACAAGATCCAGATTATCTCGATTACTTATTAGAATTTTAAACCCTAAATAAAAACCAAAAAATGCACCTAAAAATCCTCTACCGAGGTTCCCTCATCAGCTGTAACTACGGATGCGAATATTGTCCCTTCGCCAAACGTCAACAAACAGCAGCGGAATCAAACATTGACAAACAACAATTACAACGTTTCGTAGATTGGATTTCCCAACATCCCCAGCATCAATTTTCGATTTTATTTACTCCTTGGGGTGAAGCTCTCATCCACAAGCACTATCAACAAGCTTTAGTTAACTTAACCCAAATGTCTCACGTTAACAAAGCCGCAATTCAAACCAATCTCTCCTGTAATTTGGATTGGGTGGAAGATTGCAACAAGGATACTTTAGCGTTATGGGCTACTTTTCATCCCGAATGGGTATCCCGTCAAAGTTATGTTTCCCAATGTCTGGAATTAGATAAACGTAAAGTTCGTTTTAGTGCTGGTGTTGTCGGATTTCCCCAGTACAAAAACGAAATTGCAGCTTTACGTCAGGAATTACCCTCTCACGTTTATCTGTGGATTAATGCTGTCAAAAAACAAATTTCTCAATTATCACCATCAGACAGAAAATTCTTTGAATCCATCGATCCACTTTATCACCTCAACACCCATCATTATCCCAGCTTTGGGCGTTCCTGTCGCGCTGGTAAATCGATGATTTCCGTTGACGGTGAAGGTACGATGAGGAGATGCCATTTTATTAAACAGCCCATTGGTAATATTTATCACCAAGATTGGCAGCAAGTATTACGAGAGCGTGATTGTAGTAACCAAACCTGTCACTGTCATATCGGTTACGTGCATCTCGATTATTTGGAATTAGATAAAGTTTTTGGTGAGGGGATATTGGAGAGGATTCCAGTGTGAGAGGGGGGAGAGGGGGTAGATAGTGAGATGGCGAGAAAAAACCGTAGTGGGAGCATCTTGCTCCTTAGTTGTTTTCTTCATTCCCATTTCCTATTCCCAATGCCCAATGCCCAATGCCCCATTACATTGTTATAACTGTATTATCTACCCAGAGGAATAAATCATGGCTGAGTATAGGAAAGTAGAATATCGCATTGGTAAAGACGGTAAAATTACTGAGAATGTCATCGGCGCTTCCGGTGCTGGATGTACCGAAACCACTTCCGGAATTGAAGACGCTTTAGGAGAAGTGGAAAGTCAAGAATTGCTTCCCGAATATTACGAAGGGGAGGAAAATATTACTTCAACTGAAAATCAATCTTTGAAGAATAAAAACGGTTGAAACAATTCGCAATTACAGTTAGGTGCGGTATACGTTGGCAAGACGTAGCAGTGCTACGTCTCTACATTAATCTCTTTTAAAATATGAAAATTATCTACACATCATTAATATTCATTCTCATCATAATTACATCCGTTGCTATCATCCGGTTTGTATTAGCTAAAATCTACGCTACGGGAAATCGCAATGACGAGTTACTTTTGGAGTTAATGCGTCGAAATAAGATTGCTAATTGGAAAGAGTTGCAGCAAAAATCCGGTTTGAGCAATTCTGCTATATGGAAATTGCGAGACGGTGACGGGAATTCGTTGAGTTTGGATGAATTGGAACAAATTGCGATCGCGCTCTCAATCCCATTAGGAAATTTTCTCGATAAATTGGGAATACTTCCACCACATCCGGAGTTAGAAAAGAAGCGTCGGGAATGTTTGGAATTACAGCAGCAGTTACAGCAGCTAACTCAAGAAAAAGAAACTTTGCGAAAAGATGGTTTGCGATTGCATTCGGAATTACAACAGCAGCAACTTGAATTAACCCAGGAATTTCGTAAATCAACATTTGAAAAACTGCAAACCCTGCTTGTCAATTATCCCAGCATTCATCAGATGGTAAACGTAAAACCAGAATTACCAGCGAAAAATTTACTTTCCAGCTTCACCCCTCTCGACAACTTATTAAAAGAATGGGATTACCAACCCATCGGTAAACCTTGGGAACAAGTTGAATACAATCCCCAAATCCATCAACCAGACACCGGAGATATTCAACAAGGAGAAAAAGTTTACATCCGTTTTATAGGATATCAACATCAAGGTAACATCCTTTCCCCCGCTAAAGTTAGTCGTACACTTCCGGGTGGGAAGTAAGAGAGGGGGGAGAGAGGGTAGAGGGGGTAGAGGGGGAAGAATAAATCATTCACAATTGCGAATATTTTTCCCCTTGCTTCGGAATTATAAAAAAACGAACAAAAAACTCTGCGCTCCTTTGCGTTTCCCTCTGTATTCCTCTGCGTTTCAAAAATCAAAATTTATAGTAATTAAAATAATTCCTCATTCCTCTTTCTACCCCCTCCACCCCCTCACACATTCAACAACCAGACTCATGACAACAATAATTATCGACTTCGGAAACCAGCAATACCATTGTTTGTACCACCGACACTATTACTCAACAACCGCGTACATTAAAATTTGATTCGCTTTCACGTCGTTTCAACCAAGTAAGCGTGATTCCTTCGCAAGTATTCGTCAAATCGCCAAATAATTTGATTTTTGGCGAACCTGTACGCTCTCAAAGATTGGGTTTTAGTCAACCACAGCGGTATTTTCAAGCATTTAAACGGGATTTAGCGGCGGATTTTGTTCCCCCTCCCCGCGTTTTGGATGATGTTAATTACAGTGCTGAAGCGATATCGGAACTGTTTTTAAAAGAAATTTGGAGTCACGTAAAACAACAATTGGAACCCAGTCGAGTTATTTTTACCGTTCCCGTGGGTGCTTTTGAAAGATATTTGCATTGGTTTAACGGTTTGGGTGAAAAGCTCGGTATTCCCGAATTGCAAATCGTTGATGAATCCACAGCAGCAGCTTTAGGTTATGCTGTAAAACGCCCCGGCAGCTTGGTTTTGGTGGTGGATTTCGGTGGTGGAACTTTGGATTTAAGTTTAGTTCGTACCGTCAAAAGTAATTCTCAATCTTCATCTGTACGTGCGGAAGTTATCGCCAAATCCGATGCTTTTGTGGGTGGAATAGATATCGATAATTGGATTGTCGAAGATTATCTGCGAAAAACAAGTTCAAGTCGGGAAGAAGTAGGGGAAATTGGTTATCAGAATTTATTGGAAATTGCCGAAAGATTGAAAATGAAGCTTTCCACAGATAATGAAGCCAAGGAATCTTGGTTTGACGACGAGAATTTTATGTCTCACGAATTGCAGTTAAACCCGAATGAATTAGCAGATATTTTAGAGAATCGTCAGTTATTAGAGCAACTGCGACAGACATTAGATGAAGTGTTAGCGATCGCCTTGAGTAAAGGAATCGGCAAAGCGGATATAGAAAAGGTTTTATTAGTGGGAGGTAGCTGTCAAATTCAAGCAGTACAGCAATTGATTGTTTCTTATTTTGGCAGACAGAAAGTTAAATTAGACAAACCCTTTGAAGCAGTAGCACATGGGGGTTTGGCTTTAAACGAAATGGTAGAAATCGATGATTATTTGCGTCATAGCTATGCAATTCGGTTATGGGAACCCCATAGTAAAAAATATTCCTACATGACATTGATTGAAAAAGGTACAAATTATTTAGGGAATAACGATAAAAAAGCCAGAATTGACGAACCATTGATATTACAGGCAGCCATAGAAGGACAAAAAGAGATTCGTCTCGACATCGGTGAAATTGCGGAAATGTCTCAAGCTGAAGTTACTTATGATGCTCAAGGAAGAATG
Organism: uncultured Rivularia sp.; assembly: GCA_963665115.1. Taxonomy (GTDB): domain Bacteria; phylum Cyanobacteriota; class Cyanobacteriia; order Cyanobacteriales; family Nostocaceae; genus Rivularia. The sequence continues at coordinate 266,746 of OY762007.1, read as the reverse complement.
ACAAGCAGTCATTTAGTGAAACAGGAAACCTATCGCTCCTTAGATACTCAACATCAACAAGTTTGTATAGCGCATTTAGAGCCACCTGGAGAATTGGGAATCGATAGAGTTTCCGTAAAATTTGGCGTTAACGAGCAGAGGATGTTGGTAGCTACCGTGCGGGATTTATTGACAGGGAAAGCCTTGATTGTGAGAGAGGCGATCGCTAAATTAAAATGATTTGAATTTTTAGTATAAATACTTAGAATATAAATAAAATTTTGAAAATAAATTACTAAATTATAAGCGTGAAAATCCTAGTCCTATTTATAGGACTTTCGCTATTAGCCTGGGGTTTGCAACCCCAGGTGGATGTGAACGCAGTTAAGAGGTTTGTAATTGTTTTAACTGATTGAATTATTAAACCGCAGAGACAAGCCACTGCATTGGGCGGGTTTCCCGACTTGTAGCAAGTGGCGTGCGGAGAGCGCAGAGGAAAGAGATTTTAGAGAGGTAATTGTGATGTCGGAGAATCAACCTAGAGAATATGATGTGGTGCTTGGTGGTGGAAATCAAGCTCCTGTTGATGGTGTTGTTTTAGGGGGAATTGAAGGTGTTAAAAGACGTTGGGAAACAGCGAATATTCAACAGAAGATTGTTGCACTTTCAGAAGCGTTGAATTATGGAGATGTGGGTTTAGAGTTTGTGATTCAAGTTTGGCAGAAAGAGCTTGGAAAAGTAAGTTTTGCTGCTTATTCGCTATTACGTGAGAGGGAAGAAGCGAAAGTAAAACAAGCCTTGGAAGAATATAATCCTTGGTTAAAGATGGAATGTATTCATACTTTACCAAATGTTAACAGTAGGTGTATTGCTATTGATTCAAATGGAAAAGTGTTTTTTGATGGTTCAAACTCTATAAATATATACGATTTATGTACGGGAAAAGTTGAAGCAACTTCTATAAATCATAAATACCCGAGAACTATTTTAATTACCCCTGATGACAAAAATATTATTACTAGAGGTGGTACTTATGACCGCGATAATATGATTAAAATATGGGATTTGAAAACAAAGGAATGCTTGTTGACCTTAGAAGAACGTTCATATCAAGTATTTTCCTTAGCAATTAGTTCTAATGGAAATAAACTTTTCTGTGGTGCTGAACATATTTATCAAAATGTTGGAATTCATGTCTGGGATTTGAAAACAGGAGAACAGATTAATACTTTTCCCGGACATTCTAGTTATTTGGTTCAAGCATTAGCAATTAGTCCAGATGGAAAAACTATCATCAGTGGTGCTAACGATAAAAATGTCAAAGCTTGGAATGTAGAAACAGGAGAATTAATACATACTTTTAAAAATACGAAACATTCAAAAGGTGTTGAATCAGTAGCTGTCAGTCCAGATAATAAGACAATTGTTAGCGGTAGTAAAGATAAAACAATAAAAATTTGGAATTTAGAAACGAAAAAACTTCAATTTACATTAGAAGGACATAAAGACTTAGTTTATTGTGTAGCTATCAGCCCTGATGGAAGTACAATTGTCAGTTGTGGTAGAGACGAAACAATTAGAATATGGGATTTACATACAGGAGAATGTATCCGTATCCTTGAAGGACATACAGATTGGGTTTACAGTATAGCAATTAGTCCCGATGGTAAAACTCTTGTTAGTTGTAGTAGAGATAAAACAGTTAAAATCTGGGGTTGAAAGTAGAAAAATAAGCACATAATTACCAAATAATATCAACAGAATACCGTTTAATTTGACTATCTGAAGTTAAAATCGGCATTTTCTCAACTTGACTTTGAGCTATTATAATTCTATCAAAAGGATCTTTGTGTAAATCTGGTAAATTCACAACTTGTAAAGCATGAATCAAGTGAATTGATAAACTTTCAAATCTATTTACCGTTAAACGATTTGGAATGTAAATCTCAGGTGGTTCTGGTAAAGTTAATTTACCTAATCGTGCTTTAATTACAATTTCCCATGCGCTTGCTGTACTTAAAAATAGCTGATTATTAGAATCAGTAATTATATTTCTAGCTGTAGATGAAAGCCGAGAATCTTCTGTAACCCACCATAAAAAAGCATGAGTATCAAGTAAAGCTTTCATTACAAATTATCAACAGGATTAGTAAAACTATTTAAAATATCATCAGGTAAAGGAGCATCAAAATCCGAAGCAATCACCACTTTACCTTTATCTAAACCAGGAATTCGTGGTAATGATTTATCAGCAATTGGAACTACTCTTGCAATCGGATTACCGTCTTGGGATATTACTACTTCTTCCCCGGATAATACACGCTGGAGTAATTTTGCAAAGTCTGCTTGGTTGTCAGGTATTTCTACGTTGTACATATACAGTCATTCCAAAATTTATTTAAATAAATTACAGTTAAAATTATAATATCAAAGAATTCATCATAGAAATCGCAATGTCCTTTGATTCCTACAAAAACATCGGCGAAGTTTTAAAAGAATACAATATCAGTTCTACCGAAGAAAACTTCATCATCGAAACAGAATTTATAATTAGAGAAAGCTTTCAAGAAGAATTAATGTTCTCATTAAGAGAATTTAACTATAACGAATCCGAATACGCGATTTGTGAAGCAATAATTTTTCCCGTTTTAAAAGAACTCTATCGCAGTTACCGAGATAAATTCACTTTATGGAGTCACAAAGCACTCGTTTACGATGAAAAATTATCGGGAATACCTGATTATCTATTAGCTAAAAAATCTGCTTTAGGAAAAGAAGTATTTGACAAACCTTTTTTTGTTGCTGTAGAAGCTAAAAAAGATGATTTTATCAAAGGTTGGGGTCAATGTTTATCGGAAATGGTAGCGATTCAGAAGATAAATGATTCGTTAAAGCAACAATCAGTCTTTGGTATTGTATCTAATGGGCAAGTTTGGCAGTTTGGTAAGTTAACAGATAATTTATTTACCAAAGAAATCAATATTTATACCATATCTGACTTAAACAAATTATTTGCAGCGCTCAATTTTATATTTAAACAATGCGAAATTCAATTAGAATTACTTCCCTCTCCTTAACAAGGAGAGGGATTGAGGGTGAGGTTATATATATTTAAATATTTACCTATAAAATGTAATACTTCCTTCCACAACTGGGAATACTAATAATATTGAAGTGGTAAAAATGCAATGTCAGACAATCAACCCAGAGAATACGATGTGGTGCTTGGTGGTGGAAATCAAGCTCCTATTGATGGTGCAGTTTTGGGAGGAATTGAAGGTGTTAAACGAAGCTTACAGAATCCTGATGTGAAAGCACGAATTGCAGGATTATATCAAGCATTGAATTATAGTGAAGCTGGTTTAGATTTAATAATCAAAGCTTTACTAGATAATGAACAAGAGGTTAAAAAAATAGCATATTCAATATTGAAAGAAAGAGAGGAAACGCGAATTGTACAGAAATTAGAAAAATATAGTAAATATCAAATTTTTGATTGTACTTCAACGCTTGAAGAACATGAATCTAGAATTAATTCGGTTTGTATATCTCCCGACGGTACTGTTATTAGCGGTGGTGAAGACAGCCTTATTATTTGGGAATGGCGGAAAAAGCAATTTAAAAAACTTTTTATGAATGACGAGGATTTTTTATCTTACGATAGCGAAGCAATTAACTTTGTGTGTATTAACCAACGGAGAGAAACTGTTTTTATTCGCAGTAGAAACGGTTTGATTTTAGAATTAAGCTGGAAAGAACCATATTCTCAACACATTTTAAATCGTAATGATAGTGGATTGCATCATTCTTTAACAATTAATAAGAGTGGTGATATTCTATTTATTGGTAATGAAAAAGGTACCATAAAAGCATGGGATATATCTCATCATAAGCGTAAATGTCTTTTACGAGGACATACGAAACCTATATTTTCCTTAACTGTATACGGAAAAACTTTATTTAGTAGTAGCGGAGACTATACAATCAAAATTTGGGATTGGCAAGCACAGAAAAAATTAATACGTACTTTAGAAGGACATTCATTTTGGATAAAAGCTTTATGTCTAACTCCAGACGGAAAAACCTTATTCAGCGGTAGCGGAGACTATACAATTAAAATCTGGAATTGGCAGAAAGGAGAACTAATACGAACTTTAGAAGGACATTCTTTAGGAGTTAACTCCCTTGCAATTAGCCCAGATGGTAAAACTTTAATCAGCGCTAGTAACGATACAACAATCAAAGTTTGGAATTGGAGAACTGGAAAACTTCAAGCTACATTAACAGGACATTCAGCAGAAGTTAACTCAATCGTCTTAAGTCCCAGATGGAAAATATTTGTTCAGCGGAAGTAGCGATCAAACAGTCAAAGTTTGGGGATTAGCCGAGTAAAAAAATATTTCCCCAACCCAAAATCCCCTAAGCCCACCTCGCCACAACAACCCTAACCGTACCATCCTCCATCACCTCATCTTCCTCCACCGCAAACCCCTGCTCCTCAGCCGAAGCCATCAAAGTATAATACCCGTAACGCTGCATCACCTTACCCAACCATTGTTGATTGTATCGATGACGGTCATATTCAGATATAATCGCTTGAAACTGCCCATCATCCTGTAATTTAAAACCAATATCATTACTAGAAGATCCAACATATTTACGTCGAATAATCACCTCAGCAGTTTCCGCTCGCATATCACCTTGATAGCCATATAAACTTTCTGCGGTTTCGTGAACTTCAATATTTTTTAAACCCACATCAGCCAAAGCTTTAACTAATGCGTCTCTATCTTTTATTTGAGTTTTTATACTTGTAAAATGTGACATGATTTTGATTGATAATTGGTTCGTAGTAGCGCTTCAGCGCTCTACATTTTTGGCGCTAAAGCGCAACTACGAACTAAACCCAACTCCCCACAACAACCCTCACGGTACCATCTGATAAAACTTCCTCTTCCTCAACATTAAAACCCTGTTCCGCAACAGTATTCATCAGAGTTTTATGAGCATACTTTTGAGTAATTGAATTTACAAATTGCTTTTGATTAATCTTCGCACCCCAAAAGTCAGCTACGATTTCATAATTTTCACCTTGACGACGAAAACCCAAATCGTAACCATTATTTTGCCGAATTACATATTCAGCTTGAGTGCGATCGCCATGATATCCTCTTACTTGAGTATTGCATTCAACTTGATAGCCTAATTCTTGCAACACCTGATGCAAAATTTCACCGTGCTTAATTTGAACCTTGATACTTGTAAAATGTGACATGATTAATTTGGTAATTGGTAATTGGTAATTGGTAATTGGACATTGGGAATTAGAAATATTAATCTTATTTATGTAGTGCGAGCATCTTGCTCGCTATTTCTCCCCATCTCCCTATCTCCCCATCCCCCCTCTTCCCCCTCTTCCCCCTCTCTCTTCAATCGACTTCCAACGGCGATATCCCATTCCCGGAGCTATACTGTTTCAATTCTTCTACTAACTGCACGTCATTAGAAGCACTCCTTGCACCTGCTTGAGCTGCCCATTGTTTTAATGCATCAATTTGTTCTTTAGCTATGGAAGCCAAAGGAACTGTAACTTCTATTGCTTTAAGTATATCTTCGGTGATAAAGTCGCGACGCTGCCCGTCAAGTTTACTAGAAAAAGCATTGTGCATTGCTTCAATTATTACTTGCTCTATTTCTGCTCCACTGAAATTTTCTGTTCTACTAGCTAATAAAATTAAATCAAAATCTCGCACTCGGTTGGGACGTAATTTCTGAATATGAACTTTGAAAATGTCTTGTCTTTCGGCTTCGGTGGGCAAGTTTAAAAAGAATATTTCGTCGAATCTTCCCTTCCTTAACAATTCTGCTGGCAATATTTGCACGTTATTCGCCGTGGCAACAATAAATACCGGACTAGTTTTCTCCTGCATCCAGGTAATCAAGCTACCAAATACCCGTCGCGATGTTCCCGAATCTCCATCAACACCGCTACTAATATTTCCGAATGCTTTGTCTATTTCATCTATCCACAACACGCATGGTGCCATTGCTTCGGTAAGCTGAATCATTTGGCGCACGCGGCTTTCACTTTCGCCGACGATTCCGCCAAACAAGCGCCCTGTATCAAGTCGCAATAACGGTAAACGCCATTCGTGAGCAATGGTTTTTGCACTCAAAGATTTACCCGTACCTTGAATTCCAACGAGCAATGCTCCTTTGGGATTGGGTATACCGTAACGTCTGGCTTCTTCGGTGAAAGCATCTTGACGCAACTGCACCCATTGTTTAAGTTGATCTAATCCTCCGACTCGTTTCAAGGATTCGGAAGGTGTAAAAAATTCTAAAATCCCGGTTTGACGAATAGTTTGCTTTTTCTCTGCCAAAACACCGCTGATATCAGACTCATTAACCTGCTGTTTCGCTGCCAAAGCTTTCGCCAAAACTCGCTGAATCCGGGTTCGACTTAATCCCTGACAGGCTTTTACCAACTGCTCCCGCGCCAAACCTGCTAATTTCAGCTTTTCCGGTACCACCAACTGTTCAACTAAATAGTTAATTTGAGGTACATCGGGTAAAGGGAAATCAACAACCGTAGCTTCCTCTTTCAACTCTTCAGGTACTTCCAAAGTATGGCTGGTAAGAATAATAGACTTACGACTGCGCTTCAATTCCCTGGCTAAATTTCGCAACTCCCGCACAATCGGCGCACTTCTTTCCGTAGTCAGATTTTTGACGTATGGGTGCAAATCCCGCAACACGAAAATAACCGATTTTTGGGCATCAGCTTTACCAATCCGAGCCAGAGGTGCCATTACAGAGCCTTTATCCGCACCGTTATCGCTCCAACCACGCACAATATCCCAATACAACACCTGACGCGGTGGTTGAGAAAGCGCAGCAACTTTAAACAAAACCTCTTCTAAAGGCTCTTCTTCCACGGCAACCATATATAGTAGAGGATACCGCGCTCGAATCATCAAATCTATTTGCTCAACAAGTTCAAAATTAGGAATATCCTTACTATCATCTGCTTTATCATGAGAATTATTCATAACACCCCTATCCCGAATTGGCGATAAACCGTCTTGTTTGACACTCCACATCGGCAGAACATCTGTACTGATTACTTCAGTTTATTCGCTTTCGTACAAAGTGCCAAGAGCAAATCGCGGAAAAATCGCATATCTTATCAAAAGTTTTACAATATGTTTGGGCATGGGGGATTGGGCATTGGGAGTAGTGAGTAGAAAGTAGTGAGTAGTGAGTAGTGAGTAAACTAACAATTATCGTTTCTTATTATCAACCGGGCTGCTCAACTATCCATTCCTTAATTGCTCTCGCTACTCGTTACTCACTACTTAAAGAATCCCTCTACCCTCTCTCTGTTTCCCAAACCAAACTAATGTTTACGAAATTACTAAACCGCTGTTTCATAATCTTAATCTTAGTATCAATTGCAATCGTATTCACTACCCAAGAATCCACAGCAATGCTGCGGCAACATCACGATGCACCGGGAGTTTTACGCTATCATTCCCAGGTATCTATTAAAGATAAACAAGAATATAATTGGCAGGTATTGCTGTTTAAAAAGATTAATCCCGGTGTAAAACAAGAATTAAATTTAAGAATAGTTGGCTTTCCCGGTATATTTGAATTTTCTCATCCCCATTCTTTAGAAATCGTAACTAAATCAGGTAAGTTAATCAATGCATCTGACGTTTACGCTACTTCATCGCCTGCTGCAAATGTTGGAGAATACAGCTTAACTGATGTCTTACCGAAATTAACCACAGTTGAATCTTTAAAATTAAATTTACCATTATTAGGTACAACAAAGAAGATTTTAGAAATTCCCAAAGCCGTTGTAAGTGAATGGCAACTATTAGTAACTGAAGTTGATTGATATTAATTAATCCTTTCTATATAGATGATGAAAATCTGTAATAACTACCAGGGTAAGCGCATCTAAAAATGTACCTTGTAATACAGATTATTTCACGAAAATATGTTTTGAGGAAGCATAATTGAGTAATAAATATGTTAAGTAGTACGCTAAAGACAGCACTAGTCTTTCACTGGCAATCATTGTTTTTTGATCCGAAATTATTCATTCATAGTAATTACATCAGCTACCAGATGATAAAATCTGAATAATTATTGATAGGTCTAGAATGACAACTCAAATTGATCGGGCAATTGCTCTAGAAGAATCATTGACAGGTAAGTTGATTCGCGTTGTACTGATAATGGCTCTTAGAGTAGCGCTTAATTTAGCCCACGTAGGTGGGCTTCGTAACTGTAGCCCTAGCCTTCTAGGCTGCAGGTGATTTAACCGCTTCACAAAACCTCAACAATTCCGTTTCTAAAAAATCTCTCTTCGCATAATTAGCCATCACGCTGACAAACTGCACGTTACCAAAAACATAACCCTTGCAAGAATCTATCCTATCTAAACTCGCTGTCTTTGGATGCAATACATTACTATTCCACTCACTAGTTGTCTGAAGATTGTCTAGTTTCCATCCTGTATATGGACACCTACCATCCTGTTTTTCCCAAAGTTGTTTTAGATACTCCAGAGTAATATTACATTCTCGTCCATTACTTTTTACCCTTCTCCTTGCAAGTTTGAGATGCTGACGGAAAGGAGAATATTTGTCTCTTCTACTATTCCCTAATACACTTTCAGAAATCCTTAAAGCTGTATCATCTATATCTATCGAGTTATTTTCACCTAAAATTCTATATATATAAACGTCGTGACAGAATGTAATTAAATCTTGTTCGGTAAAAATATTTTTCGCAAAGTTGGCAATTACAGCAACAAACTGTATATTGTCAGGAGTGTAACCCAAAGAAGAATCGATTCGGTCAACACTTGCTCTGTCTATTGTTAATTTTGCATTTTGATAATCTGTAGTGCTGGGCAATAAAAGTAAATTCCAACCAGTGTAAGGACAAATTCCTTTTTGCTTCTCCCATAATTGTTTCAAGTTTGGTAATGTGACAGAACATTCGTGCTTTCTATGTTTAGCGGATTTTCTCATCACTTTCAGATGATTTCGGAAGGGTGAATACTCATCTCTTCTTATTATGTCTCTCAAATAAGATGTATCTTTATTCGCTTTATCCCCAAAATTTGCTAACCCTTTAAATTTTCCAAAGCATGATTTAGAACAGAAGTTAAGTCTTCCCAATCTTTGATTTCTTTTAAACTCTGCTAATGGTTTATTAAATTCTTTTTTACAAACTGGGTTACTACAATTTACAGTTATTCTTGATACAGCCATTCTTACATTCTTATTATTTAAAAGTGAATCTAAATTCTCATAAAAAAACACATCTATCAAGATATAAATTTACTTGATAAATGTGTTTCAAATATATTAGAAAATATTATGGAGCTTATGGGAATTGAACCCATGTCCGCAATGGGTATTTACCCCCGCATCGTTCACAGGCTTAGCCTCGTTAACCCTTAAGGCAGGGACCGTTCATTATCCCGAACGGTGGGATGCTTTGGTAAAGTCTTTTCTAATAAGTCCACCAAAGGGAACTTGTTAGAGCATCCGTTGGGGGTTGCTCTCTAATCCTTAACGGAGTCAAACTAGAGAGAAGCGTACGAAAAAAGTTTAAGCAGCTACTGCTTGACGCTTGAATGCTACAATGTTGTTTGCAGTTATTATTTGTTTTGAGCCTTTATTTACGAGATTTGACTCTCTCTCGACCTGTATCAACGAGTAGCTTTCACCACCACGTCGAAACCATTAAAGCCCCATGTGCTTCATATTTTATTATAGTGCAGCTTTTTGAAAATTGCCACAAAGGATTTTAGATTTTGGATTTTGAATTATGTAGTGCGTTGGCGCAGCGTGTCCGCACTGCATAAATTGAATTTGAAACTCGATAAACCTTCATAGCTAACTGTTAATTCAAATAAAATCAACAATTAGCTATTAAAAACTCTCAACTTCCAACTCCTAACTCCTAACTCATAAATCCTAATTCTCTTTACCCTAGCGCTTGGGCACCACCCACAACTTCTAAAATTTCTTGGGTAATTGCTGCTTGTCGTGCTTTGTTGTAGGACAATGAAAGACTCTTCATTAGTTCGGCTGCGTTATCGCTAGCACTACTCATTGCTGTCATTCTCGCTGCTAGTTCGCTGGCTGCGGATTCTTGCAATGCTCGCAATAGTTGGTTGCTTAAATATAGTGGTAGCAAGGAATCCAGAATCTGTACCGGATCTTGTTCAAAAATCATGTCGCGAGGGAAAGCACGCATTTCGGTAGTAACTTTCTCTCTCTCAACTTCAAATTCACCACCACGACTTGTTAAACGGAAGAATTCGTCGTCTGCTGCTAAACCTTTAGGATCTAAGGGTAGTAAGGTTTGGACTACGGGACGAGAACTAACCAAGGATACGAATTTGGTGTAAACCAATTCGATTCTGTCTACTCCTTCCGATAAAAATAAGGAAAGCAATCCATCAGCAATGTCAGAAGCTTCTGAAGCTGTAGGGATTTGTTCTAAGCCAATATATGAATTTTCAATCGGTTCTTCGCGACGTTGAAAATACTGGCTGGCTTTACGTCCAACTAATACAAGTTTGTAATCTAAGCCTTCAGCCTGTAATTCTTTGGCACGATTTTCCGCACGCTTGATGACGTTGGTATTGTAGCCACCACATAAACCGCGATCGCCAGAAATTACCAACAACCCAACTGTGCCAACTTCGCGCTTTTTCATCAGCGGTAAGTCTACATCTTCAAAGGTTAGACGGCTTTGCAAACCAAATAATACCTGTGCCAAACGGTCAGCAAACGGACGGGTAGAAGTTACCTGCTCTTGAGCGCGGCGTACTCTTGCAGCCGCAACCAAGCGCATGGCTTCTGTAATTTTCTTGGTATTTTTAACCGAGCTGATGCGGTCCCGTATCGCTTTTAAATTAGCCATAATTTTTTTAAAGTTAGGAATTAGGAGTTAGGAGTTAGGAGCTAGGAGCTAGGAGTGAGGAGTTAGGAATCGATGGTTATCTCATTAGTTTCAGGTTGTAGGAGTGGGAGAGTCTCGCTCCCTAATTGTCAGTAAGGAACGAAACGCTCCCACTACAAATGCTTCACCTATTTACCATTAATGCATTTAACCATTAAGAGTTAGAAATTAGGACTTAGGATTTAGTTGTGAGATGTATCTTTTTATCCCTTACCGTTAATCCTTGATTTCTTCAACTCCTAATTCCTAACTCTTAATCTTTTAACTCTTAACTCTTAACTCCTAACTCCTAACTATTTTACGCTGTTGCCATGAAGGTCTTTTTGTACTCTTCGATTGCTTCTTTCAAAGCTTTTTCTTCGCCTTCACCAAGTACTTTTGTGTCTGAAACTCCTTGCTTGAATTCAGTTTTGTTGTTCTTCAAGTATTCTTGGAATCCTTCAACAAAATCTGTAATTTTATTAACTTCGATATCGCTTAAATAACCGTTAAGACCCGCATACAAAATTGCAACTTGCTCGTATACTGCACGAGGCTGGTTTTGTGGCTGCTTTAAGGTTTCCCGCAAGCGCACACCTTGAGCCAACTGGTCTTGGGTAGTTTTATCTAAGTCGGATGCAAACTGTGAGAATGCTTGCAATTCGTCAAATTGTGCTAATTCCAACTTCAACTTACCGGCAACTTTCTTCATTGCCTTGGTTTGAGCGGCGGAACCCACACGGGATACGGAAATACCGGGGTTAATTGCGGGACGAATACCGGCGTTAAATAAGTCGGAAGATAAGAATATCTGACCGTCGGTAATCGAAATTACGTTGGTAGGAATGTAAGCGGATACGTCACCAGCTTGGGTTTCAATGATTGGTAACGCGGTCATGCTGCCTGCTCCAAGGTCGTCGCTGAGTTTTGCAGCACGTTCCAATAAGCGGGAGTGGAGGTAAAATACATCTCCAGGATATGCTTCACGACCGGGTGGACGGCGTAGTAACAAGGACATTTGACGGTAAGCTTGTGCTTGCTTAGTCAAATCGTCATAAATAATTAAAGTTGCTTTGCCTTTATACATAAAGTATTCGGCAATAGCAGCACCTGAATAAGGAGCCAACCATTGTAATGGTGCAGGTTCGGAAGCACTCGCTGCTACCACAATGGTGTAATCCATTGCGCCATTGTCTTGTAAAGTTTGAACTACGTTAGCAACGGTGGAAGCTTTTTGACCGATCGCAACATAAACGCAAATTACGTCTTCTGACTTCTGGTTAATAATTGTGTCGATCGCGATCGCAGTTTTACCAGTTTGTCTGTCACCAATAATTAATTCTCGCTGTCCTCTTCCTACGGGAATCATCGCGTCAATAGCGGTAATTCCGGTTTGCATCGGTTCGTGTACGGAACGACGAGCGATAATACCGGGAGCCATCGATTCAATCAAGCGACCTTCAGAAGTGTTGATGTCACCTTTACCATCGATTGCTTCACCCAAAGCATTAACAACTCTGCCAATCATGGCATCGCCAACAGGTACCTGAGCAATTTTGCCAGTAGCTGTAACGGTACTTCCTTCTTGGATTTGGCGACCGTCACCCATCAATACCGCACCAACGTTGTCTTCTTCTAAGTTAAGAGCAACACCAGCGGTACCATCTTCAAATTCTAACAACTCGCCAGCCATAGCTTTTTCCAAGCCATAGATACGAGCGATACCGTCACCTACTGACAACACGGTACCAACATTCTGCACTTTGACCTGTTGGTCGTATTGCTCGATTTGCTGTTGGATAATGTTACTAATTTCGTCTGGTCTAATGCTAATTGCCATTTTTTTATCTTCTTTCTTACAATACGAAAAGAAATGATAATTCTAAATTCTAAATTCTAGATTGATTAATACCTGATAGTTGTTAATCAAGAGGACTAGCAACTAATATGATTTTCAATCCAAAATCCAAAATCTAAAATCCAAAACCGATTTACCCTTTCAAGCTCAAAGATAAGCGGCGTAACTGACCCCCGTAGACTGGAATCAACTACCTGAGAACCGACTTTAATAATTACGCCACCAATAATGTCGCTATTAATCTTACTGTCTAACTCGACCTCGCGAGCATCAGTCATCGCCTTAACTTTTTCCTTGATTGTCTGCTGCTGTTCGTCGGTGAGGGGAACGGCAGAAATCACTTCCGCTAATACTGTTTGATTTAGTTCTCGCAACTTAGCCAAATATTCTTGACCTATATCCTCTACCAATGTAATTCGCCGTCTATCTACTAACAGCATCAAGAAGTTACGAAAGATTGGGTTGGTGTCGTCGCTAAGAATCTTGCTAATAACACCCTTCTTGTCTTCAGCATCAATAAACGGATTGGCAAAAAAGTTTTGCAGTGGCTGGCTTTCTTTCAGTAAGTTCAACAAAGAACGTACATCAGAGTCAAACTTATCTGCAACGTTGTTTGACTGCGCTAAGGACATTAGCGCTTCAGCGTAAGGACGGGATACTGCTGCGGTTGCTGTGTTACTTGCCATAATTAACTTCCTAATTGCGCGATGCTACGGTCAACTAATGTATGCTGAGCATCGTCGGCAATTCCACCACGGAGTTGCGACTCTACTTTCTCTAAAGCCTGAGCGACTACGCGCTGTCGCAGTTGGCCTATGGCTTTATCTCTTTCTGTATTCAAATCTGCTGCTGCTGTCTGCTTCATTCTTTCCACATCAACAGCTGCTTGTGCGAGGATTGATTCTTTAGCCTTACCAGCGTTTTCTTGTGCTGCTTGCTTGATTCTAGTCGCTTCCTCTTGAGCTTGAGCCAATTTTTTCTGTTGGTCAGCTAAAGCGGTTTGTGCGTCTTGAGTACGTTTTTCAGCAGCTTTGATCGCGGCTTCAATCTTCTCGCGACGTTCTTTAAGAGTACTACCTAGAGCTTTCCGTCCAAAAACGAATAGCACTACGATAATAATTGCCAAGTTAATTAAGTTAGTATCAAAGATATCGGTATTCAAACCAAAACCTTCGTGACTTGCTTCTTCTACTAACTCACTTCCGACGGCGCTGGCTTCCGCCATCAATATTAAAAAAGTCCCCATTTTATTTCATCCACTATTGCGCTGCCTTCAGCATAAAATATATGATGCCGTATCAATCAAGCATCTATAAAACTAAATCTCTCTATGACCTTTAGGACTAGTAGTAGTTTACTTTTTTTATAATTCGTAATTAATCAATTTTTATTTTAAGCAGTGTTATTTATAGAAAAACATTTTTATGTTTATATTTTTCTACCTTTAACTGACCAATCGTACTTTTGAATTCTAAATTTTATATCTTAGATTCAACCGCGACTCGGACTTAGATGACAAGGAAAATACAAAGGTAATTTTCATAAATCATTAATCGCCGTTATGTAGAATCTAAAATTCTAAAATTGCTCTAATTCTTCTTTCAAAAAGAGAGCAATTCAAAATCCGTCTTGGAAAGTTTTGGGGGAAGAAAATCTACACTCCAAACTTTCCGCAAAATCTAAAATCCAAAATTGAATTGACCCTTTACTTACATATGGGGTAATAATTACGAATTACAAACTAGTAATTACTGAATTAGAGCCAAGCAAATTTACAAACTTTCCTCATAATCAAGTTAAAGTTTGTTAGCGCTGTGCTGCTAAATCCGCTCCTAAAAGCTTTTCTAATATTTGGCGAGAAAGACCATCAACTTCTTTTTCCAAAGAAGCATAAGCCTCTTGCTTTTGCTGCTCGATTTCTTGAGATGCTTTTTCTCTTTGTCCTTGTGCTTCTTGCTGGGCTGCTGCTACTTTTTCGGAGGCAGTTTTTTCAGCTTCCTTTTGAGCATCAGCAATTACTTTTTGTGCTGCTCTTCTTGCACCTGCTAATTCTTCTTCGTATTGCTGCGCTAATTTTTCGACTTTCGTCAAGCGTTCTTTTGATTGCAATTGATTGTTACGGATAAACTCGTTCCGCTCATCAATTGCTTTGCCCAAAGGCTTGTAAAAAATTGCGTTCAGAATTAAAGCTAGAAGAAGAAACTGAATTGCCATCAAAGGTAGAGTTGCATCTATATCAAATAGACCACCTTCTTGAGCAACTTCTTCTACAGCTAATAAAGTCGTCCAATGAATCATAGTTGTTTGCTCCAATTATTAATCTTAGTTCTGAGCCTGAAAACATGAAAGAAAAGTTATGAGTTATGAATTTTAAATTAAGAGTTATGAGTTCCTACTTAATTCCTAACTCTTAATTCCTAACTAATGTACAGACGTAGCACTGCTACGTCTCTACTTGTTGCCAGTACTCAGTACTTAAACTATGCGAAGGGGTTAGCAAACAATAGTACCAAGGATACAACTAGACCGTAGATGGTTAGTGCTTCCATGAATGCCAAACTTAATAGCAAGGTACCGCGAATTTTACCTTCTGCTTCTGGCTGACGAGCAATACCTTCTACAGCTTGTCCAGCAGCGTTACCTTGACCGATTCCAGGTCCGATAGCAGCCAAACCAACAGCTAGAGCAGCAGCTAAAACGGAAGCAGCAGAAACTAATGGATCCATGATTATTTTCCTTGGTTTACTTAATGAATAGAATGGTTTTCAATTTGAAATTTTGTTAGTTGATGGTTGATAGTTGTTAGTTAAACATCCAATTAACTTACTATTA
Source organism: uncultured Rivularia sp. (assembly GCA_963665115.1). Taxonomy (GTDB): domain Bacteria; phylum Cyanobacteriota; class Cyanobacteriia; order Cyanobacteriales; family Nostocaceae; genus Rivularia. The sequence continues at coordinate 251,100 of OY762007.1, read as the reverse complement.
CCAACAATTAACGGGATTATGGGGCTTCTTAATGTTCCCCTTCAGCACCGTGGTGGTCTTCTAAGGCTTCACCGATGTAAGCAGCCGCCAAAGTAGCAAAAATTAGTGCCTGAATAGCGCTGGTAAATAAACCCAAAGCCATTACAGGTAGTGGCACAAATAAAGGTACCAGTAAGACTAATACTCCCACAACTAGTTCATCAGCCAAAATATTTCCGAACAAACGGAAGCTTAGGGAAAGAGGCTTTGTAAAATCTTCAATTATCTTGAAGGGCAACATGAACGATACCGGCTGAACGTAGTTGCCAAAGTACCCTAAACCCTTCTTGCTGAACCCAGCGTAAAAATACGCCAAAGATGTCAACAATGCTAAGGCAATAGTTGTATTGATGTCACTAGTAGGAGCAGTTAATTCGCCTTCAGGTAACTCTATCAACTTGAAAGGAACAAGTGCCCCAGACCAATTTGACACAAAAATGAACAAAAACAAAGTGCCTACGAATGGCACCCAAGGGCGATATTCTTTCTCGCCAATCTGGTTTTTAGCCAAATCTCGAATGAATTCGAGGGCATACTCCATTAAATTCTGTATACCGCTCGGAATCCGCTTAATATTACTAGTTGCTAAAAGGGAAACCAGTACCAGCACGGCAATCACAAACCAGGAAGTTAGAAACACCTGTCCGTGTAATTTTAAGTTACCGATTTGCCAGTACAAATGTTTTCCTACTTCCAATTCTGCAAGAGTTACAGAATTAAAAGAATTCAGAAAATCTATCATTTTCTTGACCTAATCTACGTTTCGACCATATTAACTGGATAATAGCTTTTTAAAGTTACCCAGTTTTATGCTAATCAGGATTGAATGCCACACGAATTACGTAGATTATCAGCGTTGCTTTATAGGTTAAAAAGCCTAAAAATATAGGCAATATTTCCAATTGATTCCACTTTCCTGCCAGCAAAATCAACAACACTATTAAAGCTAACCGAGTTTTACTCAGTCCTTGCTTTTCTCTACCCAAGCGCTCAACGTCTTTTGCTAACATCCTTAGATAAACTAAACCCGCACATCCTCCAATTAAATAATTTAGAGCAATGTTTAAGGAATAAGATATCCAAACAGAGATAAAAATAATCCCCGTTAAAGCAAGAGTAATACCTAACAACTCCCGATAGAGTTTGTAGAAATCTTGCATGGAATCCGCTGGAGCATTCTCAGAACCAGCTTGAGCATTTTCTATTGTCGAAGGCGCGGATTCAATCGTATTATCTGACAAGCTCACGGGACTTGAAACCAGTACAGAAGTTTGATGTTGACTGCAAATCCAGTCAGTTGAATCATATCACGGTTGGGTAACATTACTTTAGAAAAAAACAATTAACTTCTTGTTACCTAAAAGCATCATTCAACTAACTGTCTACCTTAATTTTTCGACACATTTACAAGCATAAACAACCTTGGCGAAGAAAAATAGTAGTTAAGGACACAAGTCTACACGGATGACAAACAGAGATTAATATGTTTAACAGAAGCTATCCGATTCGACATTCTTGGAGAGAAGACGATAGCCACAGAAAAACGCTTATCCAGGATTTTATCCCCGAATTCACAGTATTGTCATCAGCGATATTAGCATTTGGTCAAGGTTGAACTGTTAACTCGGAACAGTCTCGGATTGCTAATGGGTAATGGGTAATTGGTAATTGGTAATGGGGGGACAAGGAGTGCGAGCATCTTGCTCGCTAATATAACCAGTCAGCAAGATGCATGTCCTTGCGGACACGCTGCGCTAACGCACTACAGGAATTCACTGGTAACTTTAACCTTTAACCTTTAATCTGTACTTAGCATTATCAATTGTTGTTTCTGAAGTTCTTTGACTTTTTGTAAGTCGAGTTGAACTTTATTTAGAATTTCTCTTACGGTTGAGCAACTGTCGCAGGCTTTCATAAACTCAATCTCGTTTTCTGACAATCTAATTAATTGGTAATCATAATTAAATATAGTTGAAGCCGGAAATCCATCTATACAGGGATTTAATTCTGGAGTTGCTGCCAGGAGTACATTCTCATCTGTCCAATTGGCTTTTTCTAAAGGTGGGACGACTCAGGAAAAATTCGTAGTGGCTGATATCTGGATCTAATAATTCTATCAATCGGTAATGTTCTCTTTCTCCTAAGTTTTCGGCTCGTTCGATTAATTCTGGTGATGCGGCTAAAAGTCTTTCTAAATTCCAGTAGCTGGGATTGGAAAAACCAACGAAATCTAAACCGGAAGCGTCAATCAATTCAAATAAAGTTTCGATATTATAATCAATTTCTTGGGGATGGACGTACATATCGGCGAAGTTTTCGTCGCGCTGATTTTCTAATGCCCATCTTTCTTTTTCTCGTTTGACTATGCGGTTATTTTCTGGAAGTGAATCAAATATTTTTCTACCGACGCTGACACCATCGCGATAATCGCCGCGTTTGTCATTTTGGAGAAGTGCGATCGCCTTTTGCATTAAGCGAATTTCCCAGCGTCCCAATTCAGCATATACAAAGATATGCATCAAACCACCAGGAGCTAATTTTTTGGCTAAAGCTTGAATACCGCGAATTGGTTCTGATGTATGATGCAAAACCCCGACGCAGTTAATTAAATCGAATTCACCAGGTATTTTTTCTACGTCAAATAAGCTGAGATGATGAAATTCGGCGCGATTTGCACCGGAGCGCTGACATCTTTCTTTGGCAACGTTTAGCGCACCTTCGCTTAAATCAATTCCGACTACTGTTGCTTGGGGATTGAGATGAACCAAATATTCCGTGCCCACACCAGTGCCGCAACCCGCATCAAGAATACGAATATCTTGTTTTTGCGGTTTTCTCCCGGTGCAAAAATTGTAAGCAGCCAACCAATTCCAGCGCCAATTGTAACCCGGTGGAGGTTCGTCGAGTAAGGGTTCTGGGGGAAAGGGATAGGTATTATAAAGACTGGCTACTGCGTTGCTTACTTTTTGAGTGTCGGACATGGGATTTTAGATTTTGGATTATGGTTGTTTTTTTATATTTAATAGTGTAGAGACGGCGTGCACACTGCAACGTCTCCATCAATTTAGGTTTGCACAAATAATTTTGTTAAAGATAAGAATTTGGCGAAATACTATATCAATGTTTCCTACCACGTTTTGTAGTTCTTTGGGAATTGTTTATTGGATTTATTTAAATTGATCGATAATTACAGATTGGCGCGGTCATCGCAACTACGAACTTTAATATTAAATATTTGCATCTATCTATAGATACAGCTTTTTAAATTCTTAAATGATTGTACGATAGGAACTTCAAGCTAATTTATTAAGTCTTATTAATGGTGAAATAACCTTTTAGGACTTACGCACTTAACAAATAGACCATTGTATGGTAATTGCCCAGACATCGGCGAACTGTTGCTATTTTCGGCATTTTCATTGCTAAAGTGCATAAGTTGATAAGCATAAAACCTATTAAAAAAATAGGAACATTGGCTTTTCAAGCTTAATGTTCTTTCAGTTGTTAGGTATGACTTAATGCACATGATTAAACTTTTATCAATGCCTAAGTCCTACCTTTTAATGTTAATTTTCGCATACCAAGAAATTGATTATTTTTTATGTTTAAATCAAAAGCTGCTTCTGGCTACCTGTTAGGAATTATCGGATTTGCTTTACCAATTTCTATAGCTTTAACATTAGCTCCGATGCAACCTGCTCATGCTTGTAGACCAGGACCTGGCGCTCAAGCATTAACTTTAGCTCAGAAAGTAAATAAAACTCCGATTGTTTTTCAAGGAGTTGTTAGAAGAGTTAAAGGAGAGACGCTGGTAATTTACGTTAAACGATATTTAAAAGGTAATGGTCCCAAACTCGTAAATCTGAAAGGATTTAATGTTCATTCCTGCCAAAATGTTATTCAGAAACCGGGAGGTAATTTTATATTTTTTGCGGAAGGTGAAGGTTCTCAAACTTGGAATGCAGTCTACGATGGTGCTTTTGGTTCGGTACGTCCTTGGGATGCTAAAACTCGTGAAGAGTTAAGGGAATTGGGATTGATTGGTAAGAAGGTAGAAAAGACTTCTAAATGCGCTTTTGATAATAGAAAAACTGTAGATACTGTAGAAAATCAAGTTGGTACAGTTAGACGCATTCACGACAAGCTTTACATAATTATTAGTGAAGATAATCGCAGTCGATTTGCTCCTTGTAATTTACCCGATGAATTTAAAAAAGAAGGTTTGAAGATTCGTTTTAGTGGAGATGTGAAAGAGATTTATCCGAACGAACGCTGGGCTGCTACGCTGTTTAAATTGACTGATTATAAAGCTGTGGATTCGGAAGATAAACAATAATTATTGATAACGAAATTGAGAATTCAGAAACCCGGTTTTTAAAAAAAAATCGGGTTTCTCAGCATTTAAAATCACTAAACTTCCAAAGCTAAAACCAAAAAATATATACCATCTTGCTCTCTTTTAAATTTATGAACTTGTTTAAAACCAGCTTTTTCATATAGTCTTATTGCTTGCAGGTTAAATTCAGCTACAGTCACGCGAAACAAAGTTGTTGAAAAATGACTTTTTGCAAAATCATATACACCGTTAATTATGCGAAAAGTAATTCCTCGTCTAGTTAAATTTGGACGCATCCCAAATCCAATATCTAAAGCTTCAATATCGTAATTACCACCTTTGACTCTTGCATCTGCACCAAAGCAACAATAAGCGACAAGTTCATTACGATTATTGAAAATACTGTAGTAAGCGTTTCCAGGATTTAAAAAATCTTGTACGGTTTCTTCTATTTGAAAAGGATTAGGATTATAAAAGTCTAATGATTCATCATAACGCCAACTTAAAATTATTCTGGCATTTTCTTCGTTCATTAGTGAGAAAGAATAAAGCATTTGTTAAAACAATTATCAATCAACAATTATCAATTTTTATATGGAGGGTATGTTAATTAAGTATCTTCAAGATTCCCAATGCCCCATGCCCAATGCCCAATCCCCTACTCCCTCCTTTCTTTTAATTTCAAAACAATTTCTTCATGTTTGGATCGAGTAATTGGATAAATATAAGCAATAACGAAACCGATAATTAGAAGTAAAGTTGGGATGGGACCAATTATCAACCGAATTGCCCATAATGCGGAATCTGGCTGTATTGGAGGTGCTTGAGACGCAACTGTGGGAATTAATCCCGACCAATCTAATGTTTTGCCAACTAAAAATATCGCTGCTGCAACACAAAACTTTTGCGTTTGTACAACGAATCCATAAAAATGATGTCGGTACGCTCATTATAAGTGGTTGTTAATTCCGCTCCTAATGTAGAGTGAGGAACCCATACAGAACTAACAGCAGCATAATAAATAATAAAAATAATATTATAGTAAGCAAATTTTAGCCATTGGTTTGCGATTGGTGGAGTAAACCAAAGTAAGCAAAAAGATATTGCAAGAGGAATTGCACCAATTAGCATCCAGGGATAACGTCTACCCAAAGGAGAACGAGTTTTATCGCTTAACCAGCCAATTAAAGGGTCATTGATTGCATCCCAAGCTTTACCAACTAATATCAGGCTACCAGCGAAACCTGCACTTAATCCCGCAATATTGGTGAAGAAATAAAGAACGAAAAAGACTAAAATATTATTCGGAATTGCTCCTCCTAACTCTCCAGCACCATAAGCTAATTTAGTTATGAATTTTAATTGTTCTCTCTGAGAAGTAACAGTTCTTGGTGGAGAAAAATTATTCATTATGGTAAATCTTAGTTAAAAAACTTTTCCCCGCATATTATCTTAGATTTAGTTCGGAGTAAAGTTAATAGAGAATGCTACTGTGCTTTATTAGATAAATCAAAAATAAAAATTAGTCGATAAACAGTAGAATACTCCCACACTCGATGAATAAGAGTGTAGAAGTATGAAAAAAGATTATTACGAGTATGTTTGGAAAAGATAAAGATAATTATTTATATTTTCAGCACACAGTGAAAATGTTTGCTCAAATTATTGTTCAAGTCAAATTATATAAATAGTGATGCAGCCCTATAGACAACGGTACCTTTTTCTAAGAAGAGATTTTCTTTTTACCTAGCAATCCACCTAATCCAAATATTACTATTGCTGCCATACTTCCGGGTTCGGGAACTGAAACTGGTTCGGTGGAAGAGTCTGTCTGAGCAGGAGGAGCAGCTACTACAAATTTTGGAGGTGCAGAAGGTTGTGATTCTTCGTTGCTTGAAGTAGTATCTTCAGTTTGAGTGGGAGCAGGTTTTTCTTCTGGTTGAGTGGGAGCAGGTTTTTGTTCGGATTGCTGGGGTTTTGGCTCAGGGAGATTAGAAACATTTGAGTATTGATAAGTTTTATCAGCTGAGTTCTCTTTAGTTGGCAAATTATTTTCAGAATAGCCTTTTGAGAGTGAAACAAAAGATTTTTCGTTACTAGCTTTCACTTGGTAAGCGACTACTTCAGAATCTGGATAATATGTTTTTAAGAAATTTGTAGCATCGTAAGATTTTGCACCACCAGAGACACCATCAATTTTTACTTTGGTAACGTTTCCAGAATTATCTTTAATAAATAAGGCAATATGGGATATATCCTGTTGTTTTCCCTTCTTGTTGAATGATTCAGATTCAACTGTTAATGCAGATGCTGAATTAATAGCCCCAAAAATTGTTGAGAATCCAACAACTGTACCAACGGTGGTGGAAACTAAAACCTTTTGCAATAAATTAGATACCATTTGAAACCTCGTTTGTTAAAAAGTGTTGTTTGCTTCAACAATCAAAATCTAACAAAAGCATTTTGAGACGTAAATCCGAGTGATGACTGAGTAGAATTATGAAGATAAGCGCTAACTTTAAGACAATTGATAAATACAGTATGAAGCTAGCTATAGCAAACAATAATTCCTTATAGCTAGCCTTGTTTTACTCAATTTTGACTTTGATGCTAGCTTTCACTATGCAAAAATGAGTAGTTAAGTAAATAATAGCCAAATAGTTATTTTTATACTCATTTTATGCCAAATAAGTTTACCAAATGGATATATCTCAAGATAATTAATTCAAATCGCTGTCGAACCTTTCATAACAGTTTCTCCCACAGGTAATTCAAAACCATCTTTTGGTTCGATGGTGACAAAAACTTCGGTGGTATTTCCCCATTCTTGCAAAGGAATTTTCAGTAAAACCTTACCTTGAGAATCCGGATTGAATTTGGCGCATTTAATTTTTTTACCATCGACAAAAGCCCATAGACGATATACTTTATCTTTTGGTAAATCGGGTAGCTTTTTCAAAGTTAATATTGCAGCTTCCGAGTTAGGTGCAATTACTAAACTACCAGAGGAAGATATATCTGGAGTAATGCTTTTGAGCGCTAATAAACGATTATTCGGTTGTTTTAGTACGGATAAAGCTTCTTGATAGCGAGATAATTCTTGCTGTGTTTTGGATAATTCGGCTTGTAAACGGTAGTTTGATAAATCAGTTTCTGCTGTTGCGAGTTTTTGATGCAGTCGATAGTTGAAAAATCCTAAACTCGCAATTAATCCTAATGCGGTTATTCCGGCTATTTTTAACCAGGGTTTGGGAGAAGAAGAAGGGAGGGGGGAGAGGGGGAGAGGGGGAGAGGGGGTAGAAATTTCTTTGTGATTTACATTTAATTCGGTTGCTGCTGCTTGGAGAATTTGCGATCGCAATCCTTCTGATGGTTTAGTTTCGGGTAATGATAGGGGAAACAGCGCTAAAGTTGCTTGTAAGCTTTCAACTTCAGATGCTAATTCTGGATAAGTTTCTAAATATTGTTTTACTAAAGCTGCTTCTTCTGGGGTTAAATCGCTCAAAACATAACCTGTTATCAAAGCTTCCCAGTTTGAAGGTAATTTATCAGGTTCCATAATTAATCTACTAAATCCTTTAATAATTTTCTCAGTTTTAAAAGTCCTTGCCTAGTACGGGTTTTTACTGTCCCTAAAGGTATATTTAACTTACCAGTAATTTCTGATTGACTTAATCCTTCGTAGTAAGCCATTTTTAAAACTTGCTGTTGATTTTCGGGTATTTCTTCTAAAGCTTTATTGATAAGTTGGGACACTTCACCCAAGGAAACCTTTTCCATCAAATTACTTTCAGCATGAGTCGGAATACTGCGCTGACATCTTTGTAAAAGCCTCTGTTGACTGGACTTTTGATGTAAACGATTAATTGCTCTACTTCTAGTCATTGTCAGTAAATAAACAATCATTTTCCCTCGATTGGGGTCATATTTTCCATTTCGCCAAAATGCTAAAAAGATTTCTTGCGTCAAGTCTTCAGCTTCATTTGTATCCCCTAAAATTCGCAAAGACAGACGATATACAGCCTCGCCATAGCGGTCATAAATAGCACCTAAAGCCGATAAATCTCCTGCTTGCAATGTTTGAAATAATTCTGCTTCTGTCTGGTTTGATGAATTCATATCGGACTCAGATTGCAAAGTATTTGTTTTTTTTTGCGTATGCTTTGCTACATTCATATCAGAAAAACCAACGAATGCCCGAAACTAAATAAAAGCCACCCGCTAATATTAATGCAGCGCTTCCTAAACGAATGATCCACTGAGATTTGACTAACAATACCTGTCTTTGCTTTACCAATCCTGTAAATAAGCTGGCAAAGAATATCACCGCTGTATATCCGAGAGCGTAGCTTATCATTGTTGCCGTACTTAGAATTTGGGAGCCACTAGCCGCAGCAGTTGCGAGTACGGCAAAAAGTACTGGAGAAGCACAAGGAGATGTTACCAGAGCAAATGTTAAACCAGCACCAAAAGGGCCGGGAATTGGTAAATGTATCTGTTTTTTAGGTAAGGGTAAGTGAAATAATCCCGCGAAACTTAACCCCATCAGTAGGATAATCGCACCAACCACAACATTAATATATCCGCGAAAATCCACCATTACAGATGAAGCGAAAGACGCAAATAATCCAAATAAGCTAAATATAGATACTGCTCCCAAAACGAAAAAACTCGCTTTAAAAAATGCATCTTTTCGAGATTCTATATTTAAGGTGCCTATATAGCTGAGATTAACCGGAAGCAAAGATAAAATACATGGTGAAATACTAGCAATTAAACCACCGATAAAAGCAATAGGAATTAGGAGAAAAGGACTGGTTGAATTTTGTTGCTCTACCCATTTATGATAGGGAGCTTCTAATTGTCTTACTAAATCTTCTAGATTGTAATACAAGTTTTGGAAATGACTTCCGAAAACAACTATGATGATAGTTCCTAAGCAGAGAAAAGCCAATAAATAGAGATTATTTGGTTTTAATTGATATTTCATAATTTAATTAATTTTAGATATTGGATTTTGGATTCATAAAATTAAATTCTGGCGAATAGAATATGCCGCACCTAGTTGAACACTGCTACATAAGCAAAGTCCGCCTGCGCGGACTAATTACAGCCTGCGGAGGCAGGCTTTGTTTGTATAGCCCCAGACTTACAGTCTGCGGGTGATTGTAATTGCAATTTTCAGCTTTTATTTAATTATTTATTTGTTTATTAGTTGTATCCAAAGCTGCAACATAGTCGCCTTTATTCGGATTTTTTTGAAATAATTCAACTACTTCACCCGTTGCAGGATTCATTACAGCAACAGTCGCAGTTTTAGCCTTATATTTAGCAAATACATCTTCTAAACCCAACTCCTTAGCTTTAGCAGTGGAAGCTTCAGTAGTCGTTTTATCCGTAACATCAAAAACCACAAAATTAGCTGTAGAACCGTACTCTTTCTTCAAAGCTTCTAAAGTAGGTTTAATTTTCTTACATCCAGCACACCAATCTGCATAAATATCCACAACCACCGGCTTACCCTGTAACTGTTGCGCTAATGGTTGAGTTGCCGATGATGCAGTTGCAACTTCTTGTGTTTGAGCTTCATCAACGCCTTTCGTATTGTTATCGTTACCTGGACTGCTGCAAGCTGCTAAGGTAGTAATAATACCCGCAGTCGCTGCCAAAGTTAGAACTTTAATCGTTTTAGTAAAGTATTTCTTCATCGTGGTGTCCATCCCAATCGAGCTTTATCTATATACAAAGCAAAAGCCGAAATGGATTTAATGTTGGTGGAAATAATTATTGGGCAGGCAAGATGCCTACCCCACAAGAATTACAGAATTATAAATTAATAAATTCCTGACATTCTCCTGTCACCTTTAAGCGTCAAAATAAAAATATTAATTTCCACCTTTAACCTTTGACCTCTAACCTAAAAATGTCATATTTATCAAAGCGACTTTTATCTAGTATGGCGATCGCCTTTATCGTTACTGGCTGCTCCTCCGCCCAAAATCCCTTAAATGATTCGTCAGCAATAGGTTCGGAATCAAACAATGTAATCGAACCTACGGGTGATGTTCCCAAAAGTAATAATTTTAAGAAAACAACGATATTATCAGGTTTAGAAAACCCGTGGAGCATGGCATGGCTGCCAAATGGAGAAATGTTAATTACCGAACGCCCCGGTAGATTGCGAATTGTCCGCAACGGAAAACTCGAACCAACTTCCGTAGCTGGAGTTCCCGAAGTATTCGCATCTGGACAAGGTGGTTTGATGGAGATTTCACTTCATCCCAACTTTGCGGAAAATCAATTTGTTTATCTAACTTATGCTCACGGTAACGGACAAAAAAACCGCACGCGATTAGCAAGAGCAAAATTCGACGGTAAAGCATTACAGGATTTACAAGTAATCTTTGAAGTATCACCAGCAAAATCCGGTACTCAACATTTTGGCTCCCGTATCGTTTGGCTACCCGACAATACAATGTTGTTAGCAATCGGTGACGGTGGTAATCCACCACTGAAAATTAATGGAGAATTATCTCGCGAACAAGCTCAAAAACTTAACAGTCACCTTGGTAAAATTGTCCGACTCAATGACGATGGTTCAATTCCCAAAGATAATCCCTTCGTAGAAACGGAAAATGCCAATCCAGCAATATGGAGTTACGGACATCGGAATATTCAAGGGTTAACTTTTGACTCCGAGAATAAAAGAGTTTGGTCAACCGAACACGGTTCTAGAGGTGGTGATGAAGTCAACTTAGTCGAAGCAGGTAAAAACTATGGTTGGCCAATTGTCACCTATAGTCAAGAATATACTGGAGGAGAAATTTCTCAAGAACGTTCCCGTCCTGGAATGGTAGATCCTAAAGTAGTTTGGACACCAGCAGTAGCACCTTCAGGACTAGCATTTTACAACGGCGATTTATTTGCGGGTGGTTTGCGATCGGCAGATGTGCGTCATATTGATTTAGATGAAAAAGGTAATGTCGTTAGTGAAAAATCGATTGAAATTGGCGAACGGGTAAGGGATGTTAAGGTTGCTCCCGATGGGAAATTGTATGTGATTACAGATCGAGGTGATGGGAAATTGATTCGTTTGGAACCAGAATTGTAGAGACGGCGTGCCCAGTGCAACGTCTCCCGATATTTAGGTTTGTGTCGATAATTTAGTGAAATAGTATTGATGAAAAATTTTGCATGATTCCGCTAGATATGGAGACGTAGCATTGCTACGTCTCTACATTATTGATTTGTGGGTACGATAGTAGATGATTTTCAATCAATCGGAATTCGATTTACGTTGCGAATGGGGACAACAAGGAGTTATCCAACTCGCACCGATAAGCGATGTGGTAGTAATAGTAGATGTTTTATCTTTTTCAACTGCTGTCGAAATTGCTACTAATAATGGCGCGATAATCTTTCCGTATCAGTGGAAAGACAATTCGGCTCTGGATTATGCAAAGTCAATCAAAGCAGAATTAGCAGCAAAACGAACTTCTAACACTGGTTATTCTCTTTCCCCTCAATCTTTAACTAAAATTTCCCCGCAAACTAAACTTGTTTTACCTTCACCAAACGGTTCTTCTCTAACATTGCTTACTGGAAAAACACCAACCTTAGCTGGGTGCTTACGAAATTGTGAAGCTGTAGCACGATTTGCTCAACACTATGGTTCTAAAATTGCTGTAATTCCCGCAGGTGAAAAATGGGAAGATGGTTCTTTACGTTTTGCTTTAGAAGATTTAATTGGTGCTGGGGCAATTCTGAGTTATTTATCTGGAAGTTTATCACCTGAAGCGGAAGCCGCTGTTAGTGTATTTAATAGTTTTAAAAACGATTTATTAGATGTTTTGAAAAAATGTAGTTCGGGAAAAGAATTGATTGCGAGGGGTTTTGAATTGGATGTTGAATTAGCTGCGGGAGTTAATGTAAGCGATTGCGTGCCGGTTTTTACCGATAATGCTTATGTGAGATTGAGCCGCACCTAACTATCAAGCCCGCACCCTCGAAGGGTGGGGCTACAATTACAAAGCCCACCTGCGTGGGCTATGAAAAAGAAAGATTTTTAAGCCCACGAAGGTGGGCTTCGTATCTATAGCCGCACCCTTCCAGGGTGTCGGTGATTCTTTTAAAACCAAGCTACAACTAAAATTACGATAAGTATTTTGTAATCGGGGCTTGTAAAAAATGTCTATCAATACTAAAAAAGAATCCGAATCAAATTCTAAAAGTATTTACGAAATCATTCAAGCTGGTGATATTGCAGGAGTAAGAGATTTTATTGCTAGTGGAGCCGATATTAACCAAGTAGATAAAAATAGCGGTTGGACTCCTTTAGAAATGGCTGCGGAGAAAGGTAAATTAGAAATTGCGAAAATTTTAATTGAAGCAGGCGCAATAGTTGATAATGGTTTGTCAGAACCCTTGGATTTAGCTGCTTATAATGGTTTTACTGAAATTGTTAATTTACTTTTACAAGCTGGTCATTACGCAGATAAAGAAAAGAATAAACGATTTTATGATGCTTTCTTCTCAGCAATAATTTGCGGACATATTGAGATAGTGAAAGCTTTTATTCGTATTGGTACCGATGTGAATTATCTGTTAAATGGTGATAGTGGCTTGTGTCGTGCAACGGAAAGTTGTCATCAAGAAATTGTCGAATTTCTATTAGAAGTTGGTGCCGAAGTTAATCTTAGAGATGGAAATCAATCTACTCCTTTAATACAAGCTGCTTATAGAGCTAGTGGTGAAATTGCCCGAATACTAATTGCCGCAGGAGCAGATATTAATGCGAAGGATGATAATGGATACACTGCTTTGATGCTTGCTGCTAAATCTGCTAATGCAGAAGTTGCAGGAGAGTTGATTTTAGCAGGTGCCGATCTAGATTCAAAAGATAAAAATGGCAATACTGCTTTAATGTACGCTTCTATAAATCAGCATGGTGACATAACCGAACCCATACCTGATTTAGAAGAATTAGAGCAAATTTCATCTGAAGGCGCAAACAGTTTAGAAGATAAATTCAAAAAGTTAGAACAATTAGGTAATATTCTTAGCAATATTGAAATAACCGGAAGAGTAAATATCGCGAAAATGCTGCGAGTTGCAGGAGCTTCACAACAAGGTTTAAGCGTAAATGATTTAATTAAAGCAGCTGAAACAGGAAATTTCTTAAAAGTACAAAATTTAATCAATGCTGGAGTTGATATTAATGGCTTTAGTCCAACAGGACACACAGCTTTATTACAAGCAGTTCGTGAAAATCATATCAATATAGTCACAACTTTAATTGAAGCTGGTGCTGATATAAATTTACAGGGAAATATCGACCATACACCTTTAATGGAAGCTGCAATGAGAGAACACACTGAAATTGTCAGAATTCTCATTGAAGCAGGTGCAGATGTAAATATACACACCGATTATGAATGTACCGCTTTTATGAGAGCGCAAGAAAGCGGTAATTCCGAGATAATTAAACTATTAAAAGATGCTGGTGCCAGAAATTATCATGAAATACCCGTTTCCGAATGGCGCGGTATTGATACCATTGATTTAAACGACCGTTGTGTAATTGTCAACGCACCGATTGAAGAAGTTTCTCAAGCACTTTATCAAATACGAAACGCAAATATTTGGCAAAAGGATGTCTTTGAAAAAGAAATTGAAATGACAGATATTTGTTTTATCGTCTTTCAGTTTACCGGTCATAGTTGGACAGCAATCCGCGACCAAAATATTACCGTTTCATACGATTATAAAAATTTTGACAGCGAGACATTTAGGAAGCAATGGCAAAATCAAATTAATGAACAAAATGCCAAAAATATTTCAAAATTATTAAAAACAAAAGCAATCGATTTCGGTTGTAGCGATACATCTGGTGCTGTTGGATATAGCGTCTTCGATTCTGGCGAACTTGTCGAAGAATTTGATTACTGTTGCGATTCCGATTTAATTAACGAAGATGAGAAACCAGCAGAAGAAAATGAATGTGTAATTGTTACTAATACGTTTAATTTTCGTTCTAAACTTCGCCATATAAATATTGATGAAATTCCTCAAAATGAACCGGATGATGAAGATTACTTTGTAGAAGAACCAGATTTAGATATAGATGAATTCAAGTTTGTAAATGACTTTTTAAAAAGCCTAGATGCTTACATTCCCGCTTGGAGAGGTGGGAGATTTTATAAAGCAGGTCAACGAATTACTTTAAGAGTCATAGGATTCGACCCCGAAGATATTGAACGGATGGATTTTATTGCGATTAGCTAATACTATTTCTTTATAAAAAAGTGCTGGATTTAGCCCACGCAGGTAGGCTTTGTTTCGATAGCCCCAGTCTTCTAGGCTGCGGGTGATTTAAGGCAACTATTAGCTCATGGGGTTTGCAACCCCCAGTGGATTTGAACATAGTCGAAACATTTTAGCAATAACATTTTACGGAATTATCGGTATTGCCCTAAATACAGGGAGACGTAGCACTGCTACGTCTCTACACCATTAATCTATCCCCCCATGCCCAATCCCCCATGCCCTATGCCCAATTTCCTATTAACCAGAGAAAATACATCAATTAATGGGATTTTGACACACTTCTTAACAAACACCCCGTTCAAACTCAAAACATTCTAATCTAAAAGCTAGTGGGTTATATTTTTTGGCAGTCTTGAAGGCAACACGGTTCAAGTAAAAACACACCGCTCCTTGAAGCCTAAAGGCAATCCAATATACGCACACGCGCTTATATCAGATAGGAGTTTAAGAAATCACATGAGTGTTAAGGCAAGTGGTGGAAGCTCGGTTGCACGTCCGCAACTATATCAAACTCTAGCTTTATCAACTATTACCCAAGCGGAGCAACAAGACCGTTTTTTGGGTAATGGTGAATTAAAGGAATTAGAAAGTTATTTTGCTTCAGGTCAGAAGCGTTTGGATATTGCTCAGACTTTGACTGACAATTCCGAAATTATTGTTTCTCGCGCTGCGAATCGAATTTTCGTTGGTGGTTCGCCGATGTCTTTCTTGGAAAAACCAAGAGAGCCGGAACCAGAAATGGCTATGGCGATCGCTGGTGAGGAAGCTCCGGATTTGAGAAGAAATATGGAATTGGGAACCGTCACCTATGTAGAATCGAAAGGCGGATTCTTGGAAAATCTACGTTCCATTTTTAATTCTTCTCCTAGCGGCCCTACACCAGCAGGATTCAGACCTATTAACGTTGCTCGCTACGGCCCGAGCAATATGTCTAAAAGTTTGCGGGACTTGTCGTGGTTCTTACGTTACGCTACTTATGCAATAGTAGCTGGCGACCCGAATATTATTTCCGTGAACGTGCGGGGATTGCGAGAAATTATTGAAAGAGCTTGTTCTGGTGAAGCAACAATTGTGGCTTTGCAAGAAATCAGAATTGCTTCAATTTCCTATTTCCGTAAAGATCCTGAAGCCACAGCCATTGTGACTCAGTACATGGATGTTTTGGTTAACGAATTCAAAGCAGCCACCCCTTCAACCAAGAAGCGTCAGCGACCTTCCGGCGATCAACAAGGTTTACAATTACCGCAAATTTACTTTAATGCGGCAGAAAGAAGACCTAAGTTTGTCATGAAGCCCGGTTTGTCGGGAATGGAAAAAGATATGGTCGTGAAAGCGGCTTATCGACAAATTTTTGAGCGCGATATTACTCGTGCTTATTCTCAGTCGATATCCTACCTGGAATCTCAGGTTAAAAATGGCGATATCTCGATGAAAGAATTTACTCGTCGTCTGGGTAAATCTCCGCTTTATCGGAAACAATTTTATGAACCATTTATTAATAGCCGCGCTCTAGAACTTGCTTTCCGTCACTTTTTGGGACGGGGACCTTCTAGCCGCGAAGAAGTACAAAAATACTTTGATATTATCTCCAGAGGCGGTCAAGCAGCTTTGATTGATGCCTTGGTGGATTCTAACGAATACGCCGATTATTTTGGAGAAGAAACGGTTCCTTACCTCAGAGGCTTAGGTCAAGAAGCTCAAGAATGTCGTAACTGGGGTCCTCAACAAGATTTGTTGAGATACAGTGCGCCTTTCCGCAAGGTTCCGCAGTTTGTCACAACTTTCGCCGCCTATAACCAACCTTTACCAGACCAGCACGTTTATGGTTCCGGTAATGACCCCTTGGAAATTCAGTTCGGCGCTATCTTTAATAAGGAGACAAGAAATCCTAGCAGCAGCCCCGCGCCTTTCAGCAAAGATACCAAGCGTATCTTGATTCACCAGGGGCCTGGAATTAACAACCAAAACAGCAACCCCAAAGCTCGCGGTGCTTTCCCCGGTACTTTAGGTCCAAAAGTTTTTCGTTTAGACCAAGTTCCCAGTACTTTGAGCAGAGGAACTGGTAAGGGCGCAAGCGTTAAATACTCCGAAAGCTCTACTCAAGCGGTAATCAAAGCTGCTTATCTACAAGTATTCGGTCGCGAAGTTTACGAAGGACAAAGACTGAAAGTTGCGGAAATCAAATTAGAAAACGGTGAAATTTCCCTTCGCGAATTTATTCGGATGTTGGCGAAGTCGGATTTATTCCGCAAAATGTATTGGACATCGCTCTACGTTTGTAAAGCCGTAGAATACATTCACCGTCGTTTGTTGGGTCGTCCTACCTACGGTCGTCAAGAGAACAACAAGTACTTCGATATTTGTGCCAAGAAAGGTTTCTACGCATTGGTAGACACTTTTATTGATAGCCCAGAGTACGTTGAAGCCTTTGGTGAAGATACCGTTCCTTACGAGCGTTACCTGACTCCTCAAGGTGTAGCTTTACGACAACTGCGTACAGGCAGCATCCGCGAAGATGTTGGTACTCAAGTTCAGAAAGAAGAAACACCAATGTTTGTCGAACTTGGTACAGTCGAACAAAAACGTGCCGAGCCAGATATTCAGTCTCGAATTAACCAAGGCGTTAGCAAGCAACGGGAACAGCGTAAAATCTTTAAGTTGGTAGCGAATACCAAGAATAAAGTTGCTGTAGAAAGCCTCATCAAAGCTGCTTACCGTCAAATTTTCGAGCGCGATATTGAACCTTACATTGCTTCTGCTAGCGAATTCAAGAATCTAGAAAGCAGATTGGGTAATGGTGAAATCAATGTTAAGGAATTTATCGAAGGGTTAGGTTGTTCTAAGCTATACCAGAAAGAATTCTATACTCCTTATCCCAACACCAAGGTAATTGAGCTAGGAACCAAGCACTTCTTAGGACGCGCACCTTTAGATCAGCAAGAAATCCGCAAGTATAATCGCATACTAGCAACTCAAGGTTTGCGTGCTTTCATCGGAGCAATGGTGAACAGCAACGATTACACCGAAGCATTTGGTGAAGACACCGTACCTTACAACCTCTACCAAACTTTACCTGCTGCGAACTTCCCCAACAGCCAAACCTTGTACAACCGACTCACCAAGCAAACCAAGGACATTGTTGTTCCTAGCTTCGAGCCAGTTAAATCCAAGATGCAGGCAGCTCAAATGCCGATGACGGGCAAAGCAATTGCAGATATGGCAGCCAAAGCCCGCGAAATTGATAAGAGTAGACCGCTGTTTATTCAGTTGGGACGTTCTTTCAACGACGGTAGGGGACAATCAGTAGAAGTCGGAGTGGGAACAACCCGTCGCAAGCCGTCACGGATTTTCCGCATGACTGCTATGGCTAACCAAACCGAGAAGCAACAGGTAATTGATGCAATTTACGTTCAGGTAATGGATGTATTTAGCGGTCAAATTCCTTCATACTTCCGTCGTAGCGACTTGGATAGTAAGCTGCGAAACGGTGAAATTACCGTCCGCGAATTTGTCCGTACTTTAGCTAGCTCGGAAATCTATCGCAAGCGCTTCTATACGCCTTATCCCAACACCAAAGTGATTGAATTCCTATTCCGTCACATCTTGGGACGCGCACCAGCCACACAAGCCGAAATTCGTCAGTACAACAAATTATTAGCTGATGATGGCTTAAAAGCTGCCGTAGAAGAAATGGTAGGTAGCGAAGAGTATACCCGATTCTTTGAGGAAGACATAGTACCTTATCCACGCTTCCCATCCTTACCAGCAGGAAACTACATCGGTAGCGTCAAAGCCGCTGCTGACTTAGTGAAGCAATCGTGGTCTAGCCTCAGTCCTTCCGTACTCACCGGACGTTACAACGAACGGTAACAAATTTGGGCATAGGGAATAGGGCATTGGGAATAGTTAGGAGTTAGGAGTTAGGAGTTAGGAGTTAGGAGTTTTTTCTACCCCCTCTTCCCCCTCTACCCCCTCTCTCCAATGCCCAATCCCCAATCCCCAATCCCCAATCCCCAAAAACAGGCGAACATGAAAATTAATGTTACGAACTGTTAAAAAGAGTTATAAATACTCAACAGAATGCTGGAGAATAACTTCTGTAGATGATTGAGTTTCCAAAGTTTGGTACTGGTGTTTACCTTTCGCAGGCTCGGAATGTACTTGAAGTTCCGAAGTAAAAAAACTTAATCAACCGTTTATTAAAAAACACCATTTTGAAATAAACTCAGGTTTCATTCGTATTGGAGGAATCCTTTTATGAGTATCGTCACAAAGTCCATTGTTAATGCTGATGCAGAGGCACGTTACCTCAGCCCTGGCGAATTAGATAGAATCAAAGGTTTTGTTACAGGTGGTGAGCGCCGTTTGCGGATTGCTCAAATGCTAACCGAAAACCGCGAGCGCATCGTTAAGCAAGCTGGCGACCAACTTTTCCAAAAGCGTCCTGACGTTGTATCTCCTGGCGGTAATGCTTACGGTCAAGAAATGACTGCTACCTGCTTGCGCGACATGGATTACTATCTACGCTTAGTTACCTATGGAATCGTTGCTGGTGATGTAACACCCATCGAAGAAATCGGTATTGTAGGCGTTCGTGAAATGTATAAGTCCCTCGGAACTCCTATTGATGCAGTTGCTGAAGGCGTTCGCGCTATGAAGAATGTTGCTACCGGCATGATGTCTGCTGAAGACTCTGGCGAAGCTGGTTCTTACTTTGACTATTTAGTAGGTGCGATGCAGTAGGGCGAATCTCTGAAACCCTATAACATCTCCCAAATGTTGTAAAACAGTTTGGAAATAAGGAAATAATAAAATGCAAGACGCAATTACTTCTGTCATTAATTCTTCGGACGTTCAAGGTAAGTACCTCGATACCGGCGCAATGGAAAAGCTAAAAGGCTATTTCCAGACTGGTGAATTGAGAGTACGTGCTGCTACCACAATTGCTGCTAATGCTGCTGCAATCGTTAAGGAAGCTGTAGCTAAGTCCTTGTTGTACTCTGATATCACCCGTCCCGGTGGTAATATGTACACCACTCGCCGTTACGCTGCTTGTATCCGCGATTTGGATTACTACTTACGTTACTCCACCTACGCTATGTTGGCTGGCGATCCTTCCATCTTGGATGAGCGCGTATTGAACGGTTTGAAAGAAACCTACAATTCCTTGGGCGTACCTGTTGGTGCTACCGTACAAGCTATCCAATCCATGAAGGAAGTAACCGCTAGCTTGGTTGGTCCTGATGCTGGTAAGGAAATGGGCGTATACTTCGACTACATCTGCTCTGGCTTAAGCTAGTAGCATTTTTAGAAGTGCTTGAATTAAATCTTGGATTTGTTTAAGTGCGACTAATGATGAAGGTCTGGAAATCAGTTATGAGTGCTAGAAAGTCTGATTGCTTATTTTTCAAGATTTGGAATTATATGTATTAGCTGTCTGGTATTGATGATTGATTTCCAGCCTCGCAATAATCAAATAAAGATTTGCTTTTTTTGAAATAAATAATAAAGAAGTTCAGAGTTAAGTTAATTCTGAAATTCTTCTAATAAAAAAATTCTCAGCTACTACCATAAGGAGATTAAATCCCATGCGGATGTTTAAAGTTACTGCTTGCGTTCCCAGCCAAACTAGAGTTCGTACTCAACGCGAATTGCAAAATACCTACTTCACTAAACTAGTTCCTTACGAAAACTGGTTTCGCGAACAGCAACGCATTCAGAAAATGGGTGGCACAATTGTTAAGGTAGAATTAGCTACCGGCAAGCAAGGTATGAATACTGGTTTAAAGTAGATATTAAAATCAATCAAAAAATAAACCAAAAATAAACCAAAAATAAATATTTTAGGGAGTTTCAAAGAGGTCAAAGACGGCCTCTTTTTTTTATGTAATTGGAGAAGGGAATTGAACAAACACTGCTTGTTATAGCAGCACAAATAAAACCTCACCCCCTCCCCTCTCCTTACTCTACGGTGTACACACAAGTACTCTCCACATAGGTTTCAGGGATTTGAACGCCTTTAAATCGTCATTGCGTTCACGGAGTGTTCCCTCTTAGGGAATGGAGGAACGACGAAGCAATGGCAACATCTTGGGATTGCTTCGCTCCGCTCGCAATGACAAGGATTTTAGCGATTGTTAAACCTTCCTGCTAGATTCCATGCTTAATTATAAAGTTCCGATGAAGAATCAATATTACTTATCTTGATATAAACCAATCGAATGAATTTTGCAGCAACTATGTAGTTAGATAAACAGAGACAATTCATTTTTGTATGCTTTCCTGTTGATTACATCTTATTTTTCTTCCTGAAAAGGAACATAAAGAAGAAAAGAAAAGACATAGAAACAAATTTTGCTGTTTATATGCGGTTTCACAACAATGAATATTCCCCGCAAACAACTACATTTCATGCATTTACTACGAAAATTAAGTTTCTTTGTACTGCTAATATCTACAGCAGTAACGCTTTTAGTGTGGAATAACTTTAACTTAATATCCGCTCACACTCAGAATTCACAATCGTTCAAATGGAATAACGTAAATATTCAGGGCATGGGTTACGTTACGGGGATGGCAATAGCACCTGTAAAACCCTACGATGTGTACGTCCGCACGGATATTGGTGGTGCTTATCGCTTCGATCGCAAGAATAAGAAGTGGCTGCCTTTGATGGATATGTTTGATACTAACTTTTCAGGGGGTGGTATCGGTGTTGAAAGCATTGCTGTCGATCCGCAAAAGCCGACTCATATATATGCTGCGGTAAATCATGCCAGTTCAACTATCACCGAAGGTAATACTAAAAAGTATAAATATTCTGGTGAAGTAATGGTTTCCCAAAATAGGGGAAATACTTGGAAATCAACAGGATTGGGTAAAAAAAATGTCTTTGTGGGAGCTAATCAAAAATACCGTTCCGATACAGGGGAAAGGTTAGCGGTAGATCCAAATAATAGCGAAATAGTTTATTTTGCTTCTCGTCGAAATGGACTGTGGAAAAAGAACGGAGAACAAGAATGGACGCAGGTTAGCGGGGGATTACCATCTGCTAAAAGTTTGCCAGAATACAACAAATCTGACGGAAAGAAGAATAAAGATATAGCCGGTTTTACCTTTGTTGCTTTCGATCAAAATTCTGGAAAAACCGATCGAGCTACTCAAAATATATATGTAGGAATTCATGGAAAAGGCGTATGGCAAAGTAAAGATGCCGGTAAATCCTGGCGTAATATTGCAGGAGGGAAAGATCCCTTACGCGGAACAGTTGCTGACAACGGTAAGTTTTACGTAAGTTTTGGGACTTACCCCAGCGGTGGCGGCAAAAAAACTGGTGGAGTTCGTAAATATCAAAATCAAAAATGGACTGACATCACCCCGGATGATACTAACAGAGTTTATTCGGCCGTAGCAGTACAGAGCGATCGCCCTAATACAGTAGTAGCGATTTCCGATAAGTACCTTTACCGCTCCAACAATGGTGGTAACAGTTGGAAAAAGCAAACAATGTATATGGGTGCTTATGATGCAAATAATCCCAAAGATAAAGTAAATCCATCAGCTCCCAAATACTATCAATCATATTCAGGAACTGGAGCATCGGTAGTTGTTTTCGATCCAGCAAATCCCAAACAAGTATGGTGGACAAATGGTTGGGGTGTAGCTTGTAGCGATAACATAACAGCCGAAAAGCCAAGCTTCAAATGGGTGATGAACAACTTAGAAGAACTTGACGCTAACATCGTGCGAGTTCCACCAGTTCCCAAATCTCAGGGAGGGGCAGATTTAATCAGTGGAGTACAGGACATGATTGGTTTTCGTCATGTCAACCGTTACAAAGTACCCGACGAGAAAATTAACCCACAAAACATTGATGTCAGTCCTTATTTTAAATGGGCTAACCCCCAATGGAAAAAATATCCCGTACCCTTTCCCCATGTAGCAGGAGCAACGGGTATGGATTATGCCTACAAAAAGCCCAAAAATGCAGCCTTCGTAGGTTTTCACCAATGGCAAGGATTTTACCCGATACATGGTTACACCAAAGATAACGGTAAAACTTGGCAGGCTTTCGAGTCCGTACCCACAGAAAATATGTGGAGTAAATCAAAGTCTAAGCGACAGAAAACCATTGCAATGGGCGGGCAAATAGCCATGTCGCCTACTAACCCGAATAACATGGTTTGGGCACCGACTTGGGGACCTTGGACTCACTATACTATGGACGGTGGCAAAACTTGGAAGATAGCGCGAAACCTAGACCACAAGCCAAAGCCCGAACCTTTCGATCCTAACAGCGATGAACACACCCACTACGATGCATTGCCTAAAGCTTGGGCGAATAGCATTAATCCTTGGTTAAGTTCGTATATTTTAGCAGCCGACCGTCAAGACCCTCAAGGTAAAACTTTTTACTATTACAACGGTTGGACATTCTACTACAGCAACGATGGCGGCGCTAACTGGAGAAAAGGAGCATCCGGAAAATTACCCACATGGAAAATTCGTCCGGCAATAGTTCCCAATCCCACAAAACAAAATGATGTGTGGATGAGTTTTGCTCGCAATCCCGAAGAACTAGAAGGAAATAAACTATATCGTTCTATTGATGGGGGAAAAAATTTCAATGCAATTGCATCGGTAGATACTTGTGAATTCGTGACCTTTGGTAAAGGTAATTCAAATAAAAACCCCTACATCTATATATTTGGGCGCGTAGCTGGTGCAAAGAAAGATGCCATGTATATTTCCAAAAATATGGGTCAAACTTGGAAGAAAATTAGCAACCCAGAAGTACAGCAATTTCCTGGAATCACTTGGTTGGAAGGAGATATGCGTTCTGCTAACTTAGTTTATGCAGCTTTAACAGGTCGTGGAATCATGGTCGGAGAAACTGGGAATCCCAGAATTAGATAATTTCCATTGGTTCGTAGTAAGGACTTTAGTCCTCGGATTTAGGGCTAAAGCCCTTACTACGAACCTTGATTACCTTTTAAAATTATCGCGACTGGGTACTAGTTTTCAAAAAACATTTTAATCGTACCGTCGTAGCTGTAACGTATACTAAAAAAGATAAGAGCAAAAAGTTAAAATTCTTAACTCCTCACTCCTAACACCTTACTTTTTAAAAACGGGCGAGAAGGGATTTGAACCCCTGACACCGTGGTCCGTAGCCACGTGCTCTAGTCCACTGAGCTACACGCCCTTGCAACTCAATAATACTAACATATGTCAGTCAGATGACACAAGAAAATTTTCAAAATTCGCTGAATTCTACTGTTCAACAGGGTTTAACTCATTTAGATAATCGTGGAGAAGCCCAAATGGTGGATGTATCTGCCAAGGTATCCACTGTTAGACAAGCTGTAGCTGCTGGTAAAGTGCGGATGAAACAAGAAACTTTCGCTGCAATTCAATCAGGAAACGCTCCAAAGGGTGATGTATTAGCAACAGCGAGACTTGCTGGAATTATGGCTGCAAAACAAACACCAAATTTAATTCCTTTATGCCATCCTTTACCGTTACAAAAAATCAACGTGCAAATTACACCTTTACCCGAGCTACCGGGTTACGAAATTCAAGCAACGGTTAAAACCAAAGCTGAAACTGGGGTGGAAATGGAAGCTTTAACGGCAGTTTCTGTTGCTGCACTAACTTTATACGATATGGCGAAAGCTTTGGAAAAATCGATTCAAATTGAATCAATACATTTGGTGAGTAAGAGTGGTGGTAAATCGGGGGATTATTTGGAATAGGGAATTGGGAATTGGGGATTGGGAATGTAGCAAGTGCATTTTGAATCAATATCTTGCACAGGTGTCAGAAACCCGGTTTCTTGTTGATTTCACAACGAGATAGTCGTGCTTTCACGAAGAGAAACCGGGTTTATAAAGGCTTATTGAGAATGATGCAAGATGTCTGTTTTGAATCAACTATTGGTAGATCAAAATGCAAATTATCTTGATAATTATTTTTAATTTGATTTTCTTTCAATATTTATTACTTCGCGATTAACCACATCTGTAAACCAAACAAGATTTTTGATTCCAATAATAGTTGCAACAATAGAGACAAATATTACTAGCCCTATAGTAACGGGATCTTTATTAGGCATAATTTACACCATATCTAGTCAACCTTTAGGTGATATAGAACAATATATTTTTTATAATAGCTACGTAATAAATGTATCAAAACTAACTCAAATCTCTATAGGTATAATAAAAAAATAACTGTTCACTGTCAACTGAATCACCCACCGCTAATTTTAGCTTTATAACCTTGCTTCTTCAAAATTTCGAGAATTTTTTGTTTGTGTTCCCCTTGAATTTCAATTTCATTTTCCTTAACGGTACCACCGCAACCGCATTGACCTTTTAACTGTTTTAATAAAGCTTGTAAAGTTTCAGGTTTACTTTGAAATCCCGTAATTATCGTCACAGTTTTACCTTTACGCCCAGCCCGAGTAGCCTGTACCCGTAAATCTTGTTTTTCTGGAGGTAAATCGGGTGTTGCTCTTTGAGTTGCAGCATTATCGTCACCAAATTCTCGCCAACCAGAGGATTTATCGGAAGATTTACGTTTTGCAGCAGCCATAGGATTTAGATGATTTCTTCTATTAGTTCTGATTTTAACTTTACCAGCGACTATTGGTTCATCTTTTTAGTTTTGATTGAAAGATTCGATGGAGTACTATAAATATCTCTCAAATGACGTTACTAGCTTTTTAATATATATGTCTTACGATATTACTTTGTGCCTGGGAAAAAACTGTCCGATAAAACAAAATTGTTACCGCTTTACAGCTAAAATCCCAGGTAAAAAGAACTTTTTTGAAAGAATTCCCTATAATTTCACTACTAATTCTTGCGAACATTTGATCGGCAACCGTCCAGATGAAGATAAAATTCGCTTGAAAGCTTATCAGATTTGGCAACAAATGGGTTGTCCGAATGGCAAATCTTTAGAATGTTGGCTTCAAGCTGAAAAAGAACTGATATAAAAATATCAATTTCCTACAAGGATATTGTTTGCTTTCTATGCTGCTTTTCAATGCTAGTGAAAGGATTATTCTCTAAAAAAAGTAGTGAAATAACTAATCTATAAATATAACATTGTATCAAGAGATAATTTCAAAAATTCAAAAATTTTGTAATAATTAAACGAATAGACCCTCATTTGTAACCATATTATGACACCAGATGAGATAGAAGTAGCACTGCAAGCAGCTTTCACTCATTGCGATGCAGCCCGCTGTCCTCTCACTGATGGGCAAAAAATGATCTTGCTGCAAGTGTTAAGCCAGCAAATCAATGGAAATTCCAGCAAAGGCTTATTAAATAATGTAAATCCTTTAAAAGAATTGACTTCTGAAGAATTAAAAGTTTTTTCTCAGTTCGTCAAGGAACAGGAAGAACAAAATCGTTCCTGGAAAGTGCAATTACTCAATGATTGGTTGCAAGAAAAAAATTCTGGTGTCGTCCAATTTATCCGCGAAAATCATGGGATACAGTGGTTAAATAGTGTTGAAAAATATCATTTTGATGAACTCGCAACCGAAGCAAACCTCAAATTACAAGTTGGCGATCGCATCGAAGTTTGCAATGGATTATGGGAATGGGTACAAGAGGGTACACCTTGCGAGCCTCAATGGTTTTCCTGCACGGTGATTAGTCTTGAAGAAATTGTCGATAAAGATACCTCCTATACAACTTGCACTATCCGCTTCAACGATGGTGCAGAATATCAAATCCAAGGTATTTATCAATGGAATAGTTATCAATGGCGATGGGTTAAGAATTAGCAAGGCAGGGAGTAGGAAGTAGAGAGTAGCAACTAGAGAGGAAAGGAAAGAGTTTTTCTAGATATAGATAGTTTCCTTAAACTTATAATATTTCTTATTTTGTCCCAGATATCAAAATATTGGATCTGGGATTTTAGCTATTTATCCTACTCCTTACTCCCTACTCCTTACTTTGCATTCATAGGTACAAAAGCACAAAATAAAATTGGAGGAATTGTATCCAATTTTATATTTGATTTATGCAAAATATTTCAATTTGATAATGCTTAAATTTTTTTGTATTTAAGTTAAAAAGTAGTTGAAACAACAATGAATTATTAGCAATTCTGTACGGTTAACTACAGTGAATTTTTATTACGAAATATAACATAATATTGTTAAGATAAAAGGGAAAAGATTTAGCGAATAATTGGCTAAATATGTAGAAGGAAATACAATGCTTGAGAAACTAATTCCGCATTTAAATGAGCATAATTTACCCTATCCAGATACAATTCATCCTATTGTCGTCCATTTTGTGATAGCGATGGTTTTGTTTGCCTTTGTCTGCGATGTAGTAGGTTATTTTACTAACAACACTCGATTATTTGAAGTTAGTTGGTGGAATATGTTTTTCGCTACAATTTCTGTTTTCGTCGCAGTTGTTTTTGGTCAAATCGAAGCAGGTTTGGCACAAGCTTATGATGCGGTAGAACCAACACTTAATTTGCATACCTTAATAGGCTGGTCACTTTCAGGATTTATTGCTGCAATGACGGGATGGCGTTATGTGATTCGTATCCGTTACCCCAAGAAAATACCATTTACTTATTTAGGAATAGGATTGCTTTTAACAATTCTGCTATGTTTTCAAGTGTATCTTGGAGACAAACTAGTTTGGGTGTATGGATTGCATACAAGTCAAGTTGTTGAAGCTGTAAAAGAGGGGGCTTTATAATGGATTCAGAAATAATTAACTATTTAGATGTAGGTGCGAATGGATTACCATATACTATTCCAATTCATCCTAATTTAGTGCATTTAACATTAGGATTATTCATCATTGGTATTACCTTTGATATTGTTGGTGTATTTTTCACTTTAGAAAAACCATTCTTCAAGTTTTTATCTATTCGTGTTAATCGCTCCAACTTTTTTGATGTTGGCTGGTATAACATTGTGGCTTCAGCCATAATTACTTTTTTCACAGTTGCAGCAGGCTTTTATGAAATCATGCTGGCACAACCTCAAGCTGATGTAAAAAGTGCTTGGGGATTGGGAGCGATGGAAACAATGCTTTGGCATGGTGTTGGAGGAGTTGCACTGCTAGCATTTATCGTTGGAATGGCTGTTTGGCGAGGATTTCAACGTTTCCAATTCCGTAAAGATAAAGCTTTGCAAGTCCAATTTAGTTATTTATTAGTTGGACTAGTCATCATGTTTATTATGTATCTCCACGGAACATTAGGAGCGCATATGGCTGGTGAATTTGGTATACACAATACCGCAGATAATCTAATTCAAATGGGAAAAGATCCTAATACATATTTTAAGTAGATGGGGATTGGGGATTGGGCATGGGACATTGGGCATTGTTAATTAACAACTATCAACTAACCACTATCAACTAACTATTATTAGTAATGAAAAGACGCGAGATTATATTATTAACTATCAGCACAATTATCCTAGCTATTGTTAGTCTAGGGATAGGAAGACTTTCTTATTCTTGGCTTCCTCCACAGGCTGCGGCTGAATCTCTATTATTTGATGACTTATTCAGCTTTTTGGTGACTTTAGGAGCATTTATTTTTCTAGGAGTCACGGGAGCGCTGATATATTCAATTATCTTCTATCGTGCGAGTAAATATGATGCTAGTGATGGTCCTCATGTAGAGGGTAATATTACTCTGGAAGTAGTCTGGACTGCAATTCCATTTGTGTTAGCGATTTGGATTGGAGCTTATAGCTACCAAATTTACAACCAGATGTCGATTCTTGGGCCCGATGGAACATCAGCATATGTCGATGGGGATGAAATCAGCTAATGCAGAAACAATTTCACAAACATCGAAAATACCCCAAGATTCTAAAAAAATCGAGGTAATATCGAAGCAGTGGGCCTGGATTTTTAATTATCCCGAGCAAAATATTAGCAGTACACAATTACATTTACCTGTAAACCAAAGAGCTTATCTAACCCTGAAATCAGAAGATGTGATTCATGGTTTTTATATTCCTGCATTTCGGGTAAAGCAAGACGTTATTCCTAACGAAACAATCAACTTTGAATTTACCCCTATCCTGGAAGGTAAATATAGACTCAGAGATTCTCAATATAGCGGTACTTATTTCGCAGCAATGCAGGCTGACGTGATTGTTGAATCCCCTGAAAAATATCGTGAGTGGTTAAAAGAAGCTCAAAGCCGCAAACCTTCCCCTGCATACAATCAAGCGATGTCTGAATACACTAGAAAATCAGACCAGGCAATTGATACAAATTGGGCAACAGTTAAGCCAGCAGAGCCTCCCGTAGTGAATTATCACAGTTAAATCAGTTATCAGTTACCAATTATCAATTATCAGTCATATTAATTGTTCATTGTTTGAGCATATTTTATTTGACTACAGTACATTCAGACGGGCAGGGATGCCCACAATAGTTTTGTTATTACTCACTATTTACGGATAATCCAAAATCCAAAATCTAAAATTGAAATGACTAACACTCAATCTAAAAACACTGATGTTGTACAAAAGCAACATCAACATCAACCTCAATCTCAACATCAACCAGAACATCACCATCATCCACCAACAACTTGGAAAACCTATTTTACTTTTAGTACCGATCACAAAGTAATTGGTATCCAATACATAGTTACGGCCTTCATATTTTTCCTAATTGGTGGAGTATTAGCAATGGTAATTAGGGGTGAATTAATGACCCCTGAATCCGATCTAGTCGATCGCACCGTTTACAATTCGATGTTTACGATGCACGGAACGTTAATGCTATTTATGTGGACTTTCCCCATATTGGCAGGTTTAGCGAACTACCTAGTACCTTTACAGATTGGCGCTAAAGATATGGCGTTTCCTCGCCTAAATGCTCTAGCCTTCTGGATGGTTCCGGTATTCGGAATTATCCTTATGTCCAGCTTTTTCGTTCCCGGTGGTTCCGCACAAGCAGGCTGGTGGTCTTATCCCCCTGTAAGTACCCAAAACCCTACGGGTAACTTGGTTAACGGACAATTTCTATGGTTGTTGGCTGTAGCAGTATCCGGCGTTTCCTCTATTTTGGGTGCGGTAAATATTGTTACCACAATTTTCAAAATGAGAGCGCCAGGAATGGGCTTTTTCAAAATGCCTGCTTATGTATGGACGGTATTAAGCGCTCAGATGATCCAATTGTTTGGATTGCCTGCACTAACTGCGGGTGCTGTAATGCTGCTGTTTGACTTAACCGTGGGTACTGCTTTCTTCGACCCCGTACAAGGCGGCAACCCGGTACTATACCAGCACTTTTTCTGGTTTTATTCTCACCCTGCGGTATACGTAATTATACTACCTATATTTGGTATTTTTTCGGAAATTTTTCCCGTTTACGCTCGCAAACCTTTATTTGGTTACAAAGTCGTTGCCGTTTCATCCTTAATTATCACTGCATTGAGTGCCGTGGTTTGGGTTCACCATATGTTTGCTAGCGGTACCCCCGGCTGGATGCGGATGCTATTCATGTTCTCCACAATGTTAATTTCCGTACCCACAGGAATTAAAGTATTTGCCTGGGTAGCAACAGTCTGGGGAGGTAAATTACGTTTAAATACACCAATGTTGTTTGCATTAGGTGGATTAGTAATGTTTGTATTTGCAGGCATCACTGGTATCATGCTTTCCTCAGTTCCCATCGACATTCACGTCAATAATACTTACTTCGTTGTCGGGCACTTCCACTATGTAATTTACGGTGCAGTAGTGATGGGTATCTATGCAGCCATCTATCACTGGTTCCCCAAGATGACAGGAAAGATGTATTACGAAGGTTTGGGTAAACTGCACTTCTGGTTAACCTTCATCGGCGCAAACCTCAACTTCTTTCCCATGCATCCATTAGGATTGCAAGGAATGCCCCGTCGAGTTGCTTCCTACGATCCACAATACTTAGGTTGGAATGTAGTTGCTAGTATTGGCGCTTTTATTTTAGGAATGTCTACATTACCGTTTTTACTCAACATTATTAGTTCTTGGATTGACGGTAAAAAAGCATCAGATAATCCTTGGAATGCAATTGGTTTGGAATGGTTAGTATCTTCACCACCACCCGTAGAAAACTTTGAAAAACAGCTTCCGATTGTACTAGAAGCACCATACGGCTACGGTAAATCGAAACCAGAAGATTTAGTTGCGAATGCATCTGAGCTTAACTAATTAGAGAGGGGGAAGAGAGGGAAGAGGGGGAAGAGGGGGTAGAAATAATTCCTAATTCCTAACTCCTAATTCCTAACCCCTAACTCCTAACTCCTAACTCCTAACCACTAACAACTAACCACTAACAACTAACCTTATTATTATGAGTACTACAGACGGCAAAACAATACAGTTAGAACATGAGAATACATTCGATGAATTAGAGTTAATTAATCATGGGAATGTAGCTGCTCACGAACATGATGAAGAAGGCAACAGTATGTTTGGCTTCATCACTTTTCTGTTATCGGAAAGCGTAATTTTCTTAAGTTTTTTCGCAGGCTATATAGTTTACAAAACAACAACCGTTGATTGGCTACCACCGGGAGTTGAAGGATTAGAAGTTAGAGAGCCATTCATTAATACAATAATTCTGGTTTCTAGTAGCTTCGTTATTTACTTTGCAGAAAAGGCATTAAAAAGCCATAGGATTTGGCTATTTCGCCTATTTTGGTTATTAACAATGGCTATGGGAAGCTACTTTCTCTACGGACAAGCAGTTGAATGGAGCGCTCTTGAATTTAGCTTTACATCTGGTGTATTCGGTGGAATGTTTTACTTATTAACAGGTTTCCACGGATTGCACGTTTTAACAGGTGTTTTATTGCAGCTTAATATGTTAGTCCGTTCTTTCATTCCAGGAAACTACGAAAACGGTCATTATGGCGTAGATGCAACATCATTATTTTGGCACTTCGTTGACGTAATTTGGATTGTTTTATTTGTACTTCTTTATCTGTGGCAGTAATCAGTGAACAGTGAACAGTGAACAGTTACCAATTACCAATTACCAATTACCAGTTAACTATCAACTATCAACTATCAAATAACAAATAAAAATGATTATTGACGACCAACATTACGATGTAATTATTATCGGTACAGGTGCTGGTGGAGGGACTTTAGCGCGTAAATTAGCACCTACGGGTAAGAAAATTCTTGTTTTGGAACAAGGAGATTTTTTAGAAAAAGAAAGTTCGGAATTAGTTGATGTGGAAGTGTTTAAAAAGGAAAGCTTTCATGCACCAGAACAGTGGTATGAGGAAGACGGCGATTCTTTTTATCCTCAAACTAGTTATTCGGTAGGTGGTAATACCAAAATTTATAGTGGTGTACTGCAACGAATGCGAGAAAAGGATTTTGAAAAAGTTCAGCATCAAGATGGTTTTTCTCCGGAATGGGATGTTAAATATAAGGATTTTGAACCTTACTATACGGAAGCGGAAAAACTCTATCAAGTTCACGGTAAAACGAGTGATGACTTGACAGAACCACCTCGTAGCAAAGCTTTTCCACACCATGCAGTGAAGAACGAACCTCAAATAGAAAGTATTTGTATTGATATCTCCAAACAAGGATTGCACCCAGCATACCTCCCCATCGGAGTTGGAAATATAGGAAGAACTGATTCGGAAGATACTGGAATTTCTCCTGCACTCAAACTTTACGAGAATGTCAAGCTGAAGAAAAGAGCAAAAGTCTTACGTTTGCTGACAAATGCTTCAGGGAAAGAAGTTAAAGCTGTAGAAGTAAAAATTGGCGAACAATGTTTTTTATTATCAGCTAATATTATTGTAGTTTCCTGCGGTGCAATAAATTCAGCAGCATTACTTTTACGTTCCGCTAACGAAAAACATCCCAAAGGACTTGCTAATAGTTCCGATTTGGTGGGACGTAATTTAATGAAACAGTTGATGACGGTATTAGTACAAATTACTAATACCCCAAACTCCGGATTATTTCAAAGAACTCGCTATATTAATGATTTTTATTGGGGTGATGAAAATTTTTCTTACCCAATGGGGCATATTCAAAATTCTGGTGGTATTCTTCAAGATGTGATTTTTTCCGAGTCACCACCGCTTTTATCAGTAGCAGCCAAATTAATGCCAGAATTTGGTTTAAAACAGTTAGCAAAACGTTCTATCGGTTGGTGGTTGCAAACTGAAGATTTACCATCACCTAAAAACCGGGTTAGTGTTAAAGGTGCCAAATTATATTTAGATTACACTGCTAATAACCTTGAAGCACACGACCGTTTAGTTTATCGTTGGATTGACGTACTTAAATCCATAGACGGAAACAACCAAAAAATTTATCCCCGTGCTGAAACACCCATAGAAGTAGTGGCACATCAAGCGGGAACTTGTCGCTTTGGCGAAGATACCAGAACTTCAGTTCTCAACCTCAACTGTCAAACTCACGATATAGATAATCTCTACGTCGTTGATAGTAGTTTCTTCCCCTCCATCTCTGCAACCAGCCCCGCTTTGACTGTGATTGCTAATGCTTTGCGGGTAGGTGAGCATTTGATTGAAAGATTGGGGTGATAGAGGGGTTTGTAGTTGGGCTTTAGCCCCTCCTAAAATAATTAATCGGAGAGCGCTTCAGCGCAACTACGAACCTTGATTAGCCGTAAAGATTATGAAATAAAAATTCAATCATTCTTTAGTAGTAACTCTCTAGTTTTAATCAATTCACCCAAAACGCGATCGCCTTTTTCACCCCACCTCACAAATGCGGCGATCGCGCTTATTTTTTTCATCATTTAACTTTCATCTTTATAAACTTTGCTACGATGTCCTACATCTATAATTTTTACTAATAAAATATCATCGAAAATGTCATAAATAACGCGGTAATCGCCTATTCTAATTCGATATGTATTTTCTTCACCTTGTAACTTTTTAACTTTGTTTGGACGTGGTTCTGTTGCTAAATCATCTATTTTGAGTTGTATTCGGTCTTGTAATTCTTGAGATAGTTTTTTAAACATTTTTTTAGCACCCTTAGTAAACTTAACTTCGTAAGTCACGCTACGTCCTTTTTTCTCTCATTAGCAATTTCTTTTTTAATGTCTTCCCATGCAATAGTAATATTATTTTCTGCATCATCTTTCGCAGCATGATAGGCTATTAAATCGTTTTTATCCTCTTCATCTTCTATTTTTTGAAGCAATAAGTAAATCTCATCCAGCGTACTATCATAAGCTTGGTTTAAAAGTACATTAATAGCATCAATAATTTCATTTCTTTCACGTTCAGTTTTCATTATTATGTCCTATATACTTCTTTCTCATTTACATACTCTAAAAAATCATTCAACTTATAGTTGAAACACTTATTTTTTAACTCTTAACTCCTAACTCCTAACTCCTAACTCCATCCGTTGCCTAACTCCTAACCTGAATGCGGTTCCCCAAATAAAACCATCGAACAATTGTTAATAGATGAAAGCAATTTATTAGTTACGTCGCTAACTGCTAATCCCCCTGCTGTACGACGGTGAACTGAGCGCAATATTACCATGTCGTAAGAATTAGATTCTTTGATAATTACTTTAGCTACGTCATCGTGACGAATGGTTTGTATTACTACTTCTTTACGAGATTTGCTTTGAGCTAAATATGAGGAAAGTTCCGATTCAAACACGGCGATCGCGTTGTCAGAAGTTTTGCGCGGACGGATGTGTAATAATGTCACTGATGCTTCGTTTGTATCGGCGAAAAGTTGAGCAAATTGGATTGCACGCAATATTTCAGGTGTAATGTTTCCCACGGGAACGAGAATACTATGAATGTTTATTGGTTCATCTAGCAATCGCATCACAGCTACCGGACAATGAGCAGCCCAAAAAACATTATCGATAATATTACCAAACAAACGCGCTTTTAATCTTCCGGTTTGACTCCACCCCATGATAATTAAATCGGCATTTTGTTCTCTAGCTGCGCGACTAATTCCCCGTGAAATATCATCATCAATACGAATTACTGGCTTAGCTTGGGCTTGGAATTCTTGACTAATTTTTAAAGCTTGCTGTAGTAATTTCTTACTTCTTTTAATAGAAACCTTTAATCGCGGTTCATCCATCTGAACGTGTGCTTTCGGAATCGATAAAGGCACCACTATCCCTTTTTCATGATGAGCTAATAATGCTCCCATTTCAATTAAATATCTTTCGGTATGAGGATTATAAACAGGTACTACAACCTTAAAAAGACTATTGTAAACTAAGTTATCAGTATCTAAACTAATTTCTACATCTTCTGTTTCTACTTTTTGCTTTTGAGAGCTTTTTTCTAAACTTGCTTTAGGTACTGTTAATTTACTTCCAAATTTTGCGGTTAATATTGGTCCTAAGATAGCCGTAACTAACATCAAAACGATTACTGTATTAAATACGGCATCTGTAATTATTCCAGCAGTTTTTCCTACTAGTGCAGCGGCTAAAGTTGCAGCGACTTGAGGTAATGATAAAGACCACATTGTTAAAGCTTCATTCCAGTTGTAGCCATAAAGTAATTTCGCTATAAATGCAGCTAAAAATTTACTAATAATTAAGGCTCCAACAATTGCTATTGTTAAAGGTAGTTGAGTAGTAAGACTGGAAACAAAACCAGCAAAATCTATCAACAACCCCATTCCCACAAAGAAGAAAGGAATAAATAAGGTACTTCCAACGAATTCTACTTTTTCTTCTACCGGAGAATGTCCCACAGCATCGTTTACCGCTAAACCTGCTAAAAATGCTCCGACAATTTTATCTACATTAATTATCTCCGCTCCTACAGAAGCTAAAAATACTGCTAACAAAACAAACAAAAATTGATTGCTTTGCTCGTCTCCAGTGCGACGAAAATATTCTTTTCCAGCCCAATCAAAACCGAATAAAACTATTGCCGAATAAATCGCTAAAGTAGTTAATTGGATGGTTAAACTAACAGCAGAAAATTCTCCAGCACTAATTGAAACACAAATCGCTAACACCAATAATGCAGCAATATCGGTAAAAATTGTTGCCCCGATAGTTACGGTAACGGCTTGATTGCTAGTGACTCCCAAACGGGTAACTATAGGAAAACCCAGAAGAGTATGAGAAGCGAGCAAAGAACCAATTAAAATTGAAGCATTCCAGCCAAAACCGAAAAATCTTCCCACCATCGCACCGAAAATTAGGGGGATTAGAAAAGTTGCAACTCCAAAGCCTAAAGAACGATCTTTATTTTTACGAAAGTCTTCTAAATCTATTTCTAAACCAGCAACGAACATCAAATAAATTTTACCAATGTCCGACAGCAATTTCATCGTTTCGGTTTCTGCATTCAAGATTCCCAAACCATCGGGGCCCTAAAACTACTCCTGCTGCTAATAATCCAACCAAACCCGGAAGTCGTAAACGTTCAAAGATTGGGGGTACTACTAGAATTACTAATAAAAGAATCGTAAATGCGGCAATAGGACTTTTTGAAAGCTCTTGTAACATTTGTTCCATAAGTATATGGTTTGTAGGTAATTGGTAATAGGTAATTAATAATTAGTAATTGGGAAAAGTTTATATAAATAAAGAGTATTTTTTGTAGGGTATCCCGAATTCTTATACAACAATAAGTTTAACAAGAAAATTAACAAAAAAAATTGGCATTAAAAATAGTGTCTCTCGTAGACTAAGGAACATTGTGTAGGCAAGCAATCCTATTACCCATTACCTATTACCTATAAAAAAAGCCACCATAAATGGTGACTTGATTATCTGCACAAAATTAAAAATGTATGGAATCTTTAACTAGCAGCATCTGCTTCCTCTATAACATCTTGAGCTGTATTACTAAAAGCAATCCGTAAGAAAGGCGGCGCTAAAAAGGTTGTCAAAATCACCATAATAATGATGGCTGCTTGCAAAGGCTTATCAAGTGCGCCGCTAGCTGCACCAATGCCTGCAAATACCAGTCCAACTTCACCCCGTGGAACCATTCCTACACCGATCGCGAAACGATTAATTCCGGGCTTGCCAAAGACTGCCCAACCTGTAATTACTTTACCGATAATCGCTACTACAATCAAAAAGACTGCTAGAACTAAACCTTGACGATTTTCGGGAACTACAGGATTAAGTACGCTTAAATCAACTCTGGCTCCGACGCTAACAAAGAAAATAGGTACCAAGATATCTGCAATGGGAATTACTTGCTCGTCTAATTCATTGCGCGTATCAGTTTCATCCAAAACTAAACCAGCAGCAAAAGCTCCTAAAATTGCTTCTAAATGAATTGCGTTAGCCACAAAAGACATGAATAATGCAAAGATGAATGCCGGAATTACGATGTTTCCTCTAGTTTGAAAAAATTCGGCACTCAAATGAAAGGCTTTATTGAAGAATTTACCCAGTAAAATCGAACCGATTAGAAAAGCGCTGGCACTAATAATCAGATAAATTACATTGTAAATATCGACTTCGCCAGTTTTCGCCAAACTTGCTACTACCGCTAAAACGATAATACCCAAGACATCATCAATTACCGCCGCGCCAACAATAATTTGCCCTTCTGCTGATTTGAGATGTCCCAACTCCGATAACACTTTTGAGGTGATACCAATACTAGTTGCAGTTAAAGCCGCACCTGCGAAAACAGCTGGAATTGTAGAGACGTTAAACAAAAACATCAAACCCGCAGTACCAGCCACGAAGGGAACAACTACTCCCACCACCGCAACAACAGCAGCTTGATAACCGACTTTTTGCAGTTCTCGTAAATCGGATTCCAAACCAATTTCAAACAGCAGAACAATTACACCTAATTCTGCCAAAATTGAAATTGCTTCGCTTTGACTTGCAAAAATTGATGTTACCGCTTCCGGACTAATATCATCAAAAAACTGTAAAACAGTCATCAGTAACGAGTCGGAAGCAGTCGCACCGCTTTCGGGGAAAACTAGGAGATTTAGAGCCGAAGCACCGACTACTACACCACCAACTAATTCACCCAAAACTGGCGGAAAGTCCAGCTTTCTGGACAACTCACCACCTAGTTTACTTGCAAGATAAATTACAATTAAACTCAGTAATACCCCTGCAAGGACAAGGGGTGCTTCTTCAGCTTCGGTAGTCGCCAGCAAATGATTGCTTAGCCCTAGGAATTCAAGTGGATAATTCATCAGAGGTATTTATTCTTTCTCCTAGCAAATGGGTTGATTAATAAAAGTGAGTTTATCAGAATTTAATCGGATTTATCAGCAGCTTTTAGCAGTTAGAAAGAGTTATCTAAAGTTATGCGAATTTTGACAATTCTGTAACTTCTATAACTCCTTTAACTTGTAAAATTCTGTAATTTTCATCACTTGATTTTAAATTTCAGATTCGTGATTTTGATTTGTCTTCTGTTTAAAAAAAAAGAAAGACTCAGGGAATTTTAGGTTATCTCCTGCCCCCAATGTCTCCATCTGAAGGCTTGCTTTATAATCTAAAATCCTTACATCCTCCATCCGAAATACTTATTGTCCTAATGCAGTTTCATTGAAGCCAGTGGTTGGATATTGGGAAACATCATTGCTACGATAGTTCACTAAGTTTAGTGCTTGTTTTAATGCTTCCTCACGTGAGTCAACTATGTGATTTGGAGGCAATATATTCAAGATTCCTAATTTTTGCAGTCTCTGCTTAATCTTACCTGCTGCACCAACAATAAATACGTAACGACCGTTATCAATCGCGTCTTTGATCGCATTTTCTATCGCTAAAGAACTTGTTACGCCGATATGTGGAACTTCACTCAAGTCCAAAATCAATACGTCGTGGTCTTTCATCGCAGTTTGTTCGCGGGCGATCGCCTTAGCAACACCAAAGATCATCGGTCCTTCTAATTGGAACAGCAACACGCGATTGTTTGCTCTATCTAATAAATCTCTTTCTACATCATTTAAGATAATCGCATCATCAGCATCTGTGACTGTCTTCACATCTTCAGAACGAAGATTACTTAAACGTTCAATAGTCAAGATGTTAGCAACAAATACCCCAACACCAACCGCAACAATTAAGTCAACAAATACCGTCAGAATAATTACGCCATACATAATCAAGGCAGCTTTGGGAGATACCTTGTGAGCGCGTTTTAGAAAACTCCAATCGATAATATCTATACCTACTTTCAGCGCAATGCCTGCTAATACTGCTTTAGGAATTGGAGAAATTAAAGGTGCAGCCCATAAAACCACAACCATCAAAATCAAAGCACGACTCAAGCCAGAAACCGCAGTGCGAGCGCCTGCCTGAATGTTAACCACCGTTCCCATCGTCGCACCAGCACCAGCCAAACCGCCAAACAATCCAGAAACGATATTACCTATACCTTGACCAATTAATTCTTTATTTGAATCATGTTCGGTGCGAGTCAAACTGTCTGCAACTACTGATGTCAGCAAGGCATCAATACAACCCAACATACCTAGAACCAAAGCATCAACGAGCATGACTCGGAATAAGGGCGCACTAAATACAGGCATTCTAAATGATGGTATACCTGCTTGAAATGCTCCAATTCTGTCAAGACTTGCAACATTATTAAATAAGAATACCGAAATTAACGTTCCTATTATTAAAGCTGTCAACTGCGGGGGGACAATCTTATTTATCTTCTTAGGAGAAAATACCAGAATAAGGACTGTTAATAGTCCTAAAAAGGCTTCAATCGGTTGAATATTTGCGATTAAATTGGGGAAATTTTGTACTGCCCCAAGTACTCCACCTCCAGGACTTTGCTGTCCTAAAAACGGGGCGGTTTGAATAATAACCAGAATAATACCAATTCCCGACATGAAACCGGAAACCACGGTATAGGGCATTAAAGTAACGTATCTTCCCAACTTCAATGCACCAAGAATAATTTGAATTATCCCAGCCATTACTACTACCGTAAAAGCCAGTGCTAACCCGGCTTCTCTATTTCCATCTTGTGCTGCTATCATCTGAGCAACTACCGAAGTCAACACCACCGTCATCGGTCCGGTGGGTTCGGAAATTAATGTGGGAGTACCGCCGAATAATGCTGCAAAAAACCCCACTAATACAGCACCGTAAAGTCCAGCAGCAGGACCAGCACCGGAAGCAACCCCGAAAGCTAAAGCCATCGGTAAAGCAATAATTGCCGCAGTTACACCACCGAAGATGTCACCACGCAGGTTTCTAAAATGGATTTGATTGGTTATTTGCATCTTCTAAACACCATATTTTCAGTTGTAATTGTTCTTGTTTTATTATTTAAATTTATAACCGAAGGGCTAATTTAAGCAAAACTTTTCCCTACTTGTTCAAACATTAAAGTTTGAAAAGCAGTAATAGCAAATATTAGTGGCAACAACAATCACTACAACCCTGGGAAGAGCAACGCACTACCTTATTATCGTTATTCAATTAGCAAAAATTTTCAGAGAAAACCCCATAGGACAGTAAAAACTATCTTCGATAATAAAGACTACCACCAAAAGGATGATTTTTTGACTTTATTATTTTGAGACTATACAAGAATGCACCAAATTGCATTGCTAATAAGTCTACTGCACTCCTAGATAGTTATCTATATGCTTTTTATTGATTAGCATAGATAAAAATCTATGAATGTATCATTTGCTATAACCAATGATACGACAAATGTGTAAAAAGTAAATAAGTTTTTGGTTTAAGATTGCCGATCAAAATTGAAGTTTTAACTTATCAAATGTCAGTTAACGAGAATAGGGAATAGTTAAAAGTAAAGATTTATTTCTGGCTCTTTACTTTTTATAAAGTTGTTGTTGCAAAGCTTGACGCATCACATCAACAGGAACAGCTTCCCTTTGCAACCAAATCTTTAAGGCTGCTGCACCTTGTTGAACTAACATTTCTAAACCATCAATTGCAGTTTTATCTGCTTGTTGTGCGTATTGTAAAAATTTTGTAGGACTAGGGGTATATATTAAATCGTAAGCAATTGCGCCTTTTGGTAGATGCGCGAATAAATCTGCATCCAACGGTGAATTTTCAATATTAGGATACATCCCGATGGGGGTTGTGTTAATCAACAAGTTCGCTTGTTTGATTACTTCTGGTAAAGAATCCCATTGATGAACCTGCAAATTGACTTGAATTGGCGAATCTTGCCAACTATCGCGGAATTCTTTTAACTTTTGAAAATTGCGTCCCACCACATGAACCGAAGCACAACCTAATTGAGAGCAACCAGCTACAACCGCTCTCGCCGCACCGCCATTACCTAAAACCACTGCATTGATTTGACTCCAATTTTTATCTTGCGATCGCAATGGCGCAATAAACCCTTCGACATCAGTATTTGTGCCTATCCATCTATCGTCTTGACGAACTACCGTATTTACTGCACCTACAGCTTGAGCGATTGGTTCAACTTCACAAAGCAAAGGTATTATTGCTTGTTTGTGGGGAATAGTAGCGTTAAATCCTACAACACCAATTGCAGCAAATCCATCGAGGGCTTTTGCTAGATTTTGCGGTTCGATAGGAAAAGGAAGATAAGTATAATCTAATCCTAACTTTGCTAAAGCAGCATTCTGCATTAAAGGGGATAGCGAATGTTCTACGGGATGTCCGATTATTCCCAGTAGTTTTGTCGTACCTGTAATCATGAGGAAGGTTGATAGTTATTAGTTCTTATTAACTCATGAAAGTTACGTATTATGAACTTTGTCCTATCGGTATATATAAATAGATGTAGCCGCAAAGCCCATTGCTACCCCACAACATACCAACAGTAGAGTTTTTTTGGCATCTGCTGTTTTAACATTAGTGACATGAAAAGCCTTTATTAGAAATCAATAGCAAAATTTTGGCTGTTCTCTTTTTCTATATTTCTCAAGAATTACTAGTAGGTTTATTATGACAATGCAAAATACCTTATTCGATAAAGTATTCCGCGACGATGATGGCAATATTGTCATTGCTCAACCACCAAACCCACCACTGATTGTTTGGCTTGTAGCTAGTTTATTACAACTATTTTTTACTAAAGGAGATGTTAATACAGGTTTAGAAGTACTGGCTTTCGGCTGTATATTTACTTGGGGTTGGCAGGAATTATTTTCGGGAGTTAATTATTTTCGTCGAGGTTTGGGTTTAATTGTACTAATTGGGGTTATCGGATCGAGAATTATTGCTTTGAGTTAACCGAAGGTTTTGGGGAATATTTCTGGCAGCAAGTGTCTCGGGTAGCGAATTACAAACAGCGAGCTAGAAGTATGTCCTTCGGGACACGCTGAGCCGCACGCTCCGCGTGAACGCTAACGCACTACCTCTACCCCTCAGCTTCCTCCGTTTTCCCTGCTTGTATTGATAGGGAGTAGGGGAGATTACTTTTGCAACTCTTCTAATTTCACTTGTTTACCTTTCTCATCTGTACGATAAACCAACTCGCGCTGCCCATCACTGACTACAACTTTCCAACCGGGCACTATTACCTGAGCGCAAAGCTTACCCGATTCTGCTAATCCCAAACAACTATCTGCCCAACTTTCTTTTTGTGTTTGAGTTATCCGCAGTGCAGCTACAGGTTTACTAACACGTTTTGTTGCATCTGATAAAACTGCACTTTGCACTGTTGCAGGTAATTCTTCTGTAGATGAAGTAGTTGGTGGAGAAGGTGTTTCGATAGCTTCAACTTGTGGAGGATTTGCTTGATTATCGGTACAGGAAATAGTAGAAAATACCAATAAAAAAACAGTCGAAAGGAGCGTTATTTTACGAAGTAATTTTAAGCAAGTATTTTTAATCATGTGTTTTGAAAATCTCTTAATGTTGGTTATTCAGTAGTTAGTATGCTAATTAAATTATTTTAAAAAGGCAATAGGGAATATACAGCAGATTTCATTTAAGTGAGGTACACATCTTTTCTAGAGGAAGTAGTGAGTAGGGAGTAGGGAGTAGGGAAATGTACCTCATATACCTGCAAAGTGCTGTAATAGTTCGTAGTAGCACTGTCTACGCCTGATAATTAGGAATTCGGAGGCGATAAATCGCTTACTACGAGCCTATTCCAAAATCTAAATCATCCAAATCCACCACCACCAGGAGTTTCGATGATAAAAACATCTCCAGGTTTCATTTCAACTGTTGCGGTACTATC
Organism: uncultured Rivularia sp.; assembly: GCA_963665115.1. Classification (GTDB taxonomy): domain Bacteria; phylum Cyanobacteriota; class Cyanobacteriia; order Cyanobacteriales; family Nostocaceae; genus Rivularia. The sequence continues at coordinate 208,239 of OY762007.1, read as the reverse complement.
TAATTTCTCCTCGCTTCCATCTTTACGTATTACTAAATTACGTCCAACTTTTCCTGCCTCTCCATTATTTAAACCAAAGGGAGATATTAAACGGTGACTGCAAAGAATATTCGCTGTCATATTTTCTAAAAATTGGATGCGACGAATCACTCCATTACCACCCGAATGTTTTCCTTTACCGCCGCTACCGAGACGCAAGCTAAAGTTTTCTAAAAGTACGGGATATCGCGTTTCTAATACTTCTGGATCGGTTAAACGCGAATTCGTCATATGGGTTTGCACTGCATCCGTACCGTCAAAGTCTTCACCAGCACCGGAGCCACCACATATTGTTTCGTAATATTGATAGTTTTCATTGCCAAAAGTAAAGTTATTCATGGTGCCTTGAGAACCAGACATTATTCCTAAAGCACCATATAAAGCATCGACGATTGTTTGAGAAGTTTCCACATTACCCGCTACTACTGCTGCTGGATAAGTTGGATTGAGCATACAGCCTTGGGGAATAATAATTTCTAAAGGATTGAGACAACCTGCATTGAGGGGAATATTATCTTTAACTAAGGTACGGAAGACGTATAAAACGGCAGCTTGAGTTACAGCTTTGGGAGCATTAAAGTTACTATGTAGCTGTTTGGATGTGCCGGTAAAATCTATTTTGGCGCTGCGATTTTCTTTATTGATGGTAACATTAACTTTAATTTCCGCACCGCTATCCATTTCATAACTAAACGAACCATCTTTTAAAACGTCAATTGCTTTTCGTACTGCTTCTTCGGCATTATCCTGCACAAATTTCATATAATCTTGGACTACTTCTAAGCTATATTGCTCAACCATCTTCAGAAGTTCTTGAACTCCACGATTATTAGCAGCAATTTGTGCTTTAAAGTCAGCTATATTTTGGTCGGGATTTCTAGCTGGATAAGCATGATTTGCTAGTATTTCTCTAACTGCTAGTTCTCGAAAATTTCCTGATTCAACTAAAAGAAAATTATCAAATAAAATACCTTCCTCTTCTATAGTTTTACTATGAGGAGGCATCGAACCGGGTGTAATTCCGCCAATATCCGCTTGATGTCCGCGAGAAGCAACGTAAAAGATGGGACTATTAGAAGAAGAGAAAACAGGGGTAATTGCCGTTACGTCGGGAAGATGAGTTCCGCCGTTATAAGGGTTATTTGATAAATATACGTTTCCCGATTTTAAAGTGTCTGCTTTATCGTTAATTAAACTGCGGACGCTTTCACTCATTGAACCTAAATGTACGGGAATATGAGGAGCATTTGCAACTAATAAACCCGAAGTTTCAAAGATTGCACAGGAAAAGTCTAAACGTTCTTTAATATTTACCGATGCTGCCGTATTTTGCAGCACGATTCCCATTTGTTCGGCAATAAATTGATAAATATTTTTAAAGATTTCTAAACGAACGGGGTCGGGTTGACTTGTTTTATGCATGATTGTTTAATTGAAGTGTTTTTAACTAGTAATCAAAGTTCGTAGTCAGGGCTTCAGCCCTTTGATTTGAGGACTAAAGTCCTTACTACAAACCTATAATAGTTATCTGTTTTTTCCGCCAAAATTACGACAATCATCTAAAAGTAGATTTAATTGCGAGATTGCTTTCCAAGGATTTTTACCTTTCATTGCAGTTGTAACTATAAATTCATAGGGATTTCTTTTCATTCGCATAACTGTTGATATTGCTTCTTGATTAGAAAATCCTCTTCCATAAACTAACCATGCTGCTAAAACCTGTCCCGTGCGTCCAATTCCAGCGGAGCAGTGAACTACTACTTTTTCATTTTGGCGATCGCCTTCTGCTAAAAATGGCAATATTTCTTGGATTAATAATTGCTTATCAATTAAATTAAAATCTTCAATCGGTGCCCAACAAACTTGTTTTGATCCAAATTGCTTTTGATATAATTCTAATAGATTTGAATAATTATTTAATTGACGAGGAGCAAGCAAACAGCAAATGCGCTTGATATTTTGACTTTGCATAAACTCAATCCATTGCAAAACCTTTTCGTCACTGTATTGTGGTCTTCCAGAACCATATACAATAGTTTCATCAACGCTTGCTGCTGCAAATTTATACATACTATTTAGTATAAAGGAACGGAAAACGGGGAACGGTAGAAAGAGGTAAAATTTTGATGTTTTATCTTTTACCAAATATTTTAATATCATATAAAGTCAAAGTTAGCAATTATAGTTTATAGAAATGATCTGCCCTTATTTTCCCTCTGCTCTTAATTGCTTCTAAAATGCTGGTATAATTGATGCAATTCAAAACCGCAATCAATGACTCAATTCATAGCTTTACTAATTTCCTTAGCTATTGAAATTCCAATTATTTTATTGCTAACTCATTTTCTACAGCGATTTTCGTCTTCAGTCGAATTATTAGCAATGTTTGCTTTGGCTTGCGGTGCGACTCTTTTAACTCATCCCCTAGCATGGACGAGCAATCAAATAATTATTTCTGACTTCATATTTCCACTTAGGGTAATTATAATTGAATCTATTGTTATCTTTGTTGAAGGCTTTTTATATTCGCAAGTTTTGGATTTAGGATGGAGAAAAGGACTGTATTTATCAATGATTGCTAATATTGCTTCTTTTTGTGGTGGAATAATTATTTATCGACTGATTGAATTTATGTTATAGGGATTGGGGATTGGTAATTAAATTATTATTTTTTCTTCTTTAGCCGGAATTGCTAAAGCTAAAAGTAAAATCGGGAATTCTACCCAAGCGTGAATCGCTGCTGCTATTGAGTATAGTTTACGCGCATCGGTAAAGGATTGAGCGAAGTAAATAAATATCAACGTACTTAAAAATATTACTACTTTTTCAAATATATTTTGACGATTCCATACCAAAAAATGACTGACAAAATTATTGTTTCTGTTTTTCTCCCAGTTAGGTAATACACCTAAAACTACAGCATAGTGCATACATTGGAGAAACACTGCTGCGGAAAATGCATTTTGCGCCATTGGCATTTCATGTAGTTGTTGAGGAACAAATGCACCTAAGTGAAGTTGCAGGTTTCCAGCTTGTAAAATATCGGCAGATGGTGCAACTAAATTTAAAGAAGATAAAAAATTATAAGGATATCCAGTGATAATTATAGATGGAATTATTGCAAATACAATAAAACAGATAAATAAAGCAAATTTTCGCTGCAAACCTTTTAATCTTTCTGCAATAAACCCTACCGGAGTAATATTGTGTAAAACAGCGAGAAGCACCATCATTAAGATGGGTATCCAAAATACTCCAGCAAAAAGGATAGTACAAACTAAGATACCTAAAATTTCCAATTTCCGATCTTTGGCTTTTAAAGTTGGAATAACCAGCGCAACTAAACCAATTACACAAATTAATTCCAAACAAACGCTTATCGAAGAATGAATTACACCTATAAGTTGCGAAATCCGTAAATTAACTATTACTAGAAGCAGAATAAATATTTTTATTTGTAAATCAAAATCTACACGTTGACGAAAACGCAAATCTAGATAACGTAACTCAGTTAAAACGTGAGCCAGCCCAAAACTCGCTAATGTTAAAGTATAAGTCGCAAGAGGAAAGGCTACCGATACAAAAGCAGCAGTTAATATTAACAAAGTGGCTGCAATAATTTTTATCATTCGCCTTTGTTAGATTTATTTAATTTCTTCCAGTAAGCAGCCCCGCTAATCAAAGAGATTCCAAAAATTGGCATATACCAGAGGAAAGCTGTATTCTTGCTTGAAGGCAATGGAAACTTGTCTCCATCAGAATAAGCTTTTGTTTCCGATTTGTTATTTTTGTAAAAATAAGTAATTGAGCTACTTCTCAAGCTTAAATCCCTATTGTTAATTTCGGATATTTCATAAGCTTGAGCTACTCTGGCTATTTGATAAACATCCTTCATTCTTCTGATAGGACGAATTTTCCTTGTAGCGGTAATTAATTTAGATTTTTTGCTTTCAAAATCTTTTAACTCATCACCTCCTTGATTTGAAACTATGTCTTCTTGTAAATTAATATCTGATTTTTTTAATGCATAAACTTCAGCATATTCTCGATAACCACTCAAATCCACACATTTTCCCGATTTTAATAACTCATTTGATGGATAACCAGGACCTTCATACTTTCTCATTACTAAAAACAAATGATCTGGATATTTATCAATATTATTTATTTTGAAACAATATCTTACACGGCTCATACCTGGAGTTACAACATCTGCTCGTGCTAAAGATGGTTTAAATAAAGTCAATAAAATTCCTAAAGGGAATATTGAGATTAAACTCTGCTTGCGAAATATTCTCACGTTGTTTGATTGGAAAAACTACGTATTATTTATAACCTAACAATTATTAAATTGCATACTTATCCACAGCCTGTAAATAAAATTGCTCATTTATGCAAAATATTATTATTCATCTTTCTTCACATTTTTTGATTTTTTCCAATACACAACCCCAGCAATTAAAGAAACCCCCAAAATCGGCGTAACTAAAATAAGGGCTTTATTGTTTTTCAAAGATTCTATATATTCTTCTTCCGGCGGTAAAACATCTGCTCTCGCTAAAGATGGTTTCACTAAAGACAGTAAAATTACTAATCTAAATATCGAGATTAAACTCTGTTTGCAAAATATTTTCACGCCATCGAATTAGAAAACTACGCAATATTTATAACTTATCTATCATCAAGAAAAAAACGTTGACTGTAATTCCTTCCCTAAATTGCATCACGAAAATGAATGTAGAGACGTAGCACTGCTACGTCTCCCCTACGCCCCAACACCAACCAAACTTGCCATTGTATTTTAATGTGCTACATTTGTAGTGAGGTAATAGTAAAGCTTCGCTATAGTTCGGATTCTGTATATCCGACTGGTGCGCCGAGCAATGCTTAAAGCGTATACCGCGAACAACTTGAAACTATTTCAACAGCTTAATTTGCTAAGTGGTAAAGCAATAGACGCTAAATCTATCATTCGTAGGTTCGATTCCTGCATTAAGCACCCGGAAGTTAGCTCACTGGTAGAGCAATAGACTCATAATCTATGATTAGCAGGTTCAATTCCTGTACTTTCAACCAACACCCTACCCTGTCACGGTAGTCAGAACAATCTGCAATAACGCTCCTAAGCTCCTTGCTAGAAAGGTTCCCGATGTTCGAGAGATCGAAACAGGGGGGCGTAATTCCAACAAATGCTTCGCAAGAGGCAAACTCCGCAATGTAAGTGCCTGCAATTGTTTGTTACTTGTTAACATTCGGTAGTGATGGTGAAGTAGCTAGAGCAATTGTTTTCTCCTTAAATTGAGTATGGGCTTCATTGGCTCGATTCAGTTTTTCTCTGGAAATTCTGGAAAGAAAAAGCGAACCTCATATTTGAGAATTGTTTGATGATTTTGGATTACCTTCGGGTAATTTAAGATAAGACAACAGTTTTCTTAATCCAGTTACTGAGAAGCTTTTGCCCGCTATGGAATCATATCAGCGCTTGCATTTGCGGAGTTTTGACTTTATTGCGTAGCATACGTACTACAAGTTAAGGATGGTGCATAATCCGGCGGTTGAAACTCAAATAATTAAAAACAATTACCTATTACCAATTACCCATTCCCTTTCTTCCTATAAATGTTTCTATCAAGATTTTTCTCTCGATTGCGATTGCCTAAATTACCTCAACTATCTATAAAAATACCTATGTGGAAAACTTTCTATATTAAACCCGGTGAAATCGGGATTTTGTATAACCGCAGCGATTTTAAGAAGATTCTAACTTCTGGAACCTATACTTATTTCGGTAGATATTGGCGAGTTGAAACCTTTGATTTAAAACAGCCGGAAGCCAATATTGAAAACCTCGAATTATTATTAAGAGATAATGCAGCAGAATTAGAAGAACATCTATTAATAGTACGTACCAATTTTAATCAAGCTGCTTTAGTACGATTGGGGCAGCGATGGATAAACGTTTTACCAAATCAACTCCGAGCATTTTGGCGTGGTTTTATTGAAGTAGAATCGCATATCTTTAACTTAGAAGAAAGTTTAGAATTGCCCACTCAATTCGTGCAGCAACTGCGTGGATTTAATTTTAGTGGATTAAAGAAAATCTTAGTTAAAGAATATGAAATCGGTTTATTGTACGTTGAAAATAACTTTGTGCGTCCTCTTGAGCCTGGAGAATATGCTTTTTGGGCAATAGATAAAGAAATTACCTATTATGCAATGAGTCGTCTGGTGCATAATCCAAACTTTCCCCTTGAAGAAGTCTTGATTGAGAGACATCCTGAATTTGTTGCAGCTTACTGCGAGACAGCACAAACCCTTACTCAACAAACTGCAATTGTGAGGTATCAAGGTAAAGTAATTTCGATATTACCTCCTACTAGCCGCAAGTTGTTTTGGCAGGGTGTTGATGTCGAAATTATCGATATTAGTAATGATGCTAAATTGTCACCCGCCAAGGTAGCTGAATTAATATCGGGTTTACCAGAAACCGTAAGCTTGAGTCGTTATTCTTTGCACGTTTGCCAAGTACCCGCTCAACACATCGGTTTGCTGTATGTAAACCAAGAATTTCAAGCACAACTAGAATCGGGAATTCATGCATGGTGGGTGTTTGGACGTTCTTTCCAAAGTGAAGTGATTGACTTGCGCTTGCAAAACATGGAGGTTTCCGGACAAGATATTTTATCGAAAGATAAAGTACCTCTGCGTTTGAACTTAACTGCTGGTTTCCGGATTCAAGATGCATTGAGAGCAAAAAATGGATTGTCAGATTTCATTGGTTATTTGTACAAAGAATTGCAGTTTGCTTTACGTGCTGCCGTAGGTGAAAAAACTTTAGATGAACTATTAGAAGATAAAGGAGCAATTGATATTAGTATTGCCGAATATATTCGTCCCAAAGCAGCAGAATACGGAATAGAAATTGATTCGGTAGGAGTCAAAGACATTATTCTACCTGGGGAAATCAAAACTATTTTGAGCAAAGTTGTAGAAGCCGAGAAATCAGCCCAAGCCAATGTAGTACGGCGGAGAGAAGAGACTGCTGCAACTCGCAGTATGTTGAATACAGCCAGAGTAATGGAAGATAACCCCGTTGCTTTGAGATTGAAAGAGTTAGAAGTATTAGAAAGGATTTCCGAAAAAATTGAAAGAATTCAAGTTAACGGCAGTTTAGATAGTATTTTGACAGATTTGATTCAGATTAATCGGAGTTAGTTGTAAACAAAATGTAGAGACGTAGCAGTGCTACGTCTCCATCAATTAATAGAGAAATAATAACTATGGGAATACCAAAAAAAGGCGCGAGAAAAATAACCGTAGATGGAGAAAATTTCATCTGGTTGATTAGAAGAAAAGCGACTTATTCTCAAACTGGTTACGGGATTGGTTTAAATGTTGCAGTCGAACACGCTGAAGAATCTGCTTCAAAATTAGTAATCATGACTGATAAAGCACATTCCAAAGATTGGGCTACAATTGAAGTTAAGCCAGTTGTACCTTCGGAAGTTGCATCATGGATACATCAAGCAATTAAAGCAGGATGGGAACCGAAGAAACCTGGCAAACCATTTGAGTTTATAGTTAGTAGTTGATTTTTATATTCGTAGGTTGGGTTAGGTGCAAAAAATAAATTTGATAGATAATTACAAATTAAATTCGTACCGTAACCCAACATTATCTATGGTGAAAATGAAAGATTATTTTTTATTAATTAGTCATCATTAAAATAAATAGTGCGTTACGGCTTCGCTAAATTATAATTTTTCAAGGTATATTATTCGTGCCGTAACACAACGGCAATATTGGGGGAAGAGAATCTACACCCGGACACTTGCTACAACGGGGGGAACCCCCGCAACGCAGTGTCCCCCTCCCAATTTGCCTCCCCTACAAAGAAATATAATACCTTTGACCTAATAACGAGTTCGTTTTATGCCAAGATAAAAGTCAGCCAAACAAAATCATTAAAGTATAAAATGTCTGACTTGCCAGAATTTATTAAATCTCTTTATGAAAAATATCGCGCTCTCGATGATGGCTCTTTAGCTAGCTATATTCCCGAATTAACTAAAGCCGATCCAAATTGGTTTGCAATTTCTATTGTTACTAAGGAAGGGGAAATTTTTGAAGTCGGAGATAACCAAAACCATTTTACTATTCAATCTATATCTAAGGTTTTTGTCTATGGCATGGCTTTGGAAGACCAAAATCGCGAAACGCTTTTAGAAAAAATTGGTGTAGAGCCTACCGGAGATCCTTTCAATTCGGTAATTCGCTTGGATGAAAATTCTAAACGCCCTGATAATCCGATGGTTAATGCTGGAGCGATCGCCACTGCTGGTTTAATCAAAGGCTCAAATGGTACTGACAAGCTGAATCGGCTTTTGGATATGTTCCGCCGCTATATCGGACACGATGTATTTATTGATGCTCCTGTATTTATGTCGGAAAGAGCTACCGGGCATCGCAATCGCGCTTTAGCGAATCTACTGCTTAATTTTGGCATAATTGATAACAACATTGACGAAATTTTAGACCTTTATTTTCAACAGTGTGCTTTGGTTGTTAACTGTCACGATTTAGCAGTGATGGCTGCAACTTTGGCAAATAGAGGTGTTAATCCAATCACAAATAAACAGGCGGTAAAATCCTGTTATGTCAGAGATATTTTAAGCGTCATGCATACCTGTGGAATGTATAACTATGCTGGCGAATGGGCTTATCGAGTCGGAATTCCGGCAAAAAGTGGAGTTTCAGGAGGAATAATTGGTGTAATTCCAGATAAAGCCGGTATTGCTGTTTTCTCTCCTTTAATTGATAAAAGAGGTAACAGCGTTAGAGGTATTAAAGTATTTGAAGAATTATCCGATCAATTCGATCTACATTTATTTGATTCTCCTTTAGAAAAATGTTCTTTTCTAGATATTTCTAAAAATAAAAAAGATTCAGTGGTAATTGGTAATTGGTAATTGGTAATTGGTAATGTATTTTCAAATTAATGGTGCGTTACGGCTTCGCTAAATTGTAATTTATTAAAATACATTCTTTGTGCCGTAACACACCCTACAAAAATAAAAAATATATTCAATTACAACCTTTCAAAGCTTCAATATCACCGCCAACAATTTTGTCTAAATTACGGGTAATTTTCTCTATATCCCAATTCCACCAGGCAATTTCTAACAACTTTTCAATAACATCATCAGCAAAGCGTTTTTTAATTTCTTTCGCCGGATTTCCACCTACTACGCTATACGGCAAAACGTCTTTAGTAACAACAGATTTTGATGCAATAATTGCTCCGTCACCAATTTTAACTCCCGGCATAATTACCGCTTCATAACCTATCCACACATCGTTACCAATTACAGTATCGCCTTTATTAGGAAGCTCCCCCGGCTGCGGTGTTACTTTTTCCCACCCATTACCAAATATTTGAAAAGGATAAGTAGAAAAACCCAATATTTTATGATTTGCGCCATTCATAATAAACTTTACACCTGTAGCTAAAGCGCAAAATTTACCGATGATTAATTTATCGCCAATAAAAGGGAAGTGATAGAGAACATTACGCTCGAAATTCTCGGAATCTTCTAAGTCATCGTAATAAGTATAGTCACCAATAATTATATTTGGATTTGATACTGTATTTTTGATAAAACAGATTTGCGGAAATCCCTTCATCGGATGTTTTTCGTTTGGATTTGCACCGTACATATATTGGTAGGTAATAGGGAATGGGTAATTGGTAATTGTATTAAAAACAAATGGTGCGTTACGGCTTCGCTAAATGGTAATTTCTTAAGATAGATTATTTGTGCCGTAACACACCCTACAAAAGTACCCTTCTAAGGAGAGGGGATAGGGGTGAGGTAATCTCAGCTTGAAGCCATCCTCTACATTTCGCTAAAATATTTAACATAACTTTATATTTATTTTTATGAAGACAATTGACAAGTCAGATATCCCCTCAACTACTCGGTTGTTTTCTAATCTTACTTTGGAGCAAAATCAATTAATTCACAAACCTGGTAGCGTTATTGGAAGTACCGCATTGATTGCTGGAACTACTGTTGGTGCGGGGATTCTGGCTTTACCTGCGGTGACTTTGCCTTCTGGTGTTGTACCTTCTACGGCTTTATTAATCGGGGTTTGGTTGTTTGCTGTAGTGTCGGCGTTGCTGATTGCAGAGGTAACATTAAACGGTATGCGTCATAGCGCGGGCGCTAACAACGGTTTTTTGGCAATGGTGGAAAACACTCTGGGTGGAGTAGGAGCAAAAGCTGCGGGTGCGGCTTACCTGTTTTATCATTATGCTTTGTTGATAGCTTATGTTTCTCAAGGCGGGGAAATTTTAATCTCTGCGGTGGGAAAAATATGGGACATACCTGATTTACCAGCATGGATGGGAAGTACTGGGTTTGCTTTGATATTTGGCGTTATTTTATATCTGGGAAAAGATCGATTTATTGAAAAATTAAATAGCTTTTTTGTGGGAACGGTGATAGTTTCGTTTGTAGGATTGTTACTGTTAGCTGCAAGGCAGGTACATCCAACTTCTTTACTATCTCAAAATTGGAGTGCGTTACCTCCTGCGTTATCAGTAATGTTAGTGGCGCTGTTTTTTCATAATATTGTGCCAGTGGTTGCCACCCAGTTGGAAGGAGATGCGCCAAAAGTTCGTCAATCCATCGTTGTAGGATCGGCAATTCCGTTAACAATGTTTTTGTTGTGGAATGCGGTGATTTTGGGAAGCGTAACTCCGACAATGTTAGAGAATATTTCCGGTAATAGCAGTGTTTTCGATCCCTTAGAAGTATTGCGTGCTGGTGATGCTGGGCAATGGTTGGGGATTTTAGTTACCGTGTTTTCCGAGTTTGCGATCGCAACATCTTTCATCGGATTTTTCTACGGTTTGCGGGATTTATTCAAAGATATGAACTTGTTTGCGGATACACCTACGGTTAGCTTACCGTTAATTTCGCTAATTTTATTTCCGCCAATGGGTTTTTCTGCAATTAATCCCAACATATTTTTTACAGCTTTGGATTATGCTGGCACCTTCAGCGTCTCAATTTTGGGAGGCGTGATTCCTGCGGTGATGGCTTGGAAACAGCGGGATAAATACGAGGAATTGAATCAATCGCTCGTTCCTGGTGGTAAGTTTATGTTGGTAATTACGATTGGTATTGCTTTAATGGCGATTGTTTTGGGGAATTGGGTATAGGGGATTGAAAGTAACTTAATTAATATTTTTACACGAGGGTTTATCGCTTTCTGGAGATAACTGGGTATCGGGGAGTGCGAGCATCTTGCTCGCTAGCTTCCAACAGGGAGCGAGACGCTCCCACTACAAATGTGTTACCCCTCATAATTAATTTGGTGGAGTACCACTAATCCATTACATTAAATTTGACGGGTTCGTTTTTGCGGGAAACGTCGGGAGACGTAGCAGTGCTACGTCTCTACAACCCATTAAAATGAATGAAAAGTATTACTATAAATTTAAAACGGCACTTCTACTTTCAAAGATATCTTTTCTTTCAAATACGGATGCTCAAATGAAAGTTTCTCTGGCGTGAAGATGCAGCCGACTTGCAACTAAATCGCATCCGTAAAGTTTATCTCCTAAAATAGGTATACCCAAACCATTGGTATCAGCAGCATGAATTCTTAATTGATGAGTTCTTCCCGTCAAAGGAATAAACTCAATGCGAGTGTAATTTCCTTCTTGATTTAAAACTTTAAATTTAGTTATACAAGGCTTACCATATTGGTAATTCACTTCTTGATAAGGACGATTTTCGGGATTTCCCCATAGTGGTAGTTCAATCGTTCCTTTGTTAGCAATTAGATTACCTGAAAGTATTGCTTCATAATTTTTGCTAACCTGCCTTTGTTCAAACTGCTTGCTTAATAAACGATAAACTTCTTTATCTTTTGCTAATAGTAAAATACCAGAAGTATCCATATCTAATCGATGTACCGCTGCGATCTTTTCGCCATCAGGTAATAGTAATAAACTATTTAAGCGACTGACAACGCTATCTTGATTATGATGATATCTTCCCGGTACTGATAGCAAACCGGATGGTTTATTCACTGCAATCAACCATTCATCTTGATAAATAATCGGAATTGGGCTTAAATTAATACCCGATAATAAAAAACCCATCAACGGCTGACAGCGCTCGACACAAGCACCGTAGAATTCTCCGGGTATCTTATCTTGAGTTGATTCTCCCCACCAAAATTCGGCGATCGCCAAGGGTTTCCATTTATTAATCGCAGCATAATGAAGTAATTTCGGCGCACAACAATCGCCCGTACCTGTGGGTAATTGGGGCATTAATTGCTGCAAACTCGATGAATTGCCCAGAAAATTCATTACCGAATAAGCCTCATGCATCTGCGCTTGCAGTTTGCGGGATATTTGTTTGCGCTGCTGCTTTAATTCTCGAATCCGTGTATCTGCACGATCAATTACTTGTTGAAGCGGTTGTAATACCTCATCGCGCTGTCGTTTGAGTAACTTTCGCTCAATTCCTTGCTGACGACTTTCTTCTTTAAGTTTTTCTAACTCTATATTTAATTCTTCTTCCGTTAGATTTTTGTCAAATAACTGGCGTTTTTCATCGCGTTGTTGTTTGCTAACTTGATGAAATTTACCCATTTCTCGCAAGCGTTGTTCAAATTCTGACGCTACAGTTTCATATTGTTTTCTTTGGGTTAATTGTCTAAGCTGAATAATTTCTTGTTTAATAGCTTCCAATTCTGCTAAAGTGCGAGTTTCTTCTAATACAACTTCTTCTCTACCGGGAATCGGTGGTACCCAACCTTCAATAATACTCTTACCATTCAGCAATCCCGAAAAAGCTTTGAGTATTCCTTTTTCGCCATTTGCTAATTCTACTAATAAAATCCCGTACATTTTACCTTCACGGGAATACATTTCATTATTAGCAAGTTGTTGCATTAAACTACAAGCGATTAATTCTGCTTCTGGAGTGCGCGGAAGTTGTAATAATTCGCCATTAGAATAGCCTTGATAGTAATAAGTAGGATTTTGATTATTAATTTTAGAATTAGTGTCGATGAAATCTGAAATCGGGTGAAGGGGTAGCATCCTGATGTTTTGCAACTTATTGATAAATTTTAATTAAATAATTTGATATTTTAAAGTATGACTTATTATATTATTTCTTGAATCCACTGAAAATAAAATATTGCAGCAATCTCAACAAGCTTCCATAATCGCCTTGGAATCAATTCCCAGGCTAATAAACAAAGTACGTTAAAACGCACTAAAAATTATTATCGAATATTTTTCATTATTATATATAGCCCACGCAGGTGGGTTTTGTTTGTATAGCCCCACTCTTACAGAGTGAGGGTATTTAACAAAGCAATCTAAAATTGAATTTATCTCATCGCCGAGCGAAAAGCAGGTGCGGGAAACATTGCTTGAAACCCAGCTTTCCGCTGCTGTTTTGATTCTTGGCTGCGATTCCATAAACTTTCATAATAAAAGAAAGATACTCCCAAACCGCGTTGTCGAGATGCTCTAACTTGAGATTGAATTTGCTGCATGGAAACGGGTTTATTTCGCAATCCTGCCATAACTCCTACAGCTGTGGGAATCTTTTCCTGAGTTTCTCGCATTTCTTCGCGGCTGATATTCGCAATGAATGATTGCAAATCGTTACGGTAAATTTGCACGATTAACTCATCGACAATATCTTCTCTTACCCATTTAAGCCAGTCTTGTAAATGCAATTTGTAAGCGAAATCGTAGTAATTGGGGGAAACTGAAAAAATCACTTCCGGGTTTTTGGCTTTTACAGTATGGTTGAGTTGCACCATAAATTCAGTAATTTTATCTGCTCTCCATCTAACCCAATCTGCATCTTCAGAATTATTGGGAGGATTATTGCCGGTTTCTTGCTGGTACAAAGCGACGGTATATTTGTCGTAACCAAACTCGCGGGGTAAACTCATATGGTCATCAAACTGGATTCCATCGGCATTATATTGAGTAACTACCTCTGTAACTAATTCAGAAATAAACTTTTGTACCTGTGGATGAAATGGATTTAACCAGGCATTTTCACCAGCAACCCCAACTGTAGTTTGGCTTCCATCCTGTTTTTGGGTTAACCACTCAGGATGATTCAAGGCTAATTCCGAACTTTGAGGAACCATGAAACCAAACTCAAACCAAGGAATTACCAGCAAATGTTGTCGATGTGCTTGATAAATTAAGTCTGCTAAAACATCATGCCCTTCCTCACCTCTATAAAAGAAAGGAATACCGGCTCTCTTTGCGGCGCGAGATGGAAACTTTGTATAGCCAGAATTCCAAACTACAGGATAAATAGTATTAAAATTCATGCGTCGCAATAAACTTACAGCATCGTTTACTTTTGTACGAGACTTGAGAATATTAAAATCATTACTAGTCATCCAAACCCCTCGAATCTCCTCACGGGGTTGTTGTGCTGTCACAGGAGCGAAATTATTTAACAACAAAGAGAAAATAAGCGACAGTAAAAAGAGTAATGGTATAAATTTTTTTGTTGTAAATTTGACTTTTGTATAAAATAGTTTATTAGCCATACCACAAGTATTTATATCTATTTAAATTTAGAATTTATTTGTGGTAGTACATTCCCTGCTAACTTAGTTCTAAAGTAATTTTTGTTAAACGCTTTTCGTATTTTATACAGCAGAATAATATTTTATCTCAGTGATATTACTTCAAGTTGGGATGAAGAGTAATTTCATCGCAATACATATACAGCAAAAAATTTCTTAACATAAAGCGCTAATTAATTTACTAAACTTTACATACTTTAATTTTGCTGAATTTGGAAAAACTGACTTAAATCCCTAATTAGCTGTATATTTGATTGGAGAAAGCAAAAGCTGCAATTAAGTAGTAGTAATATCAACTTTGCTTAATTTTCATTTAAGTTTGTAGTAAGGACTTTAGTCTTTACAAAAGGGCTTGAGCCATTACTACAAACCTGATGATACTAATGAAAAAAAATCTATTTGCGATCAAAATTATTTCCACAGTTCTAATGACGGGTGCTATCTTGTTGGAGTTATGGAATATTTACGCGATACAAAACAATTTAATTATACCTTCGAGTATTAAAACAATTTTTTGGATTGAACGTGTAGCTGTTGCGGCACATCTTGTAGAGGCAATAATAGCAGCTTTCAAAGCAGGTTCTAAAGATAAAGTTTGGTATAAATACAGCGTCTATACTTTTTTTGTTGGCACGATTGGATTGATGGAATTGTTTCGTGAAGAAGAGAATCAGGAAATAGGTAATTAGTAATATTTAAAAACCCGGTTTTTTGAAAAAACCGGGTTTATTAGTTATCGCCAATTATTCTAGAGAATCCTATCATTAAATTCTCGAACGACGAGCAAAACGTGGAAATAAAGTTTTGAATCCAGCTTGTCTTAACTCAACACTTTCTTGAGCGTAATTCCATAGACTTTCATAATAAAAGAAAGTTACACCCAAACCCTGTTTATTTGCTGCTCTTACTTGAGATTGAATTTGTCGCATTGAAACCGGACGATTTCGCAAACCCGCCATAATACCGATGCCAGTAGGTATATATTGTTTTGTTTCGATAATTTCTGGACGGTTGATTTTACGGTTAAACCTTGCTAAATCGTTGCTATAAACCTGCATCACCAATTCATCTACAATACTCAAACGTACCCAGTTGAGCCAATCTTGCAACTGTAATTTATAAGCGTGGTTGTAGTAATTAGGAGATACAGAGAAAATTGCATAAGGTTTTCTGGCTTTTACCGCTTGATTAAGCTGTGCCATAAACATCGTAATTTTATCAGCACGCCATTTTACCCATGCTTCATCTGCTGAATTCGCTGGTGGTGGATTTTCGGTTTCTTGAGTGTACAAAGCGACGGTGTATTTATCATAACCGAAGTCGCGAGGTAAACTCATATGGTCATCAAATTGGATGCCATCAATATCATATTTATTGACAACTTCCAAAACCAGATTTTGAATAAACTGCTGTACCTGGGGATGGAAAGGATTTAACCATGCAACTTCACCCGCAGCACTATTAGAAGTTCGACTTCCATCGCGTTTTTGCGTCAACCATTGAGGATGATTTAAAGCTAACTCCGAGGTTTCCGGAACCATAAAACCGAACTCAAACCAGGGAAGTACCAATAAACCCTGACGGTGCGATTGTGTAATTAAGTCTGCAAGGATATCATGTCCATCCGCACCTTTAAAGAAAAAGGGAATACCAGCGCGTTTGGCTGTATAACTAGGAAATTTAGTGTAACCAGAATTCCATACGACGGGATAAATAGTATTGAAATTCAAGCGCCGCAATTGAGTTACAGCATCTCTGGCTCCAGCGCGAGTTTTAAGAACATTAAAATCATTAGTACTCATCCATACCCCGCGAATTTCCTGACGGGGTAGCTGTCGCGGCTTTAATATTTCCGGTTGAATTATATCCGGTTGAATTATAGTCGCTGGGGGAGGGAATGGAGCAGGATATTGAGCGATCGCCGATTGCAAATTATCGAGTAACAATACCGTAGAAAATGATATTGCAAATACAAGTGGAAGACAGCGCTTGAGTAGCCGTTTCAATGAGAATTTTCTCCCACTTAGCTTTCCCAATAAGTTAGCTAGTCTTGCGCGAACTTGTAAACTTTGATTGTGAAATTGTTTCGTCATTAGTTTACAGGTATGTCTGCTTACTCTATAAGAGCTTGATTGAATGCGCGTTAATTAGCTGCATTAAATGAAGCAAAATTATCGCGGCAGGATGATTGACGTATTTAGTCTTTTATAGTGCCGTGCCTAGTATAAGTGCTTATGTATCAAGATTGACAACATTTTTGAATTTTGATTGGTTAATCTAATAATTTCGCTTTATTTTATTTGAGAAAATGATTATACAACTATCAAAAGAAAGAGTTTGGAGGTGAATATAAAGTTAAAATTAAATAAAGGTTAAAGAATAAATTAATTGTATTTATAAAAATGAATTATATCTTTAAACTTGTTGAAAATAGTGCAATAGATGAATTATCATGTATATACATAGTATCTACATAATGCAAATTAGTTAAAATGTTTTCAATAATTGCGAAATGGGGTAACAGTCTTGCGATTCGTATTCCTCAAAACATTGCCAAAGAAATTGATTTAGCTGAAGGTTCTGAAGTCAAACTTGATGTTGTTGATGGAAATTTGGTATTGAAGCCAAAGAAACGCAACAAATATACTTTAGAGGGACTTGTTGACGAAATTACTCCAGATAATCTTCATAATGAAATTGATAGTGGAGTTGCAAAAGGGAATGAAATCTGGTGACACAGAATAACGAATATATTCCTGCTAGAGGAGACATTGTTTATTTGGATTTTAATCCTACTAAAGGTCACGAACAAAGAGGTTATAGACCTGCTTTCGTAATTTCTCCCTATATTTATAATCAGAAAACTTCTTTAGCTTTATTTTTGCCGATAACTAGTCAACAAAAAGGTTATCCATTTGAAGTTGCTTTACCTTCTGAACTTAAAACTCATGGTGTTATTCTTACAGATCAAATAAAATGTCTTGATTGGAAAGTTAGAAATGTTCAATTTGTAGAAACGGTTCCAGAAAATGTGGTTGAGGAAGTACAAGCAAGAATTGAACCGTTACTGTTTTAATAAATAAATAATTAGCTCTTCATTACAGACTATGCTAAATCATAAATAAAAATAGCTGTAACACTTACTATGAAAAGGTTTTGATTCTTGTTTACTTCATTTGTTACTAATATCTTCCTTTTTTTCCTTCAGCAAAGCAGCAAAGCTAGCTTTTTACGACAATTTAATAACCATAACAAGTGCTGAAGAACCATATTTATGAGATAACGAAAGACTTTGCTTTGTACCGGAGAAACCGCGAAAAGATTATATGGGGATTTAAAAACACGCTCATGTTGATAATGAATATTTGGGAAGATATGGAAAGTTTGGTGTTGAATATAATCCGTTTTATTTGCCCGAACAATAAAAAATTGTATACAAAATACTTGACAAATAAATTTCATTGCTAACTGCAAGACTAGCAATGAATACCTTTGTTATTTAAAAGTAAAAGATATACTTAAGTATGCTTGTTTTATCTTAAAATTATATGAAACATTAAAGCAGGCGTGCAGTGAAGGATAAAAGACAGTATGGTGAACTTTAATTTTGAGGAACTACTTGAAGATTCTGTCAGCGAAGGAGTTTTAGGATGGACTCTTTGCTTTGTAGGAGGAGAAGAACAATCGAAGAAATTAACCGAATTTACCAAGCATCTGAGAAAGGGGTTCTCTGAAACCGGGGATGAAAAACAGATTCCATCGGGTTTTGCGTACTGGGGGATAGGTCCGACAATTGCTTGGGCTTATGCCTGTAACGACCCATTGTACGTGGTTATGAAGGAAGGTATTGATTCGTTCGGAGGTCGATGGCATCAAATTCAGTCAAAACTGGAGGATAAAAAATATCACTATGTCAGCTTAGGTGTAGGTACGGGAATGAAGGATAGAAGTATTTTACGTTTATTTCTTAAAACTAATCCCGATTTACTATATTTTCCGGTTGATATGAGTGCGGAAATGCTCAGGTTGGGTGTTCAAGGAGTTGCTAAAGGATTGCAATTAAAAGGCAGCCAAATTCTACCAGTTCAAGTGGATTTTTCAACTTCTAAGAGTATCAGTGATTTACAAAGGTTACTAGATCGAGTTGTAGGAGATACCCCTGTATTATTTTCTCTTTTAGGAAATACACTTGCTAATTTTGAGGACGATGCTAAAGTTTTGCAAACTCTATCAAAATTAATGCGTTCTGAAGATAAATTTCTTATAGAAGTAGCTTCCACGAAAGATTTGAGCAACCAAGCATTACAAGATACGGTTAATGAGTACGACAATAGTAAATCTTTTAAAGAGTTTGTAACTAGCGCTTTACTTCAACACACAGATTTAGATATTGATTTAAACAGCGTTTTTTTTGAAAGTTCTATCGAAAAGCTAGATAAAGCTATCTTGTTAAAAGCTGTTTATCGTAACATTACCGGAAAACCAGATAAAGTGATGTTACTTGATAGGTCTAGTATAAATTTTATCGAACAAGACACGATTCGCTTATTATTAACTAGGAAATATACTCGTTCTGGTATTGATCAAGTTATATCAGAAAGTGGATTATCAATTATTGATAGATTAAATACGCTTTCAGAACCAAACAATCGCAATAAATTTGGTATGGATTTAATTTTACTTGCTCCTAACGGAACTGTAAGTGATGATGAAAATAATTATTCACTTGCAAATGCAGTATGGAATAATTAAAAAAAATGAATATAAAAAATATTGTTAGTTCTATAACTTTTTGTTCTTTAGTTAGTGGCTTAATTTTAGCTATTACCTGGCTCATTATTGATTCACAAAAAAATAATATTTTTGAACCAGCATTAACAGCTATTGGTTTACTAGCAACATTAACAGGTATTTTTGCTGAAAGGTGGGCATCTGTAAAAGAAGAGCGGAGAGTACTTTTACTTGCTTTATATCGCGAGTTTCAAGATAATAAAGCAATTTTATCGGATTCTCGTTTCCATCTAAATATAGATACTATTGAGCACCCGCTAGTATACCCACGATTATTAATGTCAGTGACAGAAACAGCTATTACATCTGGTGTTTTTGCCGAAGACAAATATCAAGATATGTTTCGGCTTTTGCATCAATGGCGAGATATTGTAAACGAATTTAACCGTAGACTTGATATTACTGAATTACGAACATTTGTCGATCCTTCACCTCCTGAAATTCGTGATTTTTATCAAGCATTACGAGAATCAAATAGTTTTAATGATGCAGTAGGTTTCATTTCCCATATATCTAATATTTTGAAATCAAAACACTTAAATAAACGAAATCACCTTAAAGAAATAGAGATGATTGAAAGACAGCTATCTATGGATAAAAATAAATCTATCTTTAATAAATAAAATATATCAAGTTACCCCTTTAATAAATAATAAGGTTAGCACATCTACTATAATTCAAAAATAATTTAAAGATGGATAACCAAATCTTATTTCCTACGATGGGTTGCGGCACTTGGGCATGGGGCAACAAGGTGCTTTGGGGATACAGTCAAAGCATGGATGATGATTTACAAGAGGTATTTAACCTTTGTGTAAGCAATGGTGTAACTTTATTTGATACTGGTGATTCCTACGGTACGGGTAAGCTCAATGGGCAGAGCGAAAAGCTTTTAGGACGTTTTACAAAAGAATATGACGGTGTAAATAAAGATGATATCTGCATTGCCACCAAACTTGCTGCTTATCCTTGGAGGTTGACTAGGGGGGCGATGGTGTCTGCTGGTAAAGCTTCTGCAAAACGTTTAGATAAAAATATTGATTTGGTACAGATGCACTGGTCAACGGCGAATTATTTCCCTTGGCAAGAATGGGCTTTATTAGATGGGTTGGGGGATTTGTACGAGCAAGGTTTGGTTAAGGGGGTAGGTTTATCGAATTATGGCTCTAAAAGATTGAGGAAAGTACATCAGAAGTTTGCCGAAAGAGGAATCGCGATCGCAACTTTACAGGTACAGTATTCTTTACTATCAACTTATCCGGTAACGGAGTTGGGAGTTAAGGAAGTTTGCGACGAGTTAGGAATAAAATTAATTGCCTATAGCCCTTTATGTTTGGGAATTTTGACGGGTAAGTATACAGATAAAAGTAAATATCCTAAAGGTATTAGAAATTTTCTATTTAAACAATTAATTCCCGGTGCAAAATCGTTATTGGATTGTTTGCGAGAAGTGGCGGAATCTAGAAATAAAACCATGTCTCAGGTGGCTATTAATTGGTGTATTTGTAAGGGTACGATTCCGATTCCTGGGGCTAAGAATGCAGAGCAAGCACGGCAGAATATTGGGGCTTTGGGTTGGGAATTGGATGCTGGGGAGATTGCAGAATTAGATAAGGCAGCAGCGAATACTGATAAGAAGATGGTGCAGAATATTTTTCAGACGAAGTGAATTTTTAAATGGTAGTCACTACTAAATATTGGGAGACGTAGCAATGCTACGTCTCTACATTTATTGCAAGCAATTCAGAATATCTATAAATAAGTTAGAATCAATCAAATTTATTACTTATTAGAGGTAACAATATGGGAATTTTCAGCGGAATGATGGGTAATGCATCGGAAGTAAATCCGGAGAAGCTGGAAAGGGAACTTGCTTCTTTAATGATTGAAGGAGAAAATATGCATAAAGCTTTTAAATTAATTAGAGATTTGGTTGTTTTTACTAATAAAAGAATTATTTTAATTGATAAGCAAGGAATGACGGGTAAGAAAACTGAGTTTTTATCAATTCCCTATAAGTCGATTAAATATTTTAGTAAGGAAAGTGCCGGTATACTGTAGATTTAGATGCCGAAATTAAGGTTTGGATTTCTGGTGATGATTTACCAAAAGAATTTCAATTTAATAAAGATAATGCGGTGGATGAGGTTTATCGGATTTTGAGTTACTATACTTTGTAGTTGTTAGTTGTTAGTTGGTTAAGAATCGGAATGGTGCGTTACGGCATTATTTAAATAGTAATCTTGAACAAAATTTGCTCGTGCCGTAACACAACGGCAATATTGGGGGAAGAAAATCTACACCCAAATTTGCCTCCCCTACAATTGATAATTGTTAATTGTTCATTGATAATTGTCTAACAACTTGCCATACTTTGATTAATTTACCTTGCTGTAATGCAGCGACTCCCGATAAATATTGAATTTCTGTGACATCTGGTAATTTTGCTAAGGCTGGCTGTAGGGATTTTTCTGCTGCTGCTCCTTGGAAGTCGTAAAGCTGTACGAATGCAAGATAAGCCCAAGCATACGGGTTATTTTTGTCTAGTTGAGTTACTCTTTTTAAAGATGCGATCGCCTTTTCTGTTTTTCGCTGCAATATGTTTGTCAAGGCTATGCTATAAGCGTATTCCAGATTTTGTTCTTGCTGCAAGCGGTATTCTAAAGCTTTACGTGTTTCTACTAAATAATTTTGATTGGGGTCGTATTGATTAATGCGTCCAATTTCTTGAAATACTTTATCTAATGCTTTGATTCCTTGGGGTAAAGTTGCTGCTAAGGTACGCAATTGTGTAGATAAATCTAATTCTGGTGCTGGGGTAGGCGTTGCTTGGGAATCTATTTGTAAAGTTGTTTTGGGAATTTTTATCGGATAAGTTTCTCCGGTAAGCCGATCGAGGTAAGTTGCTTTTAAGGTATAATTGCCATTTTTAATCTCGGCAGGTGGTAGCATCGCCATTGTTTCGGTAACTTGGAATCTACCAATAGGTTTGATACCATAAGGATACAGTTTTCCTAATGCAATTTCATGGTCATGAATCCATTTTGAGTTATCTGAATTCTTCCATGTTAAAAGCACTAAACCATTCTTTAATTCTTCCCAATCACCTTCCCAAGTATAAGTTACCGGAACCGGATTTCCCTGTGGTGCAATCTCCGGTACCTTAACCTTTTCTAAACTAATATTATTTATCCCCCCTCTTCCCCCTCTCTCTTCCACCACAACAGGTGGATTCTTTTGATGATAAAGTTTCAGCAAACTTCCATCGGGTAAATTCCAAGTTTTATTCAACTTAAAATCACCGTTTTGTTCTACAACTTTGATAATTTTCTTTTGTGCTTTGGGTACGGAACCTTGTTTTTTAGATTTAGTTAAAAACCAAGATATTGAACGCGCATCTTTATCTACAAAGCTTTTTTTAGTTCCTACCTGTCTTCCATATACTTGGAAATTTTGCAAAGCTCCGTAATAATTTAAATTATGCTGATTAATTTCTGGAGTTGAAGGTAATACTCCCAAAGTAGAATACAAATATGGTTCGGTTTGGGTGATTTGTTTTATAACTTGGAAATGAGGAAGTTTTGCTTTTAAATAAGGATGATGTTGAACTTTACTGCTAAGAGTCTGGGTTAGCCAATTTCCCGGAATTCCACCGATGGGGAATAAATTCAACAGCATTAAAATGATTGCTAAACCAAAAGTACCCCAACGAATGCGTTTTCCTAAAGTGCTTTGAAAACGAGTTAAACCATAAGCTAAAAATACTGATAAAATTGGTAAATACGGTAATACATAACGATAATCTTTATTAGGGTTTAAGCACGATAATAAATAAGCCCCAATTAAAAAGATTGCCAACCACTTCAAAGCAATTGATAATTCTAACCCCTCTGTGCCTTTTCTCTTTTCCTTGGCTTTCCCCCAATAAAGTAATAAGGCAAAGATAGGAATTATTAACAAAGGTAAAGAAACTTGTGATGGTAATTGATGCCAATAAAAAGTCCAAGCTTCTAAACTATTTAAAGGTGCTTCACCTTCCGCAATTGCAGAATCTACTGTTGCTCGTTTCCCGGAAGTTAAAATCAGCAACCAGTTAGCACGATACCACCAGCCAAAAATTAATGTAGATAAGCAAAAAGCACCGATTAATTGTAATAATCTTCCCCACAATCCTTTACGTATTGTTGTAATTACAACCCAAATTATCGGAGTTATCAGAAAAAACAGCGCCGTTTGCTTTACCATCAACGCTAATCCGAAAGATAAACCGAAGAATATCGCATGGAAGAAAGAGGGGGAAGAGGTGAAGTTAGTGAAAAACCAAAGTGTCAAGCAAAAGAAACTTAATGTTACTACTGCTGCTAGGGGATAATCTAAGAGAAATTCTAGACGATATCGATATAAACCGGGCATTACTTGACACAATGCTGCTGCCCATAAACCAACGGTATCGCTGAATAATATTTTGCCTAAACCATATACAGATAAGATTAAAACCGCACTGAAGCCAAGCATTACCAAAGTTGCTTGATCGTAACCTTTACCGTAAATATGTTGAATAAAAGCCGTGAAGATGTAAGTAAATGGCGGTATTTTTGAAGATAATAACCATAAACTTTGCCACCATTCTCCATTTAACAAGTCGGGATTTTGTAGAGCCTGTAAATAATTTAAACTACCAGTTAAATAATCAGCTTGATCCCATGACGGAATAGATTTATCAAAGAAAAACCAAGCGCGATCGCAAATTGCACCGAGCAGCCAGATTGTTGTGAGAATCAGCAGTTTCATGAAGGATGGGCATTAGGCATTGGGCAATGGGGAGACAAGGAGATGGGGAGATGGTGAGTCCACTCGCGTGCGGAGGTTCCCTCCGTTGAGCGAAGTGGCGAACGCGAAGGGGAGACAAGGAGATGGGGGTAAATTAAGATTTGCAACTTTACGAGATAAATTAAGATTTGCAACTTTATTTTCACCAGGGAGCGAGACGCTCCCACTACATCTCTTAATTTTAACTGGTAACTGGTAACTGTTCATTGTTAACTGTCTTCACCATTTTTACATGAGGGATTCCGGCTTCAAGAAAGACTTCACCAACTTGTTCAAAACCCAATTGCTGGTGTAATCCTTTGATATATTCTTGAGCGTGAATCCTAACTTCGGATATATGCTCGCTTACTATCACTTCCAAAGCTTTTTGCATAATCCTTTTAGCAATACCGTTCCCTCTGGCATAAGATAAAACCGCTAATCTTTCAATTTTCGCCGTTTTATTATCTAAATATCGAATTCTTGCAGTACCCACCACAGCGTTATCTAAGTAAGCAATCAACTGCGGACACAATTTATCTTTCCCATCTAAATCTTGCTGTGCTTGTACTTTTTGTTCGTCTTGAAATACCCGTCTTCTAATTATCTCAATTACCGGATACTCTTCCCAATCAACAACTTTTACAGTTATTTCAGCCATGCGATTATCTTAAATCTGGTTTGTTTCTTATATTATGTTCGGTAGTGGCGCTGTTTAACATAAAAATTGGAAACATGAGTGATTTGTAAGGTATCCGCAGTTATAACAATATTGCGGACATAAATTTCACAATACTTAATGTGGACGATTCCCGGAGAGATCCAAGCATTAAGCTGATGTGTAGCTAAATTGTATAACCGAAAAAAATTATAATCATTGTAGTGCAGGCAAGATGCCCGCTTACTGTAGACAAATTAAAGTTAAAATCAGAATTTTTGTTAACTATCCTAGTACCACACGGCTTAAATAGCGCACCCATTTTTTAGACTCAGATTGATGCTTATGATTATATTTTCAGATGGGTATCTTACTTACGCCGTGCTGTACTAATGATGTAGCAAAGCGCTAGGGGAGACTTTTTAAAGTTATTTTTTTCGTGCTAATTGGGTAAGTTTTTCTACAGCTTTAAAAAACTGAGGATCTGCCATTGTGCCAAAAGAACGGTTTTGATTCATGCCTAGTTGTTGAGAAGAAGTTAAATTTACAACCACATTGGGAGAAATTCCTAAATTGTTAATATCTCGTCCTTTGGGAGTGCGCCACTTTTCTACAGTTACAGCCAAACCAGAACCATCATCAAGAGAATGGATTGATTGGATTGTATTATAACCATTAGTTTTGGTGCCTATTAAAATTGCTCTATTGTTTTCTTGCAATGCTGCGCTGAGAATTTCTGCTCCACTAGCTGTAGCGTCATTAACAATAACGATTAAGGGTTTATCTGTCAAAGCACTTCCCGAAGCCACTTGCCGCTCTACTATACCTTTGCGACCGACAGTTGACATAATCGTACCCTTATTGAGCCACATACGAGCAATTTCTACACTAGAGGACAATAAACCCCCTGAATTAGAACGCAAATCTAGAACATAGCCAGCTACCTGTTTGTTTTCTAAATCGACCATCGCGTTACGCATTTGCGTGGTAGCATCATCGTTAAATTCCCTGATACGGATATAGCCAATATTGCCAGATTCCGTTTTCTTCACTTCATAACTTACCGAAGGCAACTGTATCTTTTCTCTGATAACCTTAAAGTCTAACTGCTTTTGTCCTCGTCTAACAGTTAAATTTACGGGTGTACCAGCTTCACCTCGCAGCCGACTTACAACATTTATAGAATTCATCCCTTGAGTAGTTTTACCGTCAATTTTGACCGGAATGTCTCCTGGTAAAATCCCAGCCTTATAAGCAGGAGCATCTTCTGTAGAACTAATAACCACCAATTCTTTAGTTTTTTTGTCAGTCTTGACATTAAGTCCGATTGCGGCAGCGTCTGGATCTTCCTGCATACCCTTGAATTCTTCAGGGTTCATAAACCGAGTTAGGGGATCTTCGAGTTTATTTAACATTTGAGAAATCGCTGCATATGCTTCTTGATTCGAGACATAAGAACGATTTAGGTACTCTCTACGAACTGCCTGCCAATCTTGTCCGTTAAAAGTACCATTAATATATTGACGATAGACTTTTTGCCATACCTCATCAACTATTTCTTTGGGTGAATCTTTTAAAAGCGCTACTTTTTGTGGTGGTTTTTGAGCCACTACTATATGTTCTGAAATCGCAATCGTTGTAACCGCGAGTGTTGTTAAAGCGATTGCTGCTGTTTTTGCTCTTAGCATTATGGGGATGATATTATACTTTTATTTTATTTACCTACTAGATAAAAGTATATATCGTAACCAGTATTTAGTAATTAGCAAAACTACTAATCTTTAACTTTCAGGTAATTAAACTTTTGCACCTTTTCAACTGCTGCTTTCTGATTTAGCGGGGACGGAATGGATATAAAAAATTCAGTAAAGGATAAAGGTTGCGCGATTGTACCCATAAACGTCCTTCACCTCGCAAACGACAAACTAATTTCTCCTCCTAAAATTCCTGTTTTTAAACCTTTAAAAGATAAGCCACCTAAAACCTCTACGTCTATATGAAAAAAGTTCAATAATTACACTAGTTTTGATTAACTTCCCGACTGTAGAAAAAGAAAGGGGAGAGGGGAGGAAAGTTAGGCAACGGATGGAGTTATATTTTTCCCATCCCTATTACCAATGCCCAATGCCCAATCCCCCATGCCTCATGCCCAATTTTTTTATAATTACGGATTTAATCAACCGCAGAGAGCGCGGAGGGCGCTGAGGAAGAGGGGGAGAGGGAGAAGAAAGTTAGGAGGCGCGGAGTTAGGAGTGAGGAGTGAGGAGTTAAAAATAATTTATTCTACCCCCTCTTCCCCCTCTACCCCCTCTTCCCCCTCTCTAAATCATTCCGCCCCTTCAATCGGCGCAAATCCTTGACGCTGAATGTTTTCGGTGATGGTGCGGGGTTCTAAAAATTGTAGGAGATAATCGGGACCTCCTGCTTTTGAACCGACTCCGGAAAGTTTGAAGCCACCGAAGGGTTGACGGGAAACGATCGCGCCGGTGATGGTACGATTGATGTACAAGTTTCCTACTTCAAATTCTTCTTGAGCTTGTTGGATATGGGAAGGTGTGCGGGAATAAAGCCCTCCAGTTAAGGCGTAGTTGGTATTGTTGGCTACTTGTAAGGCTTCTTGGAAATTTTTAACTTTAATTACTGCAACTACAGGGCCAAAAATTTCTTCTTGTGCTATTGTCCCATCTGCTGGAACATTACCAAAGATGACTGGACCAACAAAATAGCCGTTTTCTGGTGCAGACATTTCTAATGCAACTTCGGCTTCTGCTTTACCTTTTTCGATATACTCGCGGATTCTGGATTGAGATTTTTCGTCAATTACAGGCCCTACTTGAGTAGCTGGTAATTCTGTTTCTCCAATATTAAGGGATTTTGTTGCTTCTACAAACCTGTTAATAAAAGTATCATAAACGCTTTCTACAACTATTACCCTGGAGCAAGCAGAACATTTTTGTCCGCTGTAACCAAATGCCGATTTCACTGCACCGACAACAGCTTGGTCTAAATCAGCACTTTCGTCAATTATTAACCCGTTTTTGCCTCCCATCTCAGCAATTACTCGTTTCATATGCTTTTGACCGGGTTTTAATATGGCTGCATCTGCGTAAATTTTACAGCCAACTTCTTGGGAACCTGTAAAAGCAATAACGTGAGTTTCGATGTGATCGACCAAATAAGCGCCGACAACAGAACCCTTTCCGGGGACATATTGAAATACACCTTTAGGAATTCCCGCTTCTACCAAAACTTCGGTGATTTTCGCCGCAATTACCGCTGAAGTTTCCGCTGGCTTGAGCAAAGTACAGTTGCCAGTTACAAGGGCTGCCACCGTCATACCAGTTGCGATCGCAAAGGGGAAATTCCAAGGAGAAATAACTACCGCTATTCCTCGGGGCTGGTAAATATAACGATTATTTTCCCCGGCTACGTCGTAATTAAAACCTTTATCCAAGCGTTCCATTTCCGCAGCATAGTAGTGACAAAAATCAATTGCTTCACTTACTTCTGCATCGGCTTCCCGCACTGGTTTACCAACTTCCAAAACAATCCAAGCCGATAATTCAGCGCGGCGATTTTCCATGATATCGCCAGCTTTGCGAATGATATCGGCACGTTGTTTCGCAGAAGTTTTCTTCCAAGTTTTAAATGCTGTTTTCGCCGCTTGCATTGCAGTTTCAGCTTGCTCGACATTAATTAAACCAACTTTACCGACAACTTGAGAATAATTAGAAGGATTAACCGAATCAACCTTTTCTTCAGTTTCTACGTATTCCCCATTAATCAAAGGTAAATAAGTTTTTCCAAGCTGATTTTTAACGGTTTCAAAAGCAGTTTGAGATTTCTTCCTTAATTCCTCCATCGCATAATCGCTGTCAGCTGCTGGATGGAAAGATGTTACCGAAGAAGCAGAAACAATTTCTACCCCCTCTTCCCCCTCTTCCCCCTCTTCCCCCTCTCTAATAACCGGAGGTGAAATCAACTCTTCGACGGGACGATTTTCCATATCCTGGCGAATAAACGAAGAATTGGCGGTATTTTCCAATAAACGACGAATTAAATAAGCCATTCCCGGCAATAATTCACCATAAGGGCAATAAACCCGCACGCGATAACCTTGCTCTACCAAAGACTTGGCAATTTTATCCCCCATACCGTAAAGCACCTGCATTTCAAAATTGCGCTGGGGAATATTCAAACTTTGAGCAATGGCGATCGCTTTTGCTTGCGATCTAACATTATGACTTCCTATGGCAGCATATATATATTGATGATTTTCTAACAATAATTGAGTTATTCTCTCAAAGTTAATATCGGTGGCGGCTTTATCGTTATAAACTGGCTGTTGCCAATGTTTTTGTTCTGCTGTAATGGTTTCTTGATCCCAATAAGCACCTTTTACCAAACGAATTGTAATTGGATTGCCGCGCTGTTTTGCCCATTCAATCAAACTTTTAGCGTCTTCCTCACTATCGCGCAAATAAGCTTGAATCGTCATGCCAATATCTGTACGCTGTTTAAACTCCTCTTCCATCAACAGCTTTTTCAAGATATTAAAAGTCAGATCCTTGTAAATATACTGCTCCATATCGAAGTGGATAGCAACACCCAACTCTTTCGCACGACGCAGTAAAGTACGAATGTGAGAAACCACCTTCTCTTCACTACCTTTATCATCCAAAGGATCGAATTGCGAATAAAACGCCGTCAACTTTACCGAAACCTGCACCTTCGGCAAAGCTTCCCCATCAGCTTCATCAATTAACGCTACATTCTTCCATTTTTGAGAAGCTTCGGCTAATTGCGCCATCAAATCCGTATATCTTTGTAAATAAGACTGCGCTTCAATTTCCGTTATTACCGCTTCACCCAATAAATCTACGGTGAAAGCCATCTTTTCTTTACGCAGTCTCTCGATACTTTTCAAAGCTTGCTTGATATTTTCGCCAGCTATATATCGATGAGCTAAAGTTTCCACACTTTTGGAAACCGTTGTCGCGGCAACCTTCCCCGGCATAGAATCGGGGTTGGCAAAATTTAGCATTCCCTTCAACGCCGCAGGCAATTCTACCGAATCATCGCCGAGATATTCCTGTAAATGCGCCGCGATTTCCGCATTACTTTTTAAAGCTGGCAGAGTATCGATAAATCTAAATAACTGCACCCGCAAACCAGGATTGCTCATCGCCCATGCTAATAACTTATCATCGGGGCGCATTTGATCGCGCAAAGCCGAGAATAAAGAACGATTTTCCCCAGTTGCGCTTAATAATTGCTTCGCGATTTCCTGAGTTTTCGCTTCGTAGATGTCTTTTTCAACTTGTAATACCACTGATAGCACGCTCCATGTAAAATGTCAGACTTTCGTTATAAAGCCTATATATTATATTTTGGCTTTTAAATTTTGCTACCACCACATCTGGGAGGGAAAAGTTAAAGGTTCTATATCTATGTAGAATTTTATCGAGATACAGATATGCCAATAAGTGCTTCAGGTTATTCATTTAATAGAAGGAATAGTTACATAAAAGTATTGCATAATGTAAAAATAATAATTGATATTTAGTCTTTAAATAAAATATATCGAATAAATAGAAATCTATTGCAAAAAACTCGCGATTTTTATAAGTATATTTTCAATATATAATAGTTTTTTATCTAGAATATTTGGACAATTTTATGTTGCAAAATGAAGTGCAGTTTGCAATATTAATTAACTAGCTTCAATTAAGATGGCAAAGCTGTATATAAGATTTAGTCATCTACCATGAGTAATATTATCCTCGAACGCTATCAAATAATAGAGTTACTTAATAACACCCCAGGGGGTAGAAGTTATTTAAGTGAAGATGCCAGTCAATCAAATTTCGGTCGATATGTAGTAAAGCAGTTTCTTCCAGCTAGTAAAGATCCAAAACTATTAAAAATATCTCAGAACGTATTAGAAACTGAAGTGAAGCCTTTAGAACATTTAGCACAGCAAGACGATAGAATTCAGAGCTTAACCACTTTTTTTGAAAAGAATAAAAACTTTTATTTAGTTAGAAATTATATTGTAGGACAATCTTTAAAAGAAGAAATAGTTACGGGGAAAAAGCTAAACTCGGAACAAGTATTAAATATATTATTAGAAGTATTAGAAATATTAGTATTTATACATCAACGCGGTATAGTCCATCGCAATCTCAAGCCAGCAAATATTATTCGCCGAGAATCTGACGGAAAGCTAGTTTTAACTGACTTTGGTGCCCTTCAAGAAGCAGTATCTAACGTAGTTGTTTCCTCAGAATATATGCCTATAGAGCAAATCTATAGAAATCCCCAATTTAACAGCGATATTTATACTTTGGGTATTATTGCCATTCAAGCTTTGACGGGTTTAACAGCAAGAGAAATTACAAACCAGAAAAATCAAAAAAATGCTGACGCAGAAAAAATAATTTGGCATCCTCGCGATTATATTAACCAAAAACTTGCCCAGATTATCGATAAAATGGTGCATTTAAATTATCAAAATCGCTATCAGTCAGCCAAAGAGGTATTAAAAGATTTACAAGCGATTAATCAACCGCAGTCAAATCCGGTATATCAACAATTATCAAAAAAGCCTAAATTATTCGCCGGAATTGGTAGCTTGATTGTAGTTGGTGCGGTAGGTTTGTCTTTGTTTTTACCCAGAAATCTAAATTATGCCAGACAGCTATACCAACAGGGAATTTTACATCATGAAAAAGCCGAATATAACCAAGCAATAAAACTGCTTTCCCAAGCCATTAGAATAAACCCCGAATATTCCTCAGCATATAATTCGCGGGGAGATGCTTATTATCGGTTAGGAAATTATGAAAAATCTCAGCAAGATTCTAGTGCAGCAATTCGTAACAATCCTAACGATGCAAATGCATATTACGATCGAGCCTTTAGTCTTTATTTGATTGGAGAATTTAACGGGGCAATTATCGATTATAACCAAGCAATTAAACTCAACCCAGAATATGCAAATGCTTATTACGGTAGAGGATTAACCCGTCACGAAATCAAAGAAAAGCGTAAAGCAATTACAGATTTTAATCAAGCAATTTCCCTCAACCCCAAATTTGCTTCAGCTTACTTTCAAAGAGGAATTGTAAATCGTGAAATAGGAGAAAAACTCGAAGCGATTGAGGATTTTAATAAAGCAATTCAAATCAACCCTCAATATACAGAATCATATTATGAACGCGGTAAAACACGCTACGCACTCAACGAAAAACTTGTTGCTAAAAAAGATTTTACTAAAGTCATTGAATTAGATTCTAAATACGTTGATGCTTATATTGCTCGTGCAGACGTTTACAACGATTTAGGATATCCTAAACAAGCTTACGAAGACTACGAGAAAGCCATAGAAATGAATCCCGAAGATGCAAAAGCTTATATTCATCGGGGTAAATATCGCTTCAAAATAAAAGATATAGAAGGCGCAGTTGAAAATTACAATCGAGCAATCGAACTTGATTCTACTCTGCCAACAGCATACAACAATCGCGGAAACGCCAACTTAGAAATGGGCAAATTAAAACAAGCAATGGCAGATTATTCTAAAGCAATTGAACTTAATTCCGAATACGCTTTAGCTTATTATAATCGTGGTTTATTGCGTACAGACTTAGGAAGAGTACCCGGCGCAATAGAAGATTTTCAATCAGCAGCAGACATTTTTATTAAAACAGGTGAAGAGAATAATTATAAAGATGCATTAGCCAGAATTAAGGAATTAACTCCTTGAAGTGGTAATTGGTAATGGGTTCGTAGTTGCGCTTTAGCGCCAAAATCTTCATTAACAAATGGGGATTGGGTAATATTATTTTTTGGGGAATTTAGCGAACTATAGGGTTGTCGTTGCAATTTTAAGAAAATAGTTTGTCAAAACCTGATTTTCAAGAGTTAAAAGTTTATCAATTAGCTGAAAAGTTGGCTAATGAAATTTGGGATATTGTTCGAGAGTGGAATCAATTTGAAAAATAGATGGTTGGTAAACAAATAGTTCGTTCTGCTGATAGCGTTTGTGCGAATATTGTAGAAGGAAGAGGGCGTTTCAATGACCAAGATAATCGTCGGTTTGTAAGAATTGCTAGAGGCAATAGAAAATAGTTTATCTCTAATCCGCCATACCTAATCCCCAATCCCCAATTATTACTCAACATTTTTGGCGCTAAAGCGCAACTACGAACCAATCCCCACTTATGCCTGATAATATAAATAACGCTTCAAATATCTTTATATACAATGGCGAGAGACTTACGGGGATTTATCAAAATTTTGGAAGAAAGGGGACAGTTAAAGCGAATTACTGCTTTAGTCGATCCTGAGTTGGAAATTGCGGAAATTTCTAATCGGATGCTGCAAAAAGGTGGCCCCCGGTTTGATTTTTGAAAATGTCAAAGGTGCTGATTTTCCTGTAGCGGTAAACCTGATGGGAACCGTGGAAAGGATATGTTGGGCTATGAATATGGAACATCCCCAGGAATTGGAAACTTTGGGGAAAAAGTTGGCTATGTTGCAACAGCCAAAGCCACCAAAAAAGATTTCTCAAGCTATCGATTTTGGTAAAGTTTTGTTTGATGTTGTTAAAGCAAAACCGGGAAGAGATTTTTTCCCTGCTTGCCATCAAGTTGTGGTGCAGGGAGACGATTTAGATTTAAATAAATTACCTTTGATTCGCCCTTATTCCGGTGACGCAGGCAAAATTATTACTTTAGGTTTGGTAATTACTAAAGATTGTGAAACCGGCACGCCAAATGTCGGCGTGTATCGCTTGCAACTACAATCTAACAATACCATGACCGTACACTGGCTTTCAGTGCGCGGTGGTGCCAGACATTTACGCAAAGCTGCGGAGAATGGAAAAAAACTTGAAGTAGCAATTGCTTTAGGTGTCGATCCGTTAATTATCATGGCGGCAGCAACACCGATTCCAGTAGATTTATCCGAATGGCTGTTTGCGGGTTTATACGGTGGTTCTGGTGTTAGTTTAGCAAAATGTAAAACCCTAGATTTAGAAGTACCCGCAGATTCTGAATTTGTTTTAGAAGGAACCATTACCCCAGGGGAAGTATTGCCAGATGGACCATTTGGCGACCACATGGGCTATTACGGCGGCGTTGAAGATTCGCCATTGGTACGCTTTCAATGTATGACACACCGCAAAGAGCCGGTGTATTTGACTACATTTAGCGGTCGTCCACCCAAAGAAGAAGCAATGATGGCGATCGCTCTCAACCGAATTTACACCCCTATACTCCGACAGCAGGTTTCGGAAATCGTCGATTTCTTCCTCCCAATGGAAGCCTTAAGTTACAAAGCGGCGATTATATCTATAGATAAAGCATATCCCGGACAAGCGCGAAGGGCAGCTTTAGCATTTTGGAGTGCTTTACCGCAGTTTACTTACACCAAATTTGTGATTGTAGTAGATAAAGATATAAACATTCGCGATCCGCGTCAAGTCGTATGGGCAATAAGCTCGAAAGTAGATCCCACCCGAGACGTATTTATTTTGCCAGATACGCCCTTTGACACCTTAGATTTTGCCAGCGAGAAAATAGGCTTGGGTGGAAGAATGGGAATTGACGCAACGACTAAAATGCCTCCAGAAACCGAACACGAATGGGGTGCGCCGTTAGAATCCGATGACGAAGTAGCCGCAATGGTAGAAAGAAGATGGGCTGAATATGGTTTAGATGAATTGGAATTAGGAGAAGTTGACGTTAACTTGTTTGGTTACGATATGAAATAAAACCAATGTAGAGACGTAGCAGTGCTACGTCTCTTTGCTGATTTTGTTTACCGCAAAGAAATGTTTTATCTATTATTAGTAGGAAAGAAGTAATTAAGCCGCAGAGGGCGCAGAGAGCGCAGAGGAAGATTTTAAAAGAGAGGTTTAAAAATGTCTAATCCATTTCCGGGAATGAATCCTTATTCAGAAAATCCTGTATTATGGCGTGAAATTCATAGTTTGTTAGTAGTAGCTATATTTAATGCGTTACTTCACGGGTTGTTTTGTTCCACAGATGTCTCACGATGGAATCTACCATAGTGGAGAACCCCCGCAACGCGCTGCTCTCCAGGCTCAAAAACAAAGTCTGATAAATCTCACATCTTGCACCAGTGTCAGAAACCCGGTTTCTTTGCGATTTCACAACGAGATATTCATGCTTTCACTACTAGAAACCGGGTTTCTTTGGGCTTCTTGAGAATGGTGCAAGATATCAGATAAATCTTACATCTTGCACCAATATCGTTAAGCCTACATTTCTCCCTTGTAAGCCGGAGGCTTTCTAGCCCGCACGCGACCCCGGGAACGCAGAGAAATAAATTTCAAGGCTCATATACAAAGTACGTTTCAACGTACTAAAACCCTTGCTCAGTCTTATGAAGGAAGACTTGGTATATCAGCCTGGAGAGCAGCGCGTTGCGGGGGAACACAGCCGTTGTAGCGACTGCGGAGAATTTATTCCAAGGCGACTGTGAAAGCTAACTGAGAAAGGTGCAAGATGTAAGATAAATCTGACTGAATAAGGCTTTTAGTACGTTTTAACTTTATATATGCGTAAATATATAAAAACTGTGCTTACTACGAACCTTTTAAATAAAAAATGCCCTGGCATTCGATCTACCAGAGCATTTAAAACTTATACAATTACTAATTACTAATTACCAATAATTGATAACTGTTAACTATCTTTCCTTTCTTTTTGGGAAAATTGCATATGAATGGTTTTCGCTTGCTCGCTATCGGGTGCTACTGCGGTAATCAAGTAGTTGATTAAGCTTTCGGTAAAGGGAACCCGTAGATGAAAAGTACCATCTTGCTTGACTTTGATATTTTGTCCGTCAATGGTTACATTTGAACCTGGTTCTGTTGCACCGTGAATTATCAATTCCGCATCTGCTTCAAACCAAAAGTCTTTGTGGGGACGACTAAATACCCGAATAATTGGCGATCGCGATACTAACAACCATTCTTTATCTACGTTTAGATAACCAATTTCGGTAATGTAATCTCTATCGGCATTGGGTATAGCTACATAACGATGACTAACTGATTCCTCGCATTCGTACTGCTGTACTATTTTGGCGTTTTGATAGCTTAAGTCAACGTTAGTTACATCATACAGTCGCAATACCAATTGATTTGCACCTCGCTCTTGCATTGCTTCGCGATCGGCAGGTGCAATATTCCAAGAAGCATAAGCCCATTTTGGAGTGCGATTTGCCAATAGTATATTGCTTTCACCGGGTACTCCCGTAGCTCCGTTATGGTGAATGCCGTAAATTCTATCCCAATCGGTGTCTCCTGGATCGGAGTGTTCCTCGGGTGTGCGAATTTGTGTATCTATTTCAGCTTGATCTGCTATTTGATCTAAAGCTACATTCTCGCTATTAGATATTGAAGGCTGAGCGTCTGCTTCTTCGGATTCTTCGTCATTGCTTGTGATCTGAGAACCGAGCGTAAACGCTCCAACAGCCGCAGCGGCTCCTCCTGCTAATACTGCACCATCACTAGATGACACGCCAAATTGAGCAATCTCTTCTTCGGAAACGGTCTCTTCTGGAGTAGTAGCGTGTTGATTTGATTGAGTTACCCAAACATTTGGTAAACCATTGCTTGTTGGTTGCTCTTGTGGTGTTGTTTGAGCATCCGCTAACTGTTCGTTTTCGTTTGTGATACGAACTTCTGGCAAATCATTGGTTTCTACAGTTTCTGATGCTTGAGTATTGTCAGTTGCATCCGGTGTATCTTGTTCAAAACGATTCAAGAACAATTCGCTACCTAATTCACCACTAACCGGTTCATTCTCTTGGTTTTCGGTGGTTGATTGCTGTTCTACATCGTTATTTTCGTCCGCATTTTTACCATCTTCGGGTGTATCATCGTTATCGCGATTTAGTAAACCAGAACCGATTGCAGCTGCTCCAGCAACTAATCCGGCTCCTGCTGCTACAGCACCTAAAGGAAAGGATGATTCCTCTTCTTGCGTACTTACTTCTTCTGTTTCCGGGGTTCCCCATAAACTCGAAGGTGAAGTTTGCTGAGCTTGTTCTTCTACGTTATTGCTGGAAACGGATACATCAGCATTGTTACGAATTAATCCACTAAAGGATGATTCCTCTTCTTCTTGTATACTTGCTTCTTCTGTTTCCGGGGTTCCCCATAAACTTGAAGGTGAAGTTTGCTGAGCTTGTTCTTCTACGTTATTGCTGGAAACGGATACATCAGCATTGTTACGAATTAATCCACTAAAGGATGTTTCTTCCTCCTCTTGGGTAATGGGTTCTTCTGTTTCCAGGGGTCCCCATAGATCGGAAGGTGAGGTTAGATCATTGTTTTCAACAGTATTATTACTGTCTGCTAATGTATCGCTATTTGAATCCGAGCTATCTGCTTGCGTGCTATCCCAAACATCTGGTAGCTGAGCATATGGAACAGTTCCATCTATTTCTACAGATTCGTTAATGGGTTCTGGAGTATCTTTACCAGCAAACTGCGATTTGATTCTTTCTGCACCAGACTTAATTTTTGATGGTAGATCGGTTGCAGCAGCACCGGCAGCAGCACCAGCGACACCAGCACCAAGTCCAAAATTTCCCAACCAACTATTTGTAGAAGCCGATGGTAATTCTTCTTGAGGAGAACCGGATTGCACTTCATTGTCAGCGGTGGGAGTGCGTTCAGCTACGCTGTCTATATCGCCTACCTCTTCTGCGATCGGTGGTACTTCTATATTGTTATTAACTGAACTATTAACCGAGGTGTTAATTCGCGGTAACGAATGATAAGAACTGTTAACAACAGCCGCTGGTGCTTCTAAATCCAAGCTCGTATCGGGAATATCCGGTTGTTCTAAATCGGGTGCTTCTAAACTTGAATTCAGTCCCTGGTTAGAATCGGGTTGTTGTACGTAGGTTGGTTGCGCGTTTAATCCTGAATCGGAAACATCCGGCTGTTGTAAATCCGTAGAAGTTTCAGCTACAAAATTTTCGCTGACTTCGGGTGTATCTTCATTATCTCTAGAAGACATCGCCGCTGCGGCTCCCAATCCTGCAATACCTGCACCTGCTGCAATTCCGGCTGTATTAATTCCAGATGTAGTATTTGGAGGTTCTACGGTTGCTGCATTAGTTCCTGCATTTGGTTCTATAGGAGTATTTACAGCGGGTTCCGGTTCTTTAACGGCACCAGTTGTAGTTGTAGAGGTGGGAGTAAAAGGAGGGGGAGAATCTTTTGGCAATACACCGCGAGCAACGGTATCATCCTCTTGAGATTTACGTCTTCCCAACAACCACCACAGTGCTAATGCACCAATAGCTGCAACTGGGAGTAAAATCCACCACCAAGGTATTGTTCCTTCACCAGCTTCAGAAACAACCGTACTATCTTGTAAAAATGCTTGATCTCTAGTACTGCTGTTATCGGGAGCAGAAGTATTGGTTGCAGGTTCAACACCTTCAGTATTTGCACTACTATTTGCTGTTTGATTTCCACTAGCTGCCGTACCTTCAGCAGTCCCAGCTTCAGTACTTTGAGGAGTTGCGCCGGGAGTTGCTGTAGCGTCGTCGGGTGCATCACTTGTTACCCCACGAGCAACAATAGCTGCAACCGCTGCGGCTTCTTCTTCTCTAGCTGCTTTTAAAGCTTCCTGTCCGGGTTCTGCTGTTGCGAAACCGACAAAATCCTTAACGGCTTCCGAAGGGTTTTTCTTGAAGACGTAAACTAGCGGTTGCGAGTAAGGATATTTGGGATCGGTTGGTAGAACTCTGTGCATACTCAAAACACGCACTTTGTCACCCAATTTCTCTACCTGATTGGCTAAAACAAAGCCGATACCATCATCACCCAACTGCTTGACAACTTCGGCTGGATCGTCGCTATCTAATTGAGTCGCAGTCGAACCAGTTGTTAAATCACCTTGGAAAAGAGGATAGTTGCGAAAAGCCTCGCGAGTATCGCTCAACTCGGGACGATCGATGACTCTAATTTTTCCAGAAGGGGCCGCCAAGTTCCGACCAATCAGTAATTTGTCCGCGATAAATTTGAGTAAACTTCTGATTGGTTAAATCGCCTTTAAAAGGATTACCCTTACCAACGATTATCGCAATTTTTTCTCGATGCAAACGCTGCTGTTGCAAACCCAGCTTTTCTTCTTCTTCCGGAGTTAAACCGCGTCCAATTGCAGCAATATCTACTTTGCCATCTTGTAAATCCCTGAGCGCATCATCCGTTCCATTGGTAGCAAGTTCAACGTTAGTATCGGAATACTTTTTCTCGAAACGCTGTTTTAACGCTTCATTAGCCCTTGTCATACTAGCGGAACCATCTACCTTAATTGTAGTTCCCTTCTCCACCTCAGTTGGAAGCGGAAAAGACCGTGTTTCAGGTGCCAAAGCTATTACATAATCCGACTTGAACAAACCACTCATCATTGGAGCTGATGCCAATGCTAACAACAAAGTCAAGCGGATTATTGGATTTTTGTTCTTTTGTTTATGCCACATAATGCCCCATTTATTTATTTAGAGGAAACAACTTGCTCCCTACGGTCAAACCCATGTTTCTTGTTTGAATTTATGTGGAGGAGACGCGCTAGCAACATATCCGTGTTATGTTGTTGTTAAGCTTTTAGAGATACTTACTCTTAAATTTATAAAGATTGATTGAATCAACTCTACCGTGACGAGCAACAATAATGAACTCGTGTTTATATTTTCTTAAAGTATCTAAAATTACTCGTTTCACATAAATTCAAGCATTAATTAATTAATCTATCTATAGAAGTATTTCAATACTCAAATTCAAAATTCTTTTTGATAATAAACCCTCGATAAGATTACAGATTTGGACTGTTTGCAATTCTTGACATAATCAAAGTTGATACTGCGATTATGGGAAAAATTTACTGCCATGTTAAGTTACCATTAGCAAACAAATAATACCAGCTATCTGAACTACACCAGCAATCAATAGGGTTGAGTGAGAAGATAATAACAAATTAGGAGTTTTTTAACAATTTGGATTGGGCATGGGGCATTGGGGATAGGGAAGAGCATTTACTACTCCCAACGCGCTTTACAATTAATTACCTGTATCTCTTTCCTCTGCGCTCTCTACGCGGCAGTCGCTAGATACTGCGGGAAACTCCCTTCGGGCAAGGCTAACGCGCTTTTTGAGGAAACGCCACTTCCTACAACGGAGGGAACCTCCGCAACGGAGTGGCTTGGGAACCGAGCCGCACCTCCGGTGAACGGCAACGCAGTGGCTCCGGAAACCGACACCCCTTTCCTTGACTCACCGCAACGCGCTGCCTTGTCTAGTACAGTACGGCGTAAATAAAGCACCCATTTAAAA
Organism: uncultured Rivularia sp.; assembly: GCA_963665115.1. Lineage (GTDB taxonomy): Bacteria > Cyanobacteriota > Cyanobacteriia > Cyanobacteriales > Nostocaceae > Rivularia. The sequence goes on along the minus strand of OY762007.1, from coordinate 167,899 downwards.
AGTTTGAAAGCCTTATCATATAATACTTTTTACTTCTTACTTTTTACTTTTTACTTCCGCGCAGCGGTACTAGTAAGGTTTTATAAGTAATTCTTCTAGCAGGAAGAAAATAAAAGTAGCAAGTAAACGACCAATTCGAGTCTTATTGCCATAAGGCTGGTTGCTCAACGGTTCATTGTCTACTTGCTACTCTCTTCTTCTATTCAACCTGACAAAGCCAAGTTTCTTTTTTAATCTTCTCAGCAATAGGATGTATGGTATTTACCTGAGTTTCAGAAGTATCTTGATGCCAAGTTTGCCATATGTCGGCTGCAAGGGTTGAGAATTCGTTGCGTACTTGAAACCAAGTTGGACTATCTTTTTTACCGTATAAATTACAGAGCAATTCTAAGACTTTTTCTGAATTATGATTGCTCGTGGGATTAAGTTTTTTGATATTGGAATCAATCAGTTTTTCTTCTTCCGGAAAAACTCTGCTCAATCCTTCCTGGATACTAAGATTTCCTAGCTTCTGGGAACATCTTGATATATTAAATAATGAATCGCAAATGCGCCGATTTAAACCCAGGTATACGGAACCTTTTAGAGCTTGGATGAAATTTTCTAGCGCTTTAACTCGATCGTTTTCAATTAAGAGTAGATATTCACCACGGAGTAAATTAATTTCCGAAGTCACTGCTTGACAAAAGTTGTCACTATGCCCAGTTGTCAAATCAGTTTTAGCAAGTTTTTCTGATAATTTTAAAGCCTGTAGGGAAAGTTCGCTATTTTTTAATCTTACCCAAACTCTTCCTGCTAAAGCTATCCATCTAGATACACGCTGAATTACACCAATGCGTAATGCATAGTGTGCAGCTTTGAGAAAGTTTTGGGCAGCTTTTTCTAAAGTTGATTTATCTTCAGAAATATAAAAGTATATTCTAGCTGCATTACCGTGAATCTCTGATAACGATTCATAGACATCTATCCCAGCATCTTTATAACAAGACTTTGTATTAATTACCTTTGTAATTTTATTTTTCCAATCGTTTAATTCATCAAACCATCGGATATCATTATCTTGAAATAATCTGGGATTATGTCCGCAAGAAAGCTCGTATAGATAAATTTCCGAGTGAATCAAAGCTTCTATGGGTGAAAGCTCTTTTTTATCTACATTTAATTCAAATATTTCGGGTTTATCGAGTGCTTCAGTAAGCTCTGAAATTAAATATTTAGCATTAATTATATTCCCTTGAAAATTGGATAATCTCAATTCCAATCGCTTCGCTAAACAGTAGCAGCGAAAGAAATTTAAGCGATAGGTAAAGTAAATATCAGAAACGGGAATATCTTTTAAATGCTGTTTAGCTTCATCAGCGATTTTCTTAATCTCCGATAATTGACATCCTTTATCTAAAAATTGAAAATTATGAAAAGCTTTTCTAACTTTAATTAATCGCTTTCTCAAATCGGAAAGATTTCTACAAACCGATACATATGTTTTACTGTCAAGTTCTTTTTTTCTACTTTTATCTGCAAACCATTGTTTGACAGCGCAAACAATAGCTTGTAACAACACAGTCATAGAATCTCTATCAACCCAAATACCTTGATATTGCTGCTTTTCTCCTAAAATTACCGTTGTTTCAACTAAAGAATGGACATTGCTATCAAGGGTATTTGTAGAAATCGTCAATAAAGTATCTTCCTTCAAACCCAAATTTAAAGTACAGGCACTGATAGCATTTTCTATCATAGTGTTGCTAGATGTGTATATCCACTCCAAAGGTTCGCTATCCTCCTTTTCCAAGCCAAAATTACAGGTAGCGATCGCCATTATTACGGGTTGAAGTGATTCTAAATTTAGGCTATTGTGGACTTTATTGGGTTTTTCGGGTGGAATTCCAGGAGTTTTGAGTTCATACTCTGCATCATAAGCAATATCTGTTAAATTCAAGTAAATTTTACTGTATTCTTCATCTTCATCAATCGAACGAGATAAAGTCTGAAATTCTAGCTTTTTAATTCTGGCGTGCAGTGAATCATCTTTCATTTTCTCCTTAATTAAGATACTGAGAAACAGGGAAATTGCTTCTTTACGGCTAAATTTGGTTTTACCCCCATTCCTAAAATTAGTTTGAGTTAATCGCAGCTTTTGAATCACCTGCAACTTCAACTTTAAACCCAATGTAGGCTGAGGCTCGCGAAGTTTTTTGATCAATGCTTCTAAAGCATCATTACCGCCATCGCCATCATCAAACAGCTTCGTACTAGCAATAGTTAACTTATCGCTAGCAATCGAAAAAAATTCCTTAGTTGTGGAAAGTAAATCTTCAAATTCCAACAACTCAAGCAACGCAACTATCTGAGTAACCTGAAAAAATCTTTCTGGAGTTACGCGGATACTTTCTGTTTTATCAGGTAAAAAACCGGCAGATTCTAAAAGTTCGTCGGCACCAACTTCTCCCAGATTCTCTCTTAATAGAATTGATTCATCATCGCGATCGCCTTTTTTCAATTTTCTTTTAGAAGGTCGATGCTTGTTCAAATTTTCGCATAGTTTGACTAAACCCTCGCTGCTAACGGGCAAATATTCCTTCTTTTGACTAAGAAAATCTATTACTAACGGACGACTAACACCCATTCCTTTTGATAATTCTACCTGGGTTGCTCCCATTTCCTTCAAGAAGAAATTCAGCATTTCCCGCAGCTTTTCTTGATCGTTGATTTTTTCCCTACTCATACTCCTCCTTATAAGCACCACTCAAATGTAAATCAAATTTACTTTTTTTTTGTATATCTCAAAACAAATACACAAAATGAGACATTTTATTTGATGCTCAACCCATGATAAAAATGCTTTGTTTAAACTGAAGTAGTTATCAGATATGCTTTTAAAGCCACAAACGCAGATTAGCAGCTTTCATCAAATTTATAATACACCCAAGCTTCTATAATAGCTTTTTTATTATTTATTTGCTTCTTATGTATTCCTGTTTGACACCAAAAGGCAGTTTTAATTATTTTTTGTATATTTCGCTACTGTTTTTAATTAGTAGACGTTTGTATAATTTACATATAAGCAAAATTTACATATAGGCGGGTGTAGATGCATGATTATTTAATACTACAACCTATACTCCAACGAATCAATAAGATTGATACCTCTCGGGGACTAACTATTATTCTCACGGAGAATTAGAACATGACTTTTCCGCAAATACAGGAGTTTCTTGGAAGCAGCCGAACCAATGAAGATGTATCTACATCTTGGGGGAAAGGCTTCTAAGGCATCATCAACATCTACTAGACTAATCAGATATCAGAGCGGGCTGATGCTACCAGCATTATTTTCTCATCTGAATTTACAGTTAATGCAATCATTATGTGAAACAGGACATGGCGAATTTCACATAAGTAGCCAGAGAAAAAATCACGAAACAGTGGTTTATTTGGGTAGCCATATCAGCTATCAATACTCCATAAATCCCCAACAATTACAGCCAATAGACAGTGCATATCGCCAAGTTATTAAAACTTGGAATCAATGGTATTCATCTGAATGATTAAGTTTGGATTTTAAATTTTGGATTTTAGATTTTCTTCAGTCAAACTATAATTTTAAGCAAAGCTATTAGAATCATAGGACTGTTTGAGAGTCATATTCATTGCTATTATTAATCCAAAATCTAAAATCTACAACTAAATATGGCTTTCGATAAACTAGAAGTTTACGAGCCGGTGAAGTGTTAAACCAAACACTTACCGGCTTTTTTACTACATATTTATGGTATTTCGATTCTCTTCATTAAAAAATTAGACAACAGGAAAAACTAATGACTACTAATAAATTTAACCCCTTATTTAGACTAATTTTAAAAGCGTGCAAATACTTTTTATTTATAGTATTTGGCTTTATATTAGCCGCGAGTCTCTCAAATATTATCGGCACCGAATACATTGCTGGCTGGTTCTTTCCAATAGTCTTTGGATGTATTTGGCGTTTAGGAATAATCCTACTCTGTTTAGGAGGAACAGCAGTACTTATCGAGTCTCTTCGATAAGGTTCAGAATTTGGATTTTAGATAATCCAAATCAGGTTGAGTTAATAGCCCGAATTTCTAATTATAAAATCTGTTCAAATAATCTGAGATTCGGGCAAATTAAAACATAAGGGGAAATCAACATGAAATTCATGAATAATCTGAAAGCTCTTGTTATATTATCCTGTCTGTACGGCACAGCTTTTCTAGCTATTTTATTGGGATATCCAGCAAGAGTTTCATTGGAAGTTAAAGCATTTAGCGTAAAAGTGATAGTAGAAAGATATTTTTTGACGGACAAAAGTCATTCTTCTCAATGCTTTCTCAACCCAAATTTACCCGAAGGTGAAATTTACGCTAGTCGCAAAGAGATTTAAGCTTAATGTTTAATTTGTATGAGTAATGATACTCAAAGTCGAAAAAATCTAACTCGGTAAACCTTCAGTGCGTTTAAACGCACTTTTTCATGGTTATTTTAATAACGTAAGAATTTACTAATTATTGAGTTGAGGAAGAATCAAACGCAATAAATTAGTAGTATTTCGATCTTTAGCAACAAAGACCTGTATATTGTATTGAACAGTTTGTCAATCAATTAATCAATAGAATAGCTGTATTTCCTATATTTTTATCTTTGAACAAGATAATATGATTTTATTATCTTTCATCTTGGGGCTAATATTAGGCTATCTATTCAGCGGTAATAAAGGTAGCTTAATTAATATTAGATTTTATATAAACGTCAACTTCAGCAATAACTTAAACGGCAATGGTAATAATAACGGCAATAACAATGGGAATGGCAATGAAGCAAGAGGTGGAGAGTTAGAAATTAAGAGTGAAGAGTGAGGTACTGCCAGAAACCCGGTTTCTTTTGTAAAAAACATGATTTTTTCGTTGTGCAATCAGCAAAAAATCGGGTTTATAAAGGCTCGTTGAGAATGCTGCAAGATATCAGTATAGCTAATCTATGCTCCCATCGCTTGTTGTAATAAATCCGTCTAAGTTGGTGGGAGCATCTTAAATTTTTCATTTTGTAGTGTGTTAACACAGTGTGTCCCGTTAGGACATGCATCTTGATCGCTTGCGCTCCCGAGCGAGCAAGATGCTCGCACTACCTGCGGATTTTTCAAAAATTGGGATGTTCCCAAGCTGGTTGCTATATATATGTAGTTCGTCATTGATTCCCCCTTCTCAGTTTTCTCAGATAACTCTTACCGTTTCCTCAGTTGTTAATCATTAGTTCCTCAGCATCATCCTTCATATTAGTAATTAAGGAAAAGAAAACAACGAACTAAAACAAGAGGTAACGACAAATGAAATTCAATAAATTAGCTGGCTTCGGAATTGCATCTATCGTATTATTCGGCAGCGTGGGACAATTAGTTAATACACAACCCGCACAAGCTCAAACAAGACAAGGTATTACAGTTGCCGCAAAATCCAAATCAGTAATTGCATCCGGCAACTTTGTTAATCAAGAAAAAAGAACAACTGGTAAAGCCAAAATTGTTAATGTTAATGGTAGACGTTATTTAGAATTCGATAAAGCATTCAGTACTGGTAATGGCCCCGATGTCAAGATTATTTTACATAAAAATAGCAGCATACCTTTAAATATCAAAGAAGGAAATTACATTACATTAGGTAGAATCAAAAGCTTTAATGGTAAACAGCGCTATGCAATTCCTAACAATATAAATCTTGCTAATTATAAATCTGTAGGAATTTGGTGCGAAGAATTTAATGCTACCTTTGGTTTTGCTAGTTTGCGGGGTGTTTAAGTTGAAAATGTGAGCATCCTAAATGTTGAAAGAGATTTGGTAGTGCGAGCATTCCGGCTCGCACTACAAAATTAAAGAATTAGGATGCTTTTTAAGAAGTTTACTTTTATATGTAAAATTTATTTTCTTATTGCTCAAACACCTCATCAGCATAATTTTTCTGTGTTTGGATGAGGTGAAGCAAGGGATATTGTAGGGAATGAAGGCTAAGTAGTCGTGCAAAATTAATTTGACATTCTAAAAGCTTCAAATCCTTGAGATTGCTTCGTTCCTCGCAATGACAATATACAATTAATTTTGCCTAAGTACTTATTAAGAGAACTCCATTTTTTTAAGGATTATAACGGCATCCGCGATTTCTTATACCAAGGTGAGATTGGGACAAAATCTGAAGAAAATTAAAGTACCTTTCTGCTACTCTATAAATGTAAACCAGTTTTTGTTTTTTATGGTTAACACTTATGGTAGGTAGAAAGAAGTTAAATCGTGCCAACCTTCATGCAAGGGTTGAGGAGGGAACGGGAGATAAATTAAAAGAAATCGCTTATAAGTTAGGATATATATACAATAGAGAAGGTTCAACAGGTCAATTTTTAGATGCGATCGCCTCGGGTGAATTAATATTGATTGCCACAAAAAATAAAAATCAGTTCGATAAAAGTGGTTAAGTTTATTATTTAAAAGTGGTAAAATTCATGCGGGGATGAAAAATCCCCCTTTTACGTTTTAAAAGGAGGTGATTGATTGAGTAAAAATGGTAATGGTCATCGAGAAATTTGGAATCCGGTTAAAGTCTTTATTCGTCTTGTTTTCGGACGTTGGATGAAAGAAGATAAAGTAACTGGTGAAAGATATCTCGTTGACTCAGAGGATGTCATAAGGGATTTAGATGATATTGCGGACGAACCGCAAGACAAATCCCAGAATGATGCCAACTAATTAAGTCTGTAGTCCCTAGTTAACGGCTAGGGGCTACTCCTTTAAATTTTATTTTAAAACAAATTTCAAATAAATATTTATGATAAACACAGATACAATCGTTCGTCCCGTTTACTTCCAAATTATCGAGCGTCGCGGCAAAATCTGGGCATTTAGGGAAGGTGAAACATTCGTAAATTTGTTTAACGCTCCAGATATGGATATGGAAGATTTGTTTTCTTTATTTAATACTTCGATGGAGAAGATTGCAGCAGAGTTACGGCAAATTAACGGTGCAAAAAATGGTTATTACATCGCTAATATATTAGATCAAAAATATTACTACTGCGGTACTGAGTGGGAAGATGTCAAGTTGAAGTTGAGGGAATTGGGGATAGGTAAACCCGATGTGATTTAATGGTTTTTGCTTATCAGTCATTGCCAAAGCAATTCGCCAAGGTATACCAACTAAAGATTTACGCTGATAAGAATCTCCAATATTTAACCAAAAAGAGCCGCTAGGTTTTAATATTCGCTTTATTTCACAGAAGATTGCCAGCAGGTTGTTAATATAGTCAGACCATGTGGACTCAAGCCCAATTCCCCTATTAACGTAAGCTCTTTGTCCCCAGTAAGCTGGAGATGTAATTACACAGTCAATAGAATTTTCGGGAAATAGCTTTAAAAGTGTATAGGTATCGGCTTGTAAAAATAAAGGTATGTAGTCTGATGAAGCGAGATAATTTTTGACCTTACCTATATTTTGTAGAAGTTCGCTTTCCACAACCATTGAGATACCGTTTCTAACTATATAATCATAACTTTAGCGGAGTTTAGGGGAATTGCGGTTGAGGAATTGGTTTTACTAAAGGAAAACAAGCTAAAGCTTATTTGTTTTTGATGGTCGATAAAGCCCATTTTCACCTAACTGTTTCAATGCCTCTTTGGCACGTTCTTCCATAGTCTGCATAGGAAAACTAACTATCGAATTAACAATTTCACGAATTTGAAAATCTCCAATATTTCTTAATTCGACGGTTCTAGGTTCTAATAATTGCCAGCTTTGTGGCATCTCTTGAATTTTTCCATCTGACAATTTTATCTTTTGACAGGGTATAACTTGTTCAAAATTTCTGTTCTGCCATTCATCGGCAGGAAAAACAATGCTGCTGGAAACCATATCTTTTATTTCAGGCTTGACTGATGTACATCGGTTTGCATAGGTAACAGGTGTTCCAAATACCGAACAGCTATATTTAAGAGGTGTGCCTACATATCCAACCGTAACAAGCCCACTAGCAATTCCTATATGAGGACAAAAACTTAGTGCGTCATGCTCTCCCATCCATCTCGCTGCTTGAAATTTATCTGACTCAACTCTTCCCGTACAACGCGCCGTAAAATTTCCTCTAAAGGTTCTCTACGCTGTTGCACATATTCACGTAACGCATTATTTATCAAAGTCTGATAGTTTCCACCACCAGCAAGATGAACTTGTTCGCGGAACCATGTCAAAATATCATCATCTAAGCGAATTGTAATCCTTGTTTTACCTTCGCCTGTAGGCTCGATCGCACCACGTTTACCTTGACTAAAATCATACTCAGCATCCATATTTTATACCTCTTCCTCATACTGTATTACTAAAAAATTCTCCCTCAGCGTTCCTCTGCGTTAACCTCCGCGCTCCTCTGCGTTTAAAAAAATATATTATCCCCAATCCCACCAACCAAACCAAAACCCACGGTAAACTGTTGAAATTGTGAAAGATATTCGCGTGTGTTATGGCTAATTTTTTATTGGAAGTCGGAACGGAAGAGTTACCTGCAAGCTTTTTGAGCGGTGCTTTAACTCAGTGGAAGCAGCTTATTCCCGAATCTTTAAAGGAAAATTTTCTTGACACTGATGCGGTAGAGATTTACGGTACTCCCCGCAGGTTAGCTGTGTTAATCAAAGGTTTACCGCAACAGCAAGCGGATAGGGAAGAGGAAGTAAAGGGGCCACCCGCGAAGGCTGCTTTTAAGGATGACAAGCCCACTAAGGCGGCGGAAGGTTTCGCGAAAAAGCAAGGTGTTGATGTTTCCGCTTTAGAAATTCGTCCTACGGATAAAGGTGATTTTGTTTTTGTTAAGAAAAGCATCAAAGGACAATCTACTGCTGATATTCTCGCCGAAGCAATTCCCAATTGGATTTTTAAGTTAGAAGGTAAGCGGTTAATGCGGTGGAGTGACGGGGATTTAAAGTTTTCTCGTCCAATTCGCTGGTTGGTGGCTTTATTAGATGATAAAGTTTTACCGTTGGAAATCGAAAATAATTCGGAAGTTGTCAAAAGCGGTAATACTTCCAGGGGACATCGGGTATTGCATCCAAATGACGTAACTATTGCTCAACCTATCTTTTATATTGATACTTTGTATTCCGCTTCCGTGGTTGCAGATACACAAACCCGAGTTAATACCATAACTCAACAGGTACAAGAAGCTGCGAAGAAATATAATGGTTACGCTCAAATTTATCCCGATTTATTAGAAGAAGTTGTTAATTTAGTCGAATATCCTTCTGCTGTTGTGGGTAATTTTGAACCGGAATTTTTGGAGCTACCACCGGAAGTTATTACCACGGTGATGGTTTCTCATCAAAAGTATTTTCCGGTGTTTAAAGCTGAGAATAGTAAAGAATTGCTGCCTTATTTTATTACGGTTTCTAATGGCGACCCGAAAAAATCAGATATCATTGCGAAAGGTAATGAAAGGGTAATTCGCGCTCGTTTATCTGACGGTAGATATTTTTACGATAAGGACATTAAGCAATCTTTGTCAAGCTTTTTACCGCAATTAGAAACGGTAACTTTTCAGGAAGATTTGGGTTCTTTACGGCAAAAGGTTGATAGAATCTGTACGGTTGCTCAAAGAATTTCAAAGCAGTTAAATTTAGATTCTCAACAACAAGAATATATTCAAAGAGCAGCTTTATTATGTAAAGCCGATTTAGTTAGTTCAATGGTGTATGAATTCCCGGAATTGCAGGGAATTATGGGTCAAAAATACGCTGTCAAAAGTAACGAACCGGAAGCTGTAGCCGATGCGATTTTTGAACATTATTTACCCAGAGGTGCGGATGATATTTTACCGCAAACTGTTACGGGTAGAGTTGTTGCTATTGCAGATAGAGTTGATACCTTAGTAAGTATTTTTGGTTTGGGAATGATTCCCACGGGTTCCTCCGATCCCTTCGCATTACGGAGAGCCGCGACTGCTATTGTTAATATTATTTGGGATGGCGATTTAGCAATTAACTTACAGCAGTTGCTCGCAGAAACTGCAACGGAATTTGCGAATACACATAATAAAGATAAAGCCGAATTAGTCGCTTCTTTAGAAGATTTCTTCTTACAACGCATCCGCACGTTGTTACAAGATGAAAAACATATCGACTACGATTTAGTTAATGCAGTATTGGGAGAAAACGACAAAGAGTATACTGAGCGGGCATTACAAGACTTACTAGACGTTCGCGATCGCGCTTTATTCCTACAAGAAATTCGTAACAACGGCACCTTAGATAAAATCTACGAAACGGTAAATCGTTCCACGAGATTAGCAGCCCAAGGCGATTTAGATACCCAACAGCTCGAACCGGGCAATTTAGTACAAAAAGACTTATTTCAGAAATCATCCGAAGAATCATTTTATAACGCCGTTGTTGGCTTAGTACCGCAAACCCAAGCAGCACAACAACAGCGGAATTACCAACAACTGATAGCAGGATTAACGGAAATAGCACCTACAGTTAGCACATTCTTCGACGGCCCCAGAAAGCGTGTTAGTAATGGATGACAATCCGGACATTAAACGAAATCGTCTGTATTTACTAGGGTTATTACGTAACCACGCTCGCGTGTTGGCTGATTTTGGCGCAATTGTAAAAAATCTGTAGTAAAAATCAACAAAACATGGTGTAAATTATGCCAAGAAACGTTAGTATAAAGTTGCTTAACCAGGGCCTGCTTACAGTCTATGCCTAAAGCTCATGTAATTGGATTAGGAAAGTCCGGTGTTGCTGCGGCGAGATTGTTGAATAGAGAGGGTTGGGAGGTGGAAATTGGTGATACAAAAACCTCCCCTGACCTCCTCAAACAACAACAAGAACTTGCTGTAGAGGGAATCACTGTTAAATTAGAGTATTCCCTGAAACTAAACGATACCGAATTACCGAAATTAATTGTAGTTAGTCCCGGTGTTCCCTGGGACATTCCCGCATTAATTGCAGCGCGGGAAAAAGGAATTGAAACCGTAGGGGAAATGGAGCTTGCATGGCGCAATTTACGTTCCACTCCTTGGATAGCAGTTACCGGAACCAATGGTAAAACTACTGTCACATCATTAATCGGAGCAATATTTCAAACAGCGGGTTTACACGCACCCACTTGCGGTAACATTGGTCTTGCTGCTACTGAAATTGCAATTGAGAATAAGGAGAGAGGACAAGGAGAAGAGATAGAAAATAATTCTCCACCTCCTCCTTTAGAGTGGATAATCGCCGAACTCAGCAGTTATCAAATCGAATCTTCTAACTCAATAACCCCCAAAATCGGTATCTGGACGACATTTACCCCAGACCATTTAGCGCGTCACAAAACTTTAGATAACTATTACAATATCAAAGCGCAATTATTGCATCGTTCTCAAATGCAGGTTTTCAATGGTGACGATCCATACTTAAGAAAAATGGGTGAAACTGATTGGAAAGATGCTTATTGGACGAGCATTAAAGGCAAAGATGAATTAATTGGTGGTAAAGGTTTTTATATAGAGAATGGTTGGGTTGTAGAGACGCAGCACATCGCATCTGTATCGGAAGACCAACAAATTATGCCAATTTCCGCATTGCGAATGGTGGGAGAACACAATTTGCAGAATTTATTGCTGTCAATAGCAGCAGCAAGATTAGCGGGAATTGAAAAATCAGCAATTCACCAAGCTATTAGCGAATTTGCAGGGGTTCCCCATCGTCTAGAACATATTCGGACTATGGAAGGAATTGACTTTATTAATGATAGTAAAGCCACAAATTACGATGCTGCCGAAGTTGGTTTAGCATCGGTAAAAAGTCCAGTTATTTTGATTGCTGGAGGTGCTGCAAAAGCCGGTAACGATAAACCTTGGATAGAGAAAATCAAAGAAAAAGCCTTTTCTGTATTATTAATTGGTGATGCAGCACCGATATTTGCAAAACGCTTTGAAGAGGAAGGATATTCCAACTACGAAGACATGGGAACGATGGAAAAAGCCGTTGCTCGCGGGTTGGAATTAGCGAAAAAGCATGGTGCCTTAGTGGTTTTGCTGTCTCCGTCTTGTGCGAGTTTTGACCAGTATGAAAATTTTGAAGTACGCGGTGATGATTTTCGTAAGTGGTGTTTGGAATTGTAAATTAGTAAGTTTGTAAGGATTTAAAAACCCAGTTTTCTTTGAGAAAGCCGGGTTTTTTTGTATTTCCGGTTTAAATTACTATTTTAATAATGCCGTAACGCACCATTTCCGGAGTATAAAACCGCAATTTTAATTTGTAGGTTGGGTTAGACATGAAAACAAGTTTGAAGAATAGGGAGAATTAATAATATCGTGTCGTAACCCAACATTTTAATTGTTTGTATTTCACAATATTGATGTTGGGTTACGACGCAAGATTAATTTTTCATAAAAACCATTATTTTTTGTGCGTCTAACCCAACCTGCGTTTTACTGAAGCGCAAGAAGTGCTTGAAAAAATTCAAAAGATTAAACGTGGCGATCGCCTTTAATGAGAAGTCATGCTTTGTAGAGTTTACACATGATACAGCACTTTGCAAACAAGTGAGGTACAGCCTCATATTACAAAACTCTTGTGGGATGGGCATCCCTGCCCGTCCGAATGTACCACACAAAGATGAAATATGCTGTAAGCAGTCAACACAATCTTTTTATCAGGACTATATATTGATTCAACTCTGGGATATTCATCATGTGACCACCATACTTTAATTCTTCCACCTTGTGCTGGTGCGCTTCCAACTTCAAAATACCCAGCATTTATCATTCTTTTTTCAAATTCGTTTGATGGTAGTGTTTTAGTAGTAAATGCAGCTAATCCCTGTATAGTATGCTTATCAAGCGTCATAACTACCTTGATAAGAAGTAAATATTTTGTATCCTGGTAGTACCAACCCAAAACCAGTAGAACTGTGAATCATACCAGGATACTTGTAAGGATTGTCATCGGGAGTACTACCACCAATTATTAATGCAAACCAAGGACACCAGATATAAATTCCAGGTATTAGTAAATCCATGCTATAAGCAATAGTTCTCAGCTTTTCATTTTTGTTAGCTGTTTTTTGTTCGGTTTCGATTTTCATTATTATTGTTCCAGTCTTGTAGGTTGGGTTAGACGCGAAAATAAATTTGAAGAGATACTGATAATTGATAATATCGTATCGTAACCCAACATCAATGTTGTAGATAAATTAAGATGTTGTGAAATACCTACTTGTAGTAACGTACCATTCCATTATCAACATCTGTGGTGCGTGACGGCAGAATCCATTTATTTGGTCATATTCGATAATTTATCGTAACCGTCACACAGCCTACAATTGATTTATAGAATACATATATTACAATTCTATCCGAATAGTCTTAACTCCTTCTTCCACAGCCACTTCAATAATTTGCGGCTGTTTTTCTTTGGGTAAAACGCTAACTTGTCCGCTACTTTCTAAACGCGCAAGTTCAACTTGTGAAACTTCAGTCAACTTAGCTTGGGAACGCAAGGAAGATTCTAAATCTTTTTCACTCAGATGACTCTTCCGCATATTTTTATAATTAATTTCACCGTCACGAATTAATACGCGAGATGAACCTTTAATTAACTGCTCTACTTTGGGAAAATGATAAGAAATTCCGGCAAATATCCAATGCATTCCTACTAACACAAACCCAGCACCAATAGTAGGAAAAAAAGGAGCCGAACCATTGATAGTACGACTTAAAGTAGAGCCAAAAATAATACTTAAAACAACATCAAAAGCAGCGTGTTTACCCAGAAAACGTCTGTCCCCCGCAACCCTTACCATTATCCATCCAGAAACATAAATAACCGCCGCTCTTAATCCGCACTGCCATAAATTTAATTCCTTAACATCCAACCCCAAAGCATTATTAATCCCGTTCCCAATTGCCTCAAACATTACCTATTACCCATTACCAATTACCAATGCCCCATGCCCAATTCGCGATTAATGCAACATCACATCATCGATAAGTGTCTCATCATCTAAACTACTAGCTCTATTAGTAGTCAAAGTAGAACAAATAGCATCCCAAGTCCAACCATCATTTTCTGCTAATGCTAAAAGGAATCTTCTACGTTTAGTTATAATCTTAGTATTTTCCCAAAATTCTTCATCGCTAACTGTAGGAATACCTTTATTACGCAGCATTTCTAAAGAAGGAAATTGTGGGTTATGGGAAGCTGGTTCTAAATAAGCCGATTTCAACGTTTTCAAAAAAGCCGCGCTAGCTCTCCTGACTGGACCTAAAACTGAAGGTTCTGGTTGATATTTCTGAGGAATTCCATATTGTAGTAAAGTTAAAGCTTCATCTAATGCAATCAAACTTAAAGGTAAAGACCTAGCTCGTTCTACACTGTGGAAATAATGTAAAACTGGATATGCTAAATGTTTCTCTCCTTGGTCAGTTAAAGTGGGTGTAAGAGAACTTAAATGTGAAGATAATTCTCCAAAATCTTGACCATTCCAAGCTCGACTCAAAATTTCGTCGGCTGTTCCTCCTAATGAAGAAATATATGTCGCAAAAGCGCGTTTTTCTGAAGCTGCTGAAACAATTGGTAATAGATAAGCAATACTTAAGGTAACTAAAAAGAAACCACTCGCCGATGATATCGCTGTGGTTATTTGCCAAACTATTCCTTGAGCTTGGTAATCTCCCATGCCTAAAGTTGATATGTTATAACCCACAAAATATATTCTTTCCCAAGTATCTGCCGGAATTTTAGAAGAAGCATTCACAACAGCAGAATTTTCAGCACAAAATATGAATGTCCAGCCCACCCAAGTTAATAAATACCAAGCTAAAGCTATTCCAGTCAATAATACCAACCCAGTAATTGATAGCAATCTATGACTAGATTTTTTCTGATGAATTTGTAATACTAACCACCATATTCCGCTAGAAATTCTACTGGTTATTGGTCCTCCTCCTCCCACAGTTAAGGTTGTTACCAATACATCAAAAGTCGTGTAGATTAGTATTACTATTCCTATAATTGCTAAGATATTTGACATTATCTTTATTCTATTATTTATTGCAGGACTGATATTATTTAATTAAGTAGAATTAAGTATCTAAATACCTCTTGCTAATAACATATTGCTACCTATTTTTATCCGATTTTAAGTTACAATAGATAAATTAATAAATACTTTAATTAACTTAATTTACAAATGCATTGGCAACGATTTTTTTTAATTGAAGATATAACCCTTCTGAGTAACTATACATTTAATAACAGTTATATAGCTTGTCGTGCATCTACCTAAAGAGTATTATTTGAAAAGTCAGGTAAAAAACTATTTGTTTAACCGCAAATATACACAAATTCCGAAGAAAGTAAAAGTCGGCTCTATGTGCTATGGCGTAAAGATACTTTAAATTAAGTTACAAAAACACAACTATAATCCACTATCATAGATATTTAAAACGGGCAGGGATGCTTATCCCACAAGAAATTACAAATAAAATTTCTCAGTGGACGGAATTCTCACCATAATAACGAGCGTAAACATCCATCGGTTATTGGCTTGAAACAGCTACAATACCTATTGATTGCAATATAAGCTCGAATATTGAAATTTTATGACTGTTGCTACAACTGTAAAAACTGATTACGAAGCGATAATTGGTCTGGAAACCCATTGTCAACTCGCTACTAAAACTAAGATTTTCTCTGATAGCTCTACAGAATTCGGTGCTGAACCCAATACTAACATCGATCCAATTTGTATGGGTTTACCTGGAGTATTGCCGGTACTCAATGAAAAAGTATTAGAATACGCCGTAAAAGCAGGTTTAGCTCTCAATTGTCAAATCGCTAGATATAGCAAATTTGACCGCAAACAGTATTTTTATCCCGATTTACCCAAAAATTACCAAATTTCTCAGTTCGATTTACCCATCGCCGAACACGGGCATATTGAAATTGAGTTAGTTGACAAAGATGGTAACGCCACTCGTAAAAAGATTGGTATTACTCGCTTGCACATGGAAGAAGATGCAGGAAAACTAGTTCACGCCGGTAGCGATCGCCTTTCTGGTTCGAGCTATTCTTTGGTAGATTACAACAGAGCCGGTATCCCGTTAATCGAAATCGTTTCGGAACCCGATATCCGCTCCGGGCAAGAAGCCGCCGAATATGCTCAAGAATTACGCCGAATTGTCCGCTATCTCGGTGTCAGCGACGGAAATATGCAGGAAGGTTCGCTACGTTGCGATGTAAATATTTCCGTTCGTCCCGTCGGACAAGAGGAATTTGGCACAAAAGTTGAAATTAAGAATATGAACTCGTTCAGCGCGATTCAAAAAGCGATTGAATACGAAATTGAACGTCAAATTGAAGCGAATGAATCTGGCGAAAAAATCATTCAAGAAACTCGTCTTTGGGAAGAAGGTTCCCAACGCACTATTAGTATGCGAGTTAAGGAAGGTTCTTCAGATTACCGTTATTTTCCCGAACCCGATTTGGCTCCAATCGAGGTAACTGACGCACAATTAAAGAGTTGGGAAAGCGAATTACCAGACTTACCTGCGAAAAAACGCCATTATTATGAAACCGAGTTGGGACTTTCTGCATACGATGCGCGAGTTTTAACCGAGGAGAAGGCAACAGCCGAGTATTTTGAAGCTGCTGTAGAAAAAGGAGCAAATTCCAAAACTGCCGCAAACTGGATTATGGGGGATATTGCGGCTCATCTCAACAAGGAAAAACTGAATATTTCTGAAATTAATTTAACCCCAAGCAACTTAGCTGAGGTGGTTAAGCTAATTGATAAAGGTGAGATTAGTAATGCCAAAGCCAAAGAGAAATTACCAGATTTACTTAATGGTGATTCTCCCAAAGATGTTTTTGCTGGCGAAAAATTAATTACAGATCCAGCAGTACTCGAACCTCTGATCGATGAAGCAATAGCTGGTAATCCTAAAGAAGTCGAGAAATATCGCAGCGGCAAAACCAACGTTAAAGGGTTTTTCGTCGGACAGGTTTCTCAAGAAAACTGGAAAACGTGCCGATCCAAAGTTAACCAATCAACTGGTAGACAAAAAACTTAAAGCTTTGGTTGAATAGAAAATTGATGTAGAGACGTTGCAGTGCAACGTCTCCCTGTATTCAATTTTTTAGCCAAAATTCAATAAAACAGTATTTTTACCCATAAAATCATGAATACTTTATCTAGCAACGGCTAATTCCCGATTTTTACTTAAGTATAAAGAAGTAAATAGTACAATCTTCAAACTTATCTAACTTTCTTCACAGAAAATTTACAAAAAGTATAAGTAGGGGGTGTCACCCCTCGTATCTAAGATGCTATATTATGTTAAGTAGATGCACCCTGATGATCTGGAGAGCTGCCAAGTAGCTCTCCGTTTTTTTTTGCGAAAATTTAGATAATATCCGTATAATCCCGCTATGCATATGCCGTAATGATATTATCGATCGATAAATTAGCTCTACTCTTATTACTCGTATAATACTTTGAAAGAATTTTTTACAAAAAAAAATACCAAGGGGTATAATCCCTCATGCCATAAATGGTAAAATGTGATAATCAGATGCACCCTGATGTTTGGAGAGCTAGTTTAAATAGCTCTCTTTTTTGTTTTTTCATATTTAACTGCGACTTCTTCGCAAAATTTTTATCCAAATCTACGTAAGGGGGTCTCACCCCCTGGGACTATAGTGATATACTATGTTAAGTAGATGCACCCTGATGATCCGGAGAGCTACCCAAGTGGCTCTCTTTTTTTTATGTTTATTCCAATTCTAAATAAAAATACTGTGAAGTTAAAGATAATTTCTTTACCAAAATTTAAACCAAAATTAACTGAGGGGTAAAGCCCCCTCGACAAATAGTGATATACTATGTTAAGTAGATGCACCCTGATGATCCGGAGAGCTGCCAAGTAGCTCTCTTTTTTTTTGGGTATTTATACGGTGTTAGGGCATTGGGCATTCAGGATTGGGTATAGGTGTTGAAACTGATATTTTGAATTTACACTTGATCTGAATTGATTGCTGAAACTACTTTGTAAAGTCTTGATATTTCAAAAATAGGGTTTTCAAGCTGCTTGCATAATCTTTATCCTTGGAGCATAAGCAGTATTTTGAGCTAACAACTCCTACTACCTTCGCGTTTCTCTGCGCGGCAGTTGCGACAACGGAGGGAACCTCCGCAACGCACTGCCTTGTCTGAGCGGTTTTATTATAAGTAATCTTTTACTAGGCAGGAAGTAACTTTACCAATTCCCAATCCCCAATCCCCAATGCCCCATGCCCAATCCCCAATTCCTATTAATAACTAATAAGTTATCCTGCCCGCGTTAACTAATAATTGATATAATCCCCTCTTGCAGAGAAGCAAAAGCAGGGGAAGAGAAATGAGTGATTGGCAAGAAATAGATGGTGGTGTTACAGCACCTAGAGGATATAAAGCAGGGGGAATTGCTGCTGGGCTGAAGCCTTCGGGTGCGCCAGACTTAGCGTTGATTGTTTCAGATGTAGAGGCGATCGCCGCAGGTGTGTTTACAATGTCGCAGGTAACAGCGGCTTGTGTTGACTATTGTCGTCAGCGGTTATTATCGTCGCAGAGTGCCCGCGCTATTCTCTGCAATGCGGGACAGGCTAACGCTTCTACTGGTAAACAAGGTTGGTTGGATGCTCTTGAAACTGCGATGATCTTGGGGCAAACACTTAATATTTCTTCAAAGTCGGTGTTGCTGGCTTCAACTGGGGTAATCGGACAAAGAATGAAGATGGATGCTTTTAAAGCAGGTATCCCTAAGTTAGTGGAAGCACTTTCAGAAACTGGTAGTGACGCAGCAGCAAAGGCGATAATTACTACAGATTTGGTGAAAAAATCGATTGCGCTAGAAACAACTATACACGATCGACCTGTAAGAATTGGCGGAATCAGTAAAGGATCGGGAATGATTCATCCGAATATGGCGACGATGTTAGCGTTTGTGACTTGCGATGCTGCGGTTTCTCCTAAATTGTGGCAAGAAATGGTCAGTCGTGCTGCTGATAAGAGTTTCAATGCAATTACGGTTGATGGCGATACCAGTACTAATGATAGTTTAATTGCTTTAACTAACGGACAATCCCGCACCCCAGCGATTACAGAAATGACTGCCGAAGCCAAGAAATTGGAAGCAATGTTAACCGCAGTTTGTCAACATTTAGCAAAGGCGATCGCTCGCGATGGTGAAGGTGCAACTTGTTTGATAGAAGTGCAAGTCAGCGGTGCAGTCAATGGAAAATCAGCAGTACAAATTGCCAAAACCATTGCTGGCTCTTCATTAGTTAAATCTGCAATCTTTGGTAGAGATGCCAACTGGGGAAGAATTGCTGCTGCTGCTGGGCGTGCTGGAGTACCCTTCGAGCAAAGCGATTTGAGAATTCAGATGGGAGATTTTTTATTAATGGAAAAAGGACAACCCCTAGAGTTTGATAGAAAAGCAGCGAGCGCATATTTGCAACAAACAGCAGCAGAATCTTCTTTGCCAAAAGATGTTGTCGCAACTAATAATAGTAACGATTTAACTGTTGATAGGAATACGGTAAATATGCAAAGGGTAGATAATCCTGTAATTATTAAAGTCAGCGTTGGAAATGGCGCGGGTGAAGGTAAAGCTTGGGGATGCGACTTGAGTTACGATTACGTGAAAATTAATGCGGAGTATACGACATAGGTAATTGGTAATTGGTAATTGGTAATTGGTAATTGGTAATTGGTAATTGGTAATTTAATATGCCAAAAACAGCAGATATCGGCAGCAAACGATTAATTAGTTTATCTCCAGATGCTTGGGTAAAGTGGGTGACACAATCGGCAGACGTATCGGCGCGAGAAATTCTTGCTTCGGAGTTTCAATGGATTAGCCGAGAAAGTGATGTAGTTGTCAAGGCTCATCACCCACAAATCGGGAATTTCTTGGTGTTAAACGAATTGCAATTACGTTACAACACTCGTTTACCAAGAAGAATACGGGCTTATGCAGGGCTTGCAGAGGAAAAATATAATTTACCAGTTTATCCAGTATTAATTAATATCTTGCCACCATCGCAAACAGTAGAAATTGCCAATGGTTATCAATCGCAAGTTTTAGGATTGCAAGCGCGTCAAGACTATCAAGTTATTAATTTGTGGGAAGTAGATGTACAGCTAGTTTTTCAACAATCGCTTTCTTCTTTATTACCTTTTGTACCAATACTTAAAGGTGGAAATGAGATAACAGTTGTGCAGCAAGCGGTACAGTTATTACGTGCCGATGAAAAGTTAGACGAATTAGAACCACTTTTAGCTTTCTTTGCTAGCTTTGTATTATCAACTCAATTAGTACAGCAAATTATGAGGTGGGATATGACTGTATTGCAGGAATCACCCTGGTATCAAGAAATTTTGAATCAAGGAGAGATCAAAGGTTTAATTTCAGGAATTGAACGGGGTTTAGAAGTAAAGTTTGGTTCAGAAGGATTACAATTAATGTCAGAAATATCTTTGATAAAAGATTTAGATATATTAAGACAAATTCAACAAAAGTTATGGACAATAAATACTTTAGAAGACATTCGTGAAATTTATCAAACGGTTGAAACCTAAAGTTTTGCTCGAATATGCGTAACGTATCATAATTTATTGGTGCGTTACTTCTCTCTTTTTTTTCTTTGCGCTCTGTGTGTCTCTATGATTTTTTTCACTCCGATGCGAACGAATTTAATATTATTATTGTATTTAACAATATAAAATCAATAAGCGTAAAATATCCCTTGTAGAAGGTAGCACGAAGTATTAAGATACGACCGTTAGATTGTCTACTTTTTATTAAAGGATAATACAGAATATGGTTGAAAGTTTTAGAAAAATTGATAATCCCTGGCTTAAAACTACTGTATATGCAAGCATGGGTTTCGCTATTTCAACAATTGTCGCTGGTGCAGCTATCGGTTTAATCAATCCGAAAAATAAAGATTTGAATAAACTCGCTGTTTGTTCTTCTTTAACTGGTATTACTGCTGGTTCTGTTTTAAGTTACGTTTTAAAGGGTAAAGAAACAAGTAGAGAATCTGAACCCGAATCAAGTCAGACTCAAGCTAATTATAAAAAAGACGTTTGGCAAGATTGGCGAAATTTTATAGTTTTCAAAAAAGTAAAAGAAAGTTCTGAAATTACTTCTTTTTATCTCAAACCCCAGGATGGAAGTGCAATACCTAATTTTAAGCCTGGTCAATTTTTAACAATTAAGCTTGATATTCCCGGAGTAGAGAAACCTGTAATTCGTACTTATTCGCTTTCCGATTATAACCATCCAAATCAATATTATCGGCTTTCAATTAAACGCGAATCTGCTTCCAATTTGGATCTTCCTCCAGGTATTGCTTCTAATTTTATGCATGATTGCATTGAAGAAGGAGCGATAATTCCAGCAAAACCACCTAATGGAAAGTTTTATATTGATGTAGAAGAATCGGCACCAGCGGTATTTATCAGTAATGGTGTGGGAATAACTCCGATGGTTAGTATGGCAAAAGCTTGTACTGTTGAAAATCCCAACCGTCAAATTTATTTTGTACATGGTGCTAGAAACGAAGATTTTCACGCTTTTCAACCAGAAGTGATGGCTTTAGCCGAACAAAATCCCAATTTAAAGGTACATTATCGTTACAGCCGTCCTCAAGATGGAGAAAAATGTCATAGTGTTGGTTATGTTGATATTGATTTGATTAAAGAATTAGCACATGAAAACGCAGAATTTTATTTATGCGGTTTCCCCAGCATTTATGGATTCTTTGCGGGAAGGATTGAGAGAATGGGGAGTTGACGAAAATAAAGTTTTCTTTGAATCTTTTAGTAAAGCTCCTAAAAAATCTTCGTCAGAATCTTCTACAGCAGTTGAAGGTGTGGAAACAGCCGAAATTGTATTTGCTGAATCTGGTAAAACCCTAACTTGGAATCAAGGAGACGGCACAATTTTAGAATTTGCCGAAGCTAATGGAATTAATCCTGCTTTTAGCTGCCGTGTAGGTGTATGTTTAACCTGTAGCTGCAAAATTCAATCAGGTGAAGTTGCATATCACGAAGAGCCTACTGGTACTCCCGATGATGGTGAAGTTTTGATTTGTATTTCTCAACCGAAGACTGAAAAAATTGTTCTTGATATTTGATTTTTTATCCTTGCTGTGGGAGATGTAGCGCTGGGAGACGTAGCAGTGCTACGTCTCTACAAGGGTTGTGGTTGAAAATCTAAAATCCAAAATCCAAAATTTAAATGGCTAATAATTCAAATAAACCAACTAACTTATTTAAACGTTTACCAGCTTCTGTTTTTCTATGGATAGCTGTAATTATCTTTGGTGCTGCCAATGCGATTACTAAAAGATTGACAGAAATTGGTGCGGAAAATTTTATGGATGGCAGAAATCCAATATCTTTCTGTAATGTCTTATTTGTAGGTAATGTTTGTGCTGCATTAGTATTATTTTTAATTTATGGCAGACAATTACATCCTAGTTACTGGAAACACCTTTCTCGAAAAGATTGGTGGAGTTTAATTGGTGTGTCAATATTATCTGGAGCTTTGGCACCTGCGTTAATTTTTGAAGCACTTTCTCGTACTCAAGCAACTAATGTAGTTTTGATTAGTAGACTTGAACCTCCCTTAGTTCTTGCTTTATCTTTTTTATTTTTAGGTGAAAGAGTTAATCTATTACAAGTAGTTGGAGCAGTAATTTCTTTTATTGGCATTTGTATAATAGTGCTTCTGCAAACCTTCTTTGAAAATATGATCACAGCAGAGGGATTTGCAGCTATCGGTTTGGGAGAAATTTTCACTGCAATTGGGGCTGTTAGTTTGGCGATCGCCACAATCTTGAGTAAAAAAAGTTTAAATAATATTACCCCAGGATTTTACAGTTTATTTCGTACCGTACTAGGAGCAATTATCTTCTTTTTTGCAGCTTTAATTCTATATGGCAACAATCATTTTATGGATGTTTTCTCACCATTTTTATGGAAATGGATGTTGCTTTATGGTGCGGTAATTGTTGCACTAGGACAATCATTTTGGTTTATCGGGTTGGAAGGTTCTCCGTCTTCTAAGATTTCTTTAGCAGGTTCTTTTATTCCTATTTCCGGAATAG
Source organism: uncultured Rivularia sp. (assembly GCA_963665115.1). Lineage (GTDB taxonomy): Bacteria > Cyanobacteriota > Cyanobacteriia > Cyanobacteriales > Nostocaceae > Rivularia. Next base: position 144,702 of record OY762007.1, on the reverse strand, counting down.
TTGCAGCATTTTTTGTTTTAGGAGAAGTTCCTAGTGTTGCTCAATATATCGGCGGTAGTATAGTAATTATTGGTATTTTTATCAGTCAACTTGGTATTCGTAAAGAAAATAAGCGTCTTGCCAATCGAGATAAATTAACTAAAGAGATGGATAATGAAGTTGGTTTTAAAGGGATTTAAATTTGGTAATTGTAGAGAGCGTCTTTTCAGGTTGAAAATATGTCGTAGTGCGAGCAAGATGCTTGCTATAATATATCTCAAGCGAGCAAGATGCTCGCACTACGAATTTATATCCATTAAAAGTATTAATTTATAAATAATTATATAAATCTTTTCTATGTCTGCATCTGCAAGACTAGCATTATTCAGTTTGATAACTTTATAGCTTAACATCTGTTAAAAGCATATAAGAGGATAAATTTATCAATTATCAATTAATTTTGATAATTGATAACTGATAATTGAAACTATCGTCCCAAATAACGGGTAGCCATTCCCATCGCATCGGAAATATCTACATCACCATCACCATCAGCATCGAGGAAACTGCTGAGAACCGAATTTCCACCAGACTGGGGATTTTGGGCATTAGTACCCGACTGTAAAAATTTCAACACCAAAGGAACCAGCATGGGTAACATTTGCATAGCCATATTTGCATCCAAACCAGTGCGCTGAGAAATAGCTTGGGCTACCTGCTGCTGCATACCACCAGAGAAAAGTGAATTTACAGCTTGAGAATTAGGGGAAGTACCGCTAAATTGGTCTACTATAGATTCAGCTTGGCGATCGCCTTCTGTAACTCGCTTTTCTTGTAAAGAAGAACGAACAAAATTACCAACAACACCCATAGCAGACTGCATTGTAGAAGAGTTTGTACCAGCATTACCGCTCAACTGCTGCACGGTATTGAGAATACCACCAATATCATCCATACTGCCTCGCGTTTGTGGGTTGTTCACCGCATTCAAAACTTGATCGAATAATCCCATATCCCGATATCTCCTAATTTATTAAAAATTACCTTCATGTTTATATTAGATAAAATATTTAATACAGGTCAAAGATTAAAGGTTAAAGGTCAAAGGTTAGAGGTTAGAGGTCAAAGCTTAAAGGTTAAAGGTTAAAGCTTAAAGGTGAGGAGTTTGAAGTTGTATGATTATGGATTTTAGATTGAAAATCTTCTATTAATAAGGGAATGGGGAACAGTTAACAATTACCTATTACCCATTACTAATTCCCCATGCCCAATCCCCAATGCCCAAAATACCTGTATCCCGCTTAGTTACTTTAATTGTCGGCTTAATTGTCATCCTCGGGCTTAGTCTGTGGCTGATAGATTCGCTATCTCGGCTTTACTGGCAATTGTCTTATTCCCCATTTTTGGGTAATTTGCTGCTGTTTTTGCTGGTGATTTTGGTTGCGGCTTTAATTGCGGCTTTTGTTTACTATGTATTAAAAATACAGTCTGGGGAACAGCGCAGTAAAAATCGTAAACGCCCTAATATTAAGCTTCCTGAAAAGAAAACAGAGACTGCTTCCACGACTTTATCAGCCGTGCGCCAACAGGTTTCGCAAATTCAAGATGAAGTTTCTCGGCAAGCTTTGTTGAGTAAATCCCGCGAAATTGAAGCAAATTTGTCACGCGGTGAAATTCAAGTGGTGGTATTTGGTACTGGGAGTGCTGGTAAAACTTCTTTGGTGAATGCGGTGATGGGGCGAATGGTGGGTAATGTTGATGCACCGATGGGAACTACCACCGTAGGGGAAACTTATTGTTTGCGTCTCAAGGGGATGGAGCGCAGAATTTTGATTACTGATACACCGGGTATTTTGGAAGCGGGAGTTGCAGGTACTGAAAGGGAACAGTTAGCTAGGGAATTAGCAACTAGTGCCGATTTATTATTATTTGTAGTAGATAACGACTTACGACGCTCCGAATACGAACCTTTAAAAGCATTAGCGGAAATTGGTAAACGTTCGCTGGTGGTTTTAAACAAAACCGATTTGTATGCCGAAGAAGACACCCAAGCGATTTTAGCCAAACTGCGCGAGCGAGTGCGGGGCTTTATTCCCACAAACGATGTCGTGGCGATCGCCGCTAATCCCCAGGAGGTAGAGTTAGAAAACGGCGATATTTTCCGTTCGGAGCCGGAAATTGTGCCATTGTTACGGCGGATGGCAGCAATTTTACGGGCAGAAGGTGAAGATTTAGTGGCAGATAATATTTTGCTGCAATCAATAAGATTGGGAGAAGAAGCCAGAAAACTGATCGATACTCAACGCCGTCGGCAAGCGAATAAAATTGTAGATCGTTTTCAGTGGATTGGAGCAGGTGTAGTTTCAGTTACACCTTTACCGATGGTGGATTTATTAGCAACTGCTGCGGTAAACGCTCAAATGGTAGTAGAAATTGGACGGGTTTACGGTTGCGAACTTAACATGGAAAGGGGAAGGGAATTAGCGCTTTCTCTTGCGAAAACTTTGGCAAGTTTGGGTATAGTGAAAGGTGCTTTGCAGTTAGTTTCCACAGCGCTACAGTTAAACGTTGCAACTTTTGTAATAGGTAGAGCAATTCAAGGAGTAACGGCAGCTTATTTAACCAGAATTGCGGGTAAAAGCTTTATTGAATATTTCCGTCACGATCAAGATTGGGGTGATGGAGGAATGACGGAAGTAGTGCAAAGGCAGTTTCAATTAAATCGTCGGGATGAATTTGTGAAGGCTTTTATATCGGAGGCTATAGCGAAAGTTGTGAAGCCGTTGACGGATCGGAAGGAAGTTGTTGAAGAGGAGATTGGGGAATAGGGGATTGGGGGTAGAAAAATTAACTCATAATTCCTAACTCCTCACTCCTGTGGAGACGTAGCACTGCTACGTCTCTACAACACCTAACACTTAATTCCTAACCTCTTCTAACCAAGTTTGTAAATCTGCCATGCTGTTAAAATCAAGCAACGCTTCTCCAAGATTTTCTAATTGCTCTAGGGAGAGACTTTCAACACGTTGACGTATTTCTTGTGGTAATTCTCCTACTCGTCGATTTAGCTGACGGAGGATGAGCGATCGCGCTTCTACTTCTCTTCCTTCTTCTCTTCCTTCTTCTTTCCCTTCTGCTTTCCCTTCTTCCTTAATGTCTTGATACATTCTGGTTTCTTTGAGGGTAATTCCTAACATTTCTTCGACCTCGCTTCGACTAAGTTGTTCAAATCTGTACGCTATTATCGTCGTGATTAAATCTATTATTACCTGACTTCTAGTTTCTGGCTGTTCGGTGGAAGAACGTGATATTAAATACCTAGCTTCTTCGGGTGCTTGTTGTTCGTTTACGGTAGTCAAAACCATCAGCGCTACCCATACAGGTAATTCGCGAATATTTCCCAATTCATTTAAATATACCCTTCGGACTTGAGGGCTGTTGAGTTGTCCGCGATGGGGATAAATATCGCTTTGTTCTGTATTACGTGAAGGGTAAATTATTACAACTTGCCAATCGTTGAATCGGTCGCGGTTACGGTAGAAGTATAAGGAAGATTCTGCAAATACTCTTTCGTATAATCTTTCGTCCTTTTGAAACTGCACTTCACAGAAATATACAGCACCTGGACTTTGATTTTCTGGTGGTAGAAATACACCATCGATTTCAAATTTTGGTTCTTTGACAGCTACTGAATCAAATTTGTATTCGGATGCATTATCTGGTGGGTTTGTCAACAGTTCAAACAGCAAGCTTGGGTATTGTTGAAACAATTTATAGAATATAGAATCTCGGCGCATGAAATAATTTTATTAATTCTTTCGCTACTAATAATAATTGTCTTATAGCCTTCTTTGACGTTCCGGAGGCCAAATTATTCCTGATACTTTGCCAGTAATATATTCTTCTTTAATTACACCCCAGCAGCGACCGTCAACACTCTTGTTACGATTATCTCCTAATACTAAGTATGACTTAGGTGGTATAGTCACTGGTTTAGATAAATAAGCTGGTTGCGGAAAATCGACCTTACATAAATCAAGTTCGGTGGTCTGTCCCGGTGCAAGGTAGTTTTCCTTTAACTGCTTGTCGTTAATATAAACTTTACCTTCTTTAAGTTCTACTTTGTCTCCCGGCATACCGATAATGCGTTGAGCAGAATCAAAAATCTCCTTATAATCCTTATAATTTGTATGTCTTGTCAGTTTTGAACTTTTTAGCTCAAAATATAGCTCAAAAGAGTCAAATGTGATTATATCTTCCCGTCTAGCATTATATAAAAATGAATAATTAAATATATTAGAAGATTCTAAGTTATTCAGCATATCTAGATCCAACCATGTAACCAAATCTAAATAATCATTAAATCCTCGCTGAAATATATAAGGCCATCTTATGCTAGTTCTATTTAAATAAATAAAACGAGGTGCAACAATAATTGTGTCTGCTTTCGAGTTACTCTCCGAACTCAATAAAGTAGGTTCCATAAAATCGTTGTACTGTCTTTGCTTTAAGCCCGCAGACACATAAAAATAATTATGTATTATGTTTAGCGAATTACCAATTTTAACGAGCACAAGTAATATGCAAACATTAGCAATTACTGTTTTTGGCTTAAAGCAACTTTTTATACTTGTAAAAATTTCTTGGATAATATTTTTTTTCTTAAAGTACTTCGTTTTTACAGGGGTTGATTTGTAGGCATCGTAGATAATAAAAGAATGTATTAATGTCTTATTAAAAGGAATTAAAATGCCAAACAGCAATGAATAGGCAGAGCCATAGAAAACATTAATAAATGAGGATACATAAATGAAAGTGAAGCCTATTATTGTTTTCCCAATATATATATGCCCTAATCCTGGTTGAAATATAGACAAGAGTACAGCGAACCATGCATCTTTATTTTTTTTGCGGTTGTTTTCAAAGTCTGATGTGTTTTTCTCTTTTGCCAATTTATAAGCATCAATCAAATTCCATATATATAGAAATATTGATACAGGTAATACAAGGAATAATACTACGATAAAACCATTTAGGGGTGTAGTTCCTAGTAATACTGCCATAGCGTATAACATTCCTACAGCATAAAGCGGAGAAAGTATCAATCCTAATAACATTAATAATACACCTTTTTTTCCGTATCCAGAATATATTTGTCCTGTACCCATCCAAAGGCTTGACAGGGTAACAGCTAGCCAAGGCTCTTTATTAGACATATTTATTTAATAATAATAGTAGTAACTTGTATTTAAATTATATATTTTTGATAGTAAATCAATCTGCAAATGTTTTAATAATTTTTATAAATAAGTAAGCAAATGCGATATTAATTGTGATTGCAGTTACAGGTAAAATAAAAAGCCAAAATAGCATAGACCAAACACTTTGATTAGTTAAAGCTTTAGTTAAAAGCACAGTGAAAATTATAATGTAAAACGCAGGAATTAAAGCAAGTAAAATCTTTGGCGCTACAGCTTTTCTTACTGCTTGCTTGCGTTGTTTTATTGCTAACTTATAATCAGGTTTGATATTTAATGCTTTATCGTAGGAATCAATAGATTCTTGATATCTTGCTAATGCATATAGCACCTCACTATGAAGGAGCCAACTAGTATGTTTATGTGGTTCGATTTCTACCGATTTATCAATAGCCGTTAGAGATTCTTCGTATCTTACCAATTGTTTCAAAACCGTAGCGCGAGCTTCCCAATATAAACTGTTATCTTGTTGAATATCGATTGCTTTATCGATATAATCCAAGGCTTCTTGATTACTTTTTAATTGTAATAGCGACTTTCCTCGTTGATACAAAGCATCGGCAAAATCTGGTTTATATTCAATCGCTAAACCATAATATCTAATAGCTTTTTCATACTTTTTATTATTGAATAAAGTATTGCCCCAGCCATAAAAAGCTTGATAATTATGTGGATTAATATGTGTTGCTTCTTTAAAAGCTTGCACAGCTTCATCATACTGTTCTAAATTATTCAGCACCATACCGCGAACAGTCCAAGCTAAATCAGAATCTGGCTCATATTCAATAGCTCGATTAGAACAAGCTAGCGCTTCACTATAACTTTTAAGCTTTAGCAATACGTAGCTATACTTAATCCAAGTATCGATATAGCTAGGTTCTATTTCAATAGCTCTATCGCAACATTCAAGAGCTTCTTCGTATTTATTCAAGTCTATTAGAGCTTCAGCTTTACCCGTCCAAGCTTTATAATTATTCGGACGAATATAAATTGCTTGCTGATAAGCTGCTAATGCTTCTTGATACTTTTCTAATTTACTTAAAGCCCAAGCTTTACCTGTCCAAGCTTTAGCATAATCTGGTTTTAGATTAATTGCTTTATTACAAAAATAAAGCGCTTTATCATATTTTTTTAATTCTCGCAAAGCCAAACCTTTTTCCGTCCAAGCTTGATAAAAATCTGGCTGCATTTCAATTGCTTTATCAAACTCTACAACTGCTTTCTCATATTTCCCTAATGTATATAACTTTTCACCTTTTTGATAATAATCTAATGCACCCAAGGATAGGTTTTCGATCACATATAAAACTTCACTAACTGATTGATAGCGCTCCTCAAAGCTAAACCGCACCATCTTATCAATCACATCTGCGAATTTCTCACTTACATCAGCTTTATCTCGCCAAATTGGTTGATAAGTTTTAGAATCTGTAGGAATATCAATTGCATCTTCACCAATAAGCGCTTCAATGGCTAGCATTCCCACAGCATAAATATCGCTGCAAGGTTGAGTATTATTATAAATTTGCTCTTGAGGCATATAACCTGGTGTACCAACAGCGTGAGTTGATACCTTTGCAGCAGTAGTTTGAGTTGTAAGTTGCTTAACTCCTCCAAAATCAATCAAAACAATTTTGCCATCACTACGACGCATGATATTTCCTGGTTTAATGTCGCGGTGAATCACGTTATTGTGATGTACAAATCCTAATACTGTAAGAATTTGCTTTAATAATTCAATTACTTCAGCTTCATCCCAGCGTTTACCTTCTTCAATTTCTTCAGATAAATCGTGTCCCTGCAATATATTCTTGTACTAAATAAAATTTTTCTTCTTGCTCGAAGTGGGCTAAAAGCTGGGGAATCTGGTCGTGAGTTCCCAATTTAAATAAAACCTGTGCTTCTTGCTCAAATAAACGTAAAGTATATTTATTAACAATATTAGGTCTGAGTTGCTTAACTACACAGTAATTATCAACTTCAAGCCATTCATCAGTGGCAAGATAGGTTTCCCCAAATCCCCCACGTCCTAATTTTTCGATGATGCGGTAGCGACTGTTGAGTTTTTCACCTTTCATATTACTTACCCAACCACTTCATAAAGAACGGTTTTTGTAACTTTTTCTCAGCTAAATCGCGGTTTTCTCTGGCTAATTCGTAGTCTGGTTGAATTGAGAGTGCTTCATCAAAAGATTTTAATGCTTCTTTGTAGTTTTCTAGATCGTACAGCGCTATCCCGCGATGATACCAAGCTTGGGGAAGATGCCGTTTATTTTCAATTGCTTTATCAAAGGAGGATATTGCTTCTTCATACTTTTTCTGGCTATATAGCGCTATGCCCCGATTGTATAAAGCATAATGACAATTTGGTTTAATTTGAATTGCTCGATTATAAGAGGCGATCGCCTCTTCATACCTATCCAATTCATCTAGCACCCAAGCGCGACCATACCAAGCATGATAATAATCTGGTTTAATTTTGATAGCCTGGTCATAAGAGTCAATCGCTTCAACGTACCGCCTCAATTTGCGTAATGCGATGCCGCGACTATACCAAGCTTGATGGTAATCTGGTTTAATTTTGATAGCTTCGTTATAAGCTTTAATCCCCTGCTTATAAACTTTTGACTGCAATAATTGATCGCCGCGCTCAAACCAGTATGATGCCCTAAGCAATAAATTTTTTACAGATTCCAAGGCTTCATCTGCTGATTGATAGCGCTCGGTAAAGTGAAACCTCACCATCTTATCTATGACATTTGCCAATCCTTCGCTTACTTTGGCTTTATCCTGCCATAGCTGTTGTCCGGTTTTCGCATCTCTTAAGAGTTGCTTCGGCTCTATCCCCGTCAAGGCTTGAATCCCTAACATTCCCACAGCATAGATATCACTGCAAAGTTGAGCGTTATTTCTAAACTGTTCATCTGGCATATACCCGTGCGTACCGACAACAGGAGTTAACATTGTAGAATCTGTCTGAGCTTTAACTTGTTTGACTCCACCAAAGTCAATCAGTACGATTTTGTTATCTTTGTGCCGACGCATAATATTTGCTGGCTTGATATCGCGGTGAATAATGTTGTTCTTATGTACAAACTTAAGTATTTTTAAAATTTCTTCTAATAAATAGATAACATCGCTTTCATCCCAGAGTTTTCCGGGAGTTATTTCTTGTAATAAATCATGTCCTTCGACAAACTCTTGTACTAAATAAAAATTATCATCTTGCTGAAAATGAGCTAAAAGTTGAGGAATTTGGTTGTGAACGCCCAATTTAGTTAAAAACTGTGCCTCTCTCTCAAACAATCGCACTGTTACCGGACTCATGGTATCCGGTTTAAGTTGCTTTACAACACATTTCTCATCCTCCAACCAGCGATCGCAAGCAAGAAATGTTTCTCCAAACCCACCACCACCCAATTTTTTGATGATGTGATAGCGACTATTTAATATCGTGTCCAGCATGAAAACAACAATAAAATGTAAAAATTAGCGACTACTTTTTGTTTGAAGTATTGTTTTATTAGTATTTCGATCTATTTTACTATTTGTATACCAGTATGTAATTTAATCAAAAATAATTCTGTCGCTATAAAAAAATTAGAAGATTGTATTAAAGCATATAACTCAATAGGCATCTTACATCTTAAGTTTTATAAACTATTTATTTGGATAAAATGTAATTTTTAATACTTATAATTCAACGTCGCAACCCTAGTGTTAGGGAATTTATTCAAGGAGTAACCGCAGCTTACTTAACCAGAATTGCCGGTAAGAGTTTTATCGAATATTTCCGTCACGATCAAGATTGGGGTGATGGAGGAATGACGGAAGTAGTGCAAAGGCAGTTTCAATTAAATCGTCGGGATGAATTTGTGAAGGCTTTTATATCGGAGGCTATAGCGAAAGTTGTGAAGCCGTTGACGGATAGGAAGGAAGTTGTTGAGGAGATGGAGGAATAGGGAAGAAGGGGAAGAGGGGGTAGAGGGGGTAGAGGGGGAAGAGGGGGTAGAAAAATTAACTCCTCATTCCTAACTCCTAATTCCTAACTCCTCACTCCTCACTCTTAACTCCTAACTACTAACTTCCTCCAACCAAGTTTGTAAATTGGCCATGCTGTTAAAATCAAGCAACGCTTCTCCGAGATTTTCTAATTGTTCTAGGGAAAGATCTTCAACACGTTGACGAACTGGTGATGGTAATTCTCCGACTCTTCGAGTTAGTAGACGGAGGATGAGCGATCGCGCTTCTACTTCTCTTCCCTCTTCTTTCCCTTCTTCCTTAATGTCTTGATACATTCTGGTTTCTTTGAGGGTAATTCCTAACATTGTTTCGACCTCGCTTCGACTAAGTTGTTCAAATCTGTACGCTATTATCGTCGTGATTAAATCTATTATTACCTGACTTCTAGTTTCTGGCTGTTCGGTGGAAGAACGTGATATTAAATACCTAGCTTCTTCGGGTGCTTGTTGTTCGTTTACGGTAGTCAAAACCATCAGCGCTACCCATACAGGTAATTCGCGAATATTTCCCAATTCATTCAGATATACCCTTCGGACTTGAGGGCTGTTGAGTTGTCCGCGATGGGGAAAAATCTCGCTTTGTTCTGTATTACGGGAAGGGTAAATTATTACAACTTGCCAATCGTTGAATCGGTCGCGGTTACGGTAGAAGTATAAGGAAGATTCTGCAAATACTCTTTCGTATAATCTTTCGTCCTTTTGAAACTGCACTTCACAGAAATATACAGCACCTGGACTTTCATTTTTCGGTGGAAGAAATACCCCATCAATTTCAAATTTTGGTTCTTTAACTGCTACTGAATCGAATCTGTATTTCGATGCATTTTCTGGTGGGTTTGTCAACAATTCAAACAGTAAACTTGGGTATTGTTGAAACAGTTTATAGAATATAGAATCTCGGCGCATGAGATGATTTTATTAGCTTTTAAAATTACTAATAACATTATTTTGTACAGAATTATAAATAATAAGATGCGTTACAGCTTAGACTATAACGCAGCGTTTTAAATGATAAATTTTAGTTGATTAAATCTATGTAAAATCTAGTTCGTAGGTTGGGTTAGACACGTTTAACAAATTTTACTTGTAATGAGAATCTTTGTTTATCGTGTCGTAACCCAACATAATGATTACAGATAAATATTGTAAAAAACTGATGAGAAGAATGTTGGGAAAAGGTTCAAATATAAATTATTTACTCAAAACTTATATCCGTGTGAACCGTGAAGCCTAGCTACAAGCTAACTTTCAAGCTCTTCGATCCAAGCTGCTAAATCAGCCATACTGCTAAAATCAGGCAATGCTTCTCCAAGATTTTCTAACTGTTCTAAGGAATGAAGGGAATAGGGGATTGGAAGGAATGGCAAGACTTAATTTTCGATATAAGCAGATTGAAAAATTTCTTCAGCAGTCAATTTTAAATCAGGGAATGATTTTAATTGAACTACCTCATCATTTTTATATAAAGTGCTTTTATACTCACCATCCTCTAATTGACAGACAGTAATCGTAGGTTGTTTGGGATTACCAATAAATTTTCTACCACCCAATCCTAAATAATCAACTATTACATATTCCGGTATACCTATGGTTTCGTATTCATCAAACTTTAAAGCATAATCATCACTCCAGTTGCTGCTTACAACTTCTACAACTAAAGGTATTGATTCACTTTGAGAAACAGTAGACTCTTGCTCATACAATGGCTCATTCTTCAAATTTTGCTTATTTAGTAGCAATACATCGGGCAAATAAGCAGATTCTTTAGCATCAGGTTTTACTAGTACCTTTGAAGCAATGAAATAAGGTAATTTTAAACGAACATACTCAACTAAGATTTTTTCAATTAAAAATCCGACAACATTTTCATGTTTACCAATTGGTTGAGCCACTTCAATAATTACCCCGTTGTGCAGTTCATATAATTTATTTTCTGGCTTCCATTCGATAAATTCTTCATATGTTATTGTTTTGTTTAATGTTTGAGTCATGGCTATAATTTCAGTCGCCGAAATTATCAATATACAAGGGTGCGTTATAACTTCAGCTTAACGCACCAGATTAAAATTACAAATTACTTTGGTTAACAAGTTCTCGCAATCACTCGGTTGGGAAACAACCCAAACCAAGAAAACTTATCTTTAAAATACAAAGCACTTTTATTAACAACATTTTCCCAAAGGAAGTTTGCCAACCATACACCTATACAGCAGATTTCATTTAAGTGAGGTACACATCGTTTCTAGAGGAAGTAGGGAGTAGGGAGTAGGGAGTAGGGAAATGTACCTCATATACCTGCAAAGTGCTATATGTTGTCCAATAAAAGCGCCAATCGCTCTACCGATAGCGGTTCCAGCTATAACACCAGTAGCCGAGCCTGCTGCAAAGCCTACCTCTGTTGCAAGTTTACAAGAACGTAATAAATTCAGTGAAAATTAAAACCGGGTTTCTAAAGCCTAAAATTTTGATAATAAATATAGGATTATCGTGGTTTAATCCATGCCTAAAAATGGTGCGTTACGGCTGATCAAAATATCTCGTTTACTCGCAAGATTTATAATGCCGTAACACACCCTACAAAATACCAATTACCAATTACCAAACCTAAGCGATCGTCACAGCATCAGATAAGTAAATATCCTGAATCATGTGGAACAATTTAACACCGTCTTCAAAGGGACGTTGGAATGCTTTACGTCCGGAAATTAACCCGGTACCTCCAGCACGCTTGTTGATAATTGCGGTACGTACTGCTGATGCAAAGTCGTTTTCACCTGTTGCACCACCGGAGTTAATTAAACCAGCACGCCCGCAGTAACAATTTAATACTTGATAGCGGGTTAAGTCGATGGGATGATCTGTGGTTAAGTCGGTATAAACTTTATCGTGAGTCTTACCGTAGCTCGTACCGATCGCCTTCGCAACTGCACCATAACCGTTATTATTTTCGGGCATTTTTTGCTTGATAATATCGGCTTCGATTGTTACACCCAAGTGATTGGCTTGAGATGATAAATCGGCTGAGAGGTGATAATCTTTGTCTTGCTTGAATGCACTGTTACGCAAGTAGCACCATAAGATAGTAGCCATTCCCAACTCGTGAGCGCGTTTGAAGGCTTTGCTAACTTCTTGGATTTGTCGGGTAGAATTATCCGAACCGAAGTAAATTGTGGCACCCACAGCAGCAGCACCCAATTTCCAAGCTTGTTCTACATCACCGAACATAATTTGGTCATAACCATTGGGAACGTTAAGCAATTCGTTGTGATTAATTTTAACGATAAAAGGAATTTTATGAGCATATTTACGGGAAACTATTCCTAATACACCCAAAGTTGAAGCAACTGCATTACAACCACCTTCTATCGCTAGTTTGACAATATTTTCGGGATCGAAATACATCGGGTTTGGAGCAAAAGAAGCACCTGCTGAATGTTCGATACCTTGATCTACGGGTAAAATCGAGAGATAACCTGTATTAGCAAGTCTTCCGGTAGAGTAAAGAGCTTGTAAACTACGCAATACTTGGGGATTTCTATCGCTGTTAATCCAAACTCTATCTACAAAATCGCTTCCAGGTAAATGGAGCATATTTTGAGAGACTTTGGCTTTGTGAGTAAGCAAGTCTTTCGCTTCGTTACCTAGCAAAGATTCGATAAAATCCGGTACAGAGGAGATGCTAGTCATGATATTGTCCTAAGAAAGCTTCCGTCTTTGATGGTAGCTATGCTAGCTAAATTCAACCTATACCGAAAGTTTGACAAAAACTATTTTGATAAAAGGGAATGGGTAATTGGTAATAGAGAAGAGGGGATTGGGCATGGGAGTATAGGATGAGAAGGGTACTATTTGCACGGTGTTCGCATCTTGCTCCCTAACTGTTCGACATCAGTAATTACCAATTACCAATTCCCAATGCCCAATGCCCAATTACTAATTAATCACACAAATACCTATCTTCGGAGTCAACTTCTGCACTATTTTTTAAATAATCCCTGACTAAATCACAAGCGTAATCGAGAACTTTGTCGCTATCAATAACTTTTTCTAAATTCCACAGCATCAATGTATTGTCTTCGCTTCCGGAAACAAGAGTTTTTCCGTCGGGAGTAAATTCTACATCCCAAACAGCACCTTTATGTCCTTGTAAGGTTGTAATTAACTTTCCATTTGTATTCCACAATTTAACTGTATTGTCACCACTAGCCGAAGCAATCATATAGTTTTTCTGCTTTTGCTGTTTATTATTATCGGAGGAGCTAAGAGGTGTAGAAAGAAATGTAACTCCTCTCACATCAGTATTGTGTCCTTGCAAAGTATTAATCAGTTCACCATTACGATTCCAAAGCTTAATATTTTTATCCAAACTTGCAGAAGCAATCATTTCACCATTTGGACTAAATGCAATTGCTACAACGTTATCGTAATGACCTTTTAAGGTTTTAAGCAGTTTTCCTTGACGATTCCACAATTTAATAGTTTTATTTTTTCCACCGGAAGCAATAATTTTACCGTCGGGACTAAATGCAACTGCTCGAATTATTCCTTGATCTGTATTTATAGTATTTAATAAACTACCATCAATATTCCATAATTTAACCGTACCATCTTCACTTCCTGAAACAAGAGTGTTACCATCGGGACTAAAATTTACAGACCAAATGGGAGCAGTATGTCCTTTTAAAGTTCCTATTTTTTTACCTTCAATAGTCCATAGTTTAATTTGTTCGTCGTTACTTGCTGAAGCAATAATTTTGCTATTAGGATTAAATGCAACATCAAGAACACCTCGATTATGAGCTTTGATAGTTTGAATTAATCTACCATCTCGACTCCAAAGTTTTACGGTGTTATCATCGCTTGCCGAAGCTATCATTTTGCCATCCGAACTAACAGCAACTCGAATTATTCCATTGGCATGACCATAAACAGTTTTAACTAAAGCATTATTTAAATTCCAAAATCTGATAGTTTTATCTTCACTTGTAGAAGCAAGTGTTTCACTGTCGGGACTCCAAGCTAAACCTCGGACTCTACCATTATGACCTTTTAACGTTTTTAATAAAACCCCATTCGTATTCCATAATTTAATCGTTTTATCCCAACTTGCAGAAGCGATAGTTTTACCATCGGGACTAAATCGTACTTTCCATACTCCAGAAATATGATTTTTTAAAGTATCAATTAATTTTCCATCTTCTATTTGCCAAATTTTAATTGTTTTGTTAGAACCTCCTGAAATAATGGTTTTACCATCTGGACTAAAATCTACAGTCCAAACATCTTGGTTGTGACTAAAAGTTTGTAGCAATTCACCATTGAGATTCCAAAGTTTCACGGTTCGATCGATACTAGCAGAAGCAATTTTTTTACCATCTGGGCTAAAAGCAATTTCCGGAATCCAATTTTTATGGGCTTTGAAGCTACGCAGTAATTCACCGTGGATAGTCCAAATTTTAATTGTTTTATCTTGGCTAGCGGAGGCAAAAATTTTACTATCAGGACTAAAAACTACTTTTGCAACTACATCTTTATGAACTGTTAAGGTTTTTAGTAAAACACCTTTTTTATCCCATAACTTGATTGTTTTATCTCTACTGGTAGAAGCAATAAATTGTCCATCTGGACTAAAACTAACACTTCTAACAGCACTTTCATGACCTTTTAAAATTGCAATGTTTTTACCATCACGAGTCCAAAGTTGAATTGTATTATCTCTATGAGCAGTAGCAATAATTTTACCATTTGGGCTAAAATCAACATC
Source organism: uncultured Rivularia sp. (assembly GCA_963665115.1). Taxonomy (GTDB): domain Bacteria; phylum Cyanobacteriota; class Cyanobacteriia; order Cyanobacteriales; family Nostocaceae; genus Rivularia. Next base: position 129,679 of record OY762007.1, on the reverse strand, counting down.
CCAAACTTGAGCATCAATTCCAGTAATACGATTATATTCAACTGCTGAAAAAAGAGCATTTCTTAAAGCAGTTTTAACTATTCTTTTTGTTGGAGAGTCAACTCCACCAAATTCTTTAAACTTCTTATTTGCTCTTAACCCTAGAATCAATGCATCCAAACGTTTTTCCAATGCAAATAAAGTTCTAGAAGAAGTAGCCGTGGCTTTAACTTCATTCAACTTTGCTTCACGGTAAGCTACAAATGTTATATAAGCTAAAATACTTACAATTATTAAAGCACTGCTAACTACAAATAACAACGAATTCAAGCGTCTAGCGCTTTTTGTTTCTGCTTTGAAACGTGCTTCAATTTCCTTAACTTTTTGCGCTTCTAATTGTTGCTGAATTTGATTATTATCAAACTGTTCGGACGCTGTTAAAAATTGATAGTCTAAATCACTTAAACTTTTTCCTTGAGTCCATTTTCTAGCATCTTTTAAAGCTTTTCCCTGCAAAAGCCGTGAAGAATCTGTTTGATGTGAAATTATCCAAGCATCAAAAGCTTGGGAATAAGGACGTAATTGAGTTAATTTTATTGCTACCCAATTTAAATTAAATACTTCTGCATAAATACGATTTTTAACTTTGAGTAAATTATTGTCTTTAATAACTAACCCAGATAAAAATAATTCTGTTTGCTCTTTACTGATATCTGCTTCTACTTCTACACCTTGTAAAATCTGCTGATATATACCGAGCAATCTACCTGCTTTCTGTTGCTGGAGAATTCTATCTCTAATAGTTCTCAAATGTTCGGGTTCGTCTTGTGATTCCCAATTATGAATTATCTGCGTATTGACTAATTTGTCAACTTCATCTTGAACATTATTTGCTGATTCTGAAATTACACATTCCCTATTTTTCACCATTTTGCAAAGTTTCTGAGTGAGAAATGGCTGTCCGTTAGTCCAAGCTAGTATTTCTTGAAAAACTCCTTGAGGATTGCTAACTTTCCCTTCTAAACCTTTAACTAAATGTTGTGCTTTATCTAATGTAAATCCCTTTAACTCTATTGGCTTTCCAATATTAAATGGAGTACGATTTTTATCAGCTATTAAATCGCTTGGTGTAGCTACTCCGAAAATAGCAAAAGTTAGACGATGATATTCTGGATTTAATGCTCTTTGGTTATAGCAGAAGCGAATTAAAGCAAATAAATCATCTACAGGAAAATCTAAACTGAGAATACTATCAATTTCATCAATAAATATAATTATTTTATCTTTTGGAAATTGTACTAACAGCACATCTTCGATAAAATGGCTCAAGCGTTGAAGCACTGAGATATCTTCCTCTTCACGCCACCAAGATTTTAAGTCAAACTTGCCAAATAAGCGAAATCCTCGCCATAATTCAGCAACTACTCCTTTGTACCATTGAGCGTGAGTTACTTGCTCGCTACCAACGCAACTCATATCAACAGTAGTACATTTATATTCTTCTTCTTTTAATCTATGGCTGGTGCGTACCATAATTGATGACTTACCCATTTGTCGAGAGTTAAATACATAGCAAAACTCTCCAGCTTTTAGAGCTTGATAAAGTTCCTCATCAGCCTCACGCACTACATAACAGGCAGCATCATTTTCTAAACTACCACCAACCTGATACTGATAATTATTGGTTTTTGAACTTTTAAAATCATTTATATAAGCCATTAAAAAAACCTAATAGTTAAGCCTTGTCAGAAAATTTGGACTAAAAAGAATTACCTATAGCCAAATAATGCTATTTTCGCTTATTATCAATGATTTTAAGCTTCTATTCCAATATATATCTCAGATGATTGATTTTTATGAAGAAATCATCGCTTTTGATCGTAGTTGCGTTTTTAACAGTATTGTGAAAACAATAAGTTATCGAGCATTCAAGCATAGCCATCATGAAAGACTTTCAACTTCAAGGAATCAATCATATCGCTTTAGTATGTAAAGACATGGCGCAGACAGTAAACTTTTATACTAATACCCTGGGGTTAAAATTAATTAAAACTATTGCTCTTCCCGACGGTGGACAGCATTTCTTCTTCGATATTGGTAACGGTGATGCTTTGGCTTTTTTCTGGTTTCCTCAAGCACCACAAGCATCACCAGGGATAGCTTCGGTAAGCCCCGACGCTTTACAAACAGGTAATATAGCCACTGCTCACGGCTCTTTGAATCATCTAGCCTTTAAAATCCCTTTGGAAAAAGTTGAAGAATATAGAGAAAAACTGAATAGCAAAGGGATTCAAACCACACCAATTTTACATCACGCCGATGTTCCCTCTGGCTATGTATCAGAAGCCGACGAAAACACTTTCATCTCATCATTTTATTTTTTCGATCCCGATGGAATACTATTAGAATTTGCCGCAAATACCCGCGAGTTGGGTAATCCAGAAAAAGATATTCAACATGAAGCAAAAACAGCTTTAACTAATGACTAAAATAGCGTAAACTCGCAATTGTCTAAACTTTACGATTAACTTTAACTATAAACAGTAATTTCTCACCTTTGAGCATTTTTTGGATTCAAAATTAAAAATTAAAAGTTAAAAATTAAAATAGGATTATTTTCTAATTTTTCTAATTGTTTAATTAAGAATATAAGCCTCTCCTTTGAAGGGAAAAATATAAAAGCATATTCCTTGCTTCAAGCCTCAAAGTTTAGGTAATGATAATTTTGAACTGTTTTGACCTGTATATTAATATGTCCTTTAAATGTACTGAAGCATTTGTAACTATTGCGACTATCAACTTTGTAAAGCTAGCTGATTTTTACATTAAATTTCTCGGTCAAAATCCTAACAATCATATTCCTAATAGCTATGCAGAGTTTCAGCTTTCAGGTTTAAAACTAGCCATTTTTAAACCAAAAAAATCTCATTTCTCTGAGTTTAGTGATTCTTTTAGAAGTAGCATTAGTTTATGTTTAGAAGTGAAAGATTTAGAAAGTGTAATGTATCATCTTGAAACATTAGGTCATGCCCCTTTCGGCGAAATTACTCATGCTCCCCACGGTAGAGAGGTTTACGCTTACGATATTGATGGCAATCGCATTATTTTACATCAGTCGTGGGAGTAGGGAGTGGGGAAAAGAAGCAATATTCAAAAAAAAATGTTAGCAATCAATTATAATTAGCCAATATTTCTTGCACTATATAATTAATGGCGATTAATGGCGATCGCCTAAAAATAGTTCAACTCATTATATATAAAGTTATATACTTTAATAGCTATATTAGACTTTTATTCCTTATCCCTCGTTTCCTACTTTCTACTCCCTAATCTCATGCCCATAACTCACAACTATAAATTAAATCTAATTCAATGGTATCCCGGCCATATAGCGAAAGCTGAAAGACAATTAAAAGAACAACTAAAATTAGTTGATGTTGTCTTAGAAGTAAGAGATGCACGTATTCCTTTATCAACTCACCATCCGCAAGTGTCGGAATGGATAGGAGATAAAGCAAGATTGTTGGTAATCAATCGGTTGGACATGATTTCATCTGAGGTAAGGGAATTATGGACGGATTACTTTAGAGCTAATAATGAAGTTCCCATTTTTACTGATGCCAAACAAGGAAAAGGGGTAAATGGAGTTGCTAAAGCAGCACAATCTGCGGGAAGTGCGGTTAATCAACGACGTAAACAGCGGGGAATGTTACCTCGCCCTATACGTGCTGTGGTAATTGGTTTTCCGAATGTAGGTAAATCAGCTTTGATAAATCGTTTATTGGGTAAACGTGTGGTACCAAGCGCGGCTCGCCCCGGTGTAACTCGTGCTTTAAGGTGGGTACGAATTTCCAAAGAATTAGAATTATTAGATGCTCCCGGTGTCATTCCTTTAAGATTAGATAATCAGGAAGCAGCATTAAAATTAGCAATTTGCGACGATATTGGAGAAGCATCCTACGACAATCAAAAAGTAGCAGCAGCATTCGTAGATATAGTTGGAGAGATGCAAGAAACTGCGCCGAAAGTGTTACCAGAAAATCCTTTCTTATCTCGTTACAAGCTTGAATCCACACCATACACCGGAGAAGAATATATATACGCTTTAGCCGAACATAAATATCAAGGTGATGTAGAGCGTAGTGCCAGAACTATTGTCACCGATTATCGTAAAGGACTTTTAGGACAATTCCCCCTGGAAGTGCCGGAGTCAGTGAACAGTGAACAGTGAACAGGGGGGCAAGGAGAGAGTAATGAGTAATGAGTAATGAGTTAAGAATTAAGAATTTACAATTGATATAGCAATCCTAAATGATTCGTGAGAATTTCACAAACAAACTGGCGCTTTATTACCGCTACTACATAAGCAAAGTCCGGCAACCTGGACTCAATTAAATAACCCGCGCAGGCGGTGAATCTAGTTGCGGGTGTCGGTTTCCGTCCCCCAAACTAGTGTTAGCGAAGCGAGGCGTTAGCCTTACCCGAAGGGGTTTTGCCTGTGTAGCCAAGGCAGCGCGTTGTAGCGACTGCCGCGCTTTTGATATGAATATTGCATCTACGTATTTTCTCACATTCAAATTCAGATTGCTATAACTACTTTCTACTCGCTACTTACTACTTACTACTTACTACTTACTACTTACTACTTACTACTTACTACTCCTAACTCCTCACTACTTCCCGTTCTTGCTTTTAATATCAACATTGTACCGGCTGTAAATAATATTCCCAGAAATAGGTTTTTTGGATTGATGCTTTTACCGCTTTCTTGTACGAGGATTCCTTCTAATATTAAGGAAGGTAATATGATTCCTGCGGGTAGCATTAAACGGTAAAAGTTGATTTTTCTTTTTGCTAATGTTGTTAGCAGTGCTAAACAAAGTCCTAGTGGAATAAATGTTAGTCCATAATAGAAAAATCTTTTTTCTTTGGGTATTAAGTCAAGTAAGTTTAAGGTGTGGATATTCGCAATGTTGTCTACATAAATAATTAGTGATGATTTGGAGTAGGTAATGACGATGTGATGCGGTTTTGCATCATTAAATACACCAGGAACATCTAGTTTTACATCAGCAGCATTTGCTCCGGTAAGGGGAGTTCTAACTCTAAATACTAAATCGCTTCCTTGTTGTCCCAAGGTGAAATTACGACGAAAAGAATCGTTGGAAAGCGAAATAATTCGTGCAGGGCCGTTTTGTTCTGTTTTAGTAGTGGTAAGGGTAGTGCTAATCGTAAATTTAGAAGTTTTACTGATACTTTCGGTTAACGATGTCACGGGTGTTGCTGTTTGTAGCCAGCGATTTGGACTTATAAAAACTTTATTTTGATTTTGAGTTGTTGATTCACCTTGCCAGACTAAATCTGGCTGTTTTCCGGTTTTATCTTTGTATGGTGCTTTTCCATTAAATTCATAGGAAGCAAGTAGGGAATCTCCCTGACTTGCAAAATTATTGCTTTGAGAAAATACTTGTTTTACTTGGTTTTGAGAAAAATATCGATTGGTAATATTAAGCTCGGAAATGTAACCTTCCCAACCTCGATCGGCAGTTTTTTCATTGCCGATAATTAATGGGAAACTGGAATTCCAGCCACTTAAATTAGTTGTAGCTTGCCAAGGAATTGTCAGCAAAAATGTCAGAATTATATAGCCTGTAAAAAATAAGGTAATCTTGCCGATTGAGCTACTGGCTTGACTATTTTCTATTCTTTGTAATATCGCTTTAAAGCTTTTAGAATTCCAAATATAAAAGCAAATTAGTCCTAGAAAGCCACCAAAGCTATTATTAAAAATATCGGCGGGTGTTGGTGTTCTTGAAGGTACGAGAATTTGCAGCAATTCAACGCTTGATGATAATGCAGCGCTGGCTAAAATTGCGACTATAATCTGCACAACTAATTTTGCTTTTTTTTGTAATAAACCCGTTAAGCCAAACCCTAAAGGTAAAAATAGCAAGACATTGTTTACCTGATCGTTAAAAAAGCTATTATTATCAAAGCTATTAACTAATTCTCGCTTAGAAATATTGTTTGGGACTGAAAAGTTGAAAGGATAAAGTGTTGCGACTACTACTGCTAATATACTGAAAATAACTAAAATCAAAAAAACCGAGTTTCTCAGTTGACTGAAGTGATTATTTTTTGAACTATAATGCTGTTTCATAAATATTTTTTTTGGGATAAAAAATCAACTATAACTATTAAGTGATGATTTGTCTCGATAGCTTAACCATTGCAAATTATTAAATTTGATTCTAACGCTTCTTGCTGTATTGTTTCTTCACACATGGCGGATGTGACTCCGGTTATGTAAAGAATTGATTAATATTTTTCTAGCACAGGGCAGAAAACGGGGAATGAGCAACATTTATAGATCGCGATCGCATAACTTACGCTAAAAAATCCGAAGGAATAGTCTTGAATACAGGCGCAAAGCCTCTCCGAAGCTGCGTTATAAAGCTTTGACTTGTAACGAGAATATTCGATTTGGCTTCCTTGAGTCACAAGTGGGTTAATGGTTGCTCGGACAAGAGTTATAGTTGTCGGAGTGCCGTTTACAGTGTCATAAATGGAATGTATTAGTTTTAAGTAACCGTAAATCAGCCAGCCCCCGTTGATGAAGCGTGCCAAAAGCCGTTTTTCAACACACGGGAGAATCCAAAATACAAAATCGTAAATCCTGTTAGCGAATGACTGAGTTGAAACTACGTTTCCAAAGGGGAAATACCCAAAAAACGGTGACGGTGGATCAAGATATTTATATTATTGGTAGGTTGCCAGAATGTAACCTAAGTTTACCTTTCGGAGGTATTTCTCGCAGTCATGCGCGTTTTACGAAAGGAAAGAATGGTTTGTGGATGGTTGAAGATTTGGGTAGCAAAAACGGCACACTATTAAACGAACAACCCGTAACTAAACCTACTGCAATTTCTCATGGGGATGTAATTTGGGTAGGAGATATTTCTCTAATAGTGCTTTTAAGTCTTCCTCCCAAAGCAATTGCACCTAAGTATGGTGGTTTTTCTGAAGGTAAAACTATACTTCGCAATGTTGAACAATTACAAGAGCAGTGGATAGATGCTGATAGTAACGATGGTAATATCAGGAGCAAAGATAGAACGATCGCCCGTCTAAAGGATTTGGTAGATATAGCCAAAAATCTTTCGGGAGCTACTTCTATTGAAGAAATTTTCTCGCAAGTACAGCAGGTTGTCTTTCGTTATCTTAATAGTATTGACCGTTTGGGGCTGTTAATAGATGTTAAGAATTGCGGCAATTTAGTGTTATTAAATGCTGCGAGTAGAAATGTTAGTAACAAACAGCAGTTAATGGCTGATGATAGCTGGATCTCTCAAAGCATATGTCAGCAAGTATTTGAAGAAAAAGTCGCGATTCAGTTAGCCGATACCCATCAAGACGAACGATTTGAAGAAGAGCATAGCGTTTTTCTCAAAGGAATTCGTAGCGCAATGGCAGTACCCTTATGGGATGAAAATAAAGTTGTCGGGGTGCTTTATGCCGATGCAAGTTTTTCTTCCTATCATTGGGTAAGAGAAGGTTCCGAAGATTTGAGCTTTTTTTCAACTTTAGGAAACCTGGTTTCTTCGAGCGTTCAACGTTGGTTATTAATCGAAAAGCTCAAAAGTGAAGAAATAATTCGGCAAAGATTGGAACGCTATCACTCACCAGCAGTGGTACAGCAGTTGATAGCATTAGGAGCCTTACCCGACGGACGTTTACCGCCCAAAGAAAGCGAAATTAGCATTTTATTCGCCGATGTCGTCGGATTTACGGCAATGTCCGAACGATTTACTCCTACGGAAATTGCGGAGTTACTCAACAAATTATTTGAAGAAATGCTAAAAGAAGTATTTGCTTGTGGCGGTACTTTGGATAAATATATCGGCGATTGCATCATGGCATTTTTCGGCGCACCTGAACCGCAAGCCAATCATGCAGATAGGGCTGTAGCAGCCGCCATGAGGATGTTAGCCCGTTTAGAAAACTTGAATTACAATCAGTTTTGGCAAGAACCCTTAGAGTTGAGAATTGCGATTAATAGCGGTAAAGCGGTTGTAGGTGATGTAGGCAGTTCTCAAAGAGTAGAATATACAGCTTTAGGAGCAACAATTAATTTAGCAGCACGGATGGAAGGGATTTGTCATCCTGGAGAATGCGTAGTTAGCGAAGAGACTTATAAAATGCTTTCCAAACCACGCAGATTTGAAATTATGGGCAAATATCGGTTTAAAGGTATTGAGCGGTTGGTTACGGTTTATCACAATCGCAAACGGTATTAGAATTTTTAGGCATTGGGGATTGGTAATTGATAATTGATAATTGATAATTGATAATTGGTAATTGATAATTGATAATTGATAATTGATAATTGATAGTTGGGTAACGTAATTCTACGCAATTATTCTAGTTCTGATTTAACTTTAGATAGAAATATAAATTTCCATAAAACCGGAGAACTAGGGATGACAAATATTACTTTCGATGTTAATAAGTATAGTTTCGGATATTTCGCTGATGAAGTTAGAAAGCGCACTAAGGAGGTAAAGGCTTGCTGCGCGGAATTATTGGACTGATACGCTAAAGCGCCACTACATACCAGGAATAATTTATACACTTAGGTATATTAACCATACTGCTATTTATAAAACTTATTGATATTTTTTTAATGATTAAATATAGTAATTATACTTATATTTTGCTCAGGAACAATTATGTGAATATACTCAGTCTACAGTGAATAGTTTTTAGGGAACAGATACCATGCTTTTAAATACAGATAGTTTAATGTACTTATTTTCATTGTTCTTTTTGACAATGTTTGCGGTTCAGTTTTTCGCTCGCTGAATTGACTTTAAATGACTATTTTTGAAAAGACTCTAACTTGCTTTAATGCTTAGACTGCAATAGTTTTCAGTGATTAGCATTTAGAAACCTTGCTTCCATCTATAAAACCGATGCGTAATGGTTTTATAGATGGAAGTTTGATATTGTTTGTCATTGCGAGGAGTTTGCGCGGGTGTGTTACAGCACGAGATATTTTATTGAAAGGTTATCCGTTTGAAAATGCCGTAACGCACCACGGATGTATTAAGAAAATGATCAATTAAATATTGGCGGTTGGAAACCGCGTCTAAACAAGCAAAACCCACCTCCGTGGGTTCATCTGTAAATTAAATTATGGGATTATCGGATTACGAGAAATTTCCAATGCCCAATCCCCAATCCCCTATGCCCAATTCTTCGTAGGTTGGGTTAAACCACAGCGCAACCCAACACACTACAACCTCTCCTTACCTCTTACCTCCGCGTACTCCGCGTCTCTGCGGTTTTTTATCATCCAAACCAACCCAACACGCCACCACGATTATCAATACCCAATTCCTAACTTCTTATCTTATTAACTAATTTTCGCCAAAGAGAAATAATCCCATTACTAGAATCTTGACTTGTCGATCTAATTTGTGCAGCTTTAATTCTATCAATTATTTCCTTTACAGTTTGAGCATCCGGTGACTTGATACGCTGTAATATCTCAAAAGATTGCTGTAAATAGTCCAGTGCGGTTGTAAAGTCTTGCTTTTCATCAGCTAAAAGTTGTCCAAGCATACCTAGAGAAGCAGCTTTTCCTTGTACGTCACCAATTCTTTCTTTTAATTCCAAAGATTGTTGGTAAAGGTTGATTGCTTCATCGACATCACCACGTTGTGCGTAAATTCCTGCAAGTTGGTGTAGAGAAGCAGCTTTTCCTTGTACGTTACCAATTCTTTCATCTAAATCCAAAGATTGTTGGTAAAGGTTGATTGCTTCATCGACTTCACCACGTTGTGCGTAAATTCCTGCAAGTTGGTGTAGAGAAGCAGCTTTTCCTTGTACGTCACCAATTCTTTCTGTTAATTCCAAAGATTGTTGGTAAAGGTTGATTGCTTCATCGACATCACCACGTTGTGCGTAAATTCCTGCAAGTTGGTGTAGAGAAGCAGCTTTTCCTTGTACGTCACCAATTCTTTCATATAATTCCAAAGATTGTTGGTAAAGGTTGATTGCTTCATCGACTTCACCACGTTGTGCGTAAATTCCTGCAAGTTGGTGTAGAGAAGCAGCTTTTCCTTGTACGTTACCAATTCTTTCTTTTAATTCCAAAGATTGTTGGTAAAGGTTGATTGCTTCATCGACATCACCACGTTGTGCGTAAATTCCTGCAAGTTGGTGTAGAGAAGCAGCTTTTCCTTGTACGTTACCAATTCTTTCATATAATTCCAAAGATTGTTGGTAAAGGTTGATTGCTTCATCGACATCACCACGTTGTGCGTAAATTCCTGCAAGTTGGTGTAGAGAAGCAGCTTTTCCTTGTACGTTACCAATTCTTTCTGTTAATTCCAAAGATTGTTGGTAAAGGTTGATTGCTTCATCGACATCACCACGTTGTGCGTAAATTCCTGCAAGTTGGTGTAGAGAAGCAGCTTTTCCTTGTACGTTACCAATTCTTTCATATAATTCCAAAGATTGTTGGTAAAGGTTGATTGCTTCATCGACATCACCACGTTGTGCGTAAATTATGGCAAGACAGTGTAGAGAAGCAGCTTTTCCTTGTACGTTACCAATTCTTTCATATAATTCCAAAGATTGTTGGTAAAGGTTGATTGCTTCATCGACATCACCACGTTGTGCGTAAATTCCTGCAAGTTGGTGTAGAGAAGCAGCTTTTCCTTGTACGTTACCAATTCTTTCATCTAAATCCAAAGATTGTTGGTAAAGGTTGATTGCTTCATCGACTTCACCACGTTGTGCGTAAATTATGGCAAGATTGTGAATAATTGCAGCTTTTCCTTGTACGTTACCAATTCTTTCTTCTAATTCCAAAGATTGTTGGTAAAGGTTGATTGCTTGTTCGACATCACCTTGTTGTGCTTTGAGCATTCCAAAAGAAAGATAAATGGCTGATGTCTCTGCTTCCTCTTTCAACGGACAAAGTTTTAAGGCTTGCTGATAATTCTTTGATGCTTGTTCAACTTCACCCAATTGTTGCTGACAATAAGCCATTGGCTTGAGAAGACGATAATCTTCTATAATTTCTAAGGTTGATTTACAAAGTTCTACTGTTTCTCTATAACGATTTTTATGCCACCAGTTATTTGCTAGATTAGATGCTAAATTACCAGAAATTTCGGTTTCTCTCCCCAACAAAGCCAAGCGATGAATTTCTAATGCTTGCTCTTCTATATAAGTTTCTTTATCTTCCCGCCACAACCGATATAAAACCTGTGCAGCTATCTCAAATATTTCGCGATTGCTTCCTGTCGTCGCAATGACTGTAATTTCATTATCTGTGGGTAAGCCAGAATTTAATTTCTTCAAAGGTAAAATCCTCGGCACCCGCAACGACTTATCCGGGCTAACTTCCAACAACCCCAACGCGATCGCTTTATCTATATACTGTTGCACTTCCGCAATATTTTCACAAACGATTTCTAAAGCTTCCCTGGGTACTGGTAACTCAAACACCAAACCAAGCTGCAACATTTCTCGCATGGTATCATCCATCTGCTGCAACAATTTTTCAGCTAAAACCTGCTCTCGCAATTCTACAGAATCATCTGCTAATTTATCTAAAATTGCCGCAACATCAACATTAGATTGCAATAATTTATCCAACCATTCCAACAACCGGGGATTACCATCTGCTAACCGTTGCGCTTTTGCTTGTAACGTCTCGTCTACTTGGGATGTTTCCTCAAAAGCAGCGAGACGATTCAGCTTTTTTCGCAAGTCTGCACCATGCATTCCTTCTAAAGGTTGTTTGTAGAAGTGCTGTAAAGAACTTGATTCAAAGTCATAGCGACAGGTAATTATAATTCGTTGGAGTTTGTCAGTTTCATTAATTGCCCAAACTAAAGCTGATAATACCTTTGCTGCAACTGGAAGCAATATATAACTGTCGTTGCGGGGTTCTAAGTTGGCTTCAAAGTCGTCTAAAACTAGTAAAAAAGGATTATTCCCGGTTTCTTGCAATGAATTAAAAACTCTTCTCAACCGAAATTTTAATTCTTCATCTGGATTTTGCAGCGTTTCTCGCAAGGTTTGATTATCTAATTTCTCCGTCAAACGATTTACTAAACTTGCTTCGTCAATTGCTCCCACCCAAACAACGCGCTGAAAATTAGTTAACCTGTCACATAATCTTGCAGCTAAACTACTTTTACCCAATCCTCCCATTCCATGAATTAACACGCCGATTCTTCCACTAATTTCCTCTCCTTGATAAGGGGAGGTTAGGAGGGGTAAAGTTAAAGTTCTCAAACAACATTGTAACTGTCTTCTTCTACCAACAAAACTTTCTCTAGTTGGCACCTTCACTTTACCAGCAGCATCTAAAAATTCCGCATTAAACGAACGAGGTGATGCTGGTATCCTTCCCGTAGTGCGTAAAGATGTCACCAAATTCCCCGGTAAAGTATCCGCAACATACAGCCGCAGTAAATGCCAATCTCTGGCTTTATTTTCAATCAAAGCTTGATAAGTCAAAGCCAAACTTTCGCTTAATAACTTTCCCGCAGATAAAGCTTGATATAAACTCTCAGCAGCAGCAGTTGCATCAGCATCTAAAACCTTTTGCCCCCAACCCAAAACCGAAGTAGCACCTTTATCAAGCAAAGATTCCGCCATCGAAGGCACCGCACCACAGTTAGCTGCTTGCCCAGTGCGACAACCGGAAAGGAAAATTAATTTGGGTAGCTGAAACTGTAATTCTGAAGCGATATCGTCGGCGGTGGATTCTATAGCTTCACCCGTTGCCGATTCTGTAATAAAAGCTGGTGTCTCATCCTTGATTGTCGCATGACCAGTTAAATGTAAAACATCAAAATAACTTTTACCATCTTCTTTACCGTAATCTTCTACTAAATATCCCAATTCTTGCAAACAGCCGCTTTCTTCCACCGTCAACGTCAAAGGTTGTCGCGCTGTAGCTGTTAATATACTCGCTTCTTCCTTCTCAAAATCCAATACGGGTTTTACGTTTAAAGGAGAAGTCGCCATAAACAGCATTTGCAAAGCTCGATTTTCTGGCTGTGGTTTGATTGATAGTTGTTTTACCGCATCTGACGACACCCACCGCACCGGAATTATCCCCGGTTTTGTTTCTACCAGGAAGCATTTACCGTTGTGTAATAATTCCCAAGGTAGATGCGCGATATTTCCCGACGTGCTGATGGCTAAAACAATCCCTTCACCCCGCTGCTTGTCGAGCAATTGTTGCAGAAACCTGTCATTTCCATCCAACCAATCAAATAATTTTTGTCCCGTTTTCTTATAGTCTTCTGGTAAAGGAATATAGTAATCTTGTTCTGCCAATCTAATTAAATCGGCAATCTCTGTTAAAGGAAGAGAGCGGCTTTGATACTGATTGGGATTATTCTCGAAATAACGTAACTCTACGCAATGATTCTGTAAAAGCTTGAGATTAAAATGAAGGATTTGCATAAATCCGGGAAAATGGGGATGTTAAATATTATCCCCAATGGTAACAAGTTTGATTCCGGATGTTTTTGTTTAGATATAATAATTACCTGCGGTGTTGAAAGGTTTTGCTGTCAGGTGTGAATCTAGATTTTGAGACGTAGCACTGCTACGTCTCTACAAGGGTTTCGGTTATCCAAAAAATCAATTAGCAATACGAAAATAGATTAACTGCTCAAAATCCGCTGAATCTGTTCGGCTGTAGCCCCTTCCAAAATCAGTCTTTCGCCATTCTTGCCCACAATCAACACCTTGGCTATTTTCTTACCAGACTTGTGCTGTTTGTATTCGATATACCACTTACGAATTTGTTCGGCGATCGCCATTGTCCCCCCAACAATTCCCACGATGGTTGCAATGGTTGCGGCTGTTCCCTCTCTTTCGGTTTCTGTGGGTGTAGTATAGCTTCCCGAAATACCAGAAATTTGCAAAAGTTCCTCAGTTGCGGAAACTGCATTCTCACCCTCGATTGCTACTTGGATATCTGCCATAATTTACCTGCGAATCATTTCTATGTCATTGTAAAAAAGGTTAGAAGTAATTAAGGTTAAAATTCTTTCCATCTCCCCATCTCCCGAAGAAATTTTGTTAAGCTGTTGCGTATTCAATTTGTATAAGAGAAGCGGGCAAGATGTATATGAGAAGCGGGCAAGATGCCCGCACTACAATCGTTCAAATTCTTTACCTTATACAATTTAACTGCACGTCAGCTTATCTCGCAAAATTAATAGACATCTCCGGAAAACATTCAGTAGAGTTGAAAACCTAACCCCCCTACCCCCCCTTTCCGGAGCAGGAAAGTGGGGTTTAAAGCCTCTCTCCTCGTAGGAGAGAGGTTTGGAGAGAGGTTTTTTTTATTTCCGGAGATGTCTAATGAGACGTTGCAGTGCAACGTCTCTACATAGGTTATTTGGTTCTATTCTCTAGTCAGCCAATAATCTTAGTATATGCACGACCTGAGAATGTAAATTTTTAGTCTAGCTTCAGTATATCTGTGTTGCTATCACGACGCTTTTGATCTTTCTCGTCAAACTTCGCGATACAAGATCCTTTTTCAACCATGACACAACTCAAGTAATCGGTTGCTTCAACTAAAGCTGCACGCAGCGCTTTTCCTACAGGGACACGCTTTGTCTCGGAGCGATCGCCACCCAAATTCACACCACCTAACCTCACTCCTACATTACCACCTCCAGATTTTGAGGTAGCGCGGCCCTCTACGGTTCTCGCATAAACTACTTCGCCTGTAGTGGAATCAACAACTCGCAAATCGATGGCGATATAAGCGTCCTGGGACTTTTTACCCCCGCCACCTCCAATCCTAATGCCACCAACTTTGATACCGCCGATTCGACCTCTGGTGGATTCTTTGGCAACTCCTTCTTCGTAGGATGTTACTTGACCCAACACGATGTACCTAGACCCTGTTAGTTGTCCTTTCTTCGCTTCGGTTCCTTGACGGACTAGCCCGAGTTCGGCTAATTCCTGTTCAGATAAAACTGCTCCGAGTTTTTGCCGCTCGACCACAGTAAACTTTCCTGTCGCATTCAATTCATTACTCAGCGCAGCTGCCAAATCTCTGGCAGTGCTTCTCTGCCACCACCACCAGGCTGACTCATTTTTGAATTCTGGAACTGAAATCGTGGGTTTGGATTGTGCCAATACTGTGCTTCCAGTGCTGATGCTTAACCCCAAAGCCATGAGCGTAGCAGTAGCATTTAAAACCATTGCGCGAAAATTAGGTGAGATTTTCATCGGTATAATTTCTAGAAGAAGAATACTACAGTTTTTACTACGTAGAAAGAATGATTAATAAGATACATCTTTTTACTTAAATAGGATAGCACTATAATTCGTCAAAATTACTTAGGTAGTAAAGCGCATTTTTTACCAGGCTTGTGCTGTTTATATTCGAGATACCACTTATGGACTTGTTCGGCGATAAGCGTTTACCGCGAGGTGCGGCTCAGCTTGATGCATAAAGGTATTACGCCATAGTTCCACCGACAATTCCCACAATAGTTGCAACAGTCGTAACCGTCACCTCTGGTTCAGTTTCAGCGGGTTTAGCATAGCTTCCCGAAATTCCAGGAATTTGTAAAAAAGTTAGTAATTATTATCTCCCCATCCCCCCAATTCTCTTCCCAAAAGTGGTAGCTTTTGAAAATTTAATGTAAGACTATGAAGTTACCTCACACTATTTATTCGAGGGGTGAAAAAATGGCGATCGCCACGATAAATCCCGCAACCGGAGAAACTCTCAAGTCTTTTGAGTCTTTGAGCGATGCGGAAGTAAAGAATGCAGTCAGCAAAGCTCATGAAGCTTTCGGGGATTACCGCCAGACGAGTTTTGAGCAACGCTCTGAGTGGATGCTTAAGGCTGCTGATATTTTGGAGCAGGATAAGGCGGATTTTGCCAAGATAATGACTTTGGAAATGGGTAAGCCTTATAAAAGCGCTATGGCTGAAGTCGGGAAGTGCGCTTTGGTATGCCGTTATTATGCAGATAAGGCTGCTGAGTTTCTTGCTGATGTCTCAGTGGAAACCGATGCTAGCGAAAGTTTTGTTAAATACCAGCCTCTAGGGGTTATTTTAGCGGTGATGCCGTGGAATTTTCCTTTCTGGCAGGTGTTTCGCTTTGTGGCTCCGACGCTGATGGCTGGTAATGTTGGCTTGCTCAAACACGCTTCTAATGTACCTCAGTGCGCGTTAGCTATTGAAAATATTATTCAAAGAGCGGGTTTTCCCCAAGGTGTTTTTCAAAGTTTATTAATAGGTTCGGACAAGGTAGCAAATATTATTGCCGACGAACGAGTTAAGGCTGCTACCTTGACGGGAAGTGAAGGTGCGGGAGCGTCTTTAGCCCAGAATGCTGGTAAGCATCTTAAAAAAACGGTATTGGAATTAGGAGGAAGCGATCCGTTTATCGTGTTAGCAAGTGCTGACATCGAAGCTGCGGCTGTGACTGGAACTACAGCACGTATGTTGAATAACGGGCAATCTTGTATAGCAGCAAAACGGTTTATTGTGGCCGAAGCTGTTGCAGACGAGTTTGAAAAATTGCTGTTAGAACAGTTTCAAGCCTTGAAGATAGGCGATCCGATGCAGGAAGATACTGATATCGGACCATTAGCTACTGCGGATATTCTTAAAGAATTAGACGAACAAGTACAAAAGTCTATCAATAACGGTGCAAAAGTATTGATGGGAGGAAAGCCTTTATTAAATATGAAGGGAAACTATTATCCACCAACAATTCTGACCGATATTGCCCCCGATTCTGCCACGGCTAAAGAAGAATTTTTTGGCCCTGTAGCAATGTTATTCCGGGTTAAAAATATTGATGAAGCTATAACAATTGCTAATAATACACCCTTCGGTTTGGGTGGCAGTGCTTGGACAACAGACACCGCAGAACAACAGCGCTTAATCTCCGAAATCGAGGCAGGGGCTGTATTCATCAACGGTTTAGTCAAATCCGATCCTAGAATGCCCTTCGGTGGAACCAAGCTTTCCGGTTATGGAAGAGAATTAAGCATTCAAGGCATACATGAGTTTGTCAATGTTAAAACGGTGTGGGTTAAATAAATTGGTTAGTTATTAGTTGTTAGTTATTAATTGTTAGTTATTAGTTGGTAGCTTTCAATAAAATATTAACTCATAACTCCTAACTCCTAACTCCTAACTACTTAAAACTTGGGGAATCATAATGGATACAGCAGAATTGCTAGTCAAATGCTTGGAAAATGAAGGGGTGGAATATGTATTTGGACTCCCCGGTGAAGAGAATTTACACGTTTTGGAGGCTTTGAAAACATCTCCAATTAAATTTATTACTACCCGTCACGAACAAGGTGCGGCTTTTATGGCGGATGTCTACGGACGTTTGACGGGGAAGGCTGGGGTATGTCTTTCTACACTTGGCCCCGGTGCAACTAATTTGATGACTGGGGTTGCAGATGCTAACCTTGATGGTGCGCCTTTGGTAGCAATTACCGGACAGGTGGGAACCGATAGAATGCATATTGAATCCCATCAATATTTGGATTTGGTAGCAATGTTTGCACCAGTCACTAAGTGGAATAAGCAAATTGTTCGTCCGAGTATTACCCCGGAAATTGTCCGCAAAGCTTTTAAACGAGCGCAAAGAGAAAAACCAGGTGCGGTACATATTGACTTACCCGAAAACATCGCTGCAATGCCGGTAGAAGGTAAGCCTTTAGGTAAAGATAATGTAGAAAAAAGTTTTGCTTCTTTCTCTACTATTAGGGCTGCTGCTGCGGCAATTTCTCAAGCTACAAATCCGATAATTTTAGTTGGGAATGGAGCAATTCGTGCAAATGCTAGCGATGCGGTAACTCAATTTGCTACCGACTTAAATATTCCGGTTGCGAATACTTTTATGGGTAAAGGAATAATTCCTTATACTCATCCTTTAGCTTTATGGACTGTAGGATTGCAGCAAAGAGATTTTAGTATTTGTGGTTTTGATAATACTGACTTAGTAATTGCAATTGGCTACGATTTAATTGAATTTTCGCCGAAAAAATGGAATCCAGATGGGAACATTCCGATTATTCATATTGCTACAAAGTTAGCAGAAATAGATAGTAGCTATATTCCGGAAGTGGAAGTTGTTGGCGATATAACTGACTCTTTAAACGAGATTCTGAAGGTAGCAAATAGACATGATAAAGAGTCTCCTTATGCGATTAAACTCAGGGAAAATATTCGTGTAGATTACGAATATCACGCCAAAGATGACGCATTTCCCATGAAACCGCAGAAAGTAATTTACGACTTACGGCAGGTGATGGGGCCCTGAAGATATTGTAATATCTGATGTCGGCGCACATAAAATGTGGATTGCCCGTCATTATCACTGTCATAGTCCAAATACCTGTATTATTTCCAATGGTTTTGCAGCGATGGGAATTGCAATTCCCGGTGCTTTAGCGGCGAAATTAGTTCATCCCAACCGTAAGGTTGTCGCTGTCAGCGGTGATGGCGGCTTTATGATGAACTCTCAGGAATTGGAAACAGCTTTGCGAGTGGGTACGCCATTTGTAACCTTGATTTTCAACGACGGCGGTTATGGTTTAATTGAGTGGAAACAGGAAAATCAATTTGGTGAAGGTAATGCATCTTTTATCAAATTTGGTAATCCCGACTTTGTTAAATTTGCTGAAAGTATGGGATTAAAAGGTTATCGAGTTGAAGCTGCTACCGATTTAGTGCCCATGCTCAAAGAAGCTTTAGCGCAAGATGTTCCAGCGGTAATTGATTGTCGTGTAGATTATCGCGAAAATATGCGGTTTACTAAAAAAGCTGGGGAATTGAATTGTGCTGTGTAGATATTTGAATTAAAATATTTTAACGCAAAAAATGTAGAGACGTAGCAGTGCTACGTCTCCCCAACGTTATCTGTCAAAACCAAATATTTTATTTGATTTGATTTCTGTTTCCCAATCCCCAATCCCCAATTCCCTACCAATTGTATTTATTCACTCTTGAAAAACCTTTATGAATAGTTTTCTAATATAGCAGTGAAAAAATATTTTTAAATCCAATGGATCAAAAGCGTCTCCAAATTTATTTCAATATCATCAATCAATTACTTACAAATGCTGGTAGTGAAGAAGAAATAGCTTTAGATACCGAACCTGAATATATCGATGCAGGGTTAGTACAGACTACGATCGAGGTAGCGCGAGGGTTTTCTGAACAAGGTAAGGAAGATGCTGCGGAATTTTTGTTACGTATTTCAACTCAGTTGGCTGAAGCTTTAGGATTATCATTATCAGATTTTAGTGCGGAAAATCAAGGTGAATTATTAATACAGGCATTGTTAGTTACTGAAGAAAGCGAAGGTAATCCAGAAGCTGTATATCCTTTACTACACAAGAATATCGAATTACTCGACAATAATTTTGCTGAAGTATTAAAAAGCTGGGCTATGGATGCAATATCTCAATCAACTTCTGAAGAAGCAGAAGATATCGGTACAACTATTGGTATTTTCAGCAGCTTGATTCAGGAATTTCCTTTAGGGCAGCGCTTAAATAACTTGGAAATTGCGATCGCAGGTTATGAAGTGGTAAATCATGTGTTTAATTCGTCCAATTATCCCGAACAATGGGCGGCTACTCAATATAATTTAGGGAATGCTTACACCGATAGAATTAGCGGGCAAAAAGCCGAAAACATCGAAAAGGCGATTTCTTGCTATCAAGCTGGATTAAAAGTTCATTCCCGCGAAACATATCCTTATGAATGGGCAATGATTCACAATAATTTGGGTACTGCTTATACCAACAGAGTCAAGGAAGATAAAGCAAACAACCTTGACAAAGCCATTTATCATTATCAAGCAGCATTACAAGTTCACACCCGCGAAGCATATCCCGACGAATGGCAAATGGCTCAAAGAAACTTAGCAGCAATTTATCAGCAAAAAGGGAATTGGTAATTGGTAATTGGTAATTGGTAATTGGTAATTGGTAATTGGTAATTGGTAATTGGTAATTGGTAATTGGTAATTGGTAATTGGGATTAATATTTTTGGTTCTTAAATACAAACGGATGCCAAAATTTTGGCGTAAAAGGCGGGAATATTTACTATACAAGGATTATCGGCTGAAAAATTCACAACCTAAATTAATACCGTCTTCTTTCCCTACTCCCTCTATGAAAAAAATCTTATTCCTCTGCACTGGTAATTACTACCGCAGTCGTTTTGCTGAAAAATTATTTAATAATTTAGCAACTCAACAAAATTTAGATTGGGAAGCTGATTCTCGTGGTTTAGCAATCGAGCGTGGTGTTAATAATGTTGGTGCAATGTCTCGGTATGCTGTTGAAGCTCTCAAACAGCGCGGAATTAACATACTACCAGAAGAACGTTTTCCTAAATCTGCAATTGCTGATGATTTCCAAAAGTTTGATTTGATTGTTGCCGTAGATGAATCCGAACATCGCCCTTTGATGCAAGAACGTTTTCTTCAATGGATGGATAATATTGAATACTGGTTAATTCACGACATCGATCGAACTTCTCCCCAAGAAGCTCTAGAAGAATTAGAACAAAAGGTGCAAGAATTAATTGAAAATTTAAGACTTAATCACTGAAAAATATCTTTTTTTGACTTTCTATATGTCCAGTGGAGTACGGACGGATGAGTGAAATGAGGTATACTATTTAGATAGCTAAAAAAATAGAATCAACGCCAATCAACTGTCAATTATCTTTACTGTAAACTGAAAAAACTTTTATGATTTGGCTAAGATTTTAATCTAATATTTGAAATCCTATCCTGATACAGTCGGTTTTTTTCAACGGCTCAACCAAGGATAGCGAATATGAGTTCTTCAAAAAATAAGCTACTTGCAGCTTTAAAAGAATCGGAATACCAGCGGCTTTTACCTCAACTCGAAACAGTCTTTTTATCTTCTGGGCAAATCCTCCACAAACCCAATGAATTGATAAAATTCGTTTATTTTCCAACGAGTTCAGTAATTTCTTTAACTGCCCCTGTAGAAAATTTGACAATCGAAATCGGAATAGTAGGTAATGAAGGAATGGTCGGTCTTCCAGTGTTTTGGGGAGGAAATTCCACCATTAATACAGCCATAGTGCAAGTTAAAGGCAATACGATGAAACTAGATGCCGATGTATTTAGAAGAGAGTGCAGTCAAAATGAAACACTACGAAAACTCTTACTAATTTATACCCAAGCATTATTTACTCAAGTTTCACAAAATGGTGCTTGTAGAGCCAACCATACCATAGATAAGCAGCTCGCTCGTTGGCTGCTGTCCGTTCAAGACTGCATACAGCAAGACGAGTTTATGCTAACTCAGGAATTTATCTCCCAAATGCTGGGAGTCCGTCGTGCTAGCGTTTCGGAAGGCTCTGCGGCTCTTCAAAAGATGGAACTGATTAGCTATAGTCGCGGCCGAATCAAAATTCTCAATAGAAGGGGTTTAGAGTCAGCAAGTTGTTCTTGTTACCATGTTGTCAAAAGCGAATTGACTCGCTTGCTGAGTAGCCCGTAAGCTGTTGAACAAATTATTGCGGTTAATTCCTCTACTTCTGTTAGTAGAGTTTTTTGGTGTCGGATTCTAAATTTCCATCGCCAAACATTATTGCTAATTGGTTTAACAGACCTTGGCAAGATTGTTTCAATTTATTAATATAATAAAAAGCTTTTTTATAAATTAAATATTGCTCGTTTTTATTATCTATTGCAATTATATTTATTAACATTTAAGAGAGTATCTACTCGCTAATTGTTAAATAAATATTAATCCGAATTAAAACATTTATATTAGCCTAATTATAGCGATAAAAATAAGTAGTTTTTTGTGGCTAATGCTTGTATAGCAAGTATTTTAAGCCTATATACTAAGCAATATATTCTTTCATAGCATTTACTCATAGGGCTTTAATTATTGATTAAATGTAGGCGAATATGCGCGGTACCGTGCATACAGATATAAAATATAGATGTACGATGAATAAAGATTTTAATCATGTTTAACCCTTTGCTATTAAGATCTGCGTTAGATGTTCAATTGCGTCTAGCAATCGCAAAGTATAAATTTCCCCTCACATAAAGTCTGAAGCTGGATATAAAGAAGGTTCATTTCTACCTATAAAGGAGTAAGCTGTTGCGTATTCAATTTGTATATGAGAAGCGGGCAAGATGCCCGCACTACAATCGTTCAAATTCTTTACCTTATAAAATTTAGCTGCACGTCAGCTTAACACTGAAAAATAAAACTTTCCATAAGAATAAAAACACTGACTTAAGAACAGTTAAAAAAAAATCTGGTTTTTTTGTGTACAAAATATGGTTGGGAACGGGCAGCAGTATTTGGATAAATGAGAATGGATTAGCAGCCTTTGTCGTGTTTATTCTTTGCTGGTTATTTACGCTAAAAAACTTAGGTTGCTGTAACAAAAATGACGGTAAATATTTTTTTACAGGAGAAATTTTTCTGTAGTCAGTGTTTACTTATAATTAAGGAAATATAAAAATGTTAGATTTAAATCATCAAGGCAGACAAAAGAATAAACTATTAGCGGCTTTATCAGAACCAGAATACCAACGTCTTGCTGTCAATTTCAAAGAAACCTCCTTCATTTCCGGTGAAATTATTTACGAAGCCGAAGAAGCAATTAAATTGGTTTATTTTCCAGTAAGTGCAATGATTTCTAATGTTTATATTATGGAGAATGGCTTGACGACTGAAGTTGCTTTAGTAGGTAATGAAGGAATGGTGGGACTTCCTATTTTTTGGGGGGGAAATTCCTCACCTAGCACCATCCAAGCGCAAGTTAGCGGTAGTGCGATCGCCTTAGATGCTTCGGCATTTAAAAGTGAGTGCTTACTACACGGCGAACTGACAAAACTGCTGCTGCTCTACACTCAAGCTATGTTTACTCAGATTTCGCTAAATGTTGCCTGCAATAGCCACCATCCCATTGAGCAAAGACTGGCTCGGTGGTTGCTTTCCGTGCGAGACTCCTTGGAGCAAGAGGATATACCGCTGACTCAGGAATTTATCGCCTATATGCTGGGGGTTCGTCGTGCTGGCGTTTCTGTGGCAGCTGGCATTCTTCAAGACAAAGGCATAATTCACTACGTTCGCGGTCATATTAGCATATGCGATCGCCATGCTTTAGAAACAACCGCTTGCGAGTGCTACAACATAATCAAACAGGACTATAGGCGTTTGCTTGGCGTGTTTAAGAATTAGATCGATATTATTGCAATATTTTTTTAATTTTATGTATATTCGTTGGCGTACAGACAGGAATTGGGTAACAAATCTATTATTTTTGATAGCAAAGTTTAAATTCCCTGGTTGAAATCTATTTGTAGAAGATTAATTGCGCTGAGACTGGCGGATTGCTTGCCGAACTTTCTAACGTTGTGCAAAGAAGAATATATTTGAGCAATATAGGTTTAAGGTGATATCCGGAAAATCCGCGATAAATAAAATTATCTTTAAAAATAATGTTAGACCGAAATTCGGAGAAGTTATTTGCAGTAGAAGATCAAATTAAATCGCTTGTTAAAACCTTTGCAGGAAATCATAAATTTTGCAAAGCTGTAATAAACGATCCTGATGTTTTAGTAATTGTGCAAGACAGGCTAGGTCGAATAGTTTGCTTTAATGAAGCTTGCGGATTCATAGTTGGTTCTAATCTCGATGGAGTCAAAGGTAAATGCATTTGGGATTTATGTATGATTCCAGAACAAGTAGAAACGAGTCAAGCTATTTTTCAAGAAGTTTTAACAGGCAAATATCCTATTGAAAACAAAAACTACTTGGTAGGTAAAAACGGGAATTTTTATTTAATTTCTTGGTTGAATACAGCTTTAACCAACAGTTCAAATTATGTTGAATATGTCGTCAGCGTTGGTTTTCATGTCATCCCGGATTTTCCGACGCTTGACACAGGAGAGTCGGAATGGAAGAGGGAGAAAAAATGTCGTGCTTTCTTCGATGAGTCTTCAGACTTTATGGCTTTATTACACTACCTGCTGGCAATGGGGAACTGATGATGATTATGGTCGAGGGTGCCGAATCTAGGATACCACCATAAATGCGTTTATCTATTCCTGGTTGATGTTTACTTAATTGGCATTTAAGATGTTAGTTAAGCATACTAAGTGTTGAATAACCAAAAATATTTAGTTGTTAGTGCCAGCATCTTGCTGGCTCGGTAGCCTTAGCGAGCATCTTGCTCGAACTACAAAATTAAAAATTCGAGATTATCCCCAAAGTTCATGCTTCTTAAAAAGACTTTTTCTCAGCTTTACTTCTTAGTTTAACACCTAGAGAAATCAAAAATGTAAATAAAACCGACCATAAACTAGTTCCAGATTCGGGAACTTTGACATTAGATTTTGTATTTTTAAACGCTAATAAAGTGATATTTCTATCTTCTTCAAAAAACCTTTCTACAGAACCCTCAAAAAGAGAAGTACTAAACGCTTGACTTCTACCTAAATCATTAATTTCTTCGACACTATAATTACTGAAATCACTGGTAAGATTAATATTTGGACTCTTAGTGTTATTAAAAAAATTCTTTTTACCTAAAGCATCAATATTGGCTGCAAGGGTAAAGAATTCTAATATATTATTTTGACCAATCTGATTCGCTTCTAATTGTGTTGAATTGAGAAAATCAAACCGATTTTCTGTAGAAATACCAGTTGTATCCAAAAGATAAAAAGCAATATCTCCCGCAGCACTCGCTGTTTCAACTCCTGGTTTGTCTACAGAAGCTTCCAAATCAAGAATAGTTGTAAAGTCAAATGATAAAGTATCGTTGCGACTTACATCAAAATTAGCAAAAAATCTTGGCATGGTTTCCGCAGAAGCGTTATAGCTTGAACCCTCACCAAATACCAAACTTTCTGCAATATTAGATATTTCTAATGGAGTTGGTTCAGCATTGGTTCTCGAAAAGTTCCGAAAATCTGCTATGCTATCATCCGCATTAGTTTCAGCAGAAGCATTAGCATCATTAATCGCTTCAAATGCTGCGTTTTCTCGATTGAAATTTGTAAATATTAAATCCCCAAAGGAACCAGCAAAAGTTGCAGCTAAAGCAGGTGAACTTGCTAACATCGAGGTAGCGACAAGTGGAGAGACTTGTAAAATTAACTTTTTCCCAAATGTTGAATATGACTTCTTCTGCATTTTTGTCATGATTTTATTTTTAATCTATATGATGTCCGAAAAATTAACTATAATCACCTAGTACCGCTGCGCGGAAGTAAAAAGTCAAAAGTAAGAAGTAAAAAGTATTATATGATAAGGCTTTCAAACTTTTTAAATGGGTGCTTTATTTACGCCTTACTGTACTAGTCATTTTAAAATACAAAAACAATAGTTAAATTACTGAAAGAAGTCCGATTTACGTGAAAACTTTACAAAGTGCTAAAAGATTGCAGATTATAAAACCGCAGAGACGCGGAGAGCGCGGAGGAAAGAAGTAGAAAGAGATAGTTCTAATAGTAATTTTCAATTTATTTCCGGGAACAATAATCGTAAGCGTTCAGATATCTACCAAATAGTGAAATGACACGAATTCATTTTCTTACACCGGAGCAAGAAGCTTTAATTCCTGAATATCAGGAGAAATGGAAACGTATTTATCTATCAACTCAACCGATTGAGCGGAATCGAGCAAAGGCAGCAGTACAAGGTGCTTACGCTGTCATGGGGAAAGCAGAAACCAGAGGTGATTTTCTGTAGTAGTCCCCGTGCTGCTTTAGAGCGGCTTCAATCTTATGTGGAAACTCCTCCAGAAAGTCCTCAACCCTTACGAGAAGAAGTCCAAAACAATTTTTTTCAATTTGCTAGAGCAGCTTGGGAAACAATCAAAATTATTAATAAACAGCAAAATGCTGGAACAAAACCGCTTCACGATTTGCTAGCACAAGTTTCTACAGAACCCTATAAATCTCTGGAAAAACATATTGAAAACTGTCTTCCCGAAGATTTGAGTACTTATGATGTTGTCGAACAATCTTTCCTTGGAGCATCTCCACTTTTCGATAATTTGAAAAAACAAATGACTCGTCAAGGAGAACCTGGATTCTCAAGGATAATGGAGAATAAACAACCAGAAGAATGGCAAGAATCCTTTGGTATGACAGCAGAAGCGCTCGATCAACAATTAGGTTGGATTCCCGGTAAAGAATTGCTATTTAAAGGATGGCTCAAGCAGATGCTCCAAAGTAGTTTAATCGCAAAAATTTCTGGGGTAGAACATCCTAAATTTAGAGAATTAATTATTCCTGGATTATCCCCTTCCGAACAAAAGTTTTTATTAGAAAATCCTCCCGTAATTACCTCTAGCTGTTCAATCTCTTGTATTTGGCTTGATTTTGCGATTTCAGTACTCAATTATCCCCACAAATCGCAAAAATGGTCTGCTTTACAAGGTTTAGTAAAATATTGCGGCTGGATTTTAGGTGTGGATAATCTGTGTATTATTTGCGATCGCCCAACAAAAATCTTGGTAAATGAAGATAACCAACTTCATGGGGAAGGAGAAACAGCTATAGAATTCGCAGATGGATTTATTGCTTATGCATATAATGGCACTTATTTACCAGAAAAATATGGAGCAATTCATCCCAGCGAATGGCAAACTCAATGGATTTTAGAGGAAGAATATAACGACTTACAAGAAGCATTAATTCAAGGTATTGGAGCAGTTCGTTTATCTCAAGAATTACCTTTAATAGAAGGAATAGAACAAGAGACAATAGAAGAATATACTTTTTTCAAACTTAAAAATAAAGGTGTCAAAACAACTCATATTTTGAGAAGAATAGATTCTCAAACTGGCGATATTCATGCTGTATTTATACCTGGGATGGAAAAAACAATTCAGCGTGCTATCAATTATGCCAATAAAAACTACTCAGCAGAAGATTTTCCAATTCCTGGTAATGGAGAAGTAGAATAAAGCTAATATCTTGCACCATTGTTGTTAAGTTTAAATCCCCACCTTGTAAGCCGGAGGCTTTCTAGCCCGCACGCTCCGCGTGAACGCAGAGAAATTAATTTCAAGGCTAATATACAAAGTACGTTAAAACGTACTAAAAGCGATACTCAGTCTGATTTATCTGACTTTGCGTTTTAGCCTGGGAATTTATTCCAAGGCGGCGTTGAGAATAGTGCAATATGTGAGATTTATCAGACGAAGGTTTATGCAGCGCAAGAATTTATTCTAAGGTGGTGTTGATAATAGTGCAATAGATAAGATATAAATCGCTTTTTGTTTCCAATTCTATTTACAATGATTCCAAAAATAATATATCCGAGTTGAATCATGAAAAAGCAACTATTAAGAAAATTACACCTCACCATTGCTCCAATTGTCATACTTCCATTATTAATCACGGTTTCAACAGGAGTTATTTATCGCATTTCCAAAGATTGGTTCGGACTATCTCGAAATCAAGTTCATTTTTTAATGGTTCTCCATGAAGGTGAATATTTAGGAAAAACTTTAGAACCAGTTTATGTACTACTGAATGGCTTAGGTTTACTATGGATGTTATTCACGGGTGGAGCAATGTTATTTCAAAACTTTAAGCTTTTGTATAAATCGAATAAATTAGTTGAATCTTCTGCTGTTGATAGTGTTGAAATATCCGATGGTAAATAAATATAGAATAAAAAATTAACATTACATTATCATATAATACTTATGCTCTACTATTGACTCAAAAGCGGCAATAGATGAAAACAGATACCATCTTCTATACTCTGCTACAAAACCTCCCCAGCGTATTATTTGAACTACTCGAACAATCTCCTACACAAGCTTTGCATTACGAATTTTCCTCTGTGGAAATAAAAGAACTCTCGCGGCGAATTGACGGTTTATTTTTACCGAAACCCGAATTCCCACAAGAACCAATATATTTTGTAGAAGTACAATATCAGCGCGATGATGATTTATACTGGCGATTAATCACCGAAGCATTTGTTTATTTAAATCAATATAGACCAGAAAAGCCTTGGCAGGCTGTAGTTTCTGTGAGCAAAACGTAGCCTCGATCCAGGTATCCCCATTGCGTATCAAACCTCACTATCTAATGGGCAAATTAAAATAATTTATCTGGATGAATTAGCCGATACTTCTTCCTCAATTGGGTTAGGGATTATTGGTTTAGTAGTTGCTCCGGAAGACGAAGCAGTACAAGTAGCAAGAAACTTAATCAACAAAGTCCAACAAGCAGATGTTACAAACCGTAGTCAGCTTTTAGAATTGGTAGAAAGGATGTTGATTTATAAATTCTCAAATCAAAGTAGACAGGAGTTAGAAGCGATGTTTGGATTAACCGAATGGCAGCAAACTAGATTTTATCAGGAAGTTAAGCTTGAAGTAGCTCCTCGTTTGTTAAAAATGGGATTAAGTGTAGAACAAATTGCTCAAGCACTCGAATTAGAAGTTGAAGTTGTTAGACAAGCTATTGAAAAGCAAGGTGAAGGAGAATCTTAATTGCTATGTAACGAAGTTAAAGCTGAGGGCGATCGCCACCTTGAAATTAATTCTAGGGCTGCATAAGCCAAAGTCTCTTCAAAACCAACTAAATCCAAATCATTATAACCAACCATTACATCTTCAGTGATCTTGAGAGGGCTGAAGATATAAGTCATTTAATTTATTTCAAAGTTTATATCAGGCTGATTTTCTTAACTTAATCTTAATCAAATGACTCCGGAATAATTGATCTTGCAACTGTATGTACAGTCCAGATTAGTGTGATTCCTTAATTTTGTCTGCCGGAAATTGTCCATTTTTGAATTGCGATCAAAAATAGTTAGGTTCAGAAAATAATGATTAGTGAATTTTTCGCATCACAACTTCGTCAGCCTTCAGGATGGTTTGGTAAGCAAATTATTTCTCGGATTTTAAATAGAGACAATGCTGCCATGAACAAACTTGCATTAAGAATGTTGAATCTAGAATCCGCAGATGAGCGCGTTTTGGAATTCGGTTTTGGTGGAGGTTATTTACTTTATAACATTCTGAGAAATCCGGGAGTAAAATCTGTTGCTGGTATAGATGTTTCTCCGGAAATGGTTGATTTTTGTCGAAAGCGTTTTGCTTCAGAGATAAATAGAGGCAAATTAAAACTAGAATGTAGCAATACTGTAAATAAAGCCTCTTTTGACAGCAAATTTACTAAAATTTGCACGGTTAATACTATCTATTTTTGGTCGGATGTCAAACAAACTTTAACTCAACTGCATCAAATTCTAGAAGAAAACGGTTCATTAGTTATTTGTTTTAATTGTAAGGGATTTCTGAAACAAACAACTCTACCCAAACATGGTTTTCAGGTGTATGACATTGAAGAAGTAAAACATTTGATGAAAGCAATAGGTTTTAAGAATATTCAGTGGATTATGAATTCTCAACCTAAAGAACAATTTGTCTGTATAGTCGGAGATAAGTAGATATCTAAAATTTACAATTTCTCAGCTTCCGATCGAAACAAGCCGACAATCTAAAATCTGGTACGAGAAAGTTTGCCGAAAGAACATCTCCCATTCAACTTCTCTCTCTAATTGTAAAAGACGTTGTTACTAGTGGCAAAAGAAGTTGGTGAATATACTGGTATCGCAACCCGTTGAACAAGTTCGTTGAATACAATTAACTATGAAAATTAGTACAATGTATTTCGTATAAATACTGCAATTTTATCAATAAAAAAGACTGGTATTCCTATTCAGTTTAATTTAATGACACGGTGGTTAAAACGCGAAATGCGCCGGTTGATTTAGGTATAATTGTATGCAATCTTAGATGCTGCTGATATCCAGCTAATTATGGTTCCTTCCAGTCATTATTCATTCGTAAAGCAACCAAATTTAAAAGTATTAGCAGAAGGCTTGAATAATAGTTTAAAATAAGATTAATTTTTTTTGGGGAATTAATTATGCTAGGCTCTGCATCGGAATCTAAGAAGAAAATTTACAGAATTATCTACGGTTACTGGCAAAGTCAGTGCGTTTATGTCGCGACAAATTTAGGTATCCCAAACTTGTTACAAGATGGGCCTCAAACTGTTGAGGCAATAGCAGAAAAAACTGGAACTAAAGTGGAAAAACTTTATGTTGTGTTGCGTGCTTTAGCTCATTTAGGTGTATTCCAAGAAAAACCAGGACGGGTTTTTGCTTCTACAGAATTATCAGAACTTCTGATTAATAATGGTTCCCCATCTATTGGTGATTTCTTAATGCACATTACAGAACCTAATATGTGGGATGGTTGGAGGGAATTGGAAAACGGTTTAAAGACGGGAGAAGTGCCTTTTGAATTGGCTAAAGGTGAGGATTTTTATAGTTCCTATATGACACAGAATCCCAACAGTAAAAACCTGTTCAACAATGCCATGAGTTTTTTAACTAATGAAGCTGTTGATTCATTATTTGAAACTTATGATTTTGGTAGTTTTGAGACAGTGATGGATGTAGGAGGAAATCAAGGCACATTAATTGCAAGTATTGTCAAGAGATTCGGCTGTAAGGGTATTTTGTTTGACTTGCCGTCGGAAGTAAAAACTGCTCCTGATAACCTTTCTAAATATGGAGTTAATGGTGCGGTAAAAGTTGTTGGTGGGAGTGCTTTGGAATCCTTGCCAAAAGGTGCCGATGCCATTGTAATGAAGTATTTTCTGTCAGTGTTTAGTAAAGAAAATTCAATTAAGGTACTCACTAACTGTAAGGAAGCTCTCCCGAAAGATGGTAAGTTGATACTGATACAAACCTTAGTTCCTGCTCTTGGTGCCCCTGTAGAATATCCCGATGGAACTATGCCAGCTTTAGCTGCCGTACAGATGATGATTACAAATCCAGGGGGTTACTGGCGCACGGAAGAAGAATATAAGGATTTATTGGAAGCTAGTGGTTTTAAATTAGAAAAAGTCATTCCTACAGGAACAAGCTTAACGGTGATGGAATTTAGCCTGATGTCCTAAGTTTGTAGTCTTATTAAATGGTTTGATTGCAGTAACAATTTTGCATAGTATAGTGTGTTGCTGCACCTAATAGTAGCTGGGTTAACAGGTGTCCTCTACACACTTTGTTAACGCTTAGCTCTTCCTAACGCCATGATATCGAGTGAGCCAGAGAATTTAAACAGGGCGCATTTTAGTATAAAATAGTACGGCAATAGATCTAATGCAGACATAGTAAATTGACATATAAACTGTTATGCCTCAATCAATGAATAATTTTTTTTTAATTTCCTGATAGAACAGATTAATTATCAATAATGACAAAACTTGTGTAAACCCCAAAAACAAAACAAATAAGTACGCTGTGTGGATAAAAGATGACTTTTTTTGGTGGTGAATAATTTGATATTGTATAATGTACAAAATTTTATTTGCTAAATTTTAAGAAACCCACGGTTAAGAGCAATAAATAATAGGGAGTAGCGAGTATAGCAATTCTAAATAGAAACCGATTGATTTGTAGTGCGAGCATCTTGCTCGCTCGGTACTAGCGAGCAAGATGCTCGCACTACGGAAATTAATTGGAATGACTATAAAACCTAGATAATAATCAACTCCTAACTCCTAACTCTCAACTCCCAACTTCTAACTCCTAACTCCTAACTCAAATATGCTTCCTCCATCTTTTCAACCAATTTCCCAACGTCCAGAATTAAAGTTACCATCAAATCCTAGAGTTGCCGTATGGATAGTAATGAACGTTGAACATTTTACATTTGGTAAAATAGGAACGGCAATTCAACCTCACTTAAATAGTTATCCAGAAATTGCTAACTACGGCTGGCGAGATTATGGAAATAGAGTTGGTATCTGGCGTTTATTCGATTTATTTGCCGAATTAGAAATTCCCGTCACCGCAGCAGTCAACGGCGAAATTTGCACGCTATATCCGGAAATTATGGAAGCAATGCTTTCTCACAACTGGGAAATAATGGCACATGGAATTAATAATTCTACAGGTCATAGTGGCATGGATAGAGAAGCAGAAACCGATACTATAAGTAAAACTTTAACATTACTTAAACAAGCCACAGGCAAAACTCCGAAAGGTTGGTTAACACCGGGATTTTCGATTACAGAATCAACATTTGAATTATTACATTCAGCCGGAATTAAATATACAGCAGATTGGGTAAATGACGACCAACCTTATTGGTATCCCGTTCCAGATGGACGTTTATTAGCTATTCCTTATACCATAGAAGCCAACGATATCACCTTATGTTTGAGCAACCGTTTTTCCGGTGCAGAATTTGCTAAAGCCATAGAAGACCAATTTTATCAATTGTGGCAAGAAGGAGAATCGCAAACGCGAGTAATGGCAATTGGTTTGCATCCATTTATAGTCGGTCAACCCATGCGGTTAAAATATTTAAAAGAATGTTTAATGAACATAAAAAATCAACCCGACACCTGGATAACTACGGGAGAACAAATATGTGAATCAGTGATTAATCAATGAACAATTATCAATTATCAATTATTAGCTATCGATAATGCACTTATCAAAAAAACTCGCCCTCGATTTACCTATTGTAAATCTTTCCCTCTCCTTACTAAGGAGAGGGATGTCCGTAAGGACAGGGTGAGGTTTTGCGATTTATAATACAATATGCAAAAAAGTATCCGTTGTTAAAATCTAAAACCCAAAATCTAAAATTCCTATGAATATTTCTCAAACTCAAACTTTAACAATTCCTGTAATTGATGCCAATTCGGAAAACATTAAACCTTACGGACATTTACTAGGTGATGATGTCAGTAAACCGGGATTGGGAATACCTTTTTATCAAGGAAGAGTATTAGAAGGTGAAAATATAGACTTTACCTATCGCGGCGATGCAACTTTTAGAACTGCGAAAATAATGCCGGGTTATCCAACAGTAACCTGGTTAGAACGTCATATGTACATGACGCAAATGTTTATCGCTTTGGGGCAATCTCCTTTTATTATGGTTTTGTCACCACCAACTCATCAAAACAATCAATATTTACCGGATTTATCCCAAGTAAAAGCGCTACGTTTTCCTCCTGGGCACGGACTTTTATTGTATCTGGGTACTTGGCATGATTTTCCTATAGCTTGCAATCAACCCGTAGTTATCCTCACAGCAAACTCAGATGAAGTAGTTACCGCTTTAACTCAAATGAAAGAGCCGGGAGAAATGAATCAAGGTGATGTTTATAAAATTTCTCTCGCAAAAAGATTGGGATATGAAATTGAATTAGAAGTTTAATTGGGGATTGGGGATTGGGGATTGGGAATTGGGAGCATCCTAATTGTTGAAAAATCCGCAGTTAGTGCGTTAACGCAGTGTGCGCGAAGCGCAAACATCTTGATCGCTTGAGACATATAGCGAGCAAGATGCTTGTCTTTCAGACACGCTGAGCCGCACGCTCCGCGTGAACGCTAACGCACTACAAAATTAAAATTTGGGATGCTACTTTGAGAATATTCCCTACTCCCTACTTCCTACTTTCTACTTACTACTCCCTACTCCCTACTCCCTACTCCCTACTTACTACTCCCTACTTCCTACTTCCTACTCCCTACTCCCTACTCCCTCTTCTTCAGTTATATTTTCTGTTGACAATAGTTGATTATTAAATTCAGGAGTATATACCGCTTTTTTCCAGTTTTTAGCTTGTTTAATTTGTTCTATAGTTAAGTTTTTAGCTTCGACTAAGTTGGCACCATTCAAATCGACACCGTTAAGTTTGGTATTACTAAAGTCAGCACCATTGAGCTTGGCATAACTCGAATCTAGCTGCAATTCATTGATAAATTCTGCATTAATTAAAAACCGAATAATGCTTCCTTTTCTTTCTCCGTGTATATCCAATCTCCGCAATACTGACAAAGTTCTAGCACGGGCAACATCTAATGCTGCTTCTCGTAAAGGATCTTTCGGAGACAAAGATTTTAAGTTTTTATCAATCAATAACTCTGACATCCGATCGATATAAGCTTGCAAGGCTTCTTCGTTTAAAATATTAGTTGTTTTTTCTTTTTCAGCTTTTGCTTGTTCGTCGGCTCGTTGTTTTTCAGCTTTAACTTGTTCCTCAACTCGCTCTTTTTCGGCTTTTACTTGTTCGTCAATTCGTTCTTTTTCAGTTCTAGCTTTTTCTTCTGCTAGCTTTTTTTCGTTAATTTGAAATTGAGTACCTAAAATAACTAATAAAACTGGAATTCCCAGCAATTCCAGCCAATCCCAAAGCTTTTTCGCCGATTTTATATGTTCGGTTTTTTTGTGAAGTGTGACAATATTGCCAGTTTTAAAATTTATTGCTTCTTCGTCACTTATATAGATATCTGAAACAGTTCCAAATCCAATCCAGTCAAATTTATATAGCTGCGGGAGTAAAAATAGTAAGATAGTTATCGAAGCTATAATAATTATACTTGTGACTAATATTGGTTTCTTCTCTTGAAATATCTTTAATAATTCTGCTAATTTTATCATTATATATAGTTAAGTATTAGCATTTGACTCAAAGCTAAAATTCATATTTGGTAAAGGTTAGCAAATAAAAAATAACGGACAAAAATCATTATAAACCGCGTTTTAAAACAAATAAAAATACTGGAATTTTTCATCTAAATATATCCTGTATTATCTTGCAATAAATAAAATATGGCAAGAGGTAAATCCTGAAAGCTTTCCCAAGGGCAACCTAAAATAATATGATTACTGCTAACTGTTCACTCTTAAATGTTTTCTGATGAAAAAAGTAGTAGTAGTTGGTGCTGGTTGGGCTGGTTTGGGTGCAACTCACCATTTAGCCAAACAAGGTTATGATGTAACGCTTCTGGAAGCTGGCTCTTATCCAGGGGGTTTAGTTGCTGGTTGGAAAACTGAGAAAGGCAAATCTGTTGAAGCGGGTATTCACGGATTTTGGTATCCTTATAGAAATATTTTTGCTTTAATAAATGAGCTAAATATTAATCCTTTCACAACTTGGACTCGTTCATCTCAGTATTCTCCCGCAGGTTTAGAGGTTGAGTCTCCAATTTTTCAAGATTTACCCAAGCTCCCCACTCCTTTAGGAACTTTTATTTATACCAAGTTTAAAAGGTTGCCGTTAGTCGATCGAATCAGCGCTTTACCTTTGCTCTACGCTCTCATAGATTTTGATAATTCCGATGCTGCTTGGCGACGTTACGATTATGTCACGGCGCGGGAATTGTTTAAACAGTTTGGTGTTTCGGCACGACTTTATCACGAATCATTTGAGCCAATGTTGCTGGTGGGTTTATTTGCACCGGGGGAACAATGTTCGGCGGCGGCAACTTTAGGAATGCTCTACTACTTTATTTTGGCGCATCAACCAGATTTTGATGTGGTTTGGTGTCGGGGTACCGTTGGAGAACAAATTTTTCGTCCTTGGGTAGAGAAAATTGAACAAGCTGGGGGAAAAATACTTGCAAATAAACGAGTTACCGATTTAGTTACTGATGGGAATCAAGTTAAAAGTGTAGTTTGTGGCGATGAAGTTTTTGAAGCCGATGCCGTAGTTTTTAGCGTCGGTATTAGTGGAATGAAGAAGATTGTTTCTAACAGCGAAAGTTTGCAAAGTCGTGAAGAATTCCGTAATTTAAAGAATTTAAACGCAATTGACGTATTAGCAACTCGTTTATGGTTCGATCGCAAAATCAATATTCCTCTTCCATCTAACGCTTGTTTTGGCTTCGATGAAACCACCGGATGGACATTTTTTGATTTAAACGCGCTCCACGATGAATATAGAGACGAGCCGGGAACAGTTGTAGAAGTTGATTTTTATCATGCCAATCAATTTATTCTTTTGAGCGATGAAGAGATAATTCCTATAGTCCAAAAATATTTAGCAACTTGCGTACCGGAATTTGCCAATGCCAAAGTAATTGACAGCAGCGTCATTCGTTTACCCCAAGCCGTAACACACTTTTCACCCGGCAGCTATCGCCATATGTTGCCAGCAAAAACCACATTTAATAACGTATTTATGAGCGGTGATTGGATTACCAGCCGTCATGGATCTTGGTCCCAAGAAAAGGCTTTTGTTACAGGTTTAGAAGCTGCGAATTTAGTAGTTGATTATTTAGGAAAAGGCGCAAATGCGAATATTTTACCAGTAGAAGCAGACGAACCACATATACAAATAGGCAGAACAATTAACAATACCGTGCGGGGAATTGTTAAATCGGTTGTTCCCGATTTCTGGCTACCTTAATCAGTTAACAATTATCAATTATCAATTACCTCTGTTAACCTGCGGAGGCAGGTTTTGCCTGTGTAGACGCGGTTTCAATCGCCGGATTTATTCAATTATCAATTACCTCTTATAACCTGCGGAGGCAGGTTTTGCCTGTGTAGACGCGGTTTCAACCGCCGGGTTTATTCAATTATCAATTTCCCATGCCCCATGCCCCATTCCTCATTCCCTTCTAAACCATTTTCGACAAAGTTATCACTACAACTCCTACAATCATGATAATTGAACCGGCTATTCTTTCTTTGATACCTTGCTCTTTAAAAATTAACCAACCCCATAAAACATTAAACAAAGCACTGGTACGTTTAACTGCAATTACGAAGGATACGAGAGCGAGTTGTAATGCACTCATTTGACATAAGATTGCCAAGGTATTTATAAAACCAATTAAAATCAAGTTTCGCGAATTAGATTTAATACTTTGAATATTTGGTTTTGATTTCAAAAATACTATCGGTAAAGTAAATACAGCTACGCTGAAATGTGCGGCAACTGTCCACATAATTGGTGAGGAATTTTGTACGCCAATTTTATCAACATTGGCGGTAATACTCCATACTAATACCACCAAAAACATTAATCTTGATCCAGTTTCTTTGAATAACGATTTAAAAGGAGCTAGATATCCGCTGGTTTTATCTTGGAATTTCAATACATAAGCACCAATCACAATGATAAATATTCCCAAAATACCGACAGCGTTAGGAAATTCACCGACAAGAAGCGGAGATGTAATTAAAAGAAATATCGGACTTAATGTAGTTATAGGAGCAACTATTGATAAATCTGATGCTTTGATGGCTTTGAAAAAAAGTAAATACGAAATGGTGTTTAAAATTCCGATAGCAATTACAGCAGATAAAAAGCGATTGTCGAAAGTTGGAATATCATTAATAAATAATAGCGGAAAAGCAAATATGGCGGTTAATAGATTGAAAGAAAAAACTAGAATGTATTCGTCAATTACGGAAACTGTCTTTTTATTAAAAATATCCCTGACTGATTCGAGGAAAGCTGTGGAAATTGCGAAGAAAAACCAAGTCATATTGAATTTGGGTAATTGATAATTGGGCATTGGGCATTGGAAGATATTTATTCAAGCATCTCCTAATTACTAACAATTGCTTTTTTTAATTATTTTCGTTCTTGATTATAAGGAATACCTAAAGCTGCGGGAGGTGGGGATTTTTTCACAAAA
Organism: uncultured Rivularia sp.; assembly: GCA_963665115.1. Lineage (GTDB taxonomy): Bacteria > Cyanobacteriota > Cyanobacteriia > Cyanobacteriales > Nostocaceae > Rivularia. The sequence continues at coordinate 92,143 of OY762007.1, read as the reverse complement.
CCAACTAAAGCTATTAATGCCACTGCATAAGGCAGCATAATTAAAAATTGATAGGGTATATTTACGCCTAAAGCTTGAATTCTTAACTGTAAAGCTTCTGTAGCACCAAATAATAAACTCGCCAAACTAGTACCTAGAGGATGCCATTTACCAAAAATTAAAGCTGCGATCGCAATAAACCCTTTTCCCGAACTCATGCCTTCAGCAAAATATTTTACCTGTACTAAACTCAAGTAAGCTCCTCCCAAACTAGCCAAACAACCACTTGCGATAACAGCCAAATAACGCACCTTGAATACAGAAATTCCCGCAGTATCGGCAGCCTGGGGATATTCTCCCACAGCACGCAAAGTTAATCCAGGGCTGGTATGAAACAGAAAATATATACTAAAAGCAATTAAAATAATCAGTAAATATACGAAGAGATCTTGTTGAAATAGGAGCTTCCCAATCAAAGGTATATTAGCAAATCCAGGAATGATAATTGCTTCAATTCCCGCTAATCTTTGATTGCTACCACTATTAAACACCAACCTCGCCAAAAATGACGTTAACCCAGACGCTACCAAATTAATCGCCAATCCAGACACCAACTGATTAACCCGCAAACTCACACACAAAAAAGCATGAAGCAACCCCACCAAACCTCCAGCAACAACAGCAGATATTACGCCCAACCAAGGATTACCAGAGTAAAAAGTTGCCGCAGCACTAGTAAAAGCCCCAGTTAATAACATCCCCTCCAAAGCAATATTTAATATACCTGCACGCTCCGAATACATCCCACCCAAAGCCGCGAAGGCAAGAGGAACAGCTAAACGGATGCTTGATGCGAGGTAATCTGTGAAGAAAGCTAAATTGTTATTCATGAGGGAGGGGGAGAGGGGGGAGTTGGGGGAGAGGGGGGAGAGGGGGTAGAGGGGGTAGAGGGGGTAGAGGGGATTGGGGATTGGTAATGGGTAATTGGTAATTGGTAATTGGTAATTGGTAATTGGTAATTGGTAATTGGTAATTGGTAATTGGTAATTGGGGATTGGTAATTGGTAATTGGTAATTGGTAATTGGTAATTGGTAATTGGGGATTGGTAATTGGTAATTGGGGATTGGTAATTGGTAATTGGGAATTGGTAATTGGTAATTGGTAATTGGTAATTGGTAATTGGTAATTGGTAATTGGGGATTGGTAATTGGTAATTGGGGATTGGGGATTGGTTTTTTTAGTTTAGAAAACTGCAAGGGAGCAAGATGCTCCCACTACGAATATTTGGATAATTCCTTGTCTCCCCATCTCCCCCCTCTACCCCCTCTACCCCCTCTCCCCCCTCTCCCCCCTCTCCCCATCTCTGTTTTCCAATGCTAAACCAATGGCAATAAACAACACTGTCAACCCCTGAATCGCCAAAACTACCGTTACCGGAAACACCGGCGCTACGCTGCATGACATTGGCTCCACTCCGCAATGCTGCAAAAAATAAGGAAGCTAAAACTACTCCCAAAACGTTACCACGACTGAGAAAGGCAATTGCGATCGCGTCGAATCCATAACCGGGGGAAATTTCTTCAAATAACCGATATTTCAAGCCCATGACTTCACAACTACCTGCTAATCCAGCTAATCCACCCGAAGCAGCCATTACTAAAATAATGGTTCGTTTTACGGAAATTCCCGCGTAGTTAGAAGCTATCGAGTTAAATCCCACTGCTGTTATTTGATAACCCAAAGGTGTACGCTGCAATAATATCCATAAAATTACTGCGACTAATAAGCCTAAGAAAATACCGCTATGAGCCAAATTTCCCGGCAACATTGGTAATTGAGCAGATTTGGCAATCAATGGTGAATAAGGGCTGGGTGCGTTTTCTGCTTTGAGGGGATTTTGCACCAAGTAACTAATTAAATTCACCGCAATATAGTTGAGCAACAAAGTTGTAATTATCTCATTTACACCCTTGATTGCTTTTAAATAACCGGGAATCCAACCCCAAATTCCACCAAATAAAAATCCTACCAGCAATGCCAAAGGTACATGAATAAATGCTGGTAAACTTTGAAAATACAAACCAACTAAAGTACTTCCCAAAGCACCCAAATAAATTTGTCCTTCCCCACCAATGTTAAATTGTCCGGCTTTTAACGCGATCAAAACTCCCAAACTGGTAAATAATAAAGGAGTCATTCTAGTTAAAGTATTGCCAAAACCAAAATAATCGAAAAGCGATTCTTGAAAAAGTGCTGTATATGCTGCGATGGGATTTGCACCAGCTATTAAAATTAGAATTGCACCGACTATTAAAGCCGATAATATGGCAATTATTGGTGAGAAAAATTTTAGCAACGGATGCATTGGTTTTAATAACGGGTAGATTAGTTTTTACAACGGATGCTTTTACGACGGCAATTGCTCAATCCGAGTTTAAATTTATCTTAATTATTGGTAGGTTTTTGATTCATAAGTAGATTGCTGGCGATCGCCTTAATTAGCATGATTTTAACTTATGTATTAACAATAAAATTCTGACCATGTAAACTTTTTTGATTTATAGCTTGATAAATATCAGTAGCTAATGTATCTTACTTGAGTTAGTTAGAAGTCGAACTAAATCGACACACTAGCTCAGAACCTTGAAAACCCTATAACTTCGTTGGAGTGTGTCGATTGCTTACCCAGTAAGGGTTTCAAGCGACAAAAATGACCGTTTTCTCGAAAAATTTCTCCATTTTTTCGGAGTGTGTCGATTGGGGTATCTCAAATGCCCTCTGTGTAAGGGTTCCAGAAGTGAACTCTTTCCGATACCTTTGCCCCGAAAGGGGATGGAAACTTTTAGAAATGTGAATTATAGTTTTCATGCTCACTTTCCGATACCTTTGCCCCGAAAGGGGATGGAAACCCTAACTCACATCCAACTTTGTCTATGACATTGTTGGACTTTCCGATACCTTTGCCCCGAAAGGGGATGGAAACTTAACCAACCAGGCTATTACTAGCCCATCCCTTTTCTTTCCGATACCTTTGCCCCGAAAGGGGATGGAAACTTGGCTGAGGAGCCTTCAACATTTCCAACACTACCACCCTTTCCGATACCTTTGCCCCGAAAGGGGATGGAAACTCTCAAGCACCCTTCTTCCTTAATATACATATTTACAGCTTTCCAATACCTTTGCCCCGAAAGGGGATGGAAACCATTGGATACTAAATTTTTCAACCGCACTAACACTTTCCGATACCTTTGCCCCGAAAGGGGATGGAAACTCTCAAGCACCCTTCTTCCTTAATATACATATTTACAGCTTTCCAATACCTTTGCCCCGAAAGGGGATGGAAACCTTATTGCAAAGCCAGCTCCACCAGTTAATACGCCAAAAACTTTCCGATACCTTTGCCCCGAAAGGGGATTAAAATCATTGAGCTATCGTTTTTAAATCAAAAAATCAAACCCTACAAAAAACAGTCCGATTCATTTCACATCTTGCACCATTCTCAACAACCGCCTTGGAATAAATTCCCAGGCTTACATACAAAGTCTTCTAAAGAAGACTAAAATTCTTGCCTAGTGCTATTTATAGGAATGCCAGCTATTAGCCTCTTAATTTCATTCCCCGGTGATTGTGAGAATGATGAATGATGTTAGATATTAATTGAAGCGATTATTAAGCAAGTAAAAAATTCTCTTGTTTAAGCTACAACTATATTTTCAATCCGCAGCAACCATTGATTAAAATGCTGACATTCAAAACGGATTGTATCTAGCCCAATATCTATAGCAAGTAAGGAACCATGCAGCGGTTTATCGTATCCCTTACAGCAATTACGAATTCTTTTTGATGGTGCTGTTAGGGGACTATCGTTAATATGTTCGGGTGAAGAAAAAGCATTACGTTCTTCTTGCAAGGTAACTACGGCACTTTCATCAAACCACCCAGCAAAAGCTTGTGGATTGCTGTATAACAAACCTTCAAATTCATGAACTAGTAAATTAGGGATAAAATTTTTGTGTCCAATATCTTTACCCATTTCCCTTTCTAAATATTCTGCTTTCTGCAAAGGTTCATTGATTTTTGGTAGCAAACTGCTTCCGGGAAAGTCTTTAGGTAAAGCGTACATATCAAACATTGTGGTGACAAATGCTTTTGCATCTTCCAGACACTTGCGATTAATTTGCGGCTTGATTTTTGCATAACTGACTACACCACCTTTAGCAGTTTTACTGGTGCTTACTAAGATTGGATTGAGGTATATATTCTTATCTATAAAATACTCATAGAGCAGTTCTCTAACAAAAGTTTCTTCGGTTTGTCCTTCAACAAAAACGTGAACTCGAATCATTTTGAAGGTCTACCTCCGATAAGGTTTTTCTTCCAAAGCTCTCCTAAGCTATGATCTTCTAGCCATTCCTCTAACTCTCGCTCTTCCAACCTGCGAAGTGAAGAACAACCGCTATTACGGTCAACAACTATTACATCTGAAGCATCAAATTCGTTGAGCAATTCCACTGACTGAGTAGAAACAATTACCTGTTTAGAAGTCCGTATCAACGAAGCCAAAACCGTAATAGCATAGGGATGAAGACCAAGTTCTGGCTCATCAACTAATATTGTCTCCGGTTGAAAATCTTCTGGTTGTAAAAAAACTGTTGTCAGACATATAAAACGTAGCGTACCGTCGGAAAGTAAATGTGCTTTGAAGGGAATATCATGTCCCCGCTCAAACCATTCGAGTTCTATAAATTCGTTATTTTGTGGTGATGGACGCAGGTAAAAGTCTCGAAAAAACGGTGCAACAAGTCTAATAGTTTTGACTATTTTCTGATAGGATGAAGAGTAATTCTCGCGCAATAAATAAAGAAAAGCTGCAAGATTTCGCGCATCAGGACGCAGATAATTATTATCATTAATACCGTGACGCTGTTTTACATAAGCACTATCGCTGGTGTCATGAAAATGATAAACCCTCCATCCCTGCATAGCAGACAAAATATTCTCATGAATTCTTGTCCCAGTAAGAGAAAAAGCCTTTGTCTCAAAATGACCTTTTCCTAGTTCATATTCTGCCGCTAAATTCCACCAAAAAAACTCCTCAACAAACATCAAGCGATTATCTTGAGTTGCTGCTAACGCTGCGAAATAGCCTTTATTACCAAAATATAGCCGAAACTCTAGCTGTTCCGTTGTTTTCCGTCCAAAGTGTAGTAGTGTATCGGGACTACCTTGACGGCTGACAAAAACTTGTAGATTTTCTTCAAGTAACTGCTGCATCATGCGAAAAAAGCCGATAAAATTGGATTTTCCCGCTCCATTAGCACCAATTAAAACATTTATCTTATTGAGTTCAATATCGCATTCGACAATAGACTTGAAACCTTTTAAAACTATTCTCGACAGTTGTTTTTCGTTAATAGTCCCCGTCATCGAATAGTCTCCCAATATTCCAGCTTGTTATCTGCTAGCTTAATAGACAACAATAATTATTTACCTTTTCCATAATATAGTAATTCAGAGACTGCGCTAAATCACCCTCACCCTAGAAGAGGTCGCCGGACTTCGTAATATTAGCCACCAATGTTAAATTGTCCGGCTTTTAACGCGATCAAAACTCCCAGACTGGTAAATCATAAAGGAGTACTATTAATGCGTTGCATTAAATTTGATGGTTTTTATTCAGTCCATTTTAATGGACTTTTGCTATTAGACGGGGAATTACATTTCCCAGCGCGTGGGGTAGAGTTCGCTGAGGCTCCCCTATTCACAATAATACGTTTTTCTTGGGGTTAGTATCACGAAGATAATGGGAACTATAAATCCAGAACACACAAATATTTTTACAAGATGAAAGGGATTAAGCTTCTATTTGGATTGATAAGTAGTTTACTAACTTCGGGAATTGTTTTACCAGCAATTGCTCAGATAACATCTGATGGAACTACTGATACAAAAGTAAAATTAGATGACAGTAAATATAATATTATTAACGGTATTCAAAAAGGTAATAATTTATTTCATAGTTTTAAAGAGTTTTCTATTCCTACAGGTGGTTCCGCAACTTTCAATAATTCTACTGATGTAGTTAATATTATTAACCGAGTAACAGGTGGAAATATTTCTAATCTTGATGGCTTAATAAAAGCCAACGGAAATGCGAATTTATTTTTAATTAATCCTGCCGGAATTGTGTTTGGTGAAAATGCACGGTTAGATATTGGTGGTTCATTTTTGGGAACTACCGCAGAAAGTATTTTGTTTGAGGATGGGTTTGAATTTAGCGCAATAAATCCTCAAAGTGAGCCTTTGTTAACTGTGAGTGTTCCTGTTGGTTTGCAGATGGGACGAAGTTCAGCAGACATAACAGTTAACAACACCGGACATCAGCTTACTCTTGGTGCGGGGACACAAATTACTAATCAAGACACTAGTATTGTGGGTTTGCAAGTCCCTTCAAACCAGACTTTTGCATTAGTAGGAGGTAATTTAAAGTTTGATGGAGGTGTAATAACAACTGCTAGCGGTAAAGTCGAATTAAGTGCTGTTGGGAATCAAGACTCTCCATCTCAAATCGGGTTGCAAACGATTAATAATCGCCCTTCCTTAACATACGATACAGTTCAACCAACAGGAAATATTCAACTTTTACAAAAGTCTTTAGTAGATGTTAGCGGTACGGGACAGGGAACAATACAAATCCAGGGAGAAAATTTGACTTTGGATAATGGTTCTATAGTATGGCTGGAAAATCGGGGTAATCAACAAGCTGGTTCTATCAACCTTAACATTACAAATTCTATTGACTTGATGGGAACTGCTCCCAACACAACACTTAGAAGTGGGATTTATGCTGATGTTAGCAGTACGGGTAAAGGTGGTGATATTAATGTTAATACTACCGAAATGAAATTTATGGAAGGAGGAAGCTTACAAGCTCGTACTTTTTCTTTTGGAGATTCAGGAAAGGTTAATGTTGATGCTTCCACTATCAAATTTATAGATAGTAAATCCGATAGTATTATTGGTACTCTTGGGACTAGAACTTCTATCGGAAATGGAAATAGTGGCGACCTGACTATTAATACTGAAGTCCTTTCTGTGAATGGTGGTGGTGCAATTACAACTATTAATTTCGGAGCAAATGGAAATACTGGTAATATTTTGATTAATGCTAGTGAATTAATTGAATTGAGCGTTTTCCCATCCAATAATAATGATGCAACTATCACATCTAGTGTAGTTTCTTCTATGGGAAATGCAGGCAATATTGAGATTAATACTCCTCGTTTATCTCTCTTGGGAGGAGCATTTATTGCTTCATCAACTTTTGGTGCTGGAAATAGTAGCGAAATTATGGTTAATGCATCGAATAGTATTTTGTTAAGCGGTAGTCGTGTTAGAAGTGGTCGTACTGAACCTAGCACTATCAATACTAGAGGTACATTATTACCACCACCCCTCCGTCGAAGGTTTGGAGTACCTGATGAAGTTACAGGAAATGCAGGTAGTATTATTATTAATACACCCAAATTGTCAATTACCGATGGAGCAGAGCTTACGGTTAGTCACCAAAGTGTAGGTAATGCAGGTACATTATATGTGAATGCGGATTTGATTTCCTTAGATCGAAATGGACGTTTGTCTGCTTCAACACAATCTGGAGAAGGTGGAAATATTGATATTAATGCAGCAGATTTTTTAAGCCTACGTCGTGGAGGTGCTATTAATACAGAAGCTAAAGGTGTTGTAGGTGATGGTGGTAATATAACCATCAATTCTCCTGTAATTGCCGGTTTTGAAAACAGCGATATTGTCGCCAATGCAGTTGAAGGTATGGGTGGTAATATAAACATTACGACTCAAGGTATTTTCGGTTTAGAATTTCGCGAAGAACTCACTCCAGAAAGTGACATTACCGCAAGTTCCAAATTTGGTGTCAACGGTACGGTCCAAATTAATAATATTAGTATTGATCCTAGTTCTGGTTTAGTGGAATTACCCGTAGCTCTTTCTGATTCATCTCAAGAAATTTCTTCTGGATGTTCTAGTAATTCCGGCAGTACTTTTGTGGCAACCGGAAGGGGTGGAGTACCGCAGAAACCCCAATGTAAATATAAATGAAAAACAAACTTGGTCGGATATTCGCGATTTATCTGCATATCGTAAAAGAAATAATAATACTGTTGAAATTATGCAAATACCGAAGAAATCAGCAATTGTAGAAGCTACTGGTTTTGCTCGAAATTCAAAAGGAGAAATTGAACTGGTTGCTCTTGAAAATACACCTTTGGCAACAAAACAAATATCTGAGTGCAGCGGAGCCAATACTTCACAAGTAATAATTAGAGAGCCAAAAGTAATAAGTAACACCTCTCCCGCTCATGGTAGAGGATTCAAGTAATGAATGCAGGTTTTTATTCGTCTTTAAAAGACGAGGCTTGATACCATACTTCGGGCAATATTTATTACTTTTTACTTCTTGCTTCTTACTTAAGCCCGAAGGGCTTTGGTAATAAAACTGCTTTTTATGGGGGGTTGTCCCCTTGTCCCTCCATCACCCCATCTCTCCCCCCTCCTCCCATCAACAAACCAACTTCCTCAACCGTCGCTGTCTGGGCATCCAATACACCAACAAATTCACCTCGATACATCACCGCAAGGCGATCGCTAATTGCCATCACTTCTTCTAACTCGGTAGAAATATATACAATCGCGGCTCCTCGTTCCCTTTCCTTTAACAATCGTTGCTGTACTGTTTCGGTAGCTCCTACATCTAATCCGCGAGTGGGCTGCATAGCTACGATTAATACCGGATTTCCTGCTAATTCCCTTGCTAAAACAATCTTTTGTTGATTTCCTCCTGAAAGCTGATTTGCTTTTACGTTAACTCCCGCTCCTCGAATATCAAATTCTTCGATTGCAGAAGTTGCATTGTGATTAATTACTTGGGGTTTAAATAAGAAGTGACGACAAAAGGGTAATTTTTTAAAAGCTTTTAAAATCAAGTTTTGAGCAATATTAAACTGCAATATCAAACCCATTTTTTGCCTATCTTCGGGAATATAACCTGTAGTTGAATTTTGAATAAACGTAATTTCCCCAGCTTTGATATTTCGGATTTGTGCTAAAGCATCGGCTAATTCTCGCTGTCCATTTCCATCTACTCCAGCAATACCTAAAATTTCTCTTTCTCGCAGTTCAAAGGATATATTATTTACAGCAGTTACACCTCTATCGTCTGTTACTTGTAAATTATTTACCGATAAAATCACCTTTCCTGGATTTACCGGAGATTTATTTAATTGAAAAGTAACTTCTCTTCCCACCATTAAAGCTGCTAATTCGGAAGCAGTAGTTTCTGCAATGTTCTTATTCGCAACTACTTTTCCCCGTCGTAATACTGTCACGGTATCGCAAAGGTTGATTACTTCTTCTAGCTTATGACTGATAAAAATAATTGTATTACCAGCAGCAGCGAGTTTGCGGAGAATTTTAATTAAAGATTTTACTTCCAATGGAGTTAAAACAGCCGTTGGTTCATCAAGAATCAATAATTTAGCTTGACGGTAAAGAACTTTGAGAATTTCGACTCGTTGTTGAGTTCCTACTGGTAAATCTCCAACTTTTGTTTCGGGGTTAATTTCTAATCCGTAAGAGTTAGATAAATCAGCTATTTTTTGTTGTTTTTGTTTAAGATTTAACGACCAATTTCTATCAATTCCGAGAATAATATTTTCTGTGACACTTAACTGCGGTACTAGCATAAAATGTTGATGAATCATGCCAATACCGAGTTTAATTGCTGCATTCGCAGATGTAATATTTACAGGTTTGTCTTTTAAATAAATTTTGCCCTTATCTGGTTGATAAAGACCGCTAATAATATTCATCAAAGTAGTTTTACCAGCACCATTTTCTCCCAAAATCGCGTGAATTTTACCAGCCCCTATTTCAAAGCCGATATTATCGTTAGCAACAAAGGAACCAAAGGATTTTGTAATATTTTCTAAGCGTAAAAATGGCATTCAAATTTGAATTGGTAATTGGTAATTGGGGATTGGGGATTGGGGATTGGGGATTGGGGATAGTTAGGAGTATTAAGTAGGGAGTAGAGAGTAGCAAGTACATCACTTTTTTATTATTGTCATAAATGTCGGTACTTCTGCCCGTCTATTTTTACTCGCGACTTGTTACTCATTACTCACTACTCATTACTCACTACTTGTTACTCATTACTCACTACTCACTACTTTAATAATGTCCCCTCTCCCCCCTCTACCCCTAACTACCAATTTTAATTTTATCTTCAACAATTCCCTGCTTTGCATCCATTGCTTTTTTCTGAATATCTCCTGACACCATATCGCCAAATTTTCCCAAACTAAGAATATCGGAGTTTTCTAAACCAATTTTATAAATATCGCCTTTTAATTGTTTGTTTTTAGCTAATTCTGATATATAAGCTATTGCTAAATCCATTCTTTTAACTGCACTTGTTAATACTGCCTTTGGTGCTATTTCTAATTGATCTTTTGTATTTCCGAAAGCATAAACATTTTTTTCTGCGGCTGTTTGTAATACCGCAGGTGATGCATTATCCAACCATTGATAAATAACATCGGCACCAGTAGAAATTAAAGCTAATGTCGCTTCTTTGGCTTTGGAAGCATCATTCCAATCTCCTGTGAAAGTAGAAGTTACTTTTATTTTAGGATTTACCGATTTTGCTCCTAATTCTAAACCAAGTAATTCTTCTTCAGTGGCAGCAAATTTTTGTCCGGCAATGTAAGCTATTTGATTAGATTTTGTCATCGAAGCGGCAACAATTCCACACAAATAGCTAGCTTGCTGGTGATTTATCCGTAAAGCAGCAATATTATCTCCTTTAACTGCACCGTTAACAGCGATAAAAAATGTATCGGGAAATTGGGGTGCTATTTGTTGAATTGCAGCATCAAATTGTCCACCGTGGGCAAATATAAGATTATATTTCTTACGAGCAAAATCTGTTAAAACTTCTGTTTGTTCGGCTTGAGGAATTTGTTCTAAAAAAGCAGTTTCCGCACCGAGTTGCTGTCTTGCTAACTGCACGCCTTCATAACCAGACTGATTCCAAGTCTTATCGGTAATCGCTCCCGGAAGCGCGATCGCAATTTTGAAAGCGTCTTCACCACTAGTAGCTGTGGGTGTTGAGGTTTGGTTGTTGCTACAAGCTTTTAATAGTATACCGCTAAAGACTGCGGTACTGTATCCCAGGAATTTACGACGATTCAAATTAATTGACATATTAGAATTAGGTAATTGGTAATTGGTAATTGGTAATTGGTAATTGGTAATTGGTAATTGGTAATAGAGGTTTGTTTTTTACAAATTAATTAGTCTTCTTATACATTTCAAAACTTTTACCTGGTAATGATTTTAGGATTTTGAATAAAATCAGAATTTATACACTCGCTACAACTTTCCAGGCTATGGCATTGCTTCCTTACGTGGTAATAACTGTAATTACTTTACCAATTATCAATTATCAATTACCAATTATCAATTATCAATTCCCTATGCCCAATGCCCCATCCCCCATCCCCAATTATCAATTACCAATTCCCTATGCCCAATGCCCAATCCCCAATCCCCAATTATCTATTACTCATAAATAAAGCCCGCTGATGCGGGCTATATAAAAACGGTTGGTAAACTGATTTTTATCTCTAGTCTACTTACAGTTCACCTTACTAACCTTTTCAGAAATAATTCAAGCAAATTTAATATATGTTTGCTTGCTATAGCGTTTGCCCTGGCAACTGAGGTACAGCGATTACCTAATGCATAGCCTCTTTGCATATTAGGAGAGGGGTTGGGGGTGAGGTTTTGAGATATACCTTGATAGACTGGGAAATGCTATATCGAATAAATAGTAGTAAATTAAAATTTATTCCTATGTAAAAACCGTCGTTCGCGTTTGGGTTTTATTGGTTGTCTTCGTAATGGAAGCACGTCGGCTTCGTTACTTTCCCGTGCAACTCTAATTAATAATCCTGTTGCAATCAATGTGGCAATTATCGAACTTCCGCCGTAACTAAAAAATGGTAAAGGTAAACCTGTGGTTGGTAAAACTCCACTGGCAACACCAATATTTATAAATGATTGTCCTGTAAGTAAGGTGGTAATCCCAATTGCCGATAACCTGTATATAACACTTTTTGCTTTGAAAGCTACAATTAATCCCAAAGTTGCGAATACAGCTAACATTACTAATAGCGTGACGCTGCCAACAAAGCCAAATTCTTCAGCAAATACTGCAAAAATAAAGTCGCTATCTGCAATTGGTAGCCAAGAAAGCTTTTGTTGAGAAAGCCCAAATCCGGAAACCCCAAGTATTACCCGAACCTACTGCTAGTAAACTTTGAATTAACTGGTAATCTGTACCTTGAGGATCGTCCCAAGGATTGAAAAAAGAGGTGATACGGGAACGTTGGTATTTATTAACGGTAACGCTCATCAGCGCTAATACAACTCCTGCACCAGCGCTACCTCCTAAATATTTGTAAGGCAAACCACTAGCCATAGCAATTAACCAGACAGTCATTCCGCAAAGTGCTGTGGTACTTAAGTTAGGTTGCGCCAGAATTCCTAACAGCACAAAACCAAAAACCACCAACCAAGCAATGCGAATTCCCCAACTAAGTCTGTCCCAATTTCCAAAAACTCGCGCACTTTGCAACACTAAAAAAGGTTTGATAAATTCCGAAGGTTGAATCGGGAATCCTGCAATAGATAACCAGCGACTTGTACCGTAAACCCCTCTAGTTCCTAAACCCGGAATTAAGGTGAGAATAATCAATCCCAAAAACAGCATTAGCAGCCAATGGGATACCCCGATTATTTTATGAAAGGGTAAATTGACAATAATATTGAAGAGAATCAAGCCCAAGAATACAGTTATCAGTTGACGTTTGAAAAACAAAAGCCCATCACCATGTTTAACGTCAGCAACTGGATAAGAAGCCGAAAACAATACGGCTAAACCTACAAACAGCCAAATCAAGGTTAACCAGCGTAACAAACGGGCTTCTAATGCCCAACTAGATACAGTTTCATCAAGAAATGGAATCAAACGGCTTAATTTCAATTTCACAGTGCAGAAGGTAAGTTAGTGGTGTTTGGTTTCGGGTTGTTTTGTTTATAACCCGACTTTGCTAGATTCTAATGGGGAATTAGTGTTTTCGCATAGATGTATTGGCTTCATTTATCTTAAAGTTTGGGTATGAAGTCGATTCCGAATGTTCCAGCAGCTAAGGTATTACCAGTGTTGAGTGAGGGGGAAGAGTGGGTAGAGGGGGAGACAAGGAGACATTATTAAAGTAGTGAGTAGTGAGTAGTGAGTAACAAGTAGCGAGTAAAAATAGACGGGCAGAAGTACCGATATTTATGAAAATAATAAAAAAGTGATTTACTTGCTACTCTCTACTCCCTACTCAATACTCCTAACTATCCCCAATTCACTATTGCATTGGAATACTAATCATAAATTCTGTACCTTCTCCTACGGCAGAATTAACTTCAATTGTTCCGTTATGTTTTTCTACAACTATTTGTTTAGCTATAGCCAATCCCAATCCGGTACCTTTTCCTACAGCTTTGGTAGTAAATAAATGTTTAAAGATGTTCTGACTAATTTCTTGGCTCATTCCTTTTCCGTTATCGCGGATGTAAATACAAGCTTGATTAGCAATGATTTCGGTACGAATATTAATTTGTTGGGGACTTGCTTCTAATTCTTTGTATGTTTGAGTTTGTGCCATTTCATCAAACAGATCGATGGCATTTGCGAAAATATTCATGAATACTTGGTTTAATTGACCGGGAAAGCATTCTATTTGGGGTATTTCGCCATATTCTTGATTAATAATAATCCCAGGACGATTGTTATTGGCTTTGAGACGGTATTTAAGAATTAGTAGAGTGCTATCAATTCCATCATGAATACTTGCACTAACTTTGTGTTCTGTATCGGCACGGGAGAAAGTGCGGAGACTGTTACTAATCGATGCAATTCTGTCAGTTGCTCCTGTCATTGCATCGAGTAATTTGGGTAAATCTTCGAGCAAAAATTCTAAATCAATTTCTTCGGCATTTTCTTGAATTTCTGCGGCAAATTGAGGATATTGTTTTTGATAAAGTTCTAAATGTCTGAATAAATCTTGAAGATATTCTTTGGCATTGCTGATACTACCTACAAGAAATCCAACCGGATTATTAACTTCGTGCGCTATCCCTGCAACTAAGTTACCCAAAGTTGCCATTTTTTCATTTTGCACCACTTGTAGCTGCGATTCTTCGAGTTGCTGGGTATATATTTGAGCTTGTTGATAAAGACGAGCATTTTCTAAAGAAATCGCTGCTTGGGTACAAAGAAAATTAAGAACAACTAAGCGATTTTTGGAAAATACTCCACTTGCCAAGCTGTTTTTTAAATACAGAATTCCCACCAAATGTCCTTGAGTAAGAATAGGTAAACATAAAATACTCTTGGGTTGCTGTTGAATAAGATATTCATCAATTACGGGTAAATTGGTTTTGAGATTGTTGATTACCGCTAATTCTTGGGTATTTTTAACATAATTAATCAATTTTACGGGTAGGTTAAAATTACCATCGAGGGATTCGGAACAAAGTTCTATCGTTTCGGGTGTCGCAATCGCTTCAACACACCATACTTCATCTGCATTTGGTAGAATTAAAGCGCAAGAATCCCCACCGGAATTTTGTAGAATAATTTGGGTAAGTTGTCGCAGTAATTCGGAAATTTCGATGGTACTCGAAAGGGTTTGGGAAGCTTTGATAATAGCAGCAAAGTCCAAAACAGCGTTAATGCTGGTATTAGAAGAAGAATTTTTGGTTGTTGTATCACTATGAATTGAGAAAGTCGGTGCGCCAATTGTGGCAAAGGTTTCTAAGGGATTTATAACTTGTGTAGCTTGCTGTAAAATTGGACGGAGTAAATTAGGATAATGTTTTTCTAAATCGTCAGTTTTAGCTTTGCCTCCCCAACAAGAATAACAATAATAAGATCCTTGCATATATGCCGCAGCTACTTTTTCTTTATTCCAGTTGAGGTAGAATTTAGCTGCGAGTTCGTTTGCTAGAGCTTCTTCTTGAAGATAATTATTTTCTTTGGCTCCTGCAATCGCAGAATCGTAACAAGCAATTGCTTCTGTATATTTACCTAAAACCCGATAACGTTCAGCTTCCACCAAATTCCATTTATGCAGCGAATTCATCGGGGCAAAATCTGCCCACTTTTTCAGTTTTTTCTGGTTTTTGGTAACTTGACGCAACAGACGCAACCGCTCAGCTTTAGTTGCTGTAGAATATACTGCAAGCCGCGCTAAAGAATCGTACAGGTAAAGCGGTATATTTGGAATGAGTGCCATTCCTGCTTCTTCATATTCTTTAAAACGATTAACTACTTCTAGAGCAGTTTCAAACTCACCAAATAAATAACGTAGGTGCAGTTGATTCACATAATAGAAGAAAATTCCAGTGCGATCGCCTGCTTTTATTTGTATGGGAATATTCTCGGTTTCACTATAGTAAGCACCGTTAAGCAGGCTGGGGTTGGGGGTTTGCCCCATTAAATTTAATGCACACTGGCGATGAATATTGATGTAAACTAAAGCATTATTTTGCTTCGACTGCTTGACAGCTTCACCATAATCACAGAGAGTTTGTTCTAAATCGTTGAGTTCGCTACCATTCCAGTATAGATGTATACCGTGCAACAAAGCTGACCAAGCTCCATACTCCACATCACCATTTTCAACTCCACTTTGATAGGCTTCCTGAAGTCGAGATAAAGTAGATTTAAGATGCTGTTTCCAATGGAATACAAAAGAATTCACCATAAACACAGTTTTGCAACGCAGATTTTGGGCGTGGAAACGTTCTAATACTTGCAAAGCCAACTGTCCCCAAATTCATAGCCTGCATCAATATCCACCAAAACCCCACATAAAATCGTTCCATACCAAGCATAAGTAAAGGCAGATAGAGGGATATTGCCATACCGCACCGATAAGTTGACTTGCTCAAACACCAGCAGTGGTAACAGTTTCGGGGCACCAATAAACGCCGCAGATAAAGCACTGGAGAGAATCCGCATCGCTGCTAATTTTTCTGGATTAGTCATGGTGGGCAGATTCAACAAGTCTTGGGTTTTTTTACCTCTGAGAATCAGTTTTGTTTTGCCCAATCCTAGTAAAACCTGTGCCATATTCGGAGTCTGCGGTAAATCGATGCCGAGCTTTTTCAAAACATCGAGCGCAGTTTTGATAGCTTCGGAAAGCTGGTTTTGTGCCATACAGGCTTGAATTTGTGTTTCGTAAATTGCGATTTTATCCAATAAAGTTTTAGCTGACTGTAACGTTACGTTGACAACTGCATCTAATTGTTCAAATTGCCCATTTAAGTAAATAGCCTCTGCCTTTGTTTCGTGTAAAGCAAGAGTTAATGCATATTGCGATTCCCAGCAATTCTCTTCTAAGAATTCAATCCCAATATTGAAATAAGCAATTGCCGCATTATAAGCTGTAGCCGATTTGGCTTTACGCCCAACTGACAAATTAAGCTGAGCTAATTCCGAGCGCTGGGATGTTTGAGTAATTAAAGATTTACCAATATTAAGATGGTTGACGATATCAAAAAGTTTTTCGTCGCGCTCGTTTTGGGAAGTTTGCTCTAACAACAATTGCCCAATTTGTAGATGGGTTGCTTGTTTTTGGTCATCGGGAATCAAAGAATAAGCAGCTTGTTGAACTCTGTCATGTAAAAACTTGTAGTTAACAACTTGAGAAGTTTGTTCTCGATTAACTTGCTGTTCCCCAAGATAAAATTTGTAAACCTCACTTTGAGGTAAAATCAATCCAAATTGTAAAGCCTTCCATAAATCAACAGCAGCGTCAGCTTCTGATTGCTCGCAAACAATTGCTAAAGTTGTTAAATCAAACTGATTGCCGATACAAGCTGCTAATTTCAATATATTCTGGTTAGATTGTGGCAATTTCTTTAGCTGCAAAGCCATAAATTCAACCACATCATCCGTCAGCGCTAAAGCTGTTACCTCGGAAATGTCACACTGCCAAAAACAATCCTCAAAATTAAATTTAATTAAACCATCTTCATACAGAGATTTTAAAAATTGCGTGCTGAAAAATGGATTACCTTGAGTTTTTTGATATATCAGTTGAGTTAGTGGTTGTGCCCTCAAGCAAAGACAATTTAAAGTATCGGCAACCAGTTGATTTAAACTTTGTTCGCTTAACGGTGCTAAAGTAATCGTGTTAATGACAGCTTCGGATTTCCGAATTTCCTCCAAAATCAACATTAAAGGATGAGCCGGAAAAACTTCATTATCGCGATATGCACCAATTAACAATAAATATTTATTCTCGGAATCACTCATCAGCAACTGCATCAATTTTAAAGATGCAGAATCAGCCCACTGCAAATCATCTAAGAAAATAACTAAAGGATGTTCTTTGGTGGTAAAAACTTGAATAAATTTTTGAAATAATGAATTAAATCTATTTTGAGCCGCAGTACCCGATAATTCTGTAACAGCAGGCTGCTTACCAATAATTTTTTCTAATTCGGGAATAACATTAATAATTACCCCTGCATTATCCCCTAAAGCTATTAATATCTGAGACTTCCAAATTGATAATTGACTATCGCTTTCCGTGATTAATTGTGCAATTAAATTTTTAAATGCCTGCACAAAAGCATCTAAAGGAATATTGCGATTAAACTGGTCAAATTTACCTTTAATAAAATAACCACGCTGTTTAACAATGGGTTTATGAACTTCATTAACCACCGCAGTTTTCCCAATACCAGAAAAACCAGCCACTAAGATTAATTCGTTGTCACCATACGATACTCTATCAAATGATTCTAACAGTTGTAGAACTTCAGTTTCTCTACCATAAAGTTTTTCCGGAATTAGAAACATTTCACTAACATCTTTTTGGGCAATTTGAAAATTTTCTATTTTCCCAGTATCTTTTAATTGATATAAACAACTTTCTAAATCGTGCTTTAATCCCAAAGCACTTTGATATCTATCCTCAGCATTTTTCGCCATTAATTTGATCGCGATATCTGATAAAACTTGCGGAATCTCCTCCAATTCCCTCTCCTTACCAAGGAGAGGGTTAGGGTGAGGTTTTTCATCATTACCAAGGAGAGGATTAGGGTGAGGTTTTTGCATCCTCGGAGGACTTTTAGCAATATGACAATGCAGCAATTCCATCGCATCATCCGATTGAAAAGGTAACTCTCCCGTTAATAATTCATAAAAGGTAACACCCAAGGCATAAAAATCAGCCCGGTAATCAATTCCCCGATTCATTCTACCAGTTTGTTCGGGTGATATATAAGCAAGAGTTCCTTCTAAACTATTCGGATTCTTCATTTCTTGACTTTCTTTAGGTAGCAATGAAGCGATACTAAAATCAATTAATTTAACTTCTTGTGTTTGCGGATGAATTAATATATTAGCTGGTTTAATATCTTTATGAATCACCCGATTTTGATGGAGATAGTGAAGAACATCGCTAATTTGCACCATAATAGATAGCAATTTTTGTAAAGATATGTCATCGCAATTCTGTATATATTCATGCAAAGAAACTCCACCAAAATCTTCCATTATCAAAGCATAGCTATTTTGATAAGACTCTATATTGTAAGGACGAACTATTCCCGGAATATCAAGATTTTTAGTAATTGTATACTGATTGCGAAATTGCAAAAGCTCATTGAAACTCGGTGATGAATTTTTTAGTATTTTAATAACAACTGATTTTTGGTCATTTTCTCGGATAGCACGATGTACAAAGGTTCTCGATCCATTGTAGAGTTCTTCGTTGATTTGATATCCCTTAATGCTAACCATGACGCTAAACCCTTAATACTTCTGCATTTAGTATTCCCAAATCGCTTCAATAAACTATCGTCAAGCTGAAAAACTCGATATTTGATCGAGCAAGCCCTAGATATATAGCAATCCGAATTAAGATGCGAGAAAATTATTAAAATAGGAAGTTTTATTCATACCTGGCGATTAGAAATCACGCGCCACTTGCTACAAGTCGGGGAACCCGCCCAACGCAATGGCTTGGCTACACAGGCAAAACCCGCCTGCGCGGATTGTTTAATCAACCATCGCTTCTTAATTCCATAGAGCGGCAAAAGAATTAATAAAAGCATGATGTCATTACTTAAAATTTATAAAAAGAAAGGCTTAACCAATATTAAAAAGTAGTATTAAGCCTTATACTCTCCGTCAATTTGCTAATCTTGACAGCCAGCAACGCATTTTCCTGCTTTGTTAAACTGCATTGTTTTTCCGCTTAAAGGAACGTACACTGGCACATTGGTTGCTTGAATAAACTTGTCAGTCTTAGTATTAGGAATTACCTTTTCCGATCGCGAACTTTGATTTCACTCATTTTAATTAACTCTCAAAACTCTAGCTGCATTCAAAATTGCCAACAGCGCCACACCGACATCTGCAAACACAGCCAACCATAAACTTGAAATCCCAATGATTCCCAAAATAATAAATAAACCTTTAATTGCCATCGCTAAAGTAATATTCTGCCAAACAATTTTATGTGTTTTTTTACCAACTTGAATAGCTTCAGCTACCTTAGAAGGAGCATCCGTCATCAACACCACATCGGCTGTCTCAATTGCTGCATCCGAACCCAAGGCTCCCATTGCCATTCCCACATCAGCCCTAGCAATTACGGGTGCGTCGTTAATTCCATCACCGACAAATACAACTTTCTTATTTTTACCAGCTTTACTCAAATATCTTTCGATTGCTCTGCGAGAGCGACTTACCGAAAAATCTTGGAACAACTCCCCAACTTGGAAAAACAGCATCACCGCTACAGCTTCGGGAATCTGATGAATGGCGAGAGCCGCACCTGACGGTGAAACGCCCCCAATGTCGCGATTGTCATCAGGAAGTTTTCGTCAAATATTCTACCCCGCAAAATATTCCGTCCAGATGCAGTCAAAACGCTCCAACCACTCAGGAGATAAGCCGGGATAAAAATTAAATACTCACCGATAGAAAAAGGAGTAATATGCAAAAGTTCATAAAATACTAAACCCACCACAAACAAAAACATCGACACTGCAACAGGTATAATTTCTCGCTTTAGGCTGAATTCTGCACCATGACTCTGCCCGTGGTTATGCCCATCGCGTTCGTTATATGAAGCACAACAACCAGAATGTGATGCCATTATTGACTACCTCAATATATGAATATTTCTATACCTGAACAATTATTCATATATTGTCTCAAATTTAGTAATCTGCACAAATAACGATTAATTCAAATTAAATTTCTGGTTCATCAATGTGAGAAGCCACTTCATGGTAGATATTTGTGACATGGCTATCTTTTAAACTGTAATAAACATTGCGTCCTTCCCTGCGGTATTTAACCAAACGCATATTACGCAGAATTCGCAATTGGTGGGAAACAGCCGATTCACTCATCTTTACAGATGCGGCTAAATCGCAAACGCATAATTCCTGTTTTGCTAAAGCAGAGAGCAGACGCAAACGGTGTGGATCTGCAAGAGTTCCGAAAAATTCACCCATCCGCTGTGCTTTCTCAGTGGATATAATTTCTGGCTGTACTTGACGAACATTATCTAGATGAACTTCACGAGAATCACAACTAGGTGAATCAAGATTTGATGGTTCCTGTTTTGGCTTTAGTGATTTAGTCATGGAGAAGGCATTTACGACGAATAAAGGCTATTTTTCGCTTATAATTAGAAAATTTCAAAAAATAGCGATACCGATCAACATTGTAGCTAAATTTGAATAGATATTCATTTATGAGGTGCGAGCCGGAAAGCTAGCTGGTTGTAAGAGGGAGCGAGACGCTCCTACTACATTTTTATTGGCAAATGATTTAATAACATCCCAAGATGAAATCGCTTTAAATCTAAAGAGATGTTATTTAATTTGAATACTTTTATTATATGATTACCAATTTAAGATTTAATATATAGCTGTTTATAACTTACTTGAACTTGTGCCTTTTTAATATAAAATAATATCTTTGCGTTTTAGCTCTTGACTCTCTAGCCTACTAGAGGGTTTAACATACTTTCAATGAAGTAAATTATTTGTACTTGATTTCAACGCCAGACTATGGATATCCAATTAAAAGTTTCAGGTATTGCTTTTTCGGATTGTGTAAATACTGTAACTAAAGCTATTAAAAGAGTTGATGCTGATACAAAAGCAAAAATAGTTAACGTTCAATCTCGACAATCAGAAAACAAAATTTTGGAGTTGTGATGGTTTATTTTTAGTAAATCTAAAGCCGTTCAAGCTAATAGAAAACAAGATATCTAAAAAATAAAAATTACTGTAGATGATGGTTACTAAACAAATCAAGTTTTTGTGGAAGCAGCTTCAGTTTCTGCTGTTTCTTGTACCCTGAAATAGAAATTAAAATTTGCCCAGTTTTTCTGGTAGACTTGTAACAATACAAATAAAGCAAGTTTGAATTGTACAATAGAACCATTGCAGCAAGCTATTAAATTTTTAGTTGTTCGGGTTAGAAGATGAGTCAAACTAATAAAAATTACACTTCAACCTCAAATAGCGACAAAAAATCATTGGCGAACTACCGAATAAATAGTCTACTACAAGCAGCAGCAGATTGTGCTAGTGCTTTACTTTCAGATGAAGATTTTGAAAGAGGTATAAATCGAGCGCTAGCAATATTAGGAAAAAGTGCAGGTGTGGATAGATTGGCTCTAAGCGAGCATTTTAGCGATTGTATTAATGAAATTGGTTATGTAGTCGTACAATATGAATGGCTTTCTTATAATGCTACTTCTCAACTTCATCATCCCGAATTAAGTCGTATTTCTTATGATGGGTTAGAAGATTGCTATCATGCGGTTAACTTAGGCAAGCATTGGGGTGGTTTGTTAAAAACAATGCCCGAACCGTTTCGTAGCGGGCAAGAAAAATTAGGTGTAAAAGCTACTTACGCTATCCCCATCATGGTTGAAGGGCAGTATTGGGGAATTATTGGTTTAGATTTTTGCCAAACTGCACGGCAATTATGCGATGCACAAATAGCCGTATTGAAAACTGCTGCTACCTGTATTGGTAGTGCGATTCAAAGAGAACGTAACCGCAAAGCTAAAGAACAAGCAGCTATAGAAAAAGCTGCACAATTAGCAGAAAGTAACCAAGTATTATCGCTACGAGATAGATGGTTAGAAGCAACCGCTAATGCAGCTAATCAGCTATTAGAAATTGCCGATTTAGATGAAGGAATGAACGCTGCCCTCAAGATGTTAGGAGAAGGCTTGGATTGCGATCGCGTTGGTGTGATGCAGAATTTTGAAGGTGATACGGCTGAATCTGCGGGATTCGTGCGCTTAATTTACGAGTGGGATTCTCCATACGCTAGCTCTCAAATTTTGCATCCAAAACTTCATCAAGTTTCAACCGAAGGAGTTGAACATTGGGTGGTTAGACTAAAAGCTGGTGATTGGATTGGTGGGTTTTTGTCAGAACTCAATCAACCTTTCAGAGATGCTATGGCACAATTAAATGTAAAATCTACATATGCAGTGCCAGTTTTTGTCAACGATATTTACTGGGGAACATTAGGCATTGATTATTGCCGCGAGCCAAAACGTTTAACTCCTGCGGAGATTGCCGTATTTAAAATAGCAGCAAGCTGTATCGGCAGCGCCATCTATCGCCCACAAATTCAACAAGAAAAAGAACGAGCCGAACTAGCTATACTCAACGAACGCAACCGCATGGCGCGAGAAATTCACGATACTTTAGCACAAGCTTTTACAGGTATCTCTTTACAACTCGAAGCTGCCAGAAACATCTTATCTACTCAACCCGAAGCCGCTCAAGAACGCTTGTTACGCGCTAGGAATCTGGCTCAAGAAGGTCTTTCCGGAGCTAGGCGTTCCGTTCGCGCCCTACGCCCAGAAGCTTTAGAATCAGGTAGTTTAAGTACTGCCTTACATCAATTAATAGATAAAATGGTTTCAGGTACAGATATTAAAACAGAGATTTTGATTGGCGGTGAACCACAATTTTTAAACCCAGAAGTAGAAGTCGATTTATTCCGCATCACCCAAGAAGCTATTGCTAATACCCTACAACACGCCCAAGCTTCAGAAATCTTTCTCCAGTTAATACATGAAAACGATACAGTTCACCTCCAGATAAAAGACAACGGAAAGGGCTTCAATCCTCAACTACTACTCGGTGAAGGTTTTGGTTTGATAGGAATGCGCGAAAGATGCGATCGGCTAAAAGGAAATTTAGTTATTAACAGCGCAATCGGGCAAGGAACTGAAATTATTGTCACAGTAGCGAATAATGAGTAATGAGTAGGTAGTGCTTTGTTCGTATTTAGGTAGTTATTAGCGAACAGTTGCTAGCCCCAGGCGAGTGTGCGAGAAAACCTATCATATTTTATGGGACAGACTAGTACCGCTGCGCGGAAGTAAAAAGTCAAAAGTAAGGAGTAAAAAGTATTATATGATAAGGCTTTCAAACTTTTTAAATGGGTGCTTTATTTACGCCGTACTGTACTAGTAGTAGTATTCCACCACATTATTTTTAACATCAAGTATAATTTGCAACTCATAATTAGAAAGAAAATCGTAGTGCGAGCATCTTGCTCGCTGGGTGCCACGAGGCAGCGTCTCGCTCCCACTACAAATGTGTTATCCCTCATAACTCACTACTTACTACTTACTACTTACTACTTACTACTTACTACTCTCCCTATTCGGCTTTCCCTACCTCTTCCAAATCTATCCAATAGTGGTATTATTTATTTAGTCGGCTAAGCAAATAAATTTGATGTCTAATCAAAACCCACTCCAAACCACTACCTACCTCATGGTGCGAATTGCCAAAGCGCAACGAGGTTTAGTTAGTGCTGCTTTAACAGGAATGAACCTGCACATCGGACAGGAACGATTGCTGATGGAATTATGGCATCAAAACGGTTTAACCCAAACCGAACTAGCAGAGCGTCTGTGTATTGAACCGCCAACTTTAACTAAAATGCTGAGTAGATTGGAGAAGACAGAACTGGTAGAAAAATGTAAAGATATAGAAGATGCTAGGATTTGCCGCATCTTTTTAACTGAGAAGGGATATTCCTTACAACAGCCTGTTACCGATTTATGGCTTGATTTGGAAGAAACAATACTTGCCAACTTTTCCTTAGAAGAAAGATTGCTGTTTCGCCGTTTGCTAATGCAAATTTACAATAATTTAGAGTCTGTCAAAAAATCTTATTAAAAGGAAATAGGGAATTGCCATAGTTCAAAACTCTTGGTTCAAGATTCGATCCATTGAAACGTAGTAGTCCTTTTCATTAGTTCCGATGGGTTGTAGAGACGTTATACATAACGTCTCCCGAAGGTTACGGAAAAAACGAACCATTCAGAATTTATGCAATCAACTACTAGTAGTAGTCCTTTTCATTTGTTCTGACGGGTAAAGATGGGGAGGGGGAAGAGGGGGAAGAGAGGGTAGAGGGGGTAGAATAATCTTTTATTTTTTCTATACACCCATCAGAATTTATGCAATCAACTAGTAGTGTAAAAAATTAAATTACCCCTTTACGAAAAGCTTTTTTTGCTTATTTACTTAGCCGACTAAATATATTAGAGGCTGGATTACCAACTATTAGGAGGAAATTTGATGGATTTGACTGCTATTGATAGCCTTCCCGAAACATTGCGGAATAATCTGACAATTCAAAATTTAGCTGCGGGAGAAACCTTGTTCGCACAGGAAGATGAAGCTTCAAATTTTTATGTAGTCAGATCGGGTAGAATCAAGCTAGTTCGGTTTCTCGAACAAGGACAAGTAAGTACTTTTGAGATAGTCAGAAGATCGGAAAGCATTGCAGAAATTGCTCTGTTTGCAGATATTTATCCTTGTACGGCGATCGCCGAAATTGACTCTGAAGTAATTGCTTATCCCAAAGAGCAGCTTTTAAGCGTTTTGCGAGCATATCCCGATATAGCATTGGATTTTATGGCAATGTTGGTCAAAAAAATTCAGTCGATGAAATTTCGTCTTGAACTTAGAGATATTCGTATCGCTCACGAAAGAGTATTGCGTTATTTGCGTAACTTGGTAAACTTCCCTCAAGAAACAACTATCGTTTTAGATCGCCCCCTTAGAGATATTGCCAGCGATATCGGTTTTACTCCAGAAACCTTATCCAGAGCATTGATTAAGCTAGAAGCTGAAGGTGCGATCGCTCGTCAAGAGAAAATTATCACTTTGCAGAACAATTCACCCGCTTAGGAGTTGATAAAAATAAGAAAAAAGCAAGATTAGAATAATTAAGTCAATAAGAGACAAGACAGGAATTTTGGTTTTGATTAGAATTAGCTCAACAATTCAAAAATTGCGATTGAGTTATCTTTGCCAGAAAATCTCTGAATGAAACCTTCTGCTTGTTTAACCTCACCAGTTCGACTTGGAGCTTATACTTTACCCAATCGAATAGTCATAGCATCAAAGCCACAACTGTTAGCGGACAACAATTTATCACAACCACAAGCGCTAGATTATTACGCCCGTAAGGCTTCTTGCGGGTTGATTATTACCGAAACCAACCTTAGTTACTGCTGATGAGACATTACCGAACTATCCAGGAATTTACACTCATCAACAAGTGCAATCGTGGAGAGCTATTACCGAAACTGTGAGGGAAAAAAAGGGTAAGATTTTCCTACAACTTTGGTATAGCGACATCACAAAGCGAATGACTAATATTACTCAAGGTGATAATAGAGATGCAATTATAAAATATGGTGTAGATTTAGTTTCTTTTAATAATTTATTTATCTAAACTATCAATTTAAAGACATTTCGTAGCACTTTTACGATAGTTCATGGCGCTGATTCCCACCATAACGCGAAAATGTTTGGCAAGATGGCTTTGATTGCTGAAACCACATTCTAAAGAAATGTCACAGATAGGTATATTTGAATATTTTAATAGCCTTTTAGCTTTTTCTATTCTTTGTTGTAGAACATAGCGATAGGGAGTTAAATTTAAAGAATTCTTAAATAAACGACTGAAATAAAATTTTCCTACACCAGCAATAGCAGCTAAATCCGATAGAGTTATTTTTTGATCGAGATTGGCTTCAATATATTCTAAAACGGGATTTATTTGGCTTTGAGATAGTCCTTTTGTATTAGGAGGAAGTTTTAAATTATAATTTAAGTAATTTTTGAGTAAATAAACTGCTAATAGATTTGCCAAATTTTCAATGTAAAGTCTTTCCGTAGCGACATCAAAACGACATAAATAACGAAAAATTACACCTATTTCTCGAATTAAAGTATCATCTACTAATGAAAAGCGGTCGTTAATTTCTAAATGATGATTATCTATTGAATCATCTATTGCATTGGCTAAAAAACGAGGATGAAGATAAAAAAGAGTTAATTCTGCCGTTTGTTGCCAATCAAGGGTATGGGATTGGTTCGATGAAATTAAAAAACTTTCACCTGCTTTTATTTCTCTAATGCATTGTTTCCCAGTAGAAGATTGACAAGCCATCCAAGCTTGAGCATTAGCTTGCGGTAGCGTAATCTGTATCTCCTCATGGCCGTGTTCAAGCCAGTAATTAGATTGCTCTGAAGAACTGTAAAAACTAAAGCCATCAAATCGGTAAACAGTACTGCTCAAATTTTCCAAATCGCACACCAGCATCACCCTAACTATAACTAAGATTATGCTAGAGAAAAGCATGAAGATATTCGCCTATGAAAAGATGAGACTTTAACCGTTAATAAAGTCTAGTAATAAACCTAGTCTAAAGTTATGGAGGGAGTAGGGAGTAGGGAGTAGGGAGTAGGAAGTAAAAAGTAGGGAGTAGGGAGTAGGGAGTAGGGAGTAGGAAGTAAAAAGTAGGGAGTAGAAAGTAGGGAGTAGGGAGTAGGAAGTAAAAAGTAGGGAGTAGTGAATAAAATTTATTTGTTTGCTTTTAGTTTTTTAGTAGTAGAAATGAGTATTTTAATTATTATTTGAAGTTCAGGCAACATATCTTTAAATTTACTTTCTGATACGATATTAGATTCAATCATTATTTCAATCCAATATTTACATTCGGAAGCTTCTTTTAAAGCGATTGAATATTTTGATAAAAAGTCAACTCTCGATTGTGCAAACTTTGCCTCCGCACAGTTTGCACCTATACTAGTACCACAACGTAAAAATTGCTTTGATAACACTTTACCAGCATCATCGAAAGGTTTTTTGTTTAATTCTATATAAGCGCTTATGACTCTAATCGCAAAAATTTTCGTTCTTTGCTGAATGCTAATATCATTATTCATCATGATTTTATATTATTATTTATTCTTTTTTATAACTCACAGTCACTAAACTCGCTACTCACTACTTACTACTCCCTACTTACTACTCCTTACTCCTTACTCCTTACTCGCTACTCACTACTTACTACTCCCTACTCCTTACTCCTTACTCGCTACTTACTACTCACTACTTACTACTCACTACTTACTACTCCCTACTCCCTACTCCCTACTCCTTGCTCCCTACTCCAATCGACTCAAACCTCGCTTAAATGCCGTAATCACAGCTTGAGTGCGGTCGCTAACGCCTAATTTGTTGAAAATGTTGTTGACGTGAAATTTAACTGTTCCCTCGGTAATTTTGAGCATAGAGCCAATTTCTTGATTGCTTTTACCTTTGGTTAATAACTTTAAAACTTCTGTTTCTCTGCTGGTAAGTTCGGGATTTGTAATACGTTCAGCTAATTTTATTGCCACCTGCTGAGGAACGTATTTTTTTCCTTGATAAACGGTACGAATAGCAGTAGCTAATTCTTCTGAAGAGGTATCTTTGAGTAAATAACCTTTTGCTCCTGCTTGTAATCCTCGATAGATATCCTCATCTGTGTCGTAGGTAGTAAGAATAACAATCTTTGCCTCAGAGAATTCCGATTTAATTTGGGCGATCGCCTCTATCCCTTCCATTTTTGGCATTCTCAAGTCCATTAATACCACATCCGGTTGCGATTCTCGGTATAGTTGCACTGCTTGTTCGCCATCTTCCGCTTCTGCAACAACGGTGATATCTGGTTGCTGATTGACAATAGCACAGAT
Source organism: uncultured Rivularia sp. (assembly GCA_963665115.1). Classification (GTDB taxonomy): domain Bacteria; phylum Cyanobacteriota; class Cyanobacteriia; order Cyanobacteriales; family Nostocaceae; genus Rivularia. The sequence continues at coordinate 63,906 of OY762007.1, read as the reverse complement.
ACCGTCACGAACAATTTCGTGATCTTCAGCTACGAGAATGCGAATAGATTGGACTTGATTCATTTTATTTTTAACATAGCAAATGATAAAAATAAACGACTCAGAAGTAACAAAAATGAATTCGGTTCAACTAACTTTCTTTCTGGGCGATTATCAAATAAGGCAATTTTAGACAAAATTAGGCAAGAACTTGATAGCCAAAGTATTTTATTTACTGATAATTTTCATTCTAGAAACGTTTTTAATAAAGTAAAGCAGAAATTAGCTATGCATCCCGCTTTAGAAAAGCCTTACGAGCAGCTTACACCCGATAACTGCTCTATGGAACAAATTAAGGTAGGAGACGCTAGTAGTAGCATATTAATAGCTGGAACTGGTGAAGCTGTGGTCTTGATACCATCGTGGGCAAGGGGTGCTGATGATTTTACTGACTTAATGAAGGTACTAGTACCGCTGCGCGGAAGTAAAAAGTCAAAAGTAAGAAGTAAAAAGTATTATGTGATAAGGCTTTCAAACTTTTTAAATGGGTGCTTTATTTACGCCGTACTGTACTAGCTGAATCTGGATTTAGGGCGATCGCCGTCAATCCTCGTGGAGTAGAAGCAAGTAGTGGCTCCACCACAGGAATCACTATTCACGATTTAGCCGCTGATGTTGCAGCCATTGTTAATTCTTTAATGGCTAGAACTTCTTCCCCAATCCAACTTTTTACAAACATATATGCCTTTAGTTAGCGCTATTGCGATTGCTATATTAGGCTTAATTTTAACTACAGAAGCGATAATCTAATTTATTCAGCTTTGATGTTTGATACATCAATATTTTTCCTTATTAGAGCAATTTTAGACAAAATAAAGCAATAACAGAGAAGTCAAAGGTAATAGATGGCTGATAAGCTCTTCAAAAGCGTTTGAAGAAAATTTCAAGGAATTAGTGATGAACCAAAACAAACATCAAGGAAAAGTCGCAGTAGTGACAGGTGCATCTTCAGGAATGGGGCAGGAATTTGCTCGACGTTTGGCAACCGAAGGAGCAGATTTGGTTTTGACTTCGAGACATCCGGCTACTGAAACTGAGAAAATGGTTAAGGATGCAGGTGGGAAGGCATTAACTAAAACTTGCGATGTAACTTCTCAAGAAGATATTCAAGCACTAGCAGAAGCCGTCAAATCTCAGTTTGGACGCTGCGATATTTTGATTAATAATGCTGGAATTTATCCTTTTCAACCTTTTGCAGAAATGAGTTTTGAAGATTGGCGTAAAATTCTTTCAGTAGATTTAGATGCCTTGTTTTTAACCTGTAAAGCTTTTGTGCCCATGATGAAGCAAAATAATTGGGGACGAATTATTAATATTTCTTCTAATGTTTGTTGGGCAGTCGCACCTAATGTAACTCACTACACGGCTGCCAAAATGGGAGTTATTGGTTTCACCCGTGCTTTAGCTACTGAAGTCGCAGATATAGGGATTACCGTCAACGCTGTTTCTCCTGGTATGGTTCGCACTGGTACAACAGAAAGCGGCGAGCAGGCAGATATGTTTGACATGGTTAAACAGATGCAGGCAATTCATCGCATCGCAGATCCAAATGATATTGCTGGTGTAGTTTCTTTCTTAGCTTCAGAAGATTCTCGTTTTATGACAGGACAAACTTTGTCGGTTGATGGTGGAATGACACGACTGTAATAGAAAAGTAATTATAAATCAAAAAAATGCGCGTACTTATTTGTGGTGCTACCGGAAACATTGGTCGCTTTACGGTAGATAAAGCTTTAAAAGCAGGACATGAGGTAACAGCTTTTGCTCGTTCTCCAGAAAAGCTTGATTTAACTGCTGTGAGACTAGACTAAATAGACCGTGCAAAAGTTGAGCAAACAGTTTGGTTAAATTTTATCTATCGAAAGTAGAAAGGAGAGATACAGATATATGGCAATGGCTGAGTCTATAAACTATTGAAAGTCTTAAGAAACAGCCAGTATTTGGCGGAGATTCACAATATTGGGAAGGTGTTGCTGAAAATGAATATCATCTTTATGATGTTGTTTTAACCGTACCGAACGAATAGAAATTATCCCTTTTTTATAATTAGATTTTATTAATCAAAGGAGCAAGTTATGGCAGATAAAACAACAGTATTAGTTATCGGTTCAACAGGAATGTTGGGAACGCAAATCGTTAAAGCTTTACTGGAAAAAGGTGAAACCGAAGTTAAAGCAATGGTGCGCCCTGGTAGCTACGATAAAGAGGATAACCGCCAAGATATCGACGCGATGAAAGCACAAGGTGCAATCGTAGTTGAAGGAGACTTGGTGAAACCCGATACTTTATTGCCAATATTTGAGGGCGTTGATGTTATTGTTTCGGCAGTTGGCAACAATCAAGTTACCGTACCGGGACAGAAAAATGCCATCGATGCAGCCAAAAAGCAAGGAGTAAAAAGGTTTATTTCTTCTGACTATTCTGTGGATTATCGCAAAATAGATTACGGCGATAACGATAATTTAGATATGCGAAAACAGGTTTTAGAACATCTTCAAGCTAGCGGTTTGGAATACACCTTAATTCTTAACGGGGCATTTATGGATACTATTCCTACTCCCTATTCTCCTCAATTCGATTTAGAAAACGGCATCTTTAGATACTGGGGTGATGGTGAAACTCTTGTAGACTATACTTCGGTTGAAGACACTGCTAAATATGTTGCCGAAGCTGTCAGCGATGGTGAATTAGTCAATACTGCTTTAGAAGTTACTGGGGAAGTGTTGACGATGAAACAGCTTAAAGCATCTTATGAAGAAGCTACAGGTAAAAAGTTAGAGGTTCAACATATGGGTAGCGTCGAAGAACTAAAAAACTGGATTGAGGATAAGAAGAAAACAGCTTCTTCACCAGTAGAATATATTCCGCAGCAATACGAATATGTAATGGTATCGAGTAAAGCCAAGTTGGATAATATTCAAAATTCTCGCTATCCCCAGATTAAACCTTTGACAGTCAAACAGTATATTAAACAAGCTGGTTTGTAACATTTTCAAGTCAGATCGAAGAAAGCAAATTTCTACTTAAATTCAGGAGAATACGCTCATCATGAAAAAATATAGATGCCCCGTTTGTGGTTATATCTACGACCCAGAAAAAGGCGATCCAGATTCGGGAATTGAACCAGGTACTGCTTTTGAAGATGTTGCTGATGATTGGTCTTGTCCCCAATGCCATACTATTAAATCTAAGTTTGAGCCAATAGATTAGATAATTCAAGTAAACAAGGAGATTGGAAAATTATGAACTCAAACTGTACTCACGCAAACCAAATTGAAGAAGTTACTCCTAGTGCCTTCATGATGCGAAGAATGTCTCAAAATGGGGGATTCCTGGGTGCATCTGCGAATGTGTTTAATTTGCGGTCATGTTGGTTGCTGTGATTCTTCTAAAAATAAACACGCTACCAAGCATTTTAATAAAACAGAACATCCCATTGTTGAATCAATCGAACCAAATGAAGATTGGCGCTGGTGTTACATCGACCAAACTCTTGTTGAGTAATACTTTTTAAGGGGTTTGTAGTAGCTCTGTACTCGCCTCCGAATCTCTAATTATGAGGCGAAGACGGCGCTACTACTAACCTTGAAATCTCAACTAAAATAATGTTTAGTCCGCCACATGATTTCATTATTTTTCTGTTGTATTTTACTTACTACTTATTACCCGAAAATTTTTATGCACGCTGCCGTGTTTAGAGCTAATAGTGGCGGACTTGGGCAATATTAGACATCTCAGAAAATAATTGGGGTTGCATATTTTAAAGTTAATTTTCAATGTTTTCGTATCTGCAACGCCCTTTTTTGCGTATAAATTAGCTGTTAAGTCTTCAATCAAACAAGCGATCGGGATTAAAGCTTTCAGGAAGGAATTAAGACGCAATTAAACAATGTTTTTAAAGTTCAAATTAATACTTTACTCCTTACTCCCTACTCCCTACTCCCTACTCACTACTCCCTACTCCCTACTCACTACTCCTTACTCCCTACTCCCTACTCATCACTCCCTACTCCCTACTCCCTACTCATCACTCCCTACTCATCACTCCCTACTCCCTACTCCCTACTCCCTACTCACTACTCCCTACTCCCTACTCACTACTCCTTACTCCCTACTCCCTACTCATCACTCCCTACTCCCTACTCCCTACTCCCTACTCCCTACTCATCACTCCCTACTCATCACTCCCTACTCCCTACTCCCTACTCCCTACTCCCTACTCCCTACTCCCTACTCATCACTCCCTACTCCCTACTCCCTACTCCCTACTCCTTACTCCCTACTCCCTACTCCCTACTCCCTACTCATCTCCTTCACCATACCTGGCCAAAAGTTAGGGAAAAATATTTGCCTCAAGTTAGGTTGTAATTCATAACTATTTTGAGGCGAAATTTAAACTCGATTGTCCGTAGCATAAATAAGTCAGAAATATTGATTTAAAATCACCCATTACTTTACTTCACCAGAAGTTTTTTTATTTGTCCATGATCCAAATCAATTCCAATGGAATTCCTCCTCTACGGGAAAACGACCATATTTCAGGAACATCTACTACCGCCTTAGTTTTAATGAAATATGGTGATTATCAATGTTCTCAATCGGCACAAGCTTATTCAACCATTGAGAAACTAAGACAGCAATTAGGCGATCGCTTTTGTTTTGTGTTTCGTCACTTTCCTGACTCCGATATTCATCCCCAGTGCCTAAAGGCGGCAGAAACCGCAGAAGCAGCAGGCGCACAGGGCAAATTTTGGGAAATGCATTCTTTATTGTTTGAGAATCAACAGGCATTGGAAGATGGCGATCTGATCGAGTATGCCGATAGACTCAAATTAGATATTCCTCGGGTGTTAAGAGAATTGAGCGATCGCCTTCATCGCGAGCGGGTACAACAAGACATTGATAGCGGTATCGAACACGGAGTCGAGCGCACTCCTACTTTTTTTATTGGTATCCGTCACGAAGGAACGCAAAACTTAGAGGTTTTGCTGGTACAAATTTTAAAAACTATAACGACATAGCGGTTTTCAGTTGAGTGAACCACATATCGAGAAACCTCGCCCCGCCTCCGGCACTCCTCTCCCAAGATAACGGAGAGGGATGGGGCTATGAACTACTTTAAGCGCGTAAATTTTCTCAAAGTCAACAGCCTAGTACCGCTGCGCGGAAGTAAAAAGTCAAAAGTAAGAAGTAAAAAGTATTATATGATAAGGCTTTCAAACTTTTTAAATGGGTGCTTTATTTACGCCGTACTGTACTAGTGCGTGACGCTACAAATATTGTTAGTACGTTCAGATTTTATCGTAGCTTTAGACAGCTTGCAGGAAAATTGTGACAGCTGCTGCCATTCCTGAATTTACTATTTATAGTATAAAAAGTTGATGATTTTGGTTTTTATACTAGCCTTTATAAGGCAATTTTTTAATTAAATAAACAACAATAATAATTAATAACTAATTTTAATTGGAAAAATAAAGCACCCTTCTTAACTGCTTAGTTTTGTATCTAAAGCTAAATATGTAAACCTTGCTTGCTCGCTAACATTTGTTCAAAATCAGAACTGGGCAAGGGCTGAGTAAATAGAAAACCTTGCATAGCATGGCATCTAAGGTCGCGCAAAATCTTGAGTTCGCTAACGGTTTCTACTCCCTCAGCCACAACTTTCAAATTGAGATTTTGTCCCATCTGAATTAAAGCTTTAGTAATTGCTAATTTCTGACCATCTTGAGAGAGATTATATATAAAATAGTTGTCGATTTTGATGGTATCTAAGGGGATTTTTTTCAAGTAAATTAAAGACGAGTTACCAGTACCAAAATCATCCATTGCAATTTTGACACCCAAGGATTTTAATTGTTGCAAGATATCAAGAGTTTTATTTATATCCTGCATCATTGAGGTTTCGGTAAATTCTAATTCTAGGTAATGCGGTGCTAAATTATAAGTTGAGAGTAAATTTGCAACTTTTTCAACAAATAATGGTTGTGTATATTGACTTGCGGATACATTGACGCAGGTTGGTAAAGCATCTAAACCACTATCTAACCAATTCCTTGTTTGTTTACAAACACTTTCTAAAATCCAATCACCTAAAGGTACAATTAAACCCGTAGATTCTGCTAAAGGAATCAACTCGGCAGGGGAAACTAAACCCAACTTATGACTCCACCAACGTATCAGAGTTTCCACTGCAATCATCTCACCGGACTTAATATCAACGATGGGTTGATAATACATTTGAAATTCGCGAAATTTGCCTTCTTCGATGGTTGTACGTAAAGTTTTCTCAATAACTCGCATTTCCCTTGGATATGCTTTAACTTCTGCATGAGAAGCTGGATTCTTTATAATTGCCGCTTGCCGTTGTAGCCTGGTAGAAATTGCACTTAACAGTTCTGCACGTGTAAATGGTTTAGTTACATAATCATCAGCACCTAATTCCATCCCTTGACGAAAATCGTTTTTTGCAGAACGTGCAGTTAGAAAAATAAAAGGGATAGCAGAAGTATTAAATTTTTCGCGCAATAGGGCTAAAACAGCAAAACCGTTGATTTCTGGCATCATTAAGTCGCACAAGATCAAATCTGGTGACTCATTGAGTGCTAAATCAACCCCGGCTCTACCGTCGGGAGCAGAAATGGCTTCAAAATCTTCCGCTTCCAATAAATCTAATATATTTTCGCGTACTGACTCTTCGTCTTCTATTACTAAAATTTTAGTCATTACTAAGCTCTGGTTGTAAACATTAAAATAATCCCAAGGCGATCGCAATAATTTTTATTTTCACAACTTTGGTGTAAATGATTATTTCGCTTTGGTACATAGCTATATATACCTTTTTACAATCATCATCCCTAAATATGTATCGGTAATAACACTAATATCGCGGGGATAATATCATATAGAAATAGCTACAGAGTTTAACGCTGTTGCTCAGTATTTTCAGCAAACACCGTTAGTTGTCACAATCCTGCGAACCATTCATAACCTTGGTCTTCCCAATAGCCTTGATATCGTGATAAATTACTAACCAAAGTAACTCTCGTAACCCATTTACTTTGTTTGTAACCAAGTTTAATCGGGGAAGCCAAACGTAAAGGGGCACCGTTATCAACTGGTAAAGATTCGCCGTTTTTCTCGTAAGCTAATAAAGTTTGGGGATGCAAAGTTGAAGCGATATCCCAGCTTGAATAGTAACCATCGGCGGATTGAAAATAAGCATATTTAACGTTGTTGTTTGGTTGCGCTAAAGCCACAAGTTCCCGCAAGCGAATACCTCCCCACTGGACAATTGCAGCCCAACCTTCCACACATACGTGGCGAATAATTGTGGAAGTTAAAGGTAAAGTTTTAATATCTTCCATGCTCAAACTCAGAGGATTTTCTACTTCACCATCAATAATTAAACGAAATTTTTCTTGATTAATCAGTGGGGTGGATCTATATGTATTTACTATCAAAGCTTCTGGTTCTATTTCGTTAGGTGAAAATTCCGGTACTGGCGTTTGAGGTTTTAATAATAAAGATTGAAGATTTTCATTTAGCGGTTCGGAAAGCGCACCTATTACACCTTCAAATACTGGAGTACCGCAGCCACCTAAAAGCAAACTAATGCTTGATAAACCAGAAATTTGCAATAATTTACGGCGGGTTAAATGTAAGTTTGGTTTCATAATGTTAATGGTTAGTACAAGTAAATATAATACGCTTAGTCCGAAGCGAGGAACAAAGCAATCCCAGTCACTGCGGTTGCTATCTCCCGGAGGGAGACGGCGCTAAGTCGTTCCTTCATTCCCTAAAAGGGAACACTAAGCCCTTCGGGCATACTTGGTGAACGGCTTCGGACATCTTACATTTAATTGCGCCTACCTACTTAATGGTTAGTATTTGTAGGGTGTATGACTAGAACGATTGATGTTCTGTTCGGCGCGATTTTACAATCATCGAAACTCCACCATTAGGAACAATAGTAATCCCGCGACGCACGGGTAAAAGTGGTTTTTTATCGACTAATTCCAACTCAAACCGGGATAAAATAGTTGCTAAAATCAACTTCATTTCATACACTGCAAAAGCTTGACCTATACAGCCCCGATAACCTCCCCCAAAAGGCAGATATTCAAATGCAGAAAACTTTTTATCAATAAATCTTTCGGGGATGAATTTATCTGGATGTTGATAGGTTGAAGTCAATTCTGATGTGTATAATAAACCTAAGAGGATGTTTTGAAAAGGGTCTTTTGCTCTTATAGTAAGCATAGAGAAGTATCTCAGTATATGGCTAAAGCCTTGATTTTTTGTTGAAGTTGAACAAAGTCAAAAGGGTAAAATTATACCTTCGGGGACTTTTAAAACGTCCTTTAAGTAATCGTAATATTCTTGTTTAGTTAGTATAGAGGCAAATAGATGAAAATTACGGACACGGCATGGTTCCATACAATGGTAATCGGGCTGATGGCTTTAGGCTGCGTTTTGTTAACTGATGCCATCGCAGAAATATTTGATATTAATAATAAGGTGCTCGATCGCATAATATTATTTATGATTTATATGCCTATGGTTACGTACTACTTTTATACAAGAACAAACCTTATGAAGAAGTAATATGAAGCCTCCAAATAAGAGTCGGAGGCTTCAGAGGATGTTTTAAAAGTATCCAGTGGTTAAAACCGCTACTACACGCCGCATTGTCCGCCTGCGTGGGCTAGTAGATTTATAACCGACGTTAGCGGAGTATGTCCGATATGAGATAGGTAGGTTTTGCTTATGTAGCTGCGACTTACAGTCGCCAGGTCAGGTATTAAATCTAACTTATAAAACATACTCTCAGAGGAAAATTTTAGCGTTGCTTAATTGAAATATTAATTTATTTTATTATATCTAAAATGCCCCCTAAATCCACCAAAATTGGGGGCTGGGGGAAAATCATACTTTTAATCAGCAACGCCAAAATTTCTATACTCAAGTTTATAGGTTCTTCCGTATTTTAAAACGCTAATTAATTAGTCGCAGAAGAGGGAAAAGGGAACAAGGCACAGTAAAAAAGAGTATATTTTTTAATAATCTTATTAATAGAGCCTATTAATCCTTTTAGCCGAAATTTTTTCGGATTTTACCGAAACTTCAGTATACAGTTTTAATAACTTTCATCGAAACTCCACCATTAGGAACAATAGTAATCCCGCGACGCACGGGTAAAAGTGGTTTTTTATCGACTAATTCCAACTCAAACCGGGATAAAATAGTTGCTAAAATCAACTTCATTTCATACACTGCAAAAGCCTGACCTATACAGCCCCGATAACCTCCCCCAAAAGGCAGATATTCAAATGCGGAAAATTTTCTATCTAAAAATCTTTCGGGAATAAATTTATCTGGATGTTGATAGGTTGTTTCTTGACGATGGGCTAAATATATACAGGGAACCAAAACGGTGCCTGAATCAAACTTTTCTCCCGCAACTTCTACTTTATCTATTGCCATGCGGGGAGTACAAATTAAAGCTATGGGGTGAAGTCGCATGGTTTCCGAGCAAACTGCATTTAGATAAGGTAGTTGAGTAATTATTTCTGGAGAATTATCATCTAATTTATTATCTAAACTTTGTAACTCGTTAATTAATTTATTTTTAACTTCTCGATGGAAGTGAATCGTGTAAAATAACCATGCCAATACTCCAGATGTGGTTTCGTAACCCAATAATAATAAAGAAACTAATTGATCGCGCAATTCCTTATCTGTCATTTTACCGCCATCTTCATCACTCGCCGACATTAACAGACTTAAAATATCTTCCCCTAAATTATTCTTCCCTATTCTACGTTCGGATATCTCTGCATATATTAACTTATCAATTTCTTCGCGTCTTTTGAGATAATTTCCCCAAGGACTCCATTTTCCTAAATCTTGTTGTAAAGGTGGAAAGAAAAATAAGCTGGAAAACAACGGTTTAGTAATATCATCTAATAGCGCGGTTAATAATTTGATTAATTTCTCGTAACGTTCCCCTGGAGTAATTCCAAAGACCACCTGAAGGATAATTTGTAAAGTGATATCCGGCATTACTTGCTGCATAGAAACAGTATTGTTAACCTGCCAGTTGCGAATTACATCTTCAGTTATACGACAGATTGTATCACCGTAAGATTTGAGGCGATCGCCATGAAACGGAGGCATTAACAATTGTCGTTGCCGGTTATGGGATTTACCTTCTTGGAAGACAATGGAATCGCTGCCGAATAAGGGTTTAAATACGTGAGTAGCTTTTTTAAAATCTAATTTATTAGCGGGAATTGCGAAACAATCATTAATCGCTTGAGGGCTGCTAAAAAATACAACCGGGGGAGAATTTATTCCCAAAACTCGCAAACTAAAGGTATCTCCATATTTTTTGGCATGGTTATCGAAAAAGTTTATCGGGTTAGCAATTAACTGGAGAGTTTGGATTAAGGGATTAGCCATGCTGAGGTCAAAAGTTAAAGGTTGAATTCTTTTTCCTATCCTATTTTCCCACTTTAGCGATGTCTGGTAAATATAGCTCGATTGTTCGGAGTTTACCATTTAGTCGCCCTCACTCTCCTTATAGTGGGGCTACATTTGCAAAGCCTACCTGCGTAGGCTAATAATCTTCCAGATTGTAGGGTGTATTACGGCACGAATAGGTAAAAAAATAAACAGATACGTTAACCGTAGCCGTAACGCACCATTAGTAATTTTTGGCGAAGACAGCGCAAGTACTAGTAGTCCTTTTCATTTGTTCTGACGGGTAAAGATGCGGAGGGGGAAGAGGGGGAAGAGAGGGTAGAGGGGGTAGAATAATCTTTTATTTTTTCTATACACCCATCAGAATTTATGCAATCAACTACTAGTACTCCACCACATTAATCTTGCGGGGTAATCAAAATGTAGTGGGAGCGTCTCGCTCCCTCGTGACAACCAGCGAGCTTTCCGGCTCGCACTCCCAACACCCCGCAAAACTAATGTGGTGGAATAGTAGTCCTTTTCATTTGTTTTGACGGGTTGTAGAAACGTTATACATAACGTCTCCCGAAGGTTACGGGAAAAACGAACCTTTCAGAATTTATGCAATCAACTACTAATACTCCACCACATTTATGATGACGGTTTCTACGTGCCGACTTTAGTTATTGGAAGAAAGGGTTAAAACCCTTACTACGAACTGACTATTTAAACAAAGGCGAAATCACTTTCCCCAAGCCCTTCCATACCCAATAAAACTGCAACATCTTGACTTAAAACATTAATTGTAGTTTTACCATCATCTATTTTTAAAGTTATATCTTCAAAAGATAAACCAGTACCTGCAATTCCAATTACGTCAATTCCAGTTTCAAAGTCTGTAATCGTGTTTACTTCCTCTGGCAATTGTGCATTCACAATCCAAAATTGGTCTTTCCCAGCACCACCACTAATTGTATTTCCACCTTTTTCGATAATAAAAAACCTATCATTACCATTACCACCAGTTAATCTATCGTTACCACCAGCGAAGAAAATATCATCGCCATCACCACCACTCAAACGATTGCCTCCTCTACCTTGAGAAGCATCTAAAATATCATTTCCTTTACCACCACTAACTCTATCGTTTTTCCCGGCGAATAATTCATCATCACCGCTACCACCAAATACTCGATTACCACCGGAAATACTTTGAGTTGTATCTACTAAATCGTTTCCTTTCCCAGCAAATACTACATCTTTATTACCATCAAAATCTGGCAATAATTGCGTTTCCAAAATATCATCACCAGCATCACCAACAATTAAAACTTCGGTGAGATATTCAAACTTTTCTCCCGGTAAAGCAGGTGTATTCGATGGGAGAACTCTAACAGGACTTTGCTGCTCGTAAGCATATGCTAATCCGATCAAAGTAGGTTCGGTAAATGCTTGCCCAACTAAAGACATACCCACGGGTAAACCTTGTTCTGTATATCCTACGGGTAAAGTTAAATCGGGAAAACCAGTTAAATTTGCTAAATAATTTGCACGATAGGGGTCGCCGCCGATATTATCTAAATTAGCTTGATAGGTTGGATCTTCTATTACATTACCTTCGGAGTCAGTAATCGGAGTTGGTGGAGTGGCAATGGTTGGATAAACTATCGCATCTAATTTATTACTAACAAAAATATTATTTAACTCTGCTTGCAGCTTGGGAATACCTCGATTAATTGCTTCCTGATATTCGGGATTATCCAAACCGCCAAATTCCAGCGAATCTTCGTATACTGCAATCCGATTTGGATTAACTGGGGTTTCCGAATTAACCAATTCTGGATCTTTACTCGCTGCAATTAATTCTTCTAAATTTTTCGGATATTCCTCATCAAGGGTACCCAAATATTCCTCAATCTGCGGATTAAATTCGGCTTGAACCACAGAATTTAACAAAGTACCGTAATTAGAAGCATCAACCACCGTATCGGGAATATCTAATTCAATCACTGTTGCACCAGCAGCCCTCATATTATTAATAGCTGCTTCCACCAACTCGTCAACTTCTTCGTTACCGCCGAAATAATCCCGCGCTACACCAATTCTTGCACCTTGCAAAGCATTTTTATCCAAGAATTGAGTGTAATCGCCAAAATTCCCCTGACTCGCTTCAGTTGCCGCATCGTTTGGATCGACACCAGCCATTACTCCCAGGGCGATCGCCGCATCTTCAACATTCCGTGCAATTGGGGCCAGCTACATCTGCGGTAAGCGCGAGGGGAACTATACCATCAGTACTCACCAATCCTCGCGTCGGCTTAATTCCAACTAATCCAGTAGCAGAAGCGGGGCCACGAACCGAACCTGCCGTATCCGTACCAGTTCCCAAAGTCGCAAAATCTGCTGCAATTGCAGCACCCGTACCGCTACTCGAACCCGAAGCATCGCGGTTGAGATTATAAGGATTGAGCGTTAAACCACCTTTGGAACTGTAACCGAGCCTTCCGGAAGAAAGAGCAAATTCGCTCATATTGGTTTTACCCAAAATTATTGCTCCAGCATCGCGAAATTCTGACACGGTAAAAGCATCATCTGGAGGAATCGAACCAGCTAAAACATCAGATCCCGCAGTAGTTGGTAAATCAAAAGTGTCATAATTGTCTTTTAAAAGTACAGGAATTCCATACAAAGCTCCATCGGCACCTTGACTTCTTAACTTTGCATCTAACTCCTTGGCTGTATCCAAAGCATCGGGATTAACCGAAATTACCGCAGAAAGATTCGGTCCTTGGTCATCATAAGCTGTAATTCTATTAAGGTAGAGTTGAGTTAATTCTTCAACGCTCAAAGCACCGTAATTAAATGCTGTTTGAATATCGTTGACAGTAGCTTCTTGTAAATTAAAGGTAGATGGTGCTGAAAGATTGAAGGTAGAAGGCATATTTTTTGACCTGTAACTTTGGGGTTTGATATTACTGTACGAGAAATTACTCACAGCAAAACAGTAACGTTTAGCAACTGAACTTTAGTTAATTACAGCCATTAAATTAGGGTTGACTTATTTTATTGAAAAGACTATTAAGTACTCCGGCACATTAATTTTGTTGGGTAGGCGTAGTGCGACCATCTTGGTCGCTGGTTGCCCCGAGGGAGACGCTCGCTGGTTGCTCCGAGGGAGACGCTCGCTGGTTGCCCGAGGGAGCGAGACGATCGATAGTTGCCCGAGGGAGACGCTCGCTGGTTGCCCGAGGGAGCGAGATGATCGATAGTTGCCCGAGGGAGCGAGACGCTCCCACTACCGATGCATTACCCCTAAAAACTTATGTGGTGGAATAATAAGAAGGAATTTACACACAAAAATTACTGGCGTTTAGCTATGCTGCCTCTTCGCCGATGCATCCTACAAATAATTTACACTAAAAATAGCATTTATTTTCAGTAAAATTTCTTACTCATTTTCTTTATTCGTAACTAAATTGATGTCAAAAAAATTATTGTCATAAATTCGCTATAATCTCAGTAATCTTAATGAAATTTGTTCGTAGTTGCGCTTTAGCGCTTCTTTTACATAATCTTTAATTTTTAAGTGCTTAATCTCAACGCTTATCTACAATCAATCTGCGATACTTACAGCGAATCGTTGAGGTGTTACACCATAACTGATGTTGTGGGGAAGCAACGGGATGAGCTAGAAAGGCGTTCAGCTATGCTGCCTCTATCGCCATTTTTCGATTTTGGGTTGATGGTAGAGAAAGTTAAGCAGCAGCAAGAAGAAAAAACCGAACGCTTAACGGTTATTGAAGGTTTACGTAAATACGCTTGCAACCACGTATTATTAATTGGTCGTCCGGGTTCTGGTAAATCCACGGCTTTGTTGCGGTTGTTGTTGGAAACCTCTCCCCAAACCCCTCTCCTAAGAGGCGAGGGGCTTAATTCTCCCCATTCCCTGGCGGATTCGGGAGAAAACGAACAAATTCCCATCCTCGTGGAACTCCGTTTTTACAAAACTTCAATCATCGAATTAATTCGCGACTTCCTCAAACGTCACCAACTAAGGTTAGAAATCAATGAAATAGAAGAATTGCTGTTTGCAGGAAAATTCCTTTTATTAATTGATGGTGTCAACGAATTACCATCAGAAGCAGCGAGACAAGATTTACAGAAATTTCGCCAAGATTATCAGCAAACTACTCCGATGATTTTTACAACGCGAGATTTAGGGGTAGGTGGTGATTTAGGAATTGATAAAAAGCTGCAAATGCAACCCCTAACAGAAGAACAGATGCGGAATTTTGTTTGTGGGTATCTTTCAGAGCAGGGAGAAGAAATGCTCAAGCAGTTAGAAGGGCGTTTACGGGAGTTGGGAGAAACACCTTTATTATTAATGATGCTTTGTTCGGTGTTTGCGAGTAACCAGAACAAAGTACCTGCTAACTTGGGTTTGGTATTTCGTCGCTTCACCGAAATTTACGATAATAAATTCAAACAAGATATTCCGGTAACAGATGAATCTCGCCGTTGGTGGAAGCGGTTGTTGCAGCATTTAGCTTGGGTGATGACGCATGGTAGAACCTCTCCCCATGAACGCAGAGCGTTTTCTCGTAGAGTAACCCCTCTCCTACAAGGCGAGGGGCTTAATTCTCCCCATTCCCTTGTAGGGAAGGGGGCTGGGGGGTTAGGTTTCTTGAAAACCGAAATTCTCGTTGCTATTCCGATACAGGAAGCAAGAGATATTTTGACAAAATTTTTGAAAGAGCAAGATTATCATCAGCCAAGGGATGCAGAAAAATGGTTAGATGATTTACTTAAATATCATTTAATTCAAATTGGTGCAGAAAATCAAATTGAGTTTCGTCATCAACTGCTGCAAGAATATTACGCTGCTGAAAGATTATTAGAAGAATTGCCCAAGTTGAGTGATGATGATTTGCAGTGGGAATATTTGAACTATTTGAAGTGGACGGAAACTGTTGCGTTGATGATGCAGTTGGTAGATAAGCAATATAGCGCTGTGGGTTTGGTGAAGTTGGGTTTGGAGATTGATTGGCAATTGGGTGCAAGATTGGCGGGGGAAGTTACGGAAGAATGGCAGGGGGAAACGGTTGGGTTAATTGATGGTTTGGAAATTCCTGCGTTGTTGAAAATTCGGCTTTTGGGTAGAACGAAATCAGAAGCCGCGATTATTGGATTAATATTGCTTCGCGAACATGAAGATTCATCTGTACGTGATAGCATAGCATCTGCACTAGTAGAAATAAAATTTAAAATAGTAATTCCTAAATTAATATCCCTTCGCGAATATGAAGATTCATCTGTACGTTGTAGCGCAGAATATGCACTAGGAGAAATCAAGTCTGAAACCGCTATTCCTGGATTAATATCCCTTCTGGAAGATGAAGATTCAAAGGTACGTTCTAGCGCAGCATCTGCACTGGGAGAAATAAAATCAGAAACGGTAATTCCTGGATTAATATCCCTTCTGGCAGATGAAGATTCATCTGTACGTTTTAGCGCAGCATATGCACTAGGAAAAATAAAATCGGAAGCAGTAATATCTGGATTAATATCCCTTCTTGAAGACGAAGATTCAAAGGTACGTTCTAGCGCAGCATCTGCACTGGGAGAAATAAAATCGGAAGCGGCAATTTCCGGATTAATATCTCTTCTTGAAGATGAAGATTCATCTGTACGTTTTAGCACAGCATATGCACTAGGAAAAATAAAATCGGAAGCGGCAATTCCCGGATTAATATCTCTTCTTGAAGATGAAGATTCAAAGGTACGTTCTAGCGCAGCATCTGCATTAGGAAAAATAAAATCGGAAGCGGCAATTCCCGGATTAATATCTCTTCTTGAAGATGAAGATTCATCTGTACGTTCTACCGCAGTAGATGCACTAGGAGAAATAAAATCGGAAGCGGCAATTCCCGGATTAATATCCCTTCTCAAAGATGAAGATTCAGATGTACGTTATGGGGCAGCATCTGCGTTAGGAGAAATAAAATCTGAAGCAGCAATACCTGGGTTAATTCAACTTTTAAAAACAGATAAATTTGTCAAAGCTAATAATGGAGATTCTGTATCACGAGCTATCCACGCACTCGAAGAAATCCAAGAACACCTAAAATACTACAAACCCATCCCAAAACCCACCATGTCTAATACTTCCCACAACTACGCTTTACTCATCGGTGTTGGTGAATGCGAAGAAACCAAATTATCCCTACCAGTCACAGTTAAAGATATTCAAGCACTAAAAACTCTCCTCACCGACTCCAATTTATGCGGTTACATCGACAATAATATTCGTCTTCTCTACAACGAAACCGCTACCAAACAACAAATCTTAGAAAACTTAACCTGGTTAAAACAACAAGCCGAAAATGACCCAGAAGCAACTATACTAATTTACTATTCCGGACACGGTTGCTTAGATAATTCTGGAAATTACTATCTCATCCCCCACGAAACCGATCGCGCAGACATTCCCGATACCGCACTTTCAGCAGAAACCATCAACCAAGCATTACAAGAAATTCCCGCACAAAGATTATTAGTAATTATAGATAGTTGTCACGCTCAAGGAATGGCGACTTCAAAAGATGCTAAATCGCCTATACCCAAAGGTTTTACTCAAACTGCTTTACCCAAAACCATCATCGACAATTTAAAAGGTACGGGAAGAGTTGTATTTACATCTTCCACCGGAACACAATTATCTTGGATTCGCAGCGATCGCACAATGAGCATCTACACATATCATTTCCTCGAAGCTTTACAAGGTGCGGGAAATCAACCGGGAGACAAGACGGTGAAAGTTTCTCATTTAATGAATTATCTGAGTAAAACTGTTCCGTCAACAACACAACAGGAATATCAAATCGAACAAACACCATTCTTTGATTTCGCTACAGAAGACTTTCCCGTGGCTTTGTTGCTTGGTGGGAAAGGTTTACCCGAAGCAGGATATGAAAGCGTCAAAGCAGAAGAAAATATTCGCAGCATCAGCAATCAAGTTAAAGATGGTGTGGGAATTGTGGGGGATGGAAATATTGGTTTTAATATAGGTACAGCAGGGAATATAACTTTTGGTGATATCTCTTCCAAATAAGTTAATTTGAAGCAAAATAAATTCTAAAAGGTTCAGCTAAAATCCCTAATATCCGATCCAATTGCGTAATAAAATATTCTGTTAAATCAATTTTGACTAAATTATCTTCTAATATTATAAATTTCCAGTTAGTACCCGTAGAAACAGCACCATAAATAATTTGCTTTTCCAATCCTTTACGAGTATTAAAAATTTGAGCAGCAACCATTTGAGCTACACATTGTCCTAAGCCGATACGGATATCATTATCTTTAGCCTCTACCAATGTTAAAACCGGAGCAGTTACCAATGATTGATTGCTAGATGCGCTCAAGAGAAAATCACAAGCACCAGTTAAGCTTTTAGATTCATCAATATTAAATGTGTTACCAGAAAAATAACCGATTTTGTTATTAAACCTTCGCCTTACTTCTAATAATATTGGCGTAATAATTAATTCCGAACGAGCTTTTTCCGTACTAATACTTGATGCTAAATCTAAAGTTTCATCTAAAGTTTCTTTCAAACGTTGAGAAGGTTCGATAGCTTCAACGTTACCAAATAAATGAGGAATATCTTCTACCGTTAACTCTAATGCAGTAACAGCTTGATCTATTGTTTTAAAGTCACTGTATGACATAATTTTTTTTAGGAAGGGAAATAGGGAATAGGGAACAGGGAACGGTGACAAGAGGTTATATTAATATTAAGATAAATAATTAACTGGGTTAAATTAAATATAAAACCTCACCCCGCCTCCGGCATCCCTCCTTAGAGGATGTAATAATGCGTCTAATTTAATACTTTACCCGGCGATTGAAATCGCGTCTACACAAGCGAAACCCGCCGTCGCGGGTTATGAATAATTAAATCCACGCAGGTGGATTTTGCCTGTGTAGCAGCGATTTGAATCGCCGGTTTACTTTCCACAAAACCCAAAATCCTAACCAACCGTTTCTAAACTCCGAGACTTAGCAACCCGCTTATCTTTAACAATCATTTGAATCGAACGATTTGGGCCAGTTACCAAACCGCGACGTTTGGGTTTTACTTCACCATTATCAATCAAATCTAACTCCAAACTTGTTAAAATCTTTGTTAAAATCAACTTCATTTCAAATTGAGCAAACGCCATGCCAATACAGCGTCTTGCACCACCACCAAAAGGAATAAATTCGTAAGGTGAAAACTGTCTTTCTAAAAAACGTTCCGGTTTAAACTTCTTAGGTTCGGGATACAAATCTTCTCGTTGATGAACCGAATAAATTGAACCATATAAGAATGTACCTGGCTCGAAATCATGACCGCATAGTGAAACAGCTTTTTCTACCTTTCGTTGAAATAAAAGCAATGCTACCGGATAAATTCGCAATGTTTCATTACAAACTGCATTCAAATATGGGAGTTTATTGATAGTACTAAAATCGGTATTTTCATCTAAACTATCGAGTTCTACTAATAGCTTTTCCCGAACTTCAGGTAACTTATGAATCCAGTAAAAAGCCCAAGTTAAAGCAGTTGCAGTGGTTTCATGACCTGCAAATAATAAAGTTATTAATTCATCGCGTAATTCTGCATTCGTCATCGCTTGCCCTTGCTCATCCCGCGCCGCCATTAACATACTCAAAACATCAGTACGCGAATCATCTGGGTTGGCACGTCTTTCTTCTATTTCATCATTCAGCAATTGATAAATTCGTTCTCTTTGACGAAGAAAATTTCCCCAATGACTTTTTGCACCTAAATCCCGTTGCAGCACGGGGAAAATCATAAAAGCTGCTTTGATAGGTGAACTTCCTCCAGCCTCCAAAATTGAACCGAGAAGTTTTTCTAATTCAACAGCGCGATCGCCTTCATAAATTCCAAACACAGCCTGCATAATTACCCGCATGGTAATAGCCTGCATCCCGTCTCTCACATCGAAGTTTTTACCAACTTCCCAGCGATTCATGATTTCAGAAGTAACTTGATTGATAACATCGCCATAACAACGCATTCTATCGCCATGAAAAGAAGGCATTAATAACTGTCGCTGACGGCGATGTGCATTACCGCTCGCCATAATTACAGAATGCTTACCCATCAACGGTTCAAAAGCTTTGTTTCCTTCAGAAGGAACGCTAAAATCCTTGGTATCGTTAGTTAGTATTTGCTGTAGCGCTTGCGGATTACTAATAACAACCACAGGAGATTTTAAACCTAAAGTATAAATATCTCCGTAGCGTTTGGCACAGTTTTCCAGCACCGCTAAAGGATTGACGATAAACTTCAGCGTTTGGATGAATGAAGGAATTTTCGGACCATTTGGTAATTTCATCAGCTTCTAATAAATTATCTTTCATTAATGATAATTATTTTTAAAGTTTTGGACATCGGGAGATGGGGGGAGAGGGGGGAGAGGGGGAGACAAGGGGACGTTATTAAAGTAGTGAGTAATGAGTAGTGAGTAGTGAGTAGTGAGTAATAAGTAATGAGTAGTGAGTAATAAGTAATGAGTAATGAGTAGTGAGTAATGAGTAGTGAGTAATAAGTAGTGAGTAGTAAGTAGTAAGTAGCGACATTTATGACAATAATAAAAAGTGATTAACTCTCTACTTTCTACTCTTAACTATGCCCAATGCCCAATGCCCAATGCCCAATGCCCAATGCCCAATGCCCAATTACCCATTCCCAATAACTAATTAAAATAACGAGTCATTATCTCATCTATTTGTTGTTCATCTGGTAGCCAGTAACTAGCATCAAATTCTCTACCATTACTAACTTCACCGGGTAAGGTTAACATCTCTATATCGGAGCGATTTGTTCGGACACCAAAATTCACTAGAGTTAATAAACTATCAAGGGTTAAATTTGTATCAATATTTTCTTTTATAGTACCGAGAATAATTGGCGATCGCGCTAATGTTGCAGGATTTAATGCCTGTTTGATCAAGGCTTGCATGAGTAATTGCTGCCTTTCAATTCGTCCTATATCTCCTCTTCGATCGTTACGGAATCTCAGCAGTTGTAATGCTTTGTCGCCATCAAGATGCTGCTCTCCGGCTTTTAAATTAATATATAAATGTTGGGAATCGTCTTGATATTTTAAATCTTTGGGAACGTTAACAGTTACACCTCCTAAAGCATCAATTAATTTACCTACTCCTAAAACATTAATTCTAATGTAACCATTTATCTCTATATTTCCTAAAAGATTCTGAACGCTTTTAGCACTTAAATAAGCACCACCCAAACGATTAGCTGAATTAATTTTTCTCAAGCCATAACCTTCTATTTCCGTGCGGGTATCTCTAGGAATAGAAAGCATATTTACTCTATTACTTTTCGGATCGAATCTAATCAATAACATCACGTCGGAAAGTCCATCAAAGGAATTTACTTGCGGTAAATATCCCAAATTCTTACTTTCTTCGGGTGCATTTTGCGTATCTGGAGGAAGTACGCTCATTCCCATCACCAAAATATTGACGGGACGATTTAACTGTAAAAATTGACCTCCATCAACAGCATCATCATTAAAAAAACCCGCTTTTTCCGGACTGAGATTACCTTGCATAAACGGCTTGCCAGTCAAGAAAAATCCAAACAAACCCCCAGCGACAGCCGAGACTATGGCAATTTTACCCATCCTTCCCCAGAATCCCCCCTTGCTTTTGGGTTGAGAATCTTTGTTGCTAGTGCCGTTTTTTTGAGGACTTTCCTTATGAATCAATTCCTTCAATTTTTCCATAAATGAAATTAGGGTAAGTAACTGGAATTTTTAGAGTAAATAAATTAATAAATAAATTACGGATTATTCAATCGCGCATTTTTAATAACTACAATTCGGTTACTGCTGATTGCGTAAAATCTTACGGTAATGTTTCGGAATATTCATGAGTATAATTATCTAATTGAAGGAATTGGTAATGGGTAAAAGATTTATTCGCGACACAAATCAAGCTCTGTAATCATGAAGAGATTTGAAAAATATTTCCAAAGTTTTTCAAGTTTCATAAATATGCGTGTAGAGACGTTGCACAGCAACGTCTCTAAATTAACTACGCTTTCCGGTAACAACCAAACTGCATGGAAAATGTAGCCATACCCGAAGTTAAGGAACGCAAGTTGCCTGAATACCCAAACATTTTAGCTAAAGGTACTTCAGCACGAATGATGGAATATCCTTGCATGGTTTGAGAACCTAACAGCAAACCCCGTCTTGATGACAAATCTCCTTGAACTCTTCCTAAATATTCGTCGGGTGTTTCCACTTCAACTTGCATAATTGGTTCGAGTAAATGAGGTTTGGCTTTCAGAAAAGCTTGTGCAAAACCTTGTTGAGCGGCCATCCTAAAAGCGAATTCTGAAGAATCAATCGGATGATAGGAACCGTTTTCTAGAACAATTCTTACTCCAGTTACCGGATATCCTTCCAACATTCCTAAATTCATTGCTTCTCGAAAACCTTTCTCTACTCCCGCAATATATTCCTTGGGAATCGCACCACCAAAGACTTTATTTTCAAATACAAACGGATCTTCGCATGGTTCAATATACCCTACGACATGAGCATATTGACCGGGGGCCACCCGATTGTTTTTTGAGTCGATAATCAAAGGTTGCGCGTTGAGAAATGGCTTCCCGATAAGATACTTTAGGTTTACCAACTTCAACCTCTACGTTGTATTCCCGCTTCATGCGTTCGACGTAGATTTCTAAATGCAGTTCACCCATGCCGGAAATCAATGTTTGATTTGACTCCGAATTGACGTTTACGTGAAAAGTGGGATCTTCCTTTCGGAAACGGTTAAGAGCTTTGGAA
Organism: uncultured Rivularia sp.; assembly: GCA_963665115.1. GTDB lineage: Bacteria > Cyanobacteriota > Cyanobacteriia > Cyanobacteriales > Nostocaceae > Rivularia. Next base: position 41,509 of record OY762007.1, on the reverse strand, counting down.
ATCTTATCTAAATCCTGGTTTTTCTTCGGTTCAATCGCCAAGGTAATTACAGGCTCGGGTACAAATATATCTTCTAAAGATACTCGTATCTCTGACGAACAGAATGTATCACCAGAAGCACATTCAACACCCAAAAGCGCCACAATATCCCCAGCCACAGCAAGATTTATTTCCTCTCGCTTATCGGCGTGCATTCTTAATAATCTACCAACTTGCACCTTTTCTCCAGTACGAGAATTATAAATGGTGTCGCCTTGGTTGAGAGTACCCGAATAAACGCGGATATAAGTTAACTGTCCGAAAGTCTCCATCGTTAATTTAAATGCCAAAGCAACCAAAGGAGCATCAGAATTTAAAGCAATATCTACAGATTCACCTGTTTTAAAATCTGTTGCGTTAACGAAATCCTTATCTACAGGAGACGGTAGATACAAAGAAACAGCATCTAATAGATTTTGTACGCCTTTATTTTTAAAAGCTGAACCCAATAGTACGGGTACGAGTTCCAAATTCAAAGTTGCTTGACGGATAGTCTGACAAATCAACTCTTGAGAAACTTCCTCACCCTCTACTAATTTCTCTGTCATCTCTTCAGACTCCAAAGATAAAGTATCGAGCATTTTCTCCCGCGCAATTTCCGCTTGCTGCTTTAAATCATCGGGAATTTCTCGTTTAACCCAAATTTCGCCATTTTCACCTTCGTAGAAATGAGCTTCCATCTCAATTAAATCGATAACTCCTTCAAACTGACTTTCAGCACCGATGGGATATTCAAGCAACAATGCATTTAATTTCAAAGCATCATGCATTGCTTCCACAACTCGAAACGGATTCGCACCAGTTCGATCCATCTTATTGATAAACGCTATCCGAGGTATGCCATAACGCTTCATCTGGCGATCGACAGTAATAGACTGAGATTGCACCCCAGCAACAGCACAGAGTACCATTACAGCACCATCAAGTACTCGTAAAGCCCGTTCGACTTCAATCGTAAAATCGATGTGTCCCGGTGTATCAATTAAATTAATCCTATTATCTTGCCATTGACAGGTAGTAGCGGCTGAAGTGATAGTGATACCGTGTTCTCTCTCCAAATCCGTGGAGTCCATAGTGGCACCTTTACCACCTCCCCGTACTTCCTCAATTGCATGAATTCTGCCCGTGTAGAAGAGAATGCGCTCGCTCAATGTCGTCTTTCCAGAGTCGATGTGAGCAGATATACCGATATTTCGGATGCGCGTTCGGGGAACCATGATATTTTTCCAATTTTAATAATGTTGTATACCTTTCTCAAGTTTTGGAAAGGTCAAGAATTGTCAAAAATTCTTATGTTACAAATATACTACATAACCAAGAAAAGTCAATAGGATTTTAGATTTTGGATTGAATGACTAACTTACAGTTTTATCTTCCAATTGCATCTAGAACAAAATAGTTGATATACATTCACCTATTCGTATTTCAGCATGAAATTAAAAATATTACCCTCATGGGTACCAAAAATGTTTCGTAATTGTACAACTTCTACTTGATTCATCAGTTAGTACACAAAACAAATTTAAATTATCAAGGATTTTTCATGAACAAACAAGATTTATCTAAAGAATGTCAAGAATTTGCTCCTCAAAGCAGTTTTGAACGTCGGGAATCCTCTTTTGAAATCCGTCAAAAAGCAGCGAAAATAGCTTTTAATCGAGGTGTCACCGCACATATATGCAATGGCGAACAACAAGACTACCGAGATCAAAATGGCAATCCTAATTTTATTGCTAATTTCTCTAAAGGCTTAGTACATAACTATTTAGGTGAAGTAGATCCTAAAGCTTACAAGACATTCCTAACAGCTTTGAAGAGTGGTAAATCCGCAGACTTTGAAGCAATTCCTCTGGGTGGTTCTCGCAAACTTACCAACCCTCAAGCAGGATTAGCTTTTGACTTGGAGGGACCTGATAGTCATTCTGTGACAATACGTCCTGCACCCCGCATTGATTCTGCTGAAAACTCCGCAGAGATGACAGAACTCTACTGGATGGCACTTTTACGGGATATCAGTTTTAATCTATATAGTTACAGCCCCCAGGTTGCAGAAGCAGCAGCAGATTTATCTAAGTTGAGCGACTTTCGAGGAGCCAAAGTTAAGCGTCAAACTAAAGACGGTTTTGTTGAGGAAGTTACACCACAAAGCCTGTTTCGGGGAGTTCTTTGCGGAGATAAAATAGGTCCTTATGTTTCCCAATTCATGCTCAAGGATATTTCTTTTGGTTCCCTGACTATTGCTCAAAAACAGAAAACAGTCGCACCCGGAGTCAATCACATGACTGATTATGATTCTTGGTTGCACGTCCAAAATGGTGGGTTAACGGGTTCAGATATGTTCGATACCACACCCCGCTATGTTCGTAATCTCAGAGATTTAGGTCAGTATGTACACGTTGATGCTTTGTACCAAGCTTATCTGAATGCTTGTTTGATGCTTTTGGATCTGAAGGCTCCTGTAGATGAGGGTAATTTGTACAATAAAACCAAGACTCAATCAGGTTTTGGGACTTTTGGCAGTCCTCACATTCTTAGCTTAGTGACAGAGGTTGCAACCCGCGCTCTCAAAGCAATGTGGTTCCAGAAGTGGTTTGTACACCGTCGCTTGCGTCCCGAAACATTTGGGGGAAGGATTCACAACCATCTCACCGGATGTGCTAAATACCCAATTAATTCGGAACTCTTTAATTCCTCTGTTTTGGAAAAGGTTTTCAGCCAGTACGGAAACTATCTGCTACCAATGGCATACCCTGAAGGTTCTCCCACCCATCCTTCTTACGGTTCCGGACACGCAACAGTTGCAGGTGCTTGTGTAACGATCCTCAAAGCTTGGTTTGATGAGTCTTGGGTAATTCCCAATCCTGTAGTTGCTAATGATGATGGTACTGAGTTAATTCGCTATAGCGGTACCGATGCAGGAATGATGACAGTTGGTGGTGAGTTAAATAAACTTGCTTCTAATATTGGGATTGCTCGTAATGGTGCTGGGGTTCACTGGCTTTCTGACTATACAGAATCTGTCAAGTTAGGCGAAAAAGTGGCAATTGGTATTCTTCAAGAACAAGCAATTACCTATAACGAAGACAGTTATTTCACCCTGGCAAAATTTGATGGTACTAAAATCAAAATTTCTTCCGCAGGAATAGAAACAATTAAGTAGTCTTTTTGAATAATTCTGATTGGTTCGTAGTAGCGCTTTAGCGCATCATATTACAGAATTTAGAGGGGCTAAAGCCCAACTACGAACTAATAAAAAAGCGATCGCCATAATTTTCAGGAGTGTGAACAATGTTAAGCAAAGTATCAGAAAGCAAGATGCACGCTGTAAGATGGATACTTGCAATTGGTTGGTTAATCTTAATTATTTCTTTGTTTTACGACCCCATAACTCACGTTCTTACTGACCCTAAAAATCTCCTATCTCCGCTGCGCGATAGTCACGAATGTATCCCCGTTCAAGGCGATCGATGTATTTTTGAAAAAGCTTATCCGATTGGTACCAGAATTTTTTGGGGAATGGTACTTCCTTCGCTTATATTTATTGTGTTCGTATTTGGTCATGAGACTTGGCGACGTATTTGTCCTCTCTACTTTCTTTCACAAATTCCCCGTGCTTTAGGCTTAAAACCACGATTAAATATTGAAAATAATCAATGGCTAGTTAAAAACCATTTTTATTTACAGTTTTTTCTGCTATTTCTAGGTTTGAGCGGTCGCATTTTATTCGTTAATTCCACAAGATGGGTGCTGGGTTTATTGTTTATTACTACTATCTTGTCTGCAATTACAGTAGTATTCCTGTATGGAGGTCGGAGTTGGTGTCATTATGTCTGTCCTTTTGGTGGCGTACAAACTGTATTTACAGGACCTCGTGGTTTATTAGGAAGTAGTGCCCATAAAGCACCACCAAAAAGTATTACTCAGTCGATGTGTAGAACTGTAGATAAGACAACTGGACAAGATAAAAGTGCTTGTATTGGCTGTAAGTCGTCTTGTATGGATATTGATTCGGAAAAGTCTTATTGGAGCGATTTGCAAAAGCCGGGACGAAAATTTCTTCAGTACGGTTATCTTGGATTAGCGATTGGTTACTTCCTTTATTACAGATTGTATTCTGGTAATTTCGATTATTACTTTTCTGGTGTTTGGGCTTACGATAATTCATTATCTGTTCTTTGGAAACCAGGTTTTTATATTAATAATCAAGCGATTGCAATTCCTAAAATTGCTGCTGTTCCGTTAACTCTAGGATTTAGCATTTTAATATCCTATCAAATTTGTCACAAACTAGAAAAGATTTATAGAGGTTATTTAAAACGTAAATATCCGGATATTAGTTCTCAACAAGTAGTACATCGGGTATTTTCAATTATTACTTTTTTAGCTTTTAATGCTTTCTTTGTTTATGGAGGAAGACCGGAAATTCTGCGCTTACCAATGTTCTTACAGCTATTATTTAATGGGCTGATAGTTTTGGTTAGCACTGTCTGGTTGGTTCGTAATTGGAAACGCAGTGCGGAACAATATCAAAGGGAAAGTTTAACTCATAGTTTTCGCCGTCAACTACAAAAGTTGCCTCTTGATATCGAGCAATTTCTAAACGGACGTTCGTTAGATACATTGAAAGCAGATGAATTGTTTGTTTTAGCTGAAGTATTACCTCAATTTTCCGAACGAGGTAGACATTATGTATATAAATGGATGCTAGAAGAAGCTTTAGCGGAAAAATGCACGTGCCCCGAAAAAAGTTTTGAATATCTAATGCCAATACGTCAAAAATTGGGATTACCAGATGAAGAACACTACGAAATTTTATCTACTATTAGTAGCGAAAGCCCGGAACTTATTTATCCTCAGCAGCATCAAACATCAACACAAAATCAAACATTACATACAAAGCTGAAAAATCTTCCAAAATCGCCAGATTCAGGTTCAGCACAAACACAAATTAGACCTAAAAAGCATTAATCATCTACCTTTGTTGTTTTAAATTCTATTTAATTATGAAAATCAAAGCAATCAATTATCAAACAAGCTCCTGCCAAGAGAAAATACTTGCACCAGAGATAGAAACTCTTAACAAATGTGTGATTGGTAGGCATCCTAATTGTGATTTAGTTCTCAATACTCCGGAAGTTAGTCGCGTCCCACGGGATGATTTATTTTTACGAACGACACTATTACTTTATCGATTTAGCTAGCAGCGATGGTTCGCGAATTAATAATCAAGAAATTGAAGTTACTCAAAGCTATCTCCTCAAACCAGATGATGTGATTCACATTGGCGATTTTTTGTTGCTAATTGAAGAAATGCAGCTTGAGGAGCATCAATCGAAAATTCAGTCAAAATCTCAAGTCAAAGCATGGCGATCGCCTGAATTAATCGGTCGTTGCGTGCGAGTAATTGATGAGACACCTGATGTTAAAACCTTTACTTTTGTTGCCGAACCATCTGTTGAATTTACTTACCAACCGGGGCAATTTGTAACGCTCAATTTAGAAATTAACGGCAAAACTATTAAGCGTGCTTATTCTATCTCTTCAACTCCATCTCGCCCTCATAGTATAGATATAACTGTTAAGCGGGCTACTCCGCCAAATAACGTACCCGAAGCACCTCCGGGTTTAGTCTCTAATTGGTTGCACGACAATTTACAAGCTGGCAGTCAAGTCAAAATTGGTAGTCCGTTAGGTGACTTTAGCTGTATTGAACGTCCATCTTCAAAAATATTATTTATCTCTGCGGGTAGCGGAATTACACCAATGATGTCGATGTCGCGGTGGTTGTTGGATACAAACGCTGGCTCAGATATAGTCTTTTTCCATAGCGCCCGTACTGCTGACGATATTGTGTTTCGCCAAGAATTGGAATTGATGACATCAAGGTATGCTAATTTCCAACTTGCAACAACTCTGACTCGTGAAGATTCCAACTTAAGCCCTGGGGGTAGAGTCGGTAGATTTAGTAAAACAATGTTGAGTGAAATAGCCCCTGATTTTGTCGAGCGAACCGTATATGTTTGCGGTTCAGAAGCTTTTACTCAACAGGTGAAAGAAATACTCCAGGAATTAAAATTCCCTATGGAAAATTATTACGCAGAAAGTTTTGGTAAACCAAAGAAAAAGAAAGAGAATCAACTTCAATTGCAAAAAACTACTGTTTCTCAAACCTTAGTTATGGCAAAATCTGGCATAGAGTTAGTTTACGATAGCGAAGATACTATTTTAGAAACTGCGGAAAAAGAAGGAATTGAATTACCTTCTATGTGTAAGATGGGGGCTTGTCATAAGTGTAAATTACGTCTTCTAGAGGGAGAAGTTCGTTATGACGAAGAACCAGAATGCGAAGAAGGGCAAATTTTAACTTGTATTGCTCAACCTGTGGGAAGAGTGGTAATTGAGGCTTAATTTGGTATCTTCTTGTATCGAGAAAATCCGGTGAGAATGCTGGATTTTCTCACTGAAAATTTTATGCGTACATAACTACCAATGGCATTGAATTTGGAGATAAGTAGTCTGCGGAAAAGTGGTCAATATGGATATGTTTGTCAGTCGGATGTTCGCCTATATTCCAGTCTTCAATTAGTGAGAACAATACTTCAGATAGCATAGATAATTTACTTAAATCTCCTTTTATAATAAGTCTACAATCTGGAGTCACTTGGAACTTTACAAGCTCTCCCGGTAATACTTTTACCTTAATTCCAAATAAAAATCTCGAATAAGGTGCAGCCTTGGAATCTTCTTCTATCACTGCGATAATTTCAGCATCATCTTCTAATAATTTCTTGGATAAGTTTAATAGATCATCCCTACATGGCTCTATTTCAAGTTCATTAGTTGAATCGGAATATCTAATTTTCATATATAAATGTGGCGGTTGAAACCGCAGCTACACAAGCAAAACCCGGATGGTGAGTGGGTTAAAATTCATTAGCCCACCGTAGGGTGGGCTTTGTAATTGTAGCCCCACTCTTCCAGAGTGAGGGCGATTTGTAGGTAATTAAGCTGACTATCTCTCCTTACTTTCCTCTGCGCTCTGTGCATCTAGTAAGGTTTTTTACCCAAAACCCTCTGATAAATCTCATAATTATCCTTACCAAAGCAGCAAAAAATAACTTTCAAAATAAATTTATTCTTCCCTAATTCTTGCGAACAAGTTTTCACAGCAATCTCAGCAGCTTTATCCTTGGGATAACCATAAACACCAGTGCTAATACAAGGAAAAGCCAAAGATTCAAACTTGTTATCTACAGCAATTTGTATTGATTTACGGTAACAATTAGCTAAAAGTTCTGGCTCTCCATTATTACCACCTTGCCAAACTGGCCCGACTGTATGAATAATAAAATCTGCAAGTAAATTATATCCTTTCGTTAACTTCGCATCACCAACTTTACATCCTCCCAAAGAACGACATTCCATTACAAGTTCTTTTCCTGCTGCTCTGTGAATTGCTCCATCAACTCCACCACCACCAAGCAAACTTGTATTAGCAGCATTAACAATTGCATCGACTTTTAATTTAGTAATGTCGTTTAAAATAACTTCCATATTCAATTACCAATTATCAATTACCAATTACCAATTACCAATTACCAATTATCAATTACCAATTCCCAATTCCCATTATTTATTCACTTCCCTTGCCAAATTGTCTAATTGTTGCTGCATTTCTGTGCAAACTTTTTCATAACAAGCATCTACATAATCGCGATTTTTCGATGCTTCTCTACCATATTTTTCAAAAACAATTGGTTTGCAAATGCGGGTATGAATTTGTACGGGAAACGGTATATTTGGTAAAGGTCCGATTGCTAAACCCCAAGGTAAACCTAAATATATGGGAAATACTCCAGGATCTAATTCATATAGCCACGGTAAACCCCTATCGTTCAACTGTTTCATTAATTCGTAAAAATCACCTAAAACAATTAAAGTTTCGTGTGCCCCTACTGAAATTGCCGGAATTATCGGTACTTCGTGTCTTAAGGCTAACTTGATAAATGCTTTATTCCCGGCGAAATTAATGTTGTAACGCTGGTTGTAGGTGCGAAACATATCATATTGTCCCCCTGGATATACCAAAACGCTGGCACCTTTTTTTAAAGCTGCATTCGCTGGTTTTGGATGGGCGACGATCGCACCTGTTTTTTGAGCTATATTACCGAGAGCGGGACTAACTTCCCAAGCATAAGGATGCATCAAACCATACGCTAAACGTTCGGTTCCATATCTACGGAACCAATCGTACATCATCATAATCATATCGGGAGTTGCCATTCCCCCATTATGAGAACCAACTACCATTACCTGCTCTTCAGTCGGAATATTTTCCCAACCATCGGTTCTAACCCGAAAATAGTTGCGGTAAAACCACTCCCAAATCGGCATAAATGATTCAATAAATTTTGGATCTCTTTCTTCTAAAGACCAACCACGTATAGATTTAGTTTGCTGATTACTCATAATTTTAATATATATTTTAGCGTTCTTTACTTCATCAATGATTTAACACCACCTTCGATCAATATTAAGCAAGTGAAGAAAGACTAAACACATTTTTACAGCGATCGGTTGCGAGTTACCAGTTACCAATGGGGGATTTTTATCTACTACCTGTTTTCATCTCAGGTAAATCTTGCTTTAGTACCGCGATCGCAATTACAAACTAGATTACAAATATTGTTCGCTGCCAACTATTGACTATTCGCTGTTAACTATTCACCATACCTTTATATAAACGGGCTAAATTTTCCTCTCCAGCTGGGTACCCTAATAAGAAGCAGGTTCGGCAAATTTAGGAAAATAGTATATGAAAGGTGTTTTCAGTCGGTGGACTACTAAAGTTACAGTTATATCCACATTATTAATTTTACTTTCAAGTAATACCACCCAGGCTCAAGACCCGGGAGCCTGTTTCATGACTACAGAAGATGGTAGAACCCTCGATCTAGGAAGGCTTTGCGGTATCACACCTGTTAAACCTGTGGATACAGGGGTTTATCGAATTCCTATCAAACGTCGCAACGGGAATACTCCCATCATAGATGTAACGTTCAACGATCAAAAAACTTTTGAGATGATATTTGATACTGGTGCCAGCGGTACTTTGATTACTCAATCGATGGCAAATGCTTTAAAACTCAAGCCTTCGGGAACTCTTCAAGCCAGCATCGCCGATGGTTCGATAATAAAATTAAAAACGGGGCAAGTAAAATCAATTGGTGCTGGTGGTGCAAAGGTAAATAACGTTCGAGTCGCAATAGCCCCCAAAGCCCAAACCGGACTTTTAGGACATGATTTTTTTGGTAACTACGACGTAAGAATTGGGAAAAATACAATCGAACTTTATCGTCGTCAGAAAACAGCAAGCATTTAGGTTTGTAGTAGCGCTTTAGCGCATCTTATAGGAATTTCATCTCAATTTTACAACTGCTGTAATTAGGATGTGCTGAAGTACCACTACTACTCCTTTGCATTAATTCTGATGGGTGTATAGAAAAAATAAAAGATTATTCTACCCCCTCTACCCTCTCTTCCCCCTCTTCCCCCTCCCCATCTTTACCCGTCAGAACAAATGAAATGAACTACTACTACTCCACCACATTAATTTTGCGGGGTTTGTTTTCTTTCAAACATCGGGAGACGTTATGTATAACGTCTCTACAACCTATCAGAATTAATGAAACGAACTACTACTACGAACCTTTTAACTCAAATAAACGTATCTAAATTTGGCACATTTACCCAATTGGATGTTTCGTTAGATTCGTGAGACTTATCCATTAACAGCTGAGAATAAACTCCTTCCCGTAAAGATGGTGTGATTGATTCTCCGCTATTAATTGCTTCAACCCATTGATCCACTACTCGCAAAAATCCCGAAATACGTCCATCTGCATAGTTTTTAGGAAAGGTTAATCGATTGGGAATTTCGATTTCTGCAACTGGTTTACCTGAAGAGGCACCCCAAACCCGAAATCCGTGTACGTAATCTTTTTGATTTTCGCTAGCTAAAATTAATGTCCCTTCATCACCATAAACTTCTACAGCATGAGTTCGTGGTGCGAAAATTACTGCACTAATGGAAACTTGACAGGGAGTACCATCGGCTAATTCCAACATCAGCGCACAGGTATCGTCTGTAGTGACGGGTTTCATTTCCCCGGTTGCTTCATCTTTCCTTTGAGGAATTGCGGTTGTAAAATGAGCGTTAACTCGATTTACTTCCCCGAATAACCAGTGAATGTAGTCGAAAGTGTGGGAAACCAAGGGAACCCAAAGCACCACCACCTTTTTCTTTTTGAGAATACCAGTTCCAAGCGCGATCGGGATTAGCTCTGGAGGAGCCAAACCAGTTAATTGTAATTAAGCGCTTATTGCCAACATAATTTTGAGCTAATAATTCACAAAATAACAGCCATCCAGGCACGAAGCGAAATTCAAAGTCTACCGTCGCAGCTAAGTTTTTTTCTTGAGCTAAATGATAAAGTTCTCTGGCTTCTGAGACGTTTAAAGTAACTGGTTTTTCTAATAATAAATGTTTTCCGGCTTGTAAAACTTGCTTTGCCATTTCGTAATGCAGAAATGGCGGTGTTGATATTGCGACTGCTTGTACTTCGGGTAGTTGCAGGATATCTGTAAGATTGTCGCAAGCGTGGGGGATGTCGTTGGATTCAGCAATTTCTTTAGCCTTATCCAAATCTCGATTGTAAACGGCGACTACTTGAGTGCGGGGATGTGCCTTCAATCCAGGGATATGGACTTTTTTACCGAATCCCGTTCCTACTACAGCAACGCCAATTTCACCCTGTTGATTTTTCGATGCAGCGGTCATAAATCTAAATTATATGCGAGTAAACGTTAATCTTATAATTTACAATAATGTTTACCCGCTCCCAAGGAATTGACAATAAAAATCGCATTGAAAAAAGCGGTCTTGAGAGCCACTTGCCTGGGTTAAGTACTTAGGCAAAATTAATTGTGTATTTGTCATTGCGAGTGGAACGAAGTGAAACGAAGCATTCACCGAAGGTGTGGATCATCGCAGCACTTTGCGATTACTATGTCCTATCGGACACGCTTCGCTAACGCTGTCGCTCGTAATGACACAAATAATTTTGCACACCCACTTATCATCTTTTTAAGAGCCAAAGTAATGTTGTTTCATCTGCTGATGAGTATTAGATAGTAACAGTATCTACTTATATTTTGTTTGCGTTTAAATGTTAATTATACAAATATATTTTGTACAAAACACAGACAAAATACAGTAGTAAGTGAGTACCAAAATCGCTTACTACTGTAACACATTTACTATTAGGTAAAGATAAAAAAAATGCCAGCAAAATGTCTCAAATGACAGTTACTATTATTATTTGTATATTAGGATTCCATTATTATTAGTAATGTTATCTATGAAGATTGCAGTCTTTATCAATCTGCCATTTCTTGTTCGGCACGTAGCTGCTAATAGATTTTTACTAACTCTAATATTCTTACAGGTTTTGTGAAATGAGGCTATTTTGCTTCCGCGTGCTAGTATTCCATTCTTATTGTGAATTCCACGCAAAGTTATGGCACTTTTACGGAACCTGCCATTTCTTTTACGGCATGATGCTCTGAGCACATTTCCTGAAATGCCGATATTTCTGCACGAGTGTTGAAAAGTTGAACCTCCAGCAGCATTACTAGCAGCAGCAGGAGAATTAATTGCTAAGACAGCAGAACTACCAATAATCATTGCACCAAGTGAGAGCAATATTTTCTTTTTGATAGACATGATTTTTTCCTTAGATAAGCTAATTTGTTTGAACACTATGTGTAAGCTTTATTGCTAGCCAAGTGTGTTCGTCTCTATATTTTTTAATAGGTTTAAGCTATCCGAAATTATTCAGCTTGAAAGCCTGGTTCGGGTCAAATTTACTCTTTGTATAGCCAAAACCCTTATGGAGACTATTTTTATGTGTAATAGGAATAGCCGCAATCGTCAAAAATAAAATTCGCTTTAGAGCATAAACGGGGTGGTAACTGTGATATAAAAATGTACGATCTAAAAACAATTGCTTTATGACTATAAAACTCCCGGATTACAGAGAAGCTGGTGATAGTAACCATTTTGAATATTTTCTGGAGTATGGCAAGGTTAATAGTTCTTCTGCAAAACCTGCCATCCTTTTAATTGGTGGTGCCGAAGGAGGAACTGTAGGAGAAGATGCAGCTACTGCATGGTTCCTTAAACAAGCCAATCGGGGAGATTATTTAGTTTTGCGTTGTGGTGGAGTTGGCAGGCAAGCACAGTGGATTACTGATAACTATGTTGATTTAATTAATTCTGCTGCGGAACTTTCTATTGATAGTCGAGAAGCTGCTAATAATCCGGAGGTGGTGCAAATTATTAAAAATGCTGATGCTTTATATATTGCTGGTGGCGATCAAAATAAATATGAAGATTTTTGGGAAGGAACTGCTACTGAAGATGCAATCAATTATTTAATTAATGATAAGAAGGTTCCTATAGGTGGAACTAGTGCCGGGATGGCAATTTTAGGAGACTATTATTATGCTCCTTATAACAAAGGATTGCTGAGTTCGGAAATTTTAAATGACCCCTGTCATGATAACACCCAAGATATTTTTCATAGTAATTTCCTCAAAATTCCTTATTTAAAGAATGTCATTACCGACACCCATTTAGATAGACGCAACGACAATCACCCGGAAACAAGATATGGGAGAATTTTCGGGTTAATGGCTAGAATTATGGTGGCTGAAAATCACCCAGTTTACGCTATTGGTTTAGAAGAAGGTGCTTTTGTAGCTATTGATGAAAACGGAATTGCTCAAGTTTTTGGTAATGGTTCAGAGAAAGGACAAGATGCATATTTTTTACAAACTAATGACGCATTCCCAGAAAAAATAAAACCGGGTTCTCCATTAATTTGGGATAACAAAGGACAAGCTGTTAAAGTATATAAAATTCAAGGAACACCGGAAGGAAGCGGCTCGTTTGACTTAAATAACTGGTTAACAGCTTCTGGAGGAACTTGGGAATATTGGTATACTACGGACGGCTATTCTGGTTTTCGACAAGAACGAATTAGATAGCTGAAACTGTTAATTTATAAGGGGTTAGAGGTAGTGCGTTAGCGTTCACAAAGTGCGGTTCGTTTTTCTTGTAACCTTCGGGAGACGTTATGTATAACGTCTCTACAACCCGTCAAAACAAATGAAAAGGACTATTAGTACTCCACCACATAAGCATCTTGCTTGCTGATGTAACGAGGGAGCGAGACGCTCCCACTACGAATAGTTCTCCGCATCTCGGCGCTTTTTTCTTGTATATCAAACATATTTTATATCAATTGAGATTTGAAACCCGAATACACAAAAACTAAATAATCTAAAGTCTAAATTCTAAAATCGAAAATCGAATTAAATATGTGAATGCAGAGCCGCAAGCTTACCGAATTGGATAAGCAGGTGTGTTCCTAAGTTGACCTTTATCTTTTACTGAAGGAGTCATCCAAGGTGCTGAGGGCGGTAAATTTACGGGCGTATAGTTACCGTAACCGGGAGTTTTTGGTATATTAGCTGGCGGCATTTTATCATTTAAACCTTCTTCAACTGGGGGAATCCAACGTGGTGGCGGTGGCATCGGATTTACACCGCCTTGTTCGGTATTTAACATTGCATCCATTGAATTTTCTAATTTGACGGCTTGATATTTGACGCTATCTATCTTGCGTAAGGCAACCTTTTTTACCGTATTTGTCAAACCTGGAAAAGCAGTTAATAAAACTGTGGATATCGCAATTGTTGAACCAAGAATTTGCTTTTTCATATTTATAGCTCCCCACAACTTGGAAATTCGATGTATCTATGTACTCAGCTAGCAGCTACGATAGCCCGCAACGCTGGCGCGTCGAACGCAGTTTTTCATAAACATTTAAAAGTCAGATTTGTATTGATGTATACCCCAGTCACTTGTACTATGCTTACCCTGGCAATGTACGTTTGATTCACGATCTAAACAAGGCTATTGAGCAGCTTTGAAGAAATCAAAAGCCACTACAAATGTAAACATAACAAATATATTGTCAGCAATTATACTAATTATATTGTATTTAAATATGCTCTGTCATCATTCCTTAATTAAACTTATATTATTTTGCTTTATAGTTATTTAGTTATTATCCTAATTTTGAATTCGTTTATAGCGAGAATAATTCAGGAGTTACTGTAGCGTCATTCTTGTCACAAATGGTCGATGGTGCAAACAAGTTTTTTTGCGTGATTTTTTAGTACTTAAAGAGGTACAGAGTCAACACCCTAGTACCGCTGCGCGGAAGTAAAAAGTAAGGGTTCTTCAACACAAAGGGATGCTTAACTAACATCTTAAATGCTAATTAAATAAACATCTAATTATAAAATTATCAAAGTTTCTAAATCCATAACCCGAGCGTTTAATAAGCTTCAATTTATTATTAATGCCCTCAACTACACCACTAGTTGTACCATTATCAAAGTAAGCGATAATTTCATCAATCCACCGAATAATAGTTTTCTGACTAACTAGAAAGTATTTTTTCGCTTGATCTAGCCATATACCAAGTTTAAATAGTCCTGCTAACCAATCATATGTATCGTTAAAAATAATTCTGATGTTTTCATGACCGTTGATGCATTATTTTAGGTTTGGAGATACTTGTTTAACTTCAGCAAGTTTTGTCTTCTATTCTTCATTTAAATTTAATTCATTCTTTAGTAAAGCATATTTACTTTTTTCAATCAATTTATATTTTTTCATATTCATCTTTATCAGATTTTGATTTAGATTTTTATAAAATTTCTCAAAAATGGTTATTATTCCAATTTTTTCAAGCCGTAACCCAAACTACGAATTATATAATTATCCCTAATGCCCCAATGTCCTATTCCCCATCCCCAACCACACGCCCATAATCCAGTTTAATCAATCGATCGCACTTATCAAAATAACGGTCATCGTGACTGATAGCAATTATAGTTTTACCGCGCTGTTTTAATTCGGGAAGCAATTTATTATAAAATATTTCTTTAAATACGGGATCTTGGTCGGAAGCCCATTCATCAAATACGTAAATCGGACGATTTTCTAAATAAGCTGTTAATAATGCTAGACGTTTGCGCTGCCCTTGGGATAAATCAGTTGTCGATAAAATACCGTCTTTTACCGTAACTTTTCTTTCTAATTCTAGTTTAGTTAAATAGTCCTGTATTTCTGTTTTGCGGTTTTCTTCTATTCCCAACAAACGCTCAAATAAATAAAAGTCATAAAATACTACAGAAAACTGCTGGCGATACCATTCGCGGTTTTGATCTGTAACTTGAATATTATTAAATAAAATCTGACCATTATCGGGAGCGTACAAACCCGTAATTAACTTAGCTAAAGTCGATTTACCGCTACCGTTACCACCGGCAATAAAAACTAATTCACCTGGCTCAAATTTGAGAGTAATATTATCCAAAGTAAACTGATGTTCTTCGCTATCTCCACCATAAGCATGATTTACATTAACTAATTCTAAACTCGTCCAATTAGATTCAAAATCCGAACCAGTAGGAAAATTCGGCTCAGTAACTTTTTCAGAAAGAGATATTCCTAAAGATTCTATTTTATTTAAAGCGATATTTGCTTGAGCAATCTGGGGTAAAGAATTTACAACCTCAGCTATTGGATTAATCAAATATAAAATAGCCAGTACATAACTAGATATAATCGCTGTAGAAGCCGTATCAAATTGAGGAAAAACAAATAATATCAGTCCAACGGGAATAAAAAATAAGACTGTTCCTAAAGAGCCAGCAAAAGCAAAAGCAGTTATACCCTTTATTGTGTAGCGCTTATGCTTACTAGCAGTTGTTTGTAAATCCTCATTAATAAAAGCAATTCTTCTTTGGCGGTGCAATTTTAATTCTTTTGCTCCTTCTGTAACCGTGCGAATATGTCCAAATAAAATATCCTGAACTTGACGAGCGTTTTCTAAATGTTTAATGCCTGGTTTTTGTAGAGAATTATAAAGATAAAAACTCACTAAAACACAGCTAAATACAATAAAAAATAGTAGCGGAGAGAGCCAGAATAGATAAACAAAAATTCCCAAGCATATAGCAAAATTTACTATCATCATTGATAGCTGAACTGAAGCCGAAGAAATCGTAGCGATATCATCTGTCAAAGTTGCTAACAGCTTTGGTATACCTAAAGTTTCCAAATGCTGCAAAGGACAATTTAAAATACGTTGAGTCATTTCCAAACGTAAATCGTAGATAACTCCCTGAGCCAGCCGATTTATCAGTACCCAACTAATAAACTGAAAAATCCATAAGCTAACGCAGAGAATAACGAACAGCGCAATTAACCAAACTGGTGGGTTTTGCAAATTGGCCATCGCATAATTGATAACGGCGATAATACCGGCACCACTAGCACCGCTAAGCAAACTAAATATTGCTGCTAAAAAGAAATTTTTGCTGGAATTTTTGAGCAGAAGGCGGATAATTCTCATGAATAAAATGTCATGTATTATATTATGTTTGCTTAACAATTACCAATTACCAATTACCAATTACCAATGCCCAATCCCCAATCCCCCATTCCCTATTCCCTTAATCTCGGAATCAATTGAGCTAAATTACAGGGACGATTGCGGGAATCTAATTGTTCTTTAATAATCTCCCATCCTGTTTTACAAGCACCAGAAGAACCCGGTAAACAAAAGATATAGGTACCGTTTGTAACACCAGCCAAACAGCGAGATTGAATTGTAGAAGTCTTTATTTCCTGATAAGAAATCATCCGAAATATTTCGCCAAATCCTTCAATTTCTTTATCTAATAAAGGTTTTATTGCTTCTGGAGTGCCGTCACGTCCGGTAACTCCCGTGCCGCCAGTTGTTAAAATGACTTGAACCGATTCATCGGCAATCCAACGAGATACGACAGCACGAATTTGATAAATATCGTCGGGAACAATTACTTTTTCTGCTAAATTATGTCCTATTGTAGTTAAACTTTCAACTAATATTTTTCCCGATTTATCATCAGCTTCCGTGCGAGTATCGGAAACTGTTAAGACAGCTATTTTTAACGGAATTAAAGATTCGGTGTTCTCCATATTTATAGTATTTAGGTAATTGGTAATTGATAATTGATAATTGATAATTATTACAATCATCTAAATTTTATATTGTTTCTCGACAGTTGAGAAAGTTTAGTAATTCCCATAAGTTTCATATCTCTTTCTATTTCTTTTTTCATATTAGAAATAGCTTTTTCAACTCCCAATTGTCCGCCAGCAGCTAAAGCATATAAATACCATCTTCCACCAGAACAAGCTTTCGCACCAACTGACAGTGCTTTTAAAACGTGGGTTCCTCTTCTGATACCACCGTCGCAGATTACGTCAATTTTATCTCCCACAGCGTCTACTATTTCTGCTAACTGCTCGAAAGGAGAAATACAACCATCTAATTGTCTCCCACCATGATTTGATACCATAATTGCATCGGCTCCGATGTCAACTGCTCTTTTGGCATCTTCAACGCTCATCACACCTTTGAGACAAAACTTTTTACCCCATTTTCTATTAATTTCTTCAGCATCTTGCCAATCCATTGATTGATCCAGCATGGTGCTTAAATAATCACCTACCGATACTGCTACATTGGTTCCTTTATTAATGTGTTGTTCCAATTGTGGTAAGCTAAACGGCTCTCGTAATAAATAATTTAACGCCCAATTCGGATGTAGAGCAAAACTAATCAAACTCTGCGGTGTAAGTTTCGGAGGAGTAGTAAATCCCGTCCACAAGTCTCTTTCTCGGTTTCCTCCAGTAATTGTATCCACGGTTAAGGCGATCGCCTCAAAATCTGCCTCTCTACACATATCTATCATTGCATCATTCAAACCTTTATCTTTATGACAGTAAAATTGGAACATCTTTGGTGTTGATATTGTTTTACCAATTTCTTGTAAACTAACGGTTCCTAAACTTGAAATACCAAATAAAGTTCCATATTTTTCTGCTGCTTTAGCAACCGCTCTTTCACCGTCATAATGGAATAATCTTTGTAGTGCTGTTGGGGAACAAAACATGGGAATATCAATTTTCATTCCCATTATTTCTACAGAAGTGTCTACTTCTTCAACTCCTGCCAAAACGTTGGGAATTAAATCGCATTCTTCATAAGCCTTAGTATTTCTTCTATAAGTAACTTCATCATCAGCCGCTCCATCTATATAATGAAATATCGGAGCGGGTAACTTTGATTTAGCTAAATTTCTAAAATCATTTGTGTTACGGCAATCTGCTACACTTTCAAATAATTTAAAATTCATTATTTCAATATTGAAACGGTGACTTAAGCGCGAAACACCTGAACAAACATGAATTTATGTAGGTACTGTTTGAACCATTTTTTTAGATTGGTAATTGGTAATTGGCAGTTGATTTTTTTTACCGCTTATTCGTCTCTTCTATATTTAAAAATTCTAATAGCAATAAAAATGGAACCCAATATTAATTTTAGATTATTGGATTACACTGAGCATACATAATCTACCTTCGATTACCAATTACCCATTACCCAATTAATCAAACTTGAGCAACTTCACTCGAAACATTGGTCGATTTTGATGTTGAATTACCCCTAACAGCCCGAAACATTCCAAATCTGCAAAGTCCGGTACCAAATGCTAACCGCATCAAAAGAATTGTAGGTACTTCCCGCACTGATTTAATAAAACCACGAACCCCAAAACGCATCCATCCTTGGGGTTTAATGATTCCCTGCCAAATCGTATCGAACCATGAAGGAAGTGTTTCTTTTGTCCAGTCTGCTGTCACTACTTCCCCTTCCACAAATCCCGTGGCTTCTAGAAGTTCGGAAAAACCTTCTATGCTGGAAAAAGCTGGATGGGACCATTGATCTAATAATTGCTGCATCACTGGTTTCTCCCAGAAATTCAGCGGTATTTGACGGTCATCTCTTTGATTCCAATCGGCTACAACCAGTATTCCACCGGGCTTTAACACTCGCAACAATTCAGACGCAAACACCGCTTTATCCGGCATATGCGGCCCAGCTTCAATTGACCATACCACGTCAAAACTGCCATCTGGGAAAGAAAGAGCCATCGCATCATCTACCACAAATTTAGCGCTGACACCTTCCGGGGTTAACTCAGTCGCACGTTTCACCTGCTGGGGGCTGATAGTAACACCAGTAACGTCAAAATTGTAATCTTTCGCCAAAATGCGACTGCTACCACCAATTCCACAACCAACATCTATAACGGTGGTACCTGCGGGTAATTTATCCAAACCACCCCAACGAACCATTTCATGAACAAAATCGTATTTAGCAGCTAAAAAATCTTTGTTTGTCGGTGGGGAACCGTAATGTCCCAAATGAATGTGTTCCCCCCAGTAATATTCTAAAATACCGTCATCCGTCCATTCGTCGTAGGAATTCGCTACCGAGTCAGATGATTGGTAGCGACGAGCGCTTAGTAAATATAGTGCGATGCTTACAATTGATATTGCAAGGATAATTCCCAAGCTGGAAAGCAGCAAATTCATTTAGATACAGCCTTAATATTTTTTAATAATTTTATCGTATTAAGGAGTTGTGGGTTTAAACTTTTTTAGAGGAACAGATATTTATTGGAAATTTTATATAAATCAATAATCAAGCAATAAAACTATGAAAGAGTCAAAGAAGCAACGTTTGAAATTGGAAGGATTGATGTCGAGTTCCGACACCATTAATAAATATTATCGTTTCAAACGTTTATATATAAATCGTATCTAACTCAACTGTAAATAGCTAGTACCGCTGCGCGGAAGTAAAAAGTCAAAAGTAAGAAGTAAAAAGTATTATATGATAAGGCTTTCAAACTTTTTAAATGGGTGCTTTATTTACGTAGTACTGTACTAGTTTGTTGCAATTCTAAAAGCAAAGTTTATGTATGATAATTATTCTATCTGGTTTTCAAAATTAATCTGCTCCTGTTTTTTACGAAAAGTGAGTAATACTAAAGCCGTAATTTCTGGAACAAGCGCAGCAATTGCAGTTAGTTTTAGCGACCAAGTTTCGGATACATTAAATAATCCTGCCATACCACTTAAATGTGCTGATAATATGTCGGTAAAATCAATAGCAATGCACGCTAACAGAAGTGTTTTTACAGTGTTTTTATTTGCAAAAGCAACAAGTACGGCAAGCACAATGTCTCTAATTGCCCAAACACGGATAACATAGGGCATTTGGAGATTTGAATTTATAGGAATATTGAGTTGTTCCATTAACCAATGTGGGTCAACATAACCAACAGCACTGAGACTAAACCGAATAATACACATTAGTCCTATTAGAAAAGCAATGTACCAGCTTTGATTTCTCATTTCACAAAATTCAATAATGCTTTGATAAAAACTTAATTAGACATTAAAGTCATTAGTCGTAATGCACCGAAAGCCTTTATTCATAAATCGTGTTTAACCCAACCTACGAACTACGAACTACAGCTAATCTATTACGTCGATAGATTGTGATGGATATGAAACTTCAAAAATCACCACATCACCATCTGCATGGAACGGACCGTGAACTTCACCAGGAGGACGGCTTGCATAAAATCCTGGCTCAAGCCACATATCAAAGGCTTCATCGTACAACCGACCGGATACAACAAATATCTCTTCGGGATATGTATGGCTCTTGGAACCAAACGAACCTGTGTGATAACCACTTTTAAACCAAGTTAATCTAGTGTAATCTCCAGTATTTTTATCTTCAGATACTGTTAACTGGCGAAGATTACCTTCAGATCCATCTATATCTTCCCACTCATTGAAATTACTTTTATCTAACGGATTCCAATAGGTTGAGGTGGACTTCATCGGAGATTACCTTCTGTTGATTATGTTATGTAGAAACTTTTCGTCTATCATAAGAAGCAATTAACACATCATATCAAAATGGTGATGTTGGGTTACGACACGATTAATAAATATTTTCGATATAAGCCTTCATCTAAAAATCGTGTCTAACCCAATCTACAAGAACTACAATAAACTCTGAATTAATTTACATACTTCCTGTGGTGAAAGAAATTCTGTATCTATAAAAGTTCCTAAATCTGCTTTATTTTTAATTATCTCATTGTAAGCAATATCAACAGCTTCCCCTAATGGTTCGCGATTTTGACGAAATTGTTCGCGCTGTTTAATAATTGACAAAGGTGCAATCAGGGTAAACATAAAACATGAATATCTCATGCCGCAATTTTCTATAAACCGTTCTACGTGAATTTTTTTCGTAAAGACATACTCGAAAACGATTAATTCATAACCTGCTTTGGCATAATTTTCACAGCAGCTACCACCATTTATATAAGTCAAACCTCGTGCTAAATCTGGGGAATCTCGGTTAACAATCCAATGTTTAATATCATCCCCTCGAATGCAAACCGAATTTTGAGAAGATTTAGCAAGAAGTTGGGCTGTTGTTGATTTTCCTACTCCTGGTGAACCATTGATAATGATGATTTTGCTGTTCTGGTGCAAAGGGTTTGTTAGTTTCACTGCAACTCTAACAATTCTTCAACAGTCAACTCGATATCATTTGCTATCTGTCGTAGAAGTCTAGGAGAAATATCACGTCCTTTATGAAAAGGAACAGTTGTTCCTCTACCGTCTTGATGACGAAACTGTTTGTGCGAACCTTTTTGACGAACTTCTATAAAACCCAGTTTTTCCAAAATACGAACAACTTCTTGTGGTTTTAAAACGGGAATGTTGCTCATAGTTCACTGAACCACAATCTGCTGAGTACCAACAAAATCCGTCTTAAATACTACTTTTTCATCCTCTAAGAGCATTTCAATCACTTCGCGGAGATTCTCGTGCAACTCGTCCAAAGTTTCTCCTTGAGAATGCGCTCCTGGAAATCCAGGAACATAGCCAACGTAGAGATTAGTGTCAAAATCTCGTTCGACAATTGCAGTAAAGACTTTCATAAGCAGATTATATTTACAGGATTATTATGCCGTTTCGCTTGGTAATTGTCTATGGTACTCAAATTTAGCTGCACATTAGCTTGTCAAGTATTCTACGATTTTGATGTTGGGTTACGACACGATTAAAAAATGTTATCGTTATAAACCAAATTTGTTTTCGTGTCTAACCCTTACTACGAACTGATAAAGTTCGTAGTAAGGGCTTTAGCCCTAATAACTGAGGACTAAAGTCTAAAATAACTATAAAGCTTTTTCTACCAACTATCTCCAGCACCACCACCATCACTTCCGCCACCACCAAAGTCGCTACTTGAACTACTCGAATCACTGCTGCTATAACTGCTAGAACTACTACTACTACTACTACTACTCGAACTTGGAGGAGACAAGCGAGGAATTGTTACATCCTTGGTAGTAGCGTAGTTACAGCATTGACACTTTTTCCATGTGCGACGAGTACCTGATGAGTGTTCAGTTGCTCGACTAATGACTTGTGTACGTATGTCGGTAATTGTTAATTCATGGCAGGTAGGACAATTGGATGCTTTACCTCGAAACTCATAAATAAGAAGATGCATATGGGAATTTTTTGTTGCTCCAGCAGAACAAGAACACCGCCAACCTTGAAATTTATTGCTACCAAGTCTCTGCGCTACTTTCTGAGGCTTGGTGAGACGGGATTCTATTTCTGTAGCTTCTAATTGCTGCATTGGTTGGCGGCATTGCTTACAGTAAGCTTTCCGATCGAAAAAATAGAAGCGTCGGCGTGTTGTACCTGATGGAGATAAATACTCTTTATTGACATTCTCCCCGCACCTAAAAGGTGCGGGGATTCTAAGAATCACTTCTTAGTTTTCTTCTTTCCACGATCCGACTTATTTGAAGGAGTTTCCCCACCCAAATAGAGGTCGATATCTCCAGAAGCGTTAATTCCGACGTGACCCGCCGTACTCAATCCTTTTTTCAAAATATTTCGTGCTGCGTTATGGTCGCGGTCTTGGGTATGTCCGCAATGAGGACATACATGAGTTCTAGTGCTAAGAGATTTTTTAACAATCTTCCCACAGTTTGAACAGTTTTGAGAAGTGAAATGAGGCGGAACCGCAACACTCACCACACCAAACACTTTACCAAAATACTCAACCCACTGCCGAAACAATGACCACGATGCATCGCTAATTGCAAAAGCTAAACGATGATTCTTCACCATGTTTTTCACCTGCAAATCTTCATACGCCACAAGGTCGTTAAACCTCACTACGCACCTTGCTGTTTTGACAACAAAGTCTTTACGCTGGCGACTTACTTTGAGGTGTTTCCGAGCAAGCTTATTCCTAAACTTATTTCTATTATTAGAACCTTTTTTCGTTTTAGAAAACCGACGTTGTAACCGTTTTAAAGACTTTTCGCTTTTACGAAGATGTCTAGGATTAGCGACACTCTCCCCATTACTATCTGTATAAAAATGGTTCAGTCCAACATCAACTCCAATCGTCTTACCTGTCGGTTCTCTCTTTTCGGTTCGTTCAGTATTAATGCAAAATTGAGCATAATAACCATCAGCACGACGCACAATTCTCACTCTTTTAAATTGCTTTAGTTGATAAAAATGCAAGTCGCGGGTTCCCCAAAGCTTAAATTTCCCAGCTTTAAAACCATCGCTGAAAGTTATACTCGATCGGTCCTCAGAAAGTTTCCATCCGCTAGTCTTGTACTCAACAGAACCATGTGTTTGCTCTTTCTTAAACCTTGGGAAGCCTTTTTTACCTGATTTCTTTTTCTTGCAATTATCAAAAAAGCGAGCAATTGCTGACCATGCTCTTTCTGCGCTAGCTTGGCGAGCCATTGAATTTAACTTACTTACCCAGGGAACGAGGGCGTTAGCAGCAAGCACAGCGCAGAATTTGCTCAAATCGTACCGTCCAACGTTTTTGTTGTCCATCCAGTATCGGAGGCAGCTATTACGCACAAAACGAGCAGTACGAATAGCTTCATCAATTCGCTGGTACTGTTCGTTAAGTCCTTCAAGTTTTGCCTCAAATACGATCATTTTTACGTCAGACTATCTTACATAAAATAATATCATCTTGATACAATAAAAGAAAGTCTCCCTTAAAGGGAGAGGCTTTAAACCCATTATTTTCGGTAATATTTTCAAAGGCTTTAGCAATATATCTTGCTGATGGCAAACCGATGAACTTCCATACTGGCAAACCAATTAAAATCAATAATAAGTAAATAAAAGGGTTTGTATTTTCGGTTGGCGGATTAACTTGGGAAATCGCAGGTTGTGGATTAGCTTGAGAAATTGCAGGTTGCGGATTAACTTGAGAAATTGCAGGTTGTGGATTAACTTGAGAAACTGCAGGTTGCGGATTAACTTGAGAAATTGCAGGTTGTGGATTAACTTGAGAAATTGCAGGTTTACTATTTTTACCTAATTCTCTAATCAACGACTTTGTACCAGCCAATATTCCCGCTTCAAACTTCCCTCGCTTAAACTTTGGTGTTACCTGTTGCTTAATAATTCCACTAACTTTTGCATTTGGTAAAATTTTTGTAATTCCAGTTCCTGTCTCAATTTCAGTACGGCGATCGCCTTTTGAAACCAAGAACAAAATCCCATTATCTTTACCTTCTTTACCGATACCCCAAGTATTAAATAACTTGGTAGTAAACGCTTTGGGTGTGGAGGAAGGTTTGGTAGTGGAAACTGTAACCACAGCGATTTCTGTGCCATTTTCTTTTTCCAATTCAGAAATCATCTGGTTAAGCTGATTTTCTGCTTGAGGAGAAAGCATATCAACCATATCTGTTACCCATCCACCGTTTTGCTGTCGGGGGTTTGGTACTTCATTTACTGTAAGAGCATAGCTGGGAATATTCGTAAGGATTAAAGCAATAACTAGACTAAATACAAATATAAATACCTGATATCGACGGTTAAGCTGTTTTTTCATTCTTTTTGATTTTATTTTTATTTATCTGTGTATATCTATTGTTTGTTTATTAATTTTTGAAAATAGATTTATTACATTTGATGTATAACGTTTTTCGCCTAACACCGTAACTTCAGCCTCTACTTTAACTTCGGCTTTAAAAATTTAACAAAGCAGATATACTGAAATAAAAAGAATGATTCAATGGCTATCTAATCAATATTTTTACTGAATTAGAGAGTAGTGAAAAGAGGAGGCGCGTTTTTGAACTTTGAGATAGCTGCCTCCCTCTTGGTTGATGAACTGGACTTAATTATTCTTAACTAAATTTAAAAGCCACCAGCATCACCACCACCACAATCACCTCCGCCAAAATCACCCCCTCCACCGTAACTACCACAGTCTGAACTATGGGAACTTCCCCCATCTGAACTATGGGAACTTCCCGCATCTGAGCTATGAGAACTTCCCGCATCTGAACCATGAATACTATGGGAGTATGAATTATAACTACTCCAATTACTCGAAGACTTATTTCCTGTTCGGGATTTATTTGATGGCACGAGGACTAGTACTATTAAGACAATAAATACTAATGCAAATAATATTTCCATAATCTTTGTCTAGACCTTCTCAAATTTGGTATCTATACATATATCTGAGAATTTTCGGAAAACTACGAATTTATTGTGTAAAGTTTAGTAAAAACTTGTTATTACAGCCAAATTGACTTTCGTGTCTAACCCAACCTACTGTCTGGATAGGTGGTGATGGGGGACAAGGAGACAAGGGAAAATTACCTATTACCTATTACCAATCCCCAATCCCCCATGCCCATTGCCATTATTTATCCTATGGTTGAGAAATCACAATCTATAAGGATAACCGTAAAGTTGTAAAATTCTTGTTAATACAAAGCGGCATTTACAATTTTTTCGTATATTTAGGTATTCGGCATGACAGCAACATCTCCCAAGGCTACATCGGCTCCCAAGTTTTGCGAAGGTATTCAGTATTTTGGGGAAGAAAAACCCGATTTTGATAAGTACGGTAAGGAAAGCGCGATTCCTGTAGGTAAAACCGCTATTAGCGATACTCAAGATCCAGCGGCTGTTTACCAAACTTTACTTTATGCCGATGCTTTACGTTATTTAACATTACAAGTCACCGGAACTAAAGCTTCGGGACATCCAGGGGGTTTTGCATCTCAAGCGGAAGCTTATGCTGCTTTAGTCATGCTGGGTTACAAAAATATTCTTACTGAAGTGGGACACCATGCTCCCGGTTTCTATAGTGCCATGTTCCTCGATCGTTCTTTGGAGGACATGGATATTACCACGGTGACACAGTTGCGGGAGCGTTACCGCGAAAAACACGGGCTTTTGGGACACCTTTCGGGGATGATTCCTGGCATTCTCGCACCTGCGGGACCTTTGGGGCAAGGACAACATTTTGCAATGGCTGCGGCTTATTTGAATCGAAATAAGTTGTTTCCCTTTACCATTGGTGATGGTGGTTTGGGAGAGCCTTATATTATGAGTGCGATCGCGCATTTTAATACGGCTTTTCCTCAAGTTACTAATTTCCTTCCCGTGTTGGTATGGAATGGTTATTCTCAAGAGCATCACAGTATGGTTTCTTTGAAAACCAACGATGAAATGGGAAATTACTGGGTTGGTAATGGTTTTAAGGAAGTTATTATAGTTGACGCTAAAGACTTTGACGATAATAATCAGCCGGGAGATTATGTAGATAGTACTGAATTTTCTTTTGAGAGAAGGTTGCAGTTTACTAAAGCTGTATTGGAAGGAATTGATAAAGCTGCTAAGTCTGCGCTCGGTGGTAAATTAACAGTATTCATCATTAAACAACTTAAAGGTTCCGGGGTTCACGCTACTGGTTCCAAATCCCACAACCTTTATCCCAAAGATACTTTAGATGCAGTTCATATGGTAGAAGCATTGAAAAAACGTGCTTTATCCGTAGAAGCTTGGGAATTAGTACGCAACAATTGCGATCGCGCTGGTGGCGGTCCTGCTGCAAAGACTGCGGTAACTGAATTTGAGTTACAATTACCTGAGTTGGGCGATTTGCCTTTGCAAGAGTTTCAGGTAGGTGGGGAGCCGAAAGTTTCTACCACCGCGATGGGACTTCTAGTTGGTAAAGTTGGACAAGCTGACAAGAATTTCTTAGTTACCAACGCTGACGGAAACGCTGCATCGGGTATTGGCAATATCAACCAAGCTTTAAAAATTATTCATCCCACGCAAGATGATGATTACAATCAAGCACCACAGGGACAAGTTTACGAACCTTTGAGTGAAGACGCTTGTGCTGGTTTAGCTGCTGGTTTATGCTTGATGGGAGGACGCAGTTTGTGGTGTTCTTATGAATCCTTTGCTGTCAACGGTTTACCAATTTGGCAAACTGTCACCCAAGCAATGGCTGAATTACGTCGTCCAACACCTTCCACAATCACCTTATTTACCGCAGGTGCATTAGAGCAAGGGACGCAACGGCTGGACACACCAACGTCCAGAAATCGAAGCTTACTTTGCTTCCATGATGCGTAACGGTAATATTTTCCCCTTATTCCCCACCGATGCCAACAGCATTCAAGCTTGTTACGAATGGGCTTTGACTACCAAGAATAAAGGAATTGTAA
Organism: uncultured Rivularia sp.; assembly: GCA_963665115.1. Lineage (GTDB taxonomy): Bacteria > Cyanobacteriota > Cyanobacteriia > Cyanobacteriales > Nostocaceae > Rivularia. The sequence continues at coordinate 13,795 of OY762007.1, read as the reverse complement.
TTACCGCAAGTAAATCACCCTTACCGATTCGTACAACTTTGGAACAAACCCGTCAAGGATTGAAAGATGGTGCTGTAGTATTGCAAGAAACCGATGGAAATAAGAAAGTAGTATTTGCGGTTATTGGCGATATGATGTTAAAGCCAGTATTTGAAGCAGCCGAACATCTACAAAAAGAAAATATTGGCGTTAAAATCGTTTCCATAATTAACCCTCGTCGTTTATATCGTCCCGAAGATACAGCATGGGATACCTGCTCCCAACCAGACGGCGACTTTATCGATGATGCCAAATTTGCTCAATTATTCGATGGAGATGCCTTAATCGGCGCAACTGGCGGCGCTCCGGCGATGTTAGAACCAGTCATGTTGCGGAGTAATAGCAAGCGCGATACCTTATCCTGGAGACGAGGAGAAACCACATCGAGTGCAGGTGAATTGATGGGCTTTAATAATTTGACAGCAGAAGCTTTGAAAGAAAAAGCGATGAAGTTGGTTAATTAAAGTTCGTTCGTAGTTGCGCTTTAGCGCCAAACATTTATAGCACCAAAGCGCAACTACGAAAAATTATTTATTTTAAGAATATTAGATGAGTGATTTAGATGCAGCTAATTATGGAAAACTATTAATAGAAATTAAACAACGCATAATAAAAGCATAAAAGTGAAACTAGTTAATTAAAGTTTGTTCGTAGTTGCGCTTTAGCGCCAAACATTCATAGCACCAAAGCGCAACTACGAAAAATTATTTATTTTAAAAATATTAGATGAGTGATTTAGATGCAGCTAATTATGGAAAACTATTAATTGAAATTAAACAACGCATAATAAAAGCATAAAAGTGAAACTAGTTAATTAAAGTTCGTTCGTAGTTGCGCTTTAGCGCCAAGCATCTATAGCACCAAAGCGCAACTACGAAAAATTATTTATTTTAAAAATATTAGATGAGTGATTTGGATGCAGCTAATTATGGAAAACTATTAATTGAAATTAAACAACGCATAATAAAAGCATAAAAGTGAAACTAGTTAATTAAAGTTCGTTCGTAGTTGCGCTTTAGCGCCAAACATCTATAGCACCAAAGCGCAACTACGAAAAATTATTTATTTTAAAAATATTATATGAGCGAATTAAATGCAGCTAATTATGGAAAACTATTAATAGAAATCAAACAACGCATAATAAAAGCATAAAAGTGAAACTAGTTAATTAAAGTTCGTTCGTAGTTGCGCTTTAGCGCCAAGCATCTATAGCACCAAAGCGCAACTACGAAAAATTATCTATTTTAAAAATATTATATGATTGATTTAGATGCAGCTAATTATGGAAAACTATTAATAGAAATCAAACAAAGCACAATATGAAGCTTTAAAAATGAAACTAGTTAATTAAAGCTTGTTCGTAGTTGCGCTTTATAAACGAACATATTTGGCGCTAAAGCGCAACTACGAACAATATTAATAAAATATATATATGAGCGAATTAAATGCAAATAATTATGAAAAACTATTAATAGAAATTAAACAACGCATAATATGAAGCTTTAAAAGTGAAACTGGTTAATTAAAGTTCGTTCGCTAGTAGTTGCGCTTTACAAACTTGATATTTTGCTGTATCATCGACTTTTGAAATGCTTAGTAGCTGCTTATTTAAAAATTGGTAAGTTTTTACCAATTACCAATTACCAATTACCAATTACCCATTCCCCAATCCCTCAAATATCTCCCGATATTCCTTCTTAATCTCCTCAGCAAACTTTTCTGGACTAATAATCCGAGCATTTTTTCCATACTTTAAAATCCGCTGGCGAAACCAAAACCAATAATCAATAGTCGCTTCGATATCGCAATATTTTTCTTCAGAATTCTTACAAATAATCACTTCATCCTTACGTCGTGGTTGATAATTCCATAATTGTCCGCTCATCCGATATCTAACATTCAAAGTCGGGAAATCTGTAGATATCCAATGAGTATCTGAAACTGCTCCAACACTCGCAATTCTATCCAGACGAAATATCTGATTTTGATCTATATTATACCAGTGGTTGAATCTATAAGAAGACCAATCGGGTATAAAGGCAAATAAGTAAAGAACACCATTATGCAATCGTAATTCCGAGCGATCTACATCCCAAATGCGTCCCCTCCACCCGACTTACTTTGATACCGAATCGTATAGCGTCGCTGTTGTACAAATCGTTCTTGAAGTTCGCAAACAATCTCCTCCAATTTATCCTCGCTATAGTCAACCGGAGGACTAAAATCAACTTTAATAAATCCTGGAATATCTAACTCTGTAATGTTTCCGATGCGCTTAATTTGACTTGCTTCCTTCGAGAAACCCATGTCTGCAAGGAAATAAGCTGCTATTGCTAAAGCTTCTCGTTGTTCGGTAGAAAGAATTATCGGAAAATTCGATTCTACAAGCTCGTAAGGATGATGGGGAGCGCTTTTGATTTCAATACCGCAATCTCTGAGCTTGCGAATTGTTCGAGTTAACTTTTGAGGCATATCACCTTCAGATTTACCTTGTTTTTCCAAGATATCAGAAAGCAGACTGGATAATTCATCTCGCTTTCTGGGCTTTTCGGCTAATAGTTGAAGGATTGAAAACGCAAATGCAATTTGGTTATAGCTGTTTTTAGGAGACATAAATTGTAGCCAAAATATGATAACAAATATTTTTTGGCTGGTATTAGCATTATATATTTTTTGTATTATTTTATGGCAAAATAAAAATAGTCATAGAGGTTGATATTTCTATGACGCTTGTTTAGAATTTAATTAATTCAGGGCAATTATGGAACCAACCATCGAGCAGTTAAAGACATTCTATCGAATGTCAGTAAGAACAAGTAATTTGTTTCAACCAATTAATTTAGTTTGATATGATGAGCGTGTGAACCGTATTGTAATGCTGGTTGGAGAAACCTTACAGATTGAAATATTATCAAATGGGGAAGTATCGATACAATGAGCCAGCTTAATTATGAAACAATGCCAGATGCAGAGTCGTTGAATTATGTTAGACAGCATCCAGAAGATAAACAAGCATTTTACACTTATGTTGATAGAAGACGTGCTGCTTCTGTTGAATCTGCTCCTATGTCAGTAGAGGAAGCAGAAGCAGAATTAGAAAGACGTATTCGCCAGCAACAAAAATAATTTATACTTTGATGAATCTTGAGAACGGGATTCATAAATAAGAAAGGTAGCTAAATACAGCAGATTTCATTTAAGTGAGGTACACATCGTTTCTAGAGGAAGTAGTGAGTAGGGAGTAGGGAGTAGGGAGTAGGGAGTAGGGAGTAGGGAGTAGGGAGTAGGGAAATGTACCTCATATACCTGCAAAGTGCTGTAACTTATATTATAAAGGTCGAATAAATATTACTAATAGGTATTGTGTATTTTACGCAATACCTAATTCAATCAAACTTAATCTACCTGAAAGCGATTAATTTTTTCTTTTTCTCGAACTAATTGCTTGAATTGCTTCATAGAAGTCACCTTTAGACCTGGTTTGGCATAAATCCTGTCACAATAGACGTGAAATGCGTCTTGGTCGTCTTTATTTGCTAATACGTAAGCTCTTAACTCTTTATCAGACATTGCTGTAAAATTTGGCTTAGTCATACAATTATTACTCCTCCATCTGGATGAATATAAACTTCTATTCCTTCACCAGCTAATACAACTACGTTACTTGTTCTTTCATCTAGACGAACCAGATGAATTGACACATACATACTTGTTAGCTCTACACTGACTCTATAAAGCTCTTTTAACTGCTCAAATGTCGGATGCATTCCCCTCTTTATTGAATTTTCTTGGTTAGGTAAGCTGATTCACTTAACCTCAAATTACCAATAATCTAGATAGAAATCAATAAATTAGTCTAGATTGGTATAAGATATATAAGAAGTACTTCACTTTTTGTCAGCAGAGGGTAAAGTTTTGATCATTTTAACCATGCACTCAACTTGAGATGACATAGATTTTAACTGACTTTTAAATTGCTCATTCTCTCTTTCCAGTCTGGATTTAACTCCCCCATAGCTTGCTTTAATACCTCTACGTCTTCGACGAGTTTAACTATGTCCACAATATCGCTTTGAACAATCATTTCGCCTACATAATTCCTCATATGGCTTTCAATATCTTCAGTAATTGACACACCATCTTCTTTTAATTTTTTTTTGTACTTTTCATATAATTTTGCATCTATCTTGATGCCTAATTGAGCAGTTCGCTCGCGTGCTTCAATTTTCTTGTTTGCAGGCATAACACTCGATTTTATCTAGATTAATGTCTGTGAGCCTTATTCTAGCTCAATTTAAAAATCTAGATTAAAACTGGATAGAAATCTAGCCGTGAATCTAAATTTTATATCGCAAATCAAAAAAGAATTTCAATCCCGCGAACGGGATTCATAAATAAGAAACTAACTGTTGCTGCTCCGGGCTGTTGTAAACTGCCGTGGGTTTCAATCCCGCGAACGGGATTCATAAATAAGAAACGAAGAAGGCATTCGTTAAAAGATAGATAAGTAAATGTTTCAATCCCGCGAACGGGATTCATAAATAAGAAACTAACCTAAGCGACCTATTAAAGATAGGTAATAATAAGTTTCAATCCCGCGAACGGGATTCATAAATAAGAAACATCCTTGTACAAAGTTTCGTGTTTGATGCTTTTTTGTTTCAATCCCGCGAACGGGATTCATAAATAAGAAACGCTGGTAAAGCACCTGAAGATATTCGTTCACAAGAAGTTTCAATCCCGCGAACGGGATTCATAAATAAGAAACAAGTTATGGTGTGGGGAGTATTCTTACTATATTGCCGTGTTTCAATCCCGCGAACGGGATTCATAAATAAGAAACAAAAGCTTGGGAAGCTTCAGGGTTAAAACCTGGTGAGTTTCAATCCCGCGAACGGGATTCATAAATAAGAAACCAAACCCAAGATTAGCTTGAGTTAAGTTAACTGTTGGTTTCAATCCCACGAACGGGATTCATAAATAAGAAACAAACTCTTAGCCAGGGTGTGAGAGGTTCTTGTTTTTAGTTTCAATCCCGCGAACGGGATTCATAAATAAGAAACCTTCACCCTATGACAGTAAGAGCATTTTTATCGCTGTTTCAATCCCGCGAACGGGATTCATAAATAAGAAACAAGTACTAGGAAATCCATTAGGAAAAGGCATAGATAGTTTCAATCCCGCGAACGGGATTCATAAATAAGAAACCCAGTCTTTCTGATAGATGGGAGTACTTCTGAAAGGTTTCAATCCCGCGAACGGGATTCATAAATAAGAAACTTATACAAATAGATTTTCTAATGTTGGTCAGAAAACGTTTCAATCCCGCGAACGGGATTCATAAATAAGAAACGATAGAGGTTAAAAGTATCTCGTCTTCTTGGTTCATGTTTCAATCCCGCGAACGGGATTCATAAATAAGAAACTAAATCTTCTAAATCTTGATAACGAGTTTTATATGGTTTCAATCCCGCGAACGGGATTCATAAATAAGAAACATCTTCTGCAAAAACACTACGAACATTTAATGGCGGTTTCAATCCCGCGAACGGGATTCATAAATAAGAAACTTTTCTATCATGCCATCAATCACAAGAGAAAAGTATTGTTTCAATCCCGCGAACGGGATTCATAAATAAGAAACGACCAGCTATTTGTTTTTAAACGTAGAAAAGTTAGTTTCAATCCCGCGAACGGGATTCATAAATAAGAAACAACCAGCTTTCAAACAACTTTCTAGAAAGGGTTGAGTTTCAATCCCGCGAACGGGATTCATAAATAAGAAACCAAATAATTCTTGGTCTAATACCGTCTCTTTGCTAGTTTCAATCCCGCGAACGGGATTCATAAATAAGAAACATTTGATGCGCGTCCGTTTTCTAGGTAGGTTATTTGTTTCAATCCCGCGAACGGGATTCATAAATAAGAAACTATAAATTTAGTCAAAGCTGCTGATTTAGATGCTCGTTTCAATCCCGCGAACGGGATTCATAAATAAGAAACCCCCCGGACAAAATTTAACAGGGGAGCAGCAGTTGGGTTTCAATCCCGCGAACGGGATTCATAAATAAGAAACTGGCAACGCTACTATTGGGGCTGTTAGCAATTTTAGTTTCAATCCCGCGAACGGGATTCATAAATAAGAAACTCCGCCACCTGAAACCGTTGAACAGAGCGATTTTCATAACCGATTTTGACAGGGGAATTAAAAAACCCCATTTCAGCGATTGAGAAAAATTGAAACACAAGAGTATGAAACTCTGAAACTATTGAATTATCAAGGTTCTGGCGTTTTGACGGGACTCCAGGGTTTTCGACCCCGCTTTCCCCGGTCAAAAATAGTGTAGCAGACTTTTACAAAATTATTGTTGTATTTTCTCTGGGTTGCTCGGAACCGTAAGTAATGGTTTTCCGAATCGAATGAGCATCCAATATATAGATACGAACTGAATCTTCTTGCGGTTTAATCAATTGTTCTATCTGTACCTTGAGTTTAGCAAACTGTATTTTCGTTAAAAAACACTCAAATACGCTATATTGCGTCCATTTACCGTAACCAGAAAGCAATTTATGTAGTCTTGTGCGTCTTTTATTCGCTTTTTTGTTATCCGGTAAATCGTAAATTATCAAATAAAACGGTTTTTTCATTTTCTGATTATTGCTTTGTAAGGTGTTCCGTGGTGGGAGTATCTTGTTCGTTATTGGTTAATTTCATAAATTCTGAGTGGTTGGTTTTTTCGGTAACGTCGGGAGACGTAGCACTGCTACGTCTCTACATTCCGTCGGGGTTTATGCGGTAGATTATTCGCGATTTCAAAAACATTCCACAGCTGTGGAACATTTTGCTCAATAATGATTGTTAGCAAGACGCTTTCACTACTGATAACTGATTTCATCGTCTCGTCAAAGCTTTGTAGGGAATTCCTTCTTGCAAATGACGACTCAATAAACGTGCTTGTAATTCAATTGCTCGTCTGTAGTTGCAGCGATAGCCGAAGTTGGGATGTTTAAATTCGTCGTTCATTTTCCTTTCCCATGCTTCTAAGAAGTTTTTTCGTCCTTTGTCGCTGAGTCGATATGCACCCAAGCTTTCGGTAAAGTCGCTGGTTTTGATTTCTTTGTGACGAATAACTGCAAATATCAAGGTATCGGCAATCAAGGGACGAAATTCTTCCATTAAATCTAGCACTATAGATGGTTGTCCTCTGGTGGTTTCGTGTAGATAACCGATGTAAGGATCTAATCCTGCGACGTGTACTGCTGCTGTTACCTGGACTCTTAATAATCCATAGGCAAATCCTAGTAATGAGTTAATTTCATCTGTGGGAGGTTGGCGATTTCTACCGTCAAAAGTCCAGCCTTCGGGTAATATTTCCGACCAGCAACCAAAGTATTCTCTAGCTGCTAAACCTTCTACTCCTCTGACTTCATCAACTGTTTTTTGTTGTTGAACTAGCTGTTTTCTATCTTTGAGAGGATTGTCTTTTTGTCCGTAGCGATAGAGAACGGTATGCTGATTGTGAATTTTGGCTGTAACAATTGTTTTGACTATTTCCAACTTGCGTTTTTCGTCGCAATGTGCGGCATATTGAGCCAATCTTAACTGTCCGTTGCGAGAATAAGCGGGAAGTGTGGAAGCGAGATGTTTCCCGAAATAGGAAAGATAGTGAATTGGCATTCCTAATTCCAGAGCATAAACTAAAGCATCTCCGGTAACTTGAGGATTTCCTATCAACACCACTTCTTCAACAGTTTGAGCGGGAACGGTATGTTTGCTCCAATTACCATCAGATTGTTTAAGAGCAACTTTGAAAGCCTCGTGGGTTTTACTTAAAATTGCATCTGGTTGAGTGATATAAAGTACGGACATATTGAAACCTTAAAACTAAACTTCAGAACGTAATTTTTTAACTTCTTTTGGCAGACAAATATTTTTCAAGCTACAGTCTCGACACTTTTTGGAGTTATCGATAGGGGTTGGCATTGTTTTAGTTAAAGCATCTCTAGCTGCTTGAATAGCATTTTGAGTAGCTTCACGTAATGCTGGTGTAAACTCAACTCGTTCGCGACGACGGTTAGCATAATAGAAAATTTCTCCTTCGGTAATAGTCTTACCAGTGCGCTCTTCTAAACATAAAGCCGCACCGCAAAGTTGAAAATGGTCGTTGATATGATTATTCATTCTTCCCTTTTTGTATTCCAGAGGAATCAGCCGCTCATCTCTCTGTTCAACAGCATCGATAATACCTTTGATTAGAAGGCGATCGCTCCACACCCACTGTTGACGATAGATAATCGTATCACCTTCAATACACGTACCTTCTTCATTGATATTTCGGTGTAAATGGCGACCGATGATAATATGTTCGTTGTCAGCCATTTCTCCTAATTGATGTTCTAGGTAAAATCGTCGCGGACAATATTCCCAAGCGTTTAGGTAGGCTAATGGTAGATAATTCACGATTTTGGATTTTGGATTGGAAAATGTTAATTGTTAATTGAAAGCAGTTAGGAAGCGAGACGCTCCCACTACATTTGTAATTGATAACTGTTAACTGTTCACTGTTCACTCATAACTGTTTGCCCCATTCCCATTGAAGTTTTACGTCCGACTCCTGAGAAAAAGGCGAAATTTGCCAGTATATTCGCAATTTTGGCTTGTTCGTCGTCTTTGAACCGATAGCGTACCCAACCCTGTGCGCCGATTTCGGCTCCGCTTTCCATTTTGAGTGCTTGGGTTTTGAGTTCGTATGCTGATACTAATCCCATCCATTGGATATCGGGAAATTTATATTCTTCTGGTGCAAAACTATTCCACTTCCGGAGCAATGAACCAAATACTAATTCGGGTAAGGGAAAATTTTGGATATTTTGAGATTGTTTAAAGCTGGTGGGGGAAAGAAAGTTTAGTTCGATGTCTTTGCTGAAAGCGGGTGTTTTAGCTAATAAACTAAAGTCGGTTGCTGCTGCTAAACGATGTGTTTCCGGGTAAGGTATAGATATTCCGAATGACGAAGGGGAATTTTGCTAGGATGACGGGTTTTCTTTCTTGTTGCTGCAATCCTTGAAGTAAAGGTTCGATTAAACTTCCATTTAGTAAAGATATACGAAAGCAGAAATTATCTCCCGGTTGACTTCCTTTGTGACGACGATTTCCCATTAAACCAGATAGACTCATCGGTGAGGTTTGGGCTTCGTGGACTGATTCCGCGATTTCGGGAGAACCTTTTTGCAACCATTGCAATACCAAAGCATGAATTGCTCTCGAAAGAGTTGCGGGTATTCTTCCTTTATCGGCAGCAGCTAATTCTACTACTAATGAATGCAAACTCGAAGTTTGTTTAGGCTGCAACAGTGTTTCTGGCTCCATAAGATGCCCCTATTGGTAAAGTTAATTGGTTTGGAAGTTCGGGATATTGTTTTTTTAAAATTTCCCAATTATTAGTATTTGATTTACTAAAATTTGATTTTAGATGTTCTCCATTTAATTGAGCTTGACTTACCAAACTTACTGGAGGCATGACAATACGATTGTACAAAAGTAAGTTGGTATTTGTAGATAAATCTAAAGGATTTAAGGGATGATTGCAAATGTAGGTTTTTGATTCAGTTTGAATTGCCCAATCTGGTATTTTGATAATATCAACTTTTATTTTCGCAGCCCATTTACCCAAACGAATCCATTTCGGAAATTTCATATCATCGGGAGCGGTTATATAAGTACGATATTTACTTCCCACAGCTAATTCTTTGGCTCTACCAAAGTTAATCGGATAATTTTTATCGGCTCCTTTATCACCAAACTGTTTGGATTTTCCGTAATAAGAAACTTGAGCAGCTTTGAAAGTATTTACCTGATAAGACCAAATTATCGGCTGTGCGGGAAAGACATAAATTTCAGCTTGATTTAAATGTAGTAAATTTTGTTCCGATTTTTCATCCAAGTAAGTTGGTTTCTGTGCCCTTTCTCCCTGAAGACGGTAGCAGTGGGGAATGTAATTAACATTAAATAAAGCAAAACTCAAAGCCCAATTATGTAAATATTTTTCAGTTTCATAAAGAATACCCATTTCTCTAGTTGCGAAAAAAACGTTATCATGCAGTGTTAGCAAACAGTGATATAAAGACATTTCAGTTATCAGTGAACAGTTATCAGTGAACAGGATTTGCAACTGGTGCAACTGGTTCCCAGTCTCTGGCTGGGAAACGCAGAACGAGAGAAACGTTTAACCTTTTTTCCCTTTCTTCTTCAATGCTCCAAATGTAGAAGCATAAGATTTTGTTTGTTCGGAAAGTGCTGTAATTACTTCTGTCAAATTATCTTCATTTTGATAAAGAGCATTTACTTCTCCAACGAATTCTTCTAATTCTGCATCAAAAACAATCTTTTTCTTCCGCACGGGTTCTGAGTTGAGTAATTCTTTGGAAACTGTGTTTGCTTGGATTAAAATATCGCTAATGGGAGCGTTAATATCCCCTTTTAAAGCATCGTAAAGCGCTTGGGTAAAATGCAAATTACTAAAAACTTCACCATCACAAAAAGCAATTCCCACAAGATGATTTTTCATTGTTCCGGTACGGGATTCTTGCGCTCCGTAACGTCTGGTTCTTAGCAGGTTTCCTAATACATAAAGAAAACCTTCGTAGGTACAGTCTCGCAAAGTTTCTACCGTAGGAAAGGTGACTTCTGGTAAAATATGGTCTTGTTCGTTGATGGAATTTCGCATTTCTCCACCTTCGCTCATAGTACCTCCTTCAAAAGTTGCGTTGAAGGTAAAGCTGCGGTGTGCTTGTTCGTATGAGCTAAGAGAAAATGCCGAATCTGAATACACTTTAGAGCGTTCAGAACCTTTATCACCAATTGCAAAACCATACATAATACAGTCGGGACACTTTTTACAAGCATCTTCGCTGCTATATTCGCAATATTTATCTTTATTTTCCTTATCGGCAGTAGTAATATCCAACGAACGCAATAGTTCCCTTCCTGCAAGTCTTTCAGGAGTTGTTTGCTTGCGCTTGAACATCACCAAACGGCTCATCTGTTCTGAATGTTCCAATCCAGCTTGAGTACGGGCTGTATTGAGAATTCCATCAGTTTGAAACACCGGGAAAGATTGGCTGTGACGCAGCATGATAAAGTGAACGTACTTTCCAGATGCTAAACGAGGGAAAGCTGTAGGAAATTGAGATTTGAGACTTTCGAGAATAGTCATGGTTTAGTTTCCTTTTGATTTTAGTCAAGAATAGTGGTTTCACCGCATAAATCCCGAGGGGTTGTAGAGACGTAGCAGTGCTACGTCTCCCGACGTTTCGGAAATAACGAATCATTCAAATTTAATTGGGTTATTTAACCTGTTATCTTGCTCCCACAACAGAGGTAGTGGTTCGTTTTTTCGGGGATTGCTGGGAGACTTCCGCACTGCTACGTCTCTACATAGGTTTCGGAAATAACGAATCATTCAAATTTAATTCGGTTATTTAAGCTGTTATCTTGCGAAACAACAAAGGTAGTGGTTCGTTTTTTCTGGGATTGCTGGGAGACGTAGCACTGCGGAAGTCTCTACATAGGTTTCGGAAGTAACGAATCATTCAAATTTAATTCGGTTATTTAAGCTGTTATCTTGCGAAACAACAAAGGTAGTGGTTCGTTTTTTCGGGAATTGCTGGGAGACGTAGCACTGCGGAAGTCTCTACATATGTTTCGGAAATAACGAATAATTCAAATTTAATTGGGTTATTTAAGTAGGTGGGTGGGAAAATTTATAACTATGTCATTGCGAGTGGAACGGAGTGAAACGAAGCAATCACAAGCACTTCAAGAGTTTTACATTCTGTTACATAGTTTTGTTTATTCTAGCCTACCTACTTAACCTGTTATCTTGAGAAACAACAGAGGTAGTGGTTCGTTTTTTCGGGAATTGCTGGGAGACGTAGCAGTGCTACGTCTCTACATATGTTTCGGGGTTAACCATTAATTTCTGATTTTGAGTTTTCCTGCAAAGCCAACCAGCGGTAAGCGAATTCAGCACCGGATTTGATGCGGTTGCGGTTTTCTTGAAGTAATGCTCTATCTCCTTGATAAAGCCCCATAAATAATTCTTTGACGCAGGTTGTCATAAATGCGTGGATGGCTTTGATTTCTTCTGCTTGTCTGGTAGCGTAATTAATGGATTTATTAGCAATTATGGGACGTTTATAAACTTCTTGACGCTCGATTGCATCCCTTAATTGTCCAGCACCTTGCATAATTACGTCTTCATTATCAATCTGCTGGGGAACGCTTAAAATTACTTCCAAAGCTTTGGATATCGGAAGCAATATTGTATGACTTGATTCGCTTAAACTCGCTTGATAAAACGTTCTATATTCTTTCACCAACTTTGTCATTAACTCCATTAAATAATCTCCTCCATTATTAATTGATAAAATTTCCGCGTATTTCCAATAACGCAAAACTTCTTGATTGCTTGCATCTCTTTTATCTGCTCGTAATTTTTGATTTGCTAAAGCGAATACGTTTAATACATTGGTTTTCACCTCTCTAACTGTTCCATGAAATGCTTGCCATCTTGCATCTGGTGGGGAACTGCGAGTTTCTAAATGCAAACTGTAGGCTATTAATAAAAGTTGTAATGCTTTTTCTAATTCTTGTAATCGTAAATCTGTGTTTAAGCCTAAAGTATTCCAAAATCCGGCAACACCATCTAGCCTTACCGATTCGAGAAATTCTTCATCGCTGGAATAAATTGGATCGGAGCTTGGTGTGGCTACTACTTTAACACCAAAAAGTATTGGTAAAATAAGTGTAATAAATGCAGGCTCTACCCAAGCATCTGTATTTGTTTTACCTCTAGTTTTGGTATGTGTCATTGCCATAAATGGCAGTTCTCTAAGGTCATATTTATTTTGATAGCGTGCTGATTTTGGTTCTTTTTCTGCTTCAAGTAAATACTGTAGTTGACTAAAATTCATTTCGGCTTTTCGCCATTGTTTACAAACTTCCCAAAGATTAATTTTTTTGAGTTTTTTAACTAATCTACCAATGGCTCTGGCTGTTTGAGGAGAATATACGTAAGCTGGAAAAATGAAGAGGAATATCGGTCGCTGGTCTTCCAACTTCCCTGCGGGAACTGCCCAGTAAGCTTGACGCAGCATCATTTCTAACGACCACACTTTAGAAATTCCTCGTTTAATCCGTCTTCCTCCTAAAGCATTTTTATTACTGTATTGCTGGGGTTTAAATAAGACTACTGATTCTAATTGGTCTTCTGCTGCAAATTCTCCAGAACTTAAGGAACATATAGCTTTATTTTTAAATTTTGCTGCTGTATAAACTGCCAATTCTTCAGTAAAATTTATCGATTCTTGCTCCCATCCGCTAATCTCTAAATAATCAGTTAAATAATTGCATACTGCTTGATAGGTGGGATTTTCATGTTCGGGAAGTAAGCTGTTTTCTGTTGCCCATTTTGCCATTTCTTCGCCAAAGTATTGAAAATAACTAGATAATTCTTCTGAATTGGGATGTCTATCAAGTTCTGTTTGAGCAATATAATTAGCTGCGGCTTGATACCAACCATAATTAACTCCTCCTTTCTGAATTTTTGTTTCTTCTAAAGATATTTCATTCTGCAAATTTAATTTATCCAAAACCCAATTTATATAATCTTCATTGCCGACAAAAAACTCTCTTTGGATAAAAATAATTAGTTCTGCCAATCTATCAGCCCAAACATCTGCTCCTTGTTCTAAT